>NZ_CP016077.1:0-5185000 GCF_001941645.1 Actinoalloteichus sp. GBA129-24 | reverse complement strand
GTGGTGGGCGTGGAAAGTTCGGGTGGCGGGGTGAGGGTTCCGGGTCGGCACGCTGTTGGGTCCTGAGGGAACACGCCGTGTGGTGTGTTGTCTTGGATGTGTGAACGGATGGACTGTTCGTCGCGATCAAACTGCTGTCGGGGATGTGAGTTCCTGGGGGTGTGTGGTGGCGGGTGGCGGGTGGTCTGGTTGTTCTTTGAGAACTACACAGTGGACGCGAGCATCTTTGTGGCAAGTTAGTAAGGGCATACGGTGGATGCCTAGGCATCAGGAGCCGATGAAGGACGTAGGAGACTGCGATAATCCTCGGGGAGCTGTCAACCGAGCTATGATCCGAGGGTGTCCGAATGGGGAAACCCGGCATCCGTCATGGGGTGTCACCCGCATCTGAATATATAGGGTGTGTGGAGGGAACGCGGGGAAGTGAAACATCTCAGTACCCGTAGGAAGAGAAAACAACCGTGATTCCGTGAGTAGTGGCGAGCGAAAGCGGAAGAGGCTAAACCGTGTACGTGTGATACCTGGCAGGGGTTGCGTATGCGGGGTCGTGGGACCGACTGGTCAGTGCTGCCATGCTGGCAAGGAGTGAGAAAACGTTGTGGTTAGCGGAAGGTGTCTGGAAAGCACCGGCGTAGAGGGTGATACTCCCGTACGCGAAAACCTGACGTCTCCTGGTCGTGTTCCCAAGTAGCAGCGAGCTCGTGAAATTTGCTGTGAATCTGGCGGGACCACCCGCTAAGCCTAAATACTTCCTGATGACCGATAGCGGACTAGTACCGTGAGGGAAAGGTGAAAAGTACCCCGGGAGGGGAGTGAAATAGTACCTGAACCCGTATGCCTACAAGCCGTCAGAGCCTTTTGGGGTGATGGCGTGCCTTTTGAAGAATGAGCCTGCGAGTTAGTGATGTGTGGCGAGGTTAACCCGGGTGGGGTAGCCGTAGCGAAAGCGAGTCCGAATAGGGCGTTCTGAGTCGCATGTCCTAGACCCGAAGCGGAGTGATCTACCCATGGCCAGGGTGAAGCGCGGGTAAGACCGTGTGGAGGCCCGAACCCACCAGGGTTGAAAACCTGGGGGATGAGCTGTGGGTAGGGGTGAAAGGCCAGTCAAACTCCGTGATAGCTGGTTCTCCCCGAAATGCATTTAGGTGCAGCGTCACGTGTTTCTCATCCGAGGTAGAGCACTGGATGGCTAATGGGCCCTACAAGGTTACTGACGTCAGCCAAACTCCGAATGCGGGTGAGTGAGAGCGTGGCAGTGAGACTGCGGGGGATAAGCTTCGTAGTCGAGAGGGAAACAGCCCAGAACACCAGCTAAGGCCCCCAAGTGTGCGCTAAGTGGGAAAGGATGTGGGGTCGCCCAGACAACCAGGAGGTTGGCTTAGAAGCAGCCATCCTTTAAAGAGTGCGTAATAGCTCACTGGTCAAGTGGTCCTGCGCCGATAATGTAGCGGGGCTCAAGCGCACCGCCGAAGCTGTGTCATTCACATGTGTGCCCGGCCTGCCTTTCGGGGTGGGTCTAGGTGTGTGGATGGGTAGGGGAGCGTCGTGCATCGGGTGAAGCGGCCGTGGAAACGAGTCGTGGACGGTGTGCGAGTGAGAATGCAGGCATGAGTAGCGAAAGCAGAGTGAGAAACTCTGCCGCCGTATGACCAAGGGTTCCTGGGCCAGGTTATTCCGCCCAGGGTAAGTCGGGACCTAAGGCGAGGCCGACAGGCGTAGTCGATGGACAACGGGTTGATATTCCCGTACCCGTGTAGATGCGCCCATGGCGAGGCTGGTGATACTAACCGCCCGGATTATTGTTGCCCTTTCGGGGGTGGTGGTGGTCTGCGCGGGATCTGAGCTGGTAGTAGTCAAGTGATGGGGTGACGCAGGAGGGTAGCTCCGCCAGTGAGTGGTAGTACTGGTGTAAGCGTGTAGCCTGCTCTGATAGGTAAATCCGTCGGGGCTTATAGGGTGAGACGTGATGCGTAGCCGAATGAGGCGAAGTAGAGTGATCCCATGCTGCCGAGAAAAGCCTCTAGCGAGTATCTTCGCGGCCCGTACCCCAAACCGACACAGGTGGTCAGGTAGAGTATACCGAGGCGATCGGGTGAACTGTGGTTAAGGAACTCGGCAAAATGCCCCCGTAACTTCGGGAGAAGGGGGGCCGTGTGGCGTGAAGCCCTTCGCGGGCTAGCGTTGTGTGGCCGCAGAGACCAGGGAGAAGCGACTGTTTATTAAAAACACAGGTCCGTGCGAAGTCGTAAGACGATGTATACGGACTGACGCCTGCCCGGTGCTGGAACGTTAAGGGGACCGCTTAGCTCTTCGGGGCGAAGGTGAGAACTTAAGCGCCAGTAAACGGCGGTGGTAACTATAACCATCCTAAGGTAGCGAAATTCCTTGTCGGGTAAGTTCCGACCTGCACGAATGGCGTAACGACTTCTCCGCTGTCTCAACCACAGGCCCGGCGAAATTGCACTACGAGTAAAGATGCTCGTTACGCGCGGCAGGACGGAAAGACCCCGGGACCTTTACTATAGCTTGGTATTGGTGTTCGGTTCGGCTTGTGTAGGATAGGTGGGAGACTGTGATGTGGTCACGCCAGTGGCTGCGGAGTCGTCGTTGAAATACCACTCTGGTCGTACTGGATGTCTAACCTCGGACCCTGATCGGGTTCAGGGACAGTGCCTGGTGGGTAGTTTAACTGGGGCGGTTGCCTCCCAAAGGGTAACGGAGGCGCCCAAAGGTTCCCTCAGCCTGGTTGGCAATCAGGTGTTGAGTGTAAGTGCACAAGGGAGCTTGACTGTGAGACTGACGGGTCGAGCAGGGACGAAAGTCGGGACTAGTGATCCGGCACTGGCTGGTGGAAGCGGTGTCGCTCAACGGATAAAAGGTACCCCGGGGATAACAGGCTGATCTTGCCCAAGAGTCCATATCGACGGCATGGTTTGGCACCTCGATGTCGGCTCGTCGCATCCTGGGGCTGGAGTAGGTCCCAAGGGTTGGGCTGTTCGCCCATTAAAGCGGCACGCGAGCTGGGTTTAGAACGTCGTGAGACAGTTCGGTCCCTATCCGCCGCGCGCGTAGGATACTTGCGGAAGGCTGTCCCTAGTACGAGAGGACCGGGATGGACGAACCTCTGGTGTGCCAGTTGTACCGCCAGGTGCATGGCTGGTTGGCTACGTTCGGGAGGGATAACCGCTGAAAGCATCTAAGCGGGAAGCCTGTTCCTAGATGAGGTGTCCCACCCCTTTGTGGGTTAAGGCCCCCAGCAGACCACTGGGTTGATAGGCCCGAGATGGAAGCCTGGTAACAGGTGGAGTTGACGGGTACTAATAGGCCGAGGACTTGCTCACGAAGATGCTACGCGTCCACTGTGTGGTTCTGAAGGAACAACTGTTCCCCTTCAGACACTCTGGTTGGTTGTCTTGGGTGTGGTCTGCTTCGGCAGACGACACTCCGAGACGATCGGTCCACGGGTGTCGGGGGTGGGTTGTTCGTTCGCTGGTGTGTCGGTGGTCATAGCGGTGGGGAAACGCCCGGTCCCATTCCGAACCCGGAAGCTAAGCCCTCCAGCGCCGATGGTACTGCACCCGTGGGGGTGTGGGAGAGTAGGACGCCGCCGACCTTTACCTCAACCGATGGGTGGAGGGGAGACTGGTTGTAGCACCCTTGTGTGTGGTGCTCCCGGTTTTCCCTCCACCCATTTTTTGTGCCCGAAACCCATGGCACGGCCTGCCCGGGGTCGACACCACCTCGACACCCCCAGCTACCGTGTTACCTAGGCAAGTCGTTTTTGGTCAGCAGGAGGTCTCGTGTCCGGTTCAGAAGAGCGGTCTGGCGGTAACAGCCACCGCTCACCCAGCCACTCAGGGTCAGGTCGTGGCCCTGGAGGTGGCGATCGGGCACAGCGAGAGAACAGGTTCTCCGGTTCCCGCGACAACTCGCGTGATCGCGATCGAGGTCGGGACCGAGACGGCGGCCGAGACGACCGGAATCGCGGCGCGAACCGGAGCGGCGACTCGCGGGGTCAGCGTTCCACGAGTGGCGGGGACCGTCCCCGACGGTCGGACGCCCCTCGGGGAGACCGGCGTGAGGGCGACCGGGGTGGTCGCCCCGCTCCGCGCCGCGACGGCTCCACCGGCAGGGACCGGGACCAGGGCAGGCAGGGCGGTTACGGCCCGCCGCGTGGCGACCGGCCTCGTTCCGGTTCGCCTGCTCGGTCGGGACAGCAGGGTGACGACCGACGTGGCAGGCCGGACGATCGACGCAGCGGGTCCGCTGATTCTCGTGGACGTTCCGGGTCGGGCGACGACCGGCCGAGGCAGGGTTCCGCCGACCGCCGTGACGACCGGGGGCGCACCAGCGCACCTCGGGGAAGCGCGGACCGCCGAAGCCAGAGTGGCGGCTGGTCGCGTGGCTCGGATCGGCCGAGTTCCGGGGGCAGCCGGGATCGCAGGTTCGACGGAGACCGTGGTCCTCGCCGTGACGGTGACAGCGCGCCGCGCCGATTCGACCGGCCGGAGCGCCGGGACGGTGCGTCCGGCGGCGGGGGCGGCTTCCGCTCGGACCGGCCGCGTCGGGACGACTCCGGTACAGGTGGTCGTCCATCCCGCTACGACGGGCCTCGGCGCAGCGACTTCACCGGCGGCCGAGGGTCGTCGGATCGCCCGGCAGGCTCCGGCGCGAGCCGGGACTCGCGGTCGAGCGGCTCGGCGCCGCGTCGGGACTGGGAGCGGCGTGACGGCGGCGGTGTCAGGCGTGCTGACGATCGACGCCCCGTAGGCTCCGCCGACCGGGGACGCTCCGAGGATCGCGGCTCGTTCCGCGGCCGAAGCGATGACCGGCGATCGGATGATCGGCCCAGGTTCGGCGACCGTCGGCCCACGCACGACGGTGATCGACGGGATTCGTCGACCTCTCGGCCGGAACGGTCCTTCGATCGGCGTCCGCCGCGTGACGACGATCGGCGAGGCACTTCGGCTGGTCGTTCGGATCGCCCGGAACGGTCCTTCGACCGCAGGCCGCCGAGGGACGACGACCGTCGTGGCAGTTCGAGCGCTCGCTCGGATCGCCCGGAGCGCTCTTTCGATCGGCGTCCGCCGCGTGATGACGACCGGCGAGGCGGCAGTGCAGGGCGGTCCGACCGACCGGCACGCTCCTTCCGGGACAAGGACAGCCGGTCGACCGGCCCCAGCCGCGATCGATTCGCCGGTCGGGACAACGACCGCAGGCCGTCGGACCGTCGTCGGGACGACCGTGCCGAGTCGGTCCGCGAGCCGGAGCTGCCCGAGGACATCGAGATGACCGACCTCGATCCGGGCGCTCGCCGCGCGCTGGGCTCGTTGTCGTTGAGCCTGGCCGAGCTGGTCGGCAAGCACCTGGTCGCCGCGGGAAAGCTCGTGGACGACGACCCCGCGGCCGCGCTGGCTCACGCGAGGTTCGCTCGGTCCAAGGCAGGCCGGATCGGCCTGGTCCGGGAGGCGGCCGGTGTGACCGCGTACCACGCGGAGCAGTGGGCAGAGGCGTTGACCGAGCTGCGGGCGGCTCGCCGGATGAGCGGCGGCCCCGGCATGATCGCGGTGATGGCCGACTGTGAGCGTGCCTTGGGCAGGCCGGAGCGTGCCCTTGATCTGCTGCGCTCGCCGGAGGCGTCTCAACTGCCTCCTGCCGAGGCGATCGAACTGCGCATCGTCGCGGCGGGGGCTCGTCGGGACCTCGGTGAGCTGGACGCCGCCGTGGTGGCCCTGCAGGGTCCGGATCTCGACCTCAAGCGCCGTCAGCCGTGGAGTGCGCGGCTGTTCTACGCCTACGCCGACAACCTCGCGGCGGCAGGTCGGGGCGATGATGCGGTGCGGTGGTTCCTCAACGCGGCCGAGGCCGATGACGAGGACGAGACCGACGCCTCCGAGCGTGCCAGCGACCTCGCCGACGAGCTGGCGGGCCGCACACCTCCGCAGCGCTACCTGCCGGTGGAGGAGCCCGCGTCGTCGCGGGCCGAGTCGGCGGACGTCGCCGATGCAGACCGCTCCGCGACCGACCGGGACGACACGTCGACGACCGCAGCGCGGGTGTCGGAGCCTGCCGAGCGTGCCTCGGCCGACGGCGCTGACGGCACGACTGCCCGGCCGACCCGGAACCGGCCCGTCCTGGAGGACCCGCCCGAGTCGGAGTCGGCAACGGCGACGGAGTGGGCGCCGGTGACGACGCAGGGATCGGACCCGCGGCCAGCATCGGCCGCCGACGCCGAGCCTGCTGCGGAGGAGCCGTCCGACCCCGAGCCGTCGAGCACCGAATCGCCTGCCGACGAGTCCTCGGAGAAGACGGAGTCCCCGGACGACGCCGAGTCCCCGGAGCGGGCCGAGGCCGCCGAGTCGGATACGCCAGACGAGCAGGGGAAGACGGGCGAGACGGCTGCGGCGGCGACGGCGGCCGAGGAGAGCCCCGGGGCCGCTGCGGACGACGCGACCGGCACGGCCGATCAGACCGGCACCGCCGGGGATCGTTGATCGAGGAGGAAGCATGGGCGGGTTCTCCGCCACTCGGGAGGACGTCGAGGCCGGTCGGCGGCTGCTGGACCGGTACGACGCGTTGTTGCTGGACCTGGACGGCACCGTCTTCCGGGGCGGCGAGCCGGTGGCCGACGCGCAGGCCACGCTGGTGCGGGCCCGCGCGGCGGGCGTCACGCTGCGGTTCGTCACCAACAACGCCTCACGGACTCCCGGCGAGGTGGCGGAGCACCTGCGGATGATCGGCTTCGCCGCCGACGCCCCCGAGGTGAGCACCAGTGCTCAGGCGGGCGCGGCGATGCTCGCCGACCGGCTCGACCCCGGTACCGAGGTGCTCGTGGTCGGCGCGGCAGCACTGCGGTCCGAGGTCCTCTCGGTGGGCCTGCGGCCCGTGCCTGCTGCCGAGGCGGTGTCACCCGAGCGGTTCGCCGCGGTGGTCCAGGGACACTCGGTCGCCACGGCCTGGCCGGACCTGGCCGCCGCCTGCCAGGCCATCCGGTCCGGTGCCTGGTGGGTGGCCTGCAATCTCGACCCCACCGTTCCGACGGAACGCGGTCAGCTGCCGGGCAACGGATCGATGGTCGCGGCGCTGCGCGCGGCCACCGGCCGGACACCGGACGTGGCGGGCAAGCCGAGGGCACCACTGTTCGAGCAGGCGGCCCGCAGTGCGGACTCCGCTCGACCGCTGGTGGTCGGCGACCGGCTGGACACCGACATCGAGGGCGCCGTCGCAGGCGGCATGGATGCGTTGCTGGTGCTCTCCGGGGTCACCGACCCTGCCGGGCTGCTGGCCGCGGAGCCCGCCAGGCGACCGGGATTCCTGGCGGCGGATCTGGATTCGGTCCTCGACGATGCGGAGTCCCTGCGGATCACGTCGCAGCCGGACTGGCGAATCGACGTCGTCGAGGGCGGGCTGACGGTGCGGACGTCGGATTCCGCGGCCGCCCAGGGGCCGCCGTCGGCGCTCGGCCTGTTGCGCGGACTGTGTGCGGCGTGGTGGGCCCGGCACGAGTCGGCGGGCGGTCCTGCCGTACGGCCACTCGATGAGGCCTCCCGCGCTGTGGTGAACGCACTCGGTCTGTGAGTCATGGCAGAGTGTTCATCGTGACCAGATGGCGATCACGAGACGAGCGGATCGGATGAACGCGGATCAGCGCCCGAGCCCGATGGTCTTGTCGAGCAGACGCGCGCCTGGATCGGATTCGGGGGCACCGTACGCGGTCTCCGAGCGCTCGGCAGCCGACCACGCGGTGTCTGATCACACCGGGTCCGATCACGCGACCGCCATTGCCGAGGTCGAGGAGGCGGTCCGGCTGTTGGACGGACTGGACGAACTGGAGACCGCCGCACACGTCGCCCGCTTCGACTCGGTGCACGCCGCACTGAGTGAGGCCCTCAGCGGCATCGATCGGATCTGATCGTGACTCGACGGGTACGGCTGGACGCCGAGCTGGTTCGCCGTGGGCTGGCGCGGTCGCGTGAGCAGGCGGTGGAACTCGTGAACGCCGGGCGGGTCGTGGTGCGCGGGATGGTGGCGCGCAAGCCCGCCACCGCCGTGGAGACCGACGCGCCCGTACTCGTGCAGTCCGATGAGGACGACCAGGGCTGGGCTTCACGCGGCGCGCACAAGCTGATCGGCGCCCTGGACGCCTTCGAGCCTGCCGGTCTGAGCGTGGCAGGCCGTCGTTGTCTCGACGCGGGCGCCTCGACCGGCGGCTTCACCGACGTCCTGTTGCGCAGGGACGCCGCCGAGGTGGTGGCGGCGGACGTGGGCTACGGCCAACTCGTCTGGCGACTGCAGACCGATGGGCGGGTCCGGGTCCTGGACCGGACCAACGTTCGTGCGCTGGACGCCGACGTGATCGGCGGCCAGGTCGCCCTGATCGTCGCCGACCTCTCGTTCATCTCGCTGCGACTGGTACTGCCCGCGTTGGCGTCCTGTGCCGCGCCTGGCGCGGATCTGCTGCCGATGGTCAAGCCGCAGTTCGAGGTCGGCAGGGGCAGGCTCGGAGCCGGTGGGGTGGTGCGTGATCCGGAGGTCCGCGTCGACGCGGTCCTGGAGGTGATCCGGGTGGCCGAGCGACACGACCTGAGCTTCCGGGGCGTGGTGGCGAGTCCCCTGCCCGGTCCGGCAGGCAACGTCGAGTACTTCCTCTGGCTGACAAGAGGACATGCCGTCGCGGGGGAGCCTGCCAGCCCCGCACCGGTGTCGTCCGCCGACCGGACGGCGGCGCAGACCGTCGCGCCGGGGAACCCCGTCGACGTCGAGCAGGCCGTTCGTGACGCCGTGCGGGAGGGGCCGCGATGACCCGCGAGGTGCTCATGATCGTCCACACCGGACGTGAGGCGGGCAGGCGCATCGCGCACGAGGTCGCAGCGATGTTCGCCGAGGCCGACATCAGGCTTCGCGTTCTCTCCGACGAGGCACCGGATCTCGACGCGAACTGTTACGACCGGGTCGTCGATCCGGGACCGGACGCGGCGACGGGAGTGGAACTCGTCTTCGTCCTGGGCGGTGACGGCACTCTGCTGCGGGCCGCCGAGATCGCCCGGCCTGCCCGCGTCCCGGTGCTCGGCGTGAACATGGGACGGGTCGGCTTCCTGGCCGAGGCGGACTCCGAGCACGTCGCGGACGCGGTGCGCGCGGTGGTCCGCCGTGATTACCAGGTGGACGAGCGGATGACGGTGAACGTCGTCGCCTCCTATGCTGGCGAGGTCATCGCGCGGGACTGGGCGCTCAACGAGGCCAGCGTCGAGAAGAGCAGCCGGGAACGCATTCTGGACGTCGTCGTCGAGGTCGACGGGCGACCGGTGTCGGCCTTCGGCTGCGACGGGGTGCTGTGCGCCACTCCCACCGGGTCGACGGCGTACGCGTTCTCGGCGGGGGGCCCGGTGATCTGGCCCGAGGTCCCCGCATTGCTGGTGCTGCCGAGCAACGCGCATGCATTGTTCTCGCGGCCGTTGGTGGTCGCCTGGACCTCGGTGGTGGCCGTCGAGGTCGCCTCCGACGGACACCCGGCAGTGTTGTGCTGTGACGGGCGTCGCACGGTCGAGCTGCCGCCGGGCGCCCGGGTGGAGGTGTTGGCGGGCGACCTGCCGGTTGGCCTGGTCCGGTTGCGCCCCGCTCCGTTCACCGACCGGCTGACCCGCAAGTTCTCTCTTCCGGTGCAGGGATGGCGCGGTCCCATCGACGACTGACCGCTCCGGTCGCCTCCACAGTGCTCATCGGCCTGGCTGCCCGCCCCCGTCGGCGGGCCGAGGGCGCCGAAGGGTCCCGGACGTCTCACCACGGCGATAGGGTTCGGGGTGTGCTGGCCGAGATGCGAATTCAGGGCCTCGGCGTCATCGACGAGGCCACCCTCCAATTGCACCCCGGTCTGACCGTGGTGACGGGTGAGACGGGCGCGGGCAAGACGATGGTCGTCACCGGTCTCCACCTGCTCAGCGGCGGGCGGGCGGAGTCGTCTCGGGTGCGGGCGGGTGCCGAACGCACCGTGGTCGAAGGACGCTTCCGGGTCGAGGGCACCGACGGCGCTGCGAAGGTGGCGGCCGACGTGGGTGCCGATCCCGACGAGGACGGCAGCCTCATCGCCGTGCGCACGGTGAACGCCGACGGCAGATCCCGTGCTCATCTGGGCGGCCGCTCGGTGCCGATCGGCGTTCTCGGCCAGCTCGCGGAGCAGGCGCTCGCGGTGCACGGCCAGAACGATCAGCTTCGGCTGCTGCGGTCCGGCGAGCAGCGGGTGGTGCTCGACCGTTTCGCAGGCGAGCCGGTCCTGACGCCGCTCGCCGACTATCGGCGGGTCCGCGCCGAATGGCTCGGCGTCGCTCAGGAACTGCGGGAGCGCACCGAACAGGCCAGGGAACTCGCCAGGGAGGCGGGCATCCTGCGTCACGGGCTCGCCGAGATCGAGGCGCTGGACCCACAGCCCGGCGAGGACGAGGAGCTGGTCGAGGAGGCGCGGCGACTCGCCGACGCCGACCAGCTTCGCGGCGCCGCGCTCGGTGCACAGCTCGCGTTGACCGGTGCGGCCGACGGCGATCCCGATCAGCCCGGCGCGCTGGGGATGCTGGGCGAGGCCCGTCGCAGGCTGACCGGGACCGACGACACCCAGCTTCGCGACCTCGAACCCAGGCTGGCCGAGGCGATCGCCGTCCTGGTCGACGTCGGCGCGGAGCTGGGGGGATACCTGGATCGACTCGACGCCGACCCGGCGAGGCTGGAACGGGTGCTGTCTCGACAGGCCGAGCTCAAGGCCCTGACCCGGAAGTACGCCGCCGACGTCGACGGCGTACTGGCCTGGGCCGCGCAGGCGACGGAACGACTGTCCCTCGTGGACGGTTCCGACGAGTTGCTCGATTCGCTGGCGCGGCGTCGCGACGCCTTGGAGATCGAGCTCGCCGAGCACGCCGAGCGGGTGGGTGCCGCGCGCGCGGTCGCCGCAGTGGAACTGGGTGAGGCGGTGTCCGCCGAACTGGCGGGTCTGGCGATGGCGTCGGCTCGAATCGAGGTCGGGGTGGCGCGGCGACCCGCCGTGCCTGCCGAGGAGGCGGCGTTGACCCTGGACGGGCAACGGGTGCACGCGGGGCCCGACGGCGTGGACGACGTCGAGCTGCGGCTGATCGCCCACGAGGGTGCTCCCGCGCTGCCGGTGCAGAAGGGCGCGTCCGGCGGTGAACTCTCTCGCGTGATGCTGGCGCTCGAAGTGGTGCTCGCCGACTCCGATCCGGTTCCGACGATGGTGTTCGACGAGGTCGACGCGGGCGTCGGCGGTCGCGCGGCGGTGGAGGTGGGTCGGCGACTGGCCAGGCTGGCGGTGTCTCACCAGGTCGTCGTCGTCACGCACCTCCCGCAGGTCGCCGCCTACGCCGATCGTCATCTGGTCGTACACAAGGGGTCCGGCTCCGGCATCACCAGCAGCAGCGTCCGCACCGTCAGCGAGGAGGACCGGGTGGTCGAGCTGGCCAGGATGCTGGCGGGCATGGATTCCACGGAGACCGGTCGCGCCCACGCCGAGGAGTTGCTGTCCGTGGCTTCTCGCGATCGTGCGTCATTCGGTACGGGGAGGTAGGCCGCACGTCCGAGTGAGGCCGGCTGATCGTGCCCGCGAAGCCGGCGTGTCCGGACTGCTTCGCGGCGTCAGCCTTGTCACCATCGGCGAATGAAGTTCACCGGCCTGCTGACTCGGCGTAAGCAGAACCTGCCCGGAGTGATCGGTGTGGCTCGGGTCGAGCGACACGGCGACGACCTCCTTCGTCGGATCGGTCCCGGCGACATCGCGGTGATCGATCAGGTGGACCTGGATCGACGCACCGCCGAGGCGCTGGTGGCGGCGCGGGCCGCCGCCGTGGTCAACATGGCCACCTCGATCTCCGGACGCTTCCCCAATCTCGGTCCCGAGGTGCTGCTGGACGCCGGAATCCCGCTGGTCGACGACGTCGGCGACGATCTGCTGCTCACCGTCAGGGACGGGGCGCGGGTCCGGCTGCACGAGGGCGTCCTGTACTCCGGCGACCTGGTGGTCGGCAAGGGCGTGGAGCAGACCGCCGACTCGGTGGCCGATCAGCTCGTCGAGGCCAAGGCGGGGATGTCCGCGCAGCTGGAGGCGTTCTCGGCGAACACGACGGAGTTCCTCCGGCAGGAACGGGCGCTGCTGCTGGACGGTGCGGGTCTGCCGGAGCTGGGCGTCGACCTTCGCGGTCGGCGAGTGGTGGTCGTCGCGCCGGGGCCCGATCACCTGGCCGATCTACGGCGGCTGCGCCGGTTCGTCAAGGAGTCCAGACCGGTGCTCATCGGCGTCGAGCAGGGCGCCGACACGCTGCGGGCGCAGGGGCTGCGGCCGGACGTCATCGTCGGCGACCCGGAGCAGATCTCCGTGGAGTCGCTGCGCTGTGGTGCCGAGCTGGTGGTGCCGGCCTGGCCGAGTGGTGAGGCACCGGGGCTCGATCTCGCCCAGGATCTCGGCCTGCCCGCGGTGACCGTCTCCTCTACGGCCAATCCGGAGGACCTGGCCCTGCTGCTCGCCGAGGACAAGGGCGCCGAGCTGATCGTGGCGGTGGGCTGTGAGGCCACGCTGCACGAGTTCCTGGACCGGGGGCGGACCGGGTCGAATCCGTCGACGGTGCTGACGAGGCTCCGGCTGGGCGGGCGACTGATCGACGCGGAGGCCGTCTCCGTGCTGCATCGGAGCCGGGTCACCTCGGGTGCCGTGGCGTTGTTGCTGGCGGGTGTCGCGACGGTGCTGGTGACGGCGGTGGCCGTCTCCGGGCTCGCACCCGTCTACGGCCAGATCGCCATCGACGGAATGACCGATTTCAACAGCTGGGTGAAGGGGCTGTTCTCGTGATCACACTGCGTTATCACCTGGTCGCGATGGCCTCGGTGTTCCTGGCCTTGGCCGTCGGCGTGGTCCTGGGGTCCACGGCGGTCGCCGATCGGCTGCTCGCGGGGATCGGTTCGGACGGGCCGTCGTCCGCCGAGCAGATCGCGACCTTGCAGACGGAGCGTGACGACCTGGCCGCTCGGCTGGGCGACGCCGAGGCGTTCACCGCCGCCGTCGGCGGCCAGACGGTGGCCGGAGCGCTCGACGGGCAGAGCGTGGCGCTGGTCAGCACGGTCGAGGCCGACGCCGCCGACCGGGATGCGATCCGCGAGCTGATCGGCGCGGCGGGCGGCACCGTGTCCGGTGAGATCCAGCTCACCGACGGCTTCACCGATCCGGCTCGGGCCGACCAGCTGCGTGACCTCGTGCGGGGCGTGCTGCCCGCCGGGGCCCAGCTGCCTGCCGCCGTGGACCCCGGGACGCTGGCGGGCGGCCTGCTGGGTGCGCTGCTGTCGACCGACCCCGAGACCGACGAGCCGCAGGCGTCTGCCGAGGAGAGTGCAGCGGCACTCGGCGGGCTGGTCGACGGCGGTTTCGTCCAGGCGGGCGGCGATGTCGAGCCGGGCAGGCTCGTCCTCGTCCTCGACGGCGGCGTCAGTGCCGCGAACGCTGCCGGGGACCGTGCCGCAGTGGTGGCCCGGCTCGCCGCCCAGCTCGACCGGTCCGGCGCCGGGGCCGTCCTCGCGGGCCGGGCGGGCTCCGCGACGGGGACCGGCTCGGTGGGGCTTGTGCGGGCCGATCGAGCGGTCACCGGAAGCCTGTCCACAGTGGACGAAGTGGACCGGGCGGCGGGTCGGATCGCGGTGATCCTGGCGCTGCGGGAGCAGAACGAGGGCGCGGCCGGTCAGTACGGCGTCGCGGAGGGTGCACAGGGGCCCGCCCCGGACGCACAGGCGCCTGCGGGCGGTGCGCCGCCCGAGCCGGAGTCCGCAGCCGAGGGGCGTGACGCGGCGGCTGTCGACGACGACGTTCCGGCGGGGGCCGGTGGCGGATGACCTGCGATCCGGCCCCGTGAGTGGGCCGTTCATGGCACGTGGTGTTACGTTAAGACCCCGTGGATCGGTATCACGCCGTCCTCCCAGAAGCTAGTCCGATCCGGTGACGGTCGGTGAATCGGGAACCACGGGGAGCCCTCTTGGTGCTGCAGGCACGCACGATCAAGCACGTGTTCGTCACGGGAGGAGTCGCATCCTCCCTCGGGAAGGGGCTGACGGCATCCAGCCTGGGGCAATTGCTCACGGCCCGTGGCCTTCGGGTCACCATGCAGAAGCTCGACCCTTATCTCAACGTCGATCCCGGCACGATGAACCCTTTCCAGCATGGTGAGGTGTTCATCACCGAGGACGGCACCGAGACCGACCTCGATGTCGGCCACTACGAACGATTCCTGGACCGCGACCTGTCCGGTCGCGCGAACGTGACCACCGGCCAGGTGTACTCGACGGTGATCGCGAAGGAACGGCGCGGCGAGTATCTCGGTGACACGGTGCAGGTCATTCCGCACATCACCGACGAGATCAAGTCCCGCATCAGGGCGATGGCCGAGCCGGACGAGAACGGGATCACCCCCGACGTGGTGATCACCGAGGTCGGGGGCACGGTGGGCGACATCGAGTCGCTGCCGTTCCTAGAGGCCTGCCGTCAGGTACGGCATGACCTCGGGCGCGACAACTGTTTCTTCCTGCACGTCTCGTTGGTGCCGTACCTGGCGCCGTCCGGCGAGCTGAAGACCAAGCCGACGCAGCACTCGGTGGCCGCGCTGCGCAACATCGGCATCCAGCCCGATGCCATCGTGTGCCGGTCCGACCGGGAGATCCCGGCGGCGCTGAAGCGCAAGATCGCCCTGATGTGCGACGTCGACACCGACGGCGTGGTAGCGGCGCCCGACGCGCGCTCGATCTACGACATCCCGCGCGTCGTGCACGCCGAGGGCTTGGACGCCTTCGTAGTCCGCAGGCTCGGTCTGCCGTTCCGGGACGTCGACTGGCGGGTGTGGGGCGACCTGCTCGACCGGGTACACCAGCCCGCCGAGACGGTGCGGGTCGCGCTCGTCGGCAAGTACGTCGACCTGCCGGACGCCTACCTCTCGGTCACCGAGGCACTGCGGGCGGGCGGGTTCGCCCACCATGCCAAGGTGGAGATCGTCTGGGTCCCCTCTGACCAGTGCGACACCGACGCGGGTGCGTCGGCGGCGTTGGCAGGCGTCGACGGAATCCTCGTCCCCGGCGGATTCGGCGTGCGGGGGATCGAGGGCAAGGTCGGCGCGATCCGGTACGCGCGCACGCGCGGGATTCCGATGCTGGGCCTGTGCTTGGGGCTGCAGTGCATGGTGATCGACGTGGCGCGAGACCTCGCGGGCCTGGACGGGGCGAACTCGGCCGAGTTCGGCGAGGACTGCGTGCATCCGGTGATCAGCACCATGGCCGATCAGGAGGCCGTGGTCGCGGGGGAGCGCGACATGGGCGGCACGATGCGGCTCGGCGCCTACCCCGCGCGGCTGGTGGCCGGGACGGTGACCGCCAAGGCCTACGGCGCCACCGACGTCTCCGAGCGGCATCGGCATCGCTACGAGGTCAACAACGCCTATCGGGAGCGGCTGGCCGAGGCGGGCCTGGTGTTCTCCGGCCTGTCGCCGGACGACCGGCTGGTCGAGTTCGTGGAGTTGCCTGCCGACGTGCATCCGTTCTTCGTCGGCACGCAGGCCCATCCCGAGCTCAAGAGCAGGCCGACGCGGCCGCATCCGCTGTTCGCGGCCTTCGTGCGCGCGGCGGCGGACTACAAGGCGCAGGAGCGGCTTCCGGTGGAGCTGCCCGAGGCGGCGCCGAGCAAGGCCGGAGCGTCTCGATGACGCCGTCCGACCCGTCCTCGCCGCCTGCCTCGTCGTCCGACGGCGTGCGGCGGACTCGGGGCGCCCACGAGTTCGGCATCGTGGGCAGCGAGGACCTGTACCAGGGCCGAGTGATGGCCCTGCGCGTCGACGAGATCGCCATGCCGGGTGGCGGCACGGGTCGTCGTGAGGTCGTGGAGCACCCCGGTGCGGTCGCGATCGTGGCCGTCGACGACGAGGGCCGGGTGGTGTTGATCCACCAGTATCGGCATCCGTTGGGCAGACGACTGTGGGAGCTGCCTGCGGGACTGCTCGACGTGGCGGGCGAGCCTGCGGTGGACACCGCGCGGCGCGAACTCGCCGAGGAGGCCGCGCTGTCGGCCTCGCGGTGGTCGGTGCTGGTCGACGTCGCCGCCTCGCCGGGCTTCACCGACGAGGTGGTCCGGGTCTTCCTCGCCCTCGACCTGCACGAGGTGGCCGAGATGACCGCCGAGGGCAATGAGGAGGCCGACCTCGTGGTGCATCGCGTGCCTCTGGACGAGGCGGTGCGCATGGTGGTCGCAGGCGAGATCGTCAACGCCTCGACCTCGGCGGGTCTGCTGGCGGCGCGCGCCGTGCTGACGGGCCTGGCCGAGGCCAGAGAGACCACCGCGCCGTGGCCGGATCGGCCGACTCGATGGGCGAGGCGCACGGCGGGCTCGGACTGATCGAGGCTGCGCGGGCACGGCGAGGCGAGTCGATCGCCTCGCCGTGCCCTCCGGTCGAGAGGCCGTCTCGGCAGGACTCGGGCCTTTCGGCGAAGTGCATCGGTGCCCGACCCGGCCGGGAACGGGCCCGATGCGATGCCTGCCGTTCGGTCGCCGAGGCGATCAGTCGCGGAGGGGAAGGCCCCGGCTGTCGCGTCCGCCGTTGGCGATCAGCAGGATTCCGTCGATCCAGCACCAGAGGACGCCGATGCCGAAGACCGGCGTCAGCAGAAGCTGGGCCAGGCCGATTCCGATGTGTCCGGTGTAGAAGCGGCCGATGCCGAAACTCGGAATGAGCTGGAGGACGCCTGCGGCGATCTTCGACTTCGACGAGTAGACGACGACGTCGGACGGAGGCGGTGCCTGCGGGGGACGCGGTGCGGTGGGCCGGAGCGTCGCCACACCCGGCAGCGTCGGATGCGGGACGGGCAGGTCGCTGAAGATCGCGAGCAGGTCCCCGTTCGTCTTCGCGTCCATCGTGTGTGTGAGCCGTTGTTCGTACTCCTCCAGGCTCAACCTGCCTTCGGAGAGATGAATGCCGAGCGCACTCACGGCTGATTCGCGTTCCGTGGTGCCGATTCTTTTCTGATGGAGATTGTCTGCGCCTGCCACTGGATCACCGTAGCGCCCTTCGACCCCTACCGAGTATCACTGTCTGCTTTCCCGACGGAGACGGCCGGTCATGGCCGAGTCCCTTCGTGGATGCTCCGCTCTCGCCGCGGCCGTCCGTCGCCGCCGGGCACGGCAGGGCAGTCCGGGTCCTCGAGCCTGCCGATCGTCGTAGCTGCGCACGCTGAGGCCGTCGTGATCTCAGGCTCCCGCGTCGGGACAGTCCCCCGCCGCCTGCGAACCCGCCGAGGACCGAGTGCCGTGAGTTGAAGGAGCAGCAGGAGGACCAGCGCGAACACCGGCAGCCAGGCCAGCCGCAGCAGCAGCCAGCCGGGGTCGTCGGCGACAGTGTGCAGGCCGGGCAGCACGCCTGCCCGTGCGGCGACGAGGCTCACCACGACCAGGGCGCTCTGATGCAGCAGGAGGATCCCCATGGCGTCTTGGTTCAGCACCGTGACCACGCGGGTGATGATCGGGTGTGTCGCGATGCGGTGCAACGGCTGCCACAGCAGCAGGACGAGGCCGATCTGCGCGACGGCCAGCGCGAGCGCGACCGGGGAGGGCGGGAGCAGGTTGGACCGCTCGGCGCCGGGAACGCCGATCCCGGCCGCCGGGTAGCCGAAGACCGTCACCGCGATCGCCATGCCGAGGACCCCGACGCAGACCAGCACCGCACTCGACAGCCTGCCGGGTCGCCGTCCGGCGGCCAACGCCGTGCCGAGCTGCCACGGAACCCACCACACGGTCACCACCGTGGTCAGACCCACGGCCTGCGCCAGCCCGCTGGGCGACGTCGCGGCCACGGCCTCCGCCAGCAGTGCCAGGGCGGCGGGCAGCAGCGCGGCCGCCAGGCCGAACCGGGCGTCCAGCCGCCGTGCCAGCGGTGTCACGGCCGGCAGCAGCAGGTAGACGCCGAGGACGCACAGCGGGGAGACGATCAGCTGTGCGGTCGTGACCACCGTCTGCTGCGGCAGGCCGCGTACGGCGAGCACGGCGAACACCACGGCCCAACCGCCGCACAGGGCTGCCACCGGGAGCACGAATCGCCGCAGCCCCAGCCGCCAGGCCCGTTCCCCTCGCCCTGCTCGCCGCCCTGCCGAGGCGAGGTAGCCACCGACGAGGAAGAACAGGCCGAGAGGCTGGAGGAGCCAGCTCAGCGGTGTCAGCGTCGGCAGCGATGCCAGCGGACTGCTTGCGACCAACCCGTCCCGGCTCGCAGTCAGGGGAGTGACCAGCCAGTGGCCGAGCACCACTCCGCACACCGCGACCGCACGGACGAGGTCGATCGACGGGTCCCGGGGCCGGGCACGGGTCGTCATCAGCGCACCGCCGAGTGGGCGTCGTCAGTCGGGTGCGGCGCCGGGCGGCCTGCTGCGCCGACCGGGGAGTCGCCGGGAACAACGCCAGGTTCCGGGGCCGCCTCGGCGGACACGGCCGCGACATCGGGCGCGGCGGAGCCCAGCACGATCTCGGCCACGGCGGTCAACGAGTCGGTGCCCGGCTCGAAGTAGCCGTCATGTCCTGCGACGTCCCGAGCAGGCACGCTGCGAGCGCCGAAGGTCTCGACCGTCGGGTCGCCGCCGTGACCGAGGTCCCCCAGACGCAGCTTCGGGACGGCCGAGATCCAGTCGTTCTCACCTCGGCCTGCCCAGACTCGTGCCTCGGTGTCCAGTTCCTCCACCGACTCGGCGCGGACGCCTGGTGCGGCGAGGAACACGAGTTCGTCGGCGGCGAGTTCGGGCGCGGCCAGACCGCAGACCACCGCGCCGTAGCTGTGGCAGACGAGGCTGATCCGCTGGTCCGGGTTCTGGGTCCGCAGGCCGGTGGCGAAGTCGACCAGCTCATGGGCGCCGGCACGCGCCAGCCGCCCGCCGACGGCGTCCAGCCCGATACCCTCGGGCGTCTGGTAGCCCAGCCAGGCGATGACGGCGGTCTGCGTGCCGGGGGACCGGGTGGTCAGCTCGTCATGGAGCGCCCGAGCCATGCCCATCGGCCTGCGCAGCGGCAGCTCCGACTCGGCGAACCGAGCCAGGTCCACGTCCGAACCGGGGACGAGCACCGCGACGTCCCGCGCCTCGTCCAGATCGCCCAGCACCACGGCGACCCGGCCGCGCCCCTGCGGATCGAACAGCAACAGCTGCTCCTGACGGACCGCTGCCTCGTCGGGTCCGGCCGCAGGCTCCGACTCGTCCGAGCGGTGCCGGTTCGCGGCGTACCGCAGCGCGGCGGGCGCGCCGTCCAGCTGTCCCAGCACGGCGGGATGGGCGTCGACCAGACGTTCGGCCTCGGCCGGACCGGTGGCGGCGAAGAACGCGGCGATCACGGCGGGCTCGGCATCAGGCGGCGGCAGCGGCCTGCCCTGTGAACGATCCTGCGCCCAGGCGGCCGCCGCCGAGGCTGCGGGCGCGAAGGGGGCCGCCGCCGTCGATGCGGGTGCCGTGGTGAGGCCGACCAGCACGCTCAGGCCGAGCACCGCAGCCGTCGGGCGGCCGATCGATCGGAGCTGCCGAACCGCTCGTTCTCTGGTGCCCATGATCCTCGTCGTCCTTCCCGACCGATCCGCCTTCGTGATCGATCGGGCTGAACGCTAAGAGGCTGAGCGGGCTCGAATCGCCCCGCGACGGTAGCGAATCCGAGGTGCTACGAGAGGTGGCCTACGGGCGGTTCGTACCCCTACCCGGGTACGGGTCAGGAGCCGACCGTCACCAGCCCGCATTCGTAGGCGGCGATCACGGCCTGGGCTCGGTCCCGCACCCCGAGCTTGGCCAGGACCCGGCTGACATGGCTTTTCACCGTCTGCTCGGCGAGCACGAGGCGGCCTGCGATCTCGGTGTTGGACAGACCTCTGGCGACCAGGGTCAGCACTTCGGTCTCCCGATCGGTCAGCGCACGGAGGGGATCGGGGCGACCAGGCCCTCCTCGGAGCGGCGGCTCCACCGGCCGCGTCCGGACGAAGTCCTCGATGAGCCGCCGGGTCACCGAGGGAGCGAGCAGTGCCTCGCCCTCGGCCACAACCCGGACGGCGGCCAGCAGATCGGCCGACGGAGCGTGTTTGAGCAGGAAGCCGCTGGCGCCGGAGCGCAGCGCCTCGTAGACGTAGTCGTCCAGGTCGAAGGTGGTGAGCACCAGCACGCGAGGCGGCGAGCTGTCGGCCGGACGGGGCAGGTCCATCAGCAGTCGGGTCGCGGCGAGACCGTCGAGGACGGGCATCCGGATGTCCATCAACACCACGTCCGGCCCGACGCCCTCGCCGGTCAGCCGCCGGGTCTCGGTCACCGCCTCGCGACCGTCGGAGGCCGAGCCGACCACCTCGATGTCGGACTGAGCCGCGAGCAGCGCCGAGAACCCCTCCCGCACCATCGCCTGGTCGTCTGCCACCAGGACGCGAATCATCTCTACTCCTCGGCGTCGTCGGACGGTGCGTCGTCGGTCAGAGGCAGCACGGCCCGGATCTGGAAGCCGCCACTCGCGGTCGGACCCGCCGTCAGCGTTCCCCGGTGCAGGTCGACCCGCTCCCGCATGCCGGTCAGGCCGTGCCCGCCGCCCGATCGGCGCACTGCGACCTGTGGCGGTTCGGACGGTGGTTCGTTCCGCACCGTAATGATCAGCTTAGCCCCGTCGCGGGTCAGATCGATCCGGATCGGCGCATTGGGGGCGTAGCGGCTTGCGTTGGTCAGCGCCTCCTGGACGATGCGGTATGCGGTCAGGCCCAAGGCCTCGCCGACGACCTGTTCCAGGCCGTCCGGCAGGCTCATCGTGACCGGCATGCCGGAGTCGCCGCTGGTGGCGACGAGGTCGGCCAGATCGTTCAGGCCCGGCTGCGGCGCGCGGGCGGGCTGGTGATCGGCGTCGCGGAGCACGCCGAGAAGTCGTTGCATGTCCGACATCGCTGCGCGGGCGGCCTCGCCGATCTCGGCGATCTCCTGTCTGCCGGACTCGGACAGATCGGGCAGGCGGTAGGGGGCGGTCTCGGATCGCACCGCGATCATCGACATGTGGTGAGCCACCACGTCGTGCATCTCCCTGGCGATCCGGTTGCGCTCGCTGAGCCGCACCTGTTCGGCCTGTGCCTCGGAGGTGCGCTGCTCCTCGGCCGCGAGGTCTCGGCGGGCCCGGTGCGCGGAGCCGAGGGAGTAGGCGAGCAGCGCCACCACGATCGCGGAGACGAGCACTCCGCCGAGGTTGATCATCCCCCACGATCGTTCGGCCAGTGCCGCGCTGATCCATACGACCACGCAGGTCACCGCCAGGATCACCAGTACGATCCGCGCGGTGTGTCGGTAGGCGACCAGGAACAGCACGGTCAGCACGACCACCCACATCGGCAGCATCCGCCCGAGGTCCGCCGGAACGGTGACGAAGGCCGTCACGATCGCCAGGATGCTGGCTCGCCAGGCGACCATGGGCAGGACGAACGCCAGGACGGCGATCCCGCCGCCTGCGAATGCCAGGATCTCGGGCCAGATGGTGTCCTGCTGGTCCGCGAAGTTGTCGACGCCTGCGATCGTCACGGTCAGTGCGTAGGCGGCGATCAACGGCACGCGGACTTGGCGTCGCCATCGGCGTGGAGTGTGTCCGCGCCGGGCCAGTGCGGTATCGGTGCCGCTGATCAGCACCAATGACAGCAGCGCGCCCGCCGTGCGTGCCCAGGACCGCACGGCCCTGCCTGTCTCGGCGACGAGCCCGGCGAGCTCCTCCCGCTGCCTGCGCTCGGCATGCCCCTCGGGGTCCTCGCCCTCGGCGGTGGGAGAGCTCTGGAGGACGGCGCTGGTGCGGAACCGGCCGAGGACGCCGCCGAGCAGTACGACGATGACGCCGGACAGCAGCAGCTCGGTGACCGGAAAAGTGCCGACGGCCTCGTCCATCGCCAGGGGGAGTACGGACAGCAACAGCCCGAATCCGCATGTCGCGGTCGTCACCGCGATCCACTTCGCATGGCGGAAGGCGACCAGGAACATCACCGTGAGGTAGTTCGACCAGAAGGGCAGCAGGTCGCCGAGGACCTCATGGAAGAGGAACACCCAGCCGACCATCGTGGCCGTCGCCAGCCGCCAGGCGATCAGCGGTCGAAAGAAGGCGAAGGCGCAGATGCCCGCCGAGGCCAGCAGCGCTAGCTGAGGTACCGGTGCGAGCGGGGCGTCTGCCCCGGGTCCGGGGCTGCTCACGAGCGGATCGAGCCGGGACACACCGAATGCGACGTTCGCCAAGAGCAAGGCGGTGACGAGTGGCGACATCGTCCAACGAAGCAGACGCGACATCCGTGGACGTGGCGTGCCCAGCAAACGATCCGGACCGGTCAGCAGGACCAGGGTCGCCACTCTGATCAGGGCACGTGGCTGCAGCCGCTCCGGTTTGTCGGTGTTCCTCGTCGGTGCCTCCGTTGTCACCGGGCCGATGCTAAGTCTTTCCACACTGGGCGACATCGGACTGCGGAGGTGACTCGAACCCCTACCGGAGCATCAGCGCAGCGCGCGCCGCTCGGCGTCCTCGCCGCCGTGGGCGAGCAGTAGCACGCCGTCGACGAAGGACCAGAGCAGGCCGACCCCGATGAAGGAGAGCAGGAACTGGGCCAGCCCGAGCTTGACGTGACCGGTGTAGAACCGACCTGCGCCGAAGCACGGCACGATCTGCAGGACGCCCGCCAACACGCGATACCTCGGTGACTCGCCCGCCGCAGGTTGGACGTCTCCGGAGGAGATCGCGCGGTTGAGCGAACGGCCGAGTGAGTCGGCGAGTTCGCCCGCCGACCGGACGAACGGGCCGAGGGAGTCCCCGATGCTCGGCGCTGTGCCGGTGGTCTTCGTCGGCGCGGGGGCCGGGGTGCGCTCCGGTTCGCCCACCGTGAGGTCGGGAGCCAGCTGGTGAGTGCCGGGCAGGTCGTTGAACAGCACGATGAGTTCCGAGCGGGTGCGGGCCAGGGTCACGGCCCCGATCCGCTCCTCGTACTCCTCTATCGTCAGCCTGCCCTGGGCGAAGTGGTCGCCGAGGAACTGCATCGCCTGTCCGCGCTCGGCGTCGCCGATGCGGAGACCGTTGGTGTTGGCGAAGGAGGCCATGCCTGTAGACGGTAGGCCTACGGCGAGCCGCGCGGGATCGGTGATGTCCCTGATCCGAGCCCAGGGCTGCCCCGACCTCGAGTCGGCGCGCGAGGTGCATGAGGCGCACGACGGCCCCGACGAGACTCCAGGGCGTCACCACTGGGCCGAGGAGATCGCGCGGCGGCCCGCGCCGAGCAGACCCTAGGCTGGGGCGTCGGCGGCAGGCCGTTGCCTGCCGGGACCCGTCGAAGGGATTTCGATGCGGATCGGCGTGCCCCGCGAGGTCGCCTGTCACGAGCGCCGGTGCGGGCGGCCCCGACCGAGATGGCGGACCTCCGCCGTTCGCGGCCGTCAGTTTCGGGGTGTCGCCGATGCGGGAACGGAGCTTGGCGAGCAAGCCGGGCCGCCTGTCGTCTGCCTCGTCGTGTCCTGGGCTCTGGCGGCTGCGTTCCCTGGTCGACGGCGCGACGACGGGCCGACGTGCCTCGGCAGACCACGGGCGGTGCGGACATGACCGGTGGTCAGGAGGTCGAGACAGGCTCTTCGGAGATCGAGGCGTCGGCGGCCCCGGCGGACCGGGCCTCGGCCGGAGTTCGTCCTGCGGAGACCGCTGCTCGGCAGACCGCCGGGCCCGACCGGCTCGGGGGCGCGAACGACGTCGGGCGCGGCTCTTCTGATCCCCGGGACCCCGGAGCCGCTCAGGCCTGCGACGACCCGGACGAACCAGAGCCGTCCGACGAGCTCGTCGGACGGTTGACCGAGTATCTCGACCATCTGGCGGTCGAACGCGGCACCGCCCGCAACACCCTGGACGCCTATGGCCGGGACCTGCGTCGTTATCTGCGGAGCCTCGCCGCCAGGGAGGTGACGACGTTGGCCGACGTCTCTCGTGCGGACGTCACCGCCCACGTCGCCGCCCTTCGGGAGGGCGGGCCGTCCCGACCGGCGCTGTCGGCGGGATCGGCGGCCAGGGCGCTCATCGCGGTGCGCGGGCTGCACCGATTCGCTCATCGGGAGGGAGTCGTCGCGGTCGACGTGGCGGCCGAGGTCTCGCCGCCCGGCATCCCGCGCGGGCTGCCCAAGGCCCTGCCCGTCGACGATGTGCTGCGGCTCATCGACGGCAGCGGCGGATCAGATCCGCGTGGACTGCGTGACCGCGCCGTCGTGGAGTTGTTGTACTCGACGGGAGCCCGGATCTCCGAGGCCGTCGGTCTCGACGTCGACGACGTCGATACCGAAGGGCGGACCGTTCTGTTGGCAGGCAAGGGCGGACGACAGCGACTCGTCCCCATCGGACGACCCGCGTTGGCGGCGGTGCAGGCCTACCTGGTGCGGGGCAGGCCGACGTCGGCGGCGGCGGGCCGAGGCGGCCCGGCGCTATTCCTCAACGCGAGGGGCGGGCGTCTGTCGCGGCAGAGCGCCTGGCAGGTGCTCAAGACCGCCGCCGCAGCGGCGGGCCTCGCGGACTCCGTCTCGCCGCACACCCTCCGGCACTCGTTCGCGACGCACCTCATGGAGGCGGGCGCGGACGTGCGCGTCGTGCAGGAACTGCTCGGCCACGCCTCCGTGACCACCACGCAGGTCTACACGCTGGTCACGATCAACGCGCTTCGGGAGGTCTACGCGCTCGCGCATCCTCGCGCGCGTGACCCCGACTGAGTCGCCCGCGCATGTCGCGTCGGGCGCCGCGCCGCCGTGCGGAGCAGGCGATCGTCAGTACGCGTCGGAATCGGGAACGGGGATGCGTGCGATTCCGGCCGTCGCGGCGCACCGTCGGGCAGACGGAGAGCCCTTGATGCGGATTTTCTCGATCGCGGGGCTGCCGAGCAGACGGGCCGTCGCCTGCGGTGAGGCTGATCATGAGGCAGGAAACCCGAGGAGGTCTTAACGTGAATCCATCCCGCATTCAGGGGATGCCGCTCGGGTAGGAGGTTCGATGATCGGGGTGACCGGAGCCACCGGAGCAGTCGGCGGCCGAATCGCGCGGCTGCTCGCGGACCAGGGCACGGCGACCCGGCTGGTGGTCCGCGACGCCGGACGCGCACCCGAGCTGCCGGAATCGTCGGTCCGCGCTGCCTCCTACTCCGACGCCGACGGAATGCGTGCCGCGTTCGACGGCGTGCGAACCCTCTTCCTCGTCTCCGCCGACGCCGACCCGGAGCGGGTGCCGCAACACCGGACGGCGGTCGACGCCGCCGTCGCCGCCGGCGTCGAACACCTCGTGTACCTGTCGTTCCTCAGCGCCGACCCGGACGCGACGTTCACCTTCGCGAGGGATCACTTCCGCACCGAGGAGTACATCCGCGCCAGCGGCGTCGAGTTCACCTTCCTCCGGCCCAGTCTCTACCTGGACCTGTTGCCCACCTGGGTGGCCGACGACGGCGTCATCAGGGGGCCGGCAGGCGACGGCCAGGTCGCGTGGGTCTCCCGCGACGACGTCGCCCGCGTCGCCCGGTCGGTCCTCACCGGAACCGGTCATGCGGGCCGGGTCTACGACGTCACGGGTCCGGAACTGCTGACGCTGGCCCGATCGGCGGCGGTGCTCTCCACCTTCGCCCACCGCCCCATCACCTACCAGGAACAGACACTGGCCGAGGCGAAGGCATCCCGGTCCGGTCACGGTGCCGAAGACTGGGAATTGGAGGGCTGGGTCACCTCCTACGCGGCGATCTCGACCGGCGAGATGGCCGTGCGCGGCGATGTCGTGGCCCAGCTCACCGGACGGAATCCGCTGTCCCTGGCGGAATTCCTGCGGACTCATCCCGACAGTGTGGAACTGCTCACGCGGAATTGATCCATCGATTCTCCTGCGCGGTCCGACCTGCGGCGGGCAAGCTTGCGATGTGGCCACGGCGAGGTGCGTTGCCGCTTCTTCGCCTGCCGCTTAGAGTGCGGCAGGAGTGGGGCTTGGCGATCAGGTCGCGCCCGGCGGTGGTTGGATCGCAGGCAGAACGGTTCCGCTGCGGCTTCGCAAGGCGTGAACAAGCGCCACCGGGCTGCGCCGCACGAGAACCTTTGGATGCGAGGAGCGAGCCACCATGTCGACACCGTCGCCTTCGGCCGGTCGGCCGCGTGGTGCGGCGGTCGACCTGGGCCTCACGCCCAGGGCAGCCGACCCCACCGAGGAAGAGGCCCTTGAGGCACTCGAGGGCGAGATCGGGCCCACCGGAAGGCCCCGCCGTCACGTTCCCGACCCGCCGTTACTGGACCGGCACGGCCCCGCCACGGTGCTGGCGATGTGCAATCAGAAGGGCGGGGTCGGCAAGACGACCTCGACCATCAACCTCGGCGCGGCACTGGCCGAGTGCGGCAGACGGGTGCTGCTCGTCGACTTTGACCCGCAGGGCGCCCTGTCGGTCGGTCTCGGCGTGTATCCGCATCATCTGGACACCACCATCTACAACGTGATCATGGAGCGACAGGTCTCCGTTCAGGAGGTCGTGCAGGAGACCTCCACCGAGGGCATGCACCTGCTGCCCAGCAACATCGACCTGTCGGCGGCCGAGGTCCAGCTCGTGGTCGAGGTCGGCCGGGAGCAGGCGCTGGCCAGGGTCCTGCGGCCGGTACTGGCCGACTACGACTACATCCTGGTCGACTGTCAGCCCTCGCTCGGCCTGCTCACCGTGAACGCGCTGGCCGCCGCGCACGGCGTCCTCATTCCGCTGGAGTGCGAGTTCTTCAGTCTGCGTGGCGTGGCACTGCTGATCGACACCATCGAGAAGGTGCGGGAGCGGCTGAATCCGGATCTGGAGATCACCGGAATACTCGCCACCATGTTCGATCCTCGTACCCTGCATTCCCGCGAGGTCATGGCCAGAGTCGTCGAGGCCTTCGGCGACATCGTGTTCGACACGGTGATCAACCGGACGGTGCGATTCCCGGAGACGACGGTCGCGGGGGAGCCGATCACTCGCTGGGCACCCCGCTCGGCGGGCGCGAAGGCCTACCGGGCGCTGGCGCGCGAGGTGATCGCGCGATGACCGGGCTCGTGGTCTCGTCTCTCGCGGCGGGACTCCGCAGCGGGGCGTGGCACTCGAAGGCAGGCCGGGAGCACAGGTGACCCGACGCGCCGCACTACCGGGTGCCGCCGAGCTGTTCAGGTCCACGACGCCGGAGACCGGCCGGCCCTCGGGCGAGGCCTCGACCGACGTGCCCGACGTATTGTCCCCTGCCGTCGACACGGCGGTGACCCGCGGCTCCGGCCGCAGGCGACACGACACGAAGATCACCGTCTACGTCTCGTCCGAGGAACTGGTGGCGCTGGAACGGGCCCGGCTCGTGCTGCTGGCCGAACACGGCGTCACCGCCGATCGAGGTCGGGTCGTCCGGGAGGCCGTCGCGGTCGTGCTGGCCGACCTTCAGGCGCGCGGCGCCGACTCGATCCTGGTCGAGCGGCTGCGCGGGGAGGCGGCGGGATGACCGGTCGCGAGCGGGAACCGGTGCTCGCGCCCGTGGCGGCGACGGAGCCAGGCGGCGAGCCTGGCCGGTCTGATCCGTCTCCGGCGTCTCCGGCGTCTCCGGCGTCTCCGGCGTCTCCGGCAGCGTCCGCCGCCGACGTCGGGTCGACGTCCGGGGCGGTCGATCCGGTGCAGCTCGAGACGCGGATCGATCCCGGCCGGGCAGGCCCCCTCGATCCCGAGACAGAACTGACCCTCGACCCGGCCTCGACGCCGGCCGACCCCGCCCCGCACGGCGGTCGGTTCACCGTGCATCTGCACAACTTCGAGGGACCGTTCGACCTGCTGCTGCAACTCATCTCGCAGCATCGGATGGACGTCACCGAGGTGGCCCTGCACAAGGTCACCGACGAGTTCATCGCCCACATCCGAGGGCTGGGCGAGGAATGGGACCTCGACGAGATCACCGAGTTCCTGGTGATCGCGGCGACCCTGCTCGACCTCAAGGCGGCGCGGCTGCTGCCCGCCGCGGACGTGGAGGACGAAGAGGATCTGGCACTGTTGGAGGCCAGGGACCTGCTGTTCGCCCGACTGCTCCAGTACCGCGCTTACAAGCAGGTGGCGGCGCTGTTCAGCGAGCTGGAGGCGGGCGCGTTCCGGCGGTACCCGAGGTCGGTGACCCTGGAGGAGCGGTTCGAGGGACTGCTGCCCGAGGTGCTCCTCGGCGTCGACGCGAATCGATTCGCCGAGGTGGCGGCCGCGGTGTTCCGGCCGCGCCCGCCGCCTGCCGTGTCGTTGGAGCACCTGCACATGGCGAGGGTGTCGGTGCGGGAGCACGCGGCGTACCTGCGGGTCCTGCTCGCGGAGCGCGGTGAGGCGAGCTTCGCCGAGCTCACCGAGGACTGCGAGCAGACCGTGGAGGTGGTCGCTCGGTTCCTCGCCCTGTTGGAGCTGTACCGGGAGACCTCGGTGCTCTTCGACCAGACCGATCCGCTGGGCGACCTGCGGGTGCGGTGGGTCGGCGGCAGCGTCGAGCATGCCAGGGCGGTCGCCGAGTCCGATCGGGCAGGCGTCGAGGACGAGGAGTACGGGTGAATCAGGAGAGCGCGGACGAGGGGCGGCGCGGCCACTCGTCGTCGCCGACCGGGACTGCCGGTCTGTTCGCGGGCACAGGTGCGGACCAGGGATCGATCTCGAGCGCATCGACGGTGCCGGACCCCGCCGTGCCCGATCCGATCGGGCCCGACCCGCTCGTACCGGAACCGGCCCAGCCGGAACCGGACCACCCTGAACCCGAGCACCCTGAACCCGAGCAGCCGGAACCCGAGCAGCCGAGACCCGACCAGCCGGGCCCCGAGGTGCCGGTGCCGAACGTGCCGGTCCCGGACGTTCCAGAACCCGCCGCCCCCGTGCCCGACGTGCCCCAGCCTGCGGTTCCCCAGCCCGAGGTGCCCGACCCGGACGTGCCTGCGCCGCCTGCGGGGGCGGCCGCATCCCCGGCCGCACCGGCACCCCCGGCCACACCGGCCCCGTCGGCCCCATCGGCCGCGCGAGACCGGATGTCCTCGACGCGAGACGACGCCCCCGACCTGACCGACGACCCCGCCCTCGACGCGGCGTTGGAGGCCCTGCTGCTGGTCGTGGACGTCCCGGCGGGTGAGGAGCTGCTCGCGGGGACGCTCGATCAGCCTGCCGGGCGCATCTCGGCGGCCCTGCGCCGAATCGCCACGCGGTATGACGCGGCCGAGAGCGGCATCGAACTCCGTCGAATCGGCGAGGGCTGGCGCCTGTACACCCGTGATCGGTACGCGCCTTATGTCGAGAGATACCTGCTCGACGGGCAGCGGGCGAAGCTGACGAGGGCCGCGCTGGAGACGTTGGCGGTGATCGCCTACCGGCAGCCGACCACACGATCCCGAGTGGCCGCAGTACGCGGGGTGAACGTCGACGGAGTCATCCGTACCCTGTTGGGTCGTGGCCTGGTCGAGGAGACCGGCACCGACCCGGAGACCGGCGGTCTGCTCTACCGGACCACCGAGCTGTTCCTCGAACGTCTCGGGCTGTCCTCCCTGGAGCAGCTCCCGCCGATCGCCCCATTGCTACCCGAAGTGGATTCCATCGATGAGCAACTCTGAGCACAGCAGTCGTCCGCCGCGTCGCGAGCGCCCCGCCGCACCCGGCGACGATCACCCGGAGGGCATCCGACTGCAGAAGGTGCTCTCCCGCGCGGGCATCGCGTCGCGTCGCGCAGCCGAGGAGCTGATCGCCGCCGGGCGGGTCAGCATCGACGGCAAGGTCGTCACCGAGATGGGGCGCCGCGTCGATCCGACGACGGTCACCATCCACGTCGACGGCAATCGCGTGGTGGTCCGGGAGGACCTGGAGTACCTCGCACTGAACAAGCCGGTCGGGATGCACAGCACCATGTCCGACGACATGGGCAGGCCGTGCATCGGCGACCTGATCACCAGCCGTTCGGAGCGGCTCTTCCACGTGGGCAGGCTGGACGCCGACACGGAGGGCCTGCTGCTGCTGACCAACGACGGCGACCTCGCGCACCGGCTGATGCACCCGTCCTACGAGGTCAGCAAGACCTACCTCGCCGAGGTCTCCGCCCCGATCGCCAGGGACGTCTCCAAGACGCTGAAGGCGGGCGTCGAACTGGAGGACGGCCCGGCCAGCGTGGACAACTTCCGCGTCATCGAGTCCCACGGCTCCAAGGCGATGGTGGAGATCGTCCTGCACGAGGGCAGGAAGCACATCGTCCGCAGGCTGCTCGACCACGTCGGGCACCCGGTCGAGCGGTTGGTGCGGACCTCCATCGGCGAGGTGAAGCTGGGCGACCAGCGGCCGGGCAGCATGCGCAAGCTCAACCATCCCGAGATCGGGTCGCTCTATCGCGCGGTCGGGCTGTGAGTCGCGCCGCCGCCGATCCCCGGACGGGCCGAGCCGGGACGTCGGCGGTGCGGGCCGAGGCGATCGGCACGCCGAGACTGATCCTGGAGCCGCTGCTCCTCGACCACGCCGAGCCGATGGCCCAGGCCTTGGCCGATCCCCGGCTGCACACCTTCATGGGCGGCAGCCCCGCGAGTCCGGAGCAGCTGCGCGTCCGCTACCGCACGCTGCTGGCGGGACCGAGGGAGGACGGGGTCTCCTGGTGCAACTGGGCCCTGCGCACGAGGGCCGACGACCGGGTCGTCGGCACCGTGGGGGCCACCGTCGTCGCGAATCGATCGGGCGGCACCGCCGAGGTGTCGTGGGTGCTCGGCGTGCCGTGGCAGGGCCGAGGGCTGGCCAAGGAAGCCGCACTCGCCATGACGGCGTGGCTCGGTGAGCGGGGTGTGCAGGTCCTTCAGGCCTGCATCCACCCCGAGCACCGGGCGTCGGGACGGGTGGCGGCCTCCGCCGGTCTGCGGCCGACGAAACGGGAGATCGACGGCGAGATCGTGTGGCGGGCGGTGCTGTCCGCGCCGCCGGTCGTGCCGGAGGGGCGTCTGTCGTCGGAGTAGTTCGGCTGCGGGGCGAGTCGGCCGGGCGAGTCGACTGGGCGGGCTGACCGGTGACCGCAGCGGGCGGGCACTGCCTGCTCGGAGGCGCCGCCGAGCCGGGTCGAGCGGCGGAGCCGGGGAGTGGCCCGACGACCTGCTGCGGGAACTGCACCGAGCCCCGTCGCTGCAAGGCCAGCGCCAGCGTTGCTTAGGCACCTGACAGGCATCAGCCGCGCTGTGTCGTCTTCCCCGCGTCGTGCTCGGCCAGGCAGACTCGGGGAGGCGTGCGTGCCTGTCGAGCGGCGGCGGTCCGGCCCCCCATGCGACTCGACAGGAAGCACGAGGTCCGGGCACGCTCTCGTGGAGCGTGGCGGCGGGCAGACTCGACGTGGTCGGTGACTCCCCGCCCCGGCGGCAGCGACGGCCGAGAACCGGTCGTCGGCCCAGGAAGAAGCGAAGGAGCGCATCGGTGACATCCACCGCGAAGGTGATCAGTTCGGTGATCGACGGTCAGGAGACCGGGCCGGGCGGCGGCGAGTACCTGTCCCGGAACCCGTCGCGGCTCGACGACGTGGTGGCCACGGTGACCCTGGGCGGGCCGTCGACGCTCGCGGACGCGGCCCGGTCGGCGAAGCGCGCCCAGCGTGAGTGGGCGGCCGTGCCGCCGCCGGTGCGCGGTCGCGTCATCGCGTCGTTCGGCAGGCTCGTCGAGGCCAACAAGCAGACGCTGGCCGAACTGGTCACTCGCGAGATCGGCAAGCCGCTCGCCGAGGCCCTCGGCGAGGTGCAGGAGATCATCGACACGGCCGACTTCTTCCTCGGCGAGGGCAGGCGGCTCTACGGGCAGACGGTGCCCTCGGAGATGCCGGACAAGCAGCTCTTCACCTTCCGCGTGCCGGTGGGCGTCGCGGCGGTGATCACGGCGGGCAACTTCCCCGTCGCCGTGCCGTCCTGGTACCTGGTTCCCGCGTTGCTGTGCGGCAACGCGGTGGTGTGGAAGCCCGCCGAGTACGCCTCGGCCAGCGCTCGGGCGCTTGCGGAACTGGCGTGGCGCGCAGGTGTCCCCGCCGGAGTGCTCAACCTCGTGTACGCCGACGGCGAGAACACCTTCGCAGGCCTGGAGCAGGCCCTGACGGAGGGCACGGTCCACAAGATCGGCTTCACCGGCTCGAGCGCCGTCGGAGTGAAGGTCGGCGAGCTGGCAGGCAGGCACCTCCAGTCGGCGTGCCTGGAACTGGGCGGCAAGAACCCGATGGTCATCGCGCCCGACGCCGACCTGGACCTGGCGGTGGAGGGCGCACTGTTCTCCGGCTTCGGCACCGCAGGTCAGCGCTGTACCTCGCTGGGCAGCATCATCGCCCACGTCGACGTGCACGACGAGTTCGTCCGCAGGCTCACCACGGCGGTCGAGAACGCGGTCGTCGGCGATCCTCGCCAGGACGTGCTCTACGGCCCGATGCTCGACCAGAAGTTCGCCGACAACTACGAGCGCCTGCTCGGCTGGGTGGCCGACCACCACACGGTGCTCGGCTCGACCGCGACCGGTCGGATCACCGACGCCGCCCCGCGTACCGGATTCGTCGGCGATCACTCGGCCGGTCTCTTCTATCACCCGGTGCTGTTGGACGGTGTCCGTCCCGACGACCAGGTGTTTCTGGAGGAGACCTTCGGCCCGCTGGTCGGCGTCACCACCTACCGGACCTTCGACGAGGCCCTCGAGTTGGCCGACCGTCCCGGCTACGGGCTGTCCGCCAGCGTCTACACCACGGACCCCGCGACGGCGTTCCGGTTCCGGGCCGGGATCGGCGCGGGCATGGTCAGCGTGAACAACTCGACCTCTGGTGCCGAGGCGCACCTGCCCTTCGGCGGTAACGGACGCTCCGGCAACGGCAGCAGGCAGTCGGGCATCTGGGTGCTCGACCAGTTCACCCGCTGGCAGTCGCTGAACTGGGACTTCTCCGGGAAGCTCCAGAAGGCGCAGATGGACGTCGCGACGATCGAGCCCGACCTGGACTTCCGGCTCTGATCGACCACGGCTCGCACGGGCCGCCCGGCGACCGCCGCCGGGCGGCCCAGTGCGCTCTCGGGGGAGCCGTCTCGGCAGCTGCGACCGTCTCGGCCGCACCACCGTGGTCGGTGGCCCCGGACGTTGGGGGCGGAAGGCTCGACGTGACGCCTCGCCTCGGTCATCTCCTGCGATGATCGAGATAGGCCAGCACGGCGCGCACCCTGCGATGAGTGTCCTGGTCGGGCGGGAGATCCAGCTTGGTCAGGATGCTGCGGATGTGCTTCTCCACCGAGGCCAGTGACAGGTGCAACCGCGCGGCCAACGCCGTGTTCGACCGGCCCTCGGCCATCTCGGCGAGCACGTCGTGTTCTCGCGGAGTGAGCGAGTGGACAGTCGGATCACGCCGATTGCGGTTGAGGAGCTGGGCCACCACCTCGGGGTCCATCGCCGTTCCCCCCGCCGCGACGCGTTCGACGGTGGCGATGAACTCGTCGAGGTCGGCGACCCGATCCTTCAACAGGTAGCCCACCCCGCCCCGCCCGTCGGAGAGCAGCTCAGCGGCGTAGGCGCGCTCGACGTATTGCGAGAGGATCAGCACCCGCGTGTCGGGCAGCCGCCTGCGCAGTGCGACGGCGGCCCGCAGTCCCTCGTCGCGGAACCCCGGCGGCAACCGGACGTCGATGATCGACAGATCCGGAGCCAGCGTGCCGACCGCCGACATCAGAGCCGGAGCGTCCTCGACGGCGGCGACCACCTGATGCCCCTCGGCGGCGAGTATCTGGGCCAGTCCCTCCCTGAGCAGCAGGAGGTCTTCCGCGATGACTATGCGCACGGCAGTCTCGTCTCCACGATGGTCGGCCCGCCCGGCGGGCTGTCCACCGAGAGTGTTCCGTCCAGCGCCGTGATCCGATCCGTCAGCCCCGCCAGGCCGGGTCCCGTCGGGTCGGCACCGCCGACGCCGTCATCGGCCACCCGCAGCGTCACCGTCCTGCCCCGGCCCGCCCACAGCCCCACGGTGACGGCTGAGGCACTCGCGTGTTTCGCGCTGTTGGACAGGGCCTCGGCCACCACGAAGTACACCGCCGACTCCGCTGCGGGCGGCAGCCTGCGGGACAGGCTCACGCTCAGTTCCACCGGCAGCGGATGATCGGCGACCAACGCCTCCAGCGCGGGCTCCAGGCCTCGGTCGGTGAGGATGGGCGGATGAATGCCTCGGACGAGGCCGCGTAGTTCGGTCAGCGCCGTCGACGCGGTCGTCCGGGCGGAGTCGAGCCGTGCTCGGGCCTGCTCGCCCTGCTCGCCCACTGTGCGCAGGGATCGATCGATCAATGCCAGCTGCATCGTGAGCGCGACCAGTCGTGCCTGCGCTCCGTCATGCAGATCACGTTCGATCCGGCGTAGTTCCGCCGCCTGCGCGGCCAGCAGCCTGGCTCGTCCCGCCGTCAGCTCCTCGATCCGGCTTGTGAAGCGTCGCCGATGTTCGGCATCGAGCAGCGTCCGTGCCGCTGCGATCTGTCCGATGGTGATCGCCCTGGCGAGCAGGACGGCGCCGGGGAGGGCGATCAGCAGTGCAGCCCACGAGGAGGGCGGCGGAATCCGCGACAGGTCGACGCCGAACGACGTCATGATCTCGATCGCCCACGCCCACACCGATGGGGCAGGCACCCCGAGGCACCAGGACCAGACCAGGAAGCACACCACCAGGCCGCCCAGTCCCAGCGGACACATGAGCAGCAGGTAGCCGACCTCGCGCCCGCTGACTCCGCCTGCCAGATACCGCAGCACCCTGGTCCGTCGGCTCTCATCCCGGCGCGCTTGCGCCGGTGTCGGGATCGCCTGGCCCGTGAACAGCCCGATGCGAAGTCGTTCACCTCGCAGGAGACCGCGGAGCAGCGCAGGCAGCACGGCCAGTGCCAGCGTGATGATCACCGGGTCGGGTCGGAGGACGATGAACAGGACGGCGAGGGCCGTCGTCGTGGTCGCCGCCCCGGTCAGCCCGCCGAGGACGGCGAACAACGGGTCGCACACCACGAGGCGTGCGCCGTGCCGGAGCGACGGCCACGTCCATGGGCGCCGTCGCGCTGCCGGTGCGTCGGCGGGTCCGGCGGTCACGGCGCGCAGGTCGTGCCCGGCATCGGCAGCGTGCCCGCGAGCAGATAGTCGTGCACCGCGTCGCGCACACAGGGGTCTCCGCCGAGATAGACGGCGTGCGCGAAGTCCGCATAGGGCAGCACCACGCTGCCGGGGAACGACCCGGCGACGGCGTGTGCCCCGTCGAGGTGGGTGGCCGGGTCCTCGGTGGAGTTCACGATCAACGCGGCAGGCGCCGCCGTCTCGGCGGGCGGACCGGGTGGGTTGACGTCCCGCACCGGCCAGCCTGCACAGCGCCAGGCCTCCTTTGTCGGGTCGAGCCAGCCGACTCGGGGGGCATCGTTTCGGATCTGCTCGGCGATCGCCGACTGACCTGCCCAGTCGTCCGGGGTCACCGGGAAGTCGAGGCAGTAGGTCAGTTGTCCGGAGTCTGCGTCGAAGCCTTCCGTCGGCGGCAGCATCTCGGCCAGTCTCGTGCCGTCACCATCGGCTGCGGCAACCAACGCCTCGGCGAGTACCTGGTGGCCGACCCGAGCAGCCTGGCCTGCCGCCAGCCGGACCGCGAACCCGTTCAGCGTCCGGTCCGGACCGGCGGGCAGCGGCGCCGAGTCGGCGGCCGCCGCCACCGAGTCGAACACCGCGAGGACGTCTCGGCCGTGCAGCGCGCACGCCTCATCCCGATCACAGGCGTCGGCGGCACCGTGGAGGAGGTTCTCTGTGTGCCGTGCACCTGCTGCGATGCGTTCCTCGTAGGACGAGGTGTGGTCGAGGACGCTGTCCAGGTAGATCCGGTCGAGTCGATCGCCGTGATGCTCGGCGTACTCCTGACCGAAGACCGTGCCGTAGGAGTTGCCGTAGAAGGTGATCTTCTCTTCGCCCAGGGCTACGCGGATCGCGTCGATGTCGTGGGCGACCGACTCGGCATCGGCGTTCGCGGCCAGTTCGGAGTCCTGATCCACGCAGCTTTCGCCGTATCGGCCGACGGCGGCCTGATTCCGTCGATACGCCGTCGCCGAGTCGAGTAGGGCGCCGATCGGCGGCGCTGCGGCGTCGTCGCAGATCGGCGTGCTGGAACCGTATCCGCGCGAATCGAAGGTGACCACGTCGAACCAGGCCGTGAGCTCGGCGAGCCGCTCTCGCCCGTCCGGCCTCATGACGAACGGCAGCGCGGGTTGGGGTCCGCCGGGATGAAAGATGATCGTGCCGCGTCGCTGTGTCGGGTCCTGGGCGGGGAGCCGCGCGAGGCCGAGACTGATCTGTCTTCCGGCCGGAACGGCGTGATCGACCGGGACGTCGAGCGTGGCGCACTGCACCGCCTGCGACTCAGCACACTCCTGCCAGTCCAGGTTCCCTGCGGGGGAGGGGAGCCCGGCAGGCAGCGCCGTCGCCGGGCGCGGCGCTGCGGGTGCCTCGGGCTGAGGGGATGCCGGTGCTCCGCAGGATGCGACCGCGATGAGCGCGACGAGAAGGCCGCCGAGGACAGGTCTGCCGAGGATCGGAAACATGACGATGACCCTGCCGCTCGTCCGCATGATCGCGCATCGACGTTGTCCCTACAACCGCCCCCCCCGCCTGCCCGCCGGCGAGGGCATGGCAGGCAGGGGGCAGCCGGCCTCACCGCAGCGATCCGGCGACGTCACTGGCCGCCACCAACAGCACGGCGACAGGGATCAGCCGGGTGAGCGGCACCCGGTAGCTCCCTCGGCCGTCCTGCTCGACCAGTCCGACCCCCGTGAGGGTGCGCAGGTGGTGATAGAACTGGCCCGTCGAGTTCAGGCCCGCGCTCTCCTGCAGTTCCACGGCCGTGGCCGACGATGCCAACAGCCTGCGGACGATGGCCGCCCGGCCGGGGTGCCCCAGTGCGCTGAGCACCCCTGCGGCCGGGGGGAGCGGCAGCGACATGACGCGCTCGGCGCTCAAGACGATCTGCCAGTGGACGCCGCCTGCCCAGTCCGTCTCGCCCTGGTAGCCGACCACGCCTCGAGCCCCGGAGGAGTGCTCGGCCGTCCCGCCCTGGTCCGGAGTGTCGCCCGCCGACGGACCCTCGGCGGTGGAGCCCGCACCGTTCCCGCGACCCGTCGGACCTGGGACGTCGGCCGGTGCTGCCTCGGACAGCTCGGCCTCCAACCGGAGGACCCTGGCCTCCAGCTCGGCCACTCGCTGTTCGATGTCGGTCATCGTGTCATTCTGCGCCAACTGCCTCACGCAGTCGTTCAGCCGCCTCCGGATCCTGCAGCGCCTCGTAGATCACCATCTGATGGCCGCCGCCCAGACCTGCGCCCCAGTCCTCCATGGACATCCCGGTGATCACGAAGGTGATCGAGGAGAGGGTGCCGTCGTCGTGCCGCAGCGCCCAACTGTCGGAGAGCTGTCCGGGGAAGCTGCCGCCCTTGGCGGTCACGCCCTCCAACTGGGTCCAGGAGAGGTGGGGCACCGCGATCTCGGCAGCGGCCTGCTCGCCGAGCCCGTCCTCGACCAGTCGGCGGTGCAGCTCGTCGATGTGTCGAGGCTCCACCCGCCCGAGCTCCTCGGCCCAGGCGACCTGCTCGTCCCAGTTCGGCAGCTTCTGCTCGAGGACAGCCGAGCGGAACTCCTCGTCGGCGAGGTAGCGCTCGGCGAGCGCGTCGTGGCCCTCGTCGGCGTGCTCGGGCATGAGCAGTGCGATGGCGGCGCCGAGGAAGTTGGGCAGCTCGGTCGGCTCCCAGCCGATGCGCGCGGCGGCGTCGAGCATCCGCTGGTCGCCGATGCGGTCGCGGAGCAGGTCGGTCCCGGTGTTGTCGCTGAATTTGATCATCGAGTGGACGACGTCGTCGATGGGCACCTCCTGGTCCTTGTCCGCCGGGTCGATGCCCAACTCCTCGAGGGCGGCGGGATGCGCACCGCCGTCGGTTCCCTCCAGGTAGTAGGCCTCCCACTCGCCCAGCGTGACGGTCGACGCCGGGTCGATCTCACCGTCGGCCACGGCCAGCGAGTACGCGGCCAGATGCAGGATCTTGCGGGTCGAGGCGAACGGCTTCGGCTCGTCGGCCCCGGTGGACCACGTGGTCCCCCGCCCGTCGTCGAAGACCAGACCGACGGACTCGGAGTTCTCGGCGAGATAGGCCCACCAGTCGAGGTCCTCGCCAGGGGTGGACGCCGCCGAGGACGTCGACTCCACCGGCGAGTCGGCGCCTGCGGACGGCGGCGTGCTCGCCGAACTCGCGCCGCATCCGGTGCCGAACAGCAGCAGGCCGGACAGCAGGAACGGTTGCCATCGCATACGGGAGCCTCCATCGATTCGTAATTACGGAATTCTGGAGGAAGGGTAGCAGGGGCGTCACCCGTTCGGCTCACGGTGGCGGCGCGCGAAAGGCGATGCGGCCTGCTGACCAGGTCGGATGTTCGTCGTCGAGCGTGCTGGACACGCGCGGTGCGGGATGGGAAAGACGGAACGGGGCGAGGCTGCGGTGATCCGGCCGAGACGACAGCGGCCCGTGCCTCCGCCTCCACTGCGCCGCCGCCTGCGTCCGACCAGCCAGTCCGGGCCCGACGACCGGCGGCCACGGCCGGGTGTGCTGTCGCGGGTGTCGCGTCGGAGGCGGGCGTCCCGGTGCGCACATTCGGTGTCGAGGCGCTCGAGGTGCTCGAGGCCTGCCGCCGACGCCGAGCCCGCGCGCACGAGACAGGTCTCGACGCGGGTCCTCAACAGGCGGGGAAGCGGCGTTGCATCCTGCGGAGCTGACCCTGGAGATACGGCCGGGCTCGGCGTTGGCCGCCGCGCTCGGCGACGGCCTGGGCGAAGGCGGTCAGGGCGCGCAGCACCCGCTTGGCGTCGGGTCGCCAGCCGCGCTGCTCACAGTCGGTCAGCCAGTCGACCGGGCTGATGTGCCCCCTGCTGCGATTGCAGCGGCCGCAGGCCGCCACCTCGTTCTCCAGCCACGACGGACCTCCCTTGACTCGAGGAACCAGGTGATCCGTGGTGGGCAGGCGGATCGAGGAGAACTCGCGGCCGCACCAGATGCAGGTCGGGCCGTCTCGATCCAGCACAGAACGAAGGCGGTCCGCGCGATTGGACTGGCGGAGTCGCGCCGTCACGCTGTCGGCATCCTCTCGGCGGCGGCCCTTCCCGACGGAGAACCTCTCACGCACGCTGCGGTGCCGTCGAGACCTGCCGCAGGAACCGCCCTTGCGCATCGTGGTCATGCGGCACTCGGTCCGTCTCCGGCGGTGACGCGACCGACCCACAGGTAGTCGCGTGCTCTGGTCGCCGCCACCAGACGCTGCCGCTCCGCCTGCTCGGCTCGTTCGCGTCGTACCTGGTCGCCCAGTCCGACGTCGCCGACCGTGCCGAGTGCCCAGAACACCGAGGAGAACTCCAGTCCCTTCGCCCGCAGCACGGTGCCGACCTTCACCGTGTCGGTCTGGGTGCCGTCGTAGCGATCCAGGTGCGAGACGGCGATGCCCGCATCGGCCAGGGCGCGGAACATCCGGCGTGTCTCCGCGACGGTGGCCGCGAGCACGGCGACGTCACCCGCGTCGTCGATCGGTATCGCGCGCACTGCCGCGACGAGATTCGGGTCGAAGTCATGGTCTGGCCCGGCCCAGTGGTCGACCCGGCCGCCCGGATGCGCGACCACCACGTCACGCAGGGCGAAACCCGCCGCGCCGTCGAGGTCGTCGACCTGATTGACGGCGTCGACCTTCCTGGCATAGTCCACGACCCCGGCGGAGTTCCGGTAGTTGGTGCGCAGGATCTCGCCTCTGCCCTGCACGGGTATGCCCGCATCGGACAGCCGCCACCCGCCTGCATAGACCTGCTGCTGTCCGTCGCCGACCAACAGCAGGCCGTTGGGCTGATCACCGACGAGGGCATGGAGCAGACGCAGTCCCAGCAGGACCACATCCTGAACCTCGTCGACGACGACGGCGGAATACGGGGGGTCCAACGGTCGTCGACGGATCTCCGCTAACGCGGCCGAGAGCAGGTCGTTGTAGTCGTGGACACCGTGATCGAGAAGATTGCGCTGGTACTGCTCGTACAGAGCCCAGACCTGGGCACGTTGATCCGGAGTGAGGGCCACCCGTCTGCCGCGCCGATGCACCCCCTGGTACTGCGCGAGCGACGTCAGACCTCGGCCCTTGATCACCCGATCGATCTCGGTCCGCCAGTAGCCCAGGGGCGCCAGCGATTCGAGTCCGTCCGCGCGAAGCCGGCTCCAGGCCCTGGCGAGGCTGTTCTCGACGGCAGACTGGTCCTCCGTCGGCGGTCTTCCCCGCTCGCCGAGCAGCCGACGAGCCCACCGGTGCAGGCTGACGAACTCGACTCGGTCCGCCACCTCGGGGGCCAGTTGCTCGAAGGACCGCTGGTGGACCTTCGGCAGCGAGGCGACGAAGGTCGTGAACAGCAGCCTGCCCTGTGAGCGTCGCGCGAGTCGGGCGAGCCGGTGCAGCGCGACCACGGTCTTCCCGGTTCCGGCAGGCCCGCTGATCCGTGCCGGACCGGAGTAGACCCGCTCGACGAGGGCGATCTGCCGCGAGTCGAGGAAGGTCAGCCAGGAGGCGAACGGGCCGGAGACGGCCCTGCTCCTGGCTGCTTCGTGGGCGGTGTCCGCATCGAACAGCGCATCCGACTCGGGCGCGGGCGCCTCGTCGACGATCGAGACCAGGTCGTGGTCGGGAAGGCGCCGGGCGGCCTCCTCGGCGATCTGCTGCACCTCCGCGCGTCGGAGGCGGGGCGAGTCCGTGGTGAAGAGCCTGTCCAGGGTGCGTTCGTCGAGGCTGAGCAGCGTGCCGGTCGATCGAGGCGGGTCGACGGCGGCCGAGTCTGCGATCGACACCAGTCGGACCGCCGCGCCCGCGAGTCTGCGGCCACCGAGGACCGGGATGCCCGCCATCGCCTCTTCCGCATGGCGGGCCACCGAGGCCTGCTCGCGGGGGGACCCGGGCGGGAGACGGCGGCTGCTGCGGTCTCCGGTGGCGGGTTCGGCGGTCTCCGCGGCGAAGACGACGGCGAAGACTCCGGCCGGACCGATGAGCAGTGCGTCGGCGCGGCCAGCCTCGGGCTGCCGCCGCAGCAGCAGCCGCCAGCCGAGCGCGTACCTGGCGAGGAACGCGCTCAGCACCCGGCGTTGCCAGGCGGGTCTGGGCGGGTGATGGATGCTCAGCTCGGCAAGCCGGGCCATGAGTCGTCGCAGCTGAGCGTCCTGCGCCTTGCCTGCCAATCGGATCACCCCCGCGTCAGCGTGCACCCGGTGCCGACCGTAGTGCCGAGTGTGCGCGAAAGCGATCAACATCAGCGGCCTCACTCGGACGGCCAAGTGAGCCGACCCATTGGGCGGGCGCGATGGTGACTTTCTGCAATCGAGAGTCACTGCATTTCACTCCATAGTGTCAGCGTTGATCGAAGTCAACGCTGATCAACAATGGCTCTGCTGGTACGGCCGCCGGGACACCCCGATGCGGGCACGCGTTCGCGGCCGGTCGAGGCGCGCGGCCGGAGTGCATCGGGGTGAGCACCGCGACGGCAGGATGAATCTCCGGCGTCGGCCAGTGCGGCCCGGTCGCTCGGCGGGACCGGTCGTCGAGGTGACCCCGAGAGTCCGCAGGCGCCTCGATCCATCGTGCGGCCGGGCCGGATCGCATCTCAGGCCGTCTCGCGCCCCGGTTCGGACTGCAGGACCCGGCTCTCCCCCACCGCGAGGTCCCACAGATCGTCGCGCGCGCGGCCCGTGGCGTCCCAGGCGGTACGCACCCTCTCGATCGGTTCACACACCGGCTCGCTGCTCAGCGCGAACGTCCCCCAGTGCATGGTGGCCATCCGCCGTGCACCGAGGTCGTCGAAGGCCTGCACCGCCTCCTCCGGGTTCAGATGGGAGTGCTGCGACAGCCACTGCGGGGAGTAGGCGCCGATCGGCAGCATCGCCACGTCGAGATCAGGGTGACGTCGGCCGATCTCGGTGAACCAGTGGCCGTAGCCGGAGTCGCCCGCGTGGTACAGGCGATGCCCCGACGGCTGCTCGATCACCCAGCCGCCCCACAGGCTCCGGCACGTGTCGAAGAGCCGCCGACGGCTCCAGTGGTGCGCGGGGACGAATTCGAACCGCAGCCCGGCGACGTCGGCGGACTCCCACCAGTCCAGCTCGACGACCGTCCGGAAGCCGCGCCGGACGAACCAGCCGCGAAGCCCGGCAGGCACCAGCATCGGCGTGTCCCTGGACAGGCGTCGCAGTGTCGGCGCGTCGAGATGGTCGTAGTGGTTGTGGCTGATCACGACGGCATCCACCCGAGGCAGCTGGGACCAGTCCAGGCCCGCGGGCGTCAACCGCCGAGACACGCCGGGAATCCGGGTCGACCACACGGGGTCGGTCAGCACGCAGGCCCCGCCGATGCGGAGCACGAAGCCCGCATGTCCCACCCAGGTGATGCCTGCCGCGCCCGGTTCGATCGCGGGCAGGCCCCTGCGCAGCACGGGTATGCGGTCGCCCGCCCCGGCAGGCGTGCGCAGACCTCCGGAGAGGAAGAGCCGGAGCATGTCCTTCGTGCCGGGCGGCGGGGAGGTCACCCGGTCGGCGAACGACCGAGGCGCGCGCCGCCGTGCGACGGCGGCCGAGGTGCTCTTGATCATGCGCATCAGCCTCACACGGCCAGGGGCATCGTCCATCCGGGTCGACCCGGTGTTCATCCCTCATCGTCGACCCTGATCTCCCGGAGTGCAGTGTCATGCCGACCGAGGCGGAGTGGCCGCCCGATCACCACGGCGACGACAGGGCGACGGAGATAATTGACGACGAAACCATTTCTTCGGCATGTCGCGTTTGTCGGCTCTGTGTTCTCTGGTCGAGATCGACCTGCGAGAGATCCGGTCGTCGGCGCTGCGTACCATTTCTTACTCGACATCCCGCGATCGCCGCCGACCGCTGCGTCGCGCGTTATCACTCCGCGAGTTCAATGCCATTGCCGTGGCTCATCTGGGAAAGGTGCGGTGCCTTCGGTGTCCGTCGTGAATCCGAGCTTAGAAGTGCGTCTCACCTCCGACGACAGTCCGCTGATCGTCGAACGCCTGTTGAGGTCGCTTCGTGTGGAACTCGAGCGACTGGACGGCGTCGAGGCACGCTTTGCGGAGAAACCCGCTGCCGAACCGGACGGTGCCAAGGGCGGTGCCGTGATCGCCGATGCCGCGCTCTGGCTCTTCCTTGCCTCGGTCACACAGACGACCGGACGGATCGTCGTCGAACAGATTCGCGCCTGGCATTCCAGGCAGGGGCGCGATCGAACGATCCGGATCACTCGAGGCGAGTCCTTCATCGAAATTCCCGGTGACCTCGACGAGTCGCAGGAACGGGTCTTGGCCCGCTGGCTCGACCAGGACGCCCCGTGAGTGGCCCGCCGCGCAGGCACGCCCTGCTGATCGGCACCGAGCTGCACTCGAGCCCGGACTTCGCGCCGTTGCCGTCGGCAAGGGCCGACGTCGAGCAGCTCGCGCCGCTCTTGGAACATCCCGCGATCGGCGCGTTCGACTCCGTGCGGGTCCTCCTCGACGCCTCGGCGCCGGAGATGCGGCGAACGATCGAGGACTTCCTCGGTCCCCTCGGCCCGGATGACCTCGCGCTGCTCTACATCAGTGGGCACGGCGTGCGCACCACAGCCCAGGGTGAGTTCCACTTCGTCGCGGCAGACACCGAACCGGGGGATCTGCTGACGATCACCTCGGTCGGCGCCTCCTACGTCAATGATCATCTGCAACTCTGCCGGGCCCGGCAGAAGGTCGCGATCCTCGACTGCTGTCACAGTGGCGGTTTCGCCCTGGACTTCGCCACCAGCCACGCGAAGTCGCAGCGGGGGAGCCCGTTGACCAGCCGGGCCGTCTACATTCTGTCGTCCTCCGACGCCACCGAGGCCTCCTTCCAGGGCAGGAGCGATGCGGGCCGAGTGCTGCCCTCGGTGTTCACCGGGAAGATCCTCGACGCGCTGCGTAGCGGGTCGGCCGACTTCGACGGCGACGGCAGGGTCACGGTCGACGAGCTGCGTCGTTGGGTCGATGAGCAGATGCGGGGTGTCGTTCCGGTACAGACGCCGATGACCTCGACCCTGCACGTCAACGGGGTCATCGAGTTCGCCAAGGCCTATCGCGGGCCCGCGTTGGCTCCCGCGCCGCCGCTTCCCCGTGGCTCGGCGCGCCGCTCGGCGACGGGCGCCGGGAAGACTCGTGGGGAGCCGGACGAAGGCAGCGGGAAGAAGCTGCTCGAGTACTACCAGGACTGTCTCGCCCTGTCCGAGGTCGAGCCGGACCTGCTGCGGGTCGACCAGGTGGGGAGCCGCTCCGTCTGTCTCACCGGTGCCGAGCGGATTCTCACCGGCAGGCTCGACGAGGACGAGATGATCCCGCTGTCCTCGGCAGCGGCGGATCTGGTGGCGAAGGCGGGAGAGCGAGACAAGCTCTGGTACGGCTATCCCGCCGTCGCCCTCCTGCGGTCACGAGACGGCCGAGCTCTGCGACCCCCGATGTTCGCGCCGCTGTTCATTCGCGAGGTCGAGGTGGTGCCCTCGGACGCCGGTCTCCGCTTGAAGCCTTCCGGCCCGGTGCTGCCGCATCGCGGGCTGGCGGAAGCGGTCCTCGGTGCGGAGGATGCCGATCGGCTGTTGGACACCTACCGGCCGACCTGGCAGCCGGGCATGGAGTCTCAGCTGGTCAAGGACATCCGACACCACCTGATGCACGACTTCGAGCTGGAGTGCGTCCAGGAGCTGCGCCCCGGCCACCTCGATCCCCGGATCGATCTACGCGTCCCCAGCGACGGCGCCCGCAACGCCGCCGTGCTGTACCTCCAGCGCACGGAATGGGATCCGAACAGCCGGCTGTACAAGGACCTCGCCCAACTCGGTCCTGTGCCGAAGATCGCCGGGACTGCGTTGGGCGCGCTGTGGCCGGACGTTGCCCAGCCACCGGTCGCGGCAGCTCCGTTCACCGGAGACGTGGTCGCGCCGAAGCCACTCAACGGGGCGCAGCGGCGGGTCCTGGAAGCCGCGATGAGCAGGCAACTGACCGTGGCGACCGGGCCGCCAGGCACCGGCAAGACCCAGTTGGTGGTCAACGTGGTGGCGACGGCGCTGGCCAACGGCGAGAAGGTCCTCGTCGCCTCCAGCAACAACACCGCCGTCGACGAGGTGGCCGACGGCTGCAAGGAACTGGTCTCCGACTCGATCGTCCGCACCGGGAGCCAGGAGAAACGACGGTGTGAACAGCAGAGCCTCACGGCGTTGGCGAGCCTGGAGCGGGGCGCCACGAGCACGGCGACGGCCCGCGCCGAACTGCGCCGCGCCTCGGCACATCTCGCGGAGGTCATCGGTGAGCTGGGGGCGAAGGCGGCGGCCGAGCAGGGGCTGCTGACGTTGTCGATGCGACGCAGGAAACTCCTCGACCGGCTCGAAATCGACGTCCCCGCACTGTCAAGCCTGCTGGACGCGGTGGCGAGACCGCAGCAATGGGCGGTGCGAGCCAGGCAGGCGGCCGGGGCCCGATGGTTCGCTGGCCTGCGGAGGCGGCGCGTGCTGCGCGCGCTGGGCTGGCGGGGCGAGGCCACGGCGTCGACGTGCGAGCTGCTCGCGGAGGTCGTGGAGGTCGAACTCCGCCTACGAACGGCACGAGAACAGGCCACGACGTTCGCCGAGGACGATTCGTTGGCCACCGAGGCTGCCTGTCGCGAGGACGCCGTCCGCACGGCCTCCCGGGAACTGCTGGCGGCGGTGGTCGCCACCGACGCCGTCACCGGCCGACGACAGATTCAGGATCTCCTGCAGACGGTCGCCTCGGGAGAACGGAGCGACTGGAGTCAGGTGGCCCAGCTGGTCGAGCACGTTCGTGGCTGGGCTGTCACGGCCCTGAGCGCACGCCGGTTCCCCACCGAGGCGGGGCTGTTCGACCTGGTGATCATCGACGAGGCGAGCCAGTGTTCGATCCCCGCCGTCCTGCCGCTGCTCTTCCGCGCCAGGCGGGCCCTGGTGATCGGCGACGCGATGCAGCTCAAGCCGGTGACCACGCTCAAAGCGGGCACGGAGGCCGACATCCGGCGAGCCGTGGGGCTTCGCTCTTCCTGGCTCGACGAGCGGAAGCTGGCCTATCACCGGTACTCGGCTTTCGCCGCGCTGGAACGGGCCGCGGGCGGGGCACTGCTGCTCGACGAGCACTACCGCTGCCACCCGGTGATCGCCGAACTGATCAACACCCGGTTCTATCGGGGTGGCCTGGACGTGCGGACCGACGTTCGGCGTCTTCGGGGACTCGCCGATCGCCGGGCCGTGATCTGGGCGGATGCGCCGGGTGAGCCGTCCCGGTCTGCGGGCGGGTCCTGGCAGAACAGGGCGGAGTCGTCCATGGTGGAACGCTCCGTCGACTACCTCCTTCGCCGGCTGCCGCCCGAGGCGACCATCGGCGTCGTCACGCCTTTCGCAGGCCAGACGGCTCTGCTCAAGAAGCAGCTCACGGCATACTCCCGCGTCCGGGTGGGCACCGTGCACACCTTCCAGGGCGGCGAGTGCGACGTGATCGTCTTCTCGCTGGTCGCCGGGCCGCTGATGAAGTCGACGACGACGGCGTGGCTGGAGGCGGAGCACACCCTGTGGAACGTGGCGATCAGCCGGGCGAAGGCCAACCTCCTCGTGGTCGGCGACCGATCCTTTTGGCGGGACAGGCCGGGGATCGCGGCGGAGCTCTCGGCCGTCGCTGAGTCGGACCAGTCCGGCGGCACGCCCGATGAGTCGCTGGACGACCTCATGCAGCTGATGTATGAGCGACTCAGGTCCGAACCGGGCACTCCGCGACTACGGCAGGTACTCGGCGGCTACCCGGTGGACGCCGAGGTGGTGCGGGACGGCGGCAGCATCGCGGTGGCCCTCGACCGGGGACACGGACCCGAGGCGGCGGCCGATCACCTTCAGGCCGGACTTGCCCGGCTCGCCCTGCTCACCGACGCCGAACAGGGCAGGACGGCCGTGCGCCTGCCCGCGTGGCGGCTCTTCGACGATCGTCCCGTCCTGTAGCCGCCCCACACGCCGATTCCGACGGCTCGCGTCCGTAGCATCCTCGGGGTGCTCAACCCCATCCACCTGCGGACCTTGCAGGAGTGCGTGCGCACCGGTTCGTTCGCCGAGGCCGCGCGGGCGCTGGGCTACACCGCCTCGGCGGTGTCGCAGCAGATGATGCTGTTGGAGCGGGCCGTCGGTGCTCCGCTGTTCGAGCGGTCGGCGAGGTCGGTCCGCAGCACCGCCGTCGGCGACCTGCTGGCCGTGCGCAGCCGGGACGCGCTCGGGGCGCTGCACCAGCTCGAACGCGAGGTGCGGGCGATGGTCGTCGGCGATCGGGGCAGGCTGCGGATCGGCAGCTTCGCCACGGCCAACGCGCGAGTGCTGCCTGCCGCGTTGGCCGCGGTCGTGGCCGACCGGCCCGGTGCGGAGGTACATCTCGACGAGGGAGAACCGGACGAGGTGCTCGCCGGGGTCCTGGACGCCACGCTCGACGCGGCGGTGGTCTTCGAATATGACCTCGACCCCCGGTCCTGGCCGGTGGAGCTGTCCCGCGTCGAGCTCTTCACCGAGGTGCTCGGACTGGCGGTGCCCGCCGATCATCGCCTCGCCGGGCAGGAGGAGATCGGCATCGGCGAGCTTGCTGACGACGCGTGGATCTGCACCAGGGAGGACACCGCAGGCGCGCGGGCGCTGACCAGGCTGGCAGCCTCGGCGAACTTCGTGCCCAGAATCGTGTGTCGGAGCAACGACTACGGGGTGGTCCGGGACCTCGTCGCGCGCGGGCTGGGCGTTGCCCTGCTGCCCGGCCTGGCCATCAGCGACGAGTCGCTGCGCGTGTTGCGCCTGGTCGGCTGGCAGCCGTGTCGACGGGTGCTGGCGCTGTTCCGTCCCGGCAACACCAACCCGCTGCTTCCCCTGATGCTGGAGCGGTTGGCACAGGTCAGCGCGGAACTGCCTTGTGCCGTGCTGCACGAGGCGCACTCCTGAGCCAGCCGGTAGCCGCCGGGTCCGTTTCGCCGGGCTCGTCGTCGCGGGCCACTGCCCGGCCGTCGTCCGACACGGGGCCCGCCGCTACCCCGGTCGGCAGACGACCGCGCCTCGACACGCCGGACAGTGAAGGGCTGCTGCGGCTGAGACCCACCGATTGGTCGGCTGCGGACCCTTGGACGGCGTCGCCTGCGGCGACCATGCTGGAGTGGAGAACGGCCACCGCTCGCCGAGCGGCTGCGCGGCCGTCGAGATCCGGCCCGGCCTGCGCGAGGGGTGCGTGTGACGAAGAACCCGGTGGACGAGTACTTCCTGACCGAGATCGCGGGGCTTGCCGCCGTCGACCCCGTCGACCCGGACGCGCCGATCCCCGGCCACCCTGGCGTGACCGGTACTCGGCTGCTCAGCCTCTTCGATGCGCAGGCCGGAAGTCGGCACCTCGATCTCGCCGCGCGCGCCCTCGGTGCGGCGGGCCAGGGGTTCTACAGCATCGGATCGTCCGGTCACGAGGGCAACGCGGCCGTGGCCGCCGCGCTGCGGCCGACCGATCCCGCACTGCTGCACTACCGTTCCGGCGCCTTCTACCTGGAGCGCGCCGCCCAGGTGCCGGGGCAGCGCCCGCTGCGGGACGTGCTGCTCGGCGTCGTGGCGGCAGCGGCGGAACCGATCTCGGGCGGCAGGCACAAGGTCTTCGGCAACCGAGATCTCGACGTCATCCCGCAGACCTCCACGATCGCCTCGCATCTGCCGCGTGCCGTCGGCCTCGCCTTCGCGTTGGAGCGGGCCAAGAGCATCGGCGTCGCGACCGACCGGCCCTCGGACGCGGTGGTCGTCTGCAGTCTCGGCGACGCGTCGGCCAACCATTCCACGGCGACCGGGGCGATCAACGCCGCGATGCACTGTGCCTACCAGGGCGTGCCGTTGCCGTTGCTGTTCGTCTGTGAGGACAACGGCATCGGGATCAGCGTTCGCACCCCGGCAGGCTGGATCGGCCGAAGCCACCGGGACCGCCCCGGCCTCGAGTACCTGGAGGCGGACGGCTCCGACCTGCCTGCCGCGCTCGAGGTCGCCAGGACGGCCGTCGACCGGGTGCGCAGCGAGCGGCGTCCGGTGTTCCTGCGGCTGTCGACGGTGCGGCTGATGGGTCACGCGGGCTCCGACCTCGAGTCCGGGTACCGCAGCCGGACGGAGATCCTGGCCGACCACGCACGAGACCCGGTGACCAGCACGGCCCGCCTGCTGGTGAACGCGGGCGTCGTCACGCCGGGTCGGCTCCTCGACCGTTACGAGGAGCTGCGGGCCGAGGTCGCTGCGGTCGCGGCGGAGGCGGTCACGCTGCCGAAGCTGACCTCGGCGGCGGAGATCGTCCGTCCCCTTGCTCTGCCGCGTGCGGCGGAGACGGCGCGGCGAGCGGCGTCGGCGGCGCCCGTCGCGCGCCGCGCGGCGGCGTTTCCGGACGGACTCCCGGAGTCGGAGGGCCCGCTCACCCTCGCCCAGTCCGTCAACCGGTCGCTGGCCGACCTGCTCGCCGCAGACGACGGCGTGCTCGTCTTCGGTGAGGACGTCGGGCGCAAGGGCGGCGTCTACGGCGTCACGAAGGGGCTGCGGCAGCGATTCGGCAGGCTCCGGGTCTTCGACACGCTGCTGGACGAGCAGAGCGTGCTGGGCACCGCACTGGGTGCGGGCCTCGCAGGCCTGCTCCCGATCCCGGAGATCCAGTACCTCGCCTACCTGCACAATGCCGCCGATCAGCTCCGAGGCGAGGCCGCGACACTCCGGTTCTTCTCCGCCGGGCAGTACCGGAACCCGATGGTCGTGCGGGTGGCGGGCTACGGCTATCAGAAGGGCTTCGGCGGGCACTTCCACAACGACAACGGGGTGGCGGCACTCCGGGACGTGCCCGGCCTGGTGGTGGCCTCGCCGTCTCGGCCGGATGACGCGGCCGCGATGTTGCGAACCTGCGTCGCCGCCGCTCGTGTCGACGGCGCGGTGTGTGTCTTCCTCGAGCCGATCGCGCTCTATCACACTCGTGACCTGTACGAAGACGGCGACGGTGCCTGGGCGGCGCCGTATCCGGTACCGGCGAGCCCCGCCGGAGCGGTGCCGATCGGGCGGGCCCGCCGTTATGGCGACGGCCCGGACCTCACCCTGGTCAGCTTCGGCAACGGACTGCGGATGAGCCTTCGGGTGGCCCACCGGCTGGCGGAACAGGGCGTCGGGGCGCGCGTGGTGGACCTGCGCTGGCTGGCGCCGCTGCCGGTCGCAGACCTGGTGGCCGAAGCCGAGGCGACCGGCCGGGTCCTGGTGGTGGACGAGACACGGCGCAGCGGGGGTGTGTCCGAAGGGGTCGTGACCGCGCTCGTCGACCACGGCTTCCACGGGCGGCTTCGACGCGTGACCAGCGAGGACAGCTTCATTCCACTCGGCAGGGCCGCCGAACGGGTGCTGGTGGACGAGGCGACCATCGAGGCAGCCGCGCTGGACATGCTGGCCTGATCGAGGCCCGTCCGGCCTCGGCGGGTCGGATGATCGCGGCGAATCGAGGGTGCGCGGCGTGACGACGGCCGCGCCCCGACCTGCGCCGGTCGCCTGCAGACCCTTGATTGCGCTCCGCCGCTCGGATTCGTGGCGTAGATTGATCGTCACCGTAAGCAGTCTCGATCTTGTGCGGGCGAACCGCCGTGATCCTCGGTGCGGAGGCGGTGCTCATGCAGCAGTCGGACATCGGCAGCCCGGACGGCTCGGCCGCGAACCGAATCGACGGGTCCGCCGCCGGTCAGGTCGTTCAGGCGGGGAGCATCGGTCACGTCCACTTCCACACACCGGTCGTCACCCTCGAACGACCGGGCAGGCTGCCGCTGGACCCGCCGTACTTCGTCAATCGGGCGGCGGAGCTGGCTCTGTTGTCGGATCATGCCGAGCACGCCCTGCGGGATCGCCTTCGATCGGTCGTGATCCACGGCGCGGGCGGGGTCGGCAAGACGGCCTTGGCGGTGCACTGGGCTCGACGACATCGCGATCTGTTCGATGACACGTTGTTCGTGGACCTCGGCGTGTTGCGCCATCGGGGCGGCGTCGACGTCGCCGACGTCCTCGGCATCCTGCTTCGCTCCCTCGGCGTGCCGGGCCAGGCGGTGCCCGCAGGCCTGGGCGCCAGACTGGACGCCTACCGTGCCAGGACGGCGGACCGGAGGGTCCTGCTGATACTGGACGACGTGCTGCAGCCCGCGGAGGCGAGACAGCTGCTGCCCGCCTCCGGCACGGGGCTGGTGTTGATCACCAGTCGTCGGCAGCTGAGCGGCCTCGTGGTGCGGGGAGCGCGCCCGCTGCCCGTCCCGCCGCTGAGTCAGGACGCCGGGATCGCCCTCGTCGGAGAGCTGCTCGGTGCGATCCGCCCCGACCTGCGTCCGGACGAGCTCGGTGACTTCGTCCGGCTCTGCGGCGGGTTCCCTCTCGCGCTCTGTGTGGCGGGTCGAGGGCTCGCCGCCCGGCGCCGCAGCTCCCTGCCACGGCTGATCGCTCGGCTCACCGAGGGCAGCCGACTGCTCGGCGGCGCGTCGGATGAGGAGGTCACCATGCAGGCCCACCTCGATTCCGCCTACGCGGAGCTGTCGCCGACGGCGCGGCAGGCGTACCGGCGGCTGGCCGACCATCCCGGTGCCGACTTCGGCGTCGAGGTGGCCGCCGTGCTCACCGAGCTGGCGGAGCCGGACCTCGACGACGCGCTGGAAGAACTGTGCGAGGCTCACCTGCTCACCGAGATCGCCGAGGATCGGTACCGGTTCCATGCCCTGGTCCTGCTGCACGCCACAGCACAGGCGACGGCCGACGGATCTCCTGCGGAGCGTGCGGCCGCGCAGGCCAGGGGAGTGGCCTGGTATCTGCTGGGTGTCCAGACCGCCGACGTGACCATGGCGCCGACCCGCCTGCGGCTCGCCCGTCCCGAACCCGGCGCTGCGGGAGTGTTCGCCGACGGAACCCGGGCCTGGCAGTGGCTGAATCAGGAACGGGTGAACCTGATCTCGGCCGTCCGTCTCGCCGACCGGCTGGGCATGGACGAGGCGGTCTGGCAGTTCTGCGAGGCGCTGTGGCAGCTCTACCACGAACGGGGACATCACGCGGACCTGATCGAGTCACACCGGCTCGGCGTCGAGGCGGCCCGGCGGTGTGGTGATCTCGCGGCGCTGGCGCGAATGCACAACCAGCTCGGCCGGGCACGTCTGGAACTCGGCGAACTCGACGCCGCAGGGCGCGAACTGGTCGACGCACTGGTCGCGGCTCGATCCGCCGGGCACGCCCAGGTGGAGGCCGCCGTGCTGGAGTCGACCGGGCTGGTGCACTGTGCCTCGGGACGGTTCGCCGACGCCGTGGAGGTGTTCCGCCGCACGAAGGCGGCCAACGCGGCAGCGGAGGATCTACACGGTGTCGCGGTGCAGACATATCACCTGGCCGAGGCGCTGTACGGCTGTGGACGCCTCGACGAGGCGGTCGACGAGGTGACGAGGGTCCTGCAACGGATTCAGGGACTAGAGGGAGAAGGGTCCATCGCGGCCAAGCTGCGGATCATGCTGGGACATACGCTGCGCGAGCTGGGGCGGTCGGCAGCGGCGGTCGCGGAGTTCGAGGCGGCTGCGGCATCCGCCAGCGCGCTCGGGCTGTCTCGGCGGGAGGCAGAGGCGCGGCGCGCGGCGGGGGAGATTCGTTCCGAACTCGGCGACACCGCCGCCGCCGAGGTGCATCGTCGACGGCTCGAGGAGCTGGCGGCGAGTTCCATCGACTCGACGTCGATGCCCTCGTCGGCCGAGCAGCGCCACCGCGCCCGAGGTGCCCGACGCGCTGCGGACGCGTCGTCGGCGCGAGAGCCTGAGGTCGGCGATCAGTGACCTGCCTGCGGACCGGTCTGGCCGAATCGACCGCGGTCCGTTCTGCTCGACTGTTCGCGGTCCGTCCGCACCGAGACACAGGCCATGCCGATCAACTGCTCGGCGGCACCGCCAAGCCGTCGAGCGGATCGGCGGCGGACTCTGGCGGAGGAGTGTCGGGAGGCCCGTCGACAGCCGACCCGGGTGAAAGCGTCCGGGGGGGGGAGCCCGTTGCGAGCAGTCGAACCCTCGTGCCGAGGCGGATGCCCCACTCCGCAGGCGGGTCTGTCGCCGCTGAGCAGGCGGCGATCCAGCCCGCCGCCGTCAGCACGGGATCGAGCACGCCACCGGGCGAACTCCGATCATGCACCAGCGCGGTGCGGCCGTCGTCGGATCGGATCAGGCAGCCGCCGCCGTCGGCCACGGTCACCGCGACAGCCCGTGCCCCCGGATGACGCCCCGCCAGCTCGGCTGCCCGCTCGTCAGCCTCGTCCGTCGGAACCGGGCTGCGGCTCACCACCAGGTCCGCGCTCTGGTGCAGCCGAGGATCGGCCTCGTCGTCCTCCACCACGAGCATCGGGTCGACCGGCCCGCCGGGCTGTTCGGCGTCCAGCAGCGCCGGATAGCGGTGCATCGTCACGACACCTGACGCGTCCGGGGCCGTGGCGTCGACCAGGAACGCCGTCGGAGGCTCCCCGGCCTCCGGCTGAGGTAATCCGATCGGGGGGCATCGGGCGGCGTGGGCAGGCTCGGACAGGCCCAGCAGTTCATAGAAGGTGCTGCGTAGCGCGGCATGCGCCGACCCCGGCGCCGTGAGCACCGTCTCAGTGAGCGCGTGCTGCTCGGTCGCGCGGTGTCGGGATGCCAGTTCCTGCAACTGCCCCAAGAGATCGCCAGCCGGGTCCAGCCTCGGCAGGCCTCGGCCCAGCGTCGCGGTCGGAGCACCGGGTGCGATCTCGCCCTCGCCCGTGGCGGCGAGCAGCGCGGGACGGCCGAGGGCCGCGCCGTAGACGCTCACGGAGCCGTGGTCGCCGATCACCCAGTCGGCGGCGATCAGCGCAGCTCGCCAACCGTCGGTCGGCGGGATCACCAGCAGTCCGGCGTCCATGGCGTTGCGGAGCCAGGAACGCACCAGGAACGGACTGTGCTTGGACCAGATGTTGGGATGCAGGACCAGTGCGACGCGATACTCGTCCATCGGCAGTGCTGCGGTCAGCCGGTCCGGCAGGTCCGGCCAGGTGCCGAACAGGGATTGATCGTGCCAGGTCGAGCTGATCACCACGAGCCGCTGCCCGGTGGTCAGGCCCAACGCCTGCCGATATCGATCGCGTCGGGGCAGACTGGCGATCATCCGGTCATGTGCGGGATCTCCGATCACCCGAGCCGCTGCGAGCGCGGGCGGACAGGATCGGGCCAGCCGATCGAGCTGCTCGGGATGGGACAGCCCGATCACCGAGGGGATCAGCCTTCTGCGGTGCATCAGCTCGCGCCGGGACAGGCCGGTCGGTGAGACGTGATCGCCGGTGGCCGAGGGCACGACGCGGTTGTAGCCGACGCCGTGCGGCAGCACGATCAACGGGCAGCGCAATCCCCGCATTCCCGCATTGACGTTGGCGGCCACCGCCAGGTGGAAATCCTCGCGAACGGCCTCCGACCAGGGGCGGAGCTTTGCACCGATGTCGTTGAGGAACTCGTGCAGTCCCGGTTCGAACGCGGAGCCGTGGTTCACGGTGAAGGAGATCTCGATCCGACGATCTGCCGACAACAGCGGCAGCACGTCCAGGAGTCGGTCGACGGTGGTGACGTTTCGCGTGATGGCGAGCACTCGGCGCTCGGGCCGCACCGTGTCCCAGCGGTCAGCGTGCAGGCGGTCTCGACGCGTGTGGCGGCGGACTCCACGCCTCATCCGACCTCCTTGACGTGCACGCGGTCCGCGACGCTTTCCCGTGACCCGACGAAGGTGACAAAGCTACCGTGATGCGGAGCGTCGGTCGGCTGTTCCCTGCGTCTCGCAGGCGGCTTCGTTCCGGCTCGACCGGCGGCGGACGTCTCTGAACGGGCCGGTACGTCTCGGTGTCCCCGCGCACGCCGCGTTGCCCACCTCGCTATGACCATCTCGGCACCTGCTGTGATAGTCGTCGCAGGTCAGCGGGGCGATCGTGGTGGCGAACGAGTACCTCGGGCCACGACGTTCCTGACAGGCAGGAGATCATGGCGGGGACCGCCTCGGAGAGATGATCGCCGTCGTCTGCCGAGATCGGCCGCGGACGCGGCAGGCACGCTGATGCGCCTCGGTTTCGAGGCTCGAGCGCCTCGATGCCTCTCGTGGGCAGGGTGCGTCCGGTGACGGCGAAGCGTGGTGCCGTGTCCTGTCGAGTGGGTGTCGGCCTCGACCCGGCTCGTCGCCGCCGTGGGCGCCTTTCCCGGCCTGGGGCCGGATGGTCCTGGACCCTGCGTGGCCGGAGTGTTCGTGCTGCACCCTGCGTGCTCTCTCGTCGCTGGTGGGGCCGATGACGGCAACAGCGGACAGAGATCCACTCGATCGATATCTTGCGATGATCGAACACGTGTTCGATCATCGAATCATGTCAGAACACAGCGCCTCCCACGCCGTCTCTCCCCGTCGACTTCGTACCCATGCTGTTCTCGATCGCCTCCGGCGCCGGGTCGGCTCTCGCGGTGCTCCCGCCCGTGCCGTGGCCGGGACGCGCTCCTCCCGGTTGCATCGCCTGTGTCGCCTCCTGCACGGGGCGCTGCACGATCGACTGCCGTGTCTCCGACATCGCCGAGGCGGCTCGACGCATCCGCCGCCTCCCCGCAGGCTCGACGATCTTCGTGCTCCGCAGCCGGCTGGCGGCCGCCGAGAGCCTGCGCCCGGCGGGCGGCCCGAGCCACGGCGTCACGCCGACCGCAGGCGTTCGTCGCGCGTGGCCGCCCGCCAACCTTGCGTCGGCGTGCACACGGCGTGCGTCGATATCGCTACGTCCGGTCCCCTTCGGCTCGGCCTGCGTCATGGTGGCGGTGCTGATCGACGTCCGTGCCGGTGCGGTTCGCCACCCGGTGAGGATGTCCGGGTCCACTCCCGCTCGGAAAGAGCCGGCGGTGGTCGCCGTACGGGGCCTGCCCCGCCGTCCCGGCACACGGCGCTCGTTCGTCTCGACCGAGTCCGGCACGGCGCGGGCGATCTGCTGAAACCGGGCCGAACTCCATGTTCCCGACACGACCGATGCGAGCATGGGGCACGGCCTGTCACGGCCCCGTCGTGTGACCACGGACCGGGGCGACGACTCGGCTGCCATCGGGAGCAGTCACGACGGCGACCGTGGCGTCATAGTGCGCGGCGAGCAGCGACTCGGTCAGGACGTCCTGAGGTGCGCCGTCCGCCACCACCCGCCCGTGATCCAACAGGAGCAGGCGCGTGGAGTACTGCCCCGCGAGGGTCAGATCATGCAGCGTGCTGACGACGGTGACCCCGTCCTCGATGCGCAGTCGATCCACCAGCTCCAGAAGCGCCTGCGCATGGCCGACGTCGAGGCCGGTGGTCGGCTCGTCCAGCAGGAGCAGGCGGGGTTGTTGGGCGAGCACCCTGGCGAGCACGGCCCGTTGCCGTTCTCCACCGGAGAGGGTTCGCAGCTCGCGATCAGCCAGCGACACGAGGTCCAGCCTCAGGAGCACATCGCCGACCACCGCGAGATCTCGACGGCCCTCCCTGCCCAGCGCGGGCAGGTACGGGGCGCGGCCCAGCAGTACGTAGTCGGTGACGGAGATGCCGGGAGGGATCTGGGGGATCTGCGGGGAGTAGCCGATCGCCCTGGCTCGCTCGCGAGTGGTCATCGTGTGTAGCGGGCGATCATCGACGGTCACCGAGCCCTGATGAGGCACCAGGCCGGCGACGGCTTTGAGGAGGGTCGATTTGCCTGCGCCGTTGGGGCCGATCACTCCGAGCCAGTCGCCCACGCCGACGGTGGCGACCGCATCGGTCAACACCGGGCCGGTCCGATAGCTCACGGTCAGGCCGGTGATGCTCAGTGCCGTCATCCTCGACTCCTCGTTCGCAGTATGAGGGCGAAGAAGGGGGCGCCTGCGAAGGCGGTGATCACTCCGATAGGCAGCTCGGCGGGGGCGACAACCGTTCGAGCCACCACGTCTGCGGCGGCCAGGAACGCGCCGCCGCCCAGAAGGGAGAGCGGCACGACCACCCGGTAACTGCTCGCCACCATCAGCCGTACCAGATGCGGCACCACGATGCCGACGAAGCCGATCAGTCCGGCCACGGACACGGCGGCGGCCGTCGCCAGCGAGGCCGCGACCAGTACGGCCAGGCGTACCCGGCCTGGTCGCACCCCGAGGGCGGTGGCCTCCTCATCGCCGACTCCGAGCAGATCCAGCAGCCGTCCGCAGGCGCACAACACCGCAGAGCAGAACACCACGTACGGCAGGACCAGCAGCACGTCGTGCCAGCCGGTCGTGCTGATCCCGCCGAGCACCCAGGCGTAGATCCGCCGTAGATCCTCGGTGTGCAGTTGCTGCACCAGCGTCTGTCCCGCCGTCAGAAAGGAGGCGACCGCGACACCAGCGAGAACGAGCGTCGCCGACCCGGCCGCCGCCGATCGGCCCAGCAGCCAGGCCAGACTGACGCCACCCAGCGAGCCGATGAAGGCCGCCAGTTGGACCGGGCCGAGGACCCAGTCTGCGGTGCTGGGCAGAACGGTGAGCGCGAGTGTGGCGCCCAGCCCGGCGCCCGCAGCCGCACCGAGCAGGTACGGGTCCGCCAGGGGATTGCGGAAGACACCCTGGAACGCGGCACCTGCCGAAGCCAACGCTGCGCCGACCAGGCAGGCGAGCACCACCCTCGGAACGCGGAGCTGCCAGAGGATGGCTGCCTCTCGTTCCGACAGCGGGGAGACGCCACCGGTCAACTGGGCGGCGATCTCGGCGAGCACCCGTGTCGGGCCGAGGTCGACCGCGCCGATCAGCACCGAGACCGTGACCACCGCCAGCAGCGCGGCGGTGCCGACGATGAGATGTCGCGGCCGCAGTCGGGTGGGGCGAGGCAGCACGGCGACGGGCGGGGCCGAGTCGGCGGATGCGGTCCGGCGGCCCCGATGCGGGTCGGAGGTGCTCACGGCGGGCTCGGGACTCCTTCTCGGGCGTGCGGTCCGGCTGTTCGGGGACGAGAGCAGGCGGGAGGCGCTGTCGGGCGCCGCCGCCTCGATCTTCATCCGGCCGGTCGGCAGCGGCGGGCCTGAGTATGTCGGGCGCCTTGGTCGTCGGGCGCCCTGCGCGGACGGGAGCTGGTCGGTGGTGTCAGGGCCGTCCGAGCCGGTGATGACGGCTGCGGTTCGGAGGGCCAAGGCGCCACCCCCCGCACGGACAGCCGGCGCACAGACCGCCGCCGCACAGACAGCCGTCGGCCTGACCGCCGCCGCACAGACAGCCGCGCACAGACAGCCGCCGGTCTGACAGCCGCGGACCAGACCGACGGGTGGTAGCCGGCTGTGCTCCGTCACCTGCCGCCGTTCGTCACCTGCCGCCCTCCCGACTTCCTTGGCCTGCAAATACCGGCTCGGCACATCGGCAGGCCTGCGGGCGGCGGTCGGCCCGCGCCCGACGCCGTCACGGCCTGGGCGGGTCGGGATCAGCCGGACTGTTCGGTGGTGCCTGCGGCCTCGGCGACGGCGTCGACGAACTCCACCACTCGAGGGCCCCAGCGGGAGGCCACGTCGTCGTCGAGCAGCACGACAGCACCCGTCTGGACTGCGGTCATCGTCTCCCAGCCGGGACGTTCGGCGATCGTCTCGGCGGACTGTCCGCAGCAGTCGACGTCGGCCAGGAAGATCAGATCGGGATTGCCGTCGACGACGAACTCGTTCGCGAGCTGTGGGTAGTCGCCGCCCCCGGCTGCCTCGTCCGCGATGTTGGTCATGCCGAACAAGCCGTAGATCTGGCCGATGAAGGTCGCCGATCCGACGCTGTAGAGGTCCTCGGTCACCTCGTGGTAGAAGCTCAGTCCTTCGGGGACCTCGGCTGCGGCCACGATCTCGTCGATCTGGTTCTCCAGGTCGGCGGCGAGGGCGCGGGCAGGCTCGGCGTGGCCGGTGGCCTCGCCGAGGGCCTCGATCTGGGCGTAGGTGTCGGACAGGTCCTCGGCGGCCGGGAGCAGCAGCACCGGCACGTCCACGGCGCCCATGCCCTCGACGAGCCCCTCGGAGTCGGCGGAGGCGACCACCAGGTCCGGATTCTGGTCGGCGACGGCCTCGGGGCTGGGAGAGAAGCCGGAGAGGTCGCTGGTCGGCGCCTCCGGCGGGTAATCCGAGTTGTCGTCGACGGCGATGACCTGATCGCCCGCGCCGATGGCGAAGAGCATCTCGGTGGCGCTGGGGCTGAGCGAGACGATCTGGACGGGCCGTCGGTCGATGGTGACCGGCGCGCCGCCTGCGACGGAGACCTCCACCGGGAAGTCGCCGTCGACCTGCTCCGCCGAGGTGTCGACGGACTCTTCGCGGCTCGCGCAGCCCGTGAGTCCCAGCACCCCCACCAGCGCCAGGAGCAGCAGCGCGGCGGGCCCGCGATGCGGGCGTCGGCGGGTGGCGCCGAGGGGCGCCTGCGGGTTCGAGTTGATCACAGCGGTTCCTCGTGCTCGGCCGACGTCGGGTAGACGGCGATCCGCAGGACCGTGGGAGACGATGATCCGGTGGACGCGTTAACCCCTGCGTCGGGAGTGTTGGCGTCGCGCTCCGGTGGTCGACCTGGCTCGTCCCCGAGACGGGGCATTACAGTTGCGGCACAGCGCCGGACTCGCACCGGACTTCGGCCATCTGGAGGCGCCTGCAGGCGGTTGACCTGCTGGCGAGCGGACCCTACCAGGCGAAACGCCTGTCGCAACGGCGCACGGTAACCTGGCTGGAAGCGCTGAAATACCAGGTGATCTGTGGTATCGGTTCAGTATGCCAAAGCGTTACCATGCATGGCGAGGATCACTTTCGAGGGTCTCGTAATTATTCACATGGCTGTTACAGTCCCATGTACTGATCGCCCATCCCAGGTTACGGGCGCATTAACCGCGGGCCACCGTCGTCCCGACCACCCACCACCGGCTTGATCCAAGCCGACAGGACGACGAGGGAGGTCTGTTCGTGATCTTCTCCGCCATCCCGGGCCCGCAGGGCCTGTACCACCCGGAGGACGAGCGCGACTCGTGCGGCGTGGCGATGGTCGCCGATGTCAAGGGACGTCGGTCCCACGACATCGTGCGCGATGCGCTCATCGCATTGGCGAATCTCGACCACCGGGGAGCTGCGGGCGCGGAGCCCAGCAGCGGGGACGGTGCGGGCATCCTGCTCCAGCTCCCGGACCGGCTGCTTCGCGCGGAGAGCGGCGTGCGGCTTCCCGAGCCTGCTGCGAGCGGCGCGCATCGTTATGTCGCGGGGATGGCCTTCCTGCCAGTGGACGAGACGGATCGTGATGCGGCGAAGGCCGTGGTGGCGGAGTTGGCGGCGGAGGAGGGACTGCGCGTCCTCGGCTGGCGGGACGTGCCGGTCGATCCCGACGGCGCGGACGTCGGTCCCAGTGCGCGCTCCTGTATGCCCCACTTCGCGATGCTCCTCGCCGAGGGCCTGCCGAACGCCGACGGCGAGCAGGCCGCCGGGCTCGAGCTGGACCGAATGGCCTTCTGCCTCCGTAAGCGCGCCGAGCGGGAGACCGTGCGAGCGGGCTGCGGGGTGTACTTCCCCTCGCTGTCCTCCCGGACCCTGGTCTACAAGGGGATGCTCACCACCGAACAGCTCCCGGCGTTCTTCCCAGACCTGCGCAATCCCCGGCTGATCAGCGCCATCGCCCTGGTGCACAGCCGGTTCTCGACCAACACCTTCCCCTCCTGGCCCCTGGCGCACCCGTTCCGCTTCGTCGCCCACAACGGCGAGATCAACACGATTCGCGGCAACCGGAACCGGATGCTTGCCAGAGAGGCGCTGCTGGCCTCCGACCACCTGGCGCGGCGACCGAACCCCGAGGGCCTGCACGCCGACGGCTCGAACCCCGATGGCGGTGACGCCGACCTGGACCGCCTGTTCCCCATCTGTGCCGAGGACGGCTCCGACTCCGCGTCCTTCGACGAGGTGCTGGAACTGCTGCACCTGACCGGGCGGAGCCTGCCGCACGCGGTGCTGATGATGATCCCGGAGGCGTGGGAGAACCACACCGGCATGGATCCGGCTCGGCGGGCGTTCTACAAGTTCCACGCCAGCCTGATGGAGCCGTGGGACGGTCCCGCGTGCGTCACCTTCAGCGACGGGACCCTGGTCGGCGCGGTGCTCGACCGCAACGGCCTGCGGCCTGCGCGCTGGTGGCGCACCGCGGACGACCGCGTCGTGCTGGCCAGCGAGGCAGGCGTGCTCGACATCGCGCCGGAGCAGGTGGTGGCCAAGGGCAGACTGCAGCCCGGCCGCATGTTCCTGATCGACACCGAGGCCGGCGTGATCGTCGACGACGACCAGGTCAAGAGCAGCCTGGCCGCCGAGCGGCCTTACGCGGAGTGGCTGCACGCGGGCATGGTGAAGCTGAACACGCTGCCCGATCGGGACCACGTCGTGCAGAGTCACGACTCGGTGGTCCGGCGACAGCTCACCTTCGGTTACACGGAGGAGGAGCTGCGGGTGCTGCTGACGCCGATGGCCGTCACCGGCGCCGAGCCGACCGGCTCGATGGGATCGGACACCCCGGTCGCGGCGCTCTCGGCGCGGTCTCGCATGCTCTACGACTACTTCGTGCAGGGCTTCGCCCAGGTCACCAACCCCCCGCTTGACGCGATCCGCGAGGAGATCGTCACGTCGGTGGCGCGGGTGATGGGGCCGGAGCACAACCTGCTCGATCCCTCGCCCGCGTCGTGCAGGCACGTCGTGCTGGCTCGGCCCGTGATCGACAACGACGAGCTGGCGAAGCTGATCCATATCAACGACGACGGCGACCTCCCCGGTTTCGCCTGTAGCGTCGTCTCCGGGCTCTACGAGGTCGACGGGGGCGGCGACGCGCTGGTCCAGGCGATCGACCGGGTCCGTCGCGAGGCGAGCGCCGCCATCGCGGGCGGCGCCAGGGTCCTGGTCCTGTCCGATCGCGACTCCGATCACGCGCACGCGCCCATCCCGGCGTTGTTGCTGGTCTCGGCGGTGCACCACCACCTGGTCCGGTCCAAGGAACGCCTGCAGGTCGCGTTGGTGGTGGAGTCCGGCGATGCGCGAGAGGTGCACCACATCGCGCTGCTGCTCGGCTACGGAGCCGCTGCGGTCAACCCCTACTTGGCCTTCGAGACCATCGAGGACATGGTCTCGACGGGGGAGATCACCGGCATCGAGCCTGCCAAGGCGGTGCGCAACTACGTCCAGGCCCTGGTGAAGGGCGTCCTGAAGGTGATGTCCAAGATGGGTATCTCCACCGTGGGCGCCTACACGGCAGCGCAGGTCTTCGAAGCTGTCGGGCTGGCCGGGGACGTCGTCCGGGAGTACTTCACCGGGACGGTCTCCAAGCTGGGCGGCGTCGGGCTGGACGTACTCGCCGAGGAGGTGGCCCGCCGCCATCGGCTCGCCTACCCCGAGAATCCGACCGATCGGTCGCATCGGCGGCTGGAGGTCGGCGGCGAGTACGCCTACCGCCGCGAGGGCGAACTGCACCTGTTCAGCCCCGAGACCGTCTTTCTGCTGCAGCACGCCACCAAGACCCGTCAGATGGACGTGTACCGCAAGTACACCGCCGAGGTCGACCGGCTGGCCAAGGCAGGCGGCACGCTGCGAGGGCTGTTCCGCTTCCGCGAGGGCGAACGGCCCGCCATCCCGCTGGAGGAGGTGGAACCGGTCTCGGCCATCGTCAAGCGCTTCAACACCGGCGCGATGTCCTACGGCTCCATCTCGGCCGAGTCCCACGAGACGCTGGCGATCGCGATGAACCGGCTCGGCGGTCGGTCCAACACCGGGGAGGGCGGCGAGGAGACCGCGCGCCTCTACGACCCGGAGCGTCGGTCGGCGATCAAGCAGGTCGCGTCGGGTCGTTTCGGTGTGACCAGTGAATATCTGGTCAACTCCACGGACATCCAGATCAAGATGGCTCAGGGTGCCAAGCCCGGCGAGGGCGGGCAGCTGCCCGGCTACAAGGTCTATCCCTGGATCGCTCGCACTCGACACTCGACGCCGGGTGTCGGACTGATCTCCCCGCCGCCGCATCACGACATCTACTCGATCGAGGACCTCGCCCAGCTCATCCACGACCTGAAGAACGCCAACGAGCGGGCCAGGGTGCACGTGAAGCTCGTCAGCGAGGTCGGCGTCGGCACGGTGGCGGCGGGCGTGGCCAAGGCGCACGCCGACGTGGTGCTGATCTCTGGTCACGACGGCGGCACGGGTGCCGCGGCGTTGACCTCGCTGAAGCACGCGGGGACGCCGTGGGAGGTCGGGCTCGCCGAGACACAGCAGACGCTGCTGCTCAACGGGCTGCGCGACCGGATCACCGTGCAGGTCGACGGCGCGATGAAGACGGGCCGAGACGTGCTCGTCGCGGCGCTGCTCGGCGCCGAGGAGTACGGCTTCGCCACCGCGCCGCTGGTGGTGGCGGGGTGCGTGATGATGCGCGTCTGCCACCTGGACACCTGTCCGGTGGGTATCGCGACGCAGAATCCCGACCTGCGCAAGCGCTACACCGGCAAGCCGGAGTTCGTGGAGACCTTCTTCCAGTTCGTGGCCGAGGAGGTTCGTGAGCTGCTCGCGGAGCTCGGGTTCCGCACGCTGGACGAGGCGATCGGCCACGCCGAGATGCTCGACACCCGCGAGGCCGTGGACCACTGGAAGGCCGAGGGCCTGGATCTCACCCCGGTCTTCGCCGTCCCGGTCGGCATCGCGGACGGCACCGCCGCCTACGGAACGATGCGTCGTCGGGTTCGCGACCAGGATCACGGGCTGGACCACGCGCTGGACCGGACGTTGATCCAGCTCGCCGAGGCAGCCTTGGAGGACGCCCACGTCGTGCGGCTGGAGCTGCCGGTGCGCAACGTCAACCGGACGGTCGGCACCCTGCTCGGCTCCGAGGTGACCCGCCGGTTCGGCGGGGAAGGCCTGCCCGACGGCACCGTCACGGTGGAGCTGACCGGCTCTGCGGGCCAGTCCCTCGGGGCGTTCCTGCCGTCGGGGATCACGCTCGACCTGATCGGCGACGCGAACGACTTCGTCGGCAAGGGCCTGTCGGGCGGCCGGATCGTGGTGCGGCCGCATCCGGATGCCTCGTTCGTCGCCGAGCATCAGGTGATCGCGGGCAACGTCATCGGCTACGGCGCGACGTCGGGGGAGATCTTCCTCCGTGGACAGGTCGGCGAGCGCTTCGCCGTGCGCAACTCGGGTGCACTGCTGGTGGCCGAGGGCGTCGGCGATCACGCGTTCGAGTACATGACCGGGGGGCGGGCCGTGGTGCTCGGCGGAACCGGTCGCAACCTCGCGGCGGGGATGTCCGGCGGCATCGCGTTCGTGCTCGACCTCGATCCGAGGATGGTCAACCCGGCGATGGTCGAGTTGCAGCGGCCCAGTCCGGACGACCTGCGGTGGCTGCGCGAGATCGTGCAGCGGCATCACGAGGCCACCGGCTCGGCGGTGGCGGCGTCCCTGCTGGGCGACTGGCCGCGCCGTTCGCCAGGGTTCACCAAGGTGATGCCCGGCGACTACCAGCGTGTCCTGGAGGCGGTGCGCATCGCCCGCGCCGAGGGCCGCGACGAGGACGAGGCGATCATGGAGGCGTCCCGTGGCTGATCCACACGGCTTTCTCAAGCACGGCAGGACTGAGCCGGGCAAGCGTCCCGTCGACGAGCGGCTGGGCGACTGGCAGGAGGTCTACGCCGCGCTGCCACCGGAGCGGCGGGACGACGAGGTCCGCACCCAGGCTGCCCGGTGCATGGACTGCGGCATTCCGTTCTGTCATTCCGAGACGACGGGCTGCCCGCTGGGCAACCTGATCCCGGAGTGGAACGACCTCGTCCGGCGCGGTCAGTGGACCGAGGCGGGCGAGCGGCTGCACGCCACCAACAACTTCCCTGAGTTCACCGGCAGGCTCTGCCCCGCGCCCTGCGAGGCGGGCTGCGTGCTCGCGGTGTCGCCGCTGGCGGGCGGCGCGGTCGCGATCAAGCGCGTCGAGCAGAGCATCGCGGACGTGAACTGGGACAACGGGTCGGTGGCCGCGCAGCCCGCGACGATCTCCTCCGGCAGGAGGGTGGCCGTCGTCGGCTCGGGACCCGCAGGGCTCGCCGCAGCTCAGCAGCTCACCAGAGCCGGTCATGACGTCACCGTCTTCGAGCGGGACGACCGGCTGGGCGGCCTGCTCCGCTACGGCATTCCCGAGTTCAAGATGGAGAAGCGCGTCCTGGACCGGCGGCTGGCGCAGATGCGGGCCGAGGGCACCGGGTTCGTGACCGGATGCGAGGTCGGTGTTGACCTCACCGTCGAGCAGCTGCGCGCCGACTACGACGCGGTCGTGCTGGCCGTCGGCGCGCTGCGCGGTCGGGACGCCCCGGACATCGTCGGGCGGGAGCTGACCGGCGTGCACCTGGCGATGGAGCACTTGGTGCCTGCCAATCGGGAGTGCGAGGGCGACGGACCGACGTCGATCAGCGCCGAGGGCAGCCACGTCGTGATCATCGGCGGCGGGGACACCGGTGCCGACTGTCTGGGCACGGCGCATCGGCAGGGGGCGGCGAGCGTCCTTCAGCTCGACCAGTACCCGAAGCCGCCCACAGCGCGAGACGACGCGCGGTCGCCGTGGCCGAGCTGGCCGCTGATCCTGCGCAACTACCCGGCGCACGAGGAGGGCGGCGAGCGGCGATACGAGGTCGCCGTGGAACGCTTCATCGGCGACGAGGCCGGGCACGTCCGCGAGATCGAGCTGCGGCGGGTGAAGGTGCAGCGCGACGAACAGGGCGTGCGGCGGGTGGTGCCCGCCTCCGCCGAGGTTGATCGGCTGCCCTGCGACCTGGTGCTGCTGGCGATCGGTTTCGAGGGCGTCGAGCCGATGCCCCTGTTGGACGAGCTGGGGATCTCGCTGTCCGGCCGGGGCACCATCGGCTGCGGCTCGAACTGGGAGACCAGCGCGCCGGGAGTCTTCGTCTGCGGCGATGCCCACCGGGGCGCGTCGCTCGTGGTCTGGGCCATCGCCGAAGGCCGTTCGGTGGCCAACGCGGTCGACTCGTACCTGACCGGCGACTCGATCCTGCCGTCGCCGGTACACCCCACGGCCCTTCCGCTGGCCGTGGTCTGACGAGAGCACCGAACGGGACGTCCGACGCGCTCGGGCGTCCCGTTCACCGCTTTCGACGGCTCACGCCTCGGCGTCGCCGTCGTCCTCGACATGGTGATCATGCTTGACCGCGCCGCGCTTCCAGTAGCCGTCGACCTTGTAGTGCCTGCGGTTGAGACCGAGGGACCGTAGATGACGGCGGATCGGCTTGAGGTCGCCTGCCTCGCCCGCGACCCAGACGTAACCCGCAGCCTCGGGCGTGGTGAACGCCGAGAGCGCCTCGTGCAGTAGCTCGCGCCCGCCCGCCTCGGTGCCGTCGCGGTGCAGCCAGGTCAGTCGGGTGTCGGGCGGACGACGCAGGTCCTGCTCCTCGGCGGGGCCGTCGACCTCGACGAAGGCCTGCACCCGGGTGGTCGGGTGCAGCTCGGCGAGCTCGGCCAGGCGGCGCCCGATGGCGGGCAGCGCCGTCTCGTCGCCCGCGAGGAGATACCAGTCGAAGTCGTTCGGCACCAGGTGCGAACCGCGCGGCCCGAGTACGCCGAGGCGAGCGCCGGGGACGGCGTCGGTGGCCCAGCGTCCCGCGATGCCGTGCGGGTGCAGAACGAAGTCGATGTCCAGCTCGCCTGCCTCGGGGTCGAAGCGTCGCACCGTGTAGTCCCGGAAGATCGGCTGCGGCCCGTCCGTCGGCGGCGGGACGATGCCTCGCTCGCCGAGGGTGGGCATCGTGGGCAGTTCGGCGCCCGGCTCCGGGAAGCACAGTTTGACGTGGTCGGCGTAGTCGTTGGTCTGGAAGCCGTCGAGGTCGTCGCCCGCCAACGTGATCCGCGTGGTTCGCGGAGTGATGCGAACCACCCTGGTCACCTGGAGCAGCCGAGGCCGCAGCTCGTAACGCAGGACGCGGATCTCCTGCTGCGCGATGCCCATCGACCGGTGTCGCCTCTCCTTCGGTCTTGCCGATACGTCCCCAGGAACTAAGGGCACCCTAACATGCCCCGCCGGGGGCGATTCGCGAGCAGGCCGGTCGGTCGCCGATCGCGGCTCGCCGCCGCGCCGCAGGCGGGGACCGTCCGCCTGCGCCTTCGAACCCGCCTCCCCTGATCGGTGTCACTCCAGTGGGGAACTAACCGCTGCTCGTGAACGCAGCGATGCTTGTCAGTCGATTTCCCGCGCCGTAGATTCCAAATTTGGGCACCTGTTCGTGTGACGATGTGCCGAATTTTGGTTGATGGCTACACACGGTGACTTTTGGTCGAATTCTGCGAGCGGATCGCGCTCGGGGCGGGGAGTGGTCGGATGTCAGGACTCAAGCGCCGCGATCTCATCGGGGGAGCGGCCGCACTGGCGGCGTTCGCCATGGTCGGCGCCACCACCTCGAACGCGTTCGCCGCGCCGAGGGTGCGGCCGGGTGCGGGCTCCGCGCCGACGCTCGGGCTCGGAGACCGTGCGGTGGCGGCCTCGGTCGACGCCCGGCGAGCCCTGACCCACATCCAGCATCTCGCCGGGACCATCGGCCCTCGGATCGGCGGCACCGAGTCCGAGCACCGCGCCGCCGACTACGCCGCCGCGCGGTTCGAGGAGCTGGGTTATCAGGTCACCCGCCAGCCCTTCCCCGTCGCGGACAAGTACCTCGCCGACCTCGTCCTGCCCGACGGCGAGAGATGGCAGGCCAGCGCCTCTCCGCAGGGCGCATTCGACACGGAGGTCCAGGCCGCCGTGGTGGACGTGCGCGGCGGGGGAGTCGGGAACGACACCGACTACTCCGGTCGAGACGTCACCGGACAGTTCGCCCTGATCGACCACCGGACCGCCGACCGGGACGCTCAGGTGCGCGGCGCCGTCGAACGCGGCGCGGCAGGCGTGCTGCTGATCGCCGCGTCCGCCGATCCGGAGCGCAAGGCAGGCGCGTTCCTGCCCACCCTGGCGGCGCCCGTCGGGGTGCCGGTGCTCGGTCTCGGCCAGGCCCACGGCGAGTGGCTGCGTCGACGGCTGGTCGCCGGGCCGGTGCGCCTGCGGGTGATCGTCACGGCGCACACCGGTCTCACCTCGTACAACGTGCTCGCGGAACGACCTGCTTCCCTTCCCGCCGGAGACGAGGTCGTCATGGTGGGCGCGCACTACGACTCGGTGCCCGGTTCGCCCGGCGCCAACGACGACGCCAGCGGCTCGGCGCTCTGCCTGGAACTGGCTCGCGTCCTGCGGCGCCTGCCGACCCAGAAGGCGCTGCGGTTCGCGCTCTGGGGCTCGGAGGAGCAGGGTTTGATCGGCTCCCGCTACTACGTGAACCAGCTCGACGACCATGCCGCAGGTCGGATCGCCGCGTGCTTCCAGAACGACATGGTCGCCACCAGCCACCCGCCTGCGGACCTGTACTGGCTCTTATCCGTCGACGGCGCGGACAACCTCGCCACCGCCACGGTCGCCCAGGCCGCGTCCCGACTGGGCTACCTGGCCGACGTCGCGGGCCCCACGGCGCGCGGCGGCAGCGACCACGTCCCGTTCCACGAGCGCGGGATCGCGGCGGCCAACTTCAGCTGGCGAGGGGAGGCGGGACCGCACCTGCTGGAGCCCGTCTATCACACGCCGGAGGACACCGTGGCGGGCAACGTCAGCAACGAACGGCTGCAGGTCTCCCTCGAACTGGTCGGTTCGGCCGTGTACGAGGTGGCCAGGGCGCGCTGAGCGGTGTGAGCGGGCCTCGTCGCATGGCGGGGCCCGGTCCGCCGTCAACCGCCGAGGCCCGACGTCGGTGCCGAGGACGATCCGGCTCGACCAGAGGGAGTCTCCTGGCGTCGGACTCCCGGCGCTGCTCCTGCCGCCTCAGGAGGCCGCGTTCAGATCCCGGCTCGGGGCTTCGGCGACGGTCGCCGAGGCTTCCGCCGGGGCGGCCGACGCCTGCGACGGGTCGGCACGGGACGCCGAGGAGCGACGCGAAGCGAGCCGCCCGCCGAACCGGACGAGTCCCCAGCCGATGCCGAGCCCGACGAGGTCGGCGAGCACGTCCCATGGATCGCCGCTGCGGCCCAGCGGGAGGACGGCCTGAAGCACCTCGGTGAGGCAGGCATAGCCGACGAGGCCGAGCGACAGCGGCAGCCGGGAGACGGCCGCCAGGAGCCCGGTCACCGCCAGCATGGCGAACACCGCCCCGTGGACCACCTTGTCCGTGCCGGGCGGCGCCGAGGGCACCCCGCCCGCGGGCATGAAGAACACCACGAGGCTGATCAGCACGGCGAGGGGGAAGAGCAGCTGCCGGAGCGACACGCGAGCAGTCTCGCACGCCGGCCGCAACCGGCCGGGCCGCGCGCCGGGCCGGTTGCGCCGTCGCTGCGAGTCGCGGATCACCCACTCCGCGCAGGTGAGCGGCTCGCCCAGGCTGCCCTGGGTGGGCAGACCGGTCACTCCCGGTGCTCGAACGACTGATCGACTGCAGAATGAGACAACTTTTCTGCCGCGTGGGGCAGAATCGGTCCAGTGGGCGGACTACGCTGACCAGACGTGAGTCGACGTGCGAAGATCGTTTGTACGCTGGGCCCTGCCACCGCGACCCCGGAGAAGATCCGGGACCTCGTTCGTGCGGGCATGGATGTCGCCCGGATGAATTTCAGTCATGGCGAGCACGCGGAGCACAAGCGCGTGTACGAGCTGGTCCGTGAAGCCGCCCGGGAGTCCGGACGCGCCGTGGGAGTGCTCGCCGATCTCCAGGGACCCAAGATCCGACTCGGTCGGTTCGCGGGCGGCCCGGTGGAGTGGGAGACGGGCAAGACGGTGCGCGTGACCGTCGAGGACGTGGTGGGAACCCACGACCGCGTGTCCACCACCTACAAGGGGCTGGCCGACGACGCGAAGGTGGGCGATCGTCTGCTGGTCGACGACGGCAAGGTCGGCCTGGTGGTCACGGCCGTCGAGGGGTCGGACGTCGTCTGCGAGGTGACCGAGGGCGGCCCCGTCAGTGACAACAAGGGCCTCTCGCTGCCCGGCATGGACGTCAGCGTCCCGGCGCTCTCCGAGAAGGACATCGCGGACCTCGAGTTCGCGCTCTCGCTCGAAGTCGACTTCATCGCGCTGTCCTTCGTCCGCTCGCCTGCCGACATCGACCTGGCCCATCAGGTAATGGACCGCGTGGGCAGCCGCAGACTCCCCGTCGTGGCGAAGCTGGAGAAGCCGGAGGCGGTGGAGAACCTGGAGGCCATCGTGCTGGCCTTCGACGGCGTGATGGTCGCCAGAGGCGACCTGGGCGTCGAACTGCCCCTGGAGCAGGTGCCGCTCGTGCAGAAGCGGGCGATCCAGATCGCCAGGGAGAACGCCAAGCCGGTCATCGTGGCCACCCAGATGCTCGAATCGATGATCAACAACTCCAGGCCGACCCGCGCCGAGACCTCGGACGTGGCCAACGCCGTGCTCGACGGCACCGACGCGGTGATGCTGTCCGGCGAGACCAGCGTCGGGCGCTATCCGGTCGAGACCGTCCTGACCATGGCCCGCATCATCGAGGCGGTGGAGACCGAGACGACCGTGGTCCCGCCGCTGACCCACGTTCCGAGGACCAAGCGGGGCGTCATCTCCTACGCGGCCCGCGACGTGGGCGAGCGGCTCAACGCCAAGGCGCTGGTCGCCTTCACCCAGTCCGGCGACACGGTGCGCCGAGTGGCCCGGCTGCACACCTCGCTGCCCCTGCTGGCCTTCACCCCGGAGCCGGAGGTGCTCAGGCAGCTGTCCATGACCTGGGGCACCGAGACGTTCCTGGTGGACAAGGTCGACTCCACCGACCGCATGGTGGAGCAGGTCGACCTGGCGATGCTCTCGATGGGTCGTTACCAGCGCGGCGACCTGGTCGTCATCGTCGCGGGCTCGCCTCCCGGCACGGTCGGCTCCACCAATCTGATCCGTGTTCACCGGCTCGGTGAGGACGACCACGCCTGAGCCCTTCCGGGCCCGCCCCGCCGTCTCGCGGGGTAGCGTTCCGAGTCATGCGAGGCGCACCGCCGGTCGATCGCGAGACGACCGCATGACCGAGACGAACCGCAACGCGGCGTCCGATCCGACCGGAGTCGGCTCGGACGCCGTGCCACGGTCCACGGCCGCCGCCGGGCGTGCCGAGGTCGGGGGCGACGACGTCGCGTCCGGACAACCGGTCCTGGACCGGCTGGTGACACTGCTCGATCTGGAGCGGATCGAGGAGAACCTCTACCGAGGCGTGAGCCCGGCGGAGTCCCCGGTGCGGGTCTTCGGCGGCCAGGTCGCCGGGCAGGCCCTCGTGGCCGCCACCAGAACGGTGCCCGCCGATCGTTATGTGCACTCGCTGCATGCCTACTTCATCCGCGGCGGCGACCCGAGCGTCCCGATCGTCTACGAGGTGGACCGGATCCGCGACGGCCGGTCGTTCACGACTCGGCGTGTGGTCGCCGTTCAGCACGGCAAGGCGATCTTCTCCCTCTCGGCCTCCTATCAGATGCGCGAGACCGGACTGGATCATGCCGAGGTGATGCCCGAGGTGCCTGCCCCGGAGACGCTGCCCACCTGGGCGGATCGGGTCGCGGCTTATCGGGACAAGCTCGGGGTGTTCGCCACGACCCCCCGCCCGTTCGACCTGCGCTACGTCAACGACCCGCCGTGGCTGTCCAGGGAGAGCGGTCCGAGGGAGGCGCACAACAAGGTCTGGATGCGCGCCGCCGGGAGCCTGCCCGACGACGAGGTGCTGCACGTGTGCCTGCTCGCCTACGTCTCGGACCTGACGTTGCTGGACTCGGTGCTCGCCCGCCACGGCGTCTACTGGGGGACCGATCGGGTCGCGGGCGCGAGCCTCGATCATGCGATGTGGTTCCACCGGCCGTTCCGCGCCGACGAGTGGTTCCTGTACGACTGCGCCTCGCCCAGCGCATCCGGCGGGCGCGGCCTGGCCACGGGCCGCTTCTTCACCAGGGACGGCAGGCTGATCGCCTCGGTGGTCCAGGAGGGGCTGCTCCGCGTCTCCCCGTGATCTCCGCTCCGTCGGCGACCGTCGCCGATGGTTCCGGCAGGGGCAGGAGTGCTGCGTCGACCCGGGGAGCCGCAGACCGCGGTGATTCGGTGCGGCACGGCGGGCGGATATCGTGCCTACCGTGCCCTCACCGAAGCCCTCGCCGAAGTCCTCGCCGACATCCCCACCGGAGCCACGATCGCGGCTCCGACCGACGACGTGGAGATCGGCTCCGCTGAACTTCCTGGCAGGTGGCCTCATCGGCACCGTGGAGATCATCCCCGGAGTCAGTGGCGGCACGGTCGCGCTGGTCACCGGGCTTTACGAACGGCTGATCGCCTCAGCGGGCCACCTGGTGACCATGATGCGACTGCTGGTCTCCGGGCTGCGCAGGCGGGACTTCGCCCCGATGAAGGCCGAGGCCGCCAAAGCGGACTGGGCGCTGCTGGGCGCGGTCCTGGCGGGCATGGCGATCGCCGTGGTGACGGTGGCCCGTCTGCTCACCCCGATCCTCGACGACTATCCGGTCGAGTCGCGGGCGGTCTTCATCGGCATGGTGGCGGCCTCGATCCTGGTCCCGGTCCGAATGATGGGCGGGCTGAGACGACCGCTGCACTGGGTCCTGCTGATCGGCACCGCCGTGGCGGCGCTGCTGCTGACCGGGCTGCCCTACGGCGCGTTCGAGGACCCGCCGCTGTGGCTGGTCGGGATCGTCGCGGCCTTCGCCGTCTGCGCCCTGGTGCTCCCCGGGCTCTCCGGATCGTTCCTGATGATGGTGGTCGGGCTCTACGAGCCGACCCTGGATGCGCTCAACGCGCGGGACCTGACCTACATCGGCGTGTTCATGCTCGGTGCGGTGATCGGCCTTGGGACCTTTGTGAAGGTCCTCCAGTGGCTGTTGGAGCATCGTCGGCGGGCGACTCTCGCGGTCATGACCGGCCTGATGATCGGCTCGCTGCGTGCGCTCTGGCCGTGGCAGGACGCCGACAGCGCGGCCCAGTCACCCGATGGAGACCTGATCCCGGTTCTCCTGCTCGCTCTCGCCGGGGCGGGCGTGGTGCTCGTGTTGGTCTTCGCTGAGCAGCAGGTCGCGGCCAAGCGGGCGGCCGAGGCCGCCGAGCAGGCGGGAGCGGACGCTGCGGTGTCCCCGAATGAGGAGACGATGCGCATCCCCCGGACGAGTGGGGACGAACCCACCGAGCGCATCCGACGCTGATCTCCTGGGGCGGGTGCCCGCCAGGGGGCATCGCCGTCGTCGGCGACCGCGGAGAGCAGGCAGGGCGTTGAGCTCGGCGGACCCCTTCGCCTGCCGGTCGGGCCCGGATGTGCGGAAAGCGTGCGGCGGGGTGGGTCGAGGAACACCCGGCCGCTGACGCCGGGCCCCGGCCGACGGTGGCGAAGGCAGGCCGAGCCTCGACTACGCCCGATCGAACTCCTCCCGGAGAAGGCGCCAGAGCTCCAGGACATGTCTGCTCTCGGTGGTGACGCCGCCGATCGCCACCCGTATCACCGGGCGCCCATCCACCGCCGTGTGACTGAGAAACGCCTGACCGGTCTTGTTGACCGAGGCGAGTAGCCGCTCGGTGCGGCGGTCGTCGGCCGCCGCACCGTTCCCGGTGTGCGCCCGGAGACAGACCAGGGCGAAGGACGGCTCCGTGACCAGAGTGAACCGATCGTCGGAGCGGACGAGATCCGCCAGTTCCGCCGCGAGCGCGACGTGGCGGCGAAGGTGTTCCCGCAGACCCCGCAGTCCGAACCAACGCAGCACGGCCCAGAGCTTCAACGCTCGAAATCGCCTGCCGAGGGGGATCTGCCAGTCTCGGTACTCGACGACCGCCCTGCTCTCGCCTGCGGCGTTGCGCAGATACTCCGGCAGGATCGACAGGGCGTCGACGAGTACTCCCGGATGGCGGGTCCAGTACAGGCTGCAGTCGAAGGCGGTCATCAGCCACTTGTGCGCATTGGTGCAGAAGGAGTCCGCCTCGGCGACCCCGGGGAACAACGCGCGCAGCTCGGGGCACAGGGCGGCCACCCCGGCCCACGCGCCGTCGACGTGCAGCCAGATCCCGTGTTCGCGGCAGATCGCGGCGATCTCGGTCAGCGGGTCGATCGCGCCGGTCCCGGTGGTGCCCACCGTCGCGCACACCAGCACCGGCCTGCGCCCGGCGGCCACGTCCTCGGCGACGGCCTCGGCCAGCTCGTCGGGCCGCATCGCCAGGGTGACGGGATCGACCGGCACCAGCCGCAGCCCGTCGTGGCCGAGACCGGCCACTCGGACCGCCTTGGCCAGGCTGGAATGCGTCTCCGTCGATCCGTAGACGACCTCCCCGCCGGTGAGTCCGCTCGACCGCCAGGCACCGAGGGAGTCGCGGTGGAGTGCGGCGAGCAGCGTGACCAGGACGGCGGAGGACGCCGAGTCCTGAATGACGCCGCCTCCGCCGCCGGGGAAGGTGAACTCGGCGGGCAGCCCCAGCTCCTCGGCGAGCCGGTCCAGCAGGTACTGCTCCAGTTCGGTCGACGCCGGGGCGGTCGTCCACGAGATGCCCTGGACGCCGAGGCCGCTGGAGAGCAGGTCGCCCAGCACCGAGGCCAGTGAGGAGTTCGCCGGGAAGTAGCCGAAGAAGGCCGGATGCTGCCAGTGGGCCAGGGCGGGCACGATGACGCGGTCGAGGTCGGCCAGCAACGCAGCAGGCGACTCGCCCTCCTCGGGCAGCCGATCGGGCAGTTGCTCCCACAGTCGTCCCGGCCGAATCTCGCCACGCACGGGCAGGTCGGCCACGCCTGCGCGGTAGTCCGCTATCCAGTCCACGACGGCGTGGCCGAACTCGCGGAACTCCTCGGAGGTCATCTCGGTACCGGGCACGAACACCCACGCTAGTCCCCGAGCCGCAGGCCTGCCGTCGCGCGACGGAACAGGCATCGGGCCGGGACCGACCTGTCTGCCCACTGGTCGGGGGCCGCCGGTTCCCACTGAACGCGGAGATTCCCGGACGAGGCGTTGCCGACAACGACTCGCGCGAGACACACCTCTCGGGGGAGGCTGTGGACATGACGGATGATGTTGCGCGTACCGCACGGATCGGGGTCACCGGGCTTGCCACGATGGGCAGCAATCTCGCCCGCAATCTCGCCAGGCGCGGATACACGGTCGCGGTGCACAACCGGACCCAGGCCAAGACGCGCGAACTGCTTGATCAGCACGGCGACGAGGGTGCCTTCGTGGAGGCGGCGACCCTCGCCGATCTGGTCGCGGTCCTCGAACGGCCTCGGAAGATCATCGTGATGGTCAAGGCGGGCGCCGGGACCGACGCGGTGCTGGACGAGCTGGCCGGACTCCTCGAACCCGGCGACATCCTGCTCGACGGCGGAAACGCCCACTTCGCCGACACTCGGCGGCGGGAGGCGGCCATGCGGGAGAAGGGCCTGCACTTCGTCGGCACCGGAATCTCCGGCGGCGAGGAGGGCGCCCTGCTCGGCCCGAGCATCATGCCCGGCGGCTCCGCCGAGGCCTACGAGCAGGTCGGTCCGATCCTCGAGTCGATCGCCGCCGTCGTCGACGGCGACCCCTGCTGCGTGCGGCTCGGCCCCGACGGCGCAGGCCACTTCGTCAAGATGGTGCACAACGGCATCGAGTACGCCGACATGCAGTTCATCGCGGAGACGTACGACCTGCTGCGCCGGGCCGCCGGGCGAGAGCCCGCCGAGATCGCCGAGGTGTTTCGCACCTGGAACGAGGGCGACCTGGAGTCCTACCTGATCGAGATCACCGCCGAGGTGCTCGCCCACGTCGACCCGGCCACGGGCAGGCCGTTCGTGGACGTCGTCGCCGACCGTGCGGAGCAGAAGGGCACCGGTCGCTGGACGGTCCGGGAGGGACTGGAACTCGGCGAGCCGGTGGCGGGGATCGCGGAGGCCGTGTTCGCCAGGGCGCTCTCCGGTCACGTCGAGCAGCGTTCCGCCGCCGCGAACCTGCCCGGTCCGGCCGCGCCGCCCAAGCTCGGCGACGACTTCGTGGACGACCTGCGCGAGGCGCTCTACGGCGCGAAGCTCGCGGCCTACGCCCAGGGCTTCAGCATGATCACCGAGGCGGGTCGGGAGTACGGCTGGGACATCGACCTCGGTGCCACGGCGCGGATCTGGCGTGGCGGCTGCATCATCCGCGCCCGATTCCTGAACCGGATCACCGATGCCTACCGTGCCGACCCCGGCCTGGTGAACCTGCTGGTCGACGAGTACTTCACCGAGCAGATCGGCCGTGCGCAGGAGGCATGGCGGCGGGTGGTCGCCACCGCCGCCGCCGCAGGAGTGCCGGTGCCGGGCCTGGCCTCCGGGCTGGCCTACTACGACTCGCTGCGTGCCGAGCGGCTGCCCGCCGCCCTGGTGCAGGGCCAGCGCGACTACTTCGGCGCGCACACGTACCAGCGGGTCGACCGGCCGGGCAGCTTCCACACCCGGTGGGGCCAGGGCCGGGACGAGGTCGAGGCCTGATCAGAGCCCCTCGCCGAGGGGTGGACGTGACGACTTCTCAGAGTCTGTCTTTGATCCTCCTGGAGACGTGAGCGGGGATCAGCGTGGCTGAGCTGCCAGGCGGAGGAAGGGGGCATAACGAAAGTTATGTTGACTGACGACAACGCCGCAGATCGCCGCGCTGGCCCCGCGCAACTCCGAAAGTGGGGATCAAAGACAGGCTCTCAGACGAGAGCGATCTCGGCGTCCACCCCGACGGCGCAGGCTATCCTCTGGCCGTGGACTTCGGGTTAGAGCTGTCCGGGCGCAACGCGCGGTGGTCTTTCGAGGCCGCAGGCATCCGAATCCGGTACGGCACCGGACGGCGGACTCACGCCCTGCTCCGGGAGTTCGGCGAGGTCTTCGTGCCCAACGAGGCGCTGGCCGGGGTGACCCTGACCGAGAAGCGGCGGCCGAGTCTCGACCTCCGGCTGCGTCCCCGCGCCGAGCCAGTCCTGGCCGTCGCGGCGGGCGGACTGCCCGACGGGGCCGAGCCGTATCGCCTGACCTTGGACTCCGCGCAGCAGGATCTGGCGGGCTACTACGCCTCCGAGATCGAGGACCGGGTCGCGGTCAATCCGGACTCCGAGGTGCCCGCCCCGCGTTTCCTGGTACGCCTTCCGCCGCCGCCACTCACCGCGAAGGGCTTCGACGGCACCGTGGCCTTCGACGGCCGGGTGCTAACCATGCGGTGGGGCATCCAGGCCCACCGGTCCAAGCGAAAGGTCGGCTCGGCGGTGTACCCGGTGGAGCGACTGCGCGACATCGAGTGGGTCTGCCCGGAGTACGGCGGCTACGGCCATCTCCGAGTCGCCACCGACGACACCAACACCGCCGTGCGACCGAAGCCCGCCCTCGATCTGGCGGCCGTGGTCCTGTACGGGGCGACCGCCGCGCTCTCCGTGGCGTGCGCGGTGCGCGTCGCGATGGACGACGTCGTCTCGACCCCGGCCGCACTGCTCGGAACCGACCTCCCGCCCTCAGCAAGCTCGCCCGCGGAGCCGAGTTCGCCGCCGATGTCGCCCCGTGGCGCGGTGGATGTGGACGAGATCTTCCAGACCATCCGCAAGCTCGGCGACCTGCGCGACGCAGGCCTGCTCAGCGACGAGCAGTTCGAGGAGAAGAAGGCCGAGCTGCTCGGGCGCATCTGAGAGCCTGTCTTTGATCCCCAGTTTCCTGTTGCGCGGGGCAGGCGCGGCGATCTGCGGCGGTCGTCAGTCGACATGACCCCGGTTATGTCTCTTTCCCCCGCCTGGCAGCTCAGCCACGCTGATCCCCGCTCACGACTCCAGGGGGACCAAAGACAGGCTCTGAGCGGCCCTACCGGCCTGCCTCAGGCCGCCGGGCCCGACGGCCGTCCGTGCCGCAGGCGGCGGGTCCGCCGCGCGATCTCCTGCGATCCGGTGCTGCGGGGCGGGACTCGGCCGGGTTCTAGCGTGCCTCTTCGCGGAGCTTGCGCAGCGTACGCGCCAGCAGGCGCGATACGTGCATCTGCGAGATGCCGATGCGCTCGGCGATCTGAGTCTGGGTCATGTTCGCGAAGAACCGCAGCAGCAGCACAGTGCGATCCCGCTGCGGCAGGGTTGCGAGCAGCGGCTGGAGCACCTCCCGGTTCTCCACGCTCTCCATCTCCGGCTCGACTACTCCGAGGGTGTCACCCAGGGCCAGGCTCTCGTCGTCGATGAGCATCTCGTCTAGTGAACTGCTCCGATAGGCGTGGCCTGCCGCCAGACCCTCGTAGACCTGCTCGACGGGCACCTTCAGCCGCTCCGCCAGCTCGCGGGGCGTGGGGGCCCGCCCCAGCGTCTGGGACAGCTCGCCGTTCGCCGAGTTGAGCGCCAGGTGCAGCTCCTGAAGCCTGCGCGGCACGCGCACCGTCCACCCGGTGTCGCGGAAGTGTCTGCGCACCTCCCCCATCACGGTCGGCACCGCGTACGAGAGGAAGTCGACCCCCCGCTCCGGGTCGAAGCGATCCACCGCCTTGATGAGGCCCATCGTGGCGACCTGGACCAGGTCGTCCTGCGTCTCGCCTCGATTGGCGAACCGCCTGGCCACGTGCCGGGCCAGGGGGAGGTGCTCGGTGACCAGCCGCTCGCGCAGCGCCGTGTGCTCCCGACAGTCGGGGGCGAGCGCGGCGAGCTCGGCGAACAGCGGAGCGAGATGCCCGTAGCGGACGTTCTCGTCGTCGCTCGCATCCCGCTCGCCGCCTGTTGGCCGGGCAGCACCCGGACGGGCCCCTCGGCTCACGCCGCGCCCGCTCGCCGTCTCTGCGATTCCACGTGCTCCAGCTTGCCTGCACTCCGGCCCTCCTGCTCGTCGTGCGGACCGGGCAGGCGGCAGGGAGTGGACGGCCGGAACGAGCGACGCCCGTTCGGTCGGACAGCCACGTCGTCGGGCTGGATGCCGACGCCGTGGGGCTGGATGCCGACGCCGTGCTGCCTGCCGTAGGCGCCGCCGGGCCGGACGGTGCCGGTTCGCCGGAACGAACCGGCACCGTGCCTCGGGTGGATCAGACCCTCCCGGATGAGCCGCGTCGCGGCATCACCGGATCGTCCTTCTGGCCTGGCACGTCGGTCGGTGCGGATGCCTGCGACGGCACGTCGTCCGCGTCCTCGCGTTCCAGGACGGCGGCCGCCTGCGGCTGGTCCGCCTGGGGTGGTGCCTCCGTCGCCGATGCGGCCGAGTTGTGGGTGCGCGGCGCGACCAGGTCGATCGTCGACGGCGGCGGTGTCTCCGCCTCGATCTCGGCCTCGATCCGGTCGGCCATCGCCGGTTCGACCCCGGCGTCGATGTCCGCCGCGATCTCGGTCTCGACGATGAGGCCCGCCGCGTCCGCCCGGTCCGAGTCGTCCTCGGCTGCCGAGTCGATCGGCTGCGGGTCCTCGTCGAAGAGCTCGAAGATGTCGGCCTCGAGGAACTCCTTGAACCGTTCGAGGTCGGCGCGCACGCGTTGGGCGATGAGTCCGAGCGCGCCTCCTGCCTTCTCCACCAGCGTCGTCGGCTCGTAGTCCATGCGCAGGTGAACGCGGGTGGTGTCCTCGTCGACGGCCCGGAAGGTGACTACTCCCGCGTGGTCTTGGCCGCCGTCGGCCTGCCAGCTGATCAGGTCGTCGAGACGCTGCTCGACGACCCGCGCGTCGAACTCCCGACGGACCCCGGCGATCTCGATCACCCAATGGCTGGCCCGGCCGTCGACCGGAGTGATCTCTTCGACGCCCTCCATGAAGAGGGGAAAGTCCTCGATGCGTGCCCACCCGGCGTAGGCGACGCTGATCGGGACCCGAACGTCCACCGATTCCTCGATCCTCGTCACGGCGGGACCTCCTTCGGCTGATCGTGGGGCACGGACTACCCGGAGGATCTGCCGTTCACACCTGGCCGAGCGGCTCGGAGAGGGCCCGCAAGGTGCCGTCGTGCTCGTCCACGAGGTACATCCGTGCCTCGGCCAGGTCGAAGTACATGCCCGCAAGCGTCAGCCGCCCCGCCAGGACCGCCTCCCTGACCAGCGGGTACGTCATCAGGTTCGTCAGCTGTTGCCGGACGTTGATGACAGCGACCGAGTCCGCCGCCGAACCGGCCCCCTCGTCCTGCCCGGCATCCGAGGGCGGCAGCGAGCGGAAGCGCCGCAGGCTCGGCTCCGCGTGGACGAGCCAGTCGGCCAGATGACTGCTCGGATTCATGTCGTCTTCGAGCAGGGAGCGCATCGCCCCGCAGTGCGAGTGGCCGCAGACCACGATGCTGGTGACGGCGAGGCGCTCGACGGCGAACTCGACGGCCGAGCCCACCGAGCTGTCGCCCAGCGAGTCGCTCGGCGGCACCAGATTCCCCACGTTGCGCAGGGTGAACAGGTCGCCAGGCCCGCTGGTGGTGATCACGTTGGGCACCATGCGGGAGTCCGCGCAGCAGACGAACAGCCGGGCGGGGCGTTGGCCGTGCTCGGCCAGCTCGGCGAGCAGCGGACGCAGCAGGGGAGCGGATCGCCGCTCGAACTCCTGCACACCGAGGATCATCGGATCGGCCTCGTCGCGCTGTCGGGGGATGGCGGACTCGATGTCGGTGCGCTGATCACGATGTCGCTGCCAGTGCTGCCAGGGAGCGAACCAGTGCGGTGCCAGGGCCGTCGAACTCCGCGACGTCGCGGGCCTGCCGCCTCGGACGGCCCGGTGATACCAGGCGGCGCCGATCTCGTCGACGCGCACGGTGCCCCCCGCCCGTTCGTAGCCGACCCGCCAGTCACGCAGCGCCTCGAAGGCGCCCTGGTCTAGACAGTCCAGGTGCAGCTCGACGGTCACGTCCTGCCCGGCAGGCACCGTGTTCAGCCGGGAGGTCAGGGAGCTGACGCCGAGGAAGACCAGCGACCCGCCGACCGTGACTCGCCAGCGGTCGTCGCCGAGCGGAACCACCTGGATGCTGTGCCTGGCGAGGCGCCACAGGGTCTGCACCATGGCCAGTGCCAGCCCCGCGAGGACGCCGACGACCAGGTCGAAGCAGACCACGCCCGCCATGGTCACGGCGTAGGGCAGGAACTCCCGCTGCCGCCAGAGCAGCCGCATCCGGGCCGGGTCCACCAGCTTGACGCCCACCACGATCAGGACGGCGGCCAGCGCGGTCAGCGGGATCATCTCCAGCAGGGCGCCGAGGAACAGGACGGCACCTGCCACCCAGACGCCGTGCAGGATGCTGGATGCGCGGGTGCGGGCACCAGAGGAGACGTTCGTCGAGCTGCGGACGATCACGCCGGTGATGGGCAGCCCGCCGAGGGAACCGGAGCCGATGTTGGCCGCGCCCTGCGCGAGCAGCTCGCGATTCAGGTCGGCACGAGGGCCGTCGTGCATTCGGTCGACGGCGACTGCCGACAGCAGCGACTCGACGCTGGCGACCAGCGCGACGGTCAGCACGCCGACTCCGACGGCGAGCAGATCGGAGTCCGGCAGCGCGGGCAGGCTGATCGCGCCGAGCGGATCGTCCGGCAGCGAGACTGTCACGACGTCGGGACTGCCCATGGCCAGCAGCGTGGCGATGGCGACGGCGGCCAGCGGCGCGGGCACGGCCCGCAGCACGGGCAGACGCGGCCAGGCGATCAGCACCACGACGGCTGCCAGACCGATGAGCAGGGTCGGTGTGTGCAGACCGGTGAGGACCTCGGGCATCGCATCGAGGTTCTCCAGCGCCTCGGGACGGGACTGGCCGCCGAGCATGACCTGGGCCTGACCGATGGCGATCACCACGCCGATGCCCGCGAGCATCCCGTGGACGACCGCCGGGGAGAGCGACAGGGCGAGCCGGGCGACCTTCGAGACGCCGAAGAGCAGTTGGAGGAGGCCGGCTCCGACGGTGATGGCTGCGGTGACCGGCCAGCCGTGCCGCTCGATCAGGCTGGCGACGATCACCACCAGGCCTGCCGCCGGGCCGCTGACCTGGAGGGGGGCGCCCGCGAATGCCCCGGCGACGACACCGCCGACCACGGCGGCGATCAGCCCCGCCATGATCGGCGCTCCGGTCGCGGCCGCGATGCCCAGTGACAGCGGCACGGCGACCAGGAACACCACCAGGGATGCGGGCAGGTCGTGACGGAGGAGCTCGCCCCATCGTCCTGTGGGCGGGCTCGCTGGAGGGTCGACGGTGGTGTGCTCGCCGCCGTGCGGGCGTGGCTCGGATCGTTTGTTCATGGGCACTCCTCTGGACGGGTACGGGTCAGGGGCCGCTCGGCCCCGGTGTGGCTCCCGGGTCGGCGCAGGCGTCGCCGGGGATTCCGAGCGCGGATCGACCTCGCCGGTCGCGGGGTCTTTCGTCGACGGCCGAGGGATCGGTGCTGCCTGATCGCAGGCGGGAGAGGCCGGGGCGGCGAACCGGGACTGGCACGGGCAGACCGGCCGGGGAACGGACGGCGTAGAGCGCGGAGCGAAGGCGGAGCAGCGGGCAGGCATCAGGTTCGATGGCCGGTCGGGTCGATCAAGCCGCGCGGCCGTTCTGCCTTGCGTGACACGGCGGGCGGCCTCGCCTGCGGTGATCGGCGACCGTGCGGGCGTGGGCGGCGGGAGTCCGGACCCGGACTGCGCCTGCCGGACGTCTTCGCTCCCGGACGGGTACTCGGGATGGTTCCACGAGGTGCTCTCCGAGGGGTCGGTGTACGGGATCGGGTCGACGATCGGCCGATGGTCGCCACCCCGAGAACCATCATCACCAAATAGGATTGATCGGACAAAGAGAATCATCCGGTCGGGTAATGCCCAGGTGAGGAGCCGATCGGTGGGTGCGGGGAACTTCGGTAGGGTCGACACCGTCCGAGTGATGCCCGTCGCCAACCGCAACGGCACGGGGCGGCTGGGACTGAAGAACCCGGTCGGGTGATTACCCGACGGGTGGGTCCGTTGCTGTCAGCACGGCGTATGCCCGGACGGGCACGTCACATCAAGGGGGAGTGTCTCGGGTGGGTCCGCTCACGGAAGCTCTGAATGCGCTGGCGGAGCTTCCGCAGCCCGCAGTGATAGCGGCGACCGGGCTTCTCGTGCTCGCTGAGACGACGATCGGCCTCGGGTTCATCGCACCCGGCGAGACCGGACTGCTCATCGCGGCCACCACGGTCCGTGACCCGTGGGCCTTCGCGATCATGTGCATCGTCGTGACCGTGTGTGCCTCCCTCGGCGACTCGATCGGCTATCTGCTCGGCAAGCGATTCGGCCCGAGGATTCGAGAGACGAAGCTGATCCGCAAGATCGGGCAGGCGCACTGGGATCGGGCGGGCGAGCTGTTGCGCAAGCACGGCGTCTGGGCGGTGTTCTTCGCCCGATTCCTCCCGGTGGTGCGCACCCTGACGCCCGCCGCCGCAGGCGCCTCCGGGCTGGTCTATCGCCGGTTCCTGCCCGGCTCGATCGCGGGCGCGGCGTGCTGGTCGGTCCTGCACGTCGGCATCGGCGCGGGCGCGGGCGCCTCCGCGCAGTTCATCGAGGCCCGGCTCGGTCGGGCCAGTTGGATTCTGCTGATCGCCCTCGCGGTCCTGGTGGTCCTGGTGATCCTGCTCAAGACCAGGAAGGCCAGGAAGACCGCGGGCGCGGCGGCCACCGCCACGGGTTCGACGGCGGCGGACACCGGCGACGCGGCGACCTCGGGTATCACTCCCGCGACGAGCGGTGCTCGGCCGGAGGAGCCGATGCCTGCGAGTGCTCCGCAGGACTCCCGGCCCTCGGAGACCGCCCGTCGCCCGGACGACGCTGCGACGGCAGACACCCCGAAGACGTCTCAGCCCGCCGGGTCCGACGCGCGGGACCCGGAGGAGCCGGCCTCGCTGGACCCGGTGTCCTGACGGTCGAGGACGCAGGCAGGCGCGCTCGCTCTGATCTCGGGCGAATCTCCGTTGCTGTCAAGGAGATCGCGCCCGGTCCTTGTCACGATCGGGCGACGCGGTTTCAGGCACAATGGTGAACGGATGCGGCGTTGGTGACTAGCACCGTGCTGATCTCGCCGGAGCGTCCGCTCTGGGCGGGACCGCAGCTGGGGTGAGTCACTTCACTCCCCCGCCAGGCAACGTGGTCTCGATCACCGACGTCTTCCGAAGCGGCAGCGGTGTGCGCTGTGCTCGGCGTTCGCCGATCATCGACGCCGGTCCGGTCGCATTCGACCGCCGGAGGAAGGAGTTGTGCCAGCCGTGTTCCTGGCTCGGGCGAAGGGCCTGTCAAAACTCTTAGGTCTGTGTCTCATCGCGGGCGTCTTGGTGGCTGCGGTGCTGTTCCCCGTGGCCGCAGGTTTCGGTGCCGTGTCAAATCAGGCGGCGGAGACGGTGAACAACACGTCTGCCGAGTTCGAGGAGAGGATGCCCGCCACCATCTCCACCATCACCGACATGCACGACACCCCGATTGCTCACCTATATCACCAGAATCGGGTGATCGTTCCGCCGGAGGCCATCTCCGAGGAGATGAAGGCGGCGATCGTGGCCGTCGAGGATCATCGATTCGAGGACCACGAGGGTGTCGACTGGCAGGCGACCATCCGGGTCGCCCTCCAGAACCAGATGGCCGGTGACGTTCAGGGCGGCGGATCGACGCTGACCCAGCAGTACGTGAAGAACTACCTGGCGTTCGTCGTCGCCGACGGCGACTCGGAGGATCCGGAGTTCCAGGCAGCCACCGAGACCACGATCGCCAGGAAGCTCCGCGAGGCGCGGATCGCGTTGGACATCGAAGAACGGATGACCAAGGACGAGATCCTCGCCGGGTATCTCAACGTCGTGCCCTACGGCAACGAGATCTTCGGCGTGCACCAGGCGGCCGACGCCTATTTCGACACCACGCCCGATCAGCTCAACGTGGCTCAGTCGGCCCTGCTGGCCGCCATCGTCAACCAGCCTTCGACGCTGAACCCGATCCGTCGTCCCGAGCAGGCCATCGAACGACGCAACCTGGTGATCCAGCTCATGGCGGATCAGGGTCGGTTCTCGGAAGACGGTGCGGAGGCGAACCAGGAGATCGGCGACGAGATCAAGCAGGAGCCGCTCGGGGTGCTCAACCCGCTGAACCAGACCTCGCACGGCTGTGTCCCGGCGAGAGAAGGAACCGTCAACGGCTTCTTCTGCTCGTACGTGATCAACTACCTCCTGAGTCACGGTTTCGATCTGGAGGAGATCAAGCGCGGCGGATACACGATCAAGACCACGCTTGATCCGAGGGCCACGGAGCTCGCCAAGCAGGCGGCCGAGAACCATGTCCCGAAGAACGCGGACGGGATCGCCAACGTGATGGCGATCGTGGAGCCCGGCACCGAGTCCCACAAGGTGCGGGCGCTGGTCGCCAACCGGGACTACGGCCTGGACAGCGAACAGTTCCAGACGACCATCGACCTGCCCAGTTATGTCACCACCTTCGGGGCGGGCTCGATCTACAAGGTCTTCACCGCGGCCGCCGCGTTGGAGAACGGCTACAACATCAACCAGACACTCGATGTCCCGGATGTCTACACGTCGCCGGTCTATCGGGGCGACGGCGGGCCTTACCAGGTTCGGAACTCTGGTAACGGTTATCCGGAGACCATGTCGTTCACCGAGGCGCTGGCCACCTCGCCGAACACGCCGTTCCTCCCGATGCAGGAGGCCGTCGGGGTCGGTTCAGTGGTCAACATGGCCTCCAGTCTCGGGCTGCGCCGGGGCATGAACGAGGTCAACCTGTCGGGAACCGCGATTCAGCCGGATTCCGACAACGGGATGCTCAACAGGTCACAGGGTGAGGCGGTGACCCAGGGCAACCAGGGCTCGTTCACCTTGGGCGCCGGGCCGACCAGCGTGCTGGAATTGGCCAACGTGAGTGCCACGCTGGTCAGTGGCGGCGTGTGGTGCCCGCCGAGCCCGATCGAGGAGATCCGGGATCGCAACGGCGAGGTCGTGCCGATCGACGAGGCGCCGTGCGAGCAGGCGGTCGACGAGGGCCTGGCCAATTCCATGGCCCAGGCGATGAGCCGGGACACGACGGGCAGCGGCACCGCCGCGAACGCCGCGTCCGCTGCGGGCTGGTCTCGTCCGATGGTGGGCAAGACCGGTACCACGCAGAACTACCGCTCGGCGGCGTTCATGGGGGCGACCCCCCACTGGGCCGGGGCGAACATGGTCTTCGGGGACAGCTCCCGGCCGGGGCCGATCTGCAACGGGACGCCCCCGGTGCAGTGCGGGTCCGGAAACATGTACGGCGGCCACGCACCCGCCAGGACCTGGTTCCAGACGATGACCCCGCTCCACGAGGGTCTGCCCGACGCACCACTGCCCGCGGCCGATCCTCGCTACTCCTGATCGACCCGGGTTGTTGAAGACCCCCCGAGGGGATGAGACGCTGACCGGCGTCCCACCCCCTCGGGAAGGTCCAGCGAGATGACGCAACGCATTGCGGTGATCCCCGGCGACGGCATCGGAGTCGAGGTGACCAGCGCGGCTCGGACCGTGTTGGACGCGGTGGCCGCCCGGCACGGCCTCGATCTCGCCTTTCAGGAGTTCGACTGGTCCTGCGCCCGTTTCGCGGAGACTCGAGAGATGATGCCGGAGGACGGCATCGACACCCTCCGAGGCTTCGACGCGATCCTGCTCGGCGCCGTCGGCTGGCCCGGCGTGGCCGACCACGTCTCGCTGTGGGGCCTGCTGATCCCCATCCGTCGCGCCTTCCACCAGTTCGTCAATCACCGGCCCGCCCGCACCTTCGCGGGCGTCCCCTCGCCGTTGTCCGGGGTGGGACCGGGCGACATCGACATCCTGGTGGTCCGGGAGAACACCGAGGGCGAGTACTCCCAGATCGGCGGCCGGTTCAATCAGGGCCTTGCCGAGGAGGCCGCCGTCCAGGAGGCGATCTTCACCCGCCAGGGCATCACCAGAGTGGCGGACTACGCCTTCACCGCCGCCCGCGCTCGCAGCGGCAGGCTGGTCTCGGCGACCAAGTCGAACGGCATCGTGCACACCATGCCGTTCTGGGACGAGGTGGTGCGCTCCCGCGCCGAGGCCTTCCCCGAGGTCAGCTGGCGCAGTGAGCACATCGACGCCCTGGCCGCGAAAGTGGTGCTCGCGCCGAGCTCGCTGGACGTGATCGTCGCCTCCAATCTGTTCGGCGACGTCCTCAGCGACCTGACCGCCGCCGCGACGGGCTCCATCGGGCTGGCGGCCAGCGCCAACCTCAATCCGAGCGGCGAGCATCCCTCGATGTTCGAGCCGGTGCACGGCTCGGCACCCGACATCGCCGGGCGCGGCATCGCCAATCCGGTGGGCGCCCTGTGGTCCGTGGTGCTGATGCTGGAGCAGCTCGGGCACGCCGAGGCCGCCTCGGACCTGATGGGCGCCATCGAGCGAAGCCTCGCCGATGCCGCCACCCGCACCGGGGACGTCGGCGGCAACGCCGACACCGCCGCCGTCACGGAGTTCGTCGCCGCCGCTGTCGGCGGGTGATCGCGGTCGCCGCCGGGGGTGAGCGCCGCTCGCGACCCGGCGGGGCTCGCGGCCGACACCGTCGAGCACGGGCGTCAACGCTCCTCGCGATGGAGACCGACCGCCTGGCGGCATTGATCGGGTTCAGCCATGGATTCGAGGAGCAGGCGGCGAATCGCGAACGGGTCGACCGGACGCGGCAGCACTCAAGGAGCCCGTACCAGGCAGACCGAGGAGCAGGCGCTGCTGACGGGGCCTCGGCCTCGCACCGAGCCCCGTCGGCGTCCGTTCCCGCCCCCCGCGCGGCCGCCGACGCGGCAGGGGCGGCACTGTGGTGCGTCGTGGGCGACCGCCGACGCGGCTCGTCCCGTCGTCCGAGGAAGATCACATCATCGTCGGAGTGGCTACCCGTCGCGGCCCGGTGGCACTAGGTTGTTGCCCCGTGACTCTTTCCCCCGGCAGAGTGTCCTCCGGCGAGGGTTGTCCCGTCGCCGATCCCCAGGTCTGGCATCAGCAGCCCGCCCCGCAGCGCCCGGAGCAGCCGGACGTCCTTGCTCAGGCCGAGGAGTTCCTCGATCTGTTCGAGAAGGAACACGACATGGCCGGGGCACTCCAGTCGCGGCGACGCTGGATTCGCGCCGAGATCGAGGCCACCGGTACCTATGTGCACACGACGGCGGAACTCGTCTTCGGTGCCAGGGTCGCCTGGCGCAACAGCGCGCGCTGCATCGGCAGGCTGTACTGGAAGAGCCTGCGCGTGCGGGACTTCCGGGCCGTGCGGGGCTCCGCCGCCGTCGCCGAACGGTGTGTCGACCACCTTCGCTCCGCCACCAACAACGGGCGGGTGCGTCCCACGATCAGCGTGTTCGCGGCCGACGCGCCGGACCGGCCGGGGCCGAGGATCTGGAACGAGCAGCTCATCCGCTACGCGGGCTATCGGACCGAGGACGGCGGGGTGCTCGGCGATCCCCGATATCTGGACTTCACCGAGGCCGTGCAGGCCCTCGGCTGGCAGCCGCCCGCGCAGCCGGGCGCGTTCGACGTCCTGCCGCTGGTGATCGACAGCCCGGAGGAGGGCACCCGCTGGTTCGAGCTGCCCCGGTCCGTGGTGCACGAGGTGGAGCTGCGCCATCCGGAGCTGCCGTGGTTCGCCGAGCTGGGACTGCGTTGGCACACGGTGCCCGCCATCTCGAACATGAGCCTGGTGATCGGCGGCGTCTCGTATTCGGCCGCCCCCTTCAACGGCTGGTACATGGGCACCGAGATCGGGGCGCGCAACCTCGCCGACCACGACCGCTACGCGATGCTGCCGGAGGTGGCGCGGCGAATGGGGCTGGACACCTCCAGCGAGCAGACGCTGTGGAAGGACCGTGCGCTCGTGGAGCTGAACCGGGCGGTGCTGCACTCCTTCGCCAAGGCCGAGGCGACGATCACCGACCACCACACCGAGTCCGAGCGCTTCCTGACCCACGTGAGCCGGGAGGAGAAGGCAGGCCGCAGCTGCCCGGCGGACTGGAGTTGGATCGTGCCGCCGCTGTCGGGCTCGCTGACGCCGGTCTTCCACCGCTATTACGACACCGAGGAGCTCTGGCCGAACTTCGTCCTGGACGACGAGGCGGCGAAGCGCGGCACCCAGGGCGGCCCGGTGCGCGCCCCGATGCCTGCGGAGCTGCCGGAGGCGGGCCTGCTCTCGATGTTCGGCCTGCCGCTGGTGGTGAACTGACCGAGTCCTGCTCGCCCTGATCCCGTGGTCGGCAGCCGGGGGTCGGGTGACGACGGCGGACACCGCTTGAGGAGCAGGCCCGCAGGCCCGGCGACCTCGGCGATCCCGCTGCTCGGTCGGCCGCCGAGCGGCTGTCGTCGTCAGTCCTGTCGTCGTCAGGCCTGTCGCCGGGCGACGCGAAGCAGGGCGAAGGACTCGGGCCCGAGGTCGAGATGGTCCGCGGTCTCGGCGGCCTGCTGCGGCCCGAGTGGGGGGACGGCGGTCAGGACCTCCTCGATCTGGCCGCCCGAGGGAATCCGTCGGGCCGTGTCCGAGAGATTGCAGACCAGCCGCAGGTCTCCCCGCCGGAGCATGATCCAGCGGGCCGCCTCGTCGACGTCGACGCCGAAGCGGTCCAGCCGGGGATCGGTCAGTTCGGGGTGGGCACGGCGGAGTGCGATCAGCCGCCGGTAGACGTCGAGCAGTTCGCGATGCCCGGCACGCGTGGGCTCCGACCAGTCCAGCGTCGACCGGGTGACGGTGGCGGGGTCGAGCGGATCAGGCACGTCGGCCTCGTCCCAGCCGTGGGCGCCGAACTCCGCGCGGCGCCCGGTGCGCACCGCCTCGGCCAGTGCCGGGTCGGGGAACGAGGCGAAGAACTGCCACGGCGTGCCCGCGCCCCATTCCTCACCCATGAACAGCATCGGCGTGTAGGGCGTGCACAGCACCAGCGCGGCACCGCAGGCCAGCAGGCCGGGGGAGAGGCTCGCCGAGATCCGATCGCCTGCGGCGCGGTTGCCGATCTGGTCGTGGTTCTGGAGGTAGATGAGGAATCGATGTGCGGGCACGCGGTGGGTGTCCACCGGCCTGCCGTGGTCGCGTCCTCGGAACGAGGACCTCGTGCCTGCGTGGAAGAAGACGCCGCGCAGCGTGTCGGCCAGGGCCCGCAGCGAGCCGAAGTCCGCGTAGTAGCCCTGGCGTTCGCCGGTCAGCGCGGCATGCAGGCAGTGGTGGAGGTCGTCGTCCCACTGGGCGTGCAGTCCGTGGCCGCCCGCCTCGCGAGGCGTGATCAGCCGAGGGTCGTTGAGGTCCGACTCGGCGATCAGCGTCAGCGGCCTGCCCAGATGGGCCGACAACCCCTCGACGGCGACGGACAGCTCCTCCAGCAGGTGGATCGCCCGCTGGTCACGCAGGGCATGCACCGCGTCCAGTCGGAGACCGTCCACCTGGAAGTCGCGCAGCCAGCCCAGCGCGTTGTCGATGATCAGGTTGCGGACCTCGTCGGAGTCGGCGCCGTCGAGATTGACCGACGGTCCCCACACCGTGCTGCCCGCGAAGTAGGGGCCGAAGCGATCGAGATAGGCCCCCGACGGGCCGAGATGGTTGTAGACGACGTCGAGCAGCACGGCGAGTCCTCGCTCATGGCACGCGTCGACGAAGCGCTTGAAGCCGTCCGGGCCGCCATAACTCTCCTGGACCGCCGACCAGGCGACTCCGTCGTACCCCCACCCTGCGGGCCCGTCGAAGGAGTTGACCGGCAGCACCTCGACGAAGTCGATGCCCAGCGCCACGAGGTGATCGAGGCGTTCGACGGCGGCATCGAAGGTCCCCGCCTCGGTGAAGGTGCCGATGTGCAGCTCGTAGACCACTCCGCCCGGCAGTGGCCGTCCCGTCCAGCCCTCGGCCTGCCAGTCGAATCGACCGTGGTCGTAGACCCGCGACAGGCCGTGCACGCCGTCGGGCTGCCAGCGCGAACGGGGGTCGGGCAGCGGCTGTTCGTCGTCGAGCCGGAATCCGTAGGCGGTGCCGTGCCCGGCCTCGGGGAGCGACGCCAGCCACCAGCCGCCGTCGGTGCGCCGCATCGGATGCTCGGCATCCTCGGTGTGCAGGGTGACCGTCTGCCGCTGCGGTGCCCAGACCGCGAAGTCCGCCATGTGGATCATCTTGGCGTCGATGGTGCGTCGTTGCCCAGCCACCGAGGAGAAACACTGTTCTGTAACAGTGTTACCGCCGGTGGGGTGTCGGACGGCTCCCGAGGAGAGGAGAGTCGATGGCTCCGCTGATCATGCTGATCGCGGCGACCCTGCTCGGGAGGACGGCGGGCCTGTTCGGCGTCGAGGCCCTCGACGAACGGCCCGCCGCCTTGCGGCTCGGGCTGGCGGCGATGGTGCTGCTGACCGGCCTCGCGCACTTCGTCGAGCCGCGCCGCGCGAGCATGATCGCGATGGTGCCGCCGAGCCTGCCCCGCCCCGCACTCCTGGCGACGGCGACCGGCGTGCTGGAGCTTCTCGCCGTGCCCGGCCTGCTGTGGTCGCCGACGGCGCGCTGGGCGGCGGCCGGGCCCGCGGTGCTGCTGGTCGTGATGTTTCCCGGCCGACGTCTCCGCGCCCGGCGTGAGGTGGTGTTCGCAGGCAGGCCCGCGACGCCGCTGCTGCCGCGCACGCTGATGCAGCTCGGGTTCCTGTCGGCGTGCCTGGTGGTGGTGTTCGGCTAGCGCCGTCGACGGCGCCGAAGCCGCCCCATGCCTCCCTCAGTCTCGCCGCAGCAGCGCCACCGGATACCGGGAGAGGACGTCGCCCAGCAGCGGCGTCGCGGTGTCGACCCGGTCGCCGCTGATCACGTCGATCCAGGAGGCCCGGCCGTCGGGCATGGCCAGGATCGTGTCCCGCCAGCCGCCGGACTTCGCCAGCGCGACGGGGAGTCGGGTGGCCACCGCGACGAGTTCGGCGTGCCTGCCGCCCCTGGCGAAGGCGACGGCGTGCCGGGCGGCCGGTCCGTCCGAGGTGAGCGGCCGATAGCCGGTGAACAGCGCAGGCTCGTCGCGGCGCAGCCGCAGCACCCGCGAGGTCACCAGCAGCTTCGCGGCCCCGGAGTGATCGATCTCGGGCAGGGTGCCCTGGTCCAGGCGGCTCAACAGGCTTCGACGGGCCCCGAAGTCGACCGGTCGCCGGTTGTCCGGGTCGACCAGGGAGAGGTCCCACAGCTCCGTGCCCTGGTACACGTCCGGCACGCCGGGTCCCGCCGTCTGGACCAGCTTCTGCCCCAGCGAGTTCGACCAGCCCGGCCGGGTGATGCGGTCGGCGAAGGCCGCGACCTCGGCGGCGGTCTGCTCGTCGCCGAGCACCGAGGCGGGCCAGGCGGCGACGGCCGCGTCGAAGTCGGGGTCCGGCGCCGTCCAGCTCGTGCCGAGCTTGGCCTCCTTGGCCGCCTTGGCCAGGTAGTCGCGCAGTCGGTCCTCGGTGATCGGCCAGGCGCCGAGGAGACACTGCCAGCCCAGCAGATTCAGGCTCGCCTCCGGCAGCGGATGACGAGCGGTCCAGCGCCGCAGCGCCTCGGCGAACTCCGACGGCAGTTCCGACAACACGGCCAACCGCGCCCGGACGTCCTCGGAGCGCTTGGTGTCGTGGGTGGACAGCGAGGTCATCATCGAGGGCAGCCCCGCCGCCCTGCCCTGGGCGGCGGCATGGAACTCGGCAGGCGAGACCCCGAAGCGCGCCGGGTCCCCGCCCACCTCGTTGAGTGCCACGAAGCGGTTGAACCGGTAGAAGGCGGTGTCCTCCACGCCCTTGGCCGTCACCATGCCCGAGGTCTGCTGCACACGGATCGCCAGCTCGCCGTGTGGCCGGGCCACCATCTCGGCGGCGATCGCGTCGATCACGCCGCGCACTTCGGGGCGATGGCCGTGTGCGGTGGCCACCGCCTGGTCCAGTGCCTCCCGCCCCTCCGGCAGATAGCTGCGATAGACGGGGAACGACCGCAGCAGCTCCGCCGTCGCCAGCCGGGCGGTCTCGCGGTCGGGGCCTGCGGGCAGCGCGGTGACCAGCCCCGCGATGCGGTCCAGTTCCGCGCCCAGCACCTCGGCGGCCGCGAAGTGCTTGCAGGCCGACTCGGTGCCGTGCGGGTCGGCGCAGGCCGCCGCCGACTCCGGCGCCGACAGCTCCTGGGCCAGTGCGGTCAGCGGCGCCTCGCCCGCCGGGTCGACGAAGAGCCCGCACACCTCCCGCAACGCCTCGTAACCGGTGGTGCCGTCGACCGGCCAGGAGGCGGGCAGCGCCTCGCCGGGGGCCAGGATCTTCTCCACCACCAGCCAGGCGTCCGGGGCCGCCTCGCGCAGCCTGCGTAGATACTCGCCAGGATCGGCCAGCCCGTCGGGATGGTCGATACGCAGGCCGGTGACCTCGCCCTCCTCCACCCACCGCAGCAGCTCACCGTGGGTGGCGGCGAACACGGTCGGGTCCTCCACCCGGATCGCCGCCAGCGTGCTGATGTCGAAGAACCGCCGGTAGGTCAGCTCCGCGCCGCCGCGTCGCCAGGAGACGAGCCGATAGTGCTGTCGTGCGTGCACCACTGCGGCCGCCTCGGCAGGCGTCGCGGCGTCGGGCGTCTCGGCGGAGCCCTCGGCCAGGGGGAACTCGTGTTCGTGATAGCGCAGCACCCCGTCGACCACCCGCAGGTCCGCGAGCGCCGCCGCTCCGCCGTCGCCGTCGTCGGCGAGCACCGGCAGCAGGATCGGGCCCCGCGAGAAGTCGATGTCGAAGTAGTCGGCGTGCACGGCAGCCCGACCCTCGCGCAGCACCTCCCACCACCAGGGGTTCGCCGAGGGCACGGCCACGCCCATGTGATTGGGCACGACGTCGACCACCAGGCCGAGGCCGCGAGCCCGCAGCCGCTCGGCGAGGGCGTGTCGGGCGGACTCGCCGCCCAGGACGGCGGCGGCCTGCGTCGGATCGACCATGTCGTAGCCGTGCGTCGAGCCTGGAGCGGCCGTCAGTACGGGGGAGACGTACAGGGCGCCGACCCCGAGGTCGCGCAGGTAGTCGACGAGCGCCCGTGCCTGGTCGAAGGTCTGGTCCGGCCCGAGCTGGAGCCGATAGGTCGAGGTCGGGACCGTCACGTGTTCTCCTCCGTACGCTGCATCACGATCAGGGATCGGGCCGGGACGGTGAGCACGCCCCCGGCGAGGATCGAACGGACCCTCGTCGGAACCGAGCCTGCCATCGCGCCGCTGACCGTGTCCGCCGCCGTGCCGAAGACCTCCCCGGTGGCGGTGTCGACCACGACGGTCCACTCGATGCCGTAGTCCGAGCCGGGCAGGGTGATCTCCAGGTCCTCCCCGTGGGCGTTGAAGCACAGCAGGAACGAGTCGTCGGTGACCGGCTCGCCGCGCCGGTCCCGGTCGGGGATGCCGTCGCCGTTGAGGAACACCGTCACCGCCCTGCCGAAGGGCACGTCCCAGTCGTGTTCGGTCATCTCGTCCCCCGACGGGGTGAACCAGGCGATGTCCCGCAGCTCGTCGCCCTTGCGGATGGGGCGGCCCGCGAAGAACTTGCGCCTGCGGAACACCGGATGATTGCGGCGCAGGCGGTTCAACGCCGACACGAACCCGATGAGGTTCTCGTGGACGTCGGCCAGTGACCAGTCGACCCAGGACACGTCGTTGTCCTGGCAGTAGGCGTTGTTGTTGCCGCGTTGGGTCCGACCGAGCTCGTCGCCGTGCAGCAGCATCGGGGTTCCCTGGGACAACAGCATGGTGGCGAGGAAGTTGCGGCGCTGCCGCGCCCGCAGCTCGTTGATCGCCGGATCGCCGATCGGGCCCTCTGCCCCGCAGTTCCACGAGCGGTTGTCGCTCTCGCCGTCGTGGCCGTCCTCGCCGTTAGCCTCGTTGTGCTTGGAGTTGTAGGCGACGAGGTCGTTGAGGGTGAAGCCGTCGTGCGCGGTGACGAAGTTGATCGAAGCATACGGCCTGCGTCCGTCGTCCTGGTAGAGGTCGCTGGAGCCGGTGAACCGGGAGGCGAACTCGCCGAGCGTGCCGGGCTCCCCGCGCCAGAAGTCACGCACCGTGTCTCGGTACTTGCCGTTCCACTCGGTCCACAACGGCGGGAAGTTGCCGACCTGATAGCCGCCGGGCCCGACGTCCCACGGTTCTGCGATCAGCTTGACCTGGCTGATCAACGGGTCCTGCTGGACGAGGTCGAAGAAGGAGCTGAGCCGGTCCACGTCGTAGAACTCCCTGGCCAGCGTCGACGCGAGGTCGAAACGGAAGCCGTCGACGTGCATCTCCTCCACCCAGTAGCGCAGCGAGTCCATGATGAGCTGCAAGGTGTGAGGGCTCCGGACGTTCAGCGAGTTTCCGGTGCCGGTGTAGTCCCGGTAGTACTGCGGATCGTCCTCCATCAGCCGGTAGTAGGCGGCGTTGTCGATGCCTCGCATGGACAGCGTCGGCCCGAGGTGATTGCCCTCGGCGGTGTGGTTGTAGACGACGTCGAGGATGACCTCGATGCCCGCGTCGTGCAGGGAGCGGACCATCGCCTTGAACTCCGGCACCTGGGCTCCTCGCCCGCCCGCCGAGGCGTAGCCGCTGTGCGGAGCCAGGAAGCCGAGCGTGTTGTAACCCCAGTAGTTGGTCAGCCCCCGCTGCACGAGGTGGTGATCGACCACGAAGTGATGCACCGGCATCAGTTCCACGGCCGTGATCCCCAGCCGGGTGAGGTGGTCGATCATCACCGGGTGGGCGAGCCCGGCATAGGTCCCGCGCAGCTCGGCCGGGATCTCCGGGTGGGAGATGGTCAGGCCCCGGACATGAGCCTCGTAGATGACCGTCTCGTTGTAGGGCGTCTTGGGATAGCGGTCCATCCCCCAGTCGAAGAAGGGGTTGATGACCACCGACTTCGGCAGGTAGGCGGCCGAGTCGAGGTCGTTACGCCGATCGCCGTCGTCGAAGTGGTAGCCGAAGAGCGACTCGTGCCAGTCCAGCGTCCCCTCCACGGCCTTGGCGTAGGGGTCGATGAGCAGCTTGTTCGGGTTGCAGCGCAGGCCTGCGGCGGGATCGTACGGCCCGCTGATGCGGTAGCCGTACCGCTGACCGGGGCCGATGCCGGGGAGATAGCAGTGGTGCACGAAGCCGTCGACCTCGTACAACGCGATGCGGGTCTCCTTGTCGTCCTCGTCGAAGAGACACAGCTCCACCTTGTCGGCCACCTCGGAGAAGATGGCGAAGTTGGTGCCGGCACCGTCGTAGGACGCGCCCAGCGGATAGGCGGTACCCGGCCACGGCTGCATGATCGCTCCCGGTGAGGCAGTCGCCCGATGCAGGCTGCACGGGCTTGTGCGATTCACGCTATTCGATCAGCCTCCCTCCCGGCGATATCTGCGCGGCAAAGCATGCTGAGCGGGCGCGGGTGACCGCGGCGAGGCCGTGGCCCCCGGCTGCGAGCGCCGCCGCTCGCTGGTCGCTCCTTTTGTGGATCAGGCCCAATTGCTCCGAGGTCTCGGGGATCTGGCCACCATCTCGACCTGCGGTTGTGACTCTTTGTAGATAATTCCTCTAGTTGATATCCGCCAATTGGGTGCTGGGTCACACCTGGTTGAAGCTCTCGGTGACGGCCGATTACGGTCTGGCTTGTTCGTCACGGTTCGGTCACAAGAACAACACGAGGTGCCTGTCGGAGTGGACAGCACCTGTCGGACTTCCCCCACCGGCAGATGCGTGGCCGTGCCGTCCCCGAGACGCAGGAAAGGCTCGAAATGCCCCGACACCACAGAAAGGCCGGGCAGCTCAGCACCTCGGCGCCCACGGAACACCGCACGACCTCCGAGTCCGCCCGAGGCGCCCACCGCGCCGCCCCCGGCCGCCGAGGCACGGGCAAGGCCGTCATCGCCTCCGCACTGGCGGGTGCGTTCCTGCTGGGCGGACAGCCGCTGCTCGCGGGCGCCAGCGCCGAGCAGGGCGAGAAGTCCAGCGCCGCCGAGCAGCACGCCGCGACGCTGGCCGAGTTGAGCGAGCAGCGTCAGCTGCCGAGGATCACCCCGTCGGTGCTCCCGATCTTCCATGACGTGAACCCCACCCTGGAGCTGAGCAAGCTGGTCCGCGCCGCCAAGGTGGAGGCCGACCGCGTCGCAGCGGAAGAGCGCGCCGCCGCCGAGGCCGCCGCCGTCGAGGAAGAGGCCGCTGCCGCTGAGGAGCAGGCCGCCGCTGAGGCTGCCGCTGCTGAGGCTGCCGCTGCTGAGGCTGCCGCTGCTGAGGCTGCCGCTGCTGAGGAGCAGGCCGCCGCCGCCGAGGAAGAGGCCGCTGCCGAGGCCGCCGCCGAGGAAGAGGCCGCTCCCGCCCAGGCCACTGCCGACTTCGTCAAGCCGACCGAGGGCACCTTCACCTCGGGCTTCGGGGCACGCTGGGGCACCACGCACTATGGCATCGACATCGCCAACTCGATCGGCACGCCGATCGTGTCGGCCACCAGCGGCACCGTCATCAGCGCGGGCACGGCCAGCGGCTTCGGTCAGTGGGTCCGGGTCCAGGCCGACGACGGCACCATCACGGTCTACGGTCACATCGACACCTACTCCGTGAGCGTCGGCCAGCAGGTCGCCGCAGGCGAGCAGATCGCCACCATGGGCAACCGTGGTCAGTCCACCGGCCCGCACCTGCACTTCGAGGTGCACGTCAACGGACAGAAGATCGACCCGCAGCCGTGGCTCGCCGCGCGGGGCATCTCGGTCCAGTAAGAACCGACCGCCCCCCGCAGCTCGCACTGAAGGCGCCCGTCAGGTCACCCTGGCGGGCGCCTGCGTGTGCGGGTGTGCCCTCCTGCTCCACCTTCTGCGTCCCCGTCGCCCTCGCATCAGCGGCGGGGACGTCGCCGTGTCATCCGCCGCCGAGCCCCCGACGACCGCGCCTCGTCGGCGACCGGGATCTGTCCCGAGTCCCAGAACCTCTCCGACGCGGGTCCGTCGCACTGTGATCCCCGTCGCAACCTCGATCCGAACCCGCGGCGCGGTGCGAACCACCACCGGCCTGCCCGACACCGGGCAGGCCGTGATCGGCGGGACGGGTGGGAGGCCGGATGACGGGATCGACGAGGTTCTTCGCAGGCACCTCGCCTCGGGTCGCCGTCTGGCGTCCGACCCCGGACCGCCCGGTGCGCGCGGTCGTCCTGCTGCTGCACGGCGGTCGCGCCGACAGCTACCGCCCCGCACGGCGAACTCAGCTCGCCTACCTGCGGATGATCCCCTTCGCCCGCGTCCTGCACCGTGTCCTGCGAGACCGGGGCGTCGCCGTATGGCTGCTCGGTTACCGGGTGCGCGGCTGGAACGCCCCGGATCTCGATCCGGTGTCCGATGCGCGGTGGGCCCTCGCCGAGATCCACGCCCGCCACCCCGGCGCCCGCGTCGTCCTGGTCGGTCACTCGATGGGCGGTCGGGTCGCGCTGCGGATCGCCGACGACCCCGCCGTGCTCGGGGTGGGCGCCCTGGCGCCGTGGGCTGAGCAGGGCGAGCCGGTGGCGCAGCTACGCGGTCGCCAGGTGCTGATCGCCCACGGCGACCGAGATCAGCTGACCGATCCGAGGCAGTCCTTCCTGCTCGCCACGCGGGCCGTCGTGGTCACCGACGACGTCGCGCGTTTCGACGTCCACGGAGAGGGGCACGCGATGGCCAGACGTGCCGCTGACTGGCACCGGCTGGTGCGCGACTTCGTCTTGGGCGTCCTCGGACTCGAACCGCACCGCACCGGCATCGCGAACGCCTATCGAGCACCCGCGCCGATCGGACTGCGGGTCCCGTTATGAGACGTCGACCGTGGGAGTCACCAGCATGACGAGCCTTCATCCAGCCGACCGACCCGGACCCTCGCGCGACGGCGGGGACCGATGACGCCCCGTCAGATCGCCGTGATCGGCGCCGGGGTGGCGGGACTGACCGCTGCCTACCTGCTGCAACGGCGATACGACGTCACCCTCTTCGAGTCCGACGACCGGCTCGGCGGCCACGCGCACACGCGGGACCTGGCCGACGCGCACGGCACGACGGCCGCCGTGGACAGCGGCTTCCTCGTCCACAACGACCGCAGCTACCCCTCGCTGCTGCGGTTGTTCCGGGAATTGGGCGTGCTGACCAGGGACACCGAGATGTCGATGAGCATCCGATGCGAGGGCTGCGGCCTGGAGTACGCCGGAGCCAAGGGCGCCGCCGGGCTCTTCGCCCGACCGGACAACCTCGCGCGACCCCGTTACCTGCGGATGCTCGCCGAGATCCCTCGATTCCATCGACACGCCAGGCGGGTCCTGGCGGCCACGAAGGAAGACACCAGGGCCGACGGCACGACGCTGTCCGTCTTCCTCGAGGAGGGGCGCTACACCCGCTACTTCGTGCAGCATTTCATCCTGCCGCTGGTCTCGGCGGTCTGGTCGGTCGACGCGGCGCTGGCCCGGCGCTATCCCGCGCGCTACCTGTTCGAGTTCCTCCACCACCACGGGATGCTCGGCATCGGCGGGTCTCCCCAGTGGAAGACCGTCGTCGGCGGGTCCAGGGAGTACGTCGAGCGCGCCGTGAAGGGCCTCGCCTCGGTCCGCTCGTCCACTCCGGTGCGCGGCGTCCGGCGGACCACCGACGGCGTGCAGGTGCGTACCGAGGACGATCGTCCGCAGCACTTTGACGGCATGGTGATCGCGACGCACCCCGACCAGGCCCTGCGGCTGTTGACGGACCCGACCGACGCCGAACGCCGCGTCCTCGGCGCCTTCCGCTACTCGGTCAACGAGACGTGGCTGCACACCGACACGAGCCTGCTGCCGCGTGCGCGGGGCGCGAGGGCGTCCTGGAACTACCTGAGTCCTGCCTGCGACGCACCGCAGAACGCGGTCTTCGTCAGCTACGACCTCACCCGGCTGATGGGACTCGACCTGGCGATCCGGCCGGTCGTGACGCTGAACGCGACGGATCGAATCCGGGAGTCCTCGGTCTTGGAGCGCATGGTCTATCAGCATCCGAGCCACACGCCGGAGTCGGTCGCCGCGCAGCGGGAGCTGCCGCTGCTCGACGACGCCAGGACCGCCTACGCGGGCGCCTACCACGGCTGGGGCTTCCACGAGGACGGCTGCGCCTCCGGCGTGCGCGCCGCCGCGTCGTTGGGAGTCCGCTGGTGACGGCGGCCGGGTTGATCCCGGTCGGTCGCGACCCCGGCAAGGTGGCTCCGGCGTTGTATTGGGCCGAGGTCCGGCACGATCGGCGAGAACGGGTGCGCCACTCCTTCCGGCATCGGATCTATCTGTGGCTGGTCGACCTCGACGACCTGCCGAGACTGCCCGCCGTGCTGCGGCCCTTCGCCCGTTTCGAGGCGCGAGACCACCTCGGATCGCCCGAGGCCTCGATCAGGGCGAACCTCGACGCCTGGCTGGCCGAGAAGGGCGTCGACCTGGCGGGCGGCCGGGTGTTGATGTTGGCGAGCGCCCGCGTGCTCGGTCACGTCTTCAACCCGATCAGCGTCTTCTGGTGCTACCGCTCGGACGGGTCACTGGCCTGCGTGGTGGCCGAGGTCCACAACACCTACGGCGGACGCCACGCCTACCTGCTGCGGCCCGACGAGTCCGGCCGGGCCGAGCTGGACAAGGAGTTCTACGTCTCGCCGTTCCTGCCGGTTCGAGGCCGCTACCTGTTCCGGGTCAGCGGCCCGGGGCCGAGAGTGAGTCTCACCATCGCGGTACGCCAGGACGGGCGAACGCCGCTGCTGGCGACACTGCGGGCGGGCCGTCGCCCCGTGACAATCGTCGGAGTGGTCCGAATGCTGGTGACCCGACCACTGGTCACCAGGTGGGTTGCACTGTTGATCCGTCGCCACGGCGTGCTGCTGTGGCTTCGTCGAGTGCCGGTGGTCTCGAGACGCCTGCACCTCACCGAGGAAGGTGGGCAGTGATGCGTCCATCGCCACAGGAGACTCCTCGGCGCCTCGTCGCCGATGCACATGCCAGAGCGGTGCCGCGTCCGAACGAGCGCAGCTGGCCGGGACTGGCGGTCGCGCCGGAGTCGCCGTTACGAGCACGAGTCGCCGAGCTGCTGTTCCGTCGCGCGGTCCGCTCCCTGGCGCTGCGGGTCGAGCTGCCCGACGGGACACGGCTGGGGACCGGCGGTCCCGACGCCCCGGTCATGCGAGTCGTCCGGCCCAGGGCGTTCTTCCATCGCCTCGGTGTGGACGTCAAGATCGGCTTCGGCGAGGCCTACCTCGTCGGAGACTGGACGTCGGACCGGCTGGCCGACCTGCTGACGGTGTTCGCCGAACGGCTCGCCGTGCTGATCCCGCCGAGGCTGCAGACCCTGCGTCGCTGGGTGGAGCGCGGTCAGCCCGTCGAGGAGCGCAACACCCTGCGGGGGGCTCGCGAGAACATCCATCGTCATTACGACCTGTCCAACGAGCTGTTCGAGACGTTCCTCGACGAGACGATGAGCTACTCCTCAGCCCTGTTCGACGAGACGTCGGCGGCGGCCGAGTTCGCCCATCCCGACGCCGACCCGATGGTGGTCCTGCGGAGTGCGCAGCTGCGAAAGATCGACGCGGTCCTCGATCACGCCAGGGTCGGGCCGGGTACCGAGCTGGTGGAGATCGGCACCGGCTGGGGAGCACTGGCGGTCCGCGCCGCGCAGCGCGGTGCGCGGGTGACCTCACTCACCATCTCGGCGGAGCAGCGTCGGGCGGCCGAGGAGCGCATCACGGCCGAGGGGGTGGCCGATCGGGTTCGGGTACTGCTTCAGGACTATCGCGAGGCCGAGGGCGAGTACGACGCGGCGGTCAGCGTCGAGATGATCGAGGCCGTCGGCGAGCGGTATTGGCCGGACTACTTCCGGGCGGTCGATCGACTGCTGCGGCCGGGCGGCCGGTTCGGCCTCCAGGCCATCGTGATGCCGCACGACAGGATGCTGGCCACCCGGCACAGCTACGGATGGGTGCACAAGTACGTGTTCCCCGGCGGGCTCATCCCCTCGACGCAGGCGATCGAGGAGAACCTGCGGACGCATACCGCCCTGCGCGTGCGAGAGGCCCGTTACTTCGGCACCGACTACGCCGAGACGCTGCGGCGGTGGCGAGAGCGGTTCCTCGACCGGTGGTCCGATGTCGCGGCGCTCGGCTTCGATCAGACCTTCCACCGAATGTGGGAGTTCTACCTGGCCTATTCGGAGGCGGGCTTCCGGGTCGGCTATCTCGACGTCGCCCAGTTCTCCATCGCCAAGCCGAGCTGATCCGCCGTCGCTCCGCCGGGCGGCCGCCGATCCTCCGGCGGCCGCCCGGCCTTGTTCGATCGGCGGTGCGTGATCGTCCTGCTCCGGCCCGTGTCCGAGGCGTGGCCGGGCGGCGATGCGGGCTGCGGTCGCGACGACGGCTGGTGCTAGCGTCGCAGGGTGCGTTCGGAGCTGCTGCGGCCTCGGTGGATCCTGCTGCACGTCGTGACCGTGCTGGTCATTCTCGTCAGCCTTCGGCTCGGCTGGTGGCAGTGGGAACGGTCGCAGGCGGTGGGCGGCGACGGCCAGAACCTCGGCTACGCGGCACTGTGGCCCGCTATCGCCGTGTTCGTCGGTTATGTGTGGTGGCGGTGGACTCGTCTGGAGCTGGAGCAGAGCGCTCAGCGGCGCGAGCCCGACACGGCAGGCTCGGCCGCCCCGGACCCCGGCACGGCGCCTTCGCAGTCCTCGGCTCCCGTGCTCGAGTCTCTGCCTTCGGGGCCGCTCGGGCCTACGCCCTCGACCCCGACGCTCGGGCCTACGCCCTCGGTGCCGACACTCGGGCCTACGCCCTCGGCGTCGACACTCGGGCCTACGCCCTCGGTGGCCCCGCCGGAATCGGCCAGGGCGGCCGCCAGGCGTCGCCAGCTCGACCGGCTGCGGACCCGGGGTGAGACGGTGGCGGACGGCGCGGTCGGCACGCCCGGCGACGCACTGTCCCAGTACAACGGCTACCTCGCCGAGCTGTCCGACTCGGACGCCGAGCGGGCGCGGCAGGCTTAGGAGATGACGTGTCAGACGTGACCGAGACGGCGGCGACCCCGCCCGTCCAGACGGTGCCCTCCGGAACCCTCCTGCGGTACCGGGTGATCTCCTACGTGGTCGGCGTGATGCTGGTGGCGTTAGTACTGGTCGCGATGCCCGTCAGGTACATCGCCGGTGACCCGTTCCTGGTCGCGCTGATCGGACCGCTGCACGGCTTCCTCTACATGGTGTACCTGCTGTTGTGCTTCGATCTCGCGCTCAAGGCGAAGTGGTCGATCAAGGCGACGATCCTCACCCTGTTGGCGGGCACGGTCCCGTTCCTCTCCTTCGTCGCCGAGCACATCGTGACTCGCAAGGTCCGCGCGGGCATCCGAATCTGAGAGCCTGTCTTTGATCCCCACTTTCGGAGTTGCGCGGGGCAGGCGCGGCGATCTGCGGGGTTGTCGTCAGTCAACATCACTTTCGTTATGCCTCCTTCCTCCGCCTGGCAGCTCAGCCACGCTGATCACCGCTCACGACTCCAGGGGGATCAAAGACAGGCTCTGAGGTCACCGACGCCCACCGGTCGGTTCTCCGCGCAGGTCGCAGGTCGCAGGCCGTGGCCGCTGCGCCCCGCCCCGCCGATCGGCGATCCGTGACGGACCCGGGACACCGATGCGCCGGGTGAGTCACGGTCGGTCCCAGGCCGGACCGGCGGGGCAGGGCGTGCGGCCGGATCGGCAGGCCTGCGGCCGATCGTGTGACGGCTCAGCCGAGGCGGTCCTGCCACAGGCTCCAGGCGATCGCCGTCGCGGCGAACAGGGCGCACCAGGGCAGTGCCGCCCCCGCCGCCCACAGCACGGCGGCGACGAGCACCACGTCGGGCCCGCTCACCACCTGAAGGATCAGCCCCATGGGCACGGCGCCGCTGACCGGGTCGAGCGTCCCGCCGGTGTGGTAATCGATCGGCGGGCGCTTCGCCGAGCGCAGCAGCCCGGCCAGGCAGACCAGTCCGATGGTCGCCGCGGTGCCGGCCCAGAACGTGCCAGCGACGGCCGGTGCGGTGGCCGCCCCCCACAGCAGCGCGGCAGAGGCGGGGACCACCAACACTGTGAGGCGGATGGTGACGTCGGAGAACGGCAGCATGCGTCGCAGCGCCGCGCTGCGCGCGGTGAGTCGCAACCCGCTCGCGAGCCTGCCGAGTGCCAGGTATCCGATGATCAGCGTGACGGGCATCGTCCACAACGAGGGGAGCAGGGCGGCCGTCACGTAGGGCAGCACTCCCAGCGCGGCCCACCAGCCGATCGACGAACGGCGACGAAGCACTCGTCGAAGCTCGGCGCGGACCAGTGTCGATGCGCCCCGCCCCGTCAGCAGGGTGCTGCGGACCGTGGCCCTGCGCCGCCAGCGCCGCTGGTCCAGCAGGTCCGCGAACAGCGACACGTCCAGCCAGCCGACGGTCAGGCGCACCGCCCCGGTCACCTCGGCCGCCTCGTTCAGCGCGCCCCGATCGATCCGGCCTGCGGTTCGACGTGCCGCGATGAGACTCCAGGACGCAGCGAGCGCGGCAGGCGCCGCGAGCGCCGCCAGGGGCAGCGCGGGGGGAGCGGGCAACGTCACGTCCAGCATCGTGGACAGGCCCGCCAGCGTGGCGAGGAGACCGCCGAGCGCGGCGGTCAGGATGCCGATCCTGGCCACCCCGGCCGGGCCTGCCCGGTGCGTCTGCGCCGCAGCGGCCCGACTGAGGGCGGTCACGCCGATCGCTGCACCGAGCACGGCCGACCAGAGCAGGTCGAGATCGGCGACCCCGACGGTCAGGGCCGCGCCGGAGACCACCACCAGGGACAGCGCCGCTGCCACCGCCGTCGAGGCCGCGAGCCTGCGCCACAGCAGGGCGCCTCGGTCGACTGGAGTGGAGAAGAGCCAGGTCATGCTGGTCGAGGAGGCCGAGAGCGGACCCAGCTCGGCCGCCGCGCGCAGCGCCAGCCCGAGACAGGCGAGGACGGCGGCGACGACCAGCCAGCCGGTCGCCGCCGGGTCGGCGGGCGGGCCTGCGGCCTGCGACCAGTCCAAGGCCGCCAAGACCGTCTGCACGAGGAGGCCGCCGGGGATCACCGCGTACAGCAGACCCTCGTAGATCCGCCCCGCCACCGTCGTCGTCGAGGAGCGTCTGCGCCGTCGGGACCGCAGCAGCTGCCGCAGGGTCCGCGCGGAGACGGGGGCCTGTTCTGGCGGGTGTGGCGCGGTCGCCGCTGTCGAGATCGTGCTCACCGGGCCACCTGTAGCTGTTCGTCGGCCACGGCCGAGGCCATCTCGGCGTCGTGGCAGGAGAGGAGGATGGCCACCCCGGCGGCCTTCTCCGCGAGCAGGCGTTCGGCGAGCCACTGCTTCCCTTCGGCGTCGAGCCGTTGTTCCGGCTCGTCCAGGACCAACAGCTCCCGAGGTCGGACCAGGCACGAGGCCAGGCCGAGCCTGCGCCGCTGGCCGGAGGACAGCGCGCCGGGAAGTCGGTCGGCGACGGGGCTTAGCCCCAGCTCGTCGAGGACGTCGTCGAGCATCGCCTCGGGTTCCGCGTCGCCGTGCGCCCGTGCCAGCAGGTCGAGGTGCTCGATCACCGAGACGTCGGGGAAGAAGTCGACGTCGTCCAGCCCCACCGCCATCGCCGCGCGGATCAGCGGATCGCTCTCGCGGATCTCGCGGCCCGCCCAGCGAACCTCGCCCTCGTCCGCGTGATCGACCCCGGCGACACACCGCAGCAGAGTCGTCTTGCCCGCGCCGTTGGCCCCGACGAGCACGGTGGCCTTGCCGGGAGCGGTCGTGAAGCTGACACCGTCCAGGATGGTGTTCGTCCCGAACCGGCGGACGAGATTGCTTACCTCAAGCACGCTTCGAGCTTAGCCATTGATCGAGATCACCATTCTCGATCACTGGAGCTGAGGGCTGACCTGCCTCGACGTCCGATACGGGTCCGACTCTCGACCCGGCAGACCAGGGCAGGGTCCCATGGTCGCCCGAGCAGGCCCCGGCGGGGCCGAAGCGCGTCTTCGACGCCGTGACAGGCGCGTTCCCGACGCGCGTCCGACCGTCGCCCGGTGGCTTTGTGATCTTGATTTGGGCATAGTGGTGATCGTCGGTGTTCGTCCATCGCAGCGTGGAAGGCAGAGCGTGAGCAGCAAGCGACCGGGAGTCGCCGGGCAGTCGGGCGGCCCGCCCAGACGGCGTTCCGACGGGTCGTCTCGGCGTCGTGAGGAGCTGCTCGGCATCGCCGCCCGCCTGTTCGCGACCCAGGGCTATCTCGCCACCAGCGTCCGGGAGATCGCCGACGAGGCAGGCATCCTGTCCGGGAGCCTCTACCACCATTTCGACTCCAAGGAATCACTGGCCGACGAGCTGCTGCGCGGGCTGCTGGCGGCGCAGCGAGGTGGCTATCAGCAGGTGCTGGACGTGGGTGGTCATCCTCGGGAGGTGCTCGCGGGGCTGCTGCGCGCCGATGTCGCGCTCCTGGACACTCATCTGGAGGCCGTCGCGGTCTTCCAGGCGGAGCGGAGGCACCTGGCCCGGGTGGATCGCTTCGCCTACCTCGATCGGCATCGCCGCTGGGTGCAGCGGCAGTGGACGACGCTGGTCGGCGAGGGACAACAGCTCGGTGCCTTCCGGAAGGACCTGGACGGCTCGGTGCTGTACCGCCTCGCGCACGAGGCCGTGTGGAACGCCGCCCACTGGTTCAATCCCCGAGGGCGGACGACGGCCGCCGAGTTGACCGAGCAGTACCTGAACCTGCTCTTCGACGGGCTGCTCACGCGGGACACCGCGCCTGCGGACGTCGATGTCGCCGACGGCCTGCCGACGGTCCGGCCGAGGCAGCCCGCCGATGAGGACGCCCGCCCGGCGCCGTCGGCGGACGACCTGTCGATTGAGGACGCGGCCGGGCCGGTTCGGGAGGCAGCCCTACCGGTGGTCGGGGACCCACGACACGCCCCCGGCGACGGCGCATCCGAGGCCGACGAGTGATCTGACCCGCCGAGAGCCCTGGTCGGCTGCCGGTGAGTGCTGCCCGTCAGTCGGTGTCAGGGCCTGCGTCGTCGGGCCGGCGCGCGGCGCGGGCCTGCCTACGGCAGGCGATCAGACCGACCGCCTACCGGCCTGCCCCGCCCGTCCGGGCGGGGCAGGCCCGTTCTCAGCGCAGGGCGTGCTCGTAGATCTGCCGCATCGCCTCGGCATAGCGGTTCGGGGTCAGCGACTGCACCCGGGACCGGGCTGCCTCGCCGAGCCGTTCGGTGGCCGCCGGGTCCGCCAGCAGCCGCAGCAGCGCCGCGCCGAAGCCTTCCGGGGTGTTCTCGGCCAGCACGGCGTCCTCGCCCAGCGGGCCGGAGGCGTGCAGCGCCGGGTCACAGAGCACCGACGGCCTGCCTGCCAGCGCCGCCTCCTGGAGCACCAGGCCCTGCGTGTCCGTCATGGACGGGAAGGCGAAGACCTGAGAGGCGGCATAGCCCGCCGCAACGACGTCCGGCGGCTGCTGCCCGAGGATGATCGTGTTGTCGGTGATGCCGTGCTCGGCGAGCAGCTTGGTCAACCACCGTCGCTCGTACACGGCCCCGATGAGCACGAGCCGTGCCGACGGCAGCTTCTCGACCACCTTGGCGAAGGCCGGGGCGAGCAGCCCGATGCCCTTCTCCCGGTTGATCCGGCCGACGAACAACGCCACGGGTGCGTCGGGGGGGATGCCCCACGCGGCCCGCAGCTCCTCGGCGGCCTTGGGCTCGGTCCTGGGCAGATTGATCCCGGCGGGCGCGACGAAGAGGCGGTCGCTGTGCGTCGTCAGCTTCGCCCGGTCGAGGATCGCCGCGGTGGGGGCGACGATCGCGTCGGCATCGCCCAGCAACAGCTGGTTGATGGCGTCGATGAGCGCGCCGCGTCGTTCGACGTCCTCCTCGACCTCTGGCGGCGGGGTGCCGAGCCTGCGCGCGTAGAGGCGCATCATCGTCCGCAGGCCGATGGCCGGGATGCGATACGCATCGACGTAGGCGTGCAGGTCGGTGTGGTAAGTGTGCACGATGGGCAGGTTCAGCGACCGCGCCACGAACAGGCCGAGCAGTCCCATGGGTCCCGGCGTGTGCACGTGGACGAGGTCCGGCTTCCACTCGGCGAGCTGCGCGACGTGCCTGCTGCGCGGCCAGGTGAGCCGCAGGCCCGCGACGCCGCAGGGCATCGAGCCGAGCTGTAGGACGCCGGGTTCGTTCTCCTGCTTCGGGTGCCGGGGCACCACCAGCATGCTGGGATGTCCTGCGGCGGCGAGGCTCGACATCAGCGTGCGCACCGAGGTGACGATTCCGTCACGTCGCGGCAGGTAGGTGTCGCTGAAGTGCAGCACGCGCAACTGCCGGGACCGATGACCGGAGTCGTGCGTGCCGACCTGCGCCGGGATCATCGGCGGAAAGTGCAGTGCTCGTCGTCGAAGGCGAAATCTGCTTCGTCTCGTGCCTGCGCGCCTCAGGAGCGGGGAAATCTTTCTGATCCTTCCATGCAGGAACACTGATCCAGTGGATGTGGACAACCCAAAATACGGGGCGCCGAGGTCTGGCGGGAACCTTTCCCGACGGCTGGTCGGAGTGTCCCGTTCGTCACCCTCAGGGAGCAGCAGAGCTTCTCATGTCGGATGCCGGCCAGGCCGACTCCCGTCGAAACGGGCGAGTCGGACTTGCTATTCCACTGCGTCTGTGTTCGGCGATCGTGCCGAGCCGACGGGTGATGCCTGACGTCACCCGCGAGAGCTTGTCGATCGATCGTCGAGATGTCCGGCGGAGGACGTCGATCGAAGGCATGGATACCGAGCCGAGCTGCACGGCGGATCGCACAGGTGCCGAGCGGAGCGTGCTCGCCGATCGTCGGCTTGCTGGTTCGAACATGTCTCCAAGACTCTTCCTGCTCGCGCTGCCGGTGCGGACCACGCCTGGGCGGCGCCCGCTCCGCCGTCGTTGTCGAAACGGTGACACACCCTGGCCGACGGTTCAATTGTGAAGTGATGTTTTCGGGGTGAAACCAGGGTCGTCTCAGGGCTTGCCCGACGGGTTCATTCGTCGTTCGCGGCCCCGAGGCCTGGATGTCAGCCCAAGGCCGCCCGGGCGATCTTCGCGACCACCCGCACGGCGATATCCTCAGACGCCCGTCGGGGCGGCTCGTCGGGTCCGGCAGGCAGTCGTGTCTGATGGGTGACGGACAACCGAGGATTTCGAGTCGACCCGGAGGTGGGCACGCTGGACATCGAGTGGCGGGAACTGGTCGAGGCACCGCTGAGCTCTGAGCTGACGCTGGTGCTGGGAACGGGCCTGCTCGCCTTGGTGCTGGTGGCCCAGCGGCGATTATGGCGGGTGACCCGCAACGTGGTGACGATCGTGCACGAGGGCGGCCATGCCCTCGTGGCGTTGATCACCGGCCGCAGGCTCATGAGCATCCGGCTGCACTCCGACACCTCGGGTGTCACGGTCTCGCGGGGACGTCGGAACGGTCCTGGGATGGTGTTCACCGTCCTTGCAGGATACCTCGCCTCCCCGTTGCTGGGGCTGGCCGCCGCAGCCGCCATGGTCTCGCAGCGTCACGTCGTGCTGCTCTGGGTGACGGTCGGGCTGCTCGCGGCGATGCTGCTGCTCATTCGCAACCTCTTCGGCGTGGTCTCACTGGTGCTGACCGGTGCCCTGGTCTTCTGCGTCTCCTGGTTCGCCCCCGAATCGGTCCAGGTGGCGTTCGGCTACGCCTTCAGCTGGTTCCTGCTGTTCGGCGGTGTGCGCCCGGTGCTGGAACTCCGCGTGCTGCGCCGGGGGCCCGGTCCGAGGGACTCCGACCCGGACCAGCTCGCCCGCCTGGCGGGCGGCTCGGCCCTGCTGTGGACCGTCGTCTTCTTCCTCGTCGCGATCGGCTCGCTGGCCTTCGGCGGCCTGATGCTGCTCTCCTCGCCGAGCTGAGCCGCCTGCGCGGCGGGGCGGGCGCGGGCTCCCGCCGCCTCCGCACTCAGCGGGCCGGCCTGAGGGCGCCCCGTCATCACGGACGGCCTCCGTCGCGGCGAGGCGACGGAGGCCGTCTGGTGATCGAGGCGAGCCCGAGGTCAGCCGAAGTCGTCGGGGTTCATGCCGATCCTGGTATCCGAGTTCAGCCCGGTAACCGCCGCCATGTCGTCCTCGGTGAGGGCGAAGTCGAAGACGTCGATGTTCTCCGCGATCCGGGACGGGGTCACGGACTTGGGGATCACGACGTTGCCGAGCTGGATGTGCCACCGCAGCACGACCTGGGCCGGGGTCTTGCCGTGCTTCTCGGCCAACGCGGTGATCGTCGGGTCGGTCAGCAGGCCGCCCTGGGCCAGCGGGCTCCAGGCCTCGGTGATGATGTTGTGGCTCGCGTCGAACCGGCGCAGTTCCGCCTGCACCAGGTTGGGGTGCAGTTCGATCTGATTGATCGCGGGCACCACCGCGCTGGAGTCGAGGAGTCGTTCGAGGTACGGGACGTGGAAGTTGGAGACGCCGACGGCACGGGCCCGTTCCTCGTCGAGCAGCTTCTCGAACGCCCGCCAGGTGTCGACGTAGTGCCCGCGCTTGGGCTGCGGCCAGTGGATGAGGTACAGGTCGACGTAGTCCAGACCCAGCTTCTCGATGCTCTCGTCGAAGGCGCGCAGCGCGCTGGCATAGCCGTGGTCGTCGTTCCAGAGCTTGGTCGTGACGAAGACGTCCTCCCTCGGCAGGCCCGAGGCGCGCAGCGCCCGACCCACCGCCGCCTCGTTGCCGTAGACGGCGGCGGTGTCGATGCTGCGGTAGCCCGCGGCCAGCGCGGCGGTGACCGCGGCCTCGGTCTCGGCGTCGGGGATCTGGAAGACGCCGAAACCCAGCTGCGGGATCTGCACTCCGTTGTTCAGTGCGATGGAGGGAACCTGCGGCATGGTCTGTCGACCTCCTGGCTCGAAGACGGTGCGAGCCGAGCCTGCCGCGCCGGTCGAAGGACGTCGGGCTCGGCTGCCGCCGACCAGTCTCCCAGCACTGGCCGCCGCCCGCCCGGCCGAATGACGGCGGCCCGTGCCTGGACTCGCACCGTCTAGCGGGTCTGTTGGCTCGGGTAGGGCAGCAGTGCCATCTCCCGCGCGTTCTTCACCGCCCTGGCGACCTCTCGCTGCTGCTTGGAGTTCAACCCGGTGACCCGCCGAGCCCTGATCTTGCCTCGATCGGACAGGAACTTGCGGAGCAGCCCGACATCCTTCCAATCGACGTGCTCGACCCCTTCGCGCTTCAACAGGTTGACCTTGCGCTTGAGCGGGCGAAGCTTGCCGTTCTTCGGCTTCGGTGGCATCGCAGACCTCACCAACTCGACTTCCGCACGCCGGGCAGTTCGCCCGCGTGTGCCATCTCCCGGAACCGGATCCGTGAGAGCCCGAAGGTCCGAAGGTAGGCACGCGGCCTGCCGTCGGAGACGTCCCGGTTCCGGATTCGGGTGGGGCTGGCGTCCCTCGGCAGGCGTTGCAGGGCGAGCTGCGCCGCGTCCTTCTCCTCGGTGCTGGACCGAGGCGATCGGATGGTCTCCTTCAGCGTGGCTCGCCGCTCGGCGTGTCGCGCGACGATCTCCCGGCGCCGGTCGTTCTTGACGACCTTGGACTTCTTCGCCATCAGCGTTCCTCCCGGAACTCGACGTGCCTGCGGACGACCGGGTCGTACTTCCTGATGCGCATCCTGTCGGGATCGTTGCGCCGGTTCTTCCTGGTGACGTAGGTGTAGCCGGTGCCTGCGGTGGACCGGAGCTTGATGATCGGACGCGTGTCGTTGCGGGCCATCTAGAACGCCACCCCTCTGCTCCTCAGCTCGGCCGCCACGGACTCGATCCCACGGCGATCGACGATCTTGATCGCCGTGGTCGACAGTCGCAGGCGGATCCAACGGTTCTCGCTCGCCAGCCAGTAGCGGCGGCGCTGCAGGTTGGGTTCCCATCGTCGGGACGTGCGAACGTGCGAATGCGAGATCTTCTTGCCGTAGCCCGGCTTGGCGCCGGTGACCTGACAGACGGCGGACATCGCTTCCCTCCCTCTCCTCGCTCGGCGTCGGTCGGCCCGTGCGGACGACCGAGCGCTTCGAGACTATGACAACCATTTTCAATAAACGTCACGGGGGGTCGGTGCCGAGGCGGTCCGGCCTGCGGGGCGGGCGATCGGCGGGGTTCGCCGTCGTCGGGCGGCTCGCCGGGGCCGCCGTGGAGTTCTCGGGCGACATGCGCCGTCATTTATTGGTAATGATTGCCATTATCTACTAACCTTCGCCTCCCGGCCGGTCGACGGCTGAGCCGGGAACCGAACGAGAGGGTGAGGTGGAGGTCCTTGACTGCGGCGGAGCGGAATCCGTCCCTGGTCGTCGTCGCGGGGTTCGCGGCCGACGGCGCGGCGCAGGTCGCCGATCAGCTGTGCGGACCGACCACGGCGGTGATCCATCATGATCTTCGGCTGATCACCCAGGGTGTGGTGCGGCGCAGGCTTCGCGCCTTCGGCGCCGATGTCACCACCGCCGTGGAACTGGCGCACGGCTGTGTGTCGTGCACCCTGCGCGAGGACCTGCTGCCGCTGGTGCGCAGGCTGATCGACGGCGGCGGGCTCTCCCGCATCGTGCTGCACCTGGACCCCGCGCTGGAGCCGGAGGCGGTGTGCTGGGCGTTGCACCACGTCCTCGTCGACGACCGGCCGATCCTCGCCGATGTCGAGGTGGCGGGTGTCCTCACTGTTCTCGACGAACGGAGCTGGCTGGACGACGCGGGAGGCGACGAGCCGATCGCCGAGCGCGGCATGGCAGCGAGCGTCGATGACGAGCGGACCGTGGCTCAGGTGCTCGTCGGGCAGGTGGAGTTCGCCGACGCGCTCGTCCGGGCACACCAGGCCGAGGAGCCCTGGGCCGCCGCGCGGACCGCCGCAGTGCTCGACCGACTGGCTCCGACAGCGCCCCGAGCGGCGCTGTCCGGGCTCGACGTCGAGAGCCTGCTGGCCAGGGTGCCGTCGGGGGCCCGGCGCGGGATGGTCGACGACGCGCACGGCCCGCTGCTGCGCGGGCAGCCGCCGCTGGACTCCGACTGCGGAGTCGCGACGGTGCTCTTCCAGGACCGCAGGCCCTTTCACCCGGACCGGTTGCACGAGGCGATCGACGTCCTGCTCGACGGGGTGATTCGCACCAGGGGCAGGCTGTGGCTGGCGACGCGGCCGGGCGAGATGCTCTGGCTGGAGTCGGCGGGCGGCGGCCTGCGGGTGGCGCCCGCGGGCCCATGGCTGGCCGCCGTCGACGCTGAGGCCTGGGCGGCTGCCTCTGCCGAGCGACAGGCGGCGGCGGCACTGCGGTGGGACGCTGTCTACGGGGATCGGGTGCAGGAGTTCGTCGTCATCACCCATCGCGCGGACCCCGAGGAGATCTGCGCCGCGCTGCGCAACGCCCTGCTCACCGACGTGGAACTCGCCGAGGGCGCGGAGGCCTGGCAGCGCTACGAAGATCCGTTCGGAGCCTGGCACAGCGATCCGTGCGAGGACGACGACACCGGCCGCGACGGAATCGACGTCGTGGCCGTCGAGAGGAAGGACGAGAGGTGAAGAAGGATATTCATCCCGACTACCACCCGGTGGTCTTTCGGGACTCCTCCACGGGAGACGCGTTTCTCACCCGCTCCACGATCACCTCGGAGCGCACGGTGGAGTGGTCGGACGGCAACACCTACCCACTGGTGATCGTCGACGTCAGCTCCTCGTCGCATCCGTTCTGGACGGGAACGCAGCGGCTGGTCGACACGGCCGGTCGGGTCGAGAAGTTCCGTCGACGCTACGGCGAGCGGGCCAGGCCGAAGTCGGGGGACTCCTGATGGCGGTTCCGAAGCGGAAGACGTCCCGCAGCAACACCCGGCATCGCCGCTCGCAGTGGAAGGCGGCCGTGCCGGACCTGGTTCCCGTCGTGATCGAGGGAAAGCGGGTCCTGGTGCCGCGCAACCTGATGCGTCATCTCCACCGGCAGTCCTGAACTCCAGCGAGGACGCCGCCTGCGGGGTCCGGCCGAGACGGCCGGGCCCCGCAGACGTGTGACGGGGTCTGCCGTCGATCCCGTCGCCGGATCGCCGTCCGAACTCGTCTTCGGCCCTGCCGCTCTCGACCCTGCCTGCTCTCGAACCCCACCGCCGGTGACCCCAGCGTCGTCGTCGCCGCCGTGCCGGTCCGCAGGCCATCGGGGCTCGGAACTCGGCGGCACCGATGGATTCGGCGGTCGGTCCGACGTCGTCTGGCGTGGGACCGAGCCTGCTCGGCTCGGTCTCGCTCGGGAGACGAGGTCGGGGTGTTCCACCAGAATGGTAATGACTATCGTTGGCGCTAAAGCTTTCGTCGGGGCCAGGAGAGACGCAGGTGTCGAACATGAGCATGGGCGAGGTCTTCAGCGCCGGGCATGTCGAGTTCAGCCGCTGGTCGCCCCTGCTCTGGGAGCCGCTGGGCGAGCAGCTGGTGCGGGTGAGCGCGCCGCAGCCGGGCGAACACGTGCTCGACGCCTGCGCGGGTGCGGGCGCCTCGGCGATCCCGGCGGCCAGGGCCGTCGGCGAGCACGGCTCGATCGACGCGGTCGACCTCGCCGAGCGCCTGCTTGCCGAGGGGCGCGCTCGCGCGGCGGAGCTGGGGTTGTCGAACATCCGCTTCACGACCGCCGACGTGACCGCCTGGCCCGCTCCTGACGGCGGATACGACGTCGTGCAGTGCGCCTACGGGATCTTCTTCCTGCCGGACATGGACCGCGACGTGACGCGGCTCGTCGGCCTGCTCCGGCCCGGCGGCCGGATCGTCGTGAGCACCTGGGACGAGGGTGCGATCAGCCCGCTGCCCGAGGTGGCGATGGCGGCGGTGCGGCGGGAGCGGGACCTGTCCGCGCCCGTGACCTCGCCCGGGAATCCGGCGGGGCGGGTGAACAGCCCGGCGAAGCTGCGTGACTGGCTCACCGGGCTCGGCCTGCGGGACGTGGCCGTCGAACAGGTGCCCTTCCGGACCGCGTTGACGCCGGACCTCGCCTGGGCGATGGCCGCCGGATCGGCGCTGCGCGGCGTGTTCACGGGTCTCGACGAGGCCGCGCTGGCCAGGGTGAAGGCGGACTACCTCGCCGAGCTGGCCCGTCGGGAGCAGCACACCCTGTGCGGCGACTCGTTGATCGGAGTGGGCGTCCGAGGCTGAGCGGCCGCAGGTCCGCCCCTCGCGTGTCGTCGGCTCAGCTCCGGATCTTCGGCGGGAGCGGCGGAGCGGGTGGCGCGGCGTCCGGATCTGGCGTAGGTGCCGGTAGTCCGTCTCGGCGGCGCGAGAGCGCCACCCCGATCAGGCAGAGCGCGCCGCCGAGCAGCGCGAGGGGCGGCGGGACCTCGTCGAGCAGCAGCAGCCCGCCGAGGATCGTCAGCGGCGGCACCAGATAAGTCGTGACGCCGAGTCGCCCGGCGTTCATCCTGGCCAGGGCGTACGCCCAGGTGCTGAACGCCAGTGCGGTGGGCACCAGCCCCAGGTAGATCAGCCCGCCGATCTCGGCGGGTGTCCCGCCCGCCAACTCCCCGATCAGTCCGGGTGCGAAGGGCAGGCAGACCACGGCGCCGATCGTGCAGGCCAGCCACGTCACCTGGAGCGCGGGCAGCCTGCGCAGGACGGGCTTCTGGGCGAGCACCCCGATCGCATAGGTGATCGCGGCCACGACGCAGAGCAGCACCCCGCCGAGCTCGACCTCCCTGGCCCCGGCCGATCCGACGCCGATGATCACCGCCCCGCCCATCGCCACCGTCGCGCCGATCAGCAGCCACCGGGGGAAGCCCTCGCCGAGAATGCTGCCCGCCAGCAGCGCGATGAGGATCGGGCCTATGTTGACCAGCATCGAGGTGGTGCCTGCGTCCAGCGAACGTTCCGCCGCGTTCAGTGCGATGTTGTAGATCGCGAACCAGGACACGCCGCACAGCGCCAGCAACGTCCATTCCCGGCGGCTGGGCGTCACCCACGAGCGGCGGACGAGGAGGAGGACGCCGAGCGCCAAGGAGCCTGCGAGGAGCCTGCCCAGCGACAACGGGCCGGGAGAGAAGGTCTCGCCCACCCAGCGGATCGCCACGAAGGCCGAGGCCCAGGCGACGACGGTCACGGCTGCGGCGCCGAGCGCCCGTCCTGTCCGGTCGGGTCCGGCCGGGGATGCAGCGGAGGTCGTTGTGCTCACCGATGGACGGTAACGGCGTGAGACTTCGGGAACCGGCGAAATCCGGACGTGGTACCTGCCGCTACGGTGCTTCCCCGGAAGCGGTGCGGGGCCGATGGCACCGGGCCCGATGCGATCCCGCCAGGGCGTCTGATCCGAGGTGAACCCGGACGTGATCAGCGTTCCACGTGGTCCGCCCCGTCGAGCAGCCTGGCGACGGCCTCGGCGGTGGGGGCACTCTCCGCGTCGCCGGGAACGGTCACCGCGCAGGCGCCCGCCGCGTTGGCCGATTCGAGGCAGCGGCGCAGCGAACGGCCACCGAGCCTGCTGGCGAGGAAGCCCGCCGCGAAGGCGTCGCCCGCGCCGACCGGGTCGACCACGCGGACGCGATGTCCGTCGGCGAGCACCACGCCGCCCTCGTGCACCGCGTAGGCACCCGCCTCGGTGTGCACCACCACCACGGAGGCGCGGATCGTCGACCGGTACTCGGCGACGGCCTCCGGCACGCTCGACCCGGTGAGCACCTCGGCCTCGGCGTCGCTGAGGAACAGCACGTCGGCGCGGGCGGCCAGTGCGCCGAGCAGCTTCGAGGGATCGCGATCTCGCAGCAGCCGTCGACGGATGTTGACGTCGAAGGACAGCGGCACGCCCGCCTCCTCCGCCGCGTCGGCCATCGCCTCGACGGCGGCGGCCGAGGAGTCGGACAGGGCCACCGAGATGCCCGTGAGGTGCAGCAGCCGCGCGCGCCGGACCAGGTCCAGATCGACGTCCTCCGGCGTGAACCGGGAGCCCGCGCAGTCGTCGCGGTAGAACCGGACCGTCAGCTGCTCGGGTGCGCTCCACTCCTTGACGTACATTCCCGTGTTCGCGCCGGGGTCCCGGCGAAGCCCCGTGACGTCGACGCCCTCCCCGCGCAGAAACGACGACACCTGCTCGCCGAACTCGTCCTGACCGACCCGGCCGAGGAACCCGACTCGCAGGCCCAGCCTCGCCAGCCCGGTCGCCACGTTGACCTCGGCCCCGCCGACGCGCTTGGTGAAGGTGTGCACGTGACGCAGGGGCCCGGTATGGGCCGGGTCGAACACGATCAGGCCCTCGCCTGCGGTCACCACGTCGATCACGTGTGTCACGTCGTCGTCCTTCCGGTAGGCCGCTTCGTCGCCTTCATCGGGCGCGTGCGGACGGCCCGATCGACCACTTCCGTTCGAGTGATCATGATGTTAGCTCAGTTCCCACTGATCGGAAATATGTACCGACTATCGGTACATGAGGGGAGCGGTGGGGGTCATGAGGTCGATGGACGTCCGGTACGCCACCAACCCGGACGACGCACGGTCCTATGGAACAGCGGAGCTGCGGAGCCGATACCTGGTCGAGGACATGTTCGTTCCCGGCGAGCTGCGGCTCACCTACAGCCATCAGGATCGCGTAGTGCTCGGCGGGGCGATGCCCGCCGAACGGCCGCTTGCGCTGGGCGTCGACGACGCCGTGCGCACCGACTACTTCTGCGAGCGTCGGGAGCTCGCGGTGTTCTGCATCGCGGGCGAGGCGACGGTCACCGTCGACGGCGTCGTGCACGACCTGGCAGGCCGGGATCTGCTCTACATCGGCCGAGGCAGCAGGCAGATCTCGCTTGCCGCGCGGGCGGGCGGCGAGCCGCCGAGGCTCTATCTCTTCTCCACACCCGCGCACGAGACCCATCCGACCGTGCTGGTCCGTGCCGATCAGGTGACACCGGTCGACCTCGGCACCGCCGAGGAGGCCAACCGGCGACGCCTGCGCCGCTACGTCGACGGCACCCTCGTGACGAGCTGTCAGCTCATGATGGGCTTCACCGAGATCCTGCCCGGCAGCGTGTGGAACACCATGCCCTGCCACACCCACGTCCGCCGCACGGAGTGCTACCTCTACTTCGACCTGGACGAATCGGCCAGGATCGTGCACTTGATGGGCAGGCCGACGGAGACCCGACATCTCGTGGTCGCCAACGAGCAGGCCGTCATCTCGCCGTCCTGGTCCGTCCACTCGGGAGTCGGCACCGCGAGCTATTCGTTCGTCTGGGCCATGGCGGGGGAGAACTACCGCTTCGAGGACATGGATCACGTCGACATGGCAGAGCTGCGATGACGGCGGGCGAGCTGTTCTCGTTGCGCGGCCGGACCGCCCTGGTGACCGGGGCCCGCACCGGCCTCGGCCGCGCGATGGCGGTGGCACTCGCCGAGGCGGGCGCCGATCTGCTGCTGCTCGGACACGGCGGCGATCTGTCACCGGTCACCGACGAGGTGCGGGCCCTGGGCCGGACGGCAAACGTCGTCACCGTCGATTTGGCCGACCCGGACTCGGTCGTCCCGGCCGCCGAGGCACTGCTCGCCGATCATCGGATCGACGTCCTGGTGAACAACGCCGGCATCATCCGCCGGGCTCCCGCACTGGAACATCGGCGTCGCGACTGGGACGAGGTTTTGGCCGTCAACCTGGACTCGCTGTTCCTGCTCACCCAGGCGCTGGCGCGGCCGATGGTGTCCCGGCAGTCCGGGAAGATCGTCAACATCGCCTCGCTGCTGAGCTTCCAGGGCGGCATCACCGTGCCCGGCTACACGGCGAGCAAGCACGCGGTCGCGGGGCTGACCAAGGCACTCGCCAACGAGTGGGCGCCCTTCAACGTGCAGGTCAACGCGATCGCGCCGGGTTACTTCTCGACCGACAACACCGAGGCGCTGCGCGCCGACCCGCAGCGCCACGACGCGATCCTCGCCCGCATTCCCGCCGGTCGATGGGGCGAGGGCGCGGATCTCGCGGGCGCGGTGGTGTTCCTCGCCTCCGCCGCGTCGGACTACGTCACCGGGCAGGTGCTGGCGGTGGACGGTGGCTGGTTGGCCCGCTGAGGCGCCCTCGGCGCCGCCCGCCGCGCGGATGTCCCGCTCATCGGTACATTGTGGCCTTCCGGTTCGACGTCTCTGGGAGGACTCCATGCACGCGACGACGGGACAGCCGCGCAGGCCGGACCAGAGCGGGACCCTCGAACGGGGGCTCGCCGTGCTGGAACACGTCGGCGCCGCCGAGGAGATCTCCACCAACGCCATCGCGGCCCAGCTCGGGCTGAGCCGCAGTGCCGTGTACCGCATCGTCAACACCCTGAAGGAACTCGGCTACCTGGAGGCCGATCACGTCACCGGCCGGGTTCGGCTCGGCACCCGGCTCGTACAGCTCGGCGTGCAGGCGATGTCCTCGGTGGACCTGCATCAGAGCGCCCCGCAGTTCATGGCGCCGCTGGCGGAGGAGTCCACCGAGACCGTCTACCTCGCCGTGCCCGACGGCGACTCCATGGTCTACCTCGCCAAGGAACAGGGCGTCCGCGCCGTCACGCTGAACTGTCGGCTCGGCGGTCGTCGCGCTCAGCACGTCACCTCGTTGGGCAAGGCATGGCTGTCCGCCCTGCCCCCGGCGGAACGGGCCGAGCGGGTGGCGCGGATGGACCTGATCCGACTCACCCCGAACACCATCGTCGACCGGGATCGTCTCCTCGACGAGCTGGACCGGACCGCGCGTCGCGGCTGGGCGATCGACGACATCGAGAACGAACCGGAGGTCGGCTGCGTGGCGGCCCCCGTCCGGGATCGGACCGGGCGACCGGTGGCCGCGATCAGCATCGCGGGACCGGCGGATCGGGTGCTGCCCAGGGTCGAGGAGCTGGGTCGGGCGGTGGCACTGGCCGCCGCAGGCCTGTCTCGCAGGCTCGGCCATCACCTGCCCCCCGGAGCACGGTAGAGCCTGTCTTCGATCCTCCTTCTCTTCGGGATCGCCTGCCGCGCAGCGGTGCGAGGACAGGTCTCTAGGTGACGCCTCGGGGCACGCGACGAGTGCCTGTCCCGAGGGCGGCGACCCGCTGGCCGCCGCGACCTGCGAAGACGAAGGAGTTGACCGTGGGTTGGGTCCAAGACTACGAACCGGTCGGCGGGCTGTGGGTGTCCGCCCTGCTCGCAGCCGCACCGATCGTCGTGTTGTTGGCGGCATTGGGTGTGTTCCGCAGATCGGCGCACCTGTCCGCGGCGCTGGCGTTGCTGACCGCGCTGGGCATCGCCGTGTTCTCCTACGGGATGCCGGTCGGTCTGGCGGGCAACGCCGCGCTGTTAGGGCTGATCTTCGGCATCTGGCCCATCGCGTGGATCGCCTTCCATGCCGTGTTCTTCCACAACGTCACGGTGGCGACTGGGCGATTCGAGAGCATCAAGGCGGCGCTCGCGGGCTTCAGCCCGGACCGCCGCATCCAGGCCCTGCTGATCGCCTTCGGCTTCGGCGCCCTGTTGGAGGGCGTCGCGGGCGGCGGATCGCCGATCGCGATCACGGCGGCCATGATGGCAGCGCTGGGCTTCCCGCCGATCAAGGCCGTCGTGCTGGCACTGCTGGCCAACACCGCACCGGTCGCCTTCGGCGGGCTCGGTAATCCGATGATCGTGCTCGGCAGCGTCACGGCACCGCTGCTGGGCGTCGAGACGGAGGAGGCGACGCAGCTGTTCTCGGCGATGTCCGGCCGCCAGCTCCCGTTCCTCGCCCTGATCATCCCCGCGTTCATGGTGGTCGTGCTCGCAGGCTGGCGGCGGATGGTCGAGGTGTGGCCCGCGCTGCTGGTCACCGGCGGCAGCTTCGCCATCACCCAGTTCCTCATCTCCAACTACGTCAGCCCCAGCCTGGTCGACGTGGGCGCCGCGCTGGCCGCGATGGGTTCGCTGTGGGTGCTCACCCGATTCTGGCGGCCGAGGGAGGTCTGGCGCTTCGCCGCCGAAGACGCCGAGGCCGAGGGCGCCGACGCGGCCCGGCAGGCGGAGTCCACCGGCCCCGGCCCGCGAAGGACCCGCGCGGACGCGACGTCCGTGCCGGGCGCCACCGGAGCCGAGGCGGACGGCGGTTCGAAGGCCTCTGCTGCGGCGGCCTCGACGAGGTCGGGTTCGGTCGGCGGCGGACTCTACGCCTGGATGCCCTATCTGATCCTGATCGCGGTCATCGTCCTGTCTCGCATCGGGACGCTGTTCCCCGGCCTGCCCGGCTGGCTGGACGTCACGGCCCTCTTACAACGTGCCACGGTCGACATCCCGTGGCCCGGCCTGCACGAGGCGGTGGTCCGGGTGCCGCCCATCACTCCGGAGAACGCCGACTATCCGGCCGTGCTGACCCTGGACCTGCTCTTCTCGCCGGGCTCGGTGGCCCTGTTCGCCACGATCCTGGCCGGTCTGCTGATGGGCGCGCGGCCCGTCTCCCTGCTGCGGGTCTACGGGCAGACGATCGTGCAGATGCGCTGGGCGCTGGCGACGATCATGATGATCCTGTCGATCTCCTTCGTGATGAACTACTCCGGCGCGACGTCCACGCTCGGGCTGGCGTTCGCCACGACCGGGGTGCTCTTCCCGTTGTTCTCGGCGTTCATCGGCTGGCTCGGCGTCTTCCTCACCGGCTCCGACGCGTCCGCGAACAGTCTCTTCGGACCGATGCAGGTGATCTCGGCGCAGCAGCTCGGCATCGATCCCACGCTGGCGGGCGGCACCAACAGCTCCGGCGGCGTAATGGGCAAGATGATCTCGCCGCAGAACCTGGCCGTCGGCGCGACCGCGATCGGCCAGAGCGGCAAGGAGTCGCTCCTGTTGCGCAAGACCTTCCTCTGGTCCGTGCTGCTGACGCTCGCCGTCGGCGTGATCGCGCTGCTCCAGGCCACCGTCTTCACCGGCATGATTCCGCAGTGACGCCGGGAGCGTCCCGTTCGTCGAGCCGATCCGCAGGGCGCCCGGTTCTCGGTGGCGTCCGGCGGCCTGCCGACGGACGGGGCGCTCGCGAGCACCGGGGGTGATCCGTCGTGCGCCGGTCTCGGGTCGAGGCTTCGGCACGGCCTGCGCGGCCCCCGCTCACGCGGCTCGATGACGGCGGATGCTCGACCCGACCACGCCGGGGCCCACTCGATCAGCGATGTTCCGGGCGTTGCGCGTCGAGTTCGGCGGCCTCCTCCGGCGTCGGCGCCGAGCCGTCCAGATGGGCGGGCTGCCACCAGTTGTCCGTGGGGTCCGCCGGACGGTCGGGATAGGAGCGCTGCGCCGCGTCGAGCAGCGCGCTCAGCCGGGTGTGCAGGTCGGCGGTGACCTCCTCCGGCGAGTCCGCAGAGGAGGGGTGCATCGGCTCGCCGAGGCTGATCGAGACGGGCACGTGTCGTCGGGTGAGGGTGCGCGGCCTGCCCTTGGTCCACAGCCGCTGGGTCCCCCAGAGCGATACCGGGATCAGCGGGACACCCGCGGCGGCGGCCAGCCGGGCGGCGCCGGTCTTGAGGTCCTTCACCGTGAACGAACGGCTGATGGTCGCCTCCGGGAAGACGCCGACGACCTCTCCCGCTCGCAACGCCGTCAAGGCCTGGTCGTAGGACTCGGCCCCTGCCGCGCGATCCACCGCGATGTGCCGCATTCCGCGCATCAGCGGTCCGGCGATCCGATGGTCGAAGATGGCCTTCTTCGCCATGAACCGGACCAGCCTGCGCGACGGCTGTGCGCCGTAGCCGCAGAAGATGAAGTCGAGATAGCTGACGTGGTTCGCCGCGAGCACGGCCCCGCCCGTCCTGGGCACGTGCTCGGCGCCGGTGACCGTCAGCCGCAGATCCAGGATGCGAAACATGGTCTTGCTGGCGAAGACGATCGGCGGATACACGAGTTCCGGCATGACCAGACAGTAACCCCCGCGCAGGACCCTTCTGACCAGCCATGGGGCTCGAACCTACGGTGGCGTAACCTGTTAGCCTGCGATCTGAGGCCTGCCCGAAATGCCTGACTTCGTCGGTAGTCGGCTCGCCGCCGCATCGGGCCGCCGAACACGGCTCCGCCGCTGCGACGTGATGTCGGGCAGGTCGTCGACGTCGAGTGATGCCGGCGGGATTGGCCAGAACCGGCCCCCACGAAGTCCTCGGATTCCATTCCCGGAGCCGCGTGTGCGGGTGTCGACGGGCGTGGCCCGTGCGATCTGCGTACGCCTGCCCGTTCGGGCAGAGATCACCTGCCTCGCGGGCATCATCGGCCCGTGTGGAACCCGCGCCGGGCCGTCGGATGGCACCGTCTGACGTCGGAGCCCGCCGAGGTGCCCTCCCGTGTCGCACGCGGGAGGGACCGGCGTGTCATGGCCGACATCGCCGACCGCTTCCGGACCCGGCCGCGACCATGCTCCGATGCAACGGCCTGCGAGAGGCGAGACTGTCGATGACAGAGGAGGCCGGTTGTCACGCCGACAGCGACTCAGGTCGAGCCGCGCAGCACCAGCTCCGTGGGCAGGATCAGCGGCGCGACCTTGCGGTCACCGCCCTCGATCATGGCGCGCAGCATTCGCGCCATCTCGCGGCCCATGAACTCCACGGGCTGGCGAACCGAGCTCAACGGCGGATCGGTGTGCCCGGCGACCTCGGAGTCGTCGAAGCCGATCACGGCCACGTCCTCCGGCACCCGGCGTCCCATCGCACGCAGGGCGATGAGCGCGCCTGCGGCCATGAGGTCGCTGGCCGCGAACACGGCGTCCAGGGCGGGCTCACGCTCCAGGAGCTGGCGCATCGCCCGCTCGCCGCTCTCCCGACCGAAGTCTCCGATGGCGTAGAGGTCTCTCGGCACGCCTCGGCGACCGCGCAGGGCCGAGCGGTAACCGGCCAGTCGGTCCACGCCGACCGACATGTCCTGCGGCCCGGTGATCGTCGCGATCCGGCGACGCCCCTGGTCGTAGAGGTAGTTGGTCGCGCTGCGCGCCCCGCCGACGTTGTCGGAGTCGACGTAGGGGATCTCGGGCGTGGTGACGTGCGGTCTGCCCGCCATCACGACGGGGATGCCGCCGGAGGAGAGCCTGGCGGGCAGCGGATCGTCGCCGTGCACCGAGACGAGCATCAGCCCGTCGACGTGCCCGTTGTGCACGTACTGCTCCACCTGAGCGTGCTCGCGGGCGGTCCAGGACATGACCAGGACGAGCTGGAGTCCGCTGTTGGACAGTTCGCGACTCGCGCCGCGCAGCAGGCTCGCGAAGAACGGTTCGCCGAAGACCCTCGTCTCCGGTTCGGAGACGACGAAGGCGACGGAGTCGGCCCGTCGGCTCGCGAGACTGCGGGCCGCGCGGTTCGGTACGTAGCCCAGCTCGTGCACCGCCTGGAGTACAGCGGCCCTGGCCGATTCGCTGACCTGGGGAGAGCCGTTCACCACCCGCGAGACGGTGCCGCGTGAGACGCCGGCGGCGGCGGCCACCTGCTCCAAGGTGGGCCTGCCCGCTCCGTTTCCGTGGTTGGCTTCGGCCACTGTCTGAACACCTCCGTACTGTGGCGAGGAGGGAGCTCGTGTCCGGACCTGGTCGAACCGCACACGATGCACACGCCTCCCCCAGTGTTGGGAGCGCTCCCGGCCCCTGATGGTAGGACATCGTCGGTTCTTTCCCCGCACTCGCGTCCAAAGTACCTGGTCGGGTTCCTGGTTTGACCGTCGGCGCTGTTCAGGGGGACGAGAAATCTCTGGGAGCGTTCCCATATGCGAGTGCGGGGCCGTCGTGGCGTGAGTCGGGCGTGCCGGGAGTTCGGCAACATGGCGACGGCATCGTCGCACCATCCTCGGAATCGAGTAAGTACAGGTCAGAAGCGAAAAATGCCCTCGATGTCCGCTGTGGGCCCCGATGTCTCAGGTAACACCATGGAAACGTCCCCTTGACTTCGCTACTGTGGCCTTCGACACTGTTGCCCAAGAATTTGGGAGCGCTCACAGGTTCTTTCGCTGTTCAGCGGGTTCGGTCCGAGCCCTTCCCGAGCCAGTACCACCGATGAGGAGTCGACGTGCGTCATCCGAGACGGAGAATGCTCGCCCTGCCGATAGGTCTCACCGCCGCCCTGACCCTGTCCGCCTGTGGTGGCGGCGGGGAGGACGGCGACATCGAGCTCGTGGTGGCGACGTTCAACGAGATGGGCTACGAGGAGCTGCTGGAGGAGTACGAGGAGGCCAATCCCGGCATCACCGTCACCCACCGCAAGACCGGCGCCGCCGAGTCCCACCATCAGAGCCTGTTCACCAGGATCAACGCGGGCTCCGGTCTGGCCGACGTCGAGGCCGTCGAAGAGGGCTACATGGCGCAGGCGATGGAGGCGTCCGGCCGGTTCAACGACCTGGCCGAGATCGGACCGGACGACGTGAGCCCGGACCGCTGGCTGGACTGGAAGTACGAGGCAGGCGTGACCCCCGATGGCAAGCTCATCGGCTACGGGACCGACATCGGTCCGCTGGCCATGTGCTACCGCGCCGACTTACTGGAGGACGCGGGCCTGCCCAGCGACCCCGCCGAGGTCGGCGAGCTGTTCGCGACGTGGGACTCCTACTTCGCCGCCGGTGACGAGTTCGTCGCGGCGAACCAGGACTCCGCCTGGTTCGACACCGGTGCCCAGGTCTTCAACGCCATGCACAACCAGTTGGAGACCGGCTACTACGACACCGACAGCAACGTGGTGATCGAGTCGAACACCGCTATCAAGGACAACTGGGATCAGGTCGTCGCGGCGGTCGAGGGGGGCCAGTCCGCGGGCCTGGAGGCCTTCAGCCCCGCGTGGGACACCAGTTTCGGCGACGACGCGTTCGCGACCAAGACCTGCCCGCCGTGGATGCTCGGCCAGATCGAGGGTCTCGCGGGCGAGGACAAGGTCTGGCGGGTCGCCGAGGGCTTCCCGGAGGGCGGCGGCAACTGGGGCGGCACCTGGCTGACCGTGCCCACCCAGAGCGATCACCCCGAGGAGGCCGCTGCGCTGGCCGCGTGGCTGACCGCGCCCGAGCAGCAGACCAGGGCCTTCGTCGCCTCCGGCCCCTTCCCGAGCCAGGTGGAGGCGTTGGAGTCCGATGAGCTGCTCGCGCTGACGAACGAGTACTTCGACGTCGAGACCGGCGCGTTGTACGCCGAGCAGGCGGCGGCCGTCGGACCCGCGCAGTTCAAGGGTCCGCGTGACGGTCAGATTCAGACCAACGTGCTCACGCCCGCGTTGACCTCGGTCGAGGAGGGCACCGCCAGTCCGGACGAGGCGTGGGACGCCGTCGTCAGCGGCGCGGAGAACCTCGCAGGCTGACCGAAGACGAACCCCATCAGGCCGGCCGCGGGCCTCGCCGAAGTGATCTTCGGCGAGCGTCCGCGGTCGTGCCGGAACCCCATGAAGGAGGGGGAGTGTCCAGCCTGACCGTCGGAACATCCGGGTCGACGGACTCGGAGGGCCGAGGTGCGGACGGCGACCCGGCAGCATCACCCGGTGGTGGCGGGCGGCAGAGCCTGCGGGATCGGCTCAACCGCTGGGACGTTCGCTACTCGCCGTACCTCTACATCGCGCCGTTCTTCGTCATCTTCGCCATCGTGGGCCTGTTCCCACTGCTCTACACGAGTTACGTCTCGCTGTTCGACTGGAGCCTGGTCGCCGACGACCCCGTCTTCATCGGGCTCGACAACTACGTCGCGTTGATGGGCGATGCCAGGTTCTGGCAGGCCATGGTCAACACGATCAGCATCTTCATCCTCTCCACCGCCCCGCAGCTGGCGATGGCCCTGCTGTTCGCCGTGCTGCTGGATGCGCACCTGCGGGCTCGAACCCTCTTCCGGGTCGGGCTCCTGCTGCCCTACGTGGCCAGCCTGGTGGCGCTCGGCATCATCTTCGGCAACCTGTTCAACAGCGAGTACGGCCTGATCAACGGGTTGCTGGGACTGGTCGGCATCGACCCGATCAACTGGCACTCCGACCGGTTCGCCAGTCACGTCGCCATTGCCAGCATGGTCAACTGGCGGTGGGCCGGATACAACGCGTTGATCATCCTCGCCGCGATGCAGGCCATTCCCCGCGACCTCTACGAGGCCGCCACGGTGGACGGGGCCGGTCGCTGGCGACGCTTCGTCAGCGTGACCCTGCCGATGCTGCGACCCACGATGATCTTCGTGGTGATCACCGCGACGGTCGGCGGTCTCCAGATCTTCACCGAGCCCAAGCTGTTCGCCGTCGTCCCCGGTTCCAACAACGGTGGTTCGACCGGCCAGTTCCAGACCGTCACGCTGTTCATGTATCAGCAGGGCTTCGAGAACTTCGATCTCGGCTACGCGTCGGCGACCGCCTGGGTGCTCTTCCTGGTGATCGTGATCTTCGCTTTGATCAACTTCTGGCTCACGCGCCGCATATCGAGTACGGAGGGTCCACGATGAGCGTCCTGAGTGCGCCGAAGCCGGCGCGCAGGCGACGAGGGCAGGACCCCGGGTCGATCATCGGCAAACCGGGATTCCTGACCTACGGGCTGCTCATCGCCTTCATCCTCGGCTCGGCCTTCCCGCTGTACTGGTCGTTCCTGGTGGCCAGCCGGGACAGCTCCTTCACCGCGGAGCAGCTCCCGCCGATGTGGCCGGGCGGGAACTTCTTCGCCAACGCGGCGCGGGTGTTCGACACCGCGCCGTTCTGGCTGGCGCTGGGCAACAGTTTCCTCGTGGGCGCCATCGTCACCGTGTCGGTCGTCTTCTTCGGCACGCTGGCGGGCTATGCGTTCGCCAAGCTGCAGTTCAGGGGCAACAACGCCCTGTTCGCCTTCGTCATCGCGACGCTGCTGGTGCCGACGCAGCTCGGCGTCATCCCGATGTTCATGGCGATGGCCGAACTCGAGATGGCCGGCGAACTGGTCGCGGTGATCCTGCCCAACCTGGTGACCGCGCTCGGCGTGTTCTGGATGCGGCAGTACCTGATCGCCGCCGTGCCGACCGAGCTGTTGGAGGCGGCCAGAGTGGACGGGTGCAGCATGATCCGCACCTTCTGGCACGTGGTGCTGCCCGCCGCCCGCCCTGCTGCGGCGATTCTGGCCCTGTTCACGTTCATGACCTCGTGGAACGACTTCCTCTGGCCGCTGGTGGTCCTCGACCCCTCGAACCCGACCATCCAGCTCGCCCTGGAACAGCTTCAGAGCGGCTACTCGGTCGACTACTCGCTGGTCCTGGCGGGTACCACGCTGGCGACTCTGCCGATCCTGTTCATCTTCATCGTTCTCGGGAAGCAGATCGTCTCCGGAATCATGCAGGGAGCTGTCAAGGGATGACGACATACGAGGTGAACGGGCAGGCCGAGGAGATCTCGGCGACACGGCAGCGGAGTTTTCCCGCCGACTTCCTGTGGGGCTCCTCCACGGCGGCCTTCCAGATCGAGGGCGCCACCACGGAGGACGGCCGCACCGACTCCATCTGGGACACGTTCAGTCGCACGCCCGGCCGGGTGCTCAACGGCGACACCGGAGACCCGGCCGTCGATCACTACCACCGGATGCCGCAGGACGTCGCGTTGATGCGGGACCTCGGCTTCAAGGCCTACCGGTTCTCGGTGGCCTGGCCTCGGGTCCGACCGGACGGCGGCGCGGTCAACGAGGCGGGCCTGGACTTCTACCGCAGGCTGGTCGACGAGCTGCTCGCCAACGACATCACGCCCTGGCTGACGCTCTATCACTGGGATCTGCCGCAGACCCTGGAGGACCGGGGCGGCTGGGCGGAGCGGTCGACGGCGTATCGGTTCGCCGAGTTCGCCGACACGGTGCACGCCGCACTCGGTGACCGGGTCGAGCACTGGACCACGCTCAACGAGCCGTACTGCACCTCGCTGCTGGGCTATTCGGCCGGGGTGCACGCGCCGGGCAGGCAGGAGCCCTCCGCTGCCGTGGCCGCCGTGCATCACCTGCTGCTGGGACACGGCCTCGCGGTCTCGGCGATCCGTGCCCGCGACCCCAAGGCTCAGCTGGGCATCACGCTGAACCTGTATCCGGTCGACCCGATCAATCCGGCCGACCCGGCCGACGTCGACGCGGCCCGCCGGGTGGACGGCCTCCAGAACCGCGTCTTCCTCGACCCGCTGCTGCGTGGTCAGTATCCGGACGACGTGGTGGCGGACCTGGCCCCGTTCGCGCTCGCCGAGCGGATTCAGGACGGCGACATGGCGACGATCGCGGCACCGTTGAACATGTTCGGGGTGAACTACTACACCCACCACCTGGTGGGGGCGGACACGGCGAACGCGGAGAACTCGGCGCCGCACACTCCTGCCGGTTCGGCCTGGGTCGGCGCGGGCGAGCTGCGCTTCGCCGACGCGGGCCTGCCGGTGACCGACATGGGCTGGGAGGTGATCCCGGACGGACTCACCAGGGTCCTGCGCAGGCTGCACGAGGAATACGCGGTCAGCGCGATCTATGTGAACGAGAACGGCGCGGCCTGCCCGGACGTGATCAACGACGCCGGTGAGATCGACGATCAGGATCGCATCGAATACCTGGACGGCCACCTGCGGGCGGCGCTGGCCGCCATCGACGCAGGCGTTGATCTACGGGGCTACTTCTGCTGGTCCCTGTTGGACAACTTCGAATGGGCGTGGGGTTATTCGAAGCGCTTCGGTCTGGTGCATGTGGATTACCAGACGCAGGTGCGAACGCCGAAGAACTCGGCCAAGTGGCTGTCCGCCGTGATGCAGGAGAACGCGGTGCCTGCCGTGCAGGCGACGGACGAGCAGTGAGTTCCCGGCCGCCGCTGCGGCGGCTCGCCTTCCGGCGCCTGCTCGAGCTCTGAGAGCCTGTCTTTGATCCTCCTCCGTCGCAACAGGAAAGTGGGGATTAAAGACAGGCTCTGAGAGGCGTCTGTGCAGTTCCGTGCCGGTGTGAGCGATCCGCTCACACCGGCACGCTCGTCGTCGGTCTGACGCGGGGATGGAACGACCTCCGGATGCACGGCCGCGCCGATACGGCAGGACCGCCGTGTGACGGGGAATGCGGGAGCGCTCCCATCGAGCTTTTCTCGGGAAATTTCAGGGCGGCGAATCATCGAATAGGATGGTCGAATTCGAGGGTCGAATGCGGCCTTCCCGTCGCGACTGGGCCGTTCGTCGGAGGTTTCTCGACGGCATTCGGTGGAATGGACACTGCTGAAGGTCGGGAAAAGCAGCCAAGTCTTTACTTTGTATTTCGCGCTGGCTACCCTTCATTTGGGAGCGCTCACAGGTAAGCGACATCACGTTGCGAGAACCGGTGAGAATCGACTCTGGTTCGTGCTTCGACGAGGAGGCAGCCGTGCGAGACGGCGTGTTACGAACCCCGACGTCACCGGCGGGTGTGCGGGTTACGACCGCCACCACCCTGGCGGGCGCGGCGGGTGGACAGGCGGGCGCCCGACCTGCACCCGCCCCCCGCCAGGCCCTCGGGAACGGCCCTGGGACGCCCTGGTGCGACGACCGGCCGTCTGAGACGGCGCTCCCCGTCGACGAGCGACTGAACCTGCGCAGACGCCCGGCGCCGTCCGACCGCGACTCGGCGACCAGGCAGGCGCGGCGCGACGGACCCCTGCTCCTCCTCGGCGGGCGGCGCCGAGTCGAGGCGACGCTCGGCCTGCTGATCGACGCCGAGATCGGCGTGGACGTCGGCGTCGACCTCGACGGTCTTCGTCGCCTCCGTCCCCGCCTGCTCGGTCTGCCCGGTGCCACCACCGGCAGACGACGGCTGGGGTCGACACCCGCCGACTGAACTCCTCGCTCGGCGAACCTCCCCTGCAAGACCCCGGTGCGGGACGCGACCGCGCTCCCAATGGCGTCCCGCACCGGCCCCTGCCGTGTCCACTCGAACGGAGGTGATGCCCCTTTTCAGCGAAGGAACACTGTCCGTCCCGGCTTCCAGACATGCGGACAGCGGCGGACCCGGTGAACGAGCCCCGGTTCGTTCACCGGGTCGCCTGCCGAACCCGATCGGTAGTGGGCGGACCACGGCTCGACCGCGGTGTCTCCCCACCAGGCCATGCGGAACTCTGTAGCGCAGAAACGAGGAGACCATGAGATCCGACAGGTTGACGCGGTGGTCGAAGAGACCACTGCCCGCGGCTGCGGCGGCGACGCTGCTGGCCGCCGTGATCGTGCCGATCACGGCGCCCGCCGGAGCCGCGCAGAACGTGCAGTGCAGCGTCGACTATCAGATCACCAACGAGTGGAACAGCGGCTTCGGCGCCGAGGTCTCGCTCACCAACGAGGGCAGCACCCCACTCAACGGCTGGTCGCTGACCTGGACCTACCCCGACGGCCAGCGGGTGACCCAGGGCTGGAACAGCCAGATCACCCAGTCCGGCGCGGTGGTGACCGCCCGCAACGTGTCCTGGAACGGCACCGTGGCGCCCGGCGCTTCGGCGACCTTCGGCTTCAACGCCTCGAAGGCGAGCACCAACACCGCGCCCGTCGACTTCGCCGTCAACGGCGCCACCTGTGGTGATCTCGGCGAGCCGCCCGTGGACGAGCGAACGATCGTCAGCAGCCGCTCCTCGCTGTCGGTCCGGCAGGGCGAGTCGGCGTCCTTCGCGCTGTCGCTGGCCGCAGCGCCGCAGAACAACGTGAACGTCCAGCTGACTCGGACCTCGGGCACGGCGAACCTGTCGCTGGGATCGTCCTCGCTGAGCTTCGGCCCCGGCAACTGGAACACCGGCAGGCCCGTCACCGTCACCTCGGCGGACTCCGACGCCGCCCCCGGCACCGCGACCTTCACCGCGACCGCCGACGGCTATGCCCCGGCCGTGATCGTCGTGCGCGAGATCGGCGCGGCACAGTCCGACTACGAGGCAGCCTTCCTTGAGCAGTACGAGAAGATCAAGGACCCGGCCAGCGGATACTTCCGCGACGTCGGCGGGCTGCTGGTGCCGTATCACTCGGTCGAGACGTTGATCGTCGAGGCTCCGGACCACGGGCATCAGACCACTTCGGAGGCCTACAGCTACTACCTGTGGCTGGAGGCGGCCTACGCGAGGATCACCGAGGACTGGGAGCCGTTCAATCGGGCCTGGGAGTCGTTGGAGACGTTCATCGTCCCCGGCTCCGAGGACCAGCCGACGAACGCGGCCTACGACCCGAGCTCCCCGGCGACCTACGCGGGCGAGTCGCCGACGCCCCGCGACTATCCCTCCCCGCTGGACGCGGACGTGCCCGTCGGCGAGGATCCGCTCGGTGCCGAGCTGACCTCCACCTACGGCGACTCCGACGTCTACGGGATGGCATGGCTGCTGGACGTCGACAACGTCTACGGCTTCGGCTTCTGTGGTGACGGCAGCAGTGACGAGCCGGTCTTCATGAACTCCTACCAGCGCGGCTCCAACGAGTCGGTCTGGGAGACGGTGCCGCACCCCTCCTGCGAGACGTTCGACTTCGGCGGGGAGAACGGCTACCTCGACCTGTTCACCGGCGACGAGCAGTACTCCGAGCAGTGGCGCTACACCGCCGCCCCGGACGCCGACGCCCGCGTGGTGCAGGTGGCCTACCTGGCGAAGTCCTGGGCCGAGGCGCAGGGCCAGGGCGACGCCGTCGCCGACACGGTCGCCGACGCGGTGAAGATGGGCGACTACCTCCGGTACTCGATGTACGACAAGTACTTCAAGGAGATCGGCGACTGCACCGACCCGATCACCTGCCCGGCGGGCAGCGGGAAGAACAGCTCCCACTACCTGCTGTCCTGGTACTACTCCTGGGGCGGCGCGCTGGCCAGTGCGGAGTACCCGTGGTCGTTCCGCATCGGCGGCTCCGGCGTGCACCAGGGCTACCAGAACCCCATGGCGGCCTGGGCGTTGTCCGAGGCCGACGGCATGGCCCCGCAGTCGCCGAGCGCTCAGCAGGACTGGGCCCAGAGCCTGGACCGGCAGCTGGAGTTCATCCAGTGGCTGCAGGCTCCCGAGGGCGGCATCGCGGGCGGCGCGACGAACAACTGGGAGGGCCGGTACGCCGAGCCGCCCGCGAACAGCGCCACCTTCTACGGGATGTACTACGACTGGCAGCCGGTCTGGAACGACCCGCCGAGCAACCGGTGGTTCGGCTTCCAGGCCTGGGGCATGGAGCGCATCGCCCAGCTCTACGACGTCACCGGTGACGAGCGCGCCGGTGAGATCGTCGCCAACTGGGTCGACTGGGCCATCGCGAACACCGAGGTGGGCACCGGCGGCGACTTCGCCGTCCCGTCCGATCTCGACTGGAGCGGTCAGCCCGACGACTGGAACCCCGACAACCCCGGCGACAACTCCGGGCTGAGCGTCGAGGTTCTCAACCACACCCAGGACGTCGGCGTCACCGCCTCCTACGTCAAGACCCTGCTGCACTACGCGGCGGAGTCCGGCGACGCCGAGGCACGGGCGACCGGCGAGGCACTGCTCGACGCGCTGCTGGCCAACGAGACCGACATCGGCATCTCGGTCCCGGAGACCCGCACCGACTACCAGCGTTTCGACGACGCCTACGACGCGGGCACCGACCAGGGCCTCTACGTCCCGGAGGGTTGGACGGGCGCCATGCCCAACGGCGACGTGATCGACTCGGACGCCACCTTCGGCTCGATCCGGTCCTTCTACGAGGACGACCCGGACTGGCCGCAGGTGCAGGCCTACCTGGACGGCGGCGACGCGCCGACCTTCACCTATCACCGATTCTGGGCGCAGGCCGAGATCGCCACGGCCTTCGCGCTGCACGCCGAGCTGTTCGGCGCCGCCGAATGAGGTGAGGTGAGCGACTTCGGTGCGGCCGACGGGTGACGGCCGAGCCGAGGGAAAGGACCGGCCCCGCACTCCGCGCCATGTGCGGGGCCGGTTTCCGTGCGCTGCGCGGTGTGGCCTGCTGTGCGGGGGCGGGCTCGTTCCACGCCCTCGCCTCGGTGCAGTCGAGGCCTGCCCGGCTGCGCCCTCCGCAGTCGGCCCGAGCCGCCGCTCCGCCGCTCAGCCTCGGCGCTCGGGTGCCCCGTCGGCCGGGTCCGGTGCGGTCTCCCCGGTGCGCCGCAGCGCCAACAGGGCGATGTCGTCGTCCTTGCCGGTGCCGAACTCCGTGATCAGATGTTCGCAGAGGTCGTCGAGGTCCTCGCTCTCGGCGGCGGAGGCGGCCGCCTCCGCCAACGCGGCCATCGCCTCGTCGAGATCGGTGACCCGGTCCTCGACCAGGCCGTCGGTCAGCAGGATCACCGTCGTGCCCACCGGGATGCGCACGCTCGTCGAGCCGGGGCGGTCCAGGGCGATTCCCAACAGCGGGCCGCTGACCGGCGCGAACCTGGCGCCGTCCGCGTCGACGAGCAGCGGCGGGATGTGTCCGGCGTTGGCGACCGCGGTCTCGCCGGTCTCCGTGTCGATGAGCAGCAGACACATGGTGACGCAGAAGTCGGGGTGGTACTTCAGCATCATCCGGTTGAGCAGCTCGAGGATCACATCCGGCGGATGACCCTCGACGGCGAAGGCCCGCAGGGCGTGGCGCACCTCGCCCATGATCGTGGCCGCCTTGATCGAGTGGCCGGTGACGTCGCCGATCGCGACGAGCAGCTCGGAGCCTCGCTCGGTGACCTCGTAGAAGTCGCCGCCGATCTCGGCGTTGCTGGTGGCGGGCACATAGCGCACCGCCATGTCGAAGTCAGGCCGCCGGGGCAGCAGCGTGGGCAGCAGACTGCGCTGCAGGGTCAGCGCGAGGCTGTGCTCCGCCGCGAAGGAGCGCAGCCCGCCGACGGCGAGGGCGAAGGTCCTGCCGAGCTGCCACAACAGCTCCTGCTCCTCGATGCCGTGACCCCGGACCGCCGTGATCGCCAGGCACACCGGGGGGCCGTCGGGCTGCCACTGGCAGAGCATCACCCGCGTGTCGTCCTCGGTGGGAGTGGAGGGCACCTCTGCCGACCACGTCGCGCCGTCCAGCACGACGGTCGCGATGTCCTCGGCAGCCTGCTCGGCGTGATCGCCGAGTCGTTCCAGGAGGTCCGACGGCACGATACGGGTGGTGACCGCGCCCCCGGCGCCGTCGACGACTGCCAGCCTGCACCAGCCGTCCGGCCGCAGCGCCAGTGCCGAGGCCCGACCGGGGAAGATCGCGGTCAGACCGAGCGCGGCCGCCGCCACCACGCCGTCGAAGTCGGTGGCCGAGTTGATCGCCGCCATCGCCTGGGTGAGGCCGCCGAGTCGGTCGACGCGTTCCTCGGCGAGGGCGAGTTCGCTGGAGTGTCGCCCTTCGGCGACGGCCATGGCGCCCGCCCGCCGCAGGGCCGCCTCCACGGTGGCGAGCAGCTCGTCGGGGTCGACGGGCTCGGCGAGATAGGCGTCTACGCCCCGGGTCATGCCCTGCGCGCGTTCGCCGCCGGTGGTGGCCTCCGAGGCCACGTGGATCACCACGGTGTCGCCGTGGGAGGGGTCGGTCTTGATCCGATTGAGGATGTCGGCGCTGTTCATGTCCGGCAGGTCGACGGCGAGGACGACCAGGCTGAAACGCCGCTGCTCCAACAGCCGCAGACAGTCCGCTCCGGTTCGTGCCTCGGCGACCCGGTGGCCCGCCTGCCCGAGTCTCCTCGCGATGGCCCGGTGCCTCGTCACCGACTCGCCGACCACCATGATCCCGGCCCGGGTGTCGTCCTCGACGGTCTGACGGGCCGCTGCGGCCATCGACGGGCCTTTCTCGGGACGCGGCGAGGCGGGTGGCAGCAGATCGGCCGATTCGCCGCGAATCGGATCGCCTTCGCGGGGGCGCGTGGCGAGCGGGGAGGGATTCTGTCGGCCCGGCCCGTCGGAGGTCATCCGTGTTCCTCCACGAGGGTCGAGTGCGCCGCGGCTGCCCGACGTGCAGGCTCGGTCCGTCGCGAACCGACACGATCAGGGCCTCCAAGCCTAGCAAGGGCGGCTCGACTCACCCACGCCCTGAAGTCTCGACGTCCTCGGTCTGCCTGCCGAGCCTGCCTGCGACCAGGGCCGGTGCGCAGAGATCCCGCTGAATCTCGACCGAGGTCGCCAGCTCCTCGGCGGTGACGTCGTCGACGAAGCACACCTCGCCGATCCCCAGCGGCAGCGGAAGCCGCTGTCTGCCGTCTCTATGGCGGACCGTGTCGGCCAGTGCGCGCACGAGGAGCTCCGAGTCGAGCAGCGGATGGAAGCAGGGCAGTTCCAGCGTCCGCATGATCGCGAGGACCCGGTCGCGCTCGGCGACGGTGACCAGGCCACGACGGCAGGCGAGCACCGTGGTCAGCGCCATGTCGACGCAGACGGCCTCGCCGTGCAGCAGGGCGGGCAGCGCACTCATCTCCAGGGTGGGACTGAACGTGTGGCCGTAGTCGACCCGACGTTCGAGGTCGTCCTCCCAAAGGTTCGGGGTGAGTTCCGCGAGCATGCCGTCGACGGCGCGGCGCAGCGCTGTTCGTGCGGCGTCGTCGCCTGCGGGAGTGAGTCCCTGGAACCTCTCGTCGAGCAGGGCCGCCCCGTGGCGCTCCAGCAGTTCGAACAGCGCGAGGTCCTTGATCAACGCGATCTTCAGGATCTCGCCGAGCCCGTTGCTGATCTGCCTGCGGTCGAGCGTGCCGAGGAAGGTCCGGTCGAGCAGCGTGAGGTCCGCCGGTGCATACGTGCCGAGCCGATTCTTGTGTCCGTTGAAGTTCACCCCGGTCTTGACGCCGATCCCGGCGTCCGCCAGTCCGATGAGCGTCGTCGGCACCCGCAGGAACGGGGTGCCCCGCCGATAGAGGCTCGCGGCGAGCCCGGCGACGTCCAGCAGGACGCCGCCGCCGATGATGATCACCGGCTCCGAACGGCGCGCGATGGCGAAGGCGTCCAGTCGCTCCAGCACGCGGGCGGCGGTGTCGAACTCCTTGCTCGCCTCGCTCGCCGCGAGGACCGTCATCGCGTAGTCGACGCCGTGGTGATCGAGATAGCCGCGGATGCGTTCCCCGTGCACCCGGTCGACCTCGTCGTCCACCACGACGAAGCGGCGGGGACTGCCGCCGTCACCTCGGCCGCCCGCCTCCAGGACGTCGGTGTGGTCGAGGTCGAAGACCCGGTCTCGGATGCGCACCTCATAACGGACCGACCGGTGTGCGTGGACCAGCCACGAGTCGCGCTCGCCGTGCGCGACCGGCCCATCGGCCTCGATCCGGGGGAAGGGCACCGCGTCGTCGTGGTGGGTGCCGGTGGCGAGGCCCGGTCTGATGTGTTCGGGAGAGACGCTCATGGGGCTGTCGACCTCCAGTCGGAGCGAACGGGATGCCTGAGCCTCGGCCGGGGGCGCGGCCGCCGAGGCCGACTCGATGCGGTGGCGTGGACGTGCGGTGGCGGTGGACGGCGGCGGGGTGGACGCTCGGCAGCCGTGAACTCCGGCATCCCCGGCCCGCCGGGACCGTTCCGGTCGGTTGCGGTTCCCCACCACGCGGCAGCGAGGCGTCCGACGCCGGGTCCGCCGACGCGGGCATCGTGAGCGGCACGAGCCCCGCAGGCAGTGCCCGGCATCGCCGGGGAGAGTCGCGAGGCGATGTGGTCCGGGAGTCGATTCGACGAGGCCCAGGCCTGGCCCGCCTGCCCGTCCCGGCTCGAGCATCGGGCACCAGCCGGGCCGTTCATCGGACGGCGTCGGGCCCGAGATCGGCATCCGACCCCACGAGACGCCGGCCGACAGACCGGCCGCCGGTGCCGCGACGCGAGCCGAGGCGCACGCGCAGCAGCGCGCTGCCCGGCATCGGATCGACCCGCACGGCGCGCAGGTCGGGCACCCGATCCAGGCCTGCGGTCACCGGCGCGTCCAGCGCGCCGACCACGACCGTGCGGGCGCCTGCGGCGAGCGAGGCGGTGACACCCGCCTCGGCGTCCTCGAAGACGAGTGTCGAGTCTGCGGGCACCCCGAGCCGGTGCGCGCCGACGAGATACCCCTCCGGGCTGGGCTTTCCCGAGGCGACGTCCTCCGAGGTGATCACGATCGACGGCAGGCCGAGCCCGGCGGCGGCCATTCGGCGCTCGGCCAGCCGTCGGCCCGCCGAGGTCACCAGCGCCCAGCTCCCCTCGGGCAGCGAGGCGAGCAGTGCGCCCGCCCCCGGCACCTCGACGACACCCTCGGTGTCCTCCGTCTCCTCGATGTCGATCCACCGCGCCTCGGCCGCGACGTCGACGCCGTCGGGGGCGAACATCGCGACGGTCTCGATCGTGCGGCGGCCGTGGGAGACGGCGATGATCCGTTCGACGTCCAGGCCGTGTCGTTCGGCGAAGTCGCGCCAGGTCCGCTCCACGACGGCCGTCGAGTCGACCAGCGTCCCGTCCATGTCGATCAGGAGGGCGGACACGACATGGCCGAGGTCGGCGTCCGTCGCCGCCCGAGTCGTCGTCTCCTGCGGTTCTGACCGGTTCGTCATGTCGTCTCGATCGTGCTCGGGACGAACCAGGCTGCCCGCCGTCGCAGCTGATCGACCTCGCGGGCGAGACGGTCCGCGTCGCCGTCCCGGTAGTCGTTCTCCGACACCAGTACTCGGACGGGGACGTGCTGCTCCCGCAGGGCGACCAGCGTCTCGGTCACCATGGTCGAGTCGAGGTCCGCACCCGACGGGCCCGCATCGGGTGGGGGCTTGAGATGGACCTGGTCGGCGAGCAGCTCCGAGGTCGCACCGATCAGTTCGATCGGGTGCAGGCCCGCCGCGACGAGGTTCGCCGGGTCGAGCACCAGTCGCAGCGCGGGGGAGTCGACGGCCTCGGCGAGCCGCCGCGCCTGGTGCGCGCCGAGGACGTTCTCGCTGCCCAACAGGAGGCCCCGTTCCGCCGCCGCGCGCGCGGCCGCCCGCAGCACCGCCGCCGTGCGGGCGAAGGCCTCCGGACCGTCGATGACGCTGCGCCCGAAGCTCGGTGCGAAGGCCAGTGGCGCACCGAGGGCCTGTGCGGCGTCGAGCAGCCGTTCGAAGAACAGCCGTACTCGGGTGGCGTCGTGGCTGTCCGCCCGCGCGGTGAGCCCGATGTCGTTGAGGTGGTTTCCTGCCACGGCCAGCACCCGGACTCCCGTTGCCTCGACGGCATCCCGGACGGCATCGAGGCGCCCGGGGGCGTCCAGGCGCGGCCCGCGACCCGGCCCGCCGAGGTCGAGTTGCACGCCGTCGACCCCGACCTCGCCCGCGCGCCGCACCGCGTCGGGGCCGGCCTCCGGAAGCCGCCAGTCGACCAGGCCGACCGCGCAGCCGTCGCGGTGACGTCGCGCTGGACTCACGCCGAGACCGGCCTGCTCTGCGAGACCGGCAGCCGGTCGTAGGCCGACCACCAGTCGCCGTCGCCGTTCACCACGAGGCTGTCGCCGTGGTAGCCCGCGCCCGCGGTGACCGCGAGCTGCCGGGCCACGCCCGCGAAGTCCGAGGGCTGCATGTATCCGCTGTAGTCGAAGTCGGCAGGCCTGCGCCGTCGGATGCCGGGGCTGTCGACCATGCCCGCAGGCAGGACCTGCACGATGCGGACCCGCTCGGCGTCCTCCTCCCTGGCCACCGAGTCCAGCAGTGCCTTCGCCGCGGCCTTCGACGCGGTGTAACCGGAGCGGCCGGGGCCCGCGTTGAACACGACCTCGGAGGACACGCCCACGAAGAGCCCGGGGTCCGCCGCCCGCAGCGCAGGCAGGGTGGCCGCCAGCGTCAGCCACAACCCGGTGACGTTGACGTCGAGCTGCTCCCGCCATTCCCGTTCGCCGACGTCGCAGAACAGGGCACGGCGCTCGCCGTAGTAGATCGAGGAGAAGCACACCGCGTCGAGCGGACTCGCGCTCAGCGCGGCGAGGCGCTCGCGCGCGGCGCGGGTCTCGGTGAGATCGATCCGCTGCCAGGACAGCAGTTCCGATCCCGGCCCCATCGGTCGGGTGCGGCTGCCGACGATCACCTCGGCGCCTGCGGCGGCCCAGGCGTCGGCGATGCCGCGCCCGATGCCGGTGGAGCCGCCGATGACGACGGCACGCCGTCCGGCTAGCGGGTTCTCGTTCGGACTGATCATCTGGCTGTCCTTTCGTCTCACCGTGGGACGTCCGGATGACGTCCCGCTACCCGACCCGCCGTGAATCTGATGGCGAGCTTCACGAGCCGCCTGCCGTCGACGACGCGGTTCCGCGAGCGGGCCAGCAGCCGCAGCACGCCGACGGCGCCGTCGAGATCGGTCTCGTGCGTCACCAGCTCCCGATAGCGCTCCGGGTCGCGGGCGAGCTCTGCCGCGGCGTCGAGCAGGTGGCGGTTGGCGACGCCGCGATGTCCGAGGATGCGGACTCGTCGTCCCGCCGCGCTGGTCACCGACGCGATCGCGATCGGGTCCGGCAGGCCGCCGCAGTTGGCGGCCCGTAGCGCCACGAGGTCGACGCCGGGCAGCATGGCGCTCCGCGTGCCCGGCGGCAGACCGCCGACGACGTCGATGACGAGACCGCCGTCGAGCGGCATGGCGAGCACGGCGTCCAGCGCGCGGATCGTGGCATCGCGCGGGGTCGCCAACAGCACCGCGACGCCGCCTGGACCGGGCCGCAGATCGGTGAGCCGCCCGTGGTCGACCAGCACGTCGGCGCGATGCCTCCCCGCCTCGCTGAATCGCAGGCCCGCCGGTGTGTGGTGGACGAGCACCGTGCGCACCGCCGGGCCGAGCCTGCGGCGGGCCGCACGGACCGCGAGGTGGCCGACGGTCCCATCCCCGATGATCACCAGGGTGCGTACGTCGAACGGGGCGAACGCCTCCAACGCATAACCGGCCACCGCGAGCGGCTCGAGCAGGGGCGCCAGCCCGGGATCGGTGGTGGCGGGCAACGGCAGGACCAGCCCGCCGCGCACGGCCGTCGCGGGGACGAGGGTGCGTTCCTGCCACAGGCCGTCGATGTTGTGCCCGAGCAGGAAGGACGGCTCCGTCGGATGGGTGGGGTTGATCACGACCAGCGTTCCGGCGGTCAGTTCGGGATCCGTCCCGACGCCGACGGCCGCGATCCGGCCGATCCCCTCGTGGCCGATCACCGTCGCCGGGTCGGCACGGAGACCGCGAAGGAGCTGGATGTCGGTGCCGCACACGCCTGCCACCTCGGTCGCGATGCTGAGCTCGCCGGGGCCGGGGATGATCGTCGGTCGGTCGGCGACGGCGAGGGCGGTGGCGGTGGCGGTGCGGACGATCGCGCGATGGGTGCCCGTCCCGCTGATCGAGACGGCGGCGGGCTTCGTCGCGACGGGATCGATGCCTGCTGCCCGGTTCACGTCCGGACCATCTCGCCGTCTCGCAGCCGGTGCAGTGGTCGGCCCGACTCCGCTGCCAGCGCGGCGAGGCCCGCTCCGACGAGGCCGTCGGCCTCGGTCGGCAGGCAGACGTGGATGCGGTCGGCGATCCAGCGGGGGGCGCGTTCGCCGGTGATGTAGAGCCCTTCGGCGGCGAGATGGGCGAGCAACGCGGCCCGATAGTGCCTGCCGAGGCCCACCGCGACGCCGCCGGTGAAGGCCACCAGGTCGAGCTGCGGATCGAGGCACAGGGCGGTGCGCACCACGTCGGCGACGGGACGGGTGGCGGCCGCGAGCAGTTCCGAGGCGAGGGGGTCACCCGCGTCGAGTGCGGCTGACAGGGCGGTCTCGAATGCGGCTGCCTCCTGGTCCTGGGCTGGTGCGGTGTGGTCCGGTTCCGTGCGATCTGATCCGGTGGGGTTCGGTCCGCTGTGACCCGGACCCATGCGATCCGGCCCTCTGCGATCCGGCCGGGTGCGGGCGGCCTCGGCGAGTGGTGAGCCGGTGTGGTCCGCTGCCGCGAGGTGCGCCGCCGCCTCGGACGCCGCCTCGACCGTCGCCGCGTCGAAGCCCGACGTCCCCTGAGCCGCTGTCGTGATCCCCGCCCGCCGGTCGCCGGTCGCCCAGGGGCCACCTGCGGCGAATCGTGCCGATCCGGGCACGAGATCCGCCCGGTGATCTCCTGGCGCCGCGACCACGCGCCCGGCCCTCGTCCCGGCCCTCGCCCCTCGGGTGTGCAGGAACTCCGCGAGCCTGCGCAGGCCGGGGCCGGAGGAGAAGGCTGCCAGGTGGCAGGCCACACCGCAGTCGCAGGTCAGCTCGACCGGCACGCCGTCGAGGAGCAGGGTCGAGGGCAGGTGCCCGATCTCGCCTTGAAGTCCGCAGCCGTCGACGGCGATCTCCCCGGTCCGCCGATCGAGGATGCGACAGGCGATCCCGGTGCTGACGGTCGTCAGCAGCACCTTGCGGCAGTCCCGGGCCGCCGGGCCCGAGGCGAGATGCAGCAGCGCGGCGGTGACGTCGTTCAGCACATGCCAGCGCACGTCCGGGCGCGCGGTGCGCAGCGCCGCCCGGAGGTCGAACGAGTCGGTGTGCGCACCCCACAACGGCGCCGAGGCGTAGACGGTGCCCGTGTGATGGTCCAGCGCCGCACCCAGGGAGACGCCTGCGACGCCGTCCGGCGGCACCTGATCGGCCATCGCCCGGATCAACCGTGTTCGAAGGTCGGCCGCTGCCACGCCGGGGTGCCGAGTACGGCTCGGCGACGGCGTCCGCCGGATCTCGGCCAGCCCGTGCCGCTCGGTCCAGCTCGCCCGCCGCAGGTGCGTTCCGCCGACGTCGAAGACCGTGATCGGGCGTGCGGTCACGTTCGACACAGCAGGGACCCCCGTACGGTGACGATGTACACGCTCGATCACGCATGTTAATTCGGGTCGGCGGCTTCGGCAGGACCACGAAATGAGCAGGCCGGGCACCGACGATCATTCCGCCGTCGTCGCCGAGAACGTGTCGGGATGCGGGCGTCTCCCGCGCCTCCGGTCAGGTCGACGGCGATGTTCCCGGTGGTGGCTGCGCGTTCGCGGCCGGTGGGATCGTGTCGATCCGTCGACTTCGGCCCTGGTCCGCGGCGGCGGAGGAACGGGAGAGCACAGCCCGGCGACTCCGCCGAGGGGATCGCCCGTCACGGCGAACGGAATCGCCGGATCGATATCCGTGGCGCGGCGAGACGCGGGATCGACGATCTTCGCGGGAAAGGGATCGCCCGCCGTCCGCCGTCGTTACTGGTCTGCGGCTCGATCGCCACCCGGCCCGGACGGGGCGCGTTCGCGGGAGCCGCCCGACGGCTGCCCGCGACCGCGCCGTGGTTCCGCCGCTGTCCGGCCCGGTCGCGAGTCTCCGCCGCCTGTGTCGCCGGGCTGCCGGGGGCCGCTCGGACTCTGGCGGAGAACCGACGACACGGGGACGGCGGCCGATGTGCCCGGGGGAGGTGATCGGCGTCGAGAGGCCGCTCGTGATCACCGGGACGGCGTCGCCGTCGTGGTCGCGGGGGCTCCGGTGTGGTCCCGGCGCGGCCTGCGCCGACGGGTCAGGCCGTCGCGCCGTCGAGGAGATCGCCCGCCGCATCGGCAAGGCCGGTGACCCCTCGGTAGTCCGCGACGAGTCTGCGCAGCGTGTAGTGGTCGAGCACCCGTTGCCGTGCGCTCTCGCCGAGCCGCACCCTCAGCTCCGGATCGGCGAGCAGCCGCAGCAGCGCCGCCGCGAAGGCCTGGTGATCGGTCGCGTCGACGAGCAGGCCGTCCCGCCCGTCGGTGATCTGCAGTCGTATCCCGCCGACCTCGGTGGCGAGCACCGCGCGGCCCTTGATCATCGCCTCGGTGACGGTGAGCCCGAAGCCCTCCGCCACACTCTTCTGCACCACCACGTCCGCCCGGCGTTGCAGGGCGTTGACCAGCAGCGCACTGACCTCGGCAGGCTGCTGCGCGATGCTGATCAGGTGGACCCTGGCGCGATCTTCCGGTGCCAGTCCGGCGAGGACGTCGAGCACCTCGGCCAGCACGGCGGCGCCCTCCGGGTCGTCCGGGATCTCCCGAGGGTCCGCCCCCGCCACCACGAGGTGCACATCCGGCGGCAGGCATTCGACGGCGCGCACCACGTCGGGGATGCCCTTCAGCGGGTCCCATCGCGAGACCTGGAGCACGACCCGTGCTTCGGCGGGCAGCACACCCTCCTGGACGATGTCGGCCCGTCCCCGGCGCCCCGACGGCGCGGTGAGCCCGATCCCGTCGAGCAGGCTGCTGATCTCGGCCTCGGTCAGTGCCCGGTTCTTCGGGGCGCTCGGGTCGATCGCGGGCGGGATGACGAATCGGTTCCCGGCGGGCACCGTCGGCGGGGCGAACGCGGGCAGGGTCGTCACCACCGCGTCGATCGCGGCGAGTTCGGGGGCCATCGCCTGCCAGACGGCGGCGGGGCCCCGTTCCGGGGGCACCTCCGCGCCGACGTGGCAGTGCCAGACGACTCGGGCGCCGGTGGCACGCAGCGCGGGAGCCAGGCCGAGCGTCTGCGGATCGTGCAGGACCACGACGTCGCCGATGCCGAGCGAACTCCGGAACCAGGCCGCCTGTGGAACCAGGACCTCCCGGTAGGTCCGCAGGGTCGCCGGATCGGCGATCCGGTTCGGGACGGCCCTGCCGTGCAGGAGATGATGCAGGTACTTGGTGATCGCGTAGAACTCGGCCGTGCCGCCGATCACCGCCCAACCGGCATTGATCCCCTCGCCGCGTTGCTCCTCGACGAGGCCCCGCAGCAGTTCCGCGACACCGCCGCCGGTCGCCGTCGCGTTGACGTGCAGCAGCCTCGGCGTATCGGCGCCGGGTCGGATCTCCCAGACTGGGGTCGGCATCGACTCTCCGATCTCCTGGCGGCCGGGGCCGCATGATGGCGTGGCCGACCGGCCCGCACCGCCCCAGGCCCACCCCGCCGCCGATCCGGCGCTTCGCGGGCGGCCGCGTCTGCGCCGGACGTGGCGAGTGTGCCCCGGCCGTCCGAGGCGAGTGCGTCGGTTCCGAATCCCAGGTCAGCCGCCCGCTGCCGATCCGGCGGCGCGCCGCGTCTGCGCCGGAGCCGTGGCCAATGCTGTGAGTGGTGGGAACGGACGTCAACCGGAGCCCCGGGCGACCACCCGAACGAACGAACTCGCAGGCCGCCCTCGTCGGGACACCACGGGGAGGCATGCAGACACGGTCGGTCGGATCTGACGTCTCGGCGTGCCCTGCTCACCCGGTGCGGCCGTCGGCTTCGTCGGCGGTGCGCAGGCAGGAGGCAGATCAGGAGCACGTGACCCGGCACCGCCCGTGGTTTGCGCTCGGGCGGCCGCGTCGCCGTGCTCGCAGGGGCTCCTCGGTCATCTGCCGGGGCCGCCTGTCGGGTGGGGAAGAGATCTCGCTGGTCAGGTGCTCGGACTCAGCTGCCGACGGAGGTCACCGTGATCTCCCCGCTGTCGGTCTCCACCGTGATCGAGTGCGGTCCGTTCGGGTCGGTCGGGACCTGGGTGGTCACGTTGCCGCTGCCCGTCGTGGTCGTGACCCGGTACGGGGCGAGGGGCACCACGATCGTCACCTCGCCGCTCTGTGCCGTCGTCGTCAGCTCCTCGGGTGCCTCGGCGAAGAACAGCTCGACCTCACCGCTCGCCGAGGTCACGTCCGCCTGGCTCGACCTGATTCCGGCGCCCGGCAGCTCGCCGCTCTCGGTCGACAGGGCGAGCGCCCCGCCGACGTCGTCGATGAGGATTCGGCCGCTGCTGGTGGTGATCGTCAGGTCTGTATCGAAGCCCGACGCGCTGACCTCCCCGCTGTCGCCCTCGATCGTCACGTTCACCCCACTGGGCACCCGGACCTCGTACCGGGCGTCACACCGGCCGATGACGAAGGGCGAGCAGTCGGTGGCCAGCGTGAGCCTGTCCTCGTCGAGTTCCCAGATCGCATCGGTGCTGCCCATGAACGACGATCCCGCGAACCAGCGCGTCACCTCGATCTCGTCGACGTCGGCGGACCGCACATCCAGGTGCTCGACGTCGGATACGGAGATGACGAGGTGCTCGGCGGCCGGGCCGAAGCCTCGGATCTCGGGGTCCGCCGCGTCCACGACGTCCGCGCAACCGGACAGGACGGTGATGCCCAGCAGCGCGCCGCCCGAGGCGAGCAGCGTGCGGAGCCTGCGGCGACGGGGCGTGATCACGAGGGTCCTCCGGGGCTGGGCGGGCCGGGTGTCGTCGGACGTGCAGCCGACCGGTTCGGCCGGGCGGACTCGGTCTTCGGTGACTCGGAGTCGCGGCGACGAGCCCGCCGCGCCGAGTCCCCGTCGAACAGGTGTCAGTCTAACGAGCGGAAAGATCGTCGAGGTTGATCGCCGACGGGCCCGGTGACCGGTCGACGACCGCGCCTCGGGTCCGAGCGGTGGGCCTTCGGAGCCGTCCGAATGGCGTCCGACATCCGGCATCGACGCCCCCGGCGTGGAGATCCGGCATCGAGGTCCGTGCACCCAAGGTGCTCGTGCGCCGAGGTGTTCGCACCTGGCCGGCCGGCAGGTCTGGCCTCTCGCCGCTGACCAGCCCCTGCCGCCCGGCCGTGACGCGGCCTGGTGGACCTGCTCCAGACATGACGACGGGCCCGCCCGCTGGTCGACGACCAGCAGACGGGCCCGGCTCGGCTCGGCTCAGTCCGCCGACGGGCTCGCCGCACTCTCGGCGGCGGTCCTGCTCCTGCGGGACCGGCCGCCGATCGCGGCCCTGGCCCGCTCGGTGAGCGAGTACAGCACCGGGACCAGCACCAGCGTCAGCAGCGTCGAGGAGAACAGACCACCGATGACGACGATCGCCAGCGGCTGCGAGATGAACACCCCGCCGCCGGTGATGCCCAGGGACATCGGCACCAGCGCGCAGATCGTCGCCAGCGCCGTCATCAGGATCGGCCGCAGTCGTTGCCGCGAGCCCTCGATGATCGACTCGGCGACGGATCGGCCCTGTTGACGGACCTGGTTGACCAGGTCGATCAACACGATGGCGTTGGTGACGACGATGCCGATCAGCATCAGCATCCCGATCAGCGCGGGGACGCCGAGCGGAGTGCCCGTGATCACCAGCAGGCCCAGCGCGCCGGTCGCGGCGAACGGGATGGACACCAGCAGCAGCAGCGGCTGGAGCAGGCTGCGGAACGTCGCGACCATCACCACGTAGACGATGGCGACGGCCAGCAGCAGCGCCAGGCCCAGATCGGCGAAGGCCTCGTCCTGATCGGCACTCACGCCGCCGATCGCGACCTCGATGCCGGGTGGCACGTCGAGCCCGTCGATCCGGGTCTGCAGCTCGGTGTTGACGCTGCCCAGGTCCGCCGCCTCGAGGCTCGCGGTCACCGTCGCACTCCGCTGTCCGTCCTGGCGGGTGATGCTGGTGGCCTCGGAGACCTCCTCCACGGTGGCGATGTCGCTCAGCGTGATCACTCCGGCGGGTCCGCCGCCCAGCGGGAACTCGCGCAGCGCCGCCACGTCGGCAGGCGCCGCACCGCTGCGCACCACGATGTCCTGCCGGGTGCCGTCGAGCGTCAGGTTCCCCGCAGGGGTGCCGCGCATCGCGCCCGCCACCACCTGGCCCACCGTCGCCTCGTCCATGCCGATGGCTGCGGCGGCCTCCCGGTCGACGGTCACCTCGACCGAGGGTGCCTCCACGGCGAGGTTGTTGCTGACGTCGGTGGCACCGGGAGTGTCGGCGACCAACTCCGTCACCCGCGTCGCGGTGTCGGCCAGGTCGGCCTCGTCGTCGCCGCTGACGATCACCTCCAGCCCGCTCGCGCCGCCGAAGCCCATGCCGCCCGCGTCGACGGTGATCTCGCCGGCGTCCGACAGCTCGGCCAGCCGTTCCCGCAGCTCGGACTGCACCGCTGCCTGATCGGCTTCGGAGTCGGTGGTCACGGAGAACGTCGTGGTTCCCGAGGACCCGCCCATGCCGAAGGAGGCGGCCATGCCGCCCTGCGAGCCGATCGAGGCCTGATACCCCTCGACCGAGTCGGTGTCGGCCAGCACGTCCTCCACCTGCCGGGCCGCCGCGTCGGCGGTCTCCAGGCTCGCGCCGGGCGGCAGCTCCTGCCGGACCGACAGGGTGTTCTGACCGCTGTCGCCGAGGAAGTTGGTCTGGAGCTGCGGCACCAGGGCGAGCGTGCCGCCGAGCAGTCCGGCGGCGATGACGAGGGTGATGACCGGGTGCGCCAGCGCACCGCGCAGCACCGGCAGGTAGGTGCGCTGGAGCGGACCGCGCTCCTCCTTCTCCCGAATGGCCGCCTCGTCGGGCTCGCCCTCGCCTGCCTCGCGGCGGTCCTTGAGAAACCAGTACGCCAGCACCGGCACGATCGTCAGCGAGACCAGCAGCGAGGCGAGCAGCGCGACGGACACGGTGACGGCGAAGGGCCGGAACAGCTCGCCCACCTGGCCGCCGACCAGCGCGATCGGCAGGAACACCGCGACAGTGGTGATGGTCGACGCGGTGATGGCGCCTGCCACCTCGCGGACCGCCGTGAGGATCGCCTGCCGTTTGGGCTCGCCGTAGCCCAGATGTCGTTTGATGTTCTCGATGACGACGATCGAGTCGTCCACCACCCGCCCGACGGCCGCCGTGAGCGCGCCGAGGGTGAGGATGTTCAACGAGTAGTCGGTGACGTAGAGGCTGATCAGGGCGATGAGCACCGACATCGGGATGGACACTGCGGTGACCAGCGTCGACCGTAGGGAGAGCAGGAACAGCAGGATGATCACGATGGCGAAGACGAGGCCGAGGGCCCCTTCGACCGTGAGGTCGTGGATCGACTGCTCGATGAACGGCGCCTGGTCGAAGACGACCGTGACCTGACCGGACTCGCCGAGCAGCCGCTCGATCTCGGGAAGCAGCTCGCGGACCTGCTCGGAGATCTCGACGGTGTTGCCCTCGGGCGTCTTGGTCACGCCGATGCCGATGCTGGGCAGCCCGTCGGTGCGCGAGTAGCCGGTGGCCTCTGCGGGCGCGCTGGTCACCTCGGCGACGTCGGCCAGCCGTGCGGAGCCGCCGTCCGTCAGCGGAAGCCGGATCTCCTGAAGATCGGCCACCGTGTCGACGGGTGCGCCCACGGACACCGAGAGGGTCTCCCCGTTCTGGGTGAGCGTCCCGGCGGGCACGCTCGCGCCCGCCGTCTGCAGGGCCTGGAGCACCGACGGCAGTGGGATGCCCTGTGCGGCCAGTGCGGCGGAGTCCACGTCGATGGTGACCACCTGATCGGCCACGCCGGTGAGACTCACCTCACGGACGCCTGCGACCTCCTCCAGCAGCGGGACGACCTCATCGCGCAGCAGCGCGGCGGCGTCCTGCTCGTCGGCGGCGGAGGCGGCCGAGAGCTGGAGTACCGGCAGGTCGTCGACGCTGCCGGTCATGACGGTCGGCGTGACCGCGTCGGGAAGTCCGTTCGCGACCCGGTTCACCGCCTGTTGGAGGTCCTGTTGGGCGCCGCTCAGGTCGGTGCCGAACTCCAGTTCGACGTTGACCACCGACATCCCGCCGCTGCTGGTCGCCGACGTGCCGACCACGCCTCGGACACCGGTCGCCGCCGTCTCCAGCGGTTCGGTGACCTGGTCCTCCACCACCTGGGGTGCGGCGCCGGGGTACGGGGCGACCACGGCGGCGACCGGGATCTCCATCGAGGGGATGAGCTCTTGTCTGAGTGAGGTGGTCGCGATGACGCCGAAGCCCAGGATGAGCACCGATGCCAGCGCGACCAGGGCTCGGTTGGCCAGGCTGAGGCGAGCAAGCCAGGTCACGGGTGGTTCCTTCGTTCGGGTGGTGATCAGGAGGTGAACGGGTGAATAGTTAGCTTCACGCATAGTATCTACCCGCACCGGAGAGTTCGTGGAGAACCGGGTCGATGGGGCAGGATCGTCCGGTGCGGATCGACGAGGAACGGCACCGGCTGATCGACGCCGTCGAACGGCATCACGACGACCTCATGCGGGGGGCCGTCCGAGTCAGATCGCATCCGCTGCTGGACAGCGGCATCACCATGCAGCAGTTTCGGGTGCTGCTCTGTCTGGCGGTCGAGGGAGGCGTCGCCGGGCACGCCCTGGCGGAGCAGCTCGGCGTCAGCCTGGCGACCGCGATGGGCATGATCGACCGGCTGCTCGACAGGGGACTGGTCAGCCGGGTCACCGATACTCGGGACCGCCGGGTCCGACGCCTGTCGCTCACACCGGCAGGTGTCACCCTTCTGGACGAGATTGCCACTGCGGGCCGTGACCATCGTCAGGTGCTCCTGGCTCAACTCTCCGTCGAGGAACTCCGTGCCGTCGAGCGCGGCGCGGCTGCCCTGCTCGCCGCCGCGGGCCGCGTCCCGCCGGACGCCGACCTGCCTCGAACCGCCCCCGCACTCCGGGGTGGCGGTCTGATCCGAGGGCGGCCGGAGCCGAGTTCGCCTCGGCACGGCGCCGTCGGAGTCGGCGTGCCCGCCCCCGCCGACGGCGAGGTGCAGCTCTGGTGGGCGACGACCGCCGACGTCGGAGACACGGCGACCGGTCTGTTCGACGTCGAGGAGACCGGCCGGTATCACGCCCTGCGCAGAGTGGAGGATCGGCGGCGCTATCTCCTGGGCCGGGCGCTGGTCCGGACGCTGCTCGCCGTGCACACCGGCCTGCCCGCCGGGGAACTCCGCTTCGCCCGACACTGCGGACACTGCGGCGGTCCGCACGGCAAGCCCCGTGCCGTCGGGCCCGGCGACGGACTGGAGTTCTCGCTGGCCTATGCGGGGGAGTGGGCGGTGCTCGCCCTATCGACCTCGGCTCCGATCGGCATCGACGCGGAGCCCCCGACGAGCGGGCGGCACTGGGGGCCGCTGATGGACTCGGCGCTGGCGCCCCGAGAACGGGCCAGGGTCGACGAGGCGGAGCCCGCGGACCGGGCTGAGCTGGTCACCGGCTACTGGACCCGGAAGGAGGCCGTCCTCAAGGCGGTGGGCGTGGGACTGGCGATGCCGATGGACCAGGTCGTGGTGAGCGGCCCCGGCGCCCCGCCCGCCGTCCTGAGTCTGGGCCGGGGAGCAGACCTGCCGCACGCCGCCGCGCTCCCGACTCCGGAGTCCTTCACCGTGCTGGTCGCCGACGGGCCCGCCGGGATTCAGACGGCCGCGGCCTCCGCGACCGGGCAGCCCGCGACGCTGACCGTTCATTCGGCGGCCGGCCTGCTCGCGTCTCCCGCCTGCGGCTGACCGGCGCCGCCCCTCGGCCCGATCCCGTCGACTCGGTGGAGGAACCCGCCGTGTGCTGTGCGGATCGGCCTGCCGTGTCCTGCGGCGGCCTGCGGCCCGGCCGCCGGTGATCGGCAGGGATCACCGTCCACTCAGGACGTCAGCGCCTGGCCAGCGCCTGCCGGGCGAGACGTTCCAACGCCTGGGTGATCCGCTGCTGACTGATTCCCTGCTGGTGTCGTTGGTGTTGATAGACCTCGGGGGCGAGCGGGGCGAGGAGGGAGTCCGTCGTGGCGTCCGGGTCTGCCGCGTCGGCGTCGACGAGCAGCCCGCGCACATGGGCGCGCCACGACTCGTAGGACCATGCCTCGAAGCGGGCCGTGCCCGCCTCCGCACCCAGCACCAGGTACAGATGACGTTCCAGGATGTCGATCATCGCCGCGTAGAAGGCGGCCAGCCGTTCGGCAGGCGGCGCGCCCGGCCCCAACGGCGGCTCGCCGGTCGACAATCGGTCTCGTAGCGCCTGCTCGTGCTCGTCGAGCAGGGCGACCGCGATGGAGGCCGGATCGGGGAATCTGCGGTACAGCGTGGCGCGGCCGACACCCGCCTCCAACGCGATCTCGCCCATGGTCACGGGGTCGGCGCGGGATGTCGAGAACAGTCGTTCGGCGGCGGCGAGCACCCGAGCACGGTTGCGTGCCGCGTCGGCTCGCTCGCGCGTCCGACGTCGTGGAGCCGGACGCCCCGCTTCACCTCGCCTCGTCTCGGCAAGGGAGTTCGCGGGAGTGGCATCGGGCCCGTCGAGGCCGTCCATGCCGTGCCCAGGGGTCGGTGTCGGCCGGGACATGCGCTTACCCTACGCCAGGTCTCGCTCCGGACCCGGTCTCGGCGATCGGAGGTCGCGACGGCTGCCGCCCCGCGCTCGTCCGTCGTCCATGGTGCGGGCGAGGCGGGCATCGAACGCAGGATCGACGTCGTGACCAGCGAAGACGATCTCTCGGCCCGCATCGACGGCGCGGATGCGACCCTGCTGCGACGGCGAGCGAGCGGGTCCGGCCTGCCGTGTCGTGCGGGCGGCGGGCGGCGGGCGCGATCCACCGGACCTCGACGGACCCTCCTCTCCCGGTCGCGGTCGGGAGCCTCGGCGCACCCGAGACGGTCCGGAGGCGGCCGGGGCCTCGGCGGCGTCGCGCGGTGGTCCGGGCCGCTTCGACGACCCGCCTGCGGCAGGCGACGCACTCGTCTGCCGCCCGCGACCACGATCAGCGGGGCGGGTTTCGGGGCTGGGCGCCTGCGACTCCGGGACGCACTCGACCTCCGGTGCGCCAGCCCCCGGCGACGCGGGGAAGAGACAGGGGAGAACGATTAATCCGTCGCGCGGTGCTGCCCGCCGTGGCACGATGCCCGCCATGCCAGGAGTCATGACGCCCGAGCAGCTTGCGGACCGCACGTCGAGGGCCGTCGCCGCTGCGGTCGCCGCGGGCCGGGACCTCGGACTCACGGTGACCGAACCGGCCGTGCTCCACGACATGTTCTCCGTCGTCGTGCACCTGGCGCCTGCGCCGGTGGTGGTCCGGGTGCCCGTCGTCGTGCCGCCCTCCGCCGATCTCGACATCCAGTCGGCGCGGCAGCAGATCGAACTCGACGTGGTGGCCTGGCTCGCGGAGCAGGGCACCCCGGTGATCCCGCCCAGCCCGCTCGTCCCGCGAGAGCCCGTGCGCCGGAACGGCTTCTCGATGACGTTCTGGCAGCTCGTCGCGATCGACGAGAGCGCAGTGCCCGACTATGTCGACAACGCGCGCCTGGTCCCCGACCTGCACGCGGCGCTGCGCGACTATCCGGGCGAGTTGCCCTTCCTGTCGGCGGCCGAACCGAGGATGGTGCGCGACGCGCTGACGGATCTGGCGACCCGGCCCGACCTCATCGACGCCGCCGATCTCGACCGCGCGCGGCGGGAGTGGGCGATCCTGGAACCACTGGTCAGCTCCCGTGCCGAGTTCGAGGCGGCCTTCCCCGGAATCGATCTTCAGCCGATCCACGGCGACGCACCCGCGTACAACATCGTCGCCACCACGGACGGCGTGCTGTACTCCGACTTCGAACTGGTCACCCTCGGGCCGGTCGAATGGGACCTGGCGGCCTTCGGGCCCGAGTCCGAGTCCGCGTACGACGAGGCCGCCCGGAGTCGGGGCCTGCGTCCGTTGGACGAGCGCATGCTGCGTTTCGTCAACGCCGTCGGCATGTCCAGGACGATCGCGTGCCTCGCGCTCTCGCCGGAGTTGCCCATGCTCGTCGATGCCGTGAAGGAGGGCGTCGACCAGTGGCGGGCCCAGCCGTTCGCGGGCGGCCTGACGGAGCTGGTGGGCGAGGGCTGACCGTCCGCCGTCAGTGCGGCGCGACGACCTCGGGCGAGCTGCCTGGACTACAGCCGGACCCGCCGCCGTCGGCGCGGCGGCAGCCGGGCGAGCGTGACCGACGTCGAGTTCCGACAGACGGTACTCAGGATAATGCCCGCTTACCTGCGGGAATCGTGCGAGGTTGTGGGGCCTTCCCCGCCCGGTGGCGGGGAAGGGCTCCTCAAAGCGTGTTCAGCGAACAGCCCGGCCGCTCTTGAGTGTGTGTAGCAGCGCGTCGAAGGCCGCCTGGTGCACGACGAGCGTGCCGCCGTCACGGTTCTTGGTGTCGCGGATGCCGACGAGGCCGGGAGCGTGACCGATCTCGACGCACTGGCCGCCGTTGCCGCTGCGGCTGCTGGTTCGCCAGTGCTTCAAGCGTGCCAATGCCGTCTCCTTCCACTCTCAGCGGGATGCGTGTTCACCATGAATCGTAGTCACGAGCCGCAGTGAGTCCTGCGTCGGTAGAGCGAGACTCCGAAGCTCATCGAACATGAAGTTCAGGGCCGCTACGTCGGCTGCCTCATCGATGACATGCCCGCCCAGCGGGTTGTCCGCGAAGCCGACGTCGGGGTCGGTCGGCTCAGCGAACGACAGCACGGTGAACCCGCCAGTCATGCTCGGATGGGTGCCTGCTTCATAGGTCAAGACCTGGACGATCACGTTCGGCAGCTTGCTCAGCGCGATCAGATGATCGAGCTGCTCCGCCATGACGTCGGCACTGCCGACGCGGCGGTGTAGTGCGGCCTCAGCGACGACGGCTCGGAGCTCTAGTGGCGGCTCCGCTGTCAGCCGTTGTTGTCGTGCCATCCGCGCCGCAACACGCTTGTCGATGTCGGCAGGGTCGGTGATGTGCCGACCGGTCGAGTGGATCTCCCGAGCGTAAGCCTCAGTTTGGAGCAGCCCTGGGACAAGTTCGATCTCGAAGTTCCGCACTTCTGACGCTGCCTGTTCGAGACCGACATAGGGCTTGAACCAATCAGGTAGGCGGTACGTCGACCACCATCCGCGCTTTGCGCCTTCGCGTCGGAGCTCTTCGAGCTGACCCCGGACATCCTCAGGCGCTCCGTAGTAGTCCAGTAGGGCGCTCAGCTCGACCTTCTTGATTCCGGAGCGGCCAGTCTCCCAGTTGCGGATCTTTCCTTCCGAACAGTCCAACTGGTCGGCAGCGTCTTGGACGCTGCGGTGCGCCGCAGTTCGCACCTCCGTGAGCAACGACCCGAGCCTTCGTCGGCGAGCTGTGGGACCAAGCGACATCTGCATCTCCTGCGCGGTTCCTGATGTGTCAGGTGACCCTATCGCCAACACCGACCACACAAGTCACCCAAAAGAGTCATCGTAAATCCTACATGTAACTTGTACGCTCACTTCCTACGGCTCGCGGAGGTTGGGTTGAGACTGGCACGCGGAAGACGGTGGAGATGCCCCTCGAACGATCACCACTCGGGCATCGCAGGGCACTGTTCCGCAGCCCGAGGCTCTGATGCATCTGCCACGGCTCTGCGGCGGTCGTCTAGGAAGCCACCGATCGTTGGCACTGGAGGCAAGCGGGAGTCATCACTGCCTGCGGCTCTTGGCGCGCGGTCGTAGTCAACACAACGAAAAGCACTGGGAGAAGAGGGAGCGCTGGGCCGACTGGCCGGTCGGCCCAGCCCCTCACAATGGAGAGGAGCGAAGGAATGGCCTTCGCATCACACTCCGTGGCGATCCTAGCCATGGAGTACCCGAGCAATCAGGGCAGCCAGGTCTTGCTCGTCCTGATGGGCGCCGGCTTGGCGCTTCTGGTAATCGCCGTGTGTGATATCGCCTCCCGGTGGCGTGTGCGGCATCCCCGGCGCCGCCCGCCGTCACGTCGAGATTGGGCGCGGATTCGCGAGGCGGAGTGCCGATCACGGGCTACCGGGTCGTGGACCGTGGACCGGTCGGTGCTGACCGGTGGGGTTCCGCAGCGCGCCGCCGCTGTCGCCTCCGAGGCGGTGGTCTTGTGACGGCGGTGGAGGCACCGGACTGGCCGGTGGACGAGTCGGAGCAGCCGGTTCCGACGGTTGTTCGGTGGGTGGGTCGGTTTCGGCGGATCGAGCATCGGCGTGATCCGGATTATCGGGATTCGGCGGTGTCGATATGCGGGTGTGCGGTCGAGCCCGCCGAGGAGTACAGCAGGTTCCCGTCGTGCCGCACGTGCTTCCCGACGGGAGCGGGGTCGTGAACGGGCTGGCGTGGTTCGTTCAGTCGGTGCGGATGGGGGATACCCACCTGGCCGATGCCGACTGGGACGGCGGTCGCGTCCGGCCGGTCTGTGCCCCTGCGGCGTTGTTCGTTCCGATGAACCGGAATCCGCTGGTCGACCTCTACTACGAGGATCAGCCGTGTACTGACTGTCTGGCGGATGTCGGCGTGCCTGGGCACCTCGCCCGCCCGCCGTTGGCGGTTGTCCGGTGAGCGGGTGGCCGTGGTTCACGCAGGACACCGTTCCGGAAGCGGGGTTGTGTCTGGATCGGCAGCTGATCGTCGGTCTGGTTCCGGTGTGCGGGGCGTGTCTGGGCGAGTCGCTGTCATCCGAGGAGATACCCGCACCAGGCGGTGCCGGTCTCTGAACTCCCGTCCCGCGCGGAGCACGCCGCGCGGGACGGGTGGCCCGATCCACTCCCGGCGCGGGATACCGCGTAGGTCGGGTCACGAGGTGGTGCGGGCGGTATACGACCGCCCGCACCACCGCCCCTCGGGTTCATCGAAGAAAGGAACGTTATGAGTGGTGTCGTCCGCATCGGTACGTTCAACTACGAGAACGGCGGGTTGCGGGAGGACGGCCGTATCGAGCTTGGTCCGTTGATCGAGACGATTGCTCGACATCCGGTGGATGTGTTGATGCTCGGGGAGTGTCCTCAGTACCGCCGTGACGGGGAGCGGCCTTTGTGGGAGGCGACCAACCGACTGTCGGAACTCCTCGGCGGCTCGGCTCGTTATCTGCCGTTCTATTCTCAGCGCGTCGGACGGAAGAACCACTCGATGCTGTTGGTGAGTTCGGATGTCGTGGAGCCCGTGCAGTGGCACGACCCGATGGTGGCCGACACCGGTTACTCCGTGGCCGGATTCCTCCGTGCTCGGGTGCTCGGCGTGCCGATGTGGTTGTCGTCGATCCACTGGCCCGGCGGCGCCGGCCGGGCCGAGTTCGACCGGCAGGCCGCGATCTTGACCGAGCGGTCGGTGAAGCCCACGATCATCGCCGGGGACTTCAACGCCACCAGCTCGTGGGAGAAGGACATCCGCCCGGCCGACTGGGGCGCCGCGCATCTCGAGCGCGGATCGTGGTGGAAGCCGCTGCAGAAGGGCCGTTACGACACCACGTCCGGGCGGTGGGTCGTCGACACCGCCCAGCTTGACTACTTGCGCCACGACCTGCAGTTCCGGGACTTCGGCGAGCTGGCCGACGATCCGACACCCACGACGCACGAGCAGAACTGTTCGATGCGCATCGACCGGATCATGGCCTCCTACGCCACTCCCGGCGCGCTCGTGCCCGGCTCGTATCAGGTGCACCGGCCGTCGGATGCCGAGGCCGTCTCCGACCACGACTACGTGACGGCGGCCTGGGACCTCGCCCCGACTCGCACCGCCCAACCCCGTACCGACGCCGATCAACTGACCGGCGCGGGCACCGGCTGATCCGACTCCCCGCAGACGGCACCGCGCGCGACACGGTGGTGTCTTCGGGGCGGCCGGTCGATCACCGACCCCCGACGGGATCGGCCGGTCATCAGGGGTGGCACGGGCGCGCGATACCAGCCCGCGCGTCCGTGCCACCTCGTACCGAACAGGTCCGTTTCACCATCGAGGAGTGACCATGGGCACGGCCAACCGACGACGCAGGCGGCAACGACGGTGGCGCACCACCGCCACCACCCCCCGAGGTGACGCCGAACGCCAGGTCAGGATCGCCCACGCCCTCACGCTGCCTGCGCAGCTCACCGGAACGACCCCCGCCCCGGTCGGTGCCAGCCCCACGAGCCTGACCCGACGACTCGATGACGCCACGAACTACCTCGATCGCCTGCTCGCCAGCACCAGGGCTGCGGCCGGTGAGCGGTGAACAGACTGACGGACGCCGATCGGATGTGGCGACTGCTGTTCCAACTCACCACCCTCCTCGAAGACGGCGTGGCGGCGACGCTGTCGGATGCCGACCTCTCCGTCACCGAGTACATGATCCTGTCCTCAGTGGACCGAGAGTTCGGCCGCTGCTCGCTGGGGCTCCTGCGCTTCTCCGTCCCCGTACCCGAGAACACCCTGACCGCCACAGTGCGCGCACTGCAGGACAAGGGCCTCCTCCTCACCGATCCCGACCACCAGGACTGCGCGCTCACCCTCAACGGCAGAGACCGCACCCGGTCCGTGCAACGCCCGATCCGCAGCTTCCTCGCCCAACGCATCGGACACCTGCCCGACGACGAACGCCGACTCTTCATCGCCCTCGCGACCCGCATCCGCGAGACACCGACCAGCAACCCCGGAGGACTCCCACCGTGACCCGCGTCGACCTCCCCTCTGCACTCCAGCACACTCAGAACACCGCCACCGCCACCGCCCGTGCCGCCGCCACCGAGATCATCAGCACACTGGCCCCCATCGCCGCCGGGATCGACGGACCGGTCTCCCTGGTCGGCACGCCGACGTTGCGCCGTTATGAACAGGCCACCGGAGCACTCGCAGTACTTCGCACGCTGTGCGGCGACGTCGCCACGGTCGGGGAGGTGCAGTAAAGAGAGAGGCAATCAAACCTGATGAAACGGCGTTCCACCGAGAAAGGGGATCGCCGAATTGGCCACGCCTTTTTCTTTCAACTGCCTGATTCCTTGTCACTCGATTGGATCATTCTCCTGTCGGGTGTTCGCATGGCAAGGTGGCCAGGGCGAGATTTCCCTTTCTCGCCTCGAATGTGATTTCGATCGACTGGAATGGAGAAATCATGTCACCCGATGTTCTTCCACTGGGCCTGGCGCGCGCGGCTTCGCCGAGTGGTGCGACTCCGGTACTTCCTGTCCTCTCTTACGACCCGGTCCGGCAGATCAGCCTCACCGGGGAGGGGCTCGCGGCGATCGACGACCCGGCGGTCATGCGCTCCTCCACCCCGTGCGACACCAAGCATGACAACCAGTGGTTCGTCGACCAGGACGACTGAGGATTCCGCCGAGATGCCTGACTCCGTACTCGTGATCACCAGGGTCGGCGACATCACCGCTGATCTCGTCATCCGACAGCTCGACGAACGGGGCGTTCCGGTACACCGCTTCGATCTCGCGGACCTGCGTGCCGGATCGCTTCGGGTGACCGCCGAGCTTGCCGGCACGGGCCGACGGTGGATCGGCAGTCTTCAGGATGGGCACCGCGATACCGATCTCTCTTCGGTGAGCGCGGCGTGGTGGCGCAAGCCGAGCGACTATGGCAGCCGCGACGGCACGGAGCAGGCATGGATGACCGCCGAGGCTGAATTCGGCCTCGGCGGTCTCCTCGCGGCGCTGCCTGACGTGAGGTGGATCAACCATCCACACCGCAACCGTCTGGCCGACGACAAGCCCCGCCAGTTGAGCCTTGCGGCTAAGGCCGGACTCGCCGTGCCCGCCACGCTGATCACCAACGACCCTGTTGCGGCTCGAATCTTTGTTGCACGCCAGACGAACGGAGCCGTCTACAAGCCCTTGCGTGGAGGACCTCGCACTCCAGAAGGCGACCGCCTCCTGCTGCACACCGAACTCGTCACTGTGGACCAGATCAACGACGGGGTGCGGACGACCACTCACCTGTTCCAGGAACGGGTGCCCTGTGCCTTCTCGGTGCGGGTGACCTCCATCGGTGACCGCGTCTTCGCAGTGCGCATCGACACCCAGGATTCCGAGATCCTGGACTGGCGCGCTGACCACGATCGGCTGTCCTACTCGCCGATCGAGATACCCGCCGAGGCTGCCGCCGGCCTCGCGGCACTCAACCGCGAACTCGGCCTGGTCTACTCGGCTTCCGACTGGATCGTCACCCCCGACGGCACGTGGACGTTTCTGGAGAACAACCCCAACGGTCAGTGGGCCTGGCTCGAACAACACACCGGGTTGCCTCTCACGTCGGCACTGGTCGACGCACTCACCATTCGAAGGACGACTACGTGACCCACACCGATACCGACCTACGACAGAAACTCGTCGCCGATCTGACCGCCGCAGGGCACCTCATCGAGCCCGCGTGGCAGACCGCCTTCCGCAGCGTGCCACGCGATGCCTTCGTCACCGACTTCTCCGTGGCCCGTCCCGGCTCGGCCACCCTCACCCCGGTCGCGGCCGACGACCCCGACAGGCTTGCCCACATCTACAGCGACACCACACTGATCACCGAGTTCGACTCCGACGGCAGCCCGATCTCCAGCAGCACCGCCCCCGGACTGATGGCCCTCATGCTCCACGCTCTGGACATCCACGATGGCCACCGAGTCCTGGAGATCGGCACCGGAACCGGCTACAACGCCGCCCTCCTCAGCCACCGGCTCGGCGACCAACGGGTGTTCTCCGTCGACGTCGACCCCGGCCTGGTCGCCACGGCCCGACGTCGACTCGCCGCGCTCGGCCTCACCCCCGTGCTCGCCGCCGGAGACGGGGCTGCGGGCCTTCCCGACCATGCCCCATTCGACCGACTGATCACCACGTGCGGCCTCGACCACATCCCCACCGCCTGGCTGAACCAAGTCCGCCCCGGCGGGATGATCTTGATCAACCTCGGCTTCGTCCTGGCCCGCCTCACCGTGCACGCCGACGGCACCGCCGACGGACCGATCCTGCCGCAGCAGGCCGGGTTCATGTCCCGACGCCCGTCACCCGACGCGCCCGCCGTCCCGAAACAGAACGCCACCACGATCACCGCCGCGCCGACGTCGACGGCCACACTGCCGCCTGCCCTGGACCTCCCGGACGGACGGGCTCTGCTCTCCGTCTCGCGCCCAGGACTGCACCGCGCCTCACGGCGCGACCAGCAAGGACGCCTCGTCCACCTGCTCACCGACACCGCCGACGGAACGCAATGCCAGGCCGCCGAACGCGACGACGGCACGGTAGAGGTGACCGGCGATCAGGCGCTCTGGGCCGAGATCACCGCCTTCCTCGAACGCTGGGACTACCAAGGGCGCCCCGCACCGGAACGTCACCGAGTTCACGTGCGGTCTGACGGAACCCACTGCCTCCTCGAGCCCTCCTGACTCGGAGCAGACGCGACCACCGTGCCCCCGTGTTCTTCACGGGGCGCACCGATCTCTCCTGCGGCCAGCACCCTGACACCGGCGATACGGCACCATGGCGTCGAACACGAACAGTAAGGAGTCGAGCATTGTCGGTCGCCGAGGTGATCGCCCAACTCCGCCAGGCGTACGCCCTGATCACCGAAGCCCGCCAGGCCACCCGCCAGGCCGACGCCGCGATCACCGACGGCGCGGACGTGTTCGCCGCCGCCACCCTCGGCTCGACACAGCCCGAGGTCGAGCAGATCAACCACCTCGCCGCCCGGTCCGCCGAGGAGGTCCGCGCCGCACACGCTCTCCTCGGCGGCGCGCAGGAGATCGTCGACGGCTACTGCCACCACCTCGCCGGACACGGCATCGGCGAGGGCGGACCGCCGGTCTCGGTCTCACCGTCCACCGACGACACGACCACCCGACCGCCGCCGGCCACCGGACCACCGCCGACGGCCGACGAGCACACCGACCCGCAGATCCGCTACGCCGAGGAAATCGCCGAACTCCGACGGCGGGGGGCGGCGGTCAAGCCTCACGACGTCGTGCGAGCGGAACGCCTCGACGACGGACGGATCACCTGGATCGAAAGGGGTGACGAGGACGGCGGGCTAGACCACATCCTCTCGCCGAAACGTATCCGAGATTTCGAAGGGGTACGCATCCCGCGAGAGAAGATTCAGGACCTGCTCTTCGTCGCCATTCGGAACGGTACCGTGGTCGGGCACTGTGGAACGGACCGGCCGGTGTATGAGGTGGAGTACCTCGGCGAGCGACGCCGGGTGGCGGTCAGTACCACTTCAGAGTGGAAGATATACGGTGCGAACCCAGTCTCCCGTAAGCAAAAGATCCGCCGTGCTCTGCATCGAAAGTGAGCTGAGATGACCGTTGACGTCGCCATCCTCGTAGGATGGCAGGAAAATTACTTTTACTACGATAACGGGGACGAGGAGGACACGCTCAACCACACCACCGAAGATGCTACGGAATTTCTTGACCTCAACGCAGACCTGGTCCGGGACCTCGAAGCCTGGGATGCGGAGTACCAGGCGACCTATGACCCCGTGGAATATCATAATTCCGGTTTCGCCACCCCCGAGGCCAAGCGTGACTGGATCGAGCGGGGCAAGGAGTTGGCGGCGCGACTGAAGCGGGAGTCTCCGATGGTCGCCAGCGTGGACTACCTGGCAAACGGCAGCATCCCGGAGGGCACCTGTGTCTTCTAGAGCCATGTCCACGCGTGGACGGTTTCTAGGTCGTCCTGGTGCTCTCCGCCTTGGCACTGGCAGGATGCGCCCCGTCCTCGGCCGAAGGCTCGGGGATGCGGGTCAGCAGCACGCCCGACCTGGTGTCGACTGCGGTGATCGAGGGCGCCCGGCCCGAGCATTTGACGCGGACCGCCTACGCGGTGCTGCTCGCCTGCGGACGCGCCGAGCGACGCCTCACCGATCTCGCCGAGGAGGTCCGCAGCGACCCCGCCGACACCCTTGACGGCGCACTCGGCCTCGGAGCGCACGGTCTGATCACCCTCTCCCGATCGAGGCGACGACATGCGGCTGTCACTCCCACCGGCGATCGACTGCGCCGCGACTGCATCACCGCCATCGTCGCCACGATCTCCATCCCCTACGACATCCCGCCCTTCGCCCTGCCCGACGACCCCGCGAGCCCCTTCACCGGTCTCGACCGCGTGCTCACCGCGACGGCCCGGAACCCGCCGGAGAACCCGTGACGCCGCCGCTCACGACCCCCGTCCACGCCCAGGCCGCCGCCGGAGCACACGCCGCGCTCCGCACAGTGTGCGGCGACGTCGCCACGGTCAGGGAGGTCAACTAGTCACCTGGAACAGCGGTTCGATCCGGAATGTCGAATGTGTTCTGTCGTCTCCCGTATTCGAGTTCGTCAATGCTCGGTTGCCCTCACCTGAACAGACTCTTTGTGCGAATCGAGACCGTCCGCAATGATGGGGCGCTGACGACCCGGTATGGTCCTCGGTCTCGCCTACCTCGGAGGTAGCGCCATGCATTCCCTGATGGCCAGTCGATTTCTCAAGAATTACCGTCCTCGACGACCTGCCCGGCACGGACGATGAGGCCCCATGCAACAACGGATCGAGTGGCATGACATTCCCGCCGAGGTCCGGGCCGCGATCGAGGCTCGCACTGGGCCGATCACCTGCGTCCGCATCCCCTCCGGTGGCAGCAACTCCGCGATTGCCGCCCTGCTCGACAGCGACGGAGGGCGAGTCTTCGTCAAGGGCGTCCGCCACGCCCACCCCGGCATCACCGCTCACCGACGTGAAGCCGCCGTCACCCCGCACGTCGCGAAGGTCGCGCCCGCGCTGCGGTGGCGGCTGCCCGATACGGGAGGGTGGGACGTGCTGGGCCTGGACGCCCTCGACGCGCGGCACGCCGACTACCGACCGGACTCGACCGACCTGCCCGCCGTCGTGGAACTCCTTCAGACGGTCGGCGAGATCCCCTGCCCACCGCAGGAGACAGCCGTCACCGATGCCGTCCGGCGATGGGGGCCGTACCTCCCGGACGGTGCCGAGATCGCCCTGCTGGCCGGGGATGCGTTGCTGCACACCGACTACAACCCGGAGAACGTGCTGATCGGCGCGGACGGAACTGCACGGCTGATCGACTGGGCCTGGGCCGCGCGCGGGGCACCCTGGATCGACCCGTGCTGCCTGCTGCTCCGGATGATCACCACCGGTCACAGCCCCGCCTCGGCAGAACACTGGGTGGGCCGCGCTCCCGCCTGGCACACCGCCACACCACGTGACCTCGACGCCTTCGCCGTCGCCTCCACACGTCTGTGGCAGGAGATCGCCGACCAGGACCACCACCGGGCCTGGACGCGAGACATGGCCCGCGCTGCCCACACCTGGTCGCAAGCACGCACAGCACGCCGCCACGCCTGACAGCGTCCCGACGAACTGACGAGAACTCATTCGACCACGAGGCGCTGTTCCGTCACCATGGTCGAACACACACAGTGAGGAGTCGAGCATTGTCGGTCACCGAGGTGATCGCCCAGCTACGCCAGGCACACGCCCTGATCACCCAAGCACGCCAGGCCGCCCTCCAAGCTGACGCCGCGATCACCGACGGCGCGGACGTTTTCGCCGCCGCCACCCTCGGCTCGACACAGCCCGAGGTCGACCAGATCAACCATCTTGCAGCCCGGTCCGCCGAGGAGGTCCGCGCCGCACACGCTCTCCTCGGCGGAGCACAGGAGATCATCGACGGCTACTGCCACGACATCGCCGGACACGGGATCGGCGTCGCAGGCGGGCCGCTGCTGGCGGCACCGGCCACCGATGACACGGCTACTCGGCCGCCGCCGCCCACCGGACCGCCGACGACGGTCGACGAGCACACCGACCCACAGATCCGCTACGCCGACGAGATCGCCGAACTCCGACGACGGGGTGCAGCGGTCAAACCTCACGACGTCGTGCGAGCGGAACGCCTCGACGACGGACGGATCATCTGGATCGAGAACGGCGACGACGATAGCGGGCGAAATCACATCTTCTTGCCGGACCGTGTCCGGAACTTCGAAGAGGTGCACATCCCACGAGAGGAGATCGAGGGCTTGCTCTTTGCAGCCATCCGGAGCGGTACCGTGGTCGGGCACTGCGGAAGAGACCGGCCAGTGTATGAAGTGGAATACCTCGGCGAGCGACGCCGCGTCGCGATCAACACCACCGCAGAGGGGAAGATCTACGGTGCGAACCCCATCTCCCGTAGACGAAAGCTTCGCCGTGACCTGCATCGGAAGTGAGTTGAGATGACTGTGGACGTGACCATCCTCGTCGGATGGAAAGAGGACTACTTCTATTACCGAACCGGGTACGAGGGGGATACGCTCAGCCACGACATCGAGGAGGCCACGGAGTTCCTTGACCTCAATGCAGACCTCGTTCGGGACCTCGAAGCCTGGGACGCGGAATACCAGGCGACCTACAACCCCGTGAGATTCAATGAGTCTGGTTTCGCCACTCCCGACGCCAAGCGTGACTGGATCGAGCGAGGCAAGGAACTGTCGGCGCGGCTCAAGCGCGAGTCTCCGTTGGTTTCCAGCGTCAACTACCTCGCAAACGGCAGCATCCCGAGGGGCACCTGCGTCTTCTAGAGCCGTGTCCTCGCGTAGGCGATTACTGGTCGTCCTGGGGTTCTCCGCCTTGGCGCTGGCGGGATGCGCCCCGTCCTCGGCCGAAGGCTCGGGGATGCGGGTCAGCAGCACGCCCGACCTGGTATCGCCTGCAACGACCGAGGACCCGCCGGTGAGCGCGTGCTTCGTCTGGGGTCGTGGTCCTGAGGTGGTCGCGGTCGACGAGGCGTTGCAGTCGTTGAGCCTGAGGTCGACGGGTGTGCCGGTCCGGTGGTGGATGCGGCCCTGCTGATGAGCGAGGTCGGCCAGGCGGTCACCGACCGAAAGATCCGTGATCCCACCCGGACGTGGCCGGGATCGCGGACAGGTCCGCCGAGACGAGCGCAGCTCCATCGTGTACCCGAGGGCTGCGTCCTCGGGTACACGATGGACGTCGTGCTCCTCGGCAGGCGACCCCCGACGGGGTCGGAGGTCCTCATCGCTAGCGGCAACCAGGCGAGCAGTGTGGAACACCCCCACGGGCGCGGGTGGGGAGAACGGCCGAGCCAGCCGGCTCGCGCACACCTAGGTGGGTGAACCCCCACGAGTGTGGGGAGGCCCAGGGGTGACCGAGTTCCTCGGAGCCCGATGGCGGTGCACCCCCACGGGGATGTGAGGAGGACGCGGTCGGCCCTGCAACGAGCGCGTCAGCCCGGAGCACCTCCACTGTCGTGGGGAGAGCGGACTCGTCCGTATACCCCACGGGCGTGAGGCGGTGGCGACGGCGGCGACCTCAACCACCGCGATCGTCGCCGTCGAGTCTGGCAGAGCAGATCCTCGGCGTGTTCGGCCCCCCGCCGCACCACCGGATCCCTCTCGGCAGCCAGTCTCGGCAGCCCGGACGGCCTGCGTGTTCAGGCTGCGCAGCCCGGCGGTGATCAGCAGCAGACAGACCGATGCTGCCAGCGGATTCGGTGCCCGCAGCGCCCGTTCTCGTCCCGGGGGCGGCTCGATCAGCGGCACGACGCCGCTGCCCAGCGCGGTCCCGATTCGAACTCCACCAGCGCGCGCCGACAGGTGGGATGTCAGCGGGCGAGGGCCGCTTGGCGGTGCGGCACACCACGCACCTCGCCTGTCGCTCGCAGTCGCGCGCCTCGGCGGCACGCGGCGCCGGTCGAAGGCCGCAGGGATCAGGGTGTGGTGGGGAGCGGGCGTTCGGAGCTCACGGTGCTGATGCGCTGCCGGATTGCGACAAACAGTGCGGGATTCTGCCTGCGGGTGGAGTAATCGGTCCGGTCGTAGCGCAGTTTCCAGGGTGCCGGTGTGGTCCGGGCTCTTCATTCGCAGGATGCCCAGATTCGTAACGGCCTTTGCTGTCCAAGAATTTCGGTCCACAATATCGTGTGTCGGCCGTGTGCCCGGTGGGGGCCGGAAGGGCTGGGTTGATCGCATGGACGTCGTTCTCGTGCGTGTGCGCACAGATCTGGATTTTGACGCCGAGGAACTGGACTCGCTGACCCGCGAACTGCACACAGACCTGCTTGAACTGGACGAGGTAGCGGCAGTAGAGCAGGTGGCTGCGTCGGAGTCGGCCGCAGGGGCAAAGGGGTTGGGGGCATCGCCGGGATGCCGGCGGTGCGGGTGCCGGCCACCGCCGTACTGCGCAAGCTGGTGGATGCCGCGCGCCGGTGGGCTGCCCGGGACACGGCGCGTTCGGTGGAAATCAGCTTCGGCGACCACGTTCTCCAGGTGTAGGGGATTTCGGCCGAACGGCAGGAGCAGCTGATCGATGTCTGGCTTCGACGCCACCATTCCGATTCCTGAACTGCCCAGCGGGCCACGCTCCGCACTGGTGGTGGGAACCACCGCCTACCAGGATCCCGCGCTGCCGCCGTTGCAGTCGCCGGCTGTCGACGTCCGGGAACTGACGTCGGTGCTGGCGGATCCGCGAATCGGCGGGTTCAGGGTGAAGAGTCTGGACGATCCCCCTGTGCAAGAACTGCGGGAGCGCCTCGAGAACTTTCTGCACGACCGTGAGCCTCAGGAGCTGGTACTGGTGTACCTGTCCGGCCACGGGGTGCGGGACCTGCGCGGGCGGCTGTTCTACGCCGCCAAGGACACGCGGAAGAACAGGCTGGCGTCAACCGGGGTCGAGGACGAGTGGTTGCGGCGCCTGCTCCAGGAGTGTCGATCCCGGCAGAAGGTGCTGATCTTGGACTGCTGCTTCTCCGGTGCCTTCATCAGTGGTGCGAAAGCAGGCGTGGACGAGTTACCGCTCGGGCTGGGAGCGGCGGACGCCGGGCGTGGGCTGGCGATCCTGACCGCCTCCCGGGCCGGGGAGTACGCCTTCGAAGGCGATTCCTCGGCGGCTGTCGACGACGGCAGCGCCTTGCCTTCGGTGTTCACCGCCGGGCTCGTCCACGGGCTGGCCACCGGGGCCGCCGACACCGATCACGACGGGCTGGTGTCGGTCGACGACGCCTACGAGCACGCCCGCGGCCATGTGCAGGACAGGAACGGGGAGCAGAACCCGCAGCGGTCGCTGATCAGCGGGGAGGGCCGCATCTGGCTGGCGCGCAACCCTTTCGGCGGCCGGGGCGCCTCCACGCTGCCACCGGAGCGGGCGCGGATCGGATTGCAGCCCTCGGGGCCCGGCACGTGGGTCCAGCCGCCTCCCGCCCCCGGGCCGGGTATCGCGGTGGCTGCTCGGGCCGATGGCCCGCAGTCACCGCTCGACCTGGCGGCCGATCGCCTGGCGGCGGCGATGTCACTACAGAGAACGAAGACCGCGACACAACGGTTGCTTTACTCTCCGGCGCCGATTCCGGTCCGGTGGCGCAGGTCGGTCGCCCGAGGGGTGGCCGTGCCGATCGCGGCGGCGCTCGGAGACGCCCGGCGGGCGACCCGATTCGAACCGCTGCCCGGCGTGACCGCGGCGGACGCCACCTCTTCCGCAGCGGGCGGCATACCCGAACTCTTCGCTGTCTACGCGGGGTTGCGATCGGGGCGGGTGATCGTCCTCGGCGGTCCGGGCAGGGGCAAGTCCGACACGGCGACCCTGACCGTGCTGGAAGCCCTGAAGCACCGGGCGGCACTCGACGTCGCCGACCGGGTCCGGGTTCCCGTGCCCGTGCTACTCAGCGTCGAAGGCTGGGACCCGGCGCGCCAGCGACTGAGCGACTGGCTGGCCGTCCGGCTCGCCGCAGACCACCGTTTCCTGCGGTCGAACGTCTACGGTCGGGACGCCGCCGTTCGGCTGGTAGAGGAGGGGCGCATCGCCCTGTTCCTCGACGGCTTCGACGAGTTGACGCTCGGGTTACGCACCGCCGTCCTCCACCAGATCGACCAGCACGCCACCCACCGGGTAATGATCTTCTCCCGCACCGAGTACTACGCGGAGACGGTACGTGCCTGCGGCCCCCTGAACGGGGCCGCCGCCCTGGAACTGCTGCCGGTGAGCGGGGACGACGCGGCCGCGTTCCTCGCACACTGCCAGGTTGAACCAGCCCCCGAGCCCTGGCATCGGCTGATCGTTCACCTGGGTGCGGAGCCGGACGGGCCGCTCGCCAACGCCCTGGACTCACCGCTCACCCTGACGCTCGTCCGCGACGGCTTCCGGCAGGACCCCGCAGGCGTGCAAGAACTACTCGAACCGGGCCGATTCGCGACCCGCGATGAGATCGTTGCTCATCTCCTCGACCGGCTGGTGGACATCACCTATCGCGATGTCTCGGGGAAGGTACCGAGCACCGACCAGCCGGAGCCGGCCCGGCGGTGGCTGTGCTATCTGGCCGCCGGTCTCGACGATCGGCGCTCCTCCGCCCTGGACTGGCGGCTCCTGCACCAGTGGGCGCCTCGGCTACCCCGGATCGCCGCCTTCGGCGCCCTCGGCATGCTCGCCGCCGCCCTCTGCGGCGTGGCGCTCTTCAATCCTGCGGTCCACTACAGGGTGCATGGCCGGAACGATCTGGCCTTCGGGGTCCCCTACCTCGGCCTACTCGGCCTACTGTTCGGCCTCGCGGCGGGAGCCGTCAACGAGTTCCGCGCCTCCAGCGAGCGACGTTTCACGCCCTCCGGCGAGACACGGCCACGCCGGACCAACCCGACAATCGGACTCGTCGTCGGCCTCGCTGTCACCCCCACAGTCGCCAACCTGAGCAACTACTGGTTCGGCCTGCTCGCCGGGCTGGCGGCTGGTGGCACCGCCGCCGTCACTGCCGTCCCGGTCCGCGGGCTTCCGAACGGAACCGGCTGGTGGGCGTCCTTGCGGGTGCGGTTCGCGTTGGTCGCCGGTGGTGCCGCCGGGCTGCCCGTCGGACTGGCCTTCTGGTACGAGCGTTCCCTCGCCGACGGGCTGTGGGCGGGATGTGTGAGCACCCTCGCGATCGGGCTTCTAGTCGGCGCCACCCGTCCGTCGCCCCGCGCGAGAAGCCTCATCGACCCGGCGACGGCCTGGCGGGAGGACCTCCGGCGAGCGGCCGTCCTCGCAGTGGGGCCCGGCCTGTGCCTCGGACTGGCCTGGGGTTTCGACGGCAATCTGGACGGCCTGCGCCTTCCGGCGGTCGTCCTCGGCATCGCCCTGCTCGTCAGCCTTGCCTGCATGGCCGCCGTCTCCGACAGTTGTCGAACGACCCTGGTCTTCCTCCAGCTGAGCCGCCGCGGCCTGCTCCCGGCCCGAGGCATGCGCTTTCTCGCGAAGGCCTACCGCCACCGGCTTCTCCGGGCGGAAGGGCCCGTGTACCAGTTTCGTCATGCCCTGTTGCAGAAGAAGCTGGCACAGGAGTGGCGCGAATCCTTGCGGCTACTCCCACGTCAGTGAGGAGCCGGATGACCGCCGTCGAGGAGGCCAAGGCGCTGAGCCATCCGCTCCGGCTGCGCATCCTCCGGCTTGCGCTGGACACTCCGAAGACCAACCGGGAGCTGGCGGAGAGTCTGGACGTGAGTCCCGGCACCACCCTGCATCATGTCCGGCTGCTCACCGAACACGGCTTCCTGGAGTCCACCGGGGTTCGCCGAGGCACGCGCGGCTCGCGTGAGGTGCCCTATCTGTCGACGGGCAAGAGCTGGGTCCTCGATTTCAGCGACGGCGACGCGCACCTGCCGAGTCCGATGACGGCGGCCTCCTATGCCGAGTACCAGGAGGCCCCGGCGGCGGATCGGTTCGGCGAGGCGCGGCTCGCTCTCCGGCTGACCGAGCCCGACCTGGCCGAGATGCGCCTGCGCATCGCGGCGCTCGTGGACGAGTTTCGGACCCGGCGGGCCGGCCCGGAGGGTGCGCCGTACGCGTTGTCCTGGGCTGTCCATCGGCGGTCCGACTCCGGACCACCGACGCCCTGATCGCCCCGGGAACGGCGAGGGCGAGGGCGATCGTGGTGGGCCGCAGCCGGGGTCGTCGTCGGACGGGCCGAGCCCCGAGGACCGTCAGCCCGGCGGAGCCAGCGGACCGAGGCGAGCACACGCAACGGGACGTGGTCGGCGGACAGCGTTGCCGGGCCTCGGCCGGAGATCAGTTCGGCGGGAGACGGCAGCCCGCCACGGCAGGCGGACACCGGAGCCCTCGATCGGTTCGGCCGGGCCGTGACGCAGCGGTCACCTGCGGCGGCCTCGGTGCGCAGGGCGGTGGTCTGTCGGCCCGGCGGCCTGGGCAAACAGGGCGGGCTCAGGCCCGGTCCGGTGCCTCCGGCGGCCAGTCGATGCCGTCGGCTTCGTCGTGCTGGACGACGGGTGCTCGGCGCTGCCCGGTGTTCGGCGGCGGGCAGCCCGTGACCACGGTGTGCGGCCGCCAGCGGTGGACCACTTCGGTCAGCCTGCCGACATCGAAGGTCTCGGCGACCTCTTCCAGGGCGGCGCGGAACTCGTGCTCGAACAGGCTTCGGTCGTCGACCTCCAGCGCGGCCCAGACGGCGGGCCCTGTCCGAGGCCTGCGAGGTTGCCGGATGGTGGAGCGCGAAGTCATCGTGATGTCCGTTTCCTCGGCGGTGTGCCGGAACCCGAACCCGTGTCCGTCGTTCGGTGACCCGCCGATCGAGGTCGCGTCGGCTCCTCGGGCAGTCCGGTCGCCTGCACCGCGAGGACCGAAGTCGGATTCAGTGCATCTGCTCGTTCTTGACGGTGGTGAGGAAGGCGTGGAAGGCCGCCGTGCCCAGTACTAAGGTGCCGCCTCGGCGGTTCTTCGTGTCGCGGATCACGATGGCGTCGCACCCGTGTCGCACCTCGACGCAGTTGTGTTGGCCACTTCGCGTGGACGTGCGCCAGCTCGGTGAAACCTTGCTCACGGTGACCTCCTGATGATGTTCTGTCACGGAGGGTACTGATTGTGGTCCTTCCGGGCCAGTGCTCGTTCGGGGGAATGGCCTAGCCGGGTTTTCGTGACGCAGCGTCGATTGCGATGGGGGCGATCACGGGTGCGCCCCTCGCATTCGGTGCCGCGTGGCGGTGCGCCGGAAACCCGTGATCACCACGTCCGGAGAGCCCCGATTCGTTGTGTGTCCGGCGGTGATGTCCGGTTCTGTCGACGGCAGCCCGGTCAATCCGGCTCCTCGACCGGGTTAAGGGCGAACTTCGCCCGATGAGGGACGGTGGTGGCCGACTGCGCGCCGAGGCCGGTCGGCGAGCACCGGTGCCCGCGGCGAGACCCGTGCGGCGACGGCCGCCCGCGCTCGCGACCACCGCGAGGCAGGCCGCCGTGATCGACCGACGCTCGGCCGCCCTCGGCCGCGATCTCGTGAGGTGCGTCGGCGAAAGACGGCCCGGCTGCCCGGCGTCGTCGTGCCGACCGGCTCGGCGGGCGACGAACTCGTCGCCCGCCGAGCACCCTCACCGCCGTGAGGAGGGCAGTGTGGACGGATCCACGGTGCGCTCGGCGAGACCGGAGCACCCCCACGACAGTGGGGAGAGGGTCTGCGAGGAACGTCGAGGAGAGCCCCGACCCACCCTGGAACACCCCCACTGACGTGGGGAGGGCGACCGCCGTCCTGACGGTCTCGGCCTGCCGGGCGGAACCCGGCGTCGGCATGGCGCACCCGGCCCGGATCGGCCGGATGTGCGAGGAGGGTACTCGTCCTGGCTGCTCAGCGGGAATGCGCCTTCCCACCGAATGTCGAGCCGAGTCGGGCTGTGGAGCGGGATCGGCGCAGGCAGACCGGGACGAGGGCGACCCGGTGCCGGGAACCGATTCGGGTCGATCGCGGGCCCGGTGCGCGGCGCCGCGCAGTCGAGGACAGGCCCCGGCCTGGGAGACGCCCCAGCAGCGGGCCCGGTCCAGCGGCGCCAAGGAAGCGGACGTCGGCGGACTCGGGCACCGACCGTGCCAGGGTGTACGGCACGCACAGGCCTGCCGCCTCCGCAGCCGGTGCCTGCTCGCCGTGCCGTCAGCCCGGTCGCCCCGTAGTCAGCTCGCCGTCTCCTCGCCGGTCTCCACGTCGGCCGATTCGTGTGGTGCCGCCGCCTGCGTCCGATTCCCGGAGATCAGCGCGGTCAGCTCCGCAGCCGCCGCGCCGTCCAGCCCGTCGAGCAGGGCCAGCGTGTCCTGCCTCGCCGTCCAGCCGACGGGCGGGTCCGCCGTCTCGATCAGCGTGGCGAGACGACGCAGGACCTGGTTTCGGCTCGTGTCGTCGTTGGACGCGGCGAAGCCCGATGCGGCCACCACGAGATGACGGTGCGCGGCCGAGGGCTCGCCGAGTTCGGCGGCCGTCCGGCCGCAGCCGAATGCCGCCTCGGCCGCCCACAACGGGACGTCGAGTCGGGTCGACAATGCCTCGGCCTCCCGGAAGGCGTCATAGGCCTCGGAGAACTGCCCCGCGATCTCCAGCGTGTCGCCGAGCCGCATCAGGGAGACGGCCAGGGAGTTGTCCTGGGTCCCGTCGTCCGCCTCGCGGAAGTACTCGGTGACCTCGTGCAGGAGCCGGATCGCCTCGGGAAGCCGCTTGAGCCTGCGCAGGGCGAGTCCGAGGAAGGACGCGGTGATGTGCTCGCCGAGTCGATAGTTCACCTGGCGGAACAGGGCCATCGCGGACTCGAAGAACTCGACGGCCGCCATCGGCCGGTCGGCGGTGAGCCTGGTCCGCCCGCAGTACTGGAGCGACCAGGCCTCCTCCCGCTCGTCGCCGACGTCACGCGAGGCGCGTAACGCCTCCTGATGCACGGAGTAGGCCTGATTCTGCTTGCCGGGCACTCGATTGAGCGCCCAGCCCAGGTAGTTGAGCTGCACCGCCTCGTCCAGCCTGCTGCCCAGCGCACGGGCCGCCGTGACTCCTCGCGCGAACACCTCCTGCCACAGGCCGCTCTCCGAACGGACGTCGGAATACCAGTGCAGGGCGCGGCATAACGCCAGTACCTCGGCGTGCCTGCCCGTGTCGGTCGCGTGGCGGAGGGCGGCGAGCCAGTTGGGCTGTTCGGCGTCGAGCCAGTTCCGTGCCTGGTCCAGGCTGTGGATCACCGCCACCGGCTGCGGCGCCTTCGGGGCCGGATGGCCGTCGAAACCCTCCGGGACGAAGAATCCCCCCGCGAGCACCCCGCTGTGCAGGAACCAGCCGGTGACCAGCCCCGCCAGCCGTCCGACGGTGCCGGGCGCCTCCTCCTCGGCCAGCCGCTCGCCTGCGAAGAGCCGCAGCAGGTCGTGCAGCACGTAGCGGTCGCCGACCGGTGCCGTGCCGAGGAGGCTCGCGTCGACCAGTTCCTCCAGGACGACCTCGACGACATCCGGGTCGGTCTCGGCCACCACCGAGGCCTGATCGACGTCGAAGTCCGACCCCGACAGCAGGGACAGCCTGCGGAAGACCCGGCGAACCGAGTGATGACACTGCCGATAGGAGACCTCGAATGCCGCCCGCACCTGGAGATCCCCGGCCGTCAGCGCGGTCAGCCGCCGCCGTTGATCGGACAACGCCGACACCAGGTAGCCGACGCTCCATCGCGGCCTGCTGGCCAGTCGATTGCCCGCGATCCGCAGCGCCAGCGGCAGGCAGCCGCTCAGCTGCGCGACCCTGGTCGTCGCCGCGGGCTCCCGTGCGGCCCGCTCCGGTCCGATGATCGATTCGAGCAGTTCGACGGCGCCCGACGGCGAGAGGACGTCGAGGAGCAGCCGGTGCACCGACTCCAGCCCGGAGAGCACCCGACGGCTGGTGAGCAGCACCATGCAGCCGGGGCCGCTGGGCAGCAGCGGCCGGATCTGTGCCTCGTCGCCGACGTTGTCCAGCACGAGCAGCACTCGGCGGTCGTGCAGCAGAGATCGATAGAGACCCGCCCGATCGTCGGTGTCGTCGGGAATCCGGGCCTGCTCCACGCCGAGCGCCAGCAGAAGCCTGCCCAGTGCCTGCCCCGGCGTCAGCCGCTCGGCGTCCATGCCTCGCATGTTCACGAAGAAGCGGGCGTCGGGAAACTCCTCGGCCAGCTCGTGGCCCGCCCGCACGGCCAGGGTCGTCTTGCCCACGCCCGGTGCGCCGAACAGGACGACGATCGTGGCGCCCCGATGGGTCTCCGCGGCGGTGGCCGCCGCCAGCCGCCGCAGTCTGCGCAGTTCGGTGCCGCGTTCGGTCAGGTCGCCGACCTCGGGTGGCAGATCACAGCGGAACCTGCCTTCGGTCGTCTGCAGGGGGACTGTCGACTGCTGTCCCGCCGTGTCGTCCGCCGAGGCGCCGGACGTCCGGCGGGAACGCCCGGTCGGCGGAGCCGTCGTCGCCGGGCCCTCCGCACCTGCGGACACGGCGGCGCCTGCGGTCGCCGAGCCGGTGGTCGCGGCACCGGAGGACCGGTGTCTCCCGGCCTTGGCCGCCGCCTCCAACTCCCTGGCGGCCGCCGGATCGAGCTCGAGGGCGTCGGTCAGCGCCGCGACGGTGCGACGCTGCGGGCCCAGGGCCCGCCCGCGTTCCATGTCGCTGATCGCGCGGACACTCAGCCCCGAGCGTGCTGCCAGCTCCTCCTGGGTGAGCTGTGCGGCGCGGCGACGACTGATCAGCAGGTCGCCGAAGACGGCAGGACGACCTGCCGCGGACGCGCCCGCGTTCGGCATTCTTCGCTCACCATCCGGACGCCACGTACGGGCTGCTCGTGTCGGCTCGACTCTCGTGGACATCCCCGCGGACGGAGACTTCGGCGTTTTCCGACGCGAGGCCGCCGCCGATGATCCTGCCGGCAGCGGTGTCGGCAGCATGGTCGGTGTTCGGTCTCGCGCACTTCTGCGGCGTGGATCACCGGCAGAAGTGCCCTCGGAGTTCTGCCGGTCCTCCTTCCTGGTCATTCAGGGAGCCACCGAGTTGCATGGAACCCATTTTAGCGCCGCCATCGGGCTCATTCCGATGCGGCAGTCAGCGTAATGCGATGCAGTCACGTGATTGCGAGCGCAAGCAGACTTCGGCATTCGGCGGCCCTCGGCGTGCCGAGGGGTGAGTCCGAATGCACGGCGACGAGGGAGAGGAGAGCGGATGAAGCCGTCCTGGGGGGGACTCGGCCAGGCGATCGGCAGACAATCGCTGGTCGCATCGAGAACGGCGGGCGAACGGATGGTCGTCCTGTTGGGACGAACGTGGGTGGTGCAGGACGAGGTGTACTCGCCTGCCTGTTCACCGTCCACAGAGGTCAGTACGGCCGCGCTGCCGTATCCGACGGGCGGGACCCTGCTGGAGATCGGCAGCGGCTGCGGCATCACCGCCGTGCACGGACTGCTCCACGGCCTCGCCACCGCCGTCGCCGTCGACATCAGTCCGCAGGCCGTCGCCAACACGAGACTGAATGCCGAACTGCACGGGGTCACCGAGCAGCTGACGGTCCTGCGCGGCTCGGTCTTCGAGCCGCTGGGTGCCGACGATCGTTTCGACCTGGTGTTCTGGAACGCGCCCTTCATCGAGGTCGCCGACGACCATGTGCACGACGGCGCGCTCAGCGCGGCCTACTTCGACCCCGGCCTGCGGGGCGTGCGTGCCTTCGTCGGCGGGGTCCGCTCCCGGCTTGCCCAGGGCGGCCGGGCGTTCCTCGGGTTCGACGACATCGGCGGTCGGGCCGTGCTCGGCGATCTCGCCGCCGAACACGGCTGGCGCCTGCGGATCGCGGCGTCCGAGGCGGCACCGCGTCGCGCCCTGGTGAACGGCGCCGCGGTGGAGATCGAGGTCGACCATCTGCTGTTCGAACTTGTCTGCGACGCGCCTGCCGCGCTGGTGCGGCCGAAGTCGGGCTCGTGGGACGCCTGCCCGGCCGGGCTGGGCGGATCTCGGCTGAGCCACGACGAAGGGCGCGATCATGTGGGTTCCTGACCGACAGTCCGGCAGAACCGGCGGAAGTACACAGTTCCGCAGGTGGATCTTCATGGCCTGCGGGCGGTCGGGGCGGTTGGGTGGGGGGTGGGAGCCTCCGCCCCGCGACGGCGCGGAGACGGTGCCTTCGGACGGGAGCGAGGATGCGAGCGATTCACCTGGCAATCGGCTCGGCGTCGTCGCGGCGAGTCCGGTCAGTCGTCGAGGATCACGACGCTTCCGTTGACGTGCACCAGTTCGACACAGCCTGCTGCCTGCTCGCCGGAGGCGGGGGTGCCGGGCTGGTCGCACTCCACGCGTACCGCGATGTCGGCGCTCTCGGGGACGTCGATCGGCGTCACCCAGTGGTAGTCCTGATTGCGGAAGGTCTCCAGGGCGATCGTCGCGACCACCGTCTCGTCGAAAGTGATCGTCACGATCCCCTCGTCACCTTGGAAGTTCGACACCAGGACGTCGGTGACGCGGAACAATCGGTCCGCCGCGACGGTGTGGACGCCCGTCTCGACGTCGCCCTCGTCGGTCTCGACCTCGATCGTGACCGAGAGCTGTTCGCCCTCGCCGAGACCGGGCCCACGCCCGTCGTCGCCGTCCTCGGACCCGCCGGGCCGACCGTCGGTCTCCGACCCGCTGTCAGCCTCCGAGTCCGGATCGCCGCCCGTGCCAGGGCTCGATTCGTCACCCGCGTCGGGGCCGGGCGGCGCCTGCGGGATCTCGCCCGCCTCCGCCATCTCCTCGGTGCGTTCCCGGGCGGCTTCGCGAGCGGCCGACTGCACGGCGGGCCGGACCAGGCCGAACCACAGCAGCAGCAGGGCCAGGAGCGCGCCCAACAGCCACAACAGCCAGCGCGGCAGTACGGCGAGGTGCACGAACTGGCCGTCCATCGTGACCGACGTCGGTTGCGCATCGACCGGTTCAGCCGCGTCGGCGGTCTCGACGATCGTCTCGGCGGTGTCCGCTGCCTCCGTTGTGCTCGGGGGGTCCGATGCGGTCACCACGGCCTGAAACGGTCGGACGACCGGTCGGCCGAACCACCTCAGCCGCCGGGCCGAGACGCGCAGCGCGATCTCCGCGCTCGCTCCCGCGTCGAGGGTCGTCGGCGCCGACGTGGTGGCGAACCGGAGCTGTTCCTCGCCATCGACGAACCGCAGATCGTCCGGCGCGATCAGCAGCGGCGTGTTGCCCCGATTTCGGGCGACCACCAGGTGACGAGCGCGGCGACGGGCCCGCCGGACCTGCGGCACCAACTCGGCGGTCAGCTCCCGGAAGGCCCGGACGACCACCGTCGCCTCCGGGACGGCCCTCGTCTCCGGCCGCTCCGCCGGGGTCACCAGGACGGCGAGCGGAATCTCGCCGACCGGGACCTCCGAGGACCGGGGCGGACGCAGGACGATCCGCACGGTCTCCGACGTCCCCGGATAGAGCGACAGCCGGGCGGGCTCCACCGTCGTCCACGGCGCGCACGCTCCGACCACCTCGAACTCGTACGCCTCGACGATGTCGCCGCCGTTGCGCACGGTGAGCATCGCGGTCGCCTCCTCACCGGGGGTGACGACCACGATGAGTGGTTCGAACTCCGCTGAGGTGGTCACAGTGCCGACGCTAGGCCGCAGGTCGCGTGCTTGGCAGGGCAGATCGCGCTGCTTGCCGGGCATTCATGGTGCCCGTTCTGCCGCCCGGCCCTGCCCCCTGCGGCCGGGAAGGCCGCCTGCCGACGTCGATCAGCCCGGGCGACCCGTCGCGGCGCCGAAGGACCCTCATGAGGAGGAAGACCGATGAGCATCGAACGAGTCCCGGTGGCCCTGTACGCGGAGGACCCGATCTCCCAGGCGGGCGTGACCTCTCAGCTGCGGTCACGCCCCGAGGTGGAGGTGCTGCGACTGCCGGAGGAGGAGTCGCGGGCGGCGGTGTCCCTGGTGGTCGTCGACCGGTTGGACGACGGCGCCACCCGACTCCTGCGGCGGCTGCGGCAGTCCGGGACGAGCAGAACCGGCCTGGTGGTCGGTCAGGTCGAGCAGAACGCGTTGTCCCTGGCCATCGAGTGCGGAGTGGCGGGCGTGCTCCGGCGGGTCGACGCCAGCCAGGACCGACTGGTGGACATGATCACGGCGGCCTCCCGAGGCGAGGGTGTGCTGCCCGGCGACCTCCTCGGCAGGCTCCTCGAACAGATGGGTCAGCTGCAGCGCAAGGTCCTCGATCCGCGCGGACTGACCATGTCGGCGCTGACCGCTCGGGAGATCGACGTTCTGCAACTCATCTCGGAGGGTTTCGACACCGGCGAGATCGCCACCAAGCTCTGTTATTCGGAACGGACGGTCAAGAACGTCCTCTACGAGGTCACTACGCGACTCCAATTGCGCAATCGAACCCACGCCGTCGCCTATGTCATGCGGCACGGACTGATCTGATCTCGCGGTGCCCGAAAGTCTCGACATGACTACCCCGTGCCCTGCCTGCGGCGTCTCGGCGGCCGAGTGCCGCCGGGACGAGAATCGATCGTGACGAGAGCCTGCTCGAATCGGTAGAGGACGGCGACGGTGATCCGGAAATCCCGTGCACGCGACCGATCTCGCGGTCGAGTCGTGCCCGTGATCTGGCTGCTGCTGCTCGGCCTGGCCGTGGCCCCGCCGCAACGCCCGGCCCAGGCACAGCAACCGCCTGCGGACGACCTCGTCGACCGGATCGCATTCGCGGGCACCGACCACCGCAGCCTCGGCGCGGTCCTCGATCCGCAGCCCGGCGGCACAGCCGCCTCCGAACCTCTGTTCGGCCCCGGCCCGGCCCACTTCGATCAGGACCCGGCGGCGCGGGGCGAGTGGCTGGTGTTCACCAGCCGACGAGACGAGGCCCGGCCGCAGGTCTACCTGCGGGCACCGGACGGCGGCGTCCGGCGGCTGACCCAGGGTCGGGACGCCGCCGCGCCCGAGCTGTCGCCGGATCTCGGCCGGGTCGTCTTCGAGTCGGCCGAGCCGACCGGCGACGGGACGGGCGTCCAGCGTGACCTGTGGGTGGTCGGGACCGACGGCGGCGGCCTTCGTCGCCTCACCGACACGCCCGCCGACGAGACCGGCCCGACCTTCTCGCCGGACGGTGCGACGATCGCGTTCAGCGCCGACCTCGGGGACGGGCGCGGCCGGGAGATCCATCGCCTGCCCGCGACCGGCGGGGCGGTCCTGCCGGTCACCGACGAGCCGACCGGGGCCGCCGTCGAACCGAGCTGGCATCCCGTCGACGACGTGATCGCCTACACCCTGGACTCCCCGACCGAGGATCGAAGCGTCCGGCTCGTCGAGGTGACCCAGCGCGAGGTGATTCCGCTGCTGGGCGGCGACTACGCATCCTGGACGAGCCGGGAGCCCGCCTGGGACTCCGACGGCGGCGCCGTGCTGTTCGTCAGCCGCAACCGGGTGCCCGACACGCCGGGCGAACCGGAGCTCGACGACGTCGACCGCGTCTACCGGGTGCCCTTCGGCGGCTGCCTGCCCGTCTGCGAAGCGCCGGAGCTGCTGTTACAGGAGGACCGGGCCGCCGACTCGCCCGCCTGGCTCGGCGGGGCGGACGGACCCCGGCTGGTCGTCGCCCGCACCAGCGCCGTCGACCAGCACACCGCCACCCTCCAGGACGTCCGGCCGACCGGCGCCGACCCCCGTGACCTGGGCGTCGCCGTCCTGCGGGAGGACCCGGCGATCACCGAGGACGCTCGCCGCATGTGGTATCCCAACCCGGGCTTCGATCCGTGGACGCATCGGCAGGCCTACTCGCCGGACGGTCGACAGCTCGTCCTCACTCGATTCGAGGACGGCCCCGCCGGACGGGTCCAACGGTTCTGGCTCGTCGACGCCGAGGGCACGAACCTTCGGCCGCTCCCGGTGGCCGACCGCGCCGCGACGGACTGGGAGACCGACGCGACCTTCTCCCCGGACGGTCGGTTCGTCGCCTTCGCCCGGCGCAGCCCCGGCGGCCTCCGCCCCGATGCCGGACCTGCCAGGATCGTCGTCGTCGCGGTGGACACCGGCGCCGTGCGCTTCGTCGTGACACCGCCGCCGGAGCAGGCCGACCAGGACGACACCCAGCCGACGTGGTCCCCGGACGGCAGCACGCTAGCCTTCACCCGAGGCCTGGTGACGGGCGGTTTCGACGACGAGGAGCGGGACGGGCACATCTGGACCGCCTCGGTCGCCGATCCGGACGCACAGACCGATCTCTCGGCACTCGCCTGCGGATTCGACTGCGACGTCGCCGACGACAGCGCCGCGTTCTCGCCGGACGGCTCGCGGATCGTGTTCAACCGGGAGCATGACGCACTGCTCACCGTGGACGTCGACGGCACGGACTGCGCGGTGCTGCTGCCTGCGGCGGGCGCCACCTGTCAGACCGAGCTGGTCACCGGGCCGACGACCGGCCCCTTCCAGCCGAGGGACGCCTCCTTCTCGCCCGACGGCGGGGCGCTGGTGCTCACCAGCAGGCGGGACGGCGATCCGCAGACGCCGGAGGGCCTGCAGATCCTCAGCCTGACCACCGGCGAGCTGACCCCGCTCGCCTGGGATCTGCCGGGCAGACAGAAGGAGCCCGGCTGGCGGCGCAGCGTGAACCTCTCGACCAGTGCGCCGCCGCCGCCCGGACCCGTCGAGGCGGGCGGCGAGGTCGAGATCCTCGTCCCGGTGGTGAACGAGGGCCCGTCGCCGTCGCCGACGACCGAACTGATCGTGACGATCCCGCCCGGACTGCGCCCCGTCGGGCTGACCGCCCCGCGCGGGGAGTGCGTGCTCGTGACGGCTCGCTGCGATCTCGGGCTGCTCGGGCCGGGGGAGTCGGTGCCGGTCGTCGTCGAGGTGGCGGGGCTCGACGAGGGCACGCACCGCGTCGACTGGACGGTCGGCGGGAGCGTGCTCGACGCCGATCCCGCCGACGACACCGCAGGCGTCTGGGTCGTCGTCGAGCCGCCCGACACCTCGCCGCCGCCGGAGCCGCCTCCGGAGCCGCCGCCCGGCCCGCCGCCTGCACCGCCCCCTGGCCCGCCGTCGGGGCCGCCGTCGGGTGTCCCGCCGTCGGCGCCCGTGGCGGCCGGGCCTCGGGTGTCCGTCGCGATCGACCCCGATCCGTCCTATGTGGGCGGTACGGCCGTCGTCACCTACACCGTCGGCAACCGAGGTCCGATCCCCGCCACCGGGCTGCGGCTGGCGCTCGGCCTGCCCGCCTCGGTTCCGCTGGAGCGGGGCTGGCCCGGCTGCTCGGCTACGGAGTGCCTGCTCGGCGACCTGATGCCCGGCGTCACCATCATGGTCCGGGTGACCCTCGCGCCGACCGAGGCGATACGCACCCCCGTCGCGGCCGTGCTGACCACCACGGGCACCGACGACGACCCGACCGACAACCGAGACGACGCCCTGCTGCGAGTGCTGCAGCCGCGCATCGTCGCGGTGCCCGACGTCGGCGATCCCGGCTTCGTGACCTCGGTGCGCGGCGTCGACTTCCCACCGGGGACTCCGGTCGAGCTGACCTGGGACCCCGGACAGACCGCCCCTGCGGCGCCGACCGTCCCCGGCGGCGACGGCACGTTCGCCGCTCAGCTTCTCGTAGTGCCCAAGGACCTGCTCGGGCCGAGGGTCATCACCGCCGCCGGGGCGGGATTCGGCTCGGTGACCACGGACTTCCTGGTCGTGGCGAGCACGATGAGTCCGCCCGACCTCGGCAGGCGGCGGTGAGGAGTCCGATCACCGGGCGGCTGCCGGTCGGGCGCGGTGTGACCAGCTCGTCCGCCGACCTGCCCGGCGACTCGCCCGGCGGGGCGGGGTGGCGGGACCGAGGTGCCTGCCGGGCCGCGGTCGGGTCGGCGGCACTGCGAGTGCAGGCAGAACCGCCCGCCTCGCCGAGGGCAGGAGAGGCGCGACGGTGATCCACGAGGTCGACGAGGGACTGCGCAGGCTGCTGACCGCCGAGGTCTTCCCCGGTGGGGAGATCGACGTGGCCTTCGACGCGCCGACGCGGGACTGGGCGGCGCGCCGGACGTCGCCCACGATCAACGTCTTCCTCTACGACATCCGCGAAGACGCCACCCGCCGTCGATCGAACCCGACGGCGGAGTTCGCCGCCGACGGACTGACGATCACCCGCCGAGAACCGCCGCGCTGGTTCCAGCTCTCCTACCTGGTGAGCGCGTGGACCACCCGGCCGCAGGACGAGCACCGGCTGTTGTCGGCGGTGCTGGGCTGCCTGATCCGACACGACGTGCTCCCCGCCGCGCACCTCGGCGGGACGCTGGCCGAACTCGGGCTGGGAGTGTCGCTCGACGCGGCGGGACCGGTGGGGGAGAACCGATCGGCCGCCGACCTCTGGTCGGCACTGGGCGGTGAGCTCAAGGCCGCCGTCGACCTCCGCGTCCTGGCTCCGATGGCCGGGGAGCAGACCACGACGGCGCCGCCGGTGACCGACGGGCTGATCATCCGCACCCGCGACGTGCACGGCGACACCGACTCCGCGCGCATCCGCAGGCTGCGCTACCAGGACATGGCCGAACCCGACGTCGTCACGCCGGTCGAGCAGGGCGACGGCTTCGGGCCGACCCGACCCCGACCGGAAGGCTCCCGAAGCAGGCGACGCAGGGGCCGCCTCCGATGACCGTGCCGGAGATTCGCGGAGCCTGCACCGGGATCCCGCCCGGCGAGCCCGGCTGCCACGGCGATGCGGCCCGCAACCTGACCGGGCAGGCCCCGGACCGGACCGGGGCGGGCGGCGATCGGGCCTGCGCGTCCTGCTCGGCGGCGGCCCCGTGACCGGCCGGGGCGAGGCGGCTGGCCCGACGGTGCGGGCTCGCGAGCTGCCCGATGCGGCCGCGCCTGCGGTCGACGACGGAGCCTCGGCCGAGATCGGCCGCGACGCGGACGCGGGGACGCCGAGGTCCGCCGCCGCCGAGCCCGCACCGAACGACGGGGCAGGCTCGGCGGCGGCCGAGCAGCGGGGACTGCGCGACCTGCTGCGCAGACTCGCCGCCGTGGAGGAGCAGGTCCGAGGGCTGGTGGCAGCTCGACGCGCGGCCGACCCCGAGCCCGCCGACCCGTACCGAGGGCTGTATCTCTCGGAGGAGGCCGTGCTGCGCATCCTCGCCGACCGGCCTGCACCGCCCGCCGGGACGAACGGGGACGATCGGCCGTCGACTGTGGACGACGAACTTCCGGCGACGAGACTGGGAGTGCTGGCCCGGCGATTCGGCCTCTCCCGGCTCGACGTCGACCTGCTGCTGATCGCGCTCGCCCCCGATCTGGACGGTCGGTTCGAGCGGCTCTATGCCTACCTCAACGACGACGTCACCCGCAGGCGGGCCACCGTCGCGCTCGCGCTGGAGCTCGCCGACCTGCCGCAGGCGGGTCGCGGCCGGTTCCGGCTCGCCCCCGACGCGCCGTTGATCGCGGGCGGGCTGCTCCGTGTCGAGGAGACCGACCGGCCGATGCTCAGCCGATCGCTGCGGGTGCCGGACCGGGTGGTCGCCCACCTGCTCGGGCACGATGCCCTGGACGCCGACCTCGCCGGGCTGCTGCGGCTCGTCGCCACGGACTCGCGCCGGACCGGCGGCGGTGAACCCGATGCGCTGCCCGCCCGGCTGGCCGCCGTGCTCGCCACCGGAACGCGGCTGCTCTACCTGCATGCCCCCGACGGCGACGGTGCCGCATCGGCCGTCGCCACGCTCGCCGCAGCCCGCCGGGACGCGCTGGTGATCGATGCGACGCGATTGATCCAGGTCACCGAGTCCTCGGCGCTGCGAGACCTGCTGCTGCTCGTCGCCAGGGAGGCGCGGCTGCGGGGTGCGGGCCTGATCCTCGGCCCGGTCGAGACGCTGGACCCCGCCCGCCCGGAGCGCCGCCCGCTGCTGCCCGCGTTCGCCGCCCTCGCCGAGTGGATTCCGGTGCTGCTGCACGGTGTTCGAGGCTGGGACCCGCAGTGGACGGAGGATTCGCCGATCACCGTGGCCGTTCCGGTTCCGACCTCGGATGATCGGGCGGCACTGTGGCGCGACGCCGTCGCCGAGATCACGGGCGGCCGACTCACCGGAGCGGAGGTGCCCGGCGGCCTGCTCGCGGGTTACCGACTCGGCGCCGAGCAGGTGCGGCAGGCCGCGCGGACCGCCGCCGGGCTCGCCGTCGTCGACGGCGGCCCGCTGACCCCGGCGCACCTGCGGGCCGGGGTGCGCGCCCAGAACGCCGCCGGGCTGGAACGGCTGGCGCGGCGCATCACTCCCGACGTCGGCTGGGACGATCTGGTCCTGGCCGACTCGACCCGCAGCAGGCTGCACGAGCTGTCGCTGCGGGCCGCCCACCGCGAGACGGTGCTGGGTCGCTGGCGGATGCGCCCCGGCGGCGGGCGCGGGCGCGGCGTGCTCGCCCTGTTCGCGGGCGAGTCCGGCACCGGCAAGACGATGTCGGCGGAGGTGCTCGCCGCGCAGCTCGGCCTTGACCTCTACGTGGTGGACCTGGCGACGGTGGTGGACAAGTACGTGGGGGAGACCGAGAAGAACTTGGAGCGGATCTTCACCGAGGCGGCGGGGGTCAACGGCGTCCTGCTGTTCGACGAGGCCGACGCGATCTTCGGCAGGCGATCGGAGGTCAAGGACTCGCACGACAAGCACGCCAACATGGAATCGGCCTATCTGCTGCAACGCATGGAGTCCTTCGACGGCATCGCGGTGTTGACCACGAACCTGCGAGCGAACCTGGACGAGGCCTTCATCCGCAGACTCGACGTGGTCGCCGACTTCCCGATGCCCGCCGCGAGCGCCAGGCTCGCCCTGTGGGATCGCTGCCTCGGCACCCGACTGCCCAGGGCCGACGACATCGACCTGCCGTTCTGCGCGGAGTCCTTCGAACTGTCCGGCGGCTCGATTCGCGCCTGCGCGATCAGCGCCGCCTATCTGGCCGCCGAGGCCGACCGGCCGGTGCGCATGGCCGACCTGATCAACGCGGTCCGCCGGGAGTACCGCAAACTCGGCAGGCTGCTGCTGGACGCCGAGTTCGGGCCGTGGCTGTCGAGTTGAGGGCCGGTCCGTGATCCTGCTCCGTCGGGAGCGGGATCGGCGTGGCCGAACTGCACGGCGACCGGCGAGAGCCATGGCGGAGTGATGGTGACCGACGATGCCCCCGCAGATCGCCGCGCGGGCCCGCGCAACAGGAGGGCAGGGACCGAATCTCCGGGCCTGCGGACGAGCCGCCGTCGTGGATCAGTCCCGCCGCACGTCGGCTCCCGGCGCGGCGGGGCGGCCGGGAACCAGCGTGCGGGCGGCGGCGCGCACCACCGCGTCCGTCACGGCGGCCAGCGGCGGGGAGTCGAGCCGCCAGTGCTGCCAGTACAGGGCGACGTCCACCGGGTGTTCAGGCGCCAGCTCCACGAGCGCCGCAGGCCTGCGGAGTGCCGCGACCTGCATCGTCGGCAGCATCCCCCAGCCCATCCCGTTCACCACGGCCTGACAGAACACCGCCGACTCCGGGATCACGTGTCGCACCGGACCCCGCATCTCCTGTCCGGTGATCCTGCGCAGGAAACCGTCCTGGAGGTCGTCCTTCGTGTCGAACACGATCATCGGCGCTTCGGGGAGCACCTGCTCGAGCGGCCCGTGCGCCAGCCTGCGCGCGACGAACTCGGGGGACGCCATGGCCTGATACCGCATGTGCCCCAGCAGCCGGACCGTGCAGCCCTGTACGGGCCGGGCCGAGGAGGTGACCGCCGCCATCACCACCCCCTGCCGAAGCAGTTCGGCCGTGTGGTCCTGATCCTCGCGGCGGAGGTCGAACCGGATGCGCATCCCGGCGGGCTCGGGGTCGAGCGCGTCCAGGAACCAGGTGGCCAGCGAGTCGGCGTTGACCGCGACGGAGATCGTGGTCGGCTGACCGCTGCCCGCCGTGCCGAGACCGGCCAGTGCGTCGCCCGCGAGCAGCGTGAGCTGCCGGGCGTACCGGGCGACGATCGCGCCCGACTCGGTCAGCCGGACCGGCTTGGACCGGATGAGCAGGACTCGGCCGGTCTTCTGCTCCAGCAGCTTGATCCGCTGGCTGACCGCCGACGGCGTCAGATGCAGCACCCGCGCCGCCGCGTCGAAGGTGCCCTCGTCGACGGCCGTCACGAGCGTGTGCACCAGCTCGGCGGGCAGATCAGGCATCACGAACGCTGATGATACTGAAGAATCCTTAGCTGTACTGATGCGAGCCGTCGACCTAGCGTCGACCCATGCCCGTCGTGACTCCCGTCGTCGCCGGCCTGGGTGCCGGCCTGTCCCTCATCGTCGCCATCGGTGCGCAGAACGCCTTCGTGCTGCGCCAGGGCATTCTCCGCAGGCACGTCCTGCCGATCGTCGCGATCTGCATCGCCTCCGACCTCGTGCTCATCGCCCTCGGCGTGACCGGGGTGACCGCCGTGCTGGAACGGATCCCCGCCGCCGCGACCGTGGTCCGCTGGCTGGGCGCGGCCTTCCTCCTCGGCTACGGCCTGCTGGCCGCCCGCCGCGCCCTGCGCCCGGCGTCGCTCGATCCCGCGAACGCCGCCCCCGTCGAGTCCTGGCGGGTCGCGGTCCTGACCTGCCTCGCCGTGACCTGGCTGAACCCCCACACCTACCTGGACACGGTGCTGCTGCTCGGCACCGTCGGCAACAGCTGGCAGGACCAGCGCTGGTGGTTCGGCGCGGGCGCGATGGCGGGCAGCGTGCTGTGGTTCGTCGCCCTCGGCTTCGGTGCGGGCCTGCTGCGCGGCTTCTTCACCAGGCCTGCGTCGTGGCGGGTGCTCGACTCCCTGGTGGCGGCGACGATGCTGACGCTGGGCGTGCTGCTGATCGTGCGGGGCGGCTGAGCTGAATCCGGCGGCTCTCTGTTCGTCCGCTTGCGCGGTCGTGGGCGGACGACCGCGAGATCGATCTGCTGATCGCGGCCTAGACTGATCGCAAGTGAAGGAGAATTCAGTTACCGGCCAGTAGAATGCCTGGTCAGGAAGCGTCTGCCCCGCGTACGCGGGGGTGTTCCCTCGTACTCGATCCCTTCGCGCTGCTCCGGCTTGTCTGCCCCGCGTACGCGGGGGTGTTCCGGATCAGCAGGTGCGCGTCCGCGAACCGGCGGTGTCTTCCCCGCGTACGCGGGGGTGTTCCCGCTGCGCCAGCAGGGATGAGCTGACGGAACATGTCTTCCCCGCGTACGCGGGGGTGCTCCGTCGGCCTGGGTGGTCGAGGCGGTCAGCGTCTGGTCTTCCCCGCGTACGCGGGGGTGTTCCAGACACCAAGCTCTCGAACCTTGATCGAGGGCAGTCCTCCCCGCGTACGCGGGGCTGTTCCGGTTGTGCTGCTGCCGGGCTCGACAAAGCAGCGTCCGTGTTTTCGTTCTGTGCTGACTGCCCAGTCGATCCCGGCATGTTCCCGACCCGCTGACCTCGAGTCGCCGACGTCGAATTCGTGCCCCGGCCTCGCGCAGATGTCGGCGGGGACCGCGTCCGCGCGCCGTTCGGAGAACGTGTGGCAGGCCGTTCTCCCGAGAATCCCAGCCGGGAATCCCAGCCAGGCACCGCAAAGACCCCGCCAGCCTGTTCTGGGACTGCCACACCGTCGTCGATCCTCGCCCGGTCGCGTTCTGCCGAGAACGGACTCGGACGGGCACTGTGAATCCGGTGTATAACTCAGGTGTATAGTCAGCTCGACGCTAGTTCGGAACCGTCGGGGGCGGCGAAGGCATCCCCGGCGAAACACCGCGGTGGCCTGCGGTTCTCTCTGGCGGCCGAACGGCCGATGCCGTCCACGGTTCGATCACGGCGGCGGCATCGGCGAAAGATCGTCTTTCCGGCCTGTTCCTCGCGGTGTCATGCAACGTGCGATGTGAGACAGGCGTCTAGGTGAGCGATACCCATCCATGAATTTGGGGGCAGATGGTGCGCAAGCACAGCTTCTTCAGCGCTCTCGCGCTCGGAGTCGTGACGGTGACGGTGACGACGGCATGCTCGTCGTCCACACCGGACGCACAGAATCCCGATTTAGCCCAGCGCGGCACGATCATGACCACTGCGACGCCGAGTAGACAGGACCTCACCAGCCAGCTCAGCCTGAACGCTCAGGTCACGATGAATCCCGTCTTCGGTCTGGTCGCCCCCGTGGACGGCGAGGTGCGATTCTTCGATCTCGTCCCCGTGACGGGAACGCCCACCATCGCGACGCGGGTGGCCAACATCTGGAACGGCAACGGAGCCACGCCGGTCGACATCCCGGCGGGCGCGGCCTTCGCGGGCAGGCTCGTGGAGGAGAGCGCCGACGTCAGAGCGGACATGCCGATCGTGTCGGCGCGGCTGGGCGGCTACGGCATCGTCGCCGAGGTCACCGGTGAGCAGGCCTATCAGATCAGCGACGCGCTCGCCTCGGTGGAGGCACAGATCAAGAACGGCCCCGGCCCGTTTCCCTGCACGGTGCTGGGCACGATCGCCGCGCTGCCCGCCGGGACGATCCCGGAGCCGGAGTCGGACGACACCGAGGACAGCGGAGACACCGGAGACGCCGAGGCGCCGGGGGACGACGCGGGTGCGGGCGCCGGTGCAGGCGCTGGCGCCCCGGAGCTGCGTCCCGGTCAGCAGCCGTCCGAGGCGACGCCGATGCAGGTCGTGTGCGCGGCCCCCGACGACGTGCAGCTGATCAACGGCGCCGCCGCGACGCTGGAGCTGATCAGCGAGCGAGTCACCGACGCCCTGGTGGTTCCGGTCGAGGCCGTCGCGGGTGCGCAGGGCCGGGGGCGCGTCGACGTGCTCGACGCGGACGGCGAACGACGGACCACCGACGTTGAGCTGGGGCTCAGCGACGGCGAGGTGATCGAGATCGTCTCCGGTCTCACCGGTGACGAGACGCTGGCCGTGCCCGGACCGAGCATCCCGCCCGGCGAGGACCTGCCCGGTGGCGAGGGTGCGAGCCCGGATGAGAGCGGGGCGCCGCAGCCGTGATCACGGACGACGTGACCCAGCAGCTGCCGCGAGTGGAACCGTTGACCGGGCAGCTCCACCCCCGACTGATCCACCTCGCCGGCCTCACGAAGACCTTGAAGGGGCAGGGCGAGCCGCGCAACATCCTCACGGACGTCGACCTCACGGTCCACGGCGGGGAGAGCGTGGCGATCCTCGGCCGCTCCGGCTCCGGCAAGAGCACGCTGCTCAGCCTCATCGGCCTGTTCGACCGGGCCGACGGCGGCACCTACCACCTGGGCGATCAGGACATCACCAGACTGCCCGAGCGAAGGGCCGCCGCGTTGCGCAGCGCCGAGTTCGGCTTCGTCTTCCAGCGCTTCTTCCTGCTCAAGCACCTGACTGCGGCCCAGAACGTCGCGATGGCGCTGGTCAACGGGCAGGGCTGGCTGCCGCGTCGCAAGCGGCGGGCGAAGGTGGAGGCCGCGCTCGAACAGGTCGGCATCGCGCATCTGGCCAAGCAGAAGCCGCCCCGGATGTCCGGCGGCGAGCAGCAGCGGGTGGCGATCGCGCGGGCCCTCGTGCGCGAGCCGAGGATCGTGCTGGCCGACGAACCGACCGGAGCCCTCGACACCGAGACGGGACGCATCGTCATCGACGCCCTGCTGGAGACGACCAACCGAGGCTGCGCCCTCGTCCTGGTCACCCACGACCACGCGCACGCCGCCCGGATGGGGCGCATCGTCCAGCTCGACTCGGGCAGGCTCGTCGAGTCGAGCGGGGAGGCCGTCGCGTGATCGGTACGTCGGGGCGGCTGCGGTCGTCGCTCATCATTGGCGGGCAGGGCATCCGGGCGCGCAAGCTGCGCACCTTCCTGTCCATGGTCAGCCTGTTCCTCGGCGTGCTCGCCGTCGTCGCCGTGCAGGCAGGCGCGGAGATCGCGCAGCGAGCCATGCTCGCCGACATCGAGTTGCTGGAGGGTGTGGACGGCACGACGCGGGTCTACCTGCCGCGGCACGAGAGCAGCACCGGGATCGCGCAGGACCTGCTGGCCGGGCGCGACGACGCCGTGGCCGTCAGCTCGGAGAGCGCGATCATCGGGGAGCCGGGCGTCGCGCCGATCAATCCGGGTGCCACCCCGCTCGACATGCCGGGTTCCTACGGCGGCATGACCTACTGCGACGCCTCCGGCTGTTACGACGAGCCCGATCCCAACGCAGGTCTGCCCACCGGCCAGGCCATCGAGCTGATGCTGACCTCGCTGTCCGGCGACCTCACCACGTTCCGGCCCTTCCGGCCGATCTCGGGCGACTGGCTGGACTTCGAGGGCGAACCCTCCTTCGCGCCGCGCATCGTCCTCAACGAGCACGCCGCCGAGGGCTTCGAGATGCACGACATCCCCGGTGAGATGCGGGTGCCGAGCGCGACCGCCAACCTGACCCCGCAGATCGTCGGCGTCGTCGACGACGGCGGCTGGGGCCCCGCCGCCTACGTCCGGGCCGACGAGATGTTCAACTGGCAGCCGACCGGCGACGACGCGGCGGGCACCGAGCCCGGCAACGTCGAGGTGTACCTGTCGCCCGCGGCCGCCGACGTCGAGCAGCTGCTGCGCAGCAGGCTCTCGGCCGCCGGTGCGAACACCGACGAGATGGGCTCCTGGGTGATCACCTCGCGCGCCGACGCCGAGGATCAGCTGGCGATGATGCAGATGGTGTTCCTGGGACTCGCGGCGCTGGTCCTGCTCATCGGCATCGCAGGCATCCTCAACGTCGGGCTGGCGACCGTCGGGGAGCGGATCGAGGAGTTCGCGCTCCGACGAGCGGTGGGCACCTCCCGCATGCTGCTTGCCGGGATCGTGCTCGCGGAGACCCTGTTGACCGGGCTCATCACCGCAGCTGCGGCGATCGGTGTGGGAGCCGTCGGCATCCAGGCCATCTCGATGATCATGGGCGGCAGCAATCCCGCGCTGGCCGATCTGGCCTTCCCCTGGCAGGCAGGAGTCTCCGGTGTCGTCGCGGGGCTGATCGCGGGCATTCTGGGCGGGCTGATCCCGGCGATCCGGGCCGCCCGCATCCCGATCGCCACGGTGATGCGCGCCTGACGGCAGCGCTCGTCGCACGATGCCCCGGCCGCCCTCGGCGCCGGGGCATCGTCCGCGTCTGAGCCGGTGTTCGCGGGTGCTGATGTCGAGGCGATGCCGGGATGCACCTGCCTCCGCGTCGACGAGCGCCGACGAGCAGGCCCGGGGCCGGGCGGCGGCGCGTCGACGCCGTCTGGAGGCCGCCCGGGTCGGATCGGCGGCCGATGAGCGGGACCGCCGTCCACATCGGACACCGACCCGCTCGAACGCAGGACCGGACCACTCGTCCGGAGACCCGCCTCCGCCGCTTCCGGCTCGTCGATCGAGAGCGCCCGGTCTCGGCCCGCCGAGCCTGCTCGGTCCCGCCGTCGATCGGCGCCCGTGGCGTGGGCCGGGGATCGCCCGGAACACCGCCACAGCGACTCCCCGGCGCGGTTCGTCTCGCTTCCGTCGCCCCTTGATGCCGACGCGATCACGGCGTCCGAGCCAGGCCCCGGCAGGGAGACGGCCACCGGTCGAGGAGCCGCGCCGGCACCCGACGTCGAGTCAGGTCCCGGCGCGATCCGAGGTCGGCGCGAGGCCGATCACTCCTCGGCTTCGAGCGTCACCTCGATGCTCAGCTCGGCGCCCTCGGCCGGACCGATCTCCAGCACCCGCACCGTGCCCGCCGCCCGGACGTCGTCCTGGGCGGCGCGCAGCGCCGAGAGCGACAGCGCAGGTCCCTGCACCCGGACCAGCCGGACGGGCGTGCGCATGGACCGCTTCGCCGTGGACTTCGCCCGACGGATCGCGGTGATCACCGCGCTCGCCGAGGTGAGCAGTTCGTCGGCGGAGACCTCCTCGGCCGCGTCCGAGCCCTCCTGCCCGGCGGCGGGCGGGCCGAACCGGACGGCGGCGCCCGCCGCGTCCGCCGCAGGCCAGCCTGCGGCGTGGACCGAGTCGTCGTGCCACCACGACCAGGTCTCCTCCGCCGCATACGGCAGGAACGGCGCGAGCAGCCGCAGCAGCGTCGACAACGCCGTGCGCAGCGCAAGCCGGGCCGACTCCGCGCCGCCCGGCGCCCCGTCCTCCGCCAGATCGCCGTAGGCGCGCTGCTTGACCAGCTCCAGGTAGTCGTCGCAGAAGAACCAGAAGAAGCGCTCGGTCTTCTCCAGCGCCGTCGTGTACTCGAAGTCCTCCAGCGCCTCGGTGGCCGAGCGCACCACCTCGTCGAGCGCGGTGAGCATCGCCCGGTCCAACGGCCGGTCGACCACCGCGTCCGCCGCCGGGGCGGGGAAGCCGAGGATGAGCCTGCCCGCGTTGAGCAGCTTCATGGCGAGCCTGCGGCCGATCTTCATCTGGCCCTCGTCGAAGGCCGTGTCCGTCCCCGGCCTGCCGCTGGCCGCCCAGTACCGCACCGCGTCGGAGCCGAACTGCTCCAACAGTCCCATCGGCGTGACGACGTTGCCCTTGGACTTGCTCATCTTCTTGCGGTCCGGGTCGAGGATCCAGCCGGACAACGCGGTGTGCCGCCACGGCAGCGTGTGCGCGTCCAGCTCGGCGCGCAGCACGGTGGCGAACAGCCAGGTGCGGATGATGTCGTGACCCTGCGGCCGCAGGTCCATCGGGAACGTCTGGGCGTACAGCTCGGGATCGGACTCCCAGCCGCAGACCAGCTGCGGGCTCAGGGAGGACGTCGCCCAGGTGTCCATCACGTCGTTCTCGCCGACGAAGCCGCCGGGCACGCCGCGCTGGTCGGGGGTGTGGCCGGGCGGCGTGTCCGAGGAGGGGTCGACGGGCAGGGCGTTCTCGGCGGGCAGGATCGGCGCCGACAGGTCCGGCTCGCCGTGCTCGTCCAGCGGGTACCAGATCGGGAACGGCACGCCGAAGAAGCGCTGCCTGCTGATCAGCCAGTCGCTGGTGAGCCCGCGCACCCAGTCGTCGTACCTGGCCTTCATGTACGACGGGTGCCAGGTCAGCTCGGCGCCGCGTTCGAGCAGGCGCTCCTGGTGATCGACGGAGCGGATGAACCACTGCCTGCTGGAGACGATCTCCAGCGGCTTGTCGCCCTTCTCGTAGAACTTCACCGGCCGCACCGTGGGACGCGGCTCGCCGTCGAGATCGCCGCTGCCGCGCAGCATCGCGACGACCCGCTCCCGCGCGGTGTGCACGGTGGCGCCCGCCAGCTCGGCATAGGCCTTGCGGCCCTCGGGGTCGTCGAGACCTGCCGGCGGGTCCGGCAGGATGCGGCCGTCGCGGCCGACGACCGTGCGGGCGGACAGGTTCAGCTCCCGCCACCACAGGACGTCGGTGAGATCGCCGAAGGTGCAGCACATCGCGATGCCCGCGCCGCGATCCGGCTCAGCGGCCGGGTGGGCGAGCACCGGGACCGCCACCCCGAACACGGGCGTCGTCACGGTGCGGCCGAACAACGACTGGTACCGCTCGTCATCCGGGTGCGCGATCAGCGCGACACAGGCGGGCAGCAGCTCGGGCCGGGTGGTCTCGATGAACACCGGCTCGCCGTCCGGGCCCGTGAAGGCGATGCGATGCCAGGCGCCCGCGTGGTCCCGGTCCTCCAGCTCGGCCTGCGCCACCGCGGTGCGGAAACCGACGTCCCACAGCGTCGGCGCCTCCTTCTGGTACGCCTCGCCGTTCGTCAGCAGACGCAGGAAGGCGAGCTGCGAGATGCGCTGCGCGTCGCGGCCGATGGTCGTGTAGGTCATCGACCAGTCCACCGACAGACCCAGCCGTCGCCACAGCTGCTCGAAGACCTGCTCGTCCTCGGCGGTCAGCCGTTCGCACAGTTCGACGAAGTTGCGTCGCGAGACGTTCAGGATCGGCCGGGCGCCCTTCTTGACCACCGGTTCCGGCACCGGCAGCTCCGGGTCGTACGGCAGCGAGGGCTCACAGCGCACTCCGTAGTAGTTCTGCACGCGGCGTTCGGTGGGCAGGCCGTTGTCGTCCCAGCCCATCGGGTAGAAGACGTGCTTGCCGCGCATTCGCTGGAACCGCGCCACGATGTCGGTGTGGGTATAGGAGAAGACGTGGCCGACGTGCAGCGAGCCGCTGACCGTGGGCGGCGGGGTGTCGATCGAGAACACCGAGGCCCGATCGCCGGGCGCCTCGAACCGGTATACCCCGGTCTGCTCCCATCGGTCCGTCCACTTGGCCTCGAGACCGTCCAGAGACGGCCGTTCCGGCATGTTCGGCGTGTTCACAGGCACGCGGGTTGCACCTCGATCATTCGATGACTCTGGATGTGGCGACGGGCTCGACGTGACCGGCACGGCGGGCTGCCCGCTCGTCACTCGGCTGCCCAGGCGAGCACACATCGTACGCGCGGCGGGCTGCGGCGCCGGGACCACGCGAGGGCGGCCGTGGTGATCGTCGGCCGGGGACCGGGTCGGGGTGGGCGAGGCCTGCGCCGCCTGCCGTTCGGCCGATCGGCCACCCGTGCCGGGGTCGCCGGGGACCGACAGAACATCGACGCAGCCCGGAGTTTCGCCGGGCCGCGCGACGACGCGGCGGCCCCCGGCCTCGGCGAGGGCTTCCTCATCATCAGCACCAAGATGGCGGACGAGGTCACCTTCGACTTCTTCCCGTACCACGCGGCCGCCGTGGTGGGCGTGGACGGCAACGATCGCGTGACCCTCGAAGAGTGGGCGGCCACGGGTCTACACGGTCGGCAGCAGCACGGAGTCCTTCCACGCCACCTGGGGCGGTCCGGGCGCCGCGCTCAGCGACGTACAGCCGCTCACCATTCCTGCAGCCAGGCAGGCCGGAAGACCTCGTCGTGATGAAGACGGCGCGCAGGAGGAACCCGATGAATTGACCGACCGAGCCGGAGTCGCCGGGGCGGCGGCGGAACACGGCCGGCACCGGGCGGCGCGCTGCCCACTCGGGCACCCGTGCTGCCCCCGTGTCGGGTGTGTGCGGCCTGGCAGGGTCGGTCAGGCGAGAGAACGCTCATCAGTGATCACGCGGTCACGGACGGCGAAGGAGCGAGCATGCCGACGTACCTCTCCCCTGGCGTCTACGTCGAGGAGGTCCAGGGCGGATCTCGACCGATCGAGGGAGTGGGCACCGCCGTCGCCGCCTTCGTCGGTTTCGCCGAGAAGGGCGCCTTCCACACTCCCACGCTGGTGACCTCGTGGAACCAGTATGTTCAGCACTTCGGCGGCTTCGTCGACGGCGCCTATCTGGCGCACGCCGTCTACGGCTACTTCGCCAACGGCGGCGGCCTCGCCTACGTCGTGCGGGTCGGCGGGGTCCCGTCCAGGGACGCCGCACCGCCGCGCACCTCGGCCGCCGAGGTGGCGGGCCTGCGCATCGAGGCGTTGCCCGACGTGGCAGGCGACATCGAGGTCGAGATCGCCGACGCCGACGGGGAGAATCCGCCCGACGACCGGTTCAAGCTCGTGGTGCGCCAGGGCGGGCGCATCGCCGAGACCTTCGACGTCTCCACGAAGAAGAACACCAAGAACTACGTCGTCGCCCAGGTCAGGGAACGCTCCGCGTTGATCGGCGTCGTGGAGCCCGCCGGCACGCTGGCGCGTCCAGAGCGGACGAAGGCCGCACTGCTCCCGCCCGCCGAGGACCCGCCCACGACGGTGTCGCCGCAGGAGTACGTCGGAGACGCGGGCGATCGCACCGGCCTCGGCGGTCTGGAGGCGGTCGACGAGATCACCATGGTCGCCGTCCCCGACCTGATGAGCGCCTACCGCCGGGGCCTCGTCGACGCGGAGGGCGTGCGGACCGTGCAGCTCGCGGTGATCTCGCACTGCGAGCAGATGGGCGACCGGGTGGCCGTCCTGGACGCCCCGCCCGACCTGACCGCACAGCAGGTGCGGACCTGGCGACAGGACGAGGCGGGCTACGACTCCCGGCACGCCACGCTCTACCACCCGTGGATCCGGGTGTTCGATCCGGTGAGCGGGCGCAACATCCCCGTCCCGCCGGGCGGACACGTCGCCGGGGTGTGGGCTCGCAGCGACGTCGAGCGCGGCGTGCACAAGGCGCCCGCCAACGAGGTCGTCCGGGGCGCGGTGGATCTCCAGAACCCGCTGAGCAAGGGCGAGCAGGACCTGCTCAATCCGATCGGGGTGAACTGCATCCGCGCGTTCTCCGGCCGGGGCATCCGAATCTGGGGCGCCAGGACGTTGTCCTCCGACCCCGCCTGGCGTTATCTCAACGTGCGTCGGCTCTTCAACTACCTGGAGGAGTCGATCCTGCTCGGCACCCAGTGGGTGGTCTTCGAACCCAACGACGATCGGCTGTGGGCCAGCATCCGACGCAACGTCTCCGCCTTCCTCACCGAGGAGTGGCGGCGCGGCTCGCTGTTCGGCCGCACGGCGGAACAGGCCTTCTACGTCAAGTGCGACGCGGAGAACAACCCGCAGGAGTCCATCGACCTCGGCCAGGTGATCTGTGAGATCGGCGTGGCCCCGGTCAAGCCTGCCGAGTTCGTCGTCTTCCGGCTCGCCCAGTTCTCCGACAGCACCAGCGTGGTCGACGAATGACCGCCGCGACCCACCTCGGCGATGAGAAAGGCGGCTGAGTCCCGATGGCACAAGGCGATTCACTCTCCACCCACATCTTCGGCCTCGAGATGGGCGGCATCCAGGTCGAGTCGGTCCAGGAGGTCAGCGGGCTGTCCGTCGAAGAGGACGTCGTCGAGAGCAACTTCGTGACCACGCAGGGCATCCAGGTCATCCGCAAGCAGCCCGGCGCCCGCCGCAGCGGCGAGGTCGTCATCACGCGGGGCCTGGACAAGAGCGACGCCTTCACCAAGTGGATCGACCTCACCCTCAACGAGGGGCAGGTCGACGAGGCGCGCAAGGAGCTCACCATCGAGATCAAGGACACGAAGAAGGAGACGGTTCGCCGGATCAACCTCTTCGGCTGCTGGGCCAGCAAATGGGAGGGGCCCTCGTTCAAGGCGGGCGAGTCGGCGGCGGCCACCGAACGAGTGACCATCGTGTTCGAGGAGATCAAGGTCCAATGAGACGCCGAACCGTCGGCATCGGCGCCCTCGACGAGCTGATCGAGGACGCCGATCGACAACCGGAGCCCGCGCGGGCCGTCCCTCGGACCCCTGCGGGGGACGGCCTGCGCACCGAGTTCGAGTTCGAGCTGCCGCGCGGCTATCTCGACGGCGACGGCGTCCTGCACCGGCACGGCCGGATGCGGCTGGCCACCGCCCGCGACGAACTGCGCCCGCAGACCGACCTGCGGGTCAAGGAGAACCCCGCGTACCTCGGGGTGGTCCTGCTCAGCCTGGTGATCACCGAGCTGGGGACGGTCACCGACATCCACGCCGGGGTGGTGGAGCAGATGTACGCCACCGACGTCGCCTTCCTCCAGGACTTCTACCGCCGGATCAACAGCGAGGGACACACCAGGGCGGGCGTGACCTGTCCCGCCTGCTCGACGAGCTTCGAGGTCGACCTCGCGGGCGGCCGCCTGGGGGAATCGTGACGTACGCGGCCGACCGCCTGCATGAGGAGGTCGCGTACATCGCCTACCACTTCCACTGGTCGCGCGCTCAGATCCTCGATCTCGAACACCACGAGCGTCGGCGCTGGGTGCACGAGATCGCGCGGATCAACACCAGGATCAACGAGAGCGGGTGAGACCGGGTGGCGTGGTGGAGCAGGCTGCTGCGCAGCCGGGCGCGGGCCGACGGTGCCGGTCGGCGGTCGAGCGGGACCGCCGAGACCGGGGCGGCGTCGAACCGAACCTGGGAGCCCGCTCGGGGACTCGCGGCGGACGTCGGCTCCGTCGCCGATTCCGGCGCTGATTCGGGCGATCTCGCCTCGGCGGGCCCGGCCGGGGTGGAATCGGGTTCGGCGGCGGCCTGGGACGGCGGCTGGCGGGCGCTCGCCCCGTTGTCCGGCGTGATCCAGCGCTCCCCGGCGGGCGTCTCGGACGGGATTCGCTTCCGGACCGGTCTCGCGGCCTGGCAGAACCCCCGCCTCGGCGGCGAACTCGGTCATCTCGTCTCGCCTGCGGCGCCCGCCGGGCTGATCGGCGGACTGCTGCGTCCGGTGGACCGCGCCGAGGGCGGGGCCGAGCGAACCGCCGGGGGACCGCCGCTGGTGCGGCTTGCCACCGTGCCACGGGACGCGACCGAAGCCGCTCGCTCGGCGCCGCTCTTGTCGCGGGCGCCCACCTCGGGGGAGTCCGGTCCTTCGGCCGGGGCCGTCGTCCGGCGGCCGGCCGGGCCTGCGGTGTCCGACGCTGCGGTGTCCGACCCTGGGGTGTCCGGTCCTGCGGTGTCCGTAGGTTCACCGAGCGACGCTGCATCCGTTGCGCGGTACGACTCCGCGGTCGCGGCCGAACCGGTCCGGGCCCGGCCGGTCGGGCCGTCGTTGATCGTCGCGCGGGCGATCCGGCCCCTGCGCAGCCTGCCTGCCGTCGACGTCCCGGTCCGTTCGGCCTCGACCGCCGCGGCGGCTCGCGGGTCGGCGGAGCCGCCGGCGGTAGGCCGTCCCGACCGGGCGGCGGCCCCGACCCTCGGCCGCGATGGTGGTCCGAGGACCGCTGCCGACGCGAACGCCGGGTCGGCCCCCGTCCCACCGACCGACTCGGGCGGCGCCGGCGGTCGGCCCGATGACTCGGACCCGTTGCCCTCGACGCCTGTCGTGCGGGCGCGCTCGGCGAGCCCGGCGGACGGAACGCGCCGGGGGCTGGGTGCCCCGTTGTCGAATCCGCCGACGGCGGTGCAGCGTGCCGAGCGGACCTCGGGGCGCCTCGGACCGTCGGGGACGGCAGCGGACGCCGTGCGCGGGCGGTTCGCGGCTCCGTCGTCGCCTGCCCGTTCGCGGGTCGGTCTCGGGTCGCCGCTCACCGCGTTGCCGCCCTCGGCGCTGCCCGTCACGTCGAGCCCGACCTCGGCAGGCAGGCCGGCTGCCACGGCGGATCAGCGCGGGCCGCGACCGTCCGGAGTCGAGCACGCCGCCGAGCTGCCGCAGCCCGGCCGCACCGGTCCGACGTCATCGAGCGCCGGGCCGTCGGAACAGGCCGCCCCGCTCGGGTCGGGAGCCGACCGACGGCCGACCCGGCAGGAGACGTCGGGGACGGCTGCCCACGAGGCCGAGACCCAGGACTCGCCCCGGTCGCCTGCGCCGCGGATCGAGTCTGCCGCCGACGGGCCGACCGCAGCGCTGCTGGGCCGAGAGCCCGACCCACGACCGAGTGGCGAGGACCGGTCCGCCGCGAGCCCGCCGGACCGCGACGGCCCCGGCCCGATCGTGCAGCGTGCCGGGGCCGAGGCGGGCGGCTCGGCCTCGGACGGTGCTCGACACGGTCGAGGCCCGGCACGGGGCGCGCCGACCGGCAGCGAGGGTTCCGGGCTCGCGCCCGTCCCGGCCGACGGCGGATCATCGAAGGGCCCGACGCCGGAGCAGACTGCAGGCACGGATGCTTCCGCCCGGCTTGCGGGCTCCGATCCTCGGCGCTCGGACGGCCGCCGCGATGTGAGCGACCGTCTTCCCCTTGATCCGTCCACTGTCGACTCGGGATCCTCCGGAGCTTCGGGGGCCTTGCAGACAGACCGGTCGCTGCTCGGTGCCGACGTCGGCGCAGCGGGCGCCGGGCAGCCGATCGCCGAGCCTCTCGGCCGCGAGTCGGGAACCGAGCCCGCGTCGCTGCCGGTGGTCCAGCCCGTCCAGCGAAGCGAGATCGCCACCGGATCGGCCGTGCGCACCGCAGCAGGTCTGCCGCTCCACACCGCCGCAGGCCCCTCGACGTCGCACCCCGCGGCCGACCGCGCTGCGGGCGGGCAGGCGGGCGAGCCGAGGCCGACCGCCGTCAGCGAAGAATCGGGCGGTCGCCGCAGGCCCGGCGGGCCGAGTGCCGGCCAGGCCACGCTGCCGCCCGCGCCGCCCGACCACGGCGCGGCGCCGCCCTCCGCCGCCTCGGGAGAGGCTGCTCGACTCGGCAGGCCCGCCGTCTCCCGAACCCGGCGGGTCGGCCTCCTGGGCGATCGACCGTTGCGGCCCGCCGTTCCCTCGGCGGTGCAGCGCGCGGTGGCGGGCCCGACCGGCGACGGACGCGGGGACGAGACGGCGACGAGGCCGCCCGCCCCGGTGGTTCCGCTGCGGTGGACGCGATCGGCTCAGTCTGCGGTGCCTGCCGATCCGGTCGCGGACGCGACGGCAGACCCCGCACCCGCCCGCCCCTCGGGGCGTTCCTCGTCGTCAGCCGAGAGACGAAGGGCGGCTCGGCGCGGACGGGCCGGTGCTCGTGACCTCCGGCCCGGAGCGGAGGGCGCGGGGGCGACCACCGCGAGCGGTGCAGACTCTATTGCCGCGCGCGGAGCAGATGCGTTCGCCGCGAGCGGTGCAGACTCCAACGCCGCGAGCGGCGCAGGTTCTTCCACCGCAGGCGGTGCAGGTTTTTCCGCTGAGCGGGGCGCGAAACCGCCCGCCGTGAAGGGCACGAAGCCGCCCGACGCGAGCGGCGCTGCCGGGTCTGCGCGAGCAGGCACGCCGCCGCTCACTCGGCAGGCCCCGATCTCCCAGGCCCCGATCTCGCGGGTCTCGCCGGTCTCGCCGGGTCGACCGGGCTCGATCCTCCAGCGGCGTTCCGAGGCGTGGGCCCGGCCTTCGGCGCAGGCCGCCGCGACCGTCTCCGCCGCTCGCGCAGGCGCGGCGCCGCAGGCCCTCCGCACCGCACCGGTCGAGACTCGTGCCGTGGACGGCACGACCGTGTCTCGTCCTGCGGTGGTCCTCCCCGCCCCGCCTGCCGACCAGTCGGGCCCGGCGGCTCCGGTGGCGCGCGCCCGCGCCGTGCCTGCAGGCTTGCCGCCCCCGCAGCCAGTGCCGATCCCCGGCGTGCCGATCACCGTGTCGCGGAGCCCGCAGCTCGCGCGCCACGTCGGGCCCGACGTCGGGCCCGACGTCGCCGACGACCGGCGACCGGCGGCCCCGCCGGGCCTCGCGGGCACCGGAGCGGCGTCGGGCACCGGCGTGGCCTCGGGGCTCGGCATGGCCTCAGGTCCCGGTGGCGGCTCCGCCGCCCGCTCCGGCGCCGAACTCGACGACCTGGCGCGCCGACTGCTCGACCCGGTGAGCCGGCTGCTGCGTGCCGAACTCCGCCACGGCCGAGAACGCATCGGCCGCCTGCACGACCGCCGACGTTGACCACCCGCTGACCACCCGCCGACCGCCGACCCGCAGCCGCCGACCCGTGACGACCGCAACGCCCACCGCCGACCCCCACCACGGGCACCCCGACCTCGCCACCACCGACCTGCCACCACGGCACCCCGACCTCGCCACCGCCACCTCCGCCCCACGCCGACGGCGCCGCCCGCCCCGGCCACCGAGGCCGACATCGTCTCGGCCGCAGCCGAGCGCTCCGGCCGAGACGGTCGACACCGCAGAGAGGCATCCGATGACGGACCGCATCTTCGCCACCAGCGTCTTCTTCCGCCTCAGCATCGGCGGCAACGACCTCGGGGCCTTCCACACCTGCTCCGGGCTGGGCGCACAGGTCGAGGTGGAGCAGTTCGCCGAGGGCGGCAACAACGGCTACACCTGGCAGCTGCCGACCAGGATCACCTGGTCCAACATCACGCTGAGCAGGCCGGTCACCGCCGACACGACAAAGGTGACCCGCTGGATCACGGATCTGGTGCGCCGCGTGGTGCCCAAGAACGGCGAGATCGTCGCGCTGCGCCCGGATCGCACTCCCATCGCCCGCTGGCAGGTCCAGGGCGCGATCCCGGTCCGCTGGGCGGGGCCGTCGTTCGATCCGTCGACCTCGCAACCGGCCGTCGAGACCCTGGAGATCGCGCACCAGGGCCTGCTGGCGAGCTGATCGAGGGGAGGAGAGGACCCGCCATGTCGTCGACGCCAGGGGTGAACCTGGTGCACGCCGTCCTGCTGATCATGGAGCCGCCCGCCTCGGTGGGGGCCGGACCAGGCGGCACCATCGCCCGCGTTCCGTTCCAGTTCAACCCGAATCGGCTCTCGCTGACCAAGAGCACGGAATGGCGGCGGACGCCCTCGCGGATGGCGGGGGAGTCGGCGCTGCCCGAGTTCGTCGGCAGCGGCCCGCGCAGCCTCTCCGTGGCGGTGTTCATGGACGCCACCGCCACCCATGACAAGTCGGTGGAGGACCGGGTGGAGAAGCTGATGCTGGCCTGCGTCCCCACCCCCAAGAGCCTCGGCAGCAGGAAGCCCGCCAGCCCGTGGGTGCGCTTCGAGTGGGGCACCGCCCGCACCACCACCTTCGACGGGGTGCTCACCGGCTTCTCCGTCGAGTACTCGTTGTTCGACGTCGACGGCACTCCGCTGCGCGCCACCTGCTCGCTGAGCATCGAGGAGGCGGCAGGCGAGACTCCCGGCCAGAACCCCACCTCCGGCGGCGAGGCGGCCCGCCGGACCCACACCGTCGTCGCGGGCGACAGCCTTCCGCTGCTGGCCTGGCGCGAGTACGGCGACGCGACGATCTGGCGGGTCATCGCCGCCGCCAACGAGATCGACGATCCGATGGTCCTGCCGCCCGGCACCGAGCTGCTGCTGCCCGCCTACGACGAAGGCCCGCGCACGGGCGACGGGAGCGCGGCCTGATGGGGACGAGTGAGGAGACCTCCGGCCGCTCCTTCGCCGCCGACCCGATCATCGCGGCGCCCGACGAGCTGCCGCCCGCCTGGGCTGCTCAGCTGGTGCGCTGCGTGGTGGACGAGAGCGTCAATCTGCCCGACACCGCCGAACTGTCCTATCGCGACCCCGACCACGAACTGCTGGTCAAGACCGGCATCACCATCGGCACCCGGTTGACCGTCTCGGTCAGCACCGTGCGGGACCGGGGTCGCACGACCCTGTTCGCGGGCGAGGTCACCGCACTGGAACTGGACAGCGACGAGACGGGCTCGTTCACCGTCGTCCGCGCCACCAGCCGAGTGCACCGGCTGTTCCGAGGCCGCAAGGTCGTCGCCTTCCGCAACATGACCGCGAGCGACATCATCCGCAAGGTCGCCAGGGGCGCGGGCCTGCGAGTCGGCCGCATCCAGGCCGACTCGATCACCTATCCGCACCTCAGCCAGGCTGGCGTCTCCGACTGGGACTTCCTCCAGGATCTCGCGCGGGAGCACGGCGCGATGGTCACCATGGACGACGAGGAGCGGCTGGAGTTCGTCCGGCTCGATCCGGCTGCTCGCGCTCCGTCGCCCACCACGTCCTCGCTGCGGGACCCGCTGGTGCTGGAGTACGGCCGCAACCTCGTGGCGCTGCGTGCCGCCGTCACCAGCGCCGATCAGGTCACCGGGGTCGAGGTCCGAGGCTGGGACGTCAAGACCAAGACCGCGCTCGTCGGCCGTGCCGCCGCCGTCACCAGTGACACCGTCCTGCCGGGGCTGAGTCCGGCGACGGCGAGTGCGGCCTTCGGCGGGTCGCCCCGGCTGCTGGTCACCGACACCCCGTATCGCACCCAGGCCGAGACCGGCGCGGCGGTCCGCGCGCTGGCCGCCTCGGCGAGCGCGGGATTCGGCGAGCTGGAGGCGGTGGTGCTGGGCAACCCGAGGCTGCGCGCGGGCGTCCCGGTCGCCCTGGGCAACGTCGGCCCGGCGTTCTCCGGTCGGTTCACCGTCACCGCCGCTCAGCACGTCCTGGAACCCGGCGGGGGCTACCGCACCACCGTCGTCGTCAGCGCCTCCTCGGATCGCTCGCTCGCGGGCCTGGTCACCGGGGCCAACGCCCCGGCGCGCGGCGAGCGGATCAACGGCCTGGCCGTCGGCATCGTCACCGACACCAAGGAGCCCGGCGGCCGGGGGCGCGGCGAGGTCCGGCTGCGGCTTCCGTGGCTGTCCGACGACTACGTCACCGACTGGGTCCGCACCGCGCAGCTCGGCGGCGGCGGGGTGTGCAGTCCCGAGGTCGACGACGAGGTCCTGGTGGGCTTCGAGCAGGGCTGCCTGGACCGGCCCTACGTGCTGGGCACCCTCTACAACGGCGTCGACCTGCCCGCCCGCCACGACGTGCCCCTGGTCGACGGCACCCGAGGCACCGTCGATCGACGGTCCCTCGTGTCGCGCGGCGGCAACCGGCTGGAGCTGCTGGACAAGACCGGCGGCCCGCGCGGGGTCCGGCTGCGGACCGGCGACGGACGGCTGGAGGTGCATCTCGACCAGCAGCAGACCCAGATCACCGTGCACAGCAACGGAACGGTCAGCATCGAGGCCAAGGGCGAGGTCACCGTGTCCGGTCAGGGCATCACCCTCGACGCGGGCCGGGGCGACCTCGCCATGAAGGGACGCCGGGTCTCGATCGACGCCACCGCTGGCCTGCGGATGGACGGCGGCACCGAGGCCGTAATCAACGGACGGGTGGTGCGGCTCAATTGAGCGGATACGACCGGGAGTCCGAGGCGCCGTGTCGCCGGTCGGCCTCCACGCCGAGTCCTGCCGGGCGCCCCGTCGTCGCCGCGTTGCCCGGCCGTCTCCGACGGGGCGGTCGTCGCCGGGTCCGATCTCGCGTCGGCGGCCTGCTCAGCATCGGTCCCCTCGCCGCAGGCCCGGCGTCGCGTCCGGCCGTCCCCGCAGCAGCCCGCCACCGGCCTGCGGTCCGCCGTGCGCAGGCATCCGCCCACGTCCGCCCGTTCCGCCCGCCTCGACCCACCGGCCAAGGAGTCAGCGCGATGCCAGCAGCCGCTCGGATCGGCGATCCGACCTCGCATCTGCCCGTGCCGCCGTCGGTTCCCGGCGTGCCCGCGCCGCCCCCGGTGAAGACCGGGACGCTGGCGCCCGCGCCGAGGGCGGGCCTGCCGACGGTCCTGATCAACGGTCGACCCGCCGCCGTCGTGGGCAGCCTGAACGTCTGCACGACGCCGCCCCCGCACGCGGCGCTCGGGCCGGGCAACGTGGTGCTGCCCGCGCCGGGCGCGCTCCTCGGCCCGGTGCTGATCTCGGGAGTTCCCGCCGCGCGCGTCGGCGATCAGACGACCTGCAAGGCCTCGGTGGCGGGCGGCTCACCCGACGTCTTCTTCGGCGGTGCGCGATGAGTGACCGATTCATCGGACGGGGCTGGGGCTTCCCGCTGCGGATCGGGCCGACGGGCGGGATCGGCATGGTGGAGCGGGAACAGGAGATCGAGGAGGCCGTCCGGCTGATCCTGGGAACCGCGCCCGGCGAGCGGCCGATGCGCCCGGAGTTCGGCTGCGGCATCCACGACCACGTCTTCGCGCCCGCCGACGGTGCCACGGCGGGCCGGATCGCCTTCGACGTCCGCGCCGCGTTGGAGCGGTGGGAGCCGCGCATCGAGGTCGGCGAGGTCGTGGTGGCCTTCGACGCGGTGGAGGACGGCACCCTCTACATCGACATTCGCTATCGGATCCGGAGCACCAACGACCGCCGCAACCTGGTGTTCCCGTTCTACGTCATCCCCGCCGGGGAGGCGGGTGACGGCGACCCCGGCCGACTGACCGGCTCCGACCGAGCGGAAGGCGGCGACTGATGGCCCTGCCCGCACCGAACCTGGACGACCGGGGCTTCCAACAGCTCGTCGACGAGGCCAAGCGCTACGTCCAGCAGCGTTGTCCCGAGTGGACGGATCACAACGTCTCCGACCCCGGCGTGACCCTCATCGAGACCTTCGCCCACATGGTCGACCAGCTCGTCTACCGGCTCAACCGGGTGCCGGAGAAGAACTACCTGGCGTTCCTGGACCTGCTGGGCATCACGCTGTTCCCGCCCGCCCCGGCCCGCGCCGAGATCACCTTCTGGCTCTCGGCGCCACAGCCGGACGTCGTCGCGCTGCGGGCGGGCACCGAGGTCGCCACCGTGCGCACCGAGACCGAGGAGGCGATGCTCTTCGCCACCGTCGCCGACCTCGCGATCGTGCCCTGCGCACTGGACCGGCTGGTTACCCGCGCGGTGGGGGCGGAACCCGTCGACCACACCCCGGAGCTGACCGCCGGGCGGGACGTCCGCTGTTTCCAGCCCGCGCCTGCCGTCGGCGACACGATGCTGCTGGGGCTGTCCAACGCCGTGCCCGGCTGCGCGGTCGCGGTGGGTCTGGACAGCCGGGTGGAGGGCGTCGGCGTCGATCCCCGGCAGCCGCCGCTGATCTGGGAGGCGTGGGACGGCGCGGACTGGGCCGAGTGCGAGGTGGACCACGACACGACCGGCGGCCTGAACCGACCCGGCGAGGTGGTGCTGCACGTGCCGACGAGCCACCGCCGCTCGGTGGTGGCGGGCGTGCGAGCGGGGTGGCTGCGCTGCCGGGTCACCGAGCCCGCGCCGGGCCAGCCGTTCTACGCCGAGTCGCCCACGGTGCACTCGGCCGAGGCAGTCACCATCGGCGGCACCGGGACCGCCGAGCACGCCGAGCTCGTCACCGACGTCCTCCTCGGTCGGTCGGAAGGCATTGCGGGCCAACGCTTCCGCCTCGATCAGGTGCCGGTGCTGCTGGACGCCGATCCCGTGATCGTGCAGGTCCACGACGGTCGGGACTGGCAGGACTGGACGGTCGTGGAGCACTTCGGCCGCTCCTCGCCGACGGACCGGCATGTCGTGCTCGACGCGACCACCGGCGAGTTCACCTTCCCGCCCGCCGTCCGGGAGCCCGACGGCAGCCTGCGCCAGTTCGGTGCCGTGCCGCCCAAAGGCGCTCCGATCCGGGTGCCGCGCTATCGCACGGGCGGCGGCCGGGCGGGCAACCTCGCGGCGGGCGCCTTGACGGTGCTGCGCAGTTCGGTGCCCTACATCGCCTCGGTGGTCAACCGGGCGGCCGCGGCGGGCGGCGTCGACGGCGAGACGGTCGCCGAGGCACGGCTGCGCGCCCCTAACCAGCTGCGTACCCAGGACCGGGCGGTGACCGCCGCCGACTTCGAGCAGATCGCCCGCCTCGCCGCCCCCACCGCGCGAGTGCGCTGCCTGTCCGCGGGCGATCCGGATCACGAGTCGGCGCCCGCATCGGCCGCCGCCGACCTCGGCGGCGTTCGCGTCCTCGTGGTGCCCGACGCCGTCGCGGACGAGGACGACCGGCTGCGCTTCGAACAGCTCGTCCCCGCGCCCGCCCTGCTGGCCGTGATCACCCGGCGGCTCGACGAGCGCAGGCTGCTGGGCACCCGGCTGATCGTCGAACCGCCGAGGTACCAGGGCCTCACCGTCGTCGCCAGGCTGGTCAGCCTCGCCGAGGACGTCCAGGAGGTGAGTCGCGCCGCGCTGCGTGCCCTGCATCGGCATCTCGACCCGTTGCGCGGCGGCCCGGACGGGACGGGCTGGCCCTTCGGCAGGCCGGTGCAGTTCGGGGAGGTCTTCTCGGTCCTGCAACGGGTGCCCGGCGTGAACCTGGTGGAGGACGTGCGGCTGCTGCCCGCCGACCCGATCACCGGCCGTCGCGGCACGCCGGTGGACCGCATCGACCTCGACGAGGGTGCGCTGGTCTTCAGCTATGAGCATCAGGTCACGGTGGTCCACCGCAGCGGCGGTGCCCGGTGAGCCGCCGGGCCCTGCCCGGCCTCGCGTCCCGCCATCGACTCGGCGACCTGCTCCCCGCGATGTACGCCGACGACGATCTCGCGCAGCGACTCACGCAGGGGCTGGACTCGGTGCTCGCGCCGGTGCTCGCCGTGCTGGACAACCTGCCCGCCTACTTCGACCCCGAGCTGGCTCCGCCGGACTTCCTGGACTGGCTCGCCTCGTGGCTGGCGGTGGAGATCGAGCCGAGCTGGCCGGAGCCGCTGCGGCGTGCCGTGGTCGCCAGGGCGGTCGCGCTGCACGGCAGTCGCGGCACCGGTCGGGGACTGGCCGAGCGACTGTGGCTGCTGCTCGGCGTCCGCGCCGACATCGCCGACGGCGGCGGGGCCGCCTGGTCGACGACCACGGGCGCGGCACTGCCGGGTACCGGAGGACATCGCGTGCTGATCAGTGTGTGGCGGCCCGACGGGGGCGAGGTACCGGTGGACCGCGTGCGCTCGATGGTGGAGTCCGTCCGGCCCGCGCACCTGGTCTGCACCGTGCGGGTCGTTCCGCCGCCTACCGGTGGGGGCCCGGGCGGCGGGCCGAGTGATGGGCCGAGTGATGGTGCGGCCGTCGGGCCGGGCGGCGGTGCGGCCGTCGGGACGGTGCCCGCCGGTCCGGCCGGTGATCGAGGCGTCGAGCCGAGCGGGCGGCCGGGATCGCCGGATCGGGCAGGCCCGCCGGTCGGCGGACCGCGACCGGACGAGGGGTGATCGGGAGTGCGTGCCTGCCCGCAATGCGGGGTCCTCAACGGACCCGAGGAGACGTTCTGCGTCGCCTGCGGCGCCTACCTGGCCTGGGACACCCCGGCCGCAGCGGATCGGACCGCCGGGCAGCCCGAGCCCGGTGCCGCCTCGACGCCGACGGCGGCACCCGAGGTCCCGCCTTCCGATCCGGGGGCGGCGGGCTCGGCCCCAGCGGACCCGGCGCGACCCGGACTGTTCCGGCGGCTGGCGGCGGACCCGGCTCGATCCGATCGGCCGCCGTCCGTTTCCGGGCCGTCGGAGCCTGCACCGTCGGGGGCCGGGCTCGCCGACGTGCCGCCGTCCGATCCGACCGACACCACCGCCCGGCCCGGGACGCAGGCGCCGCCGATCGGAATGCCCGGCGGCGCACCGCCGGAACCCGGCGGGCCGGGGCCGGGGCCTGCTGTGCCGGGGCCTGCTGTGCCGGACCCTGCTGTGCGGGAACGCGCCGCGCCGGAACGCGCCGCGCCGAAGTCCGGTGCAGCGAATCCCGCAGCACCGAATCCCATCGGGCAGGCCCCCGCAGCGCCGGGCCCGGTGGCGCCCGGCCTCCTGGCTCCGGACGCCACTGTCTCGGACGCCACGGCCTCGGACTCCACGGCGCCGAAGCCGACCAGGCGAGCGGCCGGGGCGTCCCGCCCGGCGCCGGAGTCGATCCAGCCCGCGCCGGTGCAGCCCGGCCGAGCGGTGCCGCGCCGACCGCTGCCCGCCGACACGCCACGAACGGAGGAGGAGTTCGACGGCGAGCCGTGCCCGCGCTGCGGCACGGCGAACCCGCCCACCAGAAGCTTCTGTCGGCGCTGCGCTCTGCCGCTGACCCCGGCGCCCGAGGCGCGGCGGGGCTCGCGGTGGTCCTGGCTGCGGCTGCCCTGGCGGGGCCGCCGTGCCGACGGCGCGCCGTTCGGCCGGATCGCCCTGTTGCTGCTGGTGGTCGCCGCCCTGATCATCGGCGGCGTCCTGCTGTATCCGCTCGGGCGGGCGGCGGTCGACGACGTCCGAGACCGGCTGGCCACCCCCTTCCCCGTGGTCGTGGTGAGCGTGGCCGGCTCGGCGGGGGCGGACGCCGAGCATCCCCCGTCCGCTGTCGCCGACGGGGTCAGCAACCAGTTCTGGTCGGCGCGGGTAGGCGACTCCGTCGAGCTGACGCTGGACGGTCCGGTCCGGCTGCTGGCCGTCATCGCGCACACCGGCTGCTCGGCCGAGCCTGCGGACTTCGCCTGCCAGGCCAGGGCGGCCGAACTGGAGATCACCGCGATCAGCTCGACCGGCGAGACCGAGACCGTCGACGTCACGCTCGCGGACCGGCCTGGTCCACAGGAGACCAGGACGGGGATCAGCGACGTCGAGCGCGTGCGCGTCACGGTGCGCGGCGCCCACGGCGCGACGGACGGTGACCCGGTCGCCCTCGGGGAGATCGAGCTGTTCGCCCGACGCTGATCGGCTCGGCTCGGCGGTGGCACGGGTTCGGGGTCGCCGAGGGTGTTCCCGGTTGTCTCGGGCCCGCTGCCTGCGGCGTTCGCCTCGTAGCCCAACGGCTCCGGCGCGGCAGGCCGTCGCGCGCTCGCGACGTCCCCCGCCGCGGTCGAGCGAGGCGAGTCCCCGACCGCCGGACGGCCCGGCCGTGATCGGCCCGAGGCCCGGACGATCCGCCCTGCCGTGCCTACCGGATCGGACCACCGAGCTCGAGCCGGATCGCCTGCGGCGCAGGGCATCGGTGATGCAGGCAACGGCGAACGGCCGTCCCGAACCCGCGCGACCGATGCCCCGCGCCGGTTGCGGCGACTGGCCGACGGCACGCGCCACGCCGGGGTCTCGTCGCGCCGGACGGCGTGTCGACGACCCGGCGAACGGTGGTGTCCGTCGGGCAGGGTGATCGTTACGGTACGTACCGGACTTGTCTCAAGTCGGACAACTTTCATTCCGGCCAAACAACCTTCTGGTCAAAGTGGGCGAAAGTCCATACAGTGACCTGAATTACATCGGCGTATCGGAGGGCAGCGTGGGGGACCAGTCGCCGTGCCTGTTGGAGATGAGAGGAATCTCGAAGAGCTTCGTCGGCGTCCCCGTGCTGACCGAAGTGGACCTGGAGCTCCGCGCGGGCGAGGTGCACGCCGTCGTCGGTGAGAACGGGGCGGGCAAGTCCACCCTGATGAAGGTGCTCGCCGGGGTGCACGAACCGGAGGCGGGCACCGTCCGCATCGACGGCGAACAGGTCTCCTTCGCCCACCCCGTCGAGGCGCAGGCCGCGGGCGTCGCCATCATCTACCAGGAGTTGACGCTCCTGGCGGATCGCACCGTCGCCGAGAACGTCTTCCTCGGCCGCGAACCGAGGCGCGGCGGCCTGCTCGGCAGGATCACGGGCGTCGTCGATCGCCGGGCGATGGCGGACCGGACCGCCGCGCTGCTCGCCGACATCGGCGAGATGTCCATCGACCCGCACACACCGGTGCGCAGGCTCTCCGTCGCCCAGCAGCAGGTCGTCGAGATCGTCAAGGCCCTGGCGGGTGACGCACGCATCGTGGTGATGGACGAGCCCACCGCCGCGCTGGCCGATCACGAGGTCGAACTGCTGTACTCGTTAGTTCGACGGTTGATCGAACGCGGCATCGGAATCCTCTACATCTCCCACCGGATGCGGGAGATCTTCGACCTCTCCGACCGCGTGACGGTGCTCAAGGACGGCCGACGAACCGCCTGCCGACCCACCGACGAGGTCACCGCCGACGACCTGATCCGGCTGATGGTCGGTCGCGAACTCGGCGACTACTACCCGGATCGGGCGGAGCCCGCCGACCTCGGCCCCGTGCGACTGCGACTGCGCGGCGCGGGCAACGCCCGGCTGCGCGACATCGACCTGGCGGTTCGTGCGGGCGAGATCGTCGGCGTCGCCGGACTGCAGGGCTCCGGCCGCAGCTCCCTGGCACACGCCGTCTTCGGGGCGGACCCCTTCACCAGGGGCGAGATGACCCTGGACGATGCGCCGCTGCGACCGGCCTCGCCACGCGCCGCGATCCGCGCGGGCATCGGCCTGGTCACCGAGGACCGCAAGGCCGAGGGCCTGGCCCTGCGCCAGTCCATTCGGGACAACGCGCTGCTGGTGGTGCGCGGAGTGTTCACCGGCCGCCGCCGGGCCGGGACCGTGGACGTCACCGAGCTGTTGGACGACCTGCGGATCGGCGCGCGCGGCAGCGGCCAGGAGGTCCGGCTGCTCTCCGGCGGGAACCAGCAGAAGGTGGTGCTCGCCAAGTGGCTCGCCGTCCGCCCGGGGGTCCTCGTGCTGGACGAGCCGACCCGAGGCGTGGACGTCGGCGCGAAGGCCGCCATTCACGAACTCGTCCGAGACCTGGCCCGACAGGGCATGGCGGTGTTGATGGTGTCCTCGGAACTGCCGGAACTCATCGGGATGAGCGATCGGATCGTGGTGCTCAGAGACGGCGCCGTCGCGGGCGAGCTGCCTCCGGGCGTCGGTGAGGAAGAGATCATGAGACTGAGCACCGGCGCGGAGAGCGCCGCATGACGCCCCTGAGCGGCACGACCGCTCCGCCGCCGTTATCGAGGGTCGCCCCGGCCAGATCGCGGGCGGGCCTCGCCGATCCGGTCGTGCTGGTCTACCTCGCACTCGTGGCGGTCTACCTGATCGGCTGGATCATCGTCGGCATGCGGGGCGGGGACTTCGTCACCGTCGCCAACACGGTGACCATCCTGCAGAACTCCGCCGCGCTGGGCCTGGTCGCGATCGGTCAGACCTACGCGATCCTCGCGGGTTCCCTCGATCTCTCGGTGGCCTACCTGATCAGCCTCGTCACCCTGATCACCGCGCAGGTGATGGAGGCGGCGGGCATCGTCGCGGGCGTCGCCGCCGCCCTGCTGCTGGCGGGCCTGGTCGGCCTGGGCAACGGGCTGATCGTCACGAAGCTCAAGGTCAACGCCTTCATCGCCACCCTGGGCGTGGCACTGATCCTGCGGGGCTATCTGGAGAACACCTACACCGGGCCCGCAGGCGACGTGCCCACCGAGTTCCAGCGGCTGGGCTACGACCGGATCGGGCCGCTGCCGGTGTCGGTCTTCCTCGTCGCCGCCGTCGCGACGCTCACCTGGTTCGTGCTGCGGCGTACCAGCCTCGGACATCACATCTACGCGGTCGGCGGCGACCGCGAGGTCGCCAGGCTCTCCGGCGTCCGCACCGATCGCACGGTGATCGCCGCGCACGTGCTGTGCTCCCTGTGCGCGGGCCTGGCCGGGGTCTTCCTGGCGAGCAGGCTCGGCGCGGGGGCGCCGCTGGCGGGCACCGACGGCCAGTACGACCTCGTGTCGATCGCCGCCGTGGTGCTCGGCGGCAGTCTGCTCGCGGGCGGGCGAGGCGGGGTGATCGGCACCATCGGCGGCGTCCTGATCCTCTCGGTCCTGGACAACGTCTTCGACCAGCTCGGCGTCGATCCCTTCTTCAAGAACGTCGTCCGGGGCGTGGTGATCATCGCTGCGGTGGCCCTCTACGCCAGGCAGAGCGTCGCCCGCCGCAGGCAGCAGGACCAACGGAGGTCGGGATGAGTGACACCGTCGCCCCCGAGGCGCGGCGGGCCGGACTCCGCCTGCCCGCCGCCCTGTCGGCGAGCACCCCGGTGTTCGTCCTGCTCGGCGTGCTGCTGATCGTGCTCGCCTTCGTCGACATCGGGTTCTACGAACCGGATCGACTGCTGGCCTTCATCCGCCGGGCCGCCCCGCTGATCATCCTGGCGGCCGGTCAGTACTTCGTCATGGTCTCCGGCGGCTTCGACCTCTCGGTGGGCTCGATCGTCACGGTGGGCGTGGTCGTCGCCGCCGAGCTGTTCAACATCGTCCCCGACATGCCGTGGCCGGTGGCGGTCCTGATCCTGCTCGTCGCGGGCATGGTCGTCGGACTCCTCAACGGCCTGGTGTCCACGGTGCTCGCGGTGCCCTCGTTCATCACCACGCTCGGGATGATGCTGATCCTCCAGGGCGCGGTGTTCTTCTGGACCCAGGGCGCCCCGCGCGGCTATCTGTCCGAGGGGTACCGCACCCTCGGCCGAGGGATGGTGCCCGGCCTGCCCTGGCTCCCGTGGGCGGTGGTCGTGCTGGTGGTCATCGCGGTGGCCGCCGTGCTGTTCATGCGCTCCGACACCGGCCGGACCCTGGTCGCCACCGGCGACAACGACGCCGCCGCCGCGCTGTCCGGCGTTCGGGTGCACCGGCTGCGGGTGTCGGCATTCGTCCTGTCCGGACTCGCGGCGGCGATGGCCGCCGTGCTCGTCGGCGGCTTCACCGGCATCTCGGCGCAGGCGGGCAACGGCATGGAGTTCGAGGCCATCACTGCCGTGGTCCTCGGCGGCGTCGCCCTCGGCGGCGGCCGAGGCTCCGTGGTGGCCGCGATGGCGGGGGCGCTGTCCCTCCAGACCCTCTTCACCCTGCTCACCATGCTCGGCGTCTCCGGTGCACTGGAGTCCACCGTGCAGGGCGTCATCGTCATCGCCGCCGTCGCCCTCGGGGCGGTCTCGTGGTCGCGGCGTCGACGCGTTCCCAACTCGACGAAGGAGAGGCGATGAGAGCCAGAATCCGGTCGACCCTGACGATCATGTCGGTGTCGACCCTGCTCGTGCTCGGCGCGTGCACCAGCGAGGTGCCCGCCGACACCGATCTGGGCACGGAGACCACGGGAGCCGACGCGGCCGGTGAGTCGGAGTTCTTCGTCCAGTCCGACTACGAGGCCCAGATGGCGCTGCGCGAGGCCACTCCCGAGGGCCCCGACGACCGGCCCTGGGAACAGATGATCGATCCGGAGATGATCGACACCAGCGAGTATCAGCAGGACGGCCCGCACAACCTGTGCTTCTCCAACGCCGGACTGTTCAACTCCTGGCGCGCGGTCGGCTGGCGCACCATGCAGGCCGAGGTCGCCCTGCACCCGGAGATCGAGAACTTCACCGCTCTCGACGGCCAGGGCCAGGATGACAAGCAGATCTCCGACATCGGCTCGCTGGCCGCCCAGGACTGCGACGCGCTCATCGTCTCGCCGAACACCACCGCCACGCTGACCCCTGCGGTGGAGGCCGCCTGCGGCGAGGTCCCGGTCATCGTCTTCGACCGGGGAGTGGAGACGGACTGCCCGGTCACCTTCATCAGCCCCATCGGCGGCTACGCCTACGGTGCGGCGGGCGCGGAGTTCCTGCGGGACGAGGTCGAGCCCGGCGGTTCGGTGCTGGCGTTGCGGATCGCACCCGGCGTGGACGTGCTGGAGCATCGGTGGGCCGCCGCCGAGCGCGTCTTCGAGGACAGCGACCTGGAGATCGTCGGCGTCCAGTTCACCGAGGACGACCCGGCCACGGCGAAGAACATCGTCTCCGACTACATCCAGCGCACGGGCGGCCTGGACGGGGTGTGGATGGACGCGGGCGCCACGTCGGTCGCCGTCACCGAGGCCTTCGAGGACGCCGGGATGGAGATCCCGCCGATCGTCGGCGAGGACCAGCAGGACTTCCTCCAGGCCTGGCAGGACAAGGACCTGACCGCGATCGCACCCGGCTACCCGACCTTCCAGTGGCGGACGCCCGTGATCGCCGCCCTGCGGATCTTGAACGGCGAGGAGGTTCCTCGGGAATGGCGGCTGCCGCAGCCGGTCGTGACCGAGGACAACCTGGACTCCTACCTGCAGGAGGGCATGCCGCCACAGCATTACGCCCTCTGCGGGTGCGAGGACCTGCCCGGCTTCCCCGAGGAGTGGGGAGGCTGACGTAGGGGCGCGGGAGCGGGAGTGGTCGCCCACCGCCGCCGTGGCGACCACTCCCGCTGTAGCGCCGACGCTCAGAGTCTGTTTTTGATCCCCCTGGCCCCGCGCAACAGGAAAGTGGGGATTAAAGACAGGCTCTCAGACCGCGTCGCCGGTTCGCCGATCGTCGTCACGCCGCCTGTGACCACGTGCGCACGCGAACCGTCCGAGTCCGACCGCTGTCGGCGTCGGCGGGCGACGCGCCGTGATCGCCGTCCTGGGGGTGAGGTGCTGCTGGGGGACGACCGCTGCCCGGACTGACCCGCTCGCTCGGGCCGATCCGGCGGCCGTCTTGGCCGTCGACGATCGCCGCTCGGCCGAGCAGGCCGGACCGGCTGAATTCCTTCGACCGACCAGCCGACCGCGGGCCTGCCCGGCCGGTGCGCTGCCGTAGGCGGTGCCCCGGCCCGGCTCCCGTGTGTCGGACCGCCGTGCGCCGATGAAAGGCCGGACGTGACCGCTGCCGCCATCACGTCCGGCCCGCTCGCCCCGAGGAAGACCATCCGCGGCCGTCCTGCCCGACCCCGTTCGTACCGCCCGCATCCCGCGCCCTCGTCGACGCCCGCGACAGCGGGTGGACGTCGCGGCGCCGAGGGCGGGCGCAGGGCTGCCGCGACCGACGTCGTGAGTGAAGGAGATCGATGTTCCCGATCGGAGTGAACACCTGGGTCTGGGAGTCGCCGCTGAGCGATGCGGCGCTCACGAGACTGGTGCCCCGGATCGCGGCCTGGGGATTCGACGCGGTGGAGCTGCCGGTCGAACAGCGTGACGACATCGACGTGGGTCGGACCGCCGAGCTGCTCGCCGAACACGGGCTGGCCGCAGCGAGCGTGTGCGTCGTGACCTCGGCGGGCCGCAACCTCGTCGCCGCGCCCGACGAGCAGATCGCCGCCACCCAGGACTATCTGCGGCACTGCGTCGACGTGGCGGTGCGGCTGGGCAGTCGGGTGGTGGGCGGGCCGATGTACGCCGAGGTCGGTCGCGCCTGGCGGATGGACTCCGCCGAGCGGGACTCGGTGTTCCGGCAGTTCCGCGAGAACCTCGCCCCCGTCGCCGACTATGCGGGCGAGCGCGGCGTGCGGCTGGCCGTGGAACCGCTCAACCGCTACGAGACCAGCGTGATCAACACCGTCGAGCAGGCCATGACCGCCGTGGACGGGCTGCCCTCGGCCTCGGTCGGGCTCATGCTGGACACCTACCACCTCAACATCGAGGAACACGACCTCGTCACGCCGATCCTGGCGGCGGGCGAACGCATCGCGCACGTCCAGGTGTGCGCGAACGACCGGGGCACGCCGGGGACCGATCACCTGGACTGGCAGGCCTTCCTCGGCGCGCTGCGGACGGCGGGATATCGCGGCACCCTGTGCATCGAGTCCTTCACCGCGCACAACGACGCCATCGCGGTGGCCGCCTCGGTCTGGCGTCCGCTGGCCGAGACACAGGACGCCATCGCCGTCGACGGGCTCGCCTTCCTGCGGTCGGCCCAGTCGAGCTGACCGGGGCCTGCCTGCCTCTCGGCGGCCTGCCTGCGTTCCCGGCGGACACCGAACCCGGTCCGCCGGGTCCGTCCGCCGCCGGACCGACTTCGCGGCAGGGCCGGGTCTCCGTCCCGGACGACCGGTCGTTGCCGCGGAACCGCGCAGACGCCGACGGCGGCCGCCTGGTGGCGACCGCCGTCGGCGGCGAGGCCTCTCGCGTCGCGCGTGCCGGATCGGTGCAGCGCGCGACCGCCGCCCTACGAGTGCGGACAGGTGTCCCGGTATTCCGAGATCTCCCGGTCGTCGGGTGCGGGGCAGAGGAACTGCTCGTAGCGGGTGTCGTCGTCGATGAAGCGCTTGAGCCACGAGATGCTGTACTTCGCGATCGTCGTGTTGGAGACGTTCGGGGCGAAGTGCGACGCGCCGTCCAACTCCAGGTAGGCCTTGTCCAATGAGGACGGCAGGCTCTCGTAGAACGGGATCGAGTGCGTCCGCACCGAGGCGACGGAGTCGTTCTCGGCGCCGACGATCAGCGTCGGCACCGTGACCCGCGACCAGTTCTTCGAGAGATGCCAGCCGGTCAGCGGGATGGCGGCCTGCAACGCGGGCCGGTTCTGCGCCGCAGAAAGACTTCCGCCGCCGCCCATCGAGTGGCCCATCACGCCGAGCCGGTTCGGGTCGATCCTGCTTCGGACGCTGCTGTCCTCGACGAGATAGTCCAGCGCGGCCAGGAGCTGTCTGCCCCGGCTGTCGGGCTGGTCGAGGGTCGTGATCGTGTCGATGGTGAAGACCACGAAGCCCTGCGAGGCGATCCTCGGGCCGAGCCAGGCCATCGTGGACTGCGTCCCGGTGTAGCCGGGCGAGATCGCGATGGCGCCGAAGGTGCCCTGGCTGGTGTCGGTCGGGTAGTAGATGGTGCCGCCGCCGAAGCCGGACACCAGCGAGGAAACGCGGGTGTCGGCGACCGCGAACGGGCCGCGCACCGCCTCGATGCTGCTCTCGGTGGGGGCGGGACCCCGCTCGTGCGGATTCTGCTGGGCCGAGGCGGCGGGCGCGACCGCCAGGCCGGTGGCGACCATGGTCAGCGCCGTGACCAGTCCGGCCAGCCGCGATCGGGTCGTGCGGCGGGCGGACCGGCCGCTGCGGGAGGTGATGCTCGATGACTGCACGTCGTTGTACTCCTGTTCATCGAAAGCGGAACCGCCGGGAGTGCGCACGGTCGACGTCGGCGTCCTGGTGAACGCCCGCGTCGAGAGGGGAGGGCCGGTGCACTCCGGCGATGCCATCGATCACGTTCCGCGGCCATCATCGCCGCGGCTCGGTACGCACCGCATCGGCGAAATCACCGGTCTCGGCGGCGGGGTTCTCGGGCCCCGTGCGCTGTAGGCGGCCGAGCGCTGGGCACCTGCCGACCCGGCTGCGGGGCCGAACGGATGACGGTGTCGGTCTCAGCGACGGTGACCGTCTGGACGGACCCGACCGCCCGCGCAGGACCGGTCGGCCTGCACCGGCACGAACAGACCTCGCGGTTCAGCGGCTCGGACCGCACCGACCGCACCGACCACGCCGTCTCGCCCAGGACTTCCGCTGTCGTCGTCGAGGTGGGCAGCCATCGACGTCCGCCACATCCCAGCGAACGTCGTCGGCGGTGGCGATCCGGGTCCGGCCCGTCGGTCACGACCCGGCTGCGACAAGACTCGGAAGGCGCCCGGACACGGGCTCGACACAGTCGGCGCCATGACGGAAGTTCAACCGATCAAGGCCGCCGAGTCGGCCACGGGACGCACGTCCCACGTGCCTGCCTTGGACGGCGTGCGGGGTGTCGCGATCCTGGGGGTACTGCTGTTCCACACCGGCCACCTGTCCGGCGGTTTCCTCGGCGTGGACCTGTTCTTCGCACTGTCCGGCTACCTCATCACCGACCTGCTGCTGCGGGAGATCGAGGCGACCGGCGCAGTGTCGCTGGTCCCGTTCTGGGGACGGCGGCTCCGGAGACTGCTGCCGGCGCTGGCCGTCATGCTTGCCTGCGTCACCGTGCTGGTCTGGGCGGTGGGGCCGCCGGACCTGGTCCGGACGACGCTCGCGGACGGCCCCTGGGTGCTGCTGAACCTGGTCAATTGGCATCTGCTCGCCGAGTCGGCGAGCTACTGGGACCGATTCGGGGCGGCCCGGGTGTTCGAGCACCTGTGGAGCGTCGCGGTCGAGGAGCAGTTCTACCTCGTCTGGCCGATGCTCCTGCTGATCATCGCCAGGTGCACACGGCGGGTGGACCACCGAGTCGCGGTGGCCGCAGCGCTGGCCTCGGTCCTGTCGCTGGTAGTGATGATCACGCTGCTCGACCCGGCGGACCCGACGCGGGTCTACACCGGCACCGACACTCGGGCGTTCTCCCTGCTGCTCGGCGCCGTGGTCGCCGCGCGACCGGTACGGGCCCTGCTGACCAGGGTGGTCGGCCGATGGGGCGGTGTCCTCTCGGCATTGCTGGCGGTCGGGCTCGGCATGGCATGGCTGCTGGTCGACGGGGTCGGCTCCTCGTGGCTGTTCACCGGCGGGCTCTTCGTGCATTCGGCGGCCTCCGCACTGCTGATCGTGCTGTGTGCGCAGACGCCGCGCTCCTGGGTGGCCACGGGGCTCGCCTGGCAGCCGCTCCGCTGGCTGGGACTGATCTCCTACAGCCTGTACCTGTGGCACTGGCCCGTCATCGTGCTGCTCTCCCCGGAGCGGACGGGACTGGACGGGTGGGCCGGGACGGCGGTGGTGTTCGCCGTGTCGATCGGCATGGCGGCGCTGTCGAAATACCTGGTCGAGGACCCGATTCGGTTCCACGCCAGGTGGGCGAAGGGACAAAGCGGGCTGCTCGCGCTCGTGGCGCTCGTGATCGGTCTGACCGCCCTGTGGCTGGCGCTGCCCGCCCCGGCCCCGCCCGCCATCGACATCACGAAGCTGATCTGATCAGTTGATCAGCGGGCAGGTCCGCCGCTCAGCCGACTCCGGGGTCGGCTGGACGAAGCGGACCTGCACCTGGGTGGTCTTCGACCCGCCGCCCTGCACGTGGACGCCCAGCGCCGTGCACACGATCTGGTCGAGGCCCACCGGGGTGACATCGTCGATGGTGAACGGCACCGTCAGTTCGATCAGCTCCGTCGTGGTGGTCACCACGACGCGGGGTGTCGAGATCGGCGCGATCCCCGTGTACACCGCCGAATGTCCGGGCCCCAACAGCAGCAGGGACATCGCCTCGGCGATCGTCCCGAGGCGGCCCGTGTCTCGCTGCTGCGGCTGGAGCTCATCGTTCGCATCGACGAAGTACAGCGTCACACCGGGTGCCAGGCCGGTCGGGGCCTCGCCTCCATCGACCACCCCCGAAGGCTGGACTCCACAGCCCGCCAGTAGCAGAACCGCTGCCGCCGACCAGATCCGCTTCACGACGTCCCTTCGAATGCCTCGGCGGCGCCGTTCCCGGTCGCCTGGTGTTCTCGGTCGGCGCACGCTGGTCGCTCGGCTCGGTGCGCCCTGCGCCTGTCTTCGATGCGCGAATCCGCTCAGCTGATCACGGTGTCCGCAGTGTTCGCGCTGGTTGGTTCGGCGACCCCGAGCGTGGTGCTATGGGCTGGTTCGGCGCACAGGTGTCGTTCGGTGGTGTGGGTTCGCTGTGCAGGTGTCGTTCGGTGGTGTGGGTTCGCTGTGCAGGTGTCGCTCTGTGGTGTCGGTTCGCTCCGCAGGTGTCGCGCGGTAGTTTCGGTTCGCTCCGCAAGCGTCGCTCACGGCGCCGAAATGGAGACCGGCAGTCGCAGCACGAACCGCGCACCGCCACCGTCGATGTTGTCCGCAGCGAGCTCGCCGCCGTGCAGACGGGCGTTCTCCAGCGCGATCGCCAGCCCCAGTCCGCTGCCTGGAGTACGGGTGCGAGCGGCATCGGCCTTGTAGAAGCGGTCGAAGACATGCGGCAGCACCCGCTGGGGTATGCCTGGCCCGCTGTCGGTGACCTCGATCCACACCTGCTCGTGGGAGGTCAGCACCCGCACCCGCACCGGTGGTGCGCCGTGCCGGAGCGCATTGCCGACGAGGTTCGCCACGATGACGTCCAGCCTGCGTCGATCGAGACTGAGCCGGATCTCCTCCGGCGCCACCAGTTCGACCCGGTTCAGCCAGTCACGGACGCGCAGGCAGTCCCGAACGGCACCGACGACGTCGACCTCCTCGCTGTGCAGTCGGGCGCTGCCCGCGTCGAATCGCGAGACCTCCATCAGGTCCTCGACGAGCCGAACCAGCCGGTGCGTCTCGGTGATCGCCAGCTGCGCGGACTCCCTGGAATCCGCCGCCATCTCGTCGGCCGTGGCCGCCAGCACCTCCACCACCGCCGTCAGCGTGCTCAGGGGCGTGCGCAGCTCGTGCGAGACGTCGGCGGCGAACCTCCTGGCGTCGGCCTGCATTCGCTGCATCGCCGCCATCGACGTCTGCACCGACTCGGCCATCTCGTTGATAGTGACGGTCAGTTCCGCCAACTCGTCGGCGCCCCTGGGCGGCGACCGCGCGTCGAGGTCGCCTGCAGCCAGGCGCCGCGCGGTGTCCCGGACTTCGCGGACCGGGCGCAGCACGCTGCGCGCGGCCACCAGCGCCAGGAGCACCGCAGGCGGCAGTGCCAGCGCGGCGGTGCCTGCCGCGGATCTGGTGAAGCCCTCGATCTGCTGCTCGACATCGGTGAGGTCGTGCACGGCGTACACCTCGATGCCGGAAGGCGCACTGTCCCCGTCCGGCTGCGTGATCACGACCGGGGTGCCGACCAGCAGCCATGGCGTGCCCTCGGCGACGATCCGCTGTGTGACGAGTCGGTTCCCGCCGCGCACCTCGGTGCGCACTGCGTCGGTGATCAGCTCGGTGCCGTCGCCGCTCACCGATCGGAGGTTCTGATACGTCACCAGCGTGTTCGGTCCGACGGCCGCGCGCAGCCTGTCGAGCGACTCCTGGTCCGGTGGATAGGTGAGCTCCGGGGTGATCGCACCGATCTGGCCCGCGATGGTCTCGGCGAGCCGCGCCTGAGTCGAGGTGACCAGCGCCGTGCTCGCCGAGCCTGCGCTCGACCAGGCCGCCGCAGCGGCACCGAGCACCGTGACCAGTACGAAGGCGACCAGCAATCGCGCACGAAGCCCACGCGGCCACAGCGTCCGCCGCAGTTCCCTCGTTCGCTGCCTGCTCGGCACTGCCCGCGCCCTCTTCGTCATACCGGCCCGAACCGGTACCCGAACCCGCGCACGGTCTGGATGTACTCCGGGGCGGCCGGAACGTCCTCGATCTTCGCCCGCAGCCGCTGCACACAGTTGTCGACCAGGCGGGAGTCGCCGAGGTAGTCGTGCTCCCAGACCTCCTCCAGCAGCAGTTGTCTGCTGAACACCCGCCCAGGGGCGCGCGACAGGGTCAGCAGCAGTCGCAGCTCCGTCGGTGAGAGCGGCACCGGCCTGCCATGCAGCGACACCGTCAACGCCGTGGTGTCGATGTGCAGGTCGCGATGGACTCGCACGCCGTCGTGACCCGCGCTGCGGCGCAGCACGGCACGAATCCGCGCGTCGAGCACGGAGGGCTGGGCGGGCTTCACGACGTAGTCGTCCGCGCCTGCCGCCAGACCACCGACGACGTCGAAGTCGTCGCCCATCGCGGTCAGCATGATCACTGGTACATCACCGACGGCCCGGATACGGCGGCACACCTGGAATCCGTCGATGCCCGGCAGCATCAGGTCGAGCACCACGAGGTCCGGCCTGGCCGAGTGGAACTCTCGCAACCCTTCCTCGCCGGAGTCCGCCGTGCGGACGTCATGCCCGTGTCTGCTCAGCGCCAGCTGGAACCCGCGTCGGACCAGGGGATCATCCTCGATGAGCAGAAGCGTGGCCACCCGCCCAGTATCGACCCGGCAGCGACGGCCCCGCGCCTGCGACGGGTCCCCTGCGACGCAACTGGGACACAGCGGGGGCGGCGGCAGGACACGGCCTCGGCACAGTCGACGCCATGACCAAGACACCGAGCCTCGTCCTCGGCCTGAGCGGCCTGCTCCTGCTGGCTGCCGGCTGCTCCGGCGAGTCCACTGCGAATGACGCAACGGCGGCGACCGACGCAACGGCGGCGGACGCCGCCACCGAGCCCGGACTGTCCAAGGTGCTGTTCATCGGCGACTCCATCGCGGTCGGCGAGGCGCTGCCGTTGGCCGCCGCGTTCGAGGCCAGCGGCGTCGAGTTCGAATCCCTGGCCTCCGAGGGCGGCGGGAATGTCGTCGGGCCGTTCGCCGAGGAGCACTGGACGGAGCTTCCCGAGCAGATCGCCACTGCTGAGGCAGACGCGGTCGTCTACCAGATCACCACCTACGACTGGGGCACCCAGGCGGAGCAGGAGGCAGGCTACGACCGGTTGTCGACCACGGTCACCGAGGCAGGCGCGGAACTGGTCTTCGTCACCGTGCCGCCGATCAGGCCCGACGACTTCTACGAACCGCACATGGCAGATCTCGATCGCACCGCCGACGCCGCCAGGGCGGTCGCGGCGGAGTCGTCCGGTCAGGCAAGGGTGCTCGACGCGGGCGAAGTATGGGGCACCGCCTATACGGAGATCCGGGACGGCACGGCCGACCGCAACGCCGACGGCATCCATACCTGCCCGCAGGGCGCCGCTCGCTTCACCGCCTGGCTGCTTGCCGAACTGGCGGATCAGTTCCCCGGCTTCACACCGGCAGCCGCCGAGGACTGGGCCAACGCAGGCTGGTCCGCGGACGGGCACTTCGGGGCCTGTTGACCAGCTGCCTTGCCCGTCGGGTTGTGAAACGGGCGATGCCGACGCTGATCGACGGTGGAGTGCTGGACCGCCGTGGCGACGCCGACGGCGAGGTGCGCGCCGACCGGCCTCGCGTCTGAGCGCTCATGCCGACGGCCACTGTTTCGGGCCACCGGTCCCACGGCAACCACTCGACGTCGTCTGTGCACCACGAGAGCTGTCGATTCCGGGGCTGTCCTTCAGACGCCTCGGGGTCGACGGCCCGGTCTGCGCGGCCGCCGACCCCGAGGTCGTGATGGGTCCGAAGATCAACGGATCAACGGATCAATGCGTACTCACCCTCCCTCGATCGCGTCGATCACGGCCTGAATGTCGCGGTCCAGGGTGCTGCGGACGTCGCCTGCGGTGACGAGGCTGGTGTCGCCGACGAGGGTCTGGAGCGTCTGGAGTTCCGCGATGGTCGCGAAGTCGTCGCCTCCTGCCTCGGCCAGCCGCGCGGTGGTGAGTTGGGTGCGGAGTTGGGTGGTGGCGGTGAGGGAGAGTCGGTTGGTGGCGCGGAATCGGTCGATGAGCTGGCTGATGTCGCGGGTGGAGGTGGTGGTGGCGAAGGAGACCGACTGTTCGGTGGTGTTGCCCGCGCGGTCGGTGGCGGTCACCGACAGCTCCTGGATGCCCAGCGACAGCCGGTGCAGCGGCACGTATTCCCCGGAGGCCAGCTCCGTCGAGTTCAGCGTGCCCACCACGGAGTCGATCCCCGAGGTCGCGTCCTCCGCGTGCCAGCTCAGGACGAGGTCGGTGGCGTCGCCGTAGACCCGTCCGTCGGCCACCCCGGCCACCAGCAGCGTGGGTGCGGTGGGGTCGATGAGGATGGTGGCGGCCTTCTCGTCCTCCACGTTGCCCGCCACGTCGACGGTCCGGTAGAGGACCGAGTGCGGGCCCTCGCCGGTCACGGTGACCGGCTCGGTGTAGGCGGTCCAGTCGCCGCCGTCCAGGCTCCACTCCGTTCTCGCGACCCCGGAGCCCTCATCGGACGCGGTCAGCTCCACGGTCACCTCCCCGTCATGCCAACCCTGCCCCCCGCTCTCGGGCAGCACGACCTCGGTGGTGGGTGCGGTGGTGTCGAGGGCGATGTCGAGGGTCTGGGTGTCTTCGGTGTTGCCTGCGGTGTCGGTGGAGCGGTAGTCGACGGTGTGGGTGCCGTCGTCGGTGAGGGTGAGGGGTTCTTCGTAGGTGGTCCAGTCGCCGTTGCCGATGCGGTATTCGGTGGTGGCGACGTCGCCGGCGTCGTCGGTGGCCTCGAGGGTGATCTGGACGGGGCTGGTGGTGTACCAGCCTTCCTGGCCGTCGGGCTCGCTCGGCGTGGTGCTCGCCGTGGTCACCGGAGCCGTCGTGTCCTCACCGCCGCCGGGCGGCGTGCTGAAGCCCGCACCCTCGAAGCGGACCGAGTCCAGATCCAGCGAGTTGTTCGCGGGCGAACGGAACACCAGATAGACGGTGTGGCTCCCCGCCAGCTCGACGTCGACGGACTCCGTCTGCTCGTAGTTCGACCAGCCGCCCGTGTTCTGCACCGACGTGGTCGCGACCAGCTCACCCTCCGGCGAGCCCGCCCGCAGTTCGATGGAGGCGCCCTCGATGATCGAGGACACCCGGTAGCTCACCGAGTCGATGTTCTCCAGGCTGAGCGGATCGAAGGCGATCCAGTCGCCGTCGCTGACGTCCCCGATTCTGGCGCCGCTCTCCGCGCCCGCGTCGTTGACGACCCGCACCCCGGAGGAGTCGGTGAAGTACTCCGCCTGCTTGTTCTTCGGCTGCAACACCCGGCGGTCGTAGCCGGTCAGCGAGCCGACACCCTCGCCGCCGCCGTCGGTGTAGCGCCCGTTGAGGACGTAGTAGAGGTTCGCGCCCTCCGGGTGTCCGCCGAGGTCGGCGGTGTCGACCGTCCCCGAACAGCCCGCGATGTCGCTCGTGTCGTGCTCGTGGTCGTCATGGCCCAGTGCGGGCCGCACGAGCACCTCGGCGCAGTCGACCTCGCCGTCCTCGGGATCGGTGACGGTCAGCTCGTAAGAGACGTCCTCGCCGAACTCGATCAGTCCGCCGTTGGGCGGGGCGTCGAACACCACGGTCGGCGCGGTGTTGCCCACAGTGATCTCGATGTTCGCGTACCCCGTCTGCTCCGCGACGTTGGTGACCCGCAGCTGAGCGGTGAAGACCCCCGGCTCGGTGTAGACGTGCGTCGGGTTCGCCTCGGTGGAGTCCACCGTGCCGTCGCCGTCGAAGTCCCAGCCCAGCGTGATGTCACCACCGGCGGGGTCGGCGCTGCCCTCACTGGAGAAGGTCACCTCCAGCGGCGTCGGCCCGTTGGTCGCGCTCGCGGTCGCCACGGCGACCGGTCGGCTCTGCCCCTGGTTGTAATCGATCCGGTAGAGGCCGGAGTTGCTGTTGCCGCCGCCGAACCCGCTGCCCCACTCCAGCAGGTAGAGCGAGCCGTCCGAGCCGAACTCCATGTCCATCGGCTTGTTGAACGTCTCGTTGGCGAGGAAGTCGTTGCTCTTGAGGAACTGGTTGTCCTCGTCGAGGTGGAACTCCTTGATGTAGTCCCTGGTCCACTCGTAGAAGAAGTGCACCCCGTCGAAGTACTCCGGGAACTTCGTCTCCGACTCGCTGTCGGGGTCGAAGCGGTAGACCGGCCCGCTCATCGGCCCGCTGCCGCCGGAACCCAGTTCCGGGAACTCCGGCGAGATGGCGTAGTCGTACCAGACCTGCGGCATCTCGGCGGGCGGCAGCTCGGTCAGGCCGGTGTTGTTCGGCGACTCGTTGACCAGGTTGTCGCAGTCGAACTTCTCGCCGACCTCGCCGGTGTCCGGGTTGTACGGCGCGTAAGGCTCGTTGTTTCCGTGACAGAACGGCCAGCCGGAGTTCACCGGCTCGGTCAGCACGTCGTATTCCACGAAGCCCTGTGGTCCCCGCTCGTCGGGCTGGCCGTGCCGGTCGGGCCCGTAGTCGGAGACGTGCAGGTGACCGGTCTCCGGGTCGACGCGGAATCGGAACGGGTTGCGGAAGCCCATGCCGTAGATCTCCGGTCGGGTCAGTTCGGTGCCCTCTTCGAAGAGGTTGCCCTCGGGGATGGCGTAGCCGCCTTCGTCCAGCGGGGTGATCCGCAGGATCTTGCCGCGCAGGTCGTTGGTGTTGCCCGAGGTGCGCGCCGCGTCCAGCATCTCCTGGCCGGGCCGCCAGTCGATCGGCGCATAGCCCTGCCAGTGCGACGACAGGTTCGGCGGGACGTCGTCGCCGACGCCGAGGAACAGGGAGCCGTCGATGCCGAAGTCCAGCGCGCCGCCGGTGTGGCCCGGCTCCGGGTAGGTCCGGCTGCGGTAGGCGGGCACGTCGAGCACGACCGACTCCGACGCGAGGTCGAGCGTGTCACCCTCGATGGTGAAGCGGGACAGTCTGTTGATGTCCTCGTCGGCATCGGCGGGGGAGTAGTACAGGTACACCCACCCGTTCTCGGCGAAGTCCGGGTCGAGCGTCATGCCGACCAGACCGTCTTCGCCGCCGGTGTAGACGTCCAGCGAGCCCGCGGTGACGGTGGTGTTGGTGTCCGGCTTGAAGACGGTCAGGTCGCCGCCCCGCTCGGCCACGAAGACCCGGCCGTCGTCGGCGACGTCGAGCTGCATCGGGTCGTCGGTGTCGCCGTCCAGGGTGATCTTCTCGAAGTTGTTCCACACGGTGCCGCCGCAGTCGCCCTCCGCGACGCCCGCCGCCCACTTCAGACCGCCGAGCACGTGCTGCTGGAACAGCGGCTCGTTGTCGTAGGAGTCGGGCTCGTGGCCCATCGCGGTGGCCCACACGCGCCCGCCCTCGGGCCGGTGACACCAGGAGATCGGGTGGTCCGGCCCCATCGCGTCGTTACCCGGGTTGTAGGTCCGCTCGTCGGCGGCGACCAAGACGTGGACGTTGCCCCTCGGGTTGGGGTCGAAGTTGTACCACTCCTCGGCCCGGTCCCACACCTGCGGCAGATGCTCGGTGGAGGGGTGCACCCGGTCCAGGGTCCACGCGGTGCCGTCCAGGGTCCCCGGCGAGTGCGTCGGCATGTGCGCCCCGCCGTTGATGGTGTCGTCCCACCAGGGGAAGTCGTTCTCGATGCCCATGTCCAGGGAGTTGTGCACGGCCGTGATGCCGCCGCCGTTGCGCAGGTAGGTCTGAATCGCCTCCCGCTCCTCCTCGGTCTCCCAGACCATGCCCGAGTTCTGGAGCATGATCACCGCGTCGAAGGTGGCGAGGTCCTCGTCATTGAAGACGCTGGAGTCGTCGGTCTCGACCAGCTCGAAGCCCTCTTCGGCGGCCTGCCGTTCGAACATCGCGATCCCGTTCGGGATCGAGTTGTGCACGTATCCGACGGCCTTGGTGAACAGCAGGGCACGGAACTCGGGCTGCTCGGACTCCTGGGCGAGGGCCTGGGGCACCGGCCCGGTCAGCAGAACGGCGAGAGCGGATGCGATCAGTAATCCCATCGCGCGTCTGATGCGATGCAATTTGTTGCTCCTTGTTCAGCGGGTGGCAAAATGCGTCGGTCGGCACACTGCGACCGGTTCTTTCGGCAGGCTCCTTCCCGCGTTCTCGCGAACACGATTCGAGGTGCTGGCAGGAACTCGTCAGGGCAGGGTCGATGGCCGGCCGCCGGATTTCCCGTCGGTCGGGCGTCAGGGGCCGACCGCCGGGACGGTCGGTTGCGGGATCGGTGCTCGACGACCGTCGCAGTCGCGATCCTCGGCCGTCTCCGCGAGCGACCTCACCCTGCCGGGCTAGAACGATTCAGGCAGGGGTGCTGGTCGATCGGTGCAGGTCAGGATTCGGATCGGCCGCGAAGGGTCCCAGCCGGAGGAGTCGGGGGACGAGCGGTCGTGGAAGGCGGTCAGCCTGCGTCGGGCCTGGTGGTCCGCTGCCTCGGGCTGCCGGATCGATGCACTGACAAATCGGCCAACCTCTCCCGATGATCAACCCGCGTCGAATCGAATGATTCGACGCCGACGGGCGTCATCGTGCTGTTGCGACGTGGTGCGTCGTCGGTCATTAATCAAACGACCGCTAACACCCAGGCGCCGCCTGCCCGGGAAGATGGCGGATAGCATAATCAGTTAAGTACAGCCGGTCCTTCATGTCAATACTGTGTGAACGTACACCGCACGCGGTCGGCGGACCTGGCCCGCGGTCGGCATTCGCCGCAGGCGGCGCCGTGGTCCGGACGCCCGAGGAGACCTGCCCACGGCGGACCGGTTGCCGGGGCTGAGGTGCCGGCGCTCTGCCTGATGGAACGATCCGAAAGACCGGCGGCCGGGCGACCAGAGTCGTCAGTGGACACCGAATCGACAGACGGGTGCGGACGGCCCGTGTGGTCGGGTGGAGGAGCGACTCATCCAGTCCGTTGACGTTCCGCGCTGGCAGTTGTGCGAGGGAACCGCGCGCGCTTCGCCCCATCGGGACGCGAGGGCCCGGTGGGCAGTGCTGGAGGTTTCGCGGCATCCGATGACAATGGGGGTGGACTGTTTCTTCAGCCAGGGAGATCATCGTGACGTCATCGGTGGTGCCGATCGTGCGGCGGTCGGCTCGTGCTGTGCTGATCGATCATGAAGGTCAGCTGGTGGCGATCAAGCGCACCAAGGCTGGGGTAGCTCCGTACTGGACGACGCCGGGCGGTGGTATCGAACCCGGGGATCCCAGCCGTGAGGCCGCGTTGGAGCGCGAGTTGCTCGAGGAACTCGGCGCGAAGGCAGTTATCGGGCAGCAGCTGACCCTAATCACTTCCGTTGCCGAGGGCGGGCAGAGCGTCCAGTACTTCTTCGCCGCCACCCTTGTCAGCCTTGATGAGTCGGCGCGGACCGGCGACGAGCACACCGACGTCAGCCGTGGCGGCTACGAGATGGAGCGGATCCCGCTGGAGCAGTTGGCCGAGTATGACCTCAAGCCCACCGTTCTGCGTGACTTCGTGCTGGAGAACCGCTCCGCGGTGCTGGCAGATCTTCCTCCGGTCGTTTAACGACTCGCCCAGATCCCTGCGGGGGCGGGATCTACCCGCCCGTGACGATGACGACTTCGAGCGTGCGGGGGCCGTGCACGCCCTCGACGCGGTTCAGCTCGATGTCGCTGGTCGCCGACGGGCCGCTCACGAAGGTCAGCGGTCTGGTGCCGTCGAGCCGGGCCAGCGCCTCGGGCAGCGAGACCGCCACCTGATCGGCCCGCACCACGCACAGGTGATAGTCGGGCAGCAGGGTGAGCACTCGCCTGCCCTGCGCCTCGCCCGCGTCCAGCACCAGCGTGCCGGTCTCGGCCACGGCCACGGCGCAGCCGGTGAGCACGCCGTCGATGCCGTCCAGCTCGTCGATGGTCAACGACTGATCCGTGTCGAGTCGCCAGGTCACCTCGGGTGCCAGCCAGCTCGTGGGCAGGTCGACGGGGGCGGCCATCCGCCGGGCGCCGCGTGCCGCCAACGACGTCGCGATCCGGCTGGGCAGTCCGGCGGCGTCGACCCGGTGCACCACCGCGCGGTAGTCCTCGATCCGCTCGGCGAGCAGCGCGAGCGGATCGGCCGCCTCGCGGGTGCGGTCGTAGTCCCTGGGCACCGTGACCGGGCCGGGCCGGTCGGCCAGCGCGGCCCGGATGCGGCCCAGCACGGCCTCGCGTGCCGAGCCCACCTGCCGGGTCCCCGCCTGCCTGGCCGCCGCGCGCTCGGATTCAGCCACGGGTCCTCCTCCACCACGCGCGGAACGTCTCCTTGGGCGGCGCGGGCAGGTCCCGCGAGGAGGTCCACTTCGATCCCGGCCACGGCAGGCTGGTGATCCGCCCGCCCCGACTGAGCAGCCTGCCGATCCCGGCGGCCTTCTGGGCTGCGGCCCAGCGGCGGGCGTCGCCCATCGCCCAGGCGAGCGCGGCCATCGCCACCGCCTCCGGAGAGGTCTTGTTCTTGGCCTGAACCGCCTCGGCCCGCAGGTGCACCAGCACCTCGGGGATGTCGATCCGCACCGGACAGACCTCGAAGCACGCGCCGCACAGCGAGGAGGCATAGGGCAGCGACCTCGCCTGCTTGTCGACGTCCTCCCCGAGCAGCTGCGGGGTGAGGATCGCGCCGATCGGACCCGGATACACCGAGCCGTAGGCCGCGCCGCCGGTGCGCTCGTAGACCGGGCACACGTTCAGGCAGGCCGAACACCGGATGCAGCGCAGCGCCTGCCTGCCCACCGTGTCGGCCAGCGTGTCGGTGCGACCGTTGTCCAGCAGGATCAGGTGGAAGTTCTTCGGCCCGTCACCGGGCGTCACCCCGGTCCACACCGACGTGTAGGGGTTCATCCGCTCCGCAGTGGACGACCGGGGCAGGAGTTGGAGGAAGACCTCCAGATCGGACCACGTCGGCACCACCTTCTCGATGCCCATCACGGTGATCAGCGTCTCCGGCAGGGTGAGGCACATCCGACCGTTGCCCTCGGACTCGACCACCACCACCGATCCGCTGTCGGCCACCGCGAAGTTCGCCCCCGACACGGCCACCTTCGCCGTGAGGAACTTCTGCCGAAGGTGCCTGCGGGCCGCCTCGGCCAGCTCCCTGGGCTCGTCGGTGATGTCCTCGGGCACGTCGGGCATCTCCCGCCGGAAGATCTCCCGGATCTCCGAGCGGTTGCGGTGGATCGCGGGGACCAGGATGTGGGAGGGACGGTCCTCGCCCAGCTGCACGATCAGCTCCGCGAGGTCGGTCTCCACCGCCTGCACGCCGCCCTCGGCCAGCGCCTCGTTCAACCCGATCTCGGCGGTCGCCATCGACTTGATCTTGACGACCTCGTCGGCGCCCGCCTCGCGGGTGAGGCGCAGGACGATCTCGTTGGCCTCCACGGCGTCGCGGGCCCAGTGCACGACCCCGCCGCGCGCGGTGACCGCGGCCTCCAGTCGCTCCAGGTAGGTGCCGAGGTCGGCGAGCACCTCGTCCTTGATCGCCTCGCCTGCCAGCCGCAGCGGCTCCCAGTCGGGCAGCTCGGCCACGGCGCCTGCCCGCTTGCCTCGGATCGTGGTCGTCGCGTTGCGCAGATTGGTGCGCAGCTGAGTGTCCGCCAGGGCCGTGCGCGCCGCCTTGGGGAAGGTCGGCGTGCCCAGCCAGGTCACGCCACGGCCTGCCATGGCTCCTCCTCCGTGCTGCTCAGGATCTCCGCGAGGTGAACAGGACTGACGCCTGCCCGGAGCCGGGACAGCCCGCCGCCGATGTGCATCAGGCAGGAGTTGTCCCCGGCGGTGAGCACCTCGGCGCGGGTCTCGGTGATGCCCTTGATCTTGTCCGTCAGCATCGCGCTGGAGGTGTCGGCGTTCTTGATGGCGAAGGTGCCGCCGAAGCCGCAGCAGGACTCGGCCTCGGGCAGCTCCACCAGCTCCAGGCCCCGCACCGCGCGCAACAGCCGCATCGGTCGGTCGCCGACCTTCAGCATCCGCAGCGAGTGACAGGTGGGGTGATAGGTGACCCGATGGGGGAAGTAGGCGCCGACGTCGGTGACGCCCAGGACGTCCACCAGGAACTCCGACAGCTCATGGCTGCGGATGGCGGCCTGCGTCGAGTCGAGCAGCTTCGGGTAGATCTCCCGGACCATGCCGACGCACGAGCCCGACGGCGCCACCACCGCGTCGTACTCGGTGAAGATGCGCTCGTAGTCGGCGGCCAGCGCCGCCGCGTGCTTCGGATATCCCGTGTTGTAGTGCATCTGCCCGCAGCAGGTCTGGGCCGCCGGGAAGTCGACCTCGCAGCCGAGCCGCTCCAGCAGCCGCACCACGGCCTGCCCGGTGCGCGGGTACAACGTGTCGGTCACGCACGTCGCGAACAGCGCCACCCGCACTACCACCAGCCCCCTTGTTCCTCCGCCGCCATGCCGGTGCTTCCGAGCTTGTCAGACCGGGCGGGGCGATGCGTGCACCCCGAGCCGGAAATCGACGGCTGAAACCGGCCGGCAGGCCCGGCGGTGTCCTCGCCGACCAGCGCCGTGCCTGCTCCGGCGGCGTCGCCCGCGCCCGATTCCGCCGTTTCCGCGCTCGGCCGGTCTCGTCGCAATCAGGATCGTCTCAGCGCACCACGGGCCGTTCGTGGGCAGGCTCCCTCCCTCCCACGCCGAGCAGACCCGCGCGAGTCGAGCGAGTCGGATGGTGGCAGTGGGACGGGTGTGGGTGGCACGGCAGCGGGGCGAGGGCCGTTCGTGTCATGGTCTTGTCTGATCAGGGTTCGAAACGAGCCGTGGCAGCGGGAGGGGACCGGACATGCGTGCGTTGACGGTGACGCCGGGCGAGCAGGACTCGCTGCGAGTCGACGAGGTGGACGACCCGACACCCGGACCGGGCGAGCTGCTCGTGGACGGCCTCGCGGTGGGGGTGTGCGGAACGGACCGGGAGATCGTGGACGCCCAGTTCGGGGAGGCCGTGCCGGGCCGCAGGAGGCTGATCATCGGGCACGAGTCCCTCGGCCGGGTTCGGCAGGCGCCCGCGGACTCCGACTTCGCCGAAGGCGACCTCGTCGTGGGCGTCGTCAGAAGACCGGACCCCGAGCCCTGCGGCGCCTGTGCGCGCGGGTACTTCGACATGTGTCGCAACGGCCGCTACACCGAGCGCGGCATCAAGGGCCTGGACGGCTACGCGAGCGAGGCCTGGACGGTGGAGTCCGAGTACGCGGTCCGGCTCGACCCCCGGCTCTCCGACGTCGGCATGCTGCTGGAGCCGACCAGCGTGGTCGCCAAGGCCTGGGATCAGATCGAGCGGATCGGGCAGCGCTCCTGGTACGAGCCGAAGAGCGTCCTCATCACCGGCGCCGGGCCGATCGGCCTGCTCGCCGCGCTCATCGGCGTCCAACGCGGCCTCGACGTCCACGTGCTGGACCGGGTCGTCGACGGACCCAAGGTCGCCCTGGTCCGGGACCTCGGGGCCACCTATCACCACGACGGCGTGTCGGCATTCGGCACGCGACTGCGCCCGGACATCGTCATCGAGGCCACGGGCGTCGATCAGCTCGTGTGCGAGGCGATGGCGGTGACCGCCGCCTACGGGATCGTCTGTCTCACCGGCGTCTCCTCGCCGGGTCGGGTGCTGCCCACCGACCTCGGCAGCCTCAACCGGAGCATCGTCCTGGAGAACGACGCCGTCTTCGGCTCGGTCAACGCCAACCTGGGGCACTACACGCTTGCCGCCGACGCCCTGGCGGCGGCGAACCGGGACTGGCTCGCCCGACTGGTGACCAGGCGCGTCCCGCTGGCGCGATTCCACGAGGCCTTCGAACACCACGAGGACGACGTGAAGGTGATCATCGACCTGACGACCACCGGCGGCTGACCGCAGGCCCGTCGGCGGCCCGCTCGCCCGGCTCGTCGTGCCGAGGTCGCAGGCAGGCTCGGCCCGCGCTCCGTGCTGCGAGCCGATGCCGCCTGCTCAGCGCCTGTCCTCGGCCCTGCTCCGCCGTGAGCGGGGATCGGCGTGGACGAGTCGCACGGCGAGCGGAGGGCGCCTGCACGGAGTCATGGTGACCGACGCCGCCGCCTGCCCCGCGCAACTCCGACGGCAGGGAGCACCGACCGGCTCTCATAGCTGCCGAGAGTCGACGCTCGCCGCGACGACGCCCCAGAACGCGGACCGCACGTCGCGGCGGATCTGCTCCTGTTCCTGGAGGTCGATGCCGAGGGCCTGCTCGACATGGGCGCGCAGCCCCTGGTCCAACGCGTGCGGAATGCTGGGTCGACGAGCCAGCAGGTCGGCCAGTTCGGAGCTGGAGCTGTTGGCGAGCCAGCGCGCGGTGAACTCGGCCGAGGCGGCCCTCGGCGTCAGCATCGCCTGAATCGGGCTGGGCGTCGCCTGCTCACCGTCGGCGTCCTCCCCCGACTCGATCTGCACGGGAATCGGAAGCACCGTGGGCGGCGGCAACGGCGGCCGGAGGTCGAACACCGGGGTCAGCTCGTCCTTGGAGAGGCTGTGCAGCCGATCCGACTCGAACACCAGCTCCTCGGACTGGTTGTACTTGCCGCTCTCGGCCTCGATGCCCACCAGCACGACGCGCACGCCGTGATCCTGCGCCGTGCGCACACCCTCCCGCAGATCCTCGTCCCCGCTCACCAGCAGCACGTCGCTCACCGCGCCCAACTGGGCCAGCATGATCATGTCGCGGTAGATGAGGGCGTCGACGCCCTTCTGCTGGCCGCTGCCGTTGAGCCTGCCCAGCCGCAGCTTCACGTCCGGCAGCACGGCGATGGCCCGCTGTTCGCTCGTCCGATGGCCGCCCCGCGCCGCGTCGTACCAGTAGGTCCGCAGTACCGGCATGCCGGTCAGCTCCTCGGCGACCGAGGTCATCAGGCTGAGGAACGGCTCGGGTTTGAGCAGCAGGGCCGAGCGCGACGTGGTCTGTCGGCAGAGTCTGCCCCCCTCCGCGTAGAGATAGCCTGCGTCGACGAAGATCGCACATCGATCCATCAGCAGCCCTCTCTACGGGAAAAGGGGCCGCCGGAAGAGAAGGCGACCCCCGGCCACTCAACGGAGCAGCCAACGCAACACTGCGCCCGTGGACGCGTCGTCATTATCGGTCATCCCCCCGACTTTCTCGTCGCCACCCCCGGTTTCTCGTCATTCCCGCCGCGATGCCAGGGATTTCACCCCGTCGACCGACCCCACCTACCCGATCGAAGGAGCCGCCGCGCCGCGTGGTCGGATCGACGCCGGGCGGCGTCGGCCGGGCCCGCCGCGCGCGGCCCGGGTCCCTGTCCGGCCCCGCCGGGCCGAGACCCCGGCTCACGGGACCGCCGTGATCGACCAGAGCACGCAGCCGTGCGCGGGCAGGGACACCGTGCGCGTCGTGCCGAACCGGGCAGGCTCGGCGACGGACCACAGGTCGACGACCAGTTCGTCGGGCTCGATGTCGAACTCGGCCGCCGTCACGCGGGACTCGGCGGCCTCGTCGCCCAGGTTGAACTGCGCGACATAGCGGAGCAGGCCGTCCGTGCTCTGCGCCGTCCAGACGACGAGGTCGCCGTCCTGTCGGTGCCTGCGGTTGCCGACGCTGTCTCTGGTGATGCGCAGGACGGCGTCGTTGGTGAGCAGGCCGAGCGTCCACTCGTCGGTGGAGGGCAGGTCGCCGCCGAACATCAGCGGCGAGCGGGCCATCGCCCAGAGCGTCATCAGGGTCCGCTGCTCGTCGCGGGTGAGCCGCGAGGCGCGGTCGTCGCCGCCGTGGGCCCGGATGCCGATCCGGCCCAGCGGCAGCATGTCGGCGTCGGGCCAGTGACCCGGGCCTGCGTGCGCGACCCAGCGCGCCGTGCGGTCGAACTGGGCGTGGACGTCGGGCCACCGATCCCACAGGTCGTCGGAGATCCGCCAGAGCCTGCTGTGCCGGGTGAGGTGATCGACGTGCTCCACGGCCAGGTCGGTGCCGGGGGAGAGACTGAGCGTCATCGGCCTGCCGCTGGCCTCGATCGCCCGAGAGAAGGCCTCGATCTCGGATCGGTGGTACGGGACGAGCATGTCGTCCGCCTTGACGTAGTCCACGCCCCACTCGGCGAAGCGGGCCAGCAGCGAGTCGTAGTAGGCCTGCGCGCCGGGATGCTCGTGGTTCAGCCCGAGGTTGTCGGGGTTCCACGGGCAGACGTTCTCGTGATCGGCGACGTCGGCGGCCGTCCACTCGGTGCCCAGGATCGGCAGCCGCAGCGCGACGGCCTGCCGGGGGATGCCGCGAAGGATGTGCAGACCGAAGCGCAGCCCCATCGCATGGATTCGTGCGCCCAGGGGTGCGAAGCCCGCACCGCCCGCCGAGGAGGGGAACCGGTTCGGGGAGGGCATCGGCCTGCCGTGCTCGTCGAGGTCCAGCATCGCGCCCTCGTGGTATCCGCTGGTGTCGGCGGTCGGCTCGTACCACTGGATGTCGACCACCACGTGGTCCCAGCCGTGCGGCAGCAGGTGATCGCGGAGGTACTCGGCGTTGGCGAGCACCTCGTGTTCCCGGACCGAGCCGCCGTAGCAGTCCCAGCTGTTCCAGCCCATCGGCGGGGTGCGGGCGAGTGCGGGCGGCGGCTGCCCGCCTGCCGCCTTGCCCGGAGATCCTGCCACTGGATCGGCCATGCCAAGCCCCTGCCCGCAGTCGTCGAGACGAAGATCGTCGAGTCCTCATCGAGTGGAGCGGACCGGGCCATGGGCAGGCAACCGCCGGGCGAGTGGCAAGGGGGCGAAAGACGGTGCGATCACACGGCCGGGGGAGAGCCGGTCCGGGCCCGAGGCGACCAGGGACCGACCGTTCGTGTGGCGGGACGGCCGACGGCGCGCTGGCCGCCTGCGGCCGTGGCCTTCGCACGTGATGCGGCCGGGCGCCGACGGAGCAGATGATCAACGGCCGTGGGTGCCCCGACCGAGGCAGACTCTCGCGGGATCTGCGGGTATGCGGAGATCCGGGGCGTGGCCGTCCGTCGGCGGCCACGCGTCGGCGAGGGAGCGGTGGAGCGGTCGGACGATCCTCGTCGATCGACCGACCGCCCCGGCCTGCGCGGCGAGGAGCTGCTCAGGCGGCGTCGGCCAGGATCTGCTCGGCCTCGGTCATGAAGCGGGCGGCCGTGTCGGCCACGGTGGCCCGGTCGTAGGCGACCTCCTCGTTGAGCCGCTGCATCAACCGCTCGACGCCTGCGCCGCCGGGCGGCGGCGGGGCGGGGGTCTCGCCCAGCAAGCCCTCCATGCTGTTCTCGTATTCCTCGATCCGGGCGTTCACGCCTTCGAATTCGGCGGTCTCCCGTTGGGTGGTGGTGGCGGGGAGACCCCGGTTGGCGCCGAAGATCCGCCCGGCGTCGGGATCGTTGATCATGAAGTCGATGAGCCGCGCCGACTCCTCAGGATGATCAGTGCGGGTCGTCACGCTCATCAGCATGGACGGCTTGGCGTAGAGGCCGAGTTCGTCGGTGTCGCTGGGAAAGGGCGCCAGGGCCAGTTCGCTGCCGTAGGTGTTCTCGGTGCTGGGCAGGAAGTTGTCCCAGGCGAACTCCGAGGCGGTGGCGCCGACGGCCAGCGACGTGTCGGCGATGGCCTGGTCCACGGCGGAGAGCGGGATGACGCTCTCCGCGTCGCGCCACCGCTCGTTGAGCTCCCAGAACTCGATCAGGTCAGCCTCGGTGAAGCCGAGCTCGCCGGAGTCCGTGTACACCTGGCCGCCGTTCTGCCGCAGCCACACGTCGAGCATGTGCAGATGCTCGCCGATGTCCATGCCGCCCCACGGGTCGCCCCCGTTGGCCTCGGTGACGGCGGCCGCCGCGGCGGCGTAGTCGTCCCAGGTCCAGCCCGTCTCGGGCCGGACGGCGCCTGCGGCGTCCCAGACGGCGGCGTCGTACTGGAAGGACATCATGTTGCTGCCGATGGGGATCGCGTAGTAGCCGTCGTCCACCCGGCCCGCCTCGCTCAGCCCGCCCACGAGGTCGTCGGTGTCGATCTGTTCGCCCACTAACGGGGCCAGATCCAGCAGGACGCCGCGATCGGCGTATTCGCGGAGGTACGTGTAGTCCATCTGCACGACGTCGGGCGGGTTGCCGCCCGCCGCCTCGGTCGCCAGCTTCTGCCAATAGCTCTCGAAGTCGGCGAACGTGATGTCCACGGTGATGTCCGGGTTCTTCTCCTCGAAGATCGCAATCGCCTCGGTGGTCAGGTCACCACGATCGGTGTTGCCCCAGAAGGTGTAGGTGAGATTCACCGGGCCGTCATCGCCCGCGGCGCCTCCGCAACCCGCCGCCACCAGCGCCACGCTCATCAGCCCGGCTGTCAGGCCTGCGGACCTCCGGCGTCTCGGTCCTTGCGAAGTCGACGTCACTGTCGTTCCTCCCCGTCGTGGATGTCGCCCGGCCCCCGACGACCGGCCTCGATGGTCGGTCTGCAGCCGGAAGCGTTCGCCCATTATTGAGAGACCCGGGTCACAGTCAAGATTCATCGACGTCGATCTGTGTCGGAATGGCTGATTCCGGCCCGTGACGTCCGATATGTCGGACGAATAGCTCCGAAGGGGTGATTCGGGTTCGATGAGGGAGTGCTGATCGGGGGCCTGTTCGCGGCTGTCTCCCGTCTTTCCATCGTGCGTGGCGGCGAATTGGATCTGATATGCCAGACGGCAAATGAGGCCGATCCGTTGTAGACGATCAAGGGCTGCCCGCCGTCGACCCGCTGGATCGGTGCGGGCGACCGACCGTCGTCTCGCCTCGAGTCACCCGCATGCCGAGGGGTGCCGAGCGTGGCGGCACCGCGCGGGTACTGAGGTCGACCCCGTCGCGGCGACTCGACGGCGACACGACTCCGCTCCGCCCGCACGGCGTCGAACGGGCAGGCTCGTGGGTCGGCCGCCGCGTGCGGTGGTGATCGACGATCTCTCCGCTTGGGACGGATCTCGTGATCGTCTACCCGCGATCGGGGGCCGTCTGATCGGGTGACCGACTCCCGGCGAGTCGTCCGGCCCTCGCATACGGTGCTGGAAAGCCGCTGGTCGGCGGCTGATCACAGCACCGTCGTGTCGATCTCGGCTGCGGTGGTGGGGGACCGAGGGAGTCGGGGATGAGTGGTGGTCGATCACGCTGGATTCGTCGGGCGGGCCTTGCGGTCTGCACCATGGTCGCGTTGCTGCTCGGCGGCGTGCCCGCCTTCGGCGCGGACGGGACGTTCCGCAATCCGCTGTACGCCCAGGACGGCGCCGACCCGTGGCTGACCTACCACGACGGCAACTACTACCTGACCGGCACCTATCACTCCTCCGAGATCGTGATGCGTCGATCCCCGACGCTGGCGGGCCTGGCTGAGGCCGAACCCGTGGTCGTGTGGCGTGGTGACGATCCCTCCCGATGCTGCTATTTCTGGGCGCCCGAGTTCCGGCTGCTGAACGGGCCGAACGGGCGCCGCTGGTACCTGCACTACAGCGCCGGGGTCAGCGGCTCGGCCGACCACCAGCGGATGCACGTCCTGGAGAGCGCGGGCACCGACCCGATGGGCCCCTACACCTACAAGGCGCAGCTCAACCCGCCCGGCGAAGACCAGTGGTCCATCGACGGGAGCTACCTGGAGATCCCCGGCCGAGGCCTGTACTTCCTCTGGTCGCAGTGGAGTGACGTCGCCCAGGAGAACTGGATCGCCCCGATGCGTGATCCCTGGACCATCAGCGGCGCCAAGCGGCTGCTGTCCACCCCGGAGCACCCCTGGGAGACGAGCGGCCTGCGGGTGAACGAGGCACCGGTGGCCCTGCAGCGCAACGGTCAGACCCACATCGTCTACTCGGCCAGCTACTGCGGCACGCCCGACTACAAGCTGGGCCTGCTGACCCTGCGCGGCAGCGACCCGATGCTGCCCGGCGCCTGGACCAAGCATCGGGACCCGGTGTTCGAGCGATCGGACTCCGCAGGCGTGTTCGGCCCCGGCCACAACGGCTTCTTCACCTCTCCCGACGGCAGGGAGGACTGGATCGTCTATCACGCTCAGGGTTCCGCGTCGGGCGGGTGCGGCCAGGGCCGTACGATCCGGGCTCAGCCCTTCGAGTGGAACCGGGACGGCACCCCCGACTTCGGCAGCCCCGTCGCCGCAGGCGTGGAGCTGCCCGCCCCGTCCGGCGAGGGACGGCGGCTGGCGAGCCCGGCCGACACGTCGACCACGCCGTGGATCACCTCGCCGGTGAAGGTCACCGTCGCGGGCCGGTCCCGCCGAGTGAGCGAGCCGGAGCGCGCCGACCATCTGGGGTGAGTCTGGGCGCAGCGGCCGCCCGCTGCGCGCTCTCGCCGCCGGGCGAGCCGATCGGCCTCCCCGGCCGACGTCACGGGTGCCGCCCGCCCGGCGGTGTCTCCTTCGATCACCTGCGCCTCGGCGGACTTGACCTTGACTGTTGTTGAGCTTCTAGCGTCCCGGTCATCGACGATGACGTCCCACCACGATGGGACAGACGAAGGAGCTCACGATGACTGCGCAGCATCCGATCCTCGTGATCGGCGCCACCGGCAAGGTCGGCAGGAACGTCGTCGCCCAGCTGTATCAGGAGGGCGTCGCCGTGCGGGCGATGACGCGGGCTCCCGAGGCGGCGGGACTGCCCGACGGCGTCGACGTCGTTCGTGGCGATCTCGCCGACCCGACGAGCCTCACGGCCGCGCTGGCCGGGGTGCGATCGGTGTTCCTGGTCTGGCCGCTTCTCACGGCCGAGCTGGCGCCCGCCGTGATCTCGTCGATCGACGCCGAGGCCGATCGAATCGTCTATCTCTCGTCGAGCGGTGTTCGCGAGGACGCCGAACGGCAGTCCGATCCCATCAACCAGTTCCACGCCGACGTCGAACAGGAGATCCAGCGCACCGATCTGGCGTGGACCTTCATCCGTGCGGGCGGCTTCGCAGGCAACGATCTCGAATGGGCGGCGGAGATCCGGGCGGACGGAGTCGTCCGGGCGCCCTTCGCCGAGGCCGCCGGGGCCATGCTCCACGAGGCCGACATCGCAGCGGTGGGAGTCCGGGCGCTCCTTGACGACGGACACGTGGGGACCAAGCCGGTCCTGACCGGTCCCGAGGTGCTCAGCAACGCGGAGCGGGTCGCGATCATCGGCGAGGTGCTCGGCAGGCCGACCCGGTTCGAGGAGCTTGCCGTTGCCCAGGCGCGCGAGCAGATGGTCGCGCAGGGCTGGCCGGTCGACGTCGTCGACGGAATCTTCGCCGCCCATGCCGAGACGATCACCTCGGTCGAGAAGATCGAGTCCACCGTGTCCGACATCGTCGGTCGTCCCGCGCGTACCTATCGCGAGTGGGTCGCCGATCACGTCGCCGACTTCCGCTGAGCCGAGGCGTCCGGCGTCGCCCAGGGGCCGGGAGACGGCTGGCGCCCCGTGTCGCAGGCAGGGGCGGGCTCTCCGCCGCCCGCAAGGGACGGCGCGAGCGCCACGGCGGGCAGGGACCTGCCGGTCTCGCGCGGGCTCCGCCGATCCGGTGCCGGGCGTCGAGTTCGCGCCGTAGAGTATTTTCGATCACAGTCTGCGAGGGCGAGCGGAGGCGGAGTCGGCGATGGGCGGAGCCTGGTCGGACCGATCGGGACGAGACCCTGCGGTCGGCAACCACGCGGCCGACGTGGGCGGCTCGGTGGTGCAGGTGGGCACCGTGCACGGCGACGTGACGTGGTTGCTTCCCACCGAGCAGCGCCCGGTGCCGCATCAGATCCCCGCCGGGCCGGGCCGGTTCGTCAATCGAGTCGCCGAGCTGTCCGCCGTGGACGAGCTGCTGCGCGATGCGGGCGCAGACTCGACATGGATCATCGTCCTGACCGGGCTGGCCGGTGTCGGCAAGAGCGCGCTGGCGCGTCGCTGGGCGCGCGATGCCGGGGACCGGTATCCCGGCGGGCAGCTCTACATCGACTACTCGACACGACGCACCGAGGCAGGCACCGCCGTCGGCGACGCGCTGGCCGAATGCCTGCGGGGACTGGGCGTGCACCGCGAGCACATCCCGGCGGAGCTGGCCGAGCGCACGGCCCTGTTCCGGACCCGGACCGCGACGCAGCCGGTGCTGGTGCTGCTCGACGACGTCACCGAGGCGGCTCACGTCGAACCGCTCGTGCCCAACAGTCCGGGCAGTGCCGTGGTCGTGACCAGCAACGCCAGGCTCACCGAGGCCGATTTCGAGACCGACGCCCGGATGGTGGTCCTCGATCCGCTCGACGACGCGGGCGGTGCGGAGCTGCTGACGCGCTTCTGCGGCGAGGAGCGCATCGGCCGGGAGCCCTCGGCCTCGACCGCGCTGGTCCGGCTGTGCGGCGGCCTGCCGATCGCGCTGCGGGTCGCCGCCGCTCGGCTGACGGCCCGGCCGCACGCCACCGTCGCCTCGCTGGTGGCGGAGCTGGCCGACGAGCGTCGTCGGCTGCGCGCCCTGTCGTCGAGAGGAGAGCGCACGGTGTCCACCGTGTTCGACCACGCCTACCGGAGCCTGCCCGCCGAGGCGGCCCTGGTGTATCGCAGGCTGGGGCTGCTGCCCGGCCCGGACGCCTCCGTCGACACCGCCGCCCTGGCCGCCGACGTCGACGAGTCGACGGCCCGATCGGCGCTGGCCGTCCTGGTCGACGCGAACCTGGTGACCGAGGAGCCCGGCGAGCGATACCGCCTCCACGACCTCGTCCGACTCCATGCCAGGGAGCGCGCGGCGGGGGAGGAGCCCGCCTCGGCGCGTGCGGAGCTGCTGGACAGGCTGGTCGGGCAGCGGCTCGGGCTGGTCGCGGCGGCCGACCGCGCCGTGATGGGCGCCAGGACCCGGATCGCGGATCACGAGGCACTGCTCACCGACGTCGACGACCCCTTCACCGGACCGCGCGGCGCCGCGCTCGCGCTGGACTGGCTGACCGGCGAACGCGCCTGCCTGCTCGCCCTGCTGCGTGCCGTCGCGGAACAGGGCTGGGATGAGCGAACGTGGCAGCTCGCCGAGGCGATGGTCCCGCTCTACCTGCACCGTCGCTACCTCGCGGACTGGATCGAGGCCAGTGATCTCGGCGCCACCGCCGCGCGGCGGGCCGGCCACCCCGCCGCCGAGGCGCGACTGCGCAGCCTGGTGTCTCGGGCCTACACCGAGCTCAGTGAGCACGACCGGGCGGGGGCAGAGCTGGACACGGCGTTGCGGCTGGCAGAGCAGGCGGGCCGACCGGCGCTGCTCGCCTCGGTCTGGGAATTCATCGGCCGACATCGCGACGTCGTCGACCCGCCCGGCGCGCTGACGGCCTACCGCCGCTCGATCGAGCTGAACGAGCAGGCAGGCGAGTCCCGAGGCGCCGCGCTGGGCGCCTACTTCCTCGGCTGCGCCCTCGCGGCGGCCGACCGGCCTGCCGACGCGCTCGCCGAGCTGCGTCGGGCCGCCGACCAGCTGGCTGCGCTGGGCGATCGGCGGATGGTCGGGCGGGTGCTCATCGCCCTCGGCTCGCTGCACCGCCTGCTCGGCGAGCACGACACGGCGGCCGAGGAGCTCGGCGAGGCGGTCGAGCTGTTCGAGGAGCGCGGCGCGATCCACTACGAGGCCCAGGCGCGGCGGGCGCTCGCGGACCTCGCCGAGACGCGCGGCGATCGGCAGGGTGCACGGGCTCAGCTGAGCCGGGTGCTGGCCGTCGAGGTCGAGACCGGCGGGCCTGCCGTGGCCGAGTTGCGGGAGCGGCTGGCGGCGCTCGAGGACTGATCGAGCCGATCCTCGGCAGGCGGGGCCTCGCCCGCGTCGCGCGATCGTCGGGCCGTCCTGCCGCCGCTGGGCCGGCCGGGCGGCCCGCCGCCGATCAGGCGGGCTCGACCAGCGTCATCGTGAGGACCCGTTCGGCCGCGCCGACGCGCACGAACAGCCTGCCTGCACCGAGAACGCCCGCGAGCAATGCGGCATAGGCGGCCGAGGCCGCGAGCATCGTGTCCGGCTTGCCACCGTCGTCGGCGGCGATCCGCAGGCGGCGTCCGTCGCGCAGCCCCAGCAGCGTGCCCCCGGCGACGGCCGTCGCGGCGAGTCGGGCGCCGGGATTGCGCCGCAGTGCCTCGGCGAGCCAGGCCGCCGCCGCCGCCTCGACCGCCGCCTCCGCCCCACCGCTCGGGTGCGCAGCCGTCGGCTCGGCCGCCTCGGGCGCCCGCGAGCGGGTCAGGACGGCCGCATCGCCGAAGAGCCGCAGGTTCGGCTCCTCCGCATCGACCAGCAGGTGTCGCGATCCGCTGTGGGGCACGTCGATTCGGCGACCCCGCACCGCTGCGGGGACGCGGTGCAGGACCACGGTGGACGGCGCGACGAAGGTCGAGGCCACTTCCAGGGAATGAACCGGGCGACGAGCGGGGAGCGGGTCCGGCGCCGCGTCCAGGACGGGTTCGGCTGCGGGTTCGGCCAGGGACAACAGCTCGTGACACAGCGTCCGCAGCAGGTCGACGGCGCGACCCGGCGCGGCGAAGGCGGCGTCGGCGAGCGGGCGGAACCGCAGCGGATCATGCACGGCCATCGCCTTGTCCACCTGTTCCCGCAGCCCCGTCGCGGGATCGAGCCGGTCTGCGGTCCGCCCGAACTCGGCGAGCGGAGTCCCCGGCACGACCTCGGTGCCGAAGGCCGCGAGCAGCACCGGCCTGCCCACGGTGGCGCCGTAGAGACTGACCGAGCCGTGATCGCCGATCAGCAGGTCGGCGGCCACCAGCGCGGCGTGCCAGCCGCGCGTCGGCGGCAGGAGCAGCAGCCCGGCCCGCATCGCGGAGTCCAGCCACTGGTCGAGCTGCCAGCCGCCATGCCAGGTCCAGGCGTTGGGATGCACGACGGCGGCCACCCGGTACTCGTCCACCGGCAGTTCGGCCAGCAGGCGATCGAGCAGCTCGGGGCGGGTGCCCAGCAACGACTGCTCGCCCCACGTCGACGACACCACCAGCAGCCGCCGCGCGGGCGACACGCCCAACAGCTCCCGATACCGGTCCCGCCGTCCCACACTGCCGAGGACCGCGTCATGGCTGGTGTCCCCGATCAGCGCCGTTCGCCCTACCGTCGCGGGCGAGGCCGCTGCCAACTGTTCGGCCTGGTCGGGGTGGGTGATCGCCAGCGTGACCCGACCGGAGTCCAGCAGGTCGGCAGGCACCAGACCCGACAGCCTGCTGGTCGGCGCGTCGACCTCGGGGACGTACTTGTGAAAGCCGATCCCGTGCGGCAGCACCAGGACCGGGGCGTCGCCGACCTGCGCCAGGTCGACCTTCTCGCTGGCCGTGATCACCAGGTCGCACCGCAGTTCGGGGACGGCGTCCCAGGGCACCACCGCAACCGGCAGCGCGCGGAGCAGCTCGGCGACCCCGGTGGAGAAGCGGGAGCCCGCGTGCACGGTGAAGACCACCTGGACGCGGGGGTCGCCGAGGAAGACGGTCGTGGCCTCCAACAGCCGGATGGCCGAGGTCAGCGTGCGGGCCACCGCGAGGACGGTGCGGCAGGGGCGATACGTCTGCCAGCGCGCGCCGTCCGCCGCCGCAGGGCCGTGCCGGGGATCAACGCGCGGCACGGTCCCGCCTGAGGCCGTGGGCGGGCGGTGCGGTGGTGGCGAGGCGGTCCGCCGGGCGCGGGACGTGCCTGCGCGCGGTCCTCGTGCCGGCAGGCGGGTCGGTTCGGGGCGGCACAACCCTGCCGAGTGCGTCGGAACCCGGCGAGCCGCACTCGCCGCGCCGAGACCCTGCGTCGCGGCGACCGGGCTGCCGCCGACCCGTCGCCCGCCGTCCTGCCTCGAGGTGATCGACTGCGGGGCGCAGGGGGCAGGCCGGGGGAGACTCCGCCGGTCGTCCCGATCTCGCCGAGCGCGGCGGTGGTGCGGTGCCGAGACCGATTCCGCCGATGGTCACCAGAATCACCGCCTCACCGGCTCGTGCGATCGACGTTTCGCACTCTAATCAAGGCGATCGACGCTCCTCCCGGCTGCGGCGGTTCCGCGACCGTGCGATCAACGCCCGTCGGCGGCCCGCACCGCGTCGAGCACGTCGAGATACCCGGCGCCCACCCGCCACAACGCGTCGGAGACCGGTTCGAGCTTTCCCGGCTTCCACCGCCGATCCGCATAGGCCTCGCTCCGATCCCGCAGGGCGCGCAGACTCAGCGCCAGCTCCGCGTCGAGCCGGGCGCGCACCGCCTCGGCGGACTCCGCCGCCGTACGCACCGACTCGCCCCGCCCCTCGCGCAGCGCGGCCAGGGTCTCCTCGGCGATTCCGTTCGCGGAGTCCCAGAGCAGCGCGGGCCGGTCGATGCGGTGATTCCACACCGGGGCGTGCACCGAGCGCCAGCGCGCCACGATCGGGCTCTTGGGCAGCCGCACGGCCCCGCCCCAGTGCTGGGAACCGGACGGCTCGTCCAGCCACGGCACCGCCTCGACGGGCAGGTCGACCGCCAGCGCGACGGAGACGTCGTCGAGATCCCGCTCCGCGCCGAGGACCTCCCCGAACACCCACAGCTGCTCGACCCGCAGCGGGAAGATCGACGCGGGGCGCGTCGCCATGTCGGCGCAGCTCTGGGCGAGGCTCTCGAGATGCCAGACGGCACGGGTCCACTTCACCGGGGCCATCCTGCCGGACGGGGGTGGCGGGGCGGCACCGTCGTCGGGGTCGGCCGGGGTCGGCGGCGGCGGATCGGGGGTCGGTGCTGATGCCGCAGGCCTCGATCGGAAGAGGCGTGCCTGGCGCCTGTGTGAGTGTGTCGTGGCGGGGGTCCGACTGCGCGGTGGTCACCCGAACTCCCCGGCCTCCGGCGTGGTGGTCGCCCGTCGGTGCCGGTGTCGGCGCAGGTGTGCGTCAGCATTCTCGGTGGCTGAACGAGCGCCTGATCAGGGTTTCGACTCCCCGTCCCCGTCGGCCTGCCTGGTGATCGTGGAGCCTGCGTCGCTCGGTTTCTCCGCGACGAGCAGCGTTCCCCAGATCCCGCCCCGTTCATCGGCCCCTGTCAGGGGACTCGTCGGGTACGTCTTCCAACCAGACGGCGTGCCTCCGTCCGTCGAGCCGCACCGAGGCGTCGAGGAACTCGACCGGTTCGACGGGCTGCACCGTCCTGGGGAACGACCTGCTGACTTCTTCGTGTGTGGGAAACACGGTGCTGGAGAACGAGGCCGCACCCTGAAATGTCGGGCTCAGGAACGAGACAGGTTTGTGGAACGAGGCGCCTGCGAACCCCGCACTGCCGGTGAATCGCGTTCGGACGAACTGAGTGTCGCCACGGAAGGATGCCGTGTCGAAGGAAGCGAAGCCGGCGAACACGACATCGGGAAAAGCCGCATCGCTGGTGAACTCGGCCTTGGTGAACCAGGCATCGCCGGTGAAGACGGCCCGGCCGAATCGGGCCTGCCCGAGGAACCGGGCCGTGGAGAAGTTCGCCCGGCCGAAGACGCAGCCTTCGAAGTCCAGATTGATCAGGTTCGCCCGACTGAGGTCGATGTCGAACTCTCCCGGCCAGTGCCGAGGATTTGCTGGCCCCGCGGCGTTTGAACGGTCGCGCCCGCGAAGCCGATCCGCCAGCAGCCGCTGGGCGGTGAGCCGGACCACGCGCTCCTGCGCCCGTTCCTGATCCTCGGCGATCTGTTCGGCGGTGGGGTCCGGCGGCAGCAGGCCCGGTTCGAGGAACGGCATCCGAAGGTAGGCACACAGCAGGTCGATGACGGTCTGGCGGTGTTCGGGACTGCCGTCGCCGAGCCGGTCGAGCGCATGCAGCCCGCCCAGCCGGACCGGCGCCTGGTCCGACCCCAGCTGTTCGACGGCCTTGAGCTGCAACTCGGTGACCCGGCGCTCGGCGGCGTCGTAGCGCGTCTCCTCGGCCGCCGCCTCGGTGGCGCGTTGCCGCCGGAACGCCAGCAGCAGGGCCAGCGCCGCCCCGACACCGCCCGCCGCCGTGAGTCCGGTGCGGACGGCCTCGTTCTGCGCGGCGACCCGATCATTGCCGGTCAACTGTGCCGCTCGCTGCCAGCCCCAGCCGCCCAGCCCGAACCCGGCCGCCAGCACCAGCGCGGCACAGCAGGCCACCACCCACCAGCGCAGCGGGCGTAGGTGGGTCTCAGCTGGGTGTTTCGGCGACGGCCGGGTCCGAGGTCGTCGACGCGGGGCGGCTTCCGATGTCACCACGTCATTGTTCCCGACCCAGTGCACTGATCGATGGGATCAGCGCCGCCGTCATCCGTCCCCGCGGGCGAGCAGCGAGCAGACGGTGGCGCCGGTGTGGCAGGCGACGGCGTCCGATCATGGTGCACGGTCGTCAGAACTCCCATTCCCAGCCGCCGTTTCCGACGATCAGACCCGCCGGGCGATAGGTGATGATCCCGGACTCATGGGCGGTGTCGAGCGCGATGCGGCCGTGGTACTGGGTGTCGGGGAGCAGCGGGCCGCTGGGGAACTGCTCGGCAGAGGTCAGGCAGCTGTACGCCGCGACCGTGCTCGGGCTGGGCGCCGCGACGCCGTCCGGGCTGATGACCCCGAAGTCATGCGTGCTGATCGCCCAGTAGTCGGAGGCGGTCAACTCCGCCGTCGTGGCGATCGTCATGTCCAGGATGACGAAGCGGCCGTGTTCCGCAGCGGTCGCCCACTCGTCGGTGCAGCCTGCGTCGACGGTGATCGCGTCGACGGTGAAGGTCGCCTTGAGTCGGTCCGGCTCGCCGAAACCTGCTGCTTCGCCGATCTCTTTCACGCCCAGGCCCCGTTCGGAGACCGTGAGTTCCGAGGAGGAGTCGTCCTCGGCGGACCGGTCGTCCTCCTCCGTGTCTGACGTCGGCGCGGCGGTGGTGCCGGTCGTCGTCGGCGCCACCAGGTTGGCGGAGTGTGCGGCGGCGACGTCGGCTGCGCGGTCTTCGGTGGCGCAGCCGGTGAGGAGAGCGGCGACGGCGAGCGCGCCGAGGAGTCGGGGACGGCGGGAGGTCATGGTGGGCCTTTCGGTGGAGGTGGGGCCGTCGCACGGATATCGGAACGGGGACCGTCGACGGCGGGCCGGGATGTTTCAACGAGCACGGCGGCTGCGCTCGCGTCGGTGTCTTGGCAGGCAGCAGAGGGCAGGCGGTTCGTCCGTCGTTGCCGACGGCGCGGCCGATTGCCGGGTCGACATGAAGTGCACGAGGCCCCGGCTCGTGGGTCGTACCGAGCGGCGGCCCCCGAGCCACGCCAAGCGAGTGAATCCCCATGACCTGGGAGCTGGTTCACATACTCGCCAGGCACTGCGAGAATCAAAGCACATGTGAACCGGGTACACAACTACGATCCCGGAAGTGATACCGTTCCCGTCGTTGCTTACGGTCCGGTTGCGTAGCCCCGAACAACGTGATGAACCGCCCGTAGCCGACGATGCACACCGGGGAATCACGCACCACGGAACAACGCACAACCGGGGAACACGGAGAAGGGGGAGCTCGCGGTGTCGAGTTCGACGACGGACCAGCCGGTCCTCAACGCGCTGGTGTCGGTGCGAGGCCAGAAATGGGTGGTCAGCGCGATCGAGCCCGGCGGACGACACACGCTGACGACCTTGCAGAGCGTGGAGGACGGCCGCTTCGGCGACACGCTCGAGGTGATCTGGGAGATCGAGCCCGGCCGCCGCACCCTGCCCAGCGGGGTCCTGCCCGAGGTCGCCCGGCACGGCTTCGACGAACCCGGACGACTGGCCGCCTTCCTCGACGCCGTGCGCTGGTCGGCGATCACCTCGGCGGAGGTCAAGACCCTCCAGGCGCCCTTCCGGTCCGGGGTGGCGATCGAGGACTACCAGCTGGAGCCGGTCGCCAGGGCCATCGGGGCGCCGAGGGTGAACCTGCTGCTCGCCGACGACGTCGGCCTCGGCAAGACGGTCGAGGCCGGGCTGGTCGTTCAGGAACTCCTGTTGCGACACCGAGGACACCGCGTCCTCATCGTCTGCCCGGCGGGGCTGACGCTGAAATGGCAGGACGAGATGGCCGCCAAGTTCGGTCTCGACTTCACCATCATCGACTCGGAACGCTGTGCCGAGGTCCGCCGCACCTACGGCTCCTCGGCCAACCCCTTCGAGGTCTTCCCCAAGGCGATCGTCAGCCTGCCCTGGCTGCGCACCGCCAAGGCACAGCGGCTGCTCGACGAGATCCTGCCGCCGGACGGCCCCACCTACCCGAGGACCTTCGACCTGCTGATCCTGGACGAGGCGCACCACGTCGCCCCGGCCGCGCCCAAACAGGTCTACGCCGTGGACTCGCAGCAGACAAAGCTGATCCGGCGGCTCGCCCCGCACTTCACCCACCGGCTGTTCCTGTCGGCCACCCCGCACAACGGGTATCAGGCCTCGTTCACCGCGTTGTTGGAGATCCTGGACGACCAGCGCTTCCTTCGAGGGTTCGAGCCGGACCGGGCCGCGGTGAAGGACACGGTCATCCGCAGGCTCAAGCGGCAGATCCGCAATCCCGACGGGACTCCGCGATTCCCGGAGCGGCATACCGGGGCGATCCCGGTGCACTACCCGGACGACGAGCGGGAGATTCACGCGCTGCTCGTCGAGTTCGCCACGCTGCGGAAGAAGAAGCTGGTCACTCGGCGGGGGAAGCGCGCCACCGACCTGGTGACCCTGCTGCTGAAGAAGCGGCTCTTCTCCAGCCCGTCCGCCTTCGCCCACACCGTCGGCGTCTACCTGAACACCCTGCGCTCCCGATCGGCGCCCGTCGACGTCGACCTCGACCTCGACGAGCCGGAGTGGCTGGACGACTATGAGGACTCGATCGACGCCTACGACGACGAGCAGCTCGCCCAGGCCGAGGACGACATCCTGGACCGGACTCGCCCGCTCCAGCCCGACCCGAGTACGCAGGAGACAGACCTGCTGGAGCGGATGCACCGCTGGGCGCGGGAACACGAGGCCAGCCCCGATGCCAAGGCCCGCGAGCTCGTCAACTACCTGCGGTCGGTCTGCCGTCCGGACGAGCACTGGACGAACGAGCGGGTCGTGGTGTTCACCGAGTACCGCGACACCCAGCTCTGGCTGGCGGCACTGCTGCGGCAGGAGGGCCTGGGCGATGACCGCCTGGAACTGCTGCACGGCGGGATGGCCACCGCCGACCGCGAGCGGCTGCGCGAGGCGTTCCAGAAGGCGCCCACGGAGTACCCGGTGCGCATCCTGCTGGCCACCGACGCGGCCAGCGAAGGGATCGACCTGCATCGACACTGTCACCGGCTGGTCAACTACGACATCCCGTTCAACCCGAACAAACTGGAACAGCGGATCGGGCGCATCGACCGATACGGGCAGACCGAGACCCCCGACGTCCGGCACTTCGTCGGCACCGGCTTCGGCCGGGAGGTCGACGCCTTCGAGGCGGACCTGGAGTTCCTGTCCAGGGTGGCGACCAAGGTCTCGGCGATGCAGGCCGACCTCGGGACGGTCAACGCCGTACTCGCCGACGCCGTCCAGAACAAGATGCTGGGCAGGCACGTCGTGATCGACGTCGATCACGCCGGGGAGGGCACCGCCCGAGGTCAGGAGCGACTCTCGGCGACGGAGACCGACCTCGGGGAGCAGATCGCCCGGCTGCGGTCGAACCTGGACGCCACCGTCGAGTCGATGGGCATCACTCCGGCCTCGGTGCGTCGCGTGGTGGACACCGCGCTGGAACTGTCTCGCGAGCGCCCGCTTCGGCCCGTTCGCGACGAGCTGCACCACGCCGACGGCCTGTTCGAGGTGCCGGTGCTCGGCGGGTCGTGGTCGCGCGCGACCGCCGGACTGACCGAGCGGTTCCCTAAACCGGACAGTGAACCCCGGCAGCTGCCGATCACCTTCGACCAGGCGGTGGCCAAGGGCCGCGACGACGTGGTGCTCGCCCATCTGAATCATCCGCTGGTGTCGATGTCCACCGAACTGCTGCGGGCCGCAGTGTCCAATGAGGACATCGGGCTGAGTCGGGTCACCGCCGTGGTGAGCGACGACCCCGCGATGGAGGAGGTGCTGGTCGGTGCGTACTCCCGATTCGTCCTGGTCGGCGGCGACGGTGTCCGGCTGCACGAGGAGGTGCTGTTCGCGGGCGGTTGGCTGCCCGCAGGCGGCCGGTTCCGCCGCGTCGAGAGCCTCAGCAGGCTGCGCAACCACCTGAGCACCGCGCTCGACGGCGGGCGGCGGGCCTCCGGGGTGGTGGAGGACCGACTACGGCACCGGTGGGATGCCAAGGCCCGGGACGCGCTGCTGGCCTCGGTGGACGCCCGCGCCGCAACCCGACGCGAGTCGCTGGAACGCATCCTGGGCGAACGGCGGGAGGCCGAGCAGCGTCGGATCGTCACCAACCTCGATCAGTTCGCCCACTCCCTGCGTAAGGCGCTGTCCGCCGAGGATGAACCCGAGGACGGCACCTTGTTCAGTGAAGCCGACATCAAGAGCCCCGACGAGCTGGCCCAGTATCGGCGCGACCGACAGGCGGGAGAGGACCGCCTGCAGCGGCTCACCGACGAGCGCGACCGGGAGCTCGCGCTCGTCGAACAGCGCTACCGTGACCCCCGCCCGCAGCTGTTCCCCGTCGCCGTCGTCTTCGTCGTGCCCAAGCGAGAGGCCACCCGATGAACACCCGATTCCGCGGCCCTCGCCCCGTCGACGGCGCCGCCCAGCACCGCGACTGGCTCAGCCTCGTCGAGGTCAACGGCCCCTTCCTGAGCCTGCCGGTGCTCATCGACACCTGGCCGACCCTGGACGCCCTGGACAAGACCGAGCTCCCCGTCCTGCGGCAGCGGCACACACGCTGGCAGGCCGACGGCGCGTCGGGCGCCGGGGACTGGATCGACTACGTACTGCGGGACCTGCTCGGCTGGGGCGACGCCCTGCACACCGAGGAACTCGACGCGCTGCGGATGGAGGTCGGCGAGCACGACACGACCCTGACCCCCGACTTCGTGCTCGCCGAACCCGGTGCCGAGCCGCGCGGCGAGCAGGTGCGGCTGATCGGGCTGCGATGCGCGCCCGGCCAGGTGCCGACCTCGCGGATCGCGGGCTCGCCGTGGGCCGCAACCCCGGTGGACCGGGTGGCCACGCTGTGCCGCAAGCACGGCGTCGAACTGGGCCTGGTCACCGACGGCCGCTGGTGGGCGCTGGTGTGGGCGCCGCGCGGTGGGGCCACCGGCACCGCCGTCTTCGACGCCGTGCCCTGGGCGGAGGCCGCCGAGCGCCAGGTGGTGCGGGCCTTCCGCTCGCTGCTGTGTCGACGCCGGTTCTTCGGCGTCCCCGACGGCGAGCAGCTGATCCCCCTGCTGGTGCGGAGCAAGGACAACCAGGAGGACATCACCGACCGGCTCGGCGTCCAGGTCCGCCAGGCCGTGGAACTGCTGGTGGCCGCCGTCGGCCGTGCCGAGCTGGAGGAACGCCGGACCGGGGAGGTCGAGCCGCGCTCGGCGCAGGAGGTCTATCGGGCCTCGGTGATGGTGATGATGCGGATCGTGTTCCTGCTCTTCGCCGAGGAGCGCGGCCTGCTGCCCGCCGACAACGACCTGTACATGAAGTCGTACTCGGCCGGGGGCCTGCGGGCCGAACTGGCCGAGCGGGCCAGGGACAGCGGCGAGAACGTCCTGGAGCACGGCTATGCGGCCTGGCATCGGCTGCTCGCGTTGTTCGAAGCCGTCTACTCCGGGGTGGAGCACCCCCGGCTGACGATGCACGCCCACGACGGCTCGATCTTCGACCCGGCGGGTTACGCCACCCTGCCGAGGCGCATCGACGACCGCACCGTGCTGCACATGCTCTCGGCGGTGCAGGAGGTGACGATCGGGCGCGGGCGCAAGGCCGAGACCCGGTCGGTCAGCTTCCGCTCGCTGGACGTCGAGCAGATCGGCTACGTCTACGAGGGCCTGCTGTCCTTTGAGGGCCTGCGCGCCGACGAGGTCGTCATCGGCCTGATCGGCAAGGAGGGCATGGAGGAGGAGGTCGCCCTCAGCGATCTGGAGGAGCTGGCCGCCCAGAGCGAGGACGTGTCTGCCTTGGCAGCCATGCTCGCCGAGCTGTTCAAGGCCTCCAAGATCGGTTCGGCGGCGGCGCTGGCGAAGAAGCTGGCGCCCGTGACCGGGGTGGCGCGAGAGGAACAACGCAAGCGGCTACTCGCGGTGAACGGCAAGGATCACGAACTCGCCGAGCGGCTGCTGCCTTTCGCCGAGCTGATCCGGCCCGACCTGCGGGGCCTGCCGACGGTGATCCTGCCCGGCGCGCTGTTCGTCACCGAGTCCTCGCTGCGCAAGAACACCGGCACCCACTACACCCCGCGGTTCCTCGCCGAGGAGGTCGTGGAGGGCGCGTTGCAGCCGTTGGTCTACACCCACGGGCCCTTGCAGACCGCCGACGAGAGCACCTGGCAGCCCAAGACCAGCGCGGAGCTGCTGCGCCTGCGGGTCGCCGACATCGCGATGGGCTCGGCGGCCTTCCTGGTCGCCGCCGCCCGCTACCTCGGCGACCGACTGGTGGAGGCCTGGACGCGCGAGGGCCACGAACTGGTGCGGGACTACCGCGCCGAGGACCACGTCACCGACCCGGACTCCGACCCGGTGCGCATCACGGCCCGGCGGCTGGTCATCGAGCACTGTCTCTACGGGGCGGACATCAACGAGATGGCCGTGGAGATGGCCAAGCTGTCGCTGTGGCTGGTCTCGATGGACGCCACCCGGCCGTTCACCTTCCTCGACGACCGGCTGGTGGCGGGCGATTCGCTGCTCGGCATCACCAGCCTGGACCAGCTGGAATACCTGCACCTGGACCCGGAGAAGGGCCGGGAGATCCACGAGGACGACGTCTTCGGCTGGACGGCGGGCGTGCGGGAACTGGTCGCCGAGATCGCGGCGGCCCGGCGCCGACTCACCGAGATCGAACTCGGCTCGGATCCCCTGGCCGCGCTGGCGGAGAAGCGGCGTTTACTGGCCGAGGCCGCCCGGCGGACCGAGCAGGTCCGGCTGTTCGCGGATCTGACGGTGGGTGCCGCGCTGTCGCGGGCGGGCAAGGGCGACCGGGCGGTGGCCGCCGCCTCGGTGGCAGCGGCCCAGCTGGCGGCGGGCGTCGCGGCGGGGGAGCCGGGCGCGCTCGAGAAGGCCGAGCAGCAGCGATCCGACTGGCTGGCGACGGATCAGGTTCCGGGGTCGTTCGATCGCGAGCCGATTCACTGGCCGCTGGTGTTTCCGGAGGTGTTCGAGGGGGGCGGGTTCGACGCGGTGGTGGGGAATCCGCCGTTTTTGGGTGGGAAAAAGATCAGTGGTGCGTCGGGAGGTGCATACCGCGAGTATCTGGTAGCTGATCTTGCATCGGGAAGAAAGGGAAACGCCGATCTTATCGCATATTTCTTTCTTCGCACTCACTCGATCTTGGGTGATCCTGGGCAAAGTGGCTTGATAGGCACTAATACCCTGGCTCAGGGGGAGACTCGGGAGGTGGGATTGGATCAAATTGTTGACGCAAGGTTCTCTATTCGTGCTGCGGTGACGGGGCGCCCATGGCCGTCGAAGTCGGCTGCAATTGAGTATTCTGTTGTTTGGCTGAGTCGCTCCAGTCATGCAATGAAATTTGAGAGGTGGCTAGACGGAAGAAGGGTTGATGGAATCACATCCTCTCTTGCGGTAGAGTCCCGTGGCAGTCTTCCGGCGTTCACGTTGGCGCAGAGTGCGGGTCGTTCTTTTCAGGGTTCCACTCTGCTGGGCACCGGATTCACCATGGCGCCTGCTATTGCTGCCGAGATAGTAAAGGTTGACCCGGCGAGCTCCGATGTTCTTTTCCCTTATTTGAATGGAAAGGATCTGAATTCGAGTCCGTGCGGATTGGCGAGTCGGTGGGCTGTTAATTTCCGAGACTGGTCGGAGGCGAGGGCGCAAAGCTATGAGTCCTGTTACCAATGGTTGGTTGATCATGTAAAATCTGATCGTTTGGCTTCGGGTTCTGATTACGCTGCGGTTAACTGGTGGCGCTATTGGAGGCCTAGGGGTGATTTGTATGCTGCAATTAATCAACTTGATCGAATAGTGGTCATTACTCGTGTTAGCAGTACGGTGGTGCCGGTTATTGTGTCTGCGCGCCAGGTCATTAGTGATGCAATCGTCGTCTTCGCCACCGACGACACCGCCATGCTCGCCCTGCTCAGCAGCGCCCCGCACTACTGGTGGGCCGTCGCCCGCGCCTCGTCGATGAAGGCCGATCTCCGCTACACCCCCTCCGATGTCTTCGAGACCCTCCCCCTCCCCACCCTCACGCAAGAAATGCGTGACCTCGGCGACCGTCTCGACACCTTCCGGCGCTCGGTCATGCTCGGCAGGCAGCTCGGGCTCACCAAGCTGTACAACCAGGTCTTCAGCGCCGACTACGTCGACGACGACCTGACAGAGCTGCGACGCATCCACCGGGCCATCGACGAGGCCACCGTCCGCGCGTACGGCTGGGACGACCTGCTCGATCAGCTCGACCACGGCTTCCACCCGGCGGGCAAGGACACCCGCTACACCATCGGCCCGGCCGCGCAGCGGGAGGTCCTGGATCGGTTGCTGGAGCTGAATCACGAGCGGTACGCCCAGGAAGTCGCCGAAGGGTTGCACGACAAGAAGTCGGCCAAGCAGAAGCAGACGGCCAAGGCGAAGAAGCAGGCACCGCCGCAGGAAGAGGGGCTGTTCTGATGTCCGACCAGGACGGCTTGTTCTCCGATCCGAACGGCGAGCAGCTCCGGCTGCCCGGCGGTGCGGCACAAGCGGGCGGGACCGCGAACACCCCCGACGCAGATCACCAGGCCGAATCGCCGATCCACCCGCTGGACATCCCCCAACAGTTCATCCCGGCCACCTCCTATGAGGTGCGGGACGAGCTGGAGCGGATCGTGCGGGACGACCTGCTCGGCCCGTGGGAGGGCGAGACGGAGCAGTTCCGGCCCGGCGCGGCGGGGCCCCGGGAGCGGTATCTGGTCGGGATGCTCGGCCCGACGCGCCTGCCTCGGTCGGTGGCCGCCGCCGCGAGCGAGCTGCCGGACACCGAGGCGGGCATCAACGACGGCGGTGACGGCGAGCTGCCCGAGGTGTCGACCCCCCAGAACCTCGGCCGGATCTGGGCCTCCTCGATGGGGCTGTCCTTCGCGGTGCCGCTCGACGTCGACGTCCTCGCCGTCACCGCCTCCTGGGGTGCCTACCGGCCTGCGGAGGTGGAGGCCGAGGACGGCCGGAAGCGCCGGGCCTGGACCAGGGAGCCCGCCCGACACCAACCCGAGATCCGGCTGGACGGCGGGCGCACCACCCGGCTGGTGCTGGCAGGCACCCCCGAGGCGGGGGTGCTGCTGGCCGTCGACGTCCGCGAGCGGGCCGGGCATCGGATCGTCGAACTGACGCTGATCAACGCCCAGCCGGAGCCCGCCAGCCAACGCGACACCGCCTGGCTGTTCCAGACCGCACTCGAGGTCACGGCCGCCGACGGCGCCGCCGAGGTCTTCCTGCCGATCGACGATCCGCTCGACGACCGCGAGGGCCGCGACCACGACGACGTGGAGGAACTGCACCTGCGGCTGCTCTACCGCAACGAACGCCGCTACGCCGCGGGCCGCAACGTGGCCGTGCACGCCGAGCGCCGCGAGGACAGCAGGCACGCCCATCGGCTGGCCACCACCTGGCTGCCCGTCCACGACGTGCCCGCCACCGTCGCTCCCGTCGGCGCGGGCACCCCGCTCGCCGAGGCGATGCTGGCCATGGACGCCCTCGCCGTCGCCGAGCCTGCGGAGCTGGCGGCCGGGTTGTCCCCGCTGGTCGAGGGATACGCCGCGTGGCTCGACGGTCGGGACGCCGAGGCCGCCGACCCGACGCTGGTACCCGAGTCGCTGCGGCCGATCGCCGAACATGCCCTGCACACCGCCCGCCGCGCCGCCGAGCGGCTGCGGTCAGGCATCGCGCTGCTGGCCGACTCGGCGAGCCTTGGCCATGACACCGCCCTGCGGGCCTTCCGGTTCGCCAACCGGGCCATGGCCCTCCAACGCCGCAACACCACCGCCGCCGCGCTCCGCGAGGAGCACGGGCTCTCCGCCGCGCAGGCCGCCGACGCCGTGCGCGATCGTGGTGTTGCCGCCGCATCCTGGCGGCCGTTCCAACTGGCCTTCGTGCTGCTGAATCTGCCTGCGATCACCGACCCGCTGCACCCGGAACGGGCCGCCGACGACACCGCGACTGTCGACCTGCTGTTCTTCCCCACCGGCGGCGGCAAGACCGAGGCCTATCTCGGCCTGACCGCCTACACCTTCGCGATCCGCCGCCTCCAGGGCATCCTCGGCGACGGCGACCAGGCCCGCAGCGGGGCGGGCGGCGTCGCCGTGTTGATGCGCTACACGCTCCGGCTGTTGACCGCGCAGCAGTTCCAACGCGCCGCCGCGCTGGTCTGCGCCGCCGAGGTGCTGCGGACCGAAGACGAGACCGTCTGGGGTCGGGAGCGGTTTCGCATCGGTCTCTGGGTGGGCAGCGGCGTGTCGCCGAACTGGTTCGAGGACGCCGACAAGCAGATCGGCGAGGCACGGGACAACGGCGACGGCAGACGCACCAACGTCTTGCAGACGCTGAGCTGCCCGTGGTGCGGAGCGACACTGCGACCACAACGAGATCTGCGCTCCCGGGCGGCGGATCGGCGGGTGCTGTTGTTCTGCCCGGAGGGCGAAGGGCCGGACGCCTGCCCGTTCTCCGAGCGCCGGTGCGCCGAGGGGCTGCCGATCCACACCGTGGACGAGGAGATCTACCGGTACACGCCCAGCCTGGTCATCGCCACCGTCGACAAGCTCGCGCAACTGCCCTGGCGCGGCTTCGCCGGACTGCTGTTCGGCCGCACCACCCGCTGGTGTCCCCGGCACGGCTTCCGGCACCCCGACATGGACGCCAAGACGCAGTGCGCCGATCGACACAACGCCAAGGGCCCGCTGCCCGCCGCAGCCACCACGGTCGTCGGCAGGCTTCGGCCGCCGGACCTGATCATTCAGGACGAGCTGCACCTGATCTCCGGCGCACTGGGCACCACCGTCGGCGTCTTCGAGGCGGCCGTCGACGAGCTGTGCACCTGGCAGCCCGCCCTCGATCGCGACACCGGCCCCAAGATCGTCGCCTCCACCGCCACCACCAAGCGGGCCCGCCAGCAGGTGCTGGGGGTGTTCGGTAGGCGCCTCGAGGTGTTCCCGCCCCAGGTGGTCGACGTCGCCGACACGTTCTTCTCCCGGCAGGTGCCCGTGACACCGCAGACGCCGGGCAGGCGCTACCTCGGCGTGTGCGCGCACGGCACCCGGTTCAAGTCCGCCGAGATCCGGCTGGCCGAGATCCTCCTGATCGCCGCGCAGACCCTCCTGGACCGACACGGCGAAGCCGCCGATCCGTACCTCACCCTCGTCGGCTACTTCAACGCCACCCGCGAACTCGCCGGGATGCGGCGCTACCTGGACGACGACGTCGCCACCAGGGTCAAGCGCAACGGCAGGCTCAAGGGCCTGTCCGACCGGGTGCTGCGCAACGCACGGCTGCTGACCGTTCAGGAGCTGACCTCGCGCATCTCCTCCGGCGACATCAGCGAGGTCCTTAAGCGACTGGAGCTGGGCTTCGACCCCGAGATCGACACCTCGAGCAGGCACGACGCCGTCGGCAAGGACAACAAGGCGGCGGCCAAGGCCCGCGACGCCTCCCGATCGGGCAGGAAGCCGGGACATCCGCTGGCCGAGCGGGCGGCGGAGCGGGCGCGGCAGGGGCGGATGCCGGTGGACGCGGTGCTGGCGACCTCGATGCTTCAGGTCGGCGTCGACGTCTCCCGATTCGGGCTGATGGTGATGACCGGCCAGCCGAAGAACACCGCCGAGTACATCCAGGCCTCCTCCCGAGTCGGCCGCTCCGTCGATCGCCCAGGCCTGGTCGTCACCCTCTACAACTGGTCCCGGCCCCGCGACCTGGCCCATTTCGAGGACTTCGAGCACTACCACGCGACCTTCTATCGGCAGGTGGAGGCGCTCTCGGTCACGCCGTACGCGCGTCGATCGCTGGACCGTTCCACGGCCGCGATGTACGTGGCGGCCGTCCGACACGCCGTGGACGCCCACTCCCGCAACGTCGACGCCCACGACGTCGCCCTGGGCGGCGAGGCGGTGCGTCGGATCGACGAGCGGCTGCTGCGGCGGGCGGAGGCGATCGGCGGCGAGCGCGCCCGCGACTATCTGGCCGAACGCATCCGGCGACTCAAGGACGAGTGGGCCCGGCACACCACCGGCGCGGCGCGGCTGGCCTATGAGGAGAAGAAGGACCGCACCCAGAACCTGGTCGGCCTGTTGGAACGGCCGGGCAACGGGCGGTGGACCGATCGCACCGTCGGCATGTCCATGCGCGAGACGGAGCACGAGATCAACCTGCTGCTGCCCAGGGAGGACCGGCTCTTCCGCCAGTCCTTGGAGGAGCCCGCCTGGTCTTTCGCCCCGACGCAGGCAGGCGGCGAGGACCCCGATGACCTGGACGGCGCAGACAGCGGCTCCGGCTTCGCCACGGGCGCGGAGTCCGCAGGCCGAGGCGGCGACCGATGACGGCGCCGAGGAGCAGCACCGTGTCCACTGTCGACACCGCGTCGAGCCGAGCCGATGGCGGCTCGGGTCCGGGCGTTGCTCTCCCCGACGTCGCAGGCGGGGTCGTCTCCCGCGTGCCCACGCCAAGGCAGGCCGCAGCGCCGAGCCCGCTCCGATACCCGCCCCCACTGGAGAAGGTGACCGGATGAGTCAGTCGTATCGGCCTCGGGTGGGATCGGTGCGACCGAGCCACCTGATGTTCACCAGCGGTGTCGGCTCACTGGTCGACCTGCCCAACTTCTCCGTGCTCGTCAGCGGCCTCGACGACTGGGACCACCGGCAGGTGGTCGCCGACGACATCACCGAGCCTCGGCTGCTGCGGGCCGTCTCGACACTGTTGCGCGGGGTGGAGCGGCTGCGGCCTGCGCCGTGGCTGGCGGAGGACAACAGCGACCCCGGTGGGTTCGCCTCCACGGTCGGCGTACCCACCGCACCGTTTCCCAGCTGGCTGCGCTGCACCGCCTGTGACGAGCTTGCGTCGATCCACGGCGGCTCCGCCTTCGGCTTCGAGAACAACGCGGTCCGCAGGCCCCAGGACGCCCGGTTCTTCCACCGGGACTGCGGTGTCAAGAAGTCGGGCCGCAAACCGCTCGCGGTGGCCGCCCGCTTCGTGTTGTCCTGCACCAACGGTCACCTCGACGAGTTTCCGTACACGCTCTTCGTCCATCGCGGCGGACCGTGCCCCAAGGCCACCCATCCCCGACTTCAGATGCAGGATCGCGGCGGTAACCTCGGGGCGGACGTGCAGATCATCTGCCAGGTGTGTCGGGCTCGTCGCAACATCCGGGAGGCACAGGGCGAGCGGGGCGAACAGCTCCTGCCCGCCTGCCGGGGGCGGAACCCGCATCTGGGGACCTTCACCGCAGGCTGCGATCGACGGCACAAGCTGCTGGTGGTCGGCGCCTCCAATCAGTGGTTCGCCCAGACCCTCTCGGCGCTCCACATCCCGCCCGGCGCGGCCCGAGGCGAGCTGGACGAGAAGGTCGATCGGAACTGGGTCGTCCTGGAGAAGATCCCCGGCAAGGCGATGCTGGGTTTCACCCGCGAGGTCGCGCCGTCGCTCGCCGAGTTCGTGAGCTACTCCGACGACGTCCTCTGGGCCGCGATCGAACGGCACCGGACCGCTGAGACCGAGGTGGACGACGACGACGGCTACCCCGATCTCCGCACCCCGGAGTGGGAGGCGTTCTCGGCCGTCGAACTCCCCGAACCGAGTACCGACTTCACCCTGCGCCGCGACCCGGCGGGCGTGCCGCAGGCCCTGCGCGGCTGCTATTCCGACGTGGTGCAGGCGGAGCGGCTGCGCGAGGTGCGGGCGCTGATCGGCTTCACCAGACTCGACGCGCCCGATCCGGACGATCCAGATCTGGTCACCAGGGCTGCGCTGTCCCGCTCCGACCCCACCTGGGTGCCCGCCAGCGAGGTGCGCGGGGAGGGGATCTTCCTGCGGGTTCCCGAGGAGGCGCTCGTCGACTGGGAACGGCGGGTCGCCGGCTCGGCGGCGGTCGCCGAGCATCGCGAGGCCTACGGCCGGTTCCGGGAGAACCGTTACTCGGATCGGATCGCGGGACCGTTCGACCGGATGCAGAACTGGCCCGGCGTGCGATACCTCGCCCTGCACACGCTGTCGCACCTGCTGATCCGCACGATCGCGCTGGAATGCGGGTACAACTCGGCGAGCCTGTCGGAACGGATCTACGCCAGTTCGGGGGGTGACGACCCGCGTGCGGGCATCCTGATCTACACCGCCGTCCCCGACGCCGAGGGCACCCTCGGCGGGCTGTCCGCACTGGCCGAGCCGGATCAGCTCGTCCGGCTGACCCGGCGGGCGCTGGCCGAGGCCGTGCACTGCTCCTCCGATCCGTTGTGCGCGGAGCGGCTGCCGCACGCCCCGGCCGACTTCCTGCACGGCGCCGCCTGCCACGTCTGCCTGTTCGTCTCCGAGACGACGTGTGAGCGGGGCAATCGATTCCTCGACCGCCGCTTCGTCGTGCCGATCGACGATCCGAGGCTCGCGCTGTTCACCGAGCTGCCGTGACCGCCGAACGCTTCGAACGCGCCGTGGCCGCCGCCGCGAGCGAACTCGGCGCGGTCCGGCTGCGGTCGCTGGCGGCCGGAATTCGCGAGGGCGGCCCCCGGGCGGCGTTGCCGGGGCTCGTCCCGGTGCCGGGTTTCGCCGAGGCGGCCCGCGCGGTGCTGGCCGCGCAGACCGCCGACGCGGTGCCGGACGTCGAGGCCGCCGCCTATCTGCGTGGCGTGGCGGCAGGCTGTGTGCAGCAGGCTGATCTGATGCGAGTCGAGTCGGTGTGGAGCGGGCCCACCACGCACTCCGTCCCGGTCCGGGCCACCGCGCAGGCTCTCGTCGAGGTGATCGACGAGGCGGAGGCCGAACTCGTGCTGGTCACCTACTCGGCCAAGGCCTATCCGCCCGCGATCGCCGCGTTGACCGCAGCCGCCGGGCGCGGGGTGCGGATCGCCGTCGTCGTCGAGACTCTGCGGGGGGCGGGCGGCGCCCTCGGCGGGGACGAGCCTGCGGCGGCCTTCGCCGCCGTGCCCACCGCGCGACTCTGGCACTGGCCGAGCGGCCTGCGACCAGATCGACGGGCGAAGATGCACGCCAAGATCGTCATCGCCGATCGGCGGATACTGCTGCTCTCCAGTGCCAACCTCACCCACTCCGGGGCGGCCGGGAACATCGAAGCAGGTTTAGTCGTCCGGGGTGGCACCCCGCCGAGAAGGGCCGCAGAGCACATCGCCGAGTTGCAGGCCAACGGGGTCTTGACCCGGTTGGAGACCGGAGTGAGCACATGACCGAGGACATCTCGCCCAGGCGCCGACATCCGGCGGGAGACTCGTCGGAACCCGCTGTCGGGCCCGGCGATGCGGGGGCCCCGCCGCCGGAGGCCGCCACCGTCGCCGCAGGCGACATCGCCCGGCTGGCAGGGGTGGGCAAGGCTGCGGTGAGCAACTGGCGACGGCGGTTCGACGACTTCCCCGATGCCGTCGGCGGCAGCGCGGCGAGCCCGTTGTACGCGCTGGCCGACGTCGAGAACTGGTTGAGACGACACGGGAAGAACTTCGAGGTCCCGTTGCGGGAACAGCTCTGGCCTCGGGTGCGCGGCGCCGCCGACGATCTTCGGCTCGGGGCGTTCGTGGCCTCGCTCGGTGCCTTCCTGGTTTTTCACCAACGAGCCGGTCACACCTGGCGACCGACGGACGAAGTCGGTCTGCTCGACGCGGTGTTGGCCGATGCACCCGAGCTGTCGGAGACGGTGCGAGCGCTCTGGCAGGGACCGCAGGAGGACGTGCTGCGGACTCTCGTCGAACTGGTCGAGAGCGAAGGCCATGTCGCTGCCTTCGACTTCCTCTACGAACGACATCGCGACGCGCACGCCCGCCGTGCCGTCTACACCAGTCCCGAACTGGCAGAGCTGATGGTCCGAGTGGCAGGAATCGACGGCGGCACCGTGCTGGACCCCTCCTGCGGAACCGGCACCCTGTTGCTCACCGCGTATGACTGCGGGGCGAGTGAGATTCTCGGTCAGGAGCCGGACGACGTCGTGGCGACGCTCGCTCGCATCCGGCTTCTGCTGCGGGGCGCGGCACCAGACATCGTCGTCGGCGACGCACTTCGCGCCGACGCCCACGGTGACCGACGGGCGGACGCGGTGGTCGTCAACCCGCCGTTCAACGAACGCAGCTGGGGATACGACGAACTCGTCGGCGATCTGCGCTGGGAGTACGGTCAACCTCCCCGAGGTGAGTCGGAGCTCGCCTGGGTGCAGCACTGCCTCGCACACGTCGATTCAGCCGGGATCGTGGTCGCCGCCATGCCGGGCGCGGTGGCGGATCGTCGATCGGGCAGGCGGATTCGAGGAAACCTGCTTCGCGCCGGAGTGCTCCGCGCGGTGATCAGCTCTGCCGAACTCGGAATGTCGGCCGACGGAACTGCCACGGAACCGGACCTGTGGGTGTTCCGGAAGGGGACGGAGTCGACCACGCCGTCCCATGTGCTGATGGTCGGCCGGTCCCAGGACGCGGAACAGGCCTGGCAGGCCTTCGCCGAAGATCCGGCGGCGGATCTGCCGGAGTCCTGTCGGGCCGTCCGGATCATCGACCTGCTCGACGACGTGGTGGATCTGACCCCGACCCGGTGGCTGCCCGTCGAACCGGACACCGCCGTCGCCGCGAGCTTCACTCCGGTGGTCGCAGAGTTGCGCGCCGCCCTCGGCCGACTCACCGATGCTCTTCCCGATCTCGACGTCCACTCGGATACCGCGGAGCGCGCGATGACCACGGTCGGCGAGCTCGTGAGATCGGGGCTGATCACGATGTTCCAAGCCCCGACGAGAATGCCGACCGACACAGGCAGCCTGCCCGTCCTGACTCTCGACGACCTCAACAGGGGGACGGTACCGTCGGGGCACTGCGAACAGACGGGCGACACCGTCCTCATCCAGCCCGGCGACGTGATCGTCCCGATGATCCCCAGGGAACCGCTCGTTCGGCTGGCAGTCGAGGCCGGAGCCGCTCTCGGCCCGCGACTACTGCTGTTCCGGGCGAATCAGGATCGAATCGTTCCGGGTTTTCTCGCTGCCCACCTGCGGTTCGCTGCTAACACCGTAGGAGGCCGGGCCGGGACGACGGGAAGCAGGCCGGAGGTCCGGCGCACGCCGATTCCCCGGATATCGTTGCAGGAACAGCAACAGTATGGAAAAGCATTCGATCGGATGACGGCATTCGAGGATGCCTTGCGTCAGACTGCAAGGCTGGGCGAGTCATTGGTGCGACGGGGGTTCACCGGACTTGCCGACGGCACTCTCCGGTCCGCCCGGTGAGGCTCACGGACGACAGGAACAGGGGAGGCCGTGGCAGGGCGGCGAGTGATCGGCGACGGCCGATATGTGCTGGACCGGCACCCGATAGGCAAAGGGGGCATGGGGGAGGTCTATTTCGGGCGTGACACTCGACTGGAACGGGACGTCGCGGTCAAGTTCATCCGGTTCCCCGATGGGGAGCCGGACGAGGAGCTGATCCGGCGGTTCACCCGCGAGTCGCGGATGGCGGCTCGGCTAGAGCATCCGGGCGTCCCCGCCGTCTACGACGTGGGTACGGACGGTGCGCGTCCGTACCTGGTCATGCAGCGCATGCGCGGCGTGACGGTGGCCGACCTGATCGTCGAACACGAGCCGCTTCCCATCGGCTGGGCCGCCGCCGTCGCAGCGCAGACCTGTGCGGTGTTGTCGGCCGCGCACCAGACCTCCTTGGTGCACCGCGATCTCAAGCCCGGCAATCTCATGCTCACCCCGGACGGGACCGTCCTGGTGCTCGACTTCGGACTCGCGGTGGCGATGGACCTTCCCGAGCAGTCCAGGATCACTCGCACGGGCCAGCCGTTGGGCACCCCGGCGTACATGGCTCCCGAGCAGGTGCAGGACAACAAGAGCAGCCCGCGCAGCGATCTGTACTCCTTAGGCTGCACGCTGCACGAAATGCTCACCGGGCGGCAGGTCTTCGCGGGCGGCTCCAACTTCAGCGTGATGGAGCGACACCTGCGTGAGGAACCCATGCCCACCGGGGAACTCCGTGCCGATGTTCCCCCGGAACTCGATCAGCTGGTGCGTCATCTACTGGCCAAGTCTCCCGCGGATCGGCCGCCGGATGCCGAGGCGGTCTTCGGTCGGCTCCTGCCGTTCGTCACCGATCTCACCGAGCTCCCCGGCATGGTGAATCCCCCGGTCCTGCCCAACCACGTCCGAATGTACGCCAGGGTTCTCAGCCGGGTCTTTCCGCCGAAGGAGTCGTCAGATTCCACTTCGGTGCACCGCGCCGAGAAGCAGGAGGACGCGTCAACGGCGTCGCCGGTCCGAAAAACCGATGTCGGGCGGGCGATGCGGGCGTCGGAGGTGTCGGACCCCTCGGGCACGGGCGGCCGGGACACGTCGGGTGCCTACCCGCGCTCCTGGATCGAGACCCCTGATCTTGCGGGGGATACCTCGTGGGGCTCGACGGAGAGCGACCCGCCGCGACCGGAGCGCCCGACGCCGGTTGTCGAATCGAGAGAGAATCTCGACGACAAGCTGGCCGCCGTCACCGAGTTGTTCGCGAGCAGCGACTATCGGGGAGCCGCTCCCGGATACCGCGAGCTGGCGGAGCAGTTCGATCGGGTGGGCGGCAGGCTCGACGACGCCCTGGAGTGTCTGCGTCGCGAGGCGGTCTGCCTCGGCCTCGTCGGCGAGTTGGACGCCGCGATGCATCGCCTGACGGAACTGCTCGTCCGAGAGAGAGCCGAACTCCAGCCGGACGACCCCCGGCCGCTGGATCTCCGCCGACAGCTCGGACTCCTCCAGCGCGGCGCGGGCCGGGAGGAGGCGGCACGGGCCACCTTCCGAACACTGCTCTCCGACCTCGTCCGTATTCACGGGGCGGGTCACCCCGAGGTCGCGCGGGCCCGCAGGCTGCTGATGCCGCAGCCGGACGCCGACGACACCACCTCACGAAGGGACTCTTGATGGCACGGCTGGCCATCCACGCCGACTTCATGCAGGAATACGCCCGGTTGGAACGCTCGGTGCAGACCAAGGTGATCGAGGTCCTCGATCGGTTCCGGCAGGCGACGCACACCGGCAGGCATCTGGAGCGGGTGGGCAACGCTCGGGATCGTCGAATGCACACCATCAGGATCGACCTGTTCTGGCGCGGTGTGGTGCTCGCTCCGGAACGGGGTGACCTCTACACGTTGCTCCGGGTGCTCCCGCACGATGACGCGTACACGTGGGCCGTCCGGCACCGGGCGAGCGTCAACTCGGCGACCGGTTCGATCGAGCTGCGCGACGTCGCTGCCATCGACGCCACCTATCCCGAGTTGAGCAGGATGGCGGAGCGCCGTCCCGAGCGGCTCTTTGCCCAGGTCAACGACGCGGATCTCGGCAGGCTCGGCATCGACGACCAGACACTGGCCTTCGCCAGGACCCTCACCGACGTGCTGACTCTGGAGGCCTCGAAGGCCTTCCTGCCCGAGCGGCAGTGGGAGGTCCTCTACGGACTGGCCGCCGGGATGACGGTGGAGAGCGTCTGGACCGAACTCGGCGCCGTCGCGACGGCGGAGCCTTACGACACCGACGATGTCGTGGCTGCCGTGGAACGCGGCGGGGACCGGCTGGTCCTCGTCAACGGCCCCGATGAACTGATGAAGGTCTTCCAGGAGTCGCTCGCGCACTGGCGGATCTACCTGCACCCCACGCAGCATCGGATGGCCTACGGCTCCTTCAGCGGATCGGCGCGGGTGACCGGCGGCCCTGGCACCGGCAAGACCGTCGTCGCCCTGCACCGCGCTCACCACCTGGCCGCAGGCGGCGTCGGGCGCGTGCTGGTCACCACCTTCACCTCGACGCTGACCGACTCGCTTCAGGAGGGACTTCGGCAGCTGCCGGATCTGGGACCGCGCGAGAGTCACGTCGACGTGCAGACCATCGACAGCCTGGCCCATCGGATCTTCGCCGAGACCCATGGCAGGCCGACGATGATCGACGCGCAGGAGCAGCAGAACCTGTGGCGAGACGTGATCACCACGCTGTCGTTGCCGTTCTCCGAGGCCTTCCTCGCCGAGGAGTGGCGACAGGTCGTCCTGGGCCAACAGGTGCTCGACGCGCAGGGCTACCTCCGCGCCAAGCGAGACGGCAGGGGGCGCAAGCTGGGGAACATCCAGAAGGCGCTGGTCTGGCAGGCGATGCACGAGTTCACCGAGGAGCTCCGCCGCCGCCGGGTGCACACCTACGAGACGGTGTGCGCGGCGGCGGCCGCGATCCTCGCCGGGCGCGCCGACAAGCCCTACCGTCACGTGATCGTCGACGAGGCCCAAGACCTGAACCCGATGCAGTGGCGACTGCTGCGCGCGGCGGTGCCGGTCGCCTCGAACGACCTGTTCATCGCCGGTGACACCCATCAGCGGATCTATCAACACCGGGTCACCCTGCGCGAGCTCGGCGTGCAGATCACGGGACGCTCCACGCGGCTGACGGTGAACTACCGGACGACTGCCGAGATCCTCGCCTGGAGCCTGGGGATGCTGCGTGGCGAGCGCATCGACGACATGGACGACGGCCTGGAGACGATCGCAGGCTATCGCTCGCAGGTGCACGGCGCTATGCCGGTTCTCGCGGGCCACTCCTCTCGCACCGTCGAGCTGGCCGAGCTCTGCTCGGTCATCGAGGAGTGGCACGCGGCGGGTGTGAAACCCGAGGAGATCGGCATCGCCACCAGGTCGAAGCTTGCAGGCGAGGGCGTTCGTGACTCGCTCGCGACGGCGGGCGTCCCGGTCCGACTGCTCGACAGGAAGACACCGCCCGCCCCGGACGCGGTCTCCGTGGGAACGATGCACCGGATGAAGGGCCTGGAGTTTCGCTGCGTCGCGGTCGTCGGCGTTCGTGATCAACAGATGCCTCTCCAGCCCGCCGTCACTCCCGAGTCCGAAGACGAGGTCGCGCACCGGCATGACCTTCAGCGCGAACGATGCCTGTTGTTCGTGGCCTGTACCCGAGCACGCGAACAGCTTTACGTCTCCTGGACCGGGACACCCAGCCGATTCCTGACCGCAGTGCAGTGATGATGACTCGCAGAAAGAGGTCGTCGTGACCAAGCTCTCCACCCTGCTCGACCAGATCGACACGGGCGCGCTACTGCTCCCGGAGTTCCAGCGCGGCTATGTCTGGAACCGAGATCAGGTGCGGGGCTTGATGCTGTCGCTGTACCGGGGCTACCCCGTCGGCGGCTTGTTGGTCTGGGAGACCGAAGGCGAGGGCACCGATGTGCGTGGATCGACGGCAGGCGGCGGCGCCCGACTGTTGCTACTCGACGGCCAGCAACGCATCACCTCGCTCTACGGGGTCATCCGAGGCCGGGCCCCACAGTTCTTCGAGGGCAACGCACAGGCGTTCACCGACCTGTGTTTCCACGTCGAGGACGAGGTGTTCGAGTTCCATGCACCGAGCACGAAGGCAGGCGACCCCCTCTGGATTCGGGTGACCGAACTGTTCCAGAAGGGCCTTGTTCCCTACCTGCGTCGGTTCGCCGATGACCAGGCCGACGCCTATCTGGACCGGCTGAACCGGGTTCACCAGATCACCGGTCGGGAGTTCCACGAGGAGAAGATCACCGGGCGGGACAAGACCATCGATGTCGTGGTGGACATCTTCAACCGGGTGAACTCGGGTGGAACGGTGCTGTCCAAGGGCGACCTGGCGTTGGCGAAGATCTGTGCCCAGTGGCCTGCGGCTCGCCAGGTCATGCGGCAGAAGCTCGACCAGTGGGAGAAGGCAGGCTTCAAGTTCAGTCTCGACTGGATGCTGCGCAATGCCACGGCCGTCGCCTCGGGTCGCTCGGTGTTCACCGCCTTGGACAAGGTCGACCCGGACGTGTTTCGAGACGGCGTCGAGGCGGCGGGGAATCATGTGTCGACGTTCCTCGACGCGGTGTCCGCGCGGCTCGGTCTCGATCACGATCGAGTGTTGATGGGGCGCGGCGGCATTCCGGTGATCACTCGACTCCTCCACCTGATGGGTGGGAGCTTCGCCGACGCGGCTCAACGAGACAAGGTTCTCTTCTGGTACGTGCACTGTGCGTTATGGGGACGTTTCGCCGGCTCGACGGAGACCGTCCTGCAACAGGATTACGAGGTCGTCGAACGAGCCGGGATCGACGGTCTCATCGCGAACCTGGAACGCTGGCGTGGCGGGCGGTTGGACGTCGCATCCCACGACTTCGAGGGAGCGACGACGGGATCTCGGTTCTATCCGTTGTTGTACCTGCTCACCAGGGCGAAGGGGGCCCGCGATCTGGGCAGCGGTCTGGAGCTGAAGTCAGAGATGCTGGGCAGGCTCACCTCGCTTCAAGTGCACCACATCTTCCCCAAGGCACTGTTGTACAAGGCTGGTCGTGATCGTGGGATCGTCAATGCCATCGCCAACTTCTGCTTCCTCACTCAGGAGACGAACCTGGCGATCGGTAAGCGACAGCCGTCGGACTACTTCGCCGAGGCGGAGCAACGTCATCCCGGTGTGCTCGCCTCTCAGTGGATTCCGGAGGATCCGGCCCTGTGGGAGGTCGACAGATACGAGGACTTCCTGGCCGCCCGGCGGGAGCTCCTCGCGGAATCGGCACAATCCTTCCTGACCGGCCTGCGGACGGGAGCTCGAGACGTCGAGCACGACCTTGCCCCGATCCAGGTCGTCGCAGCGGAGGAGAACGATCCCCGCGCGATCCAGGTTCGATCCTTGATCGACGAGCTTCTCACGGCGGGTTGCGTCGAGCCCGACCTCGACGCCGCGATCTCAGACCCGGACACCGGGCGAGAGCTGGCCGTCGCCGAGGCTTACTGGCCTGCGGGCCTGCAACCCGGTCAGGGCAGGCCGGTGGTCCTCGAACTGGACCACGAGGCGGCGGACATCCCCAGACTGGAAGAACTGGGCATGGAGGTGTTCACCTCCGTCGACGCCCTGCGTGGCTTCGTGACCCGTCGCAATGAGAGCGCATCGGGGGTGGATCACATCGTCTCCGGACCGGCGGATGCCGCCATAGACGGCGTCGAGGACGCCGCCGATTTCGACGCCGCGATCCGCAGGTTGTACGAACGCGCCCGCAGCGAAGCCGGCTACCACGCGTCCCATCTCCTGCGCATGATCTCGGAGTACGGGGGCGTCGCCACGGCGCGAAAGATCCTGCGGGCTCCCGCCGTCTCCGACGGTTTCGCCGCGATGTGGGAGCGCGGCAGGCTGGACCTGACGGTGGAGGCGTTGATCATCGAGCCGGGTCATCGCAGGTGGTTCCCCGACGTCGAGGTGGAGACGGCTCGACGTCGCCTGGAGCAGTTCGGCTATTTCTGACGAAAGAGGCGGTGCGGCCGATCGCCCTGCCCGGTCGGCCATCGCAATTCCACCGGAGACGTGCCCCCGCTTCCCCCAGTGGATCTCGGAAATTCACCATCCGCTTCTACACTCCCTCCGTTGAGGTTTCGCCGGTTCGGCGACGGCTGAACAACGGAGGTCGCCGGGCCACGGAGATCACGGAGGCGACGTGTCTTCTCATCCGGTATCAGCGGTCGGTCGGTTATCGGCGGCCGTGGCGACGAGGGCCCGGCGAACAGCCGGGCGGCGAACGGCGGGGCAGCGAGCGGCTGCCCTGACCACGGCGGCGGTGACGGCGGCGGCGCTGATGACGGGGGCCACTGCGGGTTCGGCGGTCGCCGAAGCCGATCCCGATGCGCCGCAGGCGTTCACGAGTTCGACGAGCGTCGGCCTGCACAATGCCTACGAGAAGGGCGGGTTCCCCTATCTCGCCGACGTGCTGGACTCCGGCGCGGGCCTGGTCGAACTCGACGTGTGGACGGACGAGCTGATCGGGCGGTGGCGGGTCAGCCACGACCTGTTCGGTGCGAGCAGCAACTGCGTGGGAGCGACCGACCCGGCGAACCTGCGCACCGGGAACCGTGATCAGGATCTTCTCGGGTGTCTCACCGACCTGCGGACCTGGCATGAGGTGAATCCCGGCCACCGGCCCATCGTGCTCAAGGTCGAGATGAAGGACGGCTTCTACGACCGGGGCGGCATGGGCCCCGCCGCCTTCGACGCGCTGGTGGCCGGTCGCCTGGGCGACGCCGTGTTCACGCCCTCGGACCTGCTCGCCCATGCGGGTGGTGCCGCCGACCTCGACGAGGCCGTCACCTCGGCGGGCTGGCCCAGCCGGGACGCGCTGGCGGGCCGAATCCTGATCGAACTCATTCCCGGCACCTTCGAGCAGGGCAATCCCTTCGACACCCTGTGGACCGACGAGGAGTACTCGCGGCACCTTCGCGACCTCGCCGCCGCCGGTGAGATCGCCGCCGCACAGGCCTTCCCGTCGGTGCTCGGCGCCGAGTCGGGCGACCCCCGCGACCGGTACGAGGACGAGAGCCTGCGTCCGTGGTTCGTCGTCTACGACGGCAGCGCCAACGCCTATGTGACGGGCGGCATCGACACGGACTGGTACCGCGAACAGAACTACCTGCTGATCATGACAGCGGCGCACGAGGTGGCCCCGGCCATCGACGCCGTGGCCCCGGACGAGCAGGCCGCGCTGGATCGGGTGGCGCAGCTCGCGGCGGCGAACGCGAGCATCGTCACCAGCGACTGGCGCTCATCGACGCTGCTGTCCACCGTGGTCTCCCGCTGATCTCGGACGTCTCAGCCCGGGACGTCTCCTGCCGGGGATCTCGGCGGATCTCCCGGAACCCTTGTCGGCCGCTCCTCAAGCGATGGCGGGCACGGGGAGCGGAGGACATTCTCCGCTCCCCGCGTCGAACTCCGCAGTCACCGACGGTCGGGCAGTGCGCCCGGCTCGTCGGCGACGATCGCAGGCACCGTGATCGACGGCCGCGCCCGCAGGCCCGGCGACGGCAGCCCCCCGCCCTGATCGCCGATGCGGAATCCCGGCGGAGGCCGTCAGCTCAGCAGGCCTCCGCCCGCCCGCCACGCGCGAGTGACTCCGGTGGCGCCCGGAATCCGGACGCGCGCGGCGAGCAGACCTGCCCCTGCCTGCTGCCTCCGGTCAGGGCTTCTCGAAGTGCTGGTAGTCGAGCGGGGTCGTCCAGAAGCCGCCCCACTCCCAGCCGTTCTCGGTGAAGCTCTGCTCGACGAGGTCGCCCGCGTAAATCATGCCGGGAGCATCCTGATCCCGGTCCACATACGGTGCCCCGGTGGGCGGCAGTACGAGCCCGCTGGAGCTGACGTACGGGTTCTGCACCGGGTTGATGTCGATGGCCTTGCCGTAGGAGTGGTTCGACCAGCCGCCGCCGCCGGTGATCGGCCGACAGTTGAACGCCGAGGTGTTGTTCGCCGCCATCGACAGGTCGTCGTCCGCGTCGTACTTCTCGACGGTCTCGACTCGTTCGATCGGGAAGCCGCCTCGATACAGGTCGATGAAGATGCCAAGCACCTCTTCGGCGACGTCGGCGTGGACGATCAGCTCGCCCCGATGAGTCCGGTCGTCGAAGCCGAGGTGCGGGAACGAGACCAGCCGGAGATCCTCCGGGCCGACCGGACAGCCCTCGCGGTAGCTCGCCCCGAGGCGCTCCTCGGAGACGGGCTTGATGCTGACGACGACGGACTCGCCGACCCAGTTGGTCGTCTCGGCCGGCTCGGCAGCCGACGCGGGCAGAGCGGTGGCGGCTGCCATGCCGAGCGCCGCCAGGGCCAGGGTGACGCGATGCGTTGTCTTCTTCACATCAGGTAAAACGCCGTTGACACCCGATACGTTGTCTTTCCTTGACCATCCGGTGATGACGTGAAGATCATGTTGCCGGACCTGGGCGTCCTTGCTAAAGGCCTGCCATGGGCGGGCGTTCACACTGGTCACGCGATCGGATTCCCCGCGCGGCGTCGTCGTGATCTCTCGCCGGGTCCGGCGGCCACTCGGTCGAACGACCGGGTCGGATGACGTCCCCGTGACCGGGTCGGGTGACCGTCCCTCGGGGGCGAACAGCGGAGCCCGTCGGGCCGGAGTGACCCGCCGACCGGTTCTCGTCGGGAACCGGTCGGCGGGTCGCCGAGCCTGCGCGGTTGAGCGGCGGGACTACCGGTGCAAGGCAGCCCCGCCGCTTCGATGCGCCGGGTCAGTCCAGGACGATCTCGAAGGCCCGGATCATGGTCTGCTCCACGCTGTTGCCGTCCGCGTCCACGGCGGCGGCCCGGAGCGACACGAAGCCGTCTTCGGCCGGGTGGTCCAGCGCGACACGCCGCCCGCCGTCGACGTCGTCGACCGACACCGGCTCCCAGGTGGCCCCGTCGTCGTAGGACGCCTCGACGGACAACTCGCTGATCTCGGCCTCGTGAAGCCGGTCCACCCGAAGTTCCAACTCCTGCTCGATGCCTGCCTGCGTCCGGCCCAGCTCGTCGAACTCGCCGTCGAATCGGACGGCCAGGAGCGGCAGCGCCTCCTCGCCCCCCTGCGGGGTGTCGGTGGAGAAGGACCAGCTCGCGTCGACTCGACGGCCCAGCGTCGACCAGGGCACCTCTCGGGTCCCGGTGACCTCGAGGGTGTAATCGCCCTCCGCCTGCGGCACGTCGAACTGTGCGGATCCGACCTCCGGGGAGGTGCCGAGCACGGTGCCGTCGCGCGACAGCATCGTGCTGCCCGTGATCAGCGACGTGCTGAGGTGGACGTAGTCGGATTCCTCGTCGGCGGGCGCGAACGCCCCGATCTGGATGAAGATCATGTCGTCCACGCGAACCGCGCCCGGCAGCGCGGCCGACCCGATCGACACCCCCAACGGAGCACGATTCCAGCTCGTCTCGGACCGCCCCGGCTCGTGACGGGTCGTCCGGATGTAGTCCTCGTCGGTGTCGATCCGGTCGCCGAGGTTCAGGTTCTCCCGCCACTCGACTCCGGCGGCGGTGAACAGCTCCAGGCGGGTGCCGGGCACCGCCAGCGGTCGCAAGATGCCTCCGGGCACGAGGTCGCTCGGCAGGATGCCCGTGGCCTCCTTGTACGCCGATGCCGCCACTCCCTGACCGCGATACTCGGCCCGAACCTGTGCCAGATCCGCATCGGACACGGGGAACACGAGCGAGTCCGGGATGCCCCGGTCGTGGTCGAACACGAGGTGGTAGCGGTAGTCCTCCTCGGTGCCCTCCGGGGCTCGAAGCGTCGGTTTGACCGCGAAGCCGAGGCCGTCGACCTCGCCGGTGGGCACTGCATACACTGCGGTCTCGGGGCCTGCGCCTGCGGACAACTCGAAGGTGTCGGTGGAGATCCGCATGATGGCCGAGTCGAAGACGGTCTCCCGCTCGGTCTGAGCCCGCAGCGGCTCGCCGAGGGTTCCGTCCAAGGTGATGTGGGCATCGGCGGTCACCAGTACGTCCGGTGCTGCGGCCGTGGTCAGGTTCTCGCTGGTGATCTCCCCGTCCTCGATCGTGTACTCCGACAGGTGGCTCAGGACGTGATAGCGCCCGACGGGAACCCGCGCGACGGCTGATCCGTCGGGGCCGGTGCTCGCCTGCACCGGCTCGCCGGTATCCCTGTTGATCACGAACACCAGCGGGTCGTCGTCGACGGTGCCCGAGTGCGTGACCGCCTCGATCGACAGGTCGTAGCTCTCCGGCTCGACGAACGCGCCGACGGCGGTGGTCACGGTGGTGTCGCCGTCGCCGTCGCCGTCGCCGATCGCGGTAGCGGTGATCGAGCCGCTGAGGAAGCCCGTCTGATCACCTGCCGAGGGGTCGATGGCGACCTCGACCCCGGCCGCACCGCCTGCGGGCACGGTGATCTGGTCGGCGTCCAGCGTGAACACGTCCGCAGGCAGCGGCTGTCCGGTCTCGTCGACCGCGTCCAGCACCAGGTCGAGAACCAGTTCCTGCTCGCCGTCGTTGCGATAGGTGAGGGTCTGAGCGACCGGGTCGGGCTCCGCTGGAAAGGCGAGCCTGCCCAGGTCGACCGAGGCAGGGTGCGCCCGCACCTGTGATCGCACGGCTGCGGCCACGTCGAGCCTGCCGCCGCCCTGCTCGGCGACGCTCAGGCCCGTGATCGTCTTTGCCGAGCCGAGGAGGGCCGAGGTCAGGTCTGCCTGCGTCCAGTCAGGATGCCGTGCGGCGAGCAGCGCGGCGGCGCCCGCGACGTGTGGCGCGGCCATCGAGGTGCCGCTCATCGTCGTGTAAGGCTCGCCCCCGTGCCCTGCACGGGCGCCGACGATGTCCGAGCCCGGCGCGGCGAGATCCGGCTTGATCGCCTGGTCACCGGCGCGGGGACCCCGGCTGGAGAAGTAGCTGAGCTCGTCGTCCTTCGTGACGCTCGCGACGGCGAGGGCGGCATCGGCGGCGGCGGGTGCGGACACCGTCTCGGGACCGCCGAAATTTCCCGCCGCCACCACGAACAGCGTGCCGGTGCTCTCGGTGAGACGGTTCACCGCTGTCGACAACGGATCGGTGCCGTCGGTCGGCTCGCTGCCCAGACTGAGGTTCACCACGGCCACGCCCTGCTCGGCCGCCCATTCCATTCCCGCGATGATCGCATCGTCCGGACAGGCTCCGGTGTCGTCGCAGACCTTCCCGGCGAGGATCTTCGCCGAGGGCGCGACACCGCGCTGTGCCCCGTCGGATGCAGCTCCGGAGCCTGCCACCGTGGACGCGACGTGGGTGCCGTGGCCGTTGACGTCCCGGACGCCGCCGGCGCTGTCGGTGAAGTCCTGCGCGCCCACCACGACCTCGGCTAGGTCCGGATGGTCGGGGTCATAGCCGGAGTCCAGCACCGCGACGGTGGCGCCCTCGCCGGTGAACCCGGCCGCCCAGGCAGTGGGAGCACCGATCTGGTCGTTGCTCTCGGCGTCGAGCATCCTGGCGCGGCCGTTGAGCCAGATCCGGTCCACCCCGGCGTCGAGCGTGGTGTTCGGGTTGGTCAGCGTCGACCAGAATTCGACGGCATCGTCCGGGGGCTCCACGACGACGCCGTTGACGCTGGGCAGCTCTCGGCCGATCTGTGCCGTCGAGGCAGGGAATGCCGCCTCGAGTGGGCGTTCGACGTCGTCCCGATAGGAGACGATCAGGGACGGCGGGCCCGCGTCGCCGAAGCCCTGCTCGATCAGGCCGGGAATGTCGAACAGACGCGCGTCCAATCGGCCCTGTCGGACCAGCGGCCACGCATCGGTCGGAATGACGGAGAGTTCGCCGTCGTCGGCGATCTGGTGAAACGACAGGTCCTCCCTGCCGGGAGCGGGCAGGACGGTGACGCCGGATCGGCCGTCCGGCGTCTCCTGCACCCGCACGCGATCCCCGGTGATCAGGGTGATCGTCGATGTGGCGCCGAAGTATCCTGCCGTCGGCGCGGCTGTCGCGGGCTCGGCGTGACCGGCCCCCCGACGGCGAGGCTTGCGCACAGGGTCATGCCCAGCGCGACCCCGACGGCCTTTCTTGTGCTTGTCTGCATCTTTCTCCCCACCGCGAGCGGGCGACCACGAGCGCGCGGGCTCGCCATTCGATGAATGCCGCCCGAGGTACGCGATAATGACGATCTGGCGTTTCTTTATCGCCGGTGAAGATAGTCGGATGATCGCGGTAAAAGACAATGGTCGTGATCCATGTCTCTATCCTGTAACGCTTTCCGGGGAACGTCACCGAAATACCGTGCTGCCGCAGTGGGTGAGAGCTTTCCAGGGATCGATTCACCGGGTCTTCGCTGCTCGATCCGGGGCCCCTGGTTCTCTGAGCAGCGGTTTCGCCGCCGTCGTCTCGATGAATCGGGGCGCCCGGCTCGAGCGCGGCCTTCCCGGCGGGCCTGCCGAGGCACGCCCGCCGGGATGGTGCGTCGAATGACCGGCACCGGGGCCGTCGAATTCGTGGCCTCGGCTCGGCTCTCGAATATCGCGGTAGTCCCACGATGCACCGCGAAAAAGCCGGATCGCCGGTGTCGTCGCCACCGCGACGCCCGGCGGCATCCTGGGGTGGGAACCGGCGGTCGCGAACAGGCCTTACCGGCGGCAGGGCCGTCGATGCCGTTCGACGGCAGACATCGGGCGACGCGGAGCGAGCGCGTCGGTCAGGGTGTTCGTGTTCGTGACTTCTCGCGGCAGGCCGCCTAACTCCCCAGCAGCGAAGGCAGCCAGGTCGACAGGCCGGGCAGCATGATCACCAGCGCGAGCAGGCCGAGCGTGGCGACCAGGAAGGGGGTGTTGGCGCGGAAGACGTCCCAGGCGTCGACCTTGCCGATCTTGCCCGCGACGACCAGGGACATCGCCACCGGCGGGGTCACCTGACCGATGACGACGGTCAGCACCGCGATGACGCCGAACTGGATCAGGTCGATCTCCGCGATCAGCAGGGTGGGCAGCAGGACCGGCATGATCACCGGGATCAGCGGGTCGAGGAGCATCCCGGCGATCAGACAGATCGCGGCGAGCATCAGCAGCACCACGATCTGCGAGCCGTCCGGCGCCATCGAGGTGATCAGCCGGCTCAGGGCCTGGGGGACTCCGGCGCGGGACAGCGCAGCGCCCAGTGCGACTGAGACGCCAACGATGAGCATCACCTCGCCGGTCAGGACCGCCGAGGACACCAGGGCTCGATAGAGCCTGCGCAGGCTCAGTGAGCGGTAGACGAACATCGCGACGACGACCGCGTAGATCACCGCGAAGGCCCCGGACTCGGTCGGCGTGAAGACGCCGAGGGTCAGCCCGCCCACGATGATCAGCGGCGTGCCGAAGGCGAGGATCGAGCCGCGCAGGGTGCGCAGCACCTCGCGGAGGCGGAAGTGCTGTACCGAACCCCAGCCGTGCCGCTTCGACTGGACGGCCACCAGGATCATCAGCACGACGGCCAGCAGCACGCCGGGAATGATCCCGGCCAGGAACAACGCGCCGAGCGAGGTCCCGGTGACCGCCGAGTAGAGGATCATCGGCGAGGACGGCGGCAGGAGCGGGCCGATGCCGGAGGACGAGGCGGTGACCGCCGCCGAGAAGCTCGCCGGATAGCCGTTGCGCTTCATCTGCGGGATGACCACCGAGCCGGTGCCTGCCAGATCCGCGACCGAGGTGCCCACCATGCCGCCGAAGAAGACGCTGGTCAGCACGTTGACCTGGGCGAGGCCGCCGGGCAGCGGGCCGACCAGTGCGCGGGCGAACTCGAAGATCCTGGTGGAGATCCCGCCCGAGTTCATCACCACCCCGGCGAGGATGAACAGCGGCATCGCCAACAGGATGAACCCGTCCATTCCGGCGATCACCTGCTGCGGATAGGACAGCATCCACTCGCCTTCGAGCGCGATGTAGACCGCGACGCTGCCCGCGACCGACACGATCAGCGGCACCCCGAGCGCCGCCAGCCCGAGCAGCAGCAGAATCACCATGAGGACCGTCATTCGGGGTCACCTGCCGATCCGGTGGATGACGCAGGGGGCGAGGTCTGCGGCGGGTCGGCCGCCTGCCGGGCGGTCGATCCCGCGCCGTCCGAAACCGGGTTCGGCGCAGGGCCGGCGGCCGGGTCGGAACGGGCGGCGGGACCTGCCGGGCTCGACGAGGCGCGCGCGTCGGGCTGTACCCCGTCGCCGGGGTCGGAGCCGCTCCCGGTTCCTGCGCGGCGGCCTGTCCTCCGGTCGATCCCGGCGCCGTCGCGCGGTTCCGATGCCGACTCGGAGGTCCATCGCTCGACGGCCTCGTGTGCCGAGCGGAGTTGCAGCAGCAGCACGATCGCGACCGCGAGCGCGCCGATCGGCAGCGCGGCGACGAAGAATCCCCTCGGCAGCCGCAGGTAGGCGCTGCGATCGGAGCCGAAGACCAGCAGGTACTGCCAGCCGACCCAGGCGAGATGGGTGAACACCACGGCGGACACCGTGTCCGCCGCGAGCTTCAGCCAGACCTGCACCGAGGTGCTGAAGCGACGCACGACCACGCGGACGACGATGAGATCGTTGCGGCGGGCGGCGATGACCAGGCCCAGCATGGTGAGCCACAGCAGCATCCCGGTGACGATCTCCTCCGCCCAGCCGATCGGGCTGTCGAACAGGTACCTGCTGGTGGCGTTCCAGAAGAGGATCAGGGTGATCACCACCAGGCAGGCCGCCGCGAGCGCCTCCACGGTGTGGTCGATGATCCGCACCGTGCGGAACCGGCTGGGCCGGGTGACCGCGTCCGCCTCGGTCTCGACGAGTTCGGGCGACCCGGCGCGGTCGCCGCTCACGGCGCGCCGTCCGCGCCGTGAGCGAGTCTGCCGTCGAACAGGCTGCCGTAGCCGGGTGCGGCCCCGTCGACGTCGACGAGTTCGAGACAGTGCCAGAACGACGCCTGCACGGCGCTGATCACCGGTTTGCCCAACTCCGCCTCCAGCGCGGCGATCACGCCGACGCTGTGCAGGTTCGTGCAGCTGATGAACACGGCGCTCGCCTCGGGGACGTCGACCTCCACGGCGAGTTCGAAGACCTGCTCCAAGGGGATCTCGGCGAGGGCGTGATCGTCGGTGACGCTCAGGCCTCGGCTGGCGAGCACCGGATGGCCGTTCTCGCCGAAGAAGCGCTCCGCGCGGGCGATGACCTCGGGCACGTACGGCGTGACCAGCGTGATCGGGCCCGCGCCGACGGCCTTGAGCGCCGCGAGGCTCGCCGTGGAGGTGGTGGTCGTTCGGCCGGGCAGCCCGCTCCACTCCGTCATCCGGTCCACCAGGGCGCGATCCCAGGCGGTGCCGTGCAGGAACGACGCGCTGGTGCCGCCGAAGACGAGTGCGTCCAGCGGAGCCTGTGCCACCAGTCGCGCGGCGGTCTCGAGTTCTGGCGATCGCATCATCGCGTCGATGCCCTCGACGGTGACGGCGGGCAGGGTCAGCCTGCTGGTGTGGATCGAGACGCCCCGCGCGGCCATGGCGTACATCTCGGGCTCCATCACCGTGCTCGACGCCATGTAGACGAGTCCGACCCGATGGTGCGCCGGGATCGCGTCCGGCGCGAAGACTGGTCTCACGCGTTCTCTCCTGACATCGATTGACGTGAAAGTGGCGGACGTGCTCACTCGGCGGCGTAGGCGTCGAGGACCCGGCCCGCGTAGTCGCCGGGAATGCCCGCCTGCAACTCGGTCCAGATCTCCTCGGCCGCTGATCGGAAGGCCGCCGTGTCGATCTCGTTGACCGTCATTCCCCCCGCCTCGAACTGCGTGATCAGTTCCGCGTCGGCCGCCTCGCCGAGGTCCCGGCTCTCCTGTGCGGCCTCGTCGGCGGCGGTCTGCACGACCGCGCGGACGTCCTCGGGCAGCGCGGTGAAGAGTTCGGCATTCATCGTCAGATAGGCGGGGCTGTAGATGTGTCCGGTCAGCGAGAGGTATTGCTGCTTCTCATCGAAGGAGAAGCCGTCGATGACCTTCAAGGGATTCTCCTGCCCGTCCAGCACCCCTTGATCGAGCGAGATGTAGATCTCATTGATGCTCATCGGGGTGGGCACCGCGCCCAGTCTCGTGAACGTGGTCACCCTGGCGGGCACCTCCGGCACCCGGAGTTTCAAGCCTGCCAGATCGGCGGGCGTCTCGATCGGACGCCGATTATTCGTGACGTGTCGGAATCCGTTCTCACCGAATGAGAGCACTCGGAGGCCGGTGCTCTCGGTGAGTGATTCACTCAGCTCGGTGCCGAACTCGCCGTCCAGAAATTCGCCGACGGTCGCCCGATCGGAGAACAGGAACGGGATCTCCATGATCTCGAAGGTCGGATCGAGGTTGCTGATGTCTGAACCGACCACGACGACGTCGAGAGTGCCTGCCCGCAGCGCCTCGAGGGTGGCCGTCTCGTTGCCGACCGCGCCGCCGAGATGCCGAGTGACCTCGACCTGGTCCCCGAGTTCCGCCTCCAGCTTGTCGGCGAAGAGGTTCAGCATGTCGGCCAGCGGATCGCCTGCGGTGGTCTCGACCGCCAGCACGATCTCCAGCGGACTCTCGGCGCTGACCTCCAGCGGTCCGCTCGGCGCTGCGGTCGCGCAGGCACTCAGGGCAAGCATTCCGACGCTCATGGGCACGACGGCGCGGATCAACCGGGCGGAGACGACAGTCACGTTCAACTCTCTTTCGTTCGGTCGGATCGCGGGTGATCCGGGCTCGCCGGGCGGCGACGGCACGGGTCAACCCGCTGTCCTCGGCGTATTCGACCGGCTACTTTCCGAATTTGATCGACGAATTCATTCGGCTGCGCGAGTGGTCGAGGCGTCGTGGTGTGTGTCCGGTATTGCCGGGCCGATCGCGGCTGGTGACTTCATCTTTTCCGGACCTGGTCGCGCCTGTCAAACAGAGATTTCCGGGCTAGTCCATCGCGATAGGCGATCCATGGGAAACATTGCCGTAATTCATTGTCCGGTCATTCTTGGAAACACGACGGAAACCCGTTTTCGGGTTGATTCGGATGGACTGTGTCGTCTGCCCTGCGTCCGCCGAGCCGCCCGTCGATCCCGGTCACGGGCGGCTCGGCGCCGGGCCGTGGACCATCGCGACGGCGGCCCGGCCCCGGACCGTCGTCCTGCTGCCCTACGGTCCCGGTCGCGCCTCAGCGGTCGCCCGGCACGCCATAGGAGGGTGCCGCACCGGGGTTCAACGCCCGCAGACGGTAGTCGTCCCGCTGGTGCCGCCACCGGTCCCACAGCGTCGTCAGGTTGGTCACGGGGTCGTCGGCGTAGTCCACCCGCAGGTCGGTGACCGGCCACGCCACGTCCGTGACCACGGCCAACCCGGCCGCGTGCACCGGGCCCTCCTCGCCGCCTGCGGCCATGGCGGCGCGCAGGCCCGACAACAGCCGGTCCTCGAGCCCGGCCCCCTCGGACTCCAGGTAGCCGTGCAGCAGTTCGGTGACGGTCGCCGGACTCGCCAGCATGTTTCCTGCGGCGACGGCACCCGGGCCGACGGCATGCTGGTGGCTGCCCAGCGATCGTGCCCCCGAGTAGGCCGCCGCGTGACCGGTCCGATCCAGGACGGTGAGCTGCCGATACTCGATGTCGACGCGTCCGGTGGTCACCGCGTCGATCGCCTCGGACGCGGAGCGTCCCGCCTCAAGCTGGTCCAGCAGCTCGCGGCCGAGCCGGGGATCGGTGACGTTCTGCGAGGCCGCCGCGCCCACCCCGACTCGAAGGTTCAGGCAGCGGGCGGCGACGGCGGGGGAGGACGAGCAGATCACCATGCCGAAGGCGCCGGTGTCGGCGTCGAACGCCGCGAGGGAGAAGGTCATGCGCGATCCTCTCTGGGGATGACGGCCGTGACGTCGAGTTCCACCAGCCACTCCGGCCGGGCCAGCGCGTGCACCACGATTCCGGTGGAGACCGGGAAGACGCCCGTCAGCCACCGTCCGACGGTGCGGTACACCGACTCCCGATAACGCACGTCCACGAGGTACACGGTGATCTTGACGATGTGGCTCAGTTCCGAGCCTGCCTCTCGCAGCAGCAGGTCGATGTTGTGCATCGCCTGCTCGGTCTGCGCGGTGACGTCGCCGATCCCGACGCTGGCCGAGGTGTCGAGGTCCTGGCCGATCTGGCCGCGCACGTAGACCGTGTCGCCCGCCACCACCGCCTGGCACAGGTCGTTGTCGAGATCCTGCTCCGGATAGGTGTCGCGGGTGTTGAACGGGCGGATTCGTCGATGCACGCTCATCGGGCGGCCCCCGACCCCAGCACGTTTTCTGACAGCTCGGCGGCCTTCTTGACCAGGTCCAGCGGCCCGTCGAAGTCGAAGTTCCGGTAGACGGCCTGGTAGTGGGCGAAGGGCGGCGCCTGGGCGAAGAGCTGGAACGTCAGCCGATGTCCGGCGTAGTCGCTGTTCAGCAGGTCGCGGGCGAAGGCGAGCAGACTGCGACGGTCGTCGGAGTTCCAGTCGTCGTTGATCGAGTAGTACTTGTCCAGCCACTCACCGGGACCCGGCTCGGCGAAGGACGCGGCGTCGGGGGTGATGCAGATCTGGCCGCCGCACAGCTCTCGGGCGTGGTGCATCATCTGCGGGAGCTGGGTCTGCGCCCAGACCCGACCGGCGTAGAGCAGCGACTGGTTGGGCATCAGCAGGCCGCCGGGGCTGTCCTCGGCGTTGGCGATCGCCGCCGTCAGGTGAGCGTTGATCCCCTCCCGGTAGCAGGCGAGCTGTGCGAGCTTCTCCTGCACGGCGGGGTTCCGCTCCAGTCCGGTCTGCCGCACGTTCCACAGCGCCGCGCCGATCATCAGATCGGCCATGCGGACGCTGCGCTGCACGTAGGGAAAGGCGCTGTAGCGGTGCAGGGTGCTGCGGATGAAGGTCGCGGCGGCGGTGTGCCGGTAGAACAGGATGTTCTCCCACGGCACCTCGACGTCGTCGAAGATCACCAGCGCCTCGACCTCGTCGACCCGGTTGGCCAGCGGGTAGTCGACGGCGGGTCGGCGGCCCGCGAATCCGGTCCGGCAGATGTACCGCAGGCCGGGCGAGTTCATGTCCATTACGAACCCGACGGCGTAGTCCGACAGCGCGCTGTCACCCCAGTTGGCGATGGTCGGCTTGGTGAAGGCCTGATTGGCATACGGCGCCGCCGTCTCGTACTTGGCCCCCCGCACCACGATGCCGTTGTCGGTCTCCCGGACCACGTGCAGCAGCATGTCCGGGTCCTGGTCCTGCGGTCGCTTGGAGCGGTCGCCCTTGGGATCGGTGTTCGCCGAGATGTGGAACGGGTCGTCGGTCACCGCGCGACGGATGTGCCTTCGGATGTTCTCCGAGAAGTCGGGGTTGACCTCGTTGAGGACGTCCTGTCCGTCGTAGAGCGACCACATCTCGCCGATGGTCTCGTCACCGACGCGTGTGATCACGCCGCGCGCCTCGTCGAGCACCCGGTCCACGGCCTGTCGCTTGTCCTGCCAGTCCTGCCGGGTGAACGGCAGCTTGTTGGCGATGCAGTTGCGGTCGCCGGTCTCGGGGTCGACATAGGACATGACGTCCTGCGTCGCCTCCTCGTGCGCCATGTCGTAGATGCGGGCGCGCAGGTCCACGATCGGCTTGAACGCGGGGTGCACGGTCACGTCGTCGACACGCTCCCCGTCCATCCAGATCTCGCGACCCTGCCGGATCGAGTCCCGGTATTCGTCGCCGGTGCGGATCATCGAAGTTCTCCTCATCAGGTGGGGCGGCAGGTCGGGTGGCCGACCTTGCTCGGTCGTGGGCCGGGGCGGCGGGGCGCGGGCGGGCCCTCTCGGGGCTGCGGTCGGCCCTGCCAGGGGTCAGTGCGACGTCGGCCGAGAGCGCGGGTCGCCGATCGCGGTGTCCAGTTCGGCGACTCGGTGATAGCCGCGCCGGAGGTAGACCAGCGGGTCGGCCTGAGCACGGGCGACGTCGACCACCTCGCCGAAGAAGACTCGGTGTGAGCCGATCTCCGTGACGCGGTGGACCGTGCAGTGCAGCGCGGACAGCGCGCCGACGAGCCGGGGGCCGCCCTGCGGACTCGACGCCCACTCGGCGCAGTCGAAGTCCCAGCGTCCCGCGCCCGCCCGGGGTCTGCCCGCGAAGCTGTCGGCGACGGCATCCTGGTCGTCGGCGAGCACGTTCACGCAGAAGGTGCCGTTGCGCAGGATCGCGTCGACGGCGGGGCTCCTGCGGTGCAGGCAGATCATCGCGATCGGCGGGGCCTCCGACACCTTGGTCATCGCACTGACGGTCTGGCCGAAGCGGCCTGCGGGTCCGTCGGTGGTCACGATCGTCACGGGCGTCGCGGAGCACCCCATCGCGCGGGAGAACGCCGCCGCGATCGTCTCCGCTGGTGCATCGGTCGTCAGCATCTCGGTCAACCGGCTCACTCCTCAGCTGGGACTGGCCCGCGATGGGCTGCTCGCGGTGTCGAAACGACTGTGTGCGGCCTCGCTGGATAAAGCAAAGAGGTCTTTCAGTATTGGTAGATCTGAAATTCAGATTCAATGGGTCGCGGGGGTTCGGCTCGGCGGGTGCTGTGCGGTGCCGCCCGCCGTGCCTGCCCCGGCCCGCGCCGCCGTGGGCGTCGGTGCGGATCACCGCATGCGCAGCACGACCTTGCCGACGCGATCCCGGCGCTCGAAGTGCTCGTGCGCGGCCCGGACGGCCGTCATCGGATACTCGGCGGCTACCACCGGGCGCACCTCGGCCGACGCCACCAGCGGGATCACCTCGTCTTCGACCCGTGCGCAGATGTCGGCGCGCTGCCGCGAGGAGAGCCTGCCGAGGCTGCTCGAGGAGACCTCGGCGCCTCGGGCCATCAGCGCACCGAGGTCGAGTTCGCCGATCCCGCCCCCTTGAACTCCGAGCACCACCAGCCTGCCGCCCGAGGCCAGCAGCTCCACATTGGTACGCAGCGTCGGTCCGCCGACGTTGTCCAGGATCACGTCCACCCCGCCACCCGGTGCCGCAGCCCTGATCTGGGCGGCCAGCTCGGGGTCGTCGGGGTCGAAGGCGGCCTGGGCGCCCAGCCGCAGACAGTGCGCACGTCGCGTCGCACCCCGCGCCGTCGCGAGGACGCGGGCTCCGACGGAGCAGGCCAGCGGCACGGCGAGGCTTGCCACGCCGCCCGCCGCACCGTGGATCAACACCGACTCGCCTGCCCGCAGCCGCCCCCGCGCGATCAGGTTCCACCAGGCTGCGGCGGCGGCCTCCGGCAGCGCCGAGGCGACCGTGTCCTCGAGGGACGCGGGCAGCCGCAGGCAGGCGCCCGAGGGGACGCTGACGAACTCGGCATAGGACCCGGACGCGGTCAGCGCGCCGACCCGGTCCCCGATCCGCAGCCGACCCTCGCGGGCCGCCTCGGCGCCGAGCGCCCGGACGACGCCCGCGCATTCCAACCCCGGCACGGCGTTCGGGCCCGTCAACGGCATGACGCCGGAGCGCTGCAGGATCTCCGCCCGATTGATCCCCGCCCCGATCACCTCGATCAGGGCGTCCGTCGGTCCGGGGGTGGGGCGGGGCAGTTCCCGGATCTCCAGGACCTCCGGGCCGCCCGCCCCGGTGGCCACGACCGCGCGCATCATGCTCATGAGACGCCCGCCGAGCCGTACGCGGCTCTCGCCTGCGCCGACCGTGGGACCTCGGGCCGAGTAGCGTCTCCCGGCTCCGCTCCCGTCCCTTGTCGACGGTCGGGCGCCGTGTCGCGGAGGGGTGCCGTGTCGCCGAGGGGCACCGCGTCGTCGGCAGCCGTCGGGTCCCCGACAGGCAGCGCCTCCCCCTGGGACGCCGGGTCGCCGTCGAAGGCCGACTCGGCCAGGAAGGGCAGGACCACGTCGGCGACCTCGGCGGGGAGCTGCTCCATCACCGAGACGGTGCCGCTCGGGAAGATCACCTCCCGTGCCTGGGGGAAGGCGGCCAGGATGCGGTCGTGCCGGGGGAAGGCCAACGGGTCGGCGGCCGAGGCCAGACACAGCACCGGGCCTCGGAAGCGGCCGAGAAGGTCCTCGGAGTGGTAGGCGGTGACGGCGTGATGCCCGACCTCGGCGCGGTCGCCGTGCTCGACCGCCTCGCGGACGTAGGCGGTCAGGATGTCCGGTCGGTCGGCGGGGGAGTAGGCGGCACGTCGGCGCCACATGTCGGCGAGGTGTCCCCCGTCCTCGCGGGGCGGCACGTAGTTCACCGCAGGCCTGCTCGCGCGTCGCTCGCGCTCCGGCGCGTCGAGGTAGGGCGTGGAGGACAGCACGAGACGGCGCACGCGATCCGGGTGCGTGCCCGCGAGGTGGTAGGCGACGAGTCCGCCGAGATGGTGTCCCAGCAGGTCGAATCGCTCGATTCCCAGGGAGTCGAGCACCCCGAGGACGCCTGCGGCATAGCGGGCGATCGAGTGCTCGCCTGCGGGAGCGGACTGGCCGAACCCGATCAGGTCCGGCGCGATCAGCGTGTGTCCGGTCAGTTCCGGGATGAGAAGGCCGAACTCCGTCCACGACCTCGGGGTCTGGTGGATGAGCACCAGCGGCGGACCCTCGCCGTAGGCGACGTGGTGCACCCGCCCGACCGGGGTCTGCGTATAGGCGGGGCGGAACGCTTCCGGGATCACGAGTGCGGGTGTCCTCTCTGCCGCAGCGGCGTGGCCGAGGGAATCGGCCCGGCGCGGGAATTCGGGGACGTCGTCGTCCCGGTGGTCGTCGGACCCGATCCGGCCGCCATTCCCGGCTGTTTTCGTGGGCGGGGTCGGCGAAGACGGCGGTTACGCGCCGGAGCGGCGCCGCCCACCGACCAACGCGATGTCGGCCTGCCGACCTGCATCGACGTCTCGGATCTCGGTGTCAGGGTCAAGGCGGTCTCGCGTCGATCGGCTGTCGGCTGGGTCCGGCGGCGGTGTTCTCTTCTCATCCTTGATTCAGCGAGGATTCGATGCAAGAACAGGAATGCGAATCATTGAATCTGCGAGCCAGATGCATTGTTCATCGCGATGTCACGTCTTGGCCGTGTTCGCCGAGCCAGCGCAGTCACGATGGTGGCCCGGCTCGATGAGCCTGCGGGACGCGGACGCGCTCCGGGGTCCTTCCGGCGCGGGCCTGCGCCACGACCTCGCCTGCCTGCCGGTCACCTCCCGTGGGGACGGGTGATCACCGGGTGGTGCCGTCGCGATCGGCCAGTGCGGCGACGACCGCGCGGGCGCGTTCGGCGAAGGCCGCCGCTCGCCGAGTCTGCCGAAGCGAGCCGAGGGAGGCGAGCACGATGTGCAGCGCGGGAACGTCGTCGGCCACCGGGACGCACAGCACCCGTTCGCCGTCGTAGGACAGGTCGGACTGTGGACGCTGATTGAGCAGGGCGAAGCCGTGCCGTCGAGCCACCAGCGCGCGCACCGTCTCGAAACTCTGCGAGCGGTAGCGGATCGTCGGGCTCAGACCGAGCGAGGAGAACATCGACAGGAAGTAGTCGCGGCTGTGCGGCAGGTCCAGCAGGACCATCGGCTCCTCGGCCAGATCCGCGAGGGCGACGCTCGCACCGGTCGCCAGCGGATGATCGATCGGCAGGGCGACATACGGGGCGATCGTCGTGAGCACCTCCTTCGCCACGTCGTCGCCCAGCGCCAGGTCGTAGGTGAAGGCGATCTCCACGGCACCGGACCGCAGCGACTCCTCCACCTTGTCGGCGACGATCTCGTGCACGCTGACGTCGAGCCGGGGGTAGGCGTCGCTCAGATCGCTGAGCAGCGAGGGAAGGTAGAACGGCGAGAGGGTGCTGAAGCAGGCCACGGCGAGCGGACCTGCCACGGCGGCCGCCTCCCCGCTGACCTCCTCGAACGCCTCGGCGAGCCCGCCGAGCAGCAGCCTGCTGTGTCGGAGCATCAGCGTGCCCGCGCGGGTCAGGATCAGTCCCTTCGCATGCTGGCGGATGAAGAGCTGGACACCGAGTTCTCGTTCGAGCGCGGCGACGGCGGTGGAGACGGCCGACTGCGCGACGATGAGGTCCTGGGCGGCGCGCGTCATGCTGCCCCGCTCGGCCGCCCGCACGAAGTATCGGAGCTGGGTCAGCGAGACGTCGGGGACGGCCCTCATACGGCTCCCTCCTCGTTGGGACCCCTCGGCCGCGATGGAGACGACGGCCCAGGCGCAGGTGGGAAGCCTACTGTTCGCGGTGGTCGCCGTCCGCAGCCGGCAGCGTCCGCCGCAGGCTGCGGGGTGGACGACCGGGGCGGCCGAAAGGATCGGACGCCGGGAGAGCCGCCACCGGGGAGCAGCCGCCGCAGGCGGATACGGCGGCCCTGCGTGCCGCCGAAGGCCGGTGATCGGCTTCACATGCCTGCGGACTTGACCTCCACAACGGTAGAGGTTCGAGGCTGAGAGGTGAATCGACACCACGAGACTGGAGCTTCTCCATGGCCCGCTACGTACTGCCCGAACTCGACTATGACTATGCGGCCCTCGAACCCGCCGTGGCGGGCGAGATCAACGAGCTGCACCACAGCAAGCACCACGCCGCCTATGTCACGGGCGCCAACGACACGATCGACAAGATCGCCGAGGCCAGGGACAAGGGCGACTTCAGCTCGATCGTCGGCCTGCAGACCACGCTGGCCTTCCACCTCGCGGGCCACTCGCTGCACCTGATCTGGTGGAAGGTGTTGGGCCCGGACGGCGGCGACAAGCCCACCGGCGAGCTGGCCGCCGCGATCGACGAGGACTTCGGCTCCTTCGACGGCCTGCGCGCCCAGCTCAGCGCCGTCTCCGCCTCCATCCAGGGCAACGGCTGGGGCGTGCTGGCCTGGGATCCGGTGGGCGAGCGGCTGATCACCCAGCAGCTCAAGGACCACCACTCCAACCTGGCGATCACCACCACACCGCTGCTGGTGTTCGACATCTGGGAGCACGCCTATTACCTGCAGTACCGCAACGTCAAGGCCGACTACATCGCCAAGCTGTGGAACGTCGTGAACTGGGCAGAGGTCGAGCGCCGGTTCGTCGACGCTCGTGCCGGCCGCAACGGCCTGCTGCTGCCCGCCTCCTGAGTCGTCGCGCCTGCGGGGGGCCGGTGCAGGTTCTGGGGGTGCACCGGCCCGTCGCCCCGCTGCCACGTCCGCATCCGGCGCGGTGTTGCCGGGGCGTGTCGACGACTGTCCGATGTCGACTCGCCCGGCGGGCGACGATCAGAGTCGTCGAGCGGCGGCGATGCTCGCCTCGGCCTGTGCCGCGTTCTCGCGGACGCCGTAGCACGGGGTGCCGGGCTCGATCCGCCAGCTCTCCGCCAGCGTCCCGACGTCGACCACGTCGAAGCCGAGCCGGTCGATCAACTCGGTGACCTCGGCCTTGGCCGCCGCGTCGTCGCCCGCAATAGGGATCGCCCGGCGATTCGGCGCGCCTGTCGGACTCGCGTCGGTCGCGATCTCCGCCGCCGGGATCGCGTTGAAGGCCTTGACCACCCTGGCGGCGGGCCAGTGTCTGGCGTGCAGCTCGGAGCTGGTCAGCTCCCGCGCCTCCAGCTCGGCGATCCGGCCGTCGCGCTGCGGGTAGTAGTTGTTCGTCTCGATCACGATCCTGCCTGCCACGGCGGCGGGCGGCACCGCCACGTAGGCCTTCAGGGGAATGCTCACCACGACGATCGGTGCCGCCGCGGCTTCCGCCGTGGTGCCTGCCGTGGCGTGCTCGCCCAGTTCCGCGACGAGGTCGCGCAGCGTCTCCGGACCCCGCGAGTTGCTGATCACCACGTCGTAGCCGGCTGCCACCGCGCGTCGCGCCAGGCCGCCGCCGATGTGGCCCGCTCCGATGAACCCGATGTCCGTCATGGGTACGGCAACCCCGAGGCCCCGTGCGGTATTCCGTTCGAAGAAGCCCCAGGTGGGTGAATCGGTGGACAACGTCGAACCGCGTTCCCGTGCGTCGGCTCGGCTGACGACGCGCCGCCGCACCCGCGCGCCGCTCCGCCCTCGCACGCGTTTCCCTGCCCGCGCTGTGCCCTTCCGTGCGGCGGCGGTGCGCACGTCGTCGCGATGTGCCACTCGGCGCCCCGGCTAGAAAGGTTCTTGTTCACCTACTCGACCTCACAGCAGGTAAACATCACCCGCCCGAGGCCCACAAGGCGGCAATCGGGCGATCCGGCGATCACCGGTCCCACGGCGTCCGATCACCGTAGGGGCGGCGGCTGCGATCCTGCTCGGCTCCCATGACACGGATCGACGCTGTCCGGGTACCGGTGCTGACCGAGACCGATGACTGCACCGCAGTTCGACGGCCTCGGGCCCGCCCAGCCCCGATCACGGGGCGTGCGGCGTTAAGTGGTTGCGGCACGGCTCGCCGGGAGCCGACGGCCCAGGCACGATCGGGCCTGCCCGGCGTCAGGAGAAGAGTCCGCTGTAGGCGTTAAGGGCGGGCTGCCCGCCCAGATGCGCGTAGAGCACGGTGGCATCGGCGGGGATGTCGCCCTCCTGCACGAGGTCGATCAGTCCGGCCATCGACTTCCCCTCGTAGACGGGATCGATGATCATGCCCTCCAGGCTGCCGGTGAGTCGCATCGCCGCGAGCGTCGAGTCGACCGGGATGCCGTACTTCTCGCCCGCCCAGCCCGCCCGCACCTCGATCTCCTCGTCGCGCAGCTCGCGGCCGAGCCCGATCAGCTCCGCCGTGGCGCGGGCGATCTTCTCGACCTGGGCCCGCGTCGCGTCGATCTTGGCCGAGGCGTCGATGCCGATCACTCGACGTGGGCGGTCCTGCCCGGCGAACCCGGCGATCATGCCCGCCTGCGTCGAGCCGGTCACGCTGCACACGACGACGGTGTCGAAGAAGACCCCGAGTTCCCGCTCCTGCTGCTGCACCTCGGCGGCCCAGTTCGCGAAACCCAGCCCGCCGAGCCGGTGATCCGAGGCCCCGGCCGGGATCGCGTACGGCGTGCCGCCCTGGTCGCGGATGTCCGCCAGCGCCTGTTCCCAGCTCTCCTTGAACCCGATGCCGAACCCGGCGGTCACGAGTTCGACCTGGGCGCCCATCACCCGCGACAGCAGGATGTTGCCCACCTTGTCGTTCACCGGGTCCGGCCAGTCCACCCAGCTCTCCTGCACCAACCGCGCCTTGAGCCCGAGCCGCGCCGCGACCGCCGCGACCTGGCGGGTGTGGTTGGACTGGATGCCGCCGATCGAGACCAGTGTGTCCGCGCCCTGCGCCAGCGCGTCGGGCACCAGGTACTCGAGTTTGCGGGTCTTGTTGCCGCCGAAGGCCAGCCCGCTGTTGCAGTCCTCGCGCTTGGCCCAGATCCTCGGCCCGCCCAGCCGCTCGGTCAGTCGTTCCAGCGGGTGCACCGGGCTGGGGCCGAACAGCAGCGGATACCGGGGGAAGTCCTCGATGGACATGGCTGACGCTCCTCGGGTCGATGACGGTCTCGTGGGGAACGGGACGGGGACAGGGGAGGGTGTGAGCGGGCTGGCGGCGCCGGGGCTGTTCCCGATGGGAGTTCCTGCGGCGTCGAGGACGAGTGTCGGGTGCTGCCGCCGGACCGCCGGGCCTTCCGATCGATCGCCGGACCGGGCAGCAGGCGGCGGCCCGGCTGCGAAGGCGTCGGCTGCGGCGCATCGTGGGCGGCCAGGGCCGTCGTGCCGATCACGACATCGCCGCGTCCTCGCCGTCCTCGTGGGCCGCGAGCAGCGGTTCGAGGGTCTCCCAGTTGTGGCGGGTGGCGGCGGCCGCGCCCTCGACGTCGCCCGAGGCACACAGCTCGATGATCCTGGCGTGCTGGGCGACCGAGCCCCGGCCCGCCAACGAGGAGAACCGCACCCGCTCCACCCGGCGCAGTAGCGGGGTGACCTGGTCGAGCATCGAGCGCAGCGTCTCGTTGGCCGCCGCGATCACCGGGACGGCATGGAACTCGTCGTCGGCGGTCAGTGCGCCGTCGACGTCCTCGGCGCGCAGGGCGTCGGCGAGTCGCTGATTCGCCGCACGCATCAGCGACAGCTCGACGTCGGTCAGCGCGGCCGCCGACTCGCGGACGGCCAGTTCGTGCAGGGCCGCGGCGACCGACTGAGCCTCGCGGGTGGCCCGGACGTCCAGCGGGGCGACGATCGTGTAGCGGCCCGGCTTGGATCGCACGAGTCCGGCCTGCTCCAGCCGGGCCAGCGCCTCCCGGATGGGCGTGCGGCTCACCCCGAGCCAGTCGATCAGCTCGGTGTCCAGCAGACGCTCGCCGGGGGCGAGGGTGCCGTCGACGATCGCGTCGCGGATCGCCCGGTACGCCTCGTCGCGCAGCAGCGATCTCGCCATGACGTGGTGAACCTGGGGTACCGGCATGCGGTATATCGCACACTGCATTTAACTCGGCGTCAAGGAGCCGGGGTCGATGGGCTGCCCGGCGGATGCGCCGCCTGCGGGTGTCTCATCGCGCGTCTCGGGCGTCGGCGACAGACAGCAGGCGGCGCATGCGGTGAGCCCGACGGCATGGCTAGGCCGATCCGACGGCGGTCCGGCAGGGAGCTCCACCGGCGCCGACGGTGCCCGTGACCTCGCGGCAGGCCGCTCACCCGCCGAAGAGCGCCTCGACGGCGTTCAGGGCGATCAGGACCCCGGCGATCCCGACGATCCAGCTCATGGTCTCGTTCCCGTTCTTGGTCATCCAGGCGTTCATCCGTTGCAACAGCGGATCGATCCGCTCGTGGGCGAGGAGCCTGGCGACGACGAGCACGACGGCCGGAAGCACCATGACCAGGCAGTACACGGCGAGGCTGATCGTGATGCCGCCCCAGCCGATACCGGAGGTGACGATCAGCCCGATGGCCGCGAGGTAGGGCAGCATGGTCGCCAGTTCCATGCCTGCGGCGGCAAGGGCGAGCGAGATCAGCGACGGGGCGTGGCCTTCCTCGGTGAGCGCGCGCTCCCGCCAGCGGGTGATACGGCCGGGACCCTTCTCCTGACGGCGCTTGGAGGTCATGCGGAAGCTGAGGATCAGCAGGATGATGCCCGCCGCAAGCTGGACACTGCGCAGGACCGTCTGATCGATGCCCGCGAGGAGCGTGTCGAGCAGGGACAGGGCGGCATCGGCGCCCAGCATGATGAACAGCCCGGCGGCGAAGTAGAAGAGGACGACGGTCCCGAGATAGACGGCGAAGCGGCCGAGCCGGACCCGGCCGGGCGCGAGCAGCAGCCAGATGGGGATGAACAGCGTGCCGATACTGGTGCTGTCGACGAGGGCGAGGCCGATCAGCCCTAAGGCGAGTGCGGTGGTCATGGCGTGCGGGTTCCTTCGGAGAAGACGCGGTCGAGGTGGTTGGTGAGCAGCCGCTGGATGCGGTCGCGGTCGAAGTCGTCACCGGTGGCGAGGTGGTGCACGGCGAGGCCGTCGGTGAACGCCGCCAGCGCGGCGGCCTCGTCGTGCGGATCGCGTCGCTCGTCGAGTTCGCCGATCTCCTGGGCGTGGGCGAAGCCCGCGGCGAGCGCGTCGAGCAACTGCCTGCTGTTGGCCTGGTGGATACGGCGCATCTCGGGATCGATCAGCGTGGTCGGGAGGAAGGCGAGCCAGACCGCCAGCTCGTGCCTGCGGTCCTCGTCCAGCGGCAGCAGCGTGTCCATGACCGAGAGGAGCGTCTCGCGGACCGTCTGCCCGTGGGGCGTCTCTGCGATGCGTTCGAGGGCCCGCGTGCACATGTGCTCGATCCCGAAACGCAGCAGCTCGTCCTTGGACCGGAAGTAGCTCTGCACCAACCCGATCGACACTCCAGCCTCGGCGGCGACGCTCGCCAGCTTCGCCCCGGCGAGCCCGTCTCGGGCGATGACGCGCAGGAGGGCCTCGGCCACCTGCCTGCGTCGAGCTTCGGTGTCTGCGGTTCGTGCCATGGGGTAAAAATAACACGGTATTATTTTTTTGTGCTGGGCGGTTCCCCAGCGCGCGGGTCGTTCCTCCTGCTCATGGGGCGCAGGTCAGGAGGCGACCATGGGGCTGCGCACTGGAGGCGTCGGCAAGGTCCGTCAGATCGGCACTGCCGATCACCGACGGGCGGGTCGTCATGTCCGGCCGACCGGCGCGGCCGGTCTGATGAGACGAAGAGGGCGAAAGCGGCGGGTTAGAGCACGCCCGTTCGGCGGCGGGTCTCGCGCCATGCGCCGGTAGTCGTGATGGCAGACGTCGTCCGGTGCACCGCCCGGCGACCAACGCCGCGCACCCGGCCCCAGGAAACGCCGATGCCCCCGACCCAGCCGGGTCGGGGGCATCGGCACTTCGAAGTCCGCGTCAGCGAAACCGCTGGTCGGAGCTAAGAAGGAAGTTCTCAGACCGCGCGGACCGCGACAGCCTGCGGGCCCTTCGGGCCCTGGTTGATGTCGAACTCGACGCGCTGGTTCTCCTCGAGCGAGCGGTAGCCGTCACCGCTGATCTCCGAGTAGTGCACGAACACGTCAGGGCCGCTCTCCTGAGCGATGAAGCCGAAGCCCTTTTCCGAGTTGAACCATTTGACGGTTCCCTGTGCCATGTCTGCTCCTTCGCAGGGCCAGAACGGGTCCGCACCGTGCGGTTCCCGGGTCGGGTCTCAGACGGCGACTTCTCCAGCTTGGCCTGCAAGAACAGAGACGGCGCGCCCGCAACATCGTTTCCGCGAGCGTGGTGAAACACGAACACAAAGCTGACGACCACCCTGTCCAACCCGATCGACAGCCTATTAGTTCCCCACGACGCCGTAGAGTGTCGCACGTCACGATCATCTCGGCAGCGGCGCGGGCGAAGAACTCGTGAGCCAGCCCCGGCCGGATGCGGGGCGAGGGGGTGACGGCGCAGCTCAGCCGGGGTGTTCGGCCCGGGGCGGATCGATTCCCCTGATCGGGACGGCGACTTCTCCTCGAGCGTGTTCCCCCGGGTGCCTGCGCGGCCACGGCGGGCTCCGGGGTTTCTCGGCGGCAGGCCCTAGACGTCGCCTCGACGCCCAGGGCAGCGCGTCCGCAGGGGCGGTCCGTGCCCTCGGACCCGAGGCCGATCGCCGCGTCCGAACTCGGCGCCGGGCGGCTCGCTCCCTGCCCCCTGCCGCCGCGAACCTGCCGCCGCCCCGAGGCTCAGCCGCGCGCGTGCGGATGAGTCCACGGGTCTGCGGTCGGCTCGGCGCGCGGCTCGCCTACTCAGCTGCGCGCGTGCGGGTAGTCCGGCGACCGTCCTTGGAAGGACAGGATGCCGGGGTTGCGGATGACGCCGTCCCGGATCTCCACCGCCCGCCGCACGGTCTCGTCGGCCTCCCAGGCCGCAGGCCCGGCCAGGATCGTCCGCAGATAGGGCAGGACCGCGTCGCTGATCTCCCAGGTGGCGGAGTTCCACAGATACGAGGGACTGTGGTCCACGCCGTAGTACCGGATGCCGTCGCCCACGGTGAACATCGGCTCGGTGAAGCTCGTCGGCCGCGCGAAGTCGAAGCCCATCCCCTCGTCGCACGAGACGTCGACGATCAGACTCCCCGGCGCGAAGGCGCTCAGATCCTCCCCGACGAGGAAGGTCAGCGGCGAGTCGGTCTGCTGGAGCACGCAGTTGACGATGATGTCGTGCTCGGCCAGGAAGTCCGCCAGCGGCACCCGGACCCCGTCGGTCGCCGCCTGGCTGCCGCGCGGGTCGTCGCCGTCGTGCTCGACGTGCACGATCCGTGCCGAGTGGATCGGCGAGCCGACGGCGGTGACACCGCGATTGGTGAGGACGTCCACGTCGTGCACGCCGTGGGCGTTCAGGGCGGTCACCGCGCCCCTGGCGGTCGCCCCGAAGCCGATGACGACGGCCCGGAGCCTGCGACCGTAGTCGCCGGTGCTGCCGATGATCTCCAGCGCGTGCAGCACCGAGCAGTAGCCCGCCAGTTCGTTGTTCTTGTGGAACACATGCAGGCCGAACCCGCCGTCGGCCTGCCAGTGGTGCATCGCCTCGAAGGCGATCAGGGTCAGTCCGCCGTCCACCGCGAGTTGCGTGATCTCCTCGTTCTGGACGCAGTGCGGCCAGCCCCAGAGCACCTGGCCGCGTCGCAGCTCGGCGAAGTCGGCGGGGAGCGGCTTGATCTGGAGGATGACGTCGCACTCCGCGAGCAGCTGATCACGGGGCCGAACTCCACCGATGTGCGCGGCCAGCTGCTCGTCGGACACGCCGAACCGGCTGCCGTAGCCCTGTTCCAGGAAGATCCGGTCCCGCAGGCCCGCCTCGATCCGGTCTACGTGCAGCGGATGGATCGGCAGTCTGCGCTCGTTCTCCTTGCGCGACCCCGACATGACTCCGAGACTGAGTTGACTCACGGTGCTCCCTGCTGGTCGATCCCTGGTCTGTGGGGCGGCAGGCCCGACGTACGGTCCGCTGCCTTCGCTCCGCCGCGAGGCGTTGGAAGTCGACGCCTGTCGGCGGGCGCGGGCACCGCTGTCGGCGCCCGTGGGCCCGCCGTGCGTCCCGCACGTCATCTCGGTCGGGATGCTCATCCGAACCGTTCGGTGCCGATCTGATTCCCGGCTCCGCGTGCGGGCGCGTCGAGGCCGGCCTGCCGTCAGGCCCGAAGACGACGGATCGTGCCGTCGAACGGCTCGCCGAGGCCCGCGTACTCGAGTGCATCGTTCGCTCGGCCGCGCTCGACTCGGCGCTCACACACCGGCCTTCCGGCCGTGTCGTGCGTGCTGATCGCGCGTCCGGCGCCTCTCCGACGGGAGGAGCGCCCGGCGGTGCAGGCATGGTGACCGATGGTGTCTCAGGCGCGGGCTCGACGGCCCCGCACACCCGACGGCGACGAGAGCGAGACCGTCTCCGGTGCCCCGTCGATCGATCCGTGATCGGTCTGACCGGCGGGCCGTGAGACGGCGTCGGACCGAATGCCGACGCACGAGATGTCTCGGTGCACTGACCCTACGTCATGCGGGCTGCGGGTTGCGGCCGCCGATGCCGTCGGGTCCGGCGGCGAACGTCCAGGATGCCGTCGCTGTCCGTGCGGACGGGGAGGAACGGGCCCTGCTTGACCGGTGCCGCGAAGCCGAACACGGATCTCAGCATGTCGGCCGAGGCCCGTCGGTCCGGGGCCCAGACGATGGTGTGGTCGAGCACGACGGTCCTGCGACCTTCCTCCATCGGAGATCGATCTCTGCTCGGCCGGACCGGATCGGCTCAACCAGTCCCTGAGGTCAACGGCCCTCCTCGTCCGACGCGCGTGATGGAATCCGCGCATGAGTCGTGCCGTGGAGGAGTCCAACCGCCGGATGCTGCGGGTCCGCGACCGGATGGACCTGGCTTACGCACAGCCGTTGGACATCCCCGCGCTGGCTCGGATCGCACACGTCTCCGAGACCCACCTCATCCGCACCTTCCGGGCGACCTTCGGTGAGACGCCGCACCGCTATCTGCAACGCAGGCGGGTCGAGCGCGCCATGGCCCTGTTGCGGGAGAGCGACCGCAGCGTGACCGACGTCTGCCTCGACGTGGGCTTCACCAGTCTCGGCACCTTCAGCCGGACCTTTCGGGACATCGTCGGCGAGTCGCCCACCTTCTACCGGCGTCGGGTCGCCCTGCTCCCGGTGCCGACGTGCTTCGCGAGGTCCTGGCTGCGACCGAGTTCTTTCGGAGAAGCGACCGCCACGCCCGCTGATTAACGTCCTTCTCATGTTCACCGCGATCACTCAGTCCCAGATCTACGTCCTCGACCAGGACGAGGCCCGTACGTTCTACGTGGACGTCCTCGGCCTCGACCTGCACACCGACACCGACCTCGGCTTCATGCGCTGGCTCACCGTCACGGTGCCGAACGAGCCCGGCAGGCAGATCCTGCTGGAGAAGCCCGGTCCGCCGTCGATGGACGAGGCGACCGCCGAGCAGGTGCGGGAGCTGGTCGCCAAGGGCGCGATGGGCGGCTGGCTCATGTTCACCACCGACGACTGCCACGCGACCTACGAGAAGCTGCTCGCCAAGGGCGTCGAGTTCACCGACGAGCCGACCGAACGGCCCTACGGCATCGACTGCGGGCTACGGGACCCGTTCGGCAACCGCATCCGGTTCGGGCAGCTCTTCAGCCAGGGCGGGTGAGGTCCCGAGCGTGGCGGACGGATCAGGGCTGACAGCAGACTGATCCCGCCCTCGCCCGCCGCGCTCAGCCTGCGGAGATCGAGACCTCGGCCTGCATCGCGGTCGGGCGCAACGGCCAGTGGTCGGCCGTGGTGCGGACCTCCTTCGCCCGACCGCGAAGCTGCTCGGCCTCGGCGGGGTCCGCCTCCCGATCGGCCAGCCTGTCCAGATAGTCGGCGAAGCCGGTCGTCTGCGTCCGGTACCAGCCTGCCTGGCGGTCGTGCAGCTCGGCGAGGTCGACGGTGCCGACCTGCTCGGGATGACTCCTGGCGAGTCGCCACGCCAGCCGAGCACACGCCAGGGCGTCGCCGGTGGAGCTGTGGGCGTCCTCCAACCGCACCTGATGATGCTCGCAGAGGGCGCCCAACGTCCGCTTGCCCCTGCGGTAGCGGTCCAGGTGCTTGTCGATGCACATCGGATCGACGACCGGACCGGCGAGCACCAGATCCCGGCCGTGGTGGCGGCGCAGCTCGGCATGCAGCAGCGAGAGATCGAAGCTCGCGTTGAAGACACACAGCGGCGTGGTGGGAGACCAGGCACGGGCCAGGGTCTCGGCGACCTCGGCCACGACCGTCGCGGCGTCCCGACCGTGGGTGCGGGCGTGTTCGGTGCTGATCCCGTGAACCTCGGCGGCCGAGGCCGGGATCTCCACGCCGGGATCGGCCAGCCAGGTCGACACGACCGGTTCAGCGCCGGGAACGATGGCGACGACGGTGGCGGTCACGAGTCTGTCGGTCGCCGTGTCCACCCCCGTCGTCTCCAGATCGAAGGCCGTCAACGGACCGTCGGACCAGGACATGCCGGATCGGATCATGCACCGAAGGTAGCGGATCATCCCGACGGTCCACACAGGGCGGAGCGCAGGCAGTCGGGTGATTCTCGACGGTGTCGCAGCGTGATCAGCGGCTCGACGTGCCGGCGTCTCGATCCCCTGGGCCGGAATCCTCCGGTTCGGACGCGGGGCTGGAGTCGCCGCGCGAAAGGCGAACGGATTGGACTCCCGGCAGCTGCGATCCCGTCGGTGACCGGGCACCGGCGGCAGGGCGTTCGTCGGCGGGATCACCGCCGAGCCGATGGGTGTCCCGCCCGATCTCGCCGCGCAGGCCTGAATCGACGGCGGGGCGGCCGCCCGATCCCGAGGGCCGCGCTCGGCGCACCGGACGGCCACCGCCCGATCACCGTGTCGAGGTACCCGCCCCGCCCGCCGTGGGCTCCGTCGAACCGGGGATCAGGCAGGCGTCGCCCTCGCAGGCCATCGCATCGGAGTCGCCCAGCAGCCGCAGCGGCCCCGGCGCGGCTGAGATGGTCGTCAGGCCGGTCGGGGCCGTTTCGGCCGAGCCCGTGTCCTCCCGCGTCAACTCGACGTCCATGCCCTCACTCACCGCCCGCTCGCACCGTGCGCAGGACCTGGACGAAGGAGTCGGCCTCCTGTGCCCCGGAGACGCCGTACTTGCCGTCGATCACGAAGAACGGCACACCCTGGATGCCGTACTGCCGCGCCAGCTGCACGTCCCGCTCCACGGCGTCCTCGTAGTCGTCACCGGAGAGCACCGCCAGCACCCGATCGCGATCGAGGCCGACCTCGACGGCCAACTCGGCCAGCTCCTCGTCGCGTCCGACGTTGCGGCCCTGCTCGAAGTGGGCACGCAACAGCCGTTCCTTGAGCTCGGACTGTCGTCCCTCCGCCTTGGCATGGTGCAGGAGCCGGTGTGCCTTGCGGGTGTTCGAGTGCCGGACGGCCGCCATGTCCCAGGCGAGTCCCTCGGCTGCGGCGATGTCGGTCACCTGCTGCAACCGCTGCTCGACCTGCGCTGCGGACGTCCCCATCCTGCGCTGGAGGAACTCGACGGTGCTGCCGTCGAAGTCGACCGGGGTGTCCGGGGCGAGTTCGAAGCTGTGGTACTCGACCACCACGTTCTCGCCCGCCTTCGCCACGCCCGTCTCGAAGCGGCGCTTGCCGATGTAGCACCAGGGACAGGCGATGTCGGACCAGATGTCGACCTTGATGGGCTCACTCGGGGGGATGGGCTCACTCATGGACGGTGCGACTCCATTCACGGTGCGCGCGGCTGCGGTTCTGGCCGCGATCGGTCCCGGCGCTGGACCGATCGCGGGCACCCGGCGGGAAGAGCGAGCCTGCCGACGCCTGCATCGCCTCGGTGCACGGGGCGACGCGGCGACCGGCGCCGAACTCGTCGTTCCTCGGGCGGCGGACGCCTGTCACAACGCGGCCGGGCCCGGATTGCTTCCCCGCGCCGGTCGGCGGCCCGACGCGGGGACGGGCGGATCATTCGGCGGGCACGGTGCTCGCCCGACCTCGGCGGACCGGCCTCGAGACGGCGCGCCGTCCTGTCGTGCAGACGTCTCGAGTCCCGGGCTCTCGGCCAGGCCGGGCCGGCCCGCCGCGATCTCCTCCGATCCGGCGGCCCGACCAGCCCGGCCGAGCCGTTCGCGCCCGACGTTGCGACGGACCCGATTCAGCCGACGCGGCTGGTGAACTCCCAGTCGCCGTGATCGACGCGCAGCACCGCGTGGCCCGCCTCCATGCGGAGGAACTCGGCCTCGGGCGTGCTGACGACGTCATCGGCGGACTCGGCGGGCACGTGCACCTCGGCGACGGACCCGACCGGGACGCCGACGCTCAGGCGTAGCCCGGAGCCCGCCCGTTCCCAGGCCACGGCGGCCGTCCCGCGCACCGTGTCGAGCGAGACGCGCGCCCAGTCCACCCCGACTCGCGCGTCCGGCCGCACCACGAAGTCCCGATACCCCGCGTCGCCGGGTCGCAGCCCCGCGACGTTCTCGTAGAGCCACTGCGCCACGGTGCCCTGGAAGTAGTGGTCGCGGGATCGCGAGTCCGCCTCCCACATCTCCCACATCGTGTCGGCGCCGTTGTCGAACCAGTAGCCCCAGCTCGGATAGCTGCGCTGGGTGGCGAGGGCGTGGGCGAGGTCGGCATGCCCGTGCGCGCTGAGCACCGGCAGCAGCACGCTCGTCCCCAGACAGCCGGTGTTGAGGTGGTCGCCTCGGTCGCGGATGTCGGCCGCCAGCGAGGCGACCACCGACGCCTCGGACTCGGGCGGGACCAGCCCGAAGGCCAGCGGCACGGCATTGGAGGCCTGCCGGTATTCGGGGTCGCGGTCGGAGCGGTAGTGGCCCTCGGGGCCGAGGAACGTCGCGTTCAGCGCGGTCCGGCATCGCTCGGCCGTCGCTCGATACCGCGCGGCGGTCTCGTGGTGTCCGAGCAGCTCGCCCAGCTCGGCCGTGTTCAGCAGTGCTCGGCACAGGTACGCCGTCGCGGTCAGCCTGGTGTCCTCCGGCGGGATGCCCGCCTGGTATCCGGGCGGCAGCCAGTCGCCGAGCGCGGTGATCGCCAGGTCGTCGACCAGCCGACCGATCTCCCAGTCCAGGTACCGGACCAGCGGCGCCCAGTGCTGCGCGGCGAGCCGGTCGTCCGCGTACACCCGGTACATCTCCCGCAGCAGGAACGGATAGACCGTCGTCCACTCCGGCGTGGGCGCCAGGTCGGTGAAGCCCCAGCCGCTGCTGGGCACGATCACCGGCACCTGGCCCGCCGCGTCCTGGCTGTCGGCGATGTCGTCGATCCACTTGCCGAGAAAGCGGGACAGGTCGAAGGCGAACAGCATCGTCGGGGCGGCCACCTGGACGTCGCCGGTCCAGCCGTTCTTCTCGAACATGGGCGTGTCGGTGGGCAGGCCGTGGAAGTTGTTCAGCAGCGTTCGGCGCATCGCCCGGTCCAACTGTTCGTAGAACCCTTCGGAGCAGGCGAACCGACTGGTCTCGGGCACGGCACTGTGTACGAGCCTGCCGAGCACCTGCTCGGGGTGGGGCGCCTCGGGCAGCCCGGTCACCTCGACGTAGCGGAAGCCCTTGTAGGAGAACCTCGGCTCCCAGACCTCGGTGCCCGCACCCGCGCAGACGTACTCGTCGAACTGATGCCTGCCCGGCACGAGTCCGTTCGAGCCGATCACCCGCCCGGCATCGTCGAGCTGTTCGCCGTGTTCCAGCCCGATACGGGTGCCCTCGGGCGCGCGGACCGACAGCCGCGTCCAGCCTGCCATCGTGCGACCCATGTCCACGACGTGGACGCCGGGACTCGGCTCGGTGATCGCGGTGGGACGGATGGTCGCGAGCACCTCGATCGGCTCGTGCTGTTGGGCCGACAGCGTGCCCGCTGGTGCCGCCACCACCGCCGGGGCCTGCCAGTCGCCGTCGTCGAAGCCGGGTGACGACCAGTCCCGCTGCGCCAGCCTGGCGTCATAGGTCTCGCCCGCGAACTGGGAGTTCGACACCGTGGGGCCGTCGGTGATCCGCCAGTCGGCGTCGGAGACGACGGTGGTCTGCGTGCCGTCGGCGTGGTCGACGTCGATCCGCACGAGTAGTCGCGGCTCCCCGTGCCACGGCGGGTCGTTCCAGTTCCAGGCGTTGCCCGTGGTCATCCCGAAGAAGCCTCGGCCGAGGGTGACGCCGATGGCGTTGTCACCGGCCCGAAGCAGGTCGGTGACGTCGTGGACCGCGTAGAGCACGGTCTCGGCGTAGTCGGTGAAGCCGGGATCGAGCACCTGGGTGCCGACGCGGCGACCGTTGATCTCGGCCTCGTAGTAGGCGAGGCCGCTGAGGTAGAGCCGGGCGCGGGTGACCGGACTCGGCAGGGCGAACTCGCGGCGCAGCAGCGGCGCGGGCTGTTCGGGACCGCTGACGTCGACCCCGTTGCCCCACGGCCCCGCCCCGTACGCCGCGAGCACCGCCGCGTCGGTCCAGGTTCCGTCGTCGACGTCCGGATCGGGGAAGCCCTCGGGCTCGGTATCGGTGACCCGCCATCCCGGGCCGCTGGTCAGCTCGGCGGTCTGGCCGTCCGCCAGCTCCACCAGCAGCCGCAGCAGCAGGCCCGCCGGATTGACCGACGGCCCCGGCCGGTTGTGGGCGATGACGGCGAGCACCACGCGCCCGCCTGCGGCGCGGACCTCCGCCGTGCAGTCGGCGAGCTGCGCCCGCCGCCAGGTGTCCACCTCCTCCGGGGCGTGCAGCACCTGCTCCCCGCTCAGATACAGGGTGAAGTCGTCGTCGGCCGTGGCGACGATCCGCGCGCGCGTGACCTCGACATCGGCGGGCAGGCGCAGCTCGCCGTGGAACCAGCGTGCTCCGGGCGGTGCGGTCTCCTGGGAGGCGTCGGCCGACCAGATCCACGAGGCGCCGTCGAGTTCCAGCGGAGCCTCCGGCGTCGCCGCCCCGACCCACTGCGCCTGCCAGTCCTCGCCGAGCATCGCGGTCTCCCACCAGCGCTCGGCGCTCCAGTCCGATCGGCGGCCCCGGCCGTCCCAGACCCGGACCCGCCAGTGGTACCTGGTGCGGGGGCGCAACGGCTCCCCGGCGTAGTCGACGCCGACCGAGCGATCGGATTCGACGCGGCCGGAGTCCCAGGCGTCGGCGCTCGCCCAGTTCGCCGGGTCGGTGGTGACCTGGACCTGGTAGGCGGACTGCCGCGCGCCGTGGCCGTCGGCTGCGGACACCCAGGACAGTCGTGGCGTCGTGACGTCGGTGCCCAGCAGGGTCTCGGCGTACTCGACGGTCGTGCGCTCGACCCGCAGGCTCCCCGGCCTGCCCCCGGCCGAGCGCCGCTCGTCGTCGTGGTGGCCGTCCTGCGCTTCGGCGGGCACCGAGGAGAGCGACAACGCCGCCACCCCCGCCCCGGTCCCCAGCGCGGACGTGTGCAGGAATCCCCGCCGATTCATGCCTTTGCCCATCGACTTCCTCCAAGATCGTCATTGATTGAGGAGAGAAGGAAGACGGGCCGCGATGACCCGGCTGGCCATGTCCCAGCGCGCCCGTCGATGCAGAGTCCATTTCGGACCGTAACCAGGTCGTCGCTGGATCGGGTGTTTCACGATGTCCGATTCCGGCCGGCCGGAGTCGGCGACTCGACTGGTCGGCGGGCTTCCGGCGTCAGCCTCGAGAGGGTCTGGCTGCGATCTGGGTCGCGGGCGACCGTGCTCTGGTCGGGGGTGGACCCTCGTCGCCCGAACCCGATCGAGATTCGGCGGACTCGAACGCGTGCGGACTCGCAGTCGTGCGGATCTCCGCTGCCGGGCGAGCCGACGCCGACCGCTCGATGCGGCCGCAGCCGCGCGACACCGGCACGCGGACCCACCGCACGGACGAGTGGGCGAGCGGAATCAGGTTGCGCCGAGCGCGGTCGGCCACGAAGATCGCCAGACCGCGACCGTGGACCGTCTCGCGGCGCGTCGGACGACGGGAGCCGCCGCCGGTCCCACGCGGTGCGGCGGGCGAGCAGAAGAGCGGGGTCGGCTCAGTGGACCAGGGTGCCGAGCGGCGCGAGGGCGCTGCGGAAGAACGGACCGAGATCGATCTCCCTCGACTGCGCGCCTGGGTCCGCGAGGACTTCGCCGTCGACCTCACGGTGATCGACCCCGTCACGGCAGGCGCGGACGCGGCTGCGCAGGTGTGGCACGCCGTGGCCTCGGACGGCGCACGGTATGCGGTCAAATGGAGCGGCGGCGGCAGCCCGGCGGGGTTGATCCTCTCGGCGCGGCTCGCGGAGCAGGGGATCGCCGGGGTGGTCGGGCCGGTGCCGACCCGCGCGGGGCGGTGGTGGAGTGACCGCGCGGGGCGCAGGCTGTCCCTGGTCCCGTGGATCTCCCACGAGCCTGCGCTCGGCGGGATGACCCGACGGCAGTGGGTCGTCTATGGGGAACTGCTCGGGCGGACCCACGCCATCGAGGTGGACGAGACCCTGACCGAGGTGCTGCGGCAGGAGGACCATCGGACCCATGAGCAGTATGCGGCCGTGACGCGGGCCGTCGGCCGCAGGCTGGGCGTCGTGGCGGGTGATCACGCGGAGCCGGTGGCGAGGACCGTCGAATCGCCTGCCGCGTCCGGCGGGCCTGATTCCGGCGAGCCTGCGGCCGAGTACGCGGACACCGACTCGGGTCGGGTCCGTCCCGTACCCGAGGCGGGCATCGCCGCCGACCACCGCCGAGACGACCCGCTCGTCCGCGCGCTGGCCGCAGGCTGGCGTGCCTCGGCCGGACTGATCTCGACCCTGCTCGACCAGGCCGACGCCCTGGCTGCGGAGCTGCGCACGCGGTCGACGCCCCGCGTCGTCTGTCACGGCGATCCGCATCTGGGCAACATGCTGGTGGCGGGCGAGGACGAGGTCTGGCTGCTCGACTGGGACGACGCGGTCCTGGCACCCCGCGAGCTGGACCTGCTCTTCGTGCTCGGCGGGGTGCTGCCCTTCGCACAGGTCACGCCGGAGGAGCAGTCCTGGTTCTTCGACGGGTACGGTCCGGTCGAGATCGACCCCGTCCGGCTGGCCTACCACCGCTGCACCAGAGCGCTGGAGGATCTCGCCGTCCCCGCCGCCGAGGTCCTCGACCCCGCCACCAAATTCGACGACGAGCAGCGAGCCGAGGCCGTGGACATCGCGCTGAGCGTGGTGTCGCCGACAGGCCTGGCGACCCTCACCTGTGCCGCGCTGCGCGAACTCGGCCGGGTTGGAGAGAAGGCCCCGGCGCAGGCACCCGACTGAAGCGGAGTGCCCGCCGCGATTCGACCCGGCGGACGGCGGTGATCGCGGAGGGTCTGCCGATGATCGGGGCGGGGGAGTACGGCATCGACGGCTGCGCCCACCGGGCCTACCGCTCGGCCGGAGGTGTCCGCCTCGGCTCGACGATGCCGATACCGGCAGCCCTCGCCCTTCCGGGTTTCCGAGCAGACCGTGACGACCCGGCCCGTCTGCCCGGCCGCCCCGAGCCCGACGACGCGGCGAGCGGCTCGGCTCGTCGCGCCGTGCGGAGGCTCGGCGCCCGCCGTCACAGCTCGTCGGCGGGCGCCGCCGTGGGCTTGAGGCCGGGGTCGGTGGTGGTCTTCGTCGAGAAGTGCGCGGTCTCGCCGGGGCCGAGCAGGACGCTCTCCGGTCCGCACACGCACCGGATCGCAGGCCTGCGCGGGCCGGGCGCGGTGCGGACCGTGACGGTACGGCCGCTCACTCGGATCAGGACCGGCTGATGGTGGTAGCGGATGGTCAGCTCCAGGACGCCCAGCTCGGCGGGCCAGTGCGGATCGAGCCGCAGCATCCCCTCCCGGACCTCGATCCCCGCGAAACACCGTTGCAGCAGGTCGACGCCGCCGACCATCCCCGCGAGGTGGATGCCCTCCTGCGTCGTCCCCTTCTGGGCGTCGTGCAGGTCCGACACGACGGCTCGGTCGAAGAACTCGACGGCCCGTGCCCGGTGACTGCGTGCCAGAACCCAGGCGTGGACCACGGAGCTGAGGGTGGAGCCGTGCGAAGTGCGACGAAGGTAGTAGTCGATGTTCTTCGGTATCTGCTCGCCGGTGAAGTCGTAGCCCAGATCCCCCAAGATGGTGGTCAGCTCCTCGGCCGACAGCAGGTAGAAGAGCATCAGCACGTCGGCCTGTTTGGACGCCTGGAAGTCGTTGGGATTCTTGCCCTCCGCCTCCAGGATTCGGTCCAGCCTGCGAATGTCGGGGTAGCGGCGGCGGTAGCCGTCCCAGTCCAGTTCGGCGAGGTGTTCGTAGCCTTCGAACTGGCTGATCACGCCGTCGTCGTGAAACGGCACGAACAGCTTGCGGGACATGGAGCGCCACTGGTCGATCTCCTGATGCCCCAGCCGCAGCGCCTCGGTCAGCTCCGTGCTGCGCTCGGCGGGCAGCGCAGCGGTGACGACCTCGACCGCGATGCGACACAGCCAGGCCGTCATGATGTTGGTGTAGGCGTGGTTGTCGATCCCCGGACGATCGGTGCCCGGATAGCCGGTGTGGTATTCGTCCGGTCCGACCACGCCGTGGATGACGTACCGGTCCCGTCCGTGGTCGTACTCGGCGAGCGCGGCGAAGAACCGGGTGATCTCCAGGATCATCTCCGCGCCGTAGGAACTGAGGAACTCCTCGTCGCCGGTCGCCTGGTAGTAGTGCCACACGTTGTAGGCGATCGCGATGCCGATGTGGCGTTGCAGATGGGTGTTGTCGCGCAGCCAGTGACCCGACTCCGGGTTCAGATGCACGAACTGGCTCTCCTCCCGGCCGTTGCTGCCGCTCTGCCAGGGATACATCGCGCCGGTCAGCCCGGCGTGCCGGGCGGCGAGGCGCGCCTGGGGAAGCCGTCGGTGGCGATAGAGCAGCAGCGAACGCGTCAGGTTGGGCGTGCGCAACGTGATCGTGGGCAGCACGAAGAGCTCGTCCCAGAAGACGTGTCCCCGGTAGGCCTCGCCGTGCAGTCCGCGTGCCGGGACGCCCACGTCGAGATCGGCGGTGTGCGTCGACAGCGTCTGCGCCAGGTGGAACAGGTTGAGGTTCACCGCCTGTCGGGCGTCGACGTCGGGCGACAGCCCGAAGCGGTAACGCGACCACACCTGATCCCAGGCCATGATGTGCGCGGTCAGCAGTTCCTCGAAGTCCGCGGCGTTCTCAAGGTCGCCGAGGGCCTCCTCCCTCGGTTCGGTGGCGGCGAGGTCGCGTGAGGTGTGCAGCGAGACGATCTTCTCCAGCCGCGTCTGGCCGCCCGGCGTGAGGTCGACGCCCACGTCCTGGGCGATCAGGTCGTCGTGCCGGACCAGCGAGCGCGTCGGTTCGAGGACGTCGCCGTCGCGCCACACGGTGGCGCGGCATGCCTCGGCGACGAGGATGCCGGACTGGCTGGTCCTGGCGTGCAGCAGCACCGTGTCGGGACGCACCTCCTCGGTGTGGTGCTCGACCAGGTGGCGGCCGTTCAACGCCTGATAGCGGGCCACGCCGGAGTTGGTGACCCGGCCGTCGATGCCGCTGCGGAAGGTCAGCCGTCCGGACCAGTCCTCGGCGACGATCGTCGTCTCCAGGGCGGCCAGATGTGGCGAGCCGAGGTGGGCGAAGCGGCGCTGGACCAGCCGGGTCGTCCGGTGCCGCGAGTCCCGGAAGCGGAGTCGGCGCAGCAGCAGGCCGCGTTCCATGTCCAGCTCCTGCTCGTGGTCCAGCAGGTCGACCGAGTCCAGGGCGAACCATGGCCCGTCGTCGATCCGGAAGGTCAGCATCAGCCAGTTCGGCAGGTTGACCATCGACTCGTTCTCGATGTCCCGGCCTTCGATCCGGCTGGTCACGCGGTTGAAACAGCCTGCGATGTAGGTTCCCGGATAGTGCACGTCGTCCGCGACGGCCTCCGGCGCCGCGCCGCGCGTCGCGAAGTACCCGTTCCCGACGACGCACAATGCCTCTCGCCTGCCCTCGTCGGCCGGGTCGAATCCCTCGAAGAGCAGTTCCCACGCCGTCATGGCCGCCGCCTGCCGGTCGCGCTGCCGAGACGGGCCCGGCCCGGGCCTGCCCCCGCCGCCGTCGCCGTCGATCCGTCGACGCCGGATCGGCCCGGTCGCTCTCGGCTGCCGAGGCCGCCCGGCGGCTGGGGCTCGGTGGGCCCGCCTTGCCGATCTTCGGGCCCGGATGCGGCCCGGTCGGCCGCTGGACAGCCGGTGACGGCGAGCCCGTCCAGGTCGGTCACGACGACGTGGGCGCCCGCCTCGCGAAGCCGGGAGCCGTCTCCGGTCCGGTCGACGCCCACCACCAGTGCGAACTCGCCGCGCCTGCCTGCGATCACACCGGTTTCGGCGTCTTCGAGCACGACGGCCCTGGCGGGTGCGACCCCGAGCAGTTCGGCGGCGGCGAGGAAGGCGGCGGGCGCCGGTTTGCCGGGCAGCCCGCGCCGCGCGGCCAGGACGCCGTCGACCCTGGTGTCGAAGAGCCCGTCGATCCCGGCCCTGGCGAGGACCGCCGCGCAGTTGCGACTCGCGGAGACGACGGCGGTGCGAAGACCGCAGCCGCGCAGGGTCGTCAGCAGCCGACAGGCGTCGGGATAGGCGTGCACGCCCTGAGCCAGGGCGGCCTGGAAGTGGGCGTCCTTGCGGCGGGCCAGGCCGCGCAGCGTCTCGGGCTCGTCGGCACGGCCGTCCTCGGTCGCACGGCTGCCTTCGCTCTCCGGGCGGTCTTCTGGCAGCCGAATCCCTCGGGACCGCAGGAAGGCCCGGGCCCCGTCCTCTCGCGGCCTGCCGTCCACCTTGCGGAGATAGTCCTGCGTGCTGAACGGCCGGTGGTCCTCACCGGGAGCAGCGGGACGGGCCGTGAGGAAGTCGTCGAACAGTCGTTGCCAGGCGGCGGCGTGCACCCGCGCGGTGTCGGTCACGACGCCGTCCAGGTCGAACAGCGCCGCGTCCACCCGCCGCACGTCGATGCCAGTCATCCGCCGACTCCCCCTCTGCCATGTGGCCGTCCGGCCGACGTCCGTGCCGACCGTCGGGCCGACGTCGGTGGCGGGACCCGGTCGGTTACCCGCCGGGAGAGGAGTTCCCCGTTCGACCTCGGGTAGTCCGACGAGGGCGATCGAGCCGACGGGAAGGCGCACTGTGCGTGCCAAGGTGCCGGGCGAGCAGGGTGAGCAGCGACATCGGCGCTGGTGGCGGCGGGTGGCGTGGTCGAGAGTCGTGACCCTGGGACAGCCCGGTGTGCCCACTCGGCAGGCGTCGGGCCGAGCAGGGAGAGGGCTCCCGAGGGCAGAGACCCTGCCGAGCGGGGCCGTGCCCGCGTCGCCACTGTCCGGTGCCCCGCCGGGCCCGGCGAGACCCGGCGGGGCGAGGGCTTCCCGTGCCGAGCTCGGGCCGCCGTCCGGCCGGGAAAGACCGGCATGGTCGCGGGCGACAATGGCTGATCGGCAGTTGCCGGAAATCGAAACACCTTTTCTGCCGGAAACTTGCTATCGAGATGTTCTCGGAATTCCTGCTCGAGTCCGTGCCGCGCTCGTCATCGGGCGGCAGCTGCCGGTTTCTCGGCGATCGTCGAGTCCGGTCGCGGCCTGCGATCTCGCCGTTCGCGACGCTGTGACCAGGCAGGAAGTGGCCCTGCTGATCGGGTTCCCCGGGCCTGTCTCTGTGTTACCTTCCCACCGCAAGATCATCAAAACTCCTGCGAACCACCGGGCGAGCGAATTCATGACGAACAGACCGGCGCGGTCCTCCACGGCGCTTCGGAGCGATCGAGGCTTCATTCTTCTCATGCTTTCCACTGCGATATCGGCGTTGGGCTCTGGCATGTATCTTCCCGCGATCCAGCTTCTTGCCACCGAGATCGCGCAGCACGATCGGGTCGTCGCGGGCGTCCGGGTGGCGATGACTCTGCCTCCGGTGCTGTTCATCCTCCTGGCAGGCGTGGCGGCCGACCGGATGCGCCGTCGCAGGCTGATGATCCTTGCCGACGCGGTCCGGGCGGCGGCCGTCCTGGCCTTCGCCCTCGTGGTCGGCGCCGAGGTCCAGTCGATGTGGTTCGTCCTGCTCGTGGTGATCGTCCTGGGCTCCAGCCAGACCTTCTTCGATAGCTCGGCGCAGGCCCTGCTGCCGCAGCTGGTGCCCAAGGGCGCCCTCGTGCAGGCCAACGGCTGGCTGACGACGGCGCTGACCTTGGGATTCTCGTTCGTCGGGCCCGCGCTGGGCGGGGTGTTGTTCTCCTGGAACCACAGCCTGCCGTTCTTCGTCAACGCGCTGACCTTCGTCGTCTCGGGCTTGTTGATCCTCTGGATTCGATCCTCGACGACCCGGCTCGACGAGCCGCCGGACCGGCGGACACCCCGGTCCGGCGTCGTGGCCGACATTCGAGCAGGCCTCGCCTACACCGCCGGGCACCCGGTGCTGCGCTCGGTGACGCTGCTGGGCATCACCGTGTCGTTCTCGGTCGGGATGGTCACCGGGATCTTCGTCCTCTTCGCGACCCGGCACCTGGCGCTCGGGCCGGTGGGCTACGGAGTGCTGCTGGTCAGCGAGTCCCTCGGTGCGCTGCTCGGGAGCCTGGTCGCCCTGCGGCTGCGGGATCGGGTGGGGCGGCGGTCGGTGTTCCGGATCCTGCCGGTCGTCATGGCGCTGACCTACCTGTTGGAGATCTCCACCCGCAGCGTGCCGTTCATCTTCCTCATCATCGTGGTGGGCAATGCGGCGTTCCTGGTCTGGGTGATCACGTCGACCTCCGTTCGTCAGGAGGTCGGGCCGCCGGAGCTGCTGGGCAGGATCACCAGCGTCTATCGGCTCGGCACGCTGGCGGCCACCGGACTGGGGGCGATCATCGGAGGCCTGATCTCGGAGTCCTTCGGTGTCCGGGCGCCGTTCCTGGCCGCCGCCATGCTGCTGCTCGCCATCCCCTGGTTCGTTCCGCTGCGCGTGCCCGCCGCGCCGCCGCCGGGGCCGGGGCCGTCGGAACAGCCGCTGCCGGAACAGTCGCCGGGGCAGCTGCTCTACCCAGGGCCGCCGCTGTCCGGGCCGCCGGTCCCCGAGCAGTCGTTCCCCGGGCAGCCGCCGTCGAAGCACGGTGCGGAGGCGAGCCGGGACATGCTGCCCGGCTGATCGACCCGGTCCGTCCGGTGGCCGACCGATGCGCCGGGTGGGTGGCCGCCGGTCACGCGGTCGCGGACGGGGCCGGTGCGACCGGCCAGGCGCGCAGGGCCACGTCCACGGCTCGATCCAGCTCCTCGCGGGTGGCGCCGCCGGTGGCCTGAACGGAGATGCCGTAGGAGATGATCGCGATGTAGCGGGCGAGGTCGGCGGCATCGATCTCCGCAGGCAACTCGCCGTCGGCCTTGGCTTGCTCGAACCGGGCCCGGAGGCTGAGTTCCCCTGCGCGGCGTCGGGAGATCAGCTCCAGCCGGGCGCTCTCGGAGTTCGCGCCGGTGGCCAGCGCGCCCTGCACGACCAGACAGCCTCGGCCGGGGATCGTGGTCGCGACCGTGGCGCCGCCGCGCAGCAGGCACTCCGCGGCAGCCAGCGCGGTGGGGGCCTCGACCGCGTCCCTGATGTGGCGGGCGGGTCCGTCGAGGTAGCGGTCCACCGCCTTGTGGAACAGCGACTCCTTGTTGCCGTACGCGGCGTACAGGCTCGGCCTGCTGATGCCCATCGCCTCGGTCAGGTCCGTGATCGCCGTGCCTTCGTAGCCCTGGTGCCAGAACACCTCGAGTGCGCGGTCCAGCCGCTCGTCCACGTCGAACTCGCGGGGGCGTCCGGTGGCCATGGCCGACCTCCTTACTTCTGTACTGCTCGATAGGCTACCGTCGCAGTTGTATACCGAGCGGTATTTAAGTCGAGAGGGAGAACTCATGACGACGCAGCAGGCAGCCAGGGTCGCGTTGGTGACCGGGGGCTCGCGCGGCATCGGGGCGGCCACCGCCCGTGCCTTGGCCGATGCGGGCCTGGATGTGGTGATCAGCTACGCCGCCTCGGCAGACAAGGCGCAGGAGGTCGTCCGCGACCTCCAGAGCAGGGGAGTCCGCGCCGCCGCGTACCGTGCGGACCAGTCCGACTCCCGTCAGGTCGCCGAGCTGGTCGACACCGTGGCGGCCACGTTCGGCAGGCTGGACGTCCTGGTCAACAACGCGGGAGTGGCGGTCAACGGCGCCGTCGACGATCCCGAGCCCGACACGGCCGCCTTCGATCGCCAGGTCGTCGTCAACCTCGGCGGGGTGGTCACCGCCATCCGCGCGGCGACCAGGGTGCTCGGTCGAGGCGGACGGATCATCACCGTCGGCTCGACGCTCGCCGCCCGCGCCGGGTTCCCGAACCTGGCCGACTATGCGGCCACCAAGGCGGCGGTCACCGGTTACAGCCGAGGCGCCGCACGAGATCTCGCCGCGCGCGAGATCACCGTCAACGTCGTGCAGGTCGGCCCGGTCGCCACCGACATGAACCCACCGCAGGGCGGGTGGGCCGACCAGCAGCGGGCCACCGTCGCGCTGGGACGGTTCGGCACCCCGGAGGAGATCGCGGCGGGCATCGTCTTCCTCGCGAGCCCCGGCGCCTCTTTTATTACCGGCAGCGTGCTCACCATCGACGGCGGCGTCCTGGCCTGACCGCCCGCGCGGCGGAGGGCAGGGCCGGGGCAGGGGAGACGTCCGCCGATCACACCGGTCGCTGAAAGCGCGACGAGGTTCGGGGGAGTCCGTCCCGGCGGTCGCGGCGCTCGGCGCTGCCCTGGGCGAGGCCGGTTCGAGTACGTCGGCTCCCGGTCACGCCGTCGACCTGTTCCCGCAGGATGTCGGCGTGACCGGCGTGCCGGGCGGCCTTCTCGATCATGTGCTCCGCGATGACCCGCAGCGGGTCGCACCGGTCCTTGCCGGAATGCCCGCCACCGCCGAGCACCCGATCTCCTCTGGTGGTCCGGCCCTGGTCGGCCTGCGGACGCGCATGCATCGGGCGAGCCCAGCTGCCCGCTCGCCCCGGCCGGAACGCCGAGCCGACGGCGTCCCGACCGGGAGCGTGCCCGAGAGTGCCCCGGTCACAACCCGCCGGAGCAGCCCGGTTCGTCTACACCGCCCTGAATCCACGGCAGGTTCACCTTGCGGAAGGCGATCGAGCGGTTCGAGGTCGAGTTGCTCCCGGTGTTCTCGTTCACCTCGATCAGCGCGCCGACGTGATAGTCGGCGGTCTTGGCGATGCTGGAGTAACCGCCCTCGCGGTAGGTGGAGCTCTCACCGGACAGTGGGGCGTCGGAGAACGGTCGGCTGTAGCTCCAGGTGCGTCCCTCGTCCTCGCTCATCCGGATGCGCATCCTGGTGCGCGTCTCGGTGCTGGCCGAGTTCACGAAGGCCAGCCGGGCGGGTGCATCGGAGTTGTAGCGCATGGTCGACGCCTCGTTGATCGGGTCCAGCAGGCAGCTCGCGGGGGCGAAGGGACTGAAACCGGACTCGATCGACCCGCGCGAGACCCAGCGGCGCTTCCCTCGCTCCGCAGTCGCCGTCGTCGGCCGGTCGTTGCGGTAGAGACTGCCGTCGGCCAGTTCCAGGATCGTGGACTCGCCGGTCTGCTCCATGGCGGCGCCGCCGGTGGTGCGCATGACCTCGACCTGCCAGGTCGCGCCGTGGTCGTCGCTGTAGATGTTGCGATGCTGGGCCGGGATGACGAGCCTGCCGGGATTGCGCACCGTGGTCTGGATGCCGACGCCGGGGCCGACGGCATCCCAGTTCCAGCTGGAGCCGTTGGCCCGCGTTCGGGGCTTCAGCGTGTCGGACATGTTCACGGGGGCGGTCCAGCTCACCCCGTCGTCGCTGCTGGAGGACACCCACACCTGTCGGTCGTCCCAGGAGTTCACGGTGCCGCTGCCCTCGGGCTGGTGGTTCATGAACAGCCAGATCCGATTGTTCGTACGGTCCACCACGGGCGTCGGGTTTCCCCAGGTGCCCTGTCCTCGGCCGACGACCTCGCTCAGTCCGGACCACGACGATCCGTTGTTCGTCGATCGCTTGTACAACAGATTGATGTTGCCGAAGTCGCGATTGTTCGCCGCGCGTCCTTCGGCGAAGGCGATCAGGGTGTTGCGATTCGTCCGGATCAGCGCCGGAATGCGGAACGAGTGGTAGGTGAGTCCGTTGAAGGACTCATTGCCGCCGTTGAAGAGGATTCGTGCGGACTGGGAGGGCGCGGCGGCGATCTCCGCCTCGGCGACGGCTGCCGCCTCTGCCACGATCGGCTGTGGGGGTACGTCGGCCGGGCCGTCGGCGGCGATGGCCGCGCCAGAGGTGGAGACGGCGGCGACCAGCGCGCCCGCCAATGCCAGCACGACCCCGCGTGAGTGTCGTCGTCGTCCCGTTCTGAACAGAAGTGTCCGTGCCACCGGGTTCTCCTTCGCGGCCGTTCTCTCTGCGGAGAAGAAATCTATTCGATCATTCGCGCGTCCGACCAGAGCCGAAGGTCAGTTCCTCGGCTGTTCACCCGATGATCACTCGGCCCGCGCGCGGCCGAACTTCGCCGACCAATAGGCCCTTACGCGGTGGACGGACCCGGCCTCCGGCACCTTCTCGACCGATCGGCCGAGGGCACCGGAGTCGGGCGGTCGTCGATCAGGATCGGCCGTCGTCCACGCCGAAGGCGGCGGCCAGCTCGTCCAGCATCTGCTCGGCGCCCTGAAGACTCACCGAGGTGACCCAGACCTCGTCGTCGACCGTGGTGATCTCGCCTTCCAGTCTGCCCCACAGCGGGTTCGACTCGAACTGCTCCTGCGGGTTCTCGGCCTCCGCTGCGGGATCGGTGTAGGTGGACACGAAGATGGTGTCCGCGTCCAGCTCGGTGATGTCCTCTTGGCTGAGGTTCACCATGATCTCGTCCTCGGAGTCCGCCTGGCCCGCAGGCCGGGCTAGTCCCGCGTCGGCCAGGATGATGCCGGGGAAGGACGCGCTGGTGTAGAGCCGGACCGTCGGCTCGCCCTCGACGAAGCGGGCCATCGTGACGGTGGCGTCCCGGCCCAACTCCTCGCGGATCGACTCGCCGATGCTCGCCGCCCGCTTCTCATAAGCGTTGATGCGCTCCTCGGCGAGCTCCTCACGCCCGGTGGCCTCGCCGAGGAGCCGGATGTTGTCCTTCCAGGTCGCCCCGGTGGTCTCGCTGAAGACAGTGGGCGCGACCTCGTTCAGCTCCGAGTAGATCTCCTCGTGCCGCACCCGCGCCGAGACGATCAGATCGGGCTCGACGTCCCACAACATCTCGACGTCGGGGGCGGTGATCTCGCCGATCACGGTAGCCGCCTCGGCCTGGGCCTGCTCGTCCTCCGACAGGTATCCGGGAAGCGCGCCGTCGGCGGTGTGGTAGTTGATCCGCGCCACCACGTCCAGGTCTAACGCCATCGCGGCGTCGATGTAACTGGTGTCGAGTGCCGCGACGCGCACCGGCTGGGTCTCCAGGGTCGTCTCGCCCATGGCATGGGTGACCGTCCGGGGAAACCCGTCCTGGCTCGCGCCCTCCGGCGCGGAACCGGCGGGCTCCTCCCCGCCCCCGCAGGCGCTGACCAACAGGCAGATCGCGAGTGGAACGGCGATGGCCGCCCCCCTGGAGCGATGACGTACGGCACTCGGCATCTCACTCGTCCTTTGTTCGGTTAGCCTTGCCTCAGCATGGTACGAGGCGGGCGGGACGGCGTCGGCGTCGCCTGTGGCGAGCGAGCGAAGCCGCCCTGGTCGCGCGACGCGGGCGGTGAACGGCGGTGACGGCTGATCGGCCGGGGCTCTGGGGCGGCAGGAGCCCGGCGAGCCTGCCGGAATCGGCACCGCGATCGACGGACCCGGCAGGAATGCGACGGCTGCGCCGAGGCATCGCGGTGCTGGCCTCGCCGCAGGAATCGGTAAGGCTAGCCTCAGAGCCTGTCTGTGATCCCTCTGGAGTCGTGAGCGGGGATCAGCGTGGCTGAGCTGTGAGGCGGAGGAAGGAGGCATAACGGAGTTGTGTCGACTGACGACAACGCCGCAGATCGCCGCTGCCTGCCCCGCGCAACAGGAAAGTGGGGATCAAAGACAGGCTCTAAGATCCCTCCGCGCGGGCGGACAGCCTGGGCGGCCGGGGGACGTCTGGGGGGACGGACCGGCGCGGCGGGGCAGGCCGGACCGGAGATGCCGAGTCGACCTCGCCCGCGGGCCGTGACACGAGACGATCATCGACGGTCCGCCTGCGATCGGACGATCCCGACGGATGTCGTGAGGAGACCAAGGTGACCGCGACCAGCAATGCCGTTCGGCGCCGTGCGCCCGACGGGTGGGCCCGCCGCAGGGCGGCGGGTTTGACGCTGCTCTGCGTCGCGCTGGTACTGGCCGTCGCCGCGAGCGTCTCGATCGGGTCGCGAACCATCCCGCTCGATCTGGTGTGGGCGGCACTGGTCGACCCGCAGGGCACCGAGTTCGACGACATCATCCGGTCGTTACGCCTCCCGCGCACCGTGCTCGGCCTGCTGGCCGGGGCAGGCCTCGGCGCGGCGGGTGCGCTGATGCAGGGTCACACCCGGAATCCGCTGGCCGACCCCGGCATCCTCGGCGTGACGCAGGGCGCCGCCTTCGCGACCGTGCTGGCCGTGGTCGTCTTCGGGATTCGTGACCTCCAGGGCTTCATCTGGTTCGGCTTCGCGGGCGCGTTGATCGCCAGCGTGGTCGTGTTCGTCCTCGGCTCGCTCGGCGGCTCCACGCCGGTGACGCTGGCGATGGCGGGCGCGGCCGTCACCGCGCTCCTCAGCGGCCTCGTCGCCGCCGTGGTGCTGGGCAGCCGGGCCGGGATGGAGATCTACCGCTTCTGGCAGGTCGGCTCGATCGCCGCCCGCGAGTACTCCGTCTCCGGGCAGGTCGCGCCCTTCCTGCTGGTCGGGATAGTGCTCGCCCTGCTCAACGCGCGGGGCCTGAACGTGCTCGCGCTGGGCGAGGACATGGCGCGGGCGTTGGGACAGAACATCCGGCTCACCCGGATTCTCGGCGTCACGGCGATCACGCTGCTCACGGGCGCGGTCGTCGCGGCCTGCGGCCCGATCGCCTTCCTCGGCCTGGTCGTGCCGCACCTGGCCCGGTTCATCACCGGTCCGGACTACCGCTGGATCGTGCCCGTCTCGGCGTTGACCGGCGCGGTCCTGCTGCTTGCCGCCGACGTGCTGTGTCGCGTCGTGTCCTCCGACAGCTTCGAGGTGGGCATCATGCTCGCCGTCCTCGGCGCGCCGGTCTTCATCTGGCTCGTCCGGCGGAAGGGACTGATCCGGCTGTGACCGTCCACGATCGACACCTCGACACGGCCGACAAGACCGCCGGGGCGGGCGAATCCGCTCAGCAGCCCGGGCAGCCTCAGCAGGCGCCCGGCGGCCCCGGCGCCCCCGACGGCGGCGCGGCGGGCAGCGAGCACTCGGCCGAGCCCGATCAGCCGATCATCCGCTCACTGCGCGTCGGACCGGTCTCGATGATCCTGCGGCCGCGCGTCGTCATCGTCACGGTCGTCGCACTCGCCCTGCTCGTCCTGGTCGCCGCGCTGAACATCGGCCGGGGCACCTCGCAGATCGAGGTGTTCGACGTGCTGCGCACTCTCGCGGGCGGCGGTGATCGTCGGGAGAACGGCATCATCTTCGGCCTGCGGATGCCCAGGACCCTCACCGGCATCCTCGTCGGCGCCGCCCTCGGCCTGTCCGGGGCGATCTTCCAGTCCCTGGCCCGCAATCCGCTCGCCAGTCCCGACATCCTCGGCGTCACCTGGGGAGCGGGCGTCGGCGCCGTCGCCGTCATCGTGCTCGGCGGGTCGCGCGGCACGATCAGCGGTGTCGCCGCCCTCGGCGTCCCCGCCGCCGGGCTCGTCGGAGGTCTCACCGCGGGCTTCCTGCTGTATCTGCTGTCCTGGCGGCAGGGCATCGACGGGTACCGGATGGTCCTGGTGGGCATCGGGCTGTCGGCGATCGGCGGCAACATCGTCTACTGGCTGCTCACCGTGGGAGACGTGGACGACGCGAGCCGGGCGACCGTCTGGCTGGTCGGCAGCCTCACCAACGCAGGCTGGGACGCCGTCGGACCGCTCGCGATCGCCGTCGCGATCCTGATCCCGGCCGCGCTGGTGTGCTCTCGGGTACTCGGCGGACTCCAGTTCGGCGACGACACCTCCCGGGCACTGGGCATCCGGGTCGACGCCGCGCGCGGCACGCTGTTGCTGCTCGCCGCCGCCCTGGCCGCCGTGGCCGCCGCGACGGCGGGCCCGATCTCCTTCGTCGCACTGGCGACTCCACAGATCGCGATGCGGCTCGTCGGGACCGCACAGCCTCCGCTGGTGGCGTCGATGGTGCTCGGCGCGCTGCTCACCGTGAGCGCCGACCTGGCCGTGCGGATCACCCCGGGCCTGTCCCACCTGCCGGTCGGGGTCCTCACCGCCATCCTCGGCGCGCCCTACCTGATCTACCTGTTCGTCAAGACCCGGCGTAGGCAGCAGACCTGAGCAGTCACCGAGATCCGATCCCACCAGCCGCCGCCGGATCGGGCCGGGTCCGCCAGGTGACGGACCCGGCCCGAGGCCGTGCGCTGCTGTTCGGACGCCGTCGCGGCGATCAGCCCGCCGAGCCGGGGTTCAGGATCACCGGCAGCTCGTGGTGTCCATTGGAGATGAACGAGGACATCGGCACCAGCTCGTCCGCAGGCACCGCGAGCCTCATGTTCGGGAACCGGGCGAACAGGGCGGGCAGGGCGGTCTTGACCTCCATGCGAGCCAGCGGCGCCCCCAGGCAGTAGTGCACGCCGTGGCCGAAGGCCAGGTGGTCCTTGGCCGCGCGGGTCAGGTCGAACTGGTCCGCGTCGGCCCCGTGCCGCTCCGGGTCCCGGCCGGTGGCCGCGTACGCGGCCAGGATCCGGTCCCCCTTGCGGATGAGGATGTCGCCGATCTGGATGTCCTCCACCGCGTACCGCAGCGGCAGGTTCGCCACCGGGGCCTGCCAGCGCATCGTCTCGTCGATCACGTCGTCCCAGGACCGTTCGCCGGATCGGACGAGTTCGAACTGGTCGGGATACGTGAGCAGCGCGGTGATCGCCTGGTCCAGCAGATTGACCGTCGTCTCGTGACCGGCGGACAGCACCAGGGCCAGGGTGTCGAGCAGTTCGATCTCGTCCAGCCGCGAACCGTCCTCGTCGCGCGCGTTGATCAGCGCGGAAGCGAGGTCGTCACCGGGATTCGCCCGCTTGTCGGCGACGAAGGCGCCCATGAGCTTGTAGAGGTCCTCTCCCAGCGCCATGGCCTCCTCCGGGGTCGCGGCGGTGTCGAACACGCCGTCGACCACCCGACGCAGCTCCGGCCGGTGCTCCTCCGGAACACCGAACAGCGCGCAGATGACCTCGATCGGCACCGGGAAGCAGAAGCCCTCGCGCAGATCGACCGGCGTGTCCTGGGGGCCGGCCGCCAGCTCGGCGATGAGTCGCTCGGTGATCGACTCGATCCACGGTTGGAGGGCGTTGACCCGCCGGGCGGTGAATGCCTTGGAGACCAGCGAGCGCAACCGCTTGTGATCGTCACCGTAGGCGTTGAACATGTTCTTGACGCCCACCCAGGTCGTCAGGACCGAGCTGAGCACCACCTTGCCCTCGGCGTAACCGGGCCAGTGCTGGTTGGGGTCCTTGGACACCCGAGGATCGGACAGCAGCTTCCGAAGGTGGTCGTGGCTGTTCACAGACCACGCCACCACCGGACCAGGGAGTTCAACCAGCGTCGCGGCTCCCCGCTCCCTGAGGAGCCGGGCCTCTCCTTGGATGTCGGCGCCTGCGGGGTCGATGACGTAGGGGCTGGACTGACGTTCCATCTGTTGTCTCCAGGGTTCTCGTCGGTCTGGGCGGAGGGACGAACTGCGGGAAAACGGACGGGCAGCGCGTTGAGCGCCCGGTGGAACGGCCCCGGCCGCCACGTCAGGTCATCGACGGGGACGGCGAGTTCCAGATCCGGCAGGCGGTCGAGAAGCGTCTCGACCGCCACCGCGGCGATGGTCATCGCCTGGGACTGGGCGGGGCAGACATGGGGGCCCGCGCTCCACGCCAGGTGCGCCCGGTTTCCCGAGGCACGGGCGGAGGACAGCGCGGGGTCGGCGTTCGCGGCGGCCAGGCTGATCAGGACGGGCCGATCACCGGGAATGCGCACGCCGCCTGCGAGGTAGACGTCGTGGATCGGGTGCGTGGTCGCGTAGTTGGCCATCGGCGGGTCGGTCCAGAGGATCTCCACCAGCGCGTCGTCGACCGAGACACTGCCCCCGGTCAGCCCGCCCGCGAACCGGTCGTCGGAGAGCAGCAGCCGCAGCACGTTCGCGATGAGGTTCTGCGTCGGCTCGATGCCCGCCGCCACGAGCAGCATGATCGTGCTGAGCAGCTCCTCCTGTGTCAGTTCGGCGGGATGGGCGATCAGCCAGGAGACGATGTCTCTGCCTGGCTCGGCACGACGCATCTCGACCAGCTCGACGGTGCAGAGCACGAGTTCGGTGTTGGCCTGCTCGGCGTCCGCCGCGACCCCCTCGAAGATCGTCCCCAGCGCCTTGGTCAGTCGTTCGCTGAGATGAGGAGGGGTGTTGAACATCTGGTCGAAGACCAGAATCGGCAGGAGCCTGCCGTACTGGGTGAGCAGGTCCGCCTCGCCGACCGGAGCGAACTCGTCGATCAGCGTGGCGGCACCGCGCTCGACATAGCCCCGCAGGGTCCCGGAGTCGACCCCGCTCAGACCGTCGTTCAGCGCGCTCCGCAGCCTGCGGTGCAGCTCGCCGTCGGTGAACAGACAGTTCTCCCGGTACATCAGCATCGGCAGCACCGGGGAGTCCGCCGGGATGGTCTGCTGCCAGCGTCGCGGGTCCTTCGGGAAGTTCCTCGGATCGCGCAGCACCTCCAACGCCGTGGCGTAGCTCGTCACGAGCGTGGCGGGCACGCCGGGGGCGATCTCGACCGGTGCGACGGGCCCTTGGGCCCGCAGCGACTCATAGACCGCGTTCGGATCGGCCGCGAACTCCGGCACGTACAACCGAGTCACGCCGTCGTGCGCCGGGCAGCCGGGTGGCGGCATCGGCTGCTGCCGACCTTCCGGCGGGTGTACGTGGTCCTGGCCGAGGGGATCGGTGGGAGTCACACGTTCTCCTGGAGCGTCGTCGGTGTGGGACGGGACGAGAATCAGGCGGGAAGTGTTCGTGTGCAGGCAGCGGGCCTGCCGACTCCGACGTCGGTGCCGGTCCGCCGGGTCGATCTGGTTCCGGTCGACCGGGCGTCGGGAGTCGGAAGGAGCCGAGACCGACGCGGCGGGTCGGCGGTCACTGGCCGCGCCACCACCGGACGAGCGCGCTCATCCAGCGCGGCCCGGTGGTGCGGGCGCGGCCGCCAGGCGCCCCCGCCTGCGGTGCGGTCGCCGTCGGCCTGCCCGACGGCGGGTCTGCCGCCTGCCTGCTGCTGCCGCCGACGGCGCGCGCCTCGATGGGCGCGGTGGGCACCGGTCCGCCCGGGTCCTCTGGAACCGCCACCGGGGGAAACCGCACGGGCAGCGCCGTCAGCGCTCGCTGGAAGGGACCGAGCCGCCACCGCAGGTCCTCCTCGGGCAGCGCCAGCTCCACGTCGGGGAGCCGGTCCAGCACCTTCTCGATCGCCAGCGAGGCGATGATCCGGGCCTGGGACTGACCGGGACAGGTGTGCGGGCCCGCACTCCAGGCGAGATGCGCCCGATTGCCGGTGCCTCGATCCCCAGCCAGATTCGGATCGATGTTGGCGGCGGCGTAGCTGACCACCACGGGCCTGCCCGCAGGCAGCACCGTCCCGTCCGGCAGCCGGACGTCCTCGGTGGGATAGGCGGGTCCGAAGTTGGCCAGCGGCGGGTCGGTCCAGAGGATCTCGACGAGTGCGTCGTCCACCGGCAGGCTGCCGCCGGAGAGGTCACCGGCGAACCGCGCGTCCGACAACAGCAGGCGCAGGGCGTTTGCGATGAGGTTCTGCACCGGCTCGATACCGCCCGCGAGCAGCATCGTGAGCTGGTCCATCAGCTCCTGGGTGTCGAGTCGGTGAGGATGGGAGATCAGCCAGGAGAGCAGGTCGTTGCCGGGATTCTGCTGTCGCAGGGTGATCAGCTCCAGCATGCAGCGGCCCAGTTCCTGATTGGCCTCGGCTGCCTCCGCACCCCCCTCGAAGATCGCCGCGAGACAGCGCACGAGGGAGGCGCTCAGGTGTGGCGGGCAGTCGAGCAGCTGGTTGAACACCAGGATCGGCAGCAGCCGCGCGTACTCGGCGAGTAGATCTGCCTCCCCCTTGTCGGCGAAGTCGTCGATGAGGGTGTCCGCACTGCGCTCCACATACTTGCGCAGCGTGGTCGGATCGATCCGGTCCAGGCTGTCGGTCACCGAGGACCGCAGCCTGCGGTGAACCTCACCGTCGTTGAACACCGCGCTCTGCCGGTGCTGCATCATCGGCAGCACAGGACAGTCCGGCGCCATCGTCTGCTGCCATCGGCGGGGATCCCTCGGGAAGTTCTCCGGATCACGCAGCACCGCCAAGGCGGCCTCATAGCCGATCACCAGACTCGCGGTGACCCCGGGACTCAGTTCGACGAGGCCTGCCGTGCCCTGTCTGCGCAGCTCGGTGTAGATCGCGGCGGGGTCCTCGGCGAACGCGGCCGAGTAGAGCGCGGTGGCTGCGACGGTGTCGGTCCGGATGCGCGCGGGCATCGCAATCGGCCCGGTGGGCGCGGACGGCGCGTGCGCCGGGCAGCCGGGCGGGGGACCGCCGTCGCGGCTCGCGGGATCGGTGGTGGTCACAGGGTGCTCCTATGGTGCTGTCGGGACAGGCCCTCGACGCCGAGACCTGCCGGGGTCATCGGTGGCGAGGGCATCTGGTCGTCGGACTCGTGACGGCGAAGGCAGGCCCGGCGGACCCGGTGCGCCGTCGGGTGAGACACGCCCGGCGCAGCTGAGTGCCTGCTCGGCCGACGATCGCGTGGCTGGGTCTCGACTGGGACGGCCCGGCGGTGTCCGCCCGGCGCTCGGGCCGACGGTGCACTACGAGACGGGCTCGACACCGCCGCCTGCGTCGACGAACGCCGAAGCGGCACCGGGACACGCCGACCCTGGCCGAGAGCGGGTTCCACCCCCGTCCCGCCAGCACTCAGCGCAGGGTCGAGCCCGAACCGTCGTCGTCCGAAGCAGGACAAGGGACGATCCGCGACCCCGGTGGAGAGAGATGACGTCACCGGGCGGAGATCCTCCGGCGGGCAGGTGACGGCGAGGCCGCTCGAGATCGCGGCAGACGGGGTGATTCCGGCTCCCGCCTCGGAGTGCAGGGTCACGCCGTGGCAGCCGCCGAGACCGTGCCGTCCGCCGCAGCGGTCGCCGTGCGGGCTCCGGGCTCCGCTGCCGACGTCGATTGGCCCCGGGGCCCCGCGTCGACGACGGGCGTCTCCCGGCGAGACACCCGGATCCGCGGTGGCGAGTCCGGGCCTGCCGCTGACTCGGGTGAGATCACGATTCGGTGCTCCTACTGCGTTGCATCCAGCCGGATGCCTGCGGTGTCCGACGAGGGTGGCCGCTGCCGTGGCGACGACACCGGATCACGGTGTCGTCGCCGCACGACCTGCCATGGCGGCGGCGGCGTTCTCGTGCACCGCAGACGCAGTCCCTGGTGGGGCGACCGGGCGGTCGCGCCAGGGTCTCTCTCGTCGCGCGCGGAAGCCGCGCGCGCAAACCTCCAAGTGCGGGTCGGATCAGCCCTTCGCGGCGACGAGCGTCGCGGGAAGGCCGAGGTGACCGTTGGAGACGAAGGACCGCACCGGCCTGAGCTCGTCAGGCCGGCCGGCCAGGGCGATGTCGGGGAACCGGTCGAACAGGGCGGGCAGCGCGATCCTGGCCTCGAGCCGGGCCAGGGGAGCGCCGAGGCAGTAGTGCACCCCGTGCCCGAAGGAGAGATGATCCTTGACGGCTCTGGTGGCATCGAACCGATCGGCGTCCTCGCCGTAGTGCGCCGGGTCCCGCCCGGCGCCTGCGAAGAACGCCAGGATCGCGTCACCCTTGCGGATCGTCACGCCCGCGATCTCGAGGTCCTCCACCGCGTAGCGCAGCGGAAGACTCGCGATCGGCGCGTTCCACCGCAAGGCCTCCTCGATGACGTCGTCCCAGGTGATCGCGCCGGAGCGCACCATGGCCAGCTGATCGGGATTGGTCAGCATCGCGGTCATGGCCTGGTCGAGGAGATTGGTGGTCGTCTCGTGGCCCGCCCCGAGCATCAGCAGCAGGGTGTCGACCAGCTCGTGCTCCTGGAGCCGGGTTCCGTCCTGCTCGTGAGCGTCGATCAGGGCGCTGGTCATGTCCTCGCCCGGCGTGCCCTGCTTCAGCTCGACCAGCTTGTTGAGCAGCGTGTAGAGCTGCATCTGGTTGGCCCGTGCCTCGTCGGGGCCCAGCGTGGTGTCGAAGATGCCGTCGACGATGTGATGCAGTTCGTCACGCCAGTCCGCAGGCACGCCGAACATGGTGCTGATCACCGCGATGGGCAGCGGGTAGGCGAGCCCGGCACGGAGGTCGACCGTGGCACCGTTCCCGCCCTCGGCGCCCAGGTCGTCGATCAGCCCGGAGACGAGCTTCTCGATGCTGGGCGCGAGCGCGGCCACCCGTCTAGGCGTGAACGCCTTGGAGATCAACGAGCGTAACCTGGTGTGATCGGCACCGTACGCGGAGATCATGTTCTGCACCGCGACGAACGTGTACAGATGCCAGTCCGGCGTGATCTCCCCGTCCGCCCACGCCTGCCAGTGCGCCCTGGCGTTGCGGGAGACCCGAGAGTCGGTGGTCAGATCCCGGATCTGCTCATGCCCCGCTACTGCCCACGCCACCACCCCACCAGGGAGTTCAACCAGCGAGGGCGCCCCGACCGCCCGGAGTGCTGCTGCTTCGGACTGGATGTCGGTTCCGGTGGGGTCGATGACGGTGGAACCGGCTTGTCGTTCCATCTGCTGTCTCCAGTGGTCTCGTCGGATCGGACGGGTACCGAGGGGAAGCGAAGCGGGAGCGCGGTCAGCGCTCGGAGGAACGGTCCCGGCCGCCACGCCAACTGATCGGCCGGGACGGCCAGTTCGAGGTCGGGCAGCCGGTCGAGCAGCTTCTCGATGGCCACCGAGGTGATCAGTCGCGCCGGGGACTGTGCCGGGCAGACGTGGGCGCCGCCGCCGAAGGCCAGATGGGCGCGGTTCCCGGAGCGTGTCTCGGAGGCCAGCGCCGGATCGGTGTTGGCCGCGGTGAGGCTGATCAGCACCGGCTTGTCCTGCTCCAGGACGATTCCGTTGAACTCGACGTTCCGGGTCGGGTAGGTCATGCAGAAGTTCGAGAACGGCGGGGTCGTCCACAGGACCTCGATCAGGGCGTCCTCCACCGGCATGCTGCCGCCCGCGAGGTCGCCCGCGAACCGATCGTCGGACAACAGCAGGAGCAGCGCGTTGGCGATCCAGTTCTGGGTGGGCTCGACGCCCGCACCCAGCAACAGGACCAGCTCATGGATCATCTCCTCGTCGGTGAGCTGTGCGCTGTGCTGCAACAGCCACGAGGTCACGTCCTGGCCGGGCTCCGCCCGCTTGGCGGCGATCAGCTCGAGGAGGATGCCCAGCAGTTCCTCATTGGACTTCTCCGGCTCGATGCCGTCGAAGACGTTGGTCATCGCGATGATCATCCTGCTGCCGGGCTCCTCGGGGACGCCCATGAGGAGCTGGATGACCATCAGCGGCAGGATCTTGGCGTACTGATTGAGCAGATCCGCCTCACCTTCGCCGGCGAAGGTGTCGATGAGCCGGTCGGCACTGCGCTCGATGTGGTTGCGCAGGGTGTTCGGCTCGATCCGGTCCAGGCTGTCGGTGATCGCGCCGCGCAGCCTGGCGTGGCGAGGCCCGTCCGCGTGATAGCAGTTGGGCCGGTACATCATCATGCCGATGATCGGGCTGTCCTGGGGCGCCGTCGCCTGCCACGTCCGGCCGTCCTTGCGGAACGTGTCGGAGTCGCGCAGCACTTCCAGCGCGATGCGGTAGTCGGTGACCAACGACGCCGACACGCCGGGAGCCAGCTCCACCTGCGAGATCGGCCCGCTGCGGCGCAGTGCTTCGAGGGTGCGCATGGGGTTCGCGGCGTAATCCGCGCCGTACAGCGGCATTCCCGGTTGAGTCCGGCCGTGTGCGGGGCAGCCCGGCGGCGGCTGGAGGTCGGTCGTGTCCGGTGTGGTCACTCTTGCTCCTGGGCAGTACTGGCGAGGAGATACTCGACGAGGGTGATCAGTGCTCTGGTGGAGGACGCCGGATCGCGGGCGTCGCACATGACGAGGGGAGTGGACGGCAGCAGGTCCAGCGCCTCACGCAGTTCCTCCTCCGAATGGGAGGACGCGTCGTCGAAGTGGTTGACGGCGACCGCGTAGCGCAGACCCTGCTCCTCCAGCAGGCCCATGACCTCGAAGGAGTGTTCGAGTCGGCGGGTGTCGACGAGGACGAGCGCGCCGAGCGCACCGGAGGCGAGGTCCTCCCACATCGGGGTGAAACGCTGCTGGCCGGGCGCGCCGAACAGGTACAACACAAGCTGTTCGTTGAGCGTCAGCCTGCCGAAGTCCATCGCGACCGTGGTGGTCTTCTTCTGCTGCACCCCGGCGAGGTCGTCGACCAGCGCGCCCGCCTGCGTCATCGTCTCCTCGGTCCGCAGCGGGCGGATCTCGGACAACGTGCCGACGAACGTCGTCTTGCCGACTGCGAAGTGGCCCACGATCAGCAGCTTGACCGCGGTCCGCACGGTCTCGCGCAGATAGACGCGATCAGAGGCGAGCGCGGAGTCCATCAAGCACCTCCTGAAGGAGCTTCATGCTGGGCAGATCGGTCGTCGGGACGGGCGCCGTCGTCTGGATGTGGCCGCTGTCGACCAGATCGCTGAGCAGGACCTTCGTGACGCTGACGGGGAGCTCGAGGTGACCGGCGATCTCGGCGACCGACAGCGAGCCGCCCCGACACAGCTCCATCAGGCGGCGCTTCTCGGGGCTGAGTCCGGTCAACTGGTCCCGAGCCGCGCTCACCAGCGTGATCAGTCCGAACGTGTTTCGAGTCGGGTGCGCTCGACCACCGGTCACCACATGGGGCCGGACCAGCGCCCGCTCGTTGCGGGGCGGGTTCACACCGGACTTCCTGAATCGGACCGCTGCGGGCTGGTCAACTCCTTGCCCAGCCGCTGCACCAGCTCCTGAAGGCGGAAGGACACCGTCTCCATGTCGACCTTCTCGGTGGTCGACACCGCGAGGTAGGCCCTCGGGCCCGCGGCGACGAGGAACACGTAGCCGTGTTGGAACTCGTTCACCGTCTGCTGCCACGGCGTGTTCGGGTCGCCGCAGAACTCCGCGGTGCTGCGGGCCAGCGCCTGCAGACCGGACATCCCGGCCGCGTGACGCTCGGCATCGTCGCGATCGATGCGCTCCGAGTGGGCCATGAGCAGGCCGTCCGCCGAGAGGAGGATCGCGTGACGGGTCTCCGGGACTCTCAGCGCATCGTCGAGCATCCAGCCCAGCTTGTTCTGCACGGGGTCGGTCATGCCTGGGGGTTCCCTTCACTGTCAGACGATTCGGTGTCACGGCCGGACCGGGTGCCGCGTTGCCACGCGCCCATGCCCGCCGCGGTCTCGCTCGCCGGGCGAGCCGACGGTGCGGACGGCGGCAGGGTCTGCTCGGTGGCGGGCGGACGGACGCCGGTGCGTGGTGCGTGCCGACGGCGCTTGGGCAGTCCGCCCGCGGTCGACGCGGGGGTGTGCGACGGGGTGGTGAGCGAGGGAGCCTGTGTCACGACGGGTGTCGGCGCAGGCTCCTGCCGTGCGGGAGCGGGCGGTGCGATCCGGGTGAGCAGCGCGGTGGGGAGGAAGACGACGGCGCGAACGCCGCCGAAGGGGGAGGTCGTGTCGACCGAGACGGTGAATCCGTACCGGGCGGCGAGTACGCCGATCACGGCGAAGCCGATCTGCGGCGGGTCGCCGAGTCGGTTGATGTCGGCCACCTCTCGGCCCGCCAGCAGGCCTGCGGCCCGCCGGATCTCCTCGGCGTTCATGCCGACGCCCGCGTCGTCGATCACGATCGCGGTGCCGTTGTGGGCGTGTCGGAAGTTGACCTCGACGGAGGTGTTGGGCTGCGAGTGTCGAGCGGCGTTGTCCAGGATCTCCGCCAGCGTGAGGACCACCGGCTCCACGGCGCGGCTGATGACCGCGTTGTCGATCTGGGCGTGCACGTCGACCCGGCGGTAGTCCCTGATCCGCGACGTCGCACCGCGCACGATGTCGGTCAGGGAGGACGCGGAGCGCTGCTGTCCCGGCCAGGAGCCGCACAGCACGGCGGTGGCCTGGACCCGGCGGCCCAGCTGGGAGTTCGCGTGGTCGATCCGCAGCAGGTCCTCGAGGACGTCGGGGTCGTCGTGGCGGTCCTGCATGGTGGAGATCGCGAGCTGCTGCTCGTTGGCCAGGCTCTGGACCGTGCGCATCATGGCCTTCAGCGTGGTCCTGGCCGACTGGTCGACCCGGCTCATCGCCTTCTCGACGGACTCGGTGACCAGGGCCACCACGAGCTGAAGGTTCTGTCCGTACGGCGTGTTCGCGAGGTGCGGGTGCAGGGGGCCCGGCACGTCGGCGGCCATGTGGCTCAGCGCGTCCACCAGCGCGGGCAGCCGAGCGGAGACGAGGTGTCGGGCCTCCTCGTCGCGCGCCCGCAGATCGTCCTCCAGAGCGGTGTTGCGTGCGCGCAGTTGCGTGGAGATCTGCTGCTGGCGGACCAGCAGGATCACCAGCGCGAGCGCGCCGACGACTAAGCACCACAACGCGATGGTCAACAGCACTTGTTGTTCCATGAGATCCTCGTGAACGGGGCGGATGGGAACGGACCGCGCCATCGAGCCCGCCGGATATTCACCCGGCTGCACGATTGCGCTTCGATCGATGACGACTTATGGGATTGGTGCGCCTCCCTGCGTCATGCCGGCGGCATCCGCGAGTTCTTGCTGGTCTTCTCCTGTTTCATGATCAGCTCCTCTGGGACCCTACACAGCCGCACATTGGTGTCAATGCCCAGGGGGTGCGCCCGTTGATTGTTGCACGTATCACAGGTCGGGCAAGGCTGCGGTGTGGCAGCACCTTCCGAGGCCGCTGATCGGAGCCCGTCGAATGTACGCCCGCGAGGTTTGCCACTCGTTGTGGCAGTCGACCGAGTCGTCGCCGCACTGAAGTGGAAGCGCCGAGACTCGGGGCCCGAGTATTCGATCGCTCCACCCCGGATATCGCTCCCGGGACGGGGCAGCCGGGACCGGTGCCGCAGACCGTGCGGAGTTCGCGCGTCGGCCGCGCGGGTCGCTGTGCCGTCGTCGCCGACTGCATCGACGCGCGGCCGGGCCGTTGTCCTGCGACGACGCCGAGATCGATCACTAGTTCCGCCGGTTGTAGGCGTCGGCGTGCGGCCTGATTCCGGCCGTCGTCCTCGGTCGGAGAATTGGCAGGCTCGGTGCCGTCGAGCTTCCGGGTCATCGGCCGTGTTCCATTCTCGGTCGAGTGTTCTCTCGGATCTCACCAGCATCACGGCGGCGGTCGATGCGAAGTGCCGCGCAGGTCGGGGGCGATAGGGAGCGGGCAGGATCGGCATTGCCGTGCCGCCGGTTCGGTCAATGATCGGCGGATCTCCCTCCCGCGTCGACAACGCCGCTCCTACCATGCTGACCAGCGGCGATCGCCCAGTGCCGTGCACTGCCCTCGGGTCAGCCGCGTCGAGCGCGCTTGATACTGCCACAGATATCTCCGACTGCCCACGGAGTGTTCGTCTTCGGTCCTCGACGTGTCCTCGGCGTCGATTTGATCACCGCCAGGCCGGGCTCGGATCGAAGTCCCGCGTCCGGTCGACGCTGTCGTATCGAGGTGAATGGCGTCGGAGGTGAGTCGATTCAGTACGCGCAGGCGATCGACGTCACATTCATGTGGTGCCACCGGGTGCGAGACGCCCGAGACTATTGCGGAGCGTGACAACCAACTTCACCCATTCGGCTGAATCGGATTGCGCGAGCCTCACGGGGCTTGCGCCGAACGGCGGTGTCGGGTCCAGTGCGTGGCGGCTGGCGACGGGTGGTCGATGTCGTCACCGTGCGTGTTCCGGCTGCGTGCGGATATCGGGGCCGGGTGGTCACTCGGGCTGGCGGCATAACCGATTCGGTCCCCGCCGAAAAAGTAGATACACGGCCCCGCTGGACCGGGGGTGATCCGGGGAAATAGCGGATCGGGCGACGGGAATGGAGATACCCGGTTCGGTGCTTGGGGAACGCGACGGAGGCGCCCGGTCACCGAAGGTCCGGTCACCGGAATTGCACGGTGCGTATGCATTTCCAGGGTGCAGGCGGAGTGGAGCGAAAGGTCGCTCCGACTGCCGACGGGAATCTCGGCGAGCCACTGTTCACTGTCGGTTCGCCGCGTCGATTTCGCGCCTCGGTCATTCGTGTCGTCGGCAGGCTCGAATCAACCCGGCGTCGTCGACGCGGACGCCCGCTGCCGGTCGTTCAGCCGTCGTCCTGCGATGCCTCGGCGGCGATACCAGGCGCCGGCGTGGCAGACGAAGGAGGAGGTGGGCCGAACCCGCCCGAGATCCGCGTCGGTGCCGTCCGCCTGCCAACTCGGCGGTGACGTGCTCAGGCGATCAGGCCGCCGCAGGTCTCGCCGCAGTGTGCTCGCCGCAGGCCGCCCTGCCGGGCCGCAACGACGGATGACGCTCCGGTCGGCGGTCCGGCCGACGGACGAGCGCGCGACTGCGATCCCCCGCCCAGGCGGGGTCTGCCCGCATCCCGGCCCGAGCGTCGCGACGGACGTCCGGGACGGATCGGCGCCTGCCCCGATCGGCCTGCCTCAGCCGCTGGTCTCCTCGTCCGGCGGCGGGTCCTGGCCGTCGTCGCCACCACCGTCGTCGTCTCCGCCGCCTGGTGGGGTGTCGTCAGTCGGAGCGGGGGCCTCGGTGGGCGACGGGGTCGGGGCGGCGGGCGTGGTGGTCTCCGGCGGCTCGGTGGGCTCAGACGGGGGCGGCTCCGGGACGGTCGTGGCGTCACTCCCGTCGGGCCGGCCGTTCTGCGGCGGTGGGGCGGGCTGATACCCCGGATCAGCACCGCCCGGATCGGCGCCCTCGTCGATCGGGGTGCTGGACTCGGTGGTGTTGGTGGGTGTGTGCTGCTCCGTGGTCTGATCCGGATCTGAACCCGACGGCACCCGGGCATCGTCGGCGTCGTTCCCGGAGAGCAGCGTGCTGATGACGAGCACGACCGCCGCGACCGCGAGCACGCCGCCGCCTGCCAGCACGGCGGGCTTGCGCCAGAAGGGCTCCGGCGGCGGGGGCGGGGTACGCCTCGACGGCCGGGCCGCTCCCGGTCGGACCTCGCCGGGCTCTGCGTAGCCGGGGTGGGTGTGGCCGGGCGGAGACTGACCGGCGTGGGTGCGGGCGGGGCGGGCGTCGAGCCGTGTCGCGCCTGCCTGGGCACCTGCGGCGGACCCGGCGGCGATGGTGGTCGCCTGCGCTCCGGGCGGGGTGGTCGGCCCGGTGGGGGCCAAGACGGTGTGCCCACCGTCGCCGGAGTCGTGCAGCGGCGTCAGCCCGGTCGCGGTGCCGCCGCCCGCCACCTCGGCGAGGACACGCTGCGTCTCGGGCATGGTGATCCGCTGTTCGGGATCGGCCGCCAGCATGTGCATCAGCACCGGGGTCAGTTCGCCTGCCCGCTCCGGCGGCTTGAAGTCGCCCGCCGCGACGGCGTGCAGGATGGCCAGGCCGTTGTCACTGGTGCCGAAGGGCGGCAACCCCTCGATCGCCGCGTAGAGCGTGGAGCCGAGCGAGAAGACGTCGGAGGCGGGCAGCGACGGACGTCCCTTGGCCACTTCGGGCGCCAGATACGCGGGGGTGCCCGCGAGCATCCCCGTCTTGGTGACGGTGACGTCACCGGCCGCGCGCGAGATCCCGAAGTCGACGATCTTCACGATGCCGTCCTCGCCCAGCAGCACGTTCCCCGGCTTGACGTCCCGGTGCACGACGCCCGCGACGTGTGCGGCGTGCAGCGCCGAGGCGACCTGGGTGCCGATCCTGGCGACCTCCCGGATGTCCATCGGGCCTTCGGCGGCCATGGTGGCCGAGAGGTTGCGCGAGGCCATGTACTCCATGACGAGGCACGGCTGCTCGTCGTGCTCGACGACGTCGTAGACCGAGATCGCATGGGGATGCTGGAGCCGAGCGGCGATCCGCCCCTCGCGGAAGGCCCGTTCCCGAGCCTCCTCGGCAGCGGACTCCTCCAGGCCGGGCGACAGGAGAAGCTGCTTGACCGCCACGACGCGACCGAGCCGCTCGTCCTGTGCCTTCCAGACGACGCCCATCGCACCGCTGCCGATACGGTCCAGCAGGCGGTAGCGTCCCGCGACCAGCCGCCCTTCCTGATCCACCCGTTCCTCCGTACGTCGCTCCGTGACCACGAAAGCGCATTGGTTCTCGCCGTGTCCCGACTCGCACCCGAGGGGGTCGCCCTGGGTCGATCGGCTCGAAGAGTCTGACAGGAGGCGATCCGGCGTCGATCACTGGTGTGGCCTGTCCGTGATCTTCCGGCCGAGCCCCGTGCGTGCCCCGACCCCGTTGATCTCGACCGGTCGTCGGAGGAGCCGTGCCTGCGTCGGGCTGTCGTCGTCCTGGCCCGGCCGCAGTCCGCGTCGCACGTGCCGCCCTGGGCATTCCGGCGACTCGCGCGCCGGACGAGGACGGTCGCACCGCATCGTCGGCCCCGGTACTACGGTACGTGGCCGGCGGCGGCCTGCTGCCGCGCGAAGCCGTCGAGCATCGCCCGCAGTCCCGCCTCGTACTGTTCGTCTGGTCGGTAGCCCTCGGCCATCGCCTCGACGAGATGAGGATAGTCGGCCGGGCTGATCGCCTCGCGCGGTGCCCGGGTTGGCCCGCCCAGCGGCGCCCCCACCTCGGCGAGGACGAAGCCGATGGTGAACGCGCGGCAGGCGTGGGTGATCTCCATGGCGGACCTGGCGGTGAGGCCTTCCTCCCGCAGCCTGCCGACGGCCCGATCGGCGGGCCCGAGCACCGAGGCCGTGTAGGCGGGCCTTGTCGCGATCACCGCAACGGCATGGGGATGCCGCCGCAGCACCTCGCGCAGTCGTCGCAGGTAGACGGCCAGCATCTCGGGCCACGGGCCGGGGAGGGCGGCCGCGTCGACGTCGACCTCGGAGTACACCGCCTCCACGACGCCGTCGAAGAGGGCGGCCTTGTCCGGCAGGTGGTAGTAGACGGCCATCGCGTCGACGCCGAGTTCGGCGCCGAGCCTGCGCATGGACAGCGCGTCCAGTCCGTCTCGGTCGATCACGGCGAGGGCGGTGTGGATGATGCGCTCGCGGCTCAGCACGGGCCTGCGGGTGGCCATGGCCCGCCAGATTACCGACCAGAGTCCGGCCTGCTCCCGGTGCCCCGAGGAGGCAGCGCTGCCACGGCGTGGCGCAGCGCGCGGGCGAAGGAGTCGGGATGGGTGCGGAACGACGTGTGATGACCGGGGAAGTCGACGAACTCGACGCCGAGGAGTCCCGCCAGGACCTCGCCCGCGCGGTGGTAGTAGAAGGATCTGCTCTCCCGGCCGCCCGCGAACAGGATCGGCACGCCGCAGGCGCGGAGCGCGGCGACGTCGGGGACGTGGGAGACCAGCGGCGCGACCTCCCTGGCCATCAGGAACTCGACGTTGCCGAGCAGCCGTGCCCGATGCCTGCCCTCCGGCGTCTCGGCGGCGGGGGCGGACCGCCTGCGTGACCACCGGTCCGCGAGTCGAAGGGCGACGGGCAGCGCGGCGGCGGCCGTCCGACGTCCGGCCGGATGTCGGAGCAGCGTGGGCGGCCGGTGCCTGCCGATCGTCGAGCTGAACAACAGGAACGCGGGCAGGGCCCCCTCCTCGCGGGTCACGCGATCGATCTCGACGAAGAACGCCGCCTGTTCCTCGGCGTCCGGCAGCACGGTGATGATCGGCGGCTCGTGGGCCACGAGACCGCTGACCGACGCCGGATGCCGAAGCGCCAGTTCGAGGCCGATGGTCGCGCCGGAGCTGTTGCCGAACACCAGACCTGCGTCGGCGCCTGCGGCGGTCAGTGCGGCTCTGGCGTCGCCGCACTGCTGGGGCAGGCTCAGGGGCGCCCCGTCGTCCCGGTCGAGCCTGCTGCGGGAGTTGCCGCGCCGGTCGTAGGTCAGCACCGTGTGGGTCTCGGCGAGACGATCGCCGACCGCGGAGTAAGAGCCTGTCCTTGATCCCCACTGTCCTGTTGCGCGGGGCCAGCGCGGCGATCTGCGGCGTTGTCGTCAGTCGACATAACTCCGTTATGTCTTTTTCCTCCGCCTGGCAGCTCATCCACGCTGATCCCCGCTCACGACTCCAGGGGGATCAAAGACAGGCTCTAAGAGCCTGCGTCGCCGCCCCCGCCCGCGATCAGCGGCAGCGCGGGCCCGCTGCCGCGTCGTTCGACGTGAAGTACACCGCCGTCCACCTCGATGACGTCGATGTCCGGTCTGTTCGCCATGTCCGAGTCCCCTGCGCGTCCTGAGTTGCCATGCGGGCCCGCCGCCGTCGCGCTGTCGGAGCGGCGGGCCGCCTGCTCTCGGCCGGTCCGTCCTGCGGCGTCTGCCGTGTTCTACGATGTAGAAAATTACTCTACGGCGTAGAAATCAACGAGAGGGCTCGGATGGGGACGCGGGACAGGCCGGAACGATCCTCGGCGCACCGGGACGGAGGTGCCGGGGTGCGGGGCGCGCTGCGCCGCTGGATGTATCTGCCCTACGGCCTGTTGACGAGCGCGGTCGCCGTGGCCGTCTTCCTCCAGGCGGTGCTGGCCGGACAGTTCCTCTCCGGGACGTTCGGCTCCCTGCAACGACATCAGGACGGCGCTGCGCTGACCGACATGCTGCTGATCACCGCGATCCTGGTCGCGATCCCGCTGCGGTGGCCGGGACGTGGCCCCCGCTGGCCGATCTTCGCGCCGCTCGGTCTGCTCAGTCTCACCATCGCCCAGAACGTGGCGGGCTTCGAACGGGTGCTCACCGTGCACATCCCGCTCGGGGTGACGATCATCCTGCTCGCCGCGCTGCTGGCGGTGCGGTCCTGGCGGCTCGTCCCGCATCAGGGGCCTGCCCCGGAGACGGGCGCGTCTGCCGAGACCCCGGCCGACGCCGACCGGCCCCGTACCACGGCGCAGACCGCCCCGGCCCCGACCACGGCGAGGAGCAGCGCATGACCTCGCTGACCAGACGGAATCTGCTGCGCGGTCTGGGACTCGGGGCGGTCGGCGCGGCGATCGGCGTGCCGCTCGTCGCCGGGATCGCCGGGTCCGACTCGACGGGCCTGCTGCTGACCAGCCGCCTCCCGCTGCCCACGCCCTTCACCCTGCCCGCCGTGATCCCGCCCGTGCTCGCTCCGACTCGGGTCGACGCGGCGGCCGATCACTACGAGCTGACCCAGCGCGCCGCCCGGGTGGAGATCATTCCGGGCGTCTCGACCGAGATCTGGGGCTACGACGGCCGATTCCCCGGCCCCACGATCGTCTCCCGGCGGGGCAGGCGGACCGTGGTCCGGCATCGCAACGAGCTGCCGGTGCCCGCCGTGGTGCACCTGCACGGCGGCCACACCCCGCCGGAGCACGACGGTTACCCCACCGACCTGATCCTGCCGGTCGGGACGTCCGCCGAGCCGCATCGCGGCGGCGGCGTGCTCGCCGAGGGGGAACGGAGCTACGACTATCCGCTGGACCAGCGCGCCGCGACCCTCTGGTACCACGACCATCGGATGGACTTCACCGCGCCGAGCGTCTGGCGTGGCCTGGCGGGCTTCCACCTGGTGACCGACGACGAGGAGGACGCCCTCCCGCTGCCCCGTGGCGAGCGCGATCTGCCGTTGATGATCGCCGACCGGTCCTTCGCGGCCGACGGGACGCTGCACTATCCGAGCCTCGACCCGACGCTGTCCGGCCGGCCGGGCGTCCAGGAGCCCTATGCGGGCGGCGTGCTCGGGGACGTGATCCTGGTGAACGGCGTGCCGTGGCCGCTGGCGGAGGTGCGCGGGGCCCGGTATCGGCTCCGCCTGCTCAACGCCTCCAACGCCCGCCGCTATCGGCTGGCCCTGGACCCGCCCCCGCCGGGCGGCGGCGGCCTCGTCCAGATCGGCACCGATGCGGGCCTGCTCGCCGCGCCGGTCCGGCACGACGCCGTCGAGCTGGCCTCGGCCCAACGCTGCGACGTGATCGTCGACTTCGGACGGTATCGACCGGGCACCGAGGTGACGCTGATCAACGAGTTCGGCGCCGGGTCGACGGCGTCGGTGCTGCGGTTCCGCGTCGGCGAGCGCATTGCCGACGACACCGCGATTCCGGAGCGGCTCAGCGAGATCGTTCCATTGGACCCGGCCGAGGCGGTCGTCACCCGCACCCTGCGCTTCCAGTCGACGCGACTGCACGGGATGTCGGGCTGGACGGTCAACGGCAGGCCGTTCCACCCCGACGAGGTCCACGCCGAACCCCGGCTGGGCACTGTGGAGATCTGGCGGCTGATCTCCGACTTCCATCACCCCGTGCACCTGCACCTGAGCCCGTTCCAGGTGCTCTCACGCGGCACCGGCGGCCCCGGCCCGTACGACCACGGCTGGCAGGACACCATCGACGTGCGCCCGGCGGAGGAGGCCGCGATCATCGTGCGCTTCGAGCGGTATGCGGGGCGATACGTGTTCCACTGCCACAACCTGGAGCACGAGGACATGATGATGATGGCGAACCTGGTCACCGTGGAGTGAGCGTGCCGCTGCCGATGCCGTCCGGTCGGCGAGGTGCGGACGGCATCGGCAGCGGTGTTCTGGGCCGATCAATCGCGGCGGGTGCCTGCTCGACGTCCTCAGTCGCCGTTCTCGAAGGCCGCGCGGTGCTCGCGGACCCACGCGGCGAAACTCAGCGCTGGCCGCCCCAGGACCCGCTGCACGTCGTCGGTCACGAAGTCGGCGTCTCCCCGGCGGAACTGATCCAGGCCGTACTCGGTCACCTTGACGATAGATTCGTCCATCCCGGCGGCGAGCATCTGCTGCCGAACGGTCGCCAGGTCGACCTCGACGACGGGCACCGGCCGGTCGAGTTCCGCCGCGAGCACCGCAGCCTGGTCGGGAACGCTCAGCGTCTCGGGGCCGGTGAGGGTGTAGACCGTGCCGTCGTGCTCGGGCGACAGCAGCGCCGTCGTCGCGACCTCGGCCACGTCGCGGGGATCGACCACGCCCTGGGCGCCGGTGCCCGACATGTTCGGCACCGGCAGTCCCGCGCGAACGGACTCGGCCCACTGCAGGGCGTTGGAGGCGAAGCCCGCCGGGCGCAGCACCGTCCAGGCCAGCCCGCTGCCCCGCACCGCCTGCTCGCCGGGAAGATGCCAGTCGGCGGGGCGGGTCCCGGTGGGGTCCTCGCCGGTGCTGATCGCGGAGAGCTTGACGATGCGCTGCACCCCCGCCGTGGTCGCCGCCGCGACGAGGTTCTGCTCCTGTTCCGGCAGGCGAGGGCCGAAGGCGGTGAGCAGGAAGACCGTGTCCACGCCTGCCAGCGCCGCGGGCAGTGACTCGGGCTGGTCGAGATCGCCGCGCACGATCTGTTCGGCGGACAGGGCGGACGTCGCCGCGAGCCGCTCGGGGTCGCGGGTCATCGCACGGACCTCGGCGCCGTGCTGGCGGAGAGCGGACAGGACCAGGCTGCCGATGGTGCCGGTGGCACCGGTGATCAGGATCATGGCGACGACCCTGTCGGGCAGGAGCGAGGAACTATAGGAAGATTCGGCGGTCGGCTGCGGTGCCGCGTCCGGGCCGGGGCGGTTAACGTGCCGGTATGAGCGCGATGCCAGCGCCGCCTGTGGTCGAGGCGGCTCCGGTGCAGGCGGGTCGCCGGGAGACACTGCCCGTGCACTCGGCGCTGCGCCCGTGGATCGAGTCGGTCAGCCTCGACGACGTCGGCGGCATGACGGGCCCGCGACGCCGCCGCACCCAGCCGCCGGACCCGGCCACCGCCCTGGTGTGGCGCATCACGGCCGAAGGTGACAGCGACCTGCTCGTGCTGGGCCCGCGTACCCACGCGGCCTACCGCGCAGGGAAGGAGCTGCCGCTGTGCGTGCAGCTTCGCATTCGGCCCGGCCACGCTCAGACGCTCCTCGGCGTGGCCGTCGACGAGATCGCCGACCGCACCGTGCCGTTGCGCACGCTGTGGGGCAGGCAGGCCGCGCTGCTGGCCGAGGAGTTGACCGAACTCGGCGTCGACCCGCCCGGCGTGCTGCATCGACTGGAGACGACGCTGCTCGGCCGCCTGACGAGCCGGGCCGGGCCGGGGCTCGATCGGGCGGGTCTCCTGCGGGAGGCCACCGCCCGACTGGCAGGCGGGCTGCGCCGGACCCCTGAGCGACTCGGCGACGCCGCCCGCGATCTGGGACTCAGCGAGCGGCAGTTGCGCACCGTCTTCACCAGGGCCGTCGGCCTCTCCCCGCGTCGCTTCGCCCGCGTCACCCGGGTGCGGACGGTCCTGGCCGCCACCGGCGCGGGCGTGGGCTCCTGGTCCCGGCTGGCCGCCGACGCGGGCTACTACGACCAGTCGCACCTGACGGCGGAGTTCCGCGAGGTCATGCAGGTGACGCCGGGCCGCTTCGCGGCGGGCAGTCTGCCGGAGGCTGTGCCGTGCCGGAGCTGAGGACTTCGCTGCCTCGCCTCGGCGGGTTGCGGGCGGTCGTCTCGTCGTCGGTGTGACCGGCGGAGTGCGGTGCGGGGGCGGCAGGTCAACCCCGTGACGGACTTCGCCGCTCCGGCCGAGGGCGGGCTGGAGACCCTCCACTCTGGAGTGACCTGGATCACGTGGTCGAAAGCGGGGTTCCGACGCCCTAAACTCCCTGGTCAACAAGTATCGGCCCCGCGCATGCGGGGATGTCTCGTAGTCGACCGCAGCACCCATCGCCGCACCGACATCGGCCCGCGTACGTGGACCCGACTCGTTGGTCAGCGGCGTAGTCGGTTGAGGAGGGTGACGAGGATGGTGCGGTCTCGGGGTGCCAGTGCGGTGGCGGGGAGGCTGTCGGCCGTCGCGGTCCGGAGGGTGTCGATGACCTCTTCGAGGAAGGCGATGCCGGGGTCGGTGAGTGCCAGTCGTTTCTCGTTGCCTCGGCCGGTGACGGTGAGGTAGCCGCGGTCGGCGAGGCGGGTGACGCTGTGGTCGAGGCTGCGGGGTGGGAGGTCGAGTGCGGTGTTGGTGATGGCCTTGCGCATGGGTCGGGGTGCGCGGGCGAGCAGGCGCAGGAGTCGGTAGTCGTAGACGGTGATGCCGTGGTTGTTGCGCAGGGCGTCGGCGGGTTGCACGGTCCAGCGTTGGACGGCGGCGATCAGCGTCTCCCACATCACCCAGGGCTCGGCCGCCACGGTGCCCGCGCCGACGGCGACATCCAGGGGAACCGGCGGAACGGGCGGGCCTGCGGGCTTCGCCGTACCGGGCGCGATCGGCGGCGGCGAGGCTGCTCCCGCCCGCGTGATCGCCGCCGGTGTCGAGCGCGTCCCGTCGGATGTCGAGCCGTGGGCCGGAGGGCCGGACAGCACTGGAACATCGGTCGGCCTGGTGACGGACATTCGCCGTTCTCTCCTTCGGATAGCCGTGGTGGGTTCGGGTGTCGTGCCGTCCTCGGTCGCATCGGCGGAGCAGACAGCCGACCTGCCGAACGGGCTCGATGACGTGCGGAGCAGGCAGAGGGTGCAGGGAGCGCCGTCGCCGGGCCGGAGGTGGTCGACGGGGTCACCGACGTGGAACACCTGCCCGCACCGGGCGATGAGCGCGGCGGGCGGCTCGGCGGCGGGGCCGAGTTCGATGACGTGCACCGGGACGGTGCCGGGCCGGCGGACGTAGGCCCGCGCAACGGGTTCGGCGTCGTCCTCCGTCATCGGAGCGGTGTCGACGCCGATGATCACGGCCCGACAGTCGAGACAGTCGGCGGTGTGGGTGGCGGGGATGCCCAGCAGGACCTCGGCGGGCGGTGGCCCGATGACCACCAGCGCGCCGCAGAGGGCGGCGACCTGCTCGCCGTCGACCGGCATCGGATCGCCCGCCGGAACCGGGACCTGATGGCGGTCGAGGAACAGCCCCGCTGCGGGAAGGACGTCCTGCTCGACGAGCATCGGTTCGGCGGCGATCTCGCGCTCGCCGCTCATGTCCTGCCGCCGGTGATCACCAGGACATAAGGCCGAATTCTGGCTGCCTGCAACCGGTGTACGACCCGGACGACCTTGCGCGTGGTCAGGGTGTTCATCGCACGAGCACCAGGTGTCGCGGGCGTGGTGCGGCGGGGTCGAGCGCGTCGGCGAGGCAGCGCGGGCAGCGGTGTTCGTCGAAGTAGGGCACCGCGATCGGCTCCCGGTTGATCGCGGTGAACTCGGCGGTGGGCTCGCAGATCGGACGGATGCGAGCGCGCCCGTCGGCCGTCCAGTGCTCATGGTCGGCGCGGTGGGTGCCGCCGTCGTCGACGGTGCGGACGAACCACGGGCCGAGCCCGGTCATCGGCGGCCGCCGGGGATGACCTGGAGGGCGGCGGCGAGAGCGGAACTCCCGGCGCGAACGTCGGTACCGAGGTCGGCAGCGCTTCCGACGTCGTCGCGGCTGACCTCGGCGACCGAGCCGCCCATCGCGGTGTCGGTGGCCGCGCGGGCGGCGGCCAGCGCCCGGCGAAGTGCGTCGCCGAGCTCGGGGACGCGATCGGCATGCACGAGCCAGCGGCCCCGTGTCGAGGTGCGGCTGCGGATGGAGACTTCCACGCCGTCCGGCCGGGGACGGAACTGGAGCCGTCGAATGCCGGTGATGCCGTCGATCGCGGGCAGGTCGATCGCGCGCCCGGCCCAGAGCGCGTCGAGGACGTCGACCGCGTCGGTCGGGCTGATGGCGGCCCGGATCGGATCGTGACCGGGTCGGACGCCCTCGACGAGCACACCGTGCGCGCCCGAGGTGACGAACATGATGCCGCTCCTGACGTCGGTGTCGGGGTCGGTATGGGTATGGGTGTCGAGGAACAACGCGGCGAGAGTCGTCATGGCCGCACCGCCACGGCGTCGAGTCGTTCCTCGGCCAGCCGGGCCAGGATCGAGGAGAGCGCGACCGTGCGGAGGTGCGCGTGTTCGCGGGTCGGGGGAGTGCGGTAACCCCAGACGGTCAGCGGGAACCCGGTGGCCAACAGGAACATGCCGAGCGCGACGAGGCCGATCACACGACACCACCTCCCTGCGTTTGGCGGTGATGACCGAGTGCCCGCGTCCGGTCGAAAGCGGCCGCATGCTGCTTGTTCTCGCCGCAGCCCGTGACTGTCGCAATGTGGAGCCGAACCGGCGACCTCCCTGACGCGCTCTTCTCGCGCCGGGAGTCGGGCGTGGTCGCCCAGACCGCCACGAGGACAGCAGTGGGGGTCGGCAGATCGATGATCAGGGACTTAAGGGACATGAGTAGCCTCCCTAGCGGGAAGAAGGACTAGTGGTGCAAAGTTGTGCCGGTTGAGTATCAGCATGGCGCACCGTTCGGCACAATGCCCTGATCGGGTGGACACTCAGGCGTGCAGTCCCGGCTACCCTCTGGCACATGGTCGGTGCCACACCACGTGCAGCCGCGATTGGGCGAGAACTCCGCCGTGCCCGTGAAGATGCCGGGCTTACGGCCCGACAGCTTGCGCTTCGCCTCGGCAAAGCGCATACGACGGTCGGACGTTGGGAATCCGGCGAGCGTGCGCCGAAGCCCGTCGATCTAGCTGCTGCTTTGGCGATCCTCGATGTTGAGAGCGCACTGCGAGACGAACTAGTCGAACTAGCACGCGACACCGACGGCACGAAATGGGTCGCCGTCGGGCTGCCTGAGCAGACGAGGCAGATGGCCGCGATCTTGGAGACCGAGGAGCAGGCCACCCGAATCACGAGCCTGGCGCTCACCCTCATTCCTGGACTCATCCAGACGCGCGAGTATGCCCAGGCCATCATCGGTGGGGGTGGGCTTGGTGCCGACGAAGTTCGTGCCAGAGTTGCAACGAGGGTCAGCCGCCGAGACGTCCTCACGCGTCGCCGACATCCAGCCGCTTACCTCGCGCTCATTGACGAGAGTGCCCTACACAGAGGCATCGGGGACCGCGAGGTGATGGCTGACCAGCTACGGGTGATCCTCGACATGGCCAAGCGGCCCAACATTGAGATCCGCATCATTCCGCTCGGGTCTGGGTGGCACCCTGGGCTGGAGGGACCATTCGAGCTTTATGAACGTCCGGACGGGCAGGCCCTCATACACGTCGAGAACCGACGAAGCGGCCTGTTCTTCCACGAGGTTGATGACGTCGCGGCTTATCAAAACGCCGCAGACGTCGTCGCCGACGTGGCGATGAGCCCGGCCGAGTCCGTCACGCTCATCGCCGAGATCGCCACTGCACTGGAAAGGACGTCATGACGCGACCGCAGCAGCCAACCATTTGGCGGAAGTCGAGCCGATCGCAGAACACAACCAACTGCGTCGAGATCGGCCGCACCCCCGGCCGAGTCGGCATCCGCGACACTAAGAACCGCGACGGCGGCACCCTCATCGTCGGTCGCGCCGACTTCAGCAGCTTCCTCCGCGCGGTCAAGGCCGACAGGCTCGGCTGACCATCGTGCCCACGGGCGGTGTCGAGTGACCCCTTCGCTCGACACCGCCCGTTCGCTGCTTCGCGCAGAACATGCACCGCCCCGGCTGTCGGGGGCGTCGTGCGGTCCGACACCATAGGCAATGTCACCGATGGTGAGGAGTCGGATCGTGTCCGTGATCGAGGTCGTCGCGGAGCTGCGCCGTGCTTATGCCTTACTCGTCGATGCCCTCGCCGCCACCGCCCATGCCGAACAGGCGATCGACGACGGCTCCACCACCTTCGACGCCGCAACCACCGGCTCGACTCAACCCGCAGTCGATTCGGCCCGACACTGTGCCCTCGCCGCAGCCGACGACATCCGCGCCGCGCGAGCAGCCCTCGTCGCCGCGCAAGACGTCATCGACGCCTACTGCCAAGAGATCGCCGGACACGGCATCATCGACGGCACGACGATCACCGGCCCAACCGGCACGAAACCCACACCGCCCCCCGCGACATCCCCGCCGAACCAGCCGAGCGCCCCCGCACCCCCGCAGAGCGCTACGTCGCCGAGATCGCCGAACTCCAACGCGGCGGCGTCAAGATCAGCCCCGACCAAGTCGTCCGAGTAGCCCGGCACCAACGCGGCCACCTGGTGTGGCTGGAACTTGGACACGAGGATTTTTCGGGACAAGCGCATATCTTGAAGCCAAGTCGAGTTGAGCAATTTGAGAAAGGTGGGATAAGTCGTGAAGATATCACCGATCTTGTCTTCAGCTGTCTCGAACGGGAAAAATGCGTGGGGCGCCATAAGGATGCCGAAGTGTACGAGTTTGAGCGCGATGGTGAAATTCGACGTATCGCCATCGTGGTGGGTAGCAACGGGTGTCTTGTAACTGCCTACTTCTTCGGAAGAAAAAGGAAGCTGTCGCGTGAATTCTGAAAAAGTTGATCTGGAAATACTTGTGGGATACAGTCAAGATCCGCTCCTGTTCGATGCGCAGGATGATGACGCCTGGTACCATGCTCCGGAAGAAGCGGGGGATTTTTTCCACCTCAGCGAAGGCCTGGTTCGGGAACTTGAAGCATGGGACCATGAATATCAGGATACGCTGAATATCGACGACCCCAGGGAATCAAGGTTCCCCTCGGAAAATGCCTATCATACTTGGCTGAATAAGGGGAGAGAGCTCGCTTCGCGTATCAAGCGCGAATCCCCTAACGTCGGCCGTGTCGGCTACCAGGCCCGAGGCGAGTACCAGCCTGGCGAATGTGTCTTCTAATTCCCGAGCGGATCACCGTCTCCTGGTTGCCGACACGACCTCTCGTCGTCGGCTGATCAAAACATGCAGGTGCCGTCTTCGTAGTAGCCGTTGGCCTGGTAGTCGATGCTGACGGCGATCGTGGACTCCTGTTTGATGCGGGCGGCGAGTTTCTTGCCGCGTTCGATCCAGGCGTGTTCTTCATCTTTGTCGTCGAAGCCGGAGTTCTGGCCTTCGACGAGGTCGATTTGGGCCTGCCAGTGGTCGTCCCATGCGGTGAGGTCGCGGACGAGACCCTCGCTGAGCCCGAGGTATTCTCCCGTCTCCTCGATAGACCAGTTGTATCCCTCGCTGTCGTCGCGCTTGTAGTAAAAGGGTCCCTGGAACCATCCAGTGAGTATCCCGATTCTGATCGTCATGTTGTCTTCCTCTGGTGTTTGTGCGGGCGGATCTTGTTCTCATCGCCGCCGTCGTGTGGCAGCTAGAACACGCAGGTGCCGTCTTCGTAGTAGCCGTTGGCCTGGTAGTCCACGCTGGCGACAAGTGGTGATTCCTGTTTAATGCGGATGGCCAGGGCCTTGCCCCGTTCGATCCATTCGTGTTTCTCCTCATCGGTGTCGAAGCCGGAGTTCCGGCCGTCGGCGAGGTCGAGTGTGTTCTGCCATTCGTCGTCCCAGACGGTGAGGTCGCGAACGAGACCAGCGCTGAGTCCGAGATGCTCTCCCGCTGCCTCCGCCGACCAGTTCTCCATGGCACCCTCGTATGTGTAGAAGAAGGGGCCCTGTTCATAGCCTGCGAGAATCGCGATATCGAGCGTCATGGTGTCTGCCTCCGGTGCTTGTGTGAGCGGATCTTCCTCTGATCCTCGATACTGAGGGGATGGGCGGTGACGATGTAGCCATTGGAGGAGATCAAAACGCCGAACCGTCGCCGTTCACCGTCGAACTCCACCTCGTAGACCTCACGATCTACTCCGACGTAGCCGACGTGCTCACCGTGCTCGATGCCCGTGAAGATCAGGTCCACCACGCGATGCTGGGGCACACCCTTATCGGCGAACTGCCGCGCCCGTTTCGGCCGCAGAATGTGGGCGTTTCCGCGGGAGTCGATGTCGCCGGTTTCCAGCCATACCAGGTGGCCTTGCTGGTGGCGGCCCATGCGAATGACCTTCTCGGGGCTGATCTTCGTTCCCTTGCGGCGAAGCTCGGCGATCTCCTCGGCATAGCGGACTTCCGGTGCGGGTTGCCGGTCGGTGTCCGTCGGGGGACTGGTGGACGGCGGCCGAGTCGTCGTCTCCTCGGTGGAGGATGACACCGAGGGCAGTACGCCGGCGTCGTTGATGCCGTGTCCGGCGATTTCGTGGCAGTAGCCGTCGATGAGGTCCTGCGCCTGGCCGAACAGGGCGTGGGCCGCGCGGACCTCCTCACCGGACGCGCGGGCCAGGTGGTTGACCTGCTCGACCTCGGGTTGCGCCGAACTGAGGGTGGCGGTGGCGAAGACGGCCGCGCCGTCGGTGATCGCCGCGTCGGCTTCGGCCGTCGCCCGCCGGGCCTCGGTCAGCAGGGCATGGGCTTGACGCAGTTGCTCGACCACGTCCGTGACCGAAACGGCTCGACTCCTCACTGCTGGTAACCGGTGATGGGTGTGATGATGCCGGACGCCCCCATGCCCCGGTCGCACGGGTGCGCGGCCGGGGCACGGGGGCGGAACGTCAGACTGCGGAAACGCCGATCCCACAACGGGTGAGATCGCGGTGGGTGATGGTCAGCGTGCAGCGCGGGTGCGCGGCGCCGAGGAGATCGGCCAGCAGCAGGACCACTGCGGGCGATCGGTGCCACCCGCCCGTGCACCCGACCGCGATGTGAACCGCCCGGCTGTCGCGCGCCTGCGCGGCCATGATCCGGGCGCCGAAGGCGAACCGCCGACCCGACTGGACGATGCCCGGCCCAGTGTAGAACTGGCAGTCACGACACCCCATGCTCACGGCGACCTTCTCTCGGACCCGGTGTTCACCGGCACCGGCATATCTCGCGGGTGGCTCGCCGTACCTGGCTGTGATCAACTAGCGTCAAGGAGTAGCGCGCCTACATAGCGCCTTGGAGGTGTCGACCAAGAAATCTGCCAGAAGAAGAGTGAAATCCAGCAGGCAGACGGTCTGCATCGCCCTCGTCAGACCCGGCACCACGCGAGGGAGACCCGTCTCACTCGCTGATCAGTGTCGACGCTCGCACCGGCACCCCGCTCCGCACCGGGCGGTTCCGCCGAAGGGGGCGGGTCGATCACCATCCCGGTCGGGGCGCATGTCGTAGTCCTGGTAGCGCTCACGCTGGCATCGGGGCCGTTGTACCTCGACGCCGCGCCGGTACGCCCGCAATTCTGCGCGGGCGCGATCACCGACTGGGCGAGCCGCCTGCTGCCGACCACGCTCGACGCGACCGCCCTCACTGCTACCCACAACGCCGGGTACCTCGCATGGGTCACCCTCGCCTGATCACAGTCTTCTCGTCGTCCAGGGGTGTCAGAACACGCATTCACCGTCGAGGATCGCGCCGTTGGCCTGGTAGTCCACGCTGGCAACGTTCGGGCACTCGCGCTTGAGCCGGGCGGCCAGGTTCTTACCGCGCTCGATCCATGCCTGCTTGGCCTCGGGGGTCGGGAATCCGGAGTCCTGCGGGACGGCAAGGTTCAAGGTCGCCTGGTATTCGTCGTCCCATGCGGTCAGCTCGCGGGCGAGGTCGGCGCTGAACCCGAGGTGCTCGGCGGCTTCCTCGATCGTCCAGTTCGTACCGCGTCCCTTCTGGACGTGGTAATAGAACGGGCCCTCATCGAATCCGGCAAGGATGCCCACCTGTACGGGTTTCATCGTGTGTCTCACTTCCTGCGGAGGTGCGGGCGGACGCGGCCGGGCTCGTCCCGGTTCATGGGGTGCGAGGTGACGATGTAGCCGTTGCTGCCGAACAGGACCGAGAATCGGCGCATCGACCCGTCGAACTCGACGTCGTAGACCTCTCGATCCCTGCCGGTATAGCCGATCAGGTCGCCGCGCTCGATACCGGCGAAGATCAGACCCGGCACGCGGTGTGGTGGCGTGCCGAGGTCTTCGAAGTTCCCCTTCCGGAAGGGCCGATTGATGTGGCCGAGGCCGGACCCCTCATCGCCCAGTTCCAACCAGACGATACGGCCGTCACGATGCCGGGTCATGCGCACGATACGTTCCACGCTGATCTTGACGCCGTTGCGGCGGAGTTCGGCGATCTGCTCGGCGTAGCGGACTTCGGGCGCGACCCGGTCGGGAGGCGGCGAGCTTGTCGACGGCGACCGAACCGTCTCGTCTGCGGACGGCGACACCACCACCGGTGGCCCGGCGTCGCCGACGCCGTGTCCGGCGATTTCGTGGCAGTAGCCGTCGATGAGGTCCTGCGCCTGGCCGAACAGGGCGTGGGCCGCGCGGACCTCCTCACCGGACGCGCGGGCCAGGTGGTTGACCTGCTCGACCTCGGGTTGCGCCGAACCGAGGGTGGCGGTGGCGAAGACGGCCGCGCCGTCGGTGATCGCCGCGTCGGCTTCGGCCGTCGCCCGCCGGGCCTCGGTCAGCAGGGCATGGGCTTGACGCAGTTGCTCGACCACGTCCGTGACCGACACGGCTCGACTCCTCACTATCGGTGATCGTCCGATCATGCCGGACACAGAGTTTCGCCGGTCGAGTGGGTGCGAGGCCAGAGCGCGACAGACGTCAGGACTCAGGACGCAGTCGGCGCCGCGCCCGCAGCCGCCACGCGCTTAGTCAGCCCGTCGTCACCGGGGCAGCGTTAATCCGTTCACCCGCGACCGGCCGGGCACGTACCCGCCGCGAGCCACTTCTCCTTCAGCCCGGCGGGGATGTTCAGCGTGGTGGGCTGCCCGTCGCACAGGACGCGGGCGCTGCCACTGAGCAGCAGGCTGCCCGCCTTGTCCAGGACGGTCGTGGCGAGCCTGCTGCGGTCCTCCGCCCGTTCCAGGACACGCATCAACCGGGCTCCGGCGCGGACGGCACGGCGCCAGCCTCGGGAATGCGGCACGCCCATCCAGTCGGCCACGTGCGGATGAACCGTCTGGCGGACCATCGCCGCGACGACGCCGTCGAAAACCTTGCCGGGGACCATCTTCTCGTAGAGGTCGAGCAGATTCCGCGTGAGCTCCACACCTTCGGCCGATGGCGCGTACGAGGCTTCGACGAGCGTCGCGTTGAGTTCTTGTGCCTCGGCCAGTGTCTCCGGCATCGCAACGGCGGGAATTCCGAGTAAGGCGCCGGTCACCCGCCAGACGTAGTAGTAGTCCTCGGCTTCCTTCTCGGTCACCGAGACCCCGATCCGCCGCATGCCGTCGATCACCTGTACCGAGAAGATGAGCAGCGCGCCGAGCAGATCCTGCTGGCAGATGGGTACCCCGTCGGCCTCGACGTCCCAGGTACCGGAGTGGGTGATGAAGTACCGCACGGCGGCATGGATCAACCGGGTCTTCTGGATGGTGGGCATGAAGGCTCCACCGGCCCCGAACGGTGCAGGCCCCATCATGTTGAGCACGAACTGCGAGGTCTCCGACAGCCGTCGATGCGGTTGATTCAATCTGTGGGTCAGCGCCAGCACCCTGGACGGTCTCGGCTGGGCGTAGCAGTTGACCATCGCACCGAACGACAGGACCGAGGCGACGTGCACGCCGTCGTCGATGAAGAAGTCGTACGCGCCCGCCACGCGATCGAGGTCAGTCCAGTCGGGCACGGTGTCGGTGGCGAGGAGATACGCCCGCACCGACGGCGGTAACTCCTCGGGGACGGGCTGGTCGTTGGCGCGGAACTGAGCGAGGACCTCGTTCACCGCGCCCACCTGGTCGGTGGCCACGAGATCGGTGATCACGTCGTCCGCGAGCGGGTCGCCGTGGAATTTCAACGCCTCGATGCCGGCTTGGTCGATCACTGGGCTGCCACCTCTTGCCGCTGCGGTGCGCCTCTCGCGCCCGGTCAGCTAAGGCCCTTCCGAGCGCGATGACCAGACCTGCCGACCTCGATCCCCCGAATTCCCCGTTCTATCGCCCGAACGGCCTAGAGGACTGCTCCGTGAGTTCGTCGCCACCCGGTGCCCAGGGCGTCGCGCCGCCGGCCGATGTGTGCACATCGGCCGGACGGACGTTGGACGAGCCGGTTCGCCGACCGGGCGTCGGGCAGCATCGGACGGAGCAGCATCGAGCCCCGGAGCGACATCGAGCCCCGCCGCGACCGGCGACGGCCCGCACTGCCCACCGTCCGGTCGCCCTGCCCGAGACTCGGGGCCCTCAGCCGAAGAACCCCGCCCCCGGAATCGCGTCGAGCAGATTGCGCGTGTAGTCGGTCTCCGGGTTCTCGAAGACCCGATCGACGGTGTCCCGCTCGACGACCTGGCCCGCGCGCATCACCAGGACGTCGTCGGCGATGAGCCGCACCACGGCGAGGTCGTGGGTGATGAACAGGTAGGTCAGCCCCAGATCCCGCTGCAACCCGGCGAGCAGCCGCAACACCTGATCCTGGACCAGGACGTCCAATGCGGACACCGCCTCGTCGCAGATGACCACCGAGGGCTCCAGCGCCAGCGCCCTGGCCAGCGCGACCCGCTGCCGCTGTCCGCCGGAGAGTTCGTTGGGGTGGCGCTGCGCGACGCTGCGGGGCAGCGCGACGTGATCGAGCAGCTCGGCGACCCGCTTCCGGCGGCTCTGCCGGTCACCCGTGCGGAACACCCGCAGCGGCTCGTCCACGATGCGCTCGATGGTGAACATCGGGTTAAGCGAGCCGTAGGGGTCCTGGAACACCGGCTGCATCGCTCGGCGGATCGCCCGCCGCTCCGCGCCGCGCGCGGTCTGCACCGTGCGGCCGTCGAGCCGCACCGTGCCCGCCGTGGGCGTCTCCAGGCCCAGCACCATCTTGGCGATGGTGGACTTCCCGGAGCCGGACTCGCCGACGATCGCGGTGGTGGAGCCCCGACGCACGCCGAAGCTGACGTCGTCGACCGCGCGCAGCGTCCCCGAGAGCCGTCCCCGGAGGCGGTAGTCCTTCACCAGCCCGTCGACGACGAGAACGTCATCGTCCTTCCGAGCAGCCGGGTCGGCCGGTGCGGCCGAGCGGTCCGCCGCGCCGAGTTCGGCCGGTGTCTCCCGCTCGGCGACGGTGGTCGCGGTCGACGTCGTGCCGCCGAGGAATCGTCGGGCGGTCACCACCGACGGCGCGGCGGCCACCAGTCGCCGGGTGTACTCGTGCTGCGGGCCCTCCAGCAGGCCGCGCGCCGAGCCGGACTCCACCACCCGGCCCTGCGACATGACGAACACCGTGTCCGCCCGGTCGGCGGCCAGGCCGAGATCGTGGGTGATGAACAGCAGCGAGGTGCCCAGGGACGACACGAGCGTCTCCAGGTGGTCCAGGATCTGCCGCTGCACGGTGACGTCGAGTGCGGAGGTCGGCTCGTCGGCGATGAGCAGCTGCGGCTGGCAGGCCAGCCCGATCGCGATGAGCACCCGCTGCCGCATCCCGCCGGAGAACTCGTGCGGATACTGCCGCGACCGCCGGGCCGCGTCGGGGATGCCCGCGTCGCCCATCAGCTCGATCGCCCGGCTGCGCGCCGCCGCGCCCGTGGCGAGTCCGTGGGCGCGCAGCGTCTCGGCGACCTGATCCCCGACCCGGCGCACCGGGTTCAGGTTGGACATCGGGTCCTGCGGCACCAGCCCCACCTCGCGGCCGCGCAGCCTGCGCAGTCGGGACTCGCTCGCCGTGGTGATGTCCTCGCCTCGGAACAGGACGTTGCCCGAGGTGATCCGGCCCCGGCCCGCCAACAGGCCCAGGACCGCCATCGCGGCGGTGGACTTGCCGGAGCCGGACTCGCCGACGATGGCGACCCGCTCGCCGGGCCGCACCGTGAGGTCGACTCCGCGCACGGCGGGCGTCGCGCCCGGTGCGGTGGAGAAGGACACCTCGAGGTCGCGTAGTTCGAGAAGCGGTGCGGCGGTGTCGGTCTCGGTCATCGTCCTCAAGCTCCTGGAGTCTTCTGGTGCGCCGGCTTCTGGGTCGACTGCCTTCTTGCGTCGCATTCCGCGGGGCGCCGCTGCCCGGTGGGCTGCCGTCGTGTGGGGCTCTCGGTGTTCGCGCCACGGCCTCGTGCCGTCGTGCCGTCGAACCGGTGCGTGCGGGCGGAGCCCCTCGTCCGCCCGCGCGCCTCGATCAGCGTCCGACGGCGTAGCCCTGCATGCCGCGGGGGTTCGCCGCCGCCGTCAGCACTCCGGTGGCCGGGTCTCTGGACACCGAGGACAGCCTGCCCAGTGCCCAGTCACCGGCCCTGGTGACGAGATGCCCGAGGCGGGTCAGCTCCGCGATGACCTCCTCGCCGATGCGGTCCTCGACGACGATCTCGCCGGGGGTCCAGGTGCGCGGCCAGAAGGAGCCGGGCATCGAGGTGGTGTGGAAGGCCGGGGCGTCGATCGCCTGCTGCGGCGTGTAGCCGCCGACGATGGTCCGCAGCAGGTAGAGAAGCTGCCACTGATCCTGCTGGTCGCCGCCGGGCGAGCCGAGCGCGGTCACCGGCACGCCGTCGCGCAGCACGAGGGTCGGCGTCAGCGTGGTGCGCGGCCGCTGCCCCGGGCGCAGGCCTGAGGGCGAGTCCGCGTCCAGCCAGGTCATCTGCAGCCGGGTGCCCAGGCAGAAGCCGAGTTCGGGGATGGTGGGGGAGGACTGGAGCCAGCCGCCCGACGGCGTCACCGAGACCAGGTTGCCCCACTTGTCGACGACGTCGACATGACACGTGTCGCCTCTCGTCTCGCCCGCGCGGCTGACGGTCGGCTCGCCTGCGGCGGCTCCCGCTGCGGAGACGTCGTAGGTCACGCGCAGCGGCGGCTGGTAGGCCGTGCGGCCGGGCAGCACGCCGGGGCGCAGCTCGGCCGAGGCGGTCTCGCCGATCAGCGCCCGCCGCTCGGCGGCGTACTCCGCAGACAGCAGTGTCTCGGCGGGCGGGGCGAGCGCGCCCTCGCCGTCGCCGTAGTAGGCGTCGCGGTCGGCGAGCGCCAGCTTCATCGCCTCGACGATCCGGTGGGCGCCCGCTGCGGTGCTCGGGTCGATCTCGTCGTCGGTGAAGCCCTCCAGGATGGCCAGCGTCTGCAACAACGCGGGCCCCTGGCCCCAGAAGCCGGTCTTGGCGATCGTGTGGCCACGGAACTCCACCGTCACGGCGGGCTCGTAGCCCGCCGAGAACCCGGCGAAGTCCGCCGCCGTGATCACCCCGGCGTGGTCGGTGCCCGAGGCGTGCCGGTGGGGGGTGCGCACGAACTCCTCGACGGCCTCGGCGACGAAGCCCTCTCGCCATGCCGACCGGGCGGCCTCGATGCGCCCCACTCGATCCGTCGCGTCGGCACCGGCCTCGACCAGCCGTTGCAGCACGCGGGCATAGGCGGGCAGCCGCACCAGCTCACCGGGCTCGGGAGCCCGGCCCTCGGGCGCCCACAGCTCGGCGGAGGTCGGCCAGTGCTTGGCGAACAGCTCCGAGACCCCGGCGATCGTCGCGCACACCCGCGGCAGCACGGGGTGGCCGTCGCGGGCGTAGCCGATCGCGAACTCCAGGACGTCGGCGAGTTCCCACGTCCCGTGGTCGCGCAGCAGCACGAACCAGGCGTCGACGGCGGCGGGCACCGCCGCGCCCAACGCCCCGGCGCCGGGGACGAGATCGAGCCCCTCCGCGCGGTAGTGCTCGATCGTCGCGCCCTGCGGTGCAGGTCCCTGACCCACCAGCACCTGCGGACTCGGGTCCGTCGCTGTGGTGAACACCCCGGTGAGGTCGCCGCCGGGACCGTTGAGGTGCGGCTCCACCACGTGCAGGACGAAGCCTGCGGCCACGGCGGCGTCGAAGGCGTTGCCGCCCCGCTCCAGCACGGCCTGCGCGGTGGCGGAGGCGGTCCAGTGGGTCGTCGCCGCCATGCCGAACGTGCCCTGGAGGGTGGGGCGGCTGGTCATCGCGGGCGGGGGGACGAAGGTCACGAGTAGGTCCTCAGCGTCGAGTGGTCGGGTCGAGTGCGTCGCGCAGGGCGTCGCCGAACAGGTTGAAGCCAAGACAGATCAGCAGGATCACCAGGCCGGGGAAGATCGCCGCCGTGGGGGCGCGGACCAGGTACTGCTGGGCGTCGGCGAGCATCACGCCCAGGCTCGGCGTGGGCGGCTGGATGCCCAGGCCGAGGAAGGACAGCGTCGCCTCGCCGATGACCGCCACGGGCATGATCACGGTGGCCTGGACGATGATCGCCGAGGTCGCGTTGGGCAGGATGTGCTGGGCGAGGATGCGGGGCCCCGAGGCGTCCAGGCCTCGGGCCGCGAGCACGAAGTCCTTGCCCTTGAACCGCAGCGTCTCGGCCCGGACCACTCGGATCATGGTGGGGATCTGCGCGACGCCCAGCGCGATCGCCGCGTTGGTCAGGCTCGGGCCGTTGATGGCGGCCAGGCCGACGGCCAGCACGAGGAACGGGAAGGCCAGCATCAGGTCGGTCAGCCGCGACACGATCGCGTCCAGCGCGGGCCAGAAGCCCGCCAGCAGCCCCAGCGGGGTCCCGATCACGATGGCCAGCAGCACCGACAGCCCGCCGACCTGCAACGACGTCCGCGCGCCGTGCAGGAGCCTGGAGAGGATGTCGCGGCCGAGATCGTCGGTGCCCAGCGCGTAGCCGATCGTCAGCGGCTGCTGGAACGGTGCGTCGAAGTGCACCTCGGCGGGTGAGTAGGGCGCGATCCACGGGGCCAGCAGCGCCGCCGCGATCACCACGAGCAGCAGCACACCGCCGGTGACGCCGAGCGGATTGCGCAGGATGTCGCGCAGCACGCGCCCTCGCACCTGGGCGAGGTCCACCTGCACGGGTTCGGGAACGGTGGACATCAGGCCCTGCCTCCCACTCGGATTCGCGGGTCGATCAGCGTGTAGAGGACGTCCACGGCGAGGTTGATCAGGATGTAGGCCGCCGTCACCACCAGGACCACGGCCTGGATCACCGGGTAGTCCCGGCTGAAGACGGAGTCCAGGGTGAGCTTGCCGAAGCCGGGCAGACCGAAGATCCGCTCGGTGACCACGGCGCCCGAGATCAGCCCGCCGAGCTGAAGCCCGACGATCGTGACCACGGTGATGAGGCTGTTGCGCAGCGCATACCGCATCAGCACGGTGCCGCGCTTGAGGCCCTTGGCCCTGGCGGTGCGGACGTAGTCGGCGGTCAGCGTCTCCAGCATCGAGGCGCGGGTCTGCCGCATCACCACCCCGGCGATGCCGGTGCCCAGGATGATGGCGGGCAGCGTCAGGTGCAGCAGCCCGCGCAGCGGGTCCTCCCACGGCGAGACGTAGCCGGAGGCGGGGAACCAGCCCAGGCCCACCGCCAGGTACAGGATCGCGAGGATGCCCAGCCAGAAGTTCGGCACCGACAGCGAGACCAGGGCGAAGCCGTTGGCGGTCCACTCCGGCCAGCGACCACGGAACACCGCCGCGACGACCCCGGCGCCGATGCCGAACAGCATCGCCACGATGAGTGCGTAGACCGACAGCTCGATGGTCACCGGCAGGGTGGTGGCGATCAGCTCGGTGACGGGCGTGCCGGTGCGGACCGACTCGCCGAAATCGCCGCTCAGGGTGTTGGTGAGGAACCGCCAGTACTGCACGAGCAGCGAGTCGTCCAGCCCGAGGTTCGCCCGGATGGCGGCCAGCTGCTCCGGGTTCGCCTCCTCGCCCGCCATGGCCAGCGCGGGGTCGCCGGGCAGGGCGCGGACGCCGAGGAAGACGACCATCGAGGCCAACAGCAGGGTGACCAATGACTGCCAGGTTCTGGTGAGCAGATAGCGGCCCACGTCAGTCCTCCTCAGCTCGGAAGGCGGCGCGGCCCAGCCGGACGACGCCGTCGGCGTAGACCTCCACGCCGACGAGGTCTTCGCTGTGCGCGGTGAGGTTGCGCTCGCGATACAGGTAGACGATCGGGTTGTCCTGCTGGAGGATCGTCACGATCTCCCCGTACAGCTCGGTTCGTCGCTCCACGTCGTCGACCTCGGCCGCCTCGGCCAGCAGCTCGTCGACCTCCGGCGTGCTGTAGCCTGCGTAGTTGCTGCCCGCGCCGGTCTCCATGAACGTCCTGATGTTGTTGTTCGGGTCGATCCGCCCGGACCAGCCGAGCTGGACGGCGTCGAAGGTGCCGTTGGCCTGGACGTCGAGCAGGGTGGAGTACTCCACCGGCACGATCTCGATCTCGAAGCCGCCCTCGCCGACCGAGGCCTGCAAGGCCTGGGAGAACCGCAGCGTGTCCGGGTTGTTGGCGGCCTGAAGCCTGATCCGATACGGCGTCTCGACGCCCGCCTCGGCGAGCAGCCTGCGCGACTCCTCGGGATCGTGCTCCGGACAGGCCTCGCTCGCCTCGCTGGTGAACGGGCTCGCCGGGGAGATCGGGGAACAGGCGGGCTCGAACCAGTTGTTGAACACCGAGTTGACCAGCGCGTCCCGGTCGACGGCGTGGGAGAACGCCTGCCGCACCCGAGGGTCGGCGGCCAGCGGCGTGTCGATCTCACCGGTCTCGGCGCCCACTCCGTCGACGTTGCCGACGTTGAAGGTGACGCCCTGATAGCCCAGCGAGCCGATCTGGAGCACGTCGATGCCGTCTTCGAGCGAGAGCGCGTCCACCTCGGTGGTGGAGACCCGGTCGATCACCTGTACATCGCCGGAGCGCAGGTTCGCCGCCCTGATCGAGGCGTCGGACATGATCCGGTAGGTGATCGTGTCGAGGCGGACCTGGTCGGCGTCGTAGTACAGCGGATCGCGTTCCACCCGGATCGAGGTCTGCGGGATGCGGTCGACGAAGCGGAACGGGCCGACGCAGACCGGGTGGCCGCCGAAGTCGTCGCCGCGCTCGGCGAGCGCCTCTGGAGAGAGGATCATGCCCGCCCGGTCGGCCAGGGCGCCGGTGATCGGCGCGAAGGGCTCGGCGTAGTGCAGCACGACGTGCTCGGCGTCGGGTGCCTCGACGGACTCGATCGGCCCCAGCTCCGCGCGCCGGGCCGAGTCCTCCTTCTCCAGGTGACGGAGCAGCGTCGTGCGGACCGCCTCGGCGTCGAAGGGCGCGCCGTCGGCGAAGACGGCGCCCGTGCGCAGCGGGATGGTGACGCTGAGTCCGTCGTCGGAGACCGTCGGCAGCTCGGTGGCCAGCTGCGGGATCAGTTCGCCCTCGGCGTCGAGGTCGTAGAGCTTCTCGCAGACGCTGCTCATGACATACCGGGTGTAGAGCGAGGTCGACGTCGTCGGGTCGAGCTGGTCCGGCTCGGCCGAGAGGCCCATCACCAGATCGCCGCCTTCGCGCACCGGGGTGTCGCCCACCGGCGACCCGGTGACGTCCGAACGCTCGCCTGCGGGCGGCGGCGGCTGAACCGGGACGCAGGCGCTCGCGACCAGGGTCGCCAGCGCCGCGCCGACCGCCGCGCAGACGCGGCCTCGACGCCGGGCACGCCTGCCGTCACGCCACGAAGGCGCGGCGGGGCGCAAATCCGGGTGAGTCATGTGGGGACCTCGCTACAACATCAGGAATGTATACGATCCTAGACCTTAGGTGGACGATGTTTCCATGATGTTTCCGCAGGTGCAATGGGTTCGGTCGCACCATTTGGACGGCGACTTCCCGACTGCGTCATCTTTGTATACGATTCGTTGCGCTACGGGAGCGCCCGCTTCGTGCCGGTCTCGTCATCGCCTGGGCGGCGCGGCCGAGCGGGAGTCGTGGCAGACCGGTCGGTGCCGGGTTACGTCACAGGACGGCGACTCGCCTCGCCGGGTCAACCGCGTCGGGGTCAGCCGTGGCGGAGCAGGTATCCGTGCCGGGAGTTCTCGACATGACGGCGCATGAGGAGGGCCGCACCATCGACGTCGCCCGTCTCGATCGCCGAGGCGATCAGTCGATGCTCGATCCACGAGCTCTCCGCCCGCACCGCCACGTCGGCAGCGTAGATCCACTCGATCTTGCCCGCGAGTTGGCGCAGCATCCCGGTCAGGCTCGGATTCGCCGCGATCTCGGCGATGGCGAGGTGGAACGCCGTGTTCAGATCGGTCAGATCCTGCCGCCTGCCCGCCGCCAGCGCGGAGTCTCCCGCGTCGACGACGGCCATCAGCCGAGCCACGGCCGCCGAGTCGGCCCGGCCCGCAGCCCGTCGCGCCGTGCGTTCCTCGACCGTCGCGCGCACCGCGAAGAGGTCGTCGGCGTCCGCCGTGTCCAGGGCCGCGACAGTCGAGCCCGCATAGGGGCGGGACACCACGAACCCCTCGGTCTCCAAGACCCGGAACGCCTCTCGGATCGGGACCCGCGAGACGCCGTAGGCCTCGCTCAGCGCGGCCTCGGTGACCCGCGTTCCCGGTGCGAGGGTGCCCCGGATGATGTCGCGCCGGATTCGGCCTGCGACCCGCTCGCTGAGGCTGGTCACGGTGCGCTCCTGACCCTTGATGCGGCATTCCCCTGCCACGGCGGCCGTCGGGAACGGCAGCACCCTCCTGCGGGCAGATGCCTGGAACGGCGGACGTCCGGCACGGCAGAGGACAAGCATATCCATGCCTCCCGCCCCGTCGGGAGCAGACGAGAACAGGACGACCGAGTTGACGAGTCGCACGCCTGACAGTCGGGCACGCACCCACCTGATGCTGATGCTGGTGCTCACCTTCTCCACCGGGGTGGTCGACGCCGTCGGATACCTCGGCCTCGACCGGGTCTTCGTCGGCAACATGACCGGCAACGTCGTGCTGCTCGGCATGGGCGTGGTCGACGGCGTCGCGGGGGAGGGCGGCGTCACCGTCGGCGGCGAGCCGCTGCCCGTCCTGCGGCCCGCGCTGGCGCTGGTCGGCTACCTCGTCGGCGCCGTCATCGCGGGCCGCGTGCTGCGCAGGGCCGCACCCGGCTGGACGACGCACACCACCGCCCTGCTCGGGGTCGTCGCAGGCGTCCTGCTGGTGCTCAGCGGCGCCCTGCTGTTCACCGGGGCGCACCCGGCCGACCCGCTCGGCGCCGTGATCACCACCGGCACGGCCGTGGTGATGGGCATCCAGGCCGCAGCGGCCCGACGGCTCGCCGTCAAGGACGTCACCACGGTCGTGGTGACCTCGACGCTGACCGGCCTCGCGTCGGACTCCCGACTCGCGGGCGGGGACGGGCGACTGTGGGCCCGCCGGGTGGGCGCCGTCGGCCTCATCCTGCTCGGTGCGCTGGTCGGCGCGGCCCTGCTGCTGTGGCATATCGCCGCCGCCCTGATGCTGTCCGTCGTGGCCACCGTCGTGGTCGCGGTGATCGGCCACCGGACTCGCGAGGTCGTCGCGGAGCGGGAGCCCGTGGCGCGCGCCCAGGCTTCGCTGGGCTGAGCCGCCCGGCCCTCGGACGCCTGCCCGTGGGCTCGTCCGGGCCTGCCGTCGTCGATCCGCCGTCGTCGGGCCGTGCTCGGTACTCGACCGGCGTGGGGGTCCGGTCGGTCGTTCGGCCGCCTCGGCGGCGGGTCATCGACACGCTCGATCGGTCGTCGGGAACTAACCGGCTCCGTTCGACGACCTGTGCGGTGACGATCTCCCGCCGTTCGAGATCGAGTCCGCCCGGCGACGAGGGTCCGTGCGGTCTGACGACGGCGGTCGGCGTCGCGAGGCGGACGGAGCGTCGATGAGCACGAATTCAGCGGGGATCGGGCGTGGCAGGTCTGCGTCGGAGGGCGGCGGGCCGGATCGGGCCGCCGCCGATGCCGCGCCGCCGGGCGAACCGCCGGGGACACTCGACGCGGGCTCGGGCCCGCGAGCGGCGGCGAGCGGCGGCGACGCCACGACGTCGGCCTGGTCGCACCTGCGTCCCCTGGTGCTGCGGCTGCACTTCTACGCGGGCGTCTTCGTCGCGCCGCTGCTGATCATCGCCTCGCTCACCGGGCTGCTCTACGTCTTCAGCCCGCAGATCGAGCAGGCCGTCTACGACCGAGAACTGCACGTGTCCCCCGCCGGAACGGCGCAGCCGCTCGCGGATCAGGTCGAGGCCGCCCGCCTCGTCCGCCCCGACGACGAGATGAGATCCGTCCGGCCGGGCCCGACGGCCACCGACACCACCCAAGTGATCTTCCATGCCCCCGACCTGCCGGAGAGCTATCACCGCACGGTCTTCGTCGACCCCTACACGACCGAGGTCCGGGGAGTCCTGGAGACCTACGGCAGCGGGCAGGCCCTGCCCGTGCGCGGCTGGATCGACTGGCTGCACCGAGGACTGCACCTCGGCGACGTTGGCAGGCTCTACAGTGAACTCGCCGCGAGCTGGCTGTGGCTGATCGTCTCGGTGGGCGCCGTGCTGTGGGTGCTGCGCAGGCGGTCCGACCGGCGGGCCCGTGCCGTCCTGGCGCCCTCGGGTGGTCCGGCGGGCCGCCGCCGCACCCTGTCCTGGCACGGCTCGGTGGGCATCTGGGCGGCGGGCGGGCTCGTCCTGCTCTCGGCCACCGGGCTGACCTGGTCGACCTTCGCGGGCGAGAACGTCAATCAGCTCCGGGCGGCGCTGTCCTGGGACACGCCCGCCGTGTCGACCGAGCTGCCCGCCTCGGGCGTCGACACGTCTGGCCCGCCGGGCGGCGGCGCCGACGTGGGCGTGGACCAGGTGTGGGCGGCCGTCGTCGCGGCGGGGCTCACCGGGCCGGTGGAGATCACCCCGCCCGAGGAGCCCGGCACGGCCTACCGGGTGGCGGAACAGGGCCGCGTCTGGCCCACCGAGCAGGACTCGGCCGCCGTCGACCCGGCGACCGGCGAGGTCCTCGAGGTGCTGCGCTTCGACGACTATCCGCTGGCGGCCAAGCTGGCCCGCTGGGGGATCGACGCCCACATGGGCTTCCTTTTCGGCTGGGTGAACCAGGCCGTGCTGGTACTGCTGGCCGGGTCGCTGCTCGGCGTGATCTTCTGGGGCTACCGGATGTGGTGGCTGCGCAGGCCGACGCGGGCCGCCGCGTCCTCCTTCGGCAGGCCGCCCGCCCGAGGCGCCTGGCGGCGGATTCCCGGCCGAGTGCTGGCGCCGGTGATCCTCCTCGGCGTCGTCATCGCCTACTTCCTGCCGCTGCTCGGTGCCTCGCTGCTGGTGTTCCTGCTGATCGACATCCTGCTCGGCCGCCGAGACCGCCGTCGCGCCGCGCCGATCGAGGCGCCACCGGGTCCTGACGACGGCACGGAGATCGGCGCGCTCGCGGAGGCCGACGCGGCTTCGGCCGTGGTCGGGGCGCCGAGCGGGGTCGCAGCCGACCACGCCACCACGGGGGCCGGTCGAACCGGCCGCACCGACACCGACACCGCCGGAGGTGCCTGATGGTCGACGGACCCCTGTTGCGCTGGCTGTTCACCATCGGGTTCGCCGTCGCGCTGCTCGGCTTCCTGCGGCAGCTCGTGGGACGCCCGGCGGACGGCCCGAGTCTGCCCGCGCGGATCTCGGCCCTGGCCCACGTGCTGATGTGCGCGGCGATGGTCGCCATGGCCTGGCCGTGGGGGATGAGCATCCCCCTCACTCCACAGCTCGTCGTGTTCTCGCTCGCCACCGCGTGGTTCCTCGCGCTGACCGTGGGGCGGCTGCGGGCGGGCCGTGAGCAGGCCGCCGGGCCGTCGGCGCACGTCCATCACACGCTGATGGCGGCGGCGATGGTGTGGATGCTGGCGATCATGCCCGCCGCGATGACGGCACCCTCGAGTAGCGGCGGCCACGTGCACGCGCTCGCCGCCCTGGGTTCGCCCGCCGAGGGCATCACGACCCTCGGCGCGGTGTCGGTCGCCCCCGAGCGGCTGGGCCTGTCCGCCCTCGTCGCCGTGCTCACCGGACTGATCGGGCTGTACCTCATCCTGTCGTCGCTGCGCTGGATCGCCGGAGCGGTCGACGCCGCGCAGGGCGTCCTCGCCGTGGAATCCGGGACCCGGCCCGCCGCAGGGTGGGTCCGTGCCGAGTGGGCAGGCCGGGCGACGGCCGAGGTCGACGGCGGGGACGGCACGGCCGGGGCCGGTGGGGGCGGGCTCGCCACGGTCGCCGGGGAGAGGTCCGACGGTGCGGGCGCGGCGACCGGCTCGGCGCGGGTGCTGCGGTTCGAGGCCTTCGACGCGGGCTGCCATGCGGTGATGAGCATCGGCATGGGGGCCATGCTGCTGGTGATGCTCTGATCGGTGCGGCGGTGCGGCGGTGCGGCGGTGCGGCGGTGCGGCGGTGCGGCGGTGCGGCGGTGCGGCGGTGCGGCGGTGCGGCGGTGCGGCGGTGCGGCGGTGCGGCGGTGCGGCGGTGCGGCGGTGCGGCGGCAGGTCGCCGGAGGTCGCGGTAGGTCGCGGTAGGTCGCCGTCAGGTCGTGGCAGCTCGCTGCCAGTCATGGTAGGTCGCTGCCAGGTCGTCTTCGGGCCGCTGTGAATCGTTGCGGGACGGGTAGTTCACCTCCAGATCGCGGCAGGGCGGCAGCGGCCGCGGGCCGGTCGTCGTCCGGTCGCCGAGGTGGCGGCCGGGCTGCCGCCTCGCCCGCGTCGGCCGCCTTCTCAGCCGAGATCCGGCGGCGGCCCGCTCCGACGGTGTGGGCGGGCCGGGCCGGCCCGCGGTGTCACGGCCCTGGCCCGCCCGGCGCCGATCTCCGCTGGCAGGCCTCAGGCCTCAGCGGACTCAGGCCCCACCAGCCCCACCAGCCCCACCAGCCTCAGCGGCCTCAGCGGCCTCAGCGATCCGCGAGCAGCGCCGCGAAGCCGTCCAACACCCGCTGAAGACCGAAGTCGTAGGCGTGGTCGGGATCGGCGGCGGCCTGATGTTCCTCACCCGCTGCGGTGCCGACCCGCGCCGCCGTCGGGAAGCGGCTCGGGTCGAGGACCTTCGCCAGCAGCGGCTCGTTGGCCGCCCACCACTGCTCGTCGTTCATGGCGGTGTCGCGGGCCGCGAGTTCTCGATCGATGGCCAGCCGCGCCACGTTGTGCACGAAGCCCAGCAGATAGGTCAGGGCGGCGTCCATCTCGACGTCGGTCAAACCGATGCCCTCGAAGGCCAGCAGCTCATGCTCGTACTTGGCCATCTGACCCGGCCCCAGCACCGGCCGGGTCGTGGAGGCGGCGGCGACCCAGGGATGCCGGGCGAGCAGGGCGCGATTGCCCTCGGCGACCGCCGTCACCCGCTCCCGCCACGGCCGGTCCACGTGGTCGGGCCTCGGCATCGCCAGGTAGACGGCGTCGAGCATCAGATCCAGCAGCTCGGCCTTGCTGCGGACATAGGTGTAGAGCGACATCGGCGCCACGCCGAGGGACTGGGCGACGCGGCGCATGGTCAGCGCGTCGAGCCCGGCGCCGTCGGCGAGGGTGATCCCGGTGTCGACCACGGCGTCGACGGTGAGCCCCTGCCGCGGTCCCCGCGCGGGCCGCCCGGTGCCGGGCTCCCGCCACAGCAGTGCCAGCGTCCGGGCCGGATCGGTCGTGCCGCTGCGATCTTCGGCCATGGCGCGATCCTCTCACGGCATACTCCGTACAAGGTATAGTGTACTTTGTACGTAGTCATGGTGCCACGCTGCTGAGGCTGCGGCGTCGCCCCTCGCGATCAGCGAACGACATCGGGAGCAGCCGTGCAGATCTCATCCACCGCCATCTCCTTCACCGTCGAGGACGTCGACGCGTCCCGCGACTTCTTCCGCCGCCACCTCGGGTTCACCGAGGCGATGGCCGCCGACGGCTTCGTGTCCCTGACCCGCGAGGACGCCGCCGTCAACCTGGTGTTCCTGCGCCGAGGCATCGAGGTGCTGCCCGCACATTTGCGGGCGCAGCGGGCCGCCGGGACGATCGTCGCCTTCGTCGTCGACGACCTCGCGGGCGAGCAGGACCGCCTGCGCGCCGAGGGCGTCGAGATCACCCTCCCGCTGCGGCAGGAGCCCTGGGGCGAGCGCCTCTTCATGATCACCGACCCCAACGGAGTCTCCGTCGAACTCGTCGAGTGGGCGACCGGGGACGAGGCGGGCTGAGCGCGCGTCGAGTCCGCACCCCGCGTGGCAGGCGAAGCACCCGAGCCGCCGAACCCTCGGCGACTCGGGGAGACCCTGGCCAATCCCATCCGAAAGACGGCAGCCGTTCGTCCGCAATGGACGTGATCAAGAACGCGGACTGGTCGTCGACCTCGGACGCGAGGGCGGCAGCGGCCGGCGGGCATCGGCGGAGCGGAGCCGGGGACGCGCGCTCGCGATGCGCTCTCGGCTGATCGGGGACCGGACCGGTCCGCCGGTCGCGAGCTGTCGGATTCCCGGTAGCGCGCGGCAGGCGACGTCGCCTAGCGAGCGGCGCCCCGGTCCTCGTCGGTGATGCGGGAGCGGAAGAACCTCCGGACGTCCTCGGCGAGCAGCTCCGGCACCTCCATTGCGGCGAAGTGGCCGCCGCGCTCGAACTCCGACCAGTGCCGGATGTCGTACAGCCGCTCGGCCAGCGGTCGCACCGACTGCGTGATGTCGTGCGCGAACACCGCGACGCCGAGCGGCACCGGGCACGGCTCGACCCGCCGAGGAGTCTCGCGGTGCAGCCGCGCCGAGGAGGCCGCCGTGGCCGTCAGCCAGTACAGCGAGACGTCGGTGAGCATCCGCTCGTCGTCGATCGGGGTGCGGGGATCCGTCCACTGGGCGAAGCGCTCGGCGATCCAGGCCAGCTGGCCGACCGGCGAGTCGGTTAGCGCGTAGCCGATGGTCTGCGGGGTGCGGGCCTGGAGCGCCTGGTACGGGGGACGGTTCGCCATCAGCTGCCGGACCTTGTCCAGCCGGGCCTCGTCCGTCTCGGACAGCGCGATGTCGGCGTCGGCGACCGGCCTGGTCGGCAGGTAGTTGACGTGCACCCCGACGACCTGCTCGGGGGCCACCGCGCCGAGCGCCGTGGAGATGCCCGAGCCGAAGTCGCCGCCCTGCGCGCCGTAGCGCTCATACCCGAGGCGGCGCATCAGCTCGGCCCAGGCCCGCGCGACGCGGACGGCGTCCCACCCGCGCTCGTGCGTAGGCCCGGAGAAGCCGAAGCCGGGGATGGACGGGATCACCAGGTGGAAGTCGCGGGACAGCGGCTCGATCACGTCGAGGAACTCCAGGAACGAGCCGGGCCAGCCGTGGGTGAGGATCAGCGCGAGCGCGTCCGGCCGCGCCGAGGAGACATGGACGAAGTGGACGTTCTGGCTGTCGATCTCGGTGGTGAAGTGCGGAAGCTCGTTGAGTTCCGCCTCGTGCTTCCGCCAGTCGTAGCCGGTGCGCCAGTACTCGGCCAGCTCCTTGAGTCGCGCCAGCGGGAAGCCGTAGTCCCAGCCTGCGTCGGCGATCTCGTTCGGCCAGCGGGTGCGGGAGAGCCGATCGGTCAGGTCGTCGAGGTCGGCCTGGGGGATGGCGATGCGGAACGGCGTGATCATGGTCTGCCCTCCGGGACTGATTCGGCGACTGAACGTTCGTCCGTCTAACGTTTATGCTCCAAACGATAGCAGAATCGTTAGTGGTCCCAACGGTTCGATAGGCTTCCCGCATGACGAGCCCGGCAGAGGAGCCGCCCGCCAGGTGGACGGGCCTGCCCAGTTGGCTGCTCACCCAGACCGCGGGCCACGCGCACCGCCTGGTGTCCGACGGGTTCTCCTCAGCGGGCGCTCGCGGCTACCACTACCGACTGCTGGCGACGCTGGACGAGTTCGGCCCGGCCAGTCAGGCCGCGCTGGGGCGGCGTAGCGGCATCCACCTCAGCGACATGGTCGCGACGATCAACGAGCTGGCCGACCGTGAGCAGGTCGAGCGCGCGCCGGACCCCGCCGATCGACGGCGCAACATCATCTCGCTGACCGCCGAGGGCGGCAGGCAGCTGCGGCGACTGGAGAAGCGGCTCGCCGAGACCCAGGACGAACTGTTGGAACCGCTGTCCGCCGAGGAGCGACGGCGGCTGACCGGGCTGCTGGCCAGGCTGCTGGACCACCACGATCGGCGCATCGGCGCCGCGAGAGAGCCGTGAGACCCGCCGGCAAGCGGAGCTCCTCGACGGATCACCGGGCAACCGGTTGCCGTGTCCTCCGGCAGGCCGAGGGGATGGCGTCTGCCGCCTGCACGGGAGATCCGCAGGCCGCACACCCAGCCGGGTCCCTCGTCCGAGTCTCCGCGCCGAGCCGAACTCCGGGCCGGCGATCACCGAGGCGAGAGCGCGCCGGCCTGGTCGGGTGGCGGGGTCGGAGCTGCGGGCATCCCGCCCCCGCAACGACCTGTCCCGAGGCCGACGGGTCATCTGGTCCTGCATGCTCGGCGGTCCGCCCCGAACCTGCGCGACGGCCGTGACCGGGACGGTGGGCGCGGCCAAGACGTCGACCGACTCGAACAGCGTCGCCCATCGCTGCCGCAGCAGTCGCCTGGCCCGTTGGGCCCGTTGGGCCCGGAGGTGGTCGGTGGCCGGGATCAGCTCGCCCGCCTCCAGCACGGTGCGGACGTCCTCGCCGTAATCCGCCGCGCGGGTGCGCAGCAGCTGCCGGTGATAGGCGGCCGCCTCGGTGAACAACAGTCCGGAGTGGACGGAGCGCAGATACTCGCCCATCGGGATCGTCACCTCCACCAGCGTGGCGCCCAGCTCGCCGAGGGTCTCGACGGCGGCCCGCACCGCGCGCTCGACCTCGACGTCCACGTGATCGAAGAAGAAGTCGCGGGGCACGCCGACCCGCACGCCGGTCAGCTCGTGGCCCAGCAGCCTGCGCCGGCTGGTGGGGGAGGCGTTGGGGGAGCAGTCGACTGGGCCGGCCCGATCGACGGGATTGCGCACCGGCCTCCGCGCGACCCCGGAAATCCGAGCTGCTTCGGCGATGTGGTCGGGGAAGACCGGCTCGGTGACGCCGTTCCCCGCGACATCCGGCCCTGCTTAAAGGTTTTCAATCATGGCTTCGGCGAGCTTGCGCGCCTCTCGCTCGGCCTCCGCTGTCGTCATAGGCTCTTCTTCGCCGTTCTCATTACGGTCCTTTCCGTCTACGATGACCTGGACTATGAGGTTATGCTGGAGCGAGGTGGCGTGCGCTCCACTGGGTGTCTGTTCCTGATACCAGTAGTGTGCGTCCGGCCCCAATTCTGGCGCAGGTAGCACGGTTGCGGCACTCGGTACGCTGTCGATTTGATCGGCATAGCTTTCGGCTGCCTTTTCCGTTGGGTTTCCGATGATGCTCTGTTCATCTGTGACGATCCGGTAAGAGAAACTTGCGTGTCGACTGAAGGGACCATGGGCGCCTAGGAAATCTTCGGCGAAGAAGGTGGCCGAGCAATGCACTAGTCCGAGGGTTCGCAGGTCGTCATCCCGGTCGGCGGTATCCTTGTCGGTCTCATATCGTGTCTGATTGTAAAGTTCTCCGGCGAACGATTCGGTGGCTTCTTCCAGTTGGGTTGAGCAGGAGTCCGGAAGGCTCTCATGATAGTTCTCGTCAAGCTGGAATTGATTTCCTGAACAAGAGCTTGCGAAGAGGATCGCGATTCCTGCGAATGTCTTCTTTAGGATATTGGTTGCTTGTCTTGACTTTACCTTTCCGAGCTGTTTAGATTCTCTCTTCGGTACATGAGAGTGACCACGGTTTCTCCTGGGTTTTTCGTGCTCGCCGCCCGGCGGGAGCCGGGCAACTCGTTCCGCTACTCGGAGTTCAACCGAGAGTAGATCGGTCGATGTTGTGCCGAGAATCTTCGGCGCGATTCTTTCTCTCTTGTCTCTTCTTCGCCTGATTGCTCAATGGGAGGGAACCTGTCAATGCGGCGTCGGTGTGGAATTCGTAGGTGAGAGCGAGATCTGTGCCCTTGAACCACTGCTCACAATCGATCTTTCGCTTTTCGCGAACACCCCGTCAGCGTGGAGGGGTTTCCGAGAGGCTGTTGGCGATAGCCTCCGCGAGTCGTGTCGCGTCGCCCTGGGCGTCCTCCTGCGACATCGGCCGTAGATTGCTGTCGGCGCTGTCGGCGCTGTCACTGCCTTCGATGTGAATCTTGACGGCCAGGTTGCGGTGGACGAAGGCGGCATGTCCGCCTGCGAAGGTTCCGTCCTGGTTCCACGATGTTCCTTCGTCACCTGCCGCGATCGTGCGCAGCTGGGCTGCCTCCGGTGCGGCGTTGAGGTCCCGTCGGTAGCTCTGTCGAGCCTCCTCGACAGACTCTGCCGGTGAGCCTGCCGTAGAGGCGAGCGAATACTGCACCGAAATGCTCCGCTCCCAGGGTTCACCCGGTGCCTCCAGCCGCTCGCTGACAAACCTGACCGAGCAGGTCGCTACACTTCCACCGCTGGGTGAATCGATCGGACCGAGGCCGCTGTCCGTGCGCCGCTGTTCGAACAGAACCCCTACAACGTCAGCCAGCGTTTCCTCGACGTCGACGAAGCAGGGTGCGGGAGTGGCCGGATGTAGTTCGAGAGCCGCGAGGTCATCGCTTCCGGTGCACCCCGTGACGAATAGAGCCAGAATGATAAGAGGTGTCGCCGACTTCTTCATTTGGGGACTACCTGCCAATTCCCGGGCTCCGTCGCGGATGCCGGAATTGGGTCCGGGATCCTCAAACGCGTCGCCCGCTGCTTGATTTCGGTGCTATTCTGTGCGTGGTCCTCCATGGCGCCTAACGCGCTATTGATGGTATCGGTGGTGGCGCCGATGAATCCGGCCTGAAGTATTGCGCCACAGACCGCTCCCACTATGTTTGCTATGTTCTGCGCGAAGGAGCCAGCAGCGTTGAGGATGCTCTGCGCGCAGTTTCCAATGAACGTGACCCCGGCTTGATATGTCTTGGTGATGGTGGCGCGGGTTCCTGCGATCAGGTCTGCCATCTCTTCCAGGATTCCATGGGTGCTGTCGATGATGTCGGCGACATGGTCCACATAGGTCTTGAACGACTCGAAGGCCGGACCTTCCCAGTACGCCGAGAGATCCGCTTTGGCTGCCAGTAGTCCGCTTTTGGAGTCCTGGATGGGAGTACACGCGTCGGGGGTCCCATTTTTCGGCTAACTCCATGACGCGGTCTGGGTTTCCGAGGCAACTATTTCCTTGTTTCTCAAGGAGGTAGATCCAGTCGGGCTGCGCATGCTGCTGATTCTCTCGCAGGTCCAGCTGTCGATTGGACGCGCTTCACAAGTCCTCGGCGATGGCTTCGGCGATTCGAATAGCTTCGTCAATAGCATCCTCGCGGGAGATTTGCTGTTTCGTTTCGTTCGTTGAATTATTCCTGCCATCCAATGACACGGTCACCAGCAAATTGCGGTCGATGAAGAGGACATGCCCGCCTCGCATCTGAGCGTCGTTGTACCAGGCGATGCCTTCGACTCCAATAGGGGCGGACAACTGCTCGGTAGGACCGGTGGCAAGGTTGGCCGCCTGTTCGTAGGCTGTTTGTGCGTTCCGCACCGATGTTGCCGGACTGTTCGGATCGGACCGGAGATCGTATCTTACGGTGATGCTTCTGTTCGCGGGGTTGCCGGGTGATCCCGAGGTTTCTTGACTGAAGTCAACGGAGCAGGTCGTGGTGATGCCTCCACCCGGTGCGATGTTCGGACCGGCCTGATTGTCGAATCGTATTTGTTCGAAAAGGTCTCCGACGACCTCCGCCAAAGACGTCTCGATCGATTCAAAACACGGCCCGGGTATCGCTTGGTATGTGTCAACCGGCCCGGTTCCGACTTCGGATGTGCACGCACTGGTTGAGAGTACAACCACTGTAATGATAGCAGGGATCAGTCGATGACTGGTCTGATTCTTCGGAGGCTGTCGATGGCGGTTGCCTACCGAGGTAGTTTCATTCTTCATGACCGACTGGTCAGTCACTGCGGGCTCACCTTCCAGTTCCCGGGCTCTGTGGCAGATTTCGGCATTGGGTCTGGTACCTGCATTGAAATGGCGTGCCGCTTGATATCGAGGGCCGTTCGGGCGTACCGGTCCATCGTCCGCAGCGCATTGTTGATCAGCTCGGTGGTGGCGTCAATGAATCCAGCAAGTGCTTCGAGGATTCCTCCGGCCACCGCTCCCCAAAGTTTGTACCAGTTCATCGCCGCGTTTCCAGCTGCCTCTATGAGGCGTGCTGCGCAGGTTCCGATTAACGAGATGCCGGAAATATATGTACCGGTGACCAATTCGCGAAGTCCGACGACAAGCTGTGACATCTCGACAAAAGTTTTACTGGTGTCATTCATTATGCTGATAACGTGCTCAATATATGATTGAAATGAATCTGCCGCCCGGCCCTCCCAGTAGGCGGCCAGGTCTCCCTTTGTGGACAGTATGCCATTTCTGGCGTCTTCGATTGGCGCTGATGCGTCTAACCAGGTTTCAGCTAGTTCGGACATCCTCCCTGTGTCTCCGAGACAATCCTCAATCTTCCGGAGGGTTTCCTTGACCAGGATCATTCCGGCCAGGCTTCCCCAATTGTTGACAATCGCAGCCGATTCGTAGGGAAATGAAGACGAGTCGGCGTCGATGGGCTTGGCATATCCGGGAACTTCAGTTTCAAAGATGCCCATTGGTCTTCATCTCTCGTCGAGTGATTCGTTTATGTATCCGAATTCTTGGTAGAATTCGGCGTCCCGGCTCTCGTAATCGTCGGCCACGTCTCCGAGTGCGTCGCCAGCGTTGTTGAGTGCCTCGAAGCCGAGTGTTAACTTTTCAATGATCGTATCAACTGCGTCGTTGTATGTGCTTGGCACGTTCTCATGCTCGCCGAGGAATCCGAGATCCCTGGCGGCCATGTATTGTCCAGTGGCGAGATCTTTCGCCCCGCTCCATGAGTCGGCGATATCATATATCTTTCGAACATTATCTCGTAGTGCCTCCGGCACCACCTGAAAGTCGACCATCGTGTTTCTCCTAGATTCCTCTGGCTCGTCGTTCGGCGCGTTGGACGGCGGTCTTCACCGCGTCGGCCAGGGCCGATTCGTTCGTGTAGCGGAGCGACCGGGTGTCGAGGTCGACCGCTCGCAGCTCGCCCTGTCCGCCGACGGTGACGGTGCCCAGTTCGGAGCCGATCGGTTCCGAGTAGGTGGCGTTCTGCCGCTCGACGGCTCGGGCCTGGGCGGCCGCCGTGGCCGCCTCGATCTCGGCGACCAGGGCGCGAATCTCGGCGCTCGCGGCCATCAGGATTCTCCTTCTGCGGGAAACATCGCGGGCATCAGATCGTGGAAGGCCTTCCGGTTCTCCTCCGAGGCTGCGGCACGGGCCCGGCTGACGGCCTGCACGATCTCGCCCCCGAGTCGTCCGGGATGCGACGAGCGCAGTGCTCCCGGCTCGATCCGCAGATCCTGAAGGAGGCCTTCACCATCGACGACCGCGTGTACGCGGCGTGCGTCGGAAGTGCCCTCCAATCGTCGAGTCCGCAGCAGTTCGGTTCGGGAGCGGACCTCGGCGAGCTGGGCGTCGATCGTCTCCTGCATCCGGGTCAGGTCGCCGACGGTGTCTTCCAGGGAACGTCGGAGCCCGGCGATCGGGTCACCTGCGCGGAAGGGCGGAGAAGTCATGATCGGCAAGCTAACAGTGGGCTCACGCGGTGTCGCCTTCGCGTGACTCCTTGCGATCATGTTCACATTCCGGATCGCGAGGTATCTGACGCTGCGGTCGTGTCTCCGCGCGCGGGCGCGCGATTATGCCGGAGCGGCGAATCAACACGGCGGCGCGCTCGCAGTGCAGGCCTGCCCACGTCGTCGGCGCCGCACCGGGCCGCTCGCGATCCTGGTCCACTCCGACCGGCACACCACTCGCGACGAGCCCGCTCCGAGAGCGACGCGGCACGCCTTTCCTGCGGCGTGACCGGTCGCCGCCGACCCCGCGTCCCTCGGTCAGACCTTTCGTCCCGCAAGCACACCCGCGTAGGGTCAACGAACCATTTTCGGTCCTGGTCCCCCGACGATCTCTTCTCTGGTGGCGGCATGAGCGTGGTCCTCGGTCTGATCGTGCACGTCAAGCGGCGTGCCGTGTTCGAGCAGGCGACTCGGATGCTCACCGGCGTGTCCTGGGAATGGGTGATCTACGACGAGGAGGCCGAGATCCGCGGTCTGGTCGCCGCGTTGATCGCCACCCGGCACCTCGACGGCGTGCTGCTCGGGCCGGTGCCCTACGACGCCAGCCATGACGTGCTGCCCGAGTCGTTGCCCGTGGTCGTCATCCGGCCCTCGGCGCTGGATCTGGCCCTGGCGTTCTCCGCCGCCCGGTCCCGATTTCCCGGAATGGGCCGAGTCAGCGTCGACACGTTCGATCTCGATGCCGTGATCGAGGTGCGCACGGCGCTGGGCCTGACCGCCGACGACGTGACCGCGCTGCCCTACGCCCCCGGCCAGCGCACCTCGGACATCGTCGAGCACCACCGCCGCGTCCTCGACGACGACGCGAACGGGGTGGTCATCACCATGCGGATGGAGGTCCGGCGACGACTCGACGGCGAGATCAAGGTGCTGAGCAGTCAACCCGTCCCGTCGACGATTCGCGCGGAGCTGCACGAGCTGGCCCTGCGCATCCAGTCTCACCGGGCCAACGCCTCCCGGTTCGCCGCCGGGGTGTTCGTGGTGGCCGAACAGTCCAGGGAGGTCGACGTCGATCGGGCCAGGGTCGGCCTGATGAACCTGCTGCTCAACACCCCGGAGCTGGCGGAGGCCTGGGTGGAGAACCGGGGACGGCGCGGGCTGGTCGTCTTCGCGCACAAGGCTTTATTCGAACGGATCACGAACAACTGGATCGGCGTGCCGGTGCTGAGCCAGGCCGAGGAACTGCTGGGGGTCCGCGTCGCGGCGGGCTTCGGGATCGGCGGATCGGCGCGGACCAGCGTCTCCCTGGCCGAGCGGGCCGCCTCGCGCGCGGAGGCGGAGGGCAGGCCCTGCGGATACCTCATCGAGGACACCGGGGTGATCATCGGCCCGATGGGGCAGGAGGGCAGCCCGGTGGCCTTCACCTATCGCGATCACGGCGTGCACATCGAGCGGCTGGCGCGCAGCGTCGGGCTGAGCCCGGCGACGATCTCCCGGCTGGCCGCCGTGGAGCGGACGCTGCACGGACAGGCGGTCTCGCCGGGCGAGCTGGCCAACGTCCTGGGCATCACCGATCCGAGCGGCCGCAGGCTGATCCGTCGGCTCAGCGAGCGCGGACTGGTCACCGCCGACGGCACCGCGCAGACCCACCGCAAGGGCAGGCCGACCCGGCTCTATCGGCTGGGCATCGACGCGGCACTCGCCGCCGCGGCACACGGCGCGAATGCCGACATCGATGCCGAGGAGCCAGCGCCTGCCGAGACGTCCGAGACGTCCGACCAGCCCGGACCACCCGCCCCGGCCGAGGCGCTGCCGTCTGCGCCAGCGGCCCGGCCGAGCTGAAACGCCCGGCGACTCCGGGGCCCCGCCTGCTGCGGTCATCGAGGGCACGGCCGCGCTCACCGCGCCAGAGAGCGTCGCCTCGCCTCTGGCGGCCCGGGGCGTTGCGCAGGCATCGTCCATTCCCGAGGAACAGGCCGACAGCGGCGCGGGCAGCTCCGGCGTCGTCGATCCTCGCCACGACCTCGACTGAGGTCGACGAGGTCCGGCCCGCCCACGAGTGTGGGCGCCCGCAGCGAGCCCGGCACCCGTGCGCCAGCGGCGGTACGGACAGCCCGGGCGCTCCCGGACTCCCGCATACCGGATTCGCGACTCGTCATTGGCGGACGATACGAACCGGGTGACATAAATGCTCGATCCGCCCCGAATGGTCTAGTGAATGAACGGTCCGGTTGCCCGGGAGTGACCGTCCCGTTTCGGCTGAATCGTGGCAGCTCGCCCTGCCCCGACTTTATCGGACATATTCGCCCTGCCCCGTTGACTTGTCTCGAACCATCGGGCATCGTCACTCGCAACCCACAAACGGACCATTAACGAACCTCGGTCGTTATCGATGAGTCGGTCACCTCCCTCGGCCGGACTCTCGTAGGAGGAGCGGTGGCATGGACCGAAGAAGTCTGCTGAAAACAGCTGTTCTGGGGCTCGCGCTGCCCGCGATGGTGCCGCTGGCGGGCTGCGCGGGGCCGACCCGGCGCGGTGCCGTCCGATTCGAGGGCTGGGACTACGAGGCGCAGCTCGTGCAGCAGAACGTTGATCGATTCATCCGCTTGAACCCGGATGTCGAAGTGGACTATGCCCCCATCACCAGTGCCCAGTTCATTCAGAAGCTCACCGCCGAGTTCATGGGCGGCGGCGGTCCGGATGTGCTCTACATGTACGACGACTCGTTGGCCAGTTCGGTGGAAGCGCGATATCTCCAGCCATTAGACGAACTCGCCGGAATCGACGAGGTATATCAGGCGATCTACCCGTCGGTCGCCCAGGCCATGACGTATCAGGGCAGGCGGTACGGACTGCCCTACTACACCGACTCCCAGGCGTTGATCTACAACGCCGACATCCTCGCCGAGGCAGGCTACGACACCCCGCCCACCACGCTCGACGAGCTGGAGGAGCAGGCGCTGGCCGTCAAACGGGCCGGGCTGCTCGAACATCCGATCGGCCTGCCTGCGCAGCTCTCCGACACCGCGTTGATGTGGATCTGGGCGCTGGTCTACGCCAACGAGGCCGACCTGTTCGACGAGGACTTCCAGCCGGTGATGAACCTGCCCGGTTCGGCGACGACGGCGGTACTCGACTGGCTGCTGCGGGTGAGTGCCGACTCCCAGGTGCTCGACCCGGCCTCCGTGCAGACGCTCCCGGTGCCGATGGACAACGCGATGATGGCGGGCCAGTACGCCTTCACCATCCAGCCCCGGTACTCGCTGCGCAACTACAACGATCCTGCGGTGTCGAACACGGCCGGGGCGATGCGACTCGCCCCGATCCCCAGCATCGACGGCCGCACCGAGGGCACGGTCAGCAACTCCCGGATGTACTGCCTCAACCTGGAGACCGACGTCCAGGAGAAGGCGGAGCGCCTGCTGCACTACATGGGCGGGCTCGACGACGACGGATCGCCCTATACGGCGCGATTCTGGTTCCTGGAGCGGGGTCTCGGGTTCGCCTTCACCGACCTGGCCGACGATCCCGAGATCGTCGAGTCCCTGAGCGCCTTCGCCGATCCCGAGATCTACGCCTACCTGGCGAGCGTCGCGCGGGCGCGCAGCGTCGTCGCGGTGCCCTGGTACGCGGAGTTCGAGGCGACGTTGCAGCGCACCGTGCAGCAGGTGTTCACCGGGGACCGCACCCCCGCCCAGGGCTCTGCCGAGCTGGAGCGAGCCGCCCGATCTCTCGCCCGCCGTTACGAGTAGGAGGCGATGATGGCCAGCCCCGCGCCACCGGCAGCGCCACCGGCCCCCGCGGGCAGGCGACGACGCCGCCGATTCGGGAACGCCGCCAGTGACACGCTGCGTGCCTACGCGATGAACAGCCCCGCGCTGATCGTCCTGTTCTCCCTGGTCGCCTACCCGATCGGCTACTCGTTCTGGGTGAGCCTGCACCAGCAGAACCTCAAGCGGCCCGACGACACGAGGTTCATCGGGCTGGAGAACTACTTCGCGCTGTGGCGGGACCCGACGTTCTTGAGCTCCCTGCGCACCACCGGACTGTTCGTGGTGCTGGTGGTCTCGATGACCGTCGTCCTGGCGATGATCCTCGCGCTGGTGCTCAACGAGAGCTTCCTCGGGCGGGGTGTGCTGCGCAGTCTGGCGCTGCTGCCGTGGGCGATGCCGGGCGTGGTCAACGGCCTGATGTGGCGGACCATCTTCGATGCCAACACCGGGGCGCTCAACGGCCTGCTCACCGACCTCGGCCTGATCGACAGCTATCAGGCGTGGCTGTCCTCGCCGTCGGGGGCGTTCTTCCTGACCGCCTTCGCGCAGGTCTGGAACACACTGCCGTTCGCGGTGATCCTGCTGCTCGCCGGGCTGTCCACCATCCCGTCGGATCTCTACGACGCGGCGAAGGTCGACCGCGCCGGGGCGTTCCAGCGCTTCCGTCAGATCACGCTGCCGTGGCTGCTGCATCCGCTGCTGATCGTCCTGATCCTGGAGACGATGAACGCCTTCCGGGCCTTCGACACGATCTACGTGCTCACCGGCGGCGGGCCGGGCGACGCCACCAGCATCATCGCCGTGCTCAACGTGCGCACCGCCCTCACCTACACCGACTTCGGCCTCGGCAGCGCCTACTCCTGGGTGATCACCGCCTTCACGCTGATCATCTCCGTGGGATACGTCGCGGCCCTCTATCGGAAGGGGAGCTTCGAGGTATGACCACGCCGAACGTGCCGCCGCCGGACGTGCGGCCGCCGCGCCCGCGGCCGTCCCGACCGCGCCGGGCCGTCCCGCTCCGATATCGGGTCCCCTGGAAGAAGATCGTCGTCTACACGCTAGCCGCGTTCTTCGTCCTGTATCTGGTGCTGCCGTTCTACTGGATCTTCGCGATGAGCTTCATGCGCGAGGTCGACGCGATCTCGGTGCCGCCGAACTGGATTCCGCCGCACCCCACTCTGGACAACTACCTGAGCTTCCTGCGACCGGACGAGAGTCAGGCGCTGGTCGGCGGTCGGGCCATCAGGGAGACGCCGTTCGCGCTGGGCAACAGCATGATCGTGGCCTCCGCGACGGCACTGCTCAACCTGGTGCTCGCGGTGCCCGCCGCCTACTCGTTCTCCCGGCTGCGCTTCATCGGCGGGCGGCTGCTGCTCATCGGCTACCTGATCACCCGGATGGTGCCGAGCATCGCGATCATCATCCCGTTCTACCTGATGATCCGCTCGATGGGCCTGCTGGACACCTACTGGGCCTTGATCCTGTCCTACCTGACGTTCTCGCTCCCGGTGACGATCTGGGTGCTCAAGGACTTCTTCCGGGCGGTGCCGCGTGAGTTGGAGGACGCCGCCAGGGTCGATCGCTGCGGCTGGTTCCGCACCATGTGGTCGGTGTTCCTCCCGGTGGCGGCGCCGGGGTTGGTCGCGGCGGCGGTGTTCTCGTTCATGACCGCCTGGAGCGAGTTCATGTTCGCCCTGTTCATGACGTCCACCGAGGCGGCCAAGACGATCCCGGTGGTCGCCGCCAACTTCGCCACGGACATGAACACCCAGTTCACCCTGATGGCGGCGGCGGGCGTGGTGGCCGTGGTGCCCCCGCTGATCCTGGTGCTGATCTTCCAGCGGCTGATCGTGCAGGGCATGGCGGCGGGCTCCGTCAAGGGATGACCGGCCAGGCGGCCTCCGGGCCCGCCGACGCGACGCCGACGAGACGAGAGATGGCTCAGGTCCGATTGGAGAGCCTGCACAAGGCCTTCGGCGACAACGTCGTCGTCGACGACCTCGACCTGACGATCGAGGATCGGGAGTTCCTGACCCTGGTCGGCCCGTCGGGCTGCGGCAAGTCCACCACGCTGCGGATGATCTGCGGCCTGGAGAAGGTCGGCGCGGGCGAGGTCTACTTCGACGACGAGCCGGTGGGCTACCTGCCCGCCAACAAACGGGACGTCTCGATGGTCTTCCAGAGCTACGCGCTCTATCCGCACAAGACCGTCGAGCAGAACATCGGCTTCGCCCTGCAGATGATGCGGGTGCCCAGGGCCGAGATCGGCGAACGGGTCGCCCGCACCGCCGCCTCGCTGGGCATCTCCGAGCTGCTCGGCCGCAAGCCGAGGGAGTTGTCCGGCGGTCAACGACAACGGGTCGCGCTGGGCCGGGCCATCGTCCGCGACGCGGGCGCCTATCTCCTCGACGAGCCGCTGTCCAATCTGGACGCGCAACTGCGGGGCGACATGCGCGTCGAGTTGAAGCGCCTGCACGCCGATCTCTCGCGCACCTTCATCTACGTCACCCACGACCAGGTCGAGGCGATGACGATGTCGGACCGGATCGCCGTGATGAAGGGCGGGGTGCTCCAGCAGTGCGCCCCGCCGGAGGACATCTACGGCCGGCCGGCGAACATGTTCGTCGCCTCCTTCATGGGCTCGCCGCCGATGAACTTCGTCACCGGCGAGCTGCGCGACGTCGACGGGCACCGGGTCTTCCACAGCGCCGGAGCGGCCGTCGTCCTCACCGAGGAGGCGGCGCGGGCCGCGTCGGACTTCCCCGCCGGTCGGGTGGTGCTGGGCATCCGGCCGGAGGACGTGCTGCTTCGCCCCGCCTCGGCCGCCGAGAACGAACCGGAGGATGCGGGCCTGCGCGGCACGGTGTTCGTCGCCGAGCCGTTGGGCGCCGACGTGCTGGTCACCGTCGATCTCGGCGGTGAGCTGCTCAAGGCCCGGGTGCCCGCGCCGTTCCGCGTCGGCATCGACAACGCCGTCTCGGTGGTCCTGCGGTCCGAGCGGGCGCACTTCTTCGCAGCCGACACCGGCACCTCGCTGTACGCACCGCACGTGTCGGCGCCGATCCCCGCCTGCTGATCGACCCCACGAACCGCTCGACCCCACGAGGCGGCCGATCCGCGAACCGACCGCCACGCGTGCGGACCGACTACAGGAAGGCGATCCTGACCATGACTGGGAACAGCCGATCGAGAGGTCTCGAGGCGGCGAGTGTCGACGTGCCACGCCCCGCCGACTTCGAGGACTTCTGGACCGAGACGCTGCGCCTGCTCGACGACGTCCCGGCCCGACCGGCCTTGACGCACCTGCCGGAGCGCTCCACCGACCGCGTCGACGTCTACGAACTGCACTACACCGGCTTCCAGGACGTGCGCGTCGCGGCCTGGTGCACCATGCCCGTCGACGCGGCCCGAACCGGCCCGCTGCCCGCCGTCGTGCACATTCCCGGCTACATCTCCGAGCCCTCGATCCTCAAGTCGTGGTCCGAACGCGGCTACCTCACCCTCGGCCTGGCGCCCCGAGGCAAGCTGCGGTCGAACGAGGTCGTCAATCCCGGCTATCCGGGACTGCTGACCGCCGACATCACCGATCGATTCGCCTACGCCTACCGGGGCTTCTACCTCGACGTGGTGCGAGCCCTCGACGTGGTCGCCGCGCTTCCGCAGGTGGACACCGAGCGCATCGGCATCTGGGGGTCCAGCCAGGGCGGCGGCCTCGGCATCATCGCCGCCGCACTGCGGCCGGGAGTCGTCAAGGCCTTCGCCGCCGGTGCTCCCTACCTCTGCGGGATCATGGACGCCACCCGGTTGACGCACTCCTATCCCTACGAGGAGATCACCGAGTTCCTGCGCGTCCACCCCGACCTGACGGACGCCGTCACCGAGACGGTGGCCTACTACGACGGAATGAACTTCGCCCCCGCCGTGCAGGCGCCCTCGCTGGTGTATCTGGGGCTGGAAGACGACGTCTGCCCGCCGGAGACCGGCTTCGCGGTCTACCGCGCCCTCGGCGGCGTCAAGGAGCTGCACACCTTCCCGCGCTGCGGACACGACGCGGGACTGCGCTGGGTGATCCCCGAGGTGGAGAGGTTCCTCGACGGACACCTGAATCCGGCAGGCACGAGGGACGGAGCCCACGCGTGAGCGAGTTCGACACCTTCTGGACGCAACTGGACGCCGACCTCGCGGGCTTCCCCGCCCGACCAGTGCTCGACCCGGTCCCGGCGAGGTCCACCGAGCACTTCACCGGATACGAGATCCGGTTCAGCAGCCTGGACTCCCATCGGCTCTTCGGCTACCTCAGCGTGCCGACGGGACCGGGCCCGTTCCCGGGCCTGCTGGAACTGCCGCGTCATGGCAGCGTCAACCACGCCCCGCACTACAACGACCGACTGCGCTATGTGGTGCTCACCCCCATGCATCGGGGACAGCGCCGGGCCGACAGTCCCTTCCGCGCCCGGTATCCGGGGCTGTTCACCCTCGGCATCGAGGACCCGATCACGTTCGTCTACCGCGCGATCCTGGCCGACTGCCTGCGGGCCGCCGAGGTGCTCGCCGCCCGGCCGGAGGTCGATCCGGCGCGCATCGGCATCACCGGGGACGACCTGGTGCTCACCACCGCCGCACGCAGGCCGGTCTTCACCGCCGCGCGGGTCACCGGCGCCCTGCTGCACGATGCGCAGGCCCGGCGGCACACCACCGGCGAATACCCGTTGGAGGAGCTCAACGACCTGCTCCGCCTCCGTCCGCAGGATGAGCCGCTGGTGACCAGGACGCTGGCGTTGTTCGATCCCGCCCGGCACGCCGAGTCCGTCCGGGCGGCGACGCTGCTGAGCGTGCCCAGCGGCGCGGCACCCTGGACGGCGGAGCTGGTGCGGGCACTCGGGCCTGACGTGGAGACCTACCGACTCACCGATGAGGACGCTGCCGACGCGGTCGCGATGGACGGCTGGCTGGCCGAGCGGCTGGGGGTCGAGACGCTGGCCCGCTTCGTCTCGGAGCTGCCGTGAGCGGGCGAGCGGGCAGCGTGCCGGGCGGCGCCGGGCCGGGCGGGCTCCCGGCGGTCGATGCCCCGGCCTGCACCGGTGTCGACTCGCCGGGGCAGGCCGCCTCGGTCTACCGGGCACTCGGGCTGCGGCCGGTGATCAATGCCGCGGCCACCCTCACCCGGCTCGGCGGCTCGCTACTGGCGCCGCCGGTGATCGACGCGATGGCCCTGGCGTCTCGACAGTTCGTCGACCTGACGGAATTGCAGCGCAGCGTGGGTGAGCGGCTGGCGATGCTCACCGGGAACGAGGCGGCCTACGTCACCTCCGGCGCCGCCTCGGGCCTGACCCTGAGCGTCGCGGGCTGCGTGACCGGGCCGGAGCCGACGGCCCGCGAGTCGTTCCCGCCCGTCGGCGGGCGGCGCCTACGGGTCGCGATCTGTGCGAGTCAGCGCAACCCGTACGACTACGCCGTCCGGCAGCTCGGCGTGGCGGTCGTCGAGTTCGGCGCGGATTCGGGCTCGCTCCGGCGGGCGCTCGGGCCGGACACCGCCTGCCTGCTGTGGTTCGCGGGCGAGCACTACGCCTCGGGCGCCCCGCCGCTCGCCGAGGTCATCGCCTCGGCGCAGGCGGCGGGGGTGCCGGTGATCGTGGACGCGGCGGCCCAGCTTCCGCCGGTCGCCTCGCTGTGGCACTACACGACGGAACTCGGTGCCGACGCGGTGATCCTCAGCGGCGGCAAGGGACTGCGCGGCCCGCAGTCGGCGGGCCTGGTGCTGGGGCGCCGCGAGATCGTCGAGGGGGCTCGCCTGCACGGCAGTCCGCACCACGCGTTCGGCCGGGGCATGAAGGTCGGCAAGGAGGAGCTGCTCGGGGTGCTCGCCGCCCTGGAGTGGACGCTGGCCCAGGACGAGACGGCGCTGCTGGCGGCGTATGAGGAGTCGGTGCGGCGCTGGATCGACGGTCTGGCCGGGATCACGGGTGTGCGGGTGGTGCGGGGCTATCCCAGCGAGGCGGGCCAGCCGCACGGCCGGGCCCTGCTCTGGCTGGAACCGGCATCGGGCTGGACCAGGGACTCGCTCGTCGACGCGCTCTGGGATCGCGATCCGCACATCGCCGTCGGCGTGGCGGGCGAGGCCGTCGCGCTGAATCCGCAGACCCTGGAACCGGGGGAGGACCGGCTGGTGCTCGACGCGGTGCGGGAGGTGCTCGCGGCGGGGGATCGCCGGACTCGGTCGCCGAGCCCCGGTCGATAGGCAGCTCGGGAACAGGTCGACATCCGGGGCGTCGCCTGCTGAACTGCCCGATGACCGCGCCGAAGAACCGACCATCGAGAGAGTGGAGTGCCTGCATGACCTGGACCGCCATCACCAGTCCCGACCTGCCCAAGCCCGCCGGGGCCTACAGCCACGTGATCGACACCGGGACGCTCGTCTTCACGGCGGGCTTCGGCCCACAGGACCCCGCCACCGGGGAGATCCCCGACGGCGTCGAGGCCCAGACCGAGCAGGTGATCGACAACGTCGAGCGGGCGCTGGCCGCCGTGGGCCTCGGCCTGTCCGACGTGGTGAAGACGACCGTCCACCTGCAACACCTGGACCGCGACTTCGCCGCGTACGACCTCGTCTACGGGCGGCGCTTCACCGCACCGCATCCGGTGCGGACCACGGTGGGCAGCACGCTGGCGGGAATCCTGGTCGAGATCGACGCCGTGGCGGTGCGCCGGAGCTGACTCGCAGCCTCCGGCCGTCGCCGACCTCGTCTGGATACCTCGGCAGGCGACCTCGCGCGGGGAGCGAACGGAGCGGCGTCCGAACGCGGACGGCCCTCCGTTCGCCCCACAGACGATCGGCCGGCATGCGGGATCAGCCGAGGAAGGCCACCACACAGACGCCCGGCACCTCGACGACCGTCTCGGCGGGCGACAGGAGCCCCGTCGCCGCATCGCGCGGTAGCCGGGTGAGGGTGCCGGAGTTCTGGTTCGCCACGAAGAGCCCGTCTTCTCCGGGGTCCAGCGCGAAATGTCGGGGCCAGGCGCCGCCCGTGGCGACGGTCTCGAGCAGCCGCAGCGACGCACCGTCCTCGGCCACCGCGAAGATCGCGATGTCGTCGTCCCCTCGGTTGGAGGCGTAGACGAAGCGGCCGTCGGCGGAGACGGCGATCTCGGCCGGGAAGTTCTCGCCGGTCGCGTCCGCCGCGCGGCTGCTGAGCGTCGGCCCCTCGGTGAAGCGCCCCGTGGTCGCATCCCAGTCGAGGACGGTGATCGTGGAGGCCAGCTCGGCGAGGACGTAGGCGTGTCCGCCGTCGGGGTGGAAGGCGAGGTGACGCGGCCCGCTGCCCGAGGCGAGGACGAGCTGCTGCTCCTCGGCGAGGGTGCCTGCCTGAAGGTCCAGTGAGTACACGTACACGGAGTCCGCCCCGAGGTCCACCGCGATCACATGCTCGCCGGACGGGTCGACGAGAACCTGGTGGGCGTGCGGGTCCCGCTCGGCGCCGACGTGCTGGGCCAGATCGGTGGCCTCGCCGATCGACCCGTCCTCGGCCAGCGGATGCACCACGACGGAACCCGCCGTGTAGTTCGCCGTGAGCAGGAAGCGCCCGCCGGGATGCACGCTCAGGTGCGTGGGTCCGGCGCCTAGCGTGGATCTGCTGTTGACGATCGTGGGCGAGAACGGGTCGGCCAGGCTCAGTGCGGTGACCCGACCGGTGGGGATGAGTTCGTTGACGGTGTAGAGGAACCGGCGGTCGGCCGAGAACGCCAGCGAGGAGGCGTCCGGCACGTCCGCCACGGTCCCGACCAGCGTGATCCGCCCGTCGGAGTCCCGGCTCGCGACGTCGAGGCCGCGCCCCGGCGGATCGGTCCACCCGAAGCTGCCCAGGTACACCGGCTGCGGCTGCCTGCCCGTCGCGCCTGCGGACGCTGCGGCCGCGGACGCCGCGCCGCCCGGGCCGCCCGCGGGGTGCCCGCCGCCTGCGGTCGTCGCGGCAGCGGCACCCGCCCCCGTCGCGGCGGCCAGCACCGCCGTGGTCCCGGTGATGCCCAGCGCCGCGAGAAACCGGCGTCGCGTCGTGTCGCTGTCTCGCATGATCGTGATCCACCGCCATCGTCGTCGTTGTCAGTGCCCGGTCAGTGTGTCCAGCGGAGACCGCAGTGGTATAGACCATATCGGGGTAATCCTCGGCATCGGGCTCGGTCCGCTCGGACGGTCGGGGTGCCGGACCCCGCTGCCGGTCGCGTCCTCGCGCGGTGTCTCGGTGCCGCACCCGTGGCCGAGGAATCCTTTGTGGGCAGCTGCTTCCCGCGCAGTCGACGTCCCGGGAGAACGGCGGTCCACAGTGGAGACGACCGCGGCGTGAGCAGCTCGACCTGCGAACGCCATCACATGCGGCTGGACCATCAGACCGCCACTTATCTCTCCTATGACGGCCCGCACGGTGGTGCCGCCATCCCGATCGCCCTCCAGGCCTTCGCGCACTACCGCAGCCCGGCCTTCGCCGACCAGATCAACAGTCCGGCCGCCCGGCAGCTGTTGTGGCGCCACATCGGCTCGGAAGACGAGGTGCCCGCCACAGGCGCCCTCCGGAGGGAACTCCTCGCTGATCTGAATCGCCTCGGTGCCTGGCCCGCCCGCCCCCGCAAGCTCGTCGTCGCCAACGGCGCGGGCAACGGCGCAGGCAACGGGGTCCCGCCGGGCGAGGTGGCGCTGAAGGTCACCGGTCCGCTGTTCAAGGGCACGAATCTCCTGACCCAGGCGGAAGGCAGCGACGTCCTCGTAGCGGAGCTGCGTGCGGCGCTCGGCAAGCCGAAGGACATCGTCACCAGCGACCTCCCCGCCATCGACGGCGCACCCGGCGGCACCCTGGAGTCCTTCGGCATCCTCGCCGACGTCCTCAACCGATACGGCGCAGCGGAGGTCTTCCACCGCTCGGTCAACTTCGTGCCCACCCTGAGCGCTCTCGGCTTCGGGGACCTCGACGGCGCCGGTGATCTGTTCGTCGACGTCTCCGGTCTCCCCGGGGAGCAGAGCGCGTTCGACGACTTCGTCTACTCGAGCATGAACACCCCGCACTGCGTGATCACCGAGGAACTCGCGACCTGGGTCCTCGATCGGCTGTGAAGCCGGCAGCCTGAGGCCGTACCTGCGCCCGGCTCCGGGTCACGGGGCCGGGCGCTGCGGGGGCTCGTGCCCTGCTGTTCGCCGATCGGCGTCGCGGTGGCGGGTACTGCCGCTCGCAGGCACTTGTCGTTCTCGGGCACTGCCCTTTCTCAGCGCAGCGCCGTTCTTGCCGCAGCGCCGCTGCCGTCTCCAGGCCGTTTTCCGACCACGGCGGCCTTCCCGGCTGCCTGCATATTCCGATCGGTGCCCGGTGCCCGGTGCCCGGTGCCCGGTGCCCGGCCCAGATCCCGGTCGCGAACGGACGGGCGCGAAACGGTCGATCACGGCCGTCCGGTTTCGTCGCCGGCAGATACGCCTGCGGCACCCGATCCCACCGTTCGTCGGGTTCGCGGACCAGCCGAGCGGTGACCGTGATCCCGCCGCTGCTCAACAGATCGGCGACACCGCAGGACGTCGACGCGCGCACCACGCGGGTCGCCGACGATCCGAACACGCCAGCCGCCCGGCAGACCGCTCGGCCCGCCGGGCGCCTGCACATCCGACGATCAGCCCTTGTCGTTCAGATGCAGCATCCTGGCGATCACGGTGTCGAGCTGCTCGTCGTTGAAGATCTTCTTCCAGTCGTCCTTGATGATCGTCTCGCGTCCGTAGTCCATCGCGATGAGACACGCGTCGGAGAACGGGTTGTCGCCCTTGAGCGTGTTGGCCAGCGCGACCTGGGTGTGCCCGAGCAGCATCGCGCGGGCGGCGGCCTCCGGGACCCCGACGGTGTGCACGGTCTCCTTGAGCGCCTCGTTGAGGAGGTCGCCCACCATGCACGCCACCGTCTCGACCAGCGTCGGCTCCAGGTAGGCGAGCTGCTTGACCGTCACCCAGTGCACGTCCAGCACCGGGGCGTACATCACTCGCACGACCGACTCGGCGAGCGCCCGCTTGGCCTCGTCGCCGGACTCGATGGCCGCCACCACGTCCTGCGGGGCCGCGATGCCGCCGAAGGTGTCCGCGTACTCCTCGGGCGTCGTGCGCTCCAGGAACACCGAGGGATGGCACGGGTGGGCGACGACGTACTCCAGGTCCGACCGCTTGGTCAGCAGCCCGGCGTAGGCGGCAGCCGGGTCGAGGGTGAGCACCACTGCGCCCGCCTTGAGCTGCGGAACCAGGTCCGCCGACACCGGACCCAGCGCGATGTCGGGTACCGCGAGGATCACCACGTCGGCGTCCGGGACGGCGGTCACCGCGTCGGTGACCTCCCGGCCCGCCTGCTGCACGCGCTGCCTGCCCGCCTCCGAGGTCTCGCAGTAGCGGACGAGGTGATCGGTCCTGACGAGATTGTCCGAGACGCGCATCCCCATCTTGCCGCCCGCGCCGATGACGGCGATGGTCAAGGGTCCTGCTGGTGCTGCCGTCATGATGTCCGCTCCTTGAGGAACTCGATGTTGTGTCTGGTCCACTGCTCTTCCAGCAGTCGGGTCGTCGCCGGGTCGCCCTGCCAGGGCAGCCAGTGCTCGATCACCTGGTTGACGCCCCGTGCCTCCGGGTCGACCGTCCTGATCAGGTGGTCGTAGTCCAAGAGGCCGGTGCCGAGCGGGGCGCCTGCGAGCGTGAAGCCGACCCAGCCGTCCTGCCTGCTGAAGGCGAAGTCCTTGACGTGCACGTTGACCACGCGGGACGCGGTGGTCTCGACGACGCTCACCGGGTGTTCGAGGGCGGCGACGACATTGGCGGGATCGAGGCAGACGCCGAGGTTCGGACTGTCGATGCGCTCGATCAGCCGCAGCAGGGTGGCGGTGGGCACCTGCTCGTAGGTCTCCAACGCCAGCGTCACGCCCTGCGCCGCGAACTCGGGCAGGACCGTGCGCAGCCGGTCCTCCGCCGTCTCGAGGGACGGTCGGTCCTCGCCGGAGTTCATCATCGAGCGCAGCAGCCGGACGCCGAGGATGCGGGCGATCTCCAGGTATCGGCGGAGGTGATCCGGATGCAGACCCCTGGTGCCGAGTTCGAGCGTCAGCCCCAGCCCGTCGGCCGCCGTCCGCAGTTCGCGCAGCTCGGCCGTCGACATCCGCTCCAGCTCCGGATGGTCGCAGATCTGGAAGAGCGAGACGCCGAGCGCGCGGGTTTCCGCCAGCGCCTCGGTCAACGACAGCGGTCGCGGCATCCGATCGGACAGCCGCCAGAAGAACGCGTAGGTGCTCAGGCCGATCGTCATGCCCGCACCCCCCGCCCGGCTCCCAGCGCCGCCGCCTCGTCGAGGATCGACTCCACCGCCGCCGGGTCGTGCGCGAACCGTCCGAGGAACAGCCCGTCCACCCCGTCGGCCAGCTCGGTCAGCAGACCGGGGCCCGCGCTGCCGCCGTAGACGACCCGGCTCCCGGTCAGCATCGGGTCGGCGGCCAGCTGGCGGCGCAGGGCCGTGCCGACCTCTCGGACGTGCGCGGGGTCGGCGGGCTCGGCGGCGCTGATCGCCCACTGCGGCTCGTAGGCCACCGTGATCGGGCCGAGGATCTCGGCGCGGCGGGCCGCACTCAACGCCGACTCCACCTGCGCCACCGAGGTCGACGCCGCGACCCGCGCCGAGCCTCGCTCGGCCTCCCCGACACACAGCAGCGGCACGAGCCCGTTGTGCAGTGCCGCGGCGGTCTTGGCGGCGATCATCTCCTCGTCCTCGCCGAGCAGTCTGCGTCGTTCGGCATGGCCGACCTCGGCATGGGTGCAGCCGATCTCGCGCAGCTGCGTCCCGCTGACCTCGCCGGTGAAGGCACCCGCATCAGCCCAGGACAGGTCCTGGGCGCCGACCTGGACGCCGGAGTCCCGGCACTCGTCCAGCACCGACGTCAGAGCGGGGAACGAGGGCAGCAGCACCAGGGTCGCGAGCCCGTCCCGCACCGCACGATGACGGCGGGCGATCGCCACGACCTCGCGACTCCAGGCCAGCGTGTGCCGGTGGCCGAAGTACATCTTGAGGCTGATGCCGATGGTCAGCGGTGCGGCCTCGTCCGCCGTGGTCATGACGCCCGGCTCCCGGCGGCCGACCCGCCCTGGTCGTAGTCGGAGATCAGCCGGACCTTCGCCGCCGAGGCGGAGTCCTCGTCGAAGCGGTAGGTCAGCCACTCCCTGGCCAGCCTGCGTGCGAGTTCCAGGCCGATCACGCGCTGCCCGAAGGTCAACACCTGGGCGTTGTTGCTGAGCACCGACCGCTCGACCGAGAAGCTGTCATGAGCGGTGACCGCGCGAATGCCGGAGACCTTGTTCGCGGCGATGGCGACACCGAGACCGGTGCCGCAGATCAGCAGCGCCCGATCCGCCGCCCCGGACGCGACGAGTTCCGCTGCCGCGACGGCGACATGCGGATACGCCGTCCGGCTCTCGGCGTCCACGCCGACGTCCTGGACGGACTCGACGAGATCGCTGGCCGCGAGATCCTGCTTCAGGGCCTCCTTGTACTCGAAACCCGCGTCGTCCGATCCCACGATGATGCGGAGCCTGTCGGTCATGATCGTTTCCTCCTTCGCGATGAGACGGTGTGGGGGTCAGCGGTCGGTCAGCACGCCGTGCACCGCCCGGACGATCAGTGCGAGCGACACCGCTCCCGCGTCGGGCGTCCCGAGGCTCTTCTCGGCCAGCGGCCGGGCACGGCCCCGTCTGGGGAGCAGAGCCGAGGTGTCGGCGGCGGCCTGGTCTGCGATGACGGCCGCGCTTCCCCAGGCGTCCGGCATTGCAATTCCGGCGGTGATCTGGCTGCTCAGGGCCGAGGCGAAGGGCGTGAGGACGTCGATCATGGTCTTGTCGCCGACCTCGGCGCCGCCCAACCGGCGTACGGCCGTCTCGGCTGCCGTCACCCCGGTGACGACGGCGGGTCCGTCGGGCCGGGACTGGTCGCCGAGTGCGGCGCCGAGCGCCGTCAGGGCCGCCCCCCACAGGGCGCCGGAGGTGCCGCCCGCACGGTCCGCCCAGGCCTCGGCCCCCCGACCCAGCGTGGTGCCCGCGCCTGCGCCAGAGTCGACGGCGGCCTCGGCGGCGTCGACGCAGGCTCGCGCTCCTCGGGTCATCCCGATGCCGTGATCGCCGTCGCCCGCCACCGCGTCGATCCGCCCCAGCTCCTCGGCGGCGTCCTCGATCGCGTCGCGGACGGCGGTGAGCGCGGCGAGCACCCGGACGGCGGCGGCGCGCGACTCCTCGGTGGCGGGCACCGAGGAGCCTGCCTGCTCGGCGGCCGTGGCCCCGACCTGCTCGCCCGGCGTGGTTCCGGCCGAGCCTGCGGAGTCGGTCGTCCCCGCCTGCGCGGCCGAGCCGGTGACGTGCACCGCCGTCCCGGCGGCCGGGCCGGTCGGCGCCGTCCCGCCCGCCTGCGTCGCGCCGCCCTTGCGATAGGCGGGCGCGTCGGCGGGTGCCTGCCAGAAACGCGCCAGCTCGTCGTCCAACCAGGTCAGCGTGAGGGAGACCCCGGCCATGTCGAAGCTGGTCACCAGCTCGCCGACTTCGGGTTCGATGATCTCCACCCCGGCCTCGGCCAGCAGCGCGGCCACCCGCCGATACACGACGAACAGCTCCTCGTACTTGACCGAGCCCAGGCCGTTGAGCAGGACCGCCGCCCGTCGATCACCGGTCTCGGTGACGTCGGCGGGGATCTCCGCGAGCAGGGTGGTGACGAAGAGCTCGGCCAACTCGTCCGCCGTCGGGACGTCCTGTTCGCCGATGCCCGGCTCCCCGTGGATGCCCATCCCCACCGCCATCCGGCCGGGCGGAACGGTGAACAGCGGCTCGGCGGCGCCGGGCAGGGTGCAGCCGGTGAAGGCCACGCCGAAGGAGCGGGTGCGGTCGTTGGCGTGGGCGGCGACGCGGGCGACCTCGTCGAGGTCGTAGCCCGCCTCGGCGGCGGCCGATGCCGCCTTGAACACCACCAGGTCACCTGCGATGCCGCGCCGATCGGCTCGCCGCGCCTCGTCGGCGCTGGCGACGTCGTCGGTCACGGCCACCGAGCGACACGGGATGCCTGCGGCGCGGAGCTGCTCCTGAGCCAGGCCGAAATGCAGGACGTCGCCCGCGTAGTTGCCGTAGGAGAGCAGCACGCCGCCGCCGGAGTCGACGGCCTCGGCGACCGACCGGATCTGGCGTGCGGACGGCGAGGCGAAGAGATCGCCCATCGCCGCGCCGTGGGCGAGCCCGGCGCCGACCAGCCCGCCGAACGCGGGATGGTGCCCGGAGCCGCCGCCGATGACGACGGCCACCGTGCCCGGCGCCGCGCGGTCAGCGCGCACCACGCCGCCGGGTACGCGGCGGATTCGGTTCTGGTGCGCCGCGACCAGGCCGTCGACGAGTTCCTCGGCGAAGTCGGTCGGGTCGTTGAAGAGACGGGTCATGACGATGATCTCCTGACGGCGGCGTCGGGACGGCGAGACGTCGGATGGGCGGTCGCGCGGCTACCGGTCGGCCGTCGGCCCGTCCGCGTGCGACGACGCGGCGACGCTCGGGGGCTCGTCGATCTGGCCTCGACGGGCCAGGACCACCATCAGGACGCCGGAGAGGAGCATGAATCCGCCGACGACGAACATCGGCAGGACGTAGCCGCCGGTCCAGTCGAAGAGCGCTCCGGTGATGTAGGGCGCGGCGAAGCCTGCGAGGTTGCCCATTGTGTTGATCAGCGCGATGCCTGCGGCTGCGGCCACCCCGGTCAGGAACCGGGTCGGCAGCGTCCAGAAGTTGGGCAGTGCCGCGAAGATCGCGCAGGCGGTGACCGTGATGATCGCGATCGTCAGCACCGGGGAGCCCGCGAACAACGCGAGCGGGATGCTGACCGCGCCTGCGAAGGCGGGCACCGCGATGTGCCAGGTCCGCAGGCCGCGTCGGGTCGCGTCCCTCGACCACAGGTAGAGGACGATCGCGGCAGGCAGGTACGGGATCGCCGTGATCAGGCCTTCCTGCAGGACGTTGAACGTCGTTCCGAACCGCGCCTCGAACTCGGCGATGATCGCGGGCAGGAAGAAGGCCAGCGTGTAGAGGCCGTAGATGAAGCCGAAGTAGATCAGGGAGAGCAGCCAGACCCGGCCGTTGCCGAACACGGACCGCATGCCGGGATGCCTGCCGTCGGAGGGCGCCTTGCTCTTGTGCTCGGCCTCCAGCTCCCTGGTCAGCCAGGTCTGTTCCGCCTTGGTGAGCCACTTCGCGTCGGCGGGGCGGTCGGCCAGGTAGAACCAGGCGATGACGCCGACGATGATCGCGGGCAGGGCGACGGCGAAGAACATGAAACGCCAGCCCTCGAGGCCGAAGAACGTCCCGTCCTGCTGGATCAGCAGGCCGGCGAGCGGGGCGCCGATGACCGTGGTCAGCGGCTGGGCCAGGTAGAACAGCGCCAGGATGCGGCTGCGATAGCGGGCGGGGACCCAGAGGCTGAGGAACAGGATCGCGCCGGGGAAGAAGCCTGCCTCGGCGACGCCGAGCAGGAACCGGAGCACGGCGAGCTGGGTGAAGTTCTGCACCCAGGTGAAGAGCAGCGCGACGATGCCCCAGGTGACCATGATCCTGGCGAGCCATCGGCGGGCGCCGAAGCGGTGCAGGGCGAGATTGCTCGGCACTTCCAAGATGATGTAGCCGATGAAGAACACGCCGGAGGCGAAGCCGAACTGAGCCGCCGAGAGGGCGAGATCGTCATTCATGCCGTTCGGCGCCGCGAACCCGATCGCCGTGCGATCCAGGTAGTTGATGAAGAACATCAGGGCGACGAACGGAACAAGTCGAACGGCGACCTTGCGGATCGCCGATCTCGCCACGTCGCTCTCGCCGTGACGCGCGGTGCTCATGGTGTCCACACTGACTCCTTTTGCGCGCTTCTCGCCGGGTGAGTCCCGAGGCGAACCCGATCGAGATCGGGCCCGGCGACGAGATGCCTCGGGCGAGGAGGAAGCGCGCGTGAGTTCCGACAACGCTGTCTGCTCTCGCGTGCCGCCGTGCTCCCGTTCACCCGTGCCTGCGGCCGGGGGAGACGGTTCGGGGCGTGCTGGGAGCCAGTATTGGAGCGCTCCGGTCAACCTGTCAACCGGTTGACCAATTTTTCTCGACGGGTGCGGTGTCTGCGCGCCGTCGCCGCCCACGGAGTCCACGGAGGCGCAGCCGAGCGGATCGATCTTGGTAGCATCGTTGCTCGTGCCCTCGTACCCTGACGATTCCGCCGCGCACCTGAGCACCACGCTCGGCGCCATGCCCACGGGATCGGTCGTCTCCGAGGTCGCCAAGCGGCTGCTCGACTTCTTCACCAGCGGCCAGATCGAGCCGGGGACGCGACTGCCCCCGGAACGCTCGCTGGCCACCTCGCTCGGGGTGGGGCGCTCCGCCGTCCGCGAGGCACTGGCCGCCCTGGAGATCCTCGGGATCGTGATCGTCCGCCCCGGGTCGGGCACCTACCTGCGGGGCAGTGTGTCCGAACTGCTGCCGCGCACGCTGAGCTGGGGCCTGATGCTCGGCGAACCGCGCACCCGTGAGCTGATCGAGGTGCGGCACGGCCTGGAGGTCTACTGCGCCCGCCTGGCGGCGGAACGGATCGACGACGCGGGCGTCGGACGGCTGCGTGGCAGGCTGACGGTGATGCGCGACAACCAGGACGATGATGGCGACCTCAAGGCCTTCGTCGAGGCCGACATGCTCTTCCACCTGGAGATCGCCGAGGCGGCGGGCAACCTGGTGTTGCAGGAGCTGCTCCAGAGCACCCGGTCGCTGCTGCGGGTGTGGGTCGAACGGGCGCTGCGGGACGGGCGGCACGCTCGCCTCGCCGTCGCCGAGCACGAGCGGGTCTTCGCGGCGATGGCCGCCCGCGACCCCGACGGCGCAGCGGCGGCGATGGGGGAGCACATGCGGACGGCGGGTCGCCGCGTCGCGAACGCCATCACGCCCGCAGGCACGGCCCCCGGAGTCGGCGCCGGAGGCGCTGCGGCGACCGGAGATCAGCCGGGCTAGGACGGGCCTTCCATCCCGGTGAGCCACGCGGAGTCCCGTTCCGTCGGCGGCCGCCCGGCATCCCGCGACATGCCGTGACCGGATGCGACCCGGGTCGAGTGCATCGCCGACTCATCGCGCGGGAGCCCCTGCCCCGATGATCACCGAGGATCGGTCTCGGTGACCAGCAGGCGTCCCTAGGATGGCCCGATGGCGGCGGTCCGACAGTTCCAGGTCACCTTCGACTGCGCAGAAGCCGAGCGCCTCGCTCGCTTCTGGTGCGACGTGCTCGGGTACGTCGTACCGCCGACGGAGGAGCCTGCTGCCGGGGACGATCTCGACCGCTCGTCGCCGCCGGAACAGCAGGGCGCGTCGTTCGCCTGCATCGATCCCACCGGTGTGGGGCCGAGGCTGTACTTCCAGCGCGTTCCCGAAGGCAAAGTTGTCAAGAATCGGGTGCACCTCGATGTGCGGGCAGGCGCCGGACTCGTGGGTGCAGAGCGACTCGCCACCCTCGATGCCGAATGCGCCCGGCTGGTCGCGCTCGGCGCGGTACACGTGCGCACGCTGCTTGCCGACGGCGAGAACGAGTCCTGCATCGTGATGCAGGACATCGAGGGCAACGAGTTCTGTCTCGACTGAGGGCCGCGAGCGTGTCCTCGTCCGGTCCTCAGACCGAGGTGAAGTCGCCCCCGATCTGTCCGGGCACGGTGGCGCGATTGTTCGGATCAGACGTGCGCCGACCGGCGAGCCGTCGGGCCGGTTCGATGTGCCTCGTCGACGCGACGGGCGACGAGTCCTGCCTCCTCGCCCCGGCTGCGGCAGAGCCGGGACCCGCCCGCCCGCGTCCGCGCGATGCAGGCGGGTAGTGGTCCATACTCGGTTCCCGGCCACCATGTTGCTGCTATCTTCGTTCGATGTTGACCGAGTTCGATCTTGCTCGGCGCTCGCAGGTCTACGCGGCACTGCCGGAGTACCGCAGACGGCTTCGCGAGCTGGACACTGGTCCCGGCGTCGTCGAGGGCTCGGCGGACCTGAGTGAACACGAGTTCCAGCTGCTCTCCCAGAATGGCGAGGACGGCGTCATCCTGGAGATCCTGCGCCGCATCGGCGTCACCGACGGCTTCTTCGTCGAGTTCGGGGTCGAGACCGGCCGCGAGGGCAACTGCATCGCGCTCGCCGACGTCCTGGGCTGGCGCGGCCTGTTCATGGAGGCCGACGGGGCGCACAATCACCACCTGCACCAGAAATACCGCTGGAACGACCGCGTCCGAACCCTGCACGCCATGGTCACCCCGGAGCGGATCGAGGAGCTGTTCCGCGAGGGCGAGGTTCCGGCCGAACCCGACGTCGTGTCGATCGACATCGACGGTGGGGACTACTGGGTGTGGGACGCCATGGCGGACTATCGGCCGCGCGTCGTGGTGATCGAGTACAACTCCGCGCTCGACCCGGATCGCGCGCTCGTGCAGCCGCGCGACGCACCCGGCTGGGACGGCACGGACTACTTCGGCGCCTCGCTCGGGGCGCTTGTGGAGTTGGCCGAGCGCAAGGGATATCGCCTCGTGCACTGCGAGCTTGCCGGCGTGAACGCCTTCTTCGTCCGGGCGGATCAGGCCGGGCGGTTCCCGGCACCGGCCGAGGTGCGGCGTCGAGGACCGAACTACTTCCTCACCTCCCACGGGCACCCGGCGGACCAGACAGGCCGCGTCTACGTGGAGCTGTGATCGAGCGTCGAACCCGCGTGCGGCTGAGGTGATCGCGCACCGTACGGGCTCCGACGGCGTCGGACGTTCGGGGTAACGGAATGGTCGAAATGGGTTACCGTGACGGTCGTTCGTGCAGGCCCACCCGCCGAGAAGACCGAAATGGCTGAGATGGCTGACAGACCCCTGCCGGGATCGGCGCGCAGGCAGACGGCGGACCGTGGTCGACCCGATGGGCCTGAACCGGACGTCGTAGGCGCAACGGACACCTCGACGGCATCGGGCGGCAGACCCCGTCGGGACGGGCAGCCCGCCCCGCGCGGATTCGTTCCGCCCGGTGAGTTCGTTCCGCCCGGTGAGGTCGTCGCACCTGGCGGGTTCGTCGCGCCTGCCGAGTTCGTTCCGCCCGGCGAGCCCGTGGGTCCGTCGGGAGGCTCGGCGGGGCCGGGCGGGTTCGTCGAGCCCGGCGACCCGCTGCTGCCCGGCGGGGCCGTACTGCCGAATCCGGTCTCGGCAGGCGAGACGGGGGGACGGCGACGACGGGCACCGGCGCCGGACTCCGGTGGCAACGGCCGGGTCGGACGGCGGGAGATCGACCGGCAGGCCTGGCCGAGCGAGGCTGCCTCGCGTGGGCCGGAGTCGTCGGGACGACGGGAGACCGCAGGCGGTCCGGGCGAACCGGACGGAGCCGCGCCTGCCAGGACTCGGCGACGGGCCGCGCCTCGCGAACCGGGCCGACCGGACTCCGTGCCCGAAGGCGCCCATCGTCCTCCGGCGGTTCGCGAACTCGGTGCGGTGCGCGAGTTCGACGGGGTGCCCTGGCCCGCCGAATCCGAGGCCGGGCCGGGCGGCGCCGCCTCCCGTCGTGGCGACGGGCCGGAGCGGGTCGAGACGATTCGGCCGGACGGCCTGCTTCCCGATCGAGGACCGGCACCGGGCGGGGGCGACGCGCGAACCGGCGCGAGCAGATCACCCGCAGGCCCCCGGGCGGCGACCGGCCCGCCGCAGACCGAGGCGTTACGGCAGCCCGGTGGGGCTCCGCCGCCGGGGCCGCCTCGAGGTCCTGACGTGCCCCGGAATCCCGCCGCTGCCCGGACTCCGAACGCGCCCGACACGTCCAGAAGCCTCGGCGAGTCTCGATCACCCGGCCTGGCGCGGGAGCCCGGCGTGGTGCCGCCGTCGTCGCCCGGCGCGGGCCGACAACCGCTGCCGCCCCGGCCTGCGCCGGTCGAGGAGACCGTGCAGTTCGACCAGACCCAGGAGATCAACGGGGGTCCGAAGGCGCCGCCGCAGTCGAGGAATCCGCCGCCCGCGCCGCCGCCGAAGCCTGCCCCGCCCAAGCCCGCCCCGCCCGAGCCCGCCGACGAGACGGTCCAGCTCAAGGCGGTCCCAGAGCCCTCGGAGACCGGCACCGCGCAGGGCGCCGAACCGCCCCCGGCACCAAAGCGTCCCCGCCGGATCGTGTTCATCGACATCGTCCGCGCCATAGCGGCCCTCTGGGTGTTCTACGGACACGTCGACATCCTCTTTCTCCAGGAGGAGGTCGGGCCGACGTGGTTCACCACGGCGTTCAACTACTTCATCGGTCCGCCGCTGCACCTGGGGGAGGAAGGGATCGGCGCTGCGGCGGTCCCGCTGTTCTTTCTGGTCAGCGGCTTCGTGATCACGCCGATCGCACTGAAGATGGGCACCGGCCGGTTCACGTTGAACCGGCTGATGCGGCTCTATCCGCCGCTGATCGTCGCGGTGCTGATCGGCGCTGCGGCCGTGGCGGTCGGCCTGCATCCGCTGGTCCTGCGCAGCGAGCCCGACGTGACGCTGGGGAACATCCTCACCAACATCACCCTCATCAACTTCTTCCAACGGCCGCTCGGCGCCTTCGTCGGAGTGGGGTGGACGTTGGCGGTGGAGCTGTTGTTCTGCCTGCTCCTCGCGGCGATGCTCCCGTTGCTGCGTCGCTGGATCTGGGTCGCCATCGCGGTCGAGATCGAGATCCTGCTCGTGCTGATCCTGCTCGGCAACCACTTCGGCGGCACCTTCGGCGTGGTGGCCTCCGAGCTGCCGTATCTGCTGATCCCGGTCATGGGACAGGCCATCTGGGCCGGGTGGAACAAGAAGATCCACGGGTGGCTCGCCGGGTTCTTCCTGGCGATCTGCTGGGGGCTCTACGTCTGGTCCTCGCACCTCGACCTCGCCGACGACTTCGTGTTGCGACCAGCCCCGCTGGCCTTCGGTCTGCTGATCATGCTGGTCGGGCTGGGGATGGAGAATCGGCTCCGGCAGCGGGCGGTGTGGACCTGGCTGTCCGAACGCAGTTTCTCGCTGTACCTGATGCACGCCGTGGTGGCGTTCCCGGTGCTGCGCGCACTGGTGGACGTGACGCCGCTGTGGGTGACCCTGCTCGCGGGCGTCGCCGCCACCGCGGTGGCGGTGGAGCTGTGCTACCGCTTCGTGGAGCGACCCAGCCACAATCTGGCCCGCCGCTTCTCCGGACGACCCACTCGGCGCTGACCGCACCCGCCTCGTCCCGCGCATACGCGTCCTCGGCGTCCTCCGTCGTCGGGCGGCCGCTGTACGGCCGACCGCACCCGGTCCGCGCGGGAGACCTCGTGCGGTGGCCGCCCGTCGAGGGCCCGGCAGGCGGCATCGCCACTTCTGAGGAGATCGTGCGCGCCGCGTCCGAGAGTTGGCGCGGCGTACGCCGGTACCGGCTCGCGACGCGTGCCTGGCGCTCGCCTCGTCGGCGTGACTCATGGCTGCGATCAGTGACACTTGTCATCCGAAATCCATGACAGTTGTCAGAAGAAGTCATGACAGTTGTGACTACCGCCGATGATCAGCGCTGGCGCAGGATCTACGACATGACCACGCAGACGCAGACTTCCCGTTCGCCCGGCCTCGGAGCGATCCGAAACCGACCCGCCGACCACGGCTCGGCGGTCGTCGCCGCCGAGTGCCGCCGCCTGGCGACGCCGTCGAGTCGGGCGCTGCGCATCATTCGCGGCCTGGTCCGACTGCTGGGTCGATGGCGCCCTCGGCCGCCGCCCGGTCTGGGCCGCCGCAGGGCGAACCCGACGTGCGGGGGGAACGCGAGCGCGCCGATGCAGGCACCCGGCCTGCCGAGCGGGGCCGCGGTCCGACCATGGCCGCCGACCGAGGCGCGGTCAGCGAGGGCCCTCACGTGTCGAGGCCGTACGGTCGGCCAGGAATCGATCGAAGGTGATCTCTCCGACGGCATGTCTCGGCGTCAGCTGCCTGCCCGCGCGAAGGCTGCGCCCGAGCGCGCCGGGCACCGGCAGTGTCACCACCCGGGCAGCCCTGCCCTCGGCGGTCAGGGTGCGTCGAGCGAACTCGGCCAGACCGAGCACCTCCGGACCGCCCAGTTCCGGCACCCGCCCGGCGGGCCCGGTCTCGACCAGCTCGACCAGTCTGCGTGCGACGTCGCGGACGTCGATCGGCTGACATGCGACGTCGGCGGGAGCCAGGACGACCGGCGACCGTTCCTGCACGGCGGCCAGTCGGGCCACCAGATCGTGGAACTGGGTGGCCCGCAGGATCGTCCACGGCACCCCCGCGCCTGCCACGATGCCCTCGCAGGACAGCTTGATCCGGTAGTACGGCAGCGGCACGGTCTCGATGCCGACGATGGACACGTAGATCAGATGCGGGGGATGCTCGGAGTCCCGCGCGATCTCGGTCAGCCGCCGGGTCGCCTGTACGTCGCCTCGGCCCGAGGTGGTCGCACAGTGGACGATCGTGTCGACCCCCGCCACGGCCTCGGCGATGCCACTACCGGTCGCGAGATCCCCGACCACCCGGTCGTGGGCAGGCTGATCGGGGGACTGCGGTCGCCTGCTGAGCACCCGCACCGCGTGGCCTCGGGCCTGCAGCCGTCGCACCACGGCGCGTCCCAGTGTGCCGGTCCCGCCGGTCACCAGAGTCGGTCTGCTCACGATTCCTCCTGGTCTCTCGGATGCGCTCGTCGTCGCCGCGACAGGCTGCCTGCGAAGCGCAGTCTGTCGTGTCTCGGGGCGATGCGCAGCGCGATGATCAGCAGCAGCCGCGCCCCGGCCACCGGGCTGACGGCCGTGCGCATGCTGCACGATGAGGTGTGGGCCGTTCGGCCGTTCGGCTTCCCCCGTTCGCCTACTTTCGTGACGGCGTTCTCCTACCCTCACGGCATGAGCCAGCTCGTCAGGACCGCAGTGGAGCTGCTGCGTCGCGCCGACGTGGCGCGAGCAGGTCCGTTGTCGTCTCTCGGACTGACCGAACTGGCCGTGCTGCTCGGCGTGTCGAGGTCGACGCTGCTTCGCCGGATCGGCAGTAGACGTGAACTGGATGCCGCGTTGATGGAACTGGGGGCACGCTCGGTGCTGCGGCCTCCGGTGGCCGACCGCGTCGTGGACGCCGTCGCCGTGCTGATCAGTGAACGGGGCGTCGGCGCGGTGACGCTCGACGATGTGGCAGCCAGGGCACAGTGCAGTGTCCAGTCCATTCACGTGCAGGTCGGCGGACGCGACGCGGTGCTCATCGAGACGTTCGCCCGCTACAGCCCGCTCGCCGGGATCTCCGTCGCACTCGTGGAACCGCCTGCCGACCTCGGCGGGGCCGTTCTGCGCGTCTACTCGGCCGTGGTCGATGCGGTGCTGGGAATGCCGGTGATTCCGGCGCTGCTCACCGAGGCGCTCGCCCGGCCGGACAGCGGGCTGGCCCGCTACGTGCGCACCGGCTGCGTCCGCGCCGTCAGCCTGCTCCTCGCCCGGTGGCTCGCGGGGCATCGGCTGGCAGGCGCCATTCGGCCGATGCGGTTGCGGCAGGCGATCGTCTTATTCATCGGGCCGATCGCCGTGCAGGTGCTTGCCGAGGCTGCGGCAGGCGGGCGCCCCGATGAGGCTGCCCGGCTGCGCACCGCGACCGAGCTTGCGGACTCGTTCTGTCGCGCGGTCCGCCCCGATCCCGTGATCTGACCGCACGGCAGATCCGTTGCCGGTGGGGAGCAATTTCGGAGGCGGACGACGGGGACGGCGGTCCTGGCCGGCTGTCGTGTGCCCGATGCGACCGGCCGATTGTCGGTGGCCTCGGGTTGGATGACGGCGCCGCGTCGGGCGGCTGCCGCTCTGCGCCGCCGACCGATCCCGGCGGCGGTCGGTGTCGTGTCGAACTGCGACGTCGACGGTCGGTGCCGATCATCGGGTGTCTGCCCGCCGGGGCAGCCCTGTTCGGCTGCGGTGTCTGTCGAGTCGGTGCCCCGAACCGGCGCGACGTCAGCCCGCACCCCCCACGACGAGAGGATCGCCGACGACATGGCGGAGTACAGCGAGATCGACGGCGTGCGCACCTGGTACGACGAGCACGGCAGTGGTGAGCCGGTGGTTCTGCTGCACGGCGGGTTCAGCGACTCACGGGACTTCCACGGCAACCTCGACGCGCTCGCCGACGGTTTCCGGGTCCTGAGCCCGGATCGGCGGGGTCACGGACACACCCCCGACGTCGAGGGGCCCATCACCCTGGAGCTGATGGCCGAGGACACGATCGGCTTCCTGTCGACCGTCGTCGGCGGTCCCGCGCACCTGGTCGGCTACAGCGACGGCGCCGCCGTCGCACTGCTGGTCGCGTTGCGTCGTCCCGACCTGGTGCGCAGGCTGGTCCTCGTCAGTGGTGTGTTCCACCGCGACGGCTTCGCCGTGTCGTTCGACGGTGACGGCGAGATGCCGCAGGACGTGGTCGACTCCTACGGCGAGGTGTCGCCCGACGGCATCGAGCACTTTCCCGTGGTGGCCGAGAAGATGGCGCGCTGCTCGGCGGCCGGCCCGACGCTCACGGCGGCCGACCTCGGCGGCGTCGGCAGCCGGACCCTGGTGATGACCGGCGACGACGACCTGGTGGCACTGGAGCACACGCTTGCGCTGTACCGGGGTGTCGCCGAGTCCGAACTGGCCGTCGTCCCCGGCACCTCGCACCTCTTGTTGGTCGAGAAGCCTGCGGTGGGCACCGGCATCGTGCGTGACTTCCTCACCTGCGATCCGGTGCCCACCATGCTGCCGCTGCGTCGATCGTCCTGAGCCGGGTTTGGTCCGGCGATGCGGCGGATACCGGCTGTCGGCCAGCGTCCGCCGCGCCTATTGGACAGCGGGCGGCATCACGTCGTCGGCGACTCCGACAGGTCGACGGCGGGCTCGCCGCAGATCTCGAGATTGACGATGTTGACTGAGCCGATCGCGATCAGCGCCGCGTCGGGACTCACATCCTGCTGGTTGAACAGCACGCTCACCTGCCGTGCGCCGTCGTCGGTCGCGAAGGACATCGTCGTGTAGCCGGGGATGCTGCCGGTGTGCCCCCACAGCCGAACGCCGCAGGTGGTGGTCATCTCCTCGATGCCGAGCCCGTAACCGGGCCACAGCTCGTGGCCGGTGGGCACGGTGTCGCGCAGCAGCGCGGTCAGCTCGGGGGAGAGCAGCCCGCCGGTCAGCAGGCTCGCGAACAACCGTTGGAGATCCTCGGCGGTGGACACCGCTCCGTAGGCGGCCCAGGCGAAGGACGGATTGATCTCGGTGACCTCGTGCCGCTGCCCGTCGAGCACGACGTAGCCGGTCGGATGAGGCTGGGGCAGTCGCGGCTCGGTGCCGGGCAGGAAGGTGTCGGCCATCCCCGCCGGTGTGAAGACCTCGTCCCGTAGGACCTCGGGCAGCGGCTGTCCGGTGGTCGCCTCCACGATCATGCCGAGCAGCACGTATCCGGTGTTGGAGTAGTGGAACGCCTCGCCGGGGCGGCTGACCGCACCGAGTGCGACGCCCATCTCGACGAGGTCGGCAGGCGCGAAGGTGCGACTCCCGTACTCGGCGGGCGTCTCCTGTTCCAGCGTGACCGTGTAGTCGGCGAGTCCTGAGGTGTGCCGCACCAGGTGTTCGACCGTGATGACGTCCTCTCCTGGCACCAGGCCGGGCACGAGTTCGTCGAGGGTGTCGTCCAGCGACAGCCTGGCCTGGTCCACGAGCCGGAGTACTGCGGCCGCGACCATGCTCTTGGTGAGGCTGGCCGCGCGGAACGTCGACTCCGCAGGCATCGGCGTGCCCGAGGTGAGGTCGGCGAGGCCGCCGGCGGCCTGCCATCGTCGCGCGCCGTCGGCGATGGTGACCGCGACGCCGGGTGCGCCCGCCTCGACCATGCGGGCCAGCTCGGCCTCGATGGTCGCGCGGTCGGCAGGCGCGCCTGCCTCGGTCGTGGCGCTCGCGGTGGCGTGGGGCGCGCAGAGGATCAGCCCGGCGGTCAATGCCGCGAGGCGGCGACGTCGGCGATCGGGGTGAAGACGGGTGTTCGACAAGGGGATTCCTCTCGGCGGCGCGGTCGATTCGACCGGCGGACGGACAGCCCGTTCAGTGCAGCGCAGGCCGGGCGTCCGCCGCACCGGGCGATCGGTCACCGGAGGCCCGACGATCGGATGACGGACGGCGGCAGGCGGCGACCTTCGTCCGGGTGTTCGGGACCTTTCGGCGGCTGTCGGATCGGGCGAGGCGTCTGTGATGCTCGTGTCTCGGTTGGCGGATTTTGGCGGCCGCACCACGGACTGTCGCGGGGAGCAGCCGTTCCGGACCTGCGGAGCGGCCGGGTGACGAGGTGTGCTCGGCTGGTCGGCGGGGTGTCGGGCGAGGGTGACGGCGTGCGAGGAACCCCGGCGTCGATCGCGGGTGGTCGCCCAGTGTCCGGCAGTCGCACGTCCGGATCACGACGTCCGAGTGCGGCCCGCCGCCTGCGGGTCTGCCACGGTGAGCCGGCTCGTCGGCCGCCGAACGTCGGCCGGGTCGCGGTGATCAGCCGATGAACCAGCCGCCTGCGGGCTCATCGGGGAGGATCGGCTTCTCCGCCAGCCGTCCCAAGTGGACAAGGATGTCCTTAGTGGACTGCTGTCGGTGGACCGGACGCCTGCCGGCTCGCTGGAGGTGGGCCTGCGGGCTATGGGTTCGCTTGGGTGGGCCTGCTGCGGGTAGACCTGCCGGCTATGGGGTCGCTGGGAGTGGGCCTGCCGTAGGTGGACCTGCCGCGAGTGGGCCGCCGGGTGACAGCCTGTTCGGCGCGACGATCGACGACGGCCGGGCCACCGATCGGCCGACCGACACCGATGAGGAGGAACCGGAAGTGACGGGTCTGCTCGCCCGGCGGCGACCGACCGGGCTCGGGGGCTGGCTCGCCCGCTCCCGGACGCGGGTCGTCGCCGCGTTGATCCTGGTCGCCGCCGCTGCTCCGGCCGTTCCGCTCGCCGCGGCGGCGGGCGCGGCAGAGAGCACCGAGGCGTTGGTGTGCTGGTACTCGGCGGCGGTCCAGCTGGCGGGCAGCCTGGCCGTGCTGCTGCGACCTCGGGCGGTCGCGGCCGCGACCCTGGCGGCCGCGGTCGCCGTGCTGCTCCCGATCTGGACCGGCGAGATGGGTGAGACGGCGGGCTACTTCGGCGGAATCAACCCATGGCCGCCCCTGGCGATCCTCATCGCGTCGGGGATGGCGACCAGGCAGGGCGGCCGGGGTACGGACGTCCTGGTGGCCTGGGGTGTGATCGGTGTCGCGGTGCTGGCGGCGGTCCGGGTCTGGGAGCCGTCGACGAGCACCGTGGTCTCCGGGGTGCTGCGGACCGTGCTGCCCGGACTGTTGGGAGCGTTCCTCGCGACGCGGGAGCGGCTGGTGGCCGCGCTGCGTGAGCAGGCCCGTCGAGTCGAGAGCGACCACCGTCGTGCGCTGGCCTCGGCCCGGCAGGCCGAACGGACGCGCCTGGCCGATGAGATGCACGACCTCGTCACGCATCGCGTCAGCCTGATGGTCCTGGCCGCCGACGCGCTGCGGCGAGCTCCGGACCAGGAGCGGAGCCGCGCAACGGCTCGGGTGGTCCGGGAACACGGGGTGGCCGCCCTCGACGAGCTGCGGGAACTCCTCGGTCTGCTGCATGCCGATCAAGTCCGGCATTCCGGCCCCGACACGGCTTTCGACCACAGTGGACATCCGGCGGCCGACGACGTCGTTGCCCGGTCGGCCGTCGAGCCTCGACCGAGGGCGGGCGGCGTCGCACCGGACCCGGACGTCGAGGACCTGATCGCGGCTGCCGAGTCGGCGGGGACGTCGGTGCGGTTCGACCGAGACGGTGAGCCGAGGGCGGTCCCGCTGGCCGTGCGACGGGCCGTGGCGCGCGTCGTGCAGGAGGCGTTGACCAACACGCGCAAGCACGCGGCGGGCGCGGCGGTCCGGGTCGAACTCCGGTACGACTCCGATCGCGTGCGGGTCGAGATCCGCACCGCCGCGCCGGGGCGGACCGCTGTCGCCACTGCGCCGGATCACCTCGCCGCCGCAGGCACGCCGAGGCTCGCCGAGCCGGATCGTCGCGGGCCGGGCGATGCCGAGGCGGCAGGCGCGGCGGAGCGCGGTGCCGGGGAGCACTCCGCCTGCGAGAGCCTCGGCGCGGCGGCCGCAGGCAGGGACACTGCAGTCGGGTCGAGCGACGCCGAGTGGGCTGAGGTCGGGTGCTCCGGCGTCGAGCAGACCCGCGTTGAGGGCGGGGTCCGGCCCGGCGTCGAGGAGGCCGATGCGAGCCCGGCAGGCACCGGCCGGGCGGAGGTCGAGCCGGGTGACGCCGGGCGGGCAGGCGTCGGGTCGAGCGGTGCCGAACCCGGCGCTGTCGAGGTGAGTAGCGGTGGATCGGCAGGGGCGGACCACAACGGCGCCGGGCGAGCCTGCGCCGGGCAGGCCGTTGCGGAGCCGACCGGCGCCCAGCACGCCGAGGCGAGGCTGGCCGGTACCGGGTCGGGCCGGGGCCTGGCCGCGTTGCGGCACCGGGTCGGGCTCCTCGGCGGCACGCTCCGCGCGGGCAGGCTGCCCGACGGCGGTTTCCGGGTGTCGGCAACCCTGCCGACAGCCGGATCGGCCACACCCGGCGGGTCGGAACCGCCGGCTGAGAGTCGGTCGTCGATCCCGCTCCGTCCTGAGCGGGGATCGCCGTGGACGAGCTGCACGGCGCCCGGAGGGAGCCAGGACGAAGTCCTGGTGACCGACGACAACGCCGCAGATCGCCGCCTGCCCCACGCAACAGGACAACAGGGAGCACCGACAGGCTCTAGGGTGGTCGGGTGATCCGGGTCCTCGTCGTCGACGACGAGCCGATGGTGTGTGGTTATCTCGGCGCGATCCTTGCCGACGGCGCCGATGTGGAGGTCCTCGCGCCAGCGCACGACGGGGCCGAGGCCGTGGAGGCCTCGGTACGGGGACGGCCCCACGTCGTCCTGCTCGACCTGCGGATGCCCGGTGTCGACGGGCTCACCGCGCTCCCGCACCTGCGCGCCCTCCCCGAGCCGCCCGCCGTGATCGTCCTGACCACCTTCGACTCGGACGCCCATGTCCTCGACGCGCTGCGTGCGGGCGCGGCGGGCTTCCTGGCCAAGACCACTCCGCCGGAGGACCTGCTCAACCTGGTCCGCGTCGCCGCCGACGGACACGCGGTGCTCTCCTCGCAGGCGATGCATGGTCTGCTCCGGCCGACCGCCGCCGCCGACGAGCGCAGACGGGCCGCCGTGCGGCTGCTCGACGGACTCACCGAACGAGAACGGGAGATCCTCACCCTCATGGGCGAGGGGCTCACCAACGCCGCCATCGGGCGGAGACTGCACCTCTCGGAGCCGACGATCAAGGGCTACGTCTCGCGCATCCTGCTCGTACTCGACTGCGCCAATCGAACCCAGGCGGTGCTGGTCGATCAGCGGGCGCGGATCACCTGAGTGGGCGGTCCGCACTGACAGCGCTGATCTTCACGTCGACCTCGCCTGCCGGTGTCGCCTTCATCCTCGTCTACGCGGCCCTCGCAGCCGGTGGCTGTGCAGCGGTCCTCGTCGCCGCGCTCGCTCGACGTGCCCGGGATCGCTCAGTTCGCCTGTCGTGACCCGACATCGCCTCGGGACAGGGTGGAGCACGAGCCCGGTGTCGCGCATTCCGTCCTCGGCGGTGCCGATCAAGCGCGGGAGGAGCTGGTGCCACAGCCGGCGCGCGTCGCCTGGCGGGAGGTCGGCCGGGGAACCACGGCCGCCGCGAAACCGAGCACGCGGTCGGGTCCTCCTGCCCCGCGCAGGCGGCCCGGCCGGCTGCGCGATTCGTCCGAGTCCCGGTCCGCCACCAGAGAGCCCCGCCCGGCGACGACCAGAAGAGGCTCGGCGAGGAACCCGCACCGGGCACGATCCGGCCCGTCGTCACCGGATCTCGGTCGTCACCAGCAGGCGAAGGTGCGCGGCCAGCCAGGACTCGGCCCTGGCGACAAGATCCTCGGCCGCCAGCGAGGTCGCGAACTCGGCCGTCAACGCCCCTCCGGTACGCAGGCCGACCCGGTTCAGACCGGTCGCCGCATCCTCGATCCGGCGGCGCAGGCCCGGCGTGGGATGCCGTAGACCACGATGGGCGGCCTCGGCGAGCACCAGGAGCGCCGTCTCCAATGCCGAGTCCAGTGGTGCGGGCCGCGTGTGGATCGCCGTCGCCAGCGCGGACCCGCCGTCGCCCGGCGCGAAATCGGGCAGCACCACGTCCGGCCCGACCAGCACGGCGATCGGTTCCAGGACGAGCCCGCCCCGCACCCTGGTCAGCAGGCCGCTGATCGACAGGTCGTCGCCGTCCTGCCTGCGCAGCGCCTCGGCCAGCGCGTCCAGCGCACCGGGGGCCGAGGTGCGGTAGGTCGCCGAGACGGTCATCGGTGTGCCTGCCGCATCGGCGATCACCGCATCCAGCCGCTGGTCGCCGGGGTGGTAGCCGATCTCGACCACGCGAGCCACCCGGACGACGTGCACGTCCTCGGCCTCGACCCGCGGCCGGATCAGCCGGGGCGGCAGGCCCTCGCGCGCCCGTGCCGCCGCCGCGAAGTCGTCGATGAGCAGCGGATCGGGCAGGCGGTTCCACGCGGTGCCCAGCGGCAGCACGGTCGTCCTGGCCACCCGGCCGTCCGCGATGTGCAGGAGCCTGTCCGCGGTCCGCGATGCCGTCTCCGACACGATCTCGGCGGCGGCCAGCGCCCGTAGCGACGCCCGCGCGACCCGTCGCGGCGCCAGATCGTGTCCGGTCGGATCTTCGCCCTCCGCGACCTCGTACCGGCGGCGCAGCACCAGGACCGTACCGGTGTCCATGTGGGCGAGGAACACCTCCACGGTGCGGTCGGCGGCCGTTCCGGTGACCCTGGCGCCGAGGCTCGTCAGGCGGACTCGCCGCAACGGAGTCTTGGCGGGCTCGTCGGTGCCCAGCACGCGCGAGCGCGGACTGGCGCCGCCGTTGACGACGGCCCGATGCCGGGCATGCAGCTCGACGAGGAGTTCGGCGACCCGCAGGCTCCGATGGTGAGCGCTGCGATCGGCATAGGCGGTGAGCTGCTCCACCAGCTCGCTCAGCGTGGCGGCGGGCCAGTGCAGATTCCCGCTCTGCAGGGTCGCGGCGGCGCGACGCAGCTCGGCGACGGAGGCGGGTCCCGCGTGCATGGCACCGTCGAGGAGCAGTCGGTCCGTCAGTGCGAGGGCGGGCTCGATCCCGGAGGTCGCGGTGTCGGCCCGGTCGCCGACGTCCAGCCGGACGTCGTCCTCGGTCAGTCCTCGCTCGTCGGCCGCCCGGAAGGCCCACACGGCCAGCGCGATGAACTCGCCTCGGTCTGCCCCGGCCGCGTCGGTGTGCACATAGGCAGGTTCGCCGGGAACCAGGAACCGCACGGTGCAGGAGGCCAGCTCGACCCGAGCCACCGGATCGGATTCGGTGGACCGGCGGACTCTGGCCGAATAGCCCGCCCGGTGCAGGCGGCGGGCGGTGGTCATCGCCCGCGAGCCGATCAGCTCGCGCACCGCCTCGTCCTCGAAGTCGCCGGGGGACCACTGGGCGCGCCTGGGCGCGGTGGTCGCCGACACCGAGCCCGCCGGGTCGGCGTCCCCGGCCACCGGATCTCCCGGGTCCTCCCGAGCCCTCGGGTCTCCGGATGTCGTCGACCGTGGAGACGCAGGCTGCTCTCGTGCGTCTCCGCCAGCTGTCGGGCCTTCCGTGGCGGTCGGAGCGTCGGGAACCGCCTGCGCTGTCAGGACGCCCACCTCGCTCGCCACGTCGGTCGTCGCGCCGCCGTGGCCGGCCGAACCAGCCGCCGCCACCCCGGCCCCGGTCGGCTCGGCCCCCGCCGCCCCGTCGTCGCCCGCCCCCGCCTGCCGCTGATACGCCAGCACCAACCCGATCCGATGTCGGCAGATCGAGATCGAGGCACAGTCGCAGCGCGCGCCGTCCAGCCCGACGCCACCGGGCAGCGCCGTCCCGACGCCGTCGGGAAAGCGACCGTGCACGGTGCCGTCGGCGTCGAGCGTCACCGCCGGGACGACGCCCGCGTCCAAGTCCTTGGCCGCGCGCTTGACCAGGCCTCGGTTGGCCAGCGCCGCCAGTGCTTCGGTGGACAGCGCCAGCAGGTCGGAGCGGGTCATCGGCCGATCCTCTCCGCGACGAAGTTCGCCAGCTGACCGGGTGTCATCGCGCCGACCTGGGCTCCGACGTCCGCCAGCCGGCCGGCCGTCGTCCGGTCGTAGTTCGGGTTCGCGTCCTCGTCGAGCGCGGCCAGGCCCAGCACCACGGTGCCCTGCTCCACCAGGGCGCGCACCGTGCGGATCAGCTGATGCGCGTCCCCGCCCTCGTAGAAGTCGGTGATGACCGCGACGATCGAGCGACGCGGGTTGTCCACCAGGCCCGCCCCGTAGCGCACCGCCTTGGCGATGTCGGTTCCGCCGCCGAGCTGAACCTTCATCAGCAGCTCCACGGGATCGGTCACGTCGTCGGTCAGGTCGACCACCGAGGTGTCGAAGGCGACGAGGTGCGTCCTGAGCCCCGGCAGGCCCCACAGACAGGCTGCCGTCACGGCGGTGTGGATGACCGATCCGGCCATCGAGCCGGACTGATCGACGAGCAGGACCAACTGCCACTGATCGATCGCGCGGCGGGTGCGAGAGTAGAACCGAGGCTCCTCGATGGAGACCCTCCGCTGTTCCGGCTGGTAGTTCCCCAGATTCGCGCGGATCGTGCTCCGGAAGTCGAAGTTCCGAGCCTGTTTGAAGCGGCTGGGCCTGCGAGCCCTGGTCCCCGTGAAGGACTGCCGCACCTCGGTGGCCAGCTTCGCCATCAGCTCCCGGATCACCTGCTCGACGAGCTTCCTGGCCAGGGCCAGGACGTCGGGATTCATCAGGTGCTTGGTGCGCAGCACCGCGCGAAGCAGGCTCTGACTCGGTTCGATCCGTGCCAGCACCTCGGGGTCGGTGACGACGTCGAGGATTTCGAAGCGTTCCACGGCGTCCCGCTGTAGTCGTTCGACGGTCTCCCGGGGAAAGAGTCGGTGCACCGCGTCCAGCCAGTCCACTGTCGTCAGCACGGACGGTCCGTCGCCGCCCTCCCGGCTCCCTGGCGAGCCGCCGCGCCGGACACCGCGCCGGGCCAGTTCGGGGTCGCGGCCGTACAGCCAGTTCAGTGCTTCGTCGCGGCCTGCACCGTCGCCGATCGGCGGCCCGGTGTGCTTCTCGGCCGGGGCGCCCAGGATCAGCCGCCAGCGCTGGAGATCCGGGTTCTCCTCGGTCATCGTCGCCCCTCCGCCGAGACGAGGCCCTCGCGGGCACACAGCCGGGACACGCGCGCCTCCAAGGCCGAGGCCTCCGCGATCACCAGCGGGTCCGCCGTCGTACGCAGCAGCCCCCGTGCCGAACCGCGCATTCCCCGCCGGGCCAGCAGACCCTCGGCGATCGTCTCCCGTTCCCTCGGCGGGAAGAACTCGAAGGCACCGCGCAGTGCGGGCAGTGCCACGAGGAAGTCGTCCTCGGTCATCGCGGCGACGATCTCGTCCAGGACGCTCAGCACATCGGAGCGGCCTGCACCGTCGGCTCCGGCGGAATCGACCTCGGATCCTCGATCCGCCTCGCCGTCGGTCAGCACCTCGTCGCGCGCGAGGACGAACAGCCCGGCCAGCCAGTCGCCGAGCGTGTGCGGCCGGGCCGCCGCTCTGGCCGCGCCGCCCGCATCGCGGACGCCGCCGTCCACCGACCAGCAGAAGCCGACGGCGGCGCCGCGCAGGTCCGGTGGCGCCGCGTCGTCCACGCTGATCCGGCGCATCACCGCCACGGCGGAGGCACGGTCCAGGTCGAGTTCGACCTCGGCGTGCCGCAGGGCGTCCCTGGCGGCGGCCACGGCCGCGATCCGGGGGAGGTCGGCGGGCGCCGGACCGGCCTGGATTCCCTCGGCGAGCCACAACACCCGCGTGAGGGCGCCATGGACGACCGCGCCGAACAAGGGATTGCGCACCGAGCCCAACAGCCGGTCATGGCGCCACAGCCCGAGCACCGTGGCCAGCACCCGGCCCAGCGCACCGAGATCCGTCGCCCCCGCCACCCCGGCCTCGACCGAGGAGATGACGCTCTCGGTCAACTCCGCCAGCCCGCACAGCGCCGCGTCGAACAGCACGGCGGCCAGCTCGTCCACATCGGACCCGGCGGAGCCCGCCCGCTCCGTCAGCAGCGCGGTCCCGGCGTCGACGAGCGTGGCACCGTAGGCGCCCGCCTCGATCAACGCGGTCAGCCGCTGCTCGCCGTCCGTCAGCTCCCAGCGCTCCTCGGCGACCGGATCGGCCCCGGTCGCAGGCCCGGCGGTCCGTTCGATGCCGGGAATTCCCAGCACCCGCAGGCGATGCAGTACCCGACTGCGTTCCCGGTCACCGTCCTCGACCAGGTTCAGGGTGACCATGCCGTCGACGAGGACGTGCCGTTCCAGCTCGGCCAACACGGCGGCCACCAGCGGCGGCGCCGGGGTGTCGGGGTGCAGGACGCCGACGCGGTCGCCGCGCAACGCGGCCACCATCTCCACCACCGCCGGATGCGTTCCCGGTGCGATCAGGCCACGGGTCGTCCAGGGCAGCGGATGCGCCAGGTCCTCCGACACCAGCGCCGTGACCAGCCCGTCGAGCATGTCGGTCCGCGTGGGGGAGCGGTGTCCGCGCAGCCGGGCCAGCCCGTCCGCCCCCGCCCTGGCCGCGATCAGGTCCGCGGTGGACACCGGCTGCCTGCGCTTCCGCAGCCGCTCGATCACCGCCGCCATCGCCGTCTCGGCCGCCCGATCCAGGCCGTCTTCCCAGAGCCGCTGGTAGTACTCCGGTGACGGCATCCCCGCCTCGTAGCCCACGAAGGAGTCCAGCCGGGTGAAGGAGTACGGCACCAGGTAGCTGCCGCTCACCGCGTCGCAGGCCGGGCGGGGGATCTCCGGCGGCTCGGTGCTCGTGCCCGGCGTCGCGGCGGCGGCGACCAGCGCGGGCCGATGGAAGCCGCCGGTGATCACCAGCACCGGTCGGTCGCCCGCCTCGGCGACCGCCGCCCGCACCCACTCGGCCATGTACGCCTCGCGGGCGGTGTCCGATTCGCCCGCCTCGGCGATGCGGGCGGCATCCACTCCGCCCGCCTCGGCAGCACCGCTGCCCGAGTCGGCGGCCGCGCCGAGGGCGGGCTCTCCGCGCAGCAGGTCGAAGTAGGCCGCCAGCCGGTCTGCCAGCCCGTCGTCGGCCTCGGCCTCGAAGAGGTGGTCCCAGAGCGTGTCGACGTTGTCGACGGCGAACCGGCGGCACAGCTCGTCGACGACGGCGGAGTAGCGGGTCTCGGCGTCGGCATAGCGGTTGCGGCGGTCGGACAGCGCCGAGTGCCATGCGGGCAGGTCGATGAACCGGACCTCGGCGCCCTGTGCGCGACCGGCGGTGAGCGCCACCCATTCCGGCGAGTACTCGCAGAACGGCGTCCACGAGGACTGCGCTCGGTGGGCGTCCCGGTAGTAGCTGAAGATCGCGATCGGCAGCTGATGGCCGAGGAGCAGCTCGTCGAGCCGGTCGTTGACGTCGGCAGGCCCCTCCACCAGCACGATCGCCGGCCGCAGCGATGCGATGGTCGACGCGACCAGCCGGGCGCAGGCCGGGCTGTGGTGGCGGACCCCGAGGAAGGTGGCGGGCATCAGCCGGGCAGCAGGTGCCGGGCGTCGTGCAACGCCTGCCACTGCGGGCCGCCGGACTTCTTCGGCACCTGCTGCTCCAGGTACCGTCGCAGCCGAGCCAGATCCTCGCCGCCGTCCTTCGCGGCGGTGCCCGCCAGGCACTCGACGACGTCGGCGGCGTTGCCCTCCTCGCCTCGGAGGAACCAGCCGCGCAGGCCGACGGCGTGCGCGACCGACACCGCCTCTGCCGTGCTCATCACGGTGGAGAGCCGGTCCATCGACTGGCCCTGCGCGGTCTTGCCGTTGCGCAGCTCGCGGAAGGTGGTCACCAGCACTTCGAGGACGTCCCGGCTGGGCACGATCTCGACACCGGATCGGCGCAGCAGGTTCGTGGCCTCGCGTTCGACGAGGTCCAGTTCGGTGCGCAGGTCAGCGATCGGGAACACGGTCTCGAAGTTGAATCGACGCTTGAGCGCCGCGCTCATCTCGTTGACGCCCCGGTCGCGGGTGTTCGCGGTGGCGATCACATTGAAACCCTCCCGCGCGAAGACCATCGAGTCCGCCCCCGGCAGCTCGGGGACGGCCACCACCCGCTCCGACAGCAGCGACAACATCGAGTCCTGCACTTCGAGCGGGCAGCGGGTGATCTCCTCGAAGCGGACGATCTTCCCCTCCGCCATGCCGCGCAGCATCGGCGCGGGCACCAGCGACCGGGGCGACGGGCCGTCGGAGACCAGCATCGCGTAGTTCCACGAGTACTTGATCTGGTCTTCGGTGGTGGCCGCGCCGCCCTGGATGGTCAGCGTGGACTCGCCGCAGACCGCGGCCGCGATCAGTTCCGAGAGCAGCGACTTCGCCGTGCCCGGCTCGCCGACCAGCATCAGGCCTCGGCTGGTGGCCAGTGTGACCAGGGCGCGATCGATCAGCGAGGGGTCACCGACGAACTTGCGGCTGATGCGGGCGCGCTCGTCGCCCACGATGAACCGGCGGGCGGCCGACAGGCTCAGCGCCCAGCCGGGCGGCCGATGCCTGGTGTCCTCGGCGCGCAGCCGAGTCAGTTCGTCGGCGTGCCGGATCTCGGCGGGCGGTCGTTGCAGGCTGTCCTGGGACATCGGTGTCGGGGGTCTCTCTCGGGTCGGTCGATGTGGTCGGGCGAATCGGCGGTGAGTGACCTTGCCTGCCGGCCGCAGCCGCCGATCGGCGGTGGACCGCTGCGGCCGGCGCGGCGCCGCCGAGGTCAGCCTGCGACTGCGGTCAGGTCGGTGAGCGCACCCAGCAGCTCCGAGGCCTCGATCGGGTCGAGATCGCCCAGGGTCGGCTTCCCCGCCGTGCCCAGTCCGGATCCTGCCCAGGCGAAGACTCTGCTGAGCTCCTGCACCGGCTCCGGGGTGTCGAACATGGGGAAGCCCGGATCGAGCCGGAGACTCACGCCGACCCGACCGATCGTCGAGGAGATGATCGTTCGAGAGCCGCGAGTCCCCGCCTCGGGCTTCTCCAAGGTCCAACCGCGCCGCTCCAAGGCCCGCACTCGGCCGGTCGGCACCTGCCTGCCCTCGAACCGCGACAGGTCCCAGCCCGCCCGCTCCTCCTCGGCCAGCTCGTACACCGGCCTGCCGAGCTGCTGGAACGACTGCGTGATCTCGTAGTCGGCGAAGACGGCGGCCCAGTCGGCAGCCGCCGCACCGAGGTGCAGGGGATGGGCGATCGCGAAGCATACGTCGGCGGGCACGGCGATCAGGCTCGGTTCGCCGTCGGAGTCAGTCCCGACGGACGCGACGCCGTCGGCTTCGGCGGGCGTCGCCGTGATCGCCACGACGTCGTCGTGGACGTCGGCCAGCGTGCGATCCTCGGCGACCCGTACGGTCGCCACCACCCGGCCGTCTCGCTCGACGAGCCACACCAGCCTGCGGACCAGGTGCACGAGCACCGGATGCCGTATCAGCGCCTCGAAGTCCGACCGTCGCCACCGGCGCCCGCCGATCATCGCCGACTCCAGCCGTCGCACCTGCTCGGCGGCGATCTTGCGCACCGACTTCTTCAGCTCGGTGAACCGCCGCCGGGCGGCGGCCGCCAGCTCGGCATCGTCCTGCACGCCCGGTGTGGGCAGGGACTTGCGAGCGGTGCCGTCGGCGTTGGTGACGAACGGCGTGAGCGCCTCGTCGAAGCCGACCAGGAACCGGCGGGAGCCGTAGTCCAGCTCCAGGGTGCCCTGCTCGGAGAGCCCGAGGTCCGGCACCAGCCGATCGGCGAGCTGTTCGGTGTCCAGACCTCGATCGCGTGCCGCCGCCGACAACGTGAACCCGGCCGACCTCTTGAGCGAGGCGGGCTTCGGTGCTTCTGCGATCTCTCGGACCAGCCGCAACGCGGTGTCACTTCCCATTCGGAACAGCACGCTCAATCCGCCCTCGGCCAGGGTGGGCTCGCCGTAGCTCGCCCAGTGCGGGAGCCTGCGGGCGAGCATCCGCGCCGCCTCGTCGTCGCCGAAGTACCGGAGCATGGCGAACACCCAGCCGGAGTCGGACGATCGGCGGGACGGGAGCCAGTCCTGGAACAACGCGAGAGTGAACCGCGTCAGCGAGGCCGGATCGCAGGTCTCCTCGATCACCTTCAGGCCCGCGTACTCCCGGCGGAGACCGGCGGAACCGACACAGGCGAGCAGCGCGGGAACGAGATCGACAGGCAGGGCGTGGTCTCCGCCGCGCAGTAGAATCTGGGGTAGCAGCGCGGCGTCCACCCAGCCGCCGATCACCGGCACGGGACGGGGAAGCACGTCGTGGGGGTGCAGGGCCAGCAGCTCGCCGATCGCCGCCGCCGCCTGATCACCGCACGCCTGCGCCTGGGTCACGACCTCGGCCGTCGACGTGCGCGCGGCGAGGCGGCGCAGCCACTCGATGGCGGTAGGTCGAGCTGGATGCCCTTCCGAGTGCCACTGGGTGGTCACCAGGTACGTCAGGAACGGGACGAGAACCGTGCCGTGCCGATCCAGGTAGGCCTCGGCCAGCGCAGGACCACTCGCCGCGATCTTCGTGAAATGACCCACCGTGCGGACATCGACATACGGCAGCAGGGCGGGCGAGTGGGTGTGCGGTGCGGCTTCGGCCCCTCTGTGCACTGCTGTGGCCACGAGGCCCCCGTGTCGGGCTGCCAGTCGCCGCAGCCACCCCGGGTCGACCCCGGCCGGTTGGGGGCGGAACCACCGCAATTGTGGGCTCAGTAACTCGATCGGACCTTCCGTGAACAGCGCGACGGCCGAGCCGGGCTCGAGCTTATAGCTGCGGAAGGACGTGATGAGGGCCTCCCAGTCCGGGTCCGGCCCCAGCGGGGAGGGCCCCGTCTCCGTCGCGGCCCATTCCTCGCGTTCGCCCGGCCGCCAGATCGGGCCGCGATCGGCAGGCGCATGGACTGGCAGCCAGGCAGGCTCGACGGCCGTTCCCCCCGGACGCCACGGCGGCTCGGCGAGGAGAGCGGGCAGTTCGGCGTCGGTGGCAGACGGTCGATGGTCCGCAGGCCGAGGCACGGCGGTGAGCGCGGCGCGGCGAGCCTCGTGGAGGGACGGGTCCGCCGAGCCCGTCGCCGTGTCCTCGGCCGAGGTGTGCTCGGCCGGTGCGAGATCCCACAGCAGGCGGGCCGCGCCTGCCGCCGGGTCGTGTTCCTCGCCGTCGATGACGATCGGGCCGCCTGCGGCGATCACGGGCAGCCGCCGCCAGGTCCGTTCGGGGTCTCGGCGCGTCGCGGCCAGCGCGGCCGCGTAGGCGTGCCTGCGGCCGAGCCGGGCGGCCACCGCGTCGAACGCCGCGTCGCCGGGCAGCCCGGCGAGGAGGTCGAGGAGGGCGTGCTCGTCGGGACCCGTGCTGTCCGGGACGTCCAACAGCGTCGTCGCCAGGGGCACCACGCCCGGCCCGAGCTGCTCCGCCAGCGTGGTGAGGTCCTCGGCACTGATCGGCAGGACGCTCACTTCCCCCGGGTCCGTCAGCGGCAGCGCCGCGAGCTGCTCCGCCGTGCTCACCGAGCGCAGCACCAGCCCGCACTGCGTGGGCAGCGCCACCGCGATCCACGGTGCGGCGCACAGTGCCGTGACGCGATCCACCTCGCTCGGAAGCAGATAGGCCGCGACCAGGCTTCGCATCCAGTCCGCCGGCCGAACCTCCGCAGGCGCGGCGGCGTCGGAACACTCCCCGGCGAGGGCTGCGTCGGACTTCGTTCCGAGCTGTGTCGCCAGTGCGTCTCGAGCCGCCGCGTAGTCGGCGTCGGAGGCCGCGGACAGCAGCGCCCGCACCCGGCGTGCCACTGGCTCGCCCCGCCAGGCAGCCGCGAGCGCGAAGTCAGCACAGCGGCGGCGGAGGTCCCACGACGACGAGGAACCGCGACCTTGGTCACGTGATGCCACCCGGATGCCTGCGAGTTCAACGACCGCCTCGGCGGCGAAGGCGGCCCCGTGATCCTTCGTCCAGACGTCGGCGAACGCGGTCAGACTCGCGATGCGTTTGTACTCCACAGTGGTCGCGACGATCGCCAGCACGGCCGCCGCGCCCAGCGGGGTCGGCTCGCCCGCCCGCTGCCCGACGGCCGCCGCCACCAGCTCGGCGTCACCCTGCCCCGCCGCGTCGAGTGTCGTGGTCAGGGCGTTCTCCGCCTTCGTGAGCAGCCGCTTGACCTTCGCCCGTGCGCCCCGATCCAGTGCCACCGACGGCCGAAGTCTGCCGTCTCGACGCGGGTCGATCCGCGTCGCCCATTCCTCGGGGACGAGGAAGGCCTCGTCGTCTCGTGTGGGCGTCTCAGCGGTGCTCACGGGTCCTCCTTGGTCAACGATGTCGAGACGTTAACCCAGACGGGTGACGTCCGATTCGGGTTCATCACCGGGCTGTCGCGGGCTGAGATGGTCACGCCGAGACGAACGAGATCACACGATTACGGTGCCGAACCGGCCGGAAGGCCGGCGTGGACCAGGGGGTCTACGGCACCATGGGGGCAGCGCGAGCAGTGAGGAGTGCTGACTTGGGGGTCGCCGATGTCGTCGAGCAGCTTCGGCGGGCGCACGCCCGATTGACCGAGGCCCTCCAGGCGACGACCGAGGCCGATGCCGCGATCGTCGCGGGTGCCACGCTGTTCGGCTCCGCCACCATCGGCTCCACACAACCTCAGGTCGAGCAGGTCGCGCAGCACGCCGACGCGGCCAGAGACGACCTCCGAGCCGCCCACCTGCTGTTAGATCAGGTGCGGGAGCTGATCGACGGTTACTGCCAGGTCGTCGCGGGCCACGGCATCGGCGAGGCGGGTGTGTCGGCCGCCGCCGTCGCGGGCCTGTCCACGGAGCCCGCACCGTCCCCGCCCGCCGTGCCTGCCGGGACGACGATCGATCCGGAGACCAGATATCCCGGCTGGATCGCGGAGGTGCGTCGCAACGGCACGCCGATCGACCCCGAGCGCGTGCTCCGGATGACTCGACTGCGCAACGGGAGAATCGTCTGGCTGCGGACCAGGGACGGTGAATCCCGCTCGGGGAACGGCTTCGACGCCGACCAGATCCGTGAGTTCGAGCAGGCAGGTGTCGGTGCCGATCGGATCGTCGACCTGGTCTTCCGCGCGCTCGACGTAGGAGATACCGTCGCCGATCCCGACGCCGATAGGTCCGATGTGGACGGTTTCGGTGCCGCAGGTTTCGGGATGGTCGCGCCTCGGCCGGGCGACGGCGCCCCGGGCAGGCTGGTTCTCGAGGTCGACTTCGAGCAGACGCGCCGTCGAGTGGCGGTCACGGTGGACTCCGACGGCGCGATCCGCGACGCACACCCGGTGCGCCCGCCCCCGGCGGCCTGACCGCCGGACGCGGACGATGCCGACATCAGGCTGATCGAGGCCCCCGTCAGGCCGACCCGCTCCCTTTACTCGGGCACCTCGGTGAGGCCCGTCAACTCCGTGACCAGCTCGGAGGCCGTGATCGGGTCGAGTTCCCCGAACGGCAGGCTGCCCTCCCGACCGTGGAACCAGTGCTGGGGCGAGCCCTCGGTCAAACAGATCCGTTCGAGGGTCTGATCGCCCATCGCGCCCGGGTCTCCGGCGGAGAGCCCCGGTTCGAGTTCGATCACCACCCGCCTGCCGCCCGGCACCGGTCGCGAGATCCAGGGCATCTCCCCGTTGCCCTGCGGCTCGGCGCGCTCCCAGCCGCGCGAGGCCATGCCGAGGATCGTGGCGGGCGGCACGGCACGCCCCCGCTGGAATCGACTCAGCTCCCGAGCCGACCGTTCCGCCTCGGTCAGCCGATGCACCGGCCTGCCCAGCTGCGGGAACGGCTGGGTGATCTCGTAGTCGGCGAACACCTCGGCCCAGGCCTCGGTCGTGGCCAGGTGCAGCGGATGGGCGACGCCGACGGTCGCGCCCGCCGGCAGGAGGACCGCCTCGTCGTCGACGTCGGCCAGGCTCCGGTCCTCCGCGACGCGGAAGAATCCGGTGACCGCTCCGCCCTCTTCGATCAGCCACAGCAGCCTGCGCACCAGGTGCCAGACCAGCGGGTGGGTCAGCAGGTGGTTGTGGAACTCTGCCGTGCTCCACCGCCGCCCCGCGACCATCGCGCGCTCCAGCCTGCGGAGCTGGTCCACGGCCAGGGTCCGGACGTCCTTCTTCATCGCCGCGAACCGGGCGTACGCGGCGGGGGCAAGCTCGGCATCGTCGCGGGCACCGGGCTTGGGCAAGGACTTGCGCCGCTTCCCGCTCTCGTCGAGGACGAACGGGGTGAGCGACTCGTCGAAGCCGACGGTGAACCGCCGGGGGCCGTAGTCGAGGACCAGGCTGCCGTCGGCGGACAGCCCGCAGTCGGGGACGAGCCGATCGGCGAGCTGCTCGATGCCGAGCCCACGTGCCGCCGCGACCTCGGCGATCTTCAGCTCCGCCTTGGCACGCAGCCCCTTGAACTTCACCTTCTGCGCGAGGGCGTGCAGGTGCGTCAGTGCCAGGTCGGTGCCGATGCCCGCCAACACATCCAGGCCGTCCACCGCCCGGTGATGGAGCGACTCGCCGGGCCACACCCGGATCAGCGGGGTGAGCCGCCGCACCGTCTCGTCGGTCCCGATCCCGCCGAGTGCGGTGAGCACCCAGCCGTCCGCCGCCTGCATCCCGTCTCGTCGCCACTCCCGGAAGAGCTGCCAGCCGAACTCCGCGAGCGACTCCGGATCACAGGCCTGCCGGACCACCTCGACGCCTGCGTACGGCCTGCCCGGCGGGGACAGCGCCAGCATGGTCACCACATGCTCGACCGCCGAGGTCGGCAGTGCGCCTGCCTGCCCGCGCAACAGGATCGGAGGCAGCAGCGCGGGCTCCAGCCAGTCGGGGAGCACGGGCAGCCGGTCGGGCAGTTCGTCCAGCGGACTGGTCTCCAGCAGCCCGCGTACCGCCGAGGCCGCCCGCCCGCCGAACTCGGCCTCGACCGCCGAGACGGCCTCCTCGATCCGTGCTGCGGCGGCGACCCGCAGCGCCTCCTGCGCATGGGAGTGTCTCGTCCCCGCCTTGCCGAAAGCGGCGGGAACCAGGGCACGAACGGCGTCCAGGCCGTGCCGGTCCAGCCAGGTCAGGGCGAACGCGCGCATCGAGGTGCGGGGCGGCAGCCAGCCTGCCACCACTTCGGCGACTCGCACGTCGACGAAGGGCAGCAGCAGCGTCGAGTCGAACTCCGAGCGCCCACGCATCTCGTCGACGACGTGCCCGACGGCGGCCTGCCCGAATCTGGCCGCGAGCAGCCGCACCATGTCGATTGGCAGCCGTCTGGAGAAGTGCCAGCGCGGCAGCAGCGGGGCCGCCAGTTCCAGGGGCGCCTGAACGAAGAAGGCCGCCTCCTGATCGGAACGGAGTCGCCCGGTCCGCAGCTGCCTGACCTCGTGGGGCCAGTCGGTGTCGGGGTCCCAGCGTCGTTCTCCTGGCGGCAACGGGGTCGCCGCCCACGCCTGCTGCTCGCCGTCGGCCCAGGACACGACGGGGTCGGGCGGTGTCAGATTCTTCAGCACCACCGGTGCATCGGTGGTGCGTCGTCGGTGCCACGGGGGGTCGACGAGCAGGGTGGGCAGCGCCGAGTCGGGTGCGACCGCCGGTCGGGGCGCGGTCGTCGCGAGGATGGACTCGACAAGGGCGCGGCTCGCGGCGGGCAGCTCGGGGAGCATCGCGTCGACGACGGACCCCGTCGTCACGACATGTCGTCGCAGCAGCTCTTCGGCGATGTCCGCCTTCGGCGACTCGCTCGTCGTCGCCATCGCAGCGAGCCTGCGCAGCGCGCGGGCAGGCGCTCGGCGGATCATCGGGCGCAGCCGGGGATGCGGCTTGTGCCGCTCGCCCAGCAGCGCCACCAGATCGAAGGCCTGATCCGTGGGCAGGAGTGCCACCGCCTCGACGAGGCGCTCCCGTTCCTTCTCGGTCTGCCTGCTGTCACTCGCCAGGGCTGCCGCGAGCACCGGGGTCGCCGTTGACCCGACCGTGGCGACGACGGTCGTGAGGTCGACCTCGTCTCTCAGCAGCATGGCCGGGGCGTAGCGGGCGGCCAGCGTGGTCAGCTGCTGCTCGGTGGAGACCGATCGGATCAGCAGCTTCCATTCCGACCGGGTGGTCGCCGCGCAGGCCTCGTCGACCCAGTCGGTTCGGGTCGGCAGAAGATAGGCGGTGGTGTCGCGGCCGGGGAAGTCGCGGCGCAGTGTGGACAGCGTCTCGGTCGCCGTCTCGTAGTCCCGCTCATCGGCACTGGCGAGTAACGCGCGCACCCGCGCCAGGACGGGTAGGGCGGATGACACGCTCCGCCACACGCTGTGCTCCGCCTCCTCCGCCGTCATCGAGAAGGAGATCCCCTTGAGGTAGAGGGGTTCCCGCCGCGGACCGCCGCCCCCGACCACGATGCAGGCCAGCAGGCACGCCGCCTCGGCGGCGAAGACGATGCCGTGCTCGTGGGTCCAGGCATCGGCGAACGCGGCGTCGGCGGTGGTGCCCAGAATGTAGGTCTCGGGCTTGCTCACCACGGCCGCGACGGTGGCGACGCCCAACGGGGTCGGCTCTCCCGCCAGCGCCGCGCGGGCCGCCGCAACGAGGTCGGCAGGGCTTCTCGGATCGTCGAGCGTGGTCGCCAGTTTGCTGCTCGCTCGTTCGATCAGCCCGCGGGCCTGCTCGGCACTGCGCGGATCGACCTCGGCGGCACGATGCACGGCGCCGCGACGCGGATCGATCGACGCGTGCCAGGAATCGGGTACGACGAACGTGTCGTCGTCCGGCTGCGCGAGAGCCGTCTCGGGCATTGCCGCTCCTTAGTGGTCTACGGAGCCCGTCTTCGGTCCCTGCTGTCGGAGCTGCGCGGGGCAGGCGCGGCGATCTGCGGCGTCGTCGTCGGTCGCCATGACGGGAGTCATGGCTCGCTCCTGTCGCCTGGCAGCTCAGCCACGCCGATCCCCGCTCACGACTCCAGCGGGACCAACGACAGACTCTTGGGGGCATTCGCCGTCATACGGGGCATGTCGGTGGTCGCCGAAGCCGGTGAGTCGTCGTGAAGGTTAGAAGAGTGCTGTGACACGAACCGGTGACGGTCGAGTCTCCGTCATCGCGGCCATGCGTCCGGGCGTGGGCGACGGGCTCGATCGAGTCGAGCCGGAGCGGCTGCTCGGGCGCGGCAGGCCGAGGCGACGGATCCGTCGTGAGCACCGGACTCACGCGGTGACGTGTCGGGCAGTCTGTCCGGCGGGGACGAACGCCGACGAGCGCCCCGTTGACGCCGACGGTGGCAGCGAGAGCCGTGGCCGGGGCCGAACCCGTTGCCGGGGTGCGCAGCCAGTGCGTGATCGGCCGAGCACCGGGCGCTGATCGCTGCTCCGTCCTGGCGCCCGCACGCTGTCCACGCTCGTCAGTCCGTTCCGCCGCGTGGCTTCGCGAACAGCAGCCGTTGCGACAGCGAGTGCAGGTGCAGCAGCGCCAGGTCGGTGCCGATGCCCGCCAGCACGTTCACGCCGTCCACCGCCCTGAGGTGCCAGCCGTCGCCGGGCCACTCGCGGATCAGCGGCGCGAGCTGCCGCACCGTCTCGTCATCGCCGATCGCACCCAGCGCGGGGAGCACCCAGCTCCCCTCCCCTGGCTGCGTAGTGCGCTGCCACTCCAGGAAGACCGCCCAGCCGAACTCGGCGAGCGAGACGGGATCGCAGGTTCGGCGGATCTCCTCCACACCGGGATAGATCCAGCCGAAGTGCGACATCGCCAGCATGGTCAGCACGTGCTCGACCGCCGACGCGGGGAGGGCATCGGCCCGCCCGCGCAGCAGGATCGGGGGCAGCAACGGCAGGTGCAGCCAGCCGGGGAGAGCAGGCAGCCAGTCGGGCAGGTCGTCTAGGGGGCTGATCTCCATGAGCGTGCGCACCGCCGAGGCCGCCTGCGCGCCGAACTCGGCCTCGACCATCGTGACGGACTCCTCGATCCGTCCGGCGGCGGCGATGCGCAACGCCTGCTCGGCTTGGCGGCGTGGGGTGCCTGCCGGGCCGAGTGCGGCGGGCACCAGCGCGAGGACGGCGGCCGCTCCGTGCCGATCAAGCCAGGTCAGGGCATGGGGGCGCATCTCGGTGCGGGACAGCCAGGCCGCCACCAGCTCGGCCGCCTGCCCGCTGACGAAGGGCAGGAGGAGCAGACCGGAGTCGAAGTCCGGCCGCCCTCGGGCGTGGTGGACGACATGCGTGGTGGCGGCCGGGCCGTATGCGGCGGCGAGCAGACGCAGCGTGCCGATTCGTATCCGCCACCGAAAGTCCCAGCGCGGCAGGAGCGGCGCCACCTGTTCCCGTGGCGCCTGGACGAAGAAGGCTGCCACCTCGCTGCGGTCGAGTCTCCCGGCCCGTAGCGTCTCGATCTCGCGAGCCCAGTCGGTGTCGGGCGGCCACCGTCGCTCGTCCGCAGGCAGGGGTGTGGCCGCCCACTCCTGCTGCTCGCCGTCGGCCCAGGAGACGGCGGGCGCAGGAGATGTCAGGCTCACCTGCACCACCGGTGCCACGGCGTCGCGCTGTCGGCGCCACGGCGGATCAATGAGCAGATCGGGCAGCGCAGAGTCCGGCGCGGCCGCCGGACGGGCGGCTTCCGCCGCCGCGACGGCCGCGATGACGGACTCGACCAGAGCACGGCCGGCGGCAGGCAGTTCCGGCAGCACCGACTCGACGACGGACCGCGCCGTCACGACATGTCGTCGGAGGAGCCTCGTGGCGTCGCCCGCCCTCGTCGACTCGCCCGTCGCCGCAGCGGCGAGACGCCGCACCGCGCGTGCCGGGAACCGCCGCATCATCGCGGACAGCGCAGGGTGCGTCCGGCGCTGGTCTCCGCGCGCGAAGATCAGATCGAATGCCTCGTCGGAGGGCAGGAGCGCCAGCGTGTCGACGAGCCGCTGTCGGTCGGGCTGGTCCAGTCGGCGGCCGCTGTCGAATGCCGCCGCGATCACCGAGGCCGCGGCAGGCCCGACGGCGGAGACGACGGTGAAGAGGCTGCTCCTGTCACTCAACAGCATGGCGGGGTCGACGCGGGCTGCCAGCGTGGTGAGCTGCTCCTTGGTCGAGACCGCGCGAATCAGCAGCGGCCACCACGAGGTCGCGCTCGCCGCGCAGTCTGCGTCGACCCAGTCGAGCAGGGTCGGCACGAGAAAGGAGACGAGGACGCGGGCCGCCTCCTCCTGCCGGAGCACGGACAGCGTCTCGACGACCTTCGCATAGTCCCCGTCCTCGGCACCGGCCAGCAGTGCACGCATCCGCACCAGGACAGGCAGGACCGACCGCGCGTCGTCCACGGCTGCCTCCACTTCGGCAGGCTCCGAGGAGGCCGTGCGGAGCCGGAGCGGCACACCCTCGTCGCTGACGGCGATGCGGGCCAGCAGACAGGCGGCCTCGGCGGCGAAGACGATCCCGTGTTCCTGGGTCCAGGCATCGGCGATCTCGGCGTAGGCGCCCCGTGTTCCGTGGATGCTGAACCTGGTCACCACAGCGGCCACGACCGCAGCGCCCAGCGGCGTGGCCCGTCCCGCGAGCGTCGCGCGGGCTGCTTCGACGAGTTCGCCGGGGCTTCCCGGCTCGCTCAGCGCCACATCCAGGAGCCTCCCCGCCCTCGTGATGCGCAGGCTGAGGTCGGCCGACGCGTCGGCGTCGACCGTGACGGCACGCGGCTCGCCGCCCCGGCGAGGAGTGATCGGCGGTTGCCAGCCACGGGGGATCGAATACCAGCTACGGGGGATGACGAACTCGTCCTCGTCGGTTCGTCGGGGTGGCGTCGTGTCGGCCATGGCGACTCCTCGGCTGTCGGGCGGGGAGGGCCCGGCGCTGCCGCGGGGCGGCCGAGGCGGTCGACCGGCGCCCGTTCTCGCTCGGGCGGGCCGACCGGCGGGAGGGCGTTCATGATCCCCGGCTCGTCGATCAATGTGCCCGGCAGGTTAACGGGTCGAGCCGACACCAGACCGGCGCCGGTCGACCGTCCGCCCAGATCGTCACGCTGTCGGCATGGATGCCGAGTGCGACCGGGTGAAGGCTGCCCCTCCGACGCCCGGCCGCTCGCCCGCGCCAGGCGCAGACTCCTGCGGTCGCAGGCCGGGCGACGGCTCCTCGCCGTCCGGCACAGCGCGGGACGCCGAGTTCGCCGGATCCGTCGTCTGCTGATCACGATGTCGTGAACCGACCGTGGGCGAGACGGCCGACCTTCACTCTCGGAACGGAGTCCACTGTTGCTTCAGTGTCGAACAAAATCAACCCTGGCTCTGCCCGATGTGCCGCGGCGCATGGCCCGTGGCCGAACCGGAACTCCGGGCCGTCGACGTGGGGGGACACGTCAATCAGCGTCCGCGCTGATGCCGGATGCCCGGGAGCGATCGGTCTGCCCGTGGGTGCGTGGCGGGTCGTCGAGGCGTCCGGCGCGCAGCGGCTCGGCTGGATCACCACTCCCGCGCCCACTTCGGTGAACTCGGAAGCCCGTCGAGAACTCGTCTGCCTGCCGCGCTGCCGGAACGTGGCGGTGAGCCTGCCGGTGCCGGCCCACGATGATCACCGTCGCCGTCCAGTCTGCTGTGTGACCGTGGCGGACCTGCTCAATGCAGCCCTCGCTTCCCCGGCGCCCAGAAGGGCTTGACCTTGATGGCGGTCCTCGGCCAGCCGCGCTCGCGGACGAGGAGGTTCCGCACCAGCTGACAGGTCTTCGCCTCGCCTGCCAGGTAGACCGCCCCGGTGGTGCCCGGCAGATCGAGTTCGGCCACCGCCGCCAGCAGAACCTGTGAGGAGACGGCAGGAGCGCCACGGCGGTGAACGCGGCGCAGGGCGTGGTCTCCCGGCACGGGGACGTCGTGTTCGGGGCTTTCGCTCTCCAGGACCCCGTACACCTCGGTGGCGGGGGCCAAGGCCCGGATCATCGGTGCGAAGGCGGCGCAGGCGGTCTCCTCGCCGATGAACACCTGATAGGGAGCCTCGCGGGTGAAGAAGTCGCCCTGCGGCCACCAGAAGGTCACCGCGTCGCCTACACGCGCCTCGCGTGCCCACGTCAGTCCGATGCCGTCGCCCGCATACAGATGGACGTACACGTCGAGAGTTCGTCGATCGGGACGGAGTTCCCAGATCGTGTAAGTACGCAGTGTCTCGGCGGGGCGCAGGATGCCCGACACCGACAGGGGGTCCCTCAGCTGGATTCGGATGTGCTGGCCGGGGGTGTAGGGGAAGGCGATGGGCTCGTCCGTCGCCAGTCTGATCCGTCGCATCGTCGGCGTGACCGGTTCGACAAGCGTGATCTCCGCGTCCATCGCGTACCTGCCGAAGATCCGGGCGAGCGGATTGCGTGTCGTGGACGGCATGTCAGGCCTGCCCTTGTTCGCCGTCCGGCGAGCGCATTCCGCGCTGCACGTGAGCGGACCTGGACAGCCCCCACCAGACGGCCGTGACGGGCAGCGCTGCCGCGAAGAAGATCCACCAGCGAGACCTCATGCTAACTCCTATTGCCTCTCGGTTTACTTAGAGCTATTAAGTAATCATAGTTGGTCTAGGATGTCAACGGTGTCCAAGTCGAGAACCGAGTGAGGAGCTGACGATGGCTGCACGGGTCCCGAGCAGGCGGGAGAGGCTGCGTCAGTCCACCCTGGAGGAGATCCACGCGGCGGTGCGAAACCTGCTGGTCACGCAGGGATCGGCGGCGGTGACCATCAACGCGGTGGCTCGGGAGATCGGCATGAGCGGCCCGGCGCTGTACCACTACTACGCCAGTCATGACGCCCTGGTCGGGGCGGTGACGGCGGGCTTCTTTCGTGAGCTGGCCGCTTCGATGGAGCAGGCAGGCGAGGCCGACGCGCCGGTCGGCGATCGGCTGCTGGCCGCCTGCCGTGCCATGCGCGCCTGGGCAGTCGCTCATCCCGCCGAGTTCGGCTGGATCTTCGCCAGCCCGATCGCGCCGCCGAACAGGCAGCAGGACTCGGAACGTCATCAGGCGGCGGTCCGTTTCGAACAGGTCCTGCTGGACCTGACCGTCGAGTTGTGGCAGACCCGACCGTTTCCGGTGCCGGAGCCTGCCTGCCTGCCCGAGTCATTGCGAGCGCAGCTGACCACGTATTCCGCCGCCATCGACGGACGGCTACCGCCTGCTGCCGTCCATGTCTTCCTGGCCGCCTGGGTCAGGCTGTACGGCCTGCTGTGTATGGAGGTCCTGCACCAGTTGGACTTCGCCTACTCCGACCTGGAGCCCGTCTTCGAGGAATGCCTGCGCGACCTGTCCGCCATGTTCGCGCTGGACTACTCCGGTCCGCCGACCGCTTAGTTCCCTGCCTGCGATGACCTCGTGCTCAGGCGAAGGGACCCCGCGTGCCTCGCGGGTGAACGGCCTTCGGCAGCGCGGATGGGATTCAACGGATGGCTGATGCCTCGCACACCGCCCGCGCCGTCGCGGAGGCCTTCGACCTGGGTACGGTGCTCGACGAAATGGACACCGGTCCACGGTGGTCGGTCGCATCGGTCGTGGCGGCTCTCGACGTCCGACGGCGAATGGATCGTCAAACAGCTGAACCGCTCGCGGGAGTCGTGGTGGCTGAATGATCATCGGATCGCGGCCGAGATCGAGCAGGCTGCGTTCCGGCAGGGCATCTCGATGCCGCGTCCGGTGCCGCCCCGAAGTCCCGCCGCGCCGCTGCTCGCGGACCTGCCGATCGAGGGCGGGTCCGTCAGCTTCCTCGTGCACGAGTGGTGTGCGGGCAGCGCCCTCACCGCCGCCGACATCACGCCCGAACTGGCGGAGTGGGTGGGGCGGACCCTGGCGGCCCTGCACTCGCTGCCGCTCGACGTCCGCCCCGCCGAGGCACCCTCGGACGCGGTCCACTCGGTCGACGAGTGGCGTGACTGGCTTGACGATGCGGCTGGGGACACCGCGCCGGACTTCGTCGACTCGGTCCGGGTACACCTGCCCGATGTCGCGCGGGCCACGGAGATCGTGGCTGCCGCACTGGTGCGGGTGGGCGACGGACCGACCCCGGTTCTCACCCACCGCGACCTCAAACCCGACAACGTCCTGCGGACCTCGGGCACCCCGATCCTGGTCGACTGGGACGGCGCGGGCCTGGACGTCGCCGAATGGGAGGCGGTCCGGGCCGCCTCGGCCTTCAGGCGCGCCGCCGCAGGCGCGGGCCCGGCTCTCCTGCCTTCGGCGGGGCCGGACTCCGGCGGCTCCGCCATCGGGCTGGATTCCGCCGGGCTGGATTCCACTGGGCTGGACTCCACCGGGTCGGACTCGGCGGGCTCGCATCTCGCCGGATCGGCCGCCATGAGATCGGCCGCCGCCGGGAACGTCGATGTCTTCAGCCGAGTGCTGCGGTCGTACACCGCAGCTGGCGGGCGGCGGATCGCGCCGACGGCCGAGGCCTTCGCCGGACTGCTCCGCACCCAGCTCGGCGGTGCGGCGTGGATGCTCTTCCGTGCGCTCGGCCACCGCCCGGTCACGCCGCCCGAGCGCGCCGCCGCCCACGAGCACGCCCTGGAACTCCTCGCCGACCTGCACACCTCGCTCACCGAGATCCCGACGTGGACGCGGTGGCTCGCCGAGACGCACGACCCGGCCTGATCCCGTTGCCGGGCCGGGCCGGTGGCCAGTGCCCGGCGATGCCGGCGGCCGGTCCCGTCCCGTCCCGATGGGCCGATGCCGCCGAGGAGCAGCCCGCGGCGGGACAGACTGCCGCGCGACCCCACCGCGCCTGCTACCCCGAAGAGCCTGGCCCAGCAGACCTCGACGCCGATCCAGCCGACCCGTCCAGTCGACGCCGATCCAGCCGGCCCGATCCCGGCGAGAACGCCCGCCCCGCACCCGAGCGGCCCCGCCCGCCGCACCACACCCCCGCAGGCAGACCGACGCCCCGAGGAGACCGAAGTCCCCGTCCCCTCGGGGCGCCCGAGTGTCCCGCGCGCGTCGAGCCGCCTACGTCGGGGCTACGGCCGGACCCGGAGCACGTCGAGTTCGTTGACCGCCGACTTCGCCGAGGGCACCGGACCGTGCCCGCTGAGGATCTCCAGGCCGAGATGCCGCGTCACGACGGGATCGAAGCGCACCACGGTCTCCACCGCCGTGTCGTCGAAGCGTCCCCTGGCCACCGGCTCCCAGTTCGTGCCGTCGTCCGAGGCCAGCACCCGATAGTCCCGCACCGGGTTGCCCTCGCCCTCCGGCGGCGGGAGATAGCGGATGCCCGCCACGTCGAGTTCCCGGCCGAGGTCGATCTCCAACAGCGGCTCGCTCTCGGGGAACGCCTCCCATCCGGTGTACGGGTCGCCGTCGACGGCTCGCTGTCCGCTGTTGCGGCCCTGCACCGCCCGCCAGCCGACGTGGCTGTGCATTCCGGTGTTCTCGCCGAACCCGATCGCCCCGGGATCGGAGTCGCCGACCTGGTCGTACCGGTCCAGGAACGCCACGACGTTGTCACCGGGGGCACCCCAGGTCCGGTCGCCCAGGGTCGCCAGCGGCCGCCGCGCGTAGAAGTCGAACCAGCTCTCGGTGTGCTCGTGGGCGCGGTCGGCCCAGCGGGAGACCTTGTAGCCCAGGAATCCGGGGTCGTTCTTGAACTCGTAGTGGTAGACCTCGCGGGGATCGAAGTAGGCGTACTGGCCGGGTCGGGTGCCGAAGCCCGGGCTGACGTACAGGTCGGCCTCCTCGGTGCCGACCGTGGGATAGCCCTGTGCCACGCGGCCGTCGGGGGCGTTGAGCCATTCGTCGACGATGACGTCCCGCGAGGGCGAGATGCTGGTCTCGCGGTTGAAGTCCCACCACTGCCACACCTCGGTGGTCTTGCCGTGCGCGCGGATCACCTCGTTCAGGGTGTCGATGAACTCGACGAACACGTCCGTGGTGTAGGCGTAACCCTGCTCGTGCTGGTAGGCCACCAGCTCGGGACACTGTTCCTGGTCGGACACGTCGGGGATCTCGTCGCCGCCGATGTGGAAGATCGGCGCGTCGAACAGCGGAATCATCTCTTCCAGCAGTTCGGTGGCGAATTCGATGGTCTCTGGCTTGGTGACGTCCATCGTCCAGTTCCCGGTGCCGGAGCCCTCCCACGGCATGTTCGCGGGATAGGACATCGAGCGGCAGGCGAAGGCGACGTCGGGCCGGTAGGAGCCGATGTGCGAGGCGTGCCCCGGCATGTCGATCTCCGGGATGATCGTGACGTGGTATCGCGCCGCGTAGTCCTGCAACTCGCGGAGTTCGGCCTGACTGTAGGACTGCGGCGATGCCAGACCGGGGAACCGCTTGCTCTCGATGCGGAAGGAGTTCCAGTCGGTCAGGTGCAGATGGAAGGTGTTCAGCTTGTACCAGGCCATCTGTCGGATCTGCTGTTTCAGATAGGACAGCGAGAAGAACTTGCGGATGTCGAGCATCTGGCCGCGCTGACCGCTGATGAGCGGCCAGTCCAGCGCCCGCCCCCGAGGGAGCGTGCCGAACTCCGCCGAGCTGCGCAATGCCTGGAGCAGCGTGCGCGTCCCGTAGAAGACGCCTCGCTCGTGGCCTGCGGAGATCCAGACCCGGTCGCTGATCTCCATCCGATAGGAGTCCTCCTGGATGCCCCAGCCCGGCTCCACGTGCAGCGCGATGTCTCCTGCCGTCGCCGGACCGTCGGTCACCTCCATCGAGGGGAGTCCGTCGTCGGCCAGCTCCTCGGCCAGCTGGTCGCCGAGGGCGCGCAGCTCGGGGCTCTCGATCACGATCGAGGAGCCTTCGGTGAGATGCAGCCTGCCTCGATTGCCAGCCCACTGCTGAATCGCCGGGACGGTGAGCGGCGCGGGATTCACCGCGTCCTGGGCAGATCCGCCGTCCGCCGAGGCCGTCCGGCCGTCGAGCCCGAGCGGCAGCAGGCTCGCCACCAGCACGACAGCTATCGATCTATGCATGTCCATGGGGCTCCTTCTTCGTCCATTGCGCGCCGTTCTCCCAGTAGTGCCGGATGCTCTCCAGCGGCCTCCCCTTGGTCTCGGGGGCGAGGCGGAACACGAACACGAAGGCGAAGGCGGACAGGGCCAGGAAGATGCCGAAGGTCCCCGTACCGCCGATGCCGTCCATCACCGGCAGGAAGAACTGCGCCACGATCATGTTGGCGACGAGGTCGGCGCTGAGCATGAGCGAGGCGCCCTGTGCTCGCAGCCGGGCGGGGAAGCTCTCCGAGGCATAGACCCAGACCAGCGAGCCGAAGCCGAAGTTGAAGGCCGCGGTGAAGATGAGGATGCCGAGGAAGCCCCACAGCGAGCCGTCCTCGGACAACGACCCCGAGGCGAAGACGATCATCATCAGCACGCAGGAGGCCACCATCGCGCCGATGCCGCCGAGCAGGATCGGCCGTCTACCCATCCGGTCGACGGCGAACACCGCGCCGATCGTGGCGATCAACGCGGCCAGTTGCACCACCGAGGGCAGTCCGAGCAGCGCGCCGTAGCCGGTGAAGCCCATGTCTTGGAAGATCATCGGGCTGTAGTAGGTGATCGCATTGATGCCGGTGATCTGCACCAGGAAGCCCAGGATGAGCACGAACGCGGTGGCCGTCGAATACGGTTTGCGGAACATCTCCCGGATCACGCCGCCCCGCTGCGAGGCGATGTCGGCGTCGATCTCGGCCAGCTCCCGGTCGACGTCGACCGTGGGATCGGTGAGGGCGAGCGTGGCCCTGGCCTCCTCGCGGCGTCCCTTCATCAGGTACCAGCGCGCGGTGTCGGGCAGTCGAATCAGCAACAGCAGCACCAGCACCGAGGGCAGCGCCGACATCGCGAGCATCAGCCGCCAGTTCCCCGAGCCCGCCAGTGACCAGTCGACCAGATAGCCGAGCAGGATGCCGGTGACCGTGGCCACCTGGTAGCAGACCACCAGCGCGCCTCGGATGGCGGCGGGCGCCGACTCGGCGACGAACACCGGGGCCACCACCAGGGAGAGTCCGATGGTGACGCCGAGGAAGAACCGCACGATGTCGAGACTGACCACGTCGGACACCAGGCCGGACGCCGCCGCGAACACCGCGTAGCCGATCGCGACGAGCACCATCGACTTCTGCCGGCCGATGGCGCCTGCCAGCTTGCCCGCGACCAGCGCGCCGACGATGTTCCCGGCGACCAGCACCGTGGTGATGCTGCTCAGCTCCGCGGTGGACAGGTCCATCTCGTCACCGATGAACAGCAGCGCGCCCGCGATGTTGCCGATGTCGTAGCCGTAGATCACTCCGATCGCGGCGGCGGCGATGGCGATCTTGCGGCCGACGGCCGAGGTTCTCGGGGGTGCAGGGGATGGAGACATGGCACTCTCTCCTCATCGTGTGCCGCGTCTCGCACTGCCAGGCAGGCTGGGCGCGGATGCCCGTGGACGAATCGGGACGTCAGGGGATCTTCGTCGACGTTCAGGGCCGGAACTCGGCCCGCCACGGCGTGCGCCGAGGCCGGACGCGGGAGGAACGCGGTGGACCTGGGAGGTCCGTTCCTCGGCGTCGATGCGGGGACCTGCCTCGAACCCTCGGATCGGCCTTCGAGCCGGTGGGTCGTCGCGGGCTGGGAATCGATGGGCGGGGGATCGGCGGGCGGGGAATCGACGGGCCGGGGGTCGACGGCTCAGCCATCGCCGGGTCCGCATCCGTCGTTCGCGCCGACGGCAGGACGGGGCCGAGGTGTCCTGCGGGGGGTGGGGAGAGCGGCGTCCGCGAAACCGGCTTCGGCCGACGGCCCGCCCGGTCGTCCCGTCCCGGCGGCGACGCCTGCCTGCTCGGTGCCTCGCCCCATCGGCGTCGCGCCGGTCGAGAGGGTCGTGGACCGCTCGTCGAATGGGGCGACCGAGTTCGGCCGGGCAGCCGTCCGCCGCGCCCGAGGACGGGATGTCGAGTGCGGACTGATCACGGCCGGGCTGTCGGCTGCCGACCATCGTCCGGAATGTCGCCTGTCCTCGACAGACCGACCATTGATCCGCGCCGGGACGAACGACTGAGTCATCAACACTCCTGCCCACCGCGGAGTACTTTGATCGTCACTTGACGTTAAGTGATCAATCATGCGCTGTCAACGCGAGTTATGCGCATGAATGATCAGTGCGGCTCGTGGATGTTCCCCGGTGTTCGGCGGATTCCGGGTCCTGTTCGGCCGGAGGCACCACGGCGCTCGGCTGATCGAGGCAGCGGCAGGCGGTCCTTCTGGTCGGTCCGCCTCGGTCTCCCGTGTGGACGGTTCCGTCGGGCACGTCGAGCGGGCGACGCCGCAGCCGATCGCCGGTCCGGCCACCGCAGACGGATCTACCTGCTGCTCTTGTGGACCTGGATCGATTCGTCCGACTGGTCGGTGGGTATCGACCGCATTCGGCTGTTCGGGTGGACATCCTTGCTGCCTGCTGTCGAGGCGCCCGTGTTCGGCCGGTCTCCTGCCCGTCTCGGCGTCGCATCGAGACGTGGCGGCGGCCTGCGACGGGACCTCGCGGCGGCTCGCCGGTCGATCATCCGATGTGATCGGTATTGCGCAGAACTGATCGAGAATGACTAGTATCGATCAGGATCACTCGCCAGATGGTCTGGTGGTCACGTCGCGTGATCACGCTGCGGACGTCAACACCACGCGGGAGATGGGGAGTCGCGCATGTCGCCGTCGATGATGGATGCGGAGATCGCGAGTCAGCCCGAGCACTGGCGACAGGCGGCGGAACTCGTGCCCGCCTTCGCCGATCGGCTGCCGGAGCACGGCAGCACGGTCGCGGTCGTCGGCTGCGGCACGTCCTGGTTCATCGCGCAGGCCTACGCGGCGCTGCGGGAGGCGGAGGGGCTCGGCCATACCGATGCGTTCGCCGCCTCCGAGTTCCCGACGCGCCGTCGCTACGACCGGGTGCTGGCGATCACTCGCTCCGGCACCACCACCGAGATCCACCGGCTGTTGACGCAGCTCGTCGACACGCCCAGCGTCGTCGTCACCGGGGTGCCCGCCGCGATCCGGGACACCGCCGACGCCGTGGTGGATCTGTCCTTCTGCGACGAGCTGTCCGTCGTGCAGACCCGGTTCGCGACATCGGCCCTGGCCCTGCTGCGGGCTCATCTCGGCCATGATCTGACGCCGGTCGCCGCCGAGGCCGAACGTGCGCTCGCGGCCCCGGTGCCCGACGAGGTCCGCGCGGCAGGCCAGTTCACCTTCCTCGGCACCGGCTGGACCGTGGGCATCGCCTCCGAGGCCGCCCTGAAGCTGCGCGAGTCCGCGGTGTGCTGGTCCGAGTCCTATCCGGCGCTGGAGTACCGGCATGGGCCGATCAGCATCGCCGAGCCCGGCCGCGTGACCTGGGTGTTCGGCTCCGCGCCCGCAGGCCTGGTCGAGGAGGTGCGCCGGACCGGGGCGGTCGTGGTGGACGACGACCTTGATCCGATGGCCGATCTGGTGCGGGTGCATCGGCTGGCGAGCGCGCTGGCCGCCGATCGCGGGCTGAACCCGGACGCCCCGCGTCACCTCAGTCGATCCGTCGTGCTGGCCTAGCGACCCGCGATGACGCCGCGCACGGAGGGATCGGACGTCGTGGGACCGGCGAGGCAGGGGCCTGCGGCGGGTCAGGTTCGGCCGGGTGTCGCGCTCGGACACCGTCCGGTCGAGTCCGGTCCGATGAGGCTCGGTTCGACGAGGGCGAGGTTGCGGCGACCGAGCGGCCTCCTGCGGGATCGGACGAGATCCGACGTGGTCCGCTCCGCGCCGGGGCAGGAGAGCCCGGCGAAACACGGCTTGCTGGAGTCCGGGCGCACCGGCTCGGTCGCGGTGCACGCGGCCGTGCTGACGAGTGCCGTGGCCGAACGCGCACCGGCTCGCCGCGCGCCGTCCGAATCGGATCGATCGGCGCTTCTCCTGCCCGGCCCCTCGGGGCGGACCGCAGTCGCGACGGCGCAGGCCCACCCGGCCGTCGGCGTGGCGTCGGCCGCCGCGAACCCCTCCACTGGAGGTCTGCCGTGATCCTGGTCGTCACCGCGAACCCGGCCCTCGACGTCACCTACACCGTGCCCGCGCTGATTCCCGGCGCGATGTCACGCGTCTCGTCCGTACACCGCCGCGCGGGCGGCAAGGGCATCAACGTGGCCCGGGTCCTGCACGCCCTCGGCGCGCCGACGTTGGCGCTGGCCCCCTGCGGCGGCGCCGACGGCAGACTCGTCGGCGCCGATCTGGCCGCCGCCGGGCTGCCCCATGAACTGTCGACGATCGCGGGACCGACCCGCCGCACCGTGACGATCCTGTCCGCCGCCGACGGCACGGTGACCCTGGTGAACGAACCGGGACCCGTCGTCTCCGCCTGCGAGTGGGATGCGGTGGTCTCGGCGGTGCGGCGGCGGGTGAGCCGGTCCTCGGTGCTGGTCTGCGCGGGCAGCCTGCCGCCCGGCGTCCCGGCGGACGGCTACGCCGAGCTGATCGACCTCGCCCGGCGCGCCGGGGTGCCTGCCGTGCTGGACACCTCCGGTGCGGCCCTGCTGGCAGGCATCGCGGCTGGTCCTGCGCTGGTCAAGCCGAATGCGGAGGAGTTGCGGGCCGTCACCGGAACGGCCGACCCGCTGACCGGCGCGCTGGCGATGCGGGCGCTGGGCGCCCGCACGGTGTTCGTGTCCCTGGGCGCCGAGGGGATGCTCGCGGTGACTGACGGCGCGGCGTGGCGGGCAGGCGTCCCGCGCAGGCTGCGAGGCAACACCACCGGAGCCGGGGACGCGGCCGTCGCGGGGGCCGCCCTGGAACTGGCCGCCAGAAGTCCCTGGCCGGAAGTGCTGCGCAGTGCCGTCTCGGTGTCCTCGGCCTCGGTGCTGGGCGCCTACGCCGGTGACGTCGACCTCGATCACCATCGGCGCGAGCACGGCGCCGTCATCGTGGAGGAGATCCATGCCGCTCGTGTCGACGTGTGACATCGTCATCCCGGCCGCAGGCGAGGGCACCGGCTGCGGGGCGTTCAACGCCGTCGCGCTCGAGCACGTGAGCGCGATCATCGCGGGTGCGGAGGCGGTGCGGACCCCCGTCATCCTCCAGGTGAGCCACAACGCGGTCCGCTATCACGGGGCCCTCGGTCCGATCGGCAGCGCGCTGGTCGCCGCCGCCCGCGCGGCCCGCGTTCCGGTGGCGGTGCACCTGGATCACGCCGAGTCCGCCGAGCTGGTGCGGGAGGCCGTCGCGCTCGGGTTCACCTCGGTGATGTTCGACGCCTCGACGCTGGACTACGCCGACAACGTGCGGGCCACCCGAGCGGTGGTCGAGCACTGCCATTCGAACCGGGTGTGGGTGGAGGCCGAACTGGGCGAGGTGGGTGGGAAGGACGGCGTGCACGCTCCCGGGGTGCGCACCGACCCCGAGGAGGCCAAGACGTTCGTGGCCGAGACGGGCGTCGACTGTCTCGCCGTGGCCGTCGGCACCTCCCACGCGATGACCACCCGTGATGCGCGGCTGGACTTCGACCTGATCACCGCGCTGCGGGCGCGGGTCGGCGTGCCGCTGGTGCTGCACGGCTCGTCCGGGGTGTCCGACGAGCACCTCACCGAGGCCGTCCGCCACGGCATGACGAAGATCAATATCGCGACGCAGTTGAACCGGGTCTTCACCGAGGGGGTTCGCGGGTACCTTGCCGAGCGGCCCGAGGCGATCGACCCGCGCAGGTACCTCGGCGCCGGTCGGGAGCGCGTGGCCGCCGAGGTCTCCCGGCTGCTGGGGCTGCTCTCGATCCGGGTGTGACGGGGCGGTCGGCAGCCGGGACGGCGGCGCACGCTGAGCCGAGTCGCGCTGTCTCCGCACCACGACCCGACGTCGTCGGTCCGCTGTGGACCGGTCGAGCCCCATGGGCCGGGCGAGCGGTTCGGTAGGGGAGTCCGGGGAGGCGGGCGCGCTCCTCGATGCGCCACCGCCCGCAGCCCGCCGCCATCGTCCTGCATCGATCACCCTGGCCGCCGAGCCGACTCCCGCCGGGCCCGAGCGGACTCGCATCGACGCGCGGCGGCTCCGCGCGCCGTGGGGATCGCCGAGCCGGACGCGCGGCCTCAGGCGGTGATGACCCGCAGCCCCTCCGCCTCGAAGGCGTCGAGCACGGACTGGTCGGCCTCGGCGTCGGTGACCAGGGTGTGCACCTCACCGGTCGCGCAGATCCTGGCGAAGGCGTAGCCGCCGAGCTTGGAGCTGTCGGCGACCACCGCGACATGCCGCGCGCGGGAGACCATCAGTCGATTGATGCTGGCCTCGCCCTCGTGATGGGCGTAGGCGCCCCGGACCGGGTCGACGGCGTCCACACCGAGCAGCACCAGGTCCAGGGTGATCTCCTCCAGGATCGGGACGGCCAGCGGACCGGTCAGCTCGAAGGACTGCTGGCGGGCGACGCCGCCGGTGACCACGGTCTTGATGTTGTGCCGGACGACGAGTTCGCCCGCGATGTTGAGTGCGTTGGTGACCACGGTCAACGCAGGGGAGTCGCTGCGGTCGGCGAGATCCTGTCGGGTGGCGATGGCCCGGCCCACCTCGGTGATCGTGGTGCCGCCGTTGAGACCGGCCACCATGCCGCGCTCGACGAGGTCGGCCGCCGCGGCGGCGATGCGCTGCTTCTGCGGCGCATTGCGGGCGGCCTTGTGGCGTAAGGGAAGGTCGTAGGCGACGTTGCTGGCCACCGCGCCGCCGCGCGTCCTGGTGAGCAGGCGGCGTTCGGCGAGATGGTGCAGGTCGCGCCGCACCGTCGCGGGGGAGACGTCGAGTTCGGCGGCCGTGGCGTCCACGTCGATCTTGTCGCGCTGTCCCACCATGTCCAGCAGCGCGTTCAGCCGCTCGTGCCGATCCACCAGCGTCCACCCCTCGCCGCACCCGCGTCAGTCCCGGCAATGTACCGCGCGGCCGAGACCCGGCGGGGGCACTCCGAGGAGAGCGGGACCGGCGGGCGGCGCCGCCGTGGCGAGGTGTGCCGGTCCTGTCGGGGGTGCTCGATCAGTGCCCGAATGCGGAAGGCGGCGTCGCGCCGGTCGGTCTCGGTGGCGAGCCGGCCGTCGACGAAGCTCCGGTCGTACAGGCAGTGCGTCCCGGCGTGGGTGTCGAGGACGTCGAAGCCCGGGCCGAAGAACAGCTCTGGTCTGCGGCAGGCGGCCTGCGGTGCACGTGCCCGCAGGCCGCCCGAGTCGGAGGGGCGAATCAGGAGGTCGGCTCGCCCGACGGCGCGGGCAGCGTCGTGCCCAGCCGCACGGGGACGCCGAATTTCGGGGTGCCGTCGGCGTTCCAGGTGAACCGCTGCGCGCGGGTGGAGCGGTTCATGTCGCAACCGCCGCTCGCGGAGTCGTTGGCGTGGTAGACGATCCAGTCCTCGGTCCCGTCGGGCGAGGTGAAGAATCCGTTGTGGCCGGGGGCGAACACGCCGTTGCCGTCGTGTCGTTGGAACACCGGGTTCGGCGACTTCGTCCAGTGCGACCGGTTGAGCGGGTCGGAACCGGTGAGGGTGAGCAGCCCGAGCTTGTAGTCCGGACCCCAGCAGGCGCTGGCGGAGTAGACGATCATGGTGCGGCCGTCGTGGTACAGCGGTTCCGCGCCCTCGTTGACCGGATGGGTCTGCCGTTCCCAGGACAGCGTGGGCTGCGAGATGGTGCGCCGGGCGCCGCTGATCGTCCACGGGTTGCTCAGCGGGGTGATGGTCAGGCTCTGCGTACCGTCGGTCGCGCTGCCCATCAGGTACAGCCTGCCGCCGTGCCGAAGGATGCTGGGATCGAGTTCCCAGGTGTTCCCGAGGTCGGCCTTGAAGGTATAGGGCCCGAGGGGATCGGAGCCTGCGCTCTCCAGGACGTGCAGGCGTTGGGTGGGGTTGAAGTCCTCGACGTCCTGCCCGGCCACGTAGTACAGGTACCAACGGCCGTCGATCAGATGGAACTCCGGCGCCCACATGTTGCAGCAGCCGTCGGGACGGCCCGCCAGGTTGAACACCACCTGGTCGGCGGCGCTCGACAGCCCGGCGAGCGTGCGCGACCGGCGCATGGTGATGGTGGAGTTCCAGGTCGTGGTGGCCAGGTAGTAGTAGCCGTCGTGGTACTGCAACCAGGGGTCCGGGCCGTTGCGCTTGATCGGGTTGCTGACCGTGCCGGGTGGGGTCGCTCCCACGCTGACCAGCTGCCACTGCTGATTCGCGCCGCCGGTGTCGGGCCACTGCACCACGCGCGCGCCGTCCTCGGCGGACCATTCCCACACGTCGGCGGCCTTGCCGCTGGCCCGGTTGACGAGCCGCACGAACCCGTCGGGGGAGTCGGCCAATCGGAACTGCTGACTCGCCCGATTCGCGTCGGTGTACTGCACCAGGTCCACCGCGTCGGCGGTGGAGGTGAACTCCACGACCTTGTCGCTGTGGCGCGACTTCAGCCGGTACCAGCCGCCGCCGGAGTCTACGAACTGCCACTGCTGCCAGGCCCCGTCGTTGCGGGTGTACTGCGCGATGCGGGCGCCGTCGCCGGTGGCCAGGTCGTAGACGTCCAGTGCCTTGCCGCTGTGGCGGTTGACCAGGACGTAGGACGCGGCCGGATCGACGACGGCCGCCGTCGCGGCAGGCGGCAAGGTCGAGGTGGTGCTGCCTGCCAGGAGCGTGGCGGCGAGGAGGATCGCGGCCCGCCGTCGTCCTCTCGGAAGGTTCCTGAGTGATGTCACGGTCTTCTCCCTGCGACGCTGCACGGGCTGTCGATCCGGCTGTCGTTCCCGCCGAGGAACACAAAACGACAGTGGTGCCTTCTCACGATGCTGGCGGGGTGGATCGCCGTCGGCCGACCGCGCGATTCAGCGCGAGCCGAAGAGTGATCCGTGAAAGACTATTCATAGCGAATTACCGGCAGCCGGACAAGAACCCAATCAGCCCCGTTCTCGGCGGTGCAGTCGAATCAATCGACAATTCTGTTCACGATTGTCGTCGAGTTGATCGAACAGGCGACCGAGACGCCGAATGCGATGACTACCGGCCGTGTCGCAGCGGTCCCGGTCAGATCGTCAGGTTCCACGTGTGTTCGCTGTCCGGACTGTCCAGCCACACCCGCTGGGTGGTCGGCGTGGCCGTGAGCCCGAACCGGTGCCACGCGGGGGCACCCATCGTCGCCCATTCGTCGTGTGCGTGTTCCACATCGGCCCACAGATCACGCGATCCGGCGTGATGCACCCGATACCGTCCCGACTCGCTGCCTGTGCGGTCCACCGAACACCAGGAGCCGTCACGGTGGGTCAGGCACGTTGCGGTCGGCGCGCCGTCGTCCACCGTGAGGGTGTGTCGCGTGCCCGCAGGCAGCCGGAACTGAGCCAGGAAACGGAACTCGCCGTCCAACTCCGCAGGATTCACGGCCGTGGTGCGTTCGTCGCCGCCGGACCGGTCCACCGTGGGCCACGGCTGTCCGACACCTGTCGCGTCGTGCCGTAGCGGCATGAACCGCCCGTACCAGTCGAGGAATCTTCCTTCCGCCATCAGCTCGTCGCCCCGGCGAAGGAGAACGAGGTTGCCCGCGCTCAGCTGCCCTTCCACGTCCACCAGGATGAGACCACCAGGTACGGCCTGTTCGATCCACGCGCCGGGAATGGCGGCCACCGAACACGTGGCCATGATCCGGTCATACGGTGCGTGCTCGGCTAGGCCGCCGCTTCCGTCTACGGCGCGGAGCACGGGCCGATAGCCGATCGTGGCGAGCCGGTCGGCCGCTGCGTCCACCAGTTCAGGGCGAAGGTCGATCGAGAACACCCGATCCGCCCCTAGCCGGTGGGACAGCAAGGCCGCGTTGTATCCGGTGCCGGTGCCGACTTCCAACACCGTGTGTCCATCGTGCACGTCCAGCGCTTCCAGCATCCGCACCATGAGGTCCGGTTTCGTGCTGGACGACACCGGAACCTGACGGCCGAACGAGTCGGCCACGACGGCGGTAGTCAACGTGGTGTCTGAGTACACCAGGTCGAGCCACGCCCGGCGCGATGCATCGTCGTCGGGCGTGACCAGTCGATATGTCGGGCCTTCCTGTTCGTAGTACCGGGGGACCAGTTCGTGCCTCGGCACCGCACAGACGGCCGCCCGCCACTCGTCGTAGTGCAGGTCGCCGTCTGCGGCCAGCTTGTCGGCCAACCTCTCCGCGCGGGTCTGCCATTCCTCGATCACGTCGGCACACCGTGCATGAGAAGGTCCACCAGCGTGTCCGTGAGCGGAACACCAGTCCGGGCCTCCAACCACCCGTACTGCCCGCCGGGGTTGGACTCCAGCAGAACCCATTGCCCGGACGGCGTGATGACGAAATCGAACGCGGAATACGTGATGCGAAACTCGGCCATGAACGCCTGGAGTCCTCTTCTCACTCCTGGCGGCAGGTCGAGAACCTTGTAGGTCAGCGCATCGTGGTCGGACCGCCAATCGGTATGACTGGCCTCGCTGCCCGCGTAGATACCGACGGCGTTCATCGTGTCACCGATGACCACTACACGTGCTTCATGGTCTTTCTCCACCCAATCCTGCATCTGGTGAAGGGTCACATCGATTCCGCGAAGGTCGGAGAAATCCTCGTCGGTCAGCCGACGAGTGAATCCGATCTTCCGAACACCCTCTTCCAAAACTCGGCTAGTGCCCAATGCCTTGTTGACGACTCCGGTCCTGCTGTCCCTGGCGAATCTACGAACGGCGTGGGGATCGTTGGAGATCAACGTGCGCGATACGGTGAGTCCACATCGGGCGGCTACCGCAAGTTGCAACGGCTTGTACACCGCATCAGCCGCCCGGTTTGGGTGGTTGACCCAGCACAACGGCAGGGAGGAGAGCACACCCCCCAATCCCAGTTTCGCTTCCCGGTTGGCATGTTCGCGCTCGGCCCGGCTCAAGCCCGCCGGGAACTCGAACGCCGTAGGGCTCCGATACCACGCCGACCGCAGCGATTCCAGTGCTATCGACCGGTGTGGAGTCCGAAGTTCCCCCACCCATCGGCCGCCGTCAAACTCGGCGTCCATGGTGAGCTGTTGCGGGAACCAACTGGTGTCAATCCGCAATACCGGAACCTCGCGCTCATTGAGTTTGAGCACAACCTGATCCGCGCTTCGGTCGAAGTCTTGAGCGAAGATGAGGACCGTCATACCTGCACCGGGTAGTCCGGAGCGAAGTCGTTTCCCCAGTCCTCGGATGGACCCTCGTCGCCGTCGTTGTCGCTGATGGACGACCACTCCATGTTCGGTGACAGTGTGACCATCGGGATTTCGCTGCCGTCGTCGGCCACCGACACTTGCTGTTCGTGGCTGTATGCGTATGCCGGAACCACCTGTTCCGGCATGGCACGGATGTGCCTCAGTCCGAACGGCCGCGTGGCCGGTCCGGATGCTGCCTCCGGGTTGTCCACCGCCGCTAATCCTGGCCTGGTCAGCGGAAACTGCGCGCTCACCGGGGCGAGTGGGTCGTCATAGAAACGCATCGTTTTCATTGTCCATCACCTTCACCATCGTTCGGCATCGAACGCCCTTCGTGTTCGATCAGACACGCTCAGTGTTGAGCGTAGTAGGGTCAGGACAGGACTTCAACGCCTCGCCCCGGCCGTTCGTACCGCCCGAACGGCAGCCGACGGCCGGGGATTTCCCCCGTTCGGCACGGGCTGTCTCGACCCCCGCTGCGGAACTCGCGGGCATGGTCATTCACGCGGCGAGCGGCTCGGATCGACGTCGCCGAACCGCGTGGTGCTCGCGCGAAAGCTGCCGGTAATCCTGGAAAGACGATGAGCAGAGCTGTCCCAAGCCTCCCAGCGCTGCCCGCAGGGGTGCGGCCTTCGAGGCGTGATCGGTCGTCGAGCTTGATCCAGGAGAGGAGGAGCAGACGGCTGTGGCGGCCCTCGAACGGTGGATGCCTTCGCGCCGACGGCGGCAGCCCCGGCGCCGGTTCCGTCCTCGCGCATCTCGGCAGCGCCCGTGGACCTGGACTACTGTCTGGAGAACATGTTCAGCCATGACGAGCTGCCCGGGGCCGCGCGAGTTGCTCGCCCCCGTCGCGTTGCGCTGGCCGGCAGGGCGGGCCGGTGAGCGAGGCCCGACAGGATCGGACCCGGGCGACCGACCTCGCGGCCCGACTGCGTCGCGCGGTGACGTGCGAGGTCGACGACGGCAGCCGTCGTCGCGCCGAGTACTCCACCGACGCCTCCAACTACCGGGTCGTCCCCGAGGTCGTCGTGTTCCCGGCCGAGGTCGACGACGTGCTCGCCACACTGGAGATCGCCAGGGCCGAGGGCGTGCCGCTGACCCCGCGCGGCGGCGGCACCTCGATCGCGGGCAACGCGATCGGTCCCGGCATCGTGCTCGACTTCTCCCGCCACCTCGGGCGGGTCCTCTCGCTCGACCCGGACGCCAGGACCGCGACCGTGCAGCCCGGTCTCGTCCTGGCCGATCTCCAACGGGCCGCCGCCCCGCACGGCCTGCGGTTCGGCCCCGACCCCTCCACCCACACCCGCGCCACCCTGGCGGGCATGATCGGCAACAACGCCTGCGGCCCGCACGCGGTGGCCTATGGGCGCACGGCCGACAACGTGCGCTCGCTGGACGTCGTCGACGGAGCGGGGCGACACTTCACCGCCGCCGACGACCTCGACGTGGTCCCCGGCCTGCGCGGGCTGGTCGGTGCCCGACTGGACGTGCTGCGGACCGAACTGGGTCGCTTCCCCCGCCAGGTCTCGGGTTATTCGCTGGAACATCTGCTCCCCGAACGCGGACACAGCCTGGCCAAGGCGCTCGTCGGCACCGAGGGCACCGTCACCCTCACCCTGGCCGCCACCGTCGACCTGGTTCCGATCGCCCCGGCCCGCATCCTGCTCGTCCTCGGCTATCCGACCATGCCCGACGCGGCCGACGCCGTGCCGCGTCTGCTCGCCCATCGGCCGCTGGCCGTGGAGGGGCTGGACGCGCGACTGGTCGACGTCGTGCGTCGACACCGGGGCGAGGCCTACGTGCCCGAACTCCCGCGCGGCGGCGGCTGGCTGATGGTCGAGGTCGGCGGCGCGGACCACGCCGCCGCCGAGGCCTCGGCCCGCGCGCTGCTCGCCGATGCCGACGCGGTGGACGCCGTCGTGCTGCCCTCCGGGGCACAGGCGACGGCGATGTGGCGGATCAGGGAGGACGGCGCGGGGCTGGCGGGCCGGACCCCGAACGGTAAGCAGGCCTGGCCCGGCTGGGAGGACTCGGCAGTGCCGCCGGCGCGGCTCGGCGCCTACCTGCGCGAGTTCGAGTCCTTGATGGACTCCTACGGCGTCGAGGGCCTGCCCTACGGGCATTTCGGCGACGGCTGCGTGCACGTACGGATCGGCCTGCCGTTGGAACGGGACGGTGCGGTGCTGCGTGCCTTCGTCACCGACGCGGCCCGGCTCGTCGCAGCGCATGGCGGGTCGTTCTCCGGCGAGCACGGGGACGGCCGGGCCCGAGGCGAGCTGCTGCCGCTGATGTACTCCGAGCGCGCCATCGACGCCTTCGCCGCGTTCAAGGGGTTGCTCGACCCCGAGGACGTCCTCAATCCGGGCGTGCTCGTCCGACCCCGTGCGCTCGACGCCGACCTGCGTCGGCCCCGGGCGATGCCGCTGCTCGCCGCCGACGGCTTCGCCTTCACCCACGACGACGGCGACCTGACCCGCGCCGTGCACCGCTGCGTCGGGGTGGGCAAGTGTCGGGCGGACAACGGCGCGGCGGGCGGGTTCATGTGCCCGTCGTTCCTGGCCACCCGGGACGAGAAGGACTCCACGCGCGGCCGGGCCAGGGTCTTGCAGGACCTGGCGAACGGCTCGCTCGTCACCGGCGGCTGGGCCGCGCCGGAGGTCCACGAGTCGCTGGACCTCTGTCTGTCGTGCAAGGCCTGCGCGAGCGACTGCCCGGCCGGGGTGGACATGGCCCAGTACAAGGCCGAGGTGCTGCACCGCAGGTATGCCGGGCGGCTGCGGCCGATCAGTCACTACAGCCTCGGCAGGCTGCCACTCTGGATGTCGTTGCTGCGCAGGCTGGGTCGGATCGGCCCCGCGCTGGCGAATGCGGTGTTCCAGGCGAGGCCGCTGCGGCGCCCGCTGCTGGCGCTGGCCGGTGTCGACGGCCGTCGGCGGGTTCCCCGATTCGCCGCCATGCCGTTCACTCGGTGGTGGCGGCGGAAGGCCGGGGATGCCCTGCGGTTCGGTGCGGCGGCGGGCTCGACGGCGGCCGGGGCGGCGAATTCGGGCGGTGCGCCCGGCTCGGCTGTCGGGTCTGGTCCTGCCGGGGCAGGCCTTGCCGAATCGCGCACCAGGGAAGGCGGCCCTGGCGAATCCCGTTCTGGCGAACCGAGTTCTGTCGAATCGGGCCCGGTCGAATCGAGCCCCGTCCGGTCCGCTTCGGCACGCGAGTCGGTCGAGTCGCGCGGCGAGCAGCGTCGGCAGGGCGGCCGCCGGGGATCGGTCGACTCGACCGAGCACGACGCCCGGCCGCCGGTGGTGTTGTGGGCCGACTCCTTCACCGACGGATTCAGCCCCGAGGCGGCGAAGGCGGCCGTCGAGGTCCTCGGCAGCGCGGGCTATCGGGTGATCGTGCCCGCGCGGCAGGCCTGCTGCGGGCTCACCTGGATCAGCACCGGCCAGCTGACCGGCGCCCGGCGCCGACTGCGGGAGCTGCTGTCGGTGTTCGGTCCCTATGCGGCCCAGGGCGTCCCGATCGTCGGGCTGGAGCCGTCCTGCCTGGCCGTGCTGCGATCGGACCTCGTCGAGCTGCTCCCCACCGACCCGCGCGCCCGGCAGGTCGCCGAGGCCGCGATCAGCCTTGCCGAGCTGCTCACCCACCGATCGGCGGGCGGGCAGCCGTGGCAGCCGCCGGACCTGACCGGCGTCACCGTCCTCGCGCAGCCGCACTGCCACCAGCACGCGGTCTACGGCTATGAGACGGATCTGGCCCTGCTGGCGAAGGCGGGCGCCCAGACCACGAGGCTCGCGGGCTGCTGCGGGCTGGCCGGGAACTTCGGCATGGAACGCGGGCATTACGACGTGTCGGTGGCGGTCGCCGAGAACGCCCTGCTGCCCGCGCTGCGCGAGCGCGCCGAGGACACCGTGTTCCTGGCGGACGGGTTCTCCTGCCGGACCCAGGCCGAGCAGCTCGCCGGGGTGCGCGGCGTCCACCTGGCCCAACTGCTCGCGCGCGGAGCCGATGATCCGGGGGAGTGAACGACCGCGTGCCGCGCGTGGGCGTCAGGATCAGGGCCTGCCCGGCAGGACGGGCGTCGGCCAGCGGGGATGGTCCTCGTCGATGACGAAGGCATGGGCGTGGCGGTGGGTGCCGGTCGACGTCTCGACGGCGTCGGTGAGGTGGTCAGGATCGGCGGTTGCGCTGGTGTGGACGTGTTCGAGCAGCTCGGGATCGTGCCGTGGCCAGCACCGCAGCGCGATGCCGAAGCCCGCGAGCGCGGGTCCCGCCAGCACGGCCCACGTCGCGGTGAAGCCCGCGTCGGCGACCAGCCAGCCCGCCAACGGGTAGGAGATCAGCCAGCAGGCGTGCGAGAGGGAGAACTGCGCGGCGAAGACCGCCGGTCGGTCCTCGGGACGGCTGGACCGCCGCAGCACGCGGCCGACCGGGGTGAGGACCAGCGCGGTGCCGACGCCGATGATCGCCCACACGCCCAGCGTCGCCGCCCAGCGTCCGGCGCCGCCTCCGTCATAGGGCAGCGCGATCGCGCACGCGACCCCGGACAGCAGGACTCCGCCGCCTGCGAGCATCACCGTGCGTTCCCCGAGTCGCGCCAGCACCCGAGGCAGCAGCAGCGCGACCAGGATGGTGCCGGTTCCGTTGGCGGCCAGCAGCCACGCCACGTCGGCCTGCGGGCGTGCGAGGGCGTCCTGGACGTAGTTGACGGTGTGCACCATGACGATTGCACCGACGGCGGCGACGGTCAGGTTGAGGCCCAGCAGGCCGCGCAGTCTCGGCGTGGCCGCGTAGATGCGCATGCCTGCGAAGGTCCGACGCCACACCCCGCCCCGGCCGCTGCGTGCCGCGCGGGGGATGCGGGCGGTCACGACCAGGAGCGCCGAGAGCAGGAAGCCGATCGAGGTGCCGGTGAACAGCCAGTGGAAGCTCAGCAGGCCGAGTAGCGCGGCGGCCAGTAGCGGGCTGAGCAGGCTCTCCATCGTGGAGGCGAGCTGTGAGGCGGACAGGGCACGGGTGTAGTCGCGTTTGTCGGGCAGGATGTCGGGCAGCACCGCCTGGAACGTCGGGGTGAACGCGGCCGAAGCGGACTGCAACACCACGATCAGCACATAGATCTGCCACACCTGATCCACGAACGGCAGGACCAGGACCACCGAGGCCCGGACGACGTCCAGCGTCACGAGCATTCCCCGCCGAGGCAGCCGCCCGGCATAGGCGCCCGCGACGGGGGCGACCACCACGTAGGCGATCATCTTGATCGCCAGAGCCGTGCCCAGGACGGCGGCCGCATCGGCCCCGGCGAGTTCGTAGGCCAGCAGTCCCAGCGCCACCGTCGTCAGGCCGGTGCCGAAGAGCGCCACGAGCTGCGCGCCGAACAGATGTCGGTAGTCCCGCTGCGCGAACAACGACGTCATGCCGCACCACTTCCCCCGTCTCGAGTACCCGTGCGGCACTATAGGTGCTTGTGTACGCACATGAGAACTCTACGGGGCAGTGGGACCGGCTTCCCTCGCCCGACCACGTCGACGTCGCGGTCACCGCCTTCAGCATGTTGTCCGATCCGACCCGGATGCGGCTGCTCTGGCTGCTCTGCGGCGGTGAGTTCGACGTCGCGAGCCTCGCGGGCCTGGTCGACGCCGCGCGTCCTGCGGTGTCCCAACACCTGGCGAAGCTCCGGCTCGCGGGCCTGGTCACCCATCGGCGAGAAGGCCGCCGTGTCCTCTACCAGGCCCGAGGCGGCCATGTTGGACGGTTGTTGGCCGAGGCGGCCAACGCGGCGGACCACCATCTTCACGGCCTGCCGGATCACGATTGAGGTGGCGTGAAACCGGTTGTCGACGGCAGCGGCCCTGCCTGGTGGGTCGACGGCTGTCCACCTCGTCGCAGGGCGTGATCGAAGTGCCCCTACTGCTCGGCCGTACTGTCGTTGTGCGTCCGGTCGGCGGAGAACGCCGTCTCGGGTCCGGTGTCCGGGTCGAATCTCCGCCTGATTCGACTGCTTCCCGGCCGAGCCGCGTGCGCGGGCAGCTACCGCAGCTTCGAGTTTTCGCCGGATTCGAATCACGAGTCGGCGGTGCCTGACCCCGCCGAGTCGCTGTCTCGCAGCGCCGAGCCCGTTGCGCCGCCCGCCACGCACGTGACCCCGGACCCCGGCCTCAGCCGCGTGCCGTCTACCGCCGTCAACCCGAGAGATAGCCCTCGCGCAGCGCCCGGCGCGCTCGCCAAGCGCGCGCCGAGACGGAGGTGGGTGTCAGGCCGAGATCGGTCGCCACCTCCTTGGGCCGGTGTCCTTCGACGTGGACGCGGTGCAGGACGTCCTGCCAACCTGGCAGCAGGCCGTGGAATGCGCGGGCGAGATTCGCGTACTCCTCGTCCCGGACGACGCGATCGAGCAGGGAGGTGTCTGCGGCGACCGCACGCGGATGCGTCGCGTCGCTCAATTCCGCCACCCAGGTGATGTGCTGTTCGCGGCGGTGGTGATCGATGCCGATGGCGCGGACCACCGTGCAGAGGTAGGCCCGCAGGTGGCGGATGGGCGGCCCCTCGTTCAGGCAGCGCCGCAGGGTGCGGGCCACCGCCTCGGCGGCCAGGTCCTCGGCGGTGGCGGTGTCGGCGACCAGGCTTCTGGCCGTCCGCAGCATGGTGGGCCAGTGCGTCATGATCTCCGCGCCGAGGGTCGTCGCGTCATCGCATCGGGACATCGATGCTCCTCTCGGCGTCGGGGCGGTCGCGGCCAGCGTGCTGCGGGATCGGCAGCCGCCCCGGTGCGGCGGCGCTGCCGTGGGCCGGGTCGGGTTCTCGGTCGTCGAGGTCGGGTCGCGGAACCTGATGTCGATACGACATGCGGATGTCCTGAGGTGTCGGGGAATGAAAAGGTTCCGGTGGCCCGGCGGCGGGTGCGGGCAGCGTGATCCCGCAGCCGAGCGGCCGCCGGGTGTCCACTGGGGTTGATGACGGTGCGGATTCGGTGCGGAATGACCGGTAGGTGCTGCTGTCGAGCAGATCAGGCTTCCGGGTGGTGATCCGTCTTCTGATTGCGGGGCGTCTCGTGTTCCTTCTCGTGTTCGAGACTTTCCGCGACGGTCTTGTCTTCTCGCGGGCAGAAATAGCAGGTTCGTGATCGGCGATTGAAGGCTTCTTGTTCGGTCTCGTCCGGGCGCTTCTTCATCCAGGGTTTCAACATGGCGGGTCTCCAGCGGCGACGTGTCGGGTTGCGGGGTGGAACACGGGGCGGTCGTGCGGTGCGACACCGCGATCGACAGCGTTGCGACGGCGCGGGCAGCACTCCGAGGTGACGGACGCGAGGTCGTCAGCGGATGTCGGGTCCGGTCAGGTGGGCGACGGCGCGGGCGGCAGCGGTGGCGAGGGCGCTGCGGGGCACCACGGTGAGGCGGTGCAGGACGAGGCGATCGGCGGTGAGGGTCACGGTGGCCTGCGGGCCGAGGACCCTCACCCGCAGCACGCAGGTGCGCAGCGACCGGCCGACCACGCCGAACTCGATGGCCGCCGCCGGGCGTTCGGTGGTCACCGTGCTCAGCAGCAGGCCCGTCGATCGGGCGCTCAGCGCGGCGAATCCGCGACCCTGACAGGCCAACGACACCGAGCGGCTCGCCCGGTCGGCGACCAGGACCAGCGTCATCGGTTGTCCGGATGCCGCCCGTGCGGGCACGCCCGCGACGCAGGAGGCCGTCATGACTTGCCGCCGACCGGCCACAATGGACGGCCGAGATACGGCCGGACCCGCGCGGCGTGCAGGTGGCGCACGGCGCCGATCGGCCACCACTGCATCGGCGGCGCCGACGTCCGAAGCGGTGACGACGTCCGGGTCGGACTCGATGCCGTCCCGATGACACGAAGGCGAGGTGCCTGCGCGACCACCCGCAGTCGCGGGGCACGGCCCGACACCAGCCGCAGCCACGGGCGTCGCCTGCCGCCGATCACCGGGTCACCACCAGCGACCGGATGGCGCGGGGGTGGTGCACGGGGGCGAGGCAGTCGGGACAGGTCTGCCAGTCGAAGAAGCAGGACTCCAAGGGCCGCCGGTTCAGCGGGTGGAAGACGGCGTCGGGGGCGCAGCGAGGCGCGACCTGCGGCGCGGGCAGGTTCGCCGCGCTGCACAGGTGGGTGTCGCCGACGGAGACCGACCGGACGAACCACGGGCCCGACGGCGAGCGCGGCTCGGTCATGACGCCTCCATTCCGGCCAAGGCCTCCCGCGTGTCCAGCTCGGTGAATGCCCGGCGCAGCGCCGCGATCAGCGTCGGCACGTCGGCCGAGGCGATCCACCACCGGGCCACCAGGTCGACGCCCCGGAGCCGCAGCACGGCGAGTTCGATGCCCGTGGCCTGCCGCTCCAGCCGCATCCGGCGCGGTTCGCCGTCCTGTATGGCGGGCACCTCCAGGAACCGGCCCCGCCCCAGCGTGTCGAGCAGATCCGTCATGTCGGTCCTGGCCGACTCGACCCGTACCGCCTCGGCGGAGCCGGTACGGCCGCCCACCACCGCGATCCGTTCCCCGGCGACCTCGATGGACAGCGCGACGACGTGCCGCCCGAGGTAACTGAGCCACTCCGCCGACACGGAGTCCGCCGCGTTCACGGCGAGACCCGCAGATGCCGAGGAAGCGTGCCGATCAGCGGCGGGCAGGGCGGCGCCGGCCGATAGGGGACGGGCGCGCGCCGGGCCGGGGCCGAAGTGGACGGTGTCGAGTCGGCGGCCTGCCGGATCGCCTCGGCGGTGATGGCCTGCATCTCGGCCATGCGACGGCGAGAGGGCGGGCGGCGGCGGTTCGTCCAGGTGCGGTTGCACCAGCGATGGAGCGCCACGCCTCCTGCGCAGAGCGCGGCCCCAGCAATGATCAACGGGTGGTCCACAGTGACCTCCTCAGATGGCGGGATAGTGTTAGGCCTAACGGTAGGGTGCAGTGTTAGGCCTAACAAGCAACATCCGCCAATCGAGTGATCGAGCTGTGGTTATGCTCTGGTCATGGCTAGACCACGCAGCGGACGACTTCGCACGCCGGGTGCCCGATCGCTGGGCAATGCGCTTCGCTCGGCGAGGAAGGCTGCGGGTCTGTCCACCGAGAACTCGGTCGGAGACTCGACCGGAGTGCGCCGTGGGTCCTGACGCTGGAGCGCGGAGAACTCCTGATCACGCCGGATGTGGTCTCAGCGGCCGCTGTCGCGATTGGACTGCCGCATGCCGAACGCGAGCGCTTGGTCGAGCGGGCGCGAGATCTGGGCGCTTCACCGTTCACTCCCGGAACAGATCTACCAGATCAGCTTTCGACGCTGATCGGGTACGAGCGTGAGGCCACAGCGATCACCGAGCTGTCTCGGGTGGTCCCTGGTTTGCTCCAGACCCGCGACTACGCCCGAGCCATGGTCGAATCATCGGGCCCCGGTCGATACGATGTGGAAGAGCTTGTCGAGGCTCGGTTGGCCCGGCAGGGCGTACTCGGTTCTTCGACGTCGGACGTGCCCGCTTACACGGCCTTCATGGATGAATCGGCACTGCAACGGCCAGTGGGTTCACCCGATGTGATGGCGGCTCAACTTCGTCGACTTTCTGAGACCCGTCCGAGAGTCACGATTCGGGTGATTCCAGTCTCCGCAGGTCCCTACGTCAGCATGGTGTCGAGTTTCAGCCATTTCTCGTTTCCCGATGCAGACCCAGTCGTCTATCTGGAGCACTTCGCTACTGGAACCTACCTCGACAAGCCTAGGGACACCGACCCCTACGGGCCTGTACTAGCTAGTCTTCACGATGTGGCGCTGCCTTCGGACAAGTCCGCAGAGGTCATCGCACACCACCAACAGCAGCACGAGAGGCAGGCGGGATGACCATGTTCACCGGATGGCGGAAGGCGACGGCCAGCGGCGGGCAGGGCGGCTGCGTCGAGATCGGTGCTGCCCCCGGCTTAGTCGGCATCCGGGACACCAAGAACCGCGACGGCGGCACGCTCGTCGTCGGGCGGACGGCGTTCAATGCGTTCCTGGGCCGAGTGAAGGAAGATCGACTCGGCTGAGCTGGTCGCCCCTATCGTGGTGTGTGTTCCGAGCACGCACCAGGTGTCCCGGCTCTTCTGCGGTCGGGACGCCGGGTCCGTGATCGCGCTCCGTGGTCTAGGCCGGATGGCGCTGTGCCATCATGGATCGAGCACGGAGGGTGAGGAGGTGGATCTTGTCAGTGACCGATGTGGTCGAGCGCCTCAGGATCGCCAATGCAAAACTGGACGAGGCGCGGGCAGCGGCAGCGCGGGCGATAGTGGCGCTTTCCGATGGAGCCGAGATTTTCGATGCCGTGACCAGAACGTCGGTCTGGCCTCAAGTGGCGGCTGCCCGTCAGTGCGCGGCCGACGCTGCTGAGGACGTGCGACTCGGGAGTCTGGGATCGCTGGGAATGTGTCTCCTGGGGAACGTCCGTCGGCCTCTACATCTTGGACCCGATTGAGGCGAGATAAGCCTCGCCCTGCTGCGATTGAGCATCGTCGCCTTGGTGGCAGGAGATCACCTCTGCCACCAAGGCGTGTATCATGGAAGCTGCGCCGACTACCACCATCGACCCACCGAGGTAACACATGACAAGTCGTTCTTACATCCTCCATTTTCCGCTATCGGACAGTGAAAATTTTTATCCTTCAATAGCGAAGCACCTTCACGATATTCGAAACTCAGCTGACCTGGATTTATTCGATCCCGCCCACTTGCACCTTCCCCTACTTGAGATATCAGACAATTCCGGACTTTGCCATCACAATCTTATCAGAATCATGGACACGGTCCGATTCGTAATATCGGAAAACTACACGGAGCACCCGATTGTTCAATTCAAAGAATTGCGACATACGACACGATCGGTGGCGGCAATCCTGAAAGACCCCTTAGCGATAACCAACCTGAGGAAGACACTAGCATCCTCCTTGGACGCCACGCTTAAAACGAAAGATTTCTCCGGAAAAATCCAGGAAGCAGCCCCTGCCGTAACGATAGCAATGGCTGCGACCCCGCAGGGAGATTCCCGGAAAACCCACCAGACTCCGCCCTGCACTGTCACGGAATTCACAACGCCGCCAGTTTCACTTCCATACGTTGCATTAAGCATAACAGATAGCGTCATATATGACCGCTGGACACTGTTCGACCGCATCCGTTTTCCATCGAGCATGACTCAGAAGCCTCAGTAATATCCAAGCCGGGTCCGGAAGACTTCAGTAAGTCCTAGAGAGCAGCAGCCCAGCCGGCAGGATAGGGGGCATTTCAGCCGTGAAATCTGGATCTGTTTCAGAGAACACACGTGCCAACCGAAATGCTGCCGTCCGCCTGATAATCGACGCTCGCAATGCTCGAACACTCTCGCTTCATCCGGGCAGCCGGTTCCTTCCCGCGCTCGAACCAGATGCGTTCGGCCTCCGGAGTGGAAAACCCCGAGGCACGCACGTCCGTACGGTCGGAGAATGTCCTGAACCATCGAGTCCCACGCTGCCAGCTCTCGCCACCAGGTCACCACTGATTCCCAGGAATTCCCGCGCCTCCTCCAACGGATGACAGTACGATTCGCCCTCCACACCGCTGTCATAGAAGAGGAAATCCTCTTCCCACCCGACTACGATAGAAACATCAACTGCCATGTCGCCTCCCCAGCAAGTCGAAACGATAGCGGTTCCGGCAAATCCTTCGGCTCCCGGGAACCACCGACCGCGCTACGGCCCGAGGTCCAAGGTGGCCGCCGGGAGGTCAGAAGAACATGCAGTCGACAAACAATTCTTCGGATTCGAATTTTGAATCCTGCGGAACATCGATATTGAAGGTTTTCTGGTACTCCCTATTCCAATCATTAAGCTCTCGGGCCAGCTCCCTACTGAGGCCGAAAAAATCAGCCGCCTCATCGACGGTTCGATTGTAGTACTCACCATCCCTGGCGTCGAAGTACATCGGCGGCATCGTGTACCCCGTAAGGATGGCGAGGTTCACAGGTTCGCCTCCCTGACCCATGAACGCCTTCCTTGAAGAGAGCACCCCATCACGATCAATTTTCCCTCGAACCATTGCACCGACTCGGGTAAACTTATCCCTCAACCACAGAGTCGATCCCGACTGACCGATCACAGCTCCGGATTCTTGCCCGGCCGATTGAGCTATGGACACGTTCAGAAAACACACGTGCCCGCCGGAATACTGCCGTCTGCCTGGTAATCGACGCTCGCAACGCTCGGGCACTCTCGTTTCATCCGGGCAGCCAGCTCCTTTCCTCGCTCAAACCAGGCGTGCTCGGCTTCTGGAGTGGAGAATCCCGAAGCATCCAGGTCCGTACGGTCCAGGATGGATTGAAACGTCGCATCCCAAGTTTCCAGCTCTCGCAGCAGGTCACCACTGATCCCTAGGAAATCCCGCGCCTCGTCCAAAGGGTGACAGTAGGCTTCGTCCTCCACTCCACTGTCGTAGAAAAGAAAGTCCTCTTCCCACCCGACTACGATGGACACATCAACGGCCATGTCGCCTCCTTGGCGAGTCGAAACGATACCGGTTCGGGCGAATCTTTCGCCTCACGGGAACCGGGTTGGCTCCCACGATAGCACCGTTAATCACCGTGATAGCCACCCTATGGATTCGACCATCGAATTCCAACTCATACACGGGCCGATCGGTAGCGACATACCCGACGATTTTTCCATAGGCGAGCGCAGCGAAGATCAGATCGACGACCCGCTCGGCAGGTACTCCCATCGCTTCAAAGTCGCCGATCCGCGACTTTCCCAGTATGTGACCGACGCCCTCTCGATCAGTCTTGTCTTCCAATCGGACAGGTCGGCCATCACGGTCGCGACTGATTCGCACCACGGCGGATGGGTCCACATCGGGATAGCTTCGACGTACCCTGGCTATCCATTCTTCATCGGAGAAGGATTCCCTGTCGATGTCGTCGTGTGCGAGACGCTCAGCCGCACCAGGCGTGATCGCATCTTCGGCGTCTAGTGCCATCGAGTCACCGAGTCCGTATCCGGCAATGCCGATACAGTAAGTATTGATGAAGCCCTGAGCACCGTTCATCGACTCAACCCCCGTTTGCCTCACCAACAGCCCCGTGCGTTGCGCAGGCCTCAATCGATGGCCAGATGGAGTGTAGTGTCCTTAAGGGTACTACTAAATCGGATTCATCCGTTGCGTATTCAGCCTGGACTGTGGCTGTGGATTCTGTGATGACAGGGGTCGGCTGAGATCCCAGAACCGTTGGCTGGGGGCTGGCTGACGCGCTGGTGATCCCTAAACCAAGCAGTGAGGCAAGGAGCAGTGTCAGGATGGTAATGGTCCTGCCGATGGTTGAACGAATTCTCGGTTCCAATGTCTCTCCTCGTCGGATTGATATATGACGATACGGCGACTTGCTTGCTTCGGCGCCGCATCCAGGGTCTATTGAGACAATATCTTCAGCGACGATGAGCTCGACAGCCATATGGGTGACAAGAGGGAATAGTGACGGGAGTCACGTTGATTATCTGTCGCATGGAGTAGAGGTTTAGGCCATTTGCCCCAATGGCAGAATCTGGAAGTGTCTGCTAGCTTAACTGGGTTGACGAACCATCTATACCCCTGCGGGAAGTGCTGCGCCGTGCAACCGCTCGAAACTCCCCGCACCGCACTCAGCACGAAGTCTTCAACAGTCCGTGCAGCTTCCCTATTCGGCACCTCGCACTGCAGAATCAGAACTCCGCCAAGTTCCAAGCCATCTACAACGCAGCCGACCCCATGGGGTCGGAGTTCCCGTCCCGTGAGGAAGCGCAGGCATGGGTGGATCGCGGCAAGGAGTTGGCCGCTCGGATGAGTCGGGAGTGTCCGAGGGTTGCCAGTGTCGACTATCAGGCCGACGGCAGTATCCCGCAGGGCACCCGCGTGTTCTGACCAGGGCTCATCGTGCGGACTACGACAGATCCTGCCTCCGGTAGGTCGCGAAGACGCCCTTGACCGCTTCGGTGACCGGCAGGTCGCCATCGATGAGTACCCACCGATGATCGTCGTGTTCGGTCAGCTCCACCGGCGTGGTTGCCTTGACCGTGACGGCGAAGTTGAACTGGCGGCTCGGCTTGCCGCTGCCTGAGGTGTAGTCGAAGTGGCCGAGGTATCGGTCGATGCTGGTGACGTCGAGCCCGGTCTCTTCCTGCACCTCGCGGGTGAGCGCGTCGTCGAGTGCTTCGCCGGGATCGACCTTGCCGCCGGGCAGCTCGTAGATGCCGCCCATGAAGTCGTCCTGCGGCCTGCGCAGCACCAGTGCCTTCTTACCGTCGACGACGGCGCCGACCACGAGTTGGAGGATGCCATCGGCTGCGGCCTGATCGGTCAGCTCGGTGACGAGTGCGGTATCGATCACTGAATTATTCCTTCAGTTCGTGGTGACGAGCGACCACCTTACGGACGCCGTCGATGTACTGCTTGACGAGTGTGCCACCTCAACCTGGCGCCATACCGGCATGGTGAGGGCGGGATCGCCAACCGTCTTGTAAAGCCGATAAGCGGGCGGTCGATCGGCGGAGAAATGCCGGTAATCCCGTTGTGTGCATCCGTCCGGGGAATCCCGACAGCAGCTGACCACAGTGGCCTGCAAGGTTCCAAAAGTCCGACCTCTCCGGCGTTTCCACTGGTCAGGGCCACCGGTCATCAATGACCGCCCGATGACCGCTCAATGATCTCCTCGGTGAACGGCGTCGTCGATACCGTGGCCTGACCGAATTGATCATTCATCAGGAGGCGAAGAGCGTGACGACGAATCGACGGGCACTCATCGGAGTCGCGGGCGCGTTGACGCTCGTGCTCAGTGCGACCGGGTTATCGCCCGCAGCCGTGGCGCAGGACGAGCACGCGGCGACTCAGGAGGCGCTCAACCAGTACCAGGCGGTGGGCGGGCCGGGCGCGGCCGTCTATGCGGGCGATGCCGACTCGGCGTGGACGCTGACCGCAGGAACGGCGAGGTTCGGGCAGCAGCAGCCGATCACGGCGAACGACCACTTCCGGCACGGGAGCCAGACGAAGACGTTCACGGCGGCGGTGATCATGCAGCTGGTCGACGAGGGGCTGATCGCGCTGGACACGCCGATCGAGACCTACCTGCCCGGCGTGGTGACCGGCAATTACGACGGCAACGTCATCACGACGCGGCAGCTTCTCCTGCACACGAGTGGCATGGTGCGGGATGTCCGCGACGCGCAGCAGGCCCCGGACGGCACGTACGAGCTGGCGGAGCTGGTCCGCTCCGCGATGGACGAGCCTCCGCAGGGCGCAACCGGCGAAGGGGTGCACTACTCCAACGTCAACTACCTGGTGCTCGCTCTGCTGATCGAGCAGGTCACCGGCGATTCCATCGGCGATGCGGTCACCGAACGGATCATCGAACCGCTCGGGCTCGAGGGTACGTCGTTCCCGGAGCGGGGAGACCGTGCGCTGCGGGCACCGTTCGTGCCCGGGTACGCCATCGTCCGGATTCCGCCGCTCGTGTTCTGGACGGAGATCACGACAGCGGTCGAGCTGTCGGTCTGGTCCGGTTCAGGCGGGATGGAGTCCACGCTCGAGGATTCGGCGACGTTCTTCCGGGCGCTGCTCGACGGGGACGTGGTCTCGGAGAGTGCACTGGCGGAGATGCGGGACACCGTGCCGTACCTGGATGACTTCGGCATGGGCCTCGGCCTCACCGAACGGGAACTCTCCTGCGGTGGCACTGCCTGGTTCAAGCACGGCGCCCTGTCGACCGGGCACACGTCTGTGACGGCGGCGACCGACGACGGCCGGTTCGCCTCGCTGGTCACGAACACCTTCGTGACCAGCGAGGTTGCGACGACGAGGGCCGACGCGGTCTTGGATGCAGCGCTCTGCGACTGATCGGCACGGGCAGGCGCGGATCGCGCCTGCCCCCGGTTCCCACTCGGCCGGGTGGGACCAGCGCACCGTCGCCGTAGTCGGGGCGGTGCGCAGCTCGGCAGGCGGGCCGAGGCTCGCGGCGGTTCAGGGGGTGTGCCGCGAGCCTCGGCCCGTCGGCGGGATCTCCGGCCACGACGTCGGTGTAGTGCCTGCCCGGCATCGACATCGGACGGGACACGGTCCGGGGGGATCCGTCAGCGTCGTCCGCCCGCCTGCTCGGTCGTCTGCTGGTCCTGTCGCGCCTCGTCGAGCATGGTCAGGTAGCCGTCGAGCCTGCCTGCGCCTGCGAGCAGGGTGCGGCTGCGCCTGGTCAGCCGGTCCGCCCAGGAGCGCAGGAACGCCGCGAACGCCTCTGCTCCGCCCGCCTCGCGGAGCGAATCGAGGAACTGCGCGACCTGTTCCAGCCGGTAGCCGCCCCGGCGCAGCTGCCGGGCGATCTCGGCGTCGCGCACGCAGTCGGGGCCGTACCGACGGTAGCCCGTCGCCCGGTCGCGTTCGGGGTGCAGGATGCCCTCGGTCTCCCAGGTGCGCAGCGTCGCCGGGTGCAGGTCGAGCCTGCGGGCGAGTTCGCCCACGGTCAGCGATCGGCCGTTGATCGGCCGGGGTGTCGTGGTGGCCAGGCTGTCCAGGGACGCCGCGACCTCGGCGCGGGTGTCGCGTTCCGCGAGGAGTGCGACGTGCGCGGCGTCGATGAGGCGATAGGCGGACTCGGTGTCGCCTCGGTGGATCGCCCGCATGATCTCCAGCGCCTGCTGATGCCCGTGGCCGCTGCGCAACGCGAGGAAGGCGCGCAGCGCCTGCGCATGCCGGGGCGTGTAGCGCCGGTAGCCGGTCTTGCTGCGCTCGGCGGGCGGGAGCGCGCCTGCCTCCTCGTAGTTGCGGATCGCCTGGGCGGACAAGCCGTGTTCCCTGGCAAGGTCGACGGGGCGCACCCCTCACCTCCGATTGAGGCTTGATCTGCGTGATCAGCGAGTGTTCGAGGAAAGTCTCACCAGATCCTTCAACGATACTGTCGAGGGCAGCCTCCTCAGGAAGGATCGACCATGTCCACTGCCACCGCACTACGGGCCCTCGCCCGCCCGCTCGACGACCCGGCGGGCCTGGGCCGTGCCCTCGACGCACTGCTCGACGCGAGGGCCGAACCGCCTGCCCTGCTCGGCCTCGGGGAGCCGACCCACGGCATCGCGGCGTTCCCGCTGCTGCGCAACGAGATCCTCGGCCACCTCGTCGAACGGGGTTACCGGTCGATCGTGCTGGAGACCGACTTCTTCGCCGCGTCGATCGTCGACGACTACGTGAGCGGTTCGGAGACGGAGATCGACACGGTGCTCGCCGCCGGGTTCAGCCACGGATTCGGCGCTGTGCCGGGCAATCGGGAACTCCTCGACCAGCTCCGCGACCACAACGCGGGCCGCGCGCCGCAGGACCGAATCCGCTGCTACGGCTTCGACGCGCCGCTGGAGTTCGCCGGTGCGCCGAGCCCGCGACATGCGCTCTTTTCGGTGGCCGACCACCTGCCCGCCGCGCTGCGGCCCGAACCGCTCGGCGACCTCGACGCGCTGCTCGGGGCGGACGAGGACTGGTCGAATCCGGCGGCCATGTTCGAGCCCTCGGCCTCCGTCGGAGACTCCGACCGGGCACGCGCCCTGCGCATCGTCGCCGACGACCTCGCCAGCACGCTGCGCCGGGCGGCACCGACCCTGCGGCCTGCCGACCCGGCGGGTTACGACCACGCCGTCGCGCACGCGCGCACCGCTCTGGGGCTGCTGCGCTATCACGCGGCGATGGCGCGCGACACGCCCGATCGCATCGTGACCCTGCTCAGCCTGCGCGCCGAGATGATGGCCGAGAACCTGTTGGCGATCCTCGCTCGGGAGCAGCGACGCGGGCCGAGCCTGGTGTTCGCGCACAACGTGCATCTCCGGCGGGCGCAGGCTCGGATGCCGGTCGACGGGCAGGAGGCGAGCTGGGACGGCGCCGGGGCGCTCGTCGCGCGCACCCTCGGCGAGCGCTACGTGTTCGTGGCGGCCGACGGCAGCCCGGCCTGCGATCCCGCCACCCTCCAGGGCGTGCTGGCCGGGGCGACCACCCGACGCGCCCTGTTCCCGGCACCGGAACTGCGCGCGGCGCTGCCCACGACGATCGGCGCGGACGCCCCGATCGTGCCCGGCCATCTCCCCCTCGCGCCCGCCGAGCTGGCCTGCGCCGATGCCGTCGTCTTCATCGCCGACACCGACGTGAGGCAGCAGCGCTACTGGTAGCCGCGACCGAGGCGGCGGCCACGCCCGCCACAGCCGGACGCGCACCGCGTCGAGCCGCCCCTGCCTTGCACCTCGGATGTGCTCGGCGCGGCCTCGGACAGGCAGCAGTCCGGCGGCGGCGGCGGGGGCGGTGCCGGCGTTCACCGGATGGGCGGTGCCGATCAGCAGTGGGGGCGTCTGCGGCAGGCCGGGGAGGGGCCGAGGACGAGTGCGGCGTGCTTGTCACGCAGGGGGCACGGCCGCCGAGCAGCAGGTCGCGGCGGCGCCCGGTTGTGGCGGGTGCGATGTCGGCACGGCGCCGGGGCGCCGGGGCGATACGGCGCCGGGGCGGGACGCACCCATGACGCGCCGGACCGCCTCACCGCGCTTCGAACGGCGGCGCCGTCAGCGAGAGCCCGAGCTGGGCTCGTTCCCGCACCCACCGCGTCGGCCGGTAGCGCGGATCGCCGGTGCTCGCCAGCAGCGCCTCCTGCAAGGCGAGCAGCCTGCCTGCACCGATGCGGTCGCCCCAGGCCAGCGGGCCGTGCGGATAGCCGAGCGCGGTGGTCACCGCCAGGTCGACGTCGCCCGGGGCGGCGAGGCCGCGTTCGGCGATGGAGGCGCCGACGCCGATGATCGAGGCGAGCAGACGTTGCGGGACCGAGCCTGCGGTGTCGCGCACCACCGACACCGCTCGTGGTTCGCCGCCCTCCCGGCCGCCCGCCAGCACGGCACGGGCGTCGGCGACCGCAGCCGGTGACACGGCGGGCGTCGCGGCGAGCACGACGCGCCGGGTGTCGAGCGAGAGCGGGCAGACGCCGACGGTCCGATCGACGGGCAGGCTCTGCTCGTGGACGGCGGCGGCGACGGTGGTCCCCCAGGTGGGGACGAGGATCACCGGACTCGCATCGCCCTCGATGTCCTCCTCGCCGAGCATCCCGCCCGCCGCGAGCACCGCCCGCCGCACGGCGTCCACATCGGACTGAACACCCTGCCCGGCGCCGACGACCCGCATCGCGCGGCCGGAATCGCCGGTGATCGGCGGTTCGGCGGCGGGCGGCGCCGCGTCGGGGGAGTGGTCGTAATAGCCCCGGCCGGTCTTCCGGCCGAGCAGGCCCGCTGCCACCCGGTTGGGCGTGAGGAACGACGGCCGCAGCCGATCGGAGTGCCGGAACCCCGTCCACACCGAGTCGATCACCGCAGCGGAGACGTCCAGGCCGGTCAGGTCGGTCAGCTCGAACGGGCCCATGCGCAGGCCCAGCACGTCGCGGGCGATGCGGTCGAGGTCGGGCACCTCGACCACCGACTCCTCCAGCAGTGCCAGTGCCTCGGTGATCAGCCCGCGGCCGGCGTGGTTCACCAGGAATCCGGGGGTGTCGGCGACGACGACCGCCCGGTGGCCGGTGGCGCGCACCAGGTCGAAGAGCAGCGCGGGGATCTCGGGCCGGGTCAGCCTGCCCGGCACGATCTCGACGATCCGCATCAGCGGCACGGGATTGAAGAAGTGCAGACCGGCCAACCGGGTCGGATCGGCCAGGGTGGCGGCGAGCTGCGTGACCGGGATCGAGGAGGTGTTCGTGGCGAAGACCGTCGAGGCGGGCAGCACCTCGGCCAGCCTGGTGAAGACCTCGGACTTGACGGCGAGATCCTCCCGGACGGCCTCGATGACCAGCTCCACGTCGCGGCCGGCCGCCCACGGCGAGTCCAGCGGGAACAGCCGGGACCGCGCCGCCGCAGCCTCGTCGGCGGTGAGCCTGCCCTTGTCCTCGGCCCGCCGCAGCATCGACTCGACGAACGCCACGGCCTCGTCGACCGACTCCGGCCGGGCGTCGGCCAGCTCGACGGTGTGTCCTGCGGTGACGGCCCACTGCGCGATGCCTCGGCCCATCACGCCTGCCCCGACGATCCTGATGTACACGGCGGTCTGATCCTCTCCGGCGGGCGATGGTGCTCGAAGGACACTCTGACGGGGGCGCGGGCTGCTGACCAGTCCGAGCCGGAATCCGCGGCGACGATGCCGCCGTTCCGGGTCGCTGGACAGGGTGTTCCAGGCGCTGTCGGACCCGACCCGACGCAGCATCGTCGAGCGGCTGCGGCGCGGGCCTGCGTCGGTCGGGGATCTCGCCCGGCCGTTCGAGCTGTCGCTGCCCGCCGTGATGCAGCATCTTCAGGTGCTCGTGGACAGCGGGCTGGTCAGCACCGAGAAGATCGGCCGCGTTCGCACCTGCCGCATCGAGGCCGCCGGCCTTCGGCTGGCGGAGGACTGGCTCGGGCAGCAGCGTACGGGGTGGGAACGTCGTCTCGATCGCCTCGACGAGAGCCTGCGCGACGAGGGCGACCATGCCACCGAGGGAGGCCAGCCATGACTGATCGATCGGTCATCCATGCCAGCTTCAGCATCGAGCGCGACTATCCGGTGTCGCCCGCTCGGGTGTTCGCCGCGTGGGCCGATCCGGCCGCAAAGGCGCGTTGGTTCGCAGGCGACGAGGCCGAGCACCATGAACTCGACTTCCGGCCCGGCGGGTCGGAGATCAACCGAGGCCGCCGGGCGGACGGTCCTCTGTTGACCTTCGAATCTCGCTATCACGACATCGTCGAGGGGGAGCGGATCGTCTACAGCTCCGTGCTGTCCGTCGAGGAGAACCCCGTGACGGCCTCCCTGACCACCGTGCAGTTCCGGCCCGAGGGCCGGGGGACCCGGCTGCTGCTCACCGAACAGGGCACCTTTCTGGACGGTCACGAGGACGCGGCCTGGCGCGAGGAGGGCACCGGAAGCTGGCTCGCCGCGCTGGCGGTGGAACTCGGAGTGCCCGCCGCGCGGTGACCGCGACGCGGACCGGTGCGGATGCGAACCGGCTGCGGCGGTACCGCAGCCCGTTTCCCTCGGCCAGTCGACTCGGCGTCATCGCGGATGGGCGGGCAGCGGGATCATGGATGGTCGAGTGCGGAGAACGGGCAGCCGCCACGGAGGATGACGGTCATTGGGGCTGCCCAGATCACGTGTGTCGGTTCTGTTCGATCCTTGGCCGACGCCGTAAGAGCCTGTCTTTAATCCCCACTTTCGGAGTTGCGCGGGGCCAGCGCGGCGATCTGCGGCGTTGTCGCCAGTCAACATCACTTTCGTTATGCCTCCTTCCTCCGCCTGGCAGCTCAGCCACGCTGACCCCCGCTCACGACTCCAGGGGGTCAACGACAGGCTCTAAGGCCCGTCAGGCGGCGCTCGCCGCGTAGACCGCCTCGACCAGGGCGGCGGTGCGCGGGTCCATGCCGGGCGGGCCGGGCACGAGGCGGGTGGTCGCGTAGCCGAAGGCCAGCCGCCGGTCCGGATCGGCGAACGCGGCCGTCCCGCCCGCACCGCCGTGTCCGAAGGCCCGGACGCCGTCCGGCGTCCCCATCGGCGGGGAGACCTCGAAGCCTCGGCCGAAGACCTGACTGATCGTCATGGCGGGGCTGGACAGGACCAGATCGGCGCCGTCGGTCTCCGGCCGGAGAACGTCGGCGATCGTGGCGGGCGTGAAGATGTCGAGCAGGAGGCGGTAGAGGCGCGACAGGCCGCGCCCGTTCGCGACCCCGCCCGAGGCGCCCAGTTCGGCGGCGCGGTAGCGGCGGTCGGCCGAGGCCTGCACGACGTCGTCCGGCACGGCGCCGCCGAGGGTGAACGCGTCGAGGTGGTGCGGGCCGAAGAAGGACGACAGGTCGATCGAGGCCGGGTCCGTTCCCGGCGGAAGCGGCGGCTCCTCGGCCACCACCCCGGCGACTCTCGGCTCCTCGTCCTGGGGAAGGCCGATCCAGAAGTCGGCGCCCGCGGGTCCGGCGAGCTCCTCGCGGAAGAACGTCCCCAGCGGGCGGCCGTCCACCCGGCGCACCAGCTCGCCGACCAGCCAGCCGAAGCTCTGCGCGTGGTATCCGTAGGCGGTGCCCGGCTCCCAGGCAGGCGTCTGCGCCGCCAGCGCGGCGGCCACGGTGTCCCACTCGGCGAGGTCGTCCATCGTCAGGCGCTCCCTCGGCGCGAGCACCCCCGCCTGATGGCTGAGGACCCAGCGGACCAGCGTCGACTCCTTGCCCCGGACGCCGTACGCGGGCCAGTAGTCGGCCACGCGGGCGTCGAGGTCGAGCAGGCCGCGCTGGACGAGGAGGTTCGCACAGGCGGCGGTGGCGCCCTTGGTGGCCGAGAAGACGACCTCGATCGCCGTCGCCGCGCCGCTCCACAGATCCACCACCGGTTCGCCTGCCACGTGGACGCACACCTGCGCGGTCTCCGGGCCGTCGGCCGACAGCGACTGCTCGAATACCTCGGCCACGCGTTCGTACCCGGCCGCGACGGTTCCCTCGACAGAAGACGTCATCGGACCACTCTGGCAGGCAGGGCCGATGATCGTGCCGCGACGCGGCGGGCGAACCACCTGATGGTGCCGGTGTCGCCTCGCCCGGCTGCCGCGTCGCCTCGGGAACGATGACTTTCAAGGCCGCCCCCGGCGGCCCCGGCAGGCCTCCCGGTGCGAGCACCGCCGGGCGGGTGCGGACGGCAGACCACCGCTGGAGGACCCGTGCTGCGGCCCGGTCCTCGGGCGGCGCCGTCGATCGCATCTCCCGGACCGGGCCCGGTCGTGCCGGACGAGCGGAAGGGGACGGACACCGTGACACAGGCGGAGATCATCATCGCGCCGGGACGGCAGGACATCATCATGACCCGCTTCTTCGACGCCCCGCCCGAGGCGGTGTTCCGGGGGGTCACCGATCCGACGCTCGTGCCCCGCTGGTGGAGCGGTGGTCGGTTCGCCACCGAGGTCGAGACGCTGGAGATCCGGCCCGGTGGACTCTGGCGTTACATCGTGCGTGACCCGGACAGCGCGGGCGAGTTCGTCTTCCGGGGTGTCTGCCACGCCGTCGACGCCCCGAGACGCCTGGTGCAGACCTGCGAGATGGAGGGGATGCCCGCAGCCGTGCAACTCGGCGTCTTCACCTTCGACGCTGCCGACGGCGGCACCGCCTACCGCGAGGTCTCGGTCTTCTCCTCCGTCGAGCAACGGGACGCCTGGGTGCAGCCCGGGATGGCGGAGACGATGAGCGCGGGCATGGACCTGCTCGCCGAGATCGCCCGCGAGGCCCGCTGAGCCCGAAGCGCGCGAGAAGGGCGGGCCTGCCCGGCGGACGTCGTCGGGCAGGCCCGGCCGGGAAGTCAGTCGAAGTCCGCCTTGCGGATCAGGCCGTGGACGCCGGTGGTGCGGTCCACCACCTGGGAGATCGCGAAGTCCGACGCCGCACTGAGATAGGCGTAGGCCACCGGGCCCGCCATGCCGAGATCCTCGGTGAGGAACTGCATCGCATGGCGGACGGCGGTGCGCATCGCGGCGTCGAGTCCGCCATCCGCGCCGCCCTCGGCGTCGCTGAGGCCGAGGGGAATCCAGTGCTCCGCCGTCTCCGCGAACGGGTACCCGAACGCGGCCTTCGGGGCCGGTCCGCCCGGCGACACGGCCGTCAGGCGCAGCGTCGCCCGCAGTGAACCCTCCATCGCGGTGAGCGCCACCTCGCCGTCGCCCTGCGCCATGTGCGGGTCGCCGGTGAAGAACATCCCGCCCGCCACCTGCACCGGGAGGTAGAGGGTGCTGCCGACGCCGAGCAGGCTGACGTCGATGTTGCCGCCCGCATCGGTCGGCGGCACCGAGTCGACGACGTCCCCGGTGTCCCGAGCCACCCCCATCACCCCGAGGAACGGACGCAGCGGGAACCGGGCAGACACCGGTCCGGGCAGCGCGCCGACCAGGCCCTTCCCTCGGCGCTCCGCGCGCACGAAGATGCTGATCTCGCCGCCCTGATTGAAATAGCGGCGCAGGGCAGGGTCGCCGACCCAGGCCTCCGGGTACTCGCCGGGCAGCGCGCCGCGACCATGGCGATTGGAGATCACCCCGTAGGGCACCCGCAGTCGCAGGTCCAGCACCTCCACCTTCAACACCTGGCCGGGTTCCGCGCCGCGCACGGCGACGGGTCCGGTGATCACGTGCGGCCCCGGACCGTCCTGCGGGGTCCGGCGGGCGATCTCCACCGCGTCCCGCAGCACCTCCCGCGACGACACACCGAACTCGCCGAAGTAGCCGCGCGGGTCCCGGCCCTGGTCCGCCAGGATGCCCTCGTGGGAGATGGTGTCCACCGTGACCACGGAACCGGAGTCGATCGTGGCGACCGGTGCGGTCGCGCGGTTGGGCAGTCGTCCCCAGAGGACGGAGTCCGCGTCGGCGGGGACGTAGGTGCCCTGGTGGCGTCCGCCGGGCTGGAGGATCGTCAGATCCGACCGGGCGGCGTCGGGCCCGGCGGGGTCGCCGGGCGTGGCGAGTGCCGCCGGGCTCGCCAGCGACGCACCCGCGCCCGCCGCCAGACCAGCGGTGGCCAGGAAGAAGGTCCGCCGTCCCAGGCCGTCGCGCAGTGTTCGGTCCGCCCGCGCACCCTCGATCCGCGACATGAGTACACCTGCCCTCTCGTCGACTTGCGACGGAGGTGCCCGCCGCGACGGCATGGCATCACTCGCTCGTGTCGACCGTGTTGCCGCCGGAAGACCTCCCGATGGCTTCTGCGCCGATCGGGAGACCTCCGGGTGCCGCACGGTGGGCTGGACCTGTTCTTCGGCGCGAATCGGCGCCTGACCCGCCCACGGTGCGACGGGATACCACGGGATGATCTCGCGACGGGCGGGGAAAATGTCCGTTGACTAGTGTCGAGGTGGCCGCCGCCTTCGGGGGAGGGCGATCGTGGGACGTTCCGAACTGCGCCATCCTTGTCTCCTCGGGAGGAATCGGATCGGTCCAGGTCGGCGCCGTCGACGATGTGCGGGCAGCAGCGGACAGACCGATGTGGAGAATGCCTGCTCGCCCGGTGGAGAACAGTGACCGGTGTTCTTCGTCGGACGCGGTTTCGCCGAAGACCGGCCATTCGGCGAACCCACGTTAACCGGGATGCGAACGAATCGGATCGTTCGTGCGCGGAGGTCCGCAATCGCGAAGAAGCCGTTCCTACCAAGGGGCCAGCGGCCGCGCGAATCCCTTCGATACTCGACCGGACCGGCGTGCTGTCCGGTGCGGCGCCCGGCCTACGCGACGCCGTGGGAAAGGCGCATCGGGAAGGGCCGTTCGGCGGTGCCTCACCGTCTTGTCGCGTTTTACGTTCGATTCCAACGAATCGGCCTGCCGTCGGGACGCGGGCCGAGGGCCGCTCTCGTCGAGAAGGAGACCAGCAGTGGGTCGAACGAGCACACGACGGCAGGCCGGACTGATCGCGGCGCTGTGCGCCGGGGTCATGATGGCGGCGAGCGCGGCGACGGCCTGGGCGGGGCCGACGACGGCCGCCCCGAGCCCGGCGAGCCCGCCGCCCGCCGAGACGTTGATCGTCGGGGGCGAGGACGCCGACCAGGTCTACTCGTTCATGGTCTCGCCGACGGCGGGCGGCAGCCCCTACTGCGGCGGCACGTTGATCGCGCCGACGTGGGTCGTCACCGCCGAGCACTGCCTCGGACCCATCGACGGGGTGCGGGTCGGCTCGCTGAGCAACACCAGCGGCGGCGAGACGGCGGCGGTCGTTCGCAAGATCCCCAATCCGCAGGCCGACATCGCGCTGTTGGAACTCGACCGGGCCGTCTCGGCCGCGCCGATCGCCCCCGCCACCTCCGCAGGCCCCGTGGGCACGCCGCTGCGGCTGCTGGGCTGGGGCGCGACCTGTTCCCCGGAGAGCTGCCCGCCGCCGCCCGTCCTCCAGCAGCTCGACACTTCCATCGTCGGCTTCAACGGGTACTACCTCAGAATCGACAATCCCGGCGGGAACAGCGGCGCCTGCTTCGGCGACTCGGGCGGACCCGCGATCCGTGCCGTGGGCGGCGGTTGGGAACTGGTCGGCGTGACCAGCAGCGGCCCCGGCGTGTGCGGCACCGCGCCCTCCAATTACACCGACGTCGCGCAGTTCCGCGACTGGATCGCGGGCCATGTCGGAGGCTGACTCCCGCCTGCCGACAGCCGTCGCCTTCGTCGGCGTGATTGCATGACCCGGTGCGACACGCGAACGGAGTCGACGGCTGTCGGATCGCCTTCCAGGTCCAGGGCGACGGGCCGCCGCTGGTCCTGCTGACCGGGCAGGCCAACAATCACCACTGGTGGGACGGCGTCCGAGACGACTTCCACACCGCCAGACAGACGATCACTTTGGACTACCGGGGAACCGGTGACAGCGACGCGCCCGACCACCGCTACAGCACCCAGGGCTTCGCCGAGGACGTGATCGCCGTGCTCGACGCGCTGGCGGTCGAGCGCGCCGACGTCTACGGCACCTCGATGGGCGGCCGGGTCGCCCAGTGGGTCGCGGCCCGGCATCCCGACCGGGTGCGACGGCTCGTCCTGGGCTGCACCTCGCCGGGCGGGGCGCACAGCCTCGAACGGGACGCGGCCGTCCACGCGGGCCTGACCGACCCCGACCCGGCGAAGGCCCGCCGTTTCCTGCTGGAGCTGATGTACACCCCGGCGTGGCTGGCGGCGCATCCCGGCCCGTACACGGTGCTCGGCGATCCGGACATGTCCGCGCGGGCGAAGAAGCGGCATTTCGTGGCCAGCGCCGATCATGACGCCTGGGACGCGCTGACCGAGATCGTCGCGCCGACGCTGGTCGTGCACGGGGATCAGGACGTCTTCAACCCGGCGGCCAACGCGCCGCTGCTCGCCGAGCGCATCCCGGGCGCCGAGCTGCGGATGATCGAGAGTGCTCGGCACGCCTACTTCGACGAGTTCCGGGCCGTGGCGAGCCCGCTGGTGCTCGAGTTCCTCCAGCGCTGAGGCGTGCGGGGGCGGCGTCGGGGGGGGGCTCGAACTCGGCCTGAGCGCACCGCCGCCGAGGGATCGGCGTGCTGGTCGACCTGTACCGCTGTCGGGGGACGGGGCGCGTCCTGCCAGTACCAAGGCGGGAGCGCCAAGGCGGCAACCGCCTACGCGAGGACACGGCCCTAGAAGACGCAGGTGCCCTCCGGGATGTTGCCCCAGGCCAGGTAGTCCACGCTGGCGACCATCGGAGACTCCCGCTTCAGTCGCGCCGACAACTCCTTGCCTCGCTCGATCCAGTCGCGCTCGGCCTCGGCCGTGGCGAAGCCGGACTTTCGATCGTCTATCGGGTTATAGGTGGCCTGGTATTCCGCGTCCCAGGCTTCGAGGTCTCGAACGAGGTCTGCATTGAGATCAAGGAATTCTGTGGCCTCCTCGACGTCGTGGTTGAGTGTGTCGTCCTCGTACCCGCTTTCGTAGTAGAAATAATTCTCCTGCCATCCTACGAGGATGGCGACGTCAACGGTCATCTCAGCTCACTTTCGATGCAGAGCACGGCGGATCTTCTGTTTACGGGAGACGGGGTTGGCGCCGTATATCTTCCCCTCTGACGTGGTGCTGATTGCGACTCGACGCCGCTCGCCGAGGTACTCCACCTCATATACCGGGCGGTCGGTTCCGCAGTGACCGACCACGGTACCGCGTCGGATGGCCGCGAAGAGCAGGTTCTCGATCTCCTCCCGCGGGATGTGCACCCCTTCGAAGTCTCGGACACGCTTCGGCAGGAGAATATGTCTCATCCCGGTCTTGTCGTTGCCGTTCTCGATCCAGGTGATCCGTCCGTCGTCGAGGCGTTCCGCTCGCACGACGTCGTCAGGATTGACCGCTGACCCTCGCCGTCGGAGTTCGGCGATTTCCTCGGCGTAGCGGATCTGCGGGTCGGTGTGCTCGTCGGCCGTCGGCGGCGGTCCAGTGGACGGCGGTGGTCGGGTGGTCGTGTCGTCGGTGGACGGTGCCACCAGCGGCGGCCCGCCGGCGTCGCCGATGCCGGGTCCGGCGAGGTGGTGGCAGTAGCCGTCGATGATCTCCTGTGCTCCGCCGAGGAGATCATGTGCGGTGCGGACGTCCTCGCCGGAGGCACGGGCCAGGTGGTTGATCTGTTCGACCTCGGGCTGTGTCGAGCCGAGGGTGGCGGCGGCGAACACGTCTGCGCCGTCGGTGATCGCGGCGTCGGCCGAGCGGGCGGCTTGGCGGGCTTGGGTGAGCAGGGCGTGTGCCTGGCGGAGCTGGGCGATCACCTCGGTGACCGACAATGCTCGACTCCTTACTGTTCGTGTTCGATGCATGGTGCCGCAGGGCGGTGTGGAGCGTGCGGACGCCCCCGCGCGCGAGCACGGGCAGCCACGCTGGATCGGCTCCGCCCCGCCGTGGCCCTCCCCGAGCGCACCGCAAGCGGTCTCCGGCTCGCCGTCACCGGCCGGTGATCTCCCGGCGGGACAGACCGAAGGAGAACGCGCCGAGCAGCAGCACTCCGGTGATCACGAAGATGCTCGTGGTGCCGAAACGCTCGACGACGAACCCGGACACCGCCACCGACACCGGGAACAGGCCGAGCCCGCAGAACAGCACCGCCGCCATCACCCGGCCCAGCAACGGGGCCGGCGTGCCGTGCTGGATCACGGTCACGATCATGACGTTGGTGACGGTGCTCGCCGCCCCCGCGACGAACAGCACCGCGAGCGCGCCGAACAGCCCGACGAAGGGCACCGCGAACACCGAGACGGCCAGCACCAGCCCCGAGATCATCGCCACCCGGCCGCGACGACGCAGGCCGGTGACGCCCGCCGCGAGCAGCCCGCCCGCCAGACAGCCGCCGGTGAAGGACGCCAGCAGCCCGCCGAGGCCGACGGCGCCCGCGCCGAGTTCCCCCTCCGCCAGGGACGGCAGCCCCACCCGGGACATGCCGCCCATGGTCAGATTCGCGGCGGCGGTCACCACCAGGACGTCGCGGAGCAGCCGCGACTCCCGCAGCAGCCCAAGGAATCCGCCGTCCGTCGAGGATCGCGCGGTGGCGGGGGCGGCGCCGCGCAGGGCGCTGCCGACGGCCGCGAGGAACGCCGCCGACACCGCGAAGGTCGCCGCGTCCACGGCCAGCGCCGAGGCCGGATCGAGCACCAGGACCACCAGCCCGGCGATGCCGGGACCGGCGAGCCCGGCCGCGAAGGTGGCGGTGCTGAGCAGCGCCATGCCCGACTGCAACTGCTCCGGCGGTAGCAGCCGAGGGGTGATCGCCCAGGCCGCGGGCTGGAACAGCCCGGCGAACAGGCCGGTCGCCGCCGCCAGCGCGCTGATGAGGCCGAAGCCGCCGACGTCCAGCGCGGCGATCACGGCCAGCGCCGCAGTCAGGGTCGTCCGCCCGAGATCCGACACCATCATGACGCGCCAGGCACCGAACCGGTCGGTGCACACCCCGCCCAGCGGCGTGGTGATCAGCCGGCAGAGCCCGTAGGCGGCGACGATGAGGCCCAGCTCGGCCGCGTCGCCGCCCCGTTGATACACCAGCCAGGGCAGCGCGACGAAGTGGAACGCGTTGCCGAACTCCGAGGCGGCCTGGGCGACGAACAGCAGGCGATAGCCCCGGACCCGCAGCGGCGCGACGCTCATCCGCAGCCGGAAGCCCCGGCGGGTGCCCTCCTGTTCGGCGACCGGCGGCTGCTCAGCCATGCAGGGCCGCCCGCAGCGTCTCCAGGCCCCGCAGCATGATCGTGTTCCGCCAGGTCAGCTCGCGCTCGTCGGCGGCGAGAGCCAGCTTGGGGAACCGGGTCAGCAGACCGGTCATCGCCACCTCGGCCTCCAGCTTGCCGAGGAAGGAGCCGAGACAGCGATGGATGCCGTGGCCGAACGCCAGGTGTCCCGCGTCCCCCCGGTTCAGGATCAGCCGGTCGGGCTCGGGGAAGCGCTCCGGATCGCGGTTGGCGCTGCCGAGGGAGAGGAGTACCAGCTCGTCCGGCGGGATGCGCACGCCGTCGACGTCGACCTCCTCGGTGGTGAAGCGCAGCGTCGCCATTCGCACCGGCGAGTCGAAGCGCAGGAACTCCTCCACGGCCGTGGGCATCTCGGCGGGGTTCGCTCGCAGCCAGGCCGCCTGATCGGGATTGCGCAACAGCGCCAGCGCCGCCGTGCTGATCAGGTTCACTGTGGTCTCATGGCCGCCGATGAGCAGCAGGAAGACCATCGACACGACCTCGGTGACGGTGAGTCGGTCCGCCTCGCTGGCGTGCAGCAGGTCGGTCAGCATGTCCTCGCCGGGCTCGACGCGCCGCCGGTCCAGCTGCTCGGTCAGGTACGCGGTCATCTCCGCCATGGCTCTGGCGAAGTCGCCGTCGGAGCCGTGGGTCAGGATCGCCGTCGACCACTCGCGATAGACGTAGCGGTCCTCGGTGGGGAAGCCGAGCAGCTCGCAGATGATCCCGATCGGCAGCGGGAACGCGAAGTCGTGCACCAGGTCCACCGTGTCGCGGTCGGCCAGGTCGTCGAGGATGCCGGTGGCGATGCGTTCGACGGTGGGGCGCATCGCCGCCTGCCTGCGCGGGGTGAAGGCGCCCTGGATGAGCCCGCGCAGCCGGGTGTGGTCGGGCGGGTCGCTGTTGAGCATGTGCACGACGTCTGTGCCGAGTTCGAGGCCTGCGACCCGGCTGTCGGCCAGCCGCTGCGCCCGCCGCACGTCCTGGCCGAAACGCCGATCGACCAGCGCGGCTCGCACGTCTCGGTAGCGCGGGATCAGCCACAGCGGCACGCCGCCCTCGCTGTTGAGGATCGACACCGGAGACGCCGCCCGCAGCCGGGCGAGCGTCGGATACGGGTCGGTGACGAACGAAGGCGTGGCCTGTTCCGTGCTCGACATGGGCCTCTTCTCCCGAATTCCTCGCTCGGCGGTGGCTCGGCTGCGGCGCTGCGGGCTCAGACGATCAACGGCGGGAACGGCCAGCGATGGACCCGCACGGGCAGCCACCACAGATGCCCGGCCTGCGCGGCGACCAGGCCCGCCTCGGACAGGTCACGCCGGACGTGGGCGGGCACCGCCGCGACGGGCGTCCCCTCGGCCATCGCCTCGATGGCGGTCAGCTGCTCGGGATCGTCGATGGTGAACATCTCCAGCGTGCCGAACCGGCGGTCGCGCACCTCGGTGAAGCCGGGGCCTCGGCGATACACGCACTTGCACGGGAAGAACGTCCGCCGCCAGTCCGTCGCGACCGACGCCGGGGCGCCCCGGACCGCCACGGGCGGGAAGAGGTGCGCCCAACGACGAGCGGCCGCGCACCCGTCGTCGCAGCTGGCCGTCCAGTCGACCGCGACACCCCGAGCGGTCAGCTCCCTGATCAGCACCAACGCCCGCGCGGACCGCGCGCGGGCACCCGCGCACAGCTCGATCGGCTCGGCGATCCGCACGGCGCGGACGCCGTCGGCGTCGAGACGGCGGGCCAGGTCCCGCCGGTCGCCCTCGATGCGCAGCCTGCCCAGGGCCATGCCCGGCACTGCGCGGGTCACGGGGGAGTAGTCCCGCCAGGACTCGATCTCGATGGTCGCGGCGGCCCAGTCGTCGGCCGCGCGCCCAACCTGCGCATCGGGAACGGCCTCGCCTGCCGCGCCCGACCGCCGATCCCGAGCGGCCGTCCGCTCAGTCGCCGACGAGGACATGCGACACCTCCTCGGCGGCGGCGGAATGCCGATGGTGCACCCGCATCAACACCTGATTCCGGGCCTCCACGGCGACCTGCACGAACATCCCCGCGTCGGTGAAGACGACGCCCAGCGCCGCCCACCGCGCCAGCACCTCGGCGACGACGTCGGCGCCGCCGTCCACCCGCTCGGCCAGCGTGCGCGCCGACCGAGGCTGGTCGAGCAGGCGGAACAGCCGCAGCTCTGTCGGATCGGCCAACTCCAGCACCGACCAGTCGTACCCGGCCCGCTCGCTGACCAGCACGATCCGATCGCCGAGGTCGACCCAGCTCAACCTGCTCACCGGGAACGCCCGCACCCACTCGTCCACCGCCGCCGACAGCTCGCCCGCCAGGTCCCGGCCGATGCCCCTCGGCGGCGCCGCGAACACGTACGCCAGGTCCGCCAGCTCGGCCTCGGGGAGCCGATAGATGTCGCGGTACTGCGGTGCGGGCGCCCGCTCGGCGAAGCCCAGCTCCGGTCGGTCGAAGTACGGGCTGAACCTCTCCAGGACGATGCGGGAGGTGCCGATCGGCGGGTCGAGATGATGCAGCATCGGCAGTTGGCGGATCACCGAGTGGTAGTCCTCGTCGGTCTCCTCGGGGAAGCCGTAGAGATAGTTCCAACTCGCCGTCACGCCCGCGCTCTGCGCGTCCCGCAACGCCCGCACGTTCTGGCAGCCGGTCACGCCCTTGTCCATCACCTTGAGGACATGGGTGCTGAGACTCTCGATGCCCGGCTGGACCTGCACGGCCCCCGAGTCGGCGAGCAGCTGGAACTGATGACGGCGCAGGTTGGACTTGACCTCGAAGTGCAGCCGCAGATCCACCTCGGTCTCGGTCAGCTCGCGGAGCACCGAGTCGAAATAACCCATGTCCAGGATGTTGTCCACGACGTAGAAGTCGAGCAGCTGGTGGCGGCGGGCCAGCCCGAGCACCTCGGCGAGGAACGCCTGCGGCGGCTTGCTGCGGAACTCCATGAACGAGCCGTTGAGCCCGCAGAACGTGCAGTGGTGCTTCTCGCCCCACCAACAGCCTCGGGAGCCCTCGACCACGAGCTTGGGCTCCACCCAGCCCGCCGCCCGCGAGTCCTCGATCCGATCGAAGAACCCGTCGTAGGTGGGTGGCAGGATCGCCGAGGGCGGCAGCGGATGCCGCGAGATCGGGTTGGCCTGGGAGACGAGCGAGCCCTCCCGCCAGCACAGGCCGGGCACCGAGGACAGGTCGATCTCGTCGGCCGCGAGCGCGCGCAGCAGCAGCGGAAACGCCGCCTCGCCCTCGCCGCGCACCACGAAGTCGAGGAACGGGAAGTTGCGGTGCAGCGCGGCGCCCTGCGCGCCGTCGCAGTTCGCGCCGCCGAGCACCAGGCGAACCCCGGGCAGGAGCCTGCGCAGGGCCCGCGCCGCGGCGAGACTCGCGGTGTTCTGCTGGAAGGTGCTGGTGAAGCCGACGAGATCGGGTCGCAGCCTCGCGATGTCGGCCGCCAGCCACTCGATGAACTCCGGGGCGAGCGTGTGCAGCGCGCGGGTGGTGGCGATCTCGGCCTGGCTCGCGCCGCTGTCGGTGAGGAACCGCAGATAGTCGGCGGCGCCGCCCTCCCGGATCTCGCCGTCGTAGAGGGCGCTGGAGAACACCCAGTCGCCCGCGCCCTGAAAATACGATTCCTCGGAGTAGTACTGGTACTGAGTCACGCCGAATTCGGCGCGATCGACGACCCAGTCCACGAAGTCGAGATTGGCGTACCGCACCTCGACGTCATGCCCGTCTCGTTCTGCGGCGGTGCGCATGATGCCCAACGCGAGGGAGGGCACGTCGATCGCGCCCCAGGGCATGTGCACCAGGACTATTCGCATGGTCGCCTCGCCTCGGTTCTCGATGGTCGATCCGGTGCCTGCTCTGGTGATCCCGGCGCGGTTGCGGACAACGGTCGTCGCCGAGTCCACCGGGTCCGGTCGGTTCGCCGCTGAAGCTGCCGGGGTGGTCCGCCGCTGTGTCTTCTGAGTGGCCCGCCGTCGTATCTTCTGGGCGGCTCGCCGCGGGGTCGTCTGGGCGGCCCGCCGCCGCAGCGCCGTTCTAGGGCGGATGTGTGACGACCGCCCCGGAACGACGCGCGTCGAGCGGGAGCGGTCACTTCTCGGCGGCGGGCGTGGTGCTGGTGCCGGTGCTGCCGGGCGGCGTGGACTGGGCGGCGGGAACCGCCGTGTCCATGTTCACGGCGAAGTTGACCACCACCGCGCCGCGATCGCGCTCTGGCGTGTTGATCGGGTCGTTTCGCACACTGCGTCTCTTCATGACGTACACCTCCTCTCTGCTGCTCGACTCGGTCAAGGACTCGATCGGTCCCCGCTGTCCTCGGGGAGCGACGGAACTCGGGGGGTGAGCACCTCGGTGGCGAACCGGAGCATCGTGGCCATCACGGAGGCGTGGTCGGCGGAGTCGCGGCTGTGATGACCGCCGCCGACCCACACCAGTTCGTGCGGGACTCGACGTCGCCGCAGGGCCGTCGCGTAGCGCTCCACCTGCTCGGCGGGGCACTTCTCGTCGGTGGGCGAGGACACCAGCAGCACCGAGCCGCGCACCTGGTTCACATAGGTCATCGGCGAGGCCGCCCGATAGCGCTCCGGGAACTCCTCGGGGGTGCCGCCGAACAGCTCCTCGTCGACCTCGCGCAGCGCGGGCGTGGTGCCCTGGTGCGCGGCCGGATAGTCGGCCACCGGAAACGCGGCCATGGCCACCGCCCATTCCGATGGCTGCACGCCCATCGCCAACAGCGCGAGGTAGGCGCCCCACGAATACCCGGCCAACCCGATGCGGTCGGGATCGGCGACGCCGAGTTCGATCACGTGCGCCCGCGCCGCCGCCAGGTCGTCGAGTTGGGCCAGCCCGACGCGATGGCCGAAGTCGCGCCGCCAGGCCGGTCCGTACCCGGTCGAGCCCCGATAGTTGGTGCGCACCACCGCGAACCCGGCCTCGGTGAAGACCCGCACCCTGGGGTCGTGGCAGTCGCGGTCGTGGGTGGCCGGGCCGCCGTGCACCAGGAACACGGTCGGCCACGGGCCTGCTCCGGTCGGGGTGGCGAGGAAGCTGTGAATCGAGCCGGTCCAGATCTCCCGTTGCCGGCCGGCAGGTTCCGGGACCGTCGCCGGACTGTCCGGATCGGACACGAGCAGGCGCGGGGCCAGGTCGGTGCGGCTCCACAGATAGTGCAGTCGTCCGTCCGGCGAGCTGGTCAGATCGAGGATGGTGCCCTCGGGGGTGGGGACCGGGCGGATCTTCCTCGTGTCCAGGTCCACCGTGCAGACCGTGCTCCGGCCCGCCCGGTCCTGCTGCACGAGCACCGTGCGGGGACCATGCCAGCGGGCGGTGATCTCGGTGTCGAAGGTGAGCCAGTCGTGACGACGGACGCCCGTGTCGGGCTGCCAGGTCGCGACCGTGTAGCCCGCTACCGATTCGACGGCCAGCAGCAGTTCCGGCTCGACGTCGGGATTCGGCTGGAACTCCAGCGGCCACAACGCGCGGCCGCGCTCGCCCGGCAGCTGGACCAGCGCCTCCGGCGTGCGCAGACACACGGCGTTCGGTCCGTCCGGCCGCCCCGCCATCGCCAGCGTTCCGCCCGACGGCGTCATGTCGACCAGCCCCAGGAAGCCGGTGGCGGCGATCGCCAGCCGGGCCTGCCTGCCGGGGACGCCCAGGTAACACTGGGACTGCTCGCCGTTGCCGATGGTCACCGCGCTGGTGGCGCCCGTATGGTCGAAGGCGATGCCGTACATCCGCCCCTCGGGCACGTCCGACATCGCGGGCGTCGTCCGCCCGCCGCCGAACGGCTGCCGCAGCCACCGGCCGACGCCGCGTTCCGCCGCGTCGAACCACCACAGATGGCTGCCGTCGGGCTCGATCTCGCACAGGTCGACGCCCTGCGGGGCGGCGGTGACGATGCGATGCCGATCGGAACGCACGTCCCAGGCCACGGCCTGCGGTCTGCCGTCGACCTCCCGGATCTGTGCGGCGCGACCGGAGTCGTGCGCGGCGAATGCGGGAACCCCGATCACGGGCGAACTGCGATGGGAAAGCCGCGCCCATCCGACGGTATTCACGGAAGTGCGCTTCGACGTCTTTCGCGGCCCGGCAATGAACATCCGATCACCTTCTGGTCGGATCGACGAGATCATTACACCAGCACGGATCAGCGCCACGTTGCAACGGCGTGAATACGATTTCCCCAGTCGTATCAGAACTCTGATCTCCTGGAAAACCTAAGTCGACGCAGTGGTCTCCACCAACGGTCGAGGGCTGATTCCACCTGATCGGCCTAGCCGCGCCGACGCCTCGCGAATGGCGTCCGGCGCGGCCGTGTCGGCGCCGGCCGCGCCGGGATCAGCCCGTTGTCGGTGGACGGCGAATGACGAATCGTGGATTGTGTTCGATATTTTCCCGCCGGTCGCCTGCGGCCGCTAGGAGTCGACAGTGGACGGCGGAAGCCGGATTATCGGGCCTGCTGACCTCCTCGCCCCGCGTCGTCGCCGAAGACGGTCTCGCCGTGGCAGGCCGGAATACGGTGCGGAAACGGACCTCGCGCCTGCTGTCGGAGGAGACGCCGACCACCGCCGCCGGTGCGGGGCTCGCTCGGCGGGTCGAGGCCTGCACGACCCGACCCTAGGGGCGATCTCGCGATCGGCCGGACCTCGTCGGCGAAGGTGAGCGCACAGTCTCTCGGCGTCCGACACCTGGTGCAGGCGCTGCGGGCGACTCGGGACCGCCAGACCGCGACCTGAGCAGGGTGTCGTCGCCTACGACACTCGGGATCGGGGACAGCACCGGTCGGCGCCTGCGACCCCGGCGGCGGGCGTGGCGTCGTCACTCCGGCCACGTCCGCCCGGCACACCGGGGGAGGCCGTCGTGGCGGCGGCGAAGGCGGGAACACCGGGCGGTGTCCGCGCAGGCAGCCGGGCCGCCGAGGCCGACGGCCGAGGATCGAACACCCCGCCCGCGAAGCCCGACGCCGGTCGCTCGTCCTGCCCGCCGTCGCCCCGTCTGTCATCGTCATGATCAGGTCGCCCCGCTCGACCCCGGGCGGGGCCTGCCTGCTGACGACGCAGACCGGAAGGGACGTCCCGATGACCATTCCCGAGCTGACCGCCGCCTCCGGCGCACCACTGCCTGCCGTGGGTTTCGGCACCTATCGCCTGAACGGCGCGGCAGGCGTCGACACGATCGCCGCCGCGATCCGGCACGGGTATCGGCTCATCGACTCGGCGGTGAACTACGAGAACGAAGGCGCGGTCGGAGCGGCGGCCCGCAGCGCAGGCGTCCCCCGGGACGAGCTGATCATCACCTCGAAACTGCCGGGCAGGCATCACGCCGCCGAGAAGGCCAAGACCACGATCGAGGAGAGTGTGTTCCGCACCGGCCTCGACCACCTCGATCTCTACCTCATCCACTGGCCGAACCCCCGCGAGGACCGCTTTGTGGAGGCCTGGGGGGCGCTCATCGACGCGCGGCGCCGAGGGCTGGTGCGGCACATCGGCGTCAGCAACTTCCTGCCAGAGCACATCGAGCGGCTGAAGACGGAGACGGGAGTGGCCCCGGTCGTCAACCAGATCGAACTGCACCCCTACTTCCCGCAGCAGGACGCGCTGGCCTACCACCGCGATCAGGACATCCGCACCGAGGCATGGAGTCCGATCGGCAGGGGAAACGACCTCCTGGGGAATCCGACCATCACCGGCATCGCCGAGGCGCACCAGGTGACCCCGGGTCAGGTGGTGCTCGCCTGGCACGTGGCGGTCGGGGCGATCCCGCTGCCGAAGGCGGCCGCACCGCAACGTCAACGCGAGAATCTCGACATCGCCGGAGTGGGCCTCACCGAGGACGAGATCGCCGCGATCACGGGGCTGGGCCGTCCCGACGGCAGGCTGGCCGATCAGGACCCGGCCGTCTACCAGGAGTTCTGAAGAACGCGGGAGTGCTCGGACCGCAGGTCGGCCGTGGAGCCTCCGGCGGACCTGCGATAGCCGCAGACCGGGTCGCGTCGCTCACGGATACGGCCACCGTGGCCTGCGGCTGCTGATCGCAGCGAGACACGCCTGCCTCGGCGGGTTCCGATCCCGGGTCTGCCGGGCACTCCCCCTCTGCACGGTGCAGACCGAGGGCGGGCTGCCCGGAGGCAGGCGGGAACCGGCCGTTCGCCGCCCGAGAGCCGTCGAAACACGCAGGAGGGAACTGAAGATGCCGACCATCGCGGACCGCGTCGTCGAGATCATGCACGAATCGGGGGTCGAGCGGGTCTACGGACTCGCAGGCGACTCGCTGAACGGACTCACCGACGCGATCAGACGGGCGGGCACCCTCTCCTGGCAGCCCGTGCGGCACGAGGAGGCGGCGGCCTTCGCCGCAGCAGGCGAGGCGGCGGTCACCGGGGAGCTCGCGGTGTGCGCGGGCAGCTGCGGACCGGGCAACCTGCACCTGATCAACGGTCTCTTCGACGCCAACCGCAGCCGCGTCCCGGTGCTCGCCATCGCCGCACAGATCCCGGCGGCCGAGATCGGGAGCAACTACTTCCAGGAGACGCACCCGCAGGACCTGTTCCGCGAATGCAGCGTCTACACCGAGCTGGTCAGCGGCGTCGATCAGCTTCCCCGGCTGCTGGAGATCGCCATGCGGACGGCCGTCGAACGACACGGCGTCGCCGTGCTGGTGATCCCCGGCGAGGTCTTCCTCCGGAACGCCCCCGATCGACGCAGCTCGGCACCCATCCGGGCCGTTCCAAGGATCACGCGCCCGACCGATCGCGAGCTGCACGCCGCCGCCGAGGTGCTGAACGCCGCCCGCAAGGTCACCATCCTGGCCGGCGCGGGCGTGCAGGGCGCCCACCCGGAGCTGCTGGCCATCGCGAAACGGCTCCAGGCCCCGATCGTGCACGCGCTGCGCGGCAAGGAGTTCATCGAGTACGACAACCCCTATGACGTCGGAATGACCGGACTGCTCGGCTTCAGCTCCGGCTACAAGGCCATGGAGAACTGCGACACCCTGCTCATGCTCGGCACCGACTTCCCCTACCAGCAGTTCTTCCCACCGCAGGCGAAGATCGTGCAGGTCGACATCCGAGGTGAGCAGCTGGGCCGCCGCACCCCGATCGACGTCGGGCTCGTCGGCAACATCCGAGACACGGTCGACGGTCTGCTGCCCCTGCTCGCCGACGGACGCAGCTCACGACACCTGGACTCCTCGCTGGCGGACTACGCGAAGGCGCGCAGGGAACTCGACGCGCTCGCCGACAACGACCGCAACCGCACCCCGATCCACCCGCAGTACGTCGCGAGGCTCGTCAGCGAACTCGCCTCGGAAGACGCCGTGGTCATCCCGGATGTCGGGTCGCCCGTCGTTTGGGCCTGCCGCTATCTGAAGATGAACGGCTCCCGCAGGCTGATCGGCTCGTTCGCGCACGGGACGATGGCTGCGGCGGTGCCCCTGGCGATCGGCGTGCAGTCGGCGTTCCCCCGACGACAGGTCATCGCGCTGGCCGGGGACGGCGGGCTGGCCATGCTGCTCGGCGAACTGCTGACGATCCGTCAGCATCGGCTGCCGGTGAAGATCGTCCTCTTCAACAACTCCTCGCTGAACTTCGTCGAGCTGGAGATGAAGGCGGCCGGGCTGGTGAACTTCGGCACCGAGCTGGAGCAGACGGACTTCGCCGCCCTCGCCACGGCGCTCGGCATCCACGGGCAGCGGGTCGAGCAGCCCGACGACGTGGCGGACGCCCTGCGGACCGCCTTCGCGCATGACGGGCCCGCGTTGGTCGACCTGGTCACCGCGCGCCAGGAGATCTCGGTCCCGCCCGCGATCACGGCGGCCCAGGTCAAGGGCTTCACCCTCTACGCGCTGCGCACGATCATGTCGGGACGCGGGGACGAACTCGTCGACCTGGCGGGCACGAACGTGTTCCGGCGGCTGTTCGACTGATTCGGCGGCCGGCAGCCGAGCGGACTGCGGTCCGGCGACCTACCGGTTCGCTCGCCCTCGGGGGCGGCGGGTCGGTGCAGGCGGGGCGGGTCGCCCGAGCCCGGTCCGGCCGGACCGGGCCGCCTCGCCGATCGCGCCCGAGGCGTCGGGCCACGCGTGCCCGGCTCGACGGCACCTCGCGCCGCGACGTCCGCCAGAGCCGAGGCGCAACCCGTCGTCAGGACCCGTAGGCAGGCTCAAGCCAGGTCGGGCACGCCCCACGCTGCCCGCACGCGCTCCGGCGTGAGCACCGCCTCGGGCAGGCCTTCCGCGACAAGCCGTCCGTCGCGGAGCAGCAGACAGTGGTCGGCACGCCTGGCGACGTCGAGATCGTGGGTGACCCGGAGCACCGTCACTCCGTCTCGACACGCCTGCGCCAGCGCGTCCTCGATACGGGTCTGCGCCGCGAGGTCCAGGCCCGCGCCCGGCTCGTCGAGCAGGAGCAGCTCCGCCTCCTGCGCCAGGCCCTGCGCGACGAGCGCGCGTTGCCGCTGCCCCCCGGACAGCGCGCCCAGCTGCCGCTCGGCGAGGTCCCGGATGTCCAGCCTGGCGAGGCAGTCCGCGACGACCGCGTGATCCCGCGCCGTCAGCCTCCGCCACGGACCACGGTGTGCCCAGCGCCCCATCTCGACCGTGCCCCGCACGGTGATGGGCAGGGCATCGGAGACGTCGCTGCGCTGCACCACGTAGGCCGGGCGACGTGAACCGGTCCGCCGAAGGGTCCCGGACGTCGGCGGCAGCGTCCCGGCGATCACGTTGAGTAACGACGACTTGCCTGCCCCGTTCGCGCCGACCACGGCCGTGACCTGCGATCGCGGTACTCGGGCGGTGACGTCGACGAGGACCCGGCGGCTGCCGTAGCTCGCGGAGACGTCGCGCATGGTGACCTCAGACACTGAATCGAACAACCTTCCACTGGTGTCGACAATGAGAATCGTTGTCACTATAGAGTCCCCGGCGTGGACTGGTTGCTGCTTCCCTTCGAGGTGTCCTTCGTGCAGCGCGCGCTGGCGGCGGGCGTCCTCGTCTCGCTGATCTGTGCGCTCGCGGGCACCTGGGTGGTGCTGCGTGGGATGGCCTTCCTGGGCGACGCGATGTCGCACGGGATGCTCCCCGGCGTCGCGCTCGCCTCGCTGTTGGGCGGCAACCTGCTCATCGGCGCCGCGCTCAGCGCGGGCCTCATGGCGTTCGGGGTCACGGCGCTCGGGCGGTCCCGCAGGCTCTCGCAGGACACCACCATCGGACTGCTCTTCGTGGGAATGCTCGCGGCCGGCGTGATCATCGTGTCGCATTCCCAGTCCTTCGCGGTCGACCTGACCGGCTTCCTGTTCGGCGACGTCCTCGGGGTGCGCGAGGGTGATCTCCTCGGCCTGCTGGTCGCCCTGGCGATCACCGTCGTCGTCTCGTGGCTGGGGTACCGCTCCTTCGTCGCGCTGACCTTCGATCGGCGCAAGGCGCACACCCTCGGCCTGCGGCCCGGCCTCGCGGACGGCCTGCTGCTGGGCCTCGTGACCCTGGCGATCGTCGCCTCGTTCCACGTGGTCGGGACGCTGCTCGTCTTCGGTCTGCTCATCGCCCCTGCGGCGACCGCCACGCTCTGGGCCAGGCGAATCCCGATGATCATGCTCGGCGCGGCGCTGCTCGGCAGCGCGTCGACCGCGATCGGGCTGCTCGTCTCCTGGCACTGGGGCACGGCGGCAGGCGCGACCATCGCCGCCGTCGCCGTCGCACTGTTCTTCGTCTCGGCGCTCGCCGTCCGCCTCCTCCGGCGCGGCCGCCCGGACCCCTCGCTGCCCACCGTCCGCCACGACGACGAGATCGAGTACGCATCGTGAAATCGAGAATCAACCGGGTCATCGGCCGGGCCGCAGCCCTGGTCGCCTCGGCCGCCCTCATCGCCTCCTGCGGCGGCGGCCCGGCCGACGACGTCACCACCGCCACCGACGCAGCCGAGGAGGAGGTCCCGCACGGCTACGTCGAAGGCGCGGAGGAGACGGCCGAGGCCCAGTCCCGCCTGATCGTCGCCGACGAGGAGACCGGCGCGGTCCGCGTCGTCGACCTCATCACCGAGGAGGTGTTCGACGTCGGCCGCGTCGAGGGCGTGCGCGGCATCCTCGGCGACGGCCGATTCGGCTATCTGACCGGCGAGGAGTCCGTCCACGTGGTGGACGGCGGCTCCTGGATGGTCGACCACGGCGACCACGTGCACTACTACCGCGCCGAGGCGCGCGACGTCGGCCCGATCGCAGGCGAGGAGCCGACGAACGTGTCCAGCGATCCGGTCGTCTCGGCCGTCTCGTTCGCCGACGGCACCGCCGAGCTGCTCGACCGGGCCCGGCTCGACGAGGGTGCCGTCGACCGGCTCGAGACGATCACCGGCGAGCCCCACTCCGCCGCGACGGTGGCCTACCGAGAACACCTCCTGACCTCGAAGGCCGAGGCGGGCTCCGGCGTCGCCGACGGCGTCGAGGTTCGCAGCCGCGACGGCGAGCCGGTCGCCAGGATCGAGGAGCCCTGCCCGGACCTCCGGGGGCAGGCGACGACCCGCCGGGGCGTGGTCTTCGGCTGCGCGGACGGCGCGCTGCTGGTGACGGAGGACGACGGCGCCTTCGCAGGGGAGAAGATCCCGTATCCCCAGTCGGAGTCGGCGGCCGAGCGGGCCGTCGAGTTCCACCATCGGCCCCTGAGCACGACGCTCGTGGGGGCGGCTGGCGACGAGGGCGTGTGGGTCCTGGACGTCACGGAGCGGGAGTGGCGTCACCTGGCGACCGGCCCGGTCGTCGCGGTGAACGCGGTCGGCGAGGGCGCTCCGGTGCTGACGCTGACCAACGACGGCGTCCTGCACGCGCTCGACCCGGAGACGGGGGAGGAGACCGCCCAGAGCGCGCTGCTGTCGGCCGAGGCCGCAACGGCCGAGCCCGCTCCCGTGATCCAGGTCGACACCACACGTGCTTACGTCAATGACCCGTCCGCAGGCGAGATTCACGAGATCGACTATGGCGACGACCTACGGCTCGCCAGGACCTTCGCCGTCGACGGCAGGGCCGACCACATGGTGGAGACCGGACGATGACCGACATCCGTGCAGGCCGGGTATCAACCCGACGCTGGTTCCACACCGCACTGACCGCCTCCCTCGCCTTCGTCCTGCTGCTCGCCACCGCCTGTGCCGGCGCGGACCGCCCCCGCGCGGCGATCGTGGTGACCACGAACATCCTCGGCGACGTCACCAGGAACATCGTCGGCGACGAGGCCGAGGTGACCGTGCTGATGAAGCCGGATGCCGACCCGCACTCCTTCGGGATCTCCGCCCAGCAGGCCGCCGAGATCGAGCAGGCAGGGCTGGTCGTCTACAACGGGCTCGGCCTGGAGGAGGGTGTGCTGCGCAACGTCGAGGCGGCCGAGGAGGCGAGCGTCCCGACGCTGGCGGTCGGCGAGCAGGCCGACCCGCTGAACTACACCTCGGACGAGTCGGCCGGTCAGCCCGACCCGCATTTCTGGACGGACCCGCGTCGCGTCGGCGATGCCGTCGAGACGATCGCCGACGCGGTGATCGCGCACGTCGACGGCGTGGACGAGGCGGCCGTCCGGCAGAACGCCGAGAACTACCGTGCCGAGATCGACGAACTCGACGCGGCGATGAACGCGGCCTTCGAGCGCATTCCGGCCGAGGACCGCAAACTGGTGACGAATCACCACGTCTTCGGTTATCTGGCCGAACGGTTCGATTTCGAGGTGGTCGGTGCGGTGATTCCCAGCGGCACCACCCTGGCCTCGCCCAGTGCCTCGGATCTGGCGTCGCTCGCCGACACGATCCACGCCGCAGGCGTTCCCGCGATCTTCGCGGACTCCTCGCAACCGGACCGCCTGGCCCAGGTCCTCGCTGATCAGGCGGGAGTCGACGTCGCGGTCATCCCGTTGTTCTCCGAGTCCCTGAGTGCCGTCGACCAGGGCGCGGCCACCTATCTGGAGATGATGCGCAGCAATACCGAGGCCATCAGCGACGGTCTGCTCGGCGAGTACTGAGGACCGCGAATCCGACCTGAATGATCACCCGCGATCAGCGAGATGCCTGTGATGTCTCGCTGATCAATCGAGAAGAACAGAAGGTACCGTCCATGGCGAAATCGCCATTCCTGTCCCGGCGCGTGGGCCGGGGCGTCGCGATGTCAGCCGCCGCCGTCGCCGCGTTCGCGCTGAGCGGCTGTGGCACGGCCGCAGAGGACACCGCCGCCGAGAACGCGCCAGAGTCGGCTTCGTCCGGCTCCTCGGAGCAGCCGCCCGCCACCGTGACCGACCCGATCGCCGCCACCTACGACGGCGGGATCTACGTGCTCGACGGGCAGACCCTCGACGTCGTCGAGGACATCCCGCTGGAGGGCTTCAACCGCCTCAACCCCGCTGGGGACGACCGGCATCTCTTCGTCTCCACGTCAACCGGCTTCCGCGTCCTCGACGCGGCGGGCCCGGCCCTGACCGACCTGGAGTTCCCCGCCGAGAAGGCAGGCCACGTCGTGCGGCACGACGGCAAGACCGTGCTGTTCGCCGACGGAACCGGCGAGGTGACCATCTTCGACTCGAACGCGCTGGGCACCGAGCTGCCGGCGACCGAGCAGTACACGACGCCCGAGGCGCACCACGGCGTGGCCGTCGAGCTGTCCAACGGTGAGCTCGTCACGACGATCGGCAACGAGGACGAGCGTCCCGGCATGATCGTGCTCGACGCCGACCGCGAGGAGATTGCCCGCAACGAGGACTGCCCCGGCGTGCACGGCGAGGCTACGGCTCAGGGCGAGGCGGTGGTCATCGGCTGTGAGACCGGCGTGCTCATCTACCGGGACGGGGCCATCACCAAGGTCGACAGCCCCACCGAGTACGGGCGGATCGGCAACCAGGCAGGCTCCGAGGCCTCGCCGATCACCCTCGGCGACTACAAGCAGGACGCCGAGGCCGAGCTGGAGCGGCCCACCCAGGTGTCGTTGATCGACACCGAGGCCGAGACGATCACGCTGCTCGACATCGGCACCAGCTACACGTTCCGCTCGCTGGCCAGGGGTCCTGCGGGGGAGGCGCTGGTGCTGGGCACCGACGGCCAGATCCACGTGATCGACCCGGCGGCGGCCGAGGTCACCGAGACCATCCCGGTGATCGACTCCTGGGAGGAGCCGCTGGAGTGGCAGGAGGCTCGCCCGTCGATCTTCGTCCGGGACGACGTCGCCTATGTCAGCGACCCGAGCGGCAATGAGATCCACGCCGTCGATCTCGCCACCGGGACGACGACCGCCACCGGCTCGCTGGACGCCGCACCGAACGAGCTGAGCGGCGTGCTGGGCTGACGACGCCGCATCGCGGCGGGTGACATCGGGGGTCCGCACCGTCCTCTTCGGGCCGAGGAGGACGGTGCGGACCGCTTCGGCGCCGGTGATCTGAGGACGGCGCGGCTGCGGCGTGGGCGGGGGCGTCGGAGCCGCGACGGCGGCCGAGCATCGCTCGTCTCGCGAGGACGCCCGTGAGCGAAGCCCAGAACTGTGCCTGCCGGATGATCATCGCGGCGACCGCCGTCTCCGCGCGCGTCGAGCCTGTCCCCCGGTGTTCGGCCGGCTTCGGCACGGACGAGACAGCCGCCCACCGCCGACCTCGGCGGCCGGGCCGCGGCGCCGAGCCGTCGGTACGCGGGCCGCCGGGCTCGGCGACCGCGTCCTGTCGTCGATCTCTACTAGGGTCGCGCCATGAGTAGCCGAATCACCGTGCTCACCATCGATGCCCGCGACCCGAGTGGCCTCGCGGACTTCTGGTGCCGCGTGTTGGACTGGCAGATCATGGACGACGTCGACGAGGGCGTGGGCATCGCCCCGAAGGGCGAGTCCGAGTCGCGGATCGCCATCTTCGCCGTCCCCGAGGCCAAGACGCAGAAGAACCGACTGCACCTGGATCTGTCTGCCGACGGCATCACCGCCCAGGCCGAGTTGGCGAGGCTGCTGGAACTCGGCGCCCGTCGGGTGGACGTGGGACAGCCGTCGGATGCCTCCTGGACCGTGCTCGCGGACCCGGAGGGCAACGAGTTCTGCCTGCTGGGGATGGGCGACTGACGTCGGTGCGATCCGGCCCGTCGGCCGACCGTCGTCCCGCCTGCCCCTGCCGCCGTGACCGGTCCATGCCGAAGGCTGTCTGCTGTCCGCATGCATGGGGCCCACACCGCCGGTTTGTGCTTGGTGGTGTGGGCGACTGCTGCATCGTGAGGTCTGGGTGTCGGAATACGGAGAGACCGGCAGTCTGAGTGCAGGCCCTGCCGAGCCGGGGCGCGCTGCTTTCTCGGGGGCCACCGGATACGGAGCGGGCTGCGGCGATCGAGCGCCGTTCTCGTCGACACCCGCCCATTGACCTCCGGTCAGCCGCCGAGGCGCAGGGGGGTACGGCTCGGCGAATAACGGCACGCCGTCGGCATCGATCTCGTTTAGAGTCGCGCCATGACCAGCAGAATCGCGGTGATCTCGATCGACGCCGCCGACCCCGGAGTCGTCGCGGACTTCTGGTGCCGCGTGCTGGACTGGCAGATCGTGGAGGACGTCGAGGAGGGCATCGGCATCGCCCCGAAGGGCGAGTCCGAATCGCGGATCGACATCTTCGCGGTCCCCGAGGCCAAGACGCAGAAGAACCGGCTGCACCTGGACCTGCGTGCCGAGGGCGTCCCCGCTCAGGTCGAGTTGGCGAGGTTGCTGGATCTCGGCGCCCGTCGGGTGGACGTGGGGCAGCCGTCGGGCGTGTCTTGGACCGTCCTCGCCGACCCAGAGGGCAACGAGTTCTGTCTGTTGGGGACGGCAGGCTGACAGCGGTGATCCCGGTCCGCCGTCTCGGGGTCTCCGTCTTCTCCGCCGCCGTGAGCGGCCCGAGGCCTCCCGCGAGATTGAGAGAGCGGGCAGTGATTCAGGCGCGGGCCTTCGCGGGTCGGGCCTGGACGGCCCAACCGGAGAGGGAGAACGGGTTGCCGCTGCGGTAACCGTCGATGCCTGCGGCCGTCTGGCACCCGTCGAGACAGCGCCGATCGCGACACAGCCGACGGCCCGGCAGGAGACCGCCTCCGGAGAGATGTCGCGGCGGGCTGTCCGAGGTAAGCCGTCAGCAAGGCGTGCAGCCACGCCTTGCTGATCTGGTCTGCACGGACGTCGGGAGCAGCATGGTGCTGTCGGCTGCGACGAACCGCCGCGCGCCGGCCCGCCGCCTCGCTCGTTCAGTCTCCCGGCAGCAGCATGAAGTCGGCCCGGCCGCTGCGGACTCCGTTGATCTGGAGCTCGATCGCATGCGCGCCGGGGTGGTACCGCCGGGTGGTGATCTCCCGGAACGAGTGGTCACGAGCGATGTCGACGGACTCGCCGGACTCCAGGGTCTTGGTCGTGAGCTTGAAGGTCTTCCCGGTCTGACGGCCGTCGGCCTTCGTGTGGTGCACGATGTAGTCGATCACGAGGCGGGCCTGTTCCGGCCCCGTGTTGCGGATCGTCGCCGCGAAGCTCACCGTGCCGCCGAAGGGGACGTCCACCTCGGTGAGGTCGGGGCCGGTGACGTCGACGGTGGCGGGGCCGAACCCGAGTAACCGCAGCGCGTCGGCATCCCCCTTCTTGACCAGGGTGCGCAGGCCGTGCCGGACGACGTACTCGGTGTTCTCGTCCGGATCGGCCAGCCACTCGGCGGCGGTCGCCACGACGAGTTCCGGCTGCTCCCTGCTGAGGTCGTTGAGGTGGTTGGCCACGGAGCGGCGCACGTAGTCGCTCTCGTCGCGGTACAGCGCAGTGAGGATCGGCAGCGTGGCATGCGGTGCCTCGAGGATGCCCGCCACCCTGGTCGCCCAGGGCAGGAACGGGCGGGTGCCCTCCGAGGCCAGCCGCCGCACGTCGACGTCCTCGGCCGCCGTCCAGCCCTGGATCGTGGTCAGTGCCCGGTCCAGGTCGTGGTCCAGCAGGGCGCGGATGGCGAATTCGGAGCTGAGCCGCGAGGTGAGATCGGCCAGCAGTGCGAGCGCGTCGTCGAAGGCCTCTTCGGTGCCCTCGGCGATGGCCTTGGCGGCGACGGCGCTGGTCACCGGCCAGATCATCCAGCCGCGCAGCAGGGGCGATGCGTCCCGGGCGGCCCGGACGACGCCCGCGAAGTGGTCGTAGTCGCCCGGCAGGTCCGTGATCAGGGCATCGCGCAGGAGATCGCTGCGCTCCCGCAGCGGCAGCGGCGTCAGGGCGTGCTGCGCGGCGTTGAGTGCGGACAGCGGTGCCGCAGGCGCGGCGGCCCGCACCGCCTGCACCAGGTCGGCGGCGACCTCGGGGCCGATGAGCTGGTCGGCGAAGGGCATGACATCTCCTGACGGGGACAGGGCGGACGGTCGGTTGCGCTTGATCTTTCCCTGACCGGGTCGCGGTGCGGCGGCGGGACGGCCAGCGAGGGGCCGCCCCGCCGGGGCATTCTCGTGGTGCATCCCGACGGGATGCCCAGCAGCTCCCGCTGCAACGGATCAGCCGGGGGCCGCCTGCTCCCACAGCTCGGCGCGTCGGCTCGTCACCAGCGCGTTGATCCGGCGCACTGCCTCGACGACGGGGAGGGCGTCCAGCCGCCGCCCGTCCCGCAGTCGCAGGGCCACGTTCTCGACCTCGGCCTCCCGCGCGCCGATCACCGCCTGGTAGGGCACGAGCCGAGCGGCTCGGATGCGTGCGCCGAGGCTGCCCTGCTCCGGACCGGCGACCCGAGCGCGCAGCCCGTCCTCGGTGCAGCGTCGTGCCAGGTCATCGGCCTGGGGAAGCTCCGAGTCGGAGATCGGCAGGACGACGACCTGGGTGGGGGCGAGCCAGCTCGGGAAGGCGCCGCCGTGCAGTTCGATGAGGTGGGCCACCGCGCGCTCGACGCTGCCGATGACACTGCGGTGGATCATGACCGGGCGGTGCCGGGCGCCGTCGGGACCGGTGTAGTGCAGGTCGAACTGCGCAGGCTGGTGGAAGTCGACCTGCACGGTGGACAGGGTGGCCTCCCGGCCCGCGCCGTCGGCGATCTGCACGTCGATCTTGGGCCCGTAGAACGCCGCCTCGCCCTCGGCCCTCTCGTAGTCGAGGCCGGAGCGGTCCAGCACCTCGGTCAGCATGGCGGCGGCGCGGCGCCACATCTCCGGCGCGGCGACGTACTTGCCGCCGGGTCCCGGCAGCGAGAGCCGGTAGCGGGCCGGGCGGATGCCGAGGACCTCATACGCCCGGACGATCATCGCCAGGGCCGCCCGCGCCTCCTCGGCGACCTGATCGGGGGTGCAGAAGACGTGTGCGTCGTTCAGCTGGATCGCCCGCACTCGGGTCAGCCCGCCGAGGACGCCGGACAGCTCGGCGCGGTACATGCCGCCCAGCTCGGCGATCCGCAGCGGCAGCTCACGATGGCTGTGCGCCCGTGATCGGTAGATCACGGCGTGATGCGGGCACAGACTGGGGCGCAGGACGACCTGCTCGCCGCCCAGATCCATCGGCGGGAACATGTCCTCGCGGTAGTGCGACCAGTGGCCGGAGATCTCGTACAGCTCGCGTTTGCCCAGCACCGGCGAGTACACGTGCTGATAGCCCGCCCGGCGCTCCGCGTCGCGGACGTACTCCTCCAGGGCGTGCCGGACGACGGCGCCGTCGGGCAGCCAGTACGGCAGACCGGCGCCGATCAGGGGGTCGGTGTCGAAGAGCCGCAGTTCGCGGCCGAGCCTGCGGTGATCGTGCATCGTGGTCTCCTCACGAGTGGTGAGGCGAGTGACCACAGAGAGAAGCCCCGGGGCACTCGCCCCGGGGCTTCTCGACCAAGTCGACTTTCAGCGCGCCGGGAGAGTCTCCGGCGTCGTCGTCAGACCAGCGCGCTTCATGAGGGCCACGGTAGCAGAGCCTGCCGAGCGCGAGACGATCACTCGATCGCGTGCGTCGTGGGGACGACGAACGGCACGCGGGGGCATTTCGTGGGCAGCCGTTCGTCGGCTTGACTATCACGGCCGGTTGCGTGCGCAGGCCGGTGCTGCTTTTTCTCGGGATCGGGCGGATTCGCTGTTCTCGGTTCTCGGCTCCGAGGCTGCCCGGCCGATCGAGGAGAATTCTGCGGGTGCCAGTGGGACCGCCGATCACGACGATGCGTCTGCTACGCCGGTAATCAGTCGATGCGGACCAGCCGGGTGCGGCGGGCGACTCGAACCGAGGAACGGCTCAGGTGCGCGCGTCGGAATCGATTCGACCGGCCGGTCGATCGGATTCGATGCCGTTCTCATTCGAGCGCGAGCCGAGGTGGAAGCACCCGCTCCCGCGTCGGGGGATCTCGCATCGCAGGATCGAAGATCCGACCGCAGATGGGAATTCCGGATCCGATTGCGATCGGTGCGTCCCGGTCCGCCGGCGCGGGCATGCCGATCCGGGATGATGCGCCGATTCGTCGGCGGGCTCGCCGAACAACACGTTGTCGACACAGGAAGACGCCGCCGACGGTGTGCACGTCGGCGGCGCTCCCCGATCGTCCGGCGGGTCGGACGATCCGATGGCGGCTACTGACGCCAGGTGAGCGAGGCGTTGTCGTTCAGCGTGTTCACGAGGTTCCGGCAGCTGGACGCGTTGCCGGGGAGCACGTCGTCGTAGACGCTCCCGTAGTTCTCGTTGTAGTGAATCCTGGCGATCCAGACGGCATCCCGGTTACGCGCCGACGCCGCATTGTTCTTCACTGCCTGGCCCTGACCAGAACCCGGCGAGAGGAACCGGTATCCGGCGAAGTCCGGGATGAAGGAGCTGAAGTCCGCCAACGAGCCGGAGCAGCCCGCGTTGTAGAACAGGCAGACCTCGCCCACCTCGCAGAGACCGTTCTGTGCGACGGCGAGCACGCCGACGTCCTGTTTCGATACTTCCTGCACGACGGCCTGCTCGACGGACCCCGTGGTGTGCCGATCCGATCCGGCGTGGGCGACCCCCGCCCCCGCGAGACCCGAAGCCATGATCGTCGCCGCGATCACCATGATGATTCGTCGCATGACGGCTGCTCCTCGTGTGAAACTCGGACCTCCATTGGTCGAGTAGCGCCGATTCTGCCGGTCCGGCGTGGAGAATCGCTGTAGTGCCACGGAACATGATCTGCATTTCAACATCGGCACTGCGGTTCGTTTTCCGCGCCCCGGCTCCGGAATCGATGAAGTGCGCCGAATCGCCGACGAAGAACGGTACCGTGCTCCGCCGAAAAGCGAACAATCCGATTTCGCCGAATCGTCCGGCTCGGCTCAGTCGGCACGCGATCGGCCGACGCCGAAGGGAGCCGCGACCCCGGCCCCTGCGGAGTCGGCCACTGCCGCCGCGAGCAGTCGGACGCCCTCCGCGCGGCGCGGCAGCCCGGTGGTGTCGCCGACGTCGGCCAGCACGCCCGCCGCCAGCCGAGAGCCCAGCGCGGCGGCCTGTCGGGTGTCCGCGCCCGCGAGCCGGGCGGTGAGATAGCCGCCGGTGAAGGCGTCCCCGGCGCCGACCGGATCGACGACGCGGGCCGCGAGACTCCGCATCGGCCTGCTCTCGCCGTCGGCGTCGGTCCACCAGCAGCCCTGCTCGCCCGCCTTGACCACGACCTCCCGGACGCCGGCCTGGCGTGCCCGGCGGACGATCTCGGCGGGGTCCGAGGTGCCGAACAGCGGTTCGGACTCGTCCGTGCCCAGGACCAGCAGGTCGACGCGGGACAGCATCGCCAGCAGGAGACGCACGGTCGAGTCGAGACGGCCGAGGGCCGGGCGCAGGTTGACGTCCAGGACCAGCGCCGATCCGTGGTCGGCGGCGTGCCGACCGATGTGCTCGACCAGCCGGGCAGGCCCCGGTCCCAGCGCGGCGGTGAGTCCGGAGACGAGGACGGCGCGCGGCCGGAGCAGTAGTCCCCGCTCCGCGTCGCCCTCGTCCATCGCCGACGCCGCCGAACCCGCCCGGTAGTAGCTCACTCGCCGGGCGCCGTCCGGCCGCACGTCCTTCACGAAGACGCCGGTCGGCCTGGTCGGGTCGGTCTCGCAGGCCAGCCCGACTCCCCGGTGCCCGGCCGCCCGCCGAATCCGGCGGCCGAACGCGTCGTCGCCCAGCCGGGTCACCAGCGTGGCTCGGCGGCCGAGGGCGGTGATGGCGGCACAGGCGTTCAGCTCGGCTCCCGCCGAGTGCACCTCCAGCGCAGCGGCCTCATCGAGCGTCTCGGCGGCGGGCGGCTGGAGGAGCACCATCGCCTCGCCGAAACCGACGACGTCGGGTCGGGCCTCGGCTGCGGCGACGAGACGCGGCGGCTCGGTCATCGGCGTCGTCCCGTCGCCGCAGCCGTGTCCATCAGCGCGCCCCGACCGCGACCGACGGCAGCGCCAGCTCGTCGAGGATCGCGTGCAGGCTCTCGCGGCTGGCCTCATCGAGCACGGCGGCGGGGGAGCGCACGGTGGTGTGCTCGATGATCCCGCGCCGCACCAGGACCTCCTTGTGTACCGCCCAGGCGATGCCCGGCTGCAGTCCGAAGAGGATCAGCGGCGTGAGCCGCGCGAACGCGGCCCGCGCCTCGGCGCGTCGGCCCGCCGTGAAGTCGGCCAGCACCGGACGCAGCAGGTCGGGGAACTCGCAGGCGGGCATCGTGCCCACCGCGCCACGGGCGTACTCCTCGATGACGAACTGGGCGTTCTGGCCGCCCAGCACCGCGAACTCGGCGGGCACCAGGTCCGCGATCGCCTTCGTCTTCGGCGCGGTCGGCGGAGCCTCCACCTTGACCGAGGTGACGCGGTCCAGCGCGCTGAGCTGGGCGACCAGTGCGGGGGCCATCGCCACGCCGGTCACCCCCGGCGCGTCCTGCACCATGATCTCGGTCGACACGGCCGAGGCGAGGTCGCCGTAGAAGTCGACCAGCTGCGCGGGGCTCGGCTTCACCATGAAGGGCGGCAGGACCATCAGGGCCTGCGCGCCGAGCGCCTCGGCGGCGCGGGCCTGCTCCAGGGCGGTCACGGTCGAGGTGCCGTTCACCCCCGCCACGACCGGCACGGCCCCGGCGACGACGTCGACGATGGTGGTCATGATCTGCTCGCGCTCCTCGGCGGTCAGCGCGAAGCCCTCGCTGGCCATGCCGAAGGTCGCCACCCCGTCCACCCCGGAGTCGAGCTGGAAGCGGGTCAGACGCGCGAGACCCGCGAGGTCCAGCGAGCCGTCCGCGTGGAAGGGCGTGGCGAGGATCGGCACGAGGCCCGCAACGGTGTGCTGCATCAGGTCAGGACTCCTTGGCGAGTGCGGCGACCGCCTCGGCGTCGATCTCGACGCCGAGGCCGGGGCCGGTGGGCAGGGACATCGAGTGCGGTTCGACCGCCAGCGGGCCTGCGAGGATTCGCTCGCCGACGGCGACCGAGGTGGGCTGGTACTCGAAGGCGGTCAGGTCGGCGATCGAGGCGCTCAGGTGCAGGCCCGCCGCCAGCGAGATGCCGAGGCCGACGGAGTGGTGCGGGGCGACGGGCACGTGCTGCGCCGAGCAGAGTTCGCCGACCGTGACCGCCTCGGTGATGCCGGTGCGCGCGACGTCCGGCTGGGCGATGCGCAGGCCGCGAGCGGCGAGCCACTGGGCGAACTCGAAGCGGCTGCGCAGCGTCTCGCCGACGGCCACCGGCAGCCGGGCGCGGGAGACCAGCTCGGCGTGTCCGGTCAGGTCCTCCGGGGCCAGCGGTGCCTCGAGGAACCAGCAGCCGCGCTCGGCCAGGCCGTCGGCGAGCCGTAGGGCGTCGTCGACGGAGTAGGCCCAGTGGGCGTCCACCGCGAGGCGCAGCCCCGGTGCGGCGGACCGGACGGCGTCGATCGTGGCGAGGTCGGCCGCGACGCCGTTCCCGAGATGCAGCTTCACCGAGGTGGCGCCGTCGGCGGCCCAGCGTTCGGCCAGCTCGGCCCGGCCTGCGTCGTCGGGTCGAGGCAGCCCGGAGACGTAGGTGGGCACCTGCTCGCGGAACGCGCCGCCCAGCAGGTCCACGACGCGCCGCCCGGTCAGCCTGCCCGCGAGGTCCCACAGGGCGATGTCCACGGCCGCGAGCGCGTCGGCCTGATGCCCGACGAGATGACCGCGTTCCCGCATCAGCTCCCGCAGCATCGTCCAGTTCGGCCTGGGCGACAGGGCGTCCGAGCCGATCAGCACCGGAGCCAGCAGCAGGTCGATCACCTGCGCGGGCACCTCCGGTGCCACCGGCGCCAGTGCCTCGCCCCAGCCTGCGGTGCCGTCCTCGGCCACGACCCGGACCAGCAGCGTCTCGTAGCGGTCGGAGTACAGGCTGCGGTAGGGCGGCCGGACGGCGTAACCGCGCGCGGGCGGGCTCCCGTCGGCGAGCGCGCCCAGGTAGGCCGCCTCGGCGGGCAGCTTCAGCACGTAGGTCTCCACGGCCGAGATTCTCATGTGGCATTCACCATGTGGTTGACGTCATGCGACATGTGGGTGAGACTTCCACATGCTGCATGACGATTGCAATATTTCGAGATCCGTGGGGTGGTAATGGCGTCCGAGCAGGGCACGAACCAGAGCGTCGAGCGGGCGATGGCGGTGCTGGCCACCTTCCTGGACGGCCGAGGCGACCTACGGGTCTCCGACGTCGCGCAGCGTGCGGGGCTGGGGCAGTCGACGGCCTCGCGGCTGCTGGCGACCTTGGAACAGCTCGACTACGTCGAACGCGACGAGGTCAGCTCGCTGTATCGACTCGGCCCGGCGGTCATCTCCCTGGCGGGCGTCGCGGTCAACCAGCACCCCGTGCATCGCGAGGCGCGGCAGCGAGCCCAGGACCTCGCGGGCTCGCTGGGGCTCGGTGCCAACGTCGCCGTGCGCCGAGGCGCGTCGCTGTTCTACCTGTGCAACTTCGAGGGCAGCCTCGCCCCCAAGTCGTTCACGCTGCTCGGACAGCGCAACCCGCTGCACGCCACCGGGCTGGGCAAGTGTCTGCTGCTCGGGCTGTCCGCCGAGCAGCGCCGGGAACTCGTGCCGAGGCTCTCCCGGTTCACCCAGCACACGATCACCGAGCACGACGAACTCGACACCGCGTTGGAGGCCGTCGCCGCGCGGGGCTACGCCACCGAGCACGAGGAGTTGGCGCTCGGCCGGGCCTGCGTCGCCGCCCCGGTGCTCGATCACACCGGCTCGGTCGTCGCCGCGCTCTCCATCTCCGGCCCGTTGTCGGCGATCGACCTGGCCTCCCGCGAGGGCGAACTGGGGCGGCGGGTCATCGAGGCGGCCGACTCGATCAGCAACGGCCTCGGCTACATCGGCCCGAGCCATCGAACCGACCCTGGCGAGGAGACGCCGTGACGCCCGCGAGCGCCACCCGGCCGAGCGCCGCCGGACTGGCCGAGGCGCTGGCGGCGGTTCCGGTGATCGCCATCATCCGGCTGCCGGACGCGAGGACGGTCCGTCCGGTCGCGACCGCCCTGCGCGCGGGCGGCGTCCGCGCCATGGAGATCACCCTGACCACCGACGGCGCGCTCGACGCGATCCGGGCCCTGCGCGACGACGAGGCCGACGGCCGCGTGGTCGGCGCGGGCTCCGTGCGCACCCCGGCGGACGCGACGGCGGCCGTGCGGGCGGGCGCCCGCTTCCTGGTCACCCCGACGTTCCGACCCGCCGTGCTGGACGTCGCCCGCAGCGCAGGCGTGCCCGTCGTCTGCGGAGCCATGACGCCCACCGAACTCGACTCCGCCGCCGAGGCGGGTGCCGACTACCTCAAGCTCTTCCCCGCCTCGGCCGTCGGGCCCCGATACCTGCGGGAGGTGCTCGCCCCGATGCCCGAACTCCGGATCGTGCCCACGGGCGGCGTCCGGCCGCAGGACGTGGCGGAGTGGGCGGCGGCCGGGGCCCACGCGGTGGCGGCGGGCGGGGCCCTGGTCTCCGCCGACCTGGCGGCCGCCCGCGACTGGGCCGCCCTCACCGAGCGGGCCGACCGTTTCGTCCGTGCCTGGCCGTCGCCTAAGCCCGCCGCCCCCTGACCCCACGTTCCACAACGGAGTGAATGTGTTCGCAGACAGAGCAACGAAGCAGCGCAGCAGGCGAGCCGCCCGGCGTCGGCCTGCGGCCCCGATGGAGGTGAGACCCTGATGCGGCCACACCGAGGATTCGCCGTGGCCGCCGCGGCGGCCTTCGCCATGGCCGCGGGCTCGGCGTGCGGACCCCAGCAGCTCGACGGGACGCTGGTGTTGGAATTCCCGTCCTGGCAGGCGGCCGACGAGTCGTTCTCCGCGTGGTGGCTGGAGTTGATCGACGCCTACGAGCAGGAGAATCCCGGCGTCGAGATCGACTTCTATCAGGTGCCCTTCGACAGCTTCGTCGCCCAGCAGACGACGCGGTTCGCCGCCGGGGACCCGCCCGACGTCGTGCACCTGCCATCGAGCAACGCGGTCGCCTTCGCCACGCGCGGCTGGCTCGAACCGCTCGACGAGCGGCTCGCCGAGACCGACATCCTCCAGGAGTGGACGCCGCTGCAGGAGCAGATGAAGTGGGGCGAGGACTACTACGGCGTCCTGCTGCTCGGCTACGGCTATGCGCTCTTCTACAACGAGGCGCTGCTGGCCGAGGCGGGCGTGGACGTGCCGACGAGCCCTGACGAGCTGCTCGCCGCCGCCGAGGCCGTCTCGGCGAGTTCCGACGACGTGTTCGGCTTCGGTGCCACCACCGTGCAGAACCCGGACAACTACACCGAGCTGACGTCGTTCGTCGTCGGCGGCGGGGGTTCCTGGTCCGACCCGGACGGTGCGATCACCGCCGACGAGCCCGTCGCCCGCGAGGCCCTCCAGCAGTATCGGGACGTGCTGGCCACCGCGCCGCCGGGCATCCAGTCTCAGCAGCGCAACGAGCTGTTCTTCAACGGTCAGATCGCGATGCTCATCGACGGCCCCTTCCTGCTGTCGGAGGTCAGGGGCGCCCCGGCGGAGGTCCGGGACGACCTGAAGGTGGCCGCGCCGCCGTTCGACGTGGTGCCGGGCGGGGTCAGCAACGGCCTGCACGTCCCCGCCGACGCGGACCCCGAGACGGCCGACGCCGTCTGGAACCTCATCGAGCTGGCCGCCAGACCGGAATGGCAGGAGCGCTACACCGAGCTGGCCGCCGTGCCCGCGCCGCGACAGGGCTCGGTCACCGAGGAGGCGCTCGCGGAGGTCCCGGAGCTGGAGCTGTTCGGCACGCTCGCCGACGACGCGGTGGACATCTTCCCGACGGCACCGGGGCTGCGCCAGGAGTACGGCCGCGTCGGCGACACGGTCGCCTCGGCCGCCGTCCGCCTCTTCGCCACCGACACGACGGTCGACGACGTGGCCCGGAACCTGCAACGGGAACTCGAAGGAGTCGGCCATGGCCGGTGACACGGAGGTGCGCCCGAGCGACGCCGCCACCCGGACCCCGGGGCGGGGCGGCGATCGCAGCCCCCGCACCCGCGCGCGCCGCGAGAAGATCTTCGCCTACGGGATGCTCACGCCGACGCTCGCCGTCGTCGGACTCCTGACGGCCTATCCCATCTACGTCGCGATCAACCTGAGCTTCCGGGGCGGCGAGATCGCCGACCTCCAGAACCTCGGCCGGTACCCGCTGACGCTGGCCAACTACGTCGAGGTCATCACCGACCCCGAGCTGCTCGCCGACATCTGGCGATCCCTGGTCTACACGGTCGGGGTACTTGCGCCCGCCTTCGCCATCGGGCTCGGGCTGGCGCTGCTGTTGAACCGGACGTTCCCCGGCAGGCGCATCGTGCGACCGCTGGCCCTGCTGCCGTGGGCGGTGCCCGGCGTCGTGGTCAGCGCGGCGTTCAGCTGGATGCTCGACGGGTCGTTCGGCGTGATCAACTACCTGCTGCGATCGGTCGGGCTCATCGAGCAGAACGTGGCCTGGCTGGCGAACAGCAGCACCGCCATGACGGCGGTGATCATCCCGACGGTGTGGAAGTTCTACCCGTTCTTCACGATCGTGCTGGTCGCCGCGCTCCAGGCGATTCCCCACGACCTCTACGAGGCGGCGCGCATCGACGGCGCGCGGAGCTGGCAGCAGTTCCGGCACGTCACCTGGCCCGCGTTGCGGGCGCCTGCGGCGCTGGCGATCGTCATCACCGGCGTCGGGGTGTTCCGCGAGTTCGACTTCATCTTCCCGCTGACCGGCGGCGGCCCGGACAACGCGACGCGCACGCTCGCGGTCCGCATCTACAACGAGGCCTTCGAGTTCTTCAGCTTCGGAGTCTCGGCGGCACTGGGGGTCGTCACGATGTTCATCGCAGGCGCGCTGCTGTTGGCGGCCAACCGCGCCATCGGACAGGGAGTGCGCTGATGGTCACCGTCCCCACCGCCGTTCCGCCCACCCGAGGCCGACGCGCCCCCCGAGAACGCCGCAGGCGGCCACCCGTGACGAGGGGGCAGTGGTGGCTGCTCGCCCTGAGCGGGGCCGTGCTCCTCGTCCTGCTGTTCCCCGTCTACTGGATGATCATGACCTCCCTGGTGCCCTCCCGGGAGCTGCTCACCTCCTCGCCGCCGCTGGTGCCGCCGCTGGACACGGCGAACGTCGACGCCTACGGCGCCGTGCTGGAGAGCAGGCCGGTGGGTCGGTGGATGTGGAACTCCACACTGGTCACCCTTGGCACGGCGATCATCTCGCTGGTGGTCAGCACCCTCGGCGGCTACAGCCTGTCCCGGTTCCGCACCCGCGCCCAGCAGGTCATGGGCTTCACCCTGTTGTTCAGCCGGATGCTGCCCGGCACGCTGCTGATCATCCCGGTGTTCGTCATCTTCGCCTCGGTCGGGATGATCAACAACCTCTGGTCGGTGATCCTGGTCAACGTCGCGGCGACGGTGCCCTTCACGACCTGGCTGATGAAGAGCTTCGTCGACGGGGTGCCCTTCGAGATCGAGGAGGCCGCGATGATCGACGGCTGCGGCAGACTCCGCGCCCTCGGTCAGGTGGTGCTGCCGCTGCTGCGGCCCGGCCTGGCGACGACGTTCACCTACGCGTGCATCCTTGCCTGGGGCGACTTCCTCTTCGCCAGGACGTTGATGCCCAACCCGAACGACTGGACGATCACCGTCGGCATCGCGTCCTTCATCGGCGAGTTCAGCGTCGACTGGGGCGGACTGATGGCGGCGGGCATCATGTCGATGGGGCCCATGCTGGTGTTGTTCTTCTTCCTGGAGCCCTTCCTGGTCAAGGGCATGGCCTCGGGCTCGGTCAAGGGATGAGCCCCCATGGCGGCGGGTCGATGTGGGCGGGCTGCCTGGTCGCGCCCGGCGTCATCGAAATGGCGGAGGTCGCCGCGCCCGACCCGGCGGACCTGCGGGCAGGCGAGGTCATCCTCGCGATGCGACACGGCGGCGTCTGCGGCAGCGACCTCCCGTACTTCCGGGCGGGTGGCAGGCCCGGCGCGGCCGGACCCGCGCGGCCGGGCTTCCCGCTGCACGAGATCGTCGGCCGGGTGCTGGTGTCCCGAAGTGGGAGCCTGCAACCGGGAGACGAGGTCGTCGGCTGGGCGGCGGCCTCCGACGGACTGGCCGAACAGGTCGTCGCCTCGGACACCGCGCTGCACCCGCTGCCCCGGCCCCGCCACGGCGGTGCCCCCGAGGCCGGGTTCGTGGTGGCCCAGCCGCTCGCCTGCGTCCTCTACGCCGTCGATCAGCTCGGCGACCTGCGCGGCCGGAGCGTGGCCGTGCTCGGGCTGGGTCCGATCGGACTGCTCTTCGGGTGGGAGCTGCGCAGACGCGGTGCTGCGCGGGTCGTCGGCGTCGATCCGGTGGACCGGCGGGCGGCGGCCACCGACTTCGGCCTCGACGAGATCGTGGTGGCCGACAGCGGGACCTGGGCAGACTCGCTGACCGGCGATCGGCCCGACGTGGTCGTGGAGGCGGTGGGACATCAGGCCGCGACGACGGCCGACGCCGTGCGGGCGGTGGCCGACGAGGGCACCGTCTACTGCTTCGGCATCCCGCTCACCGAGGCCTATCCGGTGGACGTGCACGCCCTGGTGCGCCGCAACCTGCGGATCACCGGCGGGATGACCCTGCGGCGGCGGGAGGTGCTCGGCCGGGCACTCACGCTGCTCAGCGAGTTCCCCCGCCTGGCGGCGGACCTCGTGACCCACGTGCTGCCCGCCGCCGACGCCCAGCGCGCCTTCGACGCCGCCTGCACGCCCACGCCGGGCCAGGGCAAGATCCTGGTGACGATGGCGGGGTGAGGGGTTGGGGCAGAGACAGGGTGCAAGGCCGGTTGACCTCCGGGCCTGCCTGGTGTCCGTCGCACCCCCGAGACAGCTCACCGGCCAGATGATTTGGTGGGCCTAGCGCCGTTTGCCAGCGGGCCAGACTGGTTGAAACGGCCAATGAGCGGCTCGCGGCATCGGCACACAGCCCTCGCAATGATCGCGGCCTTCCCGGATCAGATAGATCTCCTTACCGCACTGTCGGCAGCGAGGCCATCGACCGGGGGGCGGGTCGCCGACATGGGACGGATTGCGACAGTCCCGTACACCTGATCGAGACGGAGGGACAGATCGTCGTCCGCTGCCGGGACGATATTCGCCTTCGTCTCCGGTGAGTTCCCGAAACAGCTCGACGCTGGGTGGCGGAACGAGATAGACGGACCCGCCACGCATCGTCAAGGGAACGGCTTCTTCGGCGGGCACCAGGGTGGCGACGTCATCGACGGTCAGACCTCGCCAGGGGACCGGCTTCGGGTGATACCGCCCGCAGGGGCGCCGTCTGCGGTCGTAGCAGCCTGTCGAGGTGTCTGCGGTGCACCGTTCGGCCTCCAGTGTGCGCAGACCGGTGGCCGTCGCCGCGCGTCGCGGCGGTAGATCACGCCATGGGATGGTGACGCACCCGACGGACGGCACCCGATGAAACCACTGCGGCGTCCGGTCGGAGTCGGCGAACCAGACCGGTAACCAGCCTGCCCGAAACGATCGTGTCGTGCGCGTCGCCGCCGCTCGCCCGGTCAGATGCGACCGCTGTACCTCCACACCGGTCCTTCGTGGGCCGTGGATGGCGACGTCGAGAACGGTGCCGGAATCCGTGGCGAATTCCTGCTGCACGGGATAGCCTGCGTCCTCGGCGGCGCGCTGCCAGTACTCTTTCTGTCGCCGATGCTCGTCGCTCTCCCGCATGATCTCGTGGCTGCCGTGCCCGCCGCCGGGAAAGTGCACCGCGAAATACCGTCCTCGGATCTCCCGGACGAACATCTCGTCCTCGCCCGGAACGGCAGGCTCCAAGCACAGCAGAACGCGATCTCGGCGCTGAATTTTCGAATGCAGCGAACTGATGACCTGATAATCGTCGGCGGTCAGTCTCGACAGGTCCAGCACGCGATCTTGTGGTGTGTACATCACCCGAGTCGTCATGACGCAGCCCCCACGTTCGGTGGTGTCAGGCCTTTGTGGTGAGTCCCTCGCCAGGCTAATGGGACACCCTGACATTTTCGATGCCGATTTCGGCGGCCGTCCGATGGTGACGACGATCGAGACGTCTGTGGATGCGGCGACGACTCGGTTCGCGCCCGCCGACCTGCACGGTCGTGCTGTGCGACGCTGCTGACTGCTGCTCTGAGCAGGAACGCGGACCGTCGTATCATCGAGCCGAGGAGAGCGCCGAAAGGTCGCGGAGAATGAGAATGAGGTACGACGTCCGTCGAAGCCCGATCGCCGGAACTCCGTGTTCCGATGCCGCAGCCGCACCCCGGCACGGCGTCGCGGAAAGGCCAGGGGCATCGCCCCCGACGATCATCGCGTAGGGCGTAGGGCGTAGGGCGTAGGGCGTAGGGCGTAGGGCGTAGGGCGTCGCCGCCGGGTGCGGCGTCGAGGCGCCCCCGTCCGGGCGCGGTATGCGGGGGCGGATCGCCGCGCGCGTGACGTCTCACCGGGCGGTGAGGCTTGCCTTGACGTCAAGGTCAAGCTTTACGGTCGGTGGTATGAGAATCGGCGAACTGGCCAGGCGGGCCGGAACGACGACACGTGCCCTGCGTTTCTACGAGTCGCAGGGGCTGCTCGCCGCGCCCCGCGCGGCCAACGGCTACCGGGAGTACGGCGAGGATGACGTGCGCCTGCTCGAGGAGATCCGCACCCTCCAGGCGGTCGGACTGACGCTGGACGACACCAGGCCGTTCGTCGAATGCCTGCGGGCCGGTCACGAGGCCGGGGATGCCTGCGCCGATTCGATCGAGGTCTATCAACGCAAGCTCGCCGAGGTGGACGCCTGCCTGGCGCGGCTGGGCGCGGTGCGGTCGAGCCTGCTGGCCAAGTTGGACACGGCCCTGGCCCGACAGCCCGATCCCTGCCGGGTGGCGGATCGGCCCGCCGTCGAGGCGACCGAGACGAAGGAGACGTGATGTCGTCGACAGAACTGAGTGGTGCGGTGTCGGTGGTCACCGACGCGACGTTCGAACAGGAGGTCCTCCGGCATGACAAGCCCGTCCTGGTGGACTTCTGGGCGACCTGGTGCCCGCCCTGCCGCATGATCGCCCCGGTGCTGGCGGAGATCGCGCAGGAGCGTGCCGACTCGCTGAGCATCCGCAAGATCGACCACGACGAGAATCCCGTGGTCGGCCGCACGTATCAGGTGATGTCGCTGCCCACGCTGCTGCTCTTCGTCGACGGCACGCCCGTGCGGGCCCTCGTCGGCGCACGGCCGAAGGCGAAGCTGCTGGCGGAGTTGGACGCCGCGTTGCGCGGCTGAGGCGGCGGCTGTCGGCAGCGGCTGTCGACGTCGGCAACGGGCGGCTGCTCGCTCTTCGGGGGCTGGGCAGCCGCCACCCTGCCCGCCACGGATATCTGCCGTGGGGCGGCAACGGGCGTCTCCGTCGCGGGACGGACCCGGAGCGGACGTCGCGGCACGACGGTCGCCCGCTCGGCCGTCGCGGCGGGTCGGTCCGGCGACCACCGTTCCCGTCCTCGTGCCCTCCCGCACCGGCTCGCGATGCGGGATCTCGCGCGGAACCGTCCCTGCGCGCCCGGCGATAATCGATAGAAATCGATGGTTGCCTTCATCGTTGTCCGTCGATAGAGTCCTGCCCATTGATCGATCTAAATCGATGAAAGGTGTGGGTATGGACGAGTCTCCCGTCGTCGTGGTCGGCGCGGGCCCGGTCGGTCTGGCCGCGGCGGTCCGGCTCTTGGAGCGCGGTCTCGAACCGCTCGTACTGGAGCGTGGTTCGACGGCAGGTGCGAGCGTGGCGCAGTGGGGCCACGTCCGGCTGTTCTCCCCCTGGTCGGAGCTGGTCGATCCCGCGGCCCGCCTGCTGCTGTCGACGACGGGCTGGTCCCCGCCTGCGGACGACGCGTTTCCGGCCGGACTGGACTGGGTCGAGCGCTACCTGCGCCCGCTGGCGGCGGCCATGGGCTCGCGGGTGCGGTTCGGCGCCGAGGTCGTCGGCGTGGCCCGGCGGGGCCGGGACCGGGTGGTCGACGCAGGCCGCGACGTAGAGCCGTTCACCGTGCATGTCCGCACGGACGAGGGCGGCGAGGAGCGCATCACGGCCCGTGCGGTGATCGATGCATCCGGGACCTGGTCCAGCCCGAATCCGCTGGGCGGCGAAGGCCTGCCCGCGATGGGGGAGCGGGCGGCGGCAGATCGAATCGTCTATCGGCTTCCGGACCTGACCGACGAGGCGGTGCGGGCCCGCTACCGGGGGCGGCACGTCGTCGTGGCGGGCAGCGGACACTCGGCGTTGACGGCCCTGGCGACGCTGGCCCGCCTTGCCGCCGACCACTCCGGCGACCCCGACGCCGGTCCGACTCGGATCACCTGGGCGCTCCGTCGCGCTGCCGTCGGGACGACCTTCGGCGGCGGCGCGGCCGACCAACTGCCCGCCCGAGGTGCACTCGGACTGCGGGCGCAGGAGGCGGTGGACGCGGGGCTGGTCCGGATCGTGACCGGTTTCCGGACCGAGGCGGTCGAGCGCGACCCGCAGGGTCGACTCACGCTGGTCTCGGCGGCGGGCGAACGGGTTGCGGCCGTCGACGAGGTCGTGGCGCTCACCGGCTTCCGTCCCGATCTGAGCCTGCTCTCCGAACTGCGGATCGCGCTGGATCCGAGGCTGGAGGCACCGCTCGCCCTTGCCCCGCTGATCGATCCGAACGTGCACTCCTGCGGCACGGTCTACCCGCACGGTGCCGCCGAACTCGCGCACCCGGAGTCGGGCGTCTATCTCGCGGGGATGAAGAGTTACGGGCGGGCGCCGACCTTCCTCGCCATGACCGGCTACGAACAGGCCCGCAGCGTCGTCGCCGCCCTCGCCGGCGATCACGCCGCCGCCGCGCGCGTCGAGATGACGACCGCCGAGACCGGGGTGTGCGGCGGCGCCGGGCTGTTCGACGAACCCGAGACGGTCTCCGAGGCGATTCCCGAGGCGGAGCAGGGATGTTGCGGGCCGCCGACCTCGGAGCAGGATGCTGCGGTGCCGCTCACGACGTCGTGCTGACGGCGTGGTCACCGCATACGACGGACGGGCCGCCGCCGGTGCATCGACTCAGGCCGAGGCCTTGACACCATCCGGCCTGCGCCGCGTGCTCATCACTCTGTGCGTCACCGAGACCACCAGCTGGGGAGTGTTGTACTACGCGTTCCCGGTCATGAGCGCCGAGATCGCTCGGTCCACCGGGTGGTCGATGCCTGCGGTGACGGCGGCCTTCTCCGTGGGGCAGCTTGTCGCCGCGTTCATCGGGATTCCCGTCGGCCGTCGTCTTGATCGGCACGGCCCCCGTGCCGTGATGACAGCGGGATCGATCTTGGCGACCGTGGCGGTGGCGGGGATCGCCACGGCCCAGAGCCTGTCGTGGTTCGTCGTGGCGTGGCTCGCCGCCGGTGTCGCGATGGGGGCTGTCCTGTACCCGCCTGCCTTCGCGGCGCTCACGCGGTGGCACGGGCGGGATCGTGTCCGGGCACTGATGATCCTCACCCTGGCCGCAGGATGTGCCAGCACCGTGTTCGCACCGCTGACTGCCGTGTTGGCCGAGGAGTTCGGTTGGCGGCGGGCCTATCTAATGCTCGGGCTGATTCTCGCCGTCGTGACGGTCCCCGGCCACTGGGCCGGACTACGCGGCCGGTGGCCCGACGTGGCCGATCCCCGACCCGACGGCCAGGTGCGATCGTCGGTTCCGCGTAGCCCGGCGTTCCTCGCGCTGACGACCTCGCTGGCTCTCGCGACCTTCGGGTCTTTCGCGGTGGTGGTTCACCTGGTGCCGTTGCTGGTGGAACGGGGAGTGGACACGACTCTCGCGGCACTGGCACTCGGCTTGGGCGGTGTCGGGCAGGTGGCGGGCCGCCTCGGATACTCGGTGCTCAGTCGGCATGTCGGCGTGCGGATGCGGACCGCGTTGATTCTGCTGGCCTGCGGGGTCACGACTGCTCTGTTCGGCGTGTTCACCACTGCAGCCGCGCTGATCGCAGCGTCGGTGGCAGCCGGGGTGACCCGCGGCGTTCTGACTCTCGTGCAGGCCTCCGCCGTCAGTGATCGATGGGGGCACGCTCAGTACGGCAGGCTGACCGGCCTGTTATCCGCTCCACTGACCATTGCCGCCGCCCTGGCACCGTGGGCGGGCGCGGCGATGGCGGAGCTGCTCGGCGGCTACGCACCGATGTTCCTTCTGCTCGCCGTCATGAGCATCATCGCCTCGGCACTCAGCCTGGCGAGCACACCACGAATCAGCACACCACTACTCGCCGAGGAGAACCGATGACCACCACCGTCGTCGTGATCGGCGCAGGCCAGTCTGGTCTGTCCGCCGCCGCCGCCCTGCGAGACCTCGGCGTCACGCCGCTGGTCCTCGAGGCAGGAACCGAACCCGTCGGGTCCTGGCCGCACTACTACGACAGCCTCACGTTGTTCTCCCCCGCCCGGCACAGCGGCCTGTCGGGTCTGCCCTTCTTCGGTGACGGCGACCGCTATCCGCACCGAGACGAGGTCGTCGAACAGTTGCGTCGGTTCGCCGCTCGGCTCGACGTGGAGATCCGCACCCAGACGCGGGTCGAGGCGGTCCACCCCGACGGACACGGCGGATTCGTCCTGCACACGACGGCGGGAGAGACGATCAGTGCCGCAGGCGTCGTGGCCGCCAGCGGCTCCTTCGGCAACCCGCATCGCCCCGAACTGCCCGGTCAGGAGACCTTCACCGGAGAGCTGAGCCACGTCGCCGACTATCGGGACCCCGCAGGGTATGCGGGCAAGCGGGTCGTCATCGTCGGCGCCGGAAACTCGGCGGTCCAGATCGCCTTCGAGCTCTCCGCCTCGGCCGCAGTCACCCTCGCTACCCGCGCACCGCTCGCCTTCCTGCCACAGATTCGCGACGGCCGCGACTTCCACGACTGGATCGCCGCCAGCGGCTTCGACCTGCTTCCTGCGCACTGGCTCGCTCCCGTCGTCGGCGGCACGCTGGTCGTGGACATCGGTGATTACCGGGCCGCGCTGGAGTCGGGTCGGATCGCGAGGAAGGAGATGTTTCAGGCCCTGGACGGGGACCACGTCAGGTGGTCGGACGGCACCGCCGAACAGATCGACGCCGTGTTGCTCGCCACCGGGTACCGGCCCGACCTCCGATATCTCGAACCGATCGGCGCCCTGGACGCATCAGGGTCACCGCTCCACATCGGCGGAATCTCCACCGCCTGCCCAGGCCTCGTCTACGTGGGGCTGGAGCTCCAACGCTCGTTCTCCTCCAACACCCTGCGGGGAGTTCGTCACGATGTCGACCACGTCGTCCCCGTTCTCGCGGCGCACGTCCGCCAAGCACATAAGACGGTGGGTTTCTAGGCGGCCCGGGCCGAGAGCGGCAGCCGACCACCAGGTGTCGGCGACCATGGCAGGAGAGCGGGCGCCGACGCTCACCAGACTCGAAGGCTCGGCGCTTCACCGGGGGGCAGCGCGGCGGCCACGCCTTGTTGCGACGTCCGCTGCTCCTGTCGCTCGCCGACACGGGGCTGGGCAGGCGCAGGCTGCGGCATCCGGTGAGCACCGGCCCCGCAGGCAGCGCGCATCACCATGGGTGGCACATCGACGACGCTACGTGGGATGCAGGTACGGCGGGCCCGTCCGGCGCTGCGCCGAGATCGGCCCTTAGGGCCTGTCTTTGATCCCCCTGGAGTCGTGAGCGGGGATCGGCGTGGATGAGCTGCCGGGCGGAGGAAGGAGACATGACGGAGTCATGTCGACTGACGACAACGTCGCAGATCGCCGCTGCCTGCCCCGCGCAACAGGAGAGTGGGGATCACAGACAGGCTCTTTAGGGCGTGGCGTGCTGCCTCCTCCGGTGAGGACACGGTGCTTGCCAGCTTGGATTGATGTCTGTAAAGATAGATGCATGTCAAACCAAGAGCTGTCGGGACGGCTGCTCGATGTGTTGCCGACCTGCGAGTCGGCCGTCATCGGGCAGCCGTTGTCGGCCGAACAGGCGTCGGAACTGGCCAAGGTCTTCAAGGCCGTCGGCGATCCGATCCGGCTGCGGCTGCTGTCCCTGATCGCCTCCCATGCCGGGGGCGAGGCCTGTGTCTGTGACCTCACCGGCGCCTTCGATCTGACCGGGCCGACGATCTCGCATCATCTGAAGGTGTTGCGGGAGGCCGGGCTGATCACCGGCGAGCGGCGCGCGACGTGGGTGTACTACCGCGTTCGCCCCGAGATGTTGACGCGACTCTCCGAGGTCCTGGCTCCTACGAATCTGTCGGAGGCCGGCGTATGAGCGCCGCCCAGGACACCCTCGACGGAGGTGTGGCGTCTCGGCTCTCCACGCTCGACCGGTTGTTGCCGGTGTGGATCGGGGCGGCCATGGTGCTCGGGCTGCTGGCCGGGCGGTGGATTCCCGGCCTGGACGTGGCGCTGGAGTCGATCCAGCTCGACGGGATCTCACTGCCGATCGCCCTCGGCCTGCTGATCATGATGTATCCGGTGCTGGCGAAGGTCCGCTACGACCGGCTGGACACCGTGACCGGCGACCGGCGGCTGCTGGTCTCGTCGCTGGTGCTCAACTGGGTACTCGGGCCCGCGTTGATGTTCGCACTGGCCTGGCTGATGCTGCCCGACCTGCCCGAGTACCGGACGGGCCTGATCATCGTCGGGCTGGCCCGCTGCATCGCGATGGTCGTCATCTGGAACGACCTCGCCTGCGGCGATCGGGAGGCCGCCGCCGTCCTGGTGGCGCTGAACTCGGTGTTCCAGGTGATCGCCTTCGCCGGGCTGGGCTGGTTCTATCTCGACGTCCTGCCGGGCTGGCTGGGCCTGTCCCAGGACGGCCTGGACGTCTCGCCATGGCAGATCGCGCGCTCGGTGCTGATCTTCCTGGGCATTCCGCTGGTGGCGGGCTACCTCACGCGCAGGCTGGGGGAGCGCGCCAAGGGGCGGCAGTGGTACGAGTCTCGGTTCCTGCCCCGCATCGGACCCTGGGCGCTCTACGGGCTGCTGTTCACCATCGTGATGCTCTTCGCCCTGCAGGGTGAGCAGATCACCTCGCGTCCGTGGGACGTGGTCCGCATCGCCCTGCCGCTGTTGGTCTACTTCGCGGTGATGTGGGCGGGATCGTTCCTGATGGGCAAGGCCGTCGGCCTCGGCTATGCGCGGGCGACGACCCTGGCGTTCACCGCAGCGGGCAACAACTTCGAGCTGGCCATCGCGGTGGCGGTGGCGACCTACGGAGTCACGTCCGGACAAGCCCTGGCCGGTGTGGTGGGGCCGCTCATCGAGGTTCCCGTCCTGGTGGGCCTGGTCTACGTCTCGCTCTGGGCCCGTCGGTTCTTCCCAGCAGCAGGCGATCCCGAACCTGACGACTCCTCCACGAAGGACGCGCATGACTCCGCGACCCGAACCACGTGACCAGCGTTCCTGCCAGGACTGGGAAGACTGTCGGCTCGACAGGCCACCAGTCGACCGACTTCTCCGCGACGCCGCGAGCAGACTGACCCAGACCTTTCCCGGCGTCTTCTCGCCTGAATCCGTACTGGCGTGTGTGCGGGAGTCCTACGACCTGCTCGCCGCGCACGCCACCGTCCGCACCCACCTGCCGATACTGTCCGCTCGCTTCGCCCACGACAGGCTGCGCGCCGTCGCACTCACCCGAGGAGCCATCGTGTCCAGCATCCCCGAGGTCCTCTTCGTCTGCGTCCACAACGCAGGCCGCTCGCAGATGGCCGCCGCCCTGCTCCACCACCACGCCCAAGGCCGCGTGACCGTCCGCTCCGCAGGGTCCGCCCCAGCCGACACCATCAACCCGGCCGTCATCGAGGCCATGGCCGAGATCGGCATGGACCTCACGCAGGAGTTCCCCAAGCCGTTGACCACCGAGGCGGTCGAGGCCGCCGACGTCGTCATCACGATGGGCTGCGGCGACGCCTGCCCGATCTTCCCCGGCAAGCGCTACCTCGACTGGGAGCTGCCTGATCCGGCCGGTCGGGGCATCGAGGCCGTCCGGCCCATCCGGGACGACATCGATGCCCGCGTCCGTGCGCTGCTCGCCGAACTGGTGGCCACGGGGAGCTGAGCGGGGCGCGGTCGTCTCGGTGAGCTGCTCCGACGATGCGGGAGTCCGCCGAGATCAGCTCGGCAGGCTGGGATGTTCGATGGGCCGGGCGCGCGGCGGGCGTCCCGCCGTCGGGCAGCCCCGGCCCGCCTGCCGCGCCGTCGGCCTCAGCCCCCGGCGGTATCGCCGCCGGGGGCGTCGTCGGTCCCACCCTGCGCCACGGGCGGATCGACGTCGCGGCGGCGTTCCAGGAACACGGTATCGCGCCAGACTCCGTGGTGTCGGGCGATGCGCTCCCGGACGCCGAGCGTGCGAAAGCCTGCTGAGCGGTGCAGACCGAGGCTTGCCCGGTTCTCCGGGAAGATCGAGGTCTGCAAGGTCCACAGTCCGTCGTCATCGGCCGCGATCACCTGATGGCGGATCAACGCCTTGCCGACGCCCCGGCCTCGGTGATCTGCGGCGACGTACACGGAGGTCTCGGCGACGCCTGCATAACAGGGCCGGGACGAGACCGGCTTCGCCGCCGCCCAGCCGACGACGGCGCCGTCGATCACCGCGACCCAGCGGTGGCCCGCGAGCCACTGGGCGTCCAGCGCCGCCGCCGTGGGGAGTTCGGTCTCGAAGGTCGCGTCACCGGAATCGATGCCCTCGCCGAGGATGCGCAGCACGGCGGGCCAGTCCTCGTCTCGCAGCGGCCGTACGTCGACGTCGGCAGGCACGTCTTCCGGGCAGCACGGGCGCGGGGCGAGCAGGCCCATGACGGCGTCGGCGGCATGGGGCAGTCCCGTGCAGCAGGCCTGGTTGACCGCCACACGCGTCGCGGTGCCCTCCTTCACGAGCGTCACGAAGCCCGTCTCGGCCAGTTTGCGCACGTGGTGCGAGCAGGTCGACTGGCTGATGCCCAGCGTCGTGGTCAGCTCGCCCACGGTCATCGGACGCGGGGCGATCGCGACGGTGTGCAGCAGCCGGACCCTGGTCGGCTCGGCAAGGCAGGCGAACCAGTCGGCATAAGTGGCGGCGTCCGCTGCGGGCAGCGTGGCCGGTGATGCGGCGGGAGCGGTCACGACACTCACTATCGACCGACATCGATGATCATGTCAATCGACGCTGGCGGCTCGTTCCGGGACGGTCTGTCGGCAGGCCGCCCCGGCCGAGGCTTGCGGGAACCGGATCGGCGGGCTGCGCGGTCCGGTCGATCTCGCGGACGCACGGCGTCGTACCGATGCCTGCGGCGACGTGAGCAGCCGCAGGCACCGAGGACCGGGTTCGCCCCGGTGCGGATCTCCGCTGGCCGCAGGGGCGCCGCAGGCCAGGGAGCCGATCGGCCGCTCGGGCCGACGGGCTCCCCGTGCACGCGGCGGTCTCAGCCTGCCGCCCGCTCCGGCGGCTCGACCTCCGCGTATCCGGCGCTGCCGATCGTTCCGACGTGGCGCAGTACCGTGGCGGCGACGATCGCCAGCGCCAGGATGCAGACGCCGGCGATGAGCGCGGCCACGTTCATGCCACGGGTGAACGCCGCCGTTGCCTCGTGCAGCACCGCCTCGGGCAGGTCGGGTGCCACCGCGACGGCCCCGGCGAGGCTGTCGCCCGCGGTCGCCGCGACCTCGCCTGCCAGGTCGGCAGGCAGGTGATCGGCGATCCGATCGCGATAGATCACGGCGGTGAGGCTGCCCAGGATCGCGACGCCCGCCGCGACCCCGAGTTCCTGCACGGTCTCCGACATCGCGGCGGCCGAACCCGACTTGGCGGGCGGGGCGGACCCGACGACCAGGTCGGTGCCCAGCGCGGCGATGGCGCCCAGTCCGAGGTACACCAGCGCGAACCCGGTCACGACCAGACCGCGATCTCCGGTGGCATCCACCTGGGTGAGCAGCAGGTATCCCACCGTCGCGGCCGCCAGGGTGGCGGCGACGATAAGTCCCGGCCGAATCCGCCGTGCGAGCAGCGGGGACGCGATCGCCGCGATGAACATCGCGAGCGCGGGCGGCCCCATCCACAGCCCGGCCTCGAAGGGGGTGAGGCCCTCGACGAACTGGAGGTACTGGGTGACCAGGTACATCACGCCGCCCACGCCCATCAGCCCGACGAGCAGGAGGCTCAGCGCCGCGCCGACACCTCGATTCGCGAACAGGGTCAGGTCCAACAGCGGGTCGGCCAGCCTGCGCTGACGTCGGACGAATAGCACGCCGAAGGCGATGCCCACCGCAGGAGAGAGGATCGTGACGAGGTCGACGCCGTAGGCCGAGGCGTGCTTGACGCCGTAGATCACGGGCAGGATCGCGGCCAGCGAGAGCGCCCCGCTGAGCAGGTCGAACCGGCCCGCCTGCGGATCGCGGGCCTCCGGCAGCAGCAGCGGTCCGAGCACCAGCAGCACGGCGACGATCGGCACGGCCACCAGGAACGCCGAGCCCCACCAGAAATGGTCCAACAGGATGCCGCCGACCACGGGGCCCGCCGCCATGCCCAGCGCGAACATGGTCGCCCAGACGCCGATCGCCACCGCGCGCTGTCTCGCGTCGAGGAACAGGGCACTGAGCAGGGACAGTGTCGACGGCATCAGCGTGGCGCCTGCGATCCCCAGCGCGGCCCGCGCGGCGATCAGCATCAACGGACTGGTGGCATACGCGGCGAGGATCGAGACGAGTCCGAAGGCGACGGCCCCGATCATCAGCAGTCTGCGCCTGCCGATCCGGTCGCCCAGGGTGCCCATGCTGATCAGGAAGCCCGCGATGAGGAAGCCGTAGGAATCCATGATCCACAGCGTCTCGATGCCGTCGGGGCGCAGGTCGGCGGCCAACGCGGGCAGCGCCAGGTACAACACCGTGACGTCCAGGCCGAGCAGCATGGTGGGCAGTGCCAGGATCGCGAGGCCAGCCCATTCTCGCGGGCCTGCTCGGTGGGCGATCGGGGTGCTCATGGGGCTCCATTCACTTCGGGCGAGAGGCGTTCGCCCGCGAACAGGTCGCGGACGGTTCGGGGTCAGCCTGTCCCTCGGCACGCACGAGTCGTTGACGGTTCGCTGTGGTTACGCTGACGGCATGCGGTTCGGCGTGCTCGGCCCGATGGCCGTCTGGGCCGCCGACGGGCGGGAGATCAGGGTTCCCGAGGCGAAGGTGCGGGCGCTGCTGGCGAACCTGCTGGCGCACCGGGGTGGCCCGGTGTCGGTCGATCGCCTCGTCGAGGACCTCTGGGCAGGCGACCCGCCCGGCAGGCCGCTCAACGCGCTGCAGACCAAGGTCTCCCAGCTCCGGCGCGTCCTGGGCCGGGACGCCGTCGTCCACCAGCCCGCCGGCTACCGCCTGGTGGCCGCCGGCGAGGCCCTGGACGCGCGGGACTTCGAACGACTCCTCGACCGGGCCAGGCAGGCCGAGGACGCCGGAGCGCGGGCTGCGCTGCTGGCCGAGGCGGCGGCGCTGTGGCGGGGACCGGCCTACGCCGACGTCGCCGACGCCCCGTTCGCGCAGGGGGAGATCACCAGGCTGACGGAACTGCGGCTGACGATGTTGGAGGATCTGGCCGAGGCACGGCTGGAACTCGGGGAGCACGACGCGCTCGCGGCGGAACTGGCCGACCTGGTCGCCCGGCATCCGCTGCGGGAACGGCTGCGGACGGCGCGGATGCGGGCCCTGTACCGGGCAGGCCGCCAGACCGAGGCGATGGACAGCTTCCACGAACTGCGGCGGCTGCTGGCCGAGGAGCTGGGGACGACACCAGGGCCGGGGACGGTCGCGACCTACGAGGCGATGCTGCGCCAGGAACCCGCCCTGGCGGCGCCCGTGTCGACGTCGCGCGCGCCCGCTCGTCCCCCTCTGCCGACCCCGGCGACGCCGTTGATCGGTCGCGACGCGCTGGTCCGCGAGGTGCGCGAGGCGCTGAGCACCGCCGCCGACCCCCGGGTCATGACGCTGACCGGGCCCGGCGGAGTGGGCAAGACCCGGCTGGCGGTGGCGGCGGCGAGTGGGCTCGACGGGTCGTTCCCCGACGGCGTGTGGTGGGTCGAGCTGGCGGGCCTGAGCTGCCGGAGCACGGTGGACGACGTCGTCGACCGGGTCATGGCCGCCCTGGGACTCTGCGATACGGTGGCGTCGGAGGCCTGCGCGGTCGACCTGCTCGGCTGGCTCTGCCAGGCGGTGGCGAGCAGAAGACTGTTGCTGCTGTTGGACAACTGCGAGCACGTGATCGAGCCCGTCGCCGAGCTGGTCGACACGCTGTCGGCCGCCGCCCCCGAGGCGCGAGTGCTCGTGACCAGTCAGGAGATACTCGACATCCCCGGCGAGGTGGTGTTGGCGGTGCCGCCGTTGGCGCTGCCCACGCACGCCGACGCCTCGGACGCCCCGGACGCGGCGACGGCGGCCCGCTCCAGCGCGGTCGAGCTGTTCGTGAGCCGCGCCGCCGCCGCAGTTCCCGGGTTCGTGCTCGACGTCGAGAACCTGGCGGCCGTCGCGGCGATCTGTCGTCGGCTCGACGGCATCCCGTTGGCGCTGGAGCTCATCGCACCCCGACTGCGGGTGCTGGCTCCGGAGCAGCTTCTCGAGTGCCTGGACGATCGATTCGGCCTGCCCACGGGATCGGGACGCGGCCGATCGGCCCGCCAGGCGACGCTGCGCGCGATGATCGACTGGAGTTGGGAGCTGCTCACCGAGGCCGAGCAGATCGTGCTGCGACGGCTGTCGGTGCTTGCCGACGGCGGCACGCTGACGACCGCCGAGGCGGTGTGCTCCGACGAGGAACTCCCCGGCGAACGGGTGTTGGACCTGTTGGCACGCCTGGTGAATCGGTCGCTGGTGGTCCGAGAGGGCGACCGGTTCCGGCTGTTGGAGACGGTCTCGGCCTACGCAGCGGAACGCCTCGCCGAAGCGGGCGAGCAGCAGGCCGTGGCGGCACGGTTCGTGCATTCCCACGTCGCGCTGGCCGAGGCGGCCGACGGCGGACTACGCGGTCCGCAGCAGCGGCGCCACCTCGATCGGCTCGACGCCGAGACGGTGAGCCTGCGGCGAGCGTTGGAGACGGCCGGGCGCATCGGCGAGGCGGGCCTGGCGTTGCGCCTGGTCACCGCCCTGGCCTGGTACTGGGTCCTGCGCGGTCGGCTGGTCGAGGCGGACCGTTCCCTCCGGCGTGCCCTCGCCGTCGAGGGCGGCCCGGCGGACCTGTCGGCCACGGCGCGGGCCTGGCTCGCCGGGATCGAGCTTCGTACGCCACCGGTCGGACCGGGTCGCGCCGGGGCAGGCCGCGACAGGGTCGGCCGAGCCGGGACCTCGTCGGCGGCGGGCTGCAGGGCCGGGACGCCCTCCTACCGGACCGACCGCGAGGAGCGCGGCGAGGCCGGGACCACCGATCACGATCAGGCCGGCTACGACGACCCCACGGCCGCCGTCGACGATCCTGCGCTGCGCGCCCGGCTCCGCTGGTTCCTCGGCGCCGCCCTCATCGCCGACGGCCGGGGCCTTGCGGGACGACGGCTGTTGGCCCGGAGCCTCGCCGGTGCCCGTGCGGAAGGGGATCGCTGGACGGAGGCCGCGGTGCTCGTCGAGCAGGCGGGAGATCGGCAGACTGGGGACGATCTCGGCGGCGCGCGGTCTGATGCGGAACGGGGCGCCGCACTGTTCGAGGACCTCGGGGACCGCTGGGGCCTGCTGCGCGCCTTCCGCGCCCTCGCGTCGGCGGCCGAGCGCGACGGAGACCGCCCCCGGTCGACGCGCCTGCACCGGGAGGCCGTGCGGACGGCCGAGGACCTGGGGTTGTGGACCGAGGTCGTCGACACGTCGTGCAGACTCGGCGCGACCTGCCTCGCAGGCGGCGACGCGGACCAGGCAGGTCTGCTGTATCGGCGGGCCCTGCGAGTGGCGATCGAGCGTTGCTACCCCCGTGGCCGGGCGGAGGCAGAGCTCGGGCTGGCTCGCCTCGCCCACCACGACGGCGACCGGGCGGCGGCGCGGACGCATCTGCGGCGTGCCCTCGCAGACACCCGTGCCCCGGATCTCCGCGCCGAGATCGCCGAGGTGGCCGACGACATCGGAGCGGCCGAGATCGCCGAGATCGCTGGCCTCGCCGGGGCCTTCGGGGCCGCCGACCTCGCCGAGGCGACCGGGACCCGGCGGGGAAGGGATCGAGCCGGTCGCGATGGCGGGCAGGCTCGCCGAGCGCCCGGCCGGTGATGCGGGAGCCTCGGGTGTCGTGGAGCTGTCGGGCGCCACGGCGCCGCGTTCGTGACCCTCGACCCCGTTCCCGTGCCGCGCCGAACGCCGCCGCCGGACGACCGGGGGTTGAGCGGGCCCGACAGCAGATGGTGATCCGCTGCACGCTGCTCGAGTTTGACCTTCACCTTGGTGTGAGTTTCTGAGCATTCCGGACCTGGCGCTGCATCCCTTCGTCGTCAACCAGCCGTTCCGGCACCGATACCTGGACGAGGCGCTGGGCTGGCTGGCAGCTCAGCCGGACTTCTGGCTGACCACCAGCCACGAGATCGCCGAGCATCACCGACACCTCGATCGTCGAGCCGCGTGATCGGCCCTGCCGAGGCAGGCTCGAGTGACCTGACCGGCGTGGGATGCCGACTCCGCCGCGAACCCGATGACGCGGGCGGACCTCGACTGCCGAGGTCGAGGCGGCAGGACCGTCTTGTGCGCAGCGGAAGCTCCGATGGCACGGGGGCGGTCGGACTGTCAGTCGACTCGATGGTCGATGCGGTGCGCAGTCGCTTCGGCCGCGGCCGGAACCGGGTGTGGCCCGCAAATTCGCCGCCGGAGGTCGTGGCCCCGGACCTGTCGGATGCCGCTGCTTGGTCAGCTCGCCGTCCGCCGATACCGTCGGGTCGACAGCGGCACGAAGATCAGCAGGATGATGCCGATCCAGATCAGCGTGTACAGCGCCGGATGCTGGAGCGGCCATGCATCGGATGCCGGGATGGCGGAGTTGGTGTTGCCGAACAGCTCGCGGACGGCCAGCGTCAGCGCCGACACCGGATTCCACTCCGCGACATGCCGCAGCCCGGCCGGGAAGGACTCCAGCGGAACGAAGGCGTTGGAGACGAAGGTCAGCGGCATGATGACGATGAACGAGGCGTTGTTGATGACCTCGACGCTGGGCACGATCAGACCGACGTAGGCCATCACCCAGCTGAAGGCATAGGCGAAGAGCAGCAGCAGGAGGAAGGCGGCGACGGCCTCCAGGACGGAGCCTCGGATGCGCCAGCCCACGAGCAGGCCGGTCAGCGCCATGATCAGCACCGACAGGACGTTGTAGATCACGTCGGACGCGGTCCGCCCCACCAGGACCGCCGAGTGAGACATGGGCAGCGATCGGAAGCGGTCGATGATGCCCTTCTGCATGTCCTCCGCGAGGCCCGCCCCCGTGAAGGTGGAGCCGAAGACCACCGTCTGGGCGAAGATGCCGCCGATCAGGAACTCCCGATAGTTCACTCCGCTGCCGGGGTCGATGGCTCCGCCGAAGACGAAGGCGAACAGCAGGACGAACATGATCGGCGAGATGAGGACGGTGACCAGTACCTCCGGCACCCGCTTGATCTTGATCGTGTTGCGCTTGGCGATGACCCAGCCGTCACTCAGCGCACGCGGGATCGCGCTCATGGGGATGCCTCCGAACCGGCCGAGGACGCGTCGTCGGGTGGTCGTTCCTCGGCGGAGTACCCGGTGAGCGCGAGGAACACGTCGTCCAGGGTGGGGCGGCGGAGTCCGATGTCGACCACGTCCACCTGCTCTCGATCCAGGCAGCGCAGGGCGGCCATCAACGACTGCGAGCCGCCGTCGACGGCGGCCGTCAGCTCCCGGCCGTCCTCGCTGCGCTGGACCTGCGCGGAGGCGACCTCCGCCAGGCACGCCGCCGCGTCGTCGCTCTGAGTCACCTCGGCCAGCGAGAGTTCGATCCGCTCGCCGCCGATCTGCCGTTTGAGTTCGCCCGAGGTGCCTCTGGCAATGGCCCGTCCGTGATCGATCACCACGATGCTGTCGGCGAGCTGATCGGCCTCGTCGAGATACTGCGTGGTCAGCAGCAGCGTCGTGCCGCCCGCGACGAGTTCGCGGATCACGTCCCACATCTGGAGGCGACTCCGGGGATCGAGTCCGGAGGTCGGCTCGTCGAGGACGAGGACCGGCGGGGATGCCACCAGCGCCCCAGCGAGGTCCAGGCGGCGACGCATCCCGCCGGAGTACGTCTTGGACGGCCGGTTGCCCGCGTCGGCCAGGTCGAAGCGCGCCAGCAGCTCCCGCGCCCGAACCCGGGCGGCCCGTCGGTCCATCCCGTACAGCCTGGCCACCATCTCCAGGTTCTCGAAGCCGGTGAGGTGTTCGTCGACGGCCGCGTACTGCCCCGACAGGCCGATGCGCCGTCGGACGCCCTGCGGGTCGGTCTGCACGTCGACGCCCGCCACTCGAGCCCGACCGCCGTCCGGCCGCAGCAGCGTGGTGATGATGCGCACCGCCGTGGTCTTGCCCGCGCCGTTGGGTCCGAGCAGCCCGAGGACCGTGCCGGTCGGGACGACGAGGTCGAGCCCGTCCAGTGCGCGGACGCTGCCGTACACCTTCACCAGGCCGTCGGCTCGGATCGCCTCGGTCATGTCTGCCTCCGCTTTCCCTCGCGAGGCGGGCACGGCGGGGCGCGTGCGCCGATCTCGCGTCTGAGCGCGACTGTGACCAGCCCAAACTGCGGCCTGTCCGGCGAAAGGGCAACTCTGACCACGGCGGGCGGGCTCATTCGTGCTTGGGGCCGAGCACGGGCGTGTACCGCCCGGCCTGCCTGCCGCCCTGGCCGGACACGCTGCGTCGGTCTCGCGGTATGGGCTCTGAAGAGTGCGCCGCTCGCGTGCAGCGCGGCTCAGCGGGCCCGGCCGGACGCCGGGCTCCGGCGCCCTAGCCGGTCGAGCTGGGGTGCTCGGGCACTGGGTGCTCGGGTGTGGGGCTGGATACAGGAGCCCGGCGGCCGGTCGATCGGGCGCAGGCTGGACCGCCCGCCGCAGAAGCTCGGGCCGGCAAGCACACCCCCGTCGGAAGATCGCATCCCGACCGCGATTGAGCGGCGGTGCGGGGTCAGTGCGTGTCCGGCGGCTGGAGCCATGCCCGGCGGGCCGAGGCGTGGACGAACTCGCGGACGTAGACGCCCGCCCGCAGCCAGGCCAGCGGAAAGTCGTCGCCCGCCTCGCGCACCACCCGGCCGAAGGCGTCTCGCTCCCGATCCCGCGAGGCGGCGGCGAGGTCGGCGAGCAGGCCTGCGGCGGTGGCGAGACCGGTCCTACGCAGCGAGGCCGCCGCGCGGTCCGTGGCGGCGACGGCGCCGACGGCCCGCCCGCCCAGCGTCACCCGGTGCAGCGTGGACTCCACGGCGTGCATCGGGCTCGGCGTCCGATCGCCCCCGCCCGCTCTCGGCGGCAGCCGCACCGGCCGGCCGCCGACGACATGGGAGTGTTGGAGCCGATCCAGGCCGAGATCGACATGGTGGGCGTACGCGGCGGGCAGCGTCAGCTCCTCGGGCTCCCCGGCCACGGCCAGCGCCACCGCCGTGCCCGCGCGGTCGGGCAGCAGCCGGGCGACGACCCGCAGCCGCAGGCCTGCGGCGTCGCTCAGCACCCGGAGATTCTCCCGCGCCCGATCCCCCTCGCCGACGAGGTCGATCTGGACGTCCGGCCCGTCCGGCTGAGCCGAGGAGACGCGCAGTGCGTCGCCCGCAGCGCCCAGCGTCACGCAGTCGAGGAAGAGCAGGTCGCCGCCCGCCGGTCGGTGCGTCTCCGGCCGGGTGATGGCGGAGAACGCGCGCGCCGTCTGGTCCGCCAGCGGCGTCGCCCACAACCCGGACAGGGGTGCGTCGGTCCACGCACCGCCCGCCGAGGCCACCGCCCGCACGGCCTGGCCCGCGCCCAGCCGATGGTCGGGCGAGGCCGTGCCGCCGGACAGCAGCAGCCCGGCCCTGCCCAGCTCGCGGTGCGAGAGACCGGACTCGCCGACGGCGACCGGCCCGTTCGCGGCGGCCGTGACCCGCTCGACGCCGCCGGGCAGGATCGCCGGGACCGTCCACAGCACCCCCGTCTCGTCGACGAGATGGGTGACGACCCCGGCGTACCCGGAGGCGGCCACCACCGCTTCGGTGCACAGACCGAACAACCGCAGCGTGCCGACCGGGCGATACTCGCGGCGAGCCGTGCCCCGCAGCTCGGCCGCATCTGCGACGGCGGTCCCGGACCGCAGGTCGTGACACAGCAGCAGCAGGTCCACCAGCTCGGCGGTGAGCTGCGCGCGATCGAACGAGGAGTCGCCGGTCCGGGCCCAGACCAGCGCGGCGGCGATGCGCAGGCCGGTGGCGGCCGCGCGATGCAGACCCGCGAGTCGCGCGGTGTGCACCGCCCGGAGGAGCTCCGCCCGCACTACCGTGCCGCTGCCGGTGGCACCCGACCGCAGCACCGTCACACCGGCATCCCACAGCGCGGTCACGGCGGCGTGTTCCTGATCGCGCGTCCGCAGCGAGGCGGCCGACGGCGGCGCTGGCGTGCTCGACGTGTCCACGGCGGACCGTGCGGCCGAGGCCGTCTCGGCGGCGACGCCGCTCGTTTCGATGCTCCCGGCCGCGATGCCGGCCGGCATGCCGGGCTCGGCCGTCCCAGCGGCGCCGTCCGCCGAGGCCTCCACGGCGCTCACGCCGTCGGGGATCTCGGCGTCGCCGGATTCCCCCGTGCCGTCGAGAACCTCGGCGACCTCGACGACCTCGGCTGCCGCGACGGCGATGCCGCGATGCAGACATCTCGGAGCGAGCAGACAACTGCACGTCAGGTCGTCGGCCGTCGCCAGCACGCCGCCGCGCAGCGTCCAGCCGAGCGCGGTGTCCTCGTCCAGTTCGGCACGGGCGGTGTCCCTGTCGCGGGTCACCGCCCACTCGGCGGCGCGGCTCAGTGCCGTGTCGACCCGCCTGCGTAGCCTCGGCGGGAGCGCGTCGAGCACGTCCGCAGGCACGGCGGGCGCGACGGCGGGCAGTCCGGTCATCCGCGCACCTTCTCTCCGACCCAGCGGGCCAGCTCACCAGGACTGAGCGCGGCCACGTCCATGCCCGCGCCGACCAGCGCCCCCGCGATCGAGGCCGAGTACCGGGCGACGCCGCTGTCGTCCAGGCTCGCGCAGCCCAGCACCGTGACGCCGGCGGCGACGAGTTCGGTCACCTCGCCGACCAGCGGCGCAACGGGGCCGCCCTCCTCGAAGTCGCTGATCACGACCACCATCGTCCGTTCCGGCACCGTCACGAGGGAGCGCGCGTGCCGCAGTGCGCCCGCGATGTGCGTGCCGCCGCCGACCCGCACCTCCAACAGCAGCGAGAGCGGATCGGCGACCCGCTCAGTGAGATCGACGACCTCCGTGGAGAACGCCAGGAAGTGCGTCGACAGCGACGGCACGCCCGCGAACACCGAGGCGATGAGCGCCGACCACACGGTGGAGGCCTCCATGGACCCGGATACGTCCACGACGAGCACCAGCCGCCAGTCGGATCGGCGGCGGCCTCGGGTGTGGAACACCGGTCGCTCCGGCAGGACGAGCACCCGGCCCGCCGCGTCGCGTCGTGCCGTGGCGAGGTTGGCCCGCAGGGTGCGCGGCAGGTCCAGCCGACCGCCGGGCCGTCGCGTCGGGACCGGAAGCGTGAGGCCGGTCAACGCGGGCCGCACCCGATCGGCCAGTTGCGCGGTCAGCTCGCGCACCAGCCGGGCCACCAGGGGCCGCAGCCGGGCCAGTGCGCTCTCCGACAGCCCGCCCGCCAGGGACAGCACCGTGCGCAGCAGCTCCACCGAGGGCCGCACCGAGGCGGGGTCGATCTCCAGGGCGGCCTCCAGTCTGCCGCCCTCGGCCGCAGCGGCCAGGACCTCCTCGCGGACCCGCTCGCCGAACAGCTCGGCGAGTTCCGTCGACCACTCCCGCACATCGGGGAACGGGGCCGAGCGGTCGGCGCCGAGGTCCCCGCGCAGCGCACCCTCGCCGTGATCGAGTCCGTACAGCTCGTCCAGCGCGGCGGAGTAGCGGGCCGCGCCTGCGGGCCGCTCACCCCGCGCCCCCAGCACGAGTCGCCACCGCACGGCGGCCGACAGGCTCCCATTGCCTGCGGACGTCACCGGCACGGCGTCCTCCGACTCCTGACCCGCGTCCACAGTGGATCGACGTGAGCCGTCTCCGGCGGCCGAGTCTTCCGTCGAGGCGATGCCCGGGCCCGTGGCCGGGTCCTCGGCACCGTCGTGCCGTGCCGCCGCGCCCGCAGGCCCGAGGCCGTGGGCGGCCAGCACCGCAGAACCCGCGCGGTCGGCGGCCAGCCATGCCGCAAGCAGTTCGGGATCGGGTGCGCCGACCGCGTCGACCCGATCACCTGTCCGCTCCTCGACCACCGCCAGGATGCGAGACCGCGCGGCGGGCCCGATCGAGGTGAACGCGCCGCGCAGCGCGGGCAGCCGGTCCAGGAACCGTTGATCGTCCAGCGCCTCCACCCGTTCCAACAGCGGATTCAACGCCTCCGGCGTCTCCACCAGCGCCCCGGCCGCCGCGAGTACGCCGACGAGCCCGCGCCGCAGCACCTCCCGTCGCTCGCGGGTGCCTGCATCGTCGATCCACCAGGCGATCCGCTCCCCGAGGCTCGCAGGCGAGTCGAGCCCGAGCAGGACCCGGGCGGCCCCCGAGGCGCCCGCGATCATCGGGGCGCCGTCGTCGACCAGCCTCCGCAGGATCGCGGCGAGTCGAAGCCCGGTGCCCTGGGTGTCCTGCCGCAGTCCGAGCTCGACGAGCGACCGGGCGTCGGCCGGGTCGTCGGAACCGCCCAGCCCGTCGAGCTGTGCGATCGCGGCGTCCGTCAGCTCGCGCACCAGCAGCGGATGGGCGTCCATGACGTCGCCGGGCGTGCCGGGCAGGTGCCCGGCCCGCAGACGGTCGAGCAGTTCCAGTGCCGTGAGCAGCTCGTGCAGCGTCGCGGCGGCGGGCAGCACCGTCCCGGCGTCGCTCAACACCTCGCCGAGGAGTTCCGGAAGTCCGCACTCCGCAGCGTCGACCAGGTCGGCCGACAGGTCCGCCGGGGTGGGGCCGCCCCGCTGATCGCGCTCGGCGCGGCGGGCCCGTAGGCGGCCGTGGACGGCCAGAGACAGCGTCGCGCCCCACCGCCCCGCGACCGGCAGCGTCGCCGCCGTCGACGGAGTCCACGCCGCCCGCCAGCGGGTGGTGAGCGCCTCACCGGCGCCGACGCCTGCGGTGTCGGTCGCCTCGGCGTAGGCGACGCCGAGGACGCACAGCCGTCGCAGCGTGATCTCCCGCCTGCCGTCGAGCGCCGAGCGCAGCGGGTCCAGCCGCAGCGTCACCGGCTCGCGGGCGTCCGGGCCGGGCAGCCGAAGCTCGGCCAGCAGACCCTCCACCGCCGGAGCCAGCCCCGACCGAGGAGTTCCCGGCGCGAGCAGCCCGATGCGATGCCCCACCAGGACTTCCCCGGCGGCACGGGCCACGATCCGGCCGCGTCCCAGCGGTTCGGCATGGGTGAGCACGGTCTGCACCGCCTCCACGATCTCGCCTCGGCCGGGTGCGGGCAGGCCACGCAGGCGGGCGAGGTCGACGGCCAGCCGCAGCGCCTCGCGGGCCTCGCCGGGGCCGGCCGGATGACCGAGTTCTCTGATCCGGCCGCAGATCCGCACGATCACCGAGGCGGCGGCGGCCTCCACGGCGACCGGATCGCCCGCCGCCGCCAGCACGGCCTGCTGCCACTCCGGGTCGCGGATGCCCGCCGGATAACCCGAGCGTTCGTCCAGCAGCGCGAAGCCGTAGGGCACCAGTGAGGTGACGACCTCCCGGCCGGTCTCCGCAGGCCCGACCGGGTCGGCGGCGTCCTGTCGGGTGCCGCGCAGCAGGGCCGAGGCGTGGAACGAGCCGACGACGGCGACGCAGCGGCGCTCGCCCGCCTCGGCGATCCTCCGCCGCATCCAGGCCTCCCGCCGCAGATCGACGGGGTCGATCCCGAGGTCGAGGCCCTCGGTCGGATCGCCGGGCCGGCCCGGCGACGCCCGGCAGGCCGCCGGGTCCCCGGCCGGGTCCCGCTCGGCTCCGGAGACAGGCCGTGCCGAGCCGTCCCGTTCGGAACCGTCGCCTGCCGGGCCGGTCGCGTCCCGCCGCATCGCCCAGCCGACGAGCAGACCGGCGCGGCGAACGGCCTCCGCGCTCTGGCCCGGTGCGGCGGCCTCCACCAGCCGATCCCAGAGGTCGTCGCCGTCCCGCCCGGTGGCGGCGCGGCGCAGCGCGTCGGTCAGCGGGGAACCGCCCCGGTCGCCCGCCGCGTGCTCGCGCTCGGCGCGCCGGGCCAGCGGCAGGTCGCACGGCCGGACCTCCACGCCGTGGCGGAACGCCCATCGGACGGCGGCCAGCTCGGGCGAGAAGTCCGCGAACGGGTAGAACGCGAGACCGCCGCCGTCGCGGGCGGCGCCGGACAGGGCCACCGGGGCGGTGAGACCGGGATCGGCCAGGTGTCCCAGCCAGTCGCCGAACTCCTCGGGCAGCTCCACCAGCAGTACCTCGGGGTCGGCGGCGGTCAGCAGGGCGGGCATGGCGGCGGCCAGCGCGGGGGAGTGGTGCCGCACCCCGATCAGGTAAGGCTCGCGGTGGTCGGCCAGGCGGCGGACCACCGCGAGATCGCCGTCATCCATCGAGGCCGTCCCGAAGCTCCCACAGCCGCCGCCAGGTGTGCGCGCCGGACTCCGCCCGCCTGCGGACCGGACCGTCCCAGTACCCCAGCAGCCGGGCCGCATCGCCGGGATCGTCCTTGCGGACCACGCCCAACAGGTGGCCGGGCAGCAGCGACAACGGATCGCGGTCGCCGGGGAAGTAGGCATCGGCCAGACCGAGTGCTGCGGCGACCGACACGGCCTCGGCGGTGCTCATCACGGTGGACGGCCGCTCGACGGCCCAGCCCTCCGCCGAGACACCGTTACGCAGGTCGCGGAACGCGGTGACCAGCACCTCCAGCACGACGTCGTCGATGCCGAACGGCGCGTTCACCCGGTCCAGGACGGCACGGGCCTGCCTGCGCACCAGCGCGGTCTCGGTGTCGAGGTCGCCGATCGGCCCGACCGCCTCGAAGTTGAAGCGTCGCTTGAGCGCGGCGGACATCTCCGACACGCCCCGGTCCCGCAGGTTCGCGGTGGCGATCACGGTGAATCCCGGCGCGGCGGGGACGGTCGCGCCCTCGGTGCCCGAGAGCTCCGGTACCGCGATCCGCCGATCGGACAGGATCGACACGAGCGCGTCCTGCACCTCCGGCAGACAGCGGGTGACCTCCTCGACCCGCACCACGCCGCCGGTGCGCATCGCGGTGAGCACGGGGGAGGGGACCAACGCCCTCGGGCTGGGGCCCTCGGCCAGCAGCAGCGCGTAGTTCCAGCCGTACCGGAGCTGATCCTCGGTGGTGCCCGCCGTGCCCTGCACCACCAGTTCGCTGCTGCCGGACACCGCCGCGGCCAGCAGTTCCGACAGCATCGACTTGGCGGTGCCTGGCTCGCCGACGAGCAGCAGGCCGCGCTCGCCCGCGAGGGTGACCACCGCCCGCTCGACCAGGGCCCGCTCGCCGACGAATTTCGGGCTGATCACCATGCGCGCGGGCACGCCGTCCGCCGACACGCCCTTCGGCAGGGCGAGGCTCTCGCCGCCGCTGCCGATCACGAACGTGACCACGGCGCGCGGGGTGAGCCGCCAGCCCGGCGGCCGGGCCCCGGCGTCCTGGAGGGCGAGGAAGGCGAGTTCTTCGCGGTGGGCATCCTCGGCAGGCTCGACCTGCCTGCGCACGGTGGCGGTCACCGACGTCCTCCGGTCTTGAGTTCCTCGTAAGCGGGCGCGTCGCCGTCGAGCACCCGGCGCCAGGCGCGGGCGAACAGCTCGGCGACGGGCTCGCGGGGGGCGATCACCACGTCGGGCGTGGTGCTGAAGCCGAACATGGGCGCCTTCCACGACTCCAGCGGCAGATGCGGGGCCTTCAGCGTCAGCCAGCCGCCGGGCAGGAACAGCGAACGCCCGGCCCTGGCCCGCTTCGCGGTCAGCACCAGGTCGGTCTCGGCCAGCGCCGCCCGCGCCCTGCGCAGCCGGGCGGGCTTCCAACCGGTCCACCGCGTGACGTTGGCATCGGTGGGGTCCGGCAGCGCGAGCAGTTGCAGGTACAGCGTCGCGGCGTCCGCGTCGAGGCCGAGGCGCTCGGCGACCTCGGCCACCAGGGCGGGCACGGACACCGTCGGGTCCTGGAACCAGGCCGCCGGGTCGGTGTCCTCGGGCGCCCTCACCGCGCACGCCGAGGTGAGTCCGTCCTCGGCCAGCAGGGCCAAGGCGGGGAGCAGCCGCCGATCGTGGCCTTCCGCGAGGACCGCGCGCAGCAGATCACGATCCTGCGGGCCGACGAGTCCCGGCCGCACGATCAGGCGGGCCCAGCCCTCGTGGTCGCTCAGCAGCGTCAGCCACCCTTGGTGTTTGACCGCCGTCCCCTTCGGAGGAATCTCGACGCCGAGCAGCGCCCGCAGCTGGTCGGCAGACATCATGCCGCCGATCGCCACGGCGAAGCCGGGATGACTCGCCCGGTTGCGGACGGCCGACAGCGCCTCCGGAAGACGGGCCCGCAGCGGCGAGGCGGCAGGCAGCCGGTGGGCCAGCCACAGCAGCGCCTGAGGCACCGCCACGAGCGCGGTCTGGTCGAATCCCTCGCTGCGCCGAGTCTCCAACGTGGTGCCGTTGAGCCGCATGTCGGCGTCCGTGGTGAGCCACGAGGTGCCCGGCGTGACGACACCGGTGACGACGTCGCTCGCCTGCCGCACGGGCAGCTGCGCCGAGGCGTCGAGCAGGACGTCGTCGGGGACGGGCGTGCGCTGCCCGTGCTCGGCGATCCACACCTCGGCGACGGCGGCCACGTCGGCCCCGCGCGTCCACAGCTCGGCGGGGTCGGCAGGCAGCGCCGCCGCGAGCAGCCGACGGCGGAAGGGGGCGGGCAGCGGCCGGAGACGTTCCCGCGCGGCCTTGGCTCCCGCGCCGGACAGACCGAGCAACTGCCGCTCGGATGCGCCGAGGTAGTTCGCCCCCCAGTTCTGCACGCCGGGCATCCCGGCGAGCAGCACGGTCGCCTCGGCGGTGCCCAGGCCGGTGCGCTGCACCAGCTCGGACACCGCGTCGGGGAACCATGGCGCGGGACCTTCCTTGGCGAGCGTGTCGAGGAACCGGGTGATGCGCTCCGGACCGAACGACGAGCGGATCTCCGTCGACTTTCGGAGCCGCCAGCCGTCGGGGACGGCGAACCTGCCCGGGTTTCGGGTGAACTGAAGCCCTTCGTACTGATCGCCGATGCGGTGGTTCCGGTAATGCTCGAACAGGGCGAGGAAGCCGTCTCCCACGGGCAGGACTCGATGCCTCGGATGCGGGGTGCCGTCGGGTACCAGCAGGTCGACCACTCGCCAGTGCCCGCCGCCGTCGGTGAGGCCCGCTCCGGCGATCGATCGCAGCAGCAGAAGCAGTGCGGCGCGCTGGTCGTCCGGAATCAGCGGGGACGCGGCGCGGTGTGCCAACGCGGCGACCGACGGCAGCGACTCGAACCAGTCCGGGCAGTTCGACTCGGGCAGTGCCCGACCCGAGGGGTCCGCCTCGACGGCGGCCACACCGAGCGCGGCTACCAGCGCAGGCAGCCTGGTCTGGCGAGCACCCTCCGCCGCAGCGCGACGCGAGCGATAGCCCCCGAACCAGTCGAGCGCCAGGTTGAGGACCCCCTCGCTCACGACAGGACCGGTGGCGGTCAGCGCGTCGATGTCGACGGTGCGCGCGCTCGCGGCGATCTCGGCATAGCCGCGGAACTCGCGCAGCAGATCGGCGGCGCGGTAGACCAGACTCAGCACGCCCGCGAGCAGGCCGGGATGGCTGAGGCCGGGGAGCGCGGCGAGGACGGCACGCACGAGGCCGTCCTGTTCACCGGTGCGCACCCCCCGAGCCACGGCGATCAGCCGTTCGCTTCGGGTCTTCTCGGCCGCCGCGGGCTCGGCTGCTGCGGCGGCGAGCAGGTCCTCGACCGTCTGCCTGGTCACGCCGCGCAGTGCGGCGGACCCGGCTTCGTCCCGAGGTCGCAGCAGGTGCCACCAGTGTGTCGGCGCGACCATCGGCGTGCCTGCGGCGTACTCGGGGTGACGTGCCGTGGTGGACAACCTGCCGAGGTCGGCGCCGTTCTCGTCGAGCAGCGCGAGAAGGTACCCGCCATCGGCGAGCACGAGTTCCGCCCCGCCGGGCAGCCGCAGCACACCGGTCGGGCGCCGACCTCCCTGCGCCAGCAGCACCCGACGACCGTCGACGCCCTCCCCGAGCCACGAGCCGTCGGCCTCCTGCCGCACTCGCCAGCCGTGCAGTCCGTCGGCAGTGCCCAACGGACTCGCCGAGGTCGCGAGCACGGCCGGTCGCAGGTCGCAGTTCTTCAACGCGAGGGAGGTGCCGTCGGCGGCGAAGTCGTCGAGGAACCTCGGCAGGCTGACCCGGCCCTGTTCACCGGTCGCCGGATCGACCTCGACCCATCGGGTAGCCCCGCGCCAGTACGTCCTGGACCACACCGTCGTGCCGTCGCCGAGCGCCGAGGTCGGCGGCGGCACGTCCGAGTCGCCGGGCCGCAGCGCACGGACTCCCTCGAACCGAGATCCGTCGGACAGCGCGATGGACGGCGAGATCGGGTGGTGTCGGTAGTGCCGCAGACTGCTGCCGGGCGCGAAGATCCGCTCCGGCGCGTCACTCCAGTAGGCCAGCCCTCCGTCGGGTCCGTCCCAGCGGATCAGCAACACCCCGTCGAACCAGGACGCGGTCGGCTCGAGGCGCCAGCGTGGTCGGGCATCGGCCGGTATCCGGGCGACGTGCTCGGCGAGCACGCCGTCCGGGCCGACCACCACGAACGTCTCGCCCCTGCGCAGGACCAGCGCGGGCCAGCCCTCCCCGCATACCACCACGTCGTCGTCCTTCGCGCCGCCCGCCGAGTACAGGCGGGTGACGGCCTCGTCCAACGCGGGCCAGCCCAGCTCGTCCAGCAGACCGGCCCGCAGCGTCCCGTGCAGGGCGGCGGCCACGTCGACGTCGGCGAGCGCCTCGGCCGACTCGGGGACGTCGGTGAAGGCCTCGGGCAGCCGCACGACCGACAGCGTCTTGAGGCTGTCGGTGAGACCGGGCAGCCCGATGGCGGTGACGGCGGACGCCCGATCGGTGACCCAACGGCGCAGCGCGTCGCGCAGACCGGGCACGCTCATCCCGGTCAGCAGGACGTCGGCCTCGGCGACCGCGCCGCGCGTGTGCCTTCGGAGATGTTGCGCGAACCCTTGGCCCAGGGCCGGACCGAACTGTTCGGATTCGGCGAGAGCGGTGAGATCGCGTCGACCCGGTGCCTCGTCGGACATCCAGTCGGTGACGTCGAACTGCTCGGGGAGCCTGCCGTCGACGACGATCGGCACGTCGTGCGACACGAGCAGATCGACGAGATCCACCTCACCCTGGCTGCTGCCCCGCAGTGCGGCCACCGGCTCGCCGTCGGCGCGAAGCCGGGCCGCCATCGCCTCCACCAGGTCCAGCAGGGCCTCGGAGCGGTCGACGGAGCGCCAGCCGCCGAACCGGACCGAGAGCACCGCCGACAGCCACGCGGCGGCCGACCGCGTCCCCTCGGGAATCGTCTCGGCCGGATCGACGAGGAGACGGGTCGACCCGCAGTCGTGCAGGATCTCCAGCCAGACGTCGAGCGCACCGGTCGAACCGGGCACGAAGGACAGCAGCAGCCCGCGCACGGCGGCGTCCCGCCGCGCCAGCGTGGTCAACGCGACCCGATAGGACTTCCAGAAGGAGATGCTCGCCCGGCTGATCGCCGAAGTGCCCAGGACGTCGAGCAGCAGCCGCTCGTCCTCGGTCGGCAGGTCCCGCTTCGCGGCCCTGGCCAGCCGCCGCAGATCCTCGGGCATCCCGGTGTACGGCGGCAGACCGCCTCGGGTGCGTTCGACGCACAGGGTGCGGAACAGTTCATAGGCGCCGTCGGGGTCCGTCCGGCGGGCCAGGGCCTTGGCCTGGGCGGACAGTGCCTTGGCCGTCAACGCGCCCGCGAAGGCGAACTCCAGGAACACCTCCCGGGTGCGGTCGGGGTCGACGGCGAGATCATGGACCTCTTCGGCCTCGCGGGCCTTGCCGAACATGGTGGCGGCATAGGCGGTGTTGCCGTGCTGAAGGAAGATCCGGGCGGCCTGTTCGTAGAAGGTCGGTAAGAAGTGCGGAGCGGAGCGGCCCAGCATCGCGCCTAGTTCGGTGAATCCGTCCTTGGCCGCACCCGCGCGGGATTTCGCGGTGCGGGCGAGCCGTTCGACCTGCTTGACCAGGTTGAGCGCGTGATGGCCGTTGGCGGGGTCGTTCACCAGTGCCCAGGCGGGAAAGCCGAGGGCGCTGCGGCGCGCGGTGCCGACTTCTGACGTGCGCTCTGGCTCGTCGAATCCCAGATACTCGCAGGTGAGGTCCTCCGCGCGGCCGAGGACGGCGGGCACCAGTCGGACCACGGCGCGATCGCCGAGCGCGGGATGGGTGTAGCGCCGGGCGGTGAGGACGTCGCGATCCGCGCCGAGGTCGGCCCTGCCGGGCAGCACCGCGCCTGCGGTCAGCAGCGCGGTGGTCCGGTCGCGTTCGGTACTGGACGTGCTCATGCCGACACCTGTGCTTCCTCGACGACGCGGGCGGAGTAGATCGCGGCGGCCATCCGGAGGCCCTCCGACCAGGCGACCGGGCCGACCTCGGCGAGCGGCACCTCGGCTCCGTCGGCGATCCAGCGCAGATCCCCGGTCCAGGCCTCGCCCTCGGGGTACTCCACGCCGATCCAGTAGCGGGCTTCCAGAGTGCGGCCGCCCTCGAACGCCGAGTACACCGCGTCGCCGCCCCGCACCGGGTACCCGAGCGTGCGACAACGGCTGAGCACGTGGTTGACCTGCTCGAACTTCCCACCGGAATAGTCGTCGACGGACGTCCGGCCCGTCGGGAACGCGGCGGGGCGTTCGAAGGTCTGCCGGAACAGTTGTTGTACCCGCTGCTCGACGCCGAGTTCGGCGCCGAACTCCCGCAGCTCCGCGAGGTCGTCGAGCAGGACGGGATGCGGGATCGACACCGTCTCGGGGCGGAGCCGCACGGTGTCACCGTCGAGGGTGACCAGGCCGAGTCCGCGTTCGGGATCGGCGTCCCGGAGGAAGCCCGTCTCGGCATCGCCGCCGTCGGGGACGGTCACGACCAGGTCGCGCAGTGCGTCCGACCAGGCCGGGTCCGCCCACACCTCGGTGAGCACCGCCGTCGGCACCGGCAGCGAACGGACCATCCATTCATCCACTGTGGACAGACACTCCGCGGCGTGGCGAGTCAGCCACTCGGACAGCTGGCGCAGCTGCACCACCTGGGGATCGTCCTTGATGGCGGCGGGAACCGAGGAGAGCTGCTTTCCCTTGCCGTTGCGGCAATGGACACGCCCGTTCTCCCCGAGCCGCACCTGGTACCCGGACGCGGCGTCGAGCCAGCCCACGGTTCCTCCTGCGATGAGTTCTCGATGTGATGGGAGCGGACGCTAGCGACGCGGACCGACACGTTGATCGTTTCGGTTCCGTCGGGACCACATCGTGACCGGCGAACGCGCAGGCAGCCGGTTCGTCGAACGACCGTCTCGAGTCCGCGTGCCGGTATGCGAGACATGCGGGCGGACACCCCGCACCTCGGCGCAGGCCGCGTGTCGATCGGCGATGCCGCCGAGGAAGGCGCGATCGGTCGGTTCCGGTGCTGCCGCAGCGGTGTCCCGGCCCGATCCGCAGACGCCGGAGCGATCGGCCGCCTGCCGCCGAGTGAGTGACGTCCGGCGCGACAGGGGCGTCGTGATCGGCGAGGCCAGGTCGAGCGCATTAGATTGGCTCACAAGACGACAGCGCACCACTTCAGGAGGACGACGTGATCGGTTTCATCGTCGCAGGCTTGATCATCGGCGCGCTCGCCCGACTGATCAAGCCCGGCAAGCAGCGGCTGGGTCTTCTCGCGACCCTGCTGCTGGGTCTGGTCGGTTCGGTCATCGGCGGCACCATCGCCAACCTGCTCGGCACGGGCGACATCTTCGAACTCAACGTCCTCGGCTTCATCATCGCCGTCATCGCCTCGGTGCTGTTGATCGGCGTGGCCGAGGGCATCGCCCAGAACCGAAGCAAGAGCGTGCGCTAGCGGCGGCGTCGCCGGGCGGGTCGGGGCGGCTCGTCGAAGCACTCGAGGACGCGGCTCGGCCCGTGGTCGCCGTGCGGCGGCTCTTGGTCGAGGCCCAGACCGGGAAACCGGGACCTGCCGAGACGGATCTCCGGGGCGACGGGGCGGGGACGACGGCGAGGTCGCCGCAGCCGACTTGTCGGTGGGGCCGCCTACCGTCGGCCCGTCCTCGCCCCTCGTCCTGCCTTCGTCGCCGGTTCGGGGCGGGCCTGACCCCGTCGTCGAACCAGGAAGCAGCCGCCTCGATGCTGATCATCTCCGGAAAGCTCTACGTCGAACCAGCGGACCGGGACACCTACCTGGCGAGAACCCCCGATTTCCTCGTCCGCTCCAGGGCCAGGCCGGGCTGCGTGGACTTCGTCATGGCCGCTGACCCGATCGAGCCAGGGCGCATCAATCTGCTCGAGGTCTGGGAGTCCGAGGAACACCTCGCCGCTCACCAGGCGACCGCGAATCCGCCGGAGCCGATGCCGACGGTGCTTCAGGACGACGTGAAGAAGTATCAGATCAGCGCGGTGGGGTCCGTCTTCGGCTGACCGGGGCCGTCCCTCGACCGGTCGAACCGGTCGATCGTCCTCAGCAGACATCCGCGCCGAGCGGGCGGCAGCAGCGGCGCGACCGGCACCGGTCGACAGGGCCGGGGCGGCCCGGCCCGCGCCGCAGTGATCGCGGGCTCGTCTGGGGCGGGCCGAAGCACCGGCCGAGGCCGGGTCAGCGCCGAATTCGCGGTCAGGCCTTGCGGCCCCCGGCTGTCCCCTGCGATCATCTCCGCCATGTCTGAAGGAAAGGGCGTGTCCGCCCTGTCGCAGTGAGCGCGCGGCGCGGGAGAGCATCCCGCCGTGCCCCTGTCCGTGACCACCTGTTGCGCGATCTCGACCATTGGCAGCAGGCGGTCGACCTCCGAACACAGTGGCTGAACCACGCCCTGTGCACCGACCCCGCCGATCGGCGGAACGCCGAGGACGCCGTCACGGGGCTTTATGCCCTGCTTGGCAGGCCCCGGCCCGCGTTCGTGTGGGTGGACTCGCCCGCCGCCGCCGTGCCGTCGGTCGCCTCGCAGCACACCGTGTCGCCGCACGGTGCCCAACCCTGGGAGAGCGGGCTGGCGAGTCTCGTCTCCACGTTGCGCCATCGCATCGACGCGCGCATCGGTGCTGTCGATCCGGACGACTGGCCGCGCCCGCCCGCGCTGCCTGATCCGGTGGCGGCGCTGCGATCCGGGACGGGGCTGTCTCCCGTGCTGGACCAGGGGGTGCTGGGCGCCCTGCGCAGGGGCGTGCGGCAGTCCGTCGCGAACGTCATCCGCAGCGCGATCCCTGAGCGTTTCGGGCTTGCCTGGTACGGCCAGCACGAGGTCGACTGGGTGGCCCGGCACGATGTGCACCAACGGATTCATGGTCGCCCCTTCGACGCGACGGACGGCGCACAGTGGGAGCTGTGGGCCACGCTCGTCCGGTCCTGCGGCTGGTGGTGGCCGCGCGAGGACGTCTGCGTCCTCGCCGAGCGGCCGTCTGCGGTGCATACCGAGCCCGCGCCCGACGACGTCTACGGCGAGATTCGGCTGCATGCGGCCGACGGTCCCGCCGTCGTCTACCCGGACGGCTGGGGCGTCTATTCCTGGCACGGGACGCGAGTCCCGGCCTGGGTGATCGAGGACCCGACCGTGGAGGCGATCTCCGCTGAGTCCAATGTGGAGGTACGGCGGTGCGCGATCGAGCGCATCGGCTGGGCCGCCTTCATCGAACGGGCGGGCCTGACGCTCGTCGGGCGATCGGTCGATCCGGGCAACTCCGCCAACGAACTGCGCCTCTACGACCTGCCGTATCGGCATCGAGGCTCGACCACCCGACTTCTGCTCGCGGTCAACGGCTCGGTTGAACGCGACGGCACGCGCAGGCAGTACGGCCTGCACGTGCCGCCCTGGTTCGACGACCCGATCGACGCCGCAGGCTGGACGTACGGGCTCTCCGGAGCCCAGTACGCGGGCCTGCAGCGCCGAACCTGACCCTTCTCTCCACGACAGGTGATGACGATGGATCTGATGGAACTTCTCGACCGGACCGGCCTCGACGTCCTGGATCACCTGGAGCGCCAGGTCGCGATCCCGGTGATCGACGGTCTCCAGGCACAGGGCGATCTGATCGTCATTCCGATGGCGATGCTGGGGCCGGTGACCGTGCAGCCCTGGGCGCAGTGGCGCCTCGTGCCGTCGGAGGGCGTGGAGCTGGTGCGCGGCGTGGCGGGCAACAATCCGCACACCCTCGTCGCCGACGCGGGCGTCTGCCGATGGACGAACGGCGTGCGGGACCCGCTGCGACTCGGGATCGCACTCTTCGAGAACACCGCGCCCGCGTACCTGGTGCATCCGGAGCACGGCGGCAGCGGCGTGGCGCCCGGCCGCTGGCTGGTGCGCCGACAGCAGGAGCGCGGGACGGGCCCGAGGGGTGGCCGGGTGCTGGTCGCCGACTGAGCGGGTCCTGACGGGGCGGGCGGGCGCCGAGTCGTCTCGGCGCCCGGCTGTGCCCGGGGCACGTCAGGTAAGGGCCGTCGCCGGTCTCCCGATGCAGTCGAATGCCGGTGACCCGGCCAGATCGGGTGATCAGCAGTGCAGGCGTCGTCGAGCTGATCACCGGTTCACCGGAAGGCTCTATGTGCGGAGCAGCACGCGGAACAGGGCGGTCCTCTGCCCGTCGTCGCCAACGGCGTCATCCGGCGGCTGGGAGCGGCGCGGGCTGTACGACGTGGCCACCAGAGGAGCGAGCCGACGAACGGAGAACCCCTGCCGACGGAGGACCACCGGTCGAACGACCCGACAGGGGAGTGTTGTTAGGCTTACCAAACTTGTCGTCCGTCGCGTGAGACGAATGCGCTGATCAGGACGGGACAACCAGCGTCGCGGCAGGCCCGGCGTGCCCGTGCGGGGACCGGCGGGAACCCGGACCCGCCGGACCGACGAGCACGAGGAGCCACCGTTGCCCCCCGACCAGGCCGCGAACCGGGCCGACGACCCGACGTCCGCCCGGTCGTCGATCACCGGGCGTGACTCCCGACCGGCGGGCGACGGGGCAGGCGTCCGCCCGCCGGACGTGGCGACCTCGGCACTGAATCGACTGCTCCTCCCACTCGCCGCCGTGGCGGTGCTGGCCGTCGCCGCCCTGCTCAGCCTGCTCGTCGGCTCTGAACAGGTGCCCGTCGGCGAGGTCCTGCGAGTGCTCTGGCGCGACGACGACTCCCAGACGGCGGTCATCGTTCACGAGCTGCGGGTGCCACGCACCCTGCTCGGGCTGGCCGTGGGGCTGGCGCTGGGCCTGGCCGGTGCGCTCATGCAGTCGCTGACCCGCAACCCCTTGGCCGACCCCGGCATCCTCGGCGTCAACGCGGGCGCCGCCGCCGGGATGATGTTCGCCGTCGCCGTGCTCGGACTGCGCAGCTTCCTCTCCTATGTCTGGCTTGCCTTCCTCGGCGCGGGCCTGGCTGCGGTCCTGGTGTACCTGGTCGCGGCGCGTGGCGGCGGTGGCGCGACTCCGGTCCGGCTCGCGCTGGTGGGCACCGCGCTGGGCACGGCGCTCGGCTCGGCCACCCAGCTCGTGGTCTTCCTCGACCCGGCGTCCTTCGACGAGTACCGGTTCTGGGTGGTCGGCGACATCGCGGGCCGGGACCCGGCGGTGATCCGGCTCCTGCTGCCGTTCCTGATCCTCGGCGTGGTGGTGACCTTCGCGCTCGCCCCGACGCTGAACGTGCTCGCCCTCGGGGAGGACACCGGCCGGGCGCTGGGTGCCCGGGTCGGCCGGACCAGGCTGCTCGCCGCCCTGGCCGTCCTGCTGCTGGCCGGGGCCGCCACGGCCGCCGCCGGGCCCATCGGATTCGTGGGCCTGGCCGTGCCGCATCTGGCCCGACGATTCGCCGGGACGGATCAGCGGCGACTCTTCGCCTACGCGGCGGTCATCGGCCCCGTCCTGGTCCTGCTCGCCGACGTCGTCGGGCGGGTGGTGATCGCGCCCGCCGAACTTCAGGTGAGCGTCGTCGCGGCGATCCTGGGCGCCCCGTTCCTGATCGCCCTGGTCCGACGAAGGAGACTGCCCGGCCTATGACGACCAGCAGCAGACCCCGCCGCCCGGCGGACGTCGATGTCGCGGCCGAACCCGTCGACGGCGGCCGGGCCGTGGCCGTGCCGACCTCGCGGCGGACCCTGCGTCCCGCCGACGATCGTTGGTCGATCCGCTTCGACCCGAGGACCGTCGTGGTCGGTCTCGGACTGTCGGCCCTGCTCCTGATGCTCACGGCGGCGCTGATCGCCACCGGTGACCGGGCCTTCACTCTCGCCGAGGTCGCCTCGCTGGTGACCGGACAGGGCGGCCCGCCGGGCGGCGAGTTCGTCGTGCGGACCCTGCGGCTGCCCCGCGCACTCACCGCCGTGCTGGTCGGCGTGGCACTCGGCGTCGCGGGCGCCGTCCTGCAGAGCGTGTCCCGCAACGCACTCGGCAGCCCGGACGTGATCGGGTTCAGCAGCGGGGCGGCCACCGGAGCCGTCGTGCAGATCGTGCTCTTCGGCGGGAGCGCGGCGGCCATCGCGGGCGGTGCGCTGCTCGGCGCCCTCGTCGCCTCGGCGATCGTCTACGCGGCGGCCTATCGCAACGGAATGCTCGGCGGGAGGCTCGTGGTGGTCGGGGTGGCGGTCTCGGCGCTGCTGGCGGCGTGCAACCAGTATCTCGTCGTGCGGGCCGAGATCACCGAGGCGCATCGGGCGATGGTGTGGCTGGCGGGCAGCCTCACCGCCCGCACCTGGGATCACGTCTGGCTGGTGCTGCCCGCCGTGGCACTGCTGGTCCCGGCGGCGATCCTGCTGGGCAGGCGGCTCGCGCTGCTGGAGATGGGCGAGGACCTCGCCGTCGCACTCGGCGTCCCCTCGGCCAGGACCCGGCTGCTGCTCCTCGTCATCGCCGTGGGACTGACCGCCACGGCCACGGCGGCGGCGGGGCCCATCGCGTTCGTCGCACTCGCCGCGCCGCATCTGGCCAGGGCGCTCACCAGGTCGGCGGACGGCGTGCTGCTCACCTCGGGCCTGACCGGTGCCGTGCTGCTGGTCTGCGCCGACCTGCTCGGCCAGCGACTCTTCGCCCCGGCACCGGTCCCGGTCGGCCTGATCACGGGTGTGCTCGGGGGCGGCTATCTCGTCGTGTTGCTGATGCGCGCCCGAGGCGGGGCCTCGAGATAGTTGTGGGGCGGGGCCTCGAGATAGTTGTGGGGCGGGGCCTCGAGATAGTTGTGGGGCGGGGCTCCGCAGTAGATGCCGGGCCTGGCCGCACAGTGGATATCGGGCGGAGCGTCGCGGTGGACGTCGAGAAGAGCCCGCGCACCGGACTTCCCGACCAGGCCCGCGCCCCGGATGCCTGGGCAGGGTCCGAAGGCCGGATGCCGAGGCGGGTATCGCCTGCGGCGTCGTGCCGAGCCGCCGAGCACGATCCTCCGGTCGCGGTCGCGGTCGCGGTCGCGGTCGCGGTCGCGGTCGCGGTCCGAGACCGGGCCGTGCCGAGGCTCGGCGGCATTCCGATCACCGCGACCCGGTCATCGCGGCGAGCCTCGGAGAACGAGACCGGGCGGGACCGCACGACGACGATCCCGCCCGACCCCCAGCCCTCCCGCGCCCGCCTGCGGCGATGACTCAGCCGAGCTGTCCGACGATGTCCTCGAGGTCGTCCAGCGCCGCATGCGCGGCCGACGTCGAATAACCGTCCCACCAGGTCGTCTGCGGAACCTCGAACACCCGACCGGCCTGCACCGCGGGCAGCCTGCCCCACAGCGTCCCCTCGGTGTAGGTGGTGAAGGCGCTGGTCACGTTGCCCTCCTCGTAGGCGCCGCCGCCGCCGAAGTAGAGGACGACGTCGGCGTCCTCCAGCCGGGAGACCTGCTCCGGCGTCACGGACACGTACGTCTCCTCCGGCCCGCTCGTCGCGCTGGACTCGGTGAGCTGGACGCCCGCACGCGTCAGGACCCGTGAGCCGAAGATCACCGAGTCGGTGACGATGCGCAGCTCGTCGGTGGTGAAGCGCAGCAGCACCACGCGCAGCCCGTTCAGCGTCTCCGCATGGGTCTGCGCGAAGGCATCCGCACGCTCGTGGAACTCGTCGATGCGCTGCTGCTGTTCGTCCCGGACGCCGTAGTAGTCGGCGACGGTCAGGCAGGCGTCCTCCCATTCCGTGCCGCCCGCCGAGTTCGTGTAGGAGACGGTCGTGGTGATCTCCGAGTACAGCGCGTAGTCCTCTTGCAGGCTCGGGACGTGTCCGACGATCAGATCCGGCTCGAAGCCCGAGACGCGTTCGGGGTCGGCCTGATTGAAGCCGAGCTGTTCGAAGGGTGCCGCAGGGCTCGGCAGGTATGCGGGCACCGAGGGCTCGCTCGCCAGCGTCGCCGAGGCCACCAGCGGCACGCCGTGCTCCAGCGCGACCTGAAGCCCCGCTCCCGGGTCCAGCGAGACGATGCGACGCGGCTCGGCGGGCAGGTCGCTGCGGCCAAGCGGGTGCTGGAACGGACGCGTCTCGCCCGCGGCGTCGCCGCCGCCTTCGGCGTCCCCGGATGCGCAGCCCGCCACACCGAGTGCGAGGACCCCGATGCCGAGACCGGACAGGAACCGGCGTCTGTCCAGCGGCCGGACGGCCGTCGCTGCGCCGAGGCGGGCGATCGGCAGGCGGTGAGGTCGCGTCACTGTGTCTCCTGAATTCGTGTCTGTGGTTCGGTTGTCAGCGGCTGAACGAGCGGTCGAACTGGGCCGCGCGAACGGTGTCTTCCTGCAGCGGACAGGTGCCGCAGTAGCCGTGCTCGGCGTCGACCTTGTAGTCGAAGCAGCACGTGCTGCGCACCGCCCAGACGCCTTGATTGCCCTCCGGACGGAACCGGAACAGCCGGGGACGCGCCTTCACCGGCGCGCCTGCCGCGATCACCGCCGCCACGAGCCGATCGGCGCGGGCGAACGCCGCAGGCACGTTCCGGTCCAGCCGTCGTGCCGGATTGATCATGTAGAAGTGCAGGATGTCGACGAGATAGCCCCACAACGTGCGGGCCCCGACCCTGGAGTGGCGCCGGACCTGCTCGACCAGCGGTCCGAAGACCTCGACCAGCCGGGCGGCGGCCCAGACGTCGAGTGCATCCCGGTCGGCCACGACCACGGTGTCCGGCAGCCGTGCGTCGGGATCGCCGCGCAGCACGGCGGCCCGGCGGCTGGTGATCCGGGGCGTGCCGATGTCGCCGTCGGGGGCGAAGGGGAACCAGAGCGTCTCGGGCGAGAGTTCGGGGGCGCGATCGGTGAGGTAGATGCTCGCCGAGACGAGGAAGACCGTCTCGCGGAGCAGTCCTTTGAGGTAGCGGATCGCGGCGGCGCCGGGATGGCCTGCCCCTTCGCGGGCGCGCAGCGCGTCGAAGGTCTCGGCCAGCCGACCGTCGTCGAGCAGTTCGACGAGCGAGAGCCAGCGTGTCTCGCCCTCCATCGGTGCCGGGCGGTCGGGACGCAGTTCCGGCAACGGGGCGAAGGTGAGATCACGACACGCCAGGACCACCGCGTCCAACGGCGCCTGCTGGTCCTCATGCGTCGTCATGTGCTCGCCTCACTTGCTCGTCGTCGGGCCGTTCACCATCAATATTAGGTGAGGCTATCTTCAGTCGACGAGCTCGGGTGCGGTTGAAGGAACGGTCCAGACCCAGGTGGCGGCCGGTCGGCCGTCGTCGAAGGCGGTGCCGCCCGGGCATCGGATTCGGCGGTGCCCCGGCGGCTCAGCCCTGCGACGACGCAGGCTCCGGCGGGGCGACGAGGACCAGCGAATCCCAGGCCGCCATCGCCGAGTCGACCACGGTGAGCATCTCTCGGGTCGTCGCCCCGTCCCTGGCCTGAATCGACAGTCCATATAGGACGGTGTGGTAGAACATCGCGATCGCGGCGGTGTCGGCGCCTGCCGGGACGTCGCCGTCGCGCACGCCGCGTTCCACGCGGGCCTGGAGATCGGCCTGATCCGCGTGCCTGCGCTCGGTCGCGACGGCGGCGGCGCCCGCGCTCTCGGCGGTGCAGTTGATCGCGGACAGGACCACCAGGCAGCCCGGCGGTGTCGCGGGGTCGCCGTAGGCGATCGCGTTGGACCGCAGCAGCCCGTCGACCCCCTCGCGTGCGGACGAGGCGCCGTGCAGGATCTCGCCCGCCGCTGCGCCCAGCGTGCGGTCGTAGAGGTCGACCGCCTCGCGGAACAGCGCCTCCTTGGAGCCGAAGGCCGCGTACAGGCTGGGGGAGCCGATCTTCATCGCGGCGGTGAGGTCCGTCATCGACGTCGCCTGATAGCCCCGCTCCCAGAAGGTCCGCATCGCGGCGGCCAGTGCCGCCTCCCGGTCGAAGCTCCTCGGCCTTCCGCGCGCCGGCATGTCGCCCCTTTCTGTGTTGATTGATGCAGAAAACCTTGACCCTCGAATGCTACCGATGCTCTAATTCTGTGCCAATTGACACAGAAATGGAGGCTCGTCATGTCGACGACAAGGGTCGCCCTGGTGACCGGGGGCAGCCGAGGCATCGGTGCCGCCATCGCCGAGCAGCTGGCCGCAGACGGGATCGACGTCGCTGTGACCTACGCGCGCGCCTCGGAGCAGGCTGCCGAGACGGTGCGGCGGATCACGGCGGCGGGGCGGCGAGGAATGGCGGTTCAGGCGGACAGTGCGGATGCCGAGGCGGTCGTCGCCGCCGTCGAGCGCACGGTGGCCGAGCTGGGCAGGCTCGACATCCTGGTGAACAACGCCGGGATCTTCCCGATGGCACCGCTGGACGAGGTGACCGTCGCGGAGATCGACCGGACGTTGGCGATCCACGTCCGGGCCGTCCTGGTGGCCGCGCAGGCGGCGGCGCGACACATGACCGCAGGCGGGCGGATCATCACCATCGGCAGCAACCTCGCCGAGCGCGTCCCGTCGCCGGGCCTCAGCCTCTATGCGGCGAGCAAGGCCGCCGTGCTGGGCCTCACCAGAGGCCTCGCCCGCGACCTGGGGGAGCGGGGCATCACGGCGGTGGTGGTCAGCCCAGGCTCCACCGACACCGAGATGAATCCCGCCGACGGACCCCACGCCGACGGCGAGCGGGCGGCCATCGCGCTGGGTCGCTACAACGACCCCTCGGACATCGCCGCGACGGTGTCCCACCTGGCGGGCCCGGGCGGCAGACACATCACGGGCACCGCGATCACGGTCGACGGCGGGGCGTCGGCGTGAGTCCGCAGGCGGCCGCCTGGGCGATCCTGTTCGTCGCGGCGCTGTTGGAGATCGTCTGGGCGCTGGCGTTGAAGCAGGCGGAGGGCTTCAGCAGGCTGTGGCCCAGCGTCCTGGGCAGCACGGTCGCGATGGCGAGCTTCGCCCTGCTCACCGTCGCACTGCGTCAGTTACCCGTGGGCACTGCCTACGCGGTCTGGGTCGGGATCGGCGCGGTCGGCGTGGCCGGCACCGGGATGCTGTTCCTCGGCGAGTCGGTCACGCCCCAGCGGCTGGCCTTCCTCGGGCTGATCGTGATCGGCGTGGTCGGGCTGCGAGCGGTCGAGTCGTAGCGAGGTCGGGTGCCGCCGACGAGGCGACCAGGTGTTCGGGGGACGGAGCCGCAGTGTCGGGCCGGAGGGCTTCTCTCGGCTGTCCGGGAGGGCCGCCGTCTGTCGTTCTCCGAAGGCTAGGCGGCGGTCGACCACGGCTGCCGTCGGCCCGCCTGCCGTTCGACGAGCGGCCGGGCCGAGACGAGGTCGCCGTCTCGGCCTGTACCTGCGGCCGGTGCTGCGGTGTCGTGATCGTGTGCTCGACCCGCCTGCGGGGCGGCGTCAGCCGAGGTCGTCGTACTTTCCGGTGACCCAGTCGATGTAGCGCTGCGCCGATCGGTGCACCGCGTTCTTGGCGTCGGCGGCGACCCGGCCGCCGGTCAGCGCGTAGAGCCGCTCGAAGGGATAGGGCTCCAGGCGGTCGACGATGCGCCGGACCAGCATGGGGGAGAGCGGAATGCGGTTCGGATAACTGCGTTCGAAGGTCACCCAGCCCGAATCGAGCACCGGCATGATCGTGTCACCGACCAGCAGCGTGCCGCGCCCCTCGGCGCCGTGCGCGACGTGCGCGACGGCCGAGCCGGGGAAGTGCCCGCCCGCCGTCACCAGCGTCACGCCGGGGAGGATCTCCTCGGTGCCGCTCCATTCGCGGATCACCGGCGACTCGCGCTGCACCCAGCTCCGGTCGGCCGAGTGCACGAGGATCGGCGCGTCGTCGAACTGCTCGCTCCAGCTCACCTGCGAGCCGAACATGTGCGGATGGCTCGCGACGATCACCGCGATCCCGCCGAGCGCCGCTACCTTTTCCACGGTCGGCAGGTCGAGGTGGTTCGGCGGGTCCCACATCAGGTTGCCCTGCGGGGTCTGCACGAGGTAGGTCCGCTGTCCGATGCCGAGGCCCGGTTCCCGGTTGATCCGGTGCAGGCCGCGCTCCAGCTCCTCGTGCACCAGCCGATGGTCCTGGGCGGCCAGTTCGGCCTGCGTGGTCCAGGACTGCCCGCTCTCGGGCACCCACTGTCGCTCGTCCTCGCAGATGAGGCAGTCCGCCGCCTGCGGCGCGTCGGTGTCGGGGTGCTCGACCCCGCAGGTCGCACAGATCCAGATCGTCACCCGCACAGTCTGGCCCGGCGCCCGGGTCGGGTCCACCGCACGCGGCCTGCGGAGGACGCCACCCGGCTGACGCGTCAGCCTGATCCGACGTCCGCTGCCACCCGCTCGCCGGTCCGCTGCGCGTGCATGCGAGCGAAGTGACGATGAAACCGAGCATGGCGGAACTGATAGACGACGCCCGTGCGACGCAGTATCCCCCGTCGGTGAGCGTCGGCGAGGAAGGTCATGACGGGCCAGGGCACTCGACCGGTCAGCGGCAGCCAGATGCGGGTGAGCGCCAGCCACTGGCCCCATGCCGTGAAGCCGAGGCAGTAACAGGCCGCGCCCATGACCCCGCCGCCGCCTCCGGTGATGAGAATGCTGTCCATGCCCCACTTGAGCGGGCCCAGCGACGATTCGAACAGTCCGGCCATCGCCGCGCCGACGGACCCGATCGCCAGCGTCAGCAACGGCGTGACGATCAGCGCCTGGCGGAGGGCGATCCGGCGATTGCTCGCGAGCATGCTGGCCGGACCGGTCACGGTGGCGAGGTCGAGCGGCGTCTCCAACGCCGCCATCACCCCGAGTACCGCCCCCACCGCCACGCCGAAGATGATCGCGTACAGCAACGAGTTGATCAGCGTCATGCTGATCACCTGCTCGGTCGTCGGCGGGAGTCCGCTGACGAGTCCGCGACCCAGCGTGCCGACGGGTCCGAATCCGAGTCCGATGATGAAGCCGCCGAGCAGTCCGTTGCCGACCCGGGGGACGACGACGGGCAGTGCACGGGCCAGGCCTGCCCAGGTGTGGCCGGACAGTCGCATGCGGACTCGCGACGGCCCGACGGGGTTGCCGAGCAGCACGACCAGAAGGCCGTAGATGATGCCTGCGCCGAGTCCGACCAGCGGTCCGAGGAGCGCCGCGTCCAGCAGACTCACGAGAATCGACTGCCAGAGGCCTCGGTCGCTGAAGATCAGCGTGAGACTCAGGACGAGGAGGAACTCGAGCGCCCCCGCGACGAGCGTCGTCGCCACGACGACGCCGAGGATCCGGGTGGAGGGGCTCAACGCATCGGCGAGCCGCCACCAGGCCAGGTCGGGCGTGGCGAGCCGATCGAGATGGCAGGCGAGGTGACCGAACCAGCGCTGGACCCGAGCGGTGGTCCAGTTCGGGTTCCGCCTCACCCCCGGTTTCGGGCCGTAGACGACGGGAACCAGGCCGCTGACCAGATCCTCCTCGATGTCCTCCGAGGTCGGGAAGCGGGTGACGTCCAGAAGGAGACCGGGGTCCCGGCCGGGAGAGCCGTCGTAGACCCGGCGGGCGAGGTCGGCCATGAGCGGCGTGTTCAGCGCTGCGGCCAGGTTCGCGCATTCCGCATCCTGCGGGCGGCTCCGCAGTGCGGTGAGGACGGGCTCCCAGGCGGCGGCGACCCGCGCAGGCCGGTGACTGTGCTGGAGATAGTCGACGAAGTCGCTGGTGGCGAGATCGGCGAGCCGGACGACCACCGGGCTGAGCGCGCCGTCGGCCGCGACGGCCTGGTGGTACGCCTCCGGACGACTGGTCACCAGCATCGGCAGCTTCGTGCTGCGCAACGCCGCCATCGCGATGCTGTGCATCCCCTCCGTGATCTCGTCGAATCCGTCGAGCACCGGCAGGATGCGGCCTGCTTCGACCAGCGCGGCGGCCAGGGTCGAGCCTGCACCCGAGTCGGCGCTCAGACCTGGGTCGTCGCGGAGCAGCTGCTCGCTCATCCAGTCTCGCAGCGTGCTCGTCGTCGGGTCCCAGGACCCCAGACTGAAGATCACCGGAACCGGACCGGTGTTCGTCGTGTCGCGCAGGCGGTCCAGGACGAAACGAATGGAGAGGATCGTCTTCCCCGATCCCGCGCGTCCCAGCACCACGAGTCTGCCGGGCGGCTCACGACGGAAGATCTCCGCGAAGGTGCTCAGGTCGTCGATGAGGTCCGTCTCCGGCGTGATCGGACCGGGACGCGGCTCGGGATCGAGCGGGTCCTCGGCGGACGCCGCCACCGGGCGCCACCGGATGGGCAGTGGCCCCGGGTCGTCGACGCGCAGTTCCTCTTCTCGCTGCCATCGGCTGTGGACGTGGTGGGCGAGCCGGTCTGCGGCGTCGTCGAGGTTCGCCCGAAGCGTCGACCGGCCCCGCGGCCGGGTGGGTGGCGACCGGTCCGGGAGCGCAGCAGGCAGGTCGGCACCAGTCGGCGGAGTCGGGGACCGCAGCGTCGTCGGGGCCGAGCCGGGCGGCGGGTGGTCCGCCTGCGCGAGACTCGCCGATGCCGACGTCTCCTGCGGTTCAGGCTCGTCGCGCAGCGGCTCGTCCTGGGGCGGCTCGACACCGCCGTGGTCTGCCACCGCCAGCAGGCTGCGGCGCTGGGGACCGGTGACGTCCAAGGCGTCGGCGAGCAGCCGGACCGTGCCGACTCGAGGATCACCGGCCCTGCCGTTCTCCAACCGGCGAATCGTGCTCACGCTGACGCCGGACCGCTCCGCCAGGTCTTCCTGCGTGATCGCCGTCTGTGCACGCAGCCTGCGTAACAGCGCGCCGAACTCGTGCACCACCTAGCCGTCTCCCCTTCTGTCGAGGCACCGGATCGGTGCGGGCCGCGACCGGTCACTCGATGACCGGTCATCGATGACCGGTGGATGGTCTGGTCCGCTGACCAGTCGGAACACACCCTTTCAGGTAGATCGACTCACCTGAGGAGAAATTATGAACGCTCACCTGAAAGGACGCCGGTCGGTCCTGATCTCCAGTGTGACGGCCTGCCTCGTCATCACCGCCGCCTCGGTGGCGGTCGCCGAGACCACGGTGCCGGACACGACGGTGCCCGACACGACGGTGCCCGACACGGCGGCACCGGAGACGGCGGCACCGGCACCGGCACCGGCGGCGACGGCCGCACCGGCGACGACACCGCCGCAGTTCGCGGACGGATTCGGCCTGACCGTCGTCAGCCAGCCCGAGTGGGTCGGCGACGCGGGACGCACCTTCCGCTTCTCCGTCGCGGCCGAACAGGTGCCGACGCCCACCCTGCTGGCAGAGCAGGAACCGGGCACGCACGTGATCATGGTGACGCTGCCCGAGGACTACGAGGCGACGAGCACCACGCGCCATCCGGTGCTGTACTCGCTGCACGGGGGCGTCGACCGGCCCGACACCGTGACGAACCTCCGCATCGCGGAACAGTCCACGCAGGACACCGATCTCATCGTGGTCCATCCCAACGGCAGCGGACGCGGCTGGTACACGAACTGGCTGAACCCGGGCTCCCTCGGACCGCAGAACTGGGCGGACTTCCACCTCGATGGCGTGATCCCGTTCATCGACGCCAACCTGCGGACCATCCCCACGCGGGAGGGACGCTCCGTCATCGGCCACTCGATGGGCGGCTTCGGCGCCTTCCGCTACGCCCAGCGCCGTCCGGATCTCTTCTCCTACGTCGGCAGCATGTCCGGCGGTCTGGATCTGCGCAGCGCGGAGCAGCGGGCTGTCGTCGTGGGCAGTCTGGTCACCCAGGTGGGGGGCCTGCCGACGGCAGGCGGCGACGCGATCTTCGGAGCACCGTTCTGGCCGTACGACGCGATGTGGAACGCGGAGAGCCCGGCCCACGACGTGGCCGCGCTGCGCGGGATGGGCGTCGCCATGTACGTCGGGAACGGCGGCAACCTCCTCGACAACCCGGTGCAGGCCCTCATCGAGCACCGGGCCAGGGAGACCAACCTGCTCGCCGCAGCAGAGCTGACGGCCGCGGGCATCCCCTTCGACTTCGTCGACTACGGGGACGGCGCCGACTGGGCGCCGGGCTGCACCGGCAAGCACGCCCAAGAGCCCTGCCTCCAAGCCGACCTCGACCATTTCGTCGAGCTGGTCACGCAACGCTGAACAGGGGGAGACCGACATGGCGGGCTACCGATACCACTGTGGCGAGTGTGATCACCGTACTGCCTGGCTCACCGAGTCCCAGGGTGAGGAGCAGCATCTGCAGCACTACCTCAGCCGACACGCGGGAATCCTGCCCGGCGGCTGGAAGGAGTCGGCCCCGCCGAGCGCGTCGAAGGGCGGCGGCGGGGGCTGTGTCGGCGTGCTCGTCGGATTGTTCCTGATCATGATGCTCGCGAGCACCTGCGAGGCGGGAGCGGCCACGTCCCCGGTCGGTGACTCGACCGGGACGGTGATCGTCGAGGAGTACCAGCGGGATCTCCGGCGATGAGGAGACCGGCAGGCCTGCGACATGCCGTGTCGGGCCTGCGGAGGACGACGGGCCGCACGGCCGGTCGCGGAGCGGAAGCCCCGCGATGAGGGCGGATGCCCGCATCGCCTGCGGAGCAGCGCGTCGGCGGCCCACGACGTCGAGGGCCCCGGACGGCCGGAGCCTGCGGCGAAGTCCGCGCTTCGACCGAGGCGCCACGCCCGGTGAGAACGGGGTTGCCCCGGCTCACCGGGCCTGCCCGCCTCCACACCGCCGACGGCGCGCCTGCCCGCCGCGTCGTGCGGTGTCAGGCGTGCGCGGTCAGCGCCGCCAACGCGATCGACGACGCCTCGGCGATCACCGCCTCGTCGTACTCGGCGTAGCGCACGCCCATCGTGGTGTAGACGGTGAGCAGGATCGGCTCCCGATCCGGCGGCCACAGCACGGCGGTGTCGTTGACGGTGCCGTAGCCGCCGCTGCCGGTCTTGTTGCCCAACCGCCATCCCTCGGGCGTGCCTGCTCGGATGCGGCCCTCGCCCGTGGTGTTGCCGACCAGCCAGTCCGTCAGCATCACCCGCCGCTCCGACGCGAGTGCGTCGCCGAGCACCAGCGACCGCAGGTCCCCGGCGAAGGCGGCGGGCGTCGTCGTGTCGCGTTCGTCGCCCGGTTCGCCGGTGCTGAGGTCCGGCTCGATCCGGTCGAGCCGGGTGACGTCGTCGCCGAGCGTGCGGACGAAGGCGGTGAAGCCCGCCGGACCGCCGATCTCGGTGAGCAGCAGGTTCGCGGCGGTGTTGTCGCTGTAGCGGATCGCGGCGTCACACAACTGCTCCGCCGACATCCCCGAGGCCACGTTCCCCTCGGTGATCGGCGAGTGATAGAGCAGGTCGGCCTCGGACCAGGTGAAGTGCCGGTCCAACTCCACGGTGCTGCTCTCGTGGAGGATCGCCGCCCCCAACAGGGCCTTGAAGGTGGAGCACATCGGGAAGCGCTCGTCGGCGCGGTGGGCCACCACGGTGCCGCTGCCGGTGTCGTGGGCGTAGACGCCCAGCCGAACCCCGAACCGGCTCTCCAGATCGGCCAGCTCGGCGGGCTCCAGGACGACCGGCGTGGGGGGCGGGCTCGGCGATGGCTGCGGAGCCGCCGAACTCGGCGAGGACGTCGCCTGCTGTCCGGCAGACGAGCAGGCGCCTACCCCCAGGATCACCAGCGACGACGCTGCGGCGCCGAGGACGGTCCGACGGGTCAGGGGCCGGGAACGACGGACCACTACGGCACATCCTTCTGCTCGGTGGACAGGCGGTCTGATCGCAAGAGCCGAAGCTCCATCCACTGTGTCTGATCGTCATCCTGCCTGCGCCACAGGCCCGGACACGGTCCGATCGGTCCCGAGGACCGTGCAGGCCTCGGAGCGCGGTTCGAACTGGACGGTCGCTGCCCGCGCAGGCGGGGCCGCCCGCTGATCCGCGGGGCCCGGTCAGAAGACGTCCGCCGCGCCGGTCGGTTGCCTGCCAAGTCCGGCATCCGCTCGGCGGGCGGCGCGATGCGGCGCGGCGCGGCCACGGCGCCGAACGGCGGAGCGAGGTCCCGCGCCGAGGAGGGCCGGAGCGACCTCCCCCGACCCGGCGACCCGAGATCGTCTCACGCTGCGCGGCGGCGGACCGCCTGCCACATTGAGGGTCCCGACCGGATCTTCGTCAGCGAGTGGCCCGGTCTCGGTCCGCCAGCACGTCCGCGTCACAGAGGAAGGTGTGTCCATGCCCCGTCTCACCGTCGGCCGAGAGAACGAGACCGACATCGAGCTGTACTACGAGGATCACGGCAGCGGCAGTCCGGTCGTGCTGATTCACGGCTTCCCGTTGGACGGCCACTCCTGGGAGCGACAGGCCGCGGTGCTGCTGGCGGCGGGCTTCCGCGTCATCACCTACGACCGGCGTGGCTTCGGGCAGTCCAGCCAGCCGACGACCGGCTACGACTATGACACCTTCGCGGCTGACCTGAACGTGCTGCTGGAGCGGCTGAACCTGACGGCGGCCGCGCTGGTCGGCTTCTCGATGGGTACCGGCGAGGTCGCCAGGTACATCGCCACCTACGGGTCGGATCGGGTGTCGAAGGCGGCCTTCATCGCCTCGCTGGAGCCGTATCTGCTCAAGACCGACGACAATCCCGACGGCGCCGCGCCGCTGGAGTTCTTCGAGGACGTCTCCCGACAGGTCGCCGCCGATCGCTATGCCTACTACACGAGCTTCTTTCAGGACTTCTACAACCTCGACGAGAACCTCGGGTCCCGCATCAGCGAGGAGACCGTGCGGCACGATCACGCCGTGGCCGCCTCGGGCGGCTGGTTCGCGGCATCGGCCGCCCCGCTGACCTGGCCGACCGACTTCCGCCACGACATTCCCCGGATCACCGTCCCCACCCTGATCCTCCACGGCACGAAGGACCGGATCCTTCCGATCGACGCGGCGGGCCGTCCGTTCCACGCCGCTCTTCCGCAGGCGCGCTATGTGGAGATCGAGGGCGCCCCGCACGGGATGCTCTGGACCCACGCCGAGGACGTCAATCGGGAACTGCTCGCCTTCCTCCAGGACTGAAGCCGTCGGGTGTGCGGGGTGTGGCGGCAGCCGAGGCCCCGCACACCCGAGCGGTCCGGCCCCTGCCGGTGTTCCCGCCCGGCGGCGGACGGTGCCCGACGATGCGATCGGCAGGGCCGATCCGGCGCGGCCGGCGTCCGAGGAGGACCTGCGCTGCGGGGGCGGGCCGAGCCCGCGTCGACACGGGGCGAACGGTCGACCGCGGCGCGGAATCCGGAGGCCCCGCAGGACGACTGACCCCCTCGGCTCCGCGCGTTTCTTGCGCTATGTTCCGAAGAGGAGACCGCCCCGAGAGGGAGGAACGTCCATGGCAGAGCAGCGCAGCTCGCAGTGGTACGCCGGAGAAGACCGGAACGCCTACATCCACCGGGCGTGGATGCGACGCGGCCTTCCCCGGCACGCCTTCGACGGCCGCCCGCACATCGCGATCGCCAACACCGCATCCGACCTGACGCCGTGCAACTCCCACTTCGACGAGGTGGCGGCGAGCGTGAAGCAGGGGGTGTTCGAGGCGGGCGGCATCCCGGTCAACATGCCGGTGGTCTCGCTGGGGGAGACGCTGGTCCGGCCTACCGCCATGCTCTGGCGCAACATGGCCGCGATGGCGACCGAGGAGATGCTGCGCGGCAACCCGATCGACGGCGTGGTGCTCCTCGGCGGCTGCGACAAGACCATTCCCGCGCTGCTCATGGCCGCCGCGTCAGTGGACCTGCCCGCCCTGGTGATCCCCGGCGGGCCGATGCTCACCGGCACCTTCCGGGGCACGCCGTTGGGCTGCGGGACCGACGTGTGGCGGCTCAGCGAGGAGATGCGCGCCGGAACCCTCTCGCAGGAGCAGTTCACCCGCTCCGAGTCCTCGATGATCCGCAGCAGGGGCCACTGCAACACCATGGGCACGGCGTCCACGATGGGACTGCTCGCCGAGGCGCTCGGCATGGTGATCCCCGGACTTGCGGGCACCCCTGCCCCCGACAGCAGACTCCTGGAGGCCTCGCACGAGTCGGGGCGGCTGGCCGTCGACCTCGTCCGGCGGGACCGGCGGCCCAGCGGACTCCTCACCAGGGCGTCCTTCCACAATGCGATCGTCGCGCTGTCGGCGATCGGCGGTTCGACGAACGCCGTCGTGCACCTGCTGGCCATCGCGGGCCGGTTGGGCGTCCCGTTGAGCCTCGAAGACATCGACCGCATCGGCGCTCGGGTGCCGCTGCTGGTCGACCTGCAACCCGCAGGGCGGTTCCTGATGGAGGACCTGCACCGGGCGGGCGGCCTGCGAGCGGTGCTGCGGGAGGTCCGCGACCTGCTCGACCCCACCGCCCGCACCGTCACCGGAGCGCTGCTCGTCGACGATCTCGACGAGGCCGAGATCTGGGACGCCGAGGTGATCCGGCCCCGCTCCGCCCCGATCCGGGAGCACGCCGGGATCGCCGTGCTCACCGGGAATCTCGCCCCCTCCGGGGCGGTCATCAAGCCTGCGGCTGCCTCGCCCGAGCTGCTGCGGCATCGGGGTCGCGCGGTGGTGTTCGACTCCATCGAGGACATGCACGCCAGGATCGACTCGCCGGACCTCGACGTCGACGCCGACTCGGTGCTCGTGCTGCGCGGCTGCGGGCCGCGCGGCTATCCGGGGATGCCCGAGGTGGCGAACATGCCGCTGCCCCGGAAGCTGCTCGAACGCGGGGTCCGCGACATGGTCCGCGTGTGCGACGGACGGATGAGCGGCACGGCCTACGGAACGGTGGTGCTGCACGTCGCGCCGGAGGCGGCGGCAGGCGGTCCGCTGGCGGTGGTGCGCACCGGCGACCCGATCGTGCTGGACGTCGAGGCCCGCACGCTCGACGTGGACATCCCGCAGGCCGAACTGGATCGTCGCAGGCCCTCCTCGGCGCTGCTCGGAGGCCTCGCCGATCCGCGTCGGGGCTGGGAGCGGCTCTACGTCGACCATGTCATGCAGGCCGACACCGGAGTGGACCTGGACTTCCTCATCGGCTCCAGCGGCGATCAGGTCGCGCGCGAGTCGCACTGAGTCGGGCCGAGATCGTTCAGCCGAGGAGTCCGACGGCGCGGGATGCGGTCTCGGTCGTGGCGTCGCCGATCGCGGGATCACGGTGTCTGCGGTGGACCTGCCACGACCGCGTCACCGCACCGGGTGGCGCGGTCCAGGAGGGGGTTACAAGAGTCCTGGACGGACCGCAGGCCGACGGCTGAGATGTTGCGGACCGGAGGGTGTGGGCGGAGGTCCGTCCCGGTGCCGGGCTTCCGGTCGGCTGCGGCTGTCTGCCGTCGGTGTCGGAACCGGCTCGCCACGGGTGTCGGAACCGGCTCGCCACGTCCGAGAGCACAGGTTTCATTCGTCGCTGGCTACCGAACCGCCTGCGGGTGCCAGGTCGCGGTGAGCCGAGTCGTCGGGTGCGCCCGAGCCACCTGGCGAGTCCGCGCATGACGGCTCCCCGGCGATGCCGGCCTGCCCGAACCTGAGACAGGGCCCGTGCCCTGCCCGGTGGACGGCGCTGCCCGACGGGTCGAGGCCCGTCGTCGCCGTCCACCGGCGGCCTGCCGAAGAGGCGCGTCGCTCTAGTCGAGCGCGGCGTCGAGGGTGATCGTCGTGCCGGTCAGCGCCTTGCTCACCGGACAGCCTTCCTTCGCGTCGTTGGCCGCCTTCTCGAACCCGGCCGCGTCCAGACCCTCCACCTCGCCCCGGACCGTGAGCGCGATGCCCGAGATCAGGAAGCCGCCCGCCGGGTCAGGACCCAGCGTCACATCGGCCTTGACCTCCAACGACTGGGGCGTGCCGCCTGCCGCCGCGATGAGCGCGGAGAGCTGCATCGCATAGCAGGACGAGTGCGCCGCCGCGATCAGCTCCTCCGGACTGGTGGTGCCCTCGGCCTTCTCCGCAGCGCGCTTCGGGAAGCTGACGTCGAAGGTGGCGACTCCGCTGCTGGTGAGTTCGACCTGGCCTGCGCCCTTCTCCAGCGTTCCGTTCCAGGCTGTCCTTGCGGTGCGAACGGGCATTCCCGAGCCTCCCAGACTCTTCGTGATCTTGTCACCATCGAGTATCCCACCGGCCGCCACGGGGAGCAGGTCGCGCTGATCACAACAGCTCGGCTCGGTCGCGGTGGACCCGGCGGATTGCGGGGCATCCGACGGGTCCTTCGTCGGTGTGCGGGCGGCGGCGCACTGGGCGAGGCGCGGGGACGGCCGCTGCCGACCGGCCGCCGCGCGCGATCTGCGGTGCGCTAGTCCCGCCATCCGTTGCGGCGTTTCGCACGGCGCGGTGGCGCCGACCTCGGCTGTGCGGCCTTCGCCTGCGATGCGGCGACCGCAGGCGGCGCGGGGACAGCGTCGGATCGTGGGCTCCCACGACCGCGCGACCGAGGCATGGCGATCGACGAGCCCGGGCACCGACGGCCTGCACTGTTCCGCCGGGACGGTGCGCGCCGGAGGGCTGCCCTCAGGTCTTCCTCGGCAGGCTTCTCACCGGACCGAGAAGACCACCGTTGCCCCGACATCGACGAGCCCTGCGATCCCGTCCGCAAGCCGTCGCGCTCACCACCGTCCGGAGGGACTCAGGCCTGCTGTCCGGCGGAGACGTCGCAGGTCGTGATCCTCGCCGCGCCCGCCTGCGCTCCGCCAGGCCGTCGCGGCGGGTGCCGATCGCTCGCCGAGCAGCTCCCGGTGGGTCTCCCGGAGCCGGTGACACGGTTCGATGCCTGCTTCGGTGGTGAGCACTCGATAGGCCTGGGAGTAGACCGCGAGTGCATCAGCCCGTCGATCGGCCTGGCACAACGCCAGCATGAGCTGGTGATAACCGCGTTCCCGCATCGGATGGCTCGTGCACAGCTCCTCCAGCGGGCATACCGCCTGCGTGCCCTTGCCCTGCCCGAGCAGCGCGTCCGCCCAGTCGTGCGTCAGCTGCACCCGCTCCTCGGCGAGCCGGGCCGCGTGGGCGTTCAGCACGCCGGTCTGCTGGAGGTCCGCCAGCGGCGTGCCGGTCCACAACCGCAGCGCGGCACCGAACCGCTGCTCGGCGAGGGCATGCTCTCCGGCGGCGAGTGCGGCCCGCCCCAGCCGAGCGTGCTCTCGGAACGCGAGCAGATCCAGTTCCTCGGCGGCCAGCCGCAGCAGGTAACCCGACGGCTGGGTGATGAGCACCGAGTCGCCGCTGAACCTCGTCAGCGGCCGCTCGGCGGCTCGCCGGGGCACCAGCGCGCGGCGGACCGCCGTCACATAACCGTGCAGCGCAGCACGGGCCGACCTCGGCGGCGCGTGGTCCCATAACGTGTCGACGATGCGATCGGTGGACACGAATGTATTCGCGTGCACGGCAAGCAGGGCCAGCAGTACCCGCTGCTTGGTCGCCGTCGGAGTGAGATCGCTGTCGTCGATGCTGACCGCCAGCGGCCCCAGCACGCTGACACGTAACGAATAACGTCCCTCGGATGAAATCACATGTACCACGTCCCCAGGCATGGAACAGCCGAGATGCTGTTCGATGTGATCTAGCGAGAGTGCTCCTCGAAAATGAACGGCGATGATCCCGAGATCGTCGTGAATAATCGTCGGAAAAGGCGATCGGATTCCCCAGAGATCCATATCGTCAACCAGGAAAGCATCGGGCGGACGCGACGGTCATCCCCCAAACGGTGCAAAACCGTGGTCGAGGGAGTCGAGCGCGGCCGACTCCGCCAGCGCCTGCGTCCCGCCGTCGAGCCTGCACCGGGGCGCGCTGCCTGCCGCACCGTCCAGTGTCGATGGATCGGCGCCGGTGCATCGGCACCGCAGTGAGTGCACCCCGTCCCTCGAGCCCGGCGCGGGCGGAGGTCACGGCCTGCGCAGCCGCCAGTCGTAGGCTCGGCGGTAGTAGACGAGGGGGTCCGTCTCGGCGCAACGGCCGCCGCCGACGTCGCCGATGACCACGGTGTGATCCCCGTGATCGAACCGGGCCGCCACCGTGCAGCGCAGGTAGACCGGGCTGTGTCGCAGCCGGGGGACGCCGTCGTCCCAGTCCCAGTCGAGACGGGCGAACTTGTCCGCGCTCCGACCGGCGAACACCCGTGCCGTGTCCTCGTCCCCCCGGGCCAACAGGTGCGTCCCGAACGGGGCGCCCTCCACGAGCCACTGCCACGAGCGCGAGCTGCGGGCGATCGACACCAGCACCGACGGCGGACGGGTGCTGTACGACGCCAACGACGAGACGAGCAGCCCGCAGGGCGTCCCGGACCCGCTGCGCACGGTCAGCACGGCCAGGCCTGCGGCGAGCCTGCTCATCACGTCCGTGAACTGCGTCGCGGACATCGACGTCGCCTCCGCCGCCGGGGAGTGACCCGCCGCCGGGACATGGACGGTCACGGCCGCCGCCCGTCGCCTGCGGCGACCAGACACCGCCGCCTGCCCTCGCGGGCATCCTCGTCGTCCACCGAGGCGAGCACCGCGTCATAGTCGGCCAGCGCCTCGTGCAGCAGTCCGGACTCCTCGTAGGCGACGGCCCGGTTGAATCGGGTCTCGGGCCGGTCGTCCAGTTCGATCGCCCTGCTGAGATAGCTGCCCGCCTCGGAGAGTTCGCCGACCTCCACGGCGATCGATCCCCGGATCGCCCAGGCCTCGGCAGACCGGGGATCGAGTTCGGCCACCTTCGTCAGCGTCTCAACGGCGGCCGCGTGTTCGCCGCGCTCGGCGAGCAGCCTGCCGCGCAGACACAGCAGCAGCACGTCGTCGGGGGCCAGGGCCAGCCCGGCGTCGACGTCGCGCATCGCCTCCGCAGGCCGATCCAGATCGGCCAGCAGGGCGGCGCGGTTGACCAGGGCGTCGAGATGTCCGGTGTCGAGTTCCAGGACGTGGTCGAAGGCCTCGAGAGCACCCTCGTCGTCGCCCGTGGTCAGCAGGGTGTCGGCGATGTTGTACCAGGCCTCCGGGTACGGCGGCGAGAGCTCCAGCGAGCGTCGATAGCAGGTCAGCGCCTCCTCGTCGCGCCCGAGCCTGCGGAGGATGTTGCCGATGTTGAAGTGATGTTCCGGGAATCGCGGATCTCGGTCCGTCACGAAGGTGTAGTCGGCCAGTGCCTCTTCCCACCGGCCCATCCCGCCGTAGACCTGCGCGCGGTTGTATCGCAGCACCAGCCGATGCAGGGCGTGCTCTTCGGGCTCCAGCTCTCGGTCCAGCCGGGCCATTCCTGCGTTGAGCATCGCCAGCGCCGTCTGCGGGTGCTTCTCTCGGACCTCGACCAGGGCGAGTCCGTTGTGCGCGAAGACCGACTGGAAGGCGCGCTGCTTCGGCTCCGGGAGCAGTTCGGCGATGGTGATCGTCTGGTTCATCCACGCGCGGGCGGCGGTGTAGTCGCGCTGCGCCTCCGGATAGTGCCGGGCGTGCAGCATCGCCGTGGAGTAGGACATGCCCAGGTGGGTCAGTGCGTCGGTCGTCGCCGCCCTGCCTCGGACGTACAGTGCCTCTGCCTCGGCGGCCCGGCCCACCGAGGCGAGCACGATGCCGGTGGTCAGGAGAAAGTGCCACCACGCCTCGGGGGAGGACTCCGGATCGGTGACCGCGATTCCCCGGTACCCCAGATCGGCCGCGGCCTGGTACAGCCCGATGTTGCGGCAGTGGTCCAGTGCCCTGCGCAGCGCCGTCACGCCCGCGCCTGCCGCATCGGAGCCGCGCTCCAGATGAAAGGGGACGGCGCCCAGATGCAGGGAGAAGTCCGGCAGGGCGGCGAGTTCCTCGGACCGGGCGTCGTGCAGTTCCCGCCGGGTCGTCTCCGGACAGGCCTCGTACGCGCCGACGAGGGCGGGATCGTCTGAGGTGCAGTCGCCATCCACGTAGGACTTCGCAAGGATCGTGCGGTCGGCCTCCGCCGCGGCCGGGATCGACGGCGACGCGTCGCAGGGCACGTCCACTCGGCGGGTGTGGTGTTCGAGGCAGGACGCGAGCGACACGTCGATCTCGCCGGGCGGGTCCTCGACCCCGTCGACTCCGGTGCCGACGACCACCGTCAACAGCGGCAGGTCGCCCCGCCGCAACAACACGCTGAGGAACTCGTGATCGGTGGCGTCGGCGAGATGCGCGTTCTCCACCACCAGGGTCCGAGGCCCGTCGCCGAGCGCGGCGAGATAGTCGCGGAGCAGCTCGGCCAGTCCGTTGGCGAGGTTGCGCGTGTGCAGACGGGAGTAGTAGCGGGTCCGCTCGGCGGCCTCGACCGCCCACTCCAGGGTGTGCCAGGCCACCGGCACTCGCCCGGCCGTCTCGGGAGTACTGGTGAGCAGCTCGATGTTGTGCCGCTCGCCGAGCTCCGGACATCGGGCCAGCAGGTCGTCGACGATCTCGCGGATCACGGTGCCCGCTGCGGTGTAAGGCCCTCGGAGCCTGCGGTGCGCGTCGACGACGGCCAGGCTCGGCGGGAGCGCCAGGCCGGACCTGGCGCGCTCGCGGTCTCGCTTCCGTTCTGCCCTGATCCAGATGTGCCGATGCATGTGGTGCCCCCTCGAATGATCGTCAAGGACTGGTTGACACGGCGCCACGGTCACGCGATGACGTGGCGAGTCGGACGGGCGGCGCGTGCCTGTCGGCGGTCGCGGAGCATGAGCCAGCCGAGCAGGACGGCCTGGATGAGCACGAGGCAGGCGAACACGAACGAGTCGAGCAGTTCGGCAGAGGGGGCGTCGCCGCCGAACCTGCCGAGGACTCCCGTGGCGATCCGATACAGCACGGGGGCGCCTGCCAGGACGAAGGTCGTGAGGCTCACGGTGTAGCCGCCCACGACCAGCCACGCGTACCAGCGGGCTGCGTGTCGATCGACTGGATGCAGCGTCGACTCGTCGAGAATCCGGTCCCGCCTGCCGAGGAGGCGGTTCACCCGATTGCCGAGCATCCGCCGGGCGGCTCCGTGCAGATCAACGCAGCCGAGCACGGTGCAGATCAGCACGTACACGTCCGTGCGCAGATAGAAGAAGAACTGCCAGACGACCCGCAGCAGGGCCGCGAACGCCACCGCGAGCAGGAATCGTCCGAGGCCGGAGAGTCCGCCGTCGGACTCGCGGGTCAGGTCGGCGACGATCATGCACACGGCGATGCCGACGACGTCGGCGAGCATTCCGGCGAGGATCGGCAGGTAACGCTTCGTCCTCGGCACCGCCACCAGCCCGTCGAGCGAGGTCTCCATCACGACGAAGTAGAGGCGCCGACCGATCCGAAGCCGGGAGCGCAGCCCCAGCCTCCGCCCGGCGAGCGCATGGAAGGACTCGTGCACCAGCACGAGCGGAATCGCCACGAGGAACAGCGTCACCTGGACTACCGAGAAGTACTCGGTGAAGAAGATGTTCTCGTAGTGCGGTGCGAGTTCCGGGCGGGCCACCGCGATCGCCGTCGCCCAGACGATCAGACAGGCATAGGTGACCAGCGCCGGGAGGGAGAACAGCGCACGGCCGAGCCAGACGAACCGCACCGGAGGGGGTTCGGTGTCGGATTCGCCATCGCCTGCCTTGAGCAGTTCCAACTCGCCGAGCGTGCCGATCAGGTCGGCCATGTCGATGCCTGTGTCATGGGTGCGTTCGAACCACTCTTGCACCGCCTGAGGGGTCTGTCCGTCGGCGAGCCTGCGGACGACGTCGGCGCCCTCGGCCGGGAAGATGCCGTAGGAGTCGATGTCCGAACGTCCGATGGTCACCTCGTCGCCGTCGACGAGGAACACCAGCGGATGCAGTCCCACCGGACTGTCCATGTCGATCGCCAGATCGACGTCGCCGTTCGCCACCGACATTCCTCTCCTCGGCCGAGATGATCTGCCAGACCGGGGTGCGCACGACGTGGCCGTCTCCGGCCCGGCCTGCGCACCCCGCTCACCATCAGCTGATGACGCTGTTGTAATTGGCGCATGCCGCAGCGGTGAGCCGGACCGTACCGGCCTTGCGCACCTTGATCTTCTTGGTCTTCTTCATGACGAGACACCTCCTCGCGAGAATCGGGGACGACTCGAGTCTTGCCTGCCATTCCAATGCCGAACCAAGACGTCACCAAAATCCAGGCGGGTGTCGGCGGGAGCCTCGATACCGCCGTTCCCCACGGCTTCTCGAGCGGGCGGACACCGCGGTGGAGGGGCGGACACCGCGGTGGCGGAGAAACGGCCGATGCGACGAAGAGTCGGCGGCACCGTCGAGAATCTCGACAATTCGGGTCGGAGTCGGGCGCACGATTCGAGTGAGCACGCGAAGGCATCGCCGCCGCCGCCGCTGTCGGCGCCGATCGAGGCGCCGACAGTTCCCACCGATTGCACCCGGCGGGCAGCCCGACGCGGCCTGCCCGTGACAGCGCCTCGATCGGTCGCGATGCCGACCCGAAGGTCGACGTACTGAGGTTAGCCTGGCCGAACTCTCGGGCTGCCGCGAGGGCTCGTCCGCCGACTCGCCTGCGATCACGTGATGGTGACACAGCGCCGCCGCGCAGCCTGCGCGGGAGCCGGCACGTCGTCTCGGCGGCGAACGTGGTGAGGCCCCAGACCATGCCACGCTCCGTGCTGCCTGCCACGCTCTGGCTCGCCCACGAGCGATCCATGACCCGGCGTACGGGCCGCCGAGGCCGACTTCGCTCGGCGCGCGGGCCCGTCTGCACGACCGCAGGTGCCCGCGCCCCAGCGGAGGGCGCGGGCACCGTGGCCGCCGCTGGGACGCCTGCGGGCAGCTGCCGAGGATCAAGTCACGGCGAGTACACGCCCATCTCGTAGAGGGCGTAGCCCCAGCCGGTGCCCCGGCCCGTGCCCGTCAGCCGGACGTAGCGCCCGGAGCCGTCGACGTCGATGCCGTCCACGCCGCCGTCACCCGTGGTCGTGGAGTGCAGGGTGGTCCACGACGTCCCGTCCTCGGAGACCTCGATCCGGTACTCCCGGCCGTAGGCCGTCTCCCACACCAGCTGGACGTGCCGGATCTCGCGGGACTCGCCGAGGTCGACCTGTATCCACTGCGGATCGCTCCAGTCGCTCGCCCACCGCGTCCCGAGATCGCCGTCGGTGGCCAGCCACGGGAAGTACGGTGCGCCGTCACCGACCTCCTGGAAGGTGGACGCCGTCGTGGGCCTGCCCAGCGCGACGTTCTCACCGGGCACGGTCGGCGGCACGACCCGGAACGACCTGGTCTCGATGCCGACGTTGCCCTGCCCGTCCTCGGCGACGACGTAGACCTTCCACACGCCGAGCTGCTGTGGCGCGGTCACCGTGAACGGCCCGGACCCGGTGAAGTCGGCGGGCACCAGCGCGCCGGAGCCGTCGATGTACTTGGCGTTGAAGCGGATGTCGTAGGCGATCGGATCGCCGTCGGGGTCGCTGACGTCGACGGCGACCGTGAAGGTACCGCCCGCAGGGACGTCCTGGGTCCGGCTCAGCCGCAGGTCGGTGATCACCGGCGGCGTGTTGGCCCGAGGGGTGCCGCCGTAGGCCTCGACGACCGCGTCGTAGGAGAGGCGCTTCTGCCCGCCCGGCAGCAGGTTGAACCACACGCCGCCGAAGTCCTCCTCGAGTCCGTAATGGAAGAGCGTGCCGCCGAGCGCGACGCCCTCGTGTCCGGTGAGGCAGTCCCATGCCTCGGTGTATCCCGCCCGCTTCTCCAGGTCCGTCGGCTCCTGCGGAACTCCGTTGGCGTCGTCGACGACCTCCCATTCGCCTGCGGGCCCGCCCTCGGTGAGGATGTAGGGCTTCGTGTGGCCGCCGTCGAGCCAGGCCTGCTCGATCCCGCACACGGCGTCGTAGGCGTTGACCGCGAACAGGTCCAGGGCGGGGGCGTGCTCCTCCAGGTAGGCCCAGGCTCCCGTCCAGGCGTCCGTCGAGGTGACGGGATGGTCCGGATCGACGGCCTGGATCGCCAGGGTCGCTTCGTTGACGTACTGCGCGTAGGCCACGCGCTGTCGTTCCAGCTCGGCACCGGAGAAGCAGTTCTGCAGGCCGAGCAGCGACTCGTTGCCGACGTTCCACATCAGCACGCCGGGGTGCTCGCGATAGGCCGTCACCCAACGGACCATCTCGGCGAGCATGTCGGACTTGTAGCCGGTGTCGGTGACGTAGTCGACGCAGCCGCCGCTGCCGGGGCCGCCGCCGGGCTGGAGCCAGAACCCGTTGATCACGGTGACGTCCTCGGCCGCCGCCGCGTCGAGCAGCGGCAGCGTGCTCCCGTCGGTGCCCCAGGTGCGGATGGTGTTGACGCCCATGGAACGCAGGTCCGGCAGATAGGTCGACGCGTCCGCGATGGACGGTCCCCAGGTGAGTCCCCTGACCTGGTAGGGCGATCCGTCCACGGTCAACTGCCAGTCGCCGTGGGTGCCGGTCACCTCGACGCGGCGGGGGTCCTCGGGCGGCTGTGCGGTGTCGGCCGTGCCGTAGACCTGGAACTCCCAGAGCGAATAGCCGTAGCCGCCCGCCCGCTGGGTGCCGAGCATTCGGACGTGTCGGCCCGTCCCGGCGACGTCCAGGGTCTGACGGCCGCCCGAGCCGGTGGTGGTCTCGTAGATCGTGGTCCAGGCCGCCCCGTCGGGGGACACCTGGAGCTGGAAGGCGGTCGCGTGCGCGGTCTCCCAGTCCAGCACGACCTGATCGAGGGTGGCGCTCGTCCCGAGGTCGACCTGGAGCCACTGCGGGTCGCTGAACGTGCTCGACCAGCGGGTGCCGGGGTCGCCGTCGACGGCGGCCGAGGCGGCCATGCCCTCGCTCTCGGCGGAGGAGGCGGTGGCAGGCTGTCCTTGGGAGAGCAGGACGGGCGCGGCCTCGGCCGAGCCGGGCGAGATCGCGACCATGGCGTGGCCGACGAGCAGTGTGAGCGCGGCGAGGCTCGCGGTCAGACCGTGCGCCGTTCTCCGCCGCCGCACTCCGGTGGACGGGACGAAGGTCATGGGTTCCTCCTGCTGGTGTTCGTCGCTGCCGTGAACGCACGGGACGGACCCGGATCGGGCCGGGTGGCCGGAGCTGCGGCTCCTCGCGGGCGTGGGATCGGTCGGGCGGGTGCAGGCGCTGAAGAAGCGGCGCAGGACAGCCCCGTGTCGCGATTCGTCTGTCGAGACGATCGCCGTGGACGACAATGTATGAGAGCGCTCTCTCAGAGACGATTCTGGGTCCGAGTGCGGTCGATGTCAAGCGTCCGAATAGCGTCTCGAGGTAGTCCGACTCGTTCTTCTGGAGTAGCGAGAGAAGTGTGACCAGTCAATTTTCCAGAGCCGGAATCAAGGGCATTCGTTTATCTGATGACTTATTCATCCGCCCTTGACGGGGTGCGTTCTCAGGGGCATGCTGAGCCCCGGACCGCCCGCCCTGCGCGGGTCGAATTCTGTTCCGATGGACCTGGACGGTCCTCTCGTCACGGCATTCTCAGGCTTTCGCGATCGCCGTGGTGGCCTCCCGGCGATCTATGCCTGCTCGCCCGCGCCTGCTCGGAATCGAAAAGGAGGATTCATGGCACGCGGACTCTCGCTTCTCGCCAGTTCTCTGGCCGTGGTGCTCACCGCGTCGGCCTTCGTCACGTCGTCCGGTGTCGAACCGGCCGCTGCTCAGGAGGCGCCGACTCATCACGAATTCCAGGCCAACTGCTCGGTGACCCACCACGCGGCCGACGACCCGATCATGTTCCCCGGGATGCCCGGCGCCTCGCACAACCACACGTTCATCGGCAACACCACGACCGATGCCTACAGCACGCACGAATCGCTGCTCGCGGGCGACACGTCCTGTCGGGCGCCCGACGACAAGTCCGCCTATTGGTTCCCGACCCTGTACAACGGTGACGAGATCGTCGCGCCGATCGGGCCGCAGGTCGTCTACTACAAGTCCGGGGTCCTGGACTACACGAGTGTCCAGCCCTTCCCGCCGGGGCTGCGGCTCATCGTCGGTAGTCCGATGGCGACTCAGGAGGAGTTCCGCAGCGCACCGGGCACGGTCGAAGGCTTCGAATGCGGGGACAGCTATCACAATTACGATTTCCCGGAGAACTGCCCGGCAGGCAGCCAGGTGAACATTCGTTACCAGGCCCCGAGCTGCTGGGACGGGGTCAACCTCGACTCCGCCGACCACCAGAGTCATCTGGCCTATCCGGTGGCGGGCGAGTGCACCGCCTCGCATCCCGTTCCGGTGCCGATGCTCGAGTACAAGATCGCCTTCCCGGTGGACGGTGACCTGTCCGATGTGCGGCTGGCCAGCGGCCGTGGCTACTCGTGGCACTACGACTTCTTCAATGCCTGGGACCCGGCGACGTTGGAGGCACTGGTCACCCACTGCATCAACGGCGGTCTCCAGTGCGACACGCGAGGATTCGACCAGTACAAGCCCGATCGCGGTGCTGCCCTCGACGAGGACCATCGGCTGCCCGACCGGGCCTGACCGTCTCCGTGCGGCTGCGGAGGCCCCTCGCGGGCTCAGCAGGCTGACCCTGGCCCGCCCGCGGGCGGCGTCGCGGTCGGGCAGAGGCGGCGGCCGCGTTCGATCGACGCAGGCTGCAACGCCCATGCCGACCCGACCAGCCCGACCGTCGGTTCACCCGATCCGGCTCCGGCGAACCGACGGTCGCTGAGAACACGCCGACCCGCCGGCCTGGGCACTCGCCCAGGCCGGCGGGGGTCGGTGGTCCGCCCGCCGGATCATCTCCGGATCATGGTCCGGACGGTGGTCGTCCGCGCCGGATCGGCTCAGGCCCTGCGGAGTCGCGCGATCATGCCGTCGAGGTCGCGGATGAACATGTCGGGGCGGAAGAAGTGACCGCCCGGCACCTCGTGTGACTCATGCGGAATGCCCGCGCGGTCCAGGGCACCTCGGAACTCCCGTTGGGTGTTGAGCACCTGGACCTCGTTGATCGTGTCGAACCAGTTGACCGGGTCGGGGCTGGTGCCCGCGACCAGGAAGACCCGCTTGTTGCGGTAGCTCTCGACCCGCTCGACGGGGTTGTCGGCGCTGACCCTGGCCTGGTCCCACGGCACGCCGTAGACCGTGCCGCCGCCGAGTTCCACCGCCGCCGAGGACAGATTCGCCCAGTGCACGACGAGATCGCCCGTGCCACGGAGGCTGGCCGGGCCGGAGTGGGCGCTGACGGAGGCGAAGTGGCCGAAGTACTTGGCCGCGTACTTCAGCGCACCGAAGCCGCCCATCGAGAAGCCCGCGAGGGCGCGGCCGTCGTACTCCGCGTACGTCCGGAAGTTCGCCTCGATCCACGGCCGCAGCTGCTCGAAGTGGAAGTGCTCCCAGTTGCGAGGGCCGGTGTTGGAGCTGACCGGGTTCGAGTACCAGCCTGCCGCTCCGCCGTCGGGCATGACGATGATGATCGGCCTGCCCGCCGTGAGCTCGCGGATGTTCTTCCGGTCGAAGCTGATGAAGTCCTCGGCGCCGCCGTGGAGCAGATAGAGGACGGGGTAGGTGCGCCCGCTGGTGTGGTAGTCGTCGGGGAGCAGGACGTTGACGCCCGGGTCCCAGTCGATCGCCTCGGTCGCGAAGCGGTAGTACTGCATGCGCCCGGGATTGACGTTGCTGTCCACGACGCGCAGCCCGAAGCCGTCCTGTGCGGCGGCGGCCGGAGCCGTCGCCGCGAGCGTGACGCCGCTCAGCGCCATCGCCGCGGTCATTCCCCCCACGGCCTTGAAGACCGTCCGACGGCTCAGATGGTGCTCGCTCAAGTCTTCCTCCCAGTTCCGAAACGACATGTAGCCGAGTGGCTACCGTCCGATTGCGTATGACTACCAGAACGAGGCGGTGGTCGAGGTGGGAATGAACGAACAGGGTGAACTGATCGACAGCGGGTAACCGTCGGTCCGCTTCCGTGCGATCCCGACGGCGGTTCGTCCTCAGCGGGGTCGACGGCGCACGACGGCGTCGTGCGGCCCGCCCCGCTCCCCTGGCGGCTCACTGGTTCGAGGAGCCCTGAGCCGCGCCGACCGGTGATCGATCCGCCCGGTGCAACGGCGGACACCCGAGTCTCACGACAGGTGCCGCTCGGACCGGACACCTACCGGGAGGTCCGCGCGTTCCTGGTGGCGCGGCTGGCCGAACACGACGAGCACCGCGAGAGCGCTGTCGGTCGCACGTGCGGAGTTCATCTCGGGCTGACGAGAAGGAGAGGACGGCGGGATGTCCGACGGCTGACCTGCCGGGCCGCTCCGCGAGTCACCGCGCTCGACGACGCTGTGCGGTGGACACCCGGGTGGTCATCCGTCCTGAATAGATTCGCCGCCGTCGGGCCGCCGGATCACGAATTCTGTGCGCGAGAGCGGGATTCACGACGTGATCACGGCTGAATCGGTGTGGCGGGTTTCGCCGAACGCATTCGCTCGGGCGTCCAGTAGCCGGGAGTCGAATTCAGGAAAGGGCCGCTCTCGACTTTCTCGACGCCCGATCGATCGGGCGGATTCGAGGACGGCGAATCGACGGCCCGGCCGGGCGAGGAGGCGATCACCACGACCGACCACACCACGGCGGCCGCGCCCACGGCGATCAGCGCCGCGATGCCGCCGCGAATCCTCGTGGACATGACGATCACCACCTGGTCTCGCTGCACCCCGAGACCCGGCGTAGTGGCTGCGGACCGGCTTGCGTGCCGGTCGCGCAGAATCGAAACCGGGGGCGGGGCTGCTCTCCTGGCCAGGACAGCGGGGCGGACCTGCTCCGACGGGCCTCCTGCCGGGCGGTGCGCGGTCCTCGTTCGGCAGTGTCGGCGGTGTCGTCGGTGCGGAGTACGGCCTGAGGATCGGGCCGCGCCGAGGTTCGTGAGCCGGCCGCCCGACGCCGACGGTTCGGCGCCGGGCGGCCTGCCGGGATCAGGAGACGGGCTGCCAGGCGACGTTGTCGCCGTTGGCGGTGCTCAGCCGCGTGGCGTTGCCGCCGTCGGCGTCCATGGTCCACAGGCCGTCGTAGCGGGAGAACGCGATCGCCGTGCCGTCCGGGGACCAGGCACTGCTGGTGGTCTGATTGCCCGCCTCGTTCTCGGTCAGGTTGACCAGGTTGGTGCCGTCGATGTCGACGCGCACCAGGTCGTAGACGGAACCGGTCTCCGGGTCGACGCTGGTCTGGCTGGTCAGCAGCACGGTCGTGCCGTCGGGGGAGACCCGGGCGTGGTCGAAGAAGTACTCCTGTCCGCCGGGCAGGTCGACGCAGTCGGTGCCGTCGGCGGCCACGGTGGTGGTGCACAGCTCGTAGTCGCCGACGCCGGGAGACCTGGTGTAGACGACGCCGGAGGAGTCCGGCAGCCAGGACACGCTGAAAATGTCCAGGTGGCTCGGCACGGTGAGCATGGTCAGGTCGGTGCCGTCCGGCTTGATCAGGCCGATGTCCCGCGAGCCGTCGGTGGCGAAGGAACGGAAGGCGATCCACTCGCCGTCCGGCGACCAGGCCGAGGTGCTGACGTAGGACACGCCCAGTTCGGCACTGTCGACGAGCGTGCGGGGCGCGGTGTACTGCGCGTTGTCGATGACCAGCGTGGTCGGCGCGTTCGGCTCGGTGCTCTCCTGGCTGCGGTAGAGGGTGTTCATTCCGTCCGGGGAGAAGGAGAGGAAGTCGGAGTAGAGGCCCCGGCTCGGAATGCTTCCCTCGCCGGTGCCGTCCGGGTTGATGACGGAGGAGTAGCCGAAGTGGATCGGGCCGTTGGTCGCGGCCGAGGCCGTGGCGGGCAACGCCAGGGTGAGGATGGTGGCTGCGGTCGCGGTGACGACCGCGGGTAGTGCTCGGCGCATCGGATCTCCCCAGTGAGTGGTCGATGTTCATCACCTCGACGGGGCAGGCGGCCTGTCGGTTCCCCCGCGAAGGCAAATGATTGACGGCTCACTGACCGGCGTCTGCGATCGGCGGCCCCGGTTCGGTACACGTCGCAGGCGAGTTGGTCTGCCCACCCGTGCTCCACCGCTCGAACAGAGTCCGGTGGGGAGGCGCTGGTGCGGTCGGCGGAGCAGGGTCCTGCGACCGCCTCGGCCCGAGGAATCTCGCCGCCCGGCGCCGCATCATCGGCACCGGGCGACGAGGCGGGAGGTCAGAAGACGGGCTGCCAGGCGATGTTGTTGCCGTACGAGGTGCTCAGCTGGGTGTCGTTGCCGCCGTCGGCGTCCATCGTCCACAGCGAGTTCGAGCGGACGAAGGCGATCGCCGTGCCGTCCGGGGACCACACGGCGTCGGTGGTCTGGTCGCCCGTCTCGTTCTCGGTGAGGTTGACCATGCCGGTTCCGTCGATGTTCAGGTGCATCAGGTCGTACGTGGACCCGAGCTCAGGATCGACATCGATCTGGCTGGTCAGCAGCACGGTCGTGCCGTCAGGAGAGACCTGTGCCCGGTCGAAGAACCACTCCTGGCCGCCCGGCAGGTCGACGCAGTCGCTGCTGTCGGTGGTGATGGTGATCGTGCAGAGATAGTTCTCCGCGAACACGGGAGACCTGGTGTAGACGATGCCGGAGGAGTCCGGCAGCCAGGACACGCTGTGGCTGTCCAGGTGGCTCGGCACGGTGAGCACGGTCAGGTCGGTGCCGTCCGGCCTGATCATGCCCATCTCATGTGAGCCGCTCGAGTCGGCGAAGCGGAAGGCGATCCACTCGCCGTCCGGCGACCAGGAGGCGTTGCCGATGTAGGACGCGTCCAGTTCGCCGCTGGTGACGAGTGTCGTAGGCGCGGTGTACTCCGGATTGTCGACGGCCAGCATGGTCATCGAGTCCGGCTCGGGCGTCTCGTAGGTGACGTAGAGGGTGTTCTCCCCGTCCGGTGAGAAGGACAGGAAGTCGGAGTAGTAGGTGTGGGTGTCCCGCTCCGGAATCCTTCGCTCATCGGTGCCGTCCGGGTTGATGACGGAGGAGGAGCCGAAGTGGATCGGGCCGTTGATCGCCTCCGCAGCCGCCGCCGTGGCGGGGAACGCCAAGGTGACGAGGGCGGCGGCGGTCGCGGTGACGACCGAGGGTAGTGCTGGGCGCACGTGATCTCCTGAACGAGTGGTGGGATGTCCCATCACTCGACGCTCCTGCCTGCCCGTCGGTTCCCCCGCGACGACAAGACGATCGACGAATCACGGACCTGTGGTTGGCCGGTGACCTCGTCGGCGTCGTCGACGGCCCCCGCTCCCCGCCCACGCGCCGAGCGGGGCGGGCCGGTGTTCGGCCTGGTCAGTCCGGCTGCCGCCAGGCGCCGATCCCCAGCAGCATGCGCCACAGCCAGTCCGCCGCGACGTCCGGCGGCGGCAGTGGATCGCGCGCGATCCAGGCGGTGATCACCCCCAGGGCGCTGCCCGCGATCCCCGAGGCGACGACGTCGACGGGCAGGTCCGTGTGTGCAGGCGAGTGGGCGGCGCCCACCGCGTCGCGCACGATCAGCTCGACTCGTTGCCGCAGCCGGGCGGTGACCACCGTCGATCCGTGCTCGCCGAGGACCCGGCGATAGACGGCCGCGTTGGCCGCGATGTGCTCGAGGTAGGTGATGAGCTCGCTGGGCATGGTCGGCGTCCCCGAGGCGATCGGTACCTCCGGCAGCTGCGTGGAGACGTCGTGGAGGGCGTTCTCCAGCGCCTCGGCCAGCAGCGTCTCCTTGTCCGCGTAGTGCTGGTAGAAGCTGCTGCGGTTCACGCCTGCCCGCGCCGTGACGTCGCCGACCGCGACCTCGTCGAGCGGTCGCTCGCGGGCGAGGTCCAGGAGGGCCTTCTGGAGGCTCGCGCGGGTGCGGGCGACTCGGGGGTCCATGACGGCGATCCTCTCACGTGTCCGAGGACACTCCGACAGTTATCCGACACGAGTCGGATAACCGACAGGCGTTGGATAGGGTGGCGTCCGCAAGAAATGTCCGATTCAACGAAAGGCGCCTGGTGGCCAACCTCCTGTACCGACTAGGACGGTTCTCCGCGCGACGCGCGTGGGCCGTCATCGCCGCGTGGATACTCGTGCTCGCGGCGGCGGGCGGTGCCTTCCTCGCACTCGGAGGCTCTCTGGCCTCCAGCTTCTCGATCCCCGGCACCGAGACCGAGCGGGTCAACGACCGGTTGACCGAGCAGTTCCCCGAGCTGACCGGCGCCACGGCCTCCGTGGTCTTCGCGACCGAGGGGAACGAGTTCGACACCGCACAGCGGGCGGAGATCGACGCGCTGCTCGGTCAGGTCGACGATGTCGACGGCGTGACGGCTGTGACCAGTCCCTTCGAGGTCGAGGCGCAGCGCGCCGAGGCCGAGGAGCAGGTCACCGGCGGTCGACAGCTGATCGAGGAGGCGCGCGCCGAACTCGACGCGGGCTCGGAGCAGTTGGCGGGCGGCCAGGCGCAGCTCGACGCCGCGATCGCGCAGGCGCAGGACGCAGGCGTCTACGAGCAGGCCGCCGCGAGTTTCGAGCAGCAGCAGGCCGAGCTGGACGCGGGCCGTGCGCAGCTGGAGGCGGGCCTGGCGGAGATCGAGACGCAGGAGGCCGAACTCGAGCACGGCGGCGCGCTCGTCGACTTCGCCTCCTCCATCGGCACGGTGTCGGCGGACGGGCGCACCGCCATCGCCACCATCGCCTTCGAGGAGACGCTGTTCGAGCTGCCCGACAGTGTGAAGGCCGCAGTGGCCGACGTGCTGTCGGCAGGCGACATCGCCGGGGTCGACATCGACTGGTCGGCCACCATCACCGCCTCCACCGAGGGCATCCTCGGCCCCGGCGAGGTCATCGGCGTCATCGTGGCAGGCCTGGTGCTGCTGATCATGATGCGGGCCTTCCTCCCGGCGGTCACGCCGCTGCTCAGCTCGCTCGTCGGTGTCGGCGTAGGCGTCGCGGCCTCCCTCTCCTTCTCCGGTCTCGTCCCGATGGCCTCCGTCACCCCGGTACTCGGCGTGATGCTGGGTCTGGCGGTCGGGATCGACTACTCGCTCTTCATCCTCAACCGGCATCGCAAGCAGCTGCTGGCGGGCATGGACGTGGACGAGTCGATCGGCCTGGCCAACGGCACCGCGGGCAACGCGGTCGTGTTCGCGGGCAGCACCGTGATCGTGGCGCTGGTCGCGCTCGGCGTGACCGGGATTCCCTTCCTCGCCACGATGGGCATCGTCGGCGCGGCCTGTGTCCTGGTCGCCGTCCTGGTCTCGATCACCCTGACGCCCGCGCTGCTCGGTCTGCTCGGCACCAGGGCGCTGGGGCGTCGCGCTCGCGCGACCATCGGCGACGCACGGCACACCGAGACCGAGGTCAAGCCGATGCGCACTCCCCGCGCGCTCGGCGCCGTCGCACTGGCCACCCTGGGACTGCTCGTGCTCGCGGTCCCCGCGCTCTCGATGCGACTCGGCCTGCCCGAGGGCTCCTCGGAATCGCCCGACACGACGCAGTACCAGGCCTACGCGGCCATCGAGTCGGAGTTCGGGCCCGGGATGAACGGTCCGCTGCTGGTCGTCGCCGAGCTGTCGGACGCGGTGGGCGAGACCGAGGTGACCGCGACGCAGGCGGGGGTCGCCGCAGAGCTGATGGAGCACGACGACGTCTCCGCCGTGGCGCCCATCGTCGTCTCCGACGATCGCGACGTCTTCCTCTTCCAGGTGGTGCCGGCGGAGGGTCCCTCGAGCGTCTCGACCGAGGGCCTCGTCCGGGATCTGCGGTCGCTGACGCCGCTGTCGGGTGACGCGACCCTGGGCGTCGCGGGCCAGGCCTCGGGCAACATCGACGTCTCGGAGAAGCTCGCGGAGGCGCTGCCGGTCTACCTGGTGGTCGTCGTCGGCCTCTCCCTGCTGATCATGGTGCTGGTGTTCCGTTCGCTGCTGGTGCCGTTGATCGCCACGGCCGGATACGTCCTGTCGCTGTTCGCCGCGTTGGGCGCGGTCACGGCCATCTACCAGTGGGGCTGGCTGTCGGACGTCTTCGGCGTGCACGAGCCCGGCCCGGTGCTGAGCTTCGGCCCGATCATCATCATGGGCGTCCTGTTCGGCCTCGCGATGGACTACCAGCTCTTCCTGGTCTCTGGCATGCGGGAGGCGCACGTCCACGGCATGCCCGCCAGGGCGGCGGTGGTGCAGGGCCTGCGGCAGGGGCGGGCGGTCGTCACGGCTGCCGCGATCATCATGATCTCGGTCTTCGGCGGCTTCGTCTTCAGCCACCTCGGCATGGTCCGGCCGCTCGGGTTCGGGCTGGCGATCGGTGTGCTCTTCGACGCCTTCGTGGTCCGGATGGTGCTGGTGCCCGCGTTGATGCACCTGCTCGGCGAGAAGGCGTGGTGGCTGCCGAAGTGGCTCGACAAGGCCATGCCGGACGTCGACGTCGAGGGTGCCTCGCTGGAGCACGCGCATCCGGCGAACCGGGCGGCGTCAACCGGGGCGGTGTCGAACGAGGCGGTGTCGACCGCGAGCGCGTCGACCGGGAGCACGTCGAAGTCCTGAGTCGGCCTGCTCACTGTGCCCGCCCGGCGTCGGGGCCGGGCGGGCACAGCGCTGGCCGAGCTGCTCGCGTCGGCATTCGGGCTCTCGGCGCTCCCATACCCGGTGACCGAGGCGAGGACACGGCGACAGCTCGGCCGCAGTCCTGCCGCTCGCCGTCCTCCCCGGTACGGTCGGCGGTTGTTCCGGGACCCGGCGAGCGGGCGAACGCGCGGCATACCGGGGCTGGGGGAGAGGCGGATGGACCACGTCATCCGCACGGCGGGTCCGTCCGGTCGGCGATGCCCGCCGCCTGCGCGGTGCCGAGTTGACGCCGACCCGGTAGTGAGTGTTAACTATCAACCATGGCGGGGGAACGCAGGCCTCGGGTCAGCATCGAGCTGCGTCGTGAGCAGATCCTCGCGGCGGCGTTGAAGGAGTTCAGTCACAAGGGGCTGCACGGCGGCTCGACCGTGACCATCGCCAAGGATGTGGAGATCTCCCATCCGAACCTGTTCCGCATCTTCTCGACCAAGAAGGAACTCTTCATCGCAGTACTGAAACAGACGTTTGCCACGATCGAGCGGGTGGTGCTCATTCCCGGCGAGAAGGAGGCAGTCAATCCGCTGCAGACGATGGCGGACGGCTGGGGCGATCTCATGGAACGGCGCGAGATCATGCTCATCCTGCTTCAGGGCTACGCGGCGTGTGAGGACCCGGACATCCGCGATGTGATGCAGGGCTGGACGCAGGATGCCTTCGAGCGAATGGAGGTCTTGCCGCAGGTCGGAACCGACACGGCGCACTCCTTTCTTGCCGAAGGCATGTTGTACATGGTTGCGGCGTCTATGGACCTGTCCGTTCGTGCCGAAACCGACGAATGGGCCGAGCGGTTCCTGGACTCCGGCGCCTGACCGCAGGCGGAGTGTTGTTTTTGCCCTAATGATAGTGACCGCTCACGTTCTTTTGGGTGGCTGTGATCACCGCAACGGACGGACGCCGGGGCCTGCTCGTTGATCACCGTGCCCTGGAACCGGGTCTCGCCCGGTCCGCATGGGCCGCACCGCCTGCCGGATGCGGAAGCACGCACTCGCTGACCAAGGAAGAACCGATGACGACGAAGACCGCATCGATCGTGATGCGAACCCCTCAGCGGGTGTCCCGCAGCCTGCTGCTGGTCGACCTGCCGCCGCCGTCCTGCTCGGCGCGATCAGCGGGTGGCGCACAGCGCAGGCGATTCCGGGTCGGTCCGGCCCCGTCGACGTGCCTGGCAGCAATCTCGTCCCGGTCGGGACCGGCGCCGTCGCGCCACCGCCCTGGCCGCCTTCCTTCCGTTGTGGCAGCTCGACGGTCTCGTCGAGGACTACGCCCACTACGCGAGAGGTGAGGCCGCCGACGTGCACACCGCCGTCGCCGATCTCACCGGAAGGCCCGCTCGCGACATCACCGACTTCGCCCACGACCACGCGGGCGTCTTCCCCTCCGCCTGACCGTCTCGACGAACGACATCGAAAGGAACACCAGATGATCTGGCACTGCATTCGTTTCACCCTCAAGCCGGACATCTCGGTGGCGGAGGTGGAGACCGCACTGGAGCGCATGCGCGGCGCGAGCGGCCGTCTCCCGGCGGTCAGATCGTGGGTCATCGGTCGCGAATTCGGCGGGGAGTACGAGTACGGTGCCGTCTCCACGATCACGGACGTCGAAGGCTACGAGAAGATGATGAACCATCCGGCGCACCGCGAGATCGACCGGATCGGGCTGCCGATGGTCGACAAATTCGTGTCGTTGGACATCACCGACGACCCCGACCCGGAGACGGGCGCGAAGATCGCCGCCATCCATCGGCGCCGGTACGACGAGATGCCGGACATCACCGGACTGCTCGCCGACATCAGTGAGGACCCCGGCAGCGCCGCACCCTTCTGGCGCGCGAGCTGACGACGTGCGGCGACGGCGTCGCACGGTGTCCTCCCTGGTCGAGAAGGCGGCGAGAACTCCGGCCGTCGCAGGCCGTCGCCGGACGTGGGCGCCCGATCCGACGTCCGCGCCCTCTTCTCGGCAGGCGCCGTCGGCTGCGACGCGGGTCACCGCCGCATCACCCCAGAAAACTCGAAGTGGAGGAATGCCGTGATTGATCCATGGGAAGCCGAGGCCGCAGGCTCCGCGTCCACCGCCGAGGTGTCTGCCTCGACCAGGGGCGGCGGTGTGGCCTTCCGGGAACGAATGGCGACCCGCCGGGGAGACCGACCGAGGATGGTCGTGACCTTGAAGGCGGACATTCCCGGCATCGACCCGTTCCTGGCCGATGCGGCACACCCGGTGTCGATGCGCGGGGTGGTCAGCGTCGAGGGCATCGTCTCGCGGGCCCGCGTCAGCGGAACGCTCTCCCTGTTCGCCGAGGGGGAACGGGAGGCGATGTCGTACGCGATGCACTTCGTCGACGACGACGGCCGCCGGTGGCAGCTGTCGGGAGTGAAGACGGTGCGGTCTCGCAATCCGCTGGAGCTGCTGATCGGGCTGACCACCCTCCGTGCCGAACTCTCCCTCGCCGATGCCGCAGCCGGTCCGAAGGAGACGCAGCGCTTCGTGCTGTCGATCGGTGCACGCGACCTCGTGCGGCTGGGAGCATCGCTGCGCGGATCGGGGCCGACCTCGGCCCGCAGGCTGCGCGCGGTCGCCCGTTTCGGCTCCTTCTTCACGGCTGCGACGCTGCGTCGGCGATGAACTGCCCGCCCGGCGACCGGATCGGCCGTGTCGGCTCGACGTTCGGCCGGAGTCCCGCCGCACTTCGGCCGCACCCGCCGTGACGACGTGGTGCGCGGATAGGCACGTCCTTCGCGGAGCCGAGTTGTCCCGGTCGACGTGCCGCCGGTGCAGGCCGCCGAGGCCGGTGATCGGTGAGCAGCGTGCGGAGGTCTGCCAGGGAACCGGCGGTTCCCGAGTTCCCTGACGGCTTCCGCATCGGATCATCGGTGTGGCGGCGTCAGATCATCCAAGGAACGGCGGCCCCGTCTGGATCGCTCGGTCGCCGGTCCCGCTCTCGTCGGCGAGGAGCCTCTCGTGCGTCTGCCGTGAGGTGTGTCGACAGTGCGCAGCGCCGGATCGCCCGAGCCGAGCGTCGCGACGTCTCGGGAATGTCGGATCGGCGCGCCGACAGCCCGGTCCGCTTCGATGCGGCGCACGGCGACGCGGTCAACTCGGCAGGCCGAACCGCCGGACGGGGGAGAACCACAGGACGAGCGCCGCGAGGGCGATCGGGATGATCGCCAGCAGTTGCGTCTCCCGGACTCCGACGGACTCGGCCAGCACACCGCCGAGCACCGCGCCGACGGGGGTGCCGCCGAGCGCGATCATCCGTGCCGAGGTGTTGACCCGTCCTTGTAACTCGTCCGGGGTGAGCTGCTGTCGAAGAGTGACCCCGTTGATCACCGCGAGCGTGTTGGTGCAGTACCAGATCGCCCAGCAGCCCAGGGCGGGCAGCCAGTGCTCCGTCGCCAGGACGGCGACGAGGGCCGGGATGTACAGGGTGAAGGCCACGGCCGACAGCCGGCCCGACCCGATCAGCCTCGTCGACCACGGCAGCAGGATCGTCGCCGACAGCGCGCCGATCGCACCGGCGGCGAAGAACAGGCCGACCCGCCAGTCGTCCGCGGCGATGCCGAGATTTCGATCGAGATGCACCACGAGAATCCCGATGACGGCACCGCTGGACAACGTGAGACCCACCGAGGCCAGGGCGACCAGACGGATCTCCACCGTTCGCCAGATGAACTCCAGTCCGGCCCGGATCGTGCGCAGCAGGGACGTCCTGGGCTGGGTGGCTCCCTCGATCCGGGGGTTGAGGTTCGTGCGAATCCGGAGGATCAGGATCGCCGAGACGGCGTAGGTCACGCTGCTGACGGCAAGCATCATGCTCGGGTGAGTGGCGCTCCCGACCACGCCCGCCACCGCAGGCATCGCGATCCCGGCCGTGATGCCGAACGACCAGATCACCGAGTTGGCGCGGACCAGCTGGTCTCGGCCGACGACGCTGATCAGCGCTCCCCATGCTGCGGCGTCGAACCAGACGAACGCCGTCCAGGCGACGAACGCCACAACGAGGATGTGCGCCGCGCCGACCGACCCGGTCAGGTAGACGACGGGAACGGACGCGACGACAGCGGCGGCCGTGAGGTCGGCGGCGACCATGAGACGCCTGCGGCTGAGTCGGTCGGCCAGTGCGCCTGCGAACAGACCGAAGAGCAGATACGGCAGCGACATCAGTGCCGACGTCGCTCCCGTGAGCGCGGCGGAGCCGGTCTGCTGATAGACGAGGACAGGAATGACGACGGTGAGCGCCTCGGTGCCCGCCGACGAGATGGTCCGACTGCCGAGCCAGCGACGGAAGTCGCGCTGCCACAACGAGCGACCGTCGTCCGCTGAAGCAGGATTCTCGCCCGGCTGCCCGCTCACCTGTGCCCCAAGATCAATGCGATCTGGAGCGTCGGGGATTCGTGGGCGGCCGGTCGAAGCAGGCTCACGATCCTCCAGTGGAGAAGCGCCATCGTCACGAAGGAGGGCGGCGCGGTGCTGCCCGCCATGCTCAGGTGAACGACACGTGCTCCTGCCGTGTGCACCGGTCCAGGATATTCCGGGGGCCGCCGTCGCAGGAAGGCACGTCCCGGTGCCGACGGCCGTCCGTCGTGGCGACGTCGAATCCCACGACGCAGCCGAACGACCGAGACCACCCCTCGAACAGGGTGGCGCGGCTATCGTTCGACGGGTGTCGTGGCCTCCCCGTCCTGCGCCGGGCGTCGCGACACGGCGGCGGAATCAGGCCTCGGCGTCGACCGGCGCGACACGGCGGCGATCTGCCAGGCTGCGGAGTACAGCAGCAGCACGGCCGCGAACGCGGTGCCCGCCCGCTTGGCGGCCCCGGTGACCATGCCCTCGACGAGGGTGCCGAACGGGGCCTCGACCGTCGTGGCGGGGTAGGTGGTCTCGCTCCGGCCGTCCCCCAGGTCGACGGTGACCGGGCGGTCGAAGTCCACCACCTCCACGGAGCGGAAGCCGTGATAGTCCCCGGGGACTCCCACGGCGACGGCCGTCAGGGGCGTCAGGACCAACAGCGCCGCCACGCTCCACCGCAGCGCGGGACTCAGGCGGGCGTCCCCCTCGTCCCGGCTGCGCATTCGGCGTCGGTGGCGCCACAGATACCACCCGATCGCCACTGCCCCGACGACCGTGCTCGCGTTCTGCAGCAGCCGGGAGACGGTCACGGCGTCCCACACCAGATGAGAGGCGATCCCGATCACGGCGGAGAGGATCAGCCACAGGGCGTGCCGGGCCTTCGCTCGCCAGCCTGCCGTCGGCTCCCGCCCCGGCAGTCGGACCCCGGCCGGGAGCAGCGCGGTGATCGGCGCCCGCACCATCCCGTAGAGGGCGACCAGCGCGAGGGCGAACGGCAGGTTGAGCACCAGGCCCGCGAGCGAGTGCGTCTGCGTGGCGTTGGGCAGCAGCACCCCGTACCAGTCCTGGGCGCTTGCCCTGGCCAGACCGAGGCTGCTCAGGTAGTACGGGAGGTCGGGCGCCACGGCACCCGCGACCAGCGCTGCCGCGACGAACGGCCGACGGAGCAGCGGCAGCACCGCGGCGGGATGGGCCAGGGTGAATGGCAACTCGACGCTCCAACACGGCCGTGTTCCCGCTGCGCACGTTCACCGGCCGGGCCCGCGCACGCCAGAACGGGATTCCATGGTCGGGTCCGCCTGCCGGGTCGGCCCGCCTTCTACATCTGCGGCTGCATCGTCCCAGCCACCGACCGTCGTCGAGACGGCGGCGTCGAGTCGGCGGCGTCGGGACGGCGATCCCCGGACACATCGGCCGCCGGATCTGCGCGGCCTCCCACCCTGCTGCTCGGGCTCAGCTCTTGTCCTTCCCGGCGCTGCGCCGGAACCGGCGAGCCACGACCAGCGGATCGAACAGCACGCCGAGACCGAGTCGGTTCAGTACGCGGTGTGCGCCGAGGCAGCCGATGACGACCACCGTCGTCAGCAGGAGCGGTCCGATGATCGACAGCACCGGAGTCGCCAGGGCCGCGCTCGCCGCCGTGCCGCGCAGGGCCTGGTGGACGAGGGCGAGCGGGATCATGTGGATGACGTACACCGGGAGGGTCTGCTGACCGAGCAGGCGCAGCGGTGTTGCCAGCCACGGCACCCGGGAGTCGAGCAGCGCACACGCCGTGACCCCGAAGAGCACGGCCACGATGGAGAGCAGCGGCCAGACGCCGAACCACTCGCGCGCGTCCAGCATCGAGACGAGGACGACGGCTGCCGCGAAGCCCGCCCCGAACCCCAGCATCGACGGCAGGGTGGCCGAGGCGGCGACGTTCGCCACCCGACCACGCAGCCGCAGTCCGAGGAGGAAGAAGAACAGGTTCTGGACCAGCTGCCAGAGGTTCCCCCAGTCCGGCAGCAGTCCTGCCGAGGCGATGCAGGCGAGGAAGAACGCCGACCCCAGCACGAGAGGTGTCGACAGGGTACGGGTGAGGCGGGCGACGACCAGGTAGACGGCGAGCGCGAGCAGGTACCAGAGGTTGGTGGGGCTCACGGTGAGCTGCGCGAGGTACTCGCCGAGGCCGGTCGCGCGGGCCGTGTCGAAATCGGGCGCCGCCGCCAACGCGAAGGTCTGGATCGTGAGCCAGAGGACGTACAGGCTGATCAGCCCCGTGGTGCGCCGCACCGCCGTCGCAGCATGGGGCGAACACACCGCGCGGGCGGCGAACAGTCCGGAGACGAGGAAGAAGAGCGGCATCCGCAGCGGTGACAGCGCGCTGAGCAGCGTCCACACCGCAGGCATCCCGGCGGTCGCCGGCCAGTCGAGGTGCGCGACGTGCTTGGTGACGACGTGCCAGAGGACGACGAGGATGATGCAGACGCCCTTGGCGACGTCGGGCCAGCCTTCTCTGCGCTGCGCGGTCACCTCGCTGCGCGTGCGTGGATCGGCAGCCCGACGCCCGGCACCGACGCCCCGTCGACCAGGCGGCTCATCAGCTCCTCGTAGGTCAGGCCCGCCGCCGCGAACATCCTCGGCACCTGGGAGGCCGCCGTCATCCCCGGCATGGTGTTGACCTCGTTGAGCACGGGCCCGTCGTCGGTGAGGAAGAAGTCGATGCGGGCGACCCCTGCGCAGCCGAGCGCGTCGAACATGGTCAGCGCTGCCCTCGTCAGGGCTGCGTGGTCTGCCGTGTCGAGCGCGGCGGGCACGGTGAATCGGGCCGAGCCGTCGTATTTCATCGTGGTGTCGAACAATCCGTGCGCGTGGATCTCCAGCGGCGGCGCCGCCCAGCGGGTGCCGTCGGCCTCGCCCAGCACGGCGACGTCGATCTCCCGGCCGTGGACGACCTCCTCGATCAGAATCCGCCGGTCGAACTCGGCGGCGGTGCGGAGCGCGGCGTGCAGTCGGGCGGGATCGCGGGCCAGGGTGACGCCGAAGCTCGAGCCTCCCGCCACCGGTTTCACGACCACTTCGCCCTCGAACTCGACGTCGCCGATCTCGTTCGCCGCCACCAACCGCCCCGGCGCGGTGCGGATTCCGACGGCCTGGGCGACGAGTTTGGTCGCCCATTTGTCCATCCCGATCGCGCCTGCCCGAAGGTCCGAGCCGACCACGCGCGTCTGCGCGAGAGCGCACAGGGCGGCCAGGGTCCCGTCCTCGCCGAGCGCGCCGTGCACCGCGGGGAAGACGACGTCGGCGTGTCCGATGATCCGCATCGCCGCCGCCAGCGAGTCGATCGCGCGGACCCCGAGCGACTGCTGCGCGTGCGTCCAGATCCCGTCCGGGCCGATGGTCAGCGCGTCGACCTCGAAGCCTCTCTCGCGCAGTGCCGTCTCGACGGCCGAGGCGGTGGCCGTCGAGACGTCGTGCTCCGCGTTCTGTCCACCGCCGATCACCAGGATCCGCTGTCTCATCCGATGCTCCTTCTCACTCGTGGTCCGATGCCGGTGACGATGGTGTGCGGAATGGTTCGGGCCCATCGGGCCCAGTCGTGGATGCTCGGTGTCGCGCCGCCGTCCGGGCCGAACACCGTCGCGGTCGTGCCGCGCGGGACGGGGTCCGGACCGGTGTCGACGACGATCTGATCCATCGAGACCCGTCCGACGATGCGACAGCGCCGCCCGTGGATCTCCACCGCCGCATCCCGTGCGAGGTCGCGGGGGATCCCATCCGCATAGCCGACGCCGAGGACGCCGAGGCGGGTGGGCCGATCGGTGACGTGATCACCGCCGTAACCCACCGAGGTGCGCGCCTCGACGGTGGTGCTGTGCACGATCGACGCCGTCAGCCGGGACGCCCCGTGCAACATGACCGTCTCGGAGGGGTCGATGCCGACGAGTCCAGCGCCGATGCGCACCATCCCGAAGTGCGTCGCCGGATCGGTCAGTGCGCCTGCCGTGGCGGAGAGATGGACGATCAGCGGACCGAGACCCGCCTTCGCCGCCGCCCGCCGTGCCTCGTGCATCCGAGCGACGGCAGGCCGGTTCGTCGGGGGATCGGCCTGATCCGCCAGCGGGAGATGTCCCATCAGACCGACGACGTCGATCCGCCGCGACAGCTGCCCCCGTCGGGCGAGACCCAGCAGCTCGTCCCACTCATGACGCGGACAGCCGCCGCGGGCCATGCCGGTGTCCAGCTGGAGGTGCACCCGCACGGTGGCCTCGGCCCCGGCGAGGAGGTCACGCAGCTCGTCGGCGGACCCGACGGCGACGTCGATCCGCTCGGCGGCGGCCAGGCAGGCGTCGACACCGGCGGGGTTCAGCCACGAGAGGATCGGCACCGTGAGTCCGGCCGCACGCAGCGTCGCGGCCTCGGCCAGGTCCGTCACCCCGAGCCACTCGGCGCCCGCGTCGACGGCGGCCGTCGCGATCGGGACCGCTCCGTGGCCGTACCCGTCGGCCTTGACCACGGCCATGATCGCGCTGCGCGTCCGCGCCCGTGCGCTCGCCAGGTTCGCGGCGACCGCGAGGGGGAGCGTCTCCAACGTTGGTGGCCTCACCGGGGTGACCGGAAAGGCCCGCTCGGTGACCTGCGTCGACGTCACTGCTGCATCCTCGGGTCTTCGGTGGGGTCCGCATACATCTGCGGGCAGCCCTCGACGGCCGCCTCCGGTCGCAGCTCGTAGTGCCACGGCTCGTTCCCGTAGATCTGACACAGGCCGTAATCGGAGCCGTACCGGACCAGCCAGTCGATGGCCGCATACGGGCCGATGTCGACCGCGTCGCCCGACACGTGCTCGGAGGTCGCCGAGGTCGCCACCCAGCGGGCGGCCTCCTCTCGCGAGCCGTATTCGGCGACGGCGTCCCGGAACAGCCGATCCTGATACCTCGGTGAGCGCCAGCCGCTGGTGACCTCGAGCGTGACGCCGTCGCCCTCGGCGTCCGTCGCGGCGCGTCGAAGGGCGGCGAGCAGGTCGGCGTCGAGCCTCACCACTGCCGGCGCCTCCTCGTCGAAGGCCGAGAGCCGCTGACCGTCGACCACCTTGCCGTCGGCCGCAGTGGGTTCGCCGCGTATCGCCGCCCACAGCGCGTCGATCGAGGTGCCTGCGGAGGCAGCGGAGCCTGTCTGCCGCGACTGCAGCACGGCGAACCCGGCGATCATCGTGACGGCGAGCGTCAGCCCGACCACGACGATCCGACGTCGGCGAGGCGCACTCGGAGCCTGCTCAGCCACGCCGATCCCCGCTCACGACGGAGAGGGACCGAAGACAGGCCGAGAGCCTGTCTTCGGCCCCTCTTTCCTGTTGCGCGGGGCCGGCGTGGCGATCTGCGGCGTTGTCGTCGGTCACCATGGCTCCGCCATGGCTCTCTCCTCCGCCTGGCAGCTCATCCACGCCGGTCCCGCTCACGACGGAGAGGGACCGAAGACAGGCTCTAAGCAGGGCGGGTGTGCTGTCGTTCATGCCATTCAGCGAACTTCGCCCACTGTTGCCAGGAGGTATCCGATTCTGGATATGCCCGCGATATGCGGTGCTGCGTAGCCTGCACGCATGCGTGTGCTGATCGTCGAGGACGAGCCCTACCTGGCCGAGGCGGTCCGGGACGGGCTCCGGCTCGAGGCGATCGCCGCCGACATCGCGGGCGACGGCGACACGGCGCTGGAACTGCTCGGCGTGAACTCCTACGACATCGCCGTGCTGGATCGCGACATCCCCGGCCCCTCCGGCGACGAGGTCGCCCGGTGGATCGTCGGCTCCGGAAGCGGCATCCCGATCCTCATGCTCACCGCGGCCGATCGTCTCGACGACAAGGCATCCGGATTCGGGCTCGGCGCCGACGACTATCTCACGAAGCCGTTCGCGCTCCGGGAACTCGTGCTCCGGCTGCGCGCCCTCGATCGTCGGCGGGCACACACCCGGCCGCCGGTGCTGGAGGTCGGCGGACTCCGCCTGGACCCGTTCCGCCGGGAGGTCTTCCGCGACGGTCGGTACGTCGCGCTCACCAGGAAGCAGTTCGCCGTGCTCGAAGTGCTCCTCGCGGCGGAAGGCGGAGTCGTCAGCGCGGAAGAGCTGCTGGAGCGTGCCTGGGACGAGAACGCCGACCCCTTCACAAACGCCGTCCGCATCACGGTCTCATCGCTGCGGAAGCGACTCGGCGAGCCGTGGTTGATCGCCACCGTCCCCGGAGTGGGTTATCGCATGGACACCGACGTCGACCCGGGGGCGGCGGACGGTTCCCGTGCCTAGACGCCCTGGGCTCAGCGTCCGCCTGAAGCTGACGCTGAGCTACGCGGCCTTCCTGGTCGTCGCAGGCGTCCTGCTGCTCGCCGTCGTGTGGGTGTTCCTGCTGCGCTACGTGCCCGACCGCGCGATCAACACGCGGGGCGGCTTCGTGCCCAACCAGTCGGATCTGCTGCGAGCCTTCGCCCCGGCGGCGACCGCAGCACTGTTGTTCCTGCTCGTGCTCGGTCTGATCGGCGGATGGTTCCTTGCGGGGCGGATGCTCGCTCCCCTCACCCGCATCGGCGACGCCGCGCGGCTGGCCACCAACGGATCACTCTCGCATCGCATCCGGATGGAGGGCCCGCAGGACGAACTCAGCGAACTCGCCGACGTCTTCGACACGATGCTCGAGCGGCTCGAGGCGCACGTCGCGGAACAGCAGCGGTTCGCGGCGAACGCCTCCCACGAGTTGCGCACGCCGTTGGCGATCTCGCAGACGCTTCTCGACGTGGCGCGCAACGATCCGGACCGAGACGTCGAGGAGCTCATCGCCCGGCTCCAGACCGTCAACACCAGGGCGATCGAGTTGACCGAGGCGCTGCTGCTGCTCAGCAGAGTCGACGGAAGATCGTTCCTGCGGGAGATCGTCGATCTCTCCCTCGTCGCGGAGGAGGCGGTCGAGACGCTGTTCCCGCTCGCCGAGCGGCGCGGTGTCCGGATCGACGTCGGCGGGGAGAAGACGCAGACCGTCGGCTCGGCGGCGCTGCTGCTCCAGATGACGATGAACCTCGTGCACAACGCGATCGTTCACAACCTGCCCGCAGGCGGCATGATCTCGGTGCACACCGCGATGCAGCGGTCGATGACCGTGCTCCGCGTCGAGAACACGGGCAGCGCGCTGTCCCCGGAGCGGGTGTCGACCCTGACCGAGCCGTTCCAGCGCGGCACCGAACGCCTGCGCGACGACGACCATGCAGGCGTCGGCCTCGGACTGGCGATCGTGCAGAGCATCATCCGCGCGCACGCCGGGACGTCGACGATCATGCCCCGCCCCGGCGGCGGACTCGTCGTCACGGTGCGGCTTCCCGCCGCCCGACGCACCGCCTCGCGCGCCACCCGCGCCTAGCGCGGCAGCCCGCGGGGGAGGCCTGCGAGCCCCAGCCGTCGGCCCCGCGACGAGCCCGTCCCCGCTCCTCCGCATCTCCGCAGGCACCGAGCGGTACGCATGCGGTGCTGACCTGTACCGGCCGCCCCCATGGTTGAGCCGATCGATGGTGCGCGAGGCAACTTCGCTGCCCAGCGGTGAGGGGCTAGGCTGCTCGGCCGGGGATCGAGCAGCCACCTCCTGCTCGGCGGCAGCGCGAGACTCTCGCGGGGAGGCGTAGGGATGCGATGAGTCGGAGCGGCCCGCACGAGTCTGCGGACGCACGACCACGGTCATGGCGACGTCGCCTGCGGCGCCTCCTTCCCCCTGCTGGCAGGCCCGCCCGCGCGGTGGTCGCCGGGTTCGCGGTGGCCATCGGTATCGGCACGACGTTGCTCACCCTGCCGATCGCGGCCGCCAGTCGGGAGCCCACCGACGTCGTTCATGCCTTGTTCACCGCGACGTCGGCGGTCTCGATCACCGGCCTGGCAGTGGTGGACACGGGATCGCACTGGTCCACCTTCGGACAGGTCGTCATCCTGGTGCTCATTCAGGCAGGCGGGCTCGGCATCATGACCCTGGCCTCAATCCTCGGGCTGCTGGTGTCCCGCAGGCTCGGGCTCGGCATGGAGTTGACCGCCCAGCGCGAGACGCGGAGCCTTCAGCTCGGGGACGTGCGCAAAGTCGTCATCGGCGTGATCAGGCTCAGCCTCCTCTTCGAGGTGGTCATCGCCGTGGTCCTCGCCGCGAGGTTGCTGATCGCATATGACTATTCACCCGGTGACGCGGTGTACTCGGGGATCTTTCATTCGGTCGCGTCATTCAACAATGCCGGGTTCTCGCTCTACAGCGATAGCATGACGCGCTTCGTCGCCGACCCGTGGATCTCCCTGACGATCTCCCTCGCGGTGATCGCAGGCGGGTTGGGCTTCCCGGTTCTCTTCGAAGTGGGTCGCAGGCTCCGAGGCCCGCACCGATGGTCCATGCACGCCAAGATCACGTTGGGGGCGACGGCGCTGTTGCTGCTGATCGGCTTCGTGTTCATCACGGCTAGCGAGTGGCGTAACGCGAGCACGATGGGCGGGTTCGGCGTGCCCACCAAGCTGCTTGCGGGCTTCTTCGCAGCGGTGATGCCCCGATCCGGGGGCTTGAACAGTGTCGACGTCGGCGAGATGACGTCGGCGAGCCTGCTCGTGCAAGACGTGCTGATGTTCATCGGTGGCGGGAGCGCGAGTACGGCAGGGGGGATCAAGGTCACGACCTTCGCGTTGCTGGCCTTCGTGATCGCGGCCGAGATCAGGGGCGAACCCACGGTGCACCTGATGGGACGCAGGCTGGCGTCCAGCGTTCAGCGGCAGGCATTGACGATCGCGCTGTTGAGCGTGGCCCTGGTCATGGTCACCACCATCACGCTGTTGTCGATCACGCCGTTCAGCCTCGACGAGGTGCTGTTCGAATCGATCTCGGCAGTGGCGACGGTGGGCCTGTCCACCGGGATCACCGCGGATCTGCCACCCGTCGCACAGGTGCTGATGTCGGCACTGATGTTCATCGGCAGGCTCGGCCCCGTCACACTCGCGGCAGCGCTCGCGCTGCGGGATCGGCCGCGGCGCTACGAACTACCGGAGGAGCGACCCATCGTTGGCTAAGAAGGACAATGCGACCAATCGCGCAGTCGTCATCGGTCTCGGCAGGTTCGGGGGCTCCGTCGCCATGGAGTTGATGCGGCAGCGGACGGAGGTGCTCGCCATCGATTCGAATCCGAAGATCGTGGATCGATATGCCGATCGTGTCACCCATGCTGCTGTCGCCGACTCCACCGATGACGATGCGCTGCGCCAACTCGGTGTCCACCGGTTCCATCGAGCGGTCGTGGCGATCGGGACCGATCTCGAGGCGAGCATCCTCACGACGTCGCTGCTCGGGGACTTCGCCATTCCGAGCATCTGGGCCAAGGGGCTCTCCCGACAGCATGCCAGCATCTTGGAACGGGTGGGCGCGCACCATGTCGTGTTGCCGGAACATGACATGGGGGAGCGGGTCGCGCACCTGGTGATGGGTCGCATGCTGGACTACATCGAGTTCGAGGACGACTACGCGATGGTCAAGACGACCGCACCGGCCGAGGCGGTCGGTCGTACGCTCGGCGAGGCTCAGCTCCGTTCCAAGCACAAGATCACCGTGGTGAGCATCAAGCGTCGGGGCGAGGGCTTCAGCTACGCCACAGCAGAGACCGTGGTGCGTGCCGGTGATCTGCTCATCGTGGCGGGGAAGGCCGTCGACACCGAGCGGTTCGCCGAGCTGACGTGAGAGAGCTCGGTGGCTATGACACAGGCGGCTACCGCCGGGTCGTCGGCGGTGCGAGACGCTGCCGTTTCGGCGTTCTCCCCTGGTCTGGGTCGACGTCCCCGGGGACGCGGCGGGGCGCCGAGGCCGCGAACCGACAGGACGCCTCAGCCGATGGAACCGTCGCGAAACCGCTCACCCGGCGTGACAGTGGTCGGCCGTCGGTGTGTAGGGAGATGGGCTCCGTCCGCCGAGGACGTGCTCGAGGGCGGGATGGCCGGTGTCATCGCAGCCTCAACGATCATTCCTGTGGCGCGAGTCTCGGTCCACGAGGTGGGCTGTCTGCGGTTGACCATAGGGTCTGTCCAGGTCGGGGTGGACTGCCTGAAGATCAGGGGAGTACCGTTCCGCCTGGTGCGCCGGGAAGTCTGGTCGGCAACGTCTGAGCGTTGTCGTCGAGAGGAACCTCATGGCTGCTTCCCACGGTCCTGCCTGCTCTTCGGAGCCGCTCGCGATCGATGCACGGGGGCTGACCAAGCGTTTCGGGCGGACGACGGCGGTGGAGGACCTCTCGCTGACCGTCCGGCGCGGTGAGGTCTTCGGCTTTCTCGGGCCCAACGGCGCGGGCAAGTCGACGACGATCCGCCTCCTGCTCGGCCTGGTGCGTGCCTCGGCAGGCAGTGCGTCGTTGTTCGGTGACGACGTCCGGGATGTTCGTCGGGCCCATCGGCATGTGGCCTATGTGCCTGCCGACGTGGCGTTGTGGCCCTCGCTGACGGGTGCTGAGATCCTCCACCTGCTCGCACGGACCGGCCCCGAGGCAGACCTCGCCTATCGAGAGGTCCTGGTCGACCGGTTCGCTCTGGACCTGGACCGGGCGGCGGCGACGTACTCGACGGGCAACCGGCAGAAGGTCGCGCTCGTGGCCGCCTTCGCCACTCGGGCACCGCTGTTGATCCTCGACGAACCCACCAGCGGTCTCGATCCGCTGATGGACCGCGAGTTCCGTCGATGCGTGGTTGAGGCCAGAGACCGAGGCCAGACAGTGTTCCTGAGTTCCCATCTGCTCGACGAGGTCGAGGCACTCTGTGATCGGGTGGCGATTCTGCGGTCCGGTCGCCTGGCGGAGGTGGCTCGGATCGCGGAGCTGCGCAGGCTCCGACGTACGGAGGTCGAAGTCTCCTTCACGGGCGATCCGCCCGATTTGACACGGACGCCCGGTGTGCTCGAAACCCAGGTTCTCGGCGGCTCCCGACTGCGCTTCACCCTGTCCGGCGCCGCCGGTCCGGCGCTGCGCGCACTGGCATCGGCGGAGATCGAGACGATCGAGGTCCGAGAACCGACGCTGGAGGAGATCTTCCTCGACTACTACGGCGAGCGGGATCGATGACCTCGGCGGAGCGGACCGCACTGCGATCGACGTCGCGCCCGGTCCGGCGGCGGGCTCTTTGCGCCATCGCCGCGCTGCATCTCAAGCAGATTCGCCGCAGCGCGCTCGTGGTGCTGGGCGTCGTGGCAGGGCTCTCGGGGCTGGTGGCGGGCCAGTTCCATACCATGTTCGCCGGGGTGCTGGACGCCCAGGCGTTGGCAGCTTTGACGGAGAATCCGGCGATTCGAATCCTCTTCGGCGACCCGGTGGCACTGGATGATCCGGGCGGTTTCACCGTCTGGCGCACGGGCACGGTGTTCGCCGTGCTGGTCGGGGTCTGGGCGTGTGTGACTGCGACACATCTCACGCGGGGCGAGGAGGAGGCCGGGCATTCGGACCTGCTCCTGGCAGGGCAGACGACCCGGGTCGACCAAGTGGTCCTGTCGCTCACGGTACTTGTCGGGTGCCTTGCCGTCATCGGAACGGTCCTCGCGGGCACGCTCGTGTTCTCGGGCACGGCGGTGGTCGGCTCGGTGTTGTACGCGGCAGGCCTCGTCGGGGTCGGCGTCGGGTTCGCCTCAGCGGGCGCGCTGTGTGCGCAGATCCTTCCCACTCGTGTCGCCGCCTCCGGGCTGGGAGTCGGTCTGCTGACTGCGTCGATGATGGCCCGGATGGTCGCCGACGGAGCGGAGGAGCTGGATTGGCTGCGGTGGTTCACGCCGTTCGGCCTCGTCGGTGAACTCGGTCCCTACGCGCATGATCGACCCGCTCCGCTCCTCGTGTTGTTCCTGATGCCGGTGTTGCTCGCGGCGAGTGCGGTCGTCATTGCACGCATGCGCGACGCCGGTACGGGCCTGCTCCGGCTGACAGCCCGACGATCCCCCCGGATGATGTTCCTCGGGTCGCTCGCCGGGTTCGCGATCCGGCGGGTACTGCCCCCGATGACGGGCTGGACGGTCGGCTTGGCCGCCTTCGCCGGACTGATCGGGCTGCTTGCCGTCTCGATCACCGACTTCCTTGCAGGCAGTCCCCGCTTCACCGAGCTGGCCGCCGCAGCAGGCTTTGGTCTCCTGGATGCGACCACCGGCTATGCCGCGACGATGTTCACCCTGTTCGCGATTCCGGTGGGGTGTTTCGCCGCGACGCGCATCGCTGCCATGCGGCAGGACGAGCGCAGTGGACGTGCGGTTCCCCTGTTCGCCACCTCGACATCCCGAGAGCGACTCGTGGCCGTCGAGCTCGCCGTCACCCTGGCGTGCGTTCTGCTGCTGCTCGCCGTGGTGGGTCTCGCGATGTGGGCGGGCACCCGCATCGTCCAGGCACCGTTGGGAGTGGGTGAGGCGCTTGCCGGCGCACTCAACCTGGTGCCCGTCGCCCTGCTCTGCATCGGCGCGGCGACGGCGGCACTCGGGTGGCTTCCACGGGCGGTCCTCGTGGTCGGTTGTCTGCCTGCCGTCGGCGGCTTTCTGCTCGACGTCCTGGCGCAGAGCACGGGTGCCCCGGCGTGGGTGGGGGACCTCTCGCCGTTCGCGCACCTTGCCGCGGTACCCCACACTCCGCCGGATTGGACGGGCCTCGCCGTCTCCTCGGTGATCGCGCTCGTCCTCGCGGCCATCGGTACCGTCGGCCATGCGCGACGAGATCTCGGCGTCTGACTTCTCCTGTCCCGATGGCATCACCAGCACCGACGGTCTCTCGGCCGCCTGGAAGGGGCAGCCGGGACGTCCGGCCCCGGACCTGCATCGCCCACCTGTCGAGGAGAGTCGATGATCGATCCACGGCGCACACGAGGGCAGCGCACCGGGGCTTGACGTTCTCGCGAGCAGTGATACCGGTCTCACAGGTGCAGCGGTGTCGTCGTCGGTGCCGGTGACCTCGGACTCGGTCGAACGCTTCTCACCCGTGCGAGCGACCATCAGGTCATCCAGAAGGGGAGATCGTGCCAGCCAGGACTCCGGATGTCGTCTGATACGTTCTTGACGACTTCTACACTTCGTGAGGGGAGGGGCAGTGATCGAGAGCGTCGGTCGTCGGTGCGATGGCACCGGCCTGCCGGGCAGCCGCAGCACCCACCCTCTGGGGGGCGCGCTCGGGATGCCTGCTTTTCGGTCCTCGAGTCTGCGGCGGAGCCGCTTCGCCGAACCCCACAAACTGCCGGTCGACCACGGTCTTCCGCCGGGCACCAACGGCTACACCACGTCGTGGGGCACCAACGCCCACGGCGAACTGAGCGCGTGCCCGCCGGGATCTCGCTGATCTCAGTCCCGCAGTCGTCTTCCCCCTCCTCGTCTGGTTGATCGCGCGAGCGTCACCTGCTGCCAGGTATGTCTGCCGTGCGGTCCCTTCTCCCTCGTCGGTTCTCGGCGCCGTAGGCGCTGATACTCACGGCGGTGGGCCGTCGTCACCCGCACCCCCATGACGAAGACGTGGCGATGAATCGTGAAAGGACCATGGCGTGTTGCTGGTCGTGTTGGTGGTTGCGCTCGCTCTCACCACCCTGAGCACACCCTTGCTCAACCGCCTGCTCGGCCGTGCGGCAGGCTGGCCGATCGCGGCCGTCTTCGCGGCCCTGACAGTCGTCGTCGCAGTTCAGGGACGGCACGTCCTCGTCGAGGGCGGCACGCTCGAGTTCTCGCGCCCCTGGATGCCCGCGATCGGCGTGAACCTCGAACTGCGGATGGACGGCCTCGGCTGGCTTTTCTGCATGCTGGTGCTCGCGGTGGGCGCTCTGATCATCGCCTACTCGACGCGGTATTTCCCGCCCGGCAGGCGGGGTGGCTTCTACTTCCTGATGACGGCCTTCGCCACGGCGATGACCGGTCTGGTGCTGGCTGACGACCTGGTGCTGCTCTTCGTGTTCTGGGAGCTCACCACGATCTGCTCGTTCTACCTGATCGGCCTGTCCGGGCCGTCGGCGAATCGTCCTGCGGTGCGCACCTTCCTCGTCACCGCGCTGGGCGGGCTGGCGCTGCTGACCGCAGTCGTCCTGCTCATCGTCCGGACCGGGACCAGCAGCCTGAGCGCCGTCCTGGCCGACACGTCCTGGATGCAGGACACCGGCTTCGCGACCGTGGTCGCGTTGCTGGTGATGCTGGCGGTCTTCACCAAGTCGGCTCAGTTCCCCTTTCACTACTGGCTGCCCGACGCGATGGCGGCCAGCACCCCGGTCAGCGCCTATCTCCATGCCGCGACGATGGTCAAGGCCGGGGTGTATGTCGCGATGCGTTTCTCCGCGGCGTTCGGCGAATTCGGTGTGTGGAACCTCGGACTCATCTCGGTGGGTCTGGTCACCGCACTGATCGGTGCCGTCTTCGCGCTGCAGCGCCACGACCTCAAGGAGCTGGCGGCGTACTCGACCGTCAGCCAGCTCGGCTTCCTCATCATGGTGATCGGCATCGGTACTCCTGCGGCGCTGATCGCAGCGGCCGTGCACACCGTGGCACATGCCTTGTTCAAGTCGGCGCTGTTCATGACGGTCGGCATCATCGACCGTCAAGCCGGTACCCGAGACATCCGAAGACTCAGCGGTCTGCGTGCCGCCATGCCCGTCACCGCGACTGTGGCAGGCCTGGCCGCGTTGTCGATGGCGGGGATACCGCCCTTCCTCGGCTTCGTGAGCAAGGAGAGCCTGTTCGACGCGCTGCTGGAAGCACCGGGGCCTGCCTGGGCGGGCCCGGCCGTGGGCGTCGGAGCGGTGATCGCGGCGGCGTTCACCTTCGCCTACGCGTTCCGCTTCGTCGTCGGAGTGTTTGGCGGCCCGCCGAACGAGCCATCGCCTCGCGAGGCCGGTGTCTGGTTTCTCGCCGCGCCTGCCGTGGCCGTCGTCGGCGGTCTACTCCTCGGTCTGGGCGCTCCGTGGCTTAATCCGCTGGCGGACCGGGTAGCGGTCGACGCCGCACCCGGAAGCGGGTACGCCGACCTGAGTCTGTGGCATGGCTTCAACGCGGCGTTGTGGATGTCGGCCGCCGCCATCGGCCTGGGCGCGCTCCTCACCTGGCGGTCGGCCTCCGGTGAAGCCCTGGCGGGCCGCCGGTTCTTCCCCGCCTCGGGCACGGCGGTCTTCGAGCTGCTGTACCGAGGCGTGATCGCGCTGGGCGTCCGGGTGGGAGATCTCACCCGCAGCGACTCGCCAGCGCGACACCTGGCGGTGCCGATCGTGCTGATCGGTGGTCTCACCGCCGTCGTCGCCGCCGCGAACCTCGACTTCGGATCTTTCACCGCACCCACGTCACGGACGCTGGACTGGTTCCTGGTGGTGCTGGTGGTCGCCGCAGTCCTCTCCGCGACCATCACCCGTTCGCGGCTGGCGGGCCTGGTCCTGGTGGGCGTGGCCGGTTTCACGGTGGCACTGTGGTTCCTGTTCCTCGGGGCGTTCGACGTCGCGCTGACGCAGGTGCTGGTGGAGATCCTCACCGTCGTCGTCGCGGTGCTCGTCCTGCGGCGGCTGCCCCGGAGATTCCATCGCGCGACCCGGCGAAGGACGGTGCTGACCGCCGGAATCGCCATCGGGGCCGGACTCAGCGCGGGCCTGGCCGCCTATCTGATGACCGGTCGCCGGGAGCTCTCACAGGCTGCGGAGTACTTCCTCTCCCAGGTCGAAGACGACACCGGCGGCACCAACGTCGTCAACACGATCCTGGTCGACTACCGGGCGATGGACACGATGGGCGAGCTCACGGTCCTCGGCGTCGCAGGCCTGGTGATCATCTCAGTGCTGAACTCCAGCGGTCTGATCTCCGGCGGCGGAGAACGACAAGCGAAGGTCCCTCCGAGCAGTGCGGTCTGGAACGCCGACGACAACACCGTCATCGTGCGGACCGTGGCGCGGTGGCTGATGCCGCTGCTGGTGCTCTGGTCGCTCTACCTGCTCCTGCGGGGGCATCACGAGCCCGGCGGCGGCTTCATCGCCGGGCTGGTCGGAGGGGCGGGGTTCGCGCTGGTCTATCTGACGGCTGCGAGTGAATCGGCCGCCCGTATCCGACTCTCGTCGCCGGGGCTCATCGCAGGCGGGATCGTCGTGGCGGCAGGCTCCGGGCTGCTGGGCTACTTCGACGGCTCCTTCCTGCGGCCACTGCATGCCGACATCGGGATGCCCTGGGGCGACTTCCACTTCACCACCGCCCTGGTCTTCGACGTCGGCGTCTATCTCGCGGTCATCGGTGTGCTGCTCACGGCGCTGAACCATCTGGGACTGCGGCAGCCGCAGACGGCGGGAGTCCGCTCCGGCTCGCGGGGCCGCACCGGTTCCCGAGGGCGGCGCGCCGCGACAGGTCGGCCGTCGAACGGTCCCGCGACTGGAGGTTCCCGATGACGCTCGCGATCACGATCGGCGCCTTGATCGCCGGTGCGGTCTTCCTGATGCTGCAACGCGGCATGGTCCGCATCGTGCTGGGCTTCGTGCTTCTCGGACACGGGGTGAACCTGTTGCTGATGTCGGCAGGCGGCACGTCTCGGCGTGACCAGCCGCTGCTGTCCTTCGGCTCGCCGGAGGCTGCGGCGGATCCGCTCCCACAGGCATTCGTGTTGACCGCGATCGTGATCGCCTTCTCGATCACGATCTACATGCTGACTCTCGCCGCCACCGGCAGCGACGACGACACCGAGGACGCCTCATGAACGCCGCGCTGCTGCCGCTCGTCGTGATGGTGCCGCTGATCAGCGCCGCCCTGCTCGCCGTCGTGTCCGGCCCTCGGTGGCTGCGCAGGGTCCTGCTGCTTGCACCCAACCTCGGCGCGCTGGTGGCCGGTGCCCTGCTGATCCAGGCCACGGGCGACGGCTCGGTCTACGCGCACAACATCGGGCTCTGGCAGGACGGGATCGCGATCCCGTTCGTCGTCGACGTGTTCAGCGCCCTGATGGTGACGACCACCGCGCTGCTCACCGTGACCTGTTCCGCGTTCGCCGTCGCCACCGGTGAGGACCGGGCCCGATTCTTCGGACCGCTCGTCCTGGTGCTCTCGGCGGGGGTGTACGGGGCGCTGATGACCGGTGACCTGTTCAACCTGTTCGTCTTCATCGAGGTCATGCTGCTGCCCTCCTACGGCCTGCTGGCGATGGCCGGAGCGCTGCGCAGCCTGCGGGGTGGACGGATCTACGTCACGGTCAATCTGCTCACCTCCACGATCTTCCTGGCAGGCGTCGCCCTGGTGTACGGCGTGGCGGGCACGGTGCACCTGGGCGAACTCATCGGGGCGGCCCGAGAGTCGCCGCTGGTGGCGTCGGCGATGGCGGTGGTCCTGCTCGCCCTGTCGATCAAGGCGGCGGTGGTGCCGGTGCACGGCTGGCTGGCCCGCACCTATCCCGCGACCTCGCCTGCGGTGACCGCCTTGTTCTCCGGGCTGCACACCAAGGTCGCGATCTACGCGATCTACCGTCTGTACGCCCTGCTCTTCGAAGGCGATGCCACTTACCTGTGGATCGGCCTGGTCGCCTTCACCGCGACCATGCTCATCGGCGTGCTGGGCGCGGTGGGCGAGAACACCACCCGATCCATCCTGGTCTTCCACATGATCAGCCAGATCGGCTACATCCTGCTCGGCGTCGCGCTGTTCACTCCGCTGGGACTGATGGCCGGAATCTTCTACCTGATCCATCACATGATCGTGAAGGCGTCGTTGTTCCTGTCCACTGGAGCGATCGAGGACGCCTACGGGACGAACCGGTTGGACCGTCTGGGCGGGATCGCGCGCCGTGAGCCGCTGCTGGCACTGGTGTTCATGGGAGCCGCGCTGTCCCTGGCAGGACTGCCGCCGTTCTCCGGGTTCGTCGCCAAGCTCACCCTGGTCAGCGCCACGATCGAGGACGGACAGTGGATCGTCGCCGCCGTCGCGGTGGCGGTCAGCCTGATCACCCTGATGTCGATGCTCAAGATCTGGGGCGGGCCGTTCTGGGGCGCGGAGCCCGACTCGGACGGCGGGTCGGGTCGAGAAGTCCAGAGCAGTCCGTCGACGGGAGGGGTGTCGGCCCCGGCTCGACCGACCCTCCGGCCGAAGGTGCGGCCCGCGGTTCTACTCCCGGCGCTGGTACTCACCACCGCCACGCTCTGCATCGGGCTGGGTGGTCAGGTCCTGCTCGATCTCAGTGCTCAGGCGGCGTCCGGACTGCTGGACCCCGCCGCCTATCTCGAGGCGGTGACGAACCGATGACCTCACAGCTGCGATGGCTGACCCGCCTGCTGCGGTTTCCCTTCTACTACGCGCTCGAGGTCGTCAAGTCCTCGACCACCGTCGCACTCGACATCCTCACACCGGGCAGCCGGGCGACGCCCGCCTTCGTGGAAGTCCGACTGCGATGTACCACTGATCTGGAGATCACGATGCTGGCCAACATGATCTCCCTGACACCGGGGACCGTGACGGTCGCCACCCGCAGGCGTCCCGCGACACTCTGGGTGCACGGGATGTACGTCGACGACCGCGAGTCCTTCCGGGAGGAGCTGTACGCGATGGAGGACCGTCTCCTGGCGGTGACCCGCCGCAACGGTGCGCCCGACCGCCTTCCCGCGTCCCGGCGAACCACGAGCGGGGGACCGGCATGACCGTCATCGACATCGGCCTCGGCGCAGTCGTCCTGGCCATGATCATCGCCACCTACCGCATCCTCCGTGGTCCTTCGAGCGCCGACCGCGCGGCAGGCGCCGACGTCATCTTCTTCGGTTTCGTCGGCCTGGTCGCTCTCCTCGGTCTGCGGTTGGAGACCGAACTGGTGATCGACATCGTCCTGGCCTGCACACTCGTCGGATTCCTCGCCGCCTTGTCACTGGCGCGTCTGATCGCGGGAGGCAAACGATGAGCCCGATCCTGGACGTTCTCGGTGTCATCTCCATGGTTCTCGGCGGGGTCGTCTTCGCCGTGGGCGCCTTCGGGCTGCTGCGCCTCCCCGACTTCTACTCTCGCCTGAGCGGGGTCAGCATCGCGGCCGGTCTCGGCACCGCCCTGCTTCTGCTAGGACTACTCCTGCACTTCCCGACTCTGGAGAACGCGCTGAAACTCGGGCTCGCCCTGCTCATCCAGCTCGCCACCGCAGCCGTGGGCGGCAACGCGATGGCCAGGGCCGGGTATCTCGCCGGCACCCCGGCGACCCCGAGAACCAGATACGACGACCTGGCGGTCGGTACGACGGATGGTCCGAAGCCTGCGCCCGACGATTCCCGAGGAGCTGACTGAGAACGGGACTTCGGCACCGTGGTCAGCGTTGATCGAAGGCCGGGCAGACAGAAGACAGGGGAAGGAGGAGCCGCGACATGGCGGGGGCTCCTTTTACGGTTCAGGCCTGCTGTTCCAGCCACTCCCACAGTGTCTGTTCTCGGTCGGAGTCGTATGATTCGCCGGACGATTTCATGGGTCGGGTGCGGTGGATGTAGGAGCCGGTAGGGGCTTTGATGGCTCCGAGGATCACGTCGGCGAGCTTGTGGCCTGCGACCTGTGGGGTGTCCACGAGTGGGGTGGCTGCCAGTGGCGGGATCAGCCGGCTCATCACCCATGGGAAAGCGCCGCCTGCTTCTCGCGCCAGCCCGGTTCCCATGACGAGGCTGGGGTTGTAAGAGAGGATCTCCACTTCCGGCGGGAGTCGGCGGGCCCATTCGTGGACGAGGTAGATGCCGCCGAGCTTGCTCGTGGTGTAGGCGCGGCGGCCGGCTCGGACGCGTGCGGGGTTCTTGAACGCGCCGGGCTTGGAGACCGTCTCGGGGCCTGGCCAGTGTGGTCGCGGCATGATGCCGCCAGTGTGTCGGATGTCGCCGAAGTGGGCGTCGCTGACGGTGACGACGATGCGTGCGGGAGCGTGGAGGTGTGGGTGCAGCCGACGCAGCAGCAAGTGGGTCGCCAGCACGTTGACGGCAAAGGTCCTCTCGTACCCGTCCACGGTTGAGTGCAACGCATTGTCGAGGTGGACGCCTGCGTTGCAGGCGATTCCACTCAGCGGTGGGAGTTCGCCCGCGTCGAGCATGTCCTCGACCTGCGCGGACGCCGCGGCGATACTCGCCTTGCTCGCGAGATTCGTGTCGATCACGGTGACATGTGGGGATATCGCACGCAGGCCGGGGAGCACCTCGGCGCCTGAACCTGCCCGTGTAAGGACCACCAGCCGTGTCTCGGGACTGCGCCGAAGAATGTCGCGGGCGGCTTCCAATCCGATTCCTCGGGTCGCACCGGTCATGACCAGGGTTCGAGTCGTTGTGTCCATTCGTGCGCTCCTTAAGCTGAGGGTGATCAGGCCGGTGTATGGCGACGGGGCGCGTGGTTCCTCCGTCGTCACCGACTGTGCGGGAGCCTTCGCGGGCGAGGGAGATCCCGTCGAGCCTGGTACCGGCAGGACCACGCACGCGACCCGGCGTCACCGTCAGGGCAAGGGACAATAGACACCATGGTGAAGGGTGAGGGGTCGGATCTGGGCGAGTATCTGCGTCATCGCCGCGCCGAGATGACGCCCCCCAACCGTCCAGGCATCACCGCCATGTCTCACCGGCGCGTCCCTGGCCTACGGCGACAAGAACTCGCAGACATCGCAGGATTGTCCGTTGACTACTACACCCGTCTGGAGCAAGGGCGTGCGACGCGGCCCTCACGCGAAGTCCTCACCGCCTTGGCACGGGCCTTCCACCTCTCGAACGCTGAACGGGATCACCTCTTCCGCCTCGCAGGTGAGCTGGCGCCGCTCCCGAAGGCACCTGATCGTGAAATCCGTCCCGGTATTCTTCGTCTGCTGCGCAGCCTTGAAGGTGTCATGCCCGCCACCGTTCACGACGGGCGTCTTGACGTGCTCGCACACAATGCTGATGCGGCACAACTGCTGGGACCATTGTGGGGTGATGGGCCGTACGGTCGAAACATCGTCTATCAAGGCTTCACCGCTCCGGAACTGGGCGAGTTGCTCGATGAAGAGGGTGCTGATCAGTTCGCCCGGGTGGCGGTCGCCGAACTTCGCATAGCGATCAGCCGATACCCGGGGGATGAGTACCTGCATTCTCTGTTCCAGGAACTCTTTGCCTGCAGTGCTGCTTTTCGCACCCGATGGGAGCATGGCGAGATCGGAGCATGGCGATCCGCCTTCAAGCGACTACGGCACCCCTCCCACGGGTGGATGAGCCTCGACACCGAGATGCTCCACGACCCCGAACCCGACCACTGGCTCATGCTCTACACGCCTCGTGATCCTTCGTAACCTCGCCACAGCACGCCGCTGGGCCGGTACTTTCGATGACGTCGTCGACCATCGTGATCTCACCGAGGCCCTGCCTGTCTCGCCGACCGCCGAGCATCGTGCGGCCTGGGTCGCCGACTGGTGGGGCCGACACCTCGAACCGGGCCAGGGCTGGCGGCCGGAGTCGGTGCTCGTCGATGAGGGGGACTCGCAGTGCCGTGAGGTGCCCTGCTTCCTCGTCGAGCTGTTCGGTGCATCGGCGGGCCTGTGTGACCTCGCGTCTTCACCGTCAGCGGTCGGCGGTGTTCCGTTCCTGTCCGTTCGGCCGAAGCTGTCACAGCGTAGCCGGCTTGCTGAGCCGTAGCGGCCAACTGCCGGGCGGCGGCCCTGAAGCGGGGCCGCCTGCGCCGCTGGGGCCGCGTAGGGGGCCGTTCCGCAGTCTGCCCGACCGGCGACCGGATGCCAGCTCCTCAGCGCCACCTTGCACGAAGTTCCTCGCTTCCCGGCGCGAAAGGCCGGTTCGGTGGACAGTTCCTCGCGAACTAGTCACAAGACCGCATTGATCCTTGAACTGGCAGAACGGGCCAGCAGAAGTGGCTTTCACCGACGACGAACTCCCGTCACAGGATGACCGGGCCGGGTGGCCGCTGTTGTTGCGGAAACGGTTCGCCGCCGCGTTCGCGACGTGGACCCGCGACGAGTGGGGGCCGTGTTCGCGGATGCCGATGCGTGCGTCACCCCGGTACTGACCTTCGCCGAGGCGCCCGCCCACCCGCATGCGGTCGCACGTGGCGGGTTCGTCGAGGTGGACGGCGTGGTGCATCCTGCTCCCGCGCCTCGGTTCTCGCGCAGCAGGGTCGACGTCGCGGCCTCGCCGACTCCGGCGGAGTCGCAGGCGCACGGGATCCTCGCCGACTGGTGGGCCGGCCCAGAGCCTCGGTGATCGTCCCGACGGTCGCCGAGGCCTGCGCTCCTACTGCTTGCGCGGTGTCGATGCCCCATCGCGAACGAAGGTGCCGCTGCTGGCCCGTGGCCGGATCGGCGGCTTCGTGCGGCCGCACTTTGCTCACCCGGCGGGCATCGCTTCGCGTGGCGGCCACCACGGTGAAAGCGTCTGGCACGTCAACGCGAAACACCGGCGCGCCCGCTGGGCCCGGTCGCTGCACAACGTTACGGAGGTGCTGCCGGAGCAGTTGGTCGGGCACCGTGTCCGTCGTGCGGACGTCCACGTGGTGCTGGCCGATGGTGCTTGTGTGGTGCTGGAGGTGCAGCGAGGGCTGATCACTAATGGGCTACGGCTGGCCCGGCACCGGGACTATGCTGCCGCTGGCGTGCGAGACGTGTGGTGCATGCGCTCGGGCACTCGGATTCCGCACGTCTTGGTTGCCGAGGGCATCCCGGTTCGGACGCTCTATCGCGAGGGTGCGGCCGGAACCAGGCTCGGAGCAGCCCACGTGCGCAGCCGCCAGTGGCGGACGAAGGAGCTGCGCCTGTTCGAGCTGCATCATCCGCCCTACGCTGGCGACCCGCTGATCGACGAAGGCTTCCCTCTCTCCGGCCTCGGTCTCGATGCCGTCGGCGTGACGTTTCCATCCACAAGCACTGTGCACAACGACAGCGTCGTCTGCCGTCGTAGTCCCTACGACGGTTCGCTCCAGTTGGGTATCCAGCGGCTGGCGGGCGGTGGGTCTACCGCGTCGGCCGGAGTGCCCGTCTGATCGGGCGTCGGGCGGTGAGCGGCGGAGGTTGTCTGACCGGGGACGGGCTGGCCGAATGTCCGGTCACGGCGCTCCCCCAGGCCCCGATCTGACCACGTGCTGAAGGCGTCTCCTGCCACTTTTCCGCCCCAACCGCACCGGATACCGGGGCAGGAGTGAACACAGGATCGTTACCGTCTAGCGACCTAGTGGGCATCGCTGGTGCGACCCCGTATCGCATCCGTCAGGCGGATCCTCCCACAATCCTCCCAAAACCGGTCGCAAGCCGCCGAGCGGACCACAGTGGACGGAGCGGAAAGAGCGACATCAGAATGCAAAAAACCCCGCTGACCTCGCTTTTTCCTGATTCGGCTGGGCGTCGCGACCGTCGGGACGACAGGATCTGAAACTGCGACCCCTTGACCCCCAGTGGCGTCGAATTGCGCCGGTGACCTGCGGAAATGGAGATATCGCAGGTCCGGTGGGTGCAGTTGGCGACGGTTGAGGGCGTTCGATTGTGGTCGTGGTCGATCCGATCCTCCCGGAATCCTCCCGCTTGTGGGCATTCTGGCTGTTCAACGGCCTTCGGGCCCATGCCGTTCGCCATCCCGCGTGTGCGTTCTCGCTGGGCAGTGCAGCTTCCGCCTGATGAACCGAACGTGGACAAGGCCTTCGATATCGACCATCTTCGCCGCTGAGCACGTCGTCGGAGCACGATTGGCGGCATCGCCCGCTCGCGGTGCCGAACTCTTCGGCTGGCTCAGTCGTCACCGCAGGTCATCGAATGCTCATTGTCCTGGCGGACGGTTACCGCCTGCTTGTTGTCTGCCACGAACGTCACTCCTCGACCACTGTGTTTTCGTCGCCTTTGCCACCGCACTGTCCTGCTTCACGAGGATTGCCAAAATCCCTATGTAGGACGTGGTCCAGTGCCCCTTCACCGAGTAAGGTGTAGTCCTCGGAGCTAGAGTGCGGGCAATAACGCGTGGATTTGAGGGGCGACAGGTCGGCCATGAGTGGTACTCCCGCGCTGATTGGCCGCTATGTGGTGGAGCGCGAGCTTGGCTCCGGTGGCATGGGCGAGGTGTACCTCGCTTACTCGCCTGCCGGCGATCCCGTTGCGGTGAAGCTCATCCGCAGGGACCGGTTGGATCCGGTCACGCGCGCGCGGTTCGAGAAGGAAGCCCTGATCGCTCGGACCGTGGTCGGGACGAACCGGGTGGCGAGGTTCCTCGATGCGGATCCCTACGCGGATCGACCCTGGCTGGCGATGGAGTACGTGCCGGGAAGCACCTTGTTCGTTCATGTCGAAGCTCACGGCCCACTGCCTGCGCCGCTTGTCCTCAGTCTCGGTGCGTTACTCGCCGAGGGCCTGGCGGCCGTACATGCCACCGGACTTCTGCATCGGGACGTCAAGCCACAGAACGTGATCATGGGTGACTACGGTCCGACGCTGATCGACTTTGGTCTCGGTGCCTTCCTCGATGCGGCGAAGGACACCTTGTCACACAGTGGAATGATCATCGGCACAGTGCGTTGTATGCCGCCGGAGCAGGCGATGGGGCGTCCGCAGGTCACACCGGCCGCAGACGTGTACGGGCTGGGGACCGTTCTGCTGCACGCGGCGACAGGACACTATCCCTACGAGGGTGGACGATGGGAGGCGATCGTCGGACAGGTCGCCGACCCTCGTCAGCTTCCCGACCTGGGCGGCCTCCCAGACGCTCTGCTCCCCTTGCTCTCGTCGATGCTCGCGCACGATCCCGTCGATCGTCCGTCTCTCACGGCGGTGACAGCCGCGTGCACGACGCTGATGTACGACGGCGATCTGTCGCCTGTGGAAGCCCGTCGAGCGTTGATCGACCGTACGGTCGCCCACTCGTCGGTGACAGCGGCACCGGCTGCTCCACCGTCCTCGTTGCTGGATCGGCTCGAAGCACAGGTCGTGCCCCTCAACGGTGAGACAGGGCTGGACAGTCCTCTCGACAGCCCGCCCGAGGCATCCGAAGAAGGTGCGCGGCACGAGGTTTCCAGCGAGGTCGAACAGGCCGCCGTACCGGCCCCCGCAGGTGCGCGGGGCGGGCGGGTGCCCGCTTCACAGCGAGTTGCCGAGGAGCTGCGGAAGCACTATACGACGCAACCTGGCTTATAGCCGATTCTGCACAGCGGGACGAATGAGTTCATGAATGGAGTGCGCTTGACCGGGATCGCCGGGCAGGAAGACGCCCAGGAGATGTACGAGTCCACGGCGAGGTATGCACCGGGCGCTCAGGTGCGGATCCGGGATGAGCAGTGGTTGGTGAAGAAGGTCGGCAACACCCGATATGACGGCTGGATGCTCGAGGTCACCGGCGTCTCCCCGTTTGTTCGCGGAACCGACGCGGTCTTCTATGAGAAGCTCGAGAAGCCCTCCGGGATCGAGGTGCTCGACCCGAGGAAGACCCGGTTGGTGGCTGACGATTCTCCGAATCACCGCCGGGCGCGTCTCTATCTGGAGGCGGCGATCCGCAAGACCGCCTTGCCGCAGACGGAGCACGGACTTGCGCTCGCTGACAGCTTCCTCATGGATAAGCAGACCCATCAGTTGCGCCCCGTCGAGCTTGCGCTCTCGGCACAGAACCCACAGCCGCGCATTCTCATCGCGGATGTGGTAGGCCTTGGCAAGACCTTGGAGATCGGTCTCCTGCTCGCTGAGCTCATGCGCCGTGGACGTGGTGAGCGGATCCTTGTGGTGACTCCTGCCCACGTCTTGGAGCAGTTTCAGCGTGAGCTGTGGACTCGCTTCTCCATCCCGCTGGTCCGGCTGGACTCGACCGGGATCCAGCGTATCCAGCAGGACATACCGGCGGGGCGTAATCCCTTTGTCTATTTCAAACGCGCCATCATCTCCGTGGACACGCTCAAGAGCGACGTCTATACGCACCACCTCGGCAGTACCGACTGGGATGCGGTCGTCATCGACGAGTCTCACAACCTGGTCACCCGTGGTACTCGCAATAATGCGCTTGCCCAGCTGCTCGCCCGCCGTACGGATGCCTTGATCCTCGCCTCCGCGACCCCGCACAACGGCAACGCCGAGTCTTTCGCTGAGCTGATCAAGCTGCTTGACGAGGCCGCGATCGCCGACCCCTCGAACTACGACGTGAAGAACCTTGAGCACCTCTATATTCGGAGGACGAAGATCTCACGCGAAGTGCGTGACTCGCTCAAGGGAGCCTGGGCCGACAGAGGGCCGTCCTTACCAGTGGAAGTCAGGGTGACGAACAGGGAACGTACGGTCTTCGAAGAGCTCGCCTCCCGATGGATTCCGCGCGACCGCACGGCGCGCTCGGTCAGCGATCACCAGCTCTTCCCGTACACGTTGTTCAAGTCGTTCCTCTCCTCCCACAAGGCGTTACGGGCGACCATCGAGGCGCGACTACGCACGCTGGACAGGTCTGCGGCTCCGAGCGAGACCGAGCGGTCGGCGCTGGTGGATCTCGATCAGCTCGCCTCTCGTATCGAGGATGCCGACTCGGCGAAGCTCGCGAAGCTGGTCGAGGTACTGAAGGAACTCGACGTCGGGCCTCAGTCGGCTACCCGAGTCGTGGTCTTCTCCGAGCGTATCGCGACGTTGACATGGCTCGCCGAGGTCGTACCGGCGCAGCTGGGCTTCCCCACGGGCAGGAGCGACGACAAGAACAAGCCCTGGCTGTCTTACGGCGGTGTCGTGCAGGTGATGCACGGCGAGGCCACCGGCGACGACGAACAGAAGAAGATCGTCGAAAAGTTCGGTCTGCGGGACGACCCGGTCCGGATTTTGTTCACCGGCGATGTCGCCTCGGAAGGCGTCAATCTGCACCAGCAGTGCAATCAGCTCATTCACTATGACCTGCCGTGGTCGTTGATCCGGATCGAGCAGCGCAACGGCCGCATCGACCGCTACGGGCAGGAGAATCCGCCCGAGTTCCGTGCTCTCATCCTCACCAGCGACGTCCAGTGGCGTGCGGACGAGGCGACCGGCGAGGTCCTCTTCCTCGATGACCGGCTGGTCGGCGCCAAGCTCCTTCGGCGGGAGGAGGAGGCGCATAAGATCGAGGGATCGGCTGAGGCGGTCACCGGTCTGTACCGGGCGCAGGAAGAGGACAACCGCCTCACCAAGGATCTGATTGCGGGCCGCACCGTCGAGACGTCTCTCAGGCAGTCACGGCAGGGCAGCGCAGGCCTCCTCGCCAAGATACTGGGAAACGTGGGCGCGAATCCTGATCACACTGAGGTCCCCATCGCCACGGTCCCGTCAGTGTTCGAGTCCACCGCCGCGTACTTCGACGAGGCGTTGCGCCAGATCTGCCCGACCCGCCCGGAGGATGACCTGTCGTTGCGCCGTGACGAGGACGGCACCATCGCCTTCGAGCCGCCGGCGGACCTGCAGTATCGATTCAAGGCGTTACCCAAGTCGTATTTGGATGAACAGGGCATCCTGCCTACCACGAAACGGCCCGGCCGGTTACGCATGACCTTCTCCAAGAAGCTGGCAGAACAGCGACTGAAGGCGGCACGTGACTCGTCGAAGACATTGTGGCCCAATGTCGGCTACGTGTCCGATGTTCACCCGGTGCTGGACTGGGTGACGGACAAGGCCCTCGCCTCGATCCGCTACGACGAGGCGTTCGTCTTGGCCTACGTACCCCACGCGCGCCTGGCAGGACCGGTGTTCCTCGTCCAGGGGATCTACTCCAATGCGCTCGGAAGGCCGACCGTTGTCGAGTGGATGGCGGTCCTCGGCCTGCCGGACACACCGAGGGTAGTACCCATGGATGCGGACTTCCTGGCACTCTGCGGGGTGGGGCCGAGGATGCCCGGCCGTGCAGTAGTGCAGGACGCAGAAGGCCTGCAACGTCTTGTCCCGCTGGCGATCGACGAAGCAGAACGGCATCTCGTGCTCAGGGAGAACGAATACGCCCGGCGCATCGACCGGGTTCTCGAGCCCTACAGCAGGCGCGTGCAGGAATGGCGGCAGGAAGCGCTCTTCGCGGCGGGCAGAATCGACGAACAGGGCGTGAAACTCACCGCGAGCCGCCGTGAATCCCTCATCGCCTCGTTGCAGACGTCCGGAGCGCCGATGCTGCGCTTGCTCGCCGTCCTCGAACCGCTGTCCGCAGTGGGAGACAACGCCTGATGAGTACCGACTTCGACTCCTTCACCAATCGGGGCGAGTACTTCGCCGCGCACTACTTCGCTGATCAGCTGGGCGTGGATCTCAAGAAGGGGCTCCTGTCCACCTGGTCACGGCGTGAGAGCGATGAGCACGACCAGCGCAAGACGCCTCGGCAGAGGCTGCGGGATCTCCGCGGCGACTACCTGTCGGACACAGTGCGCACCTACTTCGCCGAGTGCGCAGAGCAGGATGCGGCGGACAGCGGCGAGGTCGCCGCTCGGCTACGCACCCACAACAATCCGGAGTGGGTGAGGCGGCTCGGCTGCTGGCACCGGGACGTTCTCGGCGCCCTCGGCTTGTCCGAAGGCCCTACCCGGCTGACGGTCCACCGGGCCGGACGCGAACACGTCGTCGAGGTCGCGTGGCACGGCGACGGGATCGTGGCGGTCGAATGCGGCTGGACCGCGGTCAACGACTCGGCGCTCGACGCGGACGGCCCTGGCCGACTGCTCCATCCGTTGCGGCTGGGCGCAACGGAGGCGTACGAGACGGGACCGGCTCTCGCGACCTGGTTGTTCCAAGGTGAGCTGAACGAGGCAGGCGGGGCACCACCGCGCTTCGTGATCCTCCTGTGCGGCGGAGTCCTGGTGCTCGCAGACCGGCAGGCATGGGCCGAGGGACGGTTCCTCGCCGTGAATCTGGACGCGGCGCTGGAGCGCAACGACCGCAGACAACTCGGTGAACTCGCTACCGTCGCCGCGCTGTTCAGCCACGAGATACTGGCTCCTGGAGACGACGGCAAGGGGCCGCAGATCGACGCATTGCTCAAGGCGTCGACCGACAATGCGGTCGGAGTGTCCGGGGAGCTCCGCGAAGGGCTCCGGCGTTCGGTGGAGATCATCGCCAACGAGGTGCTCGTACGGCTGGACGCTGCCGGTGTCGAGCCTCGGCAGGTCGAGGACGTCAGGATCCCGTTCGCCGGCGAGCTCGCACGTGAGTCACTGCGCTACCTCTACCGCATCCTGTTCCTGCTGTACGCCGAAGCCCGGCCTGAACTGGGCATCCTTCCGGCGGATGATGGTTCGTACGAGGCAGGCTACTCGGTCGCCCGGCTGCGGGAACTCGTCGAACGTGACGAGCAGCTCGTCGAGGAGGAAGCCAGCAATGGTTTTCACCTCTTCGAGTCGCTGCACGTCCTTTTCGACAAGGTCAACAACGGGCACCGGCCCTATGGCACCGAGTCCGATGACGACCTCCCCGGCGAGGACGAGGCGACCCGCAAGTCGAAGGCCGAACGTCGAAGCGAAGATCGAGGCCTTCGCTTCGAGCCGCTGCGCAGCGAACTGTTCGAGCCGAAGGCGATCCGGCTGATCGGCCGCAGCGTCCTCGATCCGCGCGCTGCCGAGGACAGCAGTACGTTCCTGGACCTGCGGCTGCGCAATTCCGCGCTGCACGAGGTGCTGCGGCTGCTGACGATGAAGAAGGCCACCCGGCGCGGCGATCGCGGCGGGTTCATCTCGTACCGCAACCTGGGCATCAACCAGCTCGGCGCCGTCTACGAGGGCCTGATGTCCTACACCGGGAACATCGCCGAGGAGGAGTTGTGCGAGGTCGCCAAAGACGGTGATCCGGACAAGGGATCGTGGCTGATCCCCTCTCACCGGCAGACGGACTATCCGGAGGGCACGCTCGTCGAATACGACGACCACGACGTCCGCAAGGGACTGCGCGGGCCGAAGCGTTACCAGGCAGGCACGTTCGTCTACCGACTGGCCGGGCGGGACCGCGAGACCTCCGCTTCGTACTACACGCCCGAGTCGCTCACCAAGGTCACGGTTGAGCTTGCGCTGAAGCACCGGCTCGATCAGGAACGCGACGCCCAGGGAAAGACGATCACGACGCGGGCCGCGGAGCTGTTGACGTACAAGATCTGCGAGCCCGCTCTCGGATCCGGCGCTTTCCTCAACGAGGCGATCAACCAGGTCGCCGAGGAATACCTGCGGCGGCGTCAGGACGAGCTCGGAGTCTCGATTCCGACGGCGGATGCCCTGACCGAGAAGCAGAAAGCCAAGGCGTACATCGCATTGCACAACGCCTACGGAGTGGACCTGAATGCGACCGGCGTCGAGCTGGCCGAGGTGTCGTTATGGCTCAACACCATGCACCCCGGCATGCGGGCACCCTGGTTCGGCCTGCACCTGCGGCAGGGCAACTCGCTCATCGGCGGGCGACGAGCGGTCTACGCGGGGGAGGACGTCGCCTCGGCGGCGAAGGCGTGGCTGAAGACGAAGGGCGGATTGGCTCCGACCCCGTTGCCGTTTCGAAAGGACGGCGTGGAGCAGCCGCTGCCACCGGACGCGGTGCACCAGTTCCTCCTGCCGAGCCCGGGATGGGCGGCGGTCACCGGGGCAAGCGAGGCCAAAGACCTGGCGGGCAGCGAGGTGGCTCAGCTTGCTGCCTGGCGGCGGGGTGTCCTCCAGCGGCCGAAGCGCAGTACGGCGCATCTGAACAAGAACACCGGCGAGCCCAAGATGAAGAACGGCCGGCCCCAATCAGAGGCGCCGTCCCAGTTCACCCGGCTGCGCGACGCCGCCAGGCGGGTGGAGTTCCTGTGGGCGCTGGTCGTCAAGCGGATGGAGATCTCGGAGCAGGCGATCGCCCGCCGGATCGACGTCTGGGGTGCCGACCCGGCCGATCCCGAATTCGGCTTCCTGCGGCGGCCGGAGCACGCGGTGCAGAAGGAGCAGGTCTTCGAGGACCTCTTCCACGCCGTCGACACGCCTTACTGGCGGTTGAAGACCGTCATGGACGCTTGGTGTGCGCTGTGGTTCTGGCCGGTCGACAAGGCTGCGTTGCTTGACGGTACGGATGGGGTGTACGGGGAAACGGTCGCCGTGGACACCGTGGCAGTCAGTGCATTGCTGGGTGAATCGCCCGCTGCGGCGGCGACCTGGCCTCGGGTCGAGGAGCGCTTCGCGCTGTTCGCCGTGGGTCCCGAACAGACGTCGCTCGGTGATTTAGAACCGCAGTCCGATGATGACGTGATCATCGAGACCCGTGAGATCAAGCGGAAGGATACGCCTAAGGAGAAGCCGAAGCCTGTGCCGCGGCGGGCCGCCATCCCGTTGCAGGACCTCGGCGACTGGCTGGACTTCCTGGAGGCGATGCTCGGCACCGGGGACGTGTATGAGGACGAGATCATCAGCCAGTTCAACAACCTGGAGGACCTGAAGGACTTCGAGGCGGTCCTGCCGACGTACATGGGCATGGATCTGGCGAATCCGGAGCAGCGCTTCCCGTGGCTGCATACGGTGCGGGACATCGCGACACAGCAGAACTTTCTGCACTGGGAACTGGATTTCGCACTCGTCTTCGCGGAGGGCGGCGGCTTCGACCTCCAGGTGGGTAATCCGCCGTGGGTGCGTCCCCGCTGGAACGAGTCAGCGGTTCTGGCCGAGCACGAGCCGTGGTTCGAACTGCAGGAGAAGGCGTCCACGAGGGAGAGGACCCGTCGGCGCGGAGAACTTCTTCAGACATCAGGCACGCTCGAGTACGTTCTCGGCGAACTGACCAACACGAGCGGACAGGTTGTCTTGTTCGGCTCTCCACAGGTCTATCCGCTCTTGGTGGGCACCCAGCCTGACCTGTATCGGGCGTTCATGTCCCAGGTATGGGCACACGCTTCAGCAGCGGGGACGACAGGGCTCGTCCATCCTGACACTCACTTCGCTGGCGACAAGGAAGGCAATCTTCGGGAGGCTGCCTACCGACGACTTCGCGTCCATGGCGACTTCGTCAACTCAGGTCAGCGGTTCTTCCCCCGGCCGGTCGGCGACACTGCCCACTTCGGTGTGCACATCTACGGGCAGCCGGGGCAGATCACGTTCGACCACCTGTCGTGGCTGGTGTCGGCGGATGCCCTGCGGCACTCGGCCCAGCATGACGGATCAGGCGACGTGCCGGGAATCCGCTATCACAACGGTGAGTTCGATGAGCGTCCGCACCGGAGCCGAGTGGTTTCCGTCGATCTTGACCAGCTCTCCGTCTGGCAGCGTCTGCTGGACCAGGAGGATCAGCCGGTGGAACAGGCCCGCCTGTTGTTCCCAGTCAGCAAGGCAGAAGCTTCGGCCATCGAAGCCCTTGCGAACTACCCGCTACGGTTGGGGACTCTTTCGCCGCAAATCAGTCCGGGGTATCACGAGAGCGGCGCGAAGAAGGACAACTTGATCGACTACAACCGTCGAGATGCTGTCACCGGTCGGGAGTACCAGCCTGATCGATGGCGCAGGGTAATCCTCAAGGGAACGCAGCTGAGCGTTGCCACACCAGTGTTCAAGCGGCACGACGCCAACAGTAACGACCCGTATGGAGCCGACCTCGTCGGCCTTTCCGCAGACTTCGTGCCTGACACCGAGTACGTCCGGGCTGAGGGCAGAGCCCAGGCCTACCTCGCTGCGCAGGACCGCTGGATTGACCACCGCGCGCTCGCGCGTCTTCGCGCCGATGAAAAGGCGATCGCACGCGCGCGAAGCGGAATCGCATCGGCCGAAGGTATCAGCGAGAACGAGGTTGATCCGGAGAAGATCGAGGCTCTTCTCGTGGGCAGGGCGCGACGGAGGTACGCCGTCTTTTATCGCCTGGCGTGGCGTCGCCAGGTTGCTCCCAACACCGAGCGTGCTCTGTATCCAGCGTTGATCCCGCCTGGCGCCACCCACGTGGACGCCGTACACAGTCTCGTTATGCCCACGACGAACCTCGTGGTGTTGGCCGCGGGTTTCTGGGCCGCGCTTCCGCTGGACTACTTCTTGCGAGCCACCGGCCGAGGTGATCTCCGGGTAGCTGGGGCGAAGGCGATGCCAGCCCCTGTGCAGGATCATCCTCTTGCCTCCGGCCTCCTGCTTCGTACTCTGCGCCTCAACTGCCTAACCGATGCGTACAGGAAGCTCTGGACAGAGTTGTACGACCCTGCTTGGCACGACAACGAGCGCTGGGCATACGACTGGCCCGACCTCCAACCCCTCCACGACGTCACGCCGGAGTGGCGGCCGGAGACACCGTTGCGGTCCGAACGGGCCCGCCGCTCCGCGTTGGTCGAGATCGACGCCTTGGTCGCCGTGTGGCTGGGCATGAGCGCGGACGCCCTGATCGCCGCGTACCGAGGCCGCTTCCCGGTGCTGCAGAAGTACGAGGCGGTCACGTGGTTCGACGCCGACGGCTGGAAGCTGGCAGGCAACGCACGCACGATCGGTCAGCGGCAGTCGAAGGAGAGTTGGGCTCAGTTCGAGGCATATCGGAAGGCGCCGACCGCTGCCCCGGTGCCGGAGGGCTACACCGCGCCGTTCTATCAGGCCCATCGCGAAACAGAGATGCGGGCAGCACACGCCGTGTTCCAGGCTCGTCTCGACGCCGCCGTCGCGCGCGGTGAGTGGGACCCGGTCAAACAGGAGGTGCCGCAGCCGTGAGGCCGACGCTCGAAGCACGGGGGCTCAAGGAAAGCCTGCTGCAGTACCTGTCGACCACCTACGCCCTCACCGATGAAGGCGCACGCGAGTCGCTGCACCGGTTTCTCGGGGACGAGACCTCGGGCATGTTCCGTGGTCCGTTTCTCCGCATCCGCACCCCTTTCACGGCGGCGGACTCCAGCTGGCGCGAGCTGCTGGACTGGAAGCGTGAGGACGGCTGGACGCCGTACGCCCACCAGGCCGAGGCCTTCGCCCGACTCAGCTCCGCAGCTGGTCGAACCCCGCAGCCGACCGTCATCACCACGGGCACGGGCTCCGGGAAGACCGAGGCGTTCCTCTACCCGATTCTTGATCACTGCGCGCGGGAGAAGGCCGCAGGCCGCGAGGGGATCAAGGCGGTCTTCCTGTACCCGATGAACGCTCTCGCGACAGACCAGGCGCAACGTCTCAACACACTGCTCGTCGAGCACACGGCGTTGAGCAGACTGCACGCAGGCCTGTACATCGGCGACCGGGCGGCAACCAGGTACGAGAAGGTCCACACCCGGCGCTCGGACATGTGGCTCTCGCCGCCCGACATCCTCATCACCAACTACAAGATGCTCGACCTCCTGCTGCAACGCTCCTCAGACGCTCCACTGTGGGCTGACGTGGACCTTCGTTACGTCGTCGTGGACGAGTTCCACACCTACGACGGCGCGCAGGGCACGGACGTGGCGATGCTGCTGCGTCGCCTCGCCGCCGCGGTAGGGACGCCCGAGCCTGCCCGGCCGCTCGGCCGCATCTGTCCGGTGGCCACGTCCGCGACCTTGGGCTCCGGTGTCGGTGCTGACGCGAGCGCCCTGCTCGACGTCGTCACGCAGGTCTTCGGCACCGAGTTCACCGCGGATGCGGTGATCGGCGAGAACCGACAGTCGGTCGACGAGTTCATCCCCGTCCAGGACTTCGATCCGATCCTCCCGTTCCCGCTGCCCGAGCAGCTCGCCGCATTGCCCGACCCGGCCACCGGCGAGGAGGCGTCGGCTGATCTGATCGAGGCGGTCACCGGCACGCGCGACCTGGACCCGTTCGTGCTCGGGGCGAACCTGAAGAAGCACATGCTCACTTCGGCCGTCCTGCGGTCGCTGGACGGCGTGGTCCGGATGGGCGCCGAGATCCTGGACATGATGTGGCGTACTGGCGCGCAATCGTGGGTGCAGGCGATCACTCGTCATCCCGAGGTCGCGGCCGCTGCTCTCGCCCGGTTCGTGGCGCTGCTCTCGATCGCGCGTGACCCCGAGTCCACTCCTGACCGGCCGCGTCCGTTCGTGCAAGTCGAGGTACACCAATGGGCTCGCTCGGTGTCCCGGCTCGTACGCGGTGTGTTGCCATGGCCGAAGGCGGAGTTTCGCTGGGACACGGCCGGAACCAACGATGCACAGGGCGCGAACCACGGCCGTACGGCTCCGGTGACGGTGGCGACGTCCGGGCAGTCGGCGAACCTGTTCCTGCCTGCGGTCTACTGCCGCGACTGCGGGCGTTCTGGATGGGCGGTGTTCTCCCCGGAGAGCGACGACCAGGACGTGGAGTTCGACACTCACAGGATCCGGCGAGCCTCCACCAGCCAGGACAAGATCAGGGTCCGTAACCTGATCGCGGCGACCGATCGTGAGGCGCGGGAAGGCTCCGGCGCTGCACCGATGGCGATGTCGGCTCGTTCCAGCAGAGACAAGGGCGCACTGGCCCACGGCACCGGTGGGATCCTGCTGGTGCTGGACGGGCTCGAGCGTCGGCTGAAATTGCCCGACCCGCAGAAGGACTACGACCAGGCGACCGGTGAACCGCGTCTGACCGCACGCGATTCGGCCTTCGTCCTCGCCAACATCGGCGATACCGCGAACACCGCAGCCGGCGAGGACTGGTGCCCCGCATGCGGGGAGCGCAACGCGATCCGGTACCTGGGAACCGGTGCTGCGGCGCTCGCGGCGGCCTCGGTGACCCAGCTCTTCACCGGGGGAGAGCTCGACGAGGAGCTGGCCGAGGACAAGACGCTGATGTTCAACGACTCGGTGCAGGACGCCGCGCATCGGGCCGGGTTCGTTGCGAGCCGCTCGTTCACCTTCTCCCTGCGTGCGCTGCTGAAGAAGCATCTGTCCGAGGATCGGTCGACTGCCCTGAACGACCTCATCGCCGACGTCGTCGCAGCGACCACCGATTCGAAGACCTTGAGTGCGGTCGTCCCGACCGACCTGCACGACCACAAGGGAGTGAATCGGCTGCTCTCCGGCCAGGGGCGCGGCGGCGATCTGAAGACCTGGCGCTTGATCGGCGAGCGGCTCGCTTTCGAAGCGTTGATGGAGTTCGGCTTCCGGTCGCGCAATGGCCGCACCTTGGAGCTGACCCGCACCGCGGCCGCACAGGTTCGAGTCTCCGATCCGGCGGCCGCGGTGGAACTCGTCAAGGCCGTCCACCTCGGGCTCCAACGGGGCGGGGTGGCTCCCGACGCGCAGGATGCGCCGAGATATCTGGCGTTTCTACGCATCTTTCTGGAGCGGCTGCGGACTCGTGGTGCGATCAAGCACCGATGGCTGAAGGGATATCTACAGGAGGCAGGCACCAGTCGGTACCACGTCTGGGGTGGTCGGCCGCCGGGCATGCGGGCGTTCCCCAAGGGCATCGGCGCCCCGAGGTTTCTGCTCGCCCAGCCCAAGGCGGCCAGTGAGTTCGACTTCGCCACGGGGCGGCTGTCCTGGTACGAGCGCTGGGCGCAGCGGTGCCTGGAGCTGCCGCGCGAGCAGGTCCCGGAGTTCTGGAGCCTGCTGCTGCCCGAGCTCGCCGCCGCAGGCCTGCTGTCGGTCGGCACACCCAACGACAGCTCGGCGCGGATCTACGGTCTCCAGCCGGGCCACATCGACATCCGGTTGTTGACCGACGACGAGGTGAACACCGCGTTCGTGCGCTGCCCGGTGTGTTTCTGGGAGCAGACGGTGCACCCGTCACTGCTGGGGCAGTGGCACGGTCAGCCCTGTCCTTCCTACCGCTGCCGCACCGGCCGTCTTGTTGCCGGAGACCGGCCTGAGGAGCTGGGCACTCACCAGCGGGATCGCGACTACCGTGGCGACTACTACCGGCGCCTGTACCGGCGGGCTGGCACATATCAGGTGATCACCGCCGAGCACACCGGCATGCTCAGCCGTCCCGAGCGCGAGCGGGTCGAGGCGGCGTTCAAGCACGGCACCGGGTTCAAGGATCCCAACGTGCTGTCGTGCACGCCGACACTGGAGATGGGCATCGATATCGGCGAGCTGTCGGCCGTCGTGCTGGCGGCGTTGCCGCGCCGCCCGGCCAACTATGCACAGCAGGTCGGCCGCGCGGGACGCCGCACCGGCAATGCCTTCCTGCTGACCATCCCCGACCGCAGCCGTAGGGACCTGTACTTCCTCGACCAGCCAAGGGAGATGATCGACGGCCAGATCCTGCCACCCGGATGTCACCTCTCCGCAGTCGAGATCCTGCGCCGTCAGTACTTGGCGCACCTGCTGGACCTTGCGGCTCGAGGTCGTCTGCTCCGTGGCGACGGCATTCCGCTGCGTGCGCTGCCGCCGCAGGCACCTGCACTGTTCGGCCCGTCCGGATATCTCGCTGACCTGGTGGAGGTGGCTCTCGCTCAAGGTGATCAGCTGGTCGAGGGTTTTCTGGCGCTCTTTCCCACCGGGGTGAACGACGAGGCCAAGACCGACCTGCGGGCCTATGCGACCCGCGGGCTACGGAGCGCGGTCGAGGAGGCTGAACGTGATTGGCGGCGCAGCGAGGACATTCTGCGCTCGCGCCTGGGGATGATCGACGAAGCGCACGGTGAGCTGCACGAGTCCGATCCGGAACAGGCAGGCCAGCGGGCCGAGCTCGACGCGGAGCGGCGGGCGGTCGGCAGGCGTCTGCTCCAGCACGGCATGACACCCGCGCAGAATGCGATGTGCGATCTCGGGCTGCTGCCGAACTACGCCCTGATTGACACCGTCACCACGCTGAACTCCACGCTGTACTGGTCTGAGGACGCGGACACGGTCACGGGGAAGCAGCGGTTCACGTCCAGACTTCGTTCGTACGACCGGCCCCGGCGGTATGCGCTGTCCGAGCTTGCGCCCGGCAACACCTTCTACGTCAACGGGTACCGACACCAGATCACCGGTATGGAGATCGGCACGACGGCCCACCGGCAGTGGCAGCACTGGAGGTTCTGCCAGGACTGCGGTTTCGTGCGCACGGAGAATGCCGCCGAGGACCGGTCACCCTGCCCACGTTGCCGCAGCCCCCGCATCGCCGATGACGGCTCGTGCCTGCACCGGGTGGTGGAACCGGCCGTCGTCACCTCGCGGGACAAGCGTGAGGATGCGCGGATCGGCGATGACAAGGACGATCGCGATCGGCGGTTCTACACCGTCATCGACGCGGTGGACATCCCGATCGAGGCGATCGAACCAGACACGTCATGGCGCCACGGCACGCAGACCTTCGGTGTCGACTTCTGCCGAAGTGCCACGGTTCGGCGCGTCAACGTCGGCCTCGCCCGCTTCGACAGGAACCTGGAGGACGACCTGGCCGGGCAGTCCGTCCGGTTGAGTCCCTTCCACGTCTGCACCGGCTGCGGCGCGGCGACGGCCGACGGCAAACCGGTCTTCGACCACGACACGGATGCATTGAACTCGTCTGCCGCCCGCAACCCGAAGGTCAAGCACCACCAGCCCTGGTGTCCGCTGCGCCGGGGACGACGTTCGGAGAACGTACCTCAGGTGCCGGTGTTGCTGGCGCACCAGCTGCGTACCGAGGCACTGCGGGTGCTGCTACCTGCGGCAACCGTGCTCATCGAAGAGAAGGTCCACTCGTTCCGCGCGGCTCTACGGCTGGGCGTCGACAGGCATTTCGGTGGCGACCCACAACATCTGGACACCACCGTGGCGTCAATGCCGGACCCGGCGACCGGGGAGCGGCGCCACTTCCTCGTTCTCTTCGACCGGCTCCCCGGCGGCACGGGTTATCTGCACAGGCTCACCGATGCAGCCGCGTTCAGGGCCACGCTGGCCGACGCGCGTCGGACACTGCTCGGCTGCCCGTGCAAAGACGAAGGCCGCCTGGCCTGTCACCGTTGCCTGCACCGTTACACCGACGAGCGCTATCAGGACATCGTCTCCCGCCGGGAGGCCTTGGAGATTCTCGGTGACCTCTTAGGCACCGTGGACGACGACGGTGAGACGCTCGTCGACGCGTGGACGGTCGACAAGGTTCCGCACACTGGGCGGATCGGCCTGGACAAGCAGGTGGAGTCCGATCTCGAGGCGCGTTTCCTGGCCGCATTGCGTGGATGGGTCACCACCGACGAGAACGCCACGCTGGATGAGGATGGCCGGGCCAGCGGCTACCTCCGGTTCGCTGACACCAACGGCGTCATCAACTGGCGATTGACCGCCCAGCAGGATCTGCACCACACCCGCACGGATTTCACGTTCGAACGGGTCGACGGACCGAAGCAGATCGTGACCGTCTACCTGGACGGCTATCGCTACCACGCGACCCGGCGTCACAACCGGCTCGGGGACGACTGCGACAAACGTAACCAGCTACGCAGCGACGGACGAGTGGTCTTCCAGATCACCTGGGACGATCTCGACCTGTTCGAACAGCGGAACACGCGCGCCGAACCGGTCTGGCCCCCGTATCAGGGGATCGCCCAAGATCGGGCCAAGGACGTTTACGAAGGCTTGGGCGAACACCGCTCTCGGCTTGCCGACGCCGTGTTCGTCGACCCGATCCGCTCCCTGCTCGCGTACCTACGTCGCCCCGACTTCACACTGTGGGCACGGCGTGCCAAAGCCCTGGTCGCAGGACTGACGACCTTAGCGGTTCCGATCTCTTCAGGGGTCGATCGCGAGGGTGCGAGGGCGTCGCTGCGGGCCGAGCTCGCTACACGTGAGAGCGCTCCTGCCGGGAACGACGGGCCGGTTCACGTTCTGCGCGGCACCGACCTGCATGGGCTTCCCATCATCCTTGCCATCGACTTCACCGACGAGGCTTCTGCTGACGCGGTGCGCTGGAGCGCCGTCGCCGTCCTCGACGACAGCGACGAGGCGCTGGAGACCGACGAACACAAGCTGCGCTGGCGTTCCTGGCTCTACTGGTCGAACCTGCTGCAATTCCTCTCCCACGCTGGGGGAGACGGGGTGCAGCTGGCCGCCAGCCGAGCTGCTGCGTTTCCGGTCGAGATCCTCACCGTCTGCGGCGGCAGGGGAGAGCTGGCTTCCCTCGCCGAGCTTCCGAAGCCGCGAAAGGTCGCGGAACCGAAGGACTCGCGCTCAGCTGCCGAGCAAAATGTGACGCGGCTGCTGCGGGATGCGTTCTGGGACGAGGAGATCCTGCCGATCCTCGAAGAGGACGAACCGGAGTCAGCGCTGACCAGGCTCGCCAGACTGCTTGCCGCACAGGGCAAGAGGGCGCCCGTCTTCGGACACGAACTCGGCGAGCCGCGTTGGCAGGCGGACTTCGCCTGGGCGGAATCCGCGGTCCGCGTCGCTGTCGTCGCCGAGTCCGAGGACGATCACGACGTGGAGGCGATGAATCGCGATCGCGCGTATGCCGAGGCCGGTTGGACGGCGCGCACCGCAGACGACTGGCTCGACCACCTCGACTCGCTTCTCGACCTGCTCCCCGACGCGGAAGGTACCGCCGCCTGATGACCGCACGGCTCAGCCTGTACCAGAAGGCCGAACAGGAGCTGTACAAGCTCGACCGCTCGGTGAAGGCGAAGTTCTACGACTTCTGCCACCTCTTCCGAGACAACCCCGACCACCCCGGGCTCGACCTCAAACCGCTCATGGGTGATCGTCGGGTCTTCCGAGCGAAGATCGACCAGTCATACCGGGCGCTGCTCGCCAAGACGGGCATCGACGACAGAGGGCAGGAGAACTGGCTCGTCATCGCTGTCCGGCACCGCAAGCACGTGTACGAGGAGCTTTCCGTCGCGGTCAACCGGATCACCGGAGAGATCGAGTTCGTGGATCTGTCGGTGGTCGGTGCCAGCGTGCTGCAGCGGGCGGGAGTGACGCTCACGCCCGCCGAACCGGAATCCGAGACTCCTCGGATCACCCCGAGCAGGCCGAGCACGTCCGTTGCTCCGCTCCTCACCGGCATCACTGCGCAGGACCTTCGCGGCCTCGGAGTCACCGAACAACTGATCGATCTCGCCCTCGCTGTCACCGACAGCGGTGAACTCGACCAGTTGGTCTCCGGGGCACCGCTGTTGTCCAAGGACATCCTTTACGGGCTTGCGGCCGGTATGAGCATGGGCGAAGTGCGCAGGGAGATCACTTCTCAGGTCGAGGTCGAGCTAGGCGATGACTACGCCGAGAACCTCAGCGCAGCTCTTGCGCGCACCACGGTCACCACCTTCGACGAGGATCTCAAGGCTGCGATCGAGGAGGGCGACTTCCGCGCCTGGAAGATCTTCCTGCACCCGAGCCAGGCAAAGCTCGTCAGGCGCCACTACAACGGACCGGCCCGGGTCTCCGGCGGGCCGGGCACCGGCAAGACCATCGTCGCTCTGCACCGAGTGAAGCACCTCGCCGAACAGCTGTCGCCAGGCTCAGACAAGCCGATCCTGCTGACCACCTTCACGAAGAATCTCACCACGGATCTGCGTGCCCGCCTTGCCTCGCTGCTGGAGCCCGAATTGCTGGCCCGCGTTGAAATCACTCACATCGACCAGCTCGCCGCACGAGTTCTCAGCGAGAACGTCGGCGTCGGCGTCGGTAGGCAGCGGGTATTCGACACCGTGGCGCTCGGCGTCCTCCGTCAGGTGCTCGCTGAGGTCGACGACCAACGCTGGGACGCCGAGTTCCTTCTGGAGGAGTGGGATCAGGTCGTTCTCGGCCAGTCACTGAACACCCGCAAGGCATACTTCGATGCCCGTCGCGCAGGTCGCGGCCGATCGCTCACCCGCCCGGAACGCAACCAGATCTGGAAGTTGCTGGAACAGTTCACCGTACGTCTGGACAAGGAAGGCATCGAAACCTGGGGCCAGGCCGCGGAGCGGGCGGCTCGCTTCGCAATGGAGCGGGCTGCGAAAATCGAGGCACGACGGGACAACGAGGCGGTTGGTGGCGCGGAAGCGGCCCAGCCCGACGACAGTTCGGGCAGGTGCTATCGCAGTCACCGCTATCGGCATGTGGTCGTCGACGAGGCCCAAGATCTCCGCGCCGCCCACTGGACGATGTTGCGTGCCATGGTCCCGAAGAGTCCCAATGACCTGTTCATCGCCGGCGACACCCACCAGCGCATCTACGACCATCAGGTCACCCTCGGCACGGTGGGTATCAACATCCGTGGTCGTTCCTCACGGCTGACCCTCAGCTACCGCACCACGCGGGAGATCCTCGCCCGCGCGATCGGAGTCGTCGATCCGCAGAAGGTCTCCTACGACAACCTCGACGACGGTGCCGACACCCTCGAGGGCTATCGCTCGGTGCTCCATGGTCCGGCCCCCGAACTCGTGGCCTGCTCATCATGGGAGGACGAACTGACCCAGCTCGCCGCAGCCTTGACGAGCTGGCGCACCGAGATCTCCACTGGAGACAACGGGATACGGCGCGACCCCCGTGGCAATGTGGCCGTCTGTGTCGCAGATCGGGACATGGTCGGCCAGGTCATGCGCTACCTTGCGACACAGGCGGAGATTAGCTGCGCCGAACTCACCAAGGACGGCCCCAAGGGCGATGGTGAGGTTCACGTCGGCACCATGCACCGGTTCAAGGGACTCGAGTACCAGAAGCTGGCGATCGTCGGCGTGTGCGATGGCGTCATTCCCCGCACCGCCGTGATCGAGCGCTACCGGAAGGAGGATCAACAGCGCTCCGCTCGCGAGGAACGTAAGGCACGCTCGCTGCTTTTCGTTGCCGCGACCCGTGCCCGTGACACTCTGAGGATCAGCTGGCATGGCACACCCAGCCCGTACCTGTCGGTGTAGACGACGCGACGGTTAGCGTCGCTTCGTCAGTCCCTCGGTAGGTCACGGCTCCGCGAGGAGTCGGGAAAGCACTGGTTCATTGGCTGTAGCGGGATGATCCACGCAGAGGAACCATGGGGACCGTTGCGGCGTGTGATGACACCACATCAGGTCGACGGTTCCGGTTCTGGAGGAGAATTCCCGGCTTACCGGTACTCACGAATACAGACTGCGGTCTCGTCGGTACCCTTGGTAGGGGCGGGGTGGGGAAGGATGACGGGGTTCGAGGTCGATCCTGCAGCGCTGAGCGCTTCGGCTGACGCCGCGCAGCAGGCGGCGGATGTCGTGCGCACACTTGACTTGGGTCGGGTGACGGAGCTCGCCACCGCGCTGCCGGGGACGGAGTCGGCTGGGACCGCCGGTCAGCTCGGCCCGCATTGGGAGGACAGCTGCGCGAGCTGGGCCGAGGGCATGGACTCCTACGCGGCAGAGCTGCACTCGGCTGCCGATGATTATCAGGAGCGAGACGATGCGAATGCGCATGGTTTCGGCCGGACGGTAGGCGGTTGATGGCCACATGGGATGAGATCAGGCAGTGGCGGCCGGACATGATCGGTCAGGTCAGTGACCATCTCTCCGCACAGAACAAGTTGGTCGTCGGTCTGCAAGACGAGCTCGATGGTGCCAAGCCGGCTGAGTGGAGCGGGGATGCGGCAGAGGCTGCGGAGAGTGATCTCCGGGCCCGTTGTCAGGCGCTCGAGGACCTCGCTGCTCGATTGTCCGCTGCAGTGACGATCATCGATGACACCGAGCGAGCTGTGCGGGATCTGGTCCGCAGCATCGAGGCGACCGAGGACCACGCTGCGAGGAACGGCTACCGGATCGAGAACGGCGAGGTCGTCGACATTGCGGATTCCGGGGGATTCGCCATGCTCATGACCCTGCACGTGGAGGTGCAGGGCATCCTGGGCCAAGCGGCCATGATCGACACCGAGTTGGACTCCGTGCTCAGACACATCCTGTCCGGTGAGATCGACGACGCGGGAGCGACGACGCTGGCGGAGGCGGCGGAGACGGGCGAGGACCGTATCGTCGATGAGCAGTGGCATCGCGATCTGCTAGCCAGGTACCAGGTCAGGACCGACGATACGACCATGTGGCCAACCGGTCTGGCTGGCTGGATCGCGGAACTGAGAGACATCCCGCAGGAACGGCTTACCCAGACCGAGGTGAGGATGCTCGACGACCTGCAGATGCGCAAGGGACTGCTCGGACTCCAGGAGTTCGGCGACATTCGACAGGATGCGCTGCATGTCTCGGAGAGCATGTTCGAGGGAAAGGGCAAGACCGATGGGCATTCGGACGCGTTCCGGCACGCCTACTGGAATGCTCTGATGACACAGCGTTATGGCGAGCAATGGGCGGGCGAGTTCGCCACCGCACATGAGCGGAACCCGGCCGGCCACCACATCCCGGTGGGTATGGATCTGCACAACAACGAGGTGGGCCGCGAGATCGCGCGAGCCAATCCCGAGGCCGGTCCCGAGGAGTTGGCCGCATTGGTCGAGCAGGCGGTCACGGATGGCAGAATGGTGGTCATCGACAACAACGACACCCTGGTGCCGTCCAACGAGGTGAACCCCGGGGAGACCCGCGACACCCCTAACAACCGCTGGCCGACGGACAACCCTGGACGCGGCGACGACCACGACCCCGGCGAACCGTCGGCGACTCCGGACCAGTATTGATATGCGCTTGATATTGCCACTGCTCGCATTGCTCGCCCTGGTGGCGGGATGCGGCGCGAACACCTCGGGAGTGCAGGTGGAGTTCGACGTGGACCTCGAGACCGCGATCGTCGAGCTGGGCCGGTCCGGCGGCTCGAGGCCGTTCAAGGAACTGGCCCCCGGCGACTGGACCTCCGTGCAGGTCCTCATCGGACCCGCAACCGGTGCGTCGATCGAGGAAGAACTGGGTCGACCCGTCGAGATCACCGGTGACGGTACCTACGACGGTGACTACATCCAAGACGGCGACCTCCTCGTTTTTCAACGCGACAACGAGATCGTACGGATGGTCAGCCTGGGCCAAGTTGGCGCGCTCGGTGTGGGTGAGTACCGGGATGACGTGGTTCTGCAAGAGCAGGACGGTGTCATCAGGATGGTCGACCCGGATGGACGTCCCGCAGGTCGCTGACCGGGCTTCCGCTGGGAGCGGTCGCTGCGCTGGAGCTTCGACAAGTTCGGGCGTGGGCGCTCGATCGGGTGATCGGGCCTTGGTGGTCTGCGTGAAACGGGGTGATAGGCCAAGGCGTGTGTGCTGCTCGGTCCCGTGGGTGAGCCGATCGAGTCGGTGGTGAGGTTTCTGTGGGGCTTGCGGGCGGAGGGCGGTCGAACGTAGTTGTGGTCGACACGATTCTCCCGAAATCCTCCCTCTTGCGGACATTCCGTCTGGTCAATGGAGCGTTACGTGGTCACGGCTACGGTCAACCGTGAGGCCTGAGCGGTCCGTCGTGCTGTCGTCTCCGGACGAGCAGCTGTGGTGCAGCGTGGCGACGTGGTCGAGTGCATCATCGAGAACATCTCGATAGCGGGCTGCGGCATTCCGGCGTGGCGGGGCGAGCTTCGACTCGGCGACTCGAACGAGAGAGTGGCCTTGGGGATGAGCGCGATCGGCGTGCCCCAGCGCCGGACTCACGGCGTGGTTGGAGCGTTCGCTGGACGTCCTTCTGCGCGGCGAGCTTCGGGAAGGGAAGCGTCTACCGACACGCCGGATCAGTCTTAAGCGGATCTCGGGCGAGTCGTCCATGATGTCCGGATATCGGCGAGCCCGCTAGACTGTGCCAGCCGATCAGCCCTGATCGGGCAGGTTGCACCCGGCCTTCCAGGCCGGGCCTCATTGCGGCGCCTTGCCCCAGCGATGCGTAGTCTGCCTGCCCTGGGTTGCACCCGGCCTTCACGGCCGGGCCTTATTGCGACATCTTGGTGGCCCATCGGCCTGGGTCTCGTAGCGAGCTGTGCCGGACTGTGCGGACCGGGCCGTGCTGCAGGTCTACCGCCCGGTACCTCTGGATGTCTGTGATCATCGCCAGGTGGGATGTTCCCAGGCGGGGGAAGTGTAAAATCGTGGTTCTGCTGTCGAATTTGGGCGTTCTCGGTGGAGTTCAGGGGTGTCAGTTCTGACTCGCCTGTGGAGGTCCTCGTGAACCTGATCGACAGCAGCACTGCCTACCGCCACTTCCGCAGTCACGAGGGGTGTCGGCTGCCGTGCCTGGGCCTGAGATGGGTATCTCGACTGTCGCCGAGATCGATGAGACGGCGATCGGTTCTCGGGACAGGTCGGTGCTGCTGTACAGCCCGGCAGAGGCGGCGCGGTTGTTGGCGGTCCGGGAGTCGTGGCTGCGTCGTGCGGCCGGGCGTCGGCTGATTCCGTGCACGTTTCTCGGTAAGCACTGCGGTTCTCTGAGGCTGACCTGACGGCGGTGATCGCTGCCGGAGCTCGTCCTGCCCGCGACGTCCGGCAGCGTCGGTCGCGTTCGGCGCTCTGAGCTGCCCGGCTGTGGGTTGGGCGGGTAGCTGGCTCTCTGTGGTGATTGGAGCGTCCATGGTGTCGTGGCGCGTCCGCGGCACGGCGGGTGAAGGGAGAAATGCGGTGGCATGGGTGGAGAAGCGTGGCACGAGGTCATGGCGTGTGCGGTACGTGCGTGACGACGGCACCCTCGGATCGTTGCCGGGCTTCGCGACGAAGCGAGCCGCTGCCGATCACGCCGAGGACATGGAGAGCGATCAACGACGAGGCAACTGGATCGACCCCGCCGCCGGCCGACTCACTCTGGCGGAGTGGAGCGTTCCCTGGATGGACGCGCTGGATCTCGCCGCCAACACGGAGAATCAGTACCGCAGCCTGCTACGCAATCACCTGCTTCCCCGGTGGGGCGACGTCGCCATCGGGGACATCACCGGCATCGCGGTGGCCGCCTGGTCGAAGAAGGTCCGTGCCGCCGGTTACGCCCCCGCGAGTGTCGCCACCATGGTCAAGCTCCTGTCGATGCTGTTGGCCGACGCCGCCTACGAACGCCTGATCCCCGCCAACCCGATCCGCCCCCGCCGCCGAGGACGCCGCCGACGTACGCGCGCCCCCGAACGGCAGTGGGCCACCCACGAGCAGGTCCTCACCACCACCGATCAGGCCACCGCCCTGGGCGGCGCCTGGGCGGGGACTCTCATCCACACCGCCGCCTGGACCGGCGCCCGCTGGGGCGAACTCCTAGGCCTGCAACGACGCAACACCCACCTCGACGACGCCCGCATCGTCATCGACCCCGATCACGGGGCACTCCACGAGATCAACGGCAAATTCAGTCTCGGGCGCGGACGAGCAGCGCTGCGGGCGCGTCGACCTCACCGATGACGGGGACGGGCCAGTAGTCGTGCTCACTGCGTGCCTCGACGACGTCGACACGAACCGTCCACCCCGCCGTCGTCACCTCGGTGTTGCCGCTCAGGTTGAGCAGGACCGGGCGAGCGGCGTGCAGAAGCTCGTGGACGCGGGTGGCGCCGCGCACGGTCTTCAGCGTGGCGTTGGGGACCCGGCGACCGGCTAGTGGGTGGTCGTCCGCCGGGTACCGCACGTCCAGGCCGGTGATCATCTCTCGCAGGTGCCTGTTGACGTCGTCGACCACCATGAGCGAGCCGAACACTTCGCGCAGCGCGTTCATCTCGGCGCCGAGCCTGGCCAGCGCCGACTGCGCGCGGGTGTTGTGCAGCACGCGTTCTGCGACGGGATGGCGTTCGGCGTGGTAGCTGTCGAGCAGCGCGTCCGGCGCATCGCCGCGCACCACCGCGGCGAGCTTCCAGCCGAGGTTGACGGCGTCCTGCACGCCGATGTTCAACCCCTGCCCGCCCGCCGGGTAGTGGATGTGCGCCGCGTCGCCCGCGAGCAGCACCCGTCCGTCGCGGTACCTGTCCGCCTGCCGCGCCGCATCACCGAACCTCGAGATCCACTTCGGACTGTGCATGCCGTAGTCGGTCCCCGCGAGCCGAAGCAGCGCCTCCCGCAGCATGGCGAACGTCGTGGGTTCATCACGGCCGGGAACGTGGTCGTACTCGAAGGTGATCACCCGAAACCAGCCGGGTTCCAGCGAGATGGCGGAGAAGTGACCGGTCGGGCACCGCCGCATGAAGATGAAGTCCCCGGGCAGGTCGGGCAGCCGGACGTCTCCGAGTAGGGCGGTCATCATCGCCGGGGTGCCGGGAAAGCCGATTCCCGCGAACTTGCGTACCGCGCTGCGCCCACCGTCGCACCCGACGAGGTACCGGGCGTTCAGCGTCGTTCCCGTGGCCAGGGCGACCTCCACGCCGTTCTCGTTCTGGCGCAGGCCGGTCACCTCGGACGACCAGCGTACCTCCACGTCGAGCTCTGCCGCCCACGGCTCAGCAGCCGTTCGATGACGGACTGCAAGAGCATCAGTGGGTGCGGGTGGCGGGACTCGAGTCCCTCGAAGTCCAGCCACAGCCCGGAGAAGTGGCCCACCGGCGTCAGATCGCCCGCTTCGAGGAACCGGTCGAGCACGCCGCGCTGGTCCAGCACTTCCAAGGTGCGGGAATGTATTCGACCCGCCCGGAACTCACCCGTTCGTTCGGGCAGTGCGTCGGCCACGGTGACGGCGACGTTCGCCAGACGACGACCTTGCGCCGGGGGCGGTACCTAGTGCTACTTTGTAGTAGTACTCAGCAACACCAAGTAGTTCGGAGGAGTCCTTGCGCAGGCAGGCGACGGAAATGCTCAAGGGCACGCTCGAGGGCATCGTCCTGGCGATTCTCGCCAGCAGGCCCGCGTACGGGTACGAGATCACGGCGTGGCTTCGAGACAGGGGGTTCACCGAGATCGCAGAGGGAACGGTCTACGCGCTGCTGGTCCGGATCGAGCAGCGCGGTCTCGTGGACGTGGAGAAGGTCCCTTCGGAGAAGGGGCCTCCGCGCAAGGTGTACTCCCTGAACAACGAGGGGCGGGGGTATCTCGAAGAGTTCTGGAAGACCTGGAGTTTTCTCAGCGAACAACTCGAAGAGCTCAGGGAAGAGGGGAACGGCAGTGGGCACTGAACCGGGCGAGCAGAAGAACCGTTACCTGCGGTATCTGGAGGTCGTGACCGGATCGCTCGAGGAGAAGCGGCGCTACCGGCAGTGCAAGGAGCGGATCGAACGGCTCCCGCACGACTACCGCACGGCGGTCGAGGCGCTGCAGCGGTACATGCAGCACTTCGGCCCGGATCAGTCGGAGAGCCTGGTGGCGATGCTGGCGGACTTGACAGACCTGTTCGAGCAGAGCGCGGCGGACGGAATCCCGTTGCGCCAGGTCGTCGGTGAGGACCCGGTGGAGTTCGCGGAGGCGTTCCTGCGCAACTACCCCGGCGGCTCGTGGATTCGTAGGGAGCGAGACCGGTTGACCAAGGCGATCGACCGCGTGGCGGACGGCATGCAGTGACCGACCAGAGGATGGAAACCCGGATGGCAGTTGACCAGAACCAGGAGTTCGCGATCCGCGTCGCGGGTCTGGAGAAGTCCTTAAAGGATCTGCCCGTGCTGCGCGGGGTGGATTTCGAGGTGGCGCGAGGCAGCATCGTCGCGCTGCTCGGCTCCAACGGAGCAGGCAAGACCACGGTCGTGAGGATCCTGTCCACGTTACTCAAGACCGACGCGGGATCGGCCGACGTCAACGGTTTCGACGTCGCCACGCAGTCCGCGGGCGTGCGGGAGTCCATCAGTCTCACCGGGCAGTTCGCCGCGGTGGACGAGATCCTCACGGGGCGGGAGAACCTCGTGCTCGTCGCCCGCCTGCGGCACTTGAAGGATCCCGGCCGGATCGCGGACGGACTGCTCGAGCGGTTCTCCCTGACCGACGCGGCGAACCGGCGGGTGTCGGAGTACTCCGGTGGTATGCGCCGCCGCCTCGACATCGCGATGAGCCTGACCGGCAACCCGCCGGTGATCTTCCTCGACGAACCGACGACGGGCCTCGACCCGCAGTCGCGCCTCGAGGTGTGGCAGGCGGTCAAGGAACTCGCGGGACGCGGTACCACGGTGTTGCTCACGACGCAGTATCTGGACGAGGCGGAACAGCTCGCCGACCGGATCGCGATCCTCCACAAAGGAAGGATCATCGTCAACGGCACGCTCGCCGAGCTACAGCGGCTGCTGCCCGCCAAGGTCGAGTACGTGGAGAAGAAGCCGACACTGGAGGACGTCTTCCTCGCGCTCGTCAGCGACGACGGTAACGAACGTTTCTCGGAACCCACGAGTCAGGAAAGCAGATGATCACTAGATTTCTGGCTGACATCACCATCCTGCTGGGACGATCGCTGCGGCACACCCTGCGCAGCGTCGACACGATCATCACGACCGCGTTGATGCCGGTCGCGATGATGCTTCTGTTCGTCTACGTGTTCGGCGGCGCCATCGACACCGGTTCCGACTCGTACGTGAACTACCTGCTGCCCGGCATCCTGCTCATCACCGTCGCATCCGGGATCGCCTACACCGCAGTCCGTCTCTTCACGGACATGAAGAGCGGTGTCTTCGAACGTTTCCAGTCCATGCCGATCGTGCGCTCGTCGGTGCTGTGGGCGCACGTGCTCACCTCCCTGGTCGCCAACCTGATCTCGCTCGTCGTCGTGCTGACGGTCGCTCTGCTGATCGGCTTCAGTTCGGGAGCGGGGGTTCTGGCGTGGCTCGCTATCGCCGGAATGCTGTTCCTCTTCACACTGGCGCTCACGTGGATCGCCGTCATCCCCGGCCTGTCCGCCAAATCCGCAGAGGGCGCGAGCGCGTTCTCCTACCCCCTCATCTTCCTGCCGTTCCTCAGCTCCGCCTTCGTCCCCACCGCCACGATGCCCGGCCCGGTACGCGCGTTCGCCGAGAACCAGCCGGTCACGCCGATCGTGAGCGCCATCCGCGCGCTGATGACCGAACAGCCGGTCGGCGACGACATCTGGGTCGCTCTCGGCTGGTGCGCCGGCATTCTCGTCGTCGCGTACCTCTTCGCGACCTCCGCCTACCGCCGCAAGATCTCCTAGTGCCACAGCGCCAGCGCGCATCACGCGCTGGAGGCCGTCGACCCGAGCACCTCTAGCGGCGGCATCGAGGTGGACCGCGCCGACGGAGACGTCGTCGCCAAGGCCGCCGACTGTCCTATTCGGAACAGCGGGCCGACGCGGGGCATGGCGAAACTTGAGAACAGCTCCGACGGCATCGAGGTCGGTGTCAGCGAGCACACCTCCGCCGTCGTGGACGCGGAGAGCACGAACGGCACTGTTCGCAATTCTCTGTCCGTGCAGGATGCGGGCCGGTCCGGTGACAGCGTCGAGATCCACGCCCGCAACCGCCGCGACGGCATCGTCCTGCGGCGCGCGCTCGACTGACCGTCAACGCCGAAACTCCGCCGCAAGGACGGTGTCCTCGGCGATGTCGGTGAATTCCTGTCCCCGGAGCCATACGGCGATTCCGGGACGCCATCGAGCATCGCCGTCATCCGCTTGCCCACCGGCCTCTTCTGCAATGCGGAGTCGGTGAGCACAGAACCTTCGGTACTGCATGACAAAGGACCTGATGATCACCATGGCACGGAGAAGGTCGCCGGACCTTCACGCCGGCGAGCCGCGTGGGCTGCAGACTCCGACTGGTTCCCTTGGCAGCATGATCGACCCCTGAAGGTTGGATCGGTGTCTTCGCAGGTCAACATCAATGTCGGGGGGTCGCGCGAGGCGCTCTGCGGATGTTGTACTCTTACGAGGCACCGATGAGGTGTGGCCGGGACGTGGCGCAGCTTGGTAGCGCACTTGACTGGGGGTCAAGGGGTCGCAGGTTCAAATCCTGTCGTCCCGACGGTCGCGAAGCCCCGCTGAACTAGGCGAAAGCCCAGGTCAGCGGGGCTTTCTGCATTTCGGGGTAGATCTTCTCGGATCGCCCGCTGTCGCCAGCGCAGGTCTTGCGCTGGTGTTGGGAGGTTCGCTTGACGGACACAGACGAGGGGTCGAAGGTCTGGCGCTGTACTCACGAGGTGATCTTGTGGAGCGATGGCGCCGAAGTGAGCCGACGGGTTTGAGCATCCCGACTCGAGCTGTGATTCTCCTCTCCGCAGGTCAAGGAGAGATCCTTGGTAGCTGGCGCGCGTGGTGACGAGCCAGGTCCGAGGCTGGCTGGGAGCAGGCGTGCCCCCGTAGGTCGAGGCCGTAGGCGAGGTCCGTCGGCGGGCTCTGCTCGGGGGTCACTAACAGTGGGCGCCCATTTGGGTGAATAATTCCTGTGTTGATCGTCTAGATGTCACGCATATCGGATTATGCGGCCTCGAGGTCCCTCGCCGGGGACCTCTTTCGTATCCGTTGGAACAAGGAGTCCGGTGAAGGCAAGCGAGACCACGCTGCGCAGTCTGCTCCAGGGGGAGCGCCAGTATGTCGTACCTCTCTAGCGCCCTTACAGTTGGGAGCGGAAAGACCTCGATCAGCTCTGGCAGGACGTCATCAGTGTCGTGGACACCGGAGCCCATGGGTCCCATTTCCTCGGCTCGGTGGTTCTCGCCCCGAGCCCGGCGAACACACCGGCAGGCGTGCAGGTCTGGCTGGTGGTCGATGGTCAGCAGCGACTGACCACGCTGTCGATCCTGCTGTGTGCTATTCGTGACCACGTCACCGGGCAGGACCAACGGCTTGCCGAGAGGATCGACGACCTCTACCTGGTCAACCGATTCGCGGATGCACAGGGAGCGTCCGAAGCAGGACTTGGCCAGCGTGTGCGGATTCAATGTGAACTATGTGTTCCCAGGACAGCGCTTCCTGCCGGATGAGGTCGTCCCTGCGGTCCTCCAGGAGATCGGCATCGGTACCAGCGTCGTGGAGACCAGGCTCGGAGAGTTGCAGGAGAAGGCCAGGGAAGGCAGGGGTCTCGCGTGACGCCGGTCGAGAAGATGCACACCTGGGCGATAGAACGCAAGACCACGGCATCCGTCACCGTGAGCCATCGTGCAGAGGCGATTCTTGTGGAGTTGTATGTGCAGCGCCATGCCTTGGACGGCCTCTCCGCCTTTCGAACCCAGCACGATTTACGCCCCGATCTCTACCGCCATGACGAGTCCGAGACGGAGATCTTCGAGGCGAAGAGCACGGCCACTCACGACAAGGTGCGCGAAGCGATCGCGCAGTTGTGCGACTACGCCGTGCACAGTCCCCATCCCGTCACGCGGTTGACCGCACTCTTTCCCGAGCGACCGCAACCTGCCGGAATGGCTTACCTGCATCGAATGGGGATCGACTGCGTGTTCCTAGACGAGGCCGATCTGTTCCAGCGAACCCCGGCTCCTGCTGTAAGACGTGCACACATGCAGCCGGTGTGGAGGGGTGAGTGAACGTCCGGATGACCGGAGGCCTGCCTTGCGGGTCGTCGATTACTCCTACCGTGCACGGTCGCCGCCGTTGTCGTGAGAGACGATCCCCGTGTCACTCCCCCTACTCTCCGAGAACCCGCCGGAGATTGACCACCACGGTCTCGTCCGATTCTGTCGCGAGCATTCGGCGGAGGAGCGGAAGCAGCGCTCTGTCGTCCCGGCGGGAGGCCGTCTGCACCGCCAGAAGCCGGACACCGGGGTGTTCGTCGGCGAGGGCGTGGGCGAGCGCCTCGGTTGCGGAGTCTCGGGCGTCGCCGAGGTGAAACGCGGCCGAGGTGCGGATGCGGTGATCCTCGCGGTTCAGCAGCGGAGCGATGTCGGCCGAGGTGAGGTCGGCGCTGTCACCCAGTGCCTGTAGCGCGCGGCGGATGAGTTCGGGGTCGTCGGTGGTGAGCTGTGCGCGGGCCTGTTCGGCCAGGTCGGCTGTGCGGCGGACGCGGAGGACGCTGATGGCCTCGGCCCGCACTGCGGCCTCGGGGTCGGACAACGCCGCTCGTGCGGCGTTCTCGATCTCGATGTCACAGCGCCAGGCGACGCCGAGGACTGCGGTTCGGACCGCTGCGGCGGGGTCGGTGGTCGCCGTTTCCAGGGCGCGCACGGCCGTCGGGGACAACCGGGCCAGCTGGGCGAGCGAGGTCGCGGCGCGGGAGCGGCGGCTCGGTGCCGGGTCGGTGGCGAGGATGTCGATCAATATGCCTTCGTCGCCGGGAAGCTTGTCGCCGAACCCGGCGACCCGGTGACCGGCGAGCAGCTCGTCGAGCCAGCGTTCGTACCAGCTGAGGAAGTCGAGATCCTCTAACACGTACGGCGGCACCGCCCCGTCCCAGTTGACGTTCACCAACCGTCCCCGGCCCGGCCCGGTCACCACGAGCTGAGTGAAGTCGGAGCAGCCGTGGTGGACGACGGAGAGCGTGCCCTGCAAGGGGTCGGGGCGGCGGTCGTCCGGTCCGGGGAAGTCGTCCCACCAGCCGGTGCTGTACTCGGTCCCCGGCACGAAGGCGCTCGGCTCCGTGAGGGCGCCTGGGTAGTCGAAGGGTTCGGTGTAGGCGGCGGACAGGCGGAGCAGTCCGTAACTCGGCCCCGCCCCGCCGTCGCCGAGTTCGAGGAGGAACCGCCGGTAGTCCGCAGGCAGCGTGACGCCGTGCTCGGCCTCGAAACCGACGATCGCCGACTCCGGTAAGGGCGGGTTCAGCGTGAACTCGTGTTTGGCGGCGCCGAAGGACTTCAGCAGGCTCGGGTCGGCCTTCGCTCGTGCCAGTTTCTCGAGGATGCGCGACGAACGGGTGTCCAAGGCTGCCTCATCTTCGCTCGAACCTCGGACGTCCCGTCGTGGAACTCCGTCGGCTGCACTGTCGATTGTGGAGGAACAGGGTTCTCGGGCGGGCTCTGCTTCGATGTCGGTACGCGGAGTGGTGTGGTGCTCGTACTCGACAGCCGAGTCCGGCGTGGCTGGGTGTCGAGTCATGGCCGGTGTCGCAGTCGGCTGTGTTCAAGCCTCGCCCGGTCGAATCGTGCCGCGGTGAATCGCCGAGTCGAATTGGCCGCCGTGCAGGAGGTCGCCCGTCGCATTCCGGCCGTGTCAATCCTCGCCATGCCGATGGCCGCTTGCGCAGGATGCCGGCTTCCGCCGGAATCGGCATCTGCAATTTCGTAGCCAGCACAGAGGGTTCTCACCGAGCGACATGGTCTTGGGCGCCGAATCCCCGGCCGGTTGCTGCCCATCCGAGATCGGCAGCGGCAGCGCGGCCTTCCTCGCGAAACCCCCTGAGGGCGACGCCCGGCTGGGTACTGTCTGGCCGTGCGTGAACTCGCCGTCGACTTCGGGACGTCCAACACCGTCGCAGCCCTGCGCATCGACGGCGGTCCGGCCCGGCTGCTGCTGTTCGACGGCTGGCCCGTGCTGCCCTCCGCCGTGCTGAGCGGGCGGGACGGCACGCTGGTGGTGGGCCGCGAGGCGCTGCGTGGCGCCCGGCTCGATCCGGCGCGGTTCGAGCCGCATCCCAAGGAGCGGATCGACGAGGGCGAGGTGCTGCTCGGCGACGCGGTGGTGCCGGTCGTCTCGCTGATCGCCTCGGTCCTTCGTCGGGTCGCCGCCGAGGCGGCCAGGGTCGATCGGGTGGTCCTCACCCATCCTGCCGACTGGCACGCCACGCGGCGCGGAGTGCTGCTGGCGGCCGCCAGGGAGGCCGGGTGGCTCGGCGATGTTCGGGTGGTCGCCGAGCCGGTCGCGGCGGCGGGGCTGGCGCCGGACGTCGCGCCGGGGCAGGCGATCGCGGTGTTCGACATGGGCGGCGGCACCACGGACGTCGCGGTGCTGCGCCGGGGTGCGACGGGCTGGGAAGTGCTGGCCGAGGCGGGGCTGCCGGACCTCGGCGGTCGTGATCTCGATCAGCTCCTGCTGGAGCACCTCGGCGTCGCACACCTGGTGCGGCTCGGTGACGTCGCGAGCAGACGGCGGGCCCGTGCCGTCGCCGAGGACGTGCAGGCGGGCAGGGAGGCCTTGTCGCAGTACCCGCAGACCGACATCCCGCTGCCTCCGCCGCTGCCCGACGCACACCTCACCCGCGACGAGCTGGAGGGGATTCTCGCTTCCGCTCTGGACCGGGCCGTCGGCCTGCTTGCCGACACCGTCCTGGCGACCCCGGTCGTGGCCGTCCACCTGGTCGGCGGCGCCACGCGGATGCCGTTGGTGGCACGGTTGATCGGCCGCCGACTCGGCCTGGTGCCGACGATCGTCGACTCGCCGGAGACCGCCGTGGTCCTCGGCGCCCTCGCCCCGACGGCCGCGCCCACGCCCCCTGCGTCAGCTCCCGCATCGTCGGCGCAGTCGCCGGTGCCTAGGCAGACCGCACCCCTGCGCCTGCCGCAGCCCGGCGGGACGCCGTCCACACCGCAGACCTCGGTCGCTGTGCGGCGCTGGTCGATGCCGGTGATCGTCGGCTTGGCCGTCCTGGTGCTCGCGGCGGTCGGCTTGGTGATGGCGGCGGCACTGCGGTGGACCAGCAGCGGCACGCCCCTCGGCGACGCCACGCCGAGCATCGACTCGTCGGCGGGCCCGGACCGGGACACGAACACGGGTTCGAATGCGGGGGCCGACACCGAGCAGGCTCGGGACACCGAGACCGACGGCGTCGACTCGGCGGCCTTCGGCGCGGACGATCAGCTGCTCGCCTTCGCCGGGCCGTCCGCCGTCGACTGCGTCAACGCGATGGGCACGCACAGCCAGGGGGACATGTACGAGGCACGTAACCACGTGCGCTGCCGATTCGAGCACGAGGGCATCGTCTACTTCGCCAACTACCTGTCCTCGGACGACGCCGAGACCTGCCTCCTGCTGAACCAGGCGTTCACGGACACCCCGGAATCCGACTGGCGCAGCGATCAGCCCTGGGCGGGCGGCGGATTCTCCGGCCGGTCCCACGACGTCACGACGATCGCCGGGAACACGGTGCTCTGGTACGCCGACACGAACTCCTTGTGCGGGTTCTTCGGGCCTGCCACCGACTACAACCCGGTGATGCCCGACGTCCGCGCCGCCTGGGAGGCGGTCGTCCGGCTGCGGGACTGAGCGCCTGCGACACCGAGACTGCGACACCGACCCTGCGTCGCCGCAGGCGTTGCCGGGCGCGGTGTCACCCGCGAGTGTCTGCATCGGCTCACCACGTCGAACTCGGGCAGCGTGCACGGTTCGCAAGGCGTCGACCAGCGCCAGCTCCCGATCGTGAGCAGGCGTTCTGACCTGCGCAACCCGGTGAGTCAGCTGGTCACGTCTGCCGTCGCGGTCACGACCGGCATGCCGAGGACGCCTGCACCCGCCCACCGGCCTTCTTCGCCACCCCGGCCGCCCCGTCGCCACACTGCGCCGCGCCCCGACTCGACCGCAGAATGGGCTGTGCGAATCCTCGTGACGGGTGCGACTGGGTACATCGGCGGCCGGGTGGTGCCCGCGCTGCTGGACGCCGGACATCAGGTCCGCTGCCTGGTGCGCGATCCGGCCAAGCTGCGTGACGTCCCGTGGGCCCCGGCGGTGGACATCGTGCGGGGCGACCTCACGGCCGAGGAGGACGTGCGATCGGCCGTCGACGGATGCGACGCGCTCTACTACCTCGTGCACTCCCTGCAGTCGCGGGGCTTCGCCGCCAGGGATCGCCGGGCGGCGCTGCTCACCGCGCAGGCGGCGCGGGAGGCGGGGCTCCGCCGGATCGTCTATCTCGGCGGGCTGCATCCGGACTCGGCCGAGCTGTCCGAACACCTCGCGTCGCGGGCGGAGGTGGGGGAGATCCTGTTGCGGTCCGGGGTGCCGACCGCTGTCCTGCAGGCCGCCGTGATCATCGGCTCCGGCTCGGCCAGCTTCGAGATGCTGCGGTACCTGACGGAACGGCTGCCCGTCATGGTCACCCCGAAGTGGGTGCACAACCGGGTGCAGCCGATCGCGATCAGCGACGTCCTGCACTACCTGGTCGGCTGCGTGACACTGCCCGCCGAGGTCAGCCGGACCTTCGACATCGGCGGCCCCGACGTGCTCACCTATCTGGCGATGATGCGCCGCTACGCCGAGGTGACCGGCCTGCGCCCCCGGCTGGTCGTGCCGGTGCCGCTGCTCACCCCGCGATTGTCCTCCCACTGGGTCAACCTGGTCACTCCGGTGCCGAGGAGCCTGGCCACGCCGCTGATCGAGTCACTCGTCCACGAGGTCGTGTGTGCGGAGGACGACATCAGGCGGGTCGTCGGCGACCCGCCTGATGGGCTACGGGACTACCCGACGTCGGTCTCGCTCGCCCTGGCCAGGGTGCGGGCCGCGAACGTCGAGACGCGCTGGTCGGGCGCCTCGCCGCCGGGCGCCCCGGCCGATCCGTTGCCCTCGGACCCGTCCTGGTCGGGCGGCTCGGTGTTCCAGGATCGGCGGGAACAGGACACCGAGGCACCGCCCGAGGAGGTCTGGCGGGTGGTGGAGGGCATCGGCGGCGAACGGGGCTGGTATTCCTTTCCCCTGGCCTGGGCCGTCCGGGGCTGGGTGGATCGACTCGTGGGCGGCGTCGGGCTCCGGCGCGGTCGTCGCGATCCGGCCCGCTTGCACGTCGGTGACGCCCTGGACTGGTGGCGGGTCGAGGAGATCGAGCGCGGCACGCTGCTGCGGCTGCGGGCGGAGATGCGAGTGCCCGGCCGGGCGTGGCTGGAGCTGCGGGTCGATCCGCACGGTTCGGGAACCCGGTATCGACAGCGGGCCGTCTTCCTGCCGCACGGCCTGCCCGGGCATCTCTACTGGTGGCTGGTGTGGCCGTTCCACGGGGTGGTCTTCGGCGGCATGGTGCACAACATCGTCCGGGCCGCCGAGCGAGGGGCCGGTCGCGGGCCGAGGTGAGCCTGTCTCGCTGCGCGGCGGCCCTCGTTCGCCTGATGTCGCCGGTCCCTGGGACCTGCCGGACCGCTCGACATCACCGACCGAGGGAGCCCGACCCGCGCACCGAGCAGCTCCGAACACGACCTGGCCGAAGGACGACGTCGACGAGCCCCGAGCAGCGTTCTCCGCCACCGCCCGACCGGAGGCGGGAACCCGGACCGGTCACCGACGACGACCGAGACCGGGCCGCCTGCTGCTGCCGAGACCCGGTCCCCTGCCGCTGAGCCCGCAGCCCGGCACCCGCTCAGTCCGTGGCCTGCTTCTTCCGGCGCGGCGACTTGGTCGTCGAGCCGCCGATCATGGCCCGCACGCCTCGCATCGCCCGATCAGCCTCGGAGCCGAAGGGGTTGTCGTTGATCAGGTAGGTCCAGGTCGCGCTGGGCCTGCGCAGCCCCTCGGCGTCGAGGTCGACCCCGTCCGAGGTGATCGTCGCGGTCTCGAAGGTCTCGGCGGCCTTGTCCGCCGCCTCGGTGAGGATCTCCCGGAACGCCGGTATCGCGGCCCGGTGGAACTCGTCGAGTGGATTCTCCCTGGCCAGCGACCGGAGGTGGATGCTCTCCCGCAGGTCGGCCAGGTAGGCGAGATGGTCGGCCCAGCGGTCGTCGAGGTGGTAGAGCGCGATCAGTCGGGCCGCGTGCTCGACCGCGTCTTCGCCGATCTCCTCGACCAGGTCGGCGTGCCGCTCGGGATGCCGCTCGGCGGCCTGCTGGCTCGCCAGGTCGGTGCGGAGCAGCTCGTCGCGTCGCTCGCTCACCAGTCCGCGTTGGTGGGAGACCAGGCTCGTGTAGCGCCAGGTGTTGCGGTGGATCTCCAGGCCGACGCCCTCGGCGACGCGCTGGGCGTGGTCGAAGACCTGCTGGGCGTCGCGGCCGGTGAGCCTGCCGTCCTCGTCCGAGGCCAGCCGCTCGGCGGCCTCCGGGGCGTGCTGCCCGATCAGGTCGTCCTCCGCGCTCGCGAAGAACACCGAGTCGCCGGGATCGCCCTGCCTACCCGCTCGGCCGCGCAACTGCTGGTCGAGCCGCCTGCTGGGGTGTCGGGCGGTGCCCACCACGCAGAGCCCGCCCAGTTCGACGATCCGGTCGCGTCCCTCGCCATCGCGGCCGCCGAGCTTGATGTCGGTGCCTCGGCCTGCCATCTGGGTCGACACGGTGACCCGCTCGTGGGCGCCTGCGTCGGCGATGATCGCGGCCTCCTCGGCGTCGTTCTTCGCGTTGAGCACCACACAGGGGACCTCGGCCTCGGCGAGCAGTGCGGCGAGTCGCTCCGACTCGGCGACGTCCTGGGTGCCGACGAGCACCGGCCTGCCCTCGGCGTGCCGGGCGGAGATCTCCGCGACGATCGCGGACTCCTTGGCCTGTCTGGTCTGGAACAGCTGGTCGGGCCGGTCGACCCGGATGCACGGCTCGTTCGGCGGGATCACCGCGATGGACGCCCGATAGAACTCGTAGAGCTGCTCGGCGGCGGGCATCGCGGTGCCGGTCATCCCGCACAGCGTCGGATAGCGGCTGATCAGCGCCTGGACGGTGATCTCGTCGAGTACGTCGCCGCTCTCGCTGACGGCGAGACCCTCCTTGGCCTCCACCGCGGCCTGGAGCCCGTCGGGCCAGCGTTGGAGCAGGGCCACCCGGCCCCGGGAGGCGTTGATGAGCTGCACCCGGCCGTCCCTGACGATGTAGTCGACGTCGCGGTGCAGTAGCGCGTGCGCGTGCAGGGCGATGTTGACCCTGGTCAGGGTGCTGCCGACGTGTTCCTCGGAGTACAGGTCGACGCCGCCGAGCGCACGTTCGACCTCGGCGGTCCCCGCGTCGGTGAGGAAGACGTTGCGCTCGTCCTGATCCACCTCGTAATGCCTGCCCAGGCGGAGCCTGCGCACCACCTTGGTCATCTCCTGGTCGGCGACGCCCGCGCCTCGGGCCCCGGCCAGCACGAGCGGCACCTTCGCCTCGTCCACCAGCACGGAGTCGGCCTCGTCGACGATGACCACGTCCGGCGCGCGCACGACGACGTCGTCGGCCTCGGTGCACAGCCGGTCGCGAAGCACGTCGAAGCCGAGTTCGCTGACGGCCGCGTAGGTGATGTCGGCCTCGTAGGCGGCGCGGCGCTCCTCGGGCGTGGAGCCTTCGTTGACCCAGCCCACCGTCACGCCGAGGAGTCGGCAGGCGGGGGCCATCCACTCGGCGTCGCGGCGCGCGAGATAGTCGTTCACCGACAGCACGTGCACCCGGCGGCCCTGCAGCGCATAACCTGCGGCCGCCAGTGCCCCGGCGAGGGTCTTGCCCTCGCCGGTGGACATCTCCACCACGTGACCGGAGAGCAGCGCCAGCGTTCCGACGAGCTGTACGTCGAAGGGGCGCAGGCCCAGCGCGCGGTCGGCGGCCTCGCGTCCGATCGCGCAGAACTCCGAGGCCTGGGCGTCGGTGAACTCGGGGTGCGTCGCGCCCTTCCGCTTCTTCCCGCCCTTGGCCCGGCCCGCCTCCTGCTGCTCGACCGCCTCCCGCACGGCGGTGCGCAGGCCGTCGGCGGCCTCGGTGAGCCTGGTGTCGGACCAGCCCGCCACGGCATCGGCGTCGCCGCCCGCCGTCGCGACGATGCGTCGGAACGGCTTGAGGTCCACCGACCCGTGCCGTTGGAACAGCCGTCTCAGGCGGTCGCGCAGCCCGTCGACGAATCCGGTCACGAGGTGTCCTCTCCTGGCGTGGACGCCGCAGCGCGCGGCGTCCGGGGATGCTGTCCCGTCGAGCCCGCCGATCCGAGCTCGTCCGCAGAGCGGGCTCGACGGGTGTCGGGGCCTGCGGCGTGCCTGCTCGCGGGAGTCGGAACCGGGTGTGGCGTAGTGACGCGGTCCACCTGGGCAGCGTCCGAGACGGCGGGGCGGCGGACCGACCCGGCGGCGCGGCGCTCGCCCGCAGCCGCCCTCGACGCCAGGCGCATGCCCCGGCGCGGGGCGTCACCGAGTGCGGCCGCGTCGGCGCGTGGTGAGACCATGAGCCCGCCCGTCCTGTGTTCGATCTCCTCGTTCCTCATCTATTTCTACCCGGCTCGTCCTCGATCTCGACGGTCGCGCCCGCTTCGGAGTCTCGCCTCGGCTGTGCGGCCGCCTCCCGCGCGGTCCGAGGGTCGGCTTGGGCGGATCAGGCGCGACGCGTGGGCGGGCGGTGGCAGGATCGACGATCTGGGCGGGGCGTCGGATCATCGACGGCGGGACGGCCACGAGGGCGGTCTCGCGGCGGCTGTCGCGACGATCTCACCGGACTCGTCGAATTCGTCCGCGGATGCGGGATGGAACCGAGGTCGCGCCGCGTTGCACCTGAGCAACGACAGGCAGGCCGAACGGCTGGAGGTTACAGGTGGTGCTCGATCCACGGGATCTGTACGAGGTGGACTCCGACGTCCCCGACCTGAACGGTGCGGTTCTCCTGCATCACTTCGAGGGGTTCATGGACGCCGGTTCGGCGGGGCGGCTGCTGGCCGAGCACCTCACCGAGGGCGGGGAGGGGCGCGTCGTCGCCCGCTTCGACATCGACGGACTCGTCGACTATCGGTCTCGGCGTCCGACGATGACCTACGCCGTCGACCACTGGGAGGCCTACGAGAAGCCCGAACTGGTGGTCTGGCAGCTCTTCGACGAGGAGGGCACCCCGTTCCTGCTCATGACGGGGCCCGAACCCGATCATCAGTGGGAGCTGTTCATCGCCGCGGTGCGCAGCCTGATGGAGCGGTGGGGCGTCCGGCTCGCGGTCGGCTTCCACGGCATCCCGATGGGCGTGCCGCACACCCGGCCGCTCGGCGTGGTGGCGCATGCCACCCGGTCGGAACTGCTGGACAAGTGGACCGGCGGCGGTCACCCGGCGTTGGGGGAGCGGTTCCAGGTGCCCGGCAGCGTGGCGGCCCTGCTGGAGCTGCGGCTGGGCGAGGCGGGGCTGGACGCCATGGGATTCGCGGCGCACGTGCCGCACTACCTCGCGCAGTCCAGCTACCCCACGGCCGCCGTGACGCTCCTGGAGTCGGTGAGCCGGGCCGCGGGGCTGTCGCTCTCCTCGAAGGAGCTGCGTGCCGCCGCGGAGCGGGTGGACGTCGAGATCGACCGCCAGGTGGTCGAGTCGACCGAGGTCTCGGACGTGGTGCGGGCGCTGGAGCGCCAGTACGACTCCTTCGCCCTGGCGCCCGGCAAGCGCAGCCTGCTGGTCGAGGAGGGCGAGGCCCTGCCGACCGCCGAGGAGATCGGCTCGGAGTTCGAGCGCTTCCTCGCCGAGCAGGGGCCGATGGGCCAGCCCGAGCAGTGAGGCGCACGGACCGAGGGCGGCGGGCGGGGGCGGCTCGCACGCGGGCGGCATCCGCCTAGGACGACACGGCAGGACGCCGCCCGCCTGTCGACGACTGCTCACTCCCGGCCCGGCGCAGGCCCGAGGTCCGTGCCGCCGGGGCGAGGCCCGCCGAGGGAGAGCAGCGCGACGAGCTCGCCTCTGCTGTGCACGCCCACCTTGGCGAAGATCGACTTCAGGTGGTCCTGCACGGTGACCTGAGCGAGCGACAGTGCCTTGGCGATCTCCCTGGTGCTGCCGCCGTGCAGCACCTCGCCCGTCACGAGCTGTTCGCGTCGGGTCAGGCCGTGGGAGCTGAGCACCACGGGCATGATCTCGGCGGGAGTCGGGGTCGAGGCCGTCACCACGACCTGCGCGGTGCCGACGCCGTGCAGGACCGAACCGCGCAGGATGATCCACTGACCGTCTCGGGTCTGTACCCGCATCGCCGCCGGGATGCCTGCCGGATCGGCCTCCGTGAGCCTGGCCAGCCGGGCGGTCACCAGGAACGCGGCGGGCACCGCCAGCACGTCGAACGCCGAGTCGGCCAGCTCGAGCAGGAGTGCCTGTCCCGGCTGGTCGGCCGCGATCAGCTCGTCGCTCGAGCCGAGGATCACGACGGCGGGAACGGGCGGCGGCTCGGTCGGCGCGGTCCTGGGCAGGTGGGCGCGGCGTAGTGCGCCGGTGATCAGCCGGTTCGCCTGGCCGACGAAGCGCAGCTCCTCGTCGGAGTACGGGCCGCGCGCCTTCTCCCGCATGAAGGCCGCGAATCCCCAGCTTCCCTCGCCGAGGTCGCAGCGCAGCCGCAGCTCGTCGCCGAATCCGTACCCGGACAGATGCTCCCGCATGCGGACACTGCGTTCCGGGCGTCCCTGGGTGGTCTGACTGATCGCGGCGACCAGGCTGCCCTGCGCCTGCATCTGAGCCATCGTGCCGACGTCCTCGTTGCCGAACTCCAGGTCCATCGCGTGCGTCATGCCGCGCGGATCGAGGGTGGTGCTGACCATGGAGGTCGGCAGCCCGGTCAGCGGGTCGGTGTGATGCCAGCAGACGGCGTCGAAGCCCACCACCGAGGGCAGCAGGCCGTCCAGCTCGCGGAAGAGTTCCCTGGTGGTCACGCCCGACTTCGCCAGATCGCGAAGGTCGCCTAGTGCCTGCCGCTCACGTTCTCGACGATTCGCCACGGATGTGGTTCCCACTCTCCCTTGGCGTCCTGGCGACGTGCCGAGCCTGGGAGTCCGGAGGGGCCCGAGGAGTCCGGTGCAGGGGCCGCCCGGCAGGACGCACGTCACCGTGATCAACACGACGATACTGCGCGCATCCGTCTGGTGGCAGACCGTACTCCCAGATTTCTGGGATACCACTCGTCACCCCGGCGGCCCATGATGATTCCGGGCACGAGATCCACTCCTGGGGCCCGAGGCGACGGAGACGATCAACCTGACGCGGCGACCGGAGGGGGCTTCGGGTCGTGGTGGCGACGCGACAGGTGATTGTCTCCGCTTCGCCGGACCCGGAGGGTGACTCGCGGCCGTGATCGGGCCCGGCCGGCTTGGGGGCGGCCGGGCCCGAACCCCGTGGTCCTCGACGATCGCCGCCGTTGTTCGTTCCGAGGAGGACCGCAGGCAGGCCGAACCGTCGAGCCCGGCGCGAGTTCGCGGTCTGCGGTCGTCCGATGTGGATGGTGCCCTGCTTCCGTGTCCCCGATCGACCGCGTGTCCCGCCCCGGTCCGGTGTGCCGCCGCGGTCGCCGACGGGTACCGGATCGCGTCCGCGAGGCGATGCCAGGACACCGCAGGATCCCGGTTCTCGGCTGCTCCCCGCTCTTCGGCGGCTCGGCAGGCGCGGGAAGGCGCCGGCGCATCCTCGCGAATCCCGTCGCTATCGGTCGCCCGAAGCCTGCCCGACCCGGCTGTCCGTCGCGGGCCGTCGCACCTGCATCGGCTGAGACCGTCCGACGATCAACTCATGCACGATGATGCATTCCTGTTGACAATGATTTCCATTCAGTGTGAGGCTGGGGCACGACAGCTCATCCCCAGCAGGCCGTGTCGGCCGGACGGTCTCGCGGGTGCAGAAGCCCCTGAACGCGACCGCCGCCGACGACACAGACAGCGCGGTGGGAGCGCACCGCGCCGCGGTCGTTCCGACGTCTCCCGCGTGACGGCGTGCGTGACTCGGAGGTAGGACAATGCCGGTCGCCGACTCCTGGCGGCGGAACTCGCCTCGGGCGGACTTCCCCCGGCGGGCACCGGGCCGCGACCACGAGGTCGGCCGCCGGTGAGGCCACTCGGTCACCGGGTCCGACGAGGGCCCGAGAGAAAGCCCGCTGGAACGAAGTCCGCTGAAGAGAGGCATCCCGAGACGAAGCCCGCCACGACAGCCCGGGTCATGCCGGAGACTGATCGAGCCGGGGTCGACCAGGGCGGCTCGGCCCCCTCCGACGCTGACCCGACGTCGAAGGCCCTGCGGCGCGGCGGCCGTGTGCAATCTCGCCACGGACTCGTGCTCACCGTGCTCGGCCTCTCGATCGCCATCGCGGTGTCGGTGGTGGTCGCGATCAGCCTCGGCCCGACCACGGTGCCGCTGAGCGACACCTTGCGCTACCTCGGTGCGGCGCTCACGGGCGGGACGATCGACGCCGTCGAGGTCTCGCAGTACACGATCATCTGGGAGGTGCGCACCCCGAGGGTGCTGCTCGCGGTGGTGGTCGGGGCGGGCCTGAGCGTGATCGGCGTCGCCGTGCAGGCGATGGTGCGCAACGCCCTGGCCGATCCGTTCGTGCTGGGGATCTCCTCCGGGGCCTCGGTGGGCGCCAGCGCGGTGGTCGTCTTCGGCGCCTTCGCCGCACTGGGCGTCTACGCGTTGTCGGCGGCGGCCTTCCTCAGCGCGCTGGCCGCCTCGGCGCTCGTCTACGCCGCCGCGCACAGCCGGGCAGGGCTGAGCCCGCTTCGACTGGTGCTCACGGGCGTGGTGCTGGCCTACGGTTTCCAGGCGATCATGACGGTGATGATCTTCCTCTCGCCCAACGGCGAGGCGGCGCGGACCGTGTTGTTCTGGCTGCTCGGCAGCCTCGGCGCGGCGACCTGGACGTCGCTGCCGATCGCGACCGTGGCGGTCCTGATCGCCTTGATCGTCCTGCACCGCCGGAGCCGTTCGCTCGACGTGATGGCGATGGGGGACGAGACGGCGGGCAGTCTCGGGGTGGACAGCACCTCGTTACGTCGGGGCCTTTTCCTGCTCACCGCCGTCGTGACCGGGGCGATCGTCGCGGTCAGCGGCGCGATTGGCTTCGTCGGACTGGTGATGCCGCACCTGGTCCGGCTCCTGTTCGGCTCGAGCCACGCCAAGGTGTTGATCATTACGCCGCTGGCCGGGGCGTTGTTCCTCGTCTGGGTGGACCTGGTCTCTCGCACGCTCGTCGCGCCCCGCGAGTTGCCGCTGGGCGTGATCACCGCCCTGGTCGGGGTCCCGGTGTTCATCACGCTGATGCGTCGGCGCGGCTACGTGTTCGGAGGTCGGTGAATGCGGCTCACCCTGGACGGCGTCTCCGTGGAGATCGCCGGGAGAGCGCTCGTGCGCGAGCTGCGGCTCGCGGTCGACAGCGGGGAGATCCTCGGGCTCATCGGTCCCAACGGCAGCGGCAAGTCCACCGCGCTGCGCTGCGTCTACCGGGCGCTGCGCCCCACCTCGGGCGCCGTGCTGCTCGACGACGTCGACCTCGGGGAGTTGTCGCTGCGGCAGAGCGCCCGCTCGGTGGCCGCGCTGACCCAGGAGGCGAGCACCGACCTGGACTTCACCGTGCGGGAGGTGGTCGCACTCGGTCGCTCCCCGCACCTGCGGGACAACCAGGCGCTCGGGGCGCGCGAGGAGGAGCTGTGCGCGGCCGTGATGCGCCGGGCCGACGTCGCGCACCTGGCCGATCGCAGCATCCTCACCCTGTCCGGCGGCGAGCGGCAGCGGGTCTACATCGCCAGGGCACTGGCTCAGGAGCCGCAGGTGCTCGTGCTCGACGAGCCGACCAACCATCTCGACGTCCGACATCAGATCGAGCTGTTGTCCTTCCTGCGCACCGCCGGGCTGACGGTCCTGATCGCGCTGCACGACATGAACCTGGCGGCGGCGGCCTGCGATCGGATCGGCGTGCTCTCCGGCGGCGAACTGGTCGCCGTCGGGAAGCCCGGCGAGGTGCTCACCCCGGAGTTGATGCACGACGTGTTCGGGGTGGCGGCGACCGTCGTCAGCCATCCCGGCACCGGAACACCACAGCTCCTCTACGAGCTGACCACCGAACAACAGCCGGAAGGAACAAGGACATGACCCTGCGCCTCCCACGTCGAGCGTGGCCGATCCTGGCGATCGGCGTGCTCGCCGCGAGCGCCTGCGGGGCCGAGGTGGCACCACAGACGCGCGACGACGCCGACCTGGTCACCATCGACAACTGCGGACGCGAGACCACGTACCCGCGTCCGGAGCGCCCCGTCGTCTATGAGGGCGGTGGTGCCGAGAAGCTGTTCGTGCTCGGCGTGACCGACGAGATCCGTGGCTGGATCGCGACGCCCACCAACGATCCGGCGATCGAGCGCTCCCCGTACCGGGCGGAGTTCGAGCAGATCGAACGACTGAGCAACGACCTGCTCAACCGGGAGATCGTCGTGGATGCCGGTGCGGACTGGGTGTTCGCGGGCTGGAACTCCGGTTTCAGCGAGGAGCGCGGCATCACACCGCAACTGTTGGACGACCTCGGCATCAACAGCTACATGCACACCGAGAGCTGCTACAACTACGGCGACGGCGCGGTGAACGTCACGCCGTTGGAGGGCCTCTACATCGACCTCGTCGACCTCGGCGAGATCTTCGGCGTCCAGGACCGAGCGGCCGAGGTCGTCGAGGAGCTGCGCGGCCGGGTCGCCGCCGTGGAGGAGACCCATCCCGACGGCGAGCCCGCCGAAGTGTTCGTCTACGACTCCGGTACCGATCAGCCGTTCACCGCGGCAGCCCACGCCCCGCCGAACGACATCATCTCGGTGGCGGGCGGCCGCAACATCCTGGCCGACCTGGACGAACGGTGGACGTCGGTCGGCTGGGAGGCCGTGATCGAGGCGCAGCCCGAGGTCATCGTCATCATCGACTACGGCGACCTGCCCGCCGAGGACAAGATCGACTTCCTGCGCTCCCACCCCGCGCTGGAGTCCGTCCCGGCCGTGCGGGACGAGCACTTCTACGTCCTGGACTACGGCGAGGCGATCAGCGGTCCCCGCATCGTCGACGGCGCCGAGAAGTTCGCCGAGTACCTGCGCTCGATCGGGCACTGAGGACGGGAGCCGACAGCTGCGCCCCGGCGCCCCGAGAAGCCATCGGCTCCGGGGCGCCGTGGCCGGACCGGAGGGCGGTGTGGGAGACGATCAGACTCGGACGCGCCCAGGCCTGGCCGCTCGCCGGGTCTGCCACTGGTCGGCGGCCCGCAACGCCCAGCTGCCGCCGATGCACCCGCCGAGGACGGCGACCGCGTCGAGCGTGACGCCGCCGTCGATGACGATGCCGAGCCAGCCGTAGCGGCTGCTGAGCAGCCCGACCAGGAAGCCGGTCAGCGCGCCGAGGACCCAGACGACGACCGTCACCGTGCCGTGTCGGTCCTTCGGGACCGGGAACGTCCCCAGCACCACCGAGACGGCGGCGCTGCCGATGGTCAGGCCGAGTACGCAGCCGACGGCGATGGCGGGTTCGATGTCCGCGATGCCCGTGCCGACGCCGAGGATGTCGATGCGCAGGCCGTCGCGTTCGGCCAGCCTGCCGAGGACGAAGCCGCCGACGGGTGCTCCCACGAGGAGGCAGCGGCGGAGGAACGCGGTGCGCGGCTCGGTCGCTCGACCGCCGACGGCACTGATCAGCGTGCAGACGAGCACGCCGATGACGGCGCCTGCCAGTGTCCCGAACACACTGGCGCTGTCCACCAGCCACTCGGCAGGCCCGAGGAACCGGCGTACCTCCCGGTCCCCGCCGTCCCCGCCGTCCCCGGTGAGGACGGTGGTGTCGACCGCGAAGTTCGCGGCGTACACGCCGACGAGGACCCCCGCGAAAACCAGGATCAGCAGGCTCGCCGTCGCGCCGATCCGACGAAGGCCGGGGCCGCGCAGGCCGGTGCGCAGCCTTCCCCCGGTGCTCGTCAGCGCATGCCGGGCTCGGGTGCGCAGACCGCTCCACCGGCTCGGGCGGGGCGGCTGTTCGGCACCTGCCTGCGCGGTGCCCGGCTGCGCGCCGTCGACCTGCCCGGCAGCCGCCTGGCCTGCGTTCGCGTCCCATTCGTCGAGCCGATGGACCTGTAACCGGGTGCGATACGGCGTGCTCTGCGGGGCCTCGACCCTCGTCGCGCCCGCAGGCTCGGCCGCGCAGTCCGACGGCCGTTCCACGAGCCGCTCGACCGCCGCGTGCTGCGTCATGGTCAGGGCGTGCACTTCGGCGGGCCAGGGCCGGGCGTACGGCGCGATTCGGCCGATCATCTCCAGCAGCCGCGCCGCGTCGGGTCGGGCCGCCGGGTCTTTCGCCAGGCATGCCGCGACGATCGGGCGGATGCCGACGGGCACGGCATCGAGGTCGGCTTCGGTGTGCACGATGTCGTACAGCACCTGGAAGTCGGACGGCCCGGCGAAGAGACTCGTCCCGGTGCCCGCCATCACCAGTACCGCACCGAGCGAGAACATGTCGCTGGCCGGGGTGATCGCCCCGGCCTGCGCCTGCTCCGGCGACATGAACTCCGGGGAGCCCACCACGAGGCCGGTACGGGTCAGATCACGTCCGTCTCGCCGGTCCAGCGCCCGCGCGATGCCGAAGTCGATCAGCCTCGGGCCCTCGTCGGCGAGCAGGATGTTGGACGGCTTCAGGTCCCGATGCACCAGGCCCGCCTCGTGGATTCGCACCAGCGCGGCGGCCAGACCGGCGGCCAGGCGCGGCAGCGACTCCGCAGGCAGCCGCCCGGTGGCCTCGACCGCCTCCCGAAGGGAGGGACCGAAGATGAACTCCGAGGCCAGCCAGGGTGTCGGTGCCTGGGCGTCGGCATCGATCACCGTCGCGGTGTAGACGCCGTGTACCGCGCGCGTGACACGGACCTCGCGTTCGAACCGCGCGCGGAAGCCGTCCTCCTCGACGAGATGCGGGTGAATCTGTTTGATCGCGACCAGCCTGCCGTCGGGTCCGCCGCCCAGCAGCACCCGACCCATCCCGCCCCGGCCCAGCTCGGCGAGCAGTCGATACCCGCCCGTCTCCTGCGGCTCCGACGCCCTCAGCGGCCTCATGACCCCCCCGGTCGGTCGAGCAGCCCCGAACGGACTCCCGGGCATGCGGAGAGATCATGTTAGGGGACCGACGCGCACCGCATACCGGTCTTGGGGATCATCCGCTGCACGAGGGGATCGCGTCGCGGCCGAGGCCTGCCGTCGGGGAGTTGATCCACGGCCCGGGTGCTCGCCCCGCCCACGCCAGGCACCACGGCAGCCCGCCGGCGTGGGCGGTGGAGAAGAGGCCCGAGACGCACTCGGGCGGCACACCGTGTCGGCGTGCCGCCCGAGACTCCGTCCGGCCGAAGGTGGATCTCCCGGCTCAGTCCTTGGCCAACGCCGTTCCCAACGCCCGCCAGTCCAGCACGGGTGCGGCGGCGTCGCGGATCGAGGCCAGCAGTCCCAGCCGGGCCGCCCGCACCTGGGCGTCCTCGGCCATGACCAGCACGTCGTCGAAGAAGACGCCGATCGGCGCGACGATCGGCCGGGCCTCCTCCGCGAAGCGGGCGAGATCCGGTGTGGTGCCCGCCAACGCGGCGCCGACCTGCTCCCACACGGTGCGCAGCGCGACCTCGGCGGGCTCGGTGATGTGCGCGGCGTCGTAGGTCGCGGGGGTGTCGTCGGGGACGATTCGGCGAACCCGCTGGAGCGCGGCGGCCAGCTCGACGAAGGTCGGATCGCCGGTGCGACGGTTCACCTCGGCGAGCGTCTCGTCGGCGGTGATCGGCGAGTCGGCCAACGGCAGCACGGCGGCGACCACGGCGTGGTGGTGACCCGCGTCGAGCAGTTGCTGCTCGTACCGCCGGATGACGAACTCGTGCGCCTCGGCCAGCGCCGAGTCGGCGACCTCGATGCCCTGCGCGGCAAGGACGTCGGCCGCCACCCGCAGCGCCCGACTCACCGTGACCTGCCGAAGCTGCGGGAAGGCCCGCAGCACGCTGATCAGGCCCAGCGCCGCCCGCCGCAGACCGAACGGGTCGGAGCTGCCCGTGGGGGACGCACCGATGCCGAACAGCCCCACCAGCAGGTCGAGCCGGTCGGCCAGCGACAGCAGCGCGCCGGGGACGGTGGTGGGCAGGACGCCGCCTGCCGACCGAGGCTGCTCCATGTCGTAGAGGGCGCCTGCGACGCTCGGCGACTCGCCTGCCCGCAGCGCGTACTCCCGCGCCATCGTGCCTGCCAGGCTGGTCAGCTCGACGACCATCTGCGAACCGAGGTCGAACTTCACGAGCTGCGCGGCCCGGTCCAGGGTCTGGCGCTCCTCGCCGGTCAGCGGCACCAGCCGGTCGCCGCTCGCCTGCACGCCCTCGGGGGTCGCCACGGTGGCGTCGCCGAGTTCCCTGGCCACGGCGGCGATCCGCTCGGTGCGGTCGGCCATCGAGCCGAGCCGCTCCTCGAAGGCGAGCCGGTCCAGACCGAGCTTCATCGTCTCCGGCTCGACCGCCAGATCGGCCCGCCAGAAGAACGCCGCGTCCTCATACCGGGCCCGCAGCACTCCTTCGTTGCCCGCCCGCACCGCGTCGTGGTCGCAGGCACCGTTGGCGACGGCGACGAAGTAGGGCATCAACGCGCCCGCGCCGTCACGGACCGGCAGGTAGCGCTGGTGCTTGCGCATCACGGTCGTGAGGATCTCGTCGGGCAGTTCCAGGTAGTGCTCGGAGAAGGAGCCCAGGATCGGGGTCGGCTGCTCGACGAGGTTGACGACCTCCTCCAGCAGCACGGCCTCGCCGTCGAAGTCGACCGTGCCGCCGACCTCCGAGACCAGCCGCTGCGTCGCCCCGACGATCTGGCCGCGCCGGACGTCGATGTCGACGACGATGCCGTGCGCGGCGAGGAAGTCGACGTAGCCGTCCGCATGGGGCACGGCCACCGTCGGCGTCGCGGCGGTCCGGTGCACTCGGGTGGTCACCCCGCTGGCCAGCGACGAGGCCGCCACCGGCACGCCGACGTCGCCGAGCATCGCCAGCAGCCAGCGCACCGGGCGGCTGTAGGACAACGTCGAGTCGCTCCACCGCATGTTCTTGTCGGCCCGCAGCTCCAGCACGACGCTGGAGAGCAGCTCGCTCAGCACGGTGACCGCCCCCCGGCCGACGTCGGTCTTGACCGCGACGACGAACTCGACGCCGTCGATCACGGCCCGGCCCAGGTCGGCGACGTCCACGCCCTGCCCGCGCGCGAAGCCCGCGACGGCCTTGGTGGGGGCGCCCGTCGCGTCGAAGGCGTTGGCGACCCGAGGTCCGCGCACGGTCCGCTCGGCGTCGGGCTCACCGGGCTCCACGGCCTCGACCACCGCGACGATCCGGCGGGGCGTGGCATAGGTGCTGATCTCGCCGTGGCCCAGTCGGGTGGCGGCGAGCTTCTCGGTGAGGGCGGTGCGCATCGCCTCGGCGGCACGCCGGACCTCGGCGGCGGGCAGTTCCTCGGTGCCCACCTCGAACAGCAGCGTCGCGGGCTCGGTCACCGAGGGCAGCTCAGCGGGCACCGTCGCGGCGGGGAGTGCCTCGGCGACCCCGAGCGGGTGGCCCAGCTCCTCGCGACGCTCGGCCCACAGCCGCACGACGTCCCTGGTCAGCGCCCTGGTGCGGCCGAAGGCCTTGGCCCGTTCCGTGGTGGACACCGCGCCTCGGGCGTCGAGCACGTTGAAGGTGTGCGAGCACTTGAGCACGAAGTAGTGGGCGGGCATCGGCAGCCGGGCGTCCAGCAGCCTGCGGGCCTCCGCCGCGTACTCGTCGAACAGCCGACGGTTCATCGCCACGTCGGCGTCGTCGAGGTAGTAACGGCTCATCTCGTACTCGGCCTGCCCGAAGGCCTCGCCGTAGGAGATGCCGGGCGCGAAGGCGATGTCCTTGAAGTGGCTGACGTTCTGCAGCGCCATGAGGATGCGCTCCAGCCCGTAGGTGATCTCCACCGAGACGGGGTCGAGCGTGGCGCCGCCCGCCTGCTGGAAGTAGGTGAACTGGGTGATCTCCAGGCCGTCTAGCCACACCTCCCAGCCGAGGCCCCAGGCGCCGAGCGCGGGGAAGTCCCAGTTGTCCTCGACGAAGCGGACGTCGTGCGCCTCGACGTCGATGCCGATGGCCGCCAGGCTGCCGAGGTACAGCTCCTGCGGGTTGCCGGGATCGGGCTTGAGGATCACCTGGAACTGGGTGTGGGTCTGGAGCCGGTTCGGGTTCTCGCCGTATCGGGAGTCGTCCGGCCGCACGCTCGGCTCGACGTAGGCGGTCCGCCACGGCTCGGGACCCAGCACGCGCAGCACGGTGGCCGGGTTGAGCGTTCCCGCACCGACCTCGGTGTTCAGGGGCTGCACGACCATGCATCCCTGATCGGTCCAGTACTTGGTCAACGCGAGAATCGCGTCCTGCATGGTCAACACGGAGGACAACCTTCAGACGAGTCATGGCGGGCCTCATCGACTGCCCGCTGTACGGACGGGTCGGACGACTGCGGGCGCCGGCCGGGTGGCACAGGAGATCGACCGAGTCTAGTGGACCTGCCTTCCGGTGAGGCCGGCGGTGGTGCGGCCCTCGCCGGTCGCCGCCGCACAACGCCGGGGGACTGATCGGACGAGCCCACCCGGTGGTGACCAGGCCTGTTCGGCGGGCGCGCTGCCGTGGGCGGGTCAGCCGCCGCCGACGAGGTCGCGGGGCCGCCGCAGCCGGTGAGCCTCGGCGACCAGTTCGACGCTGAGCGGGACGGCGTGATGCGTGGCCGGGTCGAGCCGGATCTGCGTCCTGCTGCCCTCGGCGTGCAGTATCGATCGATCGGCGGAGTGCACGTGGAAGCCGTAGGTCAGGCTGCTGGTGGCCACCTGTTCGATCCAGAAGTGCACGCCGACGACGCCCATGCCCGTGATCGGCGTGTGGTAGGTGATCGCGAAGTGTCGGACCACCTGGAGCACGTCGGCGAACCGGGACAGCGGGGGATCGAAGTGCCAGCCTCGGTCGAGCCAGTAGTCCATGACGGCGCGTTCCACCAGCAGCAGGTAACGCGAGTCGTGGACCGTGCCGGTCGCGTCGAAATCCTCGAAGTTGATGCGGACGGACCCGACGTGGCCGAAGCGCGCCGGGATGTCCGTCGGCGTGCTCTCCGGGCTGGTCATCGCTGCTGCCACCTGTTCCAGGGTCGTGGGGATCTGTTCGGATGTGCTGTTGTTCTGGACGGTTCTGCACCCGGGGTGGGATTTGAGCCGGGCCGCGGACGACGTCACGGAGCGGTCCATGCGCCGTCGCTTCGCCGGGCGGGCAGGCCGGGAGGATCGATCTTGCCGGATCGATCTCGACGTTGTCACCTGGTCGGGTGAGACGTTGCGAGCGCCGTCGAGCAGGCTTGCCTGCGCGCGGTCCGGACCGTGGTGCTGAGGAACGGGCCGGGCCCGCCGATCGCGGGGGAACGGCGGCTCCGGCAGCCGAGAGCGACCGAGAGCGACCGAGATCGACCGAGCAGGAGGACCTGACATGCGAGTGGCCGAGGCGCGAGCCGCCGCCGTCGACTGGGTGCGGCGCCGGGCGCGGGGCGAGGCAGGCTTCGTGGGCGCCTACTTCAGCGGTTCGACGATCGGCCTGCCCGGCGACGCCGAGCTGTCACCGACCTCGGACGTCGACGTCGTGGTGGTGACCAGCGGCCCGGTGCCGCCCGTGGGACTGGGCAAGTTCCGTCACCAGGGCGCTCTGCTGGAGATCACCCACCTGAGCCGGGAGCTGTTCGCCACCGCCGAGCAGGTTCTCAGCTCTTATCATCTGGCGGGCGGGCTCCGCGCCGACACGATCATCGCCGACCCCTCGGGGATGCTGCGGCGACTCCACCAGGAGGTGGCGCGGGACTTCGCCGAGCCGAAGTGGGTTCGTCGGCGCTGCGCGGACGCGCTGCGACGTATCGAAAGCGGTCTGCGCGTCGTCGACGCCGCCGCGCCCTGGCACCAGCAGGTGACGTCCTGGCTGTTCCCGACCGGCGTGACGACGCACGTGCTGCTGGTGGCCGCCTTGCGCAATCCCACGGTGCGGCTGCGGTATCCGGCCGTTCGAGCCGTGCTGACCGAGCACGGGCTCGCCGATCGATACCCCGAACTGCTGACTCTGCTGGGGGCTCGCGAGCTGACCGCCGCCCGGGTGACGGAGCATCTGGCGGCGCTCGCCACGACCTTCGACGCCGCTGCGCAGGTGTCGGGGACGCCCTTCTTCTTCCGGGGCGACATCACCGCCGAGGCCAGGCCGATCGCCGTCGACGGCAGCCGGGACCTCATCGCGGCGGGCCTGCACCGCGAGGCATTCTTCTGGATCGTGGCGACCTTCGCCCGCTGCCATGCCGTGTTCGCCGCCGACGCCCCGGCGCTCGGCGCGATGCACGAGCCCGCGTTTCGCGCCGCCGTCGCCGATCTCGGGATCGCCTCCACCTCGGACCTGCGTCGACGCGCCGACGACGTCCGGCGCTTTTTGCCCCGACTCGTCGAGACCGCCGAGATCGTGCTGCGTGCCGAGGCCGTGGCCCGGCCGACGGTCGATCGGCTTCCCTAGGTCGCTCACCTGATGTGGCGATCGACTTCGTCGGCTTGAGTGGCCTCGACAGGCCGGTCGGATCATGCGGTGCCCGCCCGGCCGGCACCAGACAAGGAGGCCAACTGATGTACCCACGTGTTCGACGACGAACACGCCGAACCTCGGCGGCGCTCGCGCTGACCGTCGCCGTCTGCGGCCTGACCGCGACCGCCTCGGCCGCCGAGGACTCCCCGGCGGTGACCGGGCCTGCGGTGCTCGGGACCAACGGCGCCCCGGTGCCCGAGTTGGACTGGGGTCCCTGCCCGGATGATGCGGGACCTGCGGAGTACCAGTGTGCGACCGCCTCGGTTCCGCTGTCCTATCAGGACCCGCATGGCGAGCAGATCGAGATCGCGGTGGGCAGACTGCCCGCCGCCGATCAGCAGAACAGGATCGGCTCGCTGTTCTTCAACCCCGGCGGCCCCGGCGGTTCCGGCCGCATCCCGCCGGTGTTGTCGGCCGAGCTGCACGAGCGGTTCGACCTCGTCGGCTTCGATCCCCGGGGAGTGCAGGACAGCACGCCGCTGCGCTGTTTCGACGACGCAGGAGAGGCCGCCGACAGTTTCGGCCTGCTCTTCCCGACCACGGAAGAGGAGGAGCGACGGGTCATCGAGGCCACCCGGACCGGCACCGACGCCTGCGCCGCGAAGGCGGGACCCGTCCTAAACCACATGTCGACGGCGAACGTCGCCCGCGACCTGGACCTGCTGCGGGCCGCCGTCGGCGATGAGCAGCTCACCTTTCACGGCTTCTCCTATGGCACGCATCTCGGCGCGGTCTACGCCAACCTCTTCCCGGACCGGGTGCGGGCCATGACACTGGACGGTGGTCTCGACCCGGTCCAGTGGACGACGGGGGAGACCCCGGCGGACGCCGACGTGCCGTACACGACGCGCATCGGCAGCGCCGCCGGATCGCAGCGCGCGTTGGAGAGCTTCCTCGGCTTCTGCGCGCAGGACGAGCGTTGTGCGTTCCGGGAGCCCGGCGTCGATCTCGGCGAGAAGTACGACCGCGTGCTCGACGCGGCTCGCTCGGCGCCGATCGAGGTTCCCGATCAGGACGGATCGGTCATGGAATGGTCGTATCCGCTGGTCGTCGGGGTGGTCGGCTCGGCCCTCTACGACGCCCGCAGTTCGATGTTCCTCGGTGAGTACCTCCAGTCGTTGGCCGAGGCGATCGACGGGACGGGTCCGCGCGGCGAGGCTGTCCTCACGACCGTGGACGCCGTGGCGGCGATGCGTGATCAGCAGGGTTACCAGGGGCCGGAGCAGAACTTCGGGGTGGCCTGTCTCGACTCCGACAACCCCGCCGATCCGGCGCGGTGGGCCGAGGCGGCAGCCCAGGCCGACCGGGAAACGCCGAGTTTCGGCTCGATGTGGACGTATGAGTCCCTGCCCTGCGCCACCTGGCCCGGCGTCGACGAAGACCGGTACCACGGGCCGTGGGATCGCCCGACCGCGAACCCGGTGCTCGTCCTGGGCAATCGCCTCGGCGACCCGGCCACCCCGTATGACGGCGGGCGAAACCTGGCGGACCTGCTCGGAGACGGTCACCTGCTGTCCTTGGACAGCTTCGGCCATGGCGCGTTCGGCCTCCAGCTGAGCGCCTGCGTGGACGCGGCGGTGCACGCGTACTACCTCGACGGCGAGCTGCCCGCCGACGGCACCGTCTGCGAGCCGGACCGGACGCCGTTCGATCCGATCGACGGCGCACTCGGTGCTGCGGTCGCCGAGCACACCGGTCTGCCGGTCGCGGCGCTCGTCGGCTGAAGCGCGATCTGAGGACGACGGCGGTGACGTGACGGCCGGTCCGTCGCGTCACCGCCTCGTCGGTCCGGTGCAGGCGCGTGATCCGGTGCCGACGTCCTCGTCGTCGGACCGGAGTCCGTCGGGTCCGGTCCGACGCAGGCCGAGCGGGCCGAGGGGCGAGCGGGACGAGCACCGACTGTCGGAGCCCGCCGGGCTGCCGAAGCCGGGGAGCCTGTCCCGCAGCGGAGGCGTCTCGGCGGTAGTCCGGGCTCGGGACGACGGCGAGGTAAGGGCGACACGCTCAGTGGTTGTTCACGCTCGAGTGTCCCCCGACGTCCAATCCGATCTCCCCCTGCTGGCGGTGGTCGTCGTCCGCGAAGCGGTGTTCGCTTCGCAGGTGCTCGCGAGGCACCTCGGCACCGGTCTGCCACACCCTGCTCGCGGGTCGGTCTCCGATGGCCGACCCGTCCGTGTCCCGGTCGTCTCCGGCGCCGTCGTCCTCGCGGAGCACCCGTCCCCGACCGAGCCGGGGGTGATCCGGCCACCGGGTCGCGGCGCAGCGCGCCGAATAGTGGTTCCCCGCAGGTGCGGGGGTGGTCGGCGGCGCGACCCGGTGCGCCGTCCGATGCTCGACGGGTGAGGAATATCAGAACAACACTCACGATTAGGTTCTGATATTGCGAGTTCGGCACGCGGTACGATCACAGGAGTCGTGTTCCCGAGAGCCGAGAGGGTCGCCGTGGGCGAGGTCGCCAGAACGACTGTGGGCGAGGACGCCGGAACGACCATGGGCGAGGTCGCCGAGGAGTCGGTGGGCGGGATCGCCGAGGACCGAGCGCAACAGGTGCTCGTCGAGTACGAACGGGCCCTCGCGGACTCTCCCCTGGCCCCGCAGACCCGCCGCGCCTATCGCTCCCGCATCGCCGGTTTCCTCGCCTGGCTCGCCGATCACGACGGCGGCCGCGCCGATCCGCTCACCGAGCCGCCCGCCAGGGACGCGGCCGTGCGCGCCTACCGGTCGCGGCTGAAGTCTGCGCGGCGCAGCCGTCCCGCCACGATCAACGCGGTGCTGACGGCGCTCGATCACTTCTACGACCACCTGCGGATCGGACCTGCCCTGATCGTGCGGGAGGAACAGGTCGCGCCGCAGCCGAGGGCACTGCACGAGGACGAGACCCGCCGACTGCTGGCGGCCGTGCGGTCGGGCGGCTCGCTCCGGGACGCCGCCATCGTGCACACGCTGCTGCACACCGGGGTCCGGGTGGCCGAACTGGTCGCACTCGACGTCGAGGATGCCCGGCTCGGCGCCCGGCAGGCCAGGCTCGTCGTCACGACCAGGGGCGTCGAGGCGCGTGAGATCCCTTTACCCGACGAATCCCGTCTCGTGCTGCGCGAGTGGGTCTCGATTCGCCGTGGCTGGCCGGGCATCGAGCGGACGGCGGCGTTGTTCCTCAACCGGCGGGGCGGTCGACTGTCCACCCGATCGGTCGACGCTCTGGTGGTCCGCCTCGGTAGCGTCGCAGGTCTGGAGGCCGACTCCGGACAGCGGATAACCCCGTACGTCCTGCGGCAGACCTTCGGCCATCGCCTGCTCGCGTCGGGTGCCGATCCCGATCGGGTCGCCGAGCTGATGGGACATCGCCGGAGTGAGACGGCCCGACGATACGGAGCGGTCCGGGCCGCCCGCCCGCCCGACGACGTCCCCGGCTGAGTCCGCACCGCCGAGTCCGCCCGGTTCGGCGACTCGACGTCTGCGCCGTCCCCACCGCGTTCGCTGTCCGCTTTCCGCCCCACACCCGCCGCGCCGTGACGAAGGATTGAAAGAGCGATGACCGACTCCGTCGAGATCGTGGACCACGACCCACGCTGGTCGTCGGTGTTCGAAGAACTCCGCACCCGGATCAGCCGTGTCCTGGGATTCCACAGCCAGCGCATCGAGCACGTCGGCAGCACCGCCGTCCCTGGTCTCGCCGCCAGGCCCGTCATCGATCTCGACGTGGTGATCGCCGACGAGCGAGCCCTCGGCCCGGTGATCGGCAGGCTCCGGCCGCTCGGGTACAGCCACCAGGGCGATCTGGGCGTTCCCGGCCGGGAGGCCTTCAGCAGGCCGCCGCACCGCCCGCCGCCGCACCACCTCTACGTCTGCACCGAGAGCAGCCTCGCGCTCGCCAGGCACCTGGCGTTCCGCGATCAGCTGCGGCGCAGCGCCGACACCGCGGCGGCCTACGCGGAGTTGAAGCGGACGCTGGCGGCTCGGCATCCCGACGACGTCACGGCCTACGTCGAGGGCAAGACCGCCTTCGTGAGTCAGGTCCTCGACCAGGTCGCCGACGCCGCCCGCTCGGAGTACCCGGCGCCGGACGCCCCGCAGGGGGCCTGATGCCGAGGCCGGGGAATCCGGCGTGCCCGCGTGGTGTTGAGAGGGGCATGCGGCCGGGCGGACCACCGTCCGGCGGACCGGCCCCACGAAGGAGGATGATGTCTCCGATCTCGCTCACCGCCGACACGTTCGCCGACACGATCAAGGACAACGAGATCGTCGTCGTCGACTTCTGGGCCGACTGGTGCGGACCCTGCCACCGCTTCGCCCCGACCTTCGACGCCTCGGCGGCGGACAACCCCGACGTGGTGCACGCCAAGGTCGACACCGAGGCCGAGGCGGGCCTGGCGGGTGCTGCTCAGATCCGGTCCATCCCTACGCTGATGGTCTTCAAGAAGGGCACCCTGGTCTTCCGCGAGTCCGGTGCGCTGCCTGCGAAGGCACTGGCCCAGGTGCTCGACGCCGCCCGCGCGCACGAGGTCGCCGACCCGGCGCAGTGAGCGCGACGTCCCGCCCGCCGCCGTGCGCGGCCCGGCTCACCCGTCGTGGTGGGCTGGCTGCTCGGCTGGGCAGTGCCCGGTGAGTGCCGCGACGAGCAGCCGACCGGGCTCGGACCGGGTCTTTCGCCGTCGTCGCGAAGGGCGGGACGCCGATCGGCCCGGTTCATCCGAAACCACCACACTGAGCGTCGCCGACGGCTAACCTGGAGTGGCGATCGAGCGAGCCGGTGGCGGGCACGGAGGATCTGTCCGAGGATCCGTGCGGGCCTCGATCGCCTTGGGGTGATCGGGGGCTGCGGATGACCGAGCGACTCGTCGACCGGGGGTCTCGATCGCCGGACCCGGCCGATTCCATCCCCACTGTGGACGTACACGGCCTCGCAGAGGCGCACGTCAGCCGACTCCGGGCTCGATACGACTGGCGCGCCCGGTGGCATCGCCGATTCTTTCGGCTCGGGGGCCTGCTGATCATCCTGGCCAGTGCCGCCCTGCCGCTGCTCACGACCCTGGATTACGAGAACAAGGACTTCGTGCTCTCGGCGACGGGGGTGGTGATCGCCGTGCTCACCGGGTTGCAGACCTTCTATCGCTGGGACAAGTCGTGGGCGACGTTGCGGGCCGCCGAGTCCTCCCTGACCGAGCTGCGCTGGGAATGGCGCCTGCGCCAGGAGGAGGCGAAGGGCCTGACCGGTGACGACGCCGATCGACACCGCCGGGAGGCCACCGAACGCATGCTGGCGGGCGTGCGTGAGGTGCGTCTTCGCGAGTCGGAAGACTATTTCGCCGAACTGCGCTTCCCCTCGGCGCGGGCCCGCTGATCGGGCCCGCTGATCGGGTGCGGGACGGGCTCTACGGGGCGGTGCTGCTCACCCGATGATCGCCTGCCGCGCCTGCTGCTCGGCGGTTTCGTTCCGCGTCCGGGCGCCCGAGACGACGCCCTGCCGCGATGCGGGGCTTGACCGGCCGCCCCGGTCCGATGCGGGCTCAGCGGGCGGACTAATCCGGTGGCGGAGTGGGATCGGCGGCCGAGGCGGCGCGGCGTTCTCGCCTGCCCCTGGCCAGCTCGGTGGCCAGCGCGTCCAGCGGCTGGTTCCAGAAGCGGCGGTAACGCTCCAGCCACCCGTCGATCTCCCGTAGCGGCTCCGGGTCCACCGAGTACAGCCTGCGGGCGCCGACCGCCCGGACGGTGGTGAAGCCGTTCTCCCGCAGGACCCGCAGATGTTGGGAGACGCCGGGCTGCGAGATGCCGAACTCCTCCTGCACGATCGAGGTGACCTCGCCTGCCGCTCGTTCGCCGTCGGCGAGGAGTTCCAGGATGCGACGACGGACCGGGTCTCCCAGTACGTCGAACGCATGCATGATCGAACAGCCTTCCAAGCTCGCTCCGGGTAAGTCAAGCGGTGCATCCTCGGCCCGCCGAGGTCGCCCGCTCACTGGTCGCCGACGTGTCCCGGCCGGTTCGCGCTCGAGGCGCCGGAACCTGCGGCCGGGACGTCGGCTCCAGGTCAGGAGGCGTCGATCGGCTGGGCGATGCCGATGAGGTTGCCGCAGGTGTCGTCCAGCACGGCCACCGTCGCGTTGCCCGCCGCGACCGGCGGCGACGGGAACTCGACGCCCAGGCCACGCAGCCGCTCGTACTCCGCCATGACGTCGTCGACGCCGAACAGCGTGGCGGGGATGCCTGCCTCCCGCAGCGCCTGCTGATAGGTGGTCGCGATCGGGCTCCCGTTCGGTTCGAGCAGCAGTTCGACCCCGTCGGGGTCCGAAGGGGAGACGACGGTCAGCCATCGGGCGCCGCCTGCGGGCTCGTCGGTCTTGGGGAGGAAGCCGAGAACGCGGGTGTAGAAGTCCAGCGCCTTGGCCTGATCGGTGACGAAGACGCTGGTGACGGTGATCTTGATCATGAGGTCTCGTTCCCTGCCTGCCTGTCGAGGTTGTTTCGGCGGTCCGCGTGCGGGAGCCGATGTGCGACCTCAAGCTAACTGCTGGTGCTTATATAAGCAATAGCCTATATTGCTGGGGTGTGCGGCGTCGTGGACGCGACGTCGCCCGGCCGTCCGCGCCCCTCCTGTCGCGTCGTCCGCGGGTGGACAGTCATTCGAATATATGTTCGAATCTCCGTCATGAAGTGGGACGCGCAACGCTTGGACGAGGGCGGCGATCAGGCGCTGCCGCTGGAGGTGACCGGTCGGGGCGGGGTCGTGCGCGGCGGCGGGCGCGGCGGGCTCCGGCTGCCGCCCCCGGTGCCGATCGAGGCGGGCACCGACGACGAGGCGATGGCCATCGAGATCACCGCGAAGACCATCATCAACCGGGTGCCGGGCCAGTCGGGCATGCCCTTCGAATGGACGGTGAATCCTTATCGGGGCTGCAGCCATGCCTGTCGTTACTGCTTCGCGCGCAACACGCACACCTATCTCGACCTCGACTCGGGCCGTGACTTCGACACCAGGATCATCGTGAAGGTGAACGCGGGGGCGCTACTGCGTCGCGAGCTGGCGGGCCCCCGATGGCGCGGCGAGTCGATCGCGATGGGCACCAACACCGACCCCTATCAGCGGGCCGAGGGCCGTTACGGGTTGATGCGGGAGATCATCACGGCATTGCGAGACCGGGCCAACCCGTTCTCCATCCTGACCAAGGGAACCCTGATCCTGCGTGATCTCGACCTGATCACCGAGGCCGCGGGCCAGGCCCCGGTGTCGATCGCCGTCTCGGTCGGGTCCGTCGACGAGCCGCTGTGGCGGTCGGTGGAGCCGGGCACCCCCTCGCCGAACCGGAGGCTGGACGTGGTCCGTCGCTTCGCCGAGCGTGGCATCGACGTCACCGTCCTGATGGCGCCGATCCTGCCAGGACTGAGCGATTCGCCGGCGGAACTGGCCCGCACGGTCTCCGCCGTAGTCGACGCGGGCGCCTCGTCGGTGGTGCCGGTGGTCCTGCATCTGCGTCCCGGCGCCAGGGAGTGGTACCACCGCTGGCTCAGCAGTGACTTCCCCGAACTGCTTCCGCAGTACGAGCAGCTCTACCGGGCCAGCCACTATGCGCCGAAGGCCTACCAGCGCCGGATCACCGAGCAGGTGCGGGAGCTGGCCGCCGCGCGAGGCCTCCGGCGTCGCCCGAGACATCGTGCGGCCGAGTCTGAATCCGCCGCGGGGCCCGAGACGGCCGCAGGTCAGCTCTCGCTGCTCTGAGCGGCCGCTCCCCGGGGTTCGGGGATTCGGTGTCCACGGATGCGGCGTCCTCGATCTCGGCGCCGTCGGGCGCTGCGGTCTCGGACGCGGCGGCGCAGGTCTCTGCGGCCAGGCTCGGCATCCGAGGTCTCGTCGCCACGGCCGAGGAGAACGGCGGCCTGCCGAGGCGGCGCCGAGAGCGCAGACGTCGCGCGGGAGCCCGCACGGGCCCGACGTCGCCTCGGCGGGTCGGGTCCGTGCGAACAGCCGTGCTCAGCCGCCCGTGCAGGCGATCCGCGTCGGGATGCTGTCCGGCCCAGAGCCGCTGCCGTTGAAGCCGACGGTCACCGCGCCGCCCGGTGCGATGACGCCGTTGTAGCCCGCGTTGCGGACCGTCACCTCCCGGCCTGCCTGGGTCGCCTCGCCGTTCCAGGCCTGGCTCACGGTCTGCGTGCCGGGGAAGGTCCAGGACGCCGACCAGCCGTCGAACGCGGTCGAACCGGTGTTGCGAACGGTCACCGCGCCCTGGAAGCCGCCGGGCCAGGAGTTCGCGACCGCGTAGGTGGCCGAACAGCCGTCGCCGGTCGGCGGCGGGGTCGTCGTGGGCGGCGGCGTGGTGGTGGGCGGCGTGGTGTCGCCGGACTCGCCGATCTGGATGCCTCGTCCGTTGGTGCCCAGGTAGACGCGGCCGTAGACCCGAGGATCGCCGCTGAGCGCCTCGCCCATGTTGCCCCACTGGTGCTGGTCGTCGTTGATCCGAACCCAGGCCGCGCCCGCGTCGTCGGACCGGAACACGCCCTGGACCCCGCCGACCGTGCCCACCAGGTAGAGCGCGGGGTGATTCGCGCCGGGCGCCGCCGCCCCGTGGGCGACATTGCGTGCACTGTCCACCCCGGAGACGGCGGTGAACGTCGTCCCGCCGTCGGTGGAGCGCACCAGGCCGCCGTCGCCTGCCAACCAGATCTCGCCCTCGCGGTCCGGCAGCGCCGTGAACTTCACGTTCCCGGTCGGCAGCCCGGTGGCCGGGCTGGCGGTGAAGCTCGCTCCGCCGTCGGTGCTGACGTAGAACCGGCCGCCGCTCGCCCCGTAGAACACCGCCGGGTTCACCCGGTCGGCCTCCACGACCGCGCCTGCCGGGATGCCGGTGGACGCCGTCCAGGAGCTGCCGCTGCTGCCCGCGTGGTGCACGCCGGTGCCCGCCGGGCTCCACAGCACGGAGTCGCCGTCGGCCGCCGAGGCAATGGTGCCGCCCCCGGTCACACCGCTCGGCTCGCTGCTCGCCGGGTACCAGTTCGCTCCGCCGTCCTGGGAGAACGCCGCCCGGCTGACGCCGTCGGCATTGCCCGCGCGGACCACGAAGTTCGGGTTCGTCTCGGCGAAGTCGATGCTGGTGGTGCTGGTGAAGTTCGGGGCGGAGAACATCCGCTCCGGCACGGAGTCCAGGTCGTCGTGGCGGAAGCCGCCGATGTCGCCCAGCGCGCTGAGCAACGGGGCGCCGCTGGGCGGGCTGGCGAGGTCGAGGACGGCGGTCTCCTCCAGCCCGCCCACCATCGGCTCGATGGTGATCCGGCCGCCCGCGTCCCAGGCGGAGAGGTTCTCGGTGCCGTAGATCGTCGCCCCGGTGCCGTACATCATCCGGTCGGAGTCGAAGGGGTCGATCTCCAGCGCCTCGGTCATCCAGCCGAGCTTCGGGGTGATCTCGGGGGGCGTGGGGTTCGTCGCGAAGTCCAGCCACGGGACCTCGGAGATGTCGATCTCATAGCGGAAGGAGCGCTCGGGGTAATTGGCCCAGTCCCAGGCCCGCGTCCACGTCTCGCCCGCGTCGGTGCTGCGGAAGATCACGATGTCCGGCCACCAGAGCAGCTGGCTGGCCACCATCAGGGTGCCCGGATTCTGCCGGTCGATCGTCAGTCCGCTGTAGCCGAAGTCGGAGCCCTCCGCACCGGAGGGGACGGGGCTGATCTGCGTCCACTCACCGGTGTCGGTCGCGTACTTCCAGACGTCGCCCTCGGCGCCGTCATACGGTCCGCCGGTGTCGCTGGTCGCGATGTAGAGGAAGCCGTTGACGTGGTCGACGACGCCCTTGTGCGCCAGGAAGCCGGTCGGCTGGCCCGCCACCCGTTCCCAGCTCGCTCCCGCGTCGGTGCTGCGGTAGACGGTGTTCTCCTTGTCCGCCACGCCGATGTAGAGGTCCTGCGTCGGCTCGCCTGCGCTGCCGGTGGACTCGTCGAAGGTCACCCAGGTGACGCCCTGGTTGTCGTCCAGGTAGCCGTTCGGATCGTCCGGGTCCTGCGCGTAGTTCCCCGGATTCGGGAAGTTCGACACCTCCGACCAGGTCACGCCGAAGTCGGTGCTGCGCCACAGCCCGTTTCCGCTGGGAGCGCCCAGGTACACGATGCTGTTGTCGTTGGGGTCGACGGTCAGCCGCTCGCCCATGCCACGGCCCGGCATGTTCCCGCCGAGCTTGAACGGCAGCTCCGTCACCTCCCAGGTCTCGCCCCGGTCCGCCGAGCGCAGGATGGCGCCGTTGTTCGGGTCCCAGTCGTTGGTGTACATGCCCGCCGCGACGTACACCCGGTCGGTGTCCACCGGGTCGGTGGCCAGGCTGACGACGCCGTTGTATCCCCACTCGTCCCAGCCGACCCAGTCCAGCAACGGGGTCCACCGGCCGCTGTCCTGCTCCCAGCGGTAGGCCCCGCCGATGTCGGTGCGTGCGTAGATCAGGTTCGGCTCGCTCTGATTGAAGATGATGCCGGGGACGAACCCGCCGCCCGCGATCTCGGCGTTGCGCCAGGAATAGGACTGATTGACGGTCTGCGCCGCCGCCTCGGACTGGCCGCTGGGCAACTGGGTGAGCGCCAGTGCGCCCGCGGCCAGCGCGGCTGCGAGCGCGGCCGACAGGAATCTGCGCTTGGTCACGTCGAACCTCTTCCTTGAGTTGACGCCAGTCGGTCGGACGGATTGCGGACACGGCGGCGAAAAGAGAACCGGGAATCCGGTATCGGCAGGTCATCCTTGGATCGAGTCCGGGATGGTCCTGAATTCCGTCCGGGGCCGACGCGCCCCGGCCCGGTGCGAGATTCACATATCGAGACAGGCCTGTCAACGGTGGTGAGCGGCCGAATCGGGGGCTGGTGAGAACTGTGATACGTCGATTTGCGCGGCCGTTATGTATCGAAATGTGATTCGACACCAATGCGCGGAATTCGTCGAAATCGAGTTCGATGACCCGGCCTTGTCGAGTGAGTCACTCGGCGGGCTCGGGGCTCGGGCGGCGGGCGACGGGCGGGAGGGGCGCGGCGGCGGGATTCGGGACGCCGTCGGCGGTCGGCCTCGGCGCGTCTCCCGACGACGGTGGCGCGGGGGGCTGCCCACCGGGACGCCGGGACCGCGCCGTCCCGGCGTCGCCCCGCGACGGCCGACGGCCGGGCGCGGGCGAGTACGCACCCGGCGGCGGCTCGTCTCACCGGATCTGTCGGACTCGCCGGACCGCAGGCGCGGCTCCGCTGCTCGCGGAGTCGGCTGATCGGCGGGCCCGGCGACCGGTATCGGAGCAGGCTCTCGGCCCGTCCGACGTCGAGGCGACCGACCTGCCACCGGCCCGTCGCCTCGACGCAGGCGGCCCGCTCAGTGGTGTTCGGTCCTGGCGAACTCGCAGCCCTCGACGTCCGCCGGGATGCGATGTGCGTCCTCGATGTCGACCGGCGCGCACCACAGGTAGTGCAGACCCAGCTCGTCGTTGCCCGCGGGCCCGGCCGTGATCGCGAAGCCGTTGCCGAACGCCCAGTCCGGGTTGTCCGTCAACCGCCCGTCGGCCTGGGCCTGCTGCCAGGACTCCTGGAACTCGATCAGTCGGGCGGGCTCGAAGCGCACCAGACCGAGCCGGTCGTACGGCGGAATCGAGCAGGTCGCCCACTCGGAGACGAAGGGCTCGTAGTGCTCGGCCAGCTGCGGACCGAGATAGTCGACGAGATCATCGCGGTCGGCGGGCGCGACCTCGGCGCACTCGCCCGTCTCGTCCTGGACCCAGGCCGCGAGCTCGTCCATCGAGTCGAAGGACTCGCCGAGTGCGGCGATGCCCTCGCCCTCGGCGTGGCCTTCGTGCTGTCCCTCGTCGCCGGTCGACTCCGGCGCGGGATCGGCACCGGCACTGGTCTCGACGTCGGAAGCCGGGCCCGCGCGTTCGGTGCCCGAGTCCTGGCTCGCGCAACCCGTTGCCACGACGATGGCGAGCAGCACCGCCGCAGTCCGAAGCCTCCTGGTGCTCAGCACGGTGTCCACAGACGTGACCTCCTCGTCGGCCCCGTCCCGGCACTGCGGGCGGGGACTCGATGCTCACGATGCGGTGACATCCGGCGGGCGGTGTCGTCGCGCGGCGGCCCGGTGCGGCGGTGCGCATCGAGCCGAGCCGGGTGCCGCAGGTTTCGCGCAGGCGTCCCGGCGTCGATCACCGGTCGCGACGCCACGCTGCGTCGGCTGGTCATCGGATCGCTCCTCTCCGGCGGGGCTGGAGGGGGTGAGCTCTGTCTCCTTCGGACGGTAGGAGGCCCGGCCTTCATCGGTACAGGCCCGGATGGCCGTATCCGCGCAGGCACCCGGTGGGCAGCGCCGTCGGCGCCCTCGATCAGCACGTCGATCCGAAGCGGTCCCGATGGGCGCGCAGCGCCGCAGCGGTCTCGTCGTCGGCGGGCAGGAACGCCTCGACGGCCAGCTCGTCCATCGTGACGTCCAGCGGCGCCCCGAAGGTGGTGACGGTGCTGATGAAGGAGAGCACGCCGTCGTCGTGGCGGAGCCGAAGCGGCACGGCGAGGTCGCCGAGTTCGATGTCCGGATCGGACTCTGCGGGCCGCGGCGGCGCCGGATACCCGGTGAGCTCCGTGTGCAGCGCGCGGAGCTCGGGATCGCCGCCGTTGGCGACCTGGCGACTCACTCGGTCCAGCAGGTGCCTGCGCCACTGTCCGAGGTTGACGATCCGGGGCGCCATTCCGTCCGGGTGCAGGCTGATGCGCAGTGCGTTGGCCGGGGCGGCGAGCAGTTCGGGTGCCGCGCCTGCGGTGAGCAGGCTGACGCCTGCATTGCCGTCGACGATGTTCCACGATCGGTCGACCAGCACGGCCGGATAGGGCTCGTAGGCGGCGAGCACCTTTGCCACGGCGGCCCGCACCGTCTCCAGCCGAGTCGAGCCGAGCTCGGATTCGGTGTAGACGGGGGCGTGGCCCGCCGCGAGGAGCAGCCCATTGCGGTCGCGGAGCGGGACGTCGAGATGCTCGGCCAGCCGCAGCACCATCTCCCGGCTCGGGTTGGCGCGGCCGGTCTCCATGAAGCTCAGGTGGCGGGTGGAGACCTCGGCCTGGTTGGAGAGTTCGAGCTGGCTCCAGCGCCTGCGCTCCCGCCAGGAACGCAGCAGGGGTCCCACCGGCCTGGCCGGAGCGTCGTTCGTCATCGGACCTCGATTCGAGGGACATTACCTGACAGGTAATCGACCACATTACCTGTGATTCGGCATGCTCTGAAGCGTCCGGCCGACGAGGCCGACCGGCGGCCGAGATCGGAACCGCCGCTCCGCACCACGAGGGGACCGACATGAGCACCGTGACCGCACTGCTTGCCCGCTACATCGCGACCTGGAACGAGACCGACCCCGCCGCCCGCCGTCGTGCGATCACCGAGCTGTGGACCGAGGACGGCGTCTACACCGACCCGCTGGCCTCGGTCACCGGGCATGAGTCGATCTCGGCGGTGATCGGCGCCGCGCAGGAGATGTTCGCCGGGCATGTCTTCCGGCTGCTTGACGGCGCCGAGGCACACCACGACGTGGTCCGGTTCCGCTGGGAGCTGGTCCCGGCGGGCGGTGGCGAGTCGGTGGCGATCGGTCTCGACGTGGCCGCCCTGGCGGCGGACGGCCGAATCCGGCTGATCCACGGCTTCCTCGACAAGGCGCCCGCGGCCTGAACCGTCGGGTCGGCGTCGGCGCCCCGACGGCCGGCCTGCGGTGGCGGGCGGCCAGCGGCGGCCGCCGACCGACCGGTCGGCTCGCCGCAGGACCGACCGCCGCGTCGCGCTCGGCTCGCGGACGACCCCCGCGAGCCGGGCCCGACCTCAGGACCCCGGCCGCCAGGCGGGCCCGGTCTCGATCGCCAGGGCTCGGCAGCCCCGGCGGGAGCCCGTCCGCAGCCGCCCGGCCTGCGGTCGGGCCCGCGCAGGCCCGACCGCTCCCCAGCCGGCTCAGTCCCGCAGGTCGACGCCCACCGTGCCATCCGAGGGCGACCAGCCGTAGGCGCGCTCTGGTCGCAGGCGCAGCAGCCGTCGCCGGTCGGCCACCATGGCGGCCCGGTACTCGGTCCAGTCGGGATGCTCGCCCGCGATCTCGCGGTAGACCTGGACCAGTTCCGCCACCGTCGCGTCCTGCGGATCGGTCGCCACGGGGGAGAGCACCGCCGTGGCGTCCAGGACAAGGTAGGCGCCAAGGTCGGGCGTGCTCACCTGGAAGGAGGCCCTCGGATCGCGCCGAAGATTGCGCGTCTTGGCCCGTCCGTCGGTCAGTGACACCAGGATCTCGCCCGTCGCCGGGCGGAAGGTGTAGGAGACCACCGACGCCTGCGGACGACCGTTCCCGCGCAGTGTCATGAGGATGCCGCGCCGCTGCTCGTTCAGCAGGTCGAGCAGCACGCCGAGTCCGGGACGGCCGGACTGCGCGATCACGACGGGACCCGCTCGCTGCGCAGCGGGGCCAGTGCGGCGGACAGTCGCCCCAGTTCGTCGAGCATCCGGGTGCAGGCGGCGGTCCTGGCCGGATCGTCGAGCAGTACGCCGTCCTGGATCTGCTCGCTGACGAAGGGGATCGAGACGGCCTCGGTGACCGGAGACATCTTCAGCGTCGTCACCACCTGCTTGAGCATCTGCACCGCGCGGAGCCCGCCGGAGGTCATGCCGTAGCTGACGAAGCCGACGGGCTTGTAGTGCCACTCCGAGTACAGGAAGTCGACGGCGTTCTTCACGACCGCGTTGAACCCGAAGTTGTATTCGGGCATGACGAACACGAAGGCGTCGGCGGAGTCGACCAGCGCGCTCCAGTCCTTCGTGTGCTGATGGCGGTAGCGGCCTGCGGCCGGGTGCTCCGGCTCGTCGAGGAAGGGCAGCGCGAGTTCGCCGAGATCGACCGTGCGCACCTCGAATCCGCCGTGGTCGACGGCGACGTCGGTGCACCACCGGGCGACGGCCGGCCCGAGCCTGCCCGGCCGGGTACTCGCGACGATGACATGCAGGACTGGCATGGGGACTTCTCCTGAGTGCAGTGGGGTGGGACTGGGGACGGGTGGAGCGAGGGGGGCGGGGCGCCGCTGCTGCGGGGCGGCGGTGATCGGGGCTCCCCGTCGATCGCGACGATCGGGCGGCGGGTCGAGCGCCCCGCCGAGTGCGGCGGCTGCGGGCTCGTGGTCGCGGGGGTGCGGCGGGCCGGACAGCCGGGGAAGCAGCACCTGGAGTAGCGGGCCGATCCCGACCGCGTACAGCACGGTGCCGATGCCGACGGTGCCGCCGAGCAGCCAGCCGATCGCCAGGACGCCGACCTCGACGCCCGTGCGGGCGCGGCGGATCGTCCAGCCGCGTGCCGCGAGTCCGGTCATCAGGCCGTCCCTCGGCCCCGGCCCGAGGCCCGCGCCGAGGTACAGGCCCAGCCCGATCGCGTTGATCAGCAGGCCCGCGAGCAGGAACGCCGCCCGGGCCGCCGGGTGAGCGGGTTCGGGCAGGACGGTGAGCGCGGCCTCGGTGAGCACGCCGACGCTCGCGATGTTGAGGACGGTGCCGATGCCTGGTCGCTGCCGTAACGGAATCCACAGCGCCAGCACGACGACGCCCGCGCCGATCACGACGACGCCGAACGGCAGCCCGGTGCGCAGTGCCAGGCCCTGATGGAACACGTCCCAGGGCGAGAGGCCCAGACCGGCGTTGAGCATCATCGCCAGCCCGAGGCTGAACAGCGGAAGGCCGACGGCGAGTCTGGCTAGGCGACGCGGCAGGTCGACTCTCGCTCGCCCGGCAGGCGGGCGCGGCGCCGCGCCCTCGACCCGCGAGCCCGGCCTCCCCGATTCGTCCTGCACCGCGACCCCTTTCGTTGACATGTCAACGAGAAGGTAGGCGCAGATGGGTGACATGTCAACAAGACGCTAGAGTGTGCCGGGTGACCGACCCGAACTGGCTCGACGACGACCAACAGCGGGCCTGGCTGGGCTACCGCCGCATGCGGCTGCTGCTCGATGCCCGAATCGCCAGAGAGCTGAGCGTCGACTCGGGTCTCTCGATGCCGGACTACGACGTCTTGTCCACGCTGTCCGAGTCGCCCGGGCATCGGCGCAGGATCAGCGAGCTGGCCGACCGGATGCTGTGGTCCAAGAGCAGGCTGTCGCACCACCTCACCCGCATGGAGCAGCGCGACCTCGTCGGCCGGGAGGAATGCGCCGACGACGGCCGCGCCGCCGTCGTGGCCCTCACCGATGCGGGGCTGCGCACGCTGGCGGCCGCCGCCCCCGGCCACGTCGACACGGTGCGCGAGTACTTCATCGACCTGCTGACCCCGGCGCAGCTCGCCGTGTTCGTCGAGATCGCCACCACCGTCGTCGAAAACCTGGGCGAGCCGCCGACGGGTCGGGACGGCCCGGCGGCGGTGGCGTCCGCTGCTGTGAGGTCTTCGGCGGGGACGTCCGCTGCCGCGACGTCCCCTGCCGCGACGTCCTCGGGGGCGACGGACCCTGCTGCGATGAATCAGGAGGCGACGAATCAGGAGGCGACGGACCAGGAGGCGACGACGTCTGCCGCGTCGATGAGGGCCCGGCGGGGCAGGGCGCGCAGCTGATCAATCCTCGGACGGCGGCGTACAGCGGATGCGTTTGCGGCGGTGCCGGTGCGTGCCCTCCGCAGCTCGGCACCCCCGCCGCCGAGCCCGCCTGCGGCCCGGCGCCGAATGTCCGGACACCGGAACGTTCGGAGACACCTGATCGCAGCCTGCGAGTATCACGGCCACGTCCTCGGCGAGGTCATCCGGTGCGCCACTGGATTTACCCCGGCGTGGGCGTCATCGCTGAAACCGTACTGGCCGCCTGCCCTGTCATCGTCCGGACACCTGACCGGCCGGACAGGCCGGGCGACCTGTCGGCCGAGGGGGCGGGCGCGAAGGTCGGGTGGCGGTCGGGTCCCGGCCGCATTTCGGCGGCGGAGGCATTCCACCCGATCGATATCTTGCGGATATCGAACAGGTGTTCGATCATTTCATCATGACTTCTCGTCGCCTGAGCAGCCGGACATCCGACCGCAGCGACACCGCCCGCGTCGTCGAGGCGGCGGCTTCGGACGGCATGCCGCCTGAAGCCGCGCCGCCGGTCACGCCCGTCGTGCCCGTCACGCGCCGCGCCGCCCGTCATGCGCGGCGCGGCCGATGCCTTCGGCTCAGCTGTCCGTCACGGGCCGGTCCGCCCCGAGCGTGACGGGCGTGTCGAGCACCCGATCCTCACCGACCCCTCGCGGGGAGCCGGTGAGGACGAACTCGCCGTGCAGCCGAAGATCGGCACTCGACGCCCCGACGTGCACCTCCACGAGCCCTGGCTCGACGAGGCGATGCCCTGCGCGCCCGGTGAAGGACGTCCGGTCGGCGTGCAGCCGGAAGCGCACCTCCCGCTCGGTCCCGGCCCGCAGCGGGACCCGGACGAAGCCCGCGAGCTGCCGCACCGGCCGGGTCACCTGCGCCACCGGATCACGCAGGTAGAGCTGCACGACCTCCACTCCGTCGCGGTCGCCGACGTTGGCCACGACGCAGGACACCTCGACCGTGCCGTCCGTCGCGATCCGCGCGTTCGCGGCGGCCTCGTCCCCGTCCGCGGTCTGGGCCTCGGCCGCTCCGCCTGCACCGGCCTCGGCCTGCTGATCGATCGCCCGCACCCGCAGCGCCGAGTACCGGTACGTCGTGTACGAGAGTCCGTGACCGAAGGGGAATAGTGGTGTGGGGTCGGCCGAACTGACCTCCGAGCGCAGGCCCAGCGGCGGCGTCAGATAGGTGAAGGGCTGCCCGTGCGGCGTGGCGGGCAGGCTCACTGGCAGCCGTCCCGAGGGATTGACCCGACCGGTGAGCACGTCGACCACCGCCGCCGCCCCCTCCTCGCCGGGCAGGAAGGCCTGCACCACCGCCGCGAGGCGATCGGCGACCGTTCCGAGCGCGTACGGCCTGCCACTGATCACCACGGCGACCGTCGGCACCCCGGTGTCGACCACTGCGGCGAGCAGGTCGCCCTGCACACCGGGCAGCGACAGGTCCGTCGCGTCACAGCCCTCACCGGAGGTGCCCCGGCCGAACAACCCGGAGTGGTCGCCGACGACCACCAGCGCCAGGTCGGCGGCGCGGGCCGTGTCCACCGCGTCGGCGATCCCGGAGCGGTCCTCGCCGGTGACGGCGCAGCCCGGCTCGGGGAGGATCGCGCTCGCGTCGAGCCCGGTGCGCAAGGCGTCGAGCACCGTGGGAATCTCCACGCCCACCGGCAGTTCCGGGTAGGAGACGCCGACGTGGGCGGGGAACGAGTAGCAGCCGAGCATCGCGTGGACGTCGTCGGCGAGCGGGCCCAGCACCGCCACCCGACCGGGACTCCGCAGCGGCAGCACCCCCTGCCGATCGGCCAGCAGCACCACCGACTCCTCGGCGAGCCTGCGGGCCACCCGGCGGTTCGCGGGGGAGTCGAGGTCGACGGCGGGAGCCGCTGTGGACGAGGCGGATGCGGGCGGGCGGCCCCTCAGCGCGGGCGGCTCCGGCGACCAGTCCGGGTCGAGGAGTCCCAGCTCGCACTTCTGACGGAGCACCCTGGTCACGGCGCGGTCGACGAGCGACTCCGGGACGAGCCCGGCCCGAATCCGTTCGGCGAGCGGCTCGCCGAAGCACCGCACCGTCGGCAGCTCGACGTCGACACCCGCCGTGAGGGCCTGCTGAGCGGCCTCGCCCTCATCGGCCGCCGTTCCGTGCAGGCGCTGTAGGAACGCGATGCCGAAGTAGTCGGCGACCACGACGCCGGTGAAGCCCCACTGATCGCGTAGCAGACCGGTGAGCAGCTTCTCGTCGGCCGCGACCGGCACGCCGTCGATCTCGGCGTAGGAGTGCATCACCGACCGGGCGCCGCCGTGCCGCAAGGCCGTCTCGAAGGGCGGGAGGATCACGTCGGCGAGTTCGCGCGGTCCGACGGCCACCGGAGCGAGGTTGCGACCCGCCCGTGAGGCGGAGTAGCCGGCGAAGTGCTTCAGCGTGGCCACCACCCCGGCGCCCTCGATGCCGCGGACGTAGGCGGCCCCGATCGTGCCGACCAGGAACGGGTCCTCGCCGATCGTCTCCTCGACCCGGCCCCATCGGGAGTCCCGGACGACGTCGAGCACCGGGGCCAGTCCCTGGTGCACGCCGACCGAGCGCAGGTCCGCGCCGATTGCCGCCGCCATCGTCTCCACCAGCTCGGGGTTGAAGGACGCGCCCCAGGCGATGGGCACCGGAAACACCGTCGCCCGCCAGGCGGCGAAGCCTGCCAGGCACTCCTCGTGGGCCATGGCGGGAATGCCGAACCTGCTCGCCGCGACGATCTCGCGCTGCGCGTCGGCCAGCATCCTCGCCCCGGTCGTCGGGTCGACGGGGGTGGTGCCGAAGGTCCTGGTGAGCTGGCCGAGACCGGACCGGATCGCCTCGGACCAGACCGGGGGCTCCTCGGTCTGCTCGTGTTGATGCGGTGCGACGCCGTCGGCGCCGTCGGTCGCGCTGACCCAGACGCCGACGAGCTGGGCGAGCTTCTCCGCCAGCGTCATCCTGGGCAGCAGATCCGCCACGCGCGCCTCGACCGACAGCTCTGGCCGACGCCACGGCTCGACGGCTCGCGGTGTCGCCGCGTCGCCGATGATCGAGTGCTCGCTGATCGAGTCGTCCGCCCCGGAACCGCCCGAGCCTGCGCCGTCGGCGGGTGCGTCGCGCGGTGCGGAGCGCTGCGCCGTGGTCGCCCCGGAAGTCGTCGAGCCTGCCGCCGTCGGATCGGGAGCGGTCGAGGCGGCGCGGCCGGGGTGCTGCTGGTCCATGTCGAAGCTCTCCACTCTGGACGGCCGACCGCGCGGCGTCGGCGGGCGGGGCGGGCATGCGGGTGCTGCGGACCTGCGGACGCCGACGTCTGTCGGCCGGTACACGTCGAGCCGTCGTCCGGTGTGACGGCCCGACCCTCGACACTATCGGAAAAAATCGAGAACGGTCCAGGGGGCAATCCTGATCGCCAGTTCCTCGAATCTCCCACCGACATCGCAGGTGAAGGGTCAGATATTAGCGAAGAGGCCGGTGAATCTGCTTTCGTGGCGCGAGGTCTTGACGTGAGCAATCCCACCTCCGTACGCTGCGCGTCACCGAAACTATCGGTTACTTTTTCGATCGCCTGGGCGTGTCAGCTCCCTGGTAGCCACCGGATCGACTCGACGATGACGTCCGCCCGGATTCGCGGATGACTCGATCCGGCGGCTCGCGTCAGCGGATGCTCTCGTGCCCTCGATGTGCTTCCAGGAGCGGCGATGACTGAATTCATGCTCGGACGTCGGCGATTCATGACCGCCTCGGCGGCGGGGCTGGCCGTCCTCGGCCTGGCCGCGTGCGGCGGCGGCAGCGATCCGACCCGAGACGGCGCCACCGTGTGGTCCCTCGAGGACCCGGTGCACAATCCGATCCAAGAGGCCGCGATCGAGGCGTTCAACCAGGGGGCGAGCAGCCGATTCCGGCTGGAGACCTTCGCCAACACCGCCTACGCGCAGCGGCTCCGGGTGTCGATGGGCACGCCCAACGCACCCTCGGTGTTCTTCAACTGGGGAGGCGCCAGCATCCGGTCCTATGTGGAGGTCGACCAGGTCGCCGACCTCACCGACCGACTTGCGGCCGACACCGCCTGGCGGGACTCCTTCTTACCCGCGGTGCTAGACGCCGGGCGGATCGACGACCGGAATTACGGCATCCCCCTGCGCGGAATGCAGCCGGTCGTCCTCTTCTACCACACCGAGTTGTTCGCCGAGAACGATCTGCGTCCGCCCGCGAACTGGGCGGAGCTGCTGGATCTGGTCGATCGCTTCCAGGCCATCGGCGTCACGCCGTTCGCCCTGGCGGGATCGGAGAGCTGGACCCAGCTGATGTGGCTGGAGTATCTCGTGGATCGTCTCGGCGGCGAGCAGGTCTTCGAGCGCATCTCGGCGGGGGAGGAGGGTGCCTGGGGCGACCCCGCGATGATCGGCGCGCTGGACCGGATCGGCGAGCTCGTCGAACGCGGAGCGTTCGGCACCAACTTCTCCTCCGTCAACTACGGCGCGGGCGGCGCCTCCACGCTCTTCGCCATGGGCGACGCCGCCATGCATCTGATGGGCACCTGGGAGTACCCCAACCAGCTCGATCAGCAGCCCGACTTCGCCAGGGACGCCCTCGGCTGGACGACCTTCCCCGTCTTGGAGGACGGCGACGGCGATCCGAGCGCGGTGGTCGGCAACCCCACCAACTACTTCTCCGTCAACAGTGCGGCCGCCGATGTGGAGGCGGCGGTGGAGTTCCTGCGGGAGCACATGAACTCCGACGCCTATGTCGACGCCCTGATCGCCGCAGGCGACGTGCCCGCCATCACCGGCCTCGAGGACCGGCTCAGCACCTCGCCCAACGCGGAGTACGCCCTGTTCATCTACGAGATGGTGCAGAGCGCCGCCGCCTTCACCCCGTCCTGGGATCAGGCGCTTCCGCCCGAGGTCGCCCGGATCATGCTGACCACTCTGCAAGAGGTCTTCCTCGGCGAGCGGGACGCCGCGGGCTTCGTCGAGGTGTTGGAGTCGGGTACGTGAGCGAGGGCGCACTCGATCGCACCACCCGACCAGGGCTCTGGTACGCGGTGCCCGCGATGGTCTTCTTCGGACTGTTCGCCCTGGTGCCCCTGGTGTTCGTCGTCGTGCTGTCCTTCACCCACTGGAACGGTCTCGGCGATCCGCAGGCCGCCGGGCTCGACAACTGGCAGCGGATCGCGGCCGATCCGACGGTGCTGGACTCCCTGCGCATCACCGTGGTGCTCGGCGTCGTCTGCTGGCTGGTGCAGACGCCCCTCAGCCTGCTGCTGGGCGTCTGGGCGGCGGGGCATCAGCGCAACCGGGCCGTGCTGTCGGCGGTGTTCTTCCTGCCGCTGCTGCTCTCCGGCGCGGCCGTCGCCATCGCATGGCGGTCACTGCTGGACCCGAACTTCGGGCTCGCCTCGGTGCTCGGTCCGCTGGTAGGGATTCCCGACGGCAACCTGCTCGGCAGCGGCACCAGCGCGCTGATGGTCATCGTCGTCATCGTGGCCTGGCAGTTCGTCCCCTTCCACACCCTGCTCTATCAGGCCGCGGCACGACGCATTCCCCAGCAGCTCTACGAGGCGGCGCGGATGGACGGCGCGAACCGGCTGCACCAGTTCCGGCACATCACGCTTCCGCAGCTCCGCAACACCATCATCACCTCGTCGCTGCTGATGGTGGTCGGCTCGCTGACCTACTTCGAGACGATCCTCATCGTCACCGACGGCGGTCCCGGCCGGGCCACCGAGGTCCTGCCCTTCCGCATGTACGAGGCGGGCTTCCGCAGCTACGAGATGGGTTACGGCGCGGCCATCGCCTCTGCGCTCGTGCTGATCGGCACGCTGCTCTCCCTGGTCATGGTCCGTTTCAGCGGCTTCAGCAAGATGCGCTCGACCCTGGAGGGCCTGTAGCCATGAGCCTCACGACCGCGACGGCCCCGCCTCCGGCAGGTCCCGAAAGCAGGCACCGACCCGCTCGGCGCAGTCGGCTCGAGCCGCCGAACCGGTGGGCGGGCCTGCTGACCCTCGGGTGGCTGGTGGTCGTCGCCGTGCCGTTGCTGGTGATGATCAGCTGGGCGCTGCAGAGTCGAGACGCCTACCTCGCAGAGGGTCCGCTCGCCCCGCCAAGGGCGATCACGGCCGACAACCTCGTGACGGTCTTCGACTCCGGCTTCCTCCAGTTCTTCCTCAACACGGCCGTCGTCACCGTCGCCTGCGTCGGCCTCACCCTCATCGTGTCGGTGCCCGCCGCCTACGCCATCGTGCGGTCGCCGAGTCGGATCGTCGCCCTCGGGTTCCGGGGGTTCCTGCTGGGGCTGGCGATCCCGGCGCAGGCCACGATCATCCCGATCTACCTGATGATCGTCCGGATGGGCCTGTACGACACCCTGGGCGCGATCATCCTGCCCACCACGGCGTTCAGCCTGCCGCTGGCGGTGCTGGTGCTGGCCTCGGCACTGCGGGACGTGCCACGCGAGCAGTACGAGGCGATGACCCTCGACGGCGCGAGCGCATGGCGGATGATGTTCTCGCTCGTCGTCCCGATGTCCCTGGGCAGCGTGATCACCGTGGGCGTCTACACCGCACTGACCGCATGGAACGGCTTCCTGTTCCCGCTGATCCTGACGCAGTCCGAGGATCAACGGGTGCTGACGCTGGGGCTGTGGAGCTTCCAGAGCGAGTTCGGCGTCAATGTGCCCGGCCTGATGACGGCGGTGCTCCTCTCGGCGCTGCCAGTCTTCGTCGCCTATCTCTTCGCCCGGCGGTGGCTCATCGCGGGGCTGGCCGGGATGGGCGGAAAATGAGGCCCGCCGCATCGTCTGGTCGGCTCGCCGCCGCTCGCGGCTGGGGGTGGTGGATCATGGCGAGATGAACAACTCGCCAGCGAGGCGTCTCCCGGTCGGCCTCGTGGGCGCGTGGGCGCTGCTCACGGGGCCGACCGGCAACCCGGTCCACTCGATGGTCGTCGCGGGCTGCGCCCTCGGCGGCGGTGTCGGTGCGCTCCTGCTCGCACCGCCGGACTGGACGTCATGGCAGCTCCTGCTCGCCGTCGTGCTCGCCGTCGATCTGATCGGCGGGCTGGCGGCGGGCGCTCTGGCCTCGGGCGGATCGGACCGGCGGTGGGGACGCACGACGTCGGCTCGACTGCTCGTCATCGGCGCGCACGTCGTGCATCCCGCGCTGGCGGTGCTGCTGTTCAGCGCCCGCTGGGAATGGGGCCTGCTGCTCTTCCTCACCATGGCCGGTGCCGTCCTCCTGCTGCCGCGCGTGCCCGCCGACCTCGCCGTCGCCGTCGCCCTGGCGGCGACCACGATCGCCCTGACCCTGGCGTCGACGGCGTTCGGCGGGCCGCCAGACGGCCTGACCTGGGTGGCCGTGGCCTACCTGCTCAAGCTCGTCGTCGCTGGGGTCGTCGGCCGCGGGGCCGCCGACGCGGGGCCGGGGCCCTCGGCGGGCAGCAGGCGGAAGTCCGCCGTCGGGTGACCAGCGGGCGGTCCGGCGACTGTGATCGACACCCGGTGTGGCGGACCGCAGGCGGTGGGGCGATGCTTGACCGCCTCGTCCGAGGCCGACGCGACGCAGATCGCCGTCCTTCGCCGGAGCCGGCCTGCTGCACCGGCGGGAGCGAAATCGTTCGCTCCGGGCGTTCGCGTCGACCACGATGAGCGGCGACGACCTCGATGGTCGGCGACGACCTCGGCAGAGTAGGAGATCACCATGGCCAGGAAGCGCAACGGCCTTCTCGGGGTGGGCGGGCAGCGGACCAAGTCGCCGCGTACCGCGCATCACCCCGACGGCATCGGCGTCGGTCCGAGTCAAGATGCGGTGGACCGAAAGCAGGAGATCCTGGCGAAGATGCGCAGGCTGTCCGAACAGCCCGCCGAATCGGAGACGGACAAGGCGGCGGACAAGGACTGATTCACGCCGTCCCCGGTGGGCTCGGCCGCCGCTCGGTCCGGCGGCCTGCTGCCGGGCCCGTCTCGACGCGGGCGGCGGCCGGGGCTCACGGCAGGCCGCCGGACGCGCTCCCCGGAGAGCCCGGCGATGAAGTCCGGCGAAGACCAGGCGAGGAGCCCGGCGACCGAGCCTCAGCCCGGGGGGCGTGGCTGCGCCGCCGCCCCGCCGTGCTCGGTGACGCTCGGATGGCAGACGGGGCACCTCGGAAGCGCGGCGTCGTCCTCGGCCGGTTCGCAGATCGCCCCGCACAGTCCGACGTCCACCTGACGGTAGGTCGGGTCACGACGATGCTCGAGCCTGCGGAAGACGCCTGCCCAGCGCGGTCCCGGCGGACGTGGGCCTGCGTCGGCGGGGCGCCGGGCACCGTCACCCGTGGACGCCGGGGGACTCTCGTTGATTAGCGACATGTCGCCTCCGCAGGGGCGCACAGCAGGCGAATGCCCTCGCGCAGGGAGGCGGCGAGCTGCCGCGCCTGGGCGGGACGCAGCCGCCAGGCGTCGGTGAGTGCGCCGCGCCCGGACAGCGATAGCTCGACCGCCTCGGCGGAGGTCCGCACCCAGAGCACCCGGATGGTCAAGCCCGGTCCGAGCGCGGGCAGGAGCCGGGAGATCGCCTGGGGAGCGTTGAGCACCCGTCGCAGCGTCTCGGCCTGCTGTGGTTCCAGCGCGGCCAGCCCGCGTGCCGTTCGACCCCCGAGTTGCAGCAGGACGCGGCCCTGCACGCGGTCGATCGTCACGATCAACGCCTGCGACCTGGCGCTCGGCCCGACCAGGGTCGCGGAGATCGGCACCGCATAGGACGCGTCGTGATAGATCATCACGCGTCCGCTCTCGCCCTGCGGCGCTGCGGTGCCTCGGCCGCGTCGACCGGTGCCGGTGCGCTCGTCGCCTGAGCTGCTGACGGTAGTCGTTCTGGGGTCATGTGATCACCTCCGGTGAGGAGGCCGACGTTAGGAGCGCGGGAGCCTGCGCAGCTAGGACAGGGTGTACTACTGCCCGGACGTGTCAGTCGGAGACACCCAGACGATGGGCCAACTCCCGCAGGGGTGTGGATCGTTCGGCACCGAGCAGTTCCGACACCACTCGTCGCGGCAGTGTCTGGTACTCCATCCAGTCCGGTGCCATCCGCTCCGCAACCAGCAGCGCCTGCACCGCCCGCTCCCGACGGCCCAGCCGGGCATAGGCGAAGGCCTGATCGGCGAGATGTCGGGCGCGGGAGGCCAGCGGCAGTGTCGAATCCCGAGGCATCCGGGTGGCGGCGCTGAGCGCGCCCGTGTAGTCCTCGGTGACCACCGCGATGTCCACCGTCTGCATCGCGACCTGAGACGGACCGAAGTACGTCTCGTAGTCGGCGCGGTCGCCGGTGTGCACGGCGACCTCGGCTGCCTGCGCCATGAGGTGCCGCGCCTCCGCCGTCCTGCCGTCCCTCGCGGCGGCGGTGGCGGCCGTGATGATCAGCGATCCGTAGTTGGACAGCCGCTCGGGGTCGGCGTCGGCGCCGGGCTGGATCGACGTGGCCGCATGCGTCGCGAGTCGATGAGCCTCGACATACCGACCCTGCACGAGAAGCTGCCAGGCGGCGGAACCCCGCAGCACCCCGCAGAGCAGATCGTCTCCGCCCTGCTCGGCGGCGGTGATGGCCTGCCGGATCGCCAGCCACGCCGGATCGGGATGACCGAGATGCACCAGCGTGCAGCCCGCCAGCCACAGGCAGCGACTCAGCAGTTCGTGGGCCGACTGCCGTGACGCCTGCTCGACGGCGGCCGACGCGCGAAGCTGCACGATCATCTGCGGCAGGAGTCCGACGAGCTGCGCGTAACGACCGTGCCAGTAGGCGGCCCAGCCGTAGGCGACCGTGCGCCGGGCCTGCCCGATCGACGACGGCGCGTCCTGCCCCACCTCGTCCAGCAGATCGTCCACGGTGGTCAGCGCGCGGCGCACCGCGACGACGCCCGCCCCCGGTTCGGTCGAGAGCGGTCCGACCCGCCTGCCCAGCAGATCGGCGATGTCGACGTCCAGCGCGCGTGCGATGGCGTGCAGGCTGCCGATGGAGGCGGTCCGCCTGGCGCCCTGCTCCAGCTTGCGGATCAGGTCGACGGAGACGCCTGCCGCCTCGGCCAGTTCGCGTTGGGTGAGGATTCTGCCGCGCAGTCCGCGGATGCGTGAGCCTATGTGGGATTCCACCGACACCGCTGCTCCCAGCGTTGATGAGTGAGGGGCCGGGCCGATTCGAAGCCGAAGGGCTGCGTTCGCTCCTCGCCGCCCTGCCCTGGCAGGGGGAGGACCGAAGACGGGCGCCACCATGTGGACCCCGACCCGAAGATCAAGTCGGAGTCTAGTGTGGAGATCGTCTTCTCGGGATCACCAGATGAGGTGGTGACTCACCCCGTGCTTCGCAGGCAGTCGGCGGCGGTGTCCCTCGGCCGATCGGGCGCAGGGCACGGGGCGGCACGGAACCCGGGGTGCCCCCGGACCGGCGCGGCACCGGTCTCGACGGTGGCCGCCGCCGCTCTCGGCCTAGCCCGCGCGCTTGCCTCGGCGGGGGACGGGCCGATCCCTCGCCTGCATCGAGAGCCGTGTCGGCCGTCGCACCGCCGCCGCCCACGCCGCCCGCCTTCGCGGGCCGAGTCCGCCCGACCCGCGCCGTGCCCTGGCCTCGTTCGCCGGCCTGCCGAGTGCGGGGGCGCGCACTGCGTCGAGCGTGCGTCATCCCTCGCACGGGGGCGCCCAGCCGGGGGTGTCGCCGTGCAGCCGGTGATAGAAGGGATCGTCGGGGGTGAGCTGATCACGTCGCACCGTGGCCCCGGTGAGCGCCGAACGGTATAAGGCGGTGATCAGCTCCAGCGTCTCGCGGCCCTGCCTGCCGCTCACCGGGGGCCGCTCGCCCCGTTCCATCGCGTCGAGCACCAGGGCGAGCTGGGCCCCGTGCGAACTCGGCACGTCGGCGGCCGGGGAGGCCCAGGCGAGCGGTCGACTCGCGTCGACGACCGAGGGCGCCGGGGTGTATCGCCAGTCGGTGTTGCGGTGGCCGTAGAGGTGGGTCACCTCCACGGTCGCCCTGGTGAGGTCCACCCGGATCCTGCTCACCTCGTCCGGCGACAGCACGCTGTTGACGATCGAGGCCAGCGCGCCGTGGGCGAAACGCACCGAGGCCACCGAGACGTCCTCGGTCTCCACCGCGCGATCCAGCCTGCCGACCATCGCGCTGACCTCGGTCCAGTCGCCGAGCAGGGCGAGCAGCAGATCCATCTGGTGAATCCCGTGGCCGAGGGTGGGCCCGCCGCCCTCGGTCGACCAGCGTCCGCGCCAGGGCACGTCGAAGTACTCCGGGCCGCGAAACCAGGTCGTCTGGCAGAGCGCCACCAGCGGCCTGCCCAGCTCACCCGCCGTGATCAGCTCGATCGCGTGCCGGGCACCGGAGCCGAAGCGATGCTGATACACCACCGACGCATAGGGGCCGCCCGGCCGCTCGGCGGCCTCGATGCGGTCGAACTCCGCCAGCGACCGGCAGGGCGGCTTCTCGACCAGGACCCACGCGCCTGCCTCCAACGACTCGACGACCGCATCGACGTGTGCGGCGGGCGGCGTGCAGACGTGCACCAGGTCCGGTCGTTCCCGCGCCAGCATCTCCGCAGTCGTGGAATAGCCGTGTCGGACGCCGGTCCTGGCCTGGAAGTCGGCCAGTCTGCCCGCGTCAACGTCCACCGCCGCGACCAGTTCGACCCGGTCGGCCTCGGCGCGCAGCGCGGGGAGGTGGCAGACCTCGGCGATTCCACCGGTACCGACGACGGCGGCGCGCAGGGGGCGTGCGATGGCCATGAGGCTCCTCAGGTGTCGACGACGCCGGGCGGGATGGTCGGCGGGTGGATGACGGTCGAGCGCGCCGGTCGGCTCGGCACGGGAGGTGCACCGACGGCGCCGGCCAGGACGGTGCAGGGCCGGGCTCGCTCTGAAAACTATCCGAAACTTTCAGTGCAGCTGACGGTATGGCACCCTTCGACGGATCGTCAAGGGCTCGCCGCAGTTCTCGGCGCGGCGCCATTCGCCCCTGGTGTTCCCCGATATTTCGGTGTCGACCAGGCCGGTCGTCGGGAAAGCCGGTAGCCGAAACGATCGGAGTCGAGCCGTCAGGAATTGTCGGTCTGCCCGCCGCGCGAGACCATGAGTCCCATGATCGGACGCTGGCACGCCTTGGTGATCGACTGTCCGGAGCCCGCTGAGCTGGCAGGCTTCTATCAGGAGGTGCTCGGCATGGTCCGGGTGCAGGACGAGGCGGACTGGGTGGTCATCGGCGACGCCCCCGACCGGCCCGGCATCGCCTTCCAGCGCGCTCCCGAGCAGCAGGCACCGCGCTGGCCCGATCCGCACTCCTCGCAGCAGATGCACGTGGACGTGCGGGTGGACGACCTCGACGAGGGCGAGCGCGCGGTGCTGGCACTGGGCGCCCGCAGGCTGCCGAGCGACTCGTCCAGCTTCCGGGTCTTCGCCGACCCGAGCGGACACCCGTTCTGCCTGGTCCGCTGGTGAGCCGGTGCGCTTCCGGGCCGGGGGCGTCACCGGGGCCGGAATCCGCTGCGCCGCGTCTCGTGCGACGTCACTCGGCCTGTCTCGGCGCCGCCGTGCTGCCCCGCACCACCAGGCTGGTGGCCAGCTCGATCCTGGTGTGCGCCGGTTCGTCGCCCACCGCGAGGGACAGCGCGAGCCGGGCGCCTGCCGCCGCCATCTCCTCCAACGGCTGGCGGATCGTCGTCAACGGCGGTCCGATCCACTGGGCCACGGGCAGGTCGTCGAAGCCGATCACGCTGAGGTCCTCCGGCACGCGCAGGCCTGCCTCGCGCGCCGCCTGGTAGACGCCCATCGCCTGGAGGTCGCTGCCTGCGAACACCGCCGTGGGCGGGTCCGGCCTGCCGAGCAGGGCGGCGGCCTGCTGGTAGCCCGCCTCCACGTGGAAGTCGCCGTGACGCACGAGTTCCGGGTCCACCGAGAGCCCTGCGGTCTCCATCGCCGAGCGGTATCCGTCCACTCGCGCTCGGCTGCACAGGGTGCGTTCCGGCCCGCCGATGACGGCGATCCGCTGATGGCCGAGCCCGATCAGATACCGGGTGGCGGTGAGCCCGCCGCTCCAGTTCGTCGCGCCGATGGAGGGGACGTCGGGACCCGGCTCGCCCGCCGGGTCCACCACCACCAGGGGGATGCCGCCGGAGCGGAGTCGCGCCTGCTGCTCGACGCTGAGATCGGAGAACACCGAGATCACGGCGGCGGGCCTGCGCCGAAGCACGTCCTCGACCCACCCCCGGCCGGGGGTGCGTCTGCCCTGGAACTCCGAGAGGACGACGGCCATCTCGTTGTCCCTGGCGACCTGTTCCACGCCTCGGATGATCTCGATCGCCCAGGCGCTCTCCAGCTCGTGGAAGACGAGGTCGAGCAGGTTGGCCTTGATCGTTCGCTGGTCACTGCGCCGTTGGTAGTCGTACTTGCGAATGATCTCCTCGACCCGCCTGCGGGTCTCCCGAGCCACGTCGGCGCGGCCGTTGACCACCTTCGAAACAGTCGGAACCGAGACGCCCGCCTCTTCGGCGATGTGCGCGATGGTGATCTTGCCGGTCGGGGTCTTCGCCGAGTCGGCCGAGTCCGTTGTCGCGCGCATGCCCGGAGTCTACCCAGGTCTCTAGGCCGGACGTCGCCACCGGATGACGACTGACTGCGCCGATCGGACCTTGTGTCCGGCCTATGTCGGTTCTACCGTGTCGGAAACAATCGGAAATTGTGCCGAAACATTCACTCGATCCTGGTGCGTCGAGTGCAGACAGCAACGCCAACATCAACGCGACGTACGACCTTGATGCGCGATGTGTCGAACCAGGACGTCCCGATCGAGGGCGTCGGTCGCCGGACCCGTCTGGCCACCAGTTCGGCCTGGCGTCGGACCACCAGCAGAGTGCGTGAAGATCACCTTCTGGGGGCTTCGCCGACCCGCACTCCTGGGTGCCCGGCGCCTTCCTCGGCGAAGGCGCGGCGTGGCTGCTCGACTCCTCGCTGAACGCCGAGCCCGCCCATCGCGCGATCAACCCGAGCTGATCGGCCCGAGCCGAGCAGTCCTGGTCGATCGGGCCCGACCGACGGCTCGCAGGCCCCGACCGCCGCCACAGTCGGGCCCGGCGGGCCGTCGGTTCGGGTCGGGCGAGGAGGCAGGGCGACGCAGGCCGGATCAGCGGGTCGGATCGTCGCCTCGGGCAGGCCCGGTCTCGCCGGGCGCCTCGGAGCGGGCGGCGAGGACGGCGTCGCAGGCCGGGGTCTCGTCGGGCGGCGTCTCGTCGGGCGGTGTCGGGTCGGGCCGGCCCGAGACATCGGCGGGCGGCGGCAGATCGGCGGGCGCCGCCGGGATCGGGCTCCCCGGCAGCGGGTGCACCGCAGGATCGCCCGGCTCGGGCGTCGGAACGGAGAGCTGCGCGATGAACGCGCCGAGCACCACGACGACCGCGCCCACGGTCTGCGCCGGACTCAGGGTCTCGCCGAGCAGCAGCCAGGCCAACGCTATGGAGGTGACGACCTCCAGATAGGCCACCGCCCCGGCGATCGGCGCGGAGAGCCGCCGGACGGCGGCCACCCCGGTCAGGTAGGCGACGGCGGTGGACACCACGGCCAGCCAGGCCACCGGAGCCAGCGCGGGCATCGCGATGCCGCCCACGTCGACCGTGCCGCCCACCAGGTCCCAGCGCAGCGACCAGGGCTGGACGATCGGCACCAGCACGAGGCTGCCGACGATCGCTCCGTAGGCGATCACGGCGGGCGGGTCGACGTCGTCGCCCCCGGCATCGGACAACAGGAAGAACGCGGCCTGACAGGCGGCTGCGGCGAGGGCCAGCGCGATGCCGATCGGGTCGGGCCCACCGCCGGAGAACGCCTCGACCAGCAACGTCAGCCCGGTGACGGCGAGGATGACTCCGATCACCGCCTGCCGGGACACCCGTCGGCGATGCACCACCCGCAGCCAGAGCAGCACCAGTACCGGGCCGAGGAACTCCACCAGCAGCGCCACGCCGACCGGGATGCGGGCGAGAGCGGCGAAGTAGAAGGCCTGGATGCCCGCCATCGGGAAGACGCCGTAGGCCAGCAGCAGCCATGGTCTGCTGCGCAGCATCCGACGGCGCCGCAGGGCCACGGGCAGCAGGAAGAGGGCGGCTCCGGTGACGCGCAGCCAGGCGACGTGCAGGGGGTCCAGACCGGCGTCGATCAGCGGCCGGGCCAGCGGGCCGGAGGCGCCGAAGGCCAGGGCGGCCGCGATCGCGAACCCGAGCCCGGCGGACCTGTTGCGACGGTGCTCGATCACGTCGTCGCCGCCGAACCGCGCCTGCGCCCGCAGCCTGCCGGGGGTGCCTCGAGGCGCGGACGCCGCAGGAGCGGCAGCGCGCGGCGGGTCGAGACGCCGCGAGGGGCTTTCGCGTGGGGCGGATTCGGGCGTCGTTCGGTGCTCGGCGGGGGGTGCGTAGCCGGTGGCGGCGGTCGTCGCTGGTCTGACACGGCGTCCACGCTGCCGGCGAGCCGATCGTCAGTAAAGTGAATGATATTTAGGCTTCGTCGTCAGCCTGGCTTACCAATCCACCTGGTGGGAGAAGGGGCGTCATGCTCGATCTTCATCGACTCCGGCTGCTGCGTGAACTCAGCCATCGCGGGACCCTCGCGGCGGTGGCCAAGGCGCTGTCCTACACCCCGTCGGCGATCTCCCAGCAGCTCACGCAGCTGGAGGCGGAGGTCGGCGTGCCGCTGCGCGAGCCGGTGGGCAGGCGGGTCCGGCTGACCGCCCAGGGCGAGATCCTCGTCGCGCACGCCGAGGCGGTGCTGGAGCGACTGGAGCGGGCCGAGGCGGATCTGGCCGCGTCCATGGGGGAGGTGGTGGGCACGCTGCGGATCGCGGCGTTCCAGACCACGATGCTCACCCTGGTGCCCCAGGCGTTGACGACCCTTCGCGACGCGCATCCCCGGCTGCGGGTCGAGGTGACCCAGTCCGAGCCGGAGGAGGCGCTGGTCGCCCTGCTGGCCAGGGACTTCGATCTGGTGCTCGCCGAGGAGTACCCGCACGATCCGGAGCCTCGGCCGATCGAGGTCGAGCAGGAGGACCTGTGCGACGACGTCATCCGGCTGGCCTGCACGCTCCCGATCGAGGGAGCCGACCCCGCCGCGAGGCTGCGGTCGGCCGCCGCCCATCCGTGGATCATGGAGCCCGGCGACAACGCGGCTCGGCGCTGGGCGATGGCGCTGTGTCGTGCCGCCGGGTTCGAGCCGGACGTCCGCTTCGTGACGGCCGACGCGCTGACCTGCCTCCGCTTCGTCGAGCAGGGCCACGGCGCCGCCCTGCTCTCCGACCTGGTGTGGGCCACCCGGCCGCCGACCGTGCCGTTGTCGCTGCTTCCCGAGCCCTGGGGCAGCCGCCGGCTGTTCACCGCCGTCCGCCGGGGCAGCGGGGCGCATCCGGCCGTGCGCGCCTGCCGGGACGCGCTGCGCGGTGCGGCCGCCTGAGCGGGTGCCCCGGCCGGGGAGGGCGACGGGAGGTCACCGGTGGCGAGGCGGCCGGCCCGCGCAGGATCTCCCCTGCGGCGTCGGCATAGCGGAGCACACGGACTCCTTCGGCGTCGAACCGCGTGGTGTCGTAGTGGATCGTGACGCCGTCGGCGACGGTGGTCCCGGTGGCGTCGGTGAACGTGCGGACTCCCGGCTCCGACGCGGCGTAGGCGGACGGCAAGGGCACCGGCCGATCCGGCGCAGTGAAGACCGGCAGGCCTCGCCGAAAGACGCGGTCGATGTCGCCGACGTTCTCGATCTGCTCGAGCGGATTCGCGTTGAGCAGGACCAGATCCGCCACCGTGCCCTCGGCGACGACGCCCCGATCGCGGGTCTCTCTCCTCGGCCGGGTGCTCGCGGCGCCGCACGTCCCGCGCCGCCCGACTCCCGACGGCGTGTCGCGGCTCGACGCCCCCGACGGGTTCGTCGACGGACGGCGCCGCCCGCACGTCGCATCGGGTGTTCTGCGATCATCGGGGTTCGGTCCGGTTCGTACTCCGTCCTGCCCTGAGCGAACAGGGCGACCTCGCGGCGGAGCCGGGCCTAGGGTCGAGGTGCGGTGCCATCGACTTCGATGCGGGGAAGAGGAAACAGGCGACTATGACGGAGAATTCGACGCCCGAGATGCATGCCGGGTCCGGGCTCAACCTGAGCGACTCGGTGTTCGAACGACTTCTCCAGGAGAGGATCGTCTTCCTCGGGTCCGAGGTCAACGACGAGATCGCCAACCGAATCACCGCCCAGCTGCTCCTGCTGGCGGCCGAGGACGGCGAGAAGGACATCACGCTCTACATCAACTCGCCCGGCGGCTCGGTCTCGGCCGGAATGGCGATCTACGACACGATGCAGCTGATCGAGCCCGACGTGGCCACCTTCGCGATGGGCTTCGCGGCGTCGATGGGACAGTTCCTGCTGTCCTCCGGCACGCCGGGCAAGCGGCACGTGCTCGCCCACGCGCGGGTGCTGATGCACCAGCCGTCGGCAGGCCTGGGCGGTTCCGCGTCCGACGTGGCGATCCGCGCCGAGGTCTACTCGAAGATGAAGCGGCGGATGGCCGAGCTGATCGCCGAGCAGACCGGTCAGACGGTGGAGCGCATCACCAAGGACTCCGACCGGGACCGCTGGTTCACCGCCCAGGAGGCCCTGGAGTACGGCTTCGTCGACCACGTGGTCTCGCGGCCCCAGCGTCCCCGACACGCAGGCTGACCCCCTTCTTTCGCGCGGAGATCCGTCGGGGCAGGCAGGTGTGCTCGCCCCGACGGCCTTCCTGACCGGCGAGTGCGATCCCCGCTGGTCTAGCCTGTGCGCGGCGAGATCCTCGGTCGAACAGGGAGACGATGTCGGCGACGCGACTGCTGGTCCTCGGCGTGGTGCGGGGGTTCGGGAAGGCGCACGGCTACCTGCTCCACACCGAGTTGTCCTCGTGGGCGGCCGAGGGCTGGATCAACGTCAAGTGGGGTTCGATCTACCACGGGCTGCGCCAGCTCGCGAAGCTCGGGCTCCTCAAGGCCACCGAGATCGAGGAGTGGCCGGGGCGCGTCGACTACGAGCTGACCCAGGACGGCGAGGCCGAGTTCTTCCGACTGCTGCGGGACGCGCTGCGGCAGGCCGAGCACCGTCCCGACGTGCTCGCCGCCGGGCTGGCACTGATGCCCGCACTGCCCCGCGACGAGGTGATCGCGCTGCTCGGGGAGCGGCTCGCCGCGCTGGACGTCAAAGTCGCCGAGCTGCCGCTCGACCCGGAGTCGCGCGATCCCGGCGACCGTCAGGCTCATCTGGAAGAGCTGGCCGCCCTCCGAGGACATACGGCGCGCAGCGATGCCGAGTGGACCCGGCGACTGATCGCTCGACTGGCCGACGGCGCCTACCGGCTCGTCGATGACGGCCCGTCCTCCGCCGGGTCGCCGGGGACTTGGACCCTGTCCGGCAACGCGCGCGGTGGTCAGTGCCTGTGACCGAGTAGTGCCGATGCGGGCTGGGTGTCCGATTTAGTCTCGGTGCTGTGCAGTCCCGGCGCCCGAGGGTGACTCGACGCCACCGAGGTCGGCAGGCCGGGCCGCCCCGGCCAGGACGTCGGTGTCGCCGAACCCGCCGTTCCCGAGTTCCGGTGTCGCCCGCCCCGCGTGCCGTCGGCTCTCACCCGCGTCGGTGCTCCTGCACGGTCCACACCCGAGCACCCCGGCATCCCTGCGGTGTGCGGACGGCGGCCTGAGCGCCGGTCGGCCGTCGGCGTGTCGCGGTTTCGGTCGGCAGTGCCCGCTGGGGTCGCCGGGTGCGGGCGTCGATCTCCGGGGGTCTTACTCAAGTTTGTGTGATCGGGCCCGATGCTCTAGTTTGAGGAGCCCCCTGATCCGTGCTCACAGCGGAGTCGGGCTGTCAACTCAAGGTTGAGCAGCCCTCGGAGTCAGGGTTTCAGTCCGAATCGATCTCCCGACGAGCGGCCAGGGTCTCGTCCGAAACTCAAACTTGAGCAATAGGCGCGTGCGTCGCGCCGGGGATCAGTCCTCGACGTCCGAGACCACCGTGATCCCCGCGTGGCTCGGGACGCCGAACCACACCGCGGCCCCTTGCATGTGGGGCTCGACACCCCGCGGTGGATCGATCCCGCCTCCCGTTCCGCCCAGGAAGGATCGTCATGACCACAGTCGACTCCGAGGCACCCGCCGCCCTCGTCTCGGCGCCCGCACTCCCGGACCGTCTCTCGGTACGCGGCGCCCGAGTGCACAACCTGCGCGGGGTGGACCTGGACCTCCCGCACCGCAGCCTGATCGTCTTCACCGGCGTCTCCGGCTCGGGGAAGTCCTCACTGGCCTTCGACACGATCTACGCCGAGGCGCAGCGCCGTCAGGTGCAGTCGATGTCGAGCTTCGCGCGGCAGTTCATGAACGAGATGGACAAGCCCGACGTCGACCGGCTCGACGGACTCTGCTCCGTCGTCGCCGTGGACCAGCGGTCCTCGGCATCCAGGAACCCCCGGTCGACGGTCGGCACGGTGACCGAGGTCTACGACCTGATGCGCGTGCTGTGGGCCAGGGTCGGCCGAGGCCACTGCACCGACTGCGCCGCCGAACTCGTCGACCAGGCCTGCCCGGCGGGCCACGACACGCCGCTGCCGGACCTGTCGGGGCCCGCGTTCTCCTTCAACCTTCCGTTCGGCCAGTGCCCGGCGTGTCTCGGCCTGGGCAGCACCCGCGAGGTCGATCCGGCGCTGGTGGTCCCCGACGAGGCTCGCTCCCTCGACGAGGGCGCGCTGGCGCCGTGGCGCACCGTGCCCGCCGAACGGTCGGCCGCCGCCGACCTGGTGGCACGGGCAGGTCGCAGCACGGCCTCGCCGTGGCGGACCCTGCCTGCGGAACTCCGCAGCGCCCTGCTGCACGGGGTGGACGGCTCCGGGATGTCGGGAGCGGGCCCGATCTCCGGGGCGCGTTTCCTCGGCGTGCTCCCGTGGCTGGAGCGGCGTCGCGCCTCGGCGGGGGAGGGCACTCCCGACCCGGCCGAGCCGTATCTGCGCACCGTGGCCTGCCCTGACTGCGGCGGAAGTCGGCTCGCTCCGGCCCAGACCTCGGTGCGGGTCGGCGGCCGCGGCATCGCCGAGGCGTGCGCGCTGCCGGTCACCTCGGCCTTACGGTTCTTCGAGCGGCTGGAGGTCGCCGACCGCGATCGACGGGTGATCGAGCAGGCCGTCATCGAGATCACCGACCGGCTGACCTTCCTGACCGAGGTCGGTCTCGGCTATCTCACGTTGGACCGGCCCGCCAGGACGCTGTCCGGCGGCGAGGCCCAGCGCATCCGGCTCGCCGGACAGCTCGGCACCCGACTCTTCGGCCTGCTGTACGTGCTCGACGAGCCGACCGTGGGGCTGCATCCGGAGGACACCGCCGCGTTGATCGCCACCCTGCGCGCGCTGCGCGACGTCGGCAACACCCTGGTGGTGGTGGAGCACGACCATCAGGTGATTCGTGCTGCCGACCGGGTGGTGGAGCTGGGGCCCGCCGCGGGCGAGCTGGGCGGCAGGCTGATGTTCACCGGCACCGCCGAGGAGCTGCTCGACGACTCCGACTCCCTGACCGGCCGCTTCCTGCGCGATCCCGGCGGCTCCACGGCGCGCCCCGGCGGCGTGCCGAGGGTGCGCCGGACGCCGCGACCCGGCCGGGAGATCGTCGTCCGAGGCGCCAGGGCGAACAACCTGCGGGACGTCGACGTCACGCTGCCGCTGGACATGCTGGTCGCCGTCAGCGGAGTCTCCGGCGCGGGCAAGTCGACGCTGGTCGACGAGATCCTGTGCCGTGCGGCCGAACGCGCGCTCGGCGGCGACGCCCCGCCGCCGGGCGATCACGACGAGGTGCTGGGGCTGGGAGCGATCGACCGGGTGATCCGGGTCGACCAGTCGCCGATCGGTCGCTCGGCGCGGTCCACCCCCGCGACCTATACCGGCATCCTCGACAGCGTCCGCAAGGTCTTCGCCCAGACCGACGAGGCACGGCGGCGCGGCTTCAAACCCGGGCGCTTCTCCTTCAACTCGCCCGGCGGCCGCTGCGAGGACTGTTCCGGCGACGGCACCGTGCGCGTGGAGATGGGCTTCCTGCCGGACGTCTTCCTGCCCTGCGACGTCTGCCACGGGGCCCGCTTCGACGCCGAGACGCTGGCCGTCCGTCATCGGGGCCGCTCGATCGCCGACGTCCTGGCGATGTCGGTCGACGACGCCGCCGAGTTCTTCGCCGACCTCGGCCCCGTCGCCCGTCCGCTGCGCGTGCTGGCCGAGGTCGGCCTGGGATACCTGCGGCTCGGGCAGCCGGGGAACACCCTCTCCGGTGGGGAGGCGCAGCGGATCAAGCTCGCCAACGAACTGCAGCGCAGGCCCGGCAGACACACCCTCTACCTGCTGGACGAGCCGACCACCGGACTGCACTCGCTGGACGTGGCGCGGCTGACCGGGGTGCTGCACGACCTGGTCGCGGCGGGGCACAGCGTGGTGGCCGTCTCGCACAGCATGGAGGTGGTGGCCGCGGCCGACTGGGTGGTGGACCTCGGCCCCGGCGGCGGCGCCGACGGCGGCCTGGTCGTCGCCGAGGGCTCGCCGGAGCACGTCGCGACGGGGGAGGGCGCCACGGCGCGCCATCTGCGGGGGTTGCTCAGGGTCTGAGCGGCGCGGGCGTGACCACGCAGCCGCGCGCGGCGGGGCTTGCGTGGTCGCAGGGCCGCGGTGGCCGGGCGCCGGGCAGGCCCGGTGGCTCGGAACCGCCGGGTGCGGCCTGCGCAGCGGGCCGGCGTCGTTGAGACGTGGGACGGCGGATCGGGCATCCCTCGTCTGCTCTGGACGGCGAGGCCCGCACCGCCTCGCAGAAGGCAGGTCCCAGACCACGACACGCTGATCACGTCGCCGAGGTTGTCTGCCTGTGATCGAGATCGCGAGTATGCAGCGTTCCTCGGGCTGTCGGAGTCTTGAGGAGTATGAGCGGTGACAACCTGAAGAGACGGACGTCCAGCGGTCGAGGCTCTCGACGCGGGCGGATCGGCGTGGTGCCGATCGGCGTCGTGCTGGTCGGCGGACTTCTCGCCGGGGGGTTCGGCGGCGTCCTGCCGGGTCTGCCGTCGGACTCCGGAATCGGCGGGACGACGACGGGCGAACTCGCCCCGGTTCGCGCCGCCGACACGTCGACGGCCGCGGCCGAGCGGGCGTCGGACGCCGTCGATGCCTGCCTGCCAGGGCAGGTCGATGCCGAGGTGATCGAGCTGCCGTCGCCGGTCGTGGCGGAGGAGCGCTTCCGCATCGTCTTCACCTCGGTCGACGGCGTGGCCTGCACGCTCGTCGGCGCGCCTACGGACCTGGTGTTCCACGACGCAGCAGGCACGGCACTGGACGTGGCGTCCACTGTGGAGGCCGGTCGGGAGACCGCCGTCGTGCGACTCGACGAGCTGCGGACGGCCGACGTCCTGGTGAGCGTGGCCGAGCCCGACGGGCCCGGTCACGCTGCGACCGGGATTACCTTCACCCTGCCCGACGGCGGCGAGGGCCTCGACTTCGAGGTGCCCTGGGCGATCGATCTCACCGGTCCGGTCCAGCTCTCCCCGGTCGGCTGAGCAGCCCCGGGCCGGGCCTGCCTCGTGCGAGATGCCCTCGTGCCATGGTCTGCACCGGTCGCCCGGCGACCTTCCCCGCCGGGCGCCGCGCCATCACCGCCCCGGACGAGACGGTAGGCCGGAGAGTCGACGTCGGCTCCGCCCGACAGGATCGCCCCGGCGGCGTCCGACCCGGCTCGCCGTCGCACGTGTCGGCCGAGGCGAGTCGGCGGCCGAGTGGTCCGGCGCCCATCCCGCCGAGTGGTGCGAGCCCGGTCAGCCGAGCAGGGCCCGCCGCCGCGTTCCCTCACTCCCTCCGCCCCCGCGAAGAAGCGTGGTGAACGTGGCGACGTGCCCCGGCGATGCGAGAGGAGCCCACGCCACGGTGGCAGGCATCGGCCGGCCCGAGTCGGCCCGCGCCGCCTGCGTCGGGTGGCGCCGCAGGAGCGCCGTGACCTCGATGCCCGCTCCGGATGCCTGACGCGGGCTCACCAGTCGTGCATCGTCCCGTCCCGCAGGCGGTTCACCGGCAGGTAGGCGGGCTCGTACGGGAAGGCCGCCGCCGCCTCGCGGTCCAGTGTCACCCCGAGACCAGGTGTCTCGCCCGGGTGCAGGTAGCCGTCGGTGAACGTGTACGCGTGCGGGAAGACCTGGTAGGTCTCCGCGCTGTGCGGCATGAACTCCTGGATGCCGAAGTTGTGGATCGCCAGGTCGAGATGCAACCCGGCCGCCATGCCCACCGGGGAGATGTCGGTGGGGCCGTGGATGCCGGACTTCACCTGGTAGAGCGCCGCGTAGTCGAAGAGCTTGCGCATCGGGCTGATTCCGCCGGTGTGGGTGACCGCCGAGCGGACGTAGTCGATGAGCTGCTCGCGGATCAGCGTCTGGTAGTCGACGACGGAGTTGAAGACCTCGCCGATCGCCAGCGGCGTCGTAGTGTGGTGCCGCACGAGGCGCAGCGACTCCTGGTTCTCGGCCGGGGTGCAGTCCTCCATCCAGAACAGGTCGTAGGGCTCCAGCGACCTGCCCAGCTTCGCCGCCTGGATCGGCGTCAGCCGGTGGTGGACGTCGTGCAGCAGCGGCAGCTCGGGACCGAACTCGTTGCGCACCGCCTCGAACACCGTCGGCAGGTGCCGCAGGTAGGCGCGGGTGTCCCAGACCTCCTCGGTGGGGACCGGGTGACGGCGAGCGGGCTCGTAGTCGTAGCGGCCCGTCCCGCCGGTCGTGGTGCCTGCGCCGATGCCGTAGATGGTGCCCAGTCCCGGCACGGCCGACTGGATGCGGATCGACTTGTAGCCCTCGTCGAGATGGGCGCGGATCGAGTCGAACAGCTCCGGCAGATCCCGGCCGCTGGCGTGTCCGTAGGCGCGGATGCCGGTGCGGCTCGCCCCGCCGAGGAGCTGGTAGAGGGGCAGCCCGGCCACCTGGGCCTTGATGTCCCACAACGCCACGTCGACGGCGGCGATCGCCGCCATCGTCACCGGGCCACGCCGCCAGTAGGCGCCGCGATGCAGGTACTGCCAGGTGTCCTCGATCTGGTGCGCGTCCCGGCCGACCAGCAGCGGGACGACGTGGTCGGTCAGATAGCTCGCGACGGCGAGTTCCCGGCCGTTGAGCGTTCCGTCGCCGTACCCGCGCACTCCGTCCTCGGTGGTGATCTCCAGCGTGACGAAGTTGCGGCCGGGGCTGGTGACGACGACCTCGGCGTTGACGATCCGCATGTGCTTCCTTTCGTGGGAGTTGCCGACGGGTCGGTTCCTGGTGCGGGCAGGCGATCTCAGCCCTTGGTCGCCCCTGCGGTGAGACCGGCGACGAGATAGCGCTGGCCGAAGACGGCGGCGAGGATGACGGGCACGCTCATCAGCGTGGAGGCCGCCATCAGCCCGCCCCAGTCGACGCTGGCGTAGGACATGAAGTTGAACAACGCCACCGGCAGCGTCTTGGTCGACTCGTCGGACAGGATCAGGGCGAACATGAAGTTGTTCCAGCTGAAGACGAGGGCCAGCACGCAGGCGGTCGCGGTGCCGGGCGCGGCCAGCGGCAGCGAGATCCGCCGGAAGGCGCCGAACGCCGAGAGGCCGTCCACCCGGCCCGCCTCCTCCAGCTCGGGGGGCATCGAGGAGAAGAAGCCGATCATGATCCAGGTGATCAGCGGCACCGAGACGAACATGTGGCTGAGCACCAGCACGGTATAGCCGCCGACCAGTTCGAGCCGGGCGAACAGGTAGTACCACGGCACCAGCAGCGACACGGCCGGGACGATGCGTGCGATCAACACCCAGTTTCCGGCCCGCTGCATGGCGAATCGCCCGATGGCCCATGCGGCGGGCACCGCGATGATCGCGGAGAGCGCCGTCGAGACGATGCCGACGATCGCCGAGTTCAGCATCGCGGGCAGGAACACGCCCTCGCTGAAGACGTTGCGGAAGTTCTGCGTGGTCGGCGTGAACACCACCGCGTTCGCGGGATTGCCGATCTGCACGTTGGTCTTGAAGGCGGCGAGCACCATCCAGATCAACGGCGCGGCGAACACGGCGCTGACCAGGGCGATCCCACCGATCCGCAGGCCGTTGAGGGTGCGCCGTCGTCGGACGTGCCGTTGGACGCCGGGCGACGGGGCGGAGACGGGCGTGGGGTTCGGCAGCGTGGCGGTCATCAGGATGCCTTCGCGGAACGGCGCCGGAGCGCGAGGACGATCAGGACGATGATCACGGTGAAGACGACCAGGACCGCTGCGGCCAGCCCGTACTCCTGGTAGTCGAAGGTCAGCCCGTAGGCGTAGATGTTGAGCGTCTCGGCCTCGTGGCTAGACCCGCCGCCCGGCCCCTTGGTCGCGTAGATGAGGTCGAAGGTCTTGAGCGCGTCGACGCTGCGCAGGACCAGCGCGGTGATGATCGTGGTGGTGAGCATCGGCAGCGTGACGTGGCGGAACCGCTGCCAGGGCGACGCGCCGTCGACGAGCGCGGCCTCGTCGGGCTCGTTCGGCAGGGTGCTCAGCCCGGCCAGCAGCAGCAGCGTCATCATCGGCGTCCACTGCCAGACGTCGATGAGCACCAGCGTCGGCAGGGACTGGGCGATCGAGCCGAGGAACGGCTGCGGCGGGATGCCGACGAAGCCGAGCAGCGTGTTCGCGATGCCGGTGGTCGGGTCGAGGATGAGCAGCCAGAGCACGCCGACGGCGACGGGCGTGGCCAGCAGCGGCACCATCATGATGGTGCGGACCCAGCGCATTCCCCGGAACGGGCGGCGCAGCAGCATCGCCAGGGCCAGGCCGAGGGTCAGCTCCAGCGCGACGGCGGCGATGGTGAAGACGACCGTGCGGCCGACGGCGGGCCAGAACCGGCGCATGTCGCTCAGCGCGTCGCTGAAGTTCAGCAGTCCGATGAAGGAGCTGTCGGCGTTCACCGCGCCGAAGGCATCGGTCAGGCTGAGATAGACGGTATAGATGATCGGGAAGACGATCATCACGCCGATGAAGATCAGCGCCGGGGCCAGCATCGTCCACTTGAGACGACGGTTCTCCTGTTCGAGCGTTCGAATGGCCATGTCAGAGCTGCCTCTGCCGTGCGTCGCGGACCAGGAAGTCGTCGAACTCCTCGGAGGCGTCCCGCGCGGAGGCGGCCACGTCGTCGCCGAGGATGCTCGCCACGATCGGCCGCCCGACGATGTCGCGGGCCCGGCCGACCTGGACGACGTCGGGGCGGTCGGCTCCCACTCCGGTCGCGATGCCCGCGGCCATCGACTCTGCGAGATCCGGCGGGAAGGAGGCGAGACTCTCCTGGTCCGCCCAGGCCGAGTCCCTGGCGCTGGGCACGCCCTCGTTCTGCAGCCGCAGGGTCATCTCGGGGCCGCTGGCCCAACGGATGAACTCCCAGGCGGCGTCTCTGCGCTCGGAGAACACGTTGATGGTCAACCCCCAGGACGGGATGTTGAAGGGACGGGAGCCCGCAGGCCCCGCCGGGAAGGCGGCGAAACCGGTCCGGTCACCGACCAGCGAGGTCGCCGGGTCGATGAAGTTCTGATAGACCGCGTCGGCGTCGATCGCGAAGACGGCCTTGCCCTGGGCGAAGATCGGCGTGATCTGCTCCAGGGTCATGTTGGTCGAGCCGATCGGCCCGGTCTCGCGCAGCAGCCGCCCGTAGTACTCGTAGGCGGCCAGCGCCTCCGGCGTGCCGACACCGGAGCGGCCGTCGACGATGAAGTCGCCGCCGAAGGAGTACAGGTAGCTGGAGAACATGCTCACCGCGCCCGCCCGCTGACCGCGACCGGTGAAGCCGTGCAGGCCCGCGCCGGGGTCGTGCAGCCTGCGGGCCGTCTCCAGCATCTCGGTGAGCGTGGTCGGCGGCGCGTCGACGAGGTCGCGGCGGTAGTACAGCGTCGGTCGTTCGGTGACCACCGGGACGCCGAAGACCCGGCCGTCGATCGTCACCCGGTCCTTCGCGGCGTCCTGGACGTCGGCCCAGTCGTAGTCGGCGTCCTCGGCCAGGAGGTCGTCGAGTTCGGCGAGCCAGCCGTTGCGGGCGAACAGGAGCTGTTCCTGAAGCGGCCGGTACATCATGACGTCGAGGTCCGGGGCGCTGGCGTTCAACTTGACGTTGTAGGTGTTCGACAGCTGGTCGGAGGTCATCGTCGAGACCAGCACCCGGCGCCCGGCCAGATCCTCGAACTCGCCGATCTTCGAGCGAACGGCGTCGGTCCACACATGATTGACCATGGCCACCCGCAGCGGTCCGTTCGCTCCGCCGCTCGACCGACCGCAGCCTGCGAGCCCGAGTGCGCTCGAACCCAGCACCGCGCTCAGGCCCAGTATTCGCAGGGCGTCGCGTCGCTTCAGCATCATTGCCTCCAGCTCAGTTCACTGCCGATCACGCTCCGGCCGCAGGCCCGCGAGCGTCGTCGCTCCGGCCCGGTGCGGGCCGGATGAAGCGGGTGGTCGTCCTCGGCGCGCCGTCGACTCGTGGTTCTGGTCGTCGGCGGCTCGTCGGGCCTTGCGGTCGTCGTGGCAGGCGCGTCATCGCGCCGGTTCGTTGCGTCGTGTCACCGCGTCGAGCGGTACGGGAGCGGTGCAGGCTCGGCGGGATGTCGGGGCCTGCTCCTCGGAGAGGTGGGGGGAACGTCGACGGCGGCCCCGTCAGTACGGTCGGACGTCGCGTCCGCTGCGGGATCCTCGGTCGGTGTCGTCGTCCGGCGGGGCAGGACGGGGTCGCCGCCTGCCCGCCGGTCACGGCGTCGGTTGCACCGGTTCGGCGCCGAGCCCGCCGAGTGCCTCGCAGCCGGTCGATCGTGCGGACGGAGTTCGCGGCGCCGCCCGGTGCGAACGCGGCATCGGGTGTGTGCGGGGGATCGGGTTCGAGCCAGGGAGTCGACGGCGACCGCGCGGCTGCCTGCGCCGACCGGTCCTCGGTTCGAGGATGACGTCGGACATGTGTCCTCCATTCGCCGCTGCCGCCGACATTGACCACATATGTGAACCATGGTCAGATTTCTGGAAGATACGGCATCGATCGGTGCGGCGAAAGAGTCTCGCGGTCCGGTCGGGACCGGCGACATCGCGAGACGAGGAGCACCTCTCATGGCACTGGAGTCCGGCGGCGGGCCGCACCATCCGGTCAAGTCCGCGGATCGTGCCCTGGAGATCCTGGAATGCCTCGCCGAGCACGGCGAACTGACGCTCGGCGAGCTGCGCGGGCGCCTCGGCTTCCCGAAGTCCAGTCTGCATGCCCTGCTGCACACCCTGCTTGACCGGCGGTGGGTCGCCCAGGACGGTTCCCGCACCCGCTTCTCCCTCGGCGTCCGCGCCCTGCAGATCGGCACCGCCTACGTCGACGCCGATCCGGTGACCTCCCGGTGTCAGGGGGCGCTCGACGAGATCGCGCAGCTGACCGGGGAGGCCGTTCATCTGGGCAGGCTGGACGGCGCCGACGTCGTCTATCTCGCCAAGCGGGAGTCGGTGCATCCACTTCGGCTGTATTCGGCCATCGGCCGCCGACTGCCCGCCCATGCGACGGCGCTGGGCAAGGCGATGCTGGCCTGCCTGGCGCCTGCGGAGGTCCGACGCATCGTCGGCCCCAGCCCCGAGGCACTCACCGCCGACACGCAGACCGACGTCGACGCGCTGCTCGCCGAGCTGGCGCTGGCCGCCGAGCGCGGCTGGGCGAGCGAGCACGAGGAGAACGAGCCGGGCGTGTCGTGCATCGCGGTTCCGCTGCGCTTAGGCCAGGAGACGCAGGACGCGCTGAGCGTGACCGCGCCGCTGGCCCGGTGGGACGACACCACCACCCCGCAGATCATCGCCGCGTTGACCAGGGCAAGAGACGAGCTGGAGCGCTTCGCGTCGCCGCATCGGCGCGGAGCCTCGTAGTCGGGGCGTCGTAGTGGAGACGTCGTAGCTGGGACGTCGTAGTCATCGAGCCGCACTCGGGGAGGCGTCGAGCGTCCGGACCCGAGGTCGGCGACGGCGTCCGCTCCGCCCTGCCGGTCGACGGCCGTCCCGCCGCAGGCGAGCGAGCACACTTCGACCGACGTCGTCAGCTCAGGCTTCTGCTGATGCCGTGGGCGGCTACCTTGAGGGCCGCGACTAGTCGATTCCTGTCGCGGCGGAGGCTGCGGACCACGATTCCCAGCGCGGCGATGACGTGGGTGCCCTGGTGGAGGGGCACGGCTACGGAGCAGGCGCCGAGCGCCATCTCTTCGACGGTGGTCGCGTAGCCGTTGGTCACGATGTCTTTCAGCTGGGTGCGCAGTCTGCCGGGCTGGGTGATGGTGTGGACGGTGACCGGGGTGAGGGAGCCGAGTACCGCAGACTGGACCTCGTCCGGTGCATGCGCAAGCAGCACCTTGCCGACGCCGGTGGAGTGCAGGGGCAGCCGCGAGCCGATCGTGCTGACCACGGGTACGGAGCGGCGGCCTGCCAGTCGGTCTACGTAGAGGACCTGGGTGCCGTCCCGGACGGCCAGGTGGACGGTGTCCAGGGTCGCGGCGTAGAGATCGTGCAGGAAGGGCGATGCCACCTCGCGCAGGTCGGTCGGCATCGGCGCCAGTATTGAGACCAAGGTCCACCAGCCGCCGCAGTCGGTCTCGCCATTGCGCGGGATGCACCCGGAGTGCAGTGACCCGGACAGAATGCGCTCCGGCCGCCCATCCCGGATGAGGCGCCCGTCTCGCCAGGTCAGTGCGGAACCACCGTCGTGGTGCGGGCCATCGAGCGCGGTGCCCAGGACTCCGGGCCTGATCGTATCGGTCGCAACTGGCCAATCTGACGAGGTCGGGCGTCCGTATGTCATGCGGATGGCATCGATGCCATCCGCCTCCGGCTGCCTGGCTGGCTGCCTGGCACGGACCTTGGCGAAGCCGGTCGGCTCGTCCCGCCACGGCGCTCGCGGACTCCGAGTCCCCCGGCGCCGCCGATCGATGCGGACGCCGTTGAAGCGACTGCCGACGACGCTCCTTCCCACCGGCCCGCCCGGCTAGGGGGTGATCATGAGTACGCGGCGCGCGAGCATCGGGATGTGCTTCGATCGGACCTTCGCACCCTCGAAGGTCACCGAGTTCGCCCGCAGGCTGGAGGCGGGCGGGGCCGCGTGCCTATTCCGCGCTGCCACCCGCCACGTTGTCCGGTGACGTCTCGACACCCTGATCACACCGCACGGCCTCGTGCGCAGCCCGAGCGGCGCGAGGCCGCGAGCCTGCCCTGCGGCTCGGACCGAGCCCCGCCCGGCGAGAGCGGCCGTTCCCGCCGGGTTCCCCGAGTCCGGCGCAGTGTCCTCGCGGACTTCCGATCCGACGGCGGCCGGGGTCGGTGGCATGGTCGAGGGCGCGCAGCCTGCGTTGCTGACCATCGTCGGCACCAGGAGCGCCCGCAGCGGCGGGCCCGCGCGGCTCACGTGCTGGTGAGGTCGCGCCAGCGGTGCGCCAGGGTCACGTCGCCGCTGATCCGCACCGTCTCCAGCGGGAGCCGGTTCCACAACACCAGGTACAGCTCGGCCGCCGGGCCCTCGTAGGTGCAGTCGACGACGGGCGACTCCTCGGCGGTGCGCTCGGTGCGGGGCGGTTCGTCGGAGAGACGCACGATCCAGTCCGCGTCGGCGACGTCGGTGGCCCGCACCCGCAGCGTTCTCGGCGAATCGGTGCGCACTGGGCTCCGTCGTCGCCCGTGGAATCCCGCGAGCAGCTCCTCGATACCGCCCGCCGCGAAGCGGGGTCGCATCGGGGAGATCGGGCGGCCGAGGGCGGTCTCGACGTCCACGCGGTGCACGGCGGTCTCGTAGGCCTGGCGAGTCGCCCAGAACACCAGCGGGGAGGGCGCGGGAAGGAAAGTCCAGCAGGTCAGGTCGGGCGGTGCGGCGGCCAGCGTCATCAGCAGCCGATCATGGCCCTCGGTCAGCCAGGGGACGAGTGCGTCGTCAGCCAGCGCCGGCGGCTCCGGCAGCGCCACCGGATGCTCCCGCCGCTCGGCCACGAATCCGGTGGCCCAGCGGTGAACGACGCCCAGGTGCCGGACGAGGTCACGCACCAGCCACCGAGGGCAGCCGGGCACGGGCGCGTTCGGGTCGGTATGGCGGGCGACCTCGGCGAACAGCCTGCCCTCGTGCCGCAGCGTCTCGAGGTAGTCGGTGATCTCCACCGGTCCGACTATGCCTGCGCCGTGGCTGCGATGACAGTGGCCGAGCGGCAGGCGATCACCCTGCGGCGCGGCGTGAGGTCTCGGACCGATGAAACGGCTGCTCCCGATGCGGGCACGGGGGGCGAACGCGGTGATCGGCCTGGGTGTCCCGAGCCGGGGACACACCGGAGACGCGGCCGGGCGCGCGCGGCGGGCGGGCCGGCCGCGCGGCGCCCGTGCCTGCTCACCCGATCCGGTGCCAGTCCGCCGCCGTCACCTCGTGCCGCAGCGTCTCGCCGCGAAGGAACCGCGCGACCTCCGAGACGACGAGGTCGCCCTGGCGTCGTCGGGCCTCGACGGTGCCCGCCGCCTCGTGCGGGGTGAGCAGCACGTTCGGCAGGTCTCGCAACGGATCGTCCTCGGCGAGCGGCTCGTCGTCGAAGACGTCCACGGCGGCGTCGATCCGGCCGGTGCGCAGCTGGTCCAGCAGTGCGACCGGGTCCACCAGCCAGGACCGGGCGGTGTTGACCAGGCCTGCGCCGTCGGGCAGCAGCGCCAGCTCTCGCGCGCCCATCAGGTGTCTGGTCTCCGGCAGCACCGGAGCGTGCAGGGCGACGATCCTGTTCTCGGTGAGCACCTCGTCCAGCGATGCGGCCCGCACGCCCAGCTCCTCGGCGTCGGCCTCGGTCAGGTACGGGTCGGCGACGGTCACCGTCGCCCCGAGCAGCCGCACCAGTCGGATGTACTCCCGTCCGGTGCGGGACGCCCCGACGACGCCGATCCGGCTGGCCGCCAGTTCGTGCCGGGGCGGTGCGTCCTTCGCCCTCGCCCACCCGACGCCCGCGTGCAGCGCGTGGTCGAAGCGTGGCAGCCGATGCAGCAGCGCGAGGGTGAAGGCCAGGGCGACCTCGCCGACCGGGTAGGCCATCGCCGCCCCGGCCTGCGTCACGCGGACGCCGCGCCGCCACACCGCGTCGGTCACGAAGGGCTTCACCGTGCCGCCGGTATGGGCTACGAGTTCGAGCTGCGGCGCCCGCGCCAGCGTCTCCTCGGTGAGGACGGGCGCGCCCCAGCCGGTGATCAGCACCCGCGCGTCCGCAGGCAGCGGATCGGACTGGGCCACGATGCGCAGCGTGCCGAGTCCGGCCAGCGCGGCAAGCGTGCCGAGGTCGTCCGCTGCGCCGCCGACGTCCACACCGGCCCCCGCCGTGCCGCCGATCGGCAGCCGCTCCGCTGGGTCGCCGGAGCCTCGGGGTCGGTCTTCGCCGGATCGCTGCTCGGAGCGCTCTCTCGTGCCTGCTCGCCGCCGGGTCGCTCCGGCCGCGCCTGTCGCGCCGGAGTCGAGCCTCCGCTCGTCGCCGAGGCCGGACCCGCCGCCGCTCATGTCGTCCACAGGAGACAAGGCGGAACCCTGGCCGGGCCCGCCTGTCCCCGCCCCCGTACCCACGCCGAAGAACGCCTCGCGCCACCGCCGAGGCACCGCCACCACGATGCTCATCGCAGCCACCGATCCCGGTGCTCGGCGACGAAGTCGTCGTCGAGCAGCCACGGGTACGCCGTGCGGACCCGGTCGATCTCGGCCGCCTGACCGGGGGAGAGGTCCTCCGCCGGATCGAGACACCAGGTGCCCGCCAGCAGACCCTGCCCGCGCAGCACCTCGTGCACCCCGGCGATGCAGCCGTGGAACGCGTTGTGCACGTCGAAGACCGCGCCGTTGGCGTCGGTGAGCTGCGGGGCACGCTCGACGGCCAGCCGCAGGGCAGCGCCGTCGCCCTGTCTGGCCCGGCGGGCCAGCTCCCAGGTGTGCACCGCGCCCGCCGTCCACACCGCCCACTGACCCAGCAGGCCGCCCACCACCCGGCCCCCGGCGCCGCCGAGGAGATCGAGCAGGATGCTGTCGTCATTGCCGGTGTACAGCGCCACCTCGCCGCCCCGATCGGAGGCGGCCAGCCCCCTGGCGACGTCCAGGGTGCGGTAGCGGTCGAATGGCGCCGCCTTGATCGCCACCACCTGCGGCAGGTCGGCGAGCCGTCGCCAGAAGTCCACCGACAGCCTGCGCCCGCCCACCGCCTCCTGGAGATAGAAGCCGATCACCGGGAGCACCTGTCCGACGGCGGCGGCCCGGTCGATCAGCGCCGCCTCGTCGAGCCGATCGAGCCCGCCGGGGGAGAGCAGCACCGCGTGATAGCCCAGGTCGGCGGCCAGCTCCGCCTCGGCAACGGCCTGCTCCACCGGCCCGCAGGCGCCTGCGATCCGCAGGAACGGGCGGTCGCCGACGTGGGCGTCCATCGTCTCGGCGGCCAGCGCCAACACCGGGCGCAGCAGACCGATCGACGGCTCGCGGATCGCGAACTGGGTGGTGTGCACGGCCACGGCGAGCCCGCCCGCACCCGCATCGACGTAATAGCGGGTCAGCGCGCGTTGGCGACGCTCGTCCAGTCGGCGGTCGGCGGTCAGCGCCAGCGGATGCGCGGGGATCACCGTCCCCTCGGCCAGCAGGGCGGCCTCGGCGGCGGGCAGGGTGGTCGTCGTCATCAGAACCGCCCGTCGCGACGCTGGAACTTCGTCGGCTTGTCCCACAGCGTTCCGCCTGCGGCGATCCACCCGGCCTGCCAGTCGAGCAGCGTGCCCAGCGCCACGTCGGGATAGCCGAACAGGGCGTGGCAGCGGCCCGCGTCGTTGAGCAGCGCGCTGGGGGCCTCCACCCCGGTGAACTCGGCTGCGACGCCGAGCCGTTCGGCGAGTCCGAGGGCGATCCGGCGGGTCGATGCGGTCTCCGGCCCGGTCAGGTTGAGGATCAACGGCGGGCTGCTCGCCCTGGTCAGCGCGCGCAGCGCGACCTCGTTGGCGTAGCGCTGCCAGACGACGTTCACGTGGGAGGTCGTGACGTCGACCGGCGCCCCGGCGGTCAGGGCTCTGGCGATGTCGGCGAGCACCCCGTAGCGGGGTTCGACGGCGTAGTTCAGCCGCAGCACCGCGATCCGGGTTCCTCTGGTGTCCGCCGCGTGCTCCAGGACGCGCTCCCGGCCGAGGCACGCCATCGCGTACTCGCCGACCGGGTCCGGTGCGTCGTCCTCGGTGCAGCCGCCGGTGGTCACCGGAACCAGCGGATAGACGTTGCCGGTGGAGAACGCCGTGATCGCGCTGTCGGCATAGCGGCGGGCGATGAGGGCGGGCAGTGCGGCGTTGACGGCCCAGGCGTGGTGCGGGGCGGCGGCGCTGCCGAACTTGGCGCCCACCATGAACACCACGTTCGCGGCCTCGGGCAGCGCGGTCAGGTCGGCGTCGAGCGTCAGGTCGGCGACGACCGGATCGACGCCCGCCGCCCGCAGTCGGTCGGCGACGGCGGCGTCCGACCAGCGGGACACGGCGTGCACCCGCAGGTCGCTGCGGCCTGCCTCGTCGGCGGCCCGCCGCGCCATCCGGCACAGCGTCGGTCCCATCTTGCCGCCCGCGCCCAGCACCACCAGGTCGCCCGGCCACTGGGCCGCCTCGGCGACCAGCGCGGCCGACGGCGCGGACAACGCCGTCTCCAGTGCGGTCTCGTCGGTGAACATGTCGCTCCTCTATCCCTTGATTCCCACGGCCACGGCGTTGTCGGTGATGTAGCGCTGGCCGACGAGGTAGGCCAGGAAGATCGGCACGAAGGCCACCACCGAGCCCGCGAACACTTGCGACAGCGGGATCTGTTCCGCCTGGAGGGAGGCGATGCCGGTGGTGAGGGTGCGCATCGCCGGGTCCTGGCCGACCAGCAGCGGCCACAGGAAGTCGTTCCAGTGCCACAGGAAGACGAAGATCCCCAGCGTCGCCAGGATCGGCTTGCACAGCGGCAGCACGATGCGGGCGAAGATCCGCCAGTCGCCGCACCCGTCGATGCGGGCCGCCTCGATCAGATCGTCCGGGATGCCCATGATGAACTGGCGCATCAGGAACACCGCCTGCACGTTGGCCAGTCCCGGCAGGATCAGCCCCCAGTAGGTGTCCACCCCGCCCGAGCGGGCGACGAGGATGAATAGCGGGATCAGGGTTACCTGGTAGGGCACCATCAGCATGGAGACCAGCGACCAGAACATCACCTCGCGGCCCTTGAACCGCCGCTTGGCGAAGGCGTAGCCCGCCATCGCCGAGATCAACAGGATCAACACCACCGACACCAGGGCGTAGACCAGCGTGTTGACCATCCACCGCCACACCTCGGGGGTGGCGAAGATGCGGGCGAACGACTCGCCGGAGAGGTCCCACGGCACCAGGCTCGCCGGGAACTCGATCGCGCCGGGCCTGCGCAGCGACAGGACGACCATCGCGTAGAGCGGGAACATCGTGACCAGCGCGCACACCGCCGCGATGAGGTGGGTGAGCACCTTGGCCAGGCCTCGGGGCGCGAACGGGTCGCCCGTGGCGGTGGGCGCGCGGGTGGCCGACGGCCTGGTCAGGCCGGTGATCGTGTCGACGACGGACATCAGGACTCCCTGCCCAGAGTGGCGCGCTGGATGAGGGCGATCACGAGCGTCAGCACGAACAGCACCACGCCGATCGCCCCGGCGTAGCCGAAGTCGAAGTTGACGAAGCTCTCCTGGTAGAGGTCGAACACCAGTGAGTAGGTGGCGTCCACCGGCCCGCCCGAGGTCATCACGTAGATGGTGTCGAAGGCCTGAAAGGAGAACGTCGTCTCGATGATGACCAGGAAGAACACCGCTGGCCGCAGCTGCGGGAGCACCACGTGGCGGAAGCGACGCCATGGCCCCGCGCCGTCGACGACGGCGGCCTCCTCCAGTTCGCGGGGCACCTCCTGGAGTCGGGCCAGGATGATCAGCACGCCGTAGCCGAACCGCGTCCACACCCCCACCAGCGCCACGGCGGGTAGGGCGAAGGTGCCGCTCTCCAGCCAGTCTGTGACCGGGAAGCCGAAGGCGCTCAGCACCGTCGACCACGGGCCACCGCTGGAGAAGATCCAGGTGAACACGACGCCGGCCAGGATGAGACTCGTGACCACCGGCAGGAAGAAGATCGACCGGTACAGCCGCGCGCCCCGGAAGGCCCGTCGGGTCAGCAGCGCCAGGCCGGTGGCGGCGGCGATGGTCAGCGGCACCGAGATCAGCGTGTAGACCAGCGTCACCCGTAAGGCGTTGAGGAAGCCGGGATCGGCGATGAGCCGCTGGTAGTTGAGCAGGCCCTTCCACTCCAGGTTCCCGCCGACGGTGTAGTTGGCGAAGCTCAGCAGCACGCCTGCGATGGCGGGCCCGAAGCGGAACATCAGGAACAGCAGGAAGCAGGGCAGGACGAAGCCGAGCCCGATCCAGCCGGGGGAGAGCGATCTGCCGCGTCGGGCGCGGCGCTCGATGGTCGTCATGGGGACGAAAGACTCCTCGTGGCGAGGCGACGGTGATCCGTCTCCGGACACCGGATGCGGGATTGAGCGACGAGGCCGGGCGGGTCAGCCGGCCAGCAGCGGCTCGGCGACCTGCGCCGCCTCGGCGAGCGCCTCCTGCGGGGACTGCTCGCCGAGCAGCGCGGACTGCACCAGCGGCGCCACGATCTGGAGCACCTCGCGGTAGCGGGAGTTGGGCTCCCCCGGCGTGGTCAGCTCCAGGTACTGCTCGGCCTCGGCGAGCACCGGATCGTCGGGGTAGAGGTCGGTCACCGACTCTCGCGGGGAGAAGTACCCGGCGGCCCGGTTGTAGTCGGACATGACCTCGGTGCTGGTGAGGTAGGCCATCCAGGTCCGGACCGCGTCGGGGTCCCGCGCCTCGTGGAAGACGGCGTAGCCGCCGACCGTCCCGTAGGCGGTCTGGACGGCCCCGGTCAGCGGCGGCGTGATGTGCAGGTGCTCGCTGCCGCCCATCGCCGCGGCCGCCTCGGTGGGGCCCATGTTGTAGACACAGGCGACCCGCCCCCGCGCCATCGGCGACTGGTCGGGCTGGTAGGCCTGGGTCAGCGCGGAGCGGTCGACATACTCCTCGTCCACCAGGGTCTTGAGGAACTCCAGCGCGGCCACGCCTTCCGGGCCGTCCAGGGCGAGATGCTCGCCGTCCTCGGTGAAGACCGTGCCGCCCGCCTGCCACAGGTACTGGTAGAAGTTCATGTTCAGCGCGGCCTGGAGATCGCCCTGGTAATGGGTGGCGTAATAGCCCGCCTCCCGTAGCACGGGCGCGATCTCCAGCAGCTCCTCCCAGGTGCGCGGCGGCTCGACGCCGGTCGCGTCCAGCACTCGCTGATCGCAGGAGCCGACCAGGGCGCTCATCAGGATCGGGGCGACATATGGGGTTCCGTCGATGCTCAACGCCGCCAGCGCGTTGTCCCGATAGTCCGTCATGGTGTCCTCGGGCAGGAAGTCCGAGATCGGGGCCAGGACGTCCTGGGCGTGGTAGCGGCCCACCTGGTCGGGGATGAGATAGCCGACGTCGGGCCCCTTGCCCGCCAGCAGGGCGGTGGTGAGGGTGGCGTCCCGGTTGGACCACGGCTGCGAGACGACCTCCACCCGGATCTCCGGATGCCGCTCGCGGAAGCCCGCCACGGTGCGAGCCCAGAACTCCCGGTCCGCCGCCGGGTCGGTGATGACCGGGTACGTCCACATCGTGACGGTGTCTCGGCCGTCTGCCTGCTGCCCGCAGCCGGTGAGCAGACCGCACACCGAGACCACCGCCGTCAGCACCGCCGCGAGTCGTGTCGCTCGCATGACCACCACCTCCCAATTACGGACAAGACCGTATATTCGAGGTGGTGAGGCGTCAAGAACGAGCCGTCTCGGCGGCCAGGATCGCCGTGTGCAGCACGGCGCGGCTGCGGGCCCACGCCACCTCGCTCGGGGCGCCGCCTGCCATCCGCAGCACCGCGCGCATCGTGCCGCGATAGCCCAGCGCCTCCAGTGGATCGGCGCCGTCGAGCACGGCCTCGACCCGGCCCGTCCTCGTATGCAGTGTGACGGCGTAGCGCTCCGCCGCCCCGACGCCCACCACCTCGACGGTCGCAGGCAGGTCGTCGGGCCCGCGCAGCAGCAGGACGCCGACATCCTCGGAGGCCGTGTCGTGCATCCTGGTCGCGCCCACGCCCGCGACGGGGGCGAGGCCCGTCGCGGGCCGGAGCACCGCGTCCAGCATCTCGATCCCGTGCAGCCCCACCGAGATCAACGTCCCGCCGCCGGTCGCGGGGACGTCCTGCCACCGTCGCTCCGGAGTCAGGAACGCGCCGATGTCGTGGGCCACCTCGGCGCGGGCCGTCAGGACGTCGGCAGGCTCGATCCGGGCGGACAGCGCGGCCACGGCCGGGGCGAAGCGCAGCACCGACGTGGTGAGGAACCGGTCCGGCGCCTGCGCCACGGCCGCGTCCAGTGCGTCGAGCCCGCGCTGGTCGGCGGTCAGCAGCTTGTTGCCGAAGCAGGGCACGCCCGCCGCCAGCACCCGGCCGACCGCGTCCGCCGCAGCGGCGGGCCGCACCGTCACCACGACGACGTCCGGACGGGCGGCCAGCAGCGCGGCGGGGGAGGCGGCCACCCGGCAGGCGTGCTCGGTGCGGAATCGGGCCAGCCGAGCGGGCTCGTCGGACCATACGACGACCTCGTCGACGCCGAGGGAACGCGCGACGCCTGCGTCGGTGAACGGGTGGGAGTGGGCCAGGCCGAGGAATCCGATGCGCATGGCGGCAGTATCACCGCGAGGCCCCGCGCCCGGGGAGTCCTGGCCGGGCCTCGGCCGTCGCATCCTGTCGCCGAGTCGGCCGGGCGGCCCCGAATGATGCGGTCCGCGCGGCTGCTATTTTCCGGTCGTGACCGCAACGGTGTCCGAGGGCGGGCAGGGCGACGGGCCCGCGTTGTTCGACTGCGACCTGCTGCTGGGCCGACATCCGAGCAGCGCGACGGAGTCCAGCCCGGCCTCGCTTCTCGCGCGGCTCGCCGACCTCGGCGCGATCGGCGGGCTCGTGTGCTCGCTGCGCGCCGCGACCCTGCAACTGCGCGCCGGGAACGACGAGGCGCTGGCCGCAGCGCGCGAGCAGCCGAGCCTGGTCGCGGCGGGCACGCTCGACCTGCGTGATCCTTACGCGTCCCTCGCCGAGATCGAGCGTCTCGCCGCCGTCGGGGTCCGCGCCTTCCGTCTGCTGCCGGATGCCCAGCACACGCCGCCGACCGCGCCCGGCCTGCGCCGAATCGCCCGTGAACTCGCCGCCCGAGGCCTCATCGCGCTGGTCGAGGGCGATCTCCGGGTGGTCTGGCCGCCCTTCGCGGGGCTCGATGCCCGGGTGGTGCTGCTCGACGCGCACGCCTACCACCTCGGCGACCTCCGACTGCTCTGCGAGGACGAACCCGGCTTCCATGCGAGCACCCGCCAACTCGTCGGCCCGGACTCCCTGGAGCGCCTCGCCGCGACGGTGGGGGCCGACCGCCTGCTCTTTGGTACCGCGAGCCCGGTCTTCGACGCCGAGCCGGTGGCGTTGCGGCTGCGACGATCCGGGCTGTCCAGGGCCGAGGCGGCGCTGATCGGCGCGGGCAACGCGGCGCGACTGTTCGGCCTGCCCGCGACGCCGGGAGCCGCACTCGGCACGGGCGAGGCCTCGTCGGGTGCGGCCTCGGTGGGCGTGGCATCCGAGGGCGCGGGCCCGTCGTCCGAGCAGCGACGGTCCGCAACGGACTACGGCCCGCCGAACCGGCCCGCGCCGCCCCTGCCCCAGCTCGGCCGGTCAAACCCGCCCGTGCAGCAGGCCGCCAAGCCCGTGCCTGCCTCGGAACCCGGCGGCGCGCGGTGATCGTCGACGTGCACGCCCACGTCGGCGACCAGCCCTTCGACTGCGAGGTGGGCGACCTCGCCGTCACCAGCGCGGTGCTGGACCGGCACGGCATCGACTGCCAGCTGGTCTCCCACACCGAGGCGATCTTCTACGACGCCGTGGCCGGAAATCGGGCACTGGCAGGCCTGCTGCCCCGCGAGCCTCGGCTGCGCGGCATGGTCGTCATCGACCCGCGACGCCTCGCCTCGGCCCGTCGCGACCTGCGTGACCTGCTCGGGGCGGGCTTCGTCGGCGTCAAGATCCATCCGCCGCTGGCGCACGTCCCCATCGCGGCGCCCGAGATGCGGGCGGCGCTGGAACTGGTCGCGGAGCACGACGTCCCCGTGCTGGTGCACACCTGGGGCGAGGACCTGCTCGACCTGGCCGGAGTGGTCGCGGAACTGCCGGGGCTACGGGCGATCGCCGGGCACATGGGCGGCCCGGCCTGGCGGCTCGTCCCGGAGGCCGCCGCGCGGTGCGACCGGCTGTGGTTCGAGCCCAGCCTGTCGCGCGCGCCCGGCGGTCGAGTGCGCTGGGTGCGGGATCGGATCGGCGTCGACCGGCTGTTGTTCGGCACCGACGCCACCCTCACCGATCCCGCCTCGGCTCTCGGTGCCGTCGAGGCCGCGCGGCTGCCCGCCGACGAGCTCGCGGCGGTCCTCGGCGGCAACGCTCGACGTCTCTTTCGGCTGTGACCCGGTGCGACGCGCGGCGGCGGCGATCACCGGCAGCGCGACCGGGCCGCCGCCTCGGCCCGGCGGGGCGAACGGACCGGACACCCGGAACAGGGTCGCCCGGTCCGTGCGCGCCTCTCGTGAACACCGGCCGACGTGTCGATCACGTCGGCCGAACGGCGGCCCTAGAGCCTGTCTTTAATCCCCGCTTCCTGTTGCGCGGGGCAGGCGTGGCGATCAGCGGCGTTGTCGTCGGTCACCATAACTCCGTTATGGCTCCCTCCCCCGCCGTGCACCTCATCCACGCCGATCCCCGCTCACGACGGAGGAGGATCAAAGACAGGCTCTTAGAAGGCGCTGATCTGGAACACCCCGATGTCGTCCGCCGAGGTGCCCTGATCCGGGACCGTCTCGTTCAGCGAGGCCTCCACCGCGACCCAGCCGTGGAATCCGCCGTCGCTGTCGATGATCTGCATCATCGGCTTGACGTGCGAATTGCCGGTGTAGCAGTGCTCCCCTCGGCCGTCGGCCAATGCGGTCCGCCAGTGCCAGAGGGTGTCCCGCCGATCCGTCGCGGTCGGGTTGGCGGTGGCCAGGTAGTACTCGGTGGCCGGCGTCCGCCCGCCCAGGCAGCGCGCGCTGTCACACCGCTGCCAGTCCCGCATCCAGAACGGGCTGCCCGATCCCTCGTCGAGGTAGGGCGTTCCCGCATCGGTCTTCCAGAGGTGGTAGTCGTGATCGAGCGCGGTGTGGTCGTAGGCGGCGATCTCCGCCATCGAGGCGCGGTCACTCCACGCCGCGTTGCTGCCGTACCCGTAGCCGTGCGTCGCGCCGAACGAGCTGCCTCGGAAGCCCAGCGCGGCCAGCCTGCCGTCGATCGGCTCGCTCACCGTCCACTCCTCCCACCCCGCGCCGACCCAGGTGATGCGCAGCACCGAACCGGTCACCGTGTAGGTGCCCTCCAGCCGCTGAGGCGGCGAGGAGGCCTGGAAGCCGTTGGCGGTGTGCACCTCGCACGCCCGCGCCACGCAGTCCACGCCGCGCACGCCGGTTCCGGTCCGCCGCACGCGATTGCGCTGACTCCAGTGGAAGTGCGACTCGAACACCTCGCCTGCCGCAGTGAGCGAGTAGTTGCCCAGCCGGACCCAGTTCTGTCGCGATCCGACGTCCAGGCCGCCGATCGCCACCACGAACCGGTGCATCCCCGCCGGGGCACCGGACTGGGCGACGGCCGAGGGCGCGAGCGTGAGCGCGGCGAGCGCCGTGGCCAGTGCGGTGGCGAGCAGTCCTCGCCAGAATCGGGATCTTCTCATCGATGACCTCCGGTGAGTGGGGTGAGACCCTGCCGAGGCGGCGGGGCCGGGTACGAGGTGGAATCGGCCGAGCCTGCGCCGAACGACGGTCAGTCGAAGGCGGCGGAGCCGAACGAGACCGGGCCGGAGCGGCCGGGCCGAGCCGAGTCGACGTGCCTGGCAGACGTCCGCCGTTCGTGTCGATCGCGCGCCGGTCGAGTGACCGTCGGCAGGCCGTAGAATCTCCCGACGTGATCGAGGGCGAGGGGGCGTCGTGGGTGGACTGACCATCGGGGTGGTCGGGCCGGGCGACCTGGTCGATCCGATCGCGGACGTCGCGGAGGACGGCCGACGAAATCGCGTGGTGCGGATCGCCTACCAGCATGAGGACGACGCCGTGCGGCTGGTCGCCGAGCATCACGACGAGGTCGACGCCTGGCTGTTCACCGGTGTGGTGCCCCACACCGTCGCCGAGGCCGCCGATGTCGTCGGACATCCGGCCGAGCACGTCTCCTACAGCGGCGTGACGCTGCTCAGCGACGTCATCCGGCTGCTGCGCGACGGCCGGGAGATCCGGGCGTTGAGCGTCGACACCCTGGAAGCCGCCGAGGTTCGCGAGACCCTGGCCGCCGCGGGCCTGGAGACGACGGCGACGGAGATCCTGGAGTATCGCTTCGGCCAGACCGGTCAGGACGTGGTGGCCTTCCACCGCAGGGCCGTCGAGCGGCTCGGCCCGGACACGGTGATCCTCACCTGCCTGGGCTCGGCCTTCACGGCGCTGCGCTCCGAACACCCGACGGTGCGGATGGTCCCCTCGCAGCGGGACACCCGCGAGGCGGTCGCGTCGCTGGTCCTCAAGACCCAGAGTCACCGCTACTCGGACGCACAGGTCGCCGTCGGCCTCGCCGAGATCGACGGCGACGACGCGCCGCTGACCGGGCTGTTCAGCCGCCTCGGTGCCAGCCGATTCCAGCTGGGCGAGGGACGGTCGGCCTTCGTCACCACCCGAGGCCCGCTGTGGACGGTGACACACCGGTTCACCCGGCTGCCGGTGCTCGCGGAGCTGGCCGAGCACGCCACCCGCGTGCACGTGGGCATCGGTATCGGACGGTCGGCGATGGCCGCCGAGTCGGCGGCCCGCACCGCGCTGGGCAAGGCCGTCGATGCGGGCCCCGTCGCCGCCTCCCTCGTCCTGCCCAACGAGGCGCCCAGAATGCTGTACGCCCAGGAGGCGGGACCCGCTCTCGTCGAACCGGCCGCAGATCTGCGGCAGCTCGCCGGTCGGGCGGGGGTGAGCACGCGGACGCTGCTGGTCATCCGCGATCTCCTCGAGCGCACTGAACGGGCCGAGGTCACCGCACACGACGTCGCCGAAGCCTTCGGCATCCACGAACGCAGCGCTCGGCGACTGGTCAAGCAGTTGGAGCGGGCGGGCATCGCGGTGCCGAGCGGCAGGCGGATCAGCGGACCGGGCCGACCGCTGGTCGTCTACGAACTGACCCTCTGAGAATCCGTCGGGCTCTGGTAGAGAGTCCAGATGGCGACACAGCAGACCCCGTCGACCCTGCGGAGCTCGACGATGCCACGGCAAGCGCGGCCGCTGCCTGCGACCGAGGCCCTGATCACGGCGTTGCGTCATCGCCTGCTGCCCGCCGTGCTGACCCCGATGTCCGCCGACGGCCGGGTCGATCTCGCCGAGCTGGAGCGCTATGCGACCCGGCTCCTCGGGGACGGCCGAGGCGGCGCAGCCTGCGGCGCGGCGCCGCAGCGGGCGTCGGAGATGCGCACGCGCCCGGCGGGCCGGGGTGCGCCGTCCGACGGCGTGGTCCGCGACGCCGGAGCAGGCGCAGGGGGGCCGCGCAGCTCGGATGCGGCTGCCCTCGGCGGTTCCGGCGCGGACGGCGGCGGAGGGCTGAGCCCGGCGGCGCGCGATCAGTCCGATGTGGACGGCGGCGAGCACGGCGAGCCCGATGCCGAGGGAGCCTCGCGAGGAGAAGGGGACGCCTGCGGCCTCGGCGACGCCGACATCCTGGGCGGCGTCGCCGTCTGGGCGCACACCGGGCGCGGTCTGCGCTTGGCCCGCCCCGACCGGCTGCGGGTGCTGGACACCTTCCGCCAGGCGACGGCCCTGCCGATCGTCGCGGGCGTCGGAGTGCCCGCCGAGGGCACCGGCACCTCGGCGGACGAGACCGTGCGGATGGCGGTGGACGCCGCCGAACACGGCGCCGACGCGGTGATGGTCTACCCCCCGTCCGCCCTGCGGGGATCGGTCCACCGGGACGCCGAGGTGCTGCGGCTGCACGAGCGCGTCGCCGAGGCCGTCGACCGGCCCGTGATCGGGTTCTACCTGCACGGCGAGGCAGGCGGCTACGAGTATCCGCCGTCGCTGCTCGCCGAACTGTCGGCGCTGCCCGCCGTCGCGGGCGTGAAGCTGGCCACCCTGGACCGGGCGATGGCCTGCCAGGACGCCATCGGCGAGATCCGGCGGCACGACCGGCTCGCGATCACCGGCGAGGACCGAATGTTCGGGCCGTCGCTGATGTGGGGCGCCGACACGGCCCTGGCGGGCATCGCCGCCGCGCGGCTGGACCTGACCGCCTCGGTGCTGCGGTCCTGGAACGACGGTGCGCATGCGGCCTTCCAGCGGGATTCGGCCGCGTTGGACCGGTTCGCCGCCGTGACGTTCCGCTCGCCCATCGAGGGATACGTACAGCGCATGTTCTGGGCGGCGGTCCATGAGGGTCTCCTCTCCGAGCACGCCGCGCACGATCCGTTCGGCCCACCACTGCCGCCGCACGAACGACACGCCGTGTCGGCCTGTCTCGATGTGCTCCCGGCTCGGAGCCGAGCGGCCGACTAGGCCCGGGCGGCCGGGCGAGTCGGCCGCCCGGCACCCGGGCGCGGTCTGCGGCGGAGGGCGTCCCGGCGTCCCGGCGTCCCGCGTCCGCCGCCGGGGCGAGAGCGCGCAGGACGCCGTTCGAGGCGGGGCATCCCCGTCGCTCCGGCGCCGCCCGGCCCGCGTCGACCGGTCAGCTCGGCCGGTACCGCAGCAGTTCCGCCCCGTCGTTGGCGAAGACGTCACCGTTGGAGTGCACGAACATCCGGTAGACGTCCCGATCGCTCAGGACTTCCAGACTCCCGTCCGCCGCGTCGATCCTGGCCAGTCCCACGCCGGGCATCGAGGCGTAGAGACTGCCGTCGACGGCGTTGAAGTCCAGGTCGGCCAAGGCGTAGCCGCCGTCGACCGGCCAGGAGTACTCGGCGTGTCGCTGCGAGCCGAGCAGCGTCCCGTCGGTCGGGTCCACCTGGAACACCAGCCCGGCGGTGACGCCCCACAGCCTGCCGTCGTCGTCGAAGGTCAGGTCGGACACGGTGCGCTCGGCGGACACCGGAACCGTCTCCCACAGCTTCTCGCCGCTTGCCACGTCCCAGGCCAGCAGTCGCGCGTCGGTCTCGGTCTCCACCGCGCCGTACCCGCCGTAGACGGAGGTGCCGAGGTAGAGCACGCCGTCGCGATAGGCCAGTGCCATCACGCTCTGGTCGGTCACCAGGTCGGAGTGCACCTCGCTCAGGCCGGCGGCGGTGTCTTGCAGCACCAGGGAGCCGCCGAGATAGCCGCTCTTGTTCACCGTGCCGATCGCGATGGTGTCCTCGCCCGCCTCGACGAGTGCGAAGGTCCGATCGCCGAAGGAGTCGTCGCCGTTGAGGACCTCGGCGGGGTTGATCTTCCCGCCGTCGTCGATGTTGGCCCACTCCCAGGGCTGGTCGCGGTCCCATTCGTAGACGCGGCCTCGTGGGTAGGCACCGAGGTACACCCCGTCGTCGGTGGTGAGCATGCCCATGACCTCGGAGAAGCGCTCCGACTCCAGCACCTCGCCCGTCTCGGCGTCGACCATGGCGAAGGCGCCGGTCCCGGTGCCGCCGGTGAGTACCGAGCCGTCCGGTCCCTCGGCCAGCGACCGCATCCGGACCGGGTTCAGCTCGATGTCGGAGGCGAAGAGCCGATGGGCGCCGGTGGTCGGGTTGAACCAGAAGACCTCGCCGGTGAGCAGCAGGCCGATCACGGACTGGCCGGGGAACTCGGGGTCGGCCAGCTCGCCGAGTCCGAGCGAGCGGAGCTGCGCGGTGTAGGGGAAGACCAGCTCGGTCGGGGCGGCCTCGCCGGTGGCGATGTCATAGCCGGTGAGCACGCCGTCCTGGGAGAAGTACACCCGCCCGTCCTCGGCGGCGGGCGTGACGTCCAGACCGCTGACGCCGGGGAACTGCGCCAGCCATTCCCCGCTGGTCAGGTCGCGGACCAGCAGGGTGCCGTTGAGCCCGGTCTTGGTGACGCGGACGAAGAGCAGGTCGCCGACCACGTTGACGTCGTAGACGACCTGATCGAGATCGGTGCCCTCGGGCAGCGCGACCTCCTCGCGGTCCCCGCTGACGACGTCGATCGCCACCAGGTGCGCGTGCGGCTGCGTGCCGGTGAACAACGTGTCGCCGTACAGGCCGACGCTGCGGACATAACTCTGTCCCTCGGCGACGGTCCCGTAGTCGCGCAGCTCGGCGGTGGCCGGGTCGTAGCGGAAGGCCTTGCCGTTGGGGTAGGTGCCGCCGTAGACGACGCCCGCCTCGTCGAACGCCAGCTTGTAGAGGTGGCTCTCGGAGGGGAAGAGTCTGCCGTGGTCGTCCAGTTCGTCGGAGCCGGGCTCCCAGCGCAGCAGCCTGCCCGCGCTGGTGGTCGCGATCCAGACCCCGCCGTCGGGCGCCACCGCCACGCCGTAGGAGTGCGCGCCCCGGCCGAGGTCGATGCTGTGCTTGACCGCTCCGGTGTCCCCGTGCAGCACGGAGAACACGCCCATGTTGTCATCGCGGCTGGACACCGTGTAGATCTCCGGCGTGCCGTCCGCCGCGATGCCGACGGCTCCGCCGATCGTGGTGGTGGCCAGCATCGGCGTGCCGAGCGAGACCACCTCCGCGGCATCGGCGGACACGGCGGGGACCGACGGTGCACGATCGTCGCCCGGCGTCGGTGCGGACCGTGTCGGGCCTGCCGTCGCCGGATCGGGGACGGCCAGCGCGGGCTGCGCCGAGACGGCTGCCGTGGCGGACAGCGCGAGGATCGCCGCGAAGGCGGCGGCCGTGCGGCGCGGGCGCCGGGGCACGCCGAGGGCTCCTGGGCGTGAGGGGATCGGCATGGCTGGCTCTCCCTTGTGTGACGACGGCTGCGCGCCGACGGCCTTTAAGGACGGGACCGAAATTAGCCACGCTTCGGCGGGGAAGTCAAGGAATCGGGCTGTGCAGGAGGGGTCCGGGATCTGCGTCGAGCGCGGGTCGATCACGGTTCCTCGGCGCCGTCCGTTGTGGACGAACGCGGCCGATCGCATCCCGCATCGCTCTGCCGCAGATCGCGATTCCTCGGCACCCGGTCGACCATCACCCCGACGGCACCGAATCATGATCGATCGTGTGATGGCAGGTGGGGGAGTGCCTCGTTAACTTGGTCTTGTGGGGCCGGTACGGCAACCGGTCGTTCGGACTCGGACCCGGCCGAGTTCTCGTGTCGTACCAGGTGATCGGCCACCTGCCCGTGCCGTCGGGCCGATGGCACGGTGTCCTTCTCGGGGTTCCGCCGGGGGTTCCTCCCCGGGTCCCTCTCGACGTCCCGACAGTGGGTGCGGGTCGGCGGGCGGGTCCTTCGGTGCCCCGGCTGATCTCTGCCCGTCCTCCGACCCGGTCGTCGCCCTGCCCCCTCTCCTGCGCTGCTCCCTTCCAGCCCGCCGTACCGGGCCCACCGGCGGGCGCCCCGGCCTGCCTGGTGTTCGTCGCCCGCTCTGACGTGACCACGAGAGCCCGGCTCGGTCATCCCCGAACTCTGTGAGGTCACCGACGATGGCGGTGCACATGGCACCTGTGAGGAGCGTCGATCCGGCACTCCGCGAGTCCTATGCGTTGTGTCGGCGGGTTCATGCGACGCACCGCCCGACCTACCTGGCAACCCGACTGCTGCTGCCGCCGTCGATCCGGCCGCACGCGCACGCCCTGGTGGCCTTCGTCGCCGCCAGCGATCGGGTCGCCGACGTCGGCGAGCTCCGCGTGCGCGAGCGTGCCTTTCGACGCTGGTCCGCCGCCTCGATGGACGAGCTCAGACGGGGCGAGAGCCGTCATCCGCTGCGCCGTGCGCTGATCAACACCAGCCGAGTCCACGATCTGCGGCCCGAGTTGTTCCTCCGGTTCCTGGAGGCGACCCGCGCGGATCTGACGGGTACCACCGAGTTCCCGACCTTCGAGGACCTCCGCCGTTTCCTGCGCGGTGTCTGCGGGACGGCCGCCGTCGCGGGCACCCGCCTGATGGGCAGACCCGATCCCGAACTGGAACGGCTGGCCCTGCTGACTGGGGAGGTGCATCACCTCATCGACATCTTCTGCGACTATCCGGAGGATCTGCCCCAGGGCCGGGTGTACGTGGCCGTGGAGGACATGAACCGGGTGGGCGTCGACCGGGCGACCCTGCGGCGAGGGATACCGAGCCGTGCGCTGGATGCGCTGGTCCGGCAGCAGGTGTGGCGTGCGCGCAGCCTGCATCGTGAATCGGTCGGGCTCGTCAGTCTCCTGCCGGTTCACTATCGCTCGTTCGCCCTGGCCGCGATGGAGATCCATGTCGAGTACCTCGACCTCGTGGAGCGAATGGGGTCCCGAGTGCTGCGTGACCGGGCCGCGGTGAGTCGCCCGAGGCTCGCGCGGCTCGCCTTGCCCCACCTCCTGTTCGGCGGAGGCCGGGTCCGCGCGGACAGCGGTCGATTCCCGCTGCTCGGCCGCGACAGCGCACGCGGAGCCAGGCCTCGTCACCTCGCGCCGGTGCATGACGGCTGGACCGTCCCGCCGCGGGGCCCCCTGCGTAAGGAGGACACCCCGTGAGCCTGCCCGCCGTGCCTGCGCCCGGCCCAGGGCGGCACCTGCCGCCGCCTGCCCATTCCTCCGGAGCACGGGCGCCGAGGATTCCGCCACACCGGCTGCCGCGACACGTCGCGATCATCATGGACGGCAACGGACGCTGGGCCGCAGGGCTGGGCGCGGCCCGCACCCGGGGGCATCGCAGCGGATCGCGAGCGATGATCGACGTCGTCGACGGGGCGCTGGAGGTCGGCCTTGCGCAGCTCAGCCTGTATGCGTTCTCCACGGAGAACTGGGGACGGCCCGCCGCCGAGGTCGACGGGATCATGCTGTTGTTGCACGAGGTGCTGCGGTCCAACCTCCGACGATGGCATGAGCAGGGCATCCGGGTGCTCTGGTCGGGCCGTCGTACCCGCGCTGCCGCCGGAATTCGCACCGAACTCGAGGCCGCCGAGTACCTCACCCGAGACAACGAGCTGCTGACCGTCGCGGTCTGCTTCGACTACGGCAGTCGCGCCGAGCTGCTCGACGCGGTCCGGCTGTTGGCCGTCGACGTCGCGACGGGGCGCGTCGAGCCCGTTGCACTCCAGGAGGAGGATCTCGCGGGCTACCTGTACCAGCCGGACATGTCGGAGATCGACCTGTTGGTGCGCACCGGAGGCGAGCAGCGCATCAGCAACTTCCTGTTATGGCAGGCGGCCTACGCCGAATTGATCTTCGAACAGACGCTGTGGCCGGACTTCGACCGCCGCGATCTGTGGCGTGCGGTGCAGGCCTACACCCGTCGGCAGCGCCGGTTCGGCGGGTCCGGAGCGGGTGATCCCGGTGTGACGGCGGCGGGGTGAGTCGGCGGCACTTCGCGATCACTGACGGCGGCGTGGTTGCGTCGGCGCTGCCTCGGATGCCCGGCGCGCGAGCAGACCGGGGCGGGCTAGCGTTGATGTGTGAATGCACAACGAGTCCTGCAGTGGATCACCTCGGCGCATCAGACGGTCTATCAACGCACGGACGGTCGGCTGGGCCACCGGCTGCTGACCCGGCCGACCCTGCTGCTGACCACCACGGGACGTCGCAGCGGAATGCCCCGCACGGCGTGCCTGGTGTACGCGAAGGACGGCGAGGACCACCTCGTGGTGGCCTCCAACTGGGGGTCCGAGCGCGCCCCGGCCTGGCTCCACAACCTGCGGGCCGCACGGCGATCGGAGATCCAGGTGGCGCGGCGGCGGACGGCGGTCACCGCCGAGGAGTGCTCGCCGGACCACCCCGACCATCCGCGGCTGTGGGAGATCGTCAATCGAGTCAATCGGGACCTCTACCGGCAGTATGCGAAGAAGCTGCGTCGTCCGCTGTCGGTGATCCGGCTGACTCCCGTGACCGGTGCGGCGCACGACTGAGCCTGCCGACGCTGTCGACCGGCAGGCTGCATCAGACGTGACCTCGGCGTAGCCGGGCGGCTCGCGACGTCCTCGTTCACCAGGCGCGGCATCGTGCGTCGCGCCGGCCTGCTACGGATCGGCCCGCGCCGAGGTCCTGCGCACGGCGTCGGTCACCCTCGCCTGGCAGCAGGAGAGGGGCGTCGATCGGCGTCCAGGCGCGCGGACGCGGGCACTCCGACCGGAGCCCGCTCGGCGTTCGGTGTCCTGGGGCGAGATCCGGCGCGGGACGCCGTTGTCGTCGGCGCCATGGTTCAGCTGATCCGTGGGAGTACGCCCGCGGATCAGCCCAGCGCGCGACCGTCGCCGCACCTTGTCCACGACCACGTCGATCTCGCCGCTGGCCGGGCCGTCCGCCGGGGCCGCCGCCATGACCGGCAGCCGACCGGCAGGCCCGATCAGTCAGCCCGGTCTGCCCGTGCCGCTGCGTCCCTTCCGATCAGTCCAGCTCGGTCACGAACGCGGTGACGGCCCGGCGCAGCCCTGCTTCGTCGATCCCATGCACCGCGTCGTGCTCGGCCGGGGTCCCATACCGGCGCAGCTCGTCCCGGCCGACGCCGAGCCCCAGGACCCGGTGCCGCACGCCGCGCAGCGCCTCGGCGACCACTGCGGAGGATGTGCCGCGCAGATAGGGCTCGATGATCACGACGTCGGGAGTGTCGAGTGTCGCGCGCAGCGTCTCGGCGTCGAAGGGCCGGACCGTGGCCGCGTAGAGGACGGTGACGTCCAGGCCTGCCGTGGCCGCCAGGGTGCGGTCGGCAAGCGGTCCCACCGCGATCACCGTGGCTCGCGAGCCACGCCGCAGTACTCGCAGCCGCCCGTCGGCGCCGCCGAGCGGCCGGGCGTTGCCGTCCGATGCCAGCCGCAGATAGATCCGATCGTCGCCCGGCAGCGCCGCACGCAGCAGTGCCTCGGCCTCGTCCGGGTGGCCCGGCACGTGCACGGTCCAGCCTGCGAGCGTGTCGAGCAAGGCCACGTCGCGATGGCCGAAGTGCGTCTCGCCGCCCTTCGGCCAGTCGTAGGAGGCGCCCGCACTGACGAGCACGGCACCGACGTCTTGGTGCCCGAGGTCGAGCTTGACCTGCTCCCACGGACGTTCGATGAGGAAGGACGGGAAGGTGTGCACGATCGGCCGCATGCCCGCGAGCGCGAGCCCGCCCGCGACCCCGATCAGCAGCTGCTCGCGGATTCCGACGTTGACGATGCGGTCGGCGATCGGTGGCGGCGCCTCCGCCAGATAATTCACGCCGATCTCGGCGAGCACGGCCGCCAGCCGGTCGTCTTCGGCGAGCAGTCGGGGGAGCAGCCGAGAGAAGCGTTCCCGCTGATTCTCGGTGGGCGTGGCGGGGTCGGCAGCGGTCGTGGCCTGGGCACTCATCAGGACTCCTTGGACTCGACGTGGGCGACGACGACGTGCGGTCGGTCGCCGGGTGCGGCGGCGAAGGCGCGCTCCAGCGCGTCGTGGTCGTGCCCGTCGGCGTCGTGTGTCGACCAGCCTTCGACGGCGAACCGAGCGGCGATCCCGCCCGGCCAGCCCGCCGAGGCGGAGGCGTTGTCGATGACCACCGCCGTCAGGTTGCCGAGGTTCCGGCGACCCGCGACCTGGATCGCCTCCGCGTTGCTGCCCTCCTCCAGTTCGGCGTCACCGACGAGGACGACGACGGCGGACCGGTCCCGTCCGGTCATGCGCAGCCCGAGAGCCGTGCCGACGGCCAGCCCCATGCCGTGGCCCAGCGATCCGGAGCTGATCTCGACGCCGGGGACCAGGGTGCGATCCGGGTGATAGCCCAGCGGCGAGTCGAAGCCGCCGAAGCCGCGGAGGTCGTCGACGGCGAGGAAGCCCTTCGCGGCCAGCACCGCGTAGTACGCCATCGGGCCGTGTCCCTTGGACAGCAGGAAGCGATCGCGGTCGGGATCGTCGAGACGATCGGGTGCCACCCGCAGAATCCGGTCGTACAACACCCAGATGGCGTCCAGCGTCGAGGTGGCGCTGGCGTCGTGCTTCTCGTCTCCCGTCATCAGGGTCAGCAGGGCGGGCAGATCCTCGTAGTCGTGTGGAGATCCGTTCGGTGAACTCATGCGGCCAGCATTCAACCTCAAGAATGGTTCAGGTCAAGGGAACTCACCGGAAAGAGGGGCGGCGGAGTCTCGGCGAAGTCGACGGTGCCGGGCACGGCGATGTGTGCGTCGCGCGGGCCGGTCCCGCCGCCCGACTTCGGCCGACGTCGGAGCGTCAGCGGCCGCCGACGTGACCACGGCAGGCGGCGGCCGACGGTGGCGAGCCGGACACCGGAGGGACCACATCCCCGGCTCGGCCGCACCGCCGAACCACCGGAAGCCGCGTGCCGAAGAGATCACGTGCGGCCGCGAGTCCCGCCTGCCCCGGCGTCGCCGAACGCGACGCAGCCTCGGATCAGTCGCTCGACGGCGTGGCGAGGGCGATCAGCTCGTCCTCGGGGATCTCCGCGTAGCCGTCCTCGGTGATGGCGGCGACGACGGGATAGCGCCCGCCCGCCGCGTCCGGTCCGCCGGTGGCCGTGTCGTCGTCGGCGGCGTCCACCAGCGACTCCACCGCGATGCGCGCCGCCTCGTCGCGGGACAGACCCGGCCGGTACAGCTTCTTGAGCGAGCTGAGGGCGAACTGGCTGCCCGACCCCGCGCCGCCGAAGTCGCTCTTCTCCGATCTGGACCCGGTGATGTCGAAGGTGAAGATCCGGCCCGCCGCCTCATGATGGTCCCAGCCCGCGAACAGCGGCACCACGGCGAGCCCCTGCATGGCCTGCGCCAGGTTGCCGCGCATCATCACCGAGATGCGGTTGACCTTGGCGGGCAGGCTCAGCGCGACGCCTTCGATCTTCTCGTAGTGCTGGAGTTCCACCTGGAACAACGCCACCATCCGCGTGGCGACGCCGACCGTGCCTGCGAAGGCGATGCCGGAGTGGCTGTCGGCGGGCTCGATCTTGCGCAGGTCGCGCTGGGCGATGAGGTTGCCCATCGTGGCCCGGCGGTCGCCCGCCATGATCACGCCGTCGCGATAGTGCAGCGCGAGCACGGTCGTGCCGTGTCGATACGACTCGTCGACCGAGGCGGCCTGATGCTGCGGCAGCGACTGCGGGGCATGCTCCCGCACCAGCTGGTAGAACGACGTTCCGCCGATCGACATCAGCGCGGTCTGCGGGTCCGAGAACCCCTGCGGTGCCATCGGCGTCACGGCCTGTCCTCTCGTTCGAAGCTCGCAGGCACGACGTGCACTCGCGCGGGTGTGAGCAGTGTCGAAGACCGTGATCACCGTATCGTCACGGCCCGACGGACACCAGCGCGCAGGCAGGCATCGTGCGGGGCGCCGCAGGTCGCCCGCCGGGGATCATCCGGCGTCGCCTGCCCGCCTCGATCCACCTCGGGCAGGCGCGCGCAGCGGCCCCGGCCTGCCGGGCGGCGGAGGCGCCCAGCGCCGACCGGCGGCGTGGATTACCCGAGATGGTCCCTGCCGACGGCAGCCGATTCGCGGGAGTCTCATCCTGGGAGGTGGTACATGACACAGCCGCGCCCCGACGCGACGCGGGCCGAGGTGCCCGGCCTCGTCGGTCGCACCGTGCCCATGGCGATCGCGCTCGGCCACGACGCCGGGCTGGTGGTCACGGCCGCCGATCTCGACGGTCCGCCGCTGACCGTCCTGGCCTGGCCGGGCGTCTGGGTCGTCACCGCGCAGGAGCCAGGGCCGGGCACGCTGCTGCGCAGGGGATCGATCGTCGTGGTCGAGTTCCAGAAGGAGGCCGACGCGTAGGCCCTGCCTCGCCCGCGCGCTGCCGGGGACCCCGGCTGCCCGTACCGGTCCGGCCCTTCTCCGGCGGGCTCCGACGTCGGACTCGAGCCGATCAGGGCCGGACGCGCGCCCTGCGCGCCGGACGCCGGAGGGGCCCCGCGTGGGCAGGACCCCTCCGGTCGGTGTCGACGGACACCGTGCCGGGTCGTCGTCGCCCCGGCCGCGTCTCTCGGCTCGATCGCCTCAGTGGTGCAGGAAACGCCGATACTGCTGGGCGATCGTGGCGCCGGACGCCGCCGTGTCCAGGAACATCAGCGAGTCCATCCGACAGTCGCACGGATTGCGCTCCCGATCGTTCTGCGGGAAGCTGCCGCCGATCTTGAGCCCGCGCGGATTGGTTGCCGAGGTGCCCGTTCCGTCGACCTCCCACGGATCGCCCGGATTCGTGTAGAACCCGCGCAGCGGCTTTCCGTTGCGATAGAGCGCCATCGTGCCTCGGGTGTAGTCGAACGTCGCCGCCAGATGCACCCATTCGTCCTGCGGGAGCAGTTCACGCCAGTCCTGACTGGCGGCGAAGGTCTGCGAGGCCCCGCCGTCGATGCGCCTGCCCAGGGCGACCAGCCGCAGTTCGCCGTCCACGTCGATCAGCTCCAACAGGGCCCGGACCTCGTGACCGTCGGAGGTCCCGCTGAGAATGCCCGCCAGGCCGACGGCGTTGTAGTAGTCGTCCGGGTCGGTGGTGTTCGAGTCCGGCGCGGGGTTCTCGCCGGTCATCTTGAACCAGCCCATCACCGTCGCGCCCTCGGTGCCGTTGAACGCGTCGAAGGACGCCACGCCTTCGGGGCCGTCGTCCCAGATCCCGGCCTTCCAGTCGTCGTTGCCCGCGTTCTCCGGGTCGATCTGTCCGACCTGGATCGCATTGTTGCTGCCGGGGAACGCGCCGTCGGCCACCCGCATGTCTTCCCCGCCGTTGATGAGCGTCAGCAGGGTGTTCGAGGAGCCGAGGTCGCTCTCCCGCGCGCCGTCGACCGCGAAGGGGTACTCGAAGTCGTAATGGGCCACGAGGTTCTGCTGGACGCGGCCGGTGACCTCCGAACCGGGGCCCTGCCTGGTGTCGACGACCCGCCAGATCGTGCCGTTGGACTTGGCGAGCAGATAGAGGTCGCGGTTCGAGTCGATGCCGAAGCGCAGGTCCACCCGGCCGTCCCCGACGAAGTCGGTCATCCGCAGCCGGTTTCCGTCGGTGTCGAACAGCCGCAACTCGTGCAGGGGTGCCCGTTCCTCGCCGCGACGCATCTCGTCGACCTCGGTGTAGAAGACCTTGCCGTCGACCAGGTCGCCGAAGATGTACTTGCCGCGCAGGCGGGGCAGGTCCGTTCCGCGATACACCTGACCGCCGGAGATCGCGTGTCCGCTGTCGGAGTCACAGGGCCAGTTCGCGGGCGGATCGTGGTCGTAGGCGGCCACGGGATAGACGTAACCGAACTCCGCGTCGTTCTCGGGCAGCGGGTAGAGGTAGCACTGGTCCTCGCGGCGGTACTCGTAGTTCCCCTCGCGCCTGCTCCAGCCGAAGTCGTCGCCCGCCTGCACCTCGTACACCGCCTCGATGGCGTGCTGGCCGATGTGGCCGAGGTACATCGCGTGGTCGCCCTCGGGGTCCCAGGTGAAGCGGTGCGGGTCGCGCATCCCGATGGCGTAGATCTCGCCGAGCGCGTCGGCGGTGTCGACGAAGGGGTTGGCGGCGGGGATGCCGTACTGTCCGTTCGGGCCGTCGGTGCCCGCCGGGTCGATGCGCAGGATCTTGCCTGCGGGATTGTCCATCTCCTGCGCGACGTCGGAGCGCACGCCGAGGCCGCCGTCACCGACCGCGAGGTACAACAGGCCGTAGTCCTCGTCGCCCGGCTTCGCGGTGGTGTTGAAATCGATCTGCTGAACGGCGTGGATATAGGTGGCGAAGCCGAAGCGGAAGATCTCCCGCTGCGTTCCGGTGAACTCGTTCGAGGTCGGATCGTCGGCGGTCCACTCGGTGACGACGCTCTGCACGACCGAGTTCGGCTGGTTCGGGTAGGTCGGTTCCTCGTTCTCGATCGCCTCCTCGTTCTCGCTGTGCACCGTGTAGAAGACGCCGTTGTCGGCGAACTCGGGGTGGAAGGTGACGAAGCCGAAGCCGCTGCCCATGCCGCGACCCGAGAAGAAGTGCTCGAATCGCTCGGCGAAGTCCAGATAGACGTGCTGGTCCGCATCGTCGACGAGGTAGAGCGGCCCGTTGAGATCGGGCACGTACATTCGTCCCGACTCGTCGGGCACCTCGCCGATGAAGTTGATCCGGTTGTGCCGGATCAGTCGGGGGTCGGTCGCGGGCGGCGTCGCCTCCGACTCCGGGAGCTGCACGTACTCCTCGAGGACCAGACCGAGCCGGGACCGGATCGGGTCCTCGGGAATCGGGTCCGTGATCGCTTCGTCGGTCGAGGCGGCGGTGGTCGACGTCGGGCTGACGCCCGTCGCCGTCGCCGGCGCGGGCAGGGTCGCCGTGACCGCCATCGCGGTCAGCACGGGGACCCACCATCTGCGCTTGCCCACTGTTGAACTCCATCCCTGCCGTTGGTGTTGGTCGACGCCGGTGGCGGTCAACACGGTCCGAGCCTTCGAGAACCGGCACCCGCCTACGCGATCCGGTGCGGAGCGCGATCGACGGACCCCTCTGGTCTGGACGAAGGCATGTCAGGACGTCCGCGGTCCACCGCCGATGTTCGGGTCTGGGTGAACCTCGGTCGGTGCCGCGGAGGTGATCGGGAATCTCCTTGTTCGGGGTGCTGTCACGATTCCAGTAAGCGCTTTCCCGGGGGGCGCATTTCCACCATAGGGAATGCTCCTTGCCGTGGCAAGCATGGCGGAACAGTCGGTCGTACCGGCCTCGTGAGCGGCACCTCTGCCGCCTCGGAATTCGATGGATCCCGCTGCGGAATTATCTCAGGCGCTGAACGAACAGCGTGCCGACGAAGCCGATCGTCCGATATCACCGAGACCATTCACGATGGCCGTATTCGCAATTCTCCGGCCGGGCCCTTCGACGATGCGCGGCCCCACCTCGTCGGATCGGGCGGGACGGCGCTCCGCCTGGCAGGCCCGACCCGCAGGCCGACCGATCGCGGTCCTACCGAGGCGTGGGCTGCGAGTCCGAGCCTGCGTCCGGGTCCGGGTCGGAGACGACGGCCACGACGGTCGGGTGCAGCCACCCCGGCTGATCGGGGCCGGGCACACCCGATGTGTCGCTCATCCGGTACCGCTCGTTCGTCGGCGTGGCCGGATGTCTGACCGCGGTGAGCCATCGATCCAACCCGACGGCGGTGGGCGCGGCCGGGCGGAAGTCACGGGGCAGGGCCAGCAGATGGCGGTGGAACACCGGGTCCTCCGGCCGGTACCGGAGCGGGAAGATCTGCTCGACCTCGGTCGAGAGCAGCTCCCAGGTCACCAGCCACGGGGCGAGGTGTCGCAGGCGGGTCGGTTCGGGCTCCATCGCCCGCAGCGTCGCAGCGGCCCGAGCCCATCCCGCCACGACCACGACGTCGGTGACCGAGGACGTGAGTTCGTCGTGGACCGCCACCCCGTGCCGGGCGGCCTGCTCGCGCACGACCCGCTCGGCCTCCTCGGCGCGGGGAGAGTCGTCGGAGACGATGCTCACTGCGCGACCCGCCAGGGCGGCCGTGAGTCCGCGTAGCACCGCCGCGTCCTGGGTCGACAACGCAGATGCAGGCCAGGGCACCTCGACTCGGGGATCGATCAGCGCCTGTCCGAGCACTGCGCTCACGTACTCCGGCGCATCGGGGTCGCGTAGGTCGGCACCGTCCCACTGCTGATCGCCCGGGTCGATCGACACCGCCCCGACTCGCTCGCCGACCTGCACGCGAAGTCGGTCCCGCCCCTCGCCGAGTTCGAGCAGGGCCCAACCGCCCGGCGCCCCCGGCCGCGCCGTGGCACGGACCATCGTGGACGGTGACGTCCCGACCGAGACGTCGGCCGACCCCACGTGCACGAGGTTCCGCCCCGGTCGGTGCGGCACGATCAGCAGGTCTACTCCTCGGCCGTCGACCGAGGCGGTGGCGAGCAGCGGCTCGCCGGTCAGGGGAGCGTCGAGCCGACCGAGCACGACCACCTGCGCCGTCCCCGCGAGCAACGCGATCGCCGCCACGATGCCCGTGACTCGGACGAGCGCCGCCGACCTGCGGCCGGTGGGCGTGCAGACCACCAGCCAGGCGACGGCGGCGAACGCCGCGAGCACCGCCGTGTCGGTCGTGGCATCGGGCGGGTCGACGGCGGCGAACAGGCCTGCGGCATGGGCCGCCACGGCTGCCGAGGTCGTGACCAGCAGCGCGGCCGACGTGAGCCGGGGCAGCCCCGGCCGGGTTCGGGAGAAGGCCAGGGACACCGGCGCGCCGAGGCAGACCAGGACGAGGAACGCCATCGGGTCGGGAATCCACGAGGCATCGGTGAACAACAGCGAGAGAATCCCGCCGAGCGCCGCCGTCGTGGCCAGCGCCGTCGTGCCTCGTCGGTCCAGCCGCGAGGCGGGCCGGAGCAGCGCCGCTGCCGCGGCGACGATCGTCGTCGCCAGCAGTGCGATGGTCAGCCCCAGCTGGCCTGCGGGCGTCTGCGCACCGACGCCGTGGCCGTGTCCGCCGACCGCTGCCGCCAGGTGTGCGGCTGCGGCAGGCAGCGGCGCGCCGGTCACGCCGAGGTCCGCCCCGCCGACGTGCGGTCTCGTCCGGCGGGCGGATGGGCGCAGCTGCACTGCATCGCCGACCGCTCCGACTCCGTCGCCCGTCGGTGCAGCACCATCGCCACCACCATCGGCGCGAACACGATGGCGTTGTAGAGCAGATGCAGCTCCACCCTCGGTATCAACAGCTGGATCATGCTGGTCGGAACCGGCTTGCCGAGCAGGTAGGTGCCGCTCCAGGCCTGGAGCAGCAGCAGGAGATGTTCGATGTGATGCCAGAACTGAATGCCGAGTGCGATTGCCCACCACGTGCGTGCTCGCCCGGTGAAACCATGTCGCAGCATGAAGAATGCGACGATCATGACCAAGGCGAATCCATAGTGGAGCAGCTCGGACTGCACCAGCCAGGGAAACACCAGGCCTAACGCGCCGCCTGCCTCCGGTATCGGCCAGTCCCACAGATAGATCTGCGCGGCCTGCGTGATGTGCTCCACCCAGTGCAGGAGGACCACGAGGCCGTAGGCCGCCAGCGCGGCACCGTGCCATCTCGTGTTGAGGGATTCCAGCAGGCTTCCCGGTTCGGGAATCCGCCTACGCATCGTCGACGTCGACACCCTGTTCCTCCTGACTCGTCGGTACGGGCAGCGGATTCTCTCCCGGTTGCGACTTTGCCTCACCGCCGACCATGTTCGCACCGCATCGAAGCCGATTCGGATGGCGGCCTTCGATCGGCTGTGTTCGGTCGATCGAGCGCTTTCGACGAATAGGCCGACGTTCTCATCGGCTCGTCTCACCGTAGTCTCGTCGGACTGCGGAAATGAAGTACTCGGCCACTTTTCGGACCGCAGTGCGCATTCTGCGAGAGGCCTCTTCTTTGAGAGTGCGCACTGTGTCCGCCGCGTTGCGATGTTCGTGCGTCAGTGTGCATCGCGGTCGTTCGTGCTCCCCGCCCGGCCTTGCCGCTGCGTGCGGGCACCCGATCGATCGGCGGGGTCCCGCGAGACGTCGATGCCGTCGTTCATCCAGGAGCCGACCCGCCGGGCGGCGGCGAAACTCGCCCAGGCGACGACGTCGACGATCGTGGCGTCGTCGGCGCCGTGTCGCCGCAGGCCTGCCACCACCGACGTGTCCACCTGGTAGGAGGAGAAGGCGACGAGCAGCGCCAGCAGCCCGGCGGGTCGGGCCGTTCTCGGCAGGTCCGCGACGCGGTCGAGCGCCCAGGCGCGGCTCAGCCCGCGCGGCTCGCCGCGCCAGGCGGTCAGCTCGGCGACGACGAGTGCCCGCACGGGCTCGGGCACGGATCTGACGCCCGCCCGGTCCATCTCGGCGGCGGCGCGGGCCAGTGCGTCGGCCGTCGACCGGGCGCCTGCGGCCCACGACAGGTCCGGTGCCAGCGGTGCCCTGGGCAGCAGCGGGAGCGACCGGCCCGGCTCGCATCGCCCGCCCGCGGTGGCGCCGAGGTACCGGCTGAGCATCCTGCCCAGCCCGGCACGCAGGCCGGGACTCGTCCCGGGCAGGGCGGACTCGTCGAGGAACACGTTGACGACCCGATTGACGTAGTGGAACGCCACCGCGACGCCGATCAGCTCGGGTCCGTGGGAGGCGGGGAACGGGACGGGGTGCCCAGGAGGCTCCGGCGCGGTCCCGGCCGTGCGGGCCCATTCGGCGATGCGTCCTAGACGATCGTCGTCGACCTCGGCCAGTCGATCGGCGGCGATGGCCTCTCCCGTCGTGCCTGCCCCCAGCCCGCGCAGGGTCGTGCTGTGCACCTCCACGCAGTACGGACAGGTGTTGCTCAGTGACACCGCCGCCGCGACCGCCTCCTTGGCGGTCCGGTCGACGAGTCCCGCGGCCAGCAGCGTCTCGCGGAGCAGCACCCAGGACGCGGCCAGGACGGTCGGGGAGGGGGAGTGCAGCGCGATCGGCGGTGCCAGCAGCCCGAAGTCTCGCTCCACCTCCCGGTAGACGTCGGCGACCAGGCCGACGGCGGCGGACGGCCGAACCGGACTGACGTGTCTCGTCCGGCTCAATGATCTGCGTAAGGCCGATCGGATGAGTGCTCCGGCCATCGTCGCCTCCTTAGTTTCGTCAAGCAACTCACTTGGTGCGACAGCGAGAGATCCTCGACCATTGTTAGCATCGATCTAGTGCTGCGACGGACGTACGACCAGCGTTGCTCGGTAGCCCGCACTCTGGAGGTGGTGGGCGAACGCTGGACCCTGCTCGTCGTCCGAGAGGCACTGCACGGGGTGACCCGGTTCGATCGATTCCTCGATCACCTCGCGATCGCCAGGAACGTCCTGACCGATCGCCTCAATCGCCTGGTGGCTCACGGTGTGCTGAATCGGGTCCAGTATCAGGATCGGCCGGTGCGGCACGAGTACCGCATCACGGCCAAGGGACGGGAACTCGCCACTCTGCTCACGGCGTTGATGGAATGGGGCGATCGACATCTCTCCGACGAGTCGGGCCCGCCTCGCGTCACCGAGCACGTCGTGTGCGGCGGCCACGTGGTGACCATGCTGAACTGTGAGACCTGCGGTCGCCCGGTCTCACCCGGCGACGTGACCACCCGGCCGCGCTGAGCCGGTCTCGCCGAGCAGCAGGGCGGCCGAGGACGCCGTCGCGGTCCGCCCGCTCGTCGCCCCGTCCGGCGACGGAGCGCCGTAGGTCACCGGAACGCCGCGTTCGCGGGCCGCGCGGACGATGCCGGGGACGGCGCGCTCGGCCAGCGCCGCGATGGTCAGCGCCGGGTTGACCGTCAACGCGCCGGGCACCGCGGAGCCGTCGGTGACGAAGATGCCCGGATGCCCGCGCAGCTCGTGTCGGTCGTCCAGTGCCGAGGTCGCCGGATCGTCACCGAGGCGACACGATGCCAGCGGGTGGACGGTGTAGGCCCCGACGACGTCGTTGGTCCAGGGCATCACGGTCGACAGGCCGTCCTTCTCCATGATCCGCTTGATCTCCGCGTCCGACTGCGCCCAGCCGCGCAGGGTGTTCGCCGTCGGCCGGTAGCTGATGGTGCCCCGGCCCAGCATCTGCTGGGAGATCCGGTAAGCGTTGCCGGTGGGCGGTGGCGCCCCGAAGACACCCTCGTTGTCGTCCTCGGTCATCGCGAAGATCGTGAGCCACGACGGCCAGCGGCGCAGCAGCTCCTTCTTCTTCGGACCGAACCAGGTGGCACCCGTCGGGTCCGGCGTCTGCGCCAGGATCGTGCCGAGGCCGGGCGGGAAGTAGAGCTGCTCCAGGGAGAAACGGGAATACTCGGGCCGGGTGCCGTCGAGGTCGTCCCAGCTCGCCACCGCAGGTCCTCGGCCGATCTGGTTCGCCGCGTAGACCCGGCCGTCCGGCCGGGAGAGGTCGAACAGCTCCCCCGCGCGATCCTCGTCGATGACGGCGGTGTTGAGCCGCTCCCCGTTGCCGGAGAAGTAGCGTCCGACCGCGTGCGGCATCGGGCCGAGCGTCGCCTCGGAGCGTTGCAGGATCGTCGGCGTCGCGCCCGCACCCGCCGCGAGCACGACGATCGCGGCGTCGATCGTGCCGCTGCCGGTGGTGATCCGGTAGTCCTCGGCGTCGATCGTGTCGTAGTGCACGCGGTAGCCGCCGTCCTCGTTCCTGGCGAGACGCTGGACCTCGTGCAGCGGTCGGATCTCGGCGCCGTGGGCGACGGCGGCGGGCAGATAGTTCAGCAGCAGAGACCGTTTGGCGTCGAAACGGCAGCCTGCCATCATCCAGTTGCAGTTGGTGCACAGCGTCGTGTCGATGGCGATCGGCACGGGATTGGCGGTGCGGCCCGCATGCGAACAGGCCGCACCGAAGAGCCCGCCTGCGTAGCTGACGTCGTCCCAGGTCTGCCTGGTCACCGGCAGCGCCTCGCAGACCCGGTCGTACCACGGGTCGAGGCTGTCTCGGGTGATCGCGGCGGGCCACATGCGGCGTCCGATGCCGCCGTGGCGTTCGAAGGCGAAGCGGGGGGCTCTCGGCATCGCCGCGAAGTACACGACGCTGCCGCCCCCGACACAGTTGCCGCTCAGCAGGCTCATTCCGTCACCGACGACGAAGTCGAACACCCTGGTGTAGGAGGAGCCGAGCTTGAAGTCGTGGTCGAAGTCGGTGCCCTGCAACCAGGGCCCGCGTTCGAGCACCACCACCTTCGCCCCGCCCGCCGCCAGGTGATACGCGGTGACGGCGCCGCCGAATCCACTGCCGATCACGAGGACGTCGGTGCGCTCCATGCTGGTCATGCCGGACTCCCTGAGGGGCTCGTGTCGGGGTGGGTGGCGGCGGGCGTGCCGCCGTAGCTGTGGTCCCGGAAACGCCAGAGGCCGTCGGTGTCGGGGCGGGCGTAGCCGATGATCGACAGTCCGGGGTGTTCACGGGCGAAGGCGTCGGCGGTGTGCAGGTGCGCTGCGGTGTCGAAGGCCATGTTGCTGAGCATCGCGAGCGCGACCCAACCGTCTCGCTCGCCGTTGTCCGGCGCGGTCAGCCGCAGCATGAGGGCGGCCCGGTCGGCATAGGGCAGCGCGACGAAGGCGGGCACCGCGTCGTCGAGCTCCCGACCGTGTTCCAGGGCGAAGCGGCCCGCGTGGTCGTTCAGCAGGCCCGCCAGCGCCTCCAGCGCCGTCGCGAATCCGCTTGCCGGGTCGCTCAGGAGCTCGAGTGCGCCCGAGGCGACCGCGCCGCCGCCGCTGGCGACTCCCGCCACGGCCAGGTCGTCGGGCGACCGTTTCTCGCCGGGGACGATCGTGTCCGCGAACGCCTCCATGGTCGTCGTCGTGATCTGTTCCACAGTCCACTTCTCGGGCGTCACACCATCTCCTCCTCCGTGGTCCGCGAGAGCCGAGGAGAGCGCGATCCAGCTCGGTACTACGCGGCGGCGAATCGCCTTTCACTGGTCCGTTCGTTCATGCAATCGACTGGTCGACAGCGGACGTCGGAGCTATTCCGGGTAGCAGCGTCACGGCCGCCTCCGCCCGGCTGTCGACTCGTGATCACCCGTTGTCACGGCCCCGGCCTCGGAATAGGACTCATCGTCCGTCGGCCACCGCCACCGCGCATCTTCTCCAATGCGCATCGATTAGGCGAAAACTGCGGCTCCCCTTCGGATGCGATGCCTGCGCACGAAAGGAGTAGCCGGGATCTGCGGATGCTGTGATGGTCGGATCAACCGGCGCTGGCAGGTGTACGCCGACTCATCCGGTTGAAGGAGAGCACGTTGAGCACAGTATTTCGGAGAATCAGGCGCCGGGTTCTGACACCGAACGTGTCGGAGACGGAACTCGGCACCCGTGGCTTTCACGAGAAGTCTCCTGAGGCACGCGAGTTGATCGAGACGGTGGGCCGGATGTTCCTCACCGGTTATGCCCACGCCGTGGAGTCCCGTTCCGTCCCCGAGGTCGAGGCCCGGCTGGAGACGCTGCCGACGTTCTTCCGGGGCTTCGCCTATGAGGGCGCCGCGATGGGCTGCGCCATGCTCGACGCGCTGCCGCTGGGCGGCGGCCGACATGTCGAGCGCCTCCTCGCGGGCCGGGGCGGCGAGCACGTCTACATGGCCTACATCGGGGTGGGCTGGGCGATGGCCAGGGTCCCGAGGTTCCGGTGGGCCCGGCTGATCCCGCCCGATCCGCTGTTGAGCTGGCTGGTGCTCGACGGCTACGGGTTCCACCAGGCGTACTTCCACACCCGGCGCTACGTCCACGAGCAGTTCAGGGAGCCCCGTCTCCCCTGGCCGGTGGGCGCGCCGCTGCCCTATGCCGACAACGTCGTCGATCAGGGCATCGGCCGGGCGCTCTGGTTCGTCGGCGGCACCGACGCCGCTCGCGTCGCCGACCTGATCGACGCCTTCCCGGCCGATCGCCGGTCCGATCTGTACAGCGGCGCGGGGCTGGCCGCCACGTATCTCGGCGGGGCAGACGAGGACGAGCTTCGGGTGTTCGCCGATCGCTCGGGCGAGTACCGGCCGCAGGTCGCGCAGGGCTCGGCGTTCGCGGCGGAGGCCAGGGTCCGGGCGGGACTGGTGGTCGAGCACACGGGGCTCGCCACCCGGATGTTCTGCGCCGCCGATCCCGAGGGCGCCGCCGCCGTCTCGCGCACGGCGCGTCCAGAACAACCGGTGTCCGGTGCCCTGCCCGCCTTCGAGGTGTGGCGGCGACGCATCGCCGACGAGTTCGTCTCGCTGGGAAGGTCGTGAACACATGTCGTCCATCGTCAAGATGATGCGCAGGCAGCTTGCAGGCGTGGTCGCACTGGCACTCATCGCGGCGACGTTCGTCGTCGTCCGCCTCCCCACCTCCTCGGCCGCCGAACTCGAGGAGCTGGCATCGAGCTACGGGTTCGAGCCCAAGTCCATCGCGCTGCCCAGCGGGCTGCCGCAGCAGACCATCCGCCGAGTGAATCAGGACTACCGCCACATCGACGCCTGGATCTCGTCGGTGGGCGCGTCGGTCGCCATGAACGACCTCGACGGCGACGGCCTGGCCAACGACCTGTGCCTCACCGATCCTCGGGTCGACGAGGTGATCGTGACGCCCGTCCCTGACGAGCGATCCGATCGCTACGAGCCCTTCGTCCTCGATCCAGGCGACCTGCCGATGAACGACGTGATGGCCCCGATGGGCTGCGTTCCCGGCGACTTCAACGAGGACGGCAGGCTGGATCTACTCGTCTATCTGTGGGGTCGCACGCCGATCCTCTACCTGGCCGATCCGGACGCCACCGTGCTGGGGCCCGAGGCCTACCGCGCGACCGAGATGGTCCCCGGCAGACAGGGCGAGGTGTACGACGGCCCGCAGTGGAACACCAACACGGTGGCGGTCGACGACTTCGACGGCGACGGTCACCTGGACGTCTTCGTCGGGAACTACTTCCCGCACGGGCCGGTGCTCGACGACTCGATCAGCGGCGGCGTGCAGATGAACCACTCCATGTCGCAGGCCTTCAATGGCGGCGAGGACTACTTCCTTCGCTGGACCGGCGTCACCGGGGGCGACGAGCCCGAGGTCACGTTCGAACTGCTCGAGGACGTGCTGCCCGACGACGTCTCCAAGGGCTGGGCGCTGGCCGCGGGCGCCAACGACGTGGACGGCGACCTGCTCCCGGAGCTGTACGTGGGCAACGACTTCGGTCCGGACCGCCTGCTCTACAACCGGTCCACGCCGGGCGACATCAGGTTCGCCGTCGTCGAGGGCGCCAGGAAGCCGATGGTGCCCAAGTCGAAACACGTGGGTCTGGACTCCTTCAAGGGCATGGGCATCGACTTCGGCGATCTCGACGGCGACGGCATGTACGACATGTTCGTCAGCAACATCACCACCTCCTTCGGCATCGAGGAGAGCCACTTCGCCTTCGTCAGCGACGCCGACGACCCGGCCGAGCTGCGGGCCCGCCTCCAGTCCGGCGAGGCACCGTGGACCGACGAGAGCGCGCCGCTGGGCCTGGCCTGGTCCGGCTGGGGCTGGGACGCCAAGATCGCCGACTTCGACAACAGCGGCGACCTCGTCGTCGCGCAGGCGACCGGCTTCGTGAAGGGCCGGACCAACCGCTGGCCGCAGCTCCAAGAGCTCGCCACCGCCAACGACCAGCTGCTGAGCAATCCGATGGCCTGGCCCCGGATCACCGAGGGCGACGACCTCGCCGGGGATCAGCACATGGCCTTCTTCGTGAAGAACGACGACGGGCGCTATGTCGATCTGTCGCACGAGCTCGGCCTGGCGATCCCGGTACCGACCAGGGGAATCGCCACCGGCGACTCGGACGGCGACGGACTGCTCGACTTCGCCATCGCCCGGCAGTGGGACGAGCCGCTGTTCTATCAGAACACCAGCCCGTCCGAGGACGCCTTCCTCGGGCTGCGGCTGACCCACGACGCGGAGCCGTCGCCGGGCGACCTCGCCGCGCCGGGATCGCCCGTGGTCGGCGCACAGATCGCCGTGACGAGAGAGGACGGCAGGCGGTTCATCACCAGGGTCGACGGCGGCAGCGGCCACTCCGGCAAGCGCAGCCACGAGGCCCACATCGGGCTCGGCTCGGGCGTGACCGGCCCGCTGGACGTGAACCTGAAATGGCGGGACCGCACCGGCCAGGTGCGGGAGGAGAACCTCAGGCTCGAACCCGGCTGGCACTCGCTCCAGCTCGGCACGACCACGCAGGAGAGGTGACGGACATGGCAACGCGGCAGAAGGCGGCCTCCCCGCCACGACACGACACGAAGGTGATCACGGCGCTGCGCCGGTTCGCCATCTCGATCACGATCTTCAACCTGCTCGGATACACGGTTCTGGGCTTCGAGCAACCCTGGCTGTGGCCGTTCATCGCGCTTGCCACCGGCTACACGGTCGAGATCGGTCTGGAATGGATCGCCGCGAGGTCGGAGAACCGAGTACCCCGGTACGCGGGCAACGGCCTGCGTGGCCTGGTGGAGTTCCTCTATCCGGCGCACATCACGAGCCTGGCGCTCAACATGCTGATCTACGTCAACGATCAGGTGTTCGTGATGATGTTCGGCGTGCTCGTCGCGGTGGGCGCCAAATGGATCCTGCGGGCCCCGGTGCGCGGCAGGCTGCGGCACTTCATGAACCCGTCGAACTTCGGCATCGCCGTCATCCTGCTGTTGTTCCCGTGGGGCAGCATCGCACCGCCGTACCACTTCAGTGAACACGTGGACGGCTGGATCGACTGGCTGATCCCGGCGGTGATCATCCTCGGCGGCACCATGATCAACGGAAAACTCACCGGGCGGATGTGGCTCATCGCAGGCTGGGTCGGCGGCTTCGCGTTGCAGGCCGTCGTCCGAGGCATCCTGGAAGGCACCTCGATCCCCGGTGCGTTGGCGACCATGACGGGCATCGCGTTCATCCTGTTCACCAACTACATGATCACCGATCCCGGCACCACGCCGTCTCGACCCGGTGCACAGATCGCGTTCGGCGGGGGAGTGGCGGTCGCCTACGGCGTCCTGACCGCGATGCACATCGCCTACGGGATCTTCTTCGCCACGGCGATCGTGTGCCTGGTCCGAGGCTGCTTCCTCTGGGCACTGCACTACACGGACCAGGCGCGGGAGCAGTTCGAGGCGCAACAACGTCGCGCGGCCGCGCAGGAGGAGCAGCGCGAGATCGTCGAGCCGGGCGCAGGCGATTCTGCCGAGGGCGCACGGGCCGCTGTGCCGTCGACCTCCGCCGAGGCAGTTGTTCCGCAGCACGAGAACGAGGTCGTGCGCAGATGAAACCCTCTCGTTCCGCCCCGATCGGCCGCACCCCGCCGGGTCCGCCGCGTTCGGCGACCCTGGCCATGCTCAGGAGCCTGGCGGGGGACCGACTGGGGCTGATGTCCTCGGCCGCCGCCAGGTACGGCGACGCATCGAAACTGTCGATCGGCCCGAAGTCGCTGTACTTCTTCAACCATCCCGATCACGCCAAGCACGTCCTCGCGGACAACAGCGCGAACTACCACAAGGGAATCGGGCTCGTCCAGGCTCGTCGGGCGCTCGGCGACGGCCTGCTGACCAGCGACGGCGAACTGTGGCGCACGCAGCGCAAGGTGATCCAGCCTGCGTTCCAGCATCGGCGGATCACCGGTCAGACGGGGATCGTCGTGGACGAGGCGGCCAAGCTCGTCGCCCGCCTGCGGTCCAGGGCGGGCGGCGAACCGGTCGAGGTCCTGGACGAGATGACCGTGTTCACCCTCGGGGTGCTCGGCCGCGCACTGCTCGACTCGGACCTCGGCGCCTTCGACGCGGTCGGCCACTCGTTCGAGGCGGTGCAGGACCAGGCCATGTTCGAGATGGTGTCGATGAGCATGGTGCCGACCTGGGTTCCGCTGCCTCGGCAACGCCGCTTCCGCCGGGCCCGTGCCGAGCTGCATCGAGTGGTCGACCGGCTCGTCACCGATCGCATCGCGACCCGGCAGGTGGACGGTGACGACGTGCTCACGCGGTTGATCGAGTCGACCCGACGGGAGGCGGACCCCGAGGTCGGGCGCAGGCGGATGCAGGACGAGGTGGTGACCCTGCTGCTCGCCGGGCACGAGACCACCGCGAGCACCCTCGGCTGGACCCTGCACCTGATCGACCGCCATCCGGAGGTCGGCGCGCGACTGCGAGCCGAGGCGGTGGACGTGCTCGGCGACCGGCCGCCGGTGCACGAGGACCTCCGGCGGCTGGTCTACACGACGATGGTCATCGAGGAGGCGATGCGCCTGTATCCGCCGGTGTGGATCCTGCCGCGCGCGGCACAGCAGGACGACGAGGTGGGCGGCTATCACGTGCCCGCAGGCGCCGACGTGCTGATCTGTCCGTACACGCTGCACCGGCACCCCGAGTTCTGGGCGGACTCGGAGACGTTCCGCCCGGAGCGCTTCGCACCAGAGCAGAAGGCGAATCGGTCCCGGTACTCCTACCTGCCGTTCGGGGCAGGCCCGAGGTTCTGCGTCGGCAGCAGCCTCGGGATGATGGAGGCGGTCCTGGTGATCGCGATGATCACGCGGGAGCTGCGACTGACCGGGGTCCCCGGCAGGCCGGTGGTGCCGGAGCCGATGTTGTCGCTGCGGGTCCGGGGCGGTCTCGAGATGGCGGTCCGCTCCGAGGGCTGAAGGGGCGGCCCTCGCTCGACGGGTGAGGCACTTCGGCGAGTAGACCATCGGTGATTCGCGAGCGAACCGGACGCCGTGACCCAGCGGACGCCGACGCGGCGCCGGTGCCTGCGACTGTCCAGTGTGGCGATCTCGCGTCCAGCAGGGCCGTCCGGACCGGCGGATGGCGAACGGCGAACGGCGATGACCGCCGACCAGTGCGGTCTGGGGCGACTGCTTTCGGTATTCAGTTCACTCGGCCCCAGGATTGAAACGTACCGGTGAGAGTGCGTCGGCGCGAAGGTGTTGGTTCCTGTCGGATGTGTTCAGAGACGAAGAAGATGTCCGGCCGGAGTCGGCTGGTTTGAACTGGCGATTAAGTGGTTGATGTGGCGAATGACCGAGTCGGTGGAGCGACTCCTTTCCGGGCAGCTCGCGTGGAGTCGACGAGCCCGTGGCGGCGACATCGTCTGCGCTCATCCTCGGCTCAGTCGCGCGTGGTGTTTGCAGGGGGCGTAGCGGCCAGCCGGGTGCGGATACGCTGCCGCCACCGTTCGTAGGCGGGAACGTCCGACGACGCCCCGGCGTCGGGCGACACGACCTCAGCCGAGGTCATGTCCCCCTGAGTCGTGTCTCGCTCGGCGGTGTCGTCCACGATGCTCAGCGCCTCGGGCACGGTCCTGCCGGTGAGGGCGGCGAGCACTGGCTGAGTGTGCTGCGGCAGCATGCCCGCCGTCGCCCTGGCCTTGACGGCGAAGACTGCGCCGAGACCGAGTTCGGTCCAGTGGTGTGCCGCGTGTGCGCGGAGGTCTGCCAGCGCGCTCGGCGTGCCGCCGCCCGCGAAGGTGGCGGCGAGGCCGACCCCGCTCCACAGGTCGGCGTGTCGCTGCTCGGCGAAGCGGGCGACGGCGGCGGCGACCTCGGTCGTCCGCCCGCCATGGATGAACCACAGGGCCCGACCGATGCCCTGGTCCACTGCCCGAGGGAAGTAGGCGGGTGTTCCCTGCCACGGATACGCGGCAGGCACCCGCTGCCGTTCGACCCAGCGCTCGTGGCGGAAGTAGGCCAGATCGAACCCGTAGCCGTCGATCACGAGCCAGCTCATGGTCGGGTGATAGGGGGAGGCGTCGGTCAGATCGGGCAGTACCCGCTTCCAGAGCGGCCGGGGGAGTCGGGTCATCGCGAATCCGATGCCGATATAGGCGAGGAAGAGGTGGGGCGCTCCCGGTCCGGCCAACAGGTCCCGAGTGCGGTGACCGCCCGAGGTGGCGTCGAGGACGGTGAGCGCCATCGCGGCGCCCTCGTAGGCGAAGCCGCGCATCTCGGATTCCACCAGATCGATCCTGCGTTCGATCTCCCACATTCTCGGCGTCTCCATCGCCCACTCGAATCCGCAGACCACGGCCTGCGGGATCGCCTCTAGTCGGTCGGTGACCTCCGTTCGCGGCCCGGGAAAACCTCGGCGGGCAAAGGTGACATCCGCTAACGACGGTGCCAGGACGAGTCTGCGCAGGGAACCGAGAATCGCGGGCATGACGCCTCCTCAATACCACGGTGTGCGGTGCTCGACCGCATCGTCGGTGGATGTGATCTCCGACTCGGACGAGCCGAGTTCGCCGTCTCGATCCGCACGCTTCTGCGTTGCGTCTCCTGCCTGCTTGCCTCGGCGCAGTGCAGGCTCCGGTACTGCGACGAGGCAGGCTGACGGAGTCGGGTGCGAGCCGCGAGACATGGGCGAAACCGGTCGGACGGCCGGGTCACCCGAGCGGGAGCCTGATCGGTGAACGACATCAGCGGGCCTCCCACCGAACTTGCCGGGCTCTCCATCGCATCGGATCTGCGGCTCGTTCCAGCATGTTGCGCTTTCGGCCGCGTCATCCACTTCGAACATGCGCTCTGGCTCGCCCTGCTCTGTCAGCCGAATGATCGAGGGGTCTGTAGAGCAGCGGGCGCGGAGTGACCCGTGTGGGATCGGGGCCGCTTCGCGGTCAAGGGGCGGTCGTCACGGCGGCCGCCGAACGCATCGGTGGAATCGAGGTGTGGCCGTCCTATCATGCCGTTACGAGGATCTAAGTAGATATTACGGTGTTATAAAATAACGTTCTCTGGGTGCCGCACAATCGGAGAAGACAGCGGCGGCGCGTCTGCTGCACGATCGGATCACTAAGCGGAGTTCAGGGCGGCAAGGTGAAGTCCTGAAATGCAGTTGCACCCGTGATGCACTACTGGGTTCGGTTGCCGGATCGCGCTGTTCGATGCTGTCTTCACGCGGGTCCGGAAGCTGGGCGTCAGTTCCAGAGACGGTGGGAAGTATGAGCAGCGAACGAATCGCAATCGTCGGAATCGGGCTCCGCTATCCCGATGCCGCGACGCCCGGTGAACTGTGGGAGAACGTCCTCGCCGGTCGTCGCGCCTTTCGGCGGCTGCCGAATGAGCGGATGAACCGCGACGACTACTGGTCGCCCGATCCGGAGGCACCCGACCGCTTCTACTCCACCATGGCGGCCGTGCTGCGCGACTTCGAGTTCGACCGCGTCGCCTATCAGGTGGCGGGCAGCACTTACCGCGCCACCGACCTCACGCATTGGCTGGCGTTGGACGTGGCCGCCGCCGCCCTGGCGGACGCGGGCTTCCCCCGAGGCGAGGGACTGCCCGGCCCCACCACCGGGGTGGTGCTCGGCAATAGCCTGACCGGAGAGTTCTCGCGCGCGAACACCCTGCGGCTGCGGTGGCCCTATGTCCGGCGCACCGTCGCCGCCGCCCTCACGGACAAGGGCTGGTCCGAATCGGACACCGCCGCGTTCCTGCGCGATCTCGAAGGGCAGTACAAGGCGCCGTTCCCTGCCGTCGACGAGGACTCCCTCGCAGGCGGACTGGCCAACACCATCGCAGGCCGCATCTGCAACCACTTCGACCTCGGCGGCGGCGGGTACATCGTCGACGGGGCCTGCTCCTCCTCGCTGCTCTCGGTGGTCACCGCCGCGAGGGCGCTGGTCGACGAGGACCTCGACGTGGCACTGGCAGGCGGCGTGGACCTGTCGATCGATCCGTTCGAGGTCATCGGATTCGCCAAGACCGGCGCGTTGGCGACCAGGGAGATGGTGGTCTACGACCGGGACTCCAACGGCTTCTGGCCCGGTGAGGGCGCGGGCGTGCTCGTGCTGATGCGGGAGCGGGACGCCGTCGCGCAGGGCCGACGGATCTATGCCTGCATCGCGGGCTGGGGCGTCTCCTCCGACGGCAAGGGCGGCATCACCCGCCCGGAGGCGAGCGGACACCGCCTGGCCCTGTCCCGGGCCTACGGCCGTGCGGGCTACGGCGTGGAGACGGTCTCCTACTTCGAGGGACACGGCACCGGCACGGCGCTCGGCGACGCGACGGAGATCGAGGCGCTGTCCTCCGCCCGGCGCGCCGCGTCGCCCGGTGCACAGCCCGCGGCGGTGAGCAGCATCAAGGGCAACATCGGGCACACCAAGGCCGCGGCGGGGGTCGTCGGGTTGATCAAGGCGGCCCTCGCCGTGCACCACCAGGTGATCCCGCCCGCGACGGGACATCGCCACCCGCATCCGAGCCTGCTGGCGGCGGACGCCGCCGTCTACGTGCCGAGGGAGGCCGAGACCTGGCCCGGCGACCTGCCGATCAGGGCGGGCGTCTCGGCCATGGGTTTCGGCGGGATCAACACCCACATCGCGGTCGAGCAGCCGAGGGCCGTCCCTCGGCGTCCCGGCGTCGATCAGGACACCCTGGCGACGGTCGCGGCCAGACAGGACACAGAGCTGCTGCTGGTGGACGGCGCCGATCTGGCCGCCGTGCGGGATCGGCTCGTCCGGCTCCGCGACCTGACGGCCAGGCTGGCCTTCGCGGAGCTGGCCGATCTGGCAGGCGCCCTCGCCGCCGAGTCCGAGGGGCTGCGAGTCCGGGCGGCCGTGGTGGCCGACTCGCCCTCGGACGCCGAGCAGCGGATCTCCCTGCTCCTCGCGGCGATCGACGAGGGGCACACCCGCGTCCACTCGGTCGCCGACCGCATCTTCCTCGGCGCGTCCGCCGCCGAGCCCAGGATTACCTTCCTGTTCCCCGGCCAGGGCTCCGGCCGAGGCGGCGCGGGCGCGCTGCGCCGTCGATTCGCCTCGGCGGACGAGGCCTTCGCCGCCGCCGGACCGGATGAGGACGGTGACCCGGTTGCGACTCAGGTCGCGCAGCCGCGCATCGTCGCGGGCTCGCTGGCCGGGCTGCGCGTCCTGCGCGATCTGGGCATCGAGGCGACCACCGCCGTCGGGCACAGCCTCGGCGAGCTGACCGCGCTGCACTGGGGCGGTGCCGTCGACGCGCCCGGCCTCGGCGCGCTGGCCGCCGCCCGAGGCCGCGCCATGGCGACGGCGAGCCACACGGGCGGCGGCATGGCAGGCCTGACGGCGACCGAGGAGGAGGCGGCCCGGCTCGTCGCGGACGAGGCGGAGGTGGTCATCGCCGGCTACAACGGTCCACGTCAGACGGTCGTCTCCGGCCCGGCGACGGCGGTGGACCGGGTCTGTGCCAAGGCTCGGGCCGAGGGCCGCGACGCCACCCGGCTGGCGGTCTCCCACGCCTTCCACTCGCCGCTGGTCGCGCCCGCCTCGGCGGCGCTGGCGAGGTACCTGACCGGTGTCGACCTCCGGTCCGTACGGCGCCCCGTGGCCTCCTCCGTCACGGGAACACTCCTGACGCCGGAGACCGACCTGTCCGCACTCCTACGTGACCAGGTCGTGCGCCCGGTGCTGTTCCGGCAGGCCGCGGCGGAGGCCTCGGCCGGCGCGGACCTGCTGATCGAGGTGGGACCGGGTCGGGTCCTGACCGGACTGGTCCAGGAGATCACGCCTGCGGTGCCCTCGGTCGCCCTCGACGTCGAGGCCGACTCGCTGCGCCCGCTGCTGTCCGTGGTGGCCGCCGCGTTCGTGCTCGGTGCGTCGGTGCGCACCGAGGTGTTGTTCGAGCACCGGGTGATCCGCCCGCTGCCGCCGGACGGGACCATGACGTTCCTGGCCAGCCCCTGCGAGGACGCCCCCGCACTGGACGTCGGCGCGATCGAGTCCGCCGCAGCCCCGGCAGGCGAGGTGGATGCCCCGTCGCTGATCGCAGCGGGCGCGGCGGACTACTTTGCCGAGGCGGACACGCCTCCCTCGACCCTCGAGCTGCTGCGGAGTCTGGCTGCGGCGCGTGCCGAGCTGCCACCCTCGACGATCACCGCCGACACCCACCCGCTGGACGATCTCCATCTGAGCTCGATCACGGTCGGCCAGATCGTGAATCAGGCCGTGCGAGACCTGGGCAGGCCGCCGCTGACCTCGGCGCCCAGCTTCGCCACCGTGCGGCTCGGCGAACTGGCCGCCCTCATCGACGACCTCGCCGAGACGGCGCACGAGGTCGAGGCCGTCGTCGACGAGGTCGCGGGCGTGGGCCCGTGGGTGCGGTCCTTCTCCGTCGACCATGTCGCAGAGCAGGCTCCCGTCGCGCGCCCGCCCGACCCGGGCTCGGCGAGCCCGGGCGACTGGACCCTCCACGCTCCGGCGGATCATCCGCTCGCTGCGCCGACGCGCGACGCACTGGCGCAGGCCGGCCTGGGCGACGGCGTCCTGCTGTGTCTGCCCCCAGAATGCGACGATCGTCATCTCGGGCTGCTGCTGGCCGCGAGCCGCGACGTCCTGGCAGGCCCGCCGGGCACCCGCTTCGTCGTGGTGCAGCACCGGCTCGGCGCCTCGGGCCTGGCCAAGACGCTGCACCTGGAGGCGCCGTCGGTGCCCACGACGATCGTGGAGCTTCCCGACGTCGCATCCGAGGAACCGGCGGATCTCGATCGGGCGACGGCCCGGATTCTCGCCGAGGTCGCGGCGACGACCGGCTTCACCGAGGTGCGTTACGACGAGGACGGCATGCGCCGGGTGCCGGTGCTGCGAGCCCGTCCGATCCGGCCTCGCACCGCCCGGCCGAACCCGCCACCCGCCGACGCGGTACCGCCCGAGGTGCTCGACGCCGCCGACGTCCTGCTGGTCACCGGCGGCGGCAAGGGCATCACCGCCGAATGCGCGCTCGCCATGGCCGAGGACTCCTCGGCCGCCCTGATCCTGCTCGGCCGCTCCGACCCCGACAGCGATCCCGAACTCGCCGCGAACCTCGCACGGCTGCGGGCCAAGGGCGTCCGGCACCGCTACGAACGCGCCGACGTGACCTCCGCCGAACAGGTGGCCGCCGCCGTTCGCCGGGCCGAGCACGCCTTCGGTCCGGTGACGGCGGTCCTGCACGGCGCGGGCCGCAACGAGCCCTCGTCGCTGACCGGCCTCACCGAGGAGGAGTTCCGCGCGACGGTCGCCCCGAAGGTGACGGGCCTGCGGGCCGTCCTGGCTGCGGTGGACGCCGACCGCCTCCGGCTGCTGCTCACCTTCGGCAGCGTCATCGGCCGGGCGGGCCTGCGCGGCGAGGCGCACTACGCCACCGCCAACGACTGGCTGACCGAGTTGACCGCGCGGTTCCAGCAGGAGCATCCGGACACTCGGGTGCTCGCTCTGGAATGGTCGGTGTGGTCCGGGGCGGGGATGGGCGAGCGACTCGGGGTGGTGGAGGCCCTGCACCGGGAGGGTGTCACCGCCGTCCCTGCCGAGCGCGGCATCGCGATGCTGCGCCAGGTCCTCGCCGATCCCGACGCTGGGCCGGTGCTGGTGATCGGCGGTCGGATGTCGGGTCTGCCCACGCTCGCCCTGAGCCGCCGCGAGCCGCCGCTGCTCCGCTTCGTCGACCGGGTACTCGTGCACTACGAGGGCGTCGAGCTGGTCACCGAGACCACGCTGTCCTCTGGCAGCGACCCCTACCTCACCGATCACCTCCTGGCGGGCGACCTGCTGCTGCCCGCCGTGATCGGGATGGAGGCCATGGCGCAGGTGGCCGCCGCCCTCATCGGCGACGGAGCGACACCGGTGCTGGAGGACGCGGAGTTCCTCCGGCCGGTGGTCGTCCGTCCCGACGGAGCGACGACCGTGCGGCTGGCCGCGCTGGCCGTCGACGCCGAGACCGTCGACGTGGTGCTGCGCAGCGCGGAGACCGGTTTCGGCGCGGACCATTTCCGCGCCAGGCTGCGGGTTCCTCGGGGCGACCGTCCGGTCGGCGGTGCGCCCAGGACGGCCGAGCTTCCGCCGGTGCCGATCGATCCCGTCACCGAGCTGTACGGCGACGTGCTGTTCCAGGGCAAGCGATTCCAACGGCTGCTGCGCTATCGGCGGGCCGCCGCCCGGCACGCGGTCGCGGAGCTGTCCACCCGGCCGACCGCCGCGTGGTTCGCCGAGTTCCTCCCGCAGCGACTCCTGCTCGCCGATCCGGGCACCAGGGACGCCGCGATGCACGCCCTCCAGTGCTGCGTTCCCGACGCCACCCTCCTGCCGCAACGGATCGAGCGACTGCACCTGGCCGACCGGAACACCGAGGCCCCCGAGTACGTGGTGCTCGACGCCCGCGAGCGGTCGCAGGACGGCGACAGCCATACCTACGACCTCGACCTGCGCGACCCGGACGGGATCCTTCTGGAGCGCTGGGAGGGACTGGTCCTGCGTGCGGTCGTCCGACGCGACGGCGCGGGCCCGTGGGCGCCCGCACTGCTCGGCTCCCATCTGGAGCGGTCCCTGGAGCGGGTCCTCGGCTCGGCCCCCTCGGTGGTCGTCGAGCCGGACCCGCTGGGCGGCGGTCACGGCGGAGCGGCCGGTCCCGGTGCCGAACGGGTGGTCGGGCGACGGGAGCTGACCGAGATCGCCGCGAGTCGGGCGCTGGACCGACGGGTGCGGGTTCACCACCGACCCGACGGGCGGCCGGAGATCGAGGACGGGCTGGATGCCGCTCAGGATCTGGTGGTCGAGGATGGCCCCGGCCTGCCCGAGACCGCGCGGGGTTCGGCCGGGACGACGATCGAGATGTCGGCCTCTCACGGTGCAGGCCTGACCATGGTCGTCGCCGGGGCCGGACCGCTGGGCTGTGACGTCGAGCCCGCCGTCGAACGTTCCGAAGCGGACTGGGCAGGGCTGCTCGGACCGGCCCTGCTGGCGGTTCGCGACCTCGTGGGCGCCGAGGCGGACGAGAACCGGTCCGTCGCGGGCACCAGGGTGTGGGCCGCGCTGGAGTGCGCCCGCAAGGCCGGGTCGACGTCGATCACCCTCACCGTCGACCGGAGCCGTCCCGACGGCTGGACGGTGTTCTCGTCGGGACGCAGCAGGATCGCGACCTGGGTCACCACCGTCGACGACCGACCGGACCCGGTGGTCTTCGCCGTGCTCGTGGGAGAGGGGAGATGAACATGGCCGGGTACTACGAGATCCGTCACGTCGTGGGCTTCGAGGAGACCAATCTCGTCGGCAACGTCTACTACGTGAACTATCTGCGCTGGCAGGGACGCTGTCGAGAGCTGTTCCTCATGGAGAAGGCCCCCGGTGTGCTGGCCGAGCTGCGGGACGATCTCAAGCTGTTCACGCTCAAGGCCGAGTGCGAGTTCTTCGCCGAGATCACCGCGTTCGACGAGCTCGCGGTGCGCATGCGACTGGAGGAGCTCACTCAGACCCAGATCCAATTCGCCTTCGACTACGTGCACCTGATCGATCGGCAGGAGCACCTGGTGGCGCGCGGTCGACAGCGCATCGCCTGCATGCGAGGACCGAACACCGCGACGGCGCCTGCCCGGGTCCCGAGCGAGCTGCGCGCGGCGCTCGCCGAGTATGCGACACCGGCGCTGCGCCCGGCCGCCGTCGGACCGACCGCGTACCCGGCGGGAGGCTGACGTGTCCGACGACAGGCGCACGACCGGCCTGATGCTGCCCGCGACCGCAGACGAGACGCCGCCAGGAGACTCCCGACTGGTCTCCGGTGCGGCACTGCGGGAGGCGATGTCCTGGTTCGCCACCGGCGTCGTGGTCCTCACCGTGGGCGGCGACCACGTCCACGGGATGACGGCCAACGCCTTCAGCTCGGTGTCGTTGCACCCGCCACTCGCGCTGTGCTGCGTGGCGCACGACGCCACGATGCACGCCGCCATCACCGCGACCGGCAGTTTCGGCGTGTCGGTGCTGGCGGCGGAACAGAAGGACACCGCCCGCCACTTCGCCGACCGCCGCCGACCGCGAGGCCTCGCTCAGTTCGACGCCGTCGACTGGCTGCCGGGACCCTGCACGGGTGCGCCCCTGCTCGCCGGGGCGCTCGCCTGGCTGGAGTGCGAGCTGACGGAGTCCTTCCCCGGCGGCGACCACTCGATCTTCGTGGGCGCCGTGCTGGCCGCCACCCGAGGATCGGGCGACAGCGGACTGCTGTTCTTCGGCGGCGGATACCGCTGACCGGTGCCCGTGCATCCCGCAGGCGACGACGGTGCGGCGGGCGGTGCCGAGGCGGTCGCCCCGACAGCACCGCAGCGACAGGCCGACGGCGACTGGATCTGCTCCGGACGGAGGACTCCGTCCTGGTCCTGGCGAGCGTCCACCGGCCGACGGCGACAGCCGTCCTCGGACGTGAGCAACCCGGCCCGAACATCGACGGCCTCGTCAGCTGCTCCGGGACCGTCGATGGTCACCCGGCAGACCTGGACGAGCGTGCACCGCCGGTGCTCGGTGTCGGCAACCACGGAGATGCACGGCCGCCCGGCCTCCGATGACGATGAAGATGCCTACCGGTGCGGTGTGAGACCCGGTCGGCTCCGACCGAACATCCCTGATAGGAAGGATTCTGGTATGACGACCACCGATTCCACGACCTTGGACGACGACACGGCGGCGGTGCGCAGGCTGCCGCAGCGCATCATGGACGCGTGGGCCGCGCACGACGGCGCGGCCTTCGCCGACGTCTTCACCGAGGACGGCAGCCTGATCCTGCCCGGGGACGTGTTCCTCCAGAGCCGGGCGCAGATCGGCGCGTTCATGAGCGCCGCGTTCGCCGGTCCTTTCCAGGGGACCAGGGTCGTCGGGGAGCCCGTCGCGGTGAAGTTCCTCGGACCCACGACCTGCCTCGTGCTCACCAGGGGCGGGATCAGGGCACCGGGGGAGCCCGAGGTCGCGCCAGAGCGCGCGGTCCGTGCCTCCTGGCTGTTGGTCAAGCAGGACGACGAATGGCGCATCACCGCCTATCAGAACACCCCCATCGCCGCGCACTGAGCCATGCCGGTGACGCCGAACGGTGACGTTCCAGTCACGCGTGACGCGGTTCGATCGACCCGACTTCAGACGAAGGCCTCCAACCGCCTCCATGGTTGTGCGGCGCCGTCGTCGACGGCGTGCGTTTCAGGAGACGCCGTCGGCGGCGACGGCAGTCGGCGGCGACGGCATGGCTGACCATGGATGCCGTCGTTCGCCGCGCTGGAGTCCCTGGCACGCCCGGAGTCGTCCGTCGCCACGCCCTAGCCGCATAGACTGATCCCGTCGCGGTGTGTGCGGCGCGTGTCCTGAATGCGGGCACTCGGTCGATCGGGTGCCCGTCCGGCAGGACGGGTCATCGCCGCCCGGACTGCGCGTAGCTCCTGTCGGACGGCGCGGACGGGTCCTGGTCCGGATGAACCGCGCCGGTCCTCTGCTGCCCGCCTGTTTCGGGCCTCGACTCTTCCTCGGAGCCGTTGCGCGGTCGAGGCGTCCGGGTTGTCCCTGGTGTGATCGCGGTGGATCAGGCCGCCTGCCTCGCCGGGTGGGGATCGACGAGCTGTCTCGCAAGCCCGGCTGGGGGTGGAGGCGTTCCTGGCGGATGTTCGCCGGGAATTGCGGGCAGGTCTGTTCGTCCCGTTGCCTGTGCGGGAACGGCTGATACCCAGCTGCTCGGTGATATCCCGGACCAAGCTGCTCGACGGCGCGCAGTCCGCCGGAGATCCCGCCGTTGACACGGTCCTCAGACGCGTGGTCCATTCCGTGTCCGGCCTGCCGGCCTGCCGCCGCCGGGACCCGCGATGCTCGGCTGTCGTGCCTCCTGTCTGTGCAGCGGTCGGTCTCGGAACGTGTCGGCCTGGCCACCGACCGATCTCGGCGGGAACCTGCACAGCGGGGGCGAGCGAGACCAGGCCGGGCCACGCAGGGACGCAGGCGGCCCGGCCGGGTACGCCGCCGCAGCCTGCGACGGCGACGTCGCGTCAGTGCCGGGTCGTAGCGAACTGCCCCGGCCTGCGTCCCTCGCCCGCGGGCCCGCGATAGGCCTGGGCGATGTCGAGCCACTGCTCGGCCTCGGCCCCCTGCGCGACCAGCGAGAGATCGTCGCGGTGCCGACGACGGCTGACCAGCAGACAGAAGTCGACGGCGGGACCACTGATCACCTGCGCCGCGTCGGCGTCGCCGACCGTCCACAGTGCACCGGAAGGAGCGGTCAGGTCGAAGCGGAACTGCTCCGACGGCGGCGTGAGACCTCGGGCCAGGTAACCGAAGTCCCTGGTACGGGCGCCGAAGACGACGAGCGGCCTGATTCGGTCGGTGTGCTCACGATGCACCCCGAGCGTGTCGGCGATGTCCTGGCCGTGACCGAAGAGTTCCATCATCCCCGCCGACGCGAGGACCTCGGCGGGCAGCGGGTTGACCAGCCAGGGCACGGTCTGCCCCGGTGGCACGGCCGCGAGCGCGGCGGTGGCGGCGTCGCGCTGTGCCTGCCACCGGCAGAACAACTCGCCTCGCGGGAGCGCCAGGTAGGGTGCCAGGGCTTTCGAGACGGCCGCGTCGAAGTCGTCCCCCATCGTCGAGGTGGTTCGTCGGAAGGCCGCCTGATCGGCGGCTGCGTCTGCCGCCATCCGGAAGGTCGCGGTGAGATGGGCGATCTGATGAGCGATCGTCCAATCGGGAGCCGGGGTCTGCCGGTCCCAGCCCGCCTCGTCGAGATCGACCAGCAACCGATCGACGTCGTCCGCCTCTGCCCTCAGCGCGGAGATCACGTCCTGAAGCTGTGTCACGCTCGTGTCCTCTCGTCGTGCGGTGCGACGCACCGCAGGGGACGCGGTCCGGTCGCCCGAGATGTGCCCTTGTCGAGCTGATGCGGCGTCGCCGCGGCCACCGCGTCACGACGCCGTCGGCCGAGCGTGCCTGGCAGACGGACCCGCTGTCCCCTCCTGACGTGCCCTCCAGGGGGCCCGGCCCGTATCGCGCCACGACGAGGCAATGCGGAAGAAGTCGATCGACCTCGGATCGGTTGCGGGTACCCTGCTGCTGCGTAGCGCGGCGTGGCGGAGACCATCCCGAGCCGCCGGAGAATGCTCTCCGGTCTCCGGCTCCGGCTGCGGTCGTCGCCTGCCTGCCGCTACCCCCGTGAGCACGCCAGAGTCGACCCGCAGGCTGCGCTGTCCGAACTCGGACCCTGTCGCTCCTGACACGGCCGTCTGTTCGACGAGGAGAAGATGATGCCGCCGTTCGATGGCGAGGACCTACATACCCGGCCCGGCTCTGTCGGTCCGACCACGCCGAGCCCGCCTGCGAGCAGCGTCGCCGCCCGGCAGCATGCTCACCTCGTGCGGTGTGGGAGAGCATCGCGGCCGAGCGGGTCGCTATGACACGAGTGGTCGCCCTACCTGGACGCGGGGCCGTGGGCAGGGTGAGCGAAGTGGCATCGACGCGGGTCGGGCCGCCGGTCGCTCCTCCCGCGCTGCCGTCGGGGGCGCCGGACGCCGAGCAGGTCGACGCGTTGCTGCGGCGGCTGACGCCACAGGTGCTCGGCACCCTGATCCGCCGACACGGCGGGTTCGACGCCTGCGAGGACGCCCTCCAGGAGGCGTTGCTCGATGCGGCGCTCACCTGGCCCGAGCAGGGAACGCCGGAGCAGCCGTCGGCCTGGCTGATCACGGTCGCCTCGCGCAGGCTTGTCGATCAGCACCGTAGTGAGCGGGCACGCCGGAGACGGGAGATCGCCGTCGCCGCGATGACTCCGGCCGATGAGGTGTTCGCGCCGGGTCCCGACCAGGACCCCTCGGGCGACCGCGACGACACGCTGGTGCTGCTGTTCCTGTGCTGCCATCCCGCCTTGACGCCGCCTTCGCAGCTGGCACTGACGCTGCGTGCCGTCGGTGGACTCACCACGGCCCAGATCGCCCGTGGCTTTCTGGTCCCCGAGGCGACGATGGCACAGCGCATCAGCCGGGCCAGGCAGCGGATCAAGAACTCCGCGACCCCGTTTCGTCTGCCTGCGGCGGCGCAGCAGGCGGAGCGGCTTCCGATCGTGCTGCACGTGCTCTACCTGATCTTCAACGAGGGCTATGCGGCCTCGTCGGGAGCCGATCTGCATCGTGCCGAACTGACCGGGGAGGCGATCCGACTCGCCCGGACCCTGCGGGACCTGAGACCCGAGGACGGGGAGGTGGCGGGTCTGCTGGCGTTGATGCTGCTCACTGAGTCACGACGCCCGGCCCGCACCAGGCCCGACGGTGCCCTCGTCCTGTTGAAAGACCAGGATCGACGCCTCTGGGATCAGGCGGCGATCGCGGAGGGCGTCACACTGATCACCGACGCCCTCGCCCGCCCGCCCCTGGGCCCCTATCAGGTTCAGGCCGCCATCGCCGCCGTTCATGCCGAAGCGGCGTGTGCCGAGGACACCGACTGGCCGCAGATCCTCGCGCTCTACGGACTGTTGGAGCGGCTGGCGCCCAACCCCATGGTGACCCTGAACCACGCCATCGCAGCGGCGATGGTGCGTGGTCCGCAGGCCGGTCTTGATCTCCTCGCACACCTGGACTCCGACGATCGGATCGCGAGGCACCACCGGCTGGCTGCGGTTCGAGGGCATCTGCTGGAGACGGCGGGCGATCGTGCGGCGGCCCGCGCGGCCTACCGGCTCGCGGCAGAACGCACCACGAGCGCTCCGGAGCGACGCTATCTGACGGGCTGCGCCGAACGGTTGGCCGACGACGGAATCCGGTAGGCCACGCACCTCTGATGCGGTGGTGACCGAGTGACCGCACTGGACCGCCGGTGTTGTGATCCCGGCCGAGCACGACGGTCGACGTCGATGCCCACATGACATCCGGCGCCGAGCAGGCCGTCGGACGCCGCCCTGTTCCGCCGTCTCGCCGTCTCGGCGGCCGGCCGGTGCACCTCGGGCGCCCCACCGACCGCACGGACGCGCCGGAGGACTTCCGAGCCCATTCGCAGTTCCAGTCCGGACGCGCGGCACGGATCTCTCCGGGACCAAAGAGATCCGTGCCGTGGGACCAGGACTGCCCCGTTCGGCTGCGCGGCGGGACGGGGGAACGGACGTCGGCGAATCGTCACCCAGGCGAACTGAGGAGAGGAACACGGCCGCCTCCGATCCCGTTCCGGGCTCGGGCGCTCTCGGTCGGCGGCGTCATCGCCGTCTTGGCGGTGCACGGTCGGCGATCGAGATTCGTGCCGGCCGCACCGGCGCAGCGTGGTCCCGGCGCTGGGTGCAAACTGCTGACCAGCCCTCGACATCGCCTCGGCGAGCTGCCGACCGACCGCAGGCGTTATGCCGACGGCCGGACGTTCGGGTTGCGCCGGAACGCGTTCTCCGGATCGTGCACCGCCTTCAACGCCGCCAGCCGCGCGCGGGTCGCGCTCGGATAGATCGCTGCCACGTCGTCCTCGGTCACCTCGCTCAGGAAGCCGCTGTAGGCACCCGTGCTGAACGGGGCCAGTGTCCGCCAGAACTCGTCGAACTCGGGGCGGATCGCGTCGTGGTCGGCCGGGCCACCGAGGTGGGTGGTGAAGAACATGACGTCCTCGTCCCGGTGGGCGAATGCGGTGGTGCCCTCGGCGACCCGACGGACCGCCCCGCCCATGCTCCGGAACTCCACGTACAGCATGGGGAACTGCCGGGCGCCGTTCAGGACGGTCTCGACGAACGCTCGGTCGGCAACCGGGGCGAAGGCGCTTCGGACCATCGGCTGCCAGCCCGCAGGCAGCCGGGAGGGCTCGCCGAGCACCTCCGCGTAGGGCATCGGCCTGACGTCCGTCGACTGCACGGTGCCGAGTTCGCACAGCGGGGCGATGGCCTTCCTCGCCTCTGTGGTGTCCGACCCGGCGTAGCAGACGGTGATGGTCACCGGCGGCGGAACACCGTCGAACGGCGGGAACACCCCGACCGTCGCGGTGAGCTCGTCCGCCGCCGTGCGCAGGTATGCCGCCCACCCCGTCACGACGTCCGCAGCCTCCTCGGCGGGGTAGCTGATGGTGCCGAAGTGCACGCCCGCCGACTCCTGCGCGAGGACGTCGAAGGAGATGACGACGCCGAAGTTCCCGCCGCCGCCCCGGATGCCGTAGAACAGCTCGGGATTCTCCGTCGCGGACGCCCGCAGCACGTGGCCTGCGGCCGTCACGACCTCGGCGGCGACCACGTTGTCCAGCGCGAGGCCGAACCGTCGCACCAGCCAGCCGATGCCGCCGCCGAGCAGCAGCCCGCCGACGCCGACGGTGGAGGTATCGCCGGCGGAGATCACCAGGCCGTGCTCGCCGAGGACCTTCGCGACCCTGCCCCAGCGGGCTCCGCTGCCTAACCGGACCACGTTGCGCTGCGAGTCGAGAAGCCGGACCTCGTCGACGGGGGACAGATCGATCACCAGCCCGCCGTGGTCGGTGCTGAAGCCCGCGTTGCTGTGGCCGCCGCTGCGCACGGAGATCGGCAGCTCATGGGCCCGCGCGAATCCGATCGCCGCGCGAACGTCGTCGGCGCCGGTGCAGCGCACGATCACCTCGGGGCTGCCCTGATGGGCGAAGACGTTGCGCAGCTCCTCGTATGCGTCGTCGCCTTGGACGACGACCTCGCCTGCGACGGCCGACGCCAACGCACTGATCTGGTCGGATTCCATGATGTTCCTCCTGAGTGGACTATCGAGGGGAAGGCCGATGCGGGGAGTGCCGATCGGTGGCGGGTCGCCGGCCGCTTGCGGCGTCCCGGGCTCGACGTGCCGTTGCTGTTCGGACGACCCGGGCACGAGTCCGCTGCTCATCGATCCGGCCGTGGTGAGCCGAGGTCCTCCCCACCGGGCGTGCGGACCGCATCGGGCCGGGCGCATTGTCGGCGCAGGACGACCGTGGCCGCGGTCCGAGCAGGCCTCCGCCGGACACGGCACACGGGCTCGGCTGACGGGGCAGGCCGGAGACGGCCTGCCCACGCAGCACAGACGGGTCGCGGTGCGCCGGGACCGGCGGCGCAGCCGGTCCCGACGCAAGCGCATCACGCCTCGGTGCCGCCCTGTTCGAGCAGCGGCCACACCTCGACGCCGTTCACCCCGGCGGCCGGGTATCGCGCGGCGAGTTCGACGGCCCGCTCGCCGTTCTCGACATCGACGACGAAATAGCTGGCCAGATGTTCCTTCGACTCCAGATAGGGCCCGTCGGTGACGACCGGGACGCCGTCGCGGACCCGGACGACCTTGGCATTGGTCGTCTCGGCCATGCCCTCGACGCTCACCAGTTCACCGGACTCACGGATCTCCTGCTGAAAGTCGGCGTCCTGCTCGATCAGCGCCGCGAATTCCGCCGGGGAGTACCGCGCCCACTGCTCGTCGCTGCCGTAGATCAGAAGCATGTACTTCACGGTGCTCTCCTCATACCAGGACGTCCCTCGTGGACACCTCTCCTAGATCAGTCGGAGCGGGCGACGGATTCTCGACATCGCGGCAAAATCTGCTTCCCGGCCGCTTCGTCCCGCTCCGGCGGCGGTCCCGTGCGCACCGTGCGGGGCACCGATGAGTTCCCCGCGTTCGACCCGTCATACGACCGTGAACCCGAGACGTGTGGACGCGCAGGCGGAGACCGGGCGGACGCAGACCGGGCGGACGCGGCCAGCCGGGCGGCTGGGCGCCGGAGCAGACAGAGGAGTACGCCATGGGACGAACGGATGCCGAGACGGACGATGTTTTCGTGGTGGACACAGACGATTCCGTGACCGACGGCGAACCAGCAGCCCCGTCGGCGCAGTCGACCTGGACCGACGACGGATCGACTGCCGCCGCCGCGCGGGAGGGCGACGAGGCCGCCTTCGCCCGGCTGGTGCGACGACACGAGCGTGAGCTGCGGGTGCACTGCTACCGGATGCTCGCCTCGGTCGAGGACGCCGAGGACCTCACTCAGGAGACCTTCCTGCGGGCCTGGCAGCGGCGCGAGACGTTCCAGGGACGTGCGACGTTCCGGGCGTGGCTGTATCGGATCGCGACGAATGCGTGCCTGGACTTCCTGGAACGCCGTCCGTCCCGTCGGATGGTGGTCGGACGCGGCACGGAGCCGAGCCGGGCGGTGGCGATCCCCTGGTTGCAGCCCTGGCCGGATCGCCCGGGCGTGCAGGCCGACTCGGCCGAGGCAGGACCGGATGCGGTGGCGGAGTCGCGAGAGACCATCGAGCTGGCCTTCCTCGCCGCCATCCAGCATCTGCCGCTGAGGCAGCGGGCGGTGCTGATCCTGCGCGACGTCCTCGGCACGCCCGCCGCCGAAACGGCGATCCTGCTGTCGGACAGCGTCGCCTCGGTCAACAGCGCGGTGCAGCGCGCACGGGCGACCCTCCGGAGGCAGCTGCCACCCCGCAGGCTGGCCTGGGCCGCCACTGCCGATGCCACCCGGGAGGAGCGCGTCGTGCTTCGGCGGTACATGGCGGCCACCGAACGCGGTGACATGACGGCGCTCGCGTCCCTGCTCCGCGAGGACGCCCGGTGCGGACAGCAGCCCGGAGCGGGCGGTCACTCCGGCACCGATGCGGTCGGCTACCAGGGTCGGGACGTGATCATCTCGTCCTGGGCGCCCGCCATGGACGGAGCGGATGCCGTCGAGTTCCGGCTGGTGGAGACCACGGCGAACGGCCTGCCTGCGGCGGCGGTGTACATCCGGCCGCCCGGCACGACGTGCTATCACGCCTTCGGGCTGGACGTGCTGCGCATCGAGGGCGGTGAGATCGCCGAGGTGGACGCCTTCGCCCCGGACGTCTTCCCGCTGTTCGGGCTGCCTGCGGTGGTGTGCCGGGAGGGGCGGGGCGGCGGTGCGTCGCGCCGCCCGGCCGACGCTGTCGCGCCGCCTGGTCGGTGATGTCGATGGAGACGCTCCGTGCCCACGACCGTCGCAGGGGAGTGCGCCGCCCGACTAAGTGCGGGAGGACGGTGATCGTGGCCTACCCGCCTACCCGCCTACCCGCCTACCCGCCTACCCGCTTACCCGCCTGCCCGCCGGTCCTACCGGGCGGGGCAGGCAAGCAGGTCGACCCCTGGGGCGGGAGACTCGCGTGCCCGCTTCGGAGTCCGGCCGGCACCCAGGCGAGCTGGAGACGAGTGTCCGCGAGCAAGTTGCGGGTCGGTCGTCGGCCATCGGCCCGTACCGGACACCCGCGCAGGCGTCCGGTGATCTCGGGCCGCCCGCTCAGATCCGACGGGATGCCCCAGGTTTCGCCCGGCCGTTCACGGGTCCAAGGTGCTCGCCAATCCGTCGAGAAGGCGGGCGAGCCCGAACTCGAAGGCGGCCTCGAGGTCGGGTGGTTCCACCGTCCCGAACAGCAGCGGAAAGCGACCGGTCGCCTCCAGTTCGGACAGCTCGGAATCACGGTCGTCCCACCACTGGCAGTTGCTGACACCGGTCTCCTGCTCCTCGTCGAGCTCGGAGCCGAGCCAGTTCGCCATGCCGACGACGAAGGCCGTCAACACGACGATCGCCTGCATGGCCACCCGGCGCCGGTCCGGTCGACCGGCATCCAGGACCTGCATCAGCCATTCGGTGTGAGCCAGGCCGCCCGGCGTCAGCAACGGCCTCGGCACCGAGACGCTTCCCGCCGCCCACGGGTGCCGTTGGTACATCCGCCAGTCGCGCCGCGCGGAGATCTCCAGCCCCCGCCGCCAGCCCGAGGGCGGCTCGGGCAGCGGCACCTCGGTGAACGCGCGGTCGGTGATCAGACGGATCAGATCGTCCTTGCCCTCGACGTGTCGGTACAGCGCCATCGTGCTGACGCCGAGTTCGGTGGCCACCCGTCGCATCGACAGCGCAGTCAGGCCTTCGGCGTCGGCGACGCCCATCGCGGTCGCGATGATCGTCTCCCGGCTCAAGACGGCGTCCGGGTCACGCGGTGCGGAGTCGGCGGCGGGGGTGCGCGGCGGCCTGCCGAGGACCACGGTGCCCGCGCCCGGCACGGCCTGCACCAGCCCCTCGTGGCGCAGGGCGGCCAGGGCCTTGGTCGCCGTGGCCATCGCCACGCCCCATTCTCGGATGATCTGTCGCGTCGAGGGGACTCGGTCGCCCGGCCGCAGCTCGCCGGACTCGATGCGCGCGCGGATCGCGCCGACGATCCGCGCGTAGGGCGGGCCGTCTCCGTCGCTCGCTCTGGCAGTCATCCTCGGCTCTCCTTCCGGTAAGTGTCGGTGATCGTACTAGTGCGGTTGCTTGATTCGATCGATGTTCCGGCGTGCGGACGACTCGGTGCCCTCGTGTCGCCCCTGGCCGTCTAATGCCTAGTGCACTACAGGTGGTGCACTAGTGCAAGTCAGGTGGACTGCCCGCTTTTATACGTGGTTTTATGTCTTCCATCGGAGTGTGATTATCATGTACGCACCAGCTCGGTTCGGGTGTGAGGCCGAGCCGAGAAGACAGTGCAAAACTGGGGGCAGCCACATGAACGATCACCGGGACGCACTGGTTTCGGGAGTACGCAGATCAGGTCCGAAGGACGTGGATCAGGCGGTCGGCATCCTGACCGAGGCGTTCATGACGGAGGAGACCACTCGGTGGCTCTTCCCCGTCGATGCCGACCGTCGAGAGTGCCAGGCGCACTACTACCTCCCGTTGGCACACCAGGCCGCGGCCGAGGGCGGCCTCTTCACGGCCGAGGACACCGCCGCCGCGTTGTGGCTGCCGGTCGCCGAGGACGGCGTGTCGGCACCAGACTTCGGCGCCGACGAACTGCCGCCGCCGCTCGCCGCGCACGGCGAGCGACTGATCACGCTCCTCGGCGTGCTCGCCGAGCGGCATCCGCGTGGCCTGCGCCATCTGCACCTGTCGTTCATGGGTGTGCTGCCCGCCGCCCAGGGGCGCGGGCTCGGCTCGGCGCTGCTGCGTCGAGGACTGGCCGAGGCCGACGCTGCGGGTCTGGGCGTCTATCTGGAGACGGCGTCGGCAGGCGCGCGCGCCCTGTACGAGCGGCACGGCTTTCAGGCCACGGGGGAGGCGATGCGACTGCCTGATGGTCCCGAGATCACCGGCATGTGGCGGCCCGCCGCCCGGTGACTCGATCGGCTTCGGCCCGCCGTTCTTCTGCGGGGTCCGCTGTCCCCGCACCGCACCGGCACCCCCCGCGTCGCACTCCCACATCCCGCGTCGTCGCCGTCCGGGTCCGCCATCACGGGCGAGACGGTCAGCCGGCCCGGATCTGGCGGCCCGGATTCGACGGCCCGGTCCACGACGACCCCCGGCCCGACAGCCGGTCCAGACGACCGGACCGACGACCCCAAGCCCGACAACACCCGGCCCGACGGACCGGATCTGAGCGCCGAGGCCGCTGACGGCCGTGGGCCGACGGCTCGGATGCGGCCCGAGAACCCGACGGCGGCCGGCCGTCGCGGGGCTGACCCGGTGCCGTCTCGGAGACCCGACGGCTGAGGTCTGCCGTTCTCGTGCGCCGAGGCGAGGCCGGACGGCCGAGGCGCCACGACCGAGGCGCGCCCTCCGACGACATGACCGGTGGCAGCCGAGGCCGCCACTCTGTTCCTCCTTCCCGAATCTCGTGAAACCGGCTGACAGAACCGACGACAGGAGCACCCCCATGACCCAGACGACGACCGGTCGGACCGAGGCCGAGGTAGTGGCGGGCGGCGGGCCCGACGACATCCTGACCACTCGACGCCTCTCCCTACGAGGCAGCCAGACCGACATCGGCCGCGCCCTCGCGACGGAGGCACGGACCCGCTTCGGCTGGGCCCCGTATCCGGCAGCCGACCCCCTGCGGAACCGGGCTCGCCGCCGCTGGTTCGCCCGCGAATGGCCTGCGCACCACGCCCGCATGCTGGGCGTCGCCGAGGCCCTCGGCCTCGATCCGGAACGAGACGACATCGACTTCTCCGCGATCGCCTCCGGCGCGGTCGACTTCGGCTGCTCCGCAGTCTGGTACCCGCCGCAGACGGCCTCGGACGGACACGGCCGCATCGTGCGGAACTTCGACTTCTTCACCGGCGGCTGGCAGGACATGATCGCCGTGATCGACGGCGGCAGGCCCGCCGACGTGCCCGCAGGCCCGAGAATCTGCGAGACGCCGTACGTCATCGACCTGATGCCCGACGAGGGGCCCGCCTCCACCGCGATCAGCATCTTCGGCTTCGACGGCGCCACCGACGGGGTCAACGAGCACGGCCTCGCGGTCGTGCTGCTGATGGCCGACGTCGAGACCGCCAGGGCAGACGGCGGCGCTCTGCCCACGGTCGGTCTCAACCCGACGCAGGTGCCTCGCTTCCTCCTGGACACCTGCGCCGACGTCGACGAGGCGAAGGAGGCGCTGTTGAGCACCAAGCAGTACGACGAGAGCGCCCCCTGTCACTACCTGATCGCCGACGCCGCCGGACGCGGCTTCGTCTGGGAGCGCTCGCCAGGCGGGGACGAACACATCATCGAGGTCGACGACGGGCCGCTGTGCGTCACCAATCACCTGCTGCACCGCCACCCCGACGTGGAGAACCTGCCCGCCGACAACGCCGACAGCCACGAGACCTACGAGCGGATGCGGACGCTCACCAGGAAGACGCGACAGGACCGGCAGAGCGTGTCCTCTCCGGAAATGATGCGGGCCGACCTCGACGGGGTCGCTCCCAGGGAGGACCCGTCCTGGCGGACGATCTGGCGCACGGTGACCGACGTCCAGGACCGGAGCATGAGCGCGGGCTTCTACCTCGGCGAATCGCAGGCAGGCGACATCCGCAACAGCGAGGAGGTCCTGCTCACCGTCGGCCGCCGTTGAATAAGCGTGCCCGATCCGGCGGCACCGCATCGGCAGCGCAGCTCCGACTCGGTCGAGTCCGGCAGGTCCGATAGGACGTCGTCGGGATCAAGGCGGCGGCGTGGCCTGCTCGCCTGCGCATCGCGGCGAGCAGGCTGTCGGCGTGCACCGAAGCCTTGCGTGACAGTCGAATGCGAGCCCCGCGCGGGTCGGCGGTTCGGCTCCCGGTTCCCCGCAGTTCCATATCGGACACGGGACGGTCGGGCTCGACGCCGCGCAGCCACGACGGCGCGTAGGGCTGGGTTCTGGTCATGCACTCACGGTAGCGACGGGTCGACGGGGGTGCGGCCCGGCGAGTGCGATTCATGACAGATGTCATGAACAGTGCTGACAAGTGTCATAGGAAACTCATGACAGTTGACACTACCTGCGGCGACGTCCGTTCGTCATGATCGGCGGCATGACCTCCCACTCGAGTCTCGTCGTCCTTGTCGTCACCGTCGTCGTCGCGGTCGCCGCTGCCTTCGCCTTCCCCACCGGTCTGGACGCCGTCCTCGCCCTCGGACATCGACACGTTCCGTGTCCGCTCAGGCATCGGCCGCTCAGACATCGGCCGCTCGGGCGTCGGCGCCGTGCCGCGTATCGGCCTGTGGAGGGGTGCGATGGCCGCGCTCCCGTGCGAGAACCTCGGGCCGGGCCCCAGCGCGGGCCTCCGACCACGAGTGAGTCGAGCCGTGATCACCCGTCGTGCGCTGACCCGGGTAGAGAGGTGACAGGGGTGCGACAGCCGAGAAAGCGGCGAAGGTGACGTGAGCCGATGCACGGTGGATGCGGCGAGCCGGAACGAGGTGACGGCAGGGAAGGCGACAATTCGGTTGACGGGCCGCGTGAACGGCCGGTCCGCAGCCGTCGCCGCTGTCTAACATGAGCCCGTGTCATCCCCATCTGACGAGGCATTTCTCGTTCTCCAGCCGTCCCGACAGCGACGACGGTGGTCGATGATCATCGGATCGGTGGTCTCGCTCCTCTTCATCACGCCCGCCACGATTCAAGGCGGTGTGGTGGGGTTCCTCGTCACTGCGGGATTCATGGGCATCGTGCTGAGCCTCGTCTTCCTGTCCTTATATCGGTCGAGGGTCTTGCTGACTCCTCGCCGGGTGGGCAGCCGAGGGATGTTCGGCGGCATCCGCTGGGTGCCGCGCTCCATGGTGGCCGTTGCGGTGCAGGGCCTGTTGTCCATGGGCCGGGAATCGCCGCACAACGTCTTCCTGCTCGATGCGCAAGGCAGGCGGGTGCTGCGCCTGATGGACTCGGTCTACGACCGGACGGCCCTGGATCGGCTGGTGTGGGAGTTGCGGGTCCCCGTCCAGACCTTTCCGCCGGGGACCACGGCGAACAAGCTCGCCCGGGTCTACCCGGGCATCGTGCCCTGGGCGGAGCGCAGGCCGTTCATGATGGCGTTCGCCATCCTGGGCGGGGTGATCATCCTCGTGGTGGTCATCGTGGGATTACTCCAGGCGGAGCGGCTCGCCTCCTGACTTGATCGCAGGCGACGGCACCGAGTGTCTGTGGGGACGCATCGTCGGCGTGGCAGGCAAGGACACCGCTCAGGGCCATCGCGATGCAGCGGACGACTCGCCCGACCGGAACTCGGCCGGTGTGCCGCCGGAAGCACCGGCGGTCGGTCCCGTGGCGGTCGCACCGAACCCCCTCGGCTGAGACCTCGAACGCCTACGATCGAGCGGTGTCGCCTCCGTCCGATGAGGAGCTTCTGGTCATCCGGCCGTCGGCGGCCAGGCGCAGTGGCATCCTGGTCCTCACCGTGATCATGGCGGCGCTCGTCATCCCGACCCCGTCGATCTACTTCGGCTGGGCGGGATTCCTCTGGTCCACCGGGATCGGCGGCGGTGCCCTGGCCTGGACGCTCCTGTCGCTGTATCGGCCCCGGATCATCCTCACCTCGCGTCGCATCGGCCTTCGCGGCCGGATCGGCGGTGTCCGGTGGGTGCCGCGATCCATGGTGGCGCTGGCCGTGCAGGGCTGGCTGCGGATGCCGACCAAGGCACCGCACAACGTCTTCCTCCTCGACGCGGACGGCAGACGAGTGATGCGTCTCCTGGACTCGATCTTCGACCGGACGGACCTGGAAGAGCTGGTCGCCGCGCTGGACGTCCCGGTAGCGGCGTTTCCCGGCGGCACGTCGGCGAAGACGCTCGCGCGGTCGTATCCGGACATCGTGTCGTGGCCCGAGCGCAGGCCGTTCGTGGTGGCCCTCCTGATCGCGAGCGGCCTGCTGGGATCGTTGATCGTCCTCGGCCTGCGGTAGAGCCTGTCTTCGGTCCCTCTGGAGTCGTGAGCAGGGATCGGCGTGGATGAGCTGCCAGGCGGAGGAGGGAGCCATAGCGGAGTCATGGTGACTGACGACAACGCCGCAGATCGCCGCGCCTGCCCCGCGTAACTCCGACGGCAGGGATCAAGATGGCTCCCCAGGCCGTCGGGCGCCGCAACCCGGTACCGGGCCCGCCCGACCCCGGAACAGACCGCCGAGATCGTGCGGCAGACCGGCTCACCTAGCCGATCCGCGTTCGGTGGCGGTTCGATCGCCGCTCGGCCCGGCCTTCTCGTCCGACAGCACCGGTCCGGCGGCGGGCTCGGTGTCGCCAGCTCGGGTGAGCCTGCGTGTTCGCCCCTCCACGGGTACGCAGACCGACCAGCCTGCCTCGGCGCCTGTCGACGGATCGCCGTCGCGGGTCCGCTTCTCTCGCACTGAACTGTCGGCGGCTCATTCGGCTGTGATGAGCTGCGGACTCCGGACTGTTGACCTGCCGATGGTTGTGCCATAGAACTTGAGTGCCCTCGACGGTGAGGGCCGTCGCCGCCGAGGGCGATCGTCGTACCGCAGTCGTCTGGCCGTGCCGAGGCCGAGTGCCCGGTGGTCCGACGCTGGTGGTCCTGCGGCTCCCGTCTCGGTGGACGGCCGATGCGGGCGCGCATCGGCCCTCGACGTCTCGGTGCCTGACATTAGCCCTTCCGCAGGCTCACGACGCCCCCGCCGACGCGACCGCTGGAGTCTCCAATGCCGCTGCCGCCCGCCGATTCTGCTCCCCTGGTTCCTGCGGACGGCTCGGGACCCGAGACCGCCGGGACCACCGAAGCCGCCGTCGCCGACGCCCCGGAGACCTCCGAGATCGTCGTCTCCTCGGAATTCGACGAGAGCCCGGCCTCCGGACCCGGACCCGTGGCATCCAGCCCTACCTCCGATGCCGCCGATGCCGCCGTGTCCGCCGGGACTGTTGCGCCCGCGAGCCCTGCCGCACTCACCGAAGCAGCCGAAGCCACCGAGAGCGCGGGGGCAGTCCTCGGCGCCTCGTCGCCCGTCGCACCGTTGGTTCATCTCCGGGCGGCCGGGGTCAGCCTCGTACTCGACATCGCCGATCGACGACTGCCCTCGGTGCTGCACTGGGGCGCGGATCTCGGCACCGTGTCCGCCGAGATGCTCGCCGAGCTGTGTCGGGCCTCGACTCCGGCGCCTGCGCTCAACGATCTCGACGAGATCCAGGTGATCGGCGTCGACGTGCTTCCCGAACACGCCGCCGGCTGGCGGGGCAGGCCGGGACTGACCGGGCAGCGCGACGGCCGAGGCTGGTCACCGCTGTTCGAGCGGACCGCGCTCGACGTCGAGACGCGACCGGCGAACGGCGGTCGGGTGGTGGCCGACGGGCTCGATGCCGAGAACGGCCTGACCATTCGCGTCGAGATCGAGCTGTTGCCCACCGGCCTGCTCCGGCAGCGGGCAGGCGTCACGGCGATCGCGAGCCCGTCTCTGCCCGCCCAGCCGCTCGGCACTCCCTACGCCGTCGACGGTCTCGCGCTCGCGCTCCCCGTCCCCCCGGTGGCCACGGAACTGTTCGACCTGGCGGGCCGCTGGGGTCGGGAACGCGCCCCGCAGCGCGCCCCCTTCGTGGTCGGCTCGCACACCAGAGAGAACCGGCGCGGGCGGACCGGCGCGGATGCCCCGCTGATCCTCGCGGCGGGCACCGAGGGCTTCGACTTCCGGTCCGGCGAGGTGTGGGCGGTGCACGTCGCCTGGAGCGGCAACCACCTGACCTACGCCGAGCGCCTCGCCGACGGCACGGCCGTGTTGGGCGGCGGCGAGCTGTTGGCGGCGGGCGAGGTCCGGCTGGCGGCGGGGGAGAGCTACCTCGGCCCGTGGTTGTACGCGGCCTACGGCGTCGGGTTCGACGGGGTCGCCGCCCGCTTCCACGAGCACCTGCGGTCTCGACCCCATCACCCGCACAGCCCTCGTCCGGTGGTGCTCAACACCTGGGAGGCCGTCTACTTCGATCACGATCTGGATCGGCTGGTCGAGCTGGCCCGGCGTGGCGCCGAGGCGGGCGTCGAGCGTTATGTGCTGGACGACGGCTGGTTCCGGCATCGCCGCAACTCCCGGGCGGGCCTCGGTGACTGGTATGTCGATCCCGACGTCTGGCCGGACGGACTCAACCCCTTGATCGAGCAGGTCCGGGCGCTGGGTATGGAGTTCGGGCTGTGGTTCGAACCCGAGATGGTCAACCCCGACTCGGATCTGGCCCGCGCGCATCCCGACTGGATTCTCGGGATCGGCGACCGCCCGCCGCTGCTGTCCCGCAATCAGCTCGTCCTCGACCTCGGCAATCCCGAGGTGTTCGACTATCTGCTGGAACGCCTGGACTCGCTGCTCAGCGAGTACGACATCAGCTACGTGAAGTGGGACCACAACCGCGACCTGGTCGACGCGGGTCGGCCGCCGACGGGCCGCGCGGGGGTGCATCAGCAGACGTTGGCGGTCTACCGGCTGTTGGACGAGCTGCGTTCGCGGCATCCCGACGTCGAGATCGAGTCGTGCTCCTCCGGCGGGCTTCGGATCGACCTCGGCATCCTGGAACGCACCGACCGGGTGTGGGGCAGCGACGTCATCGACCCCTTGGAACGACAGCAGATCCAGCGCTGGACCAGCCAGCTTCTTCCGCCGGAGCTGGTCGGCTCCCACGTCGGCGCACCCCGCTCACACACCACCGCACGGACGCACTCGCTGTCGTTCCGGGCGGGCACCGCGCTGTTCGGGTCCTTCGGGATCGAGTGGAACCTGACCTCGGCGTCCGCGCAGGAGCTGGCCGAGCTGGCGGAGTGGGTCGCGCTGTACAAGCGGGTCCGGCAGCTGTTGCACACCGGGACGCTGGTGCGCGCCGAGCAGCACGATCCCTCCTTCGCCGTGCACGGTGTGGTCGCCCGCGACGGCGGCGACGCGCTGTTCGCCCTCGTTCAGCTCGCCACGCCGCTGACCTCGATTCCCGGCTCGATCCGGCTGCCAGGACTCGATCCGGAGCGCGACTATGACGTCAGCGTGCAGCCGCCGGGGGACCGACCCTCGCTCCGGCAGTCCAGCACCACGCCCTGGATCGAGGGTGGGGTGCGCCTCACCGGCCGCGTACTGGACCACGTCGGGCTCCGGGCCCCCGCCCTGCATCCGGAGCAGCTCCTGCTGATCCGCGTGCGGGCCGTGACGTCGTGATCGGTCGGCGCCGGGATCGCCGGACGGCGTGACGTCGGCAGCCGACGGCGTCGAACCCGGTGCCGGTTGGGACGTTGCGGCCGGGTGATGTCGTGGCGCTGCGGCCGCCCGCCCGCTCGACCCGGTGCCGCCGAACCGACCCCCGCCGTGCCTGCAAACGTCTCGACTCCAACCCGTGCGAGGCCGTCGAACCCGTCACCGCGACCCGGTGCCGCTCCGCCACCGAACTCGGCTGCCTCGTCTGCGAAGGGGAGTCGAGGACTGCGGCGCTGCATTCTCGGGGCCCAGTCCTGCGCACCGGACCGGCCGAGGTCGGTCCGGACGAGGTGAGTACGACCGTCCGCTTCTCACATCACTTCTGCGGGCTCGGGCGGCATGAGCCCGCGACCCGACGTCGTCCGCCTCGCTTCGGTGCCCCGTGCCCAGGAAGCCGCGCCTCGGAACCGGGAAGCCGGAGCCCGAAATCTCGACAGCTCGCGAACCTCGGCCATCGACATCCCCGAACAGATCGAGGAGGACACCGCGCCAGACGCATCAACGCCGAACGGTGCGCCGCGTCGCCGCCACGGCCCCCTCCGCCGCCGAGGTGCCGCCGCCTCGTCGGGCGTGACTACACTGCCCCGCGTGACGGACACAGTGGACTCGCCCGCCCCGGACTCCCTGCGCGCACGGATCGGTTCCGCAGCGGCGCTCGGCAAGGCGGACGAGCTGGCCGACCTGCTGCGCGATCCCGGTGCGGCGGCCGTGCTGGCCGACACCTCGGGCACCGTCCCGCTGTACTCCGCCGCCGTCAACGGTCACACGGACGCGGTGCGTCTGCTGCTGGCGGCGGGCGCCGTCCCCGACGTCGAGAGCCACGGCGGTCCCGACGAGGGCACCCCCCTCTGCGCCGCCGCCTCCTGGGGACATCTCGACGTGGTGCGGCTGCTGCTGGAACACGGCGCCGACGCCAACCTCAGCGAGGCCACCCACCCGGAGGCCGACGTCGATGCGGCGGGCATGACCCCGCTGGAGTGGGCCGTGCTCGGCGGCCATGACGAGGTCGTCGCCGCGCTGGTCGAGGCGGGCGCGATGGTGCCCGACTTCATGACACCCGAGTCGTAGATCGGTTCGACGGAGCACTGAATTCCCGCCCCGAGGATCTTCTCGCGAGGCCGGACAGTCGGATCTCGCCTGCCCGCGACGACGACAGCAGCCGGTGTCGTCGATCGTGCCTCGGGCTGCGCGGAGACGGGTGACTCTTGTTTGCTGCGTGCCGCAAGCACCTTCCCTCGCTCGCACCACGCTGTCTCTGCCTCGAGTGAGGCGAAGCCAGATTCCTGCCCGCGTGATCCGGTCGGGTCGTACGTCGCCTGGTATTCGTTGTCCCAGGCGGTGATGTCGGCGACAAGGTCAGCGGGGAGCTGGAGTTCTTCGGCGGCTTCTTCGATAGAGTGACTGTATTGTTCGGGGTCGTCCCAGTTTTAGTAAAATGGCGCCTCCTGTCGGCCCACTAACAATGAAACCGCAACTGAACGGGACAACTCAACTCCTATGAAGACGGGTACGTAGTTTTCGTTTCAATGAGATCGGATGGGCTCCGACGACTACCCCATCTGGCGCGCCTGTGATGGCCACGCGCCGCCTCTCGCCCTCGAATACCACCTCGTAAACTGGTCGATCTTGGCCACTGTAGCCGACCACGGCTCCCCGCTCGAGCGCGGCGAACGCAAGGTCCATAATGGGGTCCTCTGGCACGCCCATCCGGCGGAACTCGTCAATGCGGTTCCGGGAGAGGATGTGATCTTGCCCGCCTCGTCGATTGTTCCGTCCTGCCCAGACGATCCGCCCGTTCGGCATCCTGGCCATGCGGGTGACGTCTTTGGGTCTGATGACCACGCCTGCGCGTTCTCGGTCGGCGATCCACTCCGCGTAGTGCGCGCGGTGGTCGGTGGCGTCCGATTCCTTGCCTTTCGTGTCGACTGTGGACGATAGGGCTGCCTCGATAGGTCGTCCTGTCGGTCCGATGGTTGTTCCTGGTGTGGTCTCGGGTCCGGCTGCGCGGTGGCCTGAGATGGTATGCCAGTAGTCGTCGATGATCTGTTGGGCTTGGATCATGGCGTTGTGTGCTAGTCGGACGTCGTCGCGGCCTTCGCTGATCGCGGCTTTTGCCACGATCGTTGCCTCGCGCGCTACCGTCAGCAAGGCGTGCGTTTGTCGTAGCTGTTCCACCACTTCCGTGACGGACAATGCACGACTCCTCACCCTGTGTTGATCTCAGTCCATGATGCCGCATTCCGAGCCCGCGCCGACAGGCACTCCACGTTGGCGAGGTCTACCTGTCGGTCGGCGGTGGTCAAGGGTTGGGGTGGTGGTTCTCGCGCCGTGATGTGGCGGGTTCGGACGGCGTGAGCGGGGTGCGGTGGGGAGTCGGACGGTGGTGTTCTTGGGGGCCGTGTTCAGGGGAGTTGGTCGCTCTTGATCCTTGTCAGGAAGACGGCGAAGGCGATCGGGGTGATGAGGAGCGTCCCGCCGTCGCGGTTCTGTATGACGTTTGCGCGCGCAGTTGACTCGGCCTCAGGTAACAAGCGCAGGAGCCTCGCCCAGGCTCTGGCGGTATTCGAACGCCTCGGGTTCGTCCCGGTAGTCGAGGAGGTTCCCGGCGAGATCGTGCAGCAGGATCTTGACCTCCGCCGGGGTACACCTGAAGTACTCCCGCCGCCGGTTGACCAGGTTCAGCCTGCGAGCTTCCAATGCGGTGTGCAGCTGACGCTCGATGTTCACCGCGTCGTGCGAGAAGAACAGTGCGTGCACATCGAACCGGAAGGGCACCGACGCGTCGCCGAGTTCGCGCACCCGGTCCATCGGCTCAAGACGGCGGGTCATCCCGATCTTGACGACATCAGGACCGAACGAGCCGATGTTGCTGATCACGTAGACGTAGCCTGCGCGGATGTTGGCCTGTCGTTCCTCGATGCCACCGAGTGCAGCTTCGATCTCGGCGAGCTTGTGTTCGAGTTCGGCCGCGCCGTCCGCATCTCCCTTCGCCCGCAGAGCTGCGACGGCGTTGCGGTAGTGTCCCTGCTCCTTGAGTAGCCGTTCCTGCTCGCGGCGGTATTCTTGCAACGCCCTCTGTTCTTCCCGGAGAGCGGCCCGCCGGTCCCGTTCTTCTTCCTTCTCCTGCTGCTTCTTCGCCAGGTAATCGGCGGTGAGTTCGAGTTCTCGAACCCGCATCGCATGGTAAGTGGGATTGACTCGGATTGCCGCCATGATTCCGAGCTTCTCGATCGTCCGGACAGCGGTCTCTAAGCGCTTGACGGCCGACGCGAGGTTGCCCGCCTTCAACACGCGGACACAGTTCTCGGCTTCCGCATTATAGGCGCGAAGCATGAGTTTCGACAGGTCTCCAACGAACTTGCGTCCTTGGGCGAGCGAATTATTGTAGTGGAAGCTGCTCGATGCGTTGACGGCGGACTTCGATCGGGTCATGTCTTTCATGGCGGCTTTCAGTCGTTCGATCTCGGCCTTATACGCCTCGGCGTCCGAAAGCACGTGCCGGTACTGATAAACCCCCACCTCTTGCATCAGTCGAGCATCATCGGTTTCGACCACCTCGGCCCGCAGGGCCGTGAGCTGATTCTTCAGCTGGCCGATCGCGGTGTTCATCGCCGAGGTCTCGTGGTGGTAGCGGGTCTGCTCGGCGTGGTGTCGCTGGGTCAGGGCGGCGATCTCCTTCCGGAGGCCGATCGGCCCGAGCGCGCCCAGCCGCTGGAGCTCGCCGCGCAGGTACAGGTTCTCGCGTTGCGCCGCTTCGAGCTCTTCCTGCCGCTTCCGTCCACCGAACATCGACGCCTCCCAGAAGATCACCTTGTGTAAGACGAAATCGTTTTCAACGGCTGGCTTGTTACGTCCTGCGTGAATACTAGTCAGGCGAACGGTGAAGGAGGATGGGTGACTCTTGTTCGATTCGTGCGGCGAGCATCTTCCGTCGTGCGCACCATGCTGTCTCTGCCTCGGTTGGCGGGAAGCCGGGTTCCAGTCCTGCTGGTAGCGACACTACGACTGGACGGCTCAACATGTCCTCCACTTTGATGAGCACGTGGCGGGGAGATTTTCGGTTGGCATCGATCAGAACATGCAGGTGCCCCAGGGAATCGCGCCGTTAGCCTGGTAGTTCACGCTCGTGACGATGGGCGACTCTTGCTTGATTCGAGCGGCGAGCATCTTTCCTCGCTCCCGCCATTCCTCCTCGGTCTCCGGCGACGAGAATCCGGAACTATGAAAGCAGTTGGGATTGTAGGTGGCTTGATATTCCGCGTCCCACTTCTTCAATTGTTCAATCAGGTCGGCGGGCAGCTTGAGGAAGGCGCCGGCCTGCTCGATCGAGTGGTTATACTCATCGGGGTCCGACTCAAGGTCGCAATAAAATGGCGCCTCCTGCCAGCCTGTCAGTATCGATATCGCAACCGATCGGTTCAGTGGTCCTCCATTGAGGGTTGGGCGGCGAAAGGGTTTATCCTGCTGCTTAGAACATGCACGTGCCGGGCGGTATTATCCCATTTGCACGGTAGCTGACGCTTGCGACGACGGGTGACTCCTGTTTGATTCTTGCGGCGAGAATTTTTCCTCGTTCTCGCCATTCTTCCTCTGCCTCGGGTGAGGCGAATCCGGACTCTAGTCCGCGTGATCCGGTTGGGTCGTAGGTTGCCTGGTATTCGTCGTCCCAGGCGGTGATGTCGGCGACGAGGTCGGCGGAGAGTTGGAGTTCTTCGGCGGCTTCTTCGATGGAGTGACTGTATTGTTCGGGGTCATACCAGTCATAGTAGAACGGATCTTCCTGCCAACCGACAAGTAGCGATATCGTAATAGAACGAGACAATTCAACTCCTATGAAGACGGGTGCGTAGTTTTCGCTTCCGGGAAATAGGATGTGCGCCAATGATTATGCCAGTCCACATTACGGTGATGGCCACGCGCCGCCTCTCGCCTTTGAACACGACCTCGTATACTGGCCGATCCTTCCCACTATATCCGACCACCGTTCCCCGGTCGAGCGCGGTGAACACGAGATCCATGATGTCTTCTTCTGGCACACCCATCCTGCGGAACTCGTCGATGCGATCGTCATCCAGGATGTGATCCTGGCCGCCGTCTGGGTTCTTCTCTTCTATCCAGACGATCCGCCCGTTCGGCATCCTGGTCATGCGGGTGACGTTTTTAGGTCTGATGACCACGCCTGCGCGTTCTCGTTCGCCGATCCACTCCGCGTAGTGCGTGCGGTGGTCGGTGGCGTCCGATTCCTTGCTCGTCATGTCAACTGTGGACGATGGGGCTGTCTCGGCAGGTCGTGCTGTCGGTCCGGTGGTTGTTCCTGGTGTGGTCTCGGGTCCGGCTGCGCTGTGGCCTGCGATGGTGTGGCAGTAGTCGTCGATGATCTGTTGGGCTTGGATCATGGCGTTGTGTGCTAGTCGGACGTCGTCGCCTGCTTCTTGGCCGAGGCGGCGGATTTCGGGTACTTGGGGCCAGACTGAGCCTGTGGTGGCGTGGTCGAAGATCTCCCTTCCTTCGCTGATCGCGGCTTCCGCCACGATCGTTGCCTCGCGTGCCACCGTCAGCAAGGCGTGCGCTTGTCGTAGCTGCTCCACCACTTCCGTGACGGACAATGCACGACTCCTCACCCTGAGTTGACTTCAGCCCATGATGCCGCATCCCGAGCCCGCGCCGACAGGCACTCCACGTTGGCGGGGTCTACCTGTCGGTCGGCGGTGGTCAAGGGGTGGGGTGGTGGTTCTCGCGCCGTGATGTGGCGGGTTCGGACGGCGTGGGCGGGTGCGGTGGGGAGTCGGGCGGCGGTGTTCGCGGGGGCCGTGTTCAGTGGAGTCGCTCGGTCTTGATCCTTGTCAGGAAGGCGGCGAAGTCGGCCGGGGTGACGCGCAGCGTCCCGCCGTCGCGGTTCTTGGTGTCGCGGATGCCGACGATGTCGGGAGCGGTGCCGATCTCGACGCAGTTCGTTTCGGTCGCGGATCGTGACGACTTGCGCCAGTACTGCAAGACAGCCATGGAGGATCTCCTCGATGAAGGTGATCAGCGGTGACCAGTGCCGATGTGGCTGGGGCGGTGTGTTCCCGCCGCTGTGCTCGCGGCGGGACCACACTGCTGGGCCGTGCTCAGCGGAGCCGGTCGGCCTTCAGCTGTGCCAGGAACGTGTTGAAGGCCGTTCGGTCTACGACGAGTGTGCCGCCGGTTCGGTTCTTGGTGTCGCGAATGCCGACGATGCCCGGCGCATCCGCAACCTCGACACAGTCGGTCTGAGCTGCGGAACGTGAGGATTTCCGCCAGTGGTCTACTGCGGTCATAGAGGGTCCCTTCGACGATGGCGATTTGCGATGGGTAGTCCTTGGCGGACAGCCGCGCCGTGTGTTCCCGCCGCTGTGCTGGCGGCGGGACCACACGAGTCACCTCGTCCTCAGCGAAGTTGGTCGGCCTTCACCTGTGTCAGGAAGGTGCTGAAGGTGGCGCTGTCGACGATGAGGGTTCCGCCGTTGCGGTTTTTGGTGTCGCGGATGCCGACGATGCCGGGGGCTGTGCCGACCTCGATGCAGCCTCCGTTCTTCCCGCTGTAGCTGGCCTTATGCCAGCCTGTCAGGTGTAGCGTCATGCGTTTGCTCGCTCTCTGCGTGACGGTGTGCATGGGATGCGATGAGGGCCGCCGTGTCGGCCGTGCTCATTGCGATCTCAAGTACGTTACTTCGCGCTTCGATGAACTCTCCGACTTCTTCGGGCTCGTCGATGAACTCACCTCGGCCCAGGCTTTCTACGTAAACGATCGGTGGTGCGTCGGCGAACTCGAGCAGATCGAACGGCCCGGAGAGCGCATCGTGAGCGCCTGCGGTGAACGGCAGGACCTTCACATCCACGATCCCTGACTCTACGAGGCGTAGCAGGTGGCGTAGTTGCCCGGCCATCACGGCCGGGCCGCCGACGGCCCTCGTCAGTACCGACTCATCGAGAATCGCTGTCATCTGGGTCGGGTCCTCACGGCGAAGGAGTTCCTGTCGTCCCATGCGTGTCATCAGTCGATCACCGTCGCCCGGTCGGTCACCGACGATGATCGCTTGCGCGTATTCCCTCGTCTGCAACAGCCCAGGGACGAGGGCTAGCGACACCGCCGTGATCGTTTCAGCTTCTTGCTCGTACATGACCAGGGTTTGGATCTGCGCTGGTACATGTGAAGCCGACCCGTGCCAGTTCGGACGCCCGAGGTCCTGTGCGAGGCGGAGTACATGCTTCCTCTGTTCGGGTGAAGCTTCGATCGCCCCGAGCAGTGCCGAGATGTCTTGAAGTGAGAGCACTTTCGTCGCGCCCTCGATGCGCCCCACGAGCGTCGGGTGGATGCCGATCCGGCGCCCGACCTCCCGTGCTGACAGGCCGTTCTTCTCGCGGACTGTGCGCAAGGCGTAGCCGACAGCTCGGGCCCTCGGCGTTCTAGTCATGCGGCTCATGTGACACAAGGTACGCGATTGATTGCAGCTCGTCATGGATGACACGGCTTGCCTTATGTGTCACAGCTACACACCATTCCTGGCAGGACGCTCACGCTGAGCTAACCAGCCGATACCGGAGGTGTAGCGCATGTCTGTCGCTCTGGGAGATCCCTCGCTGGATCAGCTGATGACCGATCACCTGTGGCATTCGCAGGATGGTGGTCGCGAATGTGCCCTCGCCGGTTCCCTACCTGTCCCGCCGCCTGCTCGTCGCTATGTCGGCGTGTTCCGGCGGCTGGAGCACCGGCTCGACTCGACCTATCACCTGGTCGCCGTGGCGGTGTGCGGGGCGATGGTCACGCGCGTCGACCTCGGCGTCGGCGCCGCTGAGAAGAACGTCCGTCCCTGTCCCTCCTGCTTTCCGGAGTCGCCATGTCCGCCTGGTTCGTCCGCTCCCTCGACCACGGAGACACCCACCTCGGTGATCCCGAGGACTCCGCCGTCGTCCGGCCCGCACCGGCCGTCGCACCCCGCTGTGCTCCCGACGCCCCGTTTCATCCGATGAACCGGCGGCCGATGGACTTCTGCTTCTTCGAGTGGCAGATGTGCCGCGACTGCCTCGCCGTCGTCGGTCGTCCCCGCGATCTTCGTCCCCTGCTGGCGGTGGCCGGATGAGCACCCGCCTGAAGCGTCGGCGGCGCTGGGTCGCCGGGCTGCCCTCCCGTTGGGGGTCCGTCGGCGCGCTGCGTCGCCTGCCCGCCCTGCGCATCCGGTCGTATCTCGGCGTCGTCCTCTGGCCGGTGGACGGTGATCACTCGTGACCGGCTCCGCCGTCTCTCGATCCACACCGCTGCACCCTGATCCGTCTCGTTGCCCGGCCCGCACTGCCCAATCGACTCGGCCGCCGTCGCCTGCGGGCCCGGCCTCCTGGCTCTCGGCCCGACTGCCTGCCCGGCTCTCGGCGGTGCCGAGCGGCTCGGCTGCTTCGCTCCTCGCGGCCTTGCCCGCAGGCTCGGCCGGGCGAGCGACCGCAGCCCGGACTCGATCGAAGTCCGTCGCCGCCCCCGGCGAGTCGTGTGCGGTGGCGGTACCGGTGGACTCGCGCTCGGGTCGCCCGGAGTCGCTGGTCCTGGTCGCCGATCGGCGGTCCCGCTCGGTCACCCTGGCGATTCGGGGCCACGGGCTGGCCTCGGTCACCGTGGACTCGCTCGGGGTCCTGCTCGGCGCGGTGGCCACCGAACGCCCGTCCGCCGCCATCGCGATCACCGTGGTCGGCCGCGATCACCGGGCCTGGCGGCTGCACGTCGCCGTCCTCGGCCCGCAGGCCGTCCTCACCCTCGCCTCGGGCGCCGCGCGGCTGCCCTGGCGCATTCCGCGCCGCGCCGAGTTGGCCTCGGCGCTGACCCGCACCGTCCACCACCTCACCGGAGAGCCACGATGAGCACCGAGACGACCGTGTGGTGGCAGGACGTCCCCACCACGATGCGCGAGATCGCCGACCGGCACGCCGTCGACGTCCGCACCACCGGCACGCCCCGAGTCGGCGCCGAGGTCCCCACCCTCTGCGGCACGACGATGGCCGTCCGCCTCATCCGGCGCTGCCTCGGCCGCATCACCACCTGCGCCGACTGCCAGGACCGGGCCCGCGAACTCTGCGGACTCCCGCCGCTGGACACCGAGCGGGGGCACGACGATGACTGATCATCCCGACCGTGTCGGACTCCTCGATTGCGCGTCTGCGCCTGCCGAATCCCTGCCCGCCGCATCCGTCGCCGCCGATCTCCCCGCCGTCGGCCGCAGTGCCGTCGAGGCTTCGCCGCCGACCGGCGTCATCGAGCCGAGCCGACCGGCCCGGCCTGCTCGGCGGTTCCGGCCGGGCGTGCGTGTCTGGTCTGCGCCGTCGTCCCGGCGACGCCGGTCCTGCCGTCGCTGTGGGGGATCGCGGACCGTCCTGACCCCCGGCGATCGGATGCCCTTCGCCGCGATCTGCTGCCCGGACTGCCGATGACGAATCAGCACGTCCCCGAATCGAACGGCAGCCCCGCCGGGCCGAGCAGCGCCGAACCGAACCCCGTCCCCGAACCGGCCGACGGCCGCCGCGTCCATTGCTGTCCCGGCACCGAGAATCGACCGTTGCTGCACGTCTGGCTGCTGCCCGCTGTCGAAGGCGGCGTGTTCTGGGGAACCTGGTGTCCCCGCTGTCGCGAGTCGTGGCACGGGATCGTGCCCGGCACCGTGGACGACGCCCTGCACGCCGCCACCGCCGAGGCCGTCCCGGACTGCGGCATCCGACGGCATCACGCGATCAGCACCAGCAACCGCCAACACCACTGGATCACCCGCAGCACCGGCATTCCGAAGCTGCTGCGCCGGCTCGTCGACCACGACCCCGATCCGGCCCTGATCGTCGGCGACGGATTCGTCGTGGCCGCCGACGCCAGCTTCCGGCCCGCCAACCGCTCCGCAGGCTGGGGCGTGGTCACCGGTCGCGGCTGGCACGACTCCGGGCGGCTCGACCCGCGACATTCCTGGGACTCCCACTCCGCCGAGGTGATGGCCGCCGTGCACGCCGCCTCCCTCTACCAGCGCGGCGACCCGGTCACCGTCGTCACCGACAGCAGGATGGCGGCGGAACACCTCAATCTGCTGATCAACTCCACCGGCGCGCAGCGCAGACGCGGTTACCGGCGGCTCGGGATCTCCCTGTCCCTCCTCGGTCTCAACATGGTCGAGGACCTCGTCAAGGCCGCCGCCGAGGAAGGCGTGCCGAAGCGGTTCGTGTGGCGACCCCGCAACACGCATCCCATCCAGACGAAGGCCGACGCACTCGCCTCGGCCGCCGTCGCGGCGACCGAGGTCACCCACCCCGACGTGCTCCGCGAGCTGGAACGGGCGAAATCGGCCGTCTACAACGGAATTCGACGCGCCGTGTCCGTCATGACCTCGGCCGTGCTCGACGACCGGCAGCGGACCGACGCCTTCGACTCCCTGGACGAGGCCGTCGCCGCTGCGATGGAGCAGGCCCGCAGACGCCTGGCCGACACCGGGCCGGACGACGACGCCGCCGAGTGGGAACGGAGACCCTGACCGGGTTCGCCTACGGTCGCGCGGCTCATCGAGCGTGGCGCCGGGCCTGCCGCCCTGCGGATGTCGGTTTCGGACAGCCGTCCATCGTCGTCGCGGATTCCGGCCGGACACCGGTCTGTTCTCGTCTGCTTGCACCGGTCGCATTCGACGGTGTGGCGGGGCGGGTGCGGGCCGCAGGGCTCGGCTGCCTGCGGGGCCGCACCAGCACCGCCGGAGCTGTGCTCGGACCCTCCGCTGCGGCCGTCCCCGGAGCGGCAGCCGATCGGCGGTCTCACTGCTGCGGACTGATCCCCGCCACTGTCAGCCGCAGCAGCCGGTCCGCCTCGGCGGCGGGGTCCGAGTGATGTTCGGTGGTCAACGCGATGCCGGTGATCAGCGCGATCAGGTCGACCATGGCCACGCCCGGTGCCACCGCGCCGTCCTGCACGGCGCGACGCAGCAGCGGCTCGCCCGCCTCGGCCACCGCCCAGCAGGCGCTCTCGGGTGTCGGGTCGGAGCCTGCCGTCGGGTCGGGGCTCAGTGCGACGGCCATCCCGCGCGCGGAGGAGGCATAGGCGGTGACGGCGCTCAGCCACGTCAGCAGGGCGGTCCGGGCATCGTGGTCGTCGACCAGGTCGCGGGCCAGGGTGCACAGGGCCTCGACCCGGTTGCGGAACACCGCCTCCAGCAGTGCGCGCCGTCCGGGGAAGTGCCGACGCACGGTGGCCGAGCCGACGCCGGCCGTGCGGGCGATCTGTTCCAGGGACGCCTCGGCACCGTGCGCGGCGACCTCCTCTTCGGCGATGACGAGCAGGCGCGCGTAGTTGCGCCGGGCGTCCGCACGCTGGGCAGGCATGGCGTTCACCTCACGGTTTGCTTAAATGGCGGGGGCCTCCGTATGGTAGCGTAACGAGAAACGGCGGGCCCCGCCGTTTAATGCGATCTTGTGTCAAGAGAGGCCGTCATGCCCATCGATTCAGCCCCCGTCCTGGTCACCGGCGCCACCGGCAGGCAGGGCGGCGCCACCGCCCGCGCCCTGCTCGCGGCGGACGTTCCCGTCCGGGCACTGGTCCGCGACCCCTCGACCGACCGCGCGAAGGCGGTCGAGGCGCTCGGTGTCGAGCTGGTGACCGGTGACCTCCACGACCGGGACTCCGTGGTCCGCGCCGCCGAGGGCACCCGCGCCGTCTTCTCGGTGCAGCTGCCCGAGATGTCCGACGCCGGGATCGACTTCGACGGCGAGGTGCGTCAGGCCGTCAACCTCATCGAGGGCGCCAGGGCTGCCGGCGTGCCGCAGTTCGTGCACACCTCGGTCTCCGGGGCCGGGCAGCACACCGAGATCGAAGGCTGGGCCGAAGGCCGCTGGGCGGCGGTGGAGCCCTATTACACCGCCAAGACCGCGATTCAGGACCGAGTGCGGGAGGCGGGCTTCACCCACTTCACGATCCTCAAGCCCGCCTTCTTCACGGACAACCTCCTGCCCGCCATGGCATTCCTGTTCCCGCGCGGCGTCGAGGGCGGCCTGGTCAGCATTCTCAAGCCCACGACCATGATCTCGCTGGTCGCGGTCGACGACATCGGCCGGGCGGCCGCGGCGGCGATCGCCGATCCGGATCGGTTCCACGGCGTCGAACTGGAACTGGCCAGCGACTACATGTCGATGACCGACATCGCCGAAGTCCTCTCGCGTGCGCTGGGCGTCGAGTTGACCGCGCCGGACATGACCATGGCGGAGGCCACGGCCGCCGGGATGCCGGGGATGGGTGCCGCACACGAGCTCGTCAACGTCGCGGGTCAGCCCGCCCGCCCCGAGTTCGCGCGGGCCCTCGACATCCCGCTGACCAGCTTCGAGGACTGGGCGCAGGAACACCTGCGGGCGGCGGACTGAGCCGGGGCGTCGGCTGCCGTCGCGCCCGCAGTCTCGTCGACTCGCACCTGATCGTGCGCCGTCGACCCGTGCGTCGGTGTCGATCCGGATGCCCCGGCGAACCGCGTGCGCGGTCCTGCGGCAGGTCGTCCTCGGTCGGCGTCGCACCACCCGGTCCCCGGCATGGCTGACCGCTCCGCGCGCAGGCCACCCGCCCCGCTGCCGTTCCCGGACGGAACACGCCGAACGCGGCGCCCTGCGCATCCAGGCAGGGCGCCGCGCCGCAGGGGACCCCCGCCGCCTTCTCCGGTCGCCGCCGCAGACCGATTCCTGGCGCTCGGCGGGAAGTGATGCACGGTGCCGAGAATCTTCGCAGGCACTCGGACTACCTGATGCCCGACCGGCCCTACGCAGGGCAGCCGTCGCGTCCAGCCCAGCTCATCGCAGTGACGGTGCAGGCAACGTGCTTCATCCGGGTAGTCACCTGATCTCGAATTCCGGTGCGGTCCGAGGGGCGGGACGAACGTGGAGAACGCAGTGGCCGATGACGTGGGATGAACTCGGAGAATCGGCAGGCCGTTCCAGGGAGACGAGCTCGGTTCTTCGGGAGCACACCGGAGCAGACGGGGCGTCTCCGGCGGGCCACGCCGGCCGCGCCCGCGCGGAAAGGCGGCGCCGCGCGGGTCTGAGCCACGACCCGGGTGCGGCAGACCGATCGCTCGGGCCGTGGGGCCCGCCTGCACAGCGCTCGTCGATCGGTCGGCCGCGTCAGACTCGGCGCTCGGCTGCCCGCGTGTTCAGGTCCGCGAGGACGAACGCGCCGGTCACCGCGATCACTGTGCCGGTGAGCAGCTGGATCAGGTCGACGAACGGCACCAGGCCGGTCTGTGTCGCGGTCGTCCCCGAACCCGCGACGCCCGCGAGGAGCAGCGCCGTCGGGTACAGCCCGCTGCCGAAGACGGCACCGCCGCCGATCCAGCCGAGCGCGACCGGCAGCACGGTGCGCTGTCCTGGCGGGCGGCGGAACGCCAGGATGAGCAGTCCGGCGGCTGCGGCGACGGCGAACAAGGCCGTACCCGCGTCCGAGAGCCGCTCTGCGATGCCTCTGCTCTCGATGAGGCGAGGCGACAGCCCCGCCGTCGAGCCGAGGGCCCACGACAGACGTGCGACGGCCACCACGGCGAGAAGTGCGGTGCTCAGCCGGGCGAACAGCATCACCACCGTCTGGTCAGGACCCGCCGGGTGGTCTCCGACGCATCCCTTCGTCACGTGCGGCCACCGATCGCGGGCATACAGCACGAACGACGCGACGATGCCGATCGCCTGGGCGCCGAAACTGACGTAGACCAACGGGCCGACCCACGGCGCGAGCGAGCCGTCACCCACGCTCGACGAGCTGGTCAGGGCGGACGCCGCGACGACCGGGCCGGTGATGACGAAGGGCGCCAACAGACCGGTTCCCACCCAGGTGGGTGCGAGCACCAGGAACGCGGGCACCCGCGAGCCCCAGGCATGGGTGAACACGATGATGATCGCGACCGCGATGATCTCCAGCGCCGCCGTGGCGATGTTCCCGCCCTGGAGGACTGCCGGATCGACGGACGAGGTCCGGATGATCCCGATGTCGGACCCGGAGATCCAGATCAGCTTGAGGATGAAGTACGGCAGAACGGCCGCAACAGCCGTGTATCCCACGATCAGCCGAACGCGAGAATTCGATGGTGGGGGCGGAGCCTGTCTCATGATGGTCTCGTCGGGTCCTTTCCATCGCCGATGGGGAACTCAGGAGAGATCCGGCGAGCGTGCAACGTCGTGTGTCGGATCTGCCCGTGCCGTCGTGTCCTGCGGGAAGCGGCGATCTCAGCCGACTACGGGCCCCGTTGTCTCCGTCGACCCGCGGAGTTCTCTCACGGTGCGAGCGAAGGGCTCGCGTGCGACCGGGGCGACGGCAGCGACCTGGTGTTCGGTCTCGTGCGGCCGGGGCAGTGTGAACCAGTCGGTGCAGGGTCGCGCCCCACGCCACCGCATTGCGTTCTGCGTCTGCGGTCCGTAGGTCCCGTCGATGCGGATTCCGACGCTGCGCCGACGGGTCTCCACGGCAGCGCGGGCCGCCGGACCGGCTACGCCGTCTACCGCCGATGACCCTGCCGTCGCAGACCCGCAGACGGTGCGGTGCGGCGCGTACCGTCGAGCCCGGGTTGCCGACTCCGAGGATGCAGTCGACTCCGGTGCCTGCGGGAACCACGCCCGCGATGCCGCCGCAATCGGTCGAGTCACGGTGCAGCTCGCCTGCGCCGCCGACCCCGAGTCCGCTGCCGCCCCCGCCACGGCCCCGGATGAGATCATCAGGACCGGTATCGCGTCGAGCGAGACCCCTGCCGTCCCCCACATGCCCAAGTGCACCCCCGGTGTTCTGTCGCCGCCGACGAGCCGTCATCGGCTTGACCCATTCCCCGGCGAGTCAGCGTAGGCGGCTTCCCGTCGGCCTCGCAGGTTTTCCGGGACTATCGGCGACGGCATCACGGCGTTCGGCCTGAGCACCCTCCGGCGACCTCTGGTGCTGTTCGCGGCGCGAATCGTCTTCCGGAGCAAGGGCGAGACGACGACGGGCGAGGGTGCCGCTCGACATCGACCGGCCCACGCCGGGCCGACGGCTCCGGCCGGGCGGGCCCCGTCGTGCGCTGACCGCCCGTGCCCATCGGGCATTCCTCGCCTGCGCGGCGTCGCGTCAGCGTCCGGGCCCCGGACGCTCTGCGGGCAGCGCCCATCGTCGGGCGTCCTCCGGGATGTCGATCCACACCTCGTGGTCGCCTGCGGGGGTGACGGTCAGCCCGTAGCGGTCCGGCGTCGGGCGGCCCGCCGCACACCACCACGCATACGCGGCGTCGACCTCGTCCCACAGCCGACGCGGCCCGAGCTGGTGCACCGTCCACGGGTCCGCACCTCGCACGAGTCCGACCCGGGCCCAGGACGCGGACCGCACGTCGTGCAGCTCGATCCGGCGGTGGTCGGCGTCGAGATCCTCCACCGTGAGGTAGCAGGACGGCACTCGCAGCCCGATCGTGAAGGCGGCCTCGGCGAAGGCGACCATCTCGAACAACTCCCGGCCGCGGCGCGTGGTCTGCGACGTTGCAGCCGTCGCCATCGCCGATCGGCTCGGTTCGAGGAAGTCCCGGCGCTGCTGTCGTATCCGCATGAAGGACAGGCCTCGCCCGCACCGACCGGACGCCCCGCCCGCCTCGTCGACCACCAGGCGGGTGAGGGCGTCCGAGCCGTAGTCGGTGCCCCACGGCGCGAGGATCACGCCGCCGGGCCGGGTCTGCTCGAGCCAGGCTCGCGGGATCGCGCGTACCGACGCGGTGCAGACGACCCGGTCATAGGGCGCGTCGGGCGCGTAACCCCTGGTGCCGTCACCGGTCACCACCGACGGCGTGGCGCCGATCTCGGCCAGCGCCCGGCGGGCGCCCTCGGCGACGGCCGGGTCCACCTCCACCGACACGACGTGCCCGGCCGCGCCTGTCCGCGCGGACAACAGGGCGGCATTCCAGCCGGTGCCCGCCCCGATCTCCAGCACGCGATGCCCGGCGTGCACGTCCAGCGTGGTGAGCATGGCCGCGACCAACGACGGCTGACTGCACGAGCTGGACGGCTGCCGCCCGGCGTCTCCCGGCGCCGTCGCGCCGTCGTCGACCTGGGTGACGATCGGCTCGTCGACGTCGACCAGCGCCTGCCAACGCGGTTCGTCGTCGTTCCTCGACACCGCACGGAAGTCGCCTGTCGCCGGGTCGTCGACCCACACCACCTGCGGGATGAACGGGGCACGCGGCACGGTCAGCTGTGCACGCCAGTCGGTCACGTCCCTTTCCGCCTTACTTGTCGTCGCTCTCATGCTTGTTCTGGTCGTCCTTGCTTCCCCAGTTCTCCCACTTCTCCGGCTGCGCGTCGCCCTGGCCGTCACGGTCGGAGTCCTTCTTTCCCATGACTTTCACTCCCGTCTCGTCGCATGGTTGGGCGAAACCCATTCCATCGAGCCCGTGAATCCGAAACATACTTGGGGAATCACCGGTCTGATCAGGTTAGACCACCTGACGCTCGTCCTGTTCCTGCGCGGCAGAGCATTACCCGATCGGTATCCGGATACGCTGTGCAGCCGGATATCCGGTGTCGGCTCACCGGATCTTCCGAAGGGATGAGGAATTGCGCCGATCGGCTCTCATCGGCACCTGCCGACTGATTGCCGAGTGCGGATTTCCCGCCGCCCGCCTGGCATCTTCCGGCCGGATCGTCCCGGACACGCACGGTCATCGCCGACCCGCACCGGGTGGTGCGAACCCGCGCCCGTCTCGGCGGCGAGGAGGCGAACGGCGTGGTCTTCGCTGCTCACCAGGGTTTACTCGAACCGGTCGGATCAGGCGGTTGTCACGAGGCGGATACGCGCCGTTGATGAGATCACCCCCTCAGTCGCGCGCGTCCGCCGCGCAGGTGTCGGCCGACGATGGGAAGGTTCCTCGGTTCAGCAGACGAATCCACCGATAGGGGAGCGACAAGACTATGGGCACAGTGACATCGCACGACGGCACCGCAATCGCCGTCGACCGCTCGGGGGAGGGGCCTGCGGTGATCCTGGTCGGCGGCGCCTTCAACACCCGAGCCTCGGCGGCGCCGCTCGCCGAGGTGCTGTCGGCGCGCTTCACCGTGTTCGCCTACGACCGACGCGGCCGGGGGAACAGCGGCGACACCGCGCCCTACGCCGTGGCACGAGAGGTCGAGGACCTCGACGCCGTCATCCAGGCGGCAGGCGGCTCGGCTCTCGTCTACGGCCACTCCTCCGGGGCGGCGCTCGCGCTCGATGCCGCCGCGACCGGGCTGTCGATCAGCAGACTGGCGCTTTACGAACCGCCGTTCATCGTCACCGACGGGCCCCGCGAGGGCTCGACCGAGTACACGACCCGACTCGGCGAACTGGTGTCCACCGGGCGGCGTGGCGAGGCCGTCGCGTTGTTCCTCACCTCCACCGGGATGTCCGCCGAGGCCATCGCCCGGCTGCGCGCGACGCCGAACTGGGCCGGTCTCGAAGAACTCGCGCACACGCTCCTCTACGACAACGCCGTGATGGGCGACGGATCGCTGCCCACCGATTCCGCCGCCGCCGTGACCATTTCCACGCTGGTCCTGGCAGGCGGAAAGAGCCCCGCAGGCATGCAGGAGACCTCGCGGGCACTCGCCGACGCCGTGCCCAGCGGCCGACAGCGCATCCTGGACGGCCAGGACCACGACGTGGCCCCGGCCGCGCTGGCGCCGGTGCTGACGGAGTTCTTCACCGGCTGAGCCGAGACGTGCGGGGGCGGGGCACGGCAGAGCGTCCCCGCCTGCCGCGGGCCCGGCCGCGCCCCGGTGCGCCCGGCGGGCACCCCGCGTGTTTACCCGCGACCCGCCGTCGGGTATGGCTTCTGACATGGCTACCGCGCCCGAAGTCTTCCTTGACCGACCGGCGGCGGGTCGGCTGCTCGCCGCCCGCCTGCGGGGACGTGCCTGGCACGACCCCGTGGTGCTGGGCCTCGCCCGGGGCGGGGTGCCGGTGGCCGCTCAGGTCGCCTGGGAACTGGGCGCCTCGCTGGACGTGGCGGTGTCCCGGAAGATCGGCGTCCCCGGCCAGCCGGAGTTCGGCGTCGGGGCGGTCACCGCGGACGGTCCGCCCTACTACGCCGAGCAGACGCTGACCATGCTCGGGCTCGACGTGCGCGACCTCAGCCGGGCGTGCGCCGAGGAACGTGAGGAGGCCCGGCGACGGGTCCTCCGGTATCAGGGCGACCGGCCGCCGACACCGACCCGAGGACGCGACGTCCTGGTGATCGACGACGGCCTGGCCACCGGGGTCACCGCCACGGCGGCCCTGCGGGCCCTGCGACGCACCGAGCCGCGCCTGTTGGTCTTCGCCGCGCCTGCCTGCGCGCCGGACGCGGCGCAGGCCCTCGCTGCCGAGGCGGACGAGGTGGTGTGTCTCTCGCTGCCGTCGTCTTTCGTCGCGGTGGGCCAGTGGTACCAGGACTTCGACCAGACCTCCGACGACGAGGTCCTCGCCCTGCTGACCGCCGAGCCGGACGGGCCCGCCTCGATGTAGCTCGCCCGCCCCGGATGCCCGCCGGGTTGGCCTGCGGTGAGTACGAGAGGCAGGGCAGGCCGTCGGGCCGGATAGGCTGGGCGGGATGAGACGGAAGCTCGCCTCGCCGCTGCCGCAGCGCAACGGCCTCGATCCGGCGCGGCTCAAACTGCCCGCCGAGGGTCCCTGGGCGACCATCCGAGACCACCTCGTGGAGCGGCTGCCGATGGTCGCCCCCGCCCGGATCGACGCGATGCTGGCGGGACGGGAGATCGTCGGGCTCGACGGCCCGGTGGCCCCCGACGCTCCGTATCGGCCCGACTCCTTCGTCTGGTTCCACCGCGACCTGCCCGACGAGGTGCCGGTGCCCTTCGATATCCGGGTCCTGCACCGGGATGACGACCTCGTGGTGGTGGACAAGCCGCACTTCCTGGCGACGATCCCCCGGGGCAGACACGTCCTGGAGACCGCACTCGTGCGGCTGCGCCGAGAGCTGGACCTGCCCGCGCTCAGCCCCGCCCACCGCTTGGACCGGGTGACCGCGGGCCTGGTCATGTTCGTCGTCCGCCGCGAGCGGCGCGGGGCATATCAGACGATGTTCCGGGATCGGCGCGTGCACAAGGAATACGAGGCGATCGCCCCCGTCGATCCCGCCCTCGACCTGCCCCGGACGGTCCGCAGTCGCATCGTCAAAGAGCGGGGGATCATCACCGCGCAGGAGGTCGACGGCCCGCCCAACAGTGAGAGCCGCGTCGAGCTGCTCGAGGAGCGTGACGGACTGGGCCGATACCGGCTGCAACCCCGCACGGGGCGCACGCATCAGCTCCGCCTGCATATGAGCGGGCTGGGCGTGCCGATCCTGGGCGACGACTTCTACCCGACCCTCGTCGAGACCGCGCTGGACGACTTCCGCCGTCCGCTGCAACTGCTGGCCACGACACTGGAGTTCACCGACCCGATCAGCGGCGAGCCCCGGCGGTTCGAGAGTCGGGCGAGCCTGCTGGCCTGGACGTCCTACGCCGAGTGGGCCGGTCGGGTCTGAGACCTCTTCGGAGAACTCGTGATCGAGGTCGGCTCTCCCTCGTGGGTCGCACCGCGTGAGCGCCCGGTCCGCCTCGCTTCGCGTGCACGACATCGGCCTGCTCACTCGAATGAACTCACCCGCACGGGAGACACTCTGATGGCACAGCCGTACGAATTCCTTCCTGACCTCACCGGCCGCACCATCGTCGTCACCGGAACGACGTCCGGCCTCGGTCTCGCCCTGTCGGGGGCGCTGGCCGGGGCCGGTGCCCGCGTGCTGATGACCGTTCGCGACGCCGACCGAGGCGCGGCGGCCGTCGCGCAGGTGCGGGCCGGACTCGAGGACCGAGGCAGCGCCGAGGCTGTCCTGCTCGACCTGGCCGATCTCGCCTCCGTCCGCACCGCCGCCGCCGACATCCGGGACCGCACCGAAGACCGGATCGACGTGCTGATCAACAACGCCGCCGTGTCGCTGGGCCCGCATCTGCTGACCCGCGACGGGTTCGAGTTACAGATTGGGACCAACCACTTCGGCCCGGCCGCGCTGACCTGGCTCCTGATGCCCGCGCTGCGGGCGGCAGGCAGCACCGGGCTGCCCTCGCGGGTCGTGACGACGTCGAGCCTCGGACACCGCACCGGGCGACTCGACCTCACCGACCTGCACTGGGATCGTCGGCGCTACGCACCCACGCGCGCCTACGGGGCCTCGAAACTCGCGAACCTGCTGTTCGCCGCAGAGCTCGATCGACGACTGCGACGGACCGGGGACCCGGTGCTCTCGGTCGCCGCCCACCCGGGAATGACGACGTCGGAACTGCTGAGCAACGGCCTCGCCCGGGGCGGCAACTGGAGCGCCCGCCTGTTCGTGCTCCCCGAGCGACTCCTCTCGCAGCCGGTCGCCGCCGGGATCGCCGCCCAGCTCCTCGCGGCCACCGGGAAGGTGCACGGCGGGGACTACCTTGGCCCGACCGGGCTGTTCGAGATCCGCGGCCCCGCCGGGCCCGCCCGCCGCTCGGCGGCCGCACGGGATTCGGTGCTCGCAGGCAGGCTGTGGCAGGTCACGGCCGACGTCACCGGAGTCACCCCGGACCCCGAGCCGACGACCGGCGCCTGACGCACCCGCCCCGGCCCGTCTCGATCCGGTCGGCGGTGCGGTCCGAACCGGCGACGACCACCACCGGCACCCGCCACGAATCGCCCTGTCGTACCTGGCCCACGCCGAGACCTGATCTCGGCGCTCGGCGATCGAGAGCAGGCTGCGGATGGTCGATGATCGAGACGGCGAGGCGCGGAAGTGGCCGCACGCCCCGCAAACGGCCTTCGGCGGCCGCCTGCTCGGATCTCGGCAGCGGTGCCCGAAGCCCCGGTCGCCCCGGAGCCCGCAGCGGCGTCGCGCGTGCAGGCATGCCGGGTGCGTCGGGGCGGTCCCCGACGTCGCGGCGCCGCGCATCGCAGGCGGCGCCGCGTGGTCAGGCATTGGCGGGGGTGGACAGGACGATCTCCTTCTCGTCGTGGGGCAGGTAGTGCACCCCGAGGACCTTGCCGATCTTCAGCTGTGCCACGACGCCGGGCATCAGGAACCGGTCGGCCTCGGTGCTGAAGGTGGTGCCGTCCGGGCGGGTCACGGTGACGCCGATGATCATGCGCGGGTTGCCGTCGCGCACCTCGCCGTGGGCGACGATCGACTGCACGACGGCCCTGGCGCTGACGCCGCGCCGGACGATGTCCAACCGGGCCGGGGTGGTGAGGCCCTTGCGGATCATCACCTGGTTCATGACCTCCTGCGCCGAGGCGGCGTCGCCGGAGCGGTCGATCTCGACGCGGTCGGTGCGGCCGGGCAGGTACCGCACGGGCAGCAGCACGCCGGGCCGCACCAGCCCGAGTTCGGTCACGGCGACGACCATCCTGGCCTCGGAGGCGAACATCCGGCCGTCGGCGGACTCGACGGTCAGCTCGATCCGCACCTCGGGCTGGTCGTTGAGCTGCATCCCGGTGGGCGTCACGGAGGTCACCGTGCCGACGCCGATCGCGCCGTCGCGGAAGGCCGCGCTGTTCTTCCCGGACATCGCGCTCAGCACGCTCGCGGCCGTGAAGGCGAACACCATCGGCACCAGGCTCACGGCGATGATCGGCGCGATCATCTGCGGGCCGACCCAGCTCAGCCCGTACTCGCTGCCCGCCTGATCGGTGAGGCCGTACCAGAGGTAGTAGCCGACCGATCCCGCGAGGAACAGCAGGGCGATCACGCGAAGAATCCTGCTCATGGCTCGTCCTTCTCGACGGCGGGGCGTTCGACGCCCCGCGAGGGAGACTCGGCGGCTCGGTGATTCGGTGGTGTCGAGCCGATGCGAGCGACGTTAGGAATCCCTGCCGCGCTACCGATCCCAGGTTTGCCGCCCCGACTCCGGCGCGCATAGCCTTCGCGGCATGTCGACCAGCCCCGACGCCCGGCCTCGCGTAAGTTCGGCGCCCGCCGGGTCGGCCGTCGTGCGGCCGCGAGCGATGGTGCTCGACGAGGTGTGGCGCGGGCTCGACGACGTCGGCGCGCTCAGCAACGCGCAGGGCGGGCCGCTCAGTCGCACGGTCAAACTGATCCTCGATCCGCTGGTGATCCGGCCGGTGCTCCATCCGAGCTGCGCGGGTCCGCTCGTCACCGGAGCAGGCGCCGCGCTGCTCGTCGAGCTGGTGAGCGGCGCCGCCGAGGTGCTCGCCCATACTGCGGCGTGGTTCACCCTGCTCAAGCAGGTGCGGCGGCAGCTGCGGATCACCGAGGGAAACCCGCAGGACCTCTACTTCCCACGCTGCTACGAACTCGCGGTGACCGACGGCGCACCCGAGCAGGCCACGGGCAGGCGCCTCGCGGCGGAGGAACTGCGCGAGCTGCACGGCGCGGCGGGCGGCCGCACCACGCAGGCGTTGCGCGATCACGTCGTCGGCCGTCTGGTGGAACTGACCGCGCTGGTGGAGACGAGTTGGGCCGCCCGGCGGGCCGGGGTCGGCGGTGACGGGGCGGCTGCCGGTTCCCGCGCGTCGATCGAGCTGATCGACGTCGTCCTGAACGCGGGCCCGCAGGCGCGCACCGGCTCGCCCTCGAGGGCCGCCGCCGGGACGTCGGCCCTGGCGGAGCTGGCCGTCGCGCGGGCGGGCACGGCGGCGGGCGTGCGGCTGTGGGGTCCGCGCGCGGCGGTCGATTCCGGGGCGGCGGCGCCGATCGGGTTCGGCGAGCCACCTGCGTCCGCAGTGGACGGCTGGTCCGCTCGTGACCTCGGGCTGACCGAGCACCACGCGCCTCGGATGCCGCAGATCGGCACGTCCGCGTCGAAGGCCGCACTGGGCCTGCCGCTGGATCGCACCGTCCACGAACGGGTCTTCACTTCCTTGCAGACCGCCCCGGACCGCGCCGACCTGCCGCCGATCGCGGAGCTGGTGACCGAGGAGATCGGCCGGGCCTGCGCGCCGTGGGGCCTCACCGAGGAGTCGCTGCGGGTCGCGGTGACCGTCGGCGTCCGGCTGGCGATCGGCCTGCGGCCGCTCGGCGAGACCGCGCGCACCGAGGGGGCACCCGGGGCGGCGGACGCCGAGACGGAGGCCGCCGCCGGGACCGCGCCCGCTGCCGCCGCCGGTCCGGAGACCGCCGCTCATCGCGTGGTCAACGGCCGGTGGCGGCGGGAGGCCTATGTGCTCCAGGCACGTCGGCTGGCGCTGACGCCGAGGCCGCGCCGGGGCGACGTCGCCGAGCCGGTGAACCCGCTGGATCGGCTCGCCGCCGACCTGCGCACGCCGTGGCAGTCCTACCTGCGTCGACTGTGGGTGCGGCTGCACGGCCGCGATGTGCGGGACGCCCCGGCCGACCGGGTCGAGGACCTGTGGGACGTCCTCGACGGCGTCGCCCGCTCCGTGATCCTGGACCACCGGACCCGCGTCCGGCACGCCCTCAGCCTCCGCTCGCCGCGTGCGGCGAACCAGGCGGGCGCCGGGGCGGGGAGCAACCGGTGACCGCGATGGATGACGCGGTTCTCTTACGCCGCACCGCCGACGGGCTGTACGTGCTCAGCCCGGTCGCCGCGCGGGCCGACCCCGCCGGGACCACGGCCCCTGGCGCTCCGACTCAAGACGACGGGGCGGGTGATCCGGCGGCGGCCCGCCCGGCGGTGAACGACGCCGCTGCGCCCTCGGGCGCTGAGGGGACGCCCGGTCCTCGCGACGTTTTCGCCGTCCCGAGCGTCCTGGATGCCGAGCCGGGCGTGGACGTCGCCGTGCTGACGGTGGCGGGCGGGCAGCTGACCTGGAGCGTGCTCGGGACCACGCCCGTCGCCTGCGCCGTCCTCGATGACGTCGACCTCGCGCAGCACTGGGTCTGGGCGCTCTACGGCGAGCAGGTGGCGGTGGCCCTCGGCCGGTTCGCCGCCGAGTCGGGCTCCGGCGCGGGCGCCGAGGTGGATGCTGGCGCGGGCGTCGCATCGGATGTCGGCGGGGGCGCGGGATCGGGCTCCGGCGTGGGCGCCGAGCTGGATTCCGTTGCGGGTGCCGAGGTGGATGCCGGCGGGGCCGTCGGCCCGGCGGGTTCCGCCGATCCGGGCGGCGGGTCGGACGTCCTCCTCGCCGCCGTTCCCGCACAACCCGGTCTCGCGGCACGAGCCCGCCGCCTCGCCTTCGCACAGTGGGCGAGCCGTTGGTGGCCCGCCTCGACCATCGACGACATCCCCGCCCTCGATCAGACGCTGCTCGCGCGCGAGATCGGCGACCTGATCGAGGAGTGCGACCTGCTGTTCGCCTCGGCGGACACGGGCGAGGCGGCGGAGCTGATCGAGGACGTCCTGCATCCGGACGATCTCGGAGACTGGGCGCATCTCGACGACCTGAACCTGACCGGGTTCGGCGACGTCGACGGCCCGGTGGATCTCGGCGACTCCGGCGACGTCGTGACCGCGCCCGCGCGCGCCGAGGACTACGCGTTGGCGGCGGGCCCGGTCGCCGCCGAGCCTGCGGGCGGGCTGGTGCTGGCCAGGGGAAGCGGCGGCTCCGACTGGCGGCATTGTCCGCCCGGTCTGCTCGACGCGGCCGAGTCGGCGGTGTCCTGGGAGCTGGTGCGGGTCGACGCCCGCACGGTGGTCGTCGTCAGCGTCGTCGCCGCGCCGGGCCTGACCGAGTCGCAGCGTGCCGAGGTTCCCGAGCATCTGACGCCGCACGCGGTGGTGATGATGGCCGCCACCGCCCGCGACCGGCCCGATACGGACTCGCTCGACGTCACGCTGCGGCTGGTGTCGGACACCTGGGTCGGCCAGGCCGTCGCGCAGACGACCTCGACGGCGCCGCTCGCGGTCGAGGTGTGTCTGCCCGGCTTCGGAGCGGCGAAGTCCACTTCGGACGATGTCGTCGAGCCCGGTGCGGGGGGAGTGGTCGAGCCCGGCGCGGGCGGTGTCGAGCCCCGCTTGGGCAGTCTCGCCGAGCCCGGTGCTGGTGAAGAATCAGCCCGTGCCGTGCGGGATCGGGTGCGTGCCCTCGTGCGGCATCGCCTGGCCCGCGCCGACCCGGCCGACGCCGCCGGAACGGCAGGCGAGGACGTCGACGCGCCGCTGCTCGCCGAACTCGCCGTCGCAGAACAGGACTTCTGACATGCCCGAAGACCCGTTCCTCGGCGAGGACCCGACCCGGCGCCGAGAACCGGAGCTGCTCACCGACTTCGACGTTGATCCCGACCTCCACGCCCCGACGTACTCGACCACGGCGCCGCCCGCCCCAGCGGCCTCGCCCGCCGCAGCGCTCCCGGACTCCGTGGCCGCCGCCCGACCCGCCGACGCCGAGGTCGACCCCGACCGGGCCGCCGAGATCGCCGAGCTGCTCCGGGTCGGTGCCACCGCGTTCGGCGGCGGGGAACTCGCCTCGGCCCTGGACTCCTTCGACCGCGCGGCCCGGCTGGCCTCCCGCGCCCCCGTGCTCGCGGACCTGCGGGCCCGCGCCCGCTGCAACGCCGCGAGCGTGTCCGACGAACTGGGCGACCACGCCGCCGCCATCGCGGGCTTCGGCGAGGCGATCACCTGGTGGGCGGGCATGGCGGACGGCTCGACTGACCTGTTACGCGCGGGCGCGCTGGTCAACCTGTCCCAGGCGTTGCAGCACGTCGGCGAGCCTGCCGAGGCACAGGGTGCCCTGGAGCAGGCCCGGGATCTCCTCATGGCCGCCACGAGCCCGACGCCGGGTGTCGATCACGGCGCGCTGCTGCTGAGCTGTCTGCTGTCGCTCACCGCCGTCGCGATGCACCAGCGGCGCTATGCCGACGCGGGCCGCCTCGCGCGCGAGGCTCTCGACGTCGCAGGGCGCGTCGCTCCGGATCGGACTGGCCACCCGCTGGCGACGCTGGCCGCCGTGCATCACGAGACCGGTCGGGTCGCACTGGCCGAGGACTTTGCCCGCCAGGCCCTCACCGCGTTCGAGGCGGCGGACAACCCGATCGCCGCCGCCGAGAGCAGACAGAACCTGGCGATCATGTATCTCCAACGTGGCCTGCTCGACGAGGCGGCGGTGCTGCTGGCCGACGCGGAGCGCTTCTTCGCCCGCGCGGGCATGGCCCATCACCTGGCGATGGGACTCAAGCTGTCGGGCTTCCTGGCAGGCCTCCGGGACGACCGGGCGCGGTCGACGAGTCTGTTCCTGCGCAGCCTCCGACTCTTCGAGGACCACGGTGCCGTGGTCGAGGCGGCGGAGGTGCGGCTGCCGTTGGCGACCGCCGCCGTCGCCGAAGGCCGCTACGCCGAGGGCGAGGCGTATCTGACTCAGGCGTACGCCGTCTACGCGGCCCGCGGGCTGACGGCGGCCTGCGCGCAACTCGACGTCCGGCACGCGCTCCTGCTCGAACACCAGATGGCACGGGAACCGCACTCGATCCCCGCCCTGCTGCCGCGTGCGCTGACCCTGGCCGTGCCCGCCGCCCTGGCCGTCGACGCGGTGCGCTTCACCCTCGTCGACGGACACCAGCGTGCGCAGTGGCGCCGTCAGGTCGCCGAGCCCGCACTGAGCCTGGCGTTCCGGCTGGCCGAGGCGGCGGGCGACGGGCACCTGGTCGCCGAACTCGTCGAGTCGCAGTGCGCGGGCAGTCCGCTGGCCGACACCGAGCCTCGGGGCGAGGCCGGGCCGGTGCTGCCGTCCACGCTGCTGGACGTGCCCTCGGCGACGGCCGCCGATCCTGCTGCGGACGCGGCAGGCCCGTTGCAGCTCGGTGCGGCGCTTGCGGGCGTCGCGGCGGGGGCGGGCATCCGCGTCGCCCCGCCGCCCCGGCTGGCCGTGACCGAGGACGGCGTCGTCGCGCTGGCCGCCCACCTCGCCCGCGCCACGGCGCGCTACGGCGGCGTGATCCGCGCGACGAGGGTGATTCCGGCATGGTGACCATGACGGGCCGCCCTGATCGGGACCGGCCGACGGTGCTGCTCCGGATGGCCGACGCGGGGGACCTCTACCTCTCGTGGCGCTGGACGCACGACCTCGATCGGCCCGGCGCGTCCCGCGTTCCCGAGGAACAGCTCCGCGTCGCGCTCGACGCGCTGACCGCCGCACTGCCGGGCGGCACGTCGTCCACATCGGACGGAAGTGGCGCGCGAGCCCTCGGCGACGCCGGTCCGCCGGGGCTCGCCGCAGCGTTGACGTCCGGGGCGTTCGCCGCCTACGAGGCCGAGCTGGCCCTCGCCGAGCTGTTGTCGCGGACGTTCCTGCCGTACGGGCTGGCCGTCGTGCTGCACGAGCTGATGGTGCGCGGCATCCGGCCGCACGTGCGGATTCAGCCCTCGCCGCGCCTCGCGCAGGTGCCGTGGGAGCTGTTGGCACCCGACCGGGACATCCGATTCGTTGACATCGCCGACGTCAGCGTGCTCGCTCCCGCGAGCATCGTGCACGCGCCCGCGCGGCCGGTTCGCACCTGGGCCGGGTCACGGGACCTGCCGGTCGCGGCGATCCTCGATCCTCGGGTGCCCGGCTTCCGCGCCGACTCCGTCCTCGGCTCGGTGCTGGGGCGGATGTCCGCCGACGCCCCGCTGACCAGGCGCATCGCCGAGCACGCACGGCGAGGCAGGCTTCGGCCGGTGCTGCCGGACTCCCCGCAGCCGGGTTCCGCGCGCGGCGTCGAGGCGTTCCGCCGGACCGATCTCGACCGGGAGTGGCTCGGCGAGACCCTCCGTGCGGGTGCGAGCAGGCTGCTCTACGTCGGGCACGTGACGGCCTCGGTGCCGGAGACCGGGCTCAGCGAGGACGCGCGACTGCACCTGGCCTGCACCGCCGACACCCTCGGCTTTGCCCCGCCGATCCGAGGTCACCGGCCGCTGTCGGCGAAGGACCTGCTGCTGGGCACGCACACCCTGACCGAGGTGCCGCAGTCGGGCGCCGAGCGCTGGCCGATCCCCAGCCGCGTCGCGTTGATCGCCTGCGAGAGCGGCGGCGACCTGCGCTTCGGCGAGGCCCTCGGGCTGGCCACGGCGATGATCCACGGCGGCGCCGAACTCGTCACGGCCACCCGGTGGACGCTGCCGACCGATCTGGCCTTCCAGCGACTCGCGGGCGTGGACCCGGCGGTGCGCCCGCTCCAGGACGCGATCCTGGCGATCGACTCGGCACACGAGAGCGACGACCCGGTGCGGGCCGTGGCCCGCTGGCAGCGCGAGCGGCTCGCCGCCTGGCGGGAACTGCGCGGCGTCGAGCACTCCCCGCTGTTGTGGGGCGCGTTCACCACGATCGACACCGCAGGCTCGGTGCCCGGCTGAGCGCGGCCCGTCGCCGGGTCGACGAGTCCTGGGCGGCTTCCCCGGTAGTGCCGCCGTCGACGGGAATCCCGCGACCTATGAGGAGAACGTGAACGGCTACTTCCCACCGTCGCTGACCGTCCAGCTGCGGGAGTCGTCGTCTGTCGGGCGGGTGGTGCGGCGGCTGCCCCCGTCCACGGCTTGGGGAACTAGGACGCAGACCCGCACCGTGCAGGGCAGCACGAACGGCTCGACCTTCACGACGCTGGCGGCGTCGCAGGGACATTCCTTCGACCCGGCGACCGGGAACTCCGTGACCATCGAGTTCCCGGCGACCGCCGTGCGACACCTGCGGGTCGTGATCAGCGCGAACACCGGCCGGCCTGCGGGCCAGCTCGCGGAACTGGAGGCCTGTCGGGCCTGACGAATCGTGGGGCGGGTGGCGGCCCGTCTCACGGGTCCGGGGCGGCGTCCAGGTGGACGTCGCCCCGGCTCGGCGTCTCGAGCTCTGCCGGATCTGGGGGTGGCGCAGGGCGATGCGAGCCCGAAGCCCGCCTTTCTCGGCACGGGCTGCCTGGCGGCGGGGAGTGGCCGAGGAGGAAACCAGCCTGCTCCGCAGGCCGCGCCGTGCCCGCACGCCGACAACCGCCGGGCGGCGTAGGACGCGATGGACGATGCCCGATCGGGCACCGCCGCTGCGGCGTTCCCGCTCGGACCCTGGCGATCATCCTCCTGCGGACGGCTCCGCGAGCCGCCGGATCAGGACGGGCTCGACCTCATCGGCGAGCCGGGTGATCGGGTCGGCGTCCTCGTCGACGTCCAGGGCGAGGCCGTCACGGTGCAGCGCCGAGACGATCCGATCGGCGGCGTTGCGCCTGCCGTTCTGACTGGCCCGCAGGACCAGCGTGACGGCGACGCCGCCCGCCGTGGGCGCGACCCGGTAGGTGGCTGCCCGGATGCTGCGCAGGGCGCGCAACACCTCGGCGATCGTCGCGGCCGTCATGGGGCGTCCTCTCCACCTCGCGGGCGAGGGTGGCTCACGGGGTGGTCATTCATCAGTGGGCGGACCGGGTTGCAGCGCCTTCCGGCGCCTGGTCACACGCCTGCGCAAGCCGCGTCGTCAGGACACCGCGCGCAGCAGCACGGCGAACTCGGCGTCGTCGAGTTCGATGGTCGCCGAATCCACGTTGTCCTCCAGATGCCCCACGCTGGAGGTGCCGGGGATCGGCAGCATCACCGGCGACCGCTTCAGCAGCCAGGCCAGCGCGAGCTGTGAGGGGCTGGCCTGGTGCTCCTTCGCCGCCGCCGCGAGCGGGCCGCCGGGCCTGGCGAGTTCGCCGGTGGCCAGCGGGAACCACGGGATGAAGGCCAGATCCGCCGCCGTCGCATACTCCAGCAGCGGCTCGGCGTCGCGCCGGGCCAGGTTGTACATGTTCTGCACCGAGGCGATGGTGGCCGTCTTACCCGCCTCCTCGACCTGGGCCACGGTGACCTCGCTGAGGCCGATGTGCCGGATCTTGCCCTCCTGCTGGAGCGCGGCCAGCTCGCCGACCTGATCGGCCAGCGGGACCTTCGGGTCGATGCGATGCAGTTGCAGCAGGTCGATGCGGTCCAGGCCGAGATGCCGCAGGCTCAGCTCCACCTGCTGGCGCAGGTACTCGGGCCGCCCGATCGGCACCCACTGACCGGGCCCGGTGCGGGCGAAGCCCGCCTTCGTCGCGATGACGAGATCGGCCGGATAGGGGTGCAGCGCCTTCTTCAGCAGGTGGTCGGCGACGAACGGCCCGTAGGCGTCGGCGGTGTCGATGAAGGTGACGCCCAGCTCCACCGCGCGGCGCAGCACCCGCACCGCCTCGTCCGGGTCCTTCGGCTCGCCCCACACGCCCGGACCGGTCAGCTGCATGGCGCCGTAGCCGAGGCGATTCACCGGCAGATCGCCGCCGATGCTGAACGTGCCGGACGCGGCGGCCGGTCGCTCTGAGCTGGTCATCGAGACTCCCCTCGTGAAGTGGGCACCGAGCACGCCCGGCGGGCGCTACCGAGTGCGCCGCCGATCTTAGGGTGCCCGAAACGGTCGCGGCCTACGCAGGGCGGGCGGTGGGCCTCGTGCGGGTGGAGCAGGCTGCACCCGCTGCCTTCTGGGGTCGGGCCAGGCGTCGTCCCTCGGTCTGTTCCGCCGACGTGGTGCGGTCGACGGGAGTCCGGCTGTCCGTCTCCGCCGTCTCGGCAGGCAGCACTGGATCGCCCTGTTCGGTGACCTGACGGCGGCGGCCAGACCGCCACCCCGCCTCTGCTCTCCGGCGGGACCGGGACGTCGACCTCCTCAGCGAGCAGGTGGACTCGATCTTGTGGCCGGGTTGAGAAGACCGTTGTGCCTGCTCGCGGTCCTCGCGAGGTCTACGGTGACTCGCCTGTCCGGCTCGGCTCCGGCTGGATGACGGCGCGGGCTGCCGTGGGATGCCGGCTCACACCATGGAGTGGATCAGCTGTGGATTCCTTGTCGGGCTCAGCGCGGGCCGGGCATTATTCGAACATGAGTTCGAGTGAGATCGCCTTCGAAGAGACCACGCATCGCCTGAATGACGGCCCCTCTCGTGCCTGGCGGCCGCTGCGCGGACACCCCCTCCGCCGGAGCCGCCCGGTGAGGCGGCAGGTGTTTCGTCTGGCTGGGTGGTTGGCCGGTCTGGCCAGACGGTTCCGCTGGCGACGCCATCATGACCTTCGTCCGCTCCGGTCGGCGGCACCGACGGGGGCCGGGGCGGGCAGCCGCCTCGGCGGAGCGGTGTCCGACGATCGGTCACGTCGGACGACGGTCGGTGAGGCGGGCCGCCGCGTTCCGCGATGCTCCGCACCGACGGGATCCCACCGCGGGCGAATTCTCGGCCCAACGCGCCGGGACCGCTCCCCGACTACGTCCGTCGGCGGCGCCTCACCCGCAGTCGGGGCCGACCGGGGCGTCCTCGGCGAGGCCGCCGTCGCGCCGGGCGAGGTCCAGAGCGGCGGCCGCGACCGGACAGGTGCGGACAAGGGTCGTCTCGATGTCCAGCGGCCAGATGCCCACGGTGGTGTCGCCCCCTGCACTGGCCAGCGTCCGTCCGTCCGAGCTGACCGCGACAGAGTAAATCGTGTGGACAGGCCGCCCCGCGCTGCCTGCGCCGTGCCCGATGAGCGGCGCACCCAGCGCGGCGGCCTGCCTAGGGTCGGACACGTCCCAGAGCCGGATGGTGTTGCCGTCACTGCCGCTGACCAGGGTCTTTCCGTCGGGGGTGAAGGCGACCGTCGTGACGGGTGCGTCATGACCCGTCAATGGCGGGCCGACCGCGACGGGGCTTGTGGGGTCGGAATGGTCCCACAGCCGTACGGTTCCGTCCTCGCCCGCACTCGCGAGCAGGGACCCGTCGGGGCTGAAAGCCGTCGACCAGATCTCCGGCAGGCCTTCTGTGTTGGTGGCGCCGAGCAGACCAAGGCCGTCCCCGGTCGACCAGAGCCGAATCACGCCGTCCGAATGGCTGGTGGCCAGTGTGTCGCCGTCCTGGCTGACTGCGATATGCAGGGCAGAGGCCGGGGTGGCCTCGTCGTCGGCGTCCGACTGGTCGAGCAGGACCGGCTCGGCCGGGTCGCCGACGTCCCACCGGGTCAGCACCTGCTCGTCGCCGCCGGAGGCGAGCAGGGTCCCGTCGGGGGCGAAGGCGATCCTGCCTGCGTCAAGGGGAATCGAGCCGATCAGCGTGGGAGCGGCGGCGTCGGTCACGCCCCAGAGCCGCAGCTGGTCCGCATTCGGGTCCCGGCCCGATCGAGAGCCGGTGTCCGCGCCTGCCCCCGCCAGGATCGTGCCGTCCGGGCTGAACGCGATCGAGGCCAGCGACACGTCGTGGATCGTGCTCAGCGGCGCGGGATGCGCAGGCTCGGCGGTATCCCAGAAGCGGAGCGTGTCGTCGAAGCCCATGCTGGCCAGCACCCGGCCGTCCGGGCGGAACGAGACTGCCTCGACGTGGGCGGCGTGCCCGAGCAGCATGGTCTCGGGCAGGTTCCAGAGGTGTGTCCGACGATCGCCGCTGCCGGAGGCGAGCAGCCTGCCGTTCGGGCTGAAGGCCAGCGTGCCCGCAGTGTGGGTGTGGCCGGTGAGCGCGTGGCCGCGTGGCACGACGGCGTTCGGGTCGATCACGTTCCAGAGCTGCACCGGACCCTCCATGCTGCCGGTGGCCACGAGCGCACCGTTCGGGCTGAACGCGACTGCGCGCAACCCCGTGGTGCTGGTGGCGACGGGCTCCCCGATGAGTGCCGCCGCCGCCGGATCGGCGACCGACCACAGCCGCAGGCCAGCATCGGCACCGGCGCTCGCGAGCATTCTGCCGTCCGGGCTGAACGCTACGGAGAACACCTCACCGAGATGCCCGGTGAGCGGTTCGCCGAGCGCGGTCAGCTCGCCGGGCTCGGCGGCGTCCCACAGCCGGATCGTGCCGTCGTAGCTTGCGGTGGCCAGGGTGTGTCCTTCCGGATGCAGGGCGAGTGAGGACAGCAATCCCTGTTCGGTGCCTTGCCCGCCGAGATAGGCGGGCGCGGTGGGATCGGCGACCGTCCACTGGTGCACCGTGCCTGCGTCGTCGCCGCCGAACACTCTCGATCCGTCGCTGCTGAAGACCAGCGAGCCGATCCAGCGGCCGTGCTCGGTCAACGGCTCGCCGATCGGAACGGGCTCCGTCGGATCGGCGACGTTCCAGAGCCGGACGGCCTGATCATCGCCTGCACTGGCGAGCGTGCGGCCGTCCGGTGCGACGGCGATCGACCAGACCGCGCCGACATGCGCGTCGGACACCACGGCCTGTTGCCTCGGCGCCTCGGGATCGGTCAGGTCCCATAATCGGAGTCCGCCCACCCGATCGGCGCTGATCAGCGTGGTCCCGTCGGGGGTGAAGGCGGTGGAGTACACCGAGTCCTCATGCCCGGCCAGCGGGGTGTAGAGCGCGGTGTTCGCCGCGTTCAGCAGATGCGTGTAGGTGTTAGGTGAAGGACGCAGGTCGAAGGCCGCCGCGTCGAGACCCGCTGCGATCGAGGGATCGGCGTCCCGGAGATGGTGGGCCGTCGCGTTGAGCTGACTGACGACGGCGTTGTCTCGTTCCGCTTCCGCCCGCGCCCGCTCCCCGTCGGCGACGCCGCGCTGATCCACGGCGACGATGGCTGCGCTCGCGGCGACCAGGGTCAGGACGGACAGGGCGGCGACCACGGTCGTGCGCAGTCGGCCGTCTCGAAGCTCCCGGCGTATCGAGGCGGCGAGAAAATCCGTCGCGACCGGACTCAGCTCCGCGTGGCGCCGGTCGGCCCAGCGGCGGGCAGTGTCCAGCCTGCCGCCCCGGAAGACCGAGCCGGCCTCGCGCTGGCCGCGATCCCAGGTTGAGGCGGCCTCTTCGATCTCTTGGCGGACGAGGCTGCCGTGCCGGTCGGCGTTGATCCAGTCGCGCAGGCGCGGCCAGGCGTGCAGTAGTGCCTCGTGGGTGATCTCGACGCTGTCTCGGTCCCAGGTGAGCAGCCGGCTTGCGGTGAACGCTGCCAGCACTGCGTCGAGCTCGGACGGGCTCGAATGCCCGGATTCGCCGGCCCCGCCCGCCGCCACGCCGTGCAGGTCGGCTGTCGCCACCCGCCGTCGGACGTCCTCCACACCCTCGCCGATCTTGACCAGCCGTAGAAAAAGGGTCCGTGCCGCCTGCTGTGCCGCGGGGCTCGGCAGGCCCGTGAACACCCGTTCCGCTGTCGTGGCCACGGCGTGAGCGATGCCGCCGGTCGCGCGATATCCCGCCACGGTCAGCACGCTGCCGTGTCGTTGCTGCCAGGTGGCGCGCAGGGCATGGGCGAGCAGCGGGAGCCTGCCCGAGGCATAGCCCGGCGCAGCGGAAGACCGCCCGTCGCCGCCGGCCTCGGACGGGCCGGCCCCGCCCAGGTCGCCCAGCAGCAGTTCGACGAGGCCCGGTTCCATGGTCAGCCCCACTGAGGCGGCGGGGAACAGGATCGTCTCGCGCAGCTCGGCGGTGGTCATCGGACCGACGATGACCGGGCCGTCGCGCAGTGCCGTCCGCAGACACGGGTGCTCGGCACAGGACCCGTAGAAGTCGGCGCGCAGGCCGCAGACGACCAGCGCGACGGGATCGCCGCCGTCGGCGTCCGGTGCGGCCAGGGTCGTCAGCGCGTCGACGAAGGCCCGGCCCTGCGACTCGTCCTCGCACAGGGTGAACAGCTCTTCGAGCTGGTCGACGATCAGGATCAGCCTGCCCCCGTGCGCGTCGTCGCGTCGTCGCAGCCCTGCCCGGACCACAGCGGCGAGGCGGGCGGGCCCTTGCGCGACCGCCGCGTCCAGCTCGAAGCGGTCAATGTCCAGGCCGCGAGCCAGGCTCGCTGTGAGGGAGAGCATCGGCTGGGCGGTGGGGGAGAACAGCACCCCAGGCCACCGCTGCGACCCGTCCAGCGCCCCGCCTTCGAGTGCCGGGATGAGGCCCGCCCGCAGCAGCGAGGACTTGCCCGCCCCCGACGGTGCGATCACCATCAGCGCCCCGCCACTGGAGCGTCGTTCGTCGAGCCGCTCGATCACCTCGGCGACGAGCCGGTTTCGACCGAAGAACCACGATGCATGATCCCGGTCGAATGCTGCCAGTCCCGGATACGGACACGGTCCCTGTCCGGCCTGCGACGTCGCCCGTCGCGCGGAGCGAACGCCGTCTTGAAGGGTCAGGTGCAGGTCTCGCTCGGCGATGTACTGGTCACCCAGCGACTGGTAGATCTCTGCTTCGCCGGATGCCTGGGCTTCCATCTGGACGCGGTCGGGTTCGGGCGACCGGTCCTCCCGGCCGCTCATCGCCGGTCTCCGTGGCCGAGACGGCACGGCATCAGGATCCTTGACGCTGATGCCTTCAGCGCCACCGTCATCGGCACCGAGGGCGTCGGGACCGAGAGATCACCTGCCGGAACGGCGTTCCCGACGTCTCTCGCGCCGTCTCGCCCGATTCGAACGGGCAGGGGCGGCGGGAGTCCGCACAACCGAGGTGCAGCGCGGCGACGGGCCGCACTGGTCGACACGAACAGCCTGGGAGACATGGCACCCTCGCGACTATGACGTGTGGTGTTCGAGACGACACTGTACGCAGTCGAACCCCGGCATGGTCGGAGAATCGGGGAACGGGTCAGCGTGCGGACGGGGTCATGGTGGTGAGGCGACGACCCGGCGCGCCACAGCGGACCGACCAGAGCACTGCGCGTTCGCCGACCGGAACCGCGCGGAGTACGAGGCGGCGGTGCGGGCTCATCCGGGTGGCATGACCGAGCTCGCGCGGAGCGGGTCCACACGCGTTGCGTCGTGGCGCCGCGCCGCGACGGCGGGCCATGCCATGGCGATCGGCAGGCGGGTCGTCGACGGGGCGACGGGCGTCGACTACGCGCGCCTCGCCGCACCCGGCACGGTCCTCCGACCACCGGCCGGCGGTGCTCGGCGCGCGCGGACGGAGCGGGTCCGCGTGCCTGCGGTGCGCTCAGCGCTCGTCCGGCGGGTCCGCGTAGTCGGGCTGTTCGGCAGGCGGCTCGGCCAGCAGCGGACGCAGGACCTCGGCCTGCGGGTCGCCGAGTTCGTCGAAGATGGCCAGGGCCCGCCGTCGATGATGCAGCGCCGCACCCCCGTCGCCCGCCGTCTCCAGCGCACGCGCCAGACCGATCAGCGCGCGGGCGACCATCCGTTGGTCACCCACGGACTCGCTGGCCGCGATGGCCTCGCGCTGGTGTCGCGCGGCCTCCGCGTGATCGCCGTCGTCGTGCAGGAGATCGCCGAGGGAGACCAGCGTGAAGCGCAGACTCGCCTGATCGGTCATGTCGTGCTGGATGTGCAGGGCCTCCTGAAGATGCGCGGTGGCCTCGGCGCGGAGGCCGAGCCTGCGCAGCGTGTCGCCGAGGTTGCCCAGGCAGATCCCCTCGCCCTGTCGGTCGCCGGTGTCCCGGAAGGCGGGCAGCGCCAGCGCGAAACAGCTGCGGGCGTCGTCGAGGCGTTCCAGGTCGATGTAGCCGATTCCGAGGTTGTTCAGGTTCCAGGCCTGCCCGTTGCGATCGCCGACCGCGTCGAGGATGCGCTGCGCCCGCTGGTAGCAGTCCACGGCCTCGGTGAAGCGCCGAAGGTCGTGGTAGGCGATCCCGAGGCCGCGCCAGATGAGGCCCTGGCCGTGCTGCTCGCCCAGGGCACGGGCGGCCTTCAACGCGATGCGGTGCGTCGCCAGCCAGTCCGCCCAGTGGCTGCGCCGGTAGTAGAAGTTGAGCAGGATCGACGGAAGCTGCCAGGCGATCGACAGCTGCTCGATCTCGATCGAGGCCTGCACGGCGGCGAGGAGTCCCGCCCGCTCCGCCTCGCACCAGGCGAGGGCCTGTTCGTGGTCGGCCAGGGGCGGCACCGGATGACGGGTCAGCAGCGGGTGCAGCCGGACGGGCTGACTGCGGTGCGGTTCCAGGAGTCTCCTGGCGCCTTCGGCGGCGTGCAGGTACCAGCTCAGCAGTCTGGTCACGGCCCCGGCGAGGTCCGAGGCGGACTCCTGGGCCTTGGCTCGCTCCCGCGCGAAGCTGCGCAGCAGATCGTGGAACCGGTAGCGGCCGGGCGTGGACTGGTGCAGCAGATGCTCGTCGAGCAGGTCCTCCAGCAGGGTCTCCGCATCGTCGGGATGCAGATCGCCCAGCGCGGCGGCGGTGTGCGCGGTGATGTCGTCGCCGGGGTGCATGCCGAGCAGCCGGAACAGCCTGCGATGGCGGGGCGGCAGCGCGCGGTAGGAGAGGTCGAAGACGACGTGCACGCCCAGGGCGCCCGCGGAGAGCCTGGCCAGCCGCCGCTCGGCGTCGCCGAGTCGCTCGACCAGGTCGGCGACGGTCCACAACGGCCGGTTGCGCAGCCTGCGCGCCGCCAGGACCACCGCCAGCGGCAGTCCGCCGCACAGCTCGACGACCCTTCTGGCGGACGCGGGCTCCGCCTCGACTCTGCCGTCGCCCGCGATGTGGGCGAGCAGGCCGACGGCCTCCTCGGTGGTCAGCACGCCCAACGGCAGCGGCCGGGTGCCGTCCAGCCCGGACAGCCTGCGGCGCGTCGTGATCAACACGAGGCAGTCCGCCGTGCCGGGCAGCAGCGGCCGGACCTGCTCCTCGGTGGCCGCGTTGTCCAACAGCACGAGCACCCGCCTGCCGACCAGCCGGTCCCGGTACAGCGCCGCGCGCGCATCCAGGCCGTGCGGAATGTGCTGGCCGGGCACGCCGAGCAGCCGCAGGAAGCCCGCCAGCACCTCGGCCGGGTTCGCAGGTGCGTGTTCCGGGTCGAAGCCGTGCAGATCCGTCCAGAGCTGCATCTCGTCGAAGCGGCCCTGCCCGACGATCCGGTGGGCGGCGTGCACCGCGAGTCGGGTCTTGCCGACCCCGGCCATCCCTTCGATGGCGACGACGGGCACAGCCGTGGCCGCCGGATCGCCGTGCTCCTCGACGATGCGCAGCAGCCTGCTCAACTCGGCCGTCCGCCCGGTGAACTCGACGATGTCCATCGGCAGCTGTCGATAGGCCCGCGCCACCGAGACGGCGTCGTCGGTCCGGTCCGGTCCGGCGGCTCCGGTCGGCTCGGTAGACAGGATCTCCTGGTGGAGGCGTTGGAGACGCAAGCCCGGCTCGATGCCGAGATCGGTCACCAGCCGCCCTCGGACCTGCGCGAACGCGGCGAGCGCCTCGGCCTGCCGATCGCCGTGGTACAGCGCGAGCATGAGCTGCGCCCACAGCTCCTCGCGGTAGGGGTGCTCGGCGACGAGCACGCGCAGCCCGCCGACCACGAGGTCCGGCCTGCCCAACGCGATCCACGCCTGCGCGTGCTGTTCCATCACCGCCAGTCGTCGATCCTCGATTCGGTCCGCCTCGGTGGCCAGCAGCGTTCCCACCGCGCTGCCCTCCAACGGTCTGCCCCGCCACAGCGCCAGCGCCCGTTCGAGATGCTCGACGGCTCTGGTGAAGTCGCGGCGTCGCACCGCGTGCTCACCCTCGCGGGCGTGGTCCTCGAAGAGGAGGAGATCCAGCTCGCCGGGGTGCACCGAGAACAGATACCCGCCGGGGCGGGTGGTGATCCGTTCCGCCGGCTCGCCGACGCCGCGCAGGGCCCGTCGCAGGCCGGCGACGTAGGTGCGGATGTTGGACTCCGGAGCGGCGGGCGGCGTCTCCCAGATCGCCTCGGCGAGGTATCCGGTCCCGGCGGCCTCGTTCGCGCGGAGCAGCAGTGCCGCCAACACCGACCGTTGTCGATGGCCGCCCACCGAGACGGCCCTGCCGTCCCGTCGTGCCTCCAGCGGTCCCAAGACTCGAAACTCCACAGTCACCCCGTGTCCACAGTCGCCGAAGCCTCGTCGATCAGGAACCGTCGTGCAGCTGGATCCTCAAGCAGTCCTCGATTGATCTTCAGAATCTACCGCCAGCCTGACACGGCTGTGCATGATCTGTGCGCCGGGTCGGGCACCATGTCGTTCCCACCTGGAGAACCGACGGACGTGACCTCTCTGCCGATCACGTCCGATCTCAGCTGCGCAGGGACGCACGGTGACTCACCCGTCTCGCGGCACAGGTCATCGGACGATCGGAGCAACGCCTGTGCGCGATCTGGGCGGACGCTGCGGCATGATTGACCCACGCGGGACAGAACGACCAGGGTCGGAACAGGAGTGCGTCCCTGGTCGGGACGCCCGCGTGGTCCAGTCGGCTGCCGGTCACCCAGGGACGCGGATTGATCCGATGTGTCGCGACGTCGCCCGAACGACGTCGTGCGCCGCGAATCTCGCATCCTGCGGTGCCCGAGAGCTGCCTGGAGGTCCGCAGGCGTCGAGAGCGCAGGGGAGGACAGTGCGGAACACACGGAGTCTTGGAATCACGCCGGGCAGGCCCGACGCGACGGCGCCCCCACCGCCGCGCGCGATCGGCCGCCGAACCCGGTGCGATGCCGCCGACGTCGTCCAGCCCGCACCCCCGAGGCTCACGGCGTCTCCCTGGCCGATGCGAGTCCCTCGGCGCCGAGGAGCACTCGATCTCGGTTCTCGACCCGAAGCGTCCCCTGAGCACGTCCGGAGTCCCACCACACCGACGGCATCCCCAGCCGTCGTCGGGTCCGGCGTGGCAGCCGCGGCAGGTCCGTTCCCGCGACCGCGAGCACGGGCCGACTCTCGCCGAGGCGTCCTCGGCTGCTCCCGGCCGTGGTTCTCGCGTCCGTCCCCCGCCCGCCGATCGTGGCGATCACCGCGCGCGGATCCCGCGCGCCGGGATCGGATCGTCTCGATCGGATCTGTCCCGGTCACCGTCTCGGCGGTGCGAACGGAAGTGATGCGCAGCTCGACAGCAGCTTCAATCTCGGTTTCACGTCGATGATTGTCATGTGACGGCCGGACCCCCTCCCCTCTTGTCATTCGATGTCCTCGGGTGGCGCAGGTTCCGGTGATCTCAAGCGATCGTCGATTGTCGAATCGCTCGGATATGCGTGATGGAAGTACGGAGCGGCGCGGTCTGCTCTCCTGCTTTTCTTCGTCGACGACTGGTCGCCGAACGATGAGCGGGCGGCTTGTGCCTCTCGGTGTGCGCGCCGCGTCCTGTCTCCCGAATTCTAGGGGTTTCGGGAGGCAGGACGTGGTGCCATGGCGGCGTGAACCCTGGTCGCGGCGGCAGTGGGGGAGCCGTCTCCTCGGCGACGCAGTCCACGAATCGGCACTCGTGGCGGTGCCGAGGAGACAGTTCGTGCTGCGAACCCTCCCTGTCGCACGAACTCCGGATCACCGGTTCTCGGCGCCACTGATCATCACGCACTGATTTCGCCGGGCCGAACAATGGCGTCATCGGCTGCTCGACTCGGATCGTCTTCGCCCCCGACGATCCCCGTCGTCACCGATGGCTGTCGTCCTTTTCCCATCGGATCTGCGTGCGATGTGAATCGTCGGATCGGCACCCCCTTCCCGAACGACGATTCGGATCGGACGTCATGTTCAGAGAGGTGCATTCTCATCATGCCGATGCAACAGTGTTCCGAGGTGTCCCTGGTCGGCGAGTTCTCGTGGACGGCCGTGGCGGCGGGCTGAGCCGCCCGCCGATCGCGGCGGGCGACTCTCCCTCCCCGAGTCGCCCGCCGCGAGCCGGGCGCCGCCCCGGTCGCCTCGACCCTGCGTCGCCTGTGTCCCGTCGCCCGTCCCGTCCGAGGACGATCAGTTCGAGGCGAGATCACCCGGCCGCCGCGCAGGCCGCCCCGCCGGAACCGCCGTGCATCGTCGCCCGCTCGACGATCCACCGATGCGATCTCGCCGGGTGATCTCGGGCCGGTCCGAGCGCTGGTCGCCACCGGCGCCGAGACCGGAGACCAGCCGCAGGCCCCGGCTCGTCGATCAGCCGTTCGTCGGCGCAGCCCTCGACCGCACACCGGGGGCGCCCGCCGAGTCCACATTGGGCCGGGCAGCGGTTGTCCCTCGGCCGACATATGCGTGATCGTGGTCACACGACGCGCGTGCCCGCCCTGGTGACGGAGGTTCGAGATGCGCATCAGAATCGGATTGCTCGCCCTTGCCCTGACCGCCGGGTTGACCAGCACCGCCGGTTCCGTCGCGGCCGAGGACGCGGCCTGGGAGCACGTGGTGAGCGGCTCCTTCGGCAGTTATGCCGCCCTGGAGTCCGAATGGAACTACGGCTACCCGTGGGGATCGGATCACAACGGCACCGCCCGGATGTACGGCAGCCCGACCGACCACAACCACGTGTGGCTCGACGGCGGCGTCCTGAACCTCAAGGCGACCCGCATCAACTGGGACGAGGGCAACAGCAGCGCCGATCCGTATCTGCCGATTCGGTACCACTCGGGCGCGGTGCACGCCAAGGACCACATCATCGTCAACGACCGGTACCCGTCCTACGAGGTACGCGGCGAGTTTCAGGCGCCGTCCACCAGAGGCACCTGGCCCGCCTTCTGGCTGACCGGCGTGAACAGCTGGCCGCCGGAGAGCGACATCCTCGAGTACAAGGGCAACGCCAGGAACTGGTTCAACACCTTCCGCAGCGCCTCCGACGTCTCCACCACCATCGTCGACGTCGCCTCGCCGGGGAGCTGGCACGAGTATCGGGCGTGGATCACCAAGGTCAACGCCACCGACGTCGACATCCACTACTACCTGGACGGTCAGTGGGTCGCCCAGCACCGCGCGGCAGGCTTCGTGAACCAGCCCCTCTGGGTGATCATCAATCTCCAGATGGAGGGCTCGGCGGGCTCGCCCGGCCCCGGCGGCGACACCCACTACCGCGCGCGCGACGTCTACATCGGCCGGAGCGCCGCCTGAACGGGGACGGGCCCTCGGATTCGGTCGGGGTCGAGGGCCCGTCCGACCACTCCAAATCGTCGCCGTGCCGACCAAGGCGGACGGTGCCGTGCCGCCGCAGGCCTCGTGTCCGGGTCGGTCCGAACGAACAGGACCACACAGCGGGGCGTGGCCGGCCGCCGTCGTGACGACCCCGGCGCTGCGTGGAGCGTCCCGTGAGTCTGTCGCGGGCCGGGGGCTCGTCGTCGGGGCGGACCATCGCCACACCCGGCGTCGAACGCGGCGACCGCGAAGGCGTTCACCGCCTGGCCGCACGATCCGTCCGCGCGCTTCGGTCGGGTGGGCACACTCCATGTACGCCCTCCGCCGCCGAGGTCAGACCGCGTCCTCCTCCTCGTCGCCGGACCGCGACCGGGTCACGCGAAGCTCCCCGACCGCCTCCCGGAGGGACTGTTGCGCTCCGCTGCCCAGCTGGTCGTCGGTGATGAGCACGTCGGCCTGTTCCAGTCGGGCGATCGTGCTGATTCCCACGGTGCCCCACTTGGTGTGATCAGCCAGGACGACGAGCCTGCGACCGGCGGCGATCAATGCTCGATCGGTGTCGGCCTCCAGCAGGTTCGGGGTGGTGAAACCGGCTTGGGAGTCCATCCCGTGCACGCCGAGGAACACGACGTCCAGGTGCAGCATCTGCAGCGTCGACACCGCGACCGGGCCGACCAGGGCGTCCGAGGGCGTCCGCACGCCGCCGGTGAGGACGACGTTGGGCGCGGTGGGGCCGGAACCGTGCAGCACGCCCGCGATGCGCATCGAGTTCGTGACCACCGTCAGGTCGGGGATCTCCCACAACAGCCGTGCCAGCGTCCAGGTGGTCGTCCCGGCCGACAGGCCGATGGCCGATCCGGGGCTGATCAGACTGGCCGCCTCCGCCGCGATGGCCTGCTTCTCCGAGGTCTGCTGCACCCATTTCGCCTCGAAACCCGGCTCCTCGGTGCTGGGCGCACGACGAACCGTGGCGCCGCCGTGCACCTTGTCGAGCCGGTGGTGGGCGGCGAGGATGTCGAGATCGCGCCGGATCGTCATGTCGGAGACGTTGAGCAGCTGCGACAGCTCGCTCACGCGCACCGCGCCGCGTCGCTGGACCTCTTCGAGAATGTGTGCCTGCCTCTCGGCTGCGAGCACTGCGTGTCCTCTTTCGTTCGGAAGCGCCGAGTCGGGAGCCTCCGCTCGGTGTCGCTATCAGTCAAGCACGTCGGTGGGCATTCTTGATCGAGACTGTGTGTTTGCCCGCCTGTTCTGGGCATCGTCCTGTTGAAATCTGATCGAACTTGATGGTGATCGTTGACATACGATCGTCACATGTGTGAAATGGATCACGCGCCCGAGTGTGGTGGGCGTGAATTCGACGTCCCCAGCGTCACCATGCCTGCCCTGCATTGGTGTGGCGACCGGTCTAGAAGGGTGTTCGACCTTGACTCCTCCCGGACCGTCGAAACGACGGCACAGACGACGTAGCTCCGTTTCCGCAGGCGCACTGTTGTTGTCCGCACTGTTGGCGACGGCGGTGGTCTCCCCCGTCGCGTCGGCCCAGAACCCCGAGGACTGGCAGATGGGCGAGCCGAGACTGCCCACGCCCTGGACCGCCGAGGTCTCGCCGGACAACGCGCTGCCGGAGTACCCGAGACCACAGCTCACCAGGCGGAACTGGGAGAACCTCAACGGCATCTGGGAGTTCGCGGGCGCCGCCGAAGGCGAGGAACCGCCCTTCGGTCAGACGCTCGACGAGCGCATCCTGGTGCCCTATCCCACCGAGTCGGTCCTCTCCGGGATCGAACGCCACGAAGACCGCATGTGGTACCGGCGGACGTTCGAGGTCCCGCGCGGCTGGCGCGTCGGCTCGTCGAACGCCCTGAAGCTCCACTTCGGAGCGGTGGACTACGACGCAGTCGTCTACGTGAACGGCCAGGAGGTGGCCACCCACCGGGGCGGCTTCGGCGCGTTCTCCGCCGACGTCACCGACGCGCTGACCGGCCGAGGCCCGCAGGAGATCGTCGTCGGGGTCGAGGACCTCACCGACGCGACGTGGCAACCGGTCGGCAAGCAGCGGCTGGTGCCCGACGAGGGCATCTTCTACGAGGGCGCCTCCGGAATCTGGCAGACGGTGTGGATGGAGCCGGTGCCGGTCGGACACGTCGAGACGCTCGACATGGTCCCGGACCTGGAGTCGTCCACCCTGGGGCTGACGGTGAACACCGGCGGCGACGCCGAGGGCCTGACCGTCGAGGCGATCGTCAAGGACGGCCGCCGCACGGTGAGTCGCACGCAGGGCGCCGCGGACGAGCCCATCGCGCTTCCCGTCCCCGACACCAAGACCTGGTCGCCCGACTCGCCGTTCCTCTACGACCTCGAGGTGGTCCTCAAGGACGGCAGGCGGCCGGTGGACCGGGTGGACTCGTACTTCGGCATGCGGGAGATCGGCATGGCCGAGGGCGAGGACGGCCGACTGCGGATGACGCTCAACGGCGAGATCCTCTTCCACATGTCCACGCTGGACCAGGGCTACTGGCCGGACGGCATCTACACCGCGCCGACCGACGAGGCGCTGGCCTTCGACCTCGAGCAGCACAAGGTCCTCGGCTTCAACACGGTCCGCAAGCACATCAAGACCGAGCCCGACCGCTGGTACTACCACGCCGACCGGCTCGGCCTGCTGGTCTGGCAGGACATGCCGTCGATGCGGACCGGCGGCAGGCCGCCCGCCGAGGCGGGGGCGCAGTTCGAGGCCGAACTGCACGAACTGGTCGAGCAGAAGAAGAACTGGACCTCGGTCATCGGCTGGGTGCCGTTCAACGAGGGCTGGGGCGAGTGGTCGCAGGAGGCCACCGGCCGGATCGCAGAAGAGGTCAAGGCGCAGGACCCGACGCGGCTGGTCAACGCGCACAGCGGCGTGAACTGCTGTGCCTCCCTGGGCGACTCCGGCAAGGGCGACGTCATCGACTGGCACGCCTACGTCGGTCCCGCGCTGCCGACCCCGGACGAGACTCGGGTGTCGATGGACGGTGAGCACGGCGGCTTCGGCCTGGAGGTCGAGGGCCACATGTGGTTCGGCGACGGCCACGCCTACGAGATGACCCCCGACTCCGAGACACTGACCCGACGCTATGTCGAGAACCAGCAGGACGTCCTGGAGGGCGCGGCGAGCTGCGCGATCAGCGGGGCGATCTACACCCAGATCACCGACGTCGAGCACGAGGTCAACGGCTTCTTCACCTATGACCGGCAGGTGGAGAAGATGGACTTCGCCCAGGTCAGGGAGATCAACGAGGCGATCATCCGCTCGGCGGACGGGACCGGCGGCGGCGGGGGCGGCGAGCCGGACCCCGGCACGCCGGGCACCGACGGCGTCAACGCCTACAAGTTCGACGAGGGCACCGGCACCACGGCGGCCGACGCGGTCGGCGAGGCGCACGCGACGCTCACCGGGGCGGAGTGGACCGAGGGCGTCGAAGGCGGCGCGGTCGCGTTCGACGGGGCGGGCCAGGCCGACACCGGCGCCGCGTTGATCGACACGGCGGGCAGCTACAGCGTCGCGGCCTGGGCGAAGCTGAACGAGGCGGGCGACGGCTTCCAGACGGTGGTCAGCCAGGACACCGGCCGGGAGAGCGCCTTCTTCCTCCAGTACTCCGGGCAGGACCAGCGCTGGGCGATGAGCTTCATCGGACTGCGCGCCCTGTCGCCGGAGAAGCCGGAGCCGGGCCGCTGGTACCACCTGACCGGCGTCCGCGACGCACAGGCGGGCACCCTCGCCCTGTTCGTCGACGGTGAGAAGGTCGACAGCCAGAATGCCTGCACGGCTGCGGAGTCCACCGGAAACACGGTGATCGGGCGCGGCCAGTACGGCGGCCAGTCGGTCGACCGCCTGAACGGCGCCGTCGACGACGCACGGGTCTTCGACCGGGCACTGTCGGACGAGGAGGTGGCCGAGCTGGCCGCCACCTACCGGCACTGATCAGACAGCACCGCAGGTAGCACGCGACATCTCGGGCGGGGGCCGTTCTTCGGCTCCCGCCCGAGGCAGGTGTGCCCGGTCCTGACTCGGCCACGTCGTCGATCCCCGCCGTCCGGACACCGCCGCCGTCATCGCCCCGGTATTTCCGGAAAAGGGGCGAAATGTCCTAGTGATTACGGCCGAATGTCCGAGTCGTCCGGTCGAAGTCGATCATTCAGGACAGGACTGACCAGCCGTTGTTGTTTCGTGTCAAAGAATTGTTGCAGGAAGATGTTCGATCATGTTTGATCGTTGGGGAAATCGTGTGATTGGCATCACCGACGGACACGACGTGGTGGCCCCGGCAACAAGGAGTTCGGCATGACACGCACAGGAGTTCTGCGGTCGCGGCGGCTGTTCGCCGCGGTCGCGGCGGCAGGAATCGTGTTGACGGGCTGCACCAACACCGGGGAGGACGATGCCGCGTCGTCGGCCTCCACCGGGGGCGGCGACGGCCAGGTCGTCCGCGACACCGAGGACACCGGCGAGGGCTGCACGCTGGAGCAGTACGGCGCGGAGCCGCTCGAACTGGAGGGCGCCGTGGTCGGCTTCTCCCAGTCCGAACCGGACACGGCGGCCTTCCGCGCGGCGGAGACCGAGTCGATCCGCGCGGCCGCCGACGAGGTCGGGGTGGGCGAGCTGCTAGTCACCAACGCCGACAACGAGCTGCCCAAGCAGATCGCCGACATCCAGGACCTGCTCAACCGGGGCGTGGAACTGCTCCTGGTGGCTCCGGTCAACTCCGACGGACTCGATCCGGCGCTGGACGCGGCCAAGGCCGCGGGCGTTCCGGTGATCACCATCGACCGCAAGGTGACCAACACCCCCTGCGAGGACTATGTCGCCTTCCTCGGCTCGGACTTCTACGATCAGGGCGCCCGCGCGGCGGACGCGATGAGCGAGGCCGCAGGCGGCGAGGCACAGGTCGCGATCCTGCTCGGCTCCTCGGGCAACAACGTCACCGACGACCGCAACGCCGGGTTCAAGGACCAGGTCGAGGCCGAGCACCCCGGCCTGGAGATCGTCGCGGAGCAGACCGCCAACTTCGCCCGTGACGAGGGCCAGGCCGTGGCGGAGCAGCTGTTGCAGTCCAACCCGGACATCACCGCGATCTACGCCCACAACGACGAGATGGCGCTCGGCGCCGTCACCGCCGTGCAGTCGGCCGGGCTCCAGCCCGGCGTCGACGTCACGATCGTCTCGATCGACGGCACCCGCAACGCGGTGCAGGCCATCGTGGACGGCCAGATCAACGCGGTGATCGAGTCCAACCCCCGGTTCGGCCCGCTTGCCTTCGAGACCGCGCAGCGGTTCTACGACGGTGAGACGATCCCCGAGGACGTCATCATCGAGGACGACCAGTACGACAGCGAGAACGCCGAGGCCGACCTCGGCAACGCGTTCTGACCGAGTCCATCCCGCCTTCAGCCGCCGACGCGGTCTGCATCGCCAGACCGCGTCGGCGACGGCCCACGCGAGGAAGGACGTCGTCGTGAGCAGCTCCACCAGCACCGACCCGCCTCGGCAGCGCGTGGCGGCCGCCGTTCTGGAGACCGAGGGCGTCACCAAGTCGTTCGGCGGCGTGCGCGCCTTGCGCGGTGTCGACTTCCGGCTTGCCGCCGGTGAGATCCACGCCCTGGTCGGCGAGAACGGCGCGGGCAAGTCCACGCTGATCAAGGTGCTGACGGGCGTCCATCCGCCCGACGAAGGGGAGGTCCGATTCGCGGGCGCCCCCGTCGACTTCCACCGGCCCGCCGACGCCCAGCGGGCCGGGATCTCCACCATCTACCAAGAGGTCAACCTGGTGCCGCTGCTGTCGGTGGCCCGCAACATCTTCCTCGGTCGCGAGCCGAGGACCCGGCTCGGTCTCATCGACGTCGCGCGGATGAACCGCGAGGCCGCCGCCTTGGTCGAGTCCCTCGGCCTCGACGTCGACGTCCGCTCCGACCTCGGCAGGCTCGGCCTCGGCGTCCAGCAGATGGTGGCGCTGGCGCGGGCCATGTCGGTCTCGGCACGCGTGGTGATCATGGACGAGCCGACGTCGTCGCTGGAGGCCAAGGAGGTCGCCACCCTGTTCGGCGTCGCGCGCACCCTGCGCGACGCGGGCGTGGGTCTGGTCTTCGTCTCGCACCGGCTCGACGAACTCTGGGAGCTGTGCGACCGGGTCACCATCCTGCGCGACGGCAGGCAGGTGCACACCGGCCGGATGGCGGACCTGAGCAGGCTGGCGCTCATCTCGCACATGCTGGGCCGCGACCTGGAGGAGGTGCGCCGCACCGGAGCCACCGACTTCGGCGAGACCCACCGACAGGACCGGGAGCCGGTGCTCACGGCGTCCGGTGTCCAGGTCAGGGGCAGCCTGCACGACGTCGGCCTGACCGTCCGCCCCGGCGAGGTGGTCGGCCTCGGCGGACTGCTCGGCTCCGGTCGCACCGAGACGGTGCAGGCCGTCTACGGCGCGCTGCCGCGCGAGGCGGGCACCGTCCGGGTCGGCGGTGCGGAGGTGCGCACGAACTCGGTCGGCCATGCCCTGCGGGCGGGCATCGCCCTGTTGTCGGAGGACCGCAAGGCCGAGGGGATCATCCCGGACCTCTCGGTCCGAGAGAACATCGCGCTCGCCGTGCTGCCCCGGCTCTCCCGGCTGGGCCTGGTGTCGGAGTCGAGGGTCGACGCCCTGGTGGCGACCTTCATGGCCCGGCTGCACATCAAGGCGTCGAGCCCGGCCCAGCCCGTGCGGGAGCTGTCCGGCGGCAATCAGCAGAAGGTGCTGATCGCCCGGTGGCTGTGCACGGAGCCGAAGGTGTTCCTGCTGGACGAGCCGACCAGAGGCATCGACGTCGGCGCCAAGAGCGAGGTGCAGTCGCTCATCGACGAACTCGCCGAACAGGGCCTGGCGGTCGTGCTGATCTCCAGCGAGATGGAGGAGCTGGTCGAGGGCGCCGACCGGATCGTCGTGCTGCACGACGGCGGAGTGGTGCGGGAGCTGGTCGGCGAGCAGCGTACGACCGCCGAACTGCTCGCGGCGCTGGCCCACGATCCTGGCACGGCGGCCGAGAAGAACGAGGAGGACGCGGGTGACTGACTCCACCCAGGCGGGTCGGCGGCCGGACCCGGACGCGCCCCGATCCCCGGCCGAGGAGACCTCGTCCGGGACCGGACAGGTACGCGAGGCAGCGGCGGGTTCCGCCGACGCGGGCGGCGGGGAGTCCGGCGGGTCCGGCAGGCCGCCCTGGCTCCGGCGGCCCCGCATCGACGCGGACTGGATCCGCCGCAACGGCGTCTTCGTGGCACTGGCCCTGCTGATCCTGGTGAACGTCGCGATCACCCCGAACTTCGTCAGTGAGGGGACGCTGCGGCTGCAGCTCATCCAGGTGGCGCCCGTGCTGATCGTGGCGCTGGGGATGGCGCTGGTCATCGGCACTCAGGGCATCGACCTCTCGGTGGGCGCCGTGATGGCGCTGGCCGCCGCGCTGATCCCGCTGTACATCGGCTACGGGGCCGCCGTCGCGATCCTGATCGCGCTGCTCGCCGGGTGCATCACCGGGGCGGTGGCGGGCTCGCTGATCGCCAGGGTGGGTGTCCAGCCGATCGTCGCGACACTGGGTCTGATGGTCGCCGGTCGCGGCGTCGCCAATCTCATCGGCGGCGAGATCAAGAGCATCCGCGAGCCGGGCATCGTCATGCTGGGCTCCGGCAACGTCTTCGGCATCCCCTACGTGGTGCTCATCGCCGCCGTGGTGTCGCTGGTCGTGTGGTTCGCGGTCCGGCGCACGCTTTACGGTCGCAGGCTCGTCGCCATCGGCGGCAACCAGCGGGCCGCCGAACTGGCCGGACTGCCGGTGAAGCGGGTGCTGGTCACGACCTACGTCGTCTGCGGCCTGCTGGCCGCCCTGGCAGGCGTGCTGCTGGCGGCGCGTTCCCAAGCCAGCGACCCGACGCGGCTCGGCCTGCTCATCGAACTGTCGGCCATCACGGCGGTGGTGATCGGCGGGACCCCGCTGTCCGGTGGTCAGGTGCGCGTCGCGGGCACCATCGCAGGCGCCCTGCTGATGCAGCTCATCACGGCGACCCTGATCTTCCACAACATCCCGGACTCCACCGCGCAGGTGGTGCAGGCCGTCATCGTGATCGCCGCCGTCTACGTACAACTCGGTCGCCGGAGATCGGGGAGACCGGGACGATCGGGAAGAAAGGCGTCACCATGACAGGCTCCGTCGCCCCGACCGCGCCGCCCGCAGGCCAGGGCGTCCCGAGCACCGGGGCGCGGCTGGCCCGCGTGGCCCAGCGCCAGGGCGCGCTGGTGATCCTCGTCGTCGCGGTCCTCGCCGCCACGTTCGCCTTCGACTCCTTCGGCACCCGAGGCAACCTGACCAACATCGGGCTGCAGGCGTCGTTCCTCGCGGTGGTCGCGCTCGGCATGACGTTCGTGATCATGACCGGGGGCATCGATTTGTCGGTGGGCTCGGTGTTCGCGCTCGGCGGCGTCCTGGCCGCCTGGGGCGCTCAGTACGGGACCTGGGCGGCGCTGCTGGTGCCCCTGCTGGTGTGCGGCGCGATCGGACTGGCGCAGGGGCTGATCATCGCCAGGGGCGGGCTGCCGCCGTTCATCGTGACCCTCGCCGGACTGCTGTTCGCGCGCGGCGTTCTGCTGCTCATCAGCGACGAGGGCGCCACCACCTACAAGGTGCCCGTCGAGTCGGCGTTCCGGACGCTGTCGCAGGGCTCGCTGCTGGGGATCGGCTTCCCGATCTGGCTGGTCGTCATCGCCTTCGTCCTCGGCGGCATCGTCCTGCACCGCACGTCCTACGGTGCGACGGTGCTGGCCATCGGCGGCCAGGAGGACGCGGCGGACCTGATGGGTCTGCCGGTCGTCCGGACCAAGATCATCGCCTACGTCACCTCCGGACTGCTGGCGGGCTTCGGCGGGATGCTGATGGCCTCCTACACCTCTTCGGGGGTGACGGTGCTGGGCGTCGGGATGGAACTGGAGGCGATCGCGGCCGTCGTGCTGGGCGGCACCCTGCTCACCGGCGGTGCGGGCACCGTACTCGGGACCCTGGTCGGCGTGCTCCTGCTCCAGGTGATCATGAACGTGATCAACCAGGTCGGCTCGCTGAACTCCAACTGGCAGGCGGTCGTCAGCGGCACGATCCTGCTCGTCGTGGTCACCCTCCAGCAGTGGCTGGCCAGGGTGCAACGTCGCTGAGGCACTCGTCGTCGCGGCCGGGCCGGAACCGGTGCGGCGCGGTGCGGGGTTCGGTCTCGCCGAGTCCCGGCCCGCCGCGGGCCTGCGGGTGTCACCGCCCCGGCCGCTCGGGCCGGTTTCAAGGGGCTGCGGCTGATCGATCTCGCCGGAGGAGTTCGTCCTCGCCGTTGATCGTGGCCGCCGACCTGTCCTCGGACGACGTGCCATGGGTGCGCACCCCGAACAGGCTGCGTGCCGTCCCGCCCACGCGACGGAGGGCGACTCGGGATGACCGGGCTGCACACCGTGCATCCCTCCGGTGTCCGCCGGGATCGTGCCCCGCGCCGGGGACCGGGGACTGATCGATCGTGCCGCCGACCGGCCGGTTCTTCGCGGCTCGGTGAAGCGGCTGAGGGCTCAGATGTCATTGTCGGACCGAGTCCGAGCAGCTGGCCGAGGACCGCAGCCTCCCGCCTCCCCGCTCGTGTGCGGGCGGAACCCGCTCATCCCGTTCCCCGAGAGGACATCCTTCGATGGCCGACCATCGCGACGCCGCCTCGGCCGCCCTCGTCCTGGCGCGGCGCCGCATCGTGATCCGCGCACCCTTGGCGACGATCTGGCGGCTGCACACCGACGTCACGGGCTGGCCGAGGCGGCATCCCGAAGTCCGCGAGGTCACCGGAGCGCCCGTCCTCGCCGAGGGCACGTCGTTCGGTCTGCGTCCGGCAGGCCTGGACATCACGTCCACCGTCCTCGACGTGAAGCCCATGCAGCAGACCCGGTGGGTGGGACGCGTCGACGGCATCACCGGCAATCATCTGTGGGTGTTCCGGTCGCATGATCTCGGCGTCCTGGTCGACACGCTGGTGTCCTGGGACGGCGACCCGATACGGGCCGACGTCGACGGCATGCAGGAGCTGCTCGACACCACGCTGCTGACCTGGCTCAATCGACTCAAGGCCGCCGCCGAGGACTGTCCACTCGAGACGACGTGAATCCGGCGGCCAAGTCGGGCGGTGCGGTCCCGGCCGCCCGACTCCGCGCGGTTAGAGCGGTGTCGACAGGTGCGCGGCCAGCCGTGCCTGCAGCTCGGGGTGCTCCCGGAGTCCCTCCCGCAGCGCGTACTCCGGCAGCGACGGCGCGAAGGCCGCCGTGTCTGCGGTCTCCCAGTCCAGCGGGCCCAGCGGCGGCTCCGGGTCGTACTCGATGACGAGCTGGACGCGGCGGGCGGCCTCCGCACCCGCGAGGGTGGCCACCAGGTGCAGGGCCATGTCGATGCCTGCGGCGACGCCTGCGGCGGTGAGCACCGGGCCGTCCTCCGCCCAGCGGCGGCGTACCGGGGTCGCGCCGAAGCCTGCCAGCAACGGCAGGAACGCCCAGTGGCTCGTCGCTTCCCGGCCCGTCAACAGACCGGCCGCCCCGAGGACCAGCGACCCGGTGCACACCGAGCCCATCCGATGCGCGCCGGGCGCGGTGTCTCGCAGGTACTCCTGGAGCTTCTCGTCGGTCATCGCCCGCATGGTCGGCGCCATTCCGCCGGGCACGATCACCGCGTAGGGGTCGGGCACCTGATCGAAGACGTGGTCGGCGCAGACCCGCAACAGGCTGTCGGTCGGCATCGGGTCGGTGTTCTCCGCGACCAGGGCGACCCGGAATCGCGAGTCCAGCGCGGCCAGTCCGCTCAACACCTGGAGGGGGCCGACCAGATCCAGCGGGGTCATCCCCGGATACACGATCAGAGCGATGGTGCGCTGCTGTTCAATCATGATCGTCACGCTGCCCTCGGTGACCCCGCGTCGCCACGCCGATGTCCGAGATCCTGCGAAACCGGTCCGATTCCCGGGGCGTGCCGGTGCATCCCGGCGGGGCTGGTTCCGGTGCACCGTCGCGCCGGCCGATCCGACCGGCAGGACGGGATGTCCCGGCAGGCGTCGCGTGCGGCAGGGGACCGGGTGGCTCTCGGGGAACGAACCGTGCGGCGCAAGGGCGGTCTTCGGTGCGGGAGGTTGGCGGGGGAGAGCCGGACGTAGACCGATCGCGCGGTCCTCGGGCACGGGACCGGGACCGACGGGAGGACCGGTGACGGCGGGAAACGATGCCCGGCGGCCGAGCCGGTGACGGCACCGTCGTGGGCCCACGAGACGACGGGGCGCGGCGCAGCGCCCAGGCCAGCGCCGCCGACGGGGAGCCGGATCGGCGCGTGTCCGCCGGCTAGACTCACCGGGTGTCCGAGAAGCCGCGTCGGGTCGTCATCGTCGGTTTCCCCGACGCGACGTTGCTGGACGTCGCCTGCCCTGCGGACGTGCTCGACGCCGTGAACCACCTCGGAGCCCAACCGGGCTACCAGGTCACCACGGCCACCCTCGGCGGTCGCGAGATCCGCACCACCTGCGGCATCGTCCTGGCTCCGCACTGTCCGCTCGAGCGCGTGGCGGGCCCGGTGGACACGCTGATCGTCGCGGGCGGCCACGGGCATCGTGCCGCTGCCGAGGACGTGCGCGTCACCGACCAGGTCCGCCGGATCGCCGCGATGAGCAGGCGGGTCGCCTCGGTGTGCACCGGGGCGAGCGTGCTGGCCGGTGCGGGCCTGCTCGATGGTCGGCGGGCGACCACCCACTGGATCTTCCTCGACGAGATCGCCCGGCGGTACCCGGCGGTGTCCTTCGATCCGGCCCCGCTGTTCGTCCAGGACGGCAACGTCTACACCTCGGCCGGGGTGACCAGCGGACTCGATCTGGCGCTGTCCTTCGTCGAGGACGATCACGGAACCGTGATCGCCCGGCAGGTCGCCAGGGGAATGGTCACCTATCTCCAGCGACCCGGCAATCAGGCGCAGGTGAGTCTCTTCCTGTCCGCGCGGCCGCCGGACGCGGGACCGGTCCGCGAGGCGGCCGCCTATGTGCTGACCCACCTCGACGGCGATCTGCGGGTCTCGGCACTGGCCCGACACGTCGGGATCGGCGCCCGCCACCTGGCTCGGCTCTTCGCCGAGGAACTGGACACCACGCCCACGCGATACGTCCGATCGGTGCGGACCGAGGCGGCGGCTGTGCTGCTGAGTGACACGGCGCTGCCGATGGGCACCGTCGCCCGCCGATGCGGATTCGGCACCGGGGAGACCCTGCGGCAGGCATTCCTGGACGCCTACGACACGACGCCCTCGGCCTACCGCCGGATGCACCAGCGGCGAACGACTCCGGTCGCGTCGGCACGCTGACGACCGCGCGGCCAGGCGCCGTGGACCTCTGCTGCGCCTGCCGCCTGCGTGGTACGTCGGCTCCGCCGCTCGCGCCGGTGCGCGCCGCGACCCCCGTGGACGTCGCCTCCCGTCGCACGGCGCCCGCTCGTCGGATCAGTCGTCCCGCAGGATCAGACAGGTCGTGGTGCCGGTGGCGAGGAGCCTGCCCGCCGCGTCGTGCACGGTGCCCTCGGCCGTGCTGGTCCGCCTGCCCCGATGCACGACCCTGCCCTCCGCCAGCAGTTCGACGTCGTCGATCGAGCCGGGGCGCAGGAACTTCACCGCCAGGTCCACCGACGTGTAGCCGATGCCGCCGGGGAGCGTGGTGTGCACGGCGCAGCCCATCGCCGAGTCCAGCAGCGTGGCGAGGATGCCGCCGTGCAGCGTGCCCAGCGGATTGGCGAACTGTGAGCGAGTGCGGCAGCGGAGCGTCAGCCTGCCGTCCTCGATGTCCTCGAACCGCATGCCGAGCAGCAGACCGATGCCTGCCGAGGTCTCGTGGCCCCGTGCGGCTCGCAGCAGTTCCAGGCCGCTCGGGACGGCGTCCTCCCTGTGCATGCTCACTGTCTGCCGCCCGTCTCGCCGGTCAGAATGACGGTGTCAGGTTGACACGTTCTCGACTGCCCTGGCCCGCCGACCTCGACGCACTCGCCACCGACGTCGTCAGGATGGCAGCCTGGGTGCCGTCGCGATGACCCGCCTCGCCGCCGCAGGCCGCGACGTCGAATCGCAGATGTTCGCCGAGGAGTTCGACGCCATGGCCCGGCGGATCGAAGGCCGCCGTCGATCGCACCGAAGCGCGCCACCCACTGGCTGATCAGCGACTCCGCCTGGGCGGGGTCGGCCACCGAGCCGCCGTGGGCCGCTTCCGTCCCGCCCGCAGCCTGGATCTTGGCGACCACGGCATGTGCCGTCGCCACATCGACGTCGTTGACCAGTACCGAGGCACCCCTGCCTGCGGCATGCCGGGCGTAGGCCCTGCCCAGCCCCCGACCCGCCCCGGTGATCACCACTGCCTTGCCGTCCAGGATTCCCATCCGACCAGTCTTAGTCGATGATCAGCGCCGTCGGAGCGACAGACTGAAAGAGCCTGTCTTCGATCCCCACTTTCCTGTTGCGCGGGGCAGGCGGCGGCGATCTGCGGCGTTGTCGTCAGTCGACATCACTCCGTCATGTCTCCTTCCTCCGCCTGGCAGCTCATCCCACGCTGATCCCCGCTCACGACTCCAGGGGGACCAAGGACAGGCCCTGAGAGGTCGTCCTGCGGCGGTGAGTGGCGGGCGCCGACCGCCTCCCGTCGATCAGACGAACCGTGACCTCGTCGGCGGTCGGCGCCGTTCTCCTGCGACGGATGGTTCGGACGTGGCGTCGGGCTCCCCAGCCGGAATCCGAATCTCGTCGGCGAATCACCGCAGGTCACCAGGCTTGATGCCGAGTGGGGCCGGCGCCTCGTCCCATGGCACGGGGCGCGGGGGGCTTCTAGGATGGTTCGGTCCAGGTGACGCCGGTCACGGTGTCCGACGCCGCCGTGTGCACCGCAGAACCAGAAGCGAGGTGACAGATCGATGACGGGGAACAAGGCGATCGCCTATGTCGGCAAGGGCGCAGTCGAGGTTCGTGACATCGGCTATCCCAGTCTCACCCTCCGCGACGGTCCCGGCGTCAACCCGGCCAACGTGGGACGGCGCTGCGATCACGGCGTGATCCTGAAGAACGTCGCCACGAACATCTGCGGCTCGGATCAACACATGGTTCGCGGCAGGACCACGGCGCCGGAAGGTCTGGTGCTCGGCCACGAGATCACCGGTGAGGTCGTGGAGACGGGCCGGGACGTCGAGTTCGTCAAGCAGGGCGATCTCGTCTCGGTGCCGTTCAACATCGCCTGCGGCCGGTGCCGGAACTGTAAAGAGGGCCAGACCGGGATCTGTCTGAACGTCAACCCGGACCGCGCAGGCTCCGCCTACGGATACGTCGACATGGGTGGGTGGGTCGGCGGTCAGTCCGAGTACGTGATGGTGCCCTACGCCGACTGGAACCTGCTGCGCTTCCCTGATCGTGATCAGGCGATGGAGAAGATCCTGGACCTCACGATGTTGTCGGACATCTTCCCGACCGGCTTCCACGGCTGTGTCACGGCCGGGGTGGGCGTCGGATCGACGGTGTACATCGCCGGAGCCGGTCCCGTCGGGCTCGCCGCCGCCGCATCCGCGCAACTGCTCGGCGCGGCGGTGGTCATCGTCGGCGACCTCAACGCCGATCGGCTCGCGCAGGCCCGCAGCTTCGGGTGCGAGACCATCGACATCTCGCAGGGCGAGCCGAGGGATCAGATCGAGCAGCTGCTCGGCGTGCCGGAGGTCGACTCGGCGGTGGACGCCGTCGGGTTCGAGGCGCGCGGCCACGGGCGTGACGCGGGCACCGAGAAGCCCGCGACGGTGCTCAACTCGCTGATGGACCTCACCAGGGCGGGCGGCTCGCTCGGCATTCCCGGCCTGTACGTCACCGGCGATCCCGGTGCGGCCGACGCCGCGGCGCGGCAGGGATCGCTGTCGCTCAACTTCGGGCTCGGCTGGGCGAAGTCGCACTCCTTCGCCACCGGGCAGTGCCCCGTGATGCGGTATCACCGTCAGCTGATGATGGCGATCCTGCACGACCGGGTGCAGATCGCCAAGGCGGTCGATGCGAGGACCATCCCGCTCACCGAGGCGCCGCGCGGCTACCAGGAGTTCGATGAGGGCGCGGCCCGCAAGTACGTGCTCGACCCGCACGGCCTGCTTCCTCAGCGAGGCTGAGGCGATTCGGGCAGGCAGGACCCGGCAGGCCGCCGGAGACTCCTTCCCGTCGGGCACCGTCGCGCGCTGCTGCGCGGGGACCGGCTCGGTGCGCTTCGGCGCCGAGCCGGTCCCCGGGTGTACACCCGAGGGCACACCGAAGACGGCGGGCCCGCGACAGACAGTGGGAATCACCGGACACTCACGCGCGGTTGCCCCCGCACCGCGTCGACCGGTCGCGATGATCCGTCCTGCCGAGATTTCGAACGACCGTGGATCGAACGACCGTGGATCGAACGACCGTCCTACGGTCTTTCGTCTGCTGATTGAATCGTCGACGAGGCAGGCGGGAAGTGCGACCCCTCGGTGGATAAGACCGATCCTTCTGACGGCTTACCGGTCGAAGAGAACGGCCGGGATTCGCACCGCGTTCCCGCCGATTCTCGCCACGTCGCCGACGGTGATCCTACGGCGTACTGGGTGGTCAGCCGAGTCGATCGTGTTTGGCCGCGGACAGGAAAGCGCCGAATGTGCGAGGTGCCATGGTGAGCACGCCGCCCTGACGATTCTTCGTATCGCGGATGCCGACGACATCGGCGGTCTGCCCGATCTCGACGCACTGGCCGCCGTTGGCGCTGCGACTACTGGTACGCCACCGGACACTGGTCAATGGATGCACGCCGCGCCTCTTCCTTCTCAGGGAGTGAATTCCGCGACTATCCTAGCGATGAGCTGTGCGGTCTCTCGTTTGGACAGAGCAAGCCCGCGCAGCTCGTCGAACATGAATGTCAAGGCTGCGACGTCGTCGCGATCCTCGATCACATGACCGCCCAAGGGATTCTCCGACCATCCCACATCGGGGTCCGCCTGTTCGGCGAAGCGGAGAAGGGTGAATCCGCCCGCCAGACTCGGATGAGTACCAACGCTGTTGGGAAGTACTTGAAGAATCACATTAGGAAGTCGGCCCAGCCGTCGCAGGTGGTGCAGCTGCTCCGTCATGATCGCCGGACCGCCGATCTGTCGGTACAGCGCGGACTCGCTGACCACGGCACGCAGCTCAAGCGGTACAGGCGCGGTCAGCCGCTGCTGTCGTTCCATCCTGGCGGCGACGCGCTTCTCCACGTCGGCCGGGTCCGTGATATGCCGACCCGCCGAGTGGATCTCGCGCGCGTAGGCCTCGGTCTGCAGCAGTCCAGGAATCAGCTCGATCTCGAAGTTGTGCACTTCCGAGGCGGCCTGTTCGAGTCCGACATAGGGTTTGAACCACTCGGGCAGCCGATAAGTCGACCACCATCCGCGTTGTGCGCCCTCTCTGCGCAGTTCTTCCAGCAGGGACCGTACTCTCTCGGGTGTCTCGTAGTAGTCGAGCAGTGCCGTCAGCTCGAACTTCTTGATGCCGGACCGCCCGGCCTCCCAGTTTCGGATCTTCCCGGCACTGCAGCCGATGTGCTCTGCCGCCTCGGCCAGGCTTCTCCGGGCACTCGCCCGAAGTTCGGTGAGCGAGGTACCGAGTCTGCGCCGCCGCGCGGTGGGTCCGAGGGACATCTCAGCCTTACCTTCCTACGCGGGCAGCGGTTCACGGCCACCCACCGTACCCAAAGATCATCATCGTGTCGTCGGCCTCACTCGGAAGACTGAATTTCAATCTTGAGTTCAGGTTTTGCGAACAGGGTTCGATACCTTGCCTGCCGAGGGCGTGTCGCTGATCCTCTTCGATCGCAGAGCAGGATCGACCGGGACGAAACGGGGCGGCGATCGCCTCGGATCGCCGTCCTGCCCGCGCGAGGTCAGCACGCGGATCGGCGACGGGCTCGCCTGCCGAGACATTCATGGAGGAGACGATGGGAAATCAGTTCCTGAGCGGTGTGCTGGACACCGCCGGAGACCATCTGTTCCCGGTGGTGGCCACGACGGGCATCGTGCTGCTGGGCTTCGGCGCGCTCGACTGCGCCTGGCGTTGCTGGCGCGAGTCCCATCCCCGGCGCAGAAGCCCGAGCAGGCGCGACTGGGCGCGGATACGTGCTGCGGAGACGCGGGTGGCGGCGAACCGATGACCGATGACCGTGACGCCTGGTTCGCCGAGGACACCACGTCCGAGGCAGGCCTGCGTCGCGACCGGCATCTCGTCGCCGGACTGCGACCGGAGATCGGGACCGTGGTGGTCACCCTCTGCTGCCGCTCGCTGATCGTCGGCGGTGCGCCCGAGAGCGCCTGCGGCGAGCCCGGCGGGATGGGAGCCGGCGAGGTCGGCGACTGGGGTGTCGGAACCGGGGAGGGTGCCGAAGGTGGCGCCGACGCACCGGGATACCGGCTGTGCTGGGAGTGCGCGGAGGTCGCCGCCGGGCGGAGGCCGCCGCCGCCGAACGTCCTGGAGTTCGATCCCGTGCGGCTGGTCCGGCTCCGCAGCGGCCTCGCTCCTGAGCCGGGCAGACTGGTACACGTCTGTCCGCCGCCGGACCCGGCCCCCGCCCTGCTGCGGGCGCGATGCGGGGCGGAGCTGCCGGTCGTCGACCTCGACATCCTGGACGTCATCGACGCGGCGACGGGGATGCCCTGCGGGGTCTGTCTCGCCGCCTCCCTGATGGTGATGGGCGCGGAGGGCGCGGCCGGGACGGCGGCGGGTGCCGCGGTGAGTCGCAGACTGGGCGGCATGCTGCCACGCCGATGTCGAGTCTTCGCAGGTGGTCCGGCGTGCTGTGGGCGCCCGCGCACCCGAGGCGGTTCGGCACGCAGACGCGACGGCCGCCCGCCGACGGGCGAGGACTGAGGCAGCGCCTCGCCGATCACACCGCGATCCGCAGGCGACCTCGTCGATCCGCGGGCGGCTCGGCGGCGGGTCGGGAATGCGGATCGGCGAGGCGCGTTCGGCTGAAGTGGATGGACGCGGTCGCGGGAGGCGCGCTCCCGCCCGCCGGGCGCGCCATGGCTCACGTGGACCCGTCGACCACCATGGGACCGGGACAGCGGCCCGCATGCCGGGACCTCGCCCGGCACCGGGACCCGACGGTCACCGGCCGACCCGATGGTTCTGTCTCGCGGTGTTCGGCACGCCGTCGTCACGACCACACTCGGGGTAGTCGACCAGCCTGCTGCCGTCGGTGGAGCGGAGGCGAATCCCGGCCTACCCGCTCCTCGGCGGAGCACGTCGGACTCGCCGCCCCGCCGGACTTGAGCACCGGCGGCCGCTCACCTCATGGCGAGGGTGAGTGCTCCGGTGACCGTCTCCCGGTGCGCCTCGTGGAACGTGCGTCCGGGACCGTACAGGGCGAAATACCACATCCTGTTCGCATTCGGCTTCCCTCGGCGGTTGTAGTTCTCCAGGGTGACTTTGTCCTCGCCGTCGGTGAGCACGACGCCCGCGAAGTGGTACGCCCACGGCGGTCTGGCGCCGGACTCCTGGTCCGCCACCTGTTCGGCCCTCGACCGGCCCCGCGTGGAGTAGATCGCGAGCGCCTCGCCGACGCGGGCGTCGGCCGACTCGTTGATCCCCAGCCGCCCGTCCCGTTCCGGATCGGGCCGGTCGTACGGCCGGTAGCGCGACTTGGCGAGCCGGGCCACGTTCCCCGTGGTGGTCTGGATGCTGTTCTTGGTGTCGTCCGTGGGCTCCCGGTCAAACACCCCGGCGTCCTCCAGGCGGTCGACCAGGATCTGTTGCAGGGCCGGGTACGTCTCCAGCACCTGGGATCTCATCGCGTTCAGCAGCGTGCTGGCGTGCCCCAGCGGCATGCCAGCATCGGTGAGTGCGGTGCGGACTGCCTTCATGGCAGGCACGACCTCCCCCTCGTGTTCCTCCTCGATGTCGACGTCGACGTCGACGTTCCGCCAGCTGAACAGCAGGTATCCGTCGTCGCTGGGGAGGCGGCGGGCGAGGCCGCCGGGCGTCATGCCCGGTCGGGTGACCAGGCGAGGGTACGAGGTCAGACCGATCACGTCGTCCGGCCGCTGGTCATGCTCCACCCGCTCCGTCGTGCCCTCGTCCGGGGCGAGCAGCACCTTGTTCAGCGACTTGCCCGTGACGTCGCGAGCGACCTCGATGCACTGGTCCGGACTCAGCATGTCCTCGTCGCCGCGCTCCTGACCGCCCGCCACGATCACCGGCCGCCACTTCGTGAGTCCGCGCTCGGCCAACTCGCCGGGCACCTCCCCGTCCGCCTTCCTGAGCCGCACGGCCGCGCCGGAGGCCTCGAGCTCCGCGTTCGCCGTGGCGATGACGGACTCCGCCGCGTAGAGGTCCTTGGTCTGGGAGCGTCTGCCGATCGCCACGTTCCCGCTCGTGGAGTAGATCCACGGGTCGCCTTCGGCGCCGCTGTCGGAATCACTCTCGCTCAGGGTGACGTTCTCCTCGATGTCCTGGTCACTGAAGAACTCCTCCTCGCTCTTCTCGCCGTCCCCCGGCGACGGGGACCGCCCGGACGGGGCGTGCTTCGACGGCACCCGTTCCGAGGGCGCGCGCTCCTCTTCCGCCAGGTCGCCGCCGCCGGGTGCCTCCACCACCGGAAGCACCTCGGAGTCCTCCTCCTCGACGCCCTCCGTGGGACTGCCTGTCGAGGGTGCGGGCCCCTCACCGAGGACGAGGGCAACCCGCCGCGCCAGGCTGTTGACGTGCACGCCTCGGAAGCTCGTGCCGCCGCCTGCCTTGGCGGCCCGCCAGTCCCGGACGGCCTGTTGGACGGCGCGCAGCAGATCCGGGTGGTTCGAGGACGGGTCCTCGGCCTCTGCCCGCCGCCACGCGTCGACGGCGGCGTCCACCCGTTGCAGCTCACCAGACCGCCCCGTGGTGAGCGAGAAGAAGGACTGGGTCTTCCATCGACGCGCCAGACTGCGCAGGGAGAGCTGCGCGCCCGGCGGATCGCCCGCCGCCCGTTGGACCTCCGTTCCCGGTGCGCGCTGAACCGTGCCGGACGGCCCCGCCGCCGCGAGCCGAGCCGGTGCCGACGGCCGTCGGGACATCACCCGGTGCGCGGTCTGCTCCGCCTCGCGCTCGAATCGGTCCGACGGGTCCGACACGCTCAGACCCGATCCGTCGTCGGTACCCGACACCGGACCCGAACGCTGCTGCATCACGTGCACAAGCTCGTGGGCGAGCGTGTGCCGGTCACCACCGCCATCCCCGATCACTACGTGGTTGCCCGAGGTGTAGGCCCGTGAGCCGATCTCGGCCGCCGAGCGCCGGGCCGCCGTGCCGGTGTGCACCCGCACGTCCGAGAAGTCCGCGCCCAGCCTGGACTCCATGTCGTCGCGGGTCGCCTCGTCCAGCGGCCGTCCCGACGAGCGCAGCACGTCCGGCACCGATGTGTGCTGTCCGGCAGGCCCGTCCGCCGGGGCCTCGGGACGACCGGCCAACAGCCGGGCGACGGCGGCGTTGCCGACGCTGCGTTGCAACGCGTACACCCCGGCGGGCGTCAGACGATCCGGCACCGAGGGCACGTCGGTGTCGACGGTCGGTTCCCGCCTCCGGCGCGGCGGTTCGGTCTGATCCTGCTTCTCCTGGGCGCGCATGATCTCTCCACAGGGTCGGGGCGGACACTCCACCTGGATACCTGCACCAGGCCCGCCGTGCCAGGACCAGGAGGGCAACACGTGGGCACACCGCTTGCCCCCGGGCCGGTCAGGAAGGCGCGACGGCTCGGCGATCAGGGCCGTCGAGCCTCGCATCGGCGCGGGCGGAAGGGCGTGCTGCGGGGACGCCGTGCTAGTCCGGCCATCGCGTGGCGAGCAGGCGGACACGCCGTTCGGCCTGCTCGCCAGGACGGATCAGCTCATCCGTCGTGCGCGGCGGGGCGCCTTCGGGTATATCCCGGACCCATGAGCGACTCCATCAGCATGCCCACCCCGCTCGCCCCGTTGCCCTCGGACGTTCCGGCCGGCGACCGCGTCGCCGTGGTCACCGGCTCGGAATCCGGCATCGGCCGGGCGGTCGCCATCGAACTGGCCCGGCAGGGCGTCCACGTGGGCATCACCTTCCGCACCGAGGACCGGGCGGCGCGGGCCGTCGCCGAGCAGGTTCGCGCCCTGGGGATGCGGGCCGCGATCCGGCAGGTGGAGCTGACCGAGCTGCCCGAGGCCGCCGACGTGATCGACGAACTGGCCGAGGACCTGGGCGGCCTCGACATCCTGGTGAACAACGCCGGGATCACCACCGACGAGAACTTCCTCGACACCTCTTACGAGACCTGGCGCCTGACGCAGCGCGTCGACCTGGACGCGGTGTTCCTCTGTTCCCAGCGGGCCGCCCGGCGGATGATCGCCGCGGGCCGGGGCGGTCGGATCATCACGATCACCAGCGTGCACGAGCACCTGCCCCGCGCAGGCTTCGCGGCCTACTCGGCGGCCAAGGCGGGCGCGGGCGCACTGTGCAAGGTGATGGCTCTCGAACTCGGCCGCTACGGGATCACCGTCAACGCGGTCGCTCCCGGCGAGATCAACACCGCGATGACCCGGCGCGAGGACGTCGATCCCCGCGACCTGCCCCGGCCGGGCGTTCCGCTGGGCAGACCTGGTGGCGTCTCGGAGGTCGCGGCGCTGACGGCCTTCCTCGCCTCGCCTGCCGCGTCCTATGTCACCGGTGCCTCGATGCGGGTGGACGGGGGCGTGTCACTGATGGGCGTCGAGGCAGGGTTGGGGCTGCCCACCGACGACTGGCGGCCCTGAACTCGGACGGCGGCGGTCAGCGTCCGGTGAGGTTGGCGGCGAGCCAGTTCTCCACCTCCAAGACGTGGGCCGCCGCCGCAGCCCGGGCCGCATCGGGATCGCGGGCGGCCAGGGCGAGGTAGATCCGTTCGTGCTCCTGCCACAGCCTGCCGACCGCCGCCGCGTCCTCGTGGCCCCGCCACACCCTGGCCCGGAAGGTGCGGGAGGACAGGCCGTCGAGCATCGCGGTCAGCAGATCATTGCCCGCCGCGTGCACGATCGTCTGGTGGAAGTCGCGGTCGGCGGCGACGATCTCCTCCACGCTGCCGCCGCGCCCGATGCGATCCAGGTGTTCGGCGACGTCGGCCAGTTGCGCCTCGGTGATGCGGGCGGCGGCGGTCGCGGTGGCCGCCGATTCGAGCACCCGCCGCACCTGTAACAGCTCGACGAGCGTCTGGCCTCGGGAGATCTCGGCGACCACGCCGAAGGTCTCCAGCAGATCACCCGGGCGCAGCCCCGTCACGTAGACGCCCGCGCCGTGGCGGGTCTCCAGGATGCCGAGGATCGTCAGCGCGCGGATCGCCTCGCGCACCGAGCCTCGGGAGATCCCCAGCAGCGCGGCGAAGTCCCGTTCGGTCGGCAGTTGTTGGCCAGCGACCAGCTCGCCCTCGGCGATCATCGTCTTCACCTGCTCGATCGTCCGCTGGGTGACGGACGTCCGGCCCGCCTCGGCGGCCGCACCGCTCGCCGAGGCTGCGGGCGCCGTGCGAGCCGGAGCCCGCCCGGCGGAGTCGACGCTCGTGGACGAGCGATCCGGGAATCGGCCGGGGAACTCGTCTCGCACGGTGTCCATTCCGTCCGTCCTCTCGGTCTAGCCGACTCGGCCGATCGGCGGTGATCGACGCCGACTGTGGTGAGGAGCGGCCTGCGGTGCGGCTCTTGACACGCTTTCGCCCCCGCGAGTAGAAGTGATCCTACCAATTCCGCGTAATAGTGGAGAAATCTCCGAGAAACACGGCGTAGTCGGCTGTTCGGACATTGTCGCGGTCCGGAATGGTCGGACAATGAGGCGATTCGTCTCGGGCGCCGGTCGACAGCCGAGGAGACGGACATGGGCACGGGCGGACGGCGACGGCGACTCTCGACGACGGCACTGGCGGTGTTCCTGATCGCAGGCTGCGGGACCACCGCCGACATCCTCGGACCCGTCGGGGACGGCGGTCACGTCGGCGTGGTGCTCCCGATGCTCACCTCGCCGTTCTGGCAGTCCTACAACGACTACGTCCCGGAGCTGGCCGCCGAACAGGACGTCGACGTGCTGCCGACGGTGAACTCGGCGGGCGACCCGGCGCAGCAGATCACCGACATCAACAACCTGCTGAACCAGGGGGTGGCCGGTCTGGTGGTCGCCCCGTTGGACAGTGCGGCCATCGTCGCGGGGCTCAACCAGGCGCAGCGGCGCGGCGTCCCCGTCGTCGCCGTGGACGTCGCCCCGGAGGACGGCGAGGTCGTCATGGTGGTGCGCGCCGACAACCGCGCCTACGGCGACCAGGCCTGCCGCTATCTGGGGGAGGAGATCGGCGCCGGGAAGGTGGTCCAGATCCAGGGCGATCTGTCCTCGGTGAACGGTCGAGAGCGGTCCGAGGCCTTCCACGACTGCATGGCCCGGCGGCACCCCGACATCGAGGTGTTCGACATCCCGGCGAACTGGGACGGCGAGACGGCCGCCGCGCAGCTCGACGGCCTCCTCACCGCCGAACCCGACATCGCGGGCGTCTACCTCCAGGCGGGCGGGGTGTACCTGGCGCCCGCGCTCCAGACCCTGCGCGGCCGGGGAATGCTGCACGAACGCGGCCACGCCGACCACATCGTCATCGTCTCCAACGACGGCATCCCGCAGGAACTCGACGCGATCCGCCGAGGCGAGATCGACGCAACGCTCTCCCAGCCCGCCGACGGCTACGCAGGCACGGCCCTGTCCTACCTCAAGGCCGCGATGGCAGGCGAGACCTTCGCGCCGGGACCGACCGCGCACGGCAGCGAGATCGTCGAACTGCCCAACGGCCTACTGGAGGACCAACTGCCGACACCACTGGTCGACATCGACAACGTCGAAGATCCCGCGCTGTGGGGCAACACCGTGGGCTGAACCGGCGCCGCAGCCTGCACGGCGGAATCGGTCGAGCAGGCGGGCCGGCGAAGACCGGGCGGACAACCCGCCCGCGCAGAACGAGAACGAGACGGAGTAGCCGACGCGGGCACCGATTCCGGCAGGCCGCAGACCTTTGTGACGAAGGGACCGGGGGACCGCCCACGAACTCGACGAATTCGCACGACGGCACGGAACCGCAAGGTCCGCCGAGTCGATGAACGGCTCATACCGAGTCGTTCTCGGTCGGATGTCCCAGCACGGCAGGGGATCGGCCGGTTCCGGCTCGACCGCCGCACGGCGCGCGACGAACCCCGGCCCCGGCCGTCGCCCTGCGGCCTCGACGACGCGGTCTCGGGCCTGCGGCGGCACCGGCCGCCCGCGCATCCAGGCGTGAGCCCCTCCGACGCCGGATGCGCGCCCGTCCGCCCCGACTGCGCAATCCCCGCCGCACCGCGACACAGGAAGGCCCGGCGTCATGACGCATCCGAAGTCGACTCCTCCACCCGGCGTCGAGCCGCCGCTCGTCGAGGCCGTCGCCGTGCACCGCCGCTACGGCTCCACCGTCGCCCTCGACGACGTCGGTCTCCGTGTGGTCGCAGGCCGATCGCACGCCCTGGTGGGTCGCAACGGAGCCGGGAAGTCCACCCTGGTCCGACTGCTCACCGGGCTGGAACGGCCCGATACGGGCGAGGTCCGTCTCGGCGGGCGCCCCGCCCCGCCGCCCGCCGACCGCGACGCGTGGCGGAGGGCCGTGGCCTGCGTCTACCAGCGACCGACCGTGGTGCCGGGCCTGACCGTCGCCGAGAACCTGTTCCTCAACCGGCAGCCGACGGGTCGGCTCGGGCTGGTGGACTGGCGACGACTGCGCCGCGCGGCACGGGAGCTGCTCGACGAATGGAACGTCGAGGTCGACGTGGACCGGCAGGTGCGGGAGCTGTCGATCGAGGACCGGCAGCTGGTCGAGATCGCCAGGGCCCTCTCCTTCGGTGCCCGGTTCATCGTGCTGGACGAGCCGACCGCGCAGCTCGACAGCGCCGAGATCGAGCAGCTCTTCACTAGGATGCGGCGCCTCCAGGAGGGCGGCGTCACCTTCCTGTTCATCTCGCACCACCTGCGCGAGGTCTACGAGGTGTGTCAGGACGTCACCGTCCTGCGCGACGCCCGCCACGTGCTTACCGCACCGGTCGATCAGCTGGGTCGGGCCGACCTGGTCGCGGCGATGACCGGGGAGGCGGCGGAGCTGGGCACCGGCCTGACCGCGCCGAGGGGCGGGACGGAGGAGCCGGAGGTCCTGCGCCTGACCGGCTTCCACGGTGATCGCTTCGCCGGAGTCGACCTCGTCGTGCGCGCGGGCGAGGTCGTCGGCCTGGCGGGCAGCAGCGCCAGCGGGAAGGTCGAGCTGGCCGAGTCGCTCGCGGGTCTGCGCGTCGCCGAGGGCTACCTGCGGCTGGGCGGTCGAATCTGTCCCACCGGCGACGTTCCCGCCGCGCTGGCGGCAGGCGTCGGCTGCGTGCCCCGCGACCGCCACGAACAGGGCCTGGTCCCCGAGCTGTCGGTGGCGGAGAACGCCACCATGACCGTCACCGGCCGACTCGGCCGGGCCGGGTTCGTCTCGTCGCGCTCCCGCGCCGCCGTCGCCGCGCGGTCGACCGAGGAGCTGGACGTGCATGCCGACGGCCTCGATCAGCCGGTGGCGTCGCTCTCCGGCGGCAATCAGCAGAAGGTGGTCACCGCCCGCGCACTAGCCACCGATCCCCGCCTGCTGGTGTTGATCAACCCCACCGCAGGCGTGGACGTGAAGTCCAAGGAGTCGCTGCTCGACGCACTCGACCGGGTGCGCGCCGAGGGGACGGCCGTGGTCCTCGTCTCCGACGAACTCGACGACCTCCGGCGCTGTGATCGCGTCCTGGTCCTGCTCCGAGGCGTGATCGTCGCGGAGCATCCGGCGGGCTGGCGAGACGCGGACCTGGTGTCCTCGATCGAAGGGATCTCGACGTGACCGACACCGTGGAGTCGACCGGCGCCCGGCCGCAGGCAGTCCGGCGCGGGCCGTTGGCAGGCAGGCTGCGGGAACTGGCCCTGCTACCCGCGATCGTCGCCCTGCTCGTCGCGGGCGCCTTCGTCCACCCCAACTTCCTGTCCTACGCCAACCTGATCAGCATCCTCGGCGCCTCGGCCGCCCTGGCGATGCTGGTGCTCGCCGAGTCGCTGGTGTTGATCTCCGGGAAGTTCGACCTCTCCGTGGAGTCCACCGCAGGCCTGGCACCCGCGCTGGGCGCGCTCCTAGTGCTGCCGGTCGCCTCATCGGGACTCGGTGCCGAGCTGCCCGCCGCCGTCGGCCTGCTCGCCGCCGTCGTCGCGGGGGCGCTGGTCGGGCTGCTCAACGCCGTGTTGATCGTCCGCTTCCAGCTCAACGCCTTCATCGTGACGCTGGCGATGCTCATCGTGCTGCGCGGCCTGCACGTCGGCCTCACCGAGGGCCAGACCCTCTTCGACATGCCGGAGGTTTTCTTCGCCGTCGCGACCACGACCTTCCTCGGCATTCCGATGTCGGTGTGGCTGGCCGCCGCCGCGTTCGCGGTGGCCGGGCTGCTGCTGCGCCGACACCGCCTCGGCCGCGCGCTGTACGCCATCGGCGGCAACCGGGAGGCGGCCAGGACGGCGGGCATCCGCGTCGACCGGGTGCTGCTGGGCGTGTATGTCATCGCGGGCGCCTTAGCCGCCGTGGGCGGCCTGATCCTGACCGGCTATGTCGGCGCGATCAGCGCCAACCAGGGGGAGAACCTCGTCTTCACCGTGTTCGCGGCGGCGGTGATCGGCGGCATCAGCCTGGACGGCGGGCGGGGGACGATGCTCGGCGCGCTGACCGGCGTGCTGCTGCTGGGGGTCGTGAACAACCTGCTGACTCTCGCCCAGGTGTCCTCGTTCTGGATTCAGGCCATCCAGGGCGGACTGATCCTCCTCGCGCTGATGGTCGCCCGACTCGCCAGCGGCCGAGGGCAGACCTGAGCTGGCCTCGGCTACCGGGACCCCAGGGCGGTGAGCTGACATCAGACCAGACCCGGCAGGCCGCCCGCAGGACGAGCTGACATCGAGAGCACTTCGTGGTTAAGGAGAGTCAGATGAGACGGAGCTTCCGTTCGACGCCACGCGGTTCGATCCCGACCGGCCCGACCACAACCCGTTCCCGCCGCGCGGGCTGGGGCGTGCTGGGCCTGTCGACGCTGCTGATCATCGGCCTGGCGTCGCCCGCCATGACACTGGACCGTCCATCCTCGACGGAGGTCGCCGACGGAATGACCCTCTGGTATGACGAACCCGCCGAGTCCTGGGAGTCCGAGTCACTGCCCATCGGCAACGGAGCCCTCGGTGCCGCCGTCTTCGGCGGCGTGGCAGGCGAGCGCCTCCAGTTCAATGAGAAGAGCCTGTGGACCGGCGGGCCCGGCTCGGTCCAGGGCTACGACCACGGCGACTGGGTCGAGCCGCGTCCCGGCGCGATCGAGGAGGTTCAGGCGGAACTCGACGCCGAGCTGCGGGCCACGCCGGAGTCGGTCGCCGACCGCCTGGGCCTGCCCAAACGCGGCTTCGGTGCCTATCAGACCTTCGGCGATGTCCTGTTGGACTTCCCCGACGCACCGGCCGAACCCACCGACTATCGACGCGAACTCGACCTGACCGAGGCCGTCGCGCGGGTCTCCTATCGCGACGGCGAGGTCCGTCACGAGCGCGAATACCTCGCCAGCCACCCGCACGGCGTCATCGCGGGCCGACTGGGCGCGGACCGGCCGGGCTCGGTGTCGTTCATCCTGCGCACGGAGTCGCCGCACGCGGGCCACACCGTCTCCGTCGCCGACGGCCGACTGACCCTGCGGGGCGCCCTGCCCGACAACGGACTGCGCTACGAGACGCAGATCCAGGTGCTCGCCGACGGAGGCAGCATCACCTCCGGCGGCGACTCGATCACCGTCAGCGGCGCCGACACGGTGACCCTGCTGCTGGCGGCCGGCACCGACTACGCCGACTCCTACCCGGATTACCGGGGCGTCGACCCGCACGGCCGGGTCGCCGAGACGCTCGATCAGGCCGTGACGGCGGGATTCTCGACCGTGCGCGCCGACCACGTCGCCGACCACACCGCCCTGTTCGACCGCGTGCGGCTGGACATCGGCCAGCAGCCGCCGACGAAGACCACCGACGCCCTGCTCGCCGACTACACGGGCGGTGCGTCCACCGACGACCGGGCGTTGGAGGCGTTGTTCTTCGCCTACGGGCGCTACCTGCTCATCGCCTCCTCGCGGGACGGCTCGCTGCCCGCGAACCTTCAGGGCGTCTGGAACGACTCCACCGCGCCGCCGTGGAGTTCGGACTATCACGTCAACATCAACCTGCAGATGAACTACTGGCCCGCGATGACCACCAACCTGGCCGAGACCACCGGCCCCTACGACGAGTTCGTCGATGCCTTGCGCGCACCCGGCAGGCGCACCGCCGAGACGATGCACGGCGCGGCCGGGTGGCTGGTCAATAACGAGACCAACCCCTTCGGCTTCACCGGGGTCCATGACTGGGCGACGTCATTCTGGTTCCCGGAGGCCGCAGGCTGGCTGACCCAGCAGCTCTACGACCAGTACCTGTTCACCCGCGACGAGGCCTACCTGCGCGACGTCGTGTATCCGGTGATGCGGGAGGCGAGCGAGTTCTGGCTGGACACCCTGCACACCGACCCTCGGGACGGTTCGCTGGTGGTCTCGCCGAGCTACTCCCCCGAACAGGGCGACTTCTCCGCAGGCGCGGCGATGTCTCAGCAGATCGTGACGCACCTGCTCACCACCACCCTGGCCGCCGCGGAACAGCTCGGCGAGGACGAGGAGTTCCGCGCCAGGCTCGGTGCCGCGCTCGCCGAGCTGGACCCCGGCATCCGGATCGGGTCGTGGGGACAGCTTCAGGAGTGGAAGGAGGACTGGGACGACCCCGGCAACGACCACCGGCACGTCTCGCACCTGTTCGCCCTGCATCCCGGCGCGGCGATCGAGCCGGGCACACCGGAGGCGGTGGCCGCCGAGGTCTCGTTGACCGCACGCGGCGACGGCGGCACCGGCTGGAGCAAGGCCTGGAAGATTAACTTCTGGGCGCGGCTGTGGGACGGCGACCACGCCCACACGATGCTGGCCGAACAGCTCATGCACTCGACGCTGCCGAACCTCTGGGACACCCACCCGCCGTTCCAGATCGACGGCAACTTCGGCGCCACAGCCGGGGTTGCCGAGATGCTGGTGCAGAGCCACCTGGACGTCGTCGAGCTGCTGCCCGCCCTGCCGTCGGCCTGGGACACCGGCTCGGTGGCCGGACTCCGGGCCCGAGGCGACGTAACGGTGGACGTCGAGTGGGCGGCGGGCGTGCCGACCAGGGCGGAGCTGCACACGGGCCGGGACGGTCCGCTGCGTATCGCCGTCGGACGCTTCGCGGCCGGCGCGGACGCCGTGGCGGTCACCGACTCCGCAGGCGCCGCCGTCGAGGCCGACCGGGACGGCGCGACGCTGCTGATCGAGGCGACGGCGGGGGAGACGTACACGGTGACGGGCTGACCGTTGCGGCTCCGCGCCTCGCGGGGAGAGGACGGTGCGCCGGGAGCCGGGCTGTCGAGTGGGGACGGCTACTGACCCTCTGGCCGTAGCGGGTCAGGACCCGCCCCGCAGCGGGGTCGACGCGTGCGCTGGGATGTCCTGGGTCTGCTGCGCGGGACCATCCCCGCGTGCGCGGGGCCGACACCTGCTGACCTGGGTTTCTCCTGCGTCGGGACCCGATTCTCTACTACGTGATGTACGTGATGTACGTGATGCGGGCCATATTCGACGGGCTGTCCGGCGCGGCGCTGTCGGCCGCACGGACACGGGACTGACCCGCTCGCCGAACTCGGAATCGGGCCTGCGTCGGCGGTTCGGTCCGGTCCGGACGCACCGGGCCTTCCGCGACGGCCCGGTCGCCGGGGCGACGGCATCCGAAGTCGACGGTGTGCCGCCGACCCGGACGCCCGCCGCCCCCACCGCTCAGGCGGTGAGCCCCAGCCAGTCCGCGTAGTGCGACAGCTCGGGGTGCGACCTGCGATACAGGCTGATCAGCACCGAGGTGGTCTCCCGCACCATCGGATGCAACCTCGTCTGCTGGGGTGCGATGTGCTTCGCGTGCTGGAGCGCGTTGAGACAGCTGTGTCGGTCGCCGAGGATCAGGTGCGCCCGCGCCAGGTCGAGATGGTGATGTCCCCGGCGGGTCCTGGGCATCGTGCGTGGCGGCGCCCAGCCCGTCGCGGCGGTGAGCGCCGCCGCGCCGTCGCCCAGTTCGACGTGCGCGGCCACCTCGTGGGTGGTGATGTTCGCCGGGCCGAAGGTCAGCCCATAGTGGACGTGGTCGGTGTTCAGATCCCTGGCCAGGTCACGCGCGGCGGCCAGGTGCGATCGTGCCGTGTCCGCGTCGCCCGCCCGCGAGGCGAGGGTGACCGAGCGCAGATGCAGGCTCCCGTAGACGGTGATGGCCGCCTCGTCGGGCGCCCGCAGCGTGTCGTCGAGCTCGGCGCGGGCGGCGTCCATCAGGCGAAGCCCGTGGGCGTAGTCGCCCGCCGACTGGAAGCTCTGCACTCGTGCCCAGTGCGCGAGTCCGCCCGCCAGCGGATCGCTCGCCCGGTGGGCGGCGTGGGCGAGATGGTGTTCGACGGACTCGGCGAGGTCGGCGTAGCCGAGGCGGTGCAGCAGGGTGTGCGTGGCGTGATAGACGGTGACCAGCAGCCCGAAGACGTGGTGTGCGTTGGTGGTTCCCGCCAGCTGGCTCGCGGCGGTCAGCTCCTCCACCAGTGAGGGCAGCCGCGCGGCTAGCGCGCCGTACTGGGCGTTGCGTCGCATCCGGGCGATCGACTCGACGTCGGCGGTCAGCGCGGCCAGCGGGCGCGGCGTGACGTCGCCGGGCAGGTCGTAGTGCCGCAGTACCGTGCGTAACGCCTCCACGGCGCGGTGGGTCTGTTCGTCACGGTGATTGTCGGCATAGGGCTGGCCGGTGAGTCGCTCGACCGGAATCTTCAACGCCCGCGACACGGCGGCGAGCAGAGCGTGTGTCGCGACCCGATCGCCGCATTCGACCTTGCCGAGAAGACTGAGTGAGACGGCGGCCTGCCTGGCAAGCCGGGGTTGGGTGAGGTTGGCGGCCAGTCGTGCGCGACGAATGGCGGCGCCGACATGGGATGCGTCCTCGACCATGACTTCGTCTCTTCTCTTCTGGTCGCGCCCCCGTACCGGGGACTCGTGGCGTGGCAGGCCCGTGCGGTTGACTTCACAGCGTAGGCGGTTGTGCATGGACTGTGAATGTTCGCGAGCCCACCAGGATGGACACTCTGAGTGTCCGCACGAGCACTGTGCGTGTCAATCAAGGGGGAGTCCATGACCCGTCTCATCGACCGAGATTCGCTCGTCCAGAGTGGATCCGCCGTCGTCCTCGGTGTGCGTGCGCCATGACCTCGGGTGTGCCGCAGACTCGTGACTGCGTCCGGCTTCGCCGGGAGCGCGCCGTCGTTCCCGTGGCGGTGGCCCCGCCGGACGACACCGACGGCGGAGCCCCGGCGCCGATCCCGTCCCAACGCCCGGCGCCGAACCCCTCGACGCTTCCTGCGTCGCCGCCCGCCGAGGAGCCCGGACCGGCGGAGCCCCCGGCGCCGCGCCGTCCGTCGGCCGCATCGGGGCCTGCCGCCTCGGCCGCAGCCGCCGGGTCGAGTGACCCGGCCCGGCCCGCCTGCGCCGCTCGCCGGTCACGGTCGAGAACGAGGCCTCGGCGCCGCTGAGGCGCCCGGCCTCGATCCCGCACCGCCGAGCCCTTCGCCCTGCGGGCGCTCGGCCGCCCCTGGAAGCCACCACGCCGACGGCAGGCCCGACGGGACGTCTCCTTCTCTCCCGCCACATCGCCGCCACCGGCCGAGGAAACTCATCGGAGCGTGCACATGATCACCACCGTCGACAGTTACCGCCTGCGCCACCGGCTGGCCGATTCGCTGCGATCGGGCGGCTACCTCCAGAGCCGCCGCTGGCTGGAGGCGTTCCGCACGGTGCCGCGCGAGGCATTCGTCGACCGATTCATCGTCAGCAGTCCCACCGGGGAGCAGACCCTCTTCGATCTCACCGTCGACCGGCCGCTCGCGCTGGAGGCCGTCTACCGCGACACCAACCTGCTGACCCAGCGCGATGCGGGCGGCACCGCCACCAGCTCCTCCACCACGCCCAGCCTGATGGCCTTGATGCTGGAGCGGCTGGACGTCCGAGAAGGACACTCGGTGCTGGAGATCGGCACCGGAACCGGTTACAACACCGCCCTGCTCTGCCATGTTCTCGGCGACCACACGGTGACCAGCATCGACATTGATCCCGGACTGGTGGTGCGGGCTCGCGACGCGCTCGACGGGCTCGGCCAGCACCCGCACCTGATCATCGGCGACGGCACACAGGGCGTCGTCGAATACGCGCCGTACGACCGGCTGATCGCCACCTGCGGCGTGGCCAGGGTGCCCGTGTCCTGGCTGCGCCAGGTCGTGCCGGGCGGGGTGATCCTGGTGAACCTCGGCTACGCCCTGGCGCGGCTCACGGTCGACGACGAGGGGCGGGCGCTCGGCCCGTTCACCGACTACGCCGCGTTCATGCGGCTGCGGCCGCATCCGGCCTATCGGACGCCGACCGGCCGCGAGATCGTCGAGATGACCACAGAGGACGGTGCGCAGAGTGCCGTCCGCACCGACGGATTCCCCGACTTCCTCGGCGCCCGACCGTTGGAGTGCCTGCGGGCGCTGGTCCATCCCGACGTGCACAAGGTGATCCGGCACGACGGGGGCGGGGAGGCGCATGTGCTCGGCGATCCCGCGACCGGTTCCTGGGCCCGTGCGAGGTTCATCGGCTCCTCCCGGGCCGCCGTCGTGCACGGCGGCATCCGGGACCTCTGGGACGACTACATGCGGATCGCCCGGCTCTGGAATGAGCACGGCAGGCCGGAGCCCGCCAGGTACGGGCTCACCATCACACCCGACGGCACGCACACGTTGTGGTTGGACTGTCCGGAGCAGCCGGTGCTGGTGCTGGACTGAGCGGACGGGACGGGTGGTGGGGCGTCGCGGGCATTGACGGCGGCACCCGAGGTGTCTCGCGGCGGTGCGTCGTCGGTTGTCGTCGCTTGTCGTCGGTTCGTTCTCGGGCGACTGGACGAGAACGACCGGTTGACCCGGCGCGGCGGCCGTGGTGATCAGCATCGTTCGCCGGCTCTTCGAGGGGCAGAGCCGGAGCGACTGCTGCGGTGCGCAAGGCCCGCACCGTCGAGGCGACCATCGGCCGGGCCGGTCCTGGGCAGCGCGCGGTGCCGAGCCGCGTGCTGCCGAGTCCGGCGGTGCCGAATCGTGCGGCGCCGAGGCCGGGTGAGGTGAGTCCTGGGGAAGCCGAGTCGTGCCGCGAGCAGCCCTCAGGACTCGACGAACTTCAGCACGCAGAGCATGTCCTGCTCGGTCACCTCGGCCGATCGTGGTTCGACGCAGGCCGCCAGCGCCGCGCGGACGGCCTCGGCGTCGATCCCCGAGCCGATCAGCACCAGCCGGGTGGTGCGGTCCTCGCCTGCCGACCATCGGGAGCGTCGGAAGCGCAGGAACGCGCCGACGGTGTGCAGGCCGAACTTCTGCCGGTAGCCGGTGACCCCGAAGTAGACGAAGCCCTTCATCCGGTACAGCCCCGGCGGCCGGTCGTCGAGGAAGGCCATCAGCCGTCGGGGGTGCAGCGGCGTGTCGGAGGTGAAGGAGACGGTCTCGTAGGCGTGGTGCAGATGGGCGGTGTCCGCGCAGCCGTCGTCGTGTTGCCCGCCTTCGCGTCGTCCCGAGTCGGGCCCGGCCTCGCAAGCACCGGAGCGCCCGGCGTCGCCGTCCTCGAAGGTGAGCTGATCGAAGGAGAGCTGGCCAAACCGCTCGGTGGGGCGAGGCCGATCCGGCGGCTCGAAGAGGAGTTCTGGATCGACCCGGCCGTGGGAGGTCGTGATCACGGGCGTGCCGGGGCTCGACGCCCGCACCGTCGCGAGCAGCGCGGGCCGCGCCTCGACGGGCATTCGGTCGGCCTTGTTCACCACGATGAGATCGGCCAACGACAGTCTGGTGCCCAGCTCGGGATGCCGAGACCGCGTGCTCTCGAACTCGGCGGCGTCGACCACCTCGACGAGCCCGCCGTACTCGACGCGCGGGTTCTCGCTGGCCAGCACGAGTCTGATCATGTCGCGCGGCTCGGCCAGCCCGCTCGCCTCGATCACGATGACGTCGATCCCGGCCGAGGGCCGGGCCAGCCGGTCGAGCAGCTCGTCCATCGTGCTGGTGTCCACCGCGCAGCAGAGACAACCGTTGCCGAGCGAGATCATCGAGTCGACCTGGCCCGCCACTGTCATCGCGTCGATCTCGATACTGCCGAAGTCGTTGACCACGACGCCGATCCGCACCCCGGCCCGATTGGTCAACAGATGGTTCAGCAGCGTCGTCTTCCCCGCGCCGAGGAACCCCGCGACGATGACGACGGGGATACGCGCCCCTGCTCTGCCTGCCACAGCCCGCCTCTCCTGCTCCCGAGTCGCGCACTCCGGTCGGTGCGTCGGATGCTCACGAGATCATCCCGCGCGGCGCGGTCGGGACACGGGTCGCCGCTGATCGCTCGACCGTGGGCCCCGGCGGCGTGCTGTCGCAGCATGACGCGGGCCCAGAGCGGTCACGCACCGTGTCCGGGCGGGCGGGTCGCCCGGCAGGCGATCCCCGAACCTCCGGGCGACCGCACGCCACGTCGGCCCTGTTCCGACACCACCGTGCTTCGCCCACAAGCGTCTGTCCCGCCGATCCGAGCGTGCTCACGACTGCCCCGCGCCGAGAACCCATGGATGATGAAGGTCGACGGTTCACCTTTCACCTCGTCGGTGGGCGGCGCTCGGCGTGTCGATGCCGGTCCGTCGCCGTTGGCGGAGGACGGGTGCGCGGTACCGGGACACGATCGGGTGCCCATCGCACCGGAAGGCCGCATCGGATCTCGATCCGGTGGGGATCGGCGACGCGAGCGGGAAGGATGTCGATGTCTCAGGTCACGGGGACGCGCCGCAGTCAGGACGAGGATCGGGGGCGAGGAGCCGACGCGCTGCGGACGGCCCCGCCGCCTCGGATCGCGTCGGCCGCCACGGCCCTGCCCGAGCACGTCTACCGCCAGGAGGAGATCCTGGCGGCCTTCGTCGACGAGTTCCTCCCGGTCGGGAGCCCGAGGCGCCGGGCTGCGGAGCGGATCTCCGACAACGCCGGGGTGGACACCCGGCACTTCGCGGTTCCACTCGAACAACTGCGCGCACTCGCGAGCTTCACCGAGGCCAACGAGGCCTATCTGACGGCCGCGCTCGAACTCGGCGAGCGGGCCGTCCGCCGGGCGCTGGCGGAGGCGGGGATCAGCCCGGACGAGGTCGACCTCGTGGTGTCCACGACGGTGACGGGGCTCGCCGTCCCCTCGCTGGAGGCTCGGCTGGCCCGGCGGCTGGGCCTCCGCGAGGACGTGAAACGGATTCCGATGTTCGGCCTCGGCTGCGTCGCGGGCGCGGCGGGCATCGCGCGGGTGGCCGACTACCTGCGGGCCTGGCCGGATCAGGTGGCCGTGCTGCTCGCCGTGGAGCTGTGCTCGCTGACCCTGCAGCGCGACGACGTCTCCGTTGCCAACGTCGTCGGCAGCAGCCTGTTCGGCGACGGCGCGGCCGCCGTCGTGCTCCTCGGGGGGAATCGTCGAGGCGCTGCCGGGTTCGACGACCGTCCCGAGGCCGGGCCCGCAGCCACGGGCCGCACCCGATCGGGGGTGACCGCATCGGGGGTGATGCGGGCGGCGCCCGGCGAGGACGTGGGGAACACGTCCGGGTCCGGCGTGCCGGGTGGCATTCGGATGAGCGGCAGCGGCAGCCGACCGGGGAGCGCCGAGCGGGACGGCGCCGAGGCGGGGCACGCAGCCCTACCGGGCACTGCCGGGCCTGCCGTGTCCAACGCGGCGCCCGCAGAGGCGGCCGACGGCGGCGGGTCCGACGTCGGCGCCGCGCGTCTCGTCCCGCAGCGACGATCCGTCGAAGGCCTTCGTCCCGCCGACGGCGTCGGTGCGCTGCCCGAGATCATCGCGACCCGCAGCAGGCTCTACCCCGACACCGAGGACGTCATGGGCTGGGACATCGGCGCCAGCGGCTTCCGTCTGGTGCTCTCCGCCGACGTCCCGACCATCGCGCGCGAGTTCCTCAGCAAGGACGTCGTCGGCTTCCTCGCCGATCACGGCCTGGTCGCCGAGGACGTCGGGACGTGGATCTGCCATCCGGGCGGGCCGAAGGTCATCGACGCCGTCACCGATTCGCTCGCACTGCCCGCCACCGCGCTGGCGCACACCCGGGAGTCGCTGTCGGCCCTGGGCAACCTCTCCTCGGCCTCGGTCCTCGACGTGCTGCGAAGAACCCTCGCCCAACCCCGCCCGCCCGCCGGGACACCGGGCCTGCTGCTCGCGATGGGCCCCGGCTTCTGCGCGGAACTCGTGCTGCTGCGCTGGTGAACGCCGAACCGCCGGGGCAGGCTGGCCGGGCAGAGAAGCCCGACGCCGTCCGTTGGTGGTCCGGCCCATCTCGGCCGCGTGCCGGAGACCTGCTTCGCCGGGGCGCCGACGGGCGGGCGGGGCGTTCCGGCTTGCGAAGGCTCTTGACCTTGCCGGAGTGAGTTGGTCGAAGTCCTCTGCCTCCTGGTGCGGCCCACCCCGACGAACTGCCCACCATCCCGGCTGACATCGGGCCATCCCCGCTTGCGCGGGGCTTACGCAACTCTGCTGTCGGAGATCAGCCTCGGCGGTGGACCACCCCCGCTTGCGCGGGGCTTACGCACGGTTGCACGACAGCTGCGCGTCCTTGCCCGGACCACCCCCGCTTGCGCGGGGCTTACACCCGGACCTGCGACGACCGCTCCGCGATGGTCGGACCACCCCCGCCTGCGCGGGGCTTGCCCTTCGCCACCTGCGGCGCAGCTCGGGCGTTATTCATCTGTGATGCTCCATGGTAGGCGGACTCGCGACCTGACTTCTGTGCAGGGAACGCACCGATCGATTCGTCCTCTGTGGACAACACTGCGGTCACGTTCCGCTCGACCCTGCGCCTACGGCCCGCCACCTCGCTCACGCCAGTGCGTTGACGACGGCGCCGAACACCGAGGGCAGGCGCTCGGCGGCCGGGACGATCCGGCCTGCGGTGAGCGGGTTCGCCCTGGCCAGCACCAGACACTCCGTCAGCAGCCGGTGGCGTCGGGTCGCGCGCAGCCAGGCGCGTTCGTACTCCTGCGGCCGATCCCGGCGCAGGCTGTCCACCAGTGCCGCCGCGCCCGCCATGGCCAAGGTGATGCCCTCACCGGTCAGCGCGTCCACATAGCCTGCCGCGTCGCCGACGAACAGCACCCGGCCGCCGCCCGCGACCCGCCGTCGCATCCGTTGTCGCAGCGGTCCCGCGCCGCGCACGGCGGTGACGGCCGACGCCGCCGGGAATCGTGCGAGCAGCGCGGGATACTCGGCCAGCTGCTCACCGAACGGCGCTCGGCGGCTGGTCAGCAGGGCGACTCCGGTGAGTTCGGGCCCGAGCGGAGTCAGATAGGCCTCGCCAAACGGTCCATAGTGGACCTCGACGGCCGAGGAGGGCGGGGCGACGGCATAGTGCCTGCGCAGTCCGAATCGGGCCGGGCGGGTGTCCTCGGTCCGGAGGCCGAGCGCGCGGGCCGTCGGCGAGTGCAGCCCGTCGGCGGCTGCCAGCCAGCGGCCGCGCAGGTCCGGGCCGAGCGCGGTCACCCCCGTCGCGTCCACCCGCACCTCGTCGACTCGGGTGGGCAGGATCGGCACGCCCGCGTCCAGCACCGCCTGATGCAAGGCCGCGTGGAGCACGGTCCGCCGCACCCCGAGACCGGGGCCCGCGCGGAAGGCCGCCCGCACCTGCCGATCGCCCTGGATGTAGCTGATGCCGTCGATCCGATGGCCGGGCACCGGCACGCCCAGCGCGGTCAGCGCCCGCACCGCACCGGGCAGCAGCCCCTCGCCGCAGGCCTTGTCCGTCGGGGCCGCGCGCGGCTCGATCACCACCGGCCGCAGGCCTGCCCGCACGGCGTACAGGGCGGTGGCCAGTCCGGCGGGCCCGCCGCCCGCGATCAGCAGATCGTGGTCGAGACTCATGCGGTCGCGAGCTGCGCCAGCGCCCTGTCCTCACAGCGGATGCGGACCGTGAGCAGCGCGGCGTTGGCCACGGTGAAGGTCAGCGCCGTCAACCAGGCCGAGTGCACCAGCGGCAGCGCGATGATCTCCACGACCACCGCGACGTAGTTGGGATGCCGAAGGAAGCGGTACGGGCCGCTGCGGACGGGCTCGGCGCCGGGCACGACCAGGACGCGGGTGTTCCAGGCGTCGCCGAGCGAGACGATGCACCACCAGCGCAGGGCCTGGGCCAGCACCACCAGCGCGAGCATCGGGACGCCCAGGGCGGGGATGAACGGCCGGTCGAGCAGGACGGCCTCGGCCAGGCACGCGACGAGCAGCCCGGTGTGCAGGACGACCATCACCGGATAGTGGCCTCGACCCGACTCCACCGCGCCCCGTGCCAGACTTCGTCGACCGTTGCGCTGTGCCACGACGAGTTCGGCGAGCCGTTCCAGCGCGACGGCCAGGACGAGCAGGATGTACCACAGCATTCGGACTACCCGTCGTCGATGGTCAGGGGTCGATCTCTCGAGGATCTTCCTCCGAAGATAACGGGCATCGGCCGGAACCCGCCTGCCGTCGGCGTGCCGATCTCGCCGGTCTCCTCGGCTGGGCCGGGTCGGATCTGGCCGCCAGCTCGGCGAAACTCGCTGCCCGGTCGGCGTGGGACCGCCCGGGCCGAGGCGTTTCGCGTGTATCACTGGGCTGGTGGACCTGCGACCTCGTTCCGCCCCGTCGACGTCCCCGGCCTCTCCGACGTCTCCGGCCTCCCCGATGTCCCCGATCTCTCGGCCGTCTCCGGCCGCCCGCCTCGGCGCGTTGCTCGGCAGTGCGCATCCCGAGCCCGCCGTGGCGGTGACCCTGTTCACCACGGTGCTGGCCGTGGCGACCGGTCGGGGAGCGGGTGGGTCGGCGTTGGTCGCCGCGTCGGTGTTGGCCGGACAGCTCTCGATCGGCTGGTCCAACGACGCGCTGGACGCCCGGCGGGACGTGCTCACCGGTCGTCGCGACAAGCCGGTGGCCGCCGGGGCGCTCTCGCCGCGCGTCGTCGGAGTGGCCGCGGCGATGGCCCTGCTGGTGTGCGTCCCGCTGTCGCTGGCCAACGGACTCCTTGCTGGCTCGGTGCACCTGCTCGGCATGGTGGCGGCGGGCTGGGCCTACAACCTCGGTCTCAAGCGCACCGTCGCCTCCCCGTTGACCTACGCCGTGGGCTTCGGGACGCTGCCCGCGTTCGTGACGCTCGGGCTGCCCGGCGCGCCCTGGCCCGCGTGGTGGGCGGTCGTCACGGCCGCCCTGCTCGGCGTGGGCGCCCATCTGGTCAACGCACTGCCCGACATCGAGGGCGATCTGGCGACAGGGGTGCGGGGATTCCCACAGCGCATCGGGCGGGCCGCCTGTCGGACCTTGACGCCGCTGGTGATGCTCGCCGCGGTGGGCGTGCTGCTGGTGGGGACGCCGGGGCGGATCGATCTGCCCAGTCTGATCGTCGCCGGGGTGGCGGTGGCGGTGGCGATCGCCGGGACGGCGGTGCCCGCTGCGCCGGACAGCCGACGACCCTTCCGGGCCGCCGTGCTGACGGCCGCCCTGGCGATCGTGCTGTTCCTCTTCAACGGGTCGGCCGTCGTGTGAGGGCCGGTCCGTCGAGTGCGGGCCGCCGGTCGGCGCCTGCGGCTCGGGCTGTGACTCCCGGTCATGGCGACAACCCACGGGTGAACTCGGGCCGCTCCACGGCCGCCGCAGCGTCCCGGCGCCCCTGCCTTGACTCCGCCCCGCCGCCGCTCACTCGGCCGCGCGACGGCGGCGTCGGGCGATGATCCCGGCGCCGATGCCCAGCACCCAGATCGCGGCGAACGCGATGATCGTCGCCCATGGCACCCCGCCGGCCCCGGTGGCGTCCTGGGCGGTCTGCTCGGTGCCGTCCGCCGCGACGGACGGGTCCTGACCCGCCGACCCGTCGAGCGCGGGCGCCTCGGTGTCGCTCTCGGTCTGCTCGTCGCCGTCCTGCTCGGTGGGATCGGCCGGGTTCTCGGGATCGGTGGCGGCCCCGTCCGTGGGCGCCGTACCGCCCTCGGCGGGCTGCGCAGGCTGATGCGGCCGGTCGGCCGAACCGCCGGGCGCGGGATCCCCCGGCGCGGCGGGCGGGGCCGGATCGCCGGGATTCGGTGCGTCGCCTGGTCCGCTCGGAGCGAACCGTGCCCTGGCCGCCGAACCCGTCATCCCCGGTGGATCGCCCGCGCCGAAGGACCAGCCCTCGACGCGGTCGGCCTCGGGATAGGACGCCATCGCGCCCCGTGTGCTGTACGACCAGCTGCCGCCGCCCTCGTCGATCCAGTACGACCAGTAGGCGTCCCCGGAGGGCGTGTCGTCGCACGGTTCCTGATCGGGGCCGGGCCGATCGTCGATGCGGCAGACGAACCCGGCACCGTCGTGCGCGGTGCCCGCGAGTCGGAAGCCTGCCTCCTGCAACGCCGCGTATCCCGTCTCGGGCGTGCCGGGGACGCAGCGGGACACGGTGCCCCCGAGCGAACCGAAGTCCACGACCACCACGACGCCGGTCTCCGCCGTGCAGGCCTGCGCGGCGGCCGGGGCGGGCGTCGGGGCGGCCAGGGTGACGGCGGCGGCGAACAGCGCCGTGCCCAGCAGACGCGTCAGTCTCATCGCGGCACTCCGCCCCGTCGACGTGGCCTGCTGATCAGCAGGTAGCTGATCGCCGCCAGCAGCAGCGCCACGCCCGCCGAGGACGCCAGCCCGACGGGACTGCGCAGGAAGTCGCCGACCAATGCCAACGAGGTCGCAGGCGCGGCCGTCTGCTCGGCCGGCCTGTCCACCGCCCGAGGCTCCTGGGCGACCGCCAAGGGAGGATCGACCCGAGGGGTCTGATCGACGGCGTCGGGATTCTCGCCCGCCTCGCCCTGCGCGCCGTCGAGACCGGGACTGCCCGGATCACCGCCGAGCCCCGACTGGCCGGGATACCCCGGCTCGCCAGGTAACCCGGGCTGCCCGGGAAGCCCCGGTTGTCCCGGCTGACCGGGAAGGCCGGGCTGACCGGGCTGACCCGGTTGTCCCGGCTCGCCGGGACTGCCGTCGGGCGGCTCGGGCGGCGGCGTGGTCGTCGGCGGCTCGGGCGGCTCGACGGGTGGTGTCGCCGACAGCCCGAGCAGCGCCTGCGCGGTCGCCCGCCGCAGCCGGTCCTGGTTGCCCGCGCGGCTCCAGTACAGCGGCCCGTCGGTCTGGACGTCCAGGTAGTCGCGCGCCGAGTAGGAGACCGCGCCGGTCATGGCGCCGGGGTCGACACCGGCACGGAGCTGGATCGAGGTCAGCCAGCCGCCCGCGCGTCCGGCGGGCCCCGTCTGGTCCGCGACGGTGAGCGCGAGGGCGGCGAGACCGGTGCTGTTGGCGTTGCGGGTCTGCTCGATCAGCTCCGGCGTGGAGGAGTCGAAGCCGAAGGCGCCGTCGTGGTACTGCCGGTCGAGCAGCCAGCGCACGCCCCGATCCAGGGCGCCCGCGTTACCGCCGACCTCGGCCAGCGCCCAGACGGCCATCGCCGTGTTGTCGACGCTGACCAGCGCGTCGTCGCTGCCCGCGCAGGTCGAGCCGACGTTCTCGGGCGGGGGGTTCGCGCGGAAGCCGCCGCTGGGGCACTGTTGCCGCACCAGGTAGTCGATGCTCGCTCGCTGATCGATCGGCGTGCCGGTGTGCCGGGCGTGCTCGTCCATGGCGATCAACGCCAGCGCCTGGGAGAAGGTGTTCGACAGGTCTCGTCGCGGGTCGTAATCACCCGCGTTCAGGTTGCGGTACCGACCGTCGACGTCGAGCGTCGCGGTGAGCCGGTCCACCAGGTCGATCGGGACACCGTTGGAGTCGACGCCCCAGTCCGCCGGGTCGACCCCGGCCCGCAGGGCGACCATCAGTCGTTTCGCGAGAACACCGGAGTTGGCGAGGTTGCCGTTGTAGAACATCTCGCGCAGCGCGCGGACGCCGAGATCGAAGGTCGTCCCGGTGCGGCCCGCCGCATGCAGGCCGAGCAGCGCATCCGCCTGCAGGCCCGCGTCGGGGGAACCAGGGGTGGCGCTGGGATAGACGTAGTCGAGTCGGACGAACTCCCGTTCCAGGAACTCGGCCGCCGTGCCCGCCTCGGCCGACGCGGCGATGATCGCCGGGTCTGCCGAGGCGGCAGAGGGAACGACCGTCGAGGCGAGGAGCAGCGCTCCCGCCGTCAGGCCGAGGAGAGGCTTGAGCATCAGCTGGTCGGCGTCCAGTTCGGGTCGAGTGCCTCGTCCAGCGTCAGGCTCATCTCGTTCGGGTCGGCCACGGTGCCCGCCCCGAAGGAGAAGCCGAGGACGTCGCCCAACGGCGGGTCGTAGGTGTCCACGCCCTCATCCGCATAACCCCACGCGTCGCCGGCCACGTCGGGCACCCAGAACGCCCAGTACGGCGCGTTGGGCAGGAAACCGTCGCACGCGTCGGCGGTGGCCGAGGGCAGGCCGTCGATCCGGCACAGGTACTGGTAGGGGCCGGTCTCGCCCTGTCCGATGCCGTGCTCCGGCGCGACGTCCACATCGGTCAGCGCGGCGAACGCGGTCGCCGGGTCGCCGTCGGTGCACCGCCGGACGACGTCGCCGCCCGCGTGTCCGGTGAAGTCGACGACCACCGTGACGCCGGTCGTCCCGGTGCAGGGACCGTCGGTCCAGGCGACGGTGACCGAGTCGTCGGCGGTGGGCGCGGCGGCCGGGACGGCCGCGACGGCCGTGCCGCCGAACAGAAGCAGAGAACCTGCGAAGAGGCCGGTTAAGAGACGACGCCGGACGGAGAGGCTCAAGGACATGGCCTGTGAGTTCCCTTCGGTTCGGGCAGACCGCAGTCCGGAGCCGCGCAGGCTCCGAAGCTCCGCGCTGCACACCACGACAGAGGAGCCGAGCAGTACCGCACGACGGGCATTCCGACTGACACCCGAGGAACACGGGTGCTCACGGCTGCGGGACAGTGCCGGACTCACACCGGCTTCCCCCATCGAACGGCAGGACGCATTCGTCTCTTGTGGAGAGACGACCTCTCGACGGTAGCTCATCGGGCAGCGTGGAGGAAGACGCCTTCTTCACCACAGGTTCACATCGGGTGGCGGCGGGCGGGGCGCGCGAGGGGGCGTGTCCTGCGGGCTGCGGTGCACGGGACCCCGGCGCATGCGCCAGGGCGGAGCCCCGAACACGGCGGCAGGGCACCCGCGGGCCTGTCTGCCTCGGCGTCTTCCTTCGCCGACGCGGCTCGGCAGTGTGGCTGTCAGCGACTCGCGCCTTCCGTGCCGACGGCGGCTCGCCGAGATGGACTTCGGTTGCGGCGGGCCGCCGTGGCTCTGTGGCGGCTCGCCGCCGTTGGCCCTCTGTCGGCTTGCCGCCGTGCCCAGCCGGGGCCCGGACCGATCCGCCCGCGACATCCGGTCCGCCCGCGGCCCCGGCCCGCGTCACCCTCGGAGCGCCCCGGCCCGCATGGCCGTCACGTGGTGACGGTGATCGCCATGCCGGGGCACACCGCCGCCGCCTCCCGGACCGGGCCGTGCTGGCCCTCGGGAGGATCGGCGTCGAGCAGCAGGACGATGCCGTCGTCCTCCCGTTGATCGAACACCGCCGGGGCGAGCAGCACACACTGGCCCGCTCCACAGCACTTCTGGGTGTCCACGTCCACGTGCATCGGGTGGCTCCTCTCATCGGGGACGGCCCGCTAAGGCCGATGGAAGTCCGCGCAGCCTGGTCGGCATCGCGGTCGAGGTGCCCCGGGTGGGGCGTCCGGCGGACACGTCCAACGCGTGCCCGCCGACCGCCGACCGCCGCGCGCCGACGGCGAGGCCTGCTCGCCCCAGCCGGCGGGCACCGCAGATCGCCTGCGGCACGGCCGATCGGACGCTGGTCGGCCCGGCCCGGCGGGCGCCGGATGAGGGCCGCATCACGCCGGAATGATCAGCGCAGCACGGATCTCGGGCGTCCGGTCACCACCGGACCGGCAGTCGATCGAGCCCGCCGACGAGCAGCCCCTGCCGGAGAGGCAGCTCCTCGACACCGACGGCGAGTTCCAGTCCCGGCAGCCTGCGCACCAGCACGCTCAGCACGGCCTGGAGTTCGGTGCGGGCCAAAGCCTGCCCGAGACACGAGTGCGGGCCGATCCCGAAGGCGAGATGCGGATTCGGCGCCCGTCGCAGGTCCATGGCGTCGGCGTCGGCGAAGGCCTGCTCGTCGCGATTGGCCGAGGCGAGACTGGTGACGACCGTGGTTCCCCTGGTCACGGTCCGGCCGCCCACCTCGATGTCCTCGGTGAGGTAGCGGGGCAGGCCGAAGCCTGCGTTGGCGTCGAAGCGCAGCGCCTCCTCGGCGGCCGTGCGCACCAACGAGGGGTCGGCGACCAGCGCCGTCCACCGCTCGCGCTCGCCGAGCAGCAGCACCACCATCTTCGAGATCATGTTCGCGGTGGTCTCGTGTCCCGCGACCAGCAGGCCCTGCCCGGTGAGCATGAGCAGCTCCTCCGGCAGCCTGCCGTCTGCGGAGTCCGCGACGGCGATCAGCTCGCTCAGCAGGTCCTCGCCGGGATCGGCCCGGCGGGTCGCGATGTGGGCCGCGAAGTATTCGCCGAACTCCTGCTGTGCGGCGTCGATCTCCGCCTGCTCGTACCGATCGAGGCTGAGCATGGTGTCCGACCAGTAGGAGAAGCGGTCCCGGTCGGAGTCCGGCACGCCCAACAGGTCGCAGATCACCCACACCGGCAACGGGAAGGCGAAGGAGGAGACGAGGTCGGCGGGCGCGCCCCGCTCGCACATCTCGTCGAGGAGCCGATCGGCCATCGCCTCGATGGCGGGCCGCATCTGGGACATCCGCTTGGCGGTGAACGCCTTGCCGACCAGCCTGCGCCACTGCTGGTGCGCGTCCGTGGAGGAGTCGATCTGACTCTCGGACGCGAAGATCCCGCCGGACTCGTTGGCCGTGACCCGAGCGGCGTCGTCGGCGCTGAGCGAGCGGGTGAACCGGGGGTCGGCGAGGACCTGCTTCACGTCCTCGTAGCGCGTGAGCAGCAACGCCTCGTCGCCGCTGGCCAGCCGGACGGCGGCGACCGGACACTCCTGCCGGAGGCGGGCCCACTCCAGCGGCGGCTCGTTGGGCGTGGGCAGGACGAAGGGGTAGTCGAGCGGCTGTCGGTCCTCGGTGGTCACTGAGTTCCTCCTGGGACGGCGACGGCGCCGCCGGGACGGTTCCGCCGCGCCTGGTCTCGTCTGCTGGTCGATCGCGGGGGAGCGCTGGGCGACGACGCGCCGGAGCCTGCACCTCGACCCGACACCCGGCCGTCTCCGGCGGAGACGGGTGGCGACGAGCCGGGCCCGCGAGGCAGGCTGCTGTGGTGGTGGGTGCCCTGACCGGTCGAACGGCCTGCGGGCCGGATCGGGCCGGGCGTCTCGGGCGGTGCCTGTCGGAGGTCGGTCGGGATCACGGCAGTGCGGTCGATGATCCGAAGCTAGCACGTGCTAGTAGAGCTAGGCAGCTAAGATTGCCCGATCGGAGCAGCGGCGGGATCGGTGCGGCGGCGAATGAGGTGCACACCGGGATGACGACGGGCAGACGGGTCACGGCCACCGACGTGGCCGCCGAGGCGGGGGTGTCCAGGGCGACGGTCGGCTTCGTGCTCAATCGCACGTCATCGCAGTCGATCTCGGCGGCCACCGCGAAACGGGTCCTCGCCGCGGCGGAACGGCTCGGCTACCAGCCGCACAACGGGGCTCGCGCGCTGCGCAGCGGTCACAGCCGGATCGTGTTGATCGTGCTGCCGAACCTGCCGGTGGGCCATGCGCTCCGGGAACTCCTCGAGGCCGCCACGGTGCGGCTGGCCGCCGCCGGGTACCAGCTCGTCGTCCACCATCGGCCGCCGGAATCTGCCGCGCCCCTCTGGTCGGTGCTGATGCCCGAGATGGTGGTGGGCTTCGAACCGTTCTCGGCCGCCGAGATGCTGTCGATGCGACGCGCCGGGGTCGAGCGCATCCTCCCTGCTGAGGGCGATCGGCCGGTGGCGACCTTCTGGCCTGCGGCGCAGGGCGTCGCGCTCCAGATCGGACATCTCGCGGCCCTGGGCCACCGACGCATCGGCTGCGCGCTGCCTGCCGAGCCCCGACTGGCTGCGCGCGCCGCACAGCGGGAGACGGTCCTGCGGCAGGCCTGTGCGGTCAACGGACTCCCGGAGCCGAGGATCGCGCTGATCGATCCCGACCTCGAGAGCGCCACGACCGCCGTGCGGAGCTGGCTTGGCGAGGATCGCGTGACGGCGGTCTGCGGTTATGACGACGAACTCGCCGCCGCCGTCGTGTCCGCCGCGCTGCGACAGGGCCTGCGGGTGCCCGCCGATCTCTCGGTCCTCGGCTTCGACGACACGCCCATCGCCCGCCTGTTGGTGCCCTCGCTGACCACGGTGGCGATCGACAATCAGGCGTTCGGCCGCTACGTCGCCGAGATCGCTCTCGGCGCGCTCAACGGCCTGCCTGCCGACTCCCTCCCGCTGCCCGACGCGGTGCGTCTCACCGTGCGCGAGTCCAGCGGACCCCCCGAGACCGGTCGCTGAACAGGGCGACCCGCCACGGACCGCCGTCGGCTCGGCCCGTGCCTGCCGCCGGGTGCCGGGCGGGACTCGGCGACTGGGGATCAGGCGGTGCCGCCGACCCGATCGCCGCCGTGGAGCCGTCGATCCGATGTCTCCCGCGCCGAGTACCTTCGCCGCATGGCGACGATGGTGACGTTTCACGCTCATCCCGACGACGAGTGCATCGCGTGCGGCGGGGTGATGCGCAAGGCCTTCGAGGAGGGCCACCGAGTGGTCCTGGTGGTCGCCACTCGCGGGGAGCACGGCGAGGTGCCCGAGGGATTCCTGGCCGAGGGCGAGGAACTGTGGCAGCGACGGGTCGTCGAGACCGAGGCCGCCGCCGAGATCCTCGGCGTGGCGCGGACGGAGTTCCTGGGCTACGTCGATTCCGGAATGATGGGCGAGGCCACCAACGACGCGCCGGGATCGTTCTGGACGGCGTCGGTCGAGGAGGCTGCCGAGAAGCTCGCCGCGATTCTTCGTGAGGAGAACGCGGACGTGCTGACCTGCTACGACGACAACGGCGGCTACGGGCATCCCGATCACATCCAGGTGCACCGGGTGGGGATGCGGGCGGCGGAGCTGGCCGGGACGCCGCGCGTGTACCAGAACACGATGAATCGCGATCACCTTCAGCGGGGCATGGCCGCCTTCGCCGCACAGGCCGAGGCCGCCGGTCTCGAGGTGCCGGACCTGAACGGGGGCGACGAGGTCGGCAAGCCGGAGTCGGTCCTGACCGCCAGAGTCGACGTCACCGCCTACAACGACCACAAGCGGCGGGCCATGCGGGCGCACGCGAGCCAGATCACTGAGGAGTCGTTCTTCCTGTCGATGTCCGAGGAGCCCTTCTCGGTCGCCTTCGGCATCGAGTGGTTCATCCGCGAGGGCCAGGGACCCGGCATCACCGAGACCGACCTGTTCGCCGGGCTCTGACGGGTTCGTAGGGCTCTGACGTTCGTAGGGCTCTGACGGGTCCGGCGGCGCGACGCCGAGGTGCCGAGCGGGCGTGCCGTGCCCGACGCAGACGCGACGGCGGCGCGGCACGAGCGCCGCGCCGCCCGGCGTCGGTCGGAATCGCCGTCTCGTCCTACGTGCCTGCCCGGACGCACCGCGATGCGCGCAGGCCGAGGCGGCGGATGCGTGCGGCCCGGTCCGCCGCCGGGTGAGCGAGTGCCCGCCGACCCGGACGGGCTCCGGCGTCGCGCATCGCCTTCTCGTCGTCCGTCCGGTCCTGCCGCCCTGAGATCGCCTCCCAGCACCACCCGCCCCGCCTGGCCGCCGCCCGGCCGCGCCGACCGAGGTGATCAGGACTTGACGCTGCCCGCCGTGAGGCCGCTGACGATGAAGCGCTGGAAGGCCGCGAAGATCAGGACGATCGGCACGCTGATCAAGGTCGCCACGGCCATCAGCGAGCCCCACGCCGTGCCGTAGCGGCCGACGAAGGAGTTCAGCAGCACCGTCACCGGCTGCACGGACTCCGAGCTGGCCAGGGTGATGCCGAAGACGAACTCGCCCCAGGCCAGCAGGAACGCGAACGCACCCGCCGCGATCAGTCCCGGTCGCAGCACCGGGAGCACGATGCGGCGCAACAGGGCGACCACCGAGGCGCCGTCCATGCGGGCGGCCTCCTCCAGCTCGGCGGGCAGCGCCGCCATCAGCGGTCGCAGCACGATGACGGCGAAGGGCAGCGTCAGGGTCGTGTCGGCCAGGATCAGCCCCAGATGGGTGTCGGTGAGTCCGACGATCCGCATGAGGAGCAGCAGCGGTGCGGCCAGCACGATGCTCGGCAACAGCTGCGCGACCATCATCGCCAGCAGCATCAGCCGGGAGCCGGGCACCCGGGTGCGGGCGATCGCATAGGTCACCGGGGCGGCGAGCAGCAGTGTCAGGATCGTGGTCCCCGACGCGATGATCGCGCTGCTCAGCAGGGCCTGGAGCAGCAGCGGGTCCGAGACCGCCGAGGAGAATCCGGCGCCGGACGGCGGGATCGGCAGCCACTGCGGCGGGGTGGCCAGGACGTCCTCCGGACGCTTCAGAGCGGTGGCGGCCATCCAGTACAGCGGCAGCAGGAAGACCGCCACGATCGCCGTCGCGATCCCGGTGAGCAGCCACGGCCGTCGCGTCGACGTCATCGGTCGGTCTCCTTGCCGAGCTGGCGGACGTACCAGAGCGACACCACCAGCGGGATCACCAGCAGCAGGACGGTGATCGCGGCGCCCTCCCCGAACCGGAAGAACTCGAAGAACCGTTCATAGGCGAGCAGCGGAAGCACCCTGGTGGCGTCCACCGGCCCGCCGCCGGTCATCACGAAGATCAGGTCGAAGGCCTTGAACGTGTAGATCAGCCCGAGCAGCAGCACGGCCGCCGCCACCGGCCGCATCAGCGGGACGGTCAGGTACCGGAACCGCTGCCAGGCACTCGCCCCGTCCAACGCGGCCGAGGAGTAGAGATCACGGTCCAGCGAGGTCAGGCCGACCAGCAGCAGGATCATGTTGAACGGCACGCCGATCCAGACGTTCGCGAAGATCACCCCCGCCAGCGCGGTGCCGGTGTCGGTGAGCCAGGCGTTGGTCAGCGCCTCCAGTCCCAGCGAGCGCAGGATCGCGTTGTAGGCGCCCGCGTCGGCGTCGAGCATCCAGCGGAACAACGAGCCGCTGACCACCGGCGGCAGCAGCCAGGCCACGAGCATCAGCGACCGCAGCAGGCCGTTCAGCGGGAACGGGCGCGCGAACAGCAGCGCCAGGGCGAACCCGATGCCGAACTGGAGGACGAGCGAGCTGACGGTGAACACGACGGTCAGTCCCACGGCCGACCAGAACTCGGCCTCCGAGACCGCCGCCCGGTAGTTCTCGGCGCCGACGAACGGGGTTCCCTCGCCGAGCAGGCCGGCCAGATCGACGTCCAGGACGGAGGTCACCAGGTTGTAGAGCAGCGGAAAGGCCAGCAGCGCCAGGAGAAAGAGCAGCGCGGGCGCGGCCAGCAGCAGACCCTCCCGCCTGCGGGCCGTCGACACCGCCCCATGCCCGCCTGCCCGGCGACCTCGGTGCCGCCCCGGCGGCTCGGCTCTACCGAGCGTCTGCGATAGGCGAGTCGGCGTCCCGCCGTCGCGCGTCACGGCAGGTCTCCCGCGATGCGCTGGAAGGCCGCCGATGCGACCTCGAGCGGATCGGCCGCCGGGTCCGAGAGCACCGTCTGATGCGCCCGCGAGACCTCCTGGGATATCTCCGGATAGCCCGCGCCGTAGGCCCTCGGCCGGGCATGGTGCAGCTCGGCGAGGAAGACCTGGAGCTCGGGGTCCTGCGCCCAGGGTCCTGCGTCGGTCAGGTCGGTCCTGGCGGGCAGCAGGCCCATCGTGTCCAGATACGGGACGAGCACCTCACTGCGCTGGCTGTGCTCGATCACCCGCCAGGCGGCCTCGACCTTCGTCGACCCCGCGATGACCGTCCAGCCCTCGCCGCCGAGACACGACGCCCGAGTCCGGCCGGCGGGCAGCGGGTCGACCCGGAACCGCAGTCCCTCGGCGGCCCGCAGGGTGGGCAGCTGCCACGGGCCGTTGAGCATCATCGACACGGCTCCCGAGGTGAACTGTCCCGCGACGTCCTGCTGCGTCCAGCCCACGGCCTGCGCCGACAGGGCGCCGTCGGCGACCAGCCGCCGATGCAGGTCCAGTGCCTCGGCGCCCGCCGTCTCGAAGTCGGCGAGGTCGCCGCCGGTCTGCCAGAGGAAGGGCAGGAACTGGAAGACCCCCTCCTCCGATGCGGTGGCGGCCACGGCGAGCCCGCGATGGTCCGAGGTGGTCAGGGCGCGCCCGGCGGCCGCCAGCTCGGGCCAGTCGGCGGGGACGTCCACGCCTGCCTCGTCGAGGTGGTCGACGTTGGAGATCAGGGCGAGACAGTTGCTGTTGTTGGGGACCGACAGCACCCGGTCGCCGATCACTCCGGCATCCCAGGCCGCCGGGACGTACTGATCGGCCATGCCCCAGCGGCGCACGTGCTCGCTGAGATCGACCAGCAGGCCGTAGCCGCCGAGCACGCCGACCTGCACGGTGTCGACGACGGCGATGTCCGGCAGCTCGCCGGAGACGGCGCCCCGCAGCAGCGCGGGCTGCAGATCGGCATAGGGGAACACCCGCCGCTCGATGCGGATGTCGGGATTCGCCCGTTCGATCTCGGCGATCAGCGCCGCCACCCCGGCCTGCCGCTCCGGCTCGATGATGTAATCCCACCATTGCAGCGCGGGTCCGTCCCGAGTCGCCGTTCCACAACCCGCCACTGCGGAGAGCGCACCCGCCGCGAGTAGTCCGTGTCCCGCCGCCCGCAGAATCGTTCGGCGGGGAATCGAATGGTGGGGAGATGCGGGGAGGCCCCCGGAATAGCGGGAATTCCGCACGCATGAACCTCCGTCGACGTCCGAGCTGTTCCTTCGACGCCGGCCCTGGTTCCCCGACTGTCGCAGCGTGGTCGAGTCGTCGGGTTCGACGGCGACTCCGTGTCGTGGAGATTAGCGCATGGTTGACGGCGAAAGAAGAACCTTCGAGCGGGGATCAGGCGTTCGGCGGCCGGTATTCCCGCGCTCGACGCAGCACTGTGCCGCCGATTGCGAGAATTCGTGGGACGAGACCCGGAGATTCCGTCCCGTCGCAATCGATGTCGAGTCGAATCGGTGATTTCTCGTCGAATGAATTCGACCGATCGGCGAATCGGGTCGTCGAATCATTCGGTGCCACGATCGGCGCCCACCGTCGGTGGTTCGGTCGCGGTCGGGGCTCGCGCGCGCGGGCTCGTGCCGCCGGAGCCGGCCGGCAGACGGGGCCGGTTCAGCCCCGCCACGGAAATGCCGTGACGGGGCCGATCGGGGGCGTGCTGCGCCTGCGGCCGATCACGGGGCGGTGTCGGGCTCCGGGGCGTAGAACGCGGTGGTGTTCTCGGCCGCGATGGCGGCCTCCTCTGCGGTGGCGCCCGAGGCCTGGAGCGCCGCGCCCCACGCGAGGCTGCTCGTGACGGCCAGCTCCCGAGCCTCCGGCGAGGACTCCCAGGCCGCCGGGTCCTCGATGACCTGTCCGCTCAGGTGCAGGTGAAGGCCGATCACGGTGAGATCCCAGCCCACGCCGACCGCGCCGGGACCGTACTGCGCCCATCGCTGTTCGTCGACGACGGCGGTGTGCACCAGCTCGAACAGCGTGCCGCCCTCCGGGGCCGGGGCCAGTCGCACCTCCACCTCGGTGACGTCCTCCTCCGTCGGAGCGTCCCCGAACACCCAGGTCACCGCCAGCAGGCTCGGCGGCTCGCAGCGCAGGATCTCCCCGCCCGCATTGCCCTGGAGCTGGTAGCGGCCGCCGAGGCGCAGATCTCCGGTGATCGGCAGGAACCAGCGGCTGATGCGGTCCGGGTCGGTGCAGGCGTCCCAGACGTCCTCGACGTCGGCCGCGTAATGCCTGCGCAGCAGGACGGTGCGGCCCTCGCCTGCGGGGATGCGACCCGTGCCGACCTCGCGGTGCGTCTGGTTGACCTGGTCGACGATGTCGCTCATGCCTTCTCCCTCTCCTCGTCCTGGTGAGGCGACACGACATCAGTGCCGGCTTATATTCCCTGATGTCGTGGGCGTCCGGTCTGCAGGCGGCGATGGCCGGTGCAGGCGGCCGACGCGCACCCTGCCGCAGCATGGCGCCGGAGCCGTCGTCTCGCCACCGCGCGGCCGCAGCCGGTCCGGAGGAGCGGTTGTTCGATGGCGCGGGCGGTGACCCGGCAGCCGAACCGGGAGCGGCGGGGCGGCCGCTCCGATCAGTCGCGCGTCCAGCGAGCTTGCCAGGCAGGGCAGGCGGGCGCGGCGGACGGGCGCGGACACGTCGCCGGGCGTTCGGCCCGCAGGCGGTGCGCGCGAGATCCCGCGTGGCAGCGGGCATTCCGCACGCAGCCAGCCGGCGTCCGGCCACCCGCACGCAAGGAGCAGGGCAGGGCTTGCCACAGCAGGGCTCGCCACAGCGCAGGACGCAAGCCGGGCGCCCGGCCCCGTCCGAGACGAGGGCCGGGCGCGGCGGAGAAGGTCGCAACGTCGGCGCGGGCGGTGTCAGACGATCAACCGCGCCAGGCGTCCGTCATCCGGACCACCCCGCTGGCGGGCACGGTGGCGCTGCGATTGGCGCCGCTCTCCCAGGTGACCGAGCCGTTCGCGCCCTTGCGCAGGTACTTGTACTGCACCACGGTGCCTGCGGGCAGCGAGACGTCCCCGGTCCAGGTCGGGTAGCTCGCCGAGGACAGCGGCACCGCAGCCGCCGGGTTCCACGCCCCGAGGCCCGCGTGGTCGCCCACGACGAGGATGTTCTCGCCCCAGGACGTCGTCGCGGTCACGCTGAACGCCGCACCGGTCCGGCCGGGGTCCGGTCCAGGGCCTGGGCCGGGTCCGGGGCTGCCGGTGGCGCCGACGTGGAGGGCCACGGCGTCGTGGGCGCCGATGGTCGCGGTGAACCGGCCGCCGCCGTCGACGGTGTAGGTGGTGCCGGTGCAGCCGCCGCCCGAGGTCGGATCGCCGTGCTGGACGTCGCAGTAGGTTCCCGCAGGCAGCGAGGTCTGGAAGGTCTGGGTGATGCTCGATCCCTCGTGGTTGATCGCCACGAAGGCCCGGTCGCCTCGACCGAAGGCGATGGCGTCGTTGCCGTTGTCCCACCAGTTCGTGATGCCCGCGTCGCCTGCGGCGTTGCGGAAGCCGACCATGTTGGCGATCTGCGGCCAGGCGTGCTGACAACGCCAGCCGCCGCTGTAGCAGGCGCCGACGTTCCCGCCGCCGGGCGCGCCCGCGTCGTGGTCGGAGAAGTCGTAGCCGGAGTGCACCGAGGGCGTGCCGTAGGGGTGCGCCAGCATGAACACGTGGGCCAGGGTGTAGGCCGCGCCGTCCCGGTAGTTCATGGTCGAGCCGTTGCGCTCGGTGTCGTGATTGGCGATGAACACCCCGGACTGCCCGGCGGGCATGAATCCCCAGGCCTCGCCGTAGTTCGCCAGATACGCCAGGCTCTCATCGGTGAAGACCCGCTTGAGTCCGGTGGCGTAGCGGAACTCCTGCACGTCCCCGTTCTGGAGGTACTCAGCGGGACTCACGGCCTCGCCCGCGCCGAAGATGGCCTCCTGAACCCAGTAGACGTTCGGATTCGACAGCCTGCTCTTGATGGCGCGGAGATCGTCGGTGGCCATGTGCTTGACCGCGTCGACGCGGAACCCGTCGACGCCCATCGAGATCAGGTCGTTCAGATACTCGGCGATCTCGGAGCGCACGTACTCGCTGCCGGTGTTCAGGTCCGAGAGGCCGACCAGTTCGCACTGCTGGACGTTGTAGCGGTCGTTGTAGTTGTTGATCGGCTGCCGACAGCCGTGGAAGTCCTGATCCTGGTAGTGGCCGGGATAGTTGTACTTGGAGTACTGAGTGCCGCCCGTCCCGGTCCCGGAACCGGCGGACATGTGGTTGACGACGGCGTCCACGATCACGTCGACACCGGCGTTGTTGCAGGTGGAGATCATCGACTGGAACGCGGCCCTGTCGCCGAGCGGGCCTGCGATCCGGTAGCTGACGGGCTGGTAGGCGGTCCACCACTGCGGGCCCTGGATGCGTTCCTGCGGCGGGGAGACCTGCACGTAGCCGTAGCCCTTCGGCCCGAGGACCTCGGTGCAGGCGCGGGCCACCGACGAGAAGGTCTGCTCGAAGAGCACAGCGGTGACGTCCTTGTCGCCGGGCGGCGCCGCCTCGGCCTCCGGTGCGGCCAGCACTCCGGTGGCCGTGGACGTCGCGAGCACGCCCGCGAGCAGGCCTGCGAGTAATCGGCCGAGTCTGGGCCGGGTGGTGGAACGGGATCTCGATCTCACGGTTGCCTCCTTGGAACGCGTGAAACAGCCCGGCGCGGCGGAGTGGGCGGCCGCGACACCTCAAGCGGAGCAGGGCATGTCGACGGCACGCCGCTCGGGCGTGACAATGCCTTGCAAGAGTAGGGAAGAATTTGCAGGGTTTCCGGGATGTGTTCTGAAGGTAAAGACTCAGGGAGTCGTCGTCAAGGCCTGACGACCCTGAGTTCGATTCGCCCGTCAGCCCGTGTCGAGTGCCGGTGCGCGCCATGTCGATTCGCCGTCGGAGCAGTGTGTTCGTTGGGATAGGGCGATTCGGCCGTCGAGATCGGCGGAGGAGCACGGGCTGCTCGATCGGCGATTGCCGTCGTACCTGCGACGGATTGAGAGCACTACCGGCGGCGAGCCGACTGAAAATTCTTGCAGAAATCGTTTGATCAGTGTGTGAAACAGTGGACCTGACTCGCGACGTCGGGGCGGTCCGCGGCGCATCGCGCGCGGATTTCGCGGCCGAGGGGACGGGTCCATGGCGACGGTAGTCTCCGGTTGCATGAAGGGTGCGACGCGACCGGTGATGCGACAGCCCGTCGGTGCGTCCGTGAGCCCGACGACGGCGAGTAACTGGTCTTCACGGCACTCCCGACTGATCGACGGGATCACCATCGCCGTGATCTTCGCGTACAGCGGTTCGCACATCACGACGTTCCTCGAGCACGCCGAGCAGGCGGTGGTCTTCGGACTGCTGGGTGTCTCGGTGTTCCTGTGCGTGCCGTATCTGTTCCGCCGCGCGCACCCGGTCGCGGCGTTCGGGGTCATGTTCGCCGCCGCCTGCGTGCAGGTGCTGTTCGATGCGGGACTCCTCGTTGCGGACGTGACGCTGGTGTTCGCGGTGTTCTCGCTCGCCGCACGCTTTCCCTGGACACAGAGCGGATGGTCCGTGGTGGCGGTGCTGCTGTGGCTGCCCGTCGCCGCCATGCCGTACGTCGACGACGGCTACCTCGGCGTCGGCGCCATGGTGCAGTTCATGATCGGCGTTCTGCTGGTGTGGCTGGCGGGCACACTGCAGCGAGCCCGCCGGGAGCTGGTGGCGAGTCTGCGCGATCGTGCGCGGGAACTGGAGCGGCAGCGGGACGCTCAGGCGCGGATCTCCGCCGCCGAGGAACGGGCCCGGATCGCCAGGGAGATCCACGACATCGTCTCGCACAGCCTCGGCACCATGGTGGTGATGGCCGACGCTGCGTCGCGGACCGTCGAGACGGCGCCCGTGGAGGCCGGTCGTGCGATGGCACGGGTCCGGGACACCGGCCGGGCCGCGATGACGGAGATGCGACGCATGCTCGACGTGCTTCGCGATGACGACACCGCCTCGCGCGTCCCACAGCCGGGCCTGGCCGGACTGGATCGGCTGGTCGACGAGCTGCGTGCGACGGGGCTTCGCGTCGATGTGGCGGTGGTCGGCGATCCGGTGGCGCTGCCCGCCGGGATGGACCTCGCCGCCTACCGCATCATCCAGGAAGCACTCACGAACGCACGGCGACACGGCGGTACGCTGCTGAGCATCGTCGACGTGGCCGTGCACTACCACGAGGATGCCGTCGAACTGCGCGTCCGTGACGACGGGCAGAATCCGCCCGAGGATCCCTGGACGGGTGGGAAGGGCGGACACGGGTTGATCGGAATGCGCGAGCGGATCACCGCCTACGGCGGCACCCTGCATGCAGGCCCTCGCCTGCGCGGCGGCTTCGACGTCCGCGCGGTGCTGCCGATCGAGGGTGACCGGTGACGATCCGCATCATGCTGGTCGACGACCAGGAGATGTACCGGGCGGGCTTCCGGATGCTGTTGAGCACCCGACCCGAGTTCGCCGTGGTCGGCGAGGCCGATGACGGCGACACCGCCCTCGAGCTGCTCCGCACGGTCGAGGCCGACGTGGTGCTCATGGATGTCCGGATGCCGCGCATGGACGGCGTGGCGGCGACCCGCCGCATCCGGGTCGGGGGCGGCCCGCAGGTGCTGGTGCTGACCACCTTCGATCTGGACGAGTACGCCTACGACGCCATCCAGGCGGGCGCGAGCGGATTCCTGCTCAAGGACGCGACGCTGGACGAGCTGGCCGCCGCGATCGTCCACGTGCACCGGGGCGACGCCGTCGTCGCGCCGAGCACCACGAGGCGGCTGCTCGACCACTTCGCCGCCGGGCGGCCGCCGCGCCGAGACGACGGCGAACCCTGGACCGGTTCTCGGCTGTCGGGACTGACCGCGCGGGAACGCGAGGTGCTGGCGCGGATGGCCGAGGGACTGTCGAACGCGGAGATCGCCGATGCGCTGGTGATCGCGGAGAACACCGTCCGCGTCCACGTCGGCCGCATCGTGACCAAATTGGGCCTCCGTGACCGGGTGCAGGCCGTCGTTCTCGCCTACAAGATCGGTCTCGTCGCAGGCGGCAGGAACTGAGCAGGCACCGCCGCACGCTCGTCCGCACAGGACGGCAGGTAAACAGGCCGACTACGCTCCGGCGACTCGTCAACGACACGACTAGCGAAAGATAGTCGTTCCAGCAGACGAGCCGAGCCGGTGATCTTGACACCGTTGCAGGCATGTCCTGCATTGTCGCCACGGATCACCTCACCAAGAAGTACGGTGCACGCACCGTCGTGGAGGATCTGAACCTGCGCGTCCCGGAAGGGTGCGTGTACGGGTTCCTCGGCCCGAACGGGTCGGGCAAGTCCACCACGATGAAGATGCTGCTCTCCCTCGTCCGCCCGTCTGAGGGTGAAGTCCGGATCATGGGTCGACCCATGACTCGTGCCACCCGCAGGCAGCAGCTCGGCAGCATCGGTTCGCTCATCGAAGCCCCGCCGGGATATGCGCATCTGACCGGCCGGGAGAACCTGCGCATCGTCGCGCGTCTCCTTGATCTGCACGACAAGCAGATCGAGTTCGCGGTGCAGACGGTGCGGATGCAGGGGCAGCTGGACAAGAAGGTCCGCGACTACTCCCTCGGCATGAAGCAGCGCCTGGGCATCGCCATGGCGCTCGCGCGGCAGCCGAGGCTGCTCATCCTCGACGAACCCACCAACGGGCTCGACCCCGCCGGGATCGAGGAGATTCGCGATCTCCTTCGACGGCTGGCCGACGACGGCGTCACCGTCCTGGTCTCCAGCCATCTCCTCGGCGAGATCGACAAGACCGCCACGATGCTCGGCATCCTCTCCGGCGGGCGGATGATCTTCCAGGGCACCCGAGACGAGCTCTCCACGGCCTCGACGCCGGATGTCCTCATCGAATGCTCCGATCCGCGCAGGGCGCAGGCACTCCTGAAGCCCGGCCTGGACGTCACGGTGGCGGACGGCATCCTCCGAGTCCCCGGGCTCAAGAACCAAGGCGCCGCCGGTGTGGTGGCTGCCCTCGTCGGGGAACGCATCGGCGTCTACGGCGTCCGCCGCGACGAGCAGACCCTCGAGGACGTCTTCCTGTCCCTCACCGAGGGCGGCGGGCTGTGACGGCGCGGATGCTCGCCGGGAAGACGATGAGCACGAAGGCCGTCGCGAACGAGTTCGCCAAGATGCGAGGTCTCAAGGCCGGTCTCGTCGTCGCGCTGCTGGTGGTCGGTGCGGTGGGGATGGCGGCGTTCACCGCCTTCGGGTCGGGTGTGCTCGGCAGGCTCGACGACCCCGACGGGTACGGATGGAAGGTGCTGTTCGCCGGTCTCGGCATGGGAGTCTCATTGGTCTCCCCGGTGGTGCTGGCCGTGCTCGCCAGTCGTCAGGTGGAGATCGAGCATTCCGGAAACGGGTGGCTGGCCTCCGCGACGTCCGGCCTGACGCCGGGACGGCTCTGCCGGGCGAAGTTCGTCGCACTCGGGCTCCTGGTCACCTCGGCGACCGTGGCGTGGGGAGCGCTGCTGATCGGTCTCGGGGCGGCGATCGGCGTCTCGGCGCCGGTGCCGATCGGGCGGTGGGCGGAGTACATCGCCTCGCTGACCGTGATCAACCTTGCCGTCCTGGCCTGCCAGATCCTGCTCGCCGCCCGGATCGAGAACCAGCTCGTCAGTCTCGGTGTCGGCGTCGTCGGGATCTTCCTCGCCGTCTTCAGTTCCATCCTGCCGCCGTGGGCAGCACACCTGACCCCCTGGGGCTACTACTCGCTCACCGCCCCGGCGGATTACGTCGGCGAGGAATTGGTGTACTTCGACCTTCCCCGGCTCAGCGTCCTCGGTCTCGCCGTCGTCGGCGGTGGCCTGTTCGTGCTCGTCACCGGGCGCTTCGACCGTCAGGAGGCATGACCATGGGTCCCGTCACGTCCGAGTTCCTGAAACTCAAGCGTTCCACCAGCTGGGCGGTCGTCGTCCTCCTCCCGGTCATCATGGTGATCGCGGGCTCGGTGAGCACCCTCGCCGGTGACGGCGGATTCGCCGACGGCTGGCACACCCTCTGGATCAGATCGATCGGGTTCTACGGCATGGTGATCCTCTCGGTGGGGATCGCGATCCTCGCCTCGCTCGTCTGGCGCGTCGAACACCGCAACAGCAACTGGAACGCCCTCATGAGCGGCCCGGTCCCCACCGCACACGTCGTGCTCGGCAAGCTCGCGGCGATCGCCGTCCTCGCCGCCGCGATGCAGCTCGTCTTCGTCGCGACCGTGATCGTGCTCGGCAGGGTCGCATTCGGACTTCCGGGGATGCTGCCCGCCGAGTACTACGTCAGCAGCGTCCTGGTGATCGTCGCGTGTGTTCCCGTGGCCGCACTGCAGTCGGCGCTCTCGACGTTCTTCCGCTCCTTCGCGGCGCCGGTCGCGATCGCGCTCGTCTGCACCGGAGCCTGCACGATGGCGCTGCTCCTGGGAGTCGACGTCGTCGCCGTGCTGCCCTATGCGCTGCTCACCCAGGCCACGCAGATCGGCACGGCCCTCGTCTCCGGGGAGGCCACGAGCTTCGAGGCCTCCGCGCTGACCCTGCAGAGTGCGGCGTTCGTGGTCCTCGTCGCCGTCGTGCTGACCGCAGTGATCGTCGCGGTCACGTCGATGCTGCTCGACCGCAGCGACACTCGCGTCTGAGTCTGAAACGCGGTCGCCCTCGGCCGGGTGGTGATCCAGAGCGGCTGGATCACCACCCGGCAGGCTTAATGACTGTGGTCGTGATCCTGCTGCTCGCTTGCGGGCACCCGCTCGTAGTCGTCGCGGTCGCGTCCGCCGATGGAGCCGGTGACGACCACGACGAGGAGCGCGACGGCGGCGAGGGCGGCGATCAGCCTGCCGCCGAGCCGGGCGAGGGTGCCTGCGGTGAGGTTGCCGCGCAGCTCGGCGGGGCGCAGCCCGAGTCGCTCACGTCGTCGAGCGGGTTCCACCAGCCGCAGGACGAGCAGGACCGCGACGGGAATCTGCAGGGCCCACAGCACGAGCCGCGCGGTTCCGTCGAACCACACGTTCGTCCCCCACAGCAGGGTATGCCACACACCCAGGATGTAGACGACGATCACGAAACGATGCGTGATCCGCCAGAGCCGGGGACCGATGCGCCTGCGCAGATAGAACGACAGCCCCAGCGGAATGGCCAGCCAGAAGGCGATGACGCCGAGCGCGACGCCGAATCGGCCGGGCGGATGCGAGTACATCCACGGGATGAAGCTGCCCGCCAGGTTGGGGTCGGCGGGGTCCCACGCCAGCACGAGCGCGTGCGCGAAGATCAACACGATCGTGGTGAGGCTCGTCGACCGGTGCAGCCGCTCCAGTCGCGCCGGGGAGAGCGGCAGCCAGCCGGGCGACCTGCCAGAGACGGCCAGCCCGAGCAGCACCGTCACCCAGGACCACAGCAGCGCCGTCCAGCCGAACGCCTGGCTGAGCCAGTACGGCCAGTGCGTCGCCGCGTCGCTCATGAACGGCATGACCAGGGTGGTGTCCGAGGTCTCCGCCTCGATCCGCTGATACAGCAGGGCGTACACCGCGGCGGTCAGCAGCGCGGCGACCACCAGCTCGACCGCCGTCGAACCCAGGTCGGTCCGCAGGTCGCCGCGCGAGGATCTCGGGCTGTCGTCGGTACGTTCCACCGTCATCTCCTTGTTGTAACCGGCGGCCTGCGCCGCCGCCATCGCCCGTCAGGACGCCCGCGTGCCGCCTGCTGCGCGTCGTGCCTCGGCAGCTGAGTCGTGGGCGTCGCCTGCGGGCCGCTCGATGGACCGGGACGCCGGGTCGCTCGACGTCTCGACCGTCCGGGACGAGTCGATCATGGCCGCTCGCGGTGGCACCGTGCCGGGGGTCCGGTGCTCGCGCGAGCACCGGACGGCCGACGACGTCGTGTGACCGCGCCGCACGCGCCCGCCGATGTCGGGCCCCGGCGCCGAAGCGGGATCAGCCACCGGGGCCTGCGACCTGCCGAGGCGACGGCTCACGCCTGGTCGCCGCCTGAGGTCGGATGCCGGGCGATGAGCGCGGTCGGATCGACGAGTCCGGCGCGGGAGATCCCGGCGGGCATCCCGTCCGCCGCGTACACCGGATGGCCCGCGCCGAACATGTACAACACGCCTTCGGCGAAGCCGTCCACGCCGAGCGCGGCATCGAGTTCGTCATCCCGGAACGCGGCCGTCTGCCAGGCGCCGAGGCCCAGCGCCGTGCTGGTGAGCACGAAGGTCTGCCCCAGGTGGCCTGCGCTCAGCAGCGTCACCCGGTAGGCGCGCGGATGCCGGTACTTGTACATGGTGCGCTCGAAGACGGCGGTGACGAAGCAGACGAAGGCCGACGGCGTGCACATCTCCGACTCGTAGGTGAGCCGGTGCAGCCGATCACGATCGAAGTCGGCGTCGATCAGCTCCAGCGCGTGACTCTCGGCGTTGTAGTGGTAGAGCCCCGGCGCCACACCCTGCACGTCGAACACCCCGACATAGCCCTCCAGCTCGTGTCGGGCGCCGCCGCACGGGCTCGTCCGCAGCATGAGCGTGCCGAGGTCGCCCGCGTCGTAGAGCTGCATGGGCGCGAAGGTGTAGTACAGCGCGGTCGCGAAGTCGGCCAGGCTCACCTGCTCGCCGGTGAACACGCGGTGGGTGCGGCGGCGGGTGAGGACGTCGACGAAGTCGTCGTCGATGCGGCGGGGCAGCCGGGGCAGGTACACGCGCGGCGCGTCGGGGTAGCTCTTGAAGATCGCGGGCGGTTCGCCGCCGGTCTCCCTGATCCACCGGGCGTCGGAGCGACGCTGTTCCAGGCTGTCGCCGGAGTAGATCGCGTTGCGGGTGCCGAAGTGGAAGTAGCGGGCCTCTTCGCCCCAGGCGCCCCAGGTCGCCAGCAGTCGGTCCTCCCGCTCGGTCTCGTCGCGGGTCAGCAGCAGCCCGTCCTCGGCCAGCCCCAGGACGGCCTTGCGGACGGAGTCGGGGTCGTGCTCGGGGAAGGACGCGACCACCTCGTCGACGTCGGAGAACTCCTCGAAGCGGCTGAGCAGCGTCACGGTCTCCTCGTCGATGGCGAGCGCGTTGTCCTGCTCCTCGTCCGTCGAGCGGGTCTCCAGATAGTTCTCCACGGTCAGTTCACCGTCGTGCCAGTACAGTGCCAGGCTGCGGGAACGTCGGTACTCCACCTGAACCTCGCCTTCCGCGTCCGCGTCGTCGTCGACCGACCGGTCGGCGTCGCAGGCGCGACGTCTCCACGCCCGCGACGCCGACCGGGTACTGCTGCCGATCTGTTCGATCACCGTCTTCCGACGCCGTCTCGGCGACGTCGGCGGTGATGCGTCGTCAGGATCAGCCGTGGTTGGTGAGGGTGCGAGTACGGGTCTTCTTCCGGCGGATCTTCGCCGTCATCACCTTCTTGCGCATCTGCGGTCACCTCCTCGGGCGTCGCCGAACGACGACGTCGGCACCGTGCGCGTGCGTCGGCAGGCGTCCTTCGACTCCTGCCGGCCCTCGCGGTCCCCGACCTGTCGCTCGTGCCATCCGTGCACCGACTAGTCGTCGCAGACCGGTCGCTGGTTCCGAAACGATCTCGGATTCTGAGTGACCTGAGTCACATCGGTCGACTGTGGACGGCCGAAGTGGATCGCACCGCCGCAGTCGTGCGCCGCCGTCGCGGGGGCAGGCCCGCCGATCGAGGCAAGCGACCTGTCCGGTTCCCTGGCGGCAGAGCGGGCGACGAATCGGGGAATCTCCCACCGAAGGCGTCGTAGGGTGAGGACCGTCCGCAAGATCATGACGCGCGGCGACGGGCCGAACTCGAAGCAGCCGGGCCCGTGGGTGCGCGCCTCCGCAGATCGATCGAGAAGGATGCCGTCATGATTCGTCGCGTCTCGGTTCTGGCCCTCGCGATCCCCCTGGCGGCGAGCTGCGCCGTCGCGGCCCCCGAACTCACCTCCGGGGTGACCGCGTTACCCGAGCAGGCCTGGAGCGCTCCGCCGATCGACGCGACCTTCGACTACCAGATCGGCGGGGACTACCCGCTGCCCGACGGAGTCGACGTCGTGTCCCGGGACTGGTACGCAGGCGAGTCGCCCGACGGCGCCTACGGGATCTGCTACGTCAACGCCTTCCAGACCCAGAGCGACGACGGCGGCCTCGACCGGCCGGATGCACAGTCCAACTGGCCCGCGCACCTGGTGCTCAGCGAACTCGGTGACGACCCGAACTGGGGCGGGGAGTACCTGGTCGACATCTCCACGCCGGAGAAGCAGGCGGATGCGATCGAATACCTGCGACCCATGATTGAGACGTGCGCGACCAAGGGCTTCTCGGCAGTGGAGTACGACAACCTGGACTCCTGGATCAGGTTCGACGGAACACCGCTGGAGGGCCAGGTGCCCTTCGGCGAGGAGGAGGCGGTCGAGTTCGCCACCCTGCTGACCGAGGTCGCCCACTCGCTCGAGCTCGCCTCGGCACAGAAGAACACCGTCGAGCTGCCCGCCGAGGTCTCCCGAGAGCAGATCGGCTTCGACTTCGCCATCGCCGAGTCCTGCGGCCGTTGGCAGGAGTGCCAGGACTACCGCGCGGTCTACGGCGATCACCTGATCGCGATCGAGTACGAGCGCCAGTACTTCGACGCCACCTGTGCCGAGGTGGGGGACTCGGTCTCCGTGGTGCTGCGCAACGTCGCCGTCAGCAGGCCCGGCACGCCCGGTTACCAGTACGACGCCTGCTGATCCGCGTCGGCGGCGGCAGCAGGCCGGTGCCGCCCCACTGTCCGCCGCGTGCTCGGCGGGTCGTCAGACGGCCTGCCGAAATCGGTGCGGCCCGAGGCGATCGGTGCGGACGGCGAGTAAGCCCGAGACCAGGGGAGACCGTCATCGAGCGGGCACCGGCCCGCCCGGGACTCCGGGGTGGGGAACGGCTCGTCGAGCGGGCAGCGGGCTCAGCCACGCCCGCTCGGCGTGTGCGAAGCTGTCGGCGTGTCGTCTCCCCACGTCGCCGCCTCTGCGCCCGAACACCGACCGGCCGTCATCGGGCTGTCGTACCGCGCCTGGGCGCCCGTGTTCGGCGAGCTTCGCGGGGCCGTGCCGAGCCACATACTCGACGTCGAGACACAGCTGGACGGGACGGTCGATGAGCACAGGTGAGAGTGGTGCGGAGCCGGGCAGACCCCGGCCGCGCCCCACCGCCAAGGACGTCGCCGCGGCGGCGAACGTCTCCCGGTCCGCCGTGTCCTTCGCCTTCAACGACCCGGCGCGGATCTCGGTCGCGACCAGGGACCGCATCCTGGCGGCGGCCCGCAGCCTGGACTACGCCCCCAACACCGTTGCGCGGATGCTGCAACGCGGCCGGACCCAGTCGCTCGGGGTGCTGTTCCCCCAGGAGCTGGCGAAGATCATGGAGAACCCGTACCACTCCCGCTTCCTCGTCGGGGTGGGCCAGGTGTGCGATCGGGAGAGCCTCACCGCCCTGCTCGTCCCACCGGTGGCCGACTCGATGCTCAAGGCGATCCCGTACGCCGCCGTCGACGGCTTCATCGTGTGCGGGCTGGAGACCGACCGAGGCGAGGTCGCCGAGCTGCAACGGCGTGGTATCCCGTTCGTCCTGGTCGACAGCGATCCGCCCGAGGGAGTGCCCAGCGTCGACATCGACGATCAGCGCGGCGCCTACGAGGTCGTGGCCCACCTCCTCGCCCTCGGCCATCGCCGGATCGCGATCCTGTCGATGGAGTCCGGCCCCTCGGTGACGAGCCGGGGCTATCACGGCCCGCTCGCCCGCCGCAGGGCAGGCGTCGCCGAGGCACTGGCCGGGGCCGAGTTGACCCTCGACGACGTCGCCGTCCTCGAGGTGCCGTGCACCAGGATGGACGGCTATCGCGCGACCAAGACGTTGATGGCGGGTGACCGGCCCACCGCGATCGTCACGTTCTCCGACGTCCTCGCCATCGGCGCGCTCGACGCCCTGCACGACCTCGGCCTGGCCGTCCCCGGCGAGGTCTCGGTGTCGGGATTCGACGACCTGCCGGAGTCGGCCTGGCTGCGTCCCCGGCTGACGACCGTCAATCAGCCGATCCTGGCCAAGGGGCGGCTGGCCGCGGACTTCCTGGTCTCGGCCGTCCACGGCGAGGACCAGCATCCGCACCAGACGCTGAGCACCGCGCTGATCGTCCGAGAGTCCACGGCCCGGCCGCCCGCGCGGCGCGGCTGAGACGCGGCCTGCCGACCCCGTTGCGGGGCTTCTCGGAGCCTGCCTCTCGATCCCTGCTGTCGGAGTTGCGCGGGGCAGGCGCGGCGATCTGCGGCGTCGCCGGTCACCATGACTCCGCCCTGGCTCCCACCGGTCGCCGTGCAGTTCGTCCACGTCGAGCCCCGCCCACGACGGAGCGGAACCGAAGACAGGCTCTCAGCACTCCCACCACACGGTCGTGTCGGGCGGGAGCAGGAGGTCGTCGCCGTCGACTCCGTAGCGTCCCGAGGCGAGCAGCACGGTGTGCAGACCGGGCAGCCGCACGCTGTGGTCGCCGAGATTGGCCACGACCGTCACCGCCCGGCCGGTGGCGGCGTCCCGGCGGAGCAGCCGTAGGACGTCGGCGGGAGCCGCCGCCCACTCCACCGCCTCGCCCGCGCCGAGGGCGGGGTGTTCGCGGCGTACCCGTAGCGCCTGTCGATACAGCTCCAGGGTCGAATGCGGATCGGTCTCCTGCGCCGCCACGCTCAACTCCGCCCAGCCCGCAGGCTGCGGAAGCCAGGACACCGCCGAGTCCGCCGGGCTGAAGCCGAGCGAGTCGCCCTCGGTGCTCCATGGCAGCGGGACTCGACAGCCGTCGCGGCCCCGATCGGTGTGTCCGGAGCGTTCCCAGGTCGGGTCCTGCAGGGACTCCTCTGGCAGGTCGAGCACCTCGGGAAGGCCGAGTTCCTCGCCCTGGTACACGTAGGCGGAGCCGGGCAGGGCCAGCATGAGCATCGCGGCGGCACGGGCGCGGCGCAGGCCTTCCGGACCGTCGCCGAGCCTGGTCGCGGTCCGCGTCACGTCGTGATTGGCCAGCACCCAGGTCGCCGAGGCGCCCAGCGGTGCCATCGAGGTCAGGGTGTCGTCGATGACCGTCCGCAGGGCCTGCGCCGACCAGCCCGCGAGCAGATAGTGGAAGTTGAAGGCCTGATGCAGTTCGTCGGGCTCCAGATAGCGGGCGGTGCGCTCTGCACTGGGCGTCCACGCCTCGGCGACGGCGATGCGCGGGCCGTCATAGGAGTCCAGCACCTCCCGCCAGCCGCGATAGACCTCGTGCACGCCGTCCTGGTCGAAGAAGGGCAGCGGTGCCGCGCCGAGCAGCCGGACGTGGTCGTCGTGTCCGACGTCGGGCAGGCCGTCGGCCTTGATCAGGCCGTGGGCGACGTCGACCCGGAAGCCGTCCACCCCGAGGTCCAGCCAGAACCGCAGGATGTCCAGGAACTCCTCGCGTACCTCGGGCAGATCCCAGTTGAGGTCGGGCTGTTCCGGCGCGAACAGGTGCAGGTACCAGTCGCCGTCGGGCAGCCGCGTCCACGCCGGTCCGCCGAACACCGACTCCCAGTCGTTCGGCGGTTGCTCGCCGCCCGCGCCTCGGCCGGGCCGGAAGTGATAGCGAGCGCGGGCGGGGGAGTTCGGCGGCGCGGCCAGCGCCTCGACGAACCAACGATGCGCATCGGAGGTGTGGTTGGGGACGATGTCGACGATCACGCGCAGGTCCAGCCGGTGCGCCTCGCGGATCAGCTCCGCCGCGTCGTCGAGCGTGCCCGCCGTCGGATCGACGGCGCGGTAGTCCGCCACGTCGTAGCCGCCGTCGGCCATCGGCGAGGCGTAGAACGGCGTGATCCACAGCGCGTCCACGCCGAGGTCGACCAGATAGGGCAGTCGGGAGCGGATGCCGGGGAGGTCGCCGATGCCGTCGCCGTCGGAGTCGGCGAAGCTGCGGAAGTAGACCTGGTAGACCACGGCGTCGTGCCACCACTGTCGGGTGCCGACCGGGGTGGTGCTGGGCTCGGTCACGGCGAGGTCGTTGGCCATCGGAGTCCTTTCGAGCGGTGGTCTCGCTCCGGAGTCAACCGGCGGGGTGCGGGCGGCGGAAGGCCTCGTGAAACACCTTTTAGTAAATGTTACCCAGCGGCCGGGAGCGGCCGGACCTGCCTGCCCGCACCGGATGTTGCGGCGGTCGGCCGCATCCGGGCGCTGCCGCGCCGCACTGGCCACTGTGCACTCGTCCGGTGTGGACCGCGTCCGCCGACGTGGCACGGCGGCGCCGAAGCGGACCGGTCAGCCCGTCGACTCGACGGGCGGTCCGGCTCGGCGGTCCCGGGCGGGGATCACCGCTCGGGCGGGATCGCAGGCCGGACCCGAGGTGTACACGGGTCTGACGTCGACCGTGTGAGCATGGCCCGACCCGAGGAGGGAGGCGCTCATGGCGATCGTCCGAGCACACGACGGTGAGGACGTCTACTACGAGGTGCACGGTGACGGCCCAGTGGTGCTGCTGGGCAGCGCCGACCCCCGGCCGCCGGACCATCCACTGCGCGAGGAGGTCCTGAGATCCTGCCGCACGCTGATCGACGGGCTCGCCGATCGATACCGCGTCGTGGTGATGAGCTATCCGGGCAGACCCAAACCGCAGACGCTCACGCCGGACAACGTGACCGAGGATCTGCTGACGATCGCCGATGCCGTCGACGCCGAGGAATTCGCCTGGTGGGGCTATTCCTGGGGCGGCGTCGCAGGCCTGCAGCTCGCCGTGCGGACCGACCGGCTGACCGCCCTGGCGATGACCGGATTCCCGCCGCTGGGCGGACCCTATGCGGCGATGCTGCGCTATGCCGGTCTGCTGGCGGAGGTCGACGTCGACGCAATGGGTGCGCCGATCCCGCCCGCCGCCCGTGAGCAGCTGCCCCAGTTCGTCACCTATTACGAGGCCTTGCAGGGCTTCGACGATCGGGCGGCGCAGCCGATCCTCACCTGTCCCCGGATGTGTTTCGTCGGCGGGGCGGACGAGATCACCGCGGGCAGCGAACCCATCGCGCATCTCGGGACGACCGTCGCCGAGCGGCGAGAGGAACTGATCGACTTCGGCTGGGAGGTCGAGGTCATCGCCGGACTGGACCACTTCGGCGCCGCCGAGCCCGAGGTCGTCCTACCGCGTCTCGGCGCGTTCCTCGATCGTCACCTGCTCGGGGCGACCTCGCCTCGGTGACGCTGCTGCTCCGGCCGCCCGAGCTCCCGGCGGTCTCCTGGCGGAGCGGCAGGCTCGGGCCCCGGCGCGGCCGAATCGCGGGCGGAGCGGCACGGGGCGACCCGGGAGACGAACGCTCACGGCCCGGAGGCAGTGTCGATCACCTCGTCCAGGACCTCGCGGGAGCGGACGAGCTCGTCGATCGTGCGGGTGATCCGGTCGCGCTCGACGGTGAGCTGGTCGACCAGGAACGGGGTGGCCGTCTCGGCGGGTCCGCCGTCGGCGTCCCGGATGCAGGGCAGGATATGGACGATCTTCGCGCTGCACAACCCGGCGGCGAAGAGCTCCTGGATGCGGATGACCCGATCCACCGAGTCGGCGGGGTAGATCCGGTGGCCGCCCGTCGTGCGCTCGGCCGCCAGCAGACCCTGCTTCTCGTAGTAGCGCAGGGAGCGCTCGCTCACGGCCGTCCGTCGGGCCAGTTCACCGATGCGCATCGGGCCTCCGCCTTCCCACCGAATCGAATCTGACCTCGGACTTGAATCTGACATCAATGTCAAGTTCTACCGTACCGGCATGACGACCTCGCCTCTGCTCCGATCGTATTCCTCGGCGTCGCTGCGACTGCCCAATCGCCTGGTCATGGCGCCGATGACGCGACACCGCGCCGCCGAGGACGGCACCCCGCTGCCGATCGTCGCCGAGCACTACGCCCAGCGTGCAGGCGCCGGGCTCATCGTCACCGAGGGGATCTGGCCGAGCAGCCGAGGCCAGAGCGAGTGGCGGCTGCCAGGTCTGGAGACCGCCGAGCACGTTCGGGGCTGGCGCGGCGTCACGGACGCCGTCCATGCGGCGGGCGGGCGGATCTTCGCGCAGCTGATGCACGGCGGACGCAAGGGCCATCCGCTGGCCCGCCTGACCGGAGACCTGCCTGCGGGTCCGTCGGCGGTGGCCGCGCCGGGGCCGGTGCACGTCCGCGACGGGAGGAAGGCCGCCGCGATCGTGCCGCGAGCGATGACCACGGACGAGATCCGCCAGGCCGTGGCGGACCACGTCCAGGCGGCGCGCAACGCGATGGACGCGGGCTTCGACGGCATCGAGCTGCACGGCGCCAACAGCTACCTGATCCACCAGTTCCTCGCCGACAACACCAATCTCCGGGCGGACGAGTACGGGCGCGGCTCGATCGCCGACCGCATCCGATTCCCGGTGGAGGTCGTCAGCGCGGTCGCCTCGGCCGTCGGCGCGCACCGCACCGGCTTGCGGCTCTCGCCGGGGAATCCGCAGTTCGGCATGAGCGAGGCCGACCCGGCACCGGTCTACCGGGCGCTGCTGAGCGAGGTGGACCTGCTCGGGCTGGCGTATCTGCATCTGACCGACGACGAGCGTTATCCGGCGTTGGCCGACCTGCGGCCTCGCTGGCACGGCACCCTCGTCGCCAACGTCGGCGAGAACGGCGACCCGACGACCAGGGAGCGCGGCGAGGCCGTCCTGGCCGCCGGACTGGCCGACCTGGTCTCCTACGGCCGGGCGTTCATCGCCAATCCGGACCTGCCGGAACGCTTCGCGCGCGACGCTGCGCTCAACGCGGTCGACGAGACCACTCTGCACACCCACGACGCCGTCGGCTACACCGACTACCCGACGCTCGCGGCCGCCGAGGTGCACTGACGACGTGCGGTTCACACAGTCGGCGAGCGATTCCGCCCGCTCCGGGCGAGGCAGAGCGCGCGATGCCGCCGACGCCGAGGTTCTCCCGGCGTCGGCGGCATGATCGCCCCGCGGTCCCTAGCGCGCCGGAGCGGTGTCGGTCGGCCGGGACTCCTGCGCGGCCCGTTCCGCGTCGCCCGGCTCGTCGGGAATGTCCTCCCGGAGACCGATGCGGTCGTGCAGACGACGCAACGGGCCGGGTGCCCACCAGTTCGCCCCGCCCGCCAGGCGCATGAAGGCCGGAACCAGGACGCCCCGGATGAGGGTCGCGTCCACGATGACGGCCAGCGCCATGCCGATGCCCAACTGCTGGAGGAAGGTGATCTCGCTGGTGGCGTAGACGGCGAAGGAGACCGCCAGCAGTGCGGCGGCGGCGGTGACCAGCGGTGCGGAACGGGCGATGCCGCGCGGCACCGACCCGTTGAGGTCGCCGGTCCGGTCGTAGTCCTCCTTGATCCTGGCGAGCAGGAAGACCTCGTAGTCCATCGACAGGCCGTACGCGATGCAGAACATCAGCAGCACGATGCTCGGTTCGATCGAGCCGGTGGTGGTGAAGCCGAGCAGCCCGGACAGGGCGCCCTCCTGGAAGCCCCACACCAGCACGCCGAACATGACCGACAGCGACAGCAGGTTCAACACCGAGGCCTTGAGCGGCGCGATCACGCTGCCCGTCATCAGGAAGAGCACGACGAAGGTGACGACGAGGATGAGCGCCAGGACCAGCGGCAGCCGTTCCACGACCCCGTCGCGGTAGTCGGTCAGCTCGGCGGGGTAGCCGCCGACCTGGACGTCGAACGGCGCCTCGGTGGATCGCACGTCGGCGACCAGCCCGATCGGGTCGTCCGCCAGCCGCTCGCCGGTGGGCAGCACCGCCAGCCAGGTGCCGGTGCCGTCGCTGAAGCGCTCGGCGCCGTCGGGCCCCGGCTCGCCGATGCGGTCGCCCTCGGCGAAGCTGCCCGCGGCGGAGTCGACGCGCAGCACGCCGGGGATCTCGGAGAGCGTGGCGGCGTAGGCGGGCAGCGCCTGCTCGTCGGCGTTCGCCGCGACGACCTGGACGGCGTCGGCATCCTCGGTCGCGAAGTCCGTGCGGATCGTGTCGTACATGGTCCGGACGGGCTGGTCGGCCGACATGATCCGGTCGTCGGGCGAGCCGAAGTTGATGCCGAGCGCGGGTGCGCCCAACGCGAGCAGGACCACCAGGCCGATGCCGCCCGCGATGACCGGACGACGCATCACCCTGGTCGCGGTGCGGTGCCAGAAGCCCTCTTCCCCGGTGCGTTGCGGGCCCTTGCGGACGACGCGGTGTCCGAGCAGGGCGAGCGCGGCGGGCAGCACGACGACGGCGCCGAGGATCGCCGTGGCGACCACGGCGATGCCCGCATAGGCGAAGGAGGAGAGGAACGGGAAGGGGAACACGAACAGCACGGCCAGCGAGGCCGCGACGGTGAGTCCGCTGAAGATGACGGTGCGGCCTGCGCCTGCTGCGGTGCGGCGCACGGCGACCTCGACGGACCGGCCTGCCGCGAGTTCCTCGCGGAACCGGTAGATGACGAAGAGGCCGTAGTCGACGCCGAGACCGATGCCCAGTACCAGCGCGATGTTGGAGGCGAAGGTCGAGACCTCGGTGAAGTTCGTGACCACCCGCAGGATCCCCAGGGTGCCCACGACGGAGAACAGGCCGATGCCCAGGGTGACCAGGGCCGGGGCGATGCGTCGGTACACGGCCCACAGCAGCAGCGCGACCAGGGGCAGGATGATCATCTCGGCGCGGAGGAAGTCCTCGCGGGCCTGCCCCGCGACCACGCGGAAGATCTCGTCGCCGCCGCCGAGCACGACCTCCGCCGCCGGGCTGTCGACCGACTGCACGACTGTCTCGTCGATCTCGGGCAGGACCTCGCCGCGCACGTGGTCGGCATCGCCGGGCACCCAGGCCAGGACGAGGGCATGCTCGCGGTCCGTGCTCGCGAGGGTCTCCGGCGCGTTCGGACTCCAGTAGGACCAGGCGTCGCCGACGTCGGGGTTCGCGGCGAGCGCCTCGGTGATCCCGCGCCCGATCTCGGCGACCTCGGCGTCGTCGACCGTTCCTTCGGTGGCGTCCACCAGGATCGCCACGTTCGGGCTGCCGGTGCCGAACTGATCGCCGAGTACCTCGCGGGCGGCGACCGACTCCGAGTTCAACGCCTCGTAGCGGTTCAGCGCGAGCGCGTCCATCGTGCCTGCCGCCAGCACCGCGAAGAGCACGAATAACAGCCCGGCGCCTGCGAGCACCCACTTGGGGAAGCGCGTTGTCAATCGACCGACCATGGAAGTTCGGGCTCCCTGTACGATAGGCGAGTAAGTACTCGTGTTTGCGACGGCGCTGAGAATACGAGTAATTGCTCGTGTTGTCTAGTTCGTCCGATGAATCCCGAAACAGGGGGCACTGATGACCGACGATGCGAGGCAGGGAGAGCCCCGTCGACAGGCCAGGGGGCAGCGGCGGATCGAGCAGATCCTGCACGCGTCGGCGACGGTGTTCGCCGAACACGGCTACGAGGGTGCGACCACCAACGCGATCGCCGGGGCGGCCGGGATCTCACCCGGATCGCTCTACCAGTACTTCAAGAACAAGGACGACATCGCGCGGGCGCTGGCCGACCACTACGCCGAGCGGCTCCAGGCGTTCCGGTCCGAGGTGCTCGCCACCGAGTCGGCGGCCGGGGTCACGCTGTCCGCCGCCGTCGAGCGCGTCGTCGGTCCGCTGGTCGCCTTCAACCTCGCGCATCCCGGTTTCAAGTCCCTGTTCGCCAGGACCGACATGCCCGCGCCGCTGCGGGCCGCCGTCGCCCCCGTGCAGCAGGCCATCCACGGTCGGGTCGCCGCGCTCATCGGGGCACTGGTGCCCGGACTGGACCCGGCCGTTCTGAGCCGGACCGTGACCGTCGTCATCCAGATCGTGCGCGGCATGATCCCGCTGATCGCCGAGGCGAGCCCGTCGGAACAGGCGGCCATGACGGCGGAGTTGCAGACCGTGCTCGTGTCCTATCTGGAGACCGCGGGCCGAGCCAGGTGAGCGACGGCCGTCCTCGGGCCGCAGGCTCGGCCGGAACGGGAATGGCGGGGATCCGTCGTCGGGTCGGCTCCGCTCAGGGCCGGTCGTCGCGGTGCTGTGCGATGAGATCGGGCGCGACGTCGGCGATGCGCTGTCGCATCGGCCTGCGACGGACGGCGGCGATGGCCTCGTCGACCAGTGCGCTCAACGGTGCGGAGAGTTCGGCGTCCAGGGCACGGGCCGCCGTCGTGGTCGCCTGCCATTCCGCCCGGAGCCGGGGCAGCAGTCGTTCCGCCTTGGGCGTCAGTCCGACGATGCGTGTCCTGGCGTCGGAGCCGGGCGTCAACACGACCAGTCCGTCCTCGGCCATCTGCGCGACGGTCTGGCTGGCCGCCGAATGCGTGACGCCCACGGCGGCGGCGAGATCGCGAATGGAACTCCCGCCCGAGGCGGCGACGGCCCAGACGATCGGGGTGTATCGCGGGCGGAAGTCGGCCAGTCCGAGATCGGCGTACACCGCCGCCACGTCACCCTCCATCAGCTCCAGCAGGTGGCGCAGCCGCGTGCCGAGCAACTCGGGTCCGGTGGTGTCGGTGCCTTCCGTCATGCGGCTAATGTAACAGCACTAATGTATTGGCGCAGGCTGGAGGAACCGAGCATGACCGAGCACTCCCCGCCCATCGAGCCCTACGACGAGGGGCTGCTGGACGTCGGCGACGGCAACCACCTCGCCTGGGCGGTCGGCGGCAACCCGGACGGCAAGCCGCTCCTGATCGTGCACGGCGGTCCGGGATCGGGCCGCAGCCGGGGACTGAGCCGGTACTGCGATCCGGCACGCTATCGGGTCGTGCTGTTCGACCAGCGGGGATGCGGACAGAGCACTCCGCACGCGAGTGACCCGGCCACCGACATGAGCGTCAACACCACCGACCACCTGGTGGCCGACATGGAGCGGCTTCGCGAGCACCTCGGCATCGATCGATGGCTGCTCTTCGGCGGCTCCTGGGGATCGACCCTGATCCTCGCCTACGCCGAACGTCATCCGAGCCGGGTGTCCGAGATCGTCATCACCGGCGTCACCACGACGCGACGATCGGAGATCGACTGGCTGTACCGAGGCGTCGGGAGGCTGTTCCCCCAGGAGTGGGAACGGTTCCGCGACGGCGTTCCCGAGGCCGCCCGAGGTGGCGGGGTCCCCGAGCTGCTCGCGGCCTATGCCCGCCTGACGGCTGATCCGGACCCGACGGTGCGGTCCCGCGCGGCGCACGACTGGATCACGTGGGAGGACACCGTCATCTCGCGAGAGCCCAACGGCACCCCCAACGCCTACAGCAACCGAGCTTCGGACGACCTGCTCGCCTTCGTCCGGATCTGTGCGCACTACTTCTCCCACGGAGCCTGGCTGGCCGAGGGGGTGCTCCTGCGCGAGGCAGGGCGACTGGCAGGCATCCCCGGCGTGTTGATCCACGGCAGGCATGACCTCGGGTCGCCCCTGGACACCGCGTGGGAACTCGCCCGCAACTGGCCGGACGCCGAGTTGATCGTCGTCGAGGACTCCGGACACACCGGCAGCGCCACGATGCGCACGGACCTCCACCGCGCACTGGACCGGTTCGCGGCGCGCGAGTCGTGACCGGGCCGCATCGCGTCCGGACCGCCTGACGAGTTGGCCGGGCCTGCCGCGATCGGCCGTGCGGCCGTGGCGAGGGCCTGCCGGTCCCTGCCGGGGACGCCGCGTCGCGTCGCCGAGTTGCGTTGCGGGGGACAGCGGGGGCGACCGGTCGCGGCGCCAAGTGGCGGCGGGTCGCGGGGATCACAGTGGACGCCGAGTGTCGGGCTGGTCGTGGGGGGCGGCGGGCTTCGGCGTCGATCGGGGACACGGTCGCGCCGACGCCCCGTCGGTTGCGCAACGGCTGGGATCGCGGCACCGAGCCTCCGGCGGCCCGGCAGGATGTCGACGGGGCGATGCGGCCCGACGCGTTCTCAGCCGAGACGACGGAACTCGGTGACGATCGCATGGTCCTTTCGCGGCCCGGTCACCGTCCACCTCTGCCGCCAGCGGTCCTCGTCCACGACGTGGTAGCAGCCCTGGTAGTCGTCGTCGCGGCACGGGTGTCGAGTACTCCAGCGGCCGTCTCGCAGATCCACCTCGTGGAAGAACCCGCCGTGGTCGAAGTGGACCTCGGCCCGGCCTGGACCGGTGAGGCGGTAGTCCAGCCGTCGACTGACCGGGCCTCGGTACGTGGCGAGCACCAGTTCGCCCTGTTCGGTGTAGCCGAGCCGATCATCGTGGTCCAGGACCTCGGCGATGCCGGTCACGCTGCCCAGCCGAGAGCCCGTGACGTCGAGGATCTCCCGCTCCAGCCGCCACCGGCCGAGGAGATAGGCAGGCAGGTCGGCCACCGGAAGCGCCTGTCCCACCGCCGTCATGACCGCCGCCTTCTTCCGTCTGGGCGACCCCGCGCTGCCGTCCGGCGGCACGGCGGCAGTCCACCGAGTTCGCTCCACCGAGCGTATTCTCTCCTCCCGCCGGGGCGGTGTGCTGGTGCGGCCGGCTGTGGCTCGGCGCCGGGCGGGCGGCTCCCCGTCCCGAGGAGCCAGGGGCAGCCGACCGGCCTGCCTGCCTCGGTCCGGCGAAGTCGGTCGTCTGGTCGCCTGGACCGGCACCGCCCGGCGCGTGGTCGGCGCGGGCGGTGCCGGTGCTGAGTCCGAATCGTGGCGAACGAGCACCACGAGTCCTCGAACTCCCAGGACCTGCGTTGCCCCGCGGGGCGCCGCCTGTGCTGTCGGCGAGCGAACGATCAGCCGGTGAACCGCACGTCACTGCAGATGTAGTACGACTGGTCCATGTGGCTGGCCTGCCAGATCGTGTAGACGATGTGGCGCCCGGTGCGACCCGGCGCGCTGACGTCGAAGGTGATGTCCGTGGCGGGCGGGTAGGAACCGGTCTCCTCGACCAGCTCCAGATCGCCCCAGCCGAGGCTCTCGGTCAGCGGGTCGAAGCCCTGCCTGGTGACGTAGACCTGGAAGTAGTCGGCGCCGTGGGAGGCCTGGTCGTACAGGTGCACCGAGAAGTCGTTGGAGATGTCGGCGGCTGCCCAGTCGCCCACGGCGTCCATCGAGTTGTACCGCCCGCCCTCGGCGCGGCCGCCGCTGCAGAGCTGCCCGTCCGGGATGGCCGCCTGGTGATTGCCGCCGACGTTCTCCCGGTAGAGGCCGTTCCAGTTCCACATCGCGTTCGGATTGTCCTGCCAGGCCTGCCAGCACATCGGGTCTTCGGTGGCCATGTCGGGGTTGAGGTGGTCGGTACCCCAGCGGTCGTGACAGCCGAAGTTCCGCGACGGCGGGTCGATCACCGAACCGTGGGCCGAGGAGGTCCCGGTGAACACGCCCGCAAGCAGCAGCAGTACTGCCGATGCGATGGCGACCGCCCGAGCGGCCAGCGGATTTCGGGCACGCGTGAGAGAAGACATCCCGTTCTCCATGTCTCGTGGAGGATTAACCTTGATACCGCGCACCCGGTACGACGGTAACCGCCCGGAATCGTCGATCGCATCCCCCGGACAGCGCATTCGGCGAGCAGGTCTCGCCGACGATCGGCCGAATCCGGCGCTGGAGCGGCCACCCGGCCCTTGCGGCAGCCGGCCAACCGGCCTCGGTCGGCGGCGCGGCGGCCCGCTGGGACCGTGTGGACCATGACGGACGACATCGCCGCCGGCTGCCGCTACGGCCGGGCGCCCGCGCTGGTCGGAGGTGCACGTGCAGTCGAACAGCGGCAGCGCGCGAGGGCGGGACACCAGGGGCGAGGCCGAGGCCCGGTTGCCGGCTGCGTCGTCGTCACACCGCTGCGCCCGGTGACCCCTGAACGGGCTGTTGCGACTGGTTCACGGGGACGCCTCTGTCGAAGTCTCCTAGCGTGAGGTGGGTGACCTCGGAGAGAAGCGCCCGTCTGTTGACCGATGCCTTCGACCGGATCCGCGATCTGGTCGCGGAGAACGTAGCCGGGCTGAGCGCCGATCAGCTCTCGGCTCGGCTGGACAGTGAATCGAACTCGATCTCCTGGCTGTTGTGGCACCTGACGCGCGTGCAGGACGACCACGTGGCGGAACTCGCGGGCGTCGAACAGGTCTGGACGGACGAGGGCTGGTTCGACCGGTTCGGCCTGCCGTTCGGCCCGACGGACACCGGATACGGACAGACCGGACGAGAGGTCGGGGTCGTCTGCGTCGATTCGCCGGATCTGTTGACCGGGTACCACGACGCGGTCCATGCGATGACCACGCGGTACCTGGCAGGCCTTGCCGATGAGGACTTCGACCGGATCGTCGATGACACCTGGGACCCGCCGGTGACGCTGTGCACCAGGCTGGTGAGCGTGGTGGCCGACGATCTGCAACATGCCGGCCAGGCCTCCTTCCTTCGCGGTGTGCTGGAACGGCAGGCCGAGGAGACCGGCGAGGACGCCTGACAGCCGCCCCACCCGGCGTCGTGGATCGGGCGGATGCCGGAGACGCCCTCGGCGGAGCAGCCGCAGAAGGCTGCGGGCGATTCGGCGCCCCCGATTCGGGGACGCGGCCGCGCCGACGTGCCTGGGACGGTGTGGTAGCGGACGGTAGTCGACGGACCGGTGCCGGGCCTGCCTGGAGGCGGACGGGAACGTGGTCTGCGAAGGCATGCCGTCGATCCTGTCCGGCACGGGTCGTGCGTGGTAGTGGCAAGTGTCATGACTTCTTCATGACAGCTGTCATCAATCCGTCTGACAGGTGTCATGAACATCGACGACCAGGCCGGGCGAATCCGGAATCGTCGCTACGCTCAGTTCATGATCCGAGCTGCGCGCCTCGACACGTCCCCTGGCATCGACGCTCGACCGGGCACGCCGTCGTGGCGGCGGCAGGGCCCCTGAGTCGGTCCTCGACGATGCCCGAGCCCTGCGCCGGATCATGGTGGGCGAGCATCCGAGCCGGCGCGGTGGCTCACTCGGCGGGCGGGCGATGCACGCCGTCGGACACCGCCGGACTCCTCCTGCCTGCCTGCGGAGCCGGTGTCTCGGGGCGGTTCGGCGGCGAACAGCCTGAGAGCCTGTTTTTGATCCCCACTTTCCAGTTGCGCGGGGCAGACAGCGGCGATCTGCGGCGTTGTCGTCAGTCGACATGACTCCGTCATGTCTTTTTCCTCCGCCTGGCAGCTCAGCCACGCTGATCCCCGCTCACGACTCCAGGGGGATCAAGAACAGGCTCTGAGATACGGGCGGCCTGCCACGGGATCGGGCCGCGCATCGCCGCCCGATCGAGCGGCCACGTCGCGGGCAGGTGATCGCGTAGGCACGTTTGCCCTCGGCGGCAGGCGGAAACCCAACAGGCACGGGGAGGGCCGCACCCGGCTCGGTCCACCGGTCCGGCGTCGGGACGAGGCGGCAGCTCGTTCGATGAGGAGAGGAGGCGAGGTCGATGGCGGTATCGGTGCCGGTGTCCATCTCCACATCCGCAGGCACCCTGGCAGGCGATCTGACCGTCGGAGAGGGCGCGCAGGGGATCGTCGTGTTCGCCCACGGTTCAGGCAGCTCGCGGCACAGTCCGCGTAATCGTGCGGTGGCCGGCGTGCTGCACGATCGGCGGCTGGCCACCCTGCGCCTCGATCTGCTGACGGAGGAGGAGGCACTGCGCGACGAGCGGACCGGCGAGCTGCGCTTCGACATCCCGTTGTTGGCCGAGCGGGTCGCCGACGCGGCGGCCTGGATTCGCGCCGACTCGACGAACAGGCTGCCCCTCGGGCTCTTCGGTGCGAGCACGGGAGCGGCTGCGGCGCTGGTGGCTGCCGCCGGGCTCTCCGAGGTCCGGGCCGTGGTGTCCAGGGGCGGCCGTCCCGACCTCGCAGGCCTGGCGGCCTTGCGCGAGGTGCGCGCCCCCACGTTGCTGATCGTCGGCGGTCGCGACGAACAGGTGCTCACGCTCAACCGGCAGGCCTCGGCGGAACTCTCCGCCCCCCATCGCATCGAGGTCGTCGCCGACGCCGGTCATCTGTTCGAGGAGGACGGCGCCATGGACGAGGTGGCGCGGTTGGCGGCCGACTGGTTCCGCAGGCACCTGGCGGGCTGAGGCTGATCGCGGTCACCGCCGTCGAACGGGTGCCTGCGGCTCGCCTCACGGGCCCGATACGGCGTCGATCAGTCCGCTGCCGAGCCCGACTCGGGGCGTCGGTCCGAGCCGAGACGGCGGAGCGCCTGATCCGGTCCTGGACTCCGCCGAGACGCCGGGACCGAAGAGGGCGGGCCGATCCTGACGAACTCCGCAGGTCGAGTGTTTCAGCGCCTCGGACCCGCCGCGCCGTGAGCGCCGACGTGCGTGCGGGAGATCGCCGTCCACCTCGGACCAGACGGACGTGCCCCGCGTCAATCCGACCAGGAACCGGGTCCTTCCACCACAGACGTCCGGACCGGCAGGCACTCCGCGCCGGACGACTGCGGCAACCGCGACCGGCCTCGACGGCGAGGCGGCGCGGCGAGGAAGACGGCGGCTGCCTCCTCCCGACTCAGGGGCGTCTGTCCCGGCGCGGCTCGACCGACTCCGGGCGCCGTCTGGAACGGGCCCGGAGTCCACCGAGCCGAGCGAGGAGATGCGGACCGCATCAGGTGCGGGCTGACACCCGTCGTCGGTCAGGTCATGTCGTCGCGGAGGTCCCCGTCCAGGCACAGGAGTCGCTCGTGATCGCGATACTGCGCTCCGTCCACGTGCTTCGGGAGACGATCCTCGACTCGATCGTGTCATCCGAGTACGGGAGGAAGCGCTGCCAGTGCAACTGCCCGCTCTCGGTGTCGACGGCGTAGAGGACGTCACCGCCGGGCGAGGCCGCCTGGGCGAACCGCTCCCAGCCGTCCGCCATCCAGGTGCCCTGGTCGGTCCACTGCTCCGTCGCCGCGTCGTACTGGTAGCGGTACAGCGTTCCGTCCGACTCGCGTGCGTAGAGCACGCCCGGCCCGGCGGCGGTGATCAGGTCGAACCGGCTCCAGTCGGCGTCGATCGATTGCTGCCGCAGTTCGCGGGTCTCGTCATCGAGGGTCGCGCGGTACAGCTGATTGTTTCCGCGAATGAAGTAGAAGTCGCCGGTCGAGTCGACGGTGATTCGATTTCGCCAGGCCGTGCTGGTGTAGCCGCCCAAGGTGGTCTGGAAATCGCGCGAAAAACCGCCGTCCTCCCACTGTTCCCAACCGGAGTCGCCGCGCCGGTACATCTGCAGTAGTCCGTCGCTCTTGATCTCGTAGAGCAGGCCCGCCGGGCCGGCGAGCATTCGGCCGTCGACGCTGTTTCCGATCGCCCCCACGGCGACATTCCAACGAGTCGCGCCGCCGATCGGGTCGCTGTGCGCACTGTGGTAGACGTCGCCGTTCGGATCAGCGGTGTAGAACCGTGCGAACGTGTGGCACTCCAGGATCGGCTCCTCCTCCGTGGCGGGCGACGCTGCCAGGGCAGGCAGCCCTGCCAGCAGGGACATCGCCAGAATGCCGACGGCCAGCACCGACATTCTCGAACTGCGACGTTCTCGCACGTGATCTCCTTCTGCCTGGTCCGCCGCCCCGGTGCCGGGCTGCTGCACGGGGGCGGGGCGGCGGACGGTTTCGGTTCGCAATGATCGAATCCTACGGAGTAGGGGCGACATTCTTCATCCGGTTTGTTTCTTTCGAAGTCGCTGGGGGAGTCGGATATCCATTCCCTCGCCAGCCCTTCGGTCTCGCGGTCGAGAGCGCGGTGGAAGTCGCGCTCATCGGTCCTCCCGGATTGTCGGCGGCGGACTTCTCGCGGCCCGTAACCACCGCGATGGCAGCTCGCCGCACGTATTCAGAGAGAGCCGGGCCGCGGCGCTGTCAAGCGAATAGAACGCTATTTATGAAAGCAAAGTTCTATAGGCGCGGGGATCGGTCCGGCCCGTAGCGTCGCGCGGGTCGAGCCGGACGGGGCGGGAGATCACGGTGACGCGGTCATCGGTTCTCGGCCCGCTCCGGAGGAATCCAGGACAGGGGAGTATGCGTGCGGATCGTGGTGACCGGTGCGACCGGGACCGTCGGCAGGCGGGTTGTCGCGAGGCTGTTGGCGGCAGGCGTCGAGGTGCGGGCGGTGACCAGGCAGCCCGAGGCGGCGGCGCTGCCCGCAGGCGTCGAGGTCGTGGCGGGCGACCTGGAACGACCGGAGACCTTGGATCAGGTGTTCGTCGGCGCCGACCGGGTGTACCTGTTCCCGGCTGCGGCTCCGGTGGCGGACGAGGTGGTGCAGCGGATTCGGCTGGCGGGGGTGCGGCGGATCGTCGTGCTCTCCGGCACGACCGCCGACGACCCCGATGAGGCGGGCGGCGAGGACTATCGCCTGGTCGAGCGAGCGGTGGAGCGGTCCGGCCTGGAGTGGACCCACGTGCGGCCGGGCATGTTCGCGGGTAACGCCAGGGACTGGGCCGAGTCCATTCGAGCGGAGGGGGTGGTGCGGCTCGTCTACGGCGACGTGGCACAGGCACCGGTTCATGAGGACGACATCGCCGAGGTCGCCGTGGCGGCCCTGCTCACCGACGGCCACGTCGGCGCGAGGTACCCGCTGTCCGGACCGGAGTCGTTGACCAAATTCGAGCAGGTGCAGGCCATCGGCAGGGCTCTCGGCCGGGAGCTGACGGTGGAGGAGCTGACCCCGGAGCAGTGGCGGGAGGCGATGGCCGAGGAACTGCCCGAGGAGGTGACCGAGTGGCTGCTCGATCTCTGGGCCAAGCGGGTGGGCAGGCCCGAGCCGGTGCTGTCGACCGTCGAGCAGGTCACCGGCAGACCCGCCCGCACCCTCGAAGAGTGGGCGATCGACCACGCGGAGGACTTCCGATGAGCGATGCCGTCGTGGAAGACGACCGGTTCGTCACCGCCGGAGACGTCGAGCTGTGGACTCGCAGCTCGGGCGATCCGGCGCACCCCACCATCCTGTTGATCGCGGGGGACTGCCAGTCGGGCCTGGAATGGCCGGACGAGTTCGTCGAGCTGTTGACCTCGGCGGGGCTGCGGGTTCTGCGGTATGACCACCGGGACACCGGACTGTCCACCGTCCGCGACTTCGCCGAGCATCCCTACGACTTCGACGACCTGGCCTCCGATGCCGTCGCTGTTCTCGACGGCTGGGGCGTCGATGCCGCCTACGTCGTCGGCTTCGGCATGGGGGCTGTCCTCGGGCAGTTGCTCGCCGTGGACCACCGACGTCGACTGGCCGGGATGACGCTCGTCGGCGCCTTCTCGCTGGGGGTCGACTTCTTCGGCAACTGGGATCGGGCCTTGACGGGCGAGCCCACCCTGGACGGACTGCCCACACCGCATCGCTGGTTCGTCGAGTCGGTGCTCGATCCGCAGCCCGGCGCGCCGGGCCGGGCTGCGGAACTGGACGGGATCGTCGACCACTGGAAGGCCTTGGCGGGTACGGAGCTGCCGTTCGACGAGGTCGCGTTTCGTCGTGCGCAGGCCAGAGTGCTCGATCACGTCGGGCCGACTCGGCCGCCGGAGGTGCACCCGCACGGCTTGATCGAGCAGCCGCTCACCGAACGGGGCGCGGAACTGGCGGGGATCACCACGCCCACGCTGGTGATCCAGGGGCCGCTGGACCCGATCAGCCCGCCGCCGCACGGCAGGCACCTGGCGGAGGTGATCCCCGATGCGCGGTTCGCGGAGATCCCCGGCATGGGCCATGCGCTGCCCGCGGCGGTGCATCAGCCGTTGGCGAGCGCGATCATCGCGCATGTCGTCGATCGAACGAATCGATCGGTCGGAGCGGAACCGGGGTCGACACGGTGACACGGTGACACGACAGGGCACTTTGGATACCTCGCTCGGGTGACGGGACGGGCCGCAGACGGGTGTTCGCCGCCGGGCGGCGCACGCCTGCGGCACTCCGGCGGCGAACGCGGGCCGCCTGATGGCACGACATCGCCGCGCGTCCGCGTCGTCGCACACGGCCGCCCGCCGCGCGGCATGTCCCGTTCCTCGACGCGTCGGCTCGTCCGATTCGGACCGGTGAACCGGGGCGGAGTCGGGTCCGAGGCCGGGACGGATTCAGGCCCCCGGGGAAGCGGCGCGCAAGTCGGGTCGATGCGGCGAGTCGCCCGTGCGGAAGGCGGCGGACGCGGCCTACGCAGGAAATGTCGATGAGTCACGAGCGGCCGATCGGAAAAATCGTTGAACAGCGGCCGAGTAATCATTTTCAGGTTCACGGATTTCGGTCCGTGCCGACGTTGGCCCGGACCGCCCGGAGCGGTTGTCGGGCCGGTCGACGGGGCACGGCTGCACTGTGTCGCACTCGTACGCAGCTGGCTCGGGCTGCGGGCCGTCGGCCCCAGACATACCGCCGCCGACAGCCATCGGGGCAGATCAGGTCAGCCGTGATGTCCCGGACCTCGCGATCCGCCTGCCGAGGGGGCCGCCGGGAGCGACCGAATACGGCGGATGGCGGGCGGGGCGTCCAGCCGGGCCCGGCGCGGGCGCGAGCCCGGCGCAATCGTCCCGGCTGGACGCTCCACTGCGGGCCTGCGATTGCGGTCTCGATGAGGTCGGATCGGTCGTCGACAATATCGAAGAACCTCGCTGTTCTCGAATCGAAATTCGCGACAAGGGAAAAAGCTGGAATCAATTCGCGGAATGAACGACCGGTCGTCGCGGGCCCGTTCGACGGGGGCGGTTCGCCGACCGCGCCAAGGGCTGTCGTGCTCTGGCCGAGGTCGCGGGTGAACGGTGTAGAACGGGATCGACAGGGTCGTCACCGTCGATGCGGCGCCTCGCGCGGTATTGCGGTCACGTCGTGACGATCACTGTTGCTCTACGGTGCGGGGCGGTCGCGAACCTATGACCGATCGGGTGATCCCTGAACGCTTCCCACTACCGATAGCATCTACTCGAACACTTTCGGTGATGATCCGGTGGGGAGGGAATCATGTCCCAGGGGGCCCGTGGGGAGCGTCGGCAGACCCGTCATGGGGACGTCGGCGGGCAGTCGGTTCGGGGCATTGGAGGCGGGGCGGATGACGATCGACGTTTTCCGGGGCTCCGTCTTCCGCGCCGTCGGCCGGCGAACGATGGGCGCTTGAGGGCCTCGGCGTCTCGGCTGTTCGTCGGACTCGCGGCGACGGCAAGGGGGAATCGGCGGGGACGATCGCGCCCCGAGGGAGGAACGCCAGCCGTCGACGATGACGGCTCCTTCGGCTTGGCCGTCGGCTCCGGCCACCGCAGCCGACGGCGCGCGGCGGGGGCGTTGCCGGTTCGCGACGGATCGAGGCATCACGCCGTTCGACGTGACTGACGAGTTCGGGTACTCGTCAGCCGATCAGCCTGCTTCGCTGCGCCGGGTGCCTGCCTGACCGGACCTTCCCGACAGGCACGGCTATCCGCGCCCGTTGGAGTCGGCGAAGTCCATGGTGCAGTGCGACCTGCTGCACGTGATCGCGTCTCACACTGTTGTCGGACGCGAGGAACGCCGCTGCTCCGGATCCTGTCTGGCCGCCCGCCGGTCCGCCGTCCGAGTGATCCGACGGCCGCCGGCCGGTGAATACTGTCTGAATATCAAGGATTGAGATTGTGAGTACTGCATAGGGGTCTCCCCGGAATAGAGTCTTGCGCGCCAACGGTGGGAAGTGCACTGTCGTTACTGCGCTCCCGAATCGAGTCCAGCGTGGGTCTCGGCTCGCTGGCGATTCCCGTGTCGCGTTCGCACCAGTTGTGCTCACAATCGTCCTGGCAGGCGCCGGCCTGGCCGGGTTTCTCCGGTGGCTCGAAGTGGATGGACAATGCCATGAATATTCGTCCCTACGTCGGAAGACAGGCCTCGAAGACCAGTAGAGAAACGGCCGCAGAGGCGGCCCCTCCGCGGCCTTTTCTTTGCTATGTCACGTATCCGATGCTGCTCCTCGCAATGGTGCTCACCGGTGCGGCGGCGCTGCATAACGGGTGGGATTTCGGCCTGGTCAACTTCGGTTTCCTGGTCGGCACGATCGCTGTGCTCGCGTTGCTGGAGCGGCTGATCCCGTACGAGGTGGACTGGCATCCCAGCCGCAGCGAATGGGCGTGGTACGGCGTCTACCTGGTGCTCACCATGCTGGGCGCAGGCCTCGCGCAGCTCCCCGTCGCCGCCATCGTCGGTGCCGTCGCGGTTCCAGAGTCGAGCCTGCCGATCTGGTTGGAGATTCCGTTCGCGCTGCTCCTGGGCTCGTTGGTGAGCTACTGGGTGCACCGCATCTCCCACAACCACCCATGGCTGTGGCGCCTGCACGGCGTGCACCACGTCCCTGACAAGGTCAACGTCGCCAACAACGGCGTGAACCACGTCGTGGACATCGCGCTGACCCAGGGCCTGGTACAACTAGGGCTCGCACTCGTGGGATTCTCCCATCCGGCGGTGTTCCTGGTCGGTCTGTTCATCGTCGCCCAGGGCTATTTCGTGCATGCCAACATCGACGTTCGAATCGGCTGGCTGAATCACGTGGTGGCCAGCCCCGAGCAACACCGGCTGCATCACAGCATCGATCTGGATGAGGCAGGCCACTTCAGTTCCGACGTGTCGGTCTGGGACCGGGTGTTCGGCAGCTTCACCTGGTATCCCGGTCGAGTGCCGGTCGCGGTCGGCCTGCACGATCCGGATTCCTTCCCCAAGACGTCCTCGCTGATCGCCACCCTGCTGCATCCCTGGCGGAAGCAGCGGGAATCCGCCGCCGAAGGCAGTGCCGCAGACGCGGCCACCGCATCGGCTGAATCTCCAAAGAAGACCGACTCGGCCTGAGCGGCCGACCCGTTGGTCCCTGTTTCGTGACGCAGTGCCTCGATCGAAGGATTTCACGGTGACGGAATCACAGTATCCTGCCGCCCGCGACAAGGTCGCGATCATCGGTATCGGCTGCCGACTGCCGGGCAGCGCGTCGGACTACCGAACGTTCTGGCAGAACCTGCTCGACGGGAAAGACTGCATCACACCGACCCCGGCGGACAGATATGACGTCGGGACGCTCGGCAGCAGGGACAAGACCAAACCCGGCCGCCTGGTCGGGGGCAGAGGCGGCTACATCGACGGCTTCGACGAGTTCGACCCGGCCTTCTTCGGCATCAGCCCACGCGAGGCCGACCACATGGATCCGCAGCAGCGCAAGCTGCTCGAGGTGGCCTGGGAGGCGCTGGAGGACGGCGGGCAGAAGCCCGGCGAACTCGCCGGAACCGACGTCGGCGTGTTCGTCGGCGCCTTCACCCTCGACTACAAGATCGTGCAGTTCGCCGACCTCTCGTTCGACACGCTGGCGGCCCACACGGCCACCGGAACGATGATGACGATGGTGTCGAATCGCATCTCCTACTGCTTCGACTTCCGGGGCCCCAGCCTCTCGATCGACACCGCGTGCAGCTCCTCGCTGGTGGCGGTCGACCTGGCCTGCCGAAGCCTGCGCCGAGGCGAGACGAACCTGGCGTTGGCGGGCGGAACGCTCCTGCACATGACGCCGCAGTACACCATCGCCGAGACCAAGGGCGGCTTCCTCTCGCCCGACGGCCGATCCCGCACCTTCGACGCCTCCGCGAACGGCTACGTCCGCGCCGAGGGGGTAGGTGTGATCGCACTCAAACGTCTGGACGACGCGGTGCGTGACGGCGACCCGATCCACGCGGTGATCATCGGGAGCGGCGTCAACCAGGACGGCCGCACCAGCGGCATCACCGTGCCCAATCCCGAGGCGCAGATCAGCCTCATCGACCGGGTGTGTGCCGAGGCGGGCATCGCGCCCGGCGACCTGCAGTACGTGGAGGCACACGGCACGTCCACGCCGGTGGGCGATCCGCTGGAGGCCAACGCGCTCGGGCAGGCGCTGGCGATCGGCCGCAAGCCCGACTCGCAGTGCTACGTCGGCTCGGTCAAGACCAACATCGGGCACACCGAATCGGCTGCGGGCATCGCCGGGCTGATCAAGGTCGCGCTGTCCCTGAAACACCAGAAGATCCCGCCGCACATCAATCTGGACCACGTCAACCCGGCCATCGACCTCGCGGCGCTGCCGTATGAGATCCCCACCGAGGTCACCGACTGGCCCGCGCACGACGGACCCGCGCGCGCAGGTGTGAACGCGTTCGGCTTCGGCGGCACGAACGCCCACGTCCTGCTGGAGGAGGCGCCTCGGCCGGTCGCCGAGGAGTCGACTCATCGGGATCCTCGGCCGGGCTACAACATCCTGCCGCTGACTGCGCGCGACCCGGCGGTCCTTCCCGACCTCGTCCGGGGCATCCAGCGCGAACTGGCGGGCGTCAACGGTGCGCCTGCCTCGCTCGCGGCCGTGGGCGGCACGCTGGCGCATCGTCGGCAGCACCTCGAGTCACGGTTGTCGGTCGTGTACTCCTCGCGGGAGTCCCTGGATGAACGACTCGCCGCGTTCCTGGCGGGCGAGGCACATCCGCACGTCCTGCTCGACCAGGTGTGGGAGCAGAAGGGACGACGGCTGGTCTGGGCCTTCACCGGCATGGGGCCGCAGTGGTGGGCGATGGGCCGCCTGCTGTACGAGAGCGAGCCCGTCTATCGGGAGGCCGTGGACCGGTGCGATCGCGAGATCGCCGCGCTCGCAGGCTGGTCGCTGGTCGCCGAGATGAACGCGGACGAGGCCGATTCCCATATGGCCGAGACGTGGCTGGCTCAGCCCGCGAACTTCGCCGTCCAGGTCGGACTCGCGGCCCTGTGGCGGTCCTACGGCGTGCGACCCGACGCCGTCGTCGGACACAGCACCGGCGAGGTCGCCGCGTTCTATGAGGCGGGCGTGTACTCGCTGCGCGACGCCGTCACCGTCGTCGTGCATCGGAGCCGCCTGCAGCAGAAGCTGGTCGGCACCGGCACCATGCTGGCGGTCAGCCTGTCGGAGGACGACGCCGCCCGACGGATCGAGTCCTACGGGGACCGCGTGTCCATCGCCGCGATCAACAGCCCGACGGCCATGACGCTGGCGGGCGACGAAGACGCGCTCGCCGAGATCGCCGACGTCCTGCGCTCCGAACAGGTCTTCGCCAGGTTCCTCACGGTCCGGGTGCCATATCACAGCGCGCGGATGGACCTCGTCAAGGACGAGCTGCTGTCCTCGCTGGCCGAGATCACGCCGCAGGAGGCGAAGGTCCCGCTGTACCTGACCGCCCGGGAGGGTCTGGCACACGGCACCGAGCTGGACGCGAGCTACTGGTGGCACAACGTCCGGGACAGCGTCCGCTTCCAGTCGGCGATCGACCGGCTGGTGGACGACGGGCACGGGCTCTTCCTGGAGATCGGCCCGCATCCGGTGCTCGGCCACTCGATCCGCGAATGCCTCGACGCCCGTGCCGCCGAGGGCCGTGCCCTGCCCTCCATCCGACGGAACGAGGACGAGGCGGCTCGGATCGCGATGTCGCTGGCGAGCCTGCACAACCTGGGCGTCGACATCGACTGGACGGCCCTGCACCGCGAGGGACCGTCGATCACGCTGCCCCGGTACCCCTTCAAACGCGACCGGTACTGGGTGGAGCCCAAGCCGGTGGAGCAGATCCGCCTCGGCAGGCTCGACCACCCGTTACTCGGCCGCCGGATGGCCAACGTCGAGCCGACCTGGGAGGCGCGGCTGGACGTCGAGAAGCTGCCGTATCTCGCCGATCACCGCATTCAGGGCAACGTCGTGTTCCCGGCGGCGGGCTATCTGGAGATGGCGGTGCAGGCGGTGCGGGCGATGACCGGCGGCGCCGAGGCGACCATCGCCGACGTCGAACTGCGCAAGGCCCTGTTCCTGCCGGACGACGAGGTGAAGACGGTCCAGCTCGCCTTCTCCTCGGAGGACGCGGGATTCACCATCGCCACGGTCGGCGCCGAGGAGCAGGAGCCGAGTGTGCACGCCTGCGGGGTGCTGCGGACCGGACAGCGACGGCGACTGAACGAGCGACTGGACCTCGACGCGATCCGGGCGCGCACCGCGCGACGCCTCGACTCGCCGGACTGCTACGCGGGACTGGCCCGGCTCGGCTATGAGTACGGCCCGGCGTTCCAGTGCATCGAGGAGGTCTGGGTCGGCGCCGACGAGGCACTGGCCCGCATCCGCCCCGCCGAGGTCCTCGGCGACGACGCCGCCGGGCACCACTTCCATCCGGCGCTGCTCGACGCCTGCTTCCAGTCCCTGCTGACCCCGCAGCTCCTCGACGACCACGGCGCCGACGATCCCTCGTCCACCGGCATCCGGCTGCCGCTGTCGATCGACGAGGTCCGGTTCGCGCCGGTCGGCGATCAACCCCTGTGGGTGCATGCCGTCGTCACCCGTCGCGAGGGCGACGAACTGCGCGGCGACATCGTGGTCTTCTCCGACACGGGTGTGGCGCTGGGACGGATCGGCGGCTTCCGCGCCGCCGACGTCGAGAAGGCGGCCACGACGGTCGGGCTGGCCACGATCGACCGATGGCTGACCGAGGTGAACTGGATCGACGCGCCCCTGCCGCCGGAGGCGGTCGACGACGGGCGGGACGCACTGGGCGCCGCCGATCCGGTCTCGGCGGACTGGCTGATCTTTGCCGACGGCGGGGGAGTGGCCGACGAGCTCGCTGAGCTGGTCATGACGCGGGGCGGACGCTGCCACCTGGTGCGGCCGGGCCTCGAGTACGCGATGGCGTCGGATCGGCGGGAGTCCACCGTCGAGCCGGGGTCGGCCGAGCAGCTCGCCCGGCTGTTCGCCGAGCTGGCGGACGGCGGCGTGCCCTCCTTCGGCACCATCGTGCACCTCTGGAACCTGGATCTGCCGTCCCTCGAGGACACCGATCGGTCGGCCTTAGCCGCGCAGGAGAGCCTCGGCACCTACTCGCTCATCGCGCTCGCACAGACGCTGTCCGCGAGTGCGGCGGACGACTCCCCGGCGGCGGGCAGGCTGCACATCGTCACTCGAGGTACGCAGGCGGTGTCCTCGGATGACCAGGTCGAGCCGCTCGGCGCACCTGCCTGGGGCGTCGGTCGGGTGCTCTGGAACCAGGAGCTGATCCCATACCGGGGCAAGCTGATCGACCTCGACGCGGCAGCCGGCCGCGCGGCGGACTCGCGACTCGCCGAGGCACGGGCGCTGCTGCGTGAGGCCTCGATCGTCGACGAGGACGAGATCGCGCTGCGAGCGGACGGGCGCCGGACCAGCAGACTCACGACGGCGGAGGACCTGACCCGTCCGCTGCCCCTGCGCCTGCGCCCCGACGGCAGCTACCTGGTGACCGGCGCCTTCGGCGCGCTGGGCAGGCTGCTGTGCCGCACTCTCGTCGCCAGGGGCGCCCGTCGACTGATCCTCGTCGGTCGCACGCGGCTCCCGGCGCGCGATCGGTGGCACGAGGTCGATCCGGACACTCCGGCGGGACGCGGGGTGCGGCTGCTGACGGAACTGGCCTCGGCGGGTGCCGAGACGATCCTCGCGCCGCTGGACATCACCGACGAGGACGGCCTCACGTCCTGGCTGGCCGAGTATCGGGCGAACGCCTCCTCGCCGATCCGAGGGGTGTTCCACCTCGCGGGCCACGTTCGCGACACCCTGGTCCCGGACATGGACCGCACGATCTTCGACGCCGTCCACGATCCGAAGGTGGTCGGCGCCTACCTGCTGCACCACCACCTGCGCGACGAGCCCCTCGACCACTTCGTGCTCTTCGCCTCGGTCGCCTCGCTGCTGACCACGGCGGGCCAGACCAACTACGCGGCGGGCAACGCGTTCCTGGACGCCCTGGCCCATCACCGGCGGGCCCGTGGGCTGCCTGCGCTGAGCATCGACTGGGGCCCGTGGGCCACCGGCATGATCGAGGAACTCGGGCTGATCGACCACTACCGCAACAGTCGGGGGATGAGTTCCCTGTCGCCGGACGCGGGCATGGCCGTCCTCGAACGTGTCATCGGCCAGGATCGGGCGCAGCTCCTGGTCGCCACGGTGGTGGACTGGCCGGTCTTCCTCGCCTGGTATCCCTCGCCGCCGTCGCTGGTGGCCGAACTCGCCGCCTCGGCCACCGAGGCCACGGCCGACGGCAGCAGCTTCCTGGACGCCTTCCGCGACGCGGACGAGGAGAAGCGGCGGCTGCTGCTGACCGAGCACTTCACGGCGGTGGTCGCCACGGTGCTCCGAGTGAAGACCGAACAGGTCGACCCCTCGATCAGCCTCGGCGCCCTCGGACTCGACTCGCTGCTGGCGATGGAGCTGCGGGCCAGGATTCACACCGAGCTGAAGGTGGCGTTGCCGGTGGTGGCGCTGTTGAGCAGCGCACCGATCAGCGAGGCCGTCGCCCAGCTCCATGACGGACTCGTCGAGCTGGTCGCCGCAGGCGACGACGACGCGGCGGCCGACGCGGTCGAGCTCTACGACGACGAGCGAGCGCATCCCCTCACCCAGAACCAGACGGCGCTGTGGTTCCTCAAGCAGCTCAGTCCCGACGGCTTCGCCTACAACATCGGCGGCGCCGTGGAGGTGCGCGTCGAACTCGAACCCGAACTGATGTTCCAGGCCGTGCGCACGCTGATCGCCCGGCATCCCAGCCTGCGAGCCAACTTCACGCTGCACGAGGGCAGGCCGGTGCAGCAGCTTCGCGACGTCGCGGACATCCCCGACGACATCGCGCTGTTCGACGTCGTCGGCCGCGACTGGGACGACATCTACCAGATGATCATCCAGGAGTACCGCAAGCCCTACGACCTCGAACGCGATCCCCTGATCCGGTTCCGGCTGTTCAAACGCGCCGACGACCGCTGGGTGATCATGAAGGCCGTTCACCACATCATCTCCGACGCGATCTCGACGTTCACCTTCATCGAGGAGCTCCTCGCGGTCTACGAGGGCCTGCGCGAGGGTCGCAGCGTCGAGCTGGCACCGCCGTCGGCGAGCTACCTGGACTTCCTCAACTGGCAGAACCGATTCCTGGCCGGGCGCGATGCGCAGCGGATGCTCGACTACTGGCAGGATCACCTGCCCGCCGAGGTCCCGATCCTCAACCTGCCGACGGACCGGCCCCGGCCGGTCGTGCAGACCTACAACGGGGCCTCGGAGTTCTTCGCCCTCGACGCCGAGTTGAGCGCACGGGTGCACGCCCTGGCCCGGGAACACGACGTCACGGTGTTCATGGTCCTGATGAGCGCCTACTACGTCCTGCTGCACCGCTACACCGGTCAGGACGACGTCATCGTGGGCAGCCCGGTGACCGGCAGGACGCAGAAGGAGTTCTCGTCGGTCTACGGCTACTTCGTCAACCCGCTGCCGCTGTACGTCGACCTCGGGGGCGCCCCGTCGGTCGCCGCGCTGCTGGAACAGGTGCGGGCCACCGTGCTCAACGGGCTCGACAACCAGGAGTACCCGTTCGTGCTGCTGGTCGAGAAGCTGGGGCTGCAACACGACCCGAGCCGCTCCGCGGTGTTCCAGGCGATGTTCATCCTGCTCGTCCACAAGGTCGCCACCGAGAAGTACGGCTATCGGCTGGACTACATCGAGCTGCCGGAGGAGGAGGGCCAGTTCGACCTCACCCTCTCGGTGTACGAGGAGGAGGCGGACCAGCGGTTCCACTGTGTCTTCAAGTACAACACCGACCTGTTCCTGTCCGAGACGATGCGGCGGATGGCGTCGCATTACGTCACGGTGCTGGAGTCGTTGACGCAGGCGTCCGCGTCGACGCCGATCAGCAGGCTCGACCTGCTCGGCGTCGAGGAGCGCAGCCGCATCCTCGGCGAGTTCAGCGGCGTCGGTCGCGTCGTCGAGCACGAGGTGCCGGTGCACGAGCTGATCAGCAGGCAAGCCGCCGAGCAGCCCGACGCCCTCGCCGTGTCGTCGCCGCCCGCCGCGGCGGCCGACGCCGGGGGCGAGGCGCAACCCGCGCGACTGACCTACGGCGAACTCGACGGCCGGGCCGCGCGCCTGGCGGGCAGGCTGCGTGCCCTGGGCGTCGGACCGGGCTCGGTGGTGGCGCTGTGCCTGGAGAAGTCGCCCGAGCTGATCGTCACGGTGCTGGCGGTGCTCAAGACCGGCGGCGCCTACCTGCCGCTGGACCCCGACCACCCGACCGACCGGCTGGCCTTCATGGTCCGCAACGTCGACGCCGCGTTCGCCGTCGTCGACGCCGCCCGCCGTGATCGCCTGTCCGGACTCGTCGTCCAGGACGTGCTGACCCTGGAGGACCTGCATCGCGAGGCCGAGACCGCACAGCCCCTCGACCCCGAGCCGGTCGATGCGGCGTCCCCTGCCTACGTCATCTACACCTCAGGCTCGACCGGCAGGCCGAAGGCGGTGCAGGTCAGCCATCGCAGTCTCGCCTCGGCCTACGACTCCTGGCGCGGCGAGTACCGCCTGGACACCGACGTCCGGGTGCACCTGCAGATGGCGAGCTTCTCCTTCGACGTCTTCACCGGGGACCTGGTCCGCGCGCTGTGCTCCGGGGGGACGCTGGTCCTGGTCACCCGTGAGCTGCTGTTCGACACCGCGCGACTGCATCGGACGATGCTGGCCGAGCGGGTCGACTGCGGCGAGTTCGTCCCGGCGGTCGTCCGGGCGCTGATGAACACCTGCGACCACGAGGGGCTGCGACTGGACTTCCTGCGCCTGCTGATCGTCGGCTCCGACGCATGGAAGGTCGAGGAGTACCAGCGGCTGCGCGACCTGTGCGGGCCGCAGACCAGGGTGGTCAACTCCTACGGGCTCAGCGAGGCGACCATCGACAGCGCCTACTTCGAAGGCTCGGCCGACGGCCTGGAACCGAGCCAGATGGTGCCGATCGGCAGGCCGCTGCCCAACAGCACGCTCTACATCCTCGACGAGCACGCCCAGCCGGTTCCGGTCGGCGTCCCCGGCGAGCTGTGGGTAGGCGGCGACGGCGTGGCCATCGGCTATGCGGGCGACGCGGAGCAGACGGCGCGGCGGTTCGTCGACTGGGCGCCGACGCCGAGCGGCCTCGCACTCGACCCGGCGTCGACGAACGGGTCCGGCCCCAGCAACGGGCACGTGTCGGACACGGCAGCGGTGCCGGGCGCCGAGGCGATGCGGCTGTACCGCACCGGTGACCTGGCGCGCTGGGACGCCGAGGGACGAGTGCAGCTCCTCGGACGGGTCGACGGACAGGTCAAGGTGCGCGGCCATCGCATCGAGATCGGCGAGATCGAATCGCAGCTGGCCGACTGGCCGCAGCTGGCGGAGGCCGTCGTGACCTTGCGACCGGACGCACGCGGCGAGCAGACCTTGTGCGCCTACTGCATCGCGTCGCCCGGCGCGGAGCTGGACCTGCGCGACCTGCGCAGTCACCTGGCCGAGCGGCTGCCGACCTTCATGATCCCCTCGCACTTCGTGGCGCTGACCGCGCTGCCGCTCTCGCCCAACGGCAAGGTCGACCTCGCCGCCCTGCCCGCACCGAGCGGCGAACACGACGAACAGGAGTACGAGCCGCCGGTGACCCTCTACGAGGTGCGGATGGCCGAGCACTGGAAGTCGCTGCTCGGACTCGACCAGGTGGGCCTGCGGCACGACTTCTTCGAGTCGGGCGGCAGCTCGATCAGGCTGATCGAGCTGATCTACCACCTCCAGGCGGAGTTCGGCATCAGCATCCCTGTCAGCCAGCTCTTCACCGTCACCACCCTGCACGGCATGGCCAGGACCGTGGAGCACATCGTCACCGGTCGGCTGGCGGGCGCCCGCCCCTACCTGCGGTTCAACATCGGCCAGGGGCCGAGGGTGTTCTGCTTCCCACCTGCGGGCGGCCACGGCCTGATCTACCGCAGGTTCGCCGCCCACCTGCCAGAACACGAGTTCGTCGCGTTCAACTACCTCGCCGGGGACGACAAGGTGACGCAGTACGCGGACCTGATCGAGGAGCTCGCGCCGGAAGGCCCGTGTCCGCTGTTCGGCTACTCGCTGGGCGGCAACCTCGCCTTCGACGTCGCCAAGGTCCTGGAGTCCAGAGGACGGGTGGTCCCGAACGTGGTGATCATGGACTCCTATCGGATTCCGGAGGCCTTCGAACTGGGCAGCGAGCGCTTCGAGGCCTTCGAACAGGAACTCGGCGAGCACCTGCGCAAGCACACCGGCTCGGAGATCCTCACCCAGGAGACCCTGGAACAGGCCAGGGACTACATCCGCTTCTGCAGCCGCACGCCGAACCTCGGGATGGTCGGCGCCTCGGTCAGCGTGATCTCCGACGAGCAGAAGGTGGAGTTCTACGGCGCCGCGCAGCGCGGCACCTGGCACGGCACCTCGACCACGAGCACCTCGGTGTTCCGCGGCTTCGGCAGCCACGCCGAGATGCTCGACGAGGACTTCCTCGCGGGCAACGCCGGTCTGACCAGGGAGATCCTCACGGGAGGTGGCGTCGGTGGTGCGTGACCTCGTCGCCGGGTGGGGCAGCCGCGAGCGCCCACCCGGCACCAGGCCGAGGGTGCTGGTCATCGGGGCGGGGGTCGCCGGGATGTCCACCGGCTGCTACGCCCAGATGAGCGGGATGGAGACCCGAATCCTGGAGAAGCACGTGCTGCCGGGCGGCTGCTGCACCGCCTGGTCTCGCGACGGCTACATCTTCGACTACTGCATCGAATGGCTGATCGGCACCGCCGAGGGCAACGACGCCAACCAGGTGTGGCGGGAGCTGGGCGCGCTCGACGGCAAGACGATGCGGAACTTCCCGGTCTTCAACAAGGTCGTCGACTCCGACGGCCGATCGGTGACGTTCTACAACGATCCCGATCGGCTGGAGGCACACCTGCTGGCGATCTCGCCTGCAGACCGGAAGCTGATCCAGCAGTTCTGCCGCGACCTGCGGCGCTTCATCGCGATCGACCTGTATCCCTTCCTGACGCCGCCGCCGTTGGAGAGCGTCGGCCAGAAGCTCAAGAAGCTGCGCACCGTCCTGCCCGCCTTCCGACTGTTCTGGCGGACGGCCGCCACGCAGATGCACACCTTCGCGGACCGGTTCACCGATCCGCTGCTGCGCAAGGCGTTCCGCAACATCTTCTTCCAGGACCCGGAGGACTTCCCGCTCCTGCCGTTCCTGTTCAACATGGCCAGCGCCCACAACGACAACGCGGGCTTCCCGCAGGGCGGCTCGCTGGGCCTGGCCCGTTCGATCGAGGAGCGCTACACCTCCCTCGGCGGGGACATCACCTATCGGGCTCGGGTCGGGCGAATCCTGGTGGAGGACGACCGGGCGATCGGCGTCGAACTCAAGGGCGGGCAGCGGCTCTACGCCGACCACATCGTCGCGGCGTGCGACGGCCGCACCACGATCTACGACCTGTTGGAGGGGCACTACACGGGTCCGACCATCGACCGCCTCTACGACGAGCTGCTGACCAGGCCGGGAACCCTGTTCCCCGCCGTGGTCTCGGCCTTCGTCGGCATCGAGGGCGACTTCCATCCGGACCAGATGCACAGCACGACGTATCTGCTGTCCGACGAGGAGGCCGCCGAGCTGCCTGGCGCGCTGCAGAACAGCGTCGTCGTGCAGCTGCGCTCCCAGTACTCCGACGGCTTCGCGCCGGAGGGCAAGTCGGTGATCCACTGCACCTACTTCAGCGACTACTCCTACTGGAAGACGCTGCGCACCTCGAATCGCCGCGAGTACTGGGCGCAGAAGCGCAGGCTCGCCGACTTCGTCCGGAACCTGCTGGCCCGGCGGATGCCCGACCTGGCCGATCGGATCGAGCTCGTGGACGTGGCCACGCCTGCGACGACCAATCGCTACACCGGCAACTACGACGGCAGCATCCTCGCCTGGAAGGCCTTCTCCGATGCCGACGACCTCGCCGCCAAGCTGATCAACAAGGAGCACATGCGGCTGCCCGGGCTGCACGGCTTCTCCATGGCGGGCCAGTGGGTCGGCCTGGGCGGCCTGATCCGCGCCGCGTCCACCGGGCGATTCGTCACGCAGTTCCTGTGCGAGGAGCTGGGCCTGGAGTTCCAGGCCTGGGAGAGCCCCGCAGGCGAGCCGTGGCATCCCGACAAGCTCGGCCACCTTCCCCAACTCGACTCCCGGCCCGTGCAGTAACCGATCGAGGCGTCAACTCCGAGGAGCAGATCACATGGCACGCACCACCACCCCGACACGCCCGAGGAAGACGATGATCATCATCGGCGCGGGCCTCGGCGGACTGTCCACCGGCTGCTATGCACAGATGAACGGCTACGAGAGCCGGATCTTCGAGATGCATGAGTTCCCCGGCGGGTGCTGCACGTCCTGGGATCGGGGGAACTTCACGTTCGACTGCTGCATCAGCTGGCTGTTGGGCAACGGGCCCGGCAACGAGATGCACCAGATCTGGCTCGAGCTCGGTGCCCTGCAGGGCAAGGAGATGCGGCACTTCGACGTCTTCAACATCGTGCGCGGCCGGGACGGCCAGGCGGTCTACTTCTACTCCGACCCCGATCGACTCCAGGCGCACCTGACCGACATCTCACCCGAGGACGCCCGGCACATCCGCGACTTCTGCGACGGCCTGCGCAAGTTCAAGAAGGCTCTTGCGGTGTACCCGTTCCTCAAACCCGTCGGTCTGATGAAGACGACCGAGCGCTGGCGGATGCTGTCCCGCTACCTCCCGTACTTCAACGTCGTCCGCAAGTCCATCAGCGTGCTGATGTCGGACTACTCGGCGAAGTTCCGTCATCCCCTGTTGCGCGAGGCCTTCAACTTCATCCTGTACGAGCGGCATCCGGCCTTCCCGGTGCTCCCGAACTACTTCCAACTCGCCTCGCACGCGAACCTGTCCGCAGGCGTGCCGGAGGGCGGGTCGATGGGCCTGGCCCGGTCGATCGAGGAGCGCTACCAGCGGCTCGGCGGCGAGGTCACCTACAACGCCAAGGTGGAGGAGGTGATCGTCGAGGACGACACGGCGGTCGGCGTCCGCCTCAGCGACGGCCGTGAGGTCCGTGCCGACATCGTGGTCTCGGCCGCCGACGGGCACACCACCACGATGAAGTTCCTCCAGGGCCGGTACCTCAACGACGAGTACCGCAAGCTCTATACCCAGACCATCGAGGAGCCGGGCATGGTGTTCCCCGGCTACTTCATCCTGTTCCTCGGGCTGCGCCGTCCGTTCCCCGAGGGCGAGCCGTGCACCACGTATCTGCTCACCGAGGACGAGGCGGCCGACATGATCGGCATCCGCCACTCGAGTATGAACGTCCAGTTCCGCAGCATGCACTATCCGGAGTTGTCTCCCGAGGCGACGACCGTCGTCTACGCCACCTACTTCTGCGACATCGCACCGTGGCGGGAGCTGAACGACGGGCCGGAGCAGGCCAGCCGGATCCGTAAGGGCGAGGAGCTGCACACCCTGCCGGTGCGGCACGGGCGCGACTACCACCAGGCCAAACGGCAGGTGCGCAACGCCATCCTCTCGTTCCTGGAGAAGCGGTTTCCCGGCCTGACCGACGCCGTCGCGGTGCGCGACATGTCGAGCCCGCTCACCCAGGTCCGGTACACCGGCAACTACGACGGCACGGTGCTGGGCTGGCAGCCGTTCGTGGAGAGCGGCGAGACCCTGGAGGTCCTGGTCCGCAAGTACGGGCCGGGGCTGCCCGGCCTGAAGAACTTCTACTTCTCCGGGGTGTGGGCCACCACGGGCGGCCTCATCCGGGCGGCGGCGGCGGGCCGACACGTCATGCAGTTCGTCTGCCGGGACGACGGCCGCGAGTTCACCGCCTCGATCGACGAGACGAAGCCGCTGCCGACGCACGTCGTCATCCCGGTCGGACCGTCCCGGCGGCCCGCAGCGGAGCCCGCCCCCGAACCCGTCGCCGCAGGATCGCGGTCAGCAGAGCGAGGAGCACAGTGAAGATCGACAAATGGGTCGTTGCCGAACACCAGGCGGGCGTCCCCGACGTACGCCGGATCTACGAGAAGGTGACGGAGGATGTGGACGTCGTCCTGAAGGACGACGAGATGCTGCTCAGGACGCTGTACGTGTCGGTCGATCCCTACCTCCAGGGCATCGCGCTGGACACGCCGATCGGGGACCACATGGGGGCGGACTCGATCATGGAGGTGATCGAGGCCGGCCCTGCGGCCGCCCATCAGCCGGGCGACCTGGTGCAGGGCTTCGGCGGTTGGCGCAGCCATGTCGTGAGCAACGGCACCCCCGCTCTGTGGCAGACCGGGACCTTCCCGATGGTGTTCCCGTCCTATCGTCGGCTTGACCCGGCCGACTACGACGAGCGGCTGCCGATCTCCACGGCACTGAGCATCATGGGCGGGCCGGGCATGACCGCCTGGGGCACGTTGACCAAGTTCATGACGATCCGAGACGGCGACACGGTCCTCATCAGCGGGGCCTCCGGCGCGCTCGGGTCGCTGGTGGGCCAGCTCGCGATGCGGGCCGGGGCGCGGGTGATCGGCACGACCGGTTCGGCGGCGAAGGCGGAGTACCTCATCGGACTCGGCTTCGACACGGTGGTGGACTACCGCCAGGGCGACGACGCGGACACCGTGCGGGCTGCGTTGTCGGCGGCGGCGCCAGACGGCATCGACAGGTACTTCGACAGCCTGGGCGGCACGATCACCGACGTGGCGTTCACGATGCTGAACATCGACAGTCAGGTGGCGGTGTGCTGGCAGTGGGCGACCCAGGTCGGCGCCGAGTACGTCGGACCGAGGCTGCTGCCCTACATCATGTTCCCGCGCACGACGATCCGAGGGATCTTCTCGCTGGAGTGGTTCACCGAGCAGAACTGGGCAGCGCTGCACGAGGAGGTGGGCGGCCTGGTCCGCCGAGGCGAGATCGCCTACGACCAGACCATCCGAGAGGGCTTCGACGACATCCCCGACGCCTATCGGAGCCTGTATGTGGACCGGGACGCCAATCGCGGCAAGGTGCTGGTGAAGCTGTGAGCGATCCGGGTGTGGGCTGCCTGCTGGACTGAACAGGCGGTCCGGGTCGGTGCCCGACGCACGGGGCCGATAGGGAGGGTAAGAGCGGGGGCCGGGGCGGCCGGGCGGTCGTCCCGGCCCGATGGGGCAACTACACGGAGCCCCCGGTGCGGCGGTGCGGTGGCCGTCGCCGGTCGGGTCGAGTGCGCCGCACCGTGTCCGGTCGACCCGTCGAGGACACGGCGATGCGCAGTACACCCACCGGCGCTGTGATCAGCCGTGTCCTCGGTCCCTGCATTGCGGACTCGCCGCTGTTCGCGCTCTTCTCACTGGTCACGGCCACGCCGCCCGGCCGTGTCCTGGCGAGGCCGGTCAGCCGCTCGCGGCCCCGCCGTCGGTCGCCGATCGCTCTCTGGCCTCGCGGAGGCTGCTGATCAGCTCGCCGACGCCGGGCACGGTGTTGCGATCAGGCCAGTCGGCCGGTTCCCACAGGCCTGCCTTGGTGAGCGAGCGTCCGCAGTGCAGGAACAACTCGTCGATCTCGACCAGGACGGCCAGCTTCGGGGTCCTGCCCCGCCAGCGCCAGCCGGGGCAGGAACGGGGCGTCCCTGACGAGGGTCGCGCGCTCGTTCACCCGCAGCGTCTCGCGCATGCCGGGGACGAGGAAGAGCATGCCGACCCGCGCGTGCGACAGGATGTTCCGAAGGCTGTCGAGCCTGCGGTTTCCCTCCCGATCGGCGAACACCACCGAGCGGCCGTCCGCCGTCACCGCCGACGCTGCCGGGCGGGTCTCCCCTCGGGGAGACGTCGAGACTGCCGTCCGCGCCGGTCGTGGCGAGCAGGAAGAAACGGCGAGGCCCCGATGAACCGCCGAGACTCGGCGTCGACGAACGGGATGGCCTTCTCGGCGATCCTCGGCAGGGGCTCGTCGACGATCTCGCGAAGCTCGGCCTCGGTGGTCACCGCCCGAACGTCCTCGGTCGGGTCGAGTCGTGCTGTCATGTCGCCTCTCGTCGGTGTGCTCGTCCCCGGCGACGGCCGCGGCCCGCCTGCCCTCGGATCGCCGCCTGCCCGCGCACCACCGGTCTGCGGGGGCGCGGGCGGCGGCGTCGAGCATCAGTCGTCGGAATCCGTCGGCTCCGGGGTGCTGTCGGCCCGCCAGTAACCGCCGAAGTAGCCCTGACCGCGATCCCAGCCGAGTTCGGTGAGCAGGTGCCTGCGCAGCTCGCGGATCATGCCGGACTCGCCTGCCGTCCACGCGTAGGCGGTGCCCGAGGGCAGATCGGCGTTCCGGACGGCCTCGACGAGCCGGGATACAGGCGTGGTCTGGCTTCCCGTCCTGGCGAGCCAGGTGATCTCCACGTCTCCGCCGGTGTCGAACTCCTGGACGTCGGCGTCGCTGGCGACCTCGACGAAGGCGCGGACGCGGGTGCCCGCCTGCAGCGTCTCGATGATCGCGCCGATGGCAGGCAGCGCCGTGTCGTCGCCGACGATGAGCTGCCATTCCGACGGACTCGGGTGGTACTCCACGCCGCTGCCCGCCGGATGACGCACGTCGGGGCCGAGCAGTCCGAGGACGTCCCCGGGCCGGGCCCGGATCGCCCATCGCGATGCCGGGCCGACATCGCCGTGCACCGCGAAGTCGATGTCGATCTCCTGGACGTCCGGGCGGTGGGTCCGGATGGTGAAGGTCCGCATGATCGGCCGGACCTCGTCGGACATGTCCTGGTAGGCCTGGTACCAGTCGTCCGGCGGGGGCAGCGCGGGCACGTCCTGGCCCGGCAGCGGAAAGAAGAGCTTCACCCGCTGATCAAGGCCGCCGCTGGTGAACCCGGCCAGGTCCGGACCGCCGAAGGTGACCCGCACCATGTTCGGGGTGAGGGAACGGACGGCGGTCGCGGTGATGTAGAAGAGGGAGAACGGCCGCACCACGGCGGAGCGTGCGGCGCGGATCTCGGTGTTGACGGACATCGGCTGCTCCTGCACCGACGGTCGCGGGGGACCGTCTCATGTCGACGTGATTCGTTCTCGGCGACCACGGTGCTGCGTGCGTCGACACCGGATCGTGCCCGCCCGGAAGGCCGAGCAGGGCCGCCGCGAGTGGGCCCCGGAGGCGCGGCGGGGTGGAACTCATCAGGAGACTCTCCGGGTGTTGCTTAGCCTTGGCTGCCCTAAAGTTCGGTAAGCCTAAGTTATCTGACGTTCGGCTGGATCGTCCCCGCCCATGAACACGGTCACATCTCGGATCGGGGCCGTGGCCGGGCCGGCTGAGCCGGGCCGAGTCGGTGGCAGGGTCGGGCTGGAACGTGGCCGAGCCGGGCGAGGGCCTGCCGGTCCGTTCGGTCCGGACAACGGCACGCCGTACAGCTGGGTCGCCGTCGGTGCTTTATCGGTCGCCGGTCGGTCGCCGCCCCGCACCGCGAATCGTGCACCGGTCTGCGGTGCCCACCGCGCCTCCGACGGCGCCGAGGCGCCACGTCGCCGCCCAGCCTGCACCGGGCCTGCCTCGCAGCCACCGAGCGAGGCCGCCTGTGACCTCGGAACTCGGGATCACGGGCCGCCTCGGCCCTGGTCCCTCGATGGGGTGAGTGCGGTGTGCGGGTCGAGATGCAGCGGGCAGGCTCGGGAGATGAGCGGACGTCGAGCGAAGCGTCAACGCCGGGAGGCTGCCACGGCGGCCGAGCGGCGGGTTCCGACTGGTCGGCTGCCCACGCTCTCCCGCCCGGTCACCGCGCAGGGATCGGAGCCGACCGAGGCGCAGCGCATCGCCGCCGACACCGAGGTCGTCGGCCGGGCGCTGCCTGCCGGGCATCCGGCGCTCACCGCCGAAGACGACGCGACGCCCCGGCAGGCCGAGGGCGAGCCGACCGCGGAGGCTGCGCGGGACGCCGACGAGGTGACCGGGCCGGGACACCCGGTGCGACCGGCCCCCGTGCTGCTCTGTGAGCCCCGCCGGACGCTGATGGTCACCGACGGGGACGGCGCCGCCACCGAACTGCAGATCGAGATAATCGTGCAGGCCGGTTTCGGCGGCCGCGTCGCCACGCCTGCCTCGGCGGTCGACGACGCGCCCGGCTGGACCCTGAGCCGGGCCGACGGCGGCCTGGAACTGCGCGACGACGAGGACGGATTGTGGGCTCGCGCCGAGATCACGGCCGCCCCGGAGTGGCTCGCCGCCGCCTCGTCCTCGGGGCAGGTGGTGGTCCTCTACGGCTTCCGGCTCGGCGTGGTGCCTCCGGACGTCCACCTCGCGAATCCCGGACAGACCTACACCGACGCCCTGCGGGCCGCCGAGTTGCGGGAGTCCTGTGCGGGCGGCTGGGTCGCGGGCGCCCGCGTCGCCTGGCGGTCCTGACGGCGGATGTGGGGACGAACGTCGTCGTCGTCCGTCTCGGCGCAGGTGCGGGCGACGGCTGGGGTTCGGGCGCAGGCAACGGCCGGGTCGTCTGCTTCGACGCCCGGCCTCGGCGGTCCCTCGAACTCCGTTGCCCGCCTGCATCCCCAGAATTGACGAGCCCGTCGCTCGGATGGTTCCGCCTGTGCCGGTCGAACCGGCCTTCCGGTTCTGCCGATGAACCACACTCGGCCGCTACCGGTCAGCGCCCCGATTCCGATCTGCCGTGTGACTCGCGCAGGGTCGCCCGTCGACTCTCGTACTCGTCCCTGTCGATCTCGCCTCGGGCGAACCTGTCGTCGAGGACGTGGTACGCGCCGCCGCCCTGGTCGCCGCCTGCCCAACCGCCGTGCCGAGGTGACGCGTGTGCGAACCGGCGAAGCACGAGCACCACCACGGTGATCAGCCCGGCCCAGAAGATGAGCATTCCGAGGAGCATGAGCCAGCCCCCGCCTGCCTGACCGTGATCCCAGTACGGCATGACGCCTGCCTCCCGTCCTTGCCGCCGGTCCGCTCGCGCACCTCGGCGCGGCTGTCGTGCTTCGCCCGGCGAGTTCGGCTGAGCCTGGTCGAGTTCCTGGGCCGTCGAGGGACGTGGTGGGCTCGGAGTGCTCCGAGCCCACGATGTTCCTCACCCCGTCCCGGCGAGCCGCGCGATGCCGGCGTCCGCGTCTGTAGCGACCGCCGACCTGCCTGCCCGCCGGACTGAGGTCGCGGGCCGTGCCCGGTCGGGACGACGATGTACGCGCCCGGCCGGGCACCGGGTGTGCTCACCCGACTGCTGCCTGGCGGCTCTGGACCAGGCCACACCCCTGCCCGCATCCGAGTCGGACCCCGAATCGCTCTCCGAATCGGACGTCCTCCACCCTGCCGCGCACGGCGGGGCCGTCGCCAGGGTCGAAAAGCCCTGATGGCGGGACCCTTCGGTCCTGTCGGGCGGGGCACCGACGCCCGTGCAGCAGGCCGACGACGTCGCCGCCGACGGGCCTGCGGGTCCGCTGTCCGTATAGGCGGTGCGGCCGGTCGACGGAGTCGACGGACCTGAGGCCGGTCAGCCGTCCCGTGCGGTGCGGACCGGCCCGCGCCATCGAGGAAGACGGCGGCGACGACGGCGCCCGCCTGTTCTGCACCGAGACGATTCAGCAGCACCAGGCGCAACACGTTGCCCAACAGCCCGGTGAAGATCTCGAACAGCACCTCGGCGGCCACGTCATCGCGCAGGATGTCCTCGGCCACCCCCCGGTCGATCAGGTCGCGCGCCGGCCGGGCGATCCGACGTTCCACCTCGTCGAGCTCCGCCGGCCGTTTCATCCCGCTGTCGAGCAGTCCTCGCGGGCCTGCGGGGCCCGCTGACCGGTTCGATCCGTCGTCGGGCCGGGTGGGGCGGATCGGCGGCCGTCGCCCTCGAGACCGGGCCCAGCGCCATGAGCACGGCGCAGACGATCATCATGATCCCCTTGTGCATGTCAGCCTCCTGCGTCATCAGCCGAAGACCCCAGGCTCGGCCGGCCGGAACCCTGTCATCGGTCGGGGCAGAACCGCTGCACCGCTGCGGAACATCGATGAGACGTAAGAGCTTCCAGTTTCGTCGGGAACGGATCGGCGATCGGGTGCAGGGCGGGCATCCGGCGAGTGAATTACCGATCATTGCTCGTCGTCGCCGAGTAGATTTGGCATGGGGGACACCACATCGTCGTGAACGAGGCAACGGTGCGGCGGTGCAGTCGGGCCGACGACGCCGAACAGAAGACAACACCGCCCAGTCGAATTGCGGCAGGCGGCGGTCCCTCGAAAAAGCACGGTGGAATCGAGGCCGCCTACGCGAAAATGGTGCGAACAGAGGAGCGCCTCCGCCGGGAAAACGGACGCACGGGCGATGCGAGTCCAGCCCGGAACGGACACTGGGGGGAGCGGAGCCTGCGGCATGTCAGAACTGCTCTTCGGGGTACTCGGGCCCGTCGTGGCATGTCGGGGCTCGGTGGCGGTGCGACTGCCGTCGGGAAAGCGACGGCTGGTCCTGGCGGTCCTGCTGCTGCACGCCGACGATCGGGTCGATCGAGAACAGATCATCGACGTCGTCTGGGGCGACAGACCGCCACCGAGTGCGGTCAACCTCGTGCAGAAGTACGTCGGGGAGGTTCGCCGAGCGCTGGGCCTGGACAGTCGCACGCTGGAGTCGGTCGGCCACGGCTATCTGCTCCGGGTGAGCCCGGAACAGCTCGACAGTGGACGGTTCGTCCGGCTCCTCGCCGAGGCTGTGCAGCGTCGGGTCGTCGGTGATCAGGCAGGCGCGCGGCTCGGGCTGGGCGAGGCGTCGGCGTTGTGGCGCGGCCCGGCCTTCAGCGGCATCGAGACCGCCGACGCCGTGACCGAGCGAGCGCGCCTCGACGAGTATCGGGTCCGCGCATGGGAGGAGCTGGCCGAACTCGATCTGTCGCGCGGCGAGAACGTGCCTGCGATCGCCGAGCTGTCCAGGCTGGCCGCCGAACACCCGTTTCGAGAACGAGTGCGCGAGCTGCACATGATCGCGCTCTATCGAGGGGGCAGGCACGCCGAGGCGCTGGCGGTGTTCCAGGACGTCCGAAGACTGCTGGCCGAGGAACTCGGCGCCGATCCGGGGCCTCGGCTGCGCATGGTGCACGAGCAGATCCTGCGGGCTGATCCCGCACTCGACTCGGCGGGCGAGCTGCCGCAGCCGGTGCTATCGCCGGTCTGTCAGCTTCCCTCAGACATCCCGACCTCACCGGCCGCGTCGCCGAGTTCGACAGCCTGCTCGCGACCTTGACCGGTCGTGGTGGTCTCGCCGCAGGCGCGCCGCCCGCCGTCGGTCGCATTCCGGTGGTCGTGGGCCCGCCGGGAACGGGCAAGTCGACGTTGGCCGTGCACGCCGCTCACCAGGTGCGTGGGCTGTTTCCCGACGGGCAGCTCCACCTCGATCTCGCGGCACCTCGGATCTGCCGAGGGAACCGGTCGTGATGCTGGCGGAGCTGCTGCGCGCGCTCGGCGTCACCGACGCGGTCATGCCGGACGGCCTGGCCGAGCGGGCGGCGCTGTACCGTTCCCGCCTTGCCGATCGTCGGATCCTCGTGCTGCTCGGCGACTGAGGCGTCGACGCGCGTGGGCCGCTTGAGACGCTCCCCCTCGGGACGGTCGCCCGTCGGGTCCGCAGTCCCGAGACTCCAGCGGAGGTCCTCCCCCAGGCGAGACGTGCAGGCTGCTCGGCTCGGTCCTCGCCGGCGTCCCCCTTCCCCTGGGACGGTGGAGACTGCGGCTGTCGGTGAATGGCCGAATCCGGCTGTTTCCTCGCTACCGTTCCACCGGCTGCCTAGGGTGCCGGTGAGTGACCGACCAACCTCTGGGAGCGACGATGCGCCAGCGACGTGCCGTGATCGGGACCGCCTTACTGTCCGCCGTCGGCCTGGCCGTCGGCATCGGACTCCCCGCCGGATCGGCGGCAGGCGACGCCCGCAACCGTGCCCCGCAGGCCCCGTCGTCCCTGACCGTCGACGACGGCGCGGCGCCGCTGAACGTCGAGGGACCGCCCTCGTTCGGCTGGCTGCCGCAGGATCGCGACCCGAACGAGACGCAGACCGCCTACCAGATCAGAGTCCACCGCGCGGCCGACGGCGCCGAGGTCTGGGACAGCCGCCGACAGCCCTCCGCCGAGCAGTCCTCGGTGTCCTACACCGGCCCGGACCTCGTCGCGGGCCGGGAATACCGGTGGACCGTCCGCACCTGGGACCGCGCGGGCAGCGTCTCGCCGTGGGCCGAGCCCGCGAGATTCGAGACCGGCCTCGGCGATGCGGACTGGGACGGCGCCGAGTGGATCCGCCGGGACGTCACCGAGGCCGACGACTACACCCTGGCGCGCACCGAGATCGTCGTCGCCGACAGCCCCGTGATCCGAGCCCGCGCCTACACGGCGGCCGACCACACTTACGAGCTGTTCCTCAACGGGGAGCGCGCCGATCGAGGCACCTCCTTCGCCCATTCCGACGAGGGCTACTACCAGGCCGCCGACGTCACCGACCTCGTCGAGCCGGGCGAGCCGCTGGCCGTCGGGGCACGCTACCACTGGTACGGCAGCGGACAGGGCAGACCGTCCTCGGCGCCCGGCCTGCTGCACAAGCTGGTCATCGAGCACGAGGACGGCAGCAGGCAGGTGGTCGTCACCGACGACACCTGGCGGGTCGCCCGCGACACCCGGTTCGTCGCCGACGCGCCGAGGCGCAACGGCGAGGGCGACCGGGTCGACGCGCAGGACGCCCGCGGCATCGTCGCCGACTGGGCGCGACCGGGCTTCAACGACACCGACTGGCTCGCCGCGACCAGCCTTGGCGCCCGTCCCGCCGAGCCCTTCACCCGGCTGATCGGCCAGGAGACACGACTGGCCGAGACCGAGATCCCGGCCGTCGAACTGCTGAGGGCCGAAGACGGGACGCCGGTCGCCGACTTCGGCGTGATCATCCCGGCGCGGCCCGTCGTGCGCTTCGACGAGGGCGAGACCGGGCGGACCGTGCCGATCCTCGCGGGCTACGAACTAACCGAGGACGGGCGGGTGTCGGCGGACCGGCTGTCCACTCAGGACACCGTGATGACCTTCCCCTACACCCAGGTCGACGGCGCCCAGGAATACCAGGCCTTCACCCATCTGGGCTTCCGTTACCTGGAGATCCCCGACGCGGGCGAGGACATCGACGTCGAGGACGTCTCCGCCGTCCTCGTGCACACCGCCGTGCCCGCCGACGAGGAGGCGAGCTTCCACAGCTCAGACGAGACCCTCACCGAGGTCTGGGACATGATGCAGCGGTCGGCGCTGTACTCCGTGCAGGAGCAGTTCGTCGACACCCCCACCAGGGAGAAGGGGCAGTTCCTCGGCGATGCCGTGACCATCTCCTACGCGACGATGCAGGGCTTCGGCGAGCGCGAGGCCACCCGGCAGGCGATCCGCGAGTTCCTCGCCTCCCAGGCCAGGCACTGGGCCGACGGCGAGGACGCGGGCCGATACAACGCGGTCTACCCGAACGGCGACGGCAAGCGCGACATCCCCGACTACACCGAGATGTTCGTCGACTGGGTGTGGCGGTACTACGAGGTCACCGGCGACCGCCAGCTGCTCGCCGAGGCCTACCCGGCGATCCGCGAGACCGCCGAGTACGTGCTGCGCCACATCCCCGAGGACGGGCCGACGGCGGGCCTGGTCACCGAGCTGTCCGGCGGCAGCGGCGCCTACGAGTACGGCATCGTCGACTGGCCCGCGCCCGGCCGCTTCGGCTACGACATGGACGCCGCCGCCCGCACCACCATCAACGCCCAGGCCGTCGAGGTGCTGCGCCGCACGGCCGACATGGCCGAGGTGCTGGAGCGGCCGGCGTCGGAGTTCGCGGACTATCGCCAGGCGGAGCTGGCGCTGGCGGACACGATGAACGAGCGCCTGCGGGACGCCGAGGGCGTCTACGTCGACGGCCTGCACGCCGACGGGACGCAGAGCACGCACCGAGGCCAGCACTCGACCTCCTATGCGATCGCGTTCGGCATCGCCCCGCAGGAGGACTACTCGGCGCTGGCCGACCACCTCACCTCGATGGGGATGCGGCAGGGACCGATGACGGCGCACTGGCTGTTGCAGGCCCTCTCCGACGCCGACCGGCCGGACGCGGTGCTGGAACTGCTCACCGACCGCGAGGATCTCGGGTGGGCGAACATCCTGGAGCAGGGCGGAACCTTCACCTGGGAGGCCTGGACCCTGGACGAGGGCACCAACCACAGCCAGTCGCACGGCTGGGGCGCGCAGGCCGCCGTCGACGTCGTCGAGACCATGCTCGGCATCCGCCTCGGCGAGCCGGGCGGGGCGACCGTGCTGATCGTGCCGCCCGCCGCCGGACCGGCGGACGCCGAGGGAACCGTGCACACTCAGCGCGGACCGGTGTCGCTGGACTGGGAGCGGACGAAACGCGGAGTCCGTGCCGACATGGACATTCCGGTCAACGTGACCGCCAGGGTGGAGCTGCCGAGGATCGAGGGCATGACCTACCGGTCCGCGGGCCGGACCCCGGCGCGCCACGTCGAGACCACCGAGGACCGGGTGATCTTCGAGGTCGGCTCGGGGAGTGCGAAGTTCATCCCGGTGCGGGGGACCGGGCCGCGCTGATCCACCTGGAATATCGACGACCTGGGGCGGACTTCGATCTCGAGCCCTAGGTCGTCGAGTCTTCCTGTCCGGATCGACCCTTCGAGATCTCAGATTACCAGTATCATTTCCTCCTCGGTTTCACCGGTCCGAGTCGTGGCTGTGTTGTCGGCTCGACGGCTAGTTGAAACTCGGTTTGTGGTCCGGGTCGCTTGGCATCAACAACTCTACCTGTATTCCTTTGTCGGTGTTCCTGATGCTAGCCTGGCATGTGGCGGTAGATCCGCGGTCGATGATTTCTTGGACAATACCCCGGTATCGTAACGTTGTGGCGTAGGTCAGCTGCCCGATGCGTCGTCCACGTAATCGGACCTCGATTGCCTGCTTTCCTCTGTATTTTCCTGATCCGATCACGCAGAAGTGTAGTGAGGCTGTCACTGACTGGCGGCCTTGTCGGTCAGCGGGAGCGTAGCGCTGAAGGACGTCCTGGTGCTTTCCTCCTTGTGTCACTGCACAAGTCCGTTCACCATGGAGTATCGCCACGCCATCCTGCTCCTGCGCTATTGCGGGATGTTCTGATCCGTTCGCGATGCGCAATGATCGGGGGTCGGATAAGTGTAGGTATATTCCGTAGTACTTTCGTCCGCCCCCAGTGATGCGGTCGGGGCAGGTGCCCATTCTTCCGCTGTGGAGGATCTTGATGAGTTCGGCATGGTAGAGGCGGGCCAATTCCCGGCTGAGATATCCTACTTTGACTGATTGTTGTCCGAGTACGACGTCAATTCGTACGGCGGTCTTGTCCCATGGGTTATACGGTTCCGGAACCAGTGCTGCGGTGACTGGAATGTGATCGTCGAAGGTGTTGCCAGACGTCGCCCCTCTCGTCACAAAGCGCAACGCCTGCTGATAGTAAGACTCCCCGACGACTGGAACTCGTCCCTCGGCAGGAAGTTGCAGCAAAGACAGTGTGATCGGTGAGAATCTTGCGGGTTCCGCGCCTTCGGGTTCGGTGTTGGCAGGTTTGCCCCATTGAATCGAGATGGGTGGCTGGCGGGCCTGCCTGCTCATTGGTCTCAGCGCACTCGGCTCAGGGACGCGTGCTGAGGGCGCCGATTTTTCGCTTCGGGGCTTCCTGGAGAAGGGCCACATTTGACGCAACCTCCCGTGATGTGTATCACTCTCGACCAAACTGGTTGATCGAGGAAGCGCGCGATGCTGTTACGAATAATCGCAAGATCGTGACCAAGCCGTTGAATAGCGGCCGGTGTGGGGCTAGGAAGGAGGCGAGTTGCCATGATCGACAGTTCCGCTGGGGGTTGGAGCGACGGCTGTTGTCGATCGATTCTCTCCGGAACTGCCCCTCAGGAAGATTTCTGCCTCAGCACACGCTGTCGCTGGGCTTCGGGGTGGCGAGCCCGAACAGCGGGCGCAGTCGGAGGCCGATCCAGGTGCCGCCGAGCGCGAACGCGCCCCACAGCCAGCCGTGCAGGCTGCCGGTGGAGATGCCGCCGAGGTAGGCGCCGATGTTGCAGCCGCCCGCCAGCCGCGCCCCGATACCCATCAACACGCCGCCCAGCACGGCCGCCAACGCGGTCCGCCACGGGATCTCGGCCCGGAAACGCCAGGCGCCCGCCGCCGCTGCGGCGACCGCCGCGCCGAGGATGATACCGAGGTTGGTGAGGCTGGTCTTGTCCGTCAGCAGCGGAGCGGCCAGGGCCTGGGCGTTGCTGCTGCTCTGCCAGAACTCCCATGCCTCGGGCTGAAACCCGATGACCTGGAGGAGTTTCGCTCCCCAGAGGGCGAAAGCGAAGGTGACTCCCCAGGTGCCGCCGGACACCAGGACCACCGAGGCGGCGAGCACCGCGAGAACCACGGCGCCGACCAGCAGCGGCCACGAGCCCCGGAACACCCTGGCGATCCCGCGCGCCGTGGGCACTGCGCCGACCGGCGGGGGCGTGCGATGAGCCTGCACGACCCTGGTCAGCAGCACGATGCCGAGCAGCACGACGATGGTGATCGCCCAGGAACCGAACCAGCCGACGTGATCGGACAACAGGATGCCCGGCACCTGCGGCCAGCCGTCGAAGACGGGGAAGGCCCAGGTGTAGAACACCGAGCCCAGGATGAAGCCGCCCAGCGTCAGCACGATCGTCGACTGCCCGGCGCCGACGGCGAACAGCGTGCCCGAGGCGCAGGCCCCGCCGAGCTGCATGCCGACGGCGAAGAGGGCCGCGCCCGCGAACAACGCCAGGCCGATCGGACCCGCCGACACCTCGGGAACAGCCCCGAACAGACCCGCGCCGGAGACCACGATGAGCGAGATCAACGTGGCCGCCGTGCCGAGCAGCAGCGCATGCGCCCGCAGCCCCCGGCCGTTGCCGACGGCGACGAGCTGCCGCCAGGCCGAGGTGAAGCCGAACCGCGAGTGGAAGAGCGCCACGCCGAGGCCTAAGCCGATCATCAGCAGCGCGCCGGGAAGAGGCCCGTGCGTGATCCACACGTACCAGCTCAGCGCGACCGCCAGGACTGCCGCGATGGTGAGCGGGACCACCCGGACCGGCTCCTCCGGGGCGGGCGTCGGTGCGGCGCACGACGTCGGCGACCTCAGGAGCAGATCGGCGGTTCTCCCGGCGTTTCCGCCGGTGGGCTGGTCGGTGGTGGCGGACACGGGGCACTCCAGGACGAGAGTCGGCTGCGCGGACTATCCCGGGAGGCTAGGTCGTCACCGGTCGGCCGGGCAGGGTGTCTCACTGGATGGACGTCGCCGTGCCTGCCTGCTCGACGGGCAGACACATTCGTCCCGGCCGTCGTGAGCATGTGTCGGACCGGCCGTCTCGTAGAGTGGGCGGTCGGGCTTGTACCGCTCCGGCTGATCCGGTGACGCCAACCGTCGCCGAATCGCTTGGGGAGGGCAAGCGTCATGCGACACGCCTGGCGACTCCGAACTCAAATTCGGGCGTGTTGGTCACTGCTCGGTAACCTTGGCGCGTTGAGGAAGGCAATACCCCTGCTGCGGCAGGGTGGCACCGGCCCTTCGGGGCCGGTGAGGATCGCAACCGGTAATCGCGGGCATTACGCCCGGGTGCGGATCGCGGGTGGCACCGGCCCTCCGGGGCCGGTGAGGATCGCAACTGTCGTCGGCGGGGGTTGCCAACACGCCGGGGCTGGCGTGGCACCGGCCCTCCGGGGCCGGTGAGGATCGCAACCGGGATCTCCACGCCGTCGCCGGCGACGACCAGGCGGGTGGCACCGGCCCTCCGGGGCCGGTGAGGATCGCAACGAGGCGCACCGCGATCACCGCCAGCAGTTCGGCGGCGGTGGCACCGGCCCTCCGGGGCCGGTGAGGATCGCAACTGATCTGATCTGATCGCAGGCTGACGAAGCCCCGCCGGGTGGCACCGGCCCTCCGGGGCCGGTGAGGATCGCAACTGCCCAGACCGGCCCGCCTGGCGGCCGACGGGCTCGAGTGGCACCGGCCCTTCGGGGCCGGTGAGGATCGCAACGTCCACAGCCGTCACCAGGGCGAGCTGTCCGCACTGGTGGCACCGGCCCTTCGGGGCCGGTGAGGATCGCAACAAGGCCAGTCGGTCGCGCAGCCGTTGACGAGTGGCGGTGGCACCGGCCCTTCGGGGCCGGTGAGGATCGCAACCTTCTCGTGACCTCCTCCAGACCGACCGCGAGCTGCGTGGCACCGGCCCTTCGGGGCCGGTGAGGATCGCAACGACCGCGTGCCGACGGCTCGCGATCTGCGCGGGGAGTGGCACTGGCCCTTCGGGGCCGGTGAGGATCGCAACCCCCACCGACACCGCCGACAACATCCCCGCGTGGGTGGCACCGGCCCTTCGGGTCCGGTGAGGATCGCAACACCGAACAGCAGCTGCGGGTGCTGGGCGGCCGAGACAGGTGGCACCGGCCCTCCGGGGCCGGTGAGGATCGCAACTGGCCGATCCACGAGGCGAAGCCCCTCGATCCAGGGCGGTGGCACCGGCCCTTCGGAGCCGGTGAGGATCGCAACTCCATCTTCGACAGCGTCGAATTACGTAGACGGATGAAGTGCCACCGGCCCTTCGGGGCCGGTGGATCACAAGGCCGCTCATCAACCGCGACCCGTCGCGTTCAGGCGAGCACGGTCCACTGGCCTCTGGTGCGGTGGGTGAGCGTCCAGGCTCGCGTCTCGGCGACGGCGGCGGTCGCGGAGACGACGTGGTCACCGATCTGTCGGGCGATCTGCTGGTCGCCTGCCGTGAAGCGGACCGTGACTCGGGCTTCGCCCGCCACGACGTCCACTGCCGAGGCCTCGACGGTGGCGAACTCGGCTGCGGCCTCGGCGGCGGTCGGCACGACTCGCTCCGGTGCGACACCGGGTCGCAGCATCCCGATCGTCATCGTCACGCGGAAAGATGGCATGGCCCGGCAGAGTACGGCAGCCTCGCTCCCGTCCTGCCGCACGAGGTCTTCTCCGGCCGGGCGGCTTGGGCTCACCTTGTATTGCGCGGTGTGGTGACTCGATTCCTGGTCTGAGATCGGCAGCGCACCCGGCTCGCGGTGACCAGCCCGGTCATCGGCCGCACCTCGGAGCGTCCTCGTCGCGGGTCGCTCCCGCAGTACTCGGCCCAGACCGAGCGTGCCGAGGTGACGATGAGGAAGATCAGCCCGGTCATCGGCGATCCGATGCTGTCGACCCTCCGGTGTGTGGTGCTTGGATATCAGCAGGCGTCAGCTTCGCGTTGCTGGAAGGTCAAAGGGAGCAGCCGAAGCGCGACCACGGTTCCGAGCTGACCCGCTGTCGACCGGGGGCAAGCTCGATGTCGGGAGCGCTCTGTCCGCTGTGGACCCGAGAATCGTCGGCGGTCCCGGCTACCGTTCCCGTGCTGTCGAGGTGTCCGGTGACCCCACGAGCGGCGTACCGGACGTGGTCGAAACGGGGGAATGTCGTGGCGGGTGTCTCATCGACGGGCTGGGCGAAACCCACACCGCCCTGGACCGACCTTGCCGAGGTCCGGGCTCGATTCGACGCGGGTGCCGATCCGAACGTCGGCGGGTATCTGGGTGATCCGCCCCTGCACCAGGCGGCCTCCGAAGGCTCGCCCGAGGTGGTCGCCGAGTTGGCCGGGCGAGTTCGCGACGTCGATGCTCGATCCAGTGGTCACACCGCGCTCTGGACGGCCGTCTACGAGGGCTGGCCGGAGAATGCCCGTGCACTCCTCGCCGCCGGGGCGGACCCGTGGCAGCCGATGATGTCGGGCTGGTCGCCGGGCAGGCTCAGCCTGGCGGGTGCCGATGCCGGATTGTTCGGCAGCCCGCCCGACGGGGTGTGCCTGTCGGCTGCGGAGAAGGCCGCTTCGGCGGAGGGCCGCAGGCTGATCGCGGCACTGGGCGATGACTACTTCGACGGCTTCGGGCTGCTGTGCGTCGCCGACGTCACGGCAGCCGAGACGGCCCGACGCCTGGACGCCGTGCCGATGACCGACACCGGACCCGGCTCGTTCGTCGACGATCCCTGGGACCGCGAACTGGACAACGAGACGCTGCGCATCTTCGGCGTCACCGACGTGCCGGGCGGCGTCATCCTCACGCAGCCGTGGGGATACGGGCCGTCGATGCCCGGCGTCGCGACCCGCGTCTCGGTCGGCACACATGCCTACGGGCTCTACGTCAACCCGAAGAGCGGCGGTCAGGGCAGTATCGTGCGGGACGGGGTGATCGAAGGCTCGGACCTGATCTGCGGCCACTGGCACGGCGCCACGTCGTCCGAAGAAGTCCTCGCCGCGTACCTCTATCGGTACTCGGGGGTGGCCTACGCGTGTGCTTATGCCGGGCTTCGGCCGACAGACACCCGTCCGGTCGCCGGGCCGCCCGATCGCTGGCTCCGCCTGCCAGACCGGGACTATTGGCAATGATCGGCCGCGCTACGACGGCGAAGGTGTCAGGGCGAGCCCGTCATTCTGCTCCCACAGCCTCGGCGGCCTGCCGGGTGCGGTGCCTCGGTCTGTCGCCTTCCCTTCGGCGATGAGATCTCGGACCAGGCGCGGAGCGGGTCCGAGGCGCCGGCAGCGTCCTCGACATCGTGGTCGGGGCCGTCGCCCGGCTCGGCAAGATAGGAGAACGGGCCTGCCGCGTAGCCCGTCGACAGGGTGACGTCACGGCTCATCGTGACGCACTACCGATCGACGCTGTCGTCCACGGAGGCCTGCCGACATCGAGCCCCCGCCGCGAGCTGCATCCCCCGGACCCCGCCGAGGCCTGGTCACCGTCGGCCTGCACGGTGAGATCGTCGGGCGCGGCCGAGTCCCGCCTGTCTCCGTGCGGCCATCAGGGAATTCAACGAATGCCGACCGAACAACCGCCTGGAGTCGTTCGACTGTCTTCTGCCGCCGCGCTCCGGATCTATTCCGTTCAGTGACATACCCGACTGGGTGGGTATCTCCCTGGAGCGACAGGGGATTTCCGTGCAGCCGCTTGTTAGCCTCGGTTCGTGTCGATCGAACTGGAGCCGTCCCCGCTAGAACCAGCCCCGGCCGCGTCGGCTATGCGGCGGGCCTTGCGTCGCGCCAGGGACGGGGTGACGCTCGACGCCACCGAGGCCTCCGTGCTGCTGCACGCCCGTGACGCCGATCTCGACGAACTCCTCGCGGTCGCGGGTCGGGCGCGTGATGCGCACCTGACGGCGGAGGGCCGCGCAGGCCTGGTCACCTACAGCCGCAAGGTGTTCATCCCCCTGACCCGGTTGTGCCGCGACCGCTGCCACTACTGCACCTTCGCGACCGTGCCGCACAAGGTCGAGTCCGCCTATCTCGAGCGCGAGGAGGTCGTGGCAATCGCGCGCCAGGGCGCCGAGGCGGGCTGCAAAGAGGCCCTGTTCACCCTGGGCGACCGGCCGGAGCTGCGCTGGGACGCCGCCTCCGAGTGGCTCGAGGCACGCGGCTACTCGTCCACAGTGGACTACCTGCGGTCCTGTGCCGTCGCGGTCCTGGAGGAGACCGGCCTGCTCCCGCATCTCAACCCCGGCGTGCTGAGCTGGTCCGAGATGACCAGGCTCAAGCCCGTCGCTCCCAGCATGGGCATGATGCTGGAGACCACGTCCGAGCGGCTGTGGAGCGAGAAGGGCATGCCGCACTACGCCAGCCCGGACAAGGAGCCCGCCGTCCGGCTCAAGGTGCTCGCCGAGGCCGGTCGCATCGGCATCCCCTTCACCAGCGGCATCCTCATCGGCATCGGCGAGACGCGCCTCGAACGCGCCGAGGCGTTGCTCGCCCTGCGTGCCTCCGCCCGCCAGTACGGGCATCTCCAAGAGGTGATCGTCCAGAACTTCCGCGCCAAGCCGGACACCGCGATGCGCGGAATGCCCGACGCCGACCTGAACGAACTCGCGGCCACGATCGCGGTGGCCCGGCTGCTGATGCCCTCGGGCGTCAGCGTGCAGGCGCCGCCGAACCTCGTCGGGGCCGAACACGGCCTGATGCTGCGGGCAGGCATCGACGACTGGGGCGGGGTGTCCCCGGTGACGCCCGACCACGTCAACCCCGAACGCCCCTGGCCCGCGATCGACGCGCTGCGCGAGGTCACCGCCGAGAACGGCTTCGCCCTGCGTGAGCGGCTCACCATCTACCCGCGTCATCTGCGGCAGGGCCTAGCCGGGGACAGCACCCAGTGGCTCGACACCAGGGTCGCGGCCCACGTCGCGGCGCTGGCCACCCCGGACGGTCTCGCCGACGAGGCCGCCGTCCTCGCGGGCCGCCCCTGGCAGGAGCCCGACGGCGGGATCGAGTCGGTCGGCCGCACCGACCTGCACGTCGGCATCGACACCGTCGGCCGCAGTGAGGACCGGCGCGGCGACTTCGACACCGTCTACGGCGACTGGGACTCGCTCAAGGCGAGCCTGCCGGACACCGCCGCACCCGAACGCCTGGACACCGACGTCCGCGCGGGCCTGCGCATCGCCGCCGCCGACCCGGCCGCCCTGCTCGACGAGGCCAACACCGCCGCCGCCATGGCCTTGATGACCTGCGACGGCGTGGCGCTGGACGCGCTCGCGGGCCTCGCGGACGACCTGCGTCGCAGCGTCGTCGGCGACGACGTCACCTACGTCGTCAACCGCAACATCAACTTCTCCAACATCTGCTACGTGGGCTGCCGATTCTGCGCCTTCGCCCAGCGGGAACGCGACGCAGACGCCTACCGCCTGTCTCCGGCGGAGGTCGCCGACCGGGCCGAGGAGGCCTGGCGGGCGGGCGCCACCGAGGTCTGCATGCAGGGCGGCATCGACCCGAAGCTGCCGGTCACCGGCTACGTCGACCTGGTGCGCGCGGTGCGGGCCCGCGTGCCGGAGATGCACGTGCACGCCTTCAGTCCGATGGAGATCGTCAGCGTCGCGGCCAAGGCGGGCATCAGCATCGAGGAGTGCCTCACCGAGCTGCGCGACGCCGGGCTGGGCAGCATCCCCGGCACCGCCGCCGAGATCCTCGACGACGACGTCCGCTGGGTGCTGACCAAGGGGAAGCTGCCCGCCGCCCAGTGGATCGAGGTCGTCAGCACCGCGCACCGGCTGGGCATCCCGTCCTCCTCGACGATGATGTACGGCCACGTCGACACCCCGGAACACTGGCTGGGCCACCTGCGCACCCTCGCCGGAGTGCAGGACACGGCGAAGGCGAACGGGGTCGGTGGCTTCACCGAGTTCGTGCCGCTGCCCTTCGTCCACCGCAACGCGCCGCTCTACCTGGCGGGCCTGGCCCGGCCGGGGCCGACGCGGCGGGACAACCGCGCGGTGCACGCCATGGCGCGGCTCCTGCTGCACGGCCGGATCGACAACGTGCAGTGCTCCTGGGTGAAGCTCGGCGAGGAGGGCTCCACCGAGGTGCTCACCGGCGGCGCCAACGACGTCGGCGGCACGCTCATGGAGGAGACCATCAGCCGGATGGCGGGCTCCGAACACGGCTCCGCGCGCACCGTCGAGCAGCTCCGTGCCCTGGCCGACCGCATCGGCCGCCCGGCCCGGCAGCGCGGCACCACCTACGGCCGGGTTGGCCGGGTGCAGCTCGGGTTGTCGCCGGTCGGCGGGGCGGTCGCCGAGGGCGCGACCTGCGCGGCGCATCAGGGGTGAGGGCGGGCTGAGTATCGGCGACGTGCGTGGTGGCAGATTCGCGGTCGCCGGGCTGTCGGCCGTGCTCGCCCTCGGTGCTCTGCGCGATCCGGAACCGAAGGAGCGGACGACCGTTGCTCAGCAGTGAACTCGCCGAACTGGCCGGTGTCACCGTCCGCACGCTGCGCCATTACCACCAGATCGGGTTGCTGGCCGAGCCGCCGCGTTCGGCCGGTGGCTATCGGCGCTACGACGTGGGCCACCTGGTTCGGCTCCTGCGCATCACTCGGTTGACGGCCCTCGGCGTCCCGCTGTCCGCGCTGCCCCCGGTGCTGGACGATCCGGGGGCCGCCGAGCAGCTGCTCGAGGAGCTCGACCGGCAGGCCGCCGCGGAGATCGAACGGTTCACCGCTCGCCGGGCCAGTATCGCCGTGCTGCGCCGCACGGGCTCCCCACCGGATCTGCCCCCGGAGCTGGCGGCGTTCCGGTCGGCCCCCGAACCGGCCGTACCGGCCACGATGGCCCGTTACGAGCACGAGCAGCTGCTGCTGGTCGGGCACCTGCTCGGCGAGGCGGGCCACGCCGAGCTCATCGCGCTGCTCAGCGCCGGTACGGCGACCGTCGCTCCGCTCACGGCGCGGTTCTACGCCCTCGATTCCGACACCCCCGACGACGAGGTCGCGGCGCTCATCGACGACCTGGTCGCGCATCTGGAACCGATGGTGGCGCGCCTGACCGCGCTGCCCGCCATCGACCGGCGGGCGTCGGCGCTGGTGGACGAACTGGGCGAGCACAACCTGCGGCCCGTGCAGCACCGCGTCCTGCGTCGGGTCGAGCAGCGGTTGATCCGGTCCGACGGGTCCTGACCGGGGCCGCCCCGGCCCTTGCCTGCCGATATGGCGTGAATCACGCAGACCGGGCTTGAGTCCGACGCGACGTCAGGGATTGGACTCGGGGGTGTCCGCGATGCCGACCCTGGAGGACCCGCCATGAGGACCCTGCCGCAACTGATCGCCGTCGAGGAGTTCTTCGGCCCGCCTGCCCGCAGCCGCGCCCGGCTCTCCCCGGACGGCACGAAGGTCGCCTACTTCGCCCCGTGGCGGGACCGGCTCAACGTGTTCGTCCGTGACCTGGCCGGGGACTGGCCCGAGACCGACGCGGTGGACGACCCGGCCTCCCGACGCGTCACCTCCGACGACCACCGCAGCATCGACGCGTTCTTCTGGACCGCCGATTCCCGTTATCTGCTGTTCACCCAGGACACCGACGGCGACGAGAACGCCCATCTGCATCGGGTCGATCCGACCCGTCCGGAGGAGCCCGCGATCGACCTCACCCCGATCGACGGGGTGCGCCTGTTGGGCACCCAGTTCTCCTCGGACCGGCCGGGGACGGTTTTCGTGCAGCTCAACGCGCGTCGACCCGACCTGATCGATCTCTACGAGCTCGACCTCGACACCGCCCGGCTGACCCTGCTCGCCGAGAACCCCGGCGACGTCCTCGGCTGGCAGTGCACGCCGCAGGAGCGGATCCTCGCCTTCAGCATGGCGGACGACGGCGATCACCTGCTGTCGGACTGGAACGACGGTGCCCAGCGCCTGATCACGCGGTTCCCCGGCGACGACCACATCTTCGGCGTCCTGCCCTGCGTGCCCACCCCGGACGGGACGGGGCTGTGGATCGGCTCGTCCCGAGGCTCGGACCGCACCCGACTGGTGCGGGTGGATCTGGACAGCGGTGAGCAGGTCGGGGTGGACAGCCACCCCGTGTTCGACCTGGACACCCCCCGCCCGGAGGCCGATCCCCGGTTCCCGTCCGCCCTGATCGTTCATCCGACGACCGGAAAGCTGCTCGGGGCCCGCTACCTCGGCGACCGCCAGGTGATCCACGCCCTCGACCCGCAGTTCGCCGAGGTCCTGCCGAGGCTGGCCGAGCTGTCCGACGGCGACCCGGCTCACCTCTCCTGCGATGCAGGCGGACAGCGTTGGGTGGTCGACTTCACCCACGACCGCGACCCCGGCGTCACCTGGTTCTACGACCACACCACCGGGGCGGCCCGGCGGCTGTTCCGCCCCTACCCGCACCTGGACCCCGCCCGGCTCGCCCCGGTCAGCCCGGTCACCGTCCCCGCTCGCGACGGCCTGAACCTGCCCTGCCACCTCACCCTGCCGACCGGGGTGGAGCCCCGCGGCCTTCCGACGGTGCTGTTGCTGCACGGCGGGCCGTGGTATCGCGACAGCTGGTGCTACGACCCGGAGGTACAGCTGCTGGCCAACCGAGGTTACGCGGTGCTGCAGGTGAACTTCCGTGGCTCGACCGGCTACGGCAAGGCCCACACCCAGGCCGCGATCGGCGAGTTCGCCGGGCGCATCCACGACGACGTGATCGACGCCCTGGACTGGGCGATCGCACAGGGCCACACCGATCCCGACCGGGTCGCGATCTACGGCTGTTCCTACGGCGGTTACGCCGCCCTGGTCGGGGCCGCGTTCACCCCCGACCGTTTCGCCGCCGCCGTCAGCTACACCGGCATGTCCGACCTGCCCGACCTCATCCGGTCGGTGATCCCCGTCGTCAGGCGCGGCATCCAGAACAGCTACCTCCGCTACATGGGCGACCCGGACGACCCGGACCAGGAAGCCGACCTGCTCGCCCGCTCGCCGATCAGCAGGGTCGGGGACATCACCGCCCCGATGCTGCTCATCCACGGTGCCAACGACGTCCGCGTAGCCCGCCGCCACTCCGACCGGATAGTAGAGGCGTTGCGCGCTCGAGGCGCGGAGGTGGAATACCTGCTCAACGAGACCGAGGGCCATTGGTTCATCAATCCCGACAGCAACATCGAGCTCTACCGCACCCTGGAGCGATTCCTGGCCCGCCACCTCGGCGGACGCGCCACCGACCCGGCCGCGTCCTGACCGTCGCGAGCAGCAACGTCGGGAAATCCGAGAATCGTGCCGCACCGCCTGCTCGCCGCAGCGAACGAGGCAGGTAGCCGAGCATCACCAGGATCGAGGGGGACGAGTCGACTGAAGCCGTCGGAGGCGCAGGTCGATCTTCGCCATGACCTCGAGCGGGCGCGCTGGGCGACGAGGGAGATGTCCTTCAGCGTCGAGGTCGCCGCCGTAGGCATCGCGGACGAGGGCGAGACCGCCGTCTCGCCCTCGACCTCCGTCACCGCAGTCTCGGGTCCCGCGACACCTGCCGAGGCCGCAGCCTGCCGAACACCGTCCCCAACGCCCGCAGCTCCGGTTCCGAGAGCCGGTCGGCGAAGGCCCGCTCCACGACGGCGGCGTTGGTGCGGATCGCCGCCAGCATCAGCCTGCGCCCAGCCGAGGTGAGGCGGACGTAGACGGCACGGGAGTCGTCCGGCAGCACCGAGCGTTCGACGAGTCCGCGTCGCTCCAGTCGGTCGACGAGCCTGCTCACCGCGCTCTGGCTCAGCACGACGCGGTCGGTCAGCTCGCGCAGCCGCACCCCGCCGGTCGGGATGTTGGACAGCGCGTCGAATTCGCTCACCGACAGGCTGTGTCGGGTGGCGAACTCGTCTTCCAGCTCGGCGAGCACCGTCGCGTGGACCTCCATCAGCGAGCGCCACACGTCGACCTTGGCCCGGCGGGCGTCCCGCTCGGCCATCCGGGCCGAGGACCGCGCCCGCTGGTCCTCGGCATCGCCGGACTCGGCCCCGGCAGGCCGCGCCGTCCGCTCTCCCCTGCTCACGGCTCCTCCGTCCGGCCGAGGAGCTGGGAGAAGGGCACCGGGTCGTCGAAGGGATCGGTGGCGGTGCGGGCGGCCGGTCGGCCCGCTATCAGCCCGGCCAGCTCGCCCGCGGCCCGATCGATCCTGCTCACCAGGCCGTTGTCGCCGCCGCCGGTGCCCCAGTCCTCGGATGCGGCGTAGACGCCGGTGGGGACGACGACCGCCCGCAGGTAGCCGAACATCGGCCGCAGCGCGTGATCCAGGGCGAGCGAATGCCGGGCCGTGCCGCCCGTCGCGCCGACGAGGACGGGCAGGCCCGCCAGCGCGTCGGCGTCGAGCACGTCGAAGAACATCTTGAACAGCCCGCTGTAGGAGGCGGTGAAGATCGGTGTCACGGCGATCAGCCCGTCGGAGTTCGTGACGCGGTCGATCGCCGTGCGCAGACCGCCGGCAGGGAAGCCGGTCAGCAGATGGTCGGCCAGCTCCTTGGCGTGGGACCGGAGTTCGATCACCTCGGTGTCGACGTGGACGTCCTGCTCACCGAGGGCTCGCGCCGAGGCCTCGGCCAGCCGGTCGGCCAGCAGCCTGGTCGACGACGGCTGGCTGAGGCCGGCGGTCACCACGGTGAGCGTGCGGGTGATCATCGCTGCCCCCCGGCGTCGGTCGTGACGGCGTCGGTCTCGGCGGCGCCTGCGTGTTCCCGGGCCTGCTCCCGCGCGGCCCGCAGGCTCGCGTGGGTCGGGGCCGCCGGGACGTGGGCGGGCCGCAGCGCGTCGAACTCCTTGCGCAGCACGGGCAGCACCTCCTCGCCGATGATGTCGAGCTGTTCCAGGACGGTCTTCAACGGCAGGCCCGCGTGGTCGACCAGGAACAGCTGCCGCTGGTAGTCGCCGAAGTACTCCCGGAACCGCAGCGTCTTGTCGATCGCCTCCTGCGGGCTGCCGACGGTCAGCGGCGTCTGCTCCATGAAGTCCTCCAACGACGGCCCGTGCCCGTAGACCGGCGCGTTGTCGAAGTACGGCCGGAACTCCCGGACCGCGTCCTGCGACTTCGGCCGCAGGAACAGCTGCCCGCCGAGTCCGACGATCGCCTGATCGGCCGCGCCGTGCCCGTAGTGCTCGAAGCGGGTGCGGTACAGGTTGATCAGCCGGATGAAGTGCTCCTTCGGCCAGAAGATGTGGTTGGCGAAGAAGCCGTCGCCGTAGTAGGCGGCCTGCTCGGCGATCTCGGGGCTGCGGATCGAACCGTGCCAGACGAACGGCGGCACGCCGTCCAGCGGGCGGGGCGTCGAGGTGAAGGACTGCAGGGGCGTGCGGAAGCGGCCTTCCCAGTCCACCACGTCCTCGCGCCACAACTGGTGCAGCAGCGCGTAGTTCTCCACCGCCAGCGGGATGCCCTGCCGGATGTCCTGGCCGAACCACGGGTAGACCGGCCCGGTGTTGCCCCGGCCGAGCATCAGATCCACCCGTCCGTCGGCGAGGTGCTGAAGCATGGCGTAGTCCTCGGCGATCTTCACCGGGTCGTTCGTCGTGATCAGCGTCGTCGCGGTGGACAGCAGCAGCCGCTCGGTGCGGGCCGCGATGTAGCCGAGCATGGTCGTGGGGGAGGAGGGGACGAACGGCGGGTTGTGGTGCTCGCCGGTCGCGAAGACGTCGAGCCCGATCTCCTCGGCCTTCATCGCGATGGCGACCAGCGCCTTGATCCGCTCCGCCTCGGTGGGCGTGGTGCCGTCGGTCGGGTCTGGTGTGACGTCTCCGACGGTGAAGATCCCGAACTGCATCTCGTCAGCCTCCTGGAAAGTGTATGCGCATGCATAACACGGCCGAGGCTGTGAATGTTCCTGTCTTCGGTTCTGCCTGGTCTGTTCTTGCGATGTAAAACCTGAGGATTCCGGCGGAGCGGCACCGCCGGAGCCGTCGGTCGCCCGATCGGCGGGGCGGGGGAGTCGCTCGTGCAGCGGCGCGGCCTGCCGGTCACCGGGCGTCAGGCCGGGCCGCTCTGATTCGTCTTCGTCTGGATGAACGCCTCGATCCCGTCGAGGACGCGGTTGAGGCCGAACTCGACGACGTCGGTGGGCTGCTCGAAGGTTCCCGATGCCACGACTGAGCTCAGGGTCGGGAAGCGTTCGCTGCTGATCAGCCGCAGCATCGGACCGGAGACCGGCGAGTCGCTCACCTCCTCGTCCGGGGTGCCGAGCCGCATGTCGGCGGCGACCTGTGCCGCCCCGCGCACGTACATGGTGAGCAGGGAGATCACCTCGACGCGCTCGACGTCGGCGAGCCCGGTGTTCGAGGTCGCGGCGAGGGCGGACTCCAGCCAGCTGGTCTCGTTCGGCCCCGGAACGCCTTTCCTGGTGGTCAGCAGCGGCAGTATCCAGGTGCGACGCCGGAAGACGTCGAGCGAGAAGCGCGCCCACTCCGCGAGGCGACTCCGCCAGTCGGTGCCCTCGGTGACCGACGGCGGCGGACTCCCGAGCACCGCGTCGACGACGAGGGCGACGAGTTCGGCCTTGCCCGGGACGTAGCGGTACAACGAGGCGACTCCGGTGCCGAGCTGTTCGGCTACCCGCCCCATCGAGAGTGCGGGCAGCCCGTCGGCGTCGGCCACTTCGATGGCGGCCCGCACGATCTCGTCGACGCTCAGGCTCGGCTTCGGCCCACGTCGCGGGCGCTGCCGCTCACCCCAGAGCAGCTCCAGGCTGCGTGCGGCGGCTCGCTTCGCGTCGTCGTCCGTCATGTCCGCCCTCTGCGTCGTCGGTTCTCGATCGAGCTTGACAGTACCGCAAAACTGCGAAACCCTTTCGCAGAACCGCGAACGTGGTTCGCAGTTTTGATGGGGGACACGGCGCAGTTCGGTCGACCAGCAGCACGGAGGGCGAGACACCCGCCTCGGGCTGCGGCGATCACGCACGCCGTGACGACGCCACCGCCGTGCCGCCGCGCCTGTCTTCGGTGACCAGTCGGCGGCCTTCAAGGCCTGCTGCCCGACGCGCGGCCAAGACGGATCGAGGAGTCGATCGGCGCCCCCGGACGAAGCTGCCCATGATCAGTCCGAAGGAGACGACCGATGACCACGTCGACCGGCTCGCCTGCGCTGCAACCCGACAGCGCGGAGCAGGCACCCCGACGTCCCGACAGACCGAAGTCGTGGTGGCGGCGGCCCTGGGTGGTGCCGCTGGCCCTCGTGGCCGTGGCCTTCGTCGGCTTCTCGCTGCCGCCGTACCTGACCGGCGACCCCGGCCTCGCTCGGGTGCCCTTACCCGAGGGCGTCGCCTACTACTACCCGCTGCTGGTGGCGCACGTCCTGCTCGCCTCGGTGGCGATGATCACCGGCGTGTTCCAGGTGTGGCCGTGGTTCCGGACGCGCTTCCGGCGAGCACACCGGATGCTCGGCCGCGCCTACGTCATCGCCTGCATCCCCGGCGCGCTCACCGGCATGGTGATCGCGGTGCACACCCCGACCGGCCCGGTGGCACAGACCAGCAGCGTCATCCTCTCGATCCTCTGGCTGGTCTTCACCATCACCGCATTCCGCCGCGTCCGTGCCCGCCGGTTCGCCGAGCATCGCCGCTGGATGATTCGCAGCTTCGCGCTGACGATGTCGATCATCACCAATCGGGTGTGGGGTGCGCTGGCCTGGATGATCCTGGAACCGCAGCTGGACACGACGTTCGGCGGCAGCCAGCTCGCCTTCGACTACGCGATCTCGGGGCTGGCCACCTGGCTGGGCTGGACGGTGGTCCTGTTCCTGACCGAGGCCTGGCTCCAATACGGCCAGTCCCGCGAGCGTCGGGCCCGGGCGGACCGCCGAGCAGGCCGCGGGGCTGCGGCACCGACGGCCTGAGCCGAGTCCTCGGCGGAACCGCCGGGCGGCAGGGGGCGCTAGAACCCGGTCTCGTCCCCGTCGTCGCCCTGCGGCGGCGGGACGGGCCTCGCCCGGCCCAGGCGGTGACGCGGTGTCCTGAAACTGACTGGAAAGTCTTGTCCGGCTCTCGCGGCGCCGACCAGACTCGATGTCGTCGATCACCTCGGGTGGCCGGGAAGTGCGCGACGGTCGCGGGATCGCCGCCGTCCTCCCTGCCGCCGACCGGCACGCCTGCCCGATCACCTGGAGGTTCTCGTGTCTCCTCGACGTGTCGCCGGACTCGGCGCCGCCCGTGCCGAGCGCCGCCGATCCGGGCCCGTCCGCTCGGCGGCGTCCCGGGCCCGGCCCCGCATCCTGACGCTGGCCGCCGCCGGAGCCCTGCTCGCCGCCTCGGCCATGAACCCGGCCGCCGTCGGGCAGGACTCCGGCGAGACGCCCCTCGCTGTGGAGTTCGCCAACGAGACCATCGGCTACCCGAGCTTCAGCGGTGATGACGAGCCGGTGCCGCCGCTGCCCGAGCCCTTTCGCGTCGGCGGCACGCTGGCGGCGGGCTTCGAGGCCGACCTCGCGGCGGGCGACGGCACCGACTTCTGGATGGATCGGATGCTCGCCCGCCACGGCCGCGACCCCTCGGGCGACTGGCTCTTCACCCGGGGCCGCGCGGCGTTCATGAAGACCCATCAACCCGGCGTGCTCGGGTTCGGCGGGCAGCTCGCCTACTGGGAGAGCATCGACGACCGACCCGGTTACCGGGTCGAGTTGTCCGCCGACGGCACGGCGATCGACCTCCGCGAGGACGTTCCGGCCCGGATGCAGGCGCCGAGCCACTGGCGCAGCGAGTTCGACGCGGGCGCGGGCCTGACGGTGGTGCAGCGCAAGTTCATCACCGAGGCCAACGTGCTGGTCACCGACCTTGAATTCCGCAATGCGGGCGCGTCATCGCGAGCACTGGACGTCGCGGCGGTCTCGCCGTACGCCGCCGAGGGCACGGGAGACGAGCTGACCGGCGCCGCCTCGGTCCGCAACGACCTCACCACCCTCTACCCGCGCTTCTCCGGCGCGGGCCTGACCGCGCAGGACGGCGCACTGCGGGGAACACTGGAGATCCCCGCAGGCGGCACCGCCCACACCAGCGTCCGGCTCGGCCTGGTCACCGAGGAGATCCCGGCGTCGAGCACGGAGTACGAGGCCGTCCGCGCCGCCGAGCCCGGCGAGGCCTTCCGCACCCACGTCCAGGAGTACAACCGCTGGTGGGGCGAGAACCTGCCCTATCTGGACGTGCCCTCGGCCGACCTCGGCAAGACGCTCTACTACCGCTGGTGGCTGCTGCGCTACAACTTCCTCGACGCCGACATCCCCGGTGACGACTACCAGTTCCCCACCGCGATCGAGGGCGTGCTGGGCTACAACAACTCCATCGCCCTGACCACCGGGATGTTCGTCGACGACCTGAAATACCTCCGCGACCCCGCCTGGGCCTACGGCACCTGGGTCTCGACAGGGGAGACCTCGCGCGGCGGCCGCTTCCGCGACAACCCCGGCGACCCGGAGAACTGGAGCAACAGCTACACCCAGTACCTCGTCGAGGCGGCCTGGCAGTCCTATCTGGTGCACGGCGGCCCCGACGGCGTCGTCCGCAACCTCGCCCGCTACGCCGAGGGCGACGTGCGCGATCAGCTCGACACCTACGACCACGACGACAACGGCCTCATCGAGTACGACTGGGGCGCGATGACCGGCAACGACGCCGACGCCGTCTCCTTCCACTGGCGGGCCGGACAGCTCGACCGCGCCGAGTCCGGCTACGTCTTCGCGGGCGCGCAGGCTGCCTCCGCCGCCTACGAGCTGCTGGGCGAGGACGAGAAGGCCGCCGAACTCGACGCGATCGCCGAACGCATCCGCGCGGCGACCCTGGAACACCTGTGGGACCCGACGGATCGGATGATCAAGCACCGGCACGTCGCCACCGACGCCCTGGTGCCGTGGAAGGAGGGGAACAACTACATCCCCTTCGCCGTCGGCCTGATGCCGAACGAACCGGAGTACGTCGACGCGCTGCGGCTGCTCGCCGACCGACGCGAGTACCCGGTGTTCCCCTTCTTCACCGCCAACCAGGCGGATAAGACCGAGGCCGCCCAGCAGGGCCATCCCGGCACCAACAACTTCTCCGTCATCAACGCCCAGCGCTACTTCGACGTCTACAGCTCCGCGCTGCGGAACTACCCGTCCGAGCACGTCACACCGGAGCTGTACGAGAAGCTGCTGATGTGGAACGCCTGGTCCCACTACGTCGGCGGCGACAACCGCTGGCCCGACCAGAACGAGTTCTGGGCCGACGGCGACCCCGAGGCGCAGCGCATCGGCTACCGCTCCTGGATTCATCACACGATGCTCGGCACCACCAACTACACGATCATCGAGGACGTCGCGGGCCTGCGACCCCGCACCGACACCAGGGTGGAGCTGTCCCCGATCGACCTCGGCTGGGATCACTTCGCCGTGGAGAACCTGCGCTATCGAGGCGGCGACCTGGCGATCGTCTGGGACGAACCCGGCGACGGCGTCCGCCACTACGGCCAGGACGTGCCGGAGGGGTATTCCCTGTACCTGGACGGCGAACGCGTCCTCACCCTCGACGCGCTCACCCCGGTGATCTACGACCCGGCCACCGGCGAGGCGGAGTTCCCCGGCGAACCCGCCGAGGTGCTGCACCAGGCGGCGGCCTCGGTCACCGAGGCACAGGACGTCACCTATGCCGACGACAGCCGCGTGGTCGACGTCTTCGCCAAGGCCGGCCGCGACATCGGCAGCACCCGCGACGCGGCCAACGTCGCCGAGGGCGCCTCGGCGTCGGCCTCCTACTCCGCGCCGAATCGCGGACCGGCAGGCGCGGTGGACGGCGCCACGATCAACGAGCCGTTCTGGAGCACCGAGGGATCATCGGAGAACCGCCACTCCCTCGACGTGGAGCTGGGCGCGACCCAGACCGTCGACGAGGTCCGGCTGTTCTTTCGCAATGACAAGCAGCCGCGCGGCCACCGGGAGCCCGCGCTCTACACCGTCTCCTACCGCGACGGCGACCAATGGCGGGAGGTGGCGCAACCGGTGCGCACCCCCGCCTACCCTCGGGCCAATCACAACGAGATCCGCTTCGCCCCGGTCGAGACCTCGGCGCTGCGGGTGGACCTGACGGGACAGCCCGGCCATCCGATCGGCCTCAAGGAGTTCCAGGCCTTCGCCACCGGCGAGCCGCCCGCCGAGTCCCAGGACGCGGCGCCGCAGGTGCAGGCCAGAGTGGACGCAGGCCACCGGGTGCCCGGCCAGGCGCGACTGATCGGTGTCGTCAAGGACGACGGCCTGCCCGCAGGCGAGCTGAGCAGTACCTGGTCCGTGGTGGCCGGACCGGAGGCGGCCACGGTGATCTTCGAGGACGTCTCGGCGCCCACGACGGTGGCCCGATTCGGCGCCGAGGGCGTCTACACCCTGGCGTTGACCGCCACCGACGGCGCGCAGGAGACGAGCAGACAGCTCGTGGTGGAGGTCGACGCGGTGCCCGAGCGGCGCAACGTCGCCCCGGCCGCGACCGCGTCGGCGTCCTTCAGTGCCAACGGCACCCCGGTCACGGCGGTGAACGACGGCCGCGATCCCGGTTCCTCCACCGAACGGCCCTTCTGGGGGACCTGGCCGCAGCGCACCGGCCAGTGGGTCGAGTACAGCTGGGAGTCGCCGGTCCGGGTCGACGGCTCGGAGCTGTACTTCTTCCGCGACGTGCAGCCCGGCGCCCCCGACGGCATCGCGGTCCCACGGTCCTGGCGGCTGGAGTACTGGGACACGGAAGCGGAGGAGTTCGTGCCGGTCGCCGACGCCGACGAGTACGGCGTGGCCGCCGATCGCTACAACGCCACCGAGTTCGCCCCGGTGACCACCACCCGGCTGCGCGCCGCGCTGACCAACAGCCCGGGGCTGTCGCTGGGGATCGTGCAGTGGAAGGTCTACGCCCAGCAGCCGAGCGAGATCCGGCCGGTGCACGTCCCGACCACCGTCGGCGCACTCCCGGAGCTGCCCGTCACCGCCACGCTGGTCTATCCCGGCGGCGCCACTGCCGAGGCCGAGGTCGCCTGGCCCGCCGTCGATCCCGGTCAGGTGGCCGACGGCGGCAGCTCGTTCACCCTGACCGGGATCACCGACGTCGCGACGCTGCCCGCGCAGGCCACCGTGTGGGTCCGCGCCTCCGACGCCGTGCAGATCACCAGCATCGACCCGTGGGAGATCGACACACTCGTCGGCGTCGCGCCGAACCTGCCCCCGACGGTGGTGGCGACCTACAACGACGGCTCCAAGGACAGCTCGATCCCGGTCGTCTGGGACGAGGCCGATCCGGACGACTACGCCGAGGCGGGGGAGTTCGAGGTGGCCGGAGTCGTGGAGGGCGCGGGGCAGGCGGCGGTGGCGCGGGTGATCGTGGGGTAGGCGGTGTGGGCAGCGCGGATCATGGCCTGCGGAGGCGGGCCGGTGAGCACGGGCGTCGGGACGAACCCCGGCCCGCTTCCGAGGGGCGCGGCCCGCCGGAGTACGACGTCCGCCGTCACGGCCTGCCCGAAGAGCCCTTCGCGGCCCGGTGGCCGAGACTGCCGACACCGCTGCGCCCGTTCGGATTGGATTCACCGATCAGCTCGGCGCCGGGCGCGGAGCCAAGCGCGGAGCCGGTCGCGGTGTCCGCGCGGCCGAATCACCCGGTGAGGCTCCGCACCCGGTCGCTGCGGTCAGCCGCCCCAGACCGCATCGGAACTCATCACGTCCCCGGCTCCACCGTCGTCTCCCGGACCACCAGCCGAACCGGCAGCGTCACGATCCCGCCCTGGCGTTCGCCGTCGATGGCGTGGAAGAGATGCCGCGCCGCCGTGCGTCCCAGCTCCTCCAGGTTCATGTCCACACTGGTCAGCGGCGGCCGGGAGCTGGTGGTCAGCACCTCCCAGTTGTCGAAGCCCGCCACCGAGACGTCCTCGGGCACCCGGCGCCCCCGCTCCCGCAGGGTGTCCAGCGCCCCTCTGGCGACCTGATCGTTGCCGCACAGCACCGCGTCCACGTCCGGGTTCGCCGCCAGCAGCTCGGCGGCGGCCTGCCTGCCCCAGGCCTCGGACCACTCCCCGTAGGACTCGGTGCCGCCGACCAACTCGAGCCCTGCCGCGTGCAGCGCCTCGGTCACCCCGGCCACCCGGTCGCGGGCGGCGGCATAGTCGGCGTCGCCCGCCAGCAGTGCGATCCGCCGTCGGCCACCCGCCACCAGGTGCTCCACGGCCAGCGCGCCGCCTCGGACGTTGTCCGGCACGAAGGAGACGTCGGCCTCGTCCTCGGACGGGGCGTAGGCATAGACCACCGGCACGGGCAGCTCCTGCCCGAGGCTGGGCCGAGGATCGGTGCGCGATCCCACCACGATCAGGCCGTCGACCCGTCGGGCCAGCAGCGCCGCCACGTGCGTGCGCTCGCGCTCGGCGTCGCCGCGCGCGTCGCACAGCAGCACCGAGGTCGCCCCGGAGCCGAAGGCGTCCTCGGCGCCCATCAGGATCGGCAGCGCGAACCGGCCCTCGAGGTCACTGGTGAGCATGCCGACGGTGCCCGACCTCGGCATGTTCAGCGCCTGGGCGAAGGGATTGGGGGTGAACGACAGGGATTCGGCCGCCGCCAGGACGCGCTGCCGGGTCTCGGCGCGCACCTGTCGGCGTCCGTTCAAGGCCTTCGACGCGGTGGCCACCGAGACGCCTGCGAGCCGGGCGACGTCGGTGAGGGTGATCGAGCGCTTCTGCTCGCCCCGGGTGACACGGTCCATCGCCTCATGCTCCTCGGCCTGACGAGTTCGCGGTGCCGTCGCATTCTCTCGCTGTCGCGGTCTTGACGTCGGAACCAGCCCGAACCTACGATACCGAAAGTAGTTTCGGTTTGTGTCGCCGGTCACGGAGACCGTTGCCGTCGATCGATCTCGACCGGGGAAAGGTACTGGTCGGAGACTCGGTCAGCGTCGTCTTCCGCTCTCCACAGTGGGCGACGGTGTCGTCGTCATGCCGCTCGACTTCGCTCAACGACGAGCACAAGGAGAACGTGACGTGCGGAAGAAAAGAGTGCGCCGTCGAGTCGGCACGGTGCTCGTCGCCGCGATGCTGACGGCGGCCTGCGGCGGGGGCGAGGTGGGGGACCCCGACGCCGCGACGGGCCAGACCCTCACGATCTGGACTCGCGCGGCCACCGAGGCCCAGACCCGAGGCTTCGTCGAGGCCTACAACGAGCTGGGCCGCAACCAGGTCGAGCTGACGGTGGTCCCCAACGACACTTACCTGCAACAGGTCGCCACGGCCGCAGGCGGCCGGAGCCTGCCCGACCTGCTCGGCGCCGACGTGGTCTACGCCAGGAACTTCATCCGACACGGCTTCTACACCGACATCAGCGAACGGCTCGCCGAGACGGGTCTGGTCGAGCACCTGGCCCCGGCCCACCTGGACGCGGGCACCGCCGACGGCGCCCACCACGCCGTGCCGCACACCCTCGACCTCTCGCTGATCTTCTACAACAAGGTGCTCTACCGCGAGGCGGGCCTCGATCCGGAGCAGCCGCCGACGAGCCTGCCCGAGATGATGGCGCACGCCGAGGCGATCTCGGCACTGGGCGGCGAGGTCTCGGGCACCTACTTCGGCGGCAACTGCCCCGGCTGCCTGCTCTTCACCCTGTGGCCGATGGTCTGGGCCGACGGGGGAGAGATCCTCACCGCCGACGGCACCGCCTCCGCCATGGACTCGGCGACCATGGGCCCGGTCTTCCAGGCCTATCGCGACGCCTTCGCCGACGGACTCGCGCCCGCCTCGGCGGCGCAGGAGAACGGGATCAGCTGGTTGCAGCCCTTCGCCGAAGGGCGGATCGGCGTCGCCCCGCTGGGCTCGACGATGCTGCGGCTGATGCCGGAGCACGAGGACCTGGAGATCGGCGTCGCCCCGATCCGGGGCATGGCCGGCGGCGAGTCGACCTTCGTCGGCGGCGACGTCCTCGGCATCACCGCCACCTCCACGAAGACGGCGGCGGCCTGGGACTTCCTGTCCTGGACGCTGTCGGCGGACGTCCAGCGCGAGGTGCTCACCTCGGGCGGCGACGTCAGCGTCCGCACCGATCTCGAACCGACCGGTCCCGACGGCGTCGGTCTGCCGGATGAGCGGTTGCGGACCTTCCACGAGGTCGTCGAGGTCGGTCGGGTGCCCACCGCGATCAACTTCGGCGCGACCTTCAACGACCCGCAGGGCCCGTGGCTGCAGTTCGCCCGGTCGGCGATCTTCGGCCCGGAGTCGGTGGAGGAGGCCGTCGCCGCGTTCCGGCCTCGGCTCGACTCCTCATTGGACGTCGCGGGCTAGCCGCCGTCCCGCCGCCGTGCCCGACCAGCCCACGCGCCCGACCAGCCGCCGGTTCGCCCGCCGCCTCGCCGACGGACCTGCACCGATCGATCGGCCGCCACCGCAGGCGAGGCTCGAGACGTCCCGATCAAGGGAGCCCCCGTGAGAAGCACCGGCACCGCCGCCCCGCCCCGGCGCAGACGTGGCAACCGAGGCACCGATCGGTCCGCCCAGGCACTCGTGTTGTCGTTGCCCGCGTCGCTGGTCGTCGGGCTGCTGTTCGTCGTCCCGCTGGGGCTGCTGGTGTGGATGTCGATGACGGACTGGCCGCTGCTGGGCGAGCCGAGCTTCGTGGGCCTGGCCCAGTACGGCGCGATCCTCGACGATCCGCTCTTCCTGGATGCCGTCTGGTTCACCGTGCGCTACACCGTCATCACCACGGTGATCCTCACCGTCGTCGCCCTCGGCCTGGCACTGCTGGTGCAGCAGACCAGGCTCGGCACCGGCCTGCTGCGCACCGCGTTCTTCCTGCCCGCCTCGATGGGCCTGGCGGTCGCCAGCCTGCTGTGGTTCGCCCTGTACTCCGACGAGGTCGGCCCGCTGTCGGATCTGCTGATGGCGGTGGGACTGGTCGACGAGCCGGTGAACTGGCTCGGCACCCCCGGCGGCGCCCTCTGGTCCACGGTGCTGATGGTGCTGTGGCGGTTCGCGGGCTTCTACATGATCATCCTGCTCACCGGGCTCCAGTCGATCCCGACCCAGGTCTACGAGGCGGCCCGGATCGACGGCGCAGGCTGGTGGCGCACGTTCACCGGGGTGACGCTGCCCCTGCTGCGGCCCACTCTCGCGCTGGTGCTGGTCCTGTCGGTCACCGGATCACTGCTGGCCTTCGAGCAGTTCTACGTCCTTACCGGCGGCGGCCCCGACAACTCCACCGTCACCGTCGTCGCCACGATCTTCCGCCAGGCCTTCACCCTGTTCGACCTCAGCCGAGCCGCCGCGATGTCGGTGGTCGTGCTGATCGCGCTGGTGCTGGCCAACATCGTCCAGTTGAGCCTGATCAGGAAGGGAGGCGACTCCTGATGGCGGCCGCACGGCGCACCCGGATTCGCATCGTGATCGCCGACACGGGCGCGCTCACCACCGGCATCGCGCTGGCGATCCTCTTCCTGCTGCCGCTGCTCTGGGCCGGCTACTCCTCGCTGAGCGGGCCGAGGGCGACGGGCGACGGCGCGGGCCTGGGCACCGAGAACTATCAGCGGCTGTTCTCCTACGGGGAAGGCCTGTTCGTCTACGTCGCCAACAGCGTGGCCGTCTCGCTGATGACGGTGGTGGGCACCGTGGTGGTGTCGGTGCTCGCGGGCTACGCGATCGCCCGCTTCCGCTTCCCCGGCCGCAATCTGCTCTTCCTCGGCACCCTGGCGATCATGATGGTGCCCTACCCGACCATCCTCATCCCGCTCTACGTCCTGCTGAGCCGGGCCGGATTACAGAACTCGCTGGTCGGGCTGGCTCTCGTGCTGATCATGTTCCAGCTGCCGTTCTCGCTGTTCATGATGCGCAACTCCTTCGAGGCCGTGCCGAGGGAGTTCGACGAGGCCGCCCTCGTGGACGGCGCCGGGGTGCCCCGCACGCTCTGGTCGGTCCTGCTGCCCGCCGTGACGCCCGGCGTGATCACCGTGGCGCTGTTCGCCTTCCTCAACTCCTGGAACGAGTTCATCGCCCCGTTGATGCTGGTCACCGACGGCTCCCGCTACACCCTGCCGGTGGCGCTGGCCGCGATGCGCTCCGGGAACTTCGGCGCGGTCGACTTCGGCGCCCTCCAATCCGGCGTCGTGGTCAGCGCGGTGCCCTGCATGATCCTGTTCGTCCTCCTGCAACGGAACTACGTCCGAGGGTTCGCCTCCGGCGCGCTCAAAGGGTGAGTCCACCCCGCCGCCCGCCTCCTGTTCTGCAACTCGGTTCCCTGTCGACCACGGTGAAGGAGACACCTTCGATGCACACCCCCGCCGCCTCCACCGCCACCGAGCAGACCACGCCGCGATCCGGCATGGACCTCGGACCGCCTGTCGCGCCCCGCCACGGCGCACTGACCCCGCTACGGCTCGACGAGGTGCGGCTCACCTGCGGCTTCTGGGCCGATCGGCAACGGATCAATCGGGAGAACACCCTCGGCCACTGTCAACAGTGGATGGAGCGCCTCGGCTGGATCGACAACTTCGACGCCACCGCCGACGCCCTCGCCCGGAGCACCGACGGCGAGCATCACGGTGCGAACTTCGCCGACTCCGAGGTCTACAAGCTGCTGGAGGCACTGGCCTGGGAGGCGCACCGCAGCGACGACGCCGAACTGGACGGCCGGTTCACCGCCCTGGTCGAGCGGGTGGCCGCCGCCCAGCATCCCGACGGCTATCTCAACACCTGCTACGGCAGGCCCGGCAGGCCCGCGCGGTATTCGGACCTCGCCTGGGGACACGAGCTGTACTGCGCCGGACACCTGATCCAGGCCGCCGTGGCGCGCGCCAAGACCCGGGGCGTCGAGGAACCGCTGGTCACGGTCGCGCGTCGTGTCGCCGACCACCTTTACACCGAGTTCGGGCCCGCCGGACGCGAGGCGGTGTGCGGACATCCCGAGATCGAGACCGCGCTCGTGGAGCTGTACCGGGTGACCGGCGAGGAGCGACACCTCGAACTCGCCAGGCTGTTCATCGACCGCCGAGGCACCGGCACCCTGCCGCCGATCCACTTCGGCGCCGCCTACTTCCAAGACGACCTGCCCGTCCGGGAGGCGACCGTCCTGCGCGGACACGCCGTGCGGGCGCTCTACCTGGCGGCAGGCGCCGTCGACGTCGGCGTGGAGACGGGCGATCAGTCGTTGATCGACGCCGTCGGCACCCAGTGGGACACCACGATCGCCCGCCGCACCTACCTCACCGGCGGCATGGGCTCGCACCACCTGGACGAGTCCTTCGGCGCGGACTACGTGCTCCCGCCGGACCGCGCCTACTCCGAGACCTGCGCGGGCATCGCCTCGGTGATGCTGTCCTGGCGGCTGCTGCTGGCCACCGGCGACCCGCGCTACGCGGACCTGGTGGAACGCACCCTGTTCAACGTGGTGGCCGCCTCGCCGCGCGCCGACGGTCGCGCCTTCTTCTACGCCAACACCCTGCACCAGCGCACGGCAGGGGCGGTGCCCGCCGAGGACGAGGTCAGCAAGGCGGCGGGCGCGAGCCTGCGGCCGCCCTGGTACGGCGTCTCCTGCTGCCCGACGAACGTGGCCCGCACCCTCGCCTCCGTGGCGGGCTATGTCGCGACCCGCGACGCGGAGGGCGTGCAGATCCACCAGTACGCCGCCTGCGACATCCGCACGCGGCTCGACGACGGCACCGAGATCGCCCTGGAGATCACCACGTCGTACCCGCGCGATCGCGGTATCGCGATCCGAGTCCTGACGGCCGGGCGCTTCGCCCTCACCCTGCGCGTGCCGCACTGGGCGCAGGGCACGGCGGTCCTGGCCGAGGGCGGTAGGCATCGTCAGTTGCGCGAGCCGACCTTCACCGTGCGACGCGAGTTCGCCGAGGGCGAGACGCTCCGGCTCGACCTCGACCTCACCCCGAGGTTCACCCGGGTCGACGACCGGGTGGACGCGGTGCGCGGCTGCGTCGCGGTGGAGCGCGGCCCACTGGTGCTGTGCGCCGAGTCCGTCGACCTCCCCGCAGACCTCGACCTCGAAGACCTGCGCGCAGACCTCTCCGTGGCTCCCCATCCCCACCCCGAGGGCGCGACGGTGCGGGTGCGGCGACGACCGGAGCCCGTGGCCTGGCTCGGCCAGTGGGGGCCCTACGGCTACCCGATCCACGAAGACGATCGCGCGCCCGCCGACGGGGGGAAGTCGGCAGGGTTCTCGACGACGTCCCCCGCAGGGGAAGACCGCGGCGACCAGGCGGCCGAAGCGTCTGTCGAATCGACCTCGGCAAGCCAGCGCACACAATGGGTCCTGCTGCGGCCCTACCACCAGTGGGCCAATCGCGGCCCGTCGACGATGCGCGTGTGGCTGCCCGCCCGGTAGCCGGGCGGCGAGACTGACGACGGAGCGGTCATGGACAGGACTGGGCAGGCCACCGTGCATTCGGTGGCGGTGCGGGCAGGCGTGTCGGCGGCCACGGTGTCGCGGGCGCTCAACGGCCGGGCGGACGTGCACGAGGAGACCCGACGTCGGGTGCTCCGCGCGGCGGAGAGCCTCGGCTACCGGCGGCCCAAGGGCAGCGGTCGCCGGCGGGAGCGGGTCGGGGAGCGCGTGATCGGGCTCCTCACCGGGGACTCCGTCGCAGGCCGCGACCCGAGGACGGCGCGCGCTCCCGATCTGTCAGACGGCAGGGACCGGGCCGTCACGGCAGGCCGGAACGGCGCCGCCGTGGCAGGCCGGGGCGGCGACGGTGCGACCGGCGGTGCGACGACGGGCTGCGACGTCGGCACCGCAGGCCGGTTCAGTCTCCCCGTCCTGCGCGGCGCGGAGGCGGCCTTCGGCGGCACCCACGTCGTCGCGATGCTGTGCTGGGCGCCGAGCGACCGGGTTCGCGAGCGTCACCACGCCGAGACCCTGGTGCGACGCGGGGTGGACGGCCTGCTGATCCTCGGCCCGCGCCGGGAGGCACGGTTCCCGATCCCGCTGCACGGCGTGGGGTCCGTCCCGGTCGTCTACGCCGTCGCACCCTCGACGGGTGTGCAGGATCTGTCGCTGATCACCGACGATCGGGCGGGCGGTGCACTGGCGGCCCGACATCTTCTCCAGCGCGGCTGTCGTCGGATCGCCCACGTGCCCGGCCCGCCCGCCGAGGCGTCCGCCGCCGAACGCTCCGCAGGCTTCGTCGCCGAGCTGGCCCGCTCGGGGCTGGCACCCCTGGCACCGGCAGGCCGACAGGGCCGGTGGAGCCAGAGCTGGGGGCGCCGCGCGGCGGGCCTGCTGCTCGACCGGCATCCCGATCTCGACGGCGTGTTCTGCGCCAGCGACCAGATCGCGGCGGGCGTGCTGGACGGGCTCCGGGAGCGAGGCCGATCGGTGCCGGCCGAGGTCGCGGTGGTCGGCTACGAGAACTGGGAGCTGTTCGCCGAGGAGACCAGACCCGGCCTGACCACCATCGACATGAACCTGGGCCTGCTCGGCCGCCTCGCCGCCGAACGCCTCATCATCGGCGGTGACGAGCCGATCGCCGGCGGCCTGCTCCGGGTGCCGCCGCGCCTGGTGGTGCGCGGCTCGGCCTGAGCCGGTTCATGCCGTCGCTCGCGACGGGCGGCCTGGCCGAATCCACGGCGGGTGAGCGAGGGCGGCACCGGGGCCGGGCGCGGTCGGCCCCGGATCATCGGACCTTGACTCGACACTGTCGAGCAGTGCGTCAACAGTCCCGGCCTGCGGCTCCGGCCACAGCATCCGGCACGGCGCCCGCGCCACCCGCAGACACCACCTCGGGACCGGCCGGACGACGCCCTTGAAGCTCCGCAGACCGCTGCCGCCGCTGGAGAATAGAAGGCCTCGGCGGCAGGTCGAGAGGCGAGACGGGGCCGACGTAGCCGGTACACCCCGGCCCGTGCCGCGGCGGTCACCGGTCTCGCCGGCGCCGACTTCTCGCGCGCTGACGACCTCGCTCGGCGTCCGCCTGCCCGCCCGACCCGGGCGAGCAGGCGACACCACTGCGCGAGGCGTCCGGCTCACGTCGGCGGGCCGTCGCGAACGGACCATCGAACTCAGGTCGTCCCGGCCACCGGCCTGCCGCCCTGCACCGTGACCTGGTACGGATAACCCGGGCTCGGGGTGCCCAGCTCGTAGTTCACATGCTGCGTCGGCGTGGCCGTCACCACCAGGATCAGATGCGTCTCACCGGACTGCAACGCGAACGATCCCGTCTGCCCGCTGCTGTACAACGGGCTGTACCGGGCGGAGAAGTCGGCGCCGACCGCGACGAAGCCGAAGCGCCAGTCGGGGCTCGGCGCCCCGCCTGCCTGCCCGTCGAGCCGGACCGAGACCGCGCCCGTGGAGTTCGGCTGCAACTGCACATGGTTGTAGCCGTACTGCTGGGGCGCCCGATTCGCCGGAATCCGATACGTCCCCCCACCCGCGTCCTGCAAGGACACCGTGTACAGCGGCCGATAGGTCGGATTCGAGCCCCGCCACAGGTCGCTGCGGATCGCCGCGCCGTCGGTGTAGTCGAAGGTGACGTTGCGGCGGGCGTGGTCGGCGATCAGCTCGGCGAAGGCGCCGTGGTTCAGTCCGAGCACCCGCTTGATCGTCGTGATCGGGTGCTCGCCCTGCCGCGCCTCGAACCACAGGTCGTCGACGAACGACGTGCCGTAGCGGTCCCGCAGCGTGTTGATCAGCGTCCAGTCGCCGTAGTAGGTCTGCTGGTCGAGCCAGCGATAGTGGTGTCGGCCGTAGTAGCCGGAGCCGGTGACGACCTCGGGCCTGCGCATCCGGGCCATGTAGTTGGCGTGGGCCTCCCAGAACGGGCCGGAGTACCGGTTGCCCTCGCCGAAGCCGCCGCCGTTGCCCGCCGCCCGGTTCTGCTGGCTGGCATAGACCTGGAGGACGTGGACGAACTCGTGCGACTCCACCCAGTCGTCCCAGATCTTGTCGTAGGGCAGACACATGTGTCCCGCTCCGACGTCGTCGGCGCCCGCCCAGTTCGCGGGCGGCAGGAAGCCGCCGGACCAGCTGCCGCACAGATACAGGTTGATCTTGAAGTCCCGTCCCGGCGACAACGCGTTCGGATCGGCGAAGCCGACCTGATGCACGTAGTAGTCGTAGGTCCGCTCCATCACGTCCAGCACGTAGGCGGGATAGTCGGCGATGCCCCGGTTCTCCTGCGCCCAGCGGACGACGTCGACCGAGTCGCCCCAGCGCACCACGAAGTTGGCCGACTCGCGGCTGTTGCCGGTGTAGGCGCCCGCATCGATCAGGAACCGGGGGACCCGAGCCTGCTTGCCCTGCGCAGGCTGCGCATCGGCAGGCTGGCCTGCCGACTGAGCCGGCGTGATCGGCGCGAGGGCGGGCACGGGGGCGACGGCGGCCGTCGCGCTGATGTCGGTCGAGCCGGGGCCTGCGGGCGGCGAATCGGCGGGCTCGGCGGCGACCGGTGTCGCGAAGGACAACGCGGCGGCGAGCGACAGGGCGAGCACTCGGGATGTTCGGGCGGTCCGCATGATCATCTCCTCTTCGTTGAGGCTACGAGTTCGGCGGCGGTGATCTCGCCGGCGGTGGAGCGTCGGCGAGAGGGCGTGATCGGGGTGGTCGAGATCAGAGCTGCCTGGTCTGCTGGACCGGCAGCATCAGCCCGGCGGCGTCGTACTCCACCCGGTCCAGACACACCGAACGACGGAACTGAGTGCCGCCGGGCAGGTCGGAGGTGTGATAGGCGATGTACCACCGACCCCGGAACTCGAAGAACGCCTGGTGATTCGTCGGACTGCTCACCCGACCGTTCACCGTGCCCCGGAACGTCCACGGCCCCGTCGGCGACGACGACGTCGCATAGTCGATCGTGGCCGGATTGCCGCCCGCCGCGTAGGACAGGTAGTACAGATCGTTCCGGCGATGCAGGAAGGGCGCCTCCCAGAAGCCCGGCAGCCCCGAGATCGTCTGGATCGGCCCGGCCAGCGAGATCATGTCGTCGGCCAGCGGGGCATACCGCAGCTCCCACCATGAACCCCAGTACAGATGTGCCCGCCCGCTCGGATCGACGTACACCGTGGGGTCGATGTTCAGCGTCGGGGCACTGGGATCGCTGCCGCTGACCAGCGGCGTGCCCCGAGCATCGCGGAACGGACCCAGCGGCGAGTCGCCGACCGCCACACCGATGGAGAACCAGGCCGGACCACGGTCGGCGATCGGCACATACCAGTAGAAGCGCCCGTCGCGCTCCACACACTGACTGGCATAGGCGGCACCGTCCGACCAGGAGAAGTCCCGCCAACTCAGCCGGGGGCCGTGATCGGTCCACGTGGTCAGGTCGTCGCTGGAGAACACGTGCCAGTCGTTGATCAGGAAGTCGGTGGCACCCGGCGCGGCGACGTCGCGACCGGCATACAGGTAGACGCGGTCCTGGTGCACCAGCACGGCGGGGTCGGCGGTGTGGATGTGCCGGATGATCGGATTGCTCCACTGCTGGTCGGCCTGTCGTGGTGCCGGGCGGGCTGAGACGGCGGCGTGGGCGGCAGGCCCGACGGTGAACGTGGTGGCGGCGACGGCCGCCCCCAGCCCCATCGCCTTGAGCACTCCCCGGCGCCCGGGAGTTCGGAGTTCGTCCATTGTGGACCTTTCGAGTCGAGACCGGCGCGGACCACCAGCCGTCCTGCGCGCGCCCGGCCGAGTCGACCACGGCGGACGCCGGAGGAGCCGAGGCGTCGTTCAGCAGGGGGCCGCGCGGGCAGGCGTGGCCCCCAAGGCCGACGGCGTCGGGTCCGAGGGATAGCTCTCACGTGCCGAAACAGCACCGAAAGCGGTTTCAACGCTAGGTGTGACCCCGGACACCGTCAAGCGGCCGTTCGGTCGCCGCAAACTCGCCCGCCCAACCCAATTCGCCCGCCCGCACCGTCGGCGCGACGCACCGCCGTCTGCCGTATCGCGTCGGGCGATGCCGGGGTTCGGGGGCGGCGACGGTGGCGAACTGCGCACCCTGATCTGTGGGTGACGGGTTGGACTTAGCGGTGATCAGCGCGCGTGGTCTGTGCTCGATCCGGTGCTCTGCGACCTCCTTGCGATCCCGAGGGCGTGGTCACCATGGGACTGCCCGTGCTGGCGTGTGCAAGGGTGTCATCGTCGGCCGACCGCTTGTCCTGGGGCGCTGGGCTGTGGCTCTCTCGCTGGTATCGGTCATAGGCTCGGCCCGGTTAGGGAGGGCAAGCGTCGTGCGACACGCCTGATCCTTCCGAACCTGCCGACGGGCGTGTTGGTCTCTACCCGATAACCTTGCGATGCTGGGAGACATGACATCCCTGCTGAGGCAGGGTGGCACCGGCCCTTCGGGGCCGGTGAGGATCGCAACGCCCCGTCGAAGTCGGTGAGCGTCTTCGAGGCGGCGGTGGCACCGGCCCTTCGGGGCCGGTGAGGATCGCAACGCCGGTCCGCCCAGTAGTGCGTCGCGGCGGAGATCAGGTGGCACCGGCCCTTCGGGGCCGGTGAGGATCGCAACGCCGGCGATGTTGCCCAGGATCATCAGGCACCACGAGAGTGGCACCGGCCCTTCGGGGCCGGTGAGGATCGCAACCCCACCGGACTGCTACTGCGACGCATCTCGGAGGCCTGACGGACGTACGCAGCGCCCCCGCACCAGCGCGGTGCGGGGGCGCTGTCATTCGCGGGGTCAGTACTCCCATTCCCAGCCGTTCCCCGCAGGCCGGATTCCGAACATCGGATCGAACGTCACAACCCCGCTGGCATGCGCCGTGTCGAGCGTGATCCGTGCGTGATAGGTCGTGCCCGACCGCATCCCGCCGATGGGGAACTGGTCTGCGTCGTCCATACACGAGTAGGACTCGATCGACGCAGAGTCACCCTCACCCACGCCGTCTGCGGAGATGATGCCGAAATCGAACGGGGTGATGTTCAACGTCCCGGCCGTCTGGTGGACCTCGACGGTGATGTCCACGACCACGAAATGCCCGCGCGACGGAGGGCTCGCCCACTGCGAGGTACATCCCGGATCGACGGCGGTGCCGGTGACGGTGGCCGTAGCCGTCCCCTGACCGAGGTCGATGGGTTCGCCGATCTCGACGATCTCCAGGTCGCGTTCGGAGAACTCCACTGCAGGCGCAGGCGCAGGTTCGGGGGCCGATTCCTCGTCCAGTTCCCCGGTCGTCACGGTCGGTGCCGCAGATTCGGGGCGGCCTGCCGGGTCGGCTGTCGCGGTGCCGGGGTCGGTGGTGGTGCACGCGGCGAGCAGCGCGACGGCGGCGAGCAGCAGGGCGGGACGTGCGGGCGTCATGGCGGGATCATCGCGCCGCGACGAGAGTTGGATACCGGTTGTGACCATGTCGAGACGTGACGGTGCCCCCGCGACCACGACGGTCGCGGGGGCACCGGTCGTTCAGCGGCGTCGTCCGCCCCGCTGGTGTCGGCGGCGGTCCGGACGCGGCAGGCGGGCCGGGCGGACGGTGCCGGGGCGGGCGGGGAGATGACATGCGGGCCTCCTGTTGGTGCTCGGGATGGTGGGCGGACCCGCCGTGGTCTGGTCACGGCAAAAAGAGGCGCCCGAACCACCTCGGTGCAGGCGCCTCTTGGGTTCATACGCAGGAGATCTGCGCTTTCGGGGAAGACTGCTCATCTCTGTCGCTGCGGCGGCTCCTCCTGCGCGTCGGCCACCCGCTCCATTGCGGAGGCGAGCCGCTCGATCGCCGCGGGAATTGCACCGGTCCTCCGGGCCGGTGTGGATGGCAACTCGCGCGAGCCGGTATCCCGTGTGGAAGCTTGTCGCCAGGCGGCACCGGTCTTCCGGAACCAGCACAGATCGAGACGGCGGGCGGCTGTAGTCGACGCACCGCTACGAAAATCGGGTGCATCTAGGCGGTTCTGCGTGCAGGCTGCCCAGGTGAACGTGGAAGACATCGGCGCACGGTTGAGCGACCGGTTCGGTTCTGCGGCCGAGGGTTGGCTCGCAGCGGTCCCGTCCGTCGCTGCGGATCTGGCCTCCCGGTGGGGCCTCGTGCTCGGTGAGCTGTTCGCGAGCGGCGCCTCATCGGTCGTCCTGCGCTGTCGATGGCCGGACGGAACGCCTGCGGTTCTCAAGCTCAGTCCGGATCGGGCGTTGTTGACCAGGCAGGTGGAGATGCTGCGCGTGTTCGCGCCGTCCGGTCGGGTGCCCGCCGTGTTGGCCGCCGATGCCGAGGCCGGGGCGATGGTGCTGGCGGAGGTCCTCCCCGGCACCGAGGCCGAGGACCTGCCACCGACGTCATTACCACCGCGATGGGCCGAGCTGCTGGCCGCCCTGCACGCCGTGACCCCGCCCGCGCACTGGCCGTGGGACCTGCGCGGTCGGTGTGACGAGGCCTTCGTCCGGATCGGCCGCAGGCTGGCCGAACCCGCTATCGGCGCGCGGATCGACGAGGCCACGTGGCAACGGACGATACGGCGTTGTGCGACGCTGCTGGACACCCAGGCCACGACCGTGTTGTTGCACGGCGATCTGCACCTCGGCAACGTTCTGGACGGCGGTCCGTCGCGGGGGCTGATCGCGATCGATCCGAAGGCGTGTCTCGGAGATCCGTGTTACGACGCCGTCGACTATGTGGTGGCCGGTGCCGGACACGAGGGTGTCGAGGCCCGCTGTCAGCGGGTGGCGGCGGCGTGCGGGCTCGATGGGGACAGGCTGTATTCGTGGAGTCAGGTGGTCGCACCGATGGCGGCCATCGCACACCTCACCTACGGCGGCCCAGAGCCGGTGATCGACGAACTGATCGCCCTGACCCGTTGATCTACCGCGCATATCCGCCTTGTCGCTGACCGTACAACCGGCCCCTGCGCGGTTCGGGAGGGCAAGCGTCGTGCGCCACGCCTGATGGTTCCGAACCGGTCGCCGGAGGTGTCGGTCACTGCTCGATAACCTTGCGGTGTTGAGAAGTTCAATGCCCCTGCTCCGGCAGGGTGGCACCGGCCCTTCGGAGCCGGTGAGGATCGCAACCACGGCCTCTACAGCGGCACCGCCGACGACCTCGGTGTGTGGCACCGGCCTTTCGGGGCCGATGAGGATCGCAACAGCGCCGGCGCCCACTCCGGACACCACGGCCCCTAGTGGCACCGGCCCTTCGGGCCGGTGTGGATCGCAACGTGATGGTCACGTCCGGTGCTGGCACTGGCTGAAACGTGGCACCGATCCTGCGGAGTCCCGCAACATCTCCGGCACGTCCTCAACCGGGTGAGACTTCGGGCGTAGTCGGGTGTGATCGCGATGTGCCCAGGCGGAGATGGCGCCGCGCCGTGATGATCAGTTCTGTCTCAACAGAGGATCAGCGGAAAGGCAGACTGATGGCGGCAGGGATCGTGCGCGTGGCGGCATTCGGTGGACGGTGCTGGATGTGCGGCGCGACTGCGGTCGCCGGGGAGAAGCTGGCCGGCCGCCGACACAAGGTCCGGCTGCTGTGCAAGCGGCATGATCAACTTGTTTTCGCTGGCGATGCGTCCGGCTCACCGCCGCCCGACCCACGGGTGCACAGCGCGGCGACATCCGGCGACGATCTTGATACCCCCGATCCCGTCGTCGCTGATCAGAACCCTTCTTGAGCTGCGAGGGCGTCTCGACGGGAGAGCTCAGCGCCGGGCTGCCGTCATCCGGAGGCTCATCGAATTCCACGGGGACGTACTAGATCCGGCAGTCGCGACCCAGCTCCCACCGCCGCAGCGCGCCTCAGCCCCGCCGCCCCCGCAGCCCGTCGAAGATCACCGACAACAGGTGTGCGCGCTGCGTCGGGTCGGGGCCGATGTGTTCGTGCGCGTGTGAGGCTCCGACCATGAGCGCGACGACGTCCGACGTGCTCAGGTCCGGTCGCAGGCTGCCATCTTGCTGGGCTCGGGCGAGCAGCCCGGCCACGGCCTGGTGAAGCTGCTGGACGACCCCCGGGTGTGTGCTGGTGATCTGCTGCACGTCGGTGCCGGAGTGCGCCAGCGCGGTGGCGAACTGGTGCTTCGTCGCTGAGAGTTCGATCCAGCGATGGAAGAACGTGCGGAAGGCGGCGTCGGCGTCCGCAGTGTCGCTGAGTCGCTCGGCCTCGGCGGTCAGCTGGGTGAGGCGGCCGATCGCGACTGCCTCGATCAGCGCCTCCTTGGTGGGGAAGTGGCGGAACACGGTGCCGATCGCGACGCCCGCCCGTCGCGCCACCTCCTCGGTGGAGGCGGCCGGGCCGACCTCGGAGAAGACGGCGTCGGCTGCTTCCAGGACTCGTTCTCGGTTGCGACGTGCGTCGGCGCGCAGCGGCGTCCGAGCCGAGGTGGTGGCCGCCTGGTCCCTCGTCGTCATCTGTCATCCCCATCGAGCGGCTGCCGCGAGTCCCACCGGAAGGAGGCCTGCGTTCGTCTGTTCACGCTACCGCGCAGTGATCGTTGATAAGTCGAGTCTTCACTCACTATAGTAACCGGAGTCTCCACTCATTTTATGTGACAGCGAGGTGCGTCCTGATGAGAACGATCGTGATGACCGGCGGAACATCCGGCTTCGGCGAGCTGACCGCGCGACAGATCCTCGCCACCCCGGACACTCGCCTGCTGCTGGGCACCCGCGGCCACGCGCCGACCGGGGCGGAGCCCATCCCGCTCGACCTCACCCGGCTCGCGGACGTGCGCGCCTTCGCCGACGCCGTGCGAGAACGGCTCGGTCCCGACAAGATCGACGCCCTGGTCCTCAATGCAGGCATCAACCCGCCGGACGGCGACGGTCGCACGGACGACGGGTTCGAGACGGCCTTCGGCGTCAACCACCTGGCGCACTACCTGCTGCTCCGGCTGCTGCTGCCCCTCTTGGCCGAGAACGCCGTCGTGTCGCTGACCACCAGCGGCACCCACGACCCGGCGGAGGGCACGATGATTCCCCCGCCTCGTCACGCGAGCGCCGCCCTGCTGGCGCACCCGGATCGCGATCCGGCGCGGGACGCGCAGCCCCGCACCGCAGCCGGGCGGGCCTACTCCTCGTCGAAGCTCTGCAACATCCTGACCGCCCGGGCACTCGCGCTCCAGCCTGCGGCGAGGGCGAGGAACCTGACCGTCCTGGCCTACGACCCCGGCCCCACACCCGGCACCGGACTGCTGCGCAGCGCGCCGCCGATGGCTCGGTTCGTCTGGCGGACCTTCGGCGCCGTCTTACGCAGGCTGGTGCGACGGTTCAACAGCAAGGAAGCAGCAGGCGGTAACCTCGCCGCGATCGCCCTGGGAACGGTCCGCCCGCCCGCCGGACGCTATTACGCGGCCGTCCGACGCGACGCGCTCACGTGGCTCGAACCCTCGGAACTCGCCCGCGACGAGGAGGCCCGGGACGCCCTGTGGCGGGACAGCGCTCCCTTGGTCGGCCTGCCTGCCTGAGAGCGCCGCCGATACTGGTCGCGAGCGGATCGGCGCGGATCGCCAGCGCCGTCCTTCGCCCTTTCGGTTCGAGCGTGTTGACGTCGAAACGCCCTCGGAGCGCGATGATCCCGCACCACTGAGCTTCGGGAAGGCAAGCGTCGTGCGACACGCCTGACCATTCCGAACCGTTTGCCGGGCGTGTTGATCACCACCAGGTAACCTTGAGGCGTTGAGGAAGGCAATACCCCTGCTGCGGCAGGGTGGCATCGGCCCTCCGGGGCCGATGAGGATCGCAACAACAACACCGACGCGGCCATCCACCGCGTCGTGTCTCTGTGGCATCGGCCCTCCGGGGCCGATGAGGATCGCAACTTGTGTTCGAGGTCGACCGTACTCACGTCTTACCCATGTGGCATCGGCCCTCCGGGGCCGATGAGGATCGCAACGGGTGTGGGCGCTCTGCATGTGGTCGTCGGGGTCGAGGTGGCATCGGCCCTCCGGGGCCGATGAGGATCGCAACAGTGGCGCCGGGACGTCCTGCGCCCACTCGATGCGGGCGTGGCATCGGCCCTCCGGGGCCGATGAGGATCGCAACCTCCAAGCGGCGCGGGCCGCCGCGGCGGCCGAGGGTGGTGGCATCGGCCCTCCGGGGCCGATGAGGATCGCAACCTCGCGTCGGCGACGGCCCGCATCGGCGGCGTCGGGTGGCATCGGCCCTCCGGGGCCGATGAGGATCGCAACCGCTGCGGCACCTCGCGGTGGGTGCGGTGATCACTGGTGGCATCGGCCCTCCGGGGCCGATGAGGATCGCAACCCGGCCTGGAGGTCCAGCAGGTGTTGACGACCGGCAGTGGCATCGGCCCTCCGGGGCCGATGAGGATCGCAACCGCGCCGCCGCGCAACAACGCGACGGCGACCTCGAGTGGCATCGGCCCTTCGGGGCCGATGAGGATCGCAACGACGAACTGAGCCGGACGGCGTACCGCGACTATGTCTGTGGCATCGGCCCTTCGGGGCCGATGCGACGATGGACCTGCCTCGCTACCCCGCCGTAGCCAGCCCCGTCTGAAACGCGATCACGACGAGTTGTGCCCGGTCCCGCGCGTCCAGCTTCATCATCGCCCGGTTGACATGCGTCTTCGCCGTCAGCGGCGAGACGTGCAGGCGGGCGGCGATCTCGTCGTTGGACAGGCCCGTGGCCACCAGCCCCACGACCTCGCGCTCCCGATTCGTCAACGCCGACAGCCGCTCCGGCTGCGTCGGCTCCGCCACCTGCGGGCCGCTCAGGAACCGTTCGATCAGCCCTCGGGTGGCCTTCGGCGACAGCAGCGCCTCGCCTCGCGCCACCGTCCGGATCGCCGCCAGCAGCTCGCCAGGTCGCACGCCCTTGCCCAGAAACCCGCTCGCCCCGGCCCGCAGCGCCTCGAAGACGTACTCGTCGACCTCGAAGGTCGTCAGCACCAGCACCCGGACCCCGACAAGATCATCGTTCGCGATGATCTCCCGCGTCGCGGCGAGGCCGTCCAGCTCCGGCATCCGGATGTCCATCAACACCACGTCGGCCCTGGTCGAACGGACGAGGTCCACCGCCTCCCGGCCGGTCGACGCCTCGCCCACCACTTCGAGATCCGGCGCCGAGTCCACCAGCACCCGGAATCCCGCCCGGATCAACGCCTGATCGTCGGCCACCACGACCCGCACCGGCTCGCTGCTCACTTCGCCTCCCCGGCGCTTGCGGACGGGATCGGCAGCCGGGCGAGCACCCGGAAACCACCGCCGCTGATCGGCTCCGCACTCAGTGTCCCGCCCACCGTGACGGCCCGCTCCCGCATCCCCACGATGCCGTGACCGCTGGGCGCGGACTGCCGCGCCACCGGCTCGCCGGACTCCGCCCGTTCCGCAGGACCCGACGCGGCCGAGCCCGCAGGCGAATTCGACGCCGGTCCCGACCCTGCCGGACCCGTCGATCCCGAATCGACCGAGCCGGCACCCGCCGCCGAAGACCCCGATGCCGAAGACCCCGCCGCCGCAGCACCCCACACCGTGAGATCCGACCCGCCCGACACCGCCCCAGCACCCGCCGCCCCGGACCCCCGCGCCACCGCAGCCGCACCCGACTCCGGCGCCCCGTTCCGCACCTCCACGACCAACTCCGCCGGACCGTGCTCGATCCGCACCACCACCCCGGCCCCCCGACCGTGCTTGTGCGCGTTCGTCAACGACTCCTGCACGATCCGATACCCCGCCAGATCCACCGCAGGTGGCAGCGGACGATGCCTGCCCGAGGTCACCAGCTCGATCCGCAGCCCCGTCGCCGCGAACGCTTCCACCAGCTCGGAGACCCGATCCAGGCTCGGCGCGGGCTCGGTCGACGCCGCAGGCTCCTCCGCGCCGCGCAACACCCCCAACAGAGTCGTCATCTCCGTCAACACCGTGTGCCCCGCATCCCGGATGTGCCCCACCGCCGCCGCAGCAGCCGCGGGCTGGCTGGTCAGCAGATGCTCGGCCACCCCGGCCTGCACCGTGATCACCGCGATGTGATGCGCCACGACGTCATGCAGCTCGCGGGCGATCCGCATCCGTTCCGCCACCACCCGCCGCGCCGCCTCCTCCTCCCGACTCTGCTCGGCCCGCCGCGCCCGCTCCTCCACCTCGGCGATGTAGGCCCGCCGACTGGACAGCGCATCACCCACCGCCACGGCGATACCCAGCCACGCCACCACACCGGGATTCCCCAGGCCCGGCAGCAGAGTCGGCGCCGCGATCGCCGACACCCCGGCCAGCACGAGCGCCGCCACGGCACCCGCAGCCCACGCCCGCCGACGCGGAACCAGCGTCGCCACCGTGTACGCCGCCACCAGCGCGGGCGCCAGATACGGGGAGGGCCCGCCGCCGATCACCAGCGTCGCAGCGCCGATCACGGTCGTCGCCGCCAACACCGGCAGCGGCCACCGCCTGCGCAGCACCAAGGCCGCACACCCCACCGCCCCCGCCAGGATCATCCCGAGATTCAGCTCGGCACGGGCGAACGGCGGTTCCCAGCCCGGCGGCCCCGGCGCCCACTCCGGATGCCGCCCCATCGCCTGCGACGCGATCAGCGGGCCGACGAAGAGCAGCACCGCCACCACCGCGTCGAACACCAGCGGATGCCGCCGCACCACCTGCCGCCACCGGGCCGAACGCCTCATGCTGCGCACCGTAGGCCCGCCCGGCCGCCGCCGCGTCCTCCCCACGCGGTCCGTCGACGTACTGCACCCGCAGTAGGGCGCCTCGGCGCTACCACCAGCGCCGCTGCCCCAGATGTCTGCGCGCAGACGACGCGCCGACCCCCTCCCGGCGACGAGGCTTGAGCCCATGATCGAGGCAGCGAACCTGACCAAGCGCTACGGCGAGAAGACCGCCGTCGAAGACCTGTCCTTCACCGTCCGCCCCGGCGCCGTCACCGGCTTCCTCGGCCCCAACGGCGCAGGCAAGTCCACCACCATGCGCATGATCGTCGGCCTGGACGCCCCCACCGCAGGCTCGGTCACCGTCAACGGCAGGCCCTACGCCGAACACGCCGCCCCGCAACGCGAGGTCGGCGCCCTGCTGGAGGCCAAGGCCGTCCACACCGGCCGCTCCGCCTACCACCACCTGCGGGCCATGGCCGCCCTCACCGGCATCTCCCGCCGCCGCGTCGACGAGGTCATCGAACTCGCCGGACTCGCCGACGTCGCCCGCAAACGCGCAGGCGGCTTCTCCCTCGGCATGGGTCAACGCCTCGGCATCGCCGCCGCCCTCCTCGGCGACCCGACGACCCTCATCCTCGACGAACCGGTCAACGGCCTCGACCCCGACGGCGTCCTGTGGATTCGCACCCTGCTCAAGGACGTCGCCGCCTCGGGGCGCGCCGTCCTCGTCTCCTCCCACCTGATGAGCGAGATGGCCCTGACCGCCGACCACCTGATCGTCATCGGCCGAGGCCGACTGATCGCCGACGTCTCCGTGGCTGAATTCGTCGCCCGCGCCGCCCGCGACAGCGTGCTGGTCCGCTCCCCGGACGCGGGCCGACTCCGCGAGGTCCTCGCCGAGGACGGCGTGGTGATCAGCGGCGTCGAACGCGGACTCCTCGACATCACCGGACTCACCGCAGGCCAGATCGGCGACCGCGCCCACGCCGAGGGCATCCGCGTGCACGAACTGACCCCGCAACAGGCCTCCCTCGAAGAGGCCTTCATGGCCCTGACCAGGGACGCCGTCGAATACCACGGCGGAACGGCCGCCGGACCCGCCCACGCGGCCCGCCCGGACCCCGACGCCGCGAACCCGATCGACCTCGACGACGCGACGACGCGAGCGACCGGCAACGCCCCGGCGGCCACTGCGGCGCAGACAGCCGGGAACCAGCCGGGCGAGACCACGAACCAGCCCGGCGAGAACACACCGGCAGCCGACGAGGCCGCCGACCAGGCGCGCGAGTTCACGACCCCCGGAAGGACCGACCGATGACCGCACCGGACACCGCCACCAGGCCCGGCCGCCACGCCGCAGCGGAACCCGTCGAGCCTCCGGGGGCAGGACGAGACACCGACACGACAGGCCCAGCGGGCTCGACCGCCAAGGTCACGCTCCCGCGCGTCATCCACTCCGAGTGGATCAAGCTGTTCACGCTGCGCTCCACCGTGATCGCCTTCGCCGCCTCGATCATCGCCCTCGTCGGACTCGGCGTCCTGTTCGCCGCCACCAGCACCGGACAGGTCACACCCGGCGGACCCGGCGGCGGCGGGCCTCCGGTGGCGGGGCTCGACCCCACGACGCTCTCGTTGAGCGGCGTGCTCCTGGTGCAGCTCATCGTCGGCTCGCTCGGCGTGCTGGCCATGGCGGGGGAGTACTCCACCGGGATGATCCGGTCCTCGCTGATCGGCGTGCCGAGACGACTGCCCGTGCTGTGGGCCAAGGTGCTCGTCTTCGGCGGCGTCGCCTTCGTCACGATGCTGCTCGCCGCCGTCGCGGCCTTCCTGGCCGGACAGGCCGTCCTGGACGCGGGCGACGCGGCGAGCATGACGCTGTCCGATGACGGGGTGCTCCGGGCCGTGGTCGGGGCCGCCGTGCAGGTCACCGGGGTGGGGCTGCTCGGCCTCGCCCTCGGCGGGCTGCTGCGCAACACCTCGGCCGCGATCTCCACCCTGGTCGGCGTGATCCTGGTGCTGCCGGGGTTGATCACCCTGCTCGGCCAGGACATCGCCGACACCGTCAGCCCGTACCTGCCCTCGAACGCCGCCGCCGCGTTCAACTCGATCGCCGAATCGCCCGCGCTGCTGTCACCGGGGCAGGGGCTCGCGGTGTTCGGCGGGTACGTCGTCGTGGCCCTGATCGGGGCGGCGGTGCTGCTGCGACGGCGGGATGCCTGACGCGGGACCGCCTGACGCCTGAGAACGCTACGAAGCCGGGGTGCGAGCGAGCCGCTCGCGCCCCGGCTCCGCGTCGTGGGTGGGCCGCGTCGCCTGCGCCCCGCCCGCGTCCGTCGTGATCTCGGAGCGTCCCTGCGGCCGGCGGAAGACTCGTGACCGCCGCTCCCACGTGTCCACCGTGCCCGCACGCACCGACTCGCACCTGTGCCTGAAGACATTCAATGGATTGTCACGCCCGAACATGTCGGCGGGAAAATCGCCCAGTTCGAGATGATGCGAGGCGCTGTCTCTCGTCGTGACTGAATGAGGACGAGTGCCCCACGGCACAATTCCACACCTGATGGCGCGATGACGACACCGTGCCCTTTGTGTCCCTCGCCTGCCCGTACCTCGATTACCGACCTGAACGAGCGAACCCCAGACGAGCAGCGCGGCGGCTGGTTCGAGGGTGAAGGTTTCCCGCCCCGATGGGGGCAGACCATCACGTACGAGAGGGGGATGCGTACGGCTTCACGCTTAGGTGGAGACTGACGACGGACACCCGGTGGCCGAACCGCCGTCCACCTTGCGGTTCACGGCGCTACGCACCATCCCGGTACGCAACCTCGGAGACGAGAACGATGAACGAGAAACGGGAACCGATCGTGTGGATTCGCGGGGACGGGGCCGGACTCGGCCCGTTCTCCGGTGACCTGGTGGACCAGTATTGGCAGTGGGAGCAGGACCCGGCCGTGTTGGTCGGCTACGGCCGACAGACGCCGGACTCACTGGACAACCGGCGCGAGGGTTACCAGCACCAGGCACGCGGTACCGATGACCAACTACGGTTCACCGTGTACGACATGTCCGATGCTGAGCCCGCGCCAGTCGGCACCACGGCGGTTCTGATTGATCACCACGTGCGAACCGGTGAGTTCGTCATTCAGCTCAGCGCGGCCAGCCGGGGCAGAGGCATCGGCACGGAAGCAACCCGGTTGACGCTGGACTATGCCTTTCACATCACGAACCTACGGTGCGTCCACCTGGCGGTGTTGTCCCCGAACACGGCCGCTATCCGGGCCTATGAGAAGGCCGGTTTCCGCACGATCGGGGAGCGCCGACAGTCCGGGTACTGGCTCGGTGAACCGGCGAACGAAACGCTCATGGACGCAATCCCGGCCGACTTCCCCGGAACGTCCGCCGTGCGACATATCGTTGAGCCTGCCCTGTGACGCCATGCTCGGCGGTCCGAGGTCCGTGCCGGTGCTGGTAGTCGTCGGCTTGGCCGTGCTCGTGGTGCTGGCCTTGCTCGGCACGCTGGCGGTTCGGCAACGGCGGACGCGAAATCAACCCGAGTCCGCGCCCCGCGCGGCCGAGACGGCTCGGCGGCAGAACAGCCGCGATGATCCCGAGCGGGGCACGGATAGACCGTTACCGACCGATCAGGACCAGCCGGACACGTTGTGGCGGCTGGTGGCCGCGTGGGGGAGCGCAGAGAGCGGCCGGATGAACCTTGCCTAGGCCGCTCTCGTTCGTCTGCGGGCCGCTCAGCGCGTATACGCGGCCTTGAGATCCTCTCGACCGGGGCCGTTCGCCTACCTCGTCCGCGTCTTCAGCCAGGCGATGATCGTGCTGCTGTCCGGTTCGGTTCGACCATGACCCGCCAACGGGAGATCGCCCGCCGGGGCGCCTTGGCCGCCGCGCTGACCGGCGCCGTAGAACACCTCGTCGACCCGAACCAGGGCGGGTTGCTGCGCAGTACCTCGGCTGCGATTCCATCTTCGTCGGCGTGATTCCGGTTCTGCCGGGGGCTGATCACCCTGCTGGGCCAGGACATCGCCGAGGCCGTGAGCCCGTATCTGCCCTCCAACACCGCCGCCGCGTTCAGTTCGATCGTCGAGTCGCCCGCGTTGCTGTCGCCGGGCCAGGGGCTCGCGGTGTTCGGCGGGTATGTGGTGGTGGGTCTGGTCGGGGCGGCGGGGCTGCTGCGGCGGCGGGATGTCGGAGGCGGGACCGTCTGACGCTGGAGGACGTGACGAAGCCGGGGCGCGAGCGGGCCGCTCGCGCCCCGGCTGCCGTCGTGGTCAGCTCTGCCGGGCGGACTTGACCGAGCTGAGGAATGAGTCGAAGGCGACCCGGCTGACGACGAGCGTGCCGCCCTCGCGGTCTTTGGTGTCGCGGATGGCTATTAACTCTGCTCCGTCGCCGATCTCGACACAGTTGCCATTCTGGGCGGTGCGGGTGGACGTACGCCACCGATCAGGGGGGAGATCAACCGTCATCGTGCCTCGTCTCGCGCGTGGCGTTCAGCAGCCGCCGCGATGAGATCAGCCGACTCGGCTGAGTCCAACGCAGCCGCAAGTAGATTACTGCGTGCCGTGAGGAACGGTTCCACGTCGGACGGCTCGTCGATGAACGACCCGTGAGCCAGATGTTCCAGATGGACGATCGGAGTCGCATCTGCGAACTCGCCGATCCAGAACGATCCGGACATCGCCGCGTGCACGCCGAGGCTCACCGGCAGTACACGGATGTCGATCGTGCCCTCACGCATCAGCTTCGTCAGATGGCCGAGTTGATGAGCCATCACGTCCGGCCCACCGACCTCCCGGCGGACAGCGCCCTCGTCCAAGATGCCGACGAAACGCGGACCGGACGGCTTGTTCAGTATTTCCTGCCTGCCGAGACGGGTGTAGACGAGTGTGTCGTCGCCACCCTCGCGTCCTGAGTGGATGACCGCGCGGGCGTAGTCCCCGGTCTGCAGCAGACCGGGGATGAGCATCAGCGACACCTCGGTGATCTGGGTTGCCTCACGTTCGTACATGATCAAAGTTTCGAGCTGGTCGGGAAGATTCGCGCCCGACAGATGCCAGTTCGGGCGGTCCAGATCACGGACGAGATCGAGAATTCGGTTGCGCTGTTCGGGTGAAGCTTCCAGCGCGCCGAGTAGGACTGACGCCTCGTCCACGGTGAGCAGTTTTGTTCCACTCTCGACCCGGCCGATGAACGGCGCATAGGTGCTGATTCGTCGGGCCACCTCGCGCGCAGGCAGGCTCTTCGACTCTCGCAGTGCCCTGATGGCATTGCCCAACGTTCGTGCCCGGGGTGACCTAGAAGCCTTCGCCATGTAACACAGGCTAGCCCAATGAATCTTTTTCATATGAATTTCCTGGTTTGCATCTGCTGTAACAGTTTCACATGATCTGGGAAGCGCGGCGCAATCGGCCGCGCATCGCACCGGAGGTGAGCATGATCGTCATCTGCCCGAGCGGAACCGGTCCTGTCGCATTTCTCTCGCGCCTGGTTCCTGAAGCGGTGTCCCGATGAACGCCCTCGCTGGCCAGCTGCCCGCTACCCGCCGCTACGCCGGCGTCTTCCGCCGCCTCGAACATCGGCTCGATCCGACCTATGGCGCCGTCGATGTCGCGGTGTGCGGCGCGATGGTGAAACGCATCGGTCCGGCCGAACCCGTTCCGCCCTGCCCGTCCTGTTTTCCGGAGGTGTCGTGCCCGCCTGGTTCGTCCGCTCGCTCGCCAGAGGAGACACCCACCTCGGTGCTCCCGAGGCCCGTCCCGCACCCAAGGTCGCCCCGTGGTGCGACCCCGACACCGAGTTCACGCCGATGAACCGGCACCCGCTGGCCGTCTGCTACTTCGACTGGCAGCCCTGCCCGGACTGCCTCACCGCCGCCGCCCGCACCCGTCGTCGCCGCCCGATGATGGCGGTGGTCCGGTGATCACCGTCAACCGGCGTCCGCCCCGGCTCCTCGTCGTGGGGGCGCTGCGCCGCCTGCCCGCCGCCCGCATCCGCCGCTACCTCGGAGTGTCCCTATGGTCAGCGGACGAGTCGTGATCGCCGCCCCGCTCGTGTCCGCCGTGCCCGCGCACGTGACGCCCGGCGGATCGATGTCCCTGGTGCTGGTGGCCGACCGCACGACCCGCTCGGTCGCGCTCGCCTCCGCAGGCCGAGGCCTCGCCGCGCTGAACTCCCGCGCGGCCCGGCTGGTGTGCGACACCGTCACCGACCCGCGTCCCGTCCTCGCCGTCGAGGTCGCCGCCACCGGACGGGATCACCAGGCGTGCAGGGTGCGCGTCGTGGTCCACCACGGCCAGGTGACGATCCTGCTGCTGTCCGGTGAGACCACCGTCCGCCAATGGCACATCGCCCGACGGGGAGCCCTGGCCGTCGCGCTGACCAGCGCCGTCGCCCACGTCGCCGACCCGATCCAGGTAGGAGCGCCGATCCCGGCGGAACCGCCGATCGCGCGGCAGTCCGTCTCCACCCCCTGACCACGAGGCGCTCACCGCCGAATGCGCCGCCCGACGCCGGAGTGATCCTCCGCCGCCGACACCGTCCACCCACGATGCTGCGGGCACCATCCAGATCGTCGGTCGCCCGGCTCGTCGTCATCACCCGAGCACACCACCATCCGGCACCGGTGCAGACGTTCCGGCTCACGGTTCGGCGGAGTGCGGTCGCCGAGTGCCGACCTCCCCACTGGCGATCCCCGTGTCGACACGATCGGTCGGTCCGACGACGGTGATGAAAAGACCGCCGATCCATTGTCCCGACCGGAATTCCGCCCGGAATTCTCTGCCGATTCCCTCGCATCAACCTGGGTTGCGCGCTCGATCAGCCGTGCCTGCCCGAAGTCCTGCCCGAGTTCTCGATGTCTCCTCTAGAGAGTGGTGTTCTCCTTGTTGAAACCCTGGATGCGCCGACGGCCCGACGAGACCGAACGGGAGGCGATGGCCCGCCGGTCCCGTACCTGCTACTTCTGTCCCCGCGAGGACGCCACCGTCGCCGAGAGCCTGGAACACGAGTCGACCCATGAGAAGCCCCGCGCCAGGAAAGCCCCGCCTGACGCCGAATCCTGATCGCCGAGCCGCCCGCGTTCGACGTCCCCGCCGATCGCCATTCGCGGGCGGCCTGCGACCTCCGCCGACCCACGCCAGAACATGCAGAATCACGGTGGTGTGGGCGAATCATCCGCCATTCGTCAGGAAACGAGTGACCGCGAATGTCTGCCTCCCGCGAACACCATTCCCCGTTCTCCGACATTCTGACCGAGCCCGTCCTCCCGTCGCCCCGGCGGGCCGAGCCGTCGCCTGCGACTCGGCCCGCGCTGCCGTCGGCCCCGGCGGCCGGAACCGCGCCGTCGAACCCCGCCGCGCCGAGAACCCGGCCGCCTGCGGCGGCACCGGAGGTCGTGCCGCCCTCGCCCTCGCCGCCTGCGCAGCACGCGCCCTCTTCAGCCGCCCGATCCCCCACGCCCGCGCCAGGGACCTCGGTGCCCACCTGTCGCAGCCGCCGTCGCAGGAGCTGCGCCCGCTGTCTGGACACCCGCGTCATCGCCACACCGGGTGATCACCTGCCGTTCACCCACATCACCTGTCCCGACTGCCGCTGATCACGAGGAACGTTCCCCATGCGACCAGCCGACCGCGCTGCCCTCGGCGCGGAGATCATGAGCCACTGGCCCGCCCTCCTCCGCGCCGCCCGCCGCCTCGTCGACGACCCCGCCACCGCCGAGGACCTCGCCGCCGAGGCCGTGGCCAGAGTCCTGCGGCTCCTGCTCGTCGAGGGGCAGCGGATCGAGCACCTGCGGGCGTATCTGTGCACGGCGGTGCGGACGATCGGCGCCGACCACCACCGCCGGGATCGCCTCGTGTCGTTCGTCGGCGACGTCCGCGACGACCAGCATCCACTGGCCGCCGCCGCCGACACCGCGCTGTTCGAACGGATGGTGCGCGTGGAGGAACACGAGAACATCGCCCGCGCCTTCAGCGAGCTGCGCACCCGCTGGCAGGACATCCTGCACCGCATCGACATCGAGGGCGATCTGCTGATCGACGTCGCCACCGACCTCGGCATGCGCCCCAACTCGGTGGCCGCGCTGGCCTGGCGAGCCCGCCGGGCTCTGCGGGAGAACTATCTGGCGTCGTGAGGCGGGGTGGGGTCGACGAACCCGCCGGATCGACGGCGTCCGCAACCGCCACACCGTCGCCCGCCGAGCGGCTCGCGACGTGGTCACCCCGATCTAGGCCGGTCGACCCGGAGCCTCCGAAGACCGACCGAATCGGTGATCACCTGGAACTCGGTGATTCGATCGCCGTCGATGGTGAACACCAGGGCCAGCGTGAGCTCGCCGCGCTCGAACACCACGGCACCGGGAGCGCCGTCGATCAGGACAGCCTGCGCCCGACGAGCACGCACCGCGAAGAATCGAGCCTCCTCGACGACGTTCCGCGCGCCGTGCACGACGGCGGGAACCTGCGCGGGCACCATGCCGTCGACCCGCCGCACGACGTCGACGTGCAGCACCGTCAGCAGCCCGTCCAGGTCGCCGTTGCGGACGGCGGTCAGGAACTCGTCGACGACCTTGCGATGTCGAGCAAGGTCGGAGCTGGTGGCCTCCGTGCTGCCACGCACCTTCTGCCGCGCGCGACCCGCCAGTTTCTTGGCGGCGGCGGGGGAGCGGTCCAGCAGAGGGCCGATCTCGGCGAACGGCACGGCGAAGCTGTCATGCAGCACCAGCGCGATGCGCTCGGCAGGAGACAACGTCTCCAACACCACCAGCAGCGCGCGGCTCACCGAGTCGGCCAGCACAGCCTCGTGCTCCGGATCGGCCGCCTGCAAGCCGGACTCGGCCGCCGAGGCGGACCTCACGGACTCCGCAGGCGGCCACTCCACGGGCTGGTCCCGCCGCGCCCGTCGGGACCGCAGCATGTCCAGACACACCCGAGCGACGACCCTCGTCAGCCAGCCGCCGAGATTGTCCACGGCGTCGGTGTCGGAGCGGTCGAACCGCAACCAGGTCTCCTGCACGGCATCCTCGGCCTCGGTTCGCGAGCCCAGCATCCGATAGGCGACCGTCCGCAGGTGGCTCCGATGCTCCTCGAACCGCCGAGCCGCCCTGTCTCGCTCGTTCATCTGTCCCCTCGCCCCGCGCCGATCCGTCAGGTCTGTCGTCATGTCATTGACGAACCAGACCGAGCCGATGGGACGACCAGACCAGATGACTCTTCTCCGCGTCGACACGAGCATCCGCCGACAGGGCTCCCTCAGCCGCGAACTCGCCGACATCATGGCGGAAGCCTGGCCTGCCGATCAGGTCGTCCGCCGCGACCTCACCGCCTGCCCCGACCTGCACGCGACCTGGCGCGAAGCCGTCGCGGCCGGGTTCCTGCCCGAGGGGCACCGGACCCCGGCCATGCGCGAGGCCACGGCCTTCGCCGTCGACCTCGCCGACGAGGCTCTCGCTGCTACCGAGATCGCCGTGAGCGCACCGCTGTACAACTTCGGTGCTCCCGCGACGCTGAAATCCTGGATCGATCTGCTGATCACTGATCCGCGATTCGACCCGCGCCACACACCGGCTGGTCAGGCGTTGGCCGGTGTCCCGCTGACGCTGCTGATCGCGCGCGGCGGCGGTTACGGGCCCGGCACCCCGCGCGAGGGCTGGGACCATGCGACGCCATACCTGCGACGTATCTTCGGCGACCTGTTCGGCGCCGAGGTCACCGTGATCGCCGTCGAGTTGACCGCAGTCGAGTTCGACCCGGCGATGGCCGATCTCCGCCCGCAGGCGGCGATCTCACGAGCTGAGGCGCGAACCCTGGCCGAGAACACCGCCGCGAGTCATGCCGCACGCCGAGGGCGGAACGGCGATCGGCAGAAGCGTGGCATGCCTGTGGTCCAAGAGGCGACCGTGCGGTGAGGACGGGGCGGGCTCGACGCCGCGCGGGTTCGAACGACTCAGTCGTCTTCGTCGTCGGCCTCTTCCTCGGCGAATTCCGCCGGGGTGAGAATGTCGACGCGCGCGAGCCCGCCCGTCACGTTGACGACGACGTCCTCCGTGCCCGCATCGTTGGCGCAGGCCAGCTCACAGTCCGTTCGGCCGAACACCAACATGCCCGACGTCCGAGCCCGCATGCCCTCCGGGACGACGATCTCCAGCCGACCGAACAGCGCGCCGACGTCGACGGACTCCTGACCCTCCACGACGTGGATGGTCTGGCGGCCGAAGACGGCAGCGCCGTCATCGGAGTCGATGACCTGCCAGCCGAGGAACGCCCCCGCCGCGACCAGGACGCCGGTGACCAGCCCGCCGACGATGCGCGAGACGATGCCGGGTTTCGCCTCGTCCTCGTCGTCCTCGTCTGATTTGGTAGGAGTCGTTCGCCGGGCCGTCTGCGGCGCGGTGGAGGTCGTGCCCTCGGCGCCGTTCTCGGCTGCGGGCTCCGGAAGGTCGCGCGTGAGCAGCCGCAACTCCTCCCGGGTGCGCGCGGCCCAGCATTTCGCCGTCCGCTCGTCATACTCGGTCAACGTCAGAACACCGTCGTCCAGCGCCGCCCGCAAGCGGGCGTCTACACTCCGGCGCTCACGATCGCCGATGCGTACCTCGATCTGCTCGTCCTCCACCGGGGCATTCTCGCAGAGAGTTCACGTTTCCTCTGCCAGGATGCGGCGGCTGGCGGGGGCGGCGGGTGTTCTGCCGTCAGGTGGTGCGGGATGTGGTGCAGCGCTGGAAGGCCGCCACATGGGTGGAGCGGACTGCTGTTGGCGACCTTCTCCGTTTCCCGGGTCGCGACCAAGGTCCACGTCCGGAGAGCACTCCGGGGTGCTCGCCCTGTACATGGCGGCCTCGCGACCAACCTCCACGTGGAGAGCCCGGTCGTCGGACCGTTCTCGCCGCAGCGGTGTGCGACCACCCCTCCACTTCTGTGGAGAGCACAACGACTGCCCCGCCGAGCGGCCCACCATCAACGACCAACCTCCACGTCGGTGGAGAGCACCCTTCACGACCTGCGGTTTTAGAAGGTCGTTCGACCGTTTTCGCCGCAGCGGTGTGCGTTCATGACACGTATCCTCTCAGTCCCGGTTGATTGCAGAGCTGCTGGGCGGGCCGGCCGGTTCCACCGCATCGATCGGAGTGACCTGCGGGAGGCGCCGGCCGTATCGCAGCAGGTCGAAGGGTGGCTGGGCGGTCGAAGCCCGATATCGGGGTGCTCTCGGAATTGGACGTGCTCGGTCCCGGCAGAGCGGTTCCGCCTGCATCGCTTGACGGCTGTTGAATGCGCGTTTAATGCAATGAACATGCATTCAAGGAAGGGTTCGGCCGAGTCGGACCTGACCACGCGAGCGCGCATCCGGGACGCCGCTGTCGCGTCCTTCGGCAGGCACGGCTTCGACGTCTCGGTGCGGACGATCGCCGAGGGCGCGAGTGTCTCGCCGGGCCTGGTGATTCACCATTTCGGCTCCAAGGCGGATCTGCGGCGGGCCTGCGACGAGCACGTGGCGGGTCGGATAGCCGAGCTGACCGAGGAGGACATGGGCGACGGCGCCCAGACTTTCCTGCATCAGCTTGCCTCCGTCGAGCGGTATGCGGTGCTCACCGGATACGTCGTCCGCACGCTGTGCGACGGCGGGCCGCTGGCCGTCGAGCTGTACGCGCGGATGGTCGATGACGCCGTGGGCTACTTCGCGCGCGGCGAGACGGCGGGGGGCATCCGGCCGAGTCGCGACCCGGCTGGGCGGGCCCACTGGGCGGTGACGTCGGCGGTCGGCTCCCTGCTGCTGCTCGTCGCCCTGCGCCATCCTGGCCCCGACGTCGACTACGCGAGGGTCATCGAGGACTGGGCCGCCGAGTTCACCCTGCCGACCCTGGAGATGTACACCGAGAGCGTCTTCACCGATCGCGCGATCCTCGACGGCTACCTGCGTCACCTCGGCGGCGGCGCCGAGGATCCCGAGTCGACCTGAGTCGTCCAGCACCGAGACATGCCGCAGGCAGCCCACTGGCCGCCGCAGGCAGCCGCACCCGACCGGGGCCTGCCTTTTTCGGTGCACGGCGTCCGGCTGCGCCCACAGGGCGGAGCGACCCGACGGCACCTCGTTCTCAGTCGACCTCGTCGGGCCATCGGCTCGGCCGCCGCCCGCATACCGGAACAACCCTGGAGGCACGACCATGACGCCACGACAGTCCACCGGCATCGACTACGCCACCACACCGGACGGCCTCACGCCGCACGTCCTCGACCGGCACGGGACACCGCTGCTACTGGACCTCGACGCGTCCCGGAGCGCAGACGGTCGTGTTCCGGCACGGCGCCACCATGGACCATCGCATGTTCAATGCCCAGATCCCGACTGTCCGCGACGACTACTCCGTCCTGGTCTGGGCCGCCCGAGGCCACGGCGCGTCTCGCCCCATGGGCATCGAGCGGGCGAGCGTCGAGGACTACGTGAACGACCTCATGGCCGTGCTCGACCATGCCGGGGTCGAGCGGGCGATCCTGGTGGGACAGTCCATGGGGGCCTACCTGGCCCAACATGTCGTCCGCCTGCATCCTCATCGGGTCGAGGCACTCGTGGTCATCGGGGCCACCCCGATCGCGAAACCGCTCACCTGGGCCGAGAAGGCGATGGTCCAGTCGGCGCCCGCGATCATGCGCCGGTGGCCCGCGCGCAGCATGCGCAAGGCGATGGCCTCGGTCACGACGATCCGAGCGGACGTCGAGCGGTACGCGCTGGACGCCATGAGCGTGATCGACCGGCGGGATGTCGCTCGTATCCTCGGCGCCGTCGCGACGGCGGTGACCCGCGCCGGATATCCGGAGTTCCGGGTCGACGTGCCTTGTCTGCTCACCCACGGCGCGCAGGACGACCGGGGCGAGATCGCGCGCGATCTCCCGGGCTGGGCGGCGGCCGACGAGCGCGTCGGGTTCCTCGTCATCCCGGATGCGGGGTACAACGCCAATCAGGACAATCCCGAGTTCTTCAATCGTGAGTTGCTGCGCTTCCTGCGTTCGGTGCTGCGCGACTGAGGACGGGGACGGTTCCGCGTCTAGCGAAGACCGGGGCGGTCCTCGGTCTGCCACCTGCTCCGTCGCGACGCATCGGGGTGAGCAACGGGGGGGCTCCGTATTTCGGCGGGGCACGTGAAACCAGTTCGGCGGGGATTTCGACCGTCCTTGTCGCGCCCGCCCCGTCGTAGTCTTGATCGCATGGGTGCGACGAGGGCCATCACCGACATCCCCGTCATCGCCGTGGTATGTGGAAAGGGCGGGGTCGGCAAGACCAGCGTCGCCGTCGCCCTGGCCCGCAGGCTCGTCGCCGCCGGGCGGAAGGTCGGGCTGGTGGACGCCGATCTGCACGGGCCGGATGTGCCTCGGATGCTCGGGTTGCGGCGGGACGTGCCTGCCAAGTCGTTGACCATCGCCAACTGGGTGGGCGGGCGGAACTCGGGGATCGAGGCGATGGAGGTCGACGGGCTCAAGGTCGCCTCGGTCGGGTTCCTGCTCGCGGGACAGCAGGGATTCGCGGTCGACGCCTCGATCGGCGACATGATGCTGGGCAGGCTGATCCGGGACACGCGCTGGGGTGACGTCGACACGCTCGTCGTCGACCTGCCGCCGGGCACCGGGGACGTGCAGCAGGCGCTGTTGGCGCTGGCGGGTCCGGTGGCGGCGGTGCTGGTGGTGACGCCCGCCGAGGTCGCCCACCTGGACACCAACCGGGCGCTCACCATCCTCAAGGATGCCAGGGTGACGATCATCGGCGGCGTCGAGAACATGGTGTATCTGGAGTGCGGGGGCTGCGGTGAGGCCACGGCTCTGCACGACCCTGCCCCGGAGGAGCGGACCATCTGGGCGCGCAACGTGCCGAAGCTGGCGAGCCTGCCCTACCGGGTGGGCGGGGCGATCGGCGATGCGGACATCGCGCCCGTGGTGTCGTCGGTGACCGGCTATCTCGGTCGGGCCCTCTGATTCTCGGGCGGGCTGGGCAGGCCGCAGCACCGGCCCGGTGATGCGGCGGCCGTGTTCGGCCGTCGGTGCCCCGTCACGAGCCATGGTGGCGGGGCATCCGCGCAGTACGGACCCGGTCCGCGCGGATGGTTGCAGCGGACTCCTCGCGCGCCCGGCACGGCCACACCACCGGAGCGCCCCGCGCCCGCGCCTCACCCGACACCGGCCCGGCCCGGGGGCGTCGACCTCGCCCGGGTCGCTCCGGGCCGGGCGCACTCAGTCGACGGGCCGGGGGTTCGCGGGGACTCCGACGGGCCGGAACGACGAGGACGGAGCCGATGTACGGCGCAGGGCGTGGCGTCTCGCCGCCGTCGTGCACTCGGCTCGCGTCGGCCTCGGTTCGTTGCCGAGAGGGCCGCCGACCCCGTGCATCCGGTCCCTCGGCGGCCGGTTCGAGCGGGCGCTCCCCGGTGTCCCACTGGGTCGATGGGCGGTGCGATCGTCGTGGTCGTCGAGGGGCCGGCACTCGTGGCCGTCGGCGTTCCTGGCAGCCGACACGAATCGATCAGTCGATGCGAGGTGGGCGGGCCACGAGCCGGTCTCGGCAGGGCGAGAGCATCCGATGACCCGATCTCGGGCGCCGAGGTCGAAGCCGGCCGGTGATCTGCTGTCGCCGTGCGCGGTGCGCCGTTCGTCTACTGTCGATGGTCGATGGAGAATTCTGCGGGCGTCCTTTCTTCTTGGTCGCGTCGAAGATGTACGTGATTCGTCGACTCCCGGTGGGTTAATGGCCGATGCTGATCCCGTCTTCTTTTCTCGAATGCGGCGCGCGGTGTGTCGCTGTCTCACCACAGTGCCGTCAGTCGTGCCGTTCGCCATGCCGTCGACGCCCGGGCCCGCTCTTCCGAGTCGTGTTCTCGGCGCCCTGTCCGGTCGATCCCGAAGCTGAATGTAGTCCGTTCGGCGGCTAGAAAAAGGGAAGTCTCTCTGCGATGCTCGGTCGACTGACCGGCACGGATAATGTGCTCGAGTGGGCTTCCTGGTCGACATGACCAGCCGCTCTGGCGAGTGATCAGGTTGTCGGCCATCGGTTCTGGGGTGTTCATGATGCTGGGTGTCTGAGTATTCAGGCGCTGCTTGTCTCGGGTTCTTCTGGCGCGGGATTCGCCGGTTCTCCGGATTTCTCGTGCTCGGGGTTCTTCGTATTCGGGGGTCGGCGTACTCGAGTTCTTCGCTCGGGCTCAAGGTGTTTCACCGGACGTCGGGGAAAGCATGATCGCATTCGGGGCGGGCGCTGATTCAGCCCGACGCAGGCATGATTTTCGGCTGTTCTGGATCGGCGGCGCGGCGAACCTGCTCGGTTCCCACGCGTCGGCGCTGGTCCTGCCGATCCTCGTGCTGGCGGTCGGCGGGACGCCGATGACGGCGGGCCTCGTCGGCACCGCGGGCGGGCTCGTCGAGGTCCTGTTCCGACCGATCGCGGGCGTCTACGCCGATCGCGGATCGCGACGCAGGCTCATGGCCGTCGCCGCCCTGGTGGCGGCCGCTGCGATGGGAGCGATCGCGATCGGCGCGGCCACCGGCACCGCTTCCCTGCCGCTGCTGCTGATCGCCGCCGTCGTCGAGGGACTGGCCGCCGCCTGCTACGCCGCCGCCGCCTCGGGAGGGATCAAGGCCGTCCTCCCGGCGGAGTCGCCGGAATCGGCACTCGGCGCGTTACAGGCCCGCGAGCAGGGGGCGCGGCTGGCCGGTCCCGGCATCGGCGGGGCCCTCTACCAGCTCGCCGCCTGGGTGCCGTTCCTCGTCGACGCCCTCTCGTACCTGGTCGCCGCGTTGTGTGCCAGGGGCATGCGATCCGAGCTGCGCGCGGACCGCGACCCCTCGACGCCGCCCGACGTCCGCCGCGGGTTCCGCCGCGAGTTCGGCAGTGGGCTGCGCTTCCTCTGGAGCAGGCCGTTCCTGCGGTTCGTCTCGCTCTGGGCCGCCGGACTGAATCTGATCGTGGGGGCCCTGTACTTCCAGGTGATCCTGCACGCGCGGATCGACGGCTGGTCCGCTGCGGTGCTCGGGCTCGTCCTGAGTGTGGCGGGCGCGGCCGGGTTGGCGGGGGCGTTGACGGCGCCCATGGTGCTGCGACGGTTCCGGCCGTCGCTGCTGGTGGTGGTGGTGTCGTGGGTGATCGCCGCCGTCGTGCTCGCCTTCGCCGTCGTCTCCTCGGCCGTGGGCGTCGGCGTGCTCCTCGCGCTGGTCTCCTTCCTGACTCCCGCGTTGAGCATCGTGTTCCAGTCCAAGGCGATCATGATGACGCCGGACCGGCTGCAGGGCCGGGTCGGCACCGCCATCGGCACCCTCGGCGAGGGGACCGCCGCGCTCGCCCCGCTGCTCGCCGGCGCGCTGGTGACCGTCCTGTCCCCGGCGCAGAACGCCGTCGTGCTCGCCGCCGGACTGGTGCTGTTGGCCCTCTACGCCACGGTCTCCGTGCGGGCCGCCACGGCAGCGGTCGAGCCGGAGTTCGTCGCCGAGCCCGGCTCGGGCCGGGCGGGCGAGCCCGCAGCGGGCGCCGAGCCCGTCGCAGGCCCTCCTGCCGGGCAGTCCCGGTCCACATCGGTCGAGGAGTGAGGTGACATGGACGTCGACGTGCGCATCCACTTTCCCGAGCCGCCCGCCTTCGCCGAGGCGGCGCCCACCAGGGCGGTCTACGTCGGTGATGCCGCAGGCCGGTGCGAGATCTTCGCCTGGGACACCCGTGCAGGCACCGCACGGCAGATCACCGACCGGCCGCAGGGCACCGTCACCTGCGCCATCGATCCCAGCGGCCACGACGTCTGGTGGTTCGACGACGACCTCGGCGGCGTCGGCTCGTGGCGGGTGCGGGCCTTCGACGGCGGCGCCGACCGGTCGGCCGACCTGCCTGCGGGGCGGGCGGCGGGACTGGCGATGGCAGCCGACGGCACCGTGGCCGCAGGCATCGAGGACGACGACGGCCTGACCGTCTACCTGCGGCGGCCGGGCGAACCGGCGCGGCCGGTCGAGCGGATCGCGGGCCATGCCTCGGTGGTGGACCTCGCCGACTCCGGGCGGCTGCTCGCGGTGGCGGGCGATCCCGAGTCGGTGACGGCGGTCCTGCTGCTCGACCTGGCGAACGGGGAGCGGACGGTGCTCTCCGGCGTCGGGAATCCGGTGTGGCCTGCCGGTTTCGCGCCGGGTGGGGAGCGGCTGCTGCTCACCGTCGGAGACGGTGACGGCTACCGGCTCGCCGTCTGGGATCGCGAGAGCGGGTCGACCTCGGCGGGCCGCGTAGGAGATACCGAGATCGGTCCCGCGTTCGACACCGAGATCGCCCCGAGCTGGTATCCCGACGGCGAGCGGATTCTGGTGCGCCAGGACCGCCATGCCCGCAGCATCCTGCACGAGGTGGACCCGGCCGCCGACGTCAGCACGGTCCTGGACACCCCCGACGGCACCATCCTCGCCGCGCGGGTCCAACCGGACGGCGACCTGCACTACGTCTGGACTGACAGCACCCGGCCACCGACGTTGCGCACCGCCTCCGGCACCCGCCCGCCTGGCCGCGAGCGGCGGGACGTGCAGCCGGGGGCGCGGGCCGAGGTCTGGGTGGACACGCAGGCCGGGCCCGTGCACACCCTGCTCACCGTCCCCGACGTCGCAGGCCCGTACCCGACGGTCGTGCTCGCCCACGGCGGTCCCCACGATGCCGCCCGCGACGCCTACGACGCGCTGGTGTCGGTGTTCGTCAGCATCGGATGCGCGGTGGCACGACCCAATTACCGGGGCTCCACCGGGTACGGCGCCGCCTGGCGGGACGCCGTCGCCGGAGACGAAGGGGTCGGGCTGACGCAGCTGCACGATCTGGCCGCCGTGCGGGCCCACCTCGTCGCGAGCGGACTGGCCGATGCGCAGCGGATCGCGGTGTGCGGCGAGTCCTGGGGCGGCTACCTCGCGCTGCTCGCGGCGGGCGTCCAACCGGACCTGTGGCAGGCGGTGGCCTCGGTCAACCCGATCGCCGACTACGCCGCCGCGTTCCGGGACACCACCGAGGCGGTCCGGGCCATGGACGTCCGCCTGTTCGGCGGTGACCCGGACGAGTGTCCGCAGGCCTATGCGGCGGCCTCGCCGTCGACCTATGTCGATGCGGTCCGCGCCCCGGTGCTGATCGTGGCGGCGACCGACGACGAACGATGCCCGCCTGGTCAGGTCGCCGACTACGCCGAGGCCCTGCGACTCAGGGGACTTCCGCCGGAGCTGCTGTGGACGCGCTCCGGACATGAGGGCCACGAGATCGACGTCCACGTCCAGATGCTCGCCACCGTCGTCCGCTTCGTCGGAACGGCGCTGGGGGGAAGACCTGCGTCCGCGCCTGCGGACGCGGGATGACGACAACACCGGAAGAGGGTGAGGACATGCGGAAGAGCGTCGTGAAGAACGACCCCATCAGGGGCAACCGGGATCAGAGCCGGGGAGTCACGGTCGTCGTCTCGGTCGGCGTGCGTTTCTGACGCCACCGGAGACACCCGGGTCGGGGGCGGCGCGGCTGCCTCCCCCGACCCACTTCGGAACCGGCGACCACTGGGGTCGCCGACAGCGAGAGGTTCCACGAGCCGGAAGGCGGGATCGCCGTGCGAGTTCTGCTGGTCAACATGCCCTGGGCCCTGATCGATGTGCCGTCGCTCGCGCTCGGCATCCTCCGCCGCGCCGCGATCAAGGCCGATCCGGCGGTCGAGGTGGACGTGCTCCACGCCAACCTGGACTACGTGGACTGGGTGACCCAGCGAAGCGAGTTCACCATCCAGGACTATCACTTCTATTCGCTGGCCACCTACTTCGCCGGGGTCGGCGACTGGGTCTTCTCCTCGGCGCTCTACGACGATCCCCAGTGGCGGAACGCCGAGTTCGTCGAGCAGGTCCCGATGACCGACGAGCATCGACGGATGTCGTTGGAGCTGCACGCCTCGGCGCCGGACTTCGTCGCCGAGCTGACCGAGCGCATCCTGGCCATGGAACCGGACCTCGTCGGCTTCACCTCCACGTTCCAACAGAACATGCCTACCCTGGCGGTGGCCAGGGCGATCAAACGCGCCGCCCCGCACGTGCTGACCGCGATGGGCGGCGCCAACTGCGACGGCGTGCAGGGCGAGGCCCTGCACCGCAACTACGAGTTCCTCGACTTCGTCATCCGGGGCGAGGGCGAGGTGACTTTCCCCAGGCTGCTGGCGGCGCTCCGACAGGACACCGCGCCCTCGGACGTGCTCGGCTTGTGCTGGCGCGGCCCGGACGGGATCTCGGTGTCCAACCGGATGAACACCCGGCCGTTGATGCCCGCCGAGATCGTCTCGCCCGACTACGACGGCTACTTCGAGCGGCTCGACGTCTCCACGGCCCGAGACTGGGTGGAGCCCAAGCTGGTGGTGGAGGGGGCCAGGGGCTGCTGGTGGGGGGAGAAGCACCACTGCAAGTTCTGTGGTCTCAACGGATCGTTCATGGAGTTCCGCAGCAAGAGCCCCACGGTGTTCTGGGCGGAGATCGTGGAGCTGGTGACCCGGCACCAGGTGCTGGACATGTTCGTCGTGGACAACATCCTGGACATGGGCTACGTCAAGACGCTGCTGCCCACGATCATCGACTCCGGCTACGACCTGCGCATGCAGTACGAGATCAAGTCCAACATGCGGCGCGGGCAGTTGGAGACGCTCTTCAAGGCCGGGCTGGTCAACGTGCAGCCGGGCATCGAGAGCCTGAACAGCCGCGTGCTCAAGCTGATGGACAAGGGCGTCACCGGCTGTCAGAACGTCCGGATGCTGCGGGACGCGGCCACGGTGGGCCTGTCGATCGCCTGGAACTATCTGTACGGGTTCCCCGGCGAGGACGAGGCGGACTACCTGCCCGTCATCGAGCAGATGCCCGCCCTGCACCACCTGCCGCCATTGGACGGCGTGGCGCGCATCGTGATCGAGCGGTTCAGCCCGTACTTCAACCGACCGGAACTCGGCTTCGGCGAACTCACGCCCGGCGGGGCCTACACCCTCAGCTACGACCTGCCCGAGTCCGAACTGCTCGACCTGGCCTACCTGTTCTCCTCACCGGAGCGCGGCATCGACGAGTCGCTCGGCGACCGGCTGCGCGCCGCCGCCGACCGGTGGCAGCGCGAGTTCGCCGGTAGCAGGCTCTCGCACACCGATCTCGGCTCGGAGATCCTGCTGATCAGCAGGCGGCGCGACTTCGACTGGTCCACGCTGCGCCTCACCGACCCCTGGGACGTCGCGGTGTTCCGGCTGCTCGATCAGCCGCACACCCTCGCCGCGCTGGACCGCAAGCTGTCCGCCGACGGCGGGGCTTCGGACGTCGGGCGGCTGGAGCGGCTGACCCGTCGCTGGCTCGACCTGGGCATCCTGTTCACCGAGTCCGAGCACTACGTCCACGTCGCTCCACTGTCGACGAACCAGGACCTGATGCGCATCGACACCTCGGACCCCGTCGAGGAGACGAGCATGGCCGGAGCCTCCGCATGACCGCCGCCGAGATCACCACACCGGGCCTCGCCCCGCTGACGCTGCGGCTCTGGCGGGAGCACGACGCCGAGGTGCACCACCTGCCCGGTATCGGAATGGGCGAGCTGCCCGCCTCGGGCGATGCCACCGAGCTGGTGGCCCAGCTGTACGAGCAGGGGCTGCGGCGCGTCGGCCTGAGCCGCCCGGTGGACCTGACCGGCGGCATGGACGAGGAGTCGCTGGTCTGGGTCATGGTGCTCCTGCGCGAGCTGACCAGTCGAAGCATCGCCGTGGACTGGGAACTCCGGCTCGGCCCGCACATCGACATCTGGCACCGGCTCAACCACCTCTGCCCGCCGAGGGACCTGCCGGGCGAGCCGAACGCCGAGGAGATCCTCCAGCTGTGGCGGGAGACGTTCTACCTGTGCAAGTGCGCCTACCGGCGAGGTCCGGGGTTCGTGGAGGTCCGGGACCGGCGGGCGGGCTCGCTGTCCCGGTTCATCGTCGACGATCCCGAGTACCTCGCCGCGATCGATCTGCTGCTCGACGGGACGCCGGTGTCGGCGGTGCCGGAGCACGTGCTGGCCGCGTTCGTGGCGGAAGGGTTGGCGGGGACGGCGGGCAACCTGGCCTGGTGGCTGCCCTATCGCATCCGTCGTTGGCCGTGGCCGTCGATGATCGTGTGACCGGACGCGGCTTTCAGAGCGGACCGTGCGCAGCGCCGAGGTGACCGGGCGGTGCCCGGGCGGGCAGAGGCGCCGCCGTCCGCTGCCCCGGCGTCTTGATCCTGCCTGCGTCGAGCTGTCCTGGCCTGGCCGTGGTCGTCCTCATCGAGAGTCCTCCGCCGTCCGACGCGGTGCCCGCGACGGCTGCCGAGCACGGGATCTGTCGCGGAGGCGGGAGCCGGGCCCGGGTGCGCGGGCCCGACTCCGCCTCTCACCGGGCGCCGTCGTTCACTCGGCACCGTCGAGGACGAGGTGGTCCGTTGGGTTCGTGGGCGGCTCCGGATCGAGGCGCGCGCTCTGCGTCGTTTCCGCTGAGGCCGACGCCGCCGCGTCTCGGGCCCGGTCGGCGAACACCCACCGGTTGGTGCCCACCGCGTCGTGCTGCTCGGGCAGCGGTCCGCGTCCGTACTGCGCCGTGAAGTCGAACGGCGTGCGGACCGTCGTCGACCAGCCTCGCCCGGTCAACTCGGCGGCCGAGGAGGGCCGAGGCTCGGTGTCGAACAGTGCGAGCAGGTCGACGCCGATCTGTTCGAGGGCGGTGGAGTAGAGCGGATTGGCGCGGACGGCCGGTGACTCGGCGCCGATTTTGATCTCGTACGCCAGGCTGCCGCCGCCCGCCGCCGTCAACAGGTCCACCGTGTCGACGAGCCGCCGCTCCGCCGCAGCGGGCAGATAGAGCAGCAGGCCCTCGGCCAGCCAGACGCTCGGCTCGGTGGCGTCGTAGCCCGCCGCGACCAGCGCGCCCGCCCAGTCCTCGCGGAGATCGGCGGCGATCGAGTGCAGCGACGCCGTCGGTCTGGCACCCAGCCGGTCGAGCACCGAGTGCTTGAAGGACAACACCTGCTCCTGGTCGATCTCGAAGATCGTGGTGCCGTCCGGCCAGCCGAGGCGGAACGGCCGGGCATCGAGGCCTGCGCCGAGCAGGACGACCTGACTGGTCCCGCGACCGGTCGCCGAAAGCAGGAAGTCGTCGAGGACCCGCGTGCGCAGACCGAAGTAGCGTGCCAGCCTGCCCCAGAGCGGACACGCGTCGCCCCCGGGTGCGTCCTCGATGCGGACCGGCCAGTCCGCCGAGGCGCGGGCGGCGCGGACGAAGTGCTCCGCGTAGACGTCCTGGGCGAGCGAGTCGGCGCGGTGGGTCTCGATCGCGCGTCCGGCGGCGACCAGCAGGGCGGTCCGGCCGACGCCCTCGATCACCCCGGCGTCGTGCGGTGAACCTGTCACGTGTCCTCCTCTGCTGCCGGAGTCGACGTCCATCGCTCCGGACGATCGTGGGTGGTGATCTCCGCGCCGTACACCACGGTCATGAATCGCAGGATCTCCTCGTCGGGCAGGTGCAGGCTCGTCGTGCAGTCCGACAGCACGGTCACGTGCCTGCCCTTCTGGAACGCGGTCCGCGCCGTGGAGTCGACGCAGACGTCGGTGTAGAGGCCTGCGAACACCAGATGTGCGATGTCCTGCCGCCGGAGGTGTGCCTCGAAGCCGTCGGCGAGGAACGCGTCGAAGCAGGCTCGTTTGGTGAAGACGTGTTCCTCCGGTGCGGGGGAGACCCGGTGGAACTCCGCTCCCCACGAGCCGCCGCGGCACTTGGGCTCCTTGCCCAGCGCGAGGTCTCGACGTCGCCAACTGGGGCCCTGGAGTTCGCGATCGCCGAGGAAGCGGACGAAGAGGACCTCGACGCCGTGGGCGCGCGCCGTGTCCACGGCGCGGCAGGCGTTCGTCGTCACGGCGTCCAGCGTCGCCGGGTCGCCTCGGTAGCGCGCCGTGGCTCGCGGCCCGGTGCAGAAGTCGTTCTGCAGGTCGACGACCACCAGCGCCGATCTCGGGCGAGCGGTCACGGCGCCGCAGAGGGGTCGGCCGGGCCGGTGTCGGCCGCCGGGGCGACATGCGGCTCCAACACGTCCAGCAGCGCGTCCACCACGGCCGTCGTCGAGTGGCTCCCGCCGAGATCCGAGGTGAGGATCTCCCGACTCCGCAGCGAGTCGAGAGCCAGTTCCATCGCCTTCGTCGCACCCGTGCAGTGGACATGTCGTTCCATCACCGCCGCCGCGGCCCGGACCGTCGCCATCGGATTGACCCGGTTCGTGCCTGCCAGGTCGTCGGCCGAACCGTGCACGGTCTGGTACTCGACGAGGCCGGACACCTCGGGATGCAGGTGGATGTTCTCGGTGAAGCGGCTCTCCTGTCGCTCGGCGGCGAACCGGTCGAGCAGCACGGCGTGCATGATGTCGGCCCATTCGTTGCCGCTGATGATCACCGTGCGAGGGGACAGGCCGCGCTCGATCAGATTTCGGTTGACCGTGTCCGGCTGGCACAGCGCGATGTCGACTCCGTGGCGGGCAGCGGCGTCTGCCACCCACTCGGCGAAGGCGCCGTCGAGCAGGTGGAACTTGTAGGCCATGATGATCTCGCGGACCTCGCCGTCCGGCCATTCGTCACGGGCCCGACGTAAGGCGAAGGAGATCACCTGATCGGTGATCTCCCGGCTGAATGTCATCGTGCGGGTCACCACGCCGGGCACATGGCTGTTCTCGCCGGTGTAGAAGCCCTGGGCCGCATCGCGGATGAGCAGTAACGAGGCCTTCTGTGCTTGGATGACGTCGACCTTGACCGCCCGGAGTCGTTGCCGCACCAGATACAGCGACTGGGCGTTCATCGCGGTGCGGAAGATCGCCGACGTGCCCGAGACCGCCTGGTCACGACAGAACTGCTCGTAGTGTGCGGCGTCTTCTTCGGTGAGCTGGCGAATACGTTCCAGGTCGCCTTCCGGTAACAGTGAGAAATAGGAGTGGTAAATCCTCGGCGAACGCGTGATCACAGCCGTCGTCGAGTACAGCTGGCCGATGTTCTGGACGGTCCTCTCGAAGACGTCCGCCAACTCCGGTCCCGTTCCTCGGCCGACGGCAAGTCCGATGTTCCGTTGCACCGTGCTCCTTCGTCCTGGCGGTCGGGTCGTCGATGTCCGGCCGGTGTGGCCGGGCGCCGAGGTGCGCTCGTCTGCGCCTCGGGGCTGCTCTGGCGGGGGACGACTGCGGCCCGCTGCGGCTGATCCGCTCCTAGACACCCGCAGGGACGGGCGAGTACACCGACCACCCCACCGCGAGCCGTGCGGAAGCCAGGACAGTCGACGCGAGCCGACCGCCCCGGCGTGTTCTCGGCTCGGTCAGGCGTTCGTGACCAGGCGATCTCCGGCGATTCCCGCCTTGTCCGGCGAGTAGTAGTCCTTGATCTCGGCCACCCAGGTCGCCACCGAGATCTCGTCTGCCTCTGTCGGCTCGAACGCGTCGAAGAGTGCGTTGACGCCGGCGAGATCGAACCCGATGGCGGTCATGAGTGCGACGAAGAGGGGGCGCTCGATGAGTCCGTCGCCGTCCGGATCGCCGAGTGCGGCCAGCGACTCGGCGAAGTCGTTGATCGTCTCCTCGAAGCGCTCGGGCGACAAGACGCAGGCCGTGTACTCCTCGAAGCTGACGACCCCGTCGCCGTCGGCGTCCAGCTCCGAGGCCAACGTGGACCAGTACCGACGAAACGCCGCCAGCGCGGCGGACTTCGCGTCCTCACCGGCGCCGGTCGCGGCTGCGGACACCCGAGCGGCCATGAGTTCGAAATCGTCCGCCGCGAGATTTTCCGAGCCGTCGGCGTCGAGAAGGTTGAAGATGAGCTTAATTCGATCGAGGGCTTCCGCCTGCATTGACCTCTCGCTTTTCATCAGGCTTCGGACAGGGAATGGAGATTCCTCGCCATGGCAGGCAGGAGTCGCCGAAGTCCGCTGTCGTCGAGCGGGCTTTCGGGCTGTCGATTCGAGCGGCGGCTGCCGACTTCCTGCTTCCGGCGGGGCGGAGATGATCTCCATCGCCTACTATGCCAGGCGGTGTCTGGTGCGTCCCTGAAATAATTCGCGGCCACCAGAAAGAGTGAGGCATGTCAGCGCCGATCGAGGAAGCTGGTCACGCTGGGTAGCGAAGGGCGGCGGTCGGTCCCCGACCGTACGCTCCTGGCTGGGCCGATCACGATGACGGCTCGTCGATCCGGCGCGATCTCGGGCGCAGCGCGGTTTTCAATGCCGCCGACCGAGCATCCGCAACGAAGGAGACAGCTCATGAGCCGCCTGCAGTACCAGTGCACGATGTCGTTGGACGGCTTCATCGCGGGAGCGGCGGGCGACATGTCCTGGCTGACCGAATACGCGAGCTCCGCGGCCGTCCAGTCCGACACGGCCTCCGACCTCGACTCCGCCGCCGATCTGACGGACGACCTCGTCCCCGCCATCGGCGCCGTCCTCGTGGGCAATCGGACCTTTCGAGGCGACGACCCGAACAAGGGCACCGACAGCGAGGGCGCCTACGGCGGCCAGTGGAGCGGGCCGACCTTCGTGCTGACCCACCACGTCCCCGCCGAACCGGAAGTCGACGTCACCTTCTCGGACGATCTTCACGGCGCCGTGGCCGCCGCGAGAGCGGCCGCGGGCGACAAGATCGTGGGCGTGCTCGGCGCCGACGTCGCCCGCCAGTGCATCGAGGCGGGTCTGCTCGACGAGCTGCTCGTGTCCATCGCGCCGGTCCTGCTCGGCGACGGCGTCCGACTGTTCGACCGGCCGGGCGGCTCGCCGGTCCGGCTCCAGGTCCTGGACGTGTCCGGGCTGACGATCGTGCTGCGCGTCGTCCGGTAGACCGGAGTCGGTGGGCTGTCGTCGATCGGGGGCCCTCGACACGGCTCGGAACTGGCGAGGGAGGGGCGTCGGGACCGGCGATCCGGGAGTGACGGAAACAGTCCGGCGCTGCTCGGCCGTACCTTCGCGGCGCTCGCCGATCCTGTTCGGCGCGCACAGACGTCCGGTCGTGAGAAGGGTGAGCCGGGGATGGCGGGGCTCGCTGCGGCCGTCGACATCAGTCGGCCGAGATCGCCCGTCAGCCGAAGGCGGTGGAGCACGCCTGCCTGGTCACGCGGGGCGCGTAGTGCAGGCCGTCCCGATGGAACGCCGCTCCGCGGACGGTGTTCGATCCCGGTTCGACGACAGTCATCACGCGGATCGTGTGACGACTGCCGTCGGTATGCCGGGACGCGACGCCTGCGGCGCCCGTCACTCCGATTCGGCCGGTGACGTGCGCGGTGACTCGGGCTGCGGCGCGGCCGATCGGGACTCGCCCGGCGGCGGCCTGCGTACCGCGTGTCGCAGGACCCGCAGGACCGTCTTCGGGCGTAGCAGGGCCTGCGGAGGATCCACGAGTCCGGCGACACGCATGAAGGCGTCGGTGATCCCCGCGTCCTTGCTCGCCGCATACTGCAACCGTGCCATGTACGCGTTGACGACCTTGGTCTTCACCGACCTGGGACCCTCCGCATCGGGGAAGTCCAGATCCCCGCCCGCCGAGACGTCCCACGGCGCGTCGACAACCCTGGCGACGTCGGCGAAGAACCGCTGCGGGACGGGCGGCGTGCCCAGTCGAAGGTGATCGAGAAGCGTCAACGTCTCGATGGCCGCGACGCTCATACCCTGACCGTAGACGGGATTGAAGCTGCACACGGCGTCACCCAGCACCAACAGCCGCTCCGGGAACCGTGCCAGCCGCTCGTAACGACGTCGGACGCTGGTGGGGAAGCGGAACGACACCGGGTCGTCGAGCGGCTCGCCTTCCCGGACCGCCGTGTAGATCTCCGGGATCGGCAGCGATCGGACGAACTCCAGGAACGCCTCGGGTTCGGTCGGCGGATGGTCGCCGAGCAGACCCGTCAGCGACAGGACGCACACGTCGCGGCCGACCTGGCCGAAGAACGCGCCTCGGGGGTGCGCGGGGGACGCCACCGGGTTGATCGACTGCACCCCGTCGAACCACTCCGGGCGAGTCCGATAGTGCCTGGTCGTGTAGGCGAGGTCGATCTTCACCCTGTCTTCGTCCGGCCGAGAGTAGCCCAACTCCTGTAACCAGACCGGGGTGCGCGAGCCCCGGCCGGTCGCATCGACGACCAGGTCTGCATCGAGCAGCTCCTCGGCCGTCGCCTCGTCTGACTGCACCCGAACGCCCACGATCCGGCTCCGGGAGGTCGCTGCCCGGAGCCCGAGGATGCGATGCCGTTCGAGGAACGTCACGTTCGGCAGTTCCGCGACCCTGGCCCGGACGTGGTGTTCGAGTACCGGTCTCGGCGCGGTGACCGAGGTGAGTCCGGTTCGAGCCGGGCTCAGCCGTCGAGCATTGAAGTACCAGCGCATCTCGCCGAGATCGCCCGTCGGAACACCCGTTGCCACCAGCTCGTCGGTGAGGCCGGGGAACAGCTCCTCCAACGCGAGATGGCCTCGGGCGTGCAGTCCGTGTGCGTGTCGGGTGTGCGGTGCACCTCGGCGTGGTCCGTCCACCCCGAGTATGGTGTCCCGTTCCACGACCACGACCTCGGCGTAGTGCTCGGCGAGGGCGCGGGCGGCGAGACACCCTGCCATGCTTCCGCCCAGCACCACGGCGCGTCTCCCGACCTGACCGGCCATCGGTTCGACCTCCTGATCCCGCGCGTGCCTGTGCCGCGCCCGTACTGGAAACTGACGACTTGTTCAGTAGGCGACGACGGCGCGGAAGCGGACGGAGCCCGTCGCCACCGCGGCTGCGGCCTGCGCGATCTGCTCGGGAGCGAACACCTCGATCCGGGGCGTCACCTCGCCTGCTGCGGCCGAGGCGAGCGCCAGTGCCAGGTGCTCCATCCCACCGTGTGTTGCACCGAGGATCTGTTGTCCGTGCGCGAAGAACGGCCGAGCCAGGTCCGGCGGGATGCTGAAGGGCTCCCGGCCGTCGATGCCCGCCAGCACCATGCGACCGCCCGGCCGCAGTCCGCGCATCGCTTCGCCTGCACTGGAGTAGGACGGTGCGGTCGCCAGGATCACGTCGGCGCCGCCTGCCGCGTCGAGTTCCGTGCCGCTGCCGAGAACGAGCGTGGCACCGAGATCCGCTGCGATCGCGTGTTTGTCGGATGACCGGGTGATGGCGACGGTCTCGAACCCGGCGGCAGCGGCGAACTGAACCGCGAGATGCCCGATGCCTCCGATGCCGAGCACCGCGACGCGCTCGCCGGGCCGAGGCGCCCCGACGCTCAGTGCGCTCCAGGCGGTGTACCCGGAGCACAGCATCGGCGCGGCCAGCTCGTAGCTCAGGTCGGCGGGCAGGAGGACCGTGCCCGCCGCCGGAGCGAGGAGCCATTCCGCCTGTCCGCCTGGCGCGGTGAAGCCCGTCGTCGCCGGTGCGGCGCAGGAGAACGCCGCGCGGCCGGACAGTCGGCTGTCGCGCCTGCACTGCGCACATCGTCCGCAGACGCCTTGAATCCAGGTGACGCCGACCCGGTCGCCCACCTGCCGGGACGTGACTCCGGCGCCGACTTCGACCACGTCGCCTGCCGGTTCGTGACCGGGGATGGCGGGCGATGTCGACGGGAACGGGAGGATGCCCAGCCCGGCCAGCACGTCGTTGTGACAGATCGCCGAAGCACGGACCCGAATCAGCACCTCGCCCGGTCCGGGGCTCGGCCTCGGTGTCTGGCGAAGTTCCCAGTCGGCGCCAGCCGCCGGAATGACCACGGTTCTCATCGTCAGCCGCCTCACGTCCGGTTTGCGGGTCAGATGTAGAGGGTGTTGGGTTCGAGGTCGCACAGGACTCGCCCGTACAGCTCCAGGTTCGTGTCCGGATTGATGAGCGCGTGCAGGCTGATCGCCTGGATGTCGCGTTGGATGTGTTGAATCGGAACCGAGCTGTACACCGAGGAGCCGCCGCTCGCCGACGCGAGGATGTCGACGGCCTCCTTCGCGAGCTGGCACGACCGCCCCAGGTCTGCGCGGGCGCCCACCCGTTCCCGTGTCGTCCACACCTCATCGGCCTCGCCCTTGGCATCGATCAACTCGGCGAGCCTGCGGGCGTGAAACTCCGCCGCGTCGATGCGCAGCGCGGCGTCGGCCAGCAGCCGATGAGTCAGCGGCGCCTCGGCCTGACTCGGATAGTCGGTGTACGTGATCTTGCGATCGGGCAGCCGCTCAAGGAAGGCGGTACGGGCGGCGTGGGCGAGGCCGATGGCGGTGCCGACCGACGACACGGCGGCAGTGGGGATCAGCGGGGCGCGGAAGATCGAGGAGGCGGCGTTCCGCTGGGACCCGTACTGCTCGCGGAGTACGGCGGGCAGCGGCAGGACCCGGTCTCGCGGGATGAAGACCTCCTCGGCGACCGTGGTGACACTGCCGGTTCCCCGTAGTCCGGAGGTGAACCAGTCGTCGACGATCGTGAGGTCGGTCATCGGCACGATCGCCATGATCGGCAGCGGCGGGCCCTCCTGCTGCGGGTTCATCGCGATGACGACCTGCCAGTGACTGTGCGGCGCGCCGCTGATGAAGCCCCATCGTCCAGTGACGACGAACCCGTCGGTCGCGGTGACGGCCGTCGCACTGGGACTCAGGGTTCCGCAGGTCCGGACGTCGGGTGACGCGAAGATCTCGTCCTGCACCTTGTCGGGGAACAGCCCGGCCATCCACGTCGTGATCCAGCTGACCGAGGTGACCCAGGACGCGGCGCCGTCGCCCCGCCCCAACGCACCCGCGACCTCGACGAGGGTCCCGGCGTCGCTCTCGTATCCGCCGTAGCGAGCAGGCACCCGCATTCGGAAGACACCTGCGGCGGTGAGCGCTTCTATGGTCTCGTCGTGGAGGCGACGTTCGTCCTCATGGGAGGTGCTGTTCCGTTGCAGGGTCGGCACCAGATCCGAGGCTCGGCGAATCAGCTCGGCCCTCGATGGCGGGTGGCTGTGCGACACGCTGTTCTCCCTCGCGAAGATTTCGGAGATCTCGACGACGACGAATTCGACGGCGTCGTCCTGGTAATCGAGGAATTCGATGACGGGGCTGGCGAGGACACATCGTCTCGCCTACGGGGAATCCGCCGCATCTCTTCGATTGCGATCTCGCGGAGTCGATGAAGCGGGGAAGCCCGCCGCTGCTGCGAACCTGGTGAATGGGCACGTCAAGAGGTGTGGTCGACGTCGTCGGACTGTGACGATGCGACGGTGTCGCTGGGGTGACGTCGGGCGCGATCGCCCGCCGCCGTGCCTCATCATTCGAGGTCGACCAGCGCGCGGAAGTCCGACGAGCACGCCCCGGTTCCGCCGTCGCCGCAATCCCGAGATGAGTCTGCGGTCCGATTGCGGGTTGCTGGTCGCGTTCTCGCCGGTCATGACCGAACGGCCGACTCGGGTCGGCGCCGAAGGAGATGACTGCTTTGAGTAGCGTGATCGCAGGCCGTGCCGTCGTGCTCGGCGGAAGCATCACCGGACTATTCGCCGCCGCCGCTCTCGCCCCTTCTTATCGCGAGGTGGTCCTGGTGGATCGTGATCGGCTGATCGGAGTGCGGGAATGGCGGCGTGGCGCTCCGCAGACTCGCCACATCAACGGACTGCTCGCGAGGGGACATCAGGCGCTGGAGGAGTTGTTCCCCGGCATCACCCAGGAGATGGCCGACGACGGCGTCCCCTTCTCCGACCTGGCAGGCACCGTGCGGTGGTACTTCCACGGAAGGCGACTCAAGCAGGTCCGGGCCGGTCTGAGCTGTGTCGCCGCGACACGACCGGTGTTGGAATACCACGTCCGGCGGCGAGTGGAGGCCATGCCCAACGTTACGTTCCTCGAAGAGTGCGACGTGGTGGGACTGTCCGCCACCCCGGACGGATCACGCGTCACGGGTGCACGGATTCACCGGCGCAACGAGGGCACCGGGGAGGAGACCCTCGACGCCGACCTCGTGGTCGACACGACCGGTCGTGGCTCCCGGTCGCCGAAATGGCTGGTCGAACTCGGTTATCAGCAGGTCGACGAGCAGCGCACCAAGGTCGACATCGGTTACGCGAGCAGGCACTACCGGCTCCGGTCGGATCCGTTCGGTGACGATCATTCGATCAATCCGGTGGCATCGCCGGTGCTGCCACGCGGCGCGATCTTCACCAAGACCGACGGAGGTCGAGTGGAGCTGACCACCTACGGCATCCTCGGTGACCATCCTCCGACCGACGAGGCCGGTTTCAATGACTTCGTCAAGACGCTCGCCGCCCCCGAGATCCACGAGGCGATCGTCGATGCCGAGCCGCTCGACGACATCGCGTTGTTCCGGTTCCCGACCACGATGTGGCGTCGTTTCGACCTGCTGACCGCCGCGCCCGATCGGTTTCTGGTGATGGGCGACGCCGTGTGCACTCCCAACCCGGTCTACGCCCAGGCGCAGTCGCTCTCCGCGTTGGAGGCTCTCGCCTTACGCGCGCGGCTTCGTCGCGGCTTCGCGCCCGATCCGCTCGCCTTCCAACAGGAGGTCGCGGCCATCATCCGACCTGCTTGGGAGATGACCACCAGCGTCGACCTCGGCTTCCCCGGCGTCGAGGGCCGTCGGACGCTCGCGACGCGGCTGATGCACGTGTTCTCGCGCCGTCTGCACGACGCGGCAACCCGCGACGCACGTTTCACCGCCGCGTTCATGCGGGTCGCAGGTCTGGTCGATCCGCCGGCGGCGTTGATGCGTCCGGGACTCGTCCTCGGCGTGCTGCGCACTGCGTGGCGTACGCCGCCGCGCCAGGGTGCACCATTGCGGACCGCGCCGTCCGTCGGCAGACGGGCCAGGGGCAGGCGACCGAGGTGAGTGCGGTCCGACCGGTGTCGACGAGCGTTCCGACGAGGTGAGAGACGGCATCGTCGCGGGGAAGCCCGCGACGATGCGTCGTCGGCTCGTCGAGCTGCCTGACAGGCCACCGGCAATCGGACGGGCCCCTCGCTCCACTGGAGCGAGGGGCCCGTCGTCTCATCGGATCATTCAGCGGGACTGCCGTCAGGGCTGGGCGGCCCCGACGCTGATCGTCGCCGCGGCATCCGCCTCGCCGACGAGCGTGCACTGCGATCCATCATCGACGGAGTGGATGATTCCGGGAGTCAGGCTGGCCTCGCCCGCCTGATCGAGGGTGAGCGCAACCTCGCCGCCGGAGAAGGGAATCGGCGTGTTCGCCGGGGTCTCCTCATTGGAGAGGCCCGTCGCGGTGATCGTCCCCGACGCGCTGCCGCCGAGCGTGATGTCGAGTTCGGTGTGGAAGGAACCGGCCGGGCTGTCGAAGGGCACGCCTTCGAGAATAAGCGTGCCCGCTTCGACGGTGACGGTGTCACCGACTGCGGCGCTGGCAGGCGCCGTGATGGTGACGTTGATGTCCTCGACCCGCGGCGCACTCGGGTCGCCACAGCTGTAGGTCACCCGCGAGGTGCCTGCCGTGGAATTGTCCGGGCTCGCGGCCGAGACCCCGAAAGTGGTCGCGATTCCCGCAGCCATCACCGCGCCAGCGGCAAGAGCTGCGACCCGCTTACTACGTAACTGCATCAGTGACTCCTCACTAGTGCGGAGGAACGCTTCCCCGCGTTCCTCCCTAGCTGGCCTTGCCCAGTCAGATTATCGACGCGTGAGTTCACCACCCACTTCGTCGTTGCTTCATTTCGAACTGGTGGTCGAATCGGGGAGATGATCACGGCCGGGTATCTTGGCTGGCCGAAGCGCGCGGTGTCGACGCTGGTCGGCGACGTCGTCATCCGCCGGTCGAGTCGGAGCCGATCCGGCCTGCTGCCCGCGCCGCCTCGATGACGGCGGCGACGAACGTCGGCAGGTCCGGGTCGTCGAAGAGGACGGCGAAGTCCATGGCGACGCCCAGTTCGTCCTCCACACGAGCCACGATCCGCATCGCCGAGATGGATTGTCCCTGGAGCTCGAAGAAGGTGCGGTCACAGTGTCCGTCCGGCATTTCGAGGACCGACTTCCAGATCTTCGTGACCTGGTCCTCGATCAACGACGGCAGTAGCATTCGGGCCTGGATATCCGACATCGTGATGGATTCCCTCCTGGACTCGACCGGCCTCGCCGCCGCTTTTCTCGGGCGGTGCCCGATGCCGCGAGAATCCCGGCGATACATCGTCGACACAGGCCGTGTCCAGTTGCATCTTCACAACTGCGGTCTTGAACCGTCCGGTGCGGGCAGATCACGCACCGCAATTCGCGAGAAGCATTGATCGATGGTCGCATGTGACTATTCCCCGGTGATCAGGGGAAAGACATGAGCGGGCCGAGCAGGCGGGTCCGGCGGCGCCGGGAGCCTGCGGCGGCGTCAGGCCGCCTGGGCGACGCGGCTGCGGTGGCGCGGCCCGTTCACGAGCTGGTGGACGGCGCGGCTCGCCGAGCGCCGCTCGACGATGCGATCGTCGAGGGCGCCGACGTCATGTCCTATCGCGACCTGAGTCGGGCGGCGGATGTCGTCGTCGCCCGGCTGCTGAGCCTCGGTGGCGCCGAGAACGCGCCGGTGGCGGTGCGGATGCCCGTCTGCGCCCGGCAGGTCGCCGCATCGCTCGGCATTCTGCGCGCGGGGGGCCTGCTGGTCTGGCTCGGCGACGGTGACCTCGGTGAACGGGGTAAGGCGGTGTTGGCTCAGACCCGGCCTGCCTTCCTGCTGACCGCAGGGCCTCTCGAGGACGAGCTGACCCGCTGGTACCGCGACGATCAGGGCGGCGCCGTGATCGACCTGGCCGCACCGGAGCCTGAGTCTGCGGCGGAGCCGCCCGGTGCGGTGCTGCCTGCGGTCGGTCCCGACTGGACGGCGTACGTCGCTCACACCTCGGGCTCGACCGGTCCGCCCAAGGGCGTCGCCCAGCGGCACGGGTCCTTCGCACAGTTCGTCACCTGGCTGGCCGAGGAGTTCGACCTCGGGCCGGGTTCGAAGGTGGCGCAATGGGTGGCGCCGGACCATGACCCCAGCCTGTGCGAGGTCTTCGCGACGCTGGCCTCGGGGGCGACGTTGTACCCGGTGCCCGGACGCCTTCGCGCGAACCCGGAGAAGCTGGTCGACTGGCTCGTCCGGGAGCGGATCACCTTCCTCCAGACCGTGCCCAGCATGGGACGAGAGATCCGACGGGTGATCAGCTCGTCGGACCCGCCGCTCACCGAGCTGCGGGCCTTGGTGTTGATGGGCGAGTCGCTGTCCGGTGCCCTCGCGAATGGACTGCGCGCCGTGCTGCCGAGGACACGACTGGCCAATGTGTACGGACCCACCGAGACGATCGCGGCCACCTGCCATGAGGTGACCGGTGTGGAGGGCGCGACGGTTCCGATCGGCCGCCCGATCCCCGGCCGCGAGGTGCTGGTGCTCGACGAGGCCGACCAGCCCTGCCCGACGGGAGACGTCGGCGAGATCGTGATCCGGGGCGCGTGTGTCGCCGATGGATATCTCGGCGGGGTGAGACCCGCGGCCTTTCGGCCGGTGGCCGTCGGAGACAGCCGGTCGTCACCGGCCGAACGGTGTTACCGAACCGGAGACCTGGGCAGGTTCCGTCCAGACGGACTGCTGGAGTTCCGGGGTAGACGCGACGATCAGGTCAAGGTCGCCGGAGTCCGGATGGGGATCACCGAGATCGAGGCGATCCTGGCTGAGCATGAGTCTGTTGCGGAATGCGCGGTCGTCGCGGTCGTCGGTGAAGACGGCCTGGTCACCAGGCTGACGGCGCACGTCGTGGCCCGAGGCGACGGAGTGGGCGTTCCGCAGGCGGGCGCCGTCACCTGGCGGGCATGGCTGCGCGAGCACTTCGGCGCGTCCATCGGTGCGGTGGCCTTCGTGACACGGCACGCACCGCTGCCGCGCACCGTCGCGGGGAAGGTGGACCGGCGGGCGCTGGCCGTCGCGGACGTGCGACGCGACGTCGTGCGGACGACGACGGCGCCGCAGGAGTCGGGCCCGTCGACGGCCGAGATCGTCGGCCGGGTGATCGAGGCCTGGCCCGCACTCGTCTCCGCAGCAGGCACGGACGACGTCGGCTCCGTCGACGGGGATGTCCCTCGGCTACTCGGCGTCCTCACCCGGATTCGGGAGAGGTTCCGCGTCGACGTCTCGGCATCCGACTGGCTTGCCGATCCGACCCCCACCGGGCTGGCCGCCCTGATCGAGGCCGCGATCCGTGACCGAGACCACCTGGACGAGTCGGTCGTCCGAGCCACACGAGGACGGAGCGAGAGTTGACGACGGAGCAGACCGCACGGTCGGTCCTATTCGATGGTGAGAGCCTGGACATCCCTGGTGTCGTGAACGTATCGGAGGGGCGGGCGTCCTGCCGGGTGCCACCCTCGGCGCTGCGGCGGGCGGCGAGATCGCGTGCCCAGTTCGAGGACATCGTCAAAGCCGACATCCCCGTGTACGGCGTCACCACGGGTTATGGCGAGATGATCTACATGCTCGTGGACCGGTCCAAGGAGACGGAGCTTCAGACCAACCTGGTGAGAAGCCACAGTGCGGGCGTCGGACCGCTGTTCGCCGAGAACGAGGCACGCGCCGTCCTGGCTGCGCGACTCAACGCCTTGGCGAAGGGACACTCGGCGGTTCGTCCGGAGGTCCTGGAGCGGTTGGCGCTCTATCTCAACCTCGGCATCACCCCGGCCATACCCGAGATCGGATCGCTCGGCGCGAGCGGTGATCTCGCGCCGCTCGCGCACATCGCGAGCAGCCTCATCGGTGAGGGCTACCTGTTGCGCGACGGCGTTCGCGTCGAGACCGGACCGGTCCTGCGTCAACTCGGCATCGAGCCGCTCAGCCTGCGTTTCAAGGAAGGGCTGGCACTGATCAACGGAACCTCGGCGATGACGGGGCTCGGCGCGCTGATCGTCGATCGCGCGGTGAACCAGGTCCGGCAGGCCGAGATCGTCTCGGCGATGGTGATCGAGACGCTGCGTGGATCGACCAGTCCGTTCCTGGCCGAGGGGCATGACGTGGCCAGGCCGCACCGGGGGCAGATCGACTCGGCTGCGAACATGCGCATGCTCATGCGGGGCAGCGGCCTGACCGTGGAGCACGCCGTGCTGCGCAGGTGGGTGCAGGACACCCGTGAGCAGGGCCGGGACGTTCAACGCACCGAGGTCTATCTCCAGAAGGCGTACTCCCTTCGTGCCGTGCCGCAGGTGCTCGGTGCCGTGCGCGACGCCCTCACACACGCTGCCGGGAAGCTGGACGTCGAGTTGAACTCGGCCAACGACAACCCGCTCTTCTTCGAGGACCGGGAGGTCTTCCACGGCGCCAACTTCCACGGTCAGCCGATCGCGATCGCGATGGACTACGTGACCATCGGGCTCACGCAGCTCGGTGTGCTGTCTGAACGACAGACCAATCGGCTGCTGAACCGGTACCTGAACGATGGGCTGCCTGAGTTCCTCGTCAGTGGTGATCCCGGTCTGAACAGCGGGTTCGCCGGCGCGCAGTATCCGGCAACGGCGTTGGTGGCGGAGAACCGGACCATCGGCCCGGCAAGCACTCAGAGCGTGCCGTCCAACGGAGACAACCAGGACATCGTCAGCATGGGACTCATCGCGGCGCGGAACGCTCGTCGGGTCCTGCGCAACAACGACACGATCCTGGCAGTGGAGTTCCTGGCCGCAGCGCAGGCGGTCGACCTCTCCGGCGGTCGCGACCGGTTGAGCCCGGCGGCCGAGGCGACGTACCTGCTGGTGCGGTCGCTCGCTCCGACGCTGGACGTCGATCGCTACATGGCCGATGACATCGAGCGGGTGGCCGAGGCCCTGGCAGCAGGCGCCTTCGCCGCCGCCGTCGATCAGGTGACGGAAGGACTGCGATGAACGGCGTGGAGGACGAGCGGACGGAGGAGGGGCGATGAGGGATCAGGACCATCCGGACTACGACGTCGTCGTGGTGGGCGGCGGCCCAGGCGGTTCGACCGTGGCAGCACTCGTGGCGATGCAGGGCCATCGGGTGCTGCTCGTGGAGAAGGAACGATTCCCGCGCTACCAGATCGGCGAGTCACTGCTGCCCGCGACGGTCCATGGGATCGGCAGGCTGCTGGGCATCACCGACGAGTTGACGCGGGCCGGGTTCGTCGTCAAGCGCGGCGGAACGTTCCGGTGGGGGAACAACCCCGACCCGTGGACGTTCTCCTTCGCCGCGTCGGCCAGGTTCGCCGGTGACACGTCGACCGCGTACCAGGTGGAGCGCATGCGGTTCGATCAGATCCTGCTGGACAACGCCCGCCGGGTCGGTGTCGAGGTCTGGGAGGAGTCGCCGGTCATCGACGTGATCGACGAGGGTGACCGGGTGGTCGGGGTGTCCGTCACGACGGACGACGGCACGACCCGCGACGTTCGGGCCAGGTACGTCGTCGACGCCTCCGGCAACAAGAGCCGCATCCACAGTCGGGTGGGCGGTCGCCGACGGTACTCCGAGTTCTTCCGCAACCTCGCGCTCTTCGGCTACTTCGAGGGCGGGCGGCGGCTCCCACCGCCGAACCAGGGCAACATCCTCGCCGCGGCCTTCGACGCGGGCTGGTTCTGGTACATCCCGCTCAGTGACGAGCTGACCAGCGTGGGCGCGGTGGTGCGGCCGGATGCGCTCGACCGGGTCCGAGGCGATCGAGAGGCGGCGTTGGCCGGCCTGATCCAGGACTGCCCGTTGATCGCCGAGAACCTCGCCGACGCCCGACGCGTCACGAGCGGACCATACGGCGAGATCAGGGTTCGCAAGGACTATTCCTACATCCAGGAGCGGTTCTGGCGCCCCGGCTTCGTGCTGGTGGGCGATGCGGCCTGCTTCATCGACCCCGTGTTCTCCTCCGGCGTCCACCTGGCCACCTACGGCGCTCTCCTGGCGGCTCGGTCCCTCAACACCATGCTCGCGGGCCGCCTTGACGAGGACGTCTGTCTGGCGGAGTTCGAGGCGCGTTACCGCATGGAGTACACGCGCTTCCACGACTTCCTGGTGGGCTTCTACGACATGCACCAGGACGAGGCGTCGTACTTCTGGAAGGCGAGGAAGGTCCTCGGGGGAGCCGGTGCCTCCGACCTGGAGTCCTTCGTCGAACTCGTCGGCGGCGGAGCGTCCGGTGAGGACGCGCTCGTCGGGGCGGGTTCCTACGCCGATCGCAACCAGGCGGCCTTCCAGGAACTCGCCGACATCGTCGGCAGGCCCGTCGGGCAGGAGGGCGAGGACCGCGACCTGTTAGGCGCCGCGCTGGTCAAGGCGGTGTCCCGGTCTGGGCTGCACATCCAGTTCCAGGCGGCGGCCGGCGGGAACGCCGATGAGCGCACTCCGGTACGGGCGGGCGGTCTGGTGCCGTCCGCCGACGGCCTGCACTGGTCGTCGCGACAGCCATCGACCGACGGGAGCCCACGCTCATGACGGACACGACGCCTCGACCGCAGCCCTCCGAACTGCGGCAGGACGGGGACCGGATCGCGCTGTCGTTGCAGCAGGAGTTCCTGCGTGCGATGGATCACGGGGACGGCAACGGGCCGTTCGGGCCGTACTACCACATCGTCGGCGGGTGGCGGCTGCACGGACCGCTCGATCTGCGCATCCTGCGCGGAGCCCTGAACGACGTCGTGGCACGACACGAGGGGCTGCGGACGGCGATCGTCCTCGACGAGACCGGTGTCTACCAGCGGGTGCGCCCACCCGCCGCGCCCGAGCTGGTGGTGCGTGATCTGCCTGCCGACGGAGATCGAGAGCGCATCGCCGAGCAGTTCGCCTGCGACATCGAGGCCGGTCCCTTCGGAACCGACGAGTACCCGTCGATGCGGATGGTCCTGGGCAGGTTCGATCGCCAGGACGCCGTGCTCGTCATGGTCGCCCACCATACGATGGTCGACGGATGGTCTGCCCAGGTGGTGATGCGTGATCTCGCCGAGCACTACGCGGCGCGAGCACAGCGGCGGCGACCGGTCCTGCCCCCGGCTCGTCAACCGAGGGAGTACACGGCATGGCAGCGCGCCGAGGCGGAACGTCCTGCTACGGCTGCCGCACGGGCGTTCTGGCGGACGAGCCTGCACGGCGCTCGGATGTTGACGATCCCCACGGACCGGCCGCGTCCGGCGGAGGGCGACTTCCGCACCGGCTGGCACCGCTTCCTGCTCGGTGAGGAGTTCGGTCGTGCCACCGCGACGGTCGCCGCGAGAACCCGGTCCTCGTCGTTCATGGTGCTCCTCGCGGCCTATCTGATGCACCTGCGTGACAGGACCGGCCAGACCGATCTGGTGCTGCCGACGTTCACCCCCGGCCGCTCGCCGGGATGGACCGAGGACGTCGTCGGCTCCTTCTACAACTTCCTGCCGCTGCGGGTCGACGTCGAGGGCTGCGCGGACCTCCTCGCCGTGGTCGCACGGGTCCGGTCCGCCTGTCTCGCCGCCTACGTTCACGAGATTCCGTTCGTCCAGCTCTCGGAGGAGGCGCCAGAGCTGATGTCGCCCCTGTCGGAGCCGGACGGCGCAGCCTCGGTGTTCCAGGTCGTCCAGTCGCCGTTCATGATGACCGACTGGCAGGCGGGTGATCTGAGGTTCACCGCGATGCGCCGTCGCCTGCTGTCCGCGTCGGTGGGCTCCCAGCTCCCAGACGGGCTGCTCTGGTCTCTGGAACCAAGGCCGGGCGGGCTCATCCTGGGCAAGATCGGCTACACCACCAACCTCTTCGATGAGGAGTCGGTGGTGCGGATGGCCGAGGAGTTCCGGGTGGTGCTGCGCGACACCGTGGTCACGCTCGCGGACACGCTGGTCGATCCCGTCTCCTGAGCGTTCGCCCATGGCCGCCTGCTGTGCCTGCGAACCGACGATCGGTCGGGCGTCGCCGATGCGCGCCCGACCGATGTCGCGACACCCCGGGGCCCGCCGGGATCAGGGGCCGAGGAGATCCGTCCCGGCGCGGCGCAGCTCGTCGTAGGACGCGAGATCGGGCACCCGCCAGCCGTCCAGGTCGTACTCCGCGAGACAGCTGTCGACGAACGCCTTGTACTCGTCCATCTCGCCGCCCGCGAGCTGGGCGGACAAGAGTTCGAGGCGGGTGTTCTCGTGGCTGCCCGCGTAATTGCGTTCATACAGCTCGTGACGTCCCGCGAACTCGGAGCCGACCGCGTCCCACAGCAGCTTCATCACCTTGACCCGCTGAACCGAGTCGGTGCCCCCGGAACCTCGGAGATACTGGTCCAGGTACCCGCGGACATCGGGATCGGCGAAGTCGTCGACGCTGGAGTTGACGTAGATCAGTCCGCTGGCGACGTCCTGAAGGATGATCTCGCGGATACGCGGGTAGCCGATCTGCATGAACCATCGATAAGCCATGCCGTACTGCGGGTTGGGCAGCACGGAGCCGTTCTTCCATGGCACCGGATTGCGGGCGGCGGCGTCGGAGAGCCCCCAGAACAGGTTGCGCCATGCCAGGACCTCGCCGAGCCGGGCGCGCACGCCGCGAAAGTCGGCGGTCCCGGTGATCTCCAATGCCTTGGCCAGCAGTCCCGCCAGGAACTCGAGTTTCACCGCGAGGCGGGTGCAGCCGTGGAACGTGAAACGTTCGGGAAATCCCGAGCGGCCGGTGAAGAGCTGCACCTTGCCGAGGTCACCGTAGATGAAGACGTTCTCCCAGGGGATGAGCACCTTGTCCAGCACCAGGATGGTGTCATTCTCGTCCAGCCGGGAGGACAGCGGATAGTCGAACGGGCTCCCGAGGACGGCGGCGGAGGCGGTGTAGGAGGGGCGGCAGATCAGCTTGACGCCGGGTGCGTTCGTCGCCACCGCCGCCACCAGGGCGAACTCGCGCTTTTTGACCGGGAGTCCGTAGTGGGCGATGAAGTTGTAGTGCGTGAGCACGGCCGCCGTGGCGACCACCTTCGCCCCGCTGACGATCAGGCCCTGATCGGTCTCCTTCTCCACGTGGATGAAGACGTCGGCGACCTCGTCGGGCGAGCGGTCTCGATCGACGGGCGGGTGCACGATCGCGTGGTTCCAGTACAGCACCTTCTCCTGAGACTCTCGATACCAGCGCCTGGCGTTGTCGGAGTACGGCGCGTAGTAGTCGGCGTTCGCGCCGAGGGTGCCCAGGAACGAGGCCTTGTAGTCCGGCCCTCGGCCCAGCCATCCGTAGCTCATCCGCGCCCACTCGGCGATGGCCCGCTGGTCGGCGACGAGATCGTCGGCGCTGTGCGGAGTCGTGAAGAACCGGTGGGTGCGGCCGTCCCCGCCGGAGTCCACCGGTGCGGTGAGCAGCTCGCGGCGGTCCGGATCGTGCAGGGAGTCGTAGAGACGGGCCGTCATCCGGATCGGGTTGCGGAATGCCGGATGTGCTGTGACGTCGGCGATCCGCTTGCCGTAGAGATAGACCTCGCGGTCGTCGCGCAGGCTCTCGACGTATTCGTCGCCCGTCATGGGGCGTGTCCCGGGTCGCGGCGGCGTGGATTCTGCGTGGGAATCGTGGCGGCTGGTCATCGACTGTGCTCCCCGATCTGATGGCCGGGGCGGAACGACCCGCTTGGTTGTCCGCGCAGGTTCGCCCGCCGGTTCCGGCTACACGATCTCCGTCATCCGACACCGCCGACAAGGAGAGCGGGATGATAGGGCACGGGTGGATAACGCGAGTCCGCATCGAGCACGTCCTGGTCCACGCCGTGCCGTCGTGGGGTGTCCGATCGCGTATTCCTCGCCGAGGTGAGGTACGACGGCACGATCGGCAGCCGTAAATCGTCCTGATCGTGCGGAATCACCGTGATCCGCACGTGCGGAGATGCGCGCGTTCTGCGCGCGGCCCGACGATATGTCGAGGATGGATCCGTCGGTCTCGACATTCGACCAGCACGCCGTCCTGATTTCGACACGTCGTATCCGAATTCCGACCGAGGGGTGTTCTATGCCCGGCTCGTCCGATGTCTCAGCCGAATTGCCGGAGTATCCGATCCAGCGCTCGTCGCAGTGCCCTTATCGGCCCGCCGAGAAACATGTCCGGCTCGGCGATGCGGGTCCGATGACCAAGGTTCGACTCTACAACGGCAGGCACGCCTGGCTCGTGACCGGCGCCGCGCAGGCGCGTGCGGTGCTCTCCGACTATCGACGGGTGTCCATCCGCCCGTACCACGGAAACTATCCCCTGCTCAACGTGGAGTTCGAGAAGGTCGTCGACAGCGGATACGCCGACGTCCTCTTCGGCGTCGACCCGCCGGAGCACACCAGGCAACGCCAGATGATCATGCCGAGTTTCACGTTACGCCGGACTGCGCGGCTCCGGGCGGACGTGCAGCGCATCGTGGACGCGAGCCTGGACGACCTGGAGCGTTCCGGGGCTCCCGCCGACCTGGTGACCAGGTTCGCTCAGCCGGTGCCCTCCATGGTGATGAGCCTGGTGCTCGGGGTTCCCTACGAGGACCATGAGGAGTTCGAGAGACCGGCGCGCAAGCTGTTCGTGCCGGAACTGGCCGATGAGGCGACCACCGAACTCGGCGAGTACCTCGATCGCCTGATTCAGCGGAAGGAACGCGAACCCGGCGCCGGACTGTCCGGCCTGATCGACGACCTGATCGTCGAGCACCTGCACCAGGACAGGATGACGCGCTCGGAGCTGGTGCACATCGCGATGGCGATGCTGGTGGCGGGCACCGACACCACCACCAACGTGATCTCGCTCGGCACGTTGGCGCTGCTGGACGATCCGGAGCAGTGGGCGGCGCTGCGTGCCGATCCCGGCCTGGTGCCTGCTGCGGTGGAGGAGATCCTGCGATACGTGTCCCTGGTGGAGGCGTTCGCCAGGGTCGCGGTGGAGGACATCGAACTGGACGGCGGAGTCATCAAGGCAGGGGAGGGCATCCTCGTGAGCTGCGCCGGGGTCAACTTCGACCCCCGCTCGGCCGCCGAACCCGACGTGTTCGACATCCGACGTCCGCCCAGGCCGTCGTTCAGCTTCAGCCATGGCATCCATCGCTGTCCCGGCGACAACCTCGCGCGTCTCGAACTGGAGATCGCCTTCCGTTCGCTCGTCGAGCGGTTCCCGAACCTGCGATCCGCGGTGCCCACCGAGGACCTGCCCAGCAACAACAATGACGGGACCCTGCAACGGCTCTACGAGCTTCCGGTGACCTGGTAACGGGTTCCTCGTCGGCATCGGCGGCCGGGGTCCGGGGACCGCACCTCCCGTGCGGACCAGTCCTGGACGGGACCGCCCGTCTCCCGGCGGCGCTCGTCAGAAGAAGTCCGCCCCGCGCACTGTGTGGACGCGGATCAGTCGAGGACATGGAGGAGAGCACACGATGACACGGCCACCCGGCGAACGGCATCGCCACACCGACACGCTGTCCCTGCGAGGCGTCGCCTACGACACGGGGACGAACTTCGCGACCGGCCAGGGTTCGCTGTCTCGTGCGGTCTGGAGCAGACGGCGAATGCTCGACGAGATCAGCCTCATCAGCGACCAGCTGAACTGCAACTCGGTCACCGTCTACGGCAGCGACCTCGGCCGCCTCGCCGACACGGCGAGCGAGGTCGCCGAACGCGGCCTGCACGTGCGGCTGCAGCCCCGGCTCGTCGACCGACCGCGCACGGAGATCCTGGAACACCTGGCCGAGGCCGCCCGGCTCGCCGAGTCGCTTCGTGCTCAGGGAGCGGACATCGACATGACGGTCGGCGCCGTCCATCTGCTGTTCACCCCTGGCCTCATCGAGGGCGAGCAGTATCACGAGCGGATGGCCGACATCTACGCCGACGCCGAGCACCACCTGCTCACCCCCACCGGCACCGTCGACTTCGCCGCCGCCGCGCCGCGCCTCGACGAGTTCCTCGCCGAGGCGCACGACGTGGTCGGCAGGGCCTTCGGCGGCGAAGTGGGCTACTCGGCGGCCCCGTTCGAAGACGTCGACTGGCGTCGATTCGACTTCATCGGCCTCATGTACCAGTACGTGCCGGTCTTCCGGACTCCTGAGCAGCACATTGCGGAGCTGCGCGAGTACCGGCGTTGGGGCAGGCCGGTGGACATCGCGGAGTTCGGCACGGCCACCTACCGGGGAGCGGAGCACAAGGCGTTCTTCTTCTGGGACGTGGTCGAGCGGTCCGGGCCCGTGCCCACCATCCTGGACGGCCACGTTCGCGACGAGGGTGCCCAGGCCGCCTACCACCTCAGGATGTTCGACGTCTTCGAGCAGGCGGGCATCAGGGCTGCGACCGTGTCGGAGTTCATCCACCCGACACACCCGCACTCTGCCGATCCGACGGTTGATCTGGACATGGCGAGCATGGCCTTGGTGAAGACGATTCGGACCGATCCCGCCGATCCCGCCTCCGACTACCAGGTGGAGCCGAAGGAGTCCTTCCACGCCATCGCCGACCACTACGCCCACCTGGGCTTCCAGACCTCCCTCCGCCGCTGATCGACCCGAGCAGCCGAGAAGGCCGCCACCGTCCCTCGGGACGGTGGCGGCCTTCGTCGGGCTGGAACGGCGGGCGGTCTCGGTGGCGGCTGTGTCGGTGGTGGTCGCCGTGGGGGCTTCTTCTCCTACGGGCCGGGGCGCGGGGAACCGACCTGATCGGCGGGTCCGGTCCGGCAGCGGAGCAGTCAGGAGGCCAGATCCGGCGGTGCGGGCAGTGGCTGTGTCGACCGGGGTTCCGTCGGCCTCGGTCGGCCTCGCGATCAGGCGGCGGTGCGACGATGCCGATCGGGCCCGATGCTCATCGGCGACGCGCGATGGTGAGGCCGTCAGCGATGGGAAGCATCACCGTCTCCAACCTGGCGTCGGCGGAGAGCTCGGCGTTGACCTCCCGCAGCGTCCGAGCACAGGCACGGGACAGGCCCTCCGCAGCCCGCTCGGGGTCGACCACGGTCCCGTCCAGCAGCACGTTGTCGATCACCAGCAGCCCGCCTTGGCGCAGCAGGGGGATCGCCGCCCGGCAGTAGCTCGGATAGTTCATCTTGTCCGCGTCGACGAACACCAGGTCGACCGGCGGCCCCGTCGCAAGCTCCCGCAGCACCCGACCCGCCGAGCTGACGTGAAACTCGATGCGATCGGCGACGCCCGCACGACTCCAGTGCTCCTGGGCGATTCCCGCCCACCGATCGGTCACATCACAGGTGATCACCCGGCCGCCTCGGCCGACGCCGAGCGCGAGCGCCAGCGCGGAGATCCCGGTGAAGGTGCCGATGTCGACCACTGTCCTGGCGGTGCACGTCCTGGCCAACAGGGTGAGCAGTGCGGCCTGCTCCAACGGCACCATCATCCCGGCGGACTCGCCCGTCGACGCCGTGCGTTCGGCCAGGGCCAGCAGCGCCGGCTCCGGCGGACTGCACGAACGGACCAGATAATCGCGGGTCCGGCCGTCGACCGGGACGTTCTTCACCTCGGCATCGGCGCCGTGCATGAGCGCCCCTTCCTGCTCGTCGAATGTGGGCTCGCCCGCCCTCAGGTCTGATCGGCGACCGGCACGGTGCCTGCCGGACCGTCTGCTGCGGCCGGTAGTCCGCCCACCCCCGGCAGCCCCGACCCGCCGCCGGGCGGCCGGGCGGGCGTGTCAGGCCGCGCCCGTGTCGGGCCGGCCCAGCCAGGCCGGGGTCCGCCGCGCCCACTCGACGGTCTTGGCGAGTCCCGCGTCCAACCCGGTGGTCGGCTCCCAGCCCAGCAGCCGCCGTGCCTTGGCATTGTCGGGAACCCGTCGTGGCAGGTCCTCGTACGCCGAGCCAAGGTGCGCCGCGGTGTCCACGGAGGTCCACGATGCCCCGGTGGCCGCCGCGATCAGCGTCACGACCTCGGCTACCGTCGCCTCGTCCATGCTGCCGATGTTGAACGCCTCACCCGTCGCCGCCGGGTTTCGCGCCGCGAGGATCGTGCCGTCGACGACGTCGTCGACGTAGGTGAAACACCGGGTCTGGTCTCCCCGGTCGTAGACGACCATGTCGTGCCCGTTGAGCGCGCGGTGAATCGAGCGGCTCACGACGTAAGCGGGTCGCTGCCCCGGCCCGTACACGTTGAAGTACCGGACGATCGAGGCATCGAGCCGGTGCTCGCGGATGTAGGCGAACGCCAGGTGTTCCATGAGCGCCTTGCTCGACGAATAGGCCCAGCGGTCGGCCGAGGTGGGGCCCAGCACGCGATCCCCGTCCTCGGCCCACGGCACCGCTGGGTTCTTCCCGAACACCTCGCTGGTACTGGCGACCACCACTCGCGCGCCCGACCGCCGGGCCAGGTCGAGCACATTTCGTGTCCCGTTGAGGTTGATGTCGATGACGTCGAGCGGGCGGGCGAGGTACTGGTCGACGCCGACGACCGCGGCAAGGTGATAGACGACGTCGACCTCCGAGGCTGAGACGGCCTCCTGGAGGGCGTCACGATCACGGATGTCGATGCGCAGGTGCCCGACCCGCCCCCCGTCGGCGCCCAGCGAGTCGGGCGGCGTCGCGATGTCGACGACCGTCACCTCGTCGCCGTCGGCGAGAAGGCGTCGCACAAGGTGGGTGCCGATGAATCCACAGCCGCCGGTCACCAGTGCTCGCACCATCGGAGGTCCGTCCAATCTGTTCGTGGGAAGCCGGGCCGACGCGGCCCGGCGGGTCGCTGTCCGTCCTCGCTGTCCGCGCTGGTGAAGGAATCCGGTGGGCGCGGACCCCGGGACCGGTGCTGCGGCCTGCCGAGCGCCTCCGCCTCGTGCGTCAGGAGGTGATCCGCTCGTACATGGCCTCGGCGATCGCGTCCGAGTTCGACCCTTCGCCACCCTCGTGAACCCAGATGAACACGTCGTCGGTCAGCACCATCGAGTCCTCGGACACGCAGGCGGTCTCCGGGCATTGCCAGCTCTGCCGGATCGTCTGCACGAGTTCGTGGTCCTGGTCGTTGAACACGATGGACTGGGTGATGCCGAGGGACTGCGCGTCCGGCAGTTCCGCCATCTCGCGTTCGGTGAACGACAGGGTGCTGCTGACGGTCTCCCCGCCTCCGGTGGCGCTCGGCGGCCAGCCCTGGATGGTCTGGTGGCCCTCGCCGCACCCCTCCACTCGCATCCGGATCAGATCGAGTGCGTCGCTGCCAGGAGCCTCCGCCACGAAGGCGATGAAGAGCGCTCCGTCGGCGCGGTTGCCGAAGTGATACCAGCCCTCCAACGACTCCAGGCCGTCGATCGCCGAGAAGTAACTGACGCATCGGGGCATCACGACCACACCAGAGGGCTCGCCGGTGCCGGGCATCGCTCGTGCCACGGCTTCCCGCAGCGGCATCTCCGGGTTGAGCTGGCTGCCCGCCGGGTGTTCCTCGACGGGCAACAGGATCGAGCGCAGGTCGTCGACCGGGCTGGTGGATGCGGCGACGTCGACCGGACTCGTCGAGGGCGGATCGGGCGGCTGCTGCGGGCTGCATCCCGCGACGGCGGCCGTCACGGCCACCGCCGCAGCCAGTACGGACATCCTCTGTCGACCTCGCATCGTGGGGCTCCATTCGTCATCGAGTCCGAACCTGCCGACGGCAGGCTCGGGTTGCTGTTCGCCTCGTGCTCCCGTGTCGTCACGGGGTCGTCGTTCCCGAGGCGCGGCGTGCGGGGCGGCTCCCCGCCGTGCGACCGGCCTGCTGCCCGGAGGCCTGCTGCCCGCGGCCTGCTGCGGGCAGTACTCGTCAGGCGGGGCGACGCCTGCGGGTGCGGCGTGGACGGCATCGCCGGGCGGACGTCGAGGGTCAGTCGGCTCGGCGGTTCGGGCCTGCGGGTGCGGGCCGAGCGGCGGTGACGGGGGTGAACTCCACCGGCAGCGCGGTCAGCCGGTGCAGGTTGTAGCTCGGCTTCCAGGCCAGCTCCGTCGGTGGAACTGCCAGTCGGAGGTCGTCGAGTCTGCGCAGTACGGTGGCGAAGGCGATCTCGCCCTCCATCCGGGCGAGCGGGGCACCGAGGCAGTAGTGGATGCCGTGGCTGAAGCCGAGAATCCGACCTCCGACCTCCCGCCGCAGGTCCAGGCGACCGGGTTCCTCGAAGACCTCCGGATCGTGGTTGGCGGCGGCGGCCGAGATCACGACGTGCTCGCCCGGTCGGATCTCGACACCGGCGATCTCCAGGGGTTCCCGCGCGAAGTGGTAGGTCACGCTCGACACCGGGCTGTCGAATCGGAGCAGTTCCTCGACGGCGCCGGGCATCATGGTCGGGTCCGCCCGCAACATCGCCGTCGACTCGGGATGCCGCAGCAGCGTGAGCAGGCCGTTGGCGATCAAGTTGACCGTCGTCTCGAATCCCGCGCTCAGCAGCAGCATCGCGTTCGACCGCACCTCGGCGTCGGTGAGGCGGTCGTCCTCCTCCTGCGCAAGCAGCATCGCCGACACGAGGTCGGCGCCGGGGGCGCGGCGCCGCGTGCTCACCAGCGCGGTGAGATAGACGTCCAGCCAGCGGCCTGCCGCGATGATCTCGTCGTAGCCGGAGGAGGTGTTGATTCCGGTGAGGACCTCGGCGTGTTCCTCGAACTCGGCACGGTCGCCGACCGGGATGCCCAGCATCTCGCAGATGACGGTGATCGGGAGCGGCAGCGCGAGCGCGGTCACGAGATCGGCGGAGCCGTCAGCGGCGACGGCGTCGATCAGTGCGTCGGTGATCTGCTGGACCCTCGGACGCATCTCCTCCACCCGCCGTCGGGTGAAGGCCTTCGAGACCAGCCGACGTAGTCTCCCGTGATTCGGTGGATCGGCGAAGAGCATATGTGCGGAAAGCGGGAAGTCGGCGCCGCCCATCGGATGATAGCGATGCAGTTCCGGTGCCGCCGCGTCGATTCCCCGGACCAGTCGGGAATCGGCGAGGGCGGCCCGCGCCGCGTCATTCCCGGTGACCAGTACGGTGGGCATCCCGTCCGGCAGGGTGACCCGATGAACCGGCCCGCGATCACCCAGCATCGCGAACAGCTTCTCGGGGTCGGCGAATGCCGAGACAGGAAGTCTGACGGCATCGTCGTATTCTGACATGGCGATCCCTCGGCTCTCAGCCCGACTGGTCGGTGACGGGGTCGGTCGGCAGCTGTCGCGTCGTGCCGCCTGCGCGGCAGGGAAACCCTGCCCTGTCGGCAGCTTCGATGCCGTGACCTCGACTATCTCGGCCAAGGTAGCAACCGGCGACCGTGCGTGGTTCTTCGTGATTGCGGGGTGCCTGCGGTCGTGGAACGACCGCATCACCGCCGGTGGCCGGGTCGTCCACACCGCCGTTCCCGGTGTCTCCTTACCGGAATCAACCCGCCAGGACCGCGTTTCACCCCGCTCGTCGCGATCTGTCGAGGCCCGGCCGGACATCGCGCGGAAGGAACGTCAATAGGGCATTTCCGAAGATGCGGGTCCGGTGCCGCATGCCAATCATGGGGAGGAGCATCGATCGGGACTGTCCGGGTTGGCCGAATCCCGAACTTTCGAACTTTCGGCGGGCCGGTCGAGAATCGCCGATTCGGTGCTGCCATGCGGGGCCGACATTCTCAAAGGAGATCTCATGCGAGTCCTGTTCGTCGTCTACCCGTCGCACGCGCACTTCTGGCCTGCGGTGCCCTGCGCCTGGGCCTTGCAGAGCGCAGGACACGAGGTGCGAGTCGCCTCGCATGCCCGCTTCGAAGGCTCTGTCACGGCGGCGGGACTGACCCCGGTCGGTCTAGGCGATGCTCGGGTCGACGAGGCAAGGACACGGCCCGACGCGCGCGCCCCCTCCCATCCCGAGGAGGTGCTCCGCTATGCCGATGCACTCGGGCTGGACGCGGCGGCGCGGGAACACTGGATCGCCTACTTCCAATGGTTGTTGAACCCGATCTCCGACTATGTGAGGACGGATCTGCCGTATGCCGATGAGCTGATCGACTTCGCACGGGACTGGCGGCCCGACCTGGTGATCTGGGATCCGACGTTCGCCTGCGGCCCTGTCGCCGCGAAGGTCAGTGGCGCCGCCCACGCCCGCATGCTCATCGGACCGGACTACCTGGCGTGGAGCCTGGACCGGCTGGCAGAGCGCCGGACCGAGCTGCTCGCTGCCGGGTTGTCGCCCAATCCGCAGGCCGAGCTCATGGCGCCCCTGGCGGAGAAGTACGGCATGGAGGTCGACGACGAGCTGCTGTACGGACAGTGGAGTATCGACCCGATGCCGCCCGGGCTGGTCCTCCCGACGAGCACGACGACCTTGTCGATGCGGTACGTGCCCTACAACGGCGCCGAGCCGTTCCCGCGATGGCTGCACCGTCGGCCGGAGCGGCCGAGGGTGGCGTTATCGCTGGGGGAGTCCACGCGCAGGTTCATCAAGGGCGACTGGGGACGAACTCCGAAGATCCTGGAGGCGGTCGACGGCCTGGACGTCGAGATGATCGCGACCGTCAACGCCCCGCAGTTGGAGGGAGTCGAGCGGATTCCGGACAACGTGCGCACGATCGAATGGGTCCCGTTGACCCAGCTGATGCCCACCTGCTCGGTCCTGATCCACCATGGGGGCCTCGGTACCTTCGGCGCGCCCGTCGCGGCCAAGGTGCCGCAGATCGTCTGCGACACGGGGGAGACGCTGATGATGCAGCCCGTCGAGGTCGACCCGAAGATGCCCGGCGACGGCACCTACCGGGTGGGGTTCGAGTTCGGCATCAGCGAGGACGTCGTCGAGAAGGTCACCTCGTGGGAGCTGCCCGCCAAGAAGCTGGAGGCGACCCCCACCGCTGACTACGTGGTCGGTCGGGGCGCGGGCCTTCGGCTGAATCATCGGACTCAGTCTGTCGAGGAGATCCGGGCGGTGATCCTGACGGCCGTCGAGGACCCGGCGATTCAGCGCGGTGCTCAGGACGTCTTCGACACGTGGCTCGCCATGCCGAGCCCCGCCGACGTCGTCCCGCTCCTGGAACGGATGACCCTCGAACACCGCCGCGGCTAGCGCTGTCGGCGTCCGCGCCGACACACGAGCGTGCCCGGCGAGCGGGCCAGCCGCCGCACAGCCGGTCGAACCGGGTCCGTTCTGCCCGCCCACCGCGTTGTGGGGCGGGCCGCTGTCCCGTCCCGGCCGTCTCGGGCGGTGTATCCGCTGTGCGGCCACGCGCACGGCACCGACGTCGATGAGGAGAAGCTGATGACCGTGCCCGGGGACGGCCCCCCACCGAAGGCGGGCCGCAGGGAATGGACCGCCCTGGCGGTCCTGATGTTGCCGACGATGCTCACGATGCTGGACATCGGCGTGCTGTTCTTGGCGTTGCCTGAGCTGACGGCGGCCCTGTCGGTGAGTGCCAGCGAGCAGTTGTGGATCACCGATGCCTACGGATTCCTCATCGCGGGCTTCCTCGTCACGATGGGGACGCTCGGCGATCGGATCGGCAGACGTCGCCTCCTGCTCATCGGCGCGGCGGCCTTCGGCGTGGTGTCCGTCATCGCTGCGTACTCGTCATCGGCCGAGATGCTGATCGCGTCGCGTGCCCTGCTGGGCATCGCGGGAGCCACGATCGTGCCCTCCACGTTGGCATTGGTGATGGGGATGTTCCGCGATCCTGCGCAGCGCGGGGTGGCGATCTCGGTGTGGTCGGCAGCCTTGACGGCTGGGGTGGCGCTGGGTCCCGTCCTCGGCGGCGTTCTGCTGCACTGGTTCTGGTGGGGCTCGGCCTTCCTCGTCGCGGTACCCGTGATGGTGGTGCTGCTGGTGACGGGGCGGCGGCTGCTCCCGGAGTTCGCCAACCCCGGCGCAGGCAGGCTCGACCCGCTGAGCGTGGTCCTGTCGCTGGCCGCCCTCCTGCCCTTCGTCTACGGCGTCAAGGAGATCGCCCGCGTCGGCTGGCAGTTCCTGCCGCTCGCCGCCGCCGCGATCGGCCTCCTCTTCGGCCTGGCGTTCGTCCTTCGGCAGCGTCGGCTGGCCGAACCACTGTTGGACCTGCGGCTGTTCGCCATCCGCGCGGTCAGTGCCGCCTTGGTCATCGGGCTGCTCGTCGCCGCCGTGCAGGCAGGCACCGGCTTCCTCGTGGCCCAGCATCTCCAACTCGTCGAGGGGCTCTCGCCGCTGAACGCCGGGCTGTGGGTGCTGGTCCCGACACTCGCCCTGATCATCGGCATCTTCCTGAGCCAGGCGGTGGGCCACCTCGTGCGGCCTGCCTATCTCATCGCCTCGGGAGCGGTGATCGCGGCGGTCGGCATGGTGGTGCTGACCCAGGTCGGGCCCGAGACGGGACTCGCCGTCCTGTTAATCGGCTTCACCGGCGTCTACTTCGGCGTCAGCCCGGTAGGCCCGCTCGTCGCTCAGGTCGTCGTGCCCTCGGCCCCGCCGGAGAAGGCGGGGTCCGCGTCCTCGTTGCAGTCGACCGGCGGGGAACTGGGGGTCGCGCTGGGCATCGCGCTGTTGGGCAGCGTCGGGGCCGCCGTCTACCGCGCGGGCGTGGACGTCCCGCCGGAGCTCGCGGGTACCGAGGCAGGGGAGGCCTCGGGGGAGACGCTCGCAGGCGCCCTCGCCTCGGCAGGCGAGCTGTCACCCCCGATCGCCGATGGCCTGGTCGACTCGGCCCGACAGGCCTTCGTCGCCGGTCTGAACACCACCGCGACGATCTGCGCGGTCGCCTTCCTCGGCCTGACGGTGCTCGCGCTCACCACTCTGCGCCACCTTCCGTCTCGTGCCGCCGCATCGAAGCGGTAGCCCCAGCGCGTCCGCCCCGTCCCGACGGCACTCGCCATCATCGGAGGACCTATGCGACACGAACCCAGAATCGACACGCTGATCGTGCCGGGGGCGCGTCTGCACCACGAGGTGCGAGGGTCGGGACCCGTGTTGTTGATCATTCCCACCGGCAACGGCGACGCGGAGCCCTTCGCGCCGTTGGCGGACGCGCTGGCCGACCGTTACACCGTCATCACGTACGACCGACGCGGCTTCTCCCGCAGCCCGATGCTGCGACCGGTCGACGACGAGCGCCGCCTGACCGAGGACGTGGACGATGCCCGCAGGCTGCTGGTCCACGTGGCCGACGGACCCGCCCACGTGCTGGGCAGCAGCTCCGGTGCCGTCATCGCGCTCGCACTGCTGGAGCGGCACCCGGATCGCCTACGGACGCTGATCGCGCATGAGCCGCCGCTGGCCTCGGTGCTGCCCGACTCGGCACACTGGCTCGGTTTCTATGCCGATCTGTACACCACTTTTCGGCAGTCCGGCGTCGAGGCGGCCCGGAAGATGTTCCGCGAGGGCATGGGGATGACCACGCCCACCAGGGCACCCGAAGGCTCCGCGCTGCCGCCGGACCGGCTCGCCGAGATGCTGACGAGACTGCGACGCAATCAACTCTTCTGGTTCGAGCACGAGATCCGCACCTACCCCGCCTTTCTGCCGGACATCGAGGCGTTGCGGACGTTCTCGGATCGTCTCATCCTGGCGGGCGGGACGACCGCACGAGAACACTTCCCCTACCTGCCCAATGTGGAACTCGCCGGACGTCTCGGCACTGAGATCATGCACTTCCCCGGTGGACACGTGGGCTACGTGACTCACCCGGACGAGTTCGCGGCGATGCTCGGCAGCGTGCTCGACGCTAGAACCGGCTGAGAGTCCATCTCCGCGCCGGGCACCGGGCAACTGGTCCCGACAGTGCGTGCGGGATCGGCCGCACCTCGGTCGCACGGGGCCGGCCGTCTGATCTTCCGCGAACGTCTCCTGCCTGCCGAGTTCCTCGGCCGTGTGACAGGCGACGAAAGCCCGACCTGTCGACGGCGGCCGCCTGCTCGGCGGCAGCGGGAGTCCGGCCGATGTCTCCTCGGCGACATCGGCCGGGACTCCCCGGCGTGCCCCGGTCCGGCCTCGCCGACCGCGACGCGGCTGCGCGGCAGGGCGGCGGCCTGTGTGGGTGGCGCGCGGCTCGCATGGGCCCGAGCCAGGGCCCGAGAGAAGGACGCCGTCCGGGCGGGACCCGAGTGGTGCGTGGTGCGGGTTCCTGGCGAGTTCGCCGGTCGCCGCCGTGTCCTGGTGCAGCCCCGGCGTTCACCCCTCGTCGTCGACAGCGTGGCCGACCGCCCGACCGCCGAGTGTCGGCCGGGCGGCGAGACCGTCGTCGACAGGCCCACTCGCGCCGTGCAGTCAGCGGGGACGCTCTGACCGAGGGGCCGGGCCGGGCTGCTCGGGAGGTCGTCGTCAGGTCTAGCCGGGGCGGGGCCTCGGAACCGGGATGCTCGTCAGGAGCGGGTGTCGGGCTTCGCCGCCAGCAGCCCGCGCAGCGCGGCCTTGTCCGGTTTGCCGACGGGCGTGTGCGGCAGGTCGTCGAGCAGCTCCAGCCGTTCCGGAATCTTGAACGCGGCAACGCCTCTGGCGGTGAGGGCCTCGGCGACGTCGTCCAAGGTGAGGGTCCGGCCTGGACGGGCACGGACGAACAGACACACTCGCTCGCCGACCTGGGGATCGGGCATCGCCACCGCGGCGGCCTCGATGATCGCGGGCATCTCCTGCACCAGCGTCTCGATCTCGCCTGCCGAGATCTTCTCGCCCGCCCGGTTGATCAAGTCCTTCACCCGACCGCAGACCACGATGTTGCCCTCGGGAGTGATCCGTACCAGGTCGCCGGTTCGGTACCAGCCGTCCTCTGTGTAGGAGAGCGCGTTCTGCTCGGGCACCCCGAAGTACCCGCGCGGGGTGTACGGCCCTCGGGTGAGCAGCTCGCCGATCCTGCCCCGGGGCACCGCTCGACCGTCGCGGTCGACGACCAGCAGCTCGTCGTACGGACTGATCGGAGCTCCCTGGGTTCGGTGCGTGACCTCGTCGGGTGCGTCGATCGGCGTGTAACAGAGGAGTCCTTCCGCCATTCCGTAGACCTGCTGCACACGACAGCCCAGGGCCGGGCCGATCCGGGCCGCGACCTCCGGTGACAGCACCGATCCGCCGACGTGAACGATGCGCAGACTGGAGAGGTCCGGCCCGGTCACACTCACCTCCTCCATCCAGCGCAGGACGATGGCCGGGACCGCCGAGGTGACGGTGACGCGCTCGGCCGCGATCGTGGCGAAGACCGTCTCCGATCGAGGACTCGGCAGCATCACGACCCGTCCGCCTGCCGACAGCGCACCGAGGATTCCCGGCGACGCCAACGGGAAGTTGTGTCCGGCGGGCAGGACCGCGAGATACACCGTGTCCGGTCCGAAGCCGCAGACGGCGGCGCTCCGGCGGATGTTGTAGTCGTAATCGTCATGTGTCCGGCCGATCACCTTCGGCACGCCGGTGGTGCCGCCGGAAAGCAGGAACACCGCGACGTCGGAGGCGTCGGGCGACACGGCGTCGAGTCTGCGGCGGCGGGCGTCGACCTGGCCGCTGCGGCTCATCAGCTCCCGAAGCCCGAGGCATTCGGACCGGACGTTCTCGCCTGCCACGATCACCTTGGCGGGGGAGGGCAGCGTGGCGGCCACTCGCAGCGCGAGTTCCTGGTGGTCGTACCCGCGCCAGTCGTCGGGCACGATCAGCGCCTTGGCGTCGACGTGGCGGCCGATCGAGGCCAGCTCGTACTCACGATGCGGGGGCAGCATCATCACCGGCACCACCCCGGCGCGGAGGCACGCGAGCGTGGTGACGACGAACTCCCACCCGTTCGGCAGCTGTACGAGGACGGTGTCTCCCCGGACCAGGCCGACAGCGCCGAACCCCTCGGCGAGCCGGTCCGTCAGCATCGCCAGTTCTCGGAAGGTCAATCGCCGATCTCCGCCGACCACGGCTACGCGGTCGCCCCACTGTTCGGCCCACTCCCAGGGACCGGAGCCCAACGACCTGCCCCGCCAGCAGCCCGCCACGCGGTAGGCGTGGGCGAGATCGGCGGGCCACGGAACCAGCGCCTCGGTGTTCATCGCGTCTCCCCGTCGTCGTGGCCTGCCTGCTCGACGTGCTCGGCCAACAGCGCGGCGACGGCGTCGATGCTCGGCCGATCCCAGAACAGGGTCGTGGGCAATGACAGGTCGAACCGCCGTTCGAGACCGCGCCGGATTCGGACGGTCATGACCGAGTCGACGCCCATCTCGACGAGCGGCCGGTGCCGGTCCACTTCGGACACGGCCAGTCGGGTCTCGGCCGCTACCTGCCGGGTGATCTCCTCCAGCAGCATGACCTGCGTGCCGCGTCCCTCCGGATCGGCCACCGGGGAGAGTCGCGGATGCTCGGGGACCTCGTCGCTCCGACGGTCGTCGTCGGGCAGATCCGCGAACAGCGCGGGTCTGCGATCCCCCGGGCCCAGCGGTACGGTCCGCAGCACTGCTGCGTAGGCGAGGCCGTGCCGATCGGCCAGGTCCCAGGCGTCGGATGCCTCGGCAGCCGTGATGTCCGCCGTGCCTCTGGCGGCGAGTTCGGCATCGATGACCTCCGTGGACGTCGACATGCCCAGTCCCCGCCATGAGGTCCAGGCCAGGCTCGTCGTCGCCGGATCGCCGCTGCGGCGTCGATGGGTCGCGAGCGTGTCGAGAAAGGCATTCCCCGCGCCGTAGGACGCCTGCCCCGGCAACCCGAGAAGCTGGCCTGCGGACGAGAAGAGCACGAAGAAATCGAGGGCTCCCGGGGGGAACATCTCATGCAGCACCAGCGCACCCGCCAGCTTCGGGCGCAGGACCCGGCGCAAGGACTCGGCGTCGAGATCGCGCAGCATCCGGTCGTCGAGGACTCCGGCGGCATGGACCACGCCTCGGATGGGCGGTAGACCCAGCGTGGCCGGATCGAGCAGCCGCCGGGCCTGCGTCGGGTCCGCGACGTCGACGGCGACGACGGCGACCGTGACCCCGGCCCGTTCCAGATCGCGGACGGCCTCGATCCGGGCGGTGTCGGCGGGATCGACGCACTCAGCCCAGCGGTCACGCGGCGGCAGGCCACGGCGGCCTGCCAGGACCAGCCTGCGTGCGCCCCGGTCGGCCAGTCGCCGGGCGACGTCGAGGCCGAGAGCACCGAGCCCCCCGGTGACGAGGTAGGTCCCTTCCGGTCTGCACCGCGTCGGGAGGCGCGGCGGATCGTTCGCAGGCCGCTGCAGCCGAGGGACGAACGGTGCACCGTCGATCACCGCGACGACGTCTTCGCCGCGCACGGTACCGATCACGTCGACGAGGGCGGCGACGTCGTCCGGCGGCTGTCCGACGTCGACGACGCCTCCCCATCGGTCGGGATGCTCGCCGCCGATGATCCGGCCGAGGCCCCAGAGCGGTCCATGAGCCAGCGATCGGGCGTCGACGGCGTCGCGGACCCCCTGGGTGACGCACCACAGCCGAGCCCCGCCGCGCACGCCGGTCGCCGCGACCTGCTGCGCCGTCCTGGCCAACAGCCATGACGCGTCGAACGCGGCCTCGCCGATTCCGCTCGCCGATCCGACGCCAGGCACCACGATCACGACGCGGTCCTCGGCCAGGTCGTCGTCCTGCAGTTCCTCGGGTTCGGCGACGGCCCTGGTGCGCAGGCCTGCGTGGCGAAGTCCTTCGCTCACCGCCTCGCGCAATGGGCCGAGGGGGCCGACGACGGCGACCGTGGCGGGTCTCGGGCAGGTGGATGCCGAGGACTCCGCCTGCGCCCGGCACTCCACCGGTCGCCACACGACCTCGTGCACCAGGGCTGCGGGGTCCGTCCGCTCGTCGGCCTCGCCGTCGAGCACCCCGTAGCGAAGTCCGGACAGCCTGCCCACCGGTGTCCCGTCGCCGTCGGTGATGAGCACGTCGACGACGTCCTTACCCGCCACGGACACGGTCACCTGTGCCTGAGCAGGCGGGCGCCCGGTCAGCCGGAGCCGCCGGATGCTCGCGGGCATCCGCAGCACGGGCGGGCCGGGGAATGCGACCGAGGCCGCGGACAGTGCTGCGTCGAGGACGGGCGCCCAGGTCGTGGGCTCGCGCTCGGGATCGTGGTCCGCGCGGACGGTGGCCGTCAGGACGCCCGTTCCACCGCGCAGCCGTTCGATCATCCAGGGGAATCCCATGGCGGTGACACCCAGCGCGGCCAGTCCGTCCACCACCCGATCGACCGGGAGCTCCTCCGTCGCGGCGGTGTCCTGCACGGTCGGGAGGGCCTCGGCGTCCTCGTCGGGGCAGGACGCGAGCGTGGCGGTGGTGTGGGTGATCCACCCCGTGCCCTGCTCGTCACCCACGATTTTGGCGGTCAGCCGGAGCGAGTCGTCCTGGCGCGTGACCTGCACGTCTCGTGCGGCGGAGAGACTGACCGGCACTCGCAGCACGATGTCGACCAGATCGTGCCCCCGGTCGGGACTCCCGGCGGCGATGAAGGTGTTCAGCAGTACCGCGGCCGGGACGATCTCGACGTCACGCACCGGGTGATCGCCGGGATAAGGCCGGTTCTCGCGATCGAGCCGGGTGACCCACACCGTCATGGGCGGCGGACCTGCCAGATCGAGCCTGCCGCCCAGCAGCGTGTGCCGTCCCGCGTCGTGTGCGGCGGCGAGCGGTGTGACCCGGGGCGGTTCGGCAACCCAGTGCGGCCGATGCTGCCAGGTCGTGACGGGCAGATCGACGGGGCGCCCGGTCTGCCAGGTCGCGCGCCAGTCCACCTCGGCACCCCGGCGGTACAGCAGGCCGAGACCCGTCAGCACCGACTCCAGCTCTGGTCTGTTCCGGCGTAGGGAGTGGGTCACCGCAGCGTCCTCGACGCCGAGCTCCGCGAACACCTCCTCCACCGAGTGCTCGACGACCGGATGCGGCGAGACCTCCAGGAACAGCCGGTGCCCGTCCTCGAGCGCGGCGACGACCGCCGAGGAGAATCGGACCGGCTGCCGGAGGTTGACCGCCCAGTATCGGCTGTCCCTCGGCGCGGTCGACCTCGGATTCGCCAAGGCGGTTCCGTACACCGGCAGTGTCGGCGGGCTCGGCACGAGGTCGGCCGTGCCCGCGACGAGTGCATCGAGCAGGGGCCCCATCTGCGGGCTGTGGAAGGCCACATCGGAGTCGACGGCGCGGGCGGCCACGCCGTCGGCCCGCCAGCGCGCGCTGAGCTGGGCGACGGCATCCACGTCCCCGGAGATCACCGTGGCGTGTGGAGCCGCCTCGACCGCCACCACGACGTCGACGCGATCGCCGAGCCGCCGCCGCACCTCCGCTGCGGCGAGACTCACCATCGCCATGGCGCCGTTCCCGGCAACCTGCCGCAACAGCGCCGACCGCCGACACACGAGTCGCGCGCCCTGTTCGAGAGTGAAGACGCCTGCTGTCACGGCGGCGGCGATCTCGCCGACGGAGTGGCCCAGCACCGCGCCGGGGCGCAGCCCCTGGGACCGCCACACCGCTGCGAGGCCGACCTGCATCGCGAAGATCATCGGTTGCACGACGTCCACCGACTGCGGCGCGTCGTCGAGCAGCGTCGCGCGGGGCGACAGCCCGATCTCCTCGCGGAACACCGGCTCGACGGCGTCGATCACCTCGGCGAAGGCCGGTGACTCCCGCAGCAGACCTCGGCCCATGCCGCGCCACTGGGAGCCGTGGCCGGAGAAGACCCAGACCGTGGCCCGTCCCGACTCCGAGGGTGGTTCGGCCTTCGTCGCGACGGCCTCGACCGACGCACGCAGGCCGAGGGCGAGCTGCTCCCGATCGCGGGCGACCACTGCGGTGCGATACGGCAGGTGGGTTCGACGCAGGGCCAGCGTGTGGCCGATGTCTCCCGTCGACGCGTCGCAGGCGGCAAGTTGATCGGCGAGGCGTTCGGCGTTCCGCCGAAGGGCCTCCGGACTGCCTGCGGACAGCGGGTACAGGGCGAGTCCGGCCTCCCGCCCCCCGGACTCCGACGCGTCCCCCTCTTCCAGCACGACGTGTGCGAGGGTGCCGCCGTAGCCGTAACCGGACACGGCCGCCAGCCGGGGCCGGTCGGACACCGGCCATCGCGTCGGTTCCGTCACCACCCGCAGCCCGGACTCCTCCCAGTCGACGGCGGGATTGGGCACGACGAGGTTCAGACTCGGGGGGATCATGCCGTGGCGTAGCGCGAGCACGGTCTTGATCACCCCGGCGACGCCCGCCGCCGCCTCCAGATGGCCGATGTTGGGCTTGACCGACCCGGTGAGCAGCGGTCTGCCGGGGGCACGGCCCGCGCCGAACACCGAGCCCATCGCGCGCGCCTCCATCGGGTCGCCCGCGGGCGTGCCGGTGCCATGAGCCTCCACGTAGTCGACGTCGGCCGGGTCGACCTGTGCGTTCTCGCAGGCCTGGTGCATGAGATGAGCCTGCGCCTCGCCGTTGGGCGCCATGATCCCGCTGGTCCGCCCGTCCTGGCGTACCGCACTGCCTCGGATCACCGCCAGCACCCGATCACCGTCCCGGCGCGCGTCGGTCAGTCGCTTGAGCACGAGCATTCCGCCGCCCTCCCCACGGCCGTAGCCGTCCGCATTCGCGTCGAAGGACTTGCAGCGCCCGTCGGCGGCCGTGGCGCCTGCGGCGTCGAGTACCAGCGACAGGCCGGGTGCGGCCATCACCAGCACGCCGCCCGCGAGGGCGACCGGACACTCCCGCGCCCGCAGTGCCTGTACGGCCAGATGAATCGACACCAGCGACGAGGAGCACGCCGTGTCCACCGCCATGCTCGGCCCGCGAAGGTCCAGCGCATGGGACACCCGGTTGGCGACTCCGCAGTAGGAGGCACCGATTCCCGTCCAGGCTTCGATCCGGGGCAGGTCCTCCAGGAGCCGCCTGCCGTAGTCGTCCGACCCGACACCGACGAACACGCCCGTGTCGGAGCCGCCCAGGTCGGAGGGCGGGATGCCCGCGTGTTCCAGCGCCTCCCAGGACAGCTCCAGCATGATCCGCTGCTGCGGGTCCATCAGTGCCGCCTCGCGCGGTGTGATGCCGAAGAAGTCGGCGTCGAATCCCCGTATGTCGTCGAGGAAGGCGCCGTTCCTGGTCACATCGCGCAGTGCCTCGGCGTATTCCCGATCCCGCCAGGAATAAGATTCCCAGCGGTCGTCGGAAACCTTGGAGATGGTGTCTCGTCCGTCGTGGAGCAGCTCCCAGAATGCTGCGGGCGAGTCGATGCCCTGGGCGAATCGACACGCCATCCCGAGGACGGCGATGGGCTCGGAGGAGTTCATCGTGCGGACAGCCTCCTTCCACCGTCACAGATCCACGGGGGCTCGACGGCAGTCGTGAGAAGACGAGTGGGCGAGTTCCTATTTGTGGCCGACGATCAGGGTGTGGCTGAATCCGAGGTTGTCGTGCCGCTCCACTCTGGAGAAACCGGCGGCCAGCACGGCGCGTTCGACGTCGGCCGGCGAATAGGTCATGCCCTCACCCGATGCCAGGGCCAGGAAATACGGTGACACGAGCCCGGCGCTCAGGGAGCCGGTGCCCTCGTCGTCGGAGACGAAGTTGTAGACGAGGCATACGCCGCCCGCAGGCAGTGCCGCATGGCACTTGCGGAGGAGCCGCGTGTTGCGTGCCGGGGAGAAGATCTCGAAGAGGTGGAAGTACAGGATCGCATCCGCGCCTTGCGGGAAGGGGTCGGCGAACAGGTCACCGGGGTGGTAGGCGATTCGTCGTCGCAGGTCCTGGTCGTCGACCCTGGCTTCGGCGAGTCTGGTGACGCTCTCCTGGTCGAAGACCGTCACCGTCAGGTCGGGGTGGTGCCTGACGAGTTCGAGGCTGTTGGTCCCGTCCCCGCCGCCGAGGTCGACGAGGTGGCGGATGTCCGAGAAGTCGTACAGCGTGCGCAGCTGTGTGAGTGCCTTGCTCGACGCGTCGCCCATGTTCGCGTAGAAGATCTCCTGAAGTCGAGGATGCGCGGTGAGGCGTTCATAGAGCGTGGTGCCGGGTCCGTCGAGGTGCCGTAGCCCCACATTGGTGTTGCGACGCATGGACTCGGCGAAGTCACCGATACCGGCATTGATGATCTCGGCCTGGATGTCCACGAGTGGGCCGAGGAATCGTGGACTGCCTCGGAGCATCTTGCGGCGCGTCACCGCGCTGTTGACATACGCGTCACCGCGTTTCTCCAGCAACCGAAGGGAGGCGAGGCCGAGCAGCAGTATTCGGGCCGGCTGCTGGTCGACCTCGATCGCCGAGGCGACGTCGTCGATCGTCATTCCGTCGGCCTGTTCCAACCGCTCGAAGAGGTCGAACTCCAACGCCGTCCTGAGTAATTCGAATGCGGTCACACCGTGGATGATCAGCCGGAGATAGTCGGAGTCCGTGACGGTGATGGCGTTGCTGTCTGCCATGACTCTCCTCTCAGTGGGAAGGGGCCCTGCGACGCTGCCTGCCGAACCGCGCCGGGGCAGTCGATCGGGCTCCGCCCGCCTCGGTCGAACGCGCCGCAGGCGTGCACCGGGCGGTGTCCTCGGGCGCCGCCGTGCTCGACCCCGTGAGCCTGAAGCCAGGATCAATCCTGATCGCGCGTGTTCTCGGGTGCACCTTCGTGGATGCGGTGTCGACGGCCGCGCTGTAGTCACTCGGTGGCGTGCGTGGCAGTCGGGTCGACTTGACACGCGGCAGGCTGAGCGGTACAAAACCGCAAGGTTATTAAACCTGGGGGTTATGAAGCATGAGTCCGGAGCTGCTCGACAGGACGTTCGCCGCGCTCGCCGACCCCACTCGTCGCGCGATCATCGCTCGGTTGGCCCTGGGGGACGCGACGGTGACGGAGCTGGCCGCGCCTTTCGATATCAGTCAGCCTGCGGTCTCGAAACATCTGAAGGTGTTGGAGCGAGCAGGCCTGGTCGTGCGGGGCCGCGACGCGCAGCGACGACCCTCCCGACTGAACCGGGTGCCCCTGGACGCAGCCGTCCTCTGGCTTGAGGAGTTCCGCCGCACCAGGGAGGAGAGCTTCCAACGACTCGACACGGTGCTAGAGCAGCTCAAGGCCGTGGAACGGCAGGACGGGAAGCCGGAGAACACCTGATGTCGTTCGGGAGAGACTCCTGCCGGCTGGTGGTCACCACCCCTACGGACCGGGAGATCAGGTTGACCAGGGCCTTCGACGCGCCTGCGCGGCTGGTCTTCGCGGCGTGGACCAGGCCCGAGCTGCTGATGCACTGGTTCGGAGCGCGCGGGTGGAGCCTGGTGACGTGTGAGGTCGACCTTCGGATCGGCGGGGCATGGCGCTTCGTCTCCCGGGGCCCCGGCGGTGTCGAGATGGTTCAACGCGGGGTGTACCGCGAGATCGTCGTGCCCCGTCGCCTGGTGCAGACCGAGTCCTATGGCGACTCGTGGCCCCCGGATGTCGAATCGTTGGTCACCACGGAGTTCACCGAGGACGGCGAGCGGACCACCGTCATCAGCACGGTGCTGCATCCCTCGCGAGAGACCCGTGACGCTGCTCTCCTGACCCCCATGGACCGCGGCTTCGGCGAAGGCTGTGACCGCCTCGCCGAGTTGCTCAAGTCGACCCGAGACAGCAGATCGACGGATCGTCGTCGAGGTTGTGACACGTCAACTCGGGCATGAAGGTATGCAGGCAGACGAGAGAGAAGGAACGGCACGTATGAACTGGACGCTGGAAGTGGTTGCCATGCCGGTCGCCGACCTGGACCGGGCGAAGAAGTTCTATGCCGAGAAGATGGGCTTCGTGGTGGACCACGACACCCGGGTCGATGGTGGACCGGGGATCATCCAGCTGACTCCGCCGGGTTCGGGCTGCTCGATCGTCCTCGGGTTGGGGATGGTGGAGATGGAGCCGGGGTCGCTCCAGGGGCTCCAACTCGTCGTCCCGGACATTCGCGCTGCCAGGGAGGAACTGGCAGGCCGCGGCGTCGAGATCAGCGAGGTCCAGGTGGCGGGACCGGAGGGGTTCCGGTCGAGCACGGAGGACGATGCACTGGACAACGTCGGGTTCGCCTTCTTCAGCGACCCGGACGGAAATCGCTGGGCGCTTCAGCAGATCTCGTCCCGCGCCTGACAGTCTCATAAGGTGTCCGCTTCCAGGGTCCGCTCCGCAGGTCTGCCTCCAGCGGCCGCTTCGGTACGGCCGGCAGGCAGGATCGATGCAGCCGGAGCGACCTGGTCGTCGGTCACTGGCTCGGATTCCCCGACCGAGGTCGGTCGGAGGCAGGCTGTGCGTGGCGAGGTCCCGCTGTCAGACGGCGAGAGGGGATGACAGGATGACGCTCGAATTGACGGCCGAGCGGTTCGTCCAGCGTCTGGAGAGCCACCGTTCGGACGAGGAACTGCGCAAGATTCAGCGCTACTTCAAGTCCGGCGAGGGCGAGTACGGCGAGGGCGATCAGTTCATCGGCGTGCGTATGGGGCAGGTCTTCGCCTTGGCGAAGGAGTTCATCGACCTGACACCGGCGGAGATCGATCGGCTGTTGGCGAGTCCGATCCACGAGGTGCGGGCAGGCGCGCTCAGCGTCATGGACAAGCAGGCCAGGCGGAAGAAGACGGGCCAGGAGCGGCGGAAAGAGCTGTACGAGCTGTACCTGTCCCGGATCGACCGGATCAACAACTGGGATCTGGTCGACCTCGCCGCCCCGCATGTGATCGGCGGCTACCTGTTCGACAAGCCGCGCGACATCCTGTATCGGCTCGCTCGCTCGATGAACATCTGGGAGCGGCGTACCGCGATCGTCAGTACCTTCTACTTCATCAGGCATGACGAAGTGGACGACACGTTCGCGATCGCCGAGATCCTGCTCGGCGACGAGGAGGATCTGATCCACAAGGCGGCAGGCGGCTGGGTGCGCGAGGCGGGGCGCAAGGCGCCGGACCGGCTCATCGCGTTCCTGGACGAGTACGCCGAAGCGATGCCTCGCACCATGCTGCGGTACGCGATCGAACATCTCGATCCGGACCAGCGGGCCTACTATCGGGGACTCAAGAAGAAGGCGGCGGGGGATTCCCGTCGTTGAGCCGTCGGCCGCTCGGCGCTCGGCAGTCGGCCTGCTCGGCAGCCGTCGCCCGCTCCGGGCTACCTGCCGCGAAGCCTGCTCGCCGACGTCGAGGGGCCGATGCGCCGAGCACGCGCCGTCGACTTCGCCCGGCGACCGGTCTCCGCCGCCTGCCGACCGTGCTGTGCAGTGGCCGGACCGCCTGCACTGTCGAGGTCTCGGCTCGCCGAGCAGCGCCCGGTTCGCGGCGCCTCGGGCGCCCGGTACCAGCCGACCGGCGCGCCCGACGGTCATATCGCAGGACGTCCTGGACTCGGGAGTCCCGGTAGCCCGAGGAATGGTCATCGGACGACGGGAGTCGCTTCGGCGCGCCGTCGCGGCGAAAGCAGCGCTGCTGCGGCGTGGGAACTCGTCGCCGACGTCGTTCCGTGCCCGGCTCGCAGGCGGCTCGGTCATGGCTCCCCGTTCTCTCCGGAATCTGTCGGTCGCTCGGTGTGTCGTTTCGCCGTCGGGCCTGACCTGCCTTCCTGTCGGATGGATCATCTCTGGTCCGGAAGCGGCGGACATCTCTCCTCGTGCCTTATCCGACGCCGTGACTCGGGACTGCCGCGCGACTCGCCCCCCTTCTTCTCGGCGGTCCATCGCGTATTCCTGGTTGCCTTCTTCGGTTCCGTCGGCGGCCGTGATCGGTTGCGCCGTGGCTTATTTTCGATCTGTGGATCTAAGTTGTGGATGATTGCCCATAGGTGATCGTGTCTGGTTTCGCACCTTCTGGGTTGCTTTTCCTGCTTCCGAGGTCGTCGTCGGCCTGGTCGCCCTCGGCTTGGTTTGAATGAACCAGTGCATTAGGCTGACTGGCCTAGTGACGTCGCGGCCGCTTTGGCTTATCGGTTCCGTAAAGCGGCGTGCGGTTGATTTCTTCGCGCTTGCCTTACCAGCCGTGATTACGCGTAGTGCGGAACCTTGCGACCGGCTCTGATGTAGTCCAAAGCCATGTACGGACGCACTCTGGCATCGAATCCGGATTGTGTCGGGTGTTGCGTGCCTGAGGTGCGGTTGCTAGCTTGATGAAGGTCGGGGACGGCCGGGAAACACCATGGAATAGGACTGACTTCGGTCGGCGGCTGCACTATTGTTAGATTTTTCTTTGGGGGTGGTTTCTTTACTGTGTGCTGCTCGTCTTCCGTGGGCCGTTTGGCAGACGGGTTGATTTTCTTCTCTCTTGCTTCCTATTGGGGGACTGCTGTGGACGAAGTTGTCGAGGGCGCGGTCAAGCGGGTCATTGATCTGATGCGTGAGAACCTTAGCGAGCGTATCACCATTGACGACATGGCGCGGGCTGCCATGTTCAGTAAGTTCCATTTTTCGAGAGTGTTCCTGCGGGCGACCGGCGTGTCTCCGGGACGTTTCCTGTCGGCTATGCGACTAGAAGCCGCGAAACGACTGCTCCGGTCCACGCAATTAAGTGTCACCGACATCAGTCACCAAGTCGGCTACGCAAGTGTCGGTACCTTCAGTTCGCGTTTTCGGAGCTGCGTGGGAATGGCGCCGAGTGCGTATCGCAGGCTCGGCGGAGTCGTCTCCGCAGGCGTCGACGACATCGTCGACACGGCGGCCCTGCATCACACCGGCCTGGCGACCATCAGCGGACGGGTCTTCTCCTCCCCGAGCCACCTGCCCGAATTCGTCGTGATCGCACTCTTCCCCGGCCCGATCCCCCAAGGCCTGCCGGTCGCCTGCACGGCCATCGAGGGACACGGTCAGTATGAACTGACGGACGTCCCGGCTGGCACGTGGTATGTACTGGCCTGTTCGTTCTCACCTGCGGCTGACGACGTGATCCCGGCGCCGAGGTCTGCCGAAGATCGCGGCCCGTATGTCGGCACCTATGGTCCCGTCGAGATCGCGTCGTCCGCCGATTCGCCGCGCGCCGACATCACACTGCGGCCGATGACCGCGCTCGATCCGCCGATTCTCCTGGCTGTCAATGCCGCGCGGTCGCTCAGCATGAGCGCGTGAGCCGGGCGCATCACCTGCCTGCCCGGTCAGACGGAAGAGGTGGACATTGTCACAGCCGACGGAGACGTCTCCCCCCGGAGGGCCCGAGGAGCCGACGCACTACCCGCGCCCGCGGGCGTGCCCCTACCGGCCATCACCGGAACTGCGCGAACTCGCGAGATCCGGTCCCCTCACGAAGGTGCGGCTGTACGACGGTCGCACCGCGTGGTTGGTGACCGGATACGAGGAGGCCCGCGCCCTGCTGGCGGATGAACGAGTGTCCAGCAGGTCAGATCACCCGAACCATCCGGTGCTCGCCGAGAGTCACCTGCACATGCGGGCCACGCGAGAGATGGCTCAGGAACAGGAGGGCGGGTTCGCGGGCGTGCTCTTCGGTGTCGACCCGCCGGAGCACACTCGGCAGCGTCGAATACTGCTGCCGAGTTTCACCACCCGCCGCATCGGCACGCATCGAGACGAGATCCAGCAGATCGTCGACGAGCACATCGACCTCATGCTGCGGGAGGGACCGCCCGCCGACCTGGTCACCGCGTTCGCCCGCCCGGTGCCGATGATGGTGATCTGCGCATTCCTGGGCGTGCCCTATCAGGAGCGGGCCCGTTTCGAAGAGCACGCGCGGGAGCTGTTCGACCCGACGCGCGCCGAACGGGCCCAGCAGGAGCTGACGGACTATCTGACCGACCTGATCACCGACAAGCTGGCGCGCTCAGCGGAGAGCGGGACGACGGACGGCCTGCTCGGCAAGCTGATCCGCGACCACGTCCGGACCGGTGGGCTGGCCGTCGGCGAGCTGATCGAGTTTACCCTCGCGATCCTGGTCGCAGGCACCGTGACTAGTACGCAGACCATCGCCCTCGGGACACTGGCACTGTTGGAGGAGCCTGGACAGTTCGCCGCGTTGGCAGCCGAACCAGCCTTGATCCCCGGCGCCTTGGACGAGATCATGCGGTACCTCTCCCTCGTCGAGCAGCTCGCCAGGGTCGCCCTGACCGATATCGCGGTCGGCGACGAGGTGATCAGGGCGGGGGACGGCATCCTCATCGGCTTCGCTGCCGCGCACTTCGGTGGTGATCTCACGACCCATCCCGATGAGCTGGACGTCCGACGACCGCCGTCCGGCCATTTCGCTTTCAGCCACGGAATACATCACTGCCTGGGCCACAATCTGGCGCGACTGCAGTTGGAGATCGCGTTCCATGCCCTGGTGACCCGGCTGCCGGGATTGCGCTTGGCCGAGCCGGTCGACCGAATTCCCTGGTACGACGATCTGACCCTGCCGCGACTTCTCACCCTGCCCGTCAGCTGGTAGTCGACTGCGAAGCGAGCAATCCAGGAGGGGAACCGGACTGCCCGGGCCGGTTAGACTCGGAATGCGTGAATCGATGCTTTTCAGTGTCGATGACGAAAGCGGCCAGCGGTCGCCATCGTGCTATTCCTGACTGGTGGCTCGTTCGAACCGGCCCATCGTGGTCACTCGTGATTGGAATCATTGTGACGATCAGTTCATCGAACCAAAGAATGGATCTTTCGGCGACGGAACTGGCTGAGTTGGATCGTCGGCATCTCATTCACCCGATGCAGGCGGACTCGATCGGCGAGCGCGTTGTCATCGTGCGAGGCAGCGGCTCTACGGTGTGGGACGCGGCGGGCAGGGAACTGCTCGACGCCACCGGCGGTGGGCTGTGGCATTCCCATGTCGGCCACGGCCGTCGTGAGCTCGCCGATGCCGCCGCGCGACAGATCGCCGAGTTGGAGTACTTCACCACCTTCCAGGAGTTCAGCACCGATAAGACGATCGCCCTGGCGACCCGGCTCGCGGGGCTGGCACCGGACGACCTCAACAAGGTCTTCTTCACCAGCGGTGGCTCCGACAGCGTCGAGACCGCAGTCAAGGCAGCCCGCCTCTATCACCGCAGACGCGGGGAGCCGGACCGTACCTGGATCATCTCGCGAGACTTCGGCTTCCACGGTGCGGGCTACGGTGCCGGAACCCTGACCGGTTTCGAGCTGATGCAGGCGGGTGTCGGTCCGAACCTGCCGGACGTCGTCAAGGTCTCGCCGCCGTATGCCTACCGCGCGGCCGAGCTGTACGGCGAGCGCGAGCCCACCGATTTCCTGATCGCCGAGCTGGAGGAGACGATCGCTCGGATCGGACCCGGCAGGATCGCGGCGATGGTCGGTGAGCCGGTCATGGGCGGCGGCGGCGTGCTGACTCCCCCCGACGACTACTGGCCGCGCGTGCGCGAGGTGCTCTCTCGGCACGGGATCCTGCTCGTCGCCGACGAGGTCATCACGGCGTTCGGTCGCACCGGCTCCTGGTTCGAATCGGCCGCGCGTGGCATGAAACCCGACATCATCACCACTGCGAAGGGGCTCACCAGCGGTTACTTCTCGCTCGGTGCGGTGCTGATGCGCGATGAGATCGGTGAGGTCATCTGTCGGGAGACCGGCTTCTTCCATGGTTACACCTTCAGCGGCCACCCCGTCGGCAGCGCGGTGGCCTTGGCGAACCTGGACATCATCGAGCGCGAAGACCTGGTGGCAGGCGCGCTCCCGATGGGGGATCGATTCCGCGCAGGCCTCGCCGCACTGGCCGACGTCTCCACCGTCGGAGACGTCAGAGTGGTGGGCGCCGCCGCCGCCGTCGAGATGGTCCGAGACCGGCGGACGCGAGAGCCGATGCCCTTCCCGGAGGTGTTCGCGTTGACAGCCCGCATCCGTGACGAGCACGGGATCATCGTTCGACCTTACGCGCACAACATCATCATGGCCCCGCCCCTGGTCATGACAGGAGACGAGGTCGGCAGGACGACTGCCGCCGTGGTCGAGGTGCTCGCCGGGTCCGGCGCATGAGGTTCGGCCGCACTGGTCTCACCCGGTGCGGGCCGACGATGTTCTCCTAGCGACGACGACGGGACGGGCGCTGGACGGCGTCCGTCCCGTCGGGCATCGCCGACGGAATACCGGGACGTGACTGGGACCCGAAGGACTGCCTGCCGGGAAGTCGTCCCTCTTCGGCGGGCGATGCCGTGGTACACGCCCAGCGGCCCCGACGCCTTCAGCGCGGAGACGGGTACGGCGGTGGGAGGCGGAGCCCGACTCGTGGGGGAACCTGCCGGGCGTGCCTGCCTGCCTACGTCGATCGCGGTGCCGAGCGAAGTACGGGGCGGATCGCGGGCGCCCCGCTGGTCAACGCCCGATCCCCCGGTAGTGCAGCCCGAGGTCGTGGAGCCGACGGATCGTGTCGGCCGGGTAGTAGATCCGCCCGTCGAAGATCAGACACTGGTCGGCGACGACCGTACACAGCGCCGCGAAGTCGATCTCGCGAAACTGGCGGTGCCCGGCGAGGATCGCGACGCAGTGCGCGCCGTCGACCGCGGCCTCGAGCGTCGACTCGGGCCGGATGCCGAACATGTCGTGAACGGCATCGGGATCGGCCAAGGGGTCGAACAACGTCACCGTCGTCCCCGCAGCCAGCAGGGCGTCCACCACTCCCTTGACCGGTGTGTTGCGGAGATCGCCGGTGTCGTTCTTGAACGTCACGCCCAACACGGCGACCTTCGCCGCTGCGGGGCTGACGTTGAGCTTGAGGAGTTCATCGCTGATCACCTGGCGGCTGTGACCTGGCATAGCCTCATTGACCTGGCGGGCCACCGGTATGGTCCGCAGATCGACGCCCCGGTCACGTGCGGCTCGCCACACCATCCACGGGTCCTTGACGAGGCACGACCCGCCGACGCCGATGCTGGGCAGCAGGATGTTGACGTGCCGTTCGCCCTTGGGCAGCTGATTGGCAGCTCCGATCACGTCGAGTACATCGACGTCGAAGGCCGCCGAGAGTCGGGCCACCTCGTTGGCGATGGCGATGTTGGCATCGATCCACCAGTTGGTGGCCAGCTTGACGACCTCGGCTGTCTCCGGTGTCGGCACTGTCTGCGTCGGGACCTCCAGGGCCTGCGCCCAGAACTGCTCGGCGGCCGCGGCGCTGTCGGGTCCACACCCGCCTACCACGATCGGCAGCGTGCGCAGTTGCGCCAGTGCGGACCCCTCGGCAAGCCGCTCCGGAGTGAACGCCAGTCCGAAATCGTGCTCGACGCGGAGCCCGGAGCGCTCGAGCAGGGGTGCGACCAGCGTGCGGGTCGTCCCTGGTGAGACGGTGCTCTTGAGGATCACGAGCTGCTCCCGTCGTAGCCGGGCGGCGAGTTGCCCGCAGACCTGCTCTAGTGCGTCGGTCAGGAGGGTGCCGTGCTCATCCACCGGCGTGCCCACCGTGATGATCACGATGTCCGCGTCTCGTACGGCGTCGTGGTCGGTGGTGAACGTCAGCAGCTCTGAGCCGTGCAGCCTGGCCACCGCCTCGGAAAGACCAGGCTCCGGAATCGGGCACCGCCCCGCTCGGAGTTCGTCGATCAACACGCCGTCCTTGTCGATCGCGACGACGGGCCTGCCGAGTTCGGCCAGCGTGACCCCGAGACACGACCCGACATAACCGAAACCGACGACGGCGATACGGGGGTGACGAAACCGTGGAATGAATCGCATGACTGCTCTTCCCTAGCTGTCGGCAGAGTGCGGCCGATTCCCTGCGAATGGCGTCGGGCCGAGATGCGGCCGAATTCCGGTGACCACTCGGTCGCCTGCCACGTTAGCAGCGCGGTAGACTATGTGAGTTGTCGCAAGGTGCTCACCGTCGGTGCAGCGTGTTCCGCCGTCGTACGACAGTCGCCGATGCGTGCCCGCAAAGGTGGTGCGTCAACGGATTCCCCCGGGCCGCGCTTGCGGAATTCTGTTCCGACCGGTGTCGCATTGATGGATTGAATTTGTCGGATCGTGCGGACCTAGTCAGGGAGCTACCGAATCGCGGCGCCTGCTGGGACCATGATGACGGGATCGTTCGTCCCGGCCAACTCGAATCGGAGTGTGTGATGAGTGAGATGATCAATATATTTCAACCGTCGCTCGGAACGCGCGAGCTGGCCGCTGTGCAGGAGGTCTTCGAGAGCAACTGGATCGGGCGGGGGCCGCGTACTGCGGCATTCGAGGCGGAGTTCGCCCGGCATATCGGGGTCGATCCTGGTCACGTCACCTCGGTGAACTCCTGCACCGAGGCGACTTTTCTGGCGATGGAGCTGGCAGGCGTCGGTCCCGGCACCGAGGTGGTGATGCCGACGGTGAGCTTCGTCGGTGCTGCCAACGCCGTCGCGGCGCGGGGTGCCCGGCCGGTGTTCTGCGATGTGGATCCTCACGGACTCAACCCGACTGCCGATTCGATCCGGGCTGCGATGACGCCGAGGACGAAGGCAGTGCTCGTGCTGCACTACGGCGGGTATCCCGGCGACATCGCGGCCATCGCGCAACTGTGCCGAGAGCGCGGGGTGCTTCTGATCGAGGACGCCGCCATCGCCATCGACTCTCGGGTGGACGGTCGGGCGTGTGGGACGTTCGGCGACCTGGCCGTCTGGAGCTTCGACCACGGCAAGATCGTGGTCACCGTCGACGGCGGGATGCTCTACGTTCGTGATCCGGAACTGGCGGCCAGGGCACCCAGACTCGCCTACTTCGGTCTCGAGCAGGCCAGCGGCTACGACCAGGCACAGCGCAGCCGTACCCGATGGTGGGAGTTCGAGGTGTCGGCCTTCGCCCGGCGGTCGGTGACCAACGACGTGCTCACCGCCGTCGGCAGTGTCCAGCTCAGCAGGCTTCCCGAGTTCATGGCACGCAGGCGTGAGGTCGCGCGTCGTTACGACCAGGAGTTCGCGGGGCTCCAGGGGATGTCCTGTCCTCCTCAGCTGCCTGAGGGACACGAGACCTCCCACTACATGTACTGGGTCAGGTTCGACGGTGGCATCCGGGACGAGGTGGCTCGCGATCTCTACGAACGTGGCATCTACACCACCTTCCGGTACCCCCTCCTGCACAAAGTGGCGGCGTACGGTTCGGACGTCGTCCTCCCGGACGCCGAGGATGCCGCCGAACGGACGCTGTTGCTGCCCATGCACCAGTCGTTGAGCGACGACGACGTGGAACGCGTCGTCACCGCAGTGCGGTCCTCGGTCCGTGCGCGCCGTCGGGCCGACGAAGGTCGCTGACGAGGCTCCGGCGCCCGTCGCGTTCGGATTGGTTCGCCTGCGCGCACGAGGTGTCGACGCCGAGCCTGCGCGGTGATCGTGGATCGCGCTGCTCTGCGTCGACGACTGCCGTCGTGCGCCCGTCGCACGCTTCGATCGAGCGCCCGGCGGGCCGGGACGCGGTTCGCGGTGCGGCGAGAGCCGTTCCTGGTCGACCGGGCCGAGAGCCCGGCGTGGCTGGTCCGCGTACCTCCACACGGTGCGTCCGCCCGGTCTCCGCTGCGCCGCAGCAGGCGGCTGAGCCGAGGGCCGGAACTCGGGCGTGCGTCGCTTCGGAGGAGACGGCGCTGAGCCGCCATTCTGCTGAGGACCTGGGCCGGCTGGAGACACCCATGGTGACCGGGCGACGAACGCCGCACGGCGCGACTCACGTCGAGGCAGCCGCGCCATGGAAAGACGCCCGGATCGTGAGATTCGTGCCGACCCGGGGCACCCTCAGACGATGTGGACCTCCGGTACATAGCGGATCCACTGCCCGCCGCCGGCGCGGAAGTCCTGTTCTTTGGCCATGATCTCGTCCGCGTGATTCCACGCGAACAGCAGGGCGTAATCCGGGTATGGATCGCTGAACGCCGCAGGGGGCCGTACCGGTAGATGCGACCCCGGGACGAGTCGGCCCTGCTTGGCGGGGGTGGAGTCACAGACGAACGGCACGAGGTCGGGGCGGATGTCGCAGTAGTTGGTGACTGTGGCGCACTTGCCGGGTGCGCCGTAGCCGACCACCCGCTTTCCGGCGGCCCGTAATCTGGTGAGTAGCGTGACCAGGTCCTCCCGGATCCGCTCGACGGTACGGCCGAAGCGCTCGAACGTCGCAGGGTCCGTCAGCTTTCGCGTCAGTTCCTCGCCGATCATCCTCGGAACCGACGGCTGCACGGCTCGTGCTCCGACGCGCGCCAGCGTGTAGCGGATCTCCCCACCATGTAGGGGAGTGGGCTCGACGTCGACCAGTTCGAAGCCGAAGTGCGCGGCCATCGCCTGCACCGACGTCACGCTGAAGTACAGGACGTGTTCATCGTAGATCTGGTCGAAGGCGGTGCCCTCGATCACCGTTCCGAGGTAGGGCTCTTCGAACACGAAGACGCCGTGGGGCGCCAACAGCGCGTCGACTCCACGCAGGACGGAGTCGATGTGGGCGATGTGGCAGATCGTGTTCGCTCCGAACACGACGTCGGCCATGCCGTGTCCGGAGCGGATCGCCTCGGCGGTCCGCTCGTCGAAGAATGCCCGCAGCACCTGCACGCCCTTCGACTCCGCCACCTCGGCCACGGTCGCGGACGGCTCCACCCCCAGATGTCTGATCCCTGCCTGGGCTATCGAGGCGAGCAGGACGCCGTCGTTGCTGCCGATCTCCACGATGAACGGGTCTCGGCCGGTGAGTTCCGTAGCCAGGAGCCGACGTGCGTTCTCGGCGAAATGTCGTCGGTGGCCCGCTGATCCGGAGGCGTGATATCGATATTCCGCATGATATCGGAGTTCCTGTGGCATCTCGTCGATGAGCTGCACCATCGTGCACTGCACACAGGAACCGATGGCGAGGCGAAAGAGCGTCTCGCGGTCGGACTCGGCAGGCAGTGGAAAACCGTTCGCTGTCGGATGCCGACCCAGATCGAGGAATTCCTGTACCGGGCCACCGCAGATACGACATCTCCTGTCCATTATCGGATTCTAAAAGCGCGGGCGGTCCGGGTACTTCTTCGTGACTGCGGTGCTGAGTGCCTGCCGCGGGCCTGCGGCGACCGCCACGGTGGCGCCCGAACCCGGACTACGACCCGAGTCCGGACGCCCGTCGCCGTGTCCCCGGTACAGAGCACGCCGGGTGACAGTGCGTCCGAACCCAGGCCGTGGCCCGGTCCGCTGTCTGAGAGCCTGTCTTTGATCCCCACTGTCCTGTTGCGCGGGGCAGGCGCGGCGATCTGCGGCGTTGTCGTCAGTCGACATGACTCCGTCAGGTCTCCTTCCTCCGCCTGGCAGCTCGGCCACGCTGATCCCCGCTCACGACTCCAGGGGGATCAAAGACAGGCTCTTACAGCGACTTCTCCAGCCTGCCCGCCAGCAGCCGGGTGAACCGTGCCGTGTCGGCGAGTTCGCCGCCCTCGGCGAGCAGCGCCATCCCGTACAGCAGCTCGGCGGTCTCGGCGAGTGCGCCGTCACCGTCGCCGTCGGGCTGTTCATCGTGGGCGGCGCGCAGGCGCGTCACCAGCGGGTGCGTCGGGTTCAGCTCCAGGATGCGCTTGATCTGCGGGATGTCCTGGCCCATCGCGCGGTACATCTTCTCCAGAGTCGGGGTGACGTCGTGCGTGTCGCCCACGATGCAGGCGGGGGAGGTCGTCAGCCGGGCGGAGAGCCGGACCTCCTTCACCTCGTCGGCCAGGCTCGCGGACATGCGCGACAGCAGGGTCGCGAAGTCCTTCTCCCGCTGGGCGCGCTCGGACTCGGAGGTCTTCTTCTCCTCCTCGGTGTCGAGGTCGACCTGCCCCTTGGCCACCGACTGGAAGCGCGTCCCGTCGAAGCCGTCGACCGAGTCGATCCACATCTCGTCGATCTGGTCGGTCAGCGCCAGCACCTCGTAGCCCTTGGCCCGGAACGCCTCCAGGTGCGGCGAGTTCTCGATGCTCGCCCGGGAGTCGCCGGTCAGGTAGTAGATGTGCTCCTGACCCTCCTTCATTCGCTCGACGTACTCCCGCAGGCTCGTCGGCTTCTCCTCGTCGTGTGTGGAGGGGAAGGAGCAGATCTCCAGGATCGCCTCGCGGTTGTCGAAGTCCGAGAGCAGGCCCTCCTTCACGGCGCGGCCGAACTCGGACCAGAAGGTCGCGTAGTTCTCCGGGCTGTTCGCCATCATGTCCTTGATCGTCGACAACACCTTCTTGACCAGGCGTCGGCGGATCAACTGGATTTGACGGTCCTGCTGGAGGATCTCCCGCGACACGTTGAGCGAGAGGTCCTGGGCGTCGACGACGCCCTTGACGAAACGGAGGTACTCGGGGACGAGCTCTTCGCAGTCGTCCATGATGAAGACGCGCTTGACGTAGAGCTGCACGCCGCGCCTGGTGTCCCGCATGAACAGGTCCAGCGGCGCGCGGGAGGGCAGGAACAGCAGCGCCTGGTACTCGAAGGTCCCCTCGGCTGCGAGCCGGATCGTCTCCAGCGGGTCGGTCCAGTCGTGGCTGACGTGCTTGTAGAACTCGGTGTACTCCGCCTGCGTGACCTCGTCCTTGGGACGGGCCCACAGGGCCTTCATGGAGTTGAGCGTCTCCAGCGCCGGCGTCGCGGCGTCGTCCTTCGCCTGCTCGGCGTCGGCCTGCTCCCCGTCGGCCTCCGGGGTCGCCGCTGCCGTCTCGGGAGCGGCTGGGGCCTCGACGGCCATCCGGATCGGCCAGGTGATGAAGTCGGAGTAGCGCTTGACGACCTCGCGCAGCTTCGCAGGCGAGGTGTAGTCGTAGAGCTGGTCGTCGGCGTCCGCAGGCTTGAGGTGCAGGATCACCGAGGTGCCCTGGGGGGCGTCCTCGGCGGGACCGATCGTGTAAGTGCCGTCGCCGTCGGACTCCCAGCGCACGCCTTCGACCTCGCCTGCCCGGCGGGTCACGAGCGTGACCTTGTCGGCGACCATGAAACTCGAATAGAAGCCGACCCCGAACTGGCCGATGAGGTCCTGGGCGACCGCCGAGTCCTGGGACTGGGAGGCCTTGAGCTTGGTGAGGAACTCCGCAGTGCCCGACTTGGCGATGGTGCCGATGAGGCTCACGACATCGTCACGGTTCATCCCGATTCCGTTGTCGCGCACCGTCAGCGTGCGCTGATCCTTGTCGACCTCCAGGCGAACGTGCAGGTCGGAGGTGTCCGCCTCGAGGTCCTTGTCGCGGTAGGTCTCCAACCGCAGCTTGTCCAAGGCGTCCGAGGCGTTGGACACCAGCTCTCGCAGGAAGGTGTCCTTGTTCGAATAGATGGAGTGAATCATCAACTGCAGCAGTTGACGGGCCTCGGATTGGAATTCGAGTGTCTCGACCGGCGTGGTCACGGGCGTCCTTTCCGGTTTCTCCGCACGGACGGTCCCGGCTCGGGGCGAGTCCGAACCACCGTGGTGCGGTGTGCATCGACGAACCGCGATTCTATCGAAGCGGGGATGCCGAGTGGAGAAAAGTCCTGGTGATGGACGGCGACTCCGCCTTCGTCCGCGCCTCGGCCCGCCGAGGCCTGGTGCCGACCGGATGACCGGCCGCGCGGTGGCGGCGGGCAGACCGGTCCGAGACCGGCCGCGACGACGTCCAGGTGATCACGATAAGTGACAATTCGGCCCGGAAATCGTTACTGTGCGCGCATGTGTCGTGTCGTGTCGTGTCGTGGCGTGGGGCGGTGGCCTCGGGCCGGGTGGCTCGGCGAGCGACCGCCGTTCGCCTGCGGTGTCTGCGAAACAGCCGGACCTGACCCGCGTGCGTACGGGCGATTCGTGCAGCACGAGCCCTCGAGAAGCAGGAGCGATATGAGCGATCTGACCGTGTCTTCCCCCGTCGCGTCCGCCGTGCCGCCGCTGCCGGTCGCCCCGCCGCCGGGCTGTCCGTTCGGCCTGCCTGCGGGTCTGGACGCGTTGCGTGCGGAGGCGCCGCTGAGTCGGGTCTCCCTCGACGACGGGAGTGAGGCCTGGCTGGTCACCAGTCACGCCGAGGCCCGCGCGGTGCTCGGCGACCATCGACGGTTCAGCTCCGTGCCCGCCACACCCGGCTTCCCGACCAGCGGCATGGTCGGCGGCAGCACGACCGACACGAACATCGTCAGTCTCGGCTTCATCCGCATGGACCCGCCCGAGCACACTCGGTTGCGGCGCATGCTGACGGGGGAGTTCATGGTCCGGCGCGTCGAGGCCCTGCGCCCTCGGATCGAGGAGCTGGCCGAGGGACTCTGCGACGCGATGGAACGGGCCGGACGGCCGGTCGACCTGGTCTCGGCGATGGCGCTGCCGCTGCCGTCCTCGGTGATCGGTCTGCTCCTGGGCATCCCGGAGGAGGATCACCCTCGATTTCGGGACATCACCGCCAGGATGAACTCCCGCGAGTGCAGCCCTGCGGAGCTTGCCGGTGTCCTGAACGAACTGGCTGCCTACCTCGACGAGCTGGTGACCGCCAAGGAGCACGATCCCGGTGAGGACCTCCTCAGTCGCCTGGTGGTCGAGCAGGTGCGATCCGGCGAGCTGTCCCGCCACGAGCTGCTGGCCATCGCCGCGGTCCTGCTGATCGGTGGGTTCGAGACGACCGCCAACATGATCGGGTTGAGCGCCCTGACCCTGATGCGCGACCCCGAGACCGCCGAGCGTCTCCGTCAAGACCCGGCACTGATCCGAGGCGCCGTCGAGGAGCTGTTGCGCTTGCACAGCATCATCCGCAACGGACCGCGTCGTGCGGTCACCGAGGATGTCGAGATCGGCGGACGGCGGCTCAGGGCGGGCGAGGGCGTGATCATCGCGATTCCCGCGGTCAACCGCGATCCGCGAGAGTTCGGGAATCCCGATGTGCTGGACATCGGCCGTCCCAACGCTGCGCGCCATGTCGCCTTCGGCTTCGGCGTCCACCAGTGCGTCGGCCAGACCCTGGCCCGCGTCGAACTCCAGATCGCCGTCGCCACGCTGCTGCGTCGGTTCCCGACGATGCGGCCCGCCGTGCCGTTGGAGCAGCTCCCGTTTCGCGTGGACATGACGATCTACGGCCTGCACGCGCTGCCCGTCACCTGGTGATCCGGTCCGATCGGACTGTTCTCCGGTCCCGAGCCCGATCCGCCCGCCTGCCGAGCCGGGCCGCGGGCGGACAGGCCGGTGCCTGCCTCGGCCTGCCGCTCGACGTCGACCAGCTCAGGAGACCTCGTCGGCGACGCTCCGGGGGAGTCGACCGCGCCCGGCATCGGTCGGCGGTCGGGTCGGACTCGCCGCGCCGGAGCCGGTGCGTCCTCAGACCGCCGACCACCCGTTGTCGACGGGGACGACGACGCCGTTGATGTTGGAGGCCGCGGGGGAGGCGAGGAACACGATCGCCGCCGCCTGCTCGTCGGCCTCGGCCACCCGACCCAGGTTCACCATGTACGGCGCCAGGACGGCGGGACCGGTTCCCTCCCCAGGCTGTAGGGCGATGCTGGTCCTCGTCCCGCCCGGTGCGATGGCGTTGGTGCGGATGCCCGCGTCGCGGTACATCACCGCGAGGGACTTCGTCAGTCCGACGACGCCGTGCTTGGAGGCTGTGTAGGCGGCGCCTGCCGCACTGCCCCGCAGGCTCGCCTCCGAGGCGGTGTTGACGATCGCTCCGGAGCCCTTGGCGAGCATGTGCGGGAGGACGGCGCGGCTGAGGAGGAACGGTGCGGTCAGGTTGATCCGGATCACCCGTTCCCACTCCGCGTCCGTGACGTCCGCGAGCGCGGTCATCCCGTCCATGATCCCGGCGTTGTTGACCAGCACGTCCACCCCGCCGAAGGTGTCCACGGCCGTGGCGACGACCCGGTCGACCACGGGTTGTCCGCTCAGGTCGCCGACCGCCGCGACGGCGGTCCCGCCCGCCGCCGAGATCTCGGCGACGACCGCCGCCGCCCGGTCCGCGTCGAGGTCGGCCACCACCACGCGGGCGCCTTCGCCCGCGAACCGCAGGGCCGCCGCGCGGCCGATGCCCGCTCCTGCCCCGGTGACGATCACGCTGCTGCCGTCGAGTCCGCTACTGCTCATCTGGCGCTCCGCTGCTCTCGGTCCTGTCGGTGGCACGGCGTGCCGCCGTACCCCATTGATGGCACGGAGTGCCATCGTGTCCCATCGTGCCAGATAGTAGGGTGACGGCAGTAGTGCAGGAGTAAGGGCAGGGGAACATGCCGGTGCGAGGCGAAGGCGCGGGCGCGGCGGACGTCGACGTCCCGGCCGCCGCGACCAGGGCAGGGCGCCCGCCGCTCAGCGAACGCCGCAAGACCGAGATGCGTCTGGGGATCGCCCGCGAGGCCGTCCGGCTCTTCGCCGAGCGGGGCGTGGACGCCACCTCCGCCGAGGACATCGCCCTGGCCGCAGGCATCTCACTGCGGACCTTCTGGCGGTACGCGGCCACGAAGGAGGGCTGCGTCCGTCCCCTGCTCACCACCGGAGTCGACGTCGTCACCCGCGCGCTGTCCCGCTGGCACCCCGGCGCGGATCCGGCCGTCCTCGTCGACGAGGCGGCGGCTGCGGCGGGTCAGGCCATCACCGATGTGCCGACGGTGCTCGCCCTGATCCGACTCACCCGGACCGAGCCGGGCCTGCGTGCGGTCTGGCTGACGGTGCACGACGACGCCGAGTTGATCTTCGCCACCGCGCTCGGCCGGTCGACCGGATTCCGCCCCGACGGTCTGCGCGCCAGGGTGCGTGCCGCGATGGTCAACGGAGCCCTCCGCGCCGCCGTGGAGCACCACGCCTGGGGCTCGGACGACGCCGAGGAGACGTCGGCGGGCGACCGGGAGGGGCGAATCGAGGGTGCGGGCCTTGTCGAGGCGGTCCGCGAGGCGCTGCGGGTCGCGGTGCACGGCCTGTATCCCTGACTGTCGATCGCCGAGCCGTTCCGCGTCGAGCGTCGCGGAGTCACGGCTGCTTCCGTGAGCCACGCCGTTTCGAGCGCACCCCTCCACGTGATCCGGCAGGCCGTTCTGCGTGCCCGTCGCAGCCAGTGGTGTGTGGACGGGGCGCCGCCAGCCCGTCGTGGCAGGAGAACCTGCGGGCACACGAGAATCTGAAGAGATCAGGTTTTCGAGACACGGTGTGCTCATGGAAGAGCGGGACGCCGTTCGGTATCGGGTTCGCCCAGCCCAGGGGTCACCGCCCGCCGACGTGTCCACCGGGAACCGCAGATCCGGGCATCCGGCGAGCCCGCCTGCATCAGAGCCACCCGCGCCGGGCCGCCTGGACGCCCGCCTGGAACCGGGTGGTGGCGCCGAGGCGTTCGAGCAGCGCCGCGACCCGACGGACGACGGTGCGGCGAGACAGCGTCAGCCTGCGGGCGATGGCGTCGTCGGTGGCGCCGCTGGCCATCAGCGTGAGGATGCGGCGGTCCCGTTCGTCGTCGAGGGTGTCCACGCCGACGGCCGAGATGGGCATCGCGAGCCGCCACAGCGTCTCGAAGGTGTCGGACAGGGCGGTGAGCAGGCCGGATGGGCGGATGAACAACGACACCACCCCGGGGCCGCTCTCCGACTGCACCGTCACCATGGCGAGGTCGTCATCGGCGATGGCCAGTTTCATCGGGGGGTCCTGCAGGGTGCGGGCCTGCTCGCCCGCCGCGACCATCGCCGCCACGTCGGGGATCTGCGTGTCGGCGAAGGCCGACTCGTAATAGATCGTGCGGTAGCTCAGCCCGGCCGCCATCAGCTCGTGCTGAGTCTTCTCCTGTGCGGCGTAGTACGGCGGCTGCGCGAAGTACGGCGGTCGGTCGATCAGTCGCATCTCGCGCCGAGCGCCTGCCTGCATCCGCTGCAGGGTGGCGAGGATGCGGACGGGATCGTCGATCACCTCCAGCGGTCCGTAATGGCCGCTCTCCCGACGGGCGAACCGGAAGACCCGTTCCAGCTCGACGCCGGATCTGCGCAGCTCCGCACGCCGGGCGGCGTCCCGGTCCAGGGCGGACTCGGTGATCTGGGCGGGGGAGTGCGCCTCCCACCGGTCGTCGTCCAGCGGAATCACCACGTGCTCGGCGGCGAGCTGACGCAGCACGCCGTGCAGGACCGCGGGCGTGATGCCGGTCTCGGCGGCGAGTTCGGTGATCCCGGCGCGCGGCCTGCTGATCAGCGTGCGATACACCAGCCCGTGCGTCGTGTCGGGGTCGAGCGCGTCCAGAACCATCCACCCCCGAAGCGTGCCCGTCCCCCGGCACGACGATAGGAGGCACGCGCGGCGATGGTCAACAGAGTCGGTGCTCCCCTCGGACGAGTCGCGGCGGCCGCCGACCTCACGCGGCACGGCGGCCGCCTGCGACCTCTCGTCGGTCAGGGGCAGAGAACGGCGGAGGCGGCCTCGACACGCAGCTGCAGGCCCGCTGCGGAGAGCGGGGTGACGGCGGCCAGGACGACTGCCTGCTCACCACCGGGGACGGCGAGGGCGAGAGTGGTGTATCCGGGCATCAGGCCGTCGTGCCCGTAGACGGTCATCCCGCAGGTCAACTCGGTCTCGTAGAGGCCGAGGCCGTAGGACCCGCCGGGGAACGGCGTCATCATCTCGGTCAGCAGTGCAGGCGGCACCAGTTCGCCGTCGAGCAGCAGATCGAGGAATCGTGCCGTGTCGGCGGCGGTCGAGTACATCGCCGCCGATGTCCAGGCCATCGTCGGGTCCTGTGACCTGGCGTCGATCCGCACCGGAACCAGCGGCACCGCGACGAAGCCGGTCACGTACGGCTCGGGCATGAGCTGCTCGCCTGCGGACTGCAGGCCGGTGTTCGCCAGCCCGTGCGGGACGAGGATGCGGTCGGCGATCTCCTGAGCCGCGGTGTTGCCCGTGACCGCCTCGATCAGCAGGCCGAGGATGACGTAGTTGGTGTTGGAGTAGTGGTGCTCCTCGCCCGGCGCGGATAGCGGGGCCTGGGCCAGCCCGGTCCTGACGTGATCGGTCACGTCGTAGCTCTGCCACCAGTTGGTCGGCAGCGCGGCCAGGCCGGGAAGGTAGTCGGCGATGCCGCTGGTGCTCTGGAGCAGGTGGCGGACGGTGATCGCGGTGTCATCGTGGGCGGTGCCCGTCGTGAGTCCGGGGACATAGGTGCCGAAACCGGTGTCCAGCGAGATCGCGCCCTCGGCGACGAGCTGGAGGACGACCGTGGCGACGAAGGTCTTGGTGACGCTGCCGACCCGGTAGTGGTCCTGGTCGGTGATCGGGCGATCCTCCTGACTGGACACGGTTCCGGCGTGCACGCTCCAGTCGTCGGCACCGCCGACCCGAAACGCGGCGGCGCCCATCGCCCGCTCCTGGGACACGAAGGAGTCGACGGCGGCCTGCGCGGCCTCCCGACCCGAGTCGGCCTGCGCCGAGGCGGGGAGCACGGCGGTGGTCGTCGTGGCCGACACCGCCACGACGGCGGCGATCGCCCAGCGTCGAGAGCGGAATGACAGCGAGGACAGGGACATCAAACGGAATCCTTTCAGTAGGGAACTCCGATCGGTACGGAGTGGATCAATGCGCGTCGGACAGCGCGGTCGTCCCGGCCGCGTCGAGCGGCGTCACACCGCCGGAGAGTGAGAACGGATCGACGACGTCGACCGCGACGAACGCGGCGCGGTCGCCTGCGGTCGCCGCCGGGTTGGACCCGGAGCCGGGGCCGGTGGTCGGACGGCGGGTCCCCGGCGTCGGCCTACGCGAAGGGCGGCGCGCGGGACCGAGCCGTCTCGTCCCGCTGGTGACGCTCCACCTCGGGTCGTGGGCTGAGACCACGGCTGTCGCCCCGGCGCGGCGTGGTCGCTGCGGTGCTGAGCGACGACGGCCCGCGTCGCCTCGGCAGTCCGCTCCGCCGCGACGGCGGCAGGCGCGGCGTACCTGCTCGCCGTGCCGACCAGCACCGTGGCAGCGGCGAGTCGGTCCGGCTCGGCTCTGGCGGGCATGTCTGGTTCCCCCGTGGGTGTTCGGACGCGGTCCGGGACTCTCCCCCCGCGTCTCGATGGACGCAGTCCCGGACCCCGGTGATTCTGCTGGCCGGGCCGGGACCTGCGTAGGGAATCGTCTGTCCCAACTGGGCAACCGGCGCAAGTGAGCCAGCGCGGTGGAGGACCCTCCAGTGGCGACGGCCCGGCTCGATGGAGCCGAGATTCCAGGGCCTGCCTGCGAGCACCGCGCGGCCGCGACCGGTGCGCATCAAACCGGGCGGCCTCGCTGCTCGAACGACGGCCTCGGGGCCCGGTCACCCGCTGGTGTGCCCGCCGTCCGTCGGCGTCGCGGGCCCGGACTCGGCGCGCGGACCAGCACCGCAGTGCGGCGGGAGCGGCGATTCCAGCGCGGCGCCGACGTGCGGTGGGGCGGACCCGATCGACGGAGTGCGCCGCACCGGAGGGGAATCGCTCAGCGCGAACCGAGTCGACGGCCCAGTGCGTCGTCGATGTCCGCGCAGTGGGAGCGGATGGCATCGAGGAACGCCGCCAGCACGGGAGAGTCGTCGGCCGCTCGGAATGCCAGTGTGAGTTCGGGCAGCAGCGTGCGCGGCGCCACCGCACAGACCCAGAGATCGGTCCGGGTGATCAGCCGCATCCGGGACGGACCGAGGCCGACTCCGACGCCGCAGGCGGCCAGCCCCGCGATGGTGTGGACGTCTCGCGCGACGGTGGCACCCTCCAACGCCCTGGAGTCCGCGCCGAAGAGGGTGCGCAGCATGCCGATCACGCCGGGCTCGTCCTCGCCGGAGGAGATGATGAGGTGCTGCTGCCGGAGCTGGTCCAGTCCGATCGTCTGCTGCCCCGCATAGGGGTGTGACCGCGCCACCGCAGCCACCAGGTGGTCGTGGCCGAGCGTGACCTGGACGAGGCCCTCGGCGCCTGCTCCGCGCGGTGCGCCGAGCCCGATCGCGACGTCCAGCTCGCCGCTGACCAGCGCGGCGGTGCTTCGGCTCGTCGCCATCTCGTGCAGGCTCAGCCGCACATCCGGCCGTTCCCTGCCGAACCGGACGAGCACGACGGGCAGCGGTTCGAGCAGCGCCGAGGCGACGAAGCCGATCCGCAGTCGGCCGGTCTCGCCGCGCGCCGCGCGTCCGGAGTCGATCGCGGCGGCGGACATCTCGGCCAGGGCCCGGTGCGCGCGCACGAGGAACGCCTCGCCTGCCGCCGTCGGGAAGACCCCGTGCGACGTCCGGTCGAACAATCGGGCGCCGACCTCCTGTTCCAGGGCGGCGATCTGCTTCGACAACGGCGGCTGCGCGATCCCGATCGCCGCCGCGGCTCGGCCGAAGTGCTGGTGCTCGGCCAGCGCCACCGCGTAGCGCAGGTGACGTGCCTCCATGACGCGGGCCCTCTCGATCAGCGGCGATATCCGACAGGTATCGCGGGGCAGTGTGTCAGACATATCGGTCGATGACGATGCTCGTCGCCGATGAGATGAGGATCATGACCGTATCCCCGATCGACACGATGTTCGTCCTCGTCCACGGCGCCTGGCACAGCTCCCGGCAATGGGTCTCGACCCAGCGTGCCCTTGCCGGACGCGGCGTCGCGAGCATCGCGGTGGACCTGCCCGGCCACGGCTTCGACGCGCCCCTTCCCACCGGATACCTCACCGGTGATCAGAACACGATGAGCACCGAGAAGTCGGAACTGGCCGGACTGACCATGGACGACTGCGCCGACGCCGTGCTGGCCGCCCTGCGCGCCGTCCGCGGCCACGCTCGGGCGGTGGTCCTGGTCGCGCACAGCGCAGGAGGCGGACCCGCCTCGCTGGCCGCCGAGCGGGCCCCGGAACTCGTCGATCGGATCGTCTACCTGTCCTCCTTCGTCCCGGCGGGCCGGCCTCGCTTCCTCGACTACGCGAGCGCGCCGGAGAACACCGTCGATCGCGGCGCGGGCCTGACGATCGGCGATCCGGCGGCGATCGGTGCGATCCGGATCAATCCGATCTCGACGGAGCAGCGCTATGTCGACGAACTGCACCGGACCTATTACGGGGACGTGCCCGCCGATCGGTTGGACCGGTGGCGGTCGGCGCTGACCCCGGACCTGCCGCTGTCGATCCCGAGCAGTCCGGTCGCCCTGACCCCGCAGCGCTGGGGGAGCATCCCGCGCACCTTCCTGCGCTGTGCGGAGGACCAGGCGTTCCTGCCCGCCGCACAGGACCTGATGATCGCCGAGGCCGACGAGGCGATGCCCGGCGAGCCGTTCACGGTGCACACGCTCCCCGGCGACCACAGCCCGTTCGCCAGCCGGCCCGACGAACTGGCGGCCGTGTTGGCTTCGCTGCCTCGGTGACGGCGTCGGTGCCGGTCGACGCGCGGGGAGAAGATCCTCGTCGATGATCGGCACCGGGCGGCTCCCGGCCCTCGACAGCAGGCGTCCTGGCTCGGCGCCGCACCCGTGTTCGTGGTCGGGGCGGACGGCGGCGGCCCGGCCCGCTCACCTACTCGCCGCGCCCCCGACCGGTGTGCCGCCGGGTCCGGCCCGACGGATCGGCCGCGTCCGGAGGGCGCCCCAGGAGTGAGTCGGGGCGGTGACCACGCCGCCTGGACGACCGCCGGCGTCGGATCGGCCCAGGTGGATCGGTCTTGCCTGCGTCCAGGGCGGACCACTCCGCTACGCGGCCGTCAGCTCGCGAGCTCGGCGGGTGCGGCCTTCTCCGTCGCCACCGAGGACGGCACGCTCGGCCGCCGCCTGGGCAGGAAGGCGGCGATGACGGCGGCGGCCAGTGCCGCGCCCGCTCCGATGGCCATGACCACGCGGAAACCGTTCTGGGACGGGACGGCGGTAGAGCCGAGCGTGATGGTCAACTGCGCGAGGACGACGCCTGCCACCGCGCTGGACAGCGAGGTGCCGATCGACCGCATCAGCGTGTTCAGGCTGTTGGCGGCGGCCGTCTCCGACACGGGCACGGCCGACATGACGAGTGCGGGCATCGCCCCGTAAGCGATGCCGATGCCTGCCCCGATGATGCTGGAGATCAACATCAGCTGCCAGATCGCCGACATCAGCACCATGCTCAGGCCGTAGCCTGCCGCGACCACGACGGCGCCCACCATCAGCGTCGTCCTCGGCCCGCTCAGTCGTGAGATGCGGGCCGACACCGGGGCCATCGCCATCATGACCAGCCCGGACGGCGCCATGACCAGCCCGACGGTCATCATCGGCTGGCCCAGCCCGTACCCGGTGGCGGTGGGCAGCTGCAGCAGCTGCGGCATCACCAGCGACATCGCGAACATCGAGAAGCCGAACACCGCCGAGGCGAGGTTGGTCAGCAGCACCTGGCGACGCATGGTGGTGCGGAGGTCCACCAGCGGCTGCCGGGTCCGCAGCTCCCACCAGCCCCAGGCCGCGAGCACCACGGCGGTGACGGCGAACATCGTGGTGGTGAGCCCGCTGGTCCATCCCCAGTCGGCGCCCTTGGAGACGCCCAGCAGCAGACAGATCAACGCGGTCGACAGCCCGATCGCGCCGACGAGGTCGAAGCGGCCTCCGGTGCGGATGCGGGATTCGGGCACCAGGGCGAACACCAGTCCGGCGGCGGTCGCCCCGAGGACGGCGGACGCCCAGAACAGCACGTGCCAGTCGGTGTACTCGGCCAGCAGCGCCGCGGTGGGCAGCCCGAGCGCGCCGCCCACGCCGAGTGACGCGCTCATCATCGCCGTCGCCGAGCCCAGCCGTTCGGCGGGCAGTTCGTCCCGCATGATGCTGATCCCCAGCGGGATCACGCCTGCGGCGAGGCCCTGCAGCACTCGCCCGACGATCATGGGCGCAAGCGAGTTGCTGAGCGCGCCGATGACCGAACCTGTCACCAGGAGCGCCAGGCTCACCAGCAGCATGCGTCTCTTGCCGTACATGTCGCCCAGCCGGCCGATCGTGGGGGTGGCGACGGCGGCGGACAGCAGCGTCGCGGTGATCACCCAGCTCGCGTCCGCCGTGGTCGCGTTCAGCAGCCGGGGAAGTTCGGGGATCAGCGGGATGACGAGGGTCTGCATCAGCGCCACGACGATGCCTGCCATCGCCAGCACCGAGACGACGACGTTCGTGCGTGGCGGGGCGACCGTCCCGACGTCGGTGGTTCGTGCCGAAGCACTCGACATGGTGAAGCCTTTCGTCCTGACCGGGTGAGGGGAGAAGGAGAGAATTAAATCAGTCGGTTGACTTAGATTAGCCGTAGGTCGGCGCGGGTGATCCGCCCGTCGGGCGGCGGCGGGTCCGTTCGGCGGTATTCGGGTGGTCGGGGTCGCTGTCTTCGACTCTGGCGCGTCCCGTCGTCTCGCGCAGCGTCTTCAGGGGTACGAACCTCGGGCCGTCCTCGGCGTGCTCCCGTGCAACGGCTCGGCGCGTCGGGCGGCCCCCTGCCGGGCGTGTCGGTCTGCGCGCCCGGTCGGCTGACTGCGGGTCCGCGCGGTCTTCCGAGGTGGCGAGCAGGACCGGTCGCAGGGCGGGTGGCGGCCATGCCCTGCCAGGCGGGGGAGCGGGCGGGAGCGACGCCGGCCTCGGGTCCGCCTGCGGCGTCGGGGACCATGTCCGGAGTCAACCGAACGTGTTAAGTCAGTCGCTTGACTCAAATCACGAAGCCCGCTTAGCTTGAGTCGATCGAGATCCACTGGAGGAGGCCTCATGACGCGCAGTGACGCGCAGCAGGCGCTGAACCGCCCGATCACCGCCCTGACGGCGCCTGCGGAGCCGTGCGGTCCGCAGGGGTCGGCGCTTGCGACGCTGCCCGGCGGCGACGAGGCGGCACCCGGTACCGGGCGGCGGCGTGTCCAGGGCCTCATCCCCGCCGGGCGGCGCGGCGGCTCGGTGCGGTGGTGACGATGCCGGGCAGAACGAGAAGAGCCGAGCAGGTCGAGGAGACTCGAGAGCTGATCCTGAGCGCGGCGGAGCGGCTGTTCGCCGAGCACGGGGTGTTCGCGGTGTCCAACCGCCAGGTCGGCGAGGCCGCCGGGCAGGGCAACAACTTCGCTGTCGGCTACCACTTCGGTACCAAGGCGGACCTGGTCCGTGCCATCGTGCGCCGACACGCCGAGCCGGTGGAGCTGATCCGCATTCGGATGCTCGCCGAGATCGGCGACAGCGACGAGGTGCGCGACTGGGTGGCCTGCCTGGTGCGCCCGTTCACCGAACACCTGGCGGAGCTGGGCGGACCCACCTGGTACGCCCGGTTCGGCGCCCAGGTCATGACCGACCCCGGCCTCCGACGGATCATCATCGACGAGGCGCTGAGCACCCAGCCCATCCAGCAGGTGCTCGACGGACTCAACCGCTGTCTGCCGATGCTGCCCTTGCCGGTGCATGTCGAGCGCAGCGCGATGGCCCGCTATCTGATGTCCCACACCTGCGCCGAGCGGGAGCGCGCCCTGGCCGAGGGAACGCTCACGGCCCGGGCCACCTGGGAGGACGCCGCTACCGGCCTGATCGACGCGATCACCGGGATGTGGCTCGCGCCGGTCACGGTGACCGACGTGTGATCGAAGACGGATCGACAGGCGGGCACCACCGTGGGCGAGGCCCGGCACCCGCCGTGATGAGGAGTGCAACCGATGAAGATCTCTGTGGACGAGGACAAATGCTGCGGCGCGGGCTCGTGCGTCCTGGCCGTGCCCGAGGTGTTCGACCAGCGTGACGAGGACGGCGTCGTGGTGCTGCTGGACGCCGAGCCCGCCGAGGAGTTCCACGACAGGGTCCGTGAGGCCGCCGACGTGTGCCCCGCCGCCGTGATCCAGCTCAGCGGGACGGCGTGAGCACACTCGCAGGGGTCCTGGTGGTCGGGGCGTCCGCCGCAGGGCTCGCCACTGCGGAGGCGTTACGCCGCAAGGGTTATGGCGGCGAGCTGACCCTGCTCGGCGACGAGGCTCATCCGCCCTACGACCGACCCCCGCTGTCCAAACAGGTCCTCGGCGGGACGTGGGAGCCCGAGCGCTCCCGGCTGCGGACTCCGGAGGCCCTCGACGCCCTGGACGCCCGGCTCGTCCTCGGCGATGCGGCCGCCGCGTTGGACGTGCCGACGCGGACCGTCCGCACCACAGCCGGGCTCAGCCTGAGCGCGGACGCCGTCGTGCTGGCGACCGGCGCCCGCCCACGCCTGCTGCCCGACCAGGCAGGCATCCGCGGCGTCCACGTGCTGCGCACCCTGGACGACGCGCTCGCCTTGCGGGCCGACCTGCGGGACTCGGCTCGACTGGTCGTGGTCGGGGACGGGGTGCTCGGTGCGGAGGTCGCCGCCACCGCGCGCGGCATGGGCCTGGACGTCGTCCTGGCCGGGCCGCAGCAGGCCCCGCTGGCCGCCCAGCTCGGTCCGCTGGTGGCGGATACGCTGGCGGAGCTGCACGCCGAACACGGCGTCCGACTTCGGCTCGGAACCGCCGTGACCGGCCTGACCGCCGCACCCGACGGCCGGGTGACCGGAGTCCGACTGGCCGACGGGGAGGTGCTCCCGGCGGACGTGGTCCTGGTGGCACTCGGCGCCGTGCCCGCGACGGACTGGCTGCGCGGCAGCGGGCTGCGCCTGGCCGACGGAGTGGTGTGCGACGCCCACTGCCGCGCCGAGGCGGGGATCTACGCGGTGGGCGACGTCGCCCGCTGGCACCACGAGCGGCTCGGCGCCTCGCTGCGACTGGAGAACCGCACCAATGCCGCCGAGCAGGCGGGCGTGGTCGCCGACAACCTGCTCGGCGGGCGCTGCTCGTACGTGCCGGTGCCCTATTTCTGGACCGACCAGTTCCGGGCGCGGCTCCAGATCCACGGCCTGCCCGGAGCCGACGCCGAGGTGACGATCGTGGAAGGCGAGGTCGCCGCGCGCCGCTTCGTCGCGCTCTATCGCCGAGGCGGCGAGGCCGTCGGCGTCCTGGGCTGGAACATGCCCAAGCAGGCCCGCGCCCATCGACGGCAGCTGGCCGAACCGAGACCGGAGCGCTCGCCCGCGAATGACGCGGCACCGCAGCAGGTGACACAGCACGTGACGGCGGCGCGAGCCCGCACCGCGACGGCGGATCGCTGAGCCTCGGGCCCGCCGCCTGCCGCCCGGCCGTTCCGTCGCCGAACGCCCGTCGCCGTACCACCCCTCCCCGTACCGCCCTTCGCCGTCTGCGCGGGCGGGCACCCTCACCGGAAGGATCACGATGACGAGCACGACCGAACCCTCCGCAGAGACCCCCGAATACCCCATGCCCAGGGCGCAGGGCTGTCCCTTCGACCCGCCCCCGGAGCTGCGCACCCTCCAGGAGGAGGCACCGCTGACGCGGGTCCGGCTCTGGGACGGCAGCACGCCCTGGCTGGTCACCCGCTATGCCGAACAGCGCGCGGTGCTGGGTGACGCCAGGGTCAGCGCAGACATGACCCGCCCCGACTACCCGCGCCAGGCCCCCGGCAAGGCCGGGAGCCTCAGCTTCATCGGGATGGACGACCCCGAGCACGCCCGGCTGCGTCGGATGGTCAGCGCCGAGTTCACGGTGAAACGGGTGGCGGCCATGCGGCCTGCCGTGCAGAAGATCATCGACGATGCCATCGACGACATGCTGGCCGGGCCGACGCCGGTGGACCTCGTGGAGGCCTTCGCCCTCCCGGTGCCGTCGCTGGTGATCTGCGACCTGCTCGACGTCCCCTACGCCGATCACGAGTTCTTCCAGAGCAACAGCCGGACCCTCATCAACCGGAACTCGACGCCGGAGCAGCGGGCCGCCGCCATCGAACGGCTGGGTGGCTACCTCCACACCCTGGTGACCGCCAAGATCGACGATCCCGGCGACGACCTGCTGTCCCGGCTGGCCGCGCGGATCACCAAGGGTGAGCTGACCACGCCGGAGGCCACGTCGATGGCGGTGCTCCTGCTGATCGCCGGGCACGAGACCACCGCGAACATGATCGCGCTGAGCACGCTCGCCCTGCTGCGCAACCCCGATCAGCTCGCCCTCGTGCGCGACGCCGACGATCCGAAGGTCGTCGCGGGCGCGGTCGACGAACTGCTGCGCTACCTCAACATCACCCACGGCGGCAGGCGCCGGGTGGCCATGGCCGACATCGAGGTCGGCGGGCAGACCGTGCAGGCGGGCGAAGGCCTGGTGCTGCCCAACGAGATCGCCAACCGGGACGCCGAGGCCTTCCCCGATCCCGATCGGCTCGACGTGCTGCGGGAGGCCCGGCACCACGTGGCCTTCGGCTTCGGCGGACATCAGTGTCTCGGGCAGTCGTTGGCGCGGCTGGAACTCCAGGCCGTCTACAGCACGCTCTACCGACGCATCCCCGGTCTGCGGCTCGCCGTCGACTTCGACGAGGTGCCCTTCAAGCACGACGGCTTCGTCTACGGCGTCTACGAACTGCCGGTCGCCTGGTGATCGGCGTCGGCTGAGCCGAGCCGACGCGCGGCCGCCGCCGCGCCGGAGGTGGCGAGGACACCGGACCCTCGCCACCTCGGCCTGTCCGCTCCGGCAAGTCGCTTAAGGATCGAAACGAGCGGCTCAGGGCTGGACGAGCACCTTCAGCGCGGTGCGGTCGGCCATCGCACGGTAGCCGTCGGCCACCTTGTCCAGGCTCACGGTCCGGTCGAACACCTTGCCGGGCTGGATGACACCGTCGAGCACGGCGGGCAGCAGTTCGTCGATGTAGGCGCGGGCGGGCGCGACCCCGCCGGTGAGGGTGACGTTGCGCAGGAACACGCCGAAGTCCATGGGGACCTCGGAGTACTGCGGCACGCCGACCCTGCTGACCGCGCCGCCGTCGCGGACCACGCCGAAGGCCGTCTCGATCGCGGGCAGGGTGCCCACGCACTCCAGCACGGCGTGCGTGCCGTCGCCGCCGGTCAGCTCGCGGACCCGCTCGACGCCCGCCGCGCCGCGCTCGGCGACGACGTCGGTGGCGCCGAACTCGCGGCCGAGGTCGGTGCGGTCGGCGTGCCTGCCCATCAGCAGGATGCGTTCGGCGCCGAGCCGCTTGGCGGCCAGCACGGCCGAGAGCCCGACGGCGCCGTCGCCGATCACCGTGACGGTGGTGCGGGGTCCGACCCCGGCCGTCACCGCGCAGTGATGGCCGGTCGGCAGGACGTCGGAGAGGGTGAGCAGCGACGGCAGCAGCGCGGAGTCCTCCGCGACGGGCAGTCGGACCAGCGTGCCCTGCGCCTGGGGAACCCGCACGGCCTCGCCCTGGCCGCCGTCGACGTCGGGCGCGCCCCAGTTCCCGCCGTGCCTGCACGAGGTCTGCAGACCCTCGGCGCAGAAGTCACAGGTGTTGTCCGCCCAGACGAACGGGGCGACCACCACGTCACCGGCCGTCAGCCCGGACACCGCCGAGCCGACCTCCTCCACCACGCCGAGGAACTCGTGTCCCATCCGGTCGCCGTGCGCGGAGGCGGGTCGGGAGCCGAAGGGCCACAGGTCGCTGCCGCAGACACACGACCGCAGGACCCGCACCACGGCGTCGGTGGGCTCGCGCAGCCTGGCGTCGGGAACGTCCTCCACCCGCACGTCACCGGCACCGTAGATCAAGGTGGCTCGCATGAGCTTCCTTCTCTCGAATCGTCTTCGTCGATGGGCTGCCCAGGGACGTCTCCGGGGCGGCGAGGCCGTCTTCGATGACGGTCGGATCGTCGTGCTCGCTCTCCGGGTCCCCTGGACCACCGAGGATGAAACCCGCACTGACGCGGCCTCGGGAGGACCTGTCGAGTCAGGTAACGGCAGTACCTCCCTGCACGTCCGGGCCGGTCTTACCCTGGTGGTCGTGGACTACCGGAACGAGATCCGCGAGTTCCTGACCTCCAGGCGGGGCAGGATCACGCCGGACCAGGCCGGGCTGAGCATCTACGGCGGCAATCGGCGTGTTCCCGGCCTGCGTCGGGAGGAGGCGGCGCTGCTCGCCGGGGTGAGCGTCGACTACTACACCCGTCTGGAGCGGGGCAATCTCAGCGGCGTCTCCGAGAGCGTGCTGGGCGCCCTCGCCCGCGCGTTGCAGCTGGACGACGCAGAACGTGCCCACCTGTTCGACCTGGCACGCTCGGCGAACACCACGGCACGTCCGCGACGCAGCCGGCAGCAGCATCGCGTGCGGCCGAGCGTGCAGCGCATCCTCGACGCGATGGACGACGCGCCCGCCTTCGTGCTCAACGGGCGACTCGACATCCTCGCCGCCAACCGGCTCGGTCACGCGCTGTACTCGGAGATGTACACCGATCCGATCCGGCCTGCCAACCACGCCCGCTTCCTGTTCCTCAACCCTCGGGCGAGGGCGTTCTGGCGTGACTGGGAGCGAGCCGCCAGCGACACCGTGGGGCTGCTGCGGGCCGAGGCTGGCCGCGATCCCTACGACCGAGGGCTCTCCGACCTGGTCGGCGAGCTGTCGACCCGCAGCGAGGAGTTCCGGACGCGCTGGGCGGCGCACAACGTGCGATTCCACCACTCCGGCGTCAAGCACATGCAGCATCCGCAGGTCGGCGACCTCGGTCTCGCGTGGGAGGTGCTGACCCTCACCGCCGACCCCGGACTCAACCTCCTCGTCTACACCGCCGAGCCGGGCAGCACCGCCCGTGACGCCCTGCGGCTGCTGGCGAGCTGGGCGGCGACGCTGGATCGCCAGGCGGAGGCCTCGGCAGCCGAGCCGGGCTGAGACGCGGCCGCAGCCGCACCTTCGGTGCCGCCGCGCGTCCCTCGGCGCCCGCCGGTCCTCACGCAGACTTCACAGTCACTTTCTGTGATCAGCATCACCCGGGGCGGTGACCAGCGATGATTAAGTCAGTCGATTGACTCAGCAATCAGGCGACGCTTAGCTGGAGTCGATCGAGCTCGACAACCGGGCCGCCGCACCTGACCGGGCGCCCGGCGCCGGAACACCGATGGTCACTCCTGTGGTGCGCCACGGGATGCCGGGTGCCGACGGTGCGCGGCAGGGGCGAGGGAGCGGGCGGCCGCGCCGTCGCCCTGCCGCTCGCGAGGCCCCGGGTCGAGGTCGATCGATCGGTCTGCTGTGGACGGCGGCGACCTCGCCCGCCCACAGCCGCTCCGCGACCGAGGAACACCGCCGGCGACACGACAGAGAGGCCTGCATGCCCACGCCTGACCAGCCCCCCGCCGCCCACGCCGCGCTTCCCGACCAGCTCGGCTTCGACCCGGAGGCCCTCCGCGCCAGGTATCGGGCCGAGCGAGACCGCCGCATCCGACCCGACGGCAACGCGCAGTACCGACGCGTCGACGGCGACTTCGGCTACTACGCGGACGATCCCTACTCCGACGTCGAGCGCACCCGCGAGCCGCTGCACGACCGGGTCGAGGTGGTGATCGTCGGCGGCGGGTTCGGCGGCCTGCTCACCGGAGCCCGCCTTCGGCAGGCGGGCGTCGAGGACATCCGAGTGATCGAGGAGGCGGGGGACTTCGGCGGGACCTGGTACTGGAACCGCTATCCCGGTATCCACTGCGACATCGAGTCCTACGTCTACATGCCGCTGCTGGAGGAGGTCGGGTACGTCCCGGAGTGGAAGTACGCGCCGGGCGAGGAGATCCGGCAGCACGCCAGAGCGATCGGGCGGCACTTCGACCTCTACCGCGACGTCTGTTTCCAGACCAGGGCCACCGAACTGCGCTGGGACGACGAGAAGTCGGAGTGGATCGTCCGCACCAACCGCGACGACGAGATGCGAGCGCGGCACGTCGTGGTGTCCAGCGGAACACTGAGCAGGCCCAAGCTCCCCGGCATCCCCGGCATCGAGACCTTCGCCGGGCACACCTTCCACACGAGTCGTTGGGACTACGACTACACCGGCGGTAACGCCGACGGCGGCCTGGACCGGCTCGCGGACAAGCGCGTCGCACTGGTGGGGACCGGCGCGACCGCCATTCAGGTCGTGCCGCACCTCGGCCGCGACGCCCAGCACCTGTACGTGTTCCAGCGCACCCCCTCCTCGGTCGACGTCCGAGGCAACGGCCGCACGGACCCGAAGTGGGCCGAGTCGCTGACTCCCGGCTGGCAGCGGCGCCGGATGGACAACTTCCTCACGATCGTTCACGGCGGTCAGGCCGAGGAGGACCTGGTAGCCGACGGCTGGACCGGCAGCGCCCGACTGCTGCAGAACCTCATCCCGAGCGATGCCTACCGGGATCTGCCTCCCGAGGAGCGGGAGCACGTGAACGAGATCGCCGACTTCCAGAAGATGAACGAGATCCGTGCCAGGGTCGACGCCGTCGTCAAGGACCCGGCGACCGCCGAGGCCCTCAAGCCCTGGTACCGCTACATGTGCAAGCGCCCGACCTTCAGCGATCACTACCTGGAGGCGTTCAACCGAGACGACGTCACGCTGGTCGACACCGCCGATCACGGGGGAGTCGAGCGCATCACCGAGAACGCCGTGGTGGTCGGCGGGACGGAGTACGAGGTCGACTGCATCGTCTTCGCGACCGGCTTCGAGGTCGGCATCTCGGGCGTGTTGTCCGGCAGTCTGCCGGTATACGGCCGCAACGGGGTGGCGCTCACCGAGTACTGGGGGCGTGGTCCCAAGACACTGCACGGCTTCTACAGCAACGGGTTTCCCAACCTGTTCCATCTGGGCCCGTTGCAGAACGCGGCCTCGGTCAACTTCGTGCACGTCCTCGACGAGCAGGCGAAGCATGTCGCCGAGGTCGTCGCCGAGGCACGCGAGCGCAAGGCCCGTCGCATCGAGCCGAGCGCGGCGGCCGAGGAGGCCTGGGTGACCACCCTCCGGGCGAACGCGCCGGACCAGTACCGGTTCCAGGCCGAGTGCACCCCCGGCTACTACAACAACGAGGGACGACCGCGCCCGCGCGGCGAGACCTACAGCGACGGGCCCGTCGTGTTCCACGAACTGCTCAGACGTTGGCGGGACGGCGGTGGAATGAACGACGTCATGGTCGACGCCGAATGAGCGCCGAGGCGTTCGCGCAGCCGAGCCGGTTCGCCGCTGCGGGACATTCCGGACCGACGAGCACCCGGTGGAAGATTCGGCGGCTCAATCGGCCGAACCGGCTGTGGGGCTCCAACGGCGTCGCCTTCGGACCGGACGGACGGCTGTACGTCGCGCAGTTCCTCGCCGGGCAGATCAGCGCGGTCGACGTCGCTTCCGGGGACGTCGAGGTGATCGTGCCCGCCGACGGAGTCGTGCAGGCACCGGACGACCTCGCCTTCGGAGCGGACGGCTCGATGTACATCACCGATCTCGTGCCCGGCCGGGTGTGGCGTCGTGATCCGCGCGGCGAGTTCAGCCTGGTGTCCGATCAGCTGCGGGTGCCCAACGGCATCACCTGCGTCGGCGATCGGCTCTTCGTCAACGAGATGACGATCGACGGCAGGCTGGTGGAGCTGTTCCCGGACGGCGGTGAGCCGAAGGTGCTCACCGACGGACTGGTCATGGGCAATGCGATGCAGCTCGGTCCGGACGGCTGCCTCTACTACCCGCACATGCTCACCGACCAGGTCTTCCGGATTCCGCTCGAGGGCGGCGAGCCCGAGCTCGTCGCCGACGAGGTGCACGAGCCCGTGGCGGTGCGCTTCGATCGGGGCGGCGTGCTCTTCGTCCTGTCGCGCGGGGCGGCGGGCCTCGTGACCGGCGTCGACCTCGCAGGCACCGGATCGCGCACGGTCGTCGCCAGCGGGGTGACGGGGCTGGACAACGCGGCCTTCGACGACGAGAACCGGATGTTCATCTCCAGCTATGCCAGCGGCGGCATCGCCGAGCTGCACGCCGACGGCCGGACCAGGGACGTCGTCCCGCAGGGGCTCGACGGCCCGTTCGGCGTGGCGGTCGGCGGCGACGGCACGGTGTATGCGGCCGACCACTACCGGCTGGCGAGTCCGGCGGACGCTGCGAGTCCGGCGGACGCTGCGAGTCCGGCGGACGCTGCGAGTCCGGCGGAACCTGCGAGTCCGGCGGAACCTGCGAGTCCGGTGGACTCGGCGAGCGCGGCGGTTTCGGCGGGGCACGGGGGTTCGGGCAGCGCGGGCGGCCCCGGCGGCCCGGCCGTTCTCGACGGCTCGCGCAGTCGGGCCGGGGAGCCGGGCGGCGTCCGCACCCGCGAGATGATGATCTTCGTCCACGGCGTCGCCGCCGCCGAGGGCCTGCTGCACGTGAGTTCGCAGTACGGCAGGCTGTGCACCTACGACCCGGTCGCCCGAACCGTGCGGGTGCGGGCCGATGGACTGGATCGGCCCGCAGGCCTGGCCGTGCGCGGCGACGGCTCGCTCGTCGTCGCCGAGACGGGAACCGGCCGGGTCCTTGCGGTGGATGAGGACGACGTCGTCACCGTGCTCGCGGACGGGTTGGACCACCCCGTGGACGTGGCCTTCGACGACCGGCAGCGCTGTCACGTGAGCGATGCCGGTCGCGGCGCGGTGTTCCGGCTCGACGACGGCGAGGCGGTACTCGTCGCCGACGACCTCGGCGCGCCACAGGGCCTGGCGATCCGGGGCGACGAGCTGTTCGTCGTGGAGACCGAGCATCGGCGGCTGCGGGCGATCAGCCTCAGCACGGGGGAGCACCGGATCGACGCCGAGGACCTTCCGGTGGGCCTCCCGCCGGGGATCACCCGCGCCGAACCCGCCCTCTTCTGCCACGGCATGCCGGGCCTGCCCCGGCAGTTCACCGGCCTCGCGGTGGATCGGGACGGCGCGCTCTACCTCTCGGCGAACGGCGAAGGCAGCGTGCTGCGCCTGACACCGAGGCCTGCGGCGTCGAGCGAGGGCTGAGGCGGCGGCTCGGCTGAGCGGACGCAGGCGTCCTGCCCCCGTGCCGGACCGGGCAGGACGCCTGCCGTCATGCGGGGGCGATGGCAGGCGGGCGGTGCAGGAACGCCCTCGAGCAGTGCTGGAAGGCCTCGTCGATCGCCACGATCTCCGAGTCTCCGAGATGACGGCATCGCCGACTTCTGTCGACACCGCGAGAGCGGGGTGACGACGTGACGGCGGGCGCGGCGAGTCGGGCAGCGGACGGAGCCGCGAGGAAGCGCGGTTCCGAAGACCGCCGCGTGAGGCCGCCCGGCCGTCGCGGATGGTCGTCTGGCCGCCGGTCTCGCCCCACGACGGGATGTCCACCACGCTGCTCGCGTGCGTCCTGCGGCCTTCGTGGTCCGGTCCCGATCCTGCCGGGAGGTCGAGCCCGGCGATGCGGTCGTCGACCTCAGCCGACGTCGGACGGCGACGATGCTTCGGGCAGCAGCGTGGGGTCGACGGCCGCGTCGCGCAGTCTGGTGATGATGCCCTTGGTCGCCTTGTCGTAGTAGCCGTCGTCGCCGTGCATCACGGACTCGGCGTTCGCCAGCTCCATCAGGGCGATCATCTCGAAGACGAGTTGAGGGCCGTCGACCTCCGCCCGCACCTCGCCGACCCGCTGTGCCTCACGGACCGTCCGCTCGAGGAAGCCGGTCCAGTCGGCGCGGGCTGCGGCGAGGGCCTCGTGCACCGGACCTTCGCGGGCGTCGTACTCCGCCGAGACGGCGTAGAAGAAACAGCCGCCGGGGAACACCCGCCCTCGGGAGTAGCGAAGCCAGGAGGTGCACACCCTCCAGAGCCTGCCGAGACCGGGCGGCAGCTCATGGGGAGGCAGCACGACGTGTTCGACGTAGATCGCGATCGCCGCCCGGACCGTGGCGAGTTGCAGGTCCACCTTGGACCCGAAGAGGGCGAACACCCCGCTCTTACTGAGCTGGAGTTCGGCCGCGAGTCGGCCGAGCGAGAGGCCCTCGAGTCCTTCGACGGACGCCGTGTCCACGCTGCGTTTCAGGATCAGTCTGCGGGTCTGGTTCCCGCGCTCGACTCTTCCGTCTCCGTCGGAACGTGCCCGTGCTGCCATGCCCGTGCCTGCCTGTCTGCTGGGCCGAGACCTCGTGTGCCTGAACGCGGCAGTGTACTGAGGGTGCGCGTGATCGTGCGGCGAGCGAGTGAGCGAGGCCTCGACCGCCCGCAGACAGGCTCCCTGCCCGTCAGGCGATCACTCGGCCGCGAGGGGAGCCGTCGGGTGCTTCTCGGCGGCTTCGGTCCGCTGCGGCTCGCCGCCGTTCACGAAGTCCAGCACGGTGCGGATGACCTCGCCGTCGCCGAGGATGCGTCGATGGCCCAGTCCGTTCGTGGTGACGAGCCGGGCCCGATCGCCCAGGGCGGCGGCGATGCGCAGGCCGTGTCCGTGCTCGACCAGGTCGTCCTGCTCGTCGTGGATGACCAGGACCGGCATCGAGACGATGTCGGCGGCGTGCGTGACAGAGAAGGGCATCCGGTCGGCGGGCAGGTCGGGGAAGAGCCGCGCGCCGACCAGGCAGTACATCTGCTCCTGCACCTGCGCACGCAGCCGCAGGGTCGAGCAGAACTCCTCGACCAGATGGGTGAAGTCGCAGACGCCGCTGATGCTCACGAACCGTCGCGTCTGGACGCCTCGGCTCAGCGGGTCGAACGATCCGAGGACGCCCATCGAGTGGGCCACGATGGCCTCGAAGACGCCGTACCGGTCCTGGAGCCGGGTGATGATCTCGCGGTAGTCCAGGATGGTGACGCTGCGGCCGGTCGAGTCGCCGTGGCCGGGCGCGTCGAAGGTGATGACGCTGTGGCCCTGGTCGAGCAGCCCCGGAACGAGATCGGTGAGCCGCGAACCGCGCGACTGCCAGCCGTGCACGAGCAGCACGGGACGTTCGCCGCTGCCCCAGCGGTAGGTGACCACGGACGCGGCGCCGACGCGCATCCGCTCGATGTGGGCCGTGCCCATCCGCTCGCGTTCGGCCTGCCGAGGGGAGCTGCGGGCGAAGGGCATGTGCATCAGCCGGTAAGCGCCCCTGCCCGCCAGTGCGGCCGAGACGCGGGACAGGCTGTTGAGGGTGACGCTGGCGACTGACTGAACGACGGCCATGCCCGGTACTCCTCCTCGGTACTCCTCGATCAGGACGGCTGGTGCAAATTAGCACGAACGGCCGTGCGGTTAGTTGGGGCCGTGCCCTCGGTCGATCGGGCGTCGTTGATCGGAGCTCTCGTTACGCATCGATCTCGGGGGTGCGGCGCCGGGGTCCGGCGGGCTCCACGGCGCCTGACGCGTCGGTGGTTGCAGTCACCGGCCTCCGTTGTTTCAGTGCTCATCGAAGTTAATCCACAACAACCGACGACGACCGCCGCGACAGACAGCCCATCGGATGCGGGCGAGGCCGCCCCGCCGGTCGTCGGCCGTGGTGTGTCGGGGTCCGCCGACCGCCGTGTCGGCCAGGCCGTCGGCGGCCGCCCGAGGCGGCCGCGCCGCACCGTCGTCGGGGCTCCCGGAGATGCCGGGCCGGGGCGGGCCGTGCTCACCACCGGCCTGCCCCGAAGGGCCGACGGCGGTGTCCGAGAAGACTTCCGACGACTCCGATCGGGAATCGACGGGGGAATCCCGTTCGGCCCCGACGCCCACGGTGTTCCGCTCTTCCGACACTTTCGGTTGACGCGGGCGCCGGACCCGGCCGGGATCGGGGACGGCCCCGGCATTCGACACCCGGACCGACGCCCGGCGTGTCGTCGCCGGGGGATCCGTCGGCACCGATACCCCGCCGGGCGGCCCGAACCCGCTCGCCCGGCCGGCGCCGCCCGCCCGGCCCCGTCGTCGGTGCGTCGTCAGCCCGAGGTGCGGACCAGCTCCACCACGGGGATGACGCGGGTGGTCTTGTTCTGGTAATCGGTGAACTGCGGGGCCACCGCGCACTGCTTCGCGTAGATCACGTCGCGCTCTTCGCCGGTGATGACCGTGGCGGTCACCTCGATCGTCTCGTTGCCGATCTCCACGGTCGTCCTCGGAGTGGCGACGAGGTTGTGGTACCAGTCGGGGTGCTTCGGGTCGCCGCCCTTGCTCGCGAAGATGAAGATGCGGCCGTCGTCGTCGAGGTAGACGAGGGGCGCGATGCGCTCGATACCGGACTTGGCACCGAAGTGGTGCACCAGGGCCAGCGGTGAGCCTGCGAACATGCCGCCGACCTGTCCTTCGTTCTCTCGGAACTCCTTGATGACGCCCTCGTTCATCTTGGCGAAGTCTGCTGCGTTGGTCACGAGAATGCTCTCCAGGAGTGCGGTGACGCGACTACGGGGACGCCAGGATGAGACGTTCTGAACTCAGCGGAAATTCCCGATTCGAGACCGACGTGATCTATTCCGCACGGACCGGCCCCGTATTTCCTCGCGGACCGATTGCGCCGAGTTCGTCGGCTCACCGTCGGTGCGGGACGCGGGACGCGGGACGATCGGCGACTCGTCGTCCGTGCGGCGTCCGGACCGGACTCGCCTGCCCGGAGCGGCAGCGGAGCGTGGTCCTCCCGCGCCGCCCGCTCGCCTGCCCGCGCGGTCCCGGCCGAGCACGCCGTCGCCTTCGGAGCGCGGTCTCCCACCGTGCCGTCTCCCGCAGCGCCGTCGGGCCGGTGCCGCCGGGCCTGCGACACCGGCTCCGATGATCGCGTCATCGGATCCCCGCAGCGCCCGGGCGGATCAGCCGCGCCCGGCCTGCCGCTCCGCCGCCGCGCCGATACGCCGCAGGATCGCGTCCCTGGACGCCGTGACCTCGTCCCGCACGGCGTCGACGTCGACCCCGACGAGCGAGCCCGCCCACTTTCGCGGCACGCCGTCGACGAGCACGGCATCGACGTCGGCGGGACTCGCCCCCAGGACCAGGGTCCCGACGGCGTCGTTGAGCGGCATGGTCGCGATCGACTCGGCGTTCACCAGGATCAGGTCCGCCCGCTTGCCCGCCTCGACGGACCCGGTGCGATCGGCGAGCCCCAGCGTGTGGGCACCGTGCAGCGTCGCGAAGTCGAGGACGTCGCGGGTGGTGATGCGCGCCGAGGGGTTCGCGCGGTCGGGGGAGTTCTCGACCGCCCGCATCCGCTGGACGGCCAGCAGCGCCCGCATCTGCGTGAACATGTCGCCCGCCAGCGCCACCTCGACGTCGATGCTGAGGCCGGGACGGACTCCGACGGCGAGGGCCTCGTCGATCGCGGGCACTCCCGATTCGAGGCCGATCTGCGGCTCCGAGGTCGGGGCCAGCGCGACGGTCGCCCCCGTGTCGCCCACCGCCCGCCACGCCTCGTCGGTCAGGCCGGTGGCATGGATGAGCATGACCTTCGAGTGCAGGATGCCCCGCCGTGCCCAGTCGAGGAGGGCCCGCGAGGACGAGGCGCCGAAGACGGCGTCGATGCTGACGCCGATGTCCAGGGACTCGGCGACCGAGGCGAGGTGCGGACCGTAGGCGAGGTGCTCGCCCGCGATCTCGTCGGTGGCCAGCGCGGCGAGCTGCACGGTGATGCGTCCGCTCTCCGCACCCTGGTATCGCGACACGACTCGGCCGAGGTCGGCGGGCCACTGCCGGTCCCAGTCGCCGAAGTGCGGCGCCATCGAGGCGTGCACGCCTCGGATCCCCGTGTCGATCAACGCGGTGACGGCGGCGTCGGTGTGCGCGGCGCTGCGGGCGTTGTGGGAGAAGTCGAGCATCGTGGTGATGCCCGCGTCGATCGCCGCGAGCGCCGCCAGCCGGGTGCCGATCAGCATGTCCTCCGGCGTGTACGCGGGGGCCGCGCCGCCGAGGGTGCTGGTGACGTAGGAGACGAGGTCGCCGACGTCCGGGATGCTGCGTCGCAGCTGTGACTGCCACGCGTGTCGATGGGTGTCGACGAAGCCGGGCGCGAGGATGCGGCCGCGCGTGTCGATGACGACGGCCTCGGCGATCCGGTCGGCGAACTCTGGCGAGCTGCGCAGGTCCGGGCCGACCGCGAGGATCAGGCCGTCGCCGACCAGGACGTCGCCGGACTCGAGGTCGGGGATCGTGGGAGAGCCGGTGACGATGGTGCCGCCGGTGAACAGGAACGTGGTGGGGCCGGGGCTGCCGAGGTCCGGCAGTGGTGTCGGCATGGTGTGGTCGCTCTCTCGTCGGTGGGGAGGAGACGGGGTCAGGGGCGGCGTCGCAGGGTGTAGCCCGCGTGGTGCAGCACGTCGTCGACGAAGTCGCCGTAGGCCCAGAACCCCAGGTCGTCGAGGTAGTCGATCCGGTCGCCGTCGATCCAGTAACGCCCCTGGAACGCGTGCGGCCGTCCGCCACGGGTCTCGTCGTACCGGCCGTCGGAGCCGAGGTGCTGATGCAGGAAGCCGGTCTCGTCGATCCAGGTGCCGACCCGGCGCTCGTCGGTCTGCCCGGCGAGGACCTCGGCAGACACGGACGGACGATCGTCGGGGCGCGGGCGAGAGCCCCAGTGGACGACCTCGCCTCGGCTGACGACCGCGCCGAGGACCGTCGAATCCGCGAACTGCCGGGCCAGCCCCGCCGCGATAGTCGCGACGTCGGATTCCCGGAGGACGAGGAAGCTCGCCTCGGCGCCGGGCACCAGCGTCCCGACCGCGTCGGCTCGCTCCGTGCGCAGCGAGTGCAGCGCGAGGAGGTCGACGACGGCGGGGATGATGACGGTGTCCCGGCAGTCCACGACGATGGCGCCGTCGTCGTCGGCGGCGGTGAGCAGGCCGGGACCGATGCCCGCGATCGTCTGCCCGGCCAGGAGCACGTCGCCGCGCTCGACGTCGCCGATGAGCGGGTCCCCGGTCAGGAGCCGCGCGCCCGTGAACAGCAGCGGCCGGTGCGGTCCCTGCCTGCGGGCCAGCTCGATCTCCTCCCCGGCGGCGGGGGAGAAGTCGGGCCTGCGGTACAGGATCATCCCGGCGTGATGCAGGACGCCGTCGACGAAGTCGCCGTCGGCGCTGAATCCGGTGTCGTCCCGGTAGTCGATGTGCTCGCCGTCGATCCGGTAGTCACCCTGGTAGGCGTGCTCGTTCTGGTCCCTGGCCTCGTCGTAGCGACCGGTCGGCAGCAGCCGGTGGCGGATGCGCCCGTCCTCGGTCACCCAGAGCCCGCAGTAATCCGATGCCTGCATCGAAAGTCCTCTTCGTGTCGTCGTTCACGTGGTACGACCTCGATCGTCAGCTCCGGAGTCACGGGGAGGAAGGTCGTCTCCTGACCAGGAGTGACACGGCCTGGATAGGTCGAGCGCCTGCGGCCTACCGTGGTGCGCATGACGAAGCGCGGCGACCTGGGCGCCTACCTCAGTGCCCGCCGAGCCGCGGTGACCCCGCAGGACGTCGGCATCGTGGCCGAGACCGGGCGGCGTCGGGTCGCGGGCCTGCGGCGTGAGGAGCTGGCCGCGATGGCCGGGGTCAGCGTGGACTACTACGCGCGGCTCGAACAGGGCCGCGAGCGCAACCCCTCCGCCGGGGTGCTCAACGCGCTGGCCCGCGTGCTGCGGCTCGACGTGCACGGCCGGGAGCACCTGTTCCGGCTCGCCGACGTCCCCTTCCACGCCGCGCCCGCCGGGAGCGTCGCGACGGCGTCGCCGGAACTGCGGGCACTGCTGGACTCCTGGCCCGACACCCCGGCGATGATCCTGAACGAACGGCTGGACGTCCTGGCCGCCAATCGCCTCGCCGAGGCGCTGTACAGCCCCTTCCGGGCCTTCGACAACCTCGTGCGGATGACCTTCCTCGACCCGGTCGCACCGACCTTCTTCGTGGACTGGCATCGCGCTGCGGAGGCCTGCGCCGCCAACCTGCGCACCGCCGTCGCCGGGAACGGCACGGACTCCGAGATCGGCCGCCTCGTCGAGGAACTGCACGCGGCCGTCGAGTTCCGTCGTTACTGGCGACGTCACGAGGTGCGCGGGAAGACCGCCGAGGCGAAGGAGTTCCTGCACCCTCAGGTGGGGAGCCTCACCCTCGGCTTCCAGGCTTTCGACGTCCGGTCCGCGCCCGGCGCCCAACTCGTCGTCTACTCGGCCGAGCCCGCCTCGCCGTCGGCCGACGCGCTGCGCCTGCTCGGGGCGATCGCGGCCACCACCGCGACCCTGAGCTGACCACTCGCCGCGTCGGCCCCGCCCCGGTCCGGCATCGCCTCTCGGCGGTGACGGCGTCGGCCCGCCTGCGTCGGTGCGGGTCCGCCGTGAGTGTCCGGGCCCAGGCGCGACCAGCTCGACACGACGTCTCCGCCATAGAGCCGAGCGGCGGAGGGTTCCCCAGGGTCGTGACAGCCTGGCGTTCGACTCTTGCGTCGAACATCGGCGTCGAAGACCGCCGCCGCCCGGCCCGCCGAGCCTGCGGCGCGCGCGGTGTGCCGACCGCCACACCGGTTCGCCGCCGCTGCTCGGCAGGCACCCCGCGACCTGGGATGACGTTCTTCCCGAGGTCGGCATGAGACCGCAGGCTCGTCCGTCCGGGATGCGACGGGCGGCCCGGCCTTCCGGTCAACCGAATTTCGATCGAAATCGTCGGGGGTCGGGGTTACCGTGTTGTTCTGGGGCTCGGACGATGATCCTGTCGTCCGAGAAACGGCCGCCCCCCGACATCGTCGTCAGGCGGGTCGAGCCGTCTGCAGGAGGGAGACGAGCGTCTCGTACGCCGTCTGCCGTGTCACCGTGCCCATCGAACGTGTGCAGCGTCGCGTCGACCTGCGCGGGCAGGCGATCGTCCGGCAGCCGAGGCGCGGAACATCGCGGAGGCCTGTCGCACGTCGTGACGATGACGACTCCCGGACGGGTGCTGCGACGACCCTGCCCACCCCAGCCGCTCCCGACTCTGTGAGGAATGCCTCGACATGATCGACTCCGTGGGCGCAGCCACTGCGGACTCCGACCGCGACGCCCCGCCGCCGCCGCGCGCCAACGTCCTGATCGGCGTGTTGGTCGCATCCGCCTTCGTGATGATCCTGAACGAGACGATCCTGAGCGTCGCCCTGCGTGACCTCGGTGTCGACCTCGACGTGTCCACGACCACCGCCCAATGGCTGACCAGCGGGTTCCTGCTGACGATGGCCGTGGTCATCCCTACCACCGGATTCCTGCTGGAGCGGTTCACGCCACGCCAGATCTTCCTTGCCTCGCTGACCTTGTTCAGTCTGGGCACGCTGCTGAGCGCGCTCGCTCCCGGCTTCGCGGTCCTGCTGCTCGGCCGGGTGGTGCAGGCCTGTGGCACGGCGGTCATGCTCCCGCTGCTGATGACCTCGGCGATGCGTCTGGTACCCGCTGAGAAGCGCGGTGCCACGATGGGCACGATCATGATCGTCATCGCCGTCGCGCCCGCGCTGGGTCCGACGATCGGCGGCGCGGTGCTGTCCTCGCTGGGCTGGCGCTGGATGTTCTGGATCGTGCTGCCGCTCGCGGTGGCCGCGCTCCTGATCGGCGCGAACCTGATGCGGCTGCACAGCGAGACCCGTCGGGTGCCGCTCGACGTGCTCTCGGTGCTGCTGTCCGCCCTCGGGTTCGGCGGGGTGCTCTACGGACTGTCCTCGATCGGCGAGTCCGCAGGCGGAGAGCACCCGGTGCCGCCGTGGGCGGCGATCGTTCTCGGCCTGGCCTCCCTCGGCGTGTTCACCTGGCGCCAGCTCAGACTCCAGCGTGACGGTCGGGCGCTGCTGAACCTCGGGCCGTTCGGTCACCGCACCTTCGTGGTCGCCATGGTCCTGGCCGCGCTGCTGTTCATGTGTCTGCTGGGAATCTCGGCGATCCTGCTGCCGCTGTACCTGCAGACGGTCCTGAACACGAGCACGTTCGTCAGCGGACTGGCGGTGCTGCCCGGCGGGCTGGCGCTCGGCCTGCTCGGTCGGCCGGTGGGGCGGATGTTCGACCGATTCGGCGCGCGTCCGCTGGTGATTCCCGGCGCCCTGGCCATGACCGTGGCGCTGTGGCTGTTCGTCACGTTGGGGGCGAACTCGCCGATTCAGGCGGTCGTCGCCATCCACGTTCTGCTGATGGTCGGGCTCGGACTGATGATGACCCCGTTGATGACCTCGGCCCTGAGCGTCCTGCCGGATCACCTCTACTCCCACGGCAGCGCGATCCTCTCGACGCTCCAGCAGGTCGCGGGTGCTCTCGGTACGGCGGTGTTCATCACCGTCGCCTCCCTGTCCAGCGCGGCTCCGTCCGGTGTTCCCGACGCGGGCGGACTGCGGACCGCATTCCTGGTCGCCGGGGGCGTCGGCGTGCTCGCCTTCATCACCTCGTTGTTCATCGGCGGGAAGTCGACGCCTGACAAGCCGGAGTCGGAGTCGGAACCGGAGTCGGACGACCGTTCGATCGGATCGACGGGCGCGGACGGCGCCGCGAGCGAGATCGACAACGGGTACGAGGATCAGGAGCCCGCGACCGCCCGACGGTGACGGTGCCTGCCTGCGGGGGCTCCAGGCGACGCCTCCGCGATTCACCACCGGATCGCGGAGGCGGGCTCCCGCAGGTCGTCGGGCCGGGAGTGCGGCCGGCCAGTCCGTTTTTCCAGACCTTCGACGTCCGGTCCGCTCCCGGCACACAGCTCGTCGTCTACTCGGCCTAGCCGGCCTCGCCGTCGGCCGTGCGCTGCGTCTGTTCGGCACCATCGCCGCTCCTCGACGAGGTGACGCGGGGGCGGCTCGCGGCGGCGCGGCGGGCAGCGGGCCCGGCCTGCCGCCCTGGCTCGCCTGCGCGAGCCCGACCGGAAGCCTTCGGTGTCGCGCGGCCGAGTGGTCCCGCTCCTCGACAGCGTTCGTCGCGCGGTTCGCCGACCGCCTTCCCGTCGTGTCCCTCTGCCCCGGCTCCTCCGTCGCGGCCTTCTGACGCGGCTTTTCGACTGACGCGGCTTTTCCGACCCATCCGGGCGACGAGCGGCCCGGTGATCGTCTGTGGCAGGGCCGCCGCGCGGCGCCGGGCGGGGCAGCTGTCCTCTTCGGACTGGACCTTCCTCCCTCGTTCGCAGTCCGACTTCGCAGTCGTCATCGCGGATCTCGCAGGTCGGGCGACCTCGCACCGAGGCGACTGCGCGTGGAATTCATCCCGTTCTCACGAGGTGGAGGGCCCGCCAGGAAAGCGCTGGTGAGACGCCTAGGGGTTTCGGACAGGGGTTACTCGGCCCGGTTCTTCCATGCAACTCTGGCGTGACTGAGCGCGACCATTGCCGTTCGTGCTGTCCGCAGTCGAATGGTCTCACTCTTTGTTCGCGGTGACCGGTGCGGGGAGAAGGAGCGCGGTACACAATGGTGCGTAGTTCCGGGGTGGATCGGCTGCCGTGGATCTTGTCCGGCGGCGGCGTGCAGTCGGTACGCGGCCAGGCAGGCCGACTGCTCGCCCACCTGGACTCGACGCCGGACTGGCACCCGGTCGACGTCGGCTGGACCCTCGCCCAGCGTCGTCCCGCAGGCGGGTGGCGGGCCGCACTCGTCGCAGGCGAGCGCACCGACTTCCTGACCGGTCTGCGCGGGCTGGCTGCAGGACACAGCGCCGCCGGTCTGGTGGAGGGACCCCACGTCGGGGACTCCGTGGCCTTCGTCTTCTCGGGACAGGGCTCGCAGTGGCCGGGCATGGCCCGCGCACTGCTGGAGACCTCCGCCGTGTTCCGCGCCCGGATCGACGACTGCGCGCAGGCACTGGAGCCGTTCCTGGACTGGTCCCTGCTCGATCTGCTGCGCGGGGCGTCGCCGGAGCTGTTGTTGGACCGCGCCGACATCGCGCAGCCCGCGCTGTTCGCGGTCGGCCTGGCTCAGGCCTCGGTGTGGCGCGCACACGGCGTGGAGCCCTCGGCCGTCGCGGGGCACAGTCTGGGCGAGGTCCTCGCGGCCGAGTTGTCCGGTGCGCTGGGCCTCGACGACGCGGCCCGAGTCGCGGCCCGGTGGAGCCAGGCGCAGGTGACGCTGGCGGGCCGAGGCGAGATGGTGTCGGTCCGCGCGACCCGAGCGGAGGTGACGGAGTTCCTACGGCCCTGGGGCGACGCGCTCGGCGTCGCCGCGGTGAACGGACCCGCCGCAGTGATCGTCTCGGGGGACGCCGACGCCGCCGACGAGCTCGTGACCGCCCTGCACGCCGACGGCAGGACCGCGCGCAAGGTCGCCGTCGGACTCGCGGCGCACTCCGCCCACATCGACCTGATCATGCCCCGCCTGCGCCGGGAGCTGGCCCCGCTGCGGCCGGTGGCGCCGCAGCTGCCCTTCTACTCGGCGCTGCACGGATCTCGGCTGCCCGACGGTGAGCTGCTCGATGCCGACTACTGGTGCCGCAATCTCCGCAACACCGTGCGGTTCGACGACGTGACCAGGGCGGTGCTCGCCGACGGCCACCACGTGTTGCTGGAGATGAGCCCGCATCCGGTGCTGACTGCGGCGATGCTGGAAACCGTCGAGGACGCCGGGGCTGCGGCGTCGGTGCGCGGGGCGCTGCGCCGCGATCAGGCCGATCTCGCCCGCGTGACGCACTCGCTCGCCGAACTGCACGTCGACGGCGTCGAGTTCGACGCCTCGGTGGTGTTCGCGGGCCACGGTGCGGCCTTGGACCTGCCTGCGGCGGACGAGGACGGTCCGGTCGCCGAGTTCGTGCCGCTCGCCGAGGCGCTGGCGCCCCGGTCCGCCGTCGAGCAGCTGGCGGCGCTGCAGGAACTGGTGTGTCACGAGGTGGCGGTGACGCTGGGCCGGACGGACGGTCGTCTCGTCGATCCCCGACGGCCCTTTCGCGACCTCGGTTTCGACTCGGTCACCGCCGTGGAGATCCGCAACCGGGTGGGCGCCGCAACCGGGCTGCGGCTGCCGCACACCCTCGCCTTCGACTACCCGACCCCCGCTCGGCTCGCCGAATTCCTGCACGCCGAGCTCTTCGGCGCCGCCGAGGTCGATGCCGTCGTCCCGGTTCCGGCCGCTGCCGAGGACCCGGTGGTCATCGTCGGCCTGGCCTGCCGTTACCCCGGCGGCGTCGCCTCGCCGGAGGAGCTGTGGCGGGTCGTCGCCGAGGGCGTCGACGTGGTGTCCGGTTTCCCTGCCGACCGGGGCTGGGACGTGACCGGCGCCTATTCGCCGGTGATCGACAAGCCCGGTCAGTACTACCAGAGCGAGGCGGGCTTCCTGCCCGACGCGGACCTCTTCGACGCGGAGTTCTTCGGGATCTCGCCTCGGGAGGCATTGGCGATGGACCCGCAGCAGCGACTGCTGCTCGAGACGTCCTGGGAGGTGCTGGAACGTACGGGCATCGACCCGCTGTCATTGCGGGGCAGCAGGACCGGGGTCTTCGTCGGCGCGATGACGATGGACTACGGGCCCCGCCTGGACGCCGCGTCCGGGCACGAGGGTCACGTCCTGACCGGTAACACCGGCAGCGTCCTCTCCGGGCGGATCGCCTACACGCTGGGCCTGGAAGGCCCTGCGGTGACCGTGGACACGGCGTGCTCGTCCTCCCTGGTCGCGCTGCACCTGGCGGCGCAGGCCGTACGGGCCGGGGAGTGCACCTCGGCGCTGGCGGGCGGGGTGACCGTCCTACCGAACCTGGGCATGTTCGTCGAGTTCTCCCGCCATGGAGGGCTCGCACCGGACGGCCGGTGCAAGCCCTTCTCCAGCACCGCAGACGGATTCGGCCTCGCCGAGGGTGTGGGTCTGGTGTTGGTGGAGCGGTTGTCGGATGCCCGTCGTCTCGGTCATTCGGTGTTGGCGGTGGTGCGGGGTTCGGCGGTGAATCAGGATGGTGCGTCGAATGGGTTGACGGCGCCGAATGGTCCGTCGCAGCAGCGGGTGATCCGGCAGGCGTTGGCCTCGGCGGGTCTGTCCGCGGCGGATGTCGACGTGGTGGAGGCGCATGGCACCGGTACCCGGCTCGGCGACCCCATCGAGGCGCAGGCAGTCATCGCGACCTACGGGCAGGGTCGTTCGCGGCCGGTGCTGCTGGGTTCGGTCAAGTCGAATCTCGGGCATACGCAGGCGGCGGCGGGGATCGCCGGGGTGCTGAAGATGGTGTTGGCGATGCGGCACGGGATTGTGCCCGCGACGCTGCATCTCGACGAGCCCAGTCCGCAGGTGGACTGGTCGGCGGGCGCGGTGTCGCTGGTGCCCGAGGCCGTCGAGTGGGCGTCGGCGGGCGTGCGCCGGGCGGGTGTCTCGTCGTTCGGGATCTCTGGCACGAACGCACACGTGATCCTGGAGGAACCGCCGTCCGTGCCGGGCCGCTCACCGGTTCCGGTGTCCTCGGACCCCGGCGACCGTCTCGGCGGGCGGCCCGCCGCCGACGCGGCGTCTCCTGATTCCGCCGTCGTGCCGGACGAGTCCGAGACAGCGGCCTCGGGCCGGGCCGAGGTGACGTCCTGGGTCCTCACCGCGAAGTCGGAGTCCGCGCTGCGCGCACAGGCCGAGCGGCTGCTGGAGTTCGTCCGACGGCCGGACGTCGATCCCGCCGACGTGGCGCACTCGCTGGTGACGACGCGATCCGCGTTCGATTACCGCGCGGTCGTGATCGGCCGGGACCGTGCCGAGCTGATCGACGGCCTGGCGGCGGTCGCCGCCGCACGATCCTCGACGTTCGCGGTCACCGGCTCCGCCGCCGTGTCCGGGCGGCTGGCCGTGCTCTTCACCGGTCAGGGCGCTCAGCGGGCAGGCATGGGCTCTGAGCTCTACGCGAGCCACCCGGCCTTCGCCGCCGCGTTCGACGAGGTCTGCGCCGAGCTGGATCCGAAGCTGGACCGGCCGCTGCGCGAGGTCGTCTTCGCCGAGGACCACGAGCTGCTCGCACAGACCGGCTGGACGCAGGCGGCGCTGTTCGCCGTCGAGGTCGCGCTCTTCCGCCTGGTCGAGTCGTGGGGCGTGCGCCCCGATGTCGTCGGCGGCCATTCGATCGGGGAGATCGTCGCGGCACATGTCGCAGGCGTGCTGACCCTTGCGGACGCCTGCACCCTGGTGGCCGCCCGTGGATCACTGATGCAGGCGCTGCCTGCGGGCGGCGCGATGGCGTCGGTGCGGGCGAGCGAGGAGGAGGTCCGCCCGCTGCTGACGTCGGGCGTGTCGATCGCCGCGATCAACGGCCCGCATTCGGTGGTGGTCTCCGGCGTCGAGGACGAGGTGGCCGCCCTGGCCACCCGCTTCGAGAAGTCTCGGCGGCTGCGCGTGAGCCACGCCTTCCACTCGCCGCTCATGGACCCGATGCTGGCGGAGTTCGCCGAGGTCGTGCGGGGTCTGGAGTTTCACGCGCCCCGTCTCGTCGTGCTGTCCAACGTCACGGGCGGCCCGGCGGATGCCGAGGAGCTCCGCGACGGGGAGTACTGGGTGCGTCATGTGCGCGAGCCGGTCAGGTTCGCCGACGGCGTGCGCGGGCTGGAGGACGCAGGCGTCTCGGCGCTGCTGGAGCTGGGGCCGGGCGGGGTGTTGTCGGCGATGGCGGCGGAGTCACTGCGCGGATCGGCGGTCGCCGTGCCGTCGCTGCTGACGGACCGACCCGAGTCGCTCGCCCTGCGGACGGCGGCCGCGCGGCTCTTCACCCTCGGCGTCCCGATCGAGCGGGACACGCTGGGGACGGCGGGCAGCCGGATCACGCTGCCGACGTACGCCTTCGACCGCACGCGTTTCTGGCTGGAGCCCCGGATCACCAGCGGTTCCGGGGCCGACGTCGAGTTCTGGGCCGCCGTCGGCCGAGGCGACCTCGACGCCCTCGCCCGCTCGCTCGACCTCGGCGCCGACGAACGGGCGCCGCTGGCCGAGCTGCTGCCGTGGCTGTCCTCCTGGTGGGAACGCAGGCAGCGTCGCTCCCTGGTGGACGGCCTTCGCCACGAGGTGGTGTGGCGACCGACGACACCGTCGGCGGCGGCCTGGCTGTCCGGCGACTGGGCGCTGATCTCCGAGGACGCCGCCGACGACCTCGCCGCGGTGCTGTCGGCCGCCGGGGCGGCGGTCGTCCGGCTCACCCCGACCGCACTGGCCGAGGGCCTGCCCGCCGACTGTGCGGGAGTGGTGAGCACCGTCGGACTGCACGCCACGCTCTCGATGATCCAGACCCTCGGCGACCGCACCATCCCCTTGTGGTGCGTGACGCGCAACGGCGTGGCCGCCGCAGGCTCCGACGGACCCGTGGACCCGTGGCAGGCGGCGGTGTGGGGACTGGGCAGGGTGGCCGCGCTCGAATCGCCCCGCCTGTGGGCCGGGCTGATCGACCTGCCCGCCCGCCCGGACGCGGCGACGCTGACCCGGTTCACCGCCGTGCTGGCCGATCCCGCAGGGGAGGACCAGGTGGCGGTCCGGCAGTCGGGGACCTTCGTCCGACGGCTGGCCAGGGCCCGCTCCGGCGCAAGCGGCGGCTGGCGGCCCTCGGGCACCGTCCTGGTCACCGGTGGCACCGGGGCGCTGGGCGGTGCGGTGGCGCGCCTGCTCGCGAGCGGGGGAGCCGACCGTCTCATCCTGACCAGCCGCCGGGGCGCCGACGCACCGGGCGCCGCCGACCTCGCCGCCGAGCTGCGGGCGCTGGGCGCCGACGTCGACGTGGTGGCCTGCGACGTCGCCGACCGCGCCGCCGTCGCCGCGCTGCTGGCCGCCCACCCGGTCGACGCGGTGTTCCACACGGCAGGTGTGCTCGAGGACGGCGTGCTCGCCTCCCTCACCCCCGAGCAGCTGGATCGGACGCTGGCCCCGAAGGCCTGGGGCGCGACCCACCTCGACGAGCTGACGCGGGACCGTGAGCTGTCGGCCTTCGTGCTGTTCTCCTCGGTGACCGGGGTGCTCGGCACGGCAGGGCAGGGCAACTACGCGGCGGCGAACGCCTTCCTCGACGCGCTCGCCGAGCGCCGCCGCGCCGAAGGCCTGCCCGCGACGGCGATCTCCTGGGGGCCGTGGGCGGGTGAGGGCATGGCGGCGGGCCCCGTCGGCACTCGACTGGCCGAGGACGGCCTGCGCGCGCTGCCGGTGCCGACCGCCCTGGCGGCCCTACAGCTCTCCCTCGACCGTGGCGAGACGGGGGTGACCGTCGCCGACGTCGACTGGGCGAGGTTCGCCCCGCAGTTCACGGCGGCGCGATGGAGTCCGCTGCTGGCGGACCTGCCCGAGGTCGGCGCGCGGACCGACGACCGCAGCCCCTCGACCGAGCTGGCGGCCCTCGATGATGCCGAACGCGGCCGCGTCCTGCTGGAGCTGGTGCGCACCGAGAGTGCCGCCGTGCTGGGCCACCGATCCGGTGCCGACATCGACGCGCATCGGGTGTTCAAGGACCTGGGCTTCGACTCGTTGACCGCCGTCGCGCTGCGCAACCGGATGAGCGCCGCGACGGGCGTGCTCCTGTCCGCCGCAGTGGTGTTCGACCACCCGACGCCCGCCGCACTCGCGGCGTACCTCTCCCAGGAGACGACCGGCGGCCGCCGCGAGGACGCCCCCGTCGCGCCGGTCACGGCCGCCGTGGCGGACGACCCGATCGTGATCGTCGGCACGGCCTGCCGGTTCCCGGGTGGCGTGCGCTCACCCGAGGACCTGTGGCGACTGTTGTCCCACGGCGAGGACGCGATCGGCGGATTCCCGTCCGACCGGGGCTGGGACCTCGACGCCCTCTACGACCCGACCGCCGCCCGTTCGGGAACGAGCTACACACGCGCGGGCGGCTTCCTGCCCGACGCCGCCGAGTTCGACGCCGCCTTCTTCGGGATCTCCCCGCGCGAGGCGCTGGCGATGGATCCGCAGCAGCGGCTGCTGTTGGAGACCGCCTGGGAGCTCTTCGAACACGCGGGCATCCGTCCGGCAGCCGTGCGCGGCGAGCGGATCGGAGTGTTCGTCGGCACCAACGGACAGGACTACGTCACCGACCTCGGCGACATCCCCCGCGACGTCGAGGGCCAGGTCCTGACCGGCAACGCCGCCAGCGTCGTGTCCGGCCGCATCGCCTACACGTTCGGGCTGGAGGGCCCGGCGGTCACCGTGGACACGGCGTGCTCGTCGTCCCTGGTCGCGCTGCATCTGGCCGTGCAGGCCCTGCGCAGCGGCGAGTGCACGGCGGCCGTCGCGGGCGGGGTCACCGTGATGTCGCGCCCCGGGGTGTTCGTGGAGTTCTCGCGGCAGCGTGGGCTTTCCGCCGATGGTCGGTGCAGGTCGTTCTCGGCCTCGGCGGATGGGACGGGGTGGTCTGAGGGTGTGGGTCTGGTGTTGGTGGAGCGGTTGTCGGATGCGCGTCGGTTGGGTCATTCGGTGTTGGCGGTGGTGCGGGGTTCGGCGGTGAATCAGGATGGTGCGTCGAATGGGTTGACGGCGCCGAATGGTCCGTCGCAGCAGCGGGTGATTCGGCAGGCGTTGGCCTCGGCGGGTCTGTCCACCGGGGACGTGGACGTGGTGGAGGCGCACGGCACCGGTACCCGGCTTGGCGACCCCATCGAGGCCCATGCCCTGCTGACCACCTACGGACAGGGTCGGTCTCGGCCGTTGTTGTTGGGCTCGGTGAAGTCGAATCTCGGGCATACGCAGGCGGCGGCGGGGATCGCCGGTGTGCTGAAGATGGTGTTGGCGATGCAGCACGGGGTGGTGCCCGAGACGTTGCACGTCGACGAGCCCACGCCGCAGGTGGACTGGTCGGTGGGCGCGGTGGAGCTGGCCGCCGAGTCCGTCCCGTGGCCGGACACGGGCCGACCCCGCCGCGCCGGGGTGTCGTCCTTCGGCGTCAGCGGCACGAACGCGCACGTGATCCTGGAGGCGGCCCCCGCGCCGGAACCGGCGGCGGACCAGCCCGAGCCGCCGCCTGCTGCCATCGAGTCCACAGCCGAGCCCGCGACGTCCCCGGTCGTCCCATGGGTGCTCTCCGGGAAGTCGGACGCGGCCCTGCGCGGCCAGGCGGCTCGCCTGGCGGAGTTCCTCCGGGATCGACCCGATCTCCCGCCGACGGACGTGGGAGCGGCACTGGCATCGCGGTCGCTGTTCGACCGGCGCGTGTTGCTCGCCGGTGCGAATCGGGCGGACCTGCTGGCGAGCCTCGACGAGGTGGCCGCCGGTCGGCTGACTGCGGGGCGGCGCGCCGCCGGTGGGGTGGTGCTGGTGTTCCCCGGTCAGGGCTCGCAGTGGGTCGGCCTGGCCGTGGAGCTGCTGGCGTCCTCGTCGGTGTTCGCCGAGCGGATGGGTGAGTGTGCGGCGGCGCTGTCGGAGTTCGTCGAGTGGTCGCTGTTCGACGTGCTGAGTGACGAGGCGGCGTTGTCGCGGGTCGACATCGTGCAGCCGGTGTTGTTCGCGGTGATGGTCTCTTTGGCGGAGTTGTGGCGCTCGGTGGGCGTCGTCCCCTCGGCCGTGGTGGGTCATTCGCAGGGCGAGATCGCCGCCGCGTGCGTCGCGGGCGGCCTGAGTCTGCGGGACGCGGCGCGAGTGGTGGCCCGGCGGAGTCGGCTGATCGCGGCCCTCGGCGGCGGCGGAGGCATGGTGTCGGTGGCACTGCCGCTGCCCGAGGTGGCCGACCTGCTCTCCGGAAGCGTCACCGTGGCGGCGGTGAACGGTCCGTCCTCGGTGGTGGTCTCGGGTGCGCGGGCGGGTCTGACCCGGGTGGTGGCCGAGTGCGAGTCACGGGGCGTCCGGGCCCGCTGGATCCCGGTGGACTACGCCTCGCACTCGGTGCTGATCGAGGAGATCCGCGATCAGCTGCTCGAACTCCTCTCGGAGATCGAGCCGCGCTCCTCAGCCGTGCCGTTCTACTCGTCGGTGACGGGCACGGTGGTCGACACCGCGTCCTTGGACGCGCGGTACTGGTTCCGGAACCTGCGCGAGACGGTGCGGTTCGACCGCGCCGTGGCGGCGTTGCTGACCGACGGTCTCGGCGTGTTCGTGGAGTCCAGTGCGCATCCGGTGCTGACCTACGGCATTCAGGAGGTCGTCGACGAACGCGACGGCGATCGGGATGCCGCCGACGCGCTGGTGGTCGGCACCCTGCGCCGTGCCGACGGCGGCATGGACCGCTTCCTCGCCTCGGCGGGCGAGCTGTTCGCCCACGGCGTCGATGTCGACGTCACGCCCCTGCTGACCGGTGGCCGACGGGTCGACCTGCCCGCCTACGCCTTCCAACGCGACCGCTTCTGGCTGGCGACGCCCGCCTCGGCGGGCGACGTCGCCTCCGTCGGCCTCGACGCCGCCGATCACCCGCTGCTCGGTGCGACGGTCCCGGTCGCGGGCTCGGACGAGGTCGTCTGCACCGGCCGGATCTCGGTCACCGAACAGCCGTGGCTGGCCGATCACGTCGTCGACGGGGCCGTGATCTTCCCCGGCACGGGTCTCGTGGAGCTGGCGACGAAGGCCGGTGCGGCCGTCGGCTGCACGCGGCTGCATGAGCTGACCCTCCAGACGCCGCTGGTGGTCCCCGAGTCCGGCGCGGTGCGTATTCAGGTCGTCGTCGGTCCGCAGGCAGACGACGGCGCTCGTCAGGTCGGCGTCCATGCGCGCGGTACCGACGACGACGCCGTCCACTGGACCCGCCACGCGACCGGTCTGCTGTTGCCCACCCTGCCGCAGGCCGACTTCGACCTGACCCAGTGGCCGCCGACCGGAGCCGAGACCGTCGACGTCGATCACGTCTACGGCAGGTTCGCCCAGATCGGCATGCTCTACGGCCCGGCCTTCCAAGGACTGCGGCGGGCGTGGCGACGCGCCGACGAGATCTTCGTCGAGGTGGCGCTCGCCGAGGAGGAGGGCGCTGCGGCGCAATGGTTCGGCGTGCACCCCGCGTTGCTGGACGCGGCACTGCACAGCTTCGCGCTCGACGGAAGCGGGCCGCAGGAACCGCTCCTGCCGTTCGTCTGGTCCGACGTGCGGTCCTACGCGGCGGGCGCCACGGAGCTGAGGGTGCGCGTGCGACGGCTGGCCGCCGACACGATGTCGATCCAGGCAGCCGACGCGTCCGGCGCACCCGTGCTGTCGGCCGAGTCGCTGGTCGTGCGTCCCGCGACGCGGGTCCGGGCCGGCTCTTCGAACCGCGACTCGCTGTTCCGGGTGGAGTGGGTGCCGACGGAGGCCGCAGGCAGGCGGACGGCCGTCTCGGTGCTCGATCGCCAGGAGCGGGAGAGCACCCCGCGCACCGCCGTCGGCCGTGTGCTGACCGAGCTGCAGTCCTGGCTGGAGAGGGAGCCGGAAGAGCGACTCGTCGTGCTGACCCGAGGCGCCGTCGCGGTCACTCCGGAGGAGTCGCCCGATCTCGCGGGCGCGGCCGTGTGGGGGCTCGTGCGGTCGGCACAGTCCGAGCATCCCGGCCGGATCGTGCTGGTGGACACCGACGGCACCGTCGACCTCGAACTGTTGGCCGCGCTCGACGAACCGCAGTTGGCGGTGCGTGGTGATCGGGTGTTCGCCGCGCGGCTGCGGCGAATGTCCGCCGTGGCCGAACCCGCCTGGGACGCCTCCGGCACGACCTTGATCACCGGCGGCACCGGGACACTAGGCGCCGCCGTCGCCCGACACCTCGTGACGAGACACGGTGTCCGAGACCTGGTCCTCACCAGTCGGCGGGGCCTGACGGCGCCGGATGCCGTGGAGCTGCGGGACGAGCTCGTCGGGCTCGGCGCGGCCGTCGTCGTCGTGGCCTGTGACATGGCCGATCGCGAGCAGGTCGCCGGGCTGTTGGCGGAGCACCCGGTCGACGCCGTGGTGCACACGGCGGGGGTGCTCGACGACGGAGTCGTGACGTCGTTGACACCGGAGCGCCTCGACACGGTGTTCGCCCCGAAGGCGGACGCCGCCTGGCATCTCCACGAGCTCGCGGGCGAGCTGTCCGCCTTCGTGTCCTTCTCGTCGGCGGCCGGGCTCATCGGGAACGCCGGGCAGGGCAACTACGCGGCGGCGAACGCCTTCCTGGACGCGTTGGCCCACCATCGCCGAGCACTGGGACTGCCCGCGCAGTCGCTGGCGTGGGGCCTGTGGTCGCAGGCGAGCGAACTGACCGGGGCACTGGACGGCGCGGACGTGACGCGGCTCGGCAGGGCCGGGGTCGTCCCGATGTCCACCGAGGACGGGCTGGCCCGGTTCGACGCGGCACTCGGCGTCGGCGAGGCCTCGGTGGCGCCGCTGCGGCTCGACCTGACGGCGTTCCAGGGCGAGGTGCCGCGCCTGTTCGCCGACCTCGTGCCCGCCCGCAGGCGGGCAGTGGCAGCCGCAGGCACCCTGCGGGAACGCATCGCAGACCTGGACGACCCCCGACAGAAGTCCCTGCTCGGGGACCTGGTGCGCGCCCAGGCGGCCAGAGTGCTCGGCCACTCCTCCCCCGAGGCCGTCGACACCGCCCAGACGTTCCAGCTGCTCGGTTTCGACTCGCTGACGGCCGTCGAACTCCGCAACCGCCTCAACGTCGAGACCGGCCTGCGCCTGCCCGCGACGATGGTGTTCGACTACCCGACGCCCGGCGCGCTCGCCGACTTCCTGCATCAGCGGCTGTTCGGCCAGACCGTCGCGACGGCGGAGCCCCTCGCCGTGGAGCCCGGCACGACGGGCTCGGTCTCGGACGACCAGATCGTCATCGTCGGTATGGCCTGCCGTTTCCCTGGTGGTGTGAACGACCCGGACAGCCTGTGGCGGCTCCTCGCCGACGGCGGCGAGGTCGTCTCCGACTTCCCGACCGATCGAGGCTGGAACCTCCACGAGCTCTACGACCCGGAACCCGGCGTGCCCGGCAAGAGCTACACCCGCGCTGGCGGCTTCCTGCGCGACGTCGCCGACTTCGACGCGGGATTCTTCGAGATCTCGCCGCGCGAGGCGCTGGCGATGGACCCGCAGCAGCGACTCCTGCTGGAGACCTCCTGGGAGGTCTTCGAGCGGGCGGGCATCGACCCGGTGTCGATGCGGGGAAGCCGGACCAGCGTCTACGCGGGCCTGATGTACCACGACTACGCGGCTCGGCTGCCCAGAGTGCCGGAGGACGTCGAGGGATACGCGGGCAACGGCAACGCGGGCAGCGTCGCCTCCGGTCGCGTGGCTTATGCCCTGGGCCTGGAGGGCCCTGCGGTCACCGTCGACACCGCCTGTTCGTCCTCGTTGGTCGCGCTGCACCTGGCGGCGCAGGCCCTGCGCTCCGGCGAGTGCGACCTCGCCCTCGCAGGCGGCGTCACCGCACTCGCGACGCCCGGCGTCTTCGTGGAGTTCTCCCGGCAGCGCGGGCTGTCCGCCGACGGCCGCTGCAAGTCCTTCGCCGGGGCGGCGGACGGCACGGGCTGGTCCGAGGGTGTCGGTCTGGTGTTGGTGGAGCGGTTGTCGGATGCGCGGCGCAACGGGCATTCGGTGTTGGCGGTGGTGCGGGGTTCTGCGGTGAATCAGGATGGTGCGTCGAACGGCCTCACCGCGCCGAACGGCCCTGCGCAGCAACGGGTGATCCGGCAGGCCCTTGCCTCGGCCGGGGTGTCCGCCGCCGACGTGGATGTGGTGGAGGCGCACGGCACGGGTACTCGGCTGGGTGATCCGATCGAGGCGCAGGCGTTGATCGCGACGTACGGGCAGGACCGTGCCCGGCCGCTGCTGCTCGGTTCGGTGAAGTCGAACCTCGGGCACACCCAGGCGGCGGCGGGCATCGCGGGCGTCATGAAGATGGTGTTGGCGATGCGCCACGGGGTGGTGCCCAAGACCTTGCACGTCGACGAGCCGACGCCGCACGTGGACTGGTCGGCCGGTGCGGTGGAGCTGGTCACCGAGGCGCAGCCGTGGCCCGTCGCCGACCGGCCGCGTCGGGCGGGAGTGTCCTCCTTCGGCGTCAGCGGGACGAACGCGCACGTGATCGTGGAGGCGCCGCCCGAGCCCCCGGCGGACCCCGTGGCGTCCGCAGCGGCGGCCCCGGACCACTCGATCGTTCCCTGGATTCTCTCGGGCAAGTCGGACGCCGCGCTGCGTGCGCAGGCAGACCGGTTGGTGGACTTCCTACGGGCGCGGCCGGCGGTGCGTCCAGCGGATGTCGGAATGTCCCTGGCCACGGCGCGAGCGCGGTTCGATCGCCGGGTGCTGATCTCGGGGTCTCGCACCGACGAGTTCATGGCGGGCCTGTCGGCGGTCGCCTCCGGTGCGGTGGTTCCCGGTGGTCGTGTTGCCGGTGGTGTGGTGTTGGTGTTTCCGGGTCAGGGTTCGCAGTGGGTGGGGATGGCGGCGGGTTTGTTGGGGTCGTCTCCTGTTTTCGCGGGTCGGATGGGCGAGTGTGCGGCGGCGTTGTCGGAGTTCGTCGGGTGGTCGTTGTTTGACGTTCTGGGTGATGAGCAGGCGTTGGGGCGGGTTGATGTTGTTCAGCCGGTGTTGTTTGCGGTGATGGTGTCGTTGGCGGAGTTGTGGTGTTCGGTGGGTGTGGTTCCGTCGGCGGTGGTGGGTCATTCGCAGGGTGAGATTGCGGCGGCGGTGGTGTCGGGTGGGTTGAGTCTGCGTGATGGTGTGCGGGTGGTGGTTCAGCGGAGCCGTTTGATCGCTGGTCTTGGTGGTGGCGGGGGAATGGTGTCGGTGGCGTTGCCTGCGTCCGAGGTGACGGAGCTGCTTCCTGACGGTGTGTCGTTGGCGGCGGTGAACGGTCCGTCGTCGGTGGTGGTGTCGGGTTCGGTCTCGGGTCTTGAGCGAGTGGTGGCCGATTGTGAGTCGCGGGGTGTTCGGGCGCGGTGGGTTCCGGTGGATTACGCCTCGCATTCGGTGTTGATGGATGCGCTGCGGGACGAGCTGGTCGAGAGCCTGGCGGATGTCGAGCCTCGGTCGTCGGAGATCCCGTTTTATTCGTCGGTGACGGGATCGGTGGTCGACACGGCGTCGTTGGATGCGCAGTACTGGTTCACGAATCTGCGGGAGACGGTGCGGTTCGATCGTGCGGTGGAATCGTTGCTGGTCGATGGTTTCGGTGTGTTCGTGGAGTCCAGTGCGCATCCGGTGACGACCTATGGCATTCAGGAGGTCATCGACGAACGGGACGGCGACGCCCTGGCGATCGGTACCCTGCGTCGGGACGACGGCGGCATGGACCGCTTCCTCGCCTCGGCGGGCGAACTGTTCACCCACGGCGTCGACGTCGACGTCACGCCCCTGCTGGCCGGCGGTCGCCAGGTCGACCTGCCGACCTACGCATTCCAACGTGAACGCTATTGGCTCCAGATGCCCAAGGGCTTCGCCGGTGATCTGGCCTCGATCGGGCAACAGGACGCGGGCCATCCGCTGGTGGGCGCCTCGGTCTCGATGGCCGACTCCGACGGCGTCCTGCTCACCGGACAGGTGTCGATCGAGACGCATCCGTGGCTGGCCGAGCACGCCGTGGCCGGCACCGTGCTGCTGCCGGGCACCGCCTTCGTCGAACTCGCCGTCCACGCAGGCGACCAGGTCGGCTGCAGTCGCGTCGCGGAGCTGACGCTGGCGGCCCCGGTCATCCTCCCGCCCCACGGAGGGGTCGCCGTGCAGGTACTGGTCGGAGCGCCGGACGAGTCCGGGCTGCGGCCGGTGAGTGTGTACTCGCGGCGCGCCGATGCCGAGAACGACGCATGGACGTGTCATGCGTTCGGGCAGCTCGGGGTCGACCAGCCGAGCCGCGACCTCGGCCTGACGGCGTGGCCGCCTGCGGCGACGGTCGTGCCGCTGGCCGGCGTGTACGAACGACTGTACGACCAGGGTTACCAGTACGGGCCGATGTTCCAGGGTCTGCGGGCGATGTGGCGGACCGAGGAGGAGATCTACGCCGAGGTCATGCTGCCCGCCGAGGCGACGACCGGGGCGACCGCCTTCGGCCTGCATCCCGCGCTGCTCGACGCCGCGCTGCATCCGGCCGGAGCGGTCGCGCAGACCGAGGAGGTCCGGCTCCCGTTCAGCTGGTCCGGCGTCTCGATACATGCCGCAGGCGCGCGCGTGCTGCGTGTCCGGCTGACGATGCGGGGCGAGGGCGTGGTCTCCCTCGACGCCGCCGACCAGACCGGCGCTCCCGTGGTCTCGGTGGACTCGCTCGCCCTGCGCCCGGTGACACCCGACCAGCTCGCCGTCGCCTCGACGGACTCGCTCTACCACCTCGACTGGACCGGACCGCAGGCACTCGCGACGGTCGGCGGCACCTCGGTAGCCTGGATCGGCCGAGACCTGGACCTGGACTCGCAGGCGGCGGACGGCTCCACGCCGGCCGTCGTGCTGCTGGACGCCGCCTGCGCAGGCAGCCAGGACGCGCCCACGCGGGCCCGCCGGGTCGTCGGCGCCGTGTTGGACGTCGTCCGCGCCTGGCTCGCCGACCAGCGCTTCGCCGACACCCGCCTGGCGGTGGTCACGAGAGGCGCGGTGCGTGCGGTCGACGGCGACGTGCCGGATCCGGCGTCGGCGGCCGTCTGGGGTCTGGTGCGGTCCGCGCAGTCCGAGAACCCGGACCGACTGATACTGCTGGACGCCGAGGAGCACACCGGTGACGCGGAGCTGTCGGCGGCGGCGGCCTGCGGCGAGCAGCAGATCGCCGTCCGAGCCGGGCAGCTGTTCATACCGCAGCTGGCGCGCAGCAGGACCACCGAGTCGGCGGCGCCCTCCTGGGACCCGGCAGGCGTCGTCCTGATCACCGGCGGGACCGGCACGCTGGGTGCCGCCGTGGCCCGACATCTGGTGCGGCGGCACGGGGTCCGCAACCTGGTGCTGGCCAGTCGTCGTGGACTGGACGCCCCCGGTGCCGTCGCGCTGCGCGAGGAGCTGACCGGGTGGGACGCCGAGGTCGCCGTGGTGGCCTGCGACCTGTCCGACCGTGCCGCCGTGGCCGCGCTGCTCGCTGCGCACCCGATCACCACGGTGGTGCACAGCGCAGGCGCCCTCGACGACGGGGTGGTCTCCGCGCTGACGCCGGAGCGGGTGGACACGGTGTTCCGCCCGAAGGTCGACGCGGCCTGGCACCTGCACGAACTCGCAGGCGACCTGTCGGCCTTCGTGATGTTCTCTTCGGCGTCCGGCGTGTTCGGGACAGCAGGACAGTCCAACTACGCGGCGGCCAACACCTTCCTGGATGCGCTCGCCGAGCACCGCAGGGCGCACGGCCTGCCTGCGCACTCGCTCGCCTGGGGCTGGTGGGAGTCGACCAGCGAGATGACCGCCCGACTCGGCGCCGCAGACCGATCGAGGATGACGCGGCGCGGCGTGGTGCCGCTGTCGACCGACGAGGGACTGGCCTTGTTCGACACCGCCGTGGCGGGACCACGACCCGTGGTGCTGCCGGTGCGACTCGACCTCCGGGCCACGCTGCCCGCCGTGTGCCGAGCACTGCAGCGGACCACGCGCCGCACCGCCGCCGCACCCGCAGCAGGCGAGGCGACCTTGGTCGACCGCCTGGTGCGTCTCGATCCGCCGGACCGTGCGGCAGCCCTGTTGACCCTCGTCCGATCGGCAGGCGCCGAGGTGCTCGGACACGCGACCGTCGGCGAGGTCCGGCCCACGCGGGCGTTCAAGGAGCTGGGCTTCGACTCGCTCATGGCCGTGGAGCTGCGCAACCGACTCCACCGCGAGACCGGCCTGCGCCTGCCCGCGACGCTGGTGTTCGACTACCCGACCCCGCAGGCGATCGTCGGACTCCTGGACGTGGAGCTGTTCGGCGCCGCCGTCCCCGAGTCTCCCGCATCCCCCGTGCTGGCCGACCTCGACCGGCTGGAAGCAGGCCTGACCGGCGATCTCGACGACGAGACGCGGTCGGCGGTCACCGACCGGCTGAAGGCCCTTCTCACCAGGTGGACCGGCGATGCGGCACACGGTTCCTTCGCCGACCAGCTCGACTCGGCGTCCGACGACGAGATCTTCACCCTGATCGACAACAGGCTCGGCCGGTCCTGATCACACGCCTTGGGGGTTTCCTCTAGATGTCGAACGAAGCGAAACTGCGCGAGTATCTCAAGCGGGTGACGGCCGAGCTGCACGACACGAGCGACCGCCTGTACCGGCTGGAGGAGACGGCCAAGGAGCCGATCGCGATCGTCGGCATGGCGTGTCGATTCCCCGGTGGCATCGAGTCTCCCGAGGACCTGTGGCAGGTGCTCTCGACGGGCGGCGACGTGATCTCGGGCTTCCCCACCGACCGAGGCTGGGACGTCGAGAGCCGCTACAACCCCGGATCCGACCGGTCCGGCACCATCCACGCCCGCGAGGGCGGCTTCCTGCACGACGCGGCCGAGTTCGACGCTGAGTTCTTCGGGATCTCGCCGCGCGAGGCGCTGGCGATGGACCCGCAGCAGCGCCTGCTGCTGGAGACCTCCTGGGAGGTCATCGAGCGCGCGGGCATCGACGCGGAGTCTCTGCGTGGCAGTGCGACCGGGGTGTTCGTGGGTCTGATGCACCACGACTACGCGGCACGCCTGCCCGGACTGCCCGAGGACCTGGAAGGGTACGTCGGCAACGGCAACGCGGGCAGCGTGGCGTCCGGGCGGATCGCCTACACACTGGGCCTGGAAGGTCCTGCCGTCACCGTGGACACGGCGTGCTCCTCCTCGCTGGTCGCGCTGCATCTGGCGGTGCAGGCCGTGCGGGCGGGCGAGTGCTCGACGGCGCTCGCGGGCGGCGTCTCGGTGATGTTCACCCCGGACGTCTTCGCCGAGTTCTCGCGGCAGGGCGGGCTTGCCCCGGACGGCCGCTGCAAGCCCTTCGCCGCCCGCTCCGACGGGGCGGGCTTCTCCGAGGGCGTGGGTCTCGTCCTGGTGGAGCGGCTGTCCGACGCACGGCGGCTGGGGCATTCGGTACTGGCGGTGGTGCGAGGTTCCGCGATCAATCAGGACGGCGCCTCCAACGGCCTGACCGCGCCGAATGGTCCCGCGCAGCAGCGGGTGATCCGGCAGGCCCTTGCCTCGGCCGGGTTGTCTCCTGCCGACGTCGACGTGGTGGAGGCGCACGGCACCGGCACGCGGCTCGGTGACCCGATCGAGGCACAGGCGGTCATCGCGACCTACGGCCAGGACCGCTCGCGGCCGTTGCTGCTGGGCTCGGTGAAGTCGAACCTCGGGCACACCCAGGCCGCCGCAGGCGTCGCCGGGGTGATCAAGATGGTGCTCGGCATGCGACACGGGATCGTGCCACAGACCCTGCACGTCGACGTGCCGACTCCGCAGGTCGACTGGTCGGCGGGTGCCGTGGAGGTGGCGTCTGCTGCCGTCGATTGGGAGTCGACGGGGGTACGGCGGGCAGGCGTGTCGTCCTTCGGAATCTCGGGCACCAACGCCCACGTGATCCTGGAGGAGGCACCGGCCGCCGACGCTGAACCGGCCCTGCCTGCTACGGAAGCCCCCCAGCCTCCCGCGACGTCGTTCTCCGGCGGAGCGACTCCCTGGCTGATCTCCGCGAAGTCGGCGGCCGTGCTGCGCGCCCAGAGCGGCAGGCTGCTGGCCCACGTCACCGCACGGCCCGAACTGCGGACCTCGGACGTCGCGTATTCGCTGCTGACGACGCGGTCGAGGTTCGAGCACCGGGCGGTGGCGATCGGCCGCGACCGCGCGGAGCTCGTCGAGGGACTCGACGCACTCCGGCAGGGCAGGCCCGCGCCGGGTGTGGTCACGGGCGTGGCCGACATCGAGGGCAGAACGGTCTTCATCTTCCCCGGCCAGGGCGCGCAGTGGTCGGGCATGGGCGTCGAGCTGCTCGACTCCGCACCGGTCTTCCGCGCCGCGGTCGCGGAATGCGAACGGGCCCTCGCACCCTTGGTGGACTGGTCGCTCACCGACGTGCTGCGGGGTGCGCCCGGCGCACCCGGCTACGAGCGGATCGAGGTCGTGCAGCCCGCGCTGTTCTCGGTGATGGTCTCGCTCGCCGAGATGTGGCGGGCGCACGGCGTGCAGCCTGCGGCGGTGGTCGGTCACAGCCAGGGCGAGATCGCCGCCGCGTACGTGGCGGGCGCGCTGTCCCTGGACGACGCGATGCGGGTCGTGGTGCTGCGCAGCAGGCTGTTCGCCGAGCGGCTCGTCGGCAACGGCGCGGTGGCCTCGGTGGCGATGCCCTCGGCCGACCTGCGGCTGCGGCTGGAGCGGTGGGACGGACGCCTGGCGCTCTCCGGCATGAACGGACCCCGGTCCTCGGCCGTCGCAGGCGCGGTCGACGCGCTTGACGAGCTGGTGGCGGAGCTGGTCGCCGAGGGCGTGCGGGCCCGCGTCGTGCCCGCCACCGTGGCCTCGCACTGCGCACAGGTGGACCCGCTGCACGACACGCTGCTCGAGCTGCTCGACGGGATCACCCCGCGCTCCAGCGCCGTCCCGTTCTTCTCGACGGTGACGGGCGGACTGCTGGACACCGCCGAGCTGACGCCCGAGTACTGGTACCGGAACGCTCGGATGCCGATCGACTTCGTCGGGGCGCTCGGCGAGCTGTTCGCCACGGGACACGAGACGTTCATCGAGGCCAGCTCCCACCCCGTGCTCATCGCCGGTGTCCAGGAGACCGCGCAGGACACCGAGACTCCCGTGCTGACCGTCGGCACCCTGCGGCGTGACGACGGCGGCCGGCGGCGATTCCTCACCTCGCTGGCCGAGGCGCATGTACGCGGGGTGGCCGTCGACTGGACCGTCGACGGTGACGCGCGACCGGTGGACCTGCCGACCTACGCCTTCGGGCGCGAACGATTCTGGCTCGACGCCGCCGCGCCGGAGCAGGCAGGCGGGGAGTTCGACTCCGAGTTCTGGGCGGCAGTGGAGAACGGCGACCTTCCCGCGCTGTCGACGTCGCTCGACGTCGCCGAGGGCCAGCTCGCCGCCGTCCTGCCCGCCCTCGCGACCTGGCGCAGGCGTGATCGCGAGGGCCGCGCCGCCCGGGAGTGGCGCTACGACATCGATTGGGTACCGCTGGCCGCCACCGGCTCGGACGTGCCCCCCGGTCAGGACGTGCTCACCGGCAGCTGGGTGCTCCTCACCGGACCGCAGGGCGAGCCCGCTGCCGAGGCGTTGGCGCGGCGCGGCGCCGAGGTGACGGTGGTCCGCGTCGACGCCGCCGCCTCGGACCGGGCGTCGTTGGCGGAACAGCTGCACGCCGTGGCCGGTGGGCGGGCGGACCTCGCAGGCGTGGTGTCCTTTCTGGCCCAGGACGAACGGCCGCACCCCGTGCTGCCCGGCGTGTCCTGCGGCCTCACCGCCTCCGTCGCGCTCGTCCAGGCCATGGGAGATCTGGCCTCCGACGCCGTCATGTGGTGGGTCACCACGGGCGCCGTCGCTGCCGTCGACGGCCCGCCGCCCTCCCCGGTGCAGGCCGCCGCGTGGGGACTTGGTCGCGTCGTGGCACTCGAGCATCCCCGGCGCTGGGGCGGGTTGATCGACCTTCCCGAGCAGGTGGACGACCGGGTCGCGGCGCGGTTCGTCCAGTCGCTCACCCGCACCGACGGCGAGGATCAGCTCGCGGTGCGCCGGTCCGGGGTGTTCGCGCGCAGGCTCCGCCACGCACGGCGCCCCGCGACTCGCCGGGTCTGGCGGCCCGAGGGCACCGTGCTGGTCACCGGCGGCACCGGCGGCGTCGGCGCCCACGTGGCGCGCTGGCTGGTCACCATCGGGGCGGATCACGTCCTGTTGACCAGCCGACGGGGCGAGCAGGCCCCTGGAGCGGCGGAACTCCGCGCCGAACTCGAGGGGCTCGGCGGCCGGGTCACGATCGCCGCCTGCGACGTCGCCGACCGCGAGGCGCTGGCGGCCCTGCTCACGGAGCAGCCCGTGTCGGCGGTCTTCCACACGGCGGGCATCGGCGACACGGGGTCGATCGAGGACATCACCCCCGCCCACCTCGCGGACCTCCTGCGCGCCAAGGTGACCGGCGCACTGAACCTCGACGAACTCACCCTCGGGCAGCAGCTCTCGGCCTTCGTGTTGTTCTCCTCCGGCGCAGGGGTCTGGGGCGGCAGCAACCAGGGTGCCTACGCGGCGGCGAATGCCTTCCTCGACGCGCTCGCCGAGCGCAGGCATGCCGAGGGACGCCTGGCGACCTCCGTCGCCTGGGGCTTCTGGGGCGGCGCAGGCATGGCCGAGGGCGAGGCAGGCGAACTTCTCAGCAGGTGGGGCCTCCGGCCGCTTCGGCCGGACCTCGCCGTGTCGGCCCTGCACACGGCACTCGACGGCGACGAGACGACGGTGACCGTCGCCGACATCGACTGGGCGCGGTTCGCGCCCCAGTTCACCATCGCGCGGCCCAGCCCGCTGCTGGCGGATCTGCCGGAACTGCGCACGACCGAGCCTGCCGACGACTCCGCGCCCGCCGGGCTGGCGGCGACGCTGACCGGGATGGGAGCCGCCGAACGGCGCGCTGCGGTGCGGGATCTCGTCCTTGCGCAGACGGCCGCCGTCCTCGGCCACCGCTCCGCCGATGCGGTCGCACCGTCGCGGGCGTTCAAGGAGCTCGGATTCGACTCGCTCACGGCGGTCGAACTGCGCAATCAGCTGACCTCGGCCACCGGCCTGCCGCTGCCGACGACGGTGGTGTTCGACCATCCGAACGCCACGGCGCTGGCCGATCACGTCCTGGCGATGCTGTTCGGCGCCGAGGAGGCGGACCCTGCCGGGACGATTCAGGCGGCCGGACCCTCGGGGACCTTCGTGGCCGACGACCCCGTCGTGATCGTCGGCATGACGTGCCGGTTCCCCGGTGACGTCGACTCCCCGGACGACCTGTGGCGGCTGCTGCTCGACGAGGCCGACGTGATGTCGGAGTTCCCGACCGATCGAGGCTGGGACCTCGCGCGTCTACACGACCCGGACCCCGACCGCCTCGGCACGACGGTCGCCCGCCGGGGCGGGTTCCTGCGCGCTGCGGCGCACTTCGACGCCGCGTTCTTCGGGATCTCGCCGCGCGAGGCGACGGGCATGGACCCGCAGCAGCGTCAGCTGCTGGAGACCTCGTGGGAACTGTTCGAACGGGCGGGCATCGACCCGGCGACGATGCGCGGCTCGGACACCGGCGTGTTCATCGGCAACAACGGTCAGGACTACACGGTCGGCCTCCGCGACATCCCCGAGGAGGTCTCCGGTCATCTGCTGATCGGCAACGCGGGCAGCGTCGTCTCGGGACGCGTGGCCTATGCCTTCGGGCTGGAGGGCCCCGCGATCACCGTGGACACCGCCTGTTCCTCCTCACTCGTGGCGATGCACAACGCGATCCGTGCGCTCCGCGACGGCGACTGCTCCCTCGCGGTCACGGGTGGCGTGACGGCGATGTTCACGCCTCGGGCGTTCGTCGAGTTCTCCAAGCAGGGCGGACTCGCTCCCGACGGCCGCTGCAAGTCCTTCGCCGCCGACGCCGACGGCACGGTCTGGTCCGAGGGCACCGCGCTGGTGCTGTTGGAACGGCTGTCCGACGCCCGGCGTCGCGGGCACACCGTGCTGGCCGTGGTGCGCGGCTCCGCCCTCAACCAGGACGGCGCGTCCAACGGGCTGTCCGCACCGAGCGGCCCCGCTCAACAGCGGGTCATCCGCCGGGCCCTGGCCGACGCGGGACTGTCCACATCGGACGTCGACGTGGTGGAGGCGCACGGCACGGGCACCCGCCTCGGCGATCCGATCGAGGCCTCCGCCCTGCTGGCCACCTACGGGCAGCACCGTTCACAGCCCCTGCTGCTCGGCTCGGTGAAGTCGAACCTCGGACACACCCAGGCCCCCGGCGGGGTGGCGAGCGTGATCAAGATGGTGCTGGCGATGCGCCATGGGGTGGTGCCCAAGACGTTGCACGTCGACGAGCCGACCCCGCACGTCGACTGGTCGGCGGGTGCGGTCGAGCTGGTGACCGAGTCGGTGGAGTGGCCTGCCACGGGCAGGCCGCGTCGGGGCGGCGTGTCGTCCTTCGGGGTGAGCGGGACGAATGCGCACGTAATCCTGGAGGAGGCGCCCGCTCTGGCATCGCCTGCCGACGGCGTCGCCGGGGCCGAGCCCGACGAGTCGACGTCCGCCGGGTCCGCCGCGGTCGTCCCGTGGGTGCTGTCGGCGCGATCGGACGCCGCGTTGCGCGCGCAGGCCGCCCGGCTGTCGGACTTCCTGCGGGATCGGCCCGAGCTGTCCCCGGTGGACGTGGGCCGGTCGCTGGCCTCGCGGTCGCTGTTCGAGCATCGAGCACTGGTCGTCGGTTCCGGGGTGGCCGATCTCCTGCCGGGCCTGTCGGCGGTCGCCTCCGGTGCGGTGGTTCCCGGTGGTCGTGTTGCCGGTGGTGTGGTGTTGGTGTTTCCGGGTCAGGGTTCGCAGTGGGTGGGGATGGCGGCGGGTTTGTTGGGGTCGTCTCCTGTTTTCGCGGGTCGGATGGGCGAGTGTGCGGCGGCGTTGTCGGAGTTCGTCGGGTGGTCGTTGTTTGACGTTCTGGGTGATGAGCAGGCGTTGGGGCGGGTTGATGTTGTTCAGCCGGTGTTGTTTGCGGTGATGGTGTCGTTGGCGGAGTTGTGGTGTTCGGTGGGTGTGGTTCCGTCGGCGGTGGTGGGTCATTCGCAGGGTGAGATTGCGGCGGCGGTGGTGTCGGGTGGGTTGAGTCTGCGTGATGGTGTGCGGGTGGTGGTTCAGCGGAGCCGTTTGATCGCTGGTCTTGGTGGTGGCGGGGGAATGGTGTCGGTGGCGTTGCCTGCGTCCGAGGTGACGGAGCTGCTTCCTGACGGTGTGTCGTTGGCGGCGGTGAACGGTCCGTCGTCGGTGGTGGTGTCGGGTTCGGTCTCGGGTCTTGAGCGGGTCGTGGCAGCGTGTGAGTCGCGGGGTGTTCGGGCGCGGTGGGTTCCGGTGGATTACGCCTCGCATTCGGTGTTGATGGATGCGCTGCGGGACGAGCTGGTCGAGAGCCTGGCGGATGTCGAGCCTCGGTCGTCGGTGATCCCGTTTTATTCGTCGGTGACGGGTGCGCCGTTGGACACCGCGTCGTTGGATGCGGGGTATTGGTTTCGGAATCTGCGGGAGACGGTGCGGTTCGATCGTGCGGTGGAATCGTTGCTGGTCGATGGTTTCGGTGTGTTCGTGGAGTCCAGTGCGCATCCGGTGACGACCTATGGCATTCAGGAGGTCATCGACGAACGGGACGGCGACGCCCTGGCGATCGGCACCCTGCGTCGGGACGACGGCGACATGGACCGCTTCCTCGCCTCGGCGGGCGAACTGTTCACCCACGGCGTCGACGTCGACGTCACCCCGTTCCTGGCAGGCGGCCGACGAGTCGAGCTGCCCACCTACCCCTTCCAACGCGAACGCTACTGGCTGGCGGCGTTGGACGGGTCGCTCGACGTGGCCTCGGCCGGAGTGGACACCGCCCATCACCCGCTGCTGAGCGCCGTGGTGCCGCTCGCCGACTCCGACGGCGTCCTGCTCACCGGACAGGTGTCGATCGAGACGCATCCGTGGCTGGCCGAGCACGCCGTCGCGGGCACCGTGCTGCTGCCGGGCACCGCCTTCGTCGAACTCGCGATCCGCGCGGGCGACGAGGTCGGCACCGGGACCGTCGACGAACTCACGCTGCACGCGCCGCTGATCGTGCCCGAGCGGGGCGGCGTGCAGCTCCAGGTCTCGGTGAGCGAGCCCGACGAGGCCGGGGTCCGACCGGTCGCCGTGCACTCGCGCGGTGCGGGAGGCCTCGCCTGGACGTGCCACGCGACGGGACACCTGCGGCCGATCGGCACCCGCGCGGTGTCGGGCCTCCTTCAGTGGCCGCCCGCCGCTGCGGAGCCGGTCGACGTGTCCGACTTCTACGCAGGCCTGGCCGAAAGGGGCTACGAGTACGGCGCGACGTTCCGAGGGCTGCGGCGGGCCTGGCGACAAGGCGACGAACTCTTCGCCGAGGTCGAACTGCCGACCGGTGAGGACGGCAGCGCGGGCCGGTTCGGCCTGCACCCGGCATTGCTCGATGCGGCACTGCACGTCGCAGGACTGCGCCCCCGAACGGACGCCGAGGTCCAGCTGCCGTTCACCTGGAGCGGCGTGTCCCTGTACGCGGCTGGCGCCTCGGCCCTGCGCGTGCGACTGCGGGCGACCGACGAGAACGAGATGTCGATCGACATCGCCGACCCGACCGGGGCACCCGTCGCGGTCGTGGACTCGCTGCGGCTACGGGCCGTCCGCACCGAACTGCTGACCGGGGCGGAGCGGCGCGAGGGACTCTTCCGGCTCGACTGGCGACCCGTCACGGTCGACGTCGACGCCCGCTGCGGACGGTGGGGGGTCCTCGGCGGCGCCGAGGCCAAGCCGCTCGCCGCCGTCGCGGGCGTCACCGCACACGCCGACCTCGCCGCACTGGCCGCTGCCCCGGACGAGGCGGCACCCGACACGATCGTGTTGTCCTGCCTGCCGAACCGGCTCGCGGACGAGAACCAGACTCCCGCCTCCGCGCGGGAGGCGGTGCTGCGGGTGCTCGCCGTCCTCCAGGAGTGGTCGGCCGCCGAGCGATGGGCGGCGACTCGGCTCGTCGTGGTGACGCGAGGCGCCGTCGAGGCGGGCGAGGATCTGGCGGGCGCCGCCGTCTGGGGGCTGGTGCGCTCGGCGCAGACCGAGCACCCGGACCGGATCGTGCTCGTCGACTTGGACGAGGACGCCGAACCGCCTGCACTGCTGCCCGCCGTCCTCGCCACCGACGAGTCGCAGGTGAGTGTGCGGGCCGGGCGGGTGCTGACCGCCCGGCTCGTCGCCGCGTCCACGCCGCAGGCCGTCGCAGGTACGGCGGAGTCCAAAGCACCGGAACCCGGCGAGCGGGGACCGTGGGACGCCTCGGGAACCACGCTGATCACCGGCGGGACGGGCATGCTCGGGGCGGCGGTGGCTCGGCATCTCGCCGGGGTGCACGGGGTACGGCGGCTGGTGTTGACCAGTCGTCGCGGGCAGGCCGCGCCGGGCGCGGCGGCGCTGTGTGACGAGCTGATCGGACTGGGCGCGGACCCGGTCGTGGTGGCGTGTGACGTCTCGGATCGTGCACAGGTCGCAGCCCTGCTGGCCGAACATCCGGTGACCTCCGTGGTCCACGCCGCCGGGGTCCTCGACGACGGCGTCATCTCGTCCCTCACCCCCGAGCGGGTGCGCACCGTGTTCGCCCCCAAGGTCGATGCGGCCTGGCACCTGCATGAACTGGTGGGCGAGGTGACCGCCTTCGTGTCGTTCTCCTCGGCGTCCGGGGTGTTCGGGGCGGCGGGGCAGGGGAACTACGCCTCGGCGAACACGTTCCTGGACGCTCTGGCCCAGCACCGCAGGGCGCGCGGACTCCCTGCTCAGTGCCTCGCCTGGGGGCACTGGGCGCAGCCGAGCGAGTTGACGAGCGGCCTGGACGGCGCCGACCTGTCACGGCTGGCTCGCGGCGGCGTCGTCCCGATGTCCGTCGAGGACGGCCTCGCGCTGCTGGACGCGGCGGTCGGCACCGACCACCCGACCCTCGTGACGGCGCAACTCGATCTGCGCACCGTGTCGGAACCGGTCCCGCAGCTGTTGCGCGACCTCGTGCCCGCCGCTCGCCGCCGGGCGGCCGCCGGGCGAGGCCCGGCGAACGGCGTACCGATCGCGGAGCGGCTCGCAGGCCTGTCGCCGGAGACACAGGCGCAGGAGCTGATCACCCTGGTGCGGACCACCACCGCGGCCGTCCTCGGACACCGGTCCGCCGACGTGATCGCGGTGGACAAGGCGTTCAAGGAACTGGGCTTCGACTCGCTCACCGCCGTGGAGCTGCGCAACAGGATGAATCGGGAGACGCGGCTGCGGCTTCCCGCGACGCTCGTCTTCGACCATCCGACCCCCGCCGCGCTGGCCGAGCACTTACGGGACCTGCTGCTGCCCGACGGGGCCGGGCCGTCGCTCGACCCGGAGGAGGTCGAGATCAAGAACATCCTGTCCGCCATTCCGGCGGCACGACTGCGACAGGCAGGCCTGCTCGACGTCTTGCGGAAACTCGCCGACGGCGAGGACCAGGCCGCCGAGACGCTCGGCTCGATTGACGAGCTGGACACGGAGGAACTGCTGCGGATGGCTCAGTTCGGCGGTGAAGCATGACGGACACCAACGGCAAGCTCGTCGAGGCGCTGCGCTCCTCGCTGAAGGAGGTGGAACGCCTCCGCGAACAGAGCAGGACGCTGGTCGCGGCCGCCACGGAGCCGATCGCGATCGTCGGGATGGCGTGCCGCTTCCCCGGCGGCGTGCGGTCCCCGGAAGACCTCTGGCGCCTGCTGCGCGACGGCGGCGAGGTGCTCGGCGGCTTCCCGACAGACCGAGGCTGGGACCTCGACCACGTCTATGACCAGGTCGATGGTTCGGGAATGCGCTCAGGGGGATTCCTGCCGGACGCGGCCGACTTCGACGCAGGCTTCTTCGGGATCTCGCCTCGCGAGGCGTTGGCGATGGATCCGCAGCAGCGGCTGCTGCTGGAGACGTCGTGGGAGGTGCTGGAACGCGCGGGCATCGACCCGTCGTCGTTGCACGGCAGCCGGACCGGGGTGTTCACCGGCCTGATGTACAGCGACTACTCCTCGCGGCTTGCCTCGGTGCCGCCGGAGCTCGCAGGTTTCGTCGGCAACGGCAGCGCAGCCAGCGTGGCATCCGGGCGGGTGGCGTATTCGCTGGGTCTGGAGGGGCCGGCGGTCACTGTCGACACCGCCTGTTCCTCCTCGCTGGTGGCCCTGCACTGGGCGATCCAGGCGCTGCGCTCCGGCGACGCCGATCTGGCGATCGCAGGCGGTGCCACGGTGATGTTCACCCCCGGCGTCTTCGTCGAGTTCGCCCGGCAGCAGGGCCTGGCAGGCGACGGCCGATGCAAGTCCTTCGCCGCCTCGGCCGACGGCACGGGCTTCGCCGAGGGTGTCGGGTTGCTGTTGGTGGAGCGGTTGTCGGATGCGCGTCGGTTGGGTCATTCGGTGTTGGCGGTGGTGCGGGGTTCGGCGGTGAATCAGGATGGTGCGTCGAATGGGTTGACGGCGCCGAATGGTCCGTCGCAGCAGCGGGTGATTCGGCAGGCGTTGGCGAATGCGGGTCTGTCCACCGGGGACGTGGATGTGGTGGAGGCGCATGGCACGGGTACTCGGTTGGGTGATCCGATCGAGGCGCAGGCGTTGATCGCGACGTATGGGCAGGACCGGGATCGGCCGTTGCTGTTGGGTTCGGTGAAGTCGAATCTCGGGCACACCCAGGCCGCAGCGGGGGCCGCCGGGGTGATCAAGATGGTGTTGGCGATGCAGCACGGGGTGGTGCCCGAGACGTTGCACGTCGACGAGCCGACGCCGCAGGTGGACTGGTCGGCCGGTGCGGTGGAACTGGCCGCCGAGTCCGTCCCCTGGCCGGACGCCGGCCGACTACGCCGCGCGGGCGTGTCGTCCTTCGGTGCCAGCGGTACCAACGCCCACGTCATCGTGGAGGAGGCGCCCGCGCCGGAGTCGTCAGAATCGGACCGAGCGCAGGGGGCACGGATTCCCGCCGCCGGGATTCCCTGGCCGGTGTCCGCCCGGTCCCCGGAATCGCTGCGTGCTCAGCTCGACCAGGTAGCCTCGCTGTCCGGCGATCCCGTCGACGTCGGTCACTCACTCGCGACCACCCGCGCCGCCCTGGAGCATCGCGCCGTCGTGGTGGATGGTGTGGAGGTTGCTCGGGGGCGGGTGGTGGATCGTGATCTGGTGTTGTTGTTTTCGGGTCAGGGTTCGCAGTTTTTGGGTATGGGTCGTGAGTTGTATGGTTGTTTTCCGGTTTTTGCTGAGGCGTTGGATTCGGTGTTGGGTTGTTTGGGTTCTGGTGTGCGTGGGGTGATGTGGGGGGGTGATGTTGATGTGTTGAGTTTGACGGGGTGGGCGCAGCCTGCGGTGTTTGCGGTGGAGGTTGCGTTGTTTCGTTTGTTGGAGTGGTGTGGTGTTCGGCCGGGTGTGGTGGTGGGGCATTCGGTGGGGGAGGTTGCTGCGGCGCATGTGGCGGGTGTTCTCTCGTTGGAGGATGCGTGTGTGTTGGTGTCGGAGCGGGCGCGGTTGATGCAGGCGTTGCCGGTGGGTGGGGTGATGGTTGCGGTGGAGGCGTCGGAGTCTGAGGTGGTGCCGTGGTTGACGGCGGGGGTGTCTGTTGCTGCGGTGAATGGTGTTGGTTCGGTGGTGTTGTCGGGGGTGGAGTCTGAGGTTGCGGGGGTGGTGTCTCGTTTTGGTGGTCGGCGGTCGTCGCGGTTGCGGGTGTCGCATGCTTTTCATTCGTCGTTGATGGATCCGATGTTGGCTGATTTTCGGTTGGCGATTGGTGGGTTGTCTTTTTCGGAGCCGCGGGTTCGGTTGGTGGCTGGTGGGGAGGTGGCTTCGGTTGATTATTGGGTTCGGCATGTTCGGGAGACGGTGCGTTTTCATGATTATGTGAGTGGGTTGGGGGATTGTTTTTTTCTTGAGGTGGGGCCGGGTGGTGCTTTGTCTGCGTTGGTGGCTGGTGCGGTTCCGGTGTTGCGGCGTGATCGGTCGGAGGTGTCGTCTTTTGTGGAGGCGTTGGCTCGGTTGCACGTCGCGGGTGGCGAGGTCGACTTCGCTGCGTTCCACACCGGTGGCAGGCGCGTGGACCTCCCCACCTACCCCTTCCAACGACAGCGCTACTGGCTTGACGCTCGACCGCGTGACGAATCACGGCATTCTGCCGACGTGCTGCGGTACCACGTCACCTGGTCTCCCTGGAACGTTCCGCCTGCGACGACCGCAGGCAGCCTGCTCATCGTGACGTCGCCGCAGGGCGACTCCGAGACCCTCGGCGCCTCGGTGCGCCGCCGGGGCGGTGCGGCGCGCACGATCGAGGCGGCCGAGCCGGACCGCGCGGTGCTCGCCGATCAACTCCGAGCAGCGCTGGGCGAGGACACCGTGTCCGGTGTGGTCTCGATGCTGGGCCTGTCCGGCACCGTCGCACTAGTCCAGGCGCTGGGCGACGCGGGCGTGGCAGCGCCGCTCTGGTGCGTCACCACGGCGGCGGTCGCGGTGGAGCCGGGGGAGACCCCCGACCCGGAGCAGGCGGCGGTGTGGGGCTTCGGTCGCGTCGCGGCACTGGAGCACCCCGAACGGTGGGGCGGCCTCGTCGACCTGCCCGCCGTCACAGGCGAACGCGGCCTCGGTCTCCTGCTGGACGTGCTCGCCTCAGGCGATGAGGACCAGGTCGCCATCCGCGCAGGCGGCGTGTTCGTGCGCAGGCTGGACCACGCGCCCGCGCCCGTCCCGGCCGGATCGTGGCGTCCCTCGGGCACCGTGCTCGTCACGGGCGGAGCGGGGGCGCTCGGCGCCCACGTCGCGCGCTGGCTGGTCGCCTCCGGTGCCGAGCATCTCGTCCTCGCGAGTCGCCGAGGAGATCGCGCTCCCGGCGCCGCCGAGCTGCGGGAGGAACTCCGGGCCGCCGGTGCTCAGGTGACGCTGGCCGCCTGTGACGTCGCGGATCGCGACGCGCTGGCCGCGCTGCTCGACGAGTATCCCGTCGACGCGGTCTTCCACGCCGCAGGACGGCTCGACGACGGGGTCGTCGATGCGCTGACCCCCGACCGGCTCGACGCGGTGTTCGCGGCCAAAGCCACGGCTGCCGCATACCTCGACGAGCTGACGCGTTCGCGCGAGCTGTCGGCCTTCGTGCTGTTCTCCTCGGGCGCCGCGGTGTGGGGCAGTGGCGGCCAGTCCGCCTACGCGGCGGCGAACTCATCCCTCCACGCGCTCGCCGTGCGCCGTCGGGCGGCCGGACTGCCCGCCACCGCCGTGGCCTGGGGCCCCTGGGCGGGCGGTGGCATGGCGGGCGGCATCGAACCGGACCAGCTGGAGCGCCTCGGCCTGCGCGGGATGGCGCCGGAGCGGGCGATCGTCGCCCTGCAACGGGTGCTCGATCTCGACGAGACGGACGTCGTCGTGGCCGAGGTGGACTGGACGCGGTTCGGGCCCGCCTTCACGGTGGCGCGGGGCAGCAGGCTGCTGGAACGGCTGGTGCCTGCCGAGGGCATCGTGGACATCCCCGACTACGCCGCGCTCCCCCCGGCCGAGAGCGTCCGTGCGTTGCAGGATCTCGTGCGCAGACACACCGCCCAGGTGCTCGGTCACCGGTCCGTCGACGAGATCCGGCCGGATCAGGCGTTCAAGGACCTCGGCTTCGACTCGTTGACCGCGCTGGAACTGCGCAACCGGCTCGGGGCGGCCACCGGGCTCACCATGCCCGCGACGGCCGTGTTCGACCATCCGACGTCGGCGACACTCGCGGCCCACCTCCACAGCGAGCTCACGGGGCACACGAAGCCGGTGTTCGACGAACTCGATCTCCTCGAATCCGCGCTGTCCGAAGCGGACCTGGACAGCAGGGCGCGGTCGGCCGTCGCCGCCCGGCTGCGGCGGCTGCTCGACACGTGCGCCGACGACGGCGGCCTCGGCATCGCCGATCAGTTGGAGGACGCCTCCGACGAGGCCGTCTTCGAGCTGCTCGGCAAAGAGTTCGGCATTTCCTGATCTTCTTCTCTCTGGGGGTTCACACGATGACCGGTGAGGACAACCTCCGGTACTTCCTCAAGCGGGTCACTGCGCAGCTGCACGACACGCGCGAGCGCCTCCGCCAGGCCGAACAGGCGAGCCGCGAGCCGATCGCGATCGTCGGCATGTCCTGTCGGTTCCCCGGCGGCATCGCCTCGCCCGAGGATCTGTGGCGCGTGCTGACCGACGGCCGCGACGTCCTGACGGGATTCCCGGCGGACCGAGGCTGGGACCTCGACCGCCTGCACGCCACGGGCAGGCCGGGCTCCAGCACGACGCACCGAGGCGGCTTCGTCGAGCGCGTCGCGGACTTCGATGCGGAGTTCTTCGGGATCTCGCCCCGGGAGGCGACGGCGATGGATCCCCAGCAGCGCCTGCTGCTCGAAGCGTCGTGGGAGGCGATCGAACGGGCCGGACTCGACCCGGTGTCGCTGCGGGGCGGCAACACGGGCGTCTTCGTCGGCACCAACGGCCAGGACTACGTCAGCGGCCTGCGTCAGGTGCCTGCGGCGGCCGCCGACCACCTGTTGATCGGCAACGCCGCCAGCGTCGTGTCCGGTCGCATCGCCTACACGCTGGGCCTGGAGGGTCCTGCGGTGACGATCGACACCGCCTGTTCCTCCTCGCTGGTGGCCCTGCACTGGGCAATCCAGGCGCTGCGCTCCGGCGAGTGCGATCTGGCCCTGGCAGGCGGTGCCACCGTGATGTCCACCCCGGCCGCGTTCGTCGAGTTCTCCCGGCAGGGCGGGCTCGCCCCGGACGGCCGGTGCAAGGCCTTCGCCGCCTCGGCCGACGGCACCGGGTGGTCCGAGGGCGTCGGACTGCTGCTGGTGGAACGACTGTCGGATGCCCGGCGGCGGGGCCACCCGGTGCTGGCCGTCGTGCGCGGCTCGGCGGTCAACCAGGACGGCGCCTCCAACGGGTTGACGGCGCCGAACGGTCCCTCGCAGCAGCGCGTCATCCAGCAGGCGCTCGCCTCGGCGGACCTGTCCACCTCGGACGTCGACGTCGTCGAGGCGCACGGCACCGGAACCAGGCTCGGCGATCCGATCGAGGCGCAGGCCCTGATCGCGACGTACGGGCAGGGCCGCTCGCGGCCCCTGCTGCTCGGCTCGGTGAAGTCGAACCTGGGGCACACCCAGGCGGCAGCCGGTGTCGCGGGCGTCATCAAGATGGTGCTCGCCCTTCGGCACGGGATCGTGCCCCAGACGCTGCACGTCGACGAACCCTCGCCCTATGTGACGTGGTCGGCGGGCGCCGTCGAGCTCGCGACCAGCGCCGTGTCCTGGCCCGTGTCGGATCGGACTCGGCGGGCCGCCGTCTCGTCCTTCGGGGTCAGCGGCACGAACGCCCACGTGATCCTTGAGGCGGCGATCGATTCGGAGTCCGCTGCCGAACCCGTTCCCGAGCGGGGCAGTGACCCCGAAGCAGCTGCCGCGCGGGCCACGGCCGCCGCGCTGCCGACCCCGTGGGTGGTCTCGGCGAAGTCCTCGGCCGCCCTGGACGAGCAGATCGAGCGGCTGCGCGCGAACGACGACGATGCTCTCGACGTCGCCTGCTCGCTGGCGACGACCCGGTCCCGATTCGAGCATCGCGCCGTCGTGGTGGATGGTGTGGAGGTTGCTCGGGGGCGGGTGGTGGATCGTGATCTGGTGTTGTTGTTTTCGGGTCAGGGTTCGCAGTTTTTGGGTATGGGTCGTGAGTTGTATGGTTGTTTTCCGGTTTTTGCTGAGGCGTTGGATTCGGTGTTGGGTTGTTTGGGTTCTGGTGTGCGTGGGGTGATGTGGGGGGGTGATGTTGATGTGTTGAGTTTGACGGGGTGGGCGCAGCCTGCGGTGTTTGCGGTGGAGGTTGCGTTGTTTCGTTTGTTGGAGTGGTGTGGTGTTCGGCCGGGTGTGGTGGTGGGGCATTCGGTGGGGGAGGTTGCTGCGGCGCATGTGGCGGGTGTTCTCTCGTTGGAGGATGCGTGTGTGTTGGTGTCGGAGCGGGCGCGGTTGATGCAGGCGTTGCCGGTGGGTGGGGTGATGGTTGCGGTGGAGGCGTCGGAGTCTGAGGTGGTGCCGTGGTTGACGGCGGGGGTGTCTGTTGCTGCGGTGAATGGTGTTGGTTCGGTGGTGTTGTCGGGGGTGGAGTCTGAGGTTGCGGGGGTGGTGTCTCGTTTTGGTGGTCGGCGGTCGTCGCGGTTGCGGGTGTCGCATGCTTTTCATTCGTCGTTGATGGATCCGATGTTGGCTGATTTTCGGTTGGCGATTGGTGGGTTGTCTTTTTCGGAGCCGCGGGTTCGGTTGGTGGCTGGTGGGGAGGTGGCTTCGGTTGATTATTGGGTTCGGCATGTTCGGGAGACGGTGCGTTTTCATGATTATGTGAGTGGGTTGGGGGATTGTTTTTTTCTTGAGGTGGGGCCGGGTGGTGCTTTGTCTGCGTTGGTGGCTGGTGCGGTTCCGGTGTTGCGGCGTGATCGGTCGGAGGTGTCGTCTTTTGTGGAGGCGTTGGCTCGGTTGCACGTCGCGGGTGGCGAGGTCGACTTCGCTGCGTTCCACACCGGTGGCAGGCGCGTGGACCTCCCCACCTACCCCTTCCAACGACAGCGGCACTGGCTCGACATCCCCGAATCGTCCGCCGACGTCGCCGCCGCCGGGCTGATCGCCGCCGGACATCCGCTGCTCGGCGCCGCCGTCATGCTCGCCGACTCGGACGGCGTGGTGTTCTCCGGCAGGCTTTCCTTGCGGTCACACCCGTGGCTCGCCGAACACCTCGTCGGCGACGTGGTGCTGCTGCCGGGCACCGGTTTCGTGGAACTGGCGTTACGGGCCGGTGACGAGGTCGGGTGCAGTCGGCTGCACGAGCTGACGATCCAGGCACCCCTGGTGCTGCGCACCGACGAGGCCGTGCAGGTGCAGCTCGCGATCGACGAACCAGACGAGTCCGGTCTGCGCCGCGTACGCGTCTACTCCCGCGTGGAGAGCGACACCTCGGACGAGCCGTGGACGTGCCACGCCGACGGAATCCTCTCGCCCGCCCGGCCCCAGCCTGCGCCCGCCCTCGAACGATCGCTCTCCGACGAGACGCCGATCAGCGTTGACGGGTTCTACGAGGAGCTGACCGACCGAGGTCTGCCGTATGGGCAGACCTTCCGCGGGCTGCGCGCCGCATGGCGGCGGGGCGAGGAGATCCTCGCCGAGGTGGCCCTGCCCGAGGACTCCCGGCGCGATGCGGAGCGGTTCGGCCTGCACCCGGCGCTGCTGGACGCCGCGTTGCACGCGAGCGCGTTCGTCGGCGCCGAGGACGACGCGGTCCGGCTGCCCTTCGCCTTCTCCGGGGTCACCCTCCACGCGAGCGGTGCCTCGACACTGCTGGTCAGGTTGCGCCCGACGGGGCCCGACGCGATGGCGCTGGAGCTGTTCGACCCGTCGGGACAGCCGGTGGCCTCGGTCGAGACGCTGCGGCTGCGCCCCGTCGCCCTCGACCGGGTGGCAGCGCGGCGGGTGGACGTCCGTGATGCGCTCTTCAGACTCGACTGGGTGCCCGTGCCGGCCGGCGAATCCGGCGTCCCGGTCCACACGGTGGACTGCACGGACCTGGGCACCGACCCGGTGGCGGCGGCCAGGAGCGGCATCGCGCGCGCCCTGGTCGCCGTGCAGTCCGACCAGCGGCTCGTCGTGCTGACACGAGGAGCGGTCGTGGTGTCCCCCGGCGAGGCCCCCGACCCCGCCGCTGCTGCCGTCTGGGGACTGGTGCGGTCGGCCCAGACCGAACGTCCAGGGCAGTTCGTGCTGGTGGACGCCGACACCGCGGTCGACGCGGAGCGCTTGGCAGGGCTCGGCGAGCCGCAGCTGGCGGTGCGGGGTGATCAGGTGTTCGCCGCGCGACTGAAGCGCGCGGCCGCCGAGGCGGCTCGAACCGACTGGGCTGCGTCGCAGCAGACACTGATCACCGGGGGAACGGGCACACTCGGCGCGGCGGTCGCGCGCCACCTCGTCACCGTCCACGGTGTCCGGCACCTGGTCTTGACGAGCCGCCGTGGGCTGACTGCGCCGGGCGCGGTGGAGCTGCGCGACGAACTCGCGGACCTCGGCGCCGCCGTCACGCTGGTGGCCTGTGACGTGTCGGATCGCGAGCAGGTCGCGGCCCTGCTGGCCGAACACCCGGTCGACGCCGTGGTCCACACGGCGGGCGTGCTCGACGACGGCGTGATCCAGTCGATGACGCCGGAACGGGTGGACACCGTGTTCGCCCCGAAGGCGGCCGCCGCGTGGCACCTTCACGAGCTGGCGGGCGACGTCTCGACGTTCGTGCTGTTCTCCTCCGCCGCCGGGGTGGTCGGCAGCGCCGGGCAGGGCAACTATGCGGCGGCGAACGCCTTCCTGGACGCGGTGGCCGAGCTCCGCCGGGCCAGGGGACTTCCCGCGCAGTCACTGGCCTGGGGACTGTGGGCCGAGGCCAGCGGCATCACCGGAGAACTCGGCACGGCGGACCACAGCCGCATGTCGCGTGGCGGCGTCCTCCCACTGAGCACGGCGGACGGGCTCGCGCTGCTCGACGTCGCCTCGGGAGTGGACTCGGCGGTCGTCGTCCCGGTCCGGCTCGACCTGTCGGTGCTTGCCGCGCAGGAGGTGCCCCCGCTGTGGTCCGGTCTCGTGCGAAGCCCGCGAAAGGCGCCGAGAACGGGTGACACGCAGTACGCAGCGCCCGAGGAACTGCTCGAACTCGTCCGCAGCCGCACGGCGGCCGTGCTCGGCTACGGATCCGGCGACGACATCGAGCCGACCAAGGCCTTCCACGAGCTGGGCTTCGACTCGCTGACCGCCGTCGAGCTGCGTAACGAACTCAACGCTGCCACCGGTCTGCAACTGCCGTCGACCCTGATCTTCGACTATCCGTCGCCGTCAGTGCTGGCCGCGCACCTGTACGCGGAGCGACACGGCGGGCCTGCGACGGTCGTCCCCGCCACGCCGACCGCCGCCGTGTCCGACGATCCGATCGTGATCGTCGGCATGGCGTGTCGATACCCTGACGGGGTCGCGTCCCCCGACGACCTCTGGGACCTCGTGGCGAGCGGCCGCGACGCCGTCGGCGGATTCCCGGCGGACCGAGGCTGGGACCTGGACGCCCTGTACGACCCGGACCCCGAACACCTAGGCACGAGCTACACCCGCAACGGCGGCTTCCTCCACGACGCAGGGTTGTTCGACGCCGCCTTCTTCGGGATCTCCCCGCGCGAGGCGTTGGCGATGGATCCGCAGCAGCGGCTGCTGCTGGAGACCGCCTGGGAGACGCTCGACGGCGCGGGCATCGATGCGCAGTCGTTGCGCGGCAGCAGGACCGGGGTGTTCACCGGACTGATGTACCACGATTACCTCGGCAGGCTGCACCAGGTGCCTGCGGATCTCGAAGGGCACCTGGGCAACGGCAACGCGGGCAGCGTCGCCTCCGGTCGCATCGCCTACGCGCTGGGCCTGGAGGGGCCCGCGATGACCGTGGACACGGCGTGCTCCTCCTCGTTGGTCGCGCTGCACCTGGCGGCGCAGGCCCTGCGCTCTGGCGAGTGCGATCTGGCGCTCGCGGGCGGCGTCGCGGTGATGGCCACCCCCGGGGTGTTCGTGGAGTTCTCGCGGCAGCGTGGGCTTTCCGCCGATGGTCGGTGCAGGTCGTTCTCGGCCTCGGCGGATGGGACGGGGTGGTCTGAGGGTGTGGGTCTGGTGTTGGTGGAGCGGTTGTCGGATGCGCGTCGGTTGGGTCATTCGGTGTTGGCGGTGGTGCGGGGTTCGGCGGTGAATCAGGATGGTGCGTCGAATGGGTTGACGGCGCCGAATGGTCCGTCGCAGCAGCGGGTGATTCGGCAGGCGTTGGCGAATGCGGGTCTGTCCACCGGGGACGTGGATGTGGTGGAGGCGCATGGCACGGGTACTCGGTTGGGTGATCCGATCGAGGCGCAGGCGTTGATCGCGACGTATGGGCAGGACCGGGATCGGCCGTTGCTGTTGGGTTCGGTGAAGTCGAATCTCGGGCACACCCAGGCCGCAGCGGGGGCCGCCGGGGTGATCAAGATGGTGTTGGCGATGCAGCACGGGGTGGTGCCCAAGACCTTGCACGTCGACGAGCCGACGCCGCACGTGGACTGGTCTGCGGGCGCGGTGGAACTCGTGACGGAGCCGGTCGCCTGGCCCGCGACGGCTCGGCCTCGCCGCGCGGGAGTGTCTTCCTTCGGCGTCAGCGGGACGAACGCCCATGTGGTCCTGGAGGACCCCTCCGGGCTGGCCGGGCCGGAATCGCCCGGCGAACTGGCCACGGTCCAGGGCGGTGCGGCGAACGACACACGGAGGTCGACTTCCGCCGCCGGGGTCGTTCCCTGGGTCGTCTCCGCGAAATCCGATGCCGCGCTGCGTGCACAGGCCGCCCGACTGTCGGCTTTCCTTGCCTCCCGATCCGAACTGGACATCCGGGATGTGGGTTTCACCCTGACATCGCGATCCTCGTTTGATCGACGGGTGCTGGTGTCGGGTTCCGGCATCGACGATTTCCGGGCCGGGCTGGGGGAAGTCGTCTCAGGCCGCGTGGTTCCCGGTGATCGTGCCGCCGGTTCTGGTGTGGTGTTGGTGTTTCCGGGTCAGGGTTCGCAGTGGGTGGGGATGGCTGTGGATTTGTTGGCGTCGTCATCTGTTTTTGCTGAACGGATGGCTGAGTGTGCGGTGGTGTTGTCGGAGTTTGTTGGGTGGTCGTTGTTGGATGTTTTGGGTGATGAGGGGGTGTTGGGGCGGGTTGATGTTGTTCAGCCGGTGTTGTTTGCGGTGATGGTGTCGTTGGCGGAGTTGTGGTGTTCGGTGGGTGTGGTTCCGTCGGCGGTGGTGGGTCATTCGCAGGGTGAGATTGCGGCGGCGGTGGTGTCGGGTGGGTTGAGTCTGCGTGATGGTGTGCGGGTGGTGGTGGAGCGGAGCCGTTTGATCGCGGGTCTGGGTGGTGGTGGTGGGATGGTGTCGGTGGCGTTGCCGGTGTCTGAGGTGGTGGGTCTGCTCTCCGATGGTGTCTCCTTGGCGGCGGTGAACGGTCCGTCGTCGGTGGTGGTGTCGGGTTCGGTCTCGGGTCTTGAGCGGGTCGTGGCAGCGTGTGAGTCGCGGGGTGTTCGGGCGCGGTGGGTTCCGGTGGATTACGCCTCGCATTCGGTGTTGATGGATGCGCTGCGGGATGAGTTGATCGAGAGTCTGGCGGGGGTGGAGCCTCGGTCGTCGGGGGTGCCGTTTTATTCGTCGGTGACGGGCACGGTGGTCGATACCGCATCGCTGGACGCGCAGTACTGGTTCACGAATCTGCGGGAGACGGTGCGGTTCGACCGTGCGGTGGAATCGTTGCTGGACGACGGTGTCGGCGTGTTTGTGGAGTGCAGTGCGCATCCGGTGCTGACCTACGGCGTTCAGGAGGTCCTCGACGGCCGTGACCGCGAGGGTGCTCTGGTGGTCGGCACGCTGCGCCGGGACGACGGCGGCATGGACCGCTTTCTGGCCTCGGCGGGGGAACTGTTCACCCACGGCATCGACATCGATCTGACGGCGTTCCTTGACGGCGGTCGCCGGATCGCACTGCCTGCCTACGCCTTCCAACACGAACGCTACTGGCTCGACGCCCCCGACTCGGCCGGAGACGTCAGCTCCGCAGGCCTGACCGCCGCAGACCACCCGCTGCTCGGCGCGGCGGTGGCGCTGCCGGCGGACGCTGGGGTCGTGTTCACCGGCAGGTTGTCTCTCCGCACCCACCCGTGGCTGGCCGATCACGCCGTCGCGGGCACCGTGCTGCTGCCCGGGACCGCTTTCGTCGAACTCGCCGTCCGCGCAGGCGACGAGGTCGGGTACGGAGCGGTCGAGGAACTCACCCTCCAGGCTCCGCTCGTGCTCACGGAGAACGCCGCCGCCGAGGTGCGGGTGTCGGTCGGCGCGCCCGACGATGCCGGTCTCCGACCGGTGAACATCCACTCCCGCATCGGCGACACCTGGACCACGCACGCGACCGGTGCGCTGGCCGAGCCCGGCGACAGCCTCGTCGCCGACGCCATGGAATGGCAGCCTGCGAATGCCGAGACGGTCGACCTGGCAGGCTTCTACGACGAGCTGGCGATGCGGGGATACGACTACGGCCCCGTCTTCCAGGGGCTGCACACGGCATGGCGTCGAGGCGACGAGCTGTTCGCCGAGGTCGCGGTGTCGGAGGAGGAGCGGGCGGCCGCCGCACGGTTCGGCCTGCATCCGGCGTTGCTCGACGCGGCACTGCACACGATCGGATTGAGCGCCGACGGCGGCGAGGGCATCGGACTTCCCTTCAGCTGGTCGGGGGTGCGGCTGCACGCGTCCGGAGCGACGACGATGCGGGTACGGATCACGAAGGGCCCGGACGGGTCCGTGTCGCTGCACGGCGTCGATGACACGGGAGCGCCCGTGGTGTCGGTCCGATCGATCACCGTCCGACCGATGACCAGGGCAGCCTCGACCGACTCGTTGTATCGCGTCGAGTGGGTTCCGACTCGTCCGACCGGCGAACGGGCAGTCGTGTCGGTGTTCGAATGCCCGCAGCACACCCCGCGCGCCGCAGTCGGTGCGGTGCTGTCGCACCTTCAGGAGTGGCTGCGGGGAACGGACGACCGACTGGTGGTGGTGACGCGGGGCGCGGTCGCGGTCTCGTCGGACGAGGTGCCCGACCTGGCAGGCGCCGCCGTCTGGGGGCTGGTGCGGTCCGCCCAGTCGGAGCATCCGGACCGGATCGTGCTGGTCGACGGCACCGCCGACGACGAACTGGACGTCGAACTCCTCGCAGCGACGGGCGAGCCGCAGCTCGTGGTGCGCGGCCGCGACGTCTTCGCGGCGCGGCTCCAGCGCGTGTCCGCTGTCGACGGCGGCGGCTGGGATGCGCGGGGAACGACACTGATCACCGGCGGCACCGGGACGCTCGGGGCGGCGCTGGCGAGACATCTCGTCGCCGAACACGGCGTCGAGCGGCTCGTACTCACCAGCCGCCGGGGTCTCGATGCGCCCGGCGCCGCCGAACTACGTGCCGAGCTGGAGGAGATGGGCGCGGAGGTCGCCGTCGTCGTGTGCGACGTCGCCGAGCGAGAGCAGGTCGTTGCGCTCCTGGCGGCGCACGCCGTCACCGCCGTGGTGCACGCCGCAGGAGTGCTCGACGACGGCGTCATCGAGTCGCTGACACCGCAACAGCTCGACACGGTGTTCGCCCCGAAGGTCGACGCGGCCGTGCACCTGCACGAGCTCACCGAGGATCTCACCGCATTCGTGCTGTTCTCCTCGACCTCCGGACTCTTCGGCGCGCCGGGGCAGGGCAACTACGCCTCGGCGAACACGTTCCTGGACGCACTCGCCCAGCACCGCAGAGCCATCGGCCTGCGCGCGCAGTCACTGGCCTGGGGTCTCTGGTCCGAGACCAGCACGATGACGGCGGCCGTGACCCGGTCGCGCGGCGTCTCCGCACTCTCCATCGCGGACGGACTGGCACTCTTCGATGCGGCACTGGCCAGTGCCGAGCCCGTTCTTGCTCCGGTGCGGCTCGACATGCGCGACGCGGGCCGGGTGCCGCCACTGTTCACGGGCCTCGTGAGGGCACGACGCCGCCCGGCCGCAGGGCGGCACGACCTGAAGGACAGGCTCGTCGGGCTGGACCCTGAAGCACGGGAACGTCTGCTGCTGGAGCTCGTCCTCGCCGAGACCGCCTCGGTGCTGGGGCATCGTTCGGCCGAGGACGTCGTGGCCGACCGAGGGTTCCTGGAGTCGGGCTTCGACTCGCTCGCCGCCGTCGAGTTGCGCAACGCGATCACTCGGGCGACCGGCCTGCGGCTGCCCGCCACGGCGGTGTTCGACCACCGGACGCCCGCCGGGCTCGCCCGGCATCTGCGGCAGGCGTCGGCGGCCTCCCAGCCTGCGAACGACGCCGCAGACACGCTGAGCGCGTTGTTCCGCCACGCCGTGACGACCGATCAGCGCGACCGGGGCTTCGAACTGCTCAATGCCGTCGCCGACCTGCGCCCGTCGTTCCACGACGCGGACGGGCCCGCGACCGCGCCCGCGGTGGCCGAACTGGCCTCGGGCCCCGGGCCGAAGCTGATCTGCGTGCCGTCGCCGATGGGTATGGGTGGGGCGCACCAGTTCATCCGGCTGGCCGCCGCGTTCGACGGCAGGCGGGCCGTGTCCGCGTTGACCGTGCCGGGCTTCGCGGCGGGCGAGTCGCTGCCCGCCACGATCGAGGCGGCCGTCGGGCTGCTCGCCCGGTCTGTGCGGGAGACGACGGGGGACGAGCCGTTCGTCCTCCTCGGCTACTCGGCAGGCGGACTCCTTGCCCAGGCCGCGGCCCGACAACTGCAGGACAGCGGTCACGCGCCCGCCGCACTCGTCCTGCTCGACACCTACCTGCCCGACAGCAAGGCGATGGAGGGGTTCGCGACGCACATGCTGGCTGGCCTGTTCTCCCGGGAGGAGTCCTTCGGGCCGTACACCGCAGACCGGCTCTCCGCCATGGGCCGCTATGTCCGGCTGTTGGAGGAGTGCGTGGTGCGCGACATCACCGCGCCCACGCTGTTCGTGCGTCCCGGATCGCTGGGCGACGACCAGTCGCACGACGTGCAGTGGCGCGCCTCCTGGGATTCGGCCGAGGCCGTCGCCGAGGTGCCCGGCGACCACTTCACGATGCTCGAACACCATGCCGTCGACACCGCGCACGCCGTCGAGGACTGGCTCCGCACCGGCACGGAGGTCTAGCCGGGTCCGTCCGGCCGCCGCGACCGGGGCGGGCCAGGCCCGCCCCGGCGTGGTCGATCCTGCGTCGGCGCGGCGTCGGGCGGCAGACTGGTCGACACCGTCCGATGCCCGGTGGACCAGACAAAGGGGATCTTTCGCCGGGACGGCTGCGTCAATGATCGCGATGTCCTTTCCGTATCACGAAGTGATGTCACTCTCGGTATCTCGGATTTGCGATAAGCGGGCCGAATGGTGGCTCTCGGTGACAGTATGTCGAAGACTGTCTTGACAACGACCGTACTTCTCGGGCGCAGTCATTCGCGAGATTGCGGCGGTCCGGCGGTCCGTCGGCCGTCACGCCTTGTCGATCGATCAGCTGGACCCGTGACGGCACGTGACTACTTGCTCCCGCTCGGCGATCCGTGTCATAATCGAGACTGTGCTGAAACCTTACGGTCCGAGTCGAACCAGATCGGTGGTAAACGGTTGATCGGGCTTCAGTGAGGGTCGGGCTGGCTCGACTCTGCGGCTGAAGAAGTTGCGCCGGGGGGCTGTGTAAGGGTGATTGCGGGCGCGGATGTCGGGACAGGACGCTGGCGGGAAGACGTCGCCGTCACCGCTTTCTTCGAATGTCATCTGCACGTGCAGGAATCAGCTGTCCATCGCTGTCCGGGCTCTTCTTGTCCGGCGCCGAATGCGGGCACGCCAGCCGGATTCCGCTCGGTGTGGCGGTGGCACGGGCGCTGCGGCTCGGCCGTCCCCGGCCCGGCGTCGCGCGGTACTGCGGGTCATGGCGCAGTGATGTCTCGCCGGTCCCGACGGCGCCGTATCGACCTCCTGCGCGCGCGTCGAGGATCGCCTGCTTCGGTACGGCCGATCCACGTCTGGGCCCCGGGGCGTGATCATCGAGTTCGTCGCACGGTGTGTCGGGCAGGCGGCAGTGCGGCCGCCGCGGCGAGACCTGGGCCGACTCCCGGCTGTTCTCCCGGCGAGTCGGTCGGCGGCGGGCGCGTGGGGCGAAAGCCCTGACCCTGCTGCGGCAACGGTGCTGTTCGACGGATTCGGGCGGGCGGCTGCGGCCGAACGAATTCGGCGATCGCCCGATTCGTCGCGGTGAATTCAGGGCCAAGGTCGACGCCATAAATTCGAAGTCGGCAGGCGCCGATCATTCTCGGCTATTTTGTCGACGCCAATTCATCGGCGGGATGCCTGGAATGAACGCACGCTGATGCTGTAATCCTCGGCAGGTCGCCTTGTCTGGTTGATTCTATTGCCTTGACTGGTCGTCGTTCGTCCGGTTAGCCTGATGTTTGATCATCAGGGATGGCTGATGGCTGAACGCTTCTAGTCGTGATGTCAATCGAATGATGATGAGTCGACGCGGGCGAATCGACGAGGAGAGACTGCTGCCCGTAGCGGATTCTGAGGTCGTCTGGGGAGTTTCCATGGATACGCAGTGCTGCACGGAGTTTCAGGACCAGTTCGAGGCGCTGCGGTCACAGTATGCCGCAGTCACAAGCGGCTTCGGCCGGGTCATGATGCTGGACGGGCCGATCGGCAGCGGCAATGTGAAGCTGCTGCGAGATTTCTGTGATCACGCTGCGGCCGAGGGCGCGCTCGTCCTCGCGGCGAAGTGCTCACGGGCGGAGCAGGCGCTGCCGTTCGGAGTGGTGAGCCAGCTCTTCCACAACGACGCACTGCCCGCGGGGGTGGCGGCGGAGGCCAACGAGCTCCTCGGCCCGCACATGCTCGATGTGGACGCCGCCGTGTCGGATCCCGCGCAGGGGCCGGTCATCGTCCAGCAGTTCCATGCCCGCCTCGTGCACAACCTGGTGACCCTGCTGCTCGGGCTGGCGCAGAGCAGACCGCTGGTCATCGAGATCGACGACCTCCAGTACGCCGACCGGCCCTCGCTGGGCGCCGTGTCGTACCTGCAGCGGCGGCTGCGCTCGACCAGGACGATGCTGGTACTGAGCGGATGGACCTCGCCGCGCCCGGCCCATCCGCTCTTCGACGCCGAGCTGTTCCGCCAGTCCTACTCCCACCGCATCCGGCTGGACACCCTCGACCTGGCACAGATCGCCGACGTCGCCCGCACGGTGCTCGGCTCCTGCCCGGCGGGCTTCGCCGAGTCCTGTCTAGCGGTCACCGGCGGAAGCTCACTGCTCGTCGACAGTCTTCTCGCAGACACCCTCGCCACGACGCACGCCGGACAGGGCCTCGACCCCGCGCGGCCCGGTCCGACGGCTCCCGTGGCCGGGCACACCTTCAGCCGCTCGGTGGTCACCTGCCTCCACTCCGGGGAACCCGCCCTTGCCGAGATCGCCTCCGGAATCGCCGTCCTGGGACCGCTCTCGTCGGCGCGACGGCTCGTCGAGCTGTCGAACCTCGGCATCCAGGCCGTGGACGAGGCGCTCACCGCCCTGGTGGACTCCGGCCTCGTCGCGGGAGCCCGGTTCAGGGCGTCGGTGCTGCGCGACATCGTCATCGAGAGCACAGCGCCCCGACGGCGGATGGAGCTGAACCTGCGCGCCGCGCGGCTGCTCAACCAGGAGGGCGCCGAGACGGACGTCGTCGCCGGGCACCTGCTCGCGGCAGGCGACATCGTGCCGGACGAGCCGTGGGCGATCGACGTCTTCTCCGACTCCGCAGAGCAGGCCCTGCTCAATGATCAGGTGCACCACGCGATCGAATGCCTGACGGTGGCCCGTGCAGTCTGCGGTGATCGGCGTCGGCGTGCGTCGATCACCGGTCGTCTCATCCACCTGGTCTGGCGGGTCAACCCCTCCGCCGCAGCCCAGCACCTCGCCTCGTCCTATCACGGCGGCGAGATCGGGCACCTCCTCGACAACGACGTGACGACGCTGGTCGGCTATCTGATCTGGCACGGTCGGTTCGACGAGGTGACCGAGCTGCTGGAACTGGTCGACGAACACGCCCCCCAGCTCGCCGCGCAGATCACGGCGGAGCTGAGCATCGGCTGTCCGTGGCTGCTGACCGCGCGGCCGGACCGGGTCGAGGTCCTGCCCACGTCGGGGCGGTTCCTCGACGATCAGCCCATCACCCGCGCGATCACGGCGCTGACGGCGGTGCTCAAGAACAGCGACGACGACGCCGCGGCGCAGACCGCCCAACAGGTGATCCAGGGTTGCAGGCTCGATCACACCACCGTCACGCCCGTCGCGATCTCCCTGGCCGCGCTGGTCATCGGCGACCGGCTGGAGGAGGCGTCCCGCTGGTGCACGGTCCTGTGGCGTGAGGCGGGCGAGCAGAGCGCGTCGACCTGGCAGGCACAGCTCGAGGTCACAACGGCCCTGATCTCCCTGCGCCGGGGCGACCTGGCCGACGTCGAACGCCAGGCGCAGACCGCGATGGCGCGGATGTCGCCGCAGAGCTGGGGCATGTTGATCGGGGCTCCGCTGAGTCTGCGACTGCTCGCCACGACCACGGCCGGGCGCTACCACCAGGCCGAGGAACTGCTGTGTCAGGCCGTGCCGCAGTCGATGTTCGACACGACGTGGGGCCTGTTGTACCTGTATGCCCGGGGCTCCTACCATCTGGCGACCGGCCACGTGTACACCGCGATCGACGATCTCCTCGAATGCGGGGAGAAGCTCATCCGATGGCGGCTGGACTTCCCCGCCCTCATCCCGTGGCGCAGTGCCGCAGCGCAGGCCAATCTCGCCCTCGGCAGGCGCGATCACGCCAGACAGCTCGCCGAAGAGCAGTTGCGGCTCGTCGGGCCGGGACCGTCCCGGATCCGGGGGATCTCGCTGCGCACCCTCGCGAGTGTGAGCGACCTCGTCCGGCGTCCCAGCCTGCTCCGGAGCAGCAGCGAGATGCTGCAACGGTGTGGGGACAAGCTGGAGCTGGCACACACGCACAACGAACTCAGCCGGACCTACCGGGCACTCGGCGACGTCGACAAGGCCGAGACCTTCGCCAGGCGGGCAGGCGAGCTGTTCGATCTGTGCGGCGTCCGGCGGGCGGTGCGGGAGACCAGCCTGCCGCAGCCGGTGCCGGGTGAGGAGTTCAGCTCGTTGAGCAACGCCGAGCGCCGGGTCGCCAGTCTCGCCGCCCAGGGCCACACCAACCGCGAGATCAGTCAGCAGCTCTTCATCACGGTCAGCACGGTCGAACAGCACCTGACACGCGTCTACCGCAAGTTGAACGTCCACCGACGGGCACACCTGCCCGCCGAGCTGGTGTGCTGACGTGCCGGATTCCGCCTGAGCGGTGTACCCGACGCGAGAGGCGGGGCCACGCAGCGGGCCCGATCGCGGAGCGCTGATCGGCGGCGGGCGTCTGCACCGCGATCGTCGGGAACCGTGGGGGAGACGCCGCAGCGGCGGTGGGGCCTTGCCGCTCGCGTCGACCGCGCGGATCGCCGTTCTCTCATCGCGTCGTCGTAGGAGAAGCGGTCCGTGGTCTACGGCCTCCGCCGCAGACTTCTTCTCGAAGAATCGTGGCGGATGTCGCCCTCGTGAGCAGGCTGTGATCTTCGGTGTCGCGAAGTCGACAATCGAATCTCCCGAAAGCAGACGTGATCAGCCGGTATTCGGACGGATGCGGTGATCACGATGGCGCGGCAGGGTTCGAATCCGTCGTGCGATCACGGCATTCGATTCGGTGCCGCCAGTCGGCCCGGTGCCGAGCTGGAATTCGAACGCGAGTCAGCCTGGTCGCCCGGATCTCGGCCGGTCCGGGGGGCTGCGTGCGTCCAGGCGGTGGCACCGCACCATCAATCCTTCGCGGGGGCGAGCCATTGTCGCGGGTCAACCGGTCGGGCGGCGATTGCGACGAACCGCGACCGGTGTGATCGGGAACCTGGCGGGATCGTTCTTCGCGGCGGCGGCGGCGCAGTCCGCGCCCGCAGTTGTGGACCGACCCCTGAAGTCGCGTTCGAGACAAGTGGACAGACTAGGGGTACCTACTCGGAATTCTCGTCGATAGAGTGCGGCGACGGCGAGATGTCCGGACCGAAGGCGGCGGAAAATGATTGACATTCTTGATGCTGTCCTGTCTGAAGACGGGACAGGCGCCGATGTGTCCGCGCTGCCCGTGCCGGAAAGCTATCGGGGCGCCGTCCTGCTGGCGGAGGAGACGACCATGTTCGAGGGTGTCGCCTCCGCGGACAAGGATCCCGGGAAGTCGCTGCACGTGATGGACGTGCCGACTCCCGAGCCGGGACCGGGCGAGGCGCTGATCGCCGTCATGGCCAGCGCCGTCAACTACAACACGGTGTGGAGCGCGATCTTCGAGCCGCTGCCGACGTTCTCCTTCCTGAAACGTTACGGCCGCGCGAGCGCCTCCGCAGCCCGCCACGATCTGCCATACCACGTCCTCGGCTCCGACCTCTCCGGCGTCGTGCTGCGGACCGGCGACGGCGTCACCGCCTGGAAGCCGGGTGACCGGGTCGTCGCGCACTGCCTGTCGGTCGATCTCCAGTCGCCCCGAGGGCACGACGACACGATGCTCGACCCGGAACAACGGATCTGGGGGTTCGAGACGAACTTCGGCGGGCTCGCCGAGCTGGCGCTGGTGAATGCCAACCAGCTCATGCCCAAGCCCGCGCATCTGACGTGGGAGGAGTCGGCAGGCTCAGGACTGGTCAACTCGACCGCCTACCGGCAACTGGTCTCCCGTAACGGAGCCAGGATGAAGCAGGGCGACACCGTCCTGATCTGGGGTGCGGCAGGCGGACTCGGTTCGTACGCCACCCAGCTCGTCCGCAACGGCGGGGCCGTCCCGATCTGCGTCGTCTCCGACGAGCACAAGGCCGAACTGGTGCGGTCGTCGGGGGCAGAGCTGGTCATCGACCGGTCTGCGGAGAACTACCGGTTCTGGAAGGACGAACACGAGCCCGATCCGCGCGAATGGGCCCGCTTCGGCCGGAAGATCCGCGAGCTGACCGGCGGGGAGGACCCCGACATCGTCTTCGAGCATCCGGGCCGGGAGACCTTCGGCGCGAGCGTCTTCGTCGCGGCCCGGGGCGGCACCATCGTGACGTGCGCGTCCACCTCCGGATACCAGCACGTGTTCGACAACCGCTATCTGTGGATGTCGCTCAAGCGGATCATCGGCACCCACTTCGCGAATTATCGCGAGGCATGGGAGGCGAACCGGCTGATCTGCCGGGGCATGATCCATCCGACGCTGTCGATCAGCTATCCGCTCGACGAGGTCGGCGACGCCACGCGCAGTGTCCATCTCAACCAGCACACCGGAAAGGTCGGCATCCGCTGCCTTGCACCGCGCGAGGGCCTCGGCGTGTCCGATCCTGAGATGCGGGCCCGGCATCTCCCGGCGATCAACAGATTCCGTCCCGCGACGACCGAGGAGTAGTCGACCGGGTCCGACCGACCGAATTACCAGTCGACCGCCGTGCTCTTCCGTGCGGCGATCTACCGTGAACTCGTCGGTACGTGCCGGGACCGGCGGAATTTCGCCGCCAGTCCGGTGATCGGGGTTCGATCAAGGGGCTGTCCGGGCCGAATTAAGGGGTTCTCGTCGAGCCCCGGTCGTCCATAAGATCAGAATATCATCGGAAGGCTACGGGGGAGTCCACAAGATGGATGCGAAGTCTGATCATGCCGTCTCCGTAGGCAGAGTGAAGCCCTGCCATATCGTGGAACTCCCCGAGTTCGTCGATCCACGCGGCAGCCTCTCCGTCGTCGAGGCGGGCAAGGACGTGGACTTCGAGATCAGACGCGTCTACTACCTCTATGACCTGCCGACCACCGCCATTCGCGGCGCACACGGTCATCACCACCTGGAACAGCTCATCATCGCGGTTCACGGGCATTTCGAAGTCGCCGTGGACGACGGATTCCGAAGGCGTCGGTTCAGCCTGACCTCGCCCCGACAGGGCCTCTACATCGGTCCGGTGATCTGGCGAAACCTCATCAACTTCTCGTCCGGGGCGGTCGGGCTGGTGCTGGCCTCCAACCACTATGACGAGTCCGACTACTTCCGGGAGTATGCGGACTTCTTGACAGCAGCCAGGGAATACGCATGACGGTACCGTTCCTCGATCCGGGCGCGGCCTATGTCGAACTCCAGGACGACATCGATGCCGCCGTGCATCGAGTGCTGGCCTCCGGCCGATATCTGCTCGGGCCTGAGATCGAGGCGTTCGAGTCCGAGTACGCCGCCTACTGTGGAGCCCGGCACTGCGTGGCCGTCGGCAGCGGATGCGATGCGTTGGAACTGGCCCTGCGCGCCATGGACGTCGGGCAGGGGCACGAGGTCCTCGTGCCCGCGCACACCTTCATCGCCACCTGGCTCGCCGTCTCCGCGACCGGCGCCGTGCCGGTGGCCGTCGAACCCGACGAGCGCACCTACAACCTCGACCCCGATCGCCTCGAAGACGCGATCACGCCGAGGACGAGGGCGATCATCCCGGTGCACCTGTACGGGCAGCCTGCGGACATGGACGCCGTTCTGGCCGTTGCCCGGCGACACGACCTGCACGTCCTGGAAGACGCGGCGCAGGCCCACGGCGCGCGGCACCGGGGCGTGCGGGTCGGATCGGGTTCCACGGCGACGGCGTTCAGCTTCTATCCCGGCAAGAACCTCGGTGCGATGGGCGACGGCGGCGCGGTGATCACCGGAGACGACGCGGTGGCCGATCGCCTGCGGCTGCTGCGCAACTACGGCTCCACCGTGAAGTACCGCCACGAGATCAAGGGCACCAACTCGCGGCTGGACGAGGTCCAGGCCGCCGTGCTCCGGGTGAAGCTGACGCATCTCGACGCCTGGAACTCCCGGCGTGCCGACGTCGCGCAGCGCTATCTGACCGAGTGCGGTGATCTGCCCGGGGTGACCATGCCCTACGTCATGCCGTGGGCCGACCCGGTCTGGCACCTCTTCGTCGTGCGCAGTGCGCGTCGGGATCGGCTTGCGCAGCAGCTCGACGCCGCCGGGATCGGGACGCTCATCCACTATCCGACGCCCGTGCACCTGTCGCCCGCCTATGCCGGACCACGGTGGCCCGCAGGCACGTTCCCGCGTGCCGAGCGGCTTTCCGACCAGGTGTTGAGCCTCCCGATCGGGCCGCATCTGTCCGAAGAGGACGTCACCACCGTCATCGCCGCTCTCCGTGCCGCGGCCGGTGAGCAGACCGACGATGCCCGTCTGCACCGGGGCCTGGCCGAGGACAGGGACGTTCGTCCGCCCGCCGACGCCGGAGGTGTGGGCGAGCGTCCGTCTGCACCGGCCTGACCGCGAAAGGGGTGCGACAGACGGGTGATCATCAACGCCAACCGCGAACGGCAGAGGAGCGTCAGGATGCCCACCACCGACGAGGTGGATCGAAGCAGGGTCGCGTATCGAGCGGATCTTCACCTCGGCACCAGGAGGTTCTTCCACCCGCGTAGCACGGCGTGCCCGTGGTGCGGCTCCGCCGACCTGCGGCTGCGCCTGCGAACCACCGACCTCCTCCAGCACAAGCCGGGGCGGTTCACGCTCGACGAGTGCGGCGGCTGCGGGCACGTCTTCCAGAATCCCCGTCTCACCGCGGAGGGCCTGGAGTTCTACTACCGGGACTTCTACGACGGGCTCGCCGCCGAACAGATGGACCGCCAGCTGGAGAAGGAGGCAGGCTCACACCGTGCTCGCGCCGAGGTGGTCCTGCCCCATGCCGATCCGAAGTCCTGGCTGGACGTCGGAACCTCGCACGGGCACTTCTGCTCTGCGGCGGCCCAGCTGTTCCCCGACACCGAGTTCGACGGACTCGACCTGGGTGCAGGCGTGGAGCTCGGCAGGCAGCAGGGACGGATCAAGCGCGCTTACCAGGGACAGTTCGTCGACCTCGCCGACGAGTTGACGGACCGCTACGACGTGGTCAGCATGTTCCACTACCTGGAGCACAGCGCGGAGCCCAAGCCGGAACTGCGTGCGGCGCAGCGTGTCCTGCGATCCGGCGGCCACCTGCTGATCGACGTGCCCGATCCGGAGTGTCGGTTCGCCCGACTGCTCGGGCGCTGGTGGATCGGGTGGACCCAGCCGCAACACCTGCACTTCATCCCGCTGGCGAACCTGCGTGCGGAGCTGGGTCGGTCCGGCTTCGACGTCGTCGCGGTGCAACGCGCCGAGGCCCACCTGCCGTACGACCTCGCGGCGGCGACCTGGCTGTTCGTCAACCATCTGGCGCCGAGACAGGATCGGCCGTGGCTGTTCGATCGGCCCGGCCTCGGTCGCCGGGCGGGCAGGCTCGCGGCGCTGATCGCGGGGGCCCCGCTGATGCTCGCAGGGATGCTCCTCGATCGTGTCGCCCAGCCCGTGGCGGACCGGCTGCGCCTCACCAACTCGTATCGGGTGCTCGCCGTACGGCGGTGAGTCGCCCGGGAACCGCCACTGCCACCGGCGGGCCGAGCGACGTCCTCAGCCGACGCCGACGAAGAGCCCTCGTCCGGACGGCCCGCCCGGCAGGTACTCCACGGCCAGTCCCGCCCGCTCGAAGGCCTGCTCGTACTCCTGCCTGGTGAACAGCGTGATGACATGGGAGGCGGCGAAGTGCTCGGCGCCGGATTCGGCGTCCGCGACGATGAAATGCACCTGCATGTGTGTCGCACCGCCCTCGCGCACCGAATGCGAGACCCGCGCGATGGTTCTGCCGCCGCTCGTCACCACGTCTCCTGCGACGTAACCGGAGAGGAACGTCTCGGGAAACCACCAGGGTTCGATGACCAGGACACCGCCGGGAGTCAGGTGACCGGCCAGACTGCGCATCGTCTCGTCGAGTTCGGCCGTGGATCGAAGGTATCCGACCGAGCTGAACATGCTGGTGATCGCGTCGAAGCCACGGCCGAGATCGACCTTGCGCATGTCGCCTTGGTGAAGTCGTACGCCCGGCAGCTTGGTACGGGCGTAAGCGAGCATGTCCGCCGAGAGATCCATGCCCTCGACGTCGTCGAACAGTGCGGCGAAGCGTTGGAGATGAGACGCGGTTCCGCAGGCGACGTCGAGCAGTGAGGTCGCATCCGGCGCGCGCTTTCGAATCTCCCGCGCGATATCGGCGGCCTCGGCCGCATAGTCCTTGCCCCGAGCCTCGTAGAAGGCGTCGTAGACGGCGGCGAGATCGGCTTCGTACACGAGAGGACTCCTTGGAGTGCTGGGGTGGTCGCCACTGCGTCCGGAGTCGTCGATATCCGGACTCCCGCCGAACGGACGTCGCCGGGTGGAGATTGCGGCGGGCATTGCTGTGAGACGCTGCCGCGAGGCATTGTCGAGACCAGGTCGGACGGAACTGCGGAGATCTCCGCAGGGCGTGCGCGGTTCCGGCGCGCGGGACCTCAGGCCCGAACGGCGTACACCATGTGATTCTTCGATCCCGACAGGCCGTCCGCGGCCTCGTCGACGACTGAGAAGCCCTTCTCCTGCAACAGCGTGCAGAACGCCGAGAGGCGCCCGTGGAAGTCCTCGACCTCGGCGACCACCTGGCGGATCCTCGGCCAGTCTGCGTCGTCGATGCCGCGCAGCACGTCCAGCTCCGCGCCCTCGACGTCGATCTTGAGCAGGTCGACCTGACGAGTGCTCCCGTGCCTGCGGAGCACCGTCGACAGCCGCGCGATCGGGACCGTGATCTCGCTGCCCGTGTAGATTCGACTAGCGGCCTCGGCACCCATGAGGCCGGTCATCAAATGCCGACTGAGCTCCTTGTCCGCTGGGTATCTGGTCGAATTGCTGGGGAGCGACGGATAATAGGTGAAACTTACCTCTCCGTCCGTGTCGCCCAGTCCGATCGGAAAGGAGGACACCGATTCGAGGGCCTGTAGTTCGATGTTCCGGGTCAAGGCCTCGAAGATCTCCGGAATCGGCTCGAAGGCCAGGATCTCGGCGCGCGGGAACTCCTGTTTCATGAAGAGCGCGAAGATTCCGATGTTCGCGCCTGCGTCGATGATGAGGGCGTCGGCAGGCAGGGTGACCTGATTCTTCAGATACGAGCGGTTCTCGAAGATCTCTGAGTAGATGTACATCGCCTCATGAGGCCCGTACTCCGGGTGCTGGGACGGCGTATAACTGCCGAGATCCTCGGTGAACTGCACGAAATGAAGTTCGGTCATGCTCGATTCCTCCTGGTCGACGCGCCACCCGCTGCGAAGTGGGGCGAGCTGATAGCTCGCGACAGCGATAGGTTATCCCGGCATCGCCATGGCAGGCAAGAAACTAGGGGTCGATCGGTAGGGGTTGCTCGCGGATTATTGGCTCCGGTAGCGTCCGACCGGGGTCGGCGTTCTCAAATGATCGAATCAAGGGCGCTGTGGTCGCGAAGGGGAATTGATGGAGGTCATCGGGAACGGGTTCATTGCGCGACATCTACGCACCTACTTTTTTGATCACCATCCGGACACGACCATTATTGCGGCAGGCGTGTCCCGCACCACGGCGAACAGCGTTGCGGAGTTCGCTCGGGAACTGACTCTCGTCGAGGAGGTCACTCGACGCTGTCGGGCCGAGAACCGGACGGTGGTCTTCCTGTCCACAGCAGCCTCCGGTCTGTACGGCAGCGAGGGCGGACCGCACGCCGAGGACGACCCGATCTCGCCGATCTCGCCCTACGGACGACACAAGTTCGACCTCGAGTCGATGATCGCGGTCTCCGGAGCGAACTGGCTGACCCTGCGGCTCAGCTCCCTGGTCGGTGACGGGCAGCCCCCGCATCAGCTGGTGCCCTCCCTGACGGCGCAGATCACCTCGGGCGTGGTGACCGTGTACCAGGGCAGTCATCGTGATCTGCTCGACGTGAGCCACCTGATGGAGATCCTGGACCGCCTGCTGGCCGCGAAGGTGTGCCGCACCGTGGTCAACGTCGCCTCCGGGACTCCGCAGCCGGTCGACCGCATCGTCGCCGGCATCGAGGCGCGGCTGAACAGATCCGCGCGCTGGGACTTCGTGACCGGGTCCGCAGGCGGAGCAGCCGTGTCGATCGCCCGGCTGCGCGAGCTGGTTCCCGAGGTCGCCACCTACGGCTTCGGCCCTGGATACCTCGAACGGCTGATTCATCGGTACGTTGCGCCGATCGCGGACGAGGCCTCGCGCACACCTGCCCGGTTGCGAGCGGAGGAGCACCATGACGGAACGACGATCCGAACCGGATTCGACGACGGCTCCAGGGCATGACCGCAGGCACATCGCCTGCATGCTCTATCCGGCGCACGGGCACACCATGCCTGCGGTGGAGGTCGTGGCCGAACTGGTGCGCAGGGGGAATCGGGTCACCTGTTTCGTCGGAGACCTCGGCGCCGACGACATCGCGGCGACCGGGGCCGAGATCGTGCGCTACGACGTCCCGTTGAGCGTGGAGCCGCCGTTGGTCGACCCGACCGTCGACGAGATCGCCGAGGCGAGCCTGCGGCTCGTGGTCGAGACATCGGCGGCGTGTGACGTGGTCGCTGCCCGCTTGTCCGATGACGTCCCCGACGTCCTGCTGTGCGACATCATCTTCTACCTGCCCGGCGGCGTCCTGGCGCAGAAGTGGGACCGGCCCGTGGCGAGGCTGCTGCCCGTCTTCGCCTCCAATGAGCACTTCTCGCTCCAGGAGCGGCTGTCCGTCGGCGTCGATCAGATCGACTTCGCTCATCCGGCGATGCAGGAGGTCGACACCCGGCTCGCGGAGTTCCGCGCCTCGCACGGTCTGACCACCGACGATCAGACGGGCTTCTTCCCCGGCGACACCGAACTGAGCCTGGTGTTCATCCCTCGGGAGTTCCAGTTCCAGGGCGAGACATTCGGTGCTGACCACGCCTTCGTCGGTCCCTGTCGCCCACGGACGAGCCTGCTTCCCCAGGAGTCGCGGTGGAGTCCGCCCGGCGACGGCCTACCCGTCGTGCTGATCTCGCTGGGCACGGTGGACAACGATCGTCCCGATTTCTTCCGCGTCTGTGCTACCGCGTTCGAAGACCTGCCGTGGCATGTCGTGATGACCATCGGGGACAAGGTCGGCGAGGCGGCGGTCGGACCGTTGCCGCCGAACGTCGAGGTGCACCCGTGGATCCCGCAGGCCGAGGTCCTGGCCCATGCGGCGGTGTTCGTCTGTCCCGGCGGTATGGGGTCGATCATGGGATCGCTTTCCTTCGGCGTCCCGCTGGTCGTCGTGCCCCGGCATCCGGAGCAGTACGCCAACGCCGAGCGAGTCGCCGAACTAGGACTCGGCCGCCTCCTGCCCTCGGACGACGTGACCGGGGAGACCCTGCGGACGGCGGTCCTGGCGGTGTCGGACAGCGCGTCGGTGCGGGATCGACTGCGAGACATGCAGGCTGACATCGAGCGGGCCGGGGGCGCCCGCCTGGCGGCCGACCACGTCGAGGAGCTGCTCCGCGCCCGGGGCGCTCGGCCGGTCTGAGGCCGCCGACGTCGGCGGTCCCGAGGTGGGCGATGCGGACGTCGACGAGGGCGTCTCGGTGCGGGCGGTCCTGTCGGCAGAGTGGTGCGGCGGCTGCGGGCGATGACGCGCGATGACCGCCGTCGCCCGCGACGTCACGGTGAGGCAGAGAAGTCCTGCCGTGGTGAAGGGAGTCGGTGTCCTGCGGTGCGGCGGCGTGTGGGAGGCGATCTCGAGGAGGACCGACAGAGCGATCCCGTGCGGGATGACGGAGTCCGGACGTTCCGGCCGGGGGAGGCACGAGGGCTCAGCGGAAGGAGGAAGGACGATCTCCGATTCCGGCCGACGTCGGCCGCTGAGGAATCGACGGATGGACGCTTCGGGAGACAGGAACCGACGGTCGCACAGACCCACGCAGACGCCATGGTCGAGAGCGCAGAGATCCACTGCGGTATAGTGCCGGATGAAGAGGCACAAAAATCCTATAATGATCCTAGTGGATGTGAGGCAAGTTGTCAACCTTCGAGTTCGCGGCCGAGCTGGCGGCGGAACGCGAGTACGTCGCGTCCCTCTACGAGAAGCTCGACGAGGAGAGGCGAAAGGCGGAGCAGGAGCTTGAACGGAACCTGCGTGACAGCACCGCGACCAGCCCGCAGGCGCGCTGGCAGCAGCAGGCCTCGGTGGACCACCTCACGACCCGGATCCACGCGCTGAAGGTCGCGGACTCCGGCCTGTGCTTCGGTCGGATCGACGACACCGACGGCGAGACCACCTACATCGGCCGGATCGGGCTGTTCGACGAAGAGGACGACTACGAGCCGCTGGTGATCGACTGGCGGGCGCCTGCCAGCAGGCCGTTCTACTGTGCCACCGTCGCGAAGCCCGAGGGTCTGGTGCGGCGCCGTCACTTCCGCTCGCGCGGGCACGAGATCGTCGACTTTCACGACGACGTGCTCGACCTCGACGTCGCCGAGGGCGGGGGAGACGCCGACAGCGCGCTCCTCGCGGCGCTCAACGCCCCGCGCGAAGGGCAGATGCGCGATATCGTCGCCACGATCCAGTCCGAACAGGACGAGATCATCCGCCTCGGCCACGGCGGGGTCGTGGTGATCCAGGGCGGCCCCGGCACCGGGAAGACCGCCGTGGCCCTGCACCGCGTCGCGCACCTGCTCTACAACCACCGGGACCGGCTCGCCAGGCGAGGCGTGCTGGTGGTCGGCCCGAACGAGGGCTTCCTCGACTACGTCGGCAACGTCCTGCCGTCGCTCGGCGAGACCAGCGTCGTGTTCGCCACGACGGGAATGCTGATGCCGGGTGTCGTGGCCACCAGGGAGGAAGGCCCGGACGCCAAGCGCGTCAAGGGATCTCTGGCCATGGTCGACGTGCTGAAGGCCGCCGTCGCCGATCGTCAGGAGCTGCCGGACGCGCCGATCTCGATCGACCTGGACCACGTCGACGACCTCAAGGTCGACGCCAAGCTGGCCGAGCGGGCCCGGCAGTACACCCGCGACACCGGCCTGCTGCACAACGACGCGCGCGAGGTCTTCCACCAGCACCTCGTCGAGGGCTTGGTGACGCGGGCGGTGAATCAGATCGGCAAGGGATGGCTGGACAAGCGTGACACCGTGCTGCGGGCCGAGCTCGCCGCCGACACCGCCGCCGCGCTGAAGGGCAGTGACGACGTCGTCCGGGCCGTGAATCGGTTGTGGCCGTTCCTGACGCCGCAACGACTGCTCGCCGACCTGTTCAGCGACCGTGGGCGTATCGAGGCGGCCGCGTCGGCACTGTCCGATGCGGACAGAATGAGCCTGTACCGCGAGGCGGGCGACGCCTGGACGGTCTCCGACGCCCCACTGCTCGACGAGGCGGTGGAGTTCCTCGGCGTCGACCACAGCGCGGAGAAGCGGGCCGAGCGGGAGCGGCTGGAGCACGTCCAATACACCAAGGGCGTGCTCCAGGTGCTGGACACCGACGAGGACCTCGACGGCGAGACGCTGCGGGCAGTCGACGTCGTGGACGCCGAGACTCTCGCCGACCGGAACCAGGAGCGCGACGGTCGCGACATCGCCACGCGGGCGTCGAGCGACCGCGAGTGGACCTATGGGCACGTCGTGGTCGACGAGGCGCAAGAACTGTCCGAGATGGACTGGCGAGTCCTCATGCGTCGCTGCCCGACCAAGTCGATGACGATCGTCGGTGACCTGTCGCAGCGGCAGTCCACGGCGGGCGCGCGTACCTGGGGCGCGATGCTCGACGAGTACGTGCCGCAGCGGTGGATCTTCCGGGAGCTGACGATCAACTACCGGACGCCCTCGGAGATCATGGAGGTGGCGAGCAAGGTCCTCGCCGAACTGGACCCGTCTCTTGCGACCCCGGAGTCGATTCGCAGCAACGGCATCCGGCCGCAGGCCCGCGAGACGAGTTCTGCCGAACTGGCTGCTGCCGTGGCCGAGGCGATCCGCACGGCTCCGGAGGAGGGCGCGGCGGTGGTGATCGTGCCGGAGGGCCTGACCCTCGAACTCGGGAAGTTCGGAGTCGACGCGGCCGTCATCACTCCGCAGGCGTCCAAGGGGCTGGAGTTCGACCTGGTCGTGGTCGTCGAGCCGCACCAGATCCTGGCCAACCCGCTGCACGGCGCGGCGGAACTCTATGTCGCGCTCACCAGGGCCACCCAGAAACTGATCGTGGTCCACTCCGCGCCCCTGCCCGCCGTCCTCGAAGGCCTGGAGGTCGCTGCGGCCGGTGCTCCCCTGAGCTGATCGGTCGGCGGCCGGTGGGGGACGGCGGCCCCCGTCTCTCACCGGCCCACGGCGATGGACGGGTATGCATCGGCCGGCAGGCGCCCCTTGAGACGTCATGGCGGGGAAATCGATCCGCATGACGAAGTCGATTTCTCGTGGAGTTCCGTTACCCTCAACCGGAGACCACGAACAGCCTGACCGTGACGTCGATTGATTTCCGGCCTGGGGAGGATTCATGCGCGTCCTGTTCACCACGTTCTCGGCGAGAACTCACCTGTATCCGATGGTTCCGTTGGCATGGGCTTTTCGGGTGGCAGGCCACGAGGTCGTGGTCGCCAGTCAGCCGATACTGACCGACGTGATCACCGAGGCGGGGCTGCCCGCCGTGTCGGTCGGCGCCGACTTCAGCACAGCCGAGATCGTTGCGAACGCCGACGACGACATCGCGAAGCCTGTCGAGATCTTCGGCCTCGAACCCGAGTCGCTCGACTGGGAGGAGCTCACCAGGGGCTACCGGTCGTTCCTCAAGGCCGGGGTCATCCCCTTCAACGACTCGATGGTGGACGATCTGGTCGATTTTGCCGTCGACTGGCGTCCTGACCTGGTCATCTGGGAGCCGATCACGTTCGCGGGCGCGGTGGCGGCGCGGGTGACCGGCGCGGCACACGCGCGGCTGCTCTGGGGTCAGGACGTCTGGACGCGCACTCGCGAGCACTTCGTCGCGCTGCGGGACGGGCGCCCAGCCGGGGAGCAGACCGACCTGCAGGCCGAGTGGCTGACCGATGTTCTCCAGCGCCACGGCGCGACCTTTCACGAGGACGTGGTGAACGGGCAGTGGACGATCGACCCGATGCCCGCCGCCACGAGGCTCGCCGCCGCGACGCCGTCGGTGCCTATGCAATACGTTCCTTATAACGGCCGATCGCCTATTCCGAATTGGCTGCGGGAACCGTCGACGCGGCCACGTATCTGTGTCACGATCGGTATCAGTCAACGCGAATACGAACACGTGCCGGGCCCCGGGCAACAGGACATCGGCATGATTCTCGACGCGATCGCGGACCTCGATGCCGAGGTGGTCGTCACCCTCACCGAGCGGCAGCAGGCGGCGTTGGCGGACTCGTTACGCCATCCGAACGTGCGAGCCGTCGAGTTCGTGCCGCTCCATGCCCTGCTGCCCACCTGTGCGGCGGTGGTCCACCATGGCGGGGCGGGAACCTACTCGACCGCGCTGGCCGCAGGAGTGCCGCAGCTCATCATCCCGAACATGTTCGACACGGTGCTCAAGGCACGGCAGCTGACGGACCTCGGTGCAGGCCTGCACATCCACTCGGCAGATCTCACCGGTGCCGAGGTCAGGGCCGGTCTGGTACGGATGCTGACGGAGCCCTCCTTCCAGGAGAGCGCCGCCCGGCTGCGACAGGAGAGCCTGGCGGACCCGACGCCCGGCGAGCTGGTCCCGATCCTGGAGAGCATGACGATGAAGTACCGCACCGAGGGCTGAACCCGACCGAGCCGGCCGTGGTGCCTGGGGATCGCTCTCCAGCGTTTCGGCAGCCCTGCCCTCGGCCGGCTCGTCAGGGCTCGACCGCGAGTTCTCCCTCGCCTGCTACCAGGTGACCGGGAGCCTGCGCAGCCCATAGATGGTCATGTCGTCCCGCATCGGCACCTCCGCAGGTTCGACGGCGAGCCGCAGCGTCGGGAATCGCCTGATGAGCGCGGTGTATCCGACGCGCATCTGCATGCGGGCGAGCTGCTGACCGAGACACTGATGCACACCGTGGCCGAAGGCGAGGTGACCGCCTGCCGCCTGCGTGACGTCGAACCGATCCGGATCGGCGAACTTCTCCGGGTCGCGGTCGGCGGCGCTGAGCGAGAGAGTGACCGTGTCGCCTGCCTTGATCAGGTGGCCGTCCAGCTCGACGTCGGCCAATGCGGTCCGCGAGGGTCCGATGTGGAAGATGGTGAGGTAGCGCAGCAGCTCCTCCACGGCGTCGTCGATCAACGCCGGGTCGGTGCGCAGCCGTTCGAGCTGCTCCGGATGGCACAGCAGGGTGTAGGTGCCCAGCGACAGCATGTTCGCGGTCGTCTCGTGCCCGGCGGCCAGCAGGAGGAAGGCGATGTTGGTCAGCTCCTCGTCGGACAGGTCGTTCTCGGCCATCAGCCTGCCGAGGATGTCGTCGGTCGGCTCCCGGCGCTTGCTGAGCACGAGCCTGCGCACGAACTCGTTCACGCTGACGGCCGCCTCCTGGATCTGATCGATCGTCGAGGTCAGGGTCAGCAGCACCGCCGTGTGATGCTGAAACTCGTCGAGTTCGGAGTACGGGGCGCCGAGCAGCTCGCAGATCACCATCGAGGCGATGGGCAGGGAGAAGCTCCGCACCAGGTCGGTCGGGGCCTCCTGACGCTCCATCTCGTCGAGCAGACCCTCGACGATGTGCTCCACCCTCGGCTGGAGGCTGCGCATGCGACGCATGGTGAACTGTCCCGCGAGCAGCTGCCGGTACCTGGTGTGGTCGGGCGGGTCCAGCCGGATGAAGTTCCCCGGATCGGCGGGCGTCTGCGGCTCCTGCGCGACGATGTGCGGGAGCGAGGCGCGCATCAGGTCCTGTCGAGAGCTGAAGCGACGGTCGGCGAGTATCGCTCGCGCGGCGGCGTGGCTGGTCACCAGCCAGCCCAGATGTCCGTCCGGGTAGGTCATCCTGGCGATGGGCTGTCGCTCACGCAGCCGGGCCAGCTCGTCGGGAGGATCCAACGGGCGCTCGCGCAGCGTGGGCAGCAGCGTTACCTCGGAATGGCCTGTTGTCATACCGCGATCTCCTTCTGGCGGTCGAATGTCGAGCTGCTCCGTTTCGGTGTCGGCGAGCGGATCTCCCGTCATCGCGGGAGATCGCAGTCAGCCGATGTGTATCGAGTGGACCAGGTCCGTCGACTGCCAGGAGAAGGGCGATGTCCCATGCTCTCGGCGGCGCCGTCGCAGCGATACGAGGAATCAGGGTTCGCCTGCGGCGAGCCGAATGATCCGGCGGCCGAGCCGGTCGTCTTCCGCCGTCGTCAGTCGCACCTCGTGATGGGTGCCGACGACTGCCGGTGCCAGATCGCGGGACTCGGCATGGCCGCGATGTCGGCCGAGTATCGTGCCTGCGTCGAGCACTCTGCGTACTGTCGGGCGGCAACGCGGCATCCGAGTGATCATGATCTCGCGGTCCCCTGTCGAGACCGGTGTCGAGCTCGGCCGGTGTGTGTCTACTCGGCCGGTCGCCGGAATCAGCGGCCGCGGAATGGTGTGTCTGGTCGCTCGCCCTCGCTCGCCGCCGCCCTCGGCGGTAATGACTTCCTCCATCGCCAACCACCTGTTCGGGCAAGTCGCGGCCGCTCGTCCGAATGGATGCTACGTGGCGCCATCGAGGCGCTCCAGCATCCTTCGTGGGAATAGGGGTCACCGCACCGGAGAGACAGGGGGTCAGGTGTTCGCCGGGCCGCTGGGTGCTGCTGACTCGTGGTGCCGGGCTCGCGTCGGGAGGCCCGACGGCTGCGGTGCGGGGTGTGGAAGCGGGTGCCGACGGGTAAGACTCGGGGCGGCGGATCGTCCTGATGCCGGGTCTGTGATCGGCTGTCGGCTGTCGTCGGGGCGCGCGATCCCGGACGAGCATTCGCCGACGGCGTCGCCTGCGTCCCGCGCGGGGTCCTTTCCGCCGCACGGGAGACGAGCATCGTCGGCCTCGCCTTGGCCGACGAAGAATAGATACGAGAACACGGCGCAGTCCCCTCGGGCCAGGCACAGCCCGGCGATGTCCGCGTCCTCGACGGCGCGACGCGGGGCGCCGCCGGTGGCCAGCGGCGTGTAGCGCAGCAGTTCGTCGACGGACTGGGGGATCAGCTCCGGCCGGTCGCGGAGTTCGTTCCAGACGTCCGGATGGGACAGCAGAGCCAGGGAGGCATTGGTGAGGAAGCCGACTGTGCTCTCGTGACCGGCGGCCCACAGCATCCCCGCGATCTCGGCCAGCTCGTGCGGGGAGAGCATGCCCTCGGCAGCGCGCTGGAACCGGGCCATGAGGTGATCGCCGGTCAGGTGCACAGGGTTGGCGTACCAGTCGGTGAACGACCGGTGGTAGTCGAGCCAGGCCGTCTCGATGTCGTCACGCGAGTAGGCGGCGCCGTTGAGGCCGATGAGGGCGTCGGCGTGGAGCCTGCGCCGCAGCCGTGGTGAGAGATCGCCCAGCAGCGCGCGGCCGCTCATCTCGAACGGCAGCGGAAGTGCGATGGCGGTGTGCAGGTCCATGGGCGGACCCTGGCGGCGCAGGCGGCTCAGGAACCGTTGTGCGGCCTCGGCGGCATGCTGTCGCTGGGCGTCGGCGGCCTGCGAACTCAACGCCTGTCGGAACAGCCTGCGCAGCTCCGGCCGCTCCAGCACGGGTGTGGCGTCACCTCGGGTGCCCGGTGGTCGGAACCGCACGGCCTCCTGCCTCGGGGAGTCATCTGCGCTCGCGGCCCGGAGGCTCATCCGAGGGTCGGCCAGACAGGCGCGGGCGACCTCGGCCTGAGTGACCAGCCAGACCGTGTCGCCGTTGCGGGTGCGTACCCGGTATCCCGGCTCGGCGGTGTCCCGCAGCCGGGTCGTCCAGGCGGGCAGTCGGTGGTCCCACCCCCTCGAAGGGCCAGATCGGAATGTCGTCGATCGGCAACATCGCCGTTCCTTTCTCCTGCTCAGCTCAGCCGGGCAGGGTGGTCGCGGCGGAGGCGGAGCTCTCCGCCGCAGTCGTCGCCGGGCGGATCAGCGCACATCCCGGGGAGGGGACGGGGCGCAGCGGGCCGCGTGCGGCGACCACCTCGCGGATGAATTCGGCGGCTCGGTGATAGAAGCTCACCGACGACGGCACACCGAGGATGCCGGCGGTGTCGACGACGAATGGCAGCTCAGCCACGACGTACCGGGCACCCTGTTCGATCTGCTCGTCGGTGAACGGGACGCTCGGCCGCCGGGACTCCAGCACGACGCGGCTGGTGTGCAGGCAGGCCCGTCGCAGTGGCGACGGTTGTGCGACCGCTGCCTCCGCCTGGCTCAGCAGGGCCCGATAGCGCGGGCATTCGGCGAACTCCGAGAGCAGGTGCCAGCGCTCGGGGGCACGTTCCAGCCCGATCTGATCCCAGGCCCGCACCACCCGGTTGCACTCTTCCCGGCTCCGCTCCTGGGTTTCCTTCTCCGAATGTCCCAATTCGAGTTGGGTGTGCACCAAAGTCGTGTCGGGAATGACGACGTCGACCTCCGCGAACCTCCGGTGTGCCCATCCCAGCAGTCGAGTCAGCAGCGCCACGCTGAGGTAGCTGCCCCGGACTGACGCTGACCAGAAGATGTTCCGTCCGTTCGCACACCCGTCGGCAGTTATCACTATTGGGTTGAACGGTGAAGTCAGAAACAGTGTGTCCTGCGGCATCCTCGGGCCTGTCGTCGCTCGCGGTGGTCGAGGTCGAGCACATTGATCTTTCCCTTCGGCTCCAGGGGAACCCGCTGCTGGGAACTCGCCGGTCAAGGATGCACCGGAATTCGAGAGTCGCAGCGATATCGATCCTTATCGCACTCGTTAGAGGCGCCATGACAGGGTGAATTGGTCGCCGGTCGGTTCTTCTGGTCGCAATGATTCGGACTGATTTCCGGAGCTTCCTTTCCTGGAAAGTGAAGTCGATCTTTATTCATGGTCGAGTCTTACGTTCGACGCGGAATGAGCCCTCCTCGGGTTCGCTGCGCGCCGGCGCCGGAATTCCTCCGACCGGCGATGCGGCCCGTCCCGATGCACGGTGGATGCCGGGTCGTCGGTCTCCTCATGGCATGTCGAGGCCGGTGCCCGCCGGGGCCCGTCCGGGTGTCTGACGTGGGCGCCCATCGAGCTACAGCGCCGCGATGCGCCTATTCCCCCGGTCGGGACGGCGGTCGAGCGTCGCAGGTGGGGGATTGACGAGTCGCAGGGCGAGCATGACGCTGAGCAACGGTCCCGCGCGGTGGCGATGTGGCGGGCGTGCTTCCCGCGGGCCTGGGCACGCCATGGCTGGGAAAGCGCTTTCTCGAGACCGGAAGGGATGATCCGCCGTCCGGTGTGGACCGGCGATGTCTGCCTGCCACCCCCTTGTGCACCGCGCCTGCCGAGAAGAACGACAAGTCGACGATGACGAGGAGATCTTCATGCACCGCAGACACCGATGGCGTCCGGGACGGCGACTGACCACCGTCTCGACAGCCCTGACCGCAGCCGTCGCTCTGATCTTCGGCCTCACCACGATGGGCGCCGCCGCTCCCGTGCCTGCGGCCGAGCCGCCCGGCGACGAGGCGTCGCCGACGGGGTCGTCTTCGGTGACGGGACCACCCACCGCGAGCAGGACGACGTCCGCCAGTCGATCGCCGTGCTCGACGGCGAGACCGGCGCGCTTCGGACCGCCGCCCCGGTGCCTGCCGACTACCTCGCAGACGGCCCGATGTACGCGCGCTTCGGCGTCGGCCACCTCGACGGCGTCACCCCGAGTCTGGTGGCGTACCTGAAGAACCGGGTGGGCAACGGTGGCTTCAACCTCGTCATCGGTGCCTGGCAGTTCGACGGCGAGGACCTGACGCAGGAGTGGAGATGGCTGCGCGGAGATCAGGACGCGCCGGACGGGCACAACACCCGCATCATCGACGTCGACGGTGACGGGAAGGACGAGATCGTCGAGATCGGATTCGTCCTCAATGGCGACGGCACCCTGCGCTACTCGCTGGCCGACGCGGGCATCGTCCACGGCGACCGCTTTCACATCGCCGACATCGATCCGCAACGGCCCGGTCTGGAGGGCTACGGCGTGCAGCAGGACAACCCCAGCGGCCTGCGCGAGTACTACTACGACGCCGCCGACGGCGAGATGATCTGGCAGCACTTCGGTGACGGCGTCGCCGACGTCGGGCGGGGCATGGTCGGCGACATCGACCCCCGCTTCCCCGGCATGGAGGTCTGGTCCTTCTCCGGCCTCTACAACGCCTCCACCGACGAGCTCACCGAACCCGACACCGGGCTGGCGCCGTGGCCGCAGCTGGGGTTGTGGTGGGACGGCGATCTCACCATGGAACTGCTCAACGACGGCAAGTTCGAGAAGTGGGACCCCGAGAACCCGAGGCCGAGCAACAGCCTGCGCCGGCTGCTGCGGAACTCCGACTACGGGGCGGTCAACGCGCACGGGGTGAACCCCGCACTCGTCGGTGACATCCTGGGCGACTGGCGCGAAGAGGTCGTCTACACCAACGCCGACCGCGACGAGCTGATCGTCTTCACGACCGACCAGCCCACCGACACGCGGCTCTACACCCTGGCCCACAACCCGGCCTACCGCAATGCCATGACCCTGCACGGTTATCTGCAGTCACATCACGTCGACTACTTCCTCGGTCACGGGATGAGCACGCCCCCGAGGCCTGCCATCTCCTACGTCGGGGAGTGACGACGACTTTGAGCGGCCGAGCCGAGCGGGATGCCCGGCCTGCTCGGTTGGTGCGCGATCCGGGGTCGTTCGAGGCGGAGCGCGCTCAGCCCGGCGGTCTCGGATCATGCCTCGTCCTGCCCCGGTCCGCAGACCTCGTGCCCTGCGGGCCTGCTCGCCGCCGCCGACGAGCGGGCGCCGAGAACGTCGCGTCATCCCTCGGAGCAGAGACCCCGGACGCTCGCCGGGACGGGCTCCGGGGTGATTCCTCGACGTCGTCGTGCGTCCGAGGCCGCCTCCATCGTCCGGACGCCGACGCAGGCCACCGCGTCCGGGACGGTGCTCAGCGCAGGCAGCGCCGCCGAGACGGCCTGCCCGTCCGATCGATCGAGGCCGTCAGACAGCCTCCGGCCGCGCTGCTGACGTCGGCAGGCGCGGCAGACCAGGCGGCCTGGAGGTCGGGATCGGGCAGCGGGAGGTAGTCGTCGGCTCGCTCGGGCAGCTCGATCAGATCGGTGCAGGCCGGCCGCATCGTCGTGATCTCGGCACGGCCCTGGGCGTCGATGCTGCGGAGCAGGTCCCCGATGCCCTGGTGATAAGGCGCCGCGAACGGGGCCTAATTCGCCCGCGACCGGCGGTGTCAGGAGAGCCCGTCGCGGATCCGGCTGATCAGCACCGCTGCCGGGCGGTTGGCGGACGCCGCCCAGGCCGCCTCGTCGTCGTCGAGTTCGGCAGCGGCGATGATCTCGTCGAGTTCGAGGTCGTGGTCCTTCGCGACGGCGGAGACGACGTCGACCAGGCCGTCTGCGGCGTCGCAGTTCGACACCGCTTCGCCCAGGTCCTCTCCGTAGGCCTGGGTAACGGCGGCCACGACTGCTTCGAGGTCGAACATGGGATCGTTCCTCCGGGTCCAGAGTTCGTGTCGTCGATGATCCGACCCTGAGCCGGGGCGGGCCGGGTCGAGGTGCCGACCCCCGGCCGGCGAGCAGCGGCTCGTGGACGGGGCGCGGCGGTGCGGGAGGCATGGGGGAGGCTCGGTCGTCGAGGCCGAGAACTCGATCATCGCGATCGTCGCACACGATGTCGACGAGCGGGAGCGTCGACGCGGTCCGGATCGTGATCCCGGCCGTGTGTCCACGATGCCGACCAGGTCCGGTGCCTGCCGGACCTACCCGCCGTCCTGCCCGTGTCTCGCCGGGGGACGGCCTGCCGGACGCCGCTGGAGCCGAAGGGACGCCGCTGGAGCCGCCGGACGCCGACTGCGCGGCGGCGCCGTCGGCGAGTCCGGGGCCGCCACGGCGCTCGGCTACGGCCGGGGTTCGGCGCTTCCCGGCCCGACGTCGACGCTCGAGAAGCGCCGCAGCCGCAGGCTGTTGCTCACCACCAGCAGCGAGGACAGCGACATGGCCGCGCCGGCGATCAACGGGTTGAGCAGGCCGAATGCCGCCAGCGGAATTCCCGCCAGGTTGTAGACGAACGCCCAGCCGAGATTGCCGTGAATGGTGCGCAGCGTCTGATGGGAGAGCAGGATCGCGTCCGCGACCACGCGGAGGTCGTCCCGCACCAGGATGACGTCGGCCGAACGCAGGGCGATGTCGGTGCCGCGCGCCATGGCCAGACCCAGGTCCGCCGTGGCCAGCGCCGGGGCGTCGTTGACGCCGTCGCCCACCATGGCCACCCGACGGCCCGCGCCCTGCAGCTCCGCGACGGCGGCCGCCTTCTCGGCGGGCAGCACGCCTGCCGACACCTCGGTGATGCCCACCTCGTCGGCGACGGCTCTCGCCGTGATCTCGGTGTCTCCGCTCAACAACAGGGTGCGCAGGCCGAGTCGGTGCAGGTGCGCGACGGCCTCGCGCGCACCCGGCCTGACCTCGTCACGAACCACCAGCAGCCCCACGACGATCTCGTCGACCGCCACGACGACGGCCGTCGCTCCGGTCCGTTGTGCGTCGGCGAGTCGCTCCGCAATAGCGGCATCGATCGAGATGTCCTCGTCGGCGAGCAGCGACGCCCGGCCGATGAGGACTGCCCGGCCCTCGACCTCGCCGCGCGCGCCGAGACCGGGCGAGGCCGTGAAACGGTCCACCTCGGGCAGGTCGCCGAGTTCGGCGTGGGCCCGCGCCGTCACGGCCGCCGCGATCGGGTGTTCCGAGGCGCTCTCCACCGCCGCCGCGAGCCGGAGGACCTGGTCTGCCGGGAGGCTCCCGACGGGAACGATCTCGGTGAGCGTCATCCGTCCGGTGGTCACCGTCCCGGTCTTGTCCAGCACGACCGTGTCGATGCGCCTGCTGGTCTCCAGGGCCTCCGGACCCTTGATGAGGATGCCGAGCTGTGCGCCTCGTCCGACGCCCACCATCAACGCGGTCGGTGTCGCGAGCCCCAGCGCGCAGGGGCAGGCGATGATCAGCACCGACACGGCGGCCCGGAACGCCTCCGTCGTGGCATGGCCGGTGAGCAGCCAGCTGGCGAAGGTGATCGCCGTGATCACCAGCACCACGGGGACGAAGATCGCGCAGATCCGGTCGGCCAGCCGTTGGATGCGGGCCTTGCCCGCCTGCGCGCGCTCGGCGAGCGCACTCATCTGCGCGAGCTGCGACCGGGCACCGACCGCGGTGGCCTGCACCACGAGCCGCCCGCTGAGATTGATGGTCCCGCCGACCACCCTCGTCTCGGGGCCGACCTCGGCGGGCACCGACTCGCCGGTGATCGCACTGGTGTCCACAGTGGACAGGCCGCGTTCCACCCGGCCGTCGGCGGCGATCTTCTCGCCGGGGCGCACGATGAACAGGTCGCCGACGGCGAGCGCGCCGATCGGGACGACGGTCTCCACTCCCGCGCGCAGCACGCGGACGTCCTTGGCGGCGAGCCCGTCCAGCGCAGTCAGCAGGTCGACCGCACGGTGGCGGGACCGCATCTCGAAGTAGCGACCGGCCAGCAGGAACGTCGTCACCCCGGCCGCGACCTCCAGGTACACCGCGTCCGCACCGGCGGCCGTGGTGCCGAAGCCGAGCCAGTAGCCCGGTTCGGCGGAGCCGCCCAGCAGCAGCGAGAAGACCGACCAGCCGTAGGAGGCGAGCACGCCGAGGGACACCAGCGTGTCCATCGTCGACGAACCGTGCCGCAGCGCTTGCAGGGCAGCGCGGTGGAACGGCGCCGCAGACCAGAAGACGACCGGGGTGGCGAGCAGCAGGCACAGCAGCTCCCAGTAGGGAAACCGCAGCTCGGGCACCAGCGCGAGTGTGATGGCGATGTTCCCGAGCGGCACCGCGAGCAACGCCGCCACCGCCAGCCGCCGCCGAAGCTCCCTGATCTGCCGGGCCCGGGACTGCCGCTGTTCGGCATCGCCCGGCGCCTGCCGCACCGTCGCCTGGTAGCCCGCGCGTTCGACCACGGCGAGGAGTCCCTCGGGCGTCACCGCCGACGTGTGGTGCACCACCGCACGCTCGGTCGCGAAGTTTACCGAGGCGCGGGCACCGTCGACCTTGTTCAGGGCTCGTTCCACGCGGGCGGCGCAGGCTGCGCAGGTCATCCCGCCGAGGATCAGCTCGACGCGCTGCTCGGCGGTGTCGGGGGGTCTGGTGTGGGCGGACATGGCTCTCCGTCATTCCGGTGGCTGCTGTCGGTGGTGACGGCGACAGGACCGGACCGAGAATGCGCTCGCACAGTACGCCGCCTGCCGCGCGCCGGAAGCAGCCCCTGCCGGTCGGACTCCTCGGGAACCGGGCGGCCTCGCCGTCCGACTACCTGCACGGTGACGGTGACAGCCGCCGGTGACGGCGTGGATCGACGAGGAGGTGAGGCAGGCGGCGGACGGCGGCCTTCGCGCCGGTGTGAGGCTGCGCCCGAGGGCATGGGCCGTGACGGCGACCGCCCCGGTGATGACCGCCGCAGTACTGACCGACTCGCTGACGGCCGACTCGCTGACGGCCCCGAGCTGCGGGCTCGCGCCGCGACGGCTGTTTCCGACGACACCGCGTGGAATCGCCGGTGACGAAGGAGCCCGCCGTCGGCCGCACCGCCGCACTGATTCTGGCGGCGGCCGAGACGTCCGCCGCCGTGATCACCCGACTTCCCTGGATCGGCCCGCACCGGGCGGCTCGCTGGAATCGGGACTGCGGCGGACACCCGATTCGACCACGCCGCAGCCCACTTCCCGACGGAGACGAGTCCGGCGGCCCGCGTCGCGGCGCCGGGATCGTGGAGGTGCCGGGCCGAGATGACCGGGCCCGACCACGGCCACCTGGGCCGCCCCGAGGGTCACCAGCGCCGTTCACTGGGGCAGGGCTCGGGCGATCGGGGCGGCCTAGGCGTCCGTCGTGGACAGTCGACCGGCCGAGTTCCCCTGCGGCGCAGAGTTCTCCGCTTCCCGCCGGGTGAGCACCAGCGGGGCGCCCTCGGTGACGGCCACCGTGTGCTCGGAGTGAGCCGTGCGCGAGCCGTCCGCCGACCGGATGGTCCAGCCGTCGGGGTCGTAGACGATCCGGTCGGTCGTCCTGGCGAACCAGGGTTCGAGGGCGAGGGTCAGCCCCGGCCGGAGCTTCATGCCTCGGCCCGCCCGGCCCTTGTTGGCGACGTGGAGATCCTCGTGCATGGTGCGGCCGATGCCGTGACCACCGAACTCGGTGTTGACCGGATAGCCGTGGGCGGCTGCCACCGCCCCGATCGCCGCCGAGATGTCGCCCAGGCGGTTGCCCGGCCGCGCCGCCTCGATCGCCGCCGCCAACGCCTCCTCGGTGGCGCGGATGAGTCGCAGGTCCTCCTCGGCTGCGGTTCCGACGATGATCGTGCGCGCCGAGTCCGCCGCCCAGCCGTCGATGGTGACCGCGAGATCCGCACTGAGCACGTCCCCGTCGCGCAGGGTGTAGTCGTGGGGCAGGCCGTGCAGGACGGCGTCGTTGACGGACAGGCAGATGACGTTGCGGAACGGGCCCTTGCCGAAGGACGGGGTGTAGTCCCAGTAGCACGACTCCGCCCCGCGCCGGGTGATCATGCCGCGCACGTGGTGCTCTAGGTCCAGGAGGTTGACGCCCACGTCGGCGAGCCTGGCGACCTCGGAGAGCACCTCGGCGACGAAACGCCCGGCCACCTGCATGCGTCCGATCTCCGCAGGCGTCTTCAGTTCGATCACGATTACCTCACGTCACAGGGTATTGGTATTATTATACCGGCACCCTAGCACCTACCGGTATAATAATACCAACCATATCCTGGGGGCATGGTCCGTCAACCGCTCACGTCCGAGCAGCTCGAAGCAGGCAGACGTCTCGGCGCCCTGCTGCGCCGCGCGCGAGCGGGACGGGACCTGGCGGAAGTCGCACAGGCGGCGGGCATTTCGCCGGAGACCCTGCGCAAGATCGAGACCGGCCGACTGCCGTCCCCCGGATTCGGCACGATCGTCTGCCTGGGCGAGGCGCTCGACGTGCCGGTTCAGGACCTGGCGGCGACCTGGCGCGGCAACGACCTGCCGTTGGAGGCCGTCTCGTAGTCGCAGTCTCTGCCGCCCGCGATGCCGCCCGCGATGCCGCCGCCCCCGTCGCACGGCCGGCGCGATGCCAGTGCCGCCGCCATGGTCCGGCCGTGCCCGGGAGCCGGTCAGTCTCGTCGGTCGGCCAGCGCCGCGAGCATCGCGTTGTAGGAGTCCAGGTTGTTCCCGTCGCCGCGCGCCGCACCCTCCCGACGATCGTGTCGACGCGAGTCCTGCTCGTCTTGTCGGGACCACTGGACGAGCAGGGCGATGAGCACGAGCACCATCGGCACCTCGCCCGCGACCCAGGCGATCGCCCCACCGAGATGCTGATCGGCGAGCAGGTCGGGCACCCAGCCCACGTCGAGAGAGCGGTAGTACATCTCGCCGATCAGCGTCGGCCTGCTCATCAGCAGCACCCCGAAGAACGCGTGGAACGGCATCGCGGCGAACAGCATGCCCAGCCTGGCCAGATGCGGCAGTGGCCGAGGCGGCCGGTCCACGCCGATGACCAGCCAGTAGAAGACGTAGCCGGACACCAGGAAGTGGACGGTCATCAGCTGGTGCGCCCAGTGCTCCGGCATCGCCTCGCCGAAGAGGCCGGTGAAGTACAGCCCGAAGAGCGAGCCGATGAACACCACGGAGGCCGTCACGGGATGCAGCAGCAGCCGGGCTGCCCTGGAATGGGACAGCGACACCAGCCATTCCCTCGGCCCCGGCGGGCGTCCCTCGCCTGCGGCGGGCAGGGCGCGCAGCGCGAGCGTGATCGGTCCGCCCAGCACCAGCAGCACCGGAGCCAGCATGTTCAGCGTCATGTGCGTGGCCATGTGGATGCTGAAGGCGCCGGGGGCGAACCGACCGAGCCCGGACGACGTCGCGACCAGGACGACCAGACAGCCGCCGATCCAGGCCACGGTGCGCCCGACCGGCCAGCGGTCGCCTCGGCGTCGCAGCCTGCGCGCCCCGAACAGGTAGAGCACCAGCGCGGCCAGCGCCCCGACGCCGACCACCAGGTTGAGCCGCCAGCCCAGCACCATGCTCGCGAGGTCGGGTGCGGCGGTCAGCTCGTAGCCGATCAGCGTCTCCATGATCGACGCGGGATCGGAGAAGAACGCGGGCAACACGAGTCGGCTCAGCGCGGCGGACACCCCGGCGGCCAGTCCCAGCACGACCACCTCGATCAGGAGCAGCCGGGCCACCGGTCGTCGGTCGTCGGCCAAGGAGGGCCGAAGCCACCGCCGTCGCAGGACGACCACGATCGCGGCGAGTCCGACCAGGACGAGGGCCTTGACGATGATCAGCAGTCCGTAGCCGGTGCTGAGCAGGCCGGCAGGCCGGGCCCCGATCAGGCCGCTGATCACTCCCGAGCCGCCGAGGATGACGAGGCAGCCGAGGGAGAGGCGGTGGTAACGCCGGATCGCCAGGTCCTGACGGGCTCCGCCGCGACGCACATGCAGCAGCAACGCGACCAGCGTGCCCAGCCAGAGTGCCGCCGCCACCGCGTGCCACAGCATCGCGTTGGTCGCCACGTCGTGCCAGACACCCACGGCGGCATGCCCGACGACGACCGGTGCGAGCACGCCGAACGCGGCGACCACGAGCAGCAGCACGCTCGGGCGCCAGGACAGCGTCCAGCGCGCACCCACGGCCACGAAGACCGCGCAGAACAGCACGAACACCCACGCCTTCGGCTCCTCGAGCGCGTCGACGAGGCCCCACAGGACGGCAGGCTCCGCCATCCTGGCCACCGGTCGACCGGCGACGTCAGCCGCGCTGAACGGGACGAGCAACACCGCCGCCCCCGCCCAGCAGACCGCCGCACGACCCGCCGTCCGCAGCGCGGCATAGCCGTCGGCGGTCACGGTGCCCGTCGGCGCGGACGGCGTGCAGAAGGCGGCGAACACCAACGAACCGAGGCAGACCGCGCCCGCGAGCCGGGCCGACAGCCGTAGCAGCGTCGCGCCCAGCGAGGTGATCAGGCCGGGGTCCTCGTCACCGAGCGGCGCGTGCACGTCACCGGCGAGAGCCACGGTCACCGCGACGACGGCCACGGCGATCACCACCGAAAGCGTCAGGCCGCCACGGATCAGGCGGCGGGTTCCCAGATCTGGTCTGTCACGTCTCTGCACGCTCCAGAGGTCGGCCCGTCCGCCCGGATGGTTCCCTGCCCTGCCGAGGGATTGCACCGGGCAGGCAGGCAGCCGTCGCCCCCCGCGGCCGAGGGCCAGGTCAGCCGCCTGCCCGTGCCGGGGAGAACGGCTCGGCCGACCAGGCGGCGGAGACCCTTCTCACGCCCGGCGTCGTCGACGCGGCCTCCGCTTCAGTCGTCCACAGTCGGCGGGAACTTCGATCCGCACCGGCCCGACCGATTCAAGGACGTCTCGCGACCGCTGTCGCGAGGTGCGGCGACGGCAGAGGAGGAGACGACCGTGGTGACTCGGCGAAGGCTGATCGCCGTGGCGGCGGCGGCGGTGCTGGCGGCCTCGGCGGGCTGTGCGAACACGGTTTCGGAGACCCCGCCTGTGGGTGCTGCGGCGCAGCAGAGCCCGGCGGGCTACCCCGTGGTGATCGAGAACTGCGGCGAGGAGTACACCTTCCCCGCACCGCCCGAACGCACCGTCGTGATGAACGGCGGCTCGGTCGCCGAGGTCTCCTCGATGCTGGCGCTGGGGCTGGGCGATCGGATCGTGGCCAACGCGCAGGACTACGGGGCCTCGGAGGTCGACGGTCGGCAGCAGGAGATCGAGGCGCTGTCGACCGGCGGCCTCGCACTGAACGAGTCGGGCGACATCCCGCGCGAGGCGATGCTCGCCCTGCGGCCGGACTTCGTGCTCGCCACCTACGACGGTGGCTTCTCCGCCGACCTGGGGCATGCGACCAGGGACGAACTGCGGCGGCTCGGCGCGAACAGCTATGTCCCGGCCCGAAGCTGCGGCCCGACGGGCACGGTCGACGGCGAACCGGTCATTGAGGACGGCTACGAGCTGATCACCGACCTCGGCACGATCTTCGACGTCCCGGAGCGGGCCGAGGAGGTCATCGCGCAGTCGCGCGCGGCGATCGCGGAGATCGAGGCCCAGGTGGCGGGGGCGGCGGAGAAGAACGTCCTCGTCTTGTTCGTCGGCATGAGCATGGGCTCGGGCGGACTCGGCGACGTCGGAGCCACCGGAATCTGGAACGACGTCCTGGCTCGGGCGGGCGCGGTGAACGCCTTCGGCGACGCCTCCGAGGGCATGTTCGCCGACGTGAGCCGGGAACACGCCGCTCAGGCCGCCGTCGACGGCGTGGTCATCGTGAGCTACCGGCACCCCGACCCGGAGTCGGAGGCACGCAGGCTGTTCGACGAGTTCCCCCAGTGGGCGGCCGCGCGCGACGAGGACTTCGTGGTGCTGTCGGACTCGATCTACCTGGGTCCGAGCAACGCCGAGGCCGTCGAGGCGATCGCGCGCATGGCGCATCCCGAAAGGTTCTGAGATGGCCGAGCGCCGAGGCACGGCGCCGTTCGGTCGGGTTCCGCTGGTTCCACTGGCCGCGGGCCTGCTGATCGTCCTCGCCGTCACGATGCTCGTGGCGATCGGCATCGGTTCCGTCCACATCGGACTTGCGGACACCTGGCGCGTGATCGTCGACCGCCTCACGGGTCGACCGCCCGCCGACGTCGTCGACGACCAGATCCTGTGGGGCTACCGGGTGCCGAGGGTCTTGTTGGCCGCGCTGTGCGGGGCGGGCCTGTCGGTGGCGGGCGTCGTCCTGCAGGCCGTCGTCGCCAACCCGTTGGCCGATCCCTACCTCCTGGGCATCTCCTCGGGTGCCTCAGTGGGCGCGGTCCTGGTGATGACGATCGGGACCGGCGTGTTCGCCGGACTCGCGGGCCTCGGCGTCACCGGCGCCGCCTTCCTCGGCGCGCTGCTCGCGGTGGTCCTGGTCTTCGCGCTCGGCCAGCGCGGCGGCAGGCTGGTGCCGACCCGACTGGTGCTCTCGGGCGTCGCGGTCGGCTACCTGCTGGCCGCCGTCACCAGTTTCGTCCAGTTGCAGGCGAATCCGAACGAGCTGCGCCGGGTGATGTTCTGGATGCTGGGCAGCGTCGCGGGCGCGCAGTGGGAGCAGCTGCCCCTCACCGCCGCCATCGTCCTGGCGAGCACCGGGCTGCTCGTCCTCTACGGCAGGCGACTCAACGCGCTGGTCACCGGCGAGGAGTCGGCCACCGCGCTGGGCGTGGACGTGTGGCGACTGCGCATCGGCCTGCTGATCACCGCATCGCTGATCACCGCCTCGCTGATCTCGGTCGCAGGCGGCATCGGCTTCGTCGGCCTGATGATCCCGCACCTGGTGCGGCTGGCCTTCGGCGTCGATCACCGACGCCTCCTGCCGCTGTCGGCCTTGATCGGCGCGTCCTATCTGGTGCTGGTCGACCTGCTCTCCCGCGTCGTCGATCCGCCCAACGAACTGCCGCTGGGCATCGTCACCGCCGTCTTCGGCGCGCCGTTCTTCGTCTGGCTGATTCGGCGTGGCCGAGGATGGGATGCCGCATGAGACTGCAGCTGACCGGGGTGGACCTCTCCATCGGCGACGATCGGATCGTCCACCAGGCCGGTTTCGACGTGGTTTCGGGCTCCTTCGTCGGGCTGGTGGGCCCGAACGGCAGCGGCAAGACGACCCTGCTGCGCTCGGTCTACCGCTCGCTGCGGCCCGACGCGGGCGTCGTCCGCGTCGGCGACGACGACGTCTGGCGGCTGGCTCCGCGCCAGGCGGCCCGCCGTACGGCCGCGGTGCTGCAGAGCGACTCCTCCTCGGCCGGGCTGACCGTCGCCGAGGTCGTCGCGCTCGGGCGGACTCCGCATCACGGCCTCCTCGAACGTCCTGGCTCCCGGGATCGGGAGGTCGTCCTGGACGCCATGACCAGGACGGCGACGGCCGACTTCGCCGATCGGGCGTTCGGGACGCTGTCCGGCGGCGAGCGTCAACGCGTGCTGGTCGCCAGGGCGCTCGCCCAGGAGCCTCGGCTGCTGATCCTCGACGAGCCGACCAACCACCTGGACATCCGCGCCCGCTTCGAACTGCTGGCCCTGGTGCGCACGACGGGGGTCACCACCCTGGCGGTGCTGCACGAGCTGGAGATGGCGGCGCGGACCTGTGACGAGCTGGTGGTCCTCGACCGGGGTCGGATCGTGGCGGTCGGCCCCGTCCTCGACGTGCTCACCCCCGCCATGCTCCGCTCGGTCTTCGGCGTCAACGCCGAGGCGCAGCGCCATTCCGACGGGGTGGTGCGCATTCACTATGCCGCCCAGCCGCTCGCGGGTGCCCGAGACACTGCGGAGCAGGCGGCAGACCCGTCCGCCCGCCGAGCCGGTCCGCCCGGCTGATTCGTCGCAGGCGTGCCCGGCCGGTCGCGGCGTGCCGAGCCGACCCGGTGAGGACAGGCGGGGGAGGGCGGCGGTCTCGTCCAGTCCCGGCGTGCCGGGCGGGATGCCGGGGACCAGAAGACGGCAGGGGGCACCGATTCTCTCGTCCGACGTGTGCGACGGGTGTCGTCAGCCGGTCTCGTGGGCCTGCCCACGGGCCTGGAGCAGGTCGTCCCTGGCCCGTGCCACCCGCGAGCGGATGGTGCCGACCTCGCAGTCGCAGACCTTCGCGGCCTCCGCATAGGACAGCCCCAGTATCTGGGTGAGCACGATCGCGGAACGCCGGGACTCGTCGAGCGAGTCCAGGAGCACGTTGAGTTCCACGATGTCCTCGAAGCCTGCCGAGCGCCTGCGCCGACGTGCGGCATCGCTTTCGGCGGCCTGCTGCCAGTCGACCTCGTGGGAGACCCGTGGGCGGGCGGCGCGTGACCTGATCCGGTCCACCACCACGCGGCGGGCGATCGAGATCAGCCAGGTGCGGGAGGAGGATCGCGCGGCGAAGCTCGGCAGCGAGGTGAACGCCCGCAGGTAGGTCTCCTGGGTCAGGTCGTCGGCGCTGCCGGGACCGTCGAGGTGGGCGAGGAACCGCCAGACGTCGGCCTGTGTCGCGCGGACCCATGCCTCCAGGGCTGCTCGGTCGCCTCGACCGGCGGAGAGTGCGAGCGCGGTGATCTGTTCTTCGCTCAGTCGATCACCCTTGCGAGTCACGGGCCTCACAGTAGCCGAGGTGCGCGCGAGCGGGTTCACCTGAGCCGACGACAATCAGCGCCATGAACTGTGCGAAGTACCGGGAGGCTCTGTCGGCACACCTCGACGGCGAGGCCGACGTCCTGCCGGAGTCGGAGGTCGCCGGGCACGTCCACAGTTGTTCCTCCTGCCAGGCCTGGGAGCGCGCCGTGACGGAGATGCGTCGCTCGATGCACGTCCGAGCCGCGCCCGCCGTCCCCGATCTCACCGCCCGGATCATGACGATCGCGCCGCCTGCGGCCCCTCGGCTGCCGGTGCGTCGCATCCTCCTCGGCCTCGTCGCGATCGCCCAGATCGTGCTCGGGGCCGTCCAGCTGATCGGCGGCGGCGACCACGGGCACGTCGCACACGAGTCGGGTCTCATGGCGGGACACCTGATCAACGAGAGTGCCGCGTGGAATCTCGCGCTCGGGATCGGCCTGCTCTGGGCTGCGGTGCGGACGCGGGCGGCGGCCGGTCAGCTGCCGATGCTCGGCGGGTTCGCCGTGGTGCTGGCGCTGGTCTCGATCGGCGACCTCATGGCGGGTCTGGCCACCCCGGAGCGGGTGCTCTCGCACGGCCTGGTGTTCGTCGGGGTCATCCTGTTGATCGTCGTCTACCGAGGACACCGTGGGGCGGGACTGCCGGGCCCGGCGGGCACCGGAGACTCGGACGCGGGGGGCCTGCCGGTCTCGCTGCCGGACGCGGTCGGCCTGGTGCGCGGTGTGGACGGGCCGTCGCGAGCCCAGGCCCGCGCAGGCTTGGCGGCCGAACTCGACCGCGCCGCGTGACCCGCGTGCGGCAGCGCGGACTGATCGGCGGAGTCAGATCGGGATCGTAGAGTCCGGGCCATGAACCCGATCGTCGTGCTGGACGCGCCGTCCAACCTCGGTCTGCGCATGCCTGCTCCCGGTGTCCTGCCCGGCTGTTACAAGCTCGCGGGCGTGCTCCGCGATCACGGGCTGCTCGGGCGGATCGGCGCGGGCGACGCGGGCTACGTGGTCCCGCCGAGGTATGACGTCTCGGACTGGTCGCCGGGCGACGGACTCTTCAACGGCGCCGCGATCGCCGAGTACACCGCACGCCTGGCCGAGCGCATCGCACGGCAGCTGGATCGAGGAGAGTTCCCGTTCGTGCTCGGCGGCGACTGCAGCATCCTGTTGGCGCCGATGCTCGCCCTGCGCCGTCGCGGCCGGTACGGGCTCGCGTACTTCGACGGCAGCGCGGACTTCCTCCGACTGGCGCAGGCGGGCCGGTCCGGCGCGGCGGCGGGCGAGACGCTCGCCCTGGCCACCGGCCGGGGCCGGGCCGACGTCACCGACATCGACGGGCTCGGACCCTACGTCCGGGACGGCGACGTCGTCGTGCTCGGCAACCGGGACGACGACGAGGACGTGCCGAACCTGGCCGAGGCCGGGATCGCCTGCTGGACGGCACCGCAGATCCAGGCAGCGGGGCCCGCTGCGGTGGCCGCGCGAACCCTGGAGCGGTTCGACGGTCTGGACGGATTCTGGGTGCACCTCGACGTCGACGTGCTCGACATCGAGGTGCTTCCCGCGGTGGACGCTCCCGACCCCGGCGGCCTGCAGTACGGCGAACTGCTCGACCTGCTGCGCCCGATGCTCGCCGACGAGCGCTGCGTGGGCCTCCACGTGACGATCTACGACCCGGACCTCGACCAGGACGGCCGCTACGGCGCCGAACTCACGGACGCGATCGTCATGGCCTTCGCGGACAGACCGGTCTAGGGGGACCGGGGCGGCGCGCCGTCGCGCGATGCTCAGGGTGGTGAGCACGGACCCTCGATGCCGACCAGCCGGGACGTTCCGCAGTTCCGGCTCCTGATCGAGTCGGTGACTCAGTGGCAGGGGAGCGGGTGTGTGGCGGAGACTCTCACCCGGCGGCGCCCCGCCGCAGGAGTTCGACGCCGCCGCCCTCCCGGCGTGCACCGACGCCGAGTAACAGCGCGTTCGAGGCGGTGTTGCGCTCGTCGACCTCGCAGGTCACCTCGTGATGTCCTCGGCGGTGCAGCACCCCGAACGCCTCGGCGAGCAGGTGACGTGCCACCCCGCGCCGGCGGTGGTCGGCGGCGGTGCCGATCAGGCCCAGTCGAGGTCTCGGCTGCCGGTTCCATACCCGGGTCAGGCCGAGATAGGCGTCGGTGACGCGATCCACCGCGATCAGGTACAGCGCCGGGTCGAACTCGGGATCGGCGAAGGTGTCCGAGGCGAAGCTCACCGGGTCGTTCCGCCAGCCGCCCGCGCCGGGAACCTCCCCGCGCAGCTCGTCGTCGAGCACTCGCCACCGGTCGGGGTCGGCCGCCATGACCGACCGGAGCTCGACATCGCCGAGCCCGACGCCCAGCCCGGTCACCGCCGGATCGGTCGGCACCGCGTACCGGTGCTCGCTGCGGTGCACCACGAAACCGCGCTCGGTCAGTGCGGTGAGCGCGGCGGCGTCGGCCTCGTCCACCTCCACGTACAGATCGGTGTCCAGCGCGCGGAGCGCGGTCTCGACCAGCGGGCCGTACTCGTCGGTCGCCGCGCCGAGGAAGAACAGGTGTCGGCGCCCGTCCGGTCTGCGCAGCGCCCGCAGTCCGCCCCCTCGGCCGTCGTCAGTCAGGACTGCCCAGCCGTTGTCGACATCACCCTGCACCATCACGGGAAGTGACCCTATGGGTCGCCTCGGTGGTGTGGGCAACCGATTTCCCGCGAACCGGCCTCGGGCCGGGGCGGCACGAGGTGCCTGCCGGGCATTCCTTCGACGCTCTCCCTGGGGCGGATTGTCGGGCGGGCGCAATCGTGACCGCGCGCACTCCGGACGACGCCGCCCCGTGCGGTGGACGTCGCGTGGCTCGACAGAATCACCGACTGGGATCGGGTTCCGGCCGGTAAGACTCGCCTCGAGCGCAAACCGTACTCGTCGGTTCCGGCCCTGTCGACCAGGTTATCGCCAGCCGATCGGTTATCGCGGCAGGTGATGTCGCGACGGAGCCACCGGTCCGCCGAACGTGACTTTAATACGCGTCTCGGGATTCTTTCGTCCATCGTGAAACTGCGATTCCCGGCTGGTGGGACAGCCGGTGAGGTGCGGTATACGTCGCGGCAGGCGGAGTCGTCGTTGATCGTCCCGAGGCCTCGTCTTCGCAGTTCGTGGGTGGTAGTCCCCGGTGGTAGTCCCGGTGGTGCCTGCGCCGCGCAGCCGTCCCTTCGGTTGCGAACCCGGTCTTATGCCCGATTTTTCGGTCGCTCGCCAACTTGTTGTGCGTGCGCGCTGTCTGTGACTCATCGACTTCTTTGTGCGCCGATCCTGTTTTCGGGCAACTGTCGCTGCCTCGAATTGTTAGGCCGAATGCACCCTTGTCGAATGAGTGCCGGTTGATAACCTGAAGCCGACTCGACCGCCGACCGTTTGAATCGCCATTGCGCCCTGCCACCGGACACCGTCTCACGCGGTGCACTCCGGCCGCACTCCGTATGCGATCAGCGGCGATCTCGGCCAGGTCGGGGAATGGCGCGTCTTGGGGGGCGCGCCCGTCGTCTTGGGGGCGTGCGGATGAATGCTGCTGTTCTACTGCTGAGCCGTCGTGGGTTCCACGGCGGGAACTGCCAGGCGGTCGGCACGAGGCGGGGCGCCGCTGCCCGGGGGACGGCCGCAGGCCCGCCCCTGCGGCCGAGCACCTCGACAGCCGCCGACGGCGAGGCACGCGGCCCGGGGGAGGACGTCGGTGCCCGCCACGGGCGATCCGCGGCAGGCGCGCACCGCGGGCCGGACGCGGCCTGCGGACAGGACGAGGCTCCTCGGTCCGACGAGGTCGGCGACCCGACGGCTCGCCTCGTCGACGAACGGACGACGGGCGGGGTCTGCTGATGCCGAAGCGGACCGATCTCCGACACGTACTGGTGATCGGCTCTGGGCCGATCGTCATCGGTCAGGCCTGTGAGTTCGACTATTCCGGTACTCAGGCGTGTCGGGTGTTGCGGGAGGAGGGCCTGCGGGTCAGCCTGGTGAACTCGAATCCGGCGACGATCATGACTGATCCGGAGTTCGCGGATGCGACGTATATCGAGCCGATCACGCCGGAGTTCGTGGAGAAGGTGATCGCTGCGGAGCGGCCGGACGCGATCCTGGCCACGCTGGGCGGGCAGACCGCGTTGAACACCGCTCTCGCGCTGCACGAACGCGGGGTGCTGGCGAAGTACGACGTCGAGCTGATCGGCGCTGACATCGAGGCCATTCAGCGCGGCGAAGACCGACAGGTCTTCAAGTGCCTGGTGCGCGGCATCGGCGCGGAGGTCCCGCGCAGCGCGGTGTGCCGCACCATGGCCGAGGTCCGCGCCACCGTCGCCGAGCTGGGCCTGCCGGTGGTGATCCGGCCGTCGTTCACCATGGGCGGCCTGGGCTCCGGCCTGGCCCGCACCCCCGAGGAGCTGGAGCGGCTGGCCGAGGGCGGACTCGCGGAGTCCCCGGTCACCGAGGTGCTGATCGAGGAGAGCGTGCTCGGCTGGAAGGAGTACGAGCTGGAGCTGATGCGGGACCGCAAGGACAACGTCGTCGTGGTGTGCTCCATCGAGAACATCGACCCGATGGGCGTGCACACCGGCGACTCGGTGACCGTCGCGCCCGCGATGACCCTGACCGACCGCGAGTACCAGCACATGCGCGACGTCGGCATCGCGGTGATCCGCGAGGTGGGCGTGGACACCGGCGGCTGCAACATCCAGTTCGCCGTGAACCCGGCGACCGGGCGGATGGTCGTCATCGAGATGAACCCGCGCGTCTCGCGCTCCTCGGCGCTGGCGTCGAAGGCGACCGGCTTCCCCATCGCCAAGATCGCCGCGCGACTCGCGATCGGCTACACCCTGGACGAGATCCGCAACGACATCACCGGCGAGACCCCGGCCAGCTTCGAGCCGACCCTGGACTACGTCGCGGTGAAGGTGCCCCGGTTCGCCTTCGAGAAGTTCCCCGGCGCCGATCCCACCCTGACCACGACCATGAAGTCGGTCGGCGAGGCGATGGCCATCGGCCGCAGCTTCATCGAGGCGCTGGGCAAGGCGTTGCGCTCCATGGAGACCAGGGCCGCGGGCTTCTGGACCGTGCCCGACGACCCGGCCGTCGACCCGGACACCGCGCTGAAGTCCGTCCTGGACGCCCTGCGCACCGGCCACGACGGGCGCCTGTACACGGTGGACCGGGCGCTGCGTCTGGGCGCGACGATCCAGCAGGTGCATGCGGCGTCCGGCATCGACCCGTGGTTCGTTGAGCAGATCGCCTGCCTGGTCGACCTCGGCCGGGAGATCCGGGACGCGCCGATGCTGGACGAACCCCTGCTGCGCGCGGCGAAGCGGGCGGGCCTGTCCGATCGACAGATCGCGGTGCTGCGCCCCGAATCGGCTGGCGAGGACGGCGTGCGCGCCCTGCGGCACGCGCTGGGCGTGCGGCCGGTCTTCAAGACCGTCGACACCTGCGCGGCCGAGTTCGCCGCCACGACGCCGTACCACTACTCGGCCTACGAGTTCGACCCCGACGCGGAGACCGAGGTCGCCGAGCAGCGGGATCGACCCAAGGTCGTCATCCTGGGCTCCGGACCGAACCGGATCGGGCAGGGGATCGAGTTCGACTACTCGTGCGTGCACGCGGCGACGGCGCTGCGCGAGGCTCCCGACTTCGGGCACGGGTACGAGACGGTGATGGTCAACTGCAATCCGGAGACCGTGTCCACCGACTACGACACCGCCGACCGGCTGTACTTCGAACCGCTGACCTTCGAAGACGTGCTGGAGGTGTGCCACGCCGAGCAGCGCTCCGGCACCGTCGTCGGCGTGATCGTGCAGCTCGGCGGGCAGACGCCGCTGGGCCTGGCGCAGCGGCTCGCGGACGCGGGGGTGCCGATCGTGGGGACTCCGCCGCACGCCATCCACCTCGCCGAGGACCGGGGCGCCTTCGGTCGGGTGCTCGCCGACGCGGGTCTTCCCGCGCCGAGGTACGGCACCGCCACGTCGTTCGCCCAGGCCAAGGCCGTCGCCGACGAGATCGGCTACCCGGTGCTGGTGCGCCCCTCCTACGTGCTGGGCGGTCGCGGCATGGAGATCGTCTACGACGACCAGGCGCTGGCGGGCTACATCGTCCGCGCCACCGAGGTCAGTCCGGAGCACCCGGTGCTGGTCGACCGGTTCCTGGACGACGCGATCGAGATCGACGTGGACGCCCTGTTCGACGGCGAGGAGATCTTCGTCGGCGGCGTGATGGAGCACATCGAGGAGGCAGGCGTGCACTCCGGCGACTCGGCGTGCGTGCTGCCCCCGATCACCCTGAGCGGGGCCGACGTCGACGCCGTGCGGTTTTCCACCCGCGCCATCGCCGCAGGCATCGGGGTGCGCGGCCTGCTCAACGTCCAGTACGCGCTCAAGGACGGCGTGCTCTACGTGCTGGAGGCCAACCCGAGGGCGTCGCGCACCGTGCCGTTCGTGTCCAAGGCGACCGCCGTCCCGCTGGCCAGGGCGGCGGCGCGGATCATGCTCGGCGCGAGCATCGTCGACCTGCGCTCGGAGGGCGTCCTCCCCGCCGTCGGCGACGGGACACGACCGTCACCGCAGGCCCTCGTCGCGGTCAAGGAGGCGGTGCTCCCGTTCCCTCGGTTCCGCACCGCCGACGGCGGGGGCGTCGACTCGCTGCTGGGGCCGGAGATGAAGTCCACCGGCGAGGTCATGGGCACCGACGTGTCCTTCGGTCTGGCCTACGCCAAGGCGCAGCTGGCTGCGGGAGTGGCGCTGCCGTCGTCGGGTCCGGCCTACGTCTCGTTGACCCGTCGGCAGGTGGCGGCGGCCCTTCCCGCGCTGGCCACGCTGCGGCGGCACGGTGTCGAGCTGGTGGCCGACCACGCGACCGCCGAGCTGTTGGCCGCCGAGGACGTGCCGGTGCGGGCGCTCCCGGCCGGGCTGTCCGATGACGACCTGGCCAGGCTGCTGGTGGACGAGGTCGAGCTGGTGGTGACGCTGGACCGGACCCCGTCGGCGCGCGTGGCGAGGTCGACCGCCGCCGCCCGTTCGACGGCCGTGGTGACGACCGTGCCCGGCCTGTCGGCGCTCGCGGCGGCGTTGACCGCGTCGTCTGCGGAGCCGCCGGAGTCGTTCTCCGGCTTCACGATCGTGCCCTTGCAGAGGATGCACGTCGGCCGAGTCCGCCCTGCCGCTCCCGGCGTCGCGGGCGGACGCCTGGAGTACGAACTCGCGACGCTCGAACGACAGCGGCAGTGGTCAGCCCCGGTGCCGAGCACCTGATCTCGACGGGGCGGCAGGTTTCTCCGTTTCTTCCGATATTCCGACGTGAACTCGCATTGGAGGATCGCGTTGATCACGGATCGTGTCTATGACCTGGTGCGGGACGACGTCTTCTTACGTGTCACCGGGCTGGGGGATCTCACCCGCTTCTACCTGAAACTGGAGGGCCTCAACGCAGCAGGATCGATCAAACTGAAGACCGCCCGCAGCATTCTCACCGGCGCGGAACTGTCCGGTGTGGACATGTCACAGGTCCGGATCATCGAGTCGACGTCGGGGAACCTCGGGGTGGCGCTCGCGGTGATCTGCGCGGCGAAGGGCTACCGCCTCACCTGCGTCACGGACGCGAACGCCAACGCCTCGGCCGCCGCGATCATGCGGACCCTGGGGGCCGAGGTGGTCGTCATCCGGGAGCGCGACGAGAACGGCGGCTTCCTGGGCAGCCGGATCTCCTACATCAGGCGACGGCTTCAGGAGGAGCCGGACCTGTTCTGGGTCAACCAGTACGCCAATCCCGACAACTCGCTCGCCCACGAGCAGAGCACCGCCCCGGCCGTGCTCGACGAGTTCCACAAGGTGGACCGGCTGTACGTCGGCGTCGGCACCGGCGGGACGCTCATGGGGATCACGGACTACTTCCGGACGCACAGCCCGCAGACCCGGATCGTCGCCGTCGACTCGGTGGGCTCGGTGAACTTCAGCTCCGAACCGGGGCCCCGCCACATTCCGGGCCTGGGCACGAGCAGGCGGCCGGAGCTGCTGGCGCCGGACGCACCGGACGAGGTGGTGCTGGTGCACGAGGACGACACGGTGCGCGAGTGCCGCTGGCTGGCCAGGACGACCGGCCTGCTCGCGGGCGGCTCGACCGGCACGGTCCTCGCCGCGATCCGCCGCCAGGCCGCCGACATCGACCCGGACGAGACGGTCGTGGCGATAGCCCCCGACCTCGGCGAGCGATACCTGAACTCCGTCTACGACGACGACTGGGTGATCGAGCACGGCCTGGGCCGGGCACTGGCCCCCGAACGGCCGCTCGAGGAGGGACAGCGTGATGTTCTCGTTTGAGGTGGTGCCCGGCAGGGTCGTCAAGGAGGTCCTGGACGCCTCGCTCCCGCGCGTGGTCGACCTGGTCCAGGACGCCTACCTGCGGCACGACGCCGGGCGAACGATCAACCCGGACAGCTACTTCCTGCGGTTCCCGGCGAAGCCGGACGCCAGGATCATCGCGCTGCCCGCCTTCGCCGACCTGGCCGCCGCCCCCGTCGCGGGCATCAAGTGGATCGCCAGCTTCCCGTCGAACGTGCGGCGGGACGTGCCGCGTGCCTCGGCGGTGCTGATCCTCAACGACTACGAGACCGGCTACCCGACGGCGCTGCTGGAGGCGGCGTCGATCAGCGCCGCGCGGACGGCGGCGTCGGCGGCGGTGGCGGCGCGGGCGCTCGCGGCACACCTGCCGGGCAACGGAGAGGTCTCGATCATCGGGGCCGGGGTGATCGCGCGGACGATCCTGCGCTACCTGACGGCGGTCGGCCACCGAGTGGACCGGCTGCGGGTGTTCGATCTGCACCCGGAGTCGGCCGACAACCTCGTGCGGCTGGCGAGGGACGAGCTGGGACTGATCGCGGAGCGGGTGGCCACGGCCCCGGAGGCGCTGACGGCGCAGACCGTGGTGACCGCGACGACGGCCGGGGCCCCGCACCTCGCGCGCCCCTTGGAGCCGGGGCAGATCGCGCTGAACATCTCGCTGCGTGACTTCGCCCCGTCGGTGGTCCTCGGCGCGCAGAACTACCTCGACGACGTCGAGCACTGCATGAAGGCCGACACCTCGCCGCACCTGGCCGAGCAGGAGACGGGCAACCGCGACTTCGTCACGGGCACGATCGCCGACCTGGTGCTCGGCCGGGCGCTGCCCGATCCGGGCCGGGGCGTGCTGGTGTCGCCGTTCGGCCTGGGCGTCCTGGACCTCGCGGTCGGGCAGCACGTGCTCTCGGTCGCCCGTGAACAGGGGCTGGCGCTCGAGGTGCCGGACTTCTTCGGCGAGACGCAGCGGTGGTGACGGCCATGCGCATCGCGGTCATCGGGGCAGGCCCGCGCGGCCTGTCGGTGCTGGAACGGGTCGTCAGCCACACCAGGCTGCCCGGTCCGGCGACGGAGCTGCTGCTCATCGAGCCGGGCGAGCCGGGGGTGGGCGTGCACGACGTCAAGCAGCCGGACTACCTGCTGCTCAACACCATCGCCGCCCAGCTCACGATCTTCTCCGACGAGCACATGACGCCGGGCGCACCGGTCACCACCGGGCCGAGCCTGCACGAATGGTGCCTGACCCGGCACGGGCCGGTGCGGTTCGACGACTACCTGCCGCGCAGGCTGCTCGGCGAGTACCTCCAGTGGGCGGTGCGCGACCTGCTGGCGCGGGTGCCGCCCCGGCTGACGGTGCGGCACCTCCCGGCGGTCGCCCGCGACGTGCGGCAGGCGGGGTCCGGCGCGGTGGTGACGTTGGCGGACGGCACCACGCACGAGGTGGACCTGGCCGTCGTGACCACCGGGCACGGCCTGGCCGCCGCCGAGCCCGCTGCGGGCGGTGCCCTCGTGGCGACGCCCTACCCGCTGCCCGCGCGGGTCGAGGGCATCGCCGAGGGCGCGACGGTCGCGCTGCGGGGCTCCGGCCTGACGGCCATGGACGTGATCGCCGGGCTCACGGTGGGGCGAGGCGGTGTCTTCGGCCAGGACGGCTACACCCCCTCGGGCCGGGAGCCGCACATCGTGCTGGCCAACCGGACGGGCCTCCTGCCGTGCGCCCGGCCGCGCGCGAGTCGGGGGCGCCTCCCGGCACCCGCAACGCACCTCACCCCGGCCGCGATCACGAGACTGCGGGAGCGGGTGCCCGGCGGCCTGCTGGACTTCCGCCGCGACGTGGAACCGCTGATCCGGCGCGAGGCCCTCGCCCGGCTGGCGGCGCCGGGCCCGCCGACCTACGCGGAGATCGCGGCGGTCGACCGGGCGTTGTCGCCGGTGCCCGGCACCTGGGCGACCTATGCGGAGTACCGCGACGCGACGCTGGCGCTGGCCCGCGCCGACCTGGCCGAGGCGGAGCGGGGCCTCGGCGTCAGCCCGGTCAAGGAGGCACTGGAGGTGCTCCGCGACCACCGGGAGAGCCTCCGGGTCGTCGTCGACCCGCCGGGCCTGACCGAGGAGTCGCACCGGTACTTCCTGGACGAGTACGTGCCCCTGGTCAACCGCGTGGTGATCGGCCCGCAGAAGGAACGCCTCCACGAACTGCTGGCGTTGACGGCGGCCGGCATCGTCACCCTGGGGCCCGGGCCGGGGGCCGTGGTTGCGCGGGCGGGCGACCGGTGGGCGCTGACGTCCACCGGGCTGGGCGAACCGCGCCGCGTCGAGGTCGACGCCGTCGTGCGGGCCAACCTGACCTGGCCTGCGCCCGACGACGAGAAGGACCCCGTCGGTTCGGCGCTGCGGACGTGGGTCGCGGCGGGCGACGACCGATCGCGGCGTCTGACCCTGGACCGGGACGGATACGTGATCCGGCGGGACGGCGAGCCGTGCACCGCGATCGCCGTGTTCGGGCCGCCCGCAGAAGGCGCCAGCTACTACAACCACTACGTGCCGTCTCCCGGCAGGTGGTCTCGGGCCCTCACCGATCTCGACCGCGTGCTGGTCCCGGTGCTCAGCGCGAAGGAGGCGGCGATGCGCGCGGCTCCCTGACGCCCGTGGCCACGCGGCCGATCGGGACGACCACCAGCACCGCCCTCCGCATACGAACAAGAAGGTGACGACGCGATCATGCTGATTCTCTCGCTCAAAGAGGGGCACGACGGAGGAATCACGGCCATCGAGGACGGCAGACTGCTGTTCGCCCTGGAGGCCGAGAAGGACAACTACCCGCGCTACGACCGGCTGACCGGGGAGGTCATGGCGCGCGCGGCCGGACTGCTCGACCGGGTGCCCGACGTCGTGGCCCTGGGTGGCTGGGTCAAGGGCTTCCACTCCGTGGAGCCGCCGTCCAGGACCGGCTACTTCGGCGTCGGCGACGGGTCGACCTCGGACGAGGAGGGCACCTTCTTCGGGAAGAAGGTGCGCTACTTCTCCTCCACCCACGAGCGATCGCACATCTACACCTCGCTGGGCATGGCCCCGCGAGCCACCGGGCAGGCCTACTACTCGCTGGTGTGGGAGGGGAACATCGGCGACTTCTACCGCATCGACGAGCAGGGCAGGCCGACGCACCTCAAGCACGTGCTCGCCGACCCCGGCAACAAGTACGCCTACCTGTTCGCCCTGGCCGACCCGAGCTTTCCCGTGGGCACCGGTCTGTTCCGCTACAACGACGCGGGCAAGCAGATGGCGTTGACCGCCTTCGCCGAGCAGGGCCCGACGACCGCCGAAGAGAAGGAGACCATCGACTTCATCCTGCGACAGCAGCAGATCATCCTGAATCTGTCCAAGGACGAGATGTCCTGGTCGCACGTCTACGACAAGGGCGTCGAGTCGCAGGAGTACCGCAACATCGCGGCCAAGCACTCGCAGGCGATCTTCGACATGTTCTACGACTACGCCTCGGAGCACATGAAGGAGGGCCTGCCGCTGCTGATCTCCGGCGGCTGCGGCCTGAACTGCGACTGGAACGCCCAGTGGCGGGAGAGCGGCCTGTTCGAGTCGGTGTTCGTTCCGCCGTGCCCGAACGACAGCGGCTCCGCGCTGGGCACCGGCATCGACGCCCAGTGGTACTACACCGGTGACGCGACCATCGAGTGGTCGGTCTACTCGGGTGAGGAGTTCGTCGAGGACGTCCAGCCGGACCTGGCGAAGTACGAGGTGCGCCCCCTGGTGCCCGCCGAGGTCGCCCGCTACGTCGAACAGGGCAACATCATCGGCTGGGCCGCGGGCCGGTACGAGATGGGCCCGCGTGCGCTGGGCAACCGGTCGATCCTCGCGGCGCCGTTCACCGAGGAGACGACGGCGCGGCTCAACGCGATCAAGCGTCGGGAGGGGTATCGCCCCATCGCCCCCATCGCGCTGGAGTCCGACGCGCACCGGTGGTTCGCGGGCTCGGTCGTCGACCCGTACATGCTCTTCTTCAACCGGGTGACCAGCGATCGGCTCAAGGCCGTCACGCACGTGGACGGCAGCGCCCGCACGCAGACGGTCACCCGAGAGCGCAACGGTCGCATCGTCGACGTGTTGGAGGCGTTCCGCGACATCACCGGTTTCAGCGTCCTGTGCAACACCTCGCTGAACAACAACGGACGCGGATTCATCAATCGCACCAGCGACCTGCTCGCCTACGGCGAGAAGCACGGCTTGGACGGCTACGTCGTCAACGACGTGTTCGTGACGCCGCGCAGGGCGTGAAGGCATCCGTTCGGATCTCGGATCGACGGTGGACTTCGACAGATCACGGCTGTTCGGCGATCGCTTGTCGGCCGCGCCGCGTCCGGTCTGCGGACGCGGCGCGCGATGCGTGCCGTCTGACACTTCGCAAGGGGAGAAGCACCCGACATGACCACGTCCACGCACTCCGTCACCCAGGCACCGCTGTCCTTCGGTCAGGAACAACTGTGGTTCCTCGACCAGCTCACCCCGGGCCTGACGACCTACAACATCCTGCTCGCGGCCCGGCTGCGCGGACCGCTGGACGTGCCGGTGCTGCAGAGATGCCTGAGCATCGTGGTCGAGCGGCACGAGGCGTTACGGGTCACCATCCGCTCCTCGGAGGGCACGCCGTACCAGGTCCTCACCGCGCCGTCGGAGGTGGCGCTGGAGGTCGAGGCGCATCCCGGCCTGGCCGACGACGGGCGTGAGCGGGCGATCGAGGCCGCGCTGGAGGAGATGTCCACCACGCCGTTCGATCTGGAGAACGGACCGCTGTACCGCTACCGCGTCCTCGCGTTCGCCGAGGACGACCACGTGCTGCTGCAGAACGTGCATCACATCATCACCGACGGCTGGTCGTCCGGAATCGTCAACACCGAGCTGGCCGAGGCGTATCGGGCGCTCACCGAGGGGCGCGAGCCCGCGTTCGACGGGCCGGGCTCGCGGTTCACCGAGTCCGCGCGGGCACAGCGCGAACACATGCACGGCGAGACGCTGGACGAGGAGCTGGCGTTCTGGGCGGAGCGGCTGGGGGACCTCCCGACCCTGGAGTTCCCCACCGACCGGCCACGCCCGCCCGCACCGACCAGGCGGGCGCACTCGATCACCCGGCACCTGCCGGACGAACTGCTGATCGCGGCCCGCAGGCTGGCCGAGGAGCACGGCGTCTCGCTCTACATGGTGCTGGTCTCCGCGCTGAACGTGGTGCTCAGCCGCTACACGGGCCAGGAGGACGTCCCCGTCGGCGTGCCGATGCTGGGCCGGGTCGACCCCGAGGAGGAGACGGTCGTCGGCCTGTTCGTCAACATGGTGGTGCTGCGCTCCGACCTGTCGGGCGACCCGACCTTCGCCGAGCTGCTCGCCCGCACCATGGAGGCGAACTTCGACCTCTACGAGCATCAGGAGGTGCCGTTCCACCTGGTGGTGGACCGGGTGCAGCCGGTAAGGGTGCCCGGCCGCAACCCGCTGTTCCAGGTCTCCATGCAGCTGCTCGGCGACGCGAACTCCGGCGGTGCGCTGGACCTGCCCGGCATCGAGGCCGAGCCGATCTCGCTGGCCTCGACCGGCTCCCGGTTCGACATGGCGATCGACTTCGTGGAGTCCGGCGACTCGCTGCGCGCGGTCGTGGAGTACTCCACCGACCTGTTCGACCAGTGGCGGATCGAGGCGCTGCTCGACCACATCGGGTCGGTCGTGACGGCGGCGTCCGCCGACTCGTCGCAGCCGCTGTCCAGGCTGCCCGTGGTGACCCCGGCGGAGCGGGCCGAGCTGATGGAGTGGGGGCGCGGCGCGGCGGCCGAGTACTCCGAGCTGCCGCTGCACGTGGCCTTCGCCGAGGTCGCGCGGGCCACGCCGGACGCGGTGGCCGTGGTGTGTCGAGGCGCGGAGCTGACCTACGGGGAGCTGGACCGGCGCGGCGACCTGCTCGCCCGGCATCTGCGGACGCTGGGCGTGACGCACGGCCAGGTGGTGGCGATCGTCATCGACCGCGACCTGGACGCCTACGTAGCGATGCTCGGCGTGCTGAAGGCGGGCGGCGCGTTCGCCATGATGGACCCGAAGGTGCCTGCAGGCCGCCTCGACTTCATGATCCGCGACACCGCCGCGCCGGTCGTGATCAGCCGCGCCGCCCTCGCCGACCGGCTGCCCGAGGTCGACGGGTGGGCGACGGTCCTGATCGACGCCGACTGGGCGGCCGTCGAGCGCACCCCGGCCGACGAGCCGCTGCCGGACGCCACCACTCGGGAGTCGCTGGCCTACGTGCTCTACACCTCCGGCTCCACCGGCACCCCCAAGGGCGTCATGATCGCCCACCGGGCGGTGTCCTTCTTCTGCGAGGCCTACCGGCGAACGTTCGACCTCGGCCCGCAGGACCGGCTGCTCCAGCTGCCTGCACTGAACTTCGACATGTCGCAGGGCGAGATCTGGACGGCGTTCCTCGTCGGGGCGCGGATCGTCGCCGTCTCGCCCGACGACGCCCAGTCGCCGGAGGCGTTGACAGCGCTCCTGCGTGACCAGCGGGTCACCTACGCGGGCCTGCCGCCCGCGATGCAGTCGGTGATGGAGCCCGCGCCGTATCCGGACCTGAAGTACGTCATGGGCGGTGCGGAGGTGCTGCCGCCGGAACTGGTCAACAAGTGGAACCTGCCCGGCCGTAAGTACCTCAACCTGTACGGCCCCACCGAGTGCGCGATCGGCCAGACGGAATACCACGTCGAGCAGATCGAGTGGACGACGCCGCCGCCGATCGGCCGCCCGCAGCTCAACCGGCAGGTCTACGTCGTCGACCGGTTCGACAACCTCGTGCCCAAGGGCGTGAACGGCGAACTGCTCATCGGCGGGGCCGAAGGCGGTCTCTCGCGTGGCTACCTCAACCAGCAGGCGATGACCGCCGAGAAGTTCGTCACCGACCCGTTCGACCCCGACAGCACGGTCTACCGCAGCGGGGACCTGGTGCGGTGGAGCGAGCACGGCCAGATCGAGTTCCTCGGCCGCATCGACAACCAGGTGAAGCTGCGCGGCCTGCGCGTCGAGCTCGGCGAGATCGAGACCGCCTTGCAGGGCCATCCCGGCGTGCTGCGCGCCGTGGTGCTCATGCGCCCGGACCGACGCGGCGAGAACCGGCTGGTCGGATACCACACGTCGGCGGCCGAGCCCCCGTCGTCCTCGGCACTGCGCGACCACCTCGCGGAGTCGCTGCCGGACTACATGGTGCCCTCCGCCTGGGTGGCGCTGGACCGCTTCCCGATGAACAACGACGGGTGGAAGATCAACCGCAACGCGCTGCCGGACCCGGTCGACGAGGACGGCGACCGCGAACTGGCCGAGCCGCAGACCGACACCGAGATCGAGGTGGCGAAGCGGTTCGCCGAGGTGCTGGGCGTCGAGCGCATCGGCCGCAACGACAGCATCTTCGACATCGGCGGAAACTCGTTGCAGGCCCTGCGCCTGGTGAGTCGGATCAACAAGACCTTCAAGATCCGGATCACCGTGCGGCTGCTGTACGGCAACGCCACCGTCGGCGCGATCTCGCAGACCATCGACGACCTGGTGCGGGCGCGGACGAATGGCTGACCTGGAACGGCTCGTCCCGCTGCGCCCCGGGGGCGAGAAGCCGCCGGTGTTCTGCGTGCACGCGGTGTCGGGCTCGGCGTACGCCTACGCAGGCCTCGCCCGGCTGCTCGACGACGACCGGCCCGTGCACGGCTTCGAAGCTCCGGGGTTCGACAACGACCGCACCCCGGTGCGGTCGTTGTCGGCCCTCGCCGACGAGTACACCGACGTCCTCCGCGAATTCCACCCTGGCGGGCCGTACCTGCTGCTCGGATGGTCGCTCGGCGGTCTGGTGGCGTTCGAGATGGCAAAACGGCTCACCGCCGCAGGCGACGTCGTGGACCAGCTGGTGCTGGTGGACGCGGGCATCCCGGAGGTGACGGACCTCCCGCCAGAGCAGGAGATCCTGCGCCGGTTCGTCCGGGACATGGCGGGCACGTCCGCCGAGTCGCCGCCGGGCCTGGACGAGCTGGCCGCGACCTGGACCGCCGACGTCGACCCCGACACGGCGTTCGAGCAGGTCGAGGACGCGGGCATCCTCCCGGAGGAACTCGACGCCTACCTGCTCGGCGAGCAGTACGCGGTGTTCCGTGCGCATCTGGCGGCGTTCTACTCGATCGAGGTCACCGGCAGCCATGCCGGGCCCTCGATACACGTCCTGGCGGAGCACTCGCCCGCCGAGGACATGCGGTGGGGCAGGCTTCTACCGGACCTCGTCGAGTGCACCGTCCCCGGCAGCACCCACCACTCCATCTGGACCGGCGACAGCCTTCTCGAGCTGAGCAGGCTCGTTCGCAAGCGCCTCGGCGACTAGGAGACCAGCACCGTGTCCATCATCGACCCCGACCAGTCCGAGACGCCGCCTGCCCGGCAGAAGAGCCTCTGGCGCAACCCGGACTTCATGAAGTTCTGGGTGGGCGAGACGGTCTCCCTGCTCGGCACCCAGGTGACCATCCTCGCCCTGCCGCTGACCGCGATCTACTCGCTCGACGCCACCGACAGCCAGGTCGGCTACCTGCGGTTCGTGCAGCTCGCGCCCTACCTCGTGTTGGCGCTGCTGCTCGGCATCTGGGTCGACCGGGTGCGCAGGCGACGGGTGATGCTGTGGTCGAACCTGGCCAGGATGGTGCTGATCGCCCTCGTCCCGTTACTCTGGGTGACTGATCTGCTGTCCGTGCCGGTACTGCTGGTGATCGCCTGCCTCATCGGCGTGGCGTCGGTCTTGTTCGACCTGAGCTGGATGTCGTACGTGCCGACGCTGGTGAAGAGTCCGGAGCACTACGTCGAGGCCAGCTCCAAGATGGGCATCAGCTCGTCCACGGCAGACGTCGCCGGGCCCGGCATCGCAGGCGTGGTCGTGGCGTGGCTGACCCCGCCGATCGCGCTGCTCGCGCAGACCGGCACCTACCTGCTGTCGATCGTCTCGCTGATGCTCATCGGCGCCAAGGAGCCCAAGCCCGTGGCGGTGCCGGAGCGGCGCGCGTCCCGCGAGCTGAAGGACGGCCTGGTCTGGGTGTTCGGCAAGCCGCTGCTGCGGTGGCTCGCCCTCATCGGGTTCTGCTGCAACTTCTCGATGATCACCACGTGGACGATGTTCCTGCTCTACGGCACGCGCACGATCGGCCTCGACTCCACCACGCTCGGCCTGATCTTCGGCACGGCCTCGGTCGGCGGTCTGATCGGGGCGGTCGTGTCGCGTCGGGTCGTCGCGCGCTTCCCGATCGGGCCGACGTACTTCGTGGCACAGAGCGGCCTGCTGCTCGGTCCGCTGCTGATCGTGCTGGCCGCCGGGCCCCGACCGGTGATGATCGCGATGTTCATCGCCTCGTTCTTCACCACCTACCTCGGGCTGGGCATCGCGGGGGTGATCATCGTGGCGCTGCGGCAGACCCTGACGCCGCAGTCGATGATGGGCCGCATGACGGCCTGCTTCCGCACCCTGCTGTTCGGCGGCGGCGCGCTCGGCGGCCTGGTCGCAGGACTGCTCGCCGAGGCCGTCGGTGCCCGCAACGCCCTGATCGTGGCCGCGATCGGGTCGGCCGCCGTCGTGATCGGGCTGATCCTCTCGCCGGTCAGCAGGCTCCGGACGATGCCTGCGGCGGTGGTGGAGCCCGCCCCGGCCGCGTGACGACAGGTCCTCCCCGGGCGGACGCGGCGGTGGGCGGTGCATTCCTCGCGATGCCCGGCCGCGCGCCGTCGCGGCCTGCCGCTCGCGAGGAGCGTGCCGTGATCCGGGTGACTGCCGGGCGGCACCACGATCGCGGGGCTCGGCTGCCCGCAACACGGCCGGGTTCCGCTTTCGTCTCCGCTCGGCCGCGCGGCGAGGCGGACGGCGGCGCACGCGTCGATCAGGAGCCGGACGATCCTGCGCCTGCGGCGCCTCGACCACCGCGCCGAGACATCGCCGCGTACCGACCGGACCTGGTCGGCGCAGCCGCGAACCGGCAGACCGGCCACGCGATCACGCAAGAGGCGAGGTGTATCCGTGCAGTCGACGGGGAGATCGCCCGGGATGGTCCCGGCCGGCGTCGCCCAGACACGAGAACGCGTCGATGCAGGCGATCACGGCCGGGTGCTCGTCACGCCTGTCGGATAGTGCTCCTCGGTGCCGGCGGTGCCCGGCGGGCGGAGGAGCCCCGGGGACACGATGCCCGGTCGTACCGAAGGCACCGATCTCGGTGGCCCTGGACGGCCGGTGGCGGAACTCGTCGAGCAGGTCCTGCCGTGAGGCACCGGGCACGGAACGACACAGACCTGAAATTGGTTCGAGAATACGACGACGACGGTGGCCGTCATTCGATGCTGGAACGGGCGCGTCGATCAACAGGCCGCGATCGTGGCGACGCCGTCGTCTTCGGCTGCCCTGCCGTCCCGCCTTTCTTCTCCTTTCGGTCCGGTGAGAATTTGTGGCGGCGGGGTGTCGTCGGCTGGTGCGGAAGAACTCGATGGCCCAAGGCCGTTCGATCTGATCGACGGGCCCTCCCGGCGTTCGGGCCGATCCATTGTTCCGAACTGCCGGGAGTCCTGCGTCGGGTGCGGATCACGTCGCGATCACGCGGTCGGAATTCGTCTCGTAGCAGGTCAACCGTGTGATCGAGTGCGGTTCGCTGCCCGTCGTGCTCAGCCGAAATTGTGCTTGTTGAGGCACTCGACGTAGGCGTAGGTATCGGGCGTGAGATGGTCGCAGGGGCCTGCGGCAGCTGCCGGGACGGTGGTGGCGAAGGCGGCTGCGGCGGCGAGGGCGAGAGCACCGAGAAGGCGAGACATTCCGCTCCGATCGATAATAGCCGCCGGGGTGCGGCCGTTTCGGTGGACGATTATGCGGATCGGCTCAGCCCATCGTCAAGATCATTCATCCGAATCGCTGACAGTTGCACTGATCGAGCGACGAAAGGTGATCGGGTGCGGAGGTCATCGCCGCCGGATTGGCTTGTCCGTTGACGACAGGGCCGGGCGCGGTGAGTTCGAATCTCACCGCGCCCGATCCCCGAACGCCGTCGCCGACCACGGAGCTGCTCGGTCACGCCGATCTCGAGGCTCAGCTCAGACCCGATCGCTGCCTGCATCTGCGACGACGTGCTCTGGCAGGCCGGTCGCCGTCGCCACCGCCCAGCCCGCCGATCACGGCTGGGTCTGGAAGGCGAACTCGAAGTCGTCCGCCATCTGGCCCTGGACGCAGCCGACCCCGGCCGTCGCACCGTCGTCGATGGTGCAGGACCAGCCGTCGGAGAGTTCGACGTTGCCGAGGGCGGCCTCCGCCTTCTCCTCGTCGGGCAGCTGGATGAACTCGTCGATCACGTTGAACGCCTCGGTGCAGCCGACCACGCCGCCCGCCGAGGGCAGGGCGATCAGGTTGTGCGTGGTGCCCGCGTCGAGTTCGATCTCGCCGCAGTCGACCGGTTCCAAGCCGTCCTCGCCCGGACCGGTGGGATCGGCCGCTCCACTGGCGTCGGTCGGGCTGCCGTCGTCGGACGGGGTGCTGTCCTCGGTCAGGCCGCCGCTCGCCGGAGCCTCGGCGGCGGTGTCGTCCGCAGGCACCGCATCCTGATCGGACTCGGTCTGTCCACACGCGGCCAGGAACAGGCCGCCGGCTGCCAGCATCGCGGGCACAAGCACGCTACGTCGATTCATTGCGGTCCTCCTGTCGGTCATGGTCCTTCATGAGTTGAGACGCATGCTTGACCGCCGAGGTTGCCACGACCGTCATATCTGGTTGGAAATTTTCCGCCACAGATCGTTCGTCTCGGCCTCCGTCGTCCGGACGGCCGCGACCCGTCGGCGCACTCCGGGCTGTCGGGGTCCGGTTCGGCTGCGGCTCGGGCATCGGGCGGCGTTGCGCGGTCGGGCTTGCATGAAAATTCAGGATCGTGCATAATTCGTCCTCGTGTCTAAGGTCCTCACCTCCCTGCCCGCCGGCGAGCGCGTCGGCATCGCCTTCTCCGGTGGTCTCGACACCTCGGTCGCAGTCGCGTGGATGCGCGACAAGGGCGCGGTTCCCTGCACCTACACCGCCGACATCGGTCAGTACGACGAGCCCGACATCGGCTCCGTACCGGGCCGGGCGCTGGCCTACGGCGCCGAGATCGCCCGCCTGGTCGACTGCCGCGCCGCACTGGTCGAGGAGGGGCTGGCCGCGCTCACCTGCGGTGCGTTCCACATCCGTTCGGGAGGGCGTGCGTACTTCAACACCACGCCGCTCGGCCGCGCCGTGACCGGAACGCTGCTCGTCAGGGCGATGCTGGAGGACGACGTCCAGATTTGGGGCGACGGCTCGACCTTCAAGGGCAACGACATCGAGCGCTTCTACCGCTACGGGCTGCTCGCGAACCCGAATCTGCGCATCTACAAGCCGTGGCTCGACGCGGACTTCGTCACCGAGCTCGGCGGTCGCAAGGAGATGTCGGAGTGGCTGCTCGCCCATGAGCTGCCCTACCGGGACAGCACGGAGAAGGCGTACTCGACCGACGCCAACATCTGGGGCGCCACCCACGAGGCCAAGACGCTGGAGCATCTCGACACCGGCATCGAGACCGTCAACCCGATCATGGGCGTCCGCTTCTGGGACCCGGACGTCGAGGTCGAGACGGAGGACGTGACGATCGGCTTCGACCAGGGCAGGCCCGTCTCGATCAACGGCAAGGAGTTCGCCACCCCGGTCGACCTGGTGCTGGAGGCGAACGCGATCGGCGGCAGGCACGGCATGGGCATGTCCGACCAGATCGAGAACCGGGTGATCGAGGCCAAGAGCCGCGGCATCTACGAGGCGCCGGGGATGGCGCTGCTGCACGCGGCGTACGAGCGGCTGGTCAACGCCATCCACAATGAGGACACGCTCGCCCACTACCACAACGAGGGCAGGCGCCTCGGCAGGCTGATGTACGAGGGCCGCTGGCTCGACCCGCAGGCGTTGATGGTGCGCGAATCGCTGCAGCGCTGGGTCGGCACCGCCGTCATCGGCGAGGTGACGCTGCGGCTTCGGCGCGGTGAGGACTACTCGATCCTCGACACGACGGGCCCGTCCTTCAGCTACCACCCGGACAAGCTGTCGATGGAACGCACCGAGGACTCGGCGTTCGGCCCGGTGGACCGGATCGGCCAGCTCACCATGCGCAACCTCGACATCGCCGACTCCCGCGCCCGACTCGAGCAGTACGCCGTCCTCGGTCTGGTCGGCACCACCCAGCCCGCGCTCACCGGCGCCGCGCAGGCCGCCGCCACGGGGCTGATCGGCGCGATGCCGCAGGGCGGGGCCCAGGCCATCGCCTCCCGAGGCACCGTCTCCGGCGACGACGAGATCCTGGACCGGGCCGCGATGGAGTTCGGCACCGACTGAGCGGTGGGTCGAGCGGAGGGCCGGTGCTCACTGCCGGCACGACGTGCGCCGCCCGCGAGCGAGTACCTTCCGAAGCCACTGCGGCTCGACTGTCCGGGCGGTCCGGTGCACACCGACAGGCGTGCACCGGACTGTCGTGGTCGCGGGAGCCGACGACACGCGTCGACTCCCGTTGCACGCGCGGGAAGGCGGCCACGGTTTCGATGCCGACCTCTCGCCGCAGGCAGCGGTGATCGTCCGGCTGGTCTCCGGCGAGGGCTGTGGCGGTGTGCTCGGGCTGGGTAGGGAACGGCAGCGCGAGTCGACATCTCCACAGTGCCTGCCTGTGCAACGGCGCTGCCGCTCATCGAGTCCATGGTCAGACGGGGTGATGCCGATGACCAATCCTCACCGATCTCCCGCCCCCTGCTGCGGATCGGTCGCGATGAACGCCTCCACCTCGGCGCGGCGGGCGGCGCTCCAGGTCTCCTGCGTCGCCAGCACGCCCACGATGCCGATCGAGGCGACGAACAGGTAGAAGCTCGCCGGGCCGCCCCAACCGAATTCTCCAACAGCACGGCGACGAAGGGGGCGAAGCCCGCGATCGACGCCGCCACCTGATAGCCGATCGACGCTCCCGAGGTCCGGGTGTTCGCCCGGAACAGCTCGGCGAACCACGCACCTGGGTGCCGGTGAGCAGGGCATGGATGACACCGATGCCGATGCCCATCGCCGGCAGCAGGGACACCTGCGTGGCGGCGTTGGCCAACAGGAACATCGGGATGCCGAACCCGATCGCCAGCAGGCAGGCCGTGAGGTACACGCGGCGTCTGCCGACGCGGTCGGTGAGCCAGCCCGCGAAGACCGTGACTCCCACGGCCGGCAGACTCGCCGCCACCAGCGCGGTGAGCGCGGCGGGTCGGTCGCCCGCGTGGCCAGTGCCGTCTTGAGCTTTCCGGGTGTCCCGTGTTCCGCGCGGCGTCTGCTGTCGGCGTCCGCTGTCATGAGCCTGACTCCTTCGCTCTGCTGGATCGGCGGTGCTGACCGAAGGAGCTCAGCCGGACGCGGTCAGCTCCCGTGCCGACCGCAGCTCCAGCTCGCGCAGCTTCGCGACCCGTCGAATCGTGTCGGCGTCGTCGTCGAAGCGGGCGCCGAGGAAGGACTCCAGCACCTCGGCGGCGGGCGCCGGGCCGATCAGCCACGCGCCCATGGCGATCGCGTTGGCGTCGTCGTGCTCCACGTTCTGGTGCGCCGAGTAGACGTTGTGTCCGAGTGCGCAGCGGATGCCCGAGATCTTGTTCGCCGCCATGACGGCGCCGACGCCCGTGCCGCACACCAGCACGGCTCGGTCCGCCTCGCCTCGACGGACCGCGTCGCAGGTCGCGAAGGTGATGTCCGGAAAGTCCACCGGCGCGTCGTCGTCGGTGCCGTGATCGGCGACCTCGTGGCCGAGACGACGCAGCACCGAGGCGACGTGATTCTTGAGCGGGTAGCCAGCGTGGTCGTTGCCCAGCGCGATCCTCATGGTCGGTCCTTCCCGTCGGCGCAGCGTGTTCGGACCCGGCGGTGTTCGGGCCCGTCGTCTTCAGGGCTGTCGTCTTCAGAGCTGCCAGAGTGCCGGGGCATCGGTCGTCTATCGGCGCGGATTCAGCCGTTCGGCGGCACCAACGGAGCGGAAGATCCGCGCGGTGACCGTGCGGGGCCCGGTGTGGTGTCGGCGAACGGCCGAACTCGGCCGGTGCGGGTGGAACCGGCCTGCGGCCCGGCGACAGGGCCTGCTCGCAGTCGGCCAAGTGCGGTCCGGGATGCGGCGTCGTGGATGGTCATCGTCGAGGCCACGCTGCACTCCGATCGCCGTCCTGCGCCGGAGGCGGTGTTTCAGGCCCGGCGAAGATCCTCCCGAGACTGACCCCGGCCGAAGAGGTGTGTCAAGGCCGCAGCCGAAGGTCGGTCCGGGCGTCGACGACGGTCGGCACACGCAGGCCGGTGCGACACCGTGGGGCCGCTCTGTGCCGGTTCGCCCTCGCGGACCGCGATCGGAGTCGGACCGTCGCCGTCGGACCACCGGTCGGATTCCGACAGCTCCAGGACATTTTCGTGCCAGGTCACGGGCGCCGTTGCGCTCGGCAGTGGTCCGTCGGCACGACGGGGCAGCATCGCGCGATGATTGTCGGCCGCGGTCAGTGGGTAGGCAGGAAGACAGTCCGCGTGTGAGGAGGAAGAAGCACATGGCGAAGATTCTCTGCGTCCTCTACGACGACCCGGCAGACGGCTTTCCGCCGCGATATGCGCGGGACGACATCCCGACGATCGATCGTTATCCCGACGGTCAGTCGACGCCCACGCCCGAGGGCCTCGACTTCCGCCCTGGCGAACTGGTCGGCAGCGTCTCGGGGGGTCTCGGGCTCCGGAACTTCCTCGAACGGGCCGGACACGAGTTCGTCGTCACCTCCGACAAGGAAGGTCCCGACTCGGTGTTCGAGCGGGAGTTGCCCGACGCCGACGTGGTGATCTCGCAGCCGTTCTGGCCCGCCTACCTCACCTCGGACCTGATCGCGAAGGCGCCCCGCTTGAGGCTCGCGATCACCGCCGGGATCGGCTCGGACCACGTCGATCTGAAGGCCGCCGTCGAGAACAAGGTCACGGTGGCGGAGGCGACGTACTCGAACAGCATCAGCGTCGCCGAGCACGCCGTCATGCAGATCCTGGCCCTGGTCCGGGATTACCTGCCCGCGCATCGCCTGGTCACCGACGATCGGGGCTGGCACATCGCCGACGCCGCGCAGCGTTCCTACGACCTCGAGGGCATGGCGGTCGGGGTGATGGCGGCGGGCCGCATCGGCGTCGCCGTCCTGCGCCGACTCGCGCCGTTCGACGTCACGCTGCACTACACGGACAAGAATCGGCTGCCCATCGAGCTGGAGGAGGAACTGAACCTGGTCTTTCACGAGGACGTCCGCTCGCTGGCGTCCGCCGTCGACGTGCTGTCGATCCATGCGCCGCTGCATCCCGAGACGAAGGGGCTCTTCGACGATGAGCTGATCGGGTCGATGAAGCGAGGCTCCTACCTCGTCAACACCGCGCGCGCCGCCATCTGCGACCGAGACGCCGTGGTCCGGGCCGTGGAGAGCGGTCGCCTCGCGGGCTACGCGGGCGACGTGTGGTACCCGCAGCCGCCGCCTGCCGACCACCCCTGGCGGAACATGCCGCATCAGGGCATGACCCCGCACGTCTCGGGAACGACGTTGTCGGCACAGGCGCGATATGCCGCCGCCACGCGGGAGATCCTGGAGAACTGGCTGGCGGGAACGCCGATCCGTGACGAGTATCTGATCGTCGACCAGGGGCACCTGGCCGGGTCGGGATCTCGGTCGTACACGACGTGACCTGAGGTCCTGCTCACGGTGGGCGTCGCAGCGCAGGCGGTCGCGCCTGCGAGACGTCGTGGTCTGGCCGAGGGCGGCGGCCGGACCACCGGTCGCGGGCCTTCGCGGTCAGGTGCGCGACCTGGTGTTCGCCGCCGGGTGGCTGGGCCGAGCGAGAGCCCGCCTGTTCGGCGGGCGCGGGTCGTGCTGACGGCCCGGTCCTGGACCGGCGACAGCGCCGACCGAATCATCGGGCAGCTCCCGTTCTCTTCGTCCTGAGCAGGCCTTCCACGGGGGTCGAGGCCTTCGCGCTCAGTACCCTCCCCGGCATGAGCCGCGCCCGCCAGGTCCTCATGTTCACCGCAGACCTCGTGATCCTGACCATCCGAGACGGAGCACTGTGTCTGCTCGTCGTGGAGCGGGGCAACGAGCCGTTCCTCGGGCGTTTCGCGTTGCCGGGGGGATTCCTGCGTGGTGACGAGAGTATCGAGCAGACTGCGGCGCGAGAGCTGTCGGAGGAGACTGGAGTCGACGCCGCAACGCTGTATCTCCAGCAGGTCGGCGTCTACTCCAGGCCGGATCGCGATCCGCGTCGTCCGAGGGTGGTCACGTGCGCTCACCTGGCCATCGCTCCGGACCTTCCACTCCCGTCCGCAGGATCGGATGCCCGAACGGCACGGTGGCTGCCGATCGCCGAGGTCCGCACACTCGCTGACGGCCTTGCCTTCGACCACGATGAGATCCTCCGAGACGCGCTGGAACTGGCTCGTGCGGAGCTGCAGTTCCGCACCATCGCCACCGCCTTCTGCCCTCCAGAGTTCACGATCAGTGATCTTCGGGAGGTGTACGAGCGCGTGTGGGGGGTCGAATTGGACAGATCCAACTTCCACCGCAAGGTCACCGAGGCAGAAGGTTTCGTCATCGCGACGGGCCGTAGACGTGCCACCGTCAACGGAAGGCCTGCCGCCTTGTTCCGGGCGGGCGATGCGGCAACCCTGACGCCGCCGATGATGAGGCCCCGGCCGGCGGCCTCGTGAGTCGGCGGAGCTGCCAGGCCGACGAGTTGCTTCTGGGGGCGCCCGCCAGCGCGCAGACGCCGAGACCAGATGGACACCGAACCGGATCACCCCTTGTGGTCAACGAGACCATAAGAGGATGCTCCGGTTGGAGGGTCTGGTCAAGTACTTGATGTCAATCTGACAATAACCTAGCGTGATCACCATGAACACTCATTGTCGACCGAAGTCGAAGGCCGCGCGGTGGACGGCGGACGTGGTGTTGTTCACCAAGGAGACCGGCGTGCTGTCGGTGCTCGTCGTGGAGCGCGCCAAGGAGCCGTATCGGGCGGCGCTCGCGCTGCCGGGCGGATTCGTCGAACCGGGCGAGCGCCCGGTGGACGCCGCCGCCCGCGAGCTCTGCGAAGAGACCGGGGTTCTACTGGCCGCAGATCGTCTGCAGCGGTTCGGCTGCTATGGGCGACCCGGTCGGGACCCTCGAGGCCCCGTCGTCAGCGTGGCTCATCACGGCTACCTTCCCGGCGCGCCGCCGGTCGTCGGGGGCGACGACGCGAGCCGGGCGGCGTGGGTCGGCCTGCCCGAACTGTTCGCGATCGAGGAACTCGCCTTCGACCACCGGGACATCATCGGTGACGCCGTCTTCAGGAGGTTTGGATGGCGGATGCCGGTCTCGGTGGACAAGGGCGCAACATCGCCGGGTGGAGGAGATGGGCGGAACCCCGCCGGAAGAGGGCTGCCGGGCGACCTCCGTGTCGCACCGTCTGTCGTCCCGTCGGAACCAGGAAATCCGTCACACCGGTGACCTTCCGATGGAAGTTCCGCGGGTCGAGATGCTCATCCCACACGATCTCGTACACCTGGCGGAGGTCGGTGACCGTGAACTCAGGGTCACAGAAGGTTGCCGCGAGAGTCGTGTACTCAAGCTTGCTGCGCGCCCGTTCGACCGCCGCATCGATGATCTGGCGGTGGTCGAAGGCCAGCTGGGTGTCTCCTTTCAGGATGGTGGACGTCGGAACCCAGGACGCGGCACGAGCATCGCCGCCTGCCTGCGGTGTCGCCGTCCCGACGACGAAAGCGAGGTAGCAGACCGTGACGACACGTTGCCGTGGATCGCGATCCGGTTCGCCATACGTGCCGAGCTGTTCCCAGTGAAGCCGGGATGCGTCCAGACCGGTCTCCTCCGCCAGTTCGCGCGCCGCTGCGGCGTCGAGGCTCTCCCCGGCATCGTGGAGGAATCCGCCGGGCAGGGCGGGCAGACCTCGATACGGCTCGACACCGCGTTCGACGAGCATGATCTGGAACATGCCGTCCATGACGGTGAACACCGCGAGGTCCACGGCGATCGCGATCGAGGGGATCGTCCATGGGGCCTCGGGCATGACGTCGCTTTCGGATGCTGCGGCGGGCGGGAATCGGCGTGTCCGGAGCGGCTCGCCGCAGACGCATGCTATCTCGTGTCGGCCTACGGCGCGGCTCGTTAGCGTCAGATTGACGAGAAGGAACCGGCTCGGCTAGCCTCCTCCCGCGCTGATCTTCGTCACAGCAGGCACATCGGCCCCATCGGACGGGGCCGATCGCTGTGGACACAGATCGTTCGGGCCGTCTCGCGGACTCGCCCCCGCACCCTTGTGCACAACGAGCGGACCTCGGCTGAGAGGTCCTCATGGGAGACGAGCGATGATCGTGATCCTGACCGCGTTGCCGGTCGAACAGCAGGCAGTCCTCGAACATCTGGTGGATGTCGAGGTGCACCCACACCGAGCAGGGACCCTCTTCGACGTCGGCTCACCGGCCGGGCGGTCGGCCACGCGGGTCGCGCTCGGCGTGACCGGTCCGGGAACCCTCGGCGCGGCCGCCCTCACCGAACGCGCGATCACGGAGTTCTCCCCGAGGGCGGTGATGTTCGTCGGCGTCGCAGGCGGACTCCGCTCCTGGCTGGAGATCGGTGATGTCGTGGTGGGCACCAAGATTCACGCCTATCACGGGGGGCGCAGCGAGGATCACGCCTTCCTGGTGCGTCCACGGTCATGGGACGCCTCACACGAACTCGAGCAGGTGGCTCGTCGGCTGCCCAGGAGCGACGCCTGGTATGGCGGCCTCGCAGGTCCGGGCGAGGGAGTCGCGCCGAGCGTCCACTTCGAGCCGATCGCTGCCGGAGACGTCGTACTGAACTCGGGAACCTCGCCGGTGGCGACCAGGATTCGCGAGAACTTCAACGACGCGGTGGCGATCGAGATGGAGAGCTCGGGCTTCGCCATCGCCGGACATCTCAGCGGCAGCGTGCCCATGGTGACCATCAGGTCCATCAGCGATCACGCAGACGGGACCAAGGAACTGACCGACGGCCGGGGCTCGCAACGCATCGCCGCGCGCAACGCGGCGGCGTTCGCCGTCGCCCTCGCCGCAGCGATCGACGAGGCGGCCGGAGCACGCAACGACCAGCAATCGGAAGCCGAACCCGGCAATGCCGATGCCGGCGGCGAAGCGGTTCGTGTCTCCAATGTCGCGCAGGGCAACGCACGAGTCGGCCAGCAGTTCGGAGTCAACCACGGGGGCGTCACGCTGACTTGGGGAGCGGACTCCAGGTGAACACTGCGGAATTCAGCGCGACGATGTCAGACCGGCGTGGTGGTGGCAGCCGCAACGAGGCGCGCGACGGGGCGACGGTAGGTCAACAGATCGGAGCGCTCTACGGCAACGCAGTCCACAACGAGAACGTCTACAACCTCGATCCCGGCGACATCCCCGAACGCAGGCACGAGGTCGCCCGAAACTTCCTCGCGGGAGGAACGCCTCGACCTGCCGAGCGCATCCTCGGCGAACTCCTCAGCACGGGGGAGGGGACCACTCAGCGGGCCTATCACTACTTCCTCGCCGTGGTCAGTGATCGGTCGTTCCACGACATCAAGACGGAGCACGTCGATTCGATCAGCGACGCTCGAAAGATGCTCGCCTTGCTGCGACACGACGAGTGGAGCGCCGCCTTTGAGGTGGTCTGGGAATTCCTGACGTTCGCACGGATGCGGATGCAGGGTGAGGCCGACGACAGTTCCCAGGTGGTCGCCTCGTTCAAGACTCTGCCGGACGCCCGACAGGAGGAGATCCATCTGCATCTGCAGATGATCCTCGGCACCGCCGAACAGGCCAGTCTCGACGCCGCTCGTGCCCAGCGGATCACCATCGAACGATTTCGGCCAGGTAGGCGGGCCCGAGCGTGGAAGTTCTTCGAGCCGGACCCGGCGACACCACGTCTGAGCGTGCCACCGGCGTCCGTCCCGGAGCCGGGGACCTGGCCGAGGATGATCATCGGGCTGCTGCTGACGGGGTTCGGTCTCTGGCAGGCGATGGCGGGTTCGACGATGGCCGGTTTCCTGGTGTTCCTGCCACTGGTGGCAGTCGGCGGTCATCTTGCTGTGAAACACGGCATCACCCGTCGGGCCTGGCAGGCCTGGAAACAACGACGGCGGAGCGAGGTCATGCCGGGAGCTCCGCTCGCGGCCGTCTCACCTGGACACTGGGTTCCCACCGCCTTCGTCAAGGAGATTTACCAACTCGTGGATCAGCGCTTCACCGACGCCCGTCCGCATCAGGCGGGCGACTGGCCCCGGTACGTCGGCGGCATCCGTGACCACCTCAAACGACGACTGGTGGCTCAGTACGGCAATGCCCGCCTGGAACCTGCGAAAGTAGACTGGTTGATCAGCTGGCATGCGCGACGTGTTGCGTCGGGCTGGCGGACGCAAGAGCTGTTCTGTTTCCCCGTGCCGTGCGAGCCGAGGTCTACTCGGCTGTGCACCGTGGGCGTCGTACTGGCGTCAGCCGCAGTGACGGTTCTGGCACTGAGCGGCGCGTACCTCGCCGTGGTGCTCCTCGGACTCGGAGGCGGTCTCGCGGTCGAGAGGATCACGCACCTCATGGGGCTTCGGCGGGCCGACGAGCTGCTTCTGCAGGATGCGCGAGATCTCCTCGAGCAGGAGACCGCGGCCTACGAGGAGCGTCGTCGCGAACTCGCCGATCGTCCGACGGATGCAGAGATGGCCCGGTGGCTTGCCTTGGACAAGATCTACCTGCGGAATGACGCGATGCGGCGCGCGAAGCTGGGCGAACACGACGTCGTCACCCATGTCGTGATGACGGAGGGCGCCGACGGCGCCCGTGCGCGAGTGGTGAAAGGGCCGCCGCGTTTCGCGCGGTACTCCGTACAGATATTTCTTCTCACCAGAAGCGGTGTGCGAGAGGCGCGCGTCGATCTGGACTTCCTCACCGGAGAGGCGCGCGACGAGCGCCGCAACCTGTTCAATTACAACTCGCTGGCCTCGGCCTCGGTGACGGAGAAGGGGGCCAGGGCCGCGGAGGTCGTCGGCGAGGATTTCCGCCTGGTGGAGTCGTTGCGGAGCCGCACGTTCCGGCTCACGCTGCTCAGTGGCGACGCCATCACTGTCGTCGCCGAGAACTTCCGTCAGCAGAAGGACGACGTCGTCGAGAACGACTCGGAGCTGTTCTCGGCAGCCCTGCAGACCTCGGGAATCGACGCGGCGCTTCCGATTCTCGAGGCGGTGGCGGCAGAGGGATCGGAATGGATCCTCCGAGACGAAGAGCGCCGTGCGCGGTGGTCGCGTGACTGGACGGCCTAGTCTCGGCACGGAACAGGCCAGGCGGGGACGACTTCTGCGATCGAGACACGTCGGGGCGGCGGGGGACTCGCCGACCTTCGGCAGGCCACCGCGTGTCGAGCCCGGGCCTGGAGACGACTGCGGACGGCGGCACGCCGACTGATCAGAACCGGAGGCGGGCGGATCTCTTCGGTTTGGCGGCGCATCGCCGGCCGGAGACCGCCCGTCGTCCCCTGCCCTGGAGAATCGACGTCAGCACCGGAAGGCCTGTGTCGTGGGTGGCTGGCCACAGGCCGGGTCGATCCTGCCGAGCCGTTCGCGAGTCGGGCGGGCCGAGCCCGGGGGAGTGGGGACGGCTGCCGATACCTTCATCACCCGGAACCGCCGTCGCCACCTTCGGACACCGGGCCTGCGGCGGCAGCGAAGGCTGCCGATCGGGTGCGGAGTCGCCTCCCGAATTCTTCGATGACATCGATGGAATTCTTCGTCGAACGACGATCGATCGCGACACGATCACTTCTTGGGTGCATTATTCGGCAGTCGTCCCGTTGGTGTATTGCGCATCGACGTGACGTGAGGATATGTTGTCATCGGTCTGGGATCTGTCGGTTCCCGAGAGGTTCCACAGGGAGTGCGTCGCCGTGATCACCGTCAATGCCGACGTGAGGAGTCCCGATGCGATCGATCCTTTCGCCGAGGAGGAACGACCGCTTCCCGCCGATCAGGAGTCACCGGTACGGTCCACCTCGCCGCGCATCGACATCGTGAATCGACGCGGTGGCCGCCACCAAGATCCTGCTCGTTCCGGGCGGGCGGCGACGTTCTCGTACGGTGACCGACGACGACGGCACACCCGCCGGACGGTGTGGATTCGCCTGCTGTGTTCGTCGTCGGTGACGACGTCCTCGTCGAGTTCTCCGGAGTGACTCCTCGGCTCTTCTGCGGGCGCTGTCGTCGAGACTCGACGAATTCGCCGTGATAATCCTCGCCGAGCTGCGGAATATGCCGGTTCAGCGACCTGATCTGGGAATCCTTTGTCGCGCCGACGCAATTCCGTCGGACGTGCGAGGTGTGTCGCGCACTGCCGTCGGAGCGGCCGTCGATCGTGTGATCAGCCCGTGCGGACCGCTAAGGACCGCTCGTCTCAGGTGGCGTGCGACGAGAGGAGCGACGAACCGCCCCGTCCGCAGTGGTCCCCGCCTGCCCCACCAGACCTGACCTCATTCGACTCACCGGCCTGCCCCGGCCCGATTCGCCGAGGTCACCCGCTGCCGGATCGCGAGCCGAGACGACGTCGCATTCCTGTCACGAAAGGATGCTCATGTCCGTATCCCGACGCCTCGCGGCCGCCCTGTCGCGGTCGGTCGCCACGGCGTCCGCGTTGCTCTTCGCGTCTGCACTGCTCACCGCCGCCGGCGCTCCCGCCGCCGCTTCTGCTGCGTCCGAGGCACAGGAAGGCTGCTCGGTCGACTATGCGACCGCGGCACAGTGGCCCGGCGGCTTCACCACGAACGTGACGATCAGGAACCTCGGTTCCGAGGTGAACGGCTGGTCGTTGACCTGGTCGTTCACCGCCGGACAGGGGGTCGATCATGCCTGGAACGCTGCAGTGACGCAGAACGGCTCCCAGGTCGTCGCGCGCGATGCCGGCCACAACGCGCGCATCCCGGCGGGCGGCTCGGTGTCATTCGGCTTCAACGGCACGACCTCCGGGACGACGACACCGCCGCCGACGATCTTCAGTCTCAACGGCACGAACTGTACGGGCGGCACCACGCCGCAGCCGCCGGACGGCAGCCTGCCGAACTCCTTCCAATGGTCGTCCACCGGGCCGATCATCAGCCCCAAACCCGATTCGGGCCACCCGGCGGTGTCGGTCAAGGACCCGTCCGTCGTCTATCACGACGGACGGTGGCATGTGTTCGCGACGGTGTACACCGACGGATACAACATGGTGTACACCAGTTTCAGTGACTGGTCCCAGGCGTCGTCGGCACCACACCACTACCTGGACCAGTCCGGGATCGGCCCCGGTTACCGAGCGGCGCCGCAGGTGTTCTACTTCGCCCCGCAGGGTCTGTGGTACCTCGTCTACCAGACGGGCGCGGGCGGCTCCTACTCCACGACGACGGACATCACCAGGCCGGAGACCTGGTCCGCGCCGAGGAACTTCTACTCCGCGATGCCCGAGATCATCCGGGACAACATCGGCGACGGCTACTGGGTCGACTTCTGGACGGTGTGCGACGCGGCGATGTGCTACCTGTTCTCCTCGGACGACAACGGTCACCTATACCGGTCCGAGACCACGGTCGCGAACTTCCCCGCCGGATTCACCAACACCGTGATCGCGATGGAGGACGCCGACCGCAACCGGCTGTTCGAGGCGGCGAACGTCTACCGGATTCAGGGCGATCAGGGCTACCTCCTGGTGCACGAGGCGATCGGCTCGGACGGTCGACGGTGGTTCCGGTCCTGGACCGCTCCGGCGATCACCGGACCGTGGACGGCCCTCGCCGACAGCGAGTCCCGCCCGTTCGCTCGGGCCAACAACGTGACGTTCCCAGGCGGACAGTGGAGCAGGGACATCAGTCACGGCGAGATGCTGCGTTCCGGCGTCGACCAGACGATGGAGATCAGCCCCTGCGATCTGCGCTACCTGTATCAGGGCCTGGACCCCGGGGCGGGCGGCGACTACAACCGCCTGCCGTGGCGGCTGGGACTGTTGACCCAGACGAACTCTCCCTGCTGATCCACCGGATCGGGGAGACCAGCCGACGCCGTCTCTCGCGTCCGTCGCCGCCGCCGAGCAGGCCGCTGCGACGGACCGAGGGGCGGCGCCTCGGGCTCAGGCGCCGGGCGCCGTCCCGGCGCACCGTCGATCCCTCGCCCCGAGCGTCCGCGGCGAGGTCGCCGACGAGCCGGGAGGGGGCAGGCGGCGTCGCGCCGAGGGGCAGGCCGATTGCCCGCCGAGCGGGCGATCGAGCCGCCGATCCCGTGACGCGCCCGGGTCCGGCCTGGTCACGGGAGCACAGGCCCGCAAGTTAAGGAAGTATTTCGCTGCGTTTTCACCCCTTTACAGCAGCGCTTTTCTCAGTAGTGTGTCACCCACTACATGGGGCTGGCCGGCGAAAGGACCCACGCATGGACCGTTCGACGAGAGCTGATCGAGGGGTGAGCATCCCCGAGCCCGCCCCGGGCACGGGCCCCCTCGCCGCCGTGCGACCCACGCCCGACCGCGTGCCCGTGACTCCCGCCGACCGCGTCGTCCTGCGTGGCGGGCTGCTCGCCGACTGGCAGGAGCGCAACCGGGCGGCGACCATCCCGCACACCATCGCGCAGTTGCGCGAGGCGGGCACCCTCGGCAATCTGCGCACCGTCGCCGAGGGGACCGGAGCGGAGTACGTCGGGCGCTACCCGTTCCTGGACACCGACGTCTACAAGACCCTGGAGGGCCTCGCCTACGAGATCGGCCGCGACGAGGTCGGCGAGGAGGTGACGGCGTTCTGGGACGAGGCCGTCGACCTCATCGAACGGGCGCAGCGGGCCGACGGGTATCTCAACTCCTTCGTGCAGAACGAGCACACCGCGCGCGAACCCTGGGAGGACCTCGCCTGGGGGCACGAGCTGTACAACCTCGGGCACCTCGTGCAGGCCGCCGTGGCCGCGAGCAGACAGGCGGGCGACGATCGGTTACTGCGGGTAGCCGTCCGGTTCGCTGATCTGGCCGTCACCCGGTTCGCGAACACGGGCGACGCGTGCGGACATCCCGAGGTGGAGATGGCCCTCGTCGAGCTGACCCGGCACACCGGGGACCGACGGTATCTCGACCTCGCCGCGTCCTTCGTGGACCGGCGCGGGCACGAATCCGTTCCGGCGACCTTCTTCTCGCCCGACTACTTCCAGGATGACGCGCCCTTCCGGGAGCTGACCGGGCTGCGCGGCCACGCCGTGCGGATGGTCTACCTCGCCGCGGGCGCCACCGACGTGGCGATCGAGCGGGGCGACGCCGCGCTGCTCGACGCGTCCCGACGGTTGTGGGACGACATGCTCGACACCAGGCTGTACCTCACGGGCGGGCTCGGCGCTCGACACTCCGACGAGGCGGTCGGCGACCGGTACGAGTTGCCCTCCGAACGCTCCTACTCGGAGACCTGCGCGGCGATCGGCACGATGCAGTGGGCCTGGCGCCTGCTGCTGGCCACCGGGGACGCGCGGTACGGCGACGTGTTCGAGCGGATCTTGTACAACGCCTACGCGGTGGCGCTCTCCCAGCGGGGCACCGCCTTCTCCTACGACAATCCGCTGCAGCGTCGTCCCGAACACCGGCAGGGCGGCGGCGCCCCGGCCGGATCGCCGCCGCGCCGCGAGTGGTTCGGGTGCGCGTGCTGCCCGCCGAACGTCATCCGCTGGATGGCCGAGCTGCCGGACCACTTGGCCGTCGCCACCCAGACCGGCGTCGGGGTGATCGTCTACGCCGACGCCGACGTCGACACCGAGCGGATCGCAGTGAGCATCCGGACCGCCTACCCGGACGACGGGCGAGTCACCCTGACGGTCGGCCGCGCCGAACCGGGTGCGGAACTCGCCCTGCGGATTCCCGCCTGGGCCGACGGCGCGACCGCCCGGGTCGCAGGCGAGGAGGTGCCGGTCGAGGCCGTCGACGGCTGGCTTCGGCTGCGTCATGACTGGGTACCCGGCACCGTCGTCGAACTCGACCTGCCCATGCCGGTGCGCCTCCACGGCGCGCACCCGGCGGTCGACGCGCTCCGAGGCTCGATCGCCGTCGCCAGAGGACCCGTCGTCTACTGCGCCGAGCAGCAGGACCAGCAGGTTCCGCTCGACGACATCGTCCTGAGCCCCGCCGACCTCGGCTCCGCCCGCGTCCGCGTCGACCGGCTCGGTTCTGATCCCGACACCGACGTCCTCCGCATCGCAGTGGACGTCCGAACGCGACCGTCGACGTCCGCCGAGCTGTACCCGGTGCTCGGGACGGCCGACGAGCCGGAACCGGCGGGAGAGCCGACCACCGTCGACCTCGTGCCGTACCGGCTGTGGGCCAACCGGGGACCCGGCGCCATGCGGGTCTGGCTCCGAGCCGGGTGATGCCCACCGCGGCACCCCCTCTTCCGCACCACCTGATCTCGCAGCACCCGCTCTCTTCAGGGCACTCAAGTACCCCCCGACGCATCCGGGAGTGAAGGAATCATGGCCACACATCGCAGAGCACGCGCCGCGATCGGAATCTGTACGGTCGCCGCGCTGACACTCACCGCATGCGGCGGGTCCGGAGACGACGCCGACGACGTCGTCACCACCGACGGCGGCTTCGCCCTCAACACCGGGGAGACCGAGCAGGGCGGCATCGTGACCGTGCTGGGCACCGTCGACCTCTCCCACCTCGATCCGGCGATGGGCAACGACGGCAATGTCAACAACGTCTACGAGCTGATCTATCGCCAGCTCACCGACTTCGTCTACGACGAGGAGACCGGCGAGCTGGAGATCGTGGGCGACCTGGCCGTCGGCCCGGGGGAGTCCAACGAGGACGCCACCGAGTGGACGTACACGCTCAAGGACGGACTGCGGTACGAGGACGGCCGCGAGATCACCTCGGCCGACGTGAAGTACGGCATCGAACGGTCCCTGGACCCCGCGTTGGCGATCGGCTCGGACTTCCACGAGATCATCGACGGAGCCAGGGAGTACGCAGGCGTCTACGCGGCGCCGGAGGGCCTGGACTCCATCCAGACGCCGGACGACAAGACGATCGTGTTCACCCTTCAGGGGCCGCTGGCCGGTTTCGACGCCGTCGCCGCCACCCAGCCCTTCACGCCGTTCCCGGTGGGCGAGGTGACGGTGGACCAGCTGGATGAGCAGCCCATCTCGTCCGGTCCGTACCGGGTGGAGGAGTACACGCGGGGCGAACGCCTCACGCTCGTCCGCAACGAGGAGTGGGACCCGGCGACCGACGAGACCCGCGCCGCGTCGCCGGACGGCTACGAGTTCCTCTTCGGGATCGACGGCAACACGGTCGACCAGCGGATGGTCTCCGGGCAGGGCGCTGACGCGAACGCGATGGCGTCGAGCACCAACGGCCTGCAGCCTGCCTCCCTCGCCCAGGTCATGTCCGATCCGGCGTTCCAGCAGCGCACCGTCCGCTCGCTGCCCACCTGCACCATGTACATGTCGATGAACAACAGCCACGAGGCGTTGTCCGACGTCCGGGTGCGGCAGGCCATCAACCACGCGGTCGACAAGGAGAGCGTCGTCACCGCCACCGGCGGCCCGGCGATGGCCGAACCGGCGCACACGATGCTCACGCCGTCGGTGCCAGAACGGCAGGAGTTCGACCTCTACCCGACGGATCAGGACCTGGCGATCGAACTCCTGGCGGAGGCGGGCATCGCCGAGGGCGAGCTGACGCTGACCCTCGACGTCCGGGCGCTGCCGAAGTGGCAGGCCCAGGCGGAGTCCGTGCAGCAGTCCCTCGGGGCGGTGGGCATCAACGTCGAGCTGAACGTCATCGATGCGGCGACCTTCTACGAGGTCATCGCCACCCCCGCCCAGCAGAACGAGCTGGCCATCACGGGCTGGTGCTCGTCGTGGATGTCGGGTTACCCGCTGCTGACTCCGCTGTTCGACGGCGACAACGTCACCGACACCGGCAACACCAACATCAGCCAGTTCGACGAGTCGGTGATCAACGACCGGTTCGACGAGATCGAGGCGATCGCGGACGTCGACGAGCAGAACGTCGCCTACGGCGAGCTGGACCGGGAGATCATGGAGTTCGCCCCCGTCGTGCCGCTGGTGCGGGAGACGCCGCTGCAGATGGTCGGCGAGAACATCGGCAACGCCTTCGCCAGCTCCGCCCGCAGCGGGTACGTCGACTACTCGTCCGTCGGCTTGAAGAACCCGCAGGGGTGACGTCGCCATGGCGATGACCACACAGGCACTCACGCGGCAGGCGGTGCGCAGACGCGGGGGAAGTCGATGGCGGCGGCCCGCCGTCATCGCCTCCTTCATCTTCCTCGGCATCGTCGTCCTCATGGCGGTCTTCGCGCCGCTGCTGACGATGATCAGCGGCTCGGGCCCGTACGAGTTCCATGAGGACAAGATCGATCCCATCCGAGGGGGCCTGCCCATCGGCCCCTTCGGGGGGATGAGCGCCGAACACTGGTTCGGCGTCGAGCCGCTCAACGGCCGGGACATCTTCGCCCGCATCGTCTACGGCGCGCAGGTGTCGTTGACGATCGCGGTGAGCGCGGCAGCCGTCACCACGGTGCTCGGCGTCGTGTTCGGCGTGCTCGCCGGGTTCTTCGGCGGCATCGTCGACCAGATCGTGTCGAGGGTCATGGACTTCCTGATGGCCTTCCCGGCGCTGATCTTCATGATCGCGATCCTCTCGGCGCTGCCGCAGGGCAACCGGCCCATGCTGCTGGTGGTCGTGCTGGCGTTGTTCGGCTGGCCCGCGACGGCGCGCGTCGTGCGGGGGCAGACGATGTCGATCGCCCAGCGCGAGTTCGTCGAGGCGGCGCGGGCCTCGGGGGCGAGCCGGATCGCCATCGTGTTCAAGGAGGTCCTGCCGAACCTGGTGGGGACGATCACGGTGATGGCGACGCTGTCGGTGCCGACGTTCATCGCCACCGAGGCGGGGCTGTCGTTCCTCGGTGTCGGCGTGCGGCCGCCGACGGCGTCCTGGGGGCAGATGATCTCCTCGGCTGTCCCCTGGTACGCCTCCGACCCCATGTTCTTCATGATCCCCGGCCTGTTCCTCACCCTGACCGTGCTCTCGTTCATGGTGATCGGTGACACGCTCCAGGCGACTCTGCAGAGGAGGACGCAGCACTGATGCCCCTCTACATCGCCCGACGGCTCATGAGCGCCGTGCTCGTCCTGCTCGCCGTCGTCTTCTTCACCTTCGTCGTGTTCTTCGTCCTCACACCCGACCCCGCGCTGAGCATCTGCGGGCAGACGTGCACCCCCGAACGCATCGAGGACATCCGCACCAGGCTCGGGCTGGAGGATCCGTTCTGGGTCCAGTTCTGGGTGTTCCTGGCCGGGATCTTCGTCGGCCGCACCTACGGCGAGGGCCCCACCGCGATCGTCTGCGAGGCGCCGTGTCTGGGGTACAGCTTCCAGACCCGCCAGTCGGTCATGACCATGATCGGCGACCGCATCGACGTCACCGTCACCATCGCGGTGGGCGCGGCGCTGCTGTGGCTGCTCGTCGGCGTCGGCGCGGGCCTGATCGCCGCCGTCAAGGCGGGGACGTGGTGGGATCGCGGGGCCACCGGCCTCGCGCTCGGCGGGATCGCCCTGCCGAACTACTTCGTCGCGCTCATCCTGCAGTGGCTGCTCGTCGTCCAGCTCGAGGTGCTGCCGTTCCCGACGGTCGTCGCCTTCGGCGAGGATCCGCTGCGGTGGTTCCAGACCTACCTCATGCCGTGGATCGTGCTCTCCATCATGTACGCCGCCATGTACACGCGGATGACCCGGGCGAACGTGATCGAGACCCTGTCGGAGAACTACGTCCGCACGGCGCGCGCCAAGGGCCTGCCCAAGGGACAGCTGTTGACGCGCCACGCGTTGCGGCCGTCGTTGACACCGGTGGCCACCCTGTTCGGGATGGACTTCGCGGCGTTGCTGGGCGGGGCGCTCATCACGGAGACGGTGTTCGGCCTCAACGGCGTCGGCAAGCTCGCCTACGACGCCATCGGCACCAACGACCAGCCCGTGATCATGGGCGTCACCCTCCTCGCGGGTGCCGCGGTGGTGCTGATGAACATCGTCGTCGACCTCCTCTATCCCCTGCTGGACCCGCGTGTCAGGAAGGGAACCCGATGAACGCCGCACCGACCGGCCAGGACGACGAGCTGCTGCGCGTCACCGGACTGCGCGTCGCCTTCGGTCCCGATCCCGAGGACGCGGTCGTTGACGACCTGTCGTTCTCCCTCCGCTCGGGGCGCACCCTCGGCGTCGTCGGCGAGTCCGGCTCCGGCAAGTCCATGACCTCGTTGGCGATCATGGGACTGCTTCCGCCCGAGGCGCGCACCTCGGGCTCCGTCCGCTTCGGCGATCAGGAGCTGCTGGAACGCTCCGCCAGGGAGATGCGGGCGATCAGGGGCGAGCGGATCGCGATGATCTTCCAAGACCCGTTGTCCTCGCTCAATCCCTACTACACCGTCGGCTTCCAGATCGCCGAGGCCTTCCGCGCTCATCGGCGGGCCACCTCGGCACAGGCGAAGAAGATCGCGATCGAGGCGATGGAACGGGTGAGCATCAAGGAGCCGCAGCGGCGGTTCGACCACTATCCCCACCAGTTCTCCGGCGGGATGCGCCAACGGATCATGATCGCGATGGCGCTGGTCTGCGAGCCCGAGATCATCATCGCCGATGAGCCGACCACCGCGCTGGACGTGACGGTGCAGGCGCAGATCCTGACGCTGCTCACCGAACTACAGCGCGACACCGGGGTCGGGATGCTCTTCATCACCCACGATCTCGCCGTGGTGAGCGAGGTCGCGCACGACGTGCTCGTGCTGCGCAACGGCCGCCAGATGGAGGCGGGCACCGCCGAGCAGGTGTTCTCCCGGCCCGGCCACGCCTACACCCGGCAGCTGCTCGACGCGACGCCGCGTATCGACGAGGTCGAGGAGGCCGGGGCATGAACACGCCGATCCTCGCGGGGCGCAACCTCGTCCGCGAGTACGCGACCGGGGGCCGACGCGGCCCGGCCTTCCGGGCGGTCGACGACGTCACCCTCGAAGTCGGCGCGTCGGAGACACTGGCCGTCGTCGGCGAGTCGGGCAGCGGGAAGTCCTCGACGGCCCGGCTGCTGGCCCGCCTCGACGAACCGACCTCGGGGACGATCGAACTGGACGGCGAGGACGTGACCTCGGCGCCCCCGGCCCGGCTGCGGACCTTCCGCCGCACGGTGCAGGTGGTGTTCCAGGACCCCTACTCCTCGCTGAATCCGCGACACGACGTCGAGAAGATCATCACGGCGCCGCTGCGCTATCAGGGCCTCTCACCGCGCAAGGGCGGAACGCAGATCTGCAAGGAGCTGATGGAGCGGGTCGGGCTGAACCCCGACCACTCGACCAGGTATCCGCATCAGTTCTCCGGTGGTCAGGCACAGCGCATCGGGATCGCCCGTGCGCTGGCGGTCAATCCGAAGGTGGTGATCTGCGACGAGGCGGTCTCCGCGTTGGACGTGTCGGTGCAGGCGCAGGTGATCGACCTGCTGCGGGACCTGCAACGCGACCTCGGGCTCAGCTACGTCTTCATCGCCCACGACCTCGCGGTCGTGCGGCGGCTCGCCGACCGCGTCGCGGTGATGAGCGGCGGGCGAGTGGTCGAGCAGGGCAGTCGTGATCAGGTCTTCGACGCGCCGCGCGAGGAGTACACGCGGGCGCTGCTGGCGGCCGTGCCGAGGATCAACCCCGAGTGGGAGAGACGGAGAAGAGAGTGGACGCCACCAGAAGGGCAGGACTGACATGACGGCGGCCGAGACGTTCCGGACGATCAGCGAACAGGAGTGGGAGTGGCGGCTCGGCGAGCTGGGCCGTCAGCACTACGGCTCCGCGCTCGGCGTCGACGCCTTCCTGCCGGACGAGAGCCCCGAGGCGCACGAGCGTCGTGCCGGGCACTGGCGTGACGTGCTCGCCCGGGTACGCGCCCTCGACACGGACGCACTCGACGCGTCGACGCGGGTGGACCTCGCGGTGTACGTGCAGCAGGTGGAGACGCTCGTCTCGGGTGTCGAGCACCGACAGTTCGAGCGGCCCGCCAACGCCGACACGGCGTTCTGGACGACGCACGCCGATCGGGCGAACGGCACGCTGCGCGACGCCGGGGAGGCCGAGGCGTTCGTGACGCAGCTCGCCGACCTGCCCCGCTGGTTCGCCCAGCACATCCAGAACATGCGCGCCGGGCTGGCCCGAGGCTTCGGGCCCGCCCGGGTGTCGATGGCGGGCCGGGCCGACCCGGTGCGGTCCGTCGCGGCGGCGGCCTCGGCGGAGCAGACCCGCTACGCCGCACCCTTCTTATCGGCCCGCGAGGCCGGGATCGTCGACGAGGCGCTGCTCGCCCGCGCCCTCGAGGTGATCGGTTCGTCGGTGATCCCCGCGCACGTCGAGCTGCTGCGGTTCCTCGAGGAGGAGTACTTCCCCGGCCTGCCCGAGGAGATCGCGGCGACGGCGGGCCCCGGCGGCCTGGACTATTACCTGGCCCAGCTCGCCGAGTACAACACGACGAAGCTGAGCCCGGAGGAGATCTTCGCGCTCGGGGAGAAGAGCGTGGCCGCCATCCGCGAGGAGATGGTTGCGGTCGCCGAGGAGGCGGGCTTCGACGGCGACGTGCCTCGGATGCTGGAGTTCATGCGCACCGATCCCCGGTTCTACGCCACCACCGCGGAGGACCTGCTCAAGGAGGCAGCCTGGCACGCCAAGCGCTTCGACGGGGTCGTCCACGAGTACTTCGGTCGCGTGCCTCTGCGGCGCTTCGGCATCATCGAGCCGCCGCCGGAACTCGCGCCCTACTACACGTTCGGGCGCGGCGGGATCGACCGCTACACGCTGAACACCTACAACCTGCCCGCCCGGCCCCTGTACTCGCTCTGCGCGCTCACCCTGCACGAGGCCGCGCCGGGGCACTGCTTCCAGATCGCTCTGGCCAGCGAGCTGGCGGATCTGCCCGCCTTCCGGCGCCACGTCTACATCTCCGCCTACGGGGAGGGCTGGGCGCTCTACACCGAGCGGCTGGGCGTCGAGATGGGGATGTACCGCGATCCCTTCGAGACGATGGGCATGCTGAGCTTCCAGATGTGGCGGGCGGTGCGGCTGGTCGTCGATCCCGGCATGCACGCGTTCGGCTGGAGCCGCGAGCGGGCACAGGACTACCTGCGGAGCAACACCGCCATCGCCGAGCACGAGATCGTCACCGAGATCGACCGGTACATCGCGTGGCCGGGCCAGGCCACCGCCTATTTCATCGGGCAGTCGACGGTGATGCGACTGCGTCGCCTCGCCGAGGACACGCTGGGGTCGGACTTCGACATCCGTTGGTTCCACGACGCCGTGCTCGGGCTCGGCAGCGTGCCGCTGGCCGTGCTGGCGGACGAGATCGAACGGGCGATCCGAGTCAGGGCCGCCGACCACGAGGGAGAGGAACGCGCGTGACGAACGCGAGGAGCACGGCGACCGGGACGATCACGGTCGTCGACGCCCGGATCTTCGACGGCGAACGCATCCTGGAGGATGCGACCGAGATCGCGGTGGTCGACGGCGTCATCGCCGAGGTGGGCCGGGATCTTCCCCGCACCGGCGAGGTCTTCGACGCGGGCGGCCGGACGGTCACCCCCGGACTCATCGACGCCCACTTCCACGCCTACGGGACCAGCATCGACGTCATGACGATCGAGTCGTCGCCGCTGAGCTACGTCTCGCTGGTCGGCGCCGACCGCCTGCACCGAGCGCTGGATCGGGGCTTCACCACCGTGCGCGACGTCGCAGGGGGAGACGCAGGCCTGGCCAAGGCGATCGACGCCGGCTACGTGCGGGCGCCGAGGTACCTCTACACGGGACCCGCGCTGAGCCAGACCGGCGGACACGGCGACCCCCGGCAGGGCGACCTCGACCACTGCGCCGCGCACGCCCATCTCTCCGAGGTGGTGGACGGTCCGGACTCCGTGCGGCGGGCCGTGCGGGAGCGGTTCCGCACCGGGGCGCACGCGATCAAGATCATGGCCTCCGGCGGCGTCGTCTCGCCGACGGACCCGATCCAGTTCCTTCAGTACCACGCGGACGAGGTGCGCGCGGCCACCGACGAGGCGGCCCGGCGCGGCAGCTACGTCGCCGCGCACGCCTACCCGCCCGAGGCGATCATCCACGCGGTCGAGAACGGCGTGCGCACCATCGAGCACGGCAACCTGATGGACGAACGCGCCGCGGCGATCTCGGCCGAACACGGTGCCTACCTGATCCCGACCCTGGTCGCCTACGACGCGATGGAACGCCGAGGAGTGTCGATCGGCCTCTCGGCGACCGGGCAGGCCAAGAACCGACAGGTGCTCGCCGCAGGCAAGGAGGCGATCCGGATCGCGCGCGACGCCGGGGTGCCCGTGGGCTTCGGCTCCGACCTGATGGGCGAGCTGGAGGATGACCAGCTCCTCGGCCTCCGGCTCCAGATCGACGTCGACGGCGTCCTGGAGACCCTGCGGGCCGCCACGGCCGTGAACGCTCGCGCCATTCAACGCTCCGACCTCGGGATGATCGCCCAGGGCCGGTCGGGTGATCTCGTCGTCTTCGGCGGCGACCCGCTCACCGACGCGTCGCTGCTGTGGGACGAGGCCAAGCCGCGCGCGGTGATCCAGCGCGGAGTTCTACGCTGAGCGACCGACCATCACCACCAGGCCTGCAGGTCGACGGCGTGAGCGAAAGAGGATGAGGAACCTGTCCGGCTCGAAGATCCAGCGGCAGCTGAGCCTGCGTGCTCAGGTCGAGGAGGCGCTGTCCTCGGCCATCGTGTCGGGGGAGCTCGCCCCCGGCTCCCTCCTGACGGTGCCGACGTTGGCGGCGCAGTACGAGATGTCGGCGACGCCGGTGCGGGAGGCCATGCTCGATCTGGAGAAGCGCGGCTTCGTGACTCCGGTGCGCAACAAGGGGTTCCGGGTCACGACGGTGAGCGAGGAGATCCTCGATCAACTCCTCGACGTCCGGCAGCGGCTCGAGCCCTCGGCGATGCGGGACCTGGCCGCCAGCGGCATCCCGGTCGACATGGCCCGATTCAGGGCACTCGCCGACGCCATCGTCACCGGCGCCACGACGAGTGATCTGCACGCCTATCTCCAGGCGGACCGGGAGTTCCATCTGGCGCTCACGGAACTGCTGGCCAATCCGCTGTTGACGCAGATCATCGCCGATCTGCGGTCGCGGACCCGGCTGGTCGGGCTGGTGACGATGCTCGAATCACGCCAGCTCGACCAGTCGGCCTCCGAGCATCATCTGCTGCTCGACCGGATCGAGGCGGGCGACGCGGAGGGTGCCAAGGCCCTGATGCACCAGCATCTCGGCCACATCAGCGGTTGGTGGGCCGGTCGTTCGGAGACGACCGCGTCCTGAGGCGGCGCGGCGGGCGACGTCGGGACGCGGGCGGCTTGTGGCGTTCGGCGAGCCGGGGTCGGCGAGCTGCGAGGTTCGGCGATTCGTGAGGCAGAGCACTCTCATTCGGCCGCGATATGTGACATATTACTAGCGGAAGGAGGGTGGATGACCGAGATCATCGTGATCGGCGCGGGCATCGTCGGTGCCGCCTGCGCCCGGACACTGGCCCGGCGCGGCCACCGGGTCCTCGTCGTCGACCGAGGCCCGACGATGACCGGCACGAGCGCCTCCTGCGAGGGCAACCTCCTCGTCTCCGACAAGGGGCCCGGTGCCGAACTGGAGCTGGCCCTCGCGGCGAACGCCTGCTGGCCGGACGTCGTCGCCGAACTCGCCGACGAACTCGGCGAGTCCTTCCCCGCCGTCGAGTTCGAGAAGAAGGGCGGACTCGTCGTGGCCACGACGGAGGCCGGCGCCCAGCCCCTGATCGACTTCGCCGCCGAGCAGCGTGCCGCCGGAGTGGACGCCCGCGTCGTGACCGCCCAGGAGGCCCACGAGCTCGAACCGGATCTCACCCCCGACCTCACCGCCGCCGTGTACTACCCGCAGGACTGCCAGGTCCAGCCCGTCGCGGCAGGCGAGGCGCTGCTGGCCTCCGCGCGCCGGGCAGGCGCCGAGGTGCGCACCGGCGTCGAGGTCCTGGGCGGCATCGTCCGCGACGACCGGCTCGTCGGCATCACCACCACCCGCGGCGACCTCACCGCAGACGCCGTCGTCCTCGCGGCGGGCCCCTGGTCCGGCGAGGTGTCGGAGCGGATCGGGGCACCGGTGCTGGTCCGCCCCCGGCGGGGGATGGTCCTGGTCACCACCCGGATGCCGCACCGGATCTTCCACAAGGTCTACGACGGCGACTACGTCGGTGCGACCCAGTCCGCCGACGCCGCCCTGCAGACCTCCAGCGTCGTCGAGTCCACTGCGGCCGGGACCGTCCTCATCGGATCGAGCCGCGAGCAGGTCGGCTTCGACCCGAGCATCCGCGTCGAGGTGCTCCGCGAGATCGCCCGCAAGGCCGTCGCCCTGTTCCCCTTCCTCGCCGCCGCCCCGGTGATGCGGGCCTACGGCGGGTTCCGGCCCTACCTCGACGATCACCTGCCGCTCATCGGGCAGGACCCCCGGCTGCGCGGCCTCTGGCACGCCAGCGGGCACGAGGGCGCGGGCATCGGGCTGTCCGTCGTCACCGCCCAGCTTCTGGCCGCCGACCTGCTCGGCGGGCCCGCTCCCGTGGACCCGACGCCGTTCCGTCCGAGCGGACGCCCGCTCGCCGTCCCCGACCCGAAGGCAGGCGCCGCATGAGCCCGCGACCCGAAGGCAGGCGCCGGACGGGCCCGACCATGGTTCCGTCGTCCGTCGACGTCGTCGGACGCGCCGACGAGGTCGACATCGTCATCGAGGTGGACGGCGAGCCCGTCCCCGGCGTGCGCGGCCAGACGCTCGCGGGCGTGCTGCTCGCCGCAGGCCGGGACTCCTGGCGGACGACCAGCCGATCTCGCAGGCCCAGGGGGGTGTTCTGCGGGATCGGCGTGTGCTTCGACTGCGTCGTCACGGTCAACGGCGAGCGCGACGTGCGCGCCTGTCAGCGCCGCGCCTGCCACGGCGACACCGTGACCCTGCAGGCGGACGAGCTGCCGGGGGCCGGGTCATGACCGTCGTGATCATCGGCGCCGGACCTGCCGGTATCGCCGCCGCCCGCGCCGCCCGCGACGCGGGAGCCGCCGTCGTGCTCCTCGACGCCGCCGACGGCCTGGGCGGTCAGTACTGGCGCCACCTGCCCCCGGACCGACCGGCCCGTCGGCAGCGGCGGCTGCACCACGGCTGGTCGCGGTTCACCGCGCTGCGCGATCGTCTCAGCGCCGACGCGGGCTGCGAGATCATCACTGGGGCGCAGGTCTGGGCGATCGATCGGCAGGACGGGCGGCCGCGAGTGCACGTCCTGGCCGGGCCGCCGGACGGGCGGGCCAGGACGCCGCGCACGCTGCTGCCCGACGCCCTCGTCCTCGCCACCGGCGCCCACGACCGGACCCTCCCGTTCCCCGGCTGGGACCTGCCGGGCGTCTACTCCGCCGGGGCGGCGCAGGCACTCGCGAAGGGGGAGCGGGTCACGGTCGGCGGGCGTGTCCTGGTGGCGGGCGCCGGACCGTTCCTCCTGCCGGTCGCCGCCGCCCTGACCCACACCGACGCCCGCGTCGTCGGCATCCACGAGGCGGCCCGCCTGCCCGCCCTCGTCCGGAACTGGACCGCCCGGCCGTGGGAGCTGTTCTCCGCCCTGGGCAAAGGCGGCGAGCTGGGCGGTTACCTGCTCAGCCAGCTGAGACACCGCATCCCGTACGTCACCGGCTCCGCCGTGGTCGCCGCCCACGGCGGCGAGCGGGTCGAGTCGGTCACCGTCGCGCGACTGGACTCGACGTGGGCGCCGCTGCCGGGCACCGAGCGGCGCATCGAGGTGGACGCCGTCTGCGTCAGCCACGGCTTCACCCCGAGGCTCGAACTGGCCATCGCGGCAGGCTGCCGGATCGGGCCCGACCGCTTCGTCGTCACGGATCAGGACGGCCGCACCAGCGTTGAGGACGTCTTCGCCGCAGGGGAGATCACCGGCATCGGCGGTGCGCAGGCGGCCGAGACCGAGGGGGCGCTGGCCGGACTGGCCGCCGCGGGCGCCGCCGACGAACGACGGACCGCCCGGCTCCGCCGCAGGCGCGTGAGCACCACCCGCTTCGCGGCACGGATCGAAGGAGCGCACGGCATCCGACCGGGCTGGACCGCCTGGCTGGACGGCGACACCGTGCTGTGCCGGTGCGAAGAGGTCACCCACGGCGAACTCGTCGACACCGTCACGGCGACCCGGTCCAGGGGACTGCGCTCCACCAAGCTCACCAGCCGCGCAGGGCTCGGCATCTGCCAGGCCCGGATGTGCGGCAGGAACGTCGAGGAGATCCTCGGGCAGACCACGCCCGACGGAGTCATCGCCGACGCCTCCACCGACCGGCGGCCCATTGCGGCGCCGATCAGTCTCGCGGAACTGGCGGCGCTCCCGGCCGCCCCGACTGCACAGGAAGGACACACCCCATGACCGGCACGAAGTTCGACCTCGGCGGCGTCATCGTCGCCACCACGCTTCCCTTCAAGGAGGACCCGAACGCTCCTGCGGGCCTCGCCGTCGACTTCGACCGCTTCGCCGCGCACTGCGACTGGCTGATGAACAACGGCTGCCGAGGCGTCGGCCCGAACGGATCCCTCGGCGAGTACTCCTCCCTCACCGACGAGGAGCGCCGCAAGGTGATCCAGGTCGCGGTGGAGACCGTCGGCGATCGGGGTCTCGTCGTCGCGGGCGTGCACGGCGTGGGCTGGCACCAGGCCAAGCACTGGGCCGAACTCGCCGCCGAGGACGGTGCGGCGGGCGTGTTACTGCTCCCGCCGACGATCTTCCGCGCGAACGAGGGCGAGATCATCGAGCACTACGAGAAGGTGAACGAGGTGGGCCTGCCGATCATGGCCTACAACAATCCCTTCGACACGAAGGTCGACCTCACGCCCGATCTGCTCGCCAAGATCGACGGACTCGACAACCTCGTCGCCGTCAAGGAGTTCTCCGGGGACGTGCGCCGCGTCCTGGAGATCCTCGACAAGACGAGCCTGCAGGTCATCGCGGGGGCGGACGACCTGCTGTTCGAGTCGCTGGTGGCGGGGGCGACCGGCTGGTTCGCCGGCTACCCGAACGCCTTCCCACGAGAGGCCGTCGAGCTGTACCGGCTGGTCATGGCGGGCAAGGTCTTCGAGGCCCGCGACCTGTACCGCAACATGGTCCCGGTGTTCGCCTGGGACTCCAAGACCGAGTTCGTCCAGGCCATCAAGCTGTCGATCGACGTGATCGGCGAGAGCTACGGCGGCGTGACCCGTCCGCCGCGCGGTCCGCTGTCCGAGACGGCGGCGGCGGCCGTCCGGCGGGACACCGAACGGGCCCTGGCCTACACGAAGAACCGCTGAGCCGCAGGCGATCGGGAGGGCGACAAGCCGTGCGATCCATCAGGACCGTCAGCGCGGTCGACTCACACACCGAGGGGATGCCGACGCGCGTCGTCACCGGCGGCGTCGGTGTCATCCCCGGTGCCACCATGAACGAGCGTCGGCTGCACGCGATCGAGCACCTCGACGAGCTGCGCACGTTCCTCGTGACCGAGCCTCGGGGCCATGCCGCGATGAGCGGGGCGATCCTGCAGCCGAGCACCCGGCCGGACTGCGACTGGGGCGTGCTGTTCATCGAGGTCTCCGGCTTCCTGCCGATGTGCGGCCACGGGACGATCGGGGTCGCCTCGGTGCTCGTCGAGACCGGGATGGTCGAGGTGCACGAACCGGAGACCGTCATCCGGCTGGACACCCCGGCCGGGGTGGTCGTCGCCAGGGTGGCCGTCGCCGACGGCCACGCCGAGTCGGTGACGATCGAGAACGTCCCGAGCTTCGTGGACCGCCTGGACAAGGTCGTGGCCGTGCCCGGACTCGGGGACGTGCCCTACAGCCTGGCCTTCGGCGGCAACTACTACGCCATGGTCGAACTCGACGACGTGGGCCTGCCCTTCGACCGGTCGCGAGCCGATGACGTCCTGCGGGCCGGACTGGACATCATGGCCGCCATCAACGCCACGGCACCGCCGCGACACCCGAGCATCGACGGGGTGGACCACTGCCATCACGTCGAATTCGTCGCCCCGGGCTCTGACGCGCGGCTGTCGCGGCACGCGATGGCCATCCACCCCGGCTGGTTCGACCGCTCGCCGTGCGGCACGGGCACCAGCGCCCGCATGGCCGAGCTGTGGGCTCGGGGCGAGCTGCCGTTGGACACGGACTTCGTGAACGAGTCGTTCATCGGCAGCCGCTTCGTGGGCAGGCTCGTGCGGGAGACCGACGTGGCAGGCATTCCCGCCGTGATCCCGACGATCACCGGGCGGGCCTGGGTGACGGGAATGGGGCAGTACCTGCTGGACCCGACGGACCCGTTCCCGGCGGGGTTCTCGTTCTGAGTCGGTGACGGGAGGCTGTCGGGCGGACACCCGCCCCGGCGACGACGCCGGGGCGGGTCGCACCGAAGGCGCCCGCCGACGCACCGATCCGAATTCGGCGATCAGCTCGACGGCACGGCCGAGGCGACCGGTGACTCAGGCTCGAGATGCGGGGCGGCCGCGTATCCCGGGCCGACGGCAGCGCCGCCGGACCATAGTGGACGGCCGGCTGCCGGTCCAGATCCAGCGGCCCCTTTCCCGTCCCGCTATCACTGCGCGCACTGTTCGATGGCCTTCACTCGATCGGCGGTAGAGCAGGCTTCGGCGGGAAGATACTTTCGTCGTCATGTACCTCGGGTCGGCGAATTGTGGTCGTCGTTGGCGAACCGGCATCGTCTCGTCGAGCACTGCCTCTCCTGATTCGAATCCGACACCGGATGGTCGTCGGGAGGAATCGACCGAGATTCCCGTGGTCGAGTCCTGATCGGTATTCTTTCGCGCACTGAAGAAGGCTGAGTACGAAGCCTTCCCGGTGGGGCGTCTCTCTTTTCCGTGATGTGGACGGCCTTCGCCCGAACCTGTCGACGGCGACGGGAGCCGACCCGGGTCCCGCATGAGGTCGACCGGACTGATCCAGCTGGTCACGACCCCTTCTCGTGGACGGCGTGACCCGGCGTGCTCCTGTTCGCCTGTTCGCGATCGCCGGTGCGGGCGGCAACAAAAGTCAACAGGTGAGAAGTCACGTGACGAATGGATGGCTCCAGTGACGGTACCGCAGGAATCCGGACAGGTGACCGTAGTCGCAGGGGAGGAGCACTCGGCACTGATCGACGAGAAGCGGGTCCGCTCTCGACGGAATGCCCTCGTGCTTGCGGACACCCTCTCGATCGACGAGTGGAAGCAGGTCGGGCAGCGGATCGCCGCGGTGTCGGAGTCCTCGGTCTGGTGGCTCGGTGATTGGCTGCTCTTCGGCCAGGCGAGATATCCGGATCGCTACCACCGGGCGATCAACGAGACCCGACTGGATTACCAGACGTTACGCAATTACGCCTGGGTTGCGGGCAAGTTCCCGCCTGCTCGGCGCTACCTCGGCCTGAGCTTCCAGCACCATGCCGAGGTGGCGGCGCTGCCCCCGGAGGAGCAGGAGCGCTGGCTGTCCCGCGCGCAGCGCCACTCCTGGTCGAGGAATCAGTTGCGGAATCGAGCCCGTGCCGCGCGGAATGCCGAGCGTGAGGTGACGAGACCCCAGACGATGCATGTGGAGATGCGCATCGACGGTCGTCGACACGAGGCCTGGGAGGCGGCGGCCAGTCGCTCTCGACGCAACCTGGTGGACTGGATGACCAGCGTGCTCGACCAGGTGGCCGGAGCGGGTGAGGTCGCGGACTCGACCCCGGTGGACATCGTGGTTCCCCGGCAGGACACCGACACGCTGTCGCGCCGCGACGGGTGAGCCGTCGGACCGGGCTCGCCCCGGCGGCGAACCCCGGACGTCGCCCCGGACGCGGCATCGCGCGGCATAGCCTGCGCACACCGGCTTCGTCACGTGTTCGGCGAATCAGGTCCCGCACCGGCTGGTCGGCGGCCACCGAGGACGACCAGCCCCGGATCGACGCGGTCACCGCGTCGATCTCGGGTGTGAGTCGACGGTCCGGCCGAGGGACTCGGTCCGGCGGCGGATCGCGGCCACGACCGCCGAGGCGGCCGGCCGATGCGACTCGATCACGAAGCTCGGGTCACGTCCACTGGTGCGGCGGCCTATGCACAGTCGGCGCGGCGTTGCGGTGCCGAACGGACGGTCATGGTTCGGCTGATGCGGTGGGCGCTCGGGTGCCGACAGTCGAGTGACCCCGCAGACCAGGATGCCCACTGGTTTCTGCCTGCCGTCGCCGTGCTTCCGAGGACGAGCAGAGCCGGGCAGAGCCAGCTCAGCTCAGCTCGAGCGAGCCGGTCCGACTCCGGACGTAGTCGGCCAACACCGTCAGATCGTCCACCAGACGGGGGGAGAGGTCCGCGTCCTCGATCTCGATGTCGAACTCCTCTTCCACGCTGAGCAGGAGACTCAGACAGGCACCGGAGTCGAGGCCGAGCGTGTCCAACAGTCCGGTACTGGGGATGTCGGCCGGCTCGATGCGCGGCTGCCGCGCATCCGCGATCACCTGGCGCAGCCTCGTCTCGATCAGGTCCATGGCGCTCTTCTCTCCTCGACTGATCATGGTCGTCTCCCGGCGGCGGTGTCCCGGCGTGGTCCGGGTCGGTCCGACCACCGGTTCGGTCATCCCGGTGCCACGGCGATCACGAAGGCCCCCGCCGAGGCCCCCGTCGAGGGATGACGGACGCTGACCTCGGCCCCCTCCGCGCGCAGCGCGGCCAGCAGCGGGGCGAGCTGCGGCCAGGAGAATCCGCGTCGTACCAGCCAGTCCAGGCCCTCGCCGCGTGCGGGCCCGCCCGATTCGGGCAGGAACCGATCGTCGACGAGGAGCACACCGCCGGGCCGCAGGCGCTGGAACAGCCGGAGCGGCTCGTCGCCGGGTCGGGGACCGTGCACGGCGTCGCTGATGACGCACAGGTCCAGGTCGGGTTCGTCCGGGGCGGGCGCGGCGTAGGTCACCCGTCCGGCGGCCTCGGTGCGCAGCGAGACGGCCGGCTCGGCGGTGGTACCGACCTGCACCAGGTGACCCCGCGCGGCGGTGTCTCGCCGCAGCAGGGCGGCCAGATAGCGGCCGTCCCCCGTGGTCACCTCCAGCACTCGGGCGCCCGACGGCGGATCGAGCAGCCGCAGCCCCTCGACGGTCCTCGTGGCGAGTGCGGGCGGTGTCGGGTCGCGTGGTGGGTCGGCGGCGGTGTCCGGCGAACCGGCGGCCGGTGTCGAGCTGCCCGCTCCGGCTCGCACGACGTCCACGACGGCGTCCCGTGCCAGCCGGGACGTTCGTGCCTCGGCGTCGATGAGCTGTAGATCCAGGGCGACGCCGTCGGCGACGAGACGCCCTGAGCCGCCGGGGACGAGCAGCCCGAGGCCCGCCGCCGTGTCCAGGAGGAACTCCAACTCGACGGGAGCCACCCCGGCGCGCCGGGCGATCTCCTCGGTGTTGAGCGATCCGGTCAGCAGCTCCGTCAGACCCAGATCCCGTAGGGCGAAGAGCGTCGCCGAGACTCGATGGGCCCTCGCGGCCTCGCTGAGCACGGCCGATTCCGCCCACCGATACCGAGGCTTCGCCACCACCTTCCCCGACGCGCCGCGCGCGAGCCGGTGGACCACGCGGACCTCATTGGGGAGCTTGTAGGCGGCCAGCCGCTCGCGCGCGAAAGACATCAGGTCAGCGGGTCCGGGCGGTGCCGCCGCGTCGCCTTCGCCTGCGCTCCCCGCCTCGATCTCGACCAGGAGCCCGTCCTCGCCTGCCGTCGCCGACCGGATCGCCGTCACCCGGGCCTCCCGGACTCCGGGATGCTCCCGGAACACCGACTCCACCTCCGAGGGGGCGATCCAGCGATCACCTCGGCGCACCGCGTTCGCCTGCCTGCCCAGCACCGTGAGCCGGCCCTGCTCGTCCTGGAACACCAGGTCTCCGGTCGCCTGCCAGGACTCGCCGGTGCCGGTTCGCACCTCCAGGAGGCCCTCGCCGCCCGCACCGATCGGGCGGCCTGCCTCGTCCAGGACGCGATGGTCGACTCCCGGCAGCGGTCTGCCGACGCAGAGCGCGGGCACGTCGGGCCCCGCCGCGCAGACGGCTCCCGTCTCGGTCGACCCGTAGACACGGGACAACCCGATCCCATAGGCCTGCCGGAACTCGGTCGCCAACGGCTCGTCGACGGCTCCGGCACCCACGACCACCGTCCGCAACGGTGCGGGGCCGCCTGCATCGGCTCGCCGCCGACGGCGGTGCAGCAGCAGCCGCGTCAGCGAGGGCACGAGCGCCGCCACCGTCGCCTCGGTTCGGAGGCCGTTCTCCAGTTCGCCCAGGGCACCCGGGGCGGGCAGTCGGGTGTCGGTTCCGGCAAGCAGTGCGCAGGACAGCCAGCTCAGCGCGTAGGCGTGCGGCAGCGGCAGCGGAATCCACAACACGTCGTCCCGACCGACCCGGAAGTGCCGCCGGTAGTGTGCCGCCTCGACCAGCAGCGACCGCTGGCTGCGGACGACGGCCTTGGGCACACCGGTGGAACCCGAGGTCATGATGACGACCGACGGCTCACTGGGAACGACCCGCTCGACGCCCGAGGCAGGCGGCGTCGCGTCGGCCGACACCTGGCGAAGCCGCCCCTGCGCGGGATCGATGCCGGTCGCCAGCAGATCACCGCCTGCCACGGTGAGCAGTCGGTGCCATTCCGGCTCGGGAGAGTCCGCCGCAAGGAGCAGGGGATGGGCGCCCGCCTCGAGCAGACCGAGCAGGGCCGCCACCCACTCGACTCCGTTCGCCATGCGCAGCCCCACGAGGCGGCCGGCGACGTCACACGCGGCGAATCGGCGGGCCGCGAGGTCTGCCAGGTCGCGCACCTGCGCGGCGGTTCTGCCGTCGAACAGGGGCACGTCCGAGGGATGCGCGTCCAGGCAGCTCCGCAGCGTCCTGGGCTGCTCGGTCGTCGACGACCGAGCCTGCCTGCTTCGGTCGGGGTGCAGATCAGTCATCGAGCGCCACCCGCCCGGTCTCGCTCTCGATCCGCCGGGCCAGTGACGCGACAGTCGGGGCATCGAACAGCGCCCGGAGGGAACAGCGGACGTCGAGGCTCTGGTTGATGCGGAAGACGAGGCGGGTCGCGCCGAGCGAATGCCCGCCCAACGCGAAGAACTCGTCGTCGACCCCGGCGGGAGCGACGCCGAGCACCTCCGTGAACAGCTCGTACAGCGTCTTCTCCAGTTCCGACGTCGGTGGACGTGCCCGTGTCGGGCCCACGCCGGGGTCGGTGATCTCGGTGCTCTCGGGAAGCGCCTGCTGATCGAGCTTTCCCCGCGAGGTGATCGGCAGGGCGTCGAGCTCGGCGAACAGGGACGGCACCAGTTGCGCAGGCAGGGTCTGCGTGAGCCTGCTGCGGAGCCCGGCCACGCCTGCGGCATCCCCGTTCCGGACGACGAAGGCGACCAGCACCGGATCACCGTGGACATCCGTCCTGGTCACGACGCCGACCTCGCGGACGTCGGGATCGCGGAGCACGGCGTGTTCGACCGCGCCCAGCTCCACTCGGACGCCGCGAATCTTCACCTGGTCGTCGAGCCTGCGCAGGAATCGCAGTCTGCCGGACACGGTCCAGGAGACGAGATCGCCGGTGCGGAACATGCGTGATCCCGGCGAGCCGAAGGGGTCGGGCAGGAACCGGCTCGCGGTCAACCTGCCGTCCCCCTGATAGCCGCGCGCGACGCCGGGGCCCGCCAGGTACAGCTCGCCGATCGAGCCGGGGCCGAGCCGTCGTTGCCGTGCGTCGAGCACATAGGCGCGGACATCGATTCCCGGTCGCCCGAGAGTGACCGCCTCGTCGTCCGTCGATCTCGCGGTGAGCGGGTCCACCGTGCACTCGGTGGGTCCGTAGAAGTTGAAACCGGTCACCCCGGTGGTGCTCCGCAGCAGCGCCCAGAGCTCCTCGTCGAGCGGTTCGCCGCCGAGGGCGACGAGACTCGGCCGGGGGAGATGCTCGTCGAGAACCCCCGCTGAGAGGAGTCTGCGGAAGTAGGACGGTGTCGTCTCGAGGAGATCACAGCGTTCGCGACGCAGGGCCTCGACGAGCGCCGCCGGGTCGCGTCGCGTCTTCTCGTCCACCAGGAACAGCTCCTGACCGGTGAACATCAGCAGCAGCGGGTCCCAGGCGGCATCGAAGACGAAGGGCGCCACGTGGGCAGCCCGTAACCGACGGCCGGACGCGCGTGCCCAGGGGTCGACGATCTCGGTGCGGTGCCGCTCGGCGAGCCGGACGAGGCCCGCATGGGCGAGCACCACCGATCTCGGCGTTCCGGTCGAGCCCGAGGTGGTGATCACATACGCGGCGTGCGCGCCCGACAGCGCCATTCCCCGGTCCTCGTCCGTCGGCTCGGCGGTCGAGCACGCCGACACCCGGTCGGTCGTCTTCGGACAGTCCAGGTCCACCACCGGTATCGAGAACTCGTCGACGTCCACCAGCGCGCGTCTGCTGATCATCAGCGTGCCGCCCGCCGCCGCCAGTGCCGAGGCGAGATGGGACGTCGGGTCCTGCGGGTCCAGCGGCAGGAGGGCACAGCCCGCTTTGAGTACCGCCAGTACGGCCACGACGTACTCGACCGAGCGGGACAACGCGATGCCGACGACCTCCTCGCGGCCGTGGCCGCTGCCGAGCAGCTGGTGTGCCAACCGGTTCGACCGGATGGACAGCTCGGCATAGGTCAGCGTGGTCTCGGCGTCGCGCACCGCGGGCAGGTTCGGCAGTCGGGCCACGCTGTCGGCCAGCAGACTCAGCACCGTCGCCGGTGTCCCGGCCGCCGAGACCGGCCCGATCAGCGCGGCGAGATCCGCCTCGGTGGCGGCGTGGATCTCGCCGAGAGGCCGATCCGGCTCGGCGACGGCGGCGGTCAGCAGTCCCAGGAGTCGGTCGCGGTGGGCGTCGGCGTCCTCGGCGTCATGGCAGGTCGGGTCGAGATCGACCGCCAGTCGCAGGCCATGGGCATCGGAGTGGATGGAGACGGCCAGGTCGTCGACCGGCCCGTTGGCCAGCGGATCGAGTTCGGCGCGGTGCGGCCCGAACTCGACGGTGTCGGCGAACGGCAGGAAGTTGACCAGGGCCCCGCTGGACCGGCCTCCCGGACGATCGGAGCCGATGTCGAGGTCTCGGCGCAGCTCCTCGATGCCGTAACGCTGATGTCGCAGCGCTCGGAGGAGTTCGGCTGCGGTCCGCTCGACGAGGACGGCGAAGCACTCGTCGCCGGTGACGGTGAGCCGGAGGGAGACCACGGTCGCCGCCATTCCGGGCACCAGCCGGGTCCTCGCGTCGGTCCGGCCGGTCATCGGCAGCCGCAGGACGACGTCGTCGGTGCCAGTCGCCCGGCCGATATAGACGGCCACGGCTGCGGTCAGCACGGCGGAGCGGTTGGCGGCCACTCGTCGGCGCAGGGCGCGCTCCGCCGCCTCGTACTCCGAGGGCGGGCGCCCGATGCTGCGGTGGGGCCGGCCGCCCGTCGTGGGGGACGTGGTCGACGGCGCTGCGGGCGCCGGGGTCGCCATGGCGCCTGCCCCCGCCGAGATCGGGGTGGGCCCGGGATGGTCTGCCAGCAGGGTCGTCCAGTACCGCCGATCTCGGTCGTGGTCCCGCGAGGCGTGGTAGTCGACCTCGGCCTCCCGCAGCACGCGTTCGCTGGGGAACTCCTCGGCGGCGGGCACCTCACCCGCGCGCAGGGCGGCATACACCGTACCGAGCCGCGCCCGAAGGATCTCGTAGCCGGTGGCGTCCAAGGCGATGTGGTGCACGCGCTGGTACCAGACGGTCAGGTCGGGGGACAGCGTCAGCAGCAGTTGCGCGAACAGCGGGCCGTGTTCCAGGTCGACCACCGTGTCGAGGTCTGCGCGCATCAGCCGTTCCGCCGCCGCGCGCGGCGCGACGTCCCCGCTCACGTCGACGCGACGCAGCTCCCACCTGCCGGGAGCGCGCCGGATTCGCCTCGGCCCGTCCTGCCGTGGGACGAAGCGGGCATGCAGCGCGTCGGCGTCGTCGACCACGATCCGCAGCGCGGCCTCGAAGGCGACGTGATCCAGTTCTCCGTGAATGTACAGTGCGGTGGCGACATTCCAGGACGGACTGTTCGGCTCGAGTTGCTGGCGGTGCCAGACTCCTTGTTGGACTTTCGTCAGGAATTCTTCCGAATCCTGCACCTCGACTGCGGCCAGGGTGACCTCTCCCGAACTCATTGCGTCAGTCCGTCGATCACGAAGAATCTCATCTCGGATACCTCGGCATACTCGGTCGACAGCGTGGAACGAGCTAGATCGTACCCAGCCAATGGTCGGATGACGGCCTGCAATCTGCGGCGAATACTGTGTTCTCGACGCCCGATTCGTCCGGTCGATGCCGTCCCGCTCGCGAGACGCTGTCGGGCACGGTGTGCGAGCACGGATCGGGCCGCCTGCTGGTTCGACGTGACGAGCACGGCGGGGTCGACGCAGGTCGTGCCGGGTTGAAAACCGGGGCTGCGGAGTGCGGCTCTCGGCAGGCCTGCCTCTCGCCCGGCCGGTTCGACCCGGCGGCGCGCCGCCGTTCTCGGCCGACGGCAGGCGCGCTGTCCGGCCGCGCCCGCTCGATGACGTCGAGACACCGCTCGTCGTTTCCGTGCACTGCGATGTCCTGCCGACCAGCGGGCGGCGCGCGCACAGCCGACCAGCGGGAATACCGTTACTCGGCATTGACGGCGACCTGGTGGCCTGGCAGTGGGAACTCGGCCGTCAGACCCGCTGCGCGCCTCCGTCGATCGGAGATCCGATGCCGATGGCGCCGATGATTCCTCGGCCGAATGGATTATCCGCGCCACCCGAACGGACCGTTGCCGATATCGATCGAGTGTCGGCTGCCGACGTCGTCCATAGGTGATGTCGTCCAGCGTGCTGCCTTGCGACTGCTCGCACCGTCCGGACAATGCCCGATTATCACCGCTGGTGCCGAAAGCCGATTCGGACGGTGCAGATCAGACTGGCCCGGTCCCGCCGGCGAGACACCGCCGCCACCCGCCGGCTCGGGATCGGGTGCCGCCCGTCGACGTCCCTGCTCCTCCCACGTCCGAGGTACCGCAGGCGACTCGCTCCCACGGCAGCAGACGAGCCCGGCCGGACCGTGCGCCAGGGCCGCCCACCCTGGAAGACGCTCGCGTGCGCCTTCCAGGGTGGCGTCGTTCCCGGTGCCCTCCGCCAGGAATCCGATCACCCTGATCGTCGTTCGCCGGTCACCGCCCTCGGCATCGAGTGCCGACGCTCGGCCCGCCGTGTCGGCTCCAGCGTCGGCGACGCCGTGAAGGACCGTTGCGGCGTCCCCGGCGAGGCGCCGCCACCGGACCGATCTCTCCGGGGCGAGGTCTCAATCGTCGTCACGAACACGCCTGCGACGACCGGCACCGTCGGCTCAGCCCCGCGCCATGGCGATGACGCCGCCCAGCCGTTCACCCGCCTCGTAGATCATGTACGGCACGCCTCGGTCGGTGCCGAAGCACGGTGCCGCGGCTCGACCGCTCTCCGGGGCTGCCGACCGCGAGTCGTAGAAGACGCCGAGATGACGACGGCGCGAGAAGTCGGCGCCGACCTCGGTGATGAGGATGTTGCCGCCGCTGCCCTTGTCGGTGTGGTAGACGACGTACGCGTTCCCGTTCCGCTCCAGCAGATGCGGCCCGGAGAGGTTGACGGCGCCGACGGCCTGCGGCTCGACCAGCGGCGTCGGATCGAACTGCCAGTTCCGCCCGTCCGCCGACCAGCCCCAGCTGATGTTGCGGCGGTCCGCGGTGGTGTTGCGCATGAAGACCATGACGTAGCGGGCGCCACGAGACGGCAGGTTGTACGGGAAGACCCTGGCGTAGGAGGCCTCGGTGGCGCCTGCGGGCAGCATCGAGGTCGACAGCACGATCTTGTCGTAGGTGAAGTGGATGCCGTCGGCGGAGCGGGCCAGTCGGGTGGTCCGGTTGTCGCCGTGGAAGTACAGCCACATCTCACGCTGTCCGGCGTGCCACATGACGTGCGGGGACGACACATGGGGCACGCTGTAGTGCGGGTCCCACCGGTTGGCGACGATCGGGTTGCCCGGGTACTCGGTGAACGGCCCTTCCAGCGAGTCGCCGTAGGCCAGGCAGATGCCGCCGGGGTCGTTGTGCGGGGCGTAGTAGAGGTAGTAGCGGCCGATCGGCGAGCTGAGCCGGTCGTACACGCCCCGCACACAGGGGAAGATGATCTCGCCGGTCGGGTCGTACCCGAGCTGGTCCGGGCGGAGCAGCGTGCGGACGTAGCGGTAGTCGGGGAAGCCGCCGGGTGCGGCCAGTGCGGGTGGGGCGCCGAGTGTGCCTGCGGCGAGCACGGTGGCCCCGGTGGTGGCGGCCTGCAGGAAGCGACGACGGTTGACGGTCATCTGCGGCTCCTCTTCTCGGACGACGATGTCCTACAGCTCGGTGACGGCAGTGACGATCAGACCGGCGAGGGCGACGCACCACACGTACGGCAGCGTGCGCAGCATCACCTGTTGCGGGCTGACGCCGGAGTACTGCGCCGCCCACACGGTCTGAGTGCTCGTCGGGTCGGCGACACCGAAGACCTGGTTGTACGAGGCGGTCAGGCCCAGCACGGCGGCGGCCGGGTAGATGCCTGCGGAGATGAGCACTCCGGCGATGCCGGCGCCGAGCCCGTAGACGTTCAGCGGGCCTCGGTAGAGGCACAGCGGAGTCAACACCGTGAAGACCACCACGAAGACGATCGGATTCGCCGGGCTGACCGCCGTGACGAGCGGGTTGAGCGCCTCGACCGCGCCGGGCAGCCGCACTGCGGAGAGCAGGATGCCGATCGCGATGAACAGCACGATGGGCGGGGCGGCGATCTCGAAGCCGCCGTACAGCGTGCGCAGGAGCCGCTTGTTCATCTCCCTCGGCCGGGTCGTGGTCACCAGCGCGTACAGCACGCCCGCGAGCATCGACGGGATGATCGCCAGCTCGAAGCCCAGCGCGAGCACCAGCGGCACGAGCGGGGCGAGCAGCGCGTACCACGGCGCGTCGCCCATCTGCCGGGCCCGGTTGCGCCGTCGGTCGCCGCCGCCTGTCGAACGCGCGGCCGGGTTCGCCAGGGACCAGGCGTGCTCGACGCCCCTGCGGCGGTTCTCGATGAGGACGAAGAGCACGGCGAACACGGCGGCGAAGGGGAACAGCCGCAGCATGAACCCGCGCACGGTCTCCACCGGCAGGTCCAGCGTCGTGGAGAAGAACTGCCAGATCGGCAGCTCGAACGGCATGCCTGCGGCGATTCCCATCAGGATGGTCCCTGCGGCGGTGGCCTTCGGGACACCGACCGCGACCATCGCGGGAATGCCGATGATGCCCGCCATCATCGCGGCGGGTGCGGAGCCGGTGACGGTGCCGATGAGCGCGGAGACCAGGAGCACGCCGAGCGCCACCACGGTGGGCCGGTCACCCCCGAACTCGACGATCTTGCGGACGAGGGTGCTGGCGATGCCGGTCTCCTGCATCAGCTTGCCCATCCAGGAGCCGATGAGCACGGCGATCATGGTGGCGGCCTGCGCCACCGCGCCCTCCTGGAGGACCGTGTCCACGATGCTGTTCTCGCCGACGATCGGAGCGCCGACCACGGCGGCCACGGCCACGGCCAGCAGGACCAGGGTGACGGCCGTGGGCAGCTTGCGCGTGAGCATCAGGCCGACGGCCGCCAGCATGAGCAGGATGATGATGATCCCCATGGCGGTTTCTCAGTCCTCTCCGAGGGCCCGTACCGCGCCTGCGAGCGCGACGGTGAGTAGAAGCGGGCTGCGGCCGAGACCGCAGCGGGCGGCGGCGTAGCCGTGCGCGACGAGTTCGTCGGCGCCTACGACGTGCCCGGCGACCCGAAGCCGACCGAGACGCAGGACGGTGTGCCCGAGCCGGTCGCGCAGCGCCCGGCGCAGACCGGCGTCCTCGTGCAGGAGCCGATGCGCCTCCTCATGCGCCAGCGCCGCCGCGCGGAGCGCCCCGGGGGCGTACCACTCGCGCCACCCGAGCATCTCGACGAGTTGTTCGCCCAGCGCGAGGGTGTCGGTGAACAGCTCGACGGCCGGGACGGGCCGCGACACGTAGCGGGCGAGCAGGAGTCGTTCGATTCCGCCCGTGCACTCGACGACGAGCGGCTCCTGGTGTCGCCTGCGGTCGCGCACCGTCTCGCCGTCGCGGTCCCCTTCGGCGAGCCCCGTGCCGAACTCCGTCGCCGTCGTCGCCCAACGGTGCAGCAGCGCCGGGTCGCGGCCCTCGTGCGTCGGGGAGTCCGCCAGCAGTCTGCGGCCGAACTCCGCGTCGTCCGTCTCCGCCGACCGCGCGCACTCGGCGCGCAGCATCTCGCGCCTGCCCTCGGTGAGCCGGTCGAGAGACGCCCCCGCTTGGGCGAGGGCAGTGCGCGCCGGTCTCGGCCCGGTCATGACCGGGCCTCCAGCACCGCGATCACCGGTTCGTCGGCCGCGCGGGAGCGCAGCTCGCTGCGGGCCAGCGCCAGCAGCGACTCCGCGTCGAGCACCCCGGACAGGTCCGCGATCCGAGAGCCGAGCAGCAGGCGCAACGCCGGAGCGCGGACGCCGCCGTCACCGTACGAGGTGGACTCGTGGATCAGACGATTCAGCAGCTCCGGCGCCTCGCCGACCGTGGTCGTCGCGACGTGCGCGTCGGCGGCGTGGAGCCGCACCACGCCGTCGGCGTCGATCACGCGGACAGGGCGGCGAGCCCTGCGGAAACGGCGACGGTGGGTGGTGCCGTAGACGGTGTGCGCGGACGTGCCAGCCAAGACCTCCACAGTGGACGGATCGACTTTGAGGCTGGTCGCCGCCGCCGAGAGCCGCTCGGCGTCATCGGCGCGGTGGGCCCGGTCCTGAGTGCGCAGCTCGGTCGCGCCGGTCGCGACCGCCCGGACCGTGTTGGTCTGCGGGTCGACCGTGACCTCGACCTCCACCGCCGCAGGCGCGGCGCCCTGCGCCACGACGGCGGCCTCCGCCTCGCCCCGTACGCCGAGGATCTGCTCCTGGGTGGCGCCGGGGATGATCCGCTCGACCTGTTCCCGTACTAAGGCGAGCGCCACGCCGATCGGGCTGATGACCTCGTTGTGCGCGGCGATCCGACCCGAGAGGCCGGTCGTGGCGGCCAGATGCGGGGTCACGGCCGCCGCCCCGCCCCCGCCGCCGACCAGGACGACGGTGTCGCGGTCGAGGCGGTAGTCGCCGATCATCTCGTCCACCACCTCGCGCACCTGCCGCACGCCCGCGTCCAGCACCCGCGTCGCGGCGCCCGCGACGTCGGTGCCGAGGGCCTGGGCGAGCGGCGCGAGTGCCGCCAGGGCTGCCGCCGGGTCGCAGGCGGCGAAGTCGCCGTCGGGGACCCGGCCCAGCGCGTTCGCCGCGCAGGTCATGGTGATGGCGAAGCGGCCGCCTGCGGCGTCGAGGACCGCGTAGTCGCCAGGATCGCCCGGCAGCGGGCTCACGGTGGTGAGCTTCGCGTCGCGCAGGTCCGCCGGGTCGGCGTAGCAGGCGTACGGCAGGCCCGCGATGTGCGCGCTGCGCGGCCCGACGCCGTGCACCCGGCCGTCGCCGAGCCGCACCAGGGAGCCGCCGCCGACGCCGACCGTGCGCACGTCCAACGCGGAGAGGTACGAGGTCTTGCCGAGGATGGTGGCGTGCTTGACGGCGACCTTGCCCCGGCGGATCACGCTGATGTCGGTGGACGTGCCGCCGGTCTCCAGGAACACGCCCTCGCTGACCCGTTCCTGCATCAATGCCCCGGCCACCCCGGCCGCGGGCCCGGACAGCACGGTCAGCAGCGGTCGTCGCCGCATCTCGGTGAGCGACATGACGCCGCCGTCGCACCGCATCACCATCAGCGGCGCCTGCACCCCGGCCGCCGTGATGCCCGCGTCCACCAGTTCGGCGGTGGCCAGCATCTTCGGCATGATCGCGGCGTTGACCACGGCGGTGCGGGTGCGCTTGCGCAGCCCGTACAGCGAGGTGATCTCGTGCGCCGCGGTCATCGGAAGCCCATAGGGACGGGCCGTCTCCAACACCGCGGCCTCGCCGTCCGGCAGGTCGACGCTGAACGGCTCGCTGGCCACGAGCACCTCGACGCCCGCCGCGACGAGCTGCTCGACGGCGGTGCGCACGTTCGCGGCCTCGCCGGGATCGGCCACGTGCGCGTAGTGCAGCGGGAACCGTCTGCCGGGCGTGAGGTCGAGCTTCGCGAGCCCGGCGAGGCGTCTGGTCGGCACGGCGCCGAGTCCGGTGCCGATGCCGATCAGGCCGACCGGCGCCACATCGCCCTCCAACAGGGCGTTGGTGGCCTGCGTGGTGCCGTGGGCGAGGAACGCGACGTCGTCCGGCGTGCGGCCGACGTCGGTCAACAGCCGGTTCAGCGCCTCCACGATGCCGTGCGCGACGCCGTCGGCGTGATGGTGACTGGTCGGGACCTTCACCTGGGCGACGAGCTCCAGCGTGGCGGAGTCGATCGCGACGGCGTCGGTGAAGGTTCCGCCCACGTCGATGCCGACGCGGATGCGGTGCGGAGCCACGTTATGGACACCTCCTTGTGTCGTACGCGGGTCGAGCGGATGGTGCGGGTCGGGGGACTACGGGTGCGGTGGGGCCGTCCTGCCTAGTAGCCGCGAACGTCGGGCCAGTGCCGCTGCACCCCGGCCCGGTCGAGCACGCGGGCGAACTCGTCGAACCTCTTGTCCTGCTCCTGCACCTGGTGCGGCTGCACGTTCTCGGTGACGCAGTGCGCGGCGAGCGCCCCGGCGACCTCGCCGACGTTCCACTCGACCGGGTGCAGGCGGTAGCAGCCGTTGGTGATGTGCGTGGTGCCGATGTTCTTGCCTGCGGGCAGCAGGTTGCGGACCCGGCGTGGCACGAGCGCGCCGAGCGGGATCTCGAACGGAACGGAGCCGACGTCGATGTAGTCGTCGCCGCCCGTGGAGGGATGCAGGTCGATGCGGTAACCGCCGACGCCCACGGAGTCGCGGTACCGGGTGCCGCCGTACGGGCCGACGATGTCGATGGCCACGTCATGCTCGGTGACGGTGGTGACGGCCTTGATGCGGCGGGCCTCGCGGACGTACGCGGACTTGGCCAGGCCGTCGGCGGTGCCCGTGATGTCGGGACGCAGCCGGAGCCCGGGGAAGCCGGTGCCGCCGTCGGTGCGCGGCGCCTCGGTCTGCAGCCAGTACAGGACCGACAGCGACAACTCCCTCGCCCCGGCCAGCGCCTGCCGGGAGGTCTCCTCGCCCGCACCGACGAGCGGCTTGAGCCAGTAGTCGTTGAGCGGCCAGTTGACGAGCGTGACGTCCGAGTCGACGGCGCCGGGGCGGTGCATCCCCCTGGCGATGATGCGGCGGAAGCCCCACAGCTCCTTGTCACCCGCGTCGGCGCTCTGATCGGCCGTGACGGCGAGCGGATCGACGTCCGGGTTCGGCACGAAAGTGCGTTCGACCGGCGCGAGCGTGCGCGGGTCGGGGGCCAGGAAGCCGAGCAGCGGACCGGGCCAGAAGTCGGGGCGGTACGAACGCCAGAAGTCGTAGCCCGCAGGCCGGTCGATGGTGTGGTCGGCGCCCTCGTGATGGGAGAGGGCGAAGCAGACGGTGATGCCCTGCTGGTTGAGCGGGTCCGCGACCTCGGGGGCGTGCGGCTCGTCGTACTCGGCGCGGGACTCGGCGCCCAGGGCGTGCTCGACGCCTGCCAGTTCGAGCAGTTCGCCGGTCTCGGTGGCGTCGATGACGTAGGCGGCCGTGATGGTGTGCCGGGCGCCGTCGCGGACGTCGGCGACGGTGACGGCGCGGACGGCGTCGTGGTCGGTCTCGGCGGCGACGGGCCGCTGCTCGGTGAGGACGGTGAGCCTGCCTGCGGCGCGGTGCGGTGCCAGCATCGCCTCCAGCACGGCGAGCGCCACCTTCGGCTCGTGGCAGAGCTTGCTGACCCGCCCCGCACCCGGATTGAGGTACGGCAGGTCGAGGGCCTCGGCGCGCAGCGGATACCAGCGGCGGTAGTGCTCGCGGATCGACTCGCGCAGCGCCCGATAGGTGGCGGTGACGCCGAACTGCTCCACCCAGGGGTGCTCGTCCGGGGGCACGGCCTGCGCGGTGAGCTGGCCGCCGATCCAGTCGGTCTCCTCGGTCAGGACGGCGGTGCGCCCGGCCCGACAGACGGCGAGGGCGGCGGCCACGCCGCCTAGTCCGCCGCCCACGATGAGGACGTCGGTCTCGGTCGGAGTGCCGATGGGGGTGGGCATGTGGTGCGTACTCCTCTGCTCGTTCTGGTGAAGGCTGCTGGTCACTGGACGGCCGCAGGGCCCGCCGTGCTCCCCGGCCGGAAGGCGCAGGCCACCAGGGGAGACTCGGTCTCGCCGGTGGTGAGCAGGGCGGTGAGCGCCCGCACGGCGGCCGCGCCGAGTTCGGCACGGGGAACGTCGAATCCGGTGGGAAGGGGACGGCCTGCGAAGTCGGCGGGCGGGGAGCCGAGCAGCGCGAGCGAGACGTCGGCGGGGACGTCGAGTCCCGCGCCCTCGACGGCCGCCAGCAGCGCCCGCCAGGCCGCCCCGGTGTCGGTCTCCTCCGCGACGAAGGCGGTGACGCCCTCGGCGTGCCGGTCCCGGAGCCAGTCCGGCGTGATCTCCGCGACCGGATCGGCGGCACGTGCCACGGGAACGGCGTCGGGGAGTCCGGCGGCGGCCAGCGCCTCGCGGAAGCCGCGCTCGCGGTCGGTGGACGCGGGGGCGTCGTCGTCCTCGCGGACGAGCACGATGCGGCGGTGGCCGAGCCCGGCGAGGTGTCGGACCACCTCGGCGCTGGCGTCCACGTAGTCGGCGCCGACCCAGGCCAGGCCGTCGAGTTCGTCGCGGCGGCCGATGTGCACGGCCGGATAGCCGTCCTCGACCAGCCTGCGCAGCTCGTCGGCGGGGATGTGGCGGCCGAGGAACAGACATCCGTCGGCGAGTCGTACCCGTTCCAGCGCGCCGGACGCGCCTGCCTGTGCGCCGCCGGAACTGGAGCCGGTGAACAGCACCATGTCGTAGCCGCGCGCGGCCGCCTCCTGCTCGATGCCGACGAGGAACGGGTAGTACGAGTGCTCCACGGCGGTCGGGAACGTGGCGGTGAAGCTGAAGACCCCCAACAGGTTGTTGCGGGCGGCGGCCAGTCGCCGAGCCGCCGGGTCGGGCACGTAGCCCAACGCCCTGGCCGCCTCCAGCACGCGGGCGCGGGTGTCGGGATGCAGCACGATGCCCTGCTTGTTGCCGCCGATCACCAGCGACACCGTCGTCTGCGACACCCCGGCGAGCCGGGCGACCTCCGCCTGCCTCGGCCGCCCCCGGCGAGCTTTCACCGGTCGTTTCTCGGCCATACGCGACTCCTCGACTAATACGCATTAGTCGCGGGCTGCGAGCCGCTTTCTCACGTAACTAATGCGGATTAGCCAGCAGTTTGTCGCCGGGGCGCCGGCACCGTCAAGAGAATCAACTGACTAATATCCGACTAATATCCCCGAAGTGGATCGGGCGCCCGATCACGGTTCGAGATCGCTGCCGAGTGGCCGAAGCGGAACCTCGGGCCAGCCGGTTCATGGTGCGGAGGGGCGGCCTCTCAGGCCCCGGCCGCCTGCTGTCGCAGCGCCGCGTCCAGACTCCGCAGCAGTTCTCCCGTCCGGCCACGACCACCGGGGGCGTTCGGATACCGGAGCAGGACGCGCACCACGACGGGACGGGCCAGCACCCGCGCCTGTTCCAGGTGCGCGGCGCCGACGGCGGGGTCGTCGCAGGCCGCCAGTTCGAATGCCCGAGCCGCGTGGGCGGCCGATCCGAGGAGGTGCCAGACCTGGGTCGCCCTCGCCAGGGGGTGCAGGAACGCCGCACCGGCCGAGGCGACGGCGGCGCGCGCAGCTTCGGCAGCCGCGGCCTGCCCGGCATCACGGGCAGCCCCGAACGCCCGCTGCGCCGCCCACGCCGCCTCCCGGATTCCCTTCGTGCGGGCCGCCCCGGCGGCGAACGCCTGCGCAGCGTCGACGGCGGCCCGTGAGCGCCGATCCGACGGGCGTGCGCGATCGAAGATCGCCATCGCGGGTTCGGCACAGGCCACGGCATAACCGGCGATCTCGCGCAGTTCCGCCAGGCTGAGTTCGATCGTCGGGTGCTCTCCTGCCGTCGTCATGGTGTTCGACCGTATCGTTGAAGCTTCGGTGGAGACTTCTCGGCGATCTGACCAGTTCCCGAGGGCGAGACCTTCACGGCGATGCCTGCCCTGCCGTCTTGCGGGCGCGAGGACGACCTGCCCTGGCGGGGCGGGGATCGTCACGGTGCCGACGTCCGCACCCGCCCCGCCGGACACCCGCGAGGAGCCGCCGCAGTCCGCCGCCGCTGCTCACGCGGGCGGCAGGGTGCGTAGGGCGCTCGCCGTGTCCGGGACGCGCTCGCCAGACGAACCGGATGATCATGCGGCTCCCTGTCCGACCTCCTGTGGACCGCCCGCGCGGCCGAACCAGGCCGATTCGGCCGCGCACGTCGAGGCGGCGGCGCCCTCGGCCGCCTCGACGTGCCGGGCGCGCCCCGTATCCACGCCGCACACTCGGGCCGAGGCGCAGTGTCAAGCCCGACGCTGGTGGTCAGAACAGCGTCAGCCAGTAGAGCGCGGAGATGACGGTGTACTCGGCCGCGAAGCCCGGCGTGGTCGTGGCATAGCCGCAGACCGAGCCCTGGAGGAGAGCGATGTTCGCGACGAGGGCAACCCGGCGACGGGTCGCGCGAGGCCTGCTCGCCGCCGGAGCAGGCGGCGGTCGCCCGCGCCCTCCGCATCGCCTCGACGTCCGGTCATCGGCCCGCCGATGACCGCCAGACACTCACGCACGATGAGACGAGCACCGCTACTACTGGTTAACACATCAACGAGTGTTAGTTTATTGATGTGACCGTTGATCGTGACGACGCCTGTGACCTGTTGTGCCTTGATCTGCCGCATGCGGAGGAGATCAGGGCGGGCCTGCCCGCGCTGTCTGCGGTGGAGCCCGCTGCGGCGGCCGCGCGGGCGTTGAGCGACCCGACCCGGCTGACCATCGCCGTGGCCCTGGCCGCCGGCGGCGAGTTGTGCGTCTGCGACGTGGCCTGGATCGTGGGGCACGCGCAGAACCTGGTCTCCCACCACCTGCGGCAGCTCAAGATCGCCGCCCTGGTGTCCTCCCGGCGGGACGGCAAGCTGGTGATGTACTCCCTGACCGGGCGAGGTCGCCGCCTCCTCACCGCGGTCCTGGGGGAGCACGTCGCCCCGATCGTCGGCGCCGCGATCGGGACCGGGACGTCGACCGAGGGTGGACGGCGTGGCTGACGAGTGCTGCGGCTCGGGGGAACACCGGCCGGGCGGCACGACCTCCGAGACGGAACCGGGTCGACCGCACGCGGTGGAGCGGTTATGGCAGGTCCGCGAACTGCGATTCGCGGCCGTGGCCGCGCTGCTGCTCGCCGGAGCCTGGCCTGCGACCGCCGCAGGCGCGGAGGCGATCGGCACCGGTCTGACGCTGGCCTCGGCGATAGCGGGTGCCGCGACGTTCGTGCCCGGCGCCCTGCGCAACCTGCTGCGTCGCCGAGTCGGAGTCGGCACGCTGATGTCCATCGCCGCCGTCGGCGCCGTCGCCCTGGGACAGCTCACCGAGGCCGCCATGCTCGGCGTGCTCTTCTCCGTCGCCGAAGGGCTGGAGCACTACGCGATCGCTCGCACCCGTCGCAGCCTGCGCGCCCTGCTCGGCCTGGTGCCCCCGACGGCGTCGGTGCTCCGGGACGGTGCCGAGAGCCGGGTGGCGCCGGGAGACCTCGTCGTCGGGGATCGGCTGCTGCTGCGGCCCGGCGAGCGAGCGGCCACCGACGGCGTGGTCCGCACCGGCCGCACCACCCTGGACCTCTCGGCGATCACCGGCGAGTCGATGCCGGTCGAAGCGGGTCCCGGCGCCGTCGTGCATGCCGGGGCGATCAACGGCGGCGGCGCGATCGAGGTCGACGTCACCGCGCGGACCTCGGACTCCTCGCTGGCCCGCATCGTGCACATCGTCGAGGAGGCCCAGGAGCGCAAGGGCAGCGGCCAACGCCTGGCCGACCGCATCGCCCGGCCGCTAGTCCCGGCGATCATGGTCTTGGCGCTGCTCATCGCCGCGGGCGGTGCGCTGCTCGGCGACCCCCTGGTCTGGTTGGAACGCGCCCTCGTCGTGCTCGTCGCCGCCTCGCCCTGCGCGCTGGCGATCTCCGTGCCGCTGACTGTGGTCGCCGCCGTCGGCGCGGCAGGAAGACACGGTGTGCTGATCAAGGGCGGCATGGCGCTGGAGGAACTCGGCCGCGTCGACACCGTGGCACTGGACAAGACCGGCACCTTGACCCGCAACACCCCCGAGGTCGTGGCCGTGATCTCGACCGAGCAGGACACCAGCAGGGCGGATGTCCTCGCCGCGGCGGCGGCGCTGGAGATCCGCAGCGAACACCCCCTGTCCCGCGCGATCCTCGCCGCCGCCGGGGACGTCTCCGCCGCCGACGACGTCACGGCGATCCCCGGCCACGGCCTGCGGGGACGCCGTCACGGGCGACTACTGCGGCTTGGCAGACCCGGCTGGATCGACGCGGGCTCCTCGGCCGAGGAGGTCGAGCGACTTCAGGCCCTCGGCGCCACCGTGGTGCTTCTGGAACGGGACGGCACCCTGGCCGGGGTGATCGCCGTCCGCGACGAACTGCGCGCCGAGGTCCCCGTGGTCGTCGACCGGCTGCGCCGGATGAACATCGACACCGCGATGCTCAGCGGCGACAACTCCCGCACCGCCGCAGCGCTGGCCGCCCAGGCAGGCATCCACACCGTGCACGCCGAACTGCTCCCCGAGGACAAGGCCCGTCTCCTGGCTGACCTGCGGGGCGGCGGCCGGATCGCCATGGTCGGCGACGGCGTCAACGACGCACCGGCGCTGGCGACCGCCGACGTCGGCATCGCCATGGGCGCTATGGGCACCGACGTCGCCATCGAGACCGCCGACGTCGCCCTGATGGGCGAGGACCTCCGGCACCTGCCCCAGACACTCGCCCATGCCCGCCACGCCCGAGCCGTCATGCTGCAGAACGTCGCACTCTCCCTGGCGATCATCGCCGTACTCATCCCGCTCGGCGCCGTCGGCGTCCTCGGGCTGGCGAGTGTCGTGTTCATCCATGAACTGGCCGAGGTCCTGGTCATCCTCAACGCCGTCCGAGCGGCGCGCATCGTCGCCCTGCCCGGCGTCGCGACACCGGCTGGGACGTCGCCACCGTCCTCGTCCGACGGCGGGCGCCCCCAACCGGCAGCGCCGTGCTGCGACGTCTGTTGACCCGACCGACCCCCGGCTCGGAGTAGAGCATGACCGCAGGGGTGTCTCTTCGTCCGGTACCTGCTCGGAATCACCACGGTGTTCGGACTCCGTGCGTGGTGGCATCGCCGAGCCACCGGCGACACCGGCCGTCGCCTCTCCCGACCGCTGTCGCCTCCGCCGGTTGGTGGGCCCCGGCTGCCGATGGCGGCGGCGCTGCTCCTCGCCCCGCTGCCGGCCGCGGGCGGCGCCGTCTGGCCGCCAGAAGCTCGACCGGGCAGACCATTCCCGGCCTGGTTCCTGGCGGTCACGGGCTTCGTCGGCGTCCGCGCCGCGCAGGCGGCGATGAGGCGCTTCCGGCGAGTCGGCGCCGACCCGTCCGAGACCACCGACCTGGTCACTGACGGCGTCGTCCTGTCGGCCCGCACCCCGGCCTTCACCGGCATGATCGTCGCCTCGGTCGGCCTGACCGCGATGGTGCCCACCTCGCCACGGCTGCTCGCCCTGCTCTGCCTCCTCGTCGGAGGCCAGGTGCAGGTACGGGTGGTCGAGAAGCCCTGCCTCCACCGCGTCCACGGGGCCGACTACCCGGCCTACGCCACCCGGACCGGCCGATTACTGCCCGCTGTCGGACGTCGATCCGACACCGCAGCCCTCGGCTGCGCGTGAGGACGGACGAGGACCGCCCCGCGCCTGCGGGCACTCGGCCCGTCGCCGACGCTCCCGGTGATCCTCGGCCGCACCGTGCCGCCGAGCCCGGGCGCTCGCCGCGTCGATTCCGCCGATGGCGATCACCGGCGACGCCTCGCCGCCGTCGACCTACCGTGACGGGATGCACTCACCGATCACCGGCACCGCCGCCTGCGTGCCGTTCACCGCCCTGCCGCCTGCCGCCGACGGCCCCGCCCCGCTGGTCGTCACCTGGCACCTGCTGGACGCGCCGAGGTCGAACGTGGCATTCGTCTCGGCATTGCCGCCGAACGAGCTGCCTGCGTGGCGAGTGCACCTCGGCATGTCGAGGTGCGGGGCGCGGATGGTCGACGGCAGCATGCGGGAGTGCTACGCCTCCGGCGGTTCCCGGTGCGTGCCGCCCTGTGCCCGAAGCTCGTTCCACTCGGTGAGGAGTTCGGGGAACTTGCGGTTGAGGAAGGCGTAGAAGTCGGCCATCTCCTCGACGCGCTGCCCGGCGGCGGTGTCGGGACGCAGCGACGGCGGGCTCGCGCGGGCGAGTTCGCGCAGTTCCCCGTACATGGAGGATCGAGTCAGCGTGGCCGTGTACCAGTTCGGGGCGAGGCTGTAGACCCGGCGACGGGTCCCGCGCAGCGACCCGGTGTGCACGAGGTGCGTCGACTGGAGATAGCGGATCGCACCGGACACGGCCGCCGGGCTGACGTCGAGGGTCTTGCTGATCTGCTCGGCGGTCAGCTCGCCGCTCGGGCTGGTCAACAGCGCCATCAGGGTCCGCGCGGGCATTCGCGGGAAGCCTGCCGCGTCCAGCAGACCGGCGAGCCGGTCGGCGTGGCGTCGGGCGGCCTCGTCCGGCAGCTCCTCGTTCCCGCGATCCGCCACGACGTCCCCGTCGAGGCGAGCAGCGCCGTGGTCGGCTGCGCGGCGTCGGGTCATGGGCTGAGGTCCCTCCTGCGGTAGGCGACGACGGCGAGCGCGATGGTCACCACCGCGACGACGGTCATCCAGACCGCGCCGCTCCAGTCGGGATCTGCCGTGGTGACCAGTGGGGTGTGCACGAATGGGGAGATCGCGATCGCCCAGTCCGGAAGGCCGAGTCGCCCGCCGAGTTCGGCGAGGACGACGCCCAGCACGAGGATAGTCCAGGCGATCCCGCTGGTGAGGCGGGGCACGACGGCGAACGTGATGGCGATGACGCCGAGGTAGAGGGCGGTGGCGGGCAGCTGTGCCACGGTCGCGGCGAGCACCTGCCAGATCGCCTCGGCGTTCCTGCCCTGCGCGACGTAGACGGTCGTCGCCCCGAGCCAGGCGGTCGTCAGGACGAGCAGGATCGAGCCCGCTCCCACGGCGAGCACGGACGAGAACCAGCGGCCGGGTCCTGCGGCGGTGCCTCGGACCAGTTCGACGTTCCCGGCCGCCTCCTCACGCCGGGCGCGGAGGATGACCAGGGCACCCGCGATGGCGGCGCATTCGCCGACCAGGACCATGACGTAACTGAGCAGCAGGTCGTACAGCGGACCGTCCCGGCCGACGAGTTCGCGGATCGTCTGACCGACGGCGTCGTTCTGTTCGTCGCCTGCGACGGCGAACACGGTCAGGACGGCGGCGAACGCTCCGACTCCGGCGCCTGCGCACATCATCGCGAGCAGTGTTCCTCGGTGGAGACGCAGGGTGAGCCGCAGCGGGGTGCGCAGGCTGGGCGCGGCGTGCACGGGGCCGGGCCGGGCGGGCAGGAGCGACGCCCCGAACTCCCGGCCGCGTTCGACCGCGACGGCACCCGCTGCACCGAGAGTCGCGGCGCAGGCGAGGAGGAGCAACGGCCGAGGGTCGACGGATCCGTAGGGATCGGCGATCCCTGCCAGGCTGAACGGCGAGAGCCAGCCGAGGACGACGGGCGTGCCGACGAAGGTCAGCGCGTCGATGTCGGCCGCGACATCGGCGACGACTCGGAGGACGAAGAACAGCAGGATGAGTGCAGTGCCCAGACCGATGGCGCCGCGCGAGGTCGGCGCGAACTGGCTGCACAGCGTCCCGGCGGCCAGGAACACCACCCCGACCAGCGTGCAGGTCAGGCCTGCCCACACCGATCCGACCGGATCGCCGCCCCCGACGACGAGCCCCACGACCATCGCGGCGGCCAGGCCCGCGGTCGCGATCGCTCCGGCGGCGAAGACGGCGATCACGTTCGCCAGTCGGCCGGTGACGGCGGCACGCATTAGCTCCCGAGTGCCGTCCTCCTCCTCGGTCCGCCCATGGCGTACGGCGAAGACCGTGGCGAACAGCGCGAAGACCGTCGCGAACACGACGCCGTAGGTGTAGAACAGGAAGGCGCCCTCGGAGGTGCCCATCGGAAGCCCTCGCCCGATGAGCAGCGCGGGGCTGTCGACCGCCACCGCCAGGGCGGCGAGACGCTGCGACTCCTCGCCGAATCCCCCCGCGATGTTGACTGCGCAGATCAGCGCTGCGACCAGCAGACCGAGCGCCCACAGCAGCAGCTGACCTCGATCTCGGCGCAGCGCGACCAGGGTCAGTGCGAACGATCCGGTCACCGCCGACCTGCCCCGGAGTTCCCGTCGGCACGGTGGTCGTCGCTGTAGTGACGCAGGAACAGCTCTTCCAGAGACGGCGGCTGAGCCGTCAGACCGGGCACCCCCGCCTCGGCGAGGAGCGCAAGGACGTGTCCCGTGTCGGCGGGTTCGACGGCGAAGGTGGTTCGGCCGTCGCTCGCCGCCCAGTCGTGGGTGAACGGTTCGAGCCGCTCGGCGTGCTCTGGCGCCAGCGTGGCGGGGATCGAGTACTCGGTGCGGGTCAGGTGCCGCAGCTCCCGCAACGTCCCGGTCTCCACCCGCCTGCCGTTGCGGATGATCGAGATGCGGTCGGCGACCTCCTCGACCTCGGCCAGGATGTGACTGGACAACAGGACTGAGGAGCCCTCGGCGGCGACTCTGGCGACCTCCCGCTGGAAGCGTCGCGCCATCAGCGGGTCCAGGCCCGAGGTCGGTTCGTCCAGGATGTACAGCTCGGCAGGCAGTGCGAACGCCGCGATCAGCGCGACCTTCTGCCGGTTGCCCTTGGAGTAGGTCCGGATGCGTTTGGTCGGATCGAACTCGAACGCCTCGATCAGCCGCTCGCGCTGCGACCCCTGTGGCGAGGCGCCGCGCAGCCGGATGAGCAGGTCGATCGCCTCGCCGCCGGTCAACGACGGCCACAGGTTCACGTCGCCGGGCACGTACGCCAGTCGGCGGTGCAGATCCGCCGGGCGCTGCCACGGACTCTCGCCGAACAGCAGCACCTCGCCGCCGTTGGGCCGGTACAGGCCTAAGAGCACCCGGATCGTCGTCGACTTCCCCGCACCGTTCGGCCCGAGGAAACCGTGGACCTCACCTTCGGACACCGCCAGATCCAGCCCGTCGAGCGCGGCGAACGCGCCGAACGACTTCCGCAGGCCCTCGGCCCGCACCACTGTGGTCATGCCGCACAATCTACATTAGATTCACTAATTCGTGAAACTAGTGCAGAAAGATCCGCAGGTGCACCATCTGGTGCGGTGCGGTGCGATCCGCTCGCGACTCCCTGCCCCGAACCCTCATTAGAGATCATTATTTCAGTGTTGATTGAAAGTAAATCAAGATCCGCCGGCTGGTCAAGTCAAGACAGCCTCACCGTGGCAGCAGAGACAAGAGCAGGCGTTCGTCACGAGGGGTGATCGCCTGCTCTCCCGTCGGGCGTGCCATCAATCGGATCCCCGGTCGGATTCGCCGAAGGAGTGTGCTGTTCCGCGATGAGGGGGCCATCGTCGCGAACAAGCGAGTGGCGGCGACGCGATCGGGCCGGGTGCCTACGATGCGATCAGGCGCCCGGGGGATGCGCAGGCTGCGTCCGTGTCGCGGCTGAGCGAGTGATCAGTCGTGATCGCCGTCGACGTAGAACCAGGAGCCGTCGGTGCGCCGGAAGCGGCTGTTCTCGGTGAGCGACCCCGCGTGCCCGGGCAGCCGGTAGTGCGCCCGGAAACGTACGGTCCCTTCGCTGTCGAACGGTCCGCCGCCGGTGCGGCCGAGGATGTCGAGGCGAATCCAGCGTTGCTCGGGATCGAGACTGAGCTCGGTCGGACGGCGCGAGGAATGCCAGGTCCGCAGCAGGTAGGCGGTGTCGCCGACGGCGAAGGCCGAGTATCGCGAGCGCATGAGCTGCTCGGCCGTGGCCGCTCGACGGCTGCCCGCGTGCAGCAGCGCGCAACAGTCGGCGAACGGCTCGCCGAGCCCGCACGGGCATGCCCGAATCACACTCACCGCCGCAGTCTCTCAACCGCGCCGCCACCCGAGACGCTCGCCCCGCTCACCGTGCCACGTGTTCGGAGGAACTCCGGTGTCTCGGGATCGGTGGAAGAAGGGCAGACCCCCGCTCATTCCTCGAGTGAGGAGAACCCCGAAGGTGTCGCGGTGCTTTGAACGGCGGTCGACCTACGCCGAAGACCGAGATCGCCTTTCCCGATCCGGGGCTCCGGGGTGCCGCGACGGCACGGTATCTGCTGGGAGCACATCCGTCGTGCGAGGCGCCCCGGCCCGTCCACCGCCGACTGAAAGGGGGCGGGAAGCCCGCCGCGCGGTACCGACTCGCCGCCGATTCCACATCGGGCACCCGGTGCAGTAGATGATCGAAACCGGGATTCTCGGCGGAGGGGCACCGTCCATGGGCGCCATGCCACGGCGCAGCGTGGTGGCTGCCCGCCCTGCGACGAGCAGACCGACGCTCCGGCGCAGGCGCCGACAGGTCGGGCCGTCGATCTGTCGACGACTCCTCGGTCTGCGGCCGGTGACACCCGATCACCGGTGGTCGGCCTCCTGCGGTGGCAGTCGCTCGACTCCCTTCATCGAGAGCTCCGCGAGCAGAGTCAGCGCGGCTGCCGAGGAGGAACCGGGCCGGGCGTGGAACAGGATGAGGCGCTGACCGTCGTCGTCGGGCAGCGTCATCAGCTCGTCGGTGAGGGTCAGTTCTCCGACGACCGGATGGTGGAAGCGCCGGTCGTGAAATGCGCACCGTCGTACCGAGTGCGCCGACCAGAGAGCGCGGAACTCGCTGCTCTTCCTCGACAGCTCGCCGACGAGTTCGGCGAGCCTCGCGGCATCGGCATGGCTGCCCGCGATCATTCTCAGATCCGCGACGGTGTCGCGCGACTTCGCCTCCCAGTCGCAGAACAGCTCCCGGACCTGCGGGTCGAGGAAGAGCATCCGAGGCCAGTTCGGTCGATCGGCTGCGCGGCGGACCGAATCGAAGGGGAGATGCCCGGCGAGGAGCGAGTGGGCGAGCCGATTCCAGACGAGCACGTCACCGAACCGACCGAGGACCAGCGCGGGCAGGTGCTCCAGGGAGTCGACGACGACTCTGATGCTCTCGCGCACCCGTTCCGGCGTGGCCCGAGCACGGGGGCGCGGTTCGGCACGGGTGAGGCTGTACAGGTGAGTGTGCTCCTCCGGAGTGAGTCGCAGTGCGCTCGCCAGCGCGTCCAGCACCGAGTCGGAGGCGTTGACGTCGTGCCCCTGCTCCAACCGGATGTAGTAGCTGACGCTGATACCGGCGAGCTGGGCCAGTTCTTCTCGGCGCAGGCCCGGGACCCGGCGACGGCCACCGTAGTCCACCAGGTCGAGCTGCTCGGGTCGCAACTGTGCGCGTCTGGTGCGGAGGAAGTCACCGAGGTCGCTGAGCCGGTTCATATCAGGAATTTTCGCGCACCGAACCGAATCGAGACTGACACTCCGGGTGGTACCAACAGGGTTCCTACCTCAACCAGAGGGCTGGGTAACCGGTTCGCCGCCGATCAGGATTGCCGTGAGAACGAAGCGGCTCGGCGGAAGGCGACGGCAGGCATGGCCAGGACGACGGTCTCTGGAACTCCACCTTCGGGGAGTGCGATCCCGATGGGATTCGGTATCCGAGGCGCGCTCACGTTGATTACCGTGTGCGCCGCCCAGTTCATGATCGCGCTCGACTTCTCCATCGTCACGGTCGCACTGCCCGCCATCGACCGTAGCCTGGGCTTCGGCGGTCCTGGCGCACTGCAGTGGGTCGTGACCGCGTTCATCCTGCCCGCCGCAGGACTGCTGCTGTTGTTCGGCAGGCTCTCCGACCTGTTCGGCCGTAGGCGGTTGTTCATCGTGGGCATGGTGATCGTGACCGTGTTCTCGCTGGTCGCGGGGCTGGCCTCGGTGCCGTGGGTGCTGATCGCGGCCAGGGCGGGGCAGGGCGTCGGCTCGGCGATGGTCGGCGCCACCGCGCTCGCGCTGCTCACCTCGCTGTTCCCGGAGGGGCCTCGCCGGGACAAGGCCCTCGGCGTCAGCGGTGCGCTGCTCTCATTCGGCTTCGTCGCGGGCACCATCGGCGGCGGGGTCGTCACCAGCGGGCTGAGCTGGCGTTGGACGATGTTGATCCTGGTCATCATGGGCGCCGTCGTGCTCCTCGGCGCGGTGACCCTCCTGCCCCGACACGAGGAACGACGTTCCGCCCGGCTCGACGTCCCCGGCGCGCTGCTGGCCACCAGCGGTCTGCTCGCGTTGGTCTACGGGATCTCCACGGTCGGCACCACCGGTTGGACGGACCCGCTCGCCCTGTCGTTGCTGCTCGCCGCGGTGCTCCTGTTGGGCGCGTTCCGCTACGTCGAGGGCAGGACCAAGGCTCCGCTCGCACCCTTGTCGATCCTCCGGCGTCGTTCGGTGACATGGGGCGGCCTGACCGGCTTCGTCACCTTCGGCATGTGCGGCGGCACCACGGTCCTGTTGAGCCTCTACATGCAGGATGTGCTCTTGTGGAGTCCGCTGGCGACCGGCGCGGGCTTCCTCGCCGAGGGTGTCGCCGCCATCGTGGCGGGGGCGCTGGCCGCGAGGTTCATCGCCGCGATCGGCACGCCGAGGACTCTCGTCATCGGCCTGCTGGTGCAGGGGATCGGCACTGCGGCGATGCTGCTGCTGCCGCAGGAGGACAACCTGACCCTGCTGTTGCTCACGACCTCGGCGCTCGGCTTCGGGCACGTGCTCGCGGTGGTGTCGTTCATCGGCACCATGACCTCGGGCGTGTCCAACGCGGATCAGGGCCTCGCAGGCGGGCTCGCCCAGACGGCACAGCATGTCGGCAGCGCGGTCGGCGTCGCCGTGCTGGCCGCGGTGGTCGCGTCGGCGACCATCACCGAGGGCGTGACGGCGGAGGCAGGCGCGCTGGTCGGCCTGCGGGCGGGCCTGCTCGTCGGGGCGCTGGTGACCTTCGCCGGAGCGGCCGCAGCGGCGCTGTTCCTGCGTAAGCCGGAGTCGAGGGCCCGCGAGGAACACCGGAACCAGCCGAGGGACGACAACTCGTCGGAGGCGGTCGCCGCCACCTGATCCCGGTAGGCGCTGGTCTTGCTGTTGATTTGCGGCGTGCGACGAGCCGAGTCCGGTGCAGGCCGGCTGGAACGCCGGCATGTGTGTCACGCGCGGAGCGCGCGGGATCCCCACCGGCTTGGTGATCGCGTCGACGAGATTCGGACGACGCGGGCGCGGCCTGATCGTCAGTGGCGGTCGAGGCCGTGCTCCGCGCGCCCAACAGGACACGCGTGAAGTTCCGATTCACCGACCACGAGGATGTGCTCGCCGGACCCCGCTGACACCGGCCCGGTCTGAAGGCGTCGCAGGCAGGACGGCGGGGACAGGTCCGTCTGCCCGGCGGCATTCGTCTCGACTGCGGACTGACCGGGCCCGCCGCGACAGCTGCGGCCGCCTTCGCCGTGTCCGGACGCTGGACGCGGCGGGAGAGACCCTGCCCGCCCCGAGGGGCGTTGCCTGCTTCGGCAGGCTGCGAGCCGGTCGCGCTCTCGACGAGGAACCCGGGTGCACCGACGGCTCAGAAGGCGGGTGGATTCCGGAGAAGCCGCTGCACGCGCTCGACGTCCGGCAGTGCCGAGGTGCGGTCATCGTGCCCTTCTCGTGATTCCCCTGCGGCCTGCCCCGGGTCCAGGAGTCGTCGTAGACCGGTGCGCATCAGCGTGCCGTCCATGGAGTCGATGCCGATGAGCGTCAGCACGTACACCCCCTGATCGAGTGCCGCCATCAGACGAGCGATGTCCTCGACCGCGATGTTCTCGTCGTCCGGGCGGGCGGCTGCGGCGACGCGCTGATAGCCGTCGATCATCAGGTGAACGCGTTGACGCAGAGCCGTGATCAGCTTGTCGTCTCGGGCCGCAGTCGCGATGAACTCCAAGGTGGCGAGTCCGAACCCGTGCACCATCCGCGTCGCATCCTCCTCGGCTGTGGCCTGCGATCCCAGGGTGTCGGTGCGTCTCAGGCCCGTTGTCGCGGGCGGGTTCCAGTCCTCGCCGCGCAGTGCCGCCAGGTTGTAGTCCATCACGGGCGCCGCTGGACGGGTTGACGCCTCGGACCTCGATCGAGATCGCTGCTCGGCTTCGCGGGATGTCCCGCGCCCAGGCCACCACTGCGGCGCGCGCCGTGGCTGAGGAGCTGGACATCGGCGAATGGTTCAACCGACGCGCGCTTCCGGACGGCGGCGGACTCTCTGGTGGCGTGCGCAGGCTCACCGCGTTCGCCATGGCCGCAGTCGCGCGGGTGCCGCTCGTCATCCTCGACGAGCCGACCAACGACGTCGATGCGGCCCGTCGCCGACTCCTGTGGAAGATGGTGCGCAGGCTCGGCGACGAGGGTGCAGGCGTCTTACTCGTGACCCACAACGTCGCCGAGGCGGAACGTGTCGTGGACGAACTGGTGGTGCTGGACCGAGGCAAGGTGGTCGCCTCGGGGTCGCCGAGCCGGCTCCGAGGGGAAGACGACCACGATCTGCGACTCGAACTCTCGCTCAACCCGAACGACGATGATCCGTCCGAGTCCGGCTCGGAGATTCCTCTCTCGATCGCTCGGCGCGTCCGGGCAGGCCGACGCGTGCTGCTGACCATTCGCGCGGCAGAGGCCGAGGCGGCCGTCGCCTGGGCTGCGAACCTGCGCACAGCCGAGCGCATCGAAGGCTATGCACTGGCCCCGGCCACCCTCGAAGACGTCTACCTCGCCGCCACCGGCGGCGTCACCGACACGACCAGCACGAAGGACACCAACGATGGCTGAACCCAGGACGACCGTCTCCTCGCCGCCTGCTGTCGTCGCCGTGCCTGCTCGCATCGGGTTGTGGACGACATTCGGCACCCTGCTGCGCTGGACGCTCGCCCAGAGCGGCCCGATGCTGCCGTTCGTCATCGCCGTCCAGGCTCTCCTCGCCGCCGGGGTCATCATCGGTTTCGGGTTTCTCATCCCCGACATCGACTCGGCCTCGGCCCAGTTCCTCTCCACCGGAGCACCCACCGTGCTCCTGATGGTCGTCGGGCTGGTCATCGTCCCGATGGGCGTGGCGCAGGCACGCACGAGCGGCACCTTCACCTACCTGCGCGCCCAACCGGTGCCCAGGCCGTTGCTGCTGCTGGCCGATCTGACCGTATGGCTCTTGGTCGCCGTGCCCAGCGTCGCCGTCGCAGTGGTAGTCGCCCAGCTGCGATATGGCTTCGGCTATGCGTTCGACTGGCCGCTGCTGGCTGCCGCATCGGCGCTGACCATGCTCACCGCCGCCTCGGTGGGCTACGCGATCGCCGTCGTACTGCCGCCCATGCTGACTCAGATCGCCACGCAGATCCTGGTGTTCTTCGTCATGCTGTTCTCACCGGTGACCTTCCAGGCCGCCCAGCTTCCGCAGTGGTTCCAGACCGTTCATGACTGGCTTCCGTTCCGGCCCGCCGCGGATCTGCTTCGTGCCGGGCTGCTGGCGGACAGCTACACCGCAAGCGGCCGAGACCTCGTCGTACTGCTGACCTGGTGCGTCCTCGGTCTCGCGATCAGTCTACGAGCTGTGGTGCGACGCGCTTGACCAGCAGCCGCGTCACCGCCATTCCTCGGTGGGCTCTTCTCTGCACTGACCACGCGACCGGGACCGCCTAGCCGATTCAGGGACGGCACGGTCCTGACAGGAGAGCGCCTGACGGCCGGACAACCCGATCGTTGGTCGAGCGTGCGTACTCTTGACCAACGATCGAGGAAGACCGTCGTCGTCGCATGATCACGCAGCCGCTGGAATCAACGGGAGCAGGGAGTTCGGATCACTTCCTCGAGTCGCGAACCTGCTCGACCATCGTCGGCAGATCACGCGCGGGTCGTCGAGGCGTCCGGTGATCTCGGCCCCTCGATGTTCTCCCGTCGCACGCGCGGCCCTACGGCGACGAAGGCTGGCGGGTCCTCGGCGGCCGATGGCAGTAGCCACGATCGTGCCCTTTCGTGAACCGGTCTCGGGTCCCTCGGGCAGCCTTGATGTCGACTTAGTTACATATTCAACCTGCTGTGTTTGAATTCTGGTGATTGTTCGACCGCAATCGTCTCCCGTGCGTTACGCGATTGCGTGTCGTGTCTACCGTGGAACCTCGTCGTAGCGTCGCTGGCAGTAAGGCGGATCGCAGAATGAAGACTGAATCCTCCCTTCTTCTTCGAGTGCTCTCCGGCGTGGTCCTCTCGGGCGATGAATAACGCGGACTACTTCGAGATTCCGCGAAGCCGATGGCGGTGGGGCACCGAGGCCATCGGCTTCGATGCTGCGGTCCCGCCCGGCGCCCTGCGGCTGTGGCGTCGGGTTTCACCGATGCTGGGCACGTCCTGATCGCCGACGTCGTCCGCCAGAACCGGACGGCGCACCGGGCCTTGCCTGCGAACTCGTCCACGCCGTCATGGACACCCCGGATCGTGGGGCGGGAGGTCTACGAGAAGGCGTTCGTCGAGGCGGGACTGGAGGCCTCGACCTGGCGATACCTGCTCACCGCGACCCGACCGGGTGGTCGTGCCGTCCCAATGACATGGACCAGAGCGTTCTCTAGGAGGTCGACATGCCGAGAAGCGTAGTGATCGTGGGTGGCGGCACCGCCGGATGGATGACCGCGTCCTATCTGAAGGCCGCGTTCGCCGATCGCATCGAGGTGACTCTCGTCGAATCGGCGCGGGTCGGGACGATCGGCGTCGGCGAGGCCACCTTCAGCACCGTCCGGCACTTCTTCGACTACCTCGGGCTGGACGAGCGAGAATGGATGCCTGCCTGCCAGGCGACCTACAAGCTCGCCATCAGGTTCGAGGACTGGCGACACAAGGGGCATCACTTCTACCACCCGTTCGAGCGGCAGCGCATGGTCGACGGCTTCCCGATCACCGACTGGTGGCTCCAGCAGGGCGTCACGGACCGTTTCGACCGAGACTGCTTCCTCATCGCCGCCCTCTGCGACGCGAAGCGGTCACCACGTCACCATGACGGTCGGCTGTTCGAACAGGACTTCGTCGAGAGCGGACCGGAACGCGTCCACCGCACCACCCTGTCCGAACAGGACACCCAGTTCCCCTACGCCTACCACTTCGACGCGAGCCTGCTCGCCGACTATCTGAGCGGCTACGCCGTCCGGCGGGGCGTGCGGCACGTCGTGGACGACGTCCTCGACGTCTCCCTCGACGAACGCGGTTGGATCGACCACGTCCTCACTCGGGAACACGGCGAACTGCGCGGCGACCTGTTCGTCGACTGCACCGGATTCCGCGGTCTGCTGCTGAACAAGGCGCTGGAGGAGCCGTTCCAGTCCTATCAGGACACGCTGCCCAACGACCGCGCGGTCGCGCTGCGAGTGCCGGTCGACATGGCGGCCAAGGGCATTCGTCCCTGCACCACGGCCAGCGCGCGCGACGCGGGCTGGATCTGGACCATCCCGCTCTTCGGACGGATCGGCACCGGCTACGTCTATGCGAGCGAGTACATCACGCCGGAGGAGGCGGAGCGGGACCTGCGGGCCTTCGTCGGACCGGCCGCCGACGATCTGGAGGCCAACCACATCAGGATGCGCATCGGCCGCAGCCGGGACTCCTGGGTGCGCAACTGCGTCGCGGTCGGGCTGTCCAGCGGCTTCGTCGAGCCCCTGGAGTCCACGGGGATCTTCTTCATCCAGCACGGCATCGAGCAGCTCGTGAAGCACTTTCCCGGCGACGACTGGAATCCGGCCCTACGCGACGCCTACAACCGGTCGATCGCGAACTGCATGGACGGTGTCCGCGAGTTCCTGGTTCTGCACTATCGGGGCGCGGCGCGGACCGACAACCAGTATTGGCGTGACGCCAAGACCCGCCCCGTTCCTGACGCCCTCGCCGAACGCATGGAGGCGTGGCAGACCCGGCTGCCCGACACTGAGACGGTGTTTCCCCACTATCACGGGTTCGAGCCCTATTCCTATGCCTGCATGCTGCTCGGACTCGGGGGTGTGCCCCTGCGGTCGTCACCGGCGCTCGCGCTGCTCTCCGACGCCTCGGCGCACAAGGAGTTCCAGATAGTGCGCGATCAGGCCGACGAACTGGTGCGGACGCTGCCCTCGCAGCACGAGTACTTCGCCCGGCTCCACCCGGCGTCGAACGGACCTGGTTGACGGAGGAACGGGCTCCGGCGCCGGAGCAGGCCCGCGGGGCCCGCAGCCGCTCCGAGTCCCCGCTCCCCGCGCGGGCGCGGCCGACGGCTTCGGCACCGTCCTGGCGGGCTTCCCGACCGGAGTCGGGGTGATGACGGCCATGGCCACGGGCGACCGGTCATGGCCTGCTTCGCGCTGTGCTGCGGCGGTCTGGAGCCCTTCGACCCTGCTGCTCCGACGCGCCGTCCCAGCGCCTGACCTTCTTCGGGTGGCGAACGTCGCCGTACGAGACCACGACACGGAAACGATGGCACGGAGACGACAACCGAATCGAGGAGGGCGAAGGTCATGACGACGGAGACCGGTACGACGCTCCCGACGGACCCCGAGGCTCGGGTGGCGTTGGCCCGCCGATGGGTCGGCGAGTACCCGCCGAAGCCCCATCCGGAACTGGGCAGGTCCGGGGTGGTCTGCCCCTACATGGTTCGTGCATTGGCACGTGACTACGTCCACGTCGAGGGTTTCGCGGCCGCGCAGGGCGACGACGCGCTCGCCGACCGAGCCCGAACCCTGCGCGACGGGATGCTGGCCCGATCCACCGAATTGGGATCGGACCGGATCTATCTCGTCTCCGTCGTGGTGCCCCACGGTCTGCCGGAACCGGAACTGAAGGCCATGGTCGACCGAGTGCACGGAAGGCTGCGCGCCGAGTTCGTCACCAGGGGCTACATGGCAGGAGACTTCTGGCCAAACCATGACACGCCAGGGCTCCACCATTCGGACTTCCGCCCCTTCGCCAGCCCGCTGCCGATGCTGGGGATGCGCCCGATGGTCCCGGCGGACCTGATGTTCTTCGTCACCCATGAACGCGACTCCGCCCGCCGTCTCACCTATCTCGGATACTTCAGGGAGGTCTTCGCCGACCGGCTCAACGACTACTGGGCGGGCCGACTCGACGAGGAGGCGAGCCTCGCCGCCGAGGCCGTGCGGCGGGGAGATCCGGCGATGGGTCCTTCCAGGGGAACCGGCGAGGAACGGGTTCCCGAACCGGATGAGGCCGTCGCGCTCGCGGGCCTGCGGCCGAGTTCCGAGACGACGCAGTGATGGTCGGTGATCCGCAGGGCCACGAGCGGAACGGAGCGGCGGCCGAGACCGCCGTCGCCGTCTCGCAGGCCGAACACCTCGCGTCCGCCGCCGAGATGCGCGCCATGATCTTCGGTCGCCTGCTGTCCGCCGCGCTGTGCACGGCAGCCGCGCTGCGTCTTCCCGACCTGCTCCACGAGGGCCCGCAGACAGCGGAGCAGCTGGCCCGGCGGTGCGGGGCACTCCCCGGTCCGCTCGCCAGGCTGCTCCGCGTGCTGGCCAACTTCGACACCGTGACCGTCGGCGCCGACGGCGCGTTCGCCCTCACCTCGCTCGGGGAGACGCTCCGCAGCGACGTGCCAGGGTCCGCCTGGCCCACGGCGATGCTCGCGGCCGAGTTCGGACCGGGCTGGGACCGGCTCCTGGACACCGTGCGTACGGGGACCCCGTCCTTCGAACGGGTTCACGGCGTCGACGTCTTCGGCCTGCTCGCCGGAGACCCGGAACTGAGTTCGTTGTTCTACGCCTCCCAGGCCGCCGATCTCGATCTCACCCTCGATCGGCTGAGCCGGGTCGACTTCACGAGATTCCCGACGATCGTGGACGTCGGCGGCGGAGACGGCGCGCTGTTGCGGCGAGTGCTGACCGACCATCCGGCGGGCAGGGGAGTGCTCCTCGACCTGCCCGGAGCGGCAGCGCAGGCGCGGGAGCGGCTTGCCGCCGCCGGGCTGGGCGATCGGTGTGCGGTCTCGGCGGGGGACTTCTTCACCGCAGTGCCGGCAGGCGGTGATCTGTACCTGTTACGCGACATCCTGCACGACTGGCCGGATGCGCGATGTCTCGAACTCCTGACGGTGTGCCGCCGTGCCATGGCGCCCACCGCCACACTGATGATCATCGAGCGGGTCTCGGACCCGGTCCTGTCCTCGGACCCGGCGGCGCGACTGACCGGGCTGATGGACCTGTACATGCTGTCGGTCCTGGACGGACGTGAACGCACCCTCGAGGAGTTCGCCGTCCTGCTGACCTCCGCCGGGTTCGTCCCGAGCCCCGCCGTGCGGCTGACCGGCGGCGCCGCAGTGATCGAGGCCGCTCCGGGACCCTCCGAGTGAGATGATCAGGCGGCGCCGTGTTGGTGGCGACGATGGCGGCGCCAGACACCGGGCCGCCGTGTCCCGCCGCGCCGAGGCGGCGGTAGCGACGCGGCGCGCGCGGAAACCGCCCGCCCCGACGTCGGGCTGCCCGCCGAAGCCGAGGAACGCCGTCACGTCTCCCCTCGTCATCGTGCTCGGCGGCCTGCTCGTCGTGACGACTGCGACGCTGCGGCGAGATGCGCGTCGGTGCGGCGCGGTGCACGGGGTGCTTCCCGGCAGTATGCCGGCGACCAGACCGGCAACCGCAACGCACGACGTTCGAGTCCCGCCTCGACGTCGATCCGGCCGTTCTCGTCCAGACTGTCTTGTCATGCCGGTCCTGACTGGTCAGCGGGGTGTGGCGTCGGAGTGACCCGGCCCCGGCGCTCCCCGCTCATGATTGGCGAGACAGCACCCCGTCAGACCCGTCGACGACCCGGTACAGCAGGGTCGCGAGCTGCCCCAGCTCCTCGTGGGTCAGCCCCGCGAACGGCGTCTTCTCCATGGCCGTCTGGACCAGTTCGTCGCGAACCCGGCGGCCCTTGGCGGTCAGCACCAGGAGGCGGGAGCGGCGGTTGGCCGGGTCCACCGCGCGTTCCACCAGGCCTCGGTCCACGAGTTGGTCGGTGATGAAGGTGAGGTTCGGTGCGTTGCAGTACAGGCGTGCGGCCATCACCTTCATCGAGGGTGGCGGCTCGGCCGGGTCGATGGCCCACAGCGCCTGGAACGTCGCCGGTGTCAGCCGGTGCCCGGCCAGCGCGTGCGCGATCAGATCGTTGGTCCGCATCCAGATGTCGTGGGTCGCGGCGACCACCGCGGAGAGCTCGGGCGTGGTCATGCCGCCATCATATCGATGTTTCGAGACTCGAAAGGACCCTGTTAGGCTCAATGCTTCGAGACTCGAAGCAATGGAGATCTGATGAGAGATGACTACCGTGGTGTCACTGCGCTCGTCACGGGTGCGTCCAAGGGACTGGGGCGGGAGTACGCGCTGGAGCTGGCACGCCGGGGAGCGCGGGTGATCCTGCTGGCCCGTTCGGATGCGGACCTGCGGGAGGTCGCCGCACAGATCCGGGAACGGCACGGCGGCCCGGAGGCCGAGGTGATCGTCGGCGACCTCGCCGTTCCGGACGGCCCGGAGCGCATCCTCCAGGAGCTGCGCGATCGCGGTCTGACGGTCGACCTGCTGCTCAACAACGCGGGCGCGGGCAGCGTGGGCCCGTTCCTCACCCGCCCGCTCGAGCCGCAGCTGCGCTCCGTCGGGCTCAACATCAGCGGCCTGCTCACGCTGACCCACGCGATCGGGGCCGAGCTGGTCGCCCGCGGCTCCGGAGGCATCATCAACGTCTCGTCCACCGCAGCCTTCCAGCCCATGCCCTACCAGGCGGGCTATGCCGCGACCAAGGCCTTCGTGCTCTCCTTCACCGAGGCGCTGGCCGAGGAGCTTCGGGGCACCGGCGTCCACATCATGGCCGCGCACCCCGGCGCGATCGCGACCGGTTTCTTCGACGGAACCTCGGCCGAGATCGACCCCCGCGCGGCGGACTCGCCCGCCCCGCTCGCGGCCCAGACGCTGGACGACTACACCCGACGACGCGCGGTGTCCTACCCGGGCCGGAAGGTGAATCGGGTCATGACCTGGCTTGCGCGGCTGCTGCCGCGCACCGTCGTCGCGCGGATCGCGGGCGGATTCAACCGCAGACTGCGCCTGCACGAGGTGGTCGACGTCGCCTGATCGCCGTCGTCACGGCAGCGGACCCGTCGGTGAGGTAGGCGTGGGCCGAGGCGGGCCGCCGCATGGTCCGCCACGGTGGCCGCCTTCGCCGACGGAGGTCTCCGACGGGGAGACGCCACCGTGCGCACGCCGAACCGGCACGGGCCGGGTGCGTGGTCACCAGCTGGTGGCGCCGGAGGTCGTTCTCCCCGCGCGGAAAGCATCGGCTTCTCGCTCGCCCGCCCTGGCCGAGCGGGGGTCCGGGCGATACGTCGACCTTCCTCGGAACAGCCGTGCTCGACCCGCTCGACGAGTGGACCGGCGCAGTGTCGGCCACCCGTCCATCGGGCCGGTCGCCGGGACGCGATTCACAGTCCGTGCAGCGCACGCCCCTCCCACACCCGACGCTCTGCGCCTGCCGCGTCCGCCACGACGTGGGAGGAGGTGTCGAACACCATCGTCGCCCGCTCCCGGGATTCGTAGCGGGGCCAGCCGGGATCGCCGGACCTGACGAACCGCACCCACGCGTCGTGCATGGCGGTCGCCAGGCCGTGCGGTCGCCGTGCCCCGAGCAGTTCCCGCCCTGCCTTGCCTGCCGTCGCCACGAGATCGACGTCGTCGCGCACGAAACAGAGGTCGATGCCGTGCGACGCACCGAGCAGGGGCGGGCGGGCTTCGGACTGCCAGCGGAACTCGTAGATCCAGGTGGGTGCGGCTCGGGCCACCGCGAAGCGGAGGGTGGGCATGCGGAATGCCCAGTCCGTCCAGGCCGCCTCGATCAGCGCGGAGGGATCGGTGATGCGACGCGGTCCGTCCCGGTAGGCGTCGCGCAGTGTGCGATCGATGCCGAGCGCCGATCGGAGCCCTCGGCGGATCAGCGGGGCAGAGAAGGGACTGCTCGCCATCGCGGTGATGATGTCGACGGCCTCGTTGCGCACGGTGCCGGTCAGCACCGGCACGTCGGACGCGGTGCCGGTGCCTGCGATCCGGCCGGGAGGGGTGGGCAGGGTCTCGGTGTCGTGGATCGCCCGAAAAGGACTGAGAAGAAGGGAACGCCGGTCGCCCACGATGATGTTCCGGCCGAAGCCTGCCAACGCCGCTTCCGTGGCGGCCACGGTCCGTGCGATCGGGACGTCGCGCAGCCCCTCGACGGTCGCTGCGACGCCGAGGCGGCGCGCGACGTGCCGCGTGATCCGCATCGCCTCGTCCGGCCCCACCGTCGCCGCAGGGTGTCCGCTCTGCGCGATCGCGCGGGTGAACAGCCCGCGCGAGGCAGGCATCGCCAGGTGAGTGAACACGCTGACCGCTCCGCCGGACTGACCGAAGATCGTCACCTGCCCTGGGTCACCGCCGAAGGCGGCGATGTTGCGGTGCACCCACTCCAGCGCGGCAGTCTGGTCGCGTAACCCGAGGTTGTCCGCACCGGCACCCAGGTAGAGGAAGCCGTCGACACCCAGCCGGTAGTTGACACCGACGTGCACGATCCCGTGCCGGGCGAAGGTGTGCCCGCGAAAGCCCGGCGCCGAACCCGCGCCGTAGACATAGGCGCCACCGTGAACGTGCACCATCACCGGCAGACCAGTGGTCCCCGGATCGGGCGTGCACACCTCCAGGGTGAGGCAGTCCGCACCGGTGCGCTGCGGCGCGTACACACTGCCGAGCAGGCCCTGCCCTGCGGGCTGCGGAGCAGCCGGTCCCGACCGGGTCCCGTCGCGCACCCCGTCCCACGGCTCGGGCGGCACGGGCGGGCGGAACCGACGGCGGCCGAACGGCGGCGCGGCGAAAGGGATGTTCCGGAAGAGGTGCAGCCCGCCGCTCTCGACTCCTTCGACGACGCCGTGGTCGGTCCGGACTCGGCTCATGCGTCCACCCCGGCCTGGAGAGACCGGCGAGGAAAGGCGACTCCGGTCAGCTCTTCAGAGGCCTCCCACAGCCGGCGGCCCGCTTCCGTGTCCCGCGCTCGCGCCGAGCGGCCGACCAGCTTCGGCGCTCCGCGCCCCTCCAGGAAGCCGCTCGGGCCCGCATAACCGTCGCCAGGGACGTCCGCCACCGCCGCGTACAACGTCGGCAGGGCGCCGTCGTCCTCGCTCTGCGCTAACAGACCGGCAATCACCTTCTCCGCGAGGTGGCGCACCCGTGGCCGCCCGTCGGACTTCAGCAGGCTCGTGGCCGCCATGCCCGGATGGGCGGCGGTCGAGATCACCGGTGAGCCGACCTCGGCGAGTCGTCGCTGGAGCTCCGAGGTGAACAACAGATTGGCGAGCTTGGACTGCGCGTAGGCACGCATCGCCCGGTACGGCCTGCGTTCCCAGTTGAGGTCGTCGAAGTCGATCGAGCCCACCTTGTGGCCGTTGGAGGACACGGTGACGACCCGTTGTCTGATCTGAGGCAGGAGGAGGTTCGTCAACGCGAAATGCCCCAGGTGGTTGGTGCCGAACTGCAGCTCGAAACCGTCGGCGGTGCGGGAGTGCGGCGGGATCATCACGCCTGCGTTGTTGATCAGGATGTCGACGGGCCCGCCGAGACCCTCGGCGAACGCGCGGACCGAGGCCAGGTCGGCGAGGTCGAGCCGTCGGGCCTCGACGTGGCCGGTCATCGCGGCGGCGGCCGTACGGCCCTTGGCGAGATCGCGCACGGCGAGCACGACGTGCGCGCCCCTGGCCGCGAGTGCGCGGGCGGCGACGCGGCCGATTCCGCTGTTCCCGCCGGTGACGACGACGGTGCGTCCCGCCTGAGAGGGGATGCCTGAAGCCGAGAATGTTGTCATAGTCTACAAAGTAGACGACGACAACAATGTTGGCAACGGCAACTAGGTTGCTACGATCGGCTCCATGTCAGACGCCATCGACGAGCGGCCCTACCACCACGGCAACCTCCGCACCGCACTGCTCGATGCGGCCGAGCGCGGTCTGCGGGAACACGGGGCGGACCGGCTGGCGCTGCGCGATCTGGCCAGGGAGATCGGCGTCAGCCACGCCGCACCGCGCCGACACTTCCCGAACCGCCAGGCACTGCTCGACGCACTCGCCGAAGCCGGGTTCGCCCGGCTGGACACGACCCTGCGCGCCGCGTTGACCGGCGCGGACGACGACTTCCCCTCGCGCGTGCTCGCCACGATGACGGCCTACACCCGCTTCGCCACCGAGAACGCCGCGCTCGTCGAACTGATGTATGCGGGCAAGCACCGGCCGGACGCGGCGCGGATCGTCAAGGCGGCCGAGGCGCCCTTCGGGCTGATGAACGACCTGATCATCCAGGGGCAGGCGCAGGGCGCACTGCAGACGGGGAACTCAGAGCGGATCGGGATCGTCCTGTTCGCGACTCTGCAGGGCATCGCCTCGATCATCAACGGCAACATCGTCAAGCCGGAACTGCTGGACGGGCTCGTGGCCACCGCAGCCGAACAGTTCCTGCGCGGCGCCCGCCCGCTCGCCTAGCACGGCGGCGGCGATCCGACTCACCGCTGGATTCACCGTGCCGTGGCCGGTGAGGGGTATCAGGCCGCGCGGGAACGCCCGCATGGCGGAGGCGCCGTCCGTGGAGTCCGCGACGGGGCCGTCGCACCTCGGTGATGGTCCGATCAGGACTCCCCACCCCGGCGAGACGCGCGGCCGACCTGCGGGGTGTGCAGGACAGGGCACCTTCCACCCGCTCCCCGGCGTGACGCCAGGGCGGCCCTGTATATCGCCACTACCCTGAAAGTCGCTAGATCGTGTACCGTTGCTACCCGTGGGCGAGAACGGATCTGCACGAGCGATCGACGGCGATGTCCGTACCAGGCTGATGCGTGCTGCGGAGCAGCTTCTCGCCTCGTCTGCCGACGGTCAGATCTCCACGCGCGAGATCTGCTCGGGAGCGCAGGTCACGGCCCCGACCCTCTACCACCACTTCAAAGACAAACACGCACTGCTGGATGCGGTGGTGCTGGAGGGGTTCAACACGTATCTCGACGGAAAGCGTGCCATCGCGTGGAGCGGCGATGTGCTCGAAGACTTCCGCACCGGTTGGGATGTGCACGTGTCCTTCGGCTGCGAGCATCCTGCCCACTACCGGCTGATGTTCGGCAACCCTCAGGCTGATCAGACAGCTCCTGCTGCGTTGGTGGCGCGGGACGAACTCGCTCGCACGGTCGCTGAGTGGGGGGCCAAGGGCCAACTGATGGTCTCCGTCGACGCGGCAACGGAGACGATGTCCGCCGCCGCGGTCGGTGTGACGCTGCAGCTGATCGCCGCGCAGGCTGACAGCACGCACCCAATCTCAACGAACGTTCGCGACACCATCGCCCACGCACTGTTTCACCCTCTGAACCCGGGCGACACCTTCGCAGACGGTGTCACGCGCCCGGCGCGACAACTTCTGGACGCGTTGCCGCGTGGCCCCCTGGAGCGCTTGCGCCCGACTGAGGTCGCGCTGCTGCGTGAATGGCTCGCGTCCCTCGCGGACAGCTCCATATGACAGAGCAATGGAGAGACACATGACCGATATATCCGAACGCGCCCTCACCCATGATGTGGTGACGGAGACCATCAAGGCCCTCGCCGCCGGATACGGAACGCTCGTGCGGTCACCGCTCCTGAAGAATCCCGGTGACTACGGCCTCGGCTACGAGAACATCACGTTCCCGTCCCTCGACGGCACGCCGCTCGAGGCCTGGTGGATCCCCCGCGAAGGGTCCAAGAAGCTCATCATCGCCAACCACCCGCTGTGGTTCAGCCGCTATGGCTTACCCGCCCACCTCGAGCCGTGGAAGTCGATCGGCGCCGCGACCGGCAATGACTTCGAGGTCGACTACGTGCCCGACTACCGCATCCTTCACGATGCCGGCTACAACGTCCTGACTTACGACTTTCGGAATCTGGGACAGAGCGGCAGCGCCAACTCGGGCGGCGGAAGCGGGGGTCGTTTCGAGGCCCGCGACGTCGTCGGCTCGCTGAAGTTCGCGCGAGCCGACGCCCGAACCAGCGGAATGACCATCGGACTCTTCAGCCGCTGTCAGGGCATGAACGCCACGATGTTCGCGATGCAAGAGCACCCCGGCGAGTTCGTGGACGTCCGATGCGTGTTGGCCCCCCAGCCGCTGTCGGTCGGCGTCACCATGAGGCGGAGCCTCGAGATGCTCGGCTTCCCTGACCGCATCGACGAACTTGAGCGAGAGATCCAACTGCGGGTCAGCTTCACCTTCGAGGAGATGACGCCGGTGACCTGGGCCAAGTGCGTCCGAACGCCCACCTACCTGTATCAGGTGAAGGACGATCTGATGACGGAACCGAGTGACGTGCAGAGCATGTACGACAACATCCCCATCGAGGAGAAGGAGCTGCACTGGATCGAGGGCACGACCGCCCGCTGGGACGGCTACCTCGACTTCCAACGCGACCCGCAGCCCAAGCTTGAGTTCCTGGCACGCCACATGAATTGACAGCTACTGCACAAAGTGCGGGTGGATCAAAACCGACTTGATCCACCCGAACCAGGTTCGAGGATGTCCAGCTCCACGTCCACCGTCACGCCGACGCGATCCAGCGGGCGATCCTGTTCCACACCCTGCCGATGATCCCGCATCGGGGGTCCCCGCTGGTCCCGGCTCACCGTGGCGGCCGCGGATGGAGGCCTGAGGCGACCGAGCGCGCCTTGACCTCACGTCGACTTCGGGTTGCACGCTGATGCGCGTGGATACGAAGGAGACCGACAGACCGACCCGTGAATCCGAGATGGACGCGATCAGGCGGGTGGTCGCCGCCGTCCAGCACGCCGTTCAGAACGAACTCGTCGAGGAGTTCCTCAGCCTGTTCCGGGCCGATGCGGTGTGGACGACGGGCGGCGGGAGGCGGCTTCTCGGTCGCGATGAGATCGCGGTGTTCGCTCGGGAGGTGCTTCCTGGCGGGATGGCGGGCCTCACGATGACACTCGAGGTGGTCCACGTGCTGTTCATCCGGGCCGACGTGGCCGCCGTCAAGGTACGCCAGCTGTACGTGAGTCATGACGGGCGGCAGACGGAGGCTGAGGGCGAAGGCACTCCGTTGTTCGTCATGTCCACCGAGGACGGAGAGTGGCGGCTGGTGGCCTGCCGGAACACGGGGGTGCTGAACGGGTGAGGTGTCCGGCTCGGACGCCGCCGAGGTATTCCCGCCTGCGGCGCACCGACACCCGACCGCACGGCACGAGCCCGCCGGGACGACGACGCCGGCACACCGCCGGGGCCTGCCGAACAGGGCGTCGGCCACGCAGCGGAGTCGGTCGGGAGCGGAGTCGGTCGGGAGCGGCCGGGTCGCACCAGCTCGAACCAGCTGGTGCGACCCGGCGCGACCGTGACGCCCAGGGGGATGCCGCTCGATCAGGCGGCGTCCTCGCCCGGCAGGCCTGCGTATTCCTCAATGCGAGTGATGCGGCCGCCTTCGAAGCGGAAGTACACGGCGGCGTCGACCCGGAATCGGGCTCCTGCCTTCATGACCACGTTCACGACGTGCTGCTGGAGGACCTCGTCCGGCTGGGAGAACTGCCGGGTGATGTCGTAGCGCATCGACTCGATGGGCTCGATCTGGGCCGCCATGCCCGCGATGTTCTCCTGGATCGTCGAATCGCCCTTGCCGTCGTTGTGCCAGACGGTGGTCTCCTCGGTGCACATCGCCTGCGCCTCGGCCCATTCCCTGTTCTCCAGGTGGCGGAGGTAGGCGATCGCCTTGTCTTTGAGGTCCTGGCTCATGGTGTCGCTTCCTTCTGTACGGGAGGTGCTCTGTCGGGAACTGCGGGGCGCTTCAGTCGTCGGCGTAGACGAGAGCGCGTTCTCCTGCCTCGACTCGCATGGGCACGTGATTGCCGGGAGGCGAGAGCGGGCAGGTGAAGACGGCGGGGACCAGGTGGTGGTGGGAGAGCGTGGCCTGGTTGAAGTCGACCGTCAGGGTGCTGCCGGGCTCCAGGAGGGGCAGGACCAGCCAGCGGCCGATGTCGGGTGTCTCGGTTCCGTTGGTCTCGTCGGTGAAGACCACGAGTCGCTGGCCCGGCATGTCCTCGAGCACGGACAGCACGTGTTCCGTGCCCTTGACGGTGACGACGAGGTCGACGGGCGCCAGGATGGCCTCCGTGCTGCGGGGAGTCGTCAGGCGTTCCACGTCGATGCGGCGGCCCTCGGGAGCCGCTCGATATTCCCCTTCGAAGACCCAGGCGGGGTCGTAGGGGTAGGTGTCGATCCCGCTGAGTCCCGATCGGGCGAGAGCCTCGTGGTCCATGACGACCAGGCCGTAGGCGCCGTCCGCGCCGCCCGCGAAGCCCACGCGCCCCCCGGAGAACCCGAGTGAGCTGCCGGACGGCACCTCGGCTGTTCCGGTCACCGCTTCGCCGTTGACGGTCACGCTGTCCTCGGCAGCGACCGACACCGTCAAGGCGCCATTCTCGGTGGTGCTCCACTGCCCGGGAACGCCCGCAATGATGTGGGCGTCGCGGCCGGTCACCCTGCCGTTGGCGACGACCCTCGCCTTGCCGTTCGGGCCTGCGATCTCGTCCCACCTGGCCTCGCGCCACGCCTCGTAGTCGGCGGGCCCGCTGTCGGCTGCGTCGTTCGCTGTCCGCTGGTGCGCGGGAACGTGATCTGTATTCGTCACAGGTGTCGTCCTTTCTCCTCTGTCGGCGTCGTGGTGCTGCCCCGCGTCGGGAGGTCACGTGACCGGCGGGGCGCCCGCGTGTCGGACCGGTGCGCCTGAGATCAACGTACGACTTCCATGCGCTAAAAGCACAAGGGATTGCTTATGAAGCAAGGAGTCGGGCCTGGCGCTGCCGGTCGGGCAAACGCGACGATGTCGTGGTGTGACCTGGAGCGTGGTGTTCAGGTGCGGCGTGCGGCCCACACGACGCGTTCGGTGCGGACCGCGAGATCGTCGCGGCGCAGGATGCTGTGGGGGCCGTCGGTGTCGAGCAGCTGGTCCAGCGCGGTGAGGTCGTCGGCCGAGAGCACATCGGCGACGGCGTCGCGCATGCGTCGCAGGCCGGTGAGCGCGTAGCGGGCGACCGCCTCGGAACGGGAGCGCTCGACGTCGACGGTGATGGTGCGTTCGCCGACGAGGGTGAAGCCGGCGGCGGTCAGCTTGTGGCCCCAGTCGGCGCCTCGGTGGGGCAGGTGCTCGGCGTGGCGGCGGTCGCTTGCGGCGTGGCAGCGTGCCTCCAGGCCGGGACGATGCTCGGGAGCATCGTCGGGCAGGAACCGAGGGAAGCCTGCGAGCTCGACGACGACGAACAGCCCGCCGGGCGCAAGCGTGTCACGCACCTGACGCAGGGTGCGGTCGGGATCGGCCAGGTGGTGCAGCGAAGCCGACGCCCACACCAGCTCGGGCCTGCCGAGTTCCGGCCATGTCGAGTCGAGGTCGGTCTGGACGGTGCGCACGCGGTCGGCCACCCCTTGCTTGCAGGCCTTCTCCTGCAGGCGCTGCAGGTGGTCGACCGACGAGTCGACGGCGGTGACGTGTGCATCGGGAAAGCGGGCGAGCAGGGCGGCGGTGCCTGCGCCGGTCCCGCAGCCCAGGTCCACGATCTGACGGGGACTCGCCTCGACGGGCAGCCACGCGGTGATCGACGCGGTGTGCTCGGCGAGGACCTCCGCATCGAGATCGAGGATCTCAGTCTGGCCGTGCACGTCGCTCCGGTGTCCGTGGCCGTGTCCGTGACCGTGTGACCCGCCAGGGTCCTGCGCAGTGGGCTTCATGACGCCACGGTAAGGCGATTGTGCGTCAGATGCATGACTTCTTGCTTAGAGAGCAAGGCGATCGGTGTTAGGGCAGCTCACCACGCAAGTGACGGCCAGGAACGAGCGTCGGCCGATCATCATGACGGCTCCGTCTCCGGTCGAGCCTTCTCGGTGTTGTGCCCGCGGCGGGCCTCGCGGTCGAAGATGCCCAGGATCTCGCACGGTCCGCCCGCGGTGCCGATCGCGTGCGGGAGCATGGTGGGAAACTCGGCGGCCTGGTTGGCCTCCACGCGGAAGCGTCGGTTGCCCAGCAGGAGGACGGCGGTGCCGGAGAGCACGACGAGCCACTCGCGGCCCGGGTGCGCGCGCAGGCGGGCGGGACTGTCCGGCGGCGGATCGGTCATGCGCTGACGCATGACCGTCATCCCGGGATCTGCCTTGATCGGCCACCGCATCACGCTATGGGCGCCGTCGATCATCGGATTGGAGATCACGTCGTCGGTGTCCGTCTCGACCAGCTGATCGAGAGAGGTGTCCAGGGCTCGGGCGAGGGTCACGAGCTGGTCCAGGGCGAGGCGGCGCTGGCCGTTCTCGATCCGGCTGAGCGACGACGGACTCAGCCGAGCACGGGTGGCCAGTTCCTCCAGCGACCAGCCCTGCGCCACGCGCAGGGCGCGAATGCGTTTGCGTACCAGGCTGTCCAACTCGCCATCATCTTGCGTCATAGGCACGATCTTATGCCCAATCCGCAAGCTGTGCCTACTCTTGCGGCGTAGCGCCCCACGACCAGGGCCGCCCACCCACCCGAAGAACGGAGGCACCGCCATGCCTGAGACGAACGGGACGAGCCCGCTACCAGACGAGACCGTCGACGCCGTGGTGATCGGCGGTGGTGCCGCAGGCTTGAACGGCGCACTGATGCTGGCCCGCTCCCGCCGGTCGGTCGTCGTGATCGACAGCGGCACTCCCCGCAACGCGCAGGCCGAGGGCGTGCACGGCCTGCTCGGCTTGGACGGCACGCCGCCCGCGGAGCTGTTGCGCCTCGGCCGGGAGGAGGTGCGCCGCTACGGCGGGCAGGTCACGACCGGTGAGGTGACCTCCGCCGCGCCCGCCGCGCCCTCGGCCGACGGCGACCCGCGTTTCGCCGTCACCCTGACCGACGGCAGCCTGGTGACGGCGCGTCGGGTGCTGGTCGCCACCGGACTACGCGACGTGCTCCCCGACATCCCCGGCCTGGCCCGGCACTGGGGCCGCGGCGTGGTGCACTGCCCGTACTGCCATGGCTGGGAGGTCCGCGACAAGTCCATCGGCATCCTGGCCGTGGGCCCGGCCTCGGTCCACCACGCGCTGTTGTTCCGTCAGCTGACCGAGGACCTGGTGTACTTCACCCGAGGAACCGACCTGGACGAGGACGCGCGCGCCCGATTCGCCGCCCGAGGCGTCCGCGTCGTCGACACCCCGGTGACCGGGGTCGACAGCGGCGAGAGCGGCATCACGGGCGTGCGGCTGGCCGATGGACAGGTCGTGCCGCGCCGGGTGCTCGCCGTCGCCACCACGACGCTGGCCCGCACGGACGGACTCGACGGCCTGCGGCTGCCGATGGAGGATCTGCCGGGCGGCATGGGTCGCCGCTTCGTCACCGGGATGGCAGGCACCACCGAGGTGCCGGGCGTGTGGGTGGCGGGCAACGCCACCGACTTGACCGCACAGGTCGGCGCCTCCGCCGCGGCCGGAGCCCTCGCAGGCGCTCACATGAACGCCCACCTCGCCGCCGCCGACACCGACGCGGCCCTCCTCGCCGCCGCCGAGTCCGGCACCACGCACGCCTGAGCATCCGCGCCGCACGACGACTCCGTGCGCGCCACGACGCGTCAACAGCCACCGCACCGCGCCTGCGCACTCGCTCCGGCGTGGCTCTTCCCTGCCTTCTCGAGAGGACATCATGAACCCGAACCGGCCTGTGAAGGGGCCTGCTGATCCGAGTGGCGCCCTCGGCGTGACGGTCTCAGACGCCCGACAGCGTCGCTCGATCCTCATCGCGGTCTCGGTCGCGCTGATGGCCGTCATCTCCTCGGTGACCGGCCTGAACGTCGCCCAGCCGGACCTCGCCGTCGACTTCGACGCCTCCCAGAGCACGGTCCTGTGGATCATCAACATCTACATCCTCACGCTGGCCGCGCTCCTGCTGCCGCTCGGCGCGGTCGGCGACCGCTGGGGTCGCAGGCCCGTGCTCCTCGCGGGACTGGCCGCCTTCGGCGTCGCGAACGCGGTCGCGGGTCTTGCCCCGTCGGCCGAGGTCATGCTCGTGGCACGCTCCCTCAGCGGGATCGGGGCCGCGATGATCATGCCCGTCACGCTCGCCGTCATCACCTCGACCTTCCCGGAGAAGGAGCGCGGCCGGGCGATCGGTGTATGGACCGCCGTCGCAGGCGGCGGCGGTCTGCTGGGCATGTTCCTGTCGGCCATCCTCGTCGATGTGGCGAACTGGCGCTTCCTGTTCGTTCTTCCCATCGCACTCGTCCTCGTCGCGGTCATCATGGTGCGGCGCTCGGTCCCCGACTCGCGCGAGGCGTCGCAGCATTCCTTCGACACGGTCGGCTCGCTGGCGTCGCTCCTCGCCGTGGTCGGGCTCATCTACTTCCTCCACGAAGGCCCAGAGAAGGGCTGGACCGCACCCGGCACGGTCATCAGCCTGCTCATCGGTGTCGTCGGCACCGTCGGCTTCGTGGCCTGGGAGCTGCGCCACCGCGCTCCGCTGCTGGACGTCCGCCTCTTCCGTGAGCGCGGCCTGGCAACCGGCTCCGTGGCACTCCTGGCGGTCTTCGGGGTCCAGGCGGGCGTCTCCGTCGTCCTCTACCCGTTCTTTCAGACCGTCTTCGGCTGGTCGGGCCTGCTGTCCACCGCGGCGATCCTGCCCATGGCCGGGTTGATGATGGTCGCCTCCGGCCTCGCCCCCCGCCTGGCCGAGCGGGTCGGAGCCCGCGCGACGATGACGACGGGAGTCTTCCTGGCAGGCGCGGGCCTGGCCCTCCTGGCCACGCTCGTCTCCGTCGACGGCGGATACCTCACCGTCCTGCCCGGCATGATCGTCATGGGAACGGGCATGGGCCTGTCGATGCCGCCCGCCACCGAGGCCATCACCAGTGCGCTGCCTCGGGAACGCCAAGGCGTCGCCTCCGCGCTCAACGACGTCACCAGGGAGTTCGGCACCGCGATCGGCGTCGCGCTACTCGGAGCGCTGCTGTCGGCCTCCTACCGCAGTGCCATCACGCCCACACTCGACGGCGTTCCCCCGGACCTCGCCGACACCGCACGCGAAGGCATCGCCAACGCCCTCGAAGCCGCCGACGGCGCAGGCGTCCACGCGCAGACACTGGTCCGAGCCGCCCAGGACTCCTTCGTCAGCGGGTGGCAGACCGCGATGTGGGCGGGAGTCGCCCTCATGGCAGTCCTCTTCCTGTACATCCTCGCCCGCAGGCCCCGGCGTTCGGCACCCGCCGCCGGATCGGACACCGGGACCCCCGAGACCGTCGTCTCGTGACACCTCGCAGGCAGGCAGGCACTCCACCCGCCGCAGACCCGACGATCAACCGAGGCGGCCGCTGATTCCGCCGCGCCTGCCCAGCGGAGACGGTGAGCAGGCGCGGCGGACCGGCTGCGGCGGGCTAGGCGCCGTGGTCACGACGCGGACGTGACGTTGAGCTTCGCGAGCACCCCCTCCGGGTCCTTGACGTAGGTGTGGCGCGCGTCGGGGTTGTCGTACATGGCCAGGATCCCGGCGAGGATGTCCCGCTCCTCCCCGGTGACCGGGACCTGTCGCTTCACCAGCGTCGCGCACAGTGCGTCGAGCAGTTCGGTGCGCTCCCCGGCGTCGAGATAGGACCAGTAGGACCTGAGCTGTCGCGGCGAGATCCGCTCCGCAAGACGGCTGTCGAGCCGCTCCAACAGGTTGCGCAGCGCCTTGCCCAGCTTGACGACGTCCAACAGTGTGTCTCCTTGCTCTGTCTGCCCTAATCGATCGGGTTGCCGTGCTCGTCGTATTCGATCGGGTCGCCCCGTTCATCTTCTCCGAACCATCGGCCGTTCTCGTCCGGCTGAATCAACGTGCCGTCCTCGGTGTACACCCCAGGATCGCCGTTCTCGTCGTTCTTGAACACGCCGTGCCCGCCTGCCTCGGGGAACGCGGTCACGATGTTGCCGTCGGAATCGACGATGATCTCGACCGTGACGCCGTCGCGGGTGCCTTGAACGTTCCAGTTCCCGTTGTCCTGCAAGAACGGCGGTTCGTCCGGGTTCCTGGCTATGTCGAGGATCTGCTGGGTGATCAGGTCGCCGGGGCGGTTCTCATCCTCGGGCGCCCACCTCTCGGGGAACTCGGTCTTGTCCGGCTTGCCGGTACCCGGAAAGTGACCACCGCCGTCGTCCTCGCCATGGCCGTCCATGATGTGGTTGCGGCGCTCGTCGCTGAGGGAGAGGTCCTCGGGGCGGGGCGGGCTTGTCCCCTCTTCGGTGTTGTCCCACTGGGTGCCGGTCTCGTCCTGACCCGGGGAGGTGGGCTGGTGGCCGGTCTCCGTCCGGCGGCCTCGCTGTGCGAGGTCCATGGTGGTGTCCTGCGCACTGCTCACCCCGGCGCCCGCATCGATCGAGCCGTGGTGCTGGTCCCGGGTTCCGTCGCCGTCCGAGGTTCCGTCGCCGTCACCGCCGTCTGATCTCCTCTGGTGCAAGAGGAACCGGACGGTCAGCAGGAGTAACACGAGCAGTCTCAACATGGCCGCCTACCCGTCGAGGAGCTTGGTGAGGTTGGTGAGGCTGTCGATCAGGCCCAGGGTGTAGGTGAGGATGCGGCCGGTCCATTTGACTACTGCGGCCGCGATCTGGCTCGCGATCACCGGAATGGTGACCACGAAGATCGCCTCGACCGCCCAGACGATCACCCTGGCCACCAGGTCCGCGATCAGATCGCGGACGAGCTCGCGGGTCGACTGCACCAGACCGCCCGCGCCCTCGGTGGCCGCAGCCATCGCCGCCGAGATCGCGGACAGGCCCCCGATGGCCGTGACGTTGTTGGACATCATGCTCCGGTAGGCGTCCGCCGCGTCGCCGTTCCAACCCGGGAGGTCCGCGTCGAGCCGAGCGCCGAGTTCGGTGGACATCCCGCTCAGCTCGGACGCCATGTTGTCCCAGGTAGCGGCATGGGACGCGACCACGTCCGGTATCCCCGTCAGCTCGTCGAGCATCTCCCGCAGCGGCTCGAAGTGCTCGATCGCCCAGCCGAGCCCGTTGGCCAGCAATGCGCTGATCGGGTCCATCGCGGTCGCCGCGGCCTCGACGGCCAGTGTGGTGCCCGCCAGTGCGTCGTCGACCCAGCCCTCGCTCTTGATCGCATCGACCAGCCCTTCGATACTCTCCGCGAGACCAGATCCCGTCCACGCCTCGCGGGAGGACTCGACCGGGGCGATCAGCGAGTCGTCGGTCATGGCGTCAGTTCACCGCCCGCCGAGCCGATCAGCCCCGAGGCCGTGTCCTCCATGGCCTCGTAGTCGGACGCGGTGGTGCGCAGGGCCTCGGCGGCGAGCGCGAGGTTCTCCGCCACATAGGCGATCAGTTCGTCCTGTCTGGTGTGCCTGCCCTCCAACACGGCGGCGATCCATCCGCACAGCAGCCCGTACGCCTCGTCGTTCTGCGCGATATGCGAACTGGCGGAGATCACCGCCTCGAACCGGGCACCGACGGAGTCCACATTGCCCGCATGGGTGCGTAACTGCTCGACGTCGACCTCGTATCCCTCGCTCACGCTCACCGCCCCCCGAGATAGGACCGCGTGTCGTAGTCACCGTCGTCCTCGTCCGGTGCCGAGGGGCGTTTCGGTGGGGGATCGCCGCGCAGGTGCCTGCCGACGCTGTCCGAGACGGCCCTCGCCGTGGCTGACTCGGTGCCCACCGTCTCCGCGATGATCTCCTGCGACCGCTCGGCAAGCCTGGTCCGTGCCTCGCCGAGCGTGGCCATGATCGTCTGAGCGACGACGGCAGGCGCCACCCGCTGAATCCGGTCGGTCAACTTGAGGTCCACCAGCGCACCGGTCGAATCGATGGTGACCTCGGTCAAGCCGGTCGAGTCGTTCGCGGTGATCCGCACCGCCTGAAACCGGTCGCTCATCGCCTGAGTGTCGGCGGCCAGCTTGTCGATCCGGCCCTTCCAGGCGGCCAGCCGCGCACGGGCGCCGCCGGGATCGAGGATGCTCTCGTCCATGTCCCCTCCGATTCACGTAGCGGAGTGACGCATCAGGTGCGGAGCGTAGTGATCGCCATGCCTGCGTGGGGGCGGAACGAGTCAATAGGTCCGGCGGCTGCGCTGGTGAGCGGCTTGCTACCGGGCAAACCCGACAGACCGGGAGCGGTGCCCGCCGTCGGGAGGCGGGTGCAGGGGCGAGGAGACCCGGCCGGTGCCCGTGACCGCAACCTCGGTTACGTGCGATCCGCAGGCCGGCCCTGCTCCGCGGGTCGTCGGCTTCGGTGCCGATCACCACACCGCGCGATCGGGCCGACGTACTACGCGGCCACCGTGCCTGCCCCGGCCGCCCTGTTGATCACGATGGGTAGATCGGAGATCGCTACGGGCGTCGTCACGTGCTGCCTGCCGGGCCGCCCGCTCCGCACCGATCGCCCGTCGCGGCTCTGGGCGCGCTGCGCCCGGGCTCACGACAGCGATCGAGCGCTGCCGGTCTCGCGGCCAAGTAGGGTCGGGGGAGCGACATTCGACGGAGGAGGCAGTTGATGAGCGGGCCCCAGAGCGACGACCCCAACGTGGTGGACGCCGAGATCGTCGGCGAACCCGCGGTCGGCTCCCCGTCCGCGTCGGTCCCCACCACATCGCCTGCGTCTGCCGCGTCGGTGCCGCCCGTCGCGGTGCCGCCGGCGGACTACTCGGAGGGTGGCGTTCCCAGCTTCGACTACGTGCGGGACAAGATCGAGAACCGGTCCAACACGGCCGTGGGGTCGATCGAACTGGCCGGAATCGGCGGCTCGGGGCCCGATGTGAAGTCCCTCGACGAGCAGTGGGCGAAACGCGAGGAGGCGGGTCGGGCGAAACTCGACGAGATTCGCCGGTCCCTGGGCCGCGACTGAGCGACGGCTGATCGGGTTCCCCTGGCAGGCTTCTCGCTCCCGGATGGGCTGATCCCCGTCCGCCCGGCGTCGCCGAAGACGACGTGCACTGCAGGCCCGGACGGCGCCCCATCGCGTCCGGCGGGAGCGGGTAAGCACCGGCCACGCGCTGCACACGCCGCGCGACCGGGTCGACGTCATACGGTTTCAGGATTTCGTCCGCGAGGGCAGTCGATCAGGAGCCTCGCAAGGGATCTTCGGTCTGCCGGTCGCGGCGGCCGACCTTCCCATCTGACGGCGCAGGGACTCGAGGTCGCCGCCTCAGAAGTAGGCCCGCCCGAGGGGCCGTGGTCAATCCCGGCCCTGGTGAACTGCTTTCGTGTCTTTCCGCGAGGACTGCTGCGGCAACGGAATTCGTGACCGAGGTCGCGCATTCGACATCGTCGCGGACCCGCTGGGGCGCGGTTAGTCGAGCTCGGCAGCCTCAGCCTGGTGGGCTTGGCCCTGCCGACGGCGGGTCGTGCTGGGTGTTTCTCCGGTCCAGCGGAGGTAGGCGCGGCGGAACTCGCGGGCGTCGCTGAAACCGATCTCGTGCGCGACGGCTTCGATCGTGAGCGTGGAATCGCGGAGCAGGGTGATCGCACGGTGTCTGCGCACGCGGTCGCGGATGGTGCTGAAATGCTCGCCTGCGGCGGTGAGTCGGCGACGCAGGGTTCGCTCGGTGATCCGCAGGTGCCGTGCGGTCTCGGTCATGGTGAGGCGAGACCGGAGATTCCGCCTGAGCAGGCTCTCGACCGAGGCGACGACGTCCGGGCGGCTGTCGTCGAGGTCGAGCAGGCGGCGGCAGGTCTCCACGGCGACCGCGCGGGTCGGTTCGTGGTGGGTGGGGAGCGGGCGTGCCAACACCTCGGTGGGGAAGACCAGGCGGTTGGCCTCGGCGTCGAATCGCAGCGGGCATCGGAAGAGGCGGTGATACTCCTGGACGTACTGCGGGGCCGGATAGGCGAGTTCGACTCGGGTGGGAGACCAGGCCGCGCCGAGCATCGCACGGATGACGACCAGGGTGCTGCACAGCGCCTCCTCACAGAGGAAGGCGACCAGTTCGGGGTCGGGGCGTAGTTCGTGCAGCCGCAGCGCCATCTCGTCGCCGAAGGTCTCGACGTCCAGGTCCATCAGGCTGCCCGCGGCCTGATGCAGTTCGCGGGCGAGGGTCAGGGCGTCCGCCGCGGTGGCGCACGATCGCATCGCGATGCCGAGCATGCCGAACGACAGCAGCGTGTCCCGGCAGCCGACCCGCATGCCGAGCGGCCTGCCTGGCATCGCGTGTACCGCGCGGCGCAGCACGACGGCGGCCTGGCGGTAGGACACCCGGACCGAGCCCGAGGTGACGAGGTCGGTCGGATCCAGTCCGGTGCCTGCGAACCAGGGGACGATCGGGCGGCCCTCGCGCCTGCCGACCTCGACGGTGCCGGACAACACGGACGGCGGGATGACGGCCTGGGTCAGGCTCGGAACTCTTCGTTCGGCCACCCGGCACCTCCTGGTCCGGTCTGCCCCCCATGTTAGCCGAATCCGCCCTGTCGGAATCGTGGTCGAGACCGTTTCACTGGGCTGATGTCACGTCCACGGCGGGAGGAACCATGACGGCGGATCGCGGGCGGGTGTGCATCATCGGTGCCGGGCCAGCCGGCTTGTCGGCGGCCAGGGCCTTTCGGCGGCTCGGTATTCCCTACGACCAGTACGAACGGCATTCCGACGTCGGCGGCATCTGGGATCTGGACAATCCCGGAACACCGATGTACGAGTCCGCGCATTTCATCTCCTCACGGAAGACCTCCGGCTTCTTCGACTTCCCGATGCCCGACTCGTTCCCCGACTACCCGAGCAACCGGCTGATCCTCCGGTACACGCGGGATTTCGCGACCACCCACGGTCTACTCGAGTCGATCCGGTTCCGCACGGTCGTCGACGCGGTCGAGCGCGTCGACGACGCCTGGCGGGTGACCCTCGACGACGGCTCCCGCCAGGACTATCGCGCGGTAGTGTGCGCGACGGGAACCACATGGGCGCCGCGCATGCCTGCGCCTGCCGGCGAGTTCGCCGGGGAGATCCGGCATTCCTCGACCTATCGTGACCCGCTGGAGTTCCGGGGCAGGCGCGTCCTGGTGGTCGGTCTTGGCAATTCCGGCGCCGACATCGCCTGCGATGCCGCGGCCCATGCCGCCGCCGCTTTCGTCAGCGTCCGGCGGGGCTACCACGTGATCCCGAAGCATGTCTTCGGCATTCCGAGCGACGAGTTCAGCGAACGCGGTCCGAGGCTGCCGCCGCGAATCGAGCAGCGGCTGTTCCGGGCGCTGCTGCGTCTGATCCAGGGCGATCTCACCAGGTACGGGCTGCCGAAACCGGATCACCAGTTGTTCGAGACGCATCCGCTGCTCAACAGTCAGCTCATCCACCACCTGCAACACGGCGACGTCGCGATCCGTCCCGACGTCGCCCGGCTGGCAGGCTCTCGGGTCCGGTTCGCCGACGGCAGCACCGAGGAGATCGACCTCGTGCTGTACGCCACCGGCTACGACTGGAACATCCCCTACGCGGAGAAGTACTTCGACTGGCGGGACGGCAGGCCGGACCTCTACCTGACGGCGTTCAACCGGCGACACCACAACCTGTTCGGGCTCGGCTACATCGAGATCAACTCCAGCGCGTACACCGTCTTCGACCACATCAGCAACATCATCGCCCAGTATCTGCACGACCAGGCCCACGCGCCCGACCGCGCCGAGCGGTTCGACCGGATGATCGCCGCCGACCGCCCGGACCTCAGCGGCGGCATCCGGTTCGTGAACTCGCCACGACATCGCTCCTATGTGGACGCGCACGCCTACCGTCGACATCTGGCCGAGGTGCGCGACCGCGTCGGCTGGACTGACCTGACCTCGGGCATGTTCGACCGGCCTGCGGCGCCGCAGGGGGTGCGAGGATGAAGACGGCGGTCGTCACCGGAGCGGCAGGCGCCATCGGCACCGCCGTCTGCAGGAGACTGAACCTACGCGGCTTCCATGTCATCGCCGTGGACCTGGACACCGAGGGGCTGGACCGACTCCCGGAGCCGGTGACCCGGCTCGCGATCGACCTCACGGCCCCCGACTTCCATCCGGCCGTCGTGGCCGAGATCGCGGCACGGGGCGCGCGGTGCGATCTGCTCGTCAACAACGCGGGCATCGTGGTGACCAGGCCGTTCGAGGAGGTCACCGTCGCGGAGAGCCGTCGCGAACAGTCGGTCAACCTCCAGGCACCCATGCAGCTCAGCCGCGCGCTGTACCCCGCATTGCGGGCCGCCCGAGGCCACATCGTGTCCGTCGTGTCGATGGGCGCGCTGCTACCGCTGGCGGAGAGCGCGGGCTACAGCGCCTCGAAGGCGGGACTACGAGCCTTCATGCTCGCTCTGGCGATGCTCGAACGCGAGACCGGGGTGCGCGTCGGCATGGTGCATCCCGCCTCGGCGGACACCGCGATGCTGCGGCACGAGGTCACCGACGGCGGGTCCGCACTCAACTTCCTCGGCGACCCGATGAGCGCGGACACCGTCGCCGCGGCCGTCGTGGCCAATCTCGACCGCCCCCGGCTCGAGACCTACCTGCCCCGATACGACGGATGGCTGCTCAAGACCGTCGGCCTGACGCCGGGTCTGCTGCCGCGCCTCCGCCCCCTGCTCGAACGCCTGGCACAGCCGGGACTGCGGAGATACCGGCGCAGGCACGGCCTCTGATGATCGGTCGGGGCGCGGTGGGGCGTCGGTGCCGAGGAGAAGGAACACCGGCTGCGGGCTCCATCGTCGATGACCTGATGGCCCGTCTCGAGTCGTCGGCCGCACGGCGCGGGGCCGTGACAGTTGTCGGAGCATCGATGCTTGACAAGCAGTTACTGCTCCGAGAAGGCGAATCGGGTGCACGGGAGGCTGACACCGGTGTCGCCGGTTCGTAGCGTCGTTCCCGACGACGCCGTTCGAGCCCAGGAGATGCGAAATGAGAACAAGGCTCGATGTCATGGGTGTGGCGGTCGGCCTGGTCGGGATGCTGCTGGCGGGTGCACCCGCCGCCGCGAGCTCGGGAGGGACGACGGAGTCGGGAACGTGGTATCTGGACGACTTCGAGCAGCGGTTGTGCGTCGTGGCCGAGCGAGGGTGGCGGGACACTTACGTCTGGGCGCCCATATTCGGAGAGTGGTCCACCCCGATCATCATCGGGGTGCGGAACATGCCTGCCGGCTCGACCAGCCCGGAGGGAACCATCGCGCCCGGATCGCACCCTGGCCCGGGGATCAGGTACTTCGCCGAGCTCTCGCTTGCGCCCGCTCCCGTCGGCGTCTACCACGCCGAGGTGTGGGCCGACGACGGCACCGTGACTCAGACCGCACCAGTGCGGCTCAACTACCAGGAGCGCTGCCCCTGACACCGGGCCGCCGATCCGACCGAGGCGCGCTCCAGGAGTGGACTTCCTTCCGGGATGAGGCCGTGGAGGAAGTCCACTCCGCTGCTGAAGTGCGGCCCGTCAGCCGCTGACGGCACCACCGATACGACACCGCCACCATGCCCAGGCCTTCGCTGACCAACTCAAACCTGGAAAGGGAAGTGATCACGGACACGCTCGCCTGCGTCTCGGGCAGGCGGCCTCATGCCGAATCGTCATGTCAGCGGAGTAAGCGCATGGCGAGCACGGTTCCATCCGGGTGAACCGACACCGGCCCACCCCACGAGCGGTCTGCGGACTTGCCGGGCCAGGTGGAGCGGCGCTGGTAGATCTCGCGACGATACTGGTTCACTTGTCCGCGAGTGAGGAGGCCGTACAGGTCGTCGGCTACGCCGGAGAAGGCCTCCACCCGGGTCCCGTTCAGCCGGAAGACGTGGTCGGTACCGACGAAGCGAATACCGAGGAGTGTGTGGTCCGCATCCTGCACACTCCACGCGGTGCCCCTTTGCGTCGAGCCTGTGCGGGCGACCTCCACACAGCGGCGGTGCTGAAGACTCATCCATCAGGGCACCATCGGATGATCGCGGTGCTCGATGTCACCGACTCCACCAATCCCGGCCGCACCGATCCCGTCAGGTCGCGGCACTTCGGGACGTGACTAGGCCGTGTTTCAGGTAGCGGGTGAGTCTTGGGCGGATAGCTCTACGGCCAGTTCCATACAGCGCAGGCGGGCTGGGGAGAAGTCGTAGGGCATCTTGCCGATGGCTTCGAACGCGCTCATGGAGTTCGCCTCCCGCCTGCCAGCGCCGAGGTCGGCCTCGTCCTCGCCGTCATCGGCGGTAGCAGGGTGCAGAGCGTCCCAGGCGTCGAAGAGGGCATCGTCGTCCTTGTCCAAGCCGGACTCCTCGATGACGGCATGCAGGGCGCTTTTCGAAGGCGTGCCGCTCGACGGCCACGTGAGCCACCCGTGGATCATCGACGGCGACGCTGTCATCGAGTGCCTCCTCGACGTCGTCGATGCGGTCGGAATCCTCCCGCAGAGTGGGGTGCGTGGCCAGGACGATGAAGCGGGTGGCCTGGACGGCCGCGCCGAGCGGGCCGAAGATCCGCTCCGTGACCAGCAGAGTGTCCAGGTCCGCCTGACGCAGGGAGCTTTCGGGCAGGCTCTTGAGGCGTTCGGTGACGAAGTCGGTGAGCAGGCCCATCCGGCTGCCTTCGGTGCGCATCCGCTGCACGGCGGTTCGTTGCCGCCGCAGTTCCGCCTCCTGCTCGGCGAGGGTTTCCTCCAACCGCTCCAGGATGCCCGCGATACCGTCTCTGCCGTCCGCACCGGCGGAAGCCATGCCGGTGGTGAAGGCATCACGGATGTCGTCCAGGCGATCCCGGCGTCGGCCATCTTGCGAATCCACAGCAGGCGGATCATGTCCTCGTACCCGTAGCGGCGGCGATCATTACCGCCCCGCTCAGGCTCGGGGAGCAGGCCGATCTCGTGGTAATGGCGAATCGCCCGTGGCGTGGTGCCGGCAAAGGCAGATCCCGCCACGGAACTCCGGTCCGAACTCGCCACCGCACCCCGTCTACCAGCCGCCGACAGCCAGGCCACTCGCGACTTACACCCACCGCAGGCAGCAACGGCTCCAGCACCGACCACTGCGCATCAGAGAGATCGCCTCGCCCCACATCTTGATCAGCATCGTTCAGGGCGCGCACAGGAATCCGAACCTGGAACACGGACTAGCGGCCGGCTCCGAAGGTCGCGTGCACGGTCGCGCCGATCTGCTGCTGGCTCGGGTCGGCGTCGGTGCCGAAGAGTCGCTCATCGACCTTACTGACGCTCCTCATCGCCGCATCCATGATGCGGCGCCCTTCTTCGGTGAGCTCGATCGCGGAGGCGGCACCCGCCCGAGCGGTGTTGTCGCGTACGAGGCCGGCGGCCGCGAGTGATTTCACTGCCGCATGGACGCTCTGGACGGTGATCCCAGACATGCGGGCCAAATCGCTGAAGGAGACTCCCGGCACGCCGGTGATATGCCCGAGCAGCCCGAAGCGGCTCACCGTCAATCCGAGGTCCGCAAGAGCCTCGGCCAGCTCGATCTCGATGCGGCGGGCCAAACTGAGCAGCACAATCGACGGACTGATCGTCGGCGCGTCCATGCACTCATCTTCGTCTGCCACCCCGCCATTTTCCCCACGGGGAGCCCCGGTCGCACCCGCTGGGTCAGTCCATGGTCGTCCCGTAAGGTGGCTCTGCTAGCCTTCAGGCTGGCTGAAGGTTGGGTGTGGGCGATGAGAGTCTGTTGCCCCTGTGTCGCCCGGTGCGCTGCCGTCGTCGACATCCGGCCCACCGCCCACGCCTCGCGGGCCGACGGGCCCGTCGGATCCCCTGACTGCTCCCATTCTGACGCTGCGAACGGATCGGAACCCTGTGACCGTGTTGGACATCATCCACTTGTGCCTCCTGGCCACTCACCTACTCGGCATGGCCGCGATCGTAGGCACGTTCTTCGTGCAGATGCGTGCGCAGGCGAACTTCGCCACCGGCGTCATGCTCGGCGGAGCTGCCGTCCAGATGGCCAGCGGTCTCGCCCTGGTCGGCGTGCTTCAGGTATCAGATGGCGGGGTCAATCACGTCAAGATCGCTGCGAAGCTCCTCATCGCGCTGGCGGTACTCATCGCCGCCGTTCTCGCCAACCGCGCACAGCGCCGCGAAGGCAAGGTCAAGCCGCTGTTCCATACCGCAGGCGGACTGGCGATTGTGAACGTGTTGGTCGCCGTTCTATGGCAGTAGGGACCGTTCCCACTCGGTCGAGGATCCAGCTGAGGCGTCGCTCTCGACATCGCGGCCGGTTCTGATGGGCACTCGATGACTCGCAGACACGCGGGCCGGTCCATCGGTCTTCCCGCCCACCTCGCCGCCTATGACGTCGATCCTGAGACCGCAGGCGATCGTGATCAGGAGGGGAGCCGGTGAGCGCTGGCTGTCACGATACCGGGTGATCCACTGCCTACGACGACGCGATCCGGAACCCGACTCCCATGCCGGACGGGACGATCCGTGGTTTGGTGACCGGCAGGGGAGGAGGCGGTGCGCGTCCCGGTTTCCTCGATCGCCGGAGGCAGCGACCAGAGCCGGTCCAGCCCGTCTACTGCGGTCAGGCCGGTCCGGCGAGCCCGATCGCGAGGCCGGTGAGCAGGGCGGCGCCTGCCAGCTGTGACTTCTTCATGGTTCGCCAGTTCCCTTAGTCGTGGTCGAGAGCATCGGGATGCAGCCAGCCTGCCAACTCCTCCAGCCCGTCGAGGGTGTGAGTGATGCCGGTGGCCAACGCCGATGCGGCGGGCAGGATCAACACGCGGTCCTCCGTCATCGCGGGAAGGTCGGCGACGGCAGGGTTCTCGAGTACGGCGTCGAAGGAGTCACGGCCGCTGCCCTTGACGTCGACGAGCAGGATGGCGTCGGGTTCCGCGGAGACGATCAGCTCCGGGTCGGCGGGTCCGGTGGCGCGTACTCCGGCGGCCTCGGCGGCCGATTCGCCGCCGCCGAGCTCGATGAGGGCGGAGGTGAAGGCGTCGGGGCCGATGACGAACGGGGTGCCTGCCTGATTGCTCAGCGCCAGCACCGAGGGTCGATCCAGGTCGGCGACCGCATCGGCGACGGCGTCGCGTCTGAGGTTCATCTCCTCGACGAGGCTCTCGGCCTGTTCCTCGGCATCGAGTGCTTCTCCGAGCAGCATCAGATTGGCGGCGATGTCGTCGAGGTCGTCCCAGTGCTCCATCGCCAACACCGGGATGCCGGTGCCCCCGAGCACGGACGCTGCGTCCTGCTCGCCCTCATGGCGAGGGGTGAGCAGGATGAGGTCGGGTTCGTATGAGAGCACCTGGTCCGGATCGGGGTCGTTGCCTGGTGCCAGCTGTTCGGGCACGGATGCGGCGTCCTCGACGTGATTGCCGAGGCTCGGCGAGCTGAGGTTCCTGGGTACGGCGACGAGTCGCTCCGGGCCGATCAGCTCCAAGGCAGCTTCGGCCACGTCCGGGGACAACGCGGCGATGCGCTGGGGTTCGGCCTCGATGGTCACGGGTTCGGCGCCCCCTTGGTCGATCACTTTCGGATAGCCCGACTGAACGGCGGTGGGATCTGTTTCCGGCGCCTCGGCCGGGGTCGTGCCGCAGCCTGCGGCCAGCAGTACCGCCACCAGCACCGCTCCTGCCAGGGAAGATACTCGTCTGGGGACGCTCATGCGTCGTCTCCTGATCTCGTGTCGATGATGTCCAGTGGGATCACCCGCAGGCAGCGGGTGTCGGGATCTCGTCGGATGACGCTGCGCACCTGGTACGCGAGTGCGATGTTCTGCTCGGTCAGCACGTGCTCCGGTGTGCCGTCGGCGAGCACGCGGCCCTCGTGGAGCAGGGCCACTCGGTCGCAGAAGCGAGCTGCCTGGTCCAGGTCGTGCAGGACGACGACCAGCGCGGTCCCCTCGGTGGAGAGGTTTCGTAACAGCTGGAGAACGTGGAGCTGATGGCGCAGATCCAGCGCGGCGACCGGCTCGTCGAGCAACAGCACCTCGGGTTGTTGAGTCAGTGCCTTGGCGATGTGGACGAGCTGTCGTTCGCCGCCGGAGAGGGTGGTGACCTCCTGGTCCGCCCACCGCTCGGCTCCTGCCGTGCGCAGTGCCTGGTCGGCGATGCCTTCGTCTTCGGCCCGCAACGGGGCGAACCGGCCCAGATGCGGATGTCGTCCCATCAGGACCACCTGCCTGGCGGTGAAATCAAAGTCGAGTCTGGTGTCCTGCGGCACGTGGGCGAGGCTTCTGGCCACGGTGCGGGGCCGTAGCGTCCGCAGCGGTTTCTCGCCTAACCGCACCGTGCCGCTGTCAGGTCGTCGTAGCCCCGCCAGCGCGGACAACAGGGTGCTCTTGCCCGCACCATTGGGGCCCACCAGGGCCAGCACCTCACCGGGGCGGACTGCCAGCTCGACGTCGGTGAGCACGGGTCGCCCGTCGATCACTACGCCGACGCCCTCGGCGACGAGTCGGGGCGGCCCGTCGGTCCGGATTCGATCCAGGTCGGTCACGGCGTGGCCTTCCGCTTGCGTCGCAGCACCAGCAGCAGGAACACCGGGGCGCCGATCAGTGCGGTCACCGTGCCGGTCTGGAGGATCACCGGGCTGAACAGCATCCGCGCGCCGAGGTCGGCCAGTACCAGGAAGGAGCCGCCGAGCAGTGCCGAGGCGGGCAGCAGCAGCCGGTGATCCGGGCCGATCGCCAGGCGGACGAGATGCGGCACGACCAGGCCGACGAAGCCGATGGCGCCCGCCACGGCCACGGAGGCTCCGGTGATCACCGCCGCGAGTGTCAGCAGGACACGCCGGGTTCGGACGACGTCCACACCGGCGGCCTGGGCCGCTCCCTCGCCGAGCAGGAGCATGTTGAGGTCACGGGTGAAGACGAGGGATGCCGCCACCCCGAGGGCCACCGGCAGCACCGCCATCCCGACGTGCTCCCAGGTGCGAGCCACCAGGTCACCGTTGAGCCAGAACACGATGCCGCGTACGTCCCGGTCGTCGGGTACGTTCGCGATCACCGCGCTGATCACTGCTCCGAGCAGCGCATTGAGCGCGATCCCGATCAGCAGCAGCGTCGCCGCAGACCGATCCCGGCGCACCGCGGCGACCATATGTACCAAGATCAGCGCGGCCAGGGCACCCGTGAAGGCAGCGGCGGGCAGGACCCAGCGACCTGCGGCCGTGGCCCCGCCCGCCAGGACCAGCACCGATCCGGCAGCGGCGCCACTGGAGACTCCCGTCACCCCCGGATCGGCGAGTGGATTGCGAAACAGGGCCTGCATGATCGTGCCCGCCACCGCCAGCGCCATCCCGACGAGCAGCGCGACCAGGACTCGCGGCAACCGGATCGTCTCGACGACGAGCTCATGTCGGCTTCCTCCGGACGACTCGGGACTGACCTGGTCGAGCAGGATGACGATGGTGTCGAGGAAGGGGATCCGGACCGGCCCGACTGACACGGCCACGATCACGACGAGGATCAACAGCATCGCGAGCGAGCCGAGGACGAGGACGGCGCGTGACGCGCGCCTGCGCGGCGGCACGAGAGAATCGGGGATCGAGGCGTTCACCAGCGGGCTCACCTAGCGGGACGAGACTCCCGCACTGATTGAAGTGAAAATCGTTGTCAATTGATTCGACAGTGAAGCCTGCCGCGACAGGGACAGTCAACTGTTCGTGAGCTGCGCCGCATTTCGGTCCTGCCTGCCCCGGATGTCGTGTGCGCGCGGTGATCATTCGGGCTCGCTGTGCAGGCCGGCTGCCTGGTCGCAGCCCTTCGGCCGTCGCGGAACACGGACTCATCGACGGGCGGAGCGTCGCAGCTTTGTTCGTCGTCACCACCGCCGGACCGACTGCCGGAACCCGTGCTGGGCATGGTGATCGTCGCGATGACGACGAGATGCGAGGCGGATCCGACAGCACCGTCGACGTGCTGATCAGGCGGCCTTGCCTGCCGTCCGCGGTGGACGCTGCCGCCATGTCACGACCACGCCCGCGAACATGCCGTTCGCTTGCCGGAGTCCGGATCGGCCACCAGGACCCCCACGTTGCCGAATCCCTTGACAATGCGACAACAAAAGGCAGAATCAGGCAACAACAAACAGGAAGCGGAGCTAACCGGGCATGTACGGAGCGGAACGTCAGCAGTTGTTGATGCAGCGGGCCCGGCGGGACGGGCGTATCGACGTGATGGCCGCGTCCGACGAACTGGCCGTGGCACCGGAGACGATCCGCCGCGACCTCGGTGCGCTGGAACGACAAGGGCTGGTTCGGCGCGTCTACGGCGGCGCGATTCCCGTCGAGCGATTGGACTTCGAGCCGGGTGTCTCTCAGCGCGATGCCACCAATGCTGCGGAGAAGGAACGCATTGCCCGCACCGCCGTCGCCCTACTTCCGCAGCGCGGCACGCTGTTGTTCGACGCCGGAACCACCACGACCAGGCTGGCCGGTCTACTGCCCTCGGACCGAGAGCTGACCGTGGTGACCAACGCGCTGCCGGTGGCCAATCAGCTCGCCCCCCGATCGCACTGCACGCTGTTCATGCTCGGCGGGCGGATCCGGGGCACCACACTCGCAGCGGTGGAATCGTGGGCGCTGGACGTCCTGGCCGGTCTCACCATCGACGTCGGTTTCTTCGGTGCCAACGGTTTCTCGCCGCAGCGCGGCTGCACCACCCCCGACCCGGTGGAAGCCGCGGTGAAGGCGGCGATGATCCGGGCCTGCCGCAGGCGGATCCTGCTGGCCGACAGCAGCAAATACGGCGACGACCAGTTCAGCCGGTTCGCCGAGATCTCCGACATCGACGTCGTGGTCACCGACACCAGGCTCGACGAGGTGGCGGTCGCGGCACTGAACGAGGCCGAGAGCGAGGTGATCCTCGCGTGATCGTCACTGTGACGCCCAATCCGAGCCTGGACAGGACGATCCTGGTAGACGAGTTGGTGCGCGGGGCGGTGCACCGGGCCCGGCGGGTGCGACTGGATCCGGGTGGCAAGGGGGTCAATGTCGCCCGCGCCCTCGCCGCAGCCGGCCGGTCCACTCTGGCGCTGCTGCCCTCCGGCGGCGCGGAGGGCGTCCGGCTGGCCGAACTGCTCGCCCCCGAGGCGGTTCCGGTGGTCGAGGTGCCGATCCGCTCTGCCACCCGCAGCAACCTCGCCGTGGTGGATGCCGACGGCACCACCAGCAAGTTCAACGAACCCGGCCCGGAGCTGACCGAGGCCGAGATCGCCGCCCTGGAGACGAAGGCCGCCGAACTCGGGGCGCGCGCGGACTGGCTCGTTGCCTGCGGCAGCCTGCCGCCGGGCTGCCCCGCCGATCTGCACGCCCGACTCGTGCACGCCGCGCGTCGCTCGGGCGCCCGAGTGGCGGTCGACGCCTCCGGACCTCCGCTGGCAGCGGCCTGCGCGGCCGATCCGGACCTGGTCACCCCCAACCTGGCCGAGTGCGCCGAACTCGCCGGACGTCCGCTCCACCACCTCGGCGACGTCCTCGACACCGCCCGGCGACTGCGCGCATCGGGAGTGGGCACGGTGCTGGTCAGCCTCGGCGAACACGGCGCGGTACTGGTGGAGGACACCGGAAGCTGGCACGCCAGCAGCACCGCCTCCGTGGTGCGCAGCACAGTCGGCGCCGGTGATGCAACCCTGGCCGGCTTCCTGCTCGCAGGTGCGGCAGGACCCTCGGCGCTGCGCACCGCCGTCGCCTACGGCACGGCGGCGGTCGAACAGGCGGGCACCCGGATGCCCGCCCCGAAGGATCTGCGCACGGGCGACGTGCGCGTGTCGGAAGCAGATGCATCTCTGAGCCTCGACGGAGCGGCCTTATGACAGACGCACTGATCACCTCGGATCTGGTCGACCTGGAACTGGTCGACACCGAACGACGCGCCGTGGTGCGCTCGCTGGCGAGCAGGCTCGTCGCCGCAGGCAGGGTCACCGACATCGACAGGTTCCTGGCCGACGTCGAGGCGCGCGAACAGCAGATGCCCACCGGCCTGGAGGGCGGCATCGGCATCCCGCACTGCCGTTCGACGGCGGTGACCGCCCCGACGCTGGCGTTCGGCCGCAGCACCGCCGGGGTCGACTTCGGTGCCGAGGACGGCCCCGCACGGCTCGTCTTCCTGATCGCCGCGCCCGACGGTGCCGACGCCGACCACCTGAAAGTGCTCGCCGCACTGGCCCGCAGGCTGATGCGTGCGGAGTTCACCCAGACCCTCTTGACCGCCGTCGATCCCGAGGCGGTCGCGTCCTACGTGCGCGGGGAGGTCACGCCATGAGATTCGTCGCCGTCACCGCGTGCCCGACGGGCATCGCGCACACCTACATGGCCGCCGAGGCACTGGAACAGGCCGCCAAGGCCGCCGGACACCAGATCCAGGTCGAGACCCAGGGCTCCGCAGGATCCACCCCGCTGTCCATAGCGGACATCCGGGCCGCCGACGCGGTGATCTTCGCCGTCGACGTCGGCGTCCAGGACCGGGAGCGCTTCGCAGGCAAGCCCTTCGTCGAGGCGACGGTGAGACAGGCCGTCAGCGGTTCGGCAGGCTTGATCGACCGGGCGAAGACCGCGGCCGAGCAGCAGACCAGCACCGAGCCTGCGGAACCGGACCCCGCGCCACGACCCCCCGCCGAGCCCGCCGGGACGGGTTTCGGAACCCGGCTACGGCAGTGGCTGATGACCGGCGTCAGCTACGTGATCCCGTTCGTAGCCGCAGGCGGCCTGCTGATCGCGCTGAGCTTCGCGCTCGGCGGCTACGACATCACCGAGGCGCCCCCGGTCACCGAGCGGTTCGACGCAGGCAGCCTGGCAGGCTGGGCCGCGCTGGCGAACCAGATCGGCAGCATCTCCTTCGACTTCCTGGTCCCCGTCCTCGCAGGCTTCATCGCCTTCGCCATGGCCGACCGACCGGCGATCGCCCCCGGATTCGTCGGCGGAGCGATCGCGGTGGTGGTCGGGGCGGGTTTCCTCGGCGGCCTGGTCGCAGGCTTTCTCGCGGGCGCCGTCGTCGGTGCGCTCCGCCGAATCAAGGTGCCCCACGCCCTCGCGGGCGTGATGCCGGTGCTGGTACTGCCGCTGCTGGGCTCGGCGGTGGTCGGCACGCTGATGTTCGTGGTGCTCGGCGGGCCGATCGCCTCGGTCACCGTCGGCCTGACCGACTGGCTCAACAGCCTGGCCGGGGTGAACGCGGCCTTACTCGGCCTGGTCGTCGGAACGATGATCGCCTTCGACGCGGGCGGGCCGGTGAACAAGGCCGCCTACACCTTCGCCGTCGGCGGACTCAGCACCGGCAGCGAGACCGCCCTGGAGTTGATGGCGGCGGTGATGGCGGCAGGCATGGTGCCGCCGCTGGCGCTGGCGCTGGCCGTCACCGTGCGAGCCAAGCTGTTCAGCCCGTCCGAACAGGAGAGCGCCCGACCCGCCTGGCTGCTCGGAGCGTCCTTCATCACCGAGGGCGTGATCCCCTTCGCGGCGGCGGACCCACTGCGGGTGCTGCCCTCGATCATGCTCGGCTCCGCCACCACCGGAGCCCTGTCGATGGCCTTCGGTTCGACGCTGCGGGCTCCGCACGGCGGCCTGTTCGTACTCCCGCTGGTCGGCGGGCCGCTGCTCTATCTGCTGGCGATCGTCATCGGGATGGTGGTGTCGGCCGGGGCGGTGATCCTGGCGAAGCAGATTGGGCGGGCGCCTTCGGGTGCGGGTGTCGGGACTTCGGCTGTGGCGGGGTGAGGTCTGCGGCTCGTGTTGCGGCGAGGCGGTGGCTCCCGTCGTGACGAGAGCCGCCGCCTCGCCGTGACACGAGCCGCGACTCCTGGCGTGACCAGGCCCGCAGCTTTCGCAGTGGCGAACCGAGAATGGAGAAGACGATGCACCGTCAACGTGTCCGGGTGGCAGCTGCCGCCGGTCTGCACGCCAGACCTGCCGCACTACTGGCCAAGACTGCTGCCGCACAAGGAGTCCCGACCTCCATCGCGAAGGTGGTCGACGGCGTGGCGGGGGAGCCGGTCGATGCCGCAAGCATCATCGGGCTGATGACCCTGGGCGCGCACCAGGGAGACGAGGTCGAGATCGCGGCGATCGAGCAGACAGCGGTCGATGCGCTGGTGTCTCTGGTGGGTCGCGATCTCGACGGGGAAGCGGTGGCCGGGTGAGCGGACGGGTGTACTCGGTGGTCGCTGCGGGTAGATTTCTGGCGAGGAAACCCGCTCGGTTAGTGGACTTCTGGTAGATCTTGTGCGAGACCGTGTGGTTGGATTCAGGTCCTGAGAACAGCGCTAGGACTCCGGCGTCGATGGCTGGGCCAGGGTTAGTGTGATGATGAGGTAATGATCAGCCCTGCCGATATCGACGTAGCTGACCTACTGCGCAGGTGGCGTGGTTCTGCGGAAGGCTGCGCGGACCAACTGCCAACAGAGGCGTCTGGGCTGCCCGGGCCGCTGGCGGAATGGTACACCCTGACGTCTCTTTTTCCGGAAGTACGTTCGGCCGGGGTCAGGATTTACGAGCCGACGATCTGTTCGAGGACAACGTGGCCAGACTGTCGCCGATGGCCGATCGCCGCGTTCGGCTTCTCGACGCCGACGAGTCACGGAACTTCAGTGAAGAATTAGTCAGCATCGAGACGGCGTGATCGCAGGGCGCTGCGGAGCGGCCGCGACCGTGGCGGGCTGGTCTCGCCCAGGGCGGAGTGGAGACCTACTCGATCGACTGCGGGCACGAGGAGATGACGAACGTGGAACTAGTTCTGAGCATCGGAAGGATCGTCTCGGGCGTGTTCACACGGTACGGTTCAGAGCGGTAATCAGCGCTGGAGTCTTCTGTTGTGAAAGTCTGGCCGGAGGAATTATCGACGTGCCCAGGAAGGAGTCCGACGACGCCAAGGTGAGACTGGGCAGTCGCTTCCACCGGCTCTTCGGTGCCACGCTCGTGTCGGCCATCGGCACCGGCATGCACGCCGCCGTGTTGCCCCTGCTGGCCCTGCAGATCAGCAGCAGCCCGATGGCGTTGAGCCTCGTCGTCGTGGCCGCCGAGATTCCCTGGGTGCTGGTCTCGCTGCACGCCGGTGTCGTGGTGGACCGGCTGGACCGCAGGCGGGTGATGGTGTGGGCGGATCTGGGCCGGTTCGCCGTCCTGGTCGCTCTCGCGGTGCTCATCCTGACTGCGCAGGTGAACCTGGTGTGGCTGGTGCTCGCGGCGTTCCTGCTGGGCATCGGCCAGGTCTTCTTCGACGTCGCCGCCCAGTCGGCCATTCCCGATTTCGTGTCGCGGGACCCGCGGAACCTGGCAACGGCGAACGGGCGGATTGCCGCGGCGGAGAGCAACGGTGAGGACTTCGTGGGCCCCCCGCTCGGCGCCGCCCTGTTCGGTGTGTGGAACTTCCTGCCGTTCGCGGGCAACGCTCTCTCGTTCGCCGCCAGCGGCCTCGTGATCCTCTCGATCAGGACGGATGGCACGCCGAAGGCGACGTCCGACGCTCCGCGCAAGAGCGTGCGGAGCGAAATCGTCGAGGGCATTCGGTGGCTGTTCGGGAACCGGATCCTGCGGGCACTGGCCACGGTGTCCTGCCTTGGCAACGTCGTCGCCACCGCTCAGTTCGCGATGCTCGCGCTGCTGGCCAAGGAGGTCCTCGAACTTCCGGATTTCGGGTTCGGTCTGTTACTGATGGCCACTGCGGTGGGCGCAACGGTCGGGGGACTGGCGGCCGCGGCCGCCAGGAAGCGGTTCGGCTCCGGCACGGTGCTGCTCACCGGAAAAACCGGAGTCGGCGCGGCCGTTCTGGTTCTGGGACTCGTCGACAATGCGTGGGTTGCGGCCGCGATGATGATGGTGACCGGTGCGTTGATGACTGCAGAGAAAGTCGTCGTGAGCACATTGCGCCAGCAGATCGTGCCTCCTGAACTCTTGGGGAAGGTGCTCTCGTCGAGCAGACTGGTGGTAATGACCGGCGGGCCGGTCGGTGCGCTACTCGGCGGCGTTCTCGCCAGCGTGTTCACCGTCCAGGTCTCGTATGCCGCCGGTGGGGTCTTTCTCATCCTGGTGGCGCTGGTCTTCTCTCCCGTGCTGAACAATCGCGCCCTGGTAAGCGCTCCGGACGAGGCGGCCGAGTGAGCGCGAGAATACGCGGCCGCGCGGACGATGCCGCTCCGCACCACGGCTCGAGATATGTCGTCATCAAACGAGGGACGAGGTGCTCTGATCAGCTGCGGAATCAAGCCGTCGCACGACGGTGCGGTCGCGGTCATCGAGGACGGCTGCCTCCGATTCCGGGTCGAACCGCCGGGTAACAGAGCTTCGCGCGGGCACGGGACGGCTAGGGTGGCGAAGAATGTCTCCGCAGTTGGCCTACGGGTTTCCCGAGTTCAACTCGTTCACCGAAGCCGGTGAGACGACCGGTAGACAAGTTCATCGACTAGGACCCGGCGGTGGGGTGACTTCCCGGTGGAAGCTGGCGCGTGGACCGAGGCGACCCAATGGGCCGTTCCGCTGCGCGGCCGGGTGGTCCTCAATCTTCTGCGGGCGGTGAGTCACGGCGTGAATCTCGGCGAGCGGAGCGGGTCCATCGTTGCGCGTGTGTTGCGATGTATTCTCGGAACTCCTCGGGTCCTACGATGGTGAACTCGATGTCGGTGAGGATCAGGACGAGGGCGAGCCATTCGTAAGAGTCGACATGGGCGGTGTAACGGCAGCGGCCGTTTGCGAGAGGTTCGAGCACACCGTCGATGCGATGCAGGCGCACGGATGCGTCCTGAGCACTCGTCTGGAGAGTAAGCGTGATGGTGTGCATCGGAGTTCTACGGAAGTGCTCGTGGGTGTATCCGAGGAGGTCGTCGGAGGGCACCGGCCTCGGGATGAATCCGGTGCCGGGGACCGGGCTGTCGGTCATCCGGTCCAGCCGAAACGTGCGCCAGTCGGCACGCCCCCGATCCCAGGCGAACAGATACCATCGTTGCTGCATCCGGAGGAGTCGAGTCGGTTCGACCTGACGCTCGGCGCTGCCTTTTCTACTCTCGTATGTGAAGGTGAGCCTGCGGTGTCCGGAGATCGCTTCCGCGATCGTCGTCAGCAGCGTGGATGCTGGCAGTGGATGCGCGGCGGCAGCGAACTCCACGGCGACCAGCAGTTCGTCGGTGGTGCGCCGCAACTTGGGCGGCAGGATGCGGCGGAGCTTCTCCTCGGCTCGCTGTGCGGCTTCGGCGGCGAAGCCGATCCCGACGTCCCCGGCCACTGCCAGCTTCAACCCCAGGACCGTTGCGATCGCTTCGTCGTCTTCGAGCATGAGGGGTGGCAGTGCCCGGCCGGCGACGAGCCGGTAATTGCCACCGGGACCGCGCGTGCTCGTCACGGGATAGCCCAGCTCCCGCAGGTACTCGATGTCGCGGCGCAGGGTGCGGGGCGTGCACTCGAGTGCAGCCGCAAGGTCGGTGGCAGTCCAGCGTCGGCCGCTCTGCAACAGCGAGAGCAGTCGGAGCATCCGCTCTCGGGGCGAGCCCATCGCACTACCTCTCGTGTGCCGCGAGTTGTGGTCATTATATGACCGCATCTGATCGTAGCGTGAGCAGGTGGCCGAAGGCATGGGCAAGGTTGAGGACAGAGCTGAGTGGATCACCGTCGAGGGCGCGCGAACGAACAACCTGCGTGAAGTCTCGGTGCGCGTGCCGAAGCATCGAATCACTGTGTTCACCGGGGTCTCGGGGTCGGGGAAGTCGTCGCTGGCGTTCGGCACGATCGCCGCCGAGGCGCAGCGTCTGGTCGCCGACTCGTACCCGTTGTTCGTGCGAAATCGCCTACCGCAGCGTGGACATGCCGATGCCGATCGACTTGACGGGCTGATGCACACCACGGTGGTGGATCAACGCCGGTTCACTGGCAACGCCCGTTCCACGGTCGGCACGGCGAGTGACGTTGCTCCGCTGCTGCGCATGCTGTTCTCCCGGATCGGCATCCCGAACGCGGGGTACTCGCCCGCGTACTCGTTCAACGACCCGAGCGGGATGTGTCCGCGCTGCGAAGGCCTCGGCACGGTCGACGATATCGACCTCGACGCACTACTCGACAGGTCGCGGAGTCTGAATGAGGGAGCGATCCGCTTTCCGACCTTCGCGCCTGGAACCTACCGGTGGAAGCGTATGGTTCATTCCGCGCTCGTCGACCCCGACCAGGCACTCTCGGAAATCTCCGCAGACGATCTGCACCTCCTGCTGTACGCCGAGAATCTGCCGCTGACCGATCCTGGTCCCGAGTACCCCAAGTCGGGCCTGTTCGACGGAGTGATTCCCAGGCTGCGCAACGCCTACCTCCGCAAGACCCCGTCTCGTCTCACCGACGACGAACAAGAAGGGCTTGCGCGGGTGGTCATGCGCGCAACCTGCCCCGAGTGCGGTGGAGCACGCCTGAACGCCGCCGCCCGAGCAAGTCTGATCGAAGATCGCTCCATCGCGGACTGGTCGGACCTGCCTGTCAGTGAGCTTCGCCAGGTGGTCGCGGCCCTCCGCGACGTGCGTGTCGAGCCTGTCCTCGTCGCGATCCGCGAACGCCTGGAGGCGTTGGATGCGGTAGGCCTCGGATATCTCAGCCTCGGTCGCTTGTCGACGACGCTCTCTGGCGGCGAGGCACAACGGATAAAGATCGTCCGCCATCTCGGGAGCGCGCTCAGCGACGTCTGCTTCGTCTTCGACGAGCCCAGCGTCGGCCTGCACCCGCACGACGTGCACCGGCTCCTGACGCTGCTCGTGCAGTTGCGGGACGCACACAACACCGTCCTCGTCGTCGAGCATCACCCGGACGTGATCGCTGCCGCCGATCACGTCATCGACCTGGGACCCGGCGCTGGAACCGCCGGAGGCTGTGTGCAGTTCGAGGGTGCACCCAGCATGCTCGGCGCGACGGACACCGCAACGGGTCGGATACTGCGCGGCCGGGTCCGCATCAATCGCCGCCCTCGTGAAGCCTCGCAGACGGTCACCGTGGCGAATGCCACGGGACACAACCTGCGGGATGTCACCGTGGACGTGCCGCTGGGGGTTCTCACCGCCGTGTCCGGGGTCGCCGGTTCAGGGAAGAGCACCCTGGCCGCTGCCGAGTTGCCGCGTCAGCATCCCGAGTTCACCGTCATAGGCCAAGAACCGCTGCGCGGCGGCATCAGATCTACTCCGGCGACGGTGCTCGGCGTCGCCGAACCGCTCCGACAGGCGTTCGCCGCCGCGAACGGGACGTCACCCTCGTGGTTCAGCGCGAACGCGCGTGGGGCCTGCCCGGCGTGCAAGGGAAAAGGCGTCGTCGTCACCGACCTGGCCTTCCTCGACGATGTCCGCAGCACCTGCGAGGCATGCAACGGCACCCGCTTCAACCCGACCGCCCTCGCCGCAACGCTGGACGGACACACGATCGCCGATGTCCTCACCATGAAGGCCGCCCAGGCCGCCGAACTACTCGCGGCCGAGGTCGACGTCGTCCCGCGGCTGCGCTGGCTCGAGGAGGTCGGCCTCGGCTACCTTGCGATCGGGCAGGGGGCCGACACCCTCTCCGGAGGCGAACGCCAACGCCTTCTCCTCGCCAGGCACCTCGCCGACACGACCGATCCTGCTCGGCTTCGCATCGTGCTCGACGAACCCACCGCAGGCCTCCACGGCTCCGACACCGACAGGCTGCTGGCCCTGCTCGACCGCCTCATCGATGGCGGGGCGACCGTCGTCGTGATCGAACACAACCAGCGTGTCATCGCCCACGCAGACCACGTCATCGACATCGGCCCAGGTGCAGGCGACCAAGGCGGCACCATCGTCTACCAAGGAACACCCGCAGGACTGCTCACACACCGACCGTCGCTGACCGGGGAACACCTGCAACGAGTCAGCGGCGAATGCCCCGGCGGGCGCAGCTGACCGGCGCGATCACTGCGGACCGCGTGCCTTGGACACGTCGTCGTCGTGGGACGAGGCGGTGGTGCACTCCTCTTCCCCCGCCGTACCACGTCGAAGCTCGGCAGGACGAGTCGTCTCCGGCAGCGGACGGGCTTCACGTTCCTGCCGCGGTCGGCGATCACCTTCCTGCTGATCTCGCTGCCAGTAGCAGGACGCCTGCCACGCGGCTCCGTTTCGCCACGGTGGGGTGACCTCGAGCCAGGGCTTCTCGGCAGCAGACGTCTGGTCAGCCCCCAGCCCTCGTCGACTCCGGGTGGCCTGCGTCACTCCAGCCGGGCGCGCTCGATCTTGGCGGCGGTCCAGCGGTCGATGACCGGCGGAAGCTCAGCCATGAGGTAGCCGTAGAAGTCGCGCATCTCGACGAGTCGACGGCCTGCCACACTGTCTTCACCGGCCGTGTCGATGCCTTCCTGCGCTGCGTCCTGCATGACCTTGAGCGTCGTGTTCTTGCTGGACATCAGAGTCGTCCATGCATCGCCGCGGAACCGGAAGTGCTCTCGACGGCTGCCGGGGGCCGGCACCCGCTCGATGAGTCCGACGGTGGCGAGGTTCTTGACGGCGGTGGACACCGTGCCCGGACTGATCTTGAGTCGCTCGGCCAGCTCGCCTGCGGTGACCGTCTCCTGCTCGGCGAACAGCAACGCGCTCATGACCCGTGCCGTCATCCGCTGCATGCCCCCCTCGGTGAGCGTCAACGCGAGCCGCTCGGCGGCGTCCATCAGATCGGTCATCACTCTTCCCTTCTGCGTCCGGCACATCCTATCTGTTCGGAATCTTCGAAAAAGTGCGAAGATTGGGTAGTGTCTCCGTATGACTGTGATCGAGGTGGACGGACTCACCTTCAGCTACCCCGGCGCCGCCGAACCAGCGGTGCGGGGCATGGACTTCGCCGTCGACGGCGGTGAGATCTTCGGGTTCCTCGGGCCCAGCGGCGCGGGAAAGTCGACGACCCAGAAGATCCTGATCGGCCTGTTGACCGGACACGGCGGCTCGGTCTCGGTGTGGGGCCGAGAACCCGCTGCCTGGGGACAGGACTACTACCAGCGCGTCGGCGTCTCCTTCGAACTGCCCAACCACTACCAGAAGCTCACCGCGCGGGAGAACCTGACCTTCTTCGCCTCGCTCTACGGCAGAGCCACTCGTGATCCGATGGAACTGCTCGACGCGGTGGGTCTGGCGGCAGAGGCGGACGCCAGGGTCTCGACGTTCTCCAAGGGCATGCAGATGCGCCTCGTGCTCGTGCGGGCCCTCCTGCACGATGCCGACCTGCTGTTCCTTGACGAACCGACGTCGGGACTCGACCCGGTCAACGCGCGCAGGGTCCGGGACATCGTCCTCGGCGAGAAGGCTCGCGGAAAGACGATCTTTCTGACCACGCACGACATGACGACCGCTGACCAGCTCTGCGACCGGGTCGCCTTCGTCGTGGACGGCAAGATCGTGGCTCTCGACTCGCCCAAGGAACTCAAGGTCCAGCGCAGCGTGCGCCAGGTGAGGGTGGAGTATCGCGACGAGGCGCAGATCCTGATCGGTCGGGACTTCCCCCTCGACTCGCTGGCCGATGATCACGAGTTCCACAGCCTGCTCCGTACCGAGCGGATCGAGACCATCCACAGCGGCGAAGCCACTCTCGACGACGTCTTCGTCGAGACCACCGGTCGGAGCCTGAAGTGAGCCGCCTGGGGACGGCACTGCGCCTGGAGATCACCCTCCAGCGCCGTTACAAGTTCCTGCACGCCGCCGTGTTCTCCGGCGTGCTCTGGCTGGCACTCCTACTGCCGATGCCCGCAGACCTGCGGTCGGCGGCGGAGCCGTACGTGATCTTCGGCGACCTGCTGATCGTCGGATTCTTCTTCGTCGCCGGGGCCGTCTTCTTCGAGAAGGGGGAGCGGACGCTGGATGCCGTGGTGACCACGCCGCTGCGGTTTCACGAGTACCTCGCGTCCAAGGTGATCCTGCTGACCGGACTCTCCGTCCTGTTAGCCGTGTTCCTCGCGACGGTGACCCATGGCGTGGGATATCACCTGCCCCTGCTGACCCTCGGTGCGGCTCTGGGCACCGTGCTGATGCTGCTGCTCGGCTTCATCACCGTCCTGCCGTTCCAGTCGGTCAGCGACTGGTTCATGCCCGCAGTCGTCCCGATCGCGGTCTTCAACCTGCCGGTCCTCGGCTACTCCGGTCTCTGGGAGACGCCGTGGCTTCACCTGGTGCCGACGTACGGCCCGCTGCTCTTCCTCGGGGCAGCCTTCGATCAGACGGCACTGACCGGCTGGCAGATCGGCTACGGCGTGGCTTACCCACTGATCTTCGCCACCGGCATGTGGCTGTTGGCTCGACGCCTGTTCGACAGGTACCTCGTCGCCAAGACAGGAGGCGCGTGACATGACACGGGCATTCGCGGCCTTCGGCCGAAACGACTTCCGCAGTTCGCGGCGCGACGCACTGCTGATCGGAATGGTGTTCGCACCGTTGGTGTGGATCGCCACCGTCCGTTTCGGCACTCCGCCGGTGACCCGGATGCTGGCGGAGAACAACCAGTTCGACCTGACGCCGTACTACCCGCTGATCCTCGTCGGCTTCCTGCTGCTCACGAGCCCGATCGTGGTCGGCGGCGTCACGGCGCTGCTGGTGCTCGACGAGCGGGACGCGGGCACGCTCACCGCGATACGGGTCGCACCCGTCTCCATGGGTGACTACATCGCCTACCGATCGGTGACCGCCGTCGGGATCACCCTGGTCTACGTGCTCGGCACGGTGTCGGCCAGCGGCATCTTCTCGTTCTCGCTGCTGCCGACCCTCATCCCGATCGGTGTGCTCACCGGTCTGTCGGCACTGGTGATCGCCCTCGCGATCCTGTCGACGGCCAGGAACAAGGTCGAAGGACTCGCCGCCATGCGGGCACTGGGCATCGTGGTCGCCGGGCTCCCGCTGCTGCCGCCCTTCCTCGACTCCTCCTGGAGCATTCTGTTCGGGGTGGTGCCCACCTACTGGCCTGCTCAGGCGTTCCTCGCCGCAGGGGACGGTGCGTCCTGGTGGCCTTATCTCGCAGGCGGCGTCCTCTACCACGCCGTGGTGCTCTGGCCCTTGTATCGACGGTTCACCCGCACAGCCTGGTGAGCCGGGCCTGACGAGTCGGGTCCAGCGGCGGGCGTCGGGTCACGTCAGTCGGGCTTCAAGGAGGTGAAGGGAACGGGATGCTCGGGCGGCGACGTGGTCGCTGTGCGTGATCAGGACGACGGCCAACCCGAGACGGGCGCGGAGATCATCGAGGACGTCCAGTACCCGCGTCTCGGTCTCCTCGTCGAGCGAGGCGGTCACCTCGTCGCAGATCAGTACATCGGGCCTGCATACGAGCGCCCTGATCAGGTTGACGCGTTGGCGCTGACCTCCGCTGAGCTGCCGGGGCGTGCGTTCGACGATGTCGGGTGCCAGACCTACGGCAGCCAGCAGCGCTGATTCCTCCGTTGGGGACAGTCCGTTACGGAGGGCGGCGGCCCGCGCCCGTTCCAGCGTTCGGGAGACTCGTTCCCACGGCGCCAGCGCCGCCTGGGAATCCTGTTCGACGTAGGACACCGCGATCCGAGCGAGATTTCGGCGGGATCCGACGGGCCAGGGGACGGGCTGCCCGTGGAGAGTCAGTGCACCGGAGCGAGGGAGTTGAACACCTGCCAAGCACCGCGCGAGGCTGCTCTTTCCCGCTCCCGACTCGCCCCGAACGGCGATGCACTCGCCGGGGCCCACGGCGAGGGAGCCGTCGACGAGGACGTCACGAGGGCCGTAGGAGATGGTCACGCCGGTCGCGGCGAGGACCGGAGCGGCATCGCGACGTCCTGGTGAGCGCGCCGGGTACGTTCGGTGTCGCCGTGGCGCCGAGACGATGCGACCGTCGGCGACGTGGTGAATCCGATGCGCGAGTCCGGCCAGGAAGTCCTGGTCGTGGCTGACGACGCCGATCGACATCGGGTCGACCGCCTGGCTGATCACAGTTGCGAGTTCGCGCGCAGCCGCCGCGCTGACGTTGCTGGTGGGCTCGTCGAGCAGGAGAAGACTCGGCCGAGGGAGCAGCGCAGCGGCCAGCGCGACCCGTTGCGCCTGCCCGCCGGAGAGCTCGGCCGGATAGGCGCGGAGCAGCCGTGGCGGCAGCCGCACCGAGTCGAGGATTCGGACGATCTCCTCGGCGCGGTGCGTCCGGGACAGTGTCCGGTTGCTGCGGCGCAGCATCTGGTCTAGGTGCCAGTGCACTCGGTGAGCCGGGTTGAGCGAGCCTGCCGCATCCTGGGGGAGGTAGGTGACATCGGCGCCGCGCAGCCGCCGTCGACCTTCGGGACTGAACGGATCCTCTCCGCATACCTCGACGACGCCTGCGGTCTGCCGCAGTCCGGGACCGAGTCGGCCGATCATGGTGTGCAGCAGCGTCGTCTTCCCCGCTCCTGACGCCCCGCCCAAGCCGACGATCTCCGCACGATCGATCGTCAGGGACACGGAGTCGACGATGGCGCGTCCACCCGCATGGACGCTGAGTCCGTCGAGCGTCACGATGTTCATGCGACCGCCGCTTCACTGATGTCGGCGCCCGTACGGGCGGAGAGGCGATCGGTGAGGAGAGTGAAGCCGAGTGCCAGCGCGATGATCAGAGCGGCGGGCACGAGGACGGGCAGCGGATTGACCCCCACGCCCACGGCGTTCTCTCGGACCATGCGGCCCCAGTTCGCTGCGGGTGCGCCCGCGGTGAGCCCGAGGAAACCTGCTGTCGCCGCAAGCTGGACGGCCGCGACGAATCGAACTCCGGCATCGGCCCATACGGCCTCGGTGATTCCCGGCAGGACGTCGTAGCGGAGGCGTCGGAAGACGCTGTCCCCTCTTGCCCAGGCGGTCCTGGCGAAAGCGGTGCCGCAGACCTGACGAGTCGCCTCGCGGATGACGCGGACGGAGAAGGGCGTGGTGACGGTCGCGATCGCGGCCACCACCAGAAGATCGTTGCCGGGAGCACCTGAAGCGAGCAGCACGAGGATGAAGAGGGGCGGTAGCGCGGAGAGCCCGTCGAGAATCCGCAGGGGCACGGCTCCCCAACGCCGGGTGGTCATTCCCGTCGCCGCGCCGAGCAGGATGCCGACGATGCTCACGGCGACGGTGGCGATGAGCGCCTGAATGATCACTGTCTGTCCGCCCGCCGCGACCCGAGCGAGCGTGTCGCGGCCGAGGAAGTCGGTCCCCAACGGGTGGGCGACCGATGCCGAAGCGAACGGGGACTCCTGTACGGCGGTAGTGGAGCCGAACGGAAGGAACGGTCCGACGAGACCGAACAACAGCACCGCGAACAGCAAGACAGCGATGCCACGGCGGATGATCTTCATCGGGTCGCACCTCGGGAGGCCCGCCCGCCGAGCAGGCGAGCGGCCAGATCGCCCAGCAGCAGGATCATCAGCGTGCAGGTACTCAGCGCCAGACTCAGCCCCGCGACGACGGGCACGTCGCGGGTGCCCACCGCCTGCGTGAGTTCGAATCCGATGCCGGGGTAGTTGAACAGTGTCTCGACGACTATCCCGCCGCCGAGCAGCCCGGCCGCCATGATCGCGAGTGCCTGCACTCCGGGGCCGAGTGCATTGGGCAGGACATGAGCGAGTGCCAGGTGTAGGCCGCGTGCGCCGTTAAGCCGGGCATTCTCGATGTAGGGACTGCGTACGACGCTGATCACGCTGGATCGGACGAGCCGTGTGGTGCCGCCGAGACCGCCGAGCACCAACGCCGCAGTGGGCAGGACGAGCAGTTCGGCGTGTTGCCAGGCGGAGTCGCCGAGCGGGACGAGCGACACGGCGGGGAACAGACCCAGCATCGTGGCGAACACGGTGAGGAGCAGGGTGGCGAGCAGGAAGTCGGGCGTGGCGATCAAACCCATCGTGGCCGAGCTGAGAACGCGATCAAGCGGGCCGCCCGCCCGCATACCGGAGAGGAGTCCGATCGTCACCGACACGGCGGCGATCACCACTATGGCGATGACCACGAGCACGAGCGTGTTCAGCAGTCTCGGGACGAGGATCTCGTCCACCGGTCTGCCGGAGACCATGGAGACGCCGAGATCACCGCGCAGGGCGCCGCCGACCCAGTCCAGGTAACGCTCAGGAGCCGGCCGGTCGAGGCCGAGCGCCTCGCGCACGGCAGCACGCTCGGCCTCGGTCGCGTCGCTTCCCGACAGCACGCCGACGGCGTCGCCGGGAAGGACCTCGGTCGCCCAGAACACGACGACCGAGAGGATTCCCAGCGTGACGACCGCGATGCAGAGCCGGGAGCCGATGAATCCCGGCATACCTCGGGCGTGACTCATTCTGCCAGGCGGGCATTCGTCAAGTCGGGGAACTGTTGATCTCGGACCCCGCTCACCGCGTCCACGGCGGCGTCGATACCGGGGACGAAGACCGGCCCGATCTGGTTCCCGTTCTCCCACAGCAGCTGTTGTGCCTGATGCGACGCGTCCAGTCGCTCGTCCTCCGTCAGGCCGCCGCGCGCGGTGACCACCAGGGCGTCGGCCTCGGGGAGCACCCCGGGGGTGTGGTTCGGCTCGAACAGCGCAGGCGGGTTGTACCCGGCGGCGAAGGGAAGGGCGGTGTAGGCCTCGTAATCGGCGAAGAGCTGTCCTGCTGGAAGCTCGGCGAGGGTGGCGTCGACCCCGATCGCCTGGAGATTCTCGACGATCAGCGTCGCGGTCTCGACCATTCCGGGCAGCTCGGGGCCGACGGTCAATTCGACGCTCATACCACTCTGGCCTGCCTGTTCCAGCAGGTCCCGTGCCGTGTCCGGATCGTAGGCACGCTGTTCGAGCGCCGAGTGGTAGGTCGGGAAGCCGAGCGCCGGAATGTCATTACCGAGGTACGCCCGACCGTAGTAGACGTTGTCGATGATCGACTGTCGGTCGACGGCGAGCTTGAACGCCTGCCGCACCCGGACGTCGGCGAACGGCTCGAAGCTCGGGTTCATCACGAACCGCAGACAGGAGGCGTAGGGCAGCTCGCCGTTCGTCACGACGACGCCGTCGGCGCCGTCGAGGTTCTGCGCGAGCGCGGGAGTGATGCCGCTGATGAAGTCGGCCTGTCCCCCGGTGAGCGCGGCGACCCTGGCGTTGTCGTCGGCGATGGACAGCAGTTGGATCTCGTCCAGCGTCGGTTCGTCGCCGATGGCCGCGCCGAAGTAGTCGGGATTGCGGGTCAGCAGAGTCTCCTGCCCTGCCTGGAATGCCGAGATGACGAACGGGCCGCAGGAGACAGTGGTGTTCGTGAACTCCGTCGTGCCCGCCTTGATCGCCAACATGCTCTGGCACAGCAGTAGACGACCATCCGCGATGGGGCGCAGCGTGGGCAGCGTCAGGGTGTGCTCGTCATCGATCACGGCGTTGTCGAGGTCGAAGTCACGGCCGACGATCTGGGTGAACGGCAGCCCTTGGAGCAGCGCGGGAGCCCGGAGTGAATAGAGGATGTCCTCGGCGGTCAGCGGCGAGCCGTCGGTGAAGGCGATGCCCGGGCGCACGTGCAGCGTGTAGGTCGTCAGATCATCGCTGACGTCGATGGACTCGAGCGCGCCGTACCGCACACCGTCGGGCTGGCTGACGTCGATCATGCCGAGCGCGGCGTGGACGAGCCGGGCACGGACGAAGTCCAGCGCGGTGGGCCCGACCAGGTAGTTCAGCGTCTCGCCCGCGCCGCCGCCTGCGAACGCCGCGCGTAAGCGCCCGATGTTCTGCGCGGGGGTTGCGGCGGTGCCGCACCCAGTGAGACCTGCGGCGACGACGGCGGCCGTGAAGGCGCCCAAGCCGAGGAAGCGACGACGATCGAGTTCAACCACGAGAGGTGCCCTTACCTGTTCGGCGCGCGGCACGACGGGCTCGGGAAGAGCCCGACCGCGCGTACTATACGCCGTAGACTAGGTGTAGGCGAAAATGATTGTCAATTGAGGGGTGAGCCACATGCCTGCTGTCGGCCTGGACCGCGAGGCTGTCGTCGGGGCGGCGCTCGACATCGCGGCCGAGGGTGGCTTCGCCGCGATGTCCATGCGCGTGCTGGCGGAGCGACTCTCGGTGACGCCCATGGCGATCTACCGCTATGTCGAGAACCGAGAAAGCCTCAACCGGATCGTGGCCGACGAGGCAGGGAAGCTCATCCGGCCACGCCTCGATCCCGCTGCGCCCTGGCATCGCAACGCGCGTGAATGGGCTCGCGCGCAGCGGAGCGGACTTCGCCGATTTCCTGGTCTGGCCGCCTGGTTGACGGCGAACGGGCCTGCCGGTGAGCAGGCCTACCGGCTGCTCGACGACCTGGCGAGCAGCATGCTGAAGGCCGGATTCGACGACGAGGCGACGGCCCGTGCCTGCGCCATGATCATGAGCTGGGTCTTCTCCCGCGTCAGCGTCGAAGACGCGGCAGACGCCCGCGCGCGGCAGGCCGTCCCGAGCAGAGCACGGGCGTTCGTGTCCGGACTGTCCTCCCTCGACACCGCGCGGTATCCGGCGGCCTCGCGGATCGGCAGCCGCTTCTTCACCCTCAGCATGGACACCATCTTCGAAAGCGGCCTGGACGCCGTGCTTGCAGGCTGTCTGCGCCGCGCGGAGGAGGCAGCCGAGACACCGGAGAACGGATCAGCACCGGCTGAACACAGGTGACCTTCCACGCTCCAGCTTTCACGACTGCTCTGGCGGAGGCCGTGAGCGACGTGGTGTGCTTCAGCGGGGAGCGTTGATCTCAAAGGAGAGATGATGCCGACCAGACCCGATCCCAGGAGACGAACCGACGAGCAACTCGCTCACCAGAGCTCGTCCGACGGTGAGCAACGCAGGCGTTCCGATCGCACGTCATCCGGGTTCACTGCCGATCTACGGGGTTCGATGCTCGATCTCGGCATCGCCCTGCTCATCACCGCATCGGTGTTCGTGTTCCTCTACCTCCGAGTACGCGCAGGTCAGTCGGACACCGTGTCCGTGATCTCCTACATGGCCGATGCCGACCGGTACTGGGTCTACTTCCTGAGCCAGGCCTTCGGCTGGTCCGCGTTGCTCTGGGCGTATCTCGCGGTCGTCCTCGGACTCTTGATATCGGGCTCCAAGCCCGGTTGGCTGCGGTGGCAGCCCGCCAAGCTCGAACGTCTCCATCGCACCACCAGCCTCAGCGTGCTCAGTCTGATGGCCGCTCATGCGCTGCTGTACGCCGCTCAGGTCGTCCGCGACAATGCGCCCGACGCATGGGGAGACCGGGTCTGGGCCGCCTTCGTCCGCGCCTTCGTGCCGGGCGGACACGACGGCAGCACCGGCTGGATCGCGATGCCGATCGGACAGGCGGCGTTCTACCTCGCGATCCCGCTCGGTCTGGCGTACTACTTCCGCAGGCGGATCGGGGCCAAGGCCTGGCGGATTCTGCATCGGTTCATCATCGTCGTCTACGCACTCAGCGTATGGCACACGCTGCTCTACAGCACCAACGTCTGGTACGAGGGCTGGCCGCGCACGGTGCTGTGGTTACTTCAGGTGCCGATCGCCGTGCTTCTTCTCTGGCGGCTGCTCGAGCCCGCGCGCCGCGGGGAGCGGCTCGACATGTCGGCGAGGAAGACAGGCCTGCTGCCCGCTTGGCTCCGGTTGGCAGGGCGGATCTCGGTGGCCGCTATCGCCGTTCTGCTGATCGTGGTGGCCGCGACCGGCCTGGACGGCGGTCGACTACGGCCGGAGCACGGGGGAGAGGTGCACGATCACAGCGATCCGCACGAACACGAACACGAGGACGAGGGATGAGGGGCGCTCGACGGATCAGCTGATGTGACGGTTTCCGCGCTGCGGGGATGACGGTGCCACCTGCCCCGTCATTCCCGTTCCACACTGACAGGCCGTCACAGTTCGGACAGCCGGCCGGCTCCCGACGGGCATCGCTGCGATGCACAGATCGGGCTCAACAGTGCTTCGCATCGACAAGCCCCTGTTCTGCTCAGAATCGGACTTCGGCCGGGCGCGGGTCGGGGTGCTGGGACGTTCGCTCCCGGCGGCGGTCTGTTCTGGGCTTCGACACTGGTCGCTCAGTGGTCCGAACAAGGGTCGAATCGTGGGTACGTCGAGGCGGCGGCTCGAGTAGTCCTCGCGATCGAGGTCGGGCCGGGAGGCGGTGGGGCGGCACTCCCCGCAGGTTCTCCTGGGATGGCCGCGACATCGTGTCGTAGGTCGCCCCGCCGTCGTCGGTGACTGATGCCGTTCGCCCAGGTGCGTGCGCCCGTTCGTCGCGTTGGTTCGGCGGGGCGTGGAGATCCCTCGTTCAGGCCTGTCGGGCTCGGTCGATCGCGTACATCGCGAGATCGGACGGTCCGACCGTCGTCGTTCGCAAGCCTCGTGCGGTCGTCTCCGAGCGGAGGGTCTCCTCGCTCAGCACCCACCAGTCGTAGTCGACCTGATGCTCGGCCTGGAGCACTTCATCGTGATAGACGCGGTAAGTCATCCGCCAGGTGACACTGGCCGGCCCCGCGACCTCGGCTCGACCTCGACCTTCGTAACGACGTCGGCCGATGTGGACCGAGCTGGGCGCGGTCTCCGGCACGGGCTCGGGTGTGGAAGGCGGTTGGAGATTCAGCACCATGCGACCGCCGGGAGCGAGCCGTTCGGCCAGGAGGTCCCACAATCTGCCTCGGTCGGTCGGTGTGAAGTGGCCGATCACGTTGATCGCGACTACTGCCGAGAGGGAGTCCGGCAGCGCCGCCGCCAGCGGCGTGTGATCGATCACGGTCACCTTGTCTCGCAGTCTCGGCGAGGCTGCGACGGTGGCCAACAGGATGCTGCGCAGGGTGCGTGCAGGCTCCGATGCCCAGATCTCCGCGTCGGGCAGGACCGCGTCGATCGTGGGGAGGGCGCGCCCGCTGCCTGAGCCGATATCGAGCACCGGCCCGGCGGTGTCGTCGACCCCGACCAGCGCGTCCTGGAGAGCAGGCGCAAGTGCATGCCAGTGTGGGGCGATCAGGAGATCGAGGAACTCGCCGGAGATCTCGTACTCGTCGCCTGCAGGTCGCTGCTCATTCTGCATGGACGTCCGTCCCTTCCCTGCCGTCGAGGCGCGGCGGCTGCATATGATGTGAAAATGATTATCATAGCCGCGCCAATGCCAGGTGGGCGGATGCTCGCGACGGCGACTGTTCGGCCGATCCCGCCTGCGGGGCGGGCCGCCTGACCCGCGATGATCCTCTTCGCCTTTGGCTCGGTAGCAGCAAGCAGGTCTCTGCCGAAGGTGGCCCGCTCACGAGAGCGTTCAGTGCCCCGCGATCACACGGTGCGCCCACCGGTGGGCAGGGTCGCCTGCCGTCCTGATCCGGCGACGGGGCCGTCATGTCTGGACGCCGAGGCGGCGTGCGGCGACCCGCCTTCGGCGCAGTGCGGCGATCCGCTCGCGATGGAGAAGGCCCCGGTGTGCACCTGCCTGTCAGATGGAGGTCCGCCCCTCGGGTCGGGTGACGGCCAGCATTCCGTCGATCAGCTCGGTGATCGCGACAGAGACGTCGTAGGAGGCCGACAGTCGATCCCATTCCGGCAGCATTGCCCGCAAGGTCGGAACGTCGACGAGGTCTGTCTCGCCGACGGAGGCACGCCAGTCGTCGGGCAGCTCGGGGTCGGTCTTTCGGCGGCGGGCATGGAACCGATGGGTCAGCTCACCGATGATGTAATGCCAGATCGAGCGGAACATGTGCAGGGCGCGTTCCGGCGTGGCGCCCCAGTCGCGGGCACTCGCGAGGAATTCGTCCGAGATCCAGAGCGCCGGGACGCCGACGCCCTCGCCATGGGACAGGACCTCCATCACCCAGGGAACCTCGGCGAGGGCGCCGTGCAGATGGCAGGCGACGGCGACCATGCGATCGCGGGGGTCTGCAGGCAGCTTCGGGCGGGGAATCTCGCCTGCCTGCACGCTGAGCACCGCCGTGAGCAGCTCGCTTCTGCTGCTGACGTGATGGTAGAGCGCCATCGGGGCGCGGCCGACCTCGCGGGCGAGCCGTCGCATGGTGAGTGCGTCCAGGCCTTCGGCCTCCAACACCGAGCGGGCGGCGGTCACGATCGTCGCGCGGTTGATCCGGGCGGGCCTGCCCACTCGGCGCGCCTGCCTCGGCGGTTCTGTCATGTCGCCATTGTCTTGGCGCGCCTGACCCCGGCCCCGTGCGCCCTCCTGAAGGGCTGACGTTATATTTACGTACATGTACGGAAACATAGTCGAGGAGCCATGGGTTCGGATTCGAGGCTGGTGAACCGGATGCTCGTGGTGGTGTTCACCGCGCAGTTCCTGGTCGCGCTGGACATCTCACTGGTCAACATCGCCCTGCCGTCCATCCAGGAAGGCTTGGGTTTCACGGAGTCGAATCTTCACTGGGTCGTGAACGCCTACCTGCTGACGTTCTCGGGATTTCTCCTGTTAGGAGGCCGACTCGGCGACGTGTTCGGGCGGCGGCGTGTGCTTCTCGGCGCCGTGGTCCTGTTCGGTGCGGCCAGTCTGTGGGCAGGCCTGGCGACACATGCCTGGGAACTGGGCGCGGCCCGTGCCATTCAAGGGCTCGCCGCGGCGGGCATCTCCCCGGTGGCGCTCGCGCTGATCACGGTGAATCTCTCCGGTGGTCCCGTGCGCGCTCGTGCGCTCGCACTCTGGGGGGCAGGTGGTGCCTTAGGCGGGGCGGCAGGCGTGCTGCTCAGCGGGCTGCTCACCGAGTTCATGGGCTGGCGATGGGTGATGCTGATCAACCTGCCGATCGTGGCGGTCCTGCTGTTCGCCGTACTGAGCGGCGTTCGAGAGAGCCGCGCCGAGCATCGGCCGAGGCTCGACGTGACGGGTGCCGTGCTCGTCACCACCGGGATGTCACTGCTCATCCTCGGGGTGCTGCGTGGCGAGGGCGGCGGCTGGACCGCACCGGACACGGCACTGCTCTTCGTCTTCGCAGTGGCGATCCTCGCCGTCTTCGTACTGGTCGAGCACAGGGCACCGGAGCCCCTGATGCCGTTGACCCTCTTCACGAGACGCGCAGTACTGGGAGCCAATCTGTTCGGCTTCCTGCTCTCCGCCGGACAGCTCGCAGGCTTCTTCTTCGTCTCGCTCTATCTGCAACGGGTTCTCGACTATTCGCCTGCGCTCGCAGGAGCGGCGTTTCTGCCCTTCTGCGCGGGCACGGTCGTCGGCCTGCGTATCGCCATGCGGAACCTGGAGCGACTCGGCCCTCGAACGTTGCTCCTCATCGGCGGTCTGACCGGCGCGGCCGGACTGGCCTGGTTCGCGGGCCTGAGCCCGGAGGCAGAGTTCCTCACCCAGCTGCTGGGACCGTCGATGGTCTGCAGTGTGGGGATCGGCGTCTCCTTCGTGGCCATGGGTGCCGCCGCCACGTCCGGCGTGCCCGCGCGAGATGCGGGGACCGCATCGGCAGTACTGAACAGCTCCCGGCAGCTGGGCGGCTCGGTGGGCCTGGCGGTGCTCGTCACCGCCGCCGCTCACGTTACGTCCTCTCACGATGGCGACATGGTGGCGGCGTTGGCGGCCGGGTACTCGACGGCATTGGCGCTGGCGGCGGTGGCGCTGGCAGCGGGGGCACTCCTCGCCGTGATCGTCCTGCCCCGTTCCTCTTCCGAACCGAGCGACATCCAACGGGGCGATGAAGACGGCACCGACACGCCCGACGCAGGCATGGCGGACGACCGAGGCTCGCAGGCCGACACCCGGCCTGTGAAGACCTGGGCCGAATCGTGCTGAGCACGGGCCGGTTGTGCGTGGCCGACCTGCCGACCCCCGTCCTCAGTGGACGGTGCCGGAGCGCGAACGGCGACACGATCAACGAAACGATCAGGAAATGCCTCCTTCCCTCGACCGAAGGGATGCGGATGTCAGCGTCCGAGCTGATCACGGACGTGACGCGGGGCGGGTGGGGCGATGACAGGGCGCTCTTCCTCCGCAGACACGGGCCGGGCATTGGAAGAACGCAGATGATCGCCTCGCCGGGGCGCCTCGGCTGCCCGTGTCGCCGGGGCTGTCGTCTGATCTCCGGACCGCCGACCGGACCAGCATCCGAGCCCGGGAGAGCGGCTGCGTGGACGAGAACCCCCTGCCAAGACCGACACCAGGAGCCGGAGACAAGCCGATGACGCTGTTGAGAACGATCCGCGGCGCATTGGCGACCGCGATGATGCTTCAGGCACTGGCCGCGGTGCTTGCGGTGATTCCGCTCATCATGGTGTCCGAGATCGGCAGGGCACTGCTCGGACAGCGTTCGGACACGGACGTATGGCCCTTGGCGGTCATCGGGGTCGCCGCGACCGGCACAGCCCTGGTACTCGCCTCCGCCGCCAACCTCGTGAGTCACCTCGCGGACAACCGACTGCAGCACACACTCCGCACCGGGATGGCCGAGCGGTTGAGTCGGGTTCCGCTCGGTCGCCTCGCGGCCCGAGGATCCTCCCGGCTCGGCAAGGTTCTGCACGATGACGTGCACAGCCTGCATCACCTGGTCGCGCACGCGCTGCTCGACGTCGTATCCGTGGTGGTCACCCCACTGACGGCCATGGCGTATCTCCTGTTGATCGACTGGCGCATGGCACTGATCAGCATGATCCCGTTGGTGCTCGGCATCGTCCTCTTCGCACGAGCGATGGGCGGCTCCGCAGACCAGTTCGCCGAGTACGGCCGCGCGCAGCAGGAGATCAACTCTGGCGTGTCGGAGTTCGTCGACGGCATCGCAGTGGTGAAGACCTTCGGCGAGCACCGTCGTGCACATCGACGCTTCCTCGCTGCGGCCGACGCCTTCCACGACTTCTTCAGCACCTGGGCAGGCCGCACCACGACGATCACGACCGCGTCACAGCTGGTGGTCTCCGCTCCGGCGGTGCTCATCCTGGTGATGTCCACGGGAACCGTGATGGTCATCGCAGGCTGGATGCCCGCCGCAGCCATCGTGCCCTTCGCCCTGTTGGCGCCGCCCCTCGCGGCGCCCATGGCGACGATCGGAACGCGCCTGCAGAACCTGCGGGGCGGGATGGCGGCGGCACAGGCGGTGAACGAGGTACTGACGGAGCCCCTGCTCTCGCAGCCCGCGCAGCCTCGGCAACCCGAAGGAATCGGGGTGCGAATCGAGGATGTCAGCTTCTCTTATGGCGCGGACTCCGACGAGGTGCTGCGCGGAGTGAACCTTGAACTGCGCCCCGGCACCGTCACCGCGCTCGTCGGCCCGTCGGGGGCAGGCAAGTCGACGCTGGCCATGCTGGTGGCACGGTTCTTCGATGTCACCAAGGGTTCCATCACCTTGGGCGGCACGGACGTCCGGGCGTTGGACAGCACGACGTTGTATCGCAACGTCGGCTTCGTCTTCCAGGACGTGGCACTGCTGCGTATGTCGGTGCTGGAGAACATCCGACTGGGCCGACCGGAGGCGACCGAGGACGAGGTGCGGGCGGCGGCGGAGGCCGCGCGGATTCACGAGCGGATACTCGCCGCGCCACGCGGATACGACTCGGTGATCGGCACAGAGCTTCGTCTCTCCGGTGGCGAGGCTCAACGTCTGTCCATCGCGCGAGCGCTGCTTGCCGACACTCCGTTGCTCATCCTGGACGAGGCGACCGCATTGGCCGACCCGCACGCGGAGGCCCAGATCCAGGATGCCTTGTCCGCGCTCGCCGCGCGTCGGACCCTGCTGGTGATCGCGCATCGACTCGCCACGATCACCCAGGCGGACCAGATCCTCGTGCTCGACGGAGGTCGTGTGGTCGAACGTGGCAGCCACGAAGAGCTGCTCTCCACCCGAGGCCGGTACGCGCGAATGTGGCAGGCACAGCTCGCCCCCGCCTCGGCGGCACCAGAAGAGGAGCTCTCGGCGTGATTCGTCAACTGTTCGCGGTGCTCGGGCCCGCGCATGCTGCGGCCTTGCGCAGGCTGCTGGCACTACTGGTCACCGCCGCGCTGTTGCAGGGCATCGCCTTTGCGACCCTGGTGCCGGTGCTGCGCGCGCTGCTGGGGCCTTCGCCGGAGTCGGCCTTGCTGCCGCTCACCGGCATGGTCGTGGCGGCAGCCGCCGCCGTCGTCGCCCAGTTCAGCGCTCAGAAACGAGGATTCCGCGTCGGTTCGGACATTGCCAGGCGCCTGCACCACCGACTGGGTGATGCAATCGCCCGACTTCCGCTGGGCTGGTTCAACCCCGCGAGGGTCGGCGAGTTGACTCGGACGAGCAATCAGCATGTGATGGGTGTGATGACGGTGCCCGCGCACCTGTTGCGCCCACTGTGCAACGGAGTGCTCAGTCCGATGGCGGCGATCGCCGCGATGTACCTCTTCGACTGGCGGCTCGCGCTGGTGATGACGCTCTTCGCGCCGATCCTGGCCCTGGTGGCGAAATGGGCCTCGGACGTCGTGCAGCGAGCCGACGCCGCCAGAGGCGGGGCGATGGTCGATTCGGCCAACCGCGTGCTGGAGTTCACCAGGAATCAACCGGTCCTGCGTGCTTTCGGACAGGAAGGCCGCGGCACCCGGATGCTCGACGAGGCTCTGCGCACGCAACGTGACATCGATCGCTCGATGATCTGGCGCAGCCTTCCGGGCCTCACCGGATTCGGCTTCATGGTGCGCGCGAGCTTCGCGGTCGTGCTCGTGCTCGGGGTGACGTTCGTCATGGGGAGCACACTTGACGTGCCGACCATGCTGGCCGTGGCCGTACTCGTCGCGCGGTTCATCGAGCCGATGATGGTGGCCGCTGACCTCTCCGCAGCACTACGGCTCTCGTCCAATGCCCTGAACGAGGTGGACCGGGTGATCCGAGAACCGACGCTGCCCGAGCCCGCGACACCGAGGCTGCCCGCGTGCACGGATGTCGAGTTCGACGGCGTCGGTTTCGGCTACGACGGCTCGCCGGTGCTGACCGATGTGTCTTTCCGGATGCCTGCTCGGGGACTCACCGCGCTGGTCGGCCCCTCCGGCTCGGGGAAGACCACGGTCGCGAGGCTGCTCGCACGCTTCTGGGACGTCGACGCGGGCGCAGTCCGGATCGGAGGGATCCCCGTCACCGACATCGGTACGGAAGCCCTCACTCCGCTCGTCTCCACGGTGTTCCAGGACGTCTACCTGTTCGAGGGCACCGTGCGGGACAACGTCCTCATCGGGCGGTTGGACGCGGGTGAGGACGAACTGCGTGCCGCCGCCACCCTTGCGGGTCTCGACGAGCTGATCGCCGAGCTCCCCGAGGGCTGGGAGACCACGGTGGGGGAGGGAGGAGCCCGGCTCTCCGGGGGACAGCGGCAGCGGATCTCGATTGCCCGCGCGCTGCTGAAGAACTCCCCGATCGTGATCCTCGACGAGGCCACCGCCTCACTGGACCCGGAGAACGACGCGATCATCCAGGCTGCGGTGTCGAAGCTGGCACAGGACAGGGCTCTGCTCGTGATCGCACACCGTCTGAACACGGTGACCAGGGCGGACCAGATCCTGATGTTGGATGAAGGGCGGATCGTCCAGCAGGGCAGGCATGAGGAGCTCGTCGAGGTGCCGGGCCCCTATCAGGAGTTCTGGCGGAGCAGGAGCAGGGCAAGAGGGTGGCGTCTCACCTCGGGGAGATGAATGTCGCGATCCAGTCCTTCGATCGACAGAGAGGGGCAGGCGGGGATCCCGGCGGTCGGCGGGCTTCACGAGCGATGCCTGGTGGGAAGGTGCACAGTGCTCGCACTGTGCACTTGCCGATGTTTCTCCAGCGCCGCGCCGCGCGCCTTCCGGGCCGAGGTCGTGCGCCGGATCTTCGCCGAGTACCTCCGACGGGAAGGGGGACCGGGCGATCGCGGCAGCGTTGAACCGCGATCGCATTGCCTGTCCTTTGGCGCGTAAGCCGGAGCGGAACCGGCATCGGCTCGCCGACGGCCAGCAGGCGAGCACGGTGCGCGTGATTCTCGACAATCCTCGGTACACCGGGTTTGCTGTGTTCGGTCGGTGGACGCGACACGAGACACTGCTCGATCCCGAGGACGTCGCGGCACGCCATGGTCGACTCGCTCGGCGATGTGGGAGAGGCACTGTCGGGCGCCGACCCGGTGAAACTCGGGCGGCTCTCTGCGGAACTCCGCCTTGATCTCCGTTACACACAAAAGGGGGCGGACTGTGATTGCCGGGCCCGCAGCCTTGGCGCGGCCCCTGATTTCGATTTATCAGTGTTTCTTCCCCGCGAAACCCCGAGGGCCGGTTCGACATTTTCTAAGAATTCTTTATAGGTCATCACTTATTCTTGTGGCCAGGGATGCCATCTTGACCGAGCGGTCCGGCAACCTGAAGCGGTCTCGGACTCCCGAGGACGTGATTGATTGTTTGCGAGAACAACTTCCCGGCCTGCCGAAGCGGGATGCCTCCGGTGCCTGTCTCGAGCTGTCGCGAGGATGCCCGAGAGCTACGGTTTGTGCGGCTAGCGAGTCGGGAGGGTTGGCGGGACTATTCGGAGCGGGGATCGCTGGCCTTGGGAAACGCCTCCGCCACCGGCACGCAGTCGCATGTCTCCCCGGCATCGGCTGGTCAACCAGGCGACGCAGCGGATTCCTGTTCGAGAAACGTGAATTGAGCATCTCGCCGACTTTGCGTGGCTATGCTGTGGACGGCCGCCCGGGTGGCAGACGAGGGGTTAGGGGGACGCCATGGTGACACTTCCGACCGATGCGAGAAGTCGGGGAGCCATCATCTCCCTGGTCGGCGAGTGCCTCGACAAACCGGGCGCCGAGCGACCCGTCACCATCATGCTCGGCCCTCCGGGCAGCGGCTCCAGCGAGATGCATGCGTCGCTCGTCGAGAAGTACGGAGAGGAGCATCCGTTCGCATACCTCAACCTCGGACGTCAGAAGTCGCTTCTGCCCCGCCACGTGCTCGGCGCGCTCGCTTTCCGCCTGGAGAGCCACAACCCCGCTTACAGTCGCGTCACACTGCCGAGGCTCCGCCTCGGGCTGTTGGCCTCCGACAACGACTACTCGGAGTTGAGCCGAAAGCAGAGCGAATCAGCGATCAAGCAGTCGCTCAAGCAGTTCGAGCGGAAGGCGGAGGAGCGGTATGACGGCAACTACCTGGCCGCCTTCGCGAAGGTGGCGGATCACTCCTTGGGTGCCCCGGAGGGTGCGTCGGAACTGGTGGTCGAGCTCCTCAAGCGGCTGAGCCGCAGCACACGGTCGTACCTTCGTGGCTTCAGCGGCCCGGTGCGCTGGTACGGGGAACACCGGCTGACGCAGGACAGCAACGGCTGGCGGGCCCTGGCAGAACTCAGCAACTGGCGGCACAGCGGCGACACGGAGGAACAGAGGAAGCTGGACCAAATGCTGTTCTCGGCCTTTCTCGCGGATCTGCGGGAGCGTGCGGACAGCCCCTTCCGCCCGCACTCGTTCCTGCTGCTGCTGGAGGACGCGGATACCGCCGGCGGCCGTCACTTCCTCGATCTGCTGATCCGCACACGGCATGAGGACGCGCTTCGCGGAGGGGGCCGGGCCGACCCCCTGACGGTGGTCGTCTCGGCGCACCGCTGGCTGCCCCGCTGGGGCCCTTCCACCGGCGACCAGTGGCCCTGGCGCAGACCACTCGAACCCGACTACGTCTCACTCGACGACTGGGGGGAACGACGCCGTCCGTGGCTGGAGTCGGAGGACTCCTGGTGGTACCCGGTCCGGCTGCGCGATCTCAGCCCTGACGAGGTGCGGGTGCGCATGGAACTCGCCGCCCCCTCAAGTCCGGCATTGGCGCGGTGTCTGCACCTCGCTCCGTTCGTGCACCGGCTGACCGGTGGCATGCCTCGCGCCGTCCAGGACGTGCTGACGGTGATCACCCAGCAGGGCATGCCCGGCAACGACGGTCCGGAGCAGGACGTCTGGCTGCGCGCCCTCCCCGACCGCACGCTGCGGGCCACCGAACACCCTGACGACCGGACCGGCGACGGAGCCTCCGTTCCGGACGCCGAGACCGGCCCGAGGCTCGTCGACAGCGCGCTGCGCCAGCTGCTCCGTGGCTTCGCACCGGACGATGTCGACCTGCTGGTCAGGTGCGCCGCGGCCCGGGACCTGTCGAGCGCCATCCGGCTGCACAGCAAGTTCGCCAGGCTCTTCAACGAGCTGCGCGCCCGCTGGCTGCTCGCGCCGTGGACGGGTGACGGCGGTGAGGCACCCGACGAAGCCCCTTCGCTGCATCCCTGGCTGCGGCGTCTCCTGCTGTGGCGTCTGGCCGAGCGGGCGGACGACTGGACCACGGTGCACGAGGAGCTCGCCGAGCACTTCCGGGAGACGGGCAACCCAACCCACGAGATGTACCACCGGTTGGCCGCCGGGCAGTTGGAAAAGGTGACCGGTCACCTGGCCGGGCGGTTCGGCGAACAGCACGCCACCGCGTGGGTCGCCTCGTTCAACGTGATCACCACCGCACCCAACCGGTTCGCCCCGGGAGACGGCCCGCGTACCCTGTTCGCCGGACTGCTGGCCGCAGTCCCCGCCGATTCCGAGGTCACCGTCACCGCGCTGGTCCGTGGCCTGGTGGCGGCGCGCTGGGTGTGGTGCGATCCGCTGGCCGATCCGCGCAGGCGACTCAAGGAGACACTGGCCGACGGTTTCGGTCAGCTCACCCGGCTCAGCGGCCGCGACGTCGTCGTGCTGCTGGACGAAGCTGAGCGCTACCGCTACTGGCGCACCTCCCCCGCCACGTCCCCCTGATGGAGAAGTGAACCCCCCGCAGAAGAGCGCCGACCTCACCGATGGCATGGGAAAGGACGCGAACGATGCGCATCAAGGCACGCCTGGACGTGCTCCGCAAACGCTTCATCCTGCTCGTCGTGGGTTCCGTGTTGGCGGTCGTCGGCATAGTGGGGACGTGGCTGCTCTTTGAGATGAGCCAGTCCTGCGGACCGTCCGGGCTGAAGAGGCTCGGGGATGCCGGCGAGTGCGTCGGCGTCACGGACGGCGGGGTCGGTTTCGGCGATGAGTACGAGGAGTATGAGAGGGTCTTCGACCTCATCAAGGTGGCGAACGACGAGGTGATCGATGAGGCGCACGAGCGCAACACGACGTACTACAGCATCGCCTACATGACGTCCTTCACCCTGACGGACGCGGACTCCAACACCAGGAAAGCGGTGCTCGATGAGCTCCAGGGCGCGTATGACGCGCTGAGACGGCACAACAGCGAACGGGCGCCGAAGATCCGCCTGCTCATCGCGAACACTGGAAGCACCGCGCAGCATTGGGAGCACACGGTGGCGGAACTGGCGAAGCGCCAGCGCACCGAGGACAGACTGGTGGCGGTGGCGGGGCTCGGCCCCAGTGAGGAGCAGAACATCGCGGCGGTCGAGAAACTCTCGGAGGAGCGACTGGCCATCGTGGCGAGCACGATGACCGCCGACTTCGAGCCGCCCATCGAGAACTTCGTCCGTGTCGCCCCGACCAACGCCGACCAGGCACTGGCCGCAGTCAACCACCTCAAACTCCAGGGGCACACCGAAATGATGATCATCCGGGACATCAGAGGGAGCAATCACTATGCACAAACCCTCGCTGATGCTTTCGAAGAGTCCGTCGGCGAAGCTGGCCAAGACCTGATCATTTCGTACGGGTCCGACAATGAGAGGTGGGAGAACGAGATTCACCAGGTACCCGGTCAGGTGTGCACCGACGCTCGGGAGGAACTCGCCCTCCTGTTCGCCGGCCGCTCGGAAGAGCTGGTACGCATGGTGCAGCGGCTTGGCGCCGAGCCGGTCTGCGACGACAAGTCGATCACTGTCATGACGGGCGACGACCTCAGCAACCTCACCGCCGAGGAGTTGACGGGCGTGGCGGCGATGAAGAACATCCAGGTGCTCTACACCGGTCTGGCCCACCCCGGCGCCGTGAAAGAGGTCAACCAGGCCGTGAATCGGGAGTCGCTCGAGCGCTTCGAACCGGGTGGGGCCTACAGCAAACGCTTCGGGAACCCGACCGACGACGGTCGGGCGATGATGGGCCACGACGCGGTGCTGGTGATCACCCACGCCATGGTCGCGGCGCTGGGCGACAGCGAGACCACGGCGGAACTCGACATCACGGGCGAGGACGTCGGCCGAATGCTCTTCCACATGAAGGGCGGTAACACCGTCAAGGGAGCGAGTGGCTGTCTCTCCTTCGACGACGAAGGCAACCCGATCAACAAGTCGATTCCGATCCTGACGATTGCGGAGGAGGAGCAGAAGGGTGTCGTGACGGTCCTCGCCATGTCCGCACCTGACGGGACACTGAGAGAGACACCCGGAAGTCGCTCCTGTGGAGGCTGAGGCGCCAGGGCGAATCAGAGGATGGGCGGACCCTTGGTGGCGCGACGTTCATCCATCGCCCGGTAGCTTTCGACTGCCCCCGTCAGCGGGAGGGCCGGGTCGAAGATCCCGCCGGGGGTAGATGCCTCGGTCCCAGATGAGCCGGATCGGCTCGGGCAGGTGGTGCCGCACGGGCGCCGGCCGCCGAGGGTGTGGATGCCTGCGGAGAACAACTGGTCTCCGGGGATGGAGACTCCGTGGTTCGCGCCCACGTAGCCGAGGTGGCCGCCCCCGCGGGTGGAGCCGATGGCCTGGAGGAACGACTCTTGGGTGCCGAACGCCTTGACCACCGCGTGCGCACCGAGCCTGCCGGTCGGCGAAAGGACCCGGTCGGGGAGCGCGAGACCTGCTTCTGTGCGGGCGTGCGCGGGGCGCGGGGCCTGAGTGTGTCGGCGCCAGCGGAGCGCAGCGAGGTCAGCCGCCGGATGCTCACCCAGATCGAGCTGGAGTAGGCCAGCCCGAGCGTCGTGTGGAGCACCGTGCGGGCAGTTGGGCGCATCTGCTGAGCGCGATCGACTTCCCCACCAGCTCGATCGCGCTGTGGAAGACGCATCTGGTCTGGGCGACGCTGTCACGACGCGATCGCCAAGAACAGGCGCGTGCGGTCGCCCACAGGGGCCGATTCGGGGCCGGCTGTGGGCATGGCGTGATGGACTTCGTCGACTGCACGGTGACGTCCGCTTGGGCGCCTCTGCACTCTCTGTCGTTGCCCCCGGCGCATGTCGATCGTTCAGCTTGGTGAGCGTCGCCGTGTCGTGCCTCTCCATCAGACGACGCCATCGCTGGAAACCTGGTGTCCATCGCGGATAACCAGATGTATATTAAACTTTCGTCTAATTCGGCCGTGAACGGGAACCCGATACCCGCGGCGTCGGTCGGCGTCCACCGCTGCGGCGGGCATGCTCGAGGACGCTCGTCCCTGATCTCGGGTCGAGACCGCTGCACTTTCGGGCAAAAATCTCCTGATCGGACGGGCGTGGTTGCGGGCTGAAGCGGTTCTCTCGCAAGATGTGATCATGCGGCGTTCAACGGTAGATCCGGGAGATATGGTTCTCGACCATAGCCTCGGGAGTCCTGTGGTGTATCCGGTGCCGGATGTTGCGACGGTATTGCCGGCTCCGGAAGCGGTGTTCACTGCGTGTGAAGATTGATGTTTTTCTGGTCGGTCTGACGGTACACTCAACAAGGTTCGGCTGGCGATAGATTTCGTCGAATTCGCTTATCCGGATTTTTGAGAACTTCCTCGGCTACTTCTGGAAACGTTTATCGTCGTCTGTTTCTGGATGTGTCGGGTCAATCGACTGTTTCAGGCTCGAGCTTGGTTCCGGCGCTCCGCAGATTTATGGGCAAGTCTTGGTGTGCGAGGAATCGATCTTGAACCAGTGACATCGAGACGGCGCCCGGGTCTGTCCTCTTCCTGCTGACAATGTTGTCATGCTGCCGCCCCGGCGAGGTGCACCAGCTGGTTCGTCTCGCCATGTCCCGAACACTCGGCGTGATCGCACTGGCGCCCGCATGTTCGTCGATCGCGACGGCCGCCGCCGTAGAGGTCTTGTCAGCTCACACCCGACGATGAGCGCACTCGTTCTGCGGTTGTGTTTCGGGTTTGTGTCGCTGATCGCGCTGGACGCGCAGGCCCGGGGAGATCCTGATCCCGCTCGGCACTGTCCGGACACCCGATCCGGTCCCGGCATCGCGTCTGGCCGCCAGTGTGCGCCGGCCTGGACGTCTCCATCTGACCGAGAGGACAGCATGACCAACGAAATCCTGTCCGCGACTGCGGCGACCGGTGCCGAGGTGGACGTCGTGGTGACCGCGTGTGTGCGTCCGGCGCCGGGTGCGAAACCACGAAGACTCGACTTCGTGGCGGCCGATCACAGCCGTGAGAACATCGATCCGGTGCGCAATCCGGCTACCGAGGACGGTGCGGAATGGAACACCCGCCGCTCGAATGCCTGACCGCCTTCCACGAGATATCAGACCGACGTCCACGAGGACGAACCCGATTGGGCAGCCCAATGTCGATGAGATCGATGCGCCGGGCGGACGCAGTCGCCGTCCTGGACGAGTCCTTCAGAGCCTTCTTGGGCGGCTACGACCGCGCCGTTGTCGTGTCCGGACCGATGATGTCCGGGAAGAGCAGGCTGTTGCGCGATTTCGCGGACAAGGTTTCGGCGGGCATCGGAACCGTCTTCACCGCGACCGGCTCGCTCAGTGAGCACGATGTCTCGATGGGGATCGTGGAGCAGCTCCTGCGCCGAGCGGGGCAGCGCACCGGACCGGGGACCGGCCTAGACCAGCTGCGCTCCCACCAGTCCGTCGACAATGGTCGCGCCCTACTCGCCGACGTCGTCGGGGGCAGCCCGGCGGTGCTCGTGGTGGACGAGGTCCACCACGCTGACGCGGCGTCGGTGGACGCACTGCTCTACGTGTTGCGTCGTATCGTCGGGACACCGGTACTCGTTCTGCTGAGCACCGTGGATCCGGCTGTCGCACCCGCCGCCGCCCTGATCGCGGAGCTGAGCAGCCTGGTGCCGGTGCGTGCGGCGCGACTGCGCATGCTTGACGTCGATGACGTCGCGGCCCTGCTCGAGGTGCCGCTCGACGACCGCCGTGCCGAGGAGTGCCACGCGCTCTGCGGTGGGAACCCCCTGCTCGCCGAGGCCCTGGTCGTCGACGGCTACGAGACAGGCGTGTTGGCTCCGGGGGAGACCTTCAAGGTGGCGGTCTCAACCTGTCTGTATCGGGGCGGTCGGACGGTGCTGGAGGTGGCCCGCTGTCTCGCACTGCTGGACACCACGTCCTCCCGTCACCTGCTCTACGAGCTGGCCGATGCCCCTTCTGCGGACGTCAACCAGGCCGTCACCGATCTGACCGTCGCCGGCTTGCTCGACGACGACGGCGGATTTCGCCATCCCGCAGCTCAGGAGGTCGCACTGGCCACCCTCACTCCTGCCGAGCGCGGCCATGCCCACCGCAGGATCGCCTCGTTGCTGCACCACTGCGGCGCGGACGTACCACTGGCCGCCACGCACCTGGTCGCCGCATTGGACGCCGACCCCGGCGACTTCGGTTCCGAGTTGCCGTGGGCGGCGGAGTTGCTTGTCGAAGCCGCCGACTTCGCGCTGCGCGGCGATCGTCCCGCCGACACCGTGCGGTATGCGAAAGCCGCGCGCAGCCTTACCACCGCCGAGACTGTCCGTGTCCGGGCCCTGGGTCTGCTCGTCGCCGCTCGATGGCGGCGGAATCCCTCCGCCGCCGCCAGCCACCTCGGCGACCTCCGCGCCGCTCGGCGTGCCGGGCATCTCACGGGAGACGGGTTCGAACTGCTGCTCAGCACACTGGCCTGGAACGGGCACTTCGCCGAGGCAGCGGACGTCATCCGGTCGATTGGCGACGACACGTCCACCGCCGTGGCCGAGCCTGCGTTGCGGTGGCTGCACTTCGTCAGTCCCGGCTCGTTCACTGAGCCGACGAGCGCCGCAGGCGACCCGGGCGGCGGGGACCTGTTCCAGCGTGCCGTCGAGGCGCTCGGTGTGGCGTTGTCGGGCGGTGAACCCGCGCGCGTAGCCGCCGACGCGGACTACGTGCTGCAGAACGGTGAACTGAGCGGGATCGCCGTCGAGCCCCTGATGTCCATTCTGCTGGCGTTGGTCTACGTCGATCGGCTCGACGATGCCGAGCAGTGGTGTCTACGGCTCGACAGCCAGTTCGCCGCCCGCAGCTTGGACACGCTGCGCGCGGTCCTGCTCAGCGTCGCCGCCGAGGTGGCCTATCGGCGCGGCGATATGCCGCTGGCTCGCAGTCGGGCCGCGTCGGCCCTGAACCTCATCAGCGTCAAGAGCTGGTGTGTCGCCGTAGGCTATCCGGTTGGCACCCACGTGCTTGCCAGCACCGCGCTCGGGTATCTGGACGAGGCGGCGGAGCTGCTGCGCCGCCCCGTCCCCGCTAATCTGGAGGACACCGCGTTCGCACTGCCGTACCTGTATGCCCGGGGGCAGCACGCTCTCGCCACGAACCGTCCCTACGCGGCTCTGGAGGATTTCCGCACCTGCGGCCGGTTGATGACCTCGTGGGACTTCGACATACCGACGTTCGTCTCCTGGCGCATCGGCGTGGGGCAGGCATACCTCGCGCTGGGCAGGCCCAGGGAGGCGAAGGGGATGTTCGACAAGCAGCTCCTTCGGGCCCGAGGTCGGGCCCGGGCTGTACATGCCGTCTCGCTGCGACTCCTCGCGGAGACGGGGTTGATCAGTGATCGCAGGCAGTTCCTCGAGGAGTCGGTGAAACTGCTGCAGAACAGCGGGCACCTGCTGGAATTGATCAACTCCTTGGCAGAATTGAGCAACGAGTACTACGCCAGGGGCGACTCCGAGCGCTCCCGCTTGACCGGCCGCCGAGCCATCGAGGTCTCCAGCGGCTGCGATGCCCTCGGAGTGGCCAAGAACCTGTTGCTCAGCGGCGAGCGCTTCGACCTCACCAACCTGGTCGACGACGACGAGCAGCGCTATCCCCAGCTCACCGACGCGGAGAGTCGTGTCGCCGGACTTGCCGCCCAGGGGCTGACCAATCGCGAGATCGGCCGCAAGCTGTTCCTCTCCATGAGCGCGGTCGAGCAACGGCTTACCAGGGTGTTCCGCAAGCTCGGGGTGAGCAGGCGGGCAGACCTGATCGGTCTCACCCTCGCGCGCAGCGCCGCACCGGGCTTGCTCGAGTCGTCGACGAGTAAAGCCGGGAGTCCCTCGGGCTGACAACGATCTGCGTCGGCAGGCGACACAGCCGGGTTGTCATCCAGACAACCCGGCAAGGGGTGTGGGGGCGGACCACCGCGACAGGCGCGTGCCCGCCCGGGTGTCCACCAGGCCCCGGGTGATCCGGCTCCAGACGGCGGGCGCGGCCGGCTTCCCACCGCGGCCCGAGGACATCCCCGCACCGGCGTCGTGGCCCGCACCGAACCGCCGCCACCACTGCTGGAGGATCCCGCCGGGTGACCGGCACGCCATACCGACAACGGCGACCGGCATCTAAAGAGCCTGTTCCGCATCCCCACCTTCGGAGTTGCGCGGGGCCTGCGCGGCGATCTGCGGCGTCGTCGTGAAGTCACCAGAGCTCCGCTGTGGTTCTCCTCCTCCGCCTGGTAGCTCAGCCACGCTGATCCCGCCGACGACGGGGGGATCGAAGACAGGCTCTTCGGCCTGCCTGTCGGTGGCGCGGATCCGGTACAGCGCCTGCTGTGCGTCGGCTGCCTGCCGGAGTCTCGTTCGTCGGCCGGCTACCTCGTGACGCCGATTCGGCGGCGAACAAGGAAGAAGTGCGTGCGCGAGGCGACGCTTCAGGGATTGACTGCCCACCATCATCCCGGTGTTCGGCGGGTACGGGAAGAGGGGATATGGCGGCAGGCCCGAGCTAGGGGGGTCACCTCCGGTGCGAGGGCGTCGCAGACACCATTCCGAGGTGGTGGGGGCGGGCGGCAGGGGTGGTGGGAACGGGGGTGCGCGACGTTTCCTCGATGCGGCACCCGTGATCGCGGGACCGGTCACGAGGAAGGCGACCGTGATGGACCCACTATCGGAAGCAGTCATTGCGGGAGCCCCCGCAGCAGACCTGTCCCGGCTGGCGCCGCCGGAACGCTTCGTCGCCGCTCATCTGCGCGCCGAGGACGTCGGAATGTTCGGCGGCGTCGTCGACAAGGACGTCCGCAAATCGCTGCGGGTCGGCGAGGTCGCGATGCCCGAGCTGGCGCCGGACGAAGTGCTGATCGCTGTGATGGCCAGTGCCGTCAACTACAACACCGTGTGGTCGGCGATGTTCGAGCCATTGCCCACCTTCCAGTTCCTCCGCCGCTTCGCCCGCAACGGTGGCTGGGCCGCCCGTCATGACTTGCCCTATCAGGTGGTCGGTTCGGACGGTGCGGGTGTCGTGGTCCGGGTCGGCAGTGGCGTCCGGCGCTGGAAGATCGGTGATCACGTGGTGGTGAGCCCCGTCTACGTCGACGACCAGGAACCGGCCACCCATGCGGACGGGATGCTGGGCTCCGAACAGCTGGCCTGGGGCTTCGAGACCAACTTCGGCGGCCTCGCGCACTACAGCGTGGTCCGGACCAGCCAACTCGTTCCCAAACCCGCGCACCTGACCTGGGAGGAGGCGGCCTGCAACCCACTGTGCGCAGGCACCGCCTACCGGATGCTGGTCGGCGAGCGCGGCGCCAGGATGAAACAGGGTGACGTCGTATTGGTGTGGGGGGCCGCCGGAGGTCTCGGCACCTACGCCGTCCAGTTCGTGCGCAACGGCGGCGGGATCGCGATCGGCGTGGTCGGCTCGGCGGAGAAGGCTGAGGCAGTCCGCAGACTCGGTTGCGACGTGGTGATCGACCGTCGGGAGATCGGCATCGACGACCACGTGGCCGACGACCCGGCCAGGGTTCTCGAGGTCGGGAAGCGGCTGGGTCGAATCATCCGCCGTGAGACCGGCCGGGATCCGGACATCGTCTTCGAACATGTCGGCCGGGCCACCTTCGGCATCTCGGTGTTCGTGGTTCGTCGGGGCGGCACCGTCGTCACCTGTGGCTCCAGCACCGGCTACCGCCACGAGTTCGACAATCGCTACCTGTGGATGAAACTGAAGCGGGTGATCGGCAGCCATGCGGCCAACCTCCACGAGCAGTGGGAGACCAACCGGCTGATCGCGTCGGGGCGGATCGCCCCCGCGTTGAGCGATGTGTATGACCTCGACGATGTCGGCGAGGCGGTTCGCACCGTGCAGACCAATCAGCACATCGGCAAGATCGGGGTGCTGTGCCTCGCACCCCGAGCGGGGCTCGGAGTCACCGATCACGAGCTGCGAACGCGGATCGGTGCCGACCGGGTCGCTCCGCTGGCCCGAGCGACCGTAGCGGCCGGGTGAGGCGGCGATGACTGCTTCCGTCGGCCCCGTCGGCGTTCCAGTCGGTGTGCTCGGCACCGGTTCGTACCTGCCGGAGCGGGTCGTCGACAACACGGAGATCGCGAACCGAGTACCCGACACCACCGCCGAGTGGATCACCGAGCGCACCCGGATCGAAGGCCGCCGTTACGCGGCCTCGGACCAGGCGACCTCGGACCTCGGCGCCGAGGCGGCTCGCCGCGCGCTGGAGCGGGCAGGGGTCACCGCCGCCGATGTCGACTACCTGATCGTCTCCACGTCCACCGGCGACTCGCCGCAGCCGCCGACCTCGTGCGTGATCCAGCAGGTCATCGGTGCGACTCACGCGGCCTGCTTCGACATCAACGTGGTGTGCGCGGGTTTCGTGTACGGGATGGCACTCGCCCGTGCCCTGGTCACGCTCAATCCCCAGGCGCTCGTGCTGGTGGTCGCCGCCGACGTCTACTCCAGGATCCTCGACTTCGACGACCGCAGCACGGCGGTGTTGCTCGGTGACGGTGCGGGCGCGGCAGTGCTCGGCGCGGTCCCGGCGCCCTACGGGATGCTCGAGGTCGGACTCGCCAGTCGTGGCGAGCGCGGGGACCTGATCCGGGTGGACGCGGGGGGCAGCAGACGACCCACCACCGCGCAGACGGTGGCCGATGGCGGGCACTACTTCCGGATGAACGGCCGGGGTGTCCGAGACTTCGTCATGGACGCGGTACCACCCGCCCTGGACGACCTGCTGTTGCGGGCGGGGCTGCACCTCGGCGACGTCGACCATTTCGTGCCGCACCAGGCCAACGGCGTGCTGCTCGCCCAACTCGTCGAGAAGGCCGGTCTCCAGCACGCCCGTACCCACTACACACTGGAGCGCTACGGCAACGTCGGCAGCGCATCGGTGCCGGTGGTGCTGGATGACGCCAACGCCTCGGGCGCTCTCGCCGACGGCGATCTGATCGTGCTCGCCGCATTCGGCGGCGGCATGTCGTTGGGCACCTGCCTGCTGCGCTGGCGGACCGGATGACGGCCCGGGAGATACGTCGGGTCGGGGTGGTCGGCGGCGGGCTGATGGGCGGCGGCTTCGCAGAACTCTGCGCGCTGCGTGGCTTCGACGTCCACGTGGTCGCCTCCGGTCCGGCCTCGGCTGCCCGGGACCATGCCCGGCTGCTCCGTTCCCTGGAGAAGTCGGTCACCAAGCAGAAGATCACGGCCGAACAGGCGGCGGCGGCCGAGGCGAAGGTGTCGTTCGGCGCCGATCTCGGCGAACTCGCCGACCGTGATCTCGTGCTGGAGGCGGTTCGCGAGGACGAGACAGTCAAGACCGCCGTGTTCCAGACGCTCGACAAGGTCGTCCGGGCGGAGACCGCCGTGCTCGCCTCGACCACCTCGGCGATCCCCCTGATCCGGCTGGCCAAGGTCACGGAGCGGCCGGGGCGCGTGATCGGCGTGCACTTCTTCAACCCGGTCCCGGTGCTGCCCCTGGTCGAGATCGTGCCGTCGTTGCTCACCGACGACAGCACGGTGGAGGACTCGGTGGAGTTCGTGACCACCGGGCTGGCCAAGGAGGTCGTCCGATCTCCCGATCGTGCCGGGTTCGTGGTCAACGCACTGCTGGTGCCGTATCTGCTGTCCGCCATCCGAATGGTCGAGTCCGGCTTCGCCAGCGCTGAGGACGTCGACCGGGGCATGACCCTCGGCTGCGCACACCCGATGGGCCCGCTGCGGCTGATGGACATGATCGGTCTCGACGTAGTCGCCGCCGTCGGCGACGCGCTCTACGCGGAGTACCACGAACCGCTCTACGCGCCGCCGCCGCTGTTGACCAGGATGGTCGACGGCGGGCTGCTCGGGCGCAAAACGGGACGCGGGTTCTACGACTACAGCTAGATTCCCGCCGTGTAGTCCACAACGGATCTCCCGGTCCCGGGCGTCCACCCCGCGTGAATGTGCGGGGGATGCCCGGCCGGGCGACCCGGGGCCTGCCTGGACCGGATCGACGAACACCGGACCGACCTGCGTCCCCGCGGCCTGCGCTAGGCGCTGCGGCTGCGACGACCCGGGGCCTGGCAGCGACCCGGGGAAGGCGATGCCCAACGCCCGGGCCCGGTGCTCGGCGGCGCCGGCGGTGCTCGGTGTTTGATGCCCGGTGCTCGCCCGCCGTACCACCGTCTCGCCGTACCACCGTCTCGCCGTACCACCGTCTCGCCGTACCACCGTCTCGCCGGTCACTCCGGCAGCGCCGCACTCCGGCAGCGCCGTGCGGCGGGCGGGCCGCGGAGGGCGCGGGCGGGCCGCGCCTGCCGACCCGGCCGAGCAGACCGAGCCCTGGTGATGCCTTGTGCTACCCGGCCGTCCGGTATCGAGGTTCGGGTAGCGCCGAAGTCGGCGCCCAAGCCGCTGCGGACAGCCTGCTTGCGGTCCCCGTTCCTCCGGGAGTCATTGCGGCCTGCGGAACCCGGTCGTCGCGATCACACCGCTGATTCCCGCGATCACCAGGCTGATCGCGGTGGCGAGCAGGGCGGACCCGCCACCGGGCAGGCCCAGCGCCACCGCGCGGGTTGCGTCCACCGCGTAGGTCAGCGGGTTGACCGTCGCCACCGCGCCGAGCCAGGCGGGCATGTCCGCGATCGGGACGTAGGCGCTGGAGGCGAACATCAGCGGGAACATGGTCAGCACGCTGACGCTCTGCATCACCTCGGCGTTGCGCATCCAGGTGCCCAGTGCGAGGAACACCCAGGTGATCCCCCAACCGACGACCAGTGCCAGGCTCAGCGAGATCAGCACGCCGGGGAACCCGGTCGCCGGGTAGTAGCCGAACAGCGCACTGGCCAGAGTGTGGATCACGACCAGCTGGAAGCCGGTGCGGACCAGGTCGGAGATGCTCCGAGCGACGAGGATCGAGCTCGGGCGGATCGGCAGCGAGCGCAGCCGGTTGAGCACCCCGTTCTTCATGTCGTCCACCAGACCGACCCCGGACTGGATCGAGGACTGCAAGGCGGTGTTCACCAGGATTGCAGGCATCAGGAACTCGATGTAGTCGACCCCGGCCGGGAAGCTCGCGCCGCTCGCCAGGCTGCCGAAGACCTGGGTGAACAGGACCAGGATGACCACCGGCTGGACCAGGTTCAGCATGACGAGGCGCCAGTCGGTGAGGGTCGCGTGCAGCGATCTGCCGGTGAGCACCGAGATCTGCGTGAACGCGGAACTGCCGCGCCATCGCGGCGGCGCCTGCTGGAACGAGGAGATACTGATCGGAACTCCCAGGGTCAGACGAGGTTCTCGTCGGGTGCGGATCGGATGCGGGTCGCGCGGCCCCTTGCATCCGGGCACGGGTGCGTCACCCCGGCGGGCGGGCCCGCCTCGGATCGGATTCGGGGCCCGATCGCGTCGGGGGCGGTCCGGTGTCGGTCGGCCCGAACCCGTCCTGCCCGGTTACGGGCTAGACCCGCACCGGCAGAGGGGTCTTCGCGACGGCCAGATAGACGTCGTCCAGGGTCGGCTCACCCAGCGCGAGTTCGGAGGCCTCGATGCCGACCTCGTCCAGCGCCCGGACCACGATGGCCACCTCCCGGTTGGCGATGATCGGCATGGTCAGCGTCCGCGCCTCGGCGTTCACCCTGGGGTCCAGCCCGGCCCGTTCGAGGCCCGTGGTCGCCGCTCCGAGATCGTCGGCGGCCGAGATGGTCACCGTCACGGTGCGCTGCCCGACCCCGGCCTTCAGCTCGGCCGGGGTGCCTGCGGCCACCACCTTGCCGTCGGCGAGCACGGTGATCGTGTCGGCCAGATGATCGGCCTCGTCGAGGTACTGGGTGGTGAGCAGCACCGTCGCGCCATCCTCGACCAGGCCCTGCAACAAGGTCCACAGGTTGCGGCGGCTTACTGGATCGAGTCCGGTGGTCGGTTCGTCCAGGAAGATCACCTCGGGCCTGCCCACGATGCAGGAGGCGAGATCGAGGCGCCTGCGCATGCCGCCGGAATAATGGCGTGCGGGCCGCAGCGCGGCATCGGTCAGGCCGAACAGCTCCAGCAGTTCGTCCGCGCGGTCTTTCGCCTTCCTGCGCCCGGCGCCGAGCAGCCTGGCCACCATCACCAGGTTCGACCGGCCGCTGAGTTGCTCGTCGACCGAGGCGAACTGGCCGGTGAGACCGATCCTGGTGCGGATCTCGTGGACGTTCTCGGTCACGTCGAAGCCCGCCACGCGCGCGCTGCCCGAACTCGGCGGCAGCATCGTGGTCAGCACGTTGACCAGGGTCGTCTTCCCCGCGCCGTTGTGGCCGAGTAGACCGAGCACCTTGCCTCGGTCGAGGCTCAGACTCACCGAGTCCAGCGCGGCGACCGCGCCGAAGGTCTTGCCGACTCCACGGGCTTCGATCATCGGTTCGGTCATGACCGGGTCATACCGCCAGGAGTTCCGCGCGGATGTCCGCCAGCACCTCGGTCTTATGCTGGAGCAGGTAGAAGTGCCCGCCTTCGAACACCCGCACGGTGCACTCGGCGTGGGTGTGCTCGCTCCACCGTCGCGCCTCGTCGATCGTCGCCTTGACGTCGTCGTCGCCGATCAGGACGCTGATCGGGCTGCTCAGCGGCGGCCCGGGTCGATAGCGATAAGTTTCGGCGGCCTTGTAGTCGCTGCGGATCGACGGCATGGACATCCGCATGATCTCCTCGTTGCCCAGCGCCCGGTCGTCGGTGCCGCTGAGCGATTGCAGTTCGGCGATCAGCGCATCGTCGTCGCGCTGGTGGACCCGCTCGTCGCGATGGGTGCCGGGTGCCCGACGGCCGGAGACGAACAGCCGCGACGGCGGTACGCCGCCTGCCGCCTCGATGCGCCTGGCGATCTCGAAGGCGAGGATGGCGCCCATGCTGTGGCCGAACAACACGACCGGCCGGTCGAGTTCGGGCTCCAGCGCGGCGAAGGTCTGGTCTGCCAGTTCGTGGAGATCCTCGATGTGGGGTTCGTGCCTGCGGTCCTGCCTGCCGGGGTACTGCACGGCCAGCACATCCGCGACGGGTGCGAGGTCCCGCGCCATCGGCAGGTAGAAGCTTGCGGAGCCGCCCGCATGCGGCAGACAGATCAGGCGGGGTGCCTTGGGTGACGAGGCTTCGAACCGGCGGACCCAGAGGGTGGTGCCGCCTGGTGGCACCCTCGGGTTCTCTCGTTGCACATCGGCGACTCCTGGTGCCATGCGACCGTCCTCCACCTGAGCGCGAGCGGGAAGCTTCTCGGCGAACGGTGCCAGTTCCTTGTTGAGGAAAGTGCCAATCACCCGTGGCTACCGTCGTTCCCATCGCCCGTAGCCGGAGGAAGGGTCCCGTGGTGAACGGAATTTCCACTGGTGCCCGCGGGTCTGCGGCTTTCGGGGCACTCGGTGCTGTGCCGGGGGTGATCGGCTGGACCCCGGCGTTCGACTGGATCGCAGTGGTCGATCGGATCCTCGGCGCGAGCTGTCCGCAGCACCACCCGGTGGAGCGGACTTTCCCCGACGCCAGGCGGAACCGACCGGCCGAGTCGGGCACCGACGATGTCGACCACGCCCACGACTCCGCCACGATCCCGGGCAGCACCGCGCGGTCGCAGCTCGATCGCGCCGTGGCAGGCCCACCCGAGCACCTGGGTCGAGGCTCGCGGAGCAGCACCGTACTGCGGAGCGGGTGCTCTCGGTCGAGTACCGGTTCGCCACGGTGGCGCGTTCGGCCCGGCGAGTACTCCCCGCAGGAGCTCCCGGATCGGCATCTCGAGGCACGAACGGGAGCAGGGGCCACAGCCGTCCCCGCCAGGCAGCAGGGCTGACAGCCGGATCGCGCGGCTCAGCCATGGGTCGCGCCACGCGTGGATGGTGGTTCGACGTGATGACCAGGGCAGGTTCCGAGCCGATCGCGATCGTGGGTATCTCCTGCCGCTTCCCGCAGGCCCCCGATCCCTCGGCCTTCTGGCGGTTGCTGACCGACGGCATCGATGCGATCCGGGACGCCCCTGTCGATCGGTACCCGGCAGGCACTGCGGCCGGGTACCTCGACGAGGTCGATCGATTCGACCCCGCCTTCTTCGGGCTCTCGCCGAGCGAGGCCGCCATGATGGATCCGCAGCAGCGGCTCGTGCTGGAACTGAGCTGGGAAGCCCTGGAGAACGCGGGCATCCTGCCCGGGACGCTCGCGGGCGGACCGGCCGGGGTGTTCGTCGGCGCGATGGCCGAGGACTACCGCGCGCTGGCGGGGCTGGACGGTTCGTCCGGCCGGTACGTGCTGACCGGGCTCTACCGCAGCATGATCGCCAATCGCATCTCCTACTTCCTGCGGCTGCACGGTCCGAGCCTGACCGTGGACACCGGACAGTCCTCCTCGTTGGTCGCGGTGCACCTCGCCTGTGAGAGCCTGCGCGCCGGGGAATCCGGCCTCGCCCTCGCAGGCGGGGTGCAGCTCAATCTCGTGCCGGACGGCACCGCGCACCTTGCCGCGCTCGGAGTGCTCTCCCCGGACGGACGTTGTCACACCTTCGACCACCGGGCGAACGGGATCGTGCGCGGCGAGGGCGGCGGGTTCGTCGTGCTCAAACGGCTGGCCGATGCCGTGTCCGACGGTGACACAGTGCACGGGGTCATCCTCGGCAGTGCGACCAACAACGACGGCGGTGGTGCGAACCTCACCGCACCGAGCGAGACGGCGCAGCGCGACCTGCTGCGGACCGCCTGCCGCAGCGCCGGGGTCGAACCCGCCGAGGTGCAGTACGTGGAGCTGCACGGCACCGGCACCCGGGTCGGCGATCCGATCGAGGCCGCCGCGCTCGGGGCCGCACTCGGCGCGGAACGGTCCCCGGCGACACCATTGCTGGTCGGCTCGGTGAAGACCAACATCGGACACCTGGAGGGCGCCTCGGGCATCGCGGGCCTGCTGAAGACCGTGCTCGCGTTGCGCCACGAGGAATTGCCGCCCTCGCTGAACTTCGAACGGCCCAATCCGGCGATCTCGCTGCCGGAACTGGGGTTGCGCGTGCAGACCGCGCGTACCGGCTGGCCCGGGCCGGACCACCCGCCGGTGGCCGGGGTGTCCTCCTTCGGGATCGGCGGCACCAACTGCCATGTGGTGCTTGCCGGCTACGCCGAGGCATCGGTGACCGGGGAGCCCGGGGCCGGGTCCGGCGCGCCGGGCGCGGGTCTGGCAACACCGACCTGGCTGCTCTCCGCGCGGAGCCGACGGGCGCTGCGCGGACAGGCCGAACGGCTCGCCGCGTTCGCCGAGGAACAGGCGGACCTGCCGGTGGAGGCGATCGGCGCGGCGCTGCGGGATACCCGCACCACCTTCGAGCACCGCGCGGTGGTGCAGGCGGCCACCCGCGCGGACCTGATCGAGGCGACCCGTGCGCTGGCGCTCGGGGAGCCGGACCCGAGGCTGACCGCAGGCGTGACCGACGCCGAGGGCGAGGTCGTCTTCGTGTTCCCCGGCCAGGGTGCGCAGTGGGCGGACATGGCGGTGGAGCTGCTCGACACCGTGCCGGTGTTCGCCGAGCACGTCGAGGCCTGCTCCCTGGCACTGGCCCGACATACCGGATGGTCGGTGCTCGATGTGCTGCGCGGTGTCGAGGGCGCCCCGGACCTGGGGCGGACCGCCGTGGTGCAGCCGGTGCTGTTCGCGATGTCGGTGTCACTGGCACAGACCTGGCGGGCCGCCGGGATCGAGCCCGCCGCGGTGATCGGTCATTCGCAGGGCGAGGTCGCGGCCGCCCATGTCGCGGGGGCATTGTCCCTGGACGATGCCGCGAAGATCGCCGCCCTGCGGGTCGGCATCACCACCGACCTTCTCGCCGACTCCGGTGGCGGGATGCTCATTCTCGGGACGAGCGCGCAGGACTACCGCGAGCGGTTCGCTGAACTGGCGCCGGGGGTGTCGATCGCCGCGTTGAACGGCCCGGAATCCATCGTGCTCGCCGGGCCCCAGTCGACGCTGGACGCATTCGCCGAGCTCGTGGCCGCGCAGGGCGTGCGGTGCCGGGGCGTGCGAGCGGCCGAGTTCGCCTCGCACTCACCCGCCGTGGAACCTGCGGAACAGGCCCTGCGCGCCGCCTTCGCCGGTATCGAGCCCCGCCGGTGCCCGGTGCGCATCCTCTCCACGGTGACCGGCGACTGGGTCGACGGTGCCGACCTGGACGCGGACTACTGGTACCGCAACCTGCGAAGCACCGTCCGGTTCGAGCCGGGCGTCCGGGCACTCGCCGCGTCGGGGCACGACTTCTTCATCGAGGTGAGCCCGCACCCGATCCTCGTTCCCGCCATCGAGGACACTCTCGCCGGGGAGACCCGGCTCAGGGTCGTGATCGGGACGCTGCGTCGCGACGAGCCCGCCGTGCTGAACCTGTTGTCCGGGGCGGCGCAGCTGCACGTCCGAGGGCTCTCCCCGGACTGGAACGGTCTGCTGCCGTCGGCCGGTGCCGAGCGGGTGGAACTGCCCACCTACGCCTTCCAACGCCGTCGTCACTGGCTGGACGGCTCCGCGCCAGAGGGTGATCCGGAGCAGGCCGCGCGCAGTGCGTCAGAGTGGGAAGCCCTCATCGTCCGCAGGCTCGGCGGCATCATCGGCGACGGTGCGGCGGTGGATCCGCGCGCCACCTTCAAGGATCTCGGCTGCGATTCGATGTCCCTCGTCGAACTACGCGCCCAGGTCGGCGCGACGATCGGACGGCCGATCCCGGTGTCCGTGCTCTTCAGCTACCCGACACCCGCAGCGCTCGCCGGCCACCTCGCGGCCGAGCAGCCCGACGATGTCGACCTCGGTGCCACCGAGGCTGCCGGGGTTCCTGATCTCGCGGAACCGCTGGCGATCGTGTCGATGGCCTGCCGATTCCCCGGCGGGGTCGTCTCGCCGGAGCAGTTGTGGGACGTCGTGGCCGCAGGCGGCGACGTGGTGTCGGACTGGCCCCAGGACCGAGGTTGGGATCTGGCAGGCAGCTACGACCCGCAGCCCGGCCTGCCAGGCAGGTCCTACGCAAAGGAGGGCGGGTTCCTTACGGGCGCGGGCGGGTTCGACGCAGACTTCTTCGGGGTGTCCCCGCGTGAGGCGCTGGCGATGGACCCGCAGCAGCGGTTGCTGCTCGAGGTGTCCTGGGAGGCCGTGGAGCGGGCCGGGCTGGCTGCGAATTCCCTGCAGGGCAGCGACACCGGGGTGTTCGTCGGCACCACGACGCAGGAGTACGGCGCCCGCCTGCATGAGGCTGCGGACGATTCCGGCGGCTACACCCTGACCGGCACCGCGGCGAGCGTCGCCTCCGGCCGGATCGCCTACACGCTCGGCCTGCTGGGGCCCTCCATGACCGTGGACACCGCATGTTCGTCCTCGCTGGTGGCCCTGCACCTGGCCGCGCGGGCGCTGCGCCAGGGCGAGTGCTCGATGGCGTTGGTCGGTGGGGCGACGGTGATGGCCACGCCGGGGGTCTTCGTGGAGTTCAGCAGACAGCGGGGACTGGCACCGGACGGGCGTTGCAAGGCCTTCGCGGAGTCCGCCGACGGCACCGGCTGGTCCGAGGGCGTCGGTGTGCTGCTGGTGGAGCGGCTCTCAGACGCCCGGCGCAACGGGCATCCGGTGTTGGCGGTGGTGCGGGGTTCTGCGGTGAACTCCGATGGCGCCTCGAACGGCCTCACCGCGCCGAATGGCGTCGCGCAGCAGCGGGTGATTCGGCGTGCGTTGGCGGATGCGGGTCTTGTCGCGTCGGAGGTGGACGCGGTGGAGGCGCACGGGACCGGGACCACCTTGGGTGATCCGATCGAGGCGCAGGCGTTGTTGGCGACTTATGGTCGGGATCGCCCGGCGGATCGGCCGTTGTGGTTGGGGTCGTTGAAGTCGAATATCGGTCATTCCCAGGCTGCGGCCGGGGTCGGCGGCGTCATCAAGATGGTGCAGGCGTTGCGCCATGGGGTGTTGCCGAAGACCTTGCATGTGGATGTGCCGTCGTCGCATGTGGACTGGGATGCGGGTGCGGTGCGGTTGTTGACGGAGCAGGTCGAGTGGCCTGCGGTGGACCGGCCTCGGCGGGTCGGGGTGTCCTCCTTCGGGATCTCCGGCACCAACGCGCACGTGATCGTCGAGGAGGCGCCGGAACCCGCCGAGGTGGTGGCAGGCCCCGATGCCGAACCCGGGGTGGTGCCGTGGTTGCTGTCGGCCCGTTCGCCTGCGGCGTTATCGGACCTGGCGGGCCGGTTGGCCGAGCAGGTCGGTGCGGATTCGGATCTGTCGCCGGTGGACACCGCCTTCACGTTGGCGGTGGCCCGCGATGCGATGGAGCACCGCGCTGTGGTGATCGGGGCGGAGCCCGCCGAACTGCTGGCCGGATTGGGAATGGTGCCCGAGAACTTCGATCGCGCCGGTTCCGTCGGTCGGGTGGTTCTGGTGTTTCCGGGTCAGGGTTCGCAGTGGGTGGGGATGGGTCGGGAGTTGTTGGGGTGTTCTCCGGTGTTCGCTGCGCGGTTCGCGGAGTGCGGGGAGGCGTTGGCCCCGTGGGTTGACTGGTCTCTTGTCGCTGCTTTGGATGATGAGGGGTTGTTGGCGCGGGTTGATGTTGTTCAGCCGGTGTTGTTTGCGGTGTTGGTGTCGTTGGCTGCGGTGTGGGAGTCCTTTGGTGTTCGGCCGGATGCGGTGGTGGGTCATTCCCAGGGTGAGATCGCCGCGGCGGTGGTGGCGGGTGGCTTGTCGTTGTCTGATGGCGCGCGGGTGGTGTGTGCTCGTTCCCGGTTGATCGCCCAGACCCTGGCGGGGGGCGGCGGGATGCTGTCGGTGGCCCTGCCCGAAGACGAGGTCCGCTCCCGCCTCACGACGTTCGACGCCGGTGCCGACGCCGATGCCGATGCCGGTGCCGGTGGTGTGTCGGTGGCGGCGGTGAACGGCCCGTCGTCGGTGGTGGTCTCCGGCGAGCCCGTCGCCTTGGCCGGCTTCGCCGAGGGGTGTGAGTCCGAGGGTGTTCGGGTGCGGTGGGTTGCGGTGGATTATGCGTCGCATTCCGAGCAGGTGGAGCGGCTCGAAGCGGACTTGCTGGCGGTGTTGGCGGAGGTCACGCCGCGCAGCAGCGAGGTGGGTTTCTTCTCCACGGTGACCGGTGACTGGATCGAGACCAGTGAGTTGGATGCCGGGTATTGGTATCGGAATCTTCGTCAGACGGTGCATTTCCACTCTGCGATCACTGCGTTGGCGGAGCAGGGCTACACCGGATTCGTGGAGTCCTCACCGCATCCGGTGCTCACGATGTCCATCCAGGACACCCTGGACGGTCCGGGCTTCCTGGACGAAGACGGGCTGTTGGTGACTGGGACGCTGCGGCGGGACGACGGTGGGCTGCGCCGGTTGTACGACAGCGTGGGCCAGGTCTGGATGCGTGGTTATCCGGTGGACTGGGCCTCGGCCTTCGGCGACCACTCCCGGCGGGTGCCGCTGCCCACCTACCCGTTCCAGCACACCCGCTACTGGTTGGAAACGCGGCAGGCCGCGCGCCGCGACGAGGCCGTGGACGACTGGCGCTACCGCATCGCCTGGGCGGACCTCGCCTCGGACGCCCACGCACGACTTTCCGGCACCTGGCTCGCGGTGACCACCGGCGGGCACGAGCCGGATCTGTACACCGAGCTGGCCGGTCGGGGCGCGGTCATCCGCACCGTCGCCCTCGGCGAAGAAGGCGAGCTCGCCGAATCCCTGCGGGCCGCCGCCGACGAACCACCCGTGGGCGTACTGCTGCTGCTCGGTTCGGACGACGCCGGGCCGACCCTCGTCCCGGCCGGACTCGACGCGATCACCCGACTGCTCCGGGCCCTCGCCGAGGCCGAGATCTCCGCGCCGCTGTGGTGCGTCACCCGTGGCGCCGTCTCGACCGGCGACACCGACCGGCTGGCCAGCCCGGACCAGGCGACCGCCTGGGGCCTGGGCCTGGTCGCCGCGCTGGAGCACCCGCGACGCTGGGGCGGACTGATCGACCTCCCGGCGCAGGACGGCGACTGGGCGGGGGCACTCGCCGCAGCCCTCACCCGCATGGACGGCGAGGACCAGCTCGCGATTCGCCCGGACGGCGTCTACGGCAGGCGGCTGGTCCGCGCGCCGTTGCCCGCACACGCCGGGCAATCCTTCCGGCCAGCCGGCACGGTCCTCGTCACCGGCGGCACCGGCACCCTCGGCGCGCACATCGCACGGTGGCTTGCTCGCGCCGGTGCCGATCACCTCGTGCTCGTCGGCCGCCGAGGCGCCGCCACCGACGGTGCTCCCGAACTCGTGGCCGAACTGGAGGAGGCGGGTACCGAGGTGACCGTCGCGGCCTGCGACATCACCGATCGCGCCGCAGTGGCCGACCTCGCGGCACGGCTGGCCGCCGCCGGGCACCCGGTGCGCAGCATCGTGCACGCGGCCGGGATCGGTGTCCTGGAACCGCTCTCCTCCCTGGGCGTCGAGTCGATGGCCGAGGTGCTCGCCGCGAAGGTCGGCGGGCTGCGCAACCTCGACGAGGTGTTCGACCTCGCGGCCATGGACAAGGTGCTGCTGTTCTCCTCGATCTCCTCGGCCTGGGGCGTGGCCGACCACGGCGCCTATGCCGCCGCGAACGCCTACCTCGATGCCTTCGCCCGACAGCGGTGGGCCGACGGCGCGCCGATCCGGTCGATCGCCTGGGGACCCTGGGGCGGCGGCGGGATGATCCCCGAATCCTTGCAGGACGTCCTGCGCAGACGCGGGGTGCCGGTGCTCGACCCGGCCACCGCTGTCCGAGGCCTGGAGCGGGCTGCGGGCGAGGACACCCCGTTCCTCGCCATCGCCGAGGTGGACTGGCCGCGCTTCCTGCCGGTCTTCTCCTCCACCCGAACCAGCACCTTGTTCACCGCCATCGCCGAAGAGCAGGAGAACACCGGCCCGGCGGTCCCGCCACAGGGCAGCAGGATCCGAGCGGAACTCGCAGGCCGATCCGGCGCCGAACGCAAGCGGGCCCTGCTCGAACTCGTGCAGAAGCACACGGCGGCCGTGCTCGGGCACACCGGGCGCGAATCGGTCGCCGGGCAGCGCGCGTTCACCGAACTCGGCTTCGACTCGCTCACCGCGGTGGAACTGCGCAACCGGCTGACCGGGGCGACCGGCCTGCGCCTGCCCGCCACCCTGGTCTACGACTACCCGTCCCCGACGGAACTCGCGCACCACCTGGAGATCGGCCTGTTCGACGACGGTGGCGCGGCGGTGGCCCCGGTGGGGGCGGTCACGGTCGCCGATCCGGCGGAACCGATCGCGATCGTCGCGATGAGCTGTCGGCTGCCCGGCGGCCTGTCCAGTCCCGAGGAACTGTTCGAGTTCGTCGCCGCAGGGGGCGACGCGATCGGCACCTTCCCGCTCGACCGTGGCTGGGACCTCGCCGCACTCTTCAACGAGGATCCGCAGGCCCGAGGGCGCAGCTACGTCCGCGAGGGCGGGTTCCTCCAGGACGTCGCCGGATTCGACGCCGGGTTCTTCGGAATCTCGCCCCGCGAGGCGCTGTCCATGGACCCGCAGCAGCGGCTGCTGTTGGAGACCTCCTGGGAGGCCCTGGAGCGGGGCGGGCTCGACCCTCGTTCGCTGCGTGGCAGCCAGACCGGCGTGTTCGTCGGGCTCGGCGAGCAGTACTACGGATCGGTCCTGCGGCGGGACGAGAGCGCGGACGAGAGCTACGCGGTCACCGGCGAGGCAGGCAGCGTCGCCTCCGGCCGGATCGCTTATGTCCTCGGGCTGGAAGGCCCCGCGCTCACCATCGACACCGCCTGCTCCTCCTCCCTGGTCGCCATGCATCTGGCGGTCCGGGCGCTGCGTGCCGGGGAGTGCGGACTGGCGCTCGCGGGCGCGGCCATGGTGATGTCCACCCCAGCGCAGTTCAGCGGCTTCAGCTCGCAGCGGGGTCTGGCGCCGGATGGCCGGTGCAAGTCCTTCGCGGAGGCGGCCGACGGATTCGCGTTGTCCGAAGGTGCCGGGATGCTCGTCCTCGAGAGGCTGTCGGACGCCCGGCGCAACGGGCACGAGGTGCTGGCGGTGGTGCGCGGTTCCGCAGTGAATCAGGACGGTGCCTCGAACGGTCTGACGGCGCCGAACGGCCCGTCGCAGCAGCGGGTGATCCGGCAGGCGTTGACGAATTCCGGTCTCGAGGCGTCCGAGGTCGATGTGGTGGAGGCGCACGGGACCGGGACCACCTTGGGTGATCCGATCGAGGCGCAGGCGTTGTTGGCGACTTATGGTCGGGATCGTCCGGCGGAGCGGCCGTTGTGGTTGGGCTCGGTGAAGTCGAACATCGGCCACACCCAGACCGTGGCGGGGCTGGCGGGCGTGATCAAGATCGTCGAGTCGATGCGACGCGGGATACTGCCGAAGACCCTGCACGTGGACGCGCCGACCTCCCACGTGGACTGGGATTCGGGTGCGGTCCGACTGCTGACGGAGCAGGTGGAATGGCCGGATACCGGCGAGCCTCGACGGGCGGGCGTCTCCGCGTTCGGGATCAGCGGCACCAACGCACACGTCGTGCTGGAACAAGCACCGGACCAGCCGGAGACCGCCCCGCCGCCGGAGACTCTTCCGGTGGCGCCCTGGGTGCTGTCGGCGCGGTCGGCCCAAGCGCTGCGGGCGCAGGCCGCCCGGCTGGCCGAGCACGCCGGTTCGCGCCCCGAACTGTCCGCGATGGATCTGGGCTGTTCGCTGGTGGCCGCGCGATCGGCCCTCGAGATCCGCGCGGTGCTGGCAGGCGATCGGGACGAACTGCTCGCCGGGCTCCACACGATCGATACCGGCGTGGTGAGCGGTCCTGCTGGTCGGGTGGCCTTGGTGTTTCCGGGTCAGGGTTCGCAGTGGGTGGGGATGGGTCGGGAGTTGCTGGGGTCTTCACCGGTGTTTGCTGCGCGGTTTGCGGAGTGTGGGGAGGCGTTGGGGGAGTGGGTCGACTGGTCTCTTGTCGCTGCTGTGGATGATGAGGGGTTGTTGGCGCGGGTTGATGTTGTTCAGCCGGTGTTGTTTGCGGTGTTGGTGTCGTTGGCTGCGGTGTGGGAGTCGTTTGGTGTTCGGCCGGATGCGGTGGTGGGTCATTCGCAGGGGGAGATCGCCGCGGCGGTGGTCGCGGGTGGCTTGTCGTTGTCTGATGGCGCGCGGGTGGTGTGTGCTCGTTCCCGGTTGATCGCCCAGACCCTGGCGGGGGGCGGCGGGATGCTGTCGGTGGCCCTGCCCGAAGACGAGGTCCGCTCCCGCCTCACGACGTTCGACGCCGGTGCCGACGCCGATGCCGATGCCGGTGCCGATGCCGGTGCCGGTGGTGTGTCGGTGGCGGCGGTGAACGGCCCGTCGTCGGTGGTGGTCTCCGGCGAACCCGAGGCCTTGGCCGGGTTCGCCGAGGCGTGTGAGTCCGACGGGGTTCGCCTTCGGCGTATTGCGGTGGATTATGCGTCGCATTCCGAGCAGGTGGAGCGGCTCGAAGCGGACTTGCTGGCGGTGTTGGCGGAGGTCACGCCGCGCAGCAGCGAGGTGGGTTTCTTCTCCACGGTGACCGGTGACTGGATCGAGACCAGTGAGTTGGATGCCGGGTATTGGTATCGGAATCTTCGTCAGACGGTGCATTTCCACTCTGCGATCACTGCGTTGGCGGAGCAGGGCTACACCGGATTCGTGGAGTCCTCACCGCATCCGGTGCTCACGATGTCCATCCAGGACACCCTGGACGCCCTGGAGGTCGACGGCGCCCTGGTGACCGGGACGCTGCGCAGGGACGACGGTGGGCTGCGCCGCTTGTACGACAGCGTGGGCCAGGCCTGGGCGCTGGGGTATCCGGTGGACTGGACCCCGGCGTTCGGCGACCACTCCCGGCCGGTGCCGCTGCCCACCTACCCGTTCCAACACACCCACTACTGGCCCGACGTGCCGGTGCCGGACGGCGCCGTCGACTCCTGGCGCTACCGGCTGGAATGGACCTCGATCGACCCGCCGGAAAACCCGGACTCAGGCGGAACCTGGTTGCTGGTCGCCCCCGACGCCTGCCGCTCGCTCGCCGAGGCCTGCGCGCGGGGAATGGAGAGCAGCGGCCAGAAGGTCGTGTCGGTGGAGGTGGACCACGACGACCGGTCCCGGCTTGCCGAACGCCTTCGCGCGGCCACCGACGACCACGACCTGCGCGGCGTGCTGTCCCTGCTGGCCACCGACGGCAGACCGGAACCCGACGCGCCTGCCCTGCGCCGAGGATTGACCGGGACCTTCCGACTCGTCCAAGCCCTGCTCGACATCGGGGTGGAAGCCCCGCTGTGGACGGTGACCACCGCCGCAACCGCCGCAGCAGGCGAACCGGTTGACCACCCGGATCAAGCTGCGGCCTGGGGTTTCGGCATCGTCGCAGGCCTGGACCTGCCCGATCACTGGGGCGGTCTGATCGACCTGCCTGCCGCACCCGGTGAACAGGACATCGAGTTGCTGTGCGCGGCCCTGTCCGGTGCAGGCGACGAGGACCAGCTCGCGGTGCGTTCCGGAGGACTCCACGGCAGGAGACTGGTCCGGGCGAACCAGCCCGAACTCCCCGGCACCCCGTGGACCCCGCGCGGCACCGCGCTGATCACCGGCGGCACCGGTGCGCTCGGTGCGCATGCCGCCCGTTGGCTTGCCGCGAACGGCGCCGAGCACCTGGTGCTCACCAGCCGCAGCGGCAGCGCCGCTCCGGGAGCCTCGGAGTTGACGGCCGAGCTGACCGCCCTCGGCGCCGAGGTCACCATCGCAGCCTGTGACGTCGCAGACCGGGACGCGGTGGCGGACCTGCTGCGCTCGCTGCCCGAACCGCCCGCCGCGATCGTGCACGCCGCCGGGATCGTCGCCCCCGAGACCCCGCTCACCGATCTCGAGCTCACCGACTTCACCGCGATGTTCGGCGCCAAGGTCGCCGGAGCACGGCATCTCGACGAACTGACCAGCGGGCTCGACCTGGACGCCTTCGTGTTGTTCTCCTCCGGCGCAGGGGTGTGGGGCAATGCCAGGCAGCCCGGCTACGCTGCGGCCAACGCCTACCTGGACGCGCTCGCCCATCGGCGGCAGGCGCTCGGACTCCCCGCCACCGCCATCTCCTGGGGTGCCTGGGCGGGCGGCGGCATGGTGGATGCCCAGGAGGCCGTCCGGCTGCGCCAACGCGGCGTCCCCGCGATGGCGCCGGAGCTGGCCGTCACCGCGATGGAGCAGGCCGTCCGGTCGGGGGTGCCACACGTGGTGGTCGCCGACATCGACTGGACGCGGTTCGCGCCCACGTACACGCTGGTCAGGGCCCGCCCCCTCCTCGGTGATCTACCCGAGGTGCGTGCGCTCACCGAGGCCGAACCGGCCGTCGCGGTGGCGGCCGAGGACGACCGCACGGACTTCGCCAGGACGCTGGCCGGGCTCAGCCCCGCCGAGCAGCGGCGCTCGCTGATCGACCTCGTCAACTCCCAGGCCGCCAGGGTGCTCGGCCATTCGGGGACGCTCGCCGGAACGGGCCGACAGACCTTCCGAGAGCTGGGGTTCGACTCGGTGACCGCAGTCGACTTCCGCAACCGGCTCGGCACCGTGGTCGGGCTGCGGCTGCCCGCCACCCTCGTCTTCGATTTCCCCACCCCCGCCGCTCTCGCCGAGCAGCTGCTCGGAACCCTGGTGGTGCCCGACCACCGGCCCGACGATCGGGACCCGTTGGCCGAACTGGAGCGATTCGAGCTCGGATTGACCAGGACGCCGCCCACCGGGGCCGAGCGTGCCGAGCTCGCCACTCGCCTGGAAGCGCTGCTGCGCAGGTGGGGAGCTCCCGCCGTCGCCGATCACAGCGGCGAGGAGCCCGAGGACCTGTTGGACACCGCGACCGACGACGAGATGTTCGAGCTCATCGACAACGAACTCGGCCTCGCCTGACTCAAGCGGACCGGGCGGAAGGGGCCTCGATGAGGCGGACAGCCGACCACCTATTCGGGGGAGACCCCGCCTGCCCGCGAACTTCCGGTGTCGATCCTCGGACTGACAGCGCCGAGACGACCGTTACGCCCCGACCGACGGACACCACCGAGGGCGGCAGCGCTCACCCGCTGCAGCCTGCCCGCAGCCGAACCCACTGAGGAGACAGGACGACATGCAGCTGGTCATGACCCTATTGGTACGCGACGAGGTCGACGTGGTCGCGGCGACGATCGAGCACCACTTCGATGCGGGTGTCGATCTGATCGTGGCCACCGACAACGGTTCCGTGGACGGCACGGTGGAGGTGCTGGAGGCGTATCGCGACCTCGGGATGCTCGAACTGCACCACGAACCGACCCAGGACTATGAACAGGGCCGCTGGGTGACCAGGATGGCCCGCCGGGCCGCCGAGGCCCACGGCGCCGACTGGGTGATCAACTGCGATGCCGACGAGTTCTTCTGGCCGGACGGCGCCGCCACGGTGGAACGCGGTGCGCTGGCCTCGGCCTTCGCCGAGGTGGAACCACAGGCAGGCCTGCTGCCGGTGCGGCCGGACAACCTCGTCGCCGATCCGGATGCCACCGGTCCGTGGCTCGACCGGCTCATCCTGCGGGACACCACCTCACTGGCCGATCTCGGGCACGGGGACCCGGCCAAGGTCTGCCACCGGGGTGATCCCGAGGTGACGGTGGACCAGGGCAACCACGGGGCCTCCGGGCCGAACCTGGGGCCGAAGGCGCAACACCGGCCGCTGTCGCTGTTGCATGTTCCCGACCGGGGTTACGAGCAGTACTGCCGCAAGATCATCAATGGTGGCTCGTCCTACAACACGAACCAGCGGCTGAGCCCCTATGCGGGTTTCCACTGGCGGCAGGACTACGCAGCCTTCCAGGCCGGGCGGCTGGCCGAGATCTACGCCGGGCGGCAGCGCGACCGGGCCACCGTGGACGCCGACCTGGCGACGGGGCTGTTGGTCTCGGACACTCGCCTGCGTGACCGGCTCACCGCGCTGATGGACACCGCCTTGATCCCACAGGCCCTCGATGCGGTACTGCGTGGTGACTCGATCGCCGCAATAGCGGACTGACGCACCTCCCGACCGGAATCGTCGGGTAGTCCCGTGCCGGGTGGTGTTTTCCGGCTCGTGCGCACGCGATCACGGAACTGCGGAAGATCTTCGGATGATGTCACTCGATCCGATGGCGGCATCGAATTCGCGAACGGGTCCGCCAGCGCTGCTCGGCGACGGCGGCGTGCTCCAGCGGGGTCGGCAGGCCGCCCGCGTCGGAGCAGACTGGCGGACCTGCGGTTTCGGTCCCAGCCCGGCCATCGGACGAGACGCCCGATGGCGGACGGGGACGGGTGATGTCGATCACCCGCCAGGCGTCGACCCACCCCGGGTCAACCGCACTGTCCACCTGGGCCGGGCTTTCTCGGCTGCCCGTGCCCCGCAAGATTGACAATTCTGCTAATCGGTCTCTGGCAGATTTCCGATCAGTTCTCACGCTCGGCTGCGCACCGGCGTGCCCGGCGATCGTTCCTTTCCTGCGGTAATCCGATGTCGCCCCCTGCGTCAAGGAGTTGGTGGTAGATGGTGGACGACGGCAAGCTTCGCGACTACCTGAAAAAGGTGACCGCGGATCTGCGGCAGACTCGTCAGCGCCTGCGGCAGGTCGAAGCCGATCGCCACGAGCCCATCGCCGTCGTCTCCATGGCCTGTCGATTCCCCGGCGGGGTGGATTCGCCCGAACAGCTCTGGGAGGTCGCGGCAACCGGCCGGGACGTGATGTCCGACTGGCCCGCCGACCGTGGCTGGGAGGCAGCCGGATACTACGACCCGGACCCCGAGCGGAGCGGCAAATCCTACGTGCGCGAGGGCGGTTTCCTTGCAGGCGCGGCCGGATTCGACGCGGCTTTCTTCGGTGTGTCCCCACGCGAGGCACTGGCCATGGATCCACAGCAGCGGCTGTTGCTGGAGGTCTCATGGGAGGCGGTCGAACGCGCGGGCCTGGCACCCGAGTCATTGCGCGGCAGCGGAACCGGGGTCTTCGTCGGATCGAGCAACCAGGGTTACGGCGCGGGCGTCGACGGTGCCGCCGACGGCGTCGAAGGGCATCTGCTGACCGGTTCCTCGAGTGCGGTGCTCTCCGGCCGGATCGCCTACACCTTCGGGTTCGAGGGACCTGCGGTCACCATCGACACGATGTGCTCCTCCTCGCTGGTGGCGACCCACCTCGCCATCCGCGCACTGCGCCAGCAGGAGTGTTCGATGGCGCTGGTCGGCGGTGCGACGGTCATGGCCTCCCCTCGCAACTTCGTGGAGTTCAGCAGACAGCGAGGGCTCGCGCCCGACGGGCGTTGCAAGCCGTTCGCCGAAGCAGCCGACGGCACGGCATGGTCCGAGGGCATCGGCGTGCTCCTGCTGGAGCGCCTGTCCGACGCGCAGCGCAACGGCCATCGAGTGCTCGCCGTCCTGCGCGGGTCGGCGACCAATCAGGACGGTGCGTCCAACGGTCTCACCGCGCCGAGCGGGCCCGCCCAACAGCGGGTGATCCGCGAGGCACTGCGCGACGCGGGGCTCTCACCCGCCGAGGTCGACGCCGTGGAGGCACACGGCACCGGCACCGAGCTCGGCGACCCGATTGAGGCACAGGCACTGCTTGCCACCTATGGGCAGCACCGCGAGGGCGGACGGCCGCTGCTGCTCGGCTCGGTGAAGTCGAACATCGGGCACTCGCAGGCGGCCTCCGGTGTCGCCGGGATCATCAAGACCGTTCTCTCGCTGCAACACGCGACCGTGCCCGCAACCCTGCACGTGGACACCCCGACCTCGCACGTGGACTGGACGGCTGGACAGGTCGAGCTGGTCACCGAGAACGCAACCTGGCCTGCCACGGATGCGCCCCGGCGTGCGGGCGTGTCCTCCTTCGGCGGCAGCGGGACGAACGCGCACGTGATCGTCGAGGAGGCGCCGGTACCCGAGACGGCCCCCGACGGCCTCGCAACCGAGCCGGGGATGCTGCCGTGGCTGCTGTCGGCTCGGTCGGCCGCCGCGCTGTCTGCACAGGCGGAGCGGCTGCTCGAGCATGTCCGCGCCCGGCCGGAGCTGTCCCCGGGGGACACCGCGTTCGCCATGGCGACGGCACGCGACGCCATGGAACACCGCGCGGTGCTGGTGGGCGACCGCCGGGAGGAACTGATCGCGGCCGCAGGCGTCCTCGCAGACAACGGCTCCGACGCAGCCCTGGTGACCGGCGTGGCCGGTCCTGCTGGTCGGGTGGCCTTGGTGTTTCCGGGTCAGGGTTCGCAGTGGGTGGGGATGGGTCGGGAGTTGCTGGGGTCTTCACCGGTGTTTGCTGCGCGGTTCGCGGAGTGTGGGGAGGCGTTGGCGCCGTGGGTTGAGTGGTCTCTTGTCGCTGCTGTGGATGATGAGGGGTTGTTGGCGCGGGTTGATGTTGTTCAGCCGGTGTTGTTTGCGGTGTTGGTGTCGTTGGCTGCGGTGTGGGAGTCGTTTGGTGTTCGGCCGGATGCGGTGGTGGGTCATTCCCAGGGTGAGATTGCTGCGGCGGTGGTGGCGGGTGGTCTGTCGTTGTCTGACGGCGCGCGGGTGGTGTGTGCTCGTTCCCGGTTGATCGCAAAGACCCTGGCCGGGGGTGGCGGGATGCTGTCGGTGGCCCTGCCCGAGGACGAGGTCAGGTCCCGTCTCGCGGGTTTCGGTGCCGGTTCGGTGTCGGTGGCGGCGGTGAACGGCCCGTCGTCGGTGGTGGTCTCCGGCGAACCCGAGGCCTTGGCCGGCTTCGCCGGGTCGTGTGAGGCCGATGGTGTTCGGGTGCGGCGGATCGCGGTGGACTACGCCTCGCATTCCGAGCAGGTCGAGCGGCTCGAAGCCGATCTGCTGGCGGTGCTCGCGCAGATCACGCCGCGCAGCAGTGAGACGGGGTTCTTCTCCACGGTGACCGGCGACTGGATCGACACCAGTGAGTTGGACGCCGACTATTGGTACCGGAACCTCCGCCACACGGTGCATTTCCACTCTGCGATCACTGCGTTGGCGGAGCAGGGCTACACCGGATTCGTGGAGTCCTCACCGCATCCGGTGCTGACGATGTCCATCCAGGACACCCTGGACGCCCTGGAGGTCGACGGCGCCCTGGTGACCGGGACGCTGCGCAGGGACGACGGTGGGCTGCGCCGGTTGTACGACAGCGTGGGCCAGGCCTGGGCACTGGGGTATCCGGTGGACTGGACCCCCGCCTTCGGCGACGAACCCCGGCGCGCGCCCCTGCCCACCTATGCCTTCCAACACAGCCACTACTGGCTCGACGCCACCCCGGCCGCGCCCGGAGCGGTAGCCGAGCCCGCCGACGCCGGGTTCTGGCAGGCGGTGGACGCCAACGATCTCGCCTCGCTCGCCGATGAACTCGAGGTGACCCCCGCCGCCCTCGCCGAGGTCCTCCCCGCCCTCTCCGCCCGACGCGCCAGGCAGCGGCAGGACAGCAGCCTGGACCGCTGGCGTTACGGCATCAGCTGGCGGCCCCGCCCGGCCGCCCCGCGCCGCGCGCTCACCGGCAGTTGGCTCCTGGTGAGTTCCGAAGCCGACGCCGACCGGGCACACACCCTCCGCGACGGCCTCACCGGCGCAGGCGTGCAGGTCCGCGAACTCGTGCTGGGTCCCGACGAGGACCTCGGCCGAGCCGCCCTGGCGACCCGGCTGCACGAACTGCTCGACACCGACCCGGTGACAGACGTGTTCTCCTTGCTCGCCGCCGACCACCGTCCCGACCCCGGTCACACCGGACTCACCATCGGGATGACCGCCACCGTCGGCCTGTTCCAGGCACTGTCCGATGTCGGCGGTACCGCGAGACTCTGGCTGGCCACTCGGGAGTCGATGGCCACCGGCCGGGGTGAGAAGGTGGACAACCCCGCCGACGCCGCGTTCTGGGGCCTGGGCCGGGTGATCGCGCTGGAACACCCGGATCGCTGGGGCGGGCTGGTGGACCTGCCTGCCGACCTGGACACCGCCACCGTTGCGCACCTGACCGGCGTCCTCGCCGACCCCGGCACCGAAGACCAGCTCGCGGTGCGCGGCACCGGGGTCCTGCTCCGGCGGCTGGTACGCCTGCCGATCGGCGACCGCACACCGCACCGCCGCTGGACTCCGCGCGGCACCGCGCTGATCACCGGCGGCACCGGCGGTCTCGGCGCGCACACCGCTCGCTGGCTTGCCTGCGGCGGCGCCGAGCACCTGGTGCTCACCAACCGCCGAGGCAGTGCCGCCCCGGGAGCCGACGAACTGGCGGCCGAACTGACCGCCCTCGGCGCCAGAGTCACCATCGTCGCCTGCGACGTCACCGACCTGGACGCGCTGACCGAGCTGGTCGAGGGCCTGGCGCGCGACGGCGACGACATCCGCACGGTCGTGCACACCGCGGGCATCGGTCTACTGGTGCCGCTTGCCGACACCTCGATCGAGGACTTCGCCGAGGGCGTGCGGGCCAAGATGGCAGGCGCGCGGAACCTCGACGCGCTGTTCGCCGAGGACACCCTGGACGCGTTCGTGCTCTGCTCCTCGGTCGCGGGCGTCTGGGGCAGCGGCGACCACGGCGCCTACGCGGCCTCCAACGCCTACGTCGACGCGCTCGCCGAGAACCGCCGGGCTCGCGGCCTCGCAGGCACCTCGATCGCCTGGGGCATCTGGAGTCCGGACGGCGGCGGCATGGCCGTCGACAAGATGCAGGAACAACTGCGTTTTCGCGGGATCACCTTCATGGACCCCGCAATCGCGGTGGCGGGCATGCAGCAGGCGCTCGACCGGGACGAGGCGTTCATCGCGATCGCCGATGTCGACTGGGACCGGTTCGTGCCGGTCTTCACCGCCACGCGCGACCGCCCCCTGCTCGCCGAGATCCCCGAGGTGCGCGAGATCCTGGCGGCGGATGCGGCGTCGACGGCCGAGGAGGGCACCGCAGACGGCGGATTCGCGCGGCGGCTGCGCAATCTCGAACGAGCCGAACAGGACTGGCTGCTGCTGGACCTGGTGCGAAGCCAGGTCGCGGCGGTGCTCGGCCACGACGGCCCGGAGATGGTGGACACCGGACGTGCCTTCCGGGAACTCGGCTTCGACTCGCTGCTCTCCGTCGAACTACGCAACCGGCTCAACGCGGCCACCGGCCTGCGGCTGCGCTCCACCATCGTCTTCGACCACCCGACGGCCACCGTGCTGGCCGAGAACCTGCGCACCGCCCTGCTCGGCGACCGCGCCGACGAACCCGTCCTGGCACCGGTGTCGACGCGCACCGAGGTGGACGACGACCCGATCGCCATCGTGTCGATGGCCTGCCGGTTCCCCGGTGATGTCAGCACCCCGGAACAGCTGTGGGACCTGGTCGCCGCCGGTGTCGACGCGATCTCGACGTTTCCCGAGGATCGGGGTTGGAACGTCGAGCAGCTGTACGACCCGGACCCCGACCGGCCGGGCACCAGCTACGTGCGCAGCGGTGGGTTCGTCACCGGGGCGGCGGACTTCGACCCCGGGTTCTTCGGCATCTCCCCGCGTGAGGCCCTCGCGATGGATCCGCAGCAGCGGATGGTGATGGAGGTCGCCTGGGAGGCGTTGGAGCGGGCCGGGATCGACCCGCACACCTTGCGCGGCAGCAGCACGGGGGTGTTCCTCGGCGCCGCCTATCAGGGCTACGGCAACGACACCCCGGAACTGCCCGACGGCGCCGAGGGCCACCTGGTGACCGGCACCGCGACCAGCGTGTTGTCCGGCCGGGTCTCCTACACCTTCGGCCTGGAGGGGCCGGCGATCACCATCGACACCGGCTGTTCCTCCGCGCTGGTCTCGCTGCACCTGGCCGCCGATGCGGTGCGCCGAGGCGAGTGCACGATGGCGCTGGCCGGTGGCGTCGCGGTCATGTACGGCCCGGACGGGTTCATCGGGTTCAGCAGGCAGCGCGGTCTGTCCCTGGACGGCCGGTGCAAGGCCTTCGGCGCGGGCGCCGACGGCATGGCGCTCGCCGAGGGCGCCGGTCTGGTGCTCGTCGAGCGGCTCTCCGACGCCCGCCGCAACGGACATCGGGTACTCGGCCTGCTGCGCGGTTCGGCGATCAACCAGGACGGCGCCTCGAACGGGTTGAGCGCACCGAGCGGCCTGGCGCAGCAGCGGGTCATCCGCCAGGCCTTGGCCAATGCAGGCCTAGAACCGTCCGATGTGGATGTCGTGGAGGCGCACGGCACCGGCACCAGGCTGGGCGACCCGATCGAGGCGCAGGCCCTGCTGGCGACGTATGGACAGGGCAGGCCTGCCGATCGGCCGTTGTGGCTCGGGTCGGTGAAGTCGAACATCGGTCATACCCAGGCGGCCTCCGGGCTGGCCGGTCTGATCAAGATGCTGATGGCGCTGCGGAACGAGCAGCTGCCCCGCACCCTGCACGCCGACCAGCCCACCACTCATGTGGACTGGACGGCCGGTGACGTCCGGCTGTTGACCGAACAACAGCCGTGGCAGCGCGACGGCCGACCCCGCCGCGCCGGGATCTCCTCCTTCGGGGTCAGCGGTACCAACGCGCACGTCGTCATCGAGGAGCTGCCGACCGAGGAGGATCACCCGAGGACGGTCGTGCCTGCGGCTGTGACCACGCCGCCGCAGGCGGACCTGACCGTGCCGTGGCCGGTGTCCGCCCGGACGGCCCCCGCACTGCGCGCCCAGGCCGCGGCCCTGCTGGACCGGTTCGCAGGCACCGAGACCTCCGCCGTGGACATCGGCTTCTCGCTCACGACCTCGCGGGCCGCGCTGGACCGTCGCGCCGTCGTGGTCGCCGAGGGCGGGCAGGCGCTGCGGGACGGGCTGGGTGTGCTCGCCGACGGCGGCTCCACACCCGGTCTCGTGACCGGCATCGCGAACGTGGACGGGCGGATCACCTTCCTGTTCCCCGGCCAGGGATCGCAGTGGACCGGCATGGCGGTGGAGCTGCTGGAGTCCTCCGAGGTGTTCGCCGCCCGCTTCGCCGAATGCACGGAGGCGTTCGCCGAGCACACCGACTGGCCCGCCCGCGAGGCCCTGTCCGACGAGGCCCTGCTGGAGCGGGTCGACGTCGTCCAGCCGCTGCTGTACGCCGTACTGGTGTCACTCGCCGAGGTGTGGCGGGCGTACGGCATCGAACCGCAGGCCGTCGCCGGGCACAGCCAGGGCGAGATCGCCGCCGCCGTCGTGGCAGGCGGCCTGAGCCTCGCCGACGGCGCGCGGATCGTCTGCCTCCGCTCTCGACTGATCGCCGAGGTGCTCGCAGGCGACGGCGGCATGGTGTCGCTGGCCCTGTCGGTGGACGAGGCACGCACCAGGATCGACCGGTTCGAGGAGCGGATCTCCATCGCGGCGGTCAACGGGCCGTCGGCGGTCGTCGTCTCCGGTGAGCCTTCGGCGCTCGCGGAGCTGCTTGCCGAATGCGAGGCACAGGAGGTGCGTGCCCGCCGAATCCCGGTCGACTACGCCTCGCACTCGGCGCAGGTGGAGCGGATCGAGGAACAACTGGTCGAGGCGCTGGCCTGCCTCAGCCCGCAGTCCGGGACCGTGCCGTTCTTCTCCACGGTCACCGGCGACTGGCTCGACACCGCCGACCTGGACGCCCACTACTGGTACCGCAACCTGCGCGCCACGGTCCGGTTCGACACCGCGATCGGCGCGCTCGCCCGACAGGGCTTCACCGGATTCGTCGAGATCAGCCCGCACCCCGTGCTCACCATGGCCGTGCAGGACGGCCTGGACCGGGCAGGCGCGCTCACGCCCACCGCCGTCGTCGGCACGCTGCGGCGCGGCGAGGGCGGAATCGGCAGGCTGCTGACCTCGCTGGCCGAGGCCTGGGTCCGAGGTCTGCCGGTGGACTGGGCCCCGGTCTTCGCCTCCTTCGATCCGCACACCGTCGAACTTCCCACCTACGCCTTCCAGCGGGAGCGCTACTGGCTCGCCTCCGAGACCCCGGCCCGGCGGAGCCGTTCCACCGCGTCCGCCGAGGGCGGCCGCCGCTACCAGGTCGACTGGCAGCCGGTCGAGGCAGGCACCGACCTCGCAGCCACCGACCTCACCGGCGCCTGGCTGCTTGCGGTGCCCGCAGGCGACCACGCCCACGAGCAGCTCGCCGATGCACTGCGCGGGCGGGGGGCCGATCTACGGGTGCTGGTGGTCGACGGCAGCGGGGACCGCGCCGCCGTGGCGACCCGACTGCGCGAGGCGGACACCGAACGCAGGCTCACCGGAGTGCTCTCCCTGCTCGGCGCCGCCGAAGAACCGGCGGGCCCGGACTCGGCGACGCCGGTCGGACTTCTCGCCACTCTCACTCTTCTCCAGGCACTGGGAGACTCCGGTGTTCCGGCCGCATTGTGGACCGTGACCAGGGGAGCCGTCAGCACCGAACCGGCCGAGCCGCTGACCGCGCCGCTGCAGGCCCTCGGCTGGGGACTGGGACGGATCGCAGGCCAGGAACACCCCGAGCGCTGGGGCGGCATGATCGACCTGCCCGTCGAGTGGGACGACCACGCGGCAGGCCTGATCTGCGCCGCGCTGTCCGGTGTGGACGGTGAGGACCAGCTTGCGGTGCGCGGGCGTGGACTGCTCGCCCGGCGCCTGGTGCGCGCCGAGCCCGACGCGGGGACCTCCGAGTGGACCCCGAGCGGCACCGTGCTGGTGACCGGTGGCACCGGCTCGTTCGGCGCCCGGACCGCCAGGTGGCTGGCCGCCGCAGGCGCCGAGCACCTGCTGCTCGTCAGCCGCCGTGGACCGGCTGCGGCGGGAGCCGGGGAACTGGCCGCCGAGCTGCGCGAGCTCGGTGCCGAGGTGACCGTCGCGGCCTGCGACGTCGCCGACCGAGAGGCGCTGTCCGCGTTGCTGGACTCGCTTCCTGGCGAACTCACCGCCGTGGTGCACACCGCAGGCGTGGTGGACGACGGCGTGCTGGCCACGCTCACCCCGGAGCGAGTCGCAGGCGTGCTGAGGTCCAAGCTCGACGCCGCGCACAACCTGCACGAGCTGACCCGACATCACGAGTTGGACGCCTTCGTGCTCTTCTCCTCGTTGGCGGGCACCCTCGGCGGACCGGGGCAGGGCAGCTACGCCGCCGCCAACGCCTACCTCGACGCGCTGGCCGAGCATCGGCGCGGGCTCGGCCTGCCCGCGACCTCCCTCGCCTGGGGCGCCCTGGCGGGCGGCGGACTGGTGGACGAGGCGGCGGCGGCCCGCTTCCGGCGCAGCGGGATGGGCCTGCTGGAACCCGAACCCGCCCTCGCCGAACTGGGTCGGGCGGTGGCCGACGGCACGGCATTCCTCGCGGTGGCCGAGATCGACTGGGAGCGCTACGGCCCGAGTCTGACGGCCTCGCGCCCGAACCCGGCGCTACGCGGTCTGCCTGCGGCGGTGCCATCGGTGGTGACCGAGGAGCCGGGGCTCGTCGGCGAACTCCGCGCGCTGCCTGCCTCGGAACGCTCCGCCTGGCTGCTCGACTCGGTCCGAGAGCTCGCCGCCACCGCGTTGGGCTATCCCGACGCGGCGGCGATCGACGCCGACCGCGCGTTCCGTGATCTCGGCTTCGACTCGCTCACCTCGGTCGATCTGCGCAACCGGATCGCCGAGAGCACCGGGCTGCGGCTGCCGGTGACCCTGGTCTTCGATCACCCCACGGCAACCGCACTGGCGCGGTATCTGGCAGCGGAACTGCTCGGCGCGGTTGCCGATGCGCCGGTGCCCGCCGCCACCACAAGCGGACCCGCCGTAGACGACCCGATCGCGATCGTGGGCATCGGCTGTCGCTTCCCCGGCGGCGTCGAATCCGCCGAGGACCTCTGGCGGCTGGTCGCCGAAGGACGGGACGTGATCTCCCCGCTGCCTGCCGACCGAGGCTGGGCGCTGGACGAGAGTTACCACCCGGACCCCGACCACCAGGGCACCTTCTACACCACGGGCGGCGGATTCCTGCACGAGGCCGGTGAGTTCGACGCCCAGTTCTTCGGCGTCTCGCCGCGTGAGGCCCTCGCGATCGACCCGCAGCAGCGGCTGCTGCTGGAGACGTCCTGGGAGGCCTTCGAAACCGCCGGGATCGATCCCGGCGGCGCCAGGGGCGAGCGGATCGGCGTGTTCGTCGGCTCGAACTACCACGACTACGCCTCCCGCAGCGGACAGACCCCGGACGGACTGGAGGGATACCTGGCCACCGGCAGCGCGGGCAGCGTCGCCTCCGGCCGGATCTCCTACCTGTTCGGCTTCGAGGGGCCTGCGCTCACCGTGGACACCGCCTGCTCCTCCTCGCTGGTCGCACTGCACCTGGCCGCCGACGCGGTGCGCCGAGGCGAGTGCACGATGGCGCTGGCAGGCGGGGTCACCGTGATCTCCACCCTGGACACCTTCGTGGAGTTCAGCAGACAGCGGGCGCTCGCCCCCGACGGCCGCTGCAAGGCGTTCGGCGCAGGCGCCGATGGTGCGGGCTGGGCCGAGGGCGCCGGAATGCTGCTCGTCGAACGGCTCTCCGATGCCCACCGCAACGGACACCGGGTGCTCGCGGTGGTGCGCGGTTCGGCGGTCAACCAGGATGGCGCCTCGAACGGGCTGACCGCTCCGAGCGGGCCCGCGCAGCAGCGGGTGATCCGGCAGGCCTTGGCCAATGCCGGTCTGGAGCCGTCCGATGTGGATGTGGTGGAGGCGCACGGCACCGGCACCTCGCTCGGCGATCCGATCGAGGCAGGGGCCCTGCTCGCCACCTACGGTCGGGACCGGCCTGCCGATCGGCCGCTGTGGCTCGGGTCGGTGAAGTCGAACATCGGTCACACCCAGGCCGCCTCCGGGCTGGCCGGGTTGATCAAGATGGTGATGGCGCTGCGGCACGAAGAGCTGCCGCGCACCCTGCACGCCGAGGAGCCCTCGCCGCACATCGACTGGAGTTCCGGGTCGCTGCGACTGCTCACTGAACCGGTGCCGTGGGTCGAGGGCGTCCGCCCGAGGCGGGCAGCGGTGTCCTCCTTCGGGATCAGCGGCACCAACGTGCACGTGGTGCTGGACCGGGACGGTGTGGCCGAGACCGCCGAACCGGAGGCGATGGGCACCGCACTCGCGGGCATCGCACCGGCCTGGCCGCTGTCGGCGCGCTCGGCTGCGGCGCTGCGTGGGCAGGCGGGCCGACTGCTGCACGTCGTCGAGCAGCAACCCACTCTCGATCCCTCGGATGTGGCCTGGTCGCTGGCCACCACCCGTGCCGAGTTCGACTACCGCGCGGTGATCCCCGGCGGGGATCTGACCGCGCTGCGTGCCCTTGCCGAGGGCGAGACCGCCCCCGGGCTGATCACGGGCGCGGCAGTCAGTCGGAAGCTCGCCTTCCTGTGCACCGGTCAGGGCGCCCAACGGGCCGGGATGGGCCGGGACCTGCATGCCGTCTCCCCGGTGTTCGCCGCCGCGTTCGACGAGGTGTGCGCCCATGCCGACGGCGAACTGGCCCGCCCGCTCAAGCAGGTGGTGTTCGCCGAGGCGGGCAGCGAGGACGCCGAACTGCTGGACCGCACCGAGTACACCCAGATCGGATTGTTCGCCGTCGAGGTCGCGCTGTTCCGGCTGTTCGAGGCCTGTGGAGTCGAACCGGACTACCTTCTCGGCCACTCGATCGGCGAGATCACCGCCGCCCATCTCTCCGGCGTGCTCACGCTGCCAGACGCGTGCAGGCTCGTGCTGGCCAGGGGGCGGCTCATGCAGGCACTGCCGCCCGGTGGGGCGATGGTGTCGGTGCTCGCCGCCGAGGCCGAGGTCCGCGCACTGCTCGCCGGACACGAGCACGAGGTCGGTATCGCGGCGGTCAACGGCCCGCGCTCGGTGGTGGTGTCCGGTGCCGCCTATGCGGTGGACCGGATCGGCGCGCAACTCGCCGAACGCGGCCACAAGACCAAGCGGCTGCGGGTCTCGCACGCGTTCCACTCCCCGCTGATGGACGCGATGCTGGCGGAGTTCGCCGAGATCGCTGCCGGGCTCGACTACTCGGCGCCCCGCATCGCCGTGGTGTCCAATCTGACCGGCGCGCTCGCCGACGGGCCGGACCTGTGCACCCCGGAGTACTGGGTGCGCCACGTCCGCGAGGCCGTCCGCTTCGGCGACGGCGTCCGGACCCTGACCGGACTCGGGGTCACCGCGTTCGCGGAACTCGGCCCGGACGGCGTGCTGATCGCGCTCGTCCAGGACGATCCGGACGCGATCAGCCCGGACACGGTCGCGGTGTCCGCACTGCGCGGCGACCGTGCCGATCGGGACGCGGTGACCACGGCGCTGGCCGAACTGCACGTTCGCGGCGTCGCACTCGACCGCGAGGCAGGTTTCGGCAGGCCCGGTGCGCTCCGCGTCGATCTGCCGACCTACGCGTTCCAGCGCGAGCGGTACTGGCTGGAGATCACCCGGCGGGCAGGCGGCGAGGCCGGTCTCGCGCCGACCGGTCACCCGCTGCTGGGCAGCGTGGTGGAACTGGCCGCCGACGGCACCATGCTGTACGCGGGCCGGATCTCCCCGCAGGCCCAGCCCTGGCTCGCCGAGCACGTGGTGTCCGGCACGATCCTCTTCCCTGGCACCGCGTTCCTCGAACTCGCGCTCGCTGCAGGAGAACCGGTGGGGACCGGTGTGATCGAGGAGCTGACCCTGCAGGCGCCGTTGGTGCTGGCGGCCGACGGTGCGGTGCGGCTCCAGCTGGTCCTCGCTCCCGCCGACGAGTCCGGCCGCCGGGCGATCACCGTGCACACCCGGCCCGACACCGGCCCCGGTGGCTGGGTCCAGCACGCCGCCGGTGTCCTCGGTGCCACTGCCGGGGCCCGAGGGCCTGCATCGCCGGCCGGGGCGGACTGGCCACCGGCCGGTGCGCAGTCGCTGGACATCTCGGACCTGTATCAGCAGTGCGCGGCCAACGGCTTCGACTACGGCCCGGTGTTCCAGGGCCTGCGCGCAGCCTGGCGGCTGGGCGAGGAAGTACTGGCCGAGGTCGCGTTGCCCGCAGGTCAGGAGGCCGCTGCGGGGAGCTTCGGTGTGCACCCCGCGCTGCTCGACGCCGCGCTGCACACGATCGCCTTCGAGGACTCCGATTCCGGCGGGCGGCTGCCCTTCTCCTGGAGCGGCATCACCCTGCACGCCACCGGGGCGACCGCGCTGCGGATCAGACTGTCGCCGACGGGGGAGGACTCCGTCGCGCTGGTCGCAGCCGACCCCGCAGGTCGCCCGGTGATCTCGGTGGCCGGGCTGCGTCTGCGACCACTGCCCGCCGAACAGCTGCTGGCCGCACGGCCTGCCGGGGCGGATGCCCTGTACCGCCTGGACTGGCCGGTGCTCCCGGTCGCCGAATCGGTGCCCGGCAGGTGGGGTCTGTTGGAACCTGCCGGTGACGGGTTGACCGGTTTCCACGGTTCGGACCAGTTCGCCGACCTCGCCTCCGTCGTCTCCGCCGCCGCTCGGCCGGATGTCGTGTTCGCCGACTTCTCCATCGCCCCGCCGCCGGGGACGACCGTGCCGGACGCGGTCCGCGCGATCACGAACCGGGCGCTGCGGCTGGTGCAGGACTGGCTCGCCGAGGACAGCCTCACGGACACCACCCTGGTGGTGCTCACCAGGGGAGCCTGCGCGGCCGCAGGCGCGGTCGCGGACCCGGTCGGTGCCTCGGTACACGGCCTGCTGCGGACCGCACAGTCCGAGCACCCGGACCGGTTCGTGCTGCTCGACCTCGAACCGGACGAGTACCCGATCCGGGTGGTCGCCGACGCGCTCGCGAGCGGGGAACCCCAGCTGGCGATCCGAGGCACCCAGGTGCATGTACCCCGGTTGGTCCCCGCGGGCGCCGTCGATCCGGCGGGCGCCGCCGATTCCGCAGCGCACCGGCGGGAGTGGCCGCGACACGGCACCACGCTGATCACCGGTGCGACCGGCACCCTCGGCCGTGTGCTGGCCCGGCACCTCGTCACCGAGCGCGGGGTTCGGCACCTGCTGCTCGCAGGCAGGCGCGGCCCGGGGGCGCCCGGCGCCACCAAGTTCGTGGCCGAGCTCGCCGATCTCGGTTGCGAGGTTCGGCTGGTGGCCTGCGATGCGGCGGACCGTGCGGCACTCTCCTCGGTGCTGGCCTCGGTACCCGAGGAGCACCCGCTCGCCGCTGTGGTGCACGTGGCGGGGGCACTCGACGACGGAGTGCTGACCGCCCTCACGCCGGCCCGGATGGACACCGTGCTGCGACCGAAGGTCGATGCGGTGGTCAACCTGCACGAGCTCACCGTGGATCTCGACCTCGAGGCCTTCGTGCTGTACTCGTCCCTGGCAGGCACCCTCGGCGGCACCGGGCAGGGAAATTACGCCTCGGCGAACGCCTTCCTGGACGCCTTCGCCGGGCAGCGGCACGCACTCGGCCTGCCCGCCCAGTCCCTGGTGTGGGGCTTGTGGGCCGAGGCGAGCGGGATGACCGGGAAACTCGATCCGGCCGATCTCGCCAGGATGGCCCGAGGCGGCCTCGCGCCGCTGGTCACGGCGGAGGCGTTCGAGCTGTTCGATCTCGCCACCGCGCGGGACGAGCCGGTGCTCGTGCCGTCCCGTCTGGTGACCGGCGCCCTGGCCGATGGGCCGGTACCGCCGATGCTGCGGGCACTCGCCCCGCCCCGGCTGCGCCGGGCCGGGCCGGCACCGGAGACCGAACTGGCCGAACGGCTGGCCCCGCTGACCGCCGAGGAACGGTATGAGCTGCTGGCCGATCTGGTGCAGGTGGAGGCGGCGCAGGTCCTCGGCATCGCCGACCCGGAGACCATCGACACCGACCGGGGCTTCCTCGATCTCGGCTTCGACTCGCTGACCGCCGTCGAGCTGCGCAACAGGCTCACCTCGGCCACCGGGCTCCGGCTGCCCGCGACCCTGCTGTTCGACTACCCCACGCCTGCCGCCCTCGCCGGTCACCTGCGGGCGGAGACCGCCCAGGAGGCGGGCGACGGCCTCGCCGATGCCCTCGGCGGGGTGGCGGCCATCGAACGAGCGCTACCCGGGATCGCCGGCAGCGAGCCGGAGCGGGTCGCTCTCACCGACAGGTTGCGTCGGCTGTTGTCCGCACTGGACGAGATGTCCCCAGGAACGGACCAGGTCGATCCGAAGATCGACGCCGCAAGCGACGACGAGATCTTCGATCTGATCGACAACGAACTGGGAATCTCCTGATTCACCTGGCTCGATCGCGCCGCGAAAGGGACGACCTCAATGAGCGACGGCAAGCTTCGGGATTATCTCAAGCGGGTCACGACCGACCTGCAGCGAACGCGGCAGCGGCTGCGCGAGCTCGATGACCGCGAGCGTGAGCCCATTGCGATCGTCGCGATGAGCTGTCGTTATCCCGGCGGCGTCACCTCTCCGGAGGACCTGTGGCGGCTGGTCGAATCCGGCGGGGAGGCCATCACCGAATTCCCCGCCGACCGGGGCTGGGACACCGAGCGGATTTACCATCCCGATCCGGATTCGGCTGGTACCACCTACGCCAGGGCGGGCGGTTTCCTGCACGACGCCGCCGATTTCGACCCCGATTTCTTCGGGCTGAATCCACGGGAGGCGCTGGCCACCGATCCGCAACAGCGCCTGCTTCTGGAGGCCACCTGGGAGGCGTTCGAGCGGGCAGGCATCCCGCCCGCAGATCTGCGCGGCAGCCGGACCGGCGTGTTCACCGGCATCATGTACAACGACTACGGCGCCCGGTTCACCAGCGCACCTGCCGGGCTGGAGGGCTACCTCGGCAACGGCAGCGCGCCGAGCATCGCGTCCGGGCGAGTGGCCTACACGTTCGGTCTCGAAGGCCCTGCGGTCACCATCGACACGGCGTGCTCCTCGTCGCTGGTCGCCATGCACTGGGCGATGCAGGCCCTGCGTCGAGGCGAGTGCACGCTGGCGTTGGCGGGCGGGGTCACGGTGATGTCGACGCCGAACACCTTCGTGGAGTTCAGCCGACAGCGCGGTCTGGCCGCCGACGGCCGGTGCAAACCGTTCTCGGCGTCGGCAGACGGCACCGGCTGGGCAGAGGGCATCGGTCTGGTGTTGTTGGAGCGACTCTCCGACGCCCGGCGCAACGGGCACGAGGTGCTCGCGGTGCTCCGGGGCTCGGCGATCAATCAGGACGGCGCCAGCAGCAGGCTCACCGCGCCCAACGGTCCCGCCCAGCAGCGGGTGATCCGGCAGGCGCTGGCCGATGCCGGCCTCGCGGCGTCCGATGTGGATGCCGTGGAGGCGCACGGCACGGGTACCACGCTGGGTGATCCGATCGAGGCGCAGGCGCTGCTGGCCACCTACGGTCAGGACCGTCCAGCGGACCGGCCGCTGTGGCTCGGCGCGCTGAAGTCCAACATCGGGCACACCCAGGCCGCTGCCGGCGTCGGCGGGGTGATCAAGATGGTGCAGTCCCTGCGCCACGGCCTGCTGCCCAAGAGCCTGCACGCGGACCAGCCCACCACCTCGGTGGATTGGACGGCGGGCGCGGTGCGCCTGCTCGCCGAACCGGTGGACTGGCCTGTTTCGGACCGGCCGCGCAGGGCAGGGATCTCCTCGTTCGGCGTCAGCGGCACGAATGCGCACGTCATCGTCGAGCAGGCCCCAAAACCGGACCCTGCCGAGCCGGACCCGGTCGAATCGGATCAGGCCGAGCCGGGTCAGGCCGCGTCGGATCAGGTCGAGGCCGCCCGGCCCGAGATCGTGCCCTGGCTTCTCTCCGGACGCACCGGGCAGGCGTTGCACGAGCAGGCCGAGCGGCTGCTCGCGCTGCTGGAGCAGCGTCCCGATCTGCCCACGGTGGATGTCGGACAGGCGCTGGCCACCACCCGCACCCACTTCGACGACCGCGCGGTGGTGCTGGGCACCGATCGTGCGGAGCTGCTCGGCGGGCTGCGCGCGCTCGCGGACGGAACCGGTTCGGCGCAGCTGGTGCGCGGCCCGGCAGGCACCGGCAGGCTCGCGTTCCTGTTCTCCGGTCAGGGCTCCCAGCGCCCGGGGATGGGCCTGGAGCTGTACCGGTCGTACCCGGTGTTCGCCCGGGCCTTCGACGAGGTGTGCACGCATCTCGACCCCGAGCTGCCGCAGCCGTTGCGCGAGGTGGTCTTCGCGTCGCAGAACAGCCCCGAGGCCGCTCTTCTCGACCGCACCGTCTTCACTCAGGCCGCGCTGTTCGCGGTGGAGGTGGCCGCCTACCGGCTGGTCGAGTCCTGGGGCGTGCGCCCCCGCTACCTGGTCGGTCACTCCATCGGCGAGCTGGTCGCGGCGCATCTGGCCGGGGCGTTCTCGCTGCCGGACGCCTGCAGGCTGGTGGGCGCGCGCGGCAGACTGATGCAGGCCCTGCCCACGGGCGGGGCGATGGTGGCAATCGCGGCCACCGAGGACGAGGTGACCCCGCTGCTGACCGAGCAGACGGGAATCGCCGCGATCAACGGGCCTGCCTCCGTGGTGGTCTCTGGTGCGGAGGAGGCGGTCGCCGCCCTGGCGGCGGAGTTCGTCGAGCGCGGCCGCAAGACCAGGCGGCTGGCCGTGTCGCACGCGTTCCACTCGCCGCTGATGGACGAGATGCTCGGCGAGTTCGAGCAGGTCGCGCGGACCGTGACCTACCGGCGGCCCCGGCTGGCCGTGGTGTCCAACGTGACCGGCGTGCAGGCCAAGATCAAGGAACTGACCTCGCCCGACTACTGGGTGCGGCACGTGCGCGCGGCCGTCCGCTTCCGCGACGGCATCGCCTTCCTCCGAGGGAAGAGCGTCACCCGTTTCCTGGAGATCGGGCCCGGCGGCACGCTCACCGCGATGGTGCAGGACTGCCTCGACGGTGCCGAGGACATCGTGGCGACCCCGCTGCTGCGTGGCGACCGACCGGAACCTCGGGCGGTCACCGAGGCGCTGGCCCGCCTGCACTGCCACGGCGCCGAGATCGGCTGGCCGCTGGTGTTCGACGGCACCGCGTCGCCGCGCGTGGACCTGCCCACCTATCCGTTCCAGCGCAGGCGCTTCTGGCTCGATGCTCCGGTCGTCGCCGAGAACCCCGAGGCCATGGGCCTGGCCGCCGCAGCGCATCCGCTGCTCGCCGGGGCGATCGCGCTCGCCGACTCGGACGGGAGTCTGCTCACCGGGCAGCTGTCCGTGCGCAGCCACCCCTGGCTGACCGAGCACCGCGTCGCCGGGGCGGTCGTGTTGCCGGGGACCGCGTTGGTCGAGCTCGCCCTGCACGCGGGGGACCGGGCGGGCTGCCCCCGGGTGGAGGAACTGACCCTCCAGGCGCCGCTGACGCTGCCCGAGGAGGGCGCGGTGCGGCTCCAGGTCGTGGTGGGCGCACCGGACGGCTCGGCCGCCCGTTCCCTGCGCATCTACTCGCGACCCTCGTCCGAGGCCGAGGATGAACCGTGGACACTGCACGCGCACGGCCTGCTGGGCAGCGCGGCGGAACCGGCGGATTTCCCGGCTGCCGAGTGGCCGCCTGCGGGTGCGGCCGAGGTGGACCTCGATCCGGAGTCCTTCTACGACCGGCTGGCCGAGGTCGGTCTGGAGTACGGACCGGTGTTTCGCGGCCTGCGCGCGGTGTGGACCTCCGGTGACGACGTCTTCGTCGAGGTCGCGCTGCCCGAGGGGGCGACCGGCGAGTTCGCGCTGCACCCGGCGCTGCTCGACGCCGCCTTGCACGCGGCAGGCCATACCGGGGTGGGCGGCGGCGGTGCCGTACTGCCGTTCTCCTGGACGGGGGTGACGCTGCACGCCACGGGCGCAACCGTGCTGCGGGTACGGCTGCGGCGGAGCGGCGAGGAATCGATCTCGCTGGCCGTGGCCGACGGCACCGGTGAACCGGTTGCCGAGGTCGACTCCCTCTCGCTGCGCCCGCAGGCGGCCGAGCAGCTCGCGCCTGCGCCCGGGGTGGTCCGCAACTCCCTGTTCCGGTGCGGCTGGACCCCGCTGCCCACCAAGGCGGTCGCCTCCGCCGAGCGGTGGGCGCTGCTCGTCGATTCCCCGGTGCGGTCCGCACTCTCCGACCACGTGGCGGCGCTGGAGGTGCTGGCGCCCGATGCGGCGGCCGAGGGGCAGGCGCCCGACGGTCCGGCTCCCGAGGTGCTCGTCTTGGACCTGGCCGCAGCGGTGCCCTCCGAGGGGGATCTCGCCGCGACGGCACACGCACGTACCCTGCGGGCGCTGACCGCCGTGCAGGACTGGCTCGGGCAGGAGCGGTTCGTCGACACCCGACTGGTGGTCCTCGGTCGCGGCGCGGTGGACTGCGGCGGCGCACCGCTTGATCCGGCCTCGGCTGCGGCCTGGGGGCTGGTGCGCTCGGCGCAGTCGGAGCATCCCGGTCGGATCGTGCTGATCGACATCGACGAGGACGAGAGCTCGGTGCGTGTCCTGCCCGCCCTGCTCACCTCGGGCGAGCCGGAGCTGGCGGTCCGATCGGGCGCGATCTTCGTGCCTCGGCTGGTGCGGGCCGTCAAGGACGAGCGGCCTGCCCCGGCCGCGGAGTTCGGCCCCGAGGGCACCGTGCTGGTGACCGGCGCGACCGGTGCACTGGGCGGTCTGCTCGCCCGCCACCTGGTTCGCGTCCACGGCGTTCGCAGACTGCTCCTGCTGAGCCGCCGGGGCGCGCAGGCCCCGGGGGCCGTCGAACTGTGTGCGGAACTCGCGGAGCTGGGTGCGCATGCCGAGTTGGTGGCCGCCGATGCGGCGGACCGCGCGGCGCTGGCCGCAGCACTCGACACGATCCCTTCGGAGCACCCGTTGCGCGGGGTGGTGCACGTGGCGGGGGTGTTGGACGACGGCGTCGTCGGCTCCCAGACCGCGCCGAGAGTGGCAGCGGTGCTGCGCGCGAAGGTGGACGCCGCAGTCAACCTGCACGAACTGACCTCAGGCCGGGACCTGTCCGCCTTCGTGTTGTTCTCCTCGGCCGCCGGGGTCTTCGGCGGGCCGGGTCAGTCCGGTTACGCGGCCGCGAACTCCTTCCTCGATGCCTTCGCCGGGTTCCGAGCAGCCGCCGGTCTTCCCACCCTCGCACTGGCCTGGGGCATGTGGGCCGAGACCAGTGCGATGACGGCGAACCTCGGGGAGACCGATCTGCATCGCGCCGCCAGAGGCGGCGTGCTCCCGCTGTCCACCGAGGACGGTCTGACGCTGTTCGACGCGGCCTGCGCCGGATCAGGGGGCGCGCTGGTGCCCGTCCGGCTGGACCTGGCGACGCTGCGCGGCCACGGCGAGGCGGTCCCCACCGTGTTGCGCGACCGGGTGCAGGCCACCCGGCGGCGGATCGTCGCAGCCGGTGCCGCAGCGGGCGCCGCACCGCTTGCCGCGCGATTGGCGGGTCTGACCGAGGCCGAACGGGACCGGGTGCTGACCGACCTGGTCCGGGCGAAGATCGCGGAGGTGCTCGGGCACGATTCGGCCGCCTCGGTCGAGGTGTCCCGCGCCTTCCGTGATCTCGGGTTCGACTCGCTCACCTCGATCGAACTGCGCAACCGGCTGACCTCGGAAACCGGTGTCCGACTGCCCGCGACGCTGGTGTTCGACCACCCGACCCCGGCCGCGCTGGTGGAACTGCTCCACACCGAACTCGCGGGTCTGCGCCCGGTCGACACCGCCCCTGCGGTCCTCGCCGCACCGGACGAACCGATTGCGATCGTGGCGATGAGCTGCCGCTACCCGGGTGGGGTCGCCTCGCCGGAAGACCTGTGGCGGTTGGTGGCCGAGGGACGCGACGGGATCACCGGATTCCCGGTGAACCGGGGATGGGACCTGGACCGGCTCTACAACGCCGATCCGGACGTCGCGGGCACCAGCTACGCCCGCGAGGGCGGTTTCCTCCACGATGCGGACCGGTTCGACGCGGCGTTCTTCGGGCTCAGTCCCCGGGAGGCGCTGACGGTCGATCCGCAGCAGCGACTGCTGCTGGAGGCCTCGTGGGAGCTGTTTGAACGCGCCGGAATCGACCCGGAGAGCCTGCGCGGCACCGCGACCGGCGTGTTCGCGGGCATGATGCACCACGACTACGCAGCCCGGCTGCACGAGGTCCCGGAGGAGTTCGAGGGTTACCTCGGCAGCGGCAGCGCGGGCAGCATCGCCTCCGGTCGGGTCGCCTATCTGTTCGGGCTGGAGGGTCCGGCGGTGACGATCGACACGGCGTGTTCGTCGTCGCTGGTGGCGATGCATCTGGCGGCGCAGTCGCTGCGCTCCGGCGAGTGCTCGATGGCGCTGGCAGGCGGCGTGACGGTGATGTCCTCGCCGATGCCCTTCGTGGAGTTCAGCAGGCAGCGCGGGCTGGCCGCCGACGGCCGGTGCAAGCCGTTCGCCGAGGCGGCGGACGGCACCGGCTGGTCGGAGGGCGTCGGTCTGGTGCTGCTGGAGCGGCTCTCGGACGCCAAGGCCAAGGGACACCGCGTGCTCGCCGTGCTGCGCGGCTCCTCGGTGAACCAGGACGGCGCGTCGAACGGACTGACGGCGCCGAACGGTCCGGCGCAGCAGCGGGTGATTCGGCGTGCGTTGGCGGATGCGGGTCTTGTCGCGTCGGAGGTGGACGCGGTGGAGGCGCACGGGACGGGCACGACCTTGGGTGACCCGATCGAGGCGCAGGCGTTGTTGGCCACCTACGGTCGGGATCGTCTGCCGGATCGGCCGTTGTGGCTTGGTTCGTTGAAGTCGAACATCGGTCATTCCCAGGCTGCGGCCGGGGTCGGCGGCGTCATCAAGATGGTGCAGGCGATGCGCCACGGTGTGCTGCCCAAGACCTTGCATGTGGATGCGCCGTCCTCGCATGTGGACTGGGATGCGGGTGCGGTGCGGTTGTTGACCGAGCAGGTCCAGTGGCCTGCGGTGGACCGGCCCCGGCGGGTCGGGGTGTCCTCCTTCGGAATCTCCGGCACCAACGCGCACATCGTCCTGGAACAGGCACCGGAGGAACCGTCCGCCGGGGCGGCGTCCCCGGGGCTGCCGGTGCCTGCGGCGTCGCTGCCGGTGGTGCCGTGGGTGGTCTCGGCGCGGTCGCCGGAGGCGCTGCGGGCCCAGGCCGCGCGGCTGCTGTCCTTTGCGGACGGAACTCCCGAGCTCGACCCGGCGGCCACCGCGTACTCGCTGGGTGTCTCCCGCTCGCTGCATTCCCATCGTGCGGTGGTGCTGGGTGCCGACCGGGCAGAGTTGCTCGCCGGTCTGGGTGTGCTCGCCGCAGGCGGTGCGGACCGGCGGGTGATCACCGGTACCGCAGGCGCAGGCTCCGGTCTGCTGGCGGTGCTGTTCTCGGGTCAGGGTGCGCAGCGGGTGGGGATGGGTCGTGAGTTGTACGGCGCGTTTCCGGTGTTCGCGGAGTCTTTTGATGCGGTGTGTGCCGGGTTCGATGGTGTGTTGCCGGGTGGGTTGGCGGAGGTGGTGTTCGGGGCGCCCGACTCCGAGTCTGAGTCTGAGTCCGGTTCTGGTTCTGGGTCGGGTTCTGAGTTGGATCGGACGGTGTTTGCGCAGGCGGGTTTGTTCGCGTTTGAGGTGGCGTTGTTTCGGCTGGTGGAGTCCTGGGGTGTTCGTCCGGATGCGGTGACGGGGCATTCGCTGGGTGAGATCACTGCTGCGCACCTTGCCGGGGTGTTCTCGTTGTCGGATGCCTGTCGGCTGGTCGCCGGCAGGGGCGGGTTGATGCAGGCGTTGCCCGAGGGCGGGGCGATGGTGGCTGTCGCGGCGTCCGAGGACGAGGTTCGGCCCCTGTTGTCGGATGTGGTGGGCATCGCGGCGGTCAACGGCCCGGGCTCGGTGGTGGTGTCCGGTGTCGAGGACGCGGTGTCGACGGTGGCGGCGCACTTCTCCGGTCTGGGTCGCAAGGTTCGCAGGCTTGCGGTGTCGCACGCCTTCCACTCGCATCTGATGGATCCGATGCTCGCCGAGTTCGCGGAGGTGGCGGAGTCGGTGGTGTACCGGGCTGCCGGGCTGCCCGTGGTGTCTCTGGTCTCGGGAGAGGTGGCGGGGGAGGAGATTTCGACCGCCGAGTACTGGGTTCGGCATGTGCGGGAGCCGGTCCGGTTCGCCGACGGCGTCGCCGCCTTACGCCGTACCGGCGTGACCCGGTTCCTGGAGCTGGGCCCACAGGCCGTGCTCACTCCCTCGGTCGGGGAGATCGTCGCCGAATCGGCGGCGGTGGCCGCCTCGCGCCGGGATCGGCCCGAGGTCGAGACCCTGCTGGCCGCCCTGGCCACCCTGCACACCACCGGCATTCCGTTGGACTGGGACGCATTGCTGCCCGGTGCCCACCGGATCGACCTGCCCACCTATGCGTTCCAACACCAGCGCTACTGGCTGGACGCGACCTCGGACGGCGGCGACCCGGCCTCGCTGGGACTGGAGAGAACCGACCACCCGCTGCTCGGCGCCGCGATCTGGCTGGCAGACTCCGACCGCCTGGTACTCACCGGGCGGCTGTCCACCCGCACCCACCCATGGCTGGCCGACCACGTCGTCTCCGGGGTCCCGGTGCTCCCCGGCTCGGCCCTGGTCGAACTGGCGATCCGGGCCGGTGACCAGGCGGGCTGCCCGCAGCTGCGCGAACTCACCCTGCACGCCCCGCTCGTGCTGCCCGATGCCGAGGTCGTGCAGTTGCAGGTGGTGCTCGGCGCGGCAGGCGAGAACGGCGACCGCGAGCTACAGATCTATGCCCGTCCCGGTGCGGACGAGCAGCCCTGGACCAGCCACGCCACGGGTGTACTGGCGCCGGAGGGCCCGACCGAGGAGTTCACCCTCGCCCCGTGGCCGCCTGCCGGCGCCGAACAGATCGACCTGACCGGCGGCTATGCGGAGCTGGCCGAGGCAGGACTGGACTACGGCCCGGCATTCCGAGGCCTACGCGCTGCCTGGCGACACGGCGAGGACGTGTACGCCGAGGTCGCACTGGACACCGAGATCGTTGCCGACACAGGCCGGTTCGGGTTGCACCCCGCCTTGCTGGACGCGGCCCTGCACGCCGCAGGCCATACCCCGCTCGCCGCCGCGACCGACCGCGCGCTGCTTCCGTTCGCCTGGTCCGGGGTCACCCTGCACGCCGCGCACGCGGCCGCCCTGCGGGTACGACTGCGGCCCCGGGGTACTGATTCCCTGTCGCTCGTGCTCGCCGACGAGGACGGTCACCCGGTCGCCACCGTGCGGGATCTCGTGCTGCGCCCGATCTCCTCGGAGCCGGGCAGTTCGACCTCGGCGATTGCGCGCACCGCCCTCTTCCACCTCGACTGGACGCCGTTAGAGCTCCCGACGGGTATCGGACGGACCCACCGGGCCGTGCTCGGCGGCGAGCCGGCACTCGCCGAGGCACTGCGGGCCGAGACCTGTGCCGACCTCGCCTCGGCCGCCGAGATCGCACCCGAGGTGCTGCTCGCGCCGAGCCCGGCCGACTGCCTCGGTGCGCTCGCCCTCGTCCAGGACTGGCTTGCCGAGGAACGCCTCGCCGACTCCCGCCTGGTCATCATGACCGCCGACGCGACCGGCGACACACCGGAGCCGGACGCGGCGGCGATCTGGGGCCTGGTGCGCTCGGCCCAGACCGAGCACCCCGGACGCTTCGTGCTGCTCGACACCGACGACCGCATCGCCGCCGCCACGGTGCTGGACGCCCTGCTCGCCACCGGTGAACCGCAACTTGCCGTGCGGCAGGGCCGGGTCAGCGCCCCGCGCGTCCGGCGAGCACCGGCACAGACCGGCACACCGGAGTTCGGGTCCGGCACCGTGTTGGTAACCGGGGGGACCGGTGCGCTCGGCTCGCTGGTCGCACGACATCTCGTCCTCGCCCACGGGGTGCGCGACCTGGTCCTGGTCGGCAGACGCGGACCGGCCGCCCCCGGCGCCGAGGACCTCCGCGCCGAACTCGCCACGTCGGGCGCCCGAGTGGCGGTCGTGGCCTGCGACGTCTCGGACCGCACTGCGCTCGCCGCGCTGCTTACGGACCTGCCTGCGGACCGGCCGCTGACCGGCGTCGTACACGCCGCCGGAGTCCTGGACGACGCCACCATCACCACGCTCACCGCCGAGGGCCTCGATCACGTGTTGCGTGGCAAAGCCCTGGCCGCACGGCACCTGCACGAGTTGACCGAAGGGCTCGACCTCTCCGCATTCGTCCTGTTCTCCTCGGCCGCCGGGATGCTGGGCACGCCCGGCCAGGCCAACTATGCCGCCGCCAACGCCTACCTGGACGCGCTCGCCCTACAGCGACGTGCGCAGGGCCTGCCCGCTCAGTCCCTCGCCTGGGGACTCTGGGCGGAGACCGGGGAGCTGACCGGCGGACTCGTCGAGCGGGACCGCAGCCGCCTGACCCGTGGCGGGGTCCGCGCGCTGTCGGCCGCCGAGGGACTCGCGCTCTTCGACGCCGCGCTCGGCCGGGATGAACCGGTGCTGCTACCGGTCCGGCTCGACATCGCGGCGCTGACCGCGTCCGGCGCACCGCCACATCCGCTGCTGCGCGATCTCGTCCGATCCAGGCGGCGGCACGCGGTCCGCGCCGCAGGTTCGGGGCCTGCGGCCGAACTGGCCGGGCTGCCTGCGGCCGAACGACGGGACGCCCTGCTCGAACTCGTCCGCGCCCAGGCCGCCGCCGTGCTCGGACACGCCTCGTCGGTGGCCGTCGTGCCCGACGAGTCCTTCGCAGACCTCGGATTCGACTCCTTGACCGCCGTCGAGCTGCGCAATGCGCTGACCGGAGTCACCGGACTGGCGCTCCCCGCGACCCTGGTGTTCGACTATCCGTCGCCGCAGGCCCTTGCGGAGTTCTTGGACGTCGGACTGACCGGTGTGGCAACCGCCGCCGCGCCCGTCGCGGCCTCCGTGCGGGCGAACGACGACCCGATCGCCATCGTGGCGATGAGCTGCCGCTACCCGGGTGGTGTGCAGTCCCCGGAGGACCTGTGGCGGCTGGTCGTCGAGGGCGGCGACGGCATCACCGGGTTCCCCGAGGATCGGGGCTGGGACCTCGATCGCCTCGTCGACCCCGAGCGGACCCGACCCGGCACGAGCTACGTGCGTGACGGCGGGTTCCTGCACGATGCGGCCGGTTTCGACGCCGGCTTCTTCGGTATCTCGCCGCGCGAGGCGCTGGCGATGGACCCGCAGCAGCGGCTGCTGCTCGAGTCCTGTTGGGAGGTCCTCGAACGCGCGGGCATCGAGCCCGCGAGTCTGCGCGGCAGCGCGACCGGCGTGTTCACCGGCGTCATGTACCACGACTACGGCGCACAGGTCGCCGCCGCAGCTCAGGACACTGACGGACATGTCGGCACCGGCGCGGCGGGCAGCGTCGTATCGGGTCGGGTCGCCTACGCCCTCGGGCTCGAGGGTGCGGCCGTGTCCATCGACACCGCCTGTTCCTCCTCGCTGGTCGCGATGCACCTGGCCGCCCAGGCGCTGCGCTCCGGGGAGTGCGATCTCGCGATGGCCGGTGGCGTGACCGTGATGTCCACGCCGACCGCGTTCGTGGAGTTCAGCAGGCAGCGCGGGCTGGCACCGGACGGCCGGTGCAAGCCGTTCGCCGAGGCCGCGGACGGCACCGGTTGGTCTGAGGGCGTCGGGATGGTGCTGCTGGAACGGATGTCGGACGCCCGACGCAACGGACATCGGGTGCTGGCGGTGGTGCGGGGTTCGGCCGTGAACCAGGACGGCGCGTCGAACGGGTTGACCGCGCCGAACGGTCCCTCGCAACAGCGGGTGATCCGCCGGGCGCTGGCCGACGCCGGACTGACACCCTCCGATGTGGACGTTGTCGAGGCGCACGGCACCGGGACCACGCTGGGAGATCCGATCGAGGCGCAGGCCCTGCTGGCGACCTACGGTCAGGACCGCCCCGCCGACCGGCCGCTGTGGCTCGGTTCGCTGAAGTCGAACATCGGACACACCCAGGCTGCCGCAGGTGTCGGCGGCGTGATCAAGATGGTGCAGGCGATGCAGCACGGTGTGCTGCCGAGGACCTTGCACGTCGACGAGCCGTCCTCGCAGGTGGACTGGGACTCGGGCTCGGTCCGGCTGCTCACCGAGCAGGTGGTGTGGCCGGACGGCGACGGGCCTCGGCGGGCCGGGGTGTCCTCGTTCGGCTTCAGCGGCACGAACGCGCACGTGGTCATCGAGGAGGGCCCGCTCACGCCGCACCCGGAACGCTCCGAGTCGACCGAGCTGCCCGTCCTGCCCTGGGTGCTCTCGGCTCGATCGCCGGCGGCCTTGGCCGCGCAGGCTGCCCGACTGTCCTCCTTCGTGACCGACCGGCCTGAACTCGGCCTTGCCGATCTCGGCTACTCACTCGGCGCCAGCCGCACGGCCCATTCCCATCGTGCGGCGGTACTGGGCGCCGATCGGGCGGAGCTGTTGGCGGGTCTGGACGTCCTCGCGACGGGCGGACTGGATCGGCGGGTGGTCACGGGCATCGCCACGCCGGGCCGGCTGGCCGTGCTGTTCTCGGGTCAGGGTGCGCAGCGGGTGGGGATGGGTCGGGAGTTGTACGGCGCGTTTCCGGTGTTCGCGGAGTCGTTTGATGCGGTGTGTGCCGGGTTCGATGGTCTGTTGCCGGGCAGGTTGGCGGCGGTGGTGTTCGCCGACGGTGCGTCCGGGTCCGGGGCCGAATTGGATCGGACGGTATATGCGCAGGCTGGGTTGTTCGCGTTCGAGGTGGCGTTGTTTCGGCTGGTGGAGTCCTGGGGTGTTCGTCCGGATGCGGTGACGGGGCATTCGCTGGGTGAGATCACTGCTGCGCACCTTGCCGGGGTGTTCTCGCTGGAGGATGCGTGTCGGCTGGTCGCCGGCAGGGGCGGGTTGATGCAGGCGTTGCCCGAGGGTGGGGCGATGGTGGCTGTGGCGGCGTCCGAGGACGAGGTGCGGTTGCGGCTGACCGAGGGCACGGCCCTCGCGGCGGTCAACGGTCCGGAAGCCGTGGTGGTCTCCGGAGTCGAGGACGAGGTCTCCGCCGTGGAGCGGCACTTCTCCGGTCTCGGTCGCCGGACGCGCAGGCTGGCGGTCTCGCACGCCTTCCACTCGCACCTGATGGATCCGATGCTCGCCGAGTTCGCCGAGGTCGCGGAGTCGGTGGCGTACCGGGCTGCCCGGCTGCCCGTGGTGTCGCTGGTCTCGGGAGAGGTGGCGGGGGAGGAGATCTCGACCGCCGAGTACTGGGTTCGGCATGTGCGGGAGCCGGTCCGGTTCGCCGACGGCGTCGCCGCCTTACGCCGTACCGGCGTGACCCGGTTCCTGGAGCTGGGCCCACAGGCCGTGCTCACGCCGATGGTCACCGCTGCTGAGACGGCGGGGACGGCGACGGCCGGGCTGGCAACGGCGGCGACGGCGACGACGGCGGTGGCGGCATTGCGCCGAGACCGCCCCGAGCCGGAAGCCCTGATGTCCGCCGTGGCCACCTTGCACCTCGCAGGTGCCGTCCCGGACTGGGCGGCGCTCTTCCCCGGTGCCCGGCAGGTGGACCTGCCCACCTACGCCTTCCAACACCAGCGCTACTGGCTGGACGGGCCTGCCGCCAACGGCGACCCCGCCACCATGGGCCTGGCCGCAGCGGACCACCCGATGCTCAGCGCCTCGCTCGCCCTACCGGGCTCCGGCGGTGTCGTGCTCGCAGGCAGGCTCTCCACCCGGACACATCCCTGGCTGGCCGAGCACACCGTCGACGGCACCGCGTTGGTCCCCGGCACCGCCTTCGTGGAACTCGCCATCCGCGCCGGTGACCACATCGGCGCCCCGCATCTCACGGAACTCACCCTGCACACGCCGCTCGTCCTCGACGGGCAACGCGGGGTCCGGATTCAGCTGGCCGTCGACGCACCGGATGCCGACGGACAGCACTCGGTGACGGTGTTCTCGCTGCCCGACGGCGCCGAGGACTGGACTGCCCACGCCACCGGAGCGCTCCGTGCCACCCGCGAACCCGAGGCCGAGACCTGGGCACAGTGGCCGCCCGCCGGAGCAGAACCGGTCGAACCGGCCGACCTCTACGAACGGTTCGACGATGCGGGCCTCGGTTACGGCCCCGCCTTCCGAGGCCTGCACTCGGTATGGCGACACGGGGACGCCGTCTACGCCGAAGCCGCCCTGCCCGACACCGTGGCGGGCGAGGCCGCAGGCTACGGAATCCACCCCGCGCTGCTGGACGCCGTGCTGCACGCGATCGGCTTCACCGGCGTCGGAACGGACAGCGGGACCGCGCTACTGCCGTTCGTCTGGAAGGGCGTCTCGCTACACGCGGCAGGCGCGCGGGCCGTGCGGCTGCGGCTGCGGAACCTCGGCGGCGACTCCGTCGAGCTGCTGATCGCCGACGGCGCGGGCCGGGTCGTCGTCTCGGTGGCGGAACTCCTGCTCCGGCCGAGGCACACCACGGGGCAGACCGCGCCGAGCAACCCCCTGTTCCACCTGGAGTGGACCTTGCTCAGCGCGGGCGCCGACGTCGCGTCCGAGGAGTCCGCCGACGCGGACTTCGTGGTCGCCGACACCGCCCACGCCGCCCTCACCCGCATCCAGGACTGGCTGGGCGAAGAACGCTCGGCGGACCGCAGGCTGGTGCTGTCCACCCGCGATGCGGTCGGCTGCGCCGGAACCGTGCCGGATCCGGTGCCCGCCGCCGTCTGGGGACTGGTGCGCTCGGCTCAATCCGAGCACCCCGGCCGGATCGTGCTGATCGACAGCGACGGGTCGACCGCCTCGGAGGCGGCGGTGGTCGCCGCCCTGAACTCCGGTGAACCACAGATCGCCCTCCGTGGCGGAGCCGCCTACGTCCCTCGACTGGTCCGCGCGGCCCCCGTCGCCGACGCCGTCCCCGCAGGCGCCTTCGGTGCGGACGGGACGGTGCTGATCACCGGCGGTACCGGTGCGCTGGGTATCGAGATCGCGCGACACCTGGTGACCGCGTACGGGGTCCGCGACCTGTTGCTGCTCAGCCGCCGGGGCACCGGCGCGGAGGCGCTGGTCGCCGAACTCGCGGAACTGGGCGCCAGGACTGAGATCGCGGCCTGTGATGTGGCGGACCGAGCGGCACTGGCCGATGTGCTGGCGCGGATCCCCGCCGACCGGCCGTTGCGGGCCGTGGTGCACGCGGCGGGGGTGCTCGAGGACGGCACCCTCCTCTCGCAGACCGTCGCGGGCCTCGACCGGGTCCTTCGGCCGAAGATCGTCGCCGCTCGGCACCTGCACGAATTGACCGCCGAACTCGGCCTCACCGCCTTCGTGCTCTTCTCCTCGCTGGCAGGCGTGGTCGGCACCCCGGGACAGGCCAACTATGCGGCGGCGAACGCCGCACTCGACGCGCTGGCCGAGCAACGCCGCGCCGCCGGACTGCCCGCGCTGTCGCTGGACTGGGGGCTGTGGGCGGGATCAGGTGACCTCACCAGGGACCTGTCTGGCACCGACCGATCCCGGCTCGCCAGAGGCGGCGTCCGGGAACTGCCGGTCGCCGAAGGACTGGCACTGTTCGACGCCGCGCTCGCTGCGGGCGAACCGGTGACCATCCCGGCGAAGCTCGACCTGGCGGCACTGCGCAGCCGGAACGCAGGCGGTCAGGCCCTTCCCGCGCTCTGGCAGGTGCTGGTGCCGCCCACCCGGCGTGCCGCTGCGGAGTCGTCCGACGGTGGTCTGCGCGACCGGCTGACAGCGGTGCCGCGCGAGGAGCGGCAGGCCGCGTTGGTCGCCGTGGTGTGCGACCGGGTCGCGGTCGTGCTCGGGCACGCCTCGACTGCCTCGATCCGACCCGAGCAGGCCTTCACCGAGCTCGGGTTCGATTCCCTCACTGCGGTGGAACTGCGCAACCAGCTCATCGAGAACACCGGATTACGGTTGCCCGCCACCCTGGTCTACGACTACCCGACGCCCAGCGCACTGGCCGCCTACCTCGATGCCGAGCTCTTCGGCGCGCTCGAGCAGGTGACGGGCCCCGACCAGCCCACGCCTGCGCACGACGAGCCGATCGCGATCGTGGCGATGGGCTGCCGCTACCCGGGCGGGGCAGACACGCCGGACGACCTCTGGCGAATGGTTGCCGCCGGGACCGACGGCATCAGCGGGTTCCCCGCCGACCGAGGCTGGGACCTGGACGCCCTGTACGACCCGGAGCCGGGCAAGGCGGGCACCTGCTACGCCCGAGAGGGCGGCTTCCTGACCGATCCGGCCGGTTTCGACGCGAACTTCTTCGGCATCTCCCCGCGCGAGGCGTTGGCGATGGATCCGCAGCAGCGGCTCCTGTTGGAGACGAGTTGGGAGACCTTCGAACGCGCCGGGATCGATCCGCATTCGGTGCGCGGCAGCTCCATCGGGGTGTTTGCCGGACAGATGTACCACGACTACGGTGGCCGGTTGGCCGCCGCCGACGACGACTCGCAGGGTCACGAGGGCACCGGTGGGGCCGGGAGCGTGCTCTCGGGTCGGGTCGCCTATCTGTTCGGGCTGGAGGGTCCGGCGGTGACGATCGACACGGCGTGTTCGTCGTCGCTGGTGGCGATGCATCTGGCGGCGCAGTCGCTGCGCTCCGGCGAGTGCTCGATGGCGCTGGCAGGCGGCGTGACGGTGATGGCGACGCCCGGTGCCTTCGTGACGTTCAGCAGGCAGCGGGGGCTGGCACCCGACGGCCGCTGCAAGCCCTTCGCCGAGGCCGCCGACGGTACCGGTTGGTCCGAAGGCGTGGGCATGGTGTTGCTGGAGCGGTTGTCGGACGCCCGGCGCAACGGACATCAGGTGTTGGCCCTGGTGCGCGGCTCCGCAGTGAACCAGGACGGCGCGTCGAACGGGTTGACCGCGCCGAACGGTCCCGCCCAGCAGCGCGTCATCCGCGCGGCGCTCGCCGCCGCCGACCTCGCACCGACCGAGGTGGACGTCGTGGAGGCGCATGGCACCGGCACCAGGCTGGGTGATCCGATCGAGGCGCAGGCCTTGTTGGCGACTTATGGTCGGGGCCGGTCCGTCGAGCGGCCGTTGTGGTTGGGTTCGGTGAAGTCGAATCTCGGGCACACGCAGGCTGCGGCGGGCATTGCCGGTGTGATCAAGATGGTGCAGGCGATGCGGCACGGGGTGTTGCCGAAGACGCTGCACGTGGACGCCCCCTCCTCGCATGTGGACTGGGATTCGGGTGCGGTCCGGCTGCTGACCGAATCGGTGCCGTGGGAGAGCGACGACCGGCCTCGGCGAGCCGGGGTGTCCTCCTTCGGCATCAGCGGCACCAACGCACACGTGTTGTTGGAGCAGGGCCCGGACACAGCCGGGGCGGCGGAGCCGTCAACGGTGCCCGTGGTGCCGTGGGCGGTCTCGGCGCGCTCCTCGGCGGCATTGTCGGCGCAGGCGGCCCGCCTGCTGTCCTTCGCGGAGCGCCATCCCGAGCTCGACCTGGCGGACGTCGGCTATTCGTTGGGTGTCTCGCGCGCGGAGTTGGAGCATCGTGCGGTGGTGGTGGCTGCCGATCGGGTGGGTGTGGTGGCGGGTCTGCGTGCGGTGGTGGCTGGGGAGAGGCATCCGTCGGTGTCGTCGGGTGTGGCTGGGCGGGGAAGTGGCTTGGCCGTTCTGTTCTCGGGTCAGGGTGCGCAGTGGGTGGGGATGGGTCGTGGGTTGTATGGCGCGTTTCCGGTTTTTGCGGATTCTTTTGATGCGGTGTGTGCCGCTTTTGATGGGTTGTTGCCGGGTGTGTTGAGTGAGGTGGTGTTCGAGGGCTCGGCTTCCGATTCCGATTCTGGTGCTGGTTCTGTGTTGGATCGGACGGTGTTTGCGCAGGCTGGATTGTTTGCGTTTGAGGTGGCGCTGTTCCGTTTGGTGGAGTCGTGGGGTGTTCGTCCGGATGTGGTGACGGGGCATTCGCTGGGTGAGATCACTGCTGCGTATGTCGCGGGGGTGTTCTCGCTGGAGGATGCGTGTCGTCTGGTGGCGGCGCGGGGTCGGTTGATGCAGGCGTTGCCCGCTGGTGGGGTGATGGTGGCCATCGGGGCGGCGGAGGACGAGGTTCGTCCGGTGCTGTCGGGTGTGGTGGATGTCGCGGCGGTGAATGGTCCTCGGTCGGTGGTGGTGTCGGGTGCCGAGGATGCGGTCGCGGTGGTGGAGCGGCATTTCGCGGGTCTGGGTTGTCGGACTCGTCGTTTGGTGGTGTCGCATGCGTTTCACTCGCCGTTGATGGAGCCGATGTCGGCTGATTTCGCGGCGGTGGTGGAGTCGGTGGATTATCGGCCTGCGGCGCTTCCCCTGGTGTCATTGGTGTCGGGTGAGATGGCGGAGGAGGAGGTCTCGACCCCCGAGTATTGGGTGCGGCATGTTCGGGAGTGTGTTCGCTTCGCCGACGGCATCCAGACGGTGCACCGAACCGGAGTCACCCGATTCCTCGAACTGGGCCCACAGGCAGTGCTCACCTCGATGATCGGCGAGATCGTCGAGGACGCCACGGCCGTGCCCGCCCAACGCAAGGACCGGCCCGAGGCCGAAACGCTGCTGGCCGCCGTGGCCGCCCTGCACACCACCGGCACCCCGCTGGACTGGGCCGCACTGCTCCCCGGCGCCCGACAGATCGACCTGCCCACCTACGCCTTCCAACACGAGCGGTTCTGGCCGGAGTCGGGACTGGACGCAGCCGATGTCACCGCTGCGGGTCTGGCCTCGACGGAGCATCCATTGCTGGGTGCCGTGGTCACCATGGCAGGCACCGACGGTCTGGTGTTCACCGGGCGGATCTCGACCCGGACGCACCCCTGGCTGGCCGATCATGTCGTGCACGGTGCGGTGATCCTGCCGGGCACCGCCTTGGTCGAGCTCGCCGTCCATGCCGGGGATCACGTCGGCGCCCCGCACCTGGCGGAGCTCACGTTGCACACCCCGCTCACTCTCACCCGACACGACACCCGACTACAGGTCGTCGTCGGCGAACCAGCGGAGCAGGGCCGCCCGATCACCGTCTTCTCCTGCACCGAGGGACAGGACTGGATTCAGCACGCCGCCGGCATCCTGACCGCGCAGCAACAGGTTCCCGCGACGGTGGACCCGGTCTGGCCGCCGACGGGGTCCGAGCCGATCGACGTCACCGGGCTCTACGACCGGCTTTCCGGCGCGGGGCTGGCCTACGGCCCTGCCTTCCAGGGCCTCACCGCCGCGTGGCGCCGGGGCGAGGACGTGTTCGCCGAGGTCCGGCTTTCCGAGGATCAACGAGCCCAGGCCCGTCGGTACGGCCTGCATCCCGCGCTGCTCGATGCGGCCCTGCACGCGGTCTCGCTGACCGGGCTCGGCGCGGAGGGCGGGCAACCACTCGTGCCGTTCTCGCTCTCGCGTGCCGCGCTGCACGCCGCAGGCGCCACCACCCTGCGCGTCCGAGTGCGGCCCCGCTCCGCCGACACCGCCGCCCTGAGCGTCGAGGACCCGGCCGGGAACCCGGTGTTCTCGGCGGATTCGCTGGTGCTGCGGCCGTTCACTGCCGCGCCTGCCAGACCCGGTGCGAACTCGCTGTACCGGCTGTCCTGGATCGAACATCCGGTGGCCGAGACGGCCTCGGCGGCGCGGTGGTCGGTGGTCGGCGACGCAGACCTCACCGAGGCGCTGCGCAACAGTGTCGCCGGTCTCGACACCCCTGCCGACCTCGCCGCGCTCATAGATCGACTCGACACCGAACCCGCACCGGACGTCGTCGTGCTCGCGTACCGCGCCGCATCCTGGGACGGCGAGGCCGCCGCCGCCCGAATCCGCGCCAGCACCGCCAACACGCTGCACGTGTTGCAGACCTGGCTGGCCGACGACCGCTTGGCCGACTCGCGATTGATCCTGCTCACCAGCGGGGCGGTCGACACCGACAGCACGCCGGACCACGGTGACCCGCAGGACTGCATCGACCTCTGCGGCGCGGCTGCCTGGGGCTTGGCCCGCTCGGCCCAGTCGGAGAACCCCGGCCGCTTCGTGCTGATCGACACCGACGATCTCACCGCATCCGCCGATGTGCTCGCGGCCGCCGTCGCCTCCGGGGAACCGCAGGTGGCGGTGCGGGCGGGCCGCGTTCTGATCCCGAGGCTGACCCAGGCCGCACCTGATCCGGAACCCGTTGCGCGTTTCGGACCGGAGGGAACCGTGGTCGTCACCGGGGCCACCGGTGCGCTGGGTGCGCTGGTCAGCAGACATCTGGTCCGGGCCAACGGCGTCCGGCATCTGCTGCTGCTCAGCCGCCGAGGCATCGAGGCACCGGGTGCCGTCGAGCTGCTGGACGAGCTGACCGCGCTCGGCGCACAGGCAAGGATCGTCGCCTGCGATGCGGCGGACCGGGCGGCCCTTGCCGCGACGCTGCGGGAGATTCCGGCGGAACACCCGGTGCGGGGCGTGGTGCACGCGGCCGGGGTGGTGAACGACGGCGTGCTGCATTCGCTCGATGCCGACCGGATCGACCGGGTGATGCGGCCCAAGATCGACGCCGCGATCAACCTGCACGAGCTGACCGAGTCGGCGGAGTTGTCCGCCTTCGTGCTGTTCTCCTCCTTTGCCGGGCTGGTCGGCACCCCGGGGCAGGGCAACTACGCGGCGGCGAACGCCTGTCTGGACGCCCTCGCCCAGCATCGGCGCGGCGTCGGCCGGACCGCGCATTCGCTTGCCTGGGGGCTCTGGGACCAGGAGAGCGAGTTGGCGGGCGTCGCGTCTTCGGCGAGGTTGGGTCGGGGCGGGGTGTCGGCGTTGTCCGCGGAGGAGGGGCTTGCGCTGTTCGACGCCTCGGTCTCCGGTCGGGACTGCCTGCTCGTACCGGTCAAGCTCGTCCCGACCGCCCTGCGTGCGCAAGGCTCCTCGCTGCCCGGCATCCTGCGCGGTCTGGTGCCGGCAGGCCGCCGCACCGCAGCGCTCACCGGCGCAGCGGACGCGGGCGGCCTGCGCCAACGGCTTGCCGGGCTGTCCGCCGCCGATCGGCGGCGTGCCCTGCTCGCACTGGTGCGCGCGCAGGTGGCCTCGGTACTCGGCCACGGTTCAGCGGAATCGGTGCCCGCCGACCGGACCTTCGCGGAACTGGGCTTCGACTCGCTGATCGCCCTCGAGCTGCGCAACGGCCTCGCCGAGGCGACGGGGCTGCGACTGCCCGCGACCCTGATCTTCGATCACCCGACCCCGGAACGGCTGGCCGAACTGGTGGACGGCGAGCTGTTCGTCGGCGCGGCACCTCTCGACGACCTCGCCCCGACCGGTCGCAGCCAACCCGATGGCGACGACGAGCCGATCGCCATCGTCGCCATGGCCTGCCGCTATCCGGGCGGGGTCGACTCGCCGGAACAGCTCTGGCAGCTGCTTGCCGAGGGGCGCGACGGCATCGCCGAGTTCCCCGCCGACCGAGGCTGGGACCTCGACGCGCTCTACGATCCCGACCCCGGCACACCCGGCAAGTGCTACACCCGCAGCGGTGGCTTCCTGGACGACGTCGGCGGCTTCGACGAGGGCTTCTTCGGCATCTCCCCGCGCGAGGCGCTGGCGATGGATCCGCAACAGCGGTTGCTGCTGGAGACCTCCTGGGAGGCGATCGAGCGGGCGGGCATCGATCCGGCCGCACTGCGCGGCAGCCCGACCGGGGTGTTCGCAGGCGTCATGTACCAGGACTACGGGGCCCTGCTCTCCGGCGGCGGGGACGATGCGGAAGGGCATGTCAGCGTCGGCGCGGCCGGGAGCATCGTCTCCGGCCGGGTGGCCTACGCACTCGGGCTGGAGGGGCCTGCCGTCTCGATCGACACCGCCTGCTCCTCCTCACTGGTGGCGCTGCACTGGGCCCGCCAGGCACTTCGGCAGGGCGAGTGCTCGCTGGCCCTGGTCGGCGGGGTCACCGTGATGGCCACCCCCACCGTGTTCGTGGAGTTCAGCAGGCAGCGCGGCCTCGCTGCGGACGGCCGGTGCAAACCCTTCGCCGATGCCGCCGACGGTACGAGTTGGTCCGAGGGCGTCGGTGTGCTGTTGGTGGAGCGGTTGTCCGATGCACGGCGCAACGGGCACCCGGTGCTCGCCGTGCTGCGGGGCTCGGCGGTGAACTCCGACGGCGCGTCGAACGGATTGACCGCACCGAACGGCCCCTCACAGCAGCGGGTGATCCGCCGCGCGGTGGCCGACGCGGGGCTGGCGCCGTCCGATGTGGACGCAGTGGATGCGCACGGCACCGGGACCACCCTCGGCGACCCGATCGAGGCGCAGGCGCTGCTCGCCACCTACGGCAGGGATCGATCCGTCGAGCAGCCGCTGTGGCTGGGCTCGGTCAAGTCGAATCTGGGGCACACCCAGGCGGCGGCCGGAGTGGCCAGCGTGATCAAGATGGTGCAGGCGATGCGGCACGGCGTGCTGCCCAGGACACTGCACGTCGATGCGCCCTCGTCCCATGTGGACTGGGAGGCCGGTGCGGTTCGGCTGCTCACTGAGCCGGTGCCGTGGGCGGTCGGGGACCGTCCGCGACGGGCCGGGATCTCCTCCTTCGGCATCAGCGGCACCAACGCACATGTGATCATCGAGGAGGGGCCTGCCGACCTGCTTCCCGAACCGGCGGGCCAGGCCCCCGCCCTGGTGCCGTGGGTGCTCTCGGCGCGCTCGGCAGCCGCCCTGAGTGCCTACGCCGAACGGCTGCTGTCCTTCTCGGCGGAGAACCCCGAGGCCGATGTGGCTGCGGTGGGGCACGAGCTGGCCACCACCCGGTCGACCTTCGAGTACCGCGCCGTCGTTGCTAGCACCGGTCGGGAGCAACTGCTGACGGGGCTGCGCGCCCTGGCCACAGGCGAGGCCGAATCGCGCGCCGCGCACCGCCCCGGCGCGGTGGCCTTCGTCTTCCCCGGCCAGGGATCACAGTGGATCGGAATGGGCCGGGAACTGCTGGAGTCGTCCCCGGCGTTCGCCGCCAGGTTCGCCGAGTGCGCCGAAGAACTGGACCGCTGGGTGGACTGGTCGGTCTACGACGCGCTCGGTGATCAGGACCTGTTGGACCGGGTGGACGTGGTGCAGCCGGTGCTGTTCGCCATGCTGGTCTCCCTGGCCGCGGTCTGGGAGTCCTTCGGCCTGACACCGGATGCGGTGGTCGGCCACTCACAGGGCGAGATCGCCGCCGCCGTGGTCGCGGGCGCCCTGTCCTTGACCGATGGTGCCCGGGTGGTGTGCCTGCGATCCCGGTTGATCGCGGAGACCCTGGCCGGGCACGGCGGCATGTACTCGGTGGGCCTGCCTGCGGCCGAGGTCCGTGCTCGACTCGTCGAGTTCGGCGGCGGGGTGTCGGTGGCCGCGGTGAACGGTCCCCGCGCCGTGGTGGTGTCCGGCGACCCCGAGGCACTGGCCGCGTTCGCCGCGGAGTGCGAGGCGGACGGCATCCGGGCGAAGCGGATCCCGGTGGACTACGCCTCGCACTCGGCGCAGGTCGAGCGGATCGAGGCGGACCTGCTCACGGCCCTGGCCGACGTCGCGCCGCGCGGCAGCGGCATCGGGTTCTACTCCACCGTGACGGGCGGCCGGATCGACACCGCCGAGCTCGACGCCGGGTACTGGTATCGGAATCTGCGGGAGACCGTCCGCTTCGAATCCGCGATCGCCGCGCTGGCAGCCGAGGGATACACCGCCTTCGTGGAGGCCTCGCCACATCCGGTGCTGACCATGCCCGTGCACGACACGCTGGACACCGTCGAGGTCGAGGCACTGGTCGTCGGCACACTCCGCCGGGACGAGGGCGGACTCGCGCAGCTGTACGAGAGCCTCGCCCAGGCCTGGATCTACGGCAGGCGGATCGACTGGTCGGCCGCGTTCGCCGGGCACCGGTCTCGGCACGTCGAACTGCCCACCTATCCCTTCCGACACAGCCGCTACTGGCCCGAGGTGTCCCTCGGAACGGCAGGCGCAGGCGACCCAGGGTCGCTGGGCCTCGCCGACGCCGACCATCCGGTGCTGGGAGCGGCGGTGGACCTCGCCGAAGCCGACGGGGTGGTGTTGACCGGACGGCTGTCGGTGCCCGGCCAGCCCTGGCTGGCCGATCATACCGTCGACGGCGTCACCGTGGTGCCCGAGGCGCTGTGGACAGAACTGGCGCTACAGGCCGGGGGCCGGGTCGGTTTCGGCCACCTCGCCCAGCTCGACGTGCTGCTGCCGCTGCCGCTGTCTCACGACGCTGCCTTGCAGGTGCAGGTCGCCGTCGCCGCACCGGACGAGTCGGGGCACCGCCCGCTGACCGTCCACGCACGTCCGCACGAGGACGACGGGACCGGGCGGTGGACCCGTTACGCAGCAGGCCTGCTTGCCGAGGAATTCGCCGACCCCGGCACCGACCTTGGCAACTGGCCGCCGGACGCGGTCGAAGCCGACCCCGATGAGCTGCATCAGCGGATCGCCGACGGGGGCACTGCGCTCGGATCGCGGTTCGGCACCGTGCGTGCCCTCTGGCGCCGAGACACCGACCTGTTCGCCGAGATCGACCTTCCCGAGGAGGAGGACCCGGTCGCCGCCCGGTTCGGGCTGCATCCCGGTCTGCTCACCACCGCGCTGCTCATCGCCGACGACCAGAGCCGAGGCCTGGTCCCCACCGGCTGGACCGGGGTCCGGCTGTACTCGCCCGGCGCAGGCCGCATCCGGGTGCACCTCGGCGTGGCAGGCGAGGACCAGGTGTCGGTCACGGTTGCCGATCAGGACGGGAACCCGGTGCTGTCCGCGACGGCGGTCCGACTGCGTCCGCTCGACCGGAGCAGGCTCGGCGGTGACCGGACCGGGGCCGGGCCGCTCCTGGGACTGGCCTGGCAGCCGCTCCGGCTCACCGCCGCGCCCGAGAACGGCGCGGACCGGCCGTGGGCACTGCTGGACACCGGCGTCCCGGTGAGTGCGACCGCCCTGTCGGCCCGCCCGGTCGGTTCGCTCGCCGACCTGGGCGAGGTTCCTGCCGAGGTCGTGATCGCGCCGCTGGCGGGCGGCGACCCGCATACCGCAGTGCACGCGGCACTACGGCTGGTGCAGGACTGGCTGGCCGAGGACCGGTACGCCGACGCGCTGCTGGTCGTGCTCACCCGGCACGCGGTCAGCTGCGCGGGCGTGACGCCGGACCCCGGTGCGGCCGCGATCTGGGGGCTGCTGCGCACGGCGCAGTCGGAGAACCCCGGTCGCCTCCTGCTGGTCGACCTCGGGGACGACGGGACCGAGGCAGACGTCCTGCCCGGGGTGCTTGCCGCCGCCGAGCCACAGGTGGCGATCCGAGGCGGTGCGACCTTCGTGCCGAGGGCGGTCGAGCTGCCCGAATCGTCCGACGGTGGGGCAGTCGCCTTCGATCCCGCCTCCACCGTGCTCGTCACCGGTGGCACCGGAGTCCTCGGCGGGCTCGTCGCCCGACACCTGGTGCAGGTGCACGGGGTTCGACGCCTGGTGCTGAGCAGTCGCCGGGGTACCCGGGCACCCGGAGCCGATGAACTGGTGGCCGAACTCGCCGCGCTCGGCGCGCAGGCCGAGGTGGTGGCCTGCGACGCCGCCGACCGGGAGGAACTGGCCGCCCTGCTCGCCGAGATCCCCGACGAGTGGCCGTTGCGTGGTGTCGTTCACCTCGCCGGGGTGCTCGAGGACGGCGTGATCGGCTCGTTGACCACGGAATCCGTGGATCGCGTGCTGCGGCCCAAGGTGGACGCCGCGCGTCACCTCGACGAGCTCACCCGAGGGCTGGATCTCTCCGCGTTCGTGCTGTTCTCCTCGCTTGCGGGCACCCTCGGCACCCCGGGGCAGGGCAATTACGCGGCGGCCAACGCCTACCTGGACGCGCTGGCGCTGCGCCGACGCGCCGAGGGTCTGCCCGCATTGTCGATGGCCTGGGGTCTGTGGGCCGAGACGAGCGAGCTGACCGGCGGTCTGGACCACGCCGACCGTGCTCGGCTCGGCCGAGGCGGCGTGGTGGCCATGTCCTCGGAGACCGGGCTCGCCCTGTTCGACGCGGCGCTGGCCACCGGAGAGACGGTCACCCTGCCCGCCCAGTTCGACCGGGTCGCCCTGCGTGGGCAGGGCGATGCCGTTCCGGCCGTGCTCAGCGGGCTGCTTCCCGCCCGCCGGCGGTCCTCGACAGCCGCCAGGGCGGGTGCCGGGCTGCGCGACCGGCTCGCCGGAATGCTGCCCGCCCAGCGGAGACTGGAACTGCTGGAACTGGTCCGATCACAGGTCGCGCGGACCCTCGGGCACGCGGGCCCACAGGAGGTCGATCCGGCTCGCGCGTTCAAGGACTACGGATTCGACTCGCTGATGGCCCTGGACGTGCGCAACAGGCTGGCCGCTGCCACCGAGCTGCGCCTGCCCGGCTCCCTGCTGTTCGACCACCCGACCGCAGCGGATATGGCGGAATTCCTCCAGGCGCAGCTCGCCGATGCCGACGAGCAGCCCGGCGCCTCGATGAATGCCGAGCTGGACCGGTTGGACGCGGCGATCTCCGATCTCACCTCCGACGATGCGGCGCAGGCTGCGGTGAGCAGCCGACTGCGGGCCATGTTGTCCCGATTGGACGAGCTCAAGGCCGACCACGCGGGCGACTCGGTGACCGACCGGATCGGCGCAGCCAGCGACGACGAGATGTTCGACTTCATCGACAAGCAGTTCGGCACCTCGTGATCCGGCCCGACTACCCGGTTTCCTTTGGTATTTCGATTGTTCTTTCGGCACTGCTGCGTAGGCAAGGTGTAGAGCGTGAATGAGGACAAGCTCCGCGAGTACCTGAAGCGAGTCACCGTCGATCTGCACGAGACGCGCGAACGGCTCCGCGAGCGCGAGGCGGCGGACCACGAGCCGATCGCCATCGTGTCCATGAGCTGCCGGTACCCCGGCGGCATCCGCTCCCCCGAGGATCTGTGGGAGCTGCTGTCCGCAGGCGAGGACGCCGTCACCGGGTTTCCGGAGGACCGGGGCTGGGACCTCGAGGCGCTGTACAACCCGGACCCGGACGCGCCCGGCACCAGCTACACCAGGAAAGGGGCGTTCCTGCACGACGCGGGCTGGTTCGACGCCTCGCTGTTCGGCATCTCCCCGCGCGAGGCACTCGGGATGGACCCGCAGCAGCGGTTGCTGCTCGAGGCGACCTGGGAGCTGTTCGAGCGCGCCGGTATCGCGCCCACCTCGGTGAAGGGCGCCGCAGGCGGGGTGTTCGTCGGTGCCGGGCTCTCCGGGTACGCCACCGGGCTGCGCAGCGTTCCCGAGGACGTCGAGGGGCACCTGCTCACCGGCATCTCCGCCAGCGTCGCCTCGGGCCGGTTGTCCTATGTGTACGGGCTGGAGGGTCCTGCGGTCACCATCGACACCGCCTGCTCCTCCTCGCTGGTGGCCCTGCACTTGGCCGCGCAGGCCCTGCGCAGACGGGAGTGCGAGTTCGCGATCGCGGGCGGGGTGGCGGTCCTGGCCAATGCGGGCTCGTTCGTCCAGTTCAGCAGGCAGCGCGGCCTCGCGGTCGACGGCCGATGCAAGGCGTTCTCCGATGACGCCGACGGCACCGGCTGGGGTGAGGGCGTCGGCCTGCTGATGGTGGAGCGGCTCTCCGACGCCCGCGCCAACGGGCACGAGGTGCTCGCCGTGCTCCGAGGCTCGGCGTTGAACCAGGACGGCGCGTCGAACGGGCTGACCGCGCCGAACGGTCCCTCCCAGGAACGGGTCATCCGCCAGGCACTGATCGATGCCCGGCTGGCCGCCGCCGATGTGGACGCGGTGGAGGCACACGGGACCGGGACGACGCTGGGCGACCCGATCGAGGCACAGGCGCTGCTGGCCACCTACGGCAAGGACCGGCGCGCCGACCAGCCGCTCTGGCTCGGCACCCTGAAATCGAACATCGGGCACACCCAGGCCGCAGCCGGGGTCACCGGCGTCATCAAAGCCGTGCTGGCGATGAAGCACTCCACACTGCCCAAGACCCTGCACGTGACCGAACCGACCTCACACGTGGACTGGTCCACCGGGAACGTCGAGCTGCTGCGCGAGGCGCAGGCCTGGCCCGCGACCGAACGCCCGCGCCGGATCGGCATCTCCGCCTTCGGGGTCAGCGGCACCAACGCGCACGTCATCTTGGAACAGGCCCCGGCGGCTGTCGCGGACGCCGAGAAGGCAGCGGATTCCCGGCAGGCCGTGGGTTCCCGACAGGCAGCGGATTCCGAGACGGCGACGGCTGCCGAGAAGCCGGAGCCGTCGACCGAGCCCGCTGCGCTCGTCCCGCTTCGTGTCTCGGCGCGCTCCTCGGCGGCGCTGTCCGCGCAGGCGGCCCGCCTGCTGTCCTTCGTCGAGCAGAGCCCCGGACTGGCCCTCACGGACCTCGGTTACTCCCTCGGTGTCTCGCGCGCGGAGTTGGAGCATCGTGCGGTGGTGGTGGCTGCCGATCGGGTGGGTGTGGTGGCGGGTCTGCGTGCGGTGGTGGCTGGGGAGAGGCATCCGTCGGTGTCGTCGGGTGTGGCTGGGCGGGGAAGTGGCTTGGCCGTTCTGTTCTCGGGTCAGGGTGCGCAGTGGGTGGGGATGGGTCGTGGGTTGTATGGCGCGTTTCCGGTTTTTGCGGATTCTTTTGATGCGGTGTGTGCCGCTTTTGATGGGTTGTTGCCGGGTGTGTTGAGTGAGGTGGTGTTCGAGGGCTCGGATTCCGATTCCGATTCTGGTGCTGGTTCTGTGTTGGATCGGACGGTGTTTGCGCAGGCTGGATTGTTTGCGTTTGAGGTGGCGCTGTTCCGTTTGGTGGAGTCGTGGGGTGTTCGTCCGGATGTGGTGACGGGGCATTCGCTGGGTGAGATCACTGCTGCGTATGTCGCGGGGGTGTTCTCGCTGGAGGATGCGTGTCGTCTGGTGGCGGCGCGGGGTCGGTTGATGCAGGCGTTGCCCGCTGGTGGGGTGATGGTGGCCATCGGGGCGGCGGAGGACGAGGTTCGTCCGGTGCTGTCGGGTGTGGTGGATGTCGCGGCGGTGAATGGTCCTCGGTCGGTGGTGGTGTCGGGTGCCGAGGATGCGGTCGCGGTGGTGGAGCGGCATTTCGCCGGTCTGGGTTGTCGGACTCGTCGTTTGGTGGTGTCGCATGCGTTTCACTCGGCGTTGATGGAGCCGATGTCGGCTGATTTCGCGGCGGTGGCGGAGTCGGTGGATTATCGGCCTGCGGCGCTTCCCCTGGTGTCATTGGTGTCGGGTGAGATGGCCGGGGAGGAGGTCTCGACCGCTGGTTATTGGGTGCGGCATGTGCGGGACTGTGTTCGGTTCGCCGATGGCATCGAGACGGTGCACCGCACCGGGGTGACGCGGTTCCTGGAGTTGGGTCCACAGGCAGTGCTCACCTCGATGATCGGCGAGATCGTCGAGGACGCCACGGCCGTGCCCGCCCAACGCAAGGACCGGCCCGAGGCCGAAACGCTGCTGGCCGCCGTGGCCGCCCTGCACACCACCGGCACCCCGTTGGACTGGGCCGCACTGCTGCCTGGCGCCCGACGGATCGACCTGCCCACCTACGCCTTCGAGCGGGAACGATACTGGCTCGCCGGTTCCGAGCCCGCCGCCGCCGCTGCCGAGGACCCGTTCTGGGACCTGGTGGCCGACCGGGAGCTCGCCCGCGCCCTCGGGGTGGCCGATGACGCGCCGCTCGACCAGGTGTTGCCCGCCCTCGCGCAGTGGCACCGCGAACGCGAATCGCTGTCCACCGTGGACTCCTGGTGCTACCGGATCTCCTGGGCGCCGCTCGTCGTCGAGGACCTACGCCCCGCCGGTCGCTGGCTGCTGATCGTCCCACCGGGGCACACCGGAGCCGACTGGTCGACCGCGCTTGCCGACGGTCTCGCCGCCATCGGCGCTGAACCCGTGGTGCTCGAACAGCCGGGAGCGACAGCAGACCGGGAGACCGTCGCCGCAGCCCTGCGGGCGCACACCGGGCAGAGCTTCGCCGGGGTGGTCTCGCTGCTGGCGCTGGACGAGAGGCAGCACCCGGATCATCCGGGACTGACCGTCGGTCTTGCGGCCACCACCACCCTCGTGCAGGCACTCGGGGACACCGGCGTGACGGCGCCGCTGTGGCTGCTCACCGACGGCGCGACCTCCGTGGGTGAGCAGGACCCGGTGCGACACCCGGTGCAGGCCGCGCTGTGGGGCCTCGGCGGCGTGATCGCGCAGGAGCACCCGGACCGCTGGGGCGGGCTGATCGACCTGCCCTCGGCGACCGACGAGCGCGGCATCCGCCGGGTGCTCACCGCCCTGGCTCAGGGCGAGGAGAACCAGATAGCGGTCCGAGGCACCGGACTGCTCGCCCGTCGTCTGGTTCGGGCGCCGAGGCTCACGGCTGGTCCGGACGGCTGGCGAGGCGGTGGCACGGTGCTCATCGTCGGCGGTACCGGTGCGCTCGGCGCGCACGCGGCCCGCTGGTTCGCCCGCAACGGCGCGGAACACATCCTGCTCGCGAGTCGCCGAGGTCCGGACACTCCCGGCGCCGCCGAACTCGTGGCGGAACTGACCGATCTCGGAGTCCGCGCCGACGCCCTCGCCGGTGATGCGGCCTCGACGGAACAACTGCGCGCGGTGCTCGCGGCGGTACCCCAGGACGCCCCGCTCAGCGCCGTCGTGCACGCCGCAGGCGTACTCGACGACGGCGTGCTGGCCGGACTGAGCACCGACCGCCTCGCCGCCGTGATGGAGGCCAAGGTCCAGGCTGCGATGAACCTGCACGAGGTGACCTCGGGTACGGATCTCTCGGCGTTCGTGCTGTTCACCTCACTCGCCGGCGCGGTGGGTGCTGCGGGGCAGGGCGGCTACGCGGCGGCCAACGCGGCACTGGACGCCTTCGCGCAGTGGCGCACCGGACAGGGCCTGCCTGCCACCGCGATCGCCTGGGGCAGCTGGGCGGGGACTGGAATGGCCGCCGACGAACTGGCGGCCCAGCGCACCCGGCGCGGCGGGGTGCTGCCGATGTCGCCGGACCTCGCGGTCACCGCGTTGGGCCGGGCGGTCTGGCATCCCGGCGCCGATGTGGTCGTCGCCGATATCGACTGGAGTCGCTACACCCCGGTGCTCTCCCGCACCCGCCCCAGCCCGCTGCTGCGCGAGCTGCCCGAAGCCGCAGGCGTCGTCGCCCCGGCCTCGTCGGCAGCGGATCTCGGGCTCCACGAGGTGCTGGCCGGCCGAACGCAGGCCGAACAGCACGCGGCGCTGCTTGAACTGGTCCGGGCACAGACGGCCGGGATACTCGGCTACTCCGGTTCGGCAGCGATCGACGCGGACCGGGCCTTCCGTGATCTCGGCTTCGACTCGCTGACCGCCGTCGAGCTGCGCAACCTGCTCGGCGCCGCGAGCGGCCTGCCGCTGTCCGCCACCCTCGTCTTCGACTATCCGACCCCCGCCCTGCTGGCTGGCCACCTGGCCGAGCAGATCGTGGGAACAGGCGGATCGGCAGCAGCGCCGTCCTCGGCCCACGCCGAGACCGGCGAGCCGATCGCGATCGTCTCGATGAGCTGTCGTTTCCCAGGCGGGGTGCACAACCCCGACGAGCTGTGGGAGCTGCTCGCCACCGGAACCGACGCGATCGCCGGCTTCCCGCGCGACCGAGGCTGGTATGTCGATTCGCTCTACCACCCTGATCCGGACCACCCCGGTACCAGCTACGTCGCCGAAGGCGGCTTCCTCGATGACGCCGCCGGGTTCGACGCCGGCTTCTTCGGGATCTCGCCGCGCGAGGCACTGGCGATGGACCCACAGCAGCGACTGCTGCTGGAAGGCTCCTGGGAGCTGTTCGAACGCGCAGGCATCGATCCGATCGACGTGCGCGGCAGCCGGGCAGGTGCCTTCGTCGGCACCAACGGGCAGGACTACCAGCTGGCGCTGATGGGCGCCGTCGACGCAGGCGAGGGGCACTCCGGCACCGGCAACGCGGCCAGCGTCGTCTCCGGCCGGGTCGCCTACGCCTTCGGGCTGGAGGGCCCGGCGGTCACGGTGGACACCGCGTGCTCCTCCTCGCTGGTGGCGATGCACCTGGCGGCGCAGTCGCTGCGCTCGGGGGAATGCGATCTCGCACTCGCGGGCGGGGCCACGGTGATGGCCACCCCGGGTGCCTTCGTGGCGTTCAGCCGACAGCGCGGACTGGCCGCCGACGGCCGCTGCAAGGCGTTCGCCGAGGCGGCGGACGGTACCGGCTGGTCAGAGGGCCTCGGTTTGGTGCTGCTGGAACGGCTGTCCGACGCGCGGCGCAACGGGCATCCGGTGTTGGCGGTGCTGCGGGGTTCTGCGGTGAACTCCGACGGCGCCTCGAACGGCCTGACGTCGCCGAACGGTCCCTCCCAGCAGCGGGTGATCCGGCAGGCCCTGGCGAACTCCGGTCTCGACGCCTCGGAGGTGGACGCCGTCGAGGCACACGGGACCGGGACGAGCCTAGGCGATCCGATCGAGGCGCAGGCGCTGTTGGCGACCTACGGGCGGGATCGGCCGGACGGACAGCCGTTGTGGTTGGGCTCGGTGAAGTCGAATCTCGGGCACACGCAGGCTGCGGCGGGCATTGCCGGTGTGATCAAGATGGTGCAGGCGATGCGGCACGGGGTGTTGCCGAAGACGCTGCACGTGGACGCGCCGTCCCCGCACGTCGACTGGTCCTCCGACGCGATCGCGCTGCTGACGGAGCAGACCCCGTGGCCTGTGACCGACCGGCCGAGGCGGGCCGGGGTGTCCTCGTTCGGGGTCAGCGGCACCAATGCGCACCTACTGCTCGAGGAGGTACCTGCGGAGCCGGGAGCCGAGCCGGTGCGGATGCCGGTGTCGGTGACGCCCTGGGCGGTCTCGGCGCGATCCCCGGAGGCGCTGCGGGCGCAGGCCGCGCGACTGCGGTCCTTTGTGGAGGATGCTCCGGAGATCGATCCTGTCGACGTGGGCTGTGCACTGGCGACCACGCGATCGGTGCATGCGCATCGCGCGGTGGTGATCGGCGGCGACCGCGAGGAACTGATCGCAGGCCTGGGGGCGCTTGCGGACGGCCGTGTCGATCCACGGGTCGTGACCGGCATCGCCGCCGGGCCCGGCCGCTTGGCCGTGCTGTTCTCCGGTCAGGGTGCGCAGCGGGTGGGGATGGGCCGGGAGTTGTACGGCGCGTTTCCGGTGTTCGCGGAGTCTTTTGATGCGGTGTGTGCGGGTTTTGACGGGTTGTTGCCAGGTGTGTTGAGCGAGGTGGTGTTCGAGGATTCCGATTCCGGCTCTGGTTCTGTTTTGGATCGGACGGTGTTTGCGCAGGCTGGTTTGTTTGCGTTTGAGGTGGCGCTGTTCCGTTTGGTGGAGTCGTGGGGTGTTCGTCCGGATGTGGTGACGGGGCATTCGTTGGGGGAGATCACTGCTGCGTATGTCGCGGGGGTGTTTTCGCTGGAGGATGCGTGTCGGCTGGTGGGGGCGCGTGGTCGGTTGATGCAGGCGTTGCCCGAGGGTGGGGCGATGGTGGCGGTGGCGGCGTCGGAGGACGAGGTGCGGCCGCTGTTGTCGGATGTGGTGGGTATTGCGGCCGTGAACGGTCCGGGGTCGGTGGTGGTGTCCGGTGCCGAGGTCGCGGTGTCGGCGGTGGCGGCGCATTTCGCCAGCTTGGGTCGCAAGACTCGCAGGCTGGTGGTGTCGCATGCGTTCCATTCGCATCTGATGGATCCGATGTTGGTGGAGTTCGCCGGGGTGGCGGAGGGTGTTCGGTTCGAGTCGGCGCGGCTTCCGGTGGTGTCGTTGGTCTCGGGTGAGGTGGCGGCCGAGGAGATCTCGACCGCTGGTTATTGGGTTCGGCATGTGCGGGAGTGCGTTCGGTTCGCCGACGGTATCGAGGCTTTGCACCGTACCGGGGTGACACGTTTTCTGGAGTTGGGTCCGCAAGCCGTGCTCACATCGATGGTCGCTGAGATCGTCGGTGATGCCACGGTGGTGTCTGCGCTGCGCAAGGACCGGCCGGAGGCCGAGACCCTGGTCGGGGCGATGGCCGCCCTGCACACCACCGGCACCCCGCTGGACTGGGCCGCACTGCTGCCCGGTGCCCGGCGGATCGACCTGCCCACCTACGCCTTCCACCGCCAGCGCTACTGGCCAGAACCCGCCGCCCACTCGACAACCGAATACGACACCCGAACCGACGGTGCCTTCTGGGCCGCCGTCGAGGAACAGGACCTCGACGCGCTGGCAGGCACCCTGCGGGTGGACCAGGCGCCGCTGCGGGACGTGCTGCCCGCCATGAACGCCTGGCGTCGCAGGCTCGCCGCACAGTCTGAGTTGGAATCCTGGCGCTACCGGGTGAACTGGCAGCCGCTGCTGGACCTCGGCCCCGACACCCCCGAAGGCGAGTGGCTGCTCGTGGCGGGAAGCGCTGCCGAGGACACCGACGCCATCGCCGAGGCACTGCGCGTGGGCGGTGCCACCGTCACCCCGCTGTGTCTCTCGGACGACGACCTCGCCGAGGCACTCACCCGCGACACCGCGCAGCAGATCATCCTGGCCGACCCCGGGGTGGATGAACTGCTCACCGTGCTGCATCTCCTGGACACCGAGGACTCCCGGGCGCAACTGTGGGTGCTGACCCACGGCGCCGTCACCACCGGGCGCTCCGATCCGCTCTCCGACCCAGAACGGGCCCAACTCTGGGGCCTGGGCCGGGTTGCGGCGCTCGAACAACCCACCCGCTGGGGCGGGCTGATCGACCTGCCTGCGAACCTCGACCGGCGCGGCCTCGCCCGGTTGTGCCGAGTGCTCGCGGACGGCACCGAGGACCAGGTCGCCATCCGAGGATCCGCCGTGCTGGGCCGCAGGCTCGTGCCCGCACCGCTGGCCGGGCCTGCAACCGGTTGGTCGCCGCGCGGAACAGTGCTCGTCACCGGCGGCACCGGCGGGCTCGGAGCGCACATCGCCCGTTGGCTGGCCCGCTCCGGAGCCGACCACCTGGTGCTCACCAGCAGGCGCGGGCCTGCCGCGCCGGGCGCCGCCGCCCTCACCGAGGAGCTGACCGGACTCGGTACCCGTGCCGAGGTCCTCGCCTGCGATGTCACCGACCGCGAGGCGCTCGCCGCCCTGACCGCCCGGCTGGCGGCCGAGGGCACCCCGGTGCGTGCAGTGGTGCATGCGGCCGGGCAGACCGGACTCCGGTCGCTGGCCGAGACCTCCGTTGCCGATCTCGCCGAGATGATCCACGCCAAGGTCACCGGGGCACGCCACCTCCATGAGGTGCTCGCGGACACCGAACTCGATGCGTTCGTGCTGTTCTCCTCGATCGCGGCGATCTGGGGCAGCGGAGGCCAGGCGGCCTACGCCGCAGGAAACGCCTATCTCGACGCGCTTGCCGAGCATCGCCGGTCCCTCGGCCTCGCGGCCACCTCGATCGCCTGGGGACCGTGGTCCGGCGACGGGATGGCCGCCGCTGACGGAGCCGAGGAGGCCCTGCGCCGCCGAGGCCTGCGCCCGATGGACCCCGACGCCGCCGTCACCGCACTCCACAGCTCGGTGGAGCACCAGCTGACCACCACCGTGGTGGCCGATGTGGACTGGTCCGCCTTCGCACCGGGCTTCACCGCCCTACGAGCCAGCCCGCTGCTGGCAGGCGTCCCCGCCGCAGTCGAGGCCGTCGCGGACGGCGCATCGGGTGGTGGAACCGGCGACCGGTTGCGGCAACGGCTGGCGGGCCTGCCTGCCGCCGACCGGGACAGGGCGATCGACGAACTGGTCCGCGAACAGGTGGCCCTGGTGCTCGGCCACCGCGACGCGGCCGCGATCGCCCCGGAACGCGCCTTCTCGGACCTCGGATTCGACTCGCTGACCGCCGTGGAACTGCGCAACCGACTGACCGAGGCCACCGGGCTCGCGCTGCCGACCACCCTGGCCTTCGACCACCCGAACTCCGCCGCACTCGCCCGCCTGGTCCGAACGGAGTTGCTCGGCGAGGACGGCCCGACGCCTGCCGGACCGGTCATCGACACCGCTGGCGACGAGGACCCGATCGTCATCGTCGCGATGAGCTGTCGGTTCCCCGGCGGGGTCCGCTCCCCGGAAGACCTGTGGCAGCTGGTGGTCGACGGCACCGACGCGATCTCGCGGTTCCCCGAGAACCGAGGCTGGGACCTCGCAGGCCTCGGCGGAAGCGCGGCCGAGCGGCAGGGCGGCTTCGTCTACGACGCCGACACCTTCGACCCCGGCTTCTTCGGGATCTCGCCGCGCGAGGCGCTGGCCATGGACCCGCAGCAGCGGCTGCTGCTGGAATCCTGCTGGGAACTGTTCGAACGCGCCGGAATCGACCCCACCGCCCTGCGCGGCAGCGCGACCGGGGTGTTCATCGGCGCCGGTTCCTCCGGGTACGGAGCCGCGCTGACCGAGGTCCCCGACGGTGTCGCGGGACACCTGCTCACCGGCAGTGCGAGCAGCGTTGCCTCCGGCCGGATCGCCTATCTGCTCGGGCTCGAGGGCCCCGCCATCTCCTTGGACACCGCCTGCTCCTCCTCGCTGGTCGCGCTGCATCTGGCCGCCCAGTCGCTGCGCGGCGGGGAGTGCGAGCTCGCCGTCGTCGGCGGGGTCACCGTGATGTCCACTCCCAACGCCTTCCTGGAGTTCGGCCGCCAGGGCGGGCTTGCCCCGGACGGCCGGTGTAAGGCGTTCTCCGACGAGGCCGACGGCACCGGCTGGTCGGAAGGGGTCGGCCTGCTGCTGGTGGAGCGGCTGTCCCAGGCGCGGCGACTGGGCCACGACGTACTGGCCACCGTGCGCGGCTCCGCCGTCAACTCCGACGGCGCCTCGAACGGCCTCACCGCCCCCAACGGTCCCGCGCAGCAACGGGTGATCCGCCAGGCCCTGGCGGGCGCCGGCCTGGAATCGTCCGAGGTGGACGCCGTCGAAGCACACGGCACCGGGACGGCCCTCGGCGATCCGGTGGAGGCACAGGCCCTGCTCGCCGGGTACGGCCTCGGCCGCGAACCGGAGCGGCCGCTGTGGCTCGGGTCGATCAAGTCCAACATCGGACACACCCAGTCGGCGGCCGGCGTCGCCGGAGTCATCAAGATGGTCCAGGCCATCCGGCACGGCCTGCTCCCGGTGACGCTGCACGCCGACCGGCCGACGACGAAGGTGGACTGGTCGGCAGGCGCGGTGCGGCTGCTCACCGAACCGATGTCCTGGCCCGAGACCGGCAGGCCGCGCCGTGCTGCGGTCTCCTCGTTCGGGATCAGCGGCACCAACGCGCACACCATTCTGGAACAGGCGCCCGAATCGCCGACCGGTGTCGAACCGGCCGACCGACCGGACCGGCCCGCGCCGTGGCTGGTGTCCGCCCGCACCGCCGAGGCACTGCGGGCCCAGGCCGCGAACCTCCTTGCGGGCATCGGCGAGGCGGACCCGGCCGATGTGGCCCGCACGCTCGCGCACCACCGCGCCACGCTGGAGCACCGCGCGACGGTGTCGGGCGCGAACGGCGGCGAGCTGACGGCCGGGCTGCGTGCCCTCGCCGAGGGCGAGCAGACCGCCGGTGTGCTCACCGGGATCGCGCGACCGGGCGCCCGCGCGGCCTTCCTGTTCACCGGTCAGGGAGCGCAGCACGCCGGGATGGGCCGGGGACTGTATGCCGCCTCCGAGGTGTTCGCCGAGGCCTTCGACGCTGCGGCCGCCTACCTGGATGCCGAACTGGACCGCCCGCTCGCCGAGCTGGTGTTCGCCGAGCCGGGATCACCGGAGGCCGCGCTGCTGGACCACACCGGCTACGGCCAACCCGCGCTGTTCGCCTACGAGGTGGCGCTGTTCCGACTCGCCGAAGCACACGGCCTCAGCGCCGATTACCTGGTCGGCCACTCCATCGGCGAACTGGCCGCAGCGCACGTCGCGGGGGTGTTCTCCCTGGCGGACGCCTGCCGGGTGGTCGCCGCCCGAGGCAGGTTGATGCAGGCGCTGCCCTCCGGCGGTGCGATGGTCGCGGTGCAGGCCACCGCCGACGAGGTGCGGCCGCTGCTGTCGGGGATCGCGGCGCAGTCCGGGGCCGAAGTGCCGGCTGGAGCCGAAGTGCCGGCTGGAGCCGAAGTGCCAGGGGCCGCCACCCTGGCGGCGGTGAACGGTCCGGCCTCGGTGGTGGTCTCCGGTGACGAGGACGCTGTGCTGGCGATCGGGGCGGAGTTCGCCGCCCGAGGCCGGAAGGTGCGCAGGCTGCGCGTCTCGCACGCCTTCCACTCGCCCCGGATGGAACCGATGCTCGCCGATTTCGGCCGCGTCATGGCCACCGTGGACTTCCAACCGCCCCGGACGGCCGTGGTGTCGACGGTGACCGGTGCACCCGCCACCGAGGCCGAGCTGTGCTCACCCGGCTACTGGGTCGAGCAGGTCCGGGCCACCGTCCGCTTCGGCGATGCCGTCTCCTACCTGGACTCCGCTCAGGTCACCCGCTTCCTCGAACTCGGCCCGGACGCCGTGCTCACCGCGCTGGCCGCCGCCGGACTGCCTGCGAACCAGGAGCGGTCCTTCATCCCGGCCGCGCGGGCGGACAGCACCGATGAGCAGGACACCTTCACCGCCGCGCTGGGCGCCTGGCACGTGCACGGCGGCCGGGTGGACTGGACTCCCGTCGTGAGCGGCGGCAGGCGGATCGCGCTGCCCACCTACCCCTTCCAGCGACAGCGGCTCTGGCTCGATCCGTCGGTGCCGACAGCCGCCGCCGAGGACACGGTGCTCTGGGAAGCCGTGGAGCGGGCCGACCTCGCCGATCTGACCCACACCCTGGGATTGACCGAGGACGCCCCGCTCGGCGAGGTGCTGCCTGCGCTGAACTCCTGGCGACGCAGGCTGCACGATTCGTCCACCGCGGACTCGTGGCGCTACGACGTCGGGTGGTCCCCGCTCGCCGCACCCGGCGAACCCGTGGCACTCGGCAGCTGGCTGCTGATCGAACCGGAGTCCGCCGACGAGTACCTGGCCGAGGTGACCGCCGAACTGACCGGTCCTGCGTCCGACCTGGTTCGGTTGGCGCACCGGGATGCGCTGGACGACCCGGCGAAACTGGCTGCCGCAGCCGAAGGCGTGACCGGAGTGCTCTTCCCCGCAGGCTGGCAGGGCGGCGCCGAAGCCGATGCCCTGCTGGCCCTGCTGCGGGCCCTTGCCGGGGCCGGATTGGGAGCGCCGCTGTGGTGCCTCACCCGGGGGGCGGTCGGCACCGGGCCGGGCGACCCGGTCACCGATCCGGGGCAGGCCATGGTGTGGGGCCTGGGCCGGGTCGCGGCCCTGGAGTTCCCGCGTGGCTGGGGCGGCCTGATCGACCTGCCTGCTACCCGGGACCAGGGCGTGCTGCGCCGGTTGCCGGGCCTGCTGTCCGGCGCAGCAGGCGAGGACCAGCTTGCCGTGCGGTCCGCCGGGGTGTTCGGCAGACGTCTGGTCCGGGTGGGTGCCGCGACCGGCGGCCCGGAGTGGGCGACCCGCGGCACCGCGCTCGTCACCGGCGGGACCGGCGCGCTGGGCGGGCAGGTCGCCCGCTGGCTCGCAGGCGGCGGCGCCGAGCACCTGGTGCTCACCAGCCGCCGAGGCCCCGGATCTCCCGGTGCGGAGGAACTCGCCGAGGAGTTGCGCGGGTACGGCGTCAGGGTGACCCTCGCGGCCTTCGACGCCTCGGACGCCGAAGCGCTGTCCGCGTTGTTGTCCGGGCTGGCCGAACAGGGCGAACAGGTCCGGGTGGTGGTGCACGCTGCCGGGGTGTCCGAGGTGAACACCCTCGCCGAGACCTCCTCCGACCAATTCGAACGGGTCCTCGCGGCGAAGGTGGCCGGGGCGCGCAACCTCGATGCCGCCTTCGCCGACACCGAACTCGACGCCTTCGTACTCTTCTCTTCCATCGCGGGCATCTGGGGCAGCGGCGGGCAGGGCGCCTACGCGGCGGCCAACGCCTACCTCGACGGGCTCGCCGAACTGCGCCGGGCCCGAGGACTCAGGGCCACGGCGGTTGCCTGGGGACCGTGGGGCGGCGGCGGCATGGTCTCCGGTCCGGAGGCAGCGCAGGGGCTGGAACGGCTCGGTCTGCGACTGCTGGCACCGGAGCTCGCGATCCTCGCGTTGCGCCGCAGCCTGGCGGAGGACCGAACCACGGTGACCGTGGCCGATGTGGACTGGTCCCGGTTCGCCGCCGGTTTCACCGCGTTGCGGCCCAGCCCGCTGCTGGGCGAGCTTCCCGAGGTGGCGGCCGCGCTGCGGGAGAAGCAGCCTGCGGACACCGGCTCCGGATCGGCACTGCGGGCGGCGCTCGCCGCAACGGAACCCGGCGAGCGGCACGGAATGCTGGTGCGACTGGTCCGCGAGCAGGCAGCGGGTGCACTCGGGTACCACGACGCACACGAGCTCGACGTGGAACGGGCCTTCGCCGATCTCGGCTTCGACTCGCTGACGGCCGTGGAGTTCCGCAACGCGCTGACCGCCGCCACCGGGCTGCGGTTGTCCGCCACGCTCGTCTACGACCATCCGACACCGGCCGCACTGGCCGGGGAGCTACTCGCCGGAATTCTGCCGGAATCGGCGGAACCGGCCGACCCCGCCGAGGCCGAGCTGCGCCGCGCCCTCGCGGGGATACCGCTGGAGCGGTTCCGCAAGGCGGGCCTGCTGGACACGCTGCTGCGACTTGCCGATGGCGACGCCGCCGGTGCGGACGCCGGTGCGGGCGAGGAGTACGACGACCTCGACGCCGCCGCCCTGATCGAGCGGGCGCTCGGGGCGTCCCCGACCGCGCGAGTGGAGGGATGAGATGACCACGTCGACCGAGGAACTCGTCGAGGCGCTGCGTGCCTCGCTCAAGGAGAACGGGCGGCTGCAGCGGCGAGTCCGCGAGCTGTCCGATGCGGCGGGCGAGCCGATCGCGATCCTCGCCACCAGCTGCCGCTATCCCGGCGGCATCGGTTCTCCGGAGGAGCTGTGGCAACTCGTCCGCGACGGCGGCGACGCCATGGGCGACTTCCCCGTCGACCGGGGCTGGGGGATACGGGGAACCGGGGGGTTCGTCCACGCCGCCGGTGATTTCGACCCGGCGTTCTTCGGGATCTCCCCACGCGAGGCGCTGGCCATGGACCCGCAACAGCGGCTGGTCCTGGAGACCTCCTGGGAACTGCTGGAACGCGCCCGCATCGACCCGACCGCGCTGGCAGGCACTCGCACCGGGGTGTTCCTCGGCGCAGCCACCAGCGGCTACGGCGCCGGGCTCGCCGAGGTGCCCGAGGAGGTCGCCGGGCACCTGCTCACCGGTAGCGCGGGCAGCGTGATCTCCGGCCGGATCGCCTACCTGCTCGGCTTGGAGGGCCCCGCCGTCTCGCTGGACACCGCCTGCTCCTCGTCGCTGGTGGCACTGCACCTGGCCGCCCAGGCACTGCGGGCGGGCGAGTGCTCGCTCGCGCTGGTCGGCGGGGTGACGATCATGGCCTCCCCGATGGCCTTCCGCGAGTTCGGCCGCCAGGGCGGACTCGCCCCGGACGGGCGGTGCAAACCGTTCGCCGAGGCGGCCGACGGCACCGGCTGGTCCGAAGGCGTCGGCATGCTGCTGGTACAGCGCCTCTCCGAGGCCCGCCGCGAGGGCCGGACCGTGCTGGCCGTGGTTCGAGGCTCGGCGGTCAACTCCGACGGCGCCTCCAACGGCCTCACCGCACCGAACGGTCCCTCCCAGCAGCGGGTCATCCGCGCCGCCCTCGCCGCCGCCGACCTGACACCAGCCGAGGTGGACGCCGTCGAGGCCCATGGCACCGGGACCGCCCTGGGCGACCCGATCGAGGCGCAGGCGCTGTTGGCCGTCTACGGCCGGGACCGACCGGCGGACCGCCCGCTGTGGCTCGGTTCGGTGAAGTCGAACCTGGGCCATACCCAGCTGGCCGCCGGGGTCGCAGGCGTGATCAAGATGGTCGAGGCGCTTCGGCACCGCACCCTGCCGAGGACCCTGCACGTGGACCGGCCGTCCGCCCAGGTCGACTGGGACAGTGGCGCGGTCCGGCTGCTCACCGAGGAGCAGACCTGGCCGGACCCGGGCCGACCGCGCCGAGCGGGGGTCTCCTCGTTCGGCATCAGCGGCACCAACGCCCACATCGTGCTGGAGGAGGCGCCCACCGATCCCGACCCCGGCTCGGAATCAGCAGGCAGCGGCGCGAGCGCCCCCGAGGTGCTCGCCTGGCCGGTGTCCGCCAGAACGCGCGAAGCGCTGCCCGCCCAGGCCGCCCGCCTGCTCGCGGCCGCCGAGGCCGGGCCGGAACTTCGATCCTCGGACATCGGCTGGTCGCTGGCCGCCACCCGGGCCGCGCACCAGCACCGCGCGGTCGTCATCGGTGATGACCGGTCCGAGCTGATGCGCGGCCTGACCGCGCTGGCCGACGGCGCACCCGATCCTCGGGTGATCACCGGCAGCCGGGTCGCGGGCAGATCCGCGTTCCTGTTCTCCGGCCAAGGGGCGCAGCGCCCCGGCATGGGTCGTGAGCTGCACGCCGCGCACGCCGCATTCGCCGACGCCTTCGACGCGGCCTGCGCCGGATTCGCAGGCAGGCTAGACCGACCGCTGCGGGAGGTGGTGTTCGCCGAGGAGGGCACCGAGAACGCCGCGCTGCTCGACCACACCGCCTATACCCAGGCAGGGTTGTTCGCCGTCGAAGTCGCGCTGTTCCGGCTGCTCGAATCCTGGGGACTGCTGCCCGATCTGGTGATGGGCCACTCCATCGGCGAGCTGGCCTCGGCGCATGTGGCGGGCGTGCTCACGCTGGACGACGCCTGCAGGCTGGTGGCCGCCCGAGGCGCTCTGATGCAGGCCCTTCCCGGCGGCGGCGCGATGCTGTCGGTGCAGGCAGCCGAGGACGAGGTCCGCCCGCTGCTGTCCGCAACCGTCGACCTGGCCGCCGTCAACGGTCCGACCTCGGTGGTGCTGTCCGGCGACGAGGACGCGGTACTCGAACTCGGCGCCCGCTTCGAGGCCGTCGGCAGGCGAACCCGCAGGCTGGTGGTGAGCCACGCCTTCCACTCGCCGAGGATGGATCCGGTCCTGGCCGACTTCCGGGCGGTTGCCGAGTCGCTGAGCTATGCCCCGCCGAGGATCCCGTTGGTGTCGAATCTGGCCGGGGCCGAACCGGCCTCGCCGGAGCACTGGGTGCGGCACGTCCGCGAACCGGTGCGGTTCCACGACGGCCTGACCGCACTGCGGGACCGGGGCGTCACCAGGTTCTTGGAGGTGGGGCCGCGCGGAGTGCTCACCGCGCTGGCCAGGGAGACCGGCTCCGACGGGGAGGCGCTGATCCCCGCGCTGCGCACCGGACGCGCCGAGACTGCGGCCCTGATGACCGCCGTGGCCAGCTTGTACGCGGCAGGCTCCTCACCGGACTGGTCGGCGGTGTTCCCGGACGCCCGCCCGGTGGACCTGCCCACCTACGCCTTCGACCACCAGCGCTTCTGGCTGGCCGATCCCGCCGCATCCACAGTGGACTCCCGGCGGTACGAGATCGGCTGGCGGGAGATCCCCGAGCCTGCCCAGGACGCCGCAACGACCCCGGATGCGGGGGCAGGCTACTGGCTGCTGCTGGTGCCCGAGGAATCAGCTGCCGACGCCTATGCCGAAGCGGTGCACAAGACCCTGGCAGGCGCCATCGGCCGGGTCCGGGTGCAGCAGGTCGCCACCCGAGGCCTCACCAGGGCGGAACTCGCCCGCGTCCTGCGCGCCTCGGCCGAGGACAGCGGGCCCGACGGGGTGCTCTCGCTGCTGTCCTGGCCCGAAGCGGGCGCCACCACGGCGGAGCTGCCCTCGGGAGTCGCACCCGCCGTGCTGCTTCTCCAGGCGCTGACCGATGCCGCGATCGAGGCGCCCGTCTGGATGATCACCCTCGGTGCGGTCGGCACCGGCCCCGAGGACCCGGTCCGAGACCCGGGTCAGGCTGCGGTGTGGGGGCTCGGCCGGGTGGCGGCCCTGGAGTTCCCGCGCCGCTGGGGTGGTGTGGTGGACCTGCCGCAGGAGCTGAACCAGAGTGCCCTGCAACGGCTGCCCGGGGTGTTGTTCGGCGGCTCGAATGAGGATCAGGTCGCGCTGCGTCCGGCCGCCGCATACGGCAGGCGGCTGAATCGGGTCGTCGCGAGCGGGACCGAGCCGTCCTGGCGCAGCCGTGGCACCGCGCTGATCACCGGTGGCACCGGGGCTCTCGGCGGCCACGTCGCCCGCTGGCTGGCCGGTCTCGGCACCGAGCACCTGGTGCTCGCCAGCAGACGCGGGCCTGCTGCTCCCGGCGCGGTCGCCTTGGAACGGGAACTGCGGGATCTCGGTGCCAGGGTGACCGTACTCGCCTGCGACGTGGCCGATCACGCCGCCGTCGCCGACCTGGTGCGCGGCCTCGACGAGGCGGGCGAGGAGCTGCGAACCGTGGTGCACACCGCCGGCGTCGCGGGTTTCGGCGCCGTAACCGAAACCTCGATCGAGGAGTTCGCTGACCTCTTCCGAGCGAAGGTGACCGGCGCGGACAACCTTCACGAGGTGCTCGGCGACCGCCCCCTGGACGCCTTCCTGTTGTTCTCCTCCATCGCCGGAATCTGGGGCAGCGGCGGACAGGCCGCCTACTCCGCTGCCAACGCCTACCTGGACGCCCTGGCGCTGCGGCGTCGCGCGGCCGGGCTGGCCGGTACCTCCGTTGCCTGGGGACCGTGGGGAGGGGGCGGCATGGTCGCCGACGAGGCGGCCGCCACGGCACTGCGCAGACTCGGTCTGATCGTGCTCGCGCCAGCGGACGCGATCGCCGCCCTGCAACTCGGCCTGGCCGAGGACCGCGCCACCACCACGATCGCCGAGGTGGACTGGCCCGGGTTCGCAGGTCCCTTCACCGCGCTGCGCCCGAGCCCGCTGCTCGGCGAGCTGGCCGAGGTCCAGGCCGCGCTGAACACGGAGATCCGCCGGTCCGGCGACAGCGGTGCGCGCCTGCGCTCCCAGCTCGCCGACACGGCACCCGGGGAGCGGGACGGGATCCTGCTGACGCTGGTCCGTACCGAGGTCTCGGCGGTGCTCGGTCATGACGGCCCGGACACGGTGCCACCCGATCGAGCTTTCCGTGATCTCGGTTTCGACTCCCTCCTCGCGGTGGAACTACGCGACCGCCTGATGGCCTGCACCGGTCTGGACCTGCCCACGACGCTGGTGTTCGACCACCCGAGTTCAACCGAACTGGCTGGTTGGCTGCGCGCCGAACTGCTGGACGAACAGGGCCCCGTCGGGCAGCTGGCGGTGCTGGCCGAACTCGACCGGTTGGAGAACGGCACCTCGGAGTTCACCGCTGCGGATATCGAGACCACCGGGATCATCCCGCGACTGCGGGCGCTGCTGACCCGCCTCGACTCCGCCCGGCTCGACTCCGCCCTGGGCGATTCGATCAGCGACCAGCTGGACGCGGCGAGCGCCGACGAAGTACTCGCGTTCATCGACGACGAGTTCGGCCCGGCTTCATCAACGAAGGACCAGTGACCCCGCATGGCGAACGAAGAGAAGCTCGTCGGATACCTCAAGCGTGTCACCGCCGAACTGCACCAGACCCGGGAGCGGTTGCGCGCCGCCGAGTCCGACGCGCGGGAGCCGATTGCGATCGTGTCGATGGCCTGCCGATTCCCCGGCGGCGTGCGCTCGCCGGAGGACCTGTGGCGGCTGCTGTCCGAGGGCGGCGACGCCATCTCGGAGTTCCCCGCCGACCGGGGCTGGGACGTCGAGGGCCTTTACGATCCGGAGCCGGGCGTGCCCGGCAAGAGCTACGTGCGTGAGGGCGGATTCCTCGATGGGGTGGCGGATTTCGACGCCGAGTTGTTCGGGATCAGCCCGCGCGAGGCCGTCGGTATGGACCCTCAGCAGCGGCTACTGCTGGAGAGCGCCTGGGAGGCGCTGGAACGTGCGGGTATCGATCCGCTGTCGCTGCGCGGCGCCCCCGTCGGGGTGTTCGCGGGTACCAACGGGCAGGACTATTCGGCGTTGATGGCCGCCTCGCCGCAACGAGCCGAGGCCTTCTCCGGCACCGGGAATGCGGCGGCGATCCTATCCGGGCGGGTCGCCTACGCGCTCGGGTTGGAGGGCCCGGCGGTGTCGATCGACACGGCGTGCTCCTCCGCACTGGTATCGCTGCACCTGGCCTGTCATGCACTGAGCAGGCGGGAATGCACCCTTGCCCTGGCAGGCGGGGTCACCGTGATGTCCACGCCGAGTTCGTTCGTCGGGTTCAGCATGCAGCGCGGGTTGGCGACCGACGGCCGCTGCAAGGCGTTCGCCGATGCGGCGGACGGCACCGGCTGGTCCGAGGGCGTGGGCCTGGTGTTGTTGGAGCGGCTATCCGATGCGCAGCGCAACGGGCATCAGGTGCTGGCGGTGGTGCGGGGTTCTGCGGTGAACTCCGACGGTGCCTCGAACGGCCTGACGTCGCCGAACGGTCCCTCCCAGCAGCGGGTGATCCGGCAGGCCCTGGCGAACGCGCGAATCCCGGCCGGCGGTGTCGATGCCGTTGAGGCGCATGGGACCGGGACGAGGTTGGGCGATCCGATTGAGGCACAGGCCCTGCTTGCCACCTATGGCCAGGACCGTCCGGCGGATCGCCCGCTGTGGCTGGGTTCGGTGAAGTCGAACATCGGCCACACCCAGGCCGCGGCGGGCATCGCCGGTGTGATCAAGATGGTGCTGGCGTTGCGCCATGGTGTGCTGCCGAGGACCTTGCATGTGGATGCGCCGTCGTCGCATGTGGACTGGGACGCGGGTGCGGTCCGGTTGTTGACGGAGCAGGTCGAGTGGCCTGCGGTGGATCGGCCCCGGCGGGTCGGGGTGTCCTCCTTCGGAATCTCCGGCACCAACGCACACCTGGTTCTGGAGCAGGTGCCGCCGCCGGTCGCGACCGAGGTCCCGGCGCGGGTGCCGGTGCCGGTGGTGCCGTGGGTGGTCTCGGCGCGGTCGCCGGAGGCGTTGCGGGCTCAGGCCGCGCGGCTGCTGTCGTTTGTGGAGGATGCGCCCCGAATCGCTCCGGTCGACCTGGGGTGGTCACTGGCCACGACGCGCTCGCTGCATTCCCATCGTGCGGTGGTGCTGGGTGGCGACCGGGAGCAGTTGCTTGCTGGTCTGGGTGTGCTCGCCGCCGGTGCCGCCGGTCCGAGGGTGGTCACCGGTACGGCCGGTTCCGGCCGGTTGGCGGTGTTGTTCTCGGGTCAGGGTGCGCAGCGGGTGGGGATGGGTCGGGAGTTGTACGGCGCGTTTCCGGTGTTCGCGGAGTCTTTTGATGCGGTGTGTGCCGGGTTCGATGGTCTGTTGCCGGGCGGGTTGGCGGAGGTGGTGTTCGGGGCGTCAAATTCTGACTCCGGTTCTGATTCTGATTCTGGGTCTGGTTCTGTTTTGGATCGGACGGTGTTTGCGCAGGCTGGTTTGTTTGCGTTTGAGGTGGCGCTGTTCCGTTTGGTGGAGTCGTGGGGTGTTCGTCCGGATGTGGTGACGGGGCATTCGTTGGGGGAGATCACTGCTGCGTATGTCGCGGGGGTGTTTTCGCTGGAGGATGCGTGTCGGCTGGTGGGGGCGCGTGGTCGGTTGATGCAGGCGTTGCCCGAGGGTGGGGCGATGGTGGCGGTGGCGGCGTCGGAGGACGAGGTGCGGCCGCTGTTGTCGGATGTGGTGGGTATTGCGGCCGTGAACGGTCCGGGGTCGGTGGTGGTGTCCGGTGCCGAGGTCGCGGTGTCGGCGGTGGCGGCGCATTTCGCCAGCTTGGGTCGCAAGACTCGCAGGCTGGTGGTGTCGCATGCGTTCCATTCGCATCTGATGGATCCGATGTTGGTGGAGTTCGCCGGGGTGGCGGAGGGTGTTCGGTTCGAGTCGGCGCGGCTTCCGGTGGTGTCGTTGGTCTCGGGCGAGGTGGCGGGAGAGGAGATTTCGACCCCCGAGTACTGGGTTCGGCATGTGCGGGAGCCGGTCCGGTTCGCCGACGGTGTGGATGCGTTACGTCGTATCGGGGTGACGCGGTTCTTGGAGTTGGGTCCGCAGGCGGTGCTCACTCCCATGGTCGGCGAGATCATCGCCGAATCGACAGCGGTGGCCGCCTCGCGCAAGGACCGATCGGAAGCGGAAGGCCTGCTCACCGCGCTGGCCACCCTGCACATCACCGGCATCCCGTTGGACTGGGACGCCCTGCTGCCCGGCGCCCACCGGGTCGACCTGCCCACCCATGCGTTCCAACGCCAACGGTTCTGGCCCGAGCCGGGAAGCGGCACCGGTGATGTCACCGCAGCGGGTCTGACCGCTGCCGAACATCCCCTGCTCGGTGCGATGGTCGCCGTGGCGGGAACCGACGGTCTGGTGTTGACCGGCCGGGTCTCGACCCGATTCCATCCCTGGTTGGCCGATCATGTCGTGCAGGGCACGGTGATCGTGCCGGGAACGGCGCTGGTCGAGCTGGCCATTCATGCAGGCGACCAGCTTGGTTTCCCGCAGCTGGCCGAGCTGACCCTGCACACGCCGCTCACCCTCACCCGACAAGACGTCCACCTTCAGATCGTCGTCGGCGAACGCGAGCAGAGCGGTGAACGCTCGCTGCATGTCTACTCCCGCCCAGACGACGACGGCTCGTGGACCACCCACGCCGCCGGGGTGCTCACCGAAACCATCGGGCGTGCCGACTTCGACTTCGCAGAGTGGCCGCCCGCAGGCGCGCAGGCGCTGCCGTTCGACGCCGAGGAGCTCTACACCCGACTCGCTGCGGGCGGGCTGACCTACGGCCCGGCGTTCCGAGGACTCCAGGCGGCCTGGGTCCGAGGCGAGGAGGTGTTCGTCGAGGTCGACCTGCCCGAGGAGGAACGTCCGTGCGCCACCGCATTCGGCCTGCACCCGGCCCTGCTGGACGCGGCCCTGCACGCCGCAGGCTTCACCGGGATCGGCACCGAGGACCAGCGCGGCCTGGTGCCGTTCGCCTGGTCCGGGGTCACCCTGCACGCTGCGGGCGCGGGCACCCTGCGGGCCCGGCTGTCCCGGCACGGCGCGGACGCCCTCGCCATCGCCGTAGCCGACGCCACCGGAGCCCCGGTCGCCTCGGTCGACTCGCTCGTCCTGCGCCCGATGACCACCGACCGGCCCACCGCACAGTCCGAGGCCCTGTACCGGGTGGACTGGAAACCGATGGTCGTCGAACCGCAGGCAGGCCCCGGCAGCTGGGCCGTGCTGGACGGCGAAGAACTCACCGCCACCCTGGCCCGGCAGGTCGCCGAGATCGCCGACCACCCCACTCTGGACGCCGTCACCGCCGCCGACGTGGTGGTCGTGCTGCTCCGCACGGCGTCCGGCCCCATCAGCGCCGAACACACCCACGACGCAGTCCAGGCGGCGCTCGAGGTGTTGCAGTCCTGGCTTGCCGACGACCGGTTCGTCGACTCGCGGCTACTCCTGCTCACCAGGTTCGCCGTCGGGGAGGACGCCGCCGCCCCCGCCGCCGCAGCCGCCTGGGGGCTTGCGCGCACGGCCCAGTCCGAGCATCCCGGTCGGATCGTGTTGGCCGACCTCGACGACCACCCCGCCTCCGCAGCCGCACTGCCCGCCCTGGTGGCCTCCGGTGAGGAACAAGCCGTGCTGCGCGGCGGCAGGCTTGCGGTACCGCGACTCGCCCGAATGCCCAAGCCCGGCGAACCGGACGGCCCGCTGAGGCCGCCGCCCGTCGAGCACTGGCGGTTGGACGCCCCGGAACGCGGATCGTTGGACAACCTGACCCTGGTGGAGTTCCCCGAGGCGGGGGCACCGCTGACCGAGGGCCAGCTCCGGGTGGAGGTGCGGGCCGCCGGGATCAACTTCCGCGACGTGCTCGGCGCCCTCGGGATGTACCCCGGCCCGCCCGTGCCGCTGGGCATCGAGGCGGCCGGGGTGGTCGTGGAGACCGGACCCGGCGTGACCTCGCTGCGCCCCGGCGATCGGGTGATGGGCATCTTCGGCGGCGCCTTCGGCCCGGTCGCGCTCGCCGACCACCGGATGTGTGCACGAATCCCGGACGGCTGGACCTTCGCCGAAGCAGCCTCCGTGCCGCTGGTCTTCCTCACCGCCTACTACGCGCTGGTCGATCTCGGGCAGGTCAACCCGGGGGAGACGGTCCTGGTGCACGCCGCCGCAGGCGGGGTCGGCATGGCCGCCACCCAACTCGCTCGCCACCTCGGCGCCGAGGTCTTCGGCACCGCCAGCGTGGCCAAGCACGACACCCTGCGCGCCCTCGATTTCGCCGAGGACCACCTCGGCTCCTCCCGCGACGTGCAGTTCGAGGACCGCTTCCGCACGGCCACCGACGGCCGAGGGGTGGACGTCGTGCTCAACTCGCTGGCGGGCGAGTACCTGGACGCCTCGCTGCGGCTGCTCGCCCCCGGCGGCCGGTTCCTCGAGCTGGGCAAGACCGATCTGCGTGAGCCGACCACCGGGTATCGCGCCTTCGACCTGATAGAGGCGGGGCCGGAACGCATTCAGGAAATGTTCGCGGCGCTGCTGACGTTGTTCGACCAGGGCGCGCTGCGACCGCTGCCGATCACCGCCTGGGATGTCCGGGACGCGCGCGCCGCATTCCGCAGGCTGAGCCAGGCCGGCCTCGTGGGCAAGGCGGTGCTCACCGTGCAGGCGCCATGGCGACGCGACGGCACCGTGCTGATCACCGGTGGTACCGGCGCACTCGGTACCCAGCTGGCCCGACACCTCGCCCGCGACGGCTTCCGACACCTGCTGCTGATCAGCCGCCGAGGCCGTGCGACGCCCGGCGCCGAGGAGCTGATCACCGAACTCGCGGGGCTCGGCGCCGAGACCGAGGTACTCGCCTGCGACGGGGCCGACCGCGACGCACTCGCCGCCGCGCTGCGCGACGTGCCCGCCGACCGGCCGCTCACCGCCGTCGTACACACCGCAGGCGTTCTCGACGACGGGCTGCTCGACGCGCTCACCGAAGACCGACTCGACACCGTGCTGCGCCCGAAAGCCGATGCGGCGATCCACCTGCACGAGCTGACCCGCAGCCTCGACCTCGCCGGTTTCGTGCTGTTCTCCTCGCTGTCAGCCACCGTCGGTGCGCAGGGCCAGGCCAACTACGCCGCGGCGAACGCCCTGCTCGACGCACTGGCCGCACACCGGTCCTCGGCAGGGCTGCCCGCCCATTCGCTGGCCTGGGGTCCCTGGGCCGCGGACGGCGGGATGACCGGCACCGTCGGCGAAGCCGATCTGCGTCGAATGTCCGCTGCGGGACTGGTGCCCTTCACCGAGCAGGACGGCTGGCCGCTGTTCGACCTCGCGGTGACCGCAGCCCATCCCGCGCCGGTCCCGGTGCGCTTCGACCTGCGGGTCCTGCGTGCCCGTGCAACAGGACTGCCCGCCGTGCTGTCCGGGCTCGCATCGGTCCACCGCCGCCCCGCCGCAGGGACGTCGAGCGGTGCGGGTTCGTTGCGCGAGCGGCTCGCCGGAATGACCGGCCTCCAGCGCTCGGCGGCCCTGCTCGAAGTGGTCCGCGCGCAGGTCGCGGGCGTGCTCGGACACGGTTCCCTCGAAGCGGTCGACCCGGACCGCGCGTTCACCGATCTCGGCTTCGACTCCCTCACCGCCGTCGAGTTGCGCAACCTGCTCGGCTCGGCGACCGGCCTGCGGCTGCCGTCCACGCTGATCTTCGACTACCCGACCCCGTCGGCCCTCGCCACCCAGCTGGACCTCGACCTCGGCGGTGCGGACACCTCGCGCGCCCCGGCAGGCCCGGTGCGCACCTCGGAGGCTGCGGATCCGATCGCGATCGTGGCGATGAGCTGTCGCTTCCCCGGCGGCGTCACCTCCCCCGAGGACCTGTGGCGCCTGGTCTCCGAGGGAGTCGACGCCGTCGGGGAGTTCCCGACCGACCGAGGCTGGGACCTGGCCGGGATGGCCGGAACCGCCGGGCAGCGCGCCGGGGTGAGCTACGTGCACGAAGGCGGCTTCGTCGACGGCGTCGGCGGCTTCGACCCTCGGTTCTTCGGCATCTCCCCCCGCGAGGCCCTTGCCATGGACCCGCAGCAGCGGCTGCTGCTGGAGGCGTCCTGGGAGGTGTTGGAGAACGCCGGAGTGGTCCCCGCCTCGCTGCGGGGCACCCCGACCGGAGTGTTCATCGGCGCCGCGTCGAGCAACTACGGCACCGGATCGACCGAGGTCCCCGAGGAGATCACCGGACACCTGCTCACGGGCAACGCGGGCAGCGTCTCCTCCGGCCGGATCGCCTATGTGCTGGGTCTGGAGGGCCCGTCGATGACGGTGGACACGGCATGCTCGTCCTCGCTGGTCGCCCTGCACCTCGCCTCGCGCTCGCTGGCTGCCGGCGAGTGCAGCCTCGCCCTGGTGGGCGGCGTCGCGGTGATGGCGACCCCCGGGATGTTCCTGGAGTTCAGTCGCCAGCGCGGACTGGCCCCGGACGGCCGCTGCAAGGCGTTCGCCGAATCGGCGGACGGCACCGGCTGGTCCGAGGGCGTCGGCCTGCTGCTGGTGGAGCGGTTGTCCGATGCGCGGCGCAACGGGCATCCGGTGTTGGCGGTGGTGCGGGGTTCTGCGGTGAACTCCGACGGCGCCTCGAACGGTCTGACCGCGCCGAACGGTCCTTCGCAGCAGCGGGTGATCCGTGCAGCGTTGGGGGATGCCGGTCTGGCGGCGTCCGAGGTCGACGTGGTGGAGGCGCACGGGACCGGGACCACCTTGGGTGATCCGATCGAGGCGCAGGCGTTGCTGGCCACCTACGGTCGGGATCGCCCGGCGGATCGGCCGTTGTGGTTGGGTTCGTTGAAGTCGAATATCGGTCATTCCCAGGCTGCGGCCGGGGTCGGCGGCGTCATCAAGATGGTGCAGGCGATGCGCCACGGGGTGCTGCCCAAGACGCTGCACGTCGACGCGCCGACCTCCCACGTGGACTGGGCGAGCAGCGACATCCGACTGCTCACCGAGGCGGTTCCCTGGGAGAGTGCGGACCGGCCCCGGCGGGCCGGGGTGTCCTCCTTCGGGATCAGCGGAACCAACGCGCATGTGCTGCTCGAACAGGCACCGGAGCCCGCGGCCGTGCGCCTCGATACCCCGGAGGCCACCCCTCGGGTGGTGCCGTGGACGCTGTCGGCGCGCTCGCCGGAGGCATTGGCGGCGCAGGCAGATCGCCTCGCGTCCCATCTGGCGGGTGCCCCGGGACTCGGGGTCGCCGAGGTGGGGCGGTCGCTGGCGACCTCGCGGTCGACCTTCGAGCACCGCGCGGTGGTGGTCGGCGGCGATCGGGATGAACTGCTCGCCGGGCTGGCAGCGCTCGACGCACCTGATGTCGCCGGCGTGGCCGGTCCTGCTGGTCGGGTGGTTCTGGTGTTTCCGGGTCAGGGTTCGCAGTGGGTGGGGATGGGTCGGGAGTTGTTGGGGTGTTCTCCGGTGTTTGCTGCGCGGTTCGCGGAGTGTGCCCAGGCGTTGGCGCCGTGGGTTGAGTGGTCGCTTGTCGCTGCTGTGGATGATGAGGGGTTGTTGGGGCGGGTTGATGTTGTTCAGCCGGTGTTGTTTGCGGTGTTGGTGTCGTTGGCTGCGGTGTGGGAGTCGTTTGGTGTTCGGCCGGATGCGGTGGTGGGTCATTCCCAGGGTGAGATTGCTGCGGCGGTGGTGGCGGGTGGCTTGTCGTTGTCTGATGGCGCGCGGGTGGTGTGTGCTCGTTCTCGGTTGATTGCGCAGACCCTGGCCGGGGGCGGCGGGATGCTGTCGGTGGCTTTGCCCGAAGACGAGGTCCGCTCCCGCCTCACGACGTTCGACGCCGGTGCCGGTGCCGGTGCCGGTGGTGTGGTGTCGGTGGCGGCGGTGAACGGCCCGTCGTCGGTGGTGGTCTCGGGTGAGCCGGAGGCGTTGGCCGGCTTCGCCGGGTCGTGTGAGTCCGATGGGGTTCGGGTGCGGCGGATCGCGGTGGACTACGCCTCGCATTCCGAGCAGGTCGAGCGGCTCGAGTCGGATCTGCTGACGGCGTTGGACGGGATTGCGCCGCAGCGCAGTGGGGTGGGTTTCTTCTCCACGGTGACCGGTGACTGGATCGACACCAGTGAGTTGGATTCCGGGTATTGGTATCGGAATCTTCGTCAGACGGTGCGTTTCCATTCTGCGATCGTGTCGCTGGCGGAGCAGGGCTACACCGGGTTCGTCGAGTCCTCGCCGCATCCGGTGCTCACGATGTCCATTCAGGACACCCTGGACGTTCTAGAGGTCGACGGGGCCCTGGTGACGGGGACGCTGCGCAGGGACGACGGCGGACTGGGCCGGTTGTACGACAGCCTCGGTCAGGCCTGGACACAGGGATACCCGGTCGACTGGACCCCCGCCTTCGGTGAGCACTCCCGGCGGGTGCCGCTGCCCACCTACCCGTTCCAACACACCCACTACTGGCTGGAGAACTCGCAGCCTGCCGGGAACGCAGGCTCCCTCGGGCTCGAGCCGACCGAACACCCGTTACTCGGCGCCGCGACCGACCTCGCAGCAGGCGGTGACACCATTCTCACCGGCGCCCTGTCCACCGCCCGACAGCCGTGGCTGAACTGGCATTCGGTGGCGGGCACCGTTCTCTTCCCCGGCTCGGGCTTCCTCGAACTCGCCCTGCACGCCGCCGACCACATCGGCTACCGGCGGGTGGACGAACTCACCCTGGAGACACCACTCACCCTGACGGAGGACGGCGTGGTGCAGATCCAGGTCGCCATCGCTGAACCCGAGGCCGACGGCAAGCGGGCCGTCACGGTCTACTCTCGTCCCGCAGGCGCCGCCGAACCCGACTGGACCCGGCACGCGGCCGGACTGCTCGCCCCGGCGGCAGGCTCCGGCGGCGAACTGCACGTCTGGCCACCCGCAGGCGCCACCGCGATCGAACTCGACACACCGGAGAACGGCATCCTCACCGCCTGGCGGGACGGCGAGGAGGTCTTCGCCGACGTCGCTCTTCCCGAGGAACTACACGAGGAGGCCGCCCGCTTCGGCATCCACCCGGTGCTGCTCAACGCCGCGCTGGACGTGATCAACCTGGTCGCGCTGGACGGCGAACTCGCCGACGGCTGGATGCCCTTCTCCTGGTCCGGGATATCGCTCGCCGCCACCGGCGCGACCGCCGCACGGGTGCGGCTGAGCAGGACCGCCGCGGACACCGTCGTGCTCACCCTCGCCGACGGGGCGGGCGAACCGCTGCTGTCCACCGAATCCCTCGTCCTGCGGCCGCTGCCCGCCGCACCGGACACCAACGGCGGCAGCCACCACCCGCTGCTACGCCTGACCTGGCCGGTCCTTCCGCTCGACACCGCCGAACAGGGCGGCAGGTGGGCCGTGGTCGGCGAGGACGAACTCGATCTCATTTCCAGCCTGCGCGCCGCAGGCATGCCTGCCGAGTCGTACCTGGATCTCGCCTCGCTCGGAGCGGCGGCCGGACGGGGAGCAGCCGCCCCCGACGTCGTCCTCGTCTCCTGTCTGACCGCCACCACCGGGGACGGGGACGCGGCAGCCGCCATCCGATCGGATGCATCCCACGCACTCCGGATGGTGCAGGACTGGCTCACCGAGGACTCCCTGCACGGCTCCCGTCTCGTGATCTGCACCCGGGGGGCGATCTCCGCAGCCGCCCATGACCAGGTCACCGACCTCGGCGGCGCCGCAATCTGGGGCCTGCTGCGCACCGCGCAGAGTGAGAACCCCGACCGGTTCCTGCTGGTCGACCTGGACGACCGGGAGAAGTCCGCAGCAGCCCTGCCCGCGCTCCTCGCCGCAGGCGAACCGCAGGCCGCAGTGCGCGACGGCGCCGTGCACATCCCGCGACTCGAACGCGCGGTCCCGCTGCCCTCGGCAGAGCCGATCAGTCTCGGAGACGGCACGGTGCTGCTCACGGGTGCGACGGGCACCCTCGGTCGGATCTTCGCCCGCCACCTCGTCACCCGGTACGGCGCTCGCGATCTGCTGCTGCTCAGCCGTCGTGGACCGAAAGCCGACGGCGCCGAGGAACTGCTCGGCGAACTCACCTCGCTCGGAGCGCGTCCCGAACTCCTCACCTGCGACGCCGCCGACCGCACCGCCCTCGCACAGGTGCTCGCCGCCATCCCCGTCGACCGGCCGCTCACCGCAGTGGTGCACGCCGCCGGAGTGCTCGACGACGGCGTGCTCGACTCCCTCGACGAGGAACGCATGGACCGGGTGCTGCGCCCCAAGGTGGACGCGGCGCTCAACCTCCACGAGCTGACCGCCGACGCCGCACCGAGCGCCTTCGTGCTGTTCTCGTCCGTGGTCGGTACCTTCGGCTGGCCCGGCCAGGGCAACTACGCCGCCGCCAACGCCTTCCTCGACGGACTCGCCCAGTACCGGCGGCGACTCGGCCTGCCTGCACACTCGCTGGCCTGGGGGCTCTGGGCCGCCGCCGCCGACCTCGCAGGCGCGGGCCGATCGCGGATGTCCCGAGGAGGTCTGCGCCCGCTGTCCGAAGCGGACGGCCTGGCCCTGTTCGACAGCGCGCTCGGCAGCACCGATCCCGCACTCGTCGCCGCACCGCTGGACACCGCCGCCCTACGCTCCGGGACGGCGGAACTGCCGCGCATGTTCGCAGGTCTGGTCCGGCCGGGCCGCAGACGAGCCACCGCCGTGCGTGGTACGGACGCGGGAACCCTGCGCAGGGAACTTGCGGGCATGTCCGAAGCCGAACAGCTGGAAACGCTCACCGGCCTGGTGCGCACCAGCGCCGAGGCGATCCTCGGCTTCACGGGCAAGGACACGCTGGCGGCGGAACAGGACCTGCTCGCGGCCGGATTCGACTCGCTCACCGCGATGGAACTCCGCAACCGGCTCGGCTCGGCGACCGGGCTGCGCATGGCGGCGAGCGTGGTGTTCGATCACCGGACTCCGTCCGCGCTGGCCCGACTCCTGCGCGAGGAGCTCGCCACCGCGCCGGACGCCACCACCGCGAGCACCCGGAGCGACCCCGCCGACAGCCTTCGGCACCTCTTCCGTGAGGCATGCGCCGCGAACCGGCTCAAAGAGGGGCTCGGCCTGCTCGAGGCTGCGGCGGCGCTGCGCCCGTCGTTCCGCGACGCAGCCGAGTTCGGCAGGCCGCTGGTCCCGGTGCAGTTGGCCCGAGGCGAAGCGCGCCCGCCGCTGATCTGCTTCAGCTCCTACGCCGCGATGGGCGGGATCCACCAGTACTCCAGGCTGGCCGCCGCGTCCCGAGGGGTACGCGACCTGCACGGCATTCCCACTCCGGGCTTCCCGGCGGACGAACCGCTGCCCGCCACCCGCGAGGCACTGTTCGGCCTCTACGCCGACGCGGTGCTCGCGGCAGCAGGCGAGGAGCCGTTCATCCTGCTGGGATCCTCCTCCGGCGGCCTGTTCGCGCACGCCACCGCGAGTGCCCTGGAGGCCGAGGGGCGTCCCCCGGCCGCCGTGGTGCTACTGGACAGCTACATCCCGCGCACCGTCACCGGGAACGCGTTCTGGCAGCAGATGACCCAGGGGATGTTCGACCGGGAGAGTCTGTTCGGAGAACTGGACACCACCCGGCTCAGCGCGATGAGCTGGTACTTTCGGATCTTCGCCGACTTCGAGCCTGCGTCCCTCGCGGCGCCGGTGTTGTTCGCTCAGCCCGCCGACGCAATCATGATCGGCCCGGATCAGCACGAACCGGAGGGCGAGTGGCGGTCCACCTGGGATACCGCGCACACCTCGATCGTGGTGCCGGGGGACCACTACACGATGGTCGAGTCCCACGCCGAGACCACCGCAGCCGCCATCGAGGCATGGATCGCCGAGACGCTGTGACCAACGGCCGAGCTGGCCGGATTCCGGACGCGAGCCAGCGCGAATCTCGGCATCTTCCCAGAAGCCGCGCTGAGATCGAAGAAATCTGCGGGGCCGCGCGAGCGGCGTGGCGGCCGGAGCTACCGGAAGTCCTACCCGCGACCAACTGTAAGGAGAGCAATGTCGCCACGTTCATTGCATTCGGAGACCAACGAGGCGGAGCCGGTGACGGGTCTGCGTATCCTGATGATGCCGCTTCCGATGCATGGTCACGTCATGCCCACCCTGCCGCTGGTGACCGAGTTGGTGCGCCGAGGTCATGAGGTGGTTTACGCCATCACCGAGAATCTGGCCGAGACGGTCGCGGCAACCGGTGCCGAGGTGCTGATCTACGAATCCCCATTGTCCACCACCCCGCCCGGCGATCTATTCGACGTCGAGCACATGTTCCGCCAACCCCTCCGGGCGGTCCAGGAGGCACAGGCCACCACCGCCTCGATCGAGGCCCACTTCGCCGACGCCCCACCGGACGTGGTGGCCTACGACCTCGTCACGTTCCTCTCGGGGCGGGTTCTCTCCAGGAAGTGGAATCGGCCTGCGATCGAGTTGTTCCCCACCTTCGCCTCCAGTAACGAGTTCTTGTTTCTCGTCAAGCTCTTCGAACAGGTCGGCGAACAGTTCGATCCGCAGCACCCCGCGATGGCCGAGTACTTCACCGCGCTGATGACCTACCTCGGAGCGCACGGCTTTAGCGACCCCGCGTTGGTGAACGATCCCGCTGAGGAGGCCAACCTCGCCTTCTTCCCCAAAGAGTTCCAGCTCGGCTACGAGACCTTCGACGAACGCCATTCCTTCGTCGGGCCGTGCCTGGAGCGAAAGGAACCGGAGACTGGCTGGACGCCCCCTGCCAGCGGTCTCCCGGTGGTCCTGGTCTCGCTCGGCACCACGACGAACGAGCGCCCCGAGTTCTTCCGGATGTGCGCGCAGGCCTTCGAAGGCCAACCATGGCATGTGGTGCTCACCCTAGGCAGCCGGGTGCGGCCCGAGGAACTGGGGATTGTCCCGGAGAACGTCGAGGTGCACCAATGGCTTCCGCATCTCGCCGTGCTGCCACACGCCAGAATGATCATCAACCAAGCCGGTATGGGCAGCCTGATGCAGGCATTGCACTATGGGGTCACACCGGTGATGGTGCCGCACTCGCCGGAACAACAGATGATCGCCGAGCGGGCGGCCGAACTGGGCGTCGGCCCGCTGATCCGTCACGATCAGATCGACGGTGAGGTGCTGCTGGCTGCGGTGCGGGAGGCGGACGCGCCGCACTACCGCAAGGCCATCGAGGCGCTGCAGGAGAACATCCGCGCGGCCGGCGGCGTCGACGGCGCGGTCGCGGTGTTCGAATCCCGGGCGCGGGTCGTGAGTCCGGCCTAGAACCGGTGGCGGCGGCGGGTCCGGCGGGTGAGTGCCTGCTCCGTCGTCGCTGCCGTGCACCGTTGCACGGCAGCCCGGGCGGCGTTCTACTTGATATACGCTTCGGGAACCCGTGGCGGCCACACGTCGGAAGAGAGAATACCCAGGCTGTAGGCTTTCGCGATGAGTGCGGTGCGGTTGGCCACCTTGAACTCGCGGATCAGATTGCTCACGTGGTACTCGACGCTCTGCCTGCTCAGGTACATTCGGTTCGCGATGGTCACGCTGGACAGTCCGGATGCGACGTTCTCGATGATCGTCGCATCCATCGATGAGAGCATGAGGCGTTTCTTCGGTTTGACGGACTGGCCTTCATCGGTCGCGGGGTTGAGCAGCACCAGGATGTGCTTCAATTCCCCGGCCCGCTCGGTGACCGCCATGGCCCACAGGTCGCCGAGGCGTGCGGTTCGCTGCTGACGAACGGTGGTCAGCTTATCGACGAAACTCTTGTTGGTGCCCTCGATCAGGCGTCCGAATTGCTGCTGTAGCAGCCTGCGCGCGCTGGGATGGACGAGCTCGACGAAATTCAACCCGCAGACCTGTGCGGCGGTCCGGTCGAACTGATCGCAGAAATCCTCGCTGGCATCGCGAACCCGCAGGTGCGTGTCCAGGTGGGCCGTGCAGAGACCGGACTGCTCGGACAACGAGGTGTAGATATCGCAGTCATCGTCGGAGGAAGCTCCGTTCTTGGTGGCGATGACTGTTCTGCACGAGGTCATCGTGCTTGTCGAGTTTTTCATATTGGTCTCCGTTTTTTCAGAATGGGGAGTTCTCTGACGTTGGCCAATACTCGATATCCAAAGTTCGCGGGAGCCTGTCCCGTGATTATTGTGATTGGTGCGTCGTGATGTCTCTCGACGACTCGTGAGCAGGCCACCGGCTGGCAGCGTGCTGTGCTCACGGTCACCCCCCCCTCCACCACAGGAGTGCCTGACGCCGTTCGACGGTGAACGGTGGGTTCGCTCCTGCGTCACGTCGGTTCGGTCGGTGCGAACCGACCCGCTGCGCAGTTTCCGGTGGCGTGGACCAGCGTCCTGCCTGGCCCGGTCATGGTTGGACCACGGGGATCGCTGAGGCTTATCACCGTGGTGTTCGATGAATTGAAGGTCGACAGACGACGCTGGCCCGCTGGTTGTGCGTGGTAATGTTCCAGCAGATGGGCTAATTCGTTGCTCCATTCACAGGTTGCACGCTCAGCTGGTTCTTCCTGCACCACGGAATCCGCAGGATCCCATACCTGGCCATCCTGTCCGTTTCGCGCGCACTCGCCCAGTACGTCGGCCAACTCGTGCGTGTCCGAACGCCGTTCACGGGGCACCCCGCGCTGCGGCGTGGGGCCGGTCTGCTTTCGGCAGGGGGTGTCCGGGGTGCCCGGGGGGTTGCCGGGGCGCGGTGCATCTGATCGTGACCGGAAACCGTTCTCCGTCGTTCCCTCGGACGAGCGCTCGGGCACACTTCGTCCGACCCCTGGTGTTGCCGCCGAGCTTCCAGCTGTGCTCCCCGCGATCCGACTGCGGCGGAAGAAGCCGCCCACGTTCTTCCACTCCGACGGCGAGCGCACGGTAGGCGTTCGGCGGCACGATTCCCAGCGTCTTGCCGCCGCGCGGTTCCGGTGTTGCACCTGGTTTGACAGCGGCGATCGGTCTGGGTGCCCGCAACCCGCGTAAGGCCGCCGAGGGGTACCGACTTCGGGGTGCTGGCGATCGACGACGACACGGCCGAGGTCGTGCGCCGGATCTCACACGAGTTCACGAGTTGGGTGGCTACTCAGGGCGAACCTCTTCGTGCGCCGATGTAATGCCTTAGGGCAGGACATGTGGGCTGATCAGTGACGACGTGCTTCTCTCGGCCGGTTCGCAGCGACAAGTCGCATCGTTCGCAGATAGTCGATCGAGACCCGTCGTGCTGCGAAGACCGTAGGCGGCATGCGGCCGTCGGCTCCAAGCCTCCTGCGGAGGAAGTGAGTGGCTTACGGAGGCATCTGGACGGCGAGGACGTCGAACCAGGGCGGACCAGATCCTGATGTCGGACGAGGGGCGAATCGTTAACAGGGCAGGCATGCGGAGCTCGTCGAGGTGCGGCCCCCATCCGGAACTCTGGCGACGTAGACGCAGGGCAGAGGGTCGCGTCTCGCCTCGGTCGGGTGAGCGTCTGCCGTTGCTTGTCGTCCCTCGAGCCGACAGCGACGAAGGGGATGGACCCGATTTCCGTACGGCGTCGCCGACGACGCTGTACGGCTGCTCGGCGAACACGGGATCGATCCGCGTACCCGGCTCGGTCTGGACCCGGAGACGGACGACGAGCAGGTGAGGGCTGCGGCGCAGCGAACGGTGCGGCACTGGCCTGCCCACGCCGGGCGTCCGAGCACCGGTGGACGAGACGGGATGGCCTGCGAGGTGTCGACGCGGCACCCCCTGACAGTGGTGCCGCGACCCGGCGCCCGGGGTGGCGGCCGATCAGGAGCTTCGCGCCTGCTTTTCGGCAGTGACTCGTGGACCGCGATGATCACCGCGCCAGGAGCCAGCTGAACGAGCTACGGGCGCAGGGCGCGAGCCCCGGAGTCCTGCCGAGCGGGGCGACAGCTGCGGCTTCGCTGTATTGTCTGGACGGGTGAGGGATCAGCCCGGTAGTCCCTAAGAGTGACGATCGGCGGCAGACTCGGCCATAGGGTTGGGCTGTGACGGGAGATTCTGGCCCGTGGCGTTGGTGGGAAGCGGATGCCGTGGTCATCGCGTTGACCCTGGTGGTGCCGCCGCTGTTACAGCCGAGCACGGACGAGTCCTCAACCGCGTAGTTGCTGCTGATCGGCTTCGAGCTGGTGGCCCTGGTTGCCTTGTCGGCTCGGCGTCGAGTGCCGGTCACCGCCTTCCTGCTGATCTTCGGCACGCTGGTGGCGGCAGTCGTGGCCGGTGCGGCCGGGGGAGTCAGGTTGTCTCCGTTGGTCTTCCTGCCACTCGCGGTGGTCCTCTACAACCTGGGAAACCACGGTGTCCACCTGGCTCGCACCGGACCGGCCGCGCTGACGGGCGGCGTGATGCTCGCAGCAGGCCTCTGGATCAGCTGGGAGACGGCCAGCGCGGCAGACTTCCGAGGCGGCATCGACGTGTTCGCCATGCTGGCTCCGATGCCGTTGGCCCCGCGGCTACCGAGTGGAGCTGGAACTGGTCGTCGACGCGCTGGAACGAGTTCGTCTGGACGGCTTGGTTCGAGTCGACCTCGGCGACCGTCTGCGCTGGCAGCGCCCGCTGGTCGAACTGGTCCCGATGGTGGCCACGATCCACCTCACCGTGCTGCGCCGCCTGCACCCCAGACCTGCCGCGTCGTCCGAAGCGATTCGGCTGTTATTGCCCGACTCGATCGGCCCCGACGGGTTTCCTCATGCCCGCGACGTTGAGGTGTCCACCGCCGAGCGCCAGCCCGAGCTGACCGTCCTGGCATACCGCGTTGACCTGACCAACCACGGGCCGTGATCGCATGCCCACACATCGGTCACCATTTATGGCCGGACGCAGCTAGACTCTGCGGCGTCCGCCAGCCCCCTGCGCCGCCGGCTACACCACGCCACCGATCAGTGAGAGGGCACACCCGTGACGCTGCTGGAAGGCATCGACGGCCCCGCCGACCTCAGGGCACTGTCCGAACAGGACCTGCCGCATCTAGCGGCGGACATCCGCCGCTTCCTCATCTCGGAGGTCGCCAAGACCGGCGGGCACCTGGGCCCCAACCTCGGCGTGGTCGAGCTGACGATCGCCCTGCACCGGGTGTTCGACTCACCTCGAGACACGATCGTGTTCGACACCGGCCACCAGAGCTACGTTCACAAGCTGCTCACCGGCCGTCATGACTTCTCCCGGCTCAAGGCCAAGGGCGGGCTGTCCGGCTACCCGTCGCGTGCGGAGTCCGAGCACGACGTGGTGGAGAATTCCCACGCCTCTACCGCCACCAGCTGGGCCGCAGGGATCGCCCGCGCGAACACCCTGAGCGGACGCTCGCACAGACGTGTGGTCGCGGTGATCGGTGACGGCGCGCTGACTGGTGGCATGGCGTGGGAGGCGCTGAACAACATTGCCGCTGATCCCGGACAGCCCTTGGTGATCGTCGTCAACGACAACGGCCGCTCCTACTCGCCCACCATCGGTGGCCTGGCCGACCATCTGGCGGCACTGCGCACCAACCCCCGCTATGAGGCCGCACTGGAATGGGGCAGAAGGGCACTGCGCCGCGCCCCCGGGGGCGAAACCCTGTTCCGGGCGCTGCATGCGGCGAAGGAAGGCGTCAAGGACGTGCTGGCCCCGCAGGTGCTGTTCGCCGACCTCGGATTGAAGTACCTGGGGCCCGTTGACGGGCACGACCTGCCCGCTTTGCAGGAGACATTGCGGTTGGCGCACGGCTACGGTGGGCCGGTGGTCGTGCACGCCATCACTGCCAAGGGCCGCGGCTACGGCCCCGCCGAGGCTGACGAGGCCGAGCAGTTCCACGTTGTGGGCCCCATCGATCCGGTCACCGGCCGATCCCTGAAAGCCTCCGCTCTGGACTGGACCAGCGTGTTCGCCGAGGAGGTCACCGCGCTGGGCGCCCGGCGCCGTGACCTGGTGACCATCTCGGCCGCGATGCGTGGGCCGGTCGGGCTGGACCGCTTCGCTGAGGCTTTTCCCACTCGATTCTTCGATGTGGGCATCGCGGAGCAGCACGCCGTGACGATGGCGGCCGGGATGGCGATGGGCGGCCTGCATCCTGTGATCGCGTTGTACGCGACCTTCCTCAACCGCGCTTATGACCAGGTGTTGCTCGACCTAGCGCTGCACCGACTCCCGGTGACCATCGTGCTCGACCGGGCCGGGATCACCGGTTCCGACGGGCCCAGCCACAACGGCATGTGGGACCTGTCGATGCTGGGCACCGTGCCCGGCCTGCGCGTGGCGGCACCCCGCGACGCCGCCACACTGCGGGTGCTGTTGGGCGAGGCGATCGAGGTGGACGACGCCCCTACGGTGCTGCGCTACCCCAAGGGCACCGTCGGTGCCGACATCCCCGCACTCGACCGCGTCGACGGGCTCGACGTGCTGCACCGCCCGACCCCCACCGACGGCGAAGACCACGCCACCGACGTCCTCCTGATCTCCGTCGGCGCGATGGCCGCTGCTTGCCTGGCCGCCGCCGAACTGCTCCACGGTCACGGCATCAGCACCACCGTCATCGACCCACGCTGGGTGTTGCCGGTTCCCGCGTCGATCACCGCACTGGCCGTACGACACCGCCACGTGGTCACGGTGGAGGACAACAGCCGCGCCGGCGGTGTGGGCCAGGCTGTATCAGGGCTGCTACGCGAGGCCGGTCTGGATATGCCGCTGCTGAATCTGGCCATCCCACGCTGCTTCCCCGAGCACGCATCCCGCAACGAACTCCTTGCAGAGATGGGATTGACCGGTCCCGGTATCGCCCGCGCAACCACCGGGTGGATCAGCCACCACAACACCACCTCCGCCATCGGGTACCCGACCACCAACCCGATGTCCGGGCGGCGCTGACCTCCGTCGGGTGTTCCCCGTGCCGGCCCGGGTTGCGCACCCCGACGTGACGGGCCGAAGAATGCGGGTCAGGTCGATTTCGAGCTCGGCCCCACGACGGCTGCACACGCCAGATGACGACGCTCGACTACGACGGCGCCGATGCCGACGAACGCGAGAACAACGCAGGGCCGGGAGACCACCACTGAAATGGGGGCAGATTCAGGCGGTGGAAGCATCTGTTTCGAGTAGTCTGGCTGCCAAGGACCGGTCGACGCCGTAATAGAGGTTCGGGGGAAGCCGGGACGAGGCTCGCGGTGTCCCGTCGGGTGATCTGCACGCGCTGCGGACACGACCAGCTCATCCAAGGCACCGTGACGATCACCGACGAGCCGCTGTGCTTTCAGCCAGCGGTCTCCTGGGCGGCGTGCCTGACGTGTGACACCGCGTTGGTGGCGCCCGTCGACGATGTCCGCTGCGCGGACTGCGCGTGCTGTGACTAGCAGGTGAACAAGTGCTACGTCGGGTCCCTCCGCAGCGGCGGCGTCTTCAAGGCGGTTGCAGTCGGCTACACCGACCTGCTCGATATGGCACTGGATGTCGTCGACGCGGTCCACCGCGGCCAGCTCGCGGTGTGCGACTTCGGCGTGGAGCTGCCGGGCGCCGATTGGCCGAAGACAGCCATGGACGCGCGGGAGTGGGCTGAGACGCCTGCCGTCCGGGCGTTGGCACAGCACAACGTGCCTGGCAGGCCGCAGCCGACCGCGCTGCGCGAAGGCCTCGCCAGCGGGCAACTGCGCCTGCAGCGATGGTGAGGACCGCGTGATCATTCGGTGGCCGTCGCTGGCCCACTGAAGGTGGGATCTTGAGGGTTATGGGTCGTGTTCTGCTCCGAAGTAGACACAGTGGAGAACCTCGGAGCCCCCTCCCCGTCGAGATGAACTCGAATCGTGGAGGAACGAGAACGATGCTGCTCTATCTGGTTTTGGCGGTTGTCGGTGCCGCTGTCGTCGTGGGATTGATGGCCACCCCGTCGGTGTTGCATGGTCGAAACGCCGCTGATCGCGCTGCTGCGACGGGCGTGCTTGCGGGTGCGGCGGTGGTCGCCTTGCTCGGGCTGGCACTGCTCGCAGGGGCGTCGGTGCCTGTCTGATCGGCGGGAGCGAGCTAGAGCTCAGACGCCTGATCGGCGTCGGTGCGCAGAATTGTCCTGCGGATGCCGCCGCTGCGGCGTGTCCCCGCTTACCGTGTCGCTACTCCGAATGGTGTAGCGGCACGGGACGGTGGTAGCGGGATGGGAGTGCGGGGAAGGCGGCAGCGGCGGGTCGAGGGTGGTCGGCCTGTGCAGTGGTCGGTGCACGCCGGTCACGCCGAGGCGGTGGAGTTGACGGTGCGGGCGGCGGCTGCGGGCGTGAGCGTGCCGAGGTTGTTGGTGGAGTCGGCGGTGTCGGCCTCGCCGATGACCGAGAGGCCTTCGCCGACTGCGCCGGGGTTGTCGTTGGCGCAGGCACGGACGTTGGTGACCGAGCTGGACCGTGTCGAATGGGAGATCCGCCGGGCCGGTGTGCTTCTGAACCAGATCTCGCGGGCGTTGTGGGCGGGCGATGTCGCGACCAACGCGCAGATGCGGGCCGCGACGGCGGCACTGGGGGAAGGCCTCACGCGGCACCGTGCCGTCCTGGTCTTACTCGATCCCGGTGAAGTCGCGGTTGACCAGGTCCGGAGGTCGTCGAGCACTCGGGTCGGCCACGGTCGTGCGCCGGGTTCTCCCGCGCACGGCACCAGAGATCCTCAACTCGCGCATCAGCCGCTCGACCGTGCACCGGGCGACGTCGATGCCCTCGCGGCCCAGTTGCCGCCAGATCTTCCGTGCTCCGTAGACGCCGTAGTTCTCCTCGAACACACGTCGGATCTCGCTCTTCAGTTCGTCGTCGCGGATCGACCGGGCGGAGCGCGGCCGGGACACGGCGGCGTAGTAGGTCGACGGAGCGATCTCCAATTCACGGCAGACCGGCTCGACTCCGAACGATTCCCTGTGGTCGTCGATGAACTCGACTATCGTGGCGGTCGCGGGTCGAGCTCCCGCGCGAAAGCGAGTGGCCGGGCGGAATCGCACCGCCCGGCTCTCTCAGAACCGTGCGTAAACCTCTCGGCTTACACGGCTCCCATCATCCAACCTTCACCGTTCACGTCGGACGAACACCAAGACGCCAATGAGCAAGACTCAACGGGTACCGACTCGCGATCCCGATCAGCCACGCCCACGCATGTTTCTTGCGCCTCTTCAACGTCTTATACTTCCGTCTGGCCCATTTCACCAGGAAATCGTTCAGGCCGTAGAACGCCGCATGTAGCTGAGATTTGTAGAACCGCCCATAGTAGGCGATCCACCCGGTGGCATACTTGTTGATGTGGGCGACGATCTCCTGAAAGGTCATGTCACTGCGCCGATGAAGACGCCAACCCCGGATCGTGCGTCGTATCCGCGTCAGTGCCTCCCGGCTGACCGCCGGGGAGAAACTGACGAAGAACTTCGCCGTCACCGAACTATACGATTGCCGTGCTCGGAACGTGTATCCCAGGAACGTGAACTGCTCGTACTCGTAGGAGCCCGGACGGTTCTCGTCCTTGCAATACACCAACCGGGTCTTCACCGGATGCAACTCCAACCCGCACTCCGCCAGCCGGGCAGCGATGCCGCCGGGAACCGGATCGCGGTCGGGGACAAGACGGCCGCTTATGACGAGCGCAACCGCCTGCTCGCCGACGGCGACTACACCTATGAGCACACCGCCCGAGGCACCGTGGCCGGTCGGGACAGCTCCGGGCTGGTGGAGGAGTTCTCCTTCGACGCCTTCGACAGGCTGATCGCCCGAGGCGGCACGACGTACGACTACGACGCGCTGGACCGGGTGGGCGCCCGCAACGGCGTGGGCGGGTTCTCCTATGCCGGGCTCAGCATCGAGCCGGTGTCCGACGGCGCCTCGGTCTTCGGCCGGGGGCCCGGCGACGAGCTGCTGGCCTGGTCCGACGCCGACACGACGGCGTTGGCGGTCTCGGACCGGCACGGCGACGTGATCGGCGGACTGCCGGTCACCGGCGCTGCCCTGACCGGCTCCCGCGCCTACGACCCCTTCGGCCAGGTCGTCGACACGGCCGGATCGACCGGCATCATCGGGTTCCAGGGCGACTGGACCGACCCTGACACCGGCATGACCAACATGGGCGCCCGCTGGTACGACCCCGCGAGTGCCGCGTTCCTCTCTCGGGACGACATCGACCTCCCGAGCAGCCCGTCGATCCTGACGAACCGGTACACGTACGGGGCCGGGGCGCCGACGAACTTCATCGACCCCGACGGGCACCTACCTTGGGCTGTGTGGCTTGCCATCGAAGCCGCGAAACAAGCGGCGAAGTACTGCGCGAGGAATCCCAGGAAGTGTGCCGACGCAGGAAATTCGATTGTGGACGGGATCAGTAACGCCTGGGATTCAATGACGAACCGGAAGGTTCCCGGTTCGGCCAGTGCGGCTCCGCCTTCAACCAACGGGTGGTATGACCAGGCGAACAACAACTGCTTCCCGACGTGTGCAGCTTCTGGCAACAATGGTGGCGGGTGGGGAAACTGGTTCACGAGTTTCTGGGCTGGGATGAACTGGAGTTCCGGCAGCGGCGGCGGATCTGGATTCTGGTACCTCTCCGGGCCTGGTTCCGGCTCCGGCACCGGTGGGACCTGGACCTACTATGTACCGCCGCCCCCGGACCCGGCAATCGAGGCACGCCGACTGAACCGCGAGAACGCAATCGAGAACCCGGTGGCGTTGCCGGACGGCTGGGACGACCCGTGGTACGGCGACGGTCCTGATCCCTCGGTGTCGACGTCGCCGTCGTTACCTGCGTGGGCGGTCGGGGATCTGTCGGACCGAGTGGAGGACGTGGCTGCGTCCTACGACCGGTTACAGCGTGATCTTCTCGACTCCTCGGGGCCGGTGATCACGAACATCTCCGTGCACGACCAGGCTCCGTCAGAGGTCTCCTACACCGATCCGACGAACCTCACCGATGCCGGCTCCTGCGATACGTCGAACAGCTTCGCTGCGGGCACCGAGGTGCTCATGGCGGACGGGTCGACGAAGCCGATCGAGGACGTCGGGGTCGGTGACGAGGTCCTGGCAACGGACCCGACCACGGGCGAGACCAGCGTTCAGCTGGTGACGGCAACGATCGTCGGCGACGGCGTCAAGCAGCTGGTCGACGTCACCATCGTCACCGAAGACGGCAGCACGGACACGATCACCGCGACGGCCGAGCATCCCTTCTGGGTCGCGGACCTGGATGCCTGGGTCAACGCCGAGGACCTCGAGCCGGGTCACCGCTTCGAGACGGCGGATCACCGGGAAGCTGCGGTTACCGCGGTCGATGCCTACTACGTGCCGCGGCAGGTACACAACCTCACCGTCGGTCGACTGCACACGTACTATGTGCTGGCGGGCGAGACGCCGGTCCTCGTTCACAACTCCGGCGGCTGCCGTGATCTGGACGCTCTTTCGCAGAGCGGTATGCGCGCGGCCAAGGGGAAGACGACTCATGCAGGACGCGAGTATCAGAAGCACATGAACCGCGGGGATCTGCCTGTGGTTCCAGGGAAGCAGTTGAAATCGGCCGGTCAGGATCTGCTGGATGACATTCTGACCAACCCGAAAACCGCTACGTCGCCTGTGAATTCTGGCAACTTCGCTGGCGGGTCGCGGTACATCATGCCGGATCCGGCCGGTGGGCTCGGAATCGGGGCGACGTTCGACGCAAATGGTCAGTTCCAATACTTTGGGCGGTATTAGAAATGTTGGCAATCCAGCCGTGGGATGCTCGGGCCCACAATGGTGCCAGTCTTGCTGAACTCCAGGAAGCTATCGCAGGCGAGGTCGTGCGAACGGTCCGTTATGTGGCGCTGCGTGGGAACGGCTGGCCTGAAGGGCATAGAGAGGATCGCGCTCACGAAGTCGACATGGCCGTTGAGCTGGGCATGGAGAGCGGGTCCGTGCTGGTTCTGGCCTGGGCGATGGAGGGTTTTAATGAAGGCATGGCGATCGAGTTCAGGGGCCCGGGGGAGTCGGGCGCAAAATTGCTTGGAGACCCTATTGATGTGAGTAATCACATCGATTGGAGCCGGTTCCTCGGTGTGTCGATCGCCAGCCTCGGAGCCGCCTGGCATGTCCCTAACGAGGGATGTCCAGAAATGCCTTGGGCGTACCGCTTCGGGTTCTCCGATAAATCGAGCCTGGTGATTGCGCTAGGTGAATCCGACGGGATGGGATTCACTTATATGCCTGATGCGCTAGTCGTGATCTTCGATGAAGGAATTGCGGCGGCCTATAAGATTCCAGCGAACGGCACTTCTTCGTCTGGATAGATGGAATCGGGCGCTTGGCTTGATGCGTCCCGCATCCTCTTGGTTTGATTGCGCAATTTCCTGGCGATTGAAATATTGGGGAAATGGAAGAAAAGAAAGGTGCCCCGCCGGAGTGATCTCCGGCGGGGCCCCTTTGGCCGTTTGACGGCAACGGTGACGGCAACGTCAGACGGCGGCGGCACGGACACGATCACCGCGACGGCCGAGCACCCGTTCTGGGTCGCGGACGTGAACGCCTGGGTCAACGCCGAGGACCTGGAGCCGGGTCACCGCTTCGAGACTGCCGACCACCGGGAAGCTGCGGTTACCGCCGTCGATGCCCACGACGCGCCACAGCAGGTACGTAACCTCACCATCGACAGGCTGCACACGTACTATGTGCTGGCGGGTACGGCGCCGGTATTGGTCCACAACGCTGGTGAGTGTTCAGTAAACGGACTTCCGCACGGTACTCTTGGTGAGAATGCCACCCGCCAGCGGCTCCAAAATGAGGGTTACACCAACATTACAAGTGAGGTAAGGTTTAGGAACAGTCATGGTAACGTGTTTAGGGCTGATTTTGTGGCACAGGATTCTTCGGGGAACTGGGTCGCGACTGAGGTGAAGACTGGTGAGGGTTCATCTCTCACCGATAATCAACGAGTTGGGTATGCGGAGCTTTCTCGCGGTGGGGCCGTGCTGAATACAAGTCGATTGCCGGGATTGAAAAAGGGCGCACAGGTGACGATGAGGGTAGAAATTGATCTATGAAGTTGTCCCGCATGTAGTAATCCGTAGCTGTGGTTCTGCAATTTTAAGGGTTGAATTCTAAATGGGGTCTAAAGTGGCCATGGTGGTATTTTCCGAGGGGTATGCGAAGGAGGCTTTCCGCGTTCCATTTCCGAAGATTGATGCTTCGCGGGCCAAGTCCCTTGCCGAGACGGTTCTCGGAGGCCCGGTCCGCGAGGCGGAACCGCTTTCACTTGACCTCGCGGTGTGGCCAGACGAGGGAGTCGTGTGTGTGGCGTCTTTCGCTGGTTTGGACGTTATCTTCTCTCGGGCACTCGTACGTAGTAGGCCAAGTCTGCTGGCGGGAACGATTTCACCGCTGGCGCAGAAGGGGAATGCCTATGTGGTCTTCATGCATAGCGCCGAAGATTGGGCCGCATTCGCCACTTGGTCTGATGGCGATCTAGTTCGGGCACTGAGTGTAAGTCCTGCGGATGGAATCATTGAAGATGTAGGTGACAGGCTCAGCTTCGAGTCACCTTTCTGGAATGGCGAGCGCCAGCTGCTCCATGGTGTGGATTATCCACTCCCTTTTCATCCGGTTGATCTTGGAAACGAGGCGTTAAGGGAGTTTTTCGGTTTTGTCCTAGAAGGCCGGGAGGACCCCTTCTGTTTTGATCCGGAAGAAGTAGAGATTCTTTCATTTAGGGCTGATCGCTATTCATGATTCGGCATCCGAGTCGGTAGAATCCGAGTGCGGTGATGGTTCGGATGACATGCGGGACTCGTTCAGACCAGTACAACTGTCTTCGACTGGCATGAGATCAGTCTGGGATCTTCTATGGACGCCCGGTGTCTCAGGTGCGGTGGCGGGGACGCAGCCCGATCCATTGCGTGAGGACGATGCGTTGATGGAGACGCAGGTGCTTGAGGTTCGCGCCGATGTCCTCAGGTCAACTGTGGGGATCCTCTTTGATCTGCGTACCGCACTTCAGATTGATGTCGGCAACACGGGGCTGCTCGTCGTCCGTGGGCTCCGCGAGTGCCATTGGCTGTCGGATGGCTCGCCGGCCACCTCGTTGACGTCCTGGAATGTGATAGCCAGTTCTCCCGACTTCTCTTCGGGGGTATTTCAAGTGACCTTGTCATTCTTTCCGAATGCAAGATTTAGAGTTTCCGGCATTTCCTCGACCTTCTATATCCTCGATGTGCCGGAAATTGGTGACGCTCCTCCCGACTATGGCGACGGTGACGGCGATGTGTTGAGGGCTGGCCTGCCTGGCTGGTCTTCGCCCTACAGCATAATTCAAATAACATCAATCTGATTTGATATCGGGTCCGGAGGGCTCCCTGGGATCTTATAAAACCGCGTGAATTATTAGGTTCGCGCGACTTGATGACGCTAGCCGGGCTGCCGCAGCGCACCCCAGACTTCCCTTCGGACCCGCCACCGGCACCGCGAAGCCGTACTGAGGTTGCTCAGGCCGGACGATTTTTCGAAACCGATTGAGGACGTCGGGGTCGGTGACGAGGTCCTGGCAACGGACCCGACCACGGGCGAGACCAGCGTTCAGCTGGTGACGGCAACGATCGTCGGCGACGGCGTCAAGCAGCTGGTCGACGTCACCATCGTCACCGAAGGCGGCAGCACGGACATGATCACTGCGACCGCGGAGCATCCGTTCTGGGTCGCGGACCTGAACGCCTGGGTCAACGCCGAGGACCTAGAGCCGGGTCACCGCTTCGAGACTGCGGATCACCGGGATGCCTCGGTCTCTGTCGTCGACGCCTACGACGCACCACGACGGGTACACAACCTCACCGTCGACAGGGTTGAGTCGTTGGTCGGAGGTGTTGGTTGCGTCGCGTGGATCATGTTTGGGCCAGGGGATGGGGTTGGCCGGTCATGGCGGCGAGGGCGGTCGCGACTTCTTGGAGGCTGGCTTTGATGTAGGTGGTGGTTGCTGGTCCAGCCGTGTCGGTGTGTCCGGCGTAGGCGCGGGCAATGCCGTAGCCGAAGTGTCGTTCCACCCACGTGAGAGTGGTGTGGCGGAGCCAGTGTGTGGAGATGCCTTGAGTGGCGACCCAGGGGAGGCGTTCGCCGAGGCGTCTCCAGAGGTGGTCGTAGCGTCTGCTGGTGAGTGGGCGTCCATCACGGAACCGAAGTAGGGGATCGGTCGCGAGGACGGCGCCGCGGGCGGTGGCGTGGTCGACCAGGCAGTTGGCGAGTGCTGGGGTGATGGGTTGCCAGCGGACGGTACTGCCCTTCTCCAGGAGTTTGACCAGGCAACGATCGGGGTCGAGGTCCTCGAGTCGGATGCCGAGCGCGCCGCCGCGTCGGCACGCTGTCTCGGTGTGCAGTCGGAGCAGGAGTGCATCGAGGACGGCGTCGTTGCCGCTGACGCGGGCTGTAGCGTTGATCTGCTCGAGCTCCCATCCGCTGAGGGCGCGGCGGGAGTTCGGGAGTCGGCGGGGTTTGGTGACGCGGTGGGCGGGGCTGTGTTTGTGGTCGATGAGGCCGTCGGCGATGGTGCGGTTGTAGATGGCGCGGGCCGCTGCGACGACGTGTTCGCCGGCGTGCCGGCCATGACGGTGAGATCGGCGGGAGCGGGCTGAGGCGGCGGCGACGTTCTTCATACCTTCGATGTCGCTGGCGCGCAGTTCGTTCAGGCGGCGGTCGCCCCAGAGGGTGGCCATGCGGGCCCAGTACGTGCCGTAGGTGCGGTTGGCCCCCGGACCAGCGGCATCAATGACTGTGGGCAGGTACTCACCCAAGGTCGGTGTTTGATCGACGTGCTCCGTGTCCAGGAGGTCGGCGACCGTTAGGCCGAGGTTGGCCAGTGCTTGACGAGCCTCGTGCAGCCGATCGAGCGGGTCGTACGGGGACGTCATCGCGATCCTCCGTCTACGGGATCATGGTTGGCGCGTTCCAAGCCCGCACGGTCCAACTCGGTGCGGATGAGGTCGGTGTAGTGCGTGGTGAGCAGGTGGGCGACGGTGGCGGAGGGGTGAACGACCATCACCTGTTCGGGTACAACTGCGGCGAGCACGAGCGGCGGGCCGTATTCGATCCGGCAGAGGCGCCGGATGGGGGCGGGGAGTTTGATGGCGCCGCGGTGGTCGATGGTGTGCTGACCGGTCGGGGTGGCGGCGATGAGGATCATGCTGTGCATCGTGTCCATGTCCACCCGGCTGCCGGGGTTCCAGCCGAGTTCGCGTAGCAGGATCCGTTCATGGACACGGCCGGAGCGGTCCATCCTGCTCGTCGACACCAGCAACGTCGCTGGGTGGAGGTGGTCCAGCCGGCGAAGCGTCGGCAGCACGGCCAGCGGGACGCGCGCGTCCTCGTTGCCGTGGCCGAGTGCGTCGGGGATGAGCGCGCCGATCAGCCGCTCCCGCACCTGGCTGGGGCGTGAGGAGACCCGTGACACCTGGCTGACACCGTTCACGCATCCATCGTGGCCCCAGGCGCCGACCGCGCAACTGCGGCGGTGTCAGGATGGCACAAGGGGCGTGACCTGCGGCGAGGACCCTGTACCTGATTGGCCCAGTGCGTCACATCTTCGAGCGGTGTTGGGCGACTTGCCTAGCTACCTGTTCGTAGGCTTTCTTATGGGCGCCGGTGAGGCCGGTACTGTCGGACAGGCACGCGGCGGGGTCCTCGCTGACCGGTTTCACGAACACGCCGCGTCGTACCCACACGTCGCTGCCGCGGATCATGTAGTTGGTGGTCAGGACGGTGGCGTTGTGCGCGATGAGGAACTCGAGCGTGCGGAGGAGTTTCTCGAGGTTGCGGGAGATCCTGCTCAACGCCGAGATCCACAGGACGACGCCGTGGAAGGCGGCCGCGTCCAGCATCTCGACCAGGCGCCGGTCGAACCGGTCATCGATCCCGCTCAGGACCGACACGCGGTCGTCACTGGTCGCGGCGGGCGCCTCGACCAGTTCACCAGGCTCCGGCAGCGTGGGCACGGGGCCGTCGGGAGGTCGGTAGGCGCTGCGTCCGCCGGGGCCGATGGTGTCCGCGAGCGTGGCAAGACAGCTCCACGCGCGAGGATACGTGTCTGGCAAGCCAGCGAAGAGGTTCTCACCGTCCGGTCGCACGAGCCCACAACGGCCCGCGGCGAGCAGATGGGACAGCGGCGCCGTCGCGGCAGTGGTGATCGCTTGGATACCGCCGGGGTTGAGCGGACCGTTGGTGTGGGTCTCCTCCAGCAGGCCGTTGCGGACCACCACCGCCACCGCGGCTTTCACCTCCAGGGCGGACTCGGGCGGATCGTGGTCGAACACCTCCTCAACGAACGGGCTCATCAGCACATCCCGATCCGGGTCATCAAGGGCGGCGAACGACAACGCCCGCACCAACACGTCCTCGCCGATCTCCGCCGCCTGCGCGGCGTCCACACCACATGCCTCTGTCAACATCGTTGGCACGACCTCCCGGCAGAACCGTGGCATGACGGTCGGGTCAGGCTCGGACGGTGTCATTTATCCACTCTCTCTTCGGCCGTCGGCGCTGTTCCGATGTCGTGGCACTCGTCGAGTCGTTGAGGCCGAGTTATACCCCCTATCGACGATGTCGACCATGCGACGCAGTCCGGCTGGCGTTTAATGTCGGGGGAGAACGAGACCGGGCTGGATCACTATCAGGTTCGCAAGTACGACGCTTGGTACCGGCATATCACCTTGTCCATGCTCGCGGCGGCGTTCCTCGCTGTCACCGCCCACGCTGAACGTGTCCGCGACCACCAAAAAGCGGCACCAGCGGTGAGGGAAACGATCTAATTCCCATGTCCTGCAATGAAATCAGACGACTCTGGGCCACCCTGACCCGTCCTGCGCACCCACAGGCACACACCGATCATTGGTCAGACTGGCGACGACGCCACCAAACCCGAGCCCGGATCGCATTCGACAAATGGGTCGGAATCGGTAGCTATCTTTCCAATGCGATTTCCGCGTCGACCTGGTGCTTGGGAGACTGGCTGGTGTACGGGGAGGAGTCCTTCAGTGGAAGGTATCGCGATGCCACCGAATTTACTTCCCTGGACTATCAAACATTGAGAAACCACGCATGGGTCGCTCGGCGTTTTCCCATCTCCCGCCGACGGGAGACGTTGAGTTTCACCCATCACGCCGAGGTGGCGTCTCTTTCGGAGCCTGAGCAGGACTTCTGGCTGCGCAAGGCGGACGAATGCGGATGGTCCGCCAAGCGGTTGCGCCGCGAGGTGAGAGCGAGTCTCCAGGAACGTGTCATCGGTGACGAGCAGGATCCTGGCGAGGGTCGAAACGTGCGAGAGCTGCAGTGGAGCCGGAAGACCGGAGAGCCGGACACGACCACACCCGGCCACACCGTCTCGCTCAGTGTCGCGGTTCCGGCGGACCATCTCGAGGTCTGCCGGACGACGGCGAGCAGGCTCGGCCTCAACATAGAGACATGGGCCGCCCAGGTCCTTCTGGAGGCGGCGGACCGGTCCGAGTGAGCGCCTTGACCGGCCATGCACTCGACGCGGGACGTCAGCACGCTGGATAGTGGTGCATCGCGCTGCCAAACGAGGAGATCACATGTACGCACGACAACTCGCCGTGGCGGGAGTCGTCGCGTTCTCCCCGGAGATCCACCGCGACCAGCGCGGCACGTTCGCCTCTCCCTTCAGTCAGGAGGCGCTCGCCGCGCACACCGGCAGGAGCGAGTTCTCTGTCACCCAGCTCAGCTACAGCATCTCCCAGCGCGACACGCTGCGCGGTATCCACTTCACCCGGTGCCCGCCCGGCAAGGCCAAGTTCGTGTGCTGCCTGGCCGGCGAGGCACAGGACTTCGTCGTGGACCTGCGCAAGGGTTCGCCCACGTTCGGCCGCTGGGACACCACCCGGTTGAGCGGTCAGACCGTGCGGGGGCTGTACGTCCCCGTCGGCGTGGGGCACGGCTTCGCCGCCCTGCGTGACGACACCGTCATCTCCTACATGATCTCCGGCGACTACGTTCCCGCCCTCGAGCTCGCGCTCTCCCCGCTCGACCCGGATCTGGCGTTGCCACTTCCGGAGGGGATGGAGCCGGTGCTGTCCGAACGGGACCGCACGGCACCCACCCTGAAGGAACTCGACGAGCAGGGTCTGCTTCCCGAATACGCCGAAGCGCGACGGCGCGACGGCTTCCCGTGATCCTTCGTCGTGCCCGTCGGTTCGGTTACGTGAGCCACGCGTCCGGAGCCACCCCGCCCTGGCCGATCGGCGGGAACAACTCCTCGAGGCGAGCCGTCTCCAGGTCCGACAGGGGCGATTCCAACGCCTGCAACGCGTCCTTGACGTGGCTGGGGTTGCGCGGTCCGATGACCGTGGACGTCACCCCGGGTCGAGCCGTCACCCAGGCGAGGCCGACCTGCGCCGGGTCCCGGCCGAAGTCCGCACACAGCCGCTCGTACCGCTCGATCGTGCCGCGCATCTTCTTCAGCGCCGACGCCGACCGGCCCTGCCCCGACTTGACCGCACGCCCCTCGGCGGTCTTGCGCAGCACACCGCTGAGCAGCCCCCCGTGCAGCGGGGACCACGGAAGCACGGCCACTCCGTACGCGCGTGCCGCGGGGAGCAGTTCCAGCTCCGGGAAGCGCACGGCGAGGTTGTAGAGACACTGCTCGGACACCACGCCGAGGAAGTGCCGTGCCCTCGCCGCCTCCTGTGCCGCCGCGATCTCCCAGCCCGCGAAGTTGGACGAGCCCACATAGCGCACCTTGCCCTGCCGCACCAGGATCTCCATGGCCTGCCACACCTCGTCCCAGCCGGCGTCCCGGTCCACGTGGTGCATCTGGTACAGGTCGATCCAGTCAGTGCCCAGGCGGCGCAGTGACGCCTCGCAGGCGGCGACGACGTGCCGCGCGGACAGCCCCTGCTCGTTGAGACCGTCGCTCATGGGGTTACCCACCTTGGTGGCCAGTACGACCCGGTCGCGCAGTGACGCCCGTGACGCCAGCCACCTGCCGATGACCTCCTCCGTGTAGCCCTTGTACTCCCGCCAGCCGTACATGTTCGCCGTGTCGAGGAAGTTGATCCCTGTGTCGACCGCGTGGTCCAGCAACTCCCGCGCCTCGGGCTCCGTCACCCGTCCCCCGAAGTTGACCGTGCCGAGGCAGATGCGGCTGACCCGCAGCGCCGTACGGCCCAGTCGCGTGTATAGCCGGTCGTCAACGCTGATGGTGGTCATCGGTCGCCTCCGCTGAACAGCGATCGCAGACAGGCCAGCACGCTCCGGGCCTGCATGTTGAGGTAGTGACTGTGCTGGGTGAGCTGTTCCAGCTGAGCCAGCGTCAGCCAGCGGAACTCCGGCGGTTCCGGTAGCCACCCGGTCTCGACCACGACGTGCCTGCTGCCGGTGTGGTAGAAACGCCCGCCCTCGTCGGAAAGGACTGTGTCGAAGCGGATGTCGGCCGCTCGGGCGTTCTGGACCAGGTCGAGAAAAGGCGGTCGCTCCTCGGGTGGCTGGGCGTAGTGGTCCGGAGTGTACTGCACCGTGGGCGCCAGCTCCGCGGTGTCTGTCAGGCCCGGCTCGGCCCGTAACTGCATGAGCACATGCAGCACACCGCGCACACGGGTGACGAGAAGAGCGGCGAGCTCCGTGGACTGGGCCCGGATCATGGGCTGCCACCACTGTCCCACCTCCCGGCCCACGGCCTCCACCCGCACGCCAACCACGTCGAAGTGTCGCCCGGCCCGGTGTGTGATGCGACCGCCCGTGAACTCCCAGTCCGTGAGCGCGTCGAGTGGGACGGTGCGTGCGTGCATCTCGGAACGCGTCCTGGCCTCGGTGATCCAGCTAAGTACGTCGACCAGCGAGTGCAGCTCGGGGCCGTCCGACGCGAGGGAACGCACCAGTGCCGTCGCGAAACCCTCGTCCCCGGTCGCGAGTGCACCGTCCCCCAGGGGGAGACAGGCGAGCACGGATCGGGTGCTCATGTTCATCAGATCCTCTGTGGACATGAGCCGGTGCAGCTGCCCCAGCGTGAGCCACACGAACCCGTCCCGCGCCTCGACTGGTTCCCTGGTGTCCACGACCATGTTCCGGTTCCGCTTGCGCAGGAACCTCGACCCCTGCTCGGACTGGCGCACGTCGGCGATCACCCGCCGCCGTGCGGGGTCCTGGAAGAACTCCAGGTACGGGACGTCCAGCCCGCCGTGGATGCCCGTGTAGTTGCTCTTGGTCGCCTGGACGGTGGGGGAGAGCTGGAGGCCGTTGCGGTTACCCGGCTCCGCCTTGAGCTGCATGAGGAAGTGCAGGACCCCATCGATCTCCTTCGCCAGAAACCCCAGGATGCCGGTCTCCGGCTGGTTGATTATGGGCTGTCCCCACGCGGTCAGCCCACTCCTCGTCTCCACCTGGAGACCCTCGACGGAGAAGAAGCGGCCGCTCTCGTGTGCGATGAAGCCCGTGCCCTCGTCGTAGTGCCAGCCGTGCAGGCGGTCCAGCGGCACCATCTCGGTGTTGGTGACGACGTGCTCCCGCGTGTCCCGCACGGTTCGCTCGAACTCCGCCAGGCTGGGTACCGTGCCCGCCGACCGGGCGAGCCGCGAGGCCGACGTGTGGCTACGCGCCGCGGGGACGGGGACCGGCGTCGCAGCAGGCGGTGTGCTCATCGTTCCTCCTGTCTCGACCAACAATCGGATCTCACACCGTCGATCAGCCCGCCGAGTACACAATCCGGCGGAGCTGGAGAGATTCATTTCCGGTGCGGTTCTCTGACGCATTGTCTGGCGCGACTGCCCGCATGGGGTGCGGATTTCGCGCGTGTGCGTGTCCCGTCGGCGGGACACGCACACGGCACGGACCTTGTTCCCGTGCCTGGGCGTAGGCTGCCAAGATATGCCGACGCCAGTGTCGCTTCGACCGCCCTGGTTCTGTCGAGAAGGGACGACCGCATGACCGATACCGAGTACAAGAATCCGCGGCTTCTGCCACACGAGTCGGCACAGGAGAAGGATGTGCGGGAACGGCTCACGAAACTGCTGACGGAAACACCGATTCCGCCCGTGTACCTGATCGACAATCTTCCCGTCTATCTACGGCGTCATCAGCTCGCCGACCTGCTGACGATGGACGCGCTCTACCGGATGCTGACCGACATCCCCGGCGTGATCATGGAGTTCGGTGTCCTACATGGACGCCATCTCGCCATCCTCGCCGCGCTGCGTGGCCTCCACGAGCCGTACAACTCATTCCGCAGGATCATCGGCTTCGACACCTTCACCGGATTTCCCACGGTCTCCGAGATCGACCAGGTGAGCCCGAGCGCGACCGTCGGCAGGTTCGCCGTCCCCGACGACGAGGTCGACCACCTGCGTGAGGTCCTCGCGGCGCACGAGGCGGGCGACTCCATCCCGCACGTCCAACGGACCTTCGTGGTCAAGGGAGACGTCCGGGAGACGGTCCCGCGCTATCTGGAGGAGAACCCGGAGACGGTGATCGGGATGGCCTTCTTCGATCTCGACCTCTACGAACCGACCCGTGACCTGCTCCAGGCGATCCGTCCCCACCTCGTCAAGGGCAGCATCGTCGCCTTCGACGAGCTAGGGCATCCGAGGTGGCCCGGCGTGACCGCCGCGATCCGCGAGACTCTCGGCCTCGAGAACATGACACTGCACCAACTTCCCTTCCGCGAGCAGCCCGTGATCTACATGAAGTGGGGCGAGTGACGCTGTCCGCACCCCCATCGCGGCGGGGTTCGGCGGTCGTGCTCGGCGGCACCGGTTCTCTCGGCCGACACATCTGTGCGGCACTGTTACGCGCGGGCGCCGCCCAGGTCACGGCCGTGGCCCGGCACGAGGGGCCGGTGGTCCCAGGTGCCCGCCTGCTGCGAGCAGACCTGCTCGGCGACGACGACCGCGCGCTGAACGACCTCGTGGCCGACAGCGATCTCGTGGTCAACGCGGCCGGGGCCGGCTGGCGCGGCACGGAGGAGCAGATGTTCCGCGCGCACACGGTCCTGGTCGACCGGCTGTTGCGACTCGTGCCGCCGCCCACCCGGCTGGTGCACCTCGGTTCAGTCCACGAGTACGGTGAGATCTCCCCGGGCGACGCCGCGGACGAACACCATCCCGAGCGCCCGTCGGCGCCGTATGGACAGACCAAGCTCATCGGCAGCAGATCCGTACTGGCAGCCGCGGCCGAGGGCCGGACCGACGCCGTGGTCCTGCGCATCACCAACGTGTGCGGGCCGCGCGCACCGGCCGCCAGCTTCCTCGGCTCCCTGATCGAGCAGCTCCGTCAACTGCCTCCCGGCGGCCGTCTGGACCTGACGGTCACCCCGGACATGCGTGACTTCGTCGATATCCGGGATGTCGCCGATGCCGTCGTACGGGCCGCTGTGGCACCGGTCGCCGGTCTCGTTATCAACATCGGTCGGGGGGAGGTGCACACCGTGCCCGACGTGGCCGAGATGATGACCGGAGCCGCCGGCCTCCCCCCGCGCCGGGTCCGGATGCGCGTGGCCACCATGCCGGGGAACCCGGGCGGCAAAGGCGCCTGGACGAAGGTGGATGTACGCCGTGCCAACGCCCTGCTCGGCTGGTCGCACACGACGTGCCTCCAGGACTCCCTTCGCGACCAGTGGAAAGCGGCCGTGTCACCTGATGGATGAACGCTGGATGCTCGACCGCGGACGATTCATCCCGTTTGTGACAGCTGGGAGTCATCGCGCTCGCCGAGTGCTTCTGCCGCCGCCACGAGGATCTGAGCTGCCCATGCCTCGACATTGATGCCGAGTCTGTTGGCCGTCGCCCGGCAGAACTCGAGGCAGTCCGCCGGCACCGAGACTTTCAGCGAGATGGTGCCGCCGGGTGAAAACGCGCCGGCGTCCTCGACGCTGCCGCCCTTGTTCAGCGCTCGGGGATTCTGGCCCGCACCACGTTTCGGGCCGCTGCTGATGCCACGTTCCAGCAGACTCGCTCTCACCTCACGGCGCAGCCGCTTGGCGGACCATCCGTGCTCTTCCGCCTTGAGCAGCCAGAAGCCCTGTTCGGGCTGCGGGAGGGCTGCCACCTCGGCGTGGTGGGTGAAACTCAACTTGTCCCGCCGACGAGACATGGGAAAGCGCCGTGCGACCCAGGCGTGATTTCTCAACGTTTGGTAATCTAATGAAGTAAGTTCGATCGCGTCGCGGTACCTGCCGCTGAATTTTGTCTCCCCGTACAGCAGCCAGTCCCCGAGGCACCACGATGAGCCGGACATTATGTTGGACAGATAGCTGCCCATTCCGACCCACTTCTCGAATGCCATCCGCTTCGGCAGGAGTAAGCCTGTTCTTGTGACGAAAGATGAGGATTCCGATAAGGCAGGTGGGTCGTTTTCGCGCTTCTCAAGGCTCTTCTGGGTTCGGACAGACGGGTTCTCCTCGACCATGCGCCTTCTCCCCGTGGGTCATCTGCAGAGAGTCTCACCGTCCGCAAGCTAACACGCCCGGCCGCTGGCGCGACAGGTTTCGCCAAAGCGAAAGAAATTCATCGCGGCTGCTCACCGTCCCGGCTCAACGCTGTCTTGTCGGCGGGACAGCGAAAGGGTTTCAGCGGTCGTCCCGGCGGTGACAGTCTGGGGGCCGGGTCGGCGGTGACGTTGGTGAGTATTCGTTTCGGCGAAGTGACCGCTTCTTCGCGATTGGCGGCAACTGAATGATTGACCAGGGGAGGTCGGGGACGTGAGGTTGACGCCGGGTGCGGGGCGCGATATAGACCTCGCTCGCGTCGACCTGTTCGACCTGGACCTCTACAGCTTGGGCGATCCGCACCCGATCTGGGAGGTGATGCGGTCGAAGGCGCCCCTGCACCACCAGGTCCTGCCGGACGGCCGCGAGTTCTGGTCGGTGACCCGTTACGACGACGTCTGCCGCGTGCTCGGCGAGTACCAGACGTTCACCTCGGAGCGCGGCACGGTGGTCACCCACCTCGGGGTGGACGATGTCGCGGCGGGCAGGCTGCTGACGTCCACCGACCCGCCGCGCCACACCCAGGTCCGCAGGGCGATCGGCGCCAGGCTCACCGCGCGGGCGGTGGCGTCCTGGCAGGACCGGATCCGGCAGGCGGTCGTGCGCTTCCTCGAGCCCGCGCTCGACGGTGGCACCTTCGACCTGGCGGAGCGGGCGCACCGTCTCCCGATGATCGTCGCGGGCCCGCTGCTGGGGATCCCGGAGCGGGACTGGGACGAGCTCGTGCAGCTGACCGCGATGGTGACGGCCCCGTCGGACCCGCATTTCCTACTCGGCAACGAAGCCGCGACGCTGGCCATCTCCCACCACGAGCTCGTCACCTACATCACCGAGTGGGTCGCACGGCGGCGGTCGGGAGAGGGTGGGGACGGGAGCCTGCTCGACCACCTCATGACCGTCCACGCGGGTGGTGCGCCGCTGACCGACGAGGAGATCGCCCTCGACGGCTACAGCCTGCTCCTCGGCGCCAACGTGACGACGCCGCACACCGTCTCCGGCACGGTGCTCGCGCTCGCCGAGCGGCCAGAGCAGTTCGCGAAGGCGCAGGCCAACTCGTCGCTGGTCCCGAACCTCGTCGAGGAAGGGCTGCGCTGGACGTCGGCGGCATGCAACTTCATGAGGTACGCGGTGAGCGACACGCGGATCGGCGGGGGCACGGTCCCGGCCGGTAGCGCGGTCGTCGCGTGGATCGGGTCGGCCAACCGGGACGAGTCCCGGTTCACCGATCCGCACGAGTTCGACATCGTGCGCGGCAACGCGAACCACCACGTCGCGTTCGGGTTCGGGCCGCACTACTGCGTCGGGGGACCACTGGCCCGGATGACCCTGCGCGTGTTCTTCGAGGAACTGCTCCAGCGGTTCGCGGCGATCGACCTCGACGGCGAACCGCGGCACCTGCGTTCGTACTTCATCGCCGGAATGACCCATCTGCCCATCGCCGTCCAGAAACGAAGGACGCCATGACTTCCGGGTCCGGCACCGTCACGTCGCCGTGGTTCGTCCGGCCGCAGTCGGCCGACCACGCGGCCCGGATCTTCTGCTTCCCCTACTCCGGAGCCGGGGCTTCGGCGTTCAGCGCGTGGCCAGCCGTGATCGGCGACGTCGAGTTGTGCCCGGTGCAGTTCCCCGGCCGTGAGAACCGGTTGGCCCACCCCCACTACGGCACCTACGAGGATCTCGCCGACAGCCTGGTCGAACCCCTTGAGCCGCTAGTCGACTCGCCGTTTGCGTTCTTCGGGCACTGCGCGGGTGCGTTGCCCGCGTACGAGACCGTGATCCGCCTCGCCGAACGGGGACTGCCCGGGCCGGCGTGCCTCTTCGTGTCCGGCCAGCCCGCGCCGCACGAGGCCTCGCGCGACCGGATGCTCACCATGACCGAGTCCGAGCTGCGCGCCGGGCTCGAGTCGGTCATCCGCGGCCGGGGGATGGTGCCGCGGCCGGACATGATCGACCTGGGCATGGGCGTGCTGCTCCGTGACCTCGAAGCCGCACGTGCCTACCGGCGGACGGAGCCCGTCAGGGTGCGCTGCCCCGTCGTCGTCCTGCACTGGCGGGACGACCCGGAGGTGAGGCTCGACCAGCTCGAGGGGTGGCGTCAGTACGCGGACTCGGTCGACATCCAGGTCGTCGACGGCGGCCACCACGACTTCATGTACGCGCGGGACGAACTGCTGGGGTTGCTGACTTCCTGGCGTGACAGCAGTGCAGCCCGAAAGAGGGAACCGAAAGGGATCGCATGAGTCGTGCAGCCACCGATGTCGCCGTCGTCGGGATGTCCTGCAGCCTCCCCGGAGCCCATGACCCCGACGCCTACTGGACGCTGCTCACCCAGGCCAGGACGTCGGCGCGGCGGCCTGCCGCATCCGTCGAAGACGGACCGACGCTCCTCGCCCTGGTCCGGAAGGCACTGACGACGGCGGGCATCGCGCAGGAGGATTTCCGGGGCAGCGGGGTGGAGTTCTTCCTCGGCGTGCCGGCCGCGGGTCACGACGTCGGGTCGCGCGGGCTCACGCCGACCGTCACGACCGGCGCCGCGTCCGCGCTGCGGGCCGTGCTCCTGGCCACGCGGAGCCTGCGCGACGGCCGGACCGACGTGACGCTCGCCGGTGGCGTCGACGGCCCCGAGAGCGCCGTCGGCATCGTGCTGGTGCTCAAGACCCTCACTCGGGCGCGGGCCGACGGCGACCGCGTGCACGCGGTGCTGCGCGTCGACGACACCGAGCCGGCGTCCGGACCGGAAGGCACGCTTCCTGGTCCTGGCCTGGCGTCCGGCATGGCGGCGCTGCTCGAGGCCGTGCTGTCCGTCGAGCACGGGCGGCCCTCGTCGAGCACGAGCGGCGCCGGGTGCCGCGTCGTCGTGGCGGCCGCCGCGAACGAGGACTTCGCCACCGGCGGTCCGGGCTTGCGCAATGGCCCGTTCCCCCTGGTCGTCTCCGGTGCGACCCAGGACGACGTGCGGGCCCGCGCGCGCCGCCTGCTCGCACAGTACGAGGAGAACCGGCCAGGGCTGCGCGACCTCGCCATGTCCATCGCCGCCGCGGAACCCTCCGCCGCAGGGCACCGGACCGTCCTGTGGGCCGACGACGAGCAGCAGCTCACCGACGAACTTGCCGCACTCGCGTGTGGCGACCGGAGCACCAGCCTGGTCAGCGGCAGCGCCGCGGCGCGGAACCGGATCGTCTTCGTCTTCCCCGGCCAGGGCTCCCAGTGGATCGGCATGGCCGCCGGGCTCCTCGACGACTCCGACGTGTTCCGCGACGCCGTGGACGCGAGTGCCAGGGCACTCGCCCCCTACATCGACTGGTCACTGGAGGACGTCCTGCGGGGGACGCCCGGCTCCGCGTCCCTCGACCGTGACGACGTCGTCCAACCCGCCCTGTTCGCGGTGATGGTGGCCCTCGCCGAGCTGTGGAAGTCCTTCGGGGTGCGGCCCGCCGCCGTGCTCGGGCACAGCAACGGCGAGATCGCCGCCGCGGTCGTCGCAGGAGGCCTGTCCCTGGAGGACGGGGCGCGGGTGGTCTCCCTGTGGAGCGGGGCCCAGGCCAGGCTCGCCGGCAGGGGCGGGATGATCTCCGTGTCGGCGCCACTGGCGTCCCTGGAACCGAAACTCGCCGAATGGGGCGACCGGGTCGCCGTCGCCGCCGTCAACGGACCACGGTCGGTGATCCTGTCCGGCGACCGCGACGTCGTCGACCGGCTGCTCGACGAGCTCCCCGCCGAGGGCATGCCGGCCAAGCGGATCCCCGTGGACCTCGCGGCCCACTCCTCGCACATCGAGGCGCTGCGCGAGGAGATCCTCACCGGGCTCGCGCCGGTCGAGCCCCGCACGGCGACCGTGCCCTTCCACTCGACCGTGACGGGCGACTTCCTCGACACCACCACCCTGGACGCCGCCTACTGGTACTCCAACCTGCGCAACACGGTGCGGTTCGAGCGGTCCGTGCGCGCACTGGCGGCCGACCACCAGGCCTTCGTCGAGATCAGCCCGCACCCGGTCATCACCCTGGCGCTCCAGCAGACCCTGGACGACCTGGAGTCCGACGCGGTCGTGGTGGAGACGCTGCGCCGCGACGAGCTGGGAACACGCCGGTTCCTCGCCTCGCTCGCGCGACTGCACAACAGCGGCGCCACAGTGCACTGGCGGCCGGCGTTCGGCCCGGATGCCTCGCTCATCGACCTGCCCGCGTCGGTGCCGGGCCATGCCCCGGCGGCCGAAGCACCGGGCGCGGCGGCCGAGCAGGTCACGGACGGCCTCCTGGAGTTGGTGCGTATCGAGACCGCTCTCGTCTTGGGGCTGGACGCGGACGCGGAACTGGACGGCACGGACACGTTCCAGAACCTCGGCCTCGACTCCGCGCGCGCGGTGGAGCTGCGCAACCGCCTGGTCGACGCCACCGGTGCGCGGCTCCCGGTGACGCTGCTCTTCGACCACCCCACGCCGGAGCAGTTCGCCCAGCAGATCGCCGCGCGGCTGACCGGCACGGCCACCGCGGCGGTGCCGGTCACCACGCGCCCCGTCGGCGACGCGGACGAGCCCATCGCCATCGTCTCCATGGCCTGCCGCTTCCCCGGCGACGTGGCCTCGCCAGAAGACCTGTGGCAGATGGTCCTCGACGAGAAGGACGTCATCTCCGAGTTCCCCGTCAACCGCGGCTGGCCCCTCGACGCCCTCTTCGACGACGACCCGGACCGCGCGGGCCGCTCGTACACGCGCCATGGCGGGTTCCTGCACGACGCGGACCGGTTCGACGCCGAGTTCTTCGGTATCAGCCCGCGTGAGGCCCTCGCCATGGACCCGCAGCAGCGCCTGATCCTGGAGACCGTGTGGGAGGCCCTCGAGCGGACCGGGGTCGACCCGGCCGTGCTGCGCGACAGCGGCACGGGCGTCTACCTCGGCGCGCTCGCCCAGGACTACGGGCCACGACTGCACGAGGCGGACGACAGGGCCGGTGGCTATCTGCTGACCGGCAACTTCACCTCCGTGCTCTCCGGCCGCGTCGCCTACACCCTCGGCCTGCATGGCCCCGCCGTCACCGTGGACACCGCGTGCTCCTCGTCGCTCGTGGCCCTGCACCTGGCCGCGCAGGCGCTACGCGCCGGCGACTGCGACCTGGCCGTCGCGGGCGGCGTGACGGTGATGTCGAGCCCCGGCATCTTCGTGGAGTTCAGCCGCCAGCGCGCCCTCGCGCCGGACGGCCGCTGCAAGGCCTTCGCCGAGGGAGCAGACGGCACGGGCTGGGGCGAGGGTGTCGGTGTCCTCCTGTTGGAGAAACTGTCGGACGCGCGACGCAACGGCCACGAGGTGCTGGCGGTCGTGCGGGGCTCGGCGGTCAACCAGGACGGTGCGTCCAATGGCCTGGCCGCCCCCAACGGCCTTTCGCAGCAGCGCGTGATCCAGCAGGCTCTGGCCAACGCCGGGGTCCGGGCCGACGAGGTCGACGCGGTCGAGGGTCATGGGACCGGGACTGCCCTGGGTGACCCGATCGAGGCGCAGGCGCTGTTGGCCACTTATGGTCAGGGGCGGCCGGAGGATCGGCCGTTGTGGTTGGGGTCGCTGAAGTCGAACATCGGCCACGCCCAGGCCGCGGCGGGTGTGGGTGGTGTGATCAAGATGGTGATGGCCATGCGGCACGGTCGGTTGCCAAGGACGCTGCACGTCGATGCTCCGTCGTCGCATGTGGACTGGGCGTCTGGCTCGGTGGAGTTGTTGACGGAGGCGCGGTCCTGGCCGGATCCGGGTCGTCCGCGCAGGGTGGGCGTGTCGTCGTTCGGTGTCAGCGGGACGAATGCGCATGTGATCATCGAGCAGGGTCCGGTGGTCGAGTTCGTGGCTGGTGTGGGGTCGCGGGTGGTGACGGATGGGGCGTTGCCGTGGCCGGTGTCGGCGAAGTCGGAGGCCGCGTTGGGGGAGCAGGCTCGGCGGCTGCTGGATCACCTCGACCGTTGTCCGCAGGCGACTCCCGCGCAGGTTGGTCATGCGCTCGTGGCGGGTCGTTCCGTGTTCGACCACCGGGCGGTAGTGATCGGCCGGGACATGGCTGATTTCCGGGGTGCGCTGGCGTCGTTGGCCACTGGTGAGCCGTCTGCGCATGTGGTGACGGGTGTGGCTGTTAGGTCGGGTAAGACGGTGATGGTCTTTCCCGGTCAGGGTTCGCAATGGGTTGGTATGGGTGTGGAGCTGATGGGCTCCTCGCCGGTCTTCGCTGAACATCTCAGGGTCTGTGCGGCGGTGTTGGAGCCGTTTACCGGCTGGGATCTGGTTGATGTTCTGTCCGGGGTGGAGGGTGCTCCGGGCCTGGATCGGGTTGATGTGGTGCAGCCCGTGTTGTGGGCGGTCATGGTCTCCCTGGCCCGCTTGTGGGAGCACTTGGGTGTCGTGCCGGATGCGGTGGTGGGCCATTCGCAGGGTGAGATTGCTGCCGCGCACATTGCGGGGGTCCTGACTCTTGAGGATTCGGCGCGGCTTGTGGCGTTGCGCAGTCAGGCTCTGATGGGTCTTCGTGGTTTGGGTCGCATGTTGACGGTGCTGGCGTCTGAGGATCGGGTGCGGGCGATGCTCGGCGACGGGGATGGCAGTTTGTCGGTGGCGGCGGTGAATGGCCCGGCCACCGTGACGGTGTCCGGTTCGGTGACCGCGGTGGCGGAGTTCAATGCCGTGTTGTCGAAGGCTGGGTTGATGCGGTGGGAGCTTCCGGGTGTGGACTTCGCCGCCCATTCCTTGCACGTGGTGGCCCTGCGCGAGGAGTTGCTGGAGTTGTTGGCGCCGGTGCGGCCTTGCCCTGCCGCGGTTGCGTTCTATTCCACTGTGGCCGGTCATGTCGGTGGTCCGATAGTGGACACGACCGTGATGGATGCCGAGTACTGGTACGAGAACTTGGCTTCCACGGTTGATTTCCAGGCGGCGACTCGTGCCTTGCTGGATGACGGGCACACCCTCTTCGTTGAGGCCAGTCCCCATCCGGTGCTCACCAGTGCGGTGCAGGAGACGGTCGAGGACCACGCGGGTGCCGCCGAAGTGACCGGCACATTGCGCCGGGAGGACGGCGGCTGGCACCGCGTGCTGACTTCTCTCGCCACCACCCACACCCACGCCTCGGTCGACTGGTCAGGGTTCTATCCCGAGACCCGACCCACCCACCTCGACCTGCCCACCTATCCCTTCCAACACCAGCACTACTGGCTGCTGGACGCCGATCCGTCCGGCACCGGCCACGTGATCACAGGCTCCGAGGCCCCCGACGACACCGAGTTCTGGAACGCGGTGGAACGGGAGGACCTGGACGCGGTGATCGGCACGCTGGGGCTGGGTGACGCGGACAGCGAACGCGACGCCGTCGACTCCGCTCTCCCGGCCGTCCTGTCCGCCATGTCGTCGTGGCGGCGGCGCCGGCTGGACCGGTCCCTCATGGAGAGCCGGCGCTACCGCGTGACGTGGAAGCCGCTGCCCGGCATCGAGTCCGGGGCTGCGGGACGGCTGGCGGGAAGTACCTGGCTCGTGGTCGTCCCCGAGTCGGCCACTTCGGACCCCGTGGTGGACAAGGCGATCGACGCGCTGCGGCGACGGCGCGCCGAGGTGGTCCGCTGGGACGTCGCGTCAGCCGACCTGCGGGACCGCGCCGCACTCGGCAGGCGGCTCACCGCCATGGCCGCCGACGGCACGGTCGCGAGCCCTCTCACCGGCGTGCTGTCGCTCGCCGCGCTCGTCGACGACGGCCTCGGTGCCGCGCACGAGCCGGTCTCCGCCGGCCTCGCCGGCACGGTCGCCCTGCTGCAGGCGCTGGACGACGCGGGTGTCGAAGCCCGGCTGTGGTGCCTGACGCGCGAAGCCGTGTCCACGGGGAACGCCGACACCCTCGCCAACCCGCTGCAGGCCCAGGTCTGGGGCCTCGGCCGAACGGTGGCGCTGGAACGGCCGGAGCGGTGGGGTGGGCTCGTGGACGTGCCGGCCCGGCTGGACGGGCCCGTCGCGGACCTGCTGTGCGCGGTTCTCGCCGACGTCGACGGAGCGGACGGGCCGGGCCGAGGCCATGGCGAGGACCAGGTGGCGGTACGCCCCTCCGGAGCGTTCGGCAGGCGGCTCACCCGCGCACCGCTCGGTGACGCACCGGCGCCCGACTGGCGTCCGACGGGCACGGTGCTGGTGACGGGCGGTGCGGGCGCGGTCGGATCGCACGTCTGCCGCTGGCTGGCACGGGCCGGAGCGCCGAACCTCCTGCTGGTCGGCAGGCGCGGCAGGGACACCCCGGGCATCGCGGAGCTGGAAGCGGAGCTGACGGGGCTCGGGTCGCCCGTGACCGTGGCCGCGGTCGACGTCGCCGACCGCGACGTGCTGCGGGAGCTGCTGGCGTCGGTGCCAGCGGAACACCCGCTGACCGCCGTGTTCCACGGCGCCGGCGCACTCGCGGACGGGTTGGTGGAGTCGCTCACGGCGGAGCGGCTGGAGCAGGTGCTGCGGCCCAAGGTGGCCGCGGCCACGGCGCTGCACGAGCTCACGGCCGATCTGGGGCTGGAGGCGTTCGTGCTGTTCTCCTCTGCCACCGGCGTACTGGGCAACGGCGGCCAGGCCGGATACGCCGCGGCGAACGCCTTCCTCGACGCGCTGGCCGAGGTGCGCCGCGCGGCCGGGCTGCCCGCGACCGCCGTGGCCTGGGGTTCGTGGGGCGGCGGCGGCCTGGTGACCGGCGAGGTGGACGAACGCCTCCGTCGGAGAGGGCTGCCGCCGATGGCGCCCGAGACGGCGGTGGCGGCGCTGGCCGCCGCACTGACCCGGGGGGAGATGCAGGTGATGGTGGCCCAGGTGGAGTGGACGGACTTCGCGGCCGCCTTCACCGCGGCCCGTCCCAGCAGGCTCATCGCCGACCTCCCCGACACCGCCGTGCGCACGGCGGCGGGTTCCCCGGCCGGACACGCCGGCGATGCGTCGGAGGGCGACCTGGTGGCCCGGCTCAAGGAGCTGCCGGAGCGCAAGCTGGACGACGCACTGCTGGGGACCGTCCGCGCGCACGCCGCGGCGGTCCTCGGACTGGACGGGCCGGACCAGATCGGTGGCGAGCGGGCGTTCAGCCTGGCCGGGTTCGACTCACTGACCTCCGTGGAGCTGCGGAACCGGCTGCGGCGCGTGACCGGGTTGCGGCTGCCCACCACGCTGCTGTTCGACTACCCGACGCCGGTCGCCGCGGCACGCTACCTGCGGGCGAAGCTGTTCCCGGAGCGGACGGCGGGGGGAAGTGCGCCCGGAGGTGTGGCGACGGACGTGGACGACGCCGAGGTGCGGGAACTGGTGCTGTCGATCTCGCCCGCGCGGCTGCGCGAGGCGGGGCTGCTGGAGTCGCTGCTGAGCCTGGCGGGCCACCCGGCGGCCGGCGGCACCGATACAGGCGGCGCGAGCCATCCACCGGAGAACGGCGACGGACCGTCGCTTGACGAGATGGGTGTGGCCGACCTGGTGCGCATGGCGATGAGGAACGACGTGCCCGACGGGACGGGGAGGTCATGATGGCCGAGCCGGCTGACGCTGTCGTCGAGGCGTTGCGCGCGTCCCTCAAGGAGTCCGAACGACTGCGCCGGGTGAACGCCGAGCTGTCCTCGGCTTCGCGCGAGCCGATCGCGATCGTCGGCATGAGCTGCCGGTATCCGGGCGGCGTGCGCTCGCCGGAGGACCTGTGGGACCTGCTCGTCGCCGAGCGGGACGCCATCGCGGGCTTCCCGTCGAACCGTGGCTGGGACGTCGACGAGCTGTACGCGTCGGAGCTGGGCACCCACGGCAAGTCGTACGTGCGTGAGGGTGGCTTCCTGTACGACGCCGACGAGTTCGACCCGGGCTTCTTCGAGATCAGTCCTCGGGAGGCGACGGCGCTCGACCCGCAACAGCGTCTCCTGCTGGAGACGTCGTGGGAGGCGATCGAACGGGCGGGAATCGATCCGACGACGCTGCGCGGCAGCCGCACCGGCGTCTTCGTGGGGGTCGCGCACCAGGACTACGGGGCACCGACGAGGCAGGGGATCGAGGACTACCTGCTGTCCGGCACCTCGACCGCGGTCGCCTCCGGGCGCGTCTCCTACGTGTTGGGTCTCGAAGGGCCGGCCGTCACGATCGACACGGCGTGCTCGTCGTCGCTGGTGACCGTGCACATGGCGGCCCAGGCGCTGCGGAACGGCGAGTGCTCGCTGGCCCTGGCGGGCGGCGTGTCGGTCATGGCGACGCCCAGTGCGTTCATCGAGTTCAGCCGCCAGCGCGGGCTGGCTCCGGACGGCCGGTGCAAGCCGTTCGCGTCCGCCGCGGACGGCACGGCCTGGGGTGAGGGCGTCGGTCTGCTGTTGCTGGAACGCCTTTCCGACGCACGGAGCAACGGACACCACGTGCTGGCGGTCGTGCGCGGCTCGGCCGTCAACCAGGACGGCGCCAGCAACGGCCTGACCGCCCCCAACGGCTCATCCCAGCAACGCCTCATCCGCCAGGCCCTTGCGAACGCGCGGTTGACGGCCGACGAGGTGGACGCCGTCGAGGCACACGGCACGGGCACCAGGCTGGGTGACCCGATCGAGGCGCAGGCGCTGCTGGCCACCTACGGCAGGGACCGGGTCGCGGACCGGCCGCTGTGGATCGGGTCGGTGAAGTCGAACATCGGTCACCCGCAGTGCGCGGCGGGCGTGGCGGGCGTCATCAAGATGGTCATGGCCATGCGCCACGGCACCCTGCCGAGGACGCTGCACCTGGACGCGCCGACGCCGCACGTGGACTGGTCGGCCGGCGCGGTGCGGCCGCTCGCGCAGGCGCGGCCGTGGCCAGGGACCGGCGGTCGCCCTCGGCGGGCCGGCGTGTCGTCGTTCGGCGTGAGCGGCACCAACGCGCACTTGGTCCTCGAACAGGCGCCCGTCGAGGAGACAGCACCCGGCACGGCCGGTGCGGGCGGCCCCACGCCGTGGGTCGTGTCGGCGCGGTCGGAACGGGCGCTGCGGGCGCAGGCGGAGAAGCTGCGCGACTTCGCCACCGCCGGCACGGACCTGGACATCGCCGCCGTGGGTCGGGCCTTGGCGACGAGCCGGGCTCGACTCGAACACCGCGCGGTGGTGCTGGGGCGGGATCGGGACGAGCTGCTGAGCGGTCTTGCGTTGTTGGGTGAGGGCACGGAGTCCGCCGGCGTGGTGCGTGGTGTCGCCGGGAAGCTCGGTGACTCCGCCTTCCTGTTCCCTGGCCAGGGGGCGCCCTGGGCCGGTGTGGCTGGGCAACTGTACGAGGCGTTCCCCGTCTTCGCGCAGAGCCTCGACGAGACCTGCGAACACTTCGCCGCCTTCCTCCCCTTCGCGCTGAAGCCCCTGCTCCTCACCGACGAGCCGGAGGACCGCGAGCGAACCGACATCGCGCAACCCGCGTTGTTCGCGCTGCACGTCGGCCTGTACCGGCTCATGACGCGGTACTGCCCCCGGCCCGACTACCTGATCGGTCACTCCGTCGGAGAGATCGCGGCCGCGCACGTGTCCGGGGCGATCGACCTGGACTACGCGGCCAGGCTCGTGGCCGCTCGTGGGCGGGGCATGCAGTCGGTCGGCGAGTGGGGCGCGATGCTGGCGGTGCGTGCCTCGGAGGACGAGGTGGGCGCCCTGCTCGGCCGCTACGAGCACGTCGGCCTCGCCGCCGTCAACGGCCAGGAGTCCGTGGTGGTCTCCGGCCACCGCGACGAGATCCTGGAGCTCAGGGAACGACTCGTCGCGGACGGTAGGTCGGCGAAGCTGCTCGAGGTCGACCACGCCTTCCACTCCCCGCTCATGGACCCGGTCCTGGACGAGTTCGCGGCGTCAATCGGCAGGCCGCGCGCGGGTGAGCTGACGATCCCGGTCGTCTCGACCAGGCTGGGCCGCGAGGCCACGCTCGACGAGCTGACCTCCGTCGAGCACTGGGTGAGCCACGTCCGCGAACCGGTTCGCTTCCACGACGCGGTGGAGCACACCCGTGCGGCCGGTGCGCGTGTCTTCCTCGAGGTGGGCCCCGGGTCGACGCTCACCGGCATCACCAAGGAGAACTTCGCCGGTGCGGGCGTGGACGACGCAGTGGTCCTGTCGCCGAGGGGGAACCGCGGTGCCGTGGAGGCATTCGTCGGCCTGCTGGCCCAGCTGCACGTGCGGGGCGGGGACGTGCGCTGGGATGCCCTGTTCGGACCGCGCGGGCGGGTGGACCTCCCGACGTACGCGTTCGAGCGGCAGCGGTACTGGCTGGACTCCCCCGCCTGGACGGGCTCCGCGGACGTGGCCGCCGCCGGTCTCTCGGCTCCGGGGCATCCGCTGCTGGGTGCTGTGGTGGACCACCCCGGCACCGGCGAGGTGATGTTCACCGGCTCGTGGTCCCTACGGACCCACGGCTGGCTGGCCGACCACGCCGTGTTCGGTTCGGTCGTCGTACCGGCGACGGCCTACCTGGACCTCGCGCTGTGGGTGGGCGACCTCGTCGGCTGCGGGGCGGTCGAGGAGCTCTCCCTGGCCGTTCCCCTGGTCCTTCCCGGCTCGGGCGACGTGCGGGTACGGGTCGTCGCCGGTACGGCGGACGAGACGGGACACCGCTCCCTCGCGGTGTACTCGCGCGCTGGCGAGGACGGCAGCACGGCGGGCGGCTGGACCCGGCACGCGGTGGGGAGCCTGGCACCGAGCGCACGACGGCCGGCCGTGCCGACCGACGACACGCCGTCACTCGCGGTGTGGCCTCCGGCCGGGGCACGGCGACTCGACATCGGCGGTCTCCACGACTCCCTCGCGGACAACGGGTTCGACTTCGGGCCGACGTTCCTCGGGCTGCGAGAAGTGTGGCAGCGCGGCGACGAGGTCCACGCGCTCGCCACGCTGCCCGACGCGGGCGACGACTCGGCCGCCGGTGGTTTCACCATGCATCCCGCGCTGCTCGACGCGACGCTGCGCGCGGTGGCGGCGGGCACCGTCCTCGACGCGGACGGCGGTCGGGCCTGGATGCCGTTCTCGTGGTCCGGGGTGAACCTGGTGGGACAATGCGGGACGACCGTGCGGGCCCGGATCACCCCGGCGGGCGAGGGCGCCGTGTCCGTGGTGGTCGCCGACGAGCACGGCCGCGAGATCGCGCACGTCGACGCGCTGACGTTCCGGCCGGCGAGCGCCGAGCAGCTGCGCGCGGCGCTCGGCGGGCACGAGCGGTCGCTGTTCGAGCTGCGATGGCGACCGCTGCCTCCGGGCGGGCGGGAAACCTGCCGAGGGCGGTGGGGCGTTCTCGGCGCGACGAACGGCCTGGCCGCCCGGCTCTCCCTGGCAGGCGACGACAACGTCCCGCTCCACGCGTCCGTGGACGAGGTCCTCGCGGGCACGCCACCCCTGCACATCGTCCTCTGCCTCGACGACTTCCTCCCCGACGGCCTTGACGCGCTCGTCGAGATCGGCAGCGCGGACACGCGGGTGCTCGGCGTGGTGCGGCGGTTCCTCGCCGAGGAGCGGCTCGCGGGCACCACGCTCGTCGTCCTCACCCGCCTGGCAATCGACACCGGCGGAGGTGAGTGCGTCGAGAGCCTCGCCGGCGCGTCGGTGTGGGGCCTGGTCCGTTCCGCCCAGACAGAGCGTCCCGGCAGGTTCCGGCTGGTGGACATCGACGACGAGGAGTCGTCCCTGGTCTGCCTACCGGAGGCGCTGGGCGCCGGTGAGGACCAGCTGGCACTGCGTGGCGGCGCGGTTCTCGTCCCCCGCATGACGTCGGCGGCACCCGCGAACCACCGGATCGAACCACCAGCGGCCGGCGCCCACCGGCTGGGCATTCCGGACAAGGGGACCTTGGAGAACCTGACGTGGGTGCCCTGCCCCGAGGTGGACGAGCCCTTGACCAGTGGGCAGGTCCGCATCGCCGTGGTCGCCGCCGGGCTCAACTTCCGGGACGTCACGATCGCACTCGGCCTGGTGGACGGAACCGCCTTCGACGCAGGGATCGGCAGTGAGGGCGCCGGGACGGTCCTGGAGGTCGCGGACGACGTCACCGGGCTCGCGCCGGGCGACCGGGTGATGGGCGCGTTCACCGGTGCCTTCGGCCGCGTGGCCGTCGCGGACCACCGCATGCTCGTGCCCGTCCCCCACGGCTGGAGCCACGTCGAGGCGGCGTCCGTGCCGAGCACGTTCCTCACCGCGTACTACGCGCTCTTCGGTGCGACGAGGCTCGAGGAGGGACAACGGATTCTCATCCACGCCGCGGCGAGCGGCGTCGGGATGGCCGCCGTCCGGCTGGCCAGGCACGCGGGCGCCGAGATCTACGCGACCGCCAGCCCGGCCAAGTGGCCGGTCCTGCGTGGTCTGGGACTGGACGACGACCACCTGGCATCGTCGCGGGATCTGGAGTTCGCCGACAAGTTCCTGGAGTCCTCGGGCGGCCGCGGCGTGGACGTCGTCCTGAACTCCCTCGCGCACGACTTCGTCGACGCCTCGATGAGGCTGCTCACCAAGGGCGGGACCTTCGTCGAGATGGGCAAGACGGACATCCGCGATCCCCGTCAGGTGGCTACCGAGCACCCCGGGGTCGACTACCAGGCCTTCGACCTCTACGAGGTGGGGCCCGACGCGCTCCACGAGATGTTCCGGGCGCTCATGGAGCTGTTCGCCGACGGACGGGTACAGCTGAACCCGATCTCTGTCCGGGACGTCCGCGACGCACGCCCGGCGTTCCGCGAGATGAGCCAGGGCCGGCACGTCGGCAAGCTGGTCCTCGAGGTCGGCGGGTGTTTCGGCGGTGGGACCGTGCTGGTCACGGGCGGGACCGGCGGAGTCGGTTCGCTGGTGGCGCGCCACCTCGTCGCCGAACACGGGGTGCGGAGCCTGGTGCTGGCGAGCCGGGCTGGGATGACCGCCGAGGGGGCCGCCGAGCTGGTCGCGGACCTTGAGGGGCATGGCGCGGCCGTCAGGGTCGTGGCCTGCGACGTCGCGGACCGGGCCGCCGTGGCGGACCTGCTCGCGGACATGCCCCACGGGTACCCGCTGACGGCGGTCGTGCACGCGGCGGGGGTGCTGGCGGACGGCACGGTCGAGTCGCTGACCGAGGAGAGCCTCGACCGCGTGCTGCACGGCAAGGCGGGCGGTGCGCTCACCCTGCACGAGCTGACCGAGGGGCACACCCTTTCGGCGTTCGTCCTGTTCTCCGCGCTGGCCGGCACACTCGGCGGCGGAGGGCAGGCGAACTACGCCGCCGCGAACGGGGTCCTGGACGGCCTCGCGGCACGCCGCAGGGCGTCCGGCCTGGTCGGCACGTCACTCTGCTGGGGCTGGTGGGAACAGCGCGGCGGCATGACCGCGGACCTGGACCAGGCCGCCCTCTCGCGGATCCGGCGGCTGGGCGTCGCCGCGATGCCGGCACCCAAGGCACTGGCCCTGTTCGACGCGGCATGCGCGATCGACAAGCCATTGCTCATCCCGGCCCGGCTGGACTTCTCCGCGCTACGCGGGAAGACGGGCGCCGAGCTGCCGCTGTTGCTGCGCGACCTCGTCGACGGCGACGGTCCGCTCCGGAACCGGACGAGCACGACCGGGGGCCCACCCGACCTGTCCGCCGGGCTGGCCACCCTGCCGGAGGGGGAGGCGGAGGCGGCCGTGCTGGACTGGGTCCGCGAGCAGACCGCCGTCGTGCTCGGACACCCGTCCAGGAAGGCCGTCGACGTCGACCAGGCGTTCACCCACCTCGGGTTCGACTCGCTGACCTCGGTCGAACTGTCCAACCGCCTGACCTCGTCCACCGGGCTGCGGCTACCGCCCACCGTCGTCTTCAGCTACCCGACACCACGTGAGCTGGCCATGCACCTGTCCGGCCTGCTGCGCCCGGCAGCGGGCCCGGCGCAGGACGCGGAGATCCGCGAGCAGGTGCCGGGTGCGGACCTCCGTGCGGACGAACTCGCGGACTTGGACCTGGACGCACTCGTCGACCTGGCTCTGGAACAGAAGGGCACCTGACATGGACCACTCCGCGGATCGGGCGGCGGACGGCGCGGACCGGGTCGAGCGGGCGCTCCGCACGCTGCTCGAGGAGCGCGACCGCCTCCGCAGGGAGAACGACGCCCTGAAGGCCAGGCGCTGCGAGCCGATCGCCGTGGTGGCCATGGCATGCCGCTTCCCCGGCGGCGTGTCCTCGCCCGAGGAGCTGTGGGACGCGGTCCGCGGCGGCCGGGACCTGGCGGAGGAGTTCCCCCGGGACCGCGGCTGGCCGGACGTGTTCGACCAGGACCCCGACACCCTCGGCGCCTCGTACGTGCGGCACGGGGGGTTCCTGGCGGACGTGGCGGACTTCGACGCCGACTTCTTCGGCATCAGCCCGAGGGAGGCGCTGGCGACCGACCCGCAGCAGCGCCTGTTGCTTGAGACGTCGTGGGAGGCCTTCGAGCGTGCCGGCATCGTTCCCGCCGACGTGCACGGGGCCGAGGTCGGTGTCTTCTCCGGACTGAGCTCGCCGGAGTACGGCCTGCGTTTCCTCGATGCGAGCAGCCACGAGCTGGAGGGCCACCTGTCGTTCGGGAGCGCGCTGAGCGTCGCCTCCGGCCGGGTGGCCTACTCGCTGGGGTTGACCGGGCCCGCGGTCACGGTGGACACGGCGTGTTCGTCGTCGCTGGTGGCCGTGCACATGGCGGTGCGGTCACTGCGTTCCGGGGAGTGCTCCCTCGCGCTGGCCGGCGGAGCGGCGGTGATGTCGACGCCCGCGGCCTTCGTGTCGTTCTGCCGGCAGCGCGGCCTGTCGCCAGACGGCCAGTGCAAGGCCTTCGCGGACGCCGCCGACGGGACCGCCTGGGCCGAGGGGGTGGGCGTGCTGCTGCTGGAGCGGTTGTCCGACGCCCGCCGCCACGGCCATCCGGTGCTGGCCATCCTCCGCGGTTCGGCGGTCAACCAGGACGGGGCCAGCAACGGGCTGACCGCGCCGAGCGGCCGCGCCCAGCAGCAGGTGATCCGCAAGGCGCTAGCGGACGCGGGGGTCCGGGCGTGCGATGTGGACCTGGTCGAAGCCCACGGCACCGGAACCGTGCTGGGCGATCCCGTCGAGGCGGACGCCCTGCTCGCGACCTACGGACAGGGCCGGGACGAGGGCAGACCCCTCTGGCTGGGCTCCCTGAAGTCGAACCTCGGCCATGCCCAGGCCGCAGCCGGCGTCGGTGGGGTCATCAAGGCCGTGATGGCCATCCGTCATGGGTTCCTGCCGAAGACCCTGCACCTCGACGCGCCGACGAGGCACGTGGACTGGTCTTCCGGCACGGTCGAACTGCTGGCGGAGGGGCGGGAATGGCCCGAAACGGGTGGCCGTCGGATGGCCGGGGTGTCGTCGTTCGGGTTCAGCGGCACGAACGCGCACGTGATCCTGGAAGAGGGACCGCCGGTGGAGCACGCCGAGCCCGGTCCTGGCCCCGCCGTCGCGGGCGGGCTGGTGCCGTGGGTGGTGTCGGCCAAGAACGCGGCGGCGCTGCGGCGTCAGGCGGGCAGGCTGCGTGAGTTCGCCACCGCGGATCCGGGTGCCGACATCGCCGACGTCGGCTGGTCGTTGGTGTCGAGCCGGTCGGGTTTCGGCCACCGTGCGGTGGTACTCGGCCGCGACCGGGACGAGTTGCTGAGTGGTCTGGCGGCGGTGCGCAACGGCGCGGAGTCCGCCGCGGTGGTGAGCGGTGTCGCCGGGGACCTCGGCGGCGTGGCCTTCATGTTCCCGGGACAGGGATCGCAGTGGGTCGGCATGGGCAGGCAGCTGTACGACGCCTTCCCCGTCTTCGCGCACAGCCTCGACGAGTGCGCCACCGCCTTGGCCGAGTGGGTCGACTGGTCGCTGGTCGACGTGGTGCGCGGCGTGGCGGGGGCGCCATCACTGGACCGGGTGGACGTCGTCCAGCCCACGCTGTTCTCGGTGATGGTGTCCATGGCCGCCCTGTGGCGGTCCTGGGGCGTGGAACCGGCGGCGGTGGTGGGACACAGCCAGGGTGAGATAGCCGCCGCCCACGTGTGTGGTGCGCTGTCGATGCGGGACGCCACCAGGATCGTCGCGCTCCGCAGCAAGGCTCTGGTGGGTCTTGTCGGTCACGGCGGGATGGCGTCGGTCGCGGCGTCAGCGGATCTCGTGGCGGCGCGTCTCGCCCCGTGGCACGACCAGCTGAGCGTCGCCGTCGTCAACGGTCCCCGCTCGGTGGTGGTCTCCGGGGAGCCGGGCGCGCTGGACGAGTTCGTCGAGAAGATGAACGCGGAAGGCGCCCAGGCCCGGAGGATCTCGGTCGACTATGCCTCCCATTCACACCAGGTGAGCCGGGTCCGCGACCGGGTGGTCGAACCTCTGGCCGGCCTGAGCCCCGCGACGTCGGCACTGCCCTTCTACTCGACCCTGCACGGCGAGGCGATCGACACAGCGCGGCTGACGGACACCTACTGGTACGACAACCTGCGTGAGAAGGTCCTCTTTGAGAGCTGCGTGCGGCGGCTGGTGGCGGACGGTTTCCGGGTGTTCGTCGAGATGAGCCCGCACCCCGTGCTGACCGTTCCGGTGCAGGAGATGGTCGAGGAGCTGGACGACGCGGTGGTCCTGTCCTCGGCGCGCCGGGACCGGGGCGAGGTGGAGGCGGTGGTCGGCTCGCTGGCCCAGCTGCACGTCCGGGGCGGGGCCGTGGACTGGGAAGCCCTGTTCGGTGCGCGCAGACGGGTGGACCTGCCGACGTACGCGTTCCAGCGGCAGCGGTACTGGCTGTACTCCTCGCACGGGGCGGAGGCACCCCCGCTGGAGCTGCCCTCCGGCGGCGACGACGAACCCGTCCCCCTGCCGGACATGATCTCCGGCCTCCCCGACGACGAGGCGGCGGCACTCGTGCTCGACCACGTCCTCGAGAAGGTTGCCGTCGTGCTCGGCCAGTCCTCCGGTGCCGAGGTCGACCCCGACCGGGAGTTCAAGGACCTCGGCTTCGACTCGCTGCTGGCGGTGACGTTGAGCAAGCGCCTCGCCGTGATGACCGGGCTCGACCTGCGGGTGAACCTCGTGCTGCGGCACCCGACACCGAGACGGGTCGCCGGGCACATCGTGACTTCTCTTTCACAGCCTTCTGGAAAGTGAGCTGGGGTGATCATGGGAACGCCTTCTGTCGCCGTGTTCGGAGCGGGAGTGATGGGCATCGGTATCGCCACTCTTCTCGTCGGTCGTGGCGTGCCGGTCACGCTCGTGGACGTGGACCCGGCGCGGCTGGGTACGGCACGCGAGCGGGTACGGGCCGAGCTCCGGTTCGCCCACATGATGGGCGCCCTGCCGAGGAGCGGGCCGACCGGTGAGCTGCGGACCGCCGACGACGCGGCCGCGGCGTCGGACGCGGGCTGGGTGATCGAGGCGGTCACCGAGGACGCCGGGCTGAAAGCCGAGCTGCACAAGGAGATCGCCGCCGTCGTCGCGCCGGGCACGCCGCGGGTCACCAACACCTCGTCCATCCCGGTCGACGAACTCGCCTGTCAGGTCCCGTCCCCCGAGGACCTGGTCGGCGTCCACTTCATGAACCCGCCCTACCTGATCGGCACGCTCGAGGTCGTCCGCGGACCGCGGACCGGTGAGCGGGCCATGTCGGCCGTGCGGGACCTGCTGTCCATTCTGGACAGGAAGGGGATCGTGGTCGGCGACGGACCCGGCTTCGTCACGAGCCGGGTGCTGCACCGCATGATCAACGACGCCGCCAACGTCGTCGAGGAGGGCCGGGCCACCGTCGAGGACGTCGACGCGTTGATGGAAGGGTGCCTCGGACATCCGACGGGTCCGCTGCGGACTGCCGACCTGATCGGGATCGACAACCTCGTCGACTCCCTGAAAGTGTTGTACGAGCGCACGGGGGACGAGGGCTGCCGCCCGAGTGAGCTGCTCCTGCGCAAGGTCGCGGCCGGCGACCACGGGCGCAAGACCGGCCGTGGCTTCTACGAGTACGGGGCACGCTGATGGCGGGCCAGGTGGAGCTGAGCGACCGCGTGCTCGACTACGTGCGGTCGGTGTCCCTGCGCGACGACGAGATCCTCCGCGACCTGGTCGCCGAGACGGCACTCATGCCAGCGCTCCACGCCATGGTGACCATGCCGGAGGAGGGACAGCTGCTCGCCATGCTGGTCGGGCTGACCGGTGCAGCCCAGGTGCTGGAGATAGGCACGTTCACCGGCTACAGCGCACTGTGCATGGCGCGTGCGCTGCCGCCCGGCGGCCAGATCGTCACCTGTGACATCAGCGAGCGCTGGACCAGGGTCGCCCGCCGGTACTGGGCTCGTGCCGGGGTGTCCGACCGGATCGACCTGCGGCTCGGGGACGGCGCGGAGACCATGTCGAAGCTGCTCGCCGAGCGCGGGCCGGAGACCTTCGACATGGTCTTCATCGACGCCGACAAGACCGGCTACGCGCACTACTACGAACAGGCGCTCGTCCACCTGCGGGCCGGTGGCCTGGTTGTGCTCGACAACACGCTCTACTTCGGACGGGTCGCGGACCCGGAAGCAGGCGACGCCGACACGGAAGCCATCCGGGCGCTCAACGCATCCCTGCACGCCGACAGGAGAGTCGAGTTGTCGATGCTCGTGATGGCGGACGGGATCACGTTGGCGCGCAAGAACAAGGTGAGCTGAGAGAGGGGTAACCCATGACGGACTCGACGATTGCGTCATCGGTCGCTGGGATCGAGCGGCGAATCGGTGAGTTTCTCGAGGCGAAGACCAGGAGGACCTGGGAACCGGAGGTGGACCTGTTCGCCTCCGGCGTGGTCTCCTCGCTCTTCGCGATGGAGCTGGTGGTGTTCGTGGAGGGCACGTTCGGCGTCGTCGTCGAGGGCGCCGACCTCACGCTCGACAACTTCCGCACCCTGCGGTCGATGAGCTCGCTGGTGACCCGGCTGCGCGGCGGCGAAGCTGGTGCTTGAGACCCTGACCGCACTGGTCACCGACACGGTCGTCGACGCGGCGGGCGAGTGGGACGTCTCCGGCGAGATCCCGGTCGCCGTCCTGCGTGGGCTCGGCGCGAAGGGCGCGCTCTGCGCCGAGGCGGCCACCCGCTTCGGCGGCCTCGGCCTGTCCGGGATGGACAACGGGGAGCTCACCGCGCACACCGGTGCGCTGTGCAGCTCGCTGCGCAGCGTGATGACGTCCCAGGGGATGGCCGCGTGGACCGTACAGCGGTTCGGTGACAACGCCCAGCGCGTGGAGTACATCGGCAGGCTCACCGGCGGGGACCTGGCCGCGGTGGCGTTCAGCGAACCGGGTGCTGGCAGCGACCTCGCCGCGATGACCACGGAGATCCGGCGCGACGGCGACGAGATCGTCGTCGACGGCACCAAGACGTGGATCACGGTCGCCGCGTACGCGGACTGGATCCTCGTGTTCGGCCGCCACGGCGCGGGCGGCGCCGTCGCCGTGGTGCCCGCGTCGGCACCAGGTGTCCGTGTAACACGGGTGGCCGACCCGCTCGGCTGCCGTGCGGCGGGGCACGCGTCCGTGGTGCTCGACGGCGTTCGGCTGCCCGCGAGGAACCTGCTCGCGGTGGCGGGCCAGCCGGTCGTCATGCTGACCACGATCGCGCTGACCTACGGTCGGCTGTCGGTGGCCTGGGGGTGCGTCGGCATCCTTCGAGCCTGCCTCGCGGCCGCCGTCCGGCACGCCGGAGACCGGGAGCAGTTCGGGAAACCCCTGCTGCGCCACCAGCTCGTCGCACGTCACCTGGCCGAGCTCTACGCCGCCGAGCGGACGGCGACGTACGTGTGCGAGCAGGCCAGCCGCAGCTGGGACGGCGGTTCGCCGGAGCAGGTGCAGGCGGCGGTCCTCGCCAAGCACGTCGCGGCCGGGAACGCCGCACGTGGCGCGGCCTCGGCGATGCAGGTGCTCGCCTCCGCGGGCGCGGCGGGCGGGCACGTGGTGGAACGGGCGTACCGCGACGCGAAGCTGATGGAGATCATCGAGGGCAGCAACGAGATCTGCCAGCTGATCCTTGCCGAGCACGCCGCATCGACGGCGATCCGAGAGGTCGTACGGGACGGGAGCGGACATGCCTGACACGGATCCGATCGTGAAGTGCCTGATCTGGGATCTCGACAACACGCTGTGGAAGGGCACGCTGGCCGAGGACGGCCACGTCGAGATCGACGACGCCGTGCGCGACGTGGTCGTGGGGCTCGACGCGCGCGGGGTGTTGCAGGCCGTGTCGAGCCGCAACGACCACGACGAGGCGTGGGCACGGCTCGAGAAGCTCGGCCTCGGCGAGTACTTCGTCCTGCCGCACATCGGCTGGGGCCCGAAGTCCGAGTCGGTGCGCGAGATCGCCAAGCGGCTGAACTTCTCGCTGCGGACGATCGCGTTCATCGACGACCTGCCGAGCGAGCGTGCCGAGGTCCGGTACCACCTGCCGGAAGTCCGGTGCTATCCGGCCGAGCAGGCCCGCGACCTGCTCGACCTGCCCGAGTTCAGCCCCGCTGTGGTCACCGTCGATGCCCGCAGGCGCCGCCGGATGTACCAGGCCGGGTTCGAGAGGGACCAGCAGCGCGAGCGGTTCCAGGGCGCCGACGAGGACTTCCTGCGCTCGCTCGACCTGGTGATGCACATCACGGAGGCCAGGGACGAGGAGATCACGCGCGTCGAGGAGCTGACCCTGCGGACCAGCCAGATGAACGCGACCGGTGTGCACTACTCCGACGCCGTGCTGCGTTCCCTGCTGTCCGATGAGGATCACGACGTGTTGGTGGTCTCGATGGCCGACCGCTTCGGGCCGCATGGCGCGGTCGGGGTCGTGCTGGTCGAGAAGACCGCGCGGGCGTGGCGCATCAAGCTGCTGGCGACGTCGTGCCGGGTCGTCTCCTTCGGCGCGGGCGCGGTGCTGCTGCGGTGGCTCACCGATGCCGCGGCGCGGGCCGGGGTGCACCTCGTCGCCGATTTCAGGCGTACCGAACGTAACCGGATGATGGAGGTGGCCTACCGGTTCGCGGGCTTCACCACCGCGGAGTGCGCCTGTCTCGCGGCGTTCTCGTCGTCCGAGGGCACCCAGTGCCTCCATCTGGAGCCGGTCCGGCAGGACCCTCCGACGACCGTGCGCGTCGTCGCTCCCGCGCTGAGCGACAGCGGGCGAGCGGGGGAATGGCTGTAGGCGGCGGTTCCAGTTGTCCGGTGGCCGTCGGGATCACTACCTCGAGGAGTGGGCCATTCTGCCGAGGCGGGGGCCCAGCAAGGTGGTGAGGGCGGTCTGGAGGCTGGTGGTGTCCGGCGTGCCCGCCGCGGCCGCCCAGGCGACGTAACCGTCGGGACGGATGAGAAGCGCGGTGGGAACGGGGATCTCGCCGACGGCCGGGACGGTCCAGTGGTCGTCCGCGCATCGCGCCTCGACGAGGTCGACGCGGTCACCCCAGCCCTCGGCGGTCGCCGCCACCAGTGCGCTGCCGCGCAGGTCGAGCAGCACGGGGCGGGCGGCGTGCAGCAGTTCGTACACACGGGAGGCGTCGCTGGACGTGTGGAAGTCGGCGTCGGGGACGCGGCGGCCAGCCAGCGGGTGGTCGCCGACGGCCGGGTACCGGATGCCCAGTGCGGTGAGCATGTGGCGCAGATGCCGGTTGACGTCGTCGAAGACTATGAGCGAGGCGAACACGTCGCGCAGTGCCTCCGTCTGGGCGTCCGGACGGCTCAGGGCCGCCTGCGCTCTCGTGTTGTGCAGGACGCGTTCGGCGACGGGGTGGCGCTCGGCGTGGTAGCTGTCCAGCAGGCTCTCCGGAGCGTGGCCGCGTACCACCGAGCCGAGCTTCCAGCCGAGGTTGACCGCGTCCTGTACACCGATGTTCAGCCCCTGCCCGCCGGCGGGGAAATGGATGTGCGCGGCGTCGCCAGCGAGGAACACCTTGCCCTTGCGGTACTGCGCGGCCTGCCGTGCGGTGTCGTTGAACCGGGAGACCCACCGCGGGCTGTGCATGCCGTAGTCGGTGCCGATGAGCCTGACCAGCGACTCCCGGAGCTGTTCGAACGTCACGGGTTCGTCCTGGTCGGCGACGTGGTCGTACTCGGAGGTGATCACCCGGTGCCACCCGGGTTCGAAGGCGATCGCCGAGAAGTGGCCGCCCTGACCCGCCCGCCCCCAGACGTAGTCGTCTGGCAGGTCGGGGAGCTCGACGTCCCCGATCAGTGAGGTCATCGTCGCCGGAGTGCCGGGAAAGTCGATGCCGGTCAGCGTGCGCACCGTGCTGCGCCCGCCGTCGCAGCCCACGAGGTAGCGGGCGCGCAGCGTCGCGGGTGCCGCCGCACCGATCGTGCTCAGCTCGACCGTCACGCCGGCCTCGTCCTGGTGGACTCCGACCACCTCGGACGACCTGCGTACCCACGTACCGAACTCGCCGGCCCACTCCTCCAGCAGCCGCTCGATGACAGGCTGCAGGATCGTCAGCGGATAGGGGTGCCTGGACTCGGACTCGTCGAACTCCAGGTACAGGCCGGAGAAATGGCCCACCAGCTCGGGTTTGCCGAGTGCGAGGAAGCGGTCGAGGACTCCGCGCTGGTCCAGCACCTCCAGTGTGCGGGAGTGGATCCCGCCGGCTCGCGACTCGCCGGTCCGCTCGCCGAGCCGGTCGACCACCACCACGTCGACGCCCGCCAGCCGCAGCTCACAGGCGAGCATCAGGCCTGTCGGCCCCGCACCAGCGATCACCACGTCCGTGTCCATGCCGGCGTGTGGCACGTAGTTTCCCCTCACTCCACCACGTTTCTGACGCCGCTGTCGAACTCGCGGTGTCCCGTCGGCGAGACGGTCCCGCCCGGCAGCCCGTCCGCGCGAGGGAGCCGGCGCGGCCCGCCGCTCCGCTGATCTCCTGGCGTGCCGCCAGTTTCGCCTTCGCCGTCGTTCATTGGAGTTGCCGCGCGGTATTGCGGTCAAGTCCGGTGTCTCGCGATTCTGTCCCTGTCACGCGAGGTCGACTCGCTCGTTGCCGGAGAAGTCGCGAAATGAGGATCGTCCATGGGTGAAGCCGTCCATGCCGTCGAGACGATGATGCTGGAGCGCAAGCCCGGCTGCCCTTTCGACCCGCCGGCAGAGTTGATCGAGGCCCGCTGGCACGGCCCCATAAGCCGCTTCACCTTTCCCGGCGACATACCCGGCTGGGTGATCACCGGCTACGACCTGATCACGTCGGTCCTCGCCGACCCGAGGTTCAGCGCGCGCAAGGAGCTCATGCTCGACCTGGCCAGGGACATCACCGGCTGGGAGCCGCCGCCCGCATCGCCTGGCGAGTTCGTCTTCATGGACGAGCCGCTGCACGGGCGCTATCGGAAACCACTGGTGAGCAGGTTCACCCCCCGGCGGATACGCCAGCTCACCGAACGCGTCGAGCGGATCACCGCCGACTGTCTGGATGCCATGGAGAAGGCCGGGCCGCCTGTTGACCTGCTGACGGCGTTCGCCAAACCCATCCCCACCATCATGATCTGTGAGCTGCTGGGGGTGCCGTACGAGGACCGGGACCACTTCCAGGACCAGCTCGACGTGTTCCTCGGCGGGCAGGCGACCGCCGAGGAACAGATCGTGGCCTTCGCCGCGGCCCAGAAGTACTTCACGGAGCTGGTGGCCGCCAAGCGTGCGAACCCCACCGACGACATCCTCAGCGACCTCACCGACAGCGACCTGAACGACGAGGAGCTGCGGGGGATCAGCCACTTCACGATGATGGCCGGCTTCGACACCACCGCGAACACGTTGGCGCTCGGCACCTTCGCGCTGCTCCAGAACCCGGCGCAGCTGGCCGCGCTGCGCGCCGATCCGACGCTCGTCGACCCGGCCGTCGAGGAGCTGCTACGGTACCTGACCGTCGCCAAGACGTTCATGAGGGCGGCGCTGGAGGACGTCGAGCTGGGCGGCCAGACCATCAAGGCGGGCGAGCTGGTCGTCCTGTCGTACAACACCGCCAACCGCGACCCCGACCGTTTCGACGATCCTCAGGTGCTCAACCTCCGACGGCAGGACGGCGGGCACCTGGCCTTCGGCCACGGCAGCCACATGTGCGTCGGGCAGCAGCTGGCCCGCGCCGAGCTGCGGATCGCGCTTTCCGCTCTGTTCAACCGCTTCCCCACACTGCGCCTGGCCGTACCGGTCGAGGAGATCGGCCTGCGTCCGGATTCGGCGGCGGTCTACGGGATGACGAGTTTCCTGGTCACCTGGGACGTGTGACCGCGAGCCGGCGAGGTCGGTCGCCTCGACCGTCCCGGCGGCGGGACACCGCGAAGATTCTCAGGAGACCCGTTTCTCGAACTAGCGAGAGGGGCAGCCGCGTGCGTTCGTTCGATGCGTCGTCTGCGCACAAAGGACTGTGGCTGGCGCAGAAGATGTCTGCCGACACGATGAACCATGCGCTGACCATGTGGGATGTGGACGGTGCGCTGGACGCGGCGGTCATGGAGTCCGCGTTCCGGCATGTGTTGGACGAGGCGGAAGTGCTGCGTGTCAGCTTCGTCGACGAGGGCAGCGGCCTGCGTTTGGTGCCAAGGGATCTGGGGGACTGGCGGCCGTTCTTCCTCGACGTCAGCGACGCGGTCGATCCCGAGCGGTCGGCGCGCGAGGCGTTGGCCGGCATGATCGGGCAGCCGTTCGACCTGGAGCACGATCTGCTGTTCCGGCTGGGCGTGGTCACGCTGTCGGCGGCCCGCTCGCTCGTGGTCATCGCGTACCACCACCTCATCTCGGACGGCTACGGTGTGGGTGGTCTGCTGTCGCGCCGCCTCGCCGAGGTGTACACGGCGCTGACGCGGGGGGCGGCGGTGCCGGAGTTGCCGCACCCGTGGGACGCCGGCTCGTTCGCGGCCGGTGCGACGGAGTACCTCGCCTCCCAGAGGTTCGCCGACGACAAGGAGTTCTGGCGCGACTATCTGAAGGACGCGCCCCCGCCCGCACAGGTTCCGCGTGTCGCCCTGTCCGACGCGGCGCGAGTCGCCCTGTCCGAACCGATGGGCAGCGCCGATCGCTGGTCGGAGCTGGCCGACGCCATTGGCGTGGTGAGCAGGACGGTGACCGTCCCGCGTGCCGAGGCGGACGCGTGGACCGAGATCGCGACGTCCACGGGTATGTGGATGTCGTCGATGTTGACCGCGGCCGCGGCGGTGTACTTCCGGCACCGCTGCGATCATCCGGAGTTCCTCCTGTCGCTGGCCGTTGGCAACCGGGTCGGGGTCGCGAGCAGGACGCCCGGTCTGGCGGTGAACGTCGTGCCGGTGCGGGTGAGGGTTCCGCTCGACGCGACCTTCGCCGAGATCGCCGAGGCGGTCGGCGACCAGACCTACGAGATCTTCGATCACACGGCCTGCCACTACTCGGACATCCAGCAGGCGAGCGGAACCGTCCTGAGTGGACGCGGCAGCTTCGGTGCTGTCATGAACGTCGTCGGGTTCGCGGAGCAACTCCACTTCGCGGGTAGCCCGGCGCGCTCCTTCGGCGGGATCAACGGGGCCTTCAACGAGCTGTCGATCAGCGTCGGCACCGACGGAAGCGCCGACAGCGACCTGTACTTCCGGCTCGACGCCCCCTCGGGCCTGTACTCCCGCGCGGAGCTGGGGTTCATCGGTGCGGATCTGGTCGCGTTCGTCCGGGCCGTGATGGCCGCCGATCCTCGGCTTCCGGTCGGTGCCATCGACGTCGTGTCCGGTGCCGAGCGGGACGTGGTGCTGACCGCGCCGAACGACACGGACGTGCCGCTGCCGGAGCTGACGGTTTCCGAGCTGTTCTCCCGCCAGGTGGAGAGGGCTCCCGGTGCCGACGCGATCGTGTCCTGGGGCTCGGCGGTCTCGTACCGGGAGCTGGACGAGCGGTCGGCCCGCATCGCCGGGTCACTGCGGCGCAGGGGAGTCGGATCCGAGGCGGTCGTGGCGGTGGCGCTGCCCCGGTCGGTGGACCTGGCCGTCGCCCTGCTGGGAGTGGTCAAGGCGGGCGGCGCCTACCTGCCGGTCGACCCCACCTGCCCCGTGGAGCAGATCATGCCGGTGGTCGGTGACTGCTCGGTGCGCGCACTGCTCACCGACGCGGCGACGGCCGAGGAGCTCTCCGCCGAACTGGGCGTCCCGGCGATCGTGTTCGGCGAGCTCCGGTCGGACACCGCCGACGACGACGCGCGGGAGGTTCCGGTCCCGTCGCACCAGGACAACCTGATGGCCGTCATGTACGGCTCCGGATCGTCCCGTACGGCCACCGGAGCCGCGGTGACGCACCGGAACATGCTCCGGCTCGTCATCGATCGCCGCTGGCGGGATGGTGGCCACGGCGCCGTGTTGTGGCATTCGCCGCACACGTCCGACGCGCTCGCCCTCGAGCTGTGGGTGCCGTTGCTGAACGGCGGCCGGGTGGTCGTGACGCCTCCAGGGAGGCTGGACGTCGACGACCTGGCCGAGTCGCGAACGGCGGACGACGTCTCGACGGTGTGGCTGTCCGCTGAGCTGTTCTCCTCGGTCGCGGCGGAACGTCCCGAGCGCCTGGCCGGGCTGCGCGAGGTGTGGACCGGTGGTGACCGCGTGTCCGCGGCCGCGGTGCGACGGGTGCGGGCGGCGTGCCCCGAGCTGACGATCGTCAACGGTCACGGTCCGATGGAGTCGACCGTGTTCGCCGCGTGCCACGGCGCCGATGCCGCGCGTCCTGGCATGATCGGCCGCCCGATGGACAACACCGCCCTCTACGTGCTGGGCCCCGGACTGGCGCCGGTCCCCGTCGGCGTGACCGGAGACCTGTATGTGGCCGGGCCCGGCGTGGTGCGGGGATATCCCGGACGACCCGGCCGGACGGCGGAGCGGTTCGTGCCCTGTCCGTTCGGTCCGGCCGGCGGGCGCATGTACCGGACCGGGGACCGGGTGCGGTGGGCTGCCGACGGCGACGATGTCGCCAGGCTCGAGTACGTGGGCCGGGTCGACGCCAGGGCGGAGGTACGTGGTTTCGGGGTCGACGTGGCGGAGGTCGAGGAAGCACTGTCCGAGCACCCCAGGCTGGTGCGGTCGGTGGTGGTCGGTGGGGAGGACCCCGCCGGGCGGCGGTGTCTGGTGGCCTATGTGGTCCCGGTGAGCGGCGAGGCCGTCGACGACGAGGCAGGCCCTTCGGGTGACGAGCTGCGCCGGTTCACCGTGGGGCGGTTGCCGGAGTTCCTGGTGCCGTCGGTGTTCACGGTGCTGGAACACCTGCCGCTGACGCCCGGCGGGAGAGTGGACCTGGCGTCGCTGCCCGAACCCGAGTTCGGCGGCAGGCAGTACCGGGCGCCACGCAACGACACTGAACGGGTTCTGGCCGAGGCGTTCGCCGACGTGCTCGAGCTGGACCAGGTGGGCATCGACGACGACTTCTTCGACCTCGGCGGCAACTCGCTGCGTGCGATCAGGCTGGTCGGCCTGATCAGGTCGGAGCTGGACCAGGAAGTGTCCATCCGCACGCTGTTCGCGGTGCGCACCGTCACCGGCCTTTCCGACATGTGGAACAACCTCGCCAAGTCCAGCAGACCGGCTCTGCGCAGGAAGACCAGGGACGGCCAGGTTCTCTGAGCGTCGTCCGTCTCCCATCCGCTACTTCCGAGCGGTACTGGACTTGTCGCTACTCTGTGATACCGTGTAGTGGTACTCAGCACTACGTAGTATCAGGGGTGCGAAGAGGATCCGCGATGGATGACCTGACGGAGATGCTCAAGGGCACGCTCGAAGGCTGCGTGCTCCACATCATCGGCAACGAGGAGACCTACGGGTATGCCATCACGCGTCGGCTGAACGAACTCGGCTTCGCCGACGTCGTGGAGGGAACGATCTACACCATTCTGGTGCGACTGGAGAGGAACGGGCTCGTCCAGGTGACGAAAAGGCCATCCGGACAGGGGCCGCCGCGCAAGTTCTTCGCGCTCAACGACGCGGGCCGTGAACGGCTCGCGACGTTCTGGACGAAATGGGAGTACCTCTCATCACGAATAGACAATCTCAAAGAGGGCGGGCGATGAGCTTCTGGGAGACCGTGACGGGCAGTGACCTCACGAGGGAATGGAAGGCGTTCGAGGCGCGGGCCGAGGAACTGCCGGCCGAATACCGGGCGGCGTGGGAACGGATCAAGGTCAACGTATCCCCGCACTCGGACTTCACGGGCCGCAACCTGATCCCGATTCTCGATGGCGTCCTGGGGCTGCTCGAGGAGACGGCGGCGGACGGGCTGAGCGTCCAGGAGGTGCTCGGTGACGACATCGACGGCTTCTGCGGGGCGCTGACCGGCGGAGAAGAGGCTCCGAGCTATCGCGACCGGTGGCGCGAGCAGCTGAACAGGAACGTCGCGAAGAAGCTGGGCCAGCTGGGAGGCTGAAGTGGGGATCCAGGACATCATCCAGGGTAAGAAGCAGTGGCGAGCGCACATGGCGCGGGTCAAGTCGCTGCCGCAGGACTACCAGATCGTTTACAAGGAGATTCAGCGGTACCTCTTCAAGGTCGGACCGGTCGACCTGCCTGACGGCCCGGTGCTCTCGAAGATCGTCGACTTCTTCGAGGAGGGCGTCGCGTCCGGCAAGGGAGTTCTGGAGCTCCTCGGCACTGACGTCGCCGCCTTCGTCGACGACCTGGTGAAGGACTCGCGCACCAACGCGGACGTCTATCAGGAGTCCATCAGCGGGGAGACCGGCACGGCCGACAAGTAACACCTGTCGATCCATCAGGGAGGTGGTCACGACATGACCAGAGAGTGGATCAGGCAGAAGTGGCGCTGCCGGATGACCAGTGCCGCCGGAGAACGCACAGGAAGTGAAGAGAGGGCGGTCTGATGACAACGCAGCAAGGTCCGGCGATCCGCGTGCAGGGCCTGGAGAAGTCGTACAAGGACCTGAAGGTGCTGCGCGGCGTGGACTTCGAGGTGTCGCGAGGCGGCATCTTCGCCCTGCTCGGCTCGAACGGGGCAGGCAAGACCACGCTCGTGCGGATCCTGTCCACGCTGCTCCGACCCGACGGGGGGACCGTAATCGTCAACGGCTTCGATGTCGCCACGCAGGCCGCGGACGTGCGGGAGTCTATCAGCCTCACCGGGCAGTTCGCGGCCGTCGACGACATCCTGACCGGGCGGGAGAACCTCGTACTGGTCGCGAAGCTGCGGTACCTCGCCGACCCGGGACGGGTCGCGGACGAGATGCTCGAACGCTTCTCGCTGACCGAGGCGAGCTCGCGGCGGGCGCTGACGTACTCGGGTGGCATGCGCCGCCGCCTCGACATCGCGATGAGCCTTGTCGCGAGCCCGCCGGTCATCTTCCTTGACGAGCCGACAGCCGGGCTCGACCCCCAGGGGCGCCTCGAGGTGTGGGAGGTCGTCAGGGAACTGGCCGGACGCGGCACGACGGTGCTGCTCACGACTCAGTACCTGGACGAGGCCGCGCAACTCGCGGACCGGATCGCGATCCTCCACGAGGGCCGGATCCTCGTGAACGGCACCCTCGCCGAGCTGCAGGCACTGCTTCCGGCGCCGAAGGTCGAGTACGTCGAGAAGAAGCCGACCCTCGAGGACGTCTTCTTCGCCCTCGTCGGGGAGAACGGCAAGGAGGACGCCGGCGATGACCGCAGCGTCGGCACGACGACCAAGGAGCGATGATGAACAGGCATTTCCTCGGCGACAGCACTGTCCTGCTCGGCCGCTCCCTGCGTCACATCGCGCGCAGCCCGGACACCATCATCACGACCGCGGTCATGCCGATCGCCATGATGCTGATGTTCGTCTTCGTGTTCGGCGGGGCGATCGACACGGGTAGCGGAGAGTCCTATGTGAACTACCTGCTGCCTGGCATCCTGCTCATCACCATCGCGTCGGGCATCTCCTACACCGCTTTCCGGCTGTTCGTGGACATGAAGGGCGGCGTGTTCGAGCGGTTCCACTCCATGCCGATCGCGCGATCGGCCGTCCTGTGGGCGCACGTTCTGACCTCGTTGGTCGCCAACCTGATCTCGCTCGTGGTCGTCCTTGGCGTCGCGTTGATCATGGGCTTCCGCACGGGAGCTGGGGTGCTGGCCTGGCTCGCGGTCGCCGGCATCCTGCTCCTGTTCACCCTAGCGTTGACCTGGATCGCCGTCATCCCCGGTCTGTCCGCGAAGTCGGTCGAGGGCGCGGGCGTGTTCTCTTACCCGCTGATCTTCCTGCCGTTCCTCAGCTCGGCTTTCGTGCCGACCGACGGCATGCCAGGGCCGGTGCGTGCCTTCGCCGAGAACCAGCCGGTCACATCGATCGTCAACACGATCCGCGCGCTGTTCACCGAGCAGTCGGTCGGCAACGACATCTGGGTCGCACTGGCCTGGTGTGTCGGCATTCTCGTCGTCGCGTTCGTGTTCGCCACGACGATCTACCGCCGTAAGATCTCCTGAGAAGTCGACACAGAACGTAGGTTCGAACCACATCAGCCCCGTCCCGGCTGGATCGTGTTCCGTGACAGGAAACCGATCCAGGCCAGGCGGGGCTGTTGTGGTGAAACTGGCTGGATTCCATTCTCGACAAGTCTGTTCGTGGTGTCCTCCCGGTCATGCTGGCACAGAACCCCGGTGGGATACAGGTTCGGTGGGTGGCGGGCGGCCGGGTGATTTCGCTGGTCTTGTGGGTCGTGGAGGTCGGGGCCTAGCGTCTCAAACGCTGGCGTCAGCGTTCTGGGTGTCCGCGAGTGCCGGATGTCCCGTCGCCAGGACATTCGTGATCGGTGAACTGTCCGGCTTCGGTGTTCTTTCGCATTGTGTCGCTTCGTTTGCACGCTGGGTCGCGTCGTGTCTGTTGAGGACGGTGGCAGTGAGTACGAACCCTTTCGATGACGAGAACGGCAGCTTCTACGTTGTGGTGAACGACGAGGACCAGCACTCCCTGTGGCCGGTGTTCGTGGAGGTCCCCGCGGGCTGGCGGGTGGTCTTCGGTGAGGCGGCCAGGGCCGAGTGCCTGGAGTACGTCGAGCGGAACTGGACCGACCTGCGGCCGAAGAGCCTGCGGGAAGCCATGGCCACGGACTGAAGGCGCTGAGCACGCACATGATTCTCCGGGGAAAGCGCGTCGCTCTGCCTCCGACGTCCGTTGTCCACGCGCGGTTCGAGGCGCACGCAAGGACCACCCCGGATGCCGTCGCCGTCAGCTGTGCTGGGGAGCGGTTGACATACGCGGAGCTGGACGCCGCGGCCAACCGGTTCGCGCATTTCCTCACCAGGCGCGGACTGGGCCGGGGCGCCAGGATCGGCCTCTGTCTCGACTATTCGGTCGACCTGGTCATCGCGATCCTCGGCACGCTCAAGGCGGGCGCGGCCTACGTGCCGTTCGATCCGGCCTATCCCGCGGCGAGGCTCCGGGAGCTGCTGCGGCAGACCCCCGGTCTGGCCCTGGTCGCGGCGTCCCCAGCGACGGCCGGGCTGGTGGCGTCCCCGGCGGTCGAGGTGGTCGCCCCCGGCCGGCTTTCCGACTGCCTCGGCGATCTTCCGGCGACCGGTCCCGACGTCCTGGTCACCGGGGACGACCTGTGCTACGCGGTCTTCACGTCCGGGTCGACGGGTACGCCGAAGCTCACCGGGGTGCGGCACGAGGGCTGGTTCAACCTGCTGAACTGGCTGCGGCTCGAGTACGGCCTGCACCGAGAGTCCGCCAACCTGGTCGTCAGTGCCTTCGGCTTCGACCTCTCCCAGCGCAGCCTGATGATGCCGTTGTTCTGCGGCGCGACCCTGCACCTGATGGCGAGCCGCAACTTCGACGTGGCGATGGCCTACCGCCTGCTGGACGAGCACGGAATACGCACGGTGCACTGCGCGTCGAGCACGCTGTACCTCCTGGTGGACTGGGAGACCGCACGTGGGGGTGAGACGCTCGCCGGGCTGGACTACGTGCTCTTCGGCGGGGAGCCGCTGCTCGTCGGGAGGATCGCGGACTGGGCGGGGCGCGAGGGGAACACCTGCACACTCCTGCACCAGTACGGCGTCGCCGAGTGCACGGATGTCGCCTCGTCGTACGACCTCGCCGGCATCCGGCCGGGCGGACACGACATCGCCCCGGTCGGCCTGCCGGTCCACAACACCGAGATCCACCTCCGCGACGAGCGGGGCAGTGGTGTCGGGACGGGGGAGTACGGCGAGATCTGCATCTCCGGAACCAGCGTCGGCGCCGGCTACCTGAACGGTGACGGACCCGAGCCGGAGCGCTTCACGACGACCCTGGTCGACGGTGTGCCGCGCAGGCTGTACCGCACGGGTGACCTCGGCTACGTCACCGAGTCCGGGCAGCTCGTCGTCGTCGGCCGCATGGACGCGCAGGTGAAGGTGCGGGGCATGCGTATCGACCCCAACGACGTCGAGCGCGCGCTCTGCAGGCTGGACGGGGTCAGGCAGGCCGCCGTGGTGCCCTGGAAGAGCGACTCGGGCGAGACGGAGCTGATCGCGTTCGTCGTCCCGGCTGGGGACGGCCTCGACGGTGGCGGCCTGCGCGCCGGCCTCCTCGAGACGCTGCCGAGGAACATGGTGCCCGCCAGGTTCGTCGACATTCCTCGTATTCCGCTGAGTCCGCACGGAAAAGTGGACCGCGCGGCACTGGTCGCGGATTTCGGGAACCAAAACGCCGACATCGTCGACCGGCCGTTGAAGGCGAACGGGAGTACTGCGATGATTGTCGACGGAGTGCACGCCATCTGGTGCCGGGAACTCCAGCGCGACGACATAGCGGTCGACGACGACTTCTTCGCTCTTGGCGGCCAGTCCGTGATCATGGCCAGAATCCAGGGATTTCTCATCGAGGAACTGGGCGTCGAAGTCCCGATGGACCAGATGTTCCGCAATTCGACGGTCGCTTCCATTTCCGCGTACATCGAATCCACGGGTGCCGTAACTCAACAGTAAGCGAGGGCCATGTACGACGTAGTTGTCATAGGCGCCCGTTGCGCGGGTTCACCTGCGGCGATGCTGTTCGCCAGACAGGGTTACCGCGTCCTGCTCCTGGAGAAGGTGCGTTTCCCGCAGGACACCCTGTCGTCGCACTACATCCACCAGCCGGGCGTGGCGCTGCTCGACGGGTGGGGGCTGCTGGACAGGCTCCGCGACGCGGGTTGCCGGCCGATCGACCACCAGAGCTACGAGGCTCTCGGTGTCCGTCTCGACGGCTTCTCCCTGCCCGCCGACGGCCACCGGACCACGTACGCGCCGAGGCGTTTCGTGCTCGACCCGGTTCTCGCCGACGGTGCCGTGGCGTCCGGTGTGGACTTCCAGGAGTCGTGCACGGTCAACGACCTCGTCCACGAGGACGACCGGGTCGTCGGGGTGCGGTACACCACGCCAGGAGGCGCCGAGGCGACGGAACGGGCGCGGCTGGTCGTCGGCGCGGACGGCATGCGGTCGCTGGTGGCCCGCAAGGCAGGCGCAGAGAAGGTCGTCGAGCATCCGAGGATGACCTGCACCTACTACAGCTACTGGGCGGACGTGCCGAGCCACTTCGAGCTCTACGAGGGGCCGGGCCGCTGGATCGGTGCCATCCCCACCAACGACGACCTCACGCTGATCATGGCCTACTTCCCCCAGAGCGAGTTCGCCGAGGTCCGCACCGCGGTGGAACCCGCGTTCCGCCAGGCCGTCCGCGACACGGCCCCCGACCTCCACGAGCGGATGTCGGCTGGCAGGCGGGTGGAGCAGCTGTACGGCACCGGCCACCAGGAGAACTTCTTCCGCAAGGCCTACGGGCCAGGGTGGGTGCTGGTCGGCGACGCGGTGCACCACAAGGACTCCATCACGGCCCGCGGTATCACCGACGCCTTCCTCCAGGCCCAGTCGCTCACCGACCACGTCGGGGACCGGTTGCACGACGAGCCCGCGCTGAACCTGGAGCTGAAACGCTACGAGAAGGACCTGACCGACGACTTCCTCGACCTCTACCGGGGCGCGCTCAACGTGGCCGAACTCGAGCCAGGGAGGCTGACGGAGATGCTGGGGAAGCTGGTCGGTCACCAGAGCCTGATCGACCGCTACTTCTCCACGCTCTCGGGCGCGTGCTCCATCGACGACTTCTACAACGACGAGCTCCTGGCGGTGCTCGACCAGAGCTGAGTGGTGCGGCTCGCTCGTTCAGCGGATTTGGAGACACCTTGATCCCGTTGTCATTCGCGCAGCGCCGGCTGTGGTTCACGGACCGGTTCGAGGGGCCGTCGCCGACGTACAACAGCGCTTCCGCCCTGCGGCTGACCGGTGACCTGAGCGTCAGTGCGCTGGAGTCGGCGTTCCACGATGTCATCGGCAGGCACGAGGTGCTCCGCACCGTGATCGTCGAGGACGACGACGGTCTCCCGCACCAGCGCGTGCTGCTGCTGGGGGAGGCCGGTTTCGAGCTGCCCGTCGTCGAGGCCACGCGCGAGGAGGAGCGGGCGGCGGTGCTGCGGGAGACGGCCACCGCCTCCTTCGACCTGGCCGCCGACATCCCGGTCCGCGCCAGGCTCGTGCGGTGCGGGCCGCGCGAGCACACCCTCGTGCTGGTGGTGCACCACATCGCCCTGGACGGGGAGTCCATGGGGCCGCTGCTGCGCGACCTGACCGTGGCGTTCGCGGCACGCTGCCGGGGCAGGGCGCCGGCGTGGGAGCCGCTGCCGGTGCAGTACGCCGACTACGCCCTCTGGCACCAGGACGTGCTCGGCGACGAGTCCGACCCGGCCAGTCTGGCAGCCGAGCAGCTGGCCTACTGGCGGCAGACCCTGTCCGGTCTGGCACAGCCGCTTGCCGTTCCCACCGACCGCCCACGCCCGAGGGAGCTGAGCCGCCGGGGCGACGTGGTCCGGTTCTCGCTCGGCCCCGACCTGCTCCGGTCGGTGGAGAAGCTGTCGGCGCACGAGGACGTCACCGCCTCGATGGTCATGCACGCCGCGCTGGCGGTGCTGCTGTACCACCTCGGCTGCGGTGACGACGTGCCGATCGGCGCCCCGATCGCGGGCCGCACCGACGAACAGCTGCGGGACCTCGTCGGGTTCTTCGTCAACACCTGGGTGCTGCGTGTCGACCTGTCGTGGAACCCCACCTGCCGGGAGCTGCTCCAGCGGGTCCGGGAGCGGTCCCTGGCCGCGTACGACAACCAGGACCTGCCGTTCGAGCGGCTCGTCGAGCTGCTCAACCCGGACCGGTCCACCGCCTACCACCCGCTCTTCCAGGTGATGCTCTCCTGGCAGCCGCCGGTGCCGGAGCCGGACATCCCCGGCTTCGAGGTCCAGGCCGAGCGGCTCGAAACCGGAACGGCCAAGTTCGACCTGTTCTTCGACCTGGTCCCGAACGCGTCGGGCGCGGCGGAGTGCCGGCTGGAGTACGCGACCGACCTGTTCGACGAGGGGACGGTCGAAGGGCTGGCGCGGCGCTTCGTCCGCATCCTCGGCAGGCTCGTGGCTGACCCCGGGAGCAGGATCGGCGGCATCGACGCGCTCGACGCGATCGAGCGGGACCGGTTGGTCGTGCGGTTCAACGACACCGCGACCACGGTGTCCGACCTGACGATCCCGGAGCTGTTCGAGGCCCAGGTCGCCAGGACGCCAGACGCCCCCGCCCTCGTGTGCGAGGACCGGACGCTGACCTACCGGGAGCTCGACGACGCGGCGAACCGCGTCGCCCGCGAGCTGGTCCGCCGCGGCGCCTGCCCCGAGGACCTGGTGGTGCTCGCGTTGCCGCGCACGGAGAACCTGGTGGCAGGCCTGCTCGGGATCCTCAAGTCCGGTGCCGCCTACCTGCCCATGGACCCGAGGTATCTCGCCGGGCGGGCAGCGACGGTGCTCGCGGAAGCGGCCCCGCGGTTCGCTGTCACGGACACCGACACCTGGCAGGCCCTGCCGCGCGACGACATCGAGATCGTCGACCTCGACCGCGCCGCGGACTGGGATCCGCCCCGGGGAACGCCGACCGCCGCGGACCGGAGCACGCGGCCGGCTCCGGATGCCCTGGCGTACGTGATGTACACCTCCGGCTCGACGGGGCGGCCGAAGGGCGCGGCGATCACCCATCGCAACGTCGTCAACGGGGTTCGGGAGCTGGTGCGCGTCCTGGACGCGCCTCCCGGTTGGCGGATGTCGGCCGCCACCTCGGTGGACTTCGACGTCTCGGTCTTCGAGCTGCTGACCACCCTGTCCACCGGCGGCACGGTCGAGCTGCTGCCGAACGCGCTCGCGCTCGGCGAGCGGGACGGCTGGGACGGCCACGTGATCAGCGCGGTCCCCTCGGTGTTCGGGGAACTGCTGGGGCACCTGGGGAAGGTGCCCGATCTGCGCGCGGTCGTCCTGGCGGGTGAGGTGCTTCCGGCCCGACTGGTGCAGCAGCTGCGAGAAACCCTGCCCGGGGTGCAGGTCGTGAACGGCTACGGACAGAGCGAGAGCTTCTACGTCTCCGCGTTCTCCCTCGCGGCGAGCGAGGAATGGGTGGACGGCGAGGTCGTGCCGATCGGGATCCCGCTGGGGAACATGCGTGCGTACGTGCTGGGCCCGGGACTCGCCCCGGTGCCACAGGGCGTCACCGGTGAGCTGTACGTGGCCGGGACCTGCCTCGGCCGCGGCTACCACGGCCGCCCGGGCCTGACCGCCGAGCGGTACTCGGCGAACCCGTTCGGTCCCCCGGGCGAGCGGATGTACCGCACTGGCGACCTGGCCCGCTGGAACGCGAACGGCAGGCTGGAGTGCGTCGGCAGGAGCGACGGCCAGGTGAAGGTGCGCGGCTTCCGCATCGAGACCGCCGAGGTCGAGGCGACGTGCGTGCTGCACCCCGGGATCAGCGAGGCGGTGGTGGTCAGCCAGGAGGTGCCGTCGGGCGGCCGCAGGCTCGTCGCGTACGTCGTGCACGCTGGCATGGACTCCGGCGGGGACGACGGCGCGGGTGGGATCGTCGACGTCGACATCCAGGCCGGTGCCTCGGCCGCCGAGCTGCGCAAGTTCGTCGCGGCCCGGCTGCCCGACTACAAGGTGCCGTCTGCCTTCGTGGCCATCGGCCGGATACCGCTCGGGCCGACCGGCAAACTGGACCGCTCGGCGCTGCCCGAACCGGATTTCGTCCCCGAGACCTACCGGGCGCCACGCACCGAAGCCGAGGCGGTCATCGCTGCGGCGTACGCGGACGTGCTCGGTGTGGAGCGGGTCGGCGTCGACGACGACTTCTTCGCGGTGGGCGGGGACAGCCTGCGATCACTCCAGGTGGTGGCGCGGGCGAGGGCGCGGGGCCTGACGCTCACCACACGCGAGATCTTCGAGTGCCGCACCGCGGCCCGGCTGGCCGAGGTGGCCGCCGCCCGCGAGGACGCGGTGCCGACGCTCGCCGAGGACGAGGGCGGCGGCATCGGCCCCATGCCGTTGCAGCCGGTGGCGCGGCAGGTGTTCGAGCACGGCTGCGGGACGACCCGGTTCGCCATGGCGATGACGCTGGAGCTGCCCAGGGACATCGACGCGGACGGCCTGGCCGCGACGCTGGACGCCGTGCTCGACCGGCACGACCTCCTACGTGCGCGGCTGGTGTCCGGGGACGAGCGGTTCCTCGAGGTACGTCCGGCGGGCACCGTGCGGGCGGCGGACCTGGTCCACCGGGTCCCCTGCGACGGCCGGTGGGACGAGCCGTCCTCGTCGGAGGCGGCGAAGGCGGAGCTGGACGACGCGACCGGGCGCCTCGACCCGGAAGCCGGGAGGATGGCGGCCGTCGTCTGGTTCGCCCCGGAGTCGGCCGAGGGCAGGCTGCTCGTGGTGCTGCACCACCTGGTGGTGGACGGTGTCTCCTGGCGCATCCTCATGTCGGACCTCGCGCAGGCGTGGCGGCAGGTCCGCTCCGGCCGGACGCCCGAGCTGCCCACTGTCGGGACGTCGGCGCGCCGCTGGGCGGCGGCACTGCGGACCGAGGCGTTCTCCCCGGAGCGGGAAGCGGAGCTGGCGTACTGGCGGGACATACTGGAGGCGTCGAACCCCCCTCTGGGCACGCGGCGGTTCGACCCGGCGGTGGACGTGATGTCCACGGTCGAGACCTTGCTGATACGTGTGCCCGCCGAGATCACCGAGGTGGTGCTGACCCGGCTCCCCTCGGCGTTCAACGGCACCGCGACCGATGTCCTGCTCGCCGCGCTCGCTCTGGCGGTGGACCGGTGGCGCGGTGCGGACGGCTCGACCCTGGTCAGGTTGGAGGGGCACGGCCGTGAGGAGGACGTCGTCCCCGGGGCCGACCTCTCCCGGACCGTCGGGTGGTTCACCAGCATGTACCCGGTCCGGGTCGACGTGCGCGGGGTGGACCTGGCTGACGTGCTGGCCGGGGGCCCGTCGGCCGGGAAGGCGATCAAGCTGGTCAAGGAGCAGCTCCGCGGGATCCCGGACAAGGGTGTGGGATACGGACTGCTGCGCTACCTGAACCCGGACACCGCCACGCAGCTCGCCGACTACCCGGCGCCGCAGCTCGGCTTCAACTACCTCGGCCGTGTCTCCGACGCCGACGTCCCGGAAGATCTGCGCGCGGACGGGTGGGGACCGGCGTTCTGGTCCACCGACCTGATCCCGGCGCCCGACCCGGACCTGCCCGCGCTGTCCGCGCTGGAGGTCGGCGCGGTCGCCGCGGACACCTCCGCCGGCACCCAGCTGCACGCGGCCTTCATGTTCGCCTCCGGGTTGCTGTCCCGCGAGCGGACCGCCGAGCTGGCCGAGCTGTGGGTCGAGGTGCTGCGCGGCATGGCCGCCTACGGCTCTCGCCTGGACGCCGGAGGGCTCACGCCCTCGGACGCTCCGCTGGTCTCTGTGCGGCAGGACGAGATCGAGGCATGGGAGGAGCGCTACGGCCGGCTGGCGCAGGTGTGGCCGCAGGCCCCGGGACAGACCGGGATCCAGTTCCAGGCCGCGGTCGCGGACGGCTCCTTCGACGTCTACCACATGCAGTTCGTGCTGCACCTGTCCGGGCAGGTGGACCCGGCGCGCATGCGGTCGGCGGGGGAGGCGCTGCTCGACCGGTATCCGAACCTGCGTGCCGCGTTCCTCACGGCAGCCGACGGCGACGCGGTGCAGGTCGTACCCGAGCACGTCGCCCTGCCGTGGCGGCACATCGATCTGACCGGTCGCGGCGGCGCCGAGCAGGACGCGGTGCTCGACAAGGTCCTCGCCGAGGACCGGGCCGACCGGCTGGACCCCACCCGGCCGCCGTTGTTGCGCATGGCCGTGCTCACCTACGGGCCGAGGCAGGCCAAGCTCGTCATGACGGCGCACCACACCGTGCTCGACGGCTGGTCGTCGCCGTTGGTGTTCAGGGACCTAATCCTGCTGTACTCCGGGACCCACGAGCTCGCTCCGGTTCGCGGCTACGGTGACTACCTGGCCTGGCTGTCCACTCGGGACCGGGAGGCGACGGCCGCCAGGTGGCAGGCCGAGCTCGCCGGGTTCGACCAGCCGACGCTCGTGGCCCCGGACACCGCGCTGAGGGAGAAGGCGTCCGCTCTCGGGCGGATCGAGGTACCGCTGTCGATGGACAAGGGGCGTGAGCTGGCCCGGCGCGCCGCGGAACTCGGGGTCACGTTGAACACGCTCCTGCAGGGGGCGTGGGCGGTCCTGCTCTCGAAGCTGACCGGGCAGCAGGACGTGGTGGTCGGCGCCGCCGTCAACGGCCGCCCGGCGGATCTCCCCGGTTCGGAGGAGATGGTCGGGCTGTTCATCAACACGCTGCCGATCAGGGTGTTCTGCTGGCCGGAGAGCAGCGTTGGCGATGTCCTCACCGAGCTGCAGAACCGGCAGGTCGCGCTGCTCGACCACCACTACTACGGGCTGGCCGACATCCAGCGGGGAACGGGACTGCCCGCCCTGTTCGACACGATCGTCGTGTTCGAGAACTACCCGGTCGACCGGGAGGGCATCACCGGCGCGAACGACGCGGCGGGGCTCACGATCGACGCCATCCGACCGTTCGCCGGCTCGCACTACCCACTCACCCTCAACGCCTCGGACCCCAATCTGCGGCTCTCCCTCGACTACCCGGACAACATCTACGACCGTCCGGCGGTGCAGGCCGTCGCCACCCGGCTCGTGTGTGTGCTGGAGCAGCTGGCGGCCGACCCGAGGACACCAGTCAGTGCGATCGACGTGCTGTCGGCCGACGAGCGCGAGTGGTTGCTGCGGGGGGTCAACGACACGGCACATCCGGTGGCTGAGGTCACGCTGCCGGATGCGTTCGAGGCCGAGGTGGGGCGCTCACCCGAGCGGATCGCCGTGATCGGCGAGCAGGAGACGTTGAGCTACTCGGAGTTCAACCGGCGTGCCAACCGGCTGGCGCACTGGCTGGTCGAACAGGGTGCGGGCCCCGAAAAGGTCGTCGCGGTGCGCATCCCCCGTTCCGTCGAGCTGATGGTGGCGATCTACGCGGTGGTGAAGGCCGGCGCCGCCTATCTGCCGGTGGACACCGAGCTGCCGGAGGACCGGGTGCGGCGGCTGGTGGACAGCGCACGGCCCCTGCTGACGCTCGAGGAGGCGCTCCCGGAGGTGTCCGGGTACCCGGAGACGAATCCGGAACGTGTGTTATCGTCGGACAATACCGCCTACGTCATCTACACCTCGGGCTCGACTGGCGGCCCCAAGGGTGTGCAGGTGTCGCACCGGTCGATCATGAACAGGATCGAGTGGGGGCTGGCGCACTTCGACGTCACGCCGCAGGACCGGGTGCTACTGAGCACGACGGCGAGCTTCGACGTGTCCGTGCCGGAGCTGTTCGCGCCGCTGCAGGTGGGTGCGGCGGTCGTGGTCGCGCGTCCGGACGGGCGCAGGGACCCCGCCTACCTGGCCGAGCTGATCCGGCGGGAGCGGGTGACCGGCGCCGACTTCGTGCCCTCCCTGCTCGAGGCGTTCGTCGCCGAAGCGACGGCGAGGAAGTGCACCAGCCTTCGCTGGATAGAGGTGGCGGGCGAGGCGTTCCCGGCCGCGTTGGCGAACAACGTCACCGATCTGCTGCCCGGCTGCGGTGTGCACAACCTGTACGGCCCGACCGAGGCCTCGGTCGAGGTGACGGGCTGGCAGCACGTGCCGGGTGCGGACCGGGTGCCGATCGGCACACCGATCTGGAACACCCAAGTTTACGTGCTCGACGGGGCACTGCGTCCGGTCGTGCCCGGTGTCACCGGCGAGCTGTACCTGGCCGGGACCGGGCTCGCCAGGGGCTACCTCGGGCAGACCGGGTTGACCTCGCAGCGGTTCGTCGCCTGCCCACACGGCGAGCCCGGCACACGGATGTATCGCACCGGGGACGTGGTGCGGTGGAACGACGACGGCCAGCTCGAGTACCTCGGGCGCACCGACTTCCAGGTCAAGGTCCGCGGGCTGCGTATCGAGCTCGGGGAGATCGAGAACGTGCTCACCGGGCATCCCGCTGTGGCGCAGGCCGCGGTGGTCGTGCGGGAGAAGAGGCGGGGCGACCAACGCCTCGTCGCCTACGTGGTGCCGGGCGCCGGGGCGGACCCGGCCGGTGTGGACGTCGAGTCCCTGACGGACCTGCTCAGGGGGCGGCTGCCGGAGTACATGGTTCCCTCGGCGATCGTGCCGATCGCCGAGCTTCCCACGACACCGAGCGGGAAACTCGACCGGGCCGCGCTCCCCGACCCCGGGCACGCAGCGGCCGCCGCGGGACGAGGACCGCGCAACCACGACGAAGAAGTCCTCTGCCGGTTGTTCGCCGAGCTGCTCGGAGTGGAAAAGGTCGGCATCGACATCGACTTCTTCTCCCACGGCGGGCATTCGCTGTTGGCCACCCGGCTGGTCGGCCGCATACGCGGCGAGTTCAACGTCGACGTGAACGTCACGACGATCTTCCGCAATCCGACCGTCGCCCAGCTGTCGGTCCAGCTGAAGGAACTGGCCACATCGAACCGCCCCCAGGTGCGGCGGATGACCGGATAGGAGAGGCGTCGATGATCCCGTTGTCCTTTGCCCAGAGCCGGCTGTGGTTCCTCTACCGCCTGGAAGGGCCGTCCGCCACCTACAACATCCCGTTCGCGATCCGCCTGGACGGGCCGCTGGACACCGAGGCACTGACCGCGGCGGTACAGGACATCGCGGCCCGGCACGAGAGCCTGCGTACCCTCGTCGCGGAGGACGCAGACGGCATGCCGGAGCAGCGGATCCTGTCCTCGACGGAAGCGGTCCTCCCGCTGCGCCTGGTCGACGTGGCCGAGGACGCGGTGGACGCCGCGATGCACGAGGCCGCGTCCGAGACGTTCCACCTCGAGACCGACCTCCCCCTGCGGACGACGGTGCTCCGGACCGGTCCCCTGGAGCACGTCCTGGTGTTCGTGTTCCATCACATCGCCGCGGACGGGACGTCGATGGGGGCGTTCCTCAGGGACCTGGTGACCGGCTACTCGGCCCGCCACGAGGGCAGGGCGCCGGACTGGGCGCCGCTTCCCGTGCAGTACAAGGACTACACGCTGTGGCAGCGGCAGCTGCTCGGAGACGAGGCGGACCAGGACAGCATCGCGGCCAGGCAGCTGGACTACTGGCGGCGGGAGCTGGCCGGGGTACCGCAGCCGGTGCAGCTGCCCCTGGACCGGCCCAGGCCGACGGCGGCCGACCACCGCGGCGGCCACGCCGACTTCGAGCTGGAACCCGAGCTGCTCGACGGGCTGAGGAAGCTCGCCGCGGTGAGCGGTGCCACGCCCCCGATGATCGCGCAGGCCGCGCTCGCGGTGCTCCTGCACCACCTCGGCGCCTGCAACGACCTGACGATCGGCAGCCCGATCGAGGGGCGCGCCGACGAGCAGCTCGACGACCTGATCGGGTTCTTCGCCAACACCTGGGTGCTGCGCGTCGACCTGTCTGGGAACCCGTCGTTCGGCGAGTTGCTCGAGCAGGTGCGCGACCGGGCCCTGGCGGCGTACGACAACCAGGACGTGCCGTTCGAGCGCCTGGTGGAGCTGCTCGGCCCGGAACGCACCACCTCGTACCAGCCGCTGTTCCAGGTGATGCTGGCCTGGCAGTTCGAGTGGTCGCGGATCGAGATGCCCCGGCTGCGGGTCACGCCCCTCGCCGCGAGCGCGGGCACCGCCAAGTTCGACCTGATCTTCAACATCATCCCGGTCGCGTCGGGTGGCGCCTACGGACGCCTCGAGTACGCGACCGAACTGTTCGACCACACCACGGCGCAGAGCGTCGCCGAGCGCTACGTGCGCGTGCTGCGGCAGGTGGTCGCCGACCCGGGGACACGGCTGCGGGGTGTGGACGTGCTCACCGGCGCCGAGCGGGACCGGCTGGCACAGCTGAACGAGACCACGGCACCGGTGCCCGCGGCCACACTGCCGGAGCTGGTCGCCGCCCAGGTGGTGCGCACACCGGACGCGACCGCGGTGTCCGGGGAAACGACGCTCTCCTACCGTGAGCTGGACGCCCGTGCCTGCCGGCTGGCCGAGATACTGCGGGACCGCGGCGTCGGGCCGGATGTCCTGACGGCCGTGGCCCTGCCGCGCTGCGCGGACCTGGTGGTCGCGCTCCTGGCCGTGCTCAAGGCAGGCGGCGCCTACCTGCCGGTCGACCCCGACTACCCGTCGGCGCGCGTCGGCATCCTGCTCGACACGGCCGCTCCCGCGCTGGTGCTGACCGACCGGCGAACCGCGGCGACGGTGGCCGGGTGCCGGCCACCGGTCCTGCACCTGGACGACGTGGACCTGGACGGCCCCGCTGAAAGGGCTGCCAACGTCGGCGTCAGGCCGGACAACCTCGCGTACGTGATGTTCACGTCGGGGTCGACCGGGATCCCCAAGGGCGTCGCCATCACCCACGCGAGCGTGGTCAACGGTGTACGCGACCTGCGGCAGCGGCTGGACATCGTTGCGGGGTCCCGGATGCTGGCCGCGAGCTCGGTGAACTTCGACGTCTCGGTGTTCGAGATCTTCACCGCGCTCACCACCGGGGCGAGCGTGGAGATCGTGCGCGACGTGCTCGAAATCGCCGAACGCGCCGAGTGGTCGGGCACCACCATCAGCGCCGTGCCCTCGGTGTTCTCCGCACTGCTCGACCAGCTCACCGGCGGCCAGGGCAGCCTCGACCTCGACGTGGAGACCGTCGTCCTCGCCGGTGAGGTGCTGTCGGCCGAGCTGGTCCGCAAGGTTCACGACGTCCTACCCGGTGTGCGGGTCGTCAACGCCTACGGGCAGACCGAGAGCTTCTACGCCTCGACGTACACGCTGCCGAGGCAGCCCGCCGGGACCGGACCGATACCGGTCGGACGGCCCCTGGCCAACATGCGTGCTCACGTCCTGGGTCCGGAGCTCGCACCGGTCCCGCCCGGAGTGATCGGCGAACTGTACGTCGGAGGTCTGCTCTCCCGCGGCTATCACCACAGCGGCGGAGCCACCGCGGAGCGGTTCGTCGCCTGCCCCTTCGGCCCCGCCGGTGCGCGCATGTACCGCACCGGCGACCTGGCCAGGTGGAACGAGGACGGCGGACTGAGGTACGCCGGACGGGCCGACGCGCAGGTGAAGGTGAACGGCATCCGGATCGAGCCGAACGAGGTCGAGACCGTCGTCGCACAGCACCCCGCCGTCGCTCAGGCAGCGGTCACGGTGCGCGAGGACCACACCGGCAGCGCTCGGCTCGTCGGCTACGTGGCGCCTGCCGACACCGCGGACGGCGGCGCGGGACCGGCTGCGAGTGTGCCGGTGGCGGACCTGCGGCGGTTCGTGGCCGAGCGGCTGCCGGACTACATGGTGCCCACCCTGTTCGTGGTCCTCGACCGGCTGCCGCTGACCGTGGCCGGGAAACTGGACCGGGCCGCGCTACCCGAGCCGAAGCTCGGCGGCCCCGAGTACCGGGCACCCCGCGGTGCTGCGGAGCGGGTCCTGGCCGAGGTGTACACCGATGTGCTCGACGCACAGCAGGTGGGCATCGACGACGACTTCTTCGCCATCGGCGGGGACAGCATTCGTTCCATCCAGGTCGTCGCGCGTGCCAGGGCGCGTGGGGTCGGCATCAGCACGCGGGAGATCTTCGAGCACCGCACGGCCGCCCGGCTGGCCGAGCTGGTCGAGGGACGTGCGGAAGAGGAGCGCGTGACCTTGGCCGAGCTGCCGGGTGGCGGCGTCGGCTGGGCCCCGCTGCCGCCGACGGCGGCGCACGTGCTCGCACTCGGCGGTGGCATCGGCCGGTACTGCATGTCCGCCATGCTGACGCTGCCCGAGGGCATCGACCGTGCCGAGCTGGTCGCCACGGTGCAGGCCGTGCTCGACCGGCACGACGTACTGCGCTCCCGGCTCGACCGGAAGCGGCTGGGCCTGTGGATGGGGCCGGTCGGCAGTGTGGACGCACGCGCGCTGGTGCGGGAGGTCGGCTACCGCGACGCCGACGTGCACGCCGAGCTGGACGCGGCCGCGGCCCGCCTCGACCCGGACAACGGCGTCATGGCGCAGTTCGTCTGGTTCACCTCCGACACGGGCGCGGACCGACTGCTGACCGTGTTGCACCACCTGGTCGTCGACGGGGTGTCGTGGCGGATCCTGGTTCCCGACCTGGTCTCGGCCTGGCGGCGGGTCCGCGACGGCGCCACCCCGGCGCAGGCGGGCGTGGGTACCTCGTTGCGGCGGTGGGCGCACGCCATGTCCGACGAGGCGGCCACCCCGGCGCGGGTCGCGGAACTGCCCGCGTGGCAACGGGTCCTGGCCGGCGAGGAGCCGGTGTTGGGCGCGCGGGACCCGGACCCGGCGCGCGACGTCGCGGCGACCGTGGACACGGTCCGCGTCCGGGTACCGGCGGACGTCACGGAGATCCTGCTGAACACGGTGCCGACGGTGTTCCGGGGCAGTGTCGACGACGGACTCCTGACCGGGCTCGCCCTCGCCATCGCACGCTGGCGTGGGACGCGAGGCGTGCCCGAGTCCTCGACGCTGGTCCGGCTGGAAGGGCACGGCAGAGAAGAGAACCTGGTGCCCGGCGCGGACCTGTCGGGCACGGTCGGCTGGTTCACCGCGATGTTCCCCGTACGCCTGGACATGGTCGGCATCGACGTGGCGGCGGCGTTCGCGGGCGCACCGGCCGCCGGGCAGGCTATCAAGGCGGTGAAGGAGCAGCTGCGGGCGATGCCGGACAACGGCATCGGCTACGGCCTACTGCGTCACCTCAACAGCGAGACCGCCGCCGTCCTCGCGAAGGAGCGGCAGCCGCGGATCGGGTTCAACTACCTCGGCAAGGCCTCCGGCGCGGACATTCCCGGCGAGCTGCGCGGACTGGGCTGGGCCCCGGACACCGCACACCCGGAGCTGATCGCCGCGCCGGACGAGGACATGCCGGTGCTGTCGGCGCTGGAGATCAACGCCGTGGCCGTCGCCACTCCCGGCGGAGACGAGCTGACCGCCTACTTCGGCTTCCCCACCGGCGTGCTGTCCCGGGACGAGGTGAGCAAGCTGGCCGGGCTGTGGGTGGACGCGCTGACCGCGCTGGCGCGGCACGCCACCACCTCCGACGCGGGTGGGCTGACCCCCAGCGACGCACCGCTGGTCCCGGTGAGCCAGGAGGAGATCGACGCCTGGGAGGCCCGCTTCGGCAGGCTGGCGCAGGTGTGGCCGATGACTCCGGCGCAGTCCGGGATCCTGTTCCACGCGAGGTTGGGCGGAGCGGCACACGACCCCTACCACATCCAGATGGTGTTCGAGCTGTCCGGAAAGGCCGACCCGGAGCGGATGCGCCGGGCCGGACAGGCCCTGTTGGCGCGCTACGCCTGCCTCCGCGCGGCGTTCGTCGACCGGGCGGACGGAGACGTCGTGCAGGTGGTACCGGAGACCGTGACCCTGCCGTGGCGGCACCTCGACCTCGGCGCGGTCGACGAGCCGGTGCGCACCGAGACGTGGGAGCGGTTCCTCGCGCAGAACCGGACCGACTACTTCGACGCGAGCACCGCGCCCCTCATGAGGCTGGCCCTCGCCGACCTCGGGCCCGACCGGGCCGAGCTCGTGCTGACCTTCCACCACATGCTGTTCGACGGCTGGTCCACCCCGTTGCTGATGCGGGACCTGCTGTTCCTCTACGCCTCCGACGGCGACCCGGCCGGTCTGCCCAGGGCCGGCGAGTACGGCGAGTTCCTCGCCTGGCTCGGCAGGCAGGACCAGGAGGAGGCGGCACGGGTGTGGGCGGCCGAGCTCGAAGGGCTCGAGGGGCCGACCCTGCTCACCTCCGGATCCGCGGGTGCGGACGGCGAGGGCCGCGACCAGGTCGACATCACGTTGCCGCCCGACGAGGCCCGGGAGCTCAGCCTGCGTGCCGCGGAGCTCGGCATCACCGTCAACAGCCTGGTCCAGGGCGCCTGGGCGCTGCTGCTCAGCCGGCTCACCGGCCGCCAAGACGTGGTGTTCGGCGCCACCGTCTCGGGTCGCCCACCAGCGGTGGCAGACGTCGAGTCGATGGTCGGGATGTTCATCAACACCGTTCCCGTGCGTGTCGAACACGCGCCGGCCGACACCCTCGCCGACGTCGTCACCCGGCTACAGAGCCGGCAGGCAGCCCTCGCGGAGCACCACCACCACGGGCTCGCGGAGATCCAGCAGGCCACCGGCATGCAGTCCCTCTTCGACACGCTGGTCGTCTTCGAGTCGTACCCCATCGACCGCGAGGGCCTCAGCGCCGCCAGCGATGCCGCGGACGGAATGACGTTCACCGACTTCCGCCCGTTCGCTGGCAACAACTACCCACTGTGCCTGGCGGCGGGGATCGGCTCGCACCTCGAACTCGTCCTCCAGTACGCGCCGGACGTCGTCGACCGGAACACGGCGCAGGAGTACGCGACGCGCCTCGTCCGCATACTGAGGCAGATGGCGGCCGGCCTCGACCTGAGGGTCGCGCGGCTCGACATCCTGGAGCCGGCCGAGCGCGACTGGATGCTGCACGAGTTCGACCACCCGGCCGCCCCGTCCGCCGGCGCCACGCTCACCGCGCGCGTCGAGGCACAGACGGCGCTGACCCCGGACGCGGTCGCCGTGGTCGCCGGGAGCGAGTCGCTCACGTACGCCGAGGTGGACGCCGAAGCCGAACGGCTCGCGGCGAGCCTGGCCGCACTCGGCGTGGGCCCGGAGACCGTGGTGAGCGTGGTCCTGCCACGCACCACGACCATGGTCGTGGCCCTGCTGGGCGTGCTCAAGGCTGGCGGCGCCTACCTGCCCGTGGACCCCGCCTACGCCCGCAGCCGCCTCCCGCACGTGCTCACCGGCGCCCGGCCGCACCTCGTCCTCGCGGACGCCGACACCCGCGCGCTCGTCCCCGCCACCGATGTCCCGGTCCTCGTGCTGGACGACATCGACCGCGTGGCCGCCACGGCTGCCGGGGCACGGCACGCGGCCGGACCCGACAACCTCGCCTTCGTCGTCTACACCTCCGGCTCGACCGGCGTGCCCAAGGGCATCGGCATCACCCACGCCACCGTCATCAGCGCCGTTGACACCATGGTCGCGCACGCCGGGATGACCGCGGGCGCGAGGATGCTGCTCGCCGCCTCGTTCGGGTTCGACGTCGCTACCTTCGAGCTGTTCGCCGCGCTCACCACCGGCGGCAGCGTCGAGATCGTGCGCGACGTGCTGGAGCTGGTCGAACGCGACACGTGGAAGGTCGACGTCATCTGCTCGGTGCCGGCGGCCTTCGCCGAGCTCGTCGGCCAGCTCGGCGACCGCATACGCCCCACGGCGCTGAACATCTCCGGGGAGGTGCTGACCCCGGCCCTGGCGAAGCGGGTGCGCACGCTCTGGCCGGACGCCCGGGTCATCAACAGCTACGGCCCCAGCGAGACGTTCTACGCCACCGCCCACCTGCTGCGCGCCGACGAGGCCTACGACACCGACGTGCCCATCGGCAGGCCCTTCCCGGGGGTCCGCGCCTACGTCCTCGGTCCAGACCTCACCCTGCTGCCGCTGGGCACGCCCGGCGAGCTCTACCTGGCCGGGGCCGGACGCGGCTACCAGGGCCAGGCCGCGCTGACCGCCGAGCGCTTCGTCGCCGACCCCTACGGGCCCCCCGGCACCCGCATGTACCGCACCGGCGACCTGGCCAGCCTCTCCGCCGACGGCGAGCTGCACCACCTGGGCCGCATCGACACCCAGGTCAAGATCCGTGGCTACCGCGTCGAACCCGGCGAGGTCGAGGCCGCCCTGACCGCCCATCCCCACGTCGCCCAGGCGGCGGTCATGGCGAGGGAGAACGCGGGCACCCGCTACCTGGCCGCCTACCTCGTCCCCGCCCCCGGCGAGACCGCGCCGGAGCCGGCCCGGCTCCGCGACCACCTGGCGGACCGGCTGCCGGACTACATGGTCCCCGCCGCCTTCGTGTCGCTCGACCGGCTGCCCCTGTCTCCCAACGGGAAGCTCGACCACGGAAGGCTGCCCGTCCCGGACGTCACGCCCGCCACGGCCTTGCTGCCGCCCCGCACCCCTCGCGAGGCGGCCCTGGCCATGCTGTTCGCCGAGGTTCTCGGCCTGGACCGGGTCGGCGTCGACGACGGCTTCTTCACGCTCGGTGGGCATTCCCTGCTGGCCGCCCGGCTGATCACCCGCGCCCGCGCCGAGATCGGGATCGAGATCCCCATCCGCAAGATCTTCGACCTGCCGACCGTGTCCGCGCTCGCTGCGTGGTCGGAGGAGTCCGCCGTCCCCCTTCGTCCCAGTATGCGCAAGAGATCGTAGAGGAGTGACCCAGTGATTCCGCTGTCGTACGCACAACGCCGCATGTGGCTGACGCACCAGTTGGAGGACAGGGCGGAGACCTACAACATCTCCCCGACGTTCCGGCTCACCGGCCCACTGGATCACACCGCTCTCGTCACGGCGATCAACGACCTGATCGACCGGCACGAAATCCTTCGCACCACGTATGTGACGGACGCCGAGGACGAGCCTCACCAGCTGGTCCTGCCAGCGGAGGAGGCGCTGGTGCGGCTACCGGTGGTCGACGTGGTGCCGGAGGAGCTGTCGGGCCCGGTCAACGAGGTCATCGCCCACCACTTCGACCTGTCGACCGAGATCCCGTTGCGGGCACACCTGTTCCGCTGCGCCGAGGAGGAACACGTCCTGGTCCTGGTGATCCACCACATCGCATCGGACGGGGTCTCCGGCGCGCCGCTGGCACGGGACCTGGCCGTCGCCTACACCGCTCGCCTGGAGGGCAGGGCACCGGCGTGGGAGCCGTTGGCGGTGCAGTACAAGGACTACGCGTTGTGGCAGCGTGAGCTGCTCGGCGACGTGACGGACCCGGACAGCATGGCCGCGAAGCAGGCCGAGTACTGGCGCGCGGAGCTCGAGGGGGTGCCGCAGCCGCTCAACCTCCCGCTGGACCGCCCCCGACCCGAGCGGCGGAGCCTGCAGGGCGACACGGTCGGCGTCGTGGTGGACCCGCACGTGGCGGCCGGGCTGCGGAGGCTGGCCGCCGAGCACGGGGTGACCATGGCGATGGTCATGCAGGCCGGGCTGGGGCTGCTGCTGGGCAAGCTGGGCGGCGGAGACGACGTGACGATCGGTAGTCCGATCGCCGGGCGGACCGACGAGGCGCTGGCCGACCTGGTGGGGTTCTTCGTCAACACCCAGGTGCTGCGGGTGGACCTGTCGGGTGATCCGTCGTTCGCCGAGCTGCTGGCCAGGGTGCGGGAGAAGGCGCTGGCGGCCTACGAACACCAGGACCTGCCGTTGGAGATGCTGGTCGAACTGATCAACCCCGACCGTTCGGCGGCGTACCAGCCGCTGTTCCAGGTGATGTTCGCCTGGCAGAACTGGGCGAAGGGGGAGTACGCGCTGCCGGGGCTCGAGGTGGGGTTCGAGCAGCACCTCGTGTCGACCATCATGTCCGACCTGTTCCTCAGCATGACCATGGACGAGTCTGGGGCACTGTGGGGCGACCTGATGTACTCGACCCAGCTCTTCGACCGGGAGACGGCCGAGGCGATCACCGCGCGGCTCCTGCGTGTCCTGGAGCAGGTGGCCGCCGACGCGCGGACGCCCGTCAGTGCGATCGACGTGCTGTCGGCCGACGAGCGCGAGTGGTTGCTGCGGGGGGTCAACGACACCGTGGCGCCGGTGTCCGTTGGCACTCTGCCGGGCGCGTTCGAGGCCCAGGTGGAGCGCGACCCGGACCGTCTCGCGGTGATCGGCGAGCAGGAGACGTTGAGCTACTCGGAGTTCAACCGGCGTGCCAACCGGCTGGCGCACTGGCTGGTCGAACAGGGAGCGGGACCGGAACAGGTCGTCGCGGTGCGGATCCCGCGTTCGGTCGAGCTGATGGTGGCGATCTTCGCGGTGGTGAAGGCGGGGGCGTCCTATGTGCCGGTGGACACCGAGCTGCCGCCGGACCGGGTGCGGCAGCTGCTGGAGAGCGCTCAGCCGTTGCTGGTGCTCGACTCGACGCTTCCGGACGTCTCCGGGTACCCGGAGACGAACCCCCGGCGAGAGCTGTCGCCCGACAACGCCGCGTACCTGATCTACACCTCGGGTTCGACCGGTGGACCCAAGGGTGTGCAGGTGTCGCACCGGTCGATCATGAACAGGATCGAGTGGGGGCTGGCGCACTTCGACGTCACGCCGCAGGACCGGATCCTGCTGATCACCTCGACGAGCTTCGACATGTCGGTGCCGGAGATGTTCGCGCCGCTGCGGATGGGGGCCGCGGTCGTGGTCGCCCGTCCAGACGGGCGCAAGGACCCGGTCTACCTGGCCGAGCTGATCCAGCGGGAGCGGGTGACCGTCGCGGACTTCGTGCCTTCCCTGCTGGAGGCGTTCGTCGCCGAACCCTCGGCGGGCAAGTGCACCAGCCTTCGCTGGATCGAGGTCGCGGGTGAGGCGTTCCCGGCGGCCCTCGCGAACACGTTCGTCGACCTGCTGCCCGGCTGTGCCGCCCACAACCTCTACGGTCCGACCGAGGCGACGGTGGAGGTCCTCGCCTACGAGCACGTGCCGGGTGCGGACCGGGTGCCGATCGGCACACCGATCTGGAACACCCAAGTTTACGTGCTCGACGGGGCACTGCGTCCGGTCGCGCCCGGTGTCACCGGCGAGCTGTACCTGGCCGGGACCGGGCTCGCCAGGGGCTACCTCGGGCAGACCGCGTTGACCTCGCACCGGTTCGTCGCCTCTCCCTACGGCGAGCCAGGCGCGCGGATGTACCGCACCGGCGACGTCGTGCGATGGAACAAGGACGGTCAGCTCGAGTACATCGGCCGGACCGACTTCCAGGTCAAGCTCCGAGGGTTCCGCATCGAGCTCGGGGAGATCGAGAACGTGCTCGCCGGGCACCCGGGTGTGGCGCGGGCGGCGGTCATCGCGCGGGAGGACGGACGCGGCGACAAGCGCCTGGTGGCGTACGTGGTGCCTGATCCGGACGCCGAGGCGACCGACGGTCCCGACTGGATCGGTCGACTGCCGGCCGAGCTGCCCGCGTACCTGCGTGAGCGGCTGCCGGACTACATGGTCCCGTCCGCGGTGGTGCCGCTCGCGGAGCTGCCGTTGACGCCGGCGGGCAAACTCGACCGGCAGGCGCTGCCCGCGCACGACGCGACCATCCCGACCAACGGAGCACCGCGAACCGAGCCAGACGGCCAGGCGCCGGTGAACGCGGCCACCCAGAGCGGAGGGCCGCGCAACGCCCAGGAGGAGAAGCTGTGCTCTCTCTTCGGCGAACTGCTCGGTGTGGAGAAGGTCGGGATTGGGGACGACTTCTTCACGCTCGGTGGACATTCGCTCCTGGCCACCCGGCTCAGCGCCCGCATCCGCAAGCACTTCGGTTTCGACCTGCCCGTGCGGACGATCGTGCGGTACCCCACCGTGGCCGAGCTGTCGGCGCTGATGCTCACCGGCGGCGGCATCCTCACCGAGGACGTCGACCAGTACGGCGTCGTGCTGCCCCTGCACGACGATCCCGGCACGGGGAAGACACCGGTGTGGTTCCTCCACGGTGGCGGCGGTCTGGGCTGGGTGTTCTTCTCCTTCGCGCCGTACATGCGCGACCGGCCGGCCTACGCCCTGCAGGCCCGTGGCTGCAACGGCACGGACCCACTGGCCGCGTCGGTGCGGGAGATGGTCGACGACTACCTCGACCGGATACTCGAGATCCAGCCGGAGGGGCCGTACAACCTGGTCGGCTGGTCCTTCAGCGGCCCGGTCGCACACGCTCTCGCGGAGGCGTTGGACCGGCGTGGGCACGAGGTGGGGCTCCTGGCGATCCTGGACGCCATGCCGTCGAGCGGGTTCAAGAATCTCGACGGCATCGAGCCGACCGCCTTCCGGAAGGAGGTCGCGGAGTTCATGAGCGAGTACATCAACACGGGGAACATCGACGACCTCCTGAACATGATGGGGAAGGTCGGCGCCAACAACCGCGCCATCATGAAGGAGTTCGACTCGCCGGTCTACCGCGGGGACATGCTGTACTTCCACGCGACACAGGGCAAGGACTGGGGATCGTACGCGGTCCACTGGCGACAGCACGTTCTCGGCTCCATCGAGGAGTACGACGTGGACGCCTCACACGAGTACATGCACATGCCCAAGCCCGCCGACCAGATCATGCGGGTCATCGCGGGCCGGCTGGACTGAGGACTGGGGGCGGTCCAGGTGACAGCGTTGGTGTGCGTGCCGTTCGCGGGAGCGGGACCATCGTTCTTCCACCCGTGGCGGGCGCTCGCGGGCGGCCGGTGGCGGGTGGTCCCGGTCGAGCTGCCCGGCAGGGAGAAGCGAATTCTGGAGACGCCGCACCGGAACGTGGTCGAGGCGGCCGTGAGCTCCGTCGACGACGTCGTCGCGGACCTCGGCGAGAAGGAACGGGTCGTGTTGTTCGGGCACAGCCTGGGCGCTGTGCTCGCGTACGAGCTCGCGCATCTGTTGAGCGCACGTGACGTGCTGGTCGAACGACTGGTCGTCAGCGGTTCGCCTGGCCCGTGGACACAGCGGGAGAGACGGGCCACCGGCCTGCCGGAGCAGGAGTTCCTCGCCAGGGTCGAGGAGTTCGCGGGGTTCAGGCACGAGGCCCTCGACCATCCGGAGATGCGTGAGCTGATCCTTCCCGTGCTGCGGGCCGACTGCGAGATGCACGAGAACTACGTGCCGAGTAGCGACGAACCGCTGGCGGTGCCGATCTGTTCGGTACGCGGCGGCTCCGACGGCCTGGTCACGGCGGAGCAGGCGCGGGAGTGGCGGAAGGCGACCACGGGCGAGTTCAGCTATGCGGAGCTCCCTGGCGATCACATGTACCTGGTCGACGGCGCCCGGGAGGTGCTCGACCTGATCGAGGTGGCGTTCGTCCGTGGGCGGCAACGTCCTCTGCCGCCTGACGAAAGGAAGCGGATCCATGGACGAGTCCAAACCGAGCCCGGATGAGCAGATCGTCAGCCTGCTGGCCCCCGAGTTCGAGGACGATCCCATCGGTGCCCTGGCCCGACTGCGGGAGTGGGCACCGATGGTGCGCGTCGGATTCCCCGGTGGGCAGCGCGTGTGGCTGATGACGCGCAGCGAACTGATAAGGAAGGTGCTGAGCGACCCGCGGTTCGTCGTGGACGTCAGCAAGGTCCCCGGTCACGAGGGGCCGAGCATCACGGAGCAGATGGTCGCGACACTCGACCTCTCGGACGAGCTGAGCGACTACTTCGGGGCGAACCTGATGCTCGAGGACGGCCAGAGCCACGCCCGGTTGCGGCGTACCCTCGCGCCCGCGTTCACCAACCGGCGCATCGAAGCGCTGCGGCCGCGCATCGAGAAGACCTCTGCCGGACTTCTGGACGCCCTGGAACGGAAGGGCTCCGGCGACCTCCTCCACGAGTACGCCGCGCCCCTCACCATCGATGTCATCTGCGGGCTCATCGGTATCGACGAGACCGATCAGCCGCGGATACAGAAGTGGATGGGCGAGTACGCCAATGCCGAGGCCGACTTCACCACGAGCCTGCTCGGCCTGTGCGAGTACCTCAGGGAGCTCATCACCCGTCGCCGGGCCCAGCCGGCCAACGACACGATCTCCACGCTGGTGCGGGCCATGGACTCGGACGACGTCCGGCTCGACGAAGCCGATGCCATCTCCATGGCCGTGACCCTGGTGAACGCCTCCTACCACGCCATGAACGACTTCATCCTCAACGGGGTTCTCGCACTGCAGGACAACCCGGACCAGTTGGCCCTGCTTCGCGCCAAGCCGGAAGCACTGCCGCACGCCGTCGAAGAACTGATGCGGATGGCGTCCTCCATCTCGACCGCCGGACCGCGGTACGCGACCCAGGACATGGAGCTCGCCGGGGTACAGGTCTGTCAGGGCGATGCCCTGACAGGCTCCCTTCACGCCGCCAACTTCGACCCCCGCCATTTCCCGCGACCCGAACAGTGCGACATACAACGTGTGCCGAAGCGCGGGGAAGGCCATCTCTCCTTCGGCGCGGGACCGCACCGGTGCATCGGTGCGTCACTTGCGAACCTCGAAGGCGAGGTGGCCATCGACCACCTGATGCTCCAGCGTGACAGTCTCGAGCTCGCCGTGAGCCGACGCGAGCTGACCTACCGCGACACCATGCCCGGTGGGGCTCCCCGGCTGCTCACCTCGTTCCCCGTGCGCATCTGAGGGCGGTTCCCGCCGCAGAGTTCAGCCCCGCCCGGCCGGACCGGTTCCCTTGAGGGAAAACCGATCCTGGCCGGACGGGGCTGTCGCTCTGTGAGATCCACTTCCGATATGACGCACCAGGTGCCCGGACGGCCGCGATCAGCTCTTCACGGTGCCTTCGCGCAACCGGTCGATCATGTGCCAGGTCGTCTCGATCGGACTCTCCTCGGGAAGGCTGCGGGAACGCGCGGGCAGCGTCGCGTTGAGCACGGCCACCTTGTCGCTCCACTCGTCCTGCCCCGCGAAGGGGATCGTCTCGTTCTCCTGCCAGGCAGGGAACCGGCGGTAGCTGTTCAGATCGTTGATGTCGGATCCGCGTACCAGCAGTGGGTCCAGGTAGATGCCGTCACTCCGGATCCGGGTGGTCGTCGAGATGTAGCCGATGTCGAGGCCGCACCGCCGCTTGGCGGAGGTGTTCGCCTCCGAGCAGTGCAGCAGATGGGGGTGGTGGATCGAGACGTCCCCGGGCTGGAGCTCGATGTCCACGATCTCGGACTTCTCCGTCCACTCCCGCACCAGATCCTCGTCGCAGGTGGAGAACAGCATGTTGGGCTCGTCCGTCCGGGCCGACGGCTTGTGCAGCGGCAGTCGGTGACTACCCGGGATCATCCGTAGGCAGCCGTTCTCCGTGGTGCTCTCGTCGACGGCCAGCCACACCGTCAGCGCCTCCATCGGCTCCAGCGCCCAGTACGCGCCGTCCTGGTGCCACAGCACGGGTTGTCCGTCGTACGGGGGCTTGCAGATGTAGTGGGCGGTGAAGCACGCCAGATCCGGGCCGAGGAAGAACTCCGCGATGTCCACCAGACGCGGGTCCGAGACCAGACGTGCCCAGAAGGCGTCGTTGCGGATCAGTGGGTGGTGGAAGTGTTCGGGACGCAGATCCGGGTACTTGCGGGTGAGCCAGCCGACGTGGACGCGTACCTCGTCCAGGACCTCCGGTGGCACGACGCCGCGGATGATGGAGAAACCCTGCTCGGCGTACTCCGCCGCGGCCTTCCTCAGAACGTCATCGCCAGGCTTGTCCATGCATCAGCTCCTTTTCGTGTACCAGGCGCGTGGCCGGTGGCCCCTCACCACTCGAACGTCTCTTCCAGGGTTCGCTTCTCGATGCAGTACGTGCGGTAGGCCTGGGCCTTCGCGACCATGTCGTCGTCCCCGGAACGCCGCGCGGCCTCCACGTACCAGTCGAAGACCTCCCTGGCATGCGCGTGCCGCTCGTAGTGGAACTCGGCGAACCGGCGGAAGCCCGACCGCATGGTCGCGGCGGTGAGCTGCCGGCAGGAGTCCAGGAGCTCTTCGAGCTCCGCTTCGGTCGGCTCTGGTCGTGCCATGACGCGGACCGGCTCGACCGCTGGAACATCGCCGCGGATCTCGACCGGCTCTTCCGCGTCGGAGAAGTCGAGGCACAGGGAGAGCCGGGCGGTCTCGGACGTGCTGCCCGCCGAATGCGGATGGGTCGTGTGTATCTTCCAGACCTCGCCGCGACGGATGTGGTAGACGATGTCATTCTCCGAATGGAGGGACTCCTCGCTGGTGCGCAGCGGAACCTGGAGCCTCGTGCCCGGCTCCTCGAACTCGAGGAAGTCGACGTGCGGGGCCATGCAGCCGTCGCGGAGGCTGAATATGCGCACCCACTGCAACCGGTCGAGGGAGAAGTGACCGGTCACCAGCGACATGATGTTCGGTAGTCTTCTGCCGAGCTCGGTCAGGGCGAGGCGGTCACCGTGGGGCCGGAAGGCGATGTCGGATTCGGTGCCACTGCCGTTCGCCAGCACATGGCACGACCACTCACCGAAGGTGAGCGCGTCGTACTCGCCTTTGTACTCGTGGTCGTCCACGATGGACAACTCGGAATCCAGGTCGTACGAGTCGATGGGCAGCACCGCGAGCCGTTGCGACTTCAGCAACGAAACCCCCTTCAACGCATGATGGCCGGAAGTGCCCTGACGTGGACAGACGTCACTGTTCCGGGTTGTCACCGTAAGTCCCCCCGGATACCGCGGCAATGGCCGTGCGGACGGCGAGCCCCCGGCCGTGCAGTGGACGGTGACACCGGCCGTGCGGCCGGGGCAGGGTCGGAACAGTCACCCCTGTCCCGTTGGCGGGACATCCGGCGCGCGCGACGAGTGCGCGCCGTCTCGCCGGCACGCGGAGGAAGGACAGGCTGGCAAAGGAATCGGGGCTGTCGGTGTCACTCGTGCACGAGATCTCGGCGCTGTGGAACGAATACCTCAACTGCGACGCGGTCGGAGCTGATGACAACTTCTTCGAGCTCGGCGGCAACTCGCTGATCGGGATAAAGATCATCGACCGGGTGGCCCAGGACTACGACGTCGAGCTGTCCGTGCGCGCCTTCTACCTCGCGCAGACCCCCGCTCAGGTCGCCGAGCTGATCGAGCAGGGCAGGACGCGGGCACGAGGTTGACACGACGGCGACCAGACTGGGCCTGCGCGTACTGACCAAGGGGTGAATCGCTTGCGAGTTCTGTTCGTCACCGGTCCGTGGAATTCACATCTGTACCAGATGGTGCCGCTCGCCTGGGCCCTGCGGTCGGCGGGTCACGAGGTGCGGGTGGCCAGCGAACCGGAGTTCACCGACAGCATCACAGAAGCCGGGCTGACGGCTGTCCCTGTCGGGCCGGACGAGACGCTACAGGAGCGCCTCCACCGCATCCGGGGCGAGAACGCGCCGAAGATGGCGGCCGCGGTCCCGCCCTTCCTGACCGACTCCCTGTTCGCGCTGGGGGAGGGCGGCAGGACAGGTCTCCCGTGGGACGAACTGTCCTGGTTCCTCGGCACCGTCGTGGTCCCTGGGATGTGGATCGTGAACGACGAGCTGGTCGAGGACCTCGTGACGTACTGCCGTTTCTGGAAACCCGACCTCGTGCTGTGCGACGTGATCGCGCACGCGGGCGCGGTGGCGGCGGACGCCGTCGGGGCGGCGCATGCGCGGATGGTGTGCTGGAACGACCTGTTCCTCCGGATCCGCCACGACTTCCTGCGTGCCCAGGAGCAGCAGCCCGCCGACGAGCGTCTGGACCCGGTGCGCGAGTGGTACGCGGGCTGGGCACGGAAGTACGGGCGTGACTTCTCCGAAGAGGTGGTCACCGGTCAGTTCGCGGTCAACATCCTGCCCGAGCAGTGGCGCCTGGAGCCCCACGAGCGGACGCTCTCCATGAGCTATGTGCCCTACAACGGGCGCTCCGTCGTACCGTCCTGGCTCAACGAGGCCCCGCGCGTGTCCCGTGTGCTGATGACGTTCGGCATCTCGAAGGCACCGTGGATCGACATTCTCGGGATGTCTGTCGCGCAGGTGCAGGAAGCGCTGGACTCGATGGCCGACCTCGACATCGAGCTGATCCTCACACTGTCCGACGAGGAACGCGACCAGCTCGTGAGGGTTCCCGACAACACCCGGGTCGTCGAGTTCGTCCCGATGAACGTCCTCCTGCCCAGCTGTTCGGTGGTGATCCACCACGGTGGGGCGGGGTGCTTCAACGGCGCGATGGTGCACGGGGTGCCACAGCTCATCGTCGAGAGCTCCGTTGACGCGGTCGCGAAGAGGACCGTGTTGCGCGAGACCGGAGCTGGGCTGTCGATCGCGATGGACGAACTGACCGGACCGCGCGTCAGGGAGTGCGTGACACGCATGCTCGAGGAGGACGGGTTCCTCAGGGGCGCCGAGCGGCTCCAGCGGCAGGCGCTCGACCTGCCCACCCCCGTCGCCCTGGTGTCGGAGCTGGAGCGGATCACCGAGGAGTTCTGCTCGCGCCCGCGGGGCAGCCGGGTCGCACCGCGGTCGGCCGACGCCTGAGCGGGTTCCCACGTGGACGCCGGTGAGCGAGGCGCATGAGATCAGGGCAGCTGGTCCATCAGGCCGGCCACCGCGTGGCAGTGCGGGACGGGGTGCGCGTCGAACGAGCGTCGCACCCGGTCGCGGACCTCGCTGCTCTGCTCCTGGCTCAACTTGAACATCCCGTCGGCACCGGTCACGTGGACACGGAAGGCACCGACCGCCGGCTGGATCTTCCGGAAGTAGTCGATCGACCCGGTCATGTCCCAGTCACTGCCGAAGCGGCTCTCGAAGGCACGTACCGTGGCCATGACCACCTCGAGTGTCTCGTCCGCGGACTCGATCTTCTCGGTGATCCCGCGCACGTGTACCGAGGTGAAGTTCCACGTCGGCGCGGCCGGTGTGTACGCGTAGACGGTCGGTGTGACGTATCCGTGCGGACCCGTGAACGTGAGCAGCACAGCGTCACCGGTCTCCAGGGCGGACCAGTGCGGGTTCCCCCGGTTGAGGTGGCACAGCAGAACGCTGCCCGAGAGATCCGCCGACTCGGTGGCGAGTGACTTCGGGATTGCCGGGAGATGGGTGGCGAACGGGACGCCTCCCGGCGGACCGTTGCTCGTCAGCAGCGCAAGGGGGTGGTTCTCGACGATCTCGATCATCCACGAGCTGTCGGGCGGACGGTAGAAGCTGGGGACGAACATCGAGATCTCCTTCACGGACCATTTCCAACAGAAATTTCTGTCACGTGAACCATAGATAGGGTTGAATGCACTGTCCCGTCGGCGGGACAGTAATACGCGACCGACGCCCTTGAACAGAGCATCGAGGCGGTCTACGTTGGCGGCGTGCCGAATGGAAACTCAAGTCCGCCCGGGTCTGGGACCCTCTGAGAACGGGACACTGTTTGCTGGCGAGCGGAAGAATTCTCCATGAGTGATCGTGAACACGATACCTACGACGTGGTCGGCGTCGGATTCGGCCCGTCCAACCTGTCGCTCGCCATCGCCCTGGAAGAGTCTCGGGGGAATGGTGCGGGGAATGAGATAAGCAGCCTCTTTATGGAACGCCAGGCATCGTTCGGCTGGCACCGCAATATGCTGCTGCCGTCGACGACCATGCAGGTTTCCTTTCTCAAGGACCTGGCCACCTTCCGCAACCCGACGTCGAGCTTCAGCTTCGTCGCCTACCTGCACGCGTCGGGCAGGCTCGCGGAGTTCGTGAACAACCAGGACTTCTTCCCGACGCGCCAGGAGTTCCACCAGTACCTGGAGTGGGCCCAGGAAAGGGTGGCCGACCGCGTCGCCTACGGCTCGGAGGTGCGATCGATCGGGCTGCCGTTGGACACCGCGCCCGAGCAGTCGGATCTGCGGCTCGAGGTGGCGGACGCCACCGGCCAAGGCAGCCGTACGGTCCGGGCACGTAACGTCGTGATCTCGACGGGCCTGGTGCCGAACATGCCAGAGGGCACCGAGCGGGACGAACGAGTGTGGCACAGCTCCGAGTTCCTGGAGAAGTACCGCCGGATCGACCCCCGGGAGCTGCGTCGGGTGGCCGTCGCCGGAGCCGGCCAGAGCGCGGCCGAGATCACCAGGTTCCTCTACGACGAGCTTCCGCACGCCCAAGTGCACGCGGTCGTCCCGTCCTACGGCTACTCCATCGCGGACGACACCCCCTTCGCCAACCAGGTCTTCCACCCGAGCGCCGTGGACGACTACTACTTCGGCACCGAGCGGACGCGAGACGCGTTCTGGCGTTACCACCGCAACACGAACTACTCGGTCGTCGACGACGACCTGATCAGGAGCCTGTACCGCAGGTGGTACGACGACGAGGTGCGGGGCGTGAGGCGCCTGGAGTTCCTCAACCTGACGCGGGTCTCCGGCGTGAAGCGCGTCGGCGACGAGACCCGCGTGTCCCTGCAGGAAGGGCCCGGCACCCAGGCACGCGAGCTCACCGTCGACGCGCTCGTCTGCGCGACCGGGTACGACGCGATGAAGCCGACGAGCCTGCTCCGCGAGCTCGACGGGCTGTGCCTGCGCGACGAGTCGGGCCGGTACCGGGTGGGCCGGGACTACCGCATCGTCACCGCCCTCGAGTTGCGCTGCGGCATCTACCTCCAGGGCGGTACCGAACACACCCACGGCCTCAGCTCCTCGCTCCTGTCGAACATCGCGCTGCGAAGCGGCGACATCGTCGACTCGATCGTCGCCAGGCGCGCGGAACAGGACGCCGTGAGCCCCACCCTCACCGAGGTCGGAGGTGACATCAATGGAAGATCGCTGGGTACGCCGCTACCGCGATGACGACGGGTGCGAGACGAAGCTCATCTGCTTCGCACCCGCCGGCGCGGGGGCGAGCACGTTCCGCACCTGGGCTCGAGGACTCCCCGAGGACGTCGGCGTGCTCGCCGTCGCGTACCCGGGCCGGGAGAACCGCATCGGCGAGCCGATCCCGCCTCGGCTCGAAGTCCTCGCGGACGACATCGCCGACGCCCTCGGCGACCTGGTGGGGCACCGGCTCGTGTTGTTCGGTCACAGCATGGGGGCCACGTTGGCACACGAGGTGGCGCTGCGTTTCCAGGAACGGGGGAGCCCGCCCGCCGCACTGTGCGTATCCGGCCGACGGCCGACGCACGCGCTCGCGGGCCGACCGATGATCTTCGGCACGGACGAGGAGATCATCGCGCACATCGTGAGCTTCGACGCGAGCCTTGCCGAGGTCTTCGAGGACGCGGGCCTGCGGGAGATCGTGCTTCCCGCGGTCCGCGCGGACTACCGCCTGGTGGACGACTTCTCCGGAGGCCCCCGCCCGCTGCTCGACTGCCCGGTGCACGGCTACACCGGCGACGAGGACACCCAGGTGACCCCGGAGCAGATGCGCCGCTGGGCGGAACTGACCCGCGGCGCCTTCCGGCTCCTGACGATGCCCGGTGGGCACCTGTACCTCAGGACCGAGGAAGTCGTGCTGCTGGCCGACCTGAGTGACGTCCTCGCCGACATCGGATCCCGCGCGACCGCCTCATGAGCTGAGGCGCACCGGGCGTCCACCGCGAACCGCGGCGAAATGTGGGGACCGAGCGAATGAATCCTTCCGACATCTCGCGTGCGGCCGACGTGTTGCGACGGGTGGTGCGCCGGACGCCGCTCGAACCGAGTGCGCGGCTGAGCGCGGAAGTCGGTGTTCCTGTTCTGTTGAAACGGGAGGACCTGCAGGTATGCCGTTCCTACAAGGTCCGTGGCGCCTACCACCTGATCTCGTCGCTCAGCACGGAGGAACGTCGGTGCGGGGTCGTCTGCGCGAGTGCGGGGAACCACGGCCAGGGCGTGGCCTACAGCTGCAGCCAGCTGGGGATCCCGGGGAGGGTGTACCTCCCGGCCACCACGCCGTCCCAGAAGCGCGGGCGGATCGCCGCCCTGGGGGGCGACTTCGTCACGCCCGCCGTCGCGGGTAGGTCCTTCGACGATGCCGACCTCGCCGCGCGGCGGGACAGCATGCGGACCGGCGCCGTTCTCGTGCACCCTTTCGACGACGACAGAACAGTCGCGGGCCAGGGCACTGTCGCCGTCGAGATCACCGAGCAGTGCCGCGAACGGATCGGCACCGTCATCGTGCCCGTCGGGGGAGGCGGGCTGATCGCCGGCATGCTGCTCTGGCTGAAACACCGGTTGCCCGACGTCCACGTCGTCGGTGCCGAACCTGCGGGCGCCGCGAGCATGCGAGCCGCGCTTTCCGCCGGTGGCCCGGTTTCGCTCACACACCTCGACCCGTTCGTCGACGGTGCCGCGGTCGCCCGTGTCGGTCGCATCGGCTACGAGGTCGTCCGGGACCTGGTGGACGAGCTGGTGCTCGTGCCGGAAGGCGCGGTGTGCGTCGAGATGGTGGACCTGTACCAGACCGAGGGCATCATCGCCGAGCCCGCGGGTGCGCTGGCCTGCGCCGCGGCGCGAATGCCGCTGCGACACAAGCCGAAAGGGACGGTCGTGTGCGTCCTGTCCGGCGGGAACAACGACATCTTCCGATACAGCGACGTGTTGGCCCGTGCCCGCCAGCATGCGGCGCTGCGCTCCACGCAGCGCCGAGGTAGACGGGTCTCGTCGCGGAAAAGGGTGAACCGTTGATGGCCGACTTCGAGATACGTCCGAGTGGGAAGCCCGTGCCGGAGGCGGAGCGGACGGCGATCCTGGCCTCGCCGGGGTTCGGCACCACCTTCACCGACCACATGGTCACACTCCGTTGGTCGGCCGAGCATGGTTGGCACGACGGGCGCCTCGAGCCCTACGGGCCGTTCACGCTCGCCCCCGCGACGTCCGTGTTCCACTACGCACAGGCGTGCTTCGAAGGCATGAAGGCCTACCGGCAGGCCAACGGGGCGATCGCGTTGTTCCGCCCGGAGGAGAACGCGGCCAGGTTCAACAGGTCCGCCGAGCGGATGGCGATGCCCGCGCTGCCGGCTCCTGTACTATCTGATGCCGAGGTAGCCCTTCAGTCTCGGAAGTGCGACCTTGTAGTGCAATATTACGGGGCGTATCTGATCGTGACTGAAGGGACTCTGCGTGAGGAGTCAAGATTTCATTTCGGGTGCTTTCAAAAGCCCTATTCTGGTGGAGCTGTGCAAGCAATTTTTGGATGATTTCGAAGGCCTGCGGCGGTTGGACGATGTGAATCTTTATCATCAGATAACCTTTGCTGCAAGCCTCCGGAATTCGCGCGATGTGTTCCTGCCGCAGATTGCTCCTGAATTGGACGACGTGGCCGAACGGATTATGGGCCGCATGAAGGCGGGTTGGTTTGCGCGGACGGAATTGAGTAGTCCGCAATCCTGGTTCTCGAAAACAGGCGAAATCCGATCCGTTGGCACTCTGGATTCCCGGCTTGGCTCTGTCATATCGGAGAAGCCTCAAGGGGCGCTTTGGACTTCTTCCTACCTGCCTAATGGTGAGAGTTCCTGGGCAAGGAAGGAGCGTGCGGAATTTTCGAGAGAGAATAGAACTCTGTGGTCCGTCTACTTTCATGAGAGTGATCATTCAATCTATCACATTGATGCTCTCAGGGATTTTCAATGGCTTGCCTCGCAATATCCAGGTGATTCTCGAGGTGGTCGTATTTGTGTCGAATGGCGGGACGTCTCCGTCGATTTCCGCGCTGTCCATCTCACTGCAAGAGGGCTCTTGGCTACGCAGAATTTTCCGGTAGTTACATCGCTTGGAGTTGCCGAGCTGCGGGGTTGGGATGCGGAATCTACTGTATGGCTTCGGGATCTAAAGGACATTCGAGTGGTGCCGGTGGACGATTTGACGGAATAAAGGCCCGGCTGGTGTCAAGCAGTGGGTGCACCACCGTCGTTAAGTAGGAGGTTTTTGAAGAATTCAATGGGTTCGAGCCAGTCGAGTGTCTGGCGTGGACGGTTGTTGAGTTCGTCGGCGATGGCGTCGAGTTCGGCGTGAGTGCGGGTGGAGAGGTTGGTTCCCTTGGGGAGATATTGTCGGAGGAGTCCGTTGGTATTTTCGTTGGTGCCCCGTTGCCAGAGTGCGTGCGGGTTGTAGAAGGGGCGTCGATTCCGGTTGAGTGATTGCGGGGAGTGTAGATGCGTTCGCGCGGTGCCTGGAATCGGAAGATTGCGGTCCCGGGGCGATTTCCGCACGGACATCACGTGCGTTTACCGAGGGGAATGGGCATCGAGACGTATCGGGCTCGCACTCGGATCCGACGCGGAACTATAGGCAACGAGTCCCACTCGGGGATAGGTGGCACAAACCCGGTGCGGAACTCCTCGGTGGATTCTTTATTTCCACAAGCGTTGCAGATCGGCAAGCAGCAGTCTGAGATGGTGTGAGAGGTGTCGGGCCACTCGGGCAATCGTCCGCAACACCGAGGACACTGCCCATTGCCCACCCTCGACTGGATGGTCTCTAGTCGTGCCTCCACCTCTGGGACAGTCAGCAGTCCGTAGCCGAAGAGCGCAGTCCGCACGCAGTTAGTATGCATCGGGTCACTCTCACACGGTGGCGAGGTCATCGCGGGCCCGACGTTTCGAGAGCGTTATGGATCTCCCTCGGACAGGTGATCTCCGAACGTGAATCGAGTCGCGTTCGTCAGGTTGGGCGGCGGTGTCGCGTGTAGGGGACGCCGTTCGGCCGGAACCCGCGTGTATCCGGGTTCCGGCCGAGGAGTCTGATCGGGTGTCAGGCGGTGAAGATCGGCTCCGGGCGGCTGGCAGGAATGGTCATGGGTGCGTTGACGGTGTAGTCGAGGCGCAAGATCATTGCGGCGGTGCGTGCCGATGTGTCGTGGCCAGGTGTCGTCGAGACCGTGCCACATTGCGGCCTGTTCCCATACGCCCTGGTGGCGACCAGCAGCTCGATGTCGACGTGTGTTTCGGATGTGGTGGTGTGCACGCGGACGACGACGTCGCCGTCGACATCCTCTGCCGGGGGAACGTCTTGTTCCAGGCCGCTTCGAACAGGATCGGGTTGGCGGTCAGGCCCGGCGGGGTGGTGGCCACGTCGATGCAGGTGATCATCAGGCGCTCGTAGTCGGCGGGCATCCCCATCGGCGTCGGGGACACCACGTCGGGGTCGGCGTCGAACAGGACCACTATGTCCGGGGTCCCTGTCCCAGTTCGACGGTGTGAGCTGGTCGGTGATGGGCGGGGTCGGTGTGGTGGTCATCGGGATCTCCGTTCGCGGTCGGTTGTGCTGGTCGAGGTCGTACGGCGATGTGTATGGACGCGTGGTCGTGGCGCGCCGTCGTCAAGCCCGATGCGGCCGGATGTGACGGGACGACCGGGATGGCGCAATCGGCTATAGCCGCTGATCACGGACGTCTACATGAGACGGTTGTGTTGTGGTGTGGGGCTTGACTCGTCGCGGTGATGGAAGCGTTCATAGACGCGTAGCCCGTTTCGACCGGTAGCGCGCCGGGGGCTGCACCGCCCCCGGGGGCATGACCCGTAACCCCTCTTTACGAAGGAGTGGCCGTCATGCCCGACACCACGAACACCACCCGCCTGCACGCCGTTCCCGGCGGTCGCCGCACCGATGCGGAGCACCGGTTGTGGCGGGCGTTGCACGACAATCCCGGATCGACCGCCGCCGACCTCGCGTTCACCGCCGGCATCGGCCGGTCGACCGCGACGAAGATCCTCGCCACGTGGGATACGGAGGGCAGCGCCACGAGGACGGCCGGCATCGCCACCGGCGGTCGGCGCCCCGCCGACCGGTGGAGCGTCATCGACGTCGACGGACCCGCCGACACCGACACCGACGTCGAGCCGGACACGAACACCGACAGCGGGTCGGATTCCGATTCCGACGGCGACGGGGCGACTCCGTCGGGCGAGGAGGTGATGTCAGTCCGGCTGGCCGTCGTGCCCGACGCGCCGACCGACACCGCCGCCGACCCGACCCCCGCCGAGGCCGACGTTCCGATCGAGGAGGCGCCGCCCGCGCCGTCGTCGACCGACACCGCCCCTACGCCTCGGACCGGACCGACGGGTCGACTGGCGAAGGGCGCCCTCCGGGGGATGGTCGAGGACTACCTGACCGCGCACCCCGGTGAGTCGTTCGGGCCGGCCCAGCTCGGCAAGCGGCTGGGTCGGTCGGGCGGGGCCGTCGCGAACGCACTGGAGAGGTTGGTCGCCGACGGCTACGCCAGGCGGGTCGCCGAATCCCCGAAGCGCTATCAGGCCGTCGAGGGCGACGCGCCGACGGCGTGACCCCGAACGGCATCGGTGATCACGGCGGGTGCCGCCTTGTGGTCGGCACCCGCCGCCTGTCGCGACCGACAGGAACGGGAACGGAAGGACGGATGATGGATCTCCAGGCCACCGAGGATCTCGCGTTGGCGTTGACACGTTTCGACCTGCGGCGCATGCCCGCCCGGGTGTTGGCAGGGTTGCTGCTCACGGACGAGGAGGCGATCACGGCCGTCCAGATAGCGGGAAATCTCCAGGTCGGAAGCGGGTCGGTGTGGGCGGCCGTCGACGTGCTCGCCCAGCGTGGCCTGATCGAGGAGGTTCCGACACCGGGGACCCGATCACGGCGGTACCGGTGTCCGGACCAGGTCGGCCTGCGCCTGATGGCGACGTTCAGTACGGCGTTGCGGGTCATGGGGGATGCGGCGCGGCGCGGCATCGAGCACGTCGGTGCCGACGGGGTGGCGGGGCGCCGACGAATGGAGGCGTTGCGGACGTTCTGCGAACACCTGACGAGGGACCTGCCCGAAGTCCTTGATCGCCTCGACGAGGTGGATCGATCGCGGGCAGGGTAATACGGCGGAGGGTGTTTCGGGCGTGATCCCGGCGGATGACAGCGAGCCGGGATCACGCCCGTCCGGCTGTCGGCGGTGTTCGTGACGGTGCCGGGTCCGGCGGACCGATGAGACGGATCACGTCGCGGGCATCGGGTGGAATCCGTCGGCGATCCCGGCGCGACCACACGCGCGGCGTCGCCGGCCCGCGCCGGTGCGCCGGGCGGCTCGACCGGACGGACGGCGCCGCCCGGTCATTCGGGGTTGGGTCGGGCCGTCGACGTGCGCGCTCGGTGCGGTCCGGTAGTGGTGTGGTGGGCGGGATCGCCTCGCCCTGCCGACGTCGACGGCGCGGTACTGGGGTTCGTGTCGCCCCGGTCGGGGTATCGGCCCAACGCCTACGACCGGGCCGTGGTGTGCGGCCCTGCCCCGGACGGCCCGTTCGCCGTACGCGGGTCGTGCGTGCGGTGGCGCCTCGTCGGGCGCCGTGTCGCGGCACGGATGCCGCGATGGCACGCGCCTCGCCCGGAACCGTCGCGTGGCGGTTCGGCGGCATCGGCGCACCTTCCGGTTCCCGCCGTGTTGCACCGGGTGCGGCCACCGTCACGGGGCGGGCACGGGGCACCGGGTGTCATTGCGATGTCCGGCCGCACGCCCCGGCGCCGGTGACGTGTGGTCCGGGCGTCGGCGGTGTCGGTGACGTGCCTGCGAATGTGGTGGTTGCGGGTGTTGTCGACGTGAGCGCCTTCGGGCGCGGTGTCGTTTCGATGCGATGCGGGACACCGTTCGGCCGGAACCCGGGTTCGTGTGCCCGGGTTCCGGCCGATGAGTTTGCGGCTCAGTTGGTGTCGGTGTGTCCCGGTCGGGTCGACCTCGGCATGGGCCTGGCGGCGTCGCCGTCGAGCCGCATGATCAGGGAGACGGTGCGGGCGACGTATACGGGCCAGGTCGTGTCGAGTCCGTTCCAGACCCCGGCCTGCTCCCACCGGCCCTGATAGGCGACGAGCAGCTCGATGTCCACGTGCGTGTCGGATGCGGTGGTGTGCACCCGGATCACGACGTCGCCCTCGACGTCCCGGGCCGGGCGCAGGGTGTGCAGCCAGTGGGCCTCGAACAGGATCGGCTCGACGGTCAGGTTCGTCGAGGTGGTGTCCACGTCGACACAGGTGATCAACAGGCCCTCGGCGTCGGCGGGCATGCCCATCGGCGGCGGGGATGGGGGAACGTCGGCCTCGGTGTCGATCAGGGTGACTAGGCGGGGGTTGCGCGTCGGTTCGTCGGTCGTGGCGGTCGGCGTGGGTGTGGGTGTGGTGGTCATCGGGTTCTCCGTTCGTGTTGGTGTGTGTTGGGTCGGTGCCGTACGGCGATGTGTATGGACGCTTGGTTGCCGCGCCGACGTCAACCCGATGTGGCCGTGGCTGGCGGGAACGGCCCGTATGGCGTAATCCGCTATTGCCGCTGATCAACAACGTCCACATGAGACGGCTGTGGTGTGCGCCGCTCACGTGGCGGTGGTGGCCACGGACGCCCGTGTTCCGGGCGGGTATGCCGGTGGCGGCGGTGTGTCGGCACCGGTCGATATGGGAACGCAACGGGGCGTCGTCGGCCGTTCGGCGTGGCGCCGTCGGCGGGTGGGCGCGGTCATCGGATCGGGCGCGGGTAGTGCCACGCCGGGCCGGCCGGCGGTCGGTGGTGTCGCGACCGGTCAGGCGGCGGTGATGTCGCGCCAGGTGCGGTCTCGCCAGAACAGGACCCGGTCGTCGTCGTAGGCGTAGACGAAGTCGAACTCGTCGTCGAACCCGGGATAGGCCGCACCCAGCTCGGCGTCCCGCCATGCCGGGAACAGGTTGACCACGGCGCGGGTGAATGCCTCGACGGTGGGGGCGGTGAGAACCGCCTGACCTTCGGGGAGGGTGTTCATAATGTCGGGCGTCGGGCCGGGGTTGTCACCGGTCGAGGTGTACAGGACGACCGCGCCGAGGGCGCGGGCGTGGTCGCCGCGTCCGACGACGAACAGCGCCATTCCCATGATCGATAATCCTTCGGTGTGGGGGCCGGGTTGGTGTGCCGGGGTTCAGCGGGTGGCGTGCAGGGCGGCGGTGGCGGCGCGTCCGACCGCGCGCGGTGGCGGTGAGGTCGGTCACGGTGTGGACGGTCACCCCGTTGAACGGGGTGGCGTAGTCGCCGGGGGACAGCCACAACACGCCGCACCCGGTGGCGCGCAACCGGTCGACGCGGTGCTGTCCTGCGGCATGGGGTTCGTCCCGGAAGTGGCCGTCGGAGATCACGACCAACAGGCGGGCGGCGTCGGGGTCGGGCGTGGGGTCGCTGTCTGTGCTGTCGGGGTCGGTGCCGGCCGCCACCACAGCTGGCCGGTGCCCAGGACCACACGTCCTTCCGGTGGCGGCGCGGGGTGTGGGCGGGGGCTTCGGGTCAGGTTTGTGCGATGGTGACGGTTCCGATCGTCTGGGCACGTGCTTGTTGGGTGGCTTCGTCGAGGCATCGGACGATGGGGTGCAGTCGCCGGTCGGTGGGGTCGTCGGGGTGGTGCCATCCGAATTCGGCGATGGCGCGGTGCACGTCTTCCTCGGCCTCGTGCGGGCGGACGAGGGTGTTTCCGTTGGTGTCGCGGAGGTCGGCGTCGGTGTAGCCGTGGCAGTCGACCTGGAGTACGCGGGTGTCGGGGTCGAGGGTCATGGCGTAGCGGAGACGGACGCGATCGTGGGCCACGGTGGGGTGGTGCGCGCGGAGGGTGAGCAGGGTGAGGATCGCGGCGGCGACCTCGGGCAGCGGCCAGTCGGCGGTCGGTGTGTAGGCCCAACCGTGTACCCGGCCGGGTCGCGCGGCGTCCAGGTAGGAGGTGGCGGGTGTCGTCGCGGGGAGCATCGTCGGGAACATCGGTTCGGCGGCACCGAACTCGGTGGGATCGCGGCTGATGCGGGTCCAGGCCGATCCGAGGCGGGACATCCAGAGTCCGCCGTCCCAGGCGTAGGTCCAGCCGGTGACCGCGCTGGTCTCGTAGGGCCACGGCCATCCCCAGCTCACGGGGTGGGCGCCGAAAGGCTCGTCGACCTCCCTGTCGTGGAGGAGCCGGGCGAGGGTCGCGAAGTAGTCGGAGGCGTCGCGGACGACGTCGAGTCCGTAGCCGGGCAGTATCGAGGCGGGGTCTCCGTCGGTCGCGAGTGATCCGAGCCAGCGGGCGTCGGTTCCCCGCCCGAGGTAGAAGTCCGCCGCGTCGTTGTCGATCACGAGTGTTGGTCCTTCCTGTTCTTGTCGGGTCGGTGCGGGTTCGGGGGCTGGATGGTGACCGTTCCGGATCACGGGTTCCCCTCGGTCGTGGTGCGGGTGTGGGTAGGTCGTGGAGGTGGTCACCAACCGTCGGGTCGCATCCCGTGTCGGGTGAGCCAGGTGTCGAGATTGGTCACGTGGCGGTGATGTCGTGCCAGGTGTGGTCTCGCCAGAACAGGATCCGGTCGTCGTCGTAGGCGTAGACGAAGTCGAACTCGTCGTCGAACCCTGGATAGGCTTCTCCCCGCCAGGCGTCTCGCCATGCCGGGAGCAGGTCGGTCACGGCGCGTTCGAATGCGTCGACGGTGAGGACCGCCTGGCCTTCGGGGAGGGTGTTCATCACCTCGGGGGTCGGGCCGGGGTTTTCGCCGGTCGGGATGTACAGGACGACCGCGCCGAGGGCGCGGGCGTGGTCGCCGCGTCCGACGACGAACAGCGCCATTCCCATGATCGATAGTCCTTTCGGTGTGGTGGCCGGGTTGGTGTGCCGGAGTTCAGCGGGTGGCGTGCAGGGCGGCGGTGGCGGCGCGTCCGACCGCGCGCGCGGTGGCGGTGGGGTCGGTCACGGTGTGGACGGTCACCCCGTTGAACGGGGTGGCGTAGTTGTTGGGGGACAGCCACAACACGCCGCAGCCGGTGGCGCGCAGCCGGTCGACGCGGTGTTGCCCTGCGGCGCGGGGTTCGTCCTGGAAGTAGCCGTCGGAGATCACGACGAGCAGGCGGGCGGCGCCGGGGTGGGACAGGCCGAGGGCGCCGTCGAGTGCGTCGAGGGCCTTGTCGACGGCTTCCCAGTCGTCGTCGGCGTCGAACTCGGTGACCTTGGCGGGTGCGGTTCCCGGGTAGACGATGGGGCGCACGTGGTTGCCGAAGATCACCGTGGCGGTGTCGGCGGGCACCCGGGTGTGGCGGGCGGCGTGGGCGAGGATCCACGCCGTCGAGGCCACGGGCCCCGCGAACGTGTCCATTGATCCGGACACGTCGCACGCGATGCCCAGCCGCAGCGGTGGTGCGGGAACGGTGGTGCGGGTGGTGCGGGTGAACGGCTCGGCGGTGGGCAGCGCCCCGGCGGCGCGTTGTGCGTCGGCGGCCAGCGCCCCGCGCATCCGCAGCCGCCCGGGCGGGGTCGCCGAGGTCGTCTTCGTGGCCACCCATTCCCGAATCCCGGCGGTGTTCAGCGCGCGTGCCATGGTGCGGGCGGCGGTACGTTCGGCGGCGGTCGGCGACCGGGTACCGGTCGTGGCGGTGCGCCCGTCGCGCGGCCCGTCGGTGGCGAACACCCGCTGGGCGACCGTGTCGGCGAGCGGGTCGGCGGCGGGTGTCGCCGTCGCGTCGGCGGGATCGACGGGTCCAGCCTCGTCCGCTACCGCCCGCGCCACCGATGCCAGGCTGGTGGTGATCGCCCTGGTGAGCGGCGAGGGCACCGGGGCGGCATCCGGGTCGGTTGCCATGTCACTGCCGTTGCCGTTGCCGTTGCCGTTGCCGTTGCCGTCGGGGTCAGGGTCGCCGTCGGGGTCGGGGTCGGGGTCGCCGTCGGGGTCGCTGTCGGCGTCGGTGCCGATGATCTCGCACCATCGGCGGCCGAGGTCGAGCATGGCCTCGGCGTCGTCGTCGGCGACGCCGAACGCCTCACACCACACCGCGCGCAACGCCGCGAGGACGTCCTTCCCGAGGACGGACTCCACGGCCCGCGCGACCGGTGCGGTTTCGGTGGCGGTCAGGACCCCGGCGTCGGTGCGTGCCAGCAACAATGCGGCGGCCTGTGCCGCGTCGTGGGCGGTCATCGCGGGACCGTGGGCGGGGTCGGCGGCCGGGAGGTCGGCGAGGATCAGGTTGATCGTCGAGGCGCGCAGCCAGTGTCGGTCGTCGGGGCGGCGCCGTAGGTGGGCGGCCTCGATGCGCGACTCTTCCAGCAGGGTGGCGGCGGTGGCGGCATTCGGTTTGGCGCCGGGTGGCGGGTCCCATCGGCTGTGGGCGGCGTGGGCGCATTCGTGGGTGAGCAGCCCCCAGGCGGTCGCATAGCGGGCGCGGTCGCCGATCCGGTGGGGTGTGGCGGTGGCGGGGTCGACGGCGCCGAGGTGGGTGCCGTCGACCTCGATCACGGCGTGGGCGTGGAGGAAACACGCCGGTCCGCCGTGTCCGGCCCCGGGGGCGATGGTGACCAGCAGGTCGTCGCGGTCGGCGATCACCGGGACCTCCTCGGTCATCGCGGCTGACAGGGTGAGCCAGCCGGGGGCGGCGGGGAACACGGCGGTGCCAGGGACGGTGGGGTCGCTGATCAGGTGGGTGGTCATGGTGACGGGTGTCCTTCCTCGACGGGGTCGGCCGGGCGTGTCAGATGCGGGCACCGAGGGCGAGCGGCTCCAGCGGTTTGCCGAACACCCCGCGCACCACCAAGCCAACGGTGTCGCGGTCCTCCTCCGGTGCGGCGCCGATGAGGTTCCCGGCGGCGGCATCACTGCCCAACACGTCGGCGATCCGCTGAAACGCGATCAGTTCACGGAGTTGCGGCGCCCACCCGACCTCACCGCGTGCCTGACGGGCGGCGAGGTTGCGCGCGACGCGCACGGCGCGCCGGTCGATCTCGAGCTGGGTGGCGAGGTCGTAGTCGGTGGACACCTGGATCTGTACGGCGAACCGGGACGCCAACGCGTCGGACAACACCGCGCCGTGAACACCGGGGTTGTGGCCGGCGATCGTGTAGAACCCGGGGGCGGCGTGCACGACCTCGCCGCCGTAGGCCTTCACGACGATCTCGCGGCGTCCGTCCATCGCGGGGTAGACCACGGCCAACACGGTCGGCGGGATCAGGGTGGCGTCGTCGATGAACAGGGGAAGGCCCGCACGCATCGCGCGGATCAGGGGACCGTGGACGAACACGTACCGGCCGTCGGGCGTCTGCGTGTACTCGCCGACGAAGTCGGCCACCGTGGTGTCACCGTCACCCGCGACGGTGATCAGATCCGGGAACGCCGCCTCGACCACCGACGTCTTCCCGGTGCCGGGTGGGCCGTACAACAACGCAGGCACCCCGGCCTCACGCAACCGGCGTAGCGCCGTGACGTCGGGCATCCCCGCGACGGTGCGCGGGTGATAGGTCTGCCCGTTCGGCCGTGTCACCGGCCCCGACACCACCCCGGCACCCGTGGCCGGCGCGGGCGGCGCCGTCGCGCGGGACCGACGCGGCGACCCCGAGCCCCCGGTGTGCGCCGCCGTCGCGGCGGCTGCCGTGGCAGCGTTGGCCCGAAACCGTACCGGTGTCGTCGACGTCTGCGCGGCCTCACCCCGGTCCACCAACACGGCCAAGGCGTTCGCGACCGCGCCGGCCGACCGACCCAACGCGAGGGCGACGGTGCGCGGCGTGTGATCGACCTCGGTTTGGTCGGCGAGTACGGCGGCCACCTGTCGGCGGAGCTCACCGCTGCGCAACCGAGCACCCGCCGGCCGGGGAACGGTCGCGGCGGATGTCGCCGACGGAACCGGTGGCGGAGGTGCGGTGGTCATCGCGTGTCGTCCTTTCGATCTCGTGCGGTGGGATGGCGAACGGGCCGAGGTGCGGGCGCCGTTCGGCCGTTCGTTGACGGCCGAACGGCGGCCGGTTCAGTCCTGGTCGCGTTGCCACCCCATGGCGTCGGTGGCGGTTTCGGGCAGGTATCCGATGTGGTCGCCCTGTCCGATCCACACCACCCCGGGGGCGTCGTCGAGGTCGTCGTCGCCAGGCGGCGTGTGGGATCCGGTCACCCGTTCCACGTCGTACTCGAGGGGCCAGGCGGGTTGGAACGCCAGACGCACCGACGCCTCCGGGTCGAACGCCGTGAGCTGGTCGATCAACATGCCGACGGTGAGCTTCATGATCACGAAATCCCTTCGGTCGTGGTGCGGGGGCCTCGGGTGAGGTGCCGGCGGCGAATCAGGAACGGCGATCCATGCGCCGCCACTCCCAACTGCACGAGAAGTGGAAGCTGTTGACCGCTTCCAGCGCGCGCTTCGCCTCGGCGATCCAGAGCTGCGGGTCGTCGTCGGGCTCGGCGAGCAGGCACCAATTGGTGGCGTCACGCATCTCGTTGAAGGCCTCGTTCATATCCATGACGTCGATCTCCTTCGATGAATTCCGGCGGTCGGGATTCGTTCAGCGTTCAGCGCGGGGTGTGATACGGGCAGGGTCGAATGTGCGAGGCACGGTGGGGGCTGTGGCGATACGGGTGGCGGTCGAGGCCGGTATTCGGTTATTCCGTCGAGTTCTGGTGGGATTCGGCGGCGGCGTCAGCCGATTCCTGGGTGTGTCCGTATTCGACCCAACCGCAGTAGCAGTACGCGGTCACCGTGTCGTCGGTTTCGGTGAGGGTGTCGGCGAAACACATGGTTTCCCCCATTCAATAATTGGCGGATCGCGCCGAGTGTGCATTCGACGTGCCATGATTGCGCGCCATTCGTGGATTTTCGGTGCTTTCCGTTCCCGTTGTTGTGATTTAACGATAGCTCTGTTGGTCGGCGAATGCAACCGGACGAACCCCGATTTTCATGACTCTTTTCGAGATTTTTCCGCCGCAATTCGCCATGTGTCCGAATGGGGGCGTGTGGCATTGTCTCCGTTCCGTTGTTTGTATTACCCTTGGTCGGGGGCGGTTTCCTTTCGCGGCATTCGATCCGATGATTCAATTGGTTAATTCGAAGGAATGGGGAATGAAGGGAGTATTCGGTGAAGTGAGGGCATGAAAGGTGAGTAGTGTCAGAAGTCGTGGGGAGAAGGCCGGTGAGGGAGGGGCTGGTCCCGCGCGGCTGCCCCGATGTGTTCACCTTCCTGTGCGGGGAGGACTCTGGGATGGCCGTGGTACCCCCGGCACGGGGTGTGACCTGGTGGTGGAGTCGTGTCGGGTGGTGCCGGCTCAGCTGGCTTCCCTGCTGGCTTCCCTGGTGGTATCCCGATCGGCATCCCTGCTGGTCTGGGCTGGTCATGATCGTGTGGCGGCGGGCTGTGCTCGCCGGGAGGATGACTCGTTCGGCCGAGGGGCGAGGATGTGGGTTCCCCGCAGGGGGTGGGCACGGGACGGGAGTGGCGATGAACGAGGCGGACGAGCTCTTCCTGTCGCGGTGGTATGCGGTGCGTTCGTTGCTGGGAGACAAGTGGGTGCCGGCCGTGCTGATGGCGGTGTCGGCTGGCCCTCTGCGGCGGGTGGAGATACTGTCCACGATTCGTTCGTATTCGCTGAGTGTGGAATGGTCTAATCGATTGGATGTCTTGCACGATAGCATTCTGACGAAAGTCTTGAAAAAGTTGACTGACGAGGGGTTGTTGACTCGAAGTCAGAAGTCTGAGGTTTTCCCTCCGCATGTCAGCTACGGGTTGACTCCGGCGGCTCGGGACTTCGTGTCGGCGATGAGTGCGGTCGTGGACTGGGCTGGTCGGCATGAGCAGGTCATCGTGCGGGCCCGCGCCGTCCGCGACGGTGTCGCCGACGTCGATTGGCATGGCGAGGCTGAGTCACAACGGTGACTCTCTGGTGCCGTCACCGCGTTGTGCCCGGTGAACGACTCTCTCCGTCCGCGTCATCTCGGCGATGGAATCGGGTGGCGTCGTGTCGCGGTGGTGTTGAAGTCGGGCGGCGAGATCGCGGGTCTCGGGGCTGGGGGTCTCGCCGATCTCGGCGAGGCGGGTCGTGAGTAATTGGAGTGTGCGGGCTATTGCCTCGGGGCGGTCGAGGCGGTGTTGTAGTCGCATGATGTCGCGGTAGAGCAGGTCATTGTGCGGATCGATGGTGCGGGCGTTCTCGAGGAGGTCGAGAGTCTCTTCGGGGTCGTGTGCGACGGTGGCGCGGGCCATTGCGGCGACTGCGTCCAGCGCGTCGCGGCGCGCGGCCTCGCGCACGGGTTCGACCCAGTCACCGACGAGGTCCTCGGCGAGTGGACCCGCATAACACGCCAGGATGCGGCGATCGGCGTCCACCCGGTCGCGGTCGGTGGCGGCCACACGTCGAGCCGCCACGGCTTCGCTGAACGTCCAGTAGTCGACGTCGATGCTTCTCGGGTCGAGGTGGTAGCGGTCGCCGCGCAGGACGACGACCTCGGTGATCGACCCGTGGGTGGCCTCACCGAGCGTTGTGCGCAGTCGGGTCAGTGCCGTGTTCAGGGCGTTGGTCGGCCTGCGCGGGGGACCTGCGGTCCAGAGTGTCGAGACGAGGAGCTCGCGGGAGACTCCCTGCGGGTGCACGGCGAGGAACACCAGGAGTTCTCGCTGTCGGGGTGACAGGTCCGCGAGGATCTCGCGGCCGGCCTGCTCGTCGGTCGCGTCGGGACGCCAGTGCAGGCGCAGCGCGCCCAGGACGACCAGGCGCAGGGGAACGACGGTCTCCTCGGCGGGGTCCGACGCCGCCGAGGTGGAGGTCGAGGGCTCCCGGGACGTCGACTCCGGTGCCGCATCGGCGTCGCTCGAAGGTGCCGGGTCGAGCGCGGCGGGCGGTGGTGCGGTGACCTCCAGCGCATCGACGTCCCGTAGACGGGAATCGTCGTCGGGGTCGTCGTGCTCGGGACACCGGTCGACCCAGGACGTCTCGGGGTCGGGGTCGGCGGGGTGGAACAGGGCGAGCAGGTCGGTGGCGTCCGACTCGGTGGTCAGGCGGAACATCCGGGTGCCGAGTAGTCGTCTGCCGGGCCCGGGGTTGGTCGCCGAGACGATGCCGTCGGTGGTGAGCGACGCGGTGATCCCGGCCGGCCACGACCCGAGGATGATCCCGACGATCCCGAGGTGACCGCCGTTGTCCAACGCGGCCTGCACCCGGCCGACAGCACGGTCCGGCACGCGCACCAGGAGCGCCAGCAGCGGCCAGCCGGTGGGCGGCGGCTCGCTGCGCAGACGCCGCAGGATCTCGGTGTCTACCTCGTCCAGCACCGCGTCCAGATCGGAGACCACCCTGAGACCCCCGTGGTGCCGACGGTGCCCGGGGTGGTGGTCGAGGAACGCGGCCAAGTCGGGTGCGGCCAAGAGGACGCGGGTCGGTTCCTGGCGGACGTCCTGCGGCGCACGGTCGGTGAGCAGGGTGAGCAGCAGGGCTCGTGCGGCGGCGGGCGCGCCGACGCCGATCAGGCCGAGTCCTCGGGTGCGGGCCAGGTCCACGGCGATCTCACGGCCGTCGCGCATTCCCAGCGGCGTGCCGTGGACATCGCCCGGCGGGTGAGTCTGTCGGGCTGCGGAGCCAAGGGCGACCGCCTGCGTCACCCGGCCGCCGAACAGCTCGTCGAGGTCGCTGCCCGCGGCGTCATCCGGGGTGTCGGTACGCACGTGGGCGAGGTGCAGCTGGTAGACGACGGGAGCGACGGGCAGGACCTCACGACGGCCGCTGCCGGGCCGGTACGACCGACGGTGCCGACGCCGAGCGAGCAGCAACGCCGTGCTGACCGCCGCGGCCAGGCCGAGTCCGACGAACACCGCTGGCGGAGGCGCCGACGGTTGATCGCGCGCCGATGGTTCCGGAGGGCGGTCGGTCGGCGGAGGCGCGATGCCGGGTGCTGTCGGGGGCGAGGGAGCGTCTGCCGAGTCCCGGTCCCGGTCTGGTTCTGCGTCGAGATGTGGCGGTGAGGGCGGCGCCGGCGGTGGTGCCGGGGTGCGGTCGGGGCTTTCCGGCGGGTGGCTGTCGGGCCGAGGGTGGTCGGACGCGGTGTGGTGGGGAAGGAGGAGTTCCTGTCCGGGATGGATCAGCGCCGGGTTGGTCAGGGCTCGCCCGCCGGGTTGACTGGTCCCTTCGTTGAGGGCGTAGATGTCGGGCCAGCGGGTCCCGTCGCCGAGGGTGCGGTCGGCGATGCGCCAGAGCGAGTCGTGTACGCCGTCCTGTGGTGCCCGCACGATCACGGTGGTGGGCCGAGCCTGTTCGTCCGCAGAAGAGGCAGCGTCCTGCATCCCGACGAGGGTCACCGAAGGCTTACCTCGGAGGTCGTCATCGTGCAGAGCTGCCACGACAGGAGCTGCGGGCGTCGAGGTCGGCGGTGCTCGTCCGCCGAGGACCGCGACGATCAGTACGCCGACCAGGACGGCGGCCACGGTGTGTCTCGGCCCGCCCCGTCGGGGTCGGCGGTGGACGCCGCCCACGGCGTGGACGGCGCTGCGGGCGACGTCGAGGAGGAAGACGCCCCAGGCCAGCCAGCACAGACAGGCCAGGACATCGAGGAGTAGTCCGGTGGTCATCGGGCTCAGCAGCATGTCCGGAATCTCGGCGAGGCTGGGCAGGCGGTCGGGCAGGGGCCAGCCGATGTAGCGAACCAGGGCCCACGGCACCCCGCAGAGCAGCGCGATCAACGCGGCCAGGGCGCCTGTCGCGGCGAGCAGCCTTCTGAGTTCGTTGCCGAGTCTGATCACATCGTGCCTCCGCCGCCTGACCTGGTGCGGGATGGACGGGTGGTCTGTTGTTAGGGCTGGGGGGCGGTGTCGCCGCGTTCGGGGAGTGCTGTTCCTTCGCCGCGCACAGGCAGCTCGGAGATCCCGATCAGGTTCAGCAACTGCGTGCGATGGGAGTCCGTGACGGTGACGGTGACCTCCGCCTCGGATGCGGAGACGACTCCGGTCGTTCCGACGCGGTCGAGGTGATCGTGGGCGTCGGCGGCGGCGCGGGCGGGTACGAGCCGCAGCGTCCCGCTGTCGCGGAAGGCCGCGAGGTCCAGTGCTTGCGCGCCGGCACGGGCAGCGGACTGGGCCTGACCGGCGGCGCGGACACTGGCGGCCAAGGCCAGGCCGCCGTCCAACGCCAGCCCGGCCAGGGTGAGGACGGCAAGAACGAGGGTGACGACGAAGGCGGTCACCCGGCCCTCCTCTCGTGTCCACCAGCCTCGCCACCAGGTGCGGAGGCGGTCCCACCAGGTCGGGCGGGCATGTCGGGCACGTCGGCTCATCGTCTGTCTCCTGTCGTCTGGGTGGTGTTGGCGGCTCGCCAGGTGTCGACGACCTCGGTGGCCGACGCTGAGAGCGTTCGTGTCGGAACTCCCAGGAGGAGGGCGTCGCCGAGGTCGAGGGTGCAGGTCACCGTCGCCGTCACGGCACCGCCGGCGGTCAGCCCCGTGGTGTCGAGTTCGACGTTCGGCGACTGGCAGACCACGTCGCCGGAGCCGAGGGTCTCTGTCACAGCGGTGCGCGCTGCTGTTCGCGCGCCAGCAGCCGACCGTTCGATGCTGGCTGCCCGCGCGGCCTGGTGGGCGGCGTCGTCGAGACGCAGACGGGCGGTGACGCCGCGGTGGATCACCACGGCGACGAACACGAGCAGCATGATCAGCACGGGTGTCAGCAGTGTGACCTCCACGGCCGCCGACCCGCGATCAGATCGCCACCAACGGCCGGTCCTGGTGAGGCGTGGTGGTGGAGGTGTCCGGTCGAAGACCCGGCCGTGGCGTGTCATCGGCTCTCCCCGCCGTTCCGCGCTCCCGGGACGGCGGGGACGACTCGTTCGACCGGGCCGCTGGCGGCGGCGCGGACGGGAAGGTGCAGGCCGGGGACGACGCTGGTGGCCCGACCGGTGATGCGTGCGGAGGCGAGGTTGGTGTCGCGGTCGACGTCGATGCTGATCTCGGTCAGGGTGGCGGTGCCGAGGGAGTCCAGGAGGCTGCTGGCGGCGTGGTGGCCCTCGGCGGCGGTGGCCTCGTGGATGCGAGCGGCGGCCAGGCCTCGGGAGGCGGCGGCCTGAGCGAGGTGGGTGGCATGCGACCACAGGGTGAACTGCACGATCAGCAGCAGCACGAGTAGCAGCAGCGGGGTTGCGATGACCAGCTCCACCGACACCGCGCCGGACTCACCGGACAAGGCGTCGCGGACCCGTCGGCGGATCGGCCGTGGGGTCGAATTCGAAGCCGGGGCACAGTGCGCGTCGGCGTGTGGGGAGGTGCGCACGGGGTCACACGCCGAGGTCGATGCTGGTGGCACGGTTCATGACGGCGATGGCCAGGACGGCCAGGACGGCGATGGCCAGGGCCACCAGCAGCGCGGTCACGACGACGGTCTCGGTGGAATACCCGGCATCCGGGTCGCGGTGCAGCGCCTGCCATCGATCGCGCAGGCCCTCGGTGAACAGGTTGAGATAGGTGAGCATCGGTGTGGCTCCGTTTCTGCTGGTCACGGTTTCGGATAACAGCGGGAATCGGTCAGAGTCCGGTCAGGACGTGGGTGAGCGCGGGATAGCCGATGAACACCAGGAATCCCAGGAACAGCGCCATGACGGGCAGGGACATGCGTTCGGTGGCGGCCTGGGCTTGGCCTTCGGCGGTGGTGAGTTGCCGGGTGCGCAGTGCCTGGGCTTTCGCCGCGAGGGAGGTGCGCACCCGGGCGCCTTCGTGGCCTGCCAGGGAGATGGTGGCGGCGAGTTCGGTCAGCTCGGTGATGTCGAGGTCGTCGCCGAGGCGTTGCAGCGTCGCCCAGGGTGTGCTGCGGATGAGGTGGGCGTCGGCCAGTGCCCGGCGGAGACGGGTGAAGGCGAAGCCGTGGCCGATGGCGGCGCACTGGTGCAGGGCGCTGTCGACGCCGGCTCCCCCGGCGAGGGTGATCCAGACCAGGTCCAGGTAGACCGACAGCGCGTGGCGGAACTCCTCGCGTCGTGCGGCGGCCTCCCGACCGACGCGCAGGTCGGGTACGACGAACCCGATCCCGGCGAGCACGACGGCCGCCACGATCGGCACCGGCCACGGCGGGGCCGCTCCGAGCAAGGCCAGCAGGAGATGCACGAGTCCCGGGGTGAGCAGCCCGAGTGCGGCCAGGACCGCCTTCTCCGCGAGGTGCCCGGCGACCGGCGTGTCCAGAACGGCCAGGTCACGGCGGAGTCGGGCTCCGGGCAGCCCGATGCCCCGCAGCACGCGCGCCGCCGGACGGCCGACGAGACCGGCCCACCCCAACCCGCCGCCGCCTCCGGAATCCGGGTCGACCGGACCGCTGTCCGGGCGGTGCAGGAGCGTTCGCAATGCGGGACGCGGCGGGACAAGCCAGAGGGTGATCACCCAGAGCCCCAGACCCAGGCCGAGACCGAGGAACAGCGCGGCGGTCACGAGAGGACCCCGTGTTCGGACCGGGTGTGATCTGCGGTCGCGGTGAGGACGCGAGCAGGTTCGATGACGGTGGCGATCCGGGCCAGCCAGGCGAACCCGGCGCCGAAGAGCCCGCCGACGCCGAGGAGGACCAGCTGTCCGGTGGTGGTGTCGTAGGCGGTGAGGTAGTCGCGGTTGAGCACGACCAGGCCGATGGCGAAGGCCAGCGTGGTGCCGACGATGACGCGGATCGAGGTGCGAGTCCGGGCGCGTCCGGCGTCGATGCGCAGCCGCATCGACACCTGCTCCCGCGCCGCCAGCGCCAAGGACCCGAGGAGGTCGGCGAGTCGGCGGGCCTGCTGCTGTGACGCGGAGATCAACGCGGCGATCACCAGGTCGGCGGTCGGGTCGGCGAGGTCGCCGGCCAGGTGCCGCAGGGCCGGTGCCAGTCGCTCTCCCGCGCGCAGCCGGGCGGTGAGCGCGGCGATCTGTGGTCGGATGGCGACGGGGGCGAGGTCGGCGGTGGCCAGGATCGCCTGTTCCAACCCGGCGGCGGCCGAGAGGGTGTCGCGCAGCTGCTCGGTCCAGGTCGCGATGCCCTCGACGCGGGCGACTCGCCGCTGGTGGTCGGGGTCGCGGCCGAGCAGTCGGGGCAGTGCGTAGCAGGCCAGCCCGGCCAGGACTCCGCCGACGACCCACCCGGTAAGCACCGACCCCGCGAGGGCGACGCCGACCGCAGGCACCGCGCGCCGCACCGTCGGCCCACGGTGTTCCCGTGCGCGTCGCGACGACCGGGCCGCCCGGTCGGGGGCAGGGGCGTGCCAGCCGGTGACGAGGAGAAGCACACCGAGGCCGACGCCGATGCCGAGGAGCGCCGCCCAGGTGGTCATGCCGATCACGACGTCCACGTCCCGCCGCGAGTGAGAACGTCGGGGTCCAGGCCGACGGCGATCAGGTCTTCCAGGGTGTCGGTGGACAGTGCCCCGGCGACCGGTCGGGCGCGGCGGTCGGGTCCGGGCCGGTAGACCTCGTTGGAGATCACCTGGGCGCCGTCGGCGCCGACGACCTCGCGGATCGAGGACACCACCCGGGTTCTGCGGTCCACGGCGTGGGCGAGGTGCACCACGACGTGCACGGCCGAGGCCACCAGCAGGTTCGTCGCCTCCACTGGCAGTCGTTCGGCGCCTTGGGCGGCGTAGGAGGCCAACCGGGCGAAGGCGATCTTCGAACTGGAGGCGTGCAGGGTGGCCATGCTGCCGTCGTTGCCCTGCGACATGGCGTTGCACATCGGGATCACCTCGGGGCCGCGGATCTCCCCGACGATCACCCGGTCCGGAGACATCCGCAGTCCCCACCGCACCAGCTCGGCCTGGGACACCGTGCCTTCGCCTTCGACGTTGGCCTCGCGGGCCTGCAACGCGGTGACATCCGGGTGCCGATCGCCGTCGGCGTCGAGACCGAGCTCGAAGGCGTCCTCGATGGTGACCAGGCGCTCGCGGGGGTCCATCTCGGAGGCCAGCGCCCGCAGCAGCGTGGTCTTGCCGATGCCCGTGCCACCGGTGATCAGGATGTTCTTCCGCGCCCGAACCAGCGCTCGGAGGAACTCGACGAGCCCGTCGTCGAGGGTGCCGCTCCTCCGGAGTTGGCCGAGGGTGGCGTGGCGATGCCGGTGGCGGCGGATCGACAGCGACGTCACCCCACCGGCGGTCAGCCCGGTCACCGCGAACAGCCGCTGACCGCCGGGCAACTGCACGTTGACCGACGGGGAACCCCGGTCGAAGCGGCGCTCCTCCGCACCCGAGCGGGCGGAGAGCAGCCGCACGAGGTCGGTCAGCTCCTCATCGGACCCGGCGATCGGACGGACTCGCTCCCGGCTCCCGTCGGAGTACTGGACGAACACCCGATCCCACGAATTGGCGTTGATCGTCTCGATGGACGGGTCGTCCAACAGCGGCTGCAACCCGGCCATCCCGAACACCTCGTCGAGGACCTCCGCGACGACCCGCGCCTCGACGTCGCCCGGGGCGAGTGCCCGGTTGGCCATCAGCTCGGCTTCGCTGTGCGCCTGGACGGACTCGGCGAGGATCGCCTGAGCCAGCACCCGCCGCCCCTCGGGGGTGGACGGCACACCGGAGCGTTGCTGCTGGGCCGCGACTCGCTCAGGGAGCACCGTCGTCAGATCAGTACGCAGCCGACGACGCAGCCTGTCCACGACGCCACCACCAGGCGGTTCGTCGACGAACCCTGATGCGCGAGGGGAGGTCTCCTGTCGTCGGCGCTGTGACAGTGGCGGTCGGGAGTCGAAGGAGGTCATCGGGTCGTCCTTGTCGTCGTCAGATCCTCGGCGGCAGCCGCCAGCGGCGCGACCGCCTTTTCTGCGAGCGCGATCGGATGTCGCACTCCGGCCTGAACAGGTGCGGCATCGGGCCCGGAAGTTCGAGGGACGTCGGCGTCTCGGGTCGTCAAGGCTCGGGCGACCTGGTGGGCGACGCGAGCGAGCCCGGAACGGGTCACCGTCCTGCGGCTGGTGGGGCGTCCGCTGAGCGCTGCGGCGCTGCGCGGGTCGTGTGGAACCTGAGCCAGCACCGGGACGCCCAGTTCGCGGGTGACCTCGCTGCTGGAATGCCCTTCGCCGACGAGGAGCAGCGCGGGGTGTCGGGACCATCGGCCCGCGGTGGTCAGCCGTGCCGCGAGGTGGGCCAGCTCATCGGCATGCGCTCCGCTCATCAACAGCAACGCATCCGCCGCCGCCACCAGCGGCCACGCAGGCGACGCGGGATCCAGACGCCCGCAGTCGACGAGCACCACCCCGCCCGCCCGTCCCGCAGCGACCAGCACACCGGCCCGGTCGCGTGCGGGGGCCAGCGCGGCGACGGCGGCCCTAGCCTGCTCCGCGCCCGGCGGAGCAGCGACGACGGGCACTTCCGAGGGCAACGGCCACGCGTGCCGCCACACCAGCTCGGGATCGTCGTGGGTGCGCCCCGCCGCGGCGAGGCTGACCAACCCGGGTGAGGTCGGCAGTCCGAACCGCACCCCGAGGTCCCCGCCCGAGGGATCGCACTCGACGAGGACCCGCCGACACCCACCAGGCCAGGTCGCTGCCAGCGCCACGGCGAACGTGGTCACCCCAGGAGACCCTTTGAGACTGGCCAGGGCGATCAGCATCACCGATCACCGCCCAGGACGACCACCGAGATCTGCCCGTCGGCCACGGCCGCGACCTCCCGTGCGTCATCGGACGCCAGTTCGACGCTGAGGACCGTCGTCGACGTCGTCTCCCGTGTGGTGACGCCGACGACCGTCGCCGCCCACGCCTCGGCGGCCCCGGCGCCTTCAAGAGCCGACTCGTCGGGGGCTGCGACCAGGGACACCGCTGCCCCGGCGGCGACCTCGGGGGGAACGCGCCCGTCGGGCACGGCCACCGCCGTCATGGCTCGATCCGCCGCAGGCATCAGGACGGTGCCCACCGCGTCGCGGTGGAGTAGGGCACCCGCGGGGAGGCTGGTGCCCATCGGACGGCCGAGGACGCCGTCGACGGCGACGGCATCGACCACCGGAAGATCGGGGTCCGCCCCGACTTGTACCTCGCGCAGGTCGGCGGCCGTAAGCACATGGCCCACCGACACCGGATGCGCCACCGCGAGCACTGCACGCCGCTCGCCGGCCGTGGTCCACATCCACACCGAACCGGCCGCGCACGCCAGGACCAGCACACCACCCACAGCCAGATGCGGCACACGCCGTCGACTTCTGCCCGGCGGCCGAGATCGCGGCCCCTTCCCTCCACTGGCCCAGTGCTCCGCCGATGCTGCGGCCGTCGAGGCCGATTCTTGCGTCGTGACGTTCACGAACTACCTCCAGAGGAGTGGAGTGAGGGACCCGTCGTCCGCCCGAGCAGCGACGACGAGAACGAGTAGAGGAGAGAACCGAGAAGTTGAAGCCAGCTCGGGGAAGCGACCACCGGCGAAAGGTCGCTCAGCCGGTGTTGAGGGCCTGGGACTCGGCGACGCGCACCGTGGTGGTCGCCTCGGTCGTCAGGTCGGGGAACGTCCCTCCGGCGCCGCCGCCGGACCAGGTGATCTCCCACCGCACGGTCGCGGTCAGGGGGAATTCCCGGTCGGGCTGGTGGTCGGAGGAGCTGCGGTAGACGTGCCCGCAGTCCGGTGAGGGGGCTTCGGGATCGCCGTCGGCGGGGAACGGGGTGCCGGGGCCGGTGCAGGTCACCGAAGCTCCGTCCCCGGTGGACCAGGTCGTCGACACCGGGCGGGCTGTCGCGGTGACCGACACGCCGGGAACCGACGCCGTCGCCGACCGCGCACCCCAGCTGGTCTCCTCCAGCCACAGCCACGTCGGCAGGTGCACGAGCTGGTCCCCGGTCGGGGACGTCGCGATGCTCGGCTGCGGCAGCCGCAGCTGGTCCCGCGCCAGCGCGGCCAACTCCTCCGGTGAGGGCAACAGCTCAGCGCCTGGTTCCTCGCCGTCGGGAATCCACACGGGCGGCCGGTACAGGGCGTCGCGGTAGCCCTCCGTGGAGCACTGCCACACATACCAGGCACCCGGCTCCTCCCCGTCCTGCACCGGAACCGCAGAGTCCGGAGCCCGGCTCGACACAGCGGCCCGCGAACGGTGTGCAGCCGGCACCACCGCCGGAAGCGTCGGGGACGCCGACGGGAAGACCGAGGCCGGGATCGCACCCGGGGGTGACTGGTAGTCGCTACGGACGTACTCGCACTCGGCCAGTCCGTCGTCCTCGCCGTCGCCACCGGGTGCGGGCGCCTGCTCGCCGCCGCCCTGTCCGTCCTGGGCCGGAGGCCGGGGCGATCCGGGCGAGGGGATGCCGGGAGCCGGGCCGTGTCCGTCTGACCCGGCACCGAGATCGCAGCCGGGCCGGGGGATCTGCCAGCAGTCGACGTCACGCCAGCCGTCAGCGGCGGAGGTGTGCGCCGCGCCGGTGAGCAGCAAGAGGGCAGCGGAACCGACGGTCACACCGAGGCGGGTCAGGTTCAGCATGTTCCCACCTCGTGAACGCCGAAGTCGGTGACCATCCAGTCGTGGTTCGGCTGGCGCTCGACGATCGCGTTGATCCGCCGTCGTCCACCGGGTTCGTCGTCGGCCAGCTGCCCCTCGGCGGTGTACTTCAGCCAGTTCGACCCGTCACCACAGTCGGTCACGATCACCGTCGTCGGATCGCCTGCGGGTTCGGCTGAGGAGACCGTCGGGTCGAGGATCGGTTCTCCTCGGGTGACCAGGCCGTTGTAGGCATCGGCGTAGAGGCCGCGGGTCAAGGTCGACAATGCCTGGCCGGTGGCGTGCGTGGCCAGGGCAGGGTCCTGCCAGTGCGCCGTCGTTCCCGCGGCGACGAAGGCAGCCCACATTCCTTCATACGCAGCCACCGCCGCTGCTTCAGCGTCGTCGTGAGGAGAAGGCGACGGGCTGCTCGTGGCAGAGGACTCCGGTGACGTGTTCGGGACCGTCGAGGATCGCGCCGGCGAATCAGCGGAATCAGTTGTGGTGCAGGCGGTCGCGGTGGCGACGGATAACACCGCCACCGCCAGGGCGGCCCAGCTCCGTGAATCGGGGACGAATCGGGGCTTCACTCTGACCTCCAGATCCGGGGGTATCGGGGATGGCATATCTCTACCGCCCGACCTGGCACTCACCGCAAGGTGAGTAAGAACGCGTATTGATGCGCGTATGGGCACCAGCCTCGACAATCACCCGAACGGAGTACACAATCGGTGACTGGTCACGGAATGCGTCGATCACTGATCTCTGCATTGTTGAACAAGTGCCCGAGAGGATCTTTTTCTTTTGTTCAGTGCGTGATTGAAAGTATGATCGAAAGGAATTGATCTCGTGCTGATGTGGTGGGGCCTCTGTGGCTGGACGCTGCTCGGCGCCGCCTGCGGAGTGGGCGGCAGCGCGGTGATACGACGGTTCTCGAACACCCGGCCGCCGACACGGCGTCACGGCTCGACCGGGCCGCTGGCCGTCGGGACGGCCCTGCTGTTCGGACTGTTGGCCTGGCGCGTCGGGGTCAGACCCGAGTTGCTCGCCTACAGCGCCCTGGTCGCCGTCGGGATGCCGTTAGCCGTGATCGACTGGCGGGAGCGACGCCTGCCGACGGCACTCCTGCTGCCCGCCTACCCGGTCCACGTTCTGCTGCTCGGTCTCGCCGCACTCGTCAGTGATGACCTGACGTCGTTCTTGCGCGCAGTGTCGGGGATGGTCGTCCTGTTCAGCGGGTATCTGGCCGTGGCCTTGTGCGCCCGAGGAGGGCTGGGAGCAGGTGACGTCCGGCTGGCCGGTCTCCTCGGCCTCGTGATGGGCTGGGCAGGATGGCCGGTGCTGCTGACCGGAACCGTGCTGGGGCTCGTCTTCGCCACCGTCCAGGGCGCCGTCCTGATCCTGCTGCGTGGTGCCTCCCCGCAGTCGGCGATGCCGCTGGGACCTGCCTTACTCGCAGGGGCGGTCACCGTGCTGCTCATGGCAGGCGCGTGACAGGACGCAAGGCTGATCCGAGTGAGTCGGAGCAGCGTTCGCTGCGGTCCGGTGCGCGATCCACGCGGCGAGCGGCTGCATGACGACGATCAGGTCCTCGCCGAGCGGTGTCAGGCGGTACTCGACCGACGGCGGGAACACCCCGGCCTGCGCCCGGCGTTCGACCAGCCCGTCGTGTTCCATCCGCTGCAGGGTCCGGGACAGGATCCCGTCGTGCAACACGCCGGAACCGGTGGAGCGCCGGGCGACCTGGAGACTGTTGACCCGGCTCCGTAGTTCGCTGAAGTGCTGCGACTCACCGCGCAGGGCGACGAGGATGTCCGGCACCCACTCGCCCTTGATCAGGCTGCGGATGTTTCGAAGCGCTTGAAGTTGAAGCGGGGCATACACGAGGTCACCTTCATTGATCGAATGATGTGAGGAAGACGCCGTGGCGTGCCCGACCGGGGGGTGTTTCCGGTCGGACACGCCACGAACAGGAGACCGACGTGGGGGTCGTCGCCGTCTCCTAAGGACCCGGCGGCGTCGCTGCGCCTGGAATTCGCGCGGCGCCGGGCGGACGTCGGGGTCGTCTGCCGGACCGGGTGGTGCAGGCGGCTGCGCCACGCGCACCGGAAGACTCAGATCAGCAGGTACGAATCCGGCAGCTACCCCGTCCGGCGGTCTTCGCCTCGTACAGGGCGTCGTCGGCCGTCGCCAACAAGTCGGCCAGCAGGGGCGCCGGAGCGCAGGCCGGCCGCACAGCCGCGCCGACCGACGCCGACACGGGCACCGCTCGCCCGAGGATCTCGACCGGGCGCGCGAGTACTTGAACGAGATTCTGGAGATCGACAGCGTCCCGTTCGGTCAGCGCCAAGAACTCGTCGCCACCGTCACCTCCCAGACGGCCGAGCACCGCCGTGGAGGGAAGCGATTCACGCAGGCGATGGGCCTGGGTACGGAGGACCACATCTCCGCCGCGATGACCGAACCTGTCGTTGATCCGTTTGAAACGGTCCAGATCAGTGATCAACAGGAGGGCGTCGCTGCCGAGGTGCAGCAGCGCCTCGGCGGCCTGCTGGCCCCACGGGCCGCGCCGCAGGAAGCCGGTGAGATCGTCCCGGCTGAGTCGATGCACTTCTGCTTCCAGCGCCGCCTCGCGGGCGTGGGCGGCGGCGAGTGGGTCGTCGGGGGGTGTGTCCCGGGAATTGCGAGCCTCGACAGCGGTCATGATCCATCCCAACGGTTATGTACGGTTCAACGAAAATGGGTCCTCTTTCGTCGAGCGGCGTGTTCGCCTACTCTGTGGGTGTTGAGTGTTTAACGTGGTGAACACGCTGACAGGACCATAGGCATAACTCGCAACGCTGTTCAACGCATTGAACAGGAAGTCTGCGTGGATGTCACCCAGGTGGGTGATGCGAGGGTGGAGACATGACCACAGAGGAGCAGCTGGCCAACAAGTTCGAGCGACTGATCAAGGATCACATGCGGCGGGAGAAACTATCCGCACTGAGCATGCGAGAGCTGGCGAGACGGATGACCGACGCCGGGTACCCGATCTCCCACGGAACGCTGACCGGTATCCGTAACGGCCGCTCGACCATTGATCAACGGACCATGGAGTCCCTGTGCGCGTTCTTCGGCGTGCCGGAGTCCTACTTCTGGTTGCCGCGTCGCCAGGCGTTGCTACTCGGGCGCCTGGCCGACCTCGACGACGCCGACCTCGCCGCGGTGGATCAGCTGATCAGCGATCTGCACTCGAGGCGGACGGGCCGGGCGGAGCGGTGAGGCCGCTGAGCCTGCCTGCCGCTCGGCGTCGTGCCGCCGACGTCCTGCGGCGGGTGACGCTGCCGTCACCGTGGTCGCTCGAGGACTTCATCAGCGGCATTGCCGCAGCGAGAGGCAGACCGATCGTCGTCGAGCCAGCCACCATGAGCCATCACGCGGTCCGAGCCACCGCACTCTGGGTCGCACAGCCCGAGCTCGATCTCATCGTCGTCGACGACACCGCCTCCGAGCTCTATCGCGAGAACGCGACGCTCCACGAACTGGCACACATGCTGCTGGGCCATGAGGGCCTCCCCGTCCCACAGCAGGCGGGCACACCCGCTCAACCGACCGAACCCACTCGCGTGCTGCATCGTCGGCATCACACCGACCAGCGAGAGCTGGAGGCCGAGACCCTCGCCTACGCCATCTGGCGAGCCGCCGGCCGCCGCCGCGCGCTCACCACCGCGCACACCGGGTCGAACCGGTTGCTCACCAGCGCGTTCGAATTCCCGGGAAAGGCTCACCGATGAGGGACCTGATCCAGCTCGCGGTCATCGCGGTGGTCCTGATCGCCGTCACGGCCAAGGCACTCCACCTGGGCCGTGACGGAACCAACAAACCCGCGGCCACCTTCATGCTCGCCTGCGCCGCCGTCCTCGCCTTCGGCCTCGTGCTCGAACTGCAGGCCGTCACCCCGCACCTCGACACGGCACTGGGAGATCGCTGGTCCTACGCCCTGCGTCACACCGTCGCCATCAGCTGCGCCTTCTTGTTGCGCTCGGCATTCCTCTGCTGGGTCTGGCTTCCCGGCGACTCACGAGATCGTCGTCTGCGCATCCACACCGCGATCCTGGTCGGCGTCCTCACCCTGCGTTGGGTTCTGGCCGGGCTCGGCACCGACGCGGACGCCGCCGCCGCACTTCAAGACTCGGCGTGGACCGCCGCCCCCTACTCGGCTGCGGCGGTGCTGCTCTACATCGCCTACATGCTCTACTGCGCGGTCAGCGTCACCATCCTGGTGGGGATCTGGGCCCGCGATCCCGCCACCCGACCCTGGACTCGTCGAGGCCTGAGGCTCGTCGGCGTCGGCGTCGGCTTCATCGGCCTCTACCTGCTCCACCGCCTCACCTACCTGGTCCTGGCGCTGCTCGACGCGGCACCCGGGTACGACCAGTACCTGGCCGAGTGGGCGCTCATCGCCCTGGGCGCGGTGTTCACCAGCCTCGGACTGGCCACACCCCTGGTCGCCACCACCGTCCCGACCGCCATCCGGCTCCTGCGGGACCGCTCCGCCTACGGCCGACTCGCACCCCTATGGGCCGCCCTCGTCACCGTCCGCCCCGACGTGATCATGAACCTTCGGCCGAACTGGTGGCCCCCACAGCTCCACCAGATCTGGGACCGACTGTCCCTGGCCGGACTCGACCAACGACTGCATCACCGCGTCATCGAATGCTGGGACATCATCGTCTTCCTCCACCCGCACCTCGACGCCCGCATCCGAACACACGCCTACCACCAGGCCCTCGCCGACGGACACGACCACGACACCGCCGACGCCCTCGCCCACACCGCCATGATCCGGACCGCACTCGAGCACTACCGCACCAACGCCGACCCGATCCCCACCGAACACCGCGCCCGCACCCTCGACACCCAGACCACCCTCGCCGCCAACGTCACCTGGTGGACCCGCATCAGCCGACACTGGACAACCGCTCGAGCCTGAGCCTGCGGACGAGACGCCCCTCGACGCAGGGAGAAGAAAGTTTTGGTCGATGGGCGCCGGGGCTGTGCAAGGGGCATGCTTGTTCGATCGGATGCGGTGCTCTCCGGGCTTCGGGATAGATCGCTACATGGTCGTCCTTGGAACACGAATGGGGTCCGAGGTGTCGCTGTGATGCGCTCAGGCCCGGCTGGCTCCGGCTGGCCAGACCACATTCACGGGCAGGCCCCGTTGTTGGGCGGCGATGACGACGTCGGCGGTGCCGCCGCTGCCTGCCGCTGGTCGACCGTCCCAGACCGCGATCACCTCGTCGACGCCGTCGAGGAGATGCTCGGAGGCGGCCAGGTAGGCGGCGCTGTCAGACGTGTCGAAGGGCATCGTGTGCACGGAGGACGCCTGGCTGAGCAGGCGGTCGAATTTCGCCGCGTTGTCGGGCTTGACCTTGCGCGCGCGGTAGTCGGTGGCGGGCAGCACGACCTCGACGGCACCCGCGAGCTCGAGGACCACCTCGGCGAACACCTGATCGGCCCCACGCGCCAGACACGTCACCCCGACCAGACTGCCCGGAGCCCGGTCGCGGAGAAGCTCTCGGATCGCCTCGGCGATCGGCGGTTCGCTGTCGGCGGTCAGATTTGAATGTCCGGTGACACCGATGCGCATCGTCGCGAGGGTTCCCTTCAACTCGTCGTCAGTTCTATCACGGCCTGACGAACGTCGTGGACGGCGGGGACATCATCGAACACGGCGGCCTCACGGTGAAACTCCCGTAGTTTCCGGCCGACCCGGCCATGAGCCAGGGTGGGGATTGGCGGAAGGACCTCGGCGATGAGTTCGGCGGCCCGGTCAGGCTCACGGGAGATCACATGCGTACGAGCGAGACCGATCAGGTCGAACGTGCGGGTGCGGAGGTGATCTGACGGGCGCAGCCGCAAGGCGGTGTCGATGTACTCCTGTGCTGTGCGCGCGTGTCGCACGTCATGCGCGGCGAGGTCGCGGTAACGGGCTCCGACGACTCCGGCGAGTTCGGCGTCGTCCAAGCCGATGATGCTCGCATGGCTGTCATCCTCGTCGACGCCCTCGGCGTGGTGGTCTTGGGCGGCGGTGACACAGCGCTGGAAGGCCTTCGCGTCCCCTTGCTGAGCGTGTGCCCATCCTTCCCGCGTAGCAAGGAGCGCTCGCAACCGAGGTGTCGCCTCCCGTCGTGTCAGGTACTGCGCCAGCTGAACTGCCTCCAATGCGTCCTTTGGGCGGCCGAGGTCGCTGCACTGGCGAGCCAGTGCAGCCAGAACGACTGCGACCAGCACACGATCGTTCGCCGCATGGGCCAGCTGGACGGCGAGGAGGAAGTAACGCTGAGCGCTGTCGTGCAGGCCGTCGTCCCAGTTCATCGACGCCACGAGTTCGGCAAGCTCGGCAGCGACCCGGAAGGCGCGTGACGTCTCCGGGGTTCCTTGTGGCGCCTCGCGGAGACGCCGACAGAAGGCATTGAGTTGAGCCGCCACCATCCGAACATCGAGACCACCCGCACGGCGGTGCAGCCGGGTCAACTGCCCTACGATCTCCTCGGCGTCCACCAGCTGGGCCGTGGCGAAGGCATGGCCCGGCGTCGATGCCGTGAGGACAGGTCGAAGAACCGGCTCCAACGCCGCCGCGAATGCCGCCCCGGCCAACCCGGCCGTAGTGGTCAACACCGTGCGTCGCGAGAACACCGTCAGATCCACCTCACTCTGATCAAGGACCTCGCGTACCAGGCTGCTCGCCTCCCAGAACACAAGGCGAGGACTGGACGATGGGCCGGAGACCACCACGATGTCGCCAGTGCGACTCCGCCGTGCTCCGGCATCGCGTGTCATCGGCGATTCCTCGAGTGCCAGCAACTGCTCGAGTTCTTCCAACGGGACCTGAAGCGCATTGGCGATTCTCGGCCGGCGCCACGGCTGGGGGGTCAGCTCGCCCCGCTCCCATCGCCCGACCGTGGAGAACTCCACCCCGACTCTGACAGCGAAGGACTCTTGGGAGTACCCCAGGATCTTCCTGCGTTGACTGAAGGCTTGACGCCGCGACATCGTTCCCCCTGACGGTGATGACTGCAGGTTAACCGCCCTCGGCTTACCACAGCGGCGAAGCAGGGGCGAATACCCATCGTCGCGGCGAACCAGCCCCTCAAGTTGGTCAGTGGCGTCACGATCCCAGCGCACGTCGATCCCCGCGCACCCGGATGGACGACGCTGACGGCGCACTCAATTTCGCCCGACAGATGCTCGATGAGGCACGCGCGGGCGGAACTCACACGACATGAGCTGCTCGGCGGTCGGCTCTGCCAGCGGTCGAGACTCGTTCGGGAATACGGCGAGACGCACTACCGGTGCCGTCTCGTCGCGGTGCCGCTTGAGCGCATGGTCGAGCAACTCGACCGCTGGCAGCAATGCCAGAGGTGGGAACGCCGCTACCGCTGCGGCGACACACTCGGCTCCGGGGCCGCCGCCACGTTCGCGCGTGGTGCGAGGCAGTTCCCGAACACGTTGGCCTTCGCCGGTCGTGGCCTCGAATAGGGGCGACGCGCTACTCACGCCGAGGTGCCGGCCGCAGCGGTGGCCCGGACATCGGGGTATCGGTGTCAGGTCGTGCCGGTTCCTGAGGGTGAGCCTGCTGGTTGGGGGCGGGTGGTGTCCAGCCGGTGTGTGGTGGTCAGGTCGTGAGGGTGGTAGCGGTGTAGTGGTCGGGGGCGAGTTCGCGGGCTCGGGTGCGGTGGATGACGGCGCGGCGCCGGTCCTGGGTGGCTTTGGTGTGGAGCGGGTCGCCGTGGTCGGGTGTCGGATTGGTGTTGAGGGCTGCTGCGGCGCGGCGTTCCAGAGCGAGGGCGAGTCTGCGGTGGCAGGTGGCCTGGTAGTGGCTGGGGAGGTCGCCGAGGACGGTGAGTGCTCGGGTCAGTTCGGTGACAGCATCGTCGTGGCGGCCTGTGAGGGAGCGCAGCGTTCCCAACTGCTCGCCGATCTGTGCTCGGTCCCGGGCATCGCGGCTGTCGGTCAGGAGTTCACACGCGTGGTGGAGGTGGGTTTCGGCTTGGTCGTGCAGGCCGAGGTCGCAGAGGACGGAGGCGAGGGCACGGTGTCGCAGGGACGTGCCGCGCGGGGTCCCGCCCTGTTCTTCCAGCCGGAGGGCATCGCGGAACGAGTCCACCGCGTCGGTGAGCGAGCCGCGTGCTCGGGCGAGTTGGCCGTGTTGGGCTCGGGCGGTGGCCTGGAGTGCTGGGGAGTCGAGGTGGCGGGTGAGCGCGGTCGCTTCGGGCAGGAGGGTCTCGGCTGTGTCGATGTCGCCGAGTTTCAGCCGGGCGGCGACTGCCTTGAGTAGGAGGCTGGCCTGGCCGAGTCGGTGTCGGCGGGTGTGGTCGGGGTCTTGGGCGGTCTGGGCGGCGCGGTGGGCTGCGGCGGCGCCGTCGGTGAACACGGTGGGCGTGACCAGGTGGCGATGATGCAGGAACAGCGGCCACAACGTCTCGGACAGTTGCCATGCCAGGTCGTCGCGGTGATTCCGTGTGGCGGCCACGAGTGCCTCACGGAGGGTGTCGTATTCAGTCCGTAGCCAGCGCAGCGCGTCGGCGGTGTCTTCGAACGGACCGGGCTGGTCACGGATCTGAGTGACCACGGGTCCGAAGCGAAGGGTCGTGGGTAGGACCATCCGGGAGGCGCGGGCGGCGCGCGGTAACACCGTTGTCTCGATCACGTAGAAGTCCACGAAGTCCTGCTCCGTTCAGGCTGAGTGGGTGGTTCTGCACGGCTGTGGCGACAGATGGGACCCGCCGACCGAGGGATCGGTGGTGGGCGTGGTGGCGCGGCCGGATCGATCTCCAGCGATCTCCGCCCGTGCGGTCAGGTCTTGTCTTGGCCGGTCGGGTTGTCCTCATCGGCGACGGTGAGTGTGAGAGCGAAGCCTTCGTGCATCGTCACGATGCCGCTGGCGGCGGTGTTGAGTGCATCGTGGGTTGCGGTGATCGCGATGATCGCGGCGGCGTGGTCGTGCTCGGCGGTGACAGTCATCGACAGTTCGACTTCGTGGACGTCGAGGCTGGTGCTGAGGGCCTGGTCGGTGATGGTCGAGTTGTCGTAGAACGTCTCGGCGACCATCGTGAACCAGTCGTCGAAACACCGCGGGTCGAACTGGTCGAATCGATGAACGAGGGTGATCTCGAACGTCGTCAGCGTGAACACCTCTTTCTGCGGAACCACATGCGGAGATTGCGGACATAGTTGTTGCCAGAGGGTGTCAGGTGGACAGCCCGTTGATGTCGGCCGCACGGGCAGCGTGCGTGGTAGTAGGTCTTGCCTTTGGTGACGAGCCAGCCGTCGCGCTCGACATCGCGGAGAACGGCTTCCAGCTCCTTGCGGGGGTGGCGTGGGCGGCTGCGGCGCGCGGCGGCCAGGACGTCGGACGTGCGCACATTGGGCGGCGTTCGTGCGGTGGTGTTCTCGTCGGCGGTGGATGGCGCGTCGAGGCGATGGTGCTCAAAACGTGGACCTCAGCCTCCCTCTGATGTCACTGACGCTCTGCCGCAGGACTGCCATGTCCTCTCGTGCCTGGGCGGTGCTCGCCGCCGCACGTTGTTGGAGGGACACCAGTTCCGGTTGCCACGGTGCATCGCCTACCGCTCCGAGGTTCTGCTGAACAAGCGCAATCTCGTTCTCCGCGAGACTGAGCGCGATCACCGGCCCCTCGGACTCGCAGAGTTCCAAGGCGTTGTCGAGTTCGGCGAAGCTGCTCATCGATTGGGTGCTCGCTTTCTCTTCTTCGGTTGCTGAGGTCAGTGATCGTCGGGGCTGTCTCGGGGTGTGGGGATGACGGGGAGGGTGTGGTGTCCGTTGGAGATGAAGGACTCTGAGGGCTGCAGTTCGTCGGGTGGGACGGCGAGGGCGAGGTCGGGGAATCGGGTGAACAGGGCGTCGAGGGCGATGGTGGCTTCGAGTCGGGCCAGGGGTGCTCCGAGGCAGTAGTGGGCGCCGTGGCCGAAGGCGAGGTGGTCTTTGAGTTCGCGGGTGAGGTCGTATCGGTGGGCGGAGTGGCCGTGGTGGTGGGGGTCGCGGCCGGTGGCGGCGTAGGCGGCGAGGATGGCGTGGCCTTGGCGGATGACGATGTCGTCGTCGAGTGGGATGTCTTCGACGGCGTAGCGCAGGGGGAGGTTCGCGACGGGGGCCTGCCAGCGCAGGGTTTCCTCGATCACGTCTTTCCAGGTGCGGTCGCCGCGGCGGAGGAGGGCGAGTTGGTCGGGGTGGGTGAGTAGTGCGGTGATGGCGTGATCGAGGAGGTTCACGACGGTCTCGTGCCCGGCGACGAGGACGAGCAGCAGCGTGTCGGCCAGCTCCAGCTCGCTGAGCCGGGAGTCGTCGGCGTCTCGCGCGGCGATCAGATCCGAGGTGAGGTCGTCGCCGGGTGATGCGCGGCGGGCGTCGATGAGCTGGGAGATCACCTCGTACTGGCGGGCGCCGACGGCGTGGGCCTCGTCGGGGGTCGAGGTGGTGGCGAAGATGCCGTCGACTACCTGGCGCAGCGTCGGCCGGAGGTCGTCGGGAACGCCGAACAGCCCGCAGATGACGTCGATGGGCAGGGGATAGGCGAAGGACTCGCGCAGGTCGATCACTGTTCCGGCAGGGACGGTGGCGATGTCGTCGAGCAGGCGGTCGGTGATCGTCGAGATCCAGGGCACCAGGGCGCTGATTCGCCGAGGGGTGAACGCGGTGGAGGCCACGCCGCGCAGGCGTGAGTGGTCGCCGCCGTAGGAGCCGAACATGTTCCGCCGCCCGACCCAGGCCGCCAGGATCGAGTCGAGGGTGATCTCGCCGTCGGCGTAGCCGGGCCAGTGCCGGTGGGCGTCTTTGGACACCCTCGGGTCCGACAGGAGACGTCTCAGATGATCGTGGCTGGTCACCGTCCATGCCACCACCGGGCCAGGGAGCTCCACCACCGTTGCGACACCCTCGCTGCGGAGAAGCGTCGCCTCGCCGTGGATGTCGCGGCCTGCGGGGTCGAGTCGGTACGGCCGGCGGGAAGTCGAGTGATCGGGCACGTGAGCTCTCCTGCAGTCGGGGTCGGGATGGAGGTCGGGGGGAAACGCACGGGCAGCGTGGTCAGTGCGCGGTGGAAGGGCCCGGGTCGCCAGGTCAGGTCCTCGACGGCCACGGCCAGCTCCAGGCCTGGGAGGTGGTCCAGGAGCGTGTCGATCGCGATGGCGGCGATCAGGCGTGCCTGGGCTCGGGCGGGGCACAGATGCGGGCCCGCGCCCCAGGCCAGATGTGCCTGGTTGCCCGCTCGGTCGACGCCGCCCAGTGCGGGGTCGTTGTTGGCTGCGGTCAGGCTGACCAGGACCAGCGAGCCTGCGGCCAGGTGGACGCCGTCGATCTCGATGTCGTCTGCCGGGTGGGTGGGGGTGTAGTTCGCCATCGGCGGGTCAGCCCAGAGGACCTCGGTGATGGCGTCATCGACCGACACGCTCCCGCCGAGCAGCCCGTCGGCGAACCGAGGCTCGGACAACAGCACGCGTACGGCGTTCGCGATGAGATTCCGCGTCGGCTCCACCCCTGCCGCCACCAGCAGAACCAGCTGCTGCACCACCTCCTCCGACGACAACCCCGCCGGATGCGCCAACAGCCACGACGGAAGGTCCTCACCCGGCGAGTCCTGCTTCAGCTCCACCAGGTCGCTCCAGCACCGCGTCAACACCCGGTCAGCCGCCCCGGCCCGGTCCCCGGTCGCATCGAAGATCAACGGCAGGTGCGTCATGAACTCCGTCGCCAACCCCGCAGGACAACCCAGCAGCTCGGTGAACACCATCACCGGCAACCGAGCCGCGAACCCGGCCACCAGATCCGCCTCACCGCAGCCGGCCACCTCCTCGATGAGGGCCAGGGCGCTGCGCTCGACGACCTCGCGCAGCCACCGCGGATCGATCTGGCCGAGACCGTCCGCCAGCGCCGCGCGCAGACGCGCATGCGCCAGGCCATCACTGAACAGCGCATTCGGCCGAAACCCCAACATCGGCAACACCGGACACCCCGACGGCAACGATGCTTGCCACCCCCGAGGATCCCTCGGAAACGACTCCGGATCACGCAGTACCCGCAACGCCAACCCATAACTCGTCACCAACATCGCCGACACCCCCGGCGCGATCTCCACCACCGCCGCCGGACCCACCCCCCGCAGCCGGGCATACACCGCCGACGGATCCGCAGCGAACCCCGAGCCATACAAGCAAGGACGCGAGACTGCGGTGAGAGAGCGATCCTGAGCAGCGCGCCGAACCTCGACGGGCGATGAGACACTCCCCTGCTCTCCACCCTCGATCACACCGACAGGCCTCACACCACGACGCGATGCCGACGTCATCCGGAACCCCCTGTCCCTGTCCCCAGCTGACCGCAGAAGGGCCGTGCCGGAGACCAGGCCGAGCAATCGTTCGATGACCGAGCTGCCAGCGGGATTACGGGACTGGTCCTGGCCTCCTCGGAGGTGCCAAGTCCGCGGGAAGCCGGATTGGCGGCCACATCCATGGCTTTGGTGAAGACGGAGCGGAACTGCTCTGCTTCAGCGGCGTCGAACGAGGCTGCCTCACCAGCAGGCGCCACCACGATGACCTCCGAGCCGTGCACGAGCACCCTCAGACTCCGAGGGCGGCCAACGACATCACGGCACGTAACCGTCCAAGGTCCGTGATGGTTCATCGTGCGTCATCGCCTCGCGCGGCGCAGCTCCGCGCCCATACCGGCCGTGTGAGGAAGCGCGGCGCAGCGAATTTGCTTGGTGTGAGTCGTGAAATCGAAGGCTCCACGAAACGCCGGGAGAGGGTCATCATCTACTCCGATACTCAGCGAGTGCTTACATCCCGCAGTTCTGCTGTTCCCGTGCCGTCGTGCTTTCCGCTGTTCGCTCGGGTCACGCGAGCTGGCGCCGGAATCTGGTGGCAACGGTGCCGTTGGGACTACTTCGACCTTGCCACTGCAATTGAACGTCCGCCCCAGCGTGCGAAACAGGGCGCCCATGGGGCGCTTATGGGGCGTCCATGAGGCGAGAGGCATGATGACCTGCTGATATCCCGATCGGCACGGTTGTGGCGAATGGGTGAAACCGTGAAAGACTCTGGCTATTGGCAGCGAGAGTGAGAGATGCTCCACGGCGACTCGTGATCGCTGACTCCCCCACTGGGGTACCCGGTGAGAGGTTGGCGGGTGACTTGTCGGACAGGGAAGACCGACCTCGACGGGGTCGAAGGTGGACGAAGCAGGCCGGCTTCGCTGAGGCCATTGCCGTACCTGTTTCGGCCGAGATGGAGTTGAGCGGATGAGCCGTGAGCATCAGGTTGTTGCCGATCTTGGCCCGGTGCGAGTCACAGTGGTCACCGACCACATTGGCGTGGTCGACTACCTGCGCGCCTTCTATTCACTGGAGCCGAGCACAGCCCATGAGGAAATTTCGGGGTGGACGATTCAATCCCGACTGGCCGAACCGGAACCGGGGATGGCCTTGACACCGTGGCGAGTCGGCTACCGCGTCGACCTGGAGTCCCAGCAGGCAGTGGTGTGTTCGTCCGATCCGCGTGATCTCGCAATCACGGTTCGGAAAGTGATCCGGGAAGTGTTGCTGGACTATTGCGAAGCGCGTGAGTACACGATGCTGCACGCCTCCGCCGTGGCTGACGGGGCGCGGGTCGTGATCGTGGTTGGGGACAAGGGTAGCGGCAAGACCACTCTGGCATTGGGCGCCGCCCTGGGCGGCTCTCGGCTTCTGTCCAACGACCATCTCATCCTCTACCGCACACCGGAAGGGCTCGTGGCGACGTCGTTGCCGACACCGATCCCGGTCAAGATCGGCACCTACTTCGACTACGCGGACCGGCTCGGAGCTCCATGGGCGAACGAGGGCGTCGACACCGAGGAGTTCCGGCGAATGCCGTGTCAGCAGCGCTACAGTCACGATGTCCGACTGCTCTACACCTATCGCGGTCTGGGACAGCGCAACCCCCTGCACACCGTGTTAGCCGGCCGTCAGGTTGTAGTGGTGCTGGCCGGTTATGCCCCTGAAGACCAGTCCGTCAGTGTCCCGACGGTGGTGGCAGATCCGGTGGGGGCGCTGTGGCCGCACGTCCGCTTCGACTGGGTATTCGACCCAGGGCTCAACACCCATCATCTGCCCCGCATCGAACGCGACCGCGATGCCTACGCCCGTGACGCGGCAGAGCGGCTTGCCGAACTCGCAGCAGTTTCGCGCGTGGTGACCTGGCGCCACCACGGCGCCCTCACACCGCTGTTGGCGGCCATCGCCGACCAACCGGAAGGACCACGATGAAGAGGATGATCCCGCTGGTGAGCGTGATCGTGCCGACCCTCAACCGGCCGGTCGAGCTAGGCCAGGCTCTGGCGAGCGTTGCCGCCCAGCAAGGCGTCGACCTCGCCGAGGTGGAGGTCGTCGTCATCAATGACGGTGGGACGTCGGTCGAGTCGGTGATCGCCACAGCACGGGACTGGGGCCTGCCTGTCGTTGCGATGAACCATCCGCGCCGGTGCGGACTGCCCAGTGCTCGTAACACCGGCCTAGACCTGTCCAGAGGTCGATATGTGGCGTTCCTCGACGACGATGACGTGTTCCTGCCCCGCCATCTGGTCACCGCATTGGCCGGGCTGGAATCTGGTGCGGACGGGGTGGCCACGACCTGCCTGGTGACCGATCATCGGATCGATCCGGACCGCCCGGTGCGGGAGGCCGTGGTGTGGGATGTCGGGTTCGATCCGCTGCTGTTGGAGGTGTGCAACCTGTTCCCCGTGCACACCGCAGTCTTCCGCAGGCCCGCTACGGCCCGGCTGCATCCTGGGTTACCGGCGATTGAGGACTGGGACTTCTGGCTGCGCCTGACTCGGGAGCACGGCTACCGCTTCAGCCGCATCCATCAGCCGACTGTCGTCTACCATCGAGTGCCGCAGGCTGACAGCATGATCGGTGCCGTCGCCGAAGAAGCACCGGCGATGGCAGAGTTCAGCGCGTTGGTGCGTCGGATCTGGTTCCAGTGGCCGCCCACAACCGCACGGTCCGCGCGGTTCCGTCTTTACAGCGGCATCATGTACTGGAAGGTTCTCGGTGCTCTGGCGACCGGAGCGCCGCCGAACCCGCATTACTACCTGCACTCGATCCAGGCGATCGAGCACGCCTGGCACGAACCGCAGGCCGAAGCGGACCTGGTCGATCAGCTGGCCCGGACTGTGAGGGGAGAACACGCTGGTGACCGGCATGCCGCGTGACCTGAGAACTATTGATCTCGGCGGTGTAGTGCTGGGCGAGGTGCTGCGCGTCAGCGACAAGTCCGTGCTCGCGCTCGGCGAGCGCGACGGCCTGCCCGTAGTGATCAAGGTGTTGCTCACCGACGAGGAATTCTGGCAGGCCAAGTTCCACCACGAGACGCGGATTTATCAGGCGTTCGCAAGGAACCCACCGCCGGTTCGGGTGCCCGGACTACTGCACACCAACGGGCACAGCGTCTTGGTCGTCGAGCACATTCCCGGCCAGCCGGTGGACACCGAGCGTTACCCCGCGCAGCCCTTGTCAACAGCCGCACTCGCCACCGTGCTGGACACCGTCACAGCCTTCGCTGGCTGGACGCCGCCCCCCGGCGTGCTGGCGCCCGTGTTCGACTATCCCGACCGGGTGGAACGGTACTACCACTCCGGGTTCTTCGACGCCGACGACCGTGCCGCTCTGCACGCCCTGCTCGCGCTGACGCTACCGCCGTGGAAGGCCAATCATGGCGACCCGCTGCCAGCGAACCTGCTGCTCACCGAGCCCAGCGGATGTGTGCTGCTGGACTTCGAATTCACCGGCTTGTTCCTGCCCGGATTCGATTTGGCGCTGCTGCGCACTCTGCTCGTGGATACCCCGGGCGCCCACGACGCCGTCGACGCCCTAGTGGGAGAGGCTGAGATAGAGATGCCTTTCCTGATCAATCAGGCGATCGTGCTTTCGCGTGAGCTGCGCCTGCATACGGAGCTGCCCGACGACGAGTTTCGCGCCCGACGACTGGCCCAGCTCTACCCACAGTGGGACGCTTTCCGGGCACGCCTGCACAGGCGTCGGTGAGGGCGGTGCGCATCGCGTTGGTGCACCGGGATTTACACGCTACGACGAGGGGCGGAATCGGAACCCTCTACCGAGCGCTCGCCCTGCTGTTTCACGCCGCGGGCCACGAAATCGTTCTCATCACTCAGCACACCCCAGACCCCCTCACTCTCACAGGCATCCGAACGCTCGCGTTGCCCCGCACCGACGATCTCGGCCGCCATCGTCAAGCGGTGGAGACGGCACTGGCTGACGTGCGACCGGACGTCGTGGAATCCTCCTCGTGGGAGGCCGAAACCCTGCACTATGTACGACGACCTTCTCCGGCGCGGGCGCCGGTCGTAGTTCGCGGCGACCTCTCCGCGGCCACCATGCGCGCCTTCAGTCATCTGATCACCGCCGAACGTGAGTTGCTGTACGCCGCCGAGAAAGTGCTGGCAGTCAGCGAGTTCGCCGCCGGCGATCTGGCCGCCGCCTACGGCATCCCGCAGCCGGTGGTCATCGCCAATGGCGTCGAGCGCGACCGCTTCCTGCCCGGCCCCGTCACGCTCCCGACCGGCGGCCGGTGGATCACGCTCGCGGCCGACGCCACTGCGGCGACCAGCCGGTCCCTTGCCAGCCCGAGTACATCGTTGCCGCCGCCGTGGAGTAGCCCTGAGGGCGAGCGGCATCGCCTGGTGTGGGTGGGCAAGACGACACCCATGAAAGGGTGGGACCGCCTTGAGCGGCTGGCCGGTGAACTCGTCGACGTCGCGCATATCACGGTGCTGCTGGGGCACGCCCCGCCTTTGTCCCCGATCACGCTGTCCGGCGTCGAGGACACCGTGACGATCGTGCAGGACTTGCCCGCAGAGGATCTGCCGGGCTTCTATCGGGCGGGGGACTTCCTGCTGTCGACCTCGCGGTGGGAGGGATTCGGCCTGGCCATCGCTGAAGCGTTGGCCTGCGGCACCCCGGTGCTGCTGCCCGCCGACCTCGGCACCGCACCGGAGCTTCTCGCGGCTGGCGGCGGCCACACTTACCGCACCGCCGCTGATCTCCGTGCCATCCTCGCCGACGTTGCGCCAGCGGCAACGCTGCCCGCCCGGTTCGACTGGGACACCGCAGCGGCCGAGACACTCGCGGTCTACCGCACGCTGCACAAGGAAACGATGGTGACGTAAGCGATGCGCGTGTTGGTTCTCGGCCCGGATCACTCGGACGGCAGTCTGCCGCCTTACCTCGACGTACTGACCGCAGGCCTGCGGCACCACGGTGTCACGGTCGACCGGCACGGCTCCAGCCAGATTCCCTACGACCAGACCCGACACCGGTTCTGGCCGTTGGAGAGGATGCTCACCGAAGCACGTGCCCACGCCGACCAGGTCGATCTGGACAGCTACGACCTGGTGTCGCTGCACTTCGGTAACCTGGAGATCGAACAGCTCGTCCCCGCGTTCTGGGCAGATCGACGGGTTGACCGCCCCGACCCGCCGGTGGTGTACCACGTGCACACCCTTGCCCCGACCCTGTTACACGAGCACGTACCCGATCGACGCTGGAACAGCGTCGTTCAAGAGGCAATCCGCACCCTCGACGGCTACGTATTCTTCGGACAGTATGCGCGCCACCAACTGGCCGGCACGGTGCCCGACGATGTTCCTGGCGGGGTTGCCTGGCTGCCTACCACGATCCCGATCGGAACTTCACCCAATGCCCGGCCGGCGCTCGCCGCAGCCCTGGACACACCGCCGGGGATACCGGTGATCAGCCTCTACGGTTACGCCGCACCGTGGAAGGACGCGAGCCTGCTCCGCTCCGTGCTCGAGCGGATGCGCGTGCCGGCGCGCGTTGTACTGGCTGGAGATCTCTGGAATCAGCCCGAGCAGGCTGGTGTCGACCTGGGTGCCTTCGTGAAGGGGCCGATTCGGGTCGGTACTGGCGAGCTGGTCGTGGTACCTGGTTACCTCGGCCCGGCCGATCGGTCCGCACTTGTCCGGGCTAGCGCGGCCGGGGTGTTCCCTTACCGGTCGCACCCTAGTTTTCAAGGCAGTGGTGCCATCGCCGACTACCTCGCCCACGCCGTCCCCGTAGTGGCGACCGACGTCGCGAACCTGGCTGAACTCGTCGGCGACGCAGGCCGGATCGTGCCCACCGGCGATCCGGAGCTCATGGCGACCGCACTGGACAGCATCGTCGGCCATGGCGTTGTCTCGGTGAACGTCGCTCGCTGCGCCAATGCTCGTGCCGAGCAGTTCACCGGTGCTACCCACGCAGCGCGATGCCTGGCGATATACCAGCACGTGCTCGACGCCGACCGGCGGAGGAAGGTATGAAACCGACCCGATTGACCTTGGCTCGGCACGGAGAAGCCCACTGCAACGTCCATGGCATCATCGGCGGCCCGCGGGGCTGCACCGGTCTCACCGACCACGGCTACCAGCAGGCCCATCAGCTGGCCGACAGGCTGCGCATCGACCACGCCCAAACCCCGATCACCGCCGCTTACACCACCCCGCTTCGACGGGCGCGTGAGACGGCCGACATCATCGGCCACAGCCTTGGGCTGTCCATCACCACTCTGGACGATCTGCGCGAACCCGACTACGGCGACGCCGACGGAAAATCATGGACCGAAGTCGTGGCCGCATTCGGACGCATCCCCGCCCACCATCCCGACCAGCCCATCGCGCCCGGCGCCGAACCCTGGTCCGCCTATCTCCGACGTGCCAATGCGACCTTGTGCGACATCCTCCACCGGCACACCGAGGGCACCGTGTTGATCATCGGGCACGGCGAAACCGTCACCGCCGCAGCCCACCTGTTCCTCAATCTGGCCGCTAGCCTCCGCGCGAACACCGCGTTCGCCGTGCACTACGCCAGCATCACCCGCTGGGAACAACAACCACTCGCCTGGACCCGCCCCGAAGCCGGCTGGCGCTGGACCTTGCTGAACCACAACGACACCACCCACCTCACTAGGTAAGAGGCGAGGTGATCACGAGCCACCCGGACCCGTGTGGAGCCCAACGGCGGACTTCTGCAGCTCCGGATCGGCCAGTCTTCCGGCTGCTGTCCTACGGCGAGCTGGCAGTTCGGGGTGCGGCCTGCCTGTTGCTCGGGTCCCTCACGGTATGTATGGAACGTAGGAGTATGAGCATGGTGACTGCGGTGTTGTTCGACGTGGGCGAGACGTTGCTGGACGATTCGCGGGAGTGGGGTGCGTGGTCCGACTGGATCGGCGTTCCCCGCCATACGTTCTCGACAGTGTTGGGTGCAGTTACCGCCGCTGGCCGGGACAACGCCGAGACGTTCGAGTACTTCAAGCCCGGCTTCGACGTCGCGCGCGAACGGGCGCTGCGCGAGGAGGCTGGTCTCGGTGAGCGCATCGAGGACTGTGACCTCTACAGCGATGTGCGGCCCGGCTTGGCCGCTCTGCGAGCACGTGGCTTGTGGATCGGGGTGGCAGGCAATCAGACGGCTCGCGCAGCTGAGCTGTTGCGTGCGCTGGAGTTGCCGGTGGACTGCATCGCGACCTCCGGGGAATGGGGAGCCGCCAAACCCTCGCCCGAATTCTTCACCCGCGCCGCCCAGATGGTGCCCGACGGGCCGGGCGAGACGGTGTACGTCGGTGACCACCGGGATAACGACGTCGTGGCTGCGAGGGCAGCGGGGTTCCGCACGGCGTTGATTCGGCGCGGTCCATGGGGGTACCTGTGGGCTGACGATCCGCTGGTACGTCGCGATGCGGAGTGGGTGATCGATTCGATCCATGACCTGCCAGGTCTGCTGTTCTCCCGGTGAGCGGCTGGTGGTTGGCGGATCAACGAGCGCGGGCCCACGCCGCGAGGTCGAGCAGGCCAGTACTGGGCGCGTTGTGAGTGCGCAGCAATGTTGACAGGGACTGACGGACCTGCGGGTGAGTGCGAACGTGTTCGGGCGCGGCCTGCCGAGCGGTCTGAAGGCACAGGTAAGCGTCATCGTGGTAACCGAGGTCGAGCTGGGCACGGGCTAGATCGATGAAATAATGGGAGCGGCGCTCGGCTGGGAGCTCGTCGGGCGGATGCCAGGACGCCGCACGTTCGATACCCAGTGGATCTCGTAATTCAACGGCGACCGCGAGTTCGTGTATGCGCAGGGAAGCCGGCCCGAACGCGGTGCCCAGGTAGATGCCCTCCGGCACGCCAACCGCAGCGCGACTAGCCTCACGCAGATGCTCGGTCGCCACGTCAGCCTTGCCCGCTCGACCAGCCACCACCGCAGCGCGCATGTGCAGAGCACCGAACGCGGCCGACGAGGAGATCTGGTCGAGATCGGGCACGTGGTCAGTGGCAACGTCGAGAGCGCGGGCGGCGGTGTCCAGGTCGCCGGTGGCAAAGAAGCTTTCGGTGCGGACGTACGCCACGACAGCCAGCAACAGCGGGTCCTCGGCGATCTGAGCAGTCGAGCGCATCATGTCTATCAGCCGGGCGGACAAGTCCAGGTAGCCAGCCTTGAATGCAACGCCGTCAGCAGCCCGCAAGGCCAAGGTCAACAGGGCGGCGGCGTCGCGCCGACCTGCCGTGTCACCCAACTGACCGGCGCGGGCGAGTTCGGCGATGAGGCCGGGGAGGCGGCGGGCGAGACCGCCATAACGAGATTGCAGCCGATCGTCGCTGGCCCGGATGATCTCGCTGCGCAGGTTGTCCGGAGACCTGGTCGGTCCGTCGTCGGGCAGGTCCAACCGGTCAAGCGCACGGCGCAGGCGCGGGATGCCAGCATGGATGACGTCGACCTCGGGTACCGATTGGTTCCGGTGAACCATCCGCCCCGCTGCATTCGTCACCGGGCTCGACACAGACGAGTCCTGGGCCGTACTCGTGTCGGCCGCAGGTCGCCGAACGGTGCGCCGCAACAGGTCATCAAGTGCATCGAGTGAAATCTGTAGAGCGGTGGCGAGGCCGTGCCGCTGCCAGGGCTGAGGCAACTGGCTCCCACGGTCCCAGCGTCCGATAGTGGTCCGCTCAACTCCCAGAGCCACGGCGAGATTCTCCTGGGTATAACCGGCGGCCTCGCGAGCAGCAGCAAGCGGGGTGACAGGCCGTGCTGTCATCGCGTGTACCCCTCCCATCCCCTTCCTCGCGCACAGTACTCGCCTAACTCCGCAGTGTGGGCAGGATATCGCCTCATCTCCGTTTTCGAATGCTCCGTCATCGACCGCAGCTGCCGATCCAGCCACGCGAGCACCTGTCCTCGACGGTTCGTCGAACTGTTTTAGGCGACCACGGTGAGCCTCGTGTACCGCAAGGAACGTAGTTGATGTTGCTGTTCGTGAACGGCCCCTTCGGTGTAGGGAAGACGACCACCGTCAATCTGCTGGCCCAGGACCTGCCGGAAGCACTGGTCATCGACCCGGAGAAGGTCGGCCACATGCTGTGGTCACAACTGCCGGAGCCATTGCGGGCTGAGGAGTTCGAGCTGGAGCCGGTCTGGCCTGTCGTGACCCGATGCCTCTTGGACCAGACGGCACGCACGTATGGCCGGACCATACTGGTGCCGATGACGATCGCACGGCCGCAATGACCGAACGTCCTGGGGGGATCCTGAGTCCGATTGGTCGGTGTTCATGGCGGCCAAGAAACCCGGCACTGAACGCGACGCTTTCTGGGAAGCCTACGGGCCTCGACCGTCCACGGCCGCTGCGGCTCGACGGTCGCTGTTCTACCTGGCCAAGCACATCGGGGCTATCCGTTTGGAGCGGCACCGGTTGGAAACGCTGACGCAGTGCCGGAGACGTACGAGCAGATGACGGACGTGCTCGGCCGACTGCGGGCGTGAGTAGCAGGCTCCAGTTGCCGGACGACTCAGGGTGCGATGTGCTCCGGGGCGTTGTGTTGGATGGCTCGTAACTGGTTCACGAACTGCCCGGCTGGTCGGGTGTAGGCGTTGAGGTCGATGTCGTGCATGAGAACGGGTGGGTAGCCCAGTAGCGCGGTGCCTGCGGCGATAAGGAATGTGCGCACGGTGGCGTCGCCGCCTCGCTTTCTACGGGGTGCCTGGTAGAGAAGGTACGCCGCGTCCGACCAGGCGGTCACCGCAGCGGCCGGAGTGTCGTGGGGTTCGGCGAGCAGTGCCATGGCGCTGTGGAAAGTCGCCGTGCGGTCGGCTTCCGTCGCGCTCGCGACGTAGATCAGGTCGCCCGCGGTGATGATGCGGGAGGTGTCCCCACCTCGTGCGGCGATCCGAGAGGCCATCTCGGTCGCGGCGCAGTGGGCGTCCTCACCTCGCAGCAGCCGCGTTCCGCCCACGACACGACCGTCGGCCAAGGTGACGCGATTACACACCACGTCTACCTTCGGCGGCGTGGGCGGGCACGTTGGTTGACGAACTGGATGACGTTCTGGACCCGTCGCCACGCAGGGTTTTCGGTCTTCGCCAACGCCACGATATTCTTATGTGCCGCTGTCGACATCTCGTCTCGAACACCTGCGTTGGGGCCGGACGGCACCTGATGCCTCCGATTCCACCACGCCCCACCCCCGGTATCCTTGCCCGGTTCCACTGAAGACAGCACCAGGAGGCAGAACGTGGCTGGCGGGAAGCAAGGCGATTGGGTGGTCGCAGCAGCAGACCAGGTCATCGCCGAAGGCAAACGCCGTAGGCCGGACACGCCGCTCGTCTGTGCGTCCGGTATCAGCCCGTCCGGCCCCATTCACCTGGGAAACCTGCGCGAGATCATGGTCCCGCATTTCGTCGCCGACGAGCTCCAGCGGCGCGGGATCGAGTGCAAGCACCTGCTGTCGTGGGACGACTACGACCGGCTTCGCAAGGTTCCGGCAGGCCTGCCCGCGTCGTTCGCCGAACACATCGGACGCCCGCTGACCGCAGTACCGGACCCGTGCGGCGAACACGCCAACTGGGCCGAGCATTTCAAGAGCCCTTTCCGTACCGCGCTGGCCGAACTCGGCGTGGACGTAGTGGAGATCAGCCAGACCGAGATGTACAGGTCGGGCGTCTACCGCGAGCAGATCATTCACGCCATGCGGAGTCGCGCCACGATCGATGGGATTCTTGGCCGCTACCGCACGGCCAAGAAGACCGAGGTCACCGATGCTGAGGACGGGGACGAGTACAGCACGGGCCGCGACTACTACCCGTACAAGCCGTACTGCTCGGCCTGCGGCCGCGACACCACCACCGTCACCTCTTTTGACGAGGTCAGCACGGAGATCAGCTATGCCTGTGTGTGTGGGCATGCCGACGGGTTCAACCTCCGCCAGAAGGACGGCGGGAAGCTGGTCTGGAAGGCCGACTGGCCGATGCGGTGGGCCTTCGAAGGCGTGACGTTCGAGGCCGCCGGCGTCGATCACTCCTCTCCCGGTTCGAGCTTCACCGTGGGCTCGCAACTCGTGCGCGAGGTATTCGACGGCCAGCCTCCCGCGTACCTCGGCTATTCCTTCGTGGGAATCAGCGGGTCCGCCAAGATGAGCGGATCGGCGGGCGGAGCACCGACCCCCGATGATGCACTGCGGATCCTGGAGGCACCGCTGCTGCGCTGGGTCTATGCGCGTCGCAAGCCCAACCAAGCAATCACCATCGCCTTCGACCAGGAAGTCAACCGGCTCTACGACGAATGGGATGCCGTCGGCCGCCGCGTCGCCGACGGCACCGCCGAACCAGTCGAGCAGGCAGTCCGGGCGCGGTCGGTCGCAACGGCGACCCGAGCCCTCCCGAGTACCGAACGGGTCCTCCCGTTCCGCACCCTGGCCTCCGTCGTGGACATCACCACCGGCGACGAGGAACAAACCCGACGCATCCTGCGGGACTTCACCGCAGACGAGCCCCTGGGGAGCCTGGACCAGGCCCGTCCCAGGCTCGATCGGGCCTACAACTGGGTGACCGGGCACGTCGCCGTCGAGGATCGCACCCAGGTGCGCACCGAGCCCGACCGTGAACGTCTGGAGCAGCTCGCACCCAGCGAGCGGGAGGCGATCAAGCTGCTACTGGACCGACTCGGCGAGGACTGGTCGGTGACCGGGCTGACCACCCTGGTCTACGGCGTGCCGAAGTTGCAAGCCCAACTGCCCCTGGACGCACCACCCACCCCGGAGCTGAAGGCGGCGCAACGGGCGCTGTTCTCGTTGCTGTACACGCTGCTGGTTGGCCGCGACACCGGACCGCGGCTGCCCACGCTATTGCTGGCCCTGGGACCGGACCGTATCCGAACACTGCTGTCCGGAGCCTAACCAGACCGCTGCGGGACGGGATCAGGGCTTCCCACAACCTCGGTCACGTGTCGACGGCGTTGGTGCGGTGCGAGCCAAGTGCCTTCAGAGCGAGGATCCCGTCGGCCACACTGCGAGGGCTGCGGCCGTCGGTGTGCAGGTGAGTGGCGAACATCGGTCCGCCCAGGCTGGTGAGGCACCGCTCGACTTGCAGCCCTTCCCAGCTCAGTTCGCCCCATCGATCGGGACGCTCGCCCCGGGCACGAAGGCGGTCTCGGATGGTGGCTGCGGCAGCCAGCAACGTGACGTGGAGAACGTCGTGACCCTGGCGCCGCAGCCAGCCCACGATCTGATCGAACACCGTCGGCCGTGCGATCGTCATCGGCACCAGTATGGTCCGGCCATACGTGCGTGCCGTCTGGTCCAAGAGGCATCGGGTCACGACAGGCCAGACCGGCTCCAGCTCGAACTCCTCAGCCCGCAATGGCTCCGGCAGTTGTGACCACAGCATGTGGCCGACCTTCTCCGGGTCGATGACCAGTGCTTCCGGCAGGTCCTGGGCCAGCAGATTGACGGTGGTCGTCTTCCCTACACCGAAGGGGCCGTTCACGAACAGCAACATCAACTACGTTCCTTGCGGTACACGAGGCTCACCGTGGTCGCCTAAAACAGTTCGACGAACCGTCGAGGACAGGTGCTCGCGTCGTAGCGTAGAACGAGCACCGAATAGCGTTGGTGTTCCCGTAGCCGGTTGGTCGCATGTTTGATCGATCGCAGGCGCGCGAGCATCGCCGCACGCACTGAAGAGTCCTCCACACCGGACTGCGAACATGCCCGGTCGATCGTCGATACGCAGTAGTGCTCGATATCCGCGTCGCTTTCCGGGATCAGCAAGTGGTCTGCCTGGTAAAGGAGGTCGAGGCCAGCGAACATCGCCAGTGCCTCCGCACGGGTCTCCATGGGACTGCTGATCCCAAAAACCTCCCGACGTATGACCGCGACCTCGGGCGACAGCGGCGCTGCACTCCAGAACGGCGAGGCCAACAAGTAGCCGCCGTCGTCGAGCTGGCCGGTCAGGCGGGTGGCCATGCCTGCGGGGTCGAGGAAGAACCCCAGGGCCGCGCCCACGACGATGTGGCTGAACCGGCGGGACGAGGCATAGGTCGTGCCGTCGGCCTGCACGTACTCCAGATCCAGGCTCGGGTCGGTGGAATGATGGTTGTAGCGCGCCAACGCGACAGCATCGGCCGACAGGTCGAATCCGGTCGCGCGGCATCCAGTGAGGCGGGCTAGTTCACGGGAGGAGAAGCCGGTGGTGCACGCAACATCCAGGATTGTGGAGTTGTGGTCCATCCGGGATTGGAGAGCCCACGTGTTGAGCGTGGTGAAGGCGCCAGGCATGACGTTGGTCTGATTGACCATGGCCACGAAGTCGGGGTAGCAGGCCGCCCAGACTTCCTGCGCGGTACGCGGAATCACCGACAACGGCCAGGAATGGGGAGATAAGGAAGGCGTGGTCACCGTTTCTCCTTGACAGCTTTGAGGGTGAAGCTCAGTGGAAACGGATCCCGGTCGATCCGCCACCAGCCAGGATCCTGGTCGGGAACCATCCACGACAACGGCTGCCAGGGCAGACGAGAGTGCTCAGTCAATTCGGTGATCCGCAGCCCCGCAGCGGCGACGGCCGTCACGACTTCGGATAGCGGATGGTTCCAGCGGTATTGGGGGAGGCCGATACTCATGCTGGGATCAACATAGGTGCTGGCCTCGGAGTCGATGACGGGCTGCTGGTGAGCAAAGTAAGGATTGCGCGGGAGGTACCCGGCTCCGTCGCGCACGTCGTCCCAGATGAACAAGTGTGGATGCCCCTCGGCAAGGAAGAATTCACCTCCTGGATGCAGGTGGACGGCGATGGTGCGGGCCCACGCCGCGAGGTCGGGCAGCCACATCAGCACGCCCCAGGAGGTGAAACACACATCGAATGTTCGGTTCAGCCGACACGAGGACACCTCGGCCCGCTCGAACCGGGTGGGAAGGCCAAGGTCTTTGGCCAACGCCCGTGCCTGAATGATGGCTTCGCCGGAGAAGTCGACGCCGGTGGCGTCGGCGCCCAGCCGCGTCCAGGACAGCGTCCCTAACCCGATGTGGCATTGCAGGTGCAGTAGGGACCGCCCTCGAACATCGCCGACCCCCGAACGCTCCAGATCATCCAGGGCGAGTTCGCCGCGTCGGAACCCGTCCACGTCATACCAGTCGCTGGCGGTGTGTAGTGGCACGCGCGCGTCCCACATCGCCTGGTTGCCCGATAGCCACGCAGCGTGCTCACCAGCGTCTCCCTGCGTTCGTGATGCAGTCATCGGGTCAGCTCCTGTTGGTAGGGCGAATCGGTGAGCTTCGGCGCCGTGTCACGGGTGAGTTGGGCCAGGCGGCTGATGCTCATGCCGACCCCGACACACGGCGGTACTCCGCCCTCAAACAGTGCGACCACCTGCCGGCAGTCACGGTGCACGGCGTGCGGGTCGCTGGCGAACTGGTGCCGGAACGCCTCGGCGAGCTTGCGAGGATCGCATTCGTTACGGCTGATCTCGGCCAGCTCGACGCCCTGGGCGTACAGCCACACGCGGGCGGCAGCCCGCCCAGTTCCGGCGATGAGCGGCGACGCCGGACCGGGGATCGCGTCCAGGGCGACCAGACCTGGCAATCGGGCGCGTAGCGCGGTGCGCCACAACCGCCGCGCCAAGATGTCCGGATCACCAGTACGGGACGCGGTGATCGGGATGTGCTCGGCCGCGAGCGCACTAAGCGCAACGACATCCTGCGGATCGACCCCGCAGACCTCCAGGAACGCCTCGTCGAACGACATCCTGCGCACCGGGGCCGGGTAGGCAGCCACGGTCCGGATCAGCTCGAGCATGCAGTCGACCATCCCGTCACGATCGAGATCCGCCGAGTACGCCTCGAACATGAGAAATTCTTTGGCCGACTGACCCCGCAGGCCCTCGTTGCGGAAGGATGGACCGATCTCGTAGCACCGGCTTCGGCCCGATGCGATCACTTCCAGCAACGCCAGCTCCGTCGTGACGCGCAGGTACTGCCGACGCTCGGCGGCGGCGGCCCAGGTAGTGAACGGTCGGGCGGCCCCGCCGAAGTAACCGTCGGACAGAACAGGCGTGATCATTTCCGCGAATCCTTGGGTACCCAGGTACCTGCGGATCGCGGTCACCGTCGAGCTGATGCCCACCGCCGGGGGCTGGGCTGGTATTGCTCCGGGGCAGTGTCGGTCGAGATGAGTGACGAAGACCGTCGGGTGGCCGGTACGGCTTCGCCCGCCGGTCCCTCGAATCGACACCAGATCACCCGCGCGCACCCTCGTGGTGTGTTCTCCCTCCAGCGCCAGTTGGACGCAGGCGCCCTCCCACCACAAGTCGGCGAACACCAGCCGGCGGTGGCCGCGAACCGATCCGATCCGGCCAGCCAGACACAGCACTCCGTCCACGGCCTGCTGGTGCGACCACCCAGATAATGGCAGCGGACGATCCGACACGGGCTCGGACCACCTCCGTGTGGATGTCCTCACGGGAGCCACGAGGGGGTCGCCGGGGCCGGTGAGCTCGAGGAGGAGCGTCTCGATGTCGCTGACCCGGGGATCAAGAAGCCACGCGATCCGGCGCGACCGCCAGCGCCGCTCATCCTCCGACGCCGTGCTGAACTGTTCCAAGAGATAGGCCACGGCCACTGTCCGCATCGCCACCATGCGGCAGGGGATCCGACCACCCAGCGCTCGCAGGGCCGCCGTGAGACGGACCGGGTCCGCTGGCCCATTCGGCCACGGCAGAGTGCTGGGAGACTCGGCGAGGGCCAGGGCGTGCCGCAGGACGTCCTCCTCCGGCGGTCCCGTCGGCCTCGCCGGGCGCAGGCTCGGCGGGAGGGGCGCCGATGGGATCGCCGCGTGTAGACCGACAGCCGTGAAGGGACCCTGCGCGAGCAGCTGGGCGAGACCCGCAAGAAGGTTATCGACACCGCTAGGCGGCTCGCCGGTGGTGAAGAGTGCCGTTGCCGCGCGCAACAGCTCACGGGGTGCGTCCCAGGTCGTCGGCTGTGCGGCAGCATGGACAGTGGCGATCTGCTGGGCGACGAGGGTGTAATCGGAATTCGGGGTCACGACGTGGCCGGTTCGCTGCGTGCAGGGGAAGGCCACCACCGGACGGGGGCCTCTCCAAGGTGGCGGGGCCACACGAATTTCAAGGCCTCGACGCCCTGCTGAGCCAGATCGCCGTCGTACTCGCATCCCCGAGTCGCGTATGCCCGCCGAATCCGCTGCCGGACAGCGTCGGAGATCAGGCCACCCCGTGGAGTGGCGTGCCGGTCGAACGACTCCACCGGTTGCAACACGATGAACGTTGATGACGAGCCGAAGGTATGACGGGGGGAGGTCACCGCGTAGCAGGGTGCGAAGGTCAGCACGAACCACCGCGTTCCATGCAGCCGCAGCCACCAGTGCTCTGAACCCGCGCTGGCCAGTTCCCCACCTGTCGCATCGTTCTCTTCCAGGAGCCCGGTAAGGACCTCTCGGGTGGTGGCCGCGAGTGCGGCCAGGCAGTCACCGTGGTGACCCCGTGTCAGCTCGATCATCAGCCCGTCGAGCTGGTCGGCCTCGATGCGCGCGGCAAACGCGCCGAGCACGGCGGCCGCCGCCACACCGGCCTCGCGGGCTCGCGCCCCGTGGAAGGGCGCCGCGGATTCGATGCGCGCGTTGGGCGCGAACAAACAGGCGGCGCGACGCTGAATGCGCGCGAAGCCCGTGTCGGGTCGGTCAGTCACGGGCTACCCCTCCCGGGTGGTCCTCATAGCTGCGGGAGATCTGCGGGCCGTCCGCGTGTTGGTACTTCCCCCCGTACAACCTGATTCGCCCTTTGGGAACCCAGAACGTCACCTGGGCGATCAGCATCCCAGGCCAAATCCGCACCGGCAATGTGGCGTACAGCTGCAGCGTCGACTGTCCAACAAAGCCGAGGTCGATCAGGTCGGCGGTGACATGGACGAACAGGCCCAAGCGCGCGGTCCCGGACTTGGCGTGTATCTCCGGCACGTAGTGATCGCTGCCGAACCGCTCGACGGTCTCGGCGAGCACGAACTCTCCCTGGTCGAGGACGTAGCCCTCATCGGGGATCTCGCGCACCTCGTACCCGGGTTCGCGGCGGGGGTCGAGTACCTCCTCGGTGTAGTACACCAGCCGTCGACCGAGGGCGAGGTCGTAGGAGTTGGTGGTACAGCGGGATCGTGCGTAGGGCGAGATTGTGATGCGATTCTGGTCGACTTGGTTCGCGATCTCTTGTCCGGTGAGAATCACGTGGGTGCTCCGATTCGCGATTCGCTCGGGTCATTGAAAGTGGCGTACAACGGGGTGGTGGGGACGAGCTGACCGGTATTGCACCAGAACGAGACCTGGCCGACGACCATCCCGGGGTAGAGCCGGATGCGGCGGGCGGCGACAATTTCCAAGGTCCAGCGGTGGCAGGACGTCGTGTGCCCCAGGTCCGCCGAGACCTGCAGGAACAGACCCAGGCGTCCCATCGAACTGCGCCCGATCAGCGACATGGCGTAGGTCTGGCTGCCGATGACCTCGGTCGTGTGCCCGAGATACGTCTGGCGCGGGACCAGGACATGCCCGTCCTCCGGAAGCGACACGCTCTCAAATGTGCCGGAGTCCATATCGAAGCGCTTGATATGAGCACCGAGCCGGTAGTTGTAGCTGTTGGGGTTGACTGCGTCCGGGTTGAACGGATCGATGACGATCCGTCCTGCGGCGAGTTCCTGTTCGATGAATGGTCCAGTCAGGATCACCTGGCACCTCGCGGTGTAGGCACCACGGACACCGGTAAGCGGGCTGCGGTTCGCAACACCTGCGAGGGCTTCCACACCACGCTGGCGGTGTCAATGGTGAGCTTGTGTGACTCATGCATGAATGCTCGCAGGAGCGCGACAGCCTGCATCCGGGCTAGCATCGCTCCGAAACAGGCATGTGAGCCATACCCGAATCCAAGGTGAGGATTTGGGCGCCGCTCAGGACGGAACTCCTCAGGTGCATCGAAGATCTCCGGATCACGATTGGCTGACGCCTGAAGCAGAATGAGCCGCTGCCCCGCCGCAACTGGCACACCTAACACATCAGTGTCCTCACGGGGAACGCGGGCAGTGATCTTCGAAGGTCCATACAGCCGCAAGACCTCCTCGACGAACTGGGCGGCGTGGGTCTCACTGCCAACGACGGCATCCCGATGCTCGGCGTGCGAGGCGGCCGCCAAAAGCAGGCTCGATAGGAGACTGCTGGTCGTCTCATGGCCTCCGACGAGCAGAGCGATGCAGTTGGCAATGATCTCCTCGTCCGTCAGGCGGTCACCATTATCCGCGTGGACTAGTCCGGATACGATGTCCGCACCCGGCCGGACACGACGCTGACCCATAAGGTCGTCGAAATACTCCGACAGTCGGCTCCAACCCGTGGCCGCCTGGTGTTCCTGAGCTACGGTCAGTTTCGGCTCTGTGATCAATACCACGTCATCAGACCATGCCCTGACTTTACTCTGATCAGCTTCGGGAACCGACAGCAAAGCGCTGATTGTACTTACCGGTAATGGTTGCGCGAGTTCCGTGACCGCGTCGCCTCCTCCCCGGGCGATGAAACCGGCGACCAGCTCGTCCGCATGCGACGCGATGGCAGCCTGCAGGGCGACGATCCGTCGAGGGGCGAAGACCTTGGCCAGGAGACCACGCAACCTGGAATGCAGAGGTGGATCGGCATAGAGCACCCACGAAGCGACCGATCCTAACACTTGTCGGGTTCTGGGCCCCACTGCGGCGAGCATTCCAGCCGCAGTCGGCGCACAGAGGAAATATGGGTCCCGCAGCAGGTGGCGAACCTCCTTGTAACGAGGGAACACCAGCCGTCCACTACCAAGATCCGGACACTCGATTGACCGCGGGCCGCGAGAAAGCGCGGCCAGGGCCTCTTGCGGAGTAGCACTTTCCAGTGCAACCAATACCGTCGATTGATCCATATAGAACGCCTTCCAAGTCATACACAACCTGGAACCGTGCTGGAGCCCCGCGACCCCGCCAGGCTGCACCCCCAGGCCTGATCGGACCTTCCCTCACCGCCTCGCCTGATGAATCGGGTGTGCCGCCGCTGACCAAACTCACTATGTCGTCTCTCGGCCTCCGTACACATGCGTACGAATGGGTATACAACAGGACGATTTGGTCCAAGCTTGGTCTCAAACTGATCCGTGCTTGGCGATGTTGTTGGGCGGACGGGATAACAATATGCCTTGACCTGTGTGTTTGGGTCCTTGCATGCGTGCGACGTGGGCCCGCTGGACATCGCAGAGGACATCGGAGATCACCTGGTGGGATGACGATGACGGGGGCGGCTAGGGAAGAGGAGACTTGTGAGGCGGTGTCCCACCGCGATGCCGACACCGATGAAGAATCCTGTGACCACGTCCGGCAGCTTCGCGCTGATGTGACGGATGTGTTGGCGTGGCATGGGATCCGGATCCGGATCCGGATCCGCGGGCGCGGTGAGGTGAGCTGGTGCTCGGCTTGCAGAAGTGACAGCGCCGGGCCGGGGCAATGTGCGCACGTTGCCGGCGGCCTCGGCGAGCTTGGTCGAGACGGGTTGGCCCTCCCAGACCAGGACTTCGACGCGGGCGACCTCACTGTCGGTCAGTGCGGCGAAAGCGTGGTCGCCGGAGCAGACGGTGAAGAGCACGCATCCCTCGGCCTGCATCCGCCTCGCATGGACCAGCAGCATCGTCTCTGCGGCGTCCGGACCGGGCAGCGCAAGTAGGGGTGCGACGCCCAGGCTGGCGAGTGTCGAGGCGGTGGAGTCGTCATCGAGGCCGTCGGTGGCGTAGGCGGCCACGGCGTGATGGTGAGGTTCGGCCGCATCGAGTAGGGCGGTGACGCGTGCTCGCAGCGTGCGGGCCTTGGGTCGGAAGCCGACCACGTTCTCCAGGTCGATGAGGACGAGCCGGTCTGTCGGCCGCATCGGTCAGGCGCGCTTCATCGCGTGCTTGCGCCTAGTGCTCGTGCCGGGCAGATGGCGTGGCTGGCCGGGCGTGCGCAGATCGCGGTGGCTGTTGAGGAAGCTGTCCAGCCTGCCCTCCCAGCAGCGCCCGAGCTCGTTGGCCAGGCGGGTGCCGTGCTCGCAGGCAACCCGGTCGGCTGGGCTGTCGGCGTGTTCGGCGGTGTGGGGTAGCAACATGTTCAGTTCCAGGGCGAGCGCCAGGACTGCACGGCGCACAATCCCCGCCGCAGAGTCGTCCGCAGGCTGGTCCGGTTCGTGGTGGACGATCGCGCGGTTGTCCACGGGAATCTGGAAGCCGCTCCGGATCAGGCCGTCGACGGTCTCGGCCAGCGGGTCGAGGTAAGGCAGGGACGGCGCCTCACGCAGCCGATCGGCGACGGCGGCCATGAGATGACTGGCGTTACGGGCCAGCGTGGCGTCGTCCAGGCTGTTTCGGGCCAGGAACCAGCCTGCGGCTTCGGCGGTGGCGAAGCCGTGCCACGCCGCGAGCAGCGCGGCCTCCGTGTCGGTCGCATCGGTGGAGCGCACTCGGGCGATGGCCTCGGCGACCAGGTCTAGTGCCGCCCAACCTCGCCCGGCCGCGGGAGTCATCATGTGCGGGGACGGTAGCGGCCCACCTGCGGACACCGATGGGCGATGGCACTGTGAGGCTGTCCATTACCGCCCGGCGCTGGGACAAACTGCTGCGCCTACCCACGTTGACGATTCGGAGGCCGTGCAGCGGGCGTGGCTTCCTCACAATCACTACGGATTGCCTCCAGCACCCTAACGAGCAGGGCGACACCGGGAAGGCGGACGTAACGAAAGAACGGCTGGCGCATGCGAAGACGTGCTTGACACTTTGCGCTGTGAAGAGCTCAGACTCGAGGAGGGGGGCAACAATCAACAGGGCAACGTCGCCGAGCGAGCAATACGGACCTACTCAAGGCCGCCGATCTGCGCAGCGGTCGTCGCGATGCGCTCCAAGGCACGTGCCTGCGCACGGCGTGGTGAAGATGTCAGCGACCGTAGCACCAGAGTTCGGCACTGAATGGTTCCGCTCCATCAGTCGCCGGGCCTGATCCGGTTCTGCGTGAGCCGATCGATTACCTGGCTCGGTAGGCAGCCGTTCTCAGTCATGACAGACCTGACGTGCTGCCGCTGAGCGTGCTCGGAGGCGATTCCGACTGCGGTCATCAGCAGGTCAGCCCAGACGACGGCCGCATCGCTGGCGATCTCTTTAACGACTCCGGTCGAGGCCAGGTAGACGTTCGGGTTCGCCGCCTGAGCGTGCTGCGGGTCTACCGACAACTTGTCCGACACGATGATCGCTGGGCTGGCCGCCGGCGGGTGATCCATCCCTCGGTCCGCCGCCAGCTGGTCAAGCTGGGTGTTGGCCTGGCGAACATCCTTGAGCGGAAGCAGGCCGTCGTCATGCTCCTCCGACTTGGCCTCAATGGTCATCCACATGGCGGTGCCCCACACCCAGGCAGAGTCGCAGCGACCTCGACCCTTCGGCTTGGAAGCCTCGGCCCCGAGGAACGATCCTAGAGTCGTCAGGCCGCGTTCGTACCGGGTTGCCTCATCATGCGCGATAGCTTCCTGCATCTCGATGAGGGCAGCGTTGATCTGCTTCGGCTTGAGTTGGCCGCGCAGGCGGGCGACGACTTGGTTCACTGCCACGATGTCCCTGGGGACGAGCGGGACCGCCTCGGCGCCCGGAAGCTCCCGCATCTCCTTGAGCCAGGTGCCGCGATTAGCGGCGAGAGCGGCCTCTCGAACAAGCTGTCGGGCACGTGACCGTTGGGTCTCGTCCTGGGCACCAAGGTGCAACCACAGACCAGCCAGGTACACCAGCAGACCACGGTAGCCTCGCGTCGCAGCCGGACCGACATGCGGCACCGCTTCCTGAAGCTTCTCGCTCGCGCCAATCCAGTCGCCGCCGAAGGCCAGCTGCCACGCCTCAACCTCCAGCGCAGCAGCCTTGCCGAGAGCGTCAGTTCCTGGTGGCTCGACCTTGACGGCGTCGTGTCGGAACTCGGCTACCGCTGGCTCACCTTGCTCACGCCAGTGGGCACCGTGGTCAAGGAACATCTCGACGTTCTCAATAACCTCGTCAGGGTCGACGCCCTTGCTGTTCTGCCAACCGAACTCGACCTCGGCCTGCAACTCAAGTTCGAGCGCCTTGAGGTTTTCGGGTCGAGAGAAATACTTCATGATGTCCGAACCAAGCACGACCACCACTGCGTAGTCGTTCGGGCCACGGGTGCAGCGGCCGGCGCCCTGCACGATGCGGGACCGAAGGCGCTCGGCTAGGGCGGCGTTGGCCTCTGCCCGCTCGCTCAGGAACCGCTCCTGCAGCCCGACAGCATCCGGCTTACCATCGAGGACAACAATCCGGCAGGCATCACCGGGCAGATCGAGTCCGTTGTAGCGGTTGGCCAGACCTAGCACCCCAGTCGAAGCCTCGGCGAAAGACTCCAGACCCTGCCGCTCTAGATCGTCTCGTCCCATGACCGGCACGCCATCGCCGGCCAGCACCTTGGCTGCCGCTTCGGTGTTGGTGACAGTCGCCTGGCTCAGTACGAGCGCCTTGTCGGTGAGGCTGATGATCTGCTTGGTCAGGCCGACCGCATCCCCACCTTTGACCAGGTCAGGGAAGACAAATAATCGCCGGCCAGAGCGCGGAGGCGTCTTGGTAGGAAGCGGCATCCGCACGATCTCTCGTCGCCCGAAGGCACGTTCCAACTCGCCGCCCGAGCCGAGAGTCGCCGACAGGTAGATGCGTTGCCTGGTGCGAGCGAAGATGTGGTTTTCGTACGTCGGCGGGATCATCGGACGGATCTGGATGCCGCCGTATGATAGGTAAACACAGCAGGCTGCCAGGCCCGACCGGATCATGGCGAGCTTGTACGATTGAGGTTTGGGCAGATCCGCCAAGGCGGCGTCGAGCTTGCTCAGTGCCGTCTGGTCAACTGCGGGCAGGATCAGGCGTACCTGGTGGTGCGCGCCGGGGTCGGGCTCGCCTTCGAGACGCTGGATGAGGAGACCGGACAGGAACGGCTTCAGCGCCTCCAACACTTGGTTGTACGCATCCTCGTCGTCGTAGCGACGGATACTTATGCCGTACTCGTTCCCGACGAACTGCTCACCCGCGTGGGCGTCGTCGAAGATCACCAGTCGGGGATCGGGAAGCTTCGGACTGCTGTTGAAGACAGCACTGTAGGTCGCGAGCCCGATCGCCTCGCCGCCCTCGACCGACGCCTCATCCGCCGGATCCCAGTGCTTGGCGCTTCCGGTCAGGGACCGCGACCGGAATACCCTCGCGCTCGGCCGTTGCCGCCACCTGACGCGCGAGCTGCTTGGTCGGCGTCGCGTAGATTACTGGCCCCAAGGCCTTCCGCCGCACCCACTCCCCGATGAGCAAGCCCGGCAGCGTCTTGCCTGTACCCGTCGGCAGTTCCAGCGCGAGGTCTGGAGTGTCTTGATGGTCCTCGGCGTAGGCACGAATAACGTCGCCCTGATGCAACCAGAGCGAGTCGACAGCGGCCGTGGTCCGCGGCAGAGTACCGCTGAGATACAACTCCTCCGGCGACGGGAACTGTTGGACCGCCCGTTTGGTCTTGCCCAGAAATGCCATGTTCTCCGACGCCTGCCTGTCGTTCCGTCGAGTGCTTGCTGCGCTGCTCCAGCGCTCTGAGCTCGAGGCCAGGGCGGCCATCGTTGCTTTGAACTGCTGCCTTGATCAGGATACTTGAGGTGGAGCGCTCGTAGCATGATGCCGTACTCCGGAAGTCGGTGAGGTCACCGGAACGCCAGCGGCCAGCGCTGCTAGCGGTAGGCGGGCTTTGCGTCGACTTTCAGCCACTTCGTGCGGTGAACTCATCAGGCGTTTCGGTTATGAACTCACCGTGTCACCAGAGGACCGGAGCCACCCGGGCAACGGCCGGGGCGGAACGTCGTGACCCTGACGCCGCAGCCAGCCCACGATCTGATCGAATACCATCGCGAAAACCCCGGTGATCGTGGGCTTCAGCGCATGAGACGCCATCATCACGTTGACCGTCCACAGATCACCATGCAGCCGACGCGGCTCTGGTACCTCGTTCAACACCGCCTGGTGCTTGTCCACTGCGGCCAGCACCTCGTGCACGTCGGCCGAATCGAGACCGGCGTCGTCCAGATCGGCCGCGAGATCAGCGAAGAACGCTGTGACAGCCTCGGCCCAGGTGTCGAACCCAGGGCCAGCCACGGGGCCGAATCGATCCCCTCGCACGGCATGGATGCTTCGGGCGATTCGCCCCCATCTGCCGGAGGAGCGATGCCCGTTCTGAGCGCGGATATTGTCCGATACCTTCCCCGCCCGAAACCTCATCGAGCATCGTCTGGAACAGATAATCCCGCCCAGTGATCTCGTGGGTGAAGTCCGCCGCGGATGTTCTGACATTCAGGTCGAGTGAGGGTCGGGTTACTGCGCGTTTGTGATGCGTACTGCGAGTGCGTGAATGTCGGCGAGTAGTTCGCGGCGGGGGAGTGCGAGGTCTAGGGCCCAGAGGTGGATACGGGTTCCTCCGCCGGGGATTGTGTGGGTGCTGGGGCCTGTGCCGGAGGCGTAGACGAGATGTCCTTCGTCTAGCCGGAGGGCGGTGCAGTAGGCGAGCATCTGGTAAAGGTCGGCGTGTGGGGCGTTGGAATGCGTGGTGTGCTTGTACTTGGCGTCGAGTACGGCGTTGGGGCGGCCGTGGCGTTCCCAGACCAGGTCTGGTCGGATGCGCACACGTTCGTCGGTGTCGAGGTGATAGACGGGCTGGTCGCGAAGACGTCCTAGGTCTGCTGGTAGCGAATGCCGCAGAACGGCGGTGAGCCACTGTTCGAAGACGGTGTCGAGGTCGAAGAGGAACCCGACGGCGGATGCCGTCCCTGGTGCGTGATCGATGCCGTGGCCGGCGAGGACGATCCGGGCGAGACGCAGTGCGCCCTGATACCGGTCGTTCATCCGGTTCGGTGGAGGGCACGGAACGGCGTCGCCGACGGGCAGGGGAGTCACACCAGTCAAGAGTGCCGCCAGTGTGCGGATTCCACGGCACGTCGCGGCGGGAAGACCCGGGATGCGTAGCAGTCGGAGAGCGGCGGTGAGCAGGATGCGGTTCTCGGGGATGTCGATGGTGTAGTCGTCGTATCGGACCTCCACGGGCAGCGCGAGTCCGCCTCGGCGTCGGATCTGGTCGACCTCGCGTAAGCGGCCTTTCAGTACGGGGAGGGTCTCCTCGATGGCGTGGTATCCCTGGAGCACGCCCCGGGTCAGAGCCCGACGGGTCGCGGCGTAGAAGGACATCGCGAGAGCTGTCACGAAGTCGTCGGTCTCGGCGAGGTCGATGATGTCGTCCTCGCGCCATCCCCGAGGGTTGTGCGCGTATCCGAGAAGCCAGAGCAGTCGCCGGACCGGGAACTTCGGAGTGATGCGCAGCTGGATGTCGCCGCATCGCAGGATGCCGACGCGGGAGGAGGCGGTGAGCACTGTCCGTCCGTCGAGGTCCGCGGCCACTCGTACGGCACCGGTGGCCGCCAGCATCTCGGCGGTCCTACGGTTCAGCGGTGGGAAGGCTCGGCTCTGATACTCGGCGAGCCTCAGCAGTCTCACCGCGACGGTTCCCCAGTCTCTTCCAGCGGCGGTGCATCCTCGCGGCGTGTTGCTGTTCTGCCTGTGCCCGAACGGAGCGCGGCCAGCCCATACAGGGCTTCGATATCGAGGCCCTCACCGACGTGTCTCTCCTCCATCAGCGGCAGGATGTGGTGTCTCCAGATGCGCGCGAGCCCAGGTTCTGTGCCGACCCGCCGATTCATGAGGTACGAAGGGCCGACGGCGGCGTCTCGCTCGGCGATGCGGGCGTTGAGCGCGTCCAACAGGTCGGCGCGATCGTCGGGCAGGTCGTGAGCGTGTAACCAGCGGCGGAGCATGTCGGCCACGGGTGGTTCTCCGGGGAAGAGGCCTTGCCACGCGAATCGGCGTCGCATCGCGGAGTCGACCAAGGCGATCGACCGATCGGCGGTGTTCATGGTACCGATGACGTACAGATTCGACGGTAGCCTGAAGTCGGTGGTCGGCGAGTACTGCAGCCGTACTGACCGATCGCGGTACTCTAAGAGGAAGTACAGCTCTCCGAAGACTTTCGCCAGGTTGGCACGGTTGATCTCATCGATGATCAGCACGAAGGGCACGTCCGGTGCCTGTGCGGCGCGATCAGCCAGCAGCCTCAACGGCCCCGGTTCGAGATCAAACGCGACGGTGCCAGACACCTCACCCCGGCGCGGACGGAACCCTTCGAAGAAGTCCTCGTAAGCATACGACGGGTGGAACTGGACCAACCGATGTTCACCGCCGACCTCCGCAGTGAGGAACCGGGCCAGCTCCTGCGCCAGATACGTCTTGCCCGTCCCAGGCGGTCCGTACAGGATCAGCTGTCTCTGCTCGCGCAACAGATCCACGGTCTCCGACAGCCACGACTGGTCCACGAACAACCCCGCAGCGAGGGCCGCTGTGGGCTCGAGAAGCACGGAAGTCTCCTCTTCTACGATCTCGGCAAGCACCAGGCCCGCAGCTTCGGACGTAGGTGATAGTGCTTTCTCGGGATGCCAACGTGCCATCAACTCGGGGTCGTAAAAGTCGACCCGGCCGCCGTGACGGCGTTCCACGGCGGCGCGCACCGCGATGAGATCCCGGTCGTCATCGCCGGAGACCTCGACGCCGGTCCCGGCGAACGCATCGATGATCAGCCGCTTATGCCTGCGAGACACGACCCCCTCGAACGTGCCAGGGAACGCCAGGTGCAACAGCGCGTTACGTTGACTGTAGGCCCTGTCGACAGGGAACGAGTCGGCGATGCGCCGGAAGCTCCACGGATCGCGTAACGCCTCTTCCTGTGTCGCAGGCACCAGTGCCCTCCACGCGAGCGCGAACCGAAGCAGCCATGCCAACTGCCATCCACGGTAGGCACGGTAGGCCGGACCCGGCCGGGCGAAACCACTGAACAGCGCCGCAGTCAACTCGGGCGGAACCATCACCGCCTTCGGGTCCGCCGACAGCACCGTCTCCACAAGTTTCGCCTTGGTCTCGCCACCGACGTCATCCGGCACCAACAGGTGCAGGTACACCATTTCTCCTGCCAACTGGATCGTCGCTGACGAAGCCCCGACCAGCTTGGCCCGTAATCGCTCGATGAACTGACCTTCTGCCGCCGTGTTCGGCTCGGTGACTCGCTCGAGTAAGTCCTCGGCTGCGGCAGCTGTCCATACTGCATCACTCGGGGTGAACGCCGCACCGGACTCTGTCAGACCAGCGACCAGCAACCGTCGTGTCGCTGTGTAGATGGTCTCTCCATCACTCACAGACGCATCCCACCGCGCGCTTCCTCTCGGCGCGACCACTGCCCTACCTGCCATGTACCCCGGATCCGGCACTGTCCCAGCCTATAGTTTTAGAGTTGACTCGCTTGAGCCACCCTGCTTAGTCAGGGGGCACGGTGCACTGCGTCAGGTGGTTCGACCGCCGCAGGCAGAGAGAGGGTGACTCTGGCGCGGGAGGCCCCGCGGAAGGCAACTGATTTACAAGCCGCGTGGAGGGACGTGGTCACTGCGATCACCAGGGGCTTCCACACACGCATCAGTGAGCAGAGTGGGTACCTGTTCAGCGCGATCTGTCGCACCATGGCATTCGCAACCGCTGCGGTACTCGAAATTCCCCTCCAGGGGCAAGCAAGCTTCGTCGACACCATCGAGCTCGATGCGGAGACTGTAGACAGTATCGTATTCGGACGGAAATGTCTCCCAGTGCATCGATACAGCCAAGAAGGGCATCAACTTTTCGAGTCCCAATAGATATCTGCTAGCCCTCAACAAAATCTTGGCCGACGAGTCGCCAGCGAACTCGATCCAGCTGCTGCTTCCTCGGCGAAAACCGTCTGGTTGATACTCGCGTTCTGGTAGCGGGGATTCGTCTAGCGGTTCCGCAATCACCGGTATTGGCATGGCGTCACGTGCCATCGCGACGCTTGTCCGCATAGGATCCATTTGCAAAGCTGTAAAAAACAACGTCTTCGTCATTGCGGCAAGGGGAAAATATGGCGACTCGTCAAACTCGCGGATGGTGGTTTTATGCTTATCCAACGCGTGTTGTACGTCTCGCTCGAACGTGTTCACGGCATATGTCGTCATGTTACGCAGAGGTGCCCTGCGATTCGCCTGTGCTGCTGCGGCGGCAGTTTTGGCCGCTTTCCATCCCAGGAAATAGGCGAAACCCAGAGTATTCTCGGCAACGAGTCGCTCGGCTGCTTCCGTCAACCGGGGCGCGTGGTTCTCGGTTACTTCGGGAAGGTTGTGGCGCTCCAGCTCCCTCAAGAAGAAACGTATGGCCTCCGTCGCTAGAATCTCGTGTATTACCTCCACCATTTCTTGTTGTCGCTGCGCGGTCATACTTCGTGGGGCGAGCCTCTCGGACAGATGTGAATCCAACCGATCGCGCCCCGCCTCCGAGCTTTGGTCAAATGGGATGCGCATAAAAGTATCGATTGGGTAGTATCTATCGGTCAATTTCGGAAATGGAAGATTCTCTAGTTCTCCGTCTGCCCGACTCCACTCCTCGTCAAAATCTGGCGGCTCCCAAACGAACACATTTGGCGGCGTCGTGGAATCGGGAAGGAGGAGTCCTGCGCTCCTAATGTCGTTGATGAGTGTCGAGATCTTTCTATTTCCGGAGTGAAAAGGAAATGGGTGAATCCATTGTCGCATTGGAGGTATGGGGTCTGTGTCTTCTGCGAAGCGTAGAAGTGTTAGGGTTGCGAGTTCTGTCAATATGTTAGCGTTCGGTACATCTATGATCGGCAGCTCTGTCAAGAACTCTTCGCGGATTGCGTTCAGCTGTCGGTGGTGCCACAGGTCGAGACCGCATTGGCGCATCTTTTGTAGGTGCTGTTTGTGCTGTTTCTGCTGTTGTCGTTGCTCGCGCTGCACTTGGTCCTTGCTGCTCCGCCGCGACGCTTGGCCCTCTGGTACAAGTATAGCGGCTGAACGCTGCAGCAGCTTCGGGTCGCAGTCCACACAATGTGTAGATCCTTCAGAAAGAACGCTGGTCAGACTGGAGCGAGTCCTGAGGCGAAGCTGCTCTCCGCATTGGCAGCACTGAACTTCTTGCAGAACCGCGCGCACCGCAGCCGCGGCCACGACGTTCGCTGCCCCGCGACCGTGTGTGTCGATGTCTCTGACGGGAGTCGCCCAGGCTGCTGCACCGTACTGATCGATACCGGTCAATGACCAGTACTGCATCCCGATCTCTACCAACCCAGCATCGACGCCAGCGACGGGCGTTACGTGTAGTTTGTACTTAGCGGGCAGATCCATGTTCACCCCGGTCCAATCCTGCTGTCTGCTTGTGTGGCACCGTAGCCGACGAGCTACCCTCTTCTCGATCGGGTGATCATTCATGCGTTGGGTGTGAAACCGGTACAACGCTGGCGGCTGCCCACTCGGTTGACCGCCTGGCGGTGGGTCGTACCGAGTCCTAACCACCAGCGGTGCTTTAAACGGCTGCGCAAATGGCTCCGGATCGGGTCGGCAAGGCCAAGTTTGGTCGTGGTCCCGCGCCAGCGCTCATTCTTCGCGCCGAAAGAGTATCTGACGGAGGCTGCCGGATTTGTTCGCGGTGTGTGTAGTTCGTTGGCTCCTTCGCCCGGGAGAAATACGACTTGCGTGGCTCGAGCTCAAGCTCACTCTGCGGGTTCCCTTTTCCGGTCGAATGTCTTCGCTGGAGTCTGGGAACAGTGCGGGCTGCCGGGTGGAGAATTCGATTCTTGATGCTCCTTCCCTGGATTCGCGAACGGGGGTTGGTCATTGGAGTCACATGACGGCCCGACATCACCAAGACCAAGGTTCAGGGACTTTCGTTCGACAACGACGGTATCCTCACCGACAGCACTGCCGCAATCGAAGCTTCCCGCAGGCGTTCGCAGGTCTCGGGATGCCATTGGCACCTTCTCCGATCGCCCGTCACGTCAGATGAGATCTTCAGCCGGTGTATCGCTGCTTGTGTCCGTGACGAAGCTACGGTGGTGCCTAGCGCAGCCGAATTTCATCGGTGCCGTGTCCGTCAGGGATGAACGGTCGTCACGTCGTTTACTGCAGTCGTCACTCAGGCTCGCCGATCGACCCACCTCGTCTGCACGGGGAGAACTGAGGGTGCCTCGCCTTCGCGATCGGGGCCAGTTTATTGATGGGCTTGTCTTGGTGATCGGGCAGCGGCGACTGCACTGATAGCGGTGATCTCAAAAGCAGCCTGACATCAGACTAGTTACGCACCGTGTCCTACGTCGCCACCGGGGGCCCTGGCTACGTCATTGTGTGGCCGCGACGACTGCACCAGCAGGACCGCAGGACGAAACGGCGTCTCGAGGCCAGGCGCCGTATACTTAGAGTCGCCGTTCGATTGCTCAGCGTGGCGCTTGCGTGATCTACTTCACCAATGACCACTTTCGGGCCTCCGTCGCATGAGGAGAACATGCTGGGCCACGTGGCCCTGGTGCCACACCGAGATGACAAGCTCACCCAGCATGCGGCCACCCGCACGGTCATGGCTGATCTCGGCGAGGCCTCGCCAGCGCCCATCATGGTTGTGGCCTACAACAATATCCTGGAGCCCTACTATCACTCTCTGTGGTGTCCCAGGGCGATCCTCATGGCGCTGGACCGAACCCCGGACGGCGTCTCCTATCCGATGAGCCCGCAAGTCGCAGCCAAACGGCTGGTCGCCCAGCGCCGACGAGACCGACGCTCCGGAGCACAGCACGCGGATGGAGACGACGAGCGTGAACTCACTCCGATGGAGCGCGTCGTCCGGAAGCGCCTTGGCCGCTGGAACAGGTCCAAACCCCCGAGGGAGGGGTTTCGTGACGCAGAAGAGTTGGCCGAGGCACTGCGCCGCCAGTCGATCGGCCAGGAGGAGCCCACTGAGCCCGCTGCGGCGGCGAGCACTCGGGATGCGGTACTGGAGCCGTTCCGGCGGCCCACGAGGGTCGACGCGGTGCGGCGGGTGCGGGAATCGCAGGACCGGACCCGCCGGGCGCTTGCCAGTCTTGGATCGCCGTACGTGCCGCCGCCCGTTCCCAAGCCGCGCGCCGAGAAGCTTCGACGGGCCTGGCAGGATGCGCAGGACACTCGGGCTGCTTACCATCTTGAAGCTGACACCTCAGCTGCGGAACTGCCTGCGGTCCAGTTGTTGCGCCAGTACCGTGCCGACGTGGCCGCAGGATGGGTGCTGCAGGACGATGCCGTGTCGGCTGAGCTGACCGAGGCGGCTCGTCAGGCGCTGTTGCGGCACCACCATCAGCGTCGACGAGCGTCACCGTTCCGGGCGTCGATGGACGCCCTCGACACTTATCTCAACGCGGACGGTGGTGATCGCTAGCGATTTCTTGAAGGCCTTGTTGGCCGCTATCGCCAATTGCGAGATCGACAAGTTTTGTTGAGTGCAGCCCACCCTTCGCGTCCTGTCCTCGAGATCGGCATGAAGTAGAAATGATTGGCGATCTGAATGACCACTGTGTCGTGGTTCGCTCTCCAGTGTGGCGCTAGCGAGCTCGTCGGGCCTGCCATCGAGAAGACACACAGCCGGTTCGTCGTCACCTATGACGACGTATCGGGGTGAACTCGTCTGCGCTTCGGCTATGCGGGCTCTGCTGACGAACCCGCCTGGTACGGACCCCTTAGCCCGCCCAGTGCATCTGTGTTAGGTCATCTCCTCCGCTGAGAGACGACTGCCATGGCCACGGCATCGTTCACCGGAGCATTCCTACCGAACTGCTCGCAGACCTGCACGGGTAGGCTTCGGCGCACGGCTAGGCCACGTTGCGGGCCCTAGGGATCGCACCACCAAGGAGGCCCAGCCTAGCCCGGGCCGGGAGGGCACCTCCTCTAAAGAGCAGAATCTCGACCTGTTGACAGGCCATATGCTGGCCTAACCTGGGTAAACGATCGGGCGGCAAGCCCCAGCGGAAGAGAGATACGCGGGTGCTCGCCGAATGCCCTCGGCCGTAGGCCAACTCAGCCGCCGCCCTTGATCGCCACGAACAGCTCACCGAAAGTCTCCAGTTCCATGACGAGCATGCCGTCGTCGCGGTTCTTGGTGTCGCGGATGCCGACGAGGCCAGCTGTTCAACCCTGACTGACGGTGAACCATCCCGTGTGAGTCAGAAGCAGAACCGTCGTCAGTGCCGCCTCCCGACCCATGTCAATCCACGCCTGCTGCACGTTGATGTGGTTGCTATCACGTCGCGCCAACCGTGCTGAGGCGGGTGTGCCTGGATCGGAGCAAGAGATTGTAGGAGCCTGAGGGTCGGCCGGAGCAAGCGTGTTGCGATGAAGGGATGACAAGCATCCAGCCGTAATCCGCATCTTGAAACCCGAAAGTTCACTCGAATAGGGGACCTATAGTGTCTGCTGCCTCGACGGCGTATACGTCTGGGCAGGTAGGCGGCTTCGCGGTTCGTTCGCTTCATCGTAGAGCTGGTACGAGAATTCTCCTGGTCCAGTCGGTCCGCGGTCTCGATGGAAGCCTCCGCTGCACTGTGTGAGCTGCGAAGGGGCGTGGATGGGCAGAGTTGTGGATCTTCAATCGATGAAACTTACCGCTGGCGGATTATTGGTGGGTTCCGATAAATATCTCACTCATGGAAACTCAACGATCTTCGGCTTCTGGCCTGTGGCGGGCGGTTCAACTTCCGGCCACGTCGGATGCTCCCGGTTCGGCTACGAGTGGATGTTCGTGCCGACGCCACTGCGCAGCATCGCCCTCGACCTCCAACAGGAGACCCACGCGACACTGGGTGACGCCCAGGAGCAGTTGGCGCGGTTGGACGAGGTTTCTGCGCGACTTTCCACCTCGTCGACCACGACGTCGACCGGGCTGGTCACGACGGTGCAGGCACGGGAGATGCAGAGCTCGTCGGCGTTGCGCGGTGTGTCAGTCTCACTGCGTGATCTCTTGACGCCGGAGAACTCGGGCAGCCGGCAGCGACTGGCACTACCGGTGGAGTTCTCCCGGTATCGCGAGGGTGCTCGTCTCGGGTTCGAGCTGGCCCACTCCGGCGGCGCCATCGACATGGCGTTGATGGCGCGATCTCGCGCCCTTCTCTCCGGAGCATCAGCGGCCGAGGGCCTGCGTCAGGGTGAGCACCTGCTGTCGCGCTCGTCCGATATCGATCGGCGACCTACTTTCGCTGCCAGCGGTGCGGATCTTGCGGGTGCGCTGGCGGCGTGGGACGCCTGGAACTCCTCGGACTGGCGCTTCTCCCGCGTTAGTAAGATCATCTTTGGGCTGTATCAGCTGGAGGTGCTGGCTCCGTTCGAGGGCCGTGGATTCCCGATGCCGGGGTTGTATGTCTCGTGGGCGTTGGTCCGGGAGGGTCTCTTAAGAGATCAGCTTCTGCCGATCGCCGCGTGGAGGGACCGGAATCGAGAGGAGTGCTCCCAACAGTTGGCCCGCGTCATCCGTACCGGGGCGTTTGATCCCTGGGTTGAGTTCGTGGCGGCAGGGCTGATGCAGGAGGCGCGCAACCAGCTCCGAGTCGTGCAGGACCTTGCCGCCGTGCAGCAGGATCTTCGTGACAGAGTCACTGGCACCGGTATGGCGCGTGACGTCGCTGCGGCGCTCATCGGTTCCCCGGTGACCACCCACGCGGACATCTCGGCGCGGCACAAGATCACGGAGAAGGCGGCCACCGAGATCGCACGGAAGCTGATGGCCGCGGGTGTTCTTCGTTAGCTCGATCCGAAGGCTCGTTACGGCGTGGTGTACCTGTGTGACCCGGTCCTGCAGCTCTTGTCCAGCCATGATCCTGTTCCGCCCGCCCGTGACGGCGATTCCTTCATCCTCCCGGTCTCGCCGGCGGCGGGCGGTGAATCAGCGTGAGCAGGAGATCCCGGAAGCCGGTGCGCCGACGGAGGCGGTCGCCATCCGGGGTCCGGCGTCGTGACAGAAAGGACCGACGGGGTCGTCTTCTCTCACCCCTGGTCACGCTCCTCGTCCAGGGGGTTGTCGCCTTGGTTCAGTTCTTCCGCGAGTGATGGGGCCGCGAAGATGTCCAGCAGCGGTCCGGTCGGCGTGCCCCCGACCACGACGGGTCGCTGATCGGAGGCTGGTGCCGCGAGCAGCGCACGCACCTCGTCCGCCGCCGTATCGTCCAGATCGACCAGTTTCGCCAGTGCGCCGCTGAAGGTGCGACGGGCGATCGAGGGTGTACCGAGCTCCAGTTGAACTCGTCCGAGCAGCATCATCGTCTCGGCGTGATCCCTGTCGAGGGCTTGATCCTCAAGATCGGCGTACATCCGTTCGGCGCGGAGGAGATGGAGACGTGCCGAGTCCAGACTGGCGGCTGCGACCAGCGTCGAGCCGATCGCATGCAGGGTTCGCGCGACGGCGGGCAGATCATCGCGGGACTCGTGGGCGGCTAGCGTCTCGGTCCATGCGTCCAATGCCTTGTGCAGCCGCCCCCAGCGCACGTACAGCTCGGCCAGCACTCGGGTCGTCGCGGCTATACCCGGGATGTCGTCGAGCCGACGTCGTGCTGCAAGCGAGCGGACTAGATACGACTCCGCCGTCAGATGATCACCGACGAGGCTGGAGACGTGCGCAGCGCGATCAAGGATGTCGGCGAGGCGGGCTGGTTGGCGCCACTCGATCGCCGCTTCGGTACCCCACAGGGTGAGGCCTGACCACCAGGCCCTGTCGGGGAGCCTCGACGCCGCAGGCCAGACGGCGAAGGCGAGACTCCACGCTAACTCGTATAACCGGTGCTTCACGCCGAGACGGATCAGAAGGACCAGGTGCTCTCTACGGTTGCGCACCCACTCCTGTTCTCGCGCCGACGGTTGAAACTCCGCAGGTTGATGTCGGTCTGCCCCATCCAGGGACATACCAGGCTGTGGGGTGGCGGCCGGAGGCACCGCGTTCAGATGCGATACGGCATGTTCGCAGGCGCGGCGGACCCAACGGATACAGTCGACGTGCCGCGCCCGTTCTGCTGTCGCTGCGGCGTAGTTGAGCTTGTCGGGCGCGATGCCCGCCCAGCCCGGCCGTGTGGGCGTCAGCAGCAGCGTGCGTACAACTCGTCAAGAGCCTGCCTGGTGTCCATCTCGGAGATCGCCGCGACCGCCGCGACCAGGGCGACGTCGACATCGGGCAATGCCAGCACGCTCACCAGCCGGAAGATCTCCTCAGCCTCCGGTGTGAGTTCGCGATAGGCCGAGCCCCACTCGCCGGTCACCGACACTGCACCTCCGCCCTCTGCCCTGCTGCAGCGGTGCCCCGTGCCAGCACCGTCACGGCTCCGTCACCCTCCACCGGCCTTCGCCGAGACTGTGGTGCAGCGATCACTGAGCCGTTGTTGCGTTTCTACGGCATCTGCCAGATTCATCTCCCGGCAGGCGCCGTGCATCCCGATCATGATTGCATCCGACACCAGACGACCGAGAGTTCAAGCCGCAGCAACGCGAGCAGACCCTCAGCACTGCCTCCTCGCCTGCCACCGAATCGACACTGCCCACCTGTATCGATCAACGACACAGCGGTGGCCAGTGTGACGACGGACAGGCACAGCTGACAACAGCCACATCGGGTACCGGATTCGAAGGAGGCCCGCGGATCCTGAGTCCACGCATTCCGGCGCCGTCTGAACCAGGCCGGGGATGTTGACCTGCCTCATCCCTTGGCCGTCGTCGCCAGTCTGGTTCGGTGACAGGCAGCGCTGCTCACCTGCTGGGTACAGCTCACAACTACATACCTTCGCTCCTGGGACGCTTCCAGTTCCTGTCCTGACCAACAGGGTTCTCAGTTTCTGCTGCATCGTGCCCAGATTGGGCGGCACCGTTGAGGAGATGGCGTGCTGGCGGCTGGATCAGGAGAAGGGGTTCCATGCCCACGGTCTGGCGCCGTGTCTTCCGCGGAGGCAGTCGATGCGGTGTCCGGCCTCCGTTCGTGCGGGTGGGTGTTCGTTCGCGTGTTGCGCGGCGTAGCACGTCATGCGGAGTTCGCGAATGTCTCGTAGCAGCTCGAAGGATGTTGAGGTGGTGACGTCGTGGCCGTAGCTTCGGCAGAAGTCTTGATAGTCCCCGATGGTGATCCAGGCGAAGCTGGTGTGCTTGATGGCGGTGCTCACCAGGTCCCACTCAGGCGGTCCGACAGAACAGCGTTCCAAGTCCAGCAACACCACTTGTCCGTCGTCGGTGGACACGACGTTGCCCTTCCATGCATCGCCGTGGAGGACTCGGTGCGGCAGGCCGACCGTCAGCTCGGCGTAGCGCGTGCGCAGGCTGATGAGATGCTGGCGCAACCATGCCTGGTCGTCTGACCTGGTCACTGCGGTGATGCGTTCCTCCAACCGGATGAACGGTGTCAGCGGTGGGAGCGTGAATTCGGTCGGTGTCGGCATCGAATGCAGCAAGCGCAGCGCACCGGCCACCTCGGTGGGTGTGCCGTGCCGATGAGGGGGAAGCTCCTGCCAGAAGGTCACTGCGCGTCCTGCGGCCGGAATCGGCTGGTCGACGTCGGCAACGAGGCGGACTGCGGGAACGCCCTGCTGCTCTGCCCAACGGGCGACCCGAACCTCCTTCACTGCTGCGGTGAACTGTCCTGGCCGAGTCACGCGGACAACGACACGGTGGGGCAGGCGGAAGATCGCGTTCTCTCCGAGACGAATCGGCTCGGCTCCGTGCGGATCGAGTCCTACGCGAGTGCAGGCTTCGGCCATCGCCGCTCGCGGGTCGCTCGTGGGCGTCATGTCGAGGCCGGGAGGATCAGCGTGGTGATGCGCTGCCGGAGCCCGGTGACTTCCGGGACCGTTGGATGCCGTGCCGAGTAACGCCACAGCTCCCGAAGGTCGTCACCGGCCCGCCGCGAGCGGATGGCGGCAGCCCCGTCGAGTGCATCTCTTCCCATCACAGTGGCTTCGGCGGGATCGCCGCACGCCATCGTCAGCGAGGCGAGCTTGATCTGAGAGATCACTCGCGACCGGGCGGCCGCGTCGGTGTGTTCGGCGGCTGCGGTGGCGAGCCGTGTCGTCGCTTCCACCACGGGGCTGCCCTGCACGGCGAGGTCGAACAGGGCATGCCCGGTGTCTCCGAGATGTTGCGCGTGGTCGTAGTAGGACATCCACGGCGGATCGTCGGCTGGCTGACGCTGGGCGAAGGTGGCGTCGGCCTGGCCTACGGCGTTCAACGTGTCTTGCACTCGACTCATCTTCGCCAGCGCGCGGGCTCGCGCGGTGTGCAACATGGCGGACTCAGTGGCGGTCAAGCGATCAGCACGTACCAGCGCGCACTCGGCCAGGGTCAAGCCCTCGTCCGGATGACCGATCCAGACGGCGTGCCGCGCCATCGAGGAGAGGACTTTGGCGCGTAGATGCCAGTCGTTCGCCTCCTCGGCGCATGCGAGGGCGAAGCGAAACGTTCGACGAGCATCGTCGTGGGCGTAGGCGTCGAAGGCCATGAACCCATAGGTGTGCGCCAAATAGCCGACCGCGCTATGTAGCTGATCGCGCACTCGTCCTGAGCAAGTGGCCTCCAGCAAGCCCGCCGACCAGCGCAACTGGGCCAACACGGCTTCCCTGGCAAGCCCGCCGCCGTAGGTATGATCCCATCCGGCGAACACCTTCGCGGCAGTGTGAATCTGCTCGATCTCGAGTCGACCCACCTGCGTGGGGATCGGTGTCGGTTCGCCGCCCTCCAGAAGAGCAGCGACGGGTGCGAGTGCGAGTGCGCCAGCGCCGAAAGCGGCGCTGCGGAGGAACTGTTTGCGGTCCACGTCCGCCAGCTTTACCACCGACCGGCGTCGGTTGCTGAACCCCAGCGTGGAGTCAGTGGGCGCGCCCAAGATGGAACGAAGAGCTTCGCGGTAAACAGCACTCGGCCAACGGATCACGCCGCGTTCAAGCTTTCCGATGTAATTGGCATCGATTTCCGCAGTTACTCCATGGTTCCACAGACGTGTGTTGACTAGTTCGGCGAGCTCTTGCCGCGACAGACACTCGCCAGGGTGGGAAGGCGCCTCGGTGCGTTCGCGAGCTCGACGTAGTTCGTCATTTGCCGTCGGCATCGGGCTGCCCTTCTCCATCAATCGTCTTCAGGAGATCCTGGCATGAGGGGGCTTCAGTCACCAGCTGCAGGGGCCCAGGAGCTTCAATCCTCCCCGATTCCTCCCCTTGCCCTCCCACACTTCGTCTGTGTTGTAGTCGGACGAGTCGGAGCAGCGTGGCGTCTATGTCCAACACTACGACGGACAGCAGCGTGCCGGATTCGTGCCTCTGTCTCCGAACCGTCTGTTCGCCCTCGGCTCAGATCGTCTCGCGATGCGTGCGGCCTAGGACGACTGGGCCGGTCCGATTCGGGCGCGGCTGCACCTCAGGCTCGTCGAGGCGGCCGAGCCCGGCGGCGGTGTGCCGTGCATGGTCGCCGACGCGGTGATCGTCACCGTTCGGTCCGTCCTAGCCGAGCTGCCATGACGGCCCTCTGGGTGGGTCTGGTCCTTGCTGCGCTCGCCGAGATCGGGGTTGCGGCGTGGTGCTTCGTCCGGTGTCGGTTGTTCGATCCAAGAAGGGAGACGACTGTGTCCGAAGGACATCATGAGTTTCCGCCCTGCCCGGATTCGATCGCGTTGTGGGAGGTGTGGTCCGCTGCGGGCAGGCACCTGGAGGAGACGTTGCGGCAGGTGCTTCGTGTCCGTTTCGAGAAGATGTCGTTGAGTGAGTATCGGATCTTGTCGTTGCTGGCGACTGCGTCGGAGCCGTTGAGCGTCGGGTATGTCAGTGAGCGGCTGCTGCTCTCTGCTGCGGTGCACGACCGTGTTCGCAGGATGATGGCGAGCGGTTTCGTTCAGGGTGTTGGTGGTGGCCGCGACAGGATGCTGACGATCACCGTGTGTGGCGTCGATCGACTCGTCGAGGCCCGCAGTGTCCTGGCGGAAGCGGCCGAGGCACACCTCGCTGCGGTGGACGGGCCCGCGCGGCGGTGCCTGATCGCGTTTCTCGAACAGATGAGCCACGCGAGCACGTCGTTGCGTACGGCTTCCTGACTCGTGCTCGGTCGTCAACGTCACCGTCCACTTCACATCCGGGTGGATAGCGGAATCGATGGCAGGGGAGTTCGTCTCACCACCACGAGCAGTGATCTTGCCAGCGGCCGGGCACGGACCGGGCGTTCGGCCGGGGCCGACGAGTTCTCGGCCGGACGCCCATCCATAGCCGAGTGGTGGGAACGGGGCGGGCCACCTGGCGGGCCGCCCACCCCTTCCCACGGAAAGGAGCGACGGTCATCTCGTCGCGTCACTGTCCGTAGCAAGAGTAGCCGGTGTCCTCGGGCGTCTGACGTTCTGGGTTCGACGAGTCGACCGACGGCGGGCGTCCCGCCTGCCACGGATCGCCGAGGAGCCGGTCACCTTCGGGAGGGGGGAACACCCTCGTCATCAGACGGGTGTCCGCCCCGGTGCGGCCCTGCGTGCTGTCGAGCGGGGGCACGTGGTGAGCGTGGTGATCACGGCGGTGCTGCTGGCGGCGGTGCTGCTCGTGCTCGATCTGATCGGCGAACGACAGGCGGCGAGGTCATGACGGCGGCCCACGCCGAGGAGGTGTGGCCCGGGGAGGAACCCCGTCTTCTGCGTGCTGTTGCCGATGAGCGGTCGGTGGTGTGGGCGGGGATGTTCCGTCGGCTGCGGCATACCTGGGATGGTTCCTACCGATCGGTGGGGGTCGCGGTGTGCGGGGCGGTGGTCGTCCGGATCACCACCGAGCTGATCACCTTGAACGACTGTCCTGCCTGTTTCCCGTCGGCGGTGGGCCCATGACCGGAACTACTGGACCGGTGTTCTTCGTGGTGGGTGTGCCGTTGGCTGCGGGCCTGGTGGTGGAGCACCACCGCGTCGCGGGCGAACGTACCGAGCCGACCTCGGCGGTCGTGGCGTTGTGTGGGCTGTCGATGCCTGCGGCCATGCCCACCGCGCAGGTGTCGGAGGAGCGTCCTGTTCTGCTGGATCGGGACTGCTGGACGTGTGTCGCGGTGTCCGAGGGAAGGACGCTGCCACCACCGCGTCAGCTGGAGGTTGAGGCGGTGTGGCTCGTGCAACTCAGAGCAGATCGGGCTCCTGTGTCGCGTCGGGTGGTGCATGTGTGTCCCATCCCGGCAGCCACGTCGCCTCTGCTGCGGGCGAGGTGCGGAACGCCGATTCCCGTGTCCGATATCGACATCGTCGGTGTCGGTACGGGAATGCCGTGCGGGCCGTGCCTGGGGGCGTCGCTGTTACCGAGAACCGAGCATCGACCACCCGTGCTGTCGGCAGCGCCCACCTGCTGACAGCACGCTGCCCGGCCCGAGCTTTCCCCGATGCGGTGCTCCCGCCCGCACGCTCGGGCCGCAGGGGGCGCGGGCGGGCCTGGTGACCCGGAGGCCCGCTCGCGCCGCTCTGCCTCGGAGGAAAACCTGCGCCCGAGCGATGGAACATGCCGACGCTCCGGCGGCGGGAGTCCGAGCGTCGTGACTGTGCCGCCCCTGAACAGCTCGGCCATGGCGCTTCCTCTCGCCGCTTCCGGGCGACTCCGTTACGAACCTCAGGAGAACTGTTGACGAGTCAGATGTCGAAGAACGGGCCGGTGGACTGGAAACCGGTGTTGGTGTTGAGGCGAGTGCATCAACTCGTCGGCGGGCTGCGCTGGGCGCGGGTCGACGGTGCCGGGTTGTTGCGTGTCCGAGGAATCAGCCTCAGGGAGCTGGAGGTGCTGAGCCTCCTCGACCGCTCACACCAGACCCGCTTGTGGTCGGTGGCCGAGCACCTGGGCCGCTCACCATGGTCGGTGGTCCTGGTCGTGCTCCGGCTCTGGACGGCGAGCCACGTCAGCCTCGGGCTGGTCAGTGAACCGCGCGACGAACGTGCCCTGCTGGCCCGTGTCACCGCTCGCCTGACGGGTCGCGGCGCAGACCTGCTCGACCGCACCGCCGAGACTTACCTCTTCACGCTCTCCGGGATGTGCCACTTCGACGTCCACGGCACGGACACGCCCCGCGTCACCCTCGAGGGCACGACCTCCGACGCAGGCCTCACCCCGATCCCGCCCCTCACCTCCCCGGCTGCACAGGGATGAGCGCGTCGACGAGCACACCGCTGACGGTGCTGTCCGGGAAGACGGACCGGGCGGTGTCGGGACGCCGTTCCCTTGATCGGAAGTCCAGGTCGACGCGGAGCCCAGCAGGTTCGGTTCTGGTGGCGAGTGTCGTGGTGGCGCACGGCAACGCTCGGACACTCACCGAGTCTTGGGAGTGTCGGGACTTCGGCGACGGCGCCGAGCCGGCCATTGTCGACGGCTGCTCGACCTTTCGCGCGCCGCATGTCCTGGCCGGGACACGCAGCTCGTCAACACTCGTTGGTCACGAGCTGCTCCCAGGGGGAACGACGCTCTTCAGCGGGTTTGCTGCCGAGGTGTCCCGGTGAGTGGAGTCTTCGGTGTTGCCGCCGCGTTGCGTGCCACCACCTCGTCATTGCCCCGGGCAGTGATCGTCCGGCTGGACGAGGAACTGGGCGCGATCCTCGCCATGCTGGCCGAACTGCTGCGAACGAGCCGCCACGAACACGTCGTCGACGAGATACACGGCCTGCGCGAGCACCTCTGCGCCTCGTTGACCGCAGGCATCAGTGAGGTCGAGGCACTGATCTTGGCCAAGGCCGACGCGCTGGCCGACGAGCACGGACCGATCCCGTCGGCGACGACGACCGCGCCAACGCCGGTGGAGGGGTCGTCGGGTCGTAAGGTCGACGAGCTGCGGGGCATGCCGCCGCCCCGGGTCTCCGGCAAGGAGACGAACCACTATCTACAGGAGATCACCCGCCGCGGCTGGGTGGCTGAGAAGGGTGGCGGCGGCCACGTGAAGGTCTGGGGTCCTCATGGAGAAGCACACGTGTTCTCCTCCACCCCGAGCACTCAGGGCAGCGTGCGCAGGCTGCGGCGCCTGCTGGAACAGATCGACCACCAACGGAAGGACACCTCTGACGATGAATGACGCCCCCCAGACCCCGGTGACGACCCCCGACGCCAATGGCCACGATGCCGGCCAGGACGAGTGGCTCGTGGTCTCCACACATCCCGCCTCCGCAGCCGACGGCCACGACTTCGCGAACCTGGTGACCGCCGCCTACGGCGAGGAACCCAGCCCGCCGCCCGCCCTGCCGGACTCGACGTACTTCGTGCGCTTCACCTGCACCTTCCTCACCGAAGACGACCAGGTGTTCCGCGATTTCCTCGACGCCCTGGGCGACGCCTGGATCGACCACAGCGGCCTCGACCCCCACTTCGCCCACGGCACCGTGTCCGCCCGCCGCGTGATGTTCCACAAGGCGGTCGAAGGCGAAACCTCCGCGACCGAGGCCATCCGAGTGGTGCAGGACGGCGTCGACCGCGCACTCGCGACACTCAGCGAACACCCCGTGCGCCGCCGCGCGGCGTTCACCGCCACCGTGATCCCCGCCGCCGAGACCGGAAAGGGCTACGACCACGGTGACCTCTGACATCGGCGACGTGATCAGCCAACTCCAGACACTCAAGGAATCCCTGCCCACCACCTCCGCCGAGGAATACAGCGCAGGACTCGACGCCGTACACGCCCAAGCACAGGCAGCACTGAGCACCTCCCGGGACGAGGCCACGGTCCTGGCCAGGATCCAGCACACCCGCGACGAAGGCGTGGCGGAGATCCACACCACCCTCACCACCATCGACCAACTCATCGGCAACGTCATCACCTCCCTGTGAGGACCACTACCGACGACACAGCCGTGAACCGCATGACGGAGGGTTAGTGCTTTCACGGTGCTGCATGGCCTAGCCGCAAGTTTATGGCCGCGAAGCCGTCTGGTTTCGACAGAAGATTGTGAGTGCTCGGTTGGCAGCGCGATTGATGCGGAGACGGAACACCCACCAAATGGGGTGCCGCGCCGCCACTTGCGAGCGTGTGCTCAGGGACGACAGGTCCTCAGAAGAGTGCTGTATTGCTACCCCGGCACCGTCGGGGAGCGGTGGCCGGCGATGAGCGGTATTGCCGTGCATCGGACACAGCCGAGGATCCGCCGGGGCGCGGGCGGCTGATCCGTTCCTGGCCGAGAGCATCGTCCTGTCGAGTGCACTGCCCAGCGCAGGGGGCGGTAGCACCGCCGAGCCGCTTCTGCTCGCCCCGTTGTCTGAGCCGTTCGGCCCTGTAACGCCGTGCACTCGGCCGAAGATGATCCCAACATTGATCGTCTCGTCGCGAGGTCGCCATGTTCATTTCCGAAGTGCGGTTGACGAACTTCCGGGCGTGCCGCGAGGTGACGGTGCCGCTGCGGCCGGACGTCACGCTGCTGGCCGGTGAGAACAACAGCGGGAAGACCAGTGTCATCGACGCCGTTCGGCTGTTGACCGGGTCGGTGCACGGCCGGGTGCCCACACCGGACCGGCAGGATCTCTGCGGTGCCGCCGCCTCGGGCGAGGCGCTGCGGGTGGAGGCTGATCTGAAGGACATCGCCCCGACCATGGCCGGTGCTTACCTCGAAGGGCTGCTGCCCGCCGACGCTCCCGGTGGTTCCCGCAGCGCCCGGTGGGGCCTGACCTTCCGGCCGCCCGAGGATGATCGAGGTCGGGGTGCGACGACCTGGTCGGTCGGTCGGGATCACTTGGCTGCGGGAGAACCGGCACTGCGTCACGGGGTTCGCCACGTCTACCTACCTCCCTTGCGGGACGCGGTGCGGGAGCTGGGCAGCGGCAGCGGCGACCGGATCCGTCTGATGCTGGCCACGCTGCTGGGCAGCCGGGAGGCCGTCAAGGCGTTCGTCGACCACGCCGAGGCCAGGCTGGGGGAACTCACCGAGGAACCGGTGATCACCAACCTGCTGACGAAGATCAACGATCCGCTGCGGACGGTCACGGCCGGAGCGCATCCTCAGCAGGCCGCCGCTCGATTTGCCGAGCCCACCCTGGCGTCGCTGGCCAGGGCCGTCCACCTGCATCTGGGCGACACCGACGGCGCTCCCGCACCGCTGGGGTCCTCAGGTCTGGGCTATGCCAACGCCCTGTTCATCGCGACCGTGCTGGCCGAGCTCAGCACCGCCGGGCAGGCCGACCTGACCGTGCTGCTCGTCGAGGAACCGGAGTCCCACCTGCACCCGCAGCTGCAGACCCTGCTCATGCGTCATCTGCGCCGCCGCGCAGAGGACTCCCGTCGGGCGCCGCATGTCGATCCCGCCGAACCGGCAGGGCACATTCAGGTCCTGGTGACCACGCACTCACCGGTGCTCGCAGCGGCGGCTAGCGTGCGGGACCTGATCGTGTGCACCCGCCACCGCAGTCACGGCCCACAGTGGGAGAGCAAGGTCGTCGCCTTGGCCGACCTCGGGATGAGCGGGCGGGAGACACGCGAGCTGGACCGCTATCTGGACATCACCAAGAGCACGCTGCTGTTCGCGCCCCGAGCAGTGCTGGTCGAAGGATTGTCTGAGGCGCTGCTGCTACCGATCTTCGCCGAACTGCTGCTGCACACCGACGACCCCGAGGACCTCCCCGCGTCACAGGAGGCGGTGGAACGCTTCCACGGCGCTACCCTGGCCATCGTGGGCGGTGTCGCCTTCACACCGTATGTCACGGTCCTGCTGAAACCTGGGAGTGGGCAGGCCTCCGTTGCACAACGGGTGGCAGTGATCACCGATGCCGATGACTTCGCAGGGCGGCGGGCCGCCTCTCGGGTCGAGGAGATCCCCGCTCTGGTGTCAGGGTGGGGCGCCGCGGACCGGCTATTCATGGCCATCGGGCATCCCACCTTCGAATACATGCTCTGGAGTCAGGAGAACATCGGCTTTTTGGAGAAGGCTTTCCTCGCCTCCTGCTCGTCGAATCCTGCCGATCGGTGGAAGGCGGTCGTGGACGACGCGGATCCGGCGCAGGCATTCCTTGATCAGTTCGTGAAGAAGAAGAAGCGGCTGACCGAGGTGGTCGGTGCACCGGTGTCCAAACCGGCGTTCGCGCACGCCTTAGCCGACGAACTCTCGCCCGGATGCGGGTTCACCGTCCCTGACTACCTCGCCGAGGCGATCCGTTTCATCACTGACAATCCGGACACGGCGTCGTGACCGAACTGACCGACGAGCAACGCGACGCCGTCACAGCACCCGCCCCATTCACGCTGTATGCCTGTCCCGGAGCGGGCAAGACGCACGTCATCCAGGCCCGGCACCTCGCCGATCCGCCTGCCCTGCTGCGGGGCGGCCGGGCACTACTGTCGTTCACCCAGGTCGCGTCCGAGGAGATCCGCAGCCGCTGCGTCACCGCAGGCCGCCCCGACATGGTGAACCATCCGCACTTCGTCGGCACCCTCGACGGGTTCCTCTGGCAGTTTCTCGTCCGCCCGTATCTGCCGTCGGGAACGGAATGGCGCCGCCTGGACTCCTGGGCACGGCTGCCGGCCGCCAAGACCTCGATCCGCATCGGGTCGGATGTGATCGACCTGAACGAGGTCCCCTTCACCCTCGACCACCACGGCCGAGAGACGATCCGCTTCGACATCGCCGCCACGTCGGTGATCCAGAAGATCGGAGACGACGCCGACGTCAGGCGGGAATGGCAACGTCGTGCCCTCCGGGTGCGCAACGGTCTGCGTGGTCAGGGCTACCTCACCGGACATGACGTCCGCCAGCTGGCCCGACGCTACTTGCAGACGCGACCCGATGACGTCCTGCCCCCGGTCCGGTCCCGCTTTCGGGAGGTCGTCGTCGACGAGGCACAGGACTGCTCCCGCACCGATCTGTTCCTCCTTGACGCCCTCCACGGCGCTGGTGTCCCGCTGATCCTGGTCGCCGACCCCGACCAGGCGATCTATGCATGGCGTGACGCCGACCCGACCAGCCTGCAACAGCTGTCGGCCAAGCTGGGCCCGCCGATGCGTCTCACCCGCAATCACCGGTCCAGCCCCGTCATCTGCTCCCTCGCCGCCACCTTGCGCAGCGGCGGCCGCCCCGCCGACACGGCCGCAGGCCCGCACGCCGCCGAGGGCACCCCCGTCGTCATCCTGCCGACGACCTTCTCCACGTCAAGACGGGGGTTGGGACAGGACCAGCCGCAGCACACCACCTCGGAACGGCCCATAACGGAGGTGTTCACCGAACTGGCAGCGCAGGAGTCCATCGCCCCGGCTGACTGCGTGATCACCGCAGAGCGCCGAGCCGATCTTCCCGGAGGCAGTTCCCGCTCCTGGACCAGTGAGAACCCGGCCACCCTTCTCGCCCGCGCGTGGCGTACTGTCCGCGCCCCCCACGCCTCGGCCGCGGCCCTGCAGGAGGCCGCCCGCGCGGCGGCCTATCGGCTGACCGCGTACTGGTACCCCACGACCAAAGACAGTCTTGAGACGATCAGCACACGTCACCGGCTGCCCCTGCGCACCGCCTTGCGTCACGGCTACGCGCTGCTGCACCACTTGCCCGCGCCGACCTCGACCTGGACGGCACAGGTCAACACCGCAGTCCAGGCTTGGCCTGCGCCCGCCGACGCCACCCCGAACTCTCGCACAGGCCTGCTGAGAGGGGAACCCACCGTCCCCCGACCGTCACCGGCGGGCCTCGGCACACTCGGGGTTCGCATCGACAACGTCCACCAGCTCAAAGGCAGCGAAGCCGACGCCGTCCTGCTCCTGCTTCCGTCGAACGACGCCGTGCGACGGTGGCGGCACGGCGATGCCGCCCACGACGGGACCCTGCGCAACTGGTATGTCGCCGTCACTCGAGCCCGCAGACTGCTCGGCGTGGCCGTACCCGACGTCCTCACCCACGACCTGCAGGTTCTGTTGAGCGCAGCGGGAACGCCGCATCGCGTTCACCTCGGCGAGCCCGTAGGCCTGTGGTGACCTGGCCCTTACCAGCGGGCCTCCAACGACGACCCGCTGGTAGGGGAGGAACGACCACGCTCCTTACGGTGACGAGTGGTGGAGGCGAGCCGTTGTCACACGGTCTGAGAAACATCGCCGCCACATCTGCTCCGCGCTTCGTTCACACCGAAGAGTTCACGGGTTCGGTGAGGATGGTGTCGGCATCGGTCCTGGGCAACCAAGGTCAGTGATCTTCGTCGGCGGGCCGTCGAGCGGCTGGCGGGATTTGGGGAGTGCGCTCCCTGCGTGCCCCGGTCTGATCACGTGCTGGAAGGGTCTCTTGCCACTTCTCCGCCCCAACCCGCATCGGATACCGGGGGCAGGAGTGAACACGGGATCGTTGCCCGTTCGTGACCTGGCGTGCGTCGCTGGTGCGACCCCATATCGCGTCCGTCAAGCGGATCCTCCCAAAACCAGTTGCAAGCCGCCGAGCGGACCACAGTGGACGGACCGGGAAGATCGACATCAGAATGCAGAAAGCCCCGCTGACCTGGGCTTTCGCCTAGTTCAGCGGGGCTTCACGACCGTCGGAACGGCAGGATTTGAACCTGCGTCTCTTTGACCCCAGTCTGGGGTCAAAGAGACGCAGATCAGTGCCCTAGTGAGGTCTCCCGACAACTGTTCGCCGACGACGCTTGAGTCGCTCTCGTCCATGGTTGTTGCTTCAGTGTTGACAGAAAGAAATCCGCCAAGTGCCGGGCTTCCTGGTTGGCATTGATGTCGTTGTGGTGGTCATCGGCTGAGTGGGTGTGGTTCGTCGGTGAGGGCTGCAAGTGCGGTGGCGGTGTCGTGGGTGTCGGCGCGGACGTAGGTGGCGGTGGTTCCGGCGTCGCCGTTGGTGGTGGTGTGTCCGGCGTAGGCGCGGGCGGTGGCGTAGCCGAAGTTGCGTTCGACCCAGGTCAACGTGGTGTGGCGCAGCCAATGCGTCGAGATCTGTTGGGTGGCCACCCAAGACAGGTGTCGGCCAAGGCGGGTCCAGAGGTGGTCGTAGCGGCGGGTGGTGATGGGGCGGCCGTCGGCATAGCGCAGCAGCTGCTTCGCGGCTGGTGCGTGTCGGTCGTGGGTGTGTTGCTGGAGGTGTTCCATGAGGGTGGGGGAGACGGGTTGCCAGCGGGTCGTCTCGCCCTTCTCTCGCAGGAAGATGAGGCACTGGGTTGGGTCGAGGTCTTGGGGTCGTAGCGCGAGGGCGCCGCCCCTGCGGCAGGCGGTCTCGATGTGCAGCCGCAGGAGCAAGGTATCCAGAGCCGGATCGTTACCGGTGGTCGCGGCGACGTGGTTGATCTCAGCGAGTCGAGTGTCGGCGACCGCACGGCGGGTGGTGGGCAGGCGCCGTGGTTTGGGGACTTTGAGGGCGGGGTTGTCGGCTCGGGTGATCAGGCCGTCGTCTTCGGCATGTCGGTAGACACATCGCAGGGCGGCGATCAGATGTTCCCCGGCGCCTCGACCGCCTCGGGCGTTGCGGCGGGGGACGACATCGGCTCTGATGCGCACCACGAGCTGTTTGATCTCCGACGGGGTCGGCTCGTCCAACCGACGGTTGCCCCAGTGATGCAGGATTCGGTTCCAGTAGGAGCCGTAGACCCGCCGGGTGCCGTCGGTGACGGCGGCCGAGACGAGGGGGATGTACTCGGCGAACGTCGGTGACACCGACCGATTCGCCGGTGTCGCCATCAGGTCTTCCGGCGACAGCCCGAGGCGAGCCAGCAACAGCCGGGCGGCATCCACCTCAGCCGACGAGGCCGTGTTCGAGGAAGGCGAAGCGGAGACGGTCATCAGAGATCACCGCCGGACAACGCGGCGTGACGGGCGGCCAGCAGATCGTCCAAGACCGCCGGCGGGTGCACGACGAGTTGGTTTCTGCCGGGGTCGGCAGTCAACAGGACTCGATCGCCCGCGACCAGCCCCACCCGGTGCCGGATCGACGCCGGAACCCGAAGATGCCCTTGAACAGTGATCATCGACACGCCAGAAGCGGAGTGGTCGATCACTATCAGCCCGTCGCGGGCACACAGATCAATCCGCGTACCCGGCACCCAACCCAACGCCCGTAGGACAGAGCGGTCGGCAACACGACCCCGACTATCCACCGCAGCCATCCCGTACACCACGGTGCTACTACGCCGTACCGGAACAACCGGCAACGGAAACGCACGACGAACGCCCGACACGGCAGAACGAGAATCACAAGAAAGGGCACTCAACCCCGGAGACCCGAGATTCACCGGGCCGATCACAGCCCCACTCATGACGAACACCCCCGCCGAAAACGACGAGGGTGCGCCTCACAGACCACAACACAGTGCCCGAACACACTCAAACACTGAACACAAAACCTGGGCATAGCTGCCACAGAACTGTGTCCGAGGGGGGACTTGCGCACTAACCACACGGCTGTCTTTGGCCAGTTAGTCGGTGGTCCAGGGCGTTGCTGCCTCTACCTGGGTGGAGAGGCAGCTGTTTCTCCACGCGACTAGAGCGACGGACGACCGATGCCGGGTGACCACATGGAGTCATACGATCACTGTCTGCTACAGTCGGGTTAACTTGAGGCGAGTTTTATGGGGGTTTAAGTGGCTAAGAGATACTACAAAGCGGGTGTTCGGGAAGCGCTATTCATGCTAAGTCGTGGGCGATGCTACTTTCCTCAGTGCTCGAATCGAGTTATGAGCATCGTAGATAAAGAGCCTAGTATAAGTGTTCAAATTGCGCATATTAACGGCTTGAATCCGGGTAGTGCCAGATATGATCCGCTGCTGACGGTTCCTCAAAGAAATAGTTTCGGAAATCTCATTCTCCTGTGCTCGTCGCATCACGGCCCAGTGGATGACAAATCCAAGGAGCAAAAATATCCGAAAGCGCTCTTGATTGAATGGAAGCGTGCGCGTGAGGGGGACTACTCTACGCAACTGGCGGGTCTCGACGTGCTCGGAAAGCGCGACCTTGAGGAGATATTGGGAGGCGTCGTCGTAGAGGCAAAGGAGGATATTGCTAATTCCATCAATGAACTGGCAAAGATTAGTCAAAGTGCTGCGGAAAGTTTGAGAGAACTAGTTCGCGAAAGCTTCGAACGCCCGTACCTGGATTACGACGCAGTAGGTATCCTCGCTGAGTCTGCTTCCTACTTGCGGCATCTTCCCGACTCGGCTGAAATGCTTCTGGCTTCAGCGGGGGAACTTCGAAAGCTTGAGGATAATGTGGGCTCCTTGAATATGGCAGTTGAGAACTTCATGGAGATGCAACCATTCATCAAAGTCCTGAAAAATGCTTCCGAAGAAATGGCTGAATCTTCCTATGTTGCTGATCGAGTTCGGGAGGCAAGGGAGGAGTTAGAGGGGACTAGTGTAAAATTGACGTCCCTGGCTAGTGAAACGAGAGAATCTGTTGCCCTCATGGAGAGGAGCGGCGGGCCGATAATTCACCAGTACGATAATGGAAAGAATTGGAAGTATTTCAAGGCTGGTGTAATTGTGGGTGCCATAATTGTGGGCATCCTGGTGTATTTTGCAATGCGGGCGTTCGATGGTTCCCCGTGATGGATAAAGCGAGGGTTGACGTCAATTCATCTCTTGGAGATGAATCGAATGGGACGGATACGACATTTTCCTTCGAGCTGTCCTGCGTGTCCCGAGGCGTCGTTTGTAGCCGTGAGTGTGGCTGGTTGCTGATGGGACATGGCAACTCGGAGGCGGCTTAGTGGTGCTGATTGCCTGTAGGAAACATCTCCACCACTGGCACGCAGTCGCACTCCACGCCGCCCCGACATCGGCTGGTCAGCCAGGCGACGCAGCGTGCTCGTTGGGCGGCGGGGTTGTCCGGCGGGAGCAGTGGTGCCCACGGGTCGGAGGATCGATCGTCCGGGGTCTTCGCCATCGCGTCGGGCCTCCCGTCGAGTCGGGAGAACGCGGCCGGGGCGGGGTGTCGGTGTATGGCTGCCCGGCCGCGTTCCCGGTGCCCGACGGCTTGAGGCGGGCGCGAATGCCCTCCGTCGGTCACCTGTCCGACCAGCTCCTTTACAGCCCTGTCAGACTGAAATCATCATCACGTCAGCTCATGGTCAGCGGAATGACCTGAGTCGGACTTGATGACGACATCTACGGACCTACGGGGTGGGGTGGCTCGTGAGCGTGTACCGGACAGTGCTGGAGCAGAAGATCAAGGAGCGGCGGCAGTCCGTCGAAGAGTTCGCGGAGTTCGTCGAGACCTTCGCGCGTGAACACGGCGAGCCGGGCACGCTCAGTACACGGCACCTGCAACGGCTGCTCTCCGGGCACCGCGCGGATGGGGAGCCGCTCGGTCGGGTTCGCACGGTCACCGCACGCCTTCTCGAACGCATCTTCGGTCTTGACATCGATGTCCTGCTGTCCCCACCACGGGACACCCTCGGGACGGCCGACATCGTGGGTGGGACGGCGTTGCCGAGGACCGTTCACGTCCCCGAGACCGTGATGACTCGCTCCCACCCCGGTGATTTCGGGACCATCCCTGTGGATTTGTCCGCCGCGTTCGACTGGCTCGACACTCAATCCCGATGGACTCCGCAGACCACACAGGACCGGGTCACCGAGAGGCTGGCCGAACCGGGCGTGCGAACCGCGATCGCGGGGCGACTTCCCGCGCGAGTGGGACGTGGCGCACTGGCGGAGGCGATGGCGGCCTACTACGACCGGGCCGTTCCGGGGCACGGCTTCTATCGGACTCGGATTGACGGCCATGGAATCGACACAACCGTGTTCACCCGTCCGTCCTGGCTCGATCTGCGGTGCCCGCTCACACCGACCACGGACCTGCTTCGGCTGGATGCCGTGATGCCGGGGGCGCCCCGTGAACACGACGTGCCGCACTACGCCGTCGATCGGTTGGCCGAGGCCGTCATGGCGGGAGTCCGTGTCTCTGACCGCCCGGTGTATCGGCTGTTGTCCGTCGACGTTGAGCCCGCGCACATCGGCGGCTCGGTGGGGCTCGCCTCGTTCGTTGAATACGCCCTCACTCTGGACCTGTTGGAATCCGAGCTGTCCGACGCCGTCAGTCGCGGCGCGACGCCGTGTCATGGCAGCCAGCCGTTGCGGGACCGGTATCTTCCCTCGCTCGCCGGCATGCTTGACCTCGGTTCGCGGCTTTGCGTCGGCGGGGCCTTGGCGTTGTGTGCGATCGCGCGACCGGCCGATGCGTTTCGGGGACCCGCCGATTACGTGCTTCTCATTCAAGAACGCTCGACACAGGTGGTGAACGCCGCGCGTCGGCTGGCCGTCATCCCGAAGGGATTCCATCAGCCCTTGCGAGACTACCGGGCGGACACCCGCATCGGGGCGACGCTGCGTCGCGAGCTAGAGGAGGAACTGTTCGGGCACTCCGAGGTGGACAGTACCGAGGACGGCAATCGAGTAGCGAATCCGATGCACCCGAGCCGGCTGTCCGCGCCGATGCGCTGGCTGTCCGAGGAACCGGGACGGCTTCGGATGGAGTGCACGGGATTCGGCCTGAACACCGTCAGTGGGAACTATGAGTTCGCCAGCCTGCTTGTGATCGACGATGAGCGGTTCTGGACGCGCTTCGGTGGTGACATCGAGGCGAACTGGGAATCACGCAGCCTGCGGCAGTATTCCAGCCTGGATCGTGAACTGGTGGCCGTTCTCGCTGCTGACGAGTCGTGGAGCAACGAAGGACTCTTCGCGTTTGCCCAAGGGTTGCGACGGCTGCGGGAGATCGGCGGTGAGCGCGTCGATCTCCCGCAGATTGATGTCCTACCGGTGTGAGGATCAGGTGGGCAGCGACGGCCAGCGCACCGTGATGACCACGGAATCGGCGAGGGCTTCCCACGAGTGGTCGATGCCCGGTCCCCAGAGCACGTAGTCACCGGGCTTGGCCAGGGTGACACTGCCGTCGGTGAGATCCAGCCGGAATTCGCCCTGCACCATCAACAGCAGGGTCGTTCGCTGGTCGTCGGTGGTCCACTCGGCGCGCTTGTCGCCCGCCGGGTGGTTCGCCCATTTCACCTCGACGTCGGTCGTCGAGCGAATGTCCTTGGTGGGATTGATGAAGTGGCCGAGCAGCCAACCACGGGTCTCCTGGGTGTCATCGTTGGCGTTTCCGTGTTGCCAGCGGGCCGTCACTCCCGCACCTCCCAGTTCATCGCGGGCAGGTTCACGCGGTCCCCGCCGATCTCACTCAACCTCCGAAGGCCTTGCAACATTGCGAACAGGCCCTCATTGCTCCACGCTACCTCACCGATCAGCTCCGAGATCAATCCACTGTCCAGGCTCGAATACTGCCGAAGACCGTGCGATTCCCAGTTGGCCTCGATCTCACCGCCGAAGCGTGTCCAGAAATCTTCGTCATCCACGACGATCACTCCGGCGAACTCGAAATTGCCGCTGACGAGGTTCAGACCGAACCCCGTGCACTCCATCCGGAGCCGCCCGAACTCCTCCGACAGCCAGCGCATCGGGGCGGACAGTCGGCTGGGGTGCATCGGATCGGCTCGCCGTTGATCGGACACCGTGTTGTCGATGTCCTCTCGGCCGAACAGCTCCTCTTCCATCTCCCGCCGCAGCGTGGCACCCAGCCGGGCATCCGCCCGCACGTCGGTCATGGGCTGGTGGAAGCCCTTCGGGATGACGGCGAGCCGCCGAGCGGCGTTGACGACGTGGCCGGAGCGTTCCTGCACCAGCAAGACGTAGTCGGCCGGTCCGCGAAACGGGTCGGCTGGTCGCGCGATCGCGCACAACGCCAGCGTGCCGCCCGCGCAGAGACGTCCGGCGAGATCGAGTACCGAGGCGAGATCCGGCAGGTGTCGATCCCGCAGGGGGAGGCTGCCGGGCTCTACCGGTGCCCCGGTGGCGAGGGCGTCGACCAGTTCGCCTTCCAGAAGGTCCATGGTGCAGGCGTACTCGACGAAGCGGGACAGGGCGAGTGTTCCGCCGATGCCGCCCTGGTCGACGGCGGTCCCGGTCAGGCGATACAGCGGCATGTCGGTGAGCCGGATGTCGAGCGCCAGTGTCTCCGCGAGTCGGCGCACCCCGTGGTCAGCAGCCTCGGCATCCAGGCGAAGCGCGGCAGCCGGGGTGCCGTCTACGGCGAGGCGGTCCCCTCCGGTGGTCAGGGAACAGTTCAGGTCCAGCCAGCCCGGTCGGGTCAGGATGCTCGTCTCGGTCTCGGCGCCGCCGTCGTGTCGGACGGTGTAGCGGCCGTGATCCTCGACGACATCGCGGTAGTAGGCGGCCAGCGCGTGGGCGATGCGGCGCTGGTCGACCCTGCCGCGTCGGCTGCCTCGGTCCCGAAGCTCCCGGACGTCGAGTGCTGCCAGCCGCTCGGCGACCGCACGGCGTGCCGTGCCGGGTTCCCACCCCGCATGGTCGTCGAGCCATGCGAGCGCGTCGTTGATGCCGTGGTCGGAGTCCAGCCGCCGCAGCGCCTCGGCGGAGACCGGTTCGGCCTGTCGAGCGGGCTCGGCGGGAGAGAGCTGCGCGGGGGTCTCCGGCCGGGCGCTGAGCGCGGCGAAGCGCTCCCGCACGGCCTGGTCTGCTTGTTCCAACGTCGTGTCGAGGAGCTGTTGCATCTCCGGGCGGGGGCGAGTCGTCGACTTCTGATGCCAGCCCGCGACCGTGCGCACGGCGATTCCCAATCGGGCGGCGAACGACTCGTTGCTCAGGCGCAACGCGGCCTGTAAGGCGCACGCGCTCGCGCCGGTCCAGCCGGTCGGCCGCGCCATCAGCTCGTCCCCCCGAGATAGCCGTTCTGCGCTGCTTCTGCACTGGTCATGCATCGGAGTTGCACTGTCATCGCATGGTTTCGCAGGCGCATTCCGAGTGGAATCAATGGCATGAGAGAAACCCGATTCCGCCGCTCGAATTCACGGTCATTTCTTCGAGTCGCGGACGTGCTGTACCACCGTCGACAGATCGGTGTGCAGATCGTCGAGTCGTTCGGTGATCTCGGCAAGCCGGGTCTCGATGCCTTCCAGGCGCGACCAGACCGTGTCGGCCGGGTCGGTCACGGGTTCGTCCACTTCGGACGGCGTGCGGCCGTGAACGACGGCGTCCAGGTGTTGCGGGTGCCAGCCCAGCGTCACCGACAGGGATTCGAGGGTGCGCGGGCTGCGTCTGCGCTCGACGGTGTGGTGCTGAAGCTCGCGGACGATCGCCTGCGAGACGTGCGAACGCTCCGCGAGTTCCCGCTGGCGCCAGCCCAGCTCGTGCACACGCTCGTCAATCGCCTTGGCGACTGCCGCCCAGTCTTCCGACACCTATTCCTCCGCGCTCCGCCTCAGCGCCGAGATTAGCCGCTCCACGGTGATTCGCGAGACGACAGGGCGTTGTTCGCCAGCGCCCGTGACCTAGCGCTGCCTATTGCGCGCTGAAATCAGCACTATGTTGCTGATTTCAATACATCAGACTTCGTTGAGAGGTTTTCTCGTGGCTATTCGCCTGCCCGAATCCGGGCGAGAAACGCACTACTCCGTCCGTCAGACCGCCTGGGTTCTGAACGTCCAGCCCGCCCAGGTATCGCGCGCCGTTCGACTCGGCGCACTGCGTGCGCGGTGGCGCGACGGCTGTCCCCGAATCCCCGCGACCGAACTCGTTCGGCTGCTCGGCGAGCGCCACCTCTCCACAGACGGCGGTGACGCCTGATGACCGGCGACCAGTGGGACGACGTCCTTCGCTGCCTGGCCGAGTTCGACCCGGTGCCCTCCGACGTCCTTCGGCACGCCGTTGAGCGCGACGGCCTCTGCCACACGACGCACCGCGAAGGCGACCCGCCAGAACCCGACACCGCCGACGACCCGGATCGCGCGCTGGCCGCCCACTTCTGCGCGGGCTGCCCGGTCCAGGACGAGTGCCTGGCACTCGAACTTCACACCGCCGGGGCCGAGACCCACGGCATCTGGGGCGGCTTCGCCGAGGACGACCGGCGCGCGCTGCACCACATCTGGGCTCGACACCGCTTCGCCGACTCCGAGACCTCCGACCACGAAGGGGGATCACTGTCATGACCGCTCTCACCCTGACGCCGATCGAGGTCATGGCCGGACTCGGTGTGCTGATCGCATTCGCCTCGGTGTGGCGGGCGGGCGCACGACGTGCCCGTGTTGCGGCGGAGAAGGCCCAGACCGGCGGACGCCTGCTGTCCCTCACCGGGCGGGTGTTGTTCAACGCCGGGCTCATCGTGGCCGTGCAGTGGGTCGTGATGTCCAGCCGGGTACATGACGGCGTGGTGCTCGCGGCTCTGGCCGTCCCGGCCCTGTTCGCGGCCTACAGCCTGACCCGCGCCTTGACGGTCACCACGAAGGACCTGCCCCGCCGCCGGGGTGGTCGTCGATGAACGGAGAGAAGGAGAGGAAGCCGGGCGCCGCGCTGGACCGAACCTCGGCGGCCGGCCCGCCGGTTCCGTTTCGGGCTCGCGGTCGTCTGCTGGTCGCGCGGCTGGTCGACCGCACCCGCACTTCCCGACTGTTCCGGAGAATCCTCCCCACCCGGCGGGTGGGATGGCAGGCGGTCAAGGATGCCGTGACGTGGCTGCTTCGGTTTCCGCTGCGGATCGCCGGGGCGGTCGGCCGAGGCCTGCTGGCCGCGCTGCGGGCGTGGCGCCGCTGGGTACGGGTGCAGGACTACCGGGACGCGGTCGAGCAGGCCGAGAAGCTGGCAGAGAAGTTCGTCGAGATCCGCGCGCTGACGCTGTATCGCTGGCGCGTCACGGGGATCACGGCGCTCGCCGCTGTCGGCGGCCTGGTGGTCGTCGACCTCGTGGCGGGGCCGCCGGCGCTGTGGAGTGCGGTCGGGGCGGGCCTGCTCGCCCTGGCCGTGGCCGGCCGTCGGAAGGACGGCGCACCGGGCCGCACGGCGGCGCTGGGCGGACCGCGCACGCTCGCCTGGACGATGGATCCACAGGTGTTGGTCGACGCCTTCCGGGACGCGAAGCTGATCGGCCGAGACGAGTCGCTGCGGCTGGTCGAGCGCGCCACCCATAGTGGCGGCGGGTGGTCGATCACGGTCGACCTGCCCGCCACCCGCAAGGCGGCCGACGTGCTCAAGCATCGGGACGCGCTGGCCTCGGCGTTGGCGGTGGACGAGGTGCAGCTCGTGGCCGAGCGAGTGCGCGGCCGAGGCGGCCACGCCGGGCGGGTGTTCCTCTGGGTCGCCGACGTCGACCCTTACAGCGGTCCGCCGTTCTCCTCCCCGTTGGTGCGGGCGGAGACCTGGGACGCCTGGCGGCCGGTGCCCTTCGGGCGGGACGCGCGACGGCGCAAGGTCGACCTCCCGTTGGTGTGGACGTCGCTACTGGTCGGTGCGATTCCTCGACAGGGCAAGACGATGGCGGTCCGCCTGGCCGCAGCGGGGTTCATCCTGGACGCCTTCGCCCGGCTGTACGTCTTCGACGGCAAGGGCGGGAAGGACTGGCGGGCGGCCGAGGCCGTCGCCCATCGGTTCGTCTGCGGCGACGACCAGGCGCACGCCGAGGCCGTGCGAGACGGCCTGGTCGAACTCGTGGCGGAGGTGCAGTCCCGCTACGCGCGCATGGCCGAACTCGACGATGAGACGTGTCCCGAGTCGAAGATCACGCCGCAGCTCTCCCGTGATCCCGCCCATCGGATGCCGATCACGGCTGTGGTCCTCGACGAGGTGCAGGTCTTTCTCGACAACCCCACGAAGCTGACGATGGGGGAGCGGGGGACGACGCTCGGCGAGTACATCGCGGACCTGCTGGCCTACCTCGCTCGGAAGGGGCCTGCCGCCGGGATCATCGTCGTACTCGCCACGCAGCGACCCGACTCCCAGACCATCCCGTCTCGACTCCGGTCGGTGCTCGGCACTCGGTTCGCCCTGCGGGTGATGGACTGGCGGGACTCCAACATCGTGCTCGGCGACCAGATGAACACCCGTGGCTATGACGCCTCCACGCTGCTGCCGAGTCACAAGGGAGTCGGCATCCTCCGGCCGGGCGGGGAGACCGACGCGGGTGCGGACGCCGTCGCGTTGACGGTGCGGACCTTCTATCTGACGAACGCCGAGTGGCGGGCCGTCTGCACACGCGGCCGGGTGCTGCGGGAGATCGCGGGCACCCTGTCCGGTCACGCGGCCGGAGAGGACACGGTGCGCGGGATCGACTCGGCGGCCGTGACGGACGCACTCAGCGCGGGGCCGGTGAGCTGGAACGCCGAGCGGCTGCCCGAACCGTTGCGGGGTGTCGTCGAGTTCCTGGGCGAGGAACTTCGCCCCGGCGGTCGACGCTTCGTGCCGACCGCCGAACTCACCGACGCACTCGACGTGGAGCCGAGCGTGTTCGCCCGGCAGATGGGCGAACTGGGCTGCCGACCCACCCGGCAGTACGTCCCGGAGGGGGACGGCGTGCGGCGGGTGCGCGGGTACCTGACGGCGGAGATCCGGGACGCGGTCGACCGGGTACGAGCTGGTGAAATCAGCCCGACCGAGGATGATGTGGACGGTGAGGCGTGACCAGGTCGACGTCAGGCAGCGAGCCCGGATCTCCGCTCACGGTTCGGGTTCCCGCCGATCTACCAGTGCTGACGGCGCCCGCAAGTCGCGTCCTGCTTGCCATACTGGTCGAGTTGACGACGATTCCGGTCCTCGAAGACCGAACCGATGAGGTGATCAGATGACAGATGAAATCAGCAATCCATGGGCTGTCCTGGACGATCTGTTGGGCGTGGACGTCGTCGAGTCGACGGACGTCGGTATCGGGCCGGTGGCCTTCTACGGCCGGTGCTCGACAGAGGACAACCAGGACCCCGAGACGTCGCACGGCTGGCAGGTCGGCACCGCGCGGAAGTTCGTCGAGCCGCTCGGCGGGGTGGTGGCGGCCGAGTTCTTCGACATCGGGCAGTCCCGGTCGGTCCCGTGGGAACGCCGGACCGACGCGGCCCGCCTGCTGGCCGAGCTGAAGAACCCGAACCGTGGTTGGTCGGCGGTCGTGGTGGGGGAGGGGACCCGGTGTTGGTTCGGCAACCAGTTCTCGTTGATCGCGCCGAAGTTCGCCGCCTACGGGGTTGACCTCTGGGTTCCCGAACTCGGTGGCAGGTTCGACCCGCGCAACCCGTCACACAAGATGCTCATGAGCGTGCTCGGCGGCATGAGCGAATCCGAGCGGCAGCATGTTCAGGCTCGGGTTCGGGCGGCGATGGACGCGCAGGTGCTCAATGAGGGACGTCACCAAGGTGGGCGCACCCCGTTCGGGTACACGGTGGTGAACGCGGGTCCGCATCCGAACCCGCGTAAGGCGGTCGAGGGTTACCGCCTGCGGGTGCTGGAGATCGACGGGGATGCGGCCGAGGTCGTGCGGCGGATCTTCGCCGAGTACTTGGACGGGAAGGGGGATCGGGCGATCGCGAACGGGCTCAATCGTGCGGGCATTGCGTGTCCTTCGGCGCGACGACCGGAGCAGAATCGGCATCGGCTCGCGGATGGTTGGCAGGGAAGTACGGTCCGCGCGATTCTCGACAATCCGAAGTACACCGGTTATGCGGTGTTCGGCCGGTGGACTCGGCAGGAGACGCTGATCGATCCCGAGGACATCGCGGCCGGGCATGTCACCCGGTTCCGGCGGGCCAGGCCCGATCAGGTCGTGCGGTCACGCAGCATGGCGCATCCGCCGATCGTCACCGTGGCGGAGTTCACCGAAGCACAGGTGAAGCGCCGGGCCAAGTCCGTCGGCGGGCTGCGCACCGCCCGCAAGACCGAACGATCCGGCCGGGCGACGACACGGACCTACCTGTTCCGGGGGCACATCCGGTGCGGGATCTGCTCTCGGAAGATGGAGGGCAGTCCCCGCAAACACGGCATGTACTACCGGTGCCCGGCGCGCACGCTGGCTCCCGGCTCGCCCGCTCTCGCCGAGCATCCGCCCACGATCTACGTGCGAGAAGACGCCATCAGGGACGCGGTCAACGGGTGGATCGGCGAGCTGTTCGCCCCGGCCAACATCGGCCGCACGATCCGAGCGCTGGTCGACTCGCAAGGCGACCGCCGACAGCGAAGTGATCATGAACACGTTCGCCGGCGTCTCGCCGAGGCCGAGGCGAAGCTACGTCGGTTCCAGGACGCGATCGGCGCGGGAATCGACCCGGCCGCGCTGGTCGAGCCGATCAACCAGGCACAAGCCGAACGAGCAGCGGCACACGCGGAGCTGACCGACACCCCGGCACCGAGCACGATCACCGACGCCGAGATCCACGCCATGATCGACTCACTCGGCGATGTGGGAGCGGCCCTGTCCGAGGCGAACCCGGACCGGCTCGCCGATCTGTACCGGGAGCTGCGACTCGAACTTCGGTATGAAAACGAGAAAGAGGCCGTCTATGCGACGACCTCTCCACGGGTGAATAGTGATTGTGTCCGAGGGGGGACTTGAACCCCCACCTCCTTATCGGAGACTAGCACCTCAAGCTAGCGCGTCTGCCATTCCGCCACTCGGACCAACTTCGGCTTCCGCCGTGCTGATGGACATAGGTTAGCTGATCGTCCCGCCAGATCCCAAATCGGCCCCCTGAAACTGCCGTCGGCCCGGTGGTCAGTGGTAGAAAGTGCTGGTGAGCACCCATGGAGACATCACCAGCGGGCTCGGCGTCGTCGAGGACGATGCGGTCCGGCTGACGAGCGAGCTGATCCGGATCGACACCACCAACACGGGAGATCCTGACACCGTGGTGGGGGAGCGGGCCGCGGGCGAATACGTCGCCGAACAGCTGGGCGAGGTGGGTTACGACCCCACCTACGTCGAGTCGGGGGATCGGCCGGGGCGGGGCAACGTGTTCGTACGGCTGCCGGGCGCTGATCCGAGTCGGGGAGCGCTGCTCGTTCACGGCCATCTCGACGTCGTGCCCGCCGATGCCTCGGAGTGGTCGGTGCACCCGTTCTCCGGCGCCGTGCAGGACGGCTACGTCTGGGGCCGCGGCGCGGTGGACATGAAGGACATGCTGGGCATGTCGCTGGCGCTGGCCCGCAGGTTCAAGCGGGAGAACATCGTTCCCCCGCGCGACATCATCTTCGCTTTCCTCGCGGACGAGGAAGCCGGCGGTCTCCAGGGCTCCCAATGGCTGGTGGCGAATCGACCCGACCTCTTCGAGGGTGCCACCGAGGCGATCAGCGAAGTCGGTGGTTTCTCGGTCACCTTCAAGGACGGGGTGCGGAGCTATCTCGTCGAGACGGCGGAGAAGGGCATCGCCTGGCTCAAGCTGAAGGTGCGGGCCCGAGCGGGCCACGGCTCGATGATTCACGAGGACAACGCGGTCACCAAGCTGGCCGCCGCCGTCACTCGGCTGGGCACCCACCGCTTCCCGATCGTGTTGACCGACTCGGTGCGGGAGTTCCTCGCGGGCGTCACGGAGATCACCGGCTGGGACTTCCCCGAGGACGACCTCGACGGCGCGATCGGCAAGCTCGGGGCGATCTCGCGGATCGTGGGGGCGACGCTGCGGGACACCGCCAACCCCACCATGCTCACGGCGGGTTACAAGGCGAACGTGATTCCCTCGGTGGCCGAGGCAACGGTGGACTGTCGCGTTCTGCCCGGCAGGCAGGAGGCTTTCGAACGGGAGCTCGCGGAGATTCTCGGCCCGGACGTCGAGCGGGAGTGGGTCAGCCTTCCTCCGGTGGAGACCTCGTTCGACGGGGCCTTGGTCGATGCGATGACGGGATCGATCACCGCGGAGGACCCCGGCGCGCACGTGCTGCCTTACATGCTCTCCGGCGGCACCGACGCGAAGGCCTTCCAGAAGCTCGGCATCCGGTGTTTCGGGTTCGCCCCGCTCCAGCTCCCCGCCGATCTCGACTTCGCCTCGCTGTTCCACGGGGTGGACGAGCGGGTGCCGGTGGACGCGCTGAAGTTCGGCACTCGGGTGCTCAACCGCTTCCTGCTCTCCAGCTGAGCGAGCTGCCTGCCTGTGATGCAGGCAGGCCTCGAGGGAATCCCCGCCGGGCCGTCGTTGCGGCTCTCTCGGTGTGCGGGCCTGCCGCCGTCGTCAGGATGGACGGCGGCAGGCCTCGCCGAGTTCCTGCGCGCGGACGGTTCGGTGATTCGCCTGCGCGGGGTGTGGGGGAGAGGAGACGACGGAGCACGTCGACGTTCGGCGGCTGCGGCCGGGTGGACCCTGGCATCAGCCCAGGGACCGGCTACTCGGCCATTCCTGCGGACGAGCGCCATGCCTCGGTCGAGAAGACGCCTGCTTGTGGGCAGTGAGCCGCCCACCCGGCGATGCGCCGCACAGGCCAGGGCGCGGTTCAGGCAGCTTCTCGTGCGGCGGTGTCGACACCGTGCCGGCGCGGGTGCGTGCGCGGGCCTTGCACTGTGTCGTCCCCACGGGAGACCGTGCACCACCGTGCGGGTGTGGCACCCGAGCGTGAGATCGACCTCGCCGCCATCGTCGGGCTCCGCCTGCACTCGAACCGTTCGTCCGCCCCAAGCCTTCCGACGGGCCGCCTCGGCAGGGGAGACCAGGTGCGGTGCGGCCAGGCCACCGCGAGGCCGCCTCAGGTGAACAGGCCGGGAATTCCCACTGCGCTGCGTCGCCGCCGTAGCCAGACCTTGCGGGTGCCGTCGCCGAACAGCAGCACGCGGGCCAGTTCCCAGCCCGCGAATTCGGCGTGGATGGCGAGTTGGACGGCTGCGGTGCGCCGGGAGACACCCGGCGGCAGGCGCAGCGGCCGATACTCCCAGTCTCCCTCGATGACGGCCTCGTCGCTCACGGACGCACCACCTGTATCCCTTCTCCGGTGGCGGAGCCCACCACCACTGTTCCGGTGTCCTGATCCACGGTGACGGAGTTCGGTTGGCCCACGCTCGGGAAGCGGTGGCGTTCGACCGGCTCCCCGCCCGCGACGTCGTAGCCGACCAGTTCGTTGGTCTCGGTCAGCGTCACCCAGGCCAGGTCGCGCTGCTCGTCGTAGGCCACCGCATAGGGGCCGCCAGGGACGGGATAGCGCTGCCTGAGCAGGAACGGGTCTGTGGAGAACACCAGCAGCTCACCGGATCGAGTCTCGGTGACGATGACCCGGTCGAATCGGTCGACGACGGCGTTCGTGGCGCCCTCGCCCGCGCGCAGGGCCAGCCCTCGCCGAGTCTCCGGCAGATTCACCTCGACCAGGGAACTCTCCACCCGATCGAGGGCGAAGACGGTGTCGCCGACCGTGAGGACGTCGGTGACGCCCGCGAAGCCGGGGACCTCCCGATGGTCGCCCGCCTCGTCGAGGAGCCCGACCGTGCCCTCCTGGTGCGCCAGGATCGTCGTCCCGGCCGACTCGGCGGTCGAGACCGCTGCGGGGGCCAGCGGAGCCTCCTCGGCCGTGCCGGTGTCGAGATCGACCCGCACGAGTGTCTCCGCATCGGGGATCGGGGCCTGCAGGCCGCCGTCCTCGGCGGGCTCGAGGCTCGTGGCCGGTCCGGGGAGCGCGATCTCGCGCGACTCGGCCTCGAGGTCGTCGAGGTCGTGCAGCAGCAGACGCGGCGGGTCGGGAAGCGCGGCGGTGAGCGTCCTGCTCGAGGCGTCGAAATGCAGGGCGGTGACGACGCCGTCGTCGAGGGGGAGCACCTCTCCCGCAGGCGTACCGGTCTGGTCGGGCGAGTCCGCCGGGCCTGCCGTGGCCGAGACTGGCAGCGGGTCGTCGCCGACGATCTCGTCCGCCATGCCGAAGGAACAGCCGGTCAGCAGGGCCGTGCCGGCAGTCAGAGCCGAGACGAGCCGACGCGGTGCGGCGGTGGTCTTGACTGATCGGGCGGGCCTGATCGAGGGCGGAGCTGGTCGCATCTGTCCAGCATCCCTCATCCACTCCGATGCTCGAGGCCCGAGGGGCCGCCCTCCGCGGATGGTGGACCCCGGCGCTGCCTGCCTGCACACCGGGGTCGTCCCCATGGTCAGTCGAGTCGGTTGACCTGGCCTGTCTCCAGTTCGTAGACGGCCGTGACGACCTGCACGCCGTGGTGCTCGACGGCGTCGCGGACTATCTCGGACCGCTCCAGGAGCATCGTCGCCACCCGGCGTGCCTGGGTCGCCACGCAGGCCGCGAGGAAGGCGTCGGCGTCGGAGTCGGCGGGGGTCGCACGGACGGAGGCCTCCACGTCGCGCACCAGGGAGCTGATGTCGCCCTCCAGGTGTCCTTCGCCGTTCACGGTGTCGATCGCGGCGGCCACTGCTCCGCACTGGGCGTGGCCGAGGATCGCCACGAGCGGGGTCCCGACGTGTTCGACGCCGTACTCGATGCTGCCGACCACCGCGTCGTCGAGAACCTCGCCTGCCGAGCGGACGGTGAAGAGATCACCGAATCCTCGGTCGAAGAGGACCTCCGGGGGGACTCGCGAATCCGCGCAGCCCAGTACCGTCACGAACGGGTTCTGACCTTCGATGAGAGAATCGCGCCAGGCTTCATCCTGATGGGGATGCTGCGGTTTTCCCCGAACGAACCGGGCATTTCCCTCGGATAGGAGTCGCCAGGCTGCTGTGGCGTCGGCGGGGCGGTCGGATCGCGGCGTCATCCCTGGTGGAGCGGTCTGTCCCGCCACGGGTGCTGCGGCGGCAAGTGAGGCGAAGGCGAGTCCGGCGGTGGCGGCCGCGCCTAACCCGAAGAGTCGACGCCGAGTCATTCTCATCGCCGTATCGGGCAGTTTCTTTCCCCCAGATGTATTAACCATAAGGCGATTGTAATCACTCCGGCCGTCCATCCAGGAGAGATTGGAAACGGACACCGTGGACAATGGTCGACAAAGGCGCGGCAAAGGGATTGTGATGCGCATCACTTGGCCGATCGTGGGCCGTTCGACCGTCGAATCCGGGCCGCCCGGGGCTGAGTGTTCCGGTCGCCGAGGTGCCCTCGGCAACCCAAGGCGGGAGCCGAGGAGGGATCGCGACAGACTCGCCGGAGCGTGGACTGTTCCCGCTGGTTACCCGCCGGTAGGGTTCGGTGGGTGCGACTTGGGCTGAATCTCGGGTACTGGGGAATGGGCAACGATCACCACAACCTGGAGCTGGCCGTGGAGGCGGACCGGCTCGGGTACGACGTGGTCTGGGTGGCGGAGGCCTACGGGTCGGACGCACCGAGTGTGTTGTCGTGGATCGGCGCGCAGACCACCCGGATCGGGCTCGGCAGCGCCGTCATGCAGATTCCGGCACGGACGCCTGCCGCCACCGCGATGACCGCCGCGACGCTGGATACTTTGTCGCAGGGGCGCTTCCGGCTCGGCCTCGGCGTGTCCGGGCCGCAGGTGTCGGAGGGCTGGCACGGTGTCCGGTTCGCCAAGCCACTGGGCCGGACCCGCGAATACGTGGAGATCGTCCGTACGGCACTGGGACGCGGGCGGCTGCGCTACGAGGGCGAGCACTATCGGCTGCCGCTTCCGGACGGTCCGGGAGCCGCACTCAAGCTGACCGTGCACCCGGTGCGCGAGGACATCCCGGTGTACCTGGCGAGCATCGGCCCGAAGAACACCGAGCTGGCGGGGGAGATCGCCGACGGCTGGCTGGCGGTGTTCCTCTCGCCGGAGCATGCGGGGGAGCAGCTCGGGCACCTGAGCGTCGGTCGAGCCCGTGCGGGCCGGGATCTGAACGGCTTCGACGTGGTGCCCTCCGTGCCGGTCTGTCCTGGCGAGGACTGGCGGGTGTGCGCCGACGCGATCCGCGGCTATGCCGCGCTCTACGTCGGGGGCATGGGCAGCCGAAGGCAGAACTTCTACAAGGACCTCGCGATGCGCATGGGGTTCGGTGCGGCGGCCGAGGAGGTGCAGCGGCTCTATCTGGAGCGGGACTACGCCGGGGCGATGGCCGCCCTGCCGGTGGAGTTCCTGGACTCGATCGCCCTGCTGGGTCCCGTCGAGCGGATAGCAGACCGGATGCAGGCCTTCTCCCAGGTGGGGGTCACCACCTTGTCCGTCGTTCCGATGCTGCAAGATCCGACGCGGGGAGTCGAAACCCTTCGTCTTGCCGTCGAGGCTCTTGACCTTGCAGGAGTGAGTTAGTGACGTGGATGGAAGCCCTGGTCCTCGGACTGGTCCAGGGTCTGACGGAATTTCTTCCGGTCTCCTCCTCCGGGCATCTTCGGATCGTCTCGGAGCTTTTCTTCAGGGAGGACGCAGGCGCCTCCTTCACCGCCGTCACCCAGCTGGGTACCGAGGCGGCGGTGTTGATCTACTTCGCCAAGGACATCGGCCGCCTGTTCATGGTGTGGTTGCGGGGTTTCCGTGACCGCAGCTTGCGACAGACGCCCGACTACAAGCTGGCGTGGTACGTGGTGATCGGCACCATTCCGATCGGTGTGCTGGGACTGCTCTTCGCTGATCAGATCCGCACCACCGCACGGAATCTGTGGCTCATCGCCACCATGCTCATCGTGTTCGGCATCTTCCTCGGACTCGCCGAGTACCTGGGCAGGCAGCGCAGGACGATGAGCCAACTGACGCTCAAGGACGGCATCATCATGGGCTTCGCCCAGTCGATGGCGCTGATTCCCGGAGTGTCTCGGTCCGGCGGGACCATCACGGCCGGCCTGTTCCTCGGGCTGGACCGGCCGACAGCGGTGCGATTCTCCTTCCTGCTCGCCATTCCGGCAGTGGTGGCCTCCGGGCTGTCCGAACTGCCGGAGGTGTTCGAGACAGGCGGGCCCGGTCTGCAACCGTCCGGGGCTCAGATGCTGGTCGCGACGCTGGTGGCGGGCGCGGTCGGCTACGCGATCATCGCGTGGCTGATGAAGTACGTGGAGCGGCACAGCGTGTACCTGTTCGTCTGGTACCGGATCGCTCTCGGCGTGCTGCTGCTCGGTCTGCTCGCGACCGGGGTGATCAGCGCCGGTTGACGTGGCATCGTGAACGGGGGTCGATACCTGGTGTCGACCCCCGTTCGTGTTTGCCGGTGGCGTCGGCAGTCGGCACGGCGTGCGGCGGTCACGATGATCGGCCGCACGGAATGTCCTCGCCGGTCCGGTAGCGTGGGCCGACCCGAACAGACGTCGTGCACAGGAGGACAGGACGCCGGATGTCGACGGAGCAGCCCGCAGCCCCCGGCCTGAGCTTGGACGAGGCGATCCGGGCCATGCTGTTGCTGATGCCCAGGGTCGCGGCGCGGCTCAAGCGAATCAGCGTCCCCGAGCGACTCCGGTCCTTCACCCTCGCCCCTCGGCACCTCTCATTGCTGTCATACCTGCTGCTCGACGGCCCGACTCCGGTCAGTCGGCTCGCCGCCTGTCTGGAGGTCGCTCCGACGACGGTCAGCCTGATGGTCAGCGACCTGACGAAGCAGGGCGTGCTCCAACGGCGTGCCGACCCCGACGACGGCAGGCGCACGATCGTCTCGATCACCGACGACGAGGAGACCCGTTCGGCGATCGAGGGCTGGCTCGCCGGCGGCGCCGACGCCTGGCGGGCGGCGTTCGAGCCGTTGTCTCCCGAGGAACGCGCCGTGGTCGTCCGGACCATCGGCGTCTACGAGAGCGGCACCTTCGGCGACGCCGACTGATCGACGGCGTCCTGGTCGTGCGCACGGCCGCGTGCCGAATGCCTGCGTAGCCAGGGAGGTCGGACCGCGCGGGCCTGCCGGACCCGTCGGGAGAACCGGCGCGTCAGTAGGCTTGTGTCATGGCCACTGTGATCCTGCTTCGGCACGCCCGGTCCACCGCGAACGGGGCGGGTGTGCTCGCGGGCCGGACCCCCGGTGTCGGGCTGCACGAGGTCGGTGCAGGTCAGGCCACCGAGTTGGTCGCCAGACTCGCGGACGTCCCGCTGGTCGGGGTGGTCACGTCTCCGTTGCAGCGCTGCCAGGACACGCTGCGGCCGTTGCTCGGCGACCGGGACGTCGAGCCGATCATCGAACCCCGGCTGGCCGAGGTCGACTACGGGGCCTGGACCGGACGATCGCTCACCGACCTCGCGAAGGAAGACCTCTGGTCGGTCGTGCAGCAGCACCCCTCGGCCGCGGTGTTCCCGGAAGGGGAAGGGCTCGCCCAGGTGCAGACCAGAGCCGTCGAGGCGATCCGGGAGCACGACAGGAGGATCACCGCGGAACACGGCGCCGACGCGGTGTGGCTGGCGTGCAGCCATGGGGACGTGATCAAGGCGATCCTCGCCGATGCGCTGTGCACCCATCTGGACGGCTTCCAGCGCATCGTGGTCGATCCAGCGTCACTGAGCGTCGTGCGTTACACGGCCCTGCGGCCGTTCGTGATCAGGGTGAACGACAACAACGGAGACCTCTCCGCCCTGCTGCCCGCCGAACGCGCGGACAAGAAGGTCGGCGAGGAGACCGACGCCGTGATCGGCGGCTCCACCGGTCCGTGACCGGGCCTGCTGCGATACGTGATATCCACGCGCCTTCCGGTTACGATTACCTCCATTGTTTCAGTGTCAATTGAAAAGAATCCATCCGAAACACAAAAACAAACCCCGCCAGGAAGACGCGGCGCAGCGATGACGTCAGCGCGCCTGCCTGCCGACGAACCGGCCGCACCAGACGCCTCAGCGGGGGCGACCGTTCTGGATCTGCGTGCGTGCCGTCGATCCACCAGGTCGGCGAGGCGGGTCCCGTCGCGGGAAAGGCGACCATGCCTGTCCGGAGGCATGAGCATGTCCCGGACAGGCTTGTCGTTCGCCGGGCTGACGGCCGCAAGCCCGACGACGCGCAATGCGACCGGATGTGCGCCCGAATTTCTGTCCGCAGCCGGTGTTGCGGGGGTCGTGCCGCAGTGGTCACGGGCAGGCCCCCGCTCACCGACGTCGGCCCGATTCCAACGGTGCGGATTCAGGGACCTACCGGGCCTGCGCGCGGACACGGCGATGCCGTCCAGGGCGCAGGGTGGCGGCAGGCGCCCTGGCGGCGGCCGCGCCGATCCCGACGAGGAGCCGGTGATGATGACGGTCTTGCCCTGTCCGTTGCTCATGGTGGGCACTTAAGCAGTGTCAGTCCTGTTGCTTGCTGCGCCTGACCGCGTAGCCGTACTGCTCGGGCCAGGAGGAGTCCTTGCCCAGTTCCTCGGCGGCGCGGTGTGCCCAGTAGGGCTCGCGGAGGAGCTGTCGCCCCAGGAACACGGCGTCGCTGCGACCGGAGGACAGGATCTCCTCGGCCTGGGCGGGTTCCAGGATCAGGCCCACCGCAGCGGTGGGCATGCCGGTCTCCTGACGCACCTGTTCGGCGAAGGGGACCTGGTAGCCGGGCGCGGCAGGGATGGCGGCGTCGTGGACCAGGCCGCCGGTGGACACGTCGAGCAGGTCCACGCCCCTGGCCTGGAGCTCCTTGGCGAGTCGCACCGTGTCCTCGCCGGTCCAGCCCTCCCCGGCATCGTCCTGGTTCTCGGAGAGCCAGTCCGTCGCGGAGGTGCGGAAGAACACCGGGAGGTGCTCAGGCCAGACCTCGCGTACGGCGTCGACGACCTCCAGCGGGAACCGCATGCGGTCCTCCACGCTGCCGCCGTAGGCGTCGGTGCGGTGGTTGGTGGCGGGGGAGAGGAAGGAGTTGAGCAGGTAGCCGTGGGCGCCGTGCACCTCCACGATCTGGAACCCGGCGGCGAGTGCCCGCTTCGCCGATGCACGGAAGTCGCGCACGAGCTGCTGGATCTCATCGACGGTCAGTGCGGTGGGCGCGGGGTGGTCGTGGAAGGGCTCGTCGCCGGGGCCGACCGTGGTCCATCCGCCGTCAGCCGGAGTGACGGGCCGGTTGCCGAGCCAGGGCTTGTCGACCGAGGCCTTGCGGCCGGCGTGCGCGAGCTGGATGGCAGGTACCGAGCCGTGGGCGCGGATGGCTGCGGTGATGCGCGCGAACGCGTCCTGCTGGCGGTCGTTCCACAGGCCCAGGTCCCACGGGCTGATCCGGCCGTCGGGGCACACTCCGGTGGCCTCGACCATGACCATGCCGAGGCCACCGGCCGCGCGGTCGGCCAGGTGCGCCAGGTGGAAGTCGGTCGGCGCGCCAGTGTCGGGGCCTTGGGCGTCTGCGGAGTACATGCACATCGGGGACATCCAGGCCCGGTTGGGAATCACCAGTCCCCGCAGCGTCAGCGGGGTGAACAGGGTGCTCACAATCGTTCCTTCGTATAGACGGTCTGAGGTGCCAGTCGGGGACCGACCCTTTGTACGGTACGTGTCGTACTACGCTGCTTGTCAAACTACGACAGTGCTCGTACATTGTGAGGTGAGCCGCAGGGAAGGAGGTCGGAGCATGGACAAGACCGCCCGCGCTACCCAGGGGCGACAGCTGGAGCACCCCGAGACCGCTCAGATCAGCCTGGAGGACGTGCTCAGCGCGCTGGCCGACCCGATCCGGCTGCGCATCGTGCACGACCTGGGGCAGGGCCACGACGACATGGCCTGCATCGCCTTCGAGCTTCCGGTGAGCAAGTCGACATCGACCCATCACTTCCGGGTACTGCGGGAGGCCGGGATCATCCGTCAGTACTACGAGGGCACTTCCCGCATGAGCCGATTGCGCACCGAAGACCTGGAAGAGCGTTTCCCCGGGCTGCTGTCGGCCGTGCTGCTCGCTCGAAGCGTGGACGCAGTGGTTCCCGGCCGGACGGCCTGAGCGGCGGTCCGGCCGGGATCACCTCTTAGCGCGCGTTCTCGATCCCCGCTTCCTGTTGCGCGGGGCCGGCGTGGCGATCTGCGGCGTTGTCGTCGGTCACCATGGCTCTCTCCTCCGTCTGGCAGCTCAGCCACGCTGATCACCGCGTACGACGGAGGAGGATCAGAAACAGGCTCTCAGGCGCGAGGCTGATCGGCCAGCCTGCTCACGGCCCGCCCGATCGGTTCCTCGCCACGGGTCAACTCCACGATCTGGCGATTCACCTCGGGTTCGGACAGGGCCCCGGCGATGAATGCGGCCACGTCATCACGGGGCACGTCGCCATAGACGACGGCAGGTCCGGCGGTGACCAGGCCGGTGCCCTGTTCGTGGGTCAACGTGCCCGGACGAACGATCACCCAGTCCAACCCGGTGCCAGCCAGGTAGGCGTCTGCCTCCTTCTTCGCGGCGGCGTAGTGCTCGAACCCCGCAGAGGGCTCTGCGGCCCCGCGCAGCGCCTCGGGGAACACGGAGACCAGGACGAACCGCTTCGCCCCGGCGTGCTCGGCGGCCTGGGCGGCCTTCTGCAAACCCGTACCGTCGATGGCGGTGGTCTGGTCCATGTCGGTGCCGTGAGCTCTGGCGGAGAAGGCCACCGCGTCGTGGCCGATCATCTTCTCGGCCAGTTGTTCGACCGTGTCGGAGATCAGGTCCCCTGCGATCGGCGCGGCGCCGGAGTCATGCACGGTGTCGGCCTGCTCTGGCCGACGGTACATGCCGCTGACCTGGTCTCCGCGCTGAACGAGCAGGCAGGCCAGCCGCCTGCCTACGCCCCCGGCAGCACCGATCTGGAACACCTTCATGATCGACTCCTCCGCTTGGTGCGAGTGGACAGCCCCGGCCTCCGCCGAAGTCGGCTCACGCTGCGAACACCTGGGAGTCGTCGGCGAAGGCCTTGAACTCCAGGGCGTTGCCTGCCGGGTCGAGCAGGAACATCGTCCACTGCTCCCCGGGTCGGCCTTGGAAACGGACATAGGGCTCGATGACGAAGTCGGTGTTCGCGGCTCGGAGGCGCTCGGCGAGCTCTTGGAACCTGGCCACGGTCAGGATCAGCCCGAAGTGGGGGACCGGCACGTCGTGGCCGTCGACGGGGTTGTGGATGCGCTTCTGCCGTTCGGGGGCGAGGTGGGTCACGAACTGGTGGCCCTGCAGATCCCAGTCGATCCAGGTGTCGCTGGAACGTCCCTGGTTCAGGCCCAGCACTTCGCCGTAGAAGTGGCGGGCAGCGTCCAGATCGTCCACCGGCATGGCCAGGTGGAAGCGGGGGATCGGCGAGTCGAGCACGGTCATCGTCGGATGCTCCTTGTCTTCTCGGTGTCGCTTGGGCACGGGCCAGCCTGACCCTCAATGTCCTAATGTTAACATTAGGACATTGAGGAGGGTGGAATGCGATGAGTGAACCGACACGGGTGGCGCCCGCACGCCGCAGGGGCCTGGCCGACGAAGTTGCCGACCGGGTGCGCGACGCGATCTTCGACGGCTCCTATCCGCCCGGAACTCAGCTGCGAGAGGCGAACCTGTCCGCCGAACTGGAGGTGAGTCGGGGCCCGGTGCGCGAGGCGTTGATGCGCCTGGAGGCCGAAGGGTTGGTGCGCAGCGCCTGGCATCGCGGTGCCACCGTCACCGAGCTCTCCGCCGACGACATCGCCGAGCTCGACAGCCTGCGCGGTGCACTGGAGAACCTGGCGGTGGGGCTGGTGGCCCGAGAGGCGAGCCAGGACGATCTGGCGGCCGTCGAGGCTGCCGCGCGTCGCATGGAGCGCGCCGAGGACGAATACGAGATGGCAGCCTGTGACATCGCCTTCCACGACGCGATCTACCTCGCAAGCGGTCATCGCCGCGTGCACCAGGCGTGGGAGGCCATCCGCTGCCAGGTGCACCTCTTCCTGATCAATCGGATCCGTGCCAACAGCGTCGGCTATCTGGAGCACCTTCCCGGCGAGCACGCCGACCTCGTGGCGGCCCTGCGCACCGGAGACGCCGTGACCGCGGTGCGGCTCTTCGCGGAGCACCGACAGCACGCCATCGACGTGCTCAGCAAGGATGTTCCCCCGGTCCGGTAGGGACACAGGTCTCGTTCTCGGGCACTCCGCCCGAGCTCCAGTCGCCCGTCCAGGTCCAGCACAGTTCGTCCCGATGCCAGAGGAACCGCGCTGCGGAGCAGTCTTCGGTCAGCCCGGCCGGTCCGTTCCCTGCCGCCGAAGCACCTCAGCATGAGCAGATCGATCGCGATGGCTGCCACGTGCGGCTCGATCACCACCACCGTGGCGTTCGGCGCGACGGGCCGCTGACAGTTGATCAGGATCGATCCGGAAGGGCGCTCAACGGTGCGTTGTGAAGCGGTCGGGCACCGTCTCGGATTTCGCTCGGTTCGGGTCCTCAGGAGTCGAACCTGACGACGGAGCTCCACGCCTGCTACAACGGGAGCGGGTTATGATCAACTGGCACGTTGACGGCCGATCAGCGGTGCGACGTCGAAGACCAGCAGGGTCCGGTCCACACCGATCGGGACCCCGTCCGCCCCCTGACGCAGTGTGCCAGGGCGTGTGAGCGATGTTGCGCTGCACAGGGCGATCGAGGCATCGCTCTCTCACGAGGAAAGGTTGATGAATGGATTTTCGCGCGCTCGGAGTATCCGGCCCCCTGGTCTCGGAAGTGGGATTGGGGTGCAACAACTTCGGGACGAAGATCGACGCCGGACAGGCGGCCGCTGTCGTCGGCACCGCCCTGGACCTGGGCATCAACCACTTCGACACCGCCGAGGTGTATGGCGGCGGCACGTCCGAGGAGTATCTCGGCGCGGCCCTGGGTGCACGCCGTGACGATGCGGTGATCGCGACCAAGTACCGGTGGCGTGAACCGGCGGACACCTACCGATCGGGAGAGCTGTCCGCATGGATCACCGACGCGGCCGAACGGAGCCTGCGCAGACTGGGAACGGACCGCATCGACGTCTACTACCAGCACGCCCCGGACCCGCAAGCGCCGGTGGAGGAGATGCTGGAGGCGTTTCAGGCGCTGTTCGCCGCAGGAAAGGTACTGCATTTCGCCCTCGCCAACGTCGACGCCGCGCGGATCGACGCGACCGTGGCGGCGGCGGCCCATCATGACGGCTTCCCGTTACGAGGCGTGCAGATGGAGTGGAACCTGCTGGCGCGGGAGGTGGAGGAGCAGGTCGTGCCTGCCGCCCGTCGGGCGGGGCTGGGCGTCGTGCCCTATTTCCCCCTGGCCTCGGGACTGCTGACCGGGAAGTACAACGGACGCGACGATCTCCCCGAGGGGTCGCGGCTGGCGGTCGTTCCCGGGTTCGCACAGCTGGCGAGCGCGGAGAACCTCGCCAGAGTGGATCGTCTGCTTGACGTCGCCGCTCGACACCGGCGTTCCGTCATCGAACTGGCGATCGGCTGGCTCCTGGCCCAGCCGGACGTGCCCTCGGTGATCGCCGGTGCGACCACCCCGGAGCAGGTCGAGGTCAACGCCGCGTCCCGGGGTTGGATTCCTGGGGCCGCCGAACTGGAGGAGATCGACAAGGTCCTGTCCGACTGAGGTGTCGAGGGCACTGCCTCGGCATCGGGGAACCTCCGAGTGAGAATCCGCGCGCTGAGCACCGGGTTCGGTCCATGCCCGGAATCCCCGGCGCCGAGCTAGCAGGCCGAGGCTGTTCGACCTGCTTTAACTCGAAATGATCTATCACTTCAGTGTCAACTAAAGGCAATACTCAATAAACAACAAACCAAAAACCGCCCAGACCCACCGAGCCGCACCCGTGACGTCGTTCTTCCCTGGCCTGACATGGGCGATGTCAGGCCAGGGAAGAAGGAACGCCGTCACGCCGACTGGTGCACGCTCAGCCCTTGGCGTCCCGCTGCCAGATCGGGGCGCAGGACACCGTTGTCGTAGTCGCCGTGGTTCTGGCGGCGGAACGGGATCGGCGTGGCCGTGGCCAGGGTGCGGAGGCGTTCCCGCAGCTCGGCTGCGGCGTGGGCGTACTCCGCGTCGGGAAGACGGTCCGCCCCGTAGACGGCCAGCGGCGGCAGCACCGACAGGCCGATGTACCAGAGCGTGCCGTGCTGGATCGGGAACAGGAGTTCGTCGAGATCGCCGTTGACGCCGCGAGGGCCGAGGGCGGCCTCGCCGGAGCCTGCGCTGGTGATGATCATCGCTCGCTTGCCTGCCATCCTGCCCTCGCCGTACCGGAGGGTGCGGCCGTCGGGCCCTGGCTCGCGGACTCCGTAGGCGAAGCCCTTGACGAAGACCCGGTCGAACCAGCCCTTGAGGATCGCGGGCATGCCGTACCACCAGAGCGGGAAGTGCACGATGACTACGTCGGCCCAGTCGAGCTTCTCCTGTTCGAGGCGGATGTCGGCGCTGAGTGTTCGATTCTCGAAGGCCCGTCGGGAGGTGGAGCCTACGACGAGTCGGCTGGTCGGGTCGTGATCGAAGTCGGCGGCGTCGACGACGGGGTTCCAGCCCATGGCGTAGAGGTCGGACTGGCGGTGTTCATGTCCGAGTGCGGTGAGGGTGCGGAGTCCCTCGTCGCGGAGTGCGCCGTTGAGGGACCGGGGTTCGGGGTGGGCGAAGATCCACAGCACCTTCATGGACTCGTCTCCTGTCGTCGTCGGGCTGGTGGCACTCCGGCCCGCATGAGCGGGCCCGGGGCTGGCGCCGTGACTGCGACAGCGGTGCCGCCGTGGTCACGACAGCGACTCTGCCGCTGCGGGCCCGGCGAGACGAGTGGCCTGATGGCCATCATGTGAAAGAATCGGGCCATGCAACGCGAGAGTCATCCCGCTCGGCACCTGGTCGCCGTGTTGGTGCGTCCAGGTCTGTTGTCGATGGAGCTGGGGATCGTCCATCGACTGTTCGGGCAGGCCGTCTCAGCCGAGGGTGAGCGCCTGTACGAGGTCGTGACCTGCGCTGTCGTACCGGGTGATGTTCGAACGGATGCCGATTTCACCATCGCCGTCGCGCGGGACGCCTCGGTGCTGGCGGTAGCCGACACGGTGGTCGTTCCTGCTTCGGACGAGGATTACGGGCCTGCCGAGGGCGGCCGGATCAGTGCTCCGCTGGCGGCGGCGTTGGCGAGCGTCCGGCCGGGCACGCGGATCGCGTCGATCTGCACGGGTTCGTTCGTGCTGGCGGCGGCGGGTCTGCTCGACGGTCGGCGGGCGACGACGCATTGGCGGTCGTGTGACATGTTCCGGGAGATGTTCCCTGCGGTGGAGTTGGATCCTGACGTTCTCTACACCGATGACGACGGCGTCCTGACGGCGGCCGGGGTGGCCTCGGGGATCGATCTGTGCCTGTACATGATCCGCTGTGATCACGGTGCCGCGGTGGCGAACGAGGTCGCCAGGGGAACGGTGGTGTCGCCGCATCGGGAGGGCGGGCAGGCGCAGTTCATTCGCAGGCCGGTTCCCCCGTCGCGGTCCTCGTCGACCGGTCCGGCTCGTACGTGGGCGTTGGAGCGGTTGGATCGGCCGTTGACGTTGCGGGAGTTGGCGGCTCAGGGGTCGATGAGTGTGCGGACGTTCACCCGGCGGTTCCGGGAGGAGGTGGGGATCTCGCCGGTGCAGTGGCTGACTCAGCAGCGGGTGGAGGCCGCGCGGCGGCTGTTGGAGGAGACGGACCTGTCGGTGGATCAGATCGCCTCGGCCTCGGGCTTCGGGACGGCGACGTCGATGCGGCAGCACCTGCAGGCCGTGGTGGGGGTCTCGCCGACGGCGTATCGGATGACGTTCCGGGGTGCGGCGGTGGGTGTATGAGGTGTCGCGGCGGTTCGTGGGGAGCCTGAGCGTCGTGTCGGCGGGCGGGTCCTCCGTCGCCCGCTGGGCGCGGCGTCGGAGAGTGCCACGGACCCGCCTGCGGCGAGTGTCTGCCCGGTGGTCACGGCGCTTGGTGGTGTGGGGACTTCGTGGTTGTCAGAGCCCGAGGCGGGTGACGGCGTTGTCGTCGAGGGGGTTGGCGACGCGGATGTAGCGGTGCACGGTGCGGGGGTTGGACCAGCGGCCTTGGCGCATGATCTCGCGGTCGCCTGCTCCGCCGAGGGCTGCCTGGGTGGCGAAGCCTGCGCGGAGGGAGTGGCCGCCGAACAGGTCGGGGTCGAGGCCTGCGCGGAGTGCATAGCGTTTGACCAGTTCGGACACTGCTCGGCCGGACAGGGGGCGGTCGGCGAGTCCGCCGTGGCGGTTGACGGCGGGCAGCAGGGGGGTTGCGAGGTCGTGCAGGGCGGTGGCGGGGGTGAAGCGGTGGCAGCGGTGTACGCGGTCGTCCGGGCCGGGGGTGTCGAGGAGGGTTCGGACGGCGTCCTGGCCGCCGCGTCGGTGGGTCTCGACGAGTTCGGTCCAGTCGGCGAAGGCGCAGACGGGGCAGGTGTGTGGTCGGGCTCCTCGGGGGAGGACGACCTGGTGGTGTGCGGTGGCGGTGGTGTCGGTCTTGGTGACGCCGAGGTGGACGATGAGCAGGGGTTCGCCGGTGGCGGGGTCGGTCTCGGTGGCGATGTCGGCGAAGGTGAGGGCGGCGAGTTCGCTGCGGCGGAGGGCGCCTGCGAAGCCGACGAGCAGGAGGAGGGCGTCGCGGCGGCGGGTGACGCCGCCGGGCCAGGTCGCGGGGGGTCGTTCGGCGAGGAGTGCTTCGAGGGTGTGCAGGAGTATGGGGCGTTTGCGGGCGGGTCTGGCGCGGCGGGCGCGGCGGATGCCGCGGAGGGTGAGTCGGACGACGTCGGCGCGGGTGGGGGAGGGCAGGCCGTTGGCGGCGTGGACGGCGGCGATGGCGGCGGCCTTGCGGTCCAGGGTGGCTGGGCTGAAGGCCCAACGGGGCGGGTCGGTGCCGTCGCGGCGGGTGTCGGCGGCGAGGGCGAGGTAGACGGCGAGGTCGACGGGGTCGGCGGGGAGTGCCTGTCGGTTCTCGCGGGTGCACCAGGCGGACCAGGCGACCCAGTCGGTGCGGTAGGCGCGCAGGGTGTTGGGTGACTGGGAGGCTTCGAGGTAGCGGGTGAGGGCGTCGGCCTGTTCGGTGTCGAAGCGGGCTCGGACGGTGGCGAGGGCGCGGTGGTCGACCAGGACGCTGCGGTCTGTTCGGTGGCGGAGGGCGGTCTGGACGGGGGCGGGGAGGCGGTCTTCGGGCAGCGTGGTGGGGTGGTCGGTCACCGTCTCATGATCCAGCATGGGGCGGGTCGGCGACTGCGCGCATCTCGCCGCTCTCGTAATCTCATTCTTTAGGGTGGTAAGGCTGCCGCTTCTCCGGCAATTCAGTGACGGTGAGTCGCAATTGGCTCGGGGGGTGGTTCGGCGTCCTCGGCCTAGGGAATGCGGGGCTGGATCTTTCGTCGTCGGCGGGGTCGTGGGGATCGGCGGACGTCGTGTTCCTGGCGAACAGGAACTTCTCGGCAACCGGTCGCCAGTTGGCGATCTCCGTGGCGTAGTTGATCCTCTGACCTGCAGTGATGTTTTCGTTAAATGACATTCATCAATTCCGTGCACCTCGTTCTCCGGTGCTTTCTTTGATCTCGGATCGGTGTCTAACGTGACTCCATCCACAAAACCTGTGGGCCGGGAAGTTTTCGAGGAGGAACGATGCGGACGTTCGACACCACCAGGACACCGATCGCCCCCAGTGCCGAAGAGATTCGGGCGGTGACCGAGCTGATGGAGGAAGTAGAACTTCAGGTCGCCGACCCGCCGCTGTTCGAGCCGAAGGCGGCGGGGCTTCTGCTGCTGGGTCTCCTCCTGGCTCTGTCCCACGGCGTGCCGAAGGAACCGACGGCGCCGCGCAGCTGACAGGGACCGCCGAGGGGAGAGGAAGCCGAAACGGTGTCTCAGCTTGAGATGGAGCCGTCACCCCGTGTGCGCCTGACGGCGTTGACGGACGCACTGGCTGAGAGCGTCGTCCGGGCCCTGCGGGGCCCGGACGACGCGTTCACGCTCAGTGAGTTGGTGGTGTCGTCGGAGGACGGCGGTGGGCTGGCGGCGATCCGGGTGCTGGGGATGGATGCGATGGCGCCGCATCTGCTGGGTGGGCGTCGGCCGAGTCGTGCCGATGTGGAGCTGGTGCTTGCGAGTGTTCGGGCGTTTCCGGTGTTGAGCGTGGATCGGGAGCTGCCTGCGATCCCGAAGGTGCGGGACTGGCTGGCTGCCAGGGCGTTGACCTCGTTGGGTGTGGCGGGGTTGGAGGTGTCCTGGCCGGTGGAGGTCGGGGCCGGGTTCGGCAGGCAGCCGGGGTGGGTGTCGTGGTGTTCGGTGATGGCCCGGTTGTCCACGTTGGCGTTGCCCGGCGTGTACTGCCCGTTGCATGAGGATGCCCGTCGGTTCTCCGCGGATCTGGAACGTGGCGTGACGCGGTCGATGCTGCGGCGTGATCATCGGACGGCGGCTCGGTTGGCGCGGTGGCTGGCGGCGGGGGATGGTGCGGGGTCGGAGTTGTCGCTGTCTGCGGTGTTGCGTCATCTGGAGCTGGTGGCCGGTGGTGATCCGAGGGTGTCGCTGGACGTGGTGGTGGCGGGTCGGATGCTGGAGGGGAGCCGACGATGAACAAGGAGTTGGTGGCGCTGGGCCATCACGTGGCGGGTGCCGCCTTGGGCTGGTTGAGCGCGGCCGGTCCTCATTTTCGGATTCCTCGGGGGCCGGTGAGCGAGATCGACATCGGCGAGTCGATGAAGCCGCTGTGTGAGTTGGCGTTGGCGGGGTCGTTGGCGGTGCGGGAGTCGGTGACGGGCACCAGGGAGGCGCAGATCGCTCCGGAGTTGATCGACTTCGCGTGGAGTGAGTTCGACTCTGGTCGGGTGCTGTTGGAGTTGCAGCGTCGGAGTTCGGCGGAGACCTATCCGTTGGAGACCTATGCGCCGTTCGTCCGGGCGGGCAGGCGGAATGCGGAGCTGGACGAGCTGCTGGTTCATCTGGCGGGGTTGCGGTTCACTCAGGTGATCGAGCAGGTGCCCAATCGGTTGCTGGCGATCGCCGCTGCTCAGCGGGTGATCGGTCTGCCGGAGACGTTGGATCGGGTGGAGTTGACGGCGCGGACGTGGTTGGGCGGTCGGTCGGAGCCGTGGACGGTGGACTTCATGACTGCCTATGCGGTGACGCATACGGTGTTCCATCTGACCGACTGGGGTGCGCACCCGAAGGAGCTGCCGAGTCCGTTGCAGAACTATCTGCATCGGTGGCTGCCCGCGTGGGTGGAGGTGTACCGGGAGGCCGAGCAGTGGGATCTGGTCGGTGAGCTGTTGATGGTGGACCTGTGTCTGGAGGCGCCGAGTTATCCGGTGGCCGCGTGGGTGGCGCTGGCCGGGGCGCAGCGGGAGGACGGGCTGCTTCCGTATGGTGCGGTGCCTGCGCCGGAGTCGATGGCGGAGGCGTTTCGGAACTTCTATCACCCGACGGTGGTGGCGGCGATCGCCGGGACGCTGCTGGTGTCGCGGGGCATGGCGGCGTTGGCGGAGGTGCCTGCGGCCCCGACGCGGGTCGGTGCGCTGTGACGCCTCGGCCTGCTGAACGGCTTGCTGCGGCTCTGCCGGTGTTGCGGCGGTCGTTTCAGGGTGGGGCGTTGGTGGTCGGCACGGTGGTCCGGGGCCGGCGGTCGGTGGTGTGTCATGGCGTGCTGGACCGGGAGGGGCGTCCGCCGGTGGACGCGCGGACGTTGTTCGAGCTGGGCTCGGTGACCAAGACCTTCACGGGGGTGCTGTTCGCCGACATGGTGGAGCGCGGTGAGGTGGGGTTCGACGATCCGATCAGTGCGTATCTTCCTGATGCCGGGCGGTTGCGTCCTGCGACGGCGGCGATCACTCTCGGGCAGTTGGCGTCGCACACCGCCGCGTTGCCTCGGCTGCCTGCCAATCTGTATCGGCGGGCGGCGTCGGCGTGGAGCACCAATCCGTACGCCGGGTACGGGTTGGCGGATCTTCATGCCGCGTTGTGTCGGTTGACTCCTCGGGGGACGCCGGGGGTGACCTGTCGTTATTCGAATCTGGGGATGGGTCTGCTCGGGGTGTTGTTGGGGCGGGCGGTGCGGCAGGACTTTCGGCAGCTGGTGATCGAGCGGGTGTGTCTGCCGTTGGGTCTGCTGCAGACGTGTGTCGATGAGCGGGACCGGCCGGAGCTGCTCAGTGCGGTGGGGCATCGTGGGGGCAGGCGGGTGCCGCCGTGGCGGATGGGGGTGTTGGCGGCGGCCGGGGTTCTGCGTGCCACGCCGGGGGATCTGCTGCGGTATCTGGACGCGCACCTGCGGCCGCATCGCACGGTGTTGGAGCGGGCGTTGTGGCGTACTCATGAGCCGCATGGTCGGGCGCGTGGGGGTGACGAGTCGTGTCTGGACTGGACGCGGCGGGTCAACGCGTCGGGGGAGACGGTGTTCCTGCACAGCGGCGGCACCCGGGGGTGTACGACGTTCTTGGCGTTCTGTCCTCGGTTGGGGACCGGGCTGATGCTGGTCGGGGATTCGACGCCGGGGGTGAGCGGTCGGGTGATCACCGAGGCCTACCGGTTGTTCTCCCAGGTCACCGTCGACGAGGCGGCGTGCCGTGCGGAGGCGCAGACTCGGGTGTGGGCGGCGGCGCCTGCCTATGCGGGTCCGGTGGAGATGCCGGTGCAGCGGGGGGTTCTGCTGCCCGACGGTGTGTCGTTCTGACGTGCTGTCGTCTGGCGGGGCGCTGCGCCGGGTCTGATGTCTCTTCTTCGTCGTCGCCGAGGCGGGCCTGGAGGTCTGCGCGGGCCGCCGGTGTGAGTGACGTCGTCCGTGCGGTCGGCCCGTGTGACGTCGTCGAGACGCCGGCACACGGGCGGGTGTCCGCGGGGTCGGTGGGTGGATCACGACACGACGGCCGGTGTCGGGGGCGCGTTGGGGGTGTCGGGTCTAGCGGGTGGCGAGCCGGGCGTAGCCCGATGATCCGTGTCCGGCGTCGATGGCCTGTTGTACCTCGGCGCGGGCGGCGCTGAGCACGCCGTTGTCCAGGTCGTGGGACCGCACGGTGTCGAGGATGTGGTCCATGGCTGCTGCCGCAGTGGTGATGGCGGCGTCGTCGCCGGGGAAGCTGCCGGTGGTGACCTGGTCGGAGACCTGGTCGATCAGATCGGGGAACATCCCGACCATCGCCTTGGCGTGTTCTGCGATGTCGGCGGGCTTGATGCCCTCTGCGGTGGCAAGGGCGAAGGCGTGGACGATGCCGCTCATGGCCGTCCAGAACAGGTCTTGCAGGGCCGCGTCGAACCCGGCGGCCCGGCTGGCGTCGTCACCGAGGTAGATCCCGTTCTCGCCGAGGGCGGCGAGGACGGCCTGGTGTTTGGCGTAGACGTCCTGCGGGCCGCTGAAGAACAGTGCGGCACCGGGGGCGCCGATGGCGTCGGGGGTGGCCACGATCACGGCGTCGAGGTAGTCGATGTCGTGATCGCGGGCCCAGGCGGCCAGTGCACGGGCCTCTCGGGGGGCGCCACCGCTGAGGTTGACCAGGGTGCGGCCCCGCAGGGCGTCGACGTCGAGGATCGACTGCGCCACCGTGTAGTCGCGCACGCACACGAGGACGAGCGGGCTGGCGTTGATCGCCTCGGCGGCGGTGTCGGCGACGTCGGCGTCGAGGTCGGCTCCTCGGCCCGGGGTGCGGTTCCACACGGTGGTGGGGTGGTCGGCGGCGGTGCAGGCTGCGGCTAGGGCGTGTCCCATGGGGCCGAGTCCGAGGACTGTCACGGAGGTCATGCCGGCTAAGCTAAACCTTCACGTCAACGTGAGAGTCAACCCTGGAGTGGTGATGCGGATCGGGGAGCTGGCGCGGCGCGCGGGCGTCAGTGAGCTCGTATTGCGGTATTACGAGGAGCAGGGTCTGCTGGCTCCCGAGCGCCGTCTGAGCGGTTATCGCGTCTATCGCGATGAGGATGTCGCGCTGGTGGGGCGGATCAGGGTTCTGCTCGCGGCCGGTCTGAGCACGGCGCAGATCGTGGAGGTGCTGCCGTGCATCGTCGACGACGACGGACTGTTGACGCCGGACTGCCCGGAGTCGGTCGACAGGCTGGTGCAGCAGCGTGATCGGATCGACCAGGCGATCGGTGCGCTGGCGGCGACGCGCACCAATCTCGACACGATCATCACGAGCAGGCGGCGCCCCGGCTGATTCCGGCGTCCGGGGTGGCGGCCGGTGGTGACGAGGCGACTGGGCTCTCCCGTATGCGTGGTCGCCGTGGCCGCCCGTCGGCCGGTGCCTCGATCGAAGGGCGGCGGTATGGCGGGCAGTCCGGTGCTGTGGGGAGGTCAGTCGTCGTCGAGGGCGGCGAAGAGCAGCGAGTCACGCCAGGCTCCTCGGACGTGCAGGTTGCTGCGCAGTCTGCCTTCCGGGCGCAGCCCTGCCTTCTGCAGTACCCGCGCGGAGGCGATGTTGTCCGGGTGGCAGGTCGCGGCGATGCGTCGCAGGCCCAGGCGGTGGAAGCCGAAGGTCAGCAGCATGGTCGTGGCCTCGGTGGCCAGCCCGCGACCCCAGTGGTCGCGGTGGACCACGTAGCCGAGTTCGCCCTGTCGATGGGTCCGGCTGGTGATTCCCACGGCCGCCGATCCGATGAGCACGCCGGAGGTGACGTCCACGGCGGCCAGGCTGAACTCGGTCCGGGAGGACTCGCGTGCCTGTGCCACGGCGTCGGCCACGAACGCGCGGCTGTCCTCGGGGCTGTTGGGACCCCAGTCGGTGAATCGGGTGACCTCCGGGTCGCCTGCGAAGGCGTGGACGGCGTCGACGTCGGAGTCCAGGAAGTCGCGCAGCACCAGTCGTGGGCCTGCGAGGTGTATCCCGCGTGCGTCTGGTGGTGATGCGGTCATGTCGGCTCCTTCGTCCGCAGCGGAGAGTTGTCGTCCCGAGGGCCGCAGGCATCGTGGTCCCGCGATCGGCGACGCCTGTTCTCGGGGCAGACCGACTCGGTCCTCCGCGTCGGAGGGTCCTCTCGGCGGGCGGCGGGGCGAATCCACGGGGGTGTCGGCGGCTCGGCTTGCGGTCATGACGATCTCGGTCGTCCGATGACGACCGTGGCGTGGAGGTCGTCGGAGGTCGTGACCTCGGGGATCAGGCCGTGGTCGGCGAAGGCGGCGACGGCGCTGGGTGCCTGCCGTTGGCTCGTCTCGACCAGCAGGGCGCCGCGTGGTGCCAGCCAGTGCGGGGCGGCGGCGGCCACCCGTCGCAGGACGTCGAGTCCGTCGGCGCCGCCGTCCAGGGCCGTCCGGGGCTCGTGGAGGCGGGCCTCGGGCGGCAGCAGGTCGAACTCTTCGGTGGGGACGTAGGGGACGTTGGCGACCAGGACGTCGACGCGGCCGCGCAGTGTCGCGGGCAGCGGTGCGTACAGGTCGCCCTGGTGGACTCGGCCGCCGCCGGCCTGGGCGACGTTGCGGCGGGCGCAGGCCACTGCGGCGGGCTCCACGTCCACCGCGTGCAGGTCGACGTGGTCCAGCACGCTCAGCAGGGCGGCGCCCACCGCGCCCGAGCCGCAGCACAGGTCCACCACGACGGTCGCCGGTGGGCTCGGCGCCGCCGGGCCTGGTGTGTGGTGGGCGACCGTGACGGCCTGGCCGACGAGGAACTCGGTGCGTCGGCGGGGGACGAACACGCCGGGGTCCACCGCGATGCGCAGGCCGTGGAACTCCGCCCAGCCCAGGACGTGTTCCAGTGGCAGTCCGGCGGCCCGCTGTTCCACCATGTCGGTGAGTTCGGCGGCGGTGGCGGCTGCCGAGACGAGCAGTCCGGCCTCGTCTTCGGCGAAGACGCATCCTGCGGCGCGAAGTCGGGTGATGATCGCGGAACGGGTGAGGAGGGAAGCCGACATGTGAGTGAGCCTTTCGCCGATGACGACGGGCGTCGCTCACCTCGGCTACGCCGGGTGGACCGCCCGGCGGCGAGGTGGGAGCACCCGACCTGATCTGGTGGTAATGACTCGCACCTCCTTCTCTGGCGTGTCCACGACCTGCGGCGCCCCACCCTACCGGAGGCTTGATCCGTGGCCGCGACAAGATCATGACGCGGCGGGCGGCCTGGTCGGCGGCGGTGGCGTCGAGCGGTACCGGCGGCGGCCGAGGGGCTCGATCGGATCTCGAGTGCGACGGTGAGTGTCGAGGAGACGAGGAACACCATCGCCACCGCGGTGAGTTTCGGCCGTCTCGCCGGTCTGTCTCAGAGTCCGGCACGGTGCCGGGTATCGCCTACACAGCTGGGAAGGATGAGAAATGCGCGACGTTGTCTATTCGTTGTCGGTCTCGTTGGACGGATTCATGGAGTCCGCCGACGGCGACATCTCCTGGAGTCTTCCCGACGCCGAGCTGCACGAGTTCCACAACGAGCAGGCTCGTGGCGTGGACACCTCGCTGTACGGGCGCCGCCTGTACCAGGACATGGCAGGCTACTGGCCCTCGGTCGTCGACGACCCGACGGCGAGCAGTCAGGAAGCCGACTTCGCCCGGATCTGGCTGGCCACGCCGAAGGTCGTGTTCTCCCGGACCTTGGAGAAGGTCGAGCACAACAGCACGCTCGTCCGTGACGACCTTGCCGGGGAGGTGGCGCGGCTCAAGGCGCTGCCGGGCGGCGATATGGATCTGGGCGGTGCGGGCATCGCGGCGAGCTTCCTGCGCGAGGACCTGATCGACGAGTTCCGTCTGTTCGTCCATCCCGTGATCCTGGGCGGCGGCACGCCGTACTTCCCGACGCTGCCCGCGCCGTTGTCCCTGCAGTTGGCGGACACCCGCGTGTTCGGCTCCGGTGTGGTGTTCCTGCGGTATCGGCGTTCGGCACGGGACTGAGGCACGCGGCTCGGCGGGCGACCTCGGCCGTCGACCTCGGTGGGCGGGCCGTGCTCGGGCGAGGTCGCGCGCCGTGCAGCGGGGGACGGCGGCTCACCGGCGGGCGGCCACGGGCAGGGTTCGCTCCCCGAGCGGGAGAACCGGCACCGGACCGCCACGCCTCCGTGCCGCAGCCGGGCGATGACGTCGCAGGAGACGGATCAAGGTTCGCTCGTGGCCGGTGCCGTCGGACCGCGCCGCGCGCGGGGGGCAGGCGGTCCCCTGCGGGCGAGGCGGTCCGCGCGCCGGTCAGCCTGCGAGGAGGTCCGCCAGCGCCGCCGTCGGGTCGGTGCCGGGTGCGGCCGCAGGCTGCCAGGAGTCGCCGACCCGGTGGAAGGGGTACCACCGGTCGTCTCGGCCCAGCCGCAGCTGCAGGCCCCGGTCGTCGGCGGTCCACCGGTTGCGCCAGGCTCGCAGCTCGGGAACGTGACCGGGGCGTTCCTCGTCGCGGTAGGCGGTGAGGGCGTCCCGCGCGCGGGCGGCCTGCGCGGCGGTGGGCGTCCACACCGTCTCCAATGCGGCCAGTCCGGCGGGTCCGCCGAGCTGCCAGGCGCGGACCGCCGTGGCGAACGCGGCGGGGTCCTCGGTGGTGGCGTTCAGTCGGGTGTGCAGCGCGGGATCGTCGTAGGTGGCGGCGAGTCGGATTGCGTCGGTGCGTCGATCCAGTGCCGGAGGCGGGGTCGTGGCGGTGAGCAGGGCGGCGGCGCGGTGGGCGGCGTCGGCGGCGAGGAAGGTCAGGGCCGCCGGGGGGATGCCGGGGGCCGAGCCGAACATCGGCGTGGGCGGGCTGTCCCGGATCGGGGGCGGTGGTGGTGGCATCCGGGACACCGGGCGGGCGTAGGACTGGGCGGCGGGGACTCCGCCGGGCGGCGGTGCGGTCGGGTCGGGTCGGCTGTGCCGGTCGGCGGGTCGGGGTTCTGTGGCGGTGCGGGTCTGGAGTTCGTCGAGCAGTTCGGCTCGTTCCCGGCCACGCAGCAGGAACAGCACGAACGGATCGGCGTCCACGAGCCAGCCTGCCTGATAGGACAGGGCGGCGGCGTGGCGGCACGGGTGTTCGAAGCCCACACAGTCGCATTCCGGCTCGAGGTCACCCGGTCCGGGCAGCAGGCGGACGCCCGCGTCGTCGGCAACGTCCACCAGTTCTCGGGGCATGTCCCGGTCCACCAGGGCGGCGACGTGTCCGGCGGTGACGGCGACCTGGTCGAGGAACCGGTCCCAGTCGCGGTCGCTGAGCTGTTCCAGGTGGACGACGCTGTGGTGGGTGCTGCCGTCGGTGTCGTGGACGAGGGCGGCCAGCCTGCCGGGGCTGACGGTGATCGACTCGACGCGGCCGCCGATGGCGTGGCGGCGGCCTCGGCGCAGCTGGTCGACGTCCAGTGAGGTGTCCTCCATGGCCTTCGTCCAGGCGGTGCCCCACCAGGTGCGGGTTCTTCTGATGCGGCCGGGCGGGAACGGGGGGAAGCCCAGTGCGGGTTCGGCTCGACGGGGTGTCACGGTCGGCTCCTCAGTTCGATCGCCTCGGCCAGTTCGCTGTCGGTGAGTTCGGTGAGTGCCTGTTCTCCGGTGGTGAGCACGGCGTCGGCCAGGTCGCGTTTGGCCGCCAGCATCGCGGCGATCCGGTCTTCGAGGGTGCCTTCGGCGATGAGTCGGTGCACCTGGACGGGGCGGGTCTGGCCGATGCGGTGGGCGCGGTCGGTGGCCTGGGCCTCCACGGCGGGGTTCCACCACCGGTCGTAGTGCACGACGTGGTCGGCGCGGGTGAGGTTGAGGCCGGTGCCTGCGGCCTTCAGTGACAGTAGGAACACCGGCACCTCGCCGTCCTGGAAGCGGCGGATCTGTTCTTCTCGTCGGTCGACGGGGGTGCCGCCGTGCAGGAGCTGCACCGGGATGCCTCGGCCGGTGAGGTGGTCGCGGAGCAGTCGTGCCATCGCGACGTACTGGGTGAAGACGAGGACTGAACCGTCGGCGGCGGTGATGGCGTCGACGAGTTCGTCGAGGACGGCGAGCTTTCCGGATCGGTTGTGCAGCCGGGGTCGGGTCTCCTTGAGGTACTGGGCGGGGTGGTTGCAGATCTGTTTGAGGGCGGTGAGCAGGCCGAGGATGAGGCCTCGGCGGTGCATCGCCTCGGCTGAGGCGATGCGGTGCAGGGTCTCGCGGACGACGGCTTCGTACAGGCCTGTCTGTTCGGTGGTGAGGGGCGCCGGGTGGTCGGTCTCGGTCTTGGCGGGCAGTTCCGGGGCGATGCCGGGGTCGGATTTGTGTCGGCGTAGCAGGAAGGGGCGCACGAGTCGGGCCAGGCGGTGTGCGGCCTGGTCGCGGGGTGCGTCGGGGCCGGGGGTCGGCGGGCGGTGCAATGCGGCGGTGTCGCGGCGGAATGAGGGCAGCGTCCCGAGCAGGCCGGGGGTGGTCCAGTCCAGGATCGCCCACAGTTCGGTGAGGTTGTTCTCCACCGGGGTGCCGGTGAGGGCGACGCGGGCGCGCGTGGGGATGCGGCGGAGTGCCGTGGCGGTGCGGGAGCGGTGGTTCTTGACGTGTTGGGCCTCGTCGGCGACGAGGAGTCCCCAGGTGACGGTGGACAGGGCGGTGGTGTCCAGGCGCATGGTGGCGTAGGTGGTCAGGACGATGCCGTCGGTGACGTCGTCGAGGGTGCGGGTGCCGCCGTGGAAGCGGCGCACCGGGGTGTGGGGGGCGAAGCGGGTGATCTCGCGTTCCCAGTTGCCCAGCAGCGACGCGGGGCACACCACGAGGGTCGGTCCGGTGTCGGGGTGGCGGGTTCGGCGGTGCAGGTGCAGGGCGATCACGGTGATCGTCTTGCCCAGGCCCATGTCGTCGGCCAGGCAGCAGCCCAGGCCGAGGGAGGTCATCCGGTCCAGCCAGCGCAGGCCCCGGAGTTGGTAGTCCCGCAGGGTCGCGGCCAGGGCGGCGGGAGCGGGGACGGGCTCCGTGTCGTGTTCGGGGTCGGCGATCCTGGTGCGGAGGGTCTCCAGGGCGTCGACGGCGACGACTTCGACGTCGGTGCCGTCGACGACGGTGTGTCCGGCCAGGGCGAGGCGTAGGGCGTCGACGGCGGGCAGCGGGGGAGTGTGGGTGCGTCGGGCGCGGTCGAGGAGGTCGGGGTCGACGAGCAGCCACTGGTCGCGGAGGCGGACCACGGGGCGGTGGGCTTCGGCGAGGAGGTCGCGTTCGGCGTCGGTGAGGGGGTGGCCGCCCAGGGCCAGCTGCCAGTCCAGGTGCAGCGGCTGGAGGTCGTCGAAGTGGGCGGTGGTGTCGGGGGCCGTGGACCCGCCGCCCGCGACCAGTCGGGTGGTCAGGTCACGGCCGAGGGCGCGCGGCAGGTGCACGTCCACTCCGGCGGCGGCCAGCCTGCGGGCTGCGGAGCCGAGGAGGTCGAACACCTCGTCGTCGGTGATCGCCGTCTCGGCGGGCACGGTCTGCGACAGCAGCCTGCCCAGCGGTTCCCAGTGCAGTGCGGCGCGACGGATCGCCAGGACGGCGTCGACGCGGGTGCGGCCGTCGAAGCCGGTGGGGACGGCGTCGGTCGCGGCCCAGCAGGCGGCGGCGTCGATGACGCGGGTGGGGTCGGCGAGGCTGTGGAGTTGCACGACGACCCGGAAGGAGCCGGGCCCGACGTCGGCCCAGTCCTCGACGGGGTCCTCGGTGTCCAGGCGCAGGGAGATCCGCACCCCGGAGTCGGCGCCTGCGGCGATCTCCTCGGCCCAGCCGCGCAGTGCGGGCAGTCGGCGGGGCGGGGCGGCGGCGAAGGCGGGTGTGCCGGTGGCGTCGGCGGCGGCCGGGCTGCGGGGCAGGGTGTCGGCCACGGCGTCGAGGAAGGCCCGCACCAGCGTGCGGGGGTCGGGTAGCAGGTTCGGGTCGGCACCGGTCGAGGGGAGGGGGACGGCGTGGGCTTCGGGGGGCATGGCCTCGGCCAGTGCGGTGATCTGCTCGGCGTCGTCGGCGTCCAGCGGGCCGACCCGCCAGGCGTCGAGGTCGCCGGGGGACAGGCCGGGCAGCAGTCTGCCCCTGGCGATCAGGTGCAGTGCGAGCCGTAGGGCCGACCGCCAGAACACGGCGGCCGGGTGGGTCGGGCGTTCGGTGTCGCCCAGGAGGGTGAGGGCGTCGCCGATGTCGATCCAGTGGACGGCGACGGTGCGGACGTGCACGGCGCCGTCGACCGGGTCGAGCAGTGCCCAGGGGGTCTGGCCGGGCAGGCCGACGGCGGGTGCGGGCGGGGTCTGGTCGGGCGCGGTGGCGAGGTCAGGAGGAGCGGTCGGGTCCGGGGCGGTGCGGACGGCGAGTCTGCCCGCGCGGGGCGGGTCGGCGGCGACGAACGCGACCGGGCTCGCCCACGGGTTCGGTGTCTCGGGTGCGGCGGCAGGCACGGCATCACGCTCCTTGTCGAGGCGGACGGTTCAAGGGCGGGGAGAAGGAGTCGCGGGGAGACGACACAGCGGTACGGGTTGGCCTGCGAGACGATCCTGCCCCGGTGCGAGGGGCGGCGGGTGTCGCGGTCGACGTCGGGGGAACCGGGTCCGAACCGGCCCTGGTGCGGCGGTGGGTGTTTCATCGGCTCAGGTGTCGGTAGCGGCGTAGGGACAGTGGGATGAAGACCGCCGACAGCAGCACGGGCCAGCCGACGGCCATGGCCACGGCGTGTTGGGCGGCCCAGGACTGCTCGCCCCAGCCCGGATTGCCGAACCGTTCCCGCGCGGCGGCGGCGGTGGCCGACATCGGGTTCCACTCGGCGATGAGCGCCAGTGGTGCGGGCATGGTCTCCGGGGCGACGAAGGCGTTGGAGAGGAACCCCACCGGCCAGACGAGGATCTGCACCATGGCGGCCGACTCGGGGGTCTTGAGCAGCAAACCCAGATACACGCCGACCCAGATGAAGGCGAACCGCAGCAGCAGGAGCAGGGCCACCGCGGCGGCGGCGGCACCGAGTCCGTCGTGCCACCGCCAGCCGACGACCAGGCCGCAGAGCAGGACGACGACCAGCCGGAGCGTCGAGTCGATCACGTCGGCGACGGCGCGGCCGCCGAGCACGGCGGACGAGGCGATCGGCAGGGAGCGGAACCGGTCGGTGACGCCGCGTGCGGTGTCGGCGGTGACGGCCAGCACGGTGGACTCCAGGCCGAAGAGCATGGTCATGGCGAACATGCCCGGCAGGAGGAATTCGCGGTAGTCGCCGCCGCCGGGCACGGTCATCGCTCCGCCGAACAGGTAGCCGAACACCAGCACGAGCATGATCGGGAACAGCAGGTTGATGACGACCGGTGCGGGGTCGGCGGCCCAGCGCAGCAGGTCGCGTCGGGTGACGGCGGCGATGTCGGTGACGGCTCGGCGGGCTCGGTCCGCCGGTCCGCCGGTCCGCCGGTGGTGGTCTCGGGGCGGTCCTCGGCGGTGCGGGGTGTGGTCATGCGGCGGTGTCCTCTCCGGTTCGGCGGGCCGGGTCGGTACGGTCGGTGAGGCTGAGGAACACCTCGTCCAGGGTCGCGCGGCGGCGAGCGACGTCGTGCACGGCGAGGTCTTCGGCGTCCAGGGCGCACAGGACGGCGACCGTGGTGGCCGCCGTGGCCGTGGTGCGGGCGGTGGCGCGGTGGGAGTCCTCGTCGACGGTGACGGCGGTGCCGGTGATGCGGCCGAGGATCTCGGCGGCCCGGCCCAGTTCGGCGCGGTGGGTGACGACGACGTCGAGCCGGTTCACGCCGAGGGAGGTCTTCAGCTCCTCCGGGGTGCCTGAGGCGACGGCGCGGCCGTGGTCCAGGACGGTGATCTGAACGGCGAGCCGGTCGGCCTCCTCCAGGTACTGGGTGGTGAGCAGGACCGTGGTGCCCTCGGCGGCCAGGTCGCGTACGGCCCGCCAGACCTCGTCGCGGCTGCGGGGGTCCAGGCCGGTGGTGGGTTCGTCCAGGAACAGCACGGCGGGTGCCTGGATCAGGCCGACGGCGAGGTCGAGTCGGCGGCGCATTCCGCCGGAGTATCGGGCGGTCTTGCGGTCGGCGGCCTCGGCCAGTCCGAAGCGGGCGAGCAGCTGTTCGGCTCGGCGGTGAGCGGCGCGTTCGTCGAGGTGGTGGAGTCTGCCGAACAGCAGGAGGTTCTGGCGTCCGGTGAGGACCTCGTCGACGGCGGTGTGCTGGCCGACCAGGCCGATACGGCGTCGTACCCCGGCGGGGTCGGTCGCGACGTCGATGCCGCCGATGGCGGCTCGGCCGCCGTCGGCCCGCAGCAGGGTGGTCAGGATGCGCACCGTGGTGGTCTTGCCCGCGCCGTTGGGGCCGAGCAGACCGCAGACGCGGCCGGGCGGCACGGCCAGGTCGAGGCCGGTGAGGACGTCGACGTCGCGGTATCGCCTGCGCAGCCCGTGCACGTCGATGGCGAGCGGTCCGCTGTCCATCAGAAACACCCCCTACTTCGTACAACGTACGGATTAACGCGAACCATCGTACCGTACGTTGTACGGACCTAGGGTCTGGTGGAGATCACGCCCGCACCGGCCGCCTCGGCGAACGTCGGACATGCCGCGAGCAGGCACGCCGCCCGCACCTCGCCCGAACCCCGATCACCCGGCAGCTGACTCACCCGCTCCAGCGGGTCCCCGACGGAGCCAGCAGGAGAAGTGATCGCCGCCGAGCGCCCGCCCTGGCTAGAGTGCAGCTCGATCCGATCGGGAGAGGGAGTGCCGCCATGCCCGCACCAACGCACCGCGTCGAGGTCCCCGCCGCACTCGCCGCCTCCCACGCCCGCTTCGGCGGCGACGCGGGCCGCGCCTGGATCGCCGCCCTGCCCGCCCTCGTCCACGAGATCCTCGAGCGCTGGCAGCTGCGACCGGACGGACCCGGCAGACACGGCATGGTCGCCCTCGTGCTGCCCGTCCTGCGCGCCGACGGAACCCCGGCCGCGGTGAAGTTCCAACCCGTCGACGAGGAGAACGTCGGCGAGCCGATCGGCCTGCGACACTGGCAGGGCGACGGCGTCGTCCGGCTCCTGGCCGACGACCCCGACACCGGCACCCTGCTGCTGGAACGACTCGACGGCGACCGCAGTCTGGCCGGGATGCCCGACGACCTGACGGCCCTGCGGATCCTCGCCGAACTGGGCGCCCGACTGGTCGCCGTGCCCGCCCCGCCCGGCCTGCGCACCCTGGCCGACATCGCCGCCGCCATGCTCGCCGACGTCCCCGCCGCGCAACGGCACCTGTCGGACCCGGCCGACCGCACCCTGCTGCGCGCCTGCGCGACGGCGGTGGCCGAGGTGATCCACGAACCCGGCGACCGGCTGCTGCACTGGGACCTGCACTACGAGAACGTGCTGGCCGCGCCGCCCGGCGGCGACCGCGAGCCCTGGGTGGCCATCGACCCCAAGCCGTTGGCGGGCGACCCCGCCTTCGACCTGCTGCCCGCGCTGGTCAACCGGTGGCCCGACGTCGTGGCCACCGGCGACGCCCCCCGCGCCGTGCTGCGCCGCTTCGACCTGATGACCGAGGTCATGGGCCTGGACCGACAGCGGGCCGTCCACTGGACCCTCGGCCGTGTCCTGCAGAACGCGCTGTGGGACGTCGAGGACGGCGAGACCGCGATCAACGCCGACCAGACCGTCATCGCCCACGCCCTGTCAAGCCGCGTCCGCCACGGCTGAGGCACGTCCGCCACGGTCGGCAGCAGGAGAGGACCGGCTCGGCACGGGTGCACGCGGCCGCCTGGGGCCCGATCCGCGCGCCAGGGGGCTGTCCGGTCGGGGCGGGGTCCGGCCGACTCGTTCCTCGCCCCGCCCCGACGAGCACGCCGATGGAGGTGGCGACCTGGATGGTGCCGCCACCCAGCACCGCAGCAGACACCTGGACGGCCCTGGTCCTCGCTGTCGCAGGCACCGCGGCCTGTTCCGTCGCGGGACCGAGACGCTGACCAGACCGGGTTCGTGCTCGGCGCTGTCCTCGTGAGGGCGGTGGCGGCGGCGTTCACGAGGACAGCAGACCGTGAGCCGATCAGCGTCGGACGGGCCGACCGAGGTCGACGGCGGCCGCGCCCCCACCAGGTCGGTCGAGCACGATGTCGGCGCGGCCGCGCCTCGACGTCGCCTCAGTCGCGACGCCGATCAGCCGGGACCGATTCCAGGAACCGGTCCCGCAGCGCCGTCGCCACCGCGACGTCGTCCAGGCCCAGCCCCCGCACATAACCGGCCACCGACCCGTGCGCGGCGACGAGCTCGGCCAACACCAGGCGCATCGTCTCCTCAGGGGCCTGCCCGTAACCGGGCCACCGCAGCGGCGGCTTGCGCGGGTCGGCATTCCAGTCGGCGATGAACCGCTCCGTGGCCAGCCCGGTCAACGCGTAGTCGGCGACCACGTCCTCCTCGGCCACACCCAGCAGCACCAGCAGCAACGCCGCCAGGACGCCGGTCCGGTCCTTGCCCGTCCGACAGTGGAAGACCACCGGCCCCTCGGCTTCGAAGGCGATCACCTCCAGTGCCCGGCGCAGCTCGGCCGTCCCGTCGGCCAACAGCTCGGCATAACGGTCGGCGAAATACCGGGCAGGCTCGATCGCGGGGTCCAGCGCCGCCTGCTCGTAGGGCCGGTGCTCGACGCTGAGATTGTGATAGGTCAGCCCGTCATACTGCGGCACCCGCCCGTTGGCCGCGATCTCGTACGGATACCGCAGGTCGATCACCGTGCCGATCCCCAACGCGCGGAACCGCTGCCCGTCGGCGGGGCGCAGACTCGACAACGCGTCGGCCCGGAACAGCTGCCGCCACCGCACGGTGCGACCGTCCTCGGCCCGATACCCGCCCAGGTCCCGGAAGTTGTGCACGCCCGCGAAGTCCAGGTGACGATCCATCTGATCATCGTAGAAGCCGGGCGCCGCCGACCGGCCCGGTCCCGGCAGGAGCGGTGGGGTTCGTCCACAGCGGAGGCGACCACGGCCCGGCCTGCCGCGGCTACGGTGCCCTCATGAACAGAGTCGCCGTCAACGGGACCGAGCTGGCCTACGACGAGGCAGGCAGCGGCAACGCCGTGGTGTTCTCCCACGCGGGCATCACCGACCGTCGCCTGTGGGACGCGCAGTTCGAACGGCTGGCCGCCGATCACCGGGTCATCCGCTACGACTGGCGCGGCTACGGCGAATCCGCCGACGCCGACGGCGGCTTCTCCCATGCCGAGGACCTCCTCGCCCTGCTCGACGCCCTCGACGTCGAGCGGGCGGCGCTCGTCGGCTGCTCCAACGGCGGCGCCTACTCCCTGGACGTGGCACTGGCCGCACCGGAACGGGTCTGGAGCCTCACCCTGATCTGCTCCGGGCTCTCCGGACACCACTGGCCCGAGGAGATGCGCGCCTCCGCCCGCGAACGTGTGCACAGCGCCGTCCCCGCCGAGCGACTGCGGGCCTACAACGAACGTCAGGCCCCACACGTGGACCCGGCGGACGTGACGGCGATGGCCCTGGCCCAGGCACGCTTCCTCGTCGCAGGTCCCGACCGTGACCCGGCCGCGCTTGCGCCCGACGTGTGGGCGGCGGCCGTGGCGATGATCGAGGGCGTCTTCGCCCGCACGTGGAACGGCCCGCCCACCCTCGAACGGCCGCACCCCGCGCCCGCGAAGCCCCGGCTCGATCAGGTGCGGGTGCCGACGCTGGTCGTCAACGGCACCGCCGACGTGCGCTGGATCCAGGCCGTCTCCACGATGCTCGCCGAACAGATCCCCGGCGCCCGACGACTCGACCTGCCCGACACCGGCCACCTGCCCCCGCTGGAACGGCCCGAGGAGGTCACCTCGGCCCTGCTCGACTTCCTCGCCGAGACGAGCCCGTCCTGAACCGTCGCCTGTTGGTCAGGCGACGGCCGAACGCCGCAGGCGGGGCCGTCGCCGGCGCACCGCCGCAGGGACCGCGACGACACGGTCGCCGGCCGGAGGATCGTCGAGTGACGCGGGGGCCGGCAGGGATACGAGCTCACGACGCCGGCGAACGCGGGCGGGATCGAGCGGCTCTCGGCGGCGCATGAGGTGGTGGCGGCGCACCACGGCAACAGCTATCTGCCGCTGCTGGAGAAGTTCCACACGAGCCACCGCTTGGCGCTGTTCACCCTGCTCGACACCCTCGACCTGGAGGCCGCCTGCGCGGATCACAGTGTGCTGGACGCGGTGGAGTTCCTGCGCGCGATCCGGGGCCGCACCGGCGAGTACGTCCCGGAGACGGTGACCGTCGGGCATGGGGCGGACGCGGTGACGGTGGCGATCGACGTGGACTTCGTCACCGAGGCGTGACGCAAGATCCTGGTGGTGCAGGACCAGCCGGGCAACCTGGTGCGCCCGCCACCTGGAGGTGTACGACCGCTCAGTTTCTTTGCCGTGCTCGGCGCGGTGGGCCCGGCGGTCAGCGGCGGCGCAGTGCCGGGTTGAGCAGCGCGGGTGGCGTGTCGTTCTTCTCGTGCGCGGCCAGGTCGGTGCCGGGGGCGACGATCGCGTCGATCGCATCGAGCACGTCGGCGGCGAGCACGGTGTCAGCGGCGGCGAGTTGCGAGTGCAGGTGGTCCAGTGTGCGGGGGCCGATGAGCGCGCTGGTCACTGCGGGATGCGTGGTCACGAATCCGAGCGCGAGCTGGATCATGGTCAGGCTGGCTTCGTCGGCGAGTGCAGCCAGTTGTTCGACGGCGTCGAGCTTGGCCCGGTTCGCGGGGATGGCAGTGTCGAAGCGTTGTGGCATGAACGTGGAGCGGCTGGTGGTGATGTCCCGGCCTTCGCGGATCGCGCCCGACAGCCAGCCCGAAGCCAACGGGCTCCACACCAGCACACCGAGCCCGTACTGCTCGGTCACGGGCAGCACGTGGGTTTCGATCCCGCGCTGCAGGATCGAGTAGCTGGGCTGTTCGGTGACGTAACGGCCCAGGTGGTACTCGCGGGCGGCCCACTGGGCCTGCACGATGCGGTGTGCGGGGAACGTCGAGGATCCGAAGTAACGGATCTTCCCCGCGCGCTGCAGGTCGGTCAACGCCGACAGGGTCTCCTCGTCGCCGGTGTTCGGGTCCCACCGGTGGATCTGGTAGAGATCAACGTGGTCGACACCGAGGCGGCGCAGGCTGTTGTCCAGCTCGGTGACCAGCCAGCGGCGCGAACTGCCCTGATGGTTGCGCCCGTCGCCCATCGGCAGGCTCGCCTTCGTGGCCAGCACGATGTCCTCGCGGCGGCCGACGATGGCCTTGCCGACCATCTCCTCCGACTCGCCGCCGCTGTACGCGTCGGCGGTGTCGATGACGTTGATCCCTCCCTCGAGGGCGGCATCGACGATGGCGGTGACCTCGTCCTGAGTGGTGCGCCCGATCTTGCCGAAGTTCATCGCGCCGAGCGCGAGGGAGCTGACCTGCACACCGGTGCGGCCCAAGGTGCGGTACTGCATGAGTCGTGTTCCTCCAGTGCGGATGAAGCGTGGCGGCAACGCATGGCTTGGTTATCGACGCCTGCTCTGACATCATGAGCAAGCGGGACCATGTTCCGTTTGACGATACGGGACGTTGTCCCGTTTAGCCAACTCGGCAACGAAGGGCAGGGCGCGGTGAACGACAGCGACCGGAGCACAGGGCATGCAGCCCAGCCCAGACGAGCGGACGCCCGGCGTAACAAGGAAACCCTGCTCGACGCGGCTGCTTCGATCTTCGTCACGTCAGGTGTGGACGCGCCGGTACGCGACATCGCGGCCAAGGCCGGCGTCGGGACGGCCACGATCTATCGCCACTTCCCCACCCGGGCGGATCTCATCATCGCCGTGTACCGCCACCAGGTCGACGCCTGCGCCGAGGCAGGCCCGGCCCTGCTGGCAACCAGCCCGACACCGCACGTCGCCCTCGGACGGTGGGTCGACCTCTTCGTCGACTTCCTGGTCACCAAGCACGGTCTCGCGGCCGCCCTGCAGAACGACAACACCGGCTTCGAAACGCTGCACGCTTACTTCCTAGACCGCCTCCTGCCGGTGTGCACCCGACTCCTCGACGCTGCCGCCGCCTCCGGTGAGATCCGCCCCGACCTCAACGCCTACCAACTCATGCGCGGCGTCGGAAACCTCTGCATAGGCGCCGACAGCGACCTCCGCTACGACGCACGCCAACTGGTCGAGCTCCTCATCGCAGGACTACGCCGACCGCGCTGACCGTGGCACCCGCGATTGCAGTGCCCTACGCACAGATGACCAGTTGTGACAGTTCCGCGAACATCCCGATCCGGGCCGACGATCCTCAGGTCACGATTCGCAGGACTACACGGAAGGCGCTCATCTTCCCGACCGCCCTGCGGGTGTCCTCCGAGAAGATCAGCACCCGCATCAAGTTCCGCCCCGAGCGGGAAAGGCGCTCACCCTCGCCCACGAGATCAAGACCGCCGCGCCGCGGTGGTGAGGACTGACGAGCAGTGATCCGGGACCTGCCGGAGCGAACCGGCTGGGGCTCCTCGCGACCTCGGCCCGGCCCTCGCACGGTCAGGCGAGCCCGCTCCACGTGGACGTTGCGCTCCTGGCGGCCCGTGACCGCTTCCGCACCACCGTGCACGAGGCCCAGCCGCCGCGTGGATCGTCCGCCACAGTCGGACGACGGCGGTGAACAACCTCCCGAACATCATGATCGAGCGCGGGGATTCGCGGAGACGGCACTGCATGCCGAGGAGGCGGAAGAGAGTCACCAGGTCGGAACGCGAAGGTGCCACGGCCCCCCTACGCCGGGTCGACGCCCGCCGCCGTCAGCGCCGCCGCCCATGCCGCGCTGACCCGCTCGGCCAGCTCCGCGACGGCGGCGAACTCCGGGGAGTCCTGCACCGAGGCCGACTCGAGACCGGGGAGTTCCTCGCGCAGGGACGCCTCGAGTGCGATCAGGCCCAGCTCCCAGCCGGCCCCGATGCCCCAGGCCCCGGAGTCCGGGTCGTTGACCACACGGTCGAGCAGTCCGTCCGGGGCGGAGTGCCGCAGTTCCAACAGCGTGCCGCCGTCCTCGTCCGGTGACAGCCGCAGCTCCACCTGTTCGCCGCCGGGTACCCCGTAGATCCAGCTGACGACGAGCAGCCACGGCGGCTCGCACCGCAGGATCTCGCCGTGGGCGTTGCCGGGAAAGGAGAATCTGCCGCCCACCCGCAGGTCGCCGTCGGGTCGCATGAAGAAGCGAGCAAGCCGATCGGGATCGGTGCAGGCATCCCAGACATCCGAGACGTGCGCCGCGTAGCGCCGCCGCATGGTCAGCGCCTCGCCCGTCGCCGTGTCATGGGCACTGATCTCGCGACGGGTGCCTGTGACGACGTCGGTGTCCTTCAGTCGGCTCATGCCCCGTGGGTACCTGTCGACGCCGGAAGCGGCAACTCCACCGGATCGGCACCCCGCTGCCGAGCAGCGGCCTCGCCGCCTGCGGAGCCGGGCCGTGAACCGGGGGAGCGGGCGGCTGTGCCTGGCCATGGCGACCGGCGGCGCGCTGCGGAACGGACACGGTGCCGAGCCGAAGCGCGTCCGCATCGGGCTGCGGCCGCCACCCGGGGGTTCTTCCGGCAGCAGGCAGCGGAAGATGCGACCGCCGTGATGTCAGAGCGTCGACGTCGGGACTGCCGAGCTGAGGAAGCCGCGCACCGCCTCGGCGAAACCGGCCGGATCGTCATCGTGGACCCAGTGGCCGCAGTCGGCGAATTCCCGCAGCACGGTGCCGGGCCTGCGGCGTGCCATGTCGCGTGCCATGGCCGTGGGCAGCACGCCGCTGGCCAGGCCGTGCACGAGCAGCGTCGGGCAGCGCGCGCCGAGCCAGTCCGGCCACCAGTCGCCGATCAACTCCTGCTGCGAGGCCGTCATGTCGTCGTGGTCGAACAGGAAGCCCCAGCCGTCCGGGTACTCGCAGGCGCTGGCCAGGAAGTAGCTCGCGTCGGGGATGCCGTGGCTCTCCACCTCACGACGCAGGGCGGCCGGGGTCGGGGCCCGCCGCGCCCAGCCCCGCACGTCCAGCACCGGGTGGGCGATCTCGGGCTGCCGGTTGAGTGCGCCGCCCTCCTCGACGATCAACGCGCTGACCAGCTCCGGATGTCGGGCGGCGACCCGGTAGGCGATGACGCCGCCCATCGAGTGCCCGAGGACCGGCAGCGGGCCGAGGTCGAGGTGGCGGAGGAACTCCGCGACGTCGGCGGTGTAGGCGTCGGGGGTGACGTCGACGCCACGGTCGCTGCGGCCGTGTCCACGCAGGTCCACCGCGATCACCCGGTGGCGGGGGGCGAGATCGGCGGCCAGGCGGGCGAACTGTCGGCCGCGTCCGAAGTGACCGTGCAGGGCCAGCAGCGGCGCTCCGGTTCCCCCGAAGTCCAGGTAGGCCAGTCGCAGACCGCGCACCATCGCGTGGTTCTGTCTCGGAGTCGTCATCGTCTCCCTCGGTGAGTTCGATCGGGTTCGTGCAGGGTTGAGGCGGTCAGCACCGCCGCGCCCAGGGCAAGGCAGGCCGCGAGGACGGCGGCGTGGGTCAGGCCTGCGGTGAACGCCTGCCGGGCGGCGTCGGTGAACCGGTCGCCCGCCGGGCCGCCGAGCAGGGCGGCGGACTGCAGGGCGCCGCTGATCGACTCTCCCGCGAAAGCCCGTTCCGCAGCGGGCAGGGCCGCCGTGTGCGAGGCGAGATGGTCGGCGAGTCGACCGGCGAGGACACCGCCCAGAACGGCCACACCGAGGCTGCCGCCGAGCTTGAAGGCGGTCTCGATGACGGCGGCGACCGACCCCGCCTGTCGCGTGCCCGCCGCGCCCAGCATGGCGGTGCTCGCTGCGGTCACTGCGGCACCGTTGCCTGCGGCGAGAAGGAACAGTCCGATCAGGAGTACCCCGTGGCGATCGGTGTGGACGCCGGTCGGGATCAGCGTCAGCCCGACGGCCAGCACGCCAAGTCCGCCCGAGACGGTCCACCGCAGACCGATCCGGTCGATCAGTCGCGGGGTGATCGGGGCCATGGCCAGCTGGCCTGCGGCGATCGGAAGCAGGAGGAGCGCGGCTCCGGACGGCGAGTGGCCGAGCACCTCCTGGAAGTATTGGGTGAGGAGGAACACCATGCCCATCAGCGCGAAGAATCCGGTGGCAGCGGCCATTGCGGCGGGCCAGAAGGTGTGATCGGCCACCATGCGCAGATCGAGCATCGGATGCCGTGTCCGGCGTTGACGGGCCAGGAATCCGCCGAGCAGGATCACGGCCGCCCCGGCGCCGAGCAGGGTCGCCTCGCCGAGCACGCCTCGCCGGGGTGCCTCGATGATCGCGTGGACGACCGCGACGAGGCCGCCGGAGACCAGCGCCATCCCAAGCAGGTCGGGCCGTGCGGTGCGGTCGGGAGCCGTAGGCGGGACGACGAGGACGACGGCGACGCCGACGGCGGGCAGGACGGGCACCATGGCCAGGAACACCGCTCGCCAGCCGAGGTGCTCGACGAGGAGGCCGCCGGTCATCGGACCCAGGACGACGCCCAGCCCGGCGACGCCTGCCCACACTGCCAGCGCGTAGGCGAGCTCGTCGCGGGGGAACACGCTGCGGATGATCCCCAGGGTCGCGGGCATGACCATCGCGTTGCCGACGCCGAGCAGCGCTCGGGCGGCGATCAGCTCGCCGGGGCCGGTGGCGACGGCCGCGAGCAGGGCGGCGAGCACCAGCACCGCGAGCCCGGCCAGCAGCACCCGACGACGTCCGTAGCGGTCGCCGATCGCCCCCATCGTGATCAGCAGCGCGGCCAGGGCCAGCACGGTGGCCTCGGTGATCCACTGGAGTTGACCGGTGGTGGCACGCAGGTCGCGGGCGATGGTCGGGAGTGCGACGGTCACCGCCATCACGGTGGTGCTCATCATGAGCAGCGCGGCCGCCAGCGCCCAGAGGATCGTGCGTCGACGCGGATGGCCGGTCCCTTCCGGTGCAGGGTGCGATCCGACCGTGGCCGCCGCCGGTCCGTCTTCATCGCCGAGGGGGGTCCTCGGCACGCCGTCGCGTCGTGTCACGTGCTGCTCCTCCCCATGAAGATGACGCCCGCCAGTAAGGATAACGAACGTTTTTTTCAGGCATCACGGGTGTCATGACCAGAGCCCGAATACCCTGGTCGTCGAGACCCCGCCCCACCGAGACAGGGAGTGCCGCCGTGGCCAGGCCCCGTGACCCGCGCCGCCGCGTCGAACTGCTCGACGCGATCCTGGACTACCTGGTCGAGCACGGGATCGCACAGCTGTCCCTGCGCCCCCTGGCCGAGGCCCTCGGACACAGCACCTTCGTGCTCACGCACCACTTCAGCAACAAGGACGACCTCATCGCCGCCGTCCTGGCCCACCTCGACGAACGGCAGCGCAGCAGGCTGCGGGCGCTGCCGGGCTGGGCCGAGGGACGCAGCCTCGGCGCCGTCGTCCGCGCCTCTTGGGACTGGCACCTCGCACCGGACTCGCTGCCGTTGGTCCGGCTGCTGCACGAGATCGAAGGGCTCGCGGCGGCGGGCAGACTCCGAGGCTCCTACGTCCCGACCATGCTGGGCGACCGCGCCGAGTTCGTCGCCGAGGCCCTCCAGACCCACGGCGTGCCCGCCGACGTCGCGCGGCGCAACGCCACCCTGCTCAACGCCGCCTATGCGGGCCTGCAACTGGACTACCTGACCACCGGAGACCGGGACCGGGTGGAGTCGGCCGTCGACGAACTCGTGCGGCTCACCGACGAGTGGACCCGGCACGGCTCCGGCACGCAGGACGACTCGACAGAGCACCAGGAATGAGAACGCCCGCCAGCGCGTACGCCGAGAAGGCCGTGGCATTCGCGGAGAATCGGCGGACAGGGCGCTGTGGTCATGGTCGGCCACCTCGATCGACGGCTCCCCGATGTCCACGAGTTTCCGATGTCCACGAGTTCCCGAAGCTCCTGGCGCCTGACGAGTCCTGCCCTGCTGCGGGCGAGCAGTCGACTCCGGGGACGGTGCGCCGGTCGCCGCTGCCTCCGTGTCCCCGCCGGAGGGTGCCGACCACCCCGCCATCCGCAAGCGGCCCGGCGGCGACTCGTGATCAGCCGACGATGCCGTGATCCCTGCCGCCGGCTCCACCCGATGCGGTGCTCACTCCGAATGCAGCACGAAGAACAGGACGCTCGGGCACGTGTCGGCGATGTGAAAGTCGTCGGGGAACAGCTCGTGGGCGGCCGGAACCGGCCGGGGCTCGTGTAGGCGAGTGATACGGAGGCCCGCTGCGAGGAAGGCGTCCGTCATCGCCTCCAGCGGGCGGTCCCAGAAACTCAGCTGGGCGGTCCCTCCGCCCATGGTCCAGTCTTCGAGTCGGTTCTCCGTCGCGAAGTAGTCGGGCCGGGGGCCGGTGTGCCGCTTCATGAGGTTGAGCACGAGGGGATGCTCGACCGAGGCGATGATCCTCCCGCCGGGCCGCAGCACCCGCCGCAGTTCAGTGAGCGTCGGCCCCCAGTCCCGCAGGTAGTGCAGCACGAAGGAGGCCATGACGTCGTCGAAGGCGTCGTCGGCGTAGGGCAGCGGACCCGCCAGGTCGGCGACCCGCAGGTCCGCGTCGGCGCCCAGCCGTCGCCGCGCCTGCTCCAGCATTCCCGGACTGCCGTCGAAGCCGCTCACGACAGCACCCCGCTCGCGCAACTCGGCGAACAACGGACCGGACCCACAGCCCGCGTCGAGAATCCGCCTGCCCGCCACCTCGCCTGCGAGGGCCAGGGCCGCAGGCCGCTCGAGGTAGGCGTTCATCAGGCTGGTCTCGTTCTCGGCCGTGTAGCCCTCCGCCACGGTGTCGTAGTCGCTCGCCCGCGACCGAACCGCCTGCACCGCCACGTCTTCCTCGGGTCTTCCAGACATGCAGTCGATCATGGCAGGGCCCGCGCGCCCCGCACAACGACGGCCGTAACGGGCCCGCCCCGTCGTCCCCGAGTTTCCGTCGACCGCAGCGCACACGCACACGCGCTCGCCTGGAGCGATTGACCCGTTGCCGTCGCCCGGGGCGGGCTCGCACCCGGCGTCGCGGCGTCGGGTCGGTGCCGAGGGCGGTGCGGCCGGAATCGGCGCCGGAGAACCCACGGCCGACATCGGCTACGCCTGCTTCGCGACGCTGCTCCTCGAACAGCTCCACGCCGCGCGGGCGGCATCGACCCGACGCCGCGCGCTTTAGTCCAGCGGCGCGCCGAACCAGCGGGGCAGGTGCTCGAGCAGCTCCTGCTGATCCTCGCCGACCCACGCGACGTGACCGTCCGGCCGCAGCAGCGCCGCAGGCACGGCCCGTTGCGTCAGCTCCGCACTGGTGTCGACGACGTGATCGACCCGATCCGCCCAACCCGCCGTCGACAGCCTGCCGGTCTGATCGAGCAGCAGCCCCCGGCCTCGGTGCATCCGCTCGTACAGGCGCCCCCGCCCCAGCGCCACGTCCCGTAGCCGCCTGCCGAGCAGCTCAGGGCCCGCGCCGAAGTCGTAGCGGATGCCGATCGCGATGACCTTCTCGATCAGATACCGGTTCACCTCCTCGAAGTCCATCAGCTCCGACACCAGGCCGCGCACCGCCTGCGGCCCCGGCTCGAGCAGGGAGAGCTGGACCATCGCTCGGGTGAGGTTCAGGACATCGGCGGCCACGGGACGTCGCTCGACCTGGTAGCTGTCCAGCAGCCTCTCCGGCGCCCAGCCGTCGATCTCGGCGGCGAGTTTCCAGCCGAGGTTCACCGCGTCCTGAACCCCCAGGTTGAGACCCTGACCCCCGTTCGGCGGGTGGATGTGCGCCGCGTCGCCCGCCAGCAGCACCCGATCGACCCGGTAGGCCTCGGCCAGGCGGGTGGCGTCGCCGAAACGAGACAGCCAACGCGGCGAATGCACGCCGAAGTCGGTGCCCCCCACTGCCCGCAGCTGTCGGCTCAGCTCCTCCAGCGTCGGCGGAGTCCGCCGGTCCTCGGACACCCCGGCGGCGGGCACGAGGATGCGGAACACCCCGTCCCCGATCGGCGCGGCACCGAACCGCTGCTCGGTCTTGCGGACCTCGGCCGTCACCTCGGCCACCTGCTCCGGTGACGCGGTCAGCTCCGCCTCGCCCAGCAGCGTCTCGACCTTGGCTGGCTCGCCGGGAAAGCCGATGCCGAGCAGCCTGCGCACCGTGCTGCGGCCGCCGTCGCAGCCGACGAGGTAACGCGAGCGCAGCCGCGTGCCGTCGGCCAGCTCCACGGTGACCCCACAGGGGTCCTGATGCACCTCGACCAGTGTGCAGCCGCGCCGGATCTCGACGCCGAGCTCGAGGGCATGCTCGGTCAGCAGCCGGTCGGTGACCGGCTGCGGGATCCCCAGGACATAGGGATGCGCGGTGTCGACAGCGGGCGCAGGCTTGTCGATGCCTGCGAAGAAGCCGCCGACCGGATACTTCGTGCCGTGCGCGAGGAAGCGGTCCAGCAGGCCGCGCTGGTCCATCAGTTCGATGCTGCGCGCATGCAGGCCGAGCGAGCGGATGACCTTGGTCGGCTCCGCGTCCCTCTCCAGCACGGCGACGTGCACGCCGTGCAGCCGCAGCTCGGCGGCCAGCATCATCCCGGTGGGCCCGCCGCCCGCCACGATCACGTCGATCATGAGATTCCCCGATTCACTCCGGTCGCCTTCCGGCCCGACTGCCGTGGCGAGTCCGATGGCACGGGTGCCCGCGTCCTCCGCGTCGAGTACCCCGCACCACAGCACGGGGCACCACGCCACACCGACACCACGCACCGCGCCGAAGCCCTCGTTTTCGCACGTGACGGCTTCGGCTGGGAGATTCTGCGGCATGCCCCGGGTCTTGCCGCAAGCCCCCCGGTGCGCTATAAGTTGAAGATGGCAGGAGTGGTGTTCTCCTTCTGACCTCCTCTCGGTCTCTCTCCGGTGTGCTTCGTGTCGGCAGCCCCGGAGCCGCGACCCGTATGGCTGTCCTCCGTCGGTGTGTCGGCGACGAAAGACGACGGCGCCGTTCCGATCCACCGCCGGGGTGAGCGGGACACGGCCGGGCACGATCGGTGCGCCCGCGCCGACCTGCGGGGGAGGCACGGCCCGCAGGATCGGTGCGAGAGCAGGCGCGTCGGGCGCCGCCTCGTCCCGTTTCGTTTCCTCCCGGCGCCGGAACGTCGAGAGCGAGCAGGCCGATCTCGGTGCGACGACCGTCCCCTGGCCGGCATTCGCACCTCAGGCAGCACGGGCCGCCTCGTCCCCGGGACGAGCGCGGTCACCAGCCCCGTCTTCAGGCAGCGGCTACCAGCCGAGGGGCTGTCGGTCGCGGAAGAACCCGCCGCGCGGCCCGTCGTCCGGCAGGGTCGCGGCCCACACGATGCCGGGAGCGCTGTCCTCGACCGGGCGCGCGCCCAGGTGCTCGGCGCCGGGCTGCGTCGCGGTGACGCCGGGGCAGACCGCGTTGACGATGACCGGGGTGTCGGCCAGTTCCGCCGCCAGCACGGCGGTGAACCCGTTCAGCGCCGCCTTGCTGATGCCGTGCGTCGCCGCCGCACCACCGAACAGCGGGAAGCCGTACTGCTCGTCGGTGTGCGAGCCCGCACCGGAGCTGACGTTGACGATCCGAGGGTGGTCCGATCGGCGGAGCAGCGGCAGGAAGGCCTGCGTCATGCGCCAGGCGCCGAACAGGTTCACCTGCACGACCTCGGCCGCGGTGCCGAGGTCCGCTCCGGTGGCGGTCTCGAAGCGGTCGGGAGAGGCGGCGGCATTGTTGATCAGGATGTCGAGTCTGCCGGGATGTGCGGCGAGGGCCTCCGCCGCGCCGGCGACGGAGGTCGGGCTGCCGATGTCCAGGCCGACCGGGAGGGCGTCGACTCCGTCGAGGGGGTGCGCGGCCTCGGCCGCCCGCTGGGGATCTCGTGCGGCGATCACCACGCGGACTCCGGTCGCGGCCAGTTGTCGGGCGACCTCCAGCCCGAGGCCGTGCGCGGCGCCGGTGATCAGTGCCGTGGGCGGCGGGGAGTCGGACGGCCCGCGCTCGCCGTCCTCGGCCGGTTGACGGTTCGCTGTCATGACTTGGATTCGACCTTTCCGAGTGGGCGGGGTCCGGATGTCAGCGCGGCGCACGCCTCCTGCCACGCCGTGTCGCCGGGGTAGAGCTGCGAGCGGAGGTAGGCCCAGCTCAGCCGTTGGACCACGGCCACCCGCTCGGGGCTGTCGTCGGTGGTCTCGGCGGCGTCGTATCCGGAGACCCCGCCGAGGACGTGCTCGCCGCCGAACAGGGTGAGCAGGGACTTCGGGCCGGGGGAGAGGAAGTACGGGTCGGTGGCCCAGGCCGCGCCCCGGACCGTGAGGTGGGCGGAGTGGTCCTGGTCGCCCGCGACCACGAGCGCGGGGGTCGCCATCCGCGACAGGTCTGTCGTCGAGAGGAAGGGGTAGTTCTCGGCCGCGAACTCGCTGAGGGCGTCACCGCCCCGACCGGGCGCGGCGAGCAGCACGCCCGCCGTGATACGCGGCTCGGTCAGGTTCACCTCCGTCCCGTCGTGGGGATCGGTGAGCCTGGCACCCAGTAACAGGCTCGCGGTGTGCCCGCCCATCGAGTGCCCGACCACGGCGACCCTGTCCCGATCCACGCGCCCGCCGAGCTGCGGAACGTCCTTCTCGATCACGTCCAGCTGATCGAGGATGCGGGTCATGTCCTGGGCCCGTGATCGCCAGTACAGCGGTGCCTCTGGGTCCGCCGGGTTCAGGCTCAGCGTCTTGGAGTCCAGGTGGGTGGGCTGGATGACGACGAAGCCGTGCGCTGCGTAGAAGTCGGCGAGCGGGCCGTAGCCGTTGCGGGAGGACAGGTGGCGGGAGTTGCCGTGGCCGTGAGAGAGCAGGATGACCGGCAGCGCGTCGTCGTCGCTGATCGGCGTGGAGACGCGTGCCTCCAGGTCGACGGCGCGGCCGGGAGTGGGCAGGACGACCGGGTTGACGGAGAGGACGGGGGTCGTCGCGGCGAGGTAGTCGGCCGCGTCGTTCGGTTCGTTCATGATGGGGTGGTTCCTTTCGCCAGAGGCGCCGGCGCCGGTGATGACCGACCGGCGCCGGTGCGGAACGGTGAGAACGCAGGGACGGAAGCTGCTCCGCATCGGCCACCCTGAAGCGGAACAGCGTTCCGAAAACATACGGAACACTGTTCCGATTTGTCAACGCGCATCAGAAGGAGCTGTGGTGTCCACGACCGATCCGGCCGGACAGACGTCTGCCAGAGGCAGGCGCGCCGATGCGGTGCGCAACGAGCAGGCACTGCTGGCCGCAGCGGCCGCCGTGTTCGTCACCTCCGGCGTCGACGCCCCCATCCGGGAGATCGCGGCCCGAGCCGAAGTCGGGATCGGAACGATCTACCGTCACTTCCCGACCCGCGCCGAACTCGTCGTCGCCGTCTACCGCCACCAGGTGGAGGCGTGCGCCGAGGCGGGGCCGAGGCTGTCTGCCGAGGCCGACTCGCCCTTCCTCGCGCTGCGCCGATGGGTCGACCTCCTCATCGACTTCGTCGTCACCAAACACGGCCTCGCCGACGCACTGCAGCCGGGCAACAGCGCATTCGAGGCGCTGCACACCTATTTCCTCGACCGCCTGGTTCCCGTCTTCACGCAGTTGCTCGACGCCGCCGTCCAGGCGGGCGAGATCGACCCCGGCACAGAGCCCTACGAACTGATGCGCGGCATCGGCAACCTCTGCATCGGACACGGCAGCGACCCGCGCTACGACCCCCGTCGACTCGTCGACCTGCTCCTCAACGGCCTGCGGCCGACCGGGACCTCCTGAACCGCCGACGGCTCACCTCCGCAGGCGACGCTCGCCGCCGACCGGCGTCGCGACGCCCCTCCCACGCTGCGGCCCGGCTCGTCCTCCGCCCGACCTCCTCGACGGTGACAGCATCCGGGGCGTCATCGGCCGCACCCGAGACCCGACAGGTATGAGCAAAACTCATCGATGTGGTGAGAAACAAGCCTTGGACTCATGAGGACAGGCCAGGAAGGCTCGACGGCGGCCGTCCCCGGCCTCCTGTGCGAGCGACGGCCCGACGGCGAGCCCCACCGGGGGCACCACATCCCGACGTCGGATCGGCGACGTCGGCATCGAAAGAGGAGTAATGAGCACTCAGCCCAAGGTCGCACTCGTGGTCGGCGCCAACGGAGTCATCGGAGGCAGCCTCGTCGAGCACCTTCTCGAACTCGGCGACTGGCAGGTCATCGGCCTCTCCCGCCGAGGCGGCACCGAAGCCGACCGACTGCGACACGTCCGCGTCGACCTGCTCGACGCCGAGGACACCCGCACCAGACTCGCCGAGCTGACCGACGTCACACACGTCTTCTACGCCGCTTACCAGGACCGGCCGACCTGGGCGGAGCTCGTGCCGCCGAACCTCGCGATGCTGGTCAACGTCATCGACGCGATCGAGCCGGTCGCCGAGGGACTCGTCCACGTCAGCCTCATGCAGGGCTACAAGGTCTACGGCGCGCACCTCGGGCCGTTCGCGACGCCCGCCAGGGAGACCGACGCCGGGCACATGCCGCCGGAGTTCAACGTCGACCAGCAACAGTTCCTGGAACGACGCAGCGGCGGCAGGACGTGGAGCTGGTCGGCGATCCGCCCCTCGGTGGTCGCCGGCGTCGCCCTGGGCAATCCGATGAACCTGGCGATCGCGATCGCCGTCTACGCCACCATGTCCAAAGAGCTGGGGCTTCCGCTGCGCTTCCCCGGTCGCCCCGGCGCCTACGACAGCCTGCTGGAGACGACCGACGCCGGGCTGCTCGCCCGCGCGACCGTCTGGGCCGCCACCGACCCGCGTTGTGCGGGCGAGGCCTTCAACATCGGCAACGGCGACCTCTTCCGCTGGAGCGAGATGTGGCCGAAGATCGCCCGTTTCTTCGACCTGGACACCGCGCCGCCGCTGCCGATGTCGCTGACGACGATCATGGCCGACAAGGAGCCGCTGTGGGACTCCGTCGTCCGCCGGAACGGGCTGGCCGCCCACTCCTACGCGGAGGTCTCGTCCTGGCCGTTCGCCGACGCCGTGTTCTCCTGGGACTACGACATGTTCGGCGACGGATCCAAGGCCCGCCGCTACGGATTCCACGAGTACGTCCAGACCGAGCAGATGTTCATGGACGTCTTCACCGAACTGCGAGATCGCCGCATCATCCCGTGAGCGGCGCGGACCCGACAGCGGCCTGCGCTTCGATCAGGACGACAGACGCAGGCTGACCCGCCGTCGACCAGTCCGTCGACCATCTCGAGAACCGGATCCGCCGCCGGTCTCGCCGCAGGCGCGTGCCGCCCGGACCGACCGGGCGGCACGCGCACGACAGGGCGGAGTCAGGCCCGCCCGATGGCCTCGATGATCCTCGGGCGCAGCTCGGCGGCGCTCACCACGGCGTCCACCGAACCGACCTCGATGGCGCGCTGCACACTGTGCACCCGGTCGAACTCGGTGGCCACGTCGGTCAGCTTCTCCGCGCGCACCGCCGCCCGCGTCTCCGCCAACGTCGCACTCACCTCGACCCGCTCGGCGCCGGCGGCCGCCCCGAGACGTGCCTCCAGGTCGGCCACCCGTGGGTCGGCCGAGGTGCGCCGGTTCACCTCGCCCGCGAACACCACCGCCGCCGCAGGCGCACCGCCGAGCACCGAGGCGAACGCACCCTCCACGGCGAGCACCGTCATGTTCGGGTTGAGCGCCTTGGAGAACACCACGAACGCGCCGCCGTGATAGCGGGAGATCACACAGAACACGATCGGGCCTTCGAAGTTGACGACCGCCCGGCCGATCTCGGCGCCGTACTCCAGCTGCAGCCTGCGCATCGACTCCGGGGAGCCGTCGAAGCCGGACAGGTTCGCCAGCACCACCAGCGGCCGGTTGCCGCTGGCCGCGTTGATCGCACGGGCCGCCTTCTTCGACGAGCGCGGGAACAACGTGCCCGCCGTGTAGGTGTCCGGCCCGTCGGTGGGAGGGAATCCCCGGCGGGCCACCGAGCGGGACTCGATGCCCAGCAGACACACCGGCCTGCCGCCGAGGTGCACGTCCTGCACCACGGCGGTGTCGGCCTCGGCCATGCCCGCCCAGCGCTCCAGCGCGGCATGGTCCTGATCGGCCACCGCACGCATCACGGTGCGGATGTCGAAGGCCTTCTTGCGGTCCGGGTTGGCGGTGGCCGAGAAGATCTCGCCGACCGTCCCGAAGTCGCTGCCCTCCAGGGCGTGCGGGTAGTCGGAGATGTCCCGGTCGTGCGGGTCGGTGGTGCCCGAGTGCCGGGGTCCCGCCTCACCCGGTGCGACATAGGTGTGCGCGTAGTGGGCCATCAGCACGTCGCGGGCCGCACCCAGGTTCGGCGCCCAGTACTGGGCCTGCCCGTTCGGCCCCATGACGCGGTCGTAGCCGCCGATGCCGAAGTTGTCCTCGGCGGAGACGCCGCCGGAGAAGTCCAGCGACTGCTTGCCGGTCAGCACCATCGCCGAGTCCGGCGTCATCACCAGGATGCCCTTGGTGTGCATGAGCATCGTGGCCTCGGCGTTCCAGTAGGGCTGGGCGCCGACGTTGATCCCGGCGACCACGATGTTGATCTCGCCGCCGTCCTGAGTGAAGGTGACGATGCGCTTGAGCGCGGCGGCCACCCAGTCCATGTTCTCCGTGCCGGACTCCATCGAGATGCGGGCGCCCGAGGACAGGGCGAACCACTCCAGAGGAATGCTCCGCCGCTCGGCGAGGTCTAGGGCGGCGATCACCCGTGCGCACTCCGGCTCCGACAGCGCGCCCAACGACTTCGTCGGGTCGCCGAGCAGCACCACGCGGGACATCCCCTCGGGGTGCAGCGAGGTGGGCGTGGTGACCACGCCCGCCACCAGCGCGGCGGTGTTCTGGCCCGCCGGTCGGCTCACCGGCACCAGGGCGCCCTCGTCGTCGAGGTCGTGCTCGACGAAGGTGCCTCGGGAACCGGCGAGCATGCCGGTCAGCTCGTAGGGGTAGACGGTGCCGCGCCTGCTCGCCCGCAGCACCTTCTGCCGGTAGTCGTCCAGCGGCTCGATCAGCCCGGTCGGGCGATCGCCGATCTCCAGTCGGATACGGGACTCGCCGTCGTAGCCGATGCGCACCGCGATGTCACTCAGTTCGCCGCTCTTCGGGGCACGCTGGCGGGCGAGGAACACGACCTCCTCCAGCCCGGCGCCCGCCGTGGTCGGCAGGATGCGCTGGGCGACCGTGTTCAGCTCCGCATTGGTCAGCTCGCTCGGCGGCCAGACGTAGATGAGGATCCGGTTGGTGTCGAACCGCTTGTTCGCAGGCCGACCGGACTGCACCTTGCGGATCGCGTCCAGGCAGCCTGCCAGGGTGTCCTCGAGCGCGGGCAGCGCGACCAGCCTGCCCTCGCCGTCCCGCAGCGGGGTCAGGTCGCGTACCTGGGCCAACGCGACGAGCCGCTCGTCGGAGGTGTTCTTCGGCGCGACACAGCGGAACAGGTACACCTCCTCGTCGGCCGAGGGCAGCCGGGTGAGGTCGAAGTTGCGCAGCCGTTGCAGCTGCATCCGCTGGGCGATCAGGGGGTGCAGGCCTCGGATGAGGCGTTCCTCGGTGATCCCGGTGGAGGACGGGCGGAACGTGAAGTGGTGGTGCATCACCGCGCCACTGCGCCCGGCGACCGTGGTGGTGACCCGGCGCAGCTGACTGAACAGCTTCCGGGAGGCCAGCACCTCGCGCAGTTCGGCGGCCATCGCATCCGGGTCTTCCGGCTGGTCCGACCAGGTCAGATAGATGTCCGCGACGACGTCGTCGGTCGGCGCGATCTCGTCGATGGCCCGCACGGCGTCCGGCAGCGCCGCGAAGTCCACGGCGGTGGTCAGCACCGCCGACCGGCCCGCGTCGTCGTGGTGTTCGGCGACGACGAACGTGCAGCCCGCGATCTCGGTGGCGTGCAGGTCGTGCAGCGACTTGTTGCCGTAGTACCGGCGGGTCAGCACCTCCAGCATCGGTGCCAGACCGGCGCCCTTGCGGCCGATCCGCTGCCCGAGCAGCCGAACCAGCGGCTCGGAGCTGGCCACCATCGAGGCCATCCGCTCCGAGCGGTCCGGCGCGTCCGGGTGGGCGTCCAGGTGGTTGAGGTGCTTGCGGACGCCGGCGTAGATCTGCGCCCGGTTGCGTCGCAGCATCGGCTGGGCGAACCACCGGAAGACGACCGAACGGGCGAGGTCGGCGACGGCGGGGAAGCGGACCTGGGTGGCGGCGACCAGGTGTTCCAGCGCCAGGCCCGCGGTCTCGCGCAGGGGGCCGCCTGGCGGCGGCTCGGTCAGCCACTGCCGCATCAGCATGGTCACCACGGCGACGTCGGTGGCCGCGCGGCGCTGGGCGAGGAAGATCCGGAAGACGGCGTCCTCCAGTTCCGGGGTGCGTTCCAGGTCGGTCACTCCGTAATGACCGAGAACCCTGGTCAGGCGCTGCTGGAACTCCTCGGGCAGCCCGGCCCGCTCGGCGTCCAGGCTCTGCAGGTAGGTGTGGAAGTACTCGCGGGGGCTGTGCACCTGGGTGTCGGGGGTGCCCTCCGCGCCCGCCGGGCGGTTGCGGGTCAGCTCCGACAGGTCGGCGAACACGCCGAAGAGCTCGATCTCGCCCGCCAGCGGCCTGCCGTTGCCCGTGGCGACCTCGGCACGCGCCGAGGCGTAGTCGTCCATCACCCGACGGCCGTCCTGCGCGTCGGCGTCGAAGCCGAGCAGCAGGGCGCGCAGGTCCCGCAGCCCGGTCGCGACCCGCTCGGCGGCGGGGACGTCGGCGGGCGCGGCAGGCAGGTCGATCTCGGCGGCGGCGGTGTCCCGGTCGGCGCCGGAGTCGGCGCCGTCGCCGAGCGGTTCCAGCCACAGTAGCGGCGCCCCAGCCTCGACCTGGCTGCCCACCGCGACCGGGCGTTCGCGCAGCCGCGCCCGGAACGGCGCGCGCAGCACGGTCTCCATCTTCATGGCCTCCAGCACCAGGACCGGAGAGCCCGCCTCCACCTCGGCGCCGACCTCCAGCGGCGTGGCGACCACCAGCGCGGGGGAGGGGGCGCGCAGAACGCCGCCCTCGTCGTGGCTGATGCGGTGTGCGACCCCGTCGACCTCGACCAGGTGGGTCGGTCCGTGCGCGTTGGTGACCAGTCGGAACCGCGTGCCGTTGACGACGATCTGGCCGGTGTGGCGGTCGAAGCGTTCGATCACGACATCCGCCGCCTGGGGTGTGCCCTTGCCTGCGGCGATCGCGACGCGGAACCGGTTCGGTGCGACGCGGCCGACGTGCACCCGGTAGCCGGCGCCGCGCAGCTTGAGCTCCAACGCACGGTCGGTGTCCAGTTGCACCTGCGGGCGTCCGCCGTGCGCGGTGGACAGCAGACGCTGCCGGGCGAGGGTCTCGGCGTCCTCGTAGGCCTCGATCGCGGCGGCGGCGAGCGCGATTGCGGAGCCCTGCTGCGCGACGAGCCTGCCCTCGCCCCGGACCCGGTCGATCCAGCCGGTGTCGGCGCTGGCGTCGATCACCTCGGGCTGGTTCAGCAGGTCGAGGACGAAGCTCTTGTTGGTCGCGCCGCCCGCGATGATCACCGTGGTCTGCGCCATCGCGCGGCGCAGCCTGCCCAGCGCCTCGTCGCGGTCGCGGCCGTGCGCGATGATCTTCGCGATCATCGAGTCGAAGTCGGCCGGGATGGAGTCGCCCTCGCTGACCCCGGTGTCGACGCGGATACCGGGGCCCGCAGGGAGGGACAACCGGACGATGTGCCCCGGAGCCGGGGCGAAGTCGCGGTCCGGGTCCTCGGCGTTGAGCCGCGCCTCGACGGCGTGGCCGCTCTCGGCGGGCGGCCTGCCCTCCAGTCGTCCGCCTGCGGCGACGTGCAGCTGCGCCTTCACCAGGTCCATGCCGGTGGTCAGCTCGGTGATGGGGTGTTCCACCTGAAGTCGGGTGTTGACCTCCAGGAACGCGAACAGCTTCTCGCCGGGGTGGTAGAGGAACTCGACGGTGCCCGCGCCCCGATAGCCGACCGCCAGGACCAGTCGTTCAGCGGCGGCCTTGAGTTGACCGGCCTGCTCCGAGGTGAGCACCGGGGACGCCGACTCCTCGATGATCTTCTGGTTGCGGCGCTGCACCGAGCAGTCCCGCACGCCCAGCGCCCACGCCGTGCCCTGACCGTCGGCGATCACCTGCACCTCGACGTGCCGTGCGCCGGTGACCAGCCGTTCCAGGAACACCACGCCGCTGCCGAAGGCCCGCTCGGCCTCCATCCTGGTGCGCTCGTAGGCGTCGGTCAGTTCCTCGGGGGAGGTGACCATCCGGATGCCTCGGCCGCCGCCGCCTGCGGTCGCCTTGAGCATCAGCGGGTAGCCGATCTCGTCCGCCGCGCGGACGGCGGCGGCCAGATCGTCCACCGCACCCCTGCTCCACGGCGCGACCGGGACGTCGACCTCCTCGGCGAGCAGCTTGGACCCGATCTTGTCCCCGAGTCGGCGCATCGCCTCGGCGCTCGGCCCGACGAACGTCACCCCGATGCGCTCGCACAGCTCGGCGAACGCCGGGTCCTCCGCGACGAAGCCCCAACCGACCCAGGCGGCGTCGGCGCCGCTCTCGCGCAGTGCTCGTTCCAGGACCGCCAGGTCCAGATACGGCCGGGCCGAGGCGGGGCCGAGGTCGAAGGCATGATCGGCCTCACGGACGAAGGTGGCCGTACGGTCGGCGTCGGTGAAGAACGCGACGGTCTCGATCCGCGTCCCGGTTTCCGCGGAGAGCTCCCGCACGGCGTGGATCAGCCGCATCGCGGCCTCTCCGCGGTTGACGATGGCGACACGACTGAACACCGACCGAGCCTCCTGCACTAGACATCTGTTGGGCTCGCTCTCGCCCACTCTCACCCTGAACACTCCCGTGTAAGGCCCGGTAATGAAATGCCGTCACCGACCGTGCCTGGTGCCTGAACTTGTGGAAACCGGCCAAAAGGTGACCTCGGTCACTCGGCGGAGTCGGTCGCGGCGAGGCGGACGTGCCGCCAGACGGTCCGCCGTCGCCGCGTAGCAGGCTCAGCCCGGCGGCTCGTCGTCGCCGAGGCCGAACCGAGCACGCAGCGGCTCGGGCAGGACGCGGACGGTCTCGAGGAGGATCCGGACGAAGGCCTCGGTCAGCGGATCGGGCGCGGGACGGGTGTAGGCCGCCAGCGGGCGGCACACCGGAGGGTCCGGGCGCAGGACCAGGCCGTCGAAGGCAGTGGGAATCATGTTGGCGGGCACCAGCGCGGGTCCGAGCCCGGCGGCGGCCAACACCGGGGCGGCGGCGGTCTGCTCGGTGCGCACTGCGGCGACAGGTCGGAATCCCGCCTCGGCGCAGGCCTGATCGAGGACCTCGGCCAGGCCGTGTCCCGAGGCGTAGTGCACCCACTTGCAGTCGGCCAGTGCGGACAGCGCCACTCGCAGTGCCCCGCCGTCCCCCATCGGATCGTCGGAAGGCAGGACGACGACGAACTCCTCCACGCCCAGCGTCCACACCGGTCCGTTCCACCGACGCGGCAGTGGGCCGACGGCAAGATCGGCGGCGCCCTCAGTCATCGCAGCGAGGAGTTCGTCGGTGTGCCGATGCTCCGACAGACTGATCTGCACGTCCCGGTGATCCTGCCGCCAGCGGCGCAGCACCGGAGGCAGCACACCCAGACCCACGGAGTACACGGCCGCCAGTCGCAGTTCGCCCTGTTCCAGGCCCGAGGCCTGCCGGGCCGCACATCCGGCCCGATACGCATCGGCGAGCGCGGCGCGCGCGTGCGGCAGCATCGCCCGGCCTGCCGGGGTCAGCCGCACCGACCGGGGAAGCCGTTCCAGCAGCGGACCGCCTGCGGACCGCTCCAGGATGCGCATCTGATGGGACAACGCGGGCTGGGTGACGTGCAGCAGCTCGGCGGCTCGGGTGAAGGAGCCGTGGTCGGCGACGGCAACCAGGTATTCGAGCTGACGCAGACTGACCATGAGCAGAGTTTATGGCCGTGACTCGCGGAGGCGGCGCCGCCTCATGGCGTTCGCTCGGCGCACGGCGCCGCGACCGTCGCACCCCCGGACGCCCTCGGCACGGCCTGCCCGGTCGGCGGCGTTCCTGATCGTGTCCCGCGCACGGTGCCCGGCGCTGCTCGTCCGGGAAGGCGGGTGACGCGCCGAGCCGGAGGTGGCACCTCGGTGCGCCCGCTTAAGGTCTGCCGGTCGCCCGGCGGCCACCCGCACTCTTCGGGTCAGGACGCCCCGCCCTCGCCTGATGCCTCGTCCCCGCCGGGCACGGCACGCATCGCCGTCTCGGCCAGGGCCGTGAGCTCACGGGCGGAGGCGCCGTCCCGCGCGCGTTGCGACATGCCCTGGATGACGGCGGCGAGATAGGAGGCCAGGACGGGGACGTCGGTGTCGGCGGGTAGTTCCCCTGCGGCCACGGCGCTCCGCAGTCGCTGCTCGAACCCGGTCAGGTTGGCGTTGCGCAGGTCCCGCAGGCGCTCGGCGACGTCGGCGTTGGCGGGGGAGCAGTTGGCGGCGCCCGAGATCACCAGACAGCCCGGCGGCAGGGCGGGGTCGGTATAGGCGGCGGCGGCCTCCCGCAGCATTCTGGCGATGCCCGCCCGGACGCCGGGCTCTTCGTCGAGCGCGCGGAGCATGAACTCGCCATGAGTCTGGCGGTAGGTGGTGACGACCTCGTCGAACAGGGCCTTCTTGTCGCCGAATGCGGCGTACAGGCTGGGCGGCTTGATGTTCATCGCCTCGGTCAGGGCGCCGATCGAGGTCGCCTCGTAACCGTGCTCCCAGAACAGTCGGGTCGCCACGGTCAGGGCGGCCTCGCGGTCGAAGCTCCGAGGGCGTCCGCGTGTCGCTGCCATCAGCCCAGGCTATAGCGTCCGCTACAGAATCGTCGTGACGGCCTGACCCCGCCCTGCGGCGGTGATCGCTCGCGCGCCGCAGACCTGGTCACCTCCGCCGTCACGATGGTTCCGACCGTCCGTCACCCGCGTGCCCGGTCGGGCAGGCAGCATACGGGAATCGGGGGATTCGACCCGGGCTGCCTGCAGACGGGGCCGGGCCGGAAATCCGGTGGACGCCCGCCGCCCGGCGCGACTAGCCTGCCGAACGTGTCCAGCCCCGAGGCGTCAAGACGCTAGCCACCGGCTTCCGGTGGCTTCCCGGCACTGTCCTCGACGCTCCGCCGCCCTGAGGCCGCGCGGGCTGTCGCTCTGACGTGACCACTGCCGCCGGATCGCCGCCGTGCGGGTTCCTGTCCGACCTCGCTCGTGCGTCCTCGGTGACGCGGCGAGGTCTCATCGCGCGGGGGCCGCGCGGGGTCTGATCAGGCGAGCGCCTGCTGCCGTCGATGCACCGACCCCGCTGCCGCCTTCCGACGCTTCATCGATCCTCGATGCGGTCTCTCGGAGTCTTGTCATGCCCTTTGCCATCTATCTGCTCGGACTCGCGGTCTTCGCCCAGGGGACCTCGGAGTTCATGCTGTCCGGACTCGGCCCGGACATCGCGGAGGACCTGTCGGTGTCCATCCCGGCCGCAGGTGCGTTGACCTCGGCGTTCGCCGTCGGGATGATCATCGGCGCCCCGCTCATGGCCTTGCTGAGCCTGCGCTGGTCGCGTCGGCGCGCGCTGTTGGTCTTCCTGCTCGTCTTCCTGATCGTGCACGTCGTCGGCGCGCTCACCACCAGCTACGAGATCCTGCTGGTCACGCGGGTGGTCGGGGCGCTGGCCAACGCGGGCTTCCTCGCGGTGGCGCTGGTGACCGCGACCGGGATGGTCGAGCCCGACGCCAAGGGGCGAGCCACCGCCGCGCTGCTGGGCGGCGTCACCATCGCCTGCGTCGCGGGCGTCCCCGCCGGTGCCCTGTTGGGGCAGGCGTGGGGATGGCGCTCGGCGTTCTGGGCGGTGGCGCTGGTGTCGGTGCCCGCCGTCGTGGCGATCCTGCGGGCGGTGCCGTCTGCCGCCCCCGCCGACGCCCCCGCCGACGCCGCACCCGCCGGCGAGGTCGCCGTTCCGAGCGCACGTCGGGAGCTGCGCGCACTGCGCAGCCCGAGGCTCGGAACGCTGCTGGCGCTGGCCGCCCTGGTGAACGGGGCCACCTTCTGCACGTTCACCTATCTCGCACCGCTGATCACCGACGTCACCGGCCTCGGCGCGGGCTGGGTGCCCGCCGGGCTCGCGCTGTTCGGCATCGGCTCGTTCCTCGGCGTCACCCTGGCGGGGCGGATCGCCGACACGCGGCCGATCCCGCTCCTGGCGATCGGCGGGACGATGCTGTTGTTCGGCTGGATCGGCTTCGCGCTGACGGCCGGGAGCCCGGCGGCCGCGATCGTGCTCGTCCTGGTGCAGGGCACGCTGTCCTTCGCCGTCGGGTCGACTCTGATCTCACAGGTGCTCTACGCCGCAGGCGACGCGCCGAGACTGGCGGGCGGGTTCGCGACGGCGGCGTTCAACGTGGGCGCCGCGATCGGCCCCTGGCTCGGCGGGATCACCATCGACGCAGGCCTCGGCTTCCGGTCGCCGGTGTGGGTCAGCGCCCTGCTGGTGGCGCTGGCCCTGATCACCGGGGGTGTCGCCGGTCTGGTGTGGCGTCGGACCTCGCGCGCCAGAACGGCGGTGGCTGCGAGGACGGCGCTGCGGGACTGACCTGCCGCTGCGACTCGACGAACGCAGGCCCGGATTCGGCCGGGCACTGTCGCGCGGTGTGTGCGGGTCCCGCTGACGGCATCGAGCCGATGCCGTCAGCGGGTATCCCGGCGGCGACGGATGTCGGCTGTCGGTGTCTCCGCGCCCTGCTCCGTTCTGGGTCGGCAGCAGCGGATCAGGAGCCGACGACGTGGCGTCTCCGTTCGGACAGTGCTCAGCCGGGCGCCGGGCGGAACATCGACGTCGGCGTGTTCGGGCCCGCCGCCTGCACCGGGCACGCCTCCGTCGCCGCGGCCTGGCCCATCTCCGGTCAGGCCCCGCCGATCGCGCGGGTCAGCAACGTGCGCAGCCGCTGGTGTTCCTCGACGGTCCGGCTCGCGATCGGCGACTGCTCCGTGAGGAGGTCCAGCAGGCGCGCCCGCAGCTCACCGCCTGCCGGGGACACCGCCTGGTCGCCGAGCTCACCGCTCAGGTCCACCTCGGCCTCGCCGAGTACGACCTGACGCCCGAAGACCTCAGCGAGCTCAACCAGGCCCTGGACGCCGCAGGCATCAGCTACACCATCGAGACCTACCCCGACACCATCCACGGCTACACCATGTCCGACACCGACGCCTTCAACCCGTCGGCACTGCAGCGCCACTGGGACCGGCTGCTCCCGCTCCTCGACCGCACCCTGGCCTGCACGGAAGACCAGACCCCGACGACACGGCTCTAGAGGCACAGTCCGGTCGCCCGACCGCGACGTCGAGGTCAGGCGACCGGACCATCGAGCCGCACACCGACGCCGTGGACCCGGGTTGCCGATCAGACCAGTCCGCTGGTGCAGTAGCCGATCGGCTACCGCACCAGCCGGAGTCCCGCTCACCTGCTCCACAAGAGTGTTCCGGCGAAGGCGGGGCCGAGTCGGCCCGGGCCGCTGCTCCACTGACGACCCGCCTGCACCGGGCCCCGCGTTCGGCACAAGCGCAGCCGGGTCGTCCGCCGGAGGTCTCCCGTCACTGCCCGCGAACGAGATCGATCACTCGTTGGGTGCGGGCACATGCGCACTCGACGTGATCCGGGTTGAGTAGCAGCAGTACGGCCGGGCTCGCTCGTCCGCACACCGGCTGGTCAGTGGTCTCGTCCGACGAATCCGTCGCCCCCCGGCGGGTTCTGCGCGCTGATCTTGCGGCTCGGTCCGTGCCAAGTCAGGAGGTTCTCGAAGAAGAGGCGGCGAGGATGTCGAGAACGGCCTGGCGACTCCGTCCCAGTACCAGTCGCGGCCACCGTGGCCGCCCGCAGCGAGGAGAACCCGCATGGCCAAGTACCTGCTTCTCAAGCACTACCGGGGTGCTCCGGAGGCCGTGAATCCGGTCCCGATGGACCAGTGGACCCAGGAGGAGGTCCGCGACCATGTGCAGTTCATGGGCGACTTCGCCGACCGGCTCCGGAGCAGCGGCGAGTTCGTCGACGAGCGTGCCCTCTCGCCAGAGGGCACGTTCGTCCGGTACGACGGGGAGGGCAGGCCGCCGGTCACCGACGGGCCCTTCGCCGAGACCAAGGACCTGATCGCAGGCTGGATGGTGATCGACGTCGACACCTACGAGCGGGCGCTCGCGCTCGCCGCCGAGTTGTCGGCCGCCCCCGGTGCGGGCGGCAAGCCGATCCACGAGTGGCTCGAGGTGCGCCCGCTGCTGAGCGCGTCGCCGACGGTCACCGAGTGACCGGACCGGTAAGGCAGATCAGGTGGTGGACGAACTCCTGCTGCGGGAGTTGACTCCTGCGGTGATCGGCGTCCTCGTGCATCGCGGAGTCGACTTCGCGACGGCCGAGGACGCCGTGCAGGAGGCGCTCATCCAGGCCGCGCTGACCTGGCCAGACACCAGACCCGCCGACCCGAAGGGCTGGCTGGTCACGGTCGCCTGGCGCAAGTTCCTCGACGTCCGCCGTGCCGAGGTCTCGCGTCGCGACCGGGAACAGCGGTTCGAGGCGGAACCGCCGCCAGGACCGACCGAGACCGCAGACGACACGTTGCAGCTCTTCTTCCTGTGCGCCCATCCGTCGCTGAGCCCGGCGGCTGCGGCGGCCCTCACGCTGCGGGCCGTCGGCGGCCTGACCACTCGGCAGATCGCCCAGGCCTACCTGGGGGCAACCGGGATATGAGCGAAAGGGGCAATGGCCTCCTGAAGCTGCTGGTCAGGCGTCAGTGTCGGCGAGCGCGCGGTAGAGCGAGGCGACTGAGGGATGCTGGCCGGCGTTCTTGCCGGTCTTGATGGTCAGCTTCTTCACGATGTCGGGCATTGGAGTGCCCTTGTCGCGCAGCGCGCGGGCGAAGAGCACGTCGTCTTCGTCGATCACCTTGGGCCAGCCGCCGTGGTTGCCGCGTGCGGCGGCGGCCCGCTGGCCTTCGAGGGTCCTCTCGTGGATGTGGTCGCGGTCGAGCAGCGCGCGTAGCCGATCCGGATCGGCACGCCGCTCGTCTCCGGCGCCGTCGCGGCGACCTCCGGGCCCTGCGTCCATTTCTTCCCTGGCCCGCGATCGGCCGGGACGGCCACGGTGAGCTCGTCGCGCAGCGACGGTACGAGGATGAACCGAGCGGTGTGGTACTTCGCGGCGGTCTTCCCGGCGCGGGTTCCGCAGGCGCTGCCGGCGGGGACGTCGCATTGCGGACAAGGGTGGCGTTCGGCCGCGGCATCGTCGGGTCCGAGTTGTATCCCGCCAGTCTCGCAGAACTCTGTCAAAACCTGGGGTAGTTCTGCGAGGTGTTGTGCGAATCGCGACCTGGGGATCTTCGGCCCCGGTGTCGATTTCAGGAGTTTCTCTGCACAGATATCCGAACTCCTGTGCACGCTCCCGATGATCCGGTTCTCATCCATCACAAGCATCGCGTTGTTCAGCCGTTCCGTGTAGATCCGGTACGCCTTGCGCTCGGCCGGGGATACCCCGTCGGCGCCCAGCGCCGCGGCGGCGAGCAGCGCCTGGTGGACCTCGGGCAGCGCGGTGACATGCAGGCTGTAGCCCTGGTTATCGGTGAGAACGATCACGGTCCGGGCCGTGCGAGTGTGGCCGCCCCTGCTTCAGGATGGACTTCCTGTTCCGTCATGATTCCGCGCCTCGGTTATGCAGTCGTGCAGCCGGTTGCGCACGTCCCGCAGGTCCGTCATCTGCCGGTCGAGGCGGTCGCGTTCGGCCGCGAGCAGCTCCAGCAGTTCCGGTGACGCCTCACCGGAGTCGGCGAACGGCAGCACCTCGCGGATGGTTCTGCTGGGCAAGCCCACGGAGTAGAGCTGTTGGATAAGCCTGACCCGTTCGACGGCACCGGCCGGATACTGGCGCTGGCCACCCGGATTCCGGGTGGAGTGCAGCAAGTCCTGCTGCTCGTAGTAGCGCAGCGCCCTGACGCTGACGCCCGCCTTCGCGGCGACCTCTCCGATCCGCATCCCGGCCTCCTGACTCGACTCCACGTCTCGCTTGCACCTGACGTTGGCGTCAGGTTTTAGCGTAGCGGACACGGCGCGAACCACCCCTTACGAACTCTGGAGCACGCCTGTGACCAGCACATCTCCGACTCACTCCTCAGGATCCCAGGAAGAATCAGCAATGTTTATCAGGAACACGTCCGTGATCGCCGAAAGCGCAGCGTGGTCGGCATGACCAACATCAACAAAACCGTCGTCGTCCTGGGCGCCACGGGGCAGCAGGGAGGATCGGTCGCCGCTGCGCTGCGGGCCGACGGCTGGGTGGTGCGCGCGGTCGTCCGCGATCCGTCCGGCTACCGGGCCCAGTCCCTCTCCGCCTCCGGCGTCGAAACCGTCCGCGGTGACCTTGGGGATCCGGAGTCGCTCCGCGCGGCCTTCGCTGACGCCCACGGTGTCTTCAGTGTCCAGCCGAACTCCGGCCAGGCCGGCGCCGGCGTGACCAACGAGGACGAAGTCCGCTTCGGCACGGCGGTGGCCGACATCGCCGAGCGCTGCGGCGTCGCCCACCTTGTCTACAGCTCGGCGGTCACCGCGGGCTCGACAACGGGCATCGACCATCTCGACACCAAGAGCCGTATCGAGGCCCATGTCCGGAATCTGGACATCGCCGGCACCATCATTCGGCCAGCCACGTTCATGGAGCTCCTGGTGACCCCCGAAATCGGCCTCGACCGGGGACACCTGTCCTTCCTGATGCGCCCCGACCAGGCCATGCAGTTCATCGCGGTACGCGACATCGGCCGCATCGTCGCCGCGGTCTTCGGCTCACCCGAAAGCTACGCCGGCCGCACCATGGAGATCGCCGGTGACGCTCTCACCGGCAACGCCCTGGCCGGGCAGCTGACCCAGGCCGCCGGTCGACCGATCAGCTACAGCCGCCTGCAGGCACAGGACGAGGTCCTCAGCAAGTTGGAAGCACTCGTAGACGACGGCAGGCTGGTGGGAAACGCGAACCTCGACGCCTTGCGCACGGAGTTCCCGTCCCTGCTGTGCTTCGACCGCTGGCTGGCGGGCCCTGGTGCGGGCCTCCTCGATGAGGCGCTCCGTTCCACGGACACGGGAATCGCTCCGCGCTGAACGAGGCCCTTCCAGGCATCGGGGAACCTCAGTACAGCGGTTGGCTCCGAGAACAATCGTGGTCCGATCGGCGCGAGTGTGCTGACGCGTTTCTCGTACTCGCGGCGGGCCTTGCACTGGGCCGGGCCCGCCGGGACGCCCTGGGTGCCGTCGAGCGGCTGGCAACGGGCGAGGAGCCCGCGGTGCACGGCGGGCGCGGCTGACGCGCATGGTGTAGCCCTGGCCGCGCTGTACGGTCGCCCTCCGGTCGAGCGCGGCCCGCTCGGCAGGCTCCAGCTCAGCGGCGCGGAGGAAGTCGGCGACCTTGCCCGGCATGTCGAGGGTGACCGGCAACTCCGGGCCCGGGACGTTCTCCTCGATGGTGATGTGGTCGGGCATGAGGTCGGCGACAGCCGTGCGGATGGCGTCGCGGCTGACGTCGTGGTCCCGGGCGAGGGCGGCGATCGAGCGGTCTTCCAAGTACGCGGTGCGGACGGCGTCGGTCTTGTCGGCCGCCACGGCGGGGCGACGCCCGCCCTTGCTGCCCTTGGCCTCGGCGGCGCGCAGTCCGTCGTGGGTCAGCTCGCGCTGGAGTTCGCCGGCGGCGGCGAGGGTCTGCACCATGAACTTCACGGTGGACAGCAATTCGCCTGTACGGGCGCTCGGCTACTCGTCCTCGCCGTCGTCCGTCTTCCGACCGCGGCGAAGCTGTATGCCGACGCCGCCCGGTCTGCCCCCAACCTCGCCGAACGTCACCACCTCACCCTGCAGGCAGCGCGGATCGGCCAGGCGCTGCGCGGGTGACGCTGTCGGCAGACCCGATCCGAGGAGGCCTGGTCCGGACCTCCGTTCCGTGCCCGTCGGTGTGCCTGCCCACCTCCGACGCGGTGTTTGAGGAACAGGGGAACACACACCGGTGCCAAGCCTGAATCGCGCCTTGACCTGCTGTTTCGCGAGGTGGCCAATCCTGCTGTGTGGTGCTGAGGTGCGTCCAGGGTCCGCCGCGATAGACGTCGGCGTACAGCCGTTCCCCAGCGGGTTCACTCGGGCCGAGTCGGCGCGGTACCCATCCCTCGAGGAGGTGGGCTTGTCCACCGGGCGGAGGGGTCTGGGCGCGGCACGTCTCGGGCGAGTGTCGGCTCCGAGGTGGGGCCCTTCGCACTCCCCGTCAGTGGTCTACCGGGTGGCGGGGCGTCGGTCGTAGGTGAGGAAGCAGGCACCGCCGGTGAGGATGGTGTGGTCGGCGAGTTCCCAGTTGGCGGGGGCGAAGCCGGTGGTCCGTCCGAAGAGAGGGATGCCTGCGCCGATGGTGATCGGGCTGAGCTTGACGAGCATGCGGTCGATCTCGCCGTAGAGTGCGCCTGCCAGTTCTGCGCCGCCGACGAGCCAGATGTCCTTGCCGCCGCTGTGCTTCAGCTCCCGCACCGTCGCCGCCGGATCGTCGGCGACCAGCTCGACGCCGACATCCGGGCTTTCGGTCAGAGTCCGGGAGAAGACCAGATGGCGAAGGTGAGGGTAGGCGTTGGTCACGCCTGCGGCGATGCCGATCTGATAGCTCTTGCGTCCTTCGACCACGGTGTCGAAGTGGGTGCCCTCGGCGGTGACGCCGAGCGCGGCGCGGGCCTGCCCGGGGAGGGTCTCGGGGTATTCGCCGATGAGGTGCTCGAGGTAGTCCTGCGAGGGGGTCCAGAAGCCGTCGGGGCCGGTGGGGTCCGACCCGTCGGGACCGGCGATGAAACCGTCGAGCGTGGCGGCGACGAAGTACACGAGCTTGCGCATGGGGGACCTTCGTTCTCGGGAGCGGTGGACGGCTGCGGGGCGTGACGTCGCGGTGTTCACGTGGTGCCGGCAGGCGGCGGCACGACGATGCGCGCCACGGCCTGCGTGATCAACTCGTCGCGCTGGTCCTCGGTCAGGACGTCCGGCAGGGTGAGCTGCTCGACGACGAGCCAGTTCATCGCCAAGAAGACGAGTCGGACGGCGGTCGCGTCGCCGGGCAGGCCCGCAGCCTCGTGCAGGGTGACGTTCTCGTCGAGGTCGGCGCGGACCCGCTCGGTGAGCAGCGTCCGCAACTCCGGCCGTCTGGTGGCCTCCAACCGAAGTTCCAACAACGCCAGGTAGCCGGACCGGAAGGCGGCGGAGCGGGCGACGGCCTCCCGCACCATCGCGGTGTAGGACGCGACGTCCCGAACCCGGTCGAATGCCTCGGTCAGCTCGGCATCCTCCGGCCTGAGCCGCTCGTAGACGCGGGCGCCCGCCTGGACGAGCAGGTCGTCGCGGTCGCGGAAGTAGTTGGACGCGGTGCCGATGGGCACCGCCGCCTCCTTGTCCACGGCGCGCTGGGTCAGGCCGCGTGATCCCTCGCGGGCAAGGACCTCGATGGCGCCGTCGAGCAGGGCGGCTCGACGGGCCGGGTTCTGACGCATCCGGTACTCCTGACTCGCTCGGAAGTACTTCGATCAAACCACTTCATCCGAAGTGGGTCAACCGAAGTGATTTGATCGACGTGGTTCAGGATGCCGCCGGGCCGGGCGCCGTTGTCCGACATCGAGGTGACCGGGAGCCGGTGGGCAGCCCCAGGCGAATGGACCGTTCGGTCCACTTGCCCGAACCCGACGGTCGGTTCGCTTCGCGGCTCCGTGGGCGTCGACGAGCTGCGGCCCGCCTGCCAGAGTCCAGGAACACTGTCGACCCGGCCGCCGAACTCCGACGACGAACCGCGCACCACTTCGTGGGCGCCGAGGGCACGCAGGTCACCGCCGTGGCGATCCGGTTCCCCGATGGCGACCGGCACGTAGGCGCCCCGGAGACGGGCGAGCCGCACGGTGCATGGAGGCCGCCAGAGACGGCGCCGACGTCGACACCGAGTTCACCGCCTCGCCCCGCGTCGGGCGCCCGCACTCGGCCGCGATGTGGCCGCAGTCACTCGGGTAACTGTACCTTCCGGAAGGTACAGTTACTCCCATGAGACCGAGTTCGAGGACCGCGATCCTCGATGCCGCGATCCGCGTCACCGAGCGCGCGGGCATCACCGGGCTGACCCTGGACGCCGCCGCCGAGGAGGCCGGCGTGACCAAGGGCGGCCTGCTCTACCACTTCCACACTCGTGACGACCTGCTGCTGGCGATCCAGCAACGCATCACCGACCAGTGGGAGGAGCGGCTGCTCGCCGAGTTGGGCATGCCTCGGGACGAGGCGACGCCGCAGCAGCGAGCCGCCGCCTACGCCCGGCTCAATCTGAGCGACCAGCCCAGCAGCACCGCCGAACTCGCGTTCATGCTGGAGTCGGCGAATCACCCGGCACTGGCCGAGGTGTGGAACGAGCTGACCCAGCGCTGGGTCCCGGCGCCGACCTCGCCGGAGTCGGCGACGCTGAACCTCTTCCTCGCCCGCCTGGCCGCCGACGGACTGTGGCTGCTCGAGGCCACCAAGGGAACCTCGCTGACCCCCGCAGTCCGGGAGGCCGTGACCCGCCGCATCACCGCGTTGATCGAGCCGCCGTCGGACCCCGCCGAGTCCTGACTCCGGTTCCGGTCTGGTGGCATCGACCACCCGTCATCCCGCCCCGACCACTCGGAAGAAAGCCGTCGGATACCTCATGCCCGCACGCCGCTGGACTGTGCTGCTGACCGTCTCACTGGGACTCCTGCTGATCTCGGTGGACATGACCGTGCTCTACACCGCCCTGCCGACGCTGACCGGCGAACTGCGCGCGAACGCGTCGGAGAAGCTGTGGATCATCAACGCCTACCCGCTCGTCATGGCGGGTCTGCTCATGGGAGCGGGCACGCTCGGCGACCGCGTCGGGCACAAGCGGATGTACCTGGTGGGCCTGGCCGTGTTCGGCGCCGCCTCCGCAGCGGCGGCCTACGCCGCCTCGCCCACGATCCTCATCGCCGCGCGAGCGTTCCTCGCCGTGGGAGCGGCGGCGATGATGCCCGCCACGCTCTCGTTGATCAGGACCACCTTCGACGACGAGCGGGAACGCAACATCGCCATCGCGATCTGGGGCTCGGTCGCGGTCTGCGGCACCGCGCTCGGCCCGATCGTCGGCGGCCTGCTCCTGGAGCACTTCTGGTGGGGATCGGTCTTCCTGATCAACATCCCGATCGTGCTGATCGCCCTGGTGCTCACCGTCCTCGTCGCCCCCGGCGGCGGGGGAGCCGCCGACAAGCCGTGGGACCCGCTGGCCTCGGTCCAGATCATGGTCGGGCTCGTCGGCCTGGTCTATGCGATCAAGGAGGCGACGAATCCCGCGCCGTCGCTGCCCGCCATCGGCGTGGCGGTGATCGCGGCCGTCCTCGGGTTCTGGCTCTTCGTGCGTCGTCAACGCGGCCGCGCCTACCCACTGATCGACTTCACCCTGTTCCGCGACCCGCGCATCCTCATCGGCGTCGTCGCCGCGGCCGCCGCGATGTTCACCACGGCGGGCGTGCAGCTCATCCTGTCCCAGCGTCTGCAACTGGTCCTGGGCCAGAGTCCGTTGGAGGCGGGCCTGGTCGTGGCCGCCTTCGCACTCGGCTCACTGCCGGTGGGCATCGTGGCCGGGGCGAGGCTGCACCGGGTGGGCCCGCGAAAGCTGATCGCCGGGGGACTGCTGGCATCGACGCTGGGCGTGGTCGCCATGCTCGTCGTCGGCACGACAGGACAGCTCGCAGTGATCCTCTGTCTCGTCGTCATCGGCGCGGGCGTCGGCGTCGCGATGACCGCCGCCTCCTCCGCGATCGTGGGCAACGCGCCCGCCCACCGCGCGGGCATGGCGTCCTCAGTGGAGGAGGTCTCCTACGAACTCGGCAGCCTGACCGGCGTCGCGATCCTGGGCAGCGCCCTGACCTCCGTCTACAGCCGGGTCATCACCCTGCCCGCCGGGGCGCCGGCCGAGGCCGCCGCCAGCCTGGACGACGCCCGCGCCGCCGCCGCCGGAATGGCGACCGAGGACGCGGACCCGCTGGTGAACGCCGCCGTCCGAGCCTTCGACAGCGGCTATCACGTCACCCTGGTGATCGCGGCGGCGGCACTGGCCGCCGCGACGATCTTCAGCCTGCTGTATCGACGTGGTCGCCCGAACGCGCCCGTCGACTCGGCGTCCTCGGCGGTGACCCGCTCCTGACCCGTCGGCACCAAGACGAGGCCCGCTGCGACGTGCGATCGAGCCGAGCGCAGTGGACGAGACCGTGGCCGTCGAGCGGCAAGTCGACTCGACGACCACGGTCGTCACCCCGCAGGCCCGTCGCGCAGCCTGACTGCACGGCCGAGGAGATACCGCTGCTCGGGGAGGCTGAGCGTGCGACGAGCCGCCTCGGCGTACGCCGCCGCCTCGTGGTCACCGGCCGGCTCCCACAGGTGGCCACGCACCGCCGCGAGGCGATGGTGTCCACGAAGTCGCTCGTCGGCGTCCAGTGAGGCCAGCAGCCGCAGCCCCGCCTCGGGACCGTGGACCATCGCGGCGGCCACGCCGAGGTTGAGTGTGACCATCGGGTTTCCGGTCAGCCGCTCCAACAGCCGGTACAGCCCGAGGATCTGCGGCCAGTCGGTGTCCACGGCGCGCACCGGCTCGGCGTGGACGGCCGCGATCGCCGCCTGGAGCTGATACGGGCCCGGCGTGGTGCGTGCCATCGCCTCGCTGATCAGAGCCGTGCCCTCCGCCACCGCACTCGCGTCCCAACGGGTGCGGTCCTGTTCCGCCAGCGGGATCAGTTCCCCCGCAGGTCCGGTGCGGGCCGCGCGACGCGCGTCGGTGAGCAGCATGAGGGCCAGCAACCCGGCCACCTCGCCGTTGCGGGGGAGAGCCGCTTGGACCATTCGGGTCAGACGGATCGCCTCGGCCGACAGGTCCGCACGGTGCAGCGCCTCCCCCGAGGTGCTGGTGTGCCCCTCGGTGAAGATCAGGTAGAGGACCTGGGACACGGCGTCCAGCCGGGCCGCCCGCTCGGTGTCCCGGGGCGGGCGGAAGCCGATCCCGGAGGCCGTGATGCGCTTCTTGGCCCGGCTGATGCGCTGCCCCATGGTCGCCTCGGCAATCAGGAACGCGCGGGCGATCTCGATGGTGGTCAGCCCGCCGACGGCCCGCAGCGTGAGCGCGACCTGCGACGGCGGGCTCAGCGCGGGGTGACAGCAGCGGAACAGCATCGCCAGCGAGTCGTCGTGCTCGGACTCGCGGTGTGTCTCGGGCGGCGGCGCGAGGAACTCGGCCTGCGGGATGCGCCGGGCCTCGGCGGCCTCGCGCTCTCGACGGGCCTGACTGCTGCGCAGTTCGTCGACGAGTCGGCGGCCCGCCACCCGGATCAGCCACGATCTCGGCTCTTCGGGAACGCCGTCGGCCGGCCACCGGGTCGCCGCGATCAGCAGCGCCTCCTGCACGGCGTCCTCGCTTGCGTCGAAATGCCCGTAGCGGCGCACCAGCGCGCCGAGGACCTGCGGAGCGAGATCGCGCAGCAGGCCCTCGACAGCGGTGGGAATCGACATCGACGTCAGGCCTGCGCCGGGGCGTCGCTCGGGATTCCGGACATGGGGCGCACCTCGACCGTGTCGCCGACGGCGTCGACGATCCTGGCCGCGACGGTCAGCGCCCGCTCGTGGTCGACGACGTCGATGATCGAGAAGCTGGCCAGCGCCTCCTTGGCCTCGGCGAACGGCCCGTCCACCGCGACGGGGCCGCCGTCCTGCGGGCGGACGGTCCTGCTCAGCGCGGGGTGGTCCAGGCCCTCGGTCGCCAGCAGTTCACCGCTCTCGGTCAGTTCCCGGCCCAGCTCCGCGTAGAACTCGCACAGGGCCTGGAACTCGGGACTGGTCACGTCGACCGCGTCCCAGTCCGTCACCTTCGTGTAGGCCAACAGGATGTACTTCATGCGTCTCTCCTCGTCTGGCGACGTGATCACCGTCATCGCGCGCCCCTCGGGGGCGTCGCCGGCGCCGGAGCGTCGACGACGATCGGTCGAGGCCTGGCCCGCGGCGCGTTCTAGTCGCGAACCCTGGTCATCGTGTCCGAGTAGCCGCCCCCGCCCGGATACACCCACGCGCCTTCGAGGGGGTCGCCGTCCTCGCTGAACCGGCCGGTGTAGTAGGCGGGTGGCCCCTTCTCCCCGCCCCGGATGGTGAGCGTGTCACCGGCCAGTTCGTAGACGTAGTCGAAGGTGTTGCCCGAGTCGTCGTAGTACCGCGACCACACCTCGGCCGACGGCACGCCGCCGAAGGGCCGGGTGTGTCCGACGACCTCCATGCCGCGCACCCTCGCGCCGTACTGCACGAGGTCGACGTGCTGGCGGAGGAAGAACCCGCCCTCCAACCACTCGAACCGTACGGTGCCGGTGACCCCGCCGGTCACCGTCCAGGTGCCGACCAGTCGGTCGAGGCGGGTCACCTCGGCACTGGGCGTCGCGGTCTCCGCAGCCGTCGTCTCGGACTCCTCGGCCCCGGACGCCGCAGGGGAGGTCTCGACCGTGGCCGTCGTGTCGTCGCTCATGAGCTTCTCCTTCATCGACTCATCGGGCGCGGCCCACTCGGCCGTGGGCCGCGCTGCACCGATACCTCGGAGCCGATGACGGAGTTTCGACACGATCCGCGAGGAGGTTCGCCGGATTCTGAAGGCGTGCGCGATCGATCACGACGGCCGACGCCCGTCCTGTTCGCCGACCCGCGACGGAGCCGCCGCCCGCGCGGCAGGCCCGTCGCCGCCGAGTCGATCAGCGCAGCCGCCATGCCGATCGAGCAGGCAGCGGCGGATCGACCGAGCGACGCTGCCCGGATCGGAGCGTTCCCGGGGTCAGCCGCCGTGACTGTCCCGACGGGCGAGACACCAGCAGGACAGCAGGACGAAGACCGCCGCCCAGCCGGACAGGGTGAGCGATGCCGCACCGACGTCGAGCGCCGAACTCGGGTCGGTCGGGTTGCCCAGAATGCTCAGCGCCGCCTCATGCGGCAGGAGCCGCACCACGTCCGGCAGTGCCCCCTGGAGCATGGGCGAGACGAGGATCGGGATGGCGAAGAGCGCCGCGACGGGTGTGACGACGCTCTTGACCACGACGGCGAGGCCGTAGCCGATCAGGCTGAGCAGCAGGTAGACGCCGACGACCGTCCCGAGGCCGGTGAGCAGCTGGGCCGCCCGCAGGTCGCCCGCCACGAGGTCGGGGTAGTGCTGGAGGAGATACCCGGGCCCGGTGACGGGCACGGCCGCGAGTACGCAGATCATCGCCGTCGCCGACAGCTTCGCCGCCGACAGCCTGGTGCGGTTCGGCACGGCCGCGAGGCTGACGCCGAGTTGACCGGACCGGTACTCGCTACCTGCGGCGAAGACGGCGACCGCGATGAAGGCGTAGGCAGGTGACAGCAGCAGCGTCCCGAACTGTCCGATCGAGATCTGGCCGTCGGGACCAGCGAAGCGCATGGTGTCCGTCGCCGCGAGGGCGCCGAGCAGGGTGTTCGCCGCGAAGGCGACGACCACGGCGATCCAGGGTGCAGGCAGGGTGCGGATCTTGGTGACCTCGGCGGACAGGACGTCGGTGAACCTGACGGCCGTCGCGGACGCGGGTCCGGCGAGGTGCTGCGCCGTGCTCATCGGGCGTCCCTTCTGGCGATGGCGACGCCTGCGACGCCGATGGCGGCCGCCGCCCAGCAGACGAGCACGATCAGTCCGTGCATCGGGCCTGCGGTGAGCTCGTTGATGCCCGGGTCCAGCAGTAGGTTCCGGCCCGCGCTCAGCGGAGTCAGCGCGTCCAGCGCCGGGGCGATGCTGGTCAACGCCTGCGTCATCGTGAGAGCGATCAGCGCGACGGTGACCACGACGCCGACGAGCGTGCTGCGGGCCGCGATGGTGACCGCCAGGCCGACCAGGGCGAACAGCACGGCGAAGGCCAGGAAGCTGCCGTTGATCAGCAGCGCCTCCGCCGAGATCAGCAGGCTCGGATTCCAGTCCCTGATCACCACGTAGGTGAACGCGGTGGAGATCCCGGCGATCAGCACGGCCACCAGGAGCAGGCACAGCGTGGCGGCGAGGACCTTCGCGGCGAACAGCCTGCCTCGGCGGGGAGTCGCGAGCAGTGTCGAGGCGAGCTGGTGCGAACGGAACTCCTGGCCCGCGATCACGGCGGCGAGGGCGGGGAGCAGCAGGCTGAGCTGGAGGGACGAGCCGGCGAGGAGGCCGAGGACCGCCTCCTCCGCAGGCTGCGGCAGACCGATGAACACCTCGACGTCGCCGTCGGGCGTCATGTTCTCGATCGCCTCGATGGACAGATCCAGGGGCTGGGCCAGGACGAAGACGTGCAGACCGAGGATGATCCCGGTGAAGATCCACACTCCCGGCAGGGTGACGATCTTGGTCAGTTCGGATCGGATCGCGGCGAACATCGCGGTCACCGTCCCGATCCGCGCCGGTCACCGGTGAGGGCGAAGAACGCCTCCTCCAACGAGGCGTGCCCTGCGGTCACCTCGGAGAGCGGCCCCTGGGTGACGATCCGGCCGTGGTCGATGACGACGACGTCGTCCGCGGTGTCGGCCGTCTCCGTCATCAGATGACTGGAGAGCAGCACGGTCCGACCTGCCGCCGCGTAGTCACGCAGGAAGTTCCTGATCCAGCGAATCCCGTCCGGATCGAGGCCGTTCACCGGCTCGTCGAGGATGAGGATCTCGGGCTCCCCGAGCAGCGCTGCGGCGATCCCCAGCCGCTGCTTCATCCCGAGTGAGTACTTCGTGACTCGTCGTCTCGCGGCGTCGGCGAGGCCGACGACCTCGAGTACCTCCGACACCCGCCTTCGGGGGAGTCGATTGGACTGGGCGATCCAGGCGAGGTGATCGATCGCCCGGCGCTCCGGCACCGGGCCCGCGTTGTCCAGTAGTGCCCCGACCGTGTGCAGCGGGTGTCGGAGGTCTCGATAACGAGTGCCCTTGATCAACGCGGTTCCACTGGTGGGCGCGTCCAGCCCCAGGAGCATCCGCAGCGTGCTGGACTTCCCGGCGCCGTTGGGACCGAGGAAGCCCGTGACGCGGCCGGGTCGCACGGTGAACGTGACGTCGTCGACGGCCCTGGTGTGCTGATAGTGCTTGCTGAGCTGGAAAGCCTCGATCACGCGTCTTCTCTATTCCGTCGCCGTTGCTGGTGGCGCCCAGCCTGCGGCAGCGGCAGTCCCGCCCGCGTCCCCCGGAAGTAGACAGCTCAGCGCGGCTCGTGGAGCAGTCCGGCCTCGTAGGCCAGCACCGCCAGGTGAGTGCGGTCGTTCACGTCGAGCTTGGCGAACATCCGGCGCAGATAGGTGCGCACGGTCTCGATGCTCAGGAACAGCTCGTCCGCGATCCGCTGATTCGAGTATCCGCGAGCCACCAGCCGGATCACCTGCACCTCGCGCTCGGACAGCGTGTGGTCCGCGAACGCGTGCCGTCGTGGCGGCCTCGGCGGCGCGAACCGGCGCATCAGTCGCGCGGTGACCTCCGGGGCGAGCATGGCGTTGCCCGCGTGCACCGTGCGCACCGCGTGCAGCACCTCCGGCGGAGCGGCGTTCTTCAGCAGGAAGCCTGCCGCGCCCAGGGTCAGGGCCTCGTGCACGTACTCGTCCAGGTCGAAGGTCGTCAGCATGATCACCCGGATGCGGTCGCTCGCCTCGAGAACACACCGGGCCGCCGCCAGACCTCCGCCGCCGGGCATCTGCACGTCGAGCAACGCCACGTCGGGTGCGAGCGCGAGGATCCGCCGGGCCGCCTGGGTTCCGTCCGCCGCCTCCCCGGCGACCCGGTATCCCGCCGTGCGGTCGAACAGCTTCCGGTACGCGCCTCGGAACCGGTCGTCGTCATCCGCGAGGAAGACCCGGATCGGCAGGGCCTCGGTGTCGGACACCGCGTCGGTCACGGCCTTCCTCCCGACGGGAGCCTGGCCTCGACGTCGAATCCGCGATCCGGCCGGTTCCGCCACGTCACGGTGCCGCCGACCAGTCGGGCCCGCTCCCGCATTCCCGCCAACCCGAAGCCGCCCGTCGCGGCCTCCGGCGCCCCGGGCCCGTCGTCGCGGACGCGCACCACGACCTCGGCACCGTCCTGCTCGAGTTCCACGGTGCAGGCCGCGCCGGGTGCATGTCGCACGACGTTGCCCAGTGCCTCCTGAACGATTCGGGTGGCCACCATGCCGACCACCTCGTCGACCGAATCGTGCACCATGATCCGTGCGTCGACCGCGACTCCGGCGGCACGCGTCGCGGCGATCAACGAGGGGAGCCGCGTCAGGGCGCCGTCCGCGTCCGGCGCCACGAGGAGTGCTCCTCGGTCCGGACCGGATCGCAGGGAACGGACCAGCGCCTGGATCTCCTCCAGCGCAGTCCTGGCGTGCCCTTCGATGTCGCCCAGCGCATCGCGGAGCTCCTGCTCGTCCGCGTCGGGCAGGCCTCGGGTCACCCCGGCCTCGGCGCCGATCACCCCGAGGGCGTGTCCCACCACGTCGTGCACGTCGCGGGCGACGTCGAGCTGTACCCGAGTCGCCTGCTCGCGAGCTCGGGCGCGCTCGACCTCCAATGCCGTGTCGATCTGTCTGCCCACCGCGACCCCCGACAACCAGGCGGCACCCAATGCCGCCGCTGCGATCACCAGCCGCTGCACCGTACTGTCCGTTCCCACGCCAGGGATGCCCGTCGTCATCGCCACGGCCAGGACGGCACCGACGAGGAACGCGAGGACACGGGCCCGGGCGGACCGGGCGAGGGCGACCGGATAGAGGCACCACGCCGCAGCGAGCATCGGGTCCTGGCACACCCCGAGGACGCTCGCCACGATCGTCGCGACGCCCGCCGCCGCTGCGGAGAGTTCCGGAAACCGCCAACGCGCCAGCATCGCCGCCGCCGCGACCGAGGCCGAGACGATTCCGACGACGGCCGACCACGGCGCAGGCGCGTCGACGATCGCGGGCTGCCAGAACACCCCGATGACCACGAGCGCGGCGACCGCGTTCAGCAGCGGACGGGCGAGCGCCACCCTGCTCGGGGTGGGATCTGCGCCGGTGCGGTTCGTCATCGCTCTAGGTTCTACACGGTGATCCTCGTGATCGGCTGACCGTCACCCTCGGCGATCGACGGCGTCGACCGGGCCACGGACCGCGCCCGCGCCACTCGATCTCGACCGGGATAGGTCGCCCGTGACGACGTCGCGGCCGTGGAGCGCGGGCACGGAGATCGCGTCGAGACTCAGGCACCCGGCCGGTGACGGCCCGTCGTCGGAGCGAATCCCCTCGGCGCGGACGCGGGCCGTCATGCCCCCGTGATCGCAGGCCGGTCAGTAGCCGACGGTGATGTGACGATCCGGGCCGGGATTCTCCAACTCGTCGACGACGGCGACGGCGAAGTCCTCCGCCGAGATCCGGGACGTGCCGTCTGCTGCCACCACGAGCGTGGTGGTGCCACGCCGATAGGCACCGGTCCGGACGCCGGGTTCGAGCATGGCAGGCGGGCTCAGGTAGACCCAGTCGGCGTCATGGGTGCGGCAGACCTCCCACTGCACGATGCTGGCTGCGGCGATCGGACGTACGAACGACGGCACGAACCGGTCGTCGTCGAACACCAGGCCGCCCGCCGGGCTCAGCAGGGGCGCGGCACCGCCGATCAACAGGGCACGGGTCTCGGCGGCTGCGGCGGCGTCGAGCAGGGCCGAGGTGGTCGCGGCGACGGTGTCCTCCTCGCCGGGAGCGGGGCGGGTGGCGCCGACGATCGCGTCGGCGCCACCGAGCAGGCTCCGCAGGTGCTCGACGTCGGTGGCATCGCCGCGGATGAGAGTCGCCTCGGCGGGCAGTGCGTCCGGTCTCGAGCTGCGAATGACGGCGGTGACGTGGTGCCCTCGGCGCACGGCTTCGGTGACGACTCGGGAGCCCGCCATTCCGGCGGCTCCGATGACGGTGATCTTCAACGGTCGATCCTTTCCTTCATGGGCTTCGTGGTTGAGGATTTCGGGGCGAGCTGACCTGCCACGATCGCCGCGAGGGCGACGGCGAAACCGAGCAGCTGAATCGGTCCGAGCAGCTGGCCGAGCAGGACCGCGCCGAGCAGGGCGGCGACCATCGGCGACAGCAGGGTGAGAACGGCCACGGAGGTCACCGGCAGCGTGGTGACGCCCCGGAACCACAGGATGTAGGCGATCAGGCCGCCGGGGATGCCGAGCCAGAGGTAGCCGAGCGCGGCGCTCGTGTCGACGGCAGGCGGTGTGCCCTCGAACAGCAGCATCACCGGCAGAAGGAGCAGACCGCCTGCGGCGAGCTGCCACCCCGCGAACGCCGTCGGGCTGACGCCTGCGGGCCGTCCCCAGCGTTTCGTCAGCGTCACACCGAGTGCCATCGCACCCGCACCGCCGAGACCGGCCAGTACGCCGACCGCGTCGAAGCCCGCTTCCGGACCGATGACCACCAGCCCGACGCCCACGCCGCCCGCCGCCCCCCACGCGAGCGTCCAGGCCGACACCCGCTGCTGAAGCACCGTGACGGCCAGGATCGCCACGAGTAGCGGCTGCGCGGCGGCCAGTGTGGCGGCGACACCGCCGGGCAGTCGCTCAGCGGAGATGAACAGCAGCGGCAGGAACACGCCGATGTTGAGGACGCCCAACGTCGCCGCCTTCAGCCACCAGGTGCCGCGCGGCAGGGTGCGGGTGATCGCCAGCGCGATCACGCCTGCGGGCAGGGCACGCACCAGGGCCGCGAACAGCGGGTGACCCGGCGGGAGCAGCTCGGTGGTGACCACGTACGTCGTGCCCCACACCACGGGCGCGAACGCCGTCAGCGCGATGCCCGCCAGTCCGATGCGGGTCGGTGATGTCACCAGTTTCGTCACGCGATCCAGGATCGACGCGCAGCATCAATGAGTCCAACACATGTTTGTCACGTGATCTATCGTGATTCACGATAGATGGATGGAGCTTCACCAGATGCGCTACGTCGTCGCCGTCGCGGAGACGAGCAGCTTCACCAGGGCCGCCCAGCGGTGTCTCGTCGTCCAGTCCGCGCTCAGCCATCAGATCGCACGGCTGGAACGGGAACTCGGTGCCCGGCTCTTCGACCGCACGAGCCGCCGGGTCCGGTTGACGCAGGCAGGCGAGGCCTTCCTGCCTGCCGCCCGTCGGTGCCTCGACGCCGCCGAGCGGGCCGCCGCCGACGTCGCCTCGGCCGTCGGCGAGATCCGGGGGCGACTCGCCGTCGGAGTGATCCCCACCGTCGCGGCGGTCGACATCCCAGCCGCCCTGCGCGCCTTCCATCAGCGGTATCCCCAGGTCCGCATCGGTCTGCGCGTCGGCCCCAGCGAGCAGCTCATCGACCAGGTCAAGGAGGGCACCCTCGAACTGGCCTTCCTCGGCCTGCCCGTGACGACCCGGCCCGCAGGCGTCGAGGCCCGGCGCCTGGCCGAGGACCGGCTGGTGGCCGTGGTCGCACCCGGCCATCGGCTTGCGGGACAGGCCGAGGTCGACCTCGCCCGGCTGGCCGACGAGGCCTTCGTGGACCTGCCTGCGGGGACGGCGGGGCGCGCGCAGTCTGACCAGGCCTTCGCCGCAGCGGGCGTGCAGCGCGAGGTGGCCTTCGAGGTGACCACCGTCGACCTGATGATGACGCGGCTCGTCCGGCAGAACCTCTGCATCGCGCTGCTTCCGTCGCACTACACGCCGCACCTCACGGGCGTGGTCACGATCCCGGTACGCGACGCCCCCGCCCGGATCGAGTACCTCGTCTGGAACCGCGTCCCCCTCGGTCCGGCGGCGACGGCGTTCCTCACGGAGCTGGACATCGCCGTCGACGGGGCGGCGGACGGGTCGTAGCCGGGACCGCGGCGAGGCCGCATACCTCGTTGCGACGCAGGCACCCGATCGGAGTCGAACGACGGGGAGAGAGGCGGGGCCGGACTGAGCGAACTGCGCCTCGGGGCCCCTCGGGTGGACGGCTCAGCAGTCGGCAGGCGCCGGAGCCGACGCCGAGAGGCTTCGGGTCATGAACACGCTGTTCGGGTCGGGGACGTAGTCGGCGAACGGCGGGCAGAAGACGAAGCCGTGCCGGGCGTAGAGGCGGCGAGCAGGTGCGAAGAAGTCCTCGCTGCCCGTCTCCAGATTGAGCCGGTGATAGCCGCGTCGGCGGGACTCCTCGATCAGGAAGGCGAGCAGATGCGCGGCAACGCCGCGACCACGTGCCGCAGGCCGGGTCCGCATCGCCTTGATCTCGCCCTCGGTGGGCGAGAGCTGCTTCAGCGCCGCACACCCCAGCAGCGTCCCGCCGTCCCACGACGTCCAGAACGACACCCCGGCCGCGCGCAGGCCCGCATGGTCCAGGGCGTGCACGCTCTCCGCAGGAGAGGTGGCGTGCATGTCCGCGAGATGCTCGGCGATCAGGTCCCGCACCGCCTGTCTGCCGAGGTCGTCGGGCTCGATCAGCGGTGCGACCCCGGCCGGGTTCTCCGACGGCCCGCCGGGCGAGTCGGATGCGGGTGACGCGGCGGCCGACCGCTGCGCGGACGGCGTGGCCGGATGACCATCGCTCCTGGTTGCCATGGCCGGGACACTATCCCCGGCGGGTTCAGCATCGACGGTGTGGCCTGCCGGGACTCCTCGGTCCGACCGGCGGGCGATGCGCTCGGCCGCCGTCCCTGCCCAGCGCGCGGGATCGGCGGCGAGTGCACGGAGCAGGACCGGCGCAGGAGTGCCGAGTGCGCGGAGTCGGCTTCCTCCGCGCGGCTGAGACTGAGGCTGGGGCGGCCTGGCGTGCCCCACGACGCGGCGCCGCAGGCATGGACCGCGATTCGCGACCTGGACAGACGATCGCAGGCTGCGCCGACGTGGAGTGCTGCGCAGGACTCGACAGATGACCACTTGAACCGAATCGGTCATCTGGTAACTTACGCGTCATGCCCCGACATGCTCCCGACGCGCAGGAGATCCTCGACGTCGCTCATGCCCTGGTGCTCCGGCATGGTGCGGCCAAGGCGTCGATGAACGACATCGCGCGAGCCGCCGGGGTGTCGAAGGGGCTGCTGTACCTGCGGTTCGAATCTCGGGACGAACTCCTGGACGCAATGGTGACCCGCGAGTTCGCCCGGCTGCTGCATGCCCTGCGCGACGCCGCCCTCGCCGACGACCGAGGCGGCCTGCTCTCCCAGGTCTACCGACACTCCGCGTCGACCCTGCGAGACCACCCGCTGTTGTGGACGATCTGGACCGAGGCCTCCTCGACTCCTGCTGGCCGGGTCGACGCCCGCCGGGCCGCCAGAGTGGCGGCGCGCATCGCGGCGGGGCGGCGCTACCTCGCTCGGCTTCTCGACGCCGGAGTGTTGACCGGCGATCTCGACGGCACCCTCACCGAGGTCCTGACCACCTTCACCCTGGGACTGTCCGCCGCCTCCGACGATCCCGAGGCGACGGTGCGGGGGATGGCCGCGCTGGTGGCAGGCGCACTGGAACCCCCCGACGCCGACATCGGCGCCGGAAAGGACGCGTTGACCGCATTCGTCGACGAACTGCTCGCCACCACCACGGAGGTCACGACGTGAGCGAACGCCTTCTCCCGCCCGGTGCGCTGGAGACCTTCGTAGCGCTGCGCGGCGGCCGCGTTCGCGTGCTCGAAGGCAGCGACCCCGGCGAGGGCGTCCCGATGCTGCTGGTGCACGGCGGCGGAGCGGACAACGCCGCGATCTCCTGGTTCCGACTGCTGGACCCGCTGCGCCGCGAACGCCGGGTCATTGCCCCGGACCTGCCCGGATTCGGCTATACCGAGGGAGTTCCCTACGCCGAGACGGCGGCGGACATGGCCGATCTGCTGGCCGCCCTGCTCGACGCGCTCGCGATCGAGCGGGTGATCGTGTGCGGGGTCTCGATGGGCGGGGAGGTCGCGATCCAGTTCGCCCTGCGTCATCCCACGCGGTGCGCGGGCCTGATCGCCGTGGCGGCGGGCGGCCTCATCGAGCGATACAAGAACCCCGTCGCGCATCACATGGCCTGGCTCGCCACCCTGCTGCCCGACCCGATCCTCGTGCCCCTGAGCGCACTCGCCAACAGATTCGTCCGCACCGCGCTCAACCAGATGGTGCATGACCGGCACACCGTGCCGCCCGAGGTGGTGGACGAGTTCGTCCGGGAGTCGCGCAGGCCCCGCGCGGGCTACGTCTACGGCCGCTACAACAAGGCCGCCATCGGGCCGAGACGGATGCGGAACAACGCCCTCGGCGAGGTGCATCGGATCAGCGTCCCGACGCTGCTCTTCCACGGCACGGCCGATCCGCTGGTCGACCCGGCGGGCTCGGTGACAGCGGCAGACCGGATCGACGGGGCCGAACTCGTGCTGGTGGAGAAGTGCGGGCACTGGGCACAGCTGGAGATGCACGAGCGGTTCCTCACCGCCGTCGCGTCGTTGACGGAGAGGGCCGAGGCAGACGCCTGACCCGCAATCGCTCGGCCGGCTCGCCGCCCGGCCAGTCCTCCGGGGTGTGCAGCAGCGGCAAGAGGCGGAGCAGCCGCCCGGAGGTCGTACTCATGACGACCGGTGTCTGCCTCGGGCGTGACAGCCCGGCGGAGACCTCCGCGGATCGGGAGGGCCTCGGCACCGGGTTCGTCGTCGAGCGCGGCTGCCGACGAGCAGCCCGGCATCGGAGCACGGATACGGGCCGCCCGCGGACGACGAGGAGCGCCGGGAAACGGCGCACGCCGGTCCGTCACTCCGTTACTCGGACATGCTCGGCGTCGTGTCGCCGCAGGCCGGCCCGCTCGGACGGCTGATGAGGACGTCCGAGCAGGTAGACGTCCTCCGGCGGTTCGCAGGCTGTCGGCAGCTCACCGGGACCCGCGCCGCCCGGTCCGCCGCCCGCCGAATGTCTGCTTTCTCGCTACGCCTGTCGAGCCCCGGCGAACGAGCGGCCGGTCCAGCCCGGACGCGCCCTCGCGCCGCCGGACCGGCCGTGCACGCTCACGCTGCGGTGGTGACTCGCCAGTGGTAGCCGTCGGGGTCCGTGAAGTACCCGGCGTAGGCACCCCGGTCCGGGTGGGCTACGGCGGCCGCGACCCGGCCGCCTGCGGATTCGGCGGCGGCGAGCAGCGCGTCGACCTCCTCCCGGGACCCGGCGAGGTGGGTGAGGACGAGTGCGGAGAACCCGTCCCCCACCTCGGCCACGCCCGCGTCCTTGGCCAGGGCCTTGCGGGTCAGCAGCCCCAGCCTGCATACGCCGTCGGAGATGGTGAAGTCGATGAACGTGTCGCCGTAGTCGCGGTCCACGCTCATGCCCAACGCCGTGTAGAACACCAGGGACGCCTTCGGGCTTGCGACGCCGAGGAAGACGGCGGTCTCGGTCGGCTTCGGCGGGTCGGGGACGGGAGCGGTGTTCTTCTTCGTCGCGGCGGCTAGTTTCCAGACAGCACCGTCCGGTGCCCGATGGACAGCGGTGAACTCGCCGAACAACTGCTTCTTCGCCTGCCTGACGACCGTGGCGCCCTGAACGGTGGCGGTGCCGAGGAGCGCCTCCACCTCGGCGGGCTGGTCGACGGCGCAGGACAGGACGTAACCGCGGAAGCCTGTGGTCGCCGGGTCGGCGTCGACGTCGGCGGCCAGTGCGTCGATCTGCTGGAGGGCCAGCCGCCCCGTGCCGTGCAGGTCAAGGTGAGCGGGCTGCTCGTCGGCGGCGGCCGTGACGGAGAACGCGGCCGCGTAGAAGGCGTGAGCGGCTGCCTGCTGCGGTACTCCGAGGGTGATGATGTCGAGAGAGAGCGCCATCGAATGGCTCCTTCGTGCGGTGGGGGTCGGTCGGCCTGGCGGGGGCCGTGCGGGCCGGTTCGCTCAGGTGCGCTGATTGATGCGGACGAGGTTGCCCGCGGGATCGCGAAACGCGCAGTCGCGGACCCCGTAGCCCTGGACGACGGGTTCCTGGACGACGTCGACGCCTGCGGCTTGGAGGCGATCGAAGAGCCCGTCGAGGTCGTCGGCGGCCAAGGTGACAGCGGCGTAGACGCCCTTGGCGATGAGCTCGACGATGGTGCGGCGCTCCGCATCGGTGACGCCGGGATCGGCGGCGGGCGGTTGCAGAACGATCGACGCGCCGGGCACGCCCACCGGCCCGACGGTGATCCAGCGCATGCCCTCGTAGCCGACGTCGTTGCGCACCTCGAAGCCCAGGAGGTCACGGTAGAAGCCCAGCGCGGCCTCGGGATCGGTGTGCGGCAGGAAGACGTGCGCAATGGTGAGGTTCACGGTCAACACGCTAGGTAGCGCTGCCGGGCGCGGGCTTCTTGATTCCTGACCGGTCTGCGTGGCCCGTGAAACCGCCGCCGGTCGATCGGACCGAACGACAATCGGCGGCGAGTCGCAGGCGAAGCGGGCATCGATCAGGAATCAAGAAGCGTGCGGCCCGGTCCGCCCTTAGCGTCAGGGGCAATGCACGCCGATCGCGAACAGGGGAGTGACAGCGATGAGCACGAACGGCTTCTCCGAGGAAGAACGTGCTGCCATGAAGGAACGCGCCGCCGAATTGACGAAGGAGGCGAGCCGAGGTCGCGGCAACAAGGCGGCGGCCGAGGAACTCGACGTCCTGGCGAAGATCGCCGAGATGGCGGCGTCGGACCGCGCCTCGGCCGAACGCATTCACGCCATCGTCACCGCCAACGCCCCGGAGTTGTCACCGAAGCTGTGGTACGGGCAGCCTGCCTATGCCAGGAAAGGGAAGGTCGTGTGCTTCTTCCGTAGCGGCCAGGTCGACAAGGAACGTTATTCCAGCTTCGGCTTCACACCAGAGGCGCACCTCGACGGCGACGACGGCCTATGGCCCACCTCCTACGCCGTAACCGAGTTGAGCGACGAAGCGGAGAAGGCGATCACCGACCTCGTCAGGAAGGCCGTGAGCTGAGACTGCCGGTGGTCGGACCACACCAGTCTCAGCCACCTGGTGGCCATGGCCGACCCCGAGACGCTGGTGGCCGACATCCGGGACTTCTTCGGCGGCCTGCGCTGAGCGAGACGGCGTCGCGGGGACGCACGGTGATCGGCACAGCGGCGCGTCCTCCGACGCTGCGCAGGCGGACCGGGCGGCGCGGCGGCGGCGGACCTGAGCGGGGGGGCGGACGAGCGGCGCAGTGCGGTCGGGACGTCGGCCAGAAGAATCTTGGTCGCCTCGGTCGATTTGACGACCCCCCGTCCGTCGTCATCTAGTACGGCGACCCGCCGTGCCGGACCACGACAGGAGACAGGCCGTGAAGTACATGCTGTTGATCTACGCAGGGTCGGCCGACGCAGAGGGATGTGAGCCGCAGGACTGGATGGACTACGAGAAGGCGATGCGCGACGCCGGAGTCCTGGTCGGCGGGCACTCGCTCGCGGACCTGACCACCGCGACGACCGTCCGCGTCGACCAGGCGGGCGAGCGCAACGTCACTGACGGGCCGTTCGCCGAGACCCGCGAGGTCCTCGGCGGCTACGACGTCATCGACGTGCCGAACCTCGACGTCGCCCTCGACTGGGCGGCCCGCTGCCCCGGCGCGCGCGGCGGAGGTTCGGTCGTGGTCCGACCGATCGCCGACTTCGGCGACTTCGCCGGCTGACGGCGATGGGCGAGAGCGACGCAGGAGCCGAAGACTCGCAGGCCAGGCCACTCGTGGGGTCCGCAGGAGCCGCACCGGCCTCCGCCGAGGCGGCGCCATCGATCGAGGCGGCGTTCCGCGAGGAACGTGGCAGGCTGCTCGCCGCTCTCGTCCACCGCTTCGGCGATCTCGACCTGGCGGAGGAGGTCGCCTCCGAGGCCGTCGAGGCGGCGCTGACACACTGGCCGGTCGACGGCGTCCCCCGCAGCCCGGGGGCCTGGCTGCTCACGACGGCGCGACGCAAGGCCGTCGACCGGCTGCGGCGAGACACCGCCTACGCCGCCAGGCTCGCGATCCTGCAGGTGGAGGCGGACCGAGCCGACCCGTCACCGCCTGCGGACGCCGACGGCGATCTCCCCGACGAGCGGTTGCAGCTCTTCTTCACCTGCGCCCATCCGGCGCTGCCCGCCGAGGATCGAGGAGCCCTGACCCTGCGGTGCCTGGCGGGTCTCACCACAGCCGAGGTCGCGCGGGCATTCCTGATCCCGACTGCCACGATGGCCCAGCGGATCGTGCGGGTGAAGCGGAAGATCCGGCAGGCCCGCATCCCCTTCCGGGTCCCGGGTCCCGACGAACTGTCGGAACGCCTGCCCGGCGTGCTCCAGGTCCTCTACTCCCTCTTCACCGAGGGCTACGCCGCCAGCTCCGGCCAGACCCTGCAGCGCCTCGACATCGCCGAGGAGGCTCTCCGGCTCACCCGCATCCTGCATCGGCTGCTGCCCGGTGAACGGGAGGTCGCCGGACTGCTCGCGCTGCTGCTGTCGACGCATGCACGGCGCGACGCCCGCACCGGCGGCGACGGCGAGATCCGGCTGCTCGACGAGCAGGACCGCTCCCGCTGGGACCGGGCGATGATCGAGGAGGGCCGGGCGCTGGTGGTCACCGCGCTGACCGGCGGTCCGCCGGGGCCGTACGGGGTGCAGGCCGCGATCGCCGCCCTGCATGCCGAAGCCGAGGACGTCATCAGCACCGACTGGCCGCAGATCGTCGCCCTCTACGACGTGCTTCTTCGATTGACGCCGTCTCCGGTCGTGGCCTTGAACCGGGCGGTGGCGGTGGCCATGCGCGACGGCCCCGAGGCAGGTCTAACCCTGCTCGCCACGCTGGCGGACGACCCTCGGCTGCGCGACTACAGCCCGTACCCGACCGCCCGAGGCGACCTGCTGTGCAGGCTCGACCGGTTCGCCGAGGCCGCGACGGCGTATCGGGATGCGCTCGCACTGGCGCACACCGAGCCGGAGCGGGCCCATCTGCGCCGCAGACTGACCTCGGCCGAACACCGCTGCCGGGGCAGCCATCGCATCGAGCCGTGACGGGGATTTCCGGACACCGACGCCGCAGCAGGCGCCAATACTCGCTGCTGCCGAGATCGACGCCTCTGCGCGGCGTCCTCGCATCGCCATCCTGATCTCGACAGAGCACGAGAGTCGCATCGGCGGACGCAGGTCGGCGATGCCGAGCCAGGGGAGACGCAGCGGGATTCCGAGTCCGGAGGTCCACGACGAGACGTCGCCGGCCTGCCCGGAACGCCGGACGCCACTCGCAAAGACGAGATCAATGTTCGATTCACGCCGGCGTGAGTCAATTCGACGCGGTCGAACTCGCCAGTAGGAAACAGCTATCGACCGCACATTGTTCGACCCTGTCTGTCGATTTCCGAGGCGGCCGAGTAATCCGATTTCGCGACTACACTGACGATTCAGGGGAATCCGCAGAATCTGCCCGGGGTGAGAAGTCATGGGAATACTACGGTTGATCGCGCCGTGGCGCGTCGCGCGGCGGCTCTTCGGCGGTTACGGGCCACGCTCGCTCATCCTCTTCGACGCCGCCGCCTACGGTCGGGCGGGTGAGGCGGTCGACTCCGCTGCCCCTCTGCTCGAGAGGCTGCTCCAGGCACGGGTCATTTTGAGCCTCGGTGTCCTCGTGCTGCTCGTGCAACTGGTGGACGGCGGCCCGGACGCCTTCATCGCGGGACTGTTCGAGGTCACCTCCGCCACCGTGATCTCCGGCATCCCGGGCGTGCTCGCCATCATCGTCTTCTGCCTCATACGGGCCGAACGCGGTCACCGACGACGCGCGGCCCGCGAGATGCGGCCGACCATCGTCATCGGACTCGGCGCGCTGCTGCTGTTCCTCTTCACCGTGGGAAACCAGATACCCGGCTGGCCCGCAGGCTTCTCGTTCCAGGGCCTGATCTACGCGGTCATGCCCCGCGACTTCGATCTGAGCGGCGGTCGGCTGTTGCTCTCCCTGGTCGCGCTGCCCGTCCTGTTGTGGTTCATCGGGTTCGGGCTCTGCGCCGCCTATCTGATCCACAACAACTCGTTCGGGGTGGCGGCAGGCAGCGTGCTCGATCCGTTGGTGGGAATCTGGCTGGCCTGCTCCGTCGCCGGGTTCCATCTCGTGGGCGAACACCTCGACGGCGGCATCACCACCGCGTCGATCGTGGCTGCGACGACCGGCGCCCTCGGAGCAGGCGCGATCAGCATCTGGGAACTGCGGACGATGCTGCGGGCGGGCGCGAGCTTCGCCCGAGGCCCCTGGGGAAGCCCAAGGCAGGCGGAGGCCGACCCGGCTGCGGGCTGAGTCGGCCCCAGCGGCGCAGGCAGCCCACCGCAGGTGGCCCGGCGAGGGTGGGCCCCCGGGCGTCTCCTTGCTGAGCACCGTGTTCGCGGCCCGTGTCTGGCCCCGATCATGAACAGGCTGCTGACCGAACATGCCCTCGCCAGCATGGACGAGCTCGTGGTGCTCTTCCCCGCCCACGTCACCCGCTACTGGGCACGGCCGGACATCGCCTACCTGCCTCACCGATCTGGAGCCGCTGCCGTACGCGCTGGTGTGGTGGAGGGAGGCGGAGAGCGAGCCCATCTGGTCCCTGGCCGGGATCATCCGTGACCTGGGCCCTCTCTCGTCGGCCTCTCCCGGCTCTTGATGTCGTCCGTCACCCTCGGGGGGATCTGCTGCCAAGCCAGCCGGGTGTTGCCTGGCTGTACGCCAGTTCGCGCTGTCCCGGAGGGGCAGGTGAGTGGCGGCGTCGCAGTCGTAGGAGCCGACCCGGACGATCACGAGAGATCGAAGGGGGCGGGGGAGTGGCCTTCCCAGATCTGGCGGGATGCCTGTTCGGGGTAGGGCAGCGTCGTCGACTCGGTGTCCAGGACGCGGGTGAGACGCTCGCCGGGCCGGTGGGCGGGCCAGCCCGCGTCGCCGGTGGTGACGAAGCGGACCCATGCCTCTTGGAGTTCGCGGGAGAGCGCGACGCCCTCGGGAGTGGGCTCCTCGCCGATGAGCTTGGTGCCGACGGGGCTGTCCAGCGTGCCGAATGCCAGGGGCACGTCGAGGCTGTGGCAGGCGCCCAGGATGCCGCCGAGGACCGGGGTAACCCAGCACAGTTCGAACAGGTACGAGGTGCCGCCTGCTGCGGCGTTCGCCTCGGCCAGCTGCTGTGACGGCATGCGGAAGAGGGCGTCGGAGTACACCGTCTCCACCAGCTCCTCCGGGCCTGCCTGCGGGAACGCGGCACGGTAGGCCCGCGCGCCGTCCGGCTGCGGGGCGTGCAGTTCCAGGGCTGCGTGGGCGTCCTCCTCGGTGAAGGTGCCGTACCGTCCGCTCATGACGCTGAAGTACCGGAATTCGTCCCGGGCGTGGCCGACGAGCAGTTCGGTCCCGCTCGCGCGCGCGCCGGTCAGCGCTGGCCAGGGCGTTTCCGGGAGGACCTCGCCGTCGACGACGGGACACAGCGCGGTGCCGGTCTCCGTGAGGCGTCCCCAGCTCTCCCGGTGCGCGTGGAGGCCTGCGTTGAAGGAAGTGAGCTCGGCGGCCAGGTGCCATGGGTCGATGTCACGCAGGGCCTCGGCGGTGGGGGCCGCCGCGCCGAGCCGATCCGCGAACGCGGCGGTGACCTGCCGTGCCAGCGCGGGGGTGCTGTGCAGCCCCGGTACCGAGTGGGCGATGGCCCGCCGGAACAGTCCGCGCGCGGACGTCATCGTCAGGAGGGCGGCGACCGACCCCGCCCCGGCGGATACCCCGCCCACGGTGACCCGGCCGGGGTCGCCTCCGAAGGCGGCGATGTTGCGCTGCACCCACTCGAGCGCCGCGATCTGGTCGAGCAATCCGCGGTTGGGCGGCACGTCGTCGAGGAACGCGAATCCCTCCGCGCCCACGCGGCAGTTGATGGTCACCACGACGACTCCCGCCTCGGCCAGGGCTGCCGGGTCGAACATCGGGTCGCTCGACGCTGCCGAGAGGTAGCCGCCCACGGGGATCCACACCAGCACCGGCAGTCCCGCCGCGCCGGGGTCCGGGGTGCCGACGTTGAGGGTCAGCCAGTCGGTGCCCTGCGGGGGCACGTCGATCGGCAGGGACAGCGGCACCACGGGGCCGAACTCGACCGCCTGCCTCGTCCCCTCCCAGCGGTGCGGCGGCGCGGGCGCGGCGAAGCGGAGCGCTCCGACCGGGGGCTGGGCGTAGGGAATGCCGCGGAACACCGCGTGCCCCTGCCGCCTGCGGCCCTGCACCACGCCTTCCGTGGTCCGTACCTTTGGCTGTTCGGACATGACGATTCCTTCCCCTCGAGTGGACCCCAGGGTTATGGGTCAGGTGTATTATGTCAACTGTATTGGAACGGTCCCGGGGTACGAGGGAGGGGGCAGGCGATGCCGAAACAGGTGGATCACCGCGGACGCCGCGAAGCGATCGCCCGCGCACTGTGGCGGGTGGTGGAGCAGCGCGGCGTCACACAGCTGACGATGCGCGTGGTGGCGCAGGAGGCGGGCATGTCACTCGGGCAGTTGCAGCACTACTTCGCCTCCCGGACCGCCATGCTCACCTTCGCCATGGACTTCGCGTCCGAGCAGACCTCGGTGCGCATACACCAGGGGCTCGCAAAGCTCGGTGACCGTCCGCACCCCCGTGACGTGCTGCGACTGACTCTCGCGGAAATGCTCCCCCTGCATGCCGACGCCCGCGCGACCAGCCGGATGAGCGCCGCCTACGTCCTGGAGGCGCTGCACGACGAGGCCGTGCACGAGCAGGCGCGCCGCGGCCTCGCCCAAGGGCGGGCTCTTGTCGAGCGGCTGGTCCACCAGGCGATCGCCGACGGGCACATCGACTCCGGCCGCGACCCGGCGACCGAGACCAACCTGCTCCTCGCCCTCACCGGCTTCACCTCCCTGATCGAACTCGACGTGATCGAGCCCCAGGACGCGCTCGCCGCGATCGACGTGCATCTGGACCGGCTGTTCAGGAGTACGTGACCTGCCCCCGGGCACGGGGCAGGTGGGACAAGACCAGCTCTAGTCCGGCCGCTCCCCGGCCTGGTGCCATCTGACCGGCCACCTCTACCTCGGCACCGCGCCCGGCAACGACCGTCCCAGCTACGCATGAGCTGCTGAGATCAGTCGGTCGCCGGGGTCGACCCACCCGATGAAGAACGCAGGATGATCAGATCCGACCACTTGCGGTGCGATCACGGTGCGGGCTTCCGAGCCGGCGGTTGTCAGCCGCCTGAGTGACGGCGAGAGAGGAGAAGCCGGTCATGATCGAGAAGGTCACTGAGGCGCACCCGCAGCCGCACTCGAGACGAGAGCCGACGACCCGATCGGGTTCGTGATCACGGTGTTCGGGTAGTCGGTCGGGACAGCAACCGAGCAGGCGAAACGCGGGCCGGTGGCGACAGGCCTGGTGCACGAGGTGCGGCTGCCGTTTGCCGTGGCGGACGTGACGAGCTCGATCACGAGCCGCTTCGTCACGGGCCGTTGCGACGAAGGAGGTGCTGCTGATGAGCACGATCACGACCAACGACGGCACGAAGCTCTTCTTCAAGGACTGGGGAGTGGGGACGCCAGTCGTCTTCTCCCACGGCTGGCCTTTGCACTCCGACGTGTGGGATGACCAGCTGAACGTGGTCGCCGAGGCAGGCTACCGCGCGATCGCACACGACCGGCGGGGCCACGGCCGGTCCGAACAGACCTGGACCGGCAACGACATGGACACCTATGCCGACGACCTCGCGAGCGTGATCGAGCAGCTCGACCTGCACAACGTGATCCTGGTGGGACATTCCACCGGCGGCGGAGAAGTGGCCCGCTACATCGGGCGCCACGGCACCTCACGAGTGAGCAAGGCAGTGTTGCTCAGCGCCGTCCCGCCGTTGATGCTGCGCACCGAGGGCAACCCCGAGGGCACCCCGATCGGCGCCTTCGACGACATCCGGGCTGGCATCCGCAAGGACCGGTCACAGTTCTACCGGGAGTTGAGCGAGCCCTTCTTCGGCGCCAACCGGCCGGGCAATTCCGTGACGCAGGGGGTGAGGGACGCGTTCTGGTTGATGAGCATGCAGTTGGGCATCAAGGGCGCGCTGGACTGCGTCAAGGCGTTCTCCGAAACGGACTTCACCGAGGATCTCGGTCGGTTCGACGTCCCGACGCTGATCATCCACGGTGACGACGACCAGATCGTGCCGATCGATGCCGCAGGACGGAAGTCCGCCGCGATCGTCCCGGACGCGACGCTGAAGGTTTATCCGGGGGCGCCGCACGGGCTCGCGAGCGTCGAGGGCTTCAAGGAGACCTTCCACTCCGATCTGCTCGAATTCCTCCAGAACTGACCCGGCCGGGTCTTCACAGCGGGACGAGAGCGGCACTCCGACGGCGCGGATCGAGCCGTAGCGGACGACGGTCTCCCGCCAGTCGTTCGACGCCTCATGACTCAGGGCCTCGTCGTGGATCGCCGTGACGGCCACAGATCACCGTGCCGTCTGTGTCGTGGTCCCAGGTCGTAGCGATCTTCGGCCGGCCCTGGACGCCAAGGGGAGGGCCGGCCTGCGGCGCCCGGCGGCCGCACGTCACTGTGCACCTTCCAACGGGTGCCGACCTCGGCACCGGAGTCGATCACTGTGCCGGTCGCTCTGGTTGTTCGGTCGGCTCCGACCAGGCTGCCCCTATCCACCGGCGCTGACCATCCCCGGAGTTTCGTCAGGTTTCGTCAGGCTCCTTTCGGCCCTGGTCAGGTTGGTACCCCTCACCACGGCGATTTCGTTCGTCTGAACCCTCCGTTCGCGATCTTCTCGCAGCACATTGCTGTCGACCGGGGGAGGGGAGTGACTCGGCCTCCCATGTCGGCGCACTGGGGCCGGCATGGCTCACGACCTTCGGTGTTCCGCGTGAGCCTTGGCGTTTGAGGAACATTGGAACGAAAACCAGCGCTAAGCCTGAATCGTGTCTTGACCTGCTGTTTCGTGAGTTGACCGGCCCTGCTGCGTGGTGCTGAGGTTCGTTCCGGTTCCGCCGCGGTGGGCGGTTGCAGTAGCAGGAGAGATGCGTTGCCGGTTGAGTTCCTGTCCGACGATCAGGCGTCGGCGTACGGTCGTTTCCCGAGCGGGTTCACTCGGGCCGAGTTGGAGCGGTACTTCTTCCTCGATGATGTGGACTTGGCGCTGATCGAGTCGAAGCGCCGTGATCACAACAGGCTCGGCTTCGCCGTGCAGTTGGCCACGGTTCGGTATGCGGGCGGTTTTCTGGATGATCCGCTCGATGGGGTGCCGGTCGAGTTGGTGGATTACCTGGCGGAGCAGTTGGGGATCGCTGATCCGTCGTGTGTGAAGTCCTATGGGGATCGGGAGATGACCCGGCTGGATCACGCCAGGGAGATCCGTGAGGCCGATGGCTGGTACGAGTTCGGTGGGTTCGCGGGCGAGTTGGGTGATTGGGTCGAGGGACGGGCGTGGACCACCGGGGACGGGCCGAAGGCGTTGTTCGATGCCGCAGTGGGCTGGTTGCGGGATCGGCGGGCGTTGCTGCCGGGGGTGAGCACGCTCGTGCGTCTGGTGGCCGGCCGTCGTGACGCGGCCACCGGGCGGTTGTGGGACACGTTGTTCGTGTTGCTGACCGACGAGCAGAAGGCGCTGTTGGACCGGCTGTTGGAGGTTGCCGACGGGGAGCGGTTGTCAGCCTTGGACAAGCTGCGTCGGCCGCCGACCCGGGTGTCGGGCCCGGCGATGATCGGTGCGTTGGAGCGCGCGGCGGAGATCCTGGGGTTGGGGTTCGGCGGGGTGGACGCCTCGGTGGTGCCGCCGCGCCGGTTGGCGGAGCTGTCGCGCTATGGGATGGAGGGCAAGGCCACCCTGCTGCGGCGGCATCCGGATTCCCGCCGGTTGGCGACGTTGTTGGCCACTGTGGTGTATCTGCAGACCCGTGCGGTCGATGACGCGCTGGACCTGTTGGATGTGCTGATCACCAGCAAGCTGTTGGCGCGGGCGGAGCGGGAGTCGAACAAGCTGAAGGTCAAGACCTGGCCGAAGCTCGGGAAGGCGTCCATCCGGCTCGCTGCGGTGGTCGGGGTGTTGATGGAGATCACCGGTGCCGGTGAGGACCTCGCTGCGGACGCCGGGCGGGAGGATGTGGCGTTCGAGCCGGTGAGCCTGGCGCAGGTGTGGGAGCAGATCGAGGCGGTGGTGCCGCGCGAGCAGATCACCAAGGCGTTGACCGACATCGTGGCGTTGGCAGGGCCGGCGGACGAGGATGCCGACGCGGCGTGGCGGGCTGAGCTGGTGAAGCGGTACGCGACGGTGCGACCGTTTCTGCCGCTGCTGTGCCAGGTGATCGCGTTCGGTGCCGCCCCGGACGGCGAACGGGTGTTGCGGGCGTTGACGGCGCTGCCCGGGTTGTGGGGCGGTGGGCGTAACAAGGTCGGCGTCGAGGAGATCGACCAGGCCCTGCTGATCGGCTCCTGGCGCAAGCTGGTGCTGTCCGGGCCTGAGCTGGAGCCGGGCGCGGTGGACTGGCGTGCCTACACCTTCTGCGTGCTGGAGCAGTTCCACCGGCATCTCAAGCGGCGTGACATCTTCGCCGTGAACTCCTCCAAATGGGGTGATCCGCGGGCGAAGCTGCTGGCGGGGGACGCCTGGTCGGCGGCGAAGCCGTTGGTGCTGGCCAGCCTCGAGTTGCCGGAGGACCCGGCGGAGCATCTGGCCGAGCGGGCGCGGCTGCTGCACGACACCTACCTCGACGTCGCGTCCCGGTTGCCGGGCAACGCGGCGGTGAGCTTCGACGACGACGGGCGGCTGCACCTGAAGGCGTTGCTGGCCGAGGCGGACCCGCCGAGCCTGGTCGACCTGCGCGAGTTCACCCACCGGATGCTGCCTCGGGTCGATCTGCCGGAGGTGCTGCTGGAGGTGTTCTCCTGGACCGGCGCGGATGCGGCGTTCACCTCGATCACCGGCGGCGAGGCGCGCCTGTCGGAGCTGAACGTGACGATCGCGGCGCTGCTGGTCGCGGAGGCGTGCAACATCGGCTGGCGGCCGGTGACCAAACCGGGCGTGGCGGCTCTGACGCGAGATCGGCTTGCGCACGTCAACGCCAACTACCTGCGGCTGGACACGATCAGGGCTGCGAACGCCGCTCTGATCGACGCGCAGGCCGCTATCGGGCTGGCCGGGCTGTGGGGCGGTGGTCACGTCGCGAGCGTGGATGGGATGCGGTTCGTCGTCCCGGTCAACACGGTGCACGCCGGCTACAACCCGAAGTACTTCAAGGCCCGCAAGGGCGCGACCTGGCTGAACATGGTCAACGATCAGGCCGCCGGGCTCGGTGCGAAGGTGGTGGCCGGTACCCCACGGGACAGCTTGTATGTGCTGGACGTGCTCTACGACCGCGACGGCGGCGTCCGCCCGCAGACCATCGTGACCGACACCGCATCTTATTCGGACATCGTCTTCGGGCTCCTGTCGCTGGCGGGCTGGACCTACGCCCCGCAACTGGCCGACCTGCCTGATCAGAAGCTGTGGCGGGTGGACACCCGCGCCGACTACGGACCGTTCAACACCGCCGCTCGCGGCCGGGTCGACCTGGAACGGATCGCCCGGCACTGGGAGGACATCCTGCGGGTGATCGCCTCGATCCACACCGGCGCGGTGCGGGCGCACGACGTGATCAGGATGCTGTCCCGCGACGGCAACCCGACCCCGTTGGGCGAGGCGATCGCCCACTACGGCCGCATCCACAAGTCCCTGCATGTGCTGCGCATGGCCGACGAACCCGACTACCGCCGCACGATGAAGTCCCAGGGCAACCTGCAGGAAGGGCGTCACGCCCTCGGCCGTGACATCTTCCACGGCAAGCGCGGTGAACTGCGGCAGCGCTACTACGAGGGCATGGAGGACCAGCTCGGCGCGCTGGGTCTGGTGCTCAACGCACTGGTGTTGTTCAACACCCGCTATCTCGACGCCGCCATCACCCACCTGCGAGAGGGCGGCCACGAGGTGCGTGACGAGGATGCCACCCGGCTATCGCCGTTCCGACACCGCCACATCAACCTCTTGGGCCGCTATTCGTTCTTGCTGCCCGCCGACCTCGCCGGCGGCCTGCGGCCCCTGCGCGACCCGAACGCGCTCGCCGAGGAGAGCGACGAGGACGACCCCGAATGAGCGGGTCGTGGTGTGGTCCGGTCACCGGACGGTGGTCGGGCCGCAGCCGCGTTCGCGGGCCTGGTCCAGTGGCGGGCGGTCTTGGGACGATGCCGGGATGGACGAGACCGAGAAGTTGGATCACCAGATGATGGTCATTGAGTTGTGTAACGGGTTCACGCCGCACGATCACCTCGCTCTCGCTGCGTTGAGCGGTGAGGAGCTGGTGGCGCAGTACGAGGCGCGGCTGGCGCTGCACGAGTACGTCGATGCCATGTGGGAGCAGGCCAAGACCGACGGGCACGATCCCGCCAATGACCCGCGGTTCTCCGCCGTCGCCGGTCTGCGTGACCTGACCGCCGAGCTGCTGGGCAACGCCGACAACGCCGGTGGTGGGCCGGTGAGGCGCTGAGTCCGCGCAGGTGACGGCGGGATGCGTGAGGAACCTGCTGCTCATCCTCCCCGTTGGGGTCGAGGCAGCCGAACCGAAGGAAGGATTGGTGTGACCGCACCCGTTGAACTGGTGATCCACTACCTCGCCGTGGACGAGCAGGGCAGGGACGACGCGAACGTCCTGCTCATGGCCCCGCACACTCCCTTGCAGTATCCCGACTCGATGACCGGGACCGGTGGTGTCGTCGTCGTGCCCCGGGTCGGGGAGACCATCACCGTCCGGACTCGCCGGTACCACGGCGACACGCTGGGCGATGAACGTAACGAGACCTGGGAAGTCGTCGGAGTGCACTGGACGATGTCCGACATCTCCCGCGCGAAGAAGACTCCGACACAGGTCGCCACACTCCGGGTGCAGCCCAGCGCGCTCGATCGCTGAACCGCCGCCCGGCGGCGGTTTCGAACCTGGACGGCCCGGCGGGGACGTGTCACCCGAGCCGTCCAGGTTCCGTTCTCGAGATCAGCATGGTGGTCAGGCCGCGTGGGTGCGGGGCGCCACGCGGAAAGGGTGCGGGTAGCGCGCGGCGCAACGAGTACAGCAGGCCGCGTACAGGCAGGCCAGCCCGCCGGGGGTGGCGGCAGGCAGGACGTCGATGAGGGTTCCGTCCTCCAACCGGACGGCCAGGGCCAGCCAGGCAGGTTCGCACGTGCAGGCCGCGTCGGGCCGGGGCCGGAGGCCGCCCGGGAAGCCGATCACGACGATGTCCCGTCCGCGTCGGCCTGGTCACGGCGGCGCAACTTCGCGCCGATGCGCCGGGCAACCTCCACGATCTCCTCGTCGTCGTAGGCGGTGCGCACCCCGGAGACCGACATGCCGGCGGCCTGGGCGAGGGTGTCGAGGGTGTAGGGGCGGGGTTCGACGAACTCGCGGCCGTAGGCGATCAGCAGTCGCAGCCGGTGTTCGGCGGCACGGATCTCGGCGCGTGCGTCACTGATCTCGCCGAGCAGGGGGTCGACGTCGGCGCCGTCCCAGGCGGCCTCCATGTTTCCCCGGAGCCGTTCGCGGTCGTGCTCGACGTCGGCGGTCTGGTCGGAGAAGACATCGAGCGCGCCGTCGGGCGCGTCCTCGCCAGGGTGGTCGGGCAGCGGGTGCACGATGCCACACAGATCACTAAGAATGTTTCGCATCACCATGAACGACACAATACGCATAGTTTTGCGGCCATCGCAAATGTGCGACGCGAGGCGCAACCTTGCGCTATATGGGCAGGCTGCGTGGAGCTACCGGATAACGGTTCCTTATCCGGTAGACCGATCGACATTGGTGATAGTCGACCTGGAAGGATCACGCGGACGCGGATACGTGACTCGTGCGTGTTATCCGGTAGGTCTAGGCGAGGAGTGGCGGACGATGGCGGCGACGGTGACCGCACTCGACACTCGACGATCCGGAACGGGCACGGTCGGCGGACCGACCGTGCGCGCCGCCATCGACGCCTTCCTCGACTCGCCGAAGGTCACGAGCAACCGGCACACCCTGCGTGCGTATACGAACGTGCTCGACCGGGCAGCCGAGTTGCTCGGCCCGAACCGGCGGCTGGCCGACGTCGCAGACGACGAGCTCGCCACCACGCTGAGCCAGCTGTGGGGCACGGCGAAACCGGCAACCTGGAACCGCAACCGCGCCGCCGTCGGTTCCTGGCTGACCTGGTGCGCCACCAGACAACACTGGACCGCACCGGCAGTGCCCGCGGCCGCCGAACGGCGGCGCGAGAACAACGACGACACCAAAGCCGTGTCGCGGTCCCGGATCGATCGGCTGTGTCGACGCCGGAATGTCCCACTCCGGGAGAAGACCTTGTGGCGGATGCTCTACGAGTCCGCCTCCCGAGCCAGCGCGGTGCTCGCTCTGAACATCGAGGATCTGGACCTGGCCAACAAGCAGGCCCGGATCACCGTCAAAGGCGGCGACACCATGTGGATCACCTGGGGCACCGACACCGCACACCTGCTGCCCCGCCTCATCGCCGGTCGTGAACACGGGCCGCTGTTCCTGTCGGAACACAGGCCCGGCCCGCACCGCCGCGCGACCACCGACACCCGCGACATCTGCCCCGAGACCGGCCGGGCCCGACTCGGATACGACAGAGCCCGAATCCTGCTCGGCCACCACGGAGACGGCCTTCGCCTGCACCAGCTTCGGCACAGCTCGGCCACCCATCTCGGAGACGCCAACGTCTCCGCCAACGTCATCATGACGAAGACCGGCCACAAGTCCCTGCGGTCGGTCCAGCGCTACGTCAAACCCGGCCTCGCCGCCGTCCACGAGGCCACCGAGACATTGTCCGGCCCCCGCCGACGCGGCTGACCAGCAGCTACGGAGCGCCGTGACAGTTGAATCCGCGAAGTCACGAGGGGCCCACCGCTACATGCCTGGCCGGAGGTCACCATGCTTGAGTCGGCGGCAGGACGTGCTTGCGGCGCCACCCGAACGGGACGGTTCAGCTTATGGAGTGGCGGACGATGTCGTACCGACCGGGGAGTTCTTGAAAGGCGACCAGGCGGTGGATGTCGTCGTCGGTGAGGTCGGTGTCGTGGTCGTCGACGACGACGAGCTTGTCGTCGTCGTCGTCGTGGCGGTGGATGACGGCGATCACGACGCCGTTGGCCTGCTCGACAGGGGTCGTGGTGAGGTAGTAACCGTCGAGGTCGTCGCCGTCGGGTGCCGGGACACCGGGCAGGTAGCCGTAGTTCACCGGGTAGCGGTAGCCGTGCCGGGGGTGGCGGCTTCCTGCGGGCCGGTCGATGCGCAGGCTGACCCGTTGGTGCAGGTAGGCGGTGGCCAGCCGCAGCGACGCCGAAGGCACGATCACCCGGCCATCGTCCCACCGAAGCGGACCGCCGGCCGTGCCGGGTTGTGTCCCCGGCCCGGCCGTCGGCCGTCGTTCTAAGGGGTAGAGGTCGCGGGTAACGGCTTGCCGATCCACGTGCAGAGGTAGTCCATGTGGACGAGTCGCTGGTCGGTGGGCAGGGTCGGGTTGGTCGGGAACGGTGCGGTCGGTGCGATATCGACCGGGCAGTAGGGGTCTTGGACGAACAGGCTTCGTTGGCCGGTGGTGTGGGCGTGGTGCAGGTAGGAGCGCCCGGCGCAGCCGCCTCGGCAGGAGGCCAGCAGGGGGCAGCCTGCGCAGCCGGGAATGGCCTCGGGGTGGGCGTTGCGTCGGCGGAACGTCTGGAACTGAGGCGAGCGCACGATGTCGTGGAGGTCGTCGGTGACGAGGTCGCCGACCTTGTAGTCGTGCAGGTAGACGCACGGCGAGACGGGGATGCGCCCATCGGGGGTGATGGAGTGGATCCGGAAGGACGTCCTCCCGCACGGACAGCCGCCCGCGCCGGCGAAGTCGGTGACCGCTGCCAGCGGGGGTTCACCGAGATCGATCGGGGAGCACTGCGCCATCAGCCGGGAGAATCCGGCGTAGTATTGATCGGCGGGCAGAGCGCTGTCCATGTGGCGTGCCTCAACCGGTTTCAGCGGGTTGATGCGGATGTGTGCGTCGTTGTCGCGGGCCAGGGAGACGAGGGCGTCGATGCGGTCGTCGGTGAAGTTCCATGCCATCGCGCACATGATCACGCTGTGGGGGATCCCATGGTCGCGGCAGATCTCCAGTGCTCGGACGGCTTGCTTGAAGAGTTTCGCGCCCCGGTTGGCGTTGTGCTCGTCCGGATACGGGGAGTCGAAGGAGACGTCGACGTCGTTGAGGCGTGCGAGGGCGTGGGCGTGGTCGCGTTCGAGGTGGGTCAGGGTGATGCCGGAGGTGGTCAGGCCGACCAGTATCCCGGCGTCGGCCAGGCCGTGGATGATGCGCGGCAACAGGGTGTTGACGGGGTTGGGACCGTTGGTGAACAAGGGTTCGTTGCCGCCGAGGTTGACCGTCTCGACACCGTTGGCGGCGAGCTGCTCGATGACGCGATCGACGATGGCGGGGGTGAAGTCCATGCCCTTCTCGCGTGCCGACATCGAATAGCAGTGTGTGCAGCGGTAGGGGCAGTCGTTGCCCAGGGTCCAGCCGATGTTGCGGATCTCGATCGGACATTCGTCCAGCTCGGTGTGCTCGATCGGTCCGACTCCCTGGCGCCGGAAGTGTTCGGTCGCATCGACCAGCGGAGTCAGCGGAAGCCGCCGCTGGCCGCTGTTGGGCTGCCACGGGAACACGGCATCTGTCGTGGACATGAAGTCCTCCCTGATCACGGTGGTGGTGTCAGCACAGAAACGGGTTGTCCTCGGCGTCGTAGACCAATCCAGCCCGTCGGTAGGCATGCTCGACTCGGGCGGTGGCGCGGACATAGAACGGGGCGGTCTCCACGATCCGAGCTTCGGTGAACTCCACGGTCTCGGCGACGCAGGCACCGGCGTGGACCAGGTCGAGGACCGAACGAAAGAACCTCAGGTCTTCTTCGCGCAGGGCTACGCAGAGCTGGTGAAACTCCGGACGTTCCCGTGGGGCGAGGGCTTTGGGCGCGGCCAGGGGATCGACGGTCTGGTCATAGATCCGGGCGTGACTGCGCTGCCAGCGCTTCAACGCGGCATACGCCGCCGCAGCAGCCGGATCCGCCACCGCATAGACCGCGTTGCCCAGACCCGCCGTGCCCGCAGCGGCCGGCCCGGCCTCCAGACGTCCGGTGCGAGCCAGCGCACGGGTGTAGGCGGTCCCGGCCGCGGCATACATCTCGGTGAACACACCCTTGGAGATCGTCCAGGAGAACCGGGCCATCCCGGCCCAGTTCTCCTCCAACTCGCCCGTCGTGGTGGCGTGGTCGAACAGGATGTGTCCGGCCTGCACGTACATCCCGGCCAGCCGGAATGCCTCCAGAGCGGCGACGTTGTTCTCGACGCGGGAGCGCTTGGCCATCCTCCGCAGCGCGGTGGGCGAGAAGTTCTCGATCCCGCAGGCGAACGACCAGAATCCCGCCCGTCGCAGCTCGGCGAGCACCGCGTCGTCGACCCGATCGGCCCGGATCTGCCCCCGCAGCGCCACCCTCACACCACGCCGGGCGATCTCGTCGGCTAACGCACTACACCAACTCAAGTCGCGGGGCGGCTCCAGCAGGCTGTCGTCGATGACCTTGACGTGCTCCACCCCACGAGCGGCCAGTGCCGCCAGCTCGTCGACGACCCCGCTGATCGACCGCTGCCTCCAGGTCGGCCCGCCACCGAGACGTTCGAACGCGACGATCGAACAGAACGTGCAGCTGGCCTGGCAGCCCCGCGAGGTCTGCACATGCACCGGGCTACGGCGGGCCAACGTGAGACCCAGCGTGTCCCGCGCAGGCATCGGCACCGTGTCCAGATCGGCGATCAGCGGCCGGGCAGGACGATGAACGACGCCGTCACCGGCCCGGAAGCTGATACCCAGAATCGAGTCCAGTACGGGTGTGCCATCCCGGTAGAACCGGGCGAGCTCGACGACGGTCAACTCCCCCTCGCCACGCACCACGACGTCGAAACCCGCAGCGAGGAAGTCCCCGGTGTGAAAACTCGGGCCGAACCCTCCGGCCACGATCGGAACGTCCGGCATCCCAGAACGCACCAACGCGGCGGTCGTCACCGCCGAGTCCATGTTGGACCGATAACAGGCGAACCCGACGAACAGCGGCACGGGCCCGCTCATGACCGCGCTAGCCAGTTGGGAAGCCGTCAGCCCGGCCAACCAGCCGTCCAACACCCGGACCTCGAACCCATCCTCCCGCAGCACCGCCGCCAGATACCCCAGCCCCAGGTTCTCCTCGGCCGTGCGATGCGTGACAGGAGGCGGCGTCACCAACACCACTGGCCTGACAGAACCAGCTGAGACCGGCCCCGACGACCGGTCACCTCCGAACAGCGTCCTCGTCATGGGGTGCCCCCTACGGACTCAGCACTACCGCTCGATACCCGCCGATGATCAACCGACTGTAATGACATGTCGCCCTATTGGCTACGGAACGTGAAAGTTCACTAAGCAAATACGGCCGCCAACCCCACCGGCTCCCGGAGCCGGGCCACTCCAGCCGGATGCCAACCTGGCGAACTAGGCGCCGCATCGCGATCTATCCGCCGACCACATGAAGAAGCCAGCTCCCTGATAACCACCGCTGCTGCAGGGCGGGCGGACAAGCCACCATCCAGCACTCCCGTTACTGAAACGTTGCATACCGATGGATAACGGTCAGCGGTCGAGTCCCTGACCAGCGCAACGAGGGCTTAGCGCTGGTTTCCGTTCCGATGTTCCTCAAACGCCGCCTTCGAGCAGGGCCTGGCCGAGGCGGGCGACAGAAGTCGTGGGCGCCGCCCCGTCGCGTCGTTTGGCGAACTCCCGGATCACTCGGCCACACCAGAGTCCTGACCCGACTGCCGAGTTCCACTCCGCTCCCGCGCCTCCGGTAGTCGCCACCATCCTTTCATTACGTTTGCTAGTTACGTTTCAAACGAAACGATATGACTGCGAAACGCCTGGTGATCGCCTCGTCACTCTCGCTGACCGCCGATAAGGTTCACTTATCGGCGGTCAGAAATTTCAGGGTCGGATCGAACACGGCGGCTGTCTTTCGTCGCGGTGACGATGACCGCTGGGGGTCGAGGACCACCGCGAGGCGCTGACGGCCGCCCACGACGAGAAGGCCCCTGTGCGGGGTCGGTCGCCGAGACCGACGAGACCGACGTGCCGGGCTGCGATGATGGTCGGCGTGGAGGACGACGATCGGTACCTGGGCCGGCCCCCCGGCAGTCGGCAGATCTCCGACACAGTCGGCGAGCTGGGCTGGCGGTATGTGCTGGCGGGCCTGCACACCTACGTGCGAGTGGTCTCGTTGACGGAGGCGGCCGAGCTCGTCAGGCGGATCGTGGCCGGTACGGACGGCGATGCCGACGGGCACCTGAGCGCCGACCTCCGCCGGGACCGGCTGATCCTCACGCTGCGGTCGCCTGCCACCGAGTCGGTGACCCAGCACGACGTCGACCTCGCGCACCGGATCTCAGCCCTCGTCGCGGGGGTCGGGCTGCGGACCGATGCCCAGGCCGACGCGGCGGAACGCGGGCCGTACAGGTGCTGGAACTCGCGATCGACGCAATCGACATCGCATCGATCCGCCCGTTCTGGAAGGCCGTCCTCGGATACCGGGACGAGGCAGCGGACAGCGGCCCCGAGGCGGCGCTCGTGGACCCGGTCGGACAACAGCCGGTCGGTCTGGTTCCAGCAGATGACCGAGCCGAGGCCGCAGCGCAACCGGATCGATCTGGACATCTCGGTGCCCCACGACGAGGCGCGGCGGCGGATGGACGACGTCGACCGCGATCTGATCGCGGTCGACGTTCAACGCACCACCAGCTCGGCTTCGCGCTCCAGATGTGCACGGTGCGCTACATCGGCCGGTTCCTCCCGGACGACCCGCGTGACGCGCCGTGGCCGGTGGTCGAGCACCAGGCCGCGCAGCTCGGTATCGAGGACCCGTCGGTGGTGAAGCGGTACACCGAGCGGCCGAAGACGGACGAGCACGCGTGGGAGATCAGCTTCACCGCCTCGACCCTGCCAGCGCCCTGCGCTCGCTGCGCGACCCGGACGCGCCCGAGCTGGACGAGGACGAGACCGGCTGGGGGCGAGTCGGGGCCGTCGCTGCCTGCGTCTTGATAGGCCGTCGCCCGGTCGCTCAGAGGAGGGCGCCGCCGGAGACCTCGATTCGCTGGGCGGTGACCCAGCGCAGGCCCTCGGAGGCCAGCGTGGCGATGGCGTCGCCGATCTCCTCAGGTTCGCCGACGCGGCCGAGCGCGGTCTGTCCGGCCAGAGCCTGGCGCATCTCGGCGTCGTCCCGCATCGCTCCACCGTTGAAATCGGTGGCGGTCGGCCCCGGGGCGATGGAGTTGACCCGGATGCCGCGCGGGCCGAGTTCTGCGGCGAGGGTGCGACTCAGGGCTTCGACGGCGGCCTTCGAGGCGGAGTAGACCGAGGTGGCGGGGCTGGTGTGGCGGGTGAGTGACGTCGAGACGTTGATGACGCGGCCGCCTTGGGCCAGCAGCGGCACAAGTGACTGGATGAGGAAGAACGTGCCCCGGACGTTGGTGCCCATCACCGTGTCGAAGTCGTCGATCGCGACGTCCTCCAGCGGTCCGAAGATCCCCACTCCCGCGTTGTTGACCAGGATGTCGAGCCGTGAAGTACCCCAGCGCTCCAGCTGCTCGCTCAGTTCGGAGGTGAAGGACGCGAAAGAGGAGACGTCGCTGATGTCGAGCCGGAGAACAGCGGCAGTCCCACCCACCGCCTGCACCTGTTCCACCGTCTTCTCCGCCCCGGCCGCATCACCGCGGTGGGTGACCAAGACCCGCACCCCGCGTGTGGCCAGAGCGATGGCCGCGCCACGTCCGAGGCCGCGATTCCCACCGGTCACCAAAGCGATCTTGTCGATCGTCATGAACTGTTCCTCCACCGCGCGGGCACCGGAATTCGCCCGGGCGCCACAGATAGGATGCGAGTCACTCGACTCGCCTTGCTCTCGTATCGTATGCAGGACTATCGAGGCGAGTCAAGTGACTCGCCTCGTGTCTGCGGCATACTGTCCGCATGGCAGCAGAACTCTCCGCACACCACCGCAGGCTCGCTCAGCAGAAACGCGAGGCGATCACCACCGCAGCCACAGAACTGTTCCTGGATCGCGGCTACGACGGCACCTCACTAGCCCGGATCGCCGAAGCGGCCGGCGTCTCGAAGTCCACCCTGTTCAAGCGGTTCCCCACCAAGGCAGCCCTCTTCGAGGCCATCGTCACCGAGTCCTGGCAGCGTGACGCAGGCGACGCTGCCGCGCGGCCACAGACCGGAGACCTGCGCTCCGGGCTGACAACCGTCGGCCACCGCTATGCCGACCTGGTCGGCCAGCCCGGCATGACAGCCCTGTTCCGGATAGTCATCGCCGAACTGCCTCGTTTCCCCGAACTGGGACGGATGCAGTTCTCACTCGGCAAGCTGCCCTACTTCACCTCCGTTCAGCACTACTTGGAATCCGAGCACCAGGCGGGCAACGCTGATGTCCCGGACGCCGTGAGCGCCGCGAACCAGTTCCTCGGCATGATCGCCAACTACGTGCTGTGGCCGCGCATGCTGCTGACCGACTGGAACCCCGCAGCCTCCGACATCCACGACGCCGTCGAACAGGCCGTCCAGACCATGCTCGCCAGATACGCCCCGACCGGCCGGCCTGATCCGAGGCCGGAAGGTTGACACTGGCGCGCAATGCGCAACATCCGCGACGCCTCCACTCAGCGGCGCAGGTCGGTAAACGATCGTTTGACGACAGGCGCCGACGTGTCCAATGACGGCCTTGAGGCACAGCCGTACAGCGGTTAACGCTAAGCCGGTGATCATGGGCTTCTAGCACAGCCGATCGGCCTGGCGCGGGGGTTCGGCGGAAGATCGTTGAGTGGCTGCGGGCGTCGTTAGCGTCAGGTCCATGCCAGTGGAGTTCTTGACCGACGAGCAGGCGGCTTCGTACGGGAAGGTCAACGAGGAGCTGACCCGGCCGGAGCTGGAGCGGTTCTTCTTCCTCGACGACGAGGACCGCACACTCATCGCGAAGCGGCGCGCGGTGATCACAACCGGCTCAGGTTCGCCCTTCAGTTGTGCACCGTGTGCTACATCGGCCGGTTCCTCCCGGACGACCCGCTGGACGTTCCGTGGGCGGTGGTGCAGTACCTCGGGGAGCAGCTCGGCATCGAGGACGTCTCGTGTGTGAAGCAGTACACCGAGCGCAAGCCGACGGCGTACGAGCACGCGTGGGAGATCCGGGACGCGTACGAGTATCACGATGCGGAGTGGGCGCGGAAGTTCCGTACGTTCCTGCACGGTCGGGCGTGGACGCACGCCGAAGGGCCGGTGGCACTGTTCAACCAGGCGGTGGGCTGGCTGCGCCGGCACAGGGTGCTGCTGCCGGGGGTGTCGGTGCTGGCCCGGAAGGTGTCGGAGGTCCGTGCGCTCGCGGATGGTTCGTCGTGATCGGTCCCGGCGGCAGCTAGGGCCTGACTCCGATGGCACCTGGATGTGGTTGTTGCACATGCCGTAGCGGCATGTGGTGGAGTCGGGGCACCACAGCACGAAAGGCTCTGTCTGCGATGTACCCCTCCCTCACGCCTCCCCGACAGGTCAAGATCGGTGATGCCGCTGCGTTCGCCGGGATCACCCCACGCGCCATCCGCCACTACCACGAGATCGGTCTGCTGCCGGAGCCCGAGCGCGGCGGAGACGGCCGCCGCCGCTACGGCTATGACGACATGACCCGCCTGCTGTGGATCCGCAAGATGGCTGCTGCCGGTATCAGCCTGGACGACATGCGGGCCGCCTTCGGCGAAGCCCGGGACGAAGCTGGAGACGACGCCCTGGATATCGAGTCGGTCCTGAGCAGGCTGGAGGAAACCTTGGCGGCGCAGGAGGCCGCCATCAAACGTCGGCGCGCGGCTGTCCAGCGCCTGCAGGCGGTGGGCAGCCCGCTGGGGCTGCTCTCCGAACTGGTCACGGACCGGCTCAGCCACCTGCCCCCGGGCGCGTTGCGCCCCTCCGATCTGGACGCCCTGCTAGTCACAGAACGGATCTTCGGGCCGCTGGGCGCCGCCATCCAGGCCGGCACGTTCATCGTGCTGGCCACCCACCCCGACCTTCGGGCCGAGGAGGACCGTCTTGAGGCGGCCGAGGCCGCCCTCGACGACGGCGTCGAACCCGACGACCCGCGCGTCGAAGAACTCGCCGTACAGCGATGCGCTCACCAAATGGCCCTGAATCAGGCCATCGAGGCAGCTGGTCTCGACGCGGCCGAGGAGAAGATCTTCGAGATCTACGACGCCGACCTGAAAGGGGAGGAGGGCACAGAGATGAGTGCCGCCACAGCGATCACCAAGATGCCTTACGACTTCTCTCCTGCCCGGATGCGCTGCGTGGAACTCGCCGGACGGCTCTTCGGCGAGGCCCTTGCCGACGCCCACCCCGCGGACAGCTGATCACGTGCTCGACGTGCTCCACCGCGAGCAGGTAGCCCTGCGTATCCACGACGGCGCGTTCACCGTGATCGTTCTCAGCGCCAACGGCTGTACCGATGTTCCCCGAGGCCGTAGTGGGCGAGGTGCTCTCGGGCAGTGACCCCGGGCGTGGACGCACGAAGACGCCCGCCAGGGTGTCCTGGCGGGCGTCTCGGTGTGGGTGTTCGGTGGTCTTACTGGAGGGTGATGCCGCGCTCGGCGAGCCAGGGCTGGGGGTCGATCTTCTGACCGCCGACCTGGACCTCGAAGTGCAGGTGCGGGCCGGTGGACTGGCCCCGGTTGCCGACCGTGGCGATCTGCTCGCCCGCGGCCACCTGCTGGCCCACCGCAGCGGTGAACGACTCCACATGGCCGTAGACGGTGATCGTGCCGTCCGGCGCCTGCACCCGCACCCACTGGCCGAAGCCCGTGGCCGGGCCCGCGTTGATCACGGTGCCCTCGGTGGCCGCCACCACCGGCGTACCAATCGAGTTGGCGATGTCGACACCGTAATGCGTGGTGCCCCACCGACCACCGAAACCAGAGGTGAACGTGCCCTCCGCAGGCTTCACGAAATCAGGACGCGCCGCCGCCTCCGCAGCCGCAGCCTCCTCCGCCGCCACCCGATCAGCCTCCGCCTTGGTCTCATTCACCAACGACGTCAAACCACGAGCGGGATTGTCATAAAACGCGGGCAGCACCGACTCCGTGCTCTGGACCTCCACGAAGTTGTCGGGACCGCCGTCCTCGGCGGCACCGGCCAGCATCGGCTGGCCACCCAACAGGAACGCACCCGCCAGCGCGGAGGCGATCACGGCCTTACCTGCGCCGCGACGGGAGAACCGGGTCGTGCGGGAAGCTTCAGCGGTCGTGCGCTCCGGGGTCGCCGGGGTGGTGAACTGCCCGTTCAGAGTGGTACGGGGCATCGTCAACCTTTCCTGCGTCTCGGGGAAACGGCACAGCCACTGCGATCGGCGGGGAAAACCGACCGGCCCACACATCCCGGGGGGACTCACTCCCACACGCGGGGGGCCTTGCTTGATGCTTTTCTCGTGACCGGACCGTGACGTACAAGCCAGACCGTAAGCGCCGGTCACCCACCGCTTCCAACATCTGTGACCCAGCACCCCGCCACGCCATAACGACCCACCCGAAACTCCACAGACCGTCACAACACCAGCTCACCCACGTGGCCACAACGACGAGACCTCCGAGCGATCGCCGACCGCTTAGCCCGGCGACAAGCCCCCAGGCACGGCCTCGCGGCACCACACCTGCACCGTCCGCCCCAGTAGTGGATCGGCGCGGCGACGCAGTGTCCTCGGGACTGCCGACGAGCACGCAGCGTCGCTGGTCAGCCGCGCCGGACGGGATCCACGGCGACCGGGGAGCCGCGTTGTGCCCTGGTCGAGGCGCCGGGCCGTCTGGACAACGGGATGGCGTGCAGGCCCCGGGACAGGGGACCCGTGGACGTTCCTCGCTCACCGAGCAGGGGCTCACGCGGAGTGCCGCGACGACTCATCTGGAGGCGTGCAGGCTCGGTGCCTGCTGCTCTGTCCGGTGGAACGCCCGTCGGTAGTCGCTCGGCGACACCTCGAACTGCTTGAAGCAGTGGTGCCGGAGAGTGTTCGCCTTGTCGAGCCCGGCGAGCCGACGGTGCACGGGATGCCGCCAGACGCTGGATCATCTGGCACTCGGTCTAGTCGGGGTGAGGAGTCTCCGCATGACAACGCCCGGTGCGATGTACTCGCACCGGGCGTCAGGGTGTGACGGGACCGGGTCAGCCCCCGTCGCGCCCAAATCGCGTCGCGTTCCAGGAGGCGCCGGAGCGCGACACGGCGGGCACCGCGTCAGGACAGTCGTCGAGGACGTCGCAGGAAGACGAGGACCGAGTATGCGATCAGGACTGCGCCGAGGCCCGCCGTGAAGAGACGTCCGGAACTCGCCTGCTCGACGTGCGCGACGGGGACGACCTGCGGGGGCTCGGGGGCATGCACACTGCCGCCGCCACCCGGCTTGGTCGGCTCCGGCCTCGTCGGCTCACCGGGACTCGTGGGCTCGGTCGGTTCCGTCGGCTCACCTGGTTCTGTTGGTTCCGTGGGCTCGGTCGGGCTCGTGGGTTCGGTCGGTTCGGTCGGTTCGGTCGGTTCGGTCGGCTCCGTGGGTTCGGTCGGTTCGGTCGGCTCGGTCGGCTCCGTGGGTTCCGTCGGCTCCGTGGGTTCGGTCGGCTCGGTCGGCTCCGTCGGGGGGACGTCGTCACAAGTGATCACGTCATCCTCGAAGTACGCGGGGTGTACTTCGCCGCCGCTGACGCCGACCTCCTCGCCACCGTGCTGGAACTCCCGCACCACCACGTTGCCTTCGATGTTGCCTGCGCTGAGGTCGACGAGGCGAGCGTTGGGTGCATAGAAGGTGCCCCACACCGTCCTGCCCGTGCTCGCAGGCAACGTGATGGTGCCGCTGGTGGTGAAGTTCCACAGCATGTGCCGGGAGACCTGATTACCCTGGAAGCCGAGGTTGGGCACGCTGAAGACGTAGTCACCCTCTACCTGGACGTTGAAGATCAGCCAACGGCCTGCGGCCGGAGCCGGGCTGCCGGGAGCCAGATTGATGTTGTCGAGCACGGCGAGCTGATCGGCAGTCAGGTTCAGGATGTTCTGGCCGTCGACCAGCTCGATCGTGGCGTTGGGATCAATGCCGTTCCACGGTCCCGCGCCATTCTGGTCGAGCAGTTCCACCGTCTGCGGACAGCCGGCCAGACCGCTCGCGATACTGCGATACCCCGCGAACAATCCCGCGAAATCGATCCCGGCGGGACTCCCGACCGATTCCACCGGCTGATCGGTCTGCACGCTCACCGAGGGCAGGCTGCCCATGACGGTGCCCGCCTCCTGAATGAAGCTGAGGTTGCCTGCGTCGACCACCTCCGCACCGGAGAGGTCACCGATCTTGGCGTAGCTGTTCTGGAGCACACGCAGTTGCCCGTACATCGGGGTGTCGTCGAAGTCGATGCCTCCGCCGACCACGAGCCCCGCTGGGCGAGCGTCACCGGGGGCCACGTAGGTTCCCGGATCGTTCGCAGCCACGTTGTAGGTCCGGAACGACAGATCGCCGCCCAAGGCCACCGGGCCCTCGGTCTCGTTCTCGTAGAGCTGTGCGTCGCCTTCCACCATGACGTTGAACTGGGGATCGACGATCTGTCTCGCGAGCCCGGCGGAGGAGGGGGTCGCCGCCGTGCCGGTGGGCCCGGCAACCAGTGCCGAGCCGAGCAGTGCAGTGCCGATCAGTGCCGTCATCACGGCCAGCGCGGAGCTGGGATCTCGACCGATCCGGGCCCTGGCCATGCGTTTCGGCGACGGTTCTTTCGCAGCGCTCATGACGTTCTCTCTCACCCTTCTCTCGATACGGAGCCGCTTTCTCGGCGCGATCGACCCAGTCAGCACGTCGAATCGCCGAGTATGGCGGATCCTCGAATCCTCGATTCGATACGCCGATGATTTTTCCGAGAGATCCCTGTGTCACCCGGGCCGAGGACGGCACTGGTCAAGTGCAGGCAACTCACAGCGGAGTTATTTACCCGGTGTCGACGGCGGATTCCCAATCTCCCACGGTGTCCGGTGCGGGAGTCTCACCGATTCGAGTCCTGCGGAACAGGGAACCTATTCGTGAATCCCCCTCACGGATCGATTGTTTCGGACACCGTCGGACGATAATCGCCGGATTAGGCTCCGTCCCCGCGCCACGCCCGGCAAACACGATCGATCCGCCGGTCGTGTCAGCTGACTTGGACACTCCTCCGTCGCCGGCTCGAGCCCGGGATGGGAATCGGCGACGAGGGTGGAGCGGACCAGCACCCGGAGCGCGGACCACCCTGCTGAAGGGATCAGCACCATCCCGATGACCAGAGCCACCCCCAGCGGGAGATGGCGCTGGCGTGGGTTGGGCGTCCGTGTCCGCCAGGCGAGCTGGTCCGTCTCGGCACGGGGAGGACCGGTGTCGGCAACCGATACGGCGCGGTCGACGTCAGCCGGAGTCTTGGCCGCGCCAGTGTCGGCCGCGGCGGCGCGTCCGTGAATGCCTGCCGCGTCGGGACTGGTCCGACGGTGCGGATGTCGTGCCGTGGGGGTGGCGGACTGCGAACTCGTGAGCCGTGATGCCCATCAGCACCGGATACTTCACCTCGCCGCGCAGCAGTTCGGTGTCTCGCGGCCTGCCCTCTTCGCGGAAGCCGAGTCCGCTGTGGAGCGACAGGGAGGCGAGGTTGCCGCCGTAGATGCTGACCTCGCACTTCTGGTAACGGCGCCTGCCGAACATGAAGTTGAGCAACACGGTGATGGCGTCGCCCGCGTAACCACAGCGCCGATGTGCGGTCCCGATGCCGATGCCGTAGCTGAACCGACCCGACGCGGCGTCCGTCTGGACGGCGGACATCGACCCGACCAGCATCCGGCCGTAGAGGGTCTCGATCGCGAACCGGAAGTCGTCGCCCGAATCGGAGGGCGCGGTCCGATGCTCCGCCCAGTGCCGGTATCCGCCGATCTGCGAAGCGGGGCTGCGAGTCGAGTCTCGATCGAAACCCGTCAAGGTACGGCGGTCGGCGGGGACGATCTGGCGCAGGCGTACTTTGCGCCCGACCCAGCTCAACGCATCTGTCGGCATCGGACCGGCACGGCCCGACGGGTCCGATCGGGGCGCGTGCATCGTCATCGGCAGGGATGCTACCGGGGCAGCCTGCCCGGACGGAACAGCGCATCGTCCACATCGGACCTCAGCTCGGCTGCGGCGACGCCGGACGCCGCCCCGGCCGGGGCGGCGCATCGAGAACAGGCAGTCCCGTGAACGGCCTGCCGATCGGATCACCCTCGATGAACCATCGCCAGGACGGCACCGGATTTCATCACCACGAACGAATCACCACGCGCGTTTCGTGAGAAACGTCTGCCCACGGCGAACACTAGGCTCACGCCTCATGACCACGCAGGAGCTCCCCGAGACCACGACGGCGACGTCGAGCGAGGCAGCCGCCAAGACGAACACCTGCAACTATCCCGGCTGTGAGCGCGCGGTGCATCGAGGCGCGGGACCCGGCAGACCGTCGGAGTACTGCGATCTTGCGGAGCACACCCGGTGGCGGGCCTGGCGAGAGCGACAGCGGCTCTCCCAGGAGGGGAACGACGTCACGAGTAACGTCACCGTGACGAAACAGGCTGGACCGGTCACCGCCGCGAAGATCAGGGCTGATGACCTGCTGACGCAGTTTCGCGGGTTGGCGACCCAGGTCAGCAAGACCATGCAGCAGGCCGTGGCCGAGCTGAACACCCTGGCCGACCCCGGAGTCGCCGAAGAGCAGATTCAGGCGACGCAGGCCGACGCGACCCGGCGGATCGCCGAGGCCGAATCGGGTATCGCCGAGGCCGAGCGGCGTCGGCGGGCCGCAGAGAAGGACCGCACCGAGGCCATGGCCGCTGCCGACGACGCGAGCGCCGCCGCGGAGCAGGCGGAACGTGCCGCCGAGATCGCCCAGGACGAGCTGCGCGACCTGCAGGGCCGCATGGAAGCGGCGATCCGGCAGGCCGCAGCCGATGTCGAGGCGGCGCGGAACGAGGCCGAGGTGGAGACCGCCCGAATCCGCCGAGCGGCCGACGAGCGAGTAGAAGGCATCCGCGAAGCGGCCGTGCGCGACACCGAGCAGGCCCGCCGCGCCGCCGCTCAGGAGATCACCGAGGCGAGGCGGCTCGCCGCCGAGGAGATCGCGGAGGAGCGCGCCGCCCGAGAGCAGGCCGTGGTGCGCGCAGAGCGAGCAGAGGTGTCCGCTCAACAGGCCGAGCAGACGGCGAGCGATGCCCGCACCGAGGTGGAGCGAGTCCGAGCCGAGCTCGCCGATGCTCGGCGACTCGCCACGACCGAGGCCGAGCGACTGCACGCGGAGGCCGCCGACCAACGCGCCGACCTGCTGCGGGCCGCTGCCGACGCCCGCACCGCCGCCGAAGAACGGCTGCGAGCCTTCGAGGAGGTCCGCGCCCTCGCGTTGGCGCGCGCCGAACGCGCCGAGGCTCAGCTCGACGCGCTGACCGAGCAGTTGCGGCGAGCAGGCGAGGCCGCTGCGGAGACGAACTGACTCCGGCTACGAGCAACGATGCTGTGCGGGCGCCAGCGTCGCTTCGCCCGGACTGCGTCCTGCACTTCCACGACGTCTCCCGCTCGGGCGATCGACGCTGGTGTTCCATGGCCGTGTGTGGAAACCGCTTCCAGGCGCGACGGCACAGCTCCCGGCTCCGTGAACGCTGACAACGGGCCGGAGCCGGTGGGGCGGGGAGACTCCCGTCCCCACCTCCACCCCGGCGTCCCCGCCGAACGGCGGACACCGGCTGCTCGCTAGCGCCCCGGCAGCGGAATCGCGGCCAGGATGGGAAGCACGGTCTCCTCCTCGTAGTCCAGGTGCGCGATCAACTCTCGTGACATGCGGTCCAGCTCCGTGCGGAACCGGCGGGCGTCGGTCGTGCCTATCTCGGTCAGCAGGGTGAGGATCTCCTCCTTGATGCGGCGGACCGTCCGGTGTTCCTCCCGAAGACGGTCCACGGCCGCGCGCAACTGCGGCTGATGCTCGGCGATGGCGGGGAGGACATGCGCGTCCTCACTGGTGTGATGGAACTCCAGCGTCTCGCAGAAGGCCAGGCAGTGCTGTCGGATCTGCATGCCGAGTCCGGGCGCGGGCGGCGCGCCCGGCCCCTGGTGGGCTGCGCGCGCGGCGAGGTGTGCGTCGGTCTCGGCGACAAGGTGCCGCAACTGGCCGCGAAGCCACGCGTGGACTGCCAGGAGCTTGTCGGCGAGGGTGGTGATCCCGCGAGGACTCCCGTCGCCGGTGTGCTCGGCCGAGTGCGCGTCGCCGCGTTCCAACACCACGACCGGCAGCGGGCGGGTGGTGCGGTCCTGATAGTCGCGATAGCCCGGCACCGCCGCCACGACCTGCCGAAACAGACGCTCGCGCCGTGCGCCTTCTGCCGGGACCGCGATCGCCTCGAACGTCTCGGTGCCGATCTCCACTCGGACCGACGGATGAGCGAGCAGGTTGTGATACCAGGCCGGATGGCGGGGCGCGCCGAGGTTGGAGCCGACGACCAGCAGCCGGTCGCCGTCCCGCACATAGCCGAGGGGGACGGTCGACTCACTGCCGGTTCGTGCTCCGGTGGTGGTCAGCAACAACAGGTCGCCGCCCGCCAAGGGGCCGCCGACCGTGCCGCCGTTCGCGCGGAACTCGGTGATGACGGAGTCGTGGAAGGAGTCTCGGGTGACGGAGTCACCGGGGGAGGAGCTGGACATGCGTGTTCGGTTCTCCCGGAAGTCGAGGGGTCGCGTGATCGCGACGAGAAGAGGACGACAGGCGCAGCCGAGATCGCACGGCCGTGCTGTCGCGGCCGAGACCTCGATCGGGCAGCAGAGACCGCCGACCGCCCCGAGGGTTCTGGTCGGTCTAGACGATCGGCGAGGTCATGGACTCGAGACGACGGTGCCGGGCACGGCAGTACGGGAAGGGCGCACGCGGAGGCGCCGCCTGGGTCAGACGCAGGATGCGGAGAGTGAACTCATGACACGATCCCTTGGCGAAGGTGACCGCCCGACTGCCGACCTGCCCACTGCTCTCTGGTCGGCGTCACGCGACACAGAAGCGATTAGAGCTCCTCTGCTCGCCTTGTGTCAAACCCCGACCGGCTCGACGCCTCAGGGGCGCAGGCAGCTTCCGGAACGGCCCAGGCGAGCAGCAGCCGCAGGGCGTCGTGCGAGGGGCTGCCCGGTTCGGCGGCGTACATGAGCAGCGCCTGACTCGGGTCGCCCGCCGCGCGCAGGGTCTCGTACTCCAGTGTCAGCTCGCCTGCCACCGGATGGTGGAACCGTTTGATGCCCGAGGTGCCGTCCTGCACGGGGTGTTGGGCCCACCAGCGGCGGAAGTCCTCGCTCTTCATGGAGAGCTCGCCGATCAGGCCCGCCAGCTGCGGGTCGTCGGGATGCAGACCTGCCTCCATGTGCAGGTATGCCACGTTCTCGCGAGCGCAGGCCGTCCAGTCCGCGTACAGCCGACGGGACTCGGGATTCAGAAAGGTCATGCGGGCGATGTTGCGGTCGGCCGGGTCCAGCTCGGCGAAGTCGCCGAACAGCGCACAGGCGGCGTCGTTCCAGGCCAGGACGTCCATCCGGCGGCCGCGGATCACCGCGGGCACGTCCACCAGTTCGTCAAGCAGCCGTCGGAGCATGGGGCGCACCGTCTGCGGCACGGTTCTGCGGCGAGCGGTCCTTCTGGCGGACGACTGCGGCCTGGCGAGTCGGTGCAGATGCCGGGTCTCCTCCGCGTCCAATCGCAGGGCGCGAGCGAGCGCGTCGAGGACGGCATCCGATGGATTGGCCACCCGGCCCTGTTCCATACGGGTGTAGTAGTCGACGCTGACCCCGGCGAGCTGGGCGATCTCCTCGCGGCGAAGCCCCGAGACCCGACGTCGCCCCCCGATGCTCGGCAGGGAGACGACGTCGGGGCTCAGTCCGGAACGCCGGGCACGTAAGAACTCGCCCATGGTCGACGCGCTGTTCATCGGCCCAGTATGTCCTTCTCTCGGCGTCCTGGATCGAGGCTCAGGAGCCGGGCAGCGCGGTGACCAGTCCGCCGTCCACCAGAAGGTCCTGGGCGGTGATGTAGGAGGACTGTGGGGACAGCAGGAAGGCCACGGCCTCGGCGACGTCCGAGGACTGGCCGAGTCGGTTCAGCGGCACGGTGGCGGCGATGGCGTCCTGCGCCGCCTGTTCAGGGGCGAACCCGGTGAACATGTCGGTGACGATGTAGCCGGGGCTGACCGAGTTGACTCGGATGTTCCGGCCTGCCAGGTCGGCGCCCAGCGTCCGTGCCAGGTTGTGGACGGCGGCCTTGCTGGCCGCGTACACCGGTGCGACGGCCATGCCCCGATGCAGCGTCCAGGAGGCGTTGATCACGATGGAGCCGCCGCCCGCCGCGTCGAGCAGTGGCAGCGCCTGCTGGATGGTGAAGAACACTCCCTTGAAGTTGACGTCGACGACGTGGTCGAAGGCCGCCTCGGAGACCTCCTCGGCTCGTTGGAAAGCGCCCACCCCCGCGTTGGCGAACACGCCGTCCAGCCTGCCGTGCCGCTCCCGAATGACCTCGGCCAGGCCCTCGAGATCGGTGAGGTCGGCCGAGTCCGCGCGCACGGTGAGGAGTCGGGCGTCGTCGGCGGCCCGGCTCAGCCGTTCGGCGGCCGAGGCGAGCCGTCCCTCGTCTCGGCCGGTGATGACCACATGGGCATTGCGTTCCAGCAGCAGTCGCGCGGTGGCCAGGCCCATGCCCGTCGTGCCGCCGGTGACCAGCACTACCCGGTCGCGGAAATCGGGGACTGCGGTGTCGATCTCGGTCATGGACGTCACTCTGGTTCGTGAGCCGCTGTGCACACCAGGTCCGAATCATCCTGGGTCTGGCAGGACCACCCTGACGACCGCGAGCGGCCCGAGACGGCGGCCGCCGGCGATGACGTCAGGGCGGGCCCACGGAGTCAGCGGAAGGAGTCCGCGTTGGCCGCCGCCCACTCGGCGAAGGTCGTGCCGGGGCGCCCCATGAGGTCTTGGAACGTGGTGGTGGACCGGTGAGGCTCGGCCACGAGATCGGCCATGCCGCCGACGTACCAGCTCCCGAACTCGCCCATGGTCGCGGCGTACAGCTCGACCGCCTGTTCGTGGGACAATTCCTCATAGGGAATGTGCCGACCGAGTGCGCGCCCGATGCAGCGGAGCATCTCCGCCCGACTGATCGTCTCCGGCCCCGTCAGCTCGTAGGCCCTGCCCAGGTGTCCGTCCTCCAGGAGCATGGCGGCAGCGACGACCGCGATGTCCTCCAGCGCGATGGCAGCGCCTGCGGAGTCGGGGTAGGCGTCCCGCACGCGACCCGTGTCGCGAATCTGGTCGACCCAGCTCAGCCGATTGGTCATGAACTCGCCCGGTTCTAGATGCGTCCAGGCGATCCCGGACTGTTCGACGGCCTCCTCGATGCAGTACCACCAGGTGTCCTTGCCGCCCGCCACGTCGACGACACGCTCCACGCCCGACGAGGCGGCGAGTCGCATGACCTCGACGACGGTCTTCGGCAGCGGCGCGAGGTACATGCGGTCGACACCCTCCAACGCCCTCGGCAGCGTCTCGACACGCCCGAGGTAGCCCTCGACGACCTCGACCTCCGGGGGCAGGGCCGCCCGCACCGGGTCGGCGGTCAGGACCCGCACCTCGTCGGCGTCCGCCCGTAACAGCTCGTCGACGACCAGCCTGCCGATGTTCCCTGTTCCACCGGTCACCAGGATTCGCATTCGTGCCCTCCCGTTCCTTGCACACCACTAAATAGATCTTCAAGCTACCTTAATGGTCCTTTTGAGGTCCATTCCGGTGCTGTCGGGAAGCAGCTCTGCTGCCGATAGCATGCGCGGCATGAACGACCCGGCCTTGGAGTCGAGAACACGCGGCCGCACGCAGCGGGCCATCCTCAGTGCGGCGGCGTCGGTACTCGCGCGCAACCGCACCGCGACCCTGCCCGAGATCGCCGAGGCCGCAGGCGTCAGCCGCACGACCCTGCGCCGGTACTTCCCGGATCGTGACGGGCTGATCAGCGCAGCAGTCGAGGACTCCGTCGAGGCGATCGAGCAGGCCGTGGCCGATGCCGAGATCGAACAGGGCGCTCCTGCCGAGGCGATGCGCAGGCTCGTCGCAGCCATGGTGTCCGTCGGTGACCGGTTGATGTTCCTGTTCGCCGACCCGCAGATACTGGAGGGGCACGGCGGCGCCAACGGCGTGCCAGCGCCGCCTTCGGCACCTGACGACCCGGTCATCGCGCTTATCGAACGAGGTCAGGCCGAGGGTGTCTTCGACCGCGAGGTCACCCCCGACTGGATTCAGCGCGTCCTCTGGTCGTTGGTCTACACCGGCTACGAAGAGGCGGACCAGGGACGGCTCTCCCGACACGGGGTGACGAGCGTCGTGATCAGGACCCTGGAGAACGGCATCCGGGTCGAGAACTGACGAGATACCAGGATCGACGTGATGCACCTGACTCCCGGCCCACGGGCGAGGGTCAGGGGTGTCGGGCCCGCCCACGTCGCCCCGGGACCCGACCGACGCCCGGAGCCGCCTAGACTGCCTCTCCCGACCAGAACCGTCGTGGACCCGCCGCTCCTGGCGACACGAAAACCACGACAGCCGCCCGACCGGAAGCGACCCACCCGGTGCCCGAGAATCTCCCGGCCGTGTCTTTCGACGGCCGCCGCAACCTGCTGGCCGACTGCGCGAACTGCTTCGCGTTGTGCTGCGTCGCCCTGCCCTTCACCGCGTCGAAGGACTTCGCGATCACCAAGGCCGCAGGCACCGCCTGCCCGAACCTGCGGAAGGACTTCGGCTGCGGCATTCATGCCGACCTGCGACAGCGAGGCTTCGCAGGCTGCACCTCGTTCGACTGCCTCGGCGCCGGGCAGCGCGTGTCCCAGACCACCTTCGGCGGCCGAGACTGGCGAGCGGCCCCGGACACCGCCGGACAGATGTTCGCCGTGCTCCCGGTCATGCGCAGGCTTCACGAGCTGCTCTGGTATCTGTCTGAGGCGCTGACCCTGCCCTCGGCCGTACCACTCCGTCCAGCGGTCCGTGACCTGCGAGATCGCATCGAAGGTCTCACCAGAGGCACTCCGAAGGAACTGCTCGCGGTGGACTTGGCCGCGCAGCACGACGAGGTCGACACGGTGTTGCGGCGGACCAGCGAACTGGTGCGAGCGGGAGTGCCCGGCAGGCGGAAGAGCCGCCGGAAAGCCGACCTCATCGGTGCGAGACTGCGCGGCGCCGACCTGCGGGGAGCCGACCTGCGAGGGACGTATCTCATCGCCGCCGATCTGACCGACGCCGACCTGAGTTCGGCGGATCTGATCGGCGCGGATCTCCGGGACGCCCGGCTGCACGGCGCGAACCTGGCCGACAGCCTCTTCCTCACCCAACCCCAGGTCAACTCCGCCGACGGCGACGCCGCCACCCGGCTTCCCGCGATCCTCGCCCGCCCCGCGCACTGGTAGTCCGTCGCGGCCGGCATGATCGTCGCGGCCCCGGGCGGCACGGGCGAGCGCGTGGCGGACCGCCTCGGCTCCTCAGGCGTCGACGAGGCGCATCGGGCCACCGTCACGGCCCCTCGGCCGACGGCCCCGCCACTGCCCTGGCCGGGTATTCGGGCTTGTCTCGACCGAAGGTGGCGCGGGCCGACGGCCGGTATGAGCATCCGATCCTGGTAACAGTCGGCACGATGCCTTCGGTGCGCATCCGAGATGCGTCTCGTGAGTGCAGTCCGGAATCGTCGCGCTGCTCGCGGTACGGCACCGACGGGCGGGCAGAACCCGGAATCGAGAATCGTCCGACCTGGGATCACGAGAATTCGCCTTCTCAAAGGACGACATTCCGGAATTGCTCTCGAAGGAATTCGAAGGGCAGGATTTCGGTTGCCGGACGGAATCCCGGCGGGGCCGCGAGCAGGCTCCGAACGGTCATCATCGACCGCGCCGATCAGCGCCCGTCAGGAGACCTGATCGCGAATTCGACCGCAGCAGCCCCACCCGACTCGCGCACGGGCGCCGCGTTCCCGCCGGGCAGCGAGTGCTCTCGCGCGGCACCGACAGGGCGGGCGACTGCGGACGCAGACCAGGGGAGAGGGGGGACCGACTCACCTTGTCCCACTCTCAATTTATAGCGCACCGGGGGGCTTGCGGCAAGACCCGGGTCATGCCGCAGAATCACCGGCCGAGCTCGACGACGGCGAAAACGGGAGCAACTGAAGTGCGAATGTCTTCATCAGGGACCGAGTCAGATGAAAAGGGCGACGAAGGACCACGAAGGGAATGGCCGGTGATCGACGTCGACGTGGTCATCGTGGGGGCGGGCCCGGTCGGTCTCCTGCTGGCCGGGGAACTGCGGCGGGCCGGAGTGCGGCCGCTGGTGTTGGAGCGACAGCCGCAGACCCGGGACATCCCGAGGGCCAACGGTCTCAGCGGTCAGATCCTGGAACTGCTGCGCTATCGAGGCTTGTTGGACCGGTTCGAAGCGGCAGGCGTCGGCCCCGCCCACCCGGCTCCCCGGTTTCCGTTCGGTGAGGTGCATCTGGACTTCACCGGCCTGGCAGACCCCCCGTTGCGGGGACTGCACCTCCCGCAACCGCAGCTCGAACGCCTGCTCGACGAACACGCCCGCGAACTCGACGTCGACATCCGCCGTCGACAGGAGATCATCGGGGTCAGTCAGGACGGCGACACGGTGACCGCGGAGGTGCACGGCCCGGACGGGCCGTACCAGGTGAGGTCCCGATATCTCGTCGGCTGCGACGGAGCACGCAGCCGGGTGCGCGACCGGGCGGGAATCCCGTTCCCCGGCACGACCTACCCCGAGGTCAACCGCCTCGGCCAGGTCACCACGCCCGATGCGGTGGCCGTGTTCGACGACGGCCACCTCGACGTCCCCGGACTCGGCCGGATTCGTCCGAGCTTCATCAGGACGGATCGTGGTGTGTTCGGCATCGGCGCGCTCACCGCCGAGATGCTGCTCGTCTCCACCACCGAGTTCGAGCCCGCCGAAACCGACGACGACACGCCGATGAGCCTGACCGAGTTGCAAGACAGCATTCGCCGCGTGCTCGACATCGACATCCCGCTGGGAGATCCGATCCGGCTGTCGCGCTATCGATCTGAGGCTCGGCAGGCCGCGCGGTACCGCGACGGGCGGATCATGCTGGCAGGCGACGCGGCCCACCTGTTCCCGGCGACGGGCGTCGGCCTCAACGCAGGCATGCTCGACGCGGTGAACCTCGCTTGGAAGCTGGCCGCGGACCTGCACGGCTGGGCGCCGCCCGGCCTGCTGGACACGTATCACGACGAACGACACGTCGCGGGCGCCCGCACGATGCTGCACACCCAGGCTCAGGTCGCCCTGCGGCGCGGACAGGACGCGGCAGCGCAGGCCTTGCGGGAGGTCTTTCTCGAACTGTTCGTCGACGAGCAGCCGTTGCGGCGCATCGGAGCCCTCATCTCGGGCGCCGACATCCGCTACCCGGTACCCGATCCGGATCACCACGCCCTGGCAGGCACCTTCGCCCCGGACCTCGCCCTGCATACCGACCAGGGCGCGACCAGCGTCGCGGAACTGCTGCACTCCGCACGGCCCGTACTCCTCGACCTCGCCGACCGCCAGGATCTCCGCGACATCGCCCGAGGCTGGCAGCATCGAGTGGACGTCCGCAGCGCCGAGGCGGAGTCACGACCGGCCGACGCCCTCCTGATCCGTCCGGACGCCCACATCGCCTGGGCCGCGACCGTCGACGAACCCGTCGACACCGCCTCGGCCGGGCTGCGGGACGCACTGGCCCGCTGGTTCGGCGCCCCACGGGAGACGCCGATGCCCGTGGCCGACCCGCCCGCCTGATCAGCGAACCTCGACAGGGCCGTCGATCGGCGGCGGCCGACGCCGTCTCGGCTCACGTCCGGTCGGGCGATGACACCGACGGCCACGCCTGTTCGTCATCGCCTGGCACCGGGCGTGCCGAGATTCGCCGACGGTCAGCCGCCGCTCGGACGACGGCAGAACCGTCGCGTGGTCGAGCGCGGTGACGGCAGGACTCGGCCGAGCAGAGCGAGATCATCGGCGACGACCCGGTGCGCGGCGGCCGTGCTCCCGCGTGATGCACTCCCCGGATGGACCGACGCACGGTACTCGCGCTCTATGACCAGCAGATTCGTCGTGATCCGACGCCGGACACCCCGAACGGCCGGATCGAGCGCGACGGCGAGGTCACCCGCTGCGTCTCCGACGACGGGTGGGCCGGGGTGACCTGGTGCGGTCCCGACCACGCCGACGTCGATGCGGTCATCGCCGCGCAGGTCGAGCGGTTCGCGGCGGCGGGCAGGCCGTGGGAGTGGAAGCACTACTCCTACGACCGGCCCGCGAGTCTGCCCGAGCGGCTGATCGCCGCCGGGTTCACGGCGCAGCCCGCCGAGACGCTGCTCGTCGCCGAGATCACCGAACTCGCCATCGAGCCGTCCCCACCGTCGGGCGTGCGGCTGAGTGCCGTCGCCGACGCCCGCGATGTCGCCGAGCTGGTGTCCGTCCACGACGAGGTCTTCGGCGGCGATCACTCCGAGTCGGGTCGGGCACTCGTCGCCGATCTGCACCGACAGCCCCGCGCCGTCGAGGGAGTGCTCGCCGTCGCCGGGGGCGGACTGTCGCCGAAGGCCGGGTCGAGTTTCCCGAGGGCACGGACTTTGCCGGGCTCTGGGGCGGGGCGACGCTGCCCGCCTGGCGCGGTCGAGGCGTGTTCCGGGCGATGGTCGCGCATCGCGTCGCGCTCGCCGCAGCCAGGGGATACCGCTATCTCCAGGTCGACGCCTCCCCGGAGAGCGCGCCGATCCTTCGTCGTCTCGGCTTCATGGAACTGGCCACCACGACCCCGTTCCGCCACGGCGGAGACCCGTCCCGACCTCGGTGACCAGCGGACGCCAGGCCCGCGGAGCCGCTCCGACGCTGAACCGTGGCGACCCGCGGGCACGGGGCAGGCGGGAGCGATACGCAGCCCGGCGTGCCGTGGGGAACGCGGGGTCCTCGACTTCGGCGAGCCTCGCCCGCTCGACCCCGATCCCGATCCCGATCCCGATCCCGATCCCGAACGCAGCACGGGATGCCGCACCGAACACGGCGGTCCTGCGGGATCTGCCCGCTGGGACGACGAGCGCCCGCCCGAGGCGACCTGGACCACCGTGACCGGCTACGACGGCGCCCCAGGACTCAGCCGATCTCGAGAACCGCCTTGCCGTGCAGGCGGCGGCCGAGCAGGGTGGCGACCGCCTCGTCAATCCGATCCCATCCGCCGCGCCAGCTGATCTGGGGGTCCAGCTCGCCCGCCGACACGCGAGCGGCCAGCCAAGTCAGGTCGGGCGCGAGGCCTCGGCAGGCCCCGAGATAGAACGTCACGATCGACCGGTCGTGCCTGCCCTGGTCCGCATACAGGGCGCCGTGCGGGAAATGCTCGCCCGCGTCGGTGACGTGCCCGACCGACACGAGGGTGCCGCCCTCGGCCAGGCTTCCGTAGGCGTCGACGAGCTGCGGTCCGCCCACCAGGTCCACGACGCCGTCGACCTGGCCGTCGAACTCCAACGACCCAGACACCACTTCGTGGGCGCCGAGGGCACGCAGGTCGTCGCCGTGGTGGTCCGGGTCTCCGGTGGCGGCCAGGACGTAGGCGCCGCCGAGCCGGGCGAGCTGCACGGTGTACCGGCCGACGCCGCCGGTGGCACCGGTGACGAGCACCCGCCTGCCGAGGATCGGGCCGAGACGGTGCAGCGCGCGCAGGGCGCTGCCGCCCGCGACGGGAACGGTGCTGAGCGCACCGAGGTCGGCGCCGTCGGGCGCAGTCCCGATGAAGTCCGTGTCCACCGCACGGCGCTCCGCCCAGGCCCCGTCGGCGCCGAAGGTCACCACCGGCGCACCGACGGCCGGACCGGTCCCGTCGGCGGCGGCACGCTCGACGACCCCGGTGGCATCCCAGCCGAGCACGGTGCCCTCCGGGCTGCTCTCGACGAGGTGCCGCACTTCGCCGAAGTTGAGGGAGGACGCGGTCACCCGGATCAACGCCTGGTGGGGAGCAGGCTCGGGCTCGGGAGCCGCCCCGATTCGGAGTCCGCCAGGCACCGATCGGTCAACCAGCAGGGCACGCATGTGATCACCTCTCGTAACTGCCACTGAGTGGCATCAGCCTACAAGGGGCAGTTGCTACCGGTTAGGGTGGTCTGCATGAGCACGTCCTCCCCGTCGAGCGCGCCGTCCGCATCCCCGGCGGACCGGCTCACGCTGCGCGAGCGCAAGAAGCTGCGCACCCGGCGGGAGCTGATCGACACGGCCCTGGACCTGTTCACCGAGAAGGGCTTCGAAGGCACGACGCTGGACGAGCTGTGTGCCGAGGTCGAGGTCTCCAAGCGCACGTTCTTCCGCAATTTCGGCAGCAAGGAAGACGTGGCGATGGCCCCGACCCAGGATCTCTGGGCGGCCTTCATCGAGGAGCTGAAGTCCTGCGATCCCCGGGGACGGCCGCTGATCGAGGTACTGCGGGACGTCCTGCTCGCCGCACTGGATCAGATGACGGCCGAGGGCTGGGCGCGTCGCGTGCTGCTCAGCAGGCACCTCACCGAGCGGACGCCGTCGATGGACGCGCACGGACTCCACTTCTGTGACCGCACCACCCGCGCCGCCGCTGAGATCGTGCGCAGGCGGATCATGCTGTCGGGTGCGCCGGACCTGCGCCTTCGTCTCGCGCTGGACATGATGGTGGCCGCCTTCCACTCCGCGATGGACGAGTGGAGCTGCCTGCCGGGAAACCCGTCGCGAGAGGCGCTGGCGGCCTGCTTCCGGCGGGCCTGTGAGGCCATCCCCGGCAGCATCACCATGACGGCGGACCTGCGGGAACCGGCTGCGAACTGATCCGGCCCGATACAGGGGAACGACGTATAGGGGAGTGGCGCACCGCCGGTCCGGCCTTGCCGCCCGGTCCGTTCAACCGGCGGGCGGGCGGTTTCTTCGGCAGGCTGGAGCAGGCAAGGCGGTGCAGGCGCAGCCGGGAACGAGCGAGTACGTCGCGCCTCGGAGCCGAAGATCGGTACCGCCTCCGAAGCAGGCATGGCGAGACGGGCCGACATGGTCGGGACCGGCGATGACGAAGGAGAGACCCATGCTCGAGGGCAGCGAGGCGTACAGCGGATTCGCGGTGGCCGACATGGCGAAGGCAAAGCGATTCTACGGCGAGACCCTCGGCCTCAGCCTGACCGACTCGTCGGAGTTCGGCCTGATGAACCTGCACATACCAGGGGGTCGGGACGTGTTGATCTACCCGAGCCGCGACCACGTTCCCGCCTCGTTCACGATTCTCAACTTCCCGGTGCCCGACATCAATGCCGCAGTCGACGAGCTGAAACGGCGCGGGGTGACCTTCGAGCGATACGAGGGCTTCGAGCAGGACGCGAAAGGCGTGTTCCGAGGCGGCGGGCCGCTGATCGCCTGGTTCAAGGACCCGTCGGGCAACGTGCTGTCCGTGCTGCAGGAAGGCTGAGCCGACCAGGTCTGCTCGCCGACCCGCCAACCCGAACCCGCCGCACGGGCGACCTGGCAGGCGACTCGGGGCCGCCCCGACCACCGGAGCGGTCGGCGAAGCCGGTCCGCGTTCAACCCCGTCGAGCGTCATAGGCTGCGCGAGCTGCGGTGATGTGGTCGATGGAGCCTTCCAGCAGCTCGGTGAGTCCCCGCAGTCGCTCGGCGATCTCGGCACCCAGCGTCGTCAGCGAGTACTCCACGCGGGCCGGGATCACGGTCACCACCTCCCGCTGCACGAGCCCGTCCCGTTCCAGGGCATGCAGGGTCTGGGCGAGCATCTTCTCGCTCACGCCCTCGACGCGACGTCGTAACGCGTTGAAGCGATAGTCGCCCTCGACGAGCGCGAGCAGCGCGAGGATCGACCACTTGCCGCCGACGGTCTCCAGCGCGGCCCGCGAGTCGCAGTTCCGGGCGAACACGTCGGCGACCAGCGCGTCGGAAGGATCGATCGCGTCGGACGAGGGCGTGGGCACTGCGGACATGCGCCCACCTTACCGGAGCACTGCAATCCGAATGTACTGTGGAAAAGTTAGTACAAGCCGAATGCCAGTATGGCCAGTTCGACAGGAGAACCATGACCACCTATGCCGTCACCGGAGTCACCGGCCCCTACGGCAGGCTCGCCGTCGCGGCCCTGCGTGCGCGCGGGGTCCAGCCCGGCGACATCGTCGCGATCGCCCGCACGCCCGCCAAGGCCGCCGATCTCGCCGATGCGGGCGTGGTGGTCCGGGAGGGCGACTACTCGCGGCCTCCGACCCTGCCCGCGGCACTGGCGGGGGTCACCACGCTGCTGCTGGTCTCGGGCAGCGAGGTGGGTCACCGCGTCGCGCAGCACACGGCGGTGATCGACGCTGCCAAGGCAGCAGGCGTCACCCGCATCGTCTACACCAGCGCCCCGCATGCGGACGCCACCACTCTCGCGCTGGCCCCGGAGCACCGGGCGACCGAGCAGGTACTCGAAGACTCCGGGATCGCCTTCACCATCCTGCGCAATAGCTGGTACATCGAGAACTACACCAGCCAGCTCGGCCAGTACCTCAGCAGCGGCGTCATCCTGGGAGCCGGCGGCGACGGACGCATCGCGGGCGCCACCCGCGCGGACTTCGCCGCCGCGGCGGCAGCCGTCCTGACCGAGTCCGGTCACGAGAACGCGGTGTACGAACTGGGCGGCACGCCGTTCACGTTCCCCGAGCTGGCCGCGACGATCACTGAGGTGACCGGGACGCCGGTCGTCTATCGCGATCTGAGCGTCGAGGACTTCGCGGCGGAACTGCGGTCCGCAGGCCTGGACCCGGACACGGCGAGCTTCGTCGCCAGCCTCGACGGGTCGATCGCGCGCGGCGAACTCGACACCGACAGCGGAGACCTTCAGCGCCTGATCGGCAGGCCGAGCACTCCGTTGGCCGACGCCGTCCGGCTGGCTCACAGCGGCACGTCCACCGGTTCCGGAGAAGCCTGACGGACAGCGGGCGGCCCTGCGCCGTGATCGTCGGGCACGGCGTACTTCGACGGGCGGTAGCGGAGATCGTCGGCGCCTCGACTCCCGCCCGCCGCTCGCCGCCGCAGGCCTGCGGCGGCGAGCGGCGGCGGTCTAGGTCGACAGCGAGGGTGCAGAGCGGCCCGACTTCATCGCCGGCGAGCTGTCTCCACTGCCGAGGCGACGGCTGCCGAGCCAGGCGGTCAGCCGAGACGCCTCGGCCCGATCCGAGGCGACGGTGCCCCTCGATGCCCCGATGTCTGACCTGCCGCCGCCGTCGAGTGCCGCCGGGCTAGAACCGTTTGAACCCGCCGGGTGTCGTCGTGTTGACCGGGTCCACGGCCAGAACACCGTGGGCGCCGTTGTTGTTCAAGACCCCGGTGGTCACCACTCCGGTGGGTGCGTAGACGGGTCGCTGGTCGCCGGTCCCGTGCAGCGCATCGGCGAACCGCTGCGCCCCGCCCTTCTCACCCGTGCTACACGACGCGGCGATGAGCGGATTCTCGTTTCCTGTCATGTTCGCCTGGTAGACCTGGTTACTGGTCAAGATCTTGTGATAGGACTCAGGCGAGACGGCGACGGACTCCATCCGGCCGTCTCTGCCCGTCGGGGCCTCGACGGTGTATTGCTTACCGTTCGAGTGAGCCAGCGCGGCGAACGGGCCGGAGTAGCTGGGATCATTGGCCCACGGCGCCGGGCGGCCGACATACCCGGTGGACGTGCGCTCGTGATAGGCCTGTTGCCAATAGGGATTCGAGTTGGCCCAACCCTGCTGGAGATACACGTCCTGTGATTTGCTCGGGAACCCGACTCCCAGCGTCCTGCCACTCGGATCGGTCAGCGTGTGGTAGTTCACGCTGTCGGCGGCGAACGTCCGCCTATGCGGCCGCTTGTCGGATCCGAAGTGGACGCCCTGGATGGTCGGCACGCTGGGACCAGCAGACGGGCCCGCTACCGTCGACGGGCCGCCCAGTCCCGGGGTGTACTGGTGAGGACTGGCCATCGGATTGGACTGCTGCAGAGCGCTCGGGCTGATGGCGGGACCACCCCTGGGCGAACGCGAGCCGTCGCCGCCCGGAAGGCCTCGGGTTCCGTCTGGGCCGCCGCGGGTTCCGTCGGGGGTGATGGTGGGTCCGCCTCGGGAGGCGTCCGGCGTGGTGCTGTTGGGCGAGATACCCGGTCCACCTCGGGTTCCGTCGGGCCCGCCGCTGGTGCCGTTGGGTCCGTCTGTGCCGTTGGGTGTGATGGGGGGTGCGGTGTCGCCGCTGCCGTTGCCTCGGGTGCCGTTGGGTGTGACGGGTGGTGCGTCGAGGCTGCGGGCGTTGTGGTTGTTGCTGGTTTTGATGTTTTTGAGGCCGTTGGTGGCGGTGCCGAAGTCGTCGCCGAGTTTTTTGAGGAGGGGGGTGAGTTTGGACATGGAGGTGGTGAGTTTGGTGATGAGCTGGGCGATCTTCGCGGCGGTCTGGGCGACTTTGGCGACGACCTTGGGGACTACCCAGATGAGTCCGATGCCGAGGGTGAACAGGACCTGTAAGGCCCAGGAGACCATGGAGCCGACGACGTCGGCGATGATGTCGCGGACCGCGTCCCGAACAGCGGAGACGACTTCGCCTGCTTTCTGGATGCCGTCGGCGGCGCCGCCTGCGGCTGTTCCGGCGGCGAGGATGAGGTTGGCGGTGTCGGTGGCGCGGTCGCGGTAGGCGTCGGCGGCCGCACCCGTCCAGGTGGTGACGTCGGATTGGATGAGGTTGCCGAGTTCGGTGGAGACGGAGTTGACCTCGTCGGCGACGTTGGTCCAGGTGTCGGCGTGGGAGCGGATCTCGTCGGGGTTGCCTGCGAGGGAGTCGAGGGCGTCGGAGAGGGGTCCGACGTGTTCGATGAGCCAGCCGACGCCGTTGGAGATGATCGCGGCGAAGGGGTCCAGGGCGGTCATGACGAGGTCGGCGGTGCCGAGTCCTGCCTCGAGCCAGTCGCCGTTGCCGATGGCCTGGTTGGTGGAGTTCACCGACTCCACCAGCGACAGACCCGACGTCGACGACGTCGAGTCCACCACATCAGCCACTAAAGGATTACCCATCGTCCATCCCTCTCCGATACTCGCCCGCCTGTCGGACGAACGTGCTCCCGGTGGACAAGCCGGTGGGTCGCCTCACCTGATGCCCGTATTCGAGCGCCGGTGTCGGCTCCACCGCCACAGGCGGGCAGCGAACCGCCAACGTCCGCCCCGCCGGTTCCCCGTCTCGAACGATCAAGACCGTGTCGCCGTCATTCCCGACCTTCTCATTGATCTTCATTCTCGTCGAGGCCGATCATGTCCGGTTCGGTGCCCCTGACCATCGGCCTTTCGCCACCTCAGGCGTGTGGTCAGGCTGAGACAGCCTGACTTCGTCGGGTGTCGTCGGGTTGGGTCTGTATCACCGGATCGAGCCGGCCGGGCGGCCGGACAGCGGCCGACACGACACGCCTTCCGCAAGACCGTCGAGTGGGTCTGGGTCGTGATCGACCCGGCGGGGCCGGGGGGAGTCGAACCCCCGTCCTCCCCGATGCTGTCGGGGCGCGCTACCACCTGCGCCACAGCCCCCGTCGAACTCGTGCAGGCAGCGCTTATCAAGATCATCAGTCCGTCTGGCAACCGATTTCGCGAGCTCGTCGCGCCTGTCGGTCCACCCCGTCCCCCGTGCGCCGTCGCGCAGGCGTCAGGCGCAGCCCGCCGACGATGTCGAGCGGGGATCGACCGCGAGCGGCGAGGCCGCCGCCCGTGCGTCACCGCACTCCAGAGTTCACCCTCGGCCCGTCCTGCGCCCCGCCTGCCCCGCAGATCGCCTGCGAGCCGGGGCCTCGACCTGCCGCCGGGCCCGCCTCCCCAATGCGGCCTCCATCGCGATCTTCCCGCTTGACCTGAACCTTGGTTCGGGTTCTAGCCTCGGGGTCCGCCGTCGGACGGGTGATCTCGCGTTCGGCGTGCGCAGTCGTTCGTGCGGATTCCTCCGCTTCGCCGCCGACAGGCGACCCAGGGAAAGGACCTCGTCATGCCTGAGCACATCCGGCTCGCAGTGATCATCGGGAGCGTGCGCAAGGGCCGGTTCGGCCCGACCGTGGCCCGTTGGCTGATCGGGCAGGCCGCCCCACGGTCGACGACGACCGTAGACGTCGTCGACCTGGCCGACGAGGCCGCGCAACCCCGGTTCGCCGAGCGCATCGCCGCGGCCGACGCCGTCGTGGTGATCACCCCGGAGTACAACCACGGCTATCCGGGCCCGCTGAAGGAGGCCGTCGATTCGTTGGCCAAGGAGTGGTACGCCAAACCCGTCTCCTTCGTGTCCTACGGCGGGATCTCCGGCGGACTGCGCGCCGTCGAGCAGCTTCGGCTGGTCTTCGCCGAGCTGCACGCGGTCACCATCCGTGAAACGGTCAGCTTTCACAATGCCGGAGACCGCTTCGACGCCGAGGGCGAACTGGTGGACCCCGAGGCCGCGAACCTCGCCGCGCGCAGGATGTTCCACCAGCTCGACTGGTGGGCGCACACGCTGCGCCGAGGGCGGGCCGACCGACCATATCCGGGCTGAACCCGCCCGCGCCCGGCTCTGGGCGCGGGGGCGGCCGTCCGTCGCGCTGTGCGGTCCCTCGGAACCGGCATCGCCGTCTCGTAGGCCGGCCGCCGCGGCGCACCGACACGGGGACGGCAAGAGCGGCTTCCGGGCCGCGACACGTCAGGCCGAGCCGCTGCGGGCGGGCGGCGTGCTCGACCCGGCGCCGGCCGGGTCACCGAGCACGGGATCGGTCGAAGGCTGGTGGCCCCGCGGCCCGCCCTGTCGGGACCCGCTGGTCACGACAGGGCGGAGGCCGCCGTCCTCCTCGGCAGCATGAAGACCAGGCCCAACGAGACCAGGACCAGGACGATGTTGACGCACAGAGCGAGCTGCGCGCTGTGCAGGAAGGCCGAGGCCCGGTCCAGTTCGCCGATGCGCAGCGTCCCGAACAGCACGCTACTGACCAACGCCACGCCCACCGCGCTGCCGAGCCGCTGCGCCGTGGACAGCAGAGCGCTGGCCGTTCCCGCCTGGCGGGGGTCCACCGAGGACAGCACCAGCCCGGTGTTCGGCGCGATGAACAGCCCGTTGCCGATCCCCGCCACACCCAGCGGCGCGACCAGCGCCCAGCCGTCCGGATCGGGAGCGCCCAGGTGCAACATCAGCAGGGTGACGCCCAACCCGACGGCCACCACCCCCGCAGCCAGGATCAACACCGTCCGGCCGAGCCTCGCGGCCACGGGGGCGCTGACCGTTGCGCCCAGCAGCGTGCCGACGGCGAAGGGCATCAAGATCAGCCCGGTCGACAGCGCCTCGTGGCCGAGGCCCTCCTGCCAGAGGATCGACAGGGTGAAGAACACACTGGTGAACGCGGCGAAATAGGTCAGCGAGACCAGGGTTCCCGCCGCGAACGCCGGGCGACCGAGCAGGGCGGGCGGCAGAATCGGCGTCCCGTCGCCGCGCTCGACGCGGCGCTCCCACCACCACAGCACGCCGGCGGCGACGACGGCCACGGCGAGACTGCCCAGCGGCCAGCCCACCCAGCCCGTCTGCTGTCCCTCCACCAACGGAAGCAGCAGCGCGACGCCCGTGACGACGAGCAGCACCAGGCCCACCAGATCGGCGGACCGCAGCAGACCGGTCGTCGGCCTGCCCTGTGGTCGGGGAAGCAGGCGCAGCGCCGCAGGCACCGCGATGAGACCGATCGGCACGTTGACGAGGAAGACCCACCGCCAGCCGCTCGTGCCGAACCCGTGCACCAGCAGCCCGCCCAACAGCGGCCCGATCGCGGTGGAGACACCGATGACGGCACTGAGCAGCCCGAAGGCCTTCCCCCGGGCCAGCCCGGTGAACTGGATCTGGATGAGGGCGGCGATGACCGGGAAGAACAGACCTGCGCCGAGGCCCTGCACCACCCGCAACGTCACCAGCTGCGCAGGGCTCGAGGACAACCCGCAGGCCAGGCTGGTGAGTGTGAACAGGCTCAGCCCGACGACGAACATCATCCGGTGGCCGTACCGGTCGCCGAGCCTGCCCGCCGGGATGAGGATCAGCCCGAAGGACAGGAAGTACCCCGAGAGGATCCAGGCCAACGTCTCCTCACTCGCCGACAGGGCCTGGCCGATGTCCGGCAGGGCGACGTTGACGATCGTGGTGTCCAACAACGCCACGAAGGCCCCGACCAGGACCACCGACAGCGTCGTCCAGCCTCGGGGCGCGACGGAGGACTCCGGGTGGTGGTCGGCGAGGCCGTCGTCGGGTGCCCCGGCGTCGCCGTCCGAGTGCCGGGGCTGCTCCGGCGTCGGGTTGGTCACGATGTCGGCTTCTCGGTGTCCCCGACCGACCCCGGCCGACTCGGCGCGGTGGCACGTCGGGCAGGTTCAGGGTGCGAACCGGCACCGGGCCGGGGCCTGGCCCGAACGGCGTGCGCGGCGTCGGGAATGCAGGACGCGGCGGCCGGGTACTCGGCCGCGACCGGCGATCGGGTGCTCACCCGATCTCTTTAGCCTGACATCCGGCTGCCTGCATTCCCAGCTGGTCGATCGGGTGGATGACGGCACACGTCGCACCCGACCGGGTGGCCATGGGGCCACGGCCGGTCGGGCGATCGCTCGCGTCGGTGGGCGTCGACGTCTCGGCACCGGGGAGCCGCCGACACGGCGCGTCCGTCTGGTGGGGGACGGGGAATCACCACGAGATGACCCGGCGCCGGCTACCGTCGCTTCGATGACCGAACATCAGGCCGCCGAGACGGTGTCGACGCGCAGGCTGTCATTGCGACGACCGGTCCGCCACGACGTCGACGCGATCCTGGCCGTCCATCGGGACCCGCGCACGTGTGCGCACAACCCCTCCGATCGACTGCACACCGCTGCGGAGGCCGAACAGCTGTTCCACCGTTGGGACACCCAATGGGACCGTTTCGGCATCGGCTATCTGGTTCTGCGCGAACACGATTCCGACACCGCCCTGGGCTTCTGCGGGGTGAAGTCGATGCTGTTGAAGGATCGGGCCATCCTCAACCTCTTCTACCGCCTCGCCCCCACCGCGTGGGGGCGGGGATTGGCGAGCGAGGCGGCGCGCGCGGTCGTGGACTGGGCGACGCGACGGATGCCGGAGCCGCCGATCGTCGCCAGGGTCCGCCCCGCCAACATCGCCTCGCAGCACGTGGCCCGCCACGCCGGGCTCAGCCGAGCAGCACACCTGGACGGGCCGGGTCCGGACGGCCTCGACTGGATCTACGTCTCGGCCTGGCCCGAGTGACGGACCTCGTGGCCCGCCCGGTACGTCGCTCCTCGCAAGGGCGGGGGAGCGCATTCCCGCAGGCAGGTTGACGGCTGCGGGGCCGCGCTCGGTGATCTCCGGCGAGCTGCCCGCCTCCGGGGCGGCGCCAGACGACCTGGACCGTGATTCGCGCAGGCCGAAGAACACGTCCCCGGCCTGCGGACATCGACTCCCCTCGCCGATCGGCGTCGACCCGACGGTGGATCCTCGCCAGCAGTCGCGGTCGAGCCGTGGCCTTCGCCGTCAGGAGGCTCGTCCCAACCGAGCGAGCGCGGTGGCACTGGCACTGTCAGGGTCGGCGGTGTAGATCACCAGCCGCAGGGCGGTGCCGGGCAGCAGCAAGGTCTGGCGGTCCAGTTCGAGCGGGCCGAACTCGGGGTGGTTCAGGAGCTTGCGCAGTGTGCGACGGGGTCGCACGTCGTGGCTGCGCCATCCGGCGGCGAAGTCCACGCTGTGCGCGGCGAACTCGTTCACCAGTTCGCCGAGCGCGCGGTGCGCCGGATAGCGGGCGATGGTCGCACGCAGGTCGGCTGCGGCCTGCCGAGCGAACTCGCCTTCCGCGCCTGCCGGTGCCGAGCAGATCGTGGCGCCCAGCCGGATGGCCACTCGCACGGTGTTGCGCTCCGCGGCGGGCAGCTGCGCGAAGTCGATGATCAACGCGGCCGCCGAGGTGTTCCAGGCGACGATGTCTTCCTGCTCGTCGACCAGGTAGGCGGGTATCCGCCCGAGTCGGTGCAGCAGCAGGCGGGCGTCGGCGGGCACGGGCACGCGATCGACATTCGTGCGGGGCGGCGTCTGCCCGGCCAGCCGCGCAGGTGTTCGCGCTCCGCGGTGGTGAATCGCAGCGCCGTCCCCAGCGCGGCCAGCACCTGAGGTGAGGGACGTGACGCGCGGGCCTGTTCCAGCCGCTCGTAGTAGCTGATGGACATCCCGGCGAGGACGGCCACCTCTTCCCTGCGCAGCCCGGGGGTGCGTCGGGCACGCCTGTCCGGCGGGCGACCGACGTCCACCTGATCCGGGCGCAGCGCCTCCCGTCTGCGGCGCAGGAAGTCTGCCAGTTCGCGTCGGCTCACCGGGCCAGGGTGGCACGGCTCCGCCCGGCTCAGCCACGGACCGATGGTCCGGGGCTCGCCGGTCTGTTCCGCGCCTGCGGCCTGCGCCCCCAGCCTGGGGTGGTCACTTACTTCCGTCGGACGTGGAGGGAACACCATGCCCCGCACTCCGGACGAGACCATTCGTCGGCTGCTGGATCTGCTGCAGACCAGAGACATGAACGCCGTCGCCGAGCTGTGGGCTGCGGACGGCACGGCCGAGTTCCCGTTCGCCGAAGCCCTCTCGCCCGCCCGGCTGAACGGCCGAGAGGCTGTCCGCGCCTATCTCGCGGGTCATCCGGACCGCATGGACGTGCGGGAGATCCCGGCTGTCACCGTGCATCACACGAGCCGCCCGGACACCATCGTGGTGGAGTTCACCGCGCACGGACGCACGGTGTCCACCGGCGAGCCCTACCGGTTGGACTACGTCACCGTCGTCACCGTCCACGAAGGCCTGATCACCCGATATCGGGACTACTGGAGCCCGGTGGCGGCCGCCTCGGCGGCCGGAACACTGCCCGAACTGCTCGGCTCGCTGCGCTCGCGGACCGCCCGATGACCGGCGTGCTGGTCACCGGCGGCACCGGGAAGACCGGCAGCGTGCTGGCCGCACTGCTGCGGGAGCGCGAGGTGCCGATCCGGGTGGCGAGTCGTCATCCGGCGGGCGATGATCCCGACGCCGTCCGGTTCGACTGGGCGGACCCGACGACCTTCCCGGCCGCGCTGCACGGGATGGATCGCGTCTATCTGGTGCCTCCGGTGCTCACCGTGGATCCGATGCCGCTGCTCGAGCCGTTTCTGGCCGAGGCGACACGCATCGGCGTACGCCGAGTGGTGCTGCTGGGCTCCGCGATCGTGCTGCCCGACGCCCCCGGCGCGCTGTGGCTGGCCGAGCGGGTGCGGTCCCGGCCCGGCTGGGTGGTGCTGCGCCCGTCCGGGTTCATGCAGAACTTCCTGAGCCCGCACCCGCTGGGCGAACGGATTCGGCGGCACGGCGAGATCCGCACCGCCGCAGGCGCCGGTCGGGTGGGTTGGATCGACGCAGCCGACATCGCGGCCACCGCCGCCGCACTGCTGACCGACCTCGACGGCGTCCTCGACGACCGGCGTGACCATCTGCTCACCGGCCCGAAGTCGCTGAGCTATCAGGACGCGGCGGCGATCATCACCGCGCACACCGGCAGGCCGATCCGGGTGCGGCACATCGGCGTCGAGGAGTCGGCGGCCGACAACCGGGCCGCGGGCATGCCCGCCCCGTTCGCCGCCGCCCTCGCAGCAGTGGAAGCCGACATCGAACGTGGTCGGGAAGACCTGGTCAGCACCGCCGTGCTGGACCTCACCGGCCGCCCGCCCCGGACCTTCGCCGAGTTCGCCGAGGAGCACGCCGCCGAGTGGACGGCCGATCGGGGGCACGAGGGGTGACGGCCGAGCCCTGACCGGCAGGCCCGCCGGTCACCCCGGTCAGGGCAGGCGGCGCGCACTCACCGGCCGGGTTTCCTGCCCTGGCGTACCCCGGGTCACCAGCCTGCGGCCTCGACGGCGTGTCGCAGCAGCAGCGCGGTCGTCACCGGTCCGACGCCGCCGGGCACGGGGGAGAGGGCACCTGCCTGCTCGCTCACCTCGGGCGCGACATCGCCCAGCAGCCCGCCGTCCTCGGCCGGGTTGGTGCCGACGTCGACCACCACGGCACCTGGACGAACGTGCGCCGACGTGAGCAGGCCTGCCCGACCCACCGCGGCGACGACGATCTCGGCGCGGCCGGTCACCGCAGGCAGGTCTCGCGTCCGCGAATGGCACAGCGTCACGGTCGCGTCGCGGGCCAGCAGGAGCTGCGCCAGCGGCTTGCCCACCACAGTGGATCGACCGACGATCGCCACCTCCCGGCCCGCGAGCGACACCTCGTGGTGATCCAGCAGGGCCACCACGGCGGCGGCCGTGGCCGGGGCGAAGGCGGGCAGGCCCGCGACCAGCCTGCCCAGGCTCGCGGGCGCGGCGCCGTCGACGTCCTTGGCCGGATCGATGAACTGGGCGGCCTCGGCCAGGCTCGTCCCGACGGGCAGCGGCGTCTGCAGCATCAGCCCGTGCACGTCGGGGTCGGCGCTCGATTCCGCCAGTCGCTCGTGGATCTCGCTCGGCGCGGCCTGCGGGCCGAGATCGACGACGACGCAGTCGATCCCGGTTCGCTTCGCCGCCCGAGCGATCGAACGGACGTACCAGGCGCTGGCCTCGTCGGCGGTGGCCGTCACCACCGTCAGCCTCGGCACGCGACCGGCCGCCGCAGCGGCGGCGACCCGGCTCGTGGTGTCGGCACGCACCGACGCGGCCAGTTCCGTGCCGGACAGCAGTCGCGCGGTCATCGGATCATCTCCCGAACGGCCTCGGTCAACCGGTGTGCGCGCGCCTGGAGATCGTCGACCCCGGCGACCTCGGCGCGCAACGCCTCGCGCGCACCGACGTCGGCCAGGCCGGCCAGGTTGATCTCCACGTTGACCCGGCTGGCGGCCGCAGCCGCCCTGGCGGCCTCGGCCGAGGCGGCGACGTCGGTGATCACGTTGCGATTGCCGACGGGAAGCAGCTCCTCAGCCAGGGCGAGCAGCCGCGCCACGACGGCGATCGTGTCGGCGGGCGGCCGGGCGGCGCCGCTGAGAGCGTGCTGAATCGCCTCCTTGCGGACGGCCTTCTCCTCGTCGGTGCGCCGAGACAGCCGGTAGGCGTCGCCGACGGCACCGAACGCGAGGGCATCCCGTTCGGCGAGATCCAGGGCGACCGCCCGCAGTTCCTCCGCCTCCACCAGGACGTTGCCCACTATCTCGGCGTGCTCGGCATGGCGTTCGCCGTCGGTGTAGCGCGCCACCATCGCCAGCAGCGCCGCCGACTGGGCGGCGTGGAGCGCGGCGGACGCACCCCCGCCGGGGGTGGGTTCGCGCGCGGCGAGTTGATCCAGGAACTCTTCGATCGACCGTTCGCGCACCCGTTTCGCCCTCCGCCGCCGCTGACCGTGTCGATCAACAACCGTAGGCCACGGCGGTGCCCGATGACGCGCAGGCTCGGCAGGTCCGAGTGCTGGTCGACGGCGGCGTCGGACGATCCGGGTCAGTGGCGGCGAAGCCGCAGCGTCCGACCTCCTCGGACCGAAGCAGGCTGCCGACTCCCACGGCCTGCTCGCGCGCGGGTCGGCCTGCGACCGGCCCAGCCGAATCCTCGCGTCTCAGCAGGCGCCATCCGGCCGTACCGCACGCACGCGGCCCGGGGACGCGGGCCCGATAACAGCGATGTCACCAGGCAGGACGGGCAGGGTGCCCCGTGGTCCGACGCGAGCACGTCGACGTCCGAGACGGACAGCCACTGGCCGCACCGCGTACGCAGCAGGCCCGCGACCGGTGCCAGCGACAAGCAGACGTGCGCCACCCGGTGCGATTCCGGCGCCATCCCGATCTTCACGCGGATCAACCGTTCCCGATCAGAACGGGGCGGAACCGGTCTGGCCGGATTCGTCGCTCCCGGTCGCCGCCCCGCGGCTGCCTCCTCGCAGTCCCAGCACGGGCGCGACGCGGTCAGCCTGATCCCGGCGATGACCCGTTCCGGCGGCGGCCCGACCCGCATCGACCGACCACACCGGGCCACGACCAGGGTTCCCTCGGCGGGTCGCGTCCCGACGACCTGATGACGGTCCAGCCACAGTCCGGACTTCGGCAGCGTGTCCTGGGTGAACGACCGCTGGACCTCGCCGTTCATCGGGCCGCCGCCCGCTGCCGGACCGTGACCGTTCGCCGAGCCGACCACCGGAATCGACCTCGCCGCATCGGCTGACGAGCCGGCGACGCGAGGGGCGGCATCTCGCGACCGGCCACCGTCGTCGCGTGTTCACACCTCGGGCCGCAGCGAACGACGATCGACGTCTGTCCACTGTGCTGCGTATTCATGGCCTCACCTCCTGGGAATGGAAGGAGAGGTTAGGGCCGAAAGATCGCCATCCCGTTCCCGCCGGGCATACCAACCCCGATCGAGTTAACGAGGTGCGTCGAGCCCGCCGTGTCCGGGTCGATTCCGCGAGGTCCGTTGCTCGGCACCCCTGGTGTGCCGGGCTCGGACGGCCGACTTCACGCCGCGACCCTGGGTAGGCCGCACCGCCGTGGTGTGCCGCCGTACGACCTCGGCTCGCCGACGACCGTCGCATTCGACCAGCGCTCGCCGCCTGCTTTCGACCGACGACGTCGGGGCCAGGTCACCGGGCAGCGCCCAAGTCTCAGTCCAGGCGGAGGTAGTCCCGGTAGAAGTCCACCATCAGGTTCGCGCCCTTGATCTCCGCCGTGGTCTCCGCACCGAGCAGCCCCAGTTCGTCCGAGTAGGCGGCGCCCGCGCCGGGCCCCAGCGGCAGGGCGATGCCCGGGGCAGCGGGCTCGTAGGCGACGAGTTCGGCCGCGCCCCGGATCATCGCGCGGATGTTGCCCGCAACCACCTCGGCATGTCGTCCTGCCGCGCTCGCCGTGTCGGCTTCGGGGGTCGCTGGCAGGTCGCCGACGGCGAACACCGTGCGCTGTCCCGGCAGCCGGAGCTCCGGGGTGACCTCGACATGGCCGTCGGGTCGCCGAGTTCCGGCCAGCTCGTCCGCGAGGTAGTCCGACACCGGCACGACGCCGAAGCAGCGGAACCAGAGGTCTGCGGTGACCTTGCCGCCCGCGCTGGTGGCCACCGTGAACGTCCCCGGCATGCCGGGCTCGGTGGTCGGCTGCTCGGCCAACGAGGTGCCGAGGAGCAGCTCGACGCCGAGCGTGTGGAGCTGCCGACGCAACTCCGCCCGCAGGTCGGCGGGGAACCGGCCGCCGAGGAGGTCGGAAGCGGGGTCGACGATCGTCACGGACTTGTCCGGCCACGCCGCCGTGATCTCGCCCGCCAGCTCGAGGCCCACCGGCCCGGCACCGAGCAGCAGGACCCGGGCGGCGGCGGCCAGGGCCTTCTGTGTGCCGCGAAAGGCGGCCGTGGCCCGCCCGGCGTCCTCGATGTCGGTCTTCGCCGGGAACGGGTATCGAGACCCGGTGGCGAGAACGAGGAAGTCGGCGTCGATCCGCGCGCCCGAGCCGAGGACGACTCCGGACGGATCAACCTGGACTGCCCGGTCGCGTACGACCCGCCCTCGGCTGAGCAGCCGGTCGTAGGGCAGGAAGAGACGATCGGACCATTCCGGGTCGACGACGCCCCGTAAGGCGGCGACGCTGTGGAACATCGCATCGCGAGGCTCCACGAGGACGACGTCGGCCACGTCGTCGAGCGCCTTGGCCACGGCTATTCCGGCATACCCGCCGCCGACGACGACCACGGTCTCAGGCATGAGCACTCCAGGTTCGCAGTACGTATGATTCGCAATAAGAACTGTCTACTTGGCGGACTGTTCGTAATACGAACCAGATTAGTTCGTTTCGCGAACCGTTGTCAACTACACTCGGGCGTCAGGAGGCCGCCATGACCGACAGGACCGAGACGCTGGGGTTCGCCGACGCAGTAGTGCGACTCGCACATCTGGTCGACCACGTCTTCGACGAGGTGAGCCGTCGTCACGACCTCACCTCCGCGCAGGCTCAGCTGCTGTGCGTGCTGGTCCGTGGCCCGGTCGGCATGACGGACCTGTGCCGCGCACTGAACCTGGAGAAGTCGAGCCTGACCGGTCTCGTGGACCGCGTTGAACGGCGCGAACTCGTCGTCCGAGTTCGCGATTCCCAGGACCGACGCGCCTACCGAATCGCACTGACCGACGCAGGAACCCGCCTCGCCGTGCTGGCCCACGACGGCGTGGTCGCAGAACTGGATGCGCTCGCCGCCGACCTGCCCGCCGCCGAGCGGACGCTGGTGACCTCAGTGATCACTCGGATCGTCACCGAAGTCGACGTCGGCACGGCCGGACTCACCCCGTCGACGACCTGACCTCACCGGCGGGAACCGCCATGGCGAGGCAGTCGCCGAGACCCTGACCTACGCCGACGGGCGACCGTCGCGCCCCAGCCCTGTGGAGACCTCGCGCCGACGGCAGGCGGCAAGAACGATCACATTCCCGCCGGCTGCTCGATGTATCCAGCGGTTCGGCGTCCGCCCGGCGGGAGGCATCCCGTGCCCGGCCGGCGCGACGAGGTCGGCCCTGCCCGCATAGAGCTCGGCCAGGTCGTTCGGGTTGACGACCGGAGAACCCTCGGACCGTCGGTGGACTCAGAAGGCGACCTGGGCCGCAGCGCTCATCTCGCTACGGTGGGACATGTACGTCACGCGCGATCGCGTCGAGCGGGTTCCACCCCGAGCCGTCGACTCCGCAGGCTGCGGCGTAGCGACTGCCGCCCATGCCGGTTTGTGGTGCAGCGACCACGACCCGGCACCGCCTGCCGCGACGATCCGCACCCGACGGACGGTTCAGTGCGCCGACGGGAGAATGTTCCCGGCCCGAAGTGGTGGAACCGCGGAGCAGCGGAGTGATCCTGCTGGCGTGTCGACCCCGACGCGCGATGCACTGCACTCCACGCCGGTACGGCGGCCTGCGGCCGGACGTCGTCGAGTCCACTCGCCGCCCAGCACGCCCGTACGGCGCCCACCGTGCCGAGTCGAGGGGTGCGCGACATGGTCAGGAAGACGAGCGGGACGCCGGGCATGCTGCCTGCGTCGATGTTGGTGCTGCTGCTCGGGACGGCAGCGGCGACGCCGGTCTCGGCGATCGAGGACGTGCACGACTGCGTCGCCTTCGCCGTCACCCGCGGCGTCGACGAGCGGACGGCCGCGATCGCCTGCGATGCGGGAACGACCACCGCCGAGCGATGCCGAGAGTTGTTGGGTCCCTTCATGTCCGGGCGGGAGGCGGCCGAGGCCTGTCGAATCCGCTGAGTCGCACGGTCGGATCGATCATTCCGGTTCTGAGCAGGGCAGGATGGCGGGCACCGCGACCGCCGACGTTCGAGGAGATCCCGTGCCCGCCGCCTCCACCTCAGCCGACCTCGACGCTGCCCGCGAGGTCCGCAATCAGACGCCGCCCCGCATCGACGTCGACGAGTTCGCCGCCAACGTGCCGCTGCGAGAAGCGGTGTCCCGATACTCGGCCGACTGGGCGCAGGAGCACCTCGGCGAGGCGGGCAGGCTCGCCGGATCGGCACGGTTCCACGCATGGGCCGACCGCGCCGAGGAACGGCCGCCTCGGCTGCACACCCACGACCGGGTCGGTCACCGCGTCGACGAGGTCGAGTACGACCCGGCCTACCACCAGGTGATGACCGGCGCCGTGGGCCTCGGCGCGCATGCCCTGTCCTGGCGAGCGGCCCGCCCCGGCGCACACGTCGCGCGGTCGGCGGTGCACCTGCTGCTCGCCCAGACCGAGTCGGGTCATGCCTGCCCGATCACCATGACCCACGCCGCGGTGCCCGCGCTGCGCGCTCAGCCGGACCTGGCCGCCGAGTGGGAGCCTCGGCTCACATCGTTGGACTACGACCCGGAACTGCGGCCGGCCGCCGACAAGCCCGGCGTGCTGATGGGCATGGGGATGACCGAGCGCCAAGGCGGCTCGGACGTCCGGTCCAACATCACCCGCGCCCGACCGCTCCATGGCGAAGGCGAATACCAGCTCACCGGGCACAAATGGTTCTTCTCGGCCCCGATGTCGGACGCCTTCCTCGTCCTGGCCCAGACCGACGCGGGCCCCACCTGCTTCCTGCTCCCTCGGGTGCTGCCCGACGGCACCCGCAACACGCTGCGGCTGCAACGGCTGAAGGACAAGCTGGGCAACAGGTCCAACGCCTCCAGCGAGGTCGAGTTCGACCGCGCGTGGGCCCGGCTGGTCGGCGAGCCTGGTGCCGGCGTGCGCACCATCATCGAGATGGTCAACCACACGAGGCTCGACTGCGTCGGCGGCACGGCGGCGCTCATGCGACGCGCGGTGGTGGAGGCCTGCCATCACGCCCGCCACCGACGCGCCTTCGGTGCCGCGCTGGTGGACCAGCCGCTGATGACGTCGGTGCTGGCCGATCTGTGTGTGGAGTCGGAGGCCGCCACTGCCGGGCTGCTGCGCCTGGCACGCGCCTACGACGTCGACGCGTCCGAGCAGGACCGGCAGCTCCGCAGGCTGGGCACCGCCGTGCTGAAGTACTGGGTCTGTCGACGCGGACCGGCTCACGCCTTCGAGGCGATGGAGGTCCTGGGCGGCAACGGCTACTGCGAGAACTTCCCGCTGGCCCGTGCCTACCGGGAGCAGCCGCTGACCTCGATCTGGGAGGGCTCCGGAAACGTCATCTGTCTCGACGTGCTGCGTGCGCTGACCCGAACTCCCGAGACCGGCGAGGCGTTCCTCGCCGAAGTGGACCTCGCCAGGGGCGGAAATCCGCGGCTCGATGCCCACCTGGACCTGGTGCGCCGGGATCTGATCGGGCTGCCCGCCGACCCGGCCGAGGCGCAGCGGCAGGCCCGCACCTTGACGGAACGGCTTGCGCTGGCCCTCCAGGGCGCCTTACTCGTCCGTCATGCCCCCGCCGAGGTGTCCGACGCGTTCTGCGGCAGCCGACTCGACGGGGGAGGCCGTTCCTACGGCGCGCTGCCCGCCTCCGTCGCGGCCGGCGCGATCGTCGACCGACACACCGGCGAGATCGGATCGCAGGCGGAGTGACCTGTGATCCGCGACGTGCCACGCCGTCCGTTCCGAGGGCGGTCTCGTACGGCAGGCCGTCTCGTGTGGACACCGGTCTGCCGGCGAGAATCCGAGTGCATCGATGCGGAACGGCCGGCTAGGGTCCAGGCTCAGCCGGACGGCGTCGTGACGGACGTCGCGCCTCGTGCCGTCCGGTCCCAACCGAAGCACCCGCACGACCACCAGAAGACGAGGACGTCATGACCGTCGATCCGACTCCGCCCAGCCCGCTGGAGCAGGGGACACCCGCCGTCGTGCTGATCACCGGCGTCCAGGCGGCAGGCAAGTCCACGGTGGCCCAACTGCTGGCCGAGCGACTGCCCCGCGCGGTCCACCTGCGCGGAGACCTGTTCCGCAAGATGATCGTCGCCGGGCGACGCGAGATGACGCCCGATGCCGAGCCCGCAGCGCTGGAACAGCTGCGGCTCCGGCATCGGTTGACCGCCTCGGTGGCCGACGAATACGTGCGAGCGGGATTCGCCGTCGTCGCGCAGGACATCGTCATCGGCGAGGAGCTGCCTCGGCTGCTCGCCGCCGTCCACAGCAGGCCGTTGTTCCTGGTGGTGCTCGCCCCCGACGTCGCCTCGATCGCCGATCGTGAGGCGGGCCGGGGCAAGACCGCCTACGGCCCGGCCTGGGGCGTCGAGGAGCTGGATCGGCTGTTCCGCGCGGAGACTCCCAGACTGGGCCTGTGGCTGGACACCTCACGACAGACACCGGAGGAGACGGTGCAGGAGATCCTGACGCGGGCGTGGACCGAGGCGGGTGTGGACCCCGCGCCGATGCAGGCCTGATCGACTGAGACACCCGCTCGCGAGGCAGTCCGTTCGTCGGAGCAGGCCCGACAGGGCACGGCCGATGAGACCGGCCCACGCCCGTCGCCCGGTCTCAGTCCGTCGTCGAGTTGCTCATCGCTGCGACGACGTCGCGTCCCGTGTCGAGCGCCCGCCGGAAATGTGCGGTCGTGGTGTCGAGCGCGCTGGTGTCCAGGCCATGGGCACGCGCGGTATGGATGATGTGGCTGATGCTCGTCGTCGCAGAGGCGAGGATGGCGTCCTCCTCGGGATTCTCTCCTGCGGTGATCTGCGCGGCATAGTGGTCGATGATGTCGGGCAGGATCGCGCTGATCCCCTTGGCGTGCGGCGCGAGTTCGGCCGCCGTGATGCCCTCCGCCCTGGCGAGTGCGAGCGCGTGGACGAGGCCGTGCATCGAGGTCCAGAAGAAGTCCAGCAGGGCGATGTCGTGAGCGGCCGCCCGGCCGGGGTCGGTGCCGAGATGGTTCGCCGCGCCGCCGAGGTGGGCCAGCGTCGGCGCCCAGCGCGTGTAGGTCTCCGTCGGTCCGCTGTAGAGCACGCTGGCGGAGGGACCGCCGATGGTGGTGGTCGGGGTCATGATCGACCCGTCCAGGTAGTCGACGCCGTGTTCGGCGGCCCAGTCTGCCGTCTCGCGGGCGCGGGCGGGCGAGTCCGCGGTGAGGTTCACCAGGGTGCGTCCCCGCAGGGCGTCGCCGACGGTGCCCAGAATGGCGTGCACGGCGTCGTAGTCCAGCACGCAGACGATCACCAGCGGACTCGCCGCCGCCGCGTCGGCTGCGGTGGCGGCGCGGACGGCCCCTCGGGAGATCAGGTCGCCCTCCTTGCCTGGTGAGCGGTTCCAGACGGTCGTGGGGTGGCCTGCGGCCAGGAAGGCTCCGGCCAGGGCCCGACCCATCGGGCCGAGGCCGAGGATCGTGACGGGTACGCGGTCGGTGGCGGCGGTCTGGACGGCAGCGATGTCGGTGGTCGCGTGAAGGTCGGTCACGGCGGCGACGCTAGACTTTGACATCGATGTCAGAGTCCACTCGGGATGTCGGAGGTCACATGCGCATCGGGGAGCTGTCCCGCCGCACCGGCGTCAGCGAGCGGTCACTGCGCTATTACGAGCAGCAGAAACTGTTGGAGCCGCAGCGGCGGCCCAGCGGCTATCGCGAGTACGCGGAGTCCGACGTCGAGGTGGTGCGACGCATCCGCACGCTGCTCGCCGCCGGGCTCAACACGACGATCATCGCCGAGGTGCTGCCCTGCATGGTCGTCGACGGCGACCTGCTGGTGCCCGGCTGCTCCGAACTGGCCGTGGAGCTGAGCCGGGAGCGCGACCGCATCACCGGCCAGATCGACGAGCTGAGCGACGCCCGCGCGATCCTCACCGAGATCATCACCGCCACGGCCGAGACGGACCCTTCTGCGGTGTACGACTGCGACTCGATAGACGAGGTGACGGCGGGCTCGCGACGTCGGCAGCCCGTACCGCGCTGACTCGGGCAGGCCTGGTCGGCGGAGCCGTAGCCGACAGGTTCTCCCTCGGGGCGCGAGGTTCGCGGCAGGCACCGACCTGACGAGGCACATCGCAGATGCGAGAAGTCCCGATCGCGGTTCGCGGCTCGGGGAGATCGGGTCGGCGCGGGCATGCCAGCGCAGCCCTGTCGGCCTTGATCCAGGCAACAAGCGCACCGAAGACGCCCCAGGGTGCCGCCTGCGCGGTTCTCGATGTCGCGGAGGCCGAAGAGACCAGGAGCGTGGCTGATCTCGATCTGGACGCGCGACATGGCCCGCGCTGCCTACACCTGGTCCCAAAACACGCAAGGCACGCCGCCACGCCTGACGGCGTCCGGACATCCTGACGAGAACTCATTCGACCACGAGGCGCTGGTCCGTCACCATGGTCGAACACACACAGTGAGGAGTCGTGAATCGTCGGTCACCGAGGTGATCGCCCAGCTCCGCCAGGCGCACGCCCTACTCACCCAAGCCCGCCAGGCCACCCTCCAGGCCGACGCGGCCATCGCCGAACTCCGCCGCAACGGAATCAAGATCAGCCCGGAGAAGGTCGTCCACGTGGGACGTCATCAGGACGGCTACCTGGTCTGGCTGGCGGAGGGTCGAATTGACACGTCAGGGAAAGCGCATATTCTCCGACCAAATCGGCGCAAATTCTTTGAGCGGGAAGCGGTCCCGGCGGCACGTGTCGTCGATCTGATTTTCGCGGGCATTGAACGTGGCAGACTCATCGGCCACATGGTGGACAAGGAGGTGTACGAGGTGGATTTCGACGGGACCCCGCGACGACAGATCGCCATCTTTATCAGCCCCAACGGATACATCGTCACAGCCCTACCCGTCACCTAGCGAAACAAAGTTGCACTAATTTCAGCCAAGAAGAATGAGAACTAATCATGGAACTATCAGTCCTGGTGGGCTACGCGGAAGGCCCCTTCTACTTCGAGATGGAGGGAGAGTACGGGAACTTCACTGTTGAGGAGGCTGCGGCCTACCTTGGACTATCCGATGATCTCGCGGCGGCCGTAACGTCGTGGGACGCCGAGTATCAGGCAACACTGGATCAAACTTACCCGCCGGATTCAGCATTTCCGTCCCCTGAGGCGCATCGAATTTGGATCGAAAAGGGCAAAGAACTTGCCGCCCGAATCAAGCAGGAATCCCCGATCGTCACGCGCGTCGACTATCAGGCGAACAGCCATTACCAGGACGGTACCTGCGTGTTCTGACGGGAACCCTCCGTCTCCGCTGGCCGCGTGCAGGGGGTGGTGTTGGCTGCACGGTCGGCGGCGAGGTCGTCGCTGAGATCGACGAGCGGTGATCCCCGATGGTGCCAGTGCTGCTGCCGCTGTCCTGCTCGCAGGTGCATCGGGTTGATCAGCGGCGGCTCGTCGACCACGTGTGCGCCTTCCCGTGTGCCGCCGGGTGTGAGTACGCCGTGCGCGGGAGCATGGTCTCGTCGCCGACTCCACAATCGTCGCCGTATCGGACCCGCCTGCCTGTTCCGCGAGACGGGAGTCCGAGTGTCCGTCCCCTGCGGTCACGCGGGTCGGACCGCAGGGGACGGACAGGGATGCGACGGAGAAGTCAGTCCCCGTAGAACCGGGCCGGGTCGAGGTCGGTCAGCGGGATTCGATTCGCCCCGGCCGCAGGCGCCGCTGCGGCGGGCTCGGCGTGGGCGGACCGCAGGACGAGGGCGAGCGCCGGTTCCTCGTCGATCCGCTGGACGAGGGCGTAGAGCACGGCCAGCACGTGCACACACCGAGGTGCGCGCGCCGGGCAGGAGCACTCGACGACCTGGGCCGACGGGTGCACCGCCAGGTCGATCTCGTGACGGCGCAGGTCGGCTTCCAAGGAGTCGGGCAGATCACCTGGTGCGAGCGTGGCCCGCTGCGCGCCTGCGGCGGCCACTAGGCGCTCCGCCTCGGCGCGGGTTCGCCCGCTCCATTCGGGCAGGCCCACCTCGACGCGGTAGCCGACATCCTTGACCCGCACCTCGGCCGTCACCCGTCCTGTCACGATGGTCAGATCGGCGACGGCCTGGTTCCTGGCGAGACTGCGAGCCTTGGGCAGTCCGGCGTTCGACGTGGTGACCGAGGTCGACTCGACCGTCCGCAACCACGCCCGACCCCACACGGTGGCACCGAACTCGGCGCTCATCAGCCGATCACCTCCTCGTCGAGGTCGAGGACGGCGTGCAGGTCCTCGTCGGACAGCTCAGCCAACGCGGCCTCGCCGCCCGCGACGGCGTCGGCGAGGACCCGCTTGGACTCGTGGAGCCTGGCGATGTGGTCTTCGACGGTCCCGCCGGTGACCAGGGTGTGCACGGCCAGCGCCCGGTCCCGGCCGATCCGGTGTGCTCGGTCGGTGGCCTGGTCCTCCACCGCCGGGTTCCACCAGCGGTCGTAGTGCACGACGTGTCCCGCGCGCGTCAGGTTCAGGCCGAACCCGGCGGCGCGCAGGCTCAACAGCAGCACCCGCGGTCCGTCGTCCTCGTGCTGGAAAGCGTGGACCAGCTGATCCCGGCGCTCGGCGCTCAACCCGCCGTGCAGGAAGGGCACCGTCGGGACGCCCAGCTCCTCGGCCAGGTGCCGGGACAGCAGGTCGCCCATCACCCGGTACTGGGTGAAGACCAGCGCCCGGTCGTCGTCCTCGACGATCTCGGCGAGCATCTCGGTGGCCCGGTCGAACTTGCCGGATCGACCCGCCAGTGCCCGGTCGTCAGGACGGTACTGCGCGGGGTGGTTGCAGATCTGTTTGAGCGCCGTCAGCAACGCCAGTACCCGGCCTCGGCGGCCGATGCCCGTGCCGAGTCCGTCGGAGAAGGCCTGCCGCACGGCAGCCCGATACAGCTCCGCCTGCTCCTCGGTCAGAGTGCAGGCCACCGTCGAGTACAGCTTGGGCGGCAGATCTGCGGCGACGTCCGCCTTGCGTCTGCGCAGGACGTGCGGCGCGATGAGCGTGGCCAGGCGCGCGGCGGCCGTCGCGGAACGACGTTGTTCGACCGGCACCGCGAACCGCTGCCGGAATCGGGCGCGAGTGCCCAGCAGTCCGGGATTGGTGATGTGCAGGATCGCCCAGAGTTCGTCCAGCCGGTTCTCCACCGGGGTTCCGGTCATCGCGAGCCGGATCGTGGCGGGCAGGGCCGCGGCGGCCCTGGCCGCGCGGGTGTCGGGGTTCTTGATCTGCTGTGCCTCGTCGAACACCACGACGTCCCAGTCGATCCGGGCCAGTGCCTCGGCGTCGGAGCGCAGCACGCTGTAGCTGGTGACCACGACCGTCCCGGCGGCAGGCGCGGTCTGCAGTCCTCGGCGGGACCCGTGGTGGGCGACGACCGGGGTGCCCGGAGTGAATCTGGCCAGTTCACGACGCCAGTTGCCGACGACCGAGGTCGGGCAGACCACCAGGTGCGGTCCCGTCGACCGTCGGGTGGCGAACAGGCAGATCGCCTGGAGCGTCTTGCCCAGCCCCATCTCGTCGGCGAGCACGCCGCCGCCGGGCCGCTGTCGATCGGCACCCTCGGCCGAGGGAGACGGCGGCGCCGCGCCGGTTCTCGCAGGCAGGCTCGCCGGGTTCTCGACCGGTGCCAGCGAACGAAGCCACGCGACGCCCTCGACCTGGTAGGGGCGCAGCTCCGCCTGCACGGCGGCCGTGGCCAGGTCGACGAGGGTGGCCGCAGCCTGCCTGAAGCGGCCCAGCAGGTCGGCCGCCGTGTCGATCGCGGTCCCGTCGGGGGTGAGCACCGCGTGCGCGGCAGCAGGCATCCGTCCGGCCAACTCGGCGAACCCGGACTCGGCGTCGGCAGTCTCGGTCCGTGCCTCGTCGACCAGCAGCGCGGCCTCGCGCCAGGCATGCAGGGAGGCGCCGACCCCGTCGTCGAGGGCGGCCGGGTCGAGTCGGCGCAACGCGGGCAGGGCGAGGTCGAGATCGGCGAGTCGCGCGGGCACCGCCGCGCCGACGACGGCCGGCCCGGCCTGCCGTGTCGGCGCGGCCAGCCGCACGAGCGACTCCCGCCCGGCAGGCAGGCCGCGGGACGCGAGCACGGCGGGCAGATCCGGCACGCCCCACCACGCCACGGCACCCTCGGCGGGGACGAAGGTCGCCTGCAGGCGACCGGGCAGGTCGGCGGCGGGCAGCACCGGCAGTTCGGGGAGTATCTCGGCGAGGGTGGAGCGGTCAGACATCGGCGGTCACCGCCGGAGCGGGCCGATCGGCGCCGAACGGCGGGGTCGGATCTGGTGCGTGGGACAAGCCTGCTCCTCGGGCGGGAGACTCGATACCGGATGATTGCGCGGCACACCAGTTGCGTGACGCACCGACGGGGCGGCACAAGCTATCAGAAGGACCGACCGGAATTCACATGACGAAATCCCCCGAGGACGCCGCTGCCGACCGTGACGCGGCCGTGCGGACGATCCTCGACGCCCTGCCGAGTTTCGTGAGCGCGGTGGTCCAGCTCAACGAGCTGATCGCCGAGCGGATGGGCGTCGTCCCCACCGATCTGCACTGTCTGCACGAGCTCCGTCGATTCGGTCCCACGACGGCCCGTGATCTCGCCGACCGCCTCGGTCGCAGCCCCGGTGCCGTCTCCCGCATGATCGATCGACTCGACGCCGCAGGCTGCGTCAGCCGCGCCGACGACCCCGACGACCGCCGTCGAGTACTGATCACGCCGACCGGCCACGGCCTTCGCCGCGTCGCGGACTACTACGCGGGCCTGACCGCCCGGACCCGCGACGACCTGGCCGATCTAGACGAGGACGGGCTGCGCGCACTGGCGGGCTTCCTGCACGCAGGCCACGACAGCACCCACGCCGAGATCGTTCGGCTGCGGTCGACGCGCTGACGACGGGGTCCCGGCGATCGGCGATGATCTCGCCGCGCCCCTCCTGCCGGGACACGCGGCCCGTCTCACCCGCCGTGGCGCCGGTCGCCCAGGACCCGTTCCGACGTCTCCCGCTCGGCATCGGCCGAGAAGCCCGCACGCCCACGGCGGTACTCGACCACGGCGCGTCGGGTGTCCTCCTCGATCAGGTCGGCGTTGAGCGCCGCCGCCGCAGTGAGTCCCGCCGCCGCCGAGCCGATCACCTGGCCCCGCAGGTCCGTGACGTTGCCCGCCGCCCAGACACCGGGGACCGAGGTGGCTCCCGTCGTGTCGGCGGCCACCGCACTGCCGAAGACATGCCCGCCGACCTCCAGCTCGGTCGACTCCAGGCCGAGCGACACGAGCACGTCGGCACGGGCGGTGAACCGGGGTGCGACCACCAGGGCCTGACACGCCACGACCTCGCCCGAGACCAGCCGGACCCCGGTGACGCGGTCCTCGACGGACACCAGTTCGGCCACCTCGCCGGGGACCAGGGTGATCCCTCGGGCCGCCAGCCGTTCACGCTCCTCGTCCGCAGGCGCGGGCTGGTCGTGCAGGAAGAAGGTCACCCGCGCGCTCCACTGCCGGAACAGCTGTGCCTGATGCAGCGAGAAGGGGCTGGTGGCCAACACGCCGATCTGCTGGTCGCGCACCTCCCAGCCGTGGCAGTACGGACAGTGCAGGACGCCGCGTCCCCACTGCTCGGCCACCCCCGGCACCTCGGGAAGCTCGTCCACCAGACCGGTGGCCACCAGCAGTCGCCGCGCGGAGACGCGTCGTCCGTCCGCGAGGTGCACGCGGAAACCGGTGGAGTCCGCCTCGGTGTCCCCTCCGACGGGCTCGGCCGAGACGACTCGGCCCGCGACGACCTCACCGCCGTAACTCGCCACCTCGGCGCGGCCTGCGGCGAGCAGCTCGCCGGGGGGAGTGCCCTCACGGCCCAGGTAGTTGTGCACGTGTCCGGCCGGGGCGTTGCGCGGCTCGCCCGCGTCGACGACCAGCACCGAGCGACGCGCCCGAGCCAGCGCCAGCGCCCCGCCGAGTCCGGCGGCGCCGCCTCCCACCACCACCACGTCGTAGCCGTCTCGCACTGTGGTCACCCTTCCTCCACTGCTTCGCGCCGCGTCTTCCTCGCGGCTGCCCTCCGCTGCCCGACTCTCCGCGCCCTCCGCAACATCGTCAAACTGCTTTGCTGTTTCGACAAAAATCCGGCGATGCCGTCGAGCCGACGACACCCGCTGTGGCCTGATGCCGGCCCCGGCACTGCCCACCGGTCACCGGCATGTCGTTCCCGGCCCGGCTGGTTGCCGCCCGGTCGCGTGGAGCCGACCAGGCACCATCGGGGACCCGACCGGCCGGTGTCTGGCAGTGCTCATGACCTGTCGGTGGAAACGACGCGGGGATGCGACGTGCGTGGGGTGACGCAGCCCGTCAGGCTCGGGCAGACGACACTGCACTGCCCGCCGGGCGCTTCTGGGCCGGGCCGAGTACCGACGTCCTACCGCCACGGCGATCGTGATAGATCTGAACCATGTCCTTCGACGCGGTCCTCTTCGACTGGCGCGGCACCCTCGTCACGACACTCGCGGAACCCGACTGGGTTCGACGGGCACTGGAGTCGATCGGGCGACACGCAGGGCCGGAACAGATCGAGACCGTCCTCGCCGCGATCCGGACGGTAGATCACGACGGACGTCGGCTGGACGCCCCCGGCGTCGACGCCGACGCCGACCGGCACCGACAGACCTACCTCGGAGTGTTCGCCGAGGCCGGTCTGGACCCGGAGCTGGCCCGGTCGCTGTATGCCGTCGAGTCCGACACACGGCACAACCCGTTCGCCTCGGACGTCTCGGAGGTGCTCCGGAGCCTGCATACGGCCGGAGTGCGGATCGCGGTCGTGAGTGACATCCACTTCGATCTGCGACCCGTGTTCGCCGACGCAGGCCTGGCGGGCCTGGTCGACGTGTTCACCCTGTCCTTCGAACAGGGCGTGCAGAAACCCGACCGGGCGATGTTCGATCGGACCGTGACGGCGCTGGGCGTCGACGCCGCCGACGCGCTCATGGTGGGCGATCGGTCCGGGCCGGACGGGGCCGCCATCGAGTCGGGCCTGACCACACTGCTGTTGCCGCCGCTGCGATCGACCGACGACCGTCGCCTTCATCGGGTCCTGGCGCTGTGCCTGCCGCGCTGACGCACCGACCGCTGCGTGGGTGAACTCCGCCCGGCCGGTGCGACGCAGGGAGACCTGTGCACCCGGAGTGCTCCGCCGGTCGCGTCTGCTGCCTGCGGCACCATCGGCGGCAGCGGGTGCGATGCACCGCCTGCCGCCGATCCTGCGTCGCAGGCTGCGGCACGCACGCCGTGACCGCTGCACGCTCGCCGAGTGAGTGACCGTCGCGCCTCAGAACCGCCAGCTCGTCGCGCTGTACTCGGCATCGCGGCCGTAGGCGTAGACCGTCACCGGTTCCACTCGGTACACCTGAGCCACGTTCCCGCCCTCACCGACGAACTCGTCGTCACGCACCGCGAAGTTCCACCCGTACTTGGTCGCCCAGTCCTCGGCGAGGCGGCGTAGCAGGGCGTTCTCCGATACCCGCACCGCCAGGCCGTCAACGACGAGGTCGACGCCCTCATTGAGCCGGTTGCACCCGGTGGTGAGGGTGCACTGCGGGTTCTCGGCAAGATTCCTGGACTTGCGCTCGGTCCCACCGGTACAGAAGTACAGGGCCTCGTCCCGCCACACCGCGAGCAGCGGAGTCACGTGCGGACGTCCGTCGGGGCGCACCGTGGAGATCCAGAACACCTCCGATGCCACCAGTCGTTCCCGCACCTCGGACCAGGACGCCGCCGTCGCTCCGGGGCTGCTGAAACCCGTGTGCAGCGTCCCGACCGGTTCCGTCTTCGCCATCGGTCCCTACTCCGTTTCTGTCGTCGCGGTGCCCGCCGTCGGTGTTCGGCGGGGCACCGACCGTGCTGTCGGAGGTACAGACTTCCCCGCAACGCGAAACTCACCGGTCCGGAGCGGAACTCGTCGCCGCGAGAGCAGATCCGCCCGCTGCCGGGAGCGCCGTGGGAGGCGCCGGACTGCCCATCGCGGTGCGGCGGGCCGATGAAAGCGCACGTCGCCGAGGGGCGGAGGGCGGGCGACCGGACGATATGGGACTCGGAAGGAGCCGGGCCTCGGGGAACGGGGAGACGACGAGACGGGTCGGGTGCCGCGGGCGGCGAGGCCGGTTCCACGACGGCCGGAACGGGCGGCTCCCGGCCCCGCCGCCGGACTACCCTCGGCCGGGGCGCACGCACCGACGACGCGGGGGACGACACGGATGAGGTCGACGGGACAGGTGGAGATCAGCTCACCTGCCGAGCTGGCCGCGTTGATCGGCGAGCCGACGGAGCGCAATGCGACCAAGGAGCGCGCCGCGCTGCACCAACTGGACCGGGACTGGCTCGCGGCATCCCCGTTCTGCCTGGTCGCCACCGCCGACGCCGCAGGCCGCTGCGACGTCTCCCCGAAGGGCGACCCGCCGGGTTTCACCCACGTGCTGGACGACACGACGATCGCCGTCCCCGACCGACCGGGCAACCGGCGGGTCGACGGATTCCGCAACATCCTGGCCAACCCGCACGTCGGCCTGATCTACCTCGTGCCGGGCCGAGGCGACACGCTGCGCATCAACGGTCGAGCGAGGCTGGTGAGCGACGCGCCGTTCTTCGACGAGATGATCGTCAAGGGCAACCGACCCCGCGTCGCGATGATCGTGGAGATCGACGAGATCTTCCACCACTGCTCGAAGGCGTTCCTGCGCTCGGCGTTGTGGAAGCCCGAGACCTGGAATCCCGACGCCGTGGCCTCCCGCCCTCGCATCGCCAAGGTGCTGGACCGTCCCGAGGCAGCCCTTGCCGAACTGGAGACGTACTACGGACCGGCTTACGCCGAGAAGCTCTACCGCTGAGCACGAGCGTCGAGCACCGTGGCCTCTCGCCGAGTGCCGAGTGCCGAGTGCCGACGAGCCGCGCGGGAGCAGACAGGCGGGCGCGCAGCCGATCAGAAGGCCCGATCGGCGTCGGGCTCCAGCACGGTGTGTCCTTCCGGGACCGGCGGGAAGGGCCACCTCGGCTCGTGTGCGCCCGCCTCGCCACCTGAACCGGTGGTCGACACGATCACCCGTGACCCCCGGGCGACCAGCACACCCGCTGCGGGGTGCTGGCGGACCACCGTGCCGCTCAGTTCCTCCACCGGCTCGGGATCGTCGCCGGGGGCGGTCACCCGCAGCCCGAGCTCCGCACCGATCCGCTCGGCCTCCGGTGCGGTCAGGCCGAGCAGATCAGGCACGGCGACGGAGTCCCACCGCCGCGCCGCCTTCTCCTGCTTCGCCTTCTCCCGGCCACGCCCCATGATCCGACAGTAACACCGTCGTCCGGACCGGGCAGCCACATCACGCTCGAGCGCCCCAGCCCGGTGACCAGCGTCTTCTCCGTCATCCGAGCGGGCAGGATCGGGGGCTCAGCCAGCCGGTCGCCTCGGCTGCGAGGTCATTCGTCGGGGGCGGAAATCCATCGCTACGGGCCACCCTCCCCGCTACCGTCGGAATCGTGCGCAGACGAGCCCCCTACGCCGATCCCGGCGTGCCAGACACCCGCGGCCCCGGCCGGTACCTGGTGTGGCTGGTGGTCAGTCAGCTCCGTCGGGCACTGGCCGGGACGATGTGGAGCACGATCTGGATGGTGGGGATGATGCTGCCGCCCTACCTGCTCTCCCGCGCCGTCGACGACGGCCTGCGCGCCGGAGACATGTCCGCCCTGGTCTGGTGGACGGTGGGGATTCTTGCCCTGACCCTCGCCAACGCACTCGCGGGCATGGCCCGGCACCGCACCATGACCTTCCTCCGCACCGATGCCTCGCTCCGCACGGTGCAGGTCGTCACCCGGCAGACGACCCGCCTCGGCCACACGCTGTCGCGCCGAGTGGGCACCGGCGAGGTCGTCACCATCGGCGCCACCGACGTCAGTCACATCGCCCTGGCACTGACCTGCGTCGGGCCCGGTGTCGGCGCGGTGATGGCCTACGGCGCGGTGACGGTCCTGCTGCTGGCGATCTCCCCGGTGCTGGCGACCGTGGTCCTGCTCGGTGTTCCGCTGCTGGGTGTCGTCATCGGCCCGCTCCTGGGCAGGCTCCAGACCGCCGAGACCCGCTACCGCGAGCATCAGGGCGCGCTGACCGCCCAGGCAGGCGACATCGTCGCCGGGCTCCGGGTGCTCTGCGGGATCGGCGGCAAGGAGCAGTTCGCCCGCCGGTATCGATCCGCATCCCAGGACCTGCGGGCCGAGGGCTACCGCGTCGGAGCGGTCACCAGCTGGATCCAGGCCGTCGCGGCCGGGATGCCCACGCTCTTCCTCGTCGCGGTCACCTGGATCGCCGCGAGGATGGCCTCGGCGGGACAGATCACCGTGGGCGAGATGATCGCGGTCTACGGCTACGTCGCCGCCTTGATCGTCCCGGTGCTCTTCCTCATCGAGGGCGCCGACCAGATCGCCAAGGGACTGGTCGCCGCCCGCCGCGTCGTGAACGTCCTTCGACTCGCCCCGATCGTGCAGGACCACGTCGAGCCCGTACCCGGTCCCGACCAACCGGCCGCCCTGCACGACCCGGCCTCCGGCGTCACCATCGCGCCCGGTGTCGTGACAGCCCTGGTGACCGCCCGCACCGTCGAGGCCACGGCGATCCTGGAACGGCTGGCCCGGCACGTCGACTCCGACGCCGTCTGGGGTGACACGCCGCTGGCCCGGCTCCCGCTGGCGGAGACGCGCCGCCGCATCCTGCTGGCCGCCGACGACGCCTACCTCTTCGCAGGCACGCTGCGCGAGGCGCTGGCCACGGGGGAGGACCACGCGGACGCCGCGGTCCTCGCCGCCCTGCACACCGCCGCAGCCGACGACGTCCTCAGCGGACTCCCCCACGGCCTGGACTCCACGATTCGGCCCCAGGGCCGCGACCTCTCCGGCGGCCAGCGGCAACGGCTCCGGCTGGCCCGTTCGGTGCTGGCCGACCCCGACGTCCTGCTGCTGATCGAGCCCACCTCCTCGGTCGACGCCCATACCGAGGCCGTGATCGCCCGCAGGCTGTCCGTCGCCCGCACGGGCCGGACCACCGTCGTGGTCACCGCGTCACCGCTGGTCCTGGACCACGCCGACCACATCGTCCTGCTCGTCGACGGGCGAGTGCACACCGAGGGGACCCACGCCGCCCTGATGACAGCCTCGCGCGGCTACCGTGCCCTGGTCACCCGCGACGTCCTCGCCGAAGACGAGGCAGCGGACCCGGCGCCCGCCAGACCGACTCGTGCGGACCCCGTCCTCTCGGCCGCCACGGCCCGCTCCGACACCGCACCCGCCGAGGAGGGCCTCCGATGAGCAGCTCGCCCGCCGACGGGCGACTTCCCGTCGCCGACGCACCCGCCGTCGGCCGCGCCACTTGGGATCTGTTGCGCCATGACCGGCGCGCGCTGGTCATCGTCATCACCCTGACGTTCCTGGCCGCTGCGGCGGGTCTGGCCGCGCCCCGGCTGCTCGGCGAGATCGTCGATCGCGTCGAGGCGGGCGAGGGCACCGCCGTCCTCGACCTCCTCGCCGCCGCGCTCGTCGCCTTCGCCGTGGCCCAGTTCCTGCTCACCCGCCTCGCGTACTACGCGGCCCACCGCTTCGCCGAACGCGCCCTGGCCCGGCTCCGCGAACGCTTCGTCGACCGGACGCTGGCCCTGCCCACCTCCGTCGTCGAGCACGCCGGGTCCGGCGACCTCATGACCCGCAGTTCCACCGACGTCGCCACCCTGGGCACCACCCTGCGCGATGCCGGACCGGGCCTGTTCCTCTCCGCCGTGCAGGTGCTGCTCATCCTCGGCGCGATCACGCTGCTGGACCCGCTGTTCGGCTTGTGCGCGCTGGTCGGCGCCCCCGTGATCGGGGTGGTGGCCCGGTGGTATCTGCGTCGAGCCCGCACCGCCTATCTCACCGAGGGCCACGCCACCTCCGCAGTCTCGGAGAGCCTCGCCGCCACGGCCGACGGCGCCGCGACCGTGGAGTCGCTGCGGCTGCGGCGACGCCGGATCACTGAAGGCGACCGCCGCGTCGCCGACTCCTACGACGCCAAGAACCGGACCCTGCGGCTGCGCACGGTCCTGTACCCCGTCCTGGAGTTCTCCTATGGGATTCCGCTGGCGGTGATCCTGCTGGTCGGCGGCGTCCGCTATCTCGAAGGGACGATTGGTATCGGCACCGTCATCGCAGGCGGGCTCTACATCCTCCAGCTCACCGAACCCCTCGACCGGGTGCTGATCTACCTGGAGCAGCTGCAGCGCAGCGGCGCGTCCCTGGCCCGGATCGAGGGCGTCGCGCTGGCCGCCGGGACCGCCCCCGTCCACACGGAGACGGCACCGGCCGACGACCGTATCGAGGTCGTCGGCGTCTCCCATTCCTACGTCGAGGGCCGTGACGTCCTGATCGGCATCGACCTGGCCGTGCGGCCGGGGGAGCGACTGGCACTGGTGGGCCCCTCCGGCGCTGGGAAGTCCACCCTCGGACGGCTGCTGGCCGGCATCGACGCACCACGCACGGGCAGCATCACCGTCGGCGGGGTCCCCGTCGCCCGGCTCGGGCCTGCGGAACTACGGCGCCGCGTCGTCCTGGTCACCCAGGAACACCACGTCTTCCTCGGCACCCTGCGCGACAACCTGAGCATCGCCGCCCCCGAGGCTGCCGACACGACGCTGCGCGCCGCGCTGGCCGCGGTGGACGCGCACTGGGTCGACGACCTGCCCGCCGGGCTGGACACCCGGCTCGACACGCCGGGGGCGGGGTTGGACGCCGCCCGCTCCCAGCAGATCGCCCTGGCCAGGGTGGTCCTGGCCGACCCGCACACCGTCATCCTCGACGAGGCCACCGCCCTGCTGGATCCGACCACCGCCCGGCACGCCGAACGATCGCTGGCCGCCGTACTGGCCGGGCGCACCGTCATCGCCATCGCGCACCGGCTGCACACCGCCCACGACGCCGATCGCGTCGCCGTCCTGGACGGCGGTCGGATCACCGAACTGGGCAGCCACGAGGACCTTCTCGACGCGGACGGACCGTATGCCGCGCTCTGGCGGTCCTGGCACGGTCCACAGGCGACGCACCGATGGTCCGAACCGGAGGCGGGCCGATCGGACGACCGCGACCGCGAACCGGCATCGTGACCGTCGTCGGTCGGTCGACGCCGTCTGCCCGCCGGGACTCGACCCACTCGATCAGGAGTGGTCGCAGGGTTGTGCTCCTGGGCCGACCATGGTGATCGACGGCGCAGGAACGGACGAGTCACCGGCCGAGACGTGATGTCCTCCTGCGGAGCCGCCCAGGACCGACCACGCCGCCTGTCGTGATCAACCCCGCCGCCGTCCTCTACGGGTACAGCCGTCTCATGGACTCCGGATCGGGCTGATCGCCGTGGCCGGACCGTGCGCGGCCGACGCCGACGGCCGCCTGATCTCCACGGACTTCGCCATCCAAGTCGGGCAGTGCTTCGCCCGCCTCGGAACCGTACTGGGCGAGGTCGGCCTCGGCTACGGCGACGTCACCACACGTCGGGGACGCCTGCCGTCACTCTCGCACCGCATGGGTGTGCAGGCCGTCGAGGACGAGTCCGGTGTGCCTGCGCCACACCGCGTTCGAGGCGTCGCCCTCGGAAGCGACGGCCACGCCGCCCGCCGCGACCGTGAGCTGCACGACCCGCCCCAGCGCCAGGATCAACAGTCCGACGTCGTCGGCGGAGACGTCCAGTCGCAGCGTGCCCTGCCGGTGCGCACGGTCCACCAGGCCTTCCAGCATCCCGCGCAGCGTCGCGAGCCTGCGCAGGAGGATCTGCGGCGCGCTCCTCGGCTCGGACAGGCCGTCCAGGACGGCCCGGTGACGGGCCATGACGGCCAGGGTCTGCTCGATGATCAACGTCAGTCCGAACCAGGCGTCCTCGGTGGCCACCGCGACCCCGGCGGCCTCGGACCACTCGGCGAGGTCCTTTTCCAGCGTCGCCGCCACCAGATCGTCCTTGGTGGGGAAGTGCCGATACAGCGTCGCGATGCCGACACCGGCCCGACGGGCGACCTCTCGAACGTCGACCGCGAGCCCCCGAGCGGCGAAGGCCTCCCTGGCGGCGGCGAGCAGCGCGGTGCGATTGCGCGCGGCGTCCCACCGTTGACGTCGTGGAGTTCCGGGCATCGGCGGCACCCTACCTGATCCGGAACATGCGTTCCGAAACAGCGACGTGTTCCGGAACATCGGTTCCGAAACAGGCCGGACCCGCTCGTGACCAGGAATGATCTTCGCGGACCTCGGGGAGACACTGGTGTGGTCTCGTCTTCGACCGTCGCCGGCGCACCGAGGAACCCAGCCTGTTGGTGACCAGCCCGCGTTTCGGCTCCACGCCGCCCCTGATGTCCTGACTCAGGCATCACCCACGATGTAGGCCCGCGTTAGCCTGGCGTCCTTCTGCTCTGGAGAGGCCGCCGACGGAACGGGCGTGGCGAGCGGGCATTCCGGCGAGTGAGTGTCCGCTCCGCCGGACTCACGTACCGTGGCTTCACATGACCGACCCCGAGATCGAGATCACTGCAGAGCTGGTGCACGCTCTTCTCGAGGACCAACATCCCGACCTCGCCGGGCTGGTCATCCGCGAGGTAGCAGGCGGCTGGGACAACCACATGTGGCGCCTCGGGGATGAGTTGGCCGTGCGCATGCCGCGCACGGAACACGCCCCGGATCTCCAGCGCAAGGAGTGCCGGTGGCTGCCCGTCCTGGCCCCGCGCCTTCCGCTCCCGGTTCCGGCTCCGGAGCGGATCGGCGAACCGTCCGCGCTCTTCCCGAGGCCCTGGGCCGTCATGACGTGGGTTCCCGGCGAGCCGCTCGACTGCGTCTCGATCAGTCGTGACGACCACGCGGCCGACGCTCTGGCGGGCTTCCTCCGGGCGCTCCATAGAGAGGCGCCCGCCGAGGCGCCTGCCAGTTCAGACCGCGGCGCTCACCCCAAGAACTGCACGGACGGCTTCGAAGAGTTCGTGCACGCCATCGCCCCCGGCGGCGTTACCGCCGACATCCGGGCTGTCCGGGCCGTCTGGGGCGACGCTGTTGCCGCCCCCGAGTGGGAGGGCCCGCCGGTATGGCTGCACGGTGACCTCCATCCCGCGAACGTCGTCGTCTCGGACGGGACACTCTCGGGCGTGGTCGACTTCGGCTCCATGTTCGCAGGCGATCCGGCATGGGACCTCGCGGCCGCCTGGGTGCTGCTTCCCGCAGGCGCCGCCGAACGGTTCTTCGAGGTGTACGCGCAGGCGGACGAGGCGACGATCCGCCGCGCCCGCGGATTGGCCGCCTTGAAGAGCCTCTTCCTCATCCTCATGGGACAGAACGGGGAACAGGGCCTTCCCGGCGGCAAGCCGACCTGGGGACCCGCGGGCCGGGCGGCGCTCGACCGTGTTCTGACCTCGAACGTGCGCCGGAACTCTCCCGTCTAGGCCCCGCTCGAGCCGGTGCGGCGGGAGAGCCGCCCGTACCCGCCAAGCCGAGACCCCCGCCGGGACGCGGGCGATCGGAGCGGGCCGGGCGGTCGGCGGGTGCCCACGCCGTCGCCCTCGGCGCGGCTCTGGCCGAGCCCTCAACCGGCTGCTGACCGGGCAACAGGCTTCGCGGCGCGACGTGCGCAACCCGCACCAGCGACCAGTCCGACTCGGCCCGAGCAGCGCGAGAACCCTGCCGGGTCAGGAATCGAGCAGCCGATTCTCACTTTTCGGTGCGTACCGCACTAATTAGTGCGTACTTGAATCCAGGCTTTCCCGGCACGACGCTGGCAGCAGGCGGATTTCGCCCGACCAATACTCCTGACCAGCATTGACGACTGGAGCATCCGTGCCAGAACACGACCACTCGACGACCCCGGCCACTCCAGTGACGATCATCGGACTCGGCGCGATGGGCACCGCACTGGCCGACGCATTCCTGGCTGCGGGCCACCCGACGACGGTGTGGAACCGCTCGCCCGGGCGGGTCGAGGCCCTGGTCGCCCGAGGCGCCCGCCGGGCGAACTCCGCCGCCGACGCCGTCGCGGCCGGTCCGCTGGTGATCGCGTGCGTCCTGGACTACCCGGCCCTGCATGAGATCCTCGACGCCTCGGTGACCGAGGCCCTCCGGGGCCGCACCCTGGTCAACCTCACCAACGGCATCCCCGGCCAGGCCCGAGCCACCGCGGACTGGGCACGGGAGCACGGCATCGAGTATCTCGACGGCGGGATCATGGCCATCCCGCCGACCGTGGCCACGCCCGGGGCCTTTTTCCTCTACAGCGGACCGGACGAGGTCCTCGACGCTCACCGCGCCACGCTGGAGGTCCTCGGCGAGGTCCACCACCTGGGCACCGATCCCGGCCTGGCCGCGCTGCAGGACCTCGCCCTGCTCACCGGCATGTACGGCATGTTCGCCGGCATCCTCCAGGCCTTCGCGCTCGTCGACTCCGAGGGCATTCCGACGAAAAGCTTCGCCCCGATGCTCCGCCGCTGGCTCACCGACATGGCGATCAGCGTCGACCTCTTCGCCCAGCGAATCGACGCCGACGACCATGACACCGGCGTCATGAACACCCTGGCCATGCAGACCACCGGCGTCGCCAATCTCGCGCAGGCGGGCCGGGAGCAGGGCGTCGATGTCGAACTCCTCGCCCCGCTGTACGCCCTCATGCAGCGACGGGTCGCCGACGGCCACGGCCAGGGCGACGTCGCCGGTCTCTTCGAGCTGATCAGGCGGCCGAGGGTCGCGGGCTGAGCAGCGAGACGGGCATCTCTGCCGCCCGCCCCGAGGTCCTCGCCTGGGGCGGGCGGCACTCCCTGTCTCAGCCGCTGTCGAGCGATCACGTCGGCCGCACCGACCGGCCCGGCTACTGTCGAGGCATGGACGCGCTGACCGACCTCATGCGCGGCGTCCGAGCCGACGGAGCACTGTTCCACCGCACGATCCTCACTCCGCCCTGGTCGCTGCGCTTCGCCGACGGTGCCCCCCTGACCCTCTGCACGATGGCGCACGGCAACGGCTGGCTCATTCCCGACAACGGAGACCCGACGCCGCTGCACCACGGTGACACCGCCGTCATTCTCGGTCCCGCGCCGTTCAGCGTCGTCGACGAGCTGCCCGACCCCGACGGTCCGCACCGGGCGAGGAACCCGCCGCCGCCCGGCGGTCCCGAGTCCGGCGGGCCCACCACTCTGGTCGTCGGCGCGTACCGCACCAGCGCCGACGTCGGACGGCGACTTCCCGGTGCGCTGCCGCCCGTGCTGACCGTGCCCGGCGACGAGGAGTGCGACGCCGTCCTGGACTTTCTCGCCGCCGAGGTCGCCGCCCACGGGGCGGGCAGGCAGGTCGTGCTCGACCGGCTGCTGGACTGGCTGCTCACCTGCACGCTCCACGCCTGGTTCGACCGCCCGGAGACTCATCCGCCTGCCTGGTATCACGCACTCGGCGATCCCGTGGTCGGCTCCGCGCTGCGCGCCGTCCATGCCGAACCGGCCCGTCCCTGGACCGTCGCCGCGATGGCGGCGGAGGCGGCCGTGTCCCGCGCCGCCTTCGCCAGGAGGTTCAGCGCTCTGGTCGGCGAACCGCCCCTGACCTATCTGACCGCGTGGCGGATGGCCGTGGCCGCCGACCTGCTCACCGAACCCGAGTCGACCGTGGCCGCCGTCGCCCGCCGAGTGGGCTACACCGATCCGTTCGCCTTCAGCGCGGCCTTCACCCGCGTCCGAGGCGTCACCCCCAGCTCCCACCGCAGCGGCCGCCGCGACTCGCCGCCCGAAGCCTGCGGCGCGGAACCGGCCACGCTGCAACCGGCGGGCAGTCCGGCCTGACCGGCGCTCGGTCGTCTCGACGTCGAGACGAACACCCATGCCGCCGAGGGCATCACCCATGGTCGACGCGCCGCGCACGATGCAGGCTCAGGACATGACACACGACCCCGTCCTGGTCATCGGCGGCACCGGCAAGACCGGCCGCCGGGTGACCGCCCGGCTTGAGGCCGCCGACATCCCCGTCCGCGTCGCGTCGAGGTCCGGTACGACGCACTTCGACTGGCTCGACGAGACGACCTGGGACGCCGCGCTCACCGGCGTGACCGCCGCCTACCTCGTCCCCCTGGACGGCGCGAACCGCACCGGGGCCCTGATCCGCCGGGCGGAGGAACTCGGCGTCCCCCGACTGGTGCTGCTGTCGGCTCGCGGCGTCGACACCCCCGGCTACTTCGGCGCCGACAACCTGGCAGGCGAAGGACATCTGGCGGGCGAGGCGGCATTGCGGGACTCGGACACTGACTGGACGATCCTGCGCCCCGGCTGGTTCGCCCAGAACTTCAGCGCCGAGCCATTCCTCACCCCCATCCGGCAAGGCGAGCTGCGGTTGCCCGCCGCCGACGGCGCCGCGACGTTCATCGACGTCGAGGACATCGCCGAGGTCGCGGTCACGGCGCTCACCGCCGCCGACGACGCCCACACCGGAGCGACCTACGAGCTGTCGGGCCCTCGACCGCTGACCATCGCCGAGGCGTTGGCCGAGATCGCCGCCGCCACCGGCCATCAGGCCCGCTACGTCCCGATCCCGGTAGAGGACTTCATCGCCGACCTGGTCGCGCAGGGCGCGCCCGCCGCCGAGGCGGAGATCTGGGCCGCAGGCCTCACTCCGATCCGCGAGAACTTCGAGGCCCGCGTCTCCGACGGCGTCCACCGGGCGCTCGGCCGCGAACCCCGCGACTTCACCGACTACGTCGCCGCTGCGGCAGCGGCGGGCGCGTGGTGGGGGAGCGGTCCGCGCTGAGGCGGTCGGGTCGGGTGCGGCGGCGGTGCGAACCTGGCCGCGCCCGGCGCCCCCAGGCAAGTCCGTGCTGCTCGCCGCTCACCCCCGCGCGGCGCGGTAGTCGGCAGCCAGCAGGCCGAAGAGCAGGTCGTCGGCCCATTCGCCGCGCAACCACGTGTTGGCTCGCCGGAGACCTTCGCGGCGAAAGCCGAGGCGGTCGAGCAGCCGCACGGAGGCGTCGTTCCGGGGATCGCACTCGGCGGAGACCCGGTGCAGCCCCCGGTCCAGGAACAGGTGGTCCAGGACGCGCCCGACCGCCTCGGTGGCGTAGCCGCGCCCGTGGAACGCCGAGGCGAGCGTGAACCCGATGTCGGCCTGCATTCGGTTGTCGTGCAGGTTCACACCGACGTCGCCGATCAGGACGCCGTCGAGTGCGACGGCGTAGGGCGTCCAGCCCGGCTGGTCCGGGTCGGCGCGGGCGCGGCCCGCGATGGACTCGGCCGCCTGCTCCTCCGACAGGGGCGTGTCCCAGGCCTGGTAGCGGGCCACCGCCGGATCGGAGCGGTAGGCGGCCAACGCCGCCGCGTCCGCCGGCCGGAACGCCCGTAAGACCACTCGCTCAGCGGCCAGGCGGGGAAGCAGGCTCGCGTGGTCGGCGGGCGGCTCGTCACCCATCCCGACTCCCTCCCTTGCGCAGCACGTAGCACTGGAACAGCGCATGACCGGACGGGGTGGCCGCCGAGCGCTGCACCACCTCCAGTCCGGCCATCTCACACCACTGGGTGCTGATCAGGATCGGGGTGTGGCCGAGCAGCACGATCAGCCCGCCGTCTCGGCAGCGGCTCACCGCCGCCGCCAACAGGTCGTGGGCCTGGTCGGTGCCGACGACGAAGGCGTTGAGATGGCGGCACACCACCAGGTCCGCGCTGCCCGCCGGGATCGCGGGGCGGATGCTGTCGCCACAGTGGACCTCGTCCACCCGAGACCGGGCGTGCTCGACCATCGCCGCGCTGAGGTCCTGACCGACGGTGCGGACGTCGGGGAAGCGGCGGCCGACGGCCGACAGGAACGCCCCCGTCGAGCAGGCGGCGTCGTAGGCGATGCCGCCGAGGAATCCCAGCTCGGCGAGTCGCTGCGGCACGTAGTCCCGCAGGACCGACTCGGCGTGGTCGAGTTCGGCGACGAACTCCTCGGTGACCTCCCACCCGCCCTCCTCGGTCGCGGCGGCCTCGCGGACTCGGTCGCCGAGCTGCGCGAAGGGGTAGTACAGGTCGGTCAGGGGATCGGCGGCGGCCTCGGCGAACAGCGCCGCCTTCTCCGCCTCGTCCAGCGGCCGATGGAAGACCGCGACGTGGTCCTCGGCCACCTGCTCCCGTTCGACGATGCCCAGCAGCATCCCCGGCTCGACCAGGCAGCCCTTGAGCCGCTCGACCGGTCCGTCGCCGAGATCCGGGCCGGGATAGGCGGCCTCGGTCTTGCGGCCCACCAGCCGCCGTCCGGCGGACGACAGATAGAACAGGTCGTACGGCCTGCCCTCGACGTAGGTCTCCACCGCGCGTTCAGGCGAACGGCGGGCGGTCTCCGACAGGCTCGTCGCAGGCAGGGTCGTCATCGGTTCTCCCCCAGTGCGTCGCGGACGGCGGCAGCCGTGTCGGGCAGGTGATCGGTGTCGAAGAGCCGCTCGTGGTCGCCGGGCACGGTCGTGACGACCAGACCGGGGAACAAAGCCCGATCCCAGCCGTGTGGGCGGGCGGCGTCGCGGTCGCCGGCGTCGACCGACAGCAGCGATACCCGGTCCGGGTAGGCGGGCTGCGGGTAGCGGGCGGCGAGGCCGCCGTTGTGCTCCAGTTCGTCGGCGAGGTCGACGCCCTCGGGAGAGTCGGCGTCCACGCCCAGCTCGACCAGCCGCGCTCGGATGCCCTCGCGGGGATCGCCGGTCGGCGCGGTGGCGTTGAGGTTATGGCTGTCGATGAGCAGGACGTCGGTGACCACGTCCCCGTGTGCCTGCATCTGTCGGGCCATCTCCAGGGCGACCACGCCGCCGAAGGACCAGCCGCCGAGGTGGTACGGCCCTTCGGGTTCGAGGGTGCGCACCCATTCGACGTAGCGGGTGGCCATCTCGGCGAGGGTGCCGAAGCGGTGGTCCGGCTGCCCGAACCGGGGATCGGAGAGCACGTGCAGCCGCCACTCGGGCAGCAGTGGCGCCAGCCCGTGGTAGGGCAGCGCGAGGCCCTCGCCGGGATGCACGAGGAACAGCGCCCCGCCGGTCGCGTCCGGGTTGAGAGTGTGCACGTGCTGGGAGCCCGACCCGGCGACCGGGCCGAGGAGCTGCTCGGCGAGCCCGGCGACGGTGCCCGCCTTAAGGATCTGGGGTACGTCGCAGCGCATCCCGGCGGGCAGGTTCTCGCGCAGGACCCGCAACAGCCGCACCACGAGCAGCGAGTGGCCGCCGAGGTCGAAGAAGTCGTCGTGCGCGCCGATGCCGCTGACGCCGAGCACCTCTTCCCAGCAGCGGGCGATCAGCTGTTCCAACTCGGTGGTCGGCGGCCGGGACGCCTCCGCCCCGGCTTGCGCGTCCGCGGCGCCCGCGAGCTCGGTCAGCCTGCGCTGGTCGACCTTGCCGTTGCCGGTCACCGGCAGGGCGTCGAGCACGGTGATTCCGCCGATCATCCAGTCCGGCAGGCGTTCGACCAGCAGGCGGCGCAGTGCACCGGGGTCGAGCGCGGCTCCGGCGCGGGGCACGGCGAACGTGGTCAGTGCGCCGTCGTGGACGACCGTGACGGCGTGCCGCACGGTGGGGTGTTCCTCGGCGGTGCGGTCGATCTCGGCGGGTTCGACGCGGTGGCCGCGCACCTTCACCTGCCGGTCGTCTCGACCGAGGAACTCCAGCGTCCCGTCCGTTCGCCATCGCGCGCGGTCGCCGGTGAGGTAGAGCCTGCCCTCGCCGAAGGGGTTGGCGGGGAATCGTCGGGCGGTGAGGTCGGCGTCGCCGAGGTATCCCGCGCCCACGGCGATCCCGGCGGTCGCCAGTTCACCGACGCACCCGACGGGCACCTCCCGCAGGTGCGCATCGACCACGTGCACGGTGGTGTTGTCGATCGGCCGTCCGATCGGCACCCGATCGCCGAGGCCGTCCTCGGGCGTGCAGGTGTGGTGGGTGACGCTGATGGAGGCCTCGGCCGGGCCGTAGGCCTGGTGCAGGAGCGCGTCCAGGCCCGAGTAGGCGAACGCCCGGACCAGGGCGGGGCTCACGGCCTCGCCGCCGGAGAGCACGTGGCGCAGCCCGGTGCAGTGCGCGGCCTCGGGGCCGTCGAGGAACGCGGCGAGGAGGGTGGGCAGCAGGTGGGCGACCGACACCTTCTCGGCGCGCAGCAGCTCCGCGAGCCGGTCCGCGTCGAGCACGACCTCGTGCGGAACGATGACGACGGTGCCGCCGTGGGCCAGCGGGAAGAACACCTCCCACAGCGCGATGTCGAACGCGGTGCCCGCCGTGGCCGACACCCGTGGCGGCTGCTCGGTGGGAAACGCCGTGCCGGACCACACGATCCGGTTGACCAGCCCGGCCTGGGGTGCCAGGACGCCCTTGGGGGTGCCGGTGGAACCGGAGGTGTAGACCAGGCAGGCGTCGCGGTCCGGGTCGGCGACGCCTCGGGTGCGGCTCGGCGGGCCGGTCGGTGCCGTGACCGTGCCGTCGGGGTGGATCACCGGCCAGGCGGCGAACCCGGCCGGGTCGCCGCTGGTGAGGACGGCGGCCACCCCGGCGTCGGCGGCGATCGTGTGCTGTCGGGCGGTCGGGTGGTCCGGGTCGAGCAGGACCGGCACCGCGCCGTGCCGGTGGACGGCCAGCAGGGCCGTGACGAACGCCGTCGACCTCGGCAGGCAGAGGGCCACCAGGTCGCCGCGCGCCACCCCGGCCTCGGCGAGACGTCCGGCCAGAGCGGCGGCGCGGGCGTTCAGGTCGGTGTAGCTCACCACCGTGTCGCCCTCCACCACGGCCGGGGCGTGCGGGGCGGCGGCGAGGCTGCGGGTGAACAGGGCGAGCAGGGTCGCCGCGTCCGGTTCGTCCGTCGTGGTGGAGTTCCAGTCCGCCAGCAGCTCCCGGTCGGCGGCGGGGGTGACGTCCAGTTCGCGCAGTCGGGCGCTCGGGCGGGTGCAGAGCTGCTCCATCAGCAGCTGGAAGGTCGCGATCAGCCGGTCGACCTCGGCGGCGGTGAAGTGCGTGGTGTCGTAGTTGAAGTGGAAGGCCAGCTTCTCCAGCGGGAGCACGATCAGCCCGATGGGATATTCGGTCTTCTCCTGGGCGTGCAGGTCGATGACCTGGATGCTCAGCTCGTCGTCGCCGGGCAGGTTGTCCTCGGGGTAGTTCTCGAAGGCCACCAGGCTGTCGAAGACCCGACCGCCGGAGAGCCGGGTGCCGCCCGCCCACGACTTGATCTGGGCCAACGGGACATGGCCCTGCGCGGAGGTGATGGCGAGGTCACGGTGGATGGCGTCCAGCAGTTCGGTCACCGTCCGGTCCGGGTCGAGCCGGATGCGCAGCGGGATCGTGTTGATGAACAGCCCGACCATCAGCTCGGACCCGGCCAGCTCCGGCGGGCGGCCCGCGATGGTCAGGCCGTGCACGACGTCCTCGGCGCCGGATCGCAGGGCCAGCAGCATGCTCCACGCGGCCTGAGTGATCGCGTTGGAGGTGACGCCGTAGCGGCGGGAGGCCTCGGCGACCAGCTCGGTCAGCGACTCGGTGAACTCGTGGACGATCGTGTGGAACAGACCCTCCCGGTCGGAGGGCGCCTCGGAGAACGGGACGGGCGACAACTCGGCCAGGTACTCCCGCCAGAACCGTTCCGGTTCGTCGCCCTGCGCGGTCTTCGCCCGGATCCAGCCCACGTAGTCCCGGTAGGGCCTGCACGGCGAAAGCTGTGGTTCCCGACCCTGCACGAGGTCCTCGTAGATGCGGAACATGTCGCCCCAGATCAGCGACAGGCACCAGCCGTCGAGCAGGATGTGGTGATGACTCCACAGTAGGTAGTGGCCCTGGTCGCCTCGACGCACCAGGGTGAGCCGGTACAGGGGGCAGGCGTCCAGGCCCAGACCGGCCGCGCGGTCGTCCGCCAACAGCCGTTCCAACAGCTCGGCGTGCCGGTCGGGGCTCTCCTGCGACCAGTCCAGCGTCGTCCACGGCGGCTGGACGTCGGAGCGCACGTACTGCAGCGGTTCGGCCAGTTCCTCCCAGACGAAGCCGGTGCGCAGGATCTCGTACCGGTCGGCGACCCGCCGCCACGCCTCGTGCAGCGCGGCCTCGTCGACTCCGCCCACCAGCTCCAGCACGTTCTGGTTGAAGTAGGCGTCGGAGTCGGGCCAGTACAGCCCTCGGAACAGCATCCCGGCCTGCATGGGCGCCAGCGGGTAGACGTCGACGACACCGGGCCGGTCGCGCACCGACGCCAGCTGTGCCTCGTCGATGCCCGCCGTCAGCGCGTCCGCGCCCGCCGCGTCCGACGGCGACTCGACGGCGGGCGTCGACGCGGCCCGGTCCGCCGAGGCGGCCATGCCTCGGACGGTGCGGTCGGTGAAGATCGTGGCGACCTCCAGGCGGATGCCCTCGCGCTGGGCGCGAGCGGCCAGCCGCATGCTGGACACCGAGTCGCCGCCGGAGCGGAAGAAGTCGTCGTCCAGACCGGGTTCCCCGGCGCCGATCAACTCGGCCCACAGGCTCGCGATGGCCTGTTCGGTGGGCGTCTCGGGCGCCGCAGCGGACCGCTGCACGGTCACCTCGGGCAGGGCCGCCCGGTCGATCTTGCCCGAGGTGGTCAGCGGCAGGGTGTCCAGCCAGACCAGTTCGGCGGGCACCTGGTACGCGGGCAGAGCGGCCGCCACCGTGGCCAGCACCTGGGCGGCGGCCTGCTCCCGCTCGGCTGCCGTCTCGGGGCGGCCGGAGACGAACCCGACCAGCCGCCGGGCCCCGTCGACGCCCCGCAGCACCACCGCGGCCTGACCGACCAGGTCGGACTCCAGCAGCGCGGACTCGATCTCGCCCAGTTCGATGCGGTAGCCGCGCAGCTTGACCTGTCCGTCCCGCCTGCCCAGGTACTCCACGGCGCCGTCGGGCCCGAAGCGGGCCCGGTCTCCGGTGCGGTAGAGGCGGTCGCCGGGGTCGCCGAACGGATCGGGCACGAACCGCTCCGCCGTCAACGACCCTCGGCCGAGGTAGCCGACGGCGACGGCGCGTCCGCCGATGCACAGCTCGCCCTCCGAGCCGACCGGCAGCGGCGTGAGGTCGTCGTCGAGCACGTGGACGGAGGTGTTGTCGATCGGGGTGCCGATGGGCACGAACGGCCGTTCGTCGGCGGCGTCGACCGCCCAGTGGGTGACGTCGATGGTGGCCTCGGTGGGTCCGTAGAGGTTGTGCAGCGCGCAGTGCGGGAGGGTGCGCGCAAACTCGGCCGCCATCGGCTTGGGCAGTGCCTCACCACTGGAGATCGCCACCCGCAGCGTCGCGGCCTGGACCACGCCCGCCACGTCGAGGAAGGCGGGCAGCAGCGACGGCACGAAGTGCAGCATCGTCACGGACTCGTCGCGAATGAGCGTCACCAGCGCCCCGGAGTCTCGTCTCGTGGCCTCCGGGGTGACCACCAGGCGGGCGCCGCTGATCAGCGGCAGCAGCTGCTCCCACACCGACACGTCGAAGCTGAAGGAGGTCTTGTGCAGGATCACGTCCTCGGGGCCGACCTGGTAGCGGTCGCGCATCCAGAGCAGTCGGTTGACCAGGCTGCGGTGATTCACCGCCACGCCCTTGGGGCGGCCGGTGGAGCCGGAGGTGTAGATGACGTACGCCACCAGGTCGGCGCCGGGGAACGCCGCCTGCTCCGTCGTCGTCGCGCCGGTGGGCTCGGGGTCGGGCGAGGGGGCGTCGAAGGACAGGACCGGGCCGTCGTGCCGGAGCTGTCCGGCCCGCGCGGCCGTGTCGATGATCAGCGCGCTCGCGTCCGCGTCGGCGAGCAGGAACTCCAGTCGCCGGGCGGGCAGTTCCGGATCCAGCGGCAGGTAGGCCGCGCCCGCGTAGAGCACGCCGAGCACGGCGGTGATCCGGTCGGCCGACGGGGGCATCGCGACGGCCACCACGTCGCCGGGCCGCACGCCCAGCCCGATCAGCCTGCCTGCCAGTGCGGCGGCCGCCGCGTCCAGCTGTGCGTAGGTCACCGTCGACCCGTCGAAGGTGACGGCAGGACGCGCGCCGTGTTCGGCCGCCTGCCGCCGCACCAGGTGGTGGACGCCCACGTCGGTGGGGCGGTCGCGGGCGGTGTCGTTCCACTCGGCCACCTGCGCGGTGGTCTCGTCGGCGTCGTCGGCGAACAGGTCGCGCACGCGCAGCGTCACGGGTTCTCTCTTCCGTCGGGGTCGCCGCTGTCGGCGATCCGCTCCAGCAGGCGGGCCAGGCGCCGGACGAGGCCGGTCGCCTCGGCCGAGGTCAGCGCGTCGGTCTGATGGGTCAGCTCGAAGGTCAGTCGATCGCCCGGCAGCACCGTCAGGGACACGGCGAACTCGGTGCTCTCCACCGCGCGGACCACCCGCAGCGCGCCGTGCTCGCCGAGGGCCGCTCCGGTGCGGTCGCCGGGGTAGTTCTCGAAGACGACGATGGAGTCGAACAACGCGTCCGACGCCCCGGCCCAGGCTCGAATGCGGCCCAGGGGATGCGCGGCGTGCTGGTAGCCGTCCACCAGGCTGCGCTGCACCTGGTGGAACAGCGCGGGCAGTTCGGCGTCGTCGTCGATGCGCACCCGCAGCGGCACGGTGTTCAGGCACAGCCCGATGAGCCGTTCCGACCCGGGCACCTCCTCCGGCCGCAGCGACATCACCACCCCGAACAGCAGGTCCCGGCTGGCACAGCGGCCGCGCAGCAGCAGTGACCACGCGGCCAGCACCACCGAGTGCAGGGTGGCCCTGCTGCGTTCGGCCAGGCGGGTCAGTGCCCGGGTCGCCGCAGGCGGCAGATCGGCGGTGACCAGCGCCGCCGAGGACGTCGCGCCGACAGCGCCTGCCCGCCCGAGACGGGTGGGCTCGGCCGAGGCCAGCGCGTCCCGCCAGAACCGCGCTCCGGCCTGTTCGTCCTGAGTGGACAGCCAGGCGAGGTAGGCGTCGTAGCCGGGCCTGCGCGGCGGCACCCACCTGCGCCCGGCGACCCGGGCGGCATAGGCCTCGGCGACGTCGGCGAGCACCAGCGGCAGGCTCCAGCCGTCGAGCAGGATGTGGTGGTGGCTCCACAACAGCCACCGCCCTCGGGCGCCGCCGTCGATCCAGTGCCACCGCTGCGGACCCGGTTCGGCCAGGGCGAAGGGCTCGGACCGGTCGGCCGCCAGCACGACGTCCAGATCCGCCTCGGTCCCGGTGTGGACGCGCCAGTCCACCGGCGGGCTCGCGCCGATCACCTGCACCGGCTCGTCGAGGCCCGCGCTGGGAAACGCAGCCCGGAACACGTCGGTGTGCTCCACCACCTGCTGCCAGGCCGCGCGCAGCGCCCTCTGATCCACCGCGCCGTCGACCTCGAACAGGATCTGCGTGTGATAGGCGACCGAGCCGGGGCGGGCGAGGTGCCAGGCCACCATGCCCTGCTGCGCCGGGGACAGCGGCAGCACCGTGCGACTGCCGGTGCGGGCGGTGAGCACCGCCCGCAGGTCGGCGGCGGGCAGGGCGACGGCGGGGAAGTCGGCGGGCACCGCGGCAATGCCGAACGGCCCGGCCAAGGCCGCGACCAGCGCGATCAGCTCAATCCGCAACTGTTCGGCGAGCCCGCGCACCGCCGTGCGGGGGAACCGCTGCGGGTCGTGCAGCCACTCCACCCACAGGCCCCGGTCGTCCAGACCCGAGATCACCTCCACTCCGCGCACCGAGGCGTGCTCGGCGGCGGCGTAGGCGCCGATCATCTGTCGCTCGGCACGGGCGAACAGCCCGGCACCCGGACGCCCCGTCGTGGAGCCCAGGTGATTGACCACCAGGTCCGGCTCCGGCCCGGCATCGGCGCGCAGCAGGCCGTAGCCCACCCCGCCGTCGGGCACCTCAGCCAGCGCCGCGCGCACCGCCCGCAGCGCGGCCAGCGGATCCTCGGAAGGCAGCTCGACCGACACCGGATACACCCCGGTGAGCCAGCCGACGGTGCCGGTCAGATCCGGCCAGTCCGACGGCCCCGACCGACCGTGCGTCTCCCGTAGGACCGCGACCCGCCGGTCTCCCGTCCACCGGGCGGCGACGCGGGCCACCCCGGCCAGCAGGACCTCGTCCACCCGAATGCGGTGGGCAGCGGTCGCCGCCAGCAGCGCCTCGGTGTCCGCCGCGCCCAGCAGAAGCAGCACGGGCGCGGTGTCGTCGTCCTCCCCGGTCGCCGCAGGCAGCACGGGCAGCAGCGGCAGCCGAGGCAGGTCGGCGAGCCCGCGCCGCCAGTGCTCACGCTGGGCGGGGGTGTCCACGCGCGCGGCGAGTACGGGCTGGGCCCGGGCGAAGTCCGCGAACGGCGTCACCGGGACGGGCAGGGCCACCGGCACGTCCCGCGACACCTGCCGGTAGGCGCTGTCCAGATCGGACAGCACCGTCTCCCAGGACGCGGTGTCGATCGCGAGGTGGTGGGCGACCAGCAACACCACCTGCCCGCCCTCGGCCCGCTCGCCGACCAGCGCGGCCAACGTCGGTCCGTGCTCGACGTCCACGGCCGCGTGGACCGGTCGGGCCCACTCCTCGACGTCCGCCGCGACGACAGGAGCGTCGGCCACCAGCACCGTGGCCAGTGCGTCGGCCGCCGACGCCAGGACGGCGTGGTCCTGCCATCGTCCGTCGTCCCACACCGCGCGCAGTCGGAACGCATCGTGGTGGGCGGCCACCGCGCGTAACGCCGCCCGCAGTCGCGCAGGGTCGATCCGTTCGGTCGGCTCGGTCAGCACGGCCTGGTTGAAGTGTCCGGTCTCGCGGGCCGCCCCGGCCAGGAACCGGCGCTGCGCCGGGGTGAGCCACAGCCTGCCGTCGGCGGCCGCCGACAGCGGCGCGGCGGCATCGGCGGCCGGGTCGATCGGGACCACCGCGACGGCCAGGTCCGCCAGGGTCGCCGCCCGCAGCACCTGCCCCAGCTCCACCCGCAGCCCGGCCGCGCGGGCCCTGGCCGCCACCCGGATCGCGCTGACCGAGTCGCCGCCGAGGTCGAAGAAGTTGTCGCCGACACCGATCGCCCGACCGGCGGCCACCGGCAGCACCTGCGACCAGATGGCGGCCAGGGCACGCTCGACGTCGCTGCCCGGCGCGACGACCTCGCCGGTCGCCGGGGCCGCGGCCGGGACCGGAGCGGGCAGGGCCGCCACGTCCAGTTTCCCGGTGACGCCGATCGGCAACTCGGCCAGCACCACCAGGTGGGCGGGCACCATCGCGCGAGGCAGCCGCTCCCGCAGCGCCCGGCGCACCTGCGCACTGAGCGCATCGGCATCGGCCGTCGGGTCCTCGGCGACCAGATAGCCCACCAGACTCACCACGCCGTCGCCGTCCTCGCCGTCGCCGCCGTCGCCGTCCTCGCCGTCGCCGTCGTCCCGGTACGGCAGCACCGCGCACGCGGCCACGCCCGGCGTCGCGACGAGGGCGGACTCCACCTCGTGCGGCTCGACCCGCACCCCGGCGATCTTCACCTGCCGGTCCGCCCGGCCGACGAACTCCAGCCCGCCCTCGGGGTGGTAGCGGGCGAGGTCGCCGGTGCGGTAGGCACGGGCACCGGGGATGTCGGCGAACGGGTCCGGGACGAACCGGTCCGCCGTGGCCGCCGGATTCCCGAGGTACCCGCGAGCCAGCACCTCGCCGCCGATCACCAGCTCACCGACCACCCCCGCAGGCACCGGCTGCCCGAACGCGTCCAGCACGTACACCCGCGCATTCGGCAGCGGCCGCCCCAACGACACCCGGCCGGGTTCGACCCCGCCCGGGCTGCGCCAGTGCGTGGCGATGATGGCGGTCTCGGTCGGCCCGTAGGTGTGATGCAGCGCCGCGGGCAGCCGCGCCGCGAACCGCGCGGGCAGGCCGGGGGAGAGGCGCTCCCCGCCGCACAGCACGTGCCGCAGCGACCCGGCGGGCCGCTCCCGCAGGTAGTGCTCCAGCAGTGTGGGCACCAGATGCAGCACGACCACCCGCTGGGCGGCCACCAGCTCCGCGATCGCGGCCACGTCCCCGTGCCGGTCCTGGTCGAGCACCACCAGCCTGCCGCCGCAGGCCAGCGGATGAAACAGCTCCCACAGCGAGATGTCGAAACCGACGGCGGCGACCTGTGCCCCGGCGTCACCGGGCCGCAGCGGATATGTCTGCCGCGACCACGCCAGCTGGTTGGCCAGTCCCCGGTGAGTGCACTGCACGCCCTTGGGTGCCCCGGTCGACCCGGACGTGTAGGTCACGTAGGCGAGCTGGTCGGGCTCGGGTCGACGCACCGGACCGGGGTCGGCCGGGCGCAGTTCGGCGAGCACCAGGCACGCCGTGTCCCCGAAGACCGGGTCGGCCTGGTCGGCGATCACCGCGTGCGCCCGACAGTCGGCGAGGATTCGTCGATGCCGCTCGGTGGGCTGTTCCGGGTCCAGCGGGACGTACACCCCGCCCGCCTTCCAGATGCCCAGGACGACGGCGGGCAGCTGCAGGCACCGCCCGAGTCGGGTGGCCACCGGCCCCTCCACCGGCAGGTCACGCTCCCGCAGCCACGCGGCCACCCCGTCGGACAGCGCGTCGAGCTCCCGATAGGTCAGCGACCCGGTCGACGTGGTCACCGCCGTCGCATCCGGTGTGCGGACGGCCCAGCCGGTGACGAGGCCGAGGACCTCCGCGGGCCGCTCCGGCATGGTCTGCCGGTTGGGCTCCACCAGCAGCCGGTGCCGTTCCCGGTCGCCCAGCAGATCGAGACCGGCCACGGCGGCGTCGGGCTGCTCGGCCACCCCGCCGAGCAGGTGCGCCAACGCCGAGGCGAGGTGGGCGATCCCGGTGTGACTCAGCAGGTCGGCGGCGCCACGCAGCTCGACGTCCATCCCGTCGACCGTGGTGCGCGCGGTGATCTCCAGGTCGAACGCCCCCAACGTCGGGGTCTGCGGCACCGTCCGCGCCGTGACGTCGGCGAAGGCCGTGGTCTCCTGGGCGGCGTCGTCGTCGAGATCGAACACCACCTGGCTGAGGCCGCGCCCGCTGCGCCCCAGCTGCCGCACGATCTGCTGAGTCGGGACCGCGCCGTGCTGGAACGCGGCGTGCACGGCGGCACGAGTGCGCGCGAGGTGCGCGGTGAACGAGCCGCCCGACTCCACCGCCACCCGGATCGGCAGCACCGACACCAACGGGCCGACCATCCCGGCCGTGGCCTCGTCTGCACGGTCGGCCACCGGCGTCCCCACCACGACGTCGGGCTGCCCGCAGCACCGAGCCAGCCACGCCTGCACCCCGGCCAGCACGGTGATGAAGAGCGTGGTGTCCTCCCGTCGACTCAACGCGACCAGCGCGGCGGCGGCCGACGCGGGCAGCGGCACGCGCACGGTGTGTCGGCCGGGGTCGCGGGGCGTGTCCGGCTTCCGCGCCGCAGGCAGGTCCAGGCGTTCCGGTGCCCCGCGCAGCGCCTCGGCCCAGAACGCGAGCCCCGCGTCGTCGGTCGGCGCGGCCCGGTCGGCCGCAGCCGAGATCAGGAAGCTCGCGGCGGCGGGCAGCACCGCCGGGCGCTGCTCGACGCGGGCCGCATACAGCTCGGCCAGCTCACGCACCAGGACGCGGGCCGACCAGCCGTCCCCGGCGATGTGGTGCAGCACGATCACCAGCACGTGCTCGGTCGTTCCCCGCCGCAGCAGAATCCAGCGCACGGGCGGTGCGGCCGCGAGATCGAAGGGCTCGGCGATCAGAGCACGGAGCTGCCCGTCGGGGTCGGCGTCGTCCGCGTCGAGCACGCGCAGCGCATGGGTGTGACCGGCCGGTCGCCACCTCGGCCCGTCCTGGTCCTCGGCGAGCACGCTGCGCAGCAGGTCGTGCCGGTCGGTCAGCGCCGCGGTCGCCGCGCGCAGTGTCTGCACCGACAGCGGCCCGGACAACCGCAGCACCACCGGCAGGTGGAAGGTGCTGCCGCCTGCGGTGGTGGCCTGCGCCCAGATCGCCAGCTGCGCCCACGACAGCGGCGCCGTGTCGACGACGACGGCGGCAGCGGCGGGTTCGCCGTCGGTCGTGGCGGGCTCGTCGACCGCCCACGGCGCCAGACCCTCGATGGTGGGGTTGGCGAACAGATCCGGCATCCGCAGCTCCGGATAGCCCAGACCGCGCATCCGCCGCACCAGGTCCATCGCCAGCAGCGAATGCCCGCCCAGGGCGAAGAAGCTGTCGCCCAACCCGACCCGAGCCACCCCCAACGCCTCGGCCCACACCGCAGCCGCCGCCCGCTCCCGGTCGGTCCTCGGCTCGCGGTAACCCTCGTCGGGCTCCGGGCCGACGTCGAGCGAGACCAGCCCGGCCCGGTCGATCTTGCCCGCCGCCGTCCTCGGCAGCGCCGAGGTCACCGCCACCACCGCAGGAACCATGAACGCAGGCAGCACGCCCGCCGCATACGCCCGCACCGCCGCCGACTCCACCCCGGCCGGTGCGGCCACGTGCGCGATGAGGACGTCCCCGCGCACCACCACCGCCGACTCGACCACCGAGGGATGCCCGGCCAGGACGGTCTCCACCTCGTCCAGCTCGATCCGGAAGCCGCGCAGCTTGACCTGCCGGTCGGTGCGACTCACGAAGTGCAGCGCCCCGCCGTCGCGTCGCGCCAGGTCGCCGGTGCGATACATCCGCTGCCCGTCCCCGACGAACGGGTCCGGCAGAAACCGCTCGGCGGTCAACCCACCGCGGCGCGCGTAGCCCCGCGCCAACCCCGCGCCCGCGAGATACAGCTCCGCCACCACCCCGTCCGGCACCGGCATCAGATACCGGTCCAACAGGTAGGCCCGCGTGTTCGCCGTCGGCACCCCGATCGGCGTCCCGCCGCCGGGCACCAGATCCGCGGCGGTGGCGCCGATCGTGACCTCGGTCGGCCCGTAGGCGTTCACCAGCCGCACCCCGCCCGCACGTCGGTGCCAGTGCGCCACCGCGTCGGGCTCGACCTGCTGCCCGCCGATCACCATCAGCCGCAGCGACGACGGCAGCACCAGCCCGCCCTCGTCGTTCAGGGCGTCGACGAGTCGTTCCCAATAGCCGGTGGGCAGATTCGCCACCGTCACCCCGTGCCGCGCGCACCGCTGCAGCAACGCCTGCACCGACCCGGCCGACGCCTCGTCGCGCAACACCACCGTCGCACCCGCGACCAGGGTGGGGAACACCTCCTCCACCAGCACGTCGAAGGTGACCGCGCAGAACTGCAAGACCCGATCGGCGGGGGAGAGCCCGTACTCGCGCACCGCCCACCGCACGTGATCAGCCAACGCACGATGCTCCACCACGACACCCTTGGGCTCACCAGTCGACCCGGAGGTGAAGAGGACGTAGGCGGCCTCGGCAGGCTGCGGCGCAGGCCCCGGTCCACCCGGATCACCGGCCGAACCGGGGTCCACGGCCACGACGCCCAGCCGAGCGAACCGGTCGACGTCGGCGCTCACCACCAGCCGCGCGCCGCTGATCGCCAGCTGCCCGCGCAGCCGATCATCCGGATCATCCGGCGACAACGGCAGGAACGCGCACCCCGCCGCCAACACCCCCGACAGCGCCGCCACCAGGTCGACCGACCGAGGCAGACACACCCCGACCACGTCCCCACGACGGCCGCCCGCCGCGCCGATCCGCGCCGCCACCACGTCGGCGTGCCGCACCAACTCCGCGTAGTCCACCACCGTCGACCCGTCCACCACGGCCGCCGCGCCCGGGGTGCGGCCGGCGACCGCACGCAACAGCCCCGGCACGTCGGTCGCGGGCGGCTCGACAGGCCCCGCCAGGACCGGCGCCGCCGCCACGGTGGTCAGCCGCGCCGCACCGATCCGCAGGTCGGGGTCGGCGAGGACGTCGGCCAGCAACGCCGTGAACCCGTCGGCCAACACCTCGGCGGCCGGACCGTCGAGCACGTCGTGGTTGAACTCCAACTCCAGGTCGACGCCGTCGGGCAGGGCGCGCGCGATCAGCGTCAGGTCGAAGGCCGTGAGACGCGACGGCGGGCGCAGCGGCTCCGCCACCACCCCCGGCAGCTCCACCGCCGTGCCGAGCGAGTCCTCCCACACCACCATGTGCCGCATCAACGGGTGATGCCCGGCGTCACGCCGCCTGCCCAGCGCACCGGCCAACCGCTCCACCGGCACCGCCTGATGCGCATACGCCGCGGGCACCGCCGCACGACACTGCTCCAGCACCTCGCCGAAACGCGGCGCACCCCGCAGATCGACCCGCAGCGGAACGGTGTTCACCAGCATGGTCACCACCGCCTCGGCGCCCGGCAGATCCCGGTCGGCCATCGGCGCCGCCACCACCACGTCCTGCGCGTCGGAGAACCGGTGCAGCAGCACCTGGAACGCCGCCAGCAGGACCATGAACGGCGTCACGCCGCGCGCGGCGCACACCGCACTCAGCGCGGCGGTCTGCTCGGGCGACAGCACCCGCACCACCCGCCCGGCCCGGTGCCCGTGGTCCACGCGGCGACGCGGCCCCACCGTAAGATCGACGTCCCACACCGCACCGTCGAGGCTGCGCCGCCAGTACGCCAGGTCCCGCTCTGCGCGGACTGAGGCGTCGACGCTGGTCAGCACCGCCGGATTCGCGGGCGCGGCGAGCTGGGGCGCCCGGCCGTCGAGAGCGGCGGCGTACAACTCCCGCAGCTCCTCGGCCACCACCCGCATCGACCAGCGATCGATGACGATGTGATGCAGCACGAGCAGGAACAGGTGCTCCTCCTCGGCCAGTCGCAGCAGCCTCGCCCGCAGCAACGGCGGCCTGCGCAGGTCGAACGGCTCGGCCATCGCCTCGTCGGTGGCCGCCGCCACCCGCCGCTCGCGCGCCGCCGCATCGAGCGGGCGCAGGTCCTCGACGCGGAACGGCACCGATGCGGCGTCGGCCACCGACAGTCGAGGCGGACCGTCGTCGACCGAGGGCACGCTGCGCAGCACCGGATGTCGCCGCACCAGGCCGTCCAACGCCGCACGCAGCGCCGCCTCGCTCACCGGCCCCCGCCATCGCGTCGGAACGGACACGGTGAACAGGCCGGGGCCGCCGAGGAACTCCTCCTCGAACAAGATCCGCGCCTGACCCGGCGACAACGGCAGCTCGGCGGGCACGGCAGCCGCCGCCCCGGCCTGCTCGCCCGTCTCGGCGACCGACGGCCCGGCCCCGGCCTGCCCGGCCGACAGCTCCACCACGCGACGGGCCAAGACCGCCACGGTCCTGGCCGCCAGCACGTCGGCCATCGACAACCGCACCCGCCGCCCACGCCACACCGCCGCCACGATCCGCGCGGCGATCAGCGAATGCCCGCCCAACGCGAAGAAGTCGTCGGCGACCCCCACCGAGTCCACCCCGAGCAGGCCCGACCACAACGCGGCCAGCTCCCGCTCGACCTCGGTGCCTGCCTCGTCGGTCGGCACGCCCACGCCCGCCGACGCAGCGGGCAGGGCCGCGTGATCGATCTTGCCCGTCGACGTCGTCGGGAACCGCTCCACGAACACCCACCGCGTGGGGATCACCGCCTCGGGCAGCACGTCGACCAGATGGGCCCGCAGCCCGGCGGGCTCCGCGCCGCCGCTGCCCTGGAGGTAGGCCACGACCCGGCCGTCCACCTGCCGCACGACCGCCCGGCCGACCGCCGGATGCCGATGCAGCAGGGACTCGACCTCGGCCGGGTCCACCCGATGCCCGCGAACCTTGAACTCCTCGTCCACCCGCCCCAGGAACTCGAGCCGACCGTCGGCCAGCCACCGCACCCGATCCCCGGTGCGATACACCCGCCCGCCGCCCGCCGGGTCCAGCCCGAGCCAGTCCGGCAGGAACCGGACCGCCGTGGCCGCCGCCCCGCCCAGATACCCGCGCGCCAACGGGACGCCGCCCACCAGCAGCTCCCCGGCCACCCCCACCGGAACCCGCAGGCCGTCGGCATCCACGACGGCCACCGCACAGTTATGCATCGGCCTGCCCAACGGCAGCCGATCCGCCGCCGCACCGGCCCCGGCCTCGTCGTGCACCACCGTGATCGTGGCCTCCGTCGGCCCGTAGGCGTGCACCAGCCGAGTGTCCGAACGGGCCAGCAACCGATCCCGCAACGACGGCGGCACCCGCTCCCCGCCGCACACCGTCAGCCGCAGACCCAGCCGCTCACCGTCAGCCGAGCCCGCCACCAGCTCGTCCAGCACCGACGGCACCAGATGCGCGACAGTGACCCCCTCGGCGGCCATCAACTCCGGGAGATACGGCACGATCCCGTGCCGCCGATGCTCGGCGATCACCAACCGCGCCCCGACCACCAGCCCGGCGAGCAGCTCCCACACCGCGATGTCGAAACCCGGCGACGCCGTCGCCAACACCACGTCCTGCGAGAACAGCGGATAGACGTCCTGCCACCACAGCATCCGATTCGCCAACGCACCATGGGTGAGCAGCACACCCTTGGGCCTGCCGGTCGAACCGGAGGTGTACGTCAGATACGCGGCCAGCCCCGGCACCGGGTCCGGCCACCCCACCGCCCCGGACACCCCGTCGCCCGCCTCGACTCCGCCGGTCCCCTCGGCCTCGCCGTCGACGGACAGGACCGGCCCGGCGACCTCCTCGAACACCCCGGCGGAGCTGACGGTCACCACCGGACGCGCATCGGCCAGCACCGCCGCCCGCCTGCCCGCAGGCCACCCCGGATCGAGGGGAAGGTAGACACCACCAGCCCGGAAGACCGCCAGACAGGCCACCACCCGGTCCAGGCCGTCCTCGACCAGCACCGCCACCGGCCGCTCCGGGCCGACCCCGACCGCCCGCAGTCGACGCGCGAGCGCCGCAGACCGGGCAGTCAGCTCCGCATAGGACAGGCGGCGCCGCCCGCACACGACGGCCACCCGATCGCCGCCCGCAGTCGACGCCGCGGCGATCAGCCGCCATAACCGGCCCGGACCGTTCTCGACTCGGGCCCCGCACTCCCAGTCCCGCCTGCTGTCCGCCATAGTCGGTCCAGGCTAGGAACACCGATTATCAGTTCCTTATCGACCGCGACCGCCGACGAAAAACCGAATGATAAGACCGCCCGCTATAAATACTGCTCGCATGAGCATGGATTTCCCGACCGGAGGGGTTGGCAATGGCGGCACAGGCAGGCGGCGCGTTCCAGGACATGACCGTCGACCACGTGGTGTTCCACGTCGGCGACGCGCACCAGGCCGCGGCGGAACTCGCCGACAAGTACGGCCTGGCCGTGCTCGACACCACCGAGGACACCACGGTGCGCTCGGCCACCGTGGGCGGCGCAGGCGGCATCAGCCTGGTGTTCACCGAGGCCGTGACCGGGGACCACCCCGCAGCCGCCTACGTCAGGGTCCACGGCGACGGCGTCGCCGACATCGCCCTGGGCGTCCCCAACGCACGCGCCGCATTCGCCGAAGCCGTACGCAGAGGAGCCCGCCCGGTGGCCGCACCCACCGAGGACGGCGACGCGGTCGTCGCCGCCATCATGGGCTTCGGCGACGTCGTCCACACCTTCGTGCAGCGCCCCACCACCGCCGCACCCACGACCGAGGACGCGCCGCCCGCCGAAACCGGCGTCCACGGCCTCGACCACTTCGCCGTCTGCCTCGAACCAGGACAGCTGACGGACACCGTGAAATTCTACGAAGACGTCCTCGACTTCACGATGATCTTCGAAGAGAAGATCGTCGTCGGCGCACAGTCGATGAACTCCCAGGTCGTGCAGAGCGCCTCCAGCGCCGTCACCCTCACCCTCATCGAGCCCGACACCTCCCGCAGCCCCGGCCAGATCGACGACTTCATCAAGAACCACGGCGGCGCAGGAGTGCAGCACATCGCGCTGATCACCGACGACATCACCGGCTCCATCCGCGCCCTGCGCGACCGAGGCGTCGACTTCCTCACCACCCCCGGCGCCTACTACGACGCCCTCGCCGACCGCATCGAACTCACCCGCTACTCCGTGGCCGAACTCGGCGAACTGGACATCCTCGTCGACGAGGACCAGGGCGGTAAGCTCTACCAGATCTTCGCCCGGTCCACGCACCCCCGAGGCACCTTCTTCCTCGAAGTGATCGAACGAGCAGGCGCACGCACCTTCGGCACCGGCAACATCAAGGCCCTCTACGCGGCGGTCGAGGCAGAACTGGCCAAGACGCCCCGCTAGCCGCACCCGAACACCAGACCCCGACGCCGTGCCCGCCCGGAGGGGAACGCCGATGGACCCGCTGCGCCTGACCGACCTGCACGGCTCGCTGGCCGACCCGGTGCTGGCCGCCATGGAGTTCCTCAACGAGGTCGCCCACCGCTACCCGGAAGCCGTGTCCTTCGCCCCGGGACGGCCCTACGAGGAGTTCTTCGACGTCGAGGACCTGCACCGATACCTGCGCACCTTCCACCGACACCTCGTCGAGGACCAGGGAATGGACGCCGCAGGAGCACGCCGAACACTGTTCCAGTACGGCCGCACCAAGGGCATCATCCACGACCTGATCGCCCGCAACCTGGCCGAGGACGAGGCAGTCCACGTCGACCCGGAGTCCATCGTGGTCACCGTCGGCGCGCAGGAGGCCATGCTGCTCGTCCTGCGCGCCCTGCGCGCCGACCCACACGACGTCCTGCTGGCCGTGTCCCCGGTGTACGTCGGCATCACCGGGGCCGCCCGCCTCGTCGAGATGCCAGTGCTCCCCGTACGCGACGGCCCCGCAGGCGTGGACCTCGACGACCTCACGGCCGCCGCGCGCCGCGCCCGCGCCGCAGGCCTGCGCCCCAGAGCCCTCTACGTGGTCCCCGACTTCGCCAACCCCTCCGGCGCCACCCTCGACCGCCGACTCCGCTCGGAACTGCTGCGCGTGGCCGCCGACGAAGACCTCCTGATCCTCGAGGACAACCCCTACCGCCTGTTCGGCTCCACCGACGACCGCCCACCCACACTGAAGGCCCTCGGCGGCGACCGCGTGGTGTCCCTCGGCTCCTACGCCAAGACCGGATTCCCCGGCGCCCGCATCGGCTACGCCGTCGCCGACCAGCCCGTTGACGTCGGCGACGGACACACCATCCCACTGGCCGACCAGCTCTCCCGACTCAAGAGCATGATCACCGTCAACACCCCGCCGATCGCCCAGGCCGTGATCGGCGGCCTGCTCCTGGAACACGGACACAGCCTCGTCAAGGCCAACACCCGCGAGATCGAGGTCTACCGCCGCAACCGCGAACAGGTCCTCGACGGCCTCGCCGCCCGACTCCCCGACGCACACCGGCTGGGCGTGCGCTGGAACAGCCCCGCAGGCGGCTTCTTCATCGTCGTGACCGTGCCCTTCCCCGTGGACGACGCACTGCTGGAGCGCTCCGCCCGCGAGCACCGCGTGCTGTGGACCCCGATGCACCACTTCTACGGCGACGGCACCGCGATGCCGCACCTGCGCCTGTCGGTCAGCCTGCTCACCCCCGACGAGATCGACCTCGGGCTGGACCGCCTCGCCGAGTTCATCACCGACCACGCCCGCCAAGCAGGCACCTGACACACACCGCTCACACCCGCGCCGCCGCCGCAGCCACCCGCGAGGCCCGCGCCCCGCCCACCGCCAGCCACGCCACCGCGCAACAGCCGACGAGCACCGGCCACGGCCACACCGTCCCCTGCGCCAACAGACCGGTGAACAACACCGGAGCCACCACCATGGCCATCCCCCAGGACATCTGATGCACCCCGAGATACCGGCCCCGCATGTCCGGCGGAGCCAACCGCGCGGCGAACGCGGAACTGGTCGGTGCGAACAACAACTCCGCCACCGTGAACACCACCACACCCAGGAACAACGCCACCAGCGCAGGCAGCGGCGGCAACAACGCCGAGGTCGCCAACACGACGAACGCCAACGCCCACACCACCGCCGCCAGCCGCAGCACCCCCGTCTCGGCCCGCTTCTCGGTCCACCGGACCACCGGCGGCTGCGCCACCACCACCAGCACCGTGTTGACCGTGTACAACGCCCCCGGCAGCCACGCATACCCCGGCAACGTCAACCCGACATAGGCGGGCACCAACAGGATGATCGCGTACACCGCGACCACGAAGAACCCGTTGGCCACCACCAGCAGCATGAACGGCCGATCCCGCAGGACCCGCCGGTAGCCGCCGGTCGCCCTCGGCCGCGCCACCGCCGCCCGCCTGCCCGCCAACGCTCGCGCCTTCGGCCAGGTGCCGATGAGCACCGCCACGAGCACATAACTGACCGCATTGGACACCGCCAACGCGTGATAACCGATGTCACCGAACCCGACCACCGACGCCGCGACGATCCCGCCCAACCCCAGCGCCGCATTGCGCGTGGACCGGATCAACGCGAACCAACGCGGCTGCTGCTCCAGCCCCACCAGGGCCACCACCATCGTCCCCTGCGCAGGCAGCCACGCCCCGTCGGCCCAGTAGATCATCGCCGCCGCCAGCATCAACTGCCACGGCGTGTCCACCCACAGATAGGACAGGAAGCCGACACACCGCAGCACGTTGCAGCCGACGATCACCGCAGTCGCACCGAACCGGTCCACCAACGGACCCGTCAGCACACCGGCAGGCACCCCCGCGAGCGCGGCCACCGACAACGCCGCACCGACGGCCACCAGCCCCAGATCGGTGACGGCCAGGAAGTACGGAATGGTGAACGGAAGAAACAGACCACTGCCGAGACTGTCCACACCCGCCGTGATCGCCAACCTGCCCAGTCCCCGCATCCGGGGAAATCCGAAACGCTCCGCCCCCCGGGTGATCACCACGCCGCGAGAATAACCACCAAAAGAAGCCCCTGGCAACGATAACGAAATGAAAAGACCCCTCGCTAACATGTCCCCAAAAAACTGCGTGGAGGTATTTCAAGTGCTGGGAGACAATGAAAAATCCGCCGAATTCGACGTCGTGATCAATGACGAGGAGCAGTACTCGATCTGGCCCGCCGACCGAGACGTCCCGGCAGGCTGGCACACCGTCGGCACCCGAGGCCCGAAACAGCAGTGCCTGGACTGGATCGACGAACACTGGACCGACATGCGACCCCGCAGCCTGCGCGAGGCGCTGCGCCAGGCCGCCGGAGACTCGGCTTGACCGAGCCCGCCGCACCGCCCCGCGTCGCACTGACCACCACACCGACCCGCATCCAACCGCTCGCAGGGCTGTGCCGCCGCCGAATCCACCTCAAACGCGACGACGAGAACTCGTCGATCTTCGGCGGCTGCAAGACCAGGGCACTGGAGTTCGTCCTCGGCGCCGCCACGCAGGCCGACGCCACCACCGTGCTCACCGCAGGAACCGTCGGCTCCAACCACATCGCCGCCACCGCCCTGCACGCCGCCCGACTCGGCCTCGCCGTCACCGCACTGGTCCTGCCCCAGGAACCCGGCCCGCTCGTACGCCGGAACCTGCAACTGGCACTGAACGCGGGCGCCCGCCTGCACCCCGTGCCCACCGGGGTGTCGGTGCACCCGTCCCGCCCACGCCACCAGGCCGCCGTCGACGAACTCCTCGACCGAGGCGAACGCCCCTTCGTCATCCCCTTCGGCGGCGCAGCCCCCGTCGCCGGAATCGCTCACGCCCTGGCAGGCCGAGAACTCGCCGACCAGGCCCGCGCACTGGCCCTGCCCACCCCGCTGCGGGTCTACCTGCCTGCCGCCTCCACCCTCACCGCCGCAGGCATCGCCGCCGGACTGGCCACCGGACTGGCCACCGCCGAGATGCCGTTCGAGGTGACCGCCGTCGACGTCGTCGGCGACCCCTCCGTCACCGGAGCAGGCCTGCTGGGCCGCGCCAGAGAGACGGCCGCCCTGATCGGCGCCGAGGAGCACGCCGTCCGACCAGAACACCTCCGACACGTCGACGGCCACTCCGCCGCGCCCTACGGTCGGCCCGACCCCCGGTCCGAACACGCCGCCCGCCTGCTCCACGACACGGCAGGCATCGCCGTCGACGAGTGCTACGGGGCCAAGGCTCTCGCCCGACTCCTCGCCGACGCCGACACCACCGACGACGGCACCTACCTGTTCTGGCACACCGGAAACACCCGATCGGCGGACGGAGGTGTGTCGACGCCGGTACCCCCGGAACTGGCTCATTACGCTCGCTGACCATGGTCGGACTCCCGCAGCGGTGCGCGCTGGCCATCGCCGTCACCACGGCGTTGACCGCGTGCACCGCCCCCGAACCCGCCGCCCCGCCCGCCCCGGCGGACCCCGCCGCAGCGGGGGAGGAGGCACCCGCCGCCCTGCGCCCGGCCACCGACGCCGTCACCACCCTCCGCGACATCTCCGTCGCAGGCACCCCCCGCTCCTACCGACTGCGCATGGCCGAGAGCCCCGCCGAACACCCCGGCAGACCCCTGATACTCGTCCTGCACGGCAAAGGCGGCTCCGCCGCCGAGATGGAGCGCTACAGCGGACTCAACGCCGCCGCCGACGCCCACGGCGTCGCCGCCGCATACCTCCAAGGCGCGAACGAAGGCTGGGGCGCCTCACCACAACCCACCGCACTGCGCCCCGACCCGGACGCCGACATCGACTTCGCCCGCGCCGTGATCGACGAACTCACCAGCACCACCCAGATCGACCCCGACCGCGTCGCCGTGGCGGGCTTCTCCGAAGGCGGACTGATGGCACTGCGCCTGGCCGCCGAACACCCCGACTGGTTCACCGCAGCAGCCTCCGTGGCAGGCCAACTCCCGGGGCCGCCCGTCCCGGTCCAACCGAGCGGCCCCATCCCGCTGCTGTCCGTCTACGGCGACGCCGACCCGCTGCGCCCCATCGACGGCCTCACCACCCCACCCGAGGGAACACCGCCGATCGGGCAGGAACCACCCCGACCGACGATCTCCACCGCCGACACCGTGAACGCGTTCTGCCGAGCAGGCGGCGCCGACGAACACCGGCACGAGGAACTCCCCGACACCGACCAGCCCGACGGCACCTCCCTCACCCGCGACACCTGCACCAACCCCACCACCGGACTACGCGTGGAGTCCATCGTCGTCCACGGCGGCGGACACACCTGGCCGGGCGGCGAGTTCCCCAACCCGCCCCGCACCGTCGGGACGACCAGCCGACAACTCTCCGCCGCCGACGCAGTGGTCGACTTCCTCCTCACCAGCCGAAGCCGACGCTGATCACCAGGTGACCGGCAACTCTCGAGGAGAACGCAGCAACGTCCCCTCCTTCCACGGCACCTCCTCCGCGGGCGTCGTCAGCCGCAGATCCGGGAACCGCGTCAACAACGACTCCAACGCCACCTGCAACTCGCCCCTGGCCAGCTGCGCCCCCAGACAGACGTGTACCCCGCCCCCGAACGCCAGATGCGGATTGTGCTCACGAGTCAGGTCGAACTCATCCGGATCGGCGAACACCCGATCGTCCCGATTCGCCGAATTGGTACTGGCCACCACCGCCTCACCCGCCCGCACCAGCACCTCACCCAGCTGCACATCCTCGACGGCATACCGCGCGAAGGCACCACCGGAGCCCAACGGAATGAACCGCAGCAACTCCTCCACCGCAGAAGGCACCAACTCCGGACGCTCCCGCAGCAACGCCCACCGCTCCGGCCGCGACAACAACAGGTACACCGAACTGGCGAACTGACTCGCCGTCGACTCATGCCCGCCGACCAGCAACGTGATCCCCGTCTGCCGCAACTCCTGCTCGGAGAGCCGATCATCATCGTGCGCGGCCACCAACGCACTCATCAGGTCGTCACCGGGAACCCGCCTACGCTGCTCGGCCAGCTCACCCAGATACTCCTCCAACCCCGCCCGCGCCGCCACGACCTCCTCCCTGGTGAACGCCGTCGTGGACAACACCATCGCCGAGAAGTCCCGAAACCGGTGATGCTCCGCAGGCGGCACCCCGAGCATCTGCGAGATCACCGACACCGGCAGCGGCAACGCCAGCCTCTCCACCAGATCCGCAGGCGGACCGACCCGCTCGATCTCGTCCAACAGGCCGTCGACGATCTCCTGAGTACGCGGCCGGAACTCACGAACCCGCCGCGCGGTGAAACCCCGCGCGATCATCCGACGCAGCCTGCTGTGCTCCGGCGGGTCCATACTCAGGATCGAACCCGCAGGCGCGGCCTCCGGCGTCACCCGAGGCGTGTCCTCCCGACCGGCCGCACGAGCCCGACTGAACCGCGAGTCCGACAACACGGTCTTGACATCGGAATACCGAGTGACCAGCCAGCACTCGTCACCGTAGGGCAGCCGCACCCGCATCGCGGGCTGCTCGGCACGCGACCGCGCATAACTCGGGTGCACGTCAAGGCGCACCGGATCGCCGAAGGGATAAGGGCAGGTTCCGACTGTGGTCACGGGGCTCCTCATCAGTTCTGGGAATGCACCGTCCAGCACACTCCTGGTGACAACCGGCCGACAGCCCAGCACCCCCGGCCGGACCCCACGGCCCCGACCAGAGACCGAACCGCCGCCGGAGGATCGAGAAGGGCGCCCGATCACCGCGCCCGACGCGAGCATCACACGCGCAGGCCGACCCCACCGCGCCCACGACCGCAACCGACGCATCACGTCACGTCGGCGGTCGCCGGACGCCGAAGCCCGGACGACGCCTCCCGTCCGCTCACCGACCCACCCGCCTGCGCAGGCGGGGGAGCGGTCGCCAACTCCGCCGCATAGGCGTGCGGCAGACTCGGCAGCCGATACCGAGCCTCGCCATCGGCACCGGAGACAGCCGGTTCCAACAGATGCGCGTCCACCAACCGCTCCAAGACGTCATCGGCATCCGGCGCCGAACAGCCCAACAACGCCTCCGCCGTCCAACTCGTCAACTCCGGAGCAGGCAGACCACCCAACGCCTGATACAGATGCGCCGCCACCGGGTCCAGTCGACGCGCACTGCTCGCCAACCCGTCATGCAGCCGCTGCCCCCCACCACCGAGCCCGGTCAACCGCCCGGCAGGACGACGCAGCTCCCGCACCATCCTCGGCACATCCCAATGCGGCTTGCCCGCCAACCGTGCGGCCGCCGCCGACAACGCCCCCGGCAGGCGCCCGCACAACTCGACGAGCTGAGACACCGCCTCCGGATCACGCCCCACCCTCGCAGCCCCGACGATCCCACGCACCAGCTGCACCGCCTCGTCCTGGCGCAGACCACCGAGCCGCAACGGCACGGTCCCACACCGCGCCACCAGCTCACGCAACGTGCTCCGCGACGTCACCAACACCTGACACGTCGGACTGTTCGGCACCAACGGCCACACCTGCGCGGCATCACGGGCATCGTCGAGCACCAGCAGCATCCGCCGATCCGCCACCAACGTACGAAACAACGCAGGCCGCTCCGCAGGACTGGGCACCCGCTCCGGCGGCACCCCCAACGCATGCAGCAGATACGTCAACGCCGTGTGCGGATCCACCGGAGCACGACGCGGATCATGCCCACTCAGATCCACGAACAACTGACCGTCGGGAAACAGATCGGCATTGCGAGCACCCCACCACACCGCCAGCGCGGTCTTGCCCACCCCGACCCCGCCGACCAACAACCCCAGCGGCGGCGCCCCACCCCGCCCGCCCCGCGCAGCCAACCCGTCCAACGCCGCCAACGACTCCGTCCGACCGGTGAACGCCTGCGTCGCGGCAGGAAGCTGCGCAGGCGGCCGATCCACCACCGGCCCCCCTTCGTCCAGCAGAATCCGCTCGTGCAGCCGCCGCAGCTCCACGCTGGGCTCCAGCCCCAACTCCTCGATCGACCGCCGACGCCACCGAACGAACGTCTCCAACGCCGCGACCCGCTGCCCGGACTGATACTGCGCCGTCATCAACAACCCGTGCAGCCGGTCCCGCAACGGATGCCGGTCCACCGCCTCCACCAGCCCCGCGACCAGCAGACGATGCTCACCTAGCTGCAGCCGCAGCTCCACCTGCTCCTCATACGCGGCGAGCAGGCTCTCCTCCCACTGCGTGGCCGCATGCTCCGGCACCGCCCCGGTGACGTTGGACAGCACCGGTCCACGCCGCAACGCCAACGCCGCGTCGTAGCAGCGGACCGCCTCGGCCAGCCGCCCCCGCCGCGCCCGCGCCTCGGCCACCAACTCCTCGAATACCAGCGTGTCCATCCGGTGCCCCTCCGGCCGCAGCACATACCCCGGCGCCGCAGTCTCGATCAGCTTCCGCTCGACCCCGCGCTCCCGGAACGTCTTCCGCAGCGCGGACACACAGATCGCCACCTGCGTCCGACTGCTCGACGGCGGCCGCGTGCCCCACACCGTCTCGACCAGGCTGTCCACCGACACCACCCGACCCGCATTCAGCAGCAGCATCGTCAACACCACCCGCTGCCTCGGACCTCCGATCGGGACCTGGTCTCCCCGCACCAGAACCTCCAAGGGCCCCAACAAGCGGAAATCCACCATCTCGGTCATGAAGCCTCCGAATCGCGGTGCGGTAGCGCCGTTCACGGTCCGTGCGGCCGTCAGGGCAGACAGGAATCGAGGTGCGTCGTGAGATCACGCGCGGCGGCGACGTCGACACATCCCGCAAGTAGCAACGCCTGCTCCAGCTCGACACCCAGCAGACGCAGGACTCGAGCCACCCCGTGCTCGCCGTCGACAGCCAGCCCCCACAGGATCGGCCTGCCGATCAACGCACCGCTCGCACCGAGCGCCAACACCCGCAGGACGTCGACACCGCTGCGAATGCCGCCGTCCACCAACACTTCGGCCGTCGCACCCACCGCCTCGACGACACGAGGCAGCGCCAGCGCAGTGGGCAGCGCACCGTCAAGCTGCCGTCCACCGTGGTTGGACACCACGACCGCAGCCGCGCCCAGGTCGACGCACCGCACGGCATCCCTCGGATCGAGCACTCCCTTGACCACCAACGGAAGCCGAGTGCGTGCCCGCAGCCACTCCAGGTCATGCCAGCCGAGCGTCGGGTCGAAGGCCGTCCCCGTGTGATCGGCGACCGCAGAGCCGCCTGCTCGCCGGTCGTGTGCCCCGCTCGGGCCAGGGGCAAGGTGGGCCGCCTGCACCGACGACGGCAGCGCGAAGCCGTTGCGCACGTCGCGCAGCCGCCTGCCCATCACCGGGACGTCGACGGTCACGACGAGCGCCGAACAGCCTGCGGCCTCCGCCCGCGCCACCAGCTCCGTGACGACGCCTCGGTCTCGGAGCCAGTACAGCTGGAACCACAGCGCGGCGTCGGTGCCCGCGATGTCCTCGACCGTCCGACTGCTCAGGGTGCTGACCGTGAACGGCACCCCGGCCGCTGCCGCCGCGCGCGCGGCGGCGAGTTCCCCGTCCGGGTGGACCAGGCGCTGGTAGGCCATGGGTGCCACCGCGAGCGGCAGCGCCGCCACGGTGTCCACGAGCGACGTTCTGGTGGCCGCCGCCTCGACGCCCGCGAGCATCCGGGGAACGACGTAGGTCGCGTCCAGCGCCGTGCGATTCGCCGCCAGGGTTCGTTCGGTGCCGCTGCCACCTGCGATGAAGTCGCGGACCTCCGCAGGCAAGAGCACCGCCGCCAGGCGTTCCAGGTCCGCCAGGTCGACGGCCCGGTCGGAGTGCCGGGTCATGCGTGGCGGTCTCTGGCACGGGCGCCGGGCGCCGCGAGGGGATGTCCGACGCTGTCGTCATGGATTCCGGTGACTCGCCGGGAGGAGCGGGCGCTGTGGCCTCCCGGCGTGGTGCGGCCGGTCATCGATCCATCGGACGTGCTGAAGTTCACCGTTCCCCCATGGACGGTCGGACACGCCACAGGCGTGTGATGCTCCTTCCGTGCTGAGACGCATGCTCGCGCAGCCGTCTGACGGAAGAAGCCTCTGCCCAATAAGCACAATAGTGCCGTGAATAGTTTACGAACTGTTTAAACTTTAACGAGATCAGTTAAAAGTGTCAAGAGCGACCTCCCGATTACTGTATTTGGGTGATGCGGTGATCATATTCGACAACCGCTACTCGATTTGCACTGGAACCGATTCCTGGGACCAGAAGCAGGGGAGTGCCGAGCACCGATATTCCACCTCGACAAGTCGAACCTCAGCCCGCTGAACAGCCACTATCTCAACGCTGGTCGATGTGGCCCGGATACGGTCCACCGTGGCGGCCGATCAAGAATATTCGGCGCCGCCAACGGAGTGCGGCCCCAGCAGAGCTGTCACCTGCTGTCGCGATTCGACGGCGTCAATGCGCTGTTCGCGCGAACGACACCACGTTCGCGCCAACCAGCCTGCAACGCAGCGAGTCGATCACGCTGCGCCCACCACAGCCGGATCGGTCCCACAAAGTGGGCGACCCATCTGAATAGTGCGACAGTAGGCGAAACTCGGAGTGACAGGGGAGACCCGTAAACGGGGGACGATCACCGGCAGACGAGCCGTTCCGGCAGTTTCCACCCGGCCCGGTCGACGCCTGAGGAGCGGCAGCACGACGGAAAGCGGGAGGTCCCGGACCGCAGAGAGACGACCCGCAGGCGGGTCGGACCCGACTGATGGCAGCCGAGCGACAGAATCACCGGCGTGGCGAACGGCGGCCGACGCCATGCCGTAGTGGCGAAGCACGCGACGACGGTGCCGACGGTGGGCGGCGCCAGAACGAACGGTGAGAGTCGCGACCTCGGCCGCGAGCAGACAGGACGTCGTGAGTTCGGACGGGCACCGCAGCGCCTGCGGACGCGAGAACGACCGGCAGCCGACGGGTGCCGGCGCCTCATAGCCGAGGTAACGCCGCACAAGACTGCACGGGGGACGGTTCGTCCGCGAACCGACTAGTTAACATAATGTACATTATCGGCCAAACGCCCAGGCGCAGGTCGGCGGCCGATCGGGGTGGAAAACGGGTACCTCAGGCCACGGCGTTCCTGGCAGGCTCACCTCAGTCGACCGGCACGCGGGCGGCCCTGCGCAACGCGAGAGGAACGCATGGACATCGCCTTACGCGACGTCTCCGACGAGGACGCCGAGTGGTACGTCGAACAGGTGCAGGACGCGGAGATCCTGCGGTTCACGATCGAACGCGCATCCTTGACCGTCGAAGAGTTCCGCGCCGCGCTGGCAAGACTGCGTAGCGACGACGACGCAATGGGATACCTGGTCGTCGACGCGGCAACCGGGACGCGACTGGCCTCGGTCGCCGCCACCCGCCAGGAAGACGGCGCGGAGGTGAGTTATTGGGTCGCCCGTGCCGCCCGCGGCCGCGGCGTGGCCCGTCAGGCAGTGCGCGCCCTGTGCGATCGGGTGCTGGCGAACTGGCCGGTGAACGAGATTCGACTGTTCACCCATGTCGACAACCGCGCATCCCAGCGCACGGCCGAGAATGCGGGCTTTCATCGGGTCGACGGACCGGATGAGCCTCGCGAGGTCGGCGGGCGACGGTGGCTGGTCCGCTGGTATCGCCGCGCCCGATGAACGCCCCCGCTGGCCGGCCCATTCAGTGAGCGCCGCCCCTGCCATGGGGTACGCGTCGCGGGCGCTCGCACCTCCGGCGACTACGACGTCGTCCGCTTCGTGTTCCAACGACTCCGGTGATGTCGAGCCCGGGTGCCCAAGCCCGACTGGGATTCGTCACGGTGACGTATCGACGGGATTCGACGAGAGCCTACCGGCTTTCGACAGTCAGTCGCCGACGGCGGCACCCGGCACGAACGCGTCCGCCATGAACTCGGCGCGGTGACTTCGGCGCGGTGGCGTAGGTGCGCCGTCGGGCCGCCCTGAGAAGCGCCCCGGAGGGGTGATCCGGATGACGCACGCGCACGGGATCGAGATCGAGAGGCTCGGTCACGTCGAACCGACCGTCAGACTCCCCGAGTTCGGGGCGCCCCTCCTCGGCCTGGCCCGAGATTTCATGCATAATCGCCATTATGCATGAATGATCACCGTACGGCGCCCTGCCGGACCATGCCCGAGGTGCAGTGCGACGAGCACTGACCACAGTGTCGCCCAGGTCCATCGTCGTGTCCGCGCTCCGAGGCACCGGCCTGCGGAGACGATCGCATGGCGCCCGCGCTGTCCGCCGCGACCCGGTTTTCGTCGTCGGGACCGTCGGGGGCGCTTCCCCGCTCTCGACTTTGCGCCCCGGTCGCACCCTGTTCCGCTGGCGGGCACTCCTGCCGCTTGATCAGTACCGCTCCCCCGCGATCTCCGTCGGGCGATTCCGGCTACCCAGCCGTGTGAAATACCCGGACACACGCGGCCGAGATGATCATCAGGACCTACTTTCGGGCCGAAGGGAGAGCGTGGCTCTTCCCGCCTACCAGGAAGGATGAGTTCACGTCATGTTCCGGAACCTCCTGAAGCTCATGGCAGCGGCATTCGTGACGGCGACACTCGTAACCGCCGTTCCGACGGCGTCCGCGCAGCAGCCGGGCGAGGTGACGTGCGACCTGAGCGGGCAGGCCGGTTTCCAGCCGGGCGTCCTGTTCGTGCCGAGGCTCAGCACGCTCACCCTCGCGGGCAACGACGGAGGCTGTATCGACGCCGCGGGCGAGGTCCGCTCAGCTTCGCTGCACGGCACTGCGATCGGCACCCTGAGCTGTCTCGGCAGCCCGGAGGGCACCTCCGGTGAGGGCCGCATCGACTGGGCGCTGCGGGACGGCACCACGGAGACCAGCACAGTGGACTTCGTCCTGACGGGGTCCGGACTGGCGCACGTGGAGTTGGCGGGTGTCATCGCCGACGGCCGCTTCGCGGGCGAGGAGTTCACGGCTCAGTTCAATGTCGAGATCATCGATGCCGGGGTCCAGTGCGTGAGTTTCCGAGGCGTGACCCTCGCAGGCTACGACGGAACCTTCACCGTCGGCTGACCCCGCAGCGACGCGGTCACTCAGACCGCGTCGCACCCGACGCTGGGCGCGAGCGTCGCCAGCCGGTGCCCACCCGCAAGGCCCGACCTGGGGTTCTGCCGTTCTCGGTCCACCATCGCGGCGGTATGGGTCTTCCGGGGCGGCGGCCCGAAGCGGGCCGGTCTCTCCCCCGGGCCGCGATTCTGGGTGTCGTCCATGGCCGTGACGAACCGAGGGGGCGCCCGCCCGCTCGTGTCCCGATGGTCAGTCGGCACGACCGGTGCGCCGCACGGGTCTGGTCTCGCGGCGTAAGGCCGTCGCCCGCTGTCAGCAGCGATCAGGGTGGGCGGGTCAGTGGTCGAGGATCTCGGCTAGATTGATCTGCACGTGGTCGTCGGTGGACTCCGCGCGGTCGGCAGCCTCTCTGGTCGCCTGTTGCAGTGCGTCGAACTCCTTCGGACCCAGGACGTGGCCGACCACAGCCCCGGTCTCGGTGTCCTCGATCATGAGGGACACCAGCCCGAACTCGCTATCCGGTGTGATCCACATTTTCGCCTGCATGATGGCCACCGTACGCGCTCGGGCACGCCCGTCGGGGATAGGCGACCGCTGTTCGGCCTAGCGTGTGATCATCGGTTCGGGTGGCCGACCAGCGTCGTCGCGCCCCCGTCGCGGCTGCTGGCGTGCGCGATCACGGGGTGACGGTGTACAAGATCGGCATGCGGTTGATCGAAGCCCAGGACGCGTTCTTCCTCGCTCGGCGTCCCCGCAAGGACTCCCCGCACACCACTGCGGCGTATCGGCGTGACCTGGCGGGCGTGACGGCGCTGTTGGCGGGCGATCTGGGGTGTGCGGCGGGTGACCTCGATCTCGAGGAGGTGACCTCGGGGTCGCTGCGGTCGGCCTTCGGAGCCTTCGCCGACACTCATGCGAAGAGTTCGGTCCTGCGGGCGTGGTCGACGTGGAATCAGTTCTTGACGTTCTGTGTGGCCGAGGAGCTGGTGGCGGGCAATCCGATGGCGGCGGTGGCCCGGCCGAGGACTCCGGCGTTGACGCCCAAGCCGTTGCGGGGGGAGCAGACTCCGGAGGAGCTTCTGACGGCGACGGCCACGGGTGGTGGTCGCGGTCGTGATCCCTGGCCGGAGCGGGATGTGCTGGTGCTGGCGCTCGGTCTGATCACCGGGCTGCGGTCGGCGGAGATGCGCGAGTTGACGCTGGGTTCGCTGGTGGGCAGGCCGGGTGAGCGTCGACTGCACGTGCGGGGCAAAGGCAGCAGGGAGCGGTCCATTCCGATCGAGGCGCCGATGGAGCGGATCGTCGAGGACTACCTGACGTCGTGCCGGACGCGCTTTCCTCGAGGAGCCAGAGGGACTTCGGCGCCGTTGTTGCTGGACAGACAGGGCGAGGCCATCGGGCGTGGCGGCCTGGAGTATCTGGTGCGGTCTTGTTTCCGCTCTTCCGGGGTGCATGACCGGGTTCCCGCGGGGGCGAGTCTGCACGCGTTGCGTCATACGTTCGCCACCCGGCTGGCCGAGGACGGGGCGAACGCCTCGGAGATCATGGCGTTGTTGGGGCATGCGAGTCTGGCGACGAGTCAGAACTACATCGAGGCCACGGGTCGGGAGCAGCGGGCGGCGGCGGCGGTGAATCGGACGTATCGGGCGTTGGCGCGGCTGGTCGATCGGGAGCGGGACTGACCTTCGCCGTCTGACGTGGGTTGATCGGCCGTCGGCGGTCCGGTGGTTCGGAACCGGGGGCGTCGGTGGTACGTCGGAGGGGCCGTTCGTCACCGGTCTTCGACCACTCTGGAGTGCTGATGTCAGTGTTCGGGTCCCTCCGACACCGGACGGTCGTGGGACGTCGGGTCCTCGCGGTTGCCGGCGCCGCCGTCGTCGTCGCGGCGGGATGCTCCGGGGCGACTGGTTCCGACGGGTCCCCGACAGAGTCTGCCGCGTCGACGACGGTCGCGATGCTGCCGGACGAGACCCGGCCGGGCGAGTATCCGGCGCGGGAGGACGGCGTCGCCGAGTACGCCGGGGACGCGTCGTTGGCGGTGGTGCAGTACAACGCGGGGAGCGACGGGCAGGCGACGGAGGCGGTGTCGTCGAAGGCGACCGAGGTGGTGGAGTTCCTCGCCGGGGAGATCCTGGCGGGCCGACCGGACGTGATCGCCGTGCAGGAGGTGTGTGAGAGTCAGATCGTGCTGCTGGCGGAGTTGCTGGCCGCCGAGGACTTCGCCGTGGACTACGAGTTCGGTCCCGGGGAGGACATCGAGGGCGCGGCGGAGGCGTGTGGTGCTCTCGCCGGTCGGGACGTTCCCGCTGAGCAGGCTCGGAGTGGGTTGGCGGTGCTGGTGCGGGCGCCGATGGTCTCGGCGTTCCGCTATCACGATGTTCCCGGTGACGAGTCGACGGTGACGCGCGCGGTGTGTGCCCATACGGCGCGTCCGACGACGGTGCAGGCCTGTGTGACGAGGCTGGCCGACGGTGCGGCGGGTGACGAGCAGTTGGGGCAGTTGAGCGAGCAGTGGCAGCTCGAGGCGCCGATGCTGCCGACGATCGTCGTCGGGGATCTCGGTGTCGAGCCGTCGGCGGAGCGGTTGTCGTCGTTGTACTCCTCGCCGGTGGGTGACGGGGTGTTTCACGAGGTCGGGATGTGTGGTGCGGCGGAGCCTGCGGCGGCGTGTCCGTCGCCTGCCCGGCAGGGTGCCTGGACGTGGGAGGGTGGGGCGGATCGGCTCAAGACCGATTACGTGTTCGTCGACGCGGGGCACTTCGCGGCGGAGGTGGCGTCTCGGGTCGTGGTGGACGGCGGTGAGTGCGGCGGGCTGGCCTGCTCGGATCACCGGCTGCTGTGGGGCTGGGTGTCGTTGCGGGTGACTCCGGATGTGTCGGGGACGCAGTGTGATCACGTGGTGATGACGGCGGCGGACTTCCCGGCCGACGTGTTCGTGCGCGGGGGCGAGGTGCCCTGTTTCGAGGCGACGCGGATCATGCAGGACTACTACCTGAGGCTGGCGGCCGGTGCGGCGCCGGGGATGGGTGGCGGCGGGCCGGTCGAGGTCGGGACCTGGATGTGTTCCAGTGGTCCGGCGACTGCGCCGGGGACGACGTGTGTGCGGGAGGACGGGGTCCGCACCGAGGCGGTCATCTGGCCGTGACCGGCGGGGGTGGTCTCGTCTCGACCGGGGTGGGACCTGACGTCGTTCCCCTGCTGTGGTCGGCGGGTGTCACCGGACCGTGGAGTGCGGTCGTGGTCAGCTCGGGGGCGGGCCCGCAGGCTGACCGGCCAGGCGGCCCGCCCACACGCCGGGGTTCTCCACCATGGCGTGGGGGAAGCCGTCCGGGCAGCTCACGGTGGCGGTGAGGCCTACTGCGGTGTGGGTGGGGCCGCTGTCGATCCGGCCGCCGAGTTCGAGGGCGCGGTGCAGGGACTCGGTGAGGTCCGGGCTGGCGAGGTGGCAGATCCAGCCGACGGCGTGGTCGGTGGCGTCGGCGGTGCGTCGGCCTGCGATGGCCCGGCCGTCGACCTGGTAGACGGCGGTGGTCGGTTCGGGGCTGGGGCGGAAGTCCCAGCCTGCGTTGGCGGTCCAGTAGGCGTCGGAGCGCGGTGGGTCGGCGGTGACCAGTTCGGTCCAGCAGGGTTCGCCTTCGCGGGGTTCCGGCGCCCAGGGGCCGTGGGTGACGCGGCCGGAGTCCAGGACGGCGTGCAGTCCGCCGCCGACGTCGGTCAGGGCGCGGGGGCCTCGGCGGCGGCCGCCGCCGAAGACGACGTGCCAGCCGGTGGTCTCGCCGGGTTCCGGGCGGCGGATGTGCGCGGTGCGTCGTTCGCCGACCCAGCAGCTGAAGCGGTCGTCGGCTTGGGCGAGGACGACCCACTGGTGGAGGTTCGCGTGGAACTCCACGGATCTGGCGGGGTCTGGGGTCAGCAGTTCGAGGCGGCGGACACCCCGTACGGCGGAATTCACGCGGACGTTCTCCTGGGGCATGTCGGGCGGCCTGCGGGCGACGGACCGGTAGATTCTGACAGAGGCGAAAATCGATCGGGTGAATTAGCGGGGCAATACTCCGTTCGGCCGTGCCAGCAGGTCGATGAGGGGGGCCGGTCGGCCGAGGTGGAAGCCTTGGGCGACCTCGACGCCGAGCTTCATCAGTGCCTCGACCTGTGAGGGGCGTTCCACCCACTCGGCGACGGTGGACAGGCCGAGTCCGTTGGCGATTTCCATCATCCCGGTGACCAGCACGGCGTCGGTCTGGCCCTGGTCGATGCCCCGGACGAACTCGCCGTCGATCTTGAGTCCGGTGACGGGCAGGTGTTTGAGGTGGACGAAGGAGCCGAAGCCGGAGCCGAAGTCGTCGAGGGTGATCCGGCATCCCGCGTCGCGGAGTCGGAGGGCGAGGTCGCGGGCGGCGTCGAGGTTGGTCATGGCCGCCGTCTCGGTGATCTCGATGCCGAAGCGGCCCTGGGTGATGTCGGCGGCGGCGAGGCGGTCGAGGACGAAGTCGCAGAAGTCCTCGTCGTCGAGGGTGCGGGCGGAGACGTTGACGTCCAGGCGCAGGGCGGGGTCGCGGTGGGCGGCCAGTGCGTCGATGGCCTGGCCCAGGACCCAGCGGTCGATCTCCAGGACCAGGTCGGTGCGTTCGGCGTCGGGGAGGAACTCTGCGGGGCCGATGCGGGGAAGCTGGTGGTCTTCCAGTCGGAGGAGCAGTTCGTAGCCGAGGGTGCGGCCGGTGCGGAGGTTGACCATGGGCATGGCGTGGAGTGCGAGGTGTCCCTTGCCCAGTGCGGTGCGCACTCGTTCCAGGACGCCGACTCTCTTGGCGGTGTCGGCGTAGTGGGCGGGGTCGTAGACGGTGACCCGGTTGCGGCCTGCCGCTTTGGAGGCGTAGAGGGCGAGGTCGGCGTTGGCCAGGACGGCCTCCCAGCCGTGGCCGGAGGCGAAGGGGGCGACGCCGGTGCTGACGGTGATCCTGATGGCGGCGCCTGCGACGTCGATGGGGACGGCGGCGACGGCCTCGGCGAGGCGTTGGGCGATGGCTCTGGCGTGGGCGGCGTCGACCTCGGGCATGATGACGGCGAACTCGTCGCCGCCGAGCCTGCCGAGGAACTGCCGGCCTTCCATCCGGTCGCGCAGGGTGGCGGCGAGGGTGCACATGACCTGGTCGCCGATCTTGTGGCCGCGCAGGTCGTTGACGTCTTTGAAGTTGTCGAGGTCGATGAGCAGCAGTGAGCCGGTGGTGCTCACGGCGAGTTGGCTCTCGAGTTCGCGGGTGAGGGACCGCCGGTTGGGCAGGCCGGTGAGGGGGTCTTCCTCGGCCATCTTGCGCAGCTCGACGTGGACCTGGTGGGCCTGGGTGATGTCGTGTGCGCTGCCGACCAGTCGGACGGGCACGCCCTGTCTGTCGTGGAAGACCTCGCCGAAGCACTCGAAGATGCGTTCGTCGGCGTCGGGGTCGGCGTTGAGTGCTCGGTGGATGTAGGTGAAGGGTTCTCCGGTGCGTAGTGCTCTGCTGAGGGTGCGTTCGACCAGCGGCAGGTCCTCGGGGTGGACCAGGCCGAGGAACGCGGAGTAGTCCAGTTCGGCGTCGGCGGGGTGCCCGGACATCTCCCGCATGCCTTCTGACCAGACCACGCGGTCCTCGCCGACGAACCACTCCCAGTTCCCGACCTGTCCGACGATTGGTGATCGGCGGGTGGACGCGTCGGTCCTGATGAGTTCCTGTTCTCGCCATCGGGTGACGTCCATGGCCCGGTAGAGCAGGCGGTGGTCGGTGCCGGGCAACGGGAGGCAGACGACCTCGATCCACCGGGGCGGTTTGTCCTCGGCGGCGATCCTGCTGAGCCAGGGCAGCTCGTCGGCGGCTTCGGCGATGCCGGGCAGCAGTGCGGGCAGTGAGACGCCGACGCCCTGTTCCTCGGTGACGCCGAGGAGCCGGGCGAGCGCGGCGTTGAGCCACTGGAGTCGCCCGCGCACGTCGGTCACTCCGAATCCGACGTCCGCGTTCTGCAACACAGCGTGTCGCACGGCCTCGTCGTCCGTCACCCGTTCCTCCCCTGGTGCCCACCCTGCTGGAGCAATCGTGGCGTTCGAATGGTGCCGTGGGCAAGCCGCGGTCTGCGCTGGGATCGTCAGCGCAGACGTTCCAGCCGCCCCGCCGTCTCGACGAGCTCGGCGGCCAGCCGGTGCATCTCCTCGGTGTCGAGGCCCTCCTCGACTCCGGTGAGGACGTCCTCCGCGGCGCAGCGGAGTTGGAACAGGCGATCTTGGAGATCGGTGATCTCGGTGGCGGACAGCACCACCGCGTCGTCGGGCAGCCCGCCGCGTTGCACCATGCTGCGACGTTCATAGGCACGTTGTCTACAGGCCTGTCCGCAATATCGGCGTGGTCGCCCGGTCCGGCCTGAGGAGGAGAGGCGAGCGCCACACCAGGTGCAGTGTCGGGGTTCGCGGCGCGTGATCGGGGCGAGGGAGTCGGCGAGATGCTCCACGGCGGTGAACGCTAGCGGGCTCGGCCTCTCCTGCCGAGGTGCCACGCCGCACCCCACACTGGGCGGGTGCATCGACGACGGCTTCGACCGCATCCGTATCTCGACGGCCCGCATCCTCGGGCGTTCGCTCATCGTGGTTGGCATCTCGACGAGTTGGCGGGGATGGAGAACTCCGCCTCGGCGTTGGCCAGGGCGTGGGCGGAGGGGTTCGCCTATCTGGAGACCGATGTGCGGGCGACCGCCGACGGGGTCGTGGTGGTGCAGCACGACGCGACGTTGGGTCGCACGACGGACTCGGCGGGGGTGGTGGCGACGTTGCCGTGGGCGGCGGTGCGGCGGGCCCGTATCGGCGGTCGGGAGCCGGTGTCGCGGTTGGAGGAGGTGCTGGAGGCGTTGCCTGCGGCGCGGTTCAACATCGATGTGAAGTCGGACCAGGCGGTGGGTCCGGTGTTGCGGGTCGTGGAGCGGATGTCGGCGTGGTCGCGGGTGTGTCTGGCCTCGTTCGAGGAGCGGCGGCTGCGGGTGCTTCGGCGGGTGGGCGGGCCGAGGCTGATGACGTCGTTGGGGCGTGGGTCGGCGCGGCTGTTGTGGGCCTCGTCGCGGCTCGGTCGGTGGGGTGACGGGCTGCCGGTGGCGGGCAGGCTCGCGCAGGTGCCGCTGCATCGCGGGTCGTTGCGGGTGGTCGACGAGCGGTTGGTGGGGGCGGTGCGGCGTCGGGGGCTGGAGGTGCACGTCTGGACGGTGGACGATCCGGCTCGGATGCGGGAGCTGTTGGATCTGGGGGTGGACGGGCTGGTGACGGATCGTCCCGACCTGCTGCGGGCGGAGCTGGTGGCGCGGGGGGCGTGGCCGTCGGCGCGGTGATCGTCCAGGGCGGGCGCGACGGCCGCTTCCGGGGTGGCTGCGGGTCGTGCGACGGGGCTCCGGTGAACGATCGGCGACGGGTCGCCGCTGGTGTCGCGACGAACCGGTGTCTGCTCGGTGTCGGCTCTGCCGTTCCTGGTCATGGGGTGTGAAACGCCGAGTACAGTCCCGCCACCGGGTGCCTGGAGTTCACCCGGTGGGAGGAATCGGGCTGTGGGGTCGAACGTCGTGGAGCCGGGCGTCGAGAGTGCGCCGACCAGCGCACAACGGCGCAGGGAACAGCGGGGCTGGTGTTGGTATGACTGGGCGAACTCGGTGTTCCCGACCTCGGTCATCACGGTCTTCCTGTCGCTGTATCTGACGGAGGTCGCCGAGTCCGCCGCACGGGCCGAGGGGCAGTCCTGTGCGGACGGCTCGGCCCTGGTGGACTGCGACATCAGCCTATGGGGGCTGTCGTTCCCGGCGGGGTCGCTGTGGGGGTATCTGCTGTCGGTGGCCACGGTGGTGCAGGTGCTGGTGCTGCCGATCACCGGTGCCATCGCGGATCGGACGCAGAACAAGCGGGTGATGCTCGGCGGATTCGCCTTCGCCGGGGCGGCGGCGACCTCGGCGTTGGCGTTGTTAGCGGGGACGAACTGGCAGCTCGGGGTGGTGCTGTTCATCCTCGCCAACATCTGCTTCGGCGGTTCGGTGGTGGTGTACTACTCGTTCCTGCCGGAGATCGCCGACGCCGACGAACGGGACGGGGTGTCGTCTCGAGGCTGGGCGTTCGGCTATCTGGGCGGGGGCCTGGCGTTGGCGTTCCATCTGGCTCTCTATCTGAGCCATGAGTCGTTGGGCCTGACCGAGGCCGAGGCGGTGCGGTGGTGCTTCTTCACGGCGGGGCTGTGGTGGGCGGTGTTCACGCTGATCCCGTTGGCGCGGCTGCGTGGTCATCAGCCGCCGCAGGGCCGTGAGCGGGGTGTGGCGGTGTTCCGGGCGGGTTTCCGGCAGTTGGGGCAGACGCTGCGGGAGGCGAAGTCTTATCCGTTGACCCTGGGGTTCCTGGCGGCGTACCTGGTCTACAACGACGGGATCGTGACGGTGACCAACGTCGCGGGCCAGTACGGCGAGCGGGAGCTGGGCCTGGATCGGACGGTGCTGATCACGACGATCCTGATCGTGCAGTTCATCGCGTTCGTCGGTGCGGTGGCTCATGGGCGGGCGGCGCGGCGTTTCGGTGCCAAGCGGACGATCATGGTGAGTCTGGTGCTGTGGGTGGTGGTGGTGGGCGCGGCGTTCTTCGTCGAGGCGGGCCAGGAGTTCCAGTTCTACGGGCTGGCGGTGGGCATCGGTCTGGTGCTGGGCGGAACGAATGCGCTGTCGCGGTCGTTGTTCTCTCAGCTGGTGCCGCCGGGCAGGGAGGCGGAGTACTTCTCGGTGTACGAGGTCGGCGAGCGGGCGACGTCGTGGCTGGGTCCGCTGGTGTTCGCGGCGGCCGGGCAGGCGACGGGGTCCTATCGGCTGGCGATCGTGTCGTTGGTGGTGTTCTTCGTGGTGGGTCTGATCCTGGTTGCGCTGGTCCCGGTGCGGCGGGCGATCGTGGCGGCGGGCAACCGGCCGCCGAAGGTGGTGTGATCTCGGTCCGGGGAGTGTGCGGGTGCGTCGGGCTGATCGGTGCACACCGTAAGGTCTGCGGCCGTGGACAGTGCAGTGTTGGCCGATGACCCGACCGATGCCCTCTCCTCGCTCCCCCGGCGTTCCGGGCGGCGGGCGGCGGGTCAGGTGAGGTTCTTCTACGGTCCGATGGACTGCGGGAAGTCGACGCTGGCGTTGCAGATCGATCACAACCATGCGCGGCAGGGCCGTGAGGGGATGTTGCTGGTTCGTCACGACCGGTCAGGACAGCCGAAGATCTCCAGTCGGATCGGCATCACCCGGGGTGCGGTGGAGGTCAACGAGGACCTGGACATTCGGGAGCTGGTGCGGGGGCGTTGGTCGGCGAGCAGGCCGGTGGACTACCTGATCGTCGACGAGGCGCAGTTCCTCACGGCGTCGCAGGTGGATCAGCTGGCCGAGCTGGCCGATGACGTGCAGGTGGACGTGTACTGCTTCGGGATCGCGACGGACTTTCAGAGCAGGCTCTTCCCCGGTTCTCGGCGGCTGTTCGAGTTGGCGGATCTGATTCAGGCGGTGCAGGTGGAGGTGTTGTGCTGGTGCGGCTCGTCCGGACGGTTCAACGCCCGGGTGGTGGACGGGCGGGTGATCCGGGCCGGTGACACCGTTCTGGTGGCCGACACCGGGCAGGACGGGGCCTCCGCAGGCGCTGCCGTCCCGGACGGTCGAGACCTCCCCGACCAAGAATCTGTCACGGTGCGTTACCAAGTGTTGTGTCGTCGTCATTTCAGGGCGGGTGATCTCGGTCCGATCGCTACTGGACAGGGGCAACTGAGTCTGGCTTGATAACCTCCGCCCTGGGCACCATCACCCATTCGTGTGGTCGTGCTCGCTACTTGGCGGATAACGCGTCACGAACAGCGCCCGATTGCATCCCTATGGAGGAAGCCTTCGTTGACGCGTGAAACACGTCACCGTGGGCAACCGACTAGGCCAAACCGGGAACGACAACGACCTCACCGTCGTTGCACTCGGTGAGCACGTACCCCAGGGTCGATCCAGACCCTGGACCGAGCGAAAGGACACCGTTATGGCCGACCGCGTTCTGCGTGGCAGCCGGCTCGGAGCCGTCAGCTACGAGACCGACCGCAATCACGACCTCGCACCGCGCCGGACGGTGCGCTACGCCTGCCCCAAGGGCCACGACTTCGAGGTCCCGTTCTCCGACGACGCCGAGGTCCCCTCGATCTGGGAATGTCGGCTGCACGGCAACGAGTCGAAGATGCTCGACGGCAACGAGCCGGAGCCCAAGAAGGTCAAGCCGGCTCGTACCCACTGGGACATGCTGCTGGAGCGCCGGACGATCCCCGAGCTGGAGGAGTTGCTGTCCGAGCGGCTCGAAGAGCTGCGCGGCAGGCGCACCTCTCGGTCCGCCTGAGCTGCGGGCCGCACGATGCGGCGGGGGAGGCCGCCTGAACCGGATGTGTTCAGGCGGCCTTGCCGTGTGGAGGCCTGTGCCGTCGTGCGTCCGCGCGTCGTCTGACGGGCGGACGCGGTGCCCAGCACGGCAGACGTGACACGCACGGCCGGTGCCCCCGTGCCGGCTGCCGCGACGGCCGGCGCCTCGCCGCTGCGGTGAGCGACCGCGACACGCTCTGATGTGACGACTGCCGGGATTCCCGGTCAGACGGATACGGCCCGTCGGGTGACAGCGGAGTCCCCGCTCCACGGTCGCCTCACCGGCACCCGCCTCGTTCCCGACGTCGCATTCGGCGTGACTCCGTGCCGAACAGCACCCGACGTCCCCGCCGCCGGGGCTGCGACGGCGGTCCCTACGTCGACTCGCCGCTGTCCGCGCCCGCGATGCCGCCCGATGATCTCGCCCCTGCCGCCGGAGTAGCGCGGCGTCGATGATCGCCTGCTAGGGCGTCCGCGACGTGACGTCCGCGCCGTGCCGAGCCCGTGGGCTCAGTTCGCGCGTCTCCCGCCCAGCAGCGACTGAATCTGCCGTCCGCGTCGGCGCAGCCCCCACTTGGTCACCCGCAGCAGCGCCTCGCGAACGATATTGCCGCTCATCTTCGACTCACCGTGCACCCGCTCGGTGAAGGTGATCGGAACCTCGGCGACCGTGAAGCCCGCTTCGATGGCCCGCCAGGCCAGGTCGATCTGGAAGCAGTAGCCCTGCGAGGCGACGTTGTGCAGGCGGATCTTCTCCAGCACCTGCCTGCGGAACGCCCGGTATCCGCCGGTGATGTCCTTCACGGGGGCACCCAGCGCGATCTTGGAGTACAGGTTGCCGGTGCGCGAGATCCACTCCCGGCGTCTGGACCAGTTCACCGTTCTACCACCGGGCACGTACCGCGAGCCGAGCACCAGGTCGGCGCCGTTGGCGTCGTCACCCAGCGCCGCGAGCAGCCGAGGCAGTTCCTCGGGGGCGTGGGAGCCGTCGGCGTCCATCTCCACCACGACCCCGTAGTCACGTTCCAACGCCCAGTTGAAGCCCGCCACGTATGCCGCGCCCAGCCCGGCCTTCTCCGTGCGGTGCATGACATGGACACGCGGGTCCTCGGCGGCCATCTCGTCGGCCAACTCCCCCGTGCCGTCCGGACTGCCGTCGTCGACGACCAGCACCTCCGCCGTGGGCAGCGCCGCGTGCAGACGCGCGACGATCGGGCCGATGTTCTCCCGCTCGTCGTACGTCGGTATGACCACCAGCACCTTGTCCAGGCCGGGAGCCTGGCTCTCGTGCTCGGCAGGCTGCTCCGCCATGTGTCTCCTCCTCGTCGACGCCGCTCCCGCCTGCGTCGACTGTCCGTTCCCGATCATGTCGCCCCGTTCCCGGTGGCGCCCGGGACCTTCGCTGTACTGCTGTCTGCGCCGTCTCAGGACTGGTGAGACTCGTCCTGAACGGCGGACCGCCTGTCGAGTCGGCGACGTCGGACGCCGCCGATCACGACCCAGCCCGCCGCCGCCACGCCCAGAGCGGAGAGGATCCACTCGGGGCCCGCGCCGAGCCGGGTGGCCAGCGTAGTCGTCGAGCGCAGGGGGATCTCCGCGACCAGTGCATCGGCGGTGAACAGGTCAGTCGACGACACGACGGTGCCCGACGGGGAGACCACGGCGGAGATGCCGCTGGTCGCCGCGACGAGGACGGCACGGCCGTGTTCGACCGCCCGAACCTGGGAGATCGCCAGCTGCTGTTCCGACATCGCGGTCAGGCCGAAGGCCGCGTTGTTGCTCGGCACCGCGAGCACGGTGGCACCGGCGAGCACCGTGTCGTTGACGCGGTGGTCGAAGGCCACCTCCCAGCACGTGACGACGCCGACGTCGGCGCTGCCCATGGCGAACACGCCGGGCGCGTCACCGGGCTGATACTCGCGGTCGGGGATGCGAATCGAGGGATTGACCACGCCCATCACCGCCGAGACCAGGCCGCGCAGCGGGATGCGCTCGCCGAAGGGCTGGATCTCGCGTTTGCGGTAGGTGTCGACGGGGCCGCCGTCGGGGTCCCAGTGCACGACCGTGTTATGGATGTCGCCCTGGTCTGGGGTCTCCAGCGTGCCGACCATCGTGGGGGCGTCGATGGCACGCACGGCCGAGTCGATGACGGCGTCGGCGTCGGCGTGGCGGAAGGGGTCGATGTCGGAGGCGTTCTCCGGCCAGATGACGATGTCGGGCTGTGGTTCGCGGCCTGCCGCGACGTCGGCGGCGAGTTCCCGGGTGCGGTCGGCGTGGTTGTCCAGGACGGCCCGTCGTTGAGCGTTGAACTCCAGGCCGAGCTGGGGGACGTTGCCCTGGATCAGGGCGGCGGTGACGGTGCCCTCCTGGGCGTCGGTGCCCACTGCGGGCAGGGCGGCCAACGCGGCCAGTGCGGGCACGACTGTCAGGATCGCGGGCTTGACGAGCGTTCGTGACTCGGCGGTTGATGCACCGTCCGTGGTGAGGCGGCGGGCGCCCAGCACGCGGCGGGCCAGGTCGGCGAGGCCGAAGCCGCAGAGTGCCACGGCGAACCCGACGAGGGCGACGCCGCCGAGGGAGGCCAGGGAGAGGAACAGGCCGTCGGCCTGACCGAAGGCCACGCTCCCGAGCGGAAAGCCTCGGAACGGGATCGCGCCGCGCAGGGCCTCCGCGGCGACCCAGGAGGCCGCTGCCCACACTGGCGCGGCGGGCAGCCTGCCGACCAGGGCGATCATGATCCCGGCCAGGCCGAAGAACGATGCCTCCAACGCGGCCAGGACCACCCAGGGGACCGCGCCGACGTATTCGTTGGTCCAGGTCAACAGGGGCAGGAAGAATGCCATTCCCGCGAGGAAGCCCAGGCCGAAGCCCGCGCGGGCCCGGCGCCCGTGCATCGCTGAGGCGAACAGGGCGAGGGCGATCGGGGCCAGCCACCACCACGAGTACGGTGCGAAGGTCAGGGACAGCAGCGCCCCTGCCGCGAGGGCGGACAGGACGCGCAGCACGGTCCGGCGCCGCTGGTGTGACGGCGGGCCGTCCTGATCCGCGGGCTCGCTCGGCGATGCCGCGATGATGGCTGAAGACACGCCGACAACCCTACGGAATCAGCGCCGCAGGCTGGCCTCGTGCCCCCGCCGGGCTTCCGGGGTGCGGACCCGGGTTCGCGGCGGGGGCGGCGGCCACCGGGTGGGGCTCTTGCCGGTCCTGCGGGTGCGGGTGTCGAGGCTGCCGGGAACGTCCGGTCGTTGATCGGCGGTCCCGGCAGGGTGCCGCCCCGGACGGGGTGTGCACGGCGGCGGCGTTCGCGGCATGCGACTCGGGGCCGGTCGGGCCCCTGCGGGTCGCGGCGATGCGGGTCAGGACGGGCGGTTCACACCCGCCTTCGGTGCGGGCCGCCTCTGGTTCTCGCGGGTTCGCACGGCCCGGCGGCAGGCACCGGGGGTGACCCGGCCGCGGCGCAGCACGGCGATGGCGCGTCGATACTCCGCGAACTGCTCGCGGTCCTGTCGTCGCTGCCTGCAGTGTCGCAGCCAGTCGACGAGGAGCACCCCGACCACCACGATCCCGAAGAGAACCAGCCAGGCGACGAGCAGCGCGCCCAGCAGTGGCCACATCATCGATGACCACCTCTCTGTGACCATCTCATCACCTCCTGTGATCATCACAGACCGTAGGGGTCCGGTCCGGGACCGCGCGAGTCGGCGCCGTCCCGGCGTCGGTTCGGTCTGGGCGCGTCGTGGCGGGGCGGGCCGTGACGGTCCGGGGAAACCGACGACGCGCCCCGACGCGCCCCGGCCGTGATGATGTGGCCATGAGCCGAACACGCCCCGCGACCGTGACGCGCGCCCCCTCGGCGCAGGCATCGAGTTCGGCGCCGGTCCCGGACGCCGAGCCCTACCGGGTCACCTCGGAGTTCTACGACCTGCTGCATCGAAGCCGATATCGACGCAAGGCGCAGCGAGAGCTGGCCTCGCTGGCTCGGTCGGCGCGGGCGGGCATCCTGGAGGTGGGGGCCGGTACGGGCATCGTCACCGAGGTGTTGGCCGAGTCGACGTCGGTGCCGGTGCACGCGGTGGAGCCGTCGCGCCCGATGCGGGCGGTGCTGTTGTCCCGGTGGGCCGGCTCGACGCCCATGCGCAGACATGTCCGGGTGTATCCGGAGCCCGTGCAGGAGCTGAGGCCGATCGAGCCCGTCGACCTCATGGTGTGTGTGAACTTCGTGGACGCGCTGCCGCCGCCGACGCGGGATCGGCTCTGGTCGACGGCGCGGGCGATGCTGCGACCCGGCGGGCTGCTGGTGGTGGACCGCACCGGTCCTGCCCCCGTACGACCGACGACGCTGTCCACCGTCGACGTCGGCGACACGCGGTATGAGGTCTCGGTCGTGGCGTCGCCGATCGCGGGATCACGGTGCCTGCGGTGGACCTTCCACTACCGGGTGACCGCACCGGGTGGCGCGGCCCGGGAGGAGTTCGAGTCCTTCGACCTGTGGCCGGTCGACGAGGCCGAACTGCGCGCGGAGGTGTCCTCGGCGGGATTGACTGCCGGACCGGAACGGCCCGGTCTGCTGGTCTTTCGTCGATGACCAGCGGCTCGCCGGTCGGGTCTCTCCCCGACGGACGGTCGTGCACCGTGGTGATCACACCGCCGGACGGTGCGGCGGATCGCCTCCGGGTGGTCGGGCCCCGCCGGTCGGGGTCACCGCGGTGGCGAGCCGGTGGGCGAGCGTCCGCAGGTGGTCGGTCAGCGGCGGGCCGCTCTCGACGGTGACCGTCGGGCCGAGCGCGAACAGTGCCGTCACGTCCCCGGTGATCGAGTCGAGGGAGTCCGCGCCCAGTCGGACGAGGCAGCGGTGCTCGTCGAGAGTCGTGATGTGGTCGGGGATCGTCGTGGGCAGGCAGGCTCGCACCTCGGCGGCGGTGGCGGTCACCGTGACCTCGGCGGTGTGGCGATACGGCGCCGTGGTGACGTACCTGGTCAGGAGGGCGACCACGTCGGCGGGTGCGAGTCGTGACCGGGCCCGCCGACCGGTGGGGCGGGGGTCGGTGACGCGGTCGACGCGGAAGGTACGCCAGGCGTCGCGGTCGAGGTCGAAGGCCAGCAGGTACCAGAGTCCGTGGGAGACGACGAGCCGGTGCGGCTCGACCCGGCGTGGTGCGCGGTCGCCGCTGCGCCCTCGGTGGTCGAAGGTCAGCACCTCGCGTTCCCGGCAGCCCGACGCCAACGCGAGCAGCGTCGCGGGGTCGACGTCGGGTCCTGCGCGGGCGGTGACGGAGACCGTCATGTCGGCGACGGCGGCGACCTTCGGGCGCAGCCGGGCAGGCAGCAGGCGATCCAGCTTGGCCAGTGCTCGCACGGCGGTCTCCTCGATGCCGGTCATCCCGCCTGCGGCGGTGCGCAGCGCCACGGCGACGGCGACGGCCTCGTCGTCGTCCAACATCAACGGCGGCAGGTTCCGCCCGGAGGACAGTCGGTAGCCGCCCGCGATGCCGGTGGTGCCCTGCACCGGGTAGTCCAGGGCGCGCAGTCGGTCGACGTCACGTCGCACGGTGCGGTCGGTGACGCCCAGCCGCTCGGCGAGTTGACCACCGGTCCACTCGCGTCCGCTCTGCAGCAGCGACACCAGCCGCAGCATCCGGGCAGGCATGTTCCTGGACACGCCGAGCAGTCTGGCAGTCGTCACGGACATCAGCTGTCCGCAAGGACTTCTACCTTTCGGGGGAATTCGGCGCCGCATCGGGGCGCTGATCTCACGTTCGGCGCCGCCGGACCGTCTTCGAAGTGTGCTCGTCGCGCCGATCGCGAGCACGGTGCCGCCTCGCGTGAGCCTGTGCGGGGCGGGCCGCGAGAAGTCCCGTTGCAGAAGAAGGAGGAACAGATGTCCGCTCACCAGCAGTCGAGAGTGCCGTCGGGGTCGCCGAGGCGGCCGCCCGGCGGTGCGACGAAGGATCGGCGAGCCGAACACGACGCGCTTCTCGGTCTGATCCGAGGCCCGGTGGTGCGGGCGGGCGAGGCCCGTTTCGACGCCGAGCGCACCGGTTTCCAGACCGCCTGGGCCCGCAGGCCCGCCGTGATCGTCGGAGCGACGCAGGCAGCCGACGTCCGCGCGGCCGTCGAGTACGCCGGGGAGCGAGGGCTGTCGGTGTCGGTGCAGGCCACCGGCCACGGGCTCTCCTCCGAGGCACCGGCGGGCGGTCTGATGATCGCCACCGGGCGGATGGCGGGGGTCGCGGTGGATCCCGTCGCGCGGACCGCGTGGGTCGAGGCGGGGGCCCGCTGGGACGCGGTGATCGAGGCTGCGGCCCGGTATGGTCTGGCGCCGCCCTCCGGCAGTGCGCCGCACCTCAACGCGATCGCCTACACCCTCGGGGGCGGCCTGGGTCTGCTGGGCCGGGCGCAGGGCTGGGCGGCGGAGCACGTGCGGGCGTTGGACGTCGTCACTCCCGACGCGCGGCTTCGACACGTCACCGCCGAGTCCGATCCGGATCTGTTCTGGGGGCTGCGTGGCGGCCGGGACGGTCTCGGCGTCGTCACCGGGATGCGGATCGGTCTGAGTGAGGTCACCCGGCTCTACGGCGGCACGTTGACCTTCGACGCCGGGCGGGCGGGCGAGGTGGTGGCCGCCTACCTGGACTGGACCGCCTCGGCGCCCGAGGGGTCGTCTTCGTCGGTGGCGGTGATCTCCTTCCCCGACTCCCCCGACATCCCGGCCGAGCAGCGGGGACGGCGCACCGTGCAGGTTCACGTCGCCCATCTCGGCGACCCGGCGGACGGGGAGCGGCGGGTCGCCCCGCTACGGCGGATCGGGGGCGTCACCGACGACGCCCTGCGGGACATGACGTTCGCCGAGTCCGACGTCATCAACGCCGACCCGACCGAGCCGCACGCCTACCAGGGCGACAACGCGATGCTGACCGGCCCCGACGGGTCGGCGGCGGACACGGTGCTGTCGGTGTGCGGGCCGGAGGCACCGGTGATGTGCGTCGTCCAGGTCACACACCTCGGCGGGGCGTTGGGCAGGCCGCCCGGCACGGCCGACGCGGTCGGGCATCGGGAGGCCCGGTATCTGTTGGGGGTCCTCTCGCCGGTGACGATCTCCGCAGCCGAGCAGGTCGGTGTCCGTCGGGTCGGCGCCGGTCTGTCGAACGGGCGCGGGCGCGGGGACGGGAACGACGTCGGAGGGTCGGTTCCGGCCCCGGCGGCGCGGGTCTCCGACATCGACGTGGTCCTGGGGGTTCATGCCAGAGCGTTGGAAGCGGTACGGCCGTCGACGGCGGGGCGCGGCCTCAACTTTCTGTTCGGTCGGGTGACGGCCGATCAGTTACGGACCGCACACCGGCCGGACGTCCGGCGTCGGCTCACCGCGTTGCGCGCCCACCACGATCCGGCGGGTCTGTTCGACCCCGTCGTGTCGTCCGGCGGCTGTGGGGAGACGGCCGCGCCGGGTCGGTGAGCAGCGGTCCTCGACTGTTCGCGGGGTGCGGGGCCGCCGAGGGCCTGCTGCGTTGATCGAAACTGCGGGCGGCAGGCGCCGTCCGTCGACGGGTGACATGTCGGTGTCGGCGGGTGGGCGGACCGGGTCGGGTCGAGCGGTGATCAGCTGCGGTGGGGGTGTCGTGGGCGGCAGGTTCGCGGGGTCAGTCGCGGGGTGTGTCCGAGTGGCGGCTGCGGTAGGAGCGCATCGTGTGGCGGGCACCGCAGGTGCTCGGGTGGCCAGCCGGTCGCGGTCGCATCAGGGTCGACTGCCGCCCTCTGCCCAGCGGAAGCGCCGTTCGGGGCGGCCGGTGCTGCCGTAACGGAGTCGGACCTCGGCGCGACCGGCGTCGACGAAGTACTCCAGGTAGCGGCGGGCACTGGCTCTGGACAGTTCCGTCTGTTCCGCGCACTCGGTGGCCGACAGGCCGAGTCCCGCGCGGGTGGCGGTGCGCAGCGTGTCGGCGACCACCGACGCGGTCTCGGCGGCCACTCCCTTGGGTGAGGTGTCGGTGCTGCGGGGGCGGGCGCCGAACACCTCGTCCACCTGGCGCTGGGTCACCTCCCGTTCGTCGGGGAAGGCGGCGAGCCTGCGGTGCATCGAGGCGAAGGATTCCAGGCGTTCGCCGCCGTGCACGGCTCCGCGTACCGTCTCGACGTCCTGAGCGGCGGTGACCACGATGGTCTCGGCGACGGTGCCGTCGGTCGTGTCCTGGGTGCGTAGTTCACGCAGGACGGTGCGGCCGTGGATGTCGGGCAGGTAGACGTCGAGCAGGACGAGGTCGGGGCGCAGGGTTCGTGCGGTGCTCCGGACTACTCCGCGTTGATGGTGCTGGCGTTCGTGGCCACGCCACCACCGCCCTGCTGGGCAAGTCACGGACTCGCGGGTTGTCCTCGCTGCTCATCGGCTTGACGATCGGGTTGGTCGGGCTGGACCAGATGACCGGTCAGCAACGCCTCACCTTGGGGTCGCTGCACCTGGCCGACGGCATCGACATCGTGCTGGTCGCGGTGGGCCCGTTCGCCATCGGCGAGTCGTTGTGGGTGGCCGCGCATCTGCGACACACCCCGGGCCGGCCGATCCCGGTGGGCAGGCCGTGGCTGGGCAGGGCCGAGCTGCGTCGGTCGTGGAAGCCGTGGCTGCGTGGACCGTTCATCGGGTTCCCGTTCGGCGCAATCCCGGCGGGCGGCGCGGACATGACGACGGTGCTGTCCTATGTCACCGAGAAACGGCTCTCCAAGAACCAGGACGAGTTCGGCCACGGCGCGGTCGAGGGACTGCCGGTCCGGAGGCCACCGCCAGCGCCTCGGCCGCGGGCACGATGGTGTCGATGTTGACGTTGGGACTGCCGACCACGGCGGTGGCGGCCGTGATGCTCGCGGCGTTCCAGCAGTACGGCATCCACCCCGGTCCGCTGCTGTTCGAGCGGGGGGCGGGCCTGGTGTGGACGCTCATCGCCAGCATGTTCATCGGCTCGGTGCTGCTGCTGGCGTTGAACCCTCCGCTGGCGCCGTTGTGGGCGAAGCTGTTGCAGGTCCCCCGGCCCTACCTGTACGCGGGCATCCTGTTCTTCGCCAGCGTCGGCGCCTACGCGGTGGGCGGGGAGGTGCTGGACCTGCTGTTGTTGTTCGTGATCGGTCTGCTCGGCTTCGCGATGCGCCGGTTCGGGCTTCCCGGGGCTCCCCGCGATCACCGGGGTGATCCTCGGCCCGTCGGCCGAACGCGAACTGCGGCGAGCCCTGCAGATCAGTGACGGCGACCCGACGGGCCTGGTGTCCTCGCCGATCGCGGTGACGATCTACGTCATCATCGCGGTGATCCTGCTGTTCCCGCTGATCAGCCGCCTGCTGCCGGGTCGACGACCTACGGTGGTCCGGGAGGTCGCCGCGACGGTCACGGCGACGGGGACACCGCCTGCCGCCGAGGAGACGTCGGGTGCGGGGACGGCTCCCGTGCTCTGCCGCCCACCGTACCCGGCGAGTCCTCGGCGCCGACACGACCGACCTCCGACGACTGAGGGAACCTCCACGGCCCCGCCGCACGCCGGGTTCGGCGGGATGGACGTGGGCGAGGGCGGGGCACGCCGGACCACGGTCGGCGTGCCCCGCCGTGCGTCCCCGACCCGGCCGGAGACGCCGAGCGGGCGGGCGCCCAGGTCTGCGACCTACACGACACGTCCGCCGTCGCCCGCCGAGGCCTGGCAGGGAGCGGGGCCGGCGATCAGGAGTCCTCCAGGGCATAGGTGCCGTAGGTGGGACGCCCGGCGGGCTGGTAGGTGTGCACGGCGACGCCCGCGCCGGTGATCGTGGAGTCGACCAGCCGCAGCGCCGTGGGCGGACTCCCCTCGACGAACAGACGCCGCCCGGTGCCCAGGATGACGGGGTAGATCAGCAGCCGATACTCGTCCACCAGGTCGTGGACCATCAGGCTCTGCACGAGACCGCCGCTGCCGTGGATCTGCAACTCCCCGCCTGCATCGTCCGGATCGTCTTCCTTGAGTCGCGCGACCTGTTCGGCGACGTCGCCGCCGATCACTGTGGAGTGCTGCCACTGCGGCGTGGTCATGCGGTGGGAGACGACGTGTTTGGGCAGCCTGTTCAGCCGGGTGGCGATCGGGTCTTCCTCATCGGTGACCAGCGGCCAGTACGCCGCGAAGATGTCGTAGGTTCGCCGTCCCAACAGGAATCCGCTTGCCCGGCCGAACCAGCCCGTCACCAGGGCCATCAGGTCGGCGTCGCCGTAGGGCACGGTCCAGCCGCCGTGCTCGAAGCCGCCGTCGCGGTCCTCGTCAGGACCTCCCGGCCCCTGCACGACCCCGTCCAACGACAGGAACATGGTCACCGTCAGTCTTCTCATCGCGTGTTCTCCCGGTCCGTCCATTCGGCCGTCCGACGATTCGGGTCTCGCGTCGAACGTGTCTCCTGCCTACTCGTCGAACGCCACACCGCCACTTCGACACGACGCGGCGATCTCCTTCGGACGAACCTGGCGTGTCGATCGCCTGCCGCCACCGGAACGGACGCGGACACGGCAGGCACCCCGCCGAGACGACACGAGACGACGCCCCGCCGGTCCGGTCCGGTCCGGTCCGGTCCGGTCCGGGAAGGACGAGATCGTCTCCGAGTTCAGTCGGCCGACCGCCCCCCTCCGGGAGCGCGCCCCAGGCGGTACGGGTCGACGCGGGTGGGCGAGTCATCCCGCGCCTACTGCCTGCCCTCCACGTAGGTCAGCTCGCCGTGCACCAGCTCGGCCGCGCCGTTGCTGATCGTCACCGCCCACTCGGTGAACTCCGGCAACGCCTCCTCGGCCACCGCCACCTCGAACCGTGCCCGGTCGGTGTAGCCGGCGGCCAGCACCGGATACGCCGAGTCCCGCAGCGCGTGCTCGATCCGCCCGGCCTGCGGGAAGTCCACCGCCACCGTCACCAGCCTGCACGGACGCAACGCCACCGTGCCGAACAGATCGATCGTCTCGGCGACCGCCTGACCGTAAGCGCGGATCAGACCGCCTGCGCCGAGCTGCACCCCGCCGAACCACCGCGTCACCACGGCGACCACGTCACTGAGCTCACGTCGCCGCAACACCTCCAGCATCGGCACCCCCGCCGTGCCTGCGGGCTCACCGTCATCACTGGACTTCTGCTTGTCCGAGGCGGCGCCGAGCACGTAGGCCGTGCAGTTATGCGTGGCGTTCCAGTGCTCCTTACGGCGCGCGGCGATCACCGCCCGGGCCGCGTCCTCGTCGTCGACCCTGCTCAGCAGGCAGCGGAATCGGGAACGGCGGATCTCGATCTCGTGCTCACCGTTCCGGGCGATCGTCCGATACCCCGTGAGCATGTCCCACCGCTTCCCTCGTGACCAGCGTCGACGTCCGCCGCCGATCCTGCCGGACCCCGACGACGCCTCCGACACCGGCCGACGCCGACCCGGCAGGCGCGCACCGGCGGCGGGGCACCGCCCTCGCCCGTCGTGCCCCTTGGCGGAGACGACCAGCCGCCCTCGATCTCCGCCCGCCGACGCTGCGCGCCACCGACCCGCTCAAGAGCCTCAGCCGCCGTCGGGACCCTCCGCATCCCGCAGCGTCCCGTCCGACAGCCGCAGCCACCGGTTCACCCCGATCTCCGCGAGGAACCGCTCGTCGTGACTGACCACCACGAACGCCCCCTCATAGGCGCCGAGCGCACTCTCCAACCGCGCCACACTGACCAGATCGAGATTGTTCGTCGGCTCGTCCAACAACAGCAGCTGCGGCGCCGGTTCGGCGCACAGCACACAGCACAACGTCGCCCGCAGCAGCTCACCACCGGAGAGCACCCCGACCGGAAGGTGAACCCGGTCGCCTCGGAACAGGAAACGGGCCAACAGGGTCAATCGCTGCCCCGCCGTCATCGCGGGCGCCGCGGCAGCCAGGTTCTCCACCACGGTGCGGGTCGAGTCCAACAGGTCCAGCCGTTGCGACAGGTAGGCGATCCGGCCGTCCGCCCTGGCGATCACGCCGCCCGACGAGTCCACATCACCGTTGATCATCCGCAGCAGTGTCGACTTGCCTGCACCGTTGGCCCCGACCAGCGCGATCCGCTCCGGTCCCCGGATCGTCAGGTCGACACCCGAACCCGCGAACAACGGCCGAGTCCCGAAGGCGGCCTGCAGCCGTTCACCGGAGAACACCGTGCGCCCGGCAGGCACGTGGGTGCCCGGCAGCTCCAACGCGATCGTCTGCTCGTCCCGCACGGCGCGACCCGCCTCGTCCAGTCGCGCCTTGGCCTCACTGACCCGCGCGGCATGCATCTCGTTCGCGCGACCCGCCGACTCCTGCGCCCCCCGTTTCATCGCCCCGGCGACGATCCTCGGCAGACCGGCGCTCTTGAGAGTGCGGGCGGCGTTGCCCGCGCGACGCGCGGCCCGCTCCCGCGCCTGCTGCATCTCCCGCTTCTCCCGCCGCACCTCCTGCTCCGCGTTGCGCACGTTCTTCTCCGCGACCTCCCGCGCAGCCCGCACCGCCGCCTCGTACTCCGTGTGATTCCCGCCGTAGAAACGGACCTCGCCGCGATCCAGCTCCGCGATGCGGTCCATCCGGTCCAGCAACGCCCGATCGTGACTGACCAGCAGCAGGCAGCCGGTCCACTCCTCCAGAACGGCGTAGAGCGCCCGGCGGGCGTCGAGATCGAGATTGTTCGTCGGCTCGTCCAGCAGCAGCACATCCGGCCGCTTCAGTAGTTGCGCGGCCAACCCGAGGGAGACGATCTGCCCCCCGCTGAGCGTGTCGAGACGCCGGGTGAAAGGCAGCTCCCCTAGACCCAGCCTGCCCAGTTGAGCACGGGTGCGCTCCTCGACGTCCCACTCGGCGCCGATCGTGGTGAAGTGCGCCTCGTCGACATCACCCGCCTCGATGGCCGCCAACGCCCTGATCAGCGGCGCGATTCCCAGCACATCGGCCACCGTCAGATCACCGGCCAAGGGCAGGTTCTGCGGGAGGTACCCCAGCACCCCGTCGACCGACACCGTCCCACCGGTGGGCGTGCACTCCCCCGCGATCAGCCGGAGCAGCGTGGTCTTGCCCGCACCGTTGGGCGCGACGAGACCCGTGCGGCCCCCGCCCACGGTGAAGGACAGATCCTGAAACACCGGGGTGTCGTCGGGCCAGGAGAAAGAGAGATTCGAACAGATGATGAACGCATCGGACATGGCAGAGCCCTCAAAGGTGACGGCGGGCGCACCGAAGCCGCCCGGCAGAGAACGGGGTTCACGTGACGACGACACGGCAGCGGCGGGCAGCGCACCTGCGCACCTGCCTACGGCCGATCACTTCCGGTATCACCCGGAGATGTCGTCGTCACTCACCACGTCGGTCTCCCTTGTTCCCGATCACGCGAGCGCCACCATAACAGCACCACCCCCGACGGTCATCCCGTGAACCAGCCGAAGACACCGCCGCGCAGGCTCCGCGACGACCACCGCCGCGCACCGAGGAGAACACCCGCCGACGGCGACAGCCCACCACGCACGGCGAAGATCAGCACGAACACCGGGGACGCCGCCCCACCGACACAGCCGGACACCGTGACCAACCACCGCGCCCCTGCCCCGCACGCCCGAGGAGCCTCACCGAGCACGACGAACGGCCCGCCCCCTCCCCCGCGCCTGCCTCCGCAGGACCCCCACCAGACAGGACCCCGGCGACGCCGCCGAGAAATCCGCTGGCCTGCCGGACGCGCCAGCCGGCACGCTCCCGGTCATGACACGGACCTTCGAGGGGCTCCTCGCCGAGGCCGACGCCGCCGACGTCGACGGCTGGGGCTTCTCCTGGCTCACCGGCCGCGCGACCGAGGAACGCGCCCCGTGGGGATACACCCGACTCGTCGCCGAACGCGTGCAGCACGCCACCGCCCTGCTCGATCTGGAGACCGGCGGCGGCGAGGTCCTCGCAGGGATACCCGGACTTCCCCCGACGACCTGCGCCACCGAGTACTGGCCGCCCAACCTCGCCCTCGCCCGCCGCAGACTCGAACCGGCAGGCATCACCGTCGTCGACGGCGACCCCACCCGGCTGCCCTTCGACGACCACACCTTCGACCTGGTGATCAGCCGCCACCCCGTCGCACCCCCCTGGTCGGAGGCGGCACGGGTACTCCGACCCGGTGGCACCCTGCTCTCCCAGGGCATCGGCCCCGGCAGCATGATCGAACTCGCCGAGGCCATCACCGGACCCCGCCCACCGGGCACCAGACCCGACCCGGAACAGACCGCCGAGATCGTCCGGCAGACCGGGCTCACCGTCACCGACCTGCGCTCGGCGGCCCTGCGAGCCGAGTTCCACGACATCGGCGCGGTCGTCTACTTCCTCCGCAAGGTGATCTGGACCGTGCCGGACTTCTCCATCGAGGCCTACCGGGCCCCACTCGCCGCACTGCACGCCCGCATGCGCACCGCAGGCCCCTTCGTCACCCATGCGCAGCGCTTCCTGATCGAGGCCCGCAAGCCGACCTGACCGGCACCGAACCGCAGGCACCCGCCGCCCGACCGACCAGACCACCCCGGCCGTTGCTCTCCGCACCCCTGTCCGGCACAGGCTCGATCCCAGCGATGCTGCGCATCGACATCGGCGCCGCAGGGGGCACTCAGCCTGCGCAGGCGATCACCTCCCGCGCGTGCCTTCCGCGCGCCTACCGGGGGGCGGAGGCCGTCCGCGACCGGTCACCACCGACACGCCGGTCTGATCGAACGAGCCCGGCAGACCCGCCTGCCCGACACACGCCCTCCCCGAGAACACCCACCGACCGCCTGCGCACCAGACCTGCCGCCGCGATCTGCGGCGGACGCCGACCGGGGCCGAGACCAGCGCTATCGTGATCAGTCGGCCAGGAACTCGTCGAGCAGCGCCGTGAGCGCCCCCGGCGCGTCGAACTGGACGAGATGACCCGCCTGCGCGATCATCTCCAGCCGGGCGTTCGGGATCACCCCGGCCAGTGTGTGGGCGCGATCGACAGGCAGCCAGGCGTCCTCGGCCCCCCAGGCGACGAGAACCGGAAGGTCCAACTCGGGATAGCGGTCCTCCATCTCCTGCGTGAACCGTTCGTCGGCCTGGGCGATCTGCCGGTAGAACGCGTCCTGACCCACCGCTCCCAGCCACGGCCGGGCCAGCTCGGCAAGCAGGTCGGCAGGCAGGACCCGGTGAGCCGCCGAGACCAGGTAGCGGCGGACCAGTGCCTCGTGCAGCGACCCGGGCAGCTGCCCGAAGACCTCGGCGTTCTCCCGCACCAGCCGAAAGAAGTCACTGCCCCACGGGCGGACGCTCACCGCGTCCACGAGCGCCAGCCGCGCGTAGCGGACACCGCTCAGCAGCGCGGCCCGCAACGCGACGGTCCCGCCGACGTCATGAGCGACCACTGCAGGCTCGATGAGTCCCCACTCGCGGAGCAGATCGGTGAAGACCTCCTGCTGAGCGACGAACGAGACGTCCTGACCCGCCCGCATCTCCGAGCGGCCGTAGCCGGGCATGTCCCACAGATAGACGGTGTGCCGCCGGGCGAGTCCGGTCGCGACGTCGTGCCAGACGCGGGAGGAGAACGGCGTCCCGTGCAGGAGGACGACCGGGCTGCCCCGGCCGGCGCAGGTCCAACGGACGACACCGTGCCGAGTCGGAAAGCTCTCGACCAGCTCCCACATGATCATCACACCTTTCGTTACCGTCTTGTCCAGCTAGACGGTAACAGCCGTGGTTACCTGCTCCAAGGCCAAGCCGGTAACATGCTCGAGTGGCCTACACCCGACCCCCCGCCCCGCCTCCCCTGACCACGATCGAGGCGTTCTGCAACTCCGCATGCCTGCTACGAGACACCGACGCCTTCACCGACCTCCCGAATACCCAGGCCTGGCTACGAGAACACGGACACCACGACGTCGCCGACGACCTCGACGAGGACGACCGGCGCGAACTGGTGACCCTGCGCGAGGCGATCCGCCACCACCTCGCAGACGACGACACCGCCGCCGACGCCAGCCGCATCCTCAGCAGCCGGGCAGCGACCATCCTGAATCCACCACAGTGGCCCGACCAGGGCCCGGCCCGCCTGACCCTCGTCGCACACCGGCCCGCCGAGACCATGATCGGAGAACTGCTGACCGCCCTCGCCACCGAAGAGATCGCGGGCCGACGCACCCGCCTGAAGGTCTGCCGCGCACCAGACTGCCAATGGGTCTACTACGACCGCTCCCCCGGCGACAACAGCGTCTGGTGCAGCATGAGCACCTGCGGCGCCCGCCACAAGATGCGCTCCTACCGCAGCCGCCACCCCGACACACCCCACGACTGACCACCGCGAACCGGCCGCCCACACCACAGCCGATCCGCTGTCGAGACAGCCCGCACGAAGCGCCGTGGCACCCGCCGACAACCCAGGCGAACACAGCCGAGAAGACGCTCCGGCCCGAGATCAACGACCGCCGCGCCGCGCGATGATCGCGGCGTGGAGTCGCCTGCCCGGACTGAACGCGACGCTCCGTCGACTCCACCCGAGAACCCGACTCCTCCGGACGCCGCGACCTCTCCTCGATCGGACCAGAAGTAGACAGTCGTCACGGCATGCGGACACGGCTCAACCCGCGGACCCGCGAACATGCCGTTCCGAAGTCCCGCCTGCCGCGCGCCAGACCCCCGAGATCGCAGGCACCACCACCCGCAGAACAGAGCCCGGGCCTCGCCCCAACCACGAACAAGCCCGGCCCACCAGGCCCGCTCAGGCCACCGAGCCCGCCTCCGCGCCGAAACGACCCGCGAACACCACCGACGCCATCCGCGCACCCTCCGACCAGGCGACCGGACCGACGTCGCTGCACCGCACGCGCGTCCCCTCCGGCAACACCCAGAACAGCTCCCCGGTGCAGGCAGGCAGATCGGGTGAGCCGCTGCCGATCCAGTACCGCGCCTCGAGGGTTCGTCCCCGCTCGAACACCGAGCAGACCGCATACCCGTCTCGCACCGTCAGCCCCTCGGCCCGACAACGATCCAAGGCATCGCCCAACTCGACGAAGTAGCCGTCGGCGTAGTCCGCGATCGCCGTCGCCGTCGCCGACATCACCGTCGGCCGAACCTCGGTCTGCCGAAAGAGCTGGGCGACCGGCTGCTCGATCTCCAGGACGATCGCCAACTCCTGGAACCGCTCCAGATCCGGCAGCAACACGGGATGCCCGATCACCAGCCGAGCAGGCGTGAGGGTGCGCACCGCCCCGGACGCGTCCACGACGAGCACACCGCCGTCGGCATCGACGTCGCGCAGCAGGCCCGCCGACTCCGTGACCAACGAACCGCGCCCGTCCACCGGAACCACCACGAGCGCCGACAGCGCAGCCCGCCAGCTCTCGTCCTCGAACAGCCGGACCAACGTCGACACCGGGATGGGCAGCGAGCGCACCATCCACCGCCGCACCGTCTCCCGGCACTCCCGCCGAAGCCGAACGGCCGGGTCGCCTGCAGCCGCCGGGGCAACGGCCGAAGGCAGCGCCGCACCGTCGGAGGCGACCAGCACCAGATGCCCACGATCGGCCCGACGTCCTCCCCGACGCCGCGCTCGCCTGCGGGCGACGCCCGTGATCGCAGTCCGCTGCTCGTCCCTCGTCATGTCCGTCGCCCCCATCTGAAGATCGTTGATCAAGTCGACGCGGACCTTATGGCAGCGCCCCGACAAGACCACCGGCGCCCGTCCGATCACGCACCGGATTCAGGTGTCATCGTACGGTGGCCGGCGGCGTCGGGGGACATGATCAACGCTTGTCGCCAGACATCGAGATGACGGCGGACGTACTCCGCGGCAGGCCCCCAGTGCCGGGCGTGCCCCTCGGCGTGCAGCCGGGCCCAGGGCTGCCTGCCCGTCCGCGCGCCCTCGACGAGCAGATCGTGCATGCCGCGCACATGGTCGACGATCAACACCGGCAGCGCGGCACGCTGCTCCGCGTCGAGTCCGTACCCGTCCGCCAAGGCGCGCAGCCGAGGCGCGTCGATGTTCGGGTCACCGCCGGGATGCAGCGGAACGAATCCGTGTGCGGCATAGGCGAGGTCCCAGAGCCGTGAACCTGGACCCGCACCGTCCCAGTCGATGAACACCCACCGGTCCCCGTCGCGGACGAGGTTCCACGGGGCCAGGTCGTGATGGCAGATCAACTCGACGCGATCGGGCGGGATCACCACGTCCCACCGCGCCTCGTCACTCGGCACGAAGGTCTCCGCCGTGTCGTGCAGCAGGCGGATCAGCCCGCCGAGACGACGCAGCTCGGGGACGGTCATCGGCGGGAGCCGGTCGCTCATCGTGGCCGGCACGTACTCCAGGACGTGGCGGCCACGCTCGTCGATGCCCGCGGAGCTCGGCGCGTGCGGGAAGCCTGCGTCCCGCAGGTGAGCCAGGAACGCGGCGACCGACGCGGTGGACTCGACGGCGGGCTTCCGCACCGTGTCACCGACCCGGACCACCGAGGCGCTGACGTTGCCACCGGTCAACGGCTCCTCTTCGCACATCACCCGATCATGACTGATCGCTCGCCGCCGACACCGGTCCTCGCCTCGCCTACGCCCTCGCGGCTTTTGTCTGTGATGGTTTGGTATTTGATTCAGTTAACACTGAAACAATAGAGGTAGCAGTAATGAAAGCCGGGTCGATCGCGCCGAGCGCAGCTCGAGCCATGCCGTCGGCGATCTCGGTACGCCCGAAACCGTGCGGCGGTCGAACACGAGGCCTGCGGCACGGGGTGCGGCGTGTTCGACCGTGCCGACTCGTCGGGTGTCCTCAGCCGAGCGCGGCCACGGGCTGCCCACCGCCGAGGACGTGCACGGTCGCATCGCGGAACAGCTCGCCGAGGCGGCGCGCTCGGGAATCCGGCTGTATGCCCTTCGTCGACGAGCAGAGGGCGACGTCGTCGGCTACTGCGGGTTGATCGTCGGTCGGGCCACCCGCGCCGAACCCGAGATCGGCTACGAGTTGTTCCGCCACGCCCAGGGGCGTGGTGAGGCCGCCGAGGCGGCCCGCGCGGTGCTCGCCGCCGCCGTGACGACCGGGCGGCGGCGGCTCTGGGCGACCGTGCGCACCGGGAACACCGCATCGCTTCGCGTGTTGGACAAGCTCGGGTTCGAGCGAGACCACACCTCGACCGACCGGAAGGGCGAACTGATCTGGCTCACCCGCGGCCTGCGGTGAGACGGGCGAGCGCCCGGCGACCGGACGGGCCGCGGGCCTGGAGCGTCGGAACCGGCCGCCGCCACCGCCTCACATCGGTCGTCGTCCGGATCACGTGATCGTCGCGCCGGGCGGGGCGGCCTTCGCCGTGACCCGTCGGAACGCCACGACCTGGCCGACCCCCAGCAGGAGGTTCGTCACCAGGAGCGCCGCCCACAGCCCGGCCAGACCCGCCGACGCCGCGATCGGGAGACACAGCAGCACGAGCAGCCCGTGCCCGGCCGCCAGCACGATCATGCTCGGCACGGTGCGGCGAAGTCCGATCAACGCGAATCCCAGCATCGCCTGCATGCCGTCGGCCACCACCACCAGCAGGATCCACGGGAGCAGACCCGAGACCGTCGCCGTGACCACCGCGTCGGCGCTGAACAACGGAATCAGCAGGTCGCGGCACGCCGCCAGCGTCAACGCCACGACGGACAGGGCAAGGACGCCGATCCGGACTCCCGCCCACGCGATCGGACGACTCCGTGCCCCGCCCGAGGCGACGTCCCTGGCGATCAAGGGCACCATCGCCTGGCCGACGGCCACCGCCGTGGTGAAGGTCAGGTTCACCAGCGACACCGCGATCCCGTGCGCAGCAGAGGCAGCGGTGCCGATGCGGGCGGCGGCGAAGGCCAGGACCCCCAGCGACGCGAATTTGATCAGGACCGTGGCCGAGAGCGGTATCCCGACCCGCAGCAACGCCGTCACTCCCCGCACGGTGGTTCCGCCCCGGGTCGCCCTGCTCCCCGTTGCGGTCACGACGCGGCGCAACCCGACCATCGTCACCAGGGCATTGCCCGTCACCGCGATCAGCACGGCCGTGCCTGCCCCGGCGGCGCCGAGGCTGGGCATTCCGGCGAGCCCGAACACCAGGGCAGGGGACAGCGTCACCGTGAGCAGTGCGCCGACGAGTCCGCCGTGCAGGACGGGGCGTGGCCTGCCCAACCCGACGAGGGCGGCCGAGGCCGACGAGCCGACGGCGGTCACCAGCACGGCCGCCGCCAGGATCATCGGCAGCGCCCCGAGCCGCGCGATCGTCGCGGCGGACACGCCGCCCGCCTGCGCCACCAGGCCGACGGCGGCGGTGGCGACGGCGCCGAGCAGCCCTACGAGCAACGCCGACACCAGGCCGTCCCGGATCACCGTCCGGAGACCGCTCTGATCGGTGCCGCTCGCCGCGACGAAGGGCATCACTCCTCGGGTCGCGCCGCTCACGGCGGCTGTGGCGGGCAGATACACCGCCATGGCGATCGTGAACGCGGCCAGTGCCGCCGTGTCGTGGCGCCCCAGGACGGCGGTGTTGACCAGCGCCGCCATCGCCGTGACGATCAACGACAACGACAGCGGCAGTGCGGCACCGACGATCCGGCGGGCATCACCCTCGCCGGGACGGGCTGTACGGATCTGCGACGAGCGTCGGTCCGGTTCGTCGTCGGCCCGCTGCGGTCGACCGCGAGCCCCGGTGAGGGCGCCCGCCGTCTCGGGTCGGGTCGGAGTTCGCGGCGAGCCGGTGCTGTCATCGTCGGTGCGGTCGGGGCCGGTGGAACGCGGGGGCGTGGTGTCGGTAACCGGCCTGCCCGGAGTGTCCATCCCGTCAGTCAACAACGTCGAGCAGGCACCACGCTGGGGCCACGCTCGACGAGATCGGCCGATGATCTCGGTGCGCCGACCGACACGTCTCCCGCGGGCGACGGCCCGGCCACACCAGCAGACCACCACACCCGCCTGCCGCGCCCGTCGCCGCCAGACCCGACAGGCAGCGCTGGCTCTCTCCCCCGGTGCGGTGGCCGCTCCCGCGTCCGATCGTCGGTCCGCGCGCACTCCACCGGAGTCGGCCGAAGCCTGCTGCCACGGGGCTGTCTGCATCGGATCAGTCCGGGCACCGCGACGTGTCGGTGCTCTCGGGCAGGATCGGCGGCCGTGTATCGGGAACGACCACCGTCGGAGCCGCTGCGCGGCCTGGTCCGCTGCCTATGGCGCGCGCGGGAGTCCACGACCCGGCTGATCGTCCCCGACGGATGCCTGGATGTGATCGTGGCCGCCGAGCGGGTCTTCGTCGCGGGCCCGGACACCCGCGCCTGGCAGTCCACGGTGCCGCCGGACACGGTGATCACCGGTCTGCGGTTCCGGCCAGGTCAGGCCGCGCGGGCGTTGGGCGTGCCTGCCGACGCACTGCGGGACTCCCGCGTCGAGCTGAGCGAGTTGTGGGGCCCGACGGGGGCACGCCTCGCCGACCGACTGCGGGCCGATCCGGCTGCCCTGGCCGAGGTGATCGCGGGCCGTCCGCTGGCCAGGCCCGATCCGGAGCTGACCGAAGTGCTCGCCAGGATCGACGCGGGCGCGACGCGGGTGTCCGCCGTGATCGCCGACGTGGCGCTGAGCGAGCGACAGCTCCGTCGCCGGTTCCGCGCCGCCGTCGGCTACGGTCCCGCCACCTACCTGCGGATCAGCAGGCTGCGTCGCGCGATCGCGGCGGCCGAGCACGGGACGCCGCTGGCCGAGGTCGCGAGCAGGGCCGGTTATGCCGACCAGTCGCACCTGTCTCGCGACTGTCGGGAGCTCACCGGCCGCACCGCGGCGGTGTTCCTGCGTCGGAGGTGACCGTTCTGTTCACGACGCCGCCGGGGTTCGGGCGGCAGAATCCCGGAATGCCCACTCAGATCACCGAGTTCCGCGCCCCGACACGCAGCGCCCTCGGCTTCCTCGACGGCCACGCCCGGCTGCTGGAACGTCGTCTCGCCCAGGCCTGGTTCGCCGCGCCCGATCCAGAACACGCGCATGCCGTGCTGCACGCGTTGGAAGGCCACCGCAACGCCGACGGCGGGCTGGGCCACGGGTTGGAGGCCGACGTCCTGGCACCGGACTCACAGCCGTTGGCCGTCGACTTCGCCTTGGAGGTCGTGGAACAGGTGTTGCAGTCCCCGTCGGGACAGCACGCCTCGGTCCGCGACCACGCCCATGCCTTCGCCGCCGGTCTGCCCGCGTACCTGGCGGCCCAGGCGCAGGACGACGGCGGCCTGCCGATCGTGCTGCCCACGATCGCCGCGTATCCGCGCGCCGAGCACTGGGGTGACGGCAAGTTCCCCGCCGGACTCAATCCCACGGCGAGCATCGTGTCCCGACTGCGTGCCCTGGAGATCACGTCGGACTGGACGACGGCGGCCGAACAGTTCTGTGCCCGCCACATCGAGACGCTGCGCACGGCCGAGTCCCTCGACGCCCACACCGCCCTGACCGTGTTCTGTTTCCTCGATCACGCGGCCGAGCAGGATCGGGCCCGCGAGGTGGCCGCCGAGATCGCCGCGCGGGCTGCCACGTGGACGTCGTTCCACCTCTACCCCGGATCGGGCTACGGGCTGGGACCGCTGGACTTCGCTCCCGGCCCGGACCACCCGCGTCGGGGACTGTTCCCGGCGGATGCCGTCGAAGCACACCTCGATGCGATCCAGCAGACCCAGCAGCCCGACGGGGGCTGGCCGCTGTCCTGGCAGCCGCCCGGCCCGGCTTCGGAACTGGCCTGGCGGGGCGTGCTGGCCCTGCGCAACGCGCGACTGCTGCACGCCTTCGGGCGGTGAGGCGGCCGTACTGCCGGACCTCGCCGCCCGCAGCACGTCATCGGCTCGGGTCGGGTTCGGCCCGCCGCCACGAGGCGTCTCGCGCGCCACTCTCCGGTTCTGGTGCGCGTCGCGGCGGCTCGAACCACCCGCCGCGACGCGGCTCGCCGGACTCCGGGCCCTCGTCCGCCACGTCACTCCTTGTACGCCGGTGCGTCGGACCGGCGGTGCGGCGAGGTCGAACACCGCAGGCACGGCCTCCGACGACCGTCGCGCGCTCGACGACGGCACGATCATGATCGTAGAGTCGATGCGACGACGTCGAAGGCCGATTCCCCTCGAGGCTGCCACGCAGGCAGGTCGGGGCTCGGCGCGTCGACCGCCGTGAGAGGAGCCCGCCGTCACCATGCCTCAGCCGGTGATCCGCCCCTACCGACCAGCCGATCGCGACGCCGTCTACGACGTCTGTCGCCGCACCGTGTTTCCGCGCGCGGACGCCGCCGAGGTCCATCCCGACCTGATGGCCGACATCTTCGCCGGTCCCTACCTGCATTTACAACCGGAGTTGGCGTTCGTCCTCGACGACGGCGAGCGGGCGGTCGGCTATGTGATCGGGGCGGCCGACACGGTGTCCTTCGCCGCGGAGTTCGCCGAGGTGTGGCTGCCGATGGTCGCCGACCGGCATCCGCCGCCCGGCGACCTCCCGCACACGCCCGACGAGGAGATGCGGGCGCTGCTGCACGCCCCGGGACGGATGGTTCACCCCGTGCTCGCCGATCATCCGGCGCACCTGCACATCGACCTGCTGCCGCAGGTGCAGCGCTCCGGGTACGGCCGGGCCCTGATGTGGACGCTGCTCGCCGCGTTGAACGCGCGGGGGGTGCCACGGGTGCACCTGGGCATGGTCCCGGAGAACGTGGCGGCCCGTGCGTTCTACGACCGGTTGGGCTTCGAGGAGATCACCGTGCCCGGTGCGGCGCGCGGCACCTATCTGGGCCGCTCGACCGAGGTTCCCGCCGGGCAGGCGGAGCGTCGCTGAGTCCGCTCCCCCGGCCTCGGACACCTCGGGTGCTCTGCTGCGGTCGGGTGGCTCAGCCGCCGTTGCGCGGCCGGTAGTCCGGGATCTCCCGATTCTCGAGCGGGCTGGTCAACGGGGTGACCGAGTCCAGGAACACCCGGCCCATCACCGAACGAGCCTGCACCGCCGGGTGGGTGGCACCGAAGTTGCCCTCGTCACGCACCCCGCGCGCGAACAGCGCGAAGGTCAACACCGGGGCGCCGTCGAGGTCGAAGATCACTCCGGCCTCGTTGCGACCGTCGTTGAACCAGCCTGCCTTCGTCGCCACCCGCAGTCGCTCGTCGGACGACATCTCGCGGCGGATGCCGTCGGTGAACGCCACCGGGGCGCGCAGGCAGTTCAGCAGGAACTCGGTGGATTCGGCCGACAGCAGTGTGCCTGCGACCAAGGCGTTCAGCATGTCGTGGGTCTCACGCGGAGTCGTTCTGCCCAGGAAGAAGCGATTCGGATTGGCGACCGGCGAGACCTGCGTCTGCGGGTAGCCCTTGGCGACGAGGATCTCGTTCAGCTCGGCCGCCGGACACACCAGTCCGCTCAGGCGGACCGCCGTGTTGTCCGAGACCGTCAGCAGCAACGCGAGGACATGCCCCACGGTCACCTGGCTCGGGTAGGCCCGGTCGAGGTAGAAGACGCCGTCACCGTCGTTGGCGATGATCTCCGCCGAGACCTCCACCTGCTGATCCAAGGTGATCAGGCCTCGGTCGATCTTGTCCAGCACCGCCACGGCCACGGCGATCTTGTTGACGCTGTAGGCCTCCACGACCTCGTCGATCGACTCCTGCACGGAGGGCACCGCCGTCCCCGCCGCGTCGACGACCGAGACCAGCGAACTCCAGGTCCCGCCCGCCGCGGCGGTCTCGGCGCGATAGACCTCCGCGATCACGTCGCACGCCGCCGAGGCCGTCGTCACTGCCTGCCGAGGCCTGGCCTGCTGTGCGACGGCCGTCCCCGACGTCGCCAGGGCCGCCCCCGCGACCGCCATCGTGCCCAGTCCCAATCCCAGCACAGCACGCCGGTTCACCTTCGCTGCCACCATGGCTCCTCTCATCGTGAATGATGACCACAGCACGCCGATGCGCAGGACTTTTCGACCGACAGGTCATCACACGGACCACACGGGCGGGGCCGCACCACGCCGCCGCGTCCGGGCCGCCACCGGGGCGGGTGCCCAGACGGCCGCCGCCGAGCGGCGGTCTGGGCAGCCGACGGCACCCGGGTCGACGGGATCGTGCATCGCATCCCGACTCCGGCTCGGATCGTCGTGCGCCGCGCGAGATCAGCCTCGTATCGTCGACGCGGCGGCGGCGCGGGATCGGCTCGCCGCACACACCGGCCACCGGTACGGGCAGGCACGGCGGCGGAGTCCGTCCGGGGCGGGTCGAACGCAGGCTGGGCACCGCGTCGCAACGGAACGCCCTGCCACGGGCCGGCTCGCACGGCACGACCGGGACCGCCCCTGTCGCCCGCGCACCTCAGCCCGACCGCCGACCCGGCGTCGCCGCGATCATCGGGACCGCCGATTGACGAAACCTGCCGAGCGGCCGGCCCCGGCCTGCACCGCCGTCAGTTCACCGAGGGCACCGCCCGATGCACCCGTTCCAGCTCCAGCAGACGCTCCTTACGATGCAGCCCGCCTCCGTACCCCGTCAGTGCGCCGCCCGCACCGATCACCCGATGGCACGGCACGATGATCGAGATCGGATTGCGGCCGTTGGCCGCGCCCACCGCCCGCGATGCCGTGGGCCTGCCCAGGCGCTCGGCGATCCACCCGTAGGTCACCGTCTCCCCATAGGGAATCTCCCGCAACGCCGACCAGACCTGCTGTTGAAACGGCGTGCCCTGCGCGGCCGTCGGCAGGTCGAACTCGGTGCGCCGCCCCTCGAAGTACTCGGTCAGCTGCGCGACGCACTCGGTGAAGCTCGTGGCGTCCGCCGGACCGAAGGTCTCCAGCGCGGGCCGGTGACGATGCTCGACCATGTACACGCCGCACAACAGGCCGTCCGCCGCCACCAATGTCATCGGTCCCAACGGGCTCTCCATCACCGTATGCGTCCGCCGCACGGCGACACCGACCTTCCCCATCGTCTGCCTCTCTCGTCACTCACGTGATCATCAGTCCGTCACCACCGTCGCACCCGGAGAGACCTGCTCCGCACCCGGCACGGCCTTGATCGGGTGCTCCCCGACCCACCGCAGCACTCACACCGCCTGCCGCAGGCACCAGCCCGAGTAGGCCGGCGGGCAGCCCGCACTCCTGCGCCGCGATCCGCACGACGGCTCCCGAGGCCGCGAGCCCATCGGGAGCGACCGGACGACCGACGCGCCGTCGACGCTGCTCGTGGCCGGTCGCGGTGCGAGACGGAGCGGACCAGGCGTGCACTGCCCTCGCACACCCGCTCGACGTCCACCCGCACCCGGCCAGCATGCCCGGACCACGCCCGCCCCAGCCGGCGGGAATCCGACATCACAGCTGCGGACTCGACAGGCCGACGGCGGCGGGTTCCGTACCTGTACTCGCTCACCCGCGACGGCCGTTAAGGATAACGTCCGTCATAACGACTCGGGACCGCCAGGAGCCCCAGCGTCCGGGACGGCCCGGATCGGGACATGATCCTCCACGGACCGAGTTTTCGACGCGAACGTCAGGCCTGTCAGCCTCGCCAGGCGGCGGGCAGGCGGGCAGGCGGGCAGGCGGGCCGATGCTCGACGGCGTCGGGATGCCGGCAGCCGCCCGGCCCGACTCCGGCGCGGCGGCACGCTCCCAGCCGCCCGGAGGCCTGCTCCTCCGCCTGGCGAGCAGAGTGCCGTGCCAGCGGAATATCCCCGCCTCCCGGCTGGTTGAAGGGAGTGGTCGGTGCGGTTGTGTCCCCCGGGCTCAATACCACGCCGTCGCGGAATACCGGTCCGGCCGGAGCCGCGTTCGGAAACTCGCCGTGAGGCGACCCTCCGCATCGGCCCCACTCCGTGCCGAGCCCGCCCCGACCGGCTCGGCACGGCCTCATGCCTCCGCTCGTCCCCAAGGCAGCAGCCGTCGACAGCGCACCCGCCAGCCGGTGTTCGAGCCGCCGATTCGAGCTCGATGACTCACGTAGATCGCCCCGGCACCACGCTGACGGCGATGATTCGTGCCGGGAAGGCCGTAGCCGGACGCTACTCACGCCCGATAGCGGTACACCGTCGTGGTCTCCGCACTGAACTGCGAGAACGGGAACGGCTCCGCCGACAAGGCCGTGACCCCGGCGCCGAGGAACTCCCGGACCACCGCGCTGCCGGTCTGTGCGTACACGACCAGCGGCAGTCCGCGCTCCCGGCAGGTCGACAGCAGCGGGTCGAAGGTGCCGTTGCTCAACGTCATCCCCGTGGCCACCACCGCGTCCGCCTCGGCGAGCACGGTCGCCATCGACTCGGCGACCGGATCGCCCCATGCGGTGGCCCGCAGGTTGAAATCGCAGGGCAGCGGCACCCCGCCCCGCTCCCGGATCGCGGCGACCAGCGGGTTCACCACGCCGATCAGGGCCACCCGTGCCCCCGGCTCGATGTCGAGCAGTCCTGCCACGGCCGCGTCTCGCGCCGCCGCCCGCTGCTCCGGCGTCCCGGCGGGCAGTGTGGTGGCCTGGGCGGCGGCCGCCGTCCGATGCGGCCGCACCTCGCCCAGGTAGGCGTCCAACGCCGCCACCCGGACCGCAGGCCGCTCGTCGGCGATCAACTCCGCCAGCACCCGGCCCGCCACGCCCTCGCAGAAGTCGGCGGCCACCTCTCCCGTCTCGAAGGAGCTGGCCCCGAAGGCGCCGCCGACCCGCAGCAGCACGTAGTGATTGAGATACGTCGCCGCCGAGCCTGCCAGCCGCGTCGTGTGCCGAAGCCAGAACGCGCTGGTGGCCGTCAACTCCGACGGTGGCGGGCCCAGCTCACCTGCCAGCACCGACTCGGCCAGCTCCGCCAGCGTCGTCGCTCCCGCCGCCATGGTTCCGCTCTCTGCCGACCGCCTGTTCGACGCCACCGCCGTACCTTCCTCATGTCCGCCCCGGGAACGTCCGCCCCGGGAAGGGGTCCGGCCCGTCACCGGACACCCCGCCCGGCCCCGGCGGGCTGCGGGGCAGGCCTGCCCGCCCAGTTCATCGCCGACCAGGGCCGGGCCAGCTCCCGCACGGACTCGACCTCCAGGGGCTCCAGCTTGTCCACCTCGTGCGCCTCGGCATGTCTGCTGAACGCCGTCTCCACATAGCGGTGGCCGGTGTCCGCCGCAATGAAGACCTGTCTACGAACACCGTCGAGCCGGTGCTCCCATCGCGCGGCCAGGTAGGCCGCTCCCGCCGAGAGCCCGGCGAACACCGCGTTGGACCGCAACAGGCCGACGGCCCCCGACATCGCATAGTCGAAGGACAGCCAGTGAATGCGGTCGTACAGCTCGTGTCGCACATTCTGGAACTCGATCGAACTGCCGATTCCGGCGATGAGGATCTCCGCGTCGGCGAGATGCTCGCTGCCGAAGGTCACGCTGCCGAAAGGCTGCACCCCCACCAGCTGCACGTCGCGCCCCGAGGCCCGCAGCCACGAGGCGATCGCCCCGGTCGACGCCCCGGTGCCCACCGCGCCGACGATGCTCAACGGCCCGTCGGGCAGCTCCTCGCCGATTTGACGCGCTACCTCGGCATATCCCGAATAGTGAATGGAGTCGTGATACTGCCGCATCCAGTGATACGACGGATTCTCCCGTAACAGCTCAGCGATGCGGCGAACCCGGAGATTCTGATCCAGCCGCAGGCTGGTGGACGGCCGGACCAGTTCCACCGTGGCTCCCAGGATCTCCAGTTGGACCTGCAACACCCGGTCCACCGTCGTCGACCCGACGATGTGACACCGCATCCCGTGGCGATGACACGCCAAGGCCAGCGCATAAGCGTAGATGCCGCTGGACGAGTCGATCAGCGTGTCGCCGGGTCGCACCCGGCCCGAGTCCAGCAGCGCACGCACCGCGCCCAATGCCGAGTACATCTTCATCGTCTCGAATCGGACGCAGACCAGGTCCGAGTCCACCGAGATCATCGCGGGCCGTTTGACGGCATCCGTGACATGGTCATACATCCGCGCCCCCGCACAATCGACCTGATCGCCATCACCTTCGGCCACGATCCCGCGCCGCCGACCTCGTCCACGCCCAACCGGCGCGCCGCCGAGAACGGTCCCCGGCTCGGCAGGCATCTCGCCCGGTCCGCCTCGCGACGACGCGGGCGCGGAAGCGGACAGGATGCCCGGCGAGGAACCGGGCCGTCGCCGTCCCCGGCTCGGCTACGGCCGGACTCCGCTCAAGCGGAACAGGTAGGTCAGCACCGCGTCGCCCCAGGTCTGCACGTGCACCGTCTCCACAAGAAGTCCGCGCCGCAACGCATAGTCGATCGCGCCCCGCAGGTCGGCGGTGTTGGACAGGAGCAGAAACGCCGAGCCGCCGACGGCCAGCAGATCACGGTCGACGAGCTGGTCCACGAACCGATCCACGATGGTCCGACCCACGCACACGTTGCGCACCACGTCGGGCACCTCGCTGGTGCGCAGACTCACCGCGGGAGGATTGAAGGTCACGACGTCGAACCGCGTGCCCGGCGCGACCGCGTCGAACAGATCCGAGGTGAGAGCCTCGAACTCCGAGGCGGACTCGGGGGCCGCCAGCCGGGCGTAGTGCTCGGCGGCCACGCGCACGCTGTCGGCGTGTACGTCGAGGACGACGACCTCGCGAGCGCCCCGCATCCCCGCGATCACCGCCTCGACGCCGAGGCCTGCGCCCATCGCGGCATACGAGCGGTCTGCCAGGGCGATGGTGCCGTCGAGCAGCCGGTCGTGCAGCACCCTGCTCGTCCCGCCCGGCAGGAACACGCCCGGCGGGACGTCGAAGGCCCAGCCGTTGTACTCGTGGCGTCGCCAGGTGTGCACATCGCTCTTCGCCTTGTTGACCTCGAGGATCTCGGCCCGCGACAGCGTGGCGGGCAGTCGGGCGAGCCACTCGTGATCACCCGGCGACACCTCGGGCGACGTGGTGCTGCCGGACTGCGGCTTCCCGTGCATCGACACTCCTCATTCGCGATTCACCACGCGCACCGTCGCTTCGAGTGACGTACGAGCCGGTCATCGAGGCCGGCCACGACGATGAGGGATCACGCTCCGCGCGCCCTCGACCACTGAACGACACATAGCTCGATCATGGCACTATTGAGAATAATTTTCAATAGATTGCCGAGGTCTTCGTGTCCGCACTGCCGGGACCGACAGGCGACCAGGGTGTGCGCGTCTCGACCGGCTGCATCGTCCGCTGCGGCGGCCCGATCGTCGACGGCCCGCGGACCCCGCGTGGCGTGTCCTGTCCGAGCCGCCGGATACCGTGCAGCAATGTCTGCCGTGCTGCTGCTCATCGATGTTCAACGCAACATGCTCGAAGCGCCCGAGCCGGTGCCGGAGGCGGCGCTCGTCGCCCCGGTCATCGAGAATCTGCTCGTCCGAGGTCGCGCCGAGGGCGCCAGGGTCATCCACGTCCGCAACAACGGGACCGACGACGACCCGGACCTGCCCGGCACCCCGGGCTGGGAGCTCGTGCACTCGCCCCGGCCGGGCGAGGAGGTCGTCGACAAGCGGCAGGCCGACGCCTTCGAGGGCACCGGGCTGGCCGAACTCCTTCCCGAGCCGACCACCCTGATCGTCGCGGGCATGCAGAGCGACTACTGCGTCCGAGCGACCTCGCTGGCCGCCGTGCACCGAGGACATCACGTGGTGCTCGTCAAGGGCGCGCACGCGACCTACGACGACCCGGACGAGAAGATCCCGGCGCGAGCGGTCTCCACCGAGATCGAGCAGGAGTTGGCAGCGGCAGGCGTCCGGATCGTCGCCCCTGCCGACGTCGTCTACTCCTGAGCGCATCGAACGCCCCGCCACCGGCGGCGCCGATCGGACGCCGAGGGCCCGTCGTCAGTGCAGGGCGTCGGCCTTCTCGACAGCCGGCCCTGCCGACCGGCCCCTCGGCAGTGAGTTCACGCTCCCGATCATTCGCGCTCGGCGCTAGGCGGGCGGGTCGGCGGCCTCGCCGTAGTGGTCCTGGACCACTCGTGCGATGGCCGCTGCGGCATTCGTGCGCAGGGAGGACACGCTGAAGTAGACGTCGCCGCCGACCTCGGGGTGTGCCTGATTGAGTGTCAGGTGCTCGCTGAGCTCGGCGGTGTTCCATGCCGAGTTGCTGCCGACCTTGTAGGCAGCCTGTCCGATGTAGAGCTGCACGCCGGTGCCCGCGACCGCGTCGGCCCACCATGGGACGAGGACGGCGTAGTCGGCGGCGGAGTGGCCGATCTCCCAGTAGACCTGCGGAGTGACGTAGTCGACCCAGCCCTCCTCGATCCACCGACGGGTGTCGGCGAAGATCGCGCTGTAGGACTCCAGCCCGTTGGTGTCGGAACCGCTCGCGTCGCTGGACCTGTTGCGCCAGATCCCGAACGGGCTGACGCCGAAGTCGACATCGGGTTTGACGGCCTCGACCCGCTCGCCCATCTCCCGCACCAGCAGGTTGATGTTGTCGCGCCGCCAGTCGGCGATCGAGGTGAAGTCGCCGCCGAACTCGGCGAAGGTGTCCTGGTCGGGAATCGTCTGCCCGCTCACCGGGTACGGATAGAAGTAGTCGTCGAAGTGCACGCCGTCGATGTCATAGTTCTCGACCGCGTCCATCATCGCCGTCTGGACGAACGCGCGGACCTCGGGATTCCCCGGGTCGTAGTAGAGCTGGGTGCCGTACCGAAAGATCCAGTCCGGGTTCACCCGCGCCGGATGATCCGGGGCCAGCCTGCCCGGATCGCTCTGGGTGCTGACCCGATAGGGATTGAACCAGGCATGGAACTCCAGACCCCGCGCGTGGGCCTCCTCGACGAGGAACGCGAGCGGATCGTAGCCGGGGTCCACGCCCTGCGTGCCGGTCAGCCACTGCGACCACGGTTCGTGTGGGGAGGGCCAGAAGGCGTCGGCCGTGGGACGGATCTGGACGAAGACGGCGTTGAGGCGCAGGTCCACCAGCTCGTCAAGGAGGTCGACGTACTCCTGTTGCTGTGCCGCCGGGCTGAGGCCCGCGCCGCTCGGCCAGTCGATGTTGGACACACTGGACACCCAGGCGCCCCGCAGCTGCTCCGCCTGCCGAGGTTCACCGTCTGCCGACGGCCCGGTGCTGCCGTCGACCCTCGCGGTTCCCGCCGAGGCCGAGGACACCGTGAGCGCGGAGCAGAGCAGGCCGACCGCAGTCGCCAGCGCCACCGCCGACCTGGCACGGAATCGGGATCTGGACACGTGCACCGGGCCTCCCGAGGTCACGTCCGGTTGGCCTCCCCTGCCGGCGAGCGCCACTGACAGTGGGAAATTCTCCTCATCGGAGGGAATCAGGCAAGATCCTCACCGGATTCGGCACGATAATCGCCCGTTCGGCGCAGCGCACACCGCCGGCAGGCACTCCGAAACGGGCGGCCGAACAGCGGAGATCAGGTCACCTCCCGTCCGGGCCACGACACCTGGTGCCGACGAGGACGGACCGGTGGCCCGGGAGGGACACGGGTCCGAACGAGGCGAGGGGCATGCCCGGCAAGGCCCGCCGAACAGACTGTGCGACGGCAGACCGAACCCGGTTCGACGTCAGCTGCGACCCGATCCGGCGGCCGGAGCAGGCCCCTCCACGCCGTCGCCGTTGGCCGACCGCAGTGTGCGCATCGCCTGGGCCAACGACTCCGAGGCCGCAGGGCCCAGCGGCTCCAGCACCCGCTGTCGCAGGATCTGCGCGCACGCGGCCCGCGCACGCTCGGCCACGTCACGGCCGTGTTCGGTGAGCACGGCATAGGTGATCCGCCGATCGGTCGAGCAGGGCTCCCGCCGGATCAGGTCGGCGGCGACGAGGCGGTCGGCGACCTTGGTGAAGCCACCGCTGGTGAGCGCCGCCTCCCTGGCGAGCCGAGTCATCGGGAGCCGGGTCCGCGGTGAGCGGATGAGGCGGATGAGGATGTCGAAGGAGGCGGGGGCCAGACCGAATCGGGCGGTGATCTCTCCCATCAGTCTGTCCTGGGTCGCGTGATAGCCCTCGATGACCAGGCCCCACCAGGTCACCAGCTCATCGTCCCCCGGCTGCGGCGCCGGCACGGCGCCCGGGCTCACCGAGTCTTCCTCGTCTCCTGTGTGCACGACCACAGTCTAACGCGGAAAACTCTTCCCAGGAGATATCTTCCATGGAAGATGTTATCCAGGTAGCATCTTCCGCAGATCACATCACCCCGGGAGAACGACACCTATGAGCACCCCCGTCAAGCTGACCGTCATCTACTACTCCTCGACCGGCACCATCGCCGAGATCGCGAAGACCCTCATCGCCGAGGCCGAGAAGGCAGGCGCCGAGGTCCGGCTGCGCAGGGTCGCCGAACTCGCCCCCGACAGCGCCATCGACTCCAACCCGGCCTGGCGGGCCAACATCGAGGCCACCGCCGACATCGCCGTGGCGACCCCCGACGACATCCTGTGGGCCGACGCCGTGATCTTCGGCTCCCCCACGCGGTACGGGAACATCGCCGCCCAGCTCAAGCAGTTCATCGACTCCCTCGGCGGCCAGTGGCAGCAGGGCCTGCTCGCCGACAAGATCTACAGCGGCTTCACCTCCAGCGCCACCGCCCACGGCGGTCAGGAGTCGACGCTGCTCGCGCTGTACCACACCGTCCACCACTTCGGCGGCATCATCGTGAGCCCCGGCTACACCGACGGTTCCAAGTTCGTGGACGGCAACCCCTACGGCACCAGCCACGTCGACGCCCAGGGCGCCAACCCGGTGGACGACACCACTCGCACCGCCGCCGCCGTCCAGGCCCGCCGCGTGGTCAAGGTCGCCGCAGCACTCAAGGCAGGCAACGCGGGCTGACCGCCCATCGCAGCACCGGCACACCCGCCGTCGACGGCGGCGCGGCAGGCTGTTCCGGCCGCGTCGCCGCCCCACCGGGGGTCACCGCCCACCGGGGGTCACGACCCCACCGGCACCCTCCCCGCCTTGCCCCACCTCGCCCCGCGGGGAAAACCGTCACACCCCTCAGGCTCGACCATCGACGCCCAGGAGAGCATCACCATGGCGATACAGACGAGCGGCCTGCACCACGTCACCGCGATCGGCGGCGACCCGCAGCGCAACGTCGACTTCTACCTGCGGGCGCTCGGACTGCGCATCGTCAAGACGACGGTGAACTTCGACGACACCGGCACCTATCACCTCTACTACGGCGACGAGTCCGGCCGCCCCGGCTCGCTGATGACCTTCTTCCCCTGGAAGGGCGCTCCCCGAGGCAGACACGGCACCGGGCAGGCGACGGCCACGGCGTTCTCGATCCCCGAGGCATCGATCGGCTGGTGGCGCACCCACCTCACCGACCACGGTGTGCAGGTCGACGGACTCGAGCACCGCGACGAGGAGACCGTCCTGACCTTCCGCGACCCCGACGGACTCGCGCTGGCCCTCGTCGCGCACACCCAGCCCGACCCCCGCTCACCCTGGGACGACGGCCTGATCCCGGTCGAACACGCCGTCCGAGGCCTGCACTCGGTCACGCTCTCGGTGACCGACGAGACCGCGACCTCGGCGATGCTCGTCAACGACCTCGGTCTCCGGCTCACCAGCCAACACGGCGATCGACTGCGGTTCGCCGCAGGCGACGGCGGACCAGGTGCCCTGGTGGACGTCCTCGTCACGCCCACCGCGCAGCGCGGACTGGTCGCGGCAGGCACCGTGCATCACGTCGCCTGGCGCGTCCCCGACGCCGCCACCCAGGTCGACTGGCGGGCGGAGCTGCTCGACCGTGGAGTGTCCGTCACCTCGATCATGGACCGCCAGTACTTCCGCTCGATCTACTTCCGGGAGCCGGGCGGCACCCTGCTGGAGGTCGCCACCGACGAGCCCGGCTTCACCGCCGACGAACCGCTGCTCGAACTGGGCCGCGCCCTGCGGCTCCCGCCTTGGCTGGAGCCTGACCGCGAGCAGATCCAGGCGATGCTGCCCCGGTTGAACCTGCCCGCCGAGAACAACCCGCAGCGGCTCGCCTCGACCGTGTCGGCGGCCGAGGCGTCGGAGCGCCTCGCGCCCGAGACGACCACGACCGCCGCAGCGCTCGGCGCGCACACCGCCGCAGATTCGGCGACGACGTGAGGGGCGCGGACAGCACACTCCGCCACCGGTTCCATCCCGGTGCCGAGGACGCGCCGGTGCTGCTACTCCTGCACGGCACCGGCGGCGGGCCGGACGACCTCGTCGGCCTGGCACGGGAGCTGAGCCCGACCGCACCGCTGATCGCGCCCGCCGGTCCGGTCACCGAGCGCGGCGCGGCCCGCTGGTTCCGCAGGCTCGCCGAAGGCGTCTTCGACACCGCCGACGTCATCGCCCGCGCCCACCAGCTCGCCGACTTCGTCGACGACGCCCGGCGCCGCTACCGGCTCGCCGATCGCAGGCTGATCGCGCTCGGCTTCTCCAACGGCGCCAACATCGCCGCCGCCGTGGCACTGCTCCGGCCCGCCAGCCTGCGCGAGGCGGTGCTGTTCTCGGCGATGATGCCGCTGTCGGAGGCCCCGGAGGAATCGCTGAGCGGCAGCAGACTGCTGCTGTCCAACGGCGAGCAGGACCCGATGGCACCATTGCCCGCCGCCGATCGGCTGGTCACGGCGTTGGCGGAGAACTCGGCTCAGGTGTCGACCCATCGACATCCCGGCGGCCATCAGATCACCGTCACCGGCCTCCAGGCGGCGCGCGACTGGCTGACCGACGACTGAGCCGAGCGCAGGCGGGCCGCAGGCCGGCCGTCGGATGCCCGCCTGCGGCAGGCCGGGCCCCGTGATGGCGCGCCTCGCCGAACTCGGCTGGGCACGGACCTGATCCTCGGTCCGCTTCGTCGACGGTCCGGCCGGGTCGTCGACGAATTCACTGCTCCCCGGAGAATGCCGGGCAGGTCGCTCGATCGGAGGACAGAGATGCGAACCTTCGTGCACACGTCGACCCCGAGTCGGGTGATCTTCGGCGCAGGTGTCGTCGGTCGACTCGGCGAGGAGGCAGCGCGGCTCGGCGCCCGCCGGGTCCTGTTGGTCAGCGGACCGTCCCGCCGGTCGACGGACCGGCTTCGCGATGCCCTCGGTCCGCTGCTCGTCGCCGAGTTCGCGGGCGCGACGATGCACGCCCCGGTCGAGATCACCGAACAGGCGCTGGCGGTCGTGCGGGAACACGACGTCGACTGCCTGGTGGCGATCGGCGGCGGCACCGCCACCGGACTGGCCAAGGCGGTGGCGGCCCGCACGGGCCTGCCCCAGGTGATCGTGCCCACCACGTACGCAGGCTCCGAGGTGACCTCGGTGCTCGGGGAGACGGCGGACGGGCGGAAGACGACCCGATCCTCCCCCGACCTCCTCCCCGAGACCGTCCTCTACGACGTCGACCTGACGCTGGGGCTGCCCGTCGATCTCTCGATCACCAGTGCCGTCAACGCGCTGGCGCATGCGGTGGAGGCGTTGTACTCGCCACAGGCCAATGTCCTGATCGATGCCGTCGCGCACGCCGCGATCGGCCTGATCGTTCCGGCCCTGCCCGTCGTCGCCGAGGAGCCCGCCGACGGCGCGGCGCGGGCGGATCTGTTGGAAGGGGCGTGGCTGGCGGGCACCTGTCTGGCGGCTGCGGGCATGGGCCTGCACCACAAGCTCTGCCACGTCCTCGGCGGCTCTTTCGGCCTGTCCCATGCGCCGACCCACACCGTCGTCCTCCCGCACGCGACGGCCTTCAACGCACCGGCCGTCCCCGAGGTGATGGCCGGGATCGCCGCAGCCATGGGTGTGCCGGATGCACCGAGCGGTCTGGCGGATCTGATCGGCTCGCTCGGCGGCCCGACCTCGCTGCGTGAGCTGGGGATGGCCGAAGTCGACCTGCGCGAGGCCGCCCGACTGGCGGTCGCCACCCCGTATCCCAACCCGCGACCCGTCGATGCCGAACTGCTCGATGCTCTCCTGCGGGACGCCTGGCACGGCAGACGTCCCGGCGCGGGCGGCACGGCGCGCCTGCCTCGTCGTTGAGGCGGGTCGACCGGGCGGATCAGGCAGCGGTCCCGTCTTCTCACGGTCGGGCCAGCACCGGGCTCGCGCCGAATCGACCACACCGCCGCCCGGGCCCGCGCGGCGTGCACCGGCCGGTCCGGCCTGCTCGCCGATCTTGCGGTCGAGCTGGCTGCGGCTTCGACGGTCCACTTCGAGGAGCACAGGTCAGCCCGCCGCCGACGGCGACTTCGCGAAGCGGCCTCGGTCTTGTCGATGCGCGTTTTGTCGTCTTCTTGAGCTCTGGAGAATTAACTTTAATTGAAACTGAAGCAATGGTGACAGTCGTCGCAATAGAAGTCGGTCAGTGCCGCACCAGAGATCAGCCAGAACGCGGCGGGAGGCCTCGAGCGAATTCGCCGACCAGCGCCCTGCCTCACGTCACCGCCGCTCACCACGGCTGCGTTTCGCGTCGAATCTCGACGACACGGCGTCACACCGGCAGACACATCGCCCGTTCAGTGGCCCGAGCGGGTGAAAGGAGGGACTCCGAGTTGCCGACCCACCGGAAACCCCCAATGCTCCCCAGCGTAGTTGATTGACTACGCAAAGTACGAAACGGAGGTCGAGGTGCAGAGACAGGCCCAGCCGAAACGCCATGAGCCGTCCGCATCGGTGGAGGTCGGAGAGTTCACTGCGGGCTTGTTCGACATCGGCGCGGACGAGAGATCGGCTTCGGCGGCCTGAGAAACCGGGCCCGCTCTCGTGCCTCGCGATCGGACGACCTCCCCGGCGCCCACCCGAGAATGGCGTCCGCATCGCGGAACGGTATGACCACCGTTCTCCCGCACGAACAGCGTGGCCGCATGTCGACGGTCGGGTCGACTCGGCGGCGATGATCGGACCCCCCACCGGTCATCGCCGCCTCTCCCGCCCGCCGAATGAGCACCTCCGAAGACGTCGAGCGAGCGCACCACGGCCGCCACCTGCCAGAACAGCCCCTGCCCCCGGGACCGAACGAACCCGAGCCGAGCCGCCGATGCCCCGAGCGGCGAGCCGCTCACCGTCGCGTGAGCGACAAGCCGCTCACCGTCGCGTGAGCGACAAGCCGCTCACCGTCGCGGGTCGACCAACACCTTCGCGTGGCGGCTCTGCCCGGAGGCGAGTTCCTCCAGCAGCCGGGACAGATCGTCCAGCCCGACGGTCCCGGTGTGCAGTTCCTCGGTCCGCACCGAACCACCGGCGATGGACCGCATGGCGCCCACGAAGTCCTCGTGGTTGTACGCCAGCGACCCCAGCACCGTCAGCTCACGGGACTGCCAGTCGCCGTAGCTAACGTCGGAGGACGTCACCGGATATCCCAACAGCGCCAGCAGCCCGCCGCGCCGCACAAGTTCCGCCGAGGACTGGAGGAGGTCGGCCACTCCGCTGCACTCGTAGACGACGTCCGCGCCGAGCCCGTCGGTGATCTGGCGGAGCCGGGCGACGAACCCCTCCCCTGGTTCATGGACCTCGGTGAAGCCCAGCGCCTGCGCCGTCGCCCGGCGACCGGGGGACGGCTCGACGACGAGCACCACCCCGGCACCCGCGTGTCGCGCATGCTGCGCGGTCAGCAGGCCGATCGGGCCCGCCCCCTGCACCACCACGATCGCCCCGAAGGGCTGCCGAGCCCGCTTGACCGCGTGATAGGTGACGGCGGTGGGCTCCACGAGGGCGGCCTGCTCCTCGTCGAGCCCGTCGATCACCCGGACGACCCGTCGGGCGCTCACCGCGAGATCCGTCGCGAAGCCGCCGTGCCGAGGGGCGTCGGGAGTGACCCCGTTCGCCTCGGCGAAGGCCGTGTCGCAGTGCTCGGGGTGGCCTGCGCGGCACTGCGCGCAGTGACCACACGCCGGGCCGACGCCCGCGACGACCCGATCCCCCACCGCCAGGCCGGTGACCTCGTCCCCGACCGCGGTGATGGTGCCCGCCCACTCATGTCCGAACACCGAGGGCGGGATGAGCCCGCCGGAGGTGAAGGCATGGGTGTCGGTGGCGCACACGCCGCAGTAGGTGATGGACACGACGACTCCGTCGGCCGCCGGTTCCGGCGGCCCCGCAGCGGTCCGGAGTTCCAGGACGCCGGGCGCTGTGACGACGGCGTAGCGGGCGGGAGCCGAGGTCGACCTGGCACTCATACCCGCAGTTTATGGCGATCTGACGCATCGGCAGGATGAACGAGCGGCGATGGTCACGGCCACGTGCGGAGCGCGATCCCCGCTGCCGTCACACCACGCGTTCGCTGATCGTCCCGTCGGCGACCTCGGTGCGGCGCACGACCCGCACCGCATCCGGCATCCAGCGATCGTGGGTGACCAGCAGCGTGCCGGTGTCGGAGTCCAGCACCGACTCGGAGGAGGGGTGATCGGAACATCGACACACCACCGGGTCCCGCCGAGCGAGGAGCTCCAGGTCCGGCGGGCTGCCCGGCACCGATCGCCACCACAGTCGCGCGCGCATCACGCCGGGCTCGGCTGTCGGGTTCATGATGTCGAGCCGGCGGTCGGCACCGACGGCATATCGACCCGGCTGGGGATTCGCGACCGGAGGGCACGGCGAGGAGGCCTGCGGTCATCGTTCACCTCGGGCTAGTCGCATCAGATCCGTGTCGAGATCGATGTCGCCCGCAGTGCGCTGGGCCCTCGTGGCGTTCCCGCCGAACGTGTGCTGGTAGCCGTGCCAACCGGCGCCTGCGATGTGCCGTCCGACACCGCTCACGACGAGGGCGACCAGTTCACGCGCGGCGCGGTCGATGCGCGCGGTGGTCTCCCCCGAGCTCCAGTCTTCGGGGGCGGCGAACAGGGAGGTGGGTGCAGGGATCGCGCGCAGGAACGCGAACAGTGGTCGGAGGTGGTCGTCGGCGACCATCGCGTGCCGGGGCGATCCGGCGGTCGCCGCCAGAAGTACCGGTCTGGCGATGAGGAGGTCGTTGTCCACGAGGTCGAAGAACGACTTGAACAGCCCGCTGATCCCTGCCTTGTAGACGGGTGTGGAGACGATGAGCGCGTCGGCGTCGGCGAGTTGCTCGATCGCGGTCTGGACTGTGTCGCCTGGTAGCCCGCTGACCAGGCTTTGTGCGACCTCAGCCGCGATCGGGGCGATCTCGATCGTCCGGGTGGTCACGTTCCGACCGGACTCGCGAAGCCGGGTGACCACGGCGTGGGCGGCTCGGTCGGCGAGCATCCGGGTCGTGGACGGCTCGCTGGTCCCGGCGCTGACCGTCACGAGATGGACGGGCGTCTCTCCCAAGCTCATGAGGGCCTCGGCAGGTCGGCGGGCTTGGCCGGGTCGCTGTCGAGATACGGCAACGCGCCGGAGGTGTTGTCGCCGGTGTTCGGGCGAGGCCGGGCCTGCCGAGGCTGTCCGTCTCCGTACGCCGCGTGTACGAGGGAGGCGTGGGTGGGCGCGTCCGGGACGCCGGCCGCACGCCGTGCGTCCATCTCCTTGCGGAGTACCGGAACGACCTCGGTGGCGAGCAGTTCCACCTGCTCCAGTGCGACGTCCACGGGCACGGACCCCAGATCCATCGCCCACAGCTGCCGCTGGTAGTCACCGAAACCCTCCTGGAAGGTGAGGGTCTTGTCGATCACTTCCTGGGGAGATCCGACCGAGAGCGGGGTGTTCTGGGCGAACTGCTCCAGGCTGGAGCCTCGGAACATGGGGTAGCTCTCGAAGTACGGCCGGAAGCGATCGTAAGCGTCCTGGGACCGTCGGGCGATGAACGCCTGCCCGCCCAACCCCACGATCGCGTCCTCGGCGCGGCCGTGCCCGTAGTGCTCGAACCGCTGCCGGTAGAAGTCCACCAACGGCTTGAAGTGGAAGTGGGGCGCGAGAATGTGGTTGGCGAAGTACCCGTTGCCGTAGAACGCCGCCTGTTCCGCGATCTCAGGCGTGCGAATCGCCCCGTGCCAGACGAACGGCGCCACCCCGTCTAGTGGTCGTGGTGTCGACGTGAACCCTTGCAGAGCGGTGCGGTAGTCACCTTCCCAGTCCACCACGTCCTCCCGCCACAGCCGGTGCAGGAGGTTGTAGTTCTCCAGAGCGAGGGGGACTCCCTGCCGGATGTCCTGCCCGAACCAGGGGTACACCGGCACCGTGTTCCCCCGTCCCAGCATCACGTCCATGCGCCCGCCTGCGAGGTGCTGGACGAAGGCGTAGTCCTCGGCGATCTTGACCGGATCGTTGGTCGTGATCAGGGTGATCGAGGTCGACAGCACGATCTGTGCGGTCTCGGCGGCCAGGTAGGCGAGCATCGCGGGCGGACTGGACGCCACGAACGGCGGGTTGTGGTGTTCACCGAACGCGAACACGTCCAACCCAAGATCATCGGCTGCCTTCGCGACCCGGATCGTGTCCTGGATACGCTGCGCCTCCGACCGCGGCAGGCCGGTGACCGGGTCCGGGGCGATGTCCCCTACACCGAAGATGCCGAACTGCATGACTTGCTCCCTTTCGTACGAGTAGGACACACCGCGCCGGTGCAGGTTCGGACGCGGCCTGCAACGTCGTGGGTGACGGCGGGCCCGTCCTGTCAGCCGATCGCGGCCTTCAGTGCATCGGCGTTCTCGGTCGGCGAGATCGACGGATCGGTGCGCGGTAGGGGTGACTGCCGATATTGGCGAACGGGAAAGGCTGGCGGTCGATGAGCACTAGGACGCTCTCCTCAGGAGTCAGCAGTGCTTCGAGTCCGGCCTTTGCGGTGCGCGTCACGATGTTTCCTTCGGCGTGATGAGTCGAACATTCGATGGTGTGAGTCAGAACTGCTCGGGTGAAGCCGGCGGGCAGCCGAACCGGCCGAGCCCGACCTTCGCGATAGCGAATACGACGCGGGTCGGGCCGCCCTGAGTGGAGGCCATGCTCAGGTCGCGCAGGCTGGCCGCAGCGCAGCCGGCGGTGAGGCTGCGCTGCCGGACCAGGCCGCGGGCTGCCTCGTCACCGGACCACGGGTGGCTCGGCCGTGCAGGGACATCGGCTATCCGACCGACGAGAGAGGCGAGGGTCGACGTCGAACGCCTTCGCCGTCGACCCGCCCGTCACCGCCTCGGCGTACTGGGCGTGGGAGGAGGACCCGGTCGGAGGCCGGGCACCGCCATCGAGGTCGAGGCGTCGAGCACCGTCGTGCCCGCACGCCCGAAGACGGAGGACCGAGCCGCCGCTGCGGCGCTTCCCGGGACCGCGAGCAGCAGCGCTTCCGAGGAGTCGACGCCGCCACGTCCCAGCCGCGTCACCTGGTGTCCGGCAGGTTCGCACGGGTCGGCAGGCCCGCCGCCCATGTCGCCTCGTCCGACCACGGTGACGTTCATGCTTCTCTCCTTACCAGGCTGATATACCGGCCGGTCACCCGAACCGAGACCAGAGCCGACCAGACTCGACGGGGCGGGTGGGAACGTCTTCCGTGGCGTGAGAACGACACTACGGCGGCCATCCGGCGGACGTCCAAGACTTGTCCGGACGCTGAGCGATAGGATTCGTCTATCGATATCAGCCCCCGCGTCCTCCGCTACTTCATCGCCGTAGCCGAGGAACTCCACTTCGGCCGCGCAGCCATGCGTCTCTACATCTCCCAGCCGTCCCTGAGCCATCAGATCCGCAAGCTCGAGGAGACCCTCGAAACCCCGCTGTTCGTGCGCTCGAGCCGTCGGGTGCAGCTCACCGCCGCGGGCCGGACGCTGGCTCGCGAGGCGCCGATCGCGCTGGCTGCGCTGGAGCAGGCCGTGCGGGTCACCCGGCTGGCCGGGTCAGGGATCGCGACGACGATTCGGCTGGGCTATACGCCGATCACCAGCTTCGACACGCTCACGGTGCTGCTGGCTGCTCTCCAGGAGGACCACCCCGACTTCACCGTCGAGGCCCGAGAGTTCTTCAGCTCCGAGATCCCCGAACGGCTCTGTGCAGGCGACCTGGACATCGGTCTCGCCCTCTCACCCCAGCCCATCGACGGGGTCGATGGCGAGCTTCTCCGCGAAGAGCCCGTCTCCGCACTCCTCAGCACCCGCCACCGCCTCGCTACCGCCCCGAGGATCCCTGTGACGGTCCTCCGCGACGAGACGCTGCTGCTGTTCCCACGCAGGCTCGCGCCGACGTACTACGACGGCATCGTCGCCGCGTGCCACGAAGCGGGCTTCTCACCGGAGATTCGCGCATTCGAGGAACCGCCGGTGAACGCCATGCTCGCCCGGCTCTCCAGCGGACACGAGGTCGGCCTGGCCCCTGCATCGTTTGCCGAGCACGCCGCGAAGGCAGGCACGAGCATCATCCTTCGTGACGTCGTCGATCCGCCGATCGCGGCAGAGCTCTCGGTGCTGTGGCCCGCGAACGAGCCGTCGCCCGCCATCGCGAGCGTCCTGGCCACCGCCCGACGATGCGCACAGCGCAACGGATGGTTACGCAGCCCCATCACGTAGTGCATGAAGCTGCGGCCCTCGAGCCTCGATCAGCGAATCGCTCCGACGCCGGGCCGCAGGCGCCAGGTGCCGTGCCACCCGAGATGGTCGTACCGCCGACAGTGGTCGGTTCCAGCCCGACGACGGCCCGGCGGCCCTCAGCCCACAGTGGAGGCTCCCTCGTACGCCGAGCGGAGGTCGGCCCGCATGGTGACTTCGCCGCGGACCACGAGCCGGGATCAGCCGGACGTCATCGCCCCTCCAGACGTCCGCCGACGCCCACTGCCTGCCTCGCGATGTCACACCACGCGTTCGCTGATCTTCCCGTCAGCGACCTCGATGCGGCGCGTGACCCGCACCGCGTCCAGCATCCGCCGATCGTGAGTGACCAGCAGCAGCGTGCCGGTGTAGGAGTCCAGCGCCGACTCGAGCTGCTCGATGGCAGGCAGGTCGAGATGGTTGGTCGGCTCGTCCAGCACCAACAGGTTCACCCCGCGCGCCTGAAGCAGGGCGAGTGCCGCGCGGGTCCGCTCCCCCGGCGAGAGGGAGGACGCGGGCCGGAAGACGTGCTCGGCCACGAGGCCGAACTTCGCCAGCAGGGTCCGGATCTCGGCGGGCGGCGGACCGGGCAGCTCGCTGCGGAAGGCCTCCAGCAGCGGCAGATCACCGAAGAACAGTGCCCTGGCCTGGTCGACCTCGCCGACGACCACACCGGAGCCGAGCGTGGCGGCGCCGGACTCGGGGTCGAGCCTGCCCAGCAGCGCGGCCAGCAGAGTCGACTTGCCCGCACCGTTGGCCCCGGTGATCGCCAGCCGGTCCGCCCAGTCGACCTGGAGGTCCACCGGACCGAGCGTGAACGATCCTCGGCGTAGCACGGCCGACCGCAGGGTCGCCACCACCGTGCCGGATCGCGGAGCGGCGGCGATCGACATCTGGAGTTCCCACTCCTTGCGGGGCTCTTCGACGACGTCGAGCCGTTCGATGAGCCGCTCGGTCTGCCGGGCCTTGGCTGCCTGCTTCTCAGTGGACTCGGCACGGAACTTGCGGCCGATCTTGTCGTTGTCGGTGGCCTTCCGCCGGGCGTTCTTGACGCCCTTCTCCATCCACGCCCGCTGTGTGCGGGCGCGCGCGGCCAGGGAGTCGCGGGTGTCGGCGTATTCCTCGTAGTCCTGGCGCGCGTGGCGACGCACCCGCTCCCGCTCGGTGAGGTAGGCGTCGTAACCGCCGCCGTAGTGCCGCACCTGCTGTTGGGCGAGGTCGAGTTCCAGCACGCTGGTCACGGTCCTGGCCAGGAACTCACGATCGTGACTGACCAGCACCGTCGGCGACCGCAGGCGGCGCACGAACTGTTCGAGGCGGTCCAGTCCGTCGAGATCGAGGTCGTTGGTCGGCTCGTCGAGCAGGAAGACGTCGTAACGGCTGAGCAGCAGCGAGGTCATGCCCGCCCTGGCCGCCTGGCCGCCGGAGAGGGCGGTCATCTCCAGGTCGAGTCCGACCCCGAGTCCGAGCTGCGCGGCGGTCTCCTCCGACCGTTCCGGCAGGTCGGCGCCGCCGAGGGCCAGCCATCGATCGAGGGCGGTCTCGTAGGCGTCCTCGGCGCCGGGTGCGCCTTCGGTGAGGGCCGCGACGGCCGAGTCCAGCGCCTCCTGTGCGGCGGCCACTCCGGTCCGACGGGCGAGGAAGTCCCGCACGGTCTCCCCGGCTCGCCGCTCGGGTTCCTGCGGCAGATGACCGACGGTCGCGCTGGGCGGGTTGAGGGTGATCGATCCCTGATCGGGGGTGCTCCGGCCCGCGAGCAGCCGCAACAGCGTCGACTTGCCCGCGCCGTTCACCCCGACCAGACCGACCACGTCGCCGGGCGCGACGACGAGATCCAGCCCGCTGAACAATGTGTGATCGCCGAATCCGGCCGCGAGGTCCTTGGCGACGAGGGTTGCTCCCATGAGGACGCCGAGTCTAATCGGCGCACGATGATCCGCCCTCAGGCCCCGACGGCGTGGCGCGGCCTCGCCGGGTAGGCCGTGGCCGTCGGGCAGCTCGTCGACCGGCGACCCGTCCGGGCGGTCGATCCCCGCCTGGGCCGGAACGGGCTCTGGGCTGGCGAGTGCCCACGCGCTCCGGGTCCCCGACCACCGGACCGGCCGGTCGCCGCGCCGGGGTCAGCAGGCCCGTGCCCAGGTGCACTCCAGCGCGGACTCGTCGATCAGGGTGACCGGGTCGTCCTCGGGCAGCTCGGCGGTGGGCACCGACAGCGTCTCGGCATCCGACACCCGGTCGTCGGCGCCCTGGTAGCGGGCGAGCCGCAATGCGACGGCGTCCTCGACGTCCTTCGGGCTCGCGCTCAGGTAGTTGTTCACCACCACCGAGAAGACGAGTTCCTCGCCGGAGGCGGCGGTGACGTATCCGGACAGCCCCGTCACCCCGGTGAGCGAACCGGTCTTGGCGTGGACATTGCCCTGGGCCTCGGTGCCGCCGAGCCGGTTGCGCAGCGTGCCGCCGACCATTCGGTCGGACTCCCCCGCGATCGGCAGCGACGCATGCCAGGCGTCGAACCACGGCTCGTCCTGCACCGCCACAAGCAACTCGGCCAGCTGCCCTGCGGTCACCATGTCCATCCTGGACAAGCCGGAACCGTCGACCATCCGATACTCGGACGAGTCGGGACCGCCTAGTGCGTCGAGGCTCTCCGCCAGTACGGCGCGCCCTGCCTGCCAGGTGCCTGCGTCGCCGTGTTCCCGGCCCATCGCCTTGACCAGGACCTCGGCGTGGCCGTTGTTGCTGAGTTTCATGAACGGCACCATCAGCTCGATCAGCGGCATCGACGCGTGCTCGGCCAGGACTGCGGCACCCTCCGGGGTGGTGCCGAACTCGACGTCGCCGACGACGCGCACCCCGTGGTCGGCCAGCGCCTGCCGGAAGACGTCGGCGGCGTACCCGGTGGGCTCCCAGACGGTGCTCCAGTCCTGGGTGGCCGTTCCCCCTGCCGGGATGGCCCCCGCGACGCGGATGACGTTGCCGCCACGCTCTCGTTCGACCGAGATGGTCTCCGCGCTGCCCGCCTCTCCGGTCACCGCCCGAGCGTCGACGGTGACGTAGTCGGTCGGCGGGTCGACGGTGATCTCCGGTGCCGCGCCTGCCTCGTCGCCGGGAGCGACTCGGACGATGACGGTTCCCGCGTCGTAGTCGGTGTCCGGCGCGACGTTCAGCGCGGAGATCTGCGCCGAGTAGTAGTAGGGCTCGTCGTCCCAGGACCAGCCGGTGCCCAGGCGGGTGTCGTCGAACCAGGTGTCGTCGGCGACGACGTCGCCGCGCACCAGGGTGATCCCGGCGTCGGCGATCTGGGCGGCGAGGTCGGCGTAGTCCTGCGCGAGCAGCGTGGGGTCGCCGGTCCCCCGCAGGTACAGGTCGCCGTTGAGGACGCGACCGATCTGACGTGCGTCGCTGCGGACCTCGGTGGCGAAGCGATAGTCGGGCCCGAGCGCCTCCAACGCGGCGACCGAGGAGAGCAGCTTGCCGTTGGAGGCGGGCAGCAGATTGGCGTCCGCGCCGCGTTGGAAGAGGATCTCGCCGTCGTCGGCTCGGCGGACCACCACTCCGGTGGCGGCCCCGGCCAGCCTCGGGTCGGCGAGGATACGGTCGAGGTCCTCGCCGAGGGCCTGTTCCCCGGTCGGATCGGCACTTCCCGCGAAGCCGGGAAGGCTCAGCCCGCCCAGCAGCGCGGTGCAGGCCAATGTCACGCCGAGGTATCTGAATCGCCTGCTCATCGCCGCCTCCAGGGTGGTCGATCAGGGTGGTCGATCAGGAGAGATCACACCAGCCGAGACTAAGGAGCGCCGACCGAACCGGTCAATGGTTCGACCACTGCACGTCGTCGACGTCGGAAGCGTGCCGGTCCCGCCCGGAGTCCGCACGAGGAGGTCCGCACGGGCGCGCCGGGTGCGGCCGGGCACCGACTCGATCGCGCCCGCTCGGTGGCGCTGCTCGCCGTCGGTTGGAGAAGCGGTCGGTCACTGCTCGGCATGGCACGTGACGCGCCGAGCCGCACGGCGACGCCGGGCATAGCCGGAGATCACGGTGGTCGGTTCGGGGGGCGGCTTCGGCCGTGAACTCGATGCAGAGCGCTCTCGGCGAGGGCGGCCGCGGGTGATGAGGACCGGCTCCGGTACGACGGCGGACCGGGAGGCCCGGTACACGATCACTCGCCCCTGTCGGGTGAAGTCGGGATGCATCCCGAGCCGGTCGCGCCGAGTTCTGCGATCTTTGAGACACCGCAGAGATCGTCACCACCAGCGACATTCCGGAGAGTTCGCCGCAGTACGCACAGTGCAGCCAGGTCGTCCGTCGCCTCGCCGCGACACCTCGGCCGTCGACGGGTCCGGCCGCTCGCCGCATCAGACGCGGGCAGGGTCCGACCCACCGAGGCCGAGCAGCGAGGGGGCCGGGCTCGCAGGGCATCCGATCGCGGATCGACGGTTGTCGGTGCGCCCGAGCGGCAGCGGGGGCGACCGCCTCGGTTCCGAACCGGACGACGAGTCAGACGAGCACCCCGGCGACGTCCGTGGTGCGCACGCAGTCCCGTGTCAGGTGGGCCGGAGAACCCGCCGTGAGCAGCCGGAGGTACCAGCGGTGGTGCGACGAGAACATCGGCGCGAGGCCGCCGGGACCTTTTCCCGACCGGCATCGCCCCCGGTCGTCCGGCGTGCAGCGGACAGCACGGGCCGTACCGAGCACGGCAGGCGGCCTCTCGCGGGCGGGCGAGAGCTCGGACGCTCCCGGGTCCGCGAAGACGGTCGGGTGTCGTCACCGGGCGACCGACCGCCCGGCAGACCGAGCGAACGAGGCCGCGACCGGCCGGACACGATCCCCCCGCCCCGACGCAGGCCACGTCGAGGGCGCGGGCGCCACGTCCAGCTCAGGCCAGAGGAACCGCCGCAGCGCACCAGGCTGTCGCTCCACTGCGAACCCCGTGATCCCGCTCGGCGGTTGTCGTCGGAACCGCGCGGGCGGCCCGCCGAAGCAGACCGCTCGGTCGACGTCGCTGCCGGGCGGCCCGCACCACGGCAGGCCTCCTGGCGGGGACGGGCCGAGGCGGTGCGGAGCCCGTATCGCGGCGGCGAACGAGTGGCAGGACGGGAGGCACGCGGCTCGGTCCCGCTGTCGCGATCCTGGTGCGTCATGACTTAGTGGAGCGCGAGTTGATCCGCGATCCGCCTTCCAGACGAGGCCGTCGATACCCCGAATCGGCGGCCTCGTCGCGTTCTCGCCCAGGCCGAGGCAGTAGACACCGCCGGGAAGACCGGGACCCTGCCGCGCGGTGGAGGCCCGGTCACGGCGCGCGAGCCGTTCGCGCGGAGGAGCACGGCGTCGACGCAGGCGGGTCTGAGCCCCGCATCCGACGGACGTCGACTTCTCAGCCCCTCTCGGCCTGCCGAGGGCCGAGGCCGTGCAGCAGGGTGTCGACGACTCGTTGCGCACCCTTGTCGGGATCGAGCACGTCGTCCCCCACGGTGGCCGCTTCGTGGATGAGCGCATAGAACACCCGTCGGGCCCACGTGCGGTCGACGTCCTCGCGAAGCAGACCTGCCTCGGCGGCGCGTCGGAACAGTCCGTCGCAACGTTGTTCGACCTCGGTGTGCATCCGGGCGATCTCGGAGTCTCGCCCTGCGGGACGGCTCATCGCGTAGGCCCAGTCGATCTTGACCCGCAGCACGTTCGCGGTCACCTGATACAAGGCGACCAGCGGCGGAGTCGCCTCTGGCCTTGCCGCGTCGACGGCGGCGGCGAACCGACTCGCCGCCCAGGTGCTCATAGCGCTGACCAGGGCGTCTCGACTGGCGAATCGCCGATGGACCGTCGTTCTGGCCACGCCTGCGGCGGCGGCGATCTGCTCCATGGTCGCGGCGGGATCACGGCTGAGCACCCGCTCGGCCGCCGCGAGGATCGTCGCGACGGTGCGCTCCGCGTCGGCGCGGTGGGCGCGTCCCCCGAACACCGCGGTCTCGGTCGCGTCCAACGACTCTCCCGTCGTCTCGTTCCCGCGCCCGGCTCTGGCACGGCGTCCCTTCACCGATGAGGCCCGGTGGCCCCGAGACCCGCCCAGGCGACCTTCTTCGATCATCGCATCCCGAGCACCCTGCCTCCGCAGACTACCGCGCGGTTGCACATTCACGACTAGTTGCAACATCATTGTCGCATCTTGTACCGTTATCGCGTCACGGAAGTCGCATTTCAGCAGGAGGCTGCACATGGATCTGAAGCTCGCGGGGAAGACGGCGATCGTGACCGGCGCGAGTCGCGGCATCGGTCTGGCCATCGTGACAACGCTGGTGAACGAGGGGATGCGGGTGATCGCCGGGTCGCGGACGGTGCCGCCGGAGCTGACGGCGACCGGCGCGGACACCCTGGCCGTCGACCTCGCCGACCCGGAGGGCCCCGCCCGTCTCGTCGAGCACGCGCTCGCCGAGGCGGGCGTGATCGACGTGCTCGTGAACAACGTGGGCGGGGGTGACGACGGTGCGGGACAGATCGGCGGGCTCGTCGACTTCGACGATGACTACTGGCAACGGACCTTCGACCTCAACTTCACCAGCACGGTCCGCACCACCAGGGCCGCACTGCCCAGCCTGATCGCCTCCCGAGGCGCCGTGGTCACCGTCTCCTCCAACGGTGCCCGCATCCCCCATGCGGGTCCGATCGCCTACACCACGGCGAAGGCGGCCCTGAGCGCCTTCGGCAAGGCACTCGTCGGCGAGGTCGGCCCGAAGGGCGTACGGGTCAACACCGTCTCCCCCGGCGCCACGCGAACCAGGATGTGGGAGGCGGCCGAGGGATACGGCGCGGCTCTCGCCGACACTGCGGGCATCCCGCTGGACGCGCTGCTCGACGGGCTGCCCGCGGCCTCGGGCATGGTCACCGGGCGCCTGGTCGAGCCTGCGGAGGTCGCCGCACTGGTCGCCTTCCTGTCCTCGCCGATCGCGGGCAGCATCACCGGGGCCGATCACATCATCGACGGCGGCGCCGTCAAGACCGTCTGAACCGCCGAGGCCGCAGTGCCGCGTGCACGCCGACACGATCGAGGCCAGGCGGCGCGCGACGGGGTGGTCGATGCGCGGGGCGCGGACCGGCCCCGGGCGGCCGAAGCTCTCCGGCGGAGCAGCCTAGGAGAGATCTCGATCAGACGGCCTCGTCCGAGGAGACGGGCAGCCGCGAGGGGCCGCCTCGACGGACGGGTGCGAGGCGGTCGTCGCGCCGCGCAGCCGCTCCTCCGCAGGTTCGCGGTGAGCGAGTCGGATAGAGGCGGTCGTCGGCGTGGCGAGCGGTGTCGGCGCGTGGCTTCGCGTCACACTCGCTGCGGCTCGGGGACGGCCTGCTCGGGGTCGCCTCGCTCCGGGGTGTCCGACTCGACGGCACTCAGCTCGACGGCGGCCCCTCGGTCGGCGGCGTCGTGCGAGGAACGCGACGGGATCAACAGGGTCCACACCGTCGCCGCCGCGATGACGCAGACGACCGCGACCGTCCAGAGCACCAGGTGCCAGACCTCGGTGTACTGCGCCGAGTGCACGGCGCGCTCGGCATCGGGGATGTTGCCCGCCGCGATGCGGGCGGCCGTGTCGGCGTCTCCGGTCCTGCTCTGCAGGAGGGTGATCATCGAGGTGCCGACGACCGTGGCGGCCAGCGTCGCACTGCCGGTCCGCACGGTGTTGAGGATCCCCGCCGCCATCCCGAGCCGGTTCCGGTCGACCAGGTTCATCGCCTGGGCGTCGACGGTGCCGACCGCCAGGCCCATGCCGAGGCCGATGGTCGCCATGGGACCTGCCAGGGCTGCCGTGCCGATTCCCGGCTGGAGCACCGTGAGCCAGGCGTTCCCCGCCGCGATCAGCAGCAGGCTGGTGACCACGATGATGCGAGGCGAGACGCCGAAGCGGTTCATCAGCGTGGCGCCGACCTGGGGCATGACCAGCAGGGGTGCACTCAACATCAGCATGGTCAGACCGGTGGCCTGCGCCGAGGCGCCGTTCACCCCCTGCAGGTAGGTCGGCAGGAAGATCATGGCCGTCGAGGGTGCCGACGCCAGCACGGCACAACCCAGGCACCAGCTCAGGAACCTCCGGTCGCGGAGCAGTGTGAAGTCGAGCAGCGGCGCGGGCGTGCGCCGCTCGACCAGCACGAAGAGGACGAACAGCACCAGCCCGACGGCGATCGGGAGGAGGACGACGAGCGCGACCCAACTCGCCCCGGCAGCCTGGTTGACGCCGAACATCACCAGCGCCATTGCACCGATGAAGAGGAGCGTGCCGGGGACGTCCACCTTGGACGGCGCGGCGGAGCGGGACTCGGCCATGAAGCGCGTCCCGGTCCAGAGCAGCAGACCGACGACGGCGAAGGTGCCGAAGGTGCCGCGCCACCCGAGTTCGCCGACGAGCCAGCCCGACAGCGAGGGCCCCAGCGCCAGGCCCAGGCCTGCTGTAGTGCCCATCACGGCGAAGGCTCTGGTGCGAGCGGGTCCGACGAAGGTGGCGCCCAGGATCGCACCACCGCAGGCCATCACCCCGGCGGCGCCGACGCCGGACAGCGTGCGCGCCGCGTCCAACACCAGGATGTCGTGCGCCAGCGCGCTGAACAGGGCACCCGCCGTGTACACGGCGGCGCCGACGGCGAACACCCGTCGCCGACCGAAGCGGTCACCGAGCGAACCCGCCACCAGCATCAGCGAGGCCGCGCCGAGGAAGTAGCCGACGACCACCCATTGCAGTGCCGCGCCGGAGGCCTCCAGATCGACGCCGATGGCGGGGAGCGCCACGGTGGTTCCGGACATGAGCATCGGCAGGGTCAGGAAGCCGAGCAGCACGGCCACCAGGGTCACGATGGAACGGCTGCGGGACACGGCAGGAAGGGTCGGGGTCTCGGTCACCGGAATACGGTACAACGTGTACGGCAATGGGTAAAACGATTAGTGCAAAAAGCTCACTCGGCCACCGTCGTCGATCCGACAGGACGAGCCCGCAGACTGATGCGACCTCGCGGCGGGGCGGTGCGCGAACGATGCGCGGGCCGGAGAGCGACCGGGACCCGATCTCACTGCGGTCACCGCACTGAGGCGCACCGCCTCGGCCTGCCGTCGGCGAACGACCGCTCGCGCTCACCGGCGAGCGCAGGCGAGCTCGCCTCCGCAGGCCGCGCGCCGCAGAGCCGCCGGATTCCTCCCCGCACGCACCGAAGACTCCGTTCACGACACGGACACCGGGGAGGCGGGCCCAGGCCGACCGACGTCCTGCGACCTCGTCGACGCGCGTATTCAGCTCGAGGTCACGCCGACGCGCCAGACGAGACGAGGAAACCTCGCGAGGCGCCGGACCCGCACCGGTCCCGATGGTCGCGGCCCGGCTCCGACATCCGTGACCACGTCGACGTCCTGATCGGCGCAGGCCCGGGTTCGGCCCGACGTCAGCGCGCGCAGCCGTGCAGGAAGAGCCGGACGCCGGAGACCACCATCTCAGCCAGCTCCGCATCGGTGTTCGCGAGTTCGGGTCGACTCGATCTGTCGATCATGGTCAGCCGCTGGAACTGGATCGCGGCCACCTGGGAGTCGTCCACCCGCAGCAGCCCTCGGTCGGCGAGCCGCGCCAGGCGACGGGCCAACTCCTGCCGGACCCGCACCGGGCCGGCCTGCTGCCACGCCTCGAGGGCGGCGGCGGGCAGGTGCCCCGCGTCGGCGTTGATCTGTCGCACCAGCGCGGAGTGCTCGGTGAAGCCATGGGACCAGGAGCCTGCCAGTGCGATGCCGAACTCGACGAGGTCGGCCTCCAGGTCCGTCACCTTGCTCAGATGGCGATCGATGATGGCGATGTGCGCGTCGGAGACCCTGGCCGCACTCTCCTGGATGACCGTCTCGAACAGCTCTGCCTTGTCCTGGAAATGGTTGTAGACCGTGCGGGTGGAGACGCCTGCCTCCGCAGAGATGGCGTCGACGCTCGCCCGCGTGTAGCCGTCCCGCGCGAACACCGTGTGGGCACCTGCCAGAATCGCCCGGCGCTTGTCCGGCAGGCCGCCTCGTGGACGTGCTCCGGGTTCGTCGCGCCTGGTCATGGTCTGATCCTCTGTTCCTCGTCCCGGCATCCGCAGCCCGATTGCCACGAGCGTTGTACTTTACTGCACGGTCGGTGGCCGACGGTGCCGACGACGACCACAGGCGAGTCGGCAGGCACCTTCGAGTCACGACGGACCGCAGGGGCGCCAGGCGGGCGGGAGCGCGGTGAGCGCGGCCGCCGATTCGTCTGCTCACGAAAGATCGCTCGGTCATGAAGCCTCCGAATCGCGGTGCGGTAGCGCCGCCCATCCGATGGTGACGGCGACCGTCGGCGGCGGGCGGCCTGCACAGCCGGACGACCCCCACGCCGCCTGGCACGAGGAGAGAGCACGCCCGATCACGCATGCCGCCGCGGGGTGCCGGGGTTCCGAACTCCTTGTCCCACGCCGATCATCGCGAGACGATCCACCATGACGAATCCCTGAAGGGAAGGATCATCAGCAGCATGACCACGATCGGCGACACGAACGACCGCTGGGTGCGGCGCTTCCATCCGACCCCGACGGCGACCGCGCGGCTGCTCTGCCTGCCGCACGCCGGGGGATCCGCGAGCTATTTCTTCCCGGTCTCACGAAGACTGGCTCCGGGCATCGAGGCACTCGCCGTCCAGTATCCGGGCAGACAGGACCGTCTCGGAGAGAAGTCGATCGAGTCGGTCGAGGAGCTGGCCGACCGCCTGGTGGACGTCGTACTGCCGTTCCGAGACAAGCCGCTGGGCCTGTTCGGCCACAGCCTTGGCGCACTGGTCGCATTCGAGCTGGCGTTACGCCTGGAGGAACGCGGCGTCGTGCCCGTCGGGCTGTTCGCCTCCGGCAGGCGCGCACCGGTCACCGTGCGGCAGGGCGAGGACGCTCATCTCCGCAGCGACGACGAGCTGATCGCGGCGGTCAGGCAGCTCGGCGGCACCAGTACGAGCCTGCTCGACGACAAGCAGATAATGGCGATGGTGCTGCCGTCGATCCGTGCCGACTACCGCGCGGCCGAGACCTATCGGCATCGGCCGGGACCCCGACTGGCCACACCCGTGTACGCCTTCCTCGGCGACGCCGACCCGAAGGTGACGGTCCCGGAGGCCGAGAGGTGGGCGGAGCACACCGAGGGCGGCTTCGACCTCACCGTCTATCCCGGTGGTCACTTCTACCTGAACTCCCACGCCGACGCCGTGATGGATCGGATCGCGGCGCAGCTGACCGACAAGGTGCCCGCGGGCGGCTGACCTTCGCCGGAGACGGTGTCCGGCGAGGGTCGCCGAACCGCCGGACTCGACGCAGCGCCGCCCTCGACCCTGCCGCACCGGCCGCGTCGAGGGTTGCGCTGCGCTGGTGCCCACGACCGATGAAGCTCGCGGCCGAGCCGCGTCCTGCCGAGAGGGAACTCGTGATCGAGAAGATCCTGCCGTCCGAGGTCGTCGCAGTGGAGAGGCGGGACGATCCACCGGAGGCGACGCTGTTCCCGGCCGAGGAGGCGGTGGTGGCGGCCGCGGTGGACAAGCGTCGACGGGAGTTCCGCACCGTGCGGCACTGTGCCAGGCTGGCGCTGGCGGAACTCGGCCTGCCGCCCGCTCCACTACTGCCCGGTGAACGGGGCGCCCCGGTGTGGCCTGCGCGCATCGTGGGAAGCATGACGCACTGTGCAGGCTATCGGGCCGCCGCCGTGGCCAGGACGTCGGCGGTGGTCTCGGTCGGCATCGACGCCGAGCCGCACGACCGACTGCCGGAGGGGGTGCTCGCCGCGATCGCCCTGCCCGCCGAGTGCGACCGCCACGCCACGCTGGCCCGCACCGCGCAGGGCGTGCACTGGGACCGCATCCTGTTCAGCGCCAAGGAGAGCGTCTACAAGACCTGGTTCCCGCTGACCGGTCGTTGGCTGGGCTTCGAGGAGGCCGACATCACGATCGAGCCGGACACCGGCACCTTCCGGGCGCGACTCCTGGTACCCGGCCACACGCGGGACGGTGGTGAGCTGACCGGCTTCACCGGCCGCTGGCTGGTCGACGACGGCCTGGTGATCACGGCGATCGCCGTGCTGCCCGAGGAGTCGGCGCACCGGGAGGACGGCAGCTGACGACGACCGGCAGCCGGCGCAGGACGGCGCCTGCTGCCGGTGCCGCCGCCGAGGAGAGTCCGGCTCTCGATCACCGTGGCCGCGACCCGATCGCGAGCTGCGAGCGTTCACACGGCTGCGGCGAGGTGACCATTCGCGCGTGCGCGGCGAAGCAGCCGCGTGATGGGGCCGCAGACGGTCTTCCCACCTGACGAGGATGGTCGACGACTCGGGCTCAGGTCGGCACCGGCTCGAGGCTCCGCCCTCGCCGCAGCGGCACAGCGGCGGGCCACCCCGGCAGACGACTCCGCCGGCCGGAACACCTGGTCGACGGCGGACGAGCCGCGTCGCGCCCGCGAGCCCGGTCCGCCGCAGGACGCCGACCGGCGGATCTGATCCGCACGGGCCTGCTCGCCGTCGGTGGTCGCCGGACCTCGGCACACGTGACGCCGACCACCGTCCGACACCACCGAACCGATCTTGCGGTTAGGTTAGTCTAACCTTCATCAACCATGCATGAAGTGCGATTGCGGCCCGCAGGCGTCTGACGCCGCGTGCCGCACCCGCATTGTGCACCGTCGGCGCCGACCGACGTGCATCACCTACTGGGACGAGAACGAGGAACCATCGATGAACTCCGCGCTGGGTCGACGTCGGACCGCAGGTGCCGTGATCGCCGTGGCGGTCGTCGCACTCGCGAGCTGCTCGACCACGACTGAGAACGGCGGCACCGAGGCAGGCACAGGTGACGGGACGTTCCCGGTCCTGATCGAGAGCGCCCTGGGCGAGGCGGAGATCCCCGAGAGTCCGGAACGCGTCGTGACGCTCGGGCAGGGCTCGGCGGAAACCGCCATCGCCCTCGGTCGCACCCCGGTCGGCGTCGAACGCTACGACTGGGGCAGCGACGAGACCGGTTACCTGCCCTGGGTGCACCAGGCGATCACCGAAACCGGTGAGGAGCTGCCGGAGCAGTTCACCGGCGGCGAGGACATCGACTTCCCCGCGATCGTGGAGCTCGCTCCCGACGTGATCCTGGCGCCCTGGTCGGGCATCACGCAGGAGCAGTTCGACATCCTCAACGACATCGCCCCCACCGTGGCCTACCCCGGCCTGGCCTGGAGCACCGACTGGGACGAGCAGATCGAGCTCATCGGCCGGGCGCTGGGCATGTCCGACGAGGCGGCGGCGCTGATCACCGACATCGAGGACCGGTTCGCCGAGGCGGCGGCCTCTCGCCCGGAGTACGCCGACGTCACGTTCTCCTACGTCTACACCACCGGCCCCGGCACGCTCGGCGTCTTCCTGCCCGACGAGCAACGGGTCGCGATGGTGAGCAGGCTGGGACTGACCGTCGATCCGGTGGTGGAGACCTTCCCCGAGACCGAGGGAACCGATTCGGCGTTGATCGGCCTGGAACAGGCCGACCAGCTCGCCGAGAGCGACCTGGTCTTCACCTTCTACTCGGACGCCGAGACCCGCGAGCAGATCGAGGGCCAGCCGTTGTACGCGGCGATTCCCGCCGTCTCCCGCGACTCGCTGGTGGCCAGCGACGAGAACCCCTTCGTCACCGCCTCGTCGATGATCAATCCGCTGACCGTCCCGTGGACGATCGACCGCTACCTGCCGCTGATCGACGACGCGATCTCCCGGATCGGCTGACGGACCGTACTGACGTGGCCTCCGTCTCCCCGTCGTCGAGCGCCTCGGTGACGAGTTCCTCGGCGACGAACCCCTCGACGACGTCCGCTCCGACCGCGTCCGCCCCGCCGCCGCGACGCGGCGGGGTTCGCGGCGGCGGCACCCGGCGGTACCTGCTGCTGCTCTGCGCGGGACTGGTGCTGCTGGCCTGCACGGTGCTCGCGAGCCTGGTCTTCGGCTCCAGGGTGACCACCCCGGCCGACGTGCTGTCGGTGTTCGACGGCACCGCCGACCCGTATCTGACCACGGTGATCGAGAGCCGGTATCCGCGCACGCTGCTGGGCGTCCTCGCCGGGGCGGGTCTCGCCGTCGCCGGAACCCTGCTTCAGGCGATCACCCGCAATCCGCTCGCCGAGCCGGGGCTGTTGGGCATCAACATGGGCGCGGCGGCAGGAATCGTGACGGCGACGATGTTCCTCGGCGCGCGGGCCGCCGTGACGACCGTGTGGTGGGCGCTGCCGGGTGCGATCCTGGCGGGTCTGCTGGTCTATGCGATCGGCGCGGCGGGCCCGGCCTCCGGGCTGGTCCGACTGGTGCTGGCGGGCGCGGTCGTCTCGGCCGTGCTGGGTGCCTACATCCAGGCGGTCACCCTGAGCCTGCCCGAGGTGTTCGACGGTCACCGGCACTGGGTGGTCGGATCGCTGGCAGGCCGGGACCTCGACGTGGTGCTGATGATCCTGCCGTTCATGCTGGTGGGAATGGCCTTGGCCCTGCTGTTGGGGCCCGCGTTGAACGCGCTGGCCCTCGGCGACGAGACTGCCTCGTCGCTCGGGGTCAACGCGACGCTGATTCGGGCGGGCGGGCTGGCCTCGGCCGTACTGCTCAGCGCGGCGGCCACCGCCGCAGCGGGCCCGATCGCCTTCATCGGCCTCGCCGTGCCGCACATCGGGCGCGCCCTGGTGGGCATCGACTTCCGACGACAGATCCCCTGCGCGCTGCTCCTCGGACCAACCATGCTGCTGGCCGCCGACGTCGTGGGTCGCGTCCTGCTGCGCCCTCAGGAACTCCTGGTCGGCGTGGTGGCGGCCTTCGCAGGGGCCCCGTTCCTGTTGCTGGCGGTACGCCGGATGAAGGGGGGCGCCTCGTGACACGTCACCGAGCGACCGCCGAACCGGTCGGGCAGGCACGGCCGGTGCGGATCGATCCCAGGCCCGTGCTGCGACTCGGCCCGGCTGTGACGCTGCCGGTGCGGCCGAGGTCGTTGCTGCTCGCGCTGATCCTGGTGCTGGCGACCCTGCTCGCGGGCGCGGCGACTCTCTCACTCGGGCGGCTCGGCGTCCCACTCTCCGACCTCTTCGCCGCGTTCACCGGTCGGCTCGACGCGCAGACGGCGTTCGCGCTGGAACGCCTGCGGGGGCCTCGCCTGGTCGTGGCGATCGGTACCGGGATCGCCCTGGGCATGGCGGGGGCGTTGTTCCAGTCCGTCGCCCGGAATCCCCTGGGCAGTCCGGACGTGATCGGCGTCGGAGCAGGCGCGGGAGCGGGTGCGGCGTTCTTCGCCCTCCTGGTTCCCGGCCTGCTGCCCGCGTCGGTCGGCGCGGTCGTCGGCGGGGCGGCTGCGGTGCTGCTGGTGTACGTGTCGACGGGCACCGGCTTTCGTGAACCCGGTCGCCTGATCATCGCCGGGATCGCCGTCGCCGCGATGGCGACCGCGTTCACCCACTACGTCGTGTTCGTGGTGGCCCGTGATCGGGCGTCGGTGCTGGCCGCATACCTCAACGGCAGCCTGTCGGCCCGGTCGTGGGAGCACGCCGCGACCATCGGCATCGCGCTCGCGGTGACGGTGCCGTTCGTGGCCGTCCTGGCAGGCCGGATCGCGGTGACCGAGATGGGCGACGAGCTGGCCGACGGATTCGGGGCCCGGCCGCAGGCGACCAGGGCATGGGCGGTCGTGCTGTCGGTGGTCTTGTCGGGGGCTGCGGTCAGCGTCGCGGGGCCGATCTCGTTCATCGCACTGACCGCGCCGAACATCGCCAAGCGGCTCTCGCGCAGCCCGGGCCCGAACCTGGCGCTGTCCGGCCTGACCGGCGCGCTGCTGCTCGTGCTCGCCGACCTCATCGCGCAACACTCCCCGCTGGGCGACGGGCTTCCGGTGGGGATCTTCACCATGGGAATCGGCGGGCTGTACCTGGGACTGCTGTTGATCCGCGAATGGAGGAAGGGCACGCTATGACTCCCCAGCACGGCCGCACCACGCGGCGGGCGCGGGTCGACGCCCGTGGCGCCGTTCCGTCCGACGAGTCCGATCACGAGGACGTCTGGTGTCTGCGGGCCGAGGGCATCACGCTCGGCTACGGCGGCGGCGAACCCGTGGTGCGGGATCTGAGCCTGGACATCCCGCGCGGCGGACTGACGGTAGTCATCGGGCCGAACGGCTGCGGCAAGTCGACCGTCCTCAAGGCGCTCGGTCGGGTGGTCGTGCCGTCCGAGGGCGACGTCCTCCTGCACGGCAGAAGCCTGCGGCGGTATCGCGGCAAGGCGGTCGCGCGTCGGCTGGCGCTGCTGCCGCAGACGCCGATCGCGCCGGAGCGGATCACGGTCCGGGACCTGGTGGGGCGTAGTCGCTATCCGCATCACTCGCTGCTGCGGCAGTGGAGCGACGCCGACGACGACGCGGTGGCCGAGGCGCTGGACCGCACCGGCCTGACCGACAGCGCGGACCGACAGGTCGGCGAGCTGTCCGGCGGGCAACGGCAACGGGCCTGGTTCGCGATGGTGCTCGCGCAGGAGACCGACATCGTCCTGCTGGACGAGCCGACGACCTTCCTCGACATCGCCCACCAGTTCGAGCTGCTGGAGCTGTGCGCACGACTGCATCTGGACGGCCGCACCATCGTCGCGGTGCTGCACGACCTGAACCAGGCCGCGCGGTATGCCACCCACCTCGTCGTGATGGCCGGAGGCCGCATCGTCGCGCAGGGGGCTCCGGCCGAAGTGCTGACCGCCGAGCTGGTCACCGAGGTCTTCGGCTTGGCGTGTGACGTCATCGTCGACCCGCATGCCGGGACCCCGCTGGTCATCCCGCTTCCCCGAGCGCGAGGGCCGCTGGCCGACGCGAGGGACTGACGGACGCCCCGCAGCGGCGCCGTGCCGCAGCACGGGCGCCGGGGCGGCCGACCGGGCTACTCGAAACGGCTCGGGTCGCCCGCGCCGCGTCGCACGATCACCGGCTCGTCCTCGGAGAAGTCGATCACGGTGGTCGGCTCTGTGCCGCAGTCGCCGGAGTCGATCACCGCGTCGACGACGTGATCGAGCTCCTCCTTGATCTCCCAGCCCTGGGTCAACGGCTCCTCGTGGTCGGGCAGCAGCAACGTGCTCGACAGCAGCGGCTCGCCGAGTTCGGCCAGCAGCGCCTGGGTGACGACGTGATCGGGAATCCGGACGCCGACGGTCTTCTTCTTGGGGTGCAGCAGCCTGCGCGGCACCTCCTTGGTGGCGGGCAGGATGAAGGTGTAGCCGCCGGGCGTCGACGCCTTGACCGCACGGAACACCGCGTTGCCGACGTGGACGAACTGGCCGAGCTGCGCGAAGTCGCGGCACACCAGCGTGAAGTGATGCCGGTCGTCCAGCCGTCGGATCGACTTGATGCGATCGAGGCCGTCGCGGTTGCCGAGCTGGACGCCGAGGGCGAAACAGGAGTCGGTGGGATAGGCGATCAGGCCGTCGGAACGCACGATGTCGACCACCTGGCCGACGGTGCGCCGTTGGGGGTTCTCCGGGTGCACGTCGAAGTACTTCGCCATCCGGGGAGTCTAGGGCCGCCGCACACGGGCCGGTCGAGGACCGGCTGCGCGCGGCACCGGGGTACGGCGGTGCCGGGTCACCCGTCCACGGCCTGAGGCTGGGGCGATGCGGCCTCGAAGGCGGCGTCGGACGGTGTAGATGAGGGGTACCAGCGACACAGCCAGCGGGAAGGGACCCCGCGACGGGTCGACGACCGGGTCTGCCGGGGCGGGACGGGCAGCCCACTCCGACATCCGCCGCGTCGGCTCAGCGTGGGGCGGCGACCGTCCGCCATGGACGAATCGGTGTCACGACGCGGGAGGGTGTCGACGCCCGGCAGCACGGAACCCGCCGCCCCGACGAGGCCGGGTCAGGTGCAACCGCCGTCGCAGCCCCGGCGTTGCCGAGGTGGCGCCGTCGGCGCCCTAGGCCTGCTCGCCCGCGCGCGCGGCCGCCAGCGCCTCGGCCACCCTCGCCTCGACACGGGCCTCGGCCCTGGCCTGTCCGCGTCGTCGGGCCACCCGCCACCAGAGCACGACGCCCGCCACGGCGAGCAGGACCAGAAGCTGGGGCCAGGGCAGCACCCAGGTCGAACTCGACGCCGACGCGCTCGTCAGCTCGGCGTCGACGACGTCCTCTCCGACGACGAGCGGGGTGACCTCGACTCCGGTCGTCAGGCTGCCCAGCGGCCAGACTCCGTCGACGACGACGCTGCCCTGCATCGACCGGCCGGGCAGGATCTCCCGGATCGCCTCGGGCTCGGCGTTGCGGCCTCCCCAGCCGAAGGGTCCCTGGACCGCCACGGCCTGATCAGCGCCGATCCGGACGTTTCCCGCATTGACGATCGTGTAGTCGACCCGCATGCTGCCCGGCGCGAAGGGGTTCCAGGACGGCATCGAGGTGATCTGGACGTCGTGGACGGCGAGACTCGGCACCACCTCGCCCGCGACGCGCAGGTGAATCCGGGCCCCGACCCTGGTCGTGAAGGCCATGGCGTCGCCGTCGGTGCGCAGCGTCGCCGTGATGCCCGCCGGATGGTCACCCGGTGTCGCGTCGGCAGGCGGGGCGATGACGACGGGCACGGTCGTCGAGGAGTCCGCGTCGATCTCCAGAACCACCGACTCGCCGGGGTCGTTCCCGTCGAGCGAGATCCAGGAGCCCGGACCTGCGACGGCGGCCGCAGCGGACTCCGAGTCGTCACCTGCGGGTTCGGCGTCCTCAGGGAGCAGATCGAAGCGGCCGTCGGCGGTCACGACGCCGTCGCCCGCGTGCACCTCGAACGTCGCCGGGTGGGGACTGAAGTTCGTGACCACCACGTGATCAGAGACCTCGCCGCCGGGCTCGACCTCGTGCCGGAAGGAGACCCGGCCGTCGGGCGCCTCGCCGTCGGAGGGCTCGACCGCCCAGGTCGTCCTGGCCTGCCCGTCGGACTGGGCGGGGACCTCGACGGGAGTCCGTGCCGATGCGATCACGGGCGGCGTCACCGTCATCGCGGCGATGAGCAGACAGGCTGCCGACGCGATCCGCTGTATCGCCGTCCTCGGCGGGCGCGGCGAACGGCCGTCTGCGATGCGGGGGTTGATCGTCGGCCTCGCGGCGGAGGCACGGCCGGGTCTGGGGTGAGCGGCGGTCATCAGGGCGTGTCCTTCTCCGGGAGCGCCCTGCGGAGCGGGCGAGAGGAAGAATCGACATCCCCAGCCGTCGACGGACCCGAGGACCGTCGACGGCTGAAGAGTGCATCGGGGAGACGGCCTCGCCGAGGAGATCGACGAGGAATCCGCCAGGTCAGTCGACGGGGAAGAGCGACACGGTCAGGCTGCCCTCGTAGTCGCCTGCTCGGGTGTCGACCGGCACCTCCAGCGCGAGGTCCGCGCTGATCTCGGTGGTGCCGAACCGAGCGTCGGCGACCGCGGAGGCGAGCGTCGAGGACTCGGCGAGGCCGGGGCCGCCGTCGAGCACCGTCGACACCGGGGAACCGACGGTCACGCCCGGCTTCTCGGTGACCAGGCCGGGCGTCCAGCCGACGTGCCCGGCGCGGATCACCTGCGGGCCCGAGGTGAGCGCCGCCGAACGGCCGGTGACCGTCCAGCCGCCGTCGCCCACCATGTCCTGAGGCCGTGAGTCAGTGACCGACACGGTCGGCAGGGTGCCGGTGGAACGGAGCCGGTCGCCCGCGTTGCGGGCCTCGCCGAGCTGGATCGCGTCGCCGTAGTCGGCGACCGACAGGGTCAGCCTGCCCGGCTCGGAAGCGTCCTGCCCCGGCACGGTGGCCCGCATCGGGATGCCGTCGTCCTCGGGTCCGTCCGCATACCCCCAGGCCTCGAACGCCACCCGAGCGACGTCGATGTTGTCCAGGTAGGCACCGCGCACCGGGTCGGTCCCGGTGGCCGAGGCGGCCAGGGCGTCCGAACCCGCGCCCTTGGCGAAGAGCGGGACGAGCTGATTCGTGTGGTTGCCGGAGAACCATGCCTGGTCGGGAAGCTGTCCCTTGGCTCCGGTGATCGGCGTCCAGGTCGGGTCGGACCGGCTGCCGTCGAGGTAGCCGGTCTCGTGGTCGGCGGTCACGATGACGAGGGTCTCGTCCCAGCTGCTCTCGGTCTCGACCCAGTCCACGACGGTCTCGACCGCGCGGTTGAAGTCGACCGTCTCCTCGATGTTGCGGGTCGTCTCGTTGGCGTGACCGGTCCAGTCGATGGCCCCGCCCTCCACCATCAGGAACAGGCCGTCCTCGTCCTGGCCGAGGACGTTGAGCGCGCCCTGGGTCAGCGTCGGCAGATCGGGGACGTCGTTGGCCGGGACCTCGAAGGGCAGCACCCCGTCGACGTCACCGGAGCGCGCCTGCTGAAGGGTGGAGGCGACCTGGGTCAGGCCGAGGTACTTCTCCGGCAGCCGCTCGCCCGCCGCGATCGCCTCGAAGTCCGCCTTGTCCTCGACCAGCTCGAAACCGGTCTGGCCGTCCTGCAGTCGGTTCCAGCTGCGCTCGCTCAGGTAGTCGTGGCGCGGCGTGTCCAACAGCTGGTTGTCGTCGTCGTAGAGCGGGTGACCCGCACCGACGATCACGTCCAGCGGCCCGGCGATCATCTCGTCGGAGATGTCGTGCAGGGCGTTGCGATTGCCGTTGTGCGCTCCCCAGGACGCCGGGGTGGCGTGGGAGAACTGCACCGAGGTCACGACGCCGGTGGCCTTGTCGATCTCGGCGGCACGCTCGGCGACGTTCTTGACGGCGTTGCCCTCGGTGTCGAGGCCCAGGACGCCGTTGTTCGTCTTGACGCCGGTGGCCAGGGCGGTGCCCGCCGCAGCCGAGTCGGTCGCGCCCTCGGAGATCCAGTCGAAGTCCGACCAGGCCGCGGTCGGGTCGTACTCCGCCCGCCCGTTGGCGGCGTGCGTGGACATGCCGACCTGAACGGGAAAGGACTCGTACACCTGGGACGGCGTGCCCGGCAGATGCTCGATGGTCCCGGCGGCCGGGTCCACGGCCACCTGGTGGTTGCTCGTGCCGTGTTCGTAGAGGCTCGCGGCGTCGACATGGTTGTAGCCCATGCCGTCGCCGATGAGGATGATGATGTTCTTCGGCCCGTCGGAGTCCGCCAGCGCGGGACTCGTCGCGCTCAGGGTCAGACCGACCATGGTGATGCCTGCGCCTGCAAGGGAGAGCAGACGTCTGGGGGTGCGTTTCGTCATCGTCTCGTTCCTGTCGGAAACCTCCGAGGGCCTGTACCCGGTGGGTACCGGCCGGAACAGAGCCAATCGGCCGAACCGAGCGAGGACGTGAACCCCCGAAGACACGGGTGGGAAATCGCGGCGACTTCTCCCCCATCCCTACCCGGTCACCAGCGGGAAGGGAACCACCGCGCGTCATCCGTCCGATGTCGACCTGGCCTCCGGAGTCGGCCCGACGACGGGTGAGAGTCACGAAAGCCGCGCGGACCGGGCGGGGCCGATGCCGGGCTGGTGTCGTGGCCGTGCGGTTCCCCGCCGCCCATCAGAGGATCGTCGGCTCCACCCGAGACGCGGGAGCGGAGACGCCGTCGGCAGGCTCGGCCGAGCGTGACCGCGACCCGCCGTGCGAGTCTCGTCGCCCACCGCCGCAGCCGTCGACGATGCAACCACTGCGCAGGGGCACCCGGCCCGGCCCTGCGCGTCGACTCCGGAGGAGATCGTCCGTCGACGACGGCCGCCGAGGAGGCGAGACTCGCGGCCTGCCGAGCGGCGGGGTGGCAGGGCGACGCCGCCCCGCACCCGAAGACCGGTCGCGGGGCTCGACGTCCTCAGCGGTCGCGCACCCGCAGGAAGGCCAGGGACCGACACCGCGCGGTCATCGCCTCCACCCGCGCCACCAGCTGCTCGACGTTCCGGCCCGACCCCGCGTCCAGTCTCGTGATCTCGGTGAGCAGTTCGGTGTAGTCCGAGACCACCCGCCGGTACCGGGCGGCGAACTCCCGTCGTTGCGCCGCGGTCTGTCGGGAGACCGGCGCCTTGCCGCGCCCCGAGCCGCCCGTGACCAGGACGTACTGCCTGTCGAGTTCGAGAATCTGCCCCGCCAGGACGCTCGCGGCAGCGGTCAGCTCGCTGCGTGCGTCGTCGACCGCCTCCCGACGACCCCGCCGCAGCACCGCAGACCGACCCGTCCGATAGGCGGTCACGTACACCAGTGCGGAGCCGAGCACGACCGCCGCGACCGCCGCGCCCGCGACGAGGTACCGGGGTAACGACGGACTGATGGTCCGCGCACCGTCCGGTACGGTCCCGGCCCGCACCAGCCCGTCATAGTTGATCGCGATGAGCTTCATCGCCTCCAACGGCTGGTCGACGAACTGGTCGATGCCGCTGCCGATCGTCATCTCCGCGACGAACGCCCGGCCGAAGTTCTCGTCATCGGCGTCGGGAAGCAGCGCGCAGCCATAGGTGGCGAACTCGTCGTCGTCCCGACTGATCATCAGCACCACGGTGCCGTTGGCCGCGCCGCGCACGCTGTGACAGCCCTCCCGCAGATCGGCTCCGGGCTCCAGGACCCCCACCGCCACCCGGCGATTGCCGAGGATCCGCTCCGCAGCGTCCTCGTCCAACTCGACGCCGGGTGCCGCGTAGACCGAGGAGGTGCGAAGGTCCCTGGCGAGGGGACCGTCGAGGATGCCGCCGGACCAGAGTGCCCAGCCCGCGAGGATCAGCAGGCCGAGGACGGCGAGCGTGAACCGTGAGTCGGAGAACCCGTGACGCCGCCTCATACCGGCCTGCCCTGCAGATAGTCGTCGGGCCGATAGTCGTCTCGCCCCATCGCCGTGGCGGTGTCGTCGAACTCGACCTCGGCCTTGTCCAGCAGCTCGTGGACGTGCCGCTCCGGCAGGTTCTGCCTTAACGCCTCGCGCGCGGCATGGAGTTGACTGATCCCCCTGGTCAGCGAGGGATCGCTCGTCTCGTCGGTCAGCGCGGACACCTCGACGGCCAGGGTGGTGAGGCCGGCCAGCCTGGCGGGCGCGGCGGTGTGGCGGACCCGGTCGCCTGCGGCTGTTCCGGCCGAGACCGGCCGCCGCAGCAGCCGAGACGACAACACGAGGAATGCCAGGACGCAGACCACGAACAGCCACGGCAGGGCGGGCAGCGCGACCCGCAGCGGATCGAAGGGCTGGTACGGCAGCGGGCGATCGAACAGTCCCGCATACCGCACGTCGGTCACCCGGTTCAGGTAGACGAAGAGGATGTTGCGCTGGGGGTAGGCGTAGGTGCTGATGCGCTCTTGGAACCGGCTGTAGACGCTCGCCGCGACCACGTCGCCGAAGTCCTCGGCGCCAGGGCCGTGGTACTCGATCCAATAGCCGTACATCACCACGATCGAGGTGTCGGGGAAGAGCTCCGCGAGCGCGGGTCCGTACCGCGCCATCGGCTCCCCGAAGGACTGCCGGGGAAAGGCGACGTACAGGGCGCCGTCCGGGAACGCCGATGCCGAGGCCTCCGCCGGGACGTCGGTCAACGTCGCACCCTCGGCGATGTACACCCCGCTCGCGCGCAGGTCGGCCGCGACCTCGGCCAGCTCCGCCTCGCTCGGCTCCCGCACCTCGAGCGGATCGCCGGGCTCATCGGGGCTCGGCTCCTCCTGCAACGCGGCGATCAGGGCGATCAGCATGCCCGTCACGTCTCCGGTGGCGAACTGGACCTGCCACTCCGGCAGGGTGGTGGTCGACACCCCGTACATCCCGCCGGACACCTCGGTGCCCAGCACCCGGATCGTCGCGTTCTCCACCTCGCGCACCCTGTCCTGCTCCGCCTCGTCGAGGCCGGGGGGTGCGACGAGGATGCGCACGTCGGAGTCGCCGATCGCCTCATCGACCCGGGTCTGGTCCCACTCGGCGATCGAGCCGGGCAGCCGCACCACCGGGTCGGCTCGCACCAGCTCCGTCATCTCCTCGACGGAAGGGACTCCCACGTCGCCGAGTTCCCCCGCCGAGCCCTCCTCGACGGGAGTCGACGAGGAGGGCGACTGCCCGTAACTGACGTCGATGCGCTGCTGCTGGGCGAAGAGGAAGACGATGAGGATGACGGCGGCGGCGGCGAGCGCGCCCCATCGCAGCGCGCCATGCCACCGGGACAGCACTCGTCCGATCACGGTCGCTCACCCCGCCACAGCCGGTCCGCCCGTCGGGCGTGTTCCGTCGCCGTCGACGCCGCCGCCACCCCGCCGTGCTCGGCGGCGATCAGCTCGGCGCGCAGGAGCAGGTCCTCCGCCTCCGGGACCCGCGTGACGGCAGCGTCCCGGCTCACGGCCGCGCTCGCGATCGCCGCCCGTGCCGTGGACCAGGACAGCCGTCGTCGCTGCCGCCTGCCCCGTGATCGGGGCAGCAGCGCCGAGGCGAAGCCTGCGGCGAGCAGCACCACCACACCGACAGGCCAGATCAGCCAGCTCAAGGACACGTCACCTCCACCCCAGGGTCGCGCAGCGCAGTCGAGTACCGCTGCGCTGAACCGAGTTCACCCGCGATCAACCCGTCGGCCCACGACGACGCTCGGCTGTTCGCACACCGGCGACGCCTGGCGTCTCGGCGGAGCAAGGCACCTGACCTGCGCTCGAGCGGGAGCCTCTCACGGTCGGCCTGCCGAACAGCCCGGTTCGAACGATTCGACGGCGTTCTGTGTCCGGACCGTCGCCGGAGACCTCCGTCGGGTGCGATGCGGACACCCGCCAGTCGCCGTACGAACACGACAGGTCACCGGCGTCGGCACTCGGGCTCCGGTTCGTACACCGATGCGCGGCCCCGATCGGCCACCCCGGCTGCCAGGAACCGTCCAGCCCGAGAAGAGGCCACGTCGGACCGTGTCGCCTGTTCCGGGTGCGGTTCAGTCCCGTTCGGAGCCGACCCGCGGGCCGAGCCCGAGGACCTCGGTGGCGACTCCTCGGGACGGTGTCGGCGGCGGGGAGAGCAGTCCTGCCAACAGTTGCAGCCGCTCGGCATCGGCGCTGTCCGGAACGGCGGTATAGGCCATGAGCACCGGTCCGGGGCGCCCCGGCAGCGGATAGGCGTCCCAGTCCAGCGTCAGCCCGCCGACCATCGGATGCCGGAAGGTCTTGGTGCCTCGGGTCTGCTCCCGAACGTCGTGCCGAGCCCAGAGCCGCCGGAAGTCCTGGCTGCGGACGCTCAGGTCGCCGACCAGCCTGCGGGCTCGAGGGTGATCCGGATCGGCGGCGACCGAGGCACGCAGCATTCCGATGTACTCGATGGCACTGGCCTCCCAGTCCGGGCAGACCTCCCGGGCATCCGGGTGGTGGAACAACGCCGTCAACACGTTCCGCTCGTGGCGGGCGGACCCGTCCAGGCCGCCGAAGAGGGCGCCTGCCAACGGGTTCCAGGCGAGTACGTCGAGATGACGCCCCAACACCATCGCGGGTCCGCTCATGGTGTGCAGCAGTCGTCGAGTCGTCTCGGGCACCTGCTCCGGTGACCGCCTGCTGCGTTCGGGCCGCACCGGACGTCGGACGGCGCGCGCGAGGGTGTGCAGGTGCCGAGTCTCGTCGTCGGTCAGCGCCAAGGCCCTGGCCAGCGCGTCGAGCACCTCGTCAGAGGGCCGAAGATGCCTGCCCTGCTCCATGCGCTGGTAGTAGTCGGTGCTCACCCCGGCCAGCAGGGCCAGTTCCTCCCGGCGCAGGCCGACGACCTTGCGGCGCGGACCCGGTTCGAGCCCGACGTCCTGTGGACGCAGGCGGGCACGGCGCGCGCGGAGGAACTCGGCGAACTCACGGGTGTCTCTGTCGTCCACACCCGCCACTGTCCTCTCGCCTGCCCCGCCGTGGGTGGGACCGGCGTTCCTAGGCAGGAAGTGCCGACCCGGCGTCGGCCAGAGGTCCGCAGAGTCGACGTCGAGCCGCGAACCCGATTCCGGCCCGATCCGCCCAGCTCGCACCACCTGGAGACGTCGTGACCACTCCCCCGTTCCTCGACGCGGCGACCCCGCGACCTCGCCCCGCGTTCCTCGACGACGGCCCGCACGGCCTGTTCATCGGCGGGCGCCTGCGGCCTGCACAGACTCAGGAGACCTTCCCGACGATCGATCCGACCACCGAGACGGTGCTGACCGCGATCTCGGCCGCAGGCACCGCCGACGTGGACGCCGCCGTCGCCTCGGCGCGGGCCGCGTTCGAGGCCCCGTCGTGGTCGGCGATCAGCCCACAGGCCCGGAGCAGACTGCTGTTCCAGATCGCCGACGTCATCGAGGCGCACCGCGAGGAACTCGCGACGCTGGACACCCTCGACATGGGTGCTCCGCTGGCGGGGAGCCTGCTGATGGTCGACCACGCGGTGGAGGTGTTCCGCCACTACGCGGGCTGGCCCACCAAGATCTACGGCCAGACCGGCCCCGGGGACCCGTCCCGACTGGACTATGTCCTGCGGCAGCCGCTCGGGGTCGTCGCGGCGATCACCGCCTGGAACGGCCCCATGCTCCAGACGTCGTGGAAGCTCGCGCCCGCGCTGGCCACCGGCAACACCGTGGTCCTGAAGCCCGCCGAGCAGAGTCCCCTGAGCGCGCTGCGGTTCGCGGCGCTGCTCGCCGAGACGGACCTGCCCGCCGGAGTGGTCAACGTCGTCACCGGCACCGGGCCCGTCACCGGCGCCGCCCTCGTCGCGCACCCTGGTGTGGACAAGGTCTCCTTCACCGGATCGGGGCCGGTCGGCAAGCGCATCCTGACGGCCTCGGCGGACACCCTCACCCGGGTCACCCTCGAACTGGGCGGCAAGTCGCCGACCATCGTGTTCGCCGATGCGGACCTGCGGGCCGCCGCGGCGACGGCGGCACTGGCGTTCTGCGGCGGCAGCGGCCAGGGCTGTGTCTCCGGCACTCGCGTCCTCGTCCAAGAGCCGGTCCGAGAGCAGTTCGGCGAACTCCTGGCCGAGGAGCTCGGCCGTTACGTTCCCGGTGATCCGTTCCATCCCGACACCGTCATGGGGCCGATCGCCCACCGAGAGCACTTCGACCGGGTCGTCTCCTACTTCGACGTGGCACGCGAGGACGGCGCCCGTATCGCTCTCGGCGGTCGACCCCTCGGTGAGACCGGGCTGTTCCTTCCGCCGACCCTGATCGAGAACGTCACCAACGACATGCGCATCGCGCAGGAGGAGATCTTCGGTCCGGTGGCGGCGATCATGTCCTTCACCGACGCCGACGACGCCGTCCGGCTGGGTGACGACACGGTGTACGGCCTCTCCGCCTCCGTCTGGACTCGCGATCTGTCCACCGCGCACCGCACCGCCGCGGCGTTGCGCGTCGGCACGGTCTGGGTCAACACCTGGGGCGAGATGACCAGCGGCACCATGCCCTTCGGAGGCTTCAAGGAGTCCGGCATCGGTCGCGAACACGGCACCGACGTCCTGGACGCCTACACCGAGACCAAGGCGGTCATGATGCGTCTCTGACCAGCGCGCCGATGCACCGCGCGTTCTGGTGCACCGCTCGCGGTGCGGCGTATGTCGCGGCGGCCTGGTTCATCGCCGCAGGCCCGACGTCGACGGCCTTGGGGAGCACCCGGCGATCAGCGCCGTCCTCCCCGAGGCTGTGCGGCAGGCAACGGAAGGGTCGCTTCGATCGCTCTCGACGCCGATACCGCCGTATCGAGTCGCTCCGACTCCCCGGTCGACGGATGGCAGCACGACGACCGCGCGTGAGGTCCGTGGCAGTCCCGTCACGAACGGGTGTGCCGGGCGCAGTGCGTGACCTCGGGTTCGACCGTCCGTCCAGGATGACGCGAGCTGACACCCCACCGCATCACGAACGTCGCCTGCGCAGTGCGTCCGGCCGATGCACGGCGTCCCGCCCGCTCTTGGCACTGCGCACGCGGTACTGCGGGTCGTCCGCCGAGGCACGCACGGTGCGCCCCGCCGCCTCGGTGTCGTCGGTGATCTTCTCGCGCACTTCGCCCGCCGCCGTACTGCCGTGGCTGCTCCACTCGACGGCGTCGCCGGGCGAGAACTCCTGTCGTGCCATGATCCGTCCCTCCTCCTTCTGGTCGTCGCTCGTCTCCTCGGCTACCCGGCCTGCGCGAGGGCGAATCCGGGCACCGCAGCAGCCGGGCCGGGCGCGAGCTCGCCCGTCGACATCCCTGCACCGATGACCGGGCGGCGGATTCGGATCGAGGCGTCGAGCAGAATGTGAATAGGAATCACGGATCAGATCACCCGGTCAAATCCCCCGACCGAGGGATGACACGGCGACGGGCCGACGACTAACTTGTCGGTTGCCTGACCTACGCACGGGAAACACTATTACAAGTAAGAATCTTCCCTTCTCGCGTCGCCGCTTTTCGGAGGAACCCGATCGCCGTCGTCGCCAGTCTCGACTGTCCGTCCGACGGCACGGCCGCTTCCTCGGCGCAAGCCTCGCGATGCCGTGCCACCTCGTCGTTCGCCCGGTAACGCGCGCCGACTCGTGAGCACTTGCCCGGACACCGAACTTCGGAGTGTCCGGCCCGACCCGAAGACAACAACCAGATTCATTTTCTGTGCGTTCTCGCTCCGCTGCGCATTTCAGACGTTCCCTCCAGGCGGCGACTCGACGCATTCCACCCGATCCGTGTCCGCGTGATACGCGGACGCCGCCGCAGCCCTGCGACGAGAAAGGTTCCCCCGTGCCCGATTCATCGACCAGCACCGACTCGGCGCAGACCACCGTCCCCAGCCCCCGCCCAGGGCCGACAGCCCGCCCCGTTCCCCCGGAGAACGTGTTGGAGGGACACGAGGTCTGGCGACATGTCCAGCCCGGCCTGGTCTATCCGTCGCCGCACGCCCTCTTCGCCACCTTCTGGCGAGCGCCGAACGGCTCCCCCGTCACCAGAGCACTGCTGTCCGGGGTGATGTCCACGGTCCGCGAGACGATCCACGAGCGCTACGGCGACGCCAACACGACGGCGGTCGTCGGCGTCGGTTTCCGGCTGTGGCTGGAGATCTGCGAGCAGGAGGGCGTCGCACCGCCGACGGGCATGACCATGCTCTTCCCCTCGGCGTCGAGCGACGCGGGCAGCACCTCGGACGTCTTCGAGCGATCCCGTGGCACCTTCGCCGATTCACAGGCCGATCTGTGGTTCCACCTGAAGTCAGACCGCGACGGCGACTGTGCCGCCGTGTTCGAACTGGTGTCAGAGCTGCTGGCCGACAGCGGCTGCGTCGACCCGGCTCGGACCGTGTCCCAGGAGGCGGCGACGAAGTCGGTACGCAAGGACAAGCTCGGCGGGAAGGTGCTCGGCTGTCGATTCTCCGAGAACCTGAACAACCCCACCGATCCGGTGACCATCGAGGGCCACACGATCGTCGGCAACGAGGACCCGGCGTACGCGGGATCCTCCTTCGTCCTCGCTCAGCGTTTCGCCTTCAACTGGGACCACATCCTCAACATGGGTCCGGACCAGATCGAGGATCTCGTCGGCCGCACGGCCGAGGACATCATCGTGCCGACCAGGGACGAACGCAGCCACATCAAGTGCTCCCGAGCGCAGGGCGACGCGGGTGACACGATGCGAATCCTGCGGCTCGGCCTGCCCTACGGCACCTCCGACGCCGTCAGTCGCGACGACCTGCGCCGTAAGGGTGCGAGCCTGCGTGACGAGCACGGCGTCTACTTCGCGGGCTACGCCAAGGACGTCCGCGTCCTGGAATCGATCATGTCCACCCAGATCGGCGACCAGCCGGGATACATGGCCGACCGCCTGTTGACCTCCGCACACGCCGACATCGGCGGCTTCTACTTCATTCCGAGTCAGACCGCCCTGGAGCTGGCGCCCATCACTCTGGCGAACCTGTCCGACGTCGGCTGGGACGAATTCCCCGGTATGGACTGGAATCGCCTCGACCGCCATTTCACCGAGCGGTCGCGCAACGGCTACATGTACTACAACCACCGCGACTACCTGTTCCGCATGACCACCATGGCCGGGGACGATCGGCAGCGTTTCCTGCCGCCGTCCAAACGAGTGCTCCGGCTGCTGAGCAAGACCTTCTCCCGCTGGCAGGACAACTGGTACTTCGACCGCGTTCAGCCGGAGCCGGGGCACCTGTCGGTCCTCGTGGCGAAGGAGTTCGGTGCCGAACGCGCGGCGGAGATCATGAACCGCCCGGTGACGGAGCGTATGGGCTGGGCCGTGAAGCTCAGTCTGGGCAGTGTGTTCGCCAGCAAGGAGTACGGCTTTCGAGGACGCACGACCGACGCGGCGGGCAACTGGGTGAACGGCGCCGACACCTATCACCTCGATCCACTGGAGATCATCGTCGGCGGCATGCCCGCTCTCGGGCTCGGCCAGGGCAAGTACGTCGTGGACTACATCCGGCAGGACGAGAAGCTCGGCAACTTCTTCCGCAACCTCGGTCATGCCTCCGGGGTCGGACACGTCGTCCCCGACTACCAGCGGCTGCTGGACCACGGGCTTGGCGGACTCATCGACGACGTCGCGACCCGGCTGGCCGAAGCGACCGATGAACAGAAGCGGCAGTTCTACCTCGCCACCCGCCTCGCGTTGGAGGGGGTCCAGGCACACTGCCTGGCCTTCGCCGACCTGGCAGCGGACACCGCAGCGGAGCTGCCCGTCTCCTTGGAGACCGAACGGCGCAACCTCACCGACGTCGAGGCGAGGATGCGGAGGCTCGCCGTGAATCCGCCGGAGAGCCTCGTCGAGGCCACCCAGTTGATCTTCACCCTGCACTCGTGCCTCCACCTGATCGGAGAACCGACGGCGATCGGCAGGCTCGACCAGCTCCTCCAGCCCTTCTACGATCGCGATCTCGCCCTGGGCGAGATCGACGACGACCAGGCACAGGAGATCATCGACTGCCTGTGGGTCAAGCTCGGCGAGAGCGTGCTCTGGAACCGCATGTTCGTCGACGATCACCAGCCGGACGGCAACATGGCGATGGGCGGCGCGGCGGGGAACTACCCGCAGGGCGGGTCCAACAACCAGTGGGTGCAGCAGATCACCGTCGGCGGCACGCTGGCCGACGACGAGCCGGGGGCAGGCAGGCCCGCCTACAACCGCATGACGATGCTCTGTCTTCGGGCGGCCCGCCGACTGCCGTTGAACGCGCCCTGCCTGTCCCTCCGAGTGCGGTCCGACATTCCGCAGGAGTACCTGGACGAGTCGGCACTCGCACTCATCAGCGGCGGTGCCCATCCGATCCTGATCAACGACGAGAAGGTCATCCCTGGACTCGTGCGCAGCGGGGAGGACATCGGCGCGGGCCGAGGGCCGACGGAGTTCACCCCGGTGGCCGAGAAGGCGGGGGAGAAGTGGCGCAGCACCGTGCCGCTGAGCGTCGCGCGAGACTACGCCTGCGACGGCTGCTACGAACCGCAGTTCGTGGGGAAGAACTGGTTCACCCTCGGCAACGTCAACACCCTGCAGGTCCTGGAGGCCACCCTCAATCAGGGCAAGTCGTGGCTGACGGCGGGACCGATGTTCTTCCGAGGCCAGCGGGTGTCGTTCACCTCGCCGAAGCCCGGTGAGATCGCCTCCTTCGACGAGGTGCTGGACCTGTTCTTCACCCACCTGTCCTGGATGTACGCCAAGCAGGCCGACGGAATGCTGGGACTGTACGGGCAGATGAGCGACGTGTGCCCGTCCCCGCTGCTGTCGGTCTTCGTCGACGACTGCGTCGAGAAGGGCATGGACTACTACGCGGGCGGCGCCCGCTACAACGTGATCGCGCCCTGCTTCACCGCGCTGCCCAACGCCATCAACTCGCTGTACGCCGTGCGGCGCCTCGTCTTCGATCCGACGACGGCGGTGACCTCCCTGCCGGAACTCGTCGAGGCGCTGATGTGCGACTGGGGCGAGTCCATGGTGGAGCCGTTCGTCAGCACACTGGCGGGCGAGGGCCGGATCGCCGAACGCGCCGAACGCTTCCGTGACATCCGAGCGGCCGCGCTGGTGCTGCCGAAGTACGGCCGAGGGAATCCGGAGGTCGACTCCTTCGGGAACGACTTCCTCCAGCGGATGTCCACGACGGTGCTGGGCGTGTTCACCGATCCCGCCGCCCCGACCGCGCGCACCATGGTCGAGCTGGCCGGGCGGTACGGCACGGCCGAACATCCCTTCGGTCTCCAGATGCAGCCTGGGGTCGGCACCTTCGAGAACTACCTGGAGTTCGGTGCCGCTGCGGGGGCGTCGGCGGAGGGACGCCGTGCCGGCGAGCCGCTGGCCACCGATCTCAGCCCCACGCCCAGTCCCGGTGACCGGCCCGTCGACCATCAGGATGCCGAGTTCCTGACGGTGTTGAAGAGCCTCAGCGGCGCGGGTTCCGCCGAGCTCTGGGACACCGCGCCCACCGACTTCAACATCAGGGAGGACTTCGATCTCGGTGTGCTGAAGGAGGTCCTTCGTACCTTCGCGCAGGGCGCCGGGTCCAATCTGCTCACCGTGACCTGTGCGAACCCGGAGACCTTCGCCGCGGCCTGCCGTGATCCGGAGAAGTACGACCTCCTCCGGGTCCGGATGGGCGGCTGGTCGGAGTTCTTCATCTCGATGTTCCCCGAGCACCAGCGCACCCACGAACGCAGGCCGTTCAGCGTCGAGCCGATGCGGTAGCCGCCGTCGGGTGCATCGGGGCGGCGGCCGTGTCCCCCACCGGACCGCCGCTTCCCCGATCACCTCACTCGCCGGGCGGAGAGCGGGTAGGCGCAGATCGCGTCCTGCGGTGTTGCCCTCGGCGTCGGGGCGCACGACCCACCGCGAGTCGACAGCCTCCGACTGCTGGTCGGAGAGGCACCCGTCCGCCGACCGGGTACGCACAGTGGCCCAGCTCTCGCCGTCGTCGTAGGACACCTCCACCGTCAGCTGGGTGACGTCCCCGGTGGCATCGTCGACCCGTTCCGAACGGCGACGCGATCGCGCCCGCCTCCCCTCCCCTCGCATCGCAGATCAGCAGGGCGGCCGAGGCGACCGGCTCACCGCGGGCCCGTCACTCGCCGGGGAACGTCGTGCCGTACCGGCTTGTCCCGACATCGGTCGGACAAGCGGAGTCTGTCGAGTCGGTGTCCGTTCCAAATCCGAGGGGCCGGCCGCCTCATCGGTCGGGAGCGGCCTCCTCGCCGAGCGAGAACCGGCGATGACACGAATACGAAACAGCCCGGTGACAGAGCGGTCGACTTCGCTAACACCGGGCCGCGCACTCTCGATCCAGCTCGTGCAGTTGATCGAAGGCCATCCCGCCGCGAATACCGGATTCCCGCGACGAGAGAACCGACGCACTGCGCGAGCTCATGTTCCCGGCGAGAGGATCAGCGGCATGGACATTGCGGAGCGGACGCAGGAACTGGCGCTGAAGGTCCATCAGCACAAGGGGAGCGTCGAGACGGAAGAGGCGACGAAGAATGCCTTCGTCATGCCCTTCATCAGCTCCGTTCTCGGCTACGACGTCTTCAATCCCGCCGAGGTGATCCCGGAGTTCACCGTGGACGTCGGGATGAAGAAGGGCGAGAAGGTCGATTACGCCATCGTGCACGATGGCGAGGTCCAGGTGCTCGTCGAGGCCAAGAAGGTCAACGACCCGCTCCGCATCGAACATGCCTCGCAGCTGTTCCGGTACTTCGCGGTCACGAACGCACGAATCGCAATCCTGACCAACGGCGAGACCTACCACTTCTACACCGATCTCGACGCACCGAACCGGATGGACGACAAGCCGTTCCTGATCTTCGATCTCACCGACATCGACGAGACGCTGTTACCGGAGTTGGCGAAGCTGACCAAGGAGTCCTTCGATCTGGACTCCGTGATCAACGCCGCGGGCGAACTCAAGTACGTCGGAAGGATCAAGCGGGTCCTCGCCGCGCAGTTCACCGAGCCCGACGACGAGTGGGTTCGGTTCCTGACCACTCGCGTCTATGAACGCTCGTTCACGCAGCGCGTCCGTGATCAGTTCCTGCCGCTGGTGGACAAGGCGATGCGCCAGTTCCTCACCGAACAGGTCAACGATCGTTTGAAGACGGCCCTCGGCTCCTCGGGCGGATACGTCAGCGGCCGGGTCGCCCCGTTCGACGACATGGGTGCGGCGGACCTCGGCGGGCCGACGATCACCGACTCCGGCGAAGCGCCTGCGGACGTCGACGAGGAGGCAGGTGAGGCACGTCGCGGCATTCTCACGACCGAGGAGGAGCTGGAGGGCTTCCGCATCGTCCGGGCGATCGTGTGCAGCGAGGTGCAAGCCGCTCGGATCACGGCTCGAGACACCAAGACGTACTTCGGCGTGCTGCTCGACGACAACAACCGCAGACCGATCGCGCGACTGTGGTTCAACAGGTCTCAGAAGTACCTCGGCGTGTTCGACGCGGCGAAGAACGAGACGCGCATCCCGATCACCCACGCCGAGGAGATCTACCAGCACGCCGATCAACTGCGTGCGACCGTCGCCCGCTATCTGACGGGTTCGAACGGCGCGGCAGGGTCGAGCGCCGGGTAGCCCGCCGACACGAGCCGCCCGATCGCCGCCGCACCGAAGGTGCGGGTCTCCACGTCACCGGCTGCCGCGCCGTCGGCAGGCGGCGATACGCCCGACGAGTCCGGGGCGGCAAGGCGGCGGCGTGCCGCACTCGCGTCGCGGAAGGTCGATCATCCGAGCCGACTCGGACGTCTCGCAATGGTGGCACAGCGATCGGTGCGGACCGGCTCAGTCGCCGAGCCGCCCGCGACTGGTCTCGACTCCGTACGGAGCGACGCCGGACCGTCGACCGGCCGAGCTCGGCGCAGCGGCTCGCTCAGCCCGCGCGCTGAAGACCACCAGGTCAGGAGGCCTCATGATCGCCCACGCAGTTCGGTGACCAGTGCATCGTTGAACTCGGACCAGGCCCGGATCGCCCACCGGCCGAACACGCGGTCGGTCAGGGCGATACAGGCGACCTTGAGCACGGGGTCCACCCAGAGGAAGGTGCCGGACTGACCGAAATGGCCGAACGTCGACGGCGAGGTGAGCGTCCCGGTCCAGTGCGGCTCCTTGCCGTCGCGCAACTCGAAGCCGAGGCCCCAGTCGTTGGGACGCTGCATCCCGTAACCGGGCAGCACTCCGTCCCGGCCGGGGAACGCCACGGTGGTCGCCTCGCTCACCAGCTCCGGTGACACCAGCTGCGGCGACTGCAGTTCCGCGGCGAATCGGACCAGATCGGCCCCGCTGGCGACGGCTCCCGCCGCCGGGCTGCCGGCCAACACCGTGCTCGACATTCCGAGCGGCTCCAGCACCGCCTCGGCCAGGTACGACGCGAAGGAGATCCCCGACGCCTCCTCGACCGTCGCCGTGAGCAGGTCGAACCCGCCGTTGGAGTAGACGCGTTTCGCGCCGACCTCGGCGACCGTCGTGCCGCCCTCGAAGGCGAGGCCCGAGGTGTGGGCGATCAGGTGGCGCAGCGTCGAGCCTGCCGGGCCCGCGGGGTGATCCCACTCCACCGCGCCCTCTTCTACGGCGATCAGCACGGCATAGGCCGTCAGCAGCTTGGTGACCGAGGCGAGCGGGTACACCCGGTCCAGGTCGCCGTACTGCCCCAACAGCGCACCGTCGGCGCCGACCACCGCGATCGTCGCGGTGTCCACCGGCCACTCGGCCGCGATCTTCGGGCTCGTCAACTGCTGCAACCGCTCCACGCGACAGACCCTACGAGACCGGAGCAGGCTGGACCGCCTGCCCCCGTCTGCGGACGCCCACCGCGCCGGGTTGCCCGGATCCGACGGCGACAGCAGCGAAGCCGTCGGCGCCTCCGCCCACCGATCGCCTCGTCCCGGGACACGCCCGGCCGTCGGCGAGCCGCAGGCTCGGCGAGCGTCAGCCGAACCAGCCCTCGACGAGGTCGTTGCGGAACCTCCTCGTCGGGTCGTGCCTGTCGAGGAGGGCACGGAAGTCGTCCCAGCGCTCGTATCGGGCGCGCAGCACCTCCGGAGGCAGGGCGAACAGCTTCCCCCAGTGCGGCCTGGTCGCCCACGGCGCGAGGGCCTCCTCGATCCGCAGCACGATCCGGCCCACCGCTGCGGCGTCGGGCCGCCAGGTGAAGTGCACCGCCACGCTGGGTCGTCGGTAGGTCGGGCTCAGCCAGTGCTCGTCGGCGTCGATGGTGCGGATCTCCGAGGTCAGCAGCACCGGGGCGAACTCGGCGTGCAGGTCTGCCAGCGCGCGGAGCGCCTCGGGAGCGTGCTCGCGGGCGACGAAGTACTCGGACTGCAGCTCCGCTCCCACGCTGGGGGTGAAGTCCGCCCGAAAATGCGGCAGCCGTTCGTGCCACGGGCCGGGCTCGCCGAGTTGGGTCGTGCAGTGGTGCGCGGGCTGGCCGGGCACGGGGTGGCGGGGCTCGGTCGCCTCGCGGGCGCCGGTCCAGCGCAGGTCGGCGGACGGGTCGCCGGTGCGCACCTTGGTCCACACCTCCGCCGTGCCGCTCCAGGTGGTGAACGCGCTCACGCTGTAGGCACAGGAGAGCACCGCGTCGAGATTCGTCACCAGCGCCTCCCACGGCATGTCCTGGAAGACGCGCTGTGCCACGTCGAACGCCGGACACACGGCCAGCTCCATCGCCACGACGACGCCCAGCGCGCCGAGCGACACCACCGAGCCCGCGAAGTCCTCGTCCGTGGTGTCCAGCCGCAGCGTCGAGCCGTCGGCAGTGACGAGGTCCACCGATCTGACCAGGCCCGCGAGGGAGCCGATCGCCGTACCCGATCCGTGGGTCGCGGTGGCGCAGGCCCCGGCGGCCGTGATGTGCGGCAGGGACGGCAGGGCGGGCAGCGCCACGCCGTGGGCGTGCAGCCGGGCCGCCAGCTCGGCGAGCCGCATGCCTGCGCCGACGCGCACGGTGTCCTGGCGAAGGTCGAACACCGCAGGCAGGTCGTCGAGCGAGATCAACGTCCCGGTGGTGTCGGCGATCCGGTTGAAGGAGTGGCCCGCGCCCACCACATGGGCCGAGCGGGAGCCGGTCACCAGCTCTCGAACCTGATCGACGGAACGAGGCGACTCGACCCGGTCCGCGGCGAAGGTGACGCTGCCCGACCAGTTGGTGCGCGTGGTGATGGTCACCGCCGTGATTGTGCCGCGTGGCGGACGACAGGTCGACCCGTCCGCGTGAACGACGTCCGCCCGCCGATCTCGACGAGCCTGGCCCCCGACTCCGTCGCGGACGAACTGTTCGAAGCCGCCTGATCACCCACGGTGGCATGATGACCTCATGCACCCGATCGACCGCTCCGCCGACGCGATCGCCCCTGCCGCGCTGAGTCTCGCCGTGCGCGGACCCGGGATGTCGGACCAGCTGGGCGCACTCCGGAACTGGCTGGTTCGGGAGAACGCGCTGCGGGGCAGACTCGAGCTCCGGCGCCGCCCCGGCGCCGAGGGCGAGATGGGCGCGCTGGCAGACGTCCTGCTGGTGGCACTCGGCGCCGGGGGAACCGGCGCGGTGGTGGCCCGGTCGATGTCGACCTGGCTGGTCCAACGCCGATCCGACGTCACCATCACCGTCACGGCGCCGGACGGCCGACAGGTCCACGTCGACGTGCAGCGGGCGCGGAATCCGGTGGCGGTGATCCGCGAGGTCGAACAGCTGACCGCACCCGAGCGGGAGTGAAGGCGCATGGCCGACATCTGGTTCGCCGACGGCGGCGCCAGCCGGGTGGTCCTCATCGGAGCGAGCGCCTTCGGCTCCGACGACCTCCCTCCGATCCCCTCGGTGCGCAACAACCTCGCCGACCTGCAGGCGGCGTTCCGCGACCCACTGCGCGGTCTGTTCGGCAGCGACCCCGATGAGCACTGCGTCGTACTCGACCTCGACGAGGCAGGCCGGACAGACACCGCGCACGTCGGTGCGACGCTGTCCCGCGCGGGCAAGGAGGCCGTCGACCTGCTCCTGGTCTACTACGCGGGTCACGGCATGCTCGACGACGACGGCGCGCTCTATCTGGCCGCCGCTCATACCGATCCGCAGCTGTTGGACTTCACAGCGCTGCCGCTGGACGTGATCAAACGCGGTCTGAGCCGGTCGCGGGCGCGAGCACGGGTGCTGATCCTGGACTGCTGCTTCTCGGGTCGAGCGGTCAACGCCATGGCGAGCCCGGCAGCCCTCGTGGCGGGCCAGCTGGACCTCGAGGGCACCTACATCCTCACCTCTACCACCGCGACCACTCCCTCGCACGCGCCACGGGGGCACCGCAACACCGCCTTCACCGCGGCATTGCTGCGGGCGCTCTCCGCACCGACCCCGTTGACGATGGACGAGATCCACCGGCACGCCGAGAGCGAACTCGGCGCGCTGGGCAGGCCGCTCCCCCAACGTCTCGCCACCGGCGGCGTCAGCAGGCTCGCCCTCACTCGAGGTCCGACGTCCGCACCCGCCGGGAAGGCGTACGCCTCGCGCCCGCGTCGTCCGCTGCCTCGTACGCTCGGCAGGACGCTGGCAGCGGCGGCGATCGCCGGAGCGGCCCTGATCGGGCTGGCCGTCCTCCAGCAGACACGACAGTCGCCGCTCGGCAGCGTCGATCAGTCGACGCTGCCGGACGTCCCGCCGTCGTCGGAGCCCGGTTCGCCGCGTTCCGACCGCCCGTCGGGGACACCGACACCGAGCACGTCACCGCCCGATCCACGGGAACTCGTGGTCCCGCTGTTCGGCACGAACGAGACATCGGACGGCGCGGTCACCATCGGGGTGACGGCCGCCCTCGGGATGACCAGTCAGGACGGCTCGAAGTATGCGGCGGGCGGGGCGACCGGGCCCGGCGGCGGCGGAGTCGCGGTCAGCGCCGACGACAGCACCGGAAGCAGCACCACCGGGTTCGTGGACTTCTTCGTCGAGGCACCGGGTGAGACGTGTACCGCGTTGGGACTGGCGATCGGTCAGTCGACGGTCGTCCCCGGCGGCGACGAGAACTGGATCGAGATCGTCGTCGTCGGCATCGCCGACCTGTCCCGACGCGGCGCGGAGAACCTGCCCGTGACCTTCCACGTGTCGCAGCAGGCGGGTCCCGAACCGGTGGCCGACAAGATGTGCACCTGAGCCGGCGGCAGCGGAACCGACGCCGCCGCGACGGTTCGCACCGCACTGCCGCCGAACACCGCCGTCAGGAGCCGGGCGGATCACGACGGAGCCCGTGCCGCAGGCAGCAGGCCCCGCACGAGCGTCTCCACCGAGGACCGGAACGAGGTCTCGAAGTCGTGGCCGACCGCGTGCCCGGCGGCCTCGTACTCGGCGAACCCGGCGGCGAGCGCGTTCACCGAGATCCAGATCGCGACCGGGTCCGCCGTGGGCCCGGCCGCCCGACAGGCCTGCTCGACGGCCAGGAACGGATGGGCGATCTCGTCGCCTCGTCCGCAGGCGAGCCGGATCAGGGGCACGACGTTCGGGTGGGCGCGGTAGGCGCGGTAGAGCGCGTCTGCCTGGGCGACGATCGTCTCGTAGGGCGATCGATCCGCCGGGCTGAGGCGGGCCTTGGCCAGCACGGTCTCGGCCAGGCCGTCGACGAGGTCCTGTCTGCCGCCCACGTGGTTGTACAGCGCCATCGGAGTCACGCCCAGCCGCGCGGCGAGACGACGCACGCCCAAGGCCGAGGTGCCCTCCGTGTCGACCAGTACCAGCGCCTCAGCCAGGACTCGCCGTCGAGTGAGCGTCGGTCTATCCGCCTCCATATGTACACTGTATATATGACCGTGCTGCAGGAGCTGCTTGCCGTCGAGCGACGATTGGCCCACGGCAGCGGCGAGGACTACGCCGCCGTCCTCCACGAGGACGCTCTCGTGATCGTCCCCGGTGCCGTGCTCGACAAGGCTCAGTGCATCGACGCGATGAACTCGTCGCCGGGCTGGGACGAGACCTCGTTCACCGACGAACGGCTGGTCGAGACGGAGCACACCGCGACCGTCGTCTACACCTTCGCGGGACGGCGCGGCGCATCGACGTACACCGCCACGCTGGCCAGCACCTACCTGCGACACGGCGACGGCGGGCGACTGCTCGTCCATCAGCAGACGCCCGCGTAGTCGATCAAGGCGGCCGCGGCTTCTGCGGACGATCACCGACCCCTGCACTACGGGGCCGGTTCCGGCGACGGTGGCCGTCGGACAGGCCGCTGCCAGGTCGATGCCGCAGAAGGCGGGGACAGAGCCGCCCGGTGCCGACCGCCACGACGGAACCGGCTCGGACGATCGAGGAGATCGCCCGAGCCGGTGTCGGTCCGCTCGCAGGCAGGCTCAGCCTCGGCCGACGAGCCCCGGTGCGTCGGCGATGAAGACGTCCAGCACGCCGTCGGCGATCTTGATCGGCCCCTGCGGTCGCGTCGTGCCGGGGATCGTCTGGATCGCCGCGGCCTCCCGGGCTAACTCCGCCGCGTGCGCGAAGGCCCGGTCGGCACCGGCCGGATCGTCCTCGGCCCGGTCGATGCCGTCGATCGTGGACTCCAGGGCGCCGCCCCACAGGGTCAACGCGTCCAGCCACGGCCTGGTCTGGGCCGCGAAGGCCGGATCGTCGACGCCTGCCCGGATCTGTTCCGAGGCGGTGGCCAGCAGCCTCGCGCGCTCCCGTAGTCGGTCCAGCGGCTCGCCGTGCGGCTGGTCACGCACCGCGTCGATCTCGGCCTGGAGCGCGGGCGACTGCGGCTGCCACGGCACCTCGCCGAAGGTCGGCGCCAGGTGCGAGGTGTCGAAGAACGCGAGCAGTGCACGTGCGGTGTCCGGGTCACCGTCGGCCAGGTAGTCGGCGGCGGCCCGCCAGGTCGTGTCGGCGTCGTAGTCCCGGCTGTTCCACGCGAACGACGCGCCGCCGAACAGCGCGACCTTGCTCGGCGCGGCCTGGTTCATCGGGTTGAGCACGATGCCGCTGAGTGCCGAGTCCAGTTCGGCGTCTCGCTTGTCGTAGGGGGCGAGCAGCAGCCTGCCTGCGGTCTGCCCGAAGTCGTTCACCGGGTAGTTGTCCCAGAGGTAGACCTTGCGGCCCCAGACCTGCGCGGCCCGCTCCGCGTCCTCGACGGTGATCGAGGACGGCACGACGTCGGTGCCGGTCCACTGAATGACGATCCGCTCGTCGAGCGTCTCGCGCAGCACCGTCTTATAGGGCGAGTCCTCGACGTCGGAGTACTCGGTGGGCACCATCTGCAGCGGGTTGGCGTCGGGCAGGGTGTCGAGATATCCACGCTGAACGGCGTTGAGCAGCTCCGCCTGCGCGCGGCCTGCGGCCGCCTGACCGGGTTCGCCGTAGTGCTCCCGGTCGCCTGCGCAGTTCCACTCGGTGTAGTCGATGTCGTCGAAGGCGACGTAGAAGCTGCGGACGCCGCGCTGATAGAGCGAGTCCAGTTTGTCCGTCAGACTCTGGAGGTCGGCCGGGTCGCTATAGCAGATGGACAGTCCCGGCGAGACGGCGTAGGTGAACTGCACGTGATGGGTGGTCGCCTCGGTGACGAGCTCCTCGAGTTCGTCGAGGTCCTCCGCCGGATACGGCTCGCGCCACCGTTCGCGCAGGTAGAGGTCGTCTTTCGGCGTGTACACGTAGGTGTTCGCCTTGACGTCGCCGTAGAAGGCCAGCTGATCGAGGCGGTCGGCGTGTGACCACGGGGCGCCGTAGAACCCCTCGATGCTCCCGCGCAGGGCCATCACGGGGTGATCGACGACGGACACGGCAGCGAGGGCGCCGTCGCGGGCGAGCTGCCGGAAGGTCTGCGCGGCGTAGTAGACGCCGTCGCCGTCGTTGCCCGCCAGGGCCACCAGGCCGCCTCGGCCGCGGGCCGCCCCCGCCAGCGAATAGCCCTCGGGGACGAGTTCGTCGGGTCGTTCGCCGCCCGCGTCCGCCAACGCGTCGGCGACCACCGGATCGTCGATCGCACCGACCACCACGGTGAGTTCGGCGCGTCCGTCGACTCGGATGTCGTGGGCGCCCGCCTGGCGGAGGGTGCGGCGAACGAGGTCCTCTGTCGACTGGTCGACCTCGGCGCCGAGCACCAGCGCGACCTCGCGCGGCACCCGGACGTCGCGGCCGTTGGGCGTGATCTGCTGCGGGGTCGGAGTCACGATCGGCACTGTGGACACGGGGCCCTCCTCAGCTGCGACCGCCGTCCCCGATGCCGACAGCGCGAGGGCGGACAGCAGCGCGACCAGGGCGGCGGTACGGGACGAGCGTGGAAACACGGGACCTCCTGGGAAGTTGGTCCAGACCAACTACAGATCAGCACAGCCGCTCACGTCGGGTCAAGACCTCCGCTTCCCGACATCCCACGACCGCCCGCGCCCGCCTGCACACCACCGCAGGCAGGCGCGGGCACAAAAGCACTGTGGCTCAGAGTCGCGGGCGTGACACGATCGGCCGATGTCGACATCCCGTGCCGAGCTGCTGCGCTGGCAGTTCGACCTGACCTGGGCACTGACGGAGTTCCACCTGGCGCAGCTGACGCCTGCGGACTTCGGCTGGGAGCCCGGCAGGCCCTGCTGGACGATGCGGCCCGACGCCGACGGCGGTTGGGTGGCGGACTTCGCCGAGGTCGAGCCCGATCCGGTCCCTGTCCCGACGATCGCGTGGCTGACCTGGCATGTCGGGTGGTGGTGGAGTGTGACGATCGATCACGCACAGGGCAGGACGCCCCGCGACCGCACCGAGATCGCCTGGCCCGGCCCCGGTGCCCCGACGATCGACTGGCTGCGCGGGCTGCGTGACGAGTGGGCCGTGGTGTCGGATCGGCTCACCGACGCGGATCTGGACGCGCCCGCGCCGTTCCCGTGGCGGGACAGCCCGGAGCTGACCGTCGCCCACATGCTCGCCTGGGTCAACACCGAGCTGACGAAGAACGTCGCCGAGATCGGCCAGCTCCGACTCCTGCGTGCGGCCTCGGCGGGCTGACCGCCAGGGGCTCCGCAGCCTGGTCGCGGGCCGAGGTGACCACCGAGGCGGGCAGAAACCCTCGCGATGGATGGCACGGACACGGCGTCCGGCCCGCTCGGCCTGTATGAGCCCGCCGAGCGGTGGAGCGCGGCCACGCACCCCTCGAGGTCGCCCGGACTGGTGCGCAGGCGTCAGCCGGTTCCGCGACACCGGGTCGGTCGGGCGCCGAGCCGAGGCTCCGCGCCCGACCAGGCGAGGCTGAGCGGATCACGGCCTCAACACACGTTGTAGCCGCTGTTGACCCGGGTGATGTTGCGGAAGGTGATGTTGCTGCCGTTGCACGGATTCTCCGTGACGGCGGAGTTGGTCACGGTCAGATTCTGGATGGTGATGTTGGAATTCGGGGCGAACTCGGTCCGCGCCGCGAGCCGGATGTCCCCGGGGCCGGTGACGGTGCCGCTCTGGGCGGCGATGGTCACGTTGTGGCAGTTCTCGATCAGGATGGCGTTGTTGCCGGTGTTGGCGATGTCCACCCGGTCGATGACCGCTCCGCCGCTCTCCGAGACACAGAAGATCCCCCGGCCGCCGCCCCGCGCGATGACCTCGCCGACGCGGATGTTGGTGGGGTAGCTGCTGCCGACGCGACCGTTGCGGTTGGCCATGCGGAAGGCCGCGTACCCGGTGCCCGCCCCGGTGCCCTGACCGTCCACTCTGGTCACGGTGGCGTTGATGGTGTCGTTGAGCAGCAGTCCGGACTCGCCGGTGTTGCGGGCCGTCACGGTGCCGATGGTCAGCCCGTCGACGCCGTAGGTCTCGACGCCGTGCGCGCTGGCCCCGGAGACGAAGACGTTGTCGATCCGGATGTTCCTGCTGCGGACGCTGGTGTCCCCTCGGTTGTCGATGCGGATGCCGAGGCCGCCGGACAGCCGCATGTCGATCTGTCCGAGGTGGACGTTGGTGACGTTGCGCATGAAGATGCCGTACAGCGGGGAGCCGGTGACGCTGAGGTTCTGCACCTCGATGTCGGTGGCGCCCCTGGCGTAGACGGGGGCCTGGTCGCCCGAGCCCGATCCGGTGACGTTGATGGTGCCGCAGACGTCGAGCACCGTGTAGCTGGGCAGTGAGATTCGGGTTCCGGCGCTGATCGAGCCGGAACTCCACACGACGACCCGCTCCTTGGTGGTGCGTCCCGAGGAGAGGCTGCCGATCGCCGCCTGCACGGCGGCTCGCATGTCGTTGCCGGTGTAGACGGTCGAGGTGCCCCGGCGGGCGGTCCAGGTGCTGCCGTTCAGGTACGCCTCGGCGTGGAACGTACCGCCGCCGCATTGGGTGGGGATGTTCGCGCCCGTGTCGGCGGGGGCGGCAGCGGGCCGGGCGTCGTCAGCGGTGGCCGAGGCCTGCGGCGGCGCGAGCACCTCGGCCGCGCCGGTGAGGGCCGCCGTCGCGACCATGGCGGCGCCGACCAACAGGCGCAGCCAGCGTGATGCCGTCGGACTGGTCATGGGGTCTCCTTCGCGTGTCGAGCCCGCCGACGGCCCGCGACGGGGCGGTGGGCCGGGCGGGGAACTGTCGTGAAGGACCCGGCAGGCCGGGCATCCGGCCGGGTACCGATCGAATCGAGGCGGCGGCGGGGCGGGTTCGCCGAACCGGCCCGCCCGCAGCGGACCGCCATGTGTGGTGTCACCGGGGGGCCTGCGCGGCGAAGGCCTCGGTCAGCCGGTCGTGCTCGGCCTGGGTGACCGGCAGGACCGTGCCGTGTCGGGGCGAGGCAGGCAGGTCGTAGTCACGCGACATCGTCCATCGGCCCTCGGCGAGGTCGGTCGTCTCGAACGGCACGTAGCCTCGGCCGCCGAACTCGTCGATGAAGAGGTACCACTTGTCCACGGTGTTCGACTTGAACACCGTGGGTCCTTCGCCCCGTTCGATGCCGGGGCCGTCCTCGGTCGGCCGGCCGATGCATTCGGCGACGAGGTCCCATGACGGGTCGAGGAGATCCTCGGCGCGTTCGGCGACGATGTACTTGCCGCAGGGGTTGGACGCGCTCGCGTCGCGTTCGTCCTTGGTGAAGCGGTAGTAGGCGCCCTGGTGTTCGATGAGCGTGGAGTCGATCACCGAGTGGCCAGGGTCCACCCACACCGCAGGCTCGCTGAACTCGACGAAGTCCCGCGTCGTGGCGTACAGCATCCGGTGGTGGCTGTCGCCGACGTGGTCCGGGTCGTCGGCCGCGTAGAGCGTGGAGGCCCAGAAGACGACGTAGACCTCGCGGTCGGCGTCCCAGAACGCCTCGGGTGCCCAGGTGTTGCCCGCCGTCGGCGGCGAGACCGTCGCCATCCGCTGATCGGACCAGGTCACCAGGTCCTCGGACTCCCAGATCATGATCGAGCGGCTGCCGTGTCGCTGCGCGCCGTCCCAGTCGCCGTTGCCGTGGATCCGCAGATCCGTCGCGATCAGGAAGAACCGGTCGCCCTCGGGCGAGCGGATGAGGAAGGGATCACGTACTCCCCGGTCGCCGAGGTCCGAGGTCAGCACGGGCCGCCCGCCGCCCAGCTCGTCGAAGGCCAACGGGTCGTCGCCTCGGCTGGCCGCGAAGTAGACCTGTTCCCCGTCGGCGGTCCCCTCGCCGGTGAAGTACACGAAGACGTAGCCCGCATAGGGCTCGCGGCTCGGGGTGTCGGCGGGGGCGGTCGGGGCGAGCACGCCCGTTCCCGTGGCGAGCACGGCCGCCACCGCGACGGCGGCTCCCCGTCGGGTCGTCGTGCGGGGCGTCGCTGGTGAACCGGACATCGCAGTTCCCTCCCGCCGCCGTGACGTCCAGCTGGGACCGCTCGGTCGGCGTCGTCGTCTACCGGTATCGGTCGCGGTGATGGAGTGGGGTGGTGCCCGCTGCGTCACGCTGCCGGGGCGGCGGGGTGTCGGTGCGTCGGGGGGCCGACCTCGCTGCCGTGATGCCGGCTGAACCGCGGCGGGCACTGCCTCGACGCGGGTCGGTGCTCGTCGCTCCCCGACGGGCATCCGCCCGCCGGACCGGACGCAGGCAGCCTGCACCGGGCGCGCGGCGTTCCGGCGTACCGGGGGCCGTTTCGGGGGTCGCCTCGTTCGAGGCGTCCGGGAACAGCCGAGGCATCATTGCCTCCCAGGTGTTCGAAATGTCGAATTCAGTTCGACGGAAAGCGTTTCCCCAGACGGTAGTGGGAGCGTGAACATCCGTCAACCCTCGGCGACCCTCCTTCACCAGCTAAGCGATGCCGATCGGCTGCCGACCTCGCCGACCCGCGCGAGACGAGCAGTCATTTAACCGTTCGGAATATCGAATCGAATTCGATATGCTGTCGAATCGCCGACGGAGCTGAGGGGTCGGCGGATCGCGGCGGTGTGTCCCGCCGCCGCAGGCATCGAGACCCTGTCTCGGGTCGGCACCAGGCAGCTCGGCACTGAGACGCAGGGTCGCCGCCGAGGCGCGGACCGCAGGCCGACGCCGGGATCGATCCACACCTCGGCCCCGGCTCACGCCCTGGGGAGTCGGCATGATCGTGATCTGCTCAAGATGCACGTGCGCGGGCCGCGAGGCCGGGAAGTCGGCCGACCGGACCGATCCGTCGGCGCAGGCCGCGACGCCTCGCGCCGCCCCGTGCCCGGCAGGCGGCGCCTGACCGCAGCGGAACTCGCGGGTCGGCGACGGCCCGATCAGCCGAGGAGCCGCGTCGCCGCCCCGGACTGCCTGCCGCGCCACGCCGGCGCCCGGAGGTCAGGCGAGCAGCGCGACCACCAGGAACAGCACCGGCAGGCTCAGGATCGTGGTGGTCAGCGCGGACTCCCGTGCCAGCGCGACGCCCTGATCGAAGCGCACGGCATACCCGAACACGTTCTGCGCCGAGGGCAGCGCTGCGCACACCACGACGGCCAGCAGCGCGTGGCCTTCCAGGCCCAACAGCAGCCCGAGGAGCAGCGCGAGCAGCGGATGAACGAGGTTCTTGATCACCACGACGGCCACGAGCGACGGAACGATCTCCTTCGACCGGCCGGGCAGGGCCGCTCCGCGCAGGGAGATGCCGAACGCCAGCAGCATCCCCGGCACGGCGAGGTTCGCCAGCAACTCGATCGGCGCCATCACCGGTTCCGGCGGGATGAAGCCGGTCGCCGAGACAATCAGGCCTGCGGCGGTGGCGACCGCGATCGGGTTTCGCAGCGGGGCGGTCACCGTGCGCAGCAGGGCCGGGCGAGTGCCGTTGGCCCGCTCCGAGAGGATGTCGAGGACCGTGGTGAAGACCGGAGTGAGCACGCCGAGCTGGAACAGCAGGATCGGCGCCATCTCGGCCGCGTCGCCGAGGGCGTAGGCGGCGATCGGCAGGCCGAGATTACCTGCGTTGACGTAACCGGCGGCCATGGAACCGATGGCGGTCTCGCCGCCCGGCCGCCGACGCAGCATGCCGACCGGCACGTAGAGCAGGCAGGCCAGGGAGCTGGTCACGCCGGTGACGAGCAGGGCAGAGGAGAGCACGGCGCCGACGTCGGCGCGGGCGAGGGTGACGAACAGCAGAGCGGGCGTCGCGACGAAGAACGACGTTCGGGAGAGCACCTGCGTGGCCGACGGGCCGAGTACGCCGGTCCGCCCCACCAGATAGCCCACCAGGATGACGGCTCCGATGACGAAGAAGCCTTCGATCACGCCGTTCATGCGACAGTCACGTCATGCCACCGTAGGCCTGTGACGGCCGTCTACCTGAGCCGGGTGTCCCCCAGCCGAGCTGTCCGGTTACTCCGAGTACGAATCGCCCGGTACGCCGAGCAGGCTGCGCTCCCATTGCCTGTCCGTCCCGGCTCCGCGTCGGGCCACGGAGCGTTCCGCGCCGCGTAGTGGCATGGGCCGTCATGCCGAGGCGCGCCCGACGCCGGGTGATGCGGAGGCGGGCCTCCCCGGCAGACGGCATCGCTCGTCCCGGTCGGCCCCCGAAGATCCGGCCGGCACCGGGTCACGTCAAGGCCGCGGCGGGCCTCGGCAGGCGCCGAATCGGTCAGCCTCCGCCGAGGACGGTCCGTGCAGATTTGGCCGTCGCGCCTCGGCGGCGGACAGACAAGAGCGAGAGGACAGCCGGGCCGAACGGCAGACACCGGCCCGTTCGGTCGTCCGAGTCCCCGCCGCCTCTCAGCCGTCCGCCATCGCCGCCGACCGGCCGCAGGCTCAGTGGTGGAAGGCGGTCTCCGTGGCATGCCCGCAACCGGGCGAGGAGTCGAGATCGGCGAGTACTCGACGCAGTTCCTCGACGAACAGGTCGCCGAGGTCCTGGGTGAAGCCGTTGCGGCAGACGATCCGCAGGACCGCCAGGTCCTCCCGATCGGCCGGGAAGGTGTAGGCGGGGACCTGCCAGCCGCGTTCTCGCAGCCGACGCGAGACATCGAAGACGGTGAAGCCTGCGGCGCGCTCATTCGTGGTGAAGGCGAACACCGGCAGTTCGTCGCCCCTGGTGAGCAGCCGGAAAGGCCCGAGCTCCGCGATCTGGTCCGCCAGTCGAGTGGCCACGTCCCTGGCGGCCTGTTGCACCGCGCGGAAGCCCTCCCTGCCCAGCCGGGCGAAGGTGTAGTACTGCGCCACCACCTCGGCGCCGGGCCGGGAGAAATTGAGCGCGAAGGTCGGCATCTCTCCGCCGAGATAGTTGACCTTGAACACCAGTTCGGCAGGCAGCCGGTCCCGATGCCGCCACAACACCCAGCCCACACCGGGATAGACCAGCCCGTACTTGTGGCCGGAGGTGTTGATCGACGCCACTCTCGGCAGGCGGAAGTCCCAGGTCAGTCCGGGATCGAGGAACGGGGCGATCATGGCGCCGGAGGCGCCGTCCACGTGCACCGGGATGTCGAGACCGGTGCGCCGCTGAAGTCCGTCGAGCGCGGCGGTGATCTCGGCGACGGGCTCGTAACTGCCGTCGAAGGTGGAGCCCAGGATCGCGACGACGCCGATGGTGTTCTCGTCGCACCGCGCGACGGCCTCGTCGGCGCTGAGGTGGAACCGGTCCCCCGCCATCGGCACGAGCCGGGGCTCCACCTCCCAGTACTGGCAGAACTTCTCCCAACAAATCTGCACGTTCGCGCCCATCACGAGGTTGGGCCTGCCCGGTCCGCGCCACCGACGCTTGAACGCCATGCCCGCGAGCATGCAGGCCTCGGAGGAGCCGGTGGTCGAGCAGCCGATGACATCGGCGGGTTCGGGCGCGTGCCACAGGTCGGCGAGGATGTTCACGCAGCGACGCTCCAGCTCGGCGGTCTGCGGATACTCGTCCTTGTCGATCATGTTCTTGGCCACGCAGTCGTTCATCAGCTCGCGGGCCTGCGGCTCCATCCAGGTGGTCACGAAGGTCGCGAGATTGAGTCGGGCACTGCCGTCGAGTTCCAACTCGTCGCGCACGAGCTGAAGCGCGGCGTCGGGTGGGACGGGCCCCGCCCCCAGCCGCTGATGGGGCAGCGTGATCTCCGAGCCCGGCGCGGGGTCGGCCAGGCCGTAGAACGGATTGCCTGCTCCCTGGGGGGTCGGCCCCTGGCGGCGGCCCGAATGCAGCACCATCCGCCGAGCGTAAGCCCGCCGTGCGCGCCCCGCCGGGCACCGTGACCGGCGCAGACGACGGCCGAGACGCGGACGTCAAGGTCGCGCCGACCCGGCACGCGCGGCCTGCGGCTGAGGCCGACGACTCGAGTGTCTGCGGCTCAGGCACGGGACGCCGAAGGCCCGACATGGTGTCGGCAGACCTCGGCGGTCCGAGACGGCCGACCGCCGGGGCCGCAGGCGCCACCGGGCCCGCCGCGGCACCGCAGATTCGTTCGCCGTCAGGCCGCCGAGCTCACGATGTCGCTCGACAACGGCGCTATCGCGGCGATGATCCGCCCGATGGTCGCCGCGGGCACGCCTGCGTCGGCCAGTGAGTCGGCGAGATGTCCCGCGACGCGGTCGAAATGCGCCTGCTCGATCCCACGACCGCGATGCACGGACTTCATCGACGCCCCCGTGTAGGGCCCCGGGCCGCCGAGCGCGGCGGCGAAGAACTCCACCTGACGGCCCTTGAGCCGGGCCAGCCGCACACCGGTGAAGAAGGGGGCGAGCTGGGGATCGGCCAGCACACGCACGTAGAAGTCGTCGACGACGGTGATCAGTGCCTCGTGACCGCCGATCTCTTCGTAGATGGTCGTCATCATCCGTCCCTTCCACCAGGAAAGACAGCACCAGGTGATCAGGCAACCACGTTCCGATTACGGCGAGGTCAACGGTCGGTCACCGCGACAGATGCACGACCGCACACCCGGCCGCCGTCCGATGTGAGACCTACGCCATACGGACCCGCCCTGCATGCACCGACGCCCGTCACACGGACGGTCGTGGACCTGCGACACACACTCGAGGCGCTACGGTCCGATCCGCCCCGCAGGCCGAGCAGCACAAGAAGGCCGCGAAACGCCGGGCCGCGTCGGCCTGCCACCGCCGGTCGCCCACGCCAGGGGTGATCCGAGGGTGCGCCTGCTCTCCCGCTCGACCACAACGCGGGGCCGGCGCCGAGGAGGCCCCGGCTCGCTCGGCAGAATGGTCTCCCATGTCGGCACTCCCCCACGATCTGATGTCCGCGCTCGACGGTGCGCTGACACGCTTCCCCCGCCAGACCCTGGCGCGGTCGGTAGACCGACTCATCCAGCATTACCGGGAGGGCGCCCCGCCCGCACAGCCGATCCTGAACTCCGATGTGGACGTCGCCGCGTACGCCTGCTACCGGATGCCCGCCACCTATGCGGCAGTTCGCTCGGTGTTCGACCAGGTCATCACGGTCGCCCCCGGATTCAGGCCGCGTACTCAGATCGACGTCGGCGGCGGCACGGGAGCCGACGTGTGGGCTGCGGCCGACGCCTGGTCCTCGCTCACCGACATCACCGTCCTGGAGCAGTCCGCCCCGGCGGTCGCCCTCGGCCGACGCCTCGTCGAGGCCGCCTCGGCCGCGCCGGTCCGTCAGTCCTCGTGGACGCGCGCCGCCATCGACACCACCGCCGACTCGCCGGCCGCCGACCTCGTCACCCTGTCCTACGTGCTGGGTGAACTGCCGGAACGTCGCAGAGCCGAGACCGTGCGCTGGCTGTCCCGCAGCACCGGCATGCTGGTGATCATCGAACCCGGCACGCCCGCAGGCTACGAACGGATCGTCGCCGCGCGGGACCTGCTGCGTGACCTCGGCCTACGGCTGGTGGCGCCCTGCCCCCACGAAGACGTCTGCCCCATCCCCCGAGGCCGGGACTGGTGCCACTTCTCGACACGGCTCCCGCGCAGCGCCACCCACCGCTATCTCAAGGACGGCGCCCTGAGCTTCGAAGACGAGAAGTTCTCCTACGTGGTCGCCTCACCGCACGACTGGCGACGCGCCGCAGGCCGAGTCCTGCGTCATCCGCAGAAGCCGAAGGGGCAGGTGGCGCTCCGACTCTGCTCGGACGACGGAAAGATCGCCGATGTCACGGTCTCCAGGCGACAGGGCACCCGTTATCGGGCCGCCCGTGACGTCCGCTGGGGCGGCGAGTGGCCGCCCGCCGACGACGATCTGATCGACATCGACTGACGCCGGGCCCGCGCCGAGCCGTGCGGGCCGACCCCGCATCGGGTGGAGAACACCCGCGCAGCAAGTCGGGACCGTGCGCACTTCGCGCCGACTACCGGCAACGGCAGGCGTGCCGAGGACCGAGGACTCAGCCCCGCGTCCGAGGAGCACCGGCCGGGGCGAGCACCCGACTGCGACTCGCGCGGGCGACCACGACGGACAGCAGAGCCACGGCCAGGCCGGTCAGGCTCAACGCGACCCCGACCCACGCCGTGGACGCGTAGCCCCACCCGGCCGTGATGGCCAGGCCGCCGAGCCACGCCCCGGCGGCGTTGGCGATGTTGAGCGCCGAGTGGTTCGACGCCGAGGCCAGCGACGGCGCGTCCGGCGAGGCGTCCATCAGATGCACCTGAAGCGCACCGGCCAGCACCTGCGACGTGAACCCGATCAGGAACACCGAGACGACGGCGAGCACCGGCAGGGTTGCCGTCAGCCCGAACAGCGCCAGCACCGACGACGACGCGATCAGCGAGCCGATCACCGATCCCAGCACCGACCGGTCCACGAACCGCCCGCCGATGAGGGCCCCCACGGTCTGCCCTAGACCGAACACCGCCAGCATCCACGGCACCGCAGCCTCGGGAAGGCCGGTGACCTCGGTGGTGGTCGGCGAGATGTAGGAGTACACGGCGAACATGCCACCGAAGCCGATCATCCCGGTGACCAGCGCGAACCACACCTGAAGCCTGCCGAAGGCCCGCAGCTCGCCGACGATGCTCGCCCCATGCGTCGCCGCGATCCTCGGCACGTACCGGTGCACCGCCAGCGCGGTGACCACCGCGATCACCGCCACCGCCCAGTAGGCGCTGCGCCAGCCGACCTGCTGCCCCACCGCCGTCGCGACCGGGACCCCCGCAAGATTGGCGATGGTCAGTCCGATCATGATCCTGGCGACCGCGCGACCCCGCCGACCAGGCGGGACGAGCGCGGCCGCCACCACGGCGGCGACCCCGAAGAACGCCCCGTGCGGCAGCCCGGCGACGAACCGGGCGGCCACGAGCAGCGAGGCGCTCGGTGCCACGGCGGACAGCACGTTGCCCACGGCGAGCGCGACCATCAGCCCCATCAACAGGCCCTTACGCGGCAGTCGGGCGGCCAGACTCACGATCAGCGGCGCACCCACCACGACACCGAGTGCGTAGAAGGTGATGGCATTGCCGGTCGCCGGGATCGAGACGCCGAAGGACTCCGCCATCTGCGGCAACAGGCCCATCGTCGCGAACTCGGTGACCGAATTGCGAGCCCATTCCGTCTTGACGTCTAAGACGGCCCCCGGCAGCGCGGCAAACGCTGGCCGAGGGCCTCGACCCACTCCTACCATCTCGATCCACGAGAGGAGCAGGCCGTGCCTGCCAGTATGTCAAGGCTTCCGCTGATCGGCTTCCACAACCCAGATGGCACGCAGCGCCACCCTGCGCTCCGCGCCGAGCTGACCGTGGCCGCCGCCGAGTGCCTCACCAACGCGGGCGAGGTCGGCATGGGAACCGCGCCCAGCGCCGGTTGGCTCGCCGCCGCCCAGGTGTACGCCACCCTCGCGCAGGCTGCTGCGACCGTCGAGGCGGGTGCCCGATGAGCGCCCCGACCCCCGTTCGGCGTCTGCTGGACGCCGCGACCTCCGCCGCCGCACGCCAGATCGAGCACCACCAGTCCGGGACCGACGACACCCGTCGGGCGATGTCCGACCGGATCACCGCCCGCGCACTCCTCAGCGCCGGACGGACCCTGGCCGGTCAGGCCGAGACCCATGTGGACGCCGACCGCCTCGACGCGGTGCTCGCGGCAGCTGAGCGCGGCGACCACCGGAGCGTCGAGCTGCTCGCCGACGCGCTCGTCCTCGATGCCCAGCTGCGGATGGCCACGGACATGGCAGCGCGGAACGCCGCCTGGCAGGCGGCGCAGCGGGCGCGCGACCAGCGGCTCATCGCGGATCGGGCCGCCGAGGACACGAAGCTCCCCCGCCGGTTCCTCGCCCGGATCGGGGTGCGGCGATGACCCCCGACGAGCACCGCGCCGCCGCGGCGCAGCACCTGGCCGCCGCGCAGGTCGACGACGGCAGGCTGTCTCTCTCGTGGGCGCGAGACGCCACAGCCAACCTCGCCGCCGCGCAAGTTCACGCCACGCTCGCCCAGGGTGCCGAGCAGGCCGATCTCCTGCGGGGGCTCCAATCCCTCGCGCAGGAAGCCCACGAGGCGGAGCAGGAGCGGGCCTCCGCTCCCCGCCGAGGATGGCTCGACCGGCTGACCGGCGGGGGCCGGTGATGGGCCTCTTCCGCCGTCGCAGGCGCGAGTCGAAGCGCCGATCGCTGCGCCAGTGGGCATCCGACCAAGGCGCGCTGACCGTAGCGATCCTCCTGTCCGGGGGGTCGTCCGCCGTCGACCTCGCCGCGCAGATTTCCTACTACCTGAGCCTCCCACTCGAATTCCGCATCCCCGTTGTCGACCTCATGATCGACCTTGCCTACCCGATCGCCGCTGTAGTCGTCGGGGTCGGCTGGGTGTTCGGCGTGTTCGCCGCATGGTGTTCTCGCCGAGGTCTTCCTAGCGGGAAGCACATCGCCCGCATGTGGCTGTTCTCCGGGATCGCAGCCGTCATCAACACGGTGCACGGTGCCGACCTGTCCAACGACCTCATGACCGGACTCGTCCTCGGCGGCGTATCCCTGCTTGCCCCGATCACGTGGCACTCCTACGTCACTCTCGCTCGGGAGCAGCGGGCGGGATTCGACCTCGCCGACCTTCGCGAGAAGGCCATGCAGCGGATCATGCACCCCGTCATCTACTACCGGGCTGCGCGCCTGCGGACCCTGGACCCGTCATGGGGTTCGGAGCGAGCCTGGGAGATGGCGTCCGTCGCTGCCCGCCTCGACGCCGAGGCCGACTACCAGGAAGACCTGGACACGCCACGAGGGTCGGACCGGAAGCAGGATAAGGAAACCCGTTCGCCCGGGAAGCCCCGCGTCGACCGGGAGAACCCGGAGCCCCGTCCCGCCGAAACCGTCCCGGTCGCAGTTCGCCCAGAGGTTCGACCCGACCCGTCCCCTCGGCTAGGCGTGTCCGACTTCGCCGCAGTCCTCGGGCTGTCGCTGTCCGACCGGGACGAGGCCGTGGACCGGTCAGCCCGTCCCGACCGTCCGACCGAGCCGACCTCGGCTGTCCCGCCCCGTCCGACTCCGTCCCCTGTACGTATCGCAGCGGCCCGGCAGTCCCTCGACGAGCTGATCGAGCAGCTGGAGCAGCACGCCAACGGTGTTGTCCCGGACGGACAGCGGATCACTGAGGACTGGGTGCAGGACACCCTGCGGGAGATGCGCGGAAGCGGCGTGAAGGCGGAGCGTGCCCGCAAGGTCCGCGACGAACTGAACGCCCGGAGGGCAGCATGAAGCGCGACGGCATGGACCTGATCTACCTGCTCGGCATGTTCGCCCCGCTAGTCATCCTCGCCATCGTGATCTACCAGGCGGTGACGGGATGATCCGCCAGACCGAGCTGTGGCCGACCGCCGACCCGTCCGCCGTCCGGAGGGTCACCCTCCACCAGCGGACGGACGGGACGTGGTGGACGGGCATCGTCCACCCCGGACACCCCGTCGCGGCGATGTCCGAGGAGGACTGGCCCGACGAGGCCGCCGCCACCTCCATCTACGAGTGGGCGGTGGACCGCATCTGGCGTCGCGGACCGGGACACCCCGGACCGTGGCACCGGACCACGAGCGACCTGCCCATCACCGCCGATCCGCCGCTGCGGGGGTGGACGCGATGAGGGGCCGCACACACCTCTACGCAGGGTGGCTCGCCGGGCTGGGCGTCGCGGTCGTGTCCGGGGTCGGGCTGGCCGCCACGGCGGTCCTCGGCACCGTGGCCGCCGGGGCGGCGCTGGCCCCGGACATCGACCACCCGGAGTCCACCGCTTCGACGGCGTTCGGGGCGGTCGGACGGATCGCGTCCCGGACGGTCGGGACGGCAGGACGGACGGTCTACCGGGGGACGGGCGGACGGGTCCTCGTCCGTCCCGACCGTCCCGCGCAGGACGGAGGACACCGGGGGATCACCCACACCCTCGGAGCCGTCTGGCTGGCTGCGATCGCCACGGACCTGCTCGTCCCCGAAGTGGGGACGGGCGCCCTGATCGGGACGGCCGTCCTGCTGGCCGGGTCGGGACTGATGCTCCGCCGGGCGGTCGGACGGGACGGCTGGACCGTCCCGCTTGGACTGCTCGTCCTCGGCGTGCTGATCGACCCGTCCGCCGCAGTCGCCGACGTCGTGCCCCTGCTGCCCTACGCCGTGGCCGCCGGGTGGGCCTCACACCTGCTGCTCGACGCCGGAACTCCGATGGGCGTCCCGCTGCTCGGGCCGATCGGCGGCTGGCGGTACGTCCGCCTGCCGTGGACCACGCCCTGCGGCTCCGACACCGAGGAGGGGCTGATCCAGCCTGCGTTCCTCGCCGTCGCCGTCGCGCTCTCCGTCGTACTCATCGCCAACCGCGGCGTCCCTGCCGTCCTCAGTGCCCTTGGGAGTGCCCTGTGATTGCCGGATATGCCCTGTTCGCAGTCTTCTGCTTCCTCGCGTGGTTGATCGGCCGTCGCGGCCGAATGATCATCGCGATTGTCCTCGCGACGGTCGCCGGGGTCGTTCTCTCATCGACCACCATCGGCCCGAACCTCCTCCAGGCCGCGTCGGCCTCGGTGAACGGCATCGCCGCCACCGCGGTCAGCGTCTGGAACTCGATCTTCTAGGAGTCCCCGTGCCTGACCAGCAGAAACAACCAGCGACTCCACCACCCGAGACGACCGAGGTCCCCCCGGCTGCTACTGCGGCCGGGGGTGTCCCCGTGCGCGCCGTCGGCACCGTCGCCGCCGGGGCAGGCGGACTCGGGGCGTCCGCTGTGCTCATCTCCGCGTGGGGGTGGGCCGGGCTCCTGCCGCCCGTGGGGGCTCTCGCCGCGTGGCTGGTGATCCGGGCGCACAAGGCCAAGCGGGCGAAGGCGGCTGCGGAGGCCACCAAGGCGGCGACGAAGGACGGCGGGAAGACGGCCTCGAAGCCCGCAGGCACGTCCGCCAGCTCGGGGACAGGAGGGAAGCCCTCCCCGAAGGGGGCGTCCGCCCCGTCCCGTCCCGGCTCCCCGTCCTCCCGTCCGTCCAGCACGCCCCGTCCCGCCTCCCAGACCGTCCGCCGTCTGGCTGACCGGATCAGGTCGGCCCGTCCCGCAGCCGCCCGTCCCGCAGGCACCCGACCCACGGTGGCCGGAAGGACAGGACGGACGGCAGGCGGGGGACGGACGGCCGGGACCGGACGGGCCGGGACGAACACGGGTCGGACAGGCGGACGGACCGGAGCCGGGGCGGCCCGCCCCGGTCTCGCCGGTCGCCTCGCCGGACGCGGCCGGACACCGAACGCGGGACAGCGCGGAGGGACGACCCCGACCGGACGGACTGGACGTCTCGCCGGACGGACGTCCGGGACGGGACCGTCCCGACCCGCAGGAGGACGGGCGGGTGGGCGGACGCCAGCAGGCCCCACCTCTCCCCGTGCCCGTCGCACCGCCGGGCACACCACCGCCACCCGCTCCGGCGGGCTCCCCAGCGCTGGACGCCGGACGGGGACGGGACGTCCGACCGGTCCGACCCGGCTGGCCGGACGGCCCGCGTCCCCCCGGTCGGCTGGTGCCCGTCCCTCGCCCCGGCCCGGTGGTGTCCGTCCGGCCCGGACGCCGTCCGCTGCCCGAGCCGGGTCGGGACGGTCCGCTCTGTCCACGGCGGGACGGACGCCTGCGTCGAAGCGGACGCCGCCGAAGGTCAAGGACACCTCGACGCACACCACCCACGGAGGCGGCGGCAAGAAGCCCAAGACGCGCAGCGAGCCGTCCTTGATGCGGGAGTGGGCACGTGCCCGGATCGAGGACGGCAAAGAGAAGCGTCACATGAAGCGGGAGGCGAAGTACGACGCGCGTGTGGCCGCCGAGGAGGCCCGCCTGGCCGCCGAGGAAGAGGAACTGGTCGACGGCGACGACGACCTGCCGATCGACGACTCGTGGCGCAACGGCAAGCCTGCGGAGAAGCAGGGCAAGTCAAAGCGGGAGTACCGACGGATCTGGGACCGCTACCTCGCCCCCATGGGACAGGCGCTGCGCGACCCGTTCGAGGGCCTGCCCGATCCGCGCCTCGCCGCCCGCCGTGCCGCAGCGTCCGCCGCTGAGGCCGTCCGAGACGGGGCGGTCGGACTGAAGGCGGCGGGGCGTCCGTTCGTCCCGTCCCAGCCGTCCGAACCGACCCCCGTCCCCCGTCTCGACCGTCCTGTCGGGGCGTCCGGTCTCCGCCGTCCCCCGGTGGTCGTCCCCCGACGTCCGGCCAGCGGACGGACGCGCGTCGACCGGCTCCGCCCGACCGTCCACCTCGACCCGACCCCCGAAACCCGACCCGACCCGACCCGGACGGAACGTCCGTCCAGCCCGACCCGACCCGTGATCGCAGGAGGAAGCATGTTCGGCATCTCCGACGCAGCCCAGTCCCTGGCCGCGTTCAACCCCGACGAGCCCACCCAGATGAAGAACGCCCTCATGGCGTTGCCCGGCGAGATCCGCGACCTCGGCGCAGGGTTCGCCGCACTAGCCGAGAACATCGCGGCGAACTACCCCTACGCCCCCTCCGTGGCGGACACTCTCCGTGAACTCGGTGCCGCCGTGAGTGCGACGGAGCAGGGCGCGGAGGACGCCGCGATGGCGTTCGTCCGCGAACACGAGGTGGACCTCAACCGCCACGAGTCCCCGCGTGCGAACGAGCAGCACTGGAACGTGAGGGGCTGACATGGGAGTGGACGTGGAGGAGATGACCGTACCCAGGGCGGCTGCCTGGGCGCTCATGGGAGCGATATCCCTGTGGGGCCTTGCCGCGGTGCTGGTCTCCGCCACGTCCACACCTCCGTGGGCGGCGGCCGTCGGCGGGCTGCTCGCCGTCGCCGCCGCCCACTGGCGCATCCAGTGGGCACTGGATCGTCGGCTGGCCGCTACATGGGGACAGCGGCGAGCCGCCCGCTGGATGACGTGGGGAATCGGCGTGCTCGCCTCGGCGTGGCTGACGTGGGCGCTCGCCGCCGGGACAGTGATCTCCGGCGGGATTGTCGTGTCCCTGCTGCTGCTCGCGGTGGTGGCGTGGGGCGTCCTGCACCCGCTACTCGTGTCCCTGCCCGAGCCCGTCGCGCCTTCGCCAGACGGGACGGGCGAGACGGGCGGGACAGGACGAACGGGTGGCGTGCGGACGGGGACGGTCGGGACAGGTGACCCGTCCGACCCATCCGCATGGCAACCCGTCCTGGACCTCAAGGGCGTCTCGGTCCGGGTCGTCGGCGTCGAGCGGTTCGCTGCGGGCTACACGGCATCCGTCGCCGCAGTCGAGGGAGACCTCGACGTCCTGTTCGGAGCGAAGACCCCGGACCGGATCGCCACCGCCGCTGGCCGTCAGTGGCCCGACCTTCAGGTGGCCTACGGATCGGTCGTGATCGAGCGCGGGCTCACTGCGGGGACAGCCCAGGTCCGCCTGCTCACGAGGGACGTCCTCGCCCAGGAACGGCTGCGCCCCGCCTCGTCCGAGCCGGTCTCTATCCAGGACCCCTGGTGCCCAGGTGAACACCTGGACGGCTCCAGGGTTGAGATCAGCCTGCGAGGACACGGGCAGATGATCGGAGCCTCCCAGAGCGGCAAGTCCACGACCATGCAGTCCGCGATCGAGCACGTGGCTCGCTGCTCGGACGCGGTCCCGCTCGTGGGAGGCTCGTGGAAGTTGGCCGACCTCGTGTCCCCATGGCTGGCAGACCTGGAGTCCGGACAGAGCCTGCGGACGCCGTTCGGGTGGCTGTCACCTACTGCCATATCTGCGATGCGACTGCTCGCCGCGATGTGGCAGTACGCCGACCACTTCTTCTCCACCCCGGCCTCACAGCGACCCACAAAGCCGACGCGCGAGTGGCCCGCTTACGTAGTGTTCCTCGACGAGGTCCACCGCCTCATCGAGTCCCGCGTGAAGATCACCTGCCACGACGGGGTCACCCGCGACGCATCAGCCCTGATAGAGGCGCTCACCAGCGGCGCGACGGGGGCGTTCGTCTACCTCGTTCTCGCCTCTCAGCGTGGAACCACCGACCACTTCGGGATGCAGGGAGGCAGCATCAAGGCCAATCTCACATGGCACATGGCGTTTCGGTCCGCCGACCCGGCTGACCTCGGCCGCGTCATACCTGACGTGACCTACGGCATGACCAACGTCAACCTGACCCACCCCGGCACCGCCTACGTGAAGGTCGGAAAACGGTCCCCGATGCTCGCAAAGATGGAGAAGCTCCGGTCCATTCCCGCGTCAGCGCGGGCGGTCGCTGGACTCGGTGGCACCTGGCCGTCCTGGGCCAGCGACGTACTGACCGTCGCGGACAACGCCTTCGCGGACAGGTGGAAGTCGTCCCCGGAGGAGTTCTTGGCCTACGTCTACTCCGGGAAGGAACCAGCCTCGCCTGCGCCCATTCCGACCGCCGAGCCTGCGGTCAGTCCCGGCGTGCAGAAGATGCGCGAAGCGACCGCCCGCTTGCAAAGGAGTACAGCTCGCCGTCGACTGGCTCGCGAGCTGACCGACGAGCGCATCGGCGACACACTCGCCGCGCTGGAAACCCTGCCCGTGCTCGACGCCGAGCCGGGCGAACCCGCCGTGCCAGCGACCCCCACCCCGCAGGCTGCCCCCGAGCCGCCTCCCGCCGCCCCGGAGCCCGCTCCCCCCGCTGCCCCTGCCCGCCGCCTGCCGCAGCCGCTACAGGCGATCCTGGACGCGATCGGCGCGCGTCCGGACCTCGTGCTCACCACCGCATCCGGTGCCCAGATGGTTGCGGCGAAGGACCTCATCACCGCGATCGGGAAAGCCCGCCACGGAGACACCCCGGCCATCGCCCGGGAGGGCGCCGCGCTCACCCGCGAACTCAAGAAGCGGTGGGGGATCGAGAGCGAGCAGGCCCACATTCCCGGCAGGGGAACAGTGCGCGGCTACCTCGTGTCCTCCCTCCGGAAGGCGGGAGAACAGCGGTAGACCACCGGTAGGACCCGGTATACCGCTCTACCGAGTCCTACCGCTCTGACCTGCACATATCACCTCTCCCGCCTATACCGGGAAGACCCGCGACACCGGCAAGGGTGCGGAGAAACCGCAGGTCGCACCCCACCACCGCCCACCGCCGGATGCGGTAGGCGGGAGACCGGTAGACGCGGGAGACCACGAGAGGAACGAATGAACTTCGACGAGCACGAAACGGCCGCAACGAACGCCATGTCCACGGCACATCCAGACTGGGAGGCACGGTCGACAGTGCTAGCCATGCTCGGAATCGGCGCGGCCATCGACCGTCCGCCCGCCGCCACGGAGCGACTCGCGGAGGCGCAGGAGGACGCGACGCCGCCGACGAAACGCAGCTGGCGCTGAGCAGACCGGACCGGGCGCGCAGACCTCCGGGGTAGGAAACCACTACCCGAGGAGCCGCCCATGCCCCGCCGACCACGTCCAACCCGCCTGCCGCGTCCGGACCGCCGACGACACCAGCGCGGCGGACGACGCCGCTGAACGACGACGCCCCCACGCCAGCACGGCGTGGGGGGCGCGTTGCGTTGCGGGCTCAGACTGCGGCCAGCTCCGCCGGAGCCCGGTACGGAACCTCGGCAGGGCGGTTGTGCGATCGGCACACCTCGTACAGGCGGCCCCTGGTTTCGCCCGGCGGCTGGCCACGATCGGCGTAGCTGAGGACCTGGAGGACCAGGCGGCGACCCGAGCTGAGCTTCCAGGTCTCCATCGCCCAGCCCCCTCGCGACGTCGAGTTCCCCAGCCGCTCCCAGAGATTCGGCAGCGCTTCCCACGAACCCAGCGGGGCCGGGTCGGCCGAGTACAGGTCAAGCAGTTCGGCCATCGACGTCCCCTCTCCACCTTCGGAGCGGACAGCCTCGTCCACGTGCTCGGCGATCTGCTCGCGAACCCAGGTGATCACCTCGCTCGGAGACCACGCCACCAGGGTGGGCTTCTCGGTGGAGGCGTCGGCCCACCGGGCCGGGTCGGAGGCGTACTCCAGCGTTGCGAGGCAGTGATGATGGGCGGGGACGCCGGGCGTCACGTCGCCCCACGATGAGACGGTCATGGTTTCGCTCCTAAGTGCGGTGCGGTGCCCACGACCTCGCCGCAGGCGGTGCAGATGATCTCGTGCTCGGTCTGTCGGGTGCTGGTGTGTCGGCACGGCTCGGGGAACAGCCCGCCGTCGTCTTTCTTCGCCATGTCCCGATCGTGTCGTCGGCCGGGACATGCTCGCGCCTGCCGCTTGGGTGGCGGCCACCCGCCAACGGGGTGACCGCCACTGGCTCAGCGGAGCCGGTCGGCCCGGATCGACGCGAGCAGCGCGCCGAACGTCGACCGGTCGACGACGAGGGTTCCGCCGTCCCGGTTCTTCGTGTCCCGGATACCGACGATGCCGGGGGCCTGGCCGACCTCGACACAGGACGACTCTGCGCCGCTCCGAGATGATTTCTTCCAGCCATGCAGTACCGTCATTACTCTGCCTCGTTTCGTCGATGGCGGTCTCTGTAGGCCGCGATGAGCTCCTGCGAGTCGGCCGGGCTCATCGCGGTCTCACGGAGACTATCCACCGCGTTGAGGAACGGCGGCGTCCTCTCGGGGTCGTCGATGAACACCCCCGACGACAGGTGCTCGAGGTGGATGATCGGCCGGTCGGCGGGGAACCGGAACACCGAGAACGCCCCGTTCAGCGCGGGGTGCAGCCGGTCGATCGGTAGGACACGAACTGTCGTCCCCTGCTTGGACCGGTCCAGAAGCAGCTCGCACTGCTCCGCCATCACCCCGCTGCCGCCAAGGGGCCGCAGCAGCACCGTCTCGTCGATGATTGCCTCGAAGGCGAGCGCGGGCAGGACCCGCTGTCGACCCATGCGAACCGCGACGCGCGCTTCGACGACCTCGTCCGGGACATTCGACGCCCGCAGGATCGCGCGCGTGTACTTCTCGGCCTGCAACAGGCCGGGGACCAGAACAGGGTGAACCTCGGTGGCCGACGTCGCGGAGCGCTCGAACCGGAGCAGGGCGTGCAACTGATGCGGCAGACCCGCACCGGTCTCAATCCACTGCGGTGCAGCGGCAGCGTCGACCATCGACAGCAGTCGTTCCCGCTCCGGCCCGACGACGTCGAGGCGCGCGAGGATCGTCGACAGGACGGCCACTGACGGGGTCATCTTCCCGGACTCGACGCGGGAGATCGTGGACACGTTGAACCCGGCGAGTGTGGCGAGACTGCGGGCGCTCAGTCCCTTTTCTTTGCGATACGAGGCGACCTCTTCACCGATCGCCCTGGTTGCGGCGTTGCCGCTGTTGCCTGCCATGCAACACATCATAGTCACATGACCCTCGCATTCGCTACCCGCGTTGCCGCCGTTGCACAGCATCGGTATATTGTTGCGCAACGGGTTTGAACTGGGAGAACGAGGGGGTTCCTCATGTTTCCTGCCGCCTGCATTTTCATATGCGTGCTAGGTGTTGCATGGTCCGCTCAACAGCTCTACTGGGCGGTGTCACGGTGACTGCCCTCAAAGGCACCCTCAAAGGCGCCGTCTGGGCGGGCCTGCTGCGCCCCGGCTACTCGCACATCCATGACCCGCAGTACCGGGCGCTTGACGTCGCGCGCTGCGGCGCCGTGCTTCGGCCTGCCGACGACGGCGAGCGGCTCCAGCCGTGCCCCGCCTGCCACGGGGGCGAGTCATGAAGCCGTGGATGCACAGGCGCGACGACGAAACCGAGCAGGACCGCAGCAAGCGGCTGACGCGCACCTGCTGTTGGTGCGGCCGGGAGGACGAGGACTTCCCCGCCTCCGACGCACACGAGATGCGCTGCACGCACCAGCCCAGCCCCGGACGACGAACCGCCACCCCTGCCGCGAAGGAGAACCAGCCGTGAGCTGCCGAATCCGAATCCTCGCCGACCTCGACGGAACCCTCGTCGACCCGCAAGGGTCAGTCTTCGACTGCTACGCAGCTGCGTTCGCGAAGAAGCGGCACAGGAAGTACCCCGCTCTGAAGCTGCCCACCGGAATCACCGCATGGGACCGACTGCGGCGGAACCTCATCGCAGCCGAAGACGAACACGACGACGACACGGTGAAGGACTCAGTCCGGGCGATCGCCGCCTTGGCCAGCCAACGTCGCCGATCATGGATGCCCCTCATCCAGCCGCGACAAGGAGCAATGGAGTTCCTCCGCCAGGCATACATCAGCTCTCACTTTGACGTATCGATCGTCAGCGCGAACATGCTGCTGCCGGGGATAGACAAGCTGGCCGCGATCGGAGCGGAAGGCTTCGTCGATGTGGAGGCGTCCGCGTGGGGCGACGAAGCATGGGTGCGCGGCGATACAGCGCTGCTGTCGCTCGAGCGTTCTGGCACCGATCCCCGTGACGCAGTGGTGTTCGGCGACACCGTGGAAGACATCCGGGCCGGGCGTCACGCTGGCACCCGTGTGGTGGTGGTCTGCGGCGGTGCGGACCCGCGGGAGGACCTGGAGGCAGCCGGTCCGGACGCGATCCTCGATGACCTCAAGGACACCGACCTCCTGATGGACGCACTCCTCGGCCACGCCCCGTCGAGAGCGCTGGTCGCCGCGTGACCGCCGTGATGCCCCGCCGCTGGCCGACGCCCACCGAGGCCCGCGTCCTCGCGAGGCTGGCCCGGGGGATGGCCCCGGCGGCGATCGCGGACGACCTCGGGATGCCAACGCGAACGGTCGAGAGCCACCTCCGCCACGCGCGCGAGCGGCTTGGTCTGGACCGCCGCGCCGAACTCCGCACCTGGGCGGCAGCCCACGCCCCCGAGCTGCCGGACGCCTGATCCCACGTCCGGCACCACGGCCCCGCCTGATCCCCCGCAGGCGGGGCCGTGGCACGTCCGGGGATCGCGTCTTGGCTCCGCCGGTTCGCCCGGCGCGAGAGTCCCGCGTTCGCTGCTTCAGCACCCGGCCCAGCGCTGGACGTCCGCAGCCGACCGCGCCCGCTCCTGCTCGACCACCTCGGGGTGTGCACGGTCAAAGTCGCCGAGGGCGCGGTGCGCCGCAGCGATGGCGAGGTCGTTCTGCGCCTTCCGTCCGCGGTAATACCCGGCAGGGTTTCCCGCGTCGTGGGCGCGTGCCCGGTCGTCGCTGTCCGCATCGATCGCGCTGGTGATGCGGCGGACCAGCGCCTCCCTCTGGTCCACCAGGGGCATCTCCGGAGCGAGCCGAGGCTGCGCCGCCAGCCTCTCCGCCTCTGCCGCCTCCGACGTGGTGAGCCCGAGTCGCCCGAGTCGGTGGGTGATCTCGGGGGCCGGTGGGCGCGGGTGCCGCTCGAGGACGCCGCGGGCGAGAGTGCTGCCGTCGGCGAGTTTCGCGGCGAGGACTCCTCGGTGGTCTCGCACGATCGTGACGGTGCGTCCGTCGCGGAGGGTTTTCTTCAGCATCTCAACTCCAAGTTTGTCTACACCTTGTGCGACAAACTCTAGTTGATGTACGGTCGGTACGTCAACACAAAGTGCGACAAACCGAAGGGTTGATCATGACCTACACCGCAGGCGCCAGCTGGCACATGACCCGCCTCGACGACGCCACCATCACCTGGGTCACCGTCACCGGCCGCAAGGGCGACTCCGCCCCGAAAAACGCCCGCGTCCACGCCGTCGTCACCGGAGACGACACCCCCGCACGCCGCATCCTCAAGGACGGCACCGTGCTGCCGATCGGCGATGGCGGGCAGCGCGGTCTCACAGTGTTCGGCTGGGACGTCTGGAGTCGACCCGCGCCCGACCGCGTCACCGAACTCGTCCCGGAGTTCGCGCCCTACATGGCGGCACTCCTGGCCGGGCGGGGGACCACCCTGCATCGGTTCACGTCGGGCGACAACACGATTCTGTCGCCGCGCGAGGTCGCGGCCCGGATCGGCGTGCAGCCCCGCACCATCCACCGATACCGGGCACGAGGGGAAATGCCCGCCCCCGACACCACCGACGGCGGGGCAGCGTGGAAGCCCTCGACCATCGACGCCTGGATCGAGGGCCGACCAGGTCGCGGAAAGCGGAAGTCGGCGCCCTGATATGCTGTGTGCGCGGCTTCGGCCGCTGGCTCCACCAGGCTGGCCTGGTGTGAGAGTCCCGAGAGATCGGGGCGCGGATCGAAACGTCTACCGTCGTGTGTCTGCGACGATCGGACATTGCGCCACGTGGGCTTGCCCGGGTGGCGAGTACCGGCCCAGGCCGGGCGGATCTCAATACTCCATTTTGCAGGGCGAAGCCCGCAAGAGAGAAGACCCCGAACCGGACCGGTTCGGGGTCTTCTTCGTTTCGGCCTTGATCGCGTCGGCCCTGTTGCCGATACACAGGGGCATGGATATCGACACCGTGGGCGAGCAGCTGCTCGCCCAACAGATCACCACCACCTATGTCGGCGGCCCCGTGGACGGGGCGACGCGGGAGATTCCGCTCGACGAGGCGTTGGCGCTCGCTGCGGCGCAGGCAGTCGACGACGTCAACCGGCACCCCGAGACGCGAGAGCGGGTTCGACCGTCGGCTCCCTACCGGATGGTGATCGACGCGGCTCGACAGGACGAGGGCGTGTCGCTGGACCCGGAGGAACACCGACCGCCTCGAGCGCTGTGGGTCTACGCGGGGCCGCTGGAGACCATCCTCTGACGAATCCTCCCCGCCCGTGCGGGGGTGATCAGTACGACCGCCGTCCGAGGACGCTGCCGCTGCACGGCGGGTGATGCCAGGTGTCCCGGCCCGCTCCGGCGTCCAGGCAGCGGACGCAGGTCACGGTGCGATGCCCGAGGAGTCCGGGGGTGCAGTCGCAGGGATGCCAGCCGACAAGAAGCCAGCCGGGGACGAGCGGGTGGCCACGGTCGCAGCGGGTCGGGTAGGCGGGCTCGGTCACCGGGACAGCGTGTGACCTGCGGGGATGTGATCGCCATGAGGGCGACATCACCTGATCCCGAACTGTCCGACCCGCCTGAGATGCTACGCAGAGATACAGATCGTTACTCCCCGCCAGGAGGAATTGATGCTAGTCCTCGACGAGATCAACGAACTCCGCTCCCGGCCCGACTCGATCCGCGACGCCGAGGGGACCGGAGAAGCGCTCATCGGACGCATCCCCGATCCCGACCCAGGTCCCTACCCGTACCCCGGCGACACGGTGTGGCTCGTCGGGACCTCCACCCGAGCGTGGTGGACGCGCTGCGAGCACTGCGCGAGGTGCCTGGTCGACGAGCTGACCGACACCGACGAGGAGGAGCGCGCGTGACCACCCGCCGAGATGTCACCTACGTGACGTGGCACGACCTCACCGGGGACGACGGAGAGCACATCACCTGGGCGCGAACTATCGATGAGGTCGGCGACGTCGACGTGGATGTTAAGAGGATGGCGCTGGGCTTGGCCGGGCAGCGCCTGGCCGAGACGATGACTGAGCATGGATACCGCGTCCGCTGGGTGCGTAATGAGATCGGCGCCGACGTCGACAACGGCACGCACGACACCGAATGGCACCGGGCACGCATCCGCGCACTCGTTCCTGATGTGGACAGGTGGGCGGTCGACGCCATCCCGCAAGCACGGAAGTTGCTGGCTGAGATCACCGCCGAAGTAGACGCCGAGGCGAAGCGGGAAGCGGCGGCAGAGAAGCGCGCGGCGGCACGGGCGCGGCGTGGCCACTGCCAGAACGACTACTGCGACGACGACTCGCGAAAGGTCGCGCTCAAGGAGATCATCGACGGCACCGGGCGGACCGGTTACGTCTGCGCGGCCTGCGCCGCCATGCCCGAGAGCTGCGAGGTCAGCCCCCCGCTCGAGTGAGGGCGAACATGCCGAAACGCCCCGCACCACCAGACGGTGATGCGGGGCGTTCGCATGTCGACCCCCGCGCCAGCGGGGAGAGTCGCTGTACTGGCCCGACGCGAAGTGTCAAGTGGGGCCACCCCCACCGGGGTGGGGACGATGCGGCCAGGCTACTCCACCGGCTCGACGTCCTCGACCGACAGCACCCGTGGCGTGTGCCGCGCCGTCCAGCCCGCCGCGAACGTGACCAGGCCGGACACGCCGCCGCCAACGAGGGCGGTCACGGCAGTCACGATGGCCTCGGGCGCGGGCCCGCCGAGGTACGTGGTGATCAGGCCGAGGACGAGGCCGGTCAGCGTCGCCGCGATGGTCGCCGACTTCACCTTCGCCTCTACAGGCGCGGCCGGGGGTGCGTGCGTCATGCTGCTCCTTCTGTGGTCAGTCGGATCTCCACCGACTCGATTGCGTCCTTGATCCGCTCGATCAGCTCGTCCGCATCGACCGGACCAGAAGCAGCGAGCGCCGCCACCGTCGCAGTGAGCGCGGCGACCTCGGTGCGCAGGCGATGAACCTCCAGGTACATCTCTCCGGGGAGCTTCTGGTTCGCCTTCCCAGGGGTGAGCGCTGCGAGCACCGCGCTGCTCGTCTTCCGCAGTTCGGTGAGTGCCAGCCAGATGTCGCCGGGCGGGTGCGAGTTGGACAGGCCCTGGCGCAGGGTGTCGCGGATCTCGAACAGGGCGGTGCGCTCGTCGGGAGTCATGTCGTCGTCCTCCAGGTCGTCGTCTGATGCGGCGAGCCGGTTGATCTCGCCGATGCGTGCCTGCGCGTGGCGTCCGGGACAGGCGGTGGAGGCGCCGGGCGCGTCCCGGTGCCCGCCGTTCAGCTGGTTGGCCCGCCACCAGCCATGGGCCGCGCCGTGGCGGAGCAGCCAGGCGACGGCGCGGATCTGCTGGTCGGTCATCTGCTGGGTCTCGTAGTTGCCGATCAGGCAGATCGCTCTTGAGATGTCGTTGCGGCCCCCGGTGTGCGCCCCCTGACGGCCCACGGAGTGGCCCTCGTAGATCCGGCCTGCCGAGTCCACGACGAAGGTGTAGCTGATGCCGCCCGCGAACCGGGACTGGCCGACGGCCTCCAGCGTCCGCACCGCTGCGGCGCCGGACCCCGAGGTGACGCTGTGATGCAGCCACACCTCGCGGGCAGGGATCGGTGCAGCCCGAAAACCGTCCGGGAAGCGGGCGCCCCACGAGGCGCGGCTAATGATCTGCACGGTCACTCCTCCCGATCAGAGAGAGCGGCATCGACGCGATGCACGGCATCCTTGATGCTCGAGCCGCCGTTGTGCTTCAACTCCCGCGTCCGCTCCTCCACTACCCCCAGGCGGTCCTCGAGGGTGCCGACCCGCTGCATCAGACCAGGCCGTGCGGGGTGCCCCGGTCTTGCGGGTTCGCCGCTGAGGTCGTCGATCAGGTGACCGAGACGTCGTAATCGCGGGCCCGCCCAGCGGACTGCCCGCGCGAGGACGGTGACGACCACGCTTACGGCGGCCAGCCACCCGGCGGCCTGAGCGATGGTGAGATCGGAGAGCCAGTCAGGCATGTGTGTGCTCCGTGCTGTTGGGCAGCCTCCCCCGAGCACTGCTGTTGATCAGATCAGGTTCGCGGGATCAGCGACGTCGTCGCGCTACACATCGGGTCCCACACCGCCAGCGCCGCGTCATACAGCTCCTCATCGGTGGACTCAGCGGTCACCGCACCGGCCCCACCGACGTCGCCGACGGCCAGCGCCCACCCCATCGGCGTGATCCACGAATCGGGATGCTGAAGGATTTGTTTCGACAGGTCGCGCTGCATGTAATCGGCGTGCGGGTTGGCGATGACCGCGACATGACGAGCGGCGCGGATGATCGCGACACCAACGCGCTGCCGCCACGCCGGGTCCTGCACGAGGTCGGCTGGCGGCATCGGCTCGGTCTCGTCGGGAGGGTCCACGGGGGGATCTAACGGTGGGTCCACAGGTTCGGTCATGACGTTCCTTCCGGTTCAGGCAACTCTGCCGAGGACCAGCCACGCCCCCGGTGCGGCCAGGATGATGACGACGTGCCCGACGGTGGGCGTGTAGGTAACAAGCCGTGGCAGAGTCATTGCTGTCCCTGCGACCGTGACGACGAGCTGGGTGCCCGAGGTTCCGGTGACCACCCCGGTTCGCACGAGACCCGATGTGGCGTCGGCAAACCGCTGTTCAATGGCATCGGCAGGGTCGGTCATGAGCCCTCCATGGGCAGGTCGAGCGAGCGGGTGGCGAGCTGCTGAAGCCCGACTCCCAGCGGCGTGACGACGCGATCGAGGATGTGCACCTGCGGGGTTCTTCCTCCGGCGAGTCGTACAACGTCGCCCGGCTCCAGGCCGGGATTAGTGATGGCGCGCAGCGTGACCTGCGCGGCGACACCTCGTGCGGTCTCGAGGATTGAGGCGGCTGCGGCTTGGGCCTGCGCGGTCGAGGCGAGCAGAGGAGAGCTGTAGAAGCGCGGCTTCCTGCCGAGCGGGCCGTTGTACCGGGTCGGCGACGCCGGGTCAGTGTCCGTCGCCGTGCCGACCACCGGCGTCGACCCGTCCGTGCGTTCGCCGGTCGCGATCACGCGGTTGTAGACGCGGTCGCGGGTCAGCTCTTCCTCCGCCTCGACGAGAGTCCCCCCTTCGCCTTCGGTGATCGTCCATGCCGCCGGGTCCGACACCTGCGGCACGCGGCGGATTGTGAAGCGCCCAAGCTGGTCGGCGCACACGTCGAGGGACGCGGACTTGGCAACCGCTTCGATGCCGTCGGCCCACCGCTCCCGCTCGATCTCGATTCGCGGCACCGTCACCGTCGACCCGGATAGGTCGATCACCTCAGCCTGCGGCAGTGTCTGCCGGATCAGCCTCGTGATTTCCGAGACCGCCGTGACCCCGGAGAGGGTCTGCGTTGGAGACTCGAACCGGTCCTGTGCGACGAGGTCGGACCGGTCGACCAGCTCGATGCGGACAGGTCCGGACGTCTGCGGCCTGCGACGGTGACCGGAGGACAGCACGCCGGTGATCAGCGGAACCCACTCGATGTCCCCGCCCCCCACGTGCACGCCGTACTCGACGAGCATCTCCGATCCGAGGGGCGAGAGGACGGCTCTAGGGTGGTCCGGCCACAGTGATGGGTCAGCCAGTTCGACGCGGGCCGTCCGCCGCACCTGCGATCCCGCGTCTGCCACGACGTCGCCGCCGGATACCGGAAGGTCGGACAGGATGCCGTACTCGGGCGAGGACACGGTGGCGCGAACCGTCACCTGGTGCGAGTGCGCGAGTCGTTGAGCCATGCGCGTCGGCAGAGGCCACACGCGAACCTCCTCAGGCGACAACCGCAGGTGCGTCGACCTGCGCCCACGGGGCCGACAGCATCCGGTAAATGTGCTGGACGATGTGGCCGCGCGGGTCCTCGGTGAGGTCCCCGAGGCTGATCCACAGGTAGGTGCCCGGCCGGTAGCCGTGCGGCGTCCGCCAGAGCACCGGGGACAGGTCGTCCAGCATGGACAGCAGCGCGTCGTAGGTGGCGCGGTCGAAACACGGGACAGCGATCGACCCGGCCATGCCGCGCCTTCGCCCGTCCGACACCACCACCGGCAGTCTGCGGCCGATCACATCCCACGCGGCCTGCCGTGCCCCGCGCTCGACAACCGGGGCCGCCGACGGCAGCACCGCGATCGGACGAGACGGGAAGTCCGGGTGCGTCAGCCACGACCGGCCCTCGGACGGCAGCAACACGGACTCGGAGCGCATCCGACCGCCGTAGACGCTGGTCGGCGAGTACACCTCGTACCTGACCAGCTCGTCCAGCGGCGCCTCGCCGTCGTCGATGACGACCACGTCAGCCAGGATGGACGGGGACAGGTGGTCGACGCCGAGCCACTGTCCGCCCAGCGTGGAGCCGTCGAAGAACCCGCCTCCGGGTGCCTCCTCGATCAGGATGGCCGTCACATCCGCGTATCCGCCGGGGATGCCGAGGATCTCGATGTCGATCGTCGCCCGCACGCCGGTCGGGGACTGTGGCGGTTGGAACTCCTGCCGCGCCCACTGGCCGACGCTGCGCGCCACCTCGTCGGACGGCAGGCGGTCGACCCTCGTTGCGACGAGCGTGCCCGCCGCGTTGTGCCAGCGGGCTCGGACCTGCACGCCGAACGCCGGGTCAGCTGGCCACTGGCTGAGCCGCAGATGAAACGACACGTTCCACGGTCCCTCCATCCAGCCGGGTGTGATCACGACCGCATCGCCAAGGGTGCTGCTCGGCGAGGGGGTCATGCGCACGGCGGTGGTCACGCCGGGCAGTCCGACATCGTCGACCGCGACCCGTTCCAGGGCGGTGTCGTCAACCGGCGCGAACCCAGCGAGGGAAATGGCGGCCGTAGGGTTACCGGCAGCGTTGAGCCGGGTCGTCCCCGGTGTAGCCGGGTACGCACCGCGAACTGGGGTACGGGAACCGTCCGCCCCGATCCGCAGGATCTGCACGGTCTCAGCCCATGGCCACCACGCCCACACCCGCATCACGCCCGCATCGGAGATGGGCGCGGCCAGCACACCGCCACCCGGATACGGGTCCGGCAAGCGCAGCCCGCCGAGTGTCCGCAGGCCGAGTGGGGCCGGTCCGATCACCCTGTCGTACGTCCACCGCCTCGTCCCGCCCGGCAGCGGCGGCGGCTTCGTGTGGTCGATCGGCGGCATTCGACCGGAGACGTCGCCGTGCCCGTACGCGCCTGTACCGAGCGGTGCAGTCACCCGACCTCACCACCCGGTCGCGATATATCCAATGCCGAACGCCTGGTTCGGCGCAGCGGAACCGGGCGCGGCGATAGCCCGCACCGTGAACCCGGTCGCACTCTCGGCGTGGGCGACGAAGTGGCCCGAGAAGGCGGCGAGGTTGGAGTTCGTACACACGGCTACGTTGGTGTTCGTTCGGAATGGGACCCGGTACGTCACTACGAAGTCGCCGCTGGCGTTGGTCGTCCCCGCGACCTGGCCGCTGCGGATCTGCTGGATCGACGTGTCCGGCGGGACAGCCCCGCCCCGCCGGGGGCCGATCTCATGGTTCGGGCTGGCGAAGTTCGTTGGAGTCACCCAGGCTGGCCCAACCCGTTCGAAGACCTTCCCATCCACCCCGGACAGCGCACGCATCCCGGTGTGCGGGTCAGCTGGCAACGACGCCCGGTCCGGCACGCCGACGATGAGGTCACGGCGCAGCGGCGCGCACAGGACCTCCGTCCCGGCAGGCCACGCCTGCGCCGACGTCTCCTCCCTGCCCCGGATCACCGTGACCGCCGATGATCCCGCCTCGTGGCCGGTCACCCAGACCACCTCGGCGCGGCCTTCGGCAGGCAGATGGAGGGTGAGCGGGATGTACGTCGAGGCGTTGTAGGCGCTCCCCAGGGCCGCGAACGCATCGCTCGTGATCGTAGTATCGGACAGCGCCACCGGGGTGAGGATCGTCCCGATGGTGAAATCCCTGGTCAGCCTGTTCTCGTAGGCCATCGTTCACACCCTCCTTCGGCGCGCGATGGCGCTGCCGGTCGCTCGATTCGATGACTGGATCTCGCCGCGCACGACGCCGAGGAACTCGCCGGAGTCGAGGTAGAGGGACCCCACGAGTTGCGACGGACCCGCTGGAACCGGGTCCGGCAGGCGGGACGCTCCGCCCGTGCTGGCGATTCCGCCGGTCGCGTAGCGGCGGAGGATCTGATAGCCCATCCGAGAGGCGGTCTCGGCGAGGATCGCGGCGGACCGCGCCGAGGAGTTGATCGGGATGAAAGACTCGTCTCCGTGCATCCGATCGCCCACGATGCGCCAGGTGTTCGGCGGGACGATCTCGGCGACCGAGCTGGACATCGGGGCGCCGTATGTTCCGAGGATGCCGCCGCGTGCCTGCGTTCGACCTGGTCCGGACGGGTACGAGTACGTCGGCACGCCACCGGGGCCGATACCGACGGTCGCTACGGTGAGCGTGATCGTCCGGCCGTCGTTCCTTCGGATCAGATCAGCGATGCTGCCGTCGGCCGGGCCGGTGTTCGCGAACACCTCGATTGAACCGTCCGGGAGCGTCCGCACCCGGTAGCCGAGGTCGATCAGGTCGTTCCGCTGCTGCTCGGTCGGCACGTCGATGCGAACGAACTCGCCCTCCGGGAGGTCGGCGAGGCGCTGCCGAAGGTCAGACGTCCGTGCCAGCGAGTCCAGCATCCCCGGCTGCTCGATCGCCGTGAGCACCATCTCGGGCGTCAGGCTGAGCGTGTCGATGTACTGCTCTGCCTGGTCTCGGGTGGCGCCGAGCTGGACCATCTCCCCGATCAGGGTTTCCCTCGTCCGGTCGACTTGCCCCGTCAGATACTCAGCGGCTGCCGCCTGCCCTTCCCGTGCCGCGATGTCCTCGTATGCCACGGTCGTGTGTGTCAGCAGGGCATCCCGCGACCGGAACACCGAGTCCTGAAACCGCCGTCCGGCCTCGGTGGTGACGTCGAGGCGACCCGCCTGGTTGAGCAGTGCGCCACCGCTCTCCTCCAGCGACTCCCCGAGCGATCTCGATGCCGTCCCGACGTTGCCGAGAGCCGCCTCGAGATCAGCGAGGCTCTCATCGAAGTCCCGCTGCCCGCCGGACAGCGCATCCAGCGCCGTGCCGAGCGCGTCGATACGCTGCTCCGACGTGGACGCCGCAGAGCCGAGCGCCTCGATCGCGGACTCCAGCTCCCGCGACGACGAGGTGTTCTCGCCCATCGCGGTGGCGGACTCCCGCACTCGATCGGCCGCCTGGTCCAGCTCGGAACGAGTCGACCCAAGAGCGGCGGCCAGCTCGTGCGCCGGTCCGATGCCGCTGCGGACGTTGTCGATGAGTCCCTGCATGGCAGAGGTGTTGACGGGCCCGTTGACCAAGCTCATGATCTGGTCGTAGGCATCGACGTTGCCGAGAGCGGCCTCGCGTAGCTGCTCCCAGGTTCCGCCGTACTGCTCGACGCCACGCACCCAGCTGCCGTAGCGCTCATCGGCTTCGGACGTCGCGTCCGCCTGAGACCGGATCGCCGAGTTCACCCGAGCAATAGCGGCCTCGTTGCCGAGCATGGCCTCGGTGACCATGCTGCTGGACAACCCGAGGGACCGAGCCGCGTCATCGAGACCGGTTTCCGCTACCTCGGCGGCCAGCATCTCCCGAGTGGCGCGGGTGACCGCGCCGGTTTGTTGGTCCAGGGTGGACGCCAGTGTCTCGATCCTCGCCCGGTGCTCCTCCGCAGCCTGCGCGGCCTGCCGCTGGCTGTCCGCCAGCATCCCGAGACCGATCGCCGCCGCGCCGATCGCCAGACCCCACGGCCCGCCGAGCGCGGACACGAGTCCGCCGACGCCGGTTCGGAGCAGGGACAGCCCGCCTGCGGCGACGCCCGCAGCCTGCGAACCGACGGCCTGCACCGCCGGGGTCAGGCCCTGACGGAGCGACCCGGTGAGTCGATCTGACTCCGCCACGAGCTGCTGCTGACGACCGAGCCAGACGGCTGCTCCATCGCGGGCCGCCGTGTACGCCGTTGCCATCCGGCCGATCGCCGGAACCTGCGAACCGATCGCACCGATCGAGTCGTAAGACTCGCGCTGAACCTGGTTGTGCACCCGTGCCACGCCCGTCGTCGCGTCAATCTGATCGCGGACGCTGGCGAAACCGGTTGCGCTGTCCCGAAGGCTCGCTCGCTCCATTGCGGCGAGGGACTGCTGGAGGCGCATCTCCTCCTGGAGGCGGGTGTACGCCGTGGACAAGCGATCACGAACCGACGACGCGAGTCCGTCCACCTGCGGTCGGACGAGACGCAGCAGCAGCATCGCCGCGACCGCGCTCTGCACCGGACCGGGGAGCGCCGCGAACCCCGCGACGAGCGATGCGGCGATGTCCACGATCGGCCCGAGGGCCGTCACGGTCACCGTCGCCGCGTCGGCGGCGAGACCGAGTCCCGCACCGAACGCCGTCAGCGGCGCACCGCTCTCGGTGAGCGCACCGACGAGTTCACCGGTCGCCTGTGCCAGGGGCTCCAGCTCGTCAACGGCCGCGCCTGCGACCTCGGTAAACCCATCCCAGGCGGTGATGCCAATGTTGAGCGCCTCGTTGAGCAGGGGCCCGATCTGATCAGCGATCGGCCCGAGGAGCCGATCGAGCGCGTCCTCGACTGCGTCGCCCCGCTCCGACAGTGCGTCGGCGAGCTGGGGGCCGAACGTCTCGGCAACCAACAGGCCGGTCTCGATGCCTTCGGCGATGGACTCCCCGAGGGGCTCCATCCGCTGGGCCGCCGACCGGACGAGCGCCTCCAGCGGCTCGTCGATCGCGTCATAGATCCGCAGGCCCGCGCTCTCCGCCTGCGATGCGAACTGCTCCATAGCGCCAGGCAGACCGAGCATCTGAGCTGCGGCGACTTCGGCAGCGCCGCCCTGGCGGCCGACGGCCTCCGCCATGGCATCAAAGGACGCGGCGCCCTCCGTCGCCAGAGCGTTGACGGCAGCTAGCGGTTCGCGGCCGAAGGCGGTCGCAGCCGCGCCCGCGAACTGCTCGTCAGTGAGCCTCGCTTGCGCATCGGCGAGCTGGCCGATGACCTCCTGGAATCCGACGAAGCGACCTTCTGCGTCGAACGCCGTGAGCCCCAACGTCTCGATGGCGCCCGCAGCTTCGTTGCTCGGCGCGGCGAGCGAGACGAGGATTCCACGAAGGGCTGTACCAGCGGTTTCACCGGAGAATCCGGCGTTGGACAGCTGCGCGATCGCCGCCGCCGTGTCCTCGATGGAGATGCCGAGGGACTGTGCGACGGGGCCGACGTACCGCAGTGCGTACGCCATGTCGGTGATGCTTCCGGCGCTCGCGTTCGCCGAGTTGGCAAGCACGTCCGCGACCCTCGACGCCTCGCTTGCGTCGAGCTGGAACTGACTGAGGGCCGCTGCTTGGATCTCGGCGGCCGTGGCTGCGTCTACCTGCGCCGCCGCAGCGAGCTGGATCGTGCCCCGCGCGGCCTCCATTGCCTCTTCGACGGTGAGTCCACCACGGGCGAGTTCGAGCATGGCCGCAGCCGCGTCCGCCGCGCTCGTCGCCGGGAGGGTGAGGTCAGACCCCAGTTCCTCGGCTCGGGCGCGGACGGACTCCATCTGCTCGCCGGTCGCCTGGCTGACGGCCTGGAGAGTGTTCAGATTCGAGGTCAGCTCATTGCCGAGCGAGATGATCGACCGAAACGCGACCCCTGCGCCGACGACTCCAGCAGTGATCGCCACACCGATGCCACGCGCGACAGCACCAGCGGCAGATCGGGTGCGCTCCAGGCCAGACCTGAGGTCCTGCGGGAAACGACGGAGATCGGGCACGACCTCGATCTCGATCTGACCACCGGCCATCGTTCGACCTCCGATCAGACGTGCTCGATCTCGATCCCGAGACGACGTGCCCACTCATCGGGGGCCAGGGATTCGCGGGTCCGCTCGATGGCGGGCGCGGTGTGCTTTTCGACGGCCTGCTTGTACTGAGACCAGTGCGACTCGGCGATGTCCGCCGGGCGTAGGCCGATGGGCGGGATGATCGGGTGTTTCGGCGGACGCACCCCGGACCGTCGAGCCTCGGCGCGCTCCCGGCGAACCTCGGGGTCTTCCGGGTCGGTCGTCGACCGCACCCAGTCCGTGTCCAGCCAGTGATGCATCGCCTCGTACAGCCGGGCGGTGTTCTCCTCGTGGTGGGACCACGGAGCGGGGAGCTGCCGCACGAGCGCCACGAGATCCTGTGCGGGCAGCGCGGTCAGGCAGTCCCGGAGGTCGAGTCCGTAGTGTCGGCGGAATCCTGCGAGGCAGGCGTCCCAGCCGGGGCCGACGACCCAGGCGAGGACGCCTCGGATTCCCCCAGGTCGATTCCCTTCAACAGGTGCTCGACCACGGCGTTCTTGAATTGTCGGTTGGTCTCAAGCTCAGCTGGTTCTCGGTAGGCCGCGTGCAGATCCTCGGCACGGTCACGATCGAGAAGCGAGTACGTGAGCAACCCAAGCAGGTCGCCCTTCCTCATAATCTGGTCGACCTCGATGACCTCGTCAGCCGAATACACGGCACGGAAACGGAACGACCGGCCACCGATCTTCAGCCGCCGGTCGTTCAACTTCCGCTTCGAGAACCACTCGTCCAAGTCGAGGACTTCGTTCGGGGCGCCTTGCATCATCTACTCCTCGTCAGCCCAGCTCGACCGTGGCGGTTGGTGGGGTCACGGACAGGGACTCCGCTTCCGCAGCGGGGACGGTCACCGCGCACGTCCCGGACTGGCCGGAGTGCGCAGCCGTGATCGTGGCCGCGCCCTCGGCGACGGCGGTCACGAGTCCGCCGGTCGACACGGTGGCCACCTCGTCATCGGACGACGTCCACGTCGCGGTCGAAGTAACGGTCTGGGTGCTGCCGTCGCTCATGTTGAGCGTCGCGGCAAGCTGCTGCGTTGCCATTTATCGCCTCTCTCGTGGGGGTTTCGGTGACGCCTAGCCGAGCGGAAGCACGACTGCTGAGGGCGCCACCGTCAGGGAGAAGGGACCGGGGGAACCGACGCCAGCGGGTCCTCGGTCGTGAACACACGGATCGCCCGTCCACCGCCGTCCGGCACGAGTGGAGTGATCTCCAGGTCCCATCCCTGTACGTCATCGGCGTTCAGTGCCTCGGTGGGCCTGTTCGCCAGCTCACCGTTCTCGACGTAGTACGCCTTCGCGGTGTCACCGTCGACCACGCGCAGAATCAGGGCGAAGCGCTCGTCGTCGCCCTCAACCCACTCGAATCCGCCAGCGCCTTCCTCGGTGGTTCCACCCGTGAGCAGCGTCATGGCCGTGGCGATACTGAAGTCCACCGGCCGGAGTCGGATCACCGGTTCCTCGTTACCCCTGGTCTGGCGGTAGGTGCCGCGCGAGTTCCAGATCGTGTGCCGGGTGACCTCGGTGGTGCGTTCGACCTCGAAGCCAGCCTTGATGCCGCCGAAGGCATCCCAACCGTCCAATGCCTCGGCGAAGATGTCGTCAGGAAGTGCGGTTCCAGCGGGCGCCCGGAATGCGTCGCCGTCGAGCCAGACCCGCGTAAGCGCTGGGTCCGCGTACTGAGACATGGTCTCCTCCTGCTTCCCCGCGAACGCGGGCAGGCGGGCGCCTTGCATGGAGGTGGTTCGGGCGCCTTGCGGTGGTGCGAAGTCATTGGGGTCCGGCCTGCCTGGCAAGGCGCCCGCGAAGCAGGCAGGCCGGAGTTAGAGTTTCGTCATGTGACGAAAGTCGTCGAGGGTGGTTATACCGGGGAGATTCGGACGTGAACCGTCAGCTCGGCCCGGATAACGGCCCGATACACGGGCAGCGACGGCCCACGGGACACGTCCGGGGACAGCTCCATCGGCCCGTCGGTGATCCGCGCCGTGAAGTGAAGGTCCCCCCATGCCGCGTTCCGCGCCGTACTCAGCACCCGAGCCGCCTCCGCAGCCACCCGCCACGCGAGCGGCTGCGGGGATGCTGACGTCCCGCCGCACCAACCGTCGATCTGGATCAGCGGACGGAACACCGTCGATGACTGGTCCATCTGGTAGTTGCCCGCCGCCTGTACCGTCGCGTACGGCCGGGTCACGTCCGAAGGAGCCCGAGGAGTCACCCCGCCGGGGCACGCCTCGACGAACACGGGGTCAGCGAGCAGCAGGGCTCGGATCGCGCCCGGAATCCACGGCAGCGTCACCTCGGCGTCCAACCCGTGTACCGACCGAACCTGCGGGCGGAGTCCGTCAGCGAAGCGTGCGCCGGGGTGTCGCTGGTCCCGTACTCCTTGTAGATCGCCTCGTCGTCGGTGTCCTCCGCGAACACCCGATCGCCCTCCTGTCGAACGCCCATGCCATCCCGGTACTCGCCGGTCAGCACAGGAGCGTCCGATCGTCCACCGGCCACGACGGCCTCGGCGATCGTCCGTCGAGGTGGCGTCGAGCTGCGATACGCCTCCCGTCGAGACTGCTCCGGATACACCGTGATCCTCATGCGTCCGGGCATCACGTCACCCCCTGCATGTCGGAGATCCAGCGGACGGCGCAGGAAGTGAAGTTGTGCTCGCCTGCGAGGTTCCGCCGGATCGCGGGCTTGCCGACGACCTTGTGCCGCGAACCGTCGCGCGGGTCGATCACCGTGGAACCCGCCGTGATCGCAACCTCGGGCGGGACCATCACGGTCGAGAGTGACTGCACCGTCTGCTGGGTGGCCAGCATCTCCGTTTGCCAGCCCACCTGAGCTACGGGGGCTGCCTCGATGTAGCCCCGGTCGGTCATCTCGATCGTCGGCGGACCGTCAACGGCGTCCCCGGTCAGCGGGTCCGTGATCCGAGTCGGGGTCTCGACGATCAGCGGAATCCTCATGAACGTCGGGAACATCGCCTCACCCCGGAATGATGGAGAACGCCCGCTCGGCGTCCTCTTGCGGAGTGATATCGGCGAGTTCCGCCGTCATGATGTACAGACCGTTCGCGGCAGCCGTGGTCAGCGCGTACGAGTGCTCCGGGACGGTCTCCGATTGGAGCCCGAGCCGGGTCTCCGCCGCCGTCGCCGCACGCGCCACCATCTGAATCACGACTGCGCGAACCGCGCCCGCCCGGACACGGTCGGACGCGATCCACTCGTCGATTCTCGGACGCCGCGCCCGGATCAGCTCGGATGCGTCATCCAGGAGCGCGGCGATCCGCTCGTCAGAGAGCCCCGAGCTGTACCGCGCCCGGAACTCTTCGACCGTGGCGAACGGCTCGTCCATCACGCCTCCTTGATGACTCCGCGCTCGACCAGCTCGGCCATCAGCTCGTCACGACTGAGCCCGGCGCCGTCGACACCGTGCTGCGCGGCGAAAGCCCGCCACGCTGCACCGCCGGAGCCAGCGCCCGATCGGGGAGGCGGGCTGGCAGCAGAAGGCACGGGCGGCGCTGTCTGCTGCGGGGCAGGCTTACCGCCGGTTGCCCACGCCCGAGGATTTCGGATCTTCACCGCCGCCCATTCCGGTGGCGGCGAACCCGGGCCGAACCGATGAGGCCTACCCCGTTCATCGGTCACCCACACTGTCCGTGCGAGTTCAGGCATCTGACCTGCTCCTCTCGGTGACTCCCACCCCTATCCCAGAGGGATCGAGGCGCTCGACGGGGTCACCGTCAGGGAGAAGGGTCCGGCTCCGGGTCGTCGCTCAGCACCGACGCCACGAACGACAGGTCGGGGTTCGGCAGGATCGGCAGGACGATCGCCGCTGCCTTGGTCCACAGTGACACCGGGTCGGGCTTGCGGTAACTACCTGCGACAATGCCCGGCTGACCGCCCTCGGCGAGACCGAACGATGGCTCGGTGGCCTCGGCGGTCGTGCCCCATAGGGTCGTACCCAGCCGGTCGTTGCCAGGCAGGAGGATTACCAGGTCCTCGGGGATCACCTGCGTCGCCGTGCCGTCGACTTCGACCTGAGCCTCGTAGATCTCCATGCGTGGCAGGCCGTACGCCACGAGCGTCGACTGCATGGCCTCCTGCGACACGATGTTTGGCGTCCCACCAACCGCCGTCGCAGCGAGTTGCCGGAACTCCTCATTACGCATGAGGGACTGCACAACGCGATCAGACGTGAGGATCACGCCCGGCAGCCGGCCATTGTGCTGCCGGTACGACGCCTTCCACGCCAACAGATCCGTCAGTGGGGTCGACGCCGGGTCCGACCACGGGACCGCCGCCACGACCGTATGGTCGGCCCGGCGTCCGAAGTCGATCGTGGACACGACGCCGTTCTCGTCGAGGACGATCCGGCCCGTCGCTAGTGCCTCACCTCGAGCCAGCTCAACTCGCGCCGAGATCGCCAGCACCAGCTCGTAGGTGTCGTTGTAGATCGAGGCGATGATCGGGTCGTTGCTGGTGAGACGGCGCAGCTTGATTCGTTCGTACTCGCCGAGCATTCTCTTCTCGGAGATCGGGGGCAGTTCGCCCATGATCCGCTGGATGCCCCGACGACCGGAGATGGGCGACTCGGCGTCGTAGGCCCGGTACTTCGCCGTCTTCGCGAGTCCCGCCTGGTCTCGGTTGACGCGGAAGTCGATGTCGTCGATGGTCCGGTTACTGAGGAACCGGGACAGGGTGAATTGGTTCTGCTGGAGGTCGCGAAGGGCCTCACGAGCGAACCCGGTGAGAGTCACCGGATCGATATAGTCCTTGATCAGGTCCATGGTTCACCTCCTCACATGAAGACGATCTGGCCGTGCAGGTCTTCTTGCGCGGCTTCGGGCAGCTCCACGGGCAGCTTCGACACGATCACACGGCCGTGCTCGTACATCGCGCCCTGCACATCGACGTCGCGACCCTGAGATGGGGCGGGGACGGCCATGAAGAGGAACCCGATTAGAGTTCCGTCCGTCGCATACGGCCCGTACAGGCCGCTGGGAAGCTGCTGAAGGGGAAGCCCGGAGAGGAAGAACCCCTCCGGGAAGTGAGTGGCTGCGGCGAACGCCGAGGTGTCGAGGGTGATGGAGCGAGTCATGCTCGTCCCGTGCTCGGAGCCCAGCCACGACTGGTCACCGACCCCGAACGACTCGCCGCGGATGCTGAGATCCATGGTCGTCCTTACTTGTTGGTTCCGAACCGATCGGCGTAGGCCGCGGCGCCGCCTTCCAGTGTCGGCGTCGAGGACTCTGCGGACCTCTTGCCCTGCGCGGGATTCGCGGCGAACTGCGGGGCGGCCTTGAGCGCGACCAGCTCGGATACGGTCTTGGCCTGCGCCGTCAGCTCCTCTTCGGAGCTCGCGGTCAGCAGGTGGTGGTAGTCCCGCGGGATGTCGTGCTCGGCGGCGACGGACAGCCGCAGGCGCGTCGCGCGCTCCGTGGCCAGCTCCGCCTGGAGCCGTTCCCGCTCGGCGGAGGCGCGCTCCAGATCGGACTTGTCGCGGTCCTCGAACTCGCGGACGCGGGATTCGAACTCCTTGAGCTTCCGCTCAGCCTCGTTCGCCCGCTTCCGTTCGGCGGACAGTGCCGCCTTTCCGGGGTCTCCCAGGGACTCCGTGACCGCCGTCGCGGCGGCCTCGGTGGTGCCGGACTCGTCCGGCGTAGGTGCATCGGTATCCGGCATCGCGCCGTCCTCCACAGTGGATCTGGACCGACCATCGCGGCAGGTCAGATGATGTATCCGAAGCGAAAGAGCTGCCGTAAAACTTCGTCTCGGCTCCAGCCCTCCAGCTCGGCGGCTTGGTAGATCTCGTCCGGCATCAGCCGGGGAGTACGGGCACGGCGGTTACGACCATCGCGGTCGGTGCCCGCTTCCTCGGCGAGGCGCTGACCGGCAGTGCCCCGCGTTGTCGTGCCCGTTGTTGTGGCTTGCACGGTCCGGCCGTACGCCGTCACCGTGGTGATGCCGGATCTCGCGTTGACGACCTGCGAAATATCAGCGCCGTCTCGGATCGCCTGCGCTCCTGCGGAGGTGAAGATGCGGTCCTGCTCGGCATCGCTCAGCGACCGGAAGTAGGTCGCGGGGTCCGTCGACCAGTCGTCTCCGCTGTCTTCGGCCTGGGGAACGTGGCGGCAGTCGCACCTCGGGTGCCGCCGGAACGCCGTCACCCGCCGGTACACGCGGCCAGCGAGGATTGCGCATCGCGCACAGCTCGGCGGCACGAGCATCCGCACGTAGCCCGTTGCTGCACGTCGGGACCACATCGCCGCCGATACCGCCGACCGTCCCACGTCCTGCATCCCGGTCAGGGCGATCGACTGCGCCACCCATCGGGCACGATCGATGCCGTCCTCGATGCGAGCGACCGACGTCGGGGCGTAGACGAGCAGTCGAAGCCACGATCCGCCGCCGTCGGTGAGGTCGGCGAACGCGGACGGGTCGACTTCGCCATCCGAGCGCGGGTCCGCGCCCTGCATGTCGAGCACGTCGGACAGGTAAGCGTCGGCCAGTGCCGCAGCAAGGACCTGGAGCCGAAGGAGTTCGTCGCCGATCAGGCGGACCCGGTCCAACCATGCGTCCGGGTCGCCCGACCACCCGTCCATCGCCTCCAGGACCAGCGACAGCGCGTCAGCTTGGTACGCCTGCTGCTGGCTGGCGTGGGACTGGGCCACCTGCGCCACCGAGGATGGAAGCGGCATCCGGAACCCCCGTCACATCCAAAGCGCGGACGTCATCGGAGATTCTGTTTCGGTTCTCCGCTGCTCGACGGCGCATTGCACGACGTTGTTCGGCGGTGTAGCCCGCATCCTCCCGCGCCTGTTCGTCGTCGGCGAGGCCGGATTGCAGCGCCTTCGTGGCTGCGTCGATCCGAGCCGCACGAGTCGGAGTGGCAGGGTCGCGCCACACCGTTTCGAGCCGGGTTGCTGCGGCCGGGCCTTCGCCGCGCATCTCCCACGCGATTCGCATTGCCCGTTCCCACGTTCCGCCGAACCGGATTTGTCGTCGCTCGGCGCGCTTGATCAGCCGGGCCTCGGCGGCGCGGATCGAATCGGCGGAAGCGGGGTTGTCAGCAACGAATCCCATGTAGCTCTGCGGAAGTCCGTAAAGGCTGGCCGCAGTCTGGGCCATGAGCTTGATCGTCTCGATGAAGTTCCGCAGATCAGAAGCCGGGAACTGCCCCAACTCGATCTGCGGAGGAGTCTCGCCGCGCTGCGCTGGCCGTCCGGGAACTGCCCACACGGCTCCCGTGCCGACCTTCCACGTCGGAAGTTGCCGACCTTCCTCGTCGACGAAGTCTTTCTTGCTGACTCCGATGGCGTACTTCCTCGGAAGGGCATGGTGCTCGACGGCAGCCAGCAGATTGGTCGCAGTTTGGTTTGCGGCGTCAACCAACGGACGCATTGCAACGAGATCTGATCGGCCCTTGCTTTTTCGCGCTCGATTGAGCATCGGAAGCAAGGGGACCAACGGACTGGCCTGCGGGCTCTCCGCCGCCGGGGACCAGCGCGAAGACTGCGAACCAACCGGTTTCCCCAGCTCGAACTCGATCAACCGGCCAGGGAGCATGAGGGTTCCCCGGTTGTCGATCTTCCCGTCCGATGACCAGACCTTCAACCCAGCAACAACGCGCCGCGTACCTGGATCGACCTCAACGGCAACCTCGTCGCCATACTCGATGGTGATCTTCGGATACGGTTCGGCTGGACCGACCATGACGTACGACGTGGACGTGACAAGCGCAGCGAGGTGCGCTTCCTCAGACTCTTCGTCCAGGTCGTTCCATTGCCAGATGTCGTGCAGCGCCTCGCTGGCCTCGTCATCGTCACCGAGTCGAAAGCCCTCGACGTCCAGACGCTCTTCGAGGGAGTCGATAACAAGTTCGGGCCACGCGATCATCAGCGGCGGGAACCGGTACTCCTGCTCCTGCAAGATCCTGGCCACGAACGCGAGCGGCTGTTCGTTGTCGTAGTACTCCCACCACTTCCGGCCGGACCACTTCTGCTCCAACCGCTTCTGATTCAGTCGGGAGAACCACTCTTCGTCGGTGAGGTCCCAGAGGGCCACGCGGACCTCCTCACATGACGATGACCTGGTTGGATTCGTGTCGGGACGATGCGGTTTCCCACGCGACGATGTCGTGACGTGCGCCGTTGGACAGGACGGCCGCCGCGTAGGCGTCGACCTTCCGGGGAGAGTCGCGGCGCTCCTTGCGGAACGTGATTCCGCTCGGCGTGTCCTTCGCGATGGCGTTCATGACGTGCCGGGTCAGGCCCGGATTCTCGACGTGGAGCAGACGTCCCTCGGCAAGATCGGCCAACCACTGGGCAACCATCGGGCCGATGCGGGCATTGGACATCGGCAGCCGCTCGACGCGGCCCGGCCACTGGACAGACCACGATTCGACCTCGGTTTCCCAGAAAGCGGGGTCGCACCACATCAACTCGACGTTGTACGACTCGAAGGCGCGCATTACGGCTGCCTCGACCTCGTCCCGCGGCACCGTCCAGTCCGGATCGGACCGGTCCGCTTCCCACATGGCGAGGAGCTGTTGCAGGCCGGTGTCGAGGTCGGTGGCGACGAGAGCGGTCGCGTCGTCGGAGATGGATCCGTCGAAGCCGAGCGTGACCCGACTCCCCGAGGGAATCGGCTGCTGTCGGGCTGCTTCGCGCCACTGCTGCGGCGGCACCAAACCCTCGCCGGACATGCTGACCCATTGGTTCATCCGGTACCGGCGGAACGCTGGCCAAGCCGTTCTCTTCGACGAGGACTTCAGGTCGTCGAGCCTCAGCAGCCCTTCAGCAAGGTTCGGGTTCGCGGCCCGCCACGCCTGCTCGTCGTCGATCGGTGCGTCATCGGCCCCAGCCCACCAGAACAATCCGAAGGTCTCGTCGTCGACCTCGCCGCTCGCGACCTTCGAGCCGTACTCGTACAGACGACCGAGTAGGGAGTCGAGAGTGGAACCCGCGGTCGTGATGGCCACGACCAGCGCCTCCTCGCGAGCACCTGAACCTTCGGTGAGCGCCTCCCAGAGGTCGTCACCAGCTCGGCTGTTCGGTCCGGACGGCCAGACGTGCACCTCGTCGGCGATCACCAAGCTCGGGTTGAGCCCCTGTGCGGCACCACCGTCAGCGGACAGCGCCCGGTACACCGAGCCCTTCGCCGGGACCTCGATGGCGTCACGGTAGACCTTCGCGACGCGTTTCAGCGGTGCGCTCGCCAAGACCTGCTTGCGGGCCTCGCCGAACACGATTCGGGCCTGCATCCGGTCCTTGGCAGCGCTGTAGACCTCCGCGCCCGGCGGCCCGAAGAACAGGTGATCCAAGGCCAGTGACGAACCAAGAAGCGACTTGCCGTTCTTCCTCGCGAGCCCGACGATCGCGACGCTGTAGCGAAGCAGTCCGTCGTCCTTGCGCTCCAGCAGCGAGCGGCACAACCACTGCTGCCAGCGGGTCAACGCCAACGGCTGCCGGGCCTTCGGTCCCTTCGGAACGGTCAGCAACGTCTCGGCGAAGTCTCCGACATCATCGCCACCAGACCGGCTGTACCGAGACGGCGTCCAGATCGACGGGGCCCACTGGGGGTCAGGCGGACTCAGCGGCACGGTCGGCCCGGCGCTTCGCGAGATCGTCCATCGGGTCGGCCACGCGCACCTCGGCGAGCCCGAGGCGAGCACGGTCCGACGGGGTCAGCCCGCACGCAGCCAGCCATGACGTGATCTGGGCATCGAGGGCGCGGAGCTGCGTGACGGACGGATGCGTGACGACCTGCCCGTTCGCCGTGGTGTACCAGCGGCCTTCAGTTCCCGCGGCTTCTAGGTGTTCGCGCAGCGCGTGCCGTTCGTCCCATGCCTCGCAGAGCTGGCGAACGACAATCGGGTCCGAACCAGGAGCCATCCACGTCCGGGCGCCCGACCACACAAGCCGCCAGACCTCACGACCCTGTTCCCCCAAGGAATCCGGAGCGTCCGGGATCGTCCCGTCCGACGCGATCCCTTGGCCGGGCATCGGGGACGCAGGCAGCGGACGGTGTCCGGGGTTTCCCGCAGCGCGTTCGCGCTCAACGGGTTTACGGGGTCGGCCAGCGGCGCGGCCGGTCTTGGGTTGGGGCATGGCGTCCTCCTCGGCATCGCGCCGAATCAGGGTCGGACGGCATCGCGCCGAACCGAAAGAAGGGGCCGATCAAGGCCGGGGTTGGTTTTTGCGGGTGCGAGCGTCCGCCTTGCACGGGGCGGGGCTCCTGCTGGCCGGGGCGGAGGGGTTCCCCCCACCCCCCTGACCTGCGGTGATGCAACTCGATTCGATCTCGATTCGATCGACCGACCTGTTGTTGCAGGTCAGCGCGCGGCCTTGCGCCCGTTGCAGGACCTGCACAGCACGGTCAACGCCTGCATTGGATCGCCTCCGCGTGCGATGGGCACGGGGTCGTCGGCGGTCAGGTCGGCTGCTGCGTGTGGCGGTGTGCCCCAGCCTGGGCAGTGGTCCCCGTGCTGGGTGCGCCATGCTCGGACGGCGTTGGTTCGTCGTACTCTCACTGCCGTTGTTCGTGCCACCTTGGTTGGCGTGGTGCGTGCCAGGTGGGCGTCACGGGCCTGGGCGTGGGTGGGGCATCGGGACAGGCGCACCGCGTGGCCCCGGCATCCGGGTACTACGCACGGGGTTGGGGCTCGGCGCATCGGGGCTCCCTCGGTAACCGCAGGCGTGCGGGGTGCGATGCCTCGGGTGAGTCCCGCCTGCCGATCGGAGTACCGATGTCCCGCCGCCGCCTGCTCGCCCTGCCTGCTCTGCTCCTGCTCGCCGCGTGCACGGCGGAGGCGGACGAGCCCGCCCCCCTGCCGTCGTCCCCGGTGTCCACGGTGGATGCCGCACCCCGGACGTACCCCACGGATGGGGGGACGCTGCTGGCGGTGGAGTCGGACTGGCGCCCGCACCTGGAAGGCATCGACAACCCGGCTCGGGCAGAAGCCTGCTACGACGAGGGGTGGACGGAGCCGCGGTGCGGCCGGTACCTGGCCGGGGTGGTGCAGGACGTGCGTTCGGTGACGGACATGGCGGCGCAGGCTGAGTGGCCGTCGATGACGACTGCTGCGTCGAACCTGTTCGCCTCGTACGAGGAGTACGAGGAGATCGGCTGCCACGAGGCAGAATCGGCGGACTGCACGCGGCTGCGTACGGAGGTGCTGACCGGGCCGTCGTTGGTCCTGCTCGGCTACGAGGTTGACCTCGCAGGCTGATGCTCAGCAGCGAGCCGTTGCAACCACGGCGGACAGTCCAGCGAGAACAGATCCCATGATCGACCGGTGTGCGCGACGCAGCACCAGGTCGTGACGGTGGCGTAGCGACGTCCGTCCCGGCTGGTCGTCCACTCGAAGATTGCGGTGGCGGTGTCGTCGGGAGCAGCGGTGGTGACGTCGAGTTCGACCTCGGTGTGCGAGCACACGATCCGCATCCAACCCCCCGATGTCACTCCCTGTATCGCATTATTTGCTAGTGCGAGTACCAGCCCGGTGGTCTGATCTACTCAGCGTGACATTCGGGCTCGCCGTCCTCGCGGTTGCGGAACGATCTGACGTTGACCAGCGGATATGAGGTCATGTTCTGCCGCTCGCCGCCGTAATCCGAGCGCGTCCACACCCGAAGCACGTCGTCCGTTACGTCATGGTGGGTGCCGCCGTGTCGGGTCTCAGTGCCGTCGATGTGGGTGACGATCATCTTCCGATAGCGCACGGCAGGCTCCTCAGTCGATCCACTCGACGGTCGTCAGTCCGCCGTGTCCGTGGACGGCCTCGACATCGGCCAGGCCGCCAGTCCAGTGGACGTTCGAGACGCGCTCGCCGCGCCAGTGGACGGTGGCGGTGTCGTCGGGCCAGAGCACGCCGTCTGCGACGTGGCCGGTGCCGGACGGGCCGGTGACGTCGACCGCGCGGATCAGACGGAAGCGGCGGGGAAGGTCGTCAGGAATCACGTTCGCTCCTCAGCGGCGGCGGGGGTTGACCGGTCCCGTGCCGCCAGACCGGGACCGGCCGTCCATCCCCGCCAGAGGGTGGCCAGATCCCCGGCAGGCCAGTGGCGTGCTCACGGGGCGCAAGGAAGGCGGGGCTGTAGACGACGAAACCCCGCACTCGGCGGGGTTCGCGTGGCATCGGGTAGATACACCGATTGCGCAACATAATCAGACTAGTGTGTCAAGCCCTTCGGCGCAAGTGGACACTATGCGGCTATTTCCGCAGGTCGATTGAGGTCTAGCACGTCCGCGACCCGGTATACGCCGGGCGAGACGGCGGCGAGCCGCCTTCGGGACGCCCACGTGCGTATGCGCGTCGCCGGGATGTCGACGCCGACGGCGCGGAGGGTGGCGGTGATCTCCGCTGCTCCCCCGGTGAGGCCGCGCACTGACTCGACCATCCAAGCGAGACGCTGTTCGACGTCGTGTTCGGCTCCGCACTCCCGGCACGTCGCGGTTGTCCGTCCTTCGATGGCGCGGACGTCGGCGCGGCAGTCCCCGGTGTCGCAGGGGCCGATCCAGCGCCGGTCGGGGCCCCGGTCGATGATTCGCCACGCGGCGGACACGGCGTCGTGGATGTCCTCGGCGAAGGCGGCAGCGTCCTCGTGGGTCGCGAGCCACGTTGGGCGGGGTCGGGTGGACAGCCACGTCGAGAGGCCGGTGAGGGTGTGGTGAACGCCCGCGGGGAGGAACACATGCGTGCCGGGGTCGGGCTGGTGGACAGCTCGGACCGCTCGGGCGAGGGCGGCGAGCAGCGTCCGCTTGATCGCGCTGGCGTCCTCGTGGAACGACACGACCGTCTCCGCTGACCGTCCACCTGAGACCGGCCTCTGCGCGGCCTGCCGGGTGATGGTGATCTCCAGCTCGCGGTCCAGCTCCGGCACCTGCCCGAGGGCGCGCGTCAGGCGGGCGACGCAGCGCGGGCACAGGGCGATGTCAGTGGGGGCTTCGCAGGCAGAGCAGGTGTTCACTGTGGACCTCCCAGGCGCGGCGACCGGATCAGCGTAGCGCCCGTTCGGGTGATTGCACGCGAGGCGCGCTCGTGTATGTGCCCGTGTCGCCACCAGATGAGGGGGCGGCACGGGCACGAGGGCACCACATCTAGTCGGCGGGCGGGACGTCCTTGCGCGGGTCGGGTTGCTCAGCGTCCGTCTCCTCGGCGGCGGGTGCGGCGGCACGGCGGGCTTTGCGGATCTCGGCACGCCGCTGCCGATCGTGGTCGCGGAAGGTCTGCTCGAGGTTGTCGAAGAATTCCTGTCCGTTCATGGCGCTCTCCTTGGCGGGGTTGTCGCGTATCAGTGTCCCCTGCGCTGCCGCCCCGGTCTGTGGGAGCACCGGGGCGGCAGGGGGGTCAGCTTCCGTAGGGGCGGATGCCGCCGAGGTCGGTCTGTGCTCCTAGGACGGTTCCGCAGGGCCAGGCGGTGTCGCAGCCCGGTGCGGCGCACTGTTCGCCGTCGGGCCGATGTTCATCGAGGAGCCGGTGGATGACTCCACCGTGGGTCCGTCTGAACCTGCTCTGTTCCTTGTCGTCCCGGCGGTCGGACGCCTTGAGGAGAGCCAACCGGTAGTAGGCGAGTTCCTGATCATTCGTCATGAACTCAGTGTCGAGGGCGTGTGTCACCGGTGAACCCGAACGGACGGTTATGTCCTGTTCCTAGGAGCGCGGACATCTTTACCTGCGTTCCTTGCGGCACGCTGAGCTGTTCGTAGCTCGTCACCCTGACCAGGGAAAGACCGTTGAATTCGGCTAGGTAGACCAGGCTGTCGTACAACCTGTTCCAGGTCTCGGCCAGGACATGGTCGTCCGGGTTCGGCGCGATGACGATCTCATCCCCGGCTGTCCAGCCGTTGTCCACCGGGGTTGGGGTGAGCCGTTGGATCGCGGCGCGTGTCCTTGCCAACTCGACGGGGGTGAGCTCGGCGCGGTCGACGAACCTGCGGAGCTCGTCGATTCGCCACGAGGTCGGAGCTGCTGCGAGCGGCTCCGACCACCGACGCCGGTGGGCGCCCCGTTCGGTGACGAGGTAGTCGATCCGTCGGGGTGCCTGCCAGATGGGCATCTCGTCCACCCAGGCCATGTTGACGGCCGCGCCCATCCACCGGGGCCGGTAGTCGGGCATGGGATCGGGGTCCGGCGGGCGGCCCGCCCGCCGGGCTGACAGCCAGTCCCGCAGCTCGCCGCCGAGCCCTCCACCCTCGGCCTCGCCTTCCGACCGGGCGGCGTGCCACCTCTCCTGGCAGGTGTCCGAGCACCAGTAGTAGGAGGCGTCGCCCCGCAGGCGGCGGGAGCAGGTGGCGCATTGGTCGAGCTGGAGCTCGGCGGCCCGCTCGTCAGCCAGCGCGCCATCGATCGCCGCAACGATGTCGATCATCCCTGCTTCTCCTTCTCCTTCTGCTTCCCCCGGCTGTCCGCGATCAGGGCGGCCAGCCAGCGGCCGGATTCCGCCATCGCCTGGTCGCGGGCTTTGCGGCCTCGTCCCCGGCGAATCGGGGTCGGCCAGCTCGGGGCGATCGTCGGGATGTTCGTCACGGCAGGTCTCCTCGGATAACGGGGACAGCAATGGCGACGCACACCGCCGCCGATGCGGTCTGCACCCACCACGGGGCACCAGCCCAGAGGGAAGCGAGCGACAGGAGGGCCACGGCCATGGCGGTTCGGTCGGCGATCACGACGCCTCCCCGAGGATGATCTGGGCCAGGTCCGTGCCCGGCAGGGACTCCCGGTAGGCCTGTCGTGTCGGCGCGGCCTCGACGTCGAGACGATCCGCCTCCGCCCGCAGGAGTGCGGCGAGCGGGGCGGCGGCCGACGGGGCGAGGCCGAGGACCCACGCGACCCCCAGGGCGGGGGTGGGCGGGACGTCGGTCAGGCTGTCCAGCCGGGCGGCGGCCCGCCGGAGGAGGTTGGTGGTCTGCTCGGTCACGACGACTCCTCGGGTCCGAACAGCTGGGCGAGCGGGACCGGCTCCGGGGCGGGCCCAGTCGTTTCCTCTGGCTCCCAGAGCGGCCGGTACTCCCCGAGACGGGCGGTGACCGTGATCCGGCGTGATCCGTCCGACAGGGTCTCGACGGCGCGGACGATGTCATGCGCCCGACCTGCGGACACGTTCACCGCCACCGCCACGACGTCGTCCACATCGGTGTGGGCATAGTCCCCCTCGGGGACGTCGACCACCGCGGTCATCGTGACGCGGATCGGCGGGCGGCTCACGATGCCCGCCTCTCCGCGGTGTCGGGCAGCAGCCCGAGGCAGTCCAGCAGCACCCGGCAGTCGGCCGCGTCCGTCGCGGCGGCGGCCACGGCCAAGCGGGCGCGGGAACGCTGCTCGTCCGGTACAGGGTGGACGGCGACATTCTGAGGGCGCATTGGGAAGTCAGCCATCACACACCTCCGTCATGACGACCATGCCGCCGGGGATGCCGAGGTCATCAGTGGGCATCGCCTCGAACAGCGCGGACTGATCCGGGTGGCGGGGCGGCGGGACGTCACCGGGGTCGAGGAGCGGGCCGCCGCACTCCCAGCCGCACTCGCCGTCGAGGGCGGCGGCGTGCTGCTGCTCGCCGCAGGTGTGGCAGGTGACCTGCCAACAGGGCAGCGCCTCCTGTCGGACGATGCCGTGTCCCCGGCCGGGGTTGATCACCCGCACGGCGTCGGCGCGGGTCAGGCAGTGCGGGTCCTCCCAGGCATCGCCGTAGTCAACCCACCAGCACGGCTCGGGCAAGCGTACCGGGGAGGGAGACGTGTCGGGGTCACTCGTCATCGGTCGGCTCTCCCTGGTGGATGGCGACGAGGTCGCGCAGGACGTCGCCGAGCGGTCGGTAGTTCGCCTCGATCGACTCCGTCTCGGTGCGCCCGGTGTAGACGACCGCCTCGCCGTCGATGTCGGATCGGCCGATCACGATCTTCGACAGGTCGACGCCGTGCTCGGCGAGGATCGCGCGGATCTGGGCGATGGGGTCAGGCATCGGAGGTCTCCCCTCGATACTCGGCGAGGTCGGCGAGGATTTCGGCGCGGAGGGCGTCGTCCTCGTCCTCGGCGCTGCGGAACCGGGGGGCCTCGATGACCCTGGGCCTCGCCGGGATCGCGGCAGCCCAGGCGGCGACACCGGCGGGAGGCGGGGCGAACGCTCCCAACGAGTCGATGACGTTGCCGCCGTCCGAGGTGAGTGCGTACCAGGCGCGTTCCTCGGACCACGCCAGGCAACGCCCGGAATCCAGTGTGATGCCAGCGTCGAGGAGGTCGCCCTCGTCGGCGTACCAGGTCTCGACCGGCATTCCGGCGGCGGTGAGGGCGGACGCGCACGCCTGGATGTAGGCGTAGTGCGGGGTGTCGGTGCTCATGTCCCCTCCAGGGGTGAAGGGCCGACGCCGGGTGGTCCGGCGTCGGCCGGCGGGTCAGGCAGGGGCGTGCAGGACGATGAGGTCGGAGTGGCGGATCAACTCGAACTCGTCGGCGGCGAACCGCACCAGTGCGTCCTCCGCTCCCACGGTGATCACGGTGCCCCGGCGGGTGAGGCCGGTGGCGCGGTCCAGGTGCGAGACCGTGTCGCCCGGCGCGAAGGGGCCGGGCGCGTCGACGTCCTCCCGGAGGGCCTGGTCTCGGTACACGGCCAGCAGGTCGCGGCCGATCTGGGTCAGCTCGCACGGTCCGCCACGCGGGGAGACGATGCGTCCCTCCCAGAGGAGGTATGAGGCGGAGGCCTGCCCCTGCGGGTCAAGGAGGACCGGGCCGACCGGCTGCCGCGCCCACCACACGTCGTCGGCGTCGCAGGTCAGCAGTCCGGCCTCGACCCACGCCAGGATCTCCCCCTCGGTGTGGGTGCTCATGACGTGGCCTCCTTCGCATCCACATCGAGGATGCGCAGGTGATCCTTGCTGATCGTGAGACTGTTACGATTCTCCATGTCGGATTCCTCCTAGGTGTTATCCGACGGTCGGGCGGGTGATTCGGACACCCGCCCGACGCCTATTTCACTGGGCCGATTCTACCATTTCGAGTTCGGCATTCGCATTCGCCGACATGACCCGGATATGCACTCCGGGGATCTCGTCGAGTTCCGCGAGCCGTTTCCGCGCGCGCAGTTCCGTTGCCTGCGAATCGTCCGCGATAGTGCCCGCCGAGGTGAGCGCGTCGAACACGGCGCGGACGAGTTTATCGAGGTCAGGACGCTTAACTGCGGGCGGTGTCCGCCGCTTCGGCGTGCTCGTCGGCCGGGGCATCACGAATTCCAGGTCGACGGCAACGGGTTCTCCTGCGCCGTGCCGGGTCATTCCCGAGGCCGCCCACCGAATGGATTCCCGCCATGGCTTCACCGCTTTCGAGGACTCCACGAGGATTCCCCGTCCGACGTGGCGTTTCGAACCCTGCGGGGCGGGATGGCCGGCCACGAACACCGAATCGTTCACTTCCCGACTCCGATCGGGGTGTACTTCTTCTTCATCTCGTCGTGGGTCTGCACGGGGTCAGCCATGTCCGCCGCCGATCGCACGGCGCACGCGAGTGATCTCCAACTCGCGGCCGGGCCTCCCGGCGAGCGTGGCGACGAGTTGCAGCTCGACGGCGACAAGCATCGAGGCGTAGATCTGCGCTACGAGTGGCATCGCCTCGCGGTCAGCGACGTCCTGCGGGTCGGTGGACAGCACCCGGCGGTACAGCTCTTCGCGGCTGCGGATCTTCTTCGGCTGGGTCACTCGTCCTCCAAGGTCGTCGGGATCTCGACGGTGATCGTGGCCTGCGCGATCATGCGGGCCACCTGCTCCACCTCGGCGAGTGTCAGATCGCCGAGGTCGGTGTCGCCGGCGCCCTCGGCGATCGCGTCGGGGTCGTCGTTGTCTCGGGCGGACGACAGGATCAGGTCGGTGGCGAGTTCGCGGAGCGCCACCGTCCGGGGTCCGCCGGACAGCCGGGCGAGCAGCTCGGCCGCCTCAGAGTTCGGGCAGCTGCCCCCCGCGTCGGGCACGCCGTGGGCCTGGCATCCGCCGTGGTGGTCGTACCAGCACGGGTCGGGGTCGGTGAGGTCGTCGAGCAGGCGCAGTGCGGTAGCGAGGTCGGCCTCGACGGTCACGACTCCTCCCGCACGTCGTCGCACAGTCCCGCTGCGCGCATCTCGGCGCGCAGGCTGGCGACGGTCGTGCCGTCGTCCGGTAGGACAGGACGCGGGTCCTCCCGCACGTACTCGACGGCGGTGACCTCGCGGGCCACGACCCGGTACGCCTCGGGGCAGGGGTCCTCGTAGGCGTGCTTCCCAAGGCCCTCGGTCCACTCGGCGGCCAACAACGCGCCGTCCGTCAGGCGCCACACCTGGCGGCGTCGGACGTAGTACGGACGGCCGTTCTCCAGCCGGACGATGCTGTAGTCGACGGATCGGGCGCCGGGGTCGACGCGGTCTACGACGTCGGACGCGTACTCGTTGGTGTCGGCTACGACGGCCGCGACGATCTGATCTGCCTGGGTGCTCACTGGTCACACCCCCACCGGCAGATGCCGCAGTGGAGCCCCAGGCAGTCCCGGTCCTCACAGTGGGTCTCGATCAGATAGTCGCCGTGGCAGGCGGGGCACTCGGTGACGTGGTCGTTGATCATGAGGTCCTCTCTGTTCTCGGTGTCCACCGCCGCCCCGGCATCGGGGTCCGGGGCGACAGAGGGCACCGGCGTCAGTCAGTCGGCAGGATCACGGCCACGGACGCGCCCCGGATCAGTTCGGACACCCGGCGGTGCTGCTCGTCGGACAGATCCCCGCCCAGGTGGCCATCCGCCATCTCGCCGATCGACAGGTACTCGACGTCCCTGGCGTGCTCGGTGATCACGTACGTGGCGTACTCGCGTAGCTGAGCCTCGGTGTAGGTGGTGTCGCTCATCGGCTTGGCCTTCCCTTGGTCAGGTGTTCAGGACGTCGGTGACGAGGTCGTTCAGGTCCTGCTGGAGCTGGCGGGCGGCGACCAGGAGACGCGCGAGGCGTTCGCCGACTTCGCCTTCGGTTGCGGCGGCGGCTGCGGCGAGGGCGTCGATGGCGTCCTGGAGGTCGATCGTCTCGACGGCGTGCAGGTGCTCGGGGGTCATGGCGGGTCCTTTCGGTTCGAGGTCAGGGAGGTCGAGTCGGTGGATGAGGTAGCCCACCTCCTCGGAGGCGGCGTAGTTGTTCCGCCTCGCCCACTTCGCGAGGTCGGCGATCCATCCGAGTGAGCCGGTGGAGTCGATGACGAGGGTGGCCCCGGTCTTCCGCGCGGCGTGGCCGACGCGGCGGGCCTCGGCGACCACGGCGGCGGCGGCCGTCGGGCTGTGGCAGGTCAGGATGTGCTGCGCAGCGGTCAGCATCAGAACGGCACCTCCTCGCGGTTGCCGACTGCAGGTGCTCCGCCCCACGGGTCGTCGGCGGGGGCCTGCGAGGGTCGCGACGGCGCCGCTCCTCCCCGCTCGACCTTGCGCACGGCGGCCGTGGCGTACCGCAGCGAGGGGCCGATCTCGTCGACCTCAAGCTCGACGACGGTCCGCTTCTCGCCGTCCTTCTCGTAGCTGCGCTGCCTCAGCCGTCCGACCGCGATCACGCGGGTGCCCCGGCTCAGCGACTCGGCCGCGTTCTCGCCCGGCTGCCGCCACAGTGAGCAACGGAGGAACAGGGCGTCGCCGTCCCTCCACTCGCCGCTCTGCTTGTCGAAGGTGCGTGGGGTCGAGGCGATGGTGAACGACGCGACCGCGTCGCCCTTCGGGACGAATCGGAGGTCGACATCGGCGGTCAGGTTCCCCACCACGGTGATCGTCGTTTCGCCTGCCATCAGGTGCTCTCCTTCGTCGTTTGTTTGCGTCGGGCGTCGAGGACGTCCTCGCGGTATGTGGTGAGGACGTCGATGTGCTGCTCTACCTGCACGCAGCCCCGGTCGTAGCCGCCGAGTCGGTGCTCGGCGAGCAGCTCGGCGGCGAGGATCAGCGCGTGGTCGAGGCCGTCGGCCCGGTCGAGGGTGGTGATGTCGAGGCCGGTGGTCTCGGCGAGCAGTTCGGCGGTGGACTCGATCTCGTCGTCGCTCATCGGGCGTCCTCCGGGGTCAGCAGCTCGGTGACGTCCCGCCACGGCTCCACGAGCCGCTGCTCGATGCGCGATCCCGGCGCCTGCCGGTGCAGTGCAGTGGCGTGCCCGACCGTGCTGGCCGGGTGCACCTCCACGCCGATCCCGTCGGCGGGCCTCACGAGGACGCGGTATTCGACGATCACGTCGGCTCCGGCTGGAACATGCCGATCCATCCGCACGCGCACTCATACGCCGTGATCGTGTGGACCTCGGCGGGCAGCCTGACGCCCTGCACGGTGCGGCAGGAGTCGCAGGTCACCCGGTAGACCACGGTCGGCGGGTTGGTCTCGGTGGCGGGCTGGGTCATCGGCCCTGCTCCTCTCGGTGTGCGCGGGCGTGGTGTGCGGCGTGGACGGGGCAGGTGGGGTCCATCCAGCCGTCGGGGTCGCCACCGCCGGGGCACGAACAGGTGGTCCTGCTGGTGTTGGTCACTGCGATCACGGGGGTTCCTCTCGTCTCGTCGCGGGTGTCTGGTGCCCCGGTGCGCTGCCTGATGCGCGGGCGGGCGGGTCCGTCCGGGGCTGGTGGGTCAGTCCTCGTCGTCGAAGTCGTCGTCCTCGTCTTCCTCGTCGTCTTCGCGGTACTCGGCGGGGATCTCCGGCAGGGTCACCTCCCACACGGGACCTGAGTAGGAGATCCCCATAGGCGTCCCGTCCTCGTTCAGAGATCCATCGCCGAGCCCGATCCGGTCGTCGTTGATCTCGCCGTCTGCCTCCATCACGACGAGGCCGCCGGGAACCGTCTCGCCGTCTGCCCACATGCGCGGGGCAAGAGCGGCGGCGATGGTGTCGGCCCACTGGTCGATGGCGTCCTCATCGATGCGGTACTCGTAGTCCTCTTCCTGCAAGAACTCGTCGTTCTTCGCGACGATGACGGCCTTGATGCGGGACTGGAGCGAGTCGGTCATGCGGCTTCCCTCCGTCTGTCTGCCTGTCTGGCGGACTCCACCGACCCCGTACGAGACGGGGACGACGGGGAACGTCAGCGCTGGCGGTCGCGGCGGGCATTCTCGGCCCATGCGTCGTCTTCTTCGGCTTCGGTGAGGACGACGGTGGTTCGGACGGCGTGCACCTGGACCACGCGGGCCACCGTGTCCGCGTGGTGCCACGTCTTAGTAGCTAGCTCCGCCAGCGCCTCGGCGACGGTGTCGTGGCACGTGGTTCGGAGATCGAGTCCGAGACGGACGTTGGTGATCTCGATCTGGTAGTAGGTCTCTTCGCGCTGCATCTTCAGCCCTTCGACACAGTCCTTTGTGGACGGTTGGTGTCCGCTCCCGCCCAGGTCGGGGTCACCGGGCGGGAGCGGAGGTGCGGGGAGGGTCAGCTGCCGAGGACGGCGAGCGAGGCGGAGCCCCGGCGGACGCACACGATCAGGGCGGCCAACTGGTCGTCCGTCAGGGACGGCAGCCCCGTCGGGTGGTCGGTGGCGACCCGGCGGACCTCGTCGAGGAGCACACCGTCGACGGCGTCGGACTCGGCGAGCAGGGACGCGGCGCGGGTCTCCTCCGCCGTCGGCCACAGCGGGCCGTGAGCGGCGTCGTGGGCGGCGTCCAGCTCGCGCAGCAGGCCGCGCTGGCCGACCGTCGTGGTGGTCACGCCGTCGGGTCGGGTGACCTCGGCGAGGTCACCGTGGCGGACGACGACGGCGACGATCTGACCGGCGGAGTAGGCGATCTCGATGTCGCGGTAGGAGTCGCGGGTGATGCGGTTCGAGTGATCCAGCAGAGCCGGCATGATGTGTGTGCTCCGATCTGCCCCCAGCAAGGGGCGGAGGCGGGTGTTGTGTAGGACCGGCCGGGGCGGCTTACTTGGAGGTTGGACGCCCCGGCCGGGGCACCCCCACGGAGGTGGGGAGGGGGTCGGTCAGGCGGTGGCGTCGTCGAGGATGACGCGGGCCGCCGTTCCGTCGGTCGCGGTGCTTGCGGCGGTGCCGATCAGCTCGGTCGTCGCGTCCATCCACGCCACTGCCTCGGCTCCACCTTGGGAGGCTCCGACGGCGGCCCGGCGCGCTGCGGCGTCGTTCCGGGCGACGATGACCATGGCGTAGGCGGCGTCGGGCGACGGGCCGTCCATGGAGCGTCGAATCAGGTAGATGTTCATCAGGTCACGCTCCGATCTGCTCGATGGCGGCCAGTAGAATCGCCGACTGGTCGAACTCGCCGACGGTGCCCTCCCGCTCGGCGCGGGCGAACTCCGCGTCCATCGCCCGCGATGCCTTCGGGTACCTCGTTTCCAGCTCCGTGGTGATCCGGGTGCGGAGGAGCCACGCCGCGCCATCGGTGTAGCCGTCCAGTGCCGCCAGCGTGGCGATCAGGACCGGGCTGGTGGTGTTGCTCATCAGATCGTCCAGCTCCGTGTTCAGCGCGGCTGCTGCGTTCATCTCCGCCTCCGTGGTGTCGCTCTCTCCGTATGCCAACAAGTTTGGCCTACCCGGTTGTGGTTGTCAAGTCGTTTGGCGACTCCAGTTGGCAAAACAGTTTCGCCAACCTGGTTGTGAGACCATCACGTCATGACAGACACCGCCGATGACCTCAAGAAAGCCGCCACCGCCTTCCGCCGCGCCGAAACCGTCCTCGCGAACGCTCGAACCCGGCTCGCCGACGCGATCCGCGCCGCTGACGCTGACGGCGTCCGCCAAGCGGAGATCGCCCGGATCACCGGCTACACGCGGGAGAACATCCGACTGATCGTGCGAGCCCCCGCCGACTAGCCGCCCGGTTGCCCGCAGGACGGCCTGCGGGCACACCCGGATCATGGCTCCAGTTGGTTCGACATGCACACAATGCGCTGGTAGTGGCCCTGGAACGCACCGACCACCACCCCCGTCGGCCCCTGCCGCTGCTTGGCAATGATGATCTCGATCTCGCCCGGCTTCAGATCGTCATCACGGTGCAACAGCAGGACGTTGTCGGCGTCCTGCTCGATGGCGCCGGACTCGCGCAGCTCCGACATGAGCGGCTTCTTGTCCTGCCGAGTCTCCGAGTTGCGATTGAGCTGCGAGGCCACCACCACGGGCACCCCGAACTCCTTCGCCATCAGCTTCAGTGCCCGGCTCATCTCGGACACCTGCTGCTGCCGCTGCGACACCCTCGGGTCGTGGTGCTGCATCAGCTGGAGGTAGTCGACGACCACAAGGCTGTACGGCTCGCCGCGACGGGCGGCGTCGGCGACGTATCGACGGATCTTCGCGACCCCGCCAGACACCATCTCCGTCACCCGCAGAGGACGGCCCTTCGCCTTGCCTTGGGCTTTCGCGACCTTCATCCTGTCGGCGTCAGACAGCTTCTTGGCGACCAGGTCCGAGAGGTTCACTCGCGCGTCACTCGCCATGATCCGCAGCATCAGCTCACGCTTGGACATCTCCAGCGAGCAGATCAGCGCCGGGGACCCAGCGGCGGCGACGTGCGCGGCCAGCTGCACACCCAGCACGGACTTGCCGACGCCGGGGCGGGCGGCGACCACTGTCACCGATCCCGGCGTGATCCTCAGGAGCCGGTCCAGGTCGGCGAGCCCGGTGGGCAGACCCGGTTCCTCGGTGGGGTCGTCCAGCCAGTCCGAGGTTTCCGAGTAGAGGTCGTCGAGGTCGGAGAGGTCGTCATCGGCCTGGCCGTGGACACCGAACAGCGCCTGCTGCGCGGCTTCGAGGACGTCTTCGACCGGGGCACCGTCCCCGCCGAGCATCCCGACCTGGGTGATCTGCTGGCCTGCGGCGACCACCCGGCGGAGCATGGCCTTCTCGGCGACGATCGCCGCGTAGTAGGTCGCCGAGCCGCCGACGGGGGCGTCCCCGAGGAGCCCGACCAGGTAGGGGCGGTCGCCGACGCGGGCGAGCTGCCCAACGGCGTCGAGTTCGGCTGCCACGGTGACCGGGTCGGCGGGGTCGCCGCGGTCGTCGAGGCGGCGGATCGACTCGTAGATCACCTGGTGGGCGAGCCGGTAGAAGTCGCCTCCAGCGATCATGTTGGCGACGGCGCCGATGACCCGGTTGTCGAGGAGCATCGCGCCGAGGACGCCCCGTTCGGCGGCCTCGTCCTGCGGGAGGGTGTCGGGGATGGCGGGTTCGGTCATCACAGGTCTCCGGCGGGTTCGCGGCGGTCGTGTCCGCCGAGCTCGATCTGGTGGCACATCTGCCCGATGCGGGATGCGATCCGGTCGCCGAACTTCGGGCGCAGCTCGGCGGCGGGCAGGTTGGTCGTGATGAGCATCGGGAGCATGTGCGTGTACCGGTGGTTGATCAGGCGGTAGAGCTGCTGCTCCGTCCACTCCGAGGTCTTCTCGGCTCCGAGGTCGTCGAGGAGTAGGAGCGGGGTTCGGGCGTAGCGTTGGTAGGCCGCCTCAGGGTGGTCGCTGCCGCGTTGCGCGGCGTAGAAGTCGGCGGCGGTCACGGCCTCCCAGGACAGGCGCAGCCCGGACGCGGAGAGGGCTCGGATGATGCCGAAGGCCGTCCAGGTCTTGCCGCTGCCGACGGTGCCGAGGAACAGCAGCGACGGGGCGCACTCGACCTTCGGCACGGGGTGACCGGTCGCCACGGCCTCGGCAACGATTCCAGAGACCCATTTCCGGGCGCTCAGTTCGTCCACAGTGGCCGATCGGTACCGGGCGGGCAGGGATGCCCGGAGAAGCTCCCCGGCCTTCTCTCGGGACTTCTGAACGTGGGTCGGGTCGAGGTGGTCAGCGTCGAAGTCCTCGACGCGGGCGATGGTGGTCATGGGTCAGATCCGTCCTCGGAATCCGGCGGTGGGAGCGCGGTCCTGGTGGGGCTGGTGCCCGCCGGACACGGCGCGGAGATGGCGGTGCGGCGGGAGTTCGTCGGCCCACTGCTCGTCGTTCAGCCATGTCGAGGGGTGCGGAACCCAGGTGATGTCCCGGCCCCGGTAGTGCTCGCCGTAGGCCTCGGCGGCGGTGATGATCTCCTCGACCGGGGTCGACTGGGCGGCCTTCTCGAACGCCGTCCTGGCACGGGGCTTCTTGGCCTTCTTCGGATAGGCGGCCCAGAAGCGGTCGAACGCCTCGGGGTCAACCTGCGCCTTGGCGGCCTGCTTCGGCTTTGTCTTGGGAGGGGTGGTCGGCATCCCGTCGAGTGCGGCCTGGCCGTCGGACAAACCCGGCTGCGGAGCGGCCGGGGTGTCTGTTCCAAGAGAAGAGCCAAGAGTAAATACAAGAGGGGGGTCGGATTTCCGACCTGTCCGAGCCGGATTTCCGACCTGTCCGAGCCGGATTTCCGACTGCTCCGTTTGGGTGAGGACCGGTCGGATTCCCGGCTGGTCGACCGGTCGGATTTCCGACCTGTCCGCCGGGGTCGTGTGAAGCTGGTACCGGTTGGACTGCGACGAGTTCCCCTGCCTGATCTTGGTGAGCCAGCCGTCGTCGATGAGGCGCTTCACGCCGGCCTTCGCCTGACTCAGACTCATGTCGGCGTCGACGGCGATCTGCTCGGTGGTCGAGTCGGAGACCCCGGTCTTGTTGTCGGCACGCATCGCGAGAGCCGCGTAGGCGCGGGCGGCGGGAACTCCTGCGACGAGTTTCGGGAAGATCGCCGCAGGGATCATGATCCGAGGGACGTTGCCCTCCCTGATCCAACTCATCGGCCACCGCCGGGCGGCACGATCTCGCCTGCGGGGACGAGCAGCGCACAGATGGCGCGAACGGAGTGCAGGCCCGGATACGCGAGAGCGCGGCGGGCGGTGTCGGGAAGTACCGACGGGTGGCTGAGTGCAGTATGCTGATGCACAGGCATACTGACGTCACCCCCTTCATCGTCGCAGGATGGATACGGGGTAGGCCCGGATGAGGTGTTGACGCACCTCTCCGGGCCGCTTTTCTTTTGTGGCTCGATCATACCTGACGCGCCCTCGAGTTCGGCATTCCGACTAGCGCATTGCGCCGTTCCCATGGTGGCACGGGACACGAGGCCGCCGAATGGGCTACGCCGATTCTTGGTTCCCATTCCGCACCTCTTTCCCTCGCCGCTGCTGGTCAGGTCCGTCACGCTGCTCGGTCTCGTCTCGCCCGTCCGGACATGTCGGCGGCGGCCCACCTGATCGCCGCGTCCTCTGGGTGCTCGACAGCGATTCCTCCCTGGTCAGTGAGGTAGGACGAGCCGAAGCGGAGTAGGACGAGCACGTCGGACGGCGGCAGCGGCGAGGCCTGTCTGATCAACCACCCGTCGGCCAACGCCTGCGTTCGGTTCGATTCCACCCATTCGTGGCACGAATGACAGAGGTGCACCAGATTGGATGGATAGTTGGTATCTGCTCGGCATGTGCCGCCCATTCCTCGGGGCCTCCGGTGATGAATCTGGTGTCCCTCTCGGCAGCACCTCTCGCACAATCCCCCCGAACGTGCGAGAACCAAGTCGGCCTGCTGTTTCGTCGGCCCGGTCTTCTTGCTCATGGCCTGCTCCCCCTCTCCTGTCGGGCAGCCACGGCGAGCCGCCAGCGCGAGGCTGGCGGCCACCGTTGGTCACCCGGTCGGGCGGAGGACCGGCGTCAGCTCCTGATCCGGCAGGGGTGGGTGGATCACATCGAAGGTCGGGATGGTCGACGTGACGCCGTCCTCCTCAGACGGCGCGGGAATCAAGCCCTGGTAGGTCAGGCCGACCTGAACTCGGGTCGGGGCCGACGGGTGCGGAGAGAACGTCTCGAACTTCCCCTTGCGGCGGCGGGCCACCGAGACGAACGCCTTCGCCGCCTCCAGCGGGAGAACCCGCCGCGGGCCGACGACGTCCTCCTCGCCCGCGACGTGCTCCTCTGCCAGCGCGGACCAGACGCTCCTCGGGAACTTGGCGAGGTTCCCGGCGGGGAACCGCACCTGCTTCTGCTGCTCGTCGACCTCGAACAGACCGGGGTCGTCGACCCGGCTGATGAGGATGCGGCCCGCGTCGGCGGTGATACGCAGGAAGGTCGTGATCTCGTTGCGCCGCTCCTCGACCAAGAGCGGCTTGAACGCGGCGATGGTCATCGACACGCCGTCGTTCGGCAGCAGGACTGGGGCCAGCGTGCCGTCGGCGACCTCACGGCAGTGGCCGATCAGACCGGTGGTGGATGACGTGGAGGTGCCGGACAGCACGGTGGTCCGGCCGACGTCGATCGGGTCGTCGGCGAGCGCGGTGTGCACCAGGATGCAGCCGGTCGCGACCTCGGGGTTGTCGTCGCAGGTGTGCAACAGGTCGGCCAGCATTCCCAGCAGGGCGCTCGTGGGCAGGGTCACGGACATGGCGGGGTCTCCTTCGCGGGGAGGGCGGGGTTGGGTCCGGGGCAGGGTCGGCAGCGCGGGTCCACGTGCACCACCAGCCCGGACGTGGTGATGGCGCGGGCGGGCTGCTGGCACGCGGCGCAGGCGATGCCGTGCAGCGGGATCGGGGACGGGCGGCGGGTCGGCCTCACAACGCCACGCCGAGGGACGCGACGACAGCGCGGATCAAGAACTCCGCCGCAGGCGGGGTGACCCCGTTGCCGAGCTGTTTGATCTGTTCGCGGCGTGTCCCCAGCACCCGGTACGACGGCCGGAACGCCATCGCGGCCTGCACCTCCGGGCTGAGGAGCATGCGGAACCGCGACTGCTCCACAGACCGATCAATGACCTCGACCAGGGCGTACCGATCCCGAGTCGTGAGCGTGCCGACCGGTCGGGACACCGGCACCGCCGACTCCGACGACCCGTAGTACGGCACCAGCAGACCCTCGGTCTCCCGCGTCGTGCGAGTGCGGAACGGGGCGGTCACCGGGCTAGCGGAGGAGTTCCACGTGCCCCCGGCGGGGACGAGGGTCGGCACCCCGGCGTGCCGCTCGAGCCCGGCCCGAATCCGGGCCAGCGTCGCCGGGCGGAGCGGGCGATTCCGCTCGCCGATCACCTGCCCCTGCACGGACCAGTCGATCGCGTCGGACGCAGGAGACACGTGCGGCTCGACGATGCCGTTCCGGCACTCCACCCTCGGGCACCGGTACACATACTGAGCCCGATACCGACCCCACCGCTCCGTCTTCTTCCACGCCTGCACGGCCCGGACCCGACGATCACACGGCGCGCACCAGGCCTCCGGGCGGATCTCGAGGTCCGGGGCGGGGTTGCCTTCCCGCCAGAGCACGACGTACAGCCGGTCCCGGCTCTGCGGGGCCCGCGGTGCAGCGACCGACGGGGCGTGCATCGAGTTGAGGTACACCTCGTGGTGCCGGTATCCGAGCAGCCGCATCGCGTGCAGCCACGCCGGGTACAGCGGCCAGAGCGCGGCATCGACGACGTTCTCCACGATGATCGCGTCGTAGCGGTGGTACTCCGCGAACCGCGGGACGTCCCACATCGTGGCGCGAGAACGTTGCGACGCCTCGTCGGACAGCGTCTCCCCGAACAGGTCCGGCTCCTGGTGCGCACGAGGAACACCTCGAGCCTGGGAGTGCGCGGTGCATTCCGGGCTGGCCCACAGGATGTTCGTCCTCGGGTAGCGGCGAACCTCGACGTCGTGCTCAACGCCGGGGAAGTTCGCGGCGTGCGTCTCGATCGCGAGCGGCCAGTGGTTGGCCGCGATCCGCAGCTCAACTCCGGGGACGACGCTCGCGCCGAGCCCGCTCCCACCCGCACCGCAGAACAGATCGGTCACCGTGATCACGCGGCCACCTGCCTCGGACGCGAGGTCAGGTGCCACCAGCCGCACCAGTAGCACTGGTAGACCGCGCACTCCCTGCGGCGCTCATCCCCGGCAGCAGCCTGACGGCGGCAGGCGTCCAGCTCGGCGCGGGCACGCTCCTCGGTGGACCAAGCGAGCTTTTCGGATCTGCAGTAACGGCTCACGCCGCCACCTCCCTCAGGTCCTCCAGCAGCACCAGCGGCGACACCCCGGACGCGAGGACGAGGAGCGCATCCCCGTGGCAGGGGACGTCCAGGGCGCACCGGCAGGCCAGGTCGCGCCCGGCGAGCACCGGGATCAGCGCGAGGTGGTCGAGTCGGCGCTTGGCGAGGTCGTCCAGGACGACGGACCCGGCCAGCCACGAGATGTAGAGCTGGACGGCCGCCGCAGCTGCGGCGGACTCCGTCTCGGTGGTGCCGTACACGGTGGGCACGTCACCCGCCACGCCCACGGCCCACGGCCGGGACGTGGACCAGCGCGGCCAGGGCCACGTCGCGAACGGCGACGGCAGGGCGGTGTCGATGTCGACCGCGCCCGCCGTGTCCGCCCGCAGCTGGGTGAGTGTCAGACGGCGGGCGGTCATGCCGCACCCGCCATCGCGTACGCCTGCCGAACCAGAGCGCCAAGCGACTGCACCGTCGCAGCGACGTCCCGCACCGTCCGCAGGTGATCCTGCGCCGCCTCCCGTCCGGTCTGCGCCAGCCGGTACGCCCTATACTCCTCAGATGCCCGGTCGTCCACCCACGCATCCCGCTCGGCGGTGGTCGTCCCGCCGCGCGTCACCCGAGGGGCGTCGGGGCTGAGCATCGCCCGGCGGTGCACCGACCGGTAGTCCAACTCCGCCATGGTCTCGACGTCCCGCGCGACGCGCAGGCTCCTCTCTGCCCGCGCGAGATCATTGACGCAGGCGCGGAGCTTGCGTTCGATGTCGACGGGAGACAGCGGCTCGTAGGGCGCGCTCATGCCGCACGCTCCTCGGACTCGACGTGCTCGGTCAGCCAGGTCTTGAACTGCCGCAGAGCCTTGACCGACGCCGATCGGATGTCCTGGCCGGTCTGGCCCGAGAACCCGTCGGCGATCTGGGGCAACGTGAAACCCCGCTTCTGGCCCAACGCGGCGATCTCGTTACGCAACTGCGACGCCTCGTCGACCGGGGCAGCGGCCTCGACGGCAGCTGGTGCGCTGTCCACGGGGGCACCTTCCTTGCGCCACAGGTCCAGTGACACCCCGAACCTCATCGCGGCGTTGCGGATGGCGTCTCCGATGATCTCCTTGACCGCGTCCCCACCCTTCTTCCCCTCGGCGTGCCCGTACCCGAGTCGGGTCACCCCCGCGACCGTCAGTCGAATCCACATGCCGCCCTGTTCATCACGGGCGGGCAAGCCCTTCTGGTCGAATGCCACCGGCTCCCACGTCCACTCGGGGTCGACCTGGAGCAGTCGGTCGGTGGCGTCGGCGTGGCCTACGAAGTCGAGGTGCATGTGGGCGCTGGTGATCCACTGGGTGCAGACCCCGCACTTGGACTTCTGGTGTTTCCCGCAGGACTTCCCTTGGGCGTCTCGACATGCCGGGCATGTAATGCGGGGAAGTTTGCCGATGCACTCGGCCGGGAACGGCGCGCGCAACGCGGCCTGCTGCTCTGGGGTGATGCTCATGCGGCCCTCCGGGCAAGATTCAGGTAGGTCTTGTAGTCGAAGGCACGGCTGCCCCGTGGCTCGTCGTCGGCGGGGCGCAGTGCCCGGAGCAGTTCGTGCAGCTCCCACGGCTCCCGGTCCGCTGTCACCGACACGGCGAGATCCGTCCGGGCGTGGACGGCCACGACGTGCGGCTCGTCCAGCGGCACCGACACCACCACCAGCGCCGCGTCGGGCGACAGGTACGACACCTCAGCCCAGCCGGGGACGCGACGGCGAACCATCGCGTCTACCAGACCAAGCAGGTCGTCTCCGGGAGCGAGAGTTCGTCGGTGGGTGACCGTCAGGCTCATGCCGTCCGCCTCGTCCCGTTGTTGCGACGCTTCAGCGCCCGCCGCTCGTCCTCGGACATCGCGCCCCACACCCCGTAGGCCTGCCCGCTCTCCAAAGCCCAGCTCAGGCACTCGGAGGACACCGGGCAGCGGCGGCAGACGGCCTTCGCCTCATCGATCTGATCCAGCGCAGGTCCGGTGCTTCCCACCGGGAAGAACAGCTCGGGGTCCTCGTCGCGGCACGGCATCACCGGGGACGCCATCCAGGACGAGGGCGGCGCCTCACGCACCGCCGGTCCGACATGCGATCGGGCCCGCTCCGCGCGACGAACCTGCGCCGACCTCTTCTCCGCCCGCAGGCAATCGCCGCACCGACGTCGACCCGCCGAGTCCAAGACCACCGACGCCTCAGTCACCTCGTGGCCCGCCGCGCACCGACCGTTCGGCCACATGTGGCTGTACACCACCGCCGCAGTCACGACACACCGCCGACAGCCCGCGCCCGACGAAGCTGCGCCGCACCGGTTTTCGCGCTGTAGTACCGGCCGCCCACCACACCCGACGGCGCCACATCCGTCTGCGACATCGCCGTCGCGTCACACTGGGACCGCACCGGGCACCGGCCGCAGATCGACAACGCCTCCCGCACCCGAGGCAGACGAGCGGGACGACCACCGGACCGGCGGGACTCCTCGTCCGACGCCTCCTCGAACAGATCGGGTTCGGAATCACGGCAGGCCGCGTCGTTGCACCAACTCCCGGTGCGCGGACGGTGCTCGAACGCCTCCACCGTCTCCGCCGCCAGCTCGGCGGCGGCGTTGTACGGCACCGGGGCAGGGCGTGGGATCGGACGCGGTGCAAGGCCGCGCAGTGTCGACTGGCGACGGGACCGGCGGGTGACCGACCTGGTGCAGGCGCGGCAGCGCGGCGAGCCCGACTTCTTGATCATGATGTTGTCGATGGTCATCGGGTGGCCGTTCGAGCAGTGCCCGTCAGGCCGCCGAGCCGTCACGTATAGGCCGTTGACCAGGGGCAGGTCCAGGGTGGCGGTCATGCCGCGCCTCCAGTCGCCCGCATCGCGGCGGCACGCTCGCGCAGCTCACGCCGCTTCGAGGTCAGCCGGGCCAGACGGTTGCACTCCAGGGCGCGGTCGGGGAACACCGTCATGTCCTTGCGGATCTGGTTCACCACCTGCAAAAACCGGTCGATTCGGACGCCGTAGCGCTCACGGATCACGACGTCGGCGCGGGCGGCCGTGAGGCCTTGGGAGTAGAGGTCCAGCACGGCCCGCTTCTGCTCCGGCGTGACCGGCGGCCACTGCTCGGTGGCGTTGTCCCGGTCCTGCTGGCGGATGCGCGCCAGCTGCGCCTCCGTGGCCCGTGCCACGGACTCCCGGCGGCTCACGTCCCGCTCTGCGTCTCGGGCGATACGATGGTGGTTGATCATTGAGACCTCAGTTCTCGTGATCATGGGGTCGCTCAGTGGCTGCTGAGCGGCCCCGCTTCATGTGTGGGGTCAGGCAGCGCGGCGGGTGTCGCGTCGAACCGACGCGGACACCGGAGTCGGCGGCGTCGTCGGCGCGAGCAGCAGGCGGAGAGCCGCACGGGTCTCCTCGGACAGCGGCGGGGCCGCCGCCGCGCTGGCACGCGCCGCTGCCAGCGCTCCCGCGCACAGAACCGGGCGGGTCATGCCGCTGCCTGGTCGTACTCGCAGGCACACCGAGTCGTGATCCGTTCAACTGGGATGTCAAGCGCCCGAGCGATAGCAACCTCCAGCGCGGGCGAGGCGTTGCGCCGCCCGCGTTCGACGTTGCTGATCGTGTCCTCGTGGACTCGGTGTCCCGCGATCGTGATCGTCCGAGCGAGCGCTCGAATCGACATGCCCGCGCTGCGTCGGAGGGAGCGAATCTCCCGTCCGAGGGTTCTACAGTGCGTCGTCATGTCTGTCAGAGTAGACGGACTCTGTCAGATTAACAACCCAGTACTGACAGATTATGCGCCCATGTGGTCTGACCTGCTAGACCGACCAGCCGGATCTGCCGCTCCGACGCGACCCGCGCACTCCGCACACGCAACAATCAGTGCCATGTCCACCCCCGCCACCCGCCGCCGCCTCGCCACCCTCCTCGACGACGCACGACAACAACTCGGACTCAGCAGGACCGCACTCGCCCGGAAGGCAGGGGTCTCCCTCGACCCGCTCAAATCCCTCCTGGACGCCGACGACGTCACGATCAGAGACGCCAGTGCGCGCCGCATCGAGGAGGCCGTCGAATGGTCGGCTGGCACCATCCCCGCCGTACTCGACGGCGACATCACCGACCCACGCCCGATTGAGCCGCTCCTGCCGGGCGGCACCATCGACGATGTCGATGTCGATCACCTCATGTCGAGGCTCGATGACGACCAGGGCGAGCTCACTCCGACCGAGGTGGCCGCCGCCCTGCGTGTACTCAACGTGATTGCGACTCGCCTTGGCGACGATCGCCTACGCATGTGGGTGGCGGGCTGGGAAGCAGGCAGGCAGGCGAGGGACAGCAGGTAGTCACGCAGAGCGCCGACGCTCAGGGCAATCGGGCGAAATCCCACGCGACACCCCCGGATGTTGTAACGCACAGCACCCATCTGGGGGATACTCTCCCTACCGGGGGATAGTCGCGAGGGGGAGCTTTGATCAAATTATCCGCAGCAATTTGGGCCGCCTGCACAGCTGTGGTGGGAATTCTCGCCGCCATCGGCGACAGCAATTCCCACTACGCCGATGCGTGGGAAACATGGTGGGATCTAGCGCTCTCCGCGTGGATCGCCAGCGCCATCCTCGTCGGCGTCGCAATGGTCGGCACGCGGATCGAGACGCTAGTCAGAGCGAGAGATGAACCGGCCCCGACCAGCGACGTCTCCCCCGGAGACCTCGCGATCGCGCTACGGTTGGCCGACCGCCGGCACCGGCCCCCGGCGCTGGTCATCCTCCACCCGGCCGCAGTTCGCCAACGTTCTAAAATGATTCAGGAAAGCACGGCCGGGCGGCCGGGAGCGTCCTCGGAATAATGTGCAGCCAGATAGGAAGGGCGCGAAACTAACAATGGTCCACCTATGTAATGTTAGGACGACCTAACCTAATATTCAGTCCTTCCAGCGCAAGTCGATATCCTTCCACCACTCCTTGCTCGGTGCTCGCCGCCCAGGCGACGCAGGCATCACCCACACGTCCACCAGGCGACGCAGGATCGCCCGGCGGCGCTCCAACGAGTACCCCGGCATGCCGCCATCCTCGGTGCCGAACCACTCACGCCGCACATCCGTGCCGACAATTGCTGCTAGCGGGTCGGCCTCCGACGCCGCCGCAAGTTCGTCACCGACCACCGTTATGCGGTGCCGCGCCCGCTCGGTGCCGAGCAGCATCGCTGACCTCGTCAGCGCACCGTCGGCGTAGTCCTCGGCCAGCGCCTCGAGGACTCCATGGAGGCGAGCCAGCTCCGCGTGCAGCGCGGCAACATCGATCTCAGCTCTCGCGTGATCCGGCCTCCGCAGCAACTTCACCGCGTCCGGCCGGGACAGCCGCTCGATCAGCGCCTCCTGCACCCACGCATCCAGCGCCGCAGCCTGACGGGTCACATGCCGAACGCCAGGCAGCCGATCCACTTTCGGTGCACACGCGTACTTCGCCTGACCTTTCCCCCCAGCCACCGGCATCCCCCGCAGCGTCGGCTGCCCGCACCCGCCACAGATGTACAGCATCGCGCCCAGCCAGCGGGGCGGACGGCCGCCCCGCTCCACTGACCGCGCTCCCCGCCGCTCGAGGACATCCACGCACGCCCGCCACTCCTCTTCGGACACCGCAGGAGCCCACCGCCCGCGACCCACAATCTGACCTTCGTGCGACATCAGCCCGCAGTTTCGAGGACGCATCAAGATCTGCTTGACCGTCGACGCAATCCACTCTTTCCCCCGCGTCCCCCGTGATCCCCTCGCGTTCATCTGCCGCGCGATCACCCGCAGCGAATCCCCCTCGACGACGGCCTGGGTCGCCCAGCGGATCTCCGCTGCTTCTGCCGCCCGCAGCGACTCGCCGTCCAGCTCCCAGCCAAAAGGCCGTATCCCCCCGGCCCACCTCCCCTCCCGGCGGTTCGCCGCCTGCCGGAGCGCCAGGCGCTCCCCGGTCTGCCGAGCCTGCGCCCCCGCCCACGCCGTAAACGTCCTCGCTGCGGCCTGACCGACCGCCGTCGAGAGATCCATCGTCCCCGCGCGCACCGTGTGCGTCAGGATGCCGCGAGGCTCGCAGATGTCGATGTAGTCCTCGAGTTCACGGTTGTTGCGGTGCATCCGGTCTGAGTGCCACGACAGGACTACGCGAGCGCTATCCCGCTTCAAAATCTCCAGCATCTCGTAGTACTCGGTGCGTTTGCGCGATCCGGTCGTAGCGCTGATGTCGTTGTCGAGGTACACGCCCACGACGCGGACACCCATACGGCGGGCCAACGGGAGAATGTCCCAGAGCTGATTGACCTCCCCATCCGCGTCGTGATCACGATCTCGAGAGATCCGCAGGTAGACGACCCCTGTCGTGTCGCCTGGCGGCAGCGCGTACAGCGCGTCGATGAGATCGGAGGGTAGTGGCTGCGCTGGAAGTCTCACTGCGCTAGTATGCCAGTTAGCATCGCAACTCGATTATCGCGAACTCGGTGACCCCGATGCCGAAGCCGCCCAGCGCCAGCGCGGCCAGGGCCTTGGTGACATCCCGACGATCGCGGCTCGATCTCGCCTCGGCGTCGACGGACGGCGTCATGACAGCGTTCCTCCACGGATCGGTTTCAGGGTTCGAGGGGCTCGGCAGGCGATCCGCACAGCACTGTCACCGATCAGCACCTCGAACCTTAACCACGGAACCGACACCGAGCCCATGAGACTCGACTCACCCGCCGACGGGGACCGGCTCCGACGGCGGGTCGCCGAGCAGGCCTCCTGTCGACGGCGTGCCTGGCGTCCCGACCCCGAAGGTCGAGCGCCCCGACCGGCGACGGCGTTGACGGCGACGCAGGGGGGTCACTCGGTGACGACGACGCTCCAGGCCACCGCTGCGGTGCGACGAGCCGCGATACGCGGTCTGCGACCCGATCGAGGTCGAGGGCTACCCGGCGCTGCGGGGGCTCGACGGGCACGGGCAGCCGATGCCGGAGATCGACGTCACGCAGGGGGAGAGCGCCCCGATGACCTCGGCCCCCGGCCGAGGTCGTCGAACCCGGCGACACCTGGCGGCCGTGACCTTCTGGCGCAACACCGTGACCGAATCCACGGTCGTGGCGGAGCGGGCCTCGGCGCTGGTTGCGATCCTCACCGGTCCCGAAGGGCCGGTGCCACCCTGCTTGTCCAGGGATAGTGCTGTTTCGAGCGTCCCGATGTTACCGGAAGGTGATCGACATGCCCGAAGGACACTTCGGACTGACCTGGCGTGCCGTCCGACGCCTGCCCTCCCCAAGCCGAACGGACGGGACTCGGTAGATCAGCAGCGCGCCGGGCGCCGGTCCCTGATCAGCCAGCCGAGGCCGGAACGTGCGCCCGCGAACACCGATCTTCGCGCGGACCCCGCAGACGCAGCCGACTCGAACTCGGCGAGTCCGGAATCGTCCCGAGCGAGTCCGAACCGCCCGTCGCCCCGATTCCAGATGTTGACGCCATATGTTCTAATCATCTCAAACAGCTCGATCCCGCCGAACAGGGAGCGTCAGTCATGACCGTCATCGATCCGGACACCACGGGCCGCGACACTGTCGACATCCTCGATCCCGACCTGTTGCGCGATCCGGTGAGCGGCTACTCCCGAATCCGCGAGCAGGCGCCGTCGGCCTGGGCGAACGTGCCCGGCCTCGGCCCGATGCACCTTGCCACCCGTTACGCGGACGTCCGGCTAGTCCTGAACGATCCGCGCTTCGTCATGGCCGCCCCGCAGCGGGCCGCAGGCGGACCCGACCCGATGGAGCTGCAGCTGCAGGCTCGCGGGGTTCCGCCGGAATGCATGCCGTACCTGCGCGCGGGGCTCACCGACACCGACGGGGCCGACCACGCACGCCTGCGGACCCTCGTCTCCCGCGCCTTCACCGTCCGCCGCGTCGCCGCGCTGCGCCCTCGCGTGGTGGAGATCACCGAGCGCCTGCTCGACCGGCTCGTCGAGACGGCGAGGGCCGCCGACGACGGCGTCGTGGACCTGCTCGCCGACTTCGCCTACCCGCTGCCGATCATCGTGATCTGCGAGCTGGTCGGCATCCCCGAGGCGGACCGGTACCGCTGGCGCCGCTGGAGCGAGGTCCTCGTGACGGGCAGCGGGCCCGAGTTCGGCGAGGCACTGCGCGAGATGATCGCCTGGACTCGGGAGCTGATCGAGCAGCGACGCGCTGCCCCCGCCGACGACCTGATCTCGGGGTTGATCCACGCCCAGGCGGTCGACGGCGATCGTCTCGACGACGTGGAGATGGTCTCGTTGATCCTCACACTCGTCATCGCGGGGCACGAGACGACCGCTCATCTGATCGGCAACGGCACGGCCGCCCTGCTCACCCATCCCGAGCAGTACGCACTCCTGCGCCGGGACCCGGAGATCACGTCACGCGCGGTGCACGAGCTGCTGCGCTGGTGCGGTCCGGCGCTGGCGGCGCGCATGCGGTACGCGAGCGAGGATCTGGAGGTCGGCGGCGTCGTGGTGCGCCGGGGCGAGGCGGTGATGCCCATGCTGGTCGGGGCCAATCACGATCCCAGGATGTTCCCCGAGGCCGACCGGCTCGACATCACCAGGACACCGGAGAGCGGTCGACGCGAGACCCACCTGGCCTTCGCGCACGGGCTGCACTACTGCCTCGGGGCCGCGCTCGCCCGGCAGGAGGGCGAGGTCGCCTTCGCGGCGCTGGCCAGGCGTTTCCCCGGGCTCGCCCTCGCCGTCGAGCCGACGAGACTGGAGCGGCCGATGGCACCGGGCTCCCTCCGGCTGACCGCACTGCCGGTGACGCTCTGACCGCGACCTCGCCCAGCGCCGCCGCCCGGCTCGGCGGACCCCGCCTGCGCTGACGGACGTCGGGGTCCGGATCGCCCTGCGACGAGAGCAGGTCGACGCTTGCGGTGACGAACCGGCCGCGCCGTCAGTCGCCCAGCAGTCGCGCCGACTCGGCCAACAGCTCAGTCTGCCGCATCCGATCCTCGGTGAAGGGCATCCCGATCACCCGACTCACCCCGGCATCCGCCAGCTCGCCGAGTCGCTTGGCGAACTCGGCGGGATGACCGGTGACCAGCGAGCGTCGGGCGGCCTCGGCGCTGATGCCGTACTCGGTGAGCGACCGCACCTGCACGTCGATCATCGAGGCAGGCACGTCGCCGAGGCCGATGCTCAACCCGACGGTGACCCGAGGCGTGGGCCTGCCCTCCTCCTCGGCCAGCGCGGGCAGCCGTCGCACCCCCTCGGCGACCTCGGCCGGGTGGTGAAGGCCGGATACCACTCCTGGCCGTGCCGCACGACCCGTCGCAAGGTCTTCGCGCTCCCGGCGATCAGCACCGGCGGCATCGTCGCGCCCGGTGCGAGGGTCACCGGTTCGCCGTCCACCGTCGTCGCCCGGCCCGCCACCAGGTCCGGCAGCACCGCCAACGCCGCGTCGGTCTGCCTGCCGCGTTCTCGGTAGGGCCTGCCGACGGCCCGCCACGCGGCGTCGCCGTGCAGGGAACCGCCGATGCCGACGCCCAGCAGCAGACGATCACCGGAGAGATACTGCAGGGTCGCGATCTACTTGGCGGCCCAGGCGACCGGCCGCAGCGACAGGATCAACACGCCGATGCCGATCTTGACGCGCTCCGTCGTCGCGGCGACGGCGGCGAGCAGCAACGTGCTGTCGTACTTCGGGCTCGCCGGGATCAGGTGATCCCCCGTCCACACCGACTCCAGCCCGAGTTCCTCGGCGTGGCGGGCGTGGTCGACCACGACGGCGGGCGCCGTCTCGCCGTCGACGGGCGACGGCAGGAACACGCCCACCTGCACCGGGGTCATCGTCGGACCTCCAACAGGGTCTTGCCCACCGTCGCCCGCGACTCGATCGCCGCGTGAGCGGCGGCGGCGTCGGCAAGCGCGAACCGCTGCCCGATCACCGGGCGCAGCCTGCCCGCCTCGGCCGCCGCGAGGGCCTGCTCGGTGAAGTGCCGCATCGCCTCGGGACTCGCGACGCCCTTGACCAGCCGCACGCCCCGCTCGGCGGCCGCCTCCTCGGAGATCCCCGCCCATTCGCCGCTGGCGAATCCGTAGCTGAGCATCCGCCCGCCGTCGCCGAGCAGCTCGAACGCAGCCCGGCCGAGGTCGCCGCCGACACCGTCGAAGACGACGTCCAGGCCGCCCGCCGCCGCCCGGACCTGCTCGACCCAGTCCGAGGCGAGATAGTCGACGGCCGTCTCCGCCCCGAGTCGGGACGCCACCTCGACCTTGGCGGGGCCGCCTGCCGCCGCCACCACCCGCGCGCCCGCAGCGCTCGCGAGCTGGACGAGCAGCGTGCCGACGCCGCCTGCCGCCGCCTCGACCAGCACGCGCTCGCCCGGTTGCACCGCGACCGCGTCGACCAGCCAGCTCGCGGTGCGACCGTCGGCGAGCAGCGCCACCGCCTCGTCCAACGCCACCGCGTCGGGCACCTCGAACAGGGCTGCCGCATCGACGGCCACCTGCTCGGCGTAGCCGCCCCGGCCGCCCGCACTGGCGATCACCCGCCTGCCGATCAGACCGGAATCGACGTCCGGGCCCACCGAGGCGACGACCCCGCCGACGCCGTTGCCCGGAATCATCGGCAGCGCAGGCGGGTCAGCCCGAACCGGCCCGCCGCCGGACCGGAACTGGGTCTCCACGAAGGTGATGTTGGCGAAGGCCACCGCGATCACGACCTGCCCCGGTCCGGCCACCGGGTCGGGCGCCTGCCCCGCCACCAGGACCTCCGGCCCGCCCCACTCTCGCAACCACACTGCGCGCATCTGATTCCCTTGATCGGAGTGACACCGCCGAGACGAGCCTGCAACCTCAACAGGACTCAAGGTCAAGTCGGATGATCTTGCCCCGTCGACGCGTCGTCGCAGCGTCAGGACCACACCCCCGGGCCGAGGACACCACGTTCGGCGATCCGTCGCGGCAGCGCATTCGATGCCGCCGTGGTCGAATTCACGCCGCCCCGTCGTCGATCTGGGGCATTCCCCCACATTCATTCGTTCGGCCACGATAATCCCCGGTTCGCGAATTCACTTCGATGTTGGAGAATTGCCGATGATTTGGTCCGGACGGCGCATTCCGAAACCAGGTAATCGCGCTAGGCTGGGCCGGGACAATTCCTCCGACGATGTGGGGATGACATGTCCACCCAAACTCTGCTGCCGCGATCGGCGGCCATGAAGATGCTGGCCGTCGCGGGTGTCGTGGTGCTGTTCCTGTCGACGTTGTGGGCGGGTTCCGCCTTCGGACACGGCTCGACGATCGATCCGCCGTCCCGAAACTACGGCTGTTGGCAACGCTGGGGGCACGACTTCCAGAATCCGGCGATGGCCACCCAGGACCCCATGTGTTACCAGGCCTGGCAGACCGACACGAACGCCATGTGGAACTGGAACGGCCTTTATCGAGAAGGGGTCGGCGGCGACCATCAGGGCGCCATCCCCGACGGCACCCTGTGCAGCGCGGGCAACACCGGCGGCACCCGATACGCCGCACTCGACGAGCCCGGCCCCTGGGCGGCCGTCGAGCGGAGCACCCGGTTCACCGCGACCGTCCACGACCAGGCGCTGCACGGCGCCGACTATTACCGGATCTATGTGACGAGACAGGGCTTCGACCCGCTCACCGACGAACTCGGGTGGGGCGATCTCGAACTGGCGGGCCAGACCGGCCGGATCGCCCCCGGCGACGGACGGCCCAGCGGGGAACCCTCCCTCGGCGGCGTCTCGGTGGACATCGAGGTGAACGCCCCCGGCCGCTCCGGCAGGCACATCGTCTACATGATCTGGCAGGCCAGCCATTTCGATCAGACGTTCTACGGGTGCAGCGACGTGATCTTCCGCTAGCCCGTGGTCGTTCCCGTCTCCTGGGTCGGCGAGGCGGGACGGCGGAACGCACCACGGTCGCCGAACCGGCCTCGCAGGCCGGAGCCGGTTCGGCGACCGACGGGTGCGGCGGAGTCGGGCCGCCTAGGTGTAGTGCCCTGTGAGGTTGTTGATGCGGGTGATGGGTGGTTGGCCGGCGAGTGCGGTGTGTGCTCGGTGGTGGTTGTAGTGGTGGAGGAACTGGGCTAGGGCGTCGGCGCGGTGTTGGGAGTTGGTGAAGACCTGGGCGTAGGCCCATTCCTCGGCGAGGGTGCGGTTGAGTACGAGCCGTTCGGTCCGCAGGACCGGTGCCGAGTCGGCGGGCGCCGTCGCCCGCTCCGGCCGTCGCCCGCCGGTCACGGTCGGTTCGGCGTCCGTCGATCGGGGCCTGCCGCCCGTCCTGCGGCGCAGCGGGAGAACGGCGCTTCGGGCGACTGTAGCCACCGAGACGGCGATCGACGTCGTCCTCTCCGACGGCTCGGGCGGACGGCGCGTCCGGACGGCGGCCCGATTCAGGCGACCTGGAAGGACCGCTTGGAGAGCCCCATCATGTAGCCGTCGATGGTGGTGGTCACCGGTCTGCCGGGATCGTCGGCCGCGCCGAGCGTCACGAACAGCGGGATGTAGTGATCGACGGTCGGGTGGGCGAAGGGCATGCCGGGCGCGGCCGAGCGGTAGGCGGCCAGGGTCTCGACGTCTCCCCTGGCCAGCGCGTCGGCGGCCCAGGCGTCGAAGTCGGTCGACCAGCCGGGGATCACGCCCTGCGTGATGATCTCCCTGGTCAGGTGGGGCAGCCCGTGCGTCATGAAGCCGGACCCGATCACCAGCACGCCCTCGGCACGCAGGGCACGCAGTCGCCGCCCGATGTCGAGCAGTCGGTCCGGATCGTGCGTGGGGATGCTGAGCTGGAGCACCGGCACGTCGCCCAGCGGGTACATCACCTTGAGCGGTACCCAGGCCCCGTGGTCCAGGCCCCGACTGCGGTGGCGGTGCACCGGCTCCGTGTCGGGCATCGCGGCGGCGACCCGCCGGGCCAGTTGGCCTGCGTCCGGCGTCGGATAGGTCATCTCGTAGTACCGACGGGCGAAGCCGCCGAAGTCGTAGACCAGCGGCGTGTGGGCGGCCGAGGCGGACAGGCTCAGCGGCGCCGCCTCCCAGTGCGCGCTGACGATCAGGATGCTTCGCGGCTTGGGCAGCGCGAGCGACCAGGCGAGCAGCTGCCGCATCCACGGCGCGTCGTCGAAGAGCGGGGGCGCGCCGTGGCTGAGGTAGAGGGCGGGCAGCGGGCCATCCTCGGGAGTCCAGGCGCGGTGGGTCCTGGCGGCGGGAAGCGCGCCGAGAAGGAACTCGTCGAAGGCCCCTGCGGGCACCTCGGGGTCGAAGATCGAGTTCATCGGGTCGGTCCTTCCTCGCGACGGTGCCCGCGTAGGCGGCGGGCGGAGGCCCTCTGGCGCGCTGATCAACCGACCCGGCCGGGACGAGGGTGCCTGCGGAGCCGAGTTCGAGTGTTCAGAGCGATCACTCTATTGAAGCTTCAATAAACACCCTAGCCGGACTCGATTGAGACTTCAACGAAGCTTTGTAAGCTGGGGTGATGACCGAAGCGGGAAGGTGGCTCAGCCCGCGGGAGCAGGACGTCTGGCGGTCCTATCTCCACGCGCAGCAGGCCCTGCGTGAGGCGCTCGATCAGCAGATCCGGCGCGATGCGGGCATGCCGCACGCCTACTACCAGATCCTGGTCGCGCTCTCGGAATGCGAGGGTCGGCGCACGTCGATGACGAATCTGGCCGGGAAGGTCGGCTCCTCGCCCAGCAGGCTCTCGCACGCCGTGAACCGACTCGGGGCGCGCGGCTGGGTGTCCCGACACCGTGACCAGGACAACCGCCGTATCGTGCTGGCGAGCCTGACCGAGCAGGGTTTCGCCGCCCTGGCCGCCGCCGCCCCCGGTCACGTCCGCGAGGTGCGGCGCATGATCTTCGACCGGCTGAACCCCGAGCAGCTCGACGCGCTCGCCGCCGTCACCGCCGCGATGACGGCCGAGCCCGGCCCGGCCTAGCCCCCGCCGCAACGCATCGCAGGCGGCAGGCGCGATCCCGGGCCCGTGGCGCGGCGGACCGGTCGCGCCCTCCGCCGCGCGACCGGTCCGCCCGCACACGCGGCTGCGTAGCGCACCGATCCCCGGCCGCGATCTCGACCGCCTCGACCAGCAGGTGCGCAGGCCCGGCGGGACCGCCCGAGGCCGACTCTCCGGCGAGCGCAGCCCGCGACCGGCCGCGAGCCGAGCGGCGCGCAGGCCGCCCTGGACAGCCGACACCCGGCCGTCGGCGCCGACCTCGCTATCGATAAGACCGGACCAGCCGGGCCAGGTGGCGGCCCGCGACGAGCAGCGGCTCCTCCTCACGACGCACCTGGGCGGTCACCTCAGCGCCCTCCAGCGCGTTGATCACCGTGCAGGCCAGCTCGCGTGCGTCGGGTTCGTCGAGGCCGTCGGCGATCAGCCGGTCGGCCACGATGTCCTGCCAGTTGCGCAGGGCCCGGTCGCAGGCGCGCTGGATGTCCGGGGCCCGCCCGAGGGTCTCCAAGGCGGTGGCGGTGACCGGGCAGCCGTCGGTCCAGTCCGACTCGCGCAGTCCCTCGGCGAGCAGCCGGGTGACCGCGATCAGCGCGTCCGCCGGGTCACTCGCCGTGGCGAGTCCTTCGCGCAGCAGGTCGGCGAACTCCTGGTCGCCGTGTCCGATCGCCTCGGCGGCAAGCTCCTGCTTCCCGCCGGGGAAGAAGTGATAGACGGAGCCCAGCGTGGCCCCGGCGGCCTGCGCGATCTGCTTGATCGGGGTGCCCTCGTAGCCCTGGCGTTGAAGGAGCCGCGCGGTCACCTGGACGATCCGATCACGGGTGCCGAGGGACTCCGGCAGCCTGACCTGCTTCGACTCGGTATGGGTCACGCGAAGAGGTTACCGAATCGAACGCTCGTTTTAGTCTGCGCCAGCGGGCCCGTCCCCGGTCGCGGCGGCCGACGAGCGCATCGACGACAGGAGGACCCGTGAGCAGGCAGGCAGTGACCGTCATCGGACTGGGCCCAATGGGGCAGGCGATGGCCTCGGCCCTCCGCAGGGCAGACCATCCCGTGACGGTGTGGAATCGCACGGCGAGCAAGGCGGCGGCGCTGGTCACCGAGGGCGCCGTCCTCGCCGCGACGCCCGCCGAGGCCGTGGCCGCGAACGAACTCGTGATCCTCAGCCTCACCGACTACGCGGCGATGTACCCGATCCTCGAACAGGCGGGCGCCGCGCTGGCGGGCCGGGTGATCGTCAACCTCAGCTCGGACACCCCGGAGCGGACTCGCGAGGGCGCGGCCTGGGTGACCGCCCGAGGCGCCCGACACCTCACCGGGGGCGTCCAGGTTCCGCCGCCGCAGGTCGCGACGCCCGGCGCCGCCACCTTCTACAGCGGTCCCGAGGAGGTCCTCGACGCCCACCGCTCGACGCTGGAGGTGCTGACCTCGGTGGACTTCCGGGGAGCCGATCCCGGTCTGGCCGCGCTGTACTACCAGCTGACGATCGACCTGTTCTGGACGACGCTGGTCGGCTACGTGCACATGCTCGCCGTCGCCGCCCCGCACGACATCAGCGCGCGGTACCTGCTGCCCTACGCCGCGCCTGCGCTGGCCGGGATGCCGTACTTCCTGGAGTTCTACGGCGAGCGGATCGACGCGGGCGATCACCGAGGCGACGTCGACCGGCTGAGCATGGCCGAGGCCAGCCTCGATCACGTCGTACACACCACCCGGGCGGCAGGCGTCGACCCGACACTGCCCGCCGCCGTGCTCGACCTCGTCCGGCGCGGCGTGGCGGCCGGGCACGGCTCGGACAGCATCAGCAGCCTGATGACCGTGTTCCGCAGGCCCGCGTCCTGAGGCGAGGCTCGGCTCGGTGCCGACTCATCGCAGAGCCGACCGCACCGCAGGGCCGACTCGCCGAGAGGCTGCCGCACCGCAGGGCCGTCGACTCCGCAGCAGGAGCCGACCGCCCTGCCGAACGGCCGGGGCCGCCACCACGGGGCCCTGCCACGGGACGGACCAGACTTCCGGCACGACGTCGCCGTGTCGGACCGCCGTGTTTGTCTGTACGACATGTACGCACCGACACCCGTCCTGTCCGAACTGATCCGCCGCTGGCAGATCGGCTGGGGCATCGCGCGGGAGCTGCCGCCCGCCGAGGAGGCACGCGGCGGACTGCACGTCCGGCACGGCGAGACCGACCGGCACACCGAGATCATCGCGCTGCACGCCGACGAGGACCTCGACTCCGTCCGCGCGCTCGCCGAGGAGACGGCCGACTCTCCGCACTGGGACTGGCTCACCGTGCCCACCCGGCACCCCGAGGCCGTCGCGGCCGTCCTGGCCGCTGCCGGGCTGGCGATGGACGCGGGCAACGAGACGTTCATGACGGTGCGACTCGACGAGACTCCCGACGATCACCCCGCCCCCGAGCCGTACACGAGCACCGTCGCAGGCACGGGCTCGGTGCTCGAGGCGACGGTGCGCCACCCGTCACGGGCGACGGCCGCGCGGGGACTCATGGCGTTGACCGGCCGCGACGCCGTGGCGCACGCCGTCGAGACCCGGCCTGCCCATCGGCGACGCGGCCTGGCGTCGACCGTGATGACGACGCTGAGCCGGGAGGCCGCGGCGCGCGGCGCCACGACCGGCCTGCTCGTGGCCAGTCCCGACGGCGAACGGCTGTACTCCGCGCTGGGCTGGTCCGCCCAGGCCTCGGTCCTCATCGCCAAGAACGGGGTCGGGGGCCGGGCTCGGCACTCCGGCGGAGCCCGTCGCTCGCGGCACCCCGAGCTGCGTGAGCACGGCGCGCTGCGGAGTGCGGAGCCGACCCGGATCTGAGCGGCGTCGACGCGCGGGCGGCCGGACTGCACACCGGCCGCCCGCGCGGGGACTCACTCGCCGCCCGGTGCCGTCAGCGCCAGTTCGATGCCCAGGTCCCGGATGCCCTCGGCCGCGGCCTCGGCCAGGCCGTCGTCGGTGATGATCGCGTCGAAGTCCCGCAGACCGGCGATCCGATACATGCCGTAGGTGCCGTACTTCGGGCTGCCCGCCACCAGCACGGAGCCAGAGGCCGCCGCCATCGCAGCGCGCTTGACCTCCACCTTCGCGGACGAGGGCGTCGTGACGCCCCGCTGAAGATCCCAGGAACTCGTGGAGATGAACGCCAGGTCCAACGAGAGCTGTTCGAGCGTCCTGGCGGCCAGCCGGCCCACGCTGGACCGGTTGGCATGCTCGATCCGCCCGCCGACGTGGATCAGCTCGACCTCCGTGCAGCCCACCAGCGCGTCAACCACGGAGAAGTCGTTGGTCACCACCGTCATCCCCGTGTGCTCTAGGACGTGGGGCACCATCGCGAGCATGGTCGTCCCCGCGTCCAGGTAGACCGTGGCGTCGTCCCGCAGGAGCCGAGCGGCCTCGCGGGCCATGGCGAGCTTCTGCGGTCGCTCGGTCATCGACTTGTCGACGAAGCTCGGCTCCTGACGGACCTGACTGGCGATCCGCACGCCGCCCGGAACCGAGAACGCCCGACCTTCCCGTTCCAGGGCGGCGATGTCGCGACGCACCGTCATGTGCGACACCCCGAGGATCTCGGTGAGCTGATGCACGCTGAGCACCATCTGACCCCGCAGGTGCTTGAGCAGCAGTTCACGTCGCTGATCCGGGATCAACGGCGTCTCCTCGGCCATGATCGAGACCTCCCTCGCGTGCCTGACGGTACAGGGACCGTCAGACCGCTCCCAGAGCCAGCAGGACGTTCAGCACGATGAATCCGGTGATCCCCGAGAGCAGCGAGGCGACACCGATCGACTTGATGCCCTGTCCCACCGTCATGTTCGACAGCGTGGTGGTGACCCAGAATCCGGAGGAATTGGCGTGCTTCATGATCTGCGCCCCGGTGGCGCAGGCCAGGTAGACCGCCAACGGCGACAGGCCGAGGCTCTCGATCAGCGGCTGCATGATCGCCGCCGCCGTCATGACGCCGAGAATGTTGGAGCCGGTGATCGTGCAGACCGCCGCCGCGACGAGGAACGGCACGAAGATCGGCGAGATCCCCACCGTCTCGATCCCGCCCGCGATGCTCTCGGCGACGCCGGTGGCCCGGATGATCTGGGCCAGCGCCCCGCCGACGCCGGTCACCGCGATCGGCATGGCCGCGAGCTTGAGGCCCTGCTCGAAGACGTCGGAGAGCACCTCCTTGCTGTGCCAGCGACGGCCGAACAGCGGCAGCGCGGAGATACAGCCCAGGAACAGCGCGACGACGGGCTCGCCCAGGAAGCCGAGGACCTGCCCGCCGGTCGACTCCTCGCCCAGCACCGGCACCAGGAACGACGCCAAAATGATGATCGAGATCGGGAACAGGACGGGGATCAGCGACAGCGTCAGGCTGGTCTTCGGCTTCGTGTCGACGCCCCCGCCGGAGCCGCCCGATCCCGCGGCGCCGAGGTCCAGATCGTCGACATACTCCGGCTTGGGGTCCACGTGGGTCTTCGTGCGCAGCAGGTAGAAGGTGGCGACGAGGATGCCGGGGAAGCCGACGACGAAGCCCCACAGCAACGCCTGGCCGATCTCGACGCCGAGCAGCGAGGTCGCGGCGAGCGGGCCGGGACCGGGCGGCATCGTGGAGGTGAAAACGTAGGCGCCGATGTAGAGGATCGGGCCGAGCTTCATCATCGAGATGCCGGTTCTGTGCGCCATCACCGAGACGATCGGGATGAGCATGAGAACGACGGTATCTGCGATCAACGGGATTCCGATGACCATCGAGGCCAGCGCGATGCCCCAGGGCAGCTTCTTACCGGGGAGCAGCCGCTCGGCCTCCTCGGTGATGCGCAGCGCGGCGCCGCCGAGTTCGAGCATCTTGCCGAGCACACAGCCGAAGATCACCAGCAGGCCGACGCTGGCCAGCGTCGAGCCGAAGCCCTCGGTGATGATCTCGATGGTGCCGAGCCCGCCCATGCCCAGCGCCAGACCCAGCGCCGTGACGATGATGAACAGCGTCGGCACCGGATGGACCTTGAAGCGGGCGATCAACAGCACCAGAACGAGAATCGCGGTGCCGAACGCCACCAGCGTGTAGACGTCGGACATGGGTCGCCTTTCGAGTGTGTCGGTGATCCGCTGCCGCTGTGCGGGGGATCGGCTCGACGGAGATGCACGGTGGTGGAGTCGGCCGGGCGATGGTCCCGGCCTGCGCGGTGGGCGCGGCCGAGGCCTGGCGCTCGCCCTCGATCACGATGGGAGGGCGGGTCGCGCTCCGGGCGGTAAGCAGACGCGGGCTGCGCCGCGGTCCTCGGTCCGCTGTCGTCGTCATGATCAGCGGCCGCTGACGGCCAGTCCGTCGTGCCAGGCCGCGAGGAGGTCCTCGTCGTGACCGGTCAGGTCGTCGAGGGTGATCAGTTCGCCCTCGGCGACGTCACGGGAGAGGGTCGCCCCCGCCGCGAGGTAGAGGGGTGCGGTGTCCGCCGGGGCCTGGTCGCCCGACAGGAGCACGGCGGCGACGCCGTCGACGTCGTGGTGGTGCCCCCCCATGGTCAGGACGGTGCCTGCGGCCAGCGGCTGCCGCGCCCGGCCCGCGAGCACGGCGTGCTGCCGGGGGGCGGCGCCGCCGGAGGGACGGCCGTGCAATACCGCCGAGAGGAGGGTGATGGGCGTCTCGACGCCCATCAGGTGATAGGGCAGGTAGACGCACGCATAACGCCCGTTCCTGCTGAGAACGTGACCCTTCTGGGCCAGGGTGGCCCAGGTGACCGGGTCGTGCGTCCGGACGACCGCGAACACGCCGCCCGCGAAGCTGGCCTCGCCGGGCAGCCGCAGTGCGCTGAAGACGTCGACGACTCCTGACCGATGCAGGATGCCGCCGTCCTCACGCAGCGCGTAGACGTCGGCCAACTCGGCGGTGCGGACCACCGGGTAGTGCAGCGCCTCCACGTCGGGGACGCAGCCGGTGCTGTTGGCCACCACCGACATCTCGCAGTGGTCGGCGGTGGCGCTGCGCTGGAGCGCGGCCACCGCCTCAGCCCTGGCGGCCAGGGTGGCGGGGACGTCGTCGCCCAGGCTGAGCAGCTCGCCGAGGGCCGGGGCGGCGACGGTCTCGTCCAGCTGTGTGACGCTCCCGGTGGCGGGATCGAAGACGAGGTCGTACTCCCCGGACTTCCCGACGGCGACGATCTCCAGACCGAGCACCCGCGCCCAGCTGTGCAGGCCGATGAGGTTGGCGGGCTGGTCGCCGTCGGCGGTGGTGTAAACGAGGCCGTTGCGCTCGGCGAGGGCCGCCAGTGCGACGCCTGCCACCGAGTCGACCTCTTTGCTGACCATGGCGACGTGTCGGCCGTCGGTCAGGGCCGCCCTGGCGGCGGCATGACCGATGGCGGGGTTCCCGGTGGCCTCCACGAGGATGTCGTAACGGGCGGCCGTCAGCAGTGCGACGTCGTCGACCAGGGCCACCGCACCACGTGCCACGGCGGCGCCGACCTCGGCGGGGTCCTCGGCGACGACGAGGTCCGCCTCGACGAACCCGAGTTCCAGGCACAGCGCACGCAGCCCCGGCACGTCCAGGTCGCACAGCACTGACGGCGTGAGTCCCGGCATCACGCGGGACTGGGCCAGCAGCGTGCGGGCGAAGCCGCCCTTGGCACCCGTGAGGGCGAAGGTGACGGTCTTCTCGACCGCCGACGCGAACAGCAGCTCGTGATTCATGGGTTCTCCTGTGCTTGCCCGGTCGCCGTGACCCGAGTGGGAGTGGACCTTCGCGGCGTACACAGACCCGTGAGACTGCTGCCACGACGCAACAACGGACGCAAACTAACCTTGGATTCACAGCCAAGTCAACCTATGTATCATTTCTTCACATCCGGGCGGTGGGTTGCGGGTGACGCCACGATCCGCCCCGTTCACGACAGACCAAGGAGGTCGTATGCCCGTGCTGGGCGGCATTGCCGACGACTTCACCGGCGCGACCGACCTCGCCACCAACCTCGTCGCGCGCGGCCTGCGCACGGTGGTGACGTTGGGCGTCCCGTCGGGTGAGGACCTGCCCGCCGACGTCGACGCCGTGGTGATCGCGGTGAAGACCCGCACCGCCGAGGTCACCGAGGCCGTGACCACCGCGAGGGCGGCGCTGCGAGCCCTGCGCGAACTCGGCTGCGAACGGATCTACGACAAGTACTGCTCGACCTTCGACTCCACGCCGCAGGGCAACATCGGCCCCGTCGTCGACGCACTGCTCGCCGACCTCGACGCGCCGGGCACGGTCATCGTGCCCGCCTTCCCCGACACCGAGCGGACCGTCTACCAGGGGCGACTGTTCGTCGGGTCCGAACTGCTCGACGACAGCTCCATGCGACACCACCCGCTGACGCCGATGACCGAGTCCCGCGTGCGACTGCTCCTCGAACCGCAGACCCGACACGCCGTCGGCGAGGTGTTCCACCAGGTGGTCCGGCGCGGACCGGCCGCCCTGCGGGCCGCCCTCGATGCGGAGTTCGCCGCCGGGAGGCCGCTGGTGGTGGTCGACGCGATCGACGACGACGACCTCCGCACCATCGCCGAGGCCACTCGTGACCTGCCGTTGATCACCGGCGGCTCCGGTCTGGCGCTGGGCCTGGCGCAGGCGGATCGCGCGGGCGAGCCCGCCCGGCAGGCCGCGCTGATCCCGGTCGTCGACGGCCACCGCGCCGTCCTCGCGGGCAGCGCCTCGGCCGCGACGCGCGCCCAAGTGGCCCACGCCAGAGATCGACTGCCCTGGTGGAAGCTCAACTTGAGCGCGCTGCGGGCCGACCTGGACGCCGAGGTCGCCGCCGTCGTCGAGTGGGCCCGCGCCCGCTGGGCCGAGGACGCCCTGCGGCCCGTGCTCGTCTACGCGGTCGACTCGCTCGCCGACGTCGAACCACCGCCATCCGACGGCGGAGAGCCCGCCTCCGTACTGGTCGAACGTGCGCTGGGCCGCTGCGCCACGCTCTTCGCCGAGCACGGCATGGGCAGGCTGGTCGTCGCGGGCGGCGAGACCTCCGGGACGGTGCTCACCGCGTTGGAGGTCACCCGCCTCCGACTCGGCGCGCCCCTCTCCCCCGGCGTCTCGTGGGCGGCGGGCACCACCCGCGCGGGCGCCGTCGTCAATCTCGCGCTGAAGTCCGGGAACTTCGGTGACGAGGACATCTTCACCTCAAGCTGGGAGCGACTCGCGTGACCGACCACCGCCACGCCCTCGTCGACGCCGGTCGACGGCTGGACGCACTCGGGCTCAGCCCCGGCACCTCCGGCAACCTCAGCATCCGGGAGGACGACCGGATTCACATGAGCCCCACCGGGGTCTCCCTCGGCGCGTTGTCGGTCGACGAGCTGTCCGTGCTGGACCTGGGCAGCCCGGCGGACCGGGCGCATGTGGCGGGTCCGAAGGCGTCCAAGGAGTTCCCGCTGCACCAGGCCCTCTACCGTCGCGATCCCGAGGTGCGGGCCGTGGTGCACCTGCACTCGACGCACGCCGCCGCCTACTCGTGTCTGCCCGCCTGGTCGCAGCACAGTGCGATGCCGCCGATCACGCCCTACTTCGTGATGAACGTCGGCCAGCTGCCACTGATCCCCTATGCCGCACCGGGCGATCAGGACCAGGCGCTGGGCATCGAGTCGCTGACGTTCCCGTTCCGTGCCGTGCTGCTGCAGAACCACGGGCCGGTCGTCGGCGGGGCGAGCATGGACCGCGCGGTCGCGATGGCGATCGAGATCGAGGAGACCGCACGCCTGCTGCTGGCGTTGGGCGCCCGGCCGCCCCGGACCCTGGAGCCCGCCGAGGTCCGCGAGCTGACCGAGCGCTACCAGTCGCCGTGGACCCACGTCGGGTGAGTGCGAGCCGCCGATGAGCAGGCGATTCGAGTGAGCCTGGGCGGTCCGGAGGCCGTCACGCAGCGCCGATCTCCGGACTCCGCCCTGGGTTCACGCCCCGACGACGGGTGCGAGTGTCATCGGGAGGAGGACGCCGGTTCCGCCGACCGCACCCGCAGGCTGATCACGAAGGCGATCAGCGTCAGGCCGCCCAGCACCACGCCGACGCCCGGATAGCCCGCCAGTCCGAGGCCGGCACCGCCGAGGGCGGCACCGACGAAGACGCCCAGGCTCATGCCTGCCGCGTTGATCGTGAGGGCCGTGCCGCGCAGGGCCGGACAGCGGCGGACCAGGAGACTGACCACGCACGCGGCGACGACGGCGTGCGCTGCTCCGAGCAGCCCGGTCAGCAGGAGAGCCGCAGGCAGCGACCGCGTCAGGTAGAAGCCGGCCATGGCCAGGAACGCGATCAGCAGTCCGCCCGCGAGCAGCCGTTCGGCAGCAAGTCGGGAACCGATCCGGTTCGCCAGTCGACCGGTGAAGAGGTTCCCCACGAAGAACGCGGCACCGCTGAGGGTCCAGACGAACGCGAACGGGCCCGGCTCCAGCGCGAACCGCTCGGCGTAGAACGGCGCGAGATAGGCCAGGTAGCCCATGAAGGCCGCCGTGCGCAGGGCTGCGATCAGCAGCAGCGGCACGGCACCGGGGATGGCGGCCAGCGCACGGAAGGAGGCGAGGTAGCCGAGTCGCGCCCGGACCTCGACAGGCTGCCTGCTGCGGCGCGACCGCACCAGGAACAGGCAGGCCAGCAGCAGCGAGATCACGGCGACGGCCAGCAGATTGCCCTGCCAGCCCCAGAGCAGCCCCGGTGCGACCACCAGCGGCGCGGCGAGCATCGCGGCCAGCGACTGGGTGGCGGTCACCAGCGTCGCGGCCCGCCCGGAGGCCGCATCGGCGGCGAACCGATCGGCCGCCGCCGTGGCCAGCGCGGGACTCAACACGGAGGTCGCCGCCCCGATGAGGAAGCAGAAGGCCGCCAGCGCGAGGAAGTGACCGACCGCGCCCAGCGCCGCCGACAGCCCCAGCAGCCCGAGGGCTCCCGCCGCCGCGAGGTCCCGAGGAATCCGGTCGATCAAGGGTGCGAGCAGTGCGCCGACCACCAGCGAGGCCAGCCCGCCGAGCCCCCGCAGCCCGCCCATGGCCGCAACGCTGCTGTCGGAGTGCGCCGCGATGGCCACCAGATAGGTGCTGAACACGGTGAAGGGCAGCAGACTGACGGCCGAGGCCACCAGCACCGGCCACAACAGGCCTGCCATGCGCAGATCGCCGGGGACCTCCGAGAGCGACGATGCCGACTGCGGGCTCGTCTCGTCCGGGGCCGCCCCGCCGGAGGGCTCCGCCGCGTCGTCGATCGCAGTCCCTGTGTCCGTCTGCCGGGCGGCGGCGGACGACGTGCCGGTGGTCAGCACCATGTCGCCTCATTCCCGTCCGAATCGGAACCCATCCTCACGGCTGCTCCGCCTTTCTGTCCTCGACACGGTGCCATAGGTCATATTCGTGTGTCATATGCAGAACCCGCGATATCGACTCGGGTTCATGGCTCACGAATACACGTCGTCGTCCCAGGGCGGCCCGAATGTCACCGGGTGCGATGGGCCGTGGTCGGCATGACCTGCTGCGACGTCCCAATCTGTCTGCCTCGCGCACTGGCGTCGATGGTTGGTCGAGGAATCTACTTCTCGACGAGCGCCTCGCTACGGTATGACACCGACTGATCACCGAAGAGGGCGTGGTCGGCGACATCGGCGGTGCGTCGCCGGAGCCCGCTCCGATTCAGGAATTGCCATCAGCGCATGCGAATTCCGCAGCATACGGCGGGGAACGGGAATTCAGCCGCGCCGACGTGAATCGAGGATGCCGCCGGACGGCCTGCGGGTCCGACGAAGGCCCGAACGAGACGGCACGACACGACGGGGTCGGTGAATCCGTCGGACCACGGCATGAATCGACGTCGAGTCCACACCTCGGCCCGAGCGGGGACGCCGGCTCGACGACGCCGTCCGATCACCCTCGACGGGGACGGACCACCCCTGCACCCACGTCGACCGGCGGACATGCCCCGGCCCGAGCGGCCAACGACATCACGGTGCGAGGAGCAGCAGAGCGATCGCCGGTGCCCGAAGGTCGCCGCACCTGCCCCGGCAGGTTCGGCGCTCGACCGGGCGGCCGCCGAGGCTTGCTCATGACGGGCACGCGGTGTGCCGAGGGTCTGCAATGCCCAGTGGACGAGTGCCACGGTCACCCCGCACTCGGTGCGTCACCCGAACCGGCGATGCCTTGATTGTCGGCGAAGCAGTCGAGAATGCCGTCGATTCCGCACCGGAAAAATACGCGCCGTAACCACCGCAGCCGCACGCCGCCACTCTCGGGTCAATTCCGAGGCACGCCGTTGACTTTGCTCCACAGTTACACAATCGTTGCAATCAGTGACATTCCGGCCCGGTGGTCGGATTCGAGATCTGAAGGTAGGCGACAACGGCGACGGCGGCGACCAGGTGCGCCGCATACGAGAAGTGCACCGGTCCGTCGCGGCCCTGCCTTGTCGCGCTTCGGCGTGGTTCGCGGTCCGACTCGCCTTGATCTCGCCCCGCCGCGCGGACGGCCGAGCACGTCCGCGCCCCGGAGCCTTCGTGCCGGAGTGCCGCCGTACATGTTCGTCACCAGGATTGAGAGGCCCGGCCATGGCCGACCACGGGATAGACATCTCCCATTGGAATGCAGTCGACGACTGGAATGCCGTACACGGCGACGGCATCGTCTTCTGTTCGCACAAGGTCACCGAGGCGACCGGACACGTCGACTCGCAGGCGGCGAAGAACATCCCCGGCGCGCGCGACGCCGGGATCGCCACCGGCGGATACCACTTCGCCCGGCCGGGCGAAGTCGCGGGTCAGGTGGCCCATTTCGTCCACCATCTCCAGGAGAACGGACTGCTGGAATCGGGTTCGTTGCTGCCGATGCTCGACATGGAGGCCGCCGAGCTGCGCGACGACGCGGACGCGGTCACCCGTGACTTCATCGCCGAGTTCCGCAAGGCGACCGACGTCCGGCCGATCCTGGTGTACTCCAGCCTCGACTGGTACCAGAACGTGCTGCGGCCGGACGACTGGGCCGACGAAGACGTGTTCTTGTGGCTCGCCAGGTTCAACGGCGATCCCGGCAACCCCGGCTGGTCGCATCCGAGGCTCGCACTGCATCAGCACACCGACCGGGGCAGCGTGGCGGGCATCCCCGGCGGCGTCGACCGCAACGTCACCCTCGGCGGGTTCGGCGTCGGCGATCTGACGTTGGGTTAGCCGGACCTCGGAGGCGCCGCGTGCGGTCCAGCAGGCACCTGCCTTCCGCGCGACACGCCGGGAAGGCAGGGCAGGCCGAGCGGGACCGGCGCGCCCGCCGGCCTGCCCTGCCCGTCAGATCTCCTGCTCGGCCCGTTCCATGAACTGCTCGACCGCTTCGTCGATGGACAGTTGTCCGAATCCGATCACCGAGTTGAGTCGCTGCCATTCTCGTTTGAGTGCGCTGTTGCCCGGCGGTGGTGCGGACGGGGGTTCTTCCAGTTCGTCGGCGAGGGCTTCCTCATAGTCGTAGACGAGTTGGTCGGGTCCTTCGAGTTCGGCGCCGACGGCTTCGCGGACGTCGTCGTTGACGGGCATGCCTCTCGAGGTGCCGAGGATGAGGCCCGCGTCGACGTCGTTGAGCAGGAAGTCGACCAGGGCGGCCGACTCCTCGGGATGCTCGCTGCCTGCCGCGATGCTGATCAGGGTGCCGGGCTTGGCGAACTGGCCGATCCGCTCGCTGCCCTCGGTTCTGGGCATGGGGGCGAGCGCGATGCCCGAGGGCAGGACGGAGAAGAAGGTGGTCGTCGCCGAGTCCCAGGCGAATTCGGAGTACGCGCCCTCCATCGCCAGCGGAGAATTGGTGATGGCGCCGTCGATCTGGGCCGTGACCTCGGCGGGGGTGGCCGCCTCGGTCGTACGGAATTCGTCGAGCAGTTCGAGATAGGTCCGCAGGTCCGCAGCGTCGAACCCGATCTCGCCTGCGTCGGTGTAGAGGTCTTTGTCCTGTTGGCGGAGCCAGACCTGGAAGGTCTCCCAGGACCAGCCGAAGTCGGTGGTCCCGTAGCGCTCGCCGTCGGTGGACTCGGTCAGGGCCTGGCTGCTGCTCAGCAGGTCCTCCCACGTCCAGCCCGCCTCGGGCAGCGGCACCCCGGACTCCGTCCAGGCCTGTTCGTCATACGCCCACGCATGGGTGTTCTGCGCCATCGGCAGCGCGTACATCCTGCCGTCGATCTCACCGGAACGCGCCAGCAACGGCGTGATGCCCTCGGTGCCCAGCTGATCCTCGTCGAACTCGTGGAGATCGGCAAGGACGCCCCGATCCCCGTACTCCCGCAGATACGCGTAGTCCATCTGGATCACGTCCGGCGCGTTGTTGCCCGCGACCTCGGTCGCCAACCGCTCGAAGTACCCCGAGAACGCCGCATACGAGGTGTTGACCGTGATGTTCGGATTCCGCTCCTCGAACAACGCGATCGCCTCCTCGGTGATCCGCGCGCGGTCATCGTCACCCCACCAGGTGAACCGAAGCTCTACCTGGCCGTCGTCCGCACCACACCGCCACCGCACGCGGCGAGCAGTCCGGCCGCCGCGAGGATCGCCGCCGCCGTCCGTCCCCGGTGTGCCGGGGAACGTCGTCGCACACCCATTCGAGTCTCCTGTCCTGGATTCCGCTCGCCAAGCCCGGCCGAGCCGAGAGGTCGCCGGAGCCGAGCAGGAGCGCGGGCGTTCCGCGCGACGACTCCGGGTCGAGGAGCGGTCAGAGGGCCGGGGCGAGCCCCTCCCAGCGCACCGTCCACCGACCGTCGTCGGGGAAGCCGGGCGTCTCGCCCGTCGGCCCGTCGCCCCAGCCCGCGCACATCATCGCGACGGCATAGAGCAGCCCGCCCGCGCCGGGGAAGTAGGGCGAGGGCACCCCGGACTTGCCGCTGGCGGGCAGGCCGGTCTCGGTGAACCCGAACCGCTCGTGCAGCAGGAAGTCCACCGCGCGTTCGGCATCGCCCAGTCGTGCGGCGTTCATCGCCAGCAGCGGGAAGTCCCAGCTGTAGAGGTTCTCCACCGGCCAGGTCTTGTACACCTGAGCTGCGGTGGCGCGCATGATCTCGACGTCGACACCGTCGCCGGGCAGCATGCCGTAGGGCGCGATCGGGTCGGGATGGTTGGTGTTGTGCACCGTCCACATGTCCTCGACGCCCTCGTACAGCACGTACAGGCCGTCCTGCACCGGCAACGGCGCCAGGTCGGCCAGCACCGCCTCCCAGCGCGGATCGCGGTCGAGGCCGAGCCGCTCCCGCCACTGCAGGGCCACGCGCAGCCCGAACCGCCAGTAGGAGAGTTCGAAGGCCGGGTTGGACGTGGTGGCGGAGTCGTTGCGCTCGTTGGCGGTCATCACCGGCGGGCCGAGGACGTAGCGGCCGCCCTCGGACTCCTGGTGGGCGAAGGAGGCCATGAAGTCGGCGGTGGCGAACAGGACCTCCTCCCATTTGAGCAGGGTGCGGCGCCGGGGATGCGCCTGGTAGTCCAACTCCGCCAGAAACATCACGTGCGGCACGTGCCAGAGCAGCAGGGCCGTGGGGATGTTGGGTGACTCCCGCCCCTGCGCGGTGGTCATCTTCGGCCAGCGCGCGCCGAGGAAGCCCTGCTCGGCGGCCCGGTCGCGAGCCGACGGGAGCAGACGTCGATAGATGTCGGTGCTGCGGTCGAGCAGCGGCCATCGATTCCACAGGGCGTAGTGCGTGGCGTGCCACCAGTACATCTCGGTGTGGAACTTCCCGTACCAGCCGTTGTTGACCAGCCCCGACTCCTGGGGCGGCTCGCTGCCCGCCTCGTTGACCGCGAGGTGGTACTGGCTGAGCACGATGCGGCGTTCCAGCTCCGGCCACCGTTCGTCGGCCGAGCCGGAGAGGTCCACGGCGCCGCCGGACCGCCAGAATCTCGGCCACCAGTGGGCGCTCGCGCGCTCCACCGCGTCGACCGACGGCGGGGTCGAGGACAGTTCGGGTTCGAACAGACGGTCGCCACCAGCGTCGCCGATCGACCGCCCGTGAGGTGATATCGGTGGACCCGCTGTTCGTCCCTGGTCAGGCGGGCGGGGCCGCGCCAGGCGACGCCGACCTCGTAGACGGTCTCGTCCAGGCGATGGGTGAGAACGGCACGGCGTGATCCTCGGCGGCTCACCTCGGTCGTGTGGTCGCCGGGACGGTCCCAGAAGCCCACGTAGGGGGCCGAGAACTTGTCCTGGCCCGCCGCCGTGGCGTAGGGGAAGTCGAGGAAGACCGCGAGCCTGCCGAGCCGGATCAGCGGCGAGGTGACCCGCAGCGCCACCGCGTCGGTCTCGGGATCGCAGCTGGTCTCGACCTCGACGGAATGGCCGTCGAAGACGAACCGACTGTGGAGCCGTCCCGTCCACAGCTCCAGGTGCTGGTGGGTCTCGGTGAGGTCGGTGAGGACCGCCGCCGTCCCGTCGGCCCTGGTCAGGGTCAGGCCGATGCGGCCGAGGTTGATGCGGTGCGGGTTCTCCCGTAACCAGTGGTGCAGTTCGGGCTCGTCCTCGTCGCCGGTCCAGTAGTAGACGTCCCGGCCGTAGGTGTCCCAGACGGTGCCGCGATAGTCCTCGATCTGCTTTCCGGGCGGCAGGGCGTCGGAGTGCCAGCCCCAGTCGGCCATGGTGGCGAACGGCGCGAAGGTCTGGAGCCCGGTGATGTCGGCGCCGAAGGCGAACCGGCCGTTGCCGACCTGCACCGGAAGGTCGGGGTCGTCGTCGGTCCTGCGGATGTCGTGGCGCGCGACCAGCGCCTGCCGGTCGATGCGCTCCGCTCCGGCGGACGCCTCGGCTCCCGCGCCCTCGGCGGCGCCGTCCCCGGTCGCGGCGCTGCGGGCGTCTGCCTCTGCCGCCAGCACCCGAGCAGCGAGCGGGGCGGCGAGCGTGCCGCCCATGCCGTGCAGTACCGATCTCCGGTTGACCATGTGTGATCTCCCTCGGTGAGCGTGATCGCCAGGACGTCAGCGGTCGTCCTGTGTCGTGCCGGGTCCTGTTTGGTGACAGTAGGAAGTGCACGACGTGACGACCACCACTCTGACCGGATGCGGCCGAGAGTGGTCGTGATCACACTTTTCGCGACCGGCGGGGTTCCGGGACACCGCAGACCGGAGCCGAGCCCCGCCCCACACGACCATGGGCCGGGCGGGCGGCTCATCGGAGCCCCGCCGACCCGACGGGCCGGGCCCGCTGGAGACGGCGCCGCTCACCAGCGCCGGACGGCGCCTGTCCTCGGTGGACGGCGCCGATCCGGCCGGTGATCCGCCGGTCAGCCGATGGGCTGGGCCGCGTCGGGCAGCCCGGTCTGCCCCGGTTGCTCGGCCTGCTCGTCATCGGACTGGTCGAACTGGGTGCGGTGCAGCTCCTCGTACCGCCCGCCCGCCGCGAGCAGCTCGGTGTGGGTACCGCGCTCCACCACCCGGCCGTCCTCGATCACCAGGATGAGGTCGGCGGCGCGGACCGTGGAGAGCCGGTGGGCGATCACCACGGACGTCCGGCCCGCCAGCGCCTCGGCCAGTGCCTCCTGCACGGCCGCCTCCGACGTGGAGTCCAGGTGTGCGGTGGCCTCGTCAAGGATGACGACCTTGGGCCTGGCCAGCAGGAGTCGGGCGATGGTCAGCCGCTGGCGTTCGCCGCCGGAGAGCCGGTAGCCGCGTTCGCCGACGATCGTGTCCAGTCCGTCCGGCAGCGTCGCGACCAGGTCGTCGAGGCGCGCCCGACGGAGCATCTCCCACAGTTCGGCCTCCTCCGCCTCGGGTCGGGCCAGCAACAGGTTCGCTCGGATCGACTCATGGAAGAGGTGCCCGTCCTGAGTGACGAGCCCCAGGGTCTGGCGGAGTCCGGCGGCCGTGAGGTCTCGGACGTCGATGCCCGCCAGCCGGACCGCGCCCTCGTCCACGTCGTACAGGCGAGGCAGCAGCGAGGCGATCGTGGACTTGCCCGCGCCGGAGGACCCCACCAGGGCGACCATCTGTCCGGGTTCGACCCGGAAGGACACGTCGTGCAGGACCTGGACACCGCCTCGGGAGTCGAGCGCGGCGACCTCCTCCAGCGAGGCCAGCGACACCTTGTCCGCCGAGGGGTAGGCGAAGCTCACGTGATCGAACTCCACCGACACGGGCCCTTCCGGCGCGGGTAGCGCGTCAGGCTTCTCGGCGATCAGCGGCTTCAGGTCGAGCACCTCGAAGACCCGCTCGAAGCTCACCAGGGCGCTCATCACCTCCACGCGGGCGCCCGCCAACGCGGTCAACGGGGCGTAGAGCCGGGTGAGCAGCATGGCGAGGGTGACGACGGCCCCCGCGTCCAGGCCGCCGTTCAGCGCCAGGTAGCCGCCCAGGCCGTAGACCAGGGCGAGCGCCAGCGCCGAGACAAGGGTGAGCGCGGTGACGAACACCGACTGCACCATCGCCCGCCGGACGCCGATGTCCCGGACTCTGGCGGCCCGGTCGGCGAACTCGCGGGACTCGTCCGCAGGCCTGCCGAAGAGCTTCACCAGGGTCGCGCCCGGCGCGGAGAACCGTTCGGTCATCTGGGTGCTCATCGCCGAGTTGTGGCTTGCGGCCTCCCGCTGGAGCCGCGCGAGTCTGGCACCCATCCGGCGGGCGGGCACGACGAACACCGGGAGCAGCACCAGCGAGAGCAGGGTGATCTGCCAGGAGATGCCGAGCATCAGCACTAAGGTCAGCACCAGGGTCACCAGGTTGCCGACGACGCCGGAGAGGGTGTCGCTGAAGGCCCGCTGCGCGCCGATGACGTCGTTGTTCAGCCTGCTGACCAGCGCTCCGGTCCTGGTCCGGGTGAAGAAGGCGACCGGCATCCGCTGGACGTGATCGAAGACGCTGGTGCGCAGATCGAGGATCAGTCCCTCGCCGATGCCCGCCGACAGCCAGCGGACGACGAGCCGCAGACCTGCCTCGGCGACGGCGATGCCCGCGATGAGCACCGCCAGCCACACGACGACGTCGACCGGCGCGCTCTGCACGATCGCGTCGACGACCCGGCCTGCGAGCACCGGTGTCGCGACGGTGAGCACCGCCGTCACGATGCTGAGCACCAGGAACTGGATGAGGCGGCTGCGATGCCGCTTGGCGAAGCCGCCGATGCGGCGCATCGTGGCGGCGGAGAAGGGTCTGCGGTCACGGTGATCGGCTCTGGTCACGCTGTAGAGCGAGTTCCACGCCGTGGACTCCATGCTCATGGAGGGCTCCTGATCAGTTCGGGTTCGTGGTCGGCGACGGCCGCCGTGTCGGCGGTTCGCCCCGGTGGCGGGACGGTGGTGGACCTGAAGGATCGCCTATCGCGCCGACACCCGGTCACCGTTCGACCGGCCCGTGACGATCGACGACCCGGTCCTGGCCGGGCGACCGCTAGTGGCGCCGGAGCCGCGTCACACCGGGTCCGGCTCCTTCTCAGCGGTGTGCGACTGCCCGGCCGCCGCGGTGTCGGCGCGGCCGAGCAGCACCGCGACCAGCACGGCCAACCCGATGGCGATCACGCTGCTGGTCATCGCGACCAGCCGCATCCCGTCGACGAAGGCAGGCCGGGCCGCCTCCAGCAGCGCGGCCGCCTGCTCCGCAGGCAGCCGACCAGCCGAGGCCACCGCTCCGCCGAGCGTCTCCCGCGCCGGCTCCGCCACCGAGGCGGGCAGGCCTGCGGGCAGGCTGTCGACCATCGCGGACCGGTAGACGACGCTGCCGAGGCTGCCGAGCATGGCGATGCCCAAGGCGGCACCGAGCTCGCCGCTGGTCTCCGAGATCGCCGAGGCGGCGCCGACGCGCCGAGCCGGCGCCGCACCGATGATCTGATCGGTGGCCAGCGTCATCGTCGGCCCGAGGCCGAGCCCGATCAGCACGAAGGCGAGGACCAGGGTCGACAGCCCCGCCGTGTCGATGCCCGTCAGGACGATGGCGCCGATTCCGGCCAGGACCAGCCCCGTCGCCATGACCGGCGCGGGCCGGGCATGTCGGGTGATCACCGGGACCAGCAGCGTCCCCGCCGTCGAGGCGATCACGGACGGGATCGTCCACAGCCCCGCCTGCAACGGAGAGAGCCCGAGCACGAGCTGGAGATACTGTGCGCCGAGGAGCTGGACGCCCGACATCGCGAAGATCGCCAACAGCTGCGCGGCCACCGAGACTGAGAAGGCGGGGATGCGGAACAGCTCCGCGTCCAGCAGCGGATCGGCCAGGCCACGCTGCCGCCGCAGGAAGACGATCGCCAAGGCCACCCCTGCGGCCGCCGCGACGCCCTGCGGCCAGCCGAGACCGTCCTCCGCGAGCGCCTTCAGGCCTCCGACCGCGAGCAGGATCGCGACCAGCGACAACGCCGCGCTGATCAGGTCGATCCGCCCCGTGCCGGGGTCGCGCTGCTCCGGCAGCAGGAACGGCCCGACCGCGAGCAGCAGCACCATCACCGGGACGCCGAGCAGGAACACCGAGCCCCACCAGAAGCTGTTCAACAGCACGCCGCCCGCCAGTGGGCCGATGGCCGTGCCCACCATGAAGCAGGTCATCCACACCCCGATGGCCACCCGCCGCTGCGCCGCGTCCTCGAACATGACGCGAATCAACGACAGTGTCGAGGGCATCAGCGTCGCGCCCGCGACACCGAGCAGTGCCCTGGTCACGATGAGCATCTCGGCGCTGGTGGAGAACGCGGCCAGGATCGAGGCCGTGGCGAAGGCGGTGGCGCCGATGAGCAGCAGCCGCCGCCGTCCGATGCGGTCGCCGAGGGCGCCCATCGTGACCAGCAGGCCCGCGACGAGGAAGCCGTAGACGTCGAGGATCCACAGCAACTGGGCTCCGCTGGGAGCCAGGTCGGCGGTCAACGCGGGCACCGCGAGGTGCAGCACGGTCATGTCCATCGCGATGAGCAGCGTGGGCAGAGCCAGCACGGCGAGGCCGAGCCACTCTCGTGCGCCCGCCGACGGCGGTGCGTGCGTCATGACGATCCCTTCGATCTCCGCGCGGGCCGGTGCCGCACTGGAGATCGACGATAGAACCTCAATATTACTTCAGGTCAAGTCCCGCTCGGCCTCGATCGGCAACCGAGCCGCGCGGCAGTCGAGCCGAGGCCGCCGAGCCGGGGTACGGCCGACGCCGACCCGCCGCCTGGCACAGCCCGCGACCGCAGAAGGCTGCGCCCCGACGCTCCGGTCTCACCGGGCCGCCGCGACACCTCCCGTCGGCGCCCGCCTGCGACGGTCCCGACGAAACACCGGACGACGACACCACGCGGCGCCCGACCGACACCATCCCGTCGGGACCGGACGCACCGGGCAGCACGGCGTCCATCATCGCCGCGCTCAGGCCCGGTGCTCCGCGAAACGGGTGATCTCCGCATACGAGTAGGCCGCCGAGGCGATCGGAGCGCCTTCCCGGAGCGCCACCGCCGTGTCGACGGCCGCGGCCACGGCGGTCCGAAAGAGCAGCGACCCGGTACTGATCCGCCGCACACCCAGCTCGGCGAGGCGGTCGACGCCCAGCCCACCGGGCTGGAACAGTACGTTGAGTGGCACCGGGAGCGCTTCGACGAGGACCGCGACGTCGGCGGGCTCGGTGATCCCCGGCACGAAGACCCCGTCGGCCCCCGCCGCCGCATACCGTCGAGCCCTCACCAGCGCGGCCTGCACCGACGGGGGCTCGGCGACCAGCCAGTGCGTGTCGACCCGGGCGTTGAGGAACAGCGCGGGCGCGCGTGCGGCGATCTCGGCGATCAGCTCGCACTGACTGTCGACGTCGGCGAGCCCGTCCGGGCGGCCGTCCTCGACGTTGACGCCCGCGATGCCGAGAGCGGCGAGCTCGGCAGCCCACTGCGCGACCGCCGTCGGATCGTCGTGCAGACCTGCCTCGATGTCGACGGTGACCGGCACCGGCAGCTCCACCAGCAGCCGGGCCAGCGCCGTGGTCGCGGTGAGCGAGACTCCTCGGCCGTCGGGCAGCCCGACCGAGGCGGCGACGCCGAGGCTGGTGGTGCCGACGGCGGCGAACCCGGCGGCGACCAACGCCGCCCCCGAGGAATGATCCCAGGCGTTGGGCAGCAGCAGGGGCACGGTCCCGTGATGCAGGGCGTGGAACACCCGTGACGCCTCGGTCCGCTTCATCGTCGTCTCCCGTGGTCGTGTCCCCGCGCGCCGGATCGGCGTCGGGTCGCAGCTCGACATGCGGACCAGCGGCGAGGCCTCGTCCCGGATCGAGCACCGTCGAGGCTCCCGGCTCGTCGGCGGTCGACCGCGTGCCCGCAGGCCGCTCCGTTGCGGCTGCGCACCGCGTGGCCCTGCTCTCGTCGCGGCCCGCCTCGTCCTCGCCCGGTCGCTGACTGCGAACGCTAAGGGCGACACGGTTCGGCCGCCGCCGAAGTGTCACGACGCAGAATGGGGTCATGGCTCCTGCGCATCGAGGCGAGGCACTCGCGAACCTGGCAGGCCTGCTCGCCGATCGCAGCCGAGCGGCCATCTGTCTGGCGCTGCTGGACGGCCGGGCGTGGACCGCGATGGAACTGGCAGGCCACGTCGGAGTCGCAGCCTCGACCACGACGGAGCACCTCAACCGCCTGGTGGCGGGCGGGCTGCTCGTCGAACGGCGCCAAGGCAGGCACCGCTACGTCGAACTGGCGAACCCGGCGACCGCCACCCTGCTCGAAGACCTGGTCTCCTGGCTCGGTCCGCTGCCCGAGCGGCCGAGCGGACTGCGGGCGGTCAACGCCGCTGTCGCGACCGCTCGCGCCAGGACCTGCTACGACCATCTCGCAGGGACGCTCGGCGTCTCGATCACCGATGCGATGCTCGGCGGCGGGCTGCTCGACACGACGGCAGGCCTCGCCCTCACCGCTGCGGGGTGGGGCTGGCTGGTCGACACGATGTGCCTGTCCGAGCAGGTGCTGCGGGCCGGACGCCGCCCCGTGGTGCGGGCGTGCCTGGACTGGACCGAGCGCCGCTCCCACCTTGCGGGCGCCGTCGGGGCAGCCCTGTGTGCACGGCTGCTGGAACAGGACTGGATCCGCCGGGTCCAGCCGGGTCGCGCGGTCCGACTGACCGCCGCCGGGGTGACCGGACTGCACGCGACCCTGGGCCTCGACGCGCGAGCGCTGGGGCTGCACTGATCTGCTCGCACCGGCAGGCCATCGGTGTCGCCGGGTCAGGGCGGACGGCGCGCCGTCGGCGAAGCCGCACCGCACCCGTGGCAGGCCGAGTCGGGTCCGTTGTGGTGTGCCGTCTCGCGTTCCGGCGGGGATCGCCGTCGGAACACCCGTCGATCCGGTCAGGTCGCGGGCCCGCCCTCGGCTCGATCCGGGCCCCGGGATCGCCGCAGGCGCGACTTTCGTCCGCCCCGGCCCGCCTCCGGACGCACCGGGGCGGCATCGGTCGGCTCGGACGCCCGGCTGCGTTGCGGGCCGAGGAAACCGGCACCAGGCGACCCCGTCGCGGCGACCGTCGGGTAGGAAAATCGGCCGCGCGCGGCGGCCGCTCGTAGTCATCAGGCAGGAGCCGAGACCAGCAGGCTGCGACGACGCGATGTCGTCCGAGGGCCGTCGCGCCTACCGTTCGTTAGGCGGGCGCACCTCGACATCCGCCGATGATCAGGTCCGATCCGCGCTCCGGTCGAGACGCCTGCCGCGCGTCATCGCCGCGCGGCGGATCACTTCGCCGTGTCGGATCACTCGGGAGCAGGCTCACCCGAGCCGATCCCGGGCCTTCGCCCGTCGTCGGCCGCCGCGTCCGCGATCAGCGGGAAGAGCCGTGTGATCGCGGCGACCGGCGCGGCCCCCTCCGGGCGGGCCTCCGAGCGCGCGTCTCGGCTGCGATACCGCGCGAGCAGCTCCCGAACGGCGGCGCCCAGCTCCGTCAGCTCCTCCGGCGTCAGATAGACCACGGCGCTGAAGGCCTCGTCCCGCTGCCAGCGAGCCGGGGCCGCCGAGCGGTGTTCCAGCCAACGCCGGTGGCTCTCGTCCTCCAGACCGCGCGCCAGTTCACCGAAGCCCGCCTCCTCGGCGGGCACGACGTCGGGCCGCTCGGTCCGCAGAAGCCGCCACGGTCGCGCCCGCCCGCCCTCGTGCGGGGCCTCTTCGATGTAACCGTGTCGGGCCAGGCTGCGCAGGTGGAAGGAGCACAGCCCTGAGCTGTAGCCGAGCGCCTTGGCCGCCTCGGTCGAGGTCAGGGTCTCGGTGTCCTTCATCAGGTCGAGGAGGGCCGCCCGCACTGCGTGTTCCGGAAGATCGTCGTGGTGTGCCGAGGGGGCCGGGTCGGAGTCGGGGATACCATCACTGCTCACGTTGCAAAGTCTGCTACTTTGCAAAGCACTTGGCAAACTTCGCGGCCCGCGACGACGTCAGCAGCACGCCGGGCCGCACCGCAGAGAGGTGTCGTGCCCCATGACAGTGGGTTCGGATCGTCCCCGCTTCGTCGATCGCCGAGTACGTGTACTGGGCAAGCCGGTCGACGGCGCCTTCCCTCGTCGGGCTCCCGAGGCCGAGCGGGGCTCGGTGCTGCGGGTGACGGTCGTCGGCGAGGAGGTCCTGCATCGTCCGTGCCAGGACGTCGTCGACTTCGGCACGCCGGAACTGACCCGCCTGATCGACGACATGTTCGCGACCATGTACGTCGCCGAGGGCGTCGGCCTGGCGGCGAACCAGGTCGGCGTCGACCTGCGGCTGTTCGTGTACGACATCCCGGACACCAGCGGAGTCCGGCACGTGGGCCACATCGCCAATCCGGTGGTCGAGGACATCCCCGCCCCGGAACGCAGGCTGGCGGACGGCATGGAGGGCTGCCTGTCGGTGCCCGGCCCGTTCATGACGGTGGCACGCCCCGACCGCGCCGTGGTGCACGGCCAGGACATGCACGGCGAACCGCTCACGCTGGAGGGGACCGACTTCTTCGCCCGCTGTCTCCAGCACGAGACCGATCACCTCAACGGCAGGCTCTACATCGACCGGCTCTCCGCGCGCGACCGTAAGGCGGCGCTGCGCGAGATGGCCGAGCGACGCGAGGAGATCTTCGCCGCCAGGGCGGCCCGCGCCGAGGCGCTGAAGGACATGAGTCACTGAAGGACTGCGGGACTGAAGGACTGCGGGGCCGAAGGCTAGCGGCTCTGAAGGGCAGCGGGGCGCACGACGAGGTGACCGGGGAGGACTGCGGGCCGCCCCGCGCGAACGGACCGGGAGCACCAAAGGACCTGACCACGGGACCGGTCCGGCTCTCTGACCGCGAGCAGCGGTCGCGGCACGCTCGGTGCCGGGCAGAATCGGTCTCGGGCGGAGTGTCGCCAGGGGGCGGTGTCCGGCCGGGCCTGCGGGTCCGTCCACCTCGGCCGAGCCGCCAGGAGGAGTCGCCGGCAGGCAGCGCAGCCGCCCGCGAGCACCGTTCACCGGGGCGCACCCGCCTAGCATTCTCCGCGTGATCCAGGTTCGTGATCTTCATCCATGGCCGACGACCGAGGTCGAGGCGCTCGCCGTGCAGGAACGCCTACGGCCGCTGGTCCGGCTGGAAGCGCCCGTCCGCCCGCCGAAGACCGCAGCGGGCCTCGACGTCGCCTACGTCGGCGACGACGGGACGCTGGTCGCCGCCGTGACGGTGCTCGACGTGGCGACGCTGGCCGTGCTCGACAGCGTCGTGGTGCGCGCCACGACGTCGTTCCCCTACGTGCCGGGGCTATTCGCCTTCCGCGAGGCGCCCGCGCTGCTGCGGGCGCTGGAACAGGTGAAGGTGCTGCCGGACGTCCTGGTGTGCGACGGCCAGGGACTCGCCCATCCGCGTCGATTCGGGCTGGCCTGCCATCTGGGCGTGCTGACCGATCTGCCGAGCATCGGGGTCGGCAAGAACTCGCTCGGACCGTACGACCCGCCCGGGAGTGCTCGCGGCGAGTGGACGCCGCTGCTACTGGACGGCGAGGTGGTCGGCCGGACCCTGCGCACGAGGCCGAACGTGAAGCCGGTCTTCGTCTCGGTCGGCCACCGCAGCGACATCGAGGCGGCGTGTGCGCTGGTGCTGCGGCTCACGCCGTGTCATCGACTGCCGGAGACCACCCGCACGGCCGACCGCCTCGGCCGGATCAGCTGATCTCGGCAGCGATGTGCCGCGGTCGGTCGCCGACCGGCCACGGCGAGCCGTGCAGATCGGGGCCGTCTTCTCTCCCGGCGGCCGAATGCCCTGCCCCGCCTGCGGCCCGACACCGCCGCCCGGGAACGCGGACGACGTCGAGGCGGGCGCAGGCACACGCCCTGATCGGGCTTCGCCGCCGGTCTGCGCCAGGCGGGCGGACGACGCCTCGAAGGCGACGAGGTCAAGTGCGGGCCCACGCACGCGCACGCCACCGCCACCGCCCGGCGCAGGCCCACAACGGCCGACTGCCGTCAGTCCAGGAGCCGCTCGCCGACGACCTCGCCGTGGAAGATCTGTCCCGTCGGGGTGAAGCCGATGCGACGGTAGAAGCCCTCGGGTCCCGCCGGGTGCACCTCCCACATGACGGTGACGCGCCGCTGTCCCCGGCGACGCGCCTCCGCGCAGAGCTCCTCGACAGCGAATCGTCCATAGCCCCTGCCCTGATGACCCGCCGCGATGTTGAGTCGCCAGATCCCGCACCGGAACAGGTCGACCGGGTTCTCCGGGTCGAAGCCCGCCATCACGAAGCCGACCAGATCCTGGTCGTCGTAGACCAGGCGTGGCCAGGCGGACTGAGGCTGGGTGTAGGCCTCGGCCAGCGAGACCGCGACCGGTGCGACGACCGCTTCCTGATCCGGTTCGACGGTGAGTGCGCAGGCATCCCGAACGTTGTCCGGCGTGACGGGTTCCAGGCGAAGGGGCATGGCCGGGCACGCTAACCGTCGGCACTGACAGTTTCGATCACGCTGAGGCCTGTCGTGTCGGCGCAGCTCCGCCGACACGACAGGCCGCGACGCCGGGACGCCGATCGGCACGCGGGCCGCCAGGCGGGCGCCCCGGCTCGCGCAGACCCCGCGTCGGCCGTCAGCGAATCGGCCGGGCTCCGGTGTAGACGCCGACCGGCCGGAACCGCAGGGAAGGCTCCCGGTACTCCTCGATCGCATGGGCGAGCCAGCCGACGACCCTGGAGACGGCGAAGACGGCCTCACCCGCGTCGGGGCGCATGTCGTAGGCGTGCATCATCGCCGCGAGCGCGAGGTCGATGTTCGGAAAGGCCGACGGGTTCTGACCGCGCAGTCGGTCCGTGACGGTGTCCAGTGCTCGCAGGGCCGGTTCGGCCTCGCCCGACTCGCGCAGCAGGGCGATCAGGAGCTCGGCTCGCGGATCGCGCCGCTGGTAGACCCGATGGCCGAAGCCCGGCACCGTGCCGGAGGTGCGCAGCCGGTCCGACAACGCGTCGACCGGATCGGACAGCGCCTCGCCGAGGAAGCGGTAGGCGAGGCTGCTCGCGGCTCCATGGCGGGGCCCGTCGAGCGCGCCGAGCCCGGCGGAGACCACGGCGTACGGATTGGCCCGCGTGTTCGCCGCGACCCGTGCGGCCACGGTGGACACCGCGAGATCATGATCGGCCAGCAGGATCAGGACCGCCGTGAGCAGTCGGGGGCGCACCGGCCGCGAGGTCAGGACCGGCCACACGCGCAGCGCGACCGTGTCGCCCTGCGGGGCGTCCGGCGCGTGCGCTGCGGCCAGGACGCCGAGCAGCGTCTCCCCCGCGCGGATCACCGACTCCGGGCTCAGCGCGAACCGCAGCGGGTCCAGTGCGCCCAGCGCGACGACGGCGACTCGCAGCCGATCCGTCAGTCGCGCGGTCCTGGGCAGCACCGCGATGGCGGCCTCGGCCGACTCGACGAGATCGGCGGGCGCGGGAAACGGCGGACGGTCGGCGAGGTCGCCGGTCCAGAGCAGATGCGCGACAGACTCGACCGTGGTGGTCGTGGCGAGGTCGACCGCGCGATGGCCCCGGAAGTACAGCTCGTCGTCGGCGATCAGGGTCAGTTCGGTGCGAATCCGCTCGACCGCTCCCGAGGCCTGCCTGCCGTCCCGGCGCCGCTCGGCAAGGCCTTCGACCTCGTCCTGCCGGAACACGCTCCCCCGGCCGCCTCTGGCCCGCACGCTGCGGAGCAGACCTCTGCTGACGTAGGCGTAGACCGTCGCCTCCTTGACGTCCAGGCGATGCGCCACCTCGGAGGTGGTCAAGTAACGCGAATCACCCTCGACGGCAGTGGAGTCGGCCATGACCTGCGATCCTCCCGTGAATGTTGACTGTATCAATATTGACAATACATGACCGCAAAGTCGACAGTGCAGGCAATCAAGGAGGTGCACCATGTCTGTCACGGTGGACGGATCGATCGAGGTTCCGCCGGGTCTGCGTGACGTCGTCGTCACGACGACCGAGATCGGCGACGTTCGCGGGAGAGAGGGCTTCTACCACTACCGGCAGTACTCGGCGATCGACCTGGCCGCGTCCTGCTCCTTCGAGGAGACGTGGTTCCTGCTCCTTGAAGGACGTCTCCCCAGTGCGGCGGAGCTGACGAGCTTCGTCGCGGAGATCGCCCCGCTGCGAGTGCTGCCCGACCAGCTGCGCACACTGCTGCCCTCGATCGCGGCGCTCGGCGCCGCCGCCGATCCGATGTCGGGCCTGCGGACGGCCCTGTCCGCCTTGGGCGCGGCCCATGGACTGCCCGCGCTGTGGGACGCCGCCCCGGATCGACGGCGGGCCGACGCGCTGCTGGTGTGCGCGGTGACCCCGACGATCCTCGCCGCGTTGTACCGACTCCGCGCCTGTCTGGAGCCGATCGAGCCCCGCGCGGAGCTGTCGACCGCCGCGAACTGGCTCGCGATGCTCGGGATCTCCGACCCCGCTCCCGCGCACGTCCGAGCCGTGGAGACCTATCTGATCGCGACCATCGACCACGGCTTCAACGCCTCCACCTTCACCGCCAGGGTCGTGGCCTCGACCGGAGCCGATGTCGCGTCGGCGGTGACCGCCGCGATCGGGGCGTTCACCGGGCCACTGCACGGCGGCGCCCCGGACCGGGCGCTGGACTCCGTCGACGAGATCGGCACCCCCGACCGCATCGACGACTGGGTGCGCGCGAAGGTGCTGGCGGGCGATCGCATCATGGGCTTCGGCCATCCCGTCTATCGCACCGAGGACCCGAGGGCCGTACTGCTGCGGGAGAAGGCACGCGAGTTGGGCGGGCCGTTGGTGGAGTTCGCTACGACGGTGGAACGTCGGGTCGTCGAGATCCTGGCAGAGGTGAAACCAGGACGAGAGCTGTACGCCAACGTGGAGTTCTACGCGGGCGTGGTGATGGAGTTGTGCGGGATTCCGCGCTCGCTGTTCACCCCGACCTTCGCCGTCAGCAGGGTGATCGGCTGGACCGCCAACATCCTGGAGCAGGCCGAGGGCGGCCGGATCATCCGCCCGGCCGCCCGCTACGTCGGCCCGAGCGCACCGCAGCCGCTGCCGCCTCGCTGATCACGACCCCGGTGCACGCCTCGCCGGGTGGGCCTGCGGCGCCTGCCCACCGATCGCCGCAGGCCCGATGCCCGGGGGAACAGGCCGACGCGTGCGGCTGTTGTCACACGACATGACCATCGAGACAGGTGTGTTTCTTCCGTCCTCGTCGCCCCGCCCAGGGCAGCCGATCTCGGTCGAGATCCGGGAGAGCGCACGATTCGCCGAGGAGGCCGGTCTCGACTCGGTCTGGTCCACCGACCACCTGGTGGCGAGCGCTCCGATCATGGACAGCACGGTGGTGCTGGCCACCGCGGCGGCGGTGACCGAGCGGATCACCCTCGGCTTCGGCGTGCTGCTGCCCGCGCTCCGGCCCGCCGCCTGGGCGGCGAAGCAGGTCAGCACGCTGCAACTGCTGTCGGGCGACCGCATCGTGCTCGGCGTGGGCACCGGCAATCCCGAGCACGGCGACATCGGCTGGCGAGCGGCGGGGGTGTCCTTCCAGGACAGGGGCGCGCGCACCGACGAGGCGCTGCGGGTGCTGCCCGGCTTGATCACCGGAGCGGCGACCGTCCTCGACGACGGGACGGCGGTGACCCTGGCTCCGGGATCGACCCTGCCGCCCGTGCTGGTCGCGGGCAACGGGAGACGGGCTCTGCGTCGGGCGGCGGAGTTCGGCGACGGCTGGCTGTCCATCGGAATGTCCGTGGAGCAGGTGGCCTCGGCTCTCGTCTCCCTGACCGAGCTGGCCGAGGAGCACGGTCGGCCGAGCCCGCGCGCGGCGGTCGTCGCTCCCGTGCTGGGCACCGATCCGAGGCAGGCCGCAGACCAGCTCGCGGCGTACGCCGCCGCAGGCACCGAGCGGGTCGTTCTCGCGCCGACCGGGGCGGGCTGGCGACAGGACTACGAGTTCGCCGCAGCGGTGCGGGCAGCGGTCTAGTCGAGCCGGGTCCCCGGCCCCGCTCCGCGCCGGGCGGCTGTGTCGGGTAGTCGGTGTCGGTGTCGGGGGGTCGGGTCGGCAGTCTGGCCCGGCAGTGGCGGCGGGACAGCATCGGTAACGGCCGGGGTCGGTATGGCGTGGTCGGCGACGCCGAGCGCCCGGCAGTCTCACCCGCAGCCGCGCTCAGCTGCCGCCCACTCTCTGCACCGCCCTGCCTGCCTGCCTGCCGCCGCCCGGCCGCAGGCAGGCCGAGTCTCCCCAGCGACCTCGATCAGCAGGCCCCCTGGCCCGGTGACCTTCGGAGCATTCGGGGGCAGCGAGACCACCGGCTCACGCCGTGACCGGGGACCGCTCGACGTCGGCGACTCAGGACGTCATGGCAGGCAGCAGCTCCGAGAGGAGGACGGGATCGACACCGACGAGCGACTCCCGCAGCACGCGGCGCTCCCCTGACTCGACGGGCACCTCACAGGGCACGACGAGCACCGTGCACCCCGCCGCCACCGCCGAGGCGACACCGACCGGCGAGTCCTCGACGGCGACGGCGTCGGCGGGATTCACTCCGAGCGCGGCGGCGGCCTGGAGATACGGGGCCGGGTGCGGCTTGTTGTGCGGCACCTCGTCGCCGAAGACCGCGGCGGCGAACAGTTCGGAGCCGACGGTCTTGAGCGCGACCTCGCCCAGCGAGCGGATCGTGGAGGTCACCAGCGCCATCGGCACGCCGGCGTCGTGGACGGCGTGCAGCGCTTCCTGCGCACCGGGCCGCCAGAGCAGATCGGTGCGGAACAGCTCCCTGGTGAGGTCGGCGACCCTGGTCCCGGCCGAGGCGACCGACTCGGGCGTCACCGGCAGGCCGAGGTCGCCGAGCAGGATTCCCATGCTGTTGCTCATGTTCGAGCCCACCATCGCGGCTCTGGCCTCGGCACTGATCACGCCGCCCAGCTCGGCCGCGGTCTGCTCCAGGGCGATCGCCCAGAGCTTCTCGGAGTCGAGCAGGGTGCCGTCCATATCCCAGAAGACGGCGGCGAGCCGCCCAGGAGATCCAGCGGCGAGCTCCCCAACGGATCCAGCGGCGAACTCCCCATGAGATCCAGCGGCGAACTCCCCAACGGATCCAACGCCGAACTCCCCCGGGGCTCCAGCGCCGAACTCCCCAGCAGATCCACCGGCGAACTCCCCAACAACAGATCCACCGGCGAGCCGCCCCGCCGCTCCGTACTCCTCTTCGGCATCAGCCGGACCGGCTGCGTCGGCGACGCGGAGTTCGACGACCTCGACGACCTCGACGGCGGCGCCGGAGACGTCTGCGGACGGCAGTCGAGCGGCGTCCACGACGGTCGATCCGCCGGGCTCGACAGGAGTGGCGGGGGTGGCAGGGGATTCGGCGACGGCACGCTCGTCGGATTCGGTGGCGGGCCTGGCTCGGCCGTCCTGCGGGGACGGTCGGGTCACGTGTGCTCCTCGGGTCGCGATCACCGGCACACGGCGGCAGGGGCCGAGGATCGAAAACCGCCTCGCGGCTCCTCGGCCCCGTGCGCCGGGCGGGATCAGGTGTTGAAGTAACCGGCCTCGGGGTGGTGGGTGACGATCGCGTCGGTGGACTGCTCCGGGTGCAGCTGGAACTCCTCCGACAGCTTCACGCCGATCCGCTCCGCGTCGAGCAGTTCCACGATCTTCGCGCGGTCCTCCAGGTCGGGGCAGGCCCCGTAGCCGAGGGAGAACCGAGCCCCACGGTAGGCGAGGCGGAAGTACTCCTCGACCTCGGCCGGGTCCTCGTCGGCGAGCGAGCCGCCGGAGGACCAGTGCAGCTCCTCCCGGACGCGCCGATGCCAGTACTCGGCCAGTGCCTCGGTGAGCTGGACGCCCAGGCCGTGCACCTCCAGGTAGTCCCGGTAGGAATCGGTGGCGAACAGCTCGTTGGCGAAGTCGGCGATCGGCTGGCCCATGGTCACCAGGGTCAGCGGCAGGACGTCCACCACGCCCTCCTGGATCGCCAGGTCCCTCGGGCGGAAGTAGTCCGCCAGACAGAGCCGTCGATCCTTGGCCTGGCGGGGGAAGGTGAAGCGGAAGCGCTCCGCCGCGTCCGGCCTCGGCTCGGTGAGCACGACGACCGAGTCGCCGTCGGCGACGCACGGGAAGTAGCCGTAGACCACCGCCGCGTGGGCGAGGATGCCCTCGGTGGACAGCCGGTCCAGCCATTCCCGCAGCCGAGGACGGCCCTCGGTCTCCACCAGCTCCTCGTAGCTGGGCCCGCCGCCGCCCTTGACGCCGCGCAGCCCCCACTGGCCGAGGAAGGTGGCCCGCTCGTCCAGCATCGCCGCATAGCCCGCCAGCGGGATTCCCTTGACCACCCGGCTGCCCCAGAACGGCGGTGTCGGCACCGGGACGTCCGTGGCGATCTCGGATCGCGCGGGCTGCACCACCTCGGCGTCGACGGCGGCGGCCTTGGCCTTGCGCTCCTCGGCGATCCGCCGGGACCGCTCGTGTCGGGCGCGACGCTCGGCGATCCTGGCCTCCTCCTCGGGGTCGGCGATCACCAGGCCGCCCCGCTTCCTGGTCATGATCCGGTCCATCAGCCGCAGGCCCTCGAAGGCGTCCCTGGCGTAGCTGACGTGTCCGGAGTAGACCTCGGAGAGGTCGTTCTCCACGTAGGAGCGGGTCAGTGCGGCGCCGCCCAGCAGCACCGGCCAGCGTTCGCCCACTCCCCTGGTGTTCATCTCCTGAAGGTTCTCCTTCATGATCACCGTCGACTTCACCAGCAGGCCGGACATGCCGATGACGTCCACCCGGTGCTCCTCGGCGGCGTCGAGGATGGCGTTGATCGGCTGCTTGATGCCCAGGTTCACGACCTGGTACCCGTTGTTGGACAGGATGATGTCCACCAGGTTCTTGCCGATGTCGTGCACGTCGCCCTTGACGGTGGCGAGCACGATGCGGCCCTTGCCGTCGGAGTCGCTCTTCTCCATGTGCGGTTCGAGGTGGGCGACGGCGGTCTTCATCACCTCGGCGGACTGGAGCACGAACGGCAGCTGCATCTGGCCGGAGCCGAACAGCTCGCCGACGGTCTTCATCCCGGAGAGCAGCGTGTCGTTGATGATCGCCAACGCGGGGCGCTCGACGAGGGCCGCCTCCAGGTCGGCCTCCAATCCCTTGCGCTCGCCGTCGACGATGCGCCGCTGCAGCCGGTCGAACAACGGCAGAGCGGCCAGCTCCTCGGCCCTGGAGGCCCGCGCGGAGGACGCGGTGGCCCCCTCGAAGAGCTCCATGAGCCGCTGCAACGGGTCGTAGTCCTCCCGCCTGCGGTCGTAGACCAGGTCGAGCGCGACCTCCCGGTGCTCGTCGGGAATCCGTGCCATCGGGAGGATCTTCGACGCGTGAACGATGGCGGTGTCCAACCCGGCCTCCACACACTCGTGCAGGAACACCGAGTTGAGCACCTGCCTCGCGGCGGCGTTCAGTCCGAAGGAGATGTTGGAGATGCCGAGCGTGGTCTGCACCGCAGGATGCAGACGCTTGAGTTCGCGGATGGCCTCGATGGTCTCCACGCCGTCGCGCCGGACCTCCTCCTGACCGGTGGAGATCGGGAAGGTGAGGCAGTCGACGATCACGTCCTCGGTGCGCATTCCCCAGTTCGTGGTCAGGTCGTCGAGGATCCGGGTGGCGATCCGCACCTTCCCCTCGGCGGTGCGGGCCTGTCCCTCCTCGTCGATGCACATGACCACGACGGCGGAGCCGTGTTCGGAGACCAGCTCCATGGTCCGGTGGAAGCGGGAGGTCGGCCCCGTGCCGTCCTCGTAGTTCACCGAGTTGACGACGCAGCGCCCGCCGAGGCGTTCCAGCCCCGCGCGCAGCACCTCCGGCTCGGTGGAGTCGAGCATGACCGGCAGCGTGGACGCGGTGGCGAGCCTGCCCGCGAGTTCGCTCATGTCGGCCGCTCCGTCGCGGCCGACGTAGTCGACACAGAGATCGAGCAGGTGAGCGCCCTCCCTGGTCTGCGCGCGGCCGATCTCGACGCAGTCGTCGAAGCGGCCGTCGAGCATCGCCTCCCGGAAGGCCTTCGAACCGTTGGCGTTGGTGCGCTCGGCGATCATCAGGACGCTGGCGTCCTGCCGGAAGGGCACCGCCTGGTAGAGCGAGGCCACCCCCGGTTCGGGGCGAGGCCTGCGCGGCGCAGGGGTGAGCCCGGCGACGGCGTCCACGACCGCCGAGATGTGCGCGCCGGTCGTGCCGCAGCAGCCGCCGACGAAGCCGACCCCGAACTCCGTCACGAAGCCCGCGAGGGCCTGGGCCAGCTCCTCCGGGCCCAGCGGATACTCGGCGCCGTCGGGACCGAGCTGCGGGAGTCCCGCGTTGGGCATCACCGACAGCGGAATCCTGGCGTACTGGGACAGCTGGCGGAGGTGCTCGCTCATCTCGGCCGGACCGGTGGCACAGTTCAGGCCGATCAGGTCGATCCCCAGCGGTTCGAGTGCGACCAGGGCGGCGGTGATCTCGCTGCCGAGCAGCATGGTCCCGGTGGTCTCCACGGTGACCTGGGCGATCACCGGGACGGTGATGCCCTCGTCGAGCATGGCCCGCCGCGCCCCGAGCACGGCCGCCTTGGTCTGCAGCAGGTCCTGACAGGTCTCGATCAGGATGGCGTCGGAGCCGCCGGAGAGCAGCCCCCGTGTCTGTTCGGCATAGGAGTCGCGCAGCGTCGCGTAGGTGACGTGCCCGAGCGTGGGCAGTTTGGTCCCCGGACCGACCGAGCCGAGCACGAACCTCGGCTTCTCCGCCGAACTGAACTCGTCGGCCGCCCCCCGCGCCAGGGCCGCACCGGTATGCGCCAGTTCTCGAATACGGTCGGCAATGTCGTAATCAGCCAGATTGGCGAGGTTTGCCCCGAAGGTATTGGTCTCGACTGCATCGGCACCGGCCTCAAGATATCCTCGGTGCACCGCGCGAACGACATCCGGCCGAGTGACATTGAGGATTTCGTTACAGCCTTCCAGCCCCGCGAAATCATCCAGTGTGAGCGGCCAGGACTGCAGCATCGTCCCCATGGCCCCGTCGGCAACCAGGACCCGGGCGGAGAGGGCGTCCAGAAACGGCGACGTGACACGATCCGACATGCGCCCAGCCTACGGTCTTCAGCCTAGGGCCAGGGTCGTAGTCTTGAGCGGTGACCGACCCGGAATTGAGCGCTGACGAGGCTGAGGCGACGCCGCCGACCCTGACCGATCCGGTACTCGTGGCCGCGTTCGAGGGTTGGAACGACGCTGGTGACGCGGCTAGTACCGCTATCGAGCACCTACAACTCGCCTGGGATGCCACCCCCCTGTTCGAGCTCGATCCCGATGACTACTACGACTTCACGGTGACTCGACCCACCATCCACCTGGTGGACGGTGTCACCCGACGAGTTGAGTGGCCTACGACGAGGATGACTGTCTGCCGTCCTCCGGGTGCAGCCCGTGACGTCGTTCTGCTCCACGGTATCGAGCCGAACATGCGCTGGCGATCGTTCTGCGCCCGCCTCGTCCAGGAGATCGAGAAGCTCGGCGTCACGACCGTCATCACCCTCGGCTCCCTTCTCGCCGACACCGCGCACACCCGGCCGGTGCCGATCACCGGCAGCGCCTATGACAGCGAGGCCGCGACGCGTTTCAACCTCGAACGCTCTCGATACGAAGGCGCTTCGGGCATCCTTGCGGTGTTCCACGACTACTGCGTGCAGGCAGGCATTCCCGCCGTCTCCTTCTGGGCCGCGGTGCCGCACTACGTCTCGCAGGCACCCGCGCCCAAGACGACACTGGCCCTGCTTCGCCGCGTAGAGGACGTCCTCGACATCGAGGTTCCGGTCGGCAGCCTCCCCGAGCAGACCGAGGAATGGGAGCAGACCGTCTCGGAGATGGCCGACGAGGACGAGGACGTCGCCAACTACGTACGCGCCCTCGAAGAGCGCGGGGACGAGATCACCCTCACCGAGGCCAACGGCGACGCCATCGCCGCCGAGTTCGAGCGCTATCTGCGGCGACGACACCGTGGCGGCTGGGGCTCCGGCGGCAAGGCAGGCGGCTCCGTCTGAGCGGCGGGTCGGCCGAGCGGGCGGGCCGGCTGAGCAGGCGGCTCCGTCTGAGACCGTCCCGGCTGCTCGCAGGGCAACTCGACACGGCCAGGCCGGGCTCCTGCCACGACGACGTCGTGCGCCTGCTGCTACTCAGCGGCGGTGTCGGCCCCGACGACTGCGAGACGGCCCGGCGCTCCGGGCAGACAGCGCAGTCCGCGGCAGGCCGGGCCGACACCGGCCCGCCGCGACCGCCTGAGGACCTCGGAGGTTCACCACGTGCGAAAGCCCACCGGCGCGACGGCCGTCGGGCGCCAGGCCGGGTCGGCGGCGATCAATGGGCGGCCCCCAGCTCCAAGGCGAGGACTCCCCCGATGATCGCCACGATCCCCAGGCTCTGCACCCAGGTCATCCCGTCACCGAGGAAGACCGCGCCGATCACCGCGACCAGGGCGACCCCGGCGCCCGCCCAGATCCCGTAGGCGATCCCGAGCGGAACCCCGTGGATCAGGGTCCTCGAGAGCAGGAAGAACGCGGTGGCATAGCCGACCACGGTGATGATCGACGGGATCAGTCTGGTGAACCCCTCGGACAGTCGCAACGAGATCGTCGCCGTCACCTCGGTCACGATGGCGAAGGACAACAGCAGGTAACCCACGGCGACGCTCCTGAATCCTGGACAAACGTCCAGCACTCTAGTCGATCGGCGCTGCGGACTCCTCAGTCCGGCGGCGCCGCAGGGCCGCCTGCTCCTCGTCCGCCGTCGCGGCCCGGCCCGCCAGCAAGTCGACGAGATCCCGAGAGGACCCCCGCCTGCCGAAGGCGGCGCGCTGGCGGGCGGCCGCCGAACCCCGCCGCCGAACCGAGGCGAGCAGCTCCGCCACGAGGAGCTCGTCGCCCATCGCGACCAGTCCGGGCCGTGCCCAGGCGAGCATCCGGTCGATCAACAGTCTCGCGGGCAGCAGCTCCCCGGTCGCCGGATCGAGGCCCATGCCGTCCACCCCGTCGCGCGCGGCCCGCCAGAGCGCGAGCCGCAGCGTCGAATCGGCGGCAGGCGGCGCGGGCAGGCCTGCGTCGATCCTGGCCAGCGCGGTCGCGGCCAGGCCCCGCACGACCAGCGCGAAGAGCACCGCGTCCTCGACGGTGGGCATGACGTCGGCCACGCGGATCTCGATGGTGGGCAGATGAGAGGAGGGCCGGATCATCCAATAGACCATCCCCTGGTCCAGCGCGGCACCCGAGCGCAACAGCTCCCGCACCGCAGCCTGGTACTCCGCCACCGAGCCGAACATCGGCGGCGGGCCGCCGGAGGGCACCTGCCGCCACAGGACGCTGCGCCAGCTGGCGTGTCCGGAGTCGCGCCCTCGGAAGTACGGCGAATTGGCGCTCAGGGCGAGCAGACCCGGCAGGAAGGCGCGGAGCTGATCGCTCACCGCGACCGCGTGATCGAGGTCGGGCATCCCGATGTGCACATGACAGCCGCAGGTGAGCAGGCTCTCCATGACTCCGCCCAGCTCATGGGCGATGCGTCGGTACCGACGGGTCTCGGTGAGCGCGTACGGGAGGCTCGGCTCGTGAATCGGCACGCCGCAGGCCAGTAACGTCTGTCCCGCCCGCTGCGCGGCGGCGACCAGTTCTCGACGGCCCTGGCCCAGGCGCCCCGCCAGCTCGTCGGCGGTCCGGCACACCGGGGAGACCGACTCCACCTGGAACTCGGTGATCTCGGCCGCGTACTCGACCTCCCCCGCACGCGCCGTCCGAAGTACTTCGGCAGCCCCCGTGGTGCACCGCCCCGTACGGCTGTCGACGAGGAAGAACTCCTCCTCGACACCGAAGGTGAGCGGTTCCACCGACGGCGGTCGCTGAACAGGGAGTCCACCCGAAAGGCCACCGTTGGCACCGGTGGCGATGGGCGTGATCCGTCGGCCGTCCGCTGTGAACGTCATCGCAGGTGAACCAACCCCTCGCTTATCGGCCTGGCCGGCCGGGGGGATGAGCAGAAGATCTCCATGGTCTGCCCTGTGTTGCCGAGCCGGCTACGGTCGGCGATCGTTGTCACCCGGGTGACACGCCGCGTGCGGCCGGAAGCACCAGTGGTCGTCGTCCCACCGGCGGCCTGCCGTCGGCACACCGCCCCGGGCCCGGCAGCGCGGTCTGGGCGGGCGGGACCTCGCGCAGCCCGCACGCGATTCGACCCGCCTCGGGCGGACCGCCCGCGCCGACGCCGACAGTCCCGTCTTTCGCCGAGAAGACATCCGACGCACCGGGCTCCGGCACCGTCGACCCGGCCGAGTTCCAGGGTAGTCCTGCCGGCAGCCGGGCCGGTCGGATCGGCGGCGACACCGCACGAGCACGCACACCCACCGGGCGTGCCTGCCCGACCATCCGCAGCCCGCGGTCCGCACAAGATCATGAATGTCGCCAGGCACACAGAGCGCGAACGAACGGGCATGGGTTTAATCGATCTCGTAGGACTTCTCACGAGGGGCGGGCACCATGCGACGGCGTTGGCGATGGGCACTGGCGGGCACAGCCGCCCTGGCGGTACTGCTGGGCACCCCCGCGGCCTGGGCCTACGGCAGCAGCGCAGGCCGGATCGTCGACCCCGACGACGCACCGGAGACGGATGTCGCGCTGGTCCTCGGTGCGGGCGTGCGTCCAGAGGGCAGACCGTCCCGGCTGCTCGCCGGGCGGCTCGACGTGGCGGCCGAGCTCTACCACGAGGGCGTCGTGCGTGTGCTGCTGCTCAGCGGCAGCGTCGGCCCCGGCGACTACGACGAGCCGGGCACGATGCGGGACTATCTCGTCCAACGCGGTGTCCCTCAGGAGGCGATCGTCGAAGACCCGTCGGGCAACGACACCTGGGAGTCGTGCGTGCGCACGCGAGACGTCTACGGCGTGCGGGAGCTGATCGTGATCAGCCAGCGGTTCCACCTGCCCCGCGCGGTGGCCCTGTGCAGGTCGGCCGGGCTCGACGTCCACGGCGTTCCGCACGAGTCCGGCCAGACCAACCCGGGCGGTACCCGCTTCGGGTATCTCCGTGAGACCGGCGCCCGGCTGCCCGCGATGATGACCGCGCTGTTCAAGAGCCCCGAGGAGGTCATCGAGGCCGACCCGGACTCGGCGGTCACCGACGCGCTGGCCGCGTCCGCCGTCGCCTCGGCAGGCGCCCCGCCCCGGCCGCCCACGACGGAGGGTCGCGAGGCCGAATGATCGAAAACACCGAGGGTGACACCTCCGCTGCCGTCCCGAGGCCCTGACACCGCGAGGTAGGTGCTCCTCGCCGCAGCCCGCACCTCGCCCGGTGTCAAGGCGCGGCACGACCGCCCTGCCCGGCCTGCGGTGACCTGGCTCCGGGCCGGCGAGGGTCCCGCCGAAGCGAACAGATGCGACGGCGGCCAGGGTGCGTTACAGGGCGACGCCGAGCAACGCGTCGACGGACTGTCTGATCAGCGCAGGCGCGGCCGGGTCGGTGCCTCGGCGGGTCAGGGCCCCGTCGGCCCAGGCGTCGAGCGCGGCCAATGCCCTCGGCGTGTCGAGATCATCGGAGAGGTGATCCCGCAGGCGAGCCAGGACGGGCTCGGCAGGCGGCCCCTCGGCCAGCGCGACCGCAGCACGCCACCGCTCGGCGCGCGCCCGGCCTGCGTCGAGCACCGCGTCGGTCCACATCCGGTCGCTGCGGTAGTGCGAGTCCAACAGGGCCAGCCGCAACGCCGCCATGTCGACGCCGTCACCACGAAGCCGGGACACGAACACGAGGTTGCCACGCGACTTGGACATCTTCTCGCCGTCCAGGCCCACCATGCCGGTATGGGAGTAGTGCCGGGCGAACGGCCGCTCACCGGTCAACGCCTCCGCGTGGGCGGCGCTGTACTCGTGATGCGGGAAGATCAGGTCCGAGCCGCCGCCCTGGACGTCGAAGCCCATGCCGAGATGTCTGCGGGCGATCACCGAGCACTCGACGTGCCAGCCGGGCCTGCCCGGCCCCAGCTCGGACTCCCAGGACGGCTCGTCCGGCCGGGCCGTCCGCCACAGCAAGGCGTCCAGGGGGTGCCGCTTGCCCTTGCGATCCGGGTCGCCGCCGCGCTCTGCGAAGAAGCCGAGCATCTGCGCCTCGTCGTAGTTCGACTCGTAGCCGAAATGCCCGCTGGCGCGGTGGTCGAAGTAGACGTCCGGGTACTCCTCGTCGTCGACTCGGTAGGCCGCTCCGGAGGCCAGGAGTTCGAGCACGGCCTCCGAGATCTCTGGCACCGACTCCACCGCGCCGATGTAGTGCCGGGGCGGCAGGACTCGCAGGGCCTCCATGTCCTCGCGGAACAACGCCGTCTCGCGCATGGCGAGGACCACCCAGTCCGTCTGGTCCCGGATCGCCCGCTCCAGCAGCGGGTCGTCGACGTCGGTGACGTTCTGCACGTAATGGACGTCGTGACCGTTGTCGAGCCAGATCCGGTGCACCAGATCGAAGGTCAGGTAGGTGGCGGCGTGACCCAGATGCGTCGCGTCGTACGGAGTGATGCCGCAGACGTACATCCGGGCGGTCGCGGACGGCGCGGTGGGTCGCACCTGCGCCGAGGCGGTGTCGTAGAGCCGCAGGGGACGAGGTGTGCCGGGCAGGGCGGGCACCGGGGCCGACGACCAGGTTTCCATGCGTTCGACCCTATGCGCGACGGGCGACGACCAGGCTGCCGGGTCGCCCGCCGTCTCGCGATCTGGTCGTCGCCGTCCTCGACTCGTCACGGCGAGCCGGGTCCGGGCGCAGTCGGGTCGGACCGATCAGCCGCATCCCGTCGGGAGGCAGGCCGGATCTCGGCGACCGCCCGGGGCGAGGCCCTGGCGAGACCCGGAGTCAGAGTCGGGAGCGAATCTCGGCGATCAACTCCACCTGACGCAGGTAGTCGCCGCCGTCGACCGCGAAACCGAGCTCGTCGGCCCCGGCCTCGACGTAGGCGGCGACCCGCTCGGCCGCCCCTGCGGGGCCAGCGCGGCCGTGCCGACCGTGTGCATCGCAGCGAGCGGCCGGGCGACCGAGAAGGTCGCAGTCTCCGTAGTGCGCGGCGTCGTCTCGCGAGCCGTGTCGTTGGCGAAGCTGATCACGGGTGATCCTTCGCATTAATTTTCATCATCGCTGAAGCAATGGGGATCATCGTGTCGGCCGACGATCGGTCGCGCCGCCCCGCACGGCCCCTCCAGCGCTCGGACCCCGGATGATCCCGGCGCTCTACCCTCCACACGCAGGCCCGGCGCGGAGCCAGATCAGACATCGACTGTGGAGGCGAGCGCGGCGAGGAGACGGCGGCGGACACATCCCCCTGCGTCACCACGGCCGCCGTCGACCGACGCGGCGAAACACCAGCCGAGCACCGGATGACCCGACCAGGGTCGAACGTCGATCGGCGCCGGGACGGATCATCCGCCCGGCAGCAGGCCGGACGGCGAACGAGGAGTTCTCGACGTGGCAGGAGATGCGGCAGTACTGGTCGCGCGGATGGAGCGGCACCAGGTCGCCGTCTATCTGACGGCGATGGCGGCGGGCGCGATCGCAGGCTGGACCGTCCCCTCCGTCGGGCCTCCGCTGGAACACGCGATCAACCCGGTGCTGGGCGCCCTGCTGTACGTGACCTTCCTTCAGGTGCCCTCGACCGAACTGCTGCGGTCCTTCCGGGCAGGACGCTTCCTCGCCGCCACGCTGGTGGTGAACTTCGCAGTGGTGCCGCTGGTGGTCGCCGCGATGTTCCTGCTGCTGCCCGCCGACCAGGCGATCCGCCTCGGCGTGCTGCTGGTGCTGCTGACCCCGTGCGTGGATTACGTGATCGTGTTCTGCGGCCTGGCGGGCGGCAGCGGCCGACGACTGCTGGCGGCCACGCCGCTGCTGCTGGTGCTGCAGATGGCGCTGCTGCCGCTGTTCCTCCTGCTGTTCCTCGGCCCGGACCTCGCCGATGTGGTGGAGGTCGGACCGTTCGTGCAGGCGTTCGTCGTGTTGATCGTCATCCCCCTCGCGGCGGCCTGGCTCACGCAGGCCTGGGCCGCTCGCAGGCCCGCCGGGCAGGCCGTCCAGGCAGGCGCGAGCGCCGCGATGGTGCCGCTGATGGCGGCGACCCTGGCGACGGTGGTGGCCTCGCAGGTGCCTGCCCTCAGCGGCGATCTCGCAGGCGTGATCGTCGTGGTGCCGTTCTACCTGGCCTTCCTGGTGGCGATGCCCTTCGCCGGGCTCGCCGTGGTCCGGCTCTTCCGGCTGGACGCGCGGTCCGGCCGGGCGGTCGTGTTCAGCGGCGCGACCAGGAACTCCCTTGTCGTGCTGCCCCTGGCACTGGCGCTGCCCGACGCGCTGGCCGTCGCGGCGTTGGTCGTGGTCGCACAGACCCTGGTGGAGGTGGTGGGCATGGTGGTCTACGTCCGCGCGATCCCCCGCCTGCTGCCCGCCCGCCCCGAGGCGCCGCCGACCGCTGAGGTCTGACCCGCCCCGCAGGGCCCCGCCGGTGGCCGACGTCTGCACGGACCGCGGGGCCGTCGCGAGCCAACCACCGCCCGGCCGCATCGGAACTCCACTGGGTCGAGCCGAGGTCGTTCTGCGCCGAGCCGGACGAGCAGCCGCCACGAACGGCCGAGGCACCCCACCGTAGATGCGACAGAGTGCCACCAGATCGGCCGAGACCTGGTCAATCAGCCCCCACAACGTGTTCGCACTCACTCATTAGGGTGAGATTTGCAGGTTGTGCAGAATCTGCATGTCGTGCACGCTTGACGTCATGGGGGACAGCACCACGGGTGAGGGATTGCGGGCGCGGCGCCGACGCGAGACAAGTGACCGCATCCAGCAGGCCGCGCTGGCCCTCGTACTCGAGCACGACTTCGACCGCGTCACCGTCGAGCAGATCAGCACCCGCGCGGGCGTGTCCGTCCGTACCTTCTTCAACTACTTCCCCAGCAAGGAGACGGCGCTCATCCAGGGTCCGCCGCCGATTCCCGAGCAGGCCAGGGCGCTGTTCGTGGCGGGCACCGGCGACGTGCTGGCCGATCTGACGTCACTCTTCGCGGCGCAGAGCGACGAGATCGAGGCCAGGCGGGCCACGATGGAGTCCTTCCATCAGGTCGTCCGGGACAACCCGCAGCTCGTGCCGCTCCAGTTGCAGCGGTTCCACCAGTTCGAACTCGAGCTCGGTGAACTGCTCGGCGCGCGCCTCGGCCTCGACGACGAGGACGACACCGCCCGGCTCGCCGCCGCCGTCGTGCTCGCCGCCGTCCGGGTGGGCATGGAGCGCTGGTCCCGAGACTTCGACTCCTCCCCCGCCGCCGAGGTCGCCCGTGCACTGGCCGATCTCCGCGCGCTGTGGGCATCGATCGTGTCCTGAACCCCTCCGCCGATCCTCGTCGTGGTCGGCGATCCCGCGCCGATGCCGTCGCAGCAGGCAAGTCCTCGCGTCGTGATCCACCGACGCGTCTCGTCGTGTCCGAACAGGAGAATCTCGTGAGTCAGACCGTCGTGGAGTCCCCTCCGCCGCCGCCGGAGAAGCAGAACGAGTCGGAGCGGCCGGTCCAGGGCTTCGGCTGGATCTATGCGGCCCTGATGGTCGTGATGCTGCTGGCCGCCCTCGACCAGACCATCATCGCCACCGCGCTGCCCACCATCGTCGGGGAGCTCGACGGGGTCAGCGCGATGGCGTGGGTGGTCACCGCCTACATCCTCGCGGTCACGATCGCGATGCCGGTCTACGGCAAGATGGGCGACCTGCTCGGCCGACGCAATCTCTTCCTCGGCGCCATCGTGCTGTTCGTCCTCGGGTCGGCCCTGTGCGGGTTCGCGCAGAACATGGGGCAGCTCATCGCCTTCCGCGGACTGCAGGGCATCGGCGGCGGCGGCTTGATGATCATGTCGCAGGCGATCATCGCCGACCTGGTCCCCGCCCGCCAGCGCGCCAAGTTCATGGCGCCGATGGGGGCGATCTTCGGTGTCTCGGCCGTCGTCGGGCCGCTGCTCGGCGGGTACTTCACCGACAGTTCGAGCTGGCGCTGGGCCTTCTGGATCAACCTGCCGCTGGGCATCGCGGCGCTGGTGATCTCCTGGCTCGGCATCCGGCTGCCCAAGCGCAGCAGCCGGGTCCAGGTGGACTTCCTCGGCATCGGCCTCATGGCGATCGCGGTGACGTGTCTGACGCTGTTCGCAAGCTGGGGCGGCACCCGCTACGAATGGGGTTCGCCGCAGATCCTGGGGCTCGCGGCGGGCACCGTCATCGCGGGTGCACTGTTCTGCCTTGCCGAACGGTTCGCCGCCGACCCGGTCATCCCGCTGCGGCTCTTCCGCAACAGCATCTTCACCGTCTCCACGATCCTCGGCCTGCTGGTCGGCCTCGGGATGTTCGCGGCGATCAGCTACATCCCGACCTACCTGCAGATGGTCTACGGCGCCAGCGCGACGGAGTCCGGTCTGCTCGTCATCCCGATGGTCGTGGGCATGCTGATCTCCGGCATCGGCTCCGGTTTCGCGATCAGCAAGACCGGGCGCTACAAGGTCTTCCCCATCGTGGGCACCGCGATCACGACGGTGGCGCTGTTCCTGCTGTCGACGATGGAGATCGACGACCCGGTGGCCCTGGTCTGTCTGTACCTCGCCCTCGTCGGCTTCGGCATCGGCCTGGTGATGCAGGTCCTGGTCCTGGCCGTGCAGAACTCGGTGAGCCCCGCCGAGATCGGCACCGCGACCTCCAGCAACAACTTCTTCCGCGAGATCGGCGCCACGCTGGGCGTGTCGGTGGTCGGATCGCTGTTCAGCAGCAGGCTCACCGCGCAGCTGGACCAGAACCTCCCGCAGGGAGCCGACATCGAGGTCCCGCATGTGGAGTCGATCACTCCCGCCATCGTGGCCGGGCTGCCAGAACCCCTCCAGGACGCATTCGTCGTCTCCTATGCGAACGCTCTCACCCCGGTGTTCCTTTACCTGGTACCGGTGTTCCTCTTCGGGACCGTGCTGGCGCTGTTCCTCAAGGAGAAGCCGCTGGCCGCCACCGCGCCCGGCCTGCACGGCGACTCGACCGGGACGCCGACAGCGGCACCGGGACAGCCGGGTGCATCCTCGGATTCCGAGGACGCGCCGGGGCCGGTGGCCGGTGCTGTCGTCGGGTCCGCCACCCCCGCAGAGGAGAGCACCGGGCTGGTCCACTCGGAGCAGCCGCGCACGACGGCCGGCGACGAACAGTAGTCCAGTCGGCACTATCCTCGCGCACGACCACGCCTTGGCGGGCCGGTGCCGACCGGCCACCGCGATCCTGGAGAACACGCAGATGAACGACGAGACCAGAACCCAGGCCGAGCACAGCTGGCCCGCCGGAACGGGCGGCAGGCCGGGGTTCTGCTTCTCCTTCGTGCGCGAGACGCTGCCCGAGCAGGCCCTGTGCCTGCTCGGCGGCGTCGAGGACGACATCGTCGTGGCGACCCAGGAGCGAGGGCTTGAGCTGACCAGGTCCTTCGACCTGGGCTACCCCGAGGTGGCGCGCGCGGTGCGGCTCGGCTCCTGGACGGTGCTGATGGAGATCGACGGCTTCCAGGGCACCCGGCGGGAGGTGCTGCGGGGTCTCTCGACCGGCGGGGAGGCCGTGTCGGTGTTCCGGGATGCGGGAGACACCGGTCAGATCACGCACGCGGTGGACGGCGTGGTGCGCACCTGCTTCGACCAGCTCGCCCCCGACCGCCGCTGGGGCGCCGAGCCGGACGCCCTGGTGGATGCGATGGCCTCGGTCGGCCTGCACGACCAGGGCCGAGGCGCCGCGGCTCCCGCCGTCGACCCGGACTCGGCGGCGCTGGCACTCGTCGAACGCCTGACCGGTGTGCGACTGACGGAGGCCGACACCACCGGACATCTGCTCACCGTGCCCTTCCACGCTCCGCTACCCGACGCCCGTCCGTCGCTGCGACTCGCCGCCCTCGAGCCGCACGCCCCCGAGGCGGCGGCCAGGCTTGCGGAGAAGAGCAGGCCGACGTCACGCGGTGAGCTGATCGAACTGGTCCGGGGCATGGCCGAGGGCGCAGGACTGAACGACTCCGAGGCCCTGCGCAGAGCGCTGGCCGAGGCCGAGGCGGGCCACGAGGTGGCGCTGGATCGGGGTTCCCCGGTGTACGAGCAGGTGCTGGCCTGGCAGGTGGATCAGCAGCGGGCCCGTCGATCGACGGGGCTGCCCGCGGAGACCCGGCTCGACGCCGAGGCCCGAGCCGCGATCCGGGCGCGTCACGAGGTGGGGCTGGCCGTGCGAGACGCCCTCGCGGTACTCAACAAGGTGCGCTGAGGACGGCGATGTCATACCGGCCTCGGTGACGATGAGGCCCGCGTGATGCGGCGACGTCGGCCCGCGCCGCCGACCACGGCTGACGCGAGAGGCGAGACCCGACCGGCGGGCGCGGCGCAGGCAGGCGGTCGTGGTGGCCCGCTGCGCGGCAGTCGGCGGGACGGGCGGAGCAGGCCGGTCCGGCATGCCGCCGACACGGGGTGGCGCGACGGTCGGCCCTGCGGCACGGGCCCCGACGACGGCAGGCCCCCAGGAGTGATCCGTCAACGGCGCCGGGTGAGAACCGCATAGAGCAGCAGCGCCGCCAGCGGCAGGCCGGTGAACGCGAGTTCCGGCAGGTCCATGCCGAACACCAACACCCACCAGCCCTGATCGGTGCCGCCCGCACCCGGAGCGACCAGCGCGCCCAGCCAGGTCGCCGCCCCGTACAGGAGGGCGAACGGCTGATCCTGATACATCAGAAGGACCGCTGCGATCAGCAACATCACGGCGGGGGCGCGTCGGGACGCGGTTTCCGCTCCCTTCATCGGTCCTGGCGCGCCGCCGGGTGACGACGAGGCCGCAGAGCCTGCTTCCCACCCAGACCGGACCGACGGCGTCGTCGTCCGTCTGTCGCCCGCGCCGTCCTGGTGCGGCAACCACTCGGCGGTTCCGCCCGGCCCGACCCGACGCCAGGCCCGCTCCGTCGGATCGACCGCGCGTGCCTCGCCGGAACAGCCCTCCTCGGTGCGCTCTCGCAACCCGATCATCTGTTCGCTCCCCTCACCGGCTCCAGGGAAACGCTATGAGCGGCAGAGGTTCCTGGTCGATGACGACACCACCCCAAGGCGGGGTGGTGCTACCACCACCCCACCTGTGGTGCCTCCCCGCTGTCCGGCCGTCCCACCCGCCTCTAGATTCACGATGGTCATCACAGACAAGGAGCCGCACGTGATCGAGAGCGCCGCCCGGTCGAGTCGACGACCCGGCACGGGCGCCCGCGGCGTCCTGGACAGTCTCGTGGCGATCGTCCACTGCCTGACCACGCTCGCGCTGTCCCTGTGCTACCTGGTGGTCCTGCTCGTGTTCGCCCTCGGCGTGCTCTTGGTCCCGCTGCTGTTCGTCGGCATCCCGATCGCCGCGGCGGCCTGCTGGGCGGCACTGGGCGTGGAGTGGATCGAGCTGCATCGGATCAGCGCCGTCCTCGGACTCGACCTCACCGGGCTGGACCGGGAACGGCTGCCGGAGGACGACCTCGTCCCGAGGACACGGCGGCAGGGTCTGCTGCGGCGCGGGCTGAATCGACGGGCGCTGACCGCACTGGCCTACACCCTCGTCCAGGTGGGGTGGGGGATCACCTCCGGTGCCGTGCTGCTGTTCGCCCTCTCGGCTTCGACGGCCTACCTCGGCCACGGCGTGCTGCTCGTCGCGTCCGGTGGTGCGGACAGCAGGCAGATCGTCCTGAGCCTCGGCGGCGGGGTGGTCGGGCTCGTCGTGAGCGGTTGGCTGGCCCGGCGATTCGCCATGATCGAGGTGCTGCTGCTGCGAAGGATGGTGCTTCGCAACAAGATGCGGGCGCTGCGCCGACAGGTCGAGGAGCTTCGGGAGCGCAGGCTCCGGATGGTCGACGCCGCCGAGGCCGAGCGCAGGCGGCTGGAGCGTGACCTGCACGACGGGGCCCAGCAGCGGCTGCTGTCCGTGACCATGACCCTCACCAGGGCACGAGCCAGGATCGGCAAGGACACCGCCGCCGCCGAGGTGCTCTTGGCGGAGGCCCACCAGGAGGCCAAGGCCGCGATGACCGAGCTACGGGACCTGGCACGCGGACTGCATCCCGCGATCCTCACCGACCACGGGCTGGACGGCGCCCTGCCCGCCGTCGCGAGCCGCTGCGCCGTTCCCGTCGGCCTGGACGTCGAGCTGGACTCGCGTCCCTCGGCCCGCACCGAGGGCGTCGCCTACTTCGTGGTGTCCGAGGCGCTGACCAACATCACCAAGCACTCCGAGGCCACCACCGCCTCCGTCCGGCTGCACCGCGACGGCGAACGGCTGTGGATTCGAATCGCCGACGACGGCGTGGGCGGTGCCACGGTGGACGGTGCACCGGGCGGCGGGCTGGCCGGGCTGATCGACCGGGTGTGGGCCGTGGACGGCGAACTGGCGCTGTCCAGCCCGCCCGGCGGACCCACGGTCGTCACGGTCGACCTGCCCTGGGAGGCGTGAGACGATGCGCGTGGTGATCGCCGAGGACTCGGTGCTGCTGCGTACCGGGTTGCTGCGTCTACTGCGGGACGAGGGGATCGACGTCGTGGCGGACGTCGGTGACGCGGACGCGCTGCTCCGCAGCGTCGAAGACCTCCGCCCGGAGTTGTGTCTGGTGGACGTACGGATGCCGCCCGGCTTCTCCGAGGAGGGGATTCATGCCGCCGTGGAGATTCGTCGTCGGCATCCCGACATCGCGGTGGTGGTGCTCTCACAGTACGTGGTCGGCCGGTACGCGGCGGAGCTGATCACCGGCGGCGCGACCCGAGTCGGCTATCTGCTCAAGGACCGGGTTGTCGACCTGGACGACTTCCTCGCCGCGCTGCGCCGGGTGGTCGCGGGCGGCACCGCCTTCGACCAGGAGGTCATCGCGCAGCTGCTCACGCGCAATCGGGACGACGCCAGGCTGGGCAGGCTGAGTCCGCGCGAACTGGAGGTGCTGGGCCTGATGGCCCAGGGCCTGAACAACGCAGGCATCGCCGAACGCCTGATGATCACCGAACGCGCGATCGAGAAGCACATCAACGGCATCTTCACGCGGCTCGACCTCGGTCACCAGGACCATGAACATCGGCGCGTCCGGGCTGTTTTGGAGTACCTCCGCAACCACGGCGTCCCCGAGGGGTGACGTCGCGGGCCGCCCGTGCGGCATGCCGAGCCGGCCCGCGACGCCGGAGTCGGGCCGTCATCGAGGCACGGCCGGGCGGGATGGTCGACGACGACCACACACGATCAGGAGCGAGGGATGAGCGACGTGACGAGCCGACGGGCGCGGCCGAGACCCGACCTGGCCTGGTTGGCCCGGCCCGCCTGGCTGATCGGCGGGTCGTTCGTCGCGCTGATGATGGTGGTCTCCGGCGGCATGTACGGACTCGCGGTGCTCACCCAGACCAGTGAGACCACGACCGTGAGCCACTCCGGCGACATCCGAAGACTGACGATGATCATCGACTCGGGTGACGTCCGCGTCGAGGCGTCGGAGGAGGCGACCACGACGGAGATCATCCGCACCTGGCACAGCGACGCCTCGACCCCGCAGACCTGGTCCGAGGTCACCGAGTCGGACGAGACACTGAGCATCACCGAGTCCTGCCCGGTGCACATGTACGACTTCTGCGCGACCGACTATCTGATCCGGCTCCCTGCCGGCGTCGAGGTCGACGTCGAGACGGGCACGGGCAGCGTGAGCGTCGTGGACACGATGGCGCCGCTGACCGTCCGAACCTCGGACGGCGAGGTCTTCGCCGAAGGCCTCGCGGGGGAGGTGCTGATCGCGGCCCATACCGGCGACATCGAGGTCAGCGACGTCGATGCCGAGCGCATCATGCTGGAGACGTACTGGGGCGACGTCACGGTGCACACCACCGCGCCGTTCGCCTCGCTGTCGGCGGTGTCGGGCCAGGGCGACGTGACCGCCTGGATCGCCGAGGAGCACGCGCCGTATCGCGTTCAGATCACCGCAGGCTCCGATCAGGTCGTCCACGTCGCCCAGGACCCGTACCAGGGGCCCCTGGTACGGGTGGGGGCCGAGGCGGGCCACGCCTCGGTGCTGCCGACCTGAGCGGACCGCGACGGGGAGCCGCTCGCCGTCCGAGTCCCCTCGTGGACGGTGCCGACAGCGGCGCGGGGTTCGTTCTGCGTCGTGTCGGGCTCTCCGGCCGCCCGGAGGATGCCGTGTGCCGCAAGGTGTTCGACGCTCCGTCGCCCCGCGACGATCAGCCGGACGGTCTGCTCCGAGGGCGTGGTCAGGGGTCCTCGGCGTCATCCCGCGTGAATCGCCGAAGTCCACCGCCCTCGGTCGTGGTCACTCCCTGTTCGGCACAGCGCAGGGCCCTCGTGGGGCCGAGTGGCGACCGGGTCGGGGGCGCGCGTCAGCAGGTCGGATCGCCGAAGGTCTGGCAGTAGGTGATCGGGTTGCCGTACTCCTCGACCTTGGTAGGCGACCCTCGTGCCCGTCCAGGCGGACGACGTAGGCGTTGCGGTAGGGCCTGCCGTCGGCGGTGGTGAAGTCGCCGTTCGCCTGGCGGAAGGAGGTGGCGCCGTCGGCGGTCACGCTCACCCGCTCGTCGACGAAGTCGATGGTCGCCATGTTCGTGAACACGCCGGTCAGGTAGCCGAGGACCTGCTCATCGCCGACGAAGCGGGCCGCAGGCTCCGGTTCTCCGGTGAAGGACAGTGCCACCGTCAGCTCCACGTCGCGGTCGATCATGTCGACGACGGCGGAGAGGTCCTTGGCCTCCATCGCCGCGACGAAGGCCGAGATCATCGCGCTGCTGGCCGAGAGCGGCGCCGATCGCGAGACCGCCTCGCTCGCCGCCGAGCTGGGGATCGCGTGCTTCCATGCCGGACGCGCGGCAGCGGACAACGAACCGGCACGCCTCACTGCCGCCGTCGACGCCGCCTTCGCCCGACTCGGCTAGTTGTTCTGCCCCCAGCGCGGTCGGCATCGATCCTGTTCAGGAGAGCCTCAGACACTTGTCGAGGCCCGAATCGGGCGCGTGCCGCACAGGCCGAGAATCACTCCCGCGTACGCACGGTTGACAGCGCGGCCCGCCAACCGCGGGCGATCACGATCGAGCCGTCCCTGCGCAGGGTCGATTCGCTGACGGCACCGTCGGTTGCCAGTGCCCGGGAGCCATCCCCGCATGCGCGGGGCCGATACTTCCTGACCTGCTCGTCTGGTGACGACCAAGGCGCCAAGCTGCCACCTGACCCACGCCACTCCAGGCGGTGGCCAGGCCTCGTCACGGACCCGCCGCCCGCCCAGAAACTCAACCGAGATCACGCCGTCAGGCGACCGATCGACGACCGGCAGCGCCCGTCGCCCGAGACCGCCGTCTCGGGTCGTCCTCAGCGGCGGGACCGCCGGGTGCGCAGATAGTCGCCGACCACCGCCGCGCCCAGCCCGTCGAGATCCGGGGCGAACACCCGGCCGCCCGCCCGGCGCGCGAGCAGGTCGACGAACACGGTGAGCCGCTCGTCGTCACCGAGCCGGAACACGCTGAGCGCGGTGCCCGCCCTGGCCAGCGCCTCCACCTCCGCCAGCGTGGCGCGCAGCGTCTCCGGCCGAGGCGGGTAGTCGAACACCGCCTCGCCGTCGGGTTCCAGATGCGCGGTGGGCTCGCCGTCGGTGACCACCAGGACGACCGGCATCGCATCGGGGTGCCGCCGCAGATGTCGGCCTGCGAGCAGCAGGGCGTGGTGCAGGTTGGTGCCCTGCTCCATCGTCGCCTCCAGCTCGGTGAGGCCCGCGATGTCGGTGGTGGCGGCCCGCCTGCCGAAGGTGACCAGGTGGAGGTCGTCGCCCCGGAACCGCGTGCTCACCAGGTGGTGCAGGGCGAGCGCCGTGCGCTTCATCGGCGCCCAGCGGCCGTCCTGGACCATCGACCAGGAGACGTCCACGCACAGCACCACCGCCGCTCGGGTCCGCGTCTCGGACTCGGCGACCTCGATGTCGGCCACCGCCAGCACGGGTCCCGGCAGGGCGGCCCGCCGCAACGCGGCGTTGCGCGCGGTCCGGGCGGCGTCCCACGGCTCGGTGTCGCCGAACTGCCACGGCCTGCTCGCCCCGGTCGGCTCGCCTGCCGACCCCGCTCGTCGCGTGTCGCGCTCCCCGCGCCGCGTCCTGGTCTGATCCAGGACGTCGCGCAGCAGGTCCTGGCCGAGCGTGCGCAGGGCGCGCGGCGTGAGCCGGAGACTGCCGTCCGCGCTGCGACTCAGCAGGCCGCCCCGCGTGAGCTCCTGTTCCAGCTCGGTCAGCCCGCGCACGGCGATTCGCGCGTCCGGGCCGAGCCTGCGCTCCAGCGCGGCCAGGTCGACGTCCTCCAGGCGGGCACCCGGATAGGCCTGGCCGAGTTGCTCGGCCAACTCGTCGAGCTCGCCCAGCTCCGTCAGCGCCTCGGCGGCCTCCGACAGTGACAAGGGCTGAGAGCCTCGGAACCGGCCGCTGCCCTGCCAGTCCTCCCCCGGACGCAGCGACTGGAGTCGGGCGTCCAGCTCGCCGAGGGCCTCGGACAGCCGGGGATCGCCGAAGGCCTGTCTGGACAGTTCGGCCAGCTCGGCACGCTGCTGGGGCGACAGCGAGTTGAGCGTCCTGGCCGCGGCGGCCGCGCGGGCCGCCAGCACGTCGATCAGCTCCTCGACGTCGCGAGGCTGTTCCGGGAAGAACCGGCCGTGCTCGGCCATGAACGCCGTGAACCTCGCGGGCACGTCGGGCTCGCCTGCGGCGTGCGCGGCGAGCAGGGCATTGAGGTCGGCGAGCATCGCCCGCACCTGGGCCACCTGCTCCGGCCCGGCGTCGCGCATCGCCTGCCGCATCCCCTCGAACCGGGCGTCCAACAGCTGTTCGCCGAGGAGTTCCCGAATCCGCGCGTAGTCGGCGGCCGCCTGCTCGGAACGCCACTGGTAGTCGCCCAGCTCCCGCACCGCCCGGCCGGGATTGGTCGGCAGGGCGTCGAGCCGCATCTCGCGGAAGCGCGCGTCGTCGGTCGGCTCGGGGAACAGCACGCGCCGCTCCTCCGCCAGCGCGCGGGCGAGCAGCTCGCGGACCTCGGTCAGCGTCCCGTCGACCCGATGCCGCCGTTGCAGCCGGGAGCGCTGCTCCCAGACGCGTCTGGTCAACTCGTCCAGTCCGGTGCGGTCGGGCAGTCCTCGCCGCAGCAGCTCGCGCAGCGCGGCCCTGGTCGACGAGCCGTCCATGACGTCGCGGCCCAGCTCGGCCAGGGCCGCCCGCAGGTCGATCGGCGGGGCCAGCGGGTCGGGTCCGCCGTGCCAGCGGACGTAGCGGTAGCCCGCGACATCCCCTTCCGGGCCCTCGCGCCCGGCCCGGCGGGGCTCGCCGCCCTCAGCGCCGTCGTCCATCTCGTCCTCGATTCCGTGCCAGGTCACGCGCCGTAGACGGTCTGCTCGTCCTCGGTGTCCTTGCCGAGCTGTCGCGACAGGTAGAGCAGCTCCAGCGCCAGTTCGACGGCGGAGGCGATCGGTCCCGCCGGGCCGGTCGGGTCGGCGCCCAGCCGTTTGGCGATCTCGGCCGTCGCGGGCAGCTCGGGCAGCGCACGCAGCAACGCCTCGGCGGTGACCCGCTCGCCCGTGGTCACCGGCGTGCCCGCGACGGCCTCGGCGAGCGGCCCGAGGTCGACGCCTGCGAGCAGGTGGCGGGCGGTGTCGGCGGTGGCGCGACGCAGCAGGTGACCGAGCAGCTCCTCCTCTCGGCCCTCCTCCCCCGCCTCGAACTCGATCTTGCCGCGCAGGACGGGTACGACGCCATCGAGGTCCACCGGCCGGGCCACGGCGTCGGCCTCGCCCGTGCGGGCGGCACGACGCAGCGCCGCAGCCGCGACCGTCTCGGCGGCGGCCACCGCGAAGCGCGCCGACACCCCGGATCGCTGGTCCACCGCCGTGGACTCCCGCAGCGCGCGGACGAACCGGGCGAGCACCTCCAACAGGTGGTCGCCGACCTCCGCGACCAGCTCGGCCTCCTGCCGGACCAGCGCCGTCTCCGCCGCGATCTCCAGCGGGTAGTGGGTGCGGATCTCCGCGCCGAACCGGTCCTTGAGCGGGGTGATGATCCGACCCCGGTTCGTGTAGTCCTCGGGGTTGGCGGTGGCCGCGACCACGACGTCCAACGGCAGGCGCAGCGTGTAGCCGCGCACCTGGACGTCGCGCTCCTCCATGACGTTGAGAAGGGCGACCTGGATGCGCTCGGCGAGGTCGGGCAGTTCGTTGATCGCCACGATGCCGCGATGTGCCCGGGGAACCAGACCGAAGTGGATGGTCTCCGGGTCGCCGAGGCTGCGGCCCTCGGCCACCTTGACCGGGTCGACGTCGCCGATGAGGTCGCCGACCGAGGAGTCCGGGGTGGCGAGCTTCTCGGTGTAGCGCGCGGAGCGGTGCACCCAGCCGATCGGCAGGTCCTCGCCCAGCTCGGCGGCCCGACGCAGGCTCGCGGGGGTGATCGGGTCGAACGGGTGCTCGCCCAGTTCGGCGTCGCGGATCACCGGAGCCCATTCGTCGAGGAGCCCGACGAGGGTCCGCAGCAGCCTCGTCTTGCCCTGGCCGCGCTCCCCGAGCAGCACGACGTCGTGTCCCGCCAGCAGCGCTCGTTCCAGCTGAGGCAGCACCGTCCGGTCGAAGCCCACGATGCCCGGCCAGGGATCGACGCCCGCCCGCAGCGCGGCCAGCAGGTTCTCCCGCAGTTCGGCCTTGACGCCGCGCAGCCGGTGTCCGGTGGCACGCAGCGCGCCCACGGTGGCGGGCAGGTCGTCGGGGATCGCGGGGGCGGCAGGGACCGGGAGATCGCTCACGCCTCGACGCTACGCAGAATCGGCGGACGAGACCACGTCGAGTGACTCCAGCTCACGACGGACCGGCCCGCCACGTCGATCGTCCGTCGAAGAACGTCGCGGGCAGCGGCGGACACCGACGAGCACCGGGACTGCGGCAGGCTCCCGGTCCGGGCAGTAGCCGGCCGCACGGCCACCCGGCCCGCCTCGCGCCGAGGACAGCCGGTGACGCGCGTCGCGGGCCTGCCCGTCCAGCCCGAACCGGGCGCATTACGGTGTGCTCGACGATGCGCAGGGCATCGAGGGAAGGCGGCCAGGGTGATCCCGACGGTGACCGGGACGCGGTACGTGACACCGCTCCGCGAGGGCGGCTCCCTCCCCGGCCTGGTCGAGGCCGACGACGAGGGCACCTACGTCGTGAAGTTCCGGGCGGCGGGTCAGGGTCCCAAGGTGCTGGCGGCGGAGATCATCGCGGGCGAACTGGCCCGCAGACTCGGCTTTCGAGTGCCGGATCTGGTGCTGGTCGAGATGGACCCGCGCATTGCCCGGCACGAGCCGGACGAGGAGGTCCAGGAGCTGCTCGCGGCCAGCAGCGGGCTGAACCTGGGCATGGACTTCCTGCCGGGTGCGTTCGGCTTCGATCCGGAGGCGTTCCCGCCGGACGCCGAGGAGGCCGCGCGGGTGCTGTGGTTCGACGGCCTGATCAACAACGTCGACCGCAGCTGGCGCAATCCGAACCTGCTGCGCTGGCATCGCGAACTCTGGCTGATCGACCACGGGGCGGCGCTCTGGTTCCACCACGACTGGCCTCGGGCCGGGACGGCGGCGGGCAGGCCCTTCCGGTCGGAGGATCATGTGCTCGTCCGACATGCGGCCGACCCGGCGACGGCCCACCGCGAACTGGCGCCGAAGGTGACCGAGTCACTGCTCACCGAGATCACGGCGCTGGTGCCCGATCGCTGGCTCGTCGACGAGGACGGCGACTCGGACGCGTTCCATCGGCGAGCCGCCTACGTGGACTACTTCCTGCGTCGGATCGAGTCGGCACCGAGCTGGCTTCCCGGAGGGACGGCATGAGCGAGCTGGTCGTGTTCGAGTACGCGACGCTGCGCGTGATGCCCCGCATCGAGCGCGCCGAGTCGATCAACGCCGGGGTCCTGCTGTACTGCGGCAGGCTGGACTACCTCGGTGCCGCCGTCGATCTGGACGCCGACCGACTACGGGCGCTGGACCCCCACGTCGACGTGGAGTCGGTCGTCGCGGCGCTGCACGCCGTCGAGCGGGTGTGCTCGGGCGCCGATCGACAGGTGCCCGCGTGTCAGACCAGCCTCGGACAGCGGTTCCGCTGGCTGACCGCGCCGCGCAGCACGGTCGTGCAGACCGGCGCGGTCCACGCCGGACTGACCGACGATCCAGCGGCCGAGCTGGACCGGCTGACGACCGCACTGGTGCGGTGACGCCGATCGGCGGCCCTAGGTTGCGGATTTGCACCGATCGTGGCGTGTCGACTTCGATGCGAGACTCCTGATCGCTGCGCGCCTACCATCGCGGGAGACGTGTCCCGACGTAGTCGGACTCGACACATCCGAGAGACAGCAGGCTCTCGTCTCTCGGAGGAGAGGAAGCACGATGAACCGTTCCAGCGCTCGTCATCGCATCGTGACCGCCCTGGTCTCAGCCGCGTTCATGACCCTGGTCTTCGCGCTGTTCGCCGGGCTGGCCGACATCCCCCTCACGGGTCTGCCGCTGACCTACCTGGCCTTCTTCGGACTGTGGACGCTGGCCGCCTGGGCGGCGACGCCGCTGTTCGAACGGATCGACGCCTTCGCCGCCGACCAGAAGCACCGATTCGGCCAGCACGGATCAGGAAAGGCCTGAGCCTGCCACGGCCCGAGGGCGCACGGCGGCCGGGCGCACCGGTCGGCGAGCGACGGTCCCCGTCGCCTGGCCGCGTCGACGTCCCGGCGGATCTCCGGCCACGCGCCGATCAACCGGGCCGTCGAGACGTCGGCGGGTGATCCGGCTCGATCCCGACGCCCCTCCGCCAGGCGATCTCGGGTCGGCTCAGTCGACCGAGGCGACCGCCGCGTAGAAGCCCGCATGCTCCGCGTCGGCGTTGAGCACGCCGTGCCACTCCGTCGCGTCCACCAGGCCCGGCGCCAGGAGGGTGAAACCGGTCAGCATCGCCGTCAGCCGCTCTCGACTGCGCGGCAGCACCGGGGTGTCGGCCCGCTGGTAGACCCGTGAAGCCGCCCTCGCCTGTTCGGGATCGTGATCGGCGGTCACGTGCGAGATCACCAGCCTGCTGCCCGGCGCCATCGTCTGGCGGTACCCGGCGAGGATCTCCTCCGGCCGTCGCTCCTCGGGGACGAAGTGCAGCACCGCCACCGCGAGCAAGGCGACCGGCTCGGCGAAGTCGATCACCTCGCGGACCGTCGGTGCGGCCAGGACCTGCTCCGGATCACGCAGGTCCGCCTGCGTGATGGTCGTCTGTGGATCGTCCGCCAGCAGGTGGCTGCTGTGGGCGACCGCCACCGGCTCGTTGTCGACATAGGCCACTCGACAGCTCGGCTCGGCCGCCTGCGCGATCTCGTGCACGTTGCCGACCGTCGGAATGCCCGATCCCAGGTCGAGGAACTGCCGGATGCCCTGCTCGACGCAGTGGCGCACCGCCCGCCCGAGGAAGGAGCGGTTCGCGGCCACCGCCTCCCGCATCCAGGGCATGACCTGTAAGGCCTGTTCGGCGAGATGCCGATCGGCGGCGAAGTTGAAGGCGCCGCCGAGGTAGTAGTCGTACATGCGCGCGGCGTTGGGCCGGTCCAGGTCGATCCCGGTGCCGGTCCAGCTCACATCGGTCTCCATCGTGCTGCTCCCTCCGAGAGAACAAGCCGAGCGACCGAGTCACGGCGACGCCGCACCGGTCGAGTCGACCGTCCGGCGTCATTGCCCGCTGCGCAGCCTGCCGAGGTGATCCACTTCGGTCAAGGGGTTGACATCGGAGCAGAAACAGCGTTCTCGCTCGCTCCGTCCTCGCCCCCGGCCGACGCCGTGGCGTTCGGCCCCGGCCGACCTGTGCCGTGCCCGGCGGCGTCGACGCTGGCTCGCCGCGCGGGACCGACCCGACGTCCGGGGTGGTCAGCCGCCGAGGAGGTGGGCGTTGGGATGGCGGGCGAGGTCGGCGAACTCGCTCAGCTCGATCACCTCGCGCCCTGCGGCGCGGAGCTGCTCGGCGCCTTCGCAGTCGACGAAGACCTCGGGCTCTCGCCAGGCGAAGACGATGCGCGGGATGGGCGTGTCGAGGATCAGCCGGGTGCAGCTCCTCGGATGCGAGGACCGGGTGCTGCACGGTTCCAGTGAGCTGTAGATCGTCGCGGTCGCCAGCCGAGGATCGGTCGGGGACAACCGGGCGAGCGCGATCTCCTCCGCGTGGTCGTGGGAGCCGGTCTCCCGCGAGTATCCGGTGGCGATGACCTCGCCTGCCGCGTCGGCGACGAGCGCACCGACGGAGAAGGCGCTCGCGGAGCGGGGGCACTCCTCGGCGAGGGCGACGGCCCGCAGCAGCAGTGCGCGGTCGTGGGAGGACGGGACGGCGGGTGTGGTCATGACCGTCCAGTCTGCCCGCCGGGGCCCGGCGACGGGGACTCGGCAGGTGCCGGGCTCGGCAAGATCGCCCGGCCGGACCTCCCGCGGACCCGTGACAGGCACGATTCGCATCGGACTCCGGCGCCGATCTGCTCGATTACTGTCCGGCGATGGAGATCGAGTACGCGTGGCGCGGCGGGTTCGACAGCGCGGCCGTCGAGCGGCTGCACGCCGAGGGCTTCGGTCATGCGCCCGTTCCGCACGACTGGTGGGGTCAGGTCAGCCGACACAGCCTGGGCTGGGTGTGCGCGTGGGCGGACGACGACCTCGTCGGCTTCGTCAACGTCGCCTGGGACGGGGCCGGTCATGCCTTCCTGGTGGACACGGTGGTGGCCGAATCCCTCCAGCGTCGAGGTGTCGGGGCGGAGTTGGTGGCGGTGGCGATGCGGGAGGCCTCGGCGGCGGGCTGCGAGTGGCTGCACGTCGACTTCGAAGGCCGCCTGAGCGGCTTCTACCTGGACGCCTGCGGATTCCGGCCGACCAAGGCTGGCGTCATCGCCTTGTAGCGCACCGGCAGACGTCTGGCTGGCGCACCCGGACGCCGGGCGCCGATCCCCGGTGCCCGGGGCGGCGCCCCCGATCGGCAGGGTCATCTCGAGCGGTCCATCCCCGCGTGCGCGGGGCCGATACCATGAGTGCATTTGCTCGGTCGATTCCCGCGGGTCCATCCCCGCGTGCGCGGGGCCGATACTTGTTGACCTGCGGCTATCCAGGCCGATGACACCCTTTCCGACCACGTGATCCCCGTCATGACGGACAAGCGCAAGAGTCCTGGCGGACCGGTCAGAACGCGGGCCACGGGATCGCGGGCCAGCCCTCGGATGGCGAGGGGTACACGCCCGCAGCGGCCAGCCGGTCGAGGCGCAGACCCAACGCCTCGACCTCCTTGCGTGTGAGGTGATCATGGAGTTCCTCGCCGAGCGGGCCCGCCAGCCGGGCGCGCAGCGAGCCGAGGACCTCCAGCGTCTCCTCGCCCACGGGCTGGTCGATCCAGCCCCACAGCACCGTGCGAAGCTTGTCCTCGGCATGGAGGCAGATGCCGTGATCGACCGCGTACACCGCGCCCTCGGCCGTGCTCAGCACATGCCCGCCCTTGCGGTCCGCGTTGTTGATCACGGCGTCGAGCACCGCCATCGTCCGTAGGCGCGGATGATCGGCATGGACCAGCACGGCGGGCTCACCCGCTCGGTCGTGAGCGTGCAGCACCGGCCGCCAGCCCGCCGGGATCGCGTCCACACCCACCACGTCCACCAGCTCGGAGTCGGTGTCGGTGTCGATCCATAACTGCACCATGCCCGGCCCGAACGGCCCGGGGCGCAGCACCGTCGGCGGGACCAGGTCCCACCCCGCGGCCGCGCTGATCAGGTAGGTCGCCACCTCGCGGCCCGCGAGCGTGCCGTCGGGGAAGTCCCACAACGGCTGCTCGCCCCGCACCGGCTTGTAGACGCAGTGCGCCTCGACACCGTCCAGTTCGATCGCGCAGAACAGCGTGGCGTTGGAGGCGGCGACCATCCGCCCCTCGACCTCGATGCGGCCTCGGCGCAGGAAGTCGAGGGCAGCGGGATCATCGGGCTGCACCGGCACCGGCTTCGCCTCAGCCCTCGTCGCCGCGGCGATAGCCGTTCTGCCGGGGACAGATGTGCCCGGCGGGGTCCAACGGCTCGCCGCACAGCGGACACGGCTTGCGTCCGGCGTTGACCACCCGTTCGGCCCGCGCCGCGAAGGCCCTGGCCTGCAGCGGAGTGAGGAACACCCGGAGCGCGTCCGGACCCTCCTCGGTGTCGTCGAGTACGACCGACTCGTCGACCTCCTCCTCTGTCATCGCCAGCAGTTCGATGACCACCGCGTGCGTCTCGGCGTCCCAACCCAATCCCATGGTTCCGACGCGGAACTCCTCCTCGACCGGGACGTCGAGTGGTTCCACGTCGATGACCGCCTCGGGCGCCGCACCGGGGACCTCGGTGTCGAAACGCAGCGCCACCTCCTCAAGGAGGGCGCCGATGCGTTCGGCGAGCACCGAGACCTGTTGTTTCTCCAGCTGAACGCTCACCTTGCGGACGTCCTCGGACGCCTGCAGGTAGAAACTGCGCTCGCCAGGCTGCCCGACGGTCCCGGCGATGAACCGGTCGGGTTGACGGAATACATGAATGACACGAGCCATGACACCGACGACACTAGGCCACCGGGCTGCACCGGGCAGCGCGCTCCCCCCGGTTCGCGACGGAATCCCTCTGCTTCTGTGTTCCGGGGCACGCGCGCGGCTACGCTGCCGGGGTGGTGACGATCTCTCCCTACGGAACGTGGACCTCGCCGATCGACGCGGCCGACGCGGCGAAGTCAGGCGGTGGAGTCCTCGCAGCGGACCTCGCCTTCGGTGCGGCCTGGTGGACGGAGAGCCGTCCGGAAGAGGGCGGCCGGGTCGCGCTGATGCGTGAGACCGACGACGGGATCGTCGCCGAGGTGCTGGGGGCGCCCTGGAACGTCCGCAACCGGGTGCACGAGTACGGCGGCAGGCCCTGGGTCGCCTTCGAGGCCGACGGTCGCAGGCACGTGGCCTTCACCCACTGGGACGATCAGCGGGTCTACCTGCTCGACCTCACCGATCCCGAGGCCGTTCCCCGGCCTGCCAGCCCCGTTCCCGACCGGCCGCAGGGCGCTCGCTACGGGGAACTGGTGGCCGGTCCCGGTGGCCGAGAGGTCTGGTGCGTCCGGGAGACGGTCGTCGGCGACTCCCGCGTCGACGTTCGGCGTGATCTCGTCGCCCTGCCCGTCTCGGGCGCGGCGGGCGAGGACGCGACGGCCGTGCGGGTCCTCGCCGCGAGCCACCACTTCCTCACCGCCCCCCGGCCGAGCCCGGACGGCAGGCACGCCGCGTGGATCGGCTGGGAGCATCCCGCGATGCCGTGGGACGGCACGGAACTCTGCGTGGCGAAGATCACCGAGGACGGCTTCGAGCCCCATCGAGTGCTCGCGGGCGGACCGACCGAGTCGGTGTGTCAGCTCCGTTGGGCCGACGACGAGTCCCTCTACGCGCTCACCGACCCGGCAGGCTGGTGGAACCCGCACCGGGTCACCCTGGCCGGGGTCGTCACGCCGCTGCTGACCGCCGAGGTCGAGATCGGCGGGCCGCTGTGGCAGCTCGGCGCGAGCTGGCTGGCGCCGTTGGGCGACGGCAGGCACGCGGTGCTGTGCGGCGGCAGACTCGCCCTGCTCGACGAGGCCGACGGCGGTCTCACCGACGTCGAGTCCCCACTGCCGACCTGGCGCTCGACGCTGGCCTGCGACGGGAAGACGATCATCGGAGTGGCCAGCGGGCCGAAGAGCAAGCCCGCCGTCGTGGCCGTGGACGTGGCCACGCTGACCCCGCGAGTCCTCACCGGGCAGCCTGCGGGTCTGCCTGCCCAGGCCTGGCTCCCGGTGCCGACGACCCGGATGTTCACCGGGCCGGACGGGCAGCAGATCCCGGCCCACGTGTATCCGCCGACCAACCCGGACTTCGCGGCCCCGGACGGTGAGCTGCCGCCGTTCCTCGTCCACGTCCACGGCGGGCCGACCGGTCAGAACACCACCGTCCTCGATCCCACCATCGCCTACTTCACCAGCCGGGGCATCGGTGTGGTCGCCGTCGACTACGGCGGGTCCTCCGGCTACGGCCGGGCCTTCCGCGAGCGGCTGCGCGAGTCCTGGGGCGTGGTGGACGTGGCCGACTGTGCCGCCGTCGCCGAGGCGCTCGCCGCCGAGGGGACCGCCGACCGGCAGCGCCTGGCGATCCGGGGCGGCAGCGCGGGCGGCTGGACCACCGCCGCGTCGCTGACCACGGTCTCGGTCTACCGCTGCGGCACCGCCATGTACCCGATCCTGGACCTCACGGGTTGGGGCTCCGGGGAGACCCACGACTTCGAGTCCCGCTACCTCGACAGCCTGGTGGGCCCTCTCCCGGAGACCGCGCAGCGCTATCAGCAGCGGTCTCCCGTGAACAACGTCGACCGCCTCGCCGGGCCGATCCTGCTGCTGCAGGGGCTCGAAGACGAGATCTGCCCGCCGGAGCAGTCCGAACGGTTCGTCGACGAACTCGACGGACGCGGCATCCCCTTCGCCTACCTCGCGTTCGAGGGCGAACAGCACGGCTTCCGTCGTGCCGAGACCGTTCGGACGGCGTTGGAGGCCGAACTGTCCTTCTACGCGCAGGTTCTCGAGTTCGAGGCCCCCGGCGTGCCGACCTTGTCCCTGCGCCGATGACGGGCGCCCGACGCCCTCGCAGGCTGGTCCCCGGCGATCGGGTGGCGATCGTCGCCCCCGCAGGACCGGTGACGGCCCCGGTGCTGGCTGCCGGGGTGGCGATCCTGGAGAGCTGGGGGCTCGACGTCGTGGTGGGCGCCCACGTCCTGGACCGGCATCCGGACTTCCCCTACCTGGCGGGCCGGGACGAGGATCGCGCCGAGGACCTCACGAAGGCCTGGCTCGACCCGGACATCGCGGGCGTGCTCTGTGCCAGGGGCGGCTACGGCTGCACCAGAACCCTGCAACGGCTCGACCTCGCGGCGTTCGCCGGGGCACCGCCGAAGGTGTTCGCCGGGTCCAGCGACGTGACGGCCCTGCATCAGGCCTTCGGCAGCAGGCTGGACCTCGTGACGCTGTTCTCGCCGATGGTGGGCAGCGCGCCGTTCGTCGATCACCCCGGCGCCGTGGAGACGCTGCGTCGAACCCTGCTGGAACCGGAGTCCGCCCTCGTGCTGGGCAGGCCGGGAGCGGGACCGCTGGTGTCCGGCCGGGCACGAGGACTCAGCTGGGGCGGAAACCTCAGTCTGCTGGCCGCCGACATCGGCACCACCGACGCCTATCCGCCGCCGCCGGGGGCGGTCGTGCTGCTGGAGGACGTCGGCGAGGACCTCTACCGACTGGATCGGATGCTCACCCAGCTGGACCGGGCGGGCTGGTGGCAGGACGTCGCGGGCTTCGCGCTCGGCTCCTGGACCGACTGCGGACCGCTGGCGGACGTCCGGACGCTGGTGCTCGATCGGCTGGGCGGGCTGGGCGTGCCCGTCGGCTGGGAGCTGGGCTTCGGCCACTGTGATGATCAGCTCACCGTGCCCCTGGGCGTGCCGGTGGAGCTGGATGCCGATGCGGGCACGCTGAGACTCGACGAAGCCGCTTTGACCTGACCGGTCCCCGGCACGGCGACGGCCGTCCGGGGAGCCCCCGCGATGCCGGCGGCGGCCCTTCTCGACGCCGAACCCGTCGAGACGGCCGCACCGCCGTCGGAAGGCGCCGAGCCGACAACTCGTCGGGCCCCCGACGGGGCGGGCGCTCGCCCGCCTCGTGACGCCCCGCGCCGAGGCGTCCGACGGCGCGGGGCCGCCCGCCCGGCTCCACCTCGATGCTCGGGCCCCGTCGAGCATGGCGGCCCGTACTCCCCGTACTGCATCGGCGGACGCCGGAGACCGGACAGTCGGCCGGTCCACGCCCGCGCCGCTCGGCTCTCGCCGATCGCGGCATCCCCTCGCCCGGACCCCGTCGCCGTGGTGCCGCACGCCCACGCCGACTCCCGGAGGGCCACTCGGATGGCGGGCGGCGTCACCCGGTGCCGTCGGGCGGCGAGTCGATCAGACCTGCCTGCCCAGCCAGGCCAGCAGCCGGTCCTGTTCATTCGCCCCCGCGGGCGCAGGCAGCGGCGGCGCGAAGAGACCCGCACCACGCCACTCGTCGATATGGGGTCGCAGGTCGTCGTGGACGGCGGAGACGAGGCCGTCATCCAAGGCGCTGTCCACGCCGATCCCGACGGCCAGATCCCAAGCGTGCACCGTCAGGTCGTCGACCATCTGCCAGCCGTACTCCGCCGCTGGAATGAGCCCGGTGCTGACGTGCACCATGCCCTCCACCGCACCCGGCTCCTGCCAGGCCTCCTCGGCGACACGGGCGGCAGCCGACCAGGCCGCGACCGGATCGGAGCCGAGCTGGTCGCCGTCGAAGCGGTCACCCACCTCGGCGACGGTGGCGCCGTCCAGCAGCAGCGGTACCCAGAGCTGCTCGACGACCAGATGATTCACCAGATCGTGGACCGTCCATTCGGCACACGGCGTGGCCGCGTCCCAGCGGTCGACGGGCACCGCCCGCACACGACGGTCGAACTCCTCCATCGCCCGGCGGTGGGCATCGAGCAGGTCCATCGGTTCCTCCTCGGGTCGCGAACGGTGGGCGGGCCACCGAGTCGTCCTCGAAAGCCTAAGACGCGGCTCCGAATCCGCAGGAGGATCATTGCGCAGCCGACGGCACTCGGATCGCCGGTCACGGAGCGGAGTCGGCACCCCGGTTCGGCGAGTCTGAGGCGAACCCGGGCGACCGCGTGCGTCCGCCTTGCACGAGGATCACGGCGTGCATGGCGACGAACTCAGCACGGCCGCCCGGATCGACTTCATCCACGCCCAGACGGCCGTCACCACCACTCCCCTGGTCCCAGAGGTCCGGTTACGGCTGGCTGCCGAGGCGATCGAGCTGTGGGAGCGCATCGAACACTCGTCCGGGCGATCGGACACTCCCCCGCCGTTCTGGGCCTTCCCGTGGGCGGGCGGGCAGGCGCTGGCCCGACATGTGCTCGATCATCCGGAGCTGTTGGCGGGGCGTCGGGTGCTCGATCTGGCGTCGGGTTCGGGACTGGTCGCGATCGCCGCCGCGCTGGCGGGTGCCGCCGACGTCGTCGCCAGCGACATCGATCATCTCGCCGTCGCGGTGATCGGGTTGAACGCGGCGATCAACGAGGTCGCGGTGACCGCAAGTCCGGCGGACCTGCTCGACGGCGACGGGCTCGGCGCCCAGGTGGTCCTGGCGGGCGACGTCTTCTACGAACGGCCGATGGCGGCGCGGGTGCTGCCGATGCTGGCCAGGGCGCAGGCCAGAGGGGCGCTGGTGCTGGTCGGCGATCCGGGGCGGATGTATCTGCCGCGCAGTCGATTCGACGCGCTCGCCGACTACGAGGTCCCGGTGGTGGCCGCGTTGGAGGACACGGCGGTCAAACGGACCACGGTGTGGCGGATGGCGGCAGAGCCGAGTTGATCAGCAGGCGTCGGAAGACTCGACGAGGGCGGAACCGGGCCGGCTTTCGCCCGTGGGCGGGGCGGCTCAGGGGGTGACGGAACGTCGCCCGGCGCGGCGGTGGCCTCGATTGCTCAACACCGTCATCAACAGGCTCGGGTCGTCGACGCTCAGGGTCACGCGGCGGACGGCGATGCGCTTGCCGAGCTTGCGAGCGTGTGCCGGGGCCTCCAGGAGGATCTGGACCAACGCCGTGCGTGCTCCGAGCAGCCGCACGCCGTCCGGGCCGGCGTCTGCGCCGGGGACGCGGTGGTGCGGCAGGACGATCACCGAGGAGACCGATCGGAGCGGGAACGCGGTGCGGAAGAACCGGCCTGCACGGATGACCACCTGATGCAGTCCCACGTCGACCCGACAGCTGCGCGGCGTCGACCCGGTCAAGGTCAGCATGATCCGACGGAGCCAGTTCATCCGAAGTCGGAACCGGACCGCGCCTAGGTCGACCCTCCGTGTCACTGCATTTCTCCCTGTGTCGTGCACCCGGTGCGGCCGGGTTGCGCACCCGAGTGCGGCCGGACGAGAGGTCATCCGGTCTCCACGACGGCTACCCGGACTTCCGGCTCCACGTTAACGGGCTCGTCACCCGCCGAACAACGGATGCGCCGGAAGTCGACCTCGATCGGTGAACCATGTCCACATACCCGAGGTGCCCCGACGAGACGAACTCGTCGGGGCACCTCGTTCACACCTGGGTGTTCACACTTGGGTTCGAGATCAGATGGGGCGAACCTGCTCCGCCTGCGGACCCTTGTTGCCCTGGGTGATGTTGAACTCCACGCGCTGGTTCTCCTCAAGCGTACGGAAGCCCTGAGTGTCGATGGAGGAGTAGTGGACGAACACGTCCGGCCCTCCGTCCTGCGCGATGAAGCCGAAGCCCTTCTCCGAGTTGAACCACTTGACGGTGCCCTGAGCCATGAACTGTGTCTCCTTGTAGGGACGATTCGGGATCCGCACCTCGCGGATCCCGGGTTCTGGTTCGTCGTCCCCCGTCATGGACCGGGGCCCACGTACAGAAAACGCCCGCTATGTGGCTCCGCGGGCGTCCAAGAACATGCGAGGAACTGCAACAGCAACCGGCGCAACCGTAGCACGATCGCGGCGGGTAGGTAGCGGCCCAATGGGCGAATCTCTCCCGGCGTGTCGACACGGGGTCTCGGTGCGTCCCAGGGCCGACCCAAGATCGCCCCGGATCGATGGTCGGGCCGGTCACGAATGCTTCGGGCGGGCTTCGCGGCGGACCTCCTCCGCGATGCGCAGAGCCGCCTCGTCCACCGACTCGTGCTCCCAGAGACGCAACGGCCGCCAGCCTGCCTCGATCAACAGTCGGTCGGTCTCCCGGTCGCGTTCGCGGTTGCGACGGACCTTCTCCGCCCAGTACTCGGCGTTGGTCTTGGCGACCGTGTGATGTCGTGGGCAGCCGTGCCAGAAGCAGCCGTCGACGAAGACGGCGACCTTGACGCGGGTGAAGAGCAGATCCGCCGTGCGCCGCAGGCCGGGCAGCGGACGAGCGGAGACTCGATACCGCAGTCCCATGGCGTGGACGGCTCGGCGCACGGCCAGCTCCGGCCGAGTGTCCCGCCCCTTGTTGGCCCGCATGCCCGTGCGCACTCCCGGCGAGGAGGCCCAGGACTCCGCCTTCGCCGCACCCGTCACGCCGGGCAGCCTAATGACCGCCCGCGACGCCGTCGGCATACCCGACGCACGCGCACGCGCGCGACGAACCCTCGTCCGGGGGCCTGTGGCTGCCGAGAACGGCCGTGCCGCCCGCCCGCATGCCCAAACGCCGGAGGCGCCGATCGCGCCGCGCTGAGGCCTGCTGATCCACTCTGGTGCGAGCTGCGGCATCGGGCTCCGCCTCATCATGACGGTCCGAGGCGCACGAGCCACCGCCCAGACCGGCTCCGGCCCGCCCCGGCTCGACCGGACTCCCGGCCGCCGTCCCCTGGCGGCTCGGCACATCGCGGGCTCAGCCCACGCGCCTGGCGGTGCAGGCCCCACGAGGACGACCCCGGACGTCGCCGAGGAATCCGGACGAGCCGGAGTCGGCAGGCTCGCGACCCGGCGGAACGGCGGGCCGACCACGGGGTCCGTCCCCCGTCCGGCTTACGATGACGCCGTGCCGACGATGATCGACCTGTTCGCAGGGTGCGGCGGGATGACCGGCGGGTTCGTCGCGGCAGGCTTCGACACGGCCCTCGCGGTGGAGTCCAATCCGTACGCCGCCGCCACCTACGCCGCGAACTTCGGCGAGGATCACGTGCGGCCGGTCGACATCGCGACCGTGCCGGCGGCGGAGGTTCCGTCGGTGGACGTCGTGGTCGGCGGGCCGCCGTGTCAGGGCTTCTCCAGCCTGGGCAGTCGTGACCTCGCCGACCCGCGCAACCAGCTCTGGCGGGAGTACGTACGCGTCGTGCGCGCGGCGAACCCGAAGGTGTTCGTGATCGAGAACGTCGACCGCTTCCTCAGCAGCCCCGAGTTCGGCCTGCTGCGGGCCGAGGTCGACGGGGGCAGTCTGGCCGGCTACACGCTGACCTACGGCCATCTGAACGCCGCGGACTACGGCGTGGCGCAGCGCAGGCGCCGCACCATCATCATCGGCTCCCGCGTCGGCCCGATCGCGCTCCCGGACCCGACGCACGGCCGAGGTGAGACGGAGGGCGGGGCCGCGAGCCTGCTGCCCTGGGCAGGCACCCGCAGCCGCATCGCCGAACTGCCGGAACGTCCGCACACCACCGAGCTGCCCAAGACGACGACCACGTTCTTCGGTCGGGTCTTTCCCGGCGTCTTCAGCGGGCTGGACCTGCATCTGGGCCGACGGCCGACCGAACTGTCCCTGCGGCGCTACGACTCCGTTCCGCCGGGCGGGGGGCGGTTCGACGTGCCGAGAGAGCTGCTGCCGAGGTGCTGGCGGGACAAGCCCACCGGGACCACCGACGTGATGGGCCGGATGCGCTGGGACGCGCCCTCGCTGACCATCCGCACCGAGTTCTTCAAGCCGGAGAAGGGCCAGTACCTGCATCCGCAGTGGGAGGCGGACGCACCCGCCCGCCGGGTGAACCGGCCGATCACCCACTACGAGGCAGCCCTGCTCCAGGACTTTCCCGCCGACTTCCGCTGGTGCGGCACGAAGGCCGAGATCGCGAGACAGATCGGCAACGCGGTGCCCCTCGGCCTCGCCCGCGCGTTGGCGGGGCAGGTCTCGGCGGCGCTGGCCTGACGCGGGCGCGCGGCAGCCGCCGCTCAGGTGACGGCAGCGGTGGACCGGACGTGCCGATGCCGGACGTCGGGCGCGGGCACCTTCTTGACCTCGCCGGACAGCGCAGGAAGCCGATTCGGTCCGCGCCGCGCGGCAGGCTGCGAGGTCCGATCGCCGTCGAGGCCGACCGGCAGACAGCTCGTGTGGCGCAGCGGCACGCACGGGTCTGCGGCCCCCTGAGCCGGCGGCCCGCGGCACCACGGCACTGCGACGTGGTGCGCCCCGCGCCAGAGCGGCGGCCACCGAGGCCGAGCAGTGGCACGGCGGGCAGTCCCACGGACACACACGTGGCTCGCGGCTCAGCAGGCGAGACAGCGCGCAGCCGGGCGAGCGACGGCCGTGGTACGAGACGGCGGCACGGCCGAGGCCGAAGACCGCCGCCTCCCTCGTGGTCGACCTCGGCGGCGGTCTGGTCCGTCAGGTCCGGTCGGTCTCGCCGCCCGTCGTCGACTCCGTACCGCTCGACAGGCCCGCCGTGTCCCCGCCTGCCGGGCCCACAGCGGTCAGGCCGGCGGCCGAGGGCTCCACCGCCGCAGGCTCGGCGTCGGAAGGCTGCGCGGAACGGAGATCCGCCGAGTCGACGGCCTCGCCTGCCGTCGCGGCTGTCGCGGCTGCGGCGCCGGGGGGCGGGGCCGGCGGCAGGTCGCCGCCGGGCGCAGCCGGATCCGTCACCGTGATGCCGAGTGCGGGGGTGCCGAGATCAGGAGTCCCGAGCAGATCAGGCCGATGACGCGCGAGCGGCGCGGGCACGGCCGCGAGGAGCCTGCGGGTGTACTCGTGCTGCGGATCGGACAGCACCTCCTCGACGGTCCCCGTCTCCACGATCCGGCCCCGGTACATCACGGCCACGCGATCGGCGATCGCCCAGGCCAGTCCGAGGTCGTGCGTGATGACCAGGGTGGACAGGCCCAGTCGGACACGGAGGTTCAGCAGGAGGGCGAGGATCTCGCCGCGCACCGAGGCGTCCAGGGAGGCGACGGGCTCGTCCGCGACCAGCACCCTCGGCGACAGCGCCAGGGCGCCCGCGATCACCACCCGCTGCCGCTGTCCGCCGGACAGCTCGTCCGGCAGCGCGGTGAAGAAGCGCTCCGCAGGACGCAGTTCGGCCTGTTCCAACGCGGCGGCGACCAGCTCCTGCTCGTCGCCGGGAACCTGGTGGATCCGCAGGCCCTCCGCCACCGACTCGTAGACGCTGTGGCGCGGGTTCAGGGCCCCCGTCGGGTCCTGGAGGACGAGTTGGACCTGGCGACGGTAGTCCCGCAGGCCACGCCCGCCGGTCGGCAGCGGCTTCCCCTCGAACAGCACTCGCCCCGCCGCCAACGGCTGCAGGCCGACCAGCGAACGGGCCATGGTCGTCTTGCCCGATCCGGACTGTCCGACCAGCGCGACGATCTCGTCTCGTTCGACGTGCAGGTCGACGCCGTCGACCGCGCGGGTCCGGCCGCCGTGCCTGCCTCGGAAGACCACGGAGACGCCCGTGGCCGACAGCAGCGGCTGAAGGGCCCCGGTCGTCGGCTCGGGCGCGGGCACGGGGGCCGACGCGGGGTCCAAGGCCACGATCCGCTCGACCCCGGCCCCCGCCCGTCCCGACGTCAGACGTGATGCCGGGTCGCCGACCTCCGGGAACGCCGCCGCGAGTGCGCGGGTGTGCGCGTGCTCGGGATCGGCGATCACCGCCTTGGCCGGGCCTTCCTCGACGATCTTCCCCTCGTGCATCACCGCCAGCCGCTCACAGCAGGAGGCGAGCACCGACAGATCGTGACTGATCATCATCAGGCCGAGGCCTCGATCGGCCACCAGGCGGGTCATCAGTTCCAGGACCTGGGCCTGCACGATGACGTCCAACGCCGTGGTCGGCTCGTCGGCGATGATCAGCCGGGGCGAACAGGCCAGCGCCATGGCGATCATCACCCGTTGCCGCTGGCCGCCGGACAGCTCGTGCGGGTAGGCCGAGGCACGGCCGGCAGGCAGTTCCACCTGGCCGAGCAGCTCGACCACCCGCCGGTCGACCCTCGAGGAGGACGGCCGCGAGTTCCCGCCGGTCGCGGCCCGACCGCCCTTGCCCGCCGAGTCTGCGGGCGCGGTCGTGCCTGTCCCCGGCGGCGAGGCGGACGCCGAGGCGTCGATGCCGTGCAGCCGGATCGGCTCGGCGATCTGCTCGCCGACCGTGCGGACCGGGTTCAACGCGTGCATCGCGCCCTGGAAGACGACCGAGGCCCCGGCCCAGCGCACCGCGCGGAGCCTGCTCCAGGACATGGTGCGGACGTCCTCGCCGTCGAGCAGCACCTCGCCGCCCAGCTGTGCCGTACGCGGGAGCAGTCGGAGCACCGACATCGCCACGCTGCTCTTGCCGCAGCCGGACTCGCCCGCCAGGCCGAGGGTCTGACCCGCGTCCAGGCTCAGGTTCACTCCGCGCACGGCGGGCACCGGCCCCCGCGTCGACCGGTAGTCGACGGTGAGGTCTCTCAGCTCCAGCAACGTCACCTAACGCCCCCGCAAACGTGGATTGAGCACTGTCTCCAAGGCCCTGCCGCACAGGGTGAAGGCCAGCACGACCGTGACGATGCCCAGACCGGGCGGCAGCAGATACCACCAGGCGCCCCCGGTGACCGCGCCGGTGTCCATCGCGGACTTCAGCATCGCCCCCCAGGACACCTGCGTCGGGTCGCCGAGCCCGAGGAACGACAGCGTGGACTCGGCGATCACCGCGCTGGCCACGGCCAACGTGGTGTTGGCGAACACCAGCGGCAGCACGCCCGGCAGTACGTGACTGCCGATGAGATGGCCGTGGCCCGCACCCAGTGCCTTGGCCCGCTCGATGTAGGGCCTGGCCTCCACCGCGAGGGTCTGGGCGCGGACGAGTCGAGCGGTGGTCGGCCAGGCCGTGAGGCCGATGGCCAGCACGATGGTGCCCAGGCCTCTGGCGAGCACCGTGGACAACGCGATCGCCAGGACCAGCGAGGGGACGACCAGGAAGAAGTCGGTGACCCGCATCAGCGCCGCCGAGGTGAGCCCGCCGAAGTGCGCGGCGAGCACGCCGACGAGCGTGCCGATGCCCACCGACAGCACCGTGGCGGCCAGGCCGACGAGCAGCGAGATCCGCGCGCCCCACCAGGTGAGCAGCAGCACGGACCGGCCGTTCTCGTCGGTGCCGAGCCAGTACTGCATGCTCGGCGGCTCGAGCCGGTCCGCCGTGGCCTGGGTGACGTCCAGCCCGGTGGCGTCCGTCAGCAGCGGCGCCGCCAGTGCCAGCACGGCGATGACCGCCAGCGCGATGAGACCGACCAGGCCGGCCCGCTGACTGCGGAAGGACGTCCAGCCGGTGGCGAAGGCCCGTCTGCGCCGGGCCCAGGCGATGGCCCTGGGGCTGCGGGGCTTGACGACCGGCCCGTCGCCCCCGGCAGGCGGGACCGAGACCCGCTCGGCAGGACCGTCGTCGCTGGGGCTTCGCGTCTCGGTCATGAGGCACGCACCCTGGGGTCGAGGAATCGATAGAGGAGGTCGGCGACCAGGTTCATCGCCACGACGGCACCCGCCAGGACGATGAAGGTGCCCTGGAGCAGCGGCAGGTCGGGCACGTCCAGAGCCTGGTAGGTCAGCAGGCCGAGCCCCGGCCAGGAGAACACCGTCTCCACCATGATCGCCCCGGACACCACGAGCCCCAGGTGCAGGAAGATCAGCGTCACCGTCGGCAGCATCGCGTTGGGCACGGCATGCCTGCGTCGCACCAGCTCGTCCCGCAGTCCCTTGGCCCGCGCCGTGGTCAGGTAGTCGGCGCCCATCTCCTCCAGCAGGGAGGAGCGCATCACCATCTGATACTGGGCGAAGATCACCGCGACCATCGTGATGCAGGGCAGCACCAGGTGATGTGCCACGTCCAGGACGTAGGGGATCACGCCGGGGGGAGTGTCGGGCGAGGTGATGCCCCCGGTGGGGAACATGCCGGGGATCGGCCCGACGCCGACGGCGAAGACCATCAGCACGATCAGGCCGAGCCAGAAGGTGGGCACCGACCAGAGGGTCAGCGCCACGCCCGTGGCGGTCCGATCGAACCGACTGCCGTGCCGCCAGGCGCTGCGCGTGCCCAGCCAGATGCCCAGCAGCACCGCGAGGATGGTGGCCGAGCCCGCGAGCAGCACCGTCGGCCAGAAGCGCTCGGCGATCAGGTCCGAGACCGGCCTGCTGTAGAAGTAGGACACCCCGAGGTCGCCGCGCAGCACGCCGAACAGGTAGTCGATGAACTGCTGCCACAGCGGCAGATCGAGGCCGAAGCGCTCTCGCAGCTCCGCGATCTGCTCGGCACTGACCGCCCGGCCCCTGGTCATCGTCTGCACCGGGTCGCCGGGCAGCACCCGGAACAGGAAGAACCCGAGCAGGATCACCAGGAGCAGGCTCGTCGCCGCACCGGCGACCTTGCTCGCCACGTACCGAGCAAGGCCGCTGCCGCCCCCTGAACGCCCCTCCGAGTCCGGGGCGTCGCCCAGAGACTCGGAGGGGGCGAGCACATCACTCACCAGGTCACTCCCGATCGTCGGCCGTAGCGCGACGACGTCGGGCGATCAACACGGCCGCCCCGCCGCCGAGCAGCACCACGACGGCGATCCCGGCCAGGATCACGCCGGTGTCGACACCGCCCCCGCCGCCTGCGGCACCGTCGGCGGGCTGCGCGCCGTAGTAACCCCAGTATCCGTTCTGTTCCCGGATCACGCCGCCGGGATCGGGCTGAAGCTGGAAGCCCTCGAACCGGTCGGACCGGTACGCCTCGAGTGCGTTCTCGTAGAACAGCGTCATCGAGGACGACTGCTCGTAGAACAGCTCCTGCATGTCGGCGACCAGCGCCCGCCGTGCCTCGGGGTCGAACTCCGCCAGCTGGGCGGCGTAGAGGTCGTCGAACTCCTCGTCGCAGAAGAACGCGTCGGTCGTGCCGCCCGTGCCGTCCTCGCCAGGACGCTGGCCACAGGTCTGAATGCCGAGCACGTAGTCGGGGTCGGGGTTGACGCCCCAGCCGCTGAACGCGAGGTCGTAGACGCCCTCGCCGGTCAGCTCGTTGAGCCGGGTCCCCGCCATGATCTGGAGGTCGACCTCGATGCCGATCTCACCCAGCCAGTTCCGCACGAACTCACCCGCCTGGGTGTCGAACGCGCGGTCACTGCGGCCGTAGAGGCGGAAGGACAGCGGTCGGTCGTCGCCGTCGACTCGGACGCCGTCGTCGCCCATCGGGTAACCGGCCTCGTCCAGCAGTTCGTTGGCGGCGTCGAGGTCGAAGTCCCAGCGCTGCTCCTCGGACGGCGTCCAGTGGTAGTCCTGGAAGACCGGCGGGATGTAGCCCGCGCCCGGTTCGCCGTACCCGCCGAGCACCCGGTCGACGAGCACGTCCCGGTCGATGGCCTGGTTGATCGCCTGCCGGACGCGGACGTCCTCCAGCGCCGGGTGGCCGTCCCCGATCGGGGTGCCGTCCCGCGTCGCCGCGCCGGGGTTGGTGGCCAGCTCGTAGAACCGGCGGCCCTGCGCCTCGTTGACGGCGATGCCCTCCACGTCGCGCAGCGCGTCGACCTGCGCGGGCGTAAGCCGGTTGACCAGGTCCACCTCGCCCGTCCGCAGGGCCTGGACGGCCGCGTCGGCGTTGCGGTAGAAGAGGAACTGGAGTTCGTCGATCTCGGCGGGCCCCCGGAAGTAGTCGGGGTTGGCCTCCATCCGGATGAACTGCTCGGCCCGGTACTCCGTCAGGATGAACGGACCGCTGCCCACGACCGGCATCGTGTCGTTGGTGAAGGACGCGATGTCGTCGACCTCGGACCAGATGTGCTCCGGGACGATGGGGATGTCCAGGGCGAGCATGGTGGCCTGCGGTGTCGCCGTCGTGACGACCAGTGTGGTCTCGTCCTCGGCGACGACCGACTCGAAGGCGCTGACGAAGTTGCCGTTGGCCGTGCGGGCGGCCTCGTCCTCGAGCATCAGGTTGTAGGTGAAGGCCACGTCCTCGGCGGTGACGGGCTCCCCGTCCGACCACTGGACGTCGTCACGCATGGTGAAGGTCCAGGTCAGGTTGTCCTCTGAGGTCTCCCAGCTCTCGGCGAGCCCGCCGACGGGCGACTGGTCCTCGGCCGAGGGCAGCGTGACGAACTCGTACATCAGCCGCATCAGCTCGGTGGACGAGGCGAAGATCGCGATGAACGGGTTCAGCGAGTCGATGTTCTGCGTCACCGCCACTCGCAGCACGGTCGGCGACTCCGCCGTCTCCTCCGTCTCCGCGCCCGCCACGCCCGGCGCGACGGCGGGTGCCGTCACCGCCGCGATCACTCCGACGGCAGCCGCCACGGCGCCTGATCTGACTCTCATCCGGTGAGCCCCTTTCCACCCAGTGGGAGAAAACCAACCACCTGACACCAAGGCGAGTCAATGACTTCCGATCCACTTTCGCCCGCCCGAACACAGCCGTAACCTGATCTTCGCCTCCCCGGGATCAACGCCTCTACCTCGAAGCAAGTCGTCGCCGGTCGACTGACCGACACCGCGCTCGCATCGCTCCGCACGGGCCGCCGCGGCAGGCTCGGGCCGGTCGAGACAACGGCGTCGGTCCGCCACAAGAGTGACCATCGGGCGGGGCGCAGGAGTGCTTTGTCCACGGACGTGGGCGCGGCGTGCGTCGGTGATCGGCTGCGGCGGCGCCGATGCCTACGCTGTGCGACATGCGCATCCTGATCTCCGCCGACATGGAGGGCGCCACCGGCGTCACCTGGACCGACGACGTCCGCCCCGGCACCGAGCAGTGGCAGCGGTTCCGCCGCGTCTTCACCGGCGACGTCAACGCCTGCGTGACCGGGCTGTACGCGGCGGGCGCCACCGAGGTCCTGGTCAACGAGGCACACTCCTCGCAGCGCAATCTCCTGCTGGAGGATCTGGACGAGCGGGCTCGGCTGCTCACCGGGCGGCACAAGCCGCTGTCGATGATGCAGGGCGTGGACTCCGGAATGGACGGAGTGGTGTTCCTCGGCTACCACGCGGCGGCGGGTGCCGAGGGGGTGCTCTCCCACACCTATCTGGAGAACTCGATCACCGGGGTGTGGCTGGACGGCGTTCACGCCAGCGAGGGACGGTTGAACGCGGCGCTTGCCGCCGAGCACGGCGTGCCGGTCGTCCTGGTCACCGGCGACGACCAGACCTGCCTGGACGCGGTGAGCTACGCGCCGGAGGCCGCGCTGGCGCCGGTCAAGGAGTGCGTGAGCCGGTATGCCGCGATCTGCCTGCCGCCCGCAGGCGCACACGCCTTGATCGCCGCGCGGGCCGAGCACGGGATGGCCTCGGCCGGGCGATTCGAGGGCACGGCGGCGCCGCATCGGATCGAGGTGGAGTTCGATGCCGCGCACCTGGCGGCGGCGACGGCGGTGATCCCCACCGTCGAGCAGCTCGACGTCCGCAGGGTCGGCTTCGACGCACCGACGATGACCGAGGCCATGAAGTGCTTCAAGGTGGTCACGGCGATTGCCGCGGGCGCGATCCAGGGCATCTACGGCTGACGACGCGGCGCGCTCCTCGATCCTCGTTCGAGCGGGGCTCCCTAGGGTCGGGCCGCACCCGGTTCGAGTCCGATGCCCGCCGACGAAGGGTCGCTCGCGATGGCTGCTCGCCGCTCCTCCGTCTCGATCGGACGCCCCCTGCCGCGCCGCCGGGCACTCGCGCACCGGCCGCCGGGCCCGCCTGGTCGCGGCCCGGTGCAGGCGTCGCCCCCTCTTCCGGCCACCGCACCGGCTTCGGGCCGGAGAGCGAGAGCGGTCCCGGTCGCGGAGCCGCGCAGCGGCGGCACACGCCGATGACGACCGTGGAGAGCACCGAGCCGAGCAGGCGGACGGTCAACGCCGTGGTCGCCGGGCTGATCCTCGGCGTGTTCCTCGCCGCGCTCGACGGAATGATCATGATGTCGGCCCTGCGGACCGTGGCCGACGAACTCGGCGGGCTGACCCTGCAGGCCTGGGTGACGACCGCCTATCTGATCACGATGACCGTCTCGACGCTGTTATACGGAAAGCTGTCGGACATCTTCGGCCGCCGACGGCTCTACCTGATCGCGATCGTCGTCTTCACCGTCGGCTCGCTGTTGTGCGCCCTCGCGCAGTCGATGTATCAGCTCGCCGTGTTCCGCGGCATCCAGGGTCTGGGCGCGGGCGGGCTGCTTCCGCTGGCACTCGCCGTGATCGCCGACCTGCTCCCACCGCACCGACGGGTCCGCTACCAGGCCAGACTCGGTGCGGTCTTCGGCCTCGCAGGCGTGCTCGGCCCCGTCCTCGGCGGCGTGTTCGCCGAGGCCGAGACCCTGGCGGGCATCGCGGGCTGGCGCTGGGTCTTCCTGGTGAACGTCCCGCTGGGGGTTCTCGCGATCATCGTGGTCGGCGCCCTGTTCCGGATCGAGACGCCCAGGGTCGACCACCGGGTGGACTGGTGGGGCGCGCTGACCCTCATCGTGGGCGTGGTGCCGCTGCTGCTCCTCGCCGAGCAGGGGCGCGAGTGGGGCTGGACGTCTCCGGCGGCGTTGACGGCGGCGGGCGTGGGCGTGGTCGGGCTGATCGCATTCGCCCAGGTCGAACGGTGGATGGGCGACGCAGCCCTGCTGGCGCCGCGCCTGTTCCGCAGACCGGCCTTCGCACTGGTCAACGTCGTCAACTTCCTCGGCGGAATGGGCATGTTCGCCGGGATGGCGCTGGTGCCGCTCTACCTCCAGATCGTGCTCGGCATGGCACCCGCCGCAGCAGGCCTGCTGTTACTCCCGCAGGCGTTGGCGATGACCCTCGGCGCCATGCTCTGCGGGCCCGTGATCGCCCGCACCGGCCGGTTCACCGTGTTGTTGGCCAGCGGACTCGCGATCATGGCAGGCGCCTATCTGCTGCTCGGGTTCGCGGCGACCCCCGACCTGTGGCAGGCGGCGCTGGTGCTCACGCTGCTGGGTCTCGGCACGGGGATGTACTTCCAGGTGGTGCTCACGGCGTTGCAGAACAGCGTGGACCGGACGGAAATGGGGGTGGCCAGTTCGCTGTCCGGCTTCTCCCGCCAACTCGGCGGCGTCGCGGGCACCGCCGTGGTGCTGTCGCTGCTGTTCACGCTCAGTGGAGAACGCATCGCGACGGCCTTCCGGTCGAGTCTCGACTCACCGGAGTTCACGGCGCGGATCGCCGACGAGGCGACTCTCGGGACATCGGAGGCGGCGCTGGTGGCCGAGATGCGGGCCGGTTCGGTCGATCTGAACGACACGTCCTTCCTCAGCACGCTCGACCCCCTGCTGGCCGCCCCGATCGTCGACGGCCTGGCACGCACCTTCGCCGTGGTCTTCACCGCCGTCGGGGCGATGATGCTGGGGTCGGTCCTGCTTGCCACGCTCATCCGGGAGCGACCGCGTCGAGACGGCGGCTGAGCAGCCCGCCCCGACCCCGTGTCCCCGAGCGACGAGGCGGAACCGATCTGCCATTCGAGGTAATCTCCGCAGCTCAGAATCGATTCAGCGCCGATCACCCCTGGTGATGGTGATCAAGCGACGGCTAACGTCTGCTTCCAGAAAATCGTTCACTACATTCGTGGTGCGTGAGTAGGCGGCGGCTCGCACGATCACGAGAAGGAGTCTCCCTATGAGACGAGGTCGCGCCACTCTGGCGCTCGGCGCCGCAGCCACCCTCCTGGTCGCCCTGCCGGTGCTCCCGGCGGGAGCACAGTCCCCCACCGACACCGATGCCGCCGCGGTCGTCTTCTTCGATGACTTCTCCGGACCCGGCATCGACTCGTCGAACTGGACCGTCGAGGTCACCGGGACGAACTTCGGCACGGTCAACAACGAGCAGCAGGCCTACATCGACTCCCCCGAGGTGCTCTACATCGACCAGAACGTCGACGGCGCCGACAGCGCGCTGGCGATCCATCCCCGGTACCGCCCCGGCACCGTCGCGCCAGACGGCCGGACCTACGACTTCGTCTCCGGTCGCCTCAAGACCCAGGACAAGCGCGACTGGACCTACGGAAACTTCGCCGTGCGCCTGAAGCTGCCGCAGGGCAGCCAGGCCTCCGGTCTCTGGCCCGCCGCCTGGATGCTGGGCAGCAGCATCGGCCACGGCACGCCATGGCCGTCCAGCGGCGAGATCGACATCATGGAGAGCGTCGGCGAGCCCTTCACCAACGTCTCGCTGCACGGCCCCGGCTACTCGGGCGACACCCCGCTGCACGCCCGGCAGTACTTCGACGGGCTCGACCCGTGGGACTGGCACGTCTACAGCGTCGAATGGTCGCCGCAGGGCTTCACCTTCTGGATCAACGACCGACACGTCTACACGGTCAGCCGCGCCGAGGTCGAGCAGTACGGACAGTGGGTCTACGACGATCCGGAGTTCCTGCTGTTGAACTTCGCGCTCGGCGGCGACTACCCGCACGGCGTCAACGGGGTGAGCCAGCCGTATCACGGCATCCCGCAGTCCACCGTGGACCTCGTCGCGGCGGACGACGCCCGTTACCTCATCGACTGGGTGAAGGTGGAACAGAACTGACCTACTTGCCGACCCCGACCGACTGGGTCGGATGTTCGTCCGTGGGGACGGGACAGGTGTGAGCAGGCGGCCTTTTCGGGGAGGCCCCACGCTCACAACGGTGCGGGAACCGTCCCTACGGCCTCCAGGGTGCGGGGTTCGTGGTGTGTGGCCCACGAACCCCGCACCGCTACTTCCGGGGCGCCTTCCGAGAAGCCGTGGTCCCGCCGACGGCGCGGCCGCCTCCTGACCACGGGCTCCGCAGGCCCGCCCGGCCGGAGCCGACTCGGCCGCCGAGCCCCCGTCCGCGCTGCGCCACGACACGCTGAGCCCGGTCGGGGATGGGTCCCCCGCGAGCCGAGGCCGCTTCGATCAGCCGTCACGAGGCCCCCGCTGCGACGGCGCCTGCGGCGAGGCTTCCCGAGCCGCCGCCCGCCGCCCGGGCGGCAGTGTGCCCGCCGCCAGTTCCAGTTCACGCCGCCGCAGCGCGTGATAGGCCGGAGCGATCCGCACCGCGAGTGAGGACCCGATCCGGTCGATGACGCCGACGGAGCGCTCGAGTCGCTCCAGCGCCGCGGACAGTCCGATCCCGCGCAGGTCACGACCGCAGGCGGCGGCCGCATCGTCATACGCACGCAGTAGCAGCTCGGCCAGATCACCGCCGCCCGCAGAACCGCCGCGCGGCCGGGAGCCGCCGGTGAGCCGGGAGGACGTGGACCGCAGCGCGCGACCCGCTCTGGCCAGCCTGCGACGACGTCGACGAACCTCCGCACGGACCGTGCCGTCCGCTTCGTCCCGCCGAGCAGGGTCGACGCCCGGCTCACGACGCGAGGACTCGGCGATCGAGCTGCCGGGGGAACCGCGCTCCCCCGCGCCGTTCCGGCCCGCCGACGGCAGTCGAGTCGGCTCGTCCTGCAGTATCCGACGGGCCGCAAGTGTCTGGGGCCCGCCCGCCAGGAATTCCAGGGCGTCGACGCGATCGCGTCGCAAGCGCTCCTCACACCGCCGGAGCACCTCAAGCTGCTGCCGTCTGCCGAGCACTGACCGCACCACTCCATTAGTCGGCGACGTCCGGATCGGCCGCCTCGCGCGAGTCACACACCTTGCAGATCGATCGACCGCCGGCTTGTGTTACAGCACGATCACGACGCCCTATGACCTGCCCTGACCGGGCAGGCACCGGGAATGTCGCTGTCGATTTCGTCGGGGCACCTCAGCCCCGACCGCATCCGGTAAAGCACGGCGGCGGACCAGCCGCTTTCACCGGCTCGATCCGCACCGTCGGCATCCTCGGCACGAGTCGCCGCCGATATCGCGCTGCCAATGCCGGAGAACCCCGCGATCCCCGTGTGCGACGGGTCCGATCCACGATGACCGGACCAGACGAGAGACGGGCGGAACAACGGCTTCGCGAAAGAGACAAACCGCAGATACACCACATCTGAGCTGGGGCGATGGCCGATTGCATCGCCGGGAACGCATGACGGCCGTGCGGCACCTCGACAGCGGAGCGCCCGATCACGCCGCCGCGACCACGGCGAGTGCACGACCATATGAAATCCGCGTGAGCAAGCGGCCGGTCGGGCGAACAATCCGATCCAGACGGACCAATTGATAGCCAATCGGAAGCGATGCCGGTTATTATTCGACCAAGGCCGACAAGGATTGGTCGACTGCGAACAAGACCAGACCTCGCCACCGATGATCTCCGCATGTCGGGCGGATCAAGGCTCCACGAGGCGTTCAGTGAATGCCGTCGACGAGAACGGAGAACGGCTGACATGACCACCGCAGGTCGGCGGGTCTCCGCCCGGTTTCAGCGTTGCGCGGGCACGGCGATCCTTTCGGTGACCGCCGCGCCCGGTGCTCGCCGGGACGGCCGAGCACAGTCGGGCCGCCGATCCCCTGCCCCGACCGGACCACCGAGCCGGATCTCACGGCCGTCCGCCTGCGGGACGGCAGGCTGGTGAGGAGTCGGACGTGCCGTGCCGCGCAGGCAGGCCGACCGAGCGGCCCGTGCGTGCGAGGGCCAGCAAGGCCCTGATCCGCTGTCGGATCGGGACGTCGGAGGACAGTCCAGGCGACCGGTTGCATCGTCGTGGCATCGCCGCCCGACGCGACCGTATCGAGCCACGCCGAGCCGCGAACCCGCCATGCCCAGGCGGGCAGGCTCGCCGAGCGCCCGTGGTCGCCACTCACCGCCGGGTTCGACGGTCGAACCGAGGAGGAGTCCACCATGGAGATCATCAGTCGCGCCGCATGGGGCGCCCGCTATCCGGACGGTTTCCGGGCCGCGCCATTGCCTGCACAAGAGGTGTGGCTGCACCACAGCGTCACCTCGGGGTCCGGCGCCGCAGCGGTGCGGACGCTGGAGGACATCGGCCAGTCCCGCTTCGGCGGGGGGATCTCGTACACGTTCGCGATCGACTCGACGGGCGCGATCTATCAGGGCCACAGCGTCGACCGTCAGGGCGCGCACACCGGGGGCCGCAACGACATCTCAAGAGCGATCTGCCTGATCGGCAACTACGAGACCCAGCAGATGACCGACCAGCAGATCCGCGCCGTCGCCTGGCTGCTCCGCCACGGCGCGGCCCATGGCTGGTGGCGGGCCAACCAGCTCAACGGCGGGCACCGGGACGCGCCCGGCGCCTCCACCGCCTGTCCCGGACGCCACGCGCAGGCACGAATCGGTGAGATCAACCGGCTCGCCGCATCCGACGATCTGGAGGACGACATGACCCCCGACGAGCGCACCGCCCTGTTCGAGATCCGAAACAGCCTGCGCCAGGGCCTGAGCAACTCGCACCCGCCCGGCGACATCTGGCTGGCACTCACCGAGCTGCGCAACCGGATGACCAGGCTCTACCAGGACCTCACTCCCGGCCAGAGCGGGCAGAAGTACCCCGGCGACACCTATCTTCAGCTCGTCGCACTGCGCAAGCAGGTCGACGTCCTGACCGCGATGGTCGCCGAACTCGGCGCGGCGAACGGCAACATCGACGTCGACGACCTGGTCGCCCGGATCCGGACGGCACTGGCCGAGGACTCGACGATTGCGGCCGCCGACGTCTCGGCGAACGAGAGCGCGCAGGCGTCCTGATCCACCTCCTGCCCGGCGGCAGGCGGGCCGTCGACGTCGTCCGGAGGACGACAAGGACCTCAGGCGGCGGGGTGGCGGTGCGGACAGCGGCCGCCACCCTCGGGGTAGGACCGGCCCCGCCTCATCCGCAGTCCGCATCGGACGCGGGTCGTCCAGACGCCGTCGACCTGCTTCCTGCGGTCGCAGGCTCGGGCTCGCAGCCCGCCGCCCACTCCGAGGGAGTGCATTCCAGCCTGCGGGCACCGGGCCCCTGATCGGCGAGTTCATCGTGCGGATTCGACAGCACGCAGGTGTCGAGCGACAGACAGCCGCAGCCGATGCAGTCGGTGAGGTCGTCCCGCAGCCGGACGAGCTGCCCGATGCGCGAGTCCAGCTCGGCCCGCCAGCCCGTGGACAACGTCTCCCAGTCCGAACGGGTGGGGGTTCGCCCGTCCGGCAGGCGACGCAGCGCGGCGCCGATGGCCGCCAGGGGGATTCCGACCCGCTGCGACACCCGAATGAACGCCACCCGGCGGAGCGTGTCCCGCCGGTAGCGACGCTGATTGCCGGTGGTCCGTCTGCTGCTGATCAGCCCCTGCCGCTCATAGAAGTGCAGTGCGGAGACGGCCACGCCGCTCCTGGCCGCGAGCTGCCCGACGGTGAGCTCCTTCGCGTTCCACTCCGGCATCATCATCTACGGCCTCCTAGAACCTCAATGTTTGTCAAGGTTAACCGAGGAGCCGGGCAGCCCGCGACCGAGCCGAACTGCCGACGACGACGAACGGGCCGCTCCGGTGATGCGCCGCCGCATGGTTCGGGACGGCAGGCGTCGGGCGACGCACCGGGTCACTCCGAACCGTCTGCCGGGCGCGCCGATCACCATCCGATAACCTCATGGCGCACCGAGCTGAATATCCCCTGCGCAGACAGGGTGGCACCGGCCGGCTGGGCCGGTGAGGATCGCAACGTCGTACTCGAAGTTCAAGTGGCACCGGCCCGCCTGAGCCGGTGAGGATCGCAACGGCGGAGGGCAGCTACACCTACGTCATCGACGGAGGTGGCACCGGCCTGCCAGGCCGATGCGGGTCACAATCAAGGCCGAGGCGTCGACCGGCAGGGCGCGCGCACCGCGATGGCACCGGCCCGGTGAGGCGGCGAACACGCAACGAACATCACGGCAAGCCCGACCATGGACGCCTCGGCTCGAGACCCGTCACCCAGGCACCACGCTCCCGCGCACCGCCAGGAGACGGGCGGACCCGGCTTGCGCCGCACTGCACCCGACCAGGGGTGAGATAGCGCCGCCCCAGGTCTTCCCCCGGCCGTCTTCGCTGGTCGTGAGCATGAACCTACTTAATTTTATTCAGAACTGAAGTGATAATGCCGAAGAACCATCACGTGCCGTCGCCCTGCGAACGGGGGTCGACGGGCGCATCCTTGACGACATGACGGGCGAGGTTCGATGACCTTCGCGGGTGCCGAGGCGGGGCGGAGTCGGTTCCCCGATCGGATCGACCTCGACGTCCCGAACGTGGCGCGGATGTACGACTACTACCTGGGCGGGGCCCACAACTTCGCCGCCGACCGGGCGCTCGCCGATCAGGCCATCGCTATCTCCCCCGACCTGGTCGACTCCGCACGGGCCACCCGCGACTTCCTCCGCCGCATCGTGGTCCACGCGCTGGACCGTGGCATCCGCCAGTTCCTCGACCTCGGGTCGGGCATTCCCAGCCGGGGGCACGTCCACGAGATCGCTCATCGCTATCACCCGGAGACCCGGATCTCCTATGTCGACCACGATCCGGTGGCCGTCGCGCACTCGGTCGCCATCCTGCGCGGCGTGGAACAGACCGCCGTGACGCTGGCCGACCTCCGAGACGTCGAGGACGTGCTGGTCCGAGCCACCCGCATCCTCGATCTGGACGATCCGCTCGCGGTGCTCGCCACGGCGGTGCTGCACTTCGTGCCGGACTCCGACCGGCCCGGCGACGTCATCGCCCGCTATGCCGAGGCGGTGGCGCCGGGGTCGCTGGTCGCGCTGTCCCATGGCTCGAACGTGCAGCCCCCCGAGGTGACGAAGGGGGTAGAGGACCTCTACCGGGCGACCGCGACGCCCATCACGCTGCGTTCTCCCGAGGTCCTGCGTCGGTGGCTGGCCGACGCGAACCTGGAGGTGGTGCTGCCGGGGATCGTCGACGTCACCCGATGGCGGCCGGACAGTCCGACGCTGCCCGAGCTCAGCTCCATACACGGCGGCGCCGGTCTCCGCCGCTGAGCATTCCGGCACTGAACAACACGACGGAATCAGCAGGCGCCGCCGAAGCGAGGCGGCCGAGACTGGGCTTCGCGGAGGACCGCAGGCCGCGCCGCCGTCTCCGGCGCCCGCGCGAGACGGGCGCCCCGGCCTGCGGGTTCTCGCCGACGTCCGAACCTGGCCCGCGTCCGGTGATCGAGGCAGCAGCCCGGTCTCGGGCCCGACCGTCCCGACGGGTCCGAGGCGAGCCGCGTGCCCGTCGGCGGCGCGGCGTACCGCGCCGCCGAAGAGAGCGGACAGTCGCGGAATCGGCGGACTCGTCCAGACCGCCTCGACGGCGGTCACCCCCGGACTCGACGTCCGTCCGGCCCACGATCGCGCCTGTCCGCGCCGGCTGCGTCGGCTGCTCCGTTCTGCTCACCCCTGGCACCCGACACCGTGCTCCCGGCGGGCGTCATCCTGCCGCATCGACCATGGGTGAAATCCGAAGGAAACCTTGCCGCGCAGGTAAGCGCGCTGTAGAGGCGGAGGCCGGTGCCGCAGCGGACGCGGGCGGCCGATGCGGGCCGGGTGAATCCGGAGGACGGTCATCGCGCCCGTCGGTGACTCCGACATGATCAGCGGGTCGCCGAGCGCGATCGGGCGACCGACGGGCGCTCGACCGTATCCCGGCGACTTCTCCGCGAGTGGGAGGAACCGATGAGAGGAACGTGGTGGCGAGGACGACCGACTTCCGGGTGCTCGGCCCGATCGAGTTGTGGACCGCCGGGCGGCGCGTCGACATCGGCAGCCCTCGGCGGCGCAGTGTGCTCGCCGCGCTGCTGGTGGACGCCAACCTCATTCTGACTCCTGCGGTCCTGATCGACCGGGTCTGGGGTGAGGCCGTTCCGCCGTCGGCCCGCAGCGCCCTCTACAGCCACCTGACCCGCATCCGCGCCAGCCTCGCCGAACTGGACGACCCGGCCGTTCTGCGCAGGACCAGCGGCGGCTATCTCCTCGACGTCGATCCCGAGCTGATCGACCTGCACCGCTTCCGCAGGCTGGCCGAGGAGGCCAGGAGCGGGGAGCTGTCCGACGAGGAGGCCTCGGCCGCGTGGTCGGCGGCGCTGGGCCTGTGGCGCGGAGTCCCGCTGGCGGGCACGGGCGGCGAGTGGGTCGAGGAGACCCGCGACCGACTGACCGGCGAACGGACCACCGCGACCGGCGATCACCACGACCACGAGCTGGGCAGGGGACGGCACGTCGAGCTGCTCGACGAGCTGCGCGCCGCGACGGCCCGCCAGCCATGGGACGAGCGGACCGCCGGGCAGTACATGCTGGCCGCCGCGCGGTCCGGACGACGAGTGGAGGCGCTCCAGCACTATGACCGGCTGCGCAACTCACTGGCCGAGGAGATCGGCGTCGATCCCGGACCGGCATTGCAAGGCCTGCACGCGAGCATCCTGCGCGGCGAGTCGGCACCGCAGCAGGCGCCCGCGCGCAGGCCCGCCGCGCTCCCGGTGCCCGCGCAGCTCCCCCACGACGTGCCCGGCTTCACCGGTCGGACCGCCGAACTCGCCGCGCTGGCACGCCGAACGACCGACGGCCGACGCGCGGTGGTGGTCTGCTCGGTCGACGGCACCGCCGGGGTGGGCAAGACCGCGCTGACCATCCACTTCGCTCATCACGTGGCCGAGGAGTTCCCCGACGGACAGCTCTACGTCGACCTGCGCGGTTTCGACGCGACCTCGCCTCCGCTGGCCGCGGCGGACGCACTCGGCCGGTTCCTTCGGGCGCTCGGTCTGGACACCCGGCAGGTCCCCGTCGACGCGGAGGAGGCGTCGGCGCTGTTCCGGAGCATGCTCGCGGGCAGGCGGATGCTGATCGTGCTGGACAACGCCGCCACTCCCGATCAGGTCCGCCCGCTGCTGCCTGCGACGGCCGCCAGCCTGGTGCTGATCACGAGCAGGCACAGTCTGGTCGGGCTGCGGGCCCGCGACGGCGTCACGGCACTGACCCTGGACGTCCTGACCACGGCGGAGTCGGTGGAGCTGCTGCGGCACATCGTCGGCGCGGCGCGGGTCGCCGAAGAGCCTGCGGCCGCGACCACGCTCACGGCGTTGTGCGGGCGCCTGCCGCTCGCGCTGCGCATCGCGGGTGAGCGCATCGCAGCCGATCGCACGCTCACCCTCGGCGAGCTGGTCGCGGAACTGACCGAGGAGAGCGCCCGCCTCGACGTGCTCTCGGCCGATGGCGACGAACTCGCCGAGGTCCGCGCGGTGATCTCCTGGTCCTACCGAGGCCTGGACGCACCGTCGGCACGGCTGTTCCGGCTGCTGAGCCTGCATCCCGGTCCCGAGTTCGGCACGGAGGCCGCCGCCGCGCTGGGCGGGCAGCCGCCCTCCTCGGCGCAGCCGCTGCTCGCCACGCTGACCGGCGGGCATCTCCTGGCCGAGGCAGGACACGGCCGCTACCGCTTCCATGACCTGGTCCGGCTCTACGCCGCCGAGCAGGTCCTCGCCGAGGAGCCGCCGGACGAGCAGGAGGCCGCCCGTGATCGGCTGCTCGGCTGGTATCTGCGCGGCGCCCACGAGTCGAGCAGCACACTGAGCCCGCATCGTCGCCGGGCCGAGATCACCCGGCTCGTCGGCACCCCGTCTCCGCCGCATTTCGCCGACCGTGCCGAGGCTCTGGCGTGGTGCCAGACCGAACGGGTCAATCTGAGCACCGCCGTCCGACAGGCCTTCGACACCGGGCGCTTCGCCCTGGCCTGGACGCTGGCCCAGGCGATGTGGGACTTCTACTACCTGCGCAGCCACTGGGCCGACTGGCTGACGACGCACCGCCTCGGCCTGACGGCGGCCCGTCGGGCAGGCGATCGGATCGGCGAGGCGGGTCTGCTCACCAGTCTGGGGCATGTGCACTGGGAGCTGGGCGCCTACGAGGAGGCGCTGCGTCTCGCGGGCGAGGGCCTCGCCGTGTGGCGGGCCGAGGCGGACGGCTGGGGCGAGGGCATGGCCCTGCACATCGTGGCGGGAGCGCTGCGGGGCACGGGCAGGCCCGCGGAGAGCATCGAGCACTACCGCCGGGCGTTGACGGCGCATCGCCGGATCGAGAACCGGTGGGGCGAGGCCTGGACGCTGACCAGTCTCGGCGTGGCCTATCGCGATCACCGCAGGCTGTCCGAGGCTCTGGACGTCACCGAACAGGCCAGGGCGCTGTGGACGCGCATCGGGGACCATCACGGCGAGGGGACCACTTTGAACGACCTCGGCGACGTCCACCGGGAACTCGGCGACCACGAGGCCGCCCTGCGCAGCCACCGCGCGGCCGCGTCGGTCAACGGGCGCAACGGAAACCGCTGGGGCGAGGCCTGGGCACTGGACGGCATCGCCCGCACGATGTCCGACCTCGGCCGCATCGAGACCGCCCGCGAACACTGGCGGCAGGCGGCGAGCATCTTCGAGGAGCTGGGCGACGCGCGAGCCGAGGAGGTCCGGCGGCGGCTGGCGGGAGGATGAGCGCTCGGTGGCGGGAGCCCCGGTGGCGCCGTCCCGCCCCGCCTTATCGTTCGGCTTCGATGCGCTCGAAGATGTCGGCGTCGGTCTCCTGCTGCCAGCCGGGCAGCTCGTCCCAGTCCGCGACGTAGGACGGCTTGGGGTCGGGAAACTGCCGGTAGATCTGGCCGATCCAGCACAGGGCGACGAAGCGGCCCTTCTGGCTGCGGGTCAGTCTCGCAGTGGCACCGTCGGCGGCGCGGACGAAGGCAAGGACCAGTTCGCAGACGGCGGCCGCTGCGGCGCGCTCCCAGTCCGGCGTCGTCTCCCACGGAGTGATGTAGCCGGGCTTGGGCCGGCCAGGATAGTGCCTGGTGACCCCGGCGATCCATGCCTCGCGGAACAGCCTGCCTGGTTCGTGCATGGTGAACTCCCTGTCGTCAGCCGGTAGTGGTGCGCCGAGCCGCGAGGGCGCTGATATCGGCGTCAATCGCGTGGATGTGTTGGTCTGCAAGCAGGGAGGCCAGATGTGATTGCAGCCCCTGCAGCTTGCGCATGATCACATTCGACCTCGTGTCACGAGCCAGGGTCGGCGCGGTGGCCCGACACATTCGCTCGGCGGCCGTCGATGCTGGTGACCACCGTCGGTGCGTCCTCGCTGCCACCTCTCTGCCGCATTCTGGCTGTAGCCCTCCTTCGCTACTTCCGGTTGCCTGCACGTAACTCACTGCATCCATGCCCGACCATATCGGAGGCCCTCATGCCGGCGACGACCACTCGAACCAAGGGAGTGCGACACCCGGCAGGCCCGGACATCGGTTCGTACCGCCCTGGCCGGTGACGGCGAGTCTGTGCGAGGTGGTGGAGCACTTCCTCGGCCACACCCCGTGGTGGGAGACCGACACCCGCGTCCTGCTCGCCTACTACGAGGGCTATCAGGCAGCGGCGGCGGCAGCCCCCGCCCACGAGCCGACGCATGTCGCGGGGTGGGACTGGGACGAGGATCTCCGCGCCTGCCTCGACGCCTGTGTGTCGCAGTTCCGCACGAGACTGGCGGCCGAGGTCGAGGCCGAACGCGGGTCGGGTGCCGAAGTCGAGGCCGATGCCTCGGCCGCGCCGGAGAATTCGAGGCGGAGCGGCGCCGACCGCCCTCGATCGTCTCGACGCCCGAGCCGCAGCGCGGGACGTGCCGTGCCCAGATGAGGACGGCAGCGACCGCTGACGGAGAAGCGAACCTGCGGATCTCGCCGCGTCCAGTTCCTCGGACACCTTCTCCGCGCGCACACCCCGTGGTCGCACGACGGTCCTTTTCCACGCCTCGTAAGGCCCGGCGCAGCTGTTCACCGGCCCAGAAGGCGACTCCGATCGCGCCACGCGAGTCGAAGCAGCGTCAAGGAGCAGGCCGAGAGGCGAGGTTCGAGGCGATCGATCGCCTCACCCGTGAACGGCATGTCCAGCCTGCCGCCCTCGCCGACGAGGTGTCCCTCATCGTTGGTCGACACCAAGCCGGTGAACAGTCGATCGAAGGTCTCGTCGTCGATCACGGCGACGGTACGTTGACTCGCAGCCAGGGTCAGCGGGTCCATCACCAGGCCGTAGTGCCAGAGCCGCAAGCGGCCCTCGGCACGCGCCTGCTCGAAGGAGCGGAAGGGCTCCTGCCTGACATAGTCGATCGAGCAGGCTCCGGCTCCGTCGTGCTCGGGGTTGCCGAGGAACTCCTCCGAGTATTCGCGCATGATGTTGCGCCACAAGGAGAAGTCGTTGCGCACGTCGACTGCGGCCAGTGACGAGGGCTGGAACTCTCCGGAGGGCATGACCGTGCACATCCCGCCGCCGTCGGCCACGGCACGACCGTCACGCTGATGCATCATGAACCGGTCATCGCCGCGCGCACCCCTTCGGATGGTCAAGGTGCTGATACCGGGTGACATCAACAGCCGGGCCGGATCGAACGGGACCCCGATCGCCGACCGCAGCGGTAGCGCACTCCAGTCCGGTACGGACCCTCCCGAGGCCAACCACGCCGCCTTGAACTCGTGGGCAAGGGACTCCTTGAGGTCGAACACCTCGAAGAACGTCGTGGTCCCGAACGTCATCGCCACTCCGTGGCGCTGCGACACCCCGAGCAGTCGGTAACTGAGGCGGTTCTCCAGGAGCCGAGGGCGCACCAGGTCCCGCACGGCTCGGCTGTAGCCTGCGTAGCGCTCGCCGCGAGTGGTCAGCGGCAGCACGTGATCCAGCGGCTCGAGCCTCGGGAGCGGACTCTCGGCATCAGCGAAGCTCAACCGCACCGAGTCGAGCTCCACCGGTTCGTCCAACAGCCAGCCGGGGCCGGTCAGGGCATGTCCACCGGGCGCCCGGCAGGCTGCCGGGTACAACCAGGCGGCCAACTCCGCGAGTTCGCGTCCACGCGCGCCGACTGCCCGGCGCACCCGCGGCCACTCCTCCTGGCTCCGCCGCACCTGCTCGGCGATCTCAGGGCCGAACGCCGGGTTCCTGTCGCCTGGCGCCAGTGCCTCGTACGGCCGTGTACCAGCGTCGCCGTCAACGCCGTCGGCCTCGGTGAGCAGTTCCTCCAGTTCCTCCGAAGAGAGGTTCAGTGCCGCCGCGAGGCGCGGGCGAATCCACGGCTGCGGCTCCCGCTCGCCGCCTTCCCAGCGCACCACGGTGGAGCGCTCGACCCGCAGTCGGGCGGCCAGGTCCTCCTGCGTCAAGCCGAGGCTCTTCCGTCGGCGCGCGAGACGGCGGCGCCTGGTCGCCTGCACTCGACCTCCGGAGGAACTCGATCCGACCGCCGTCAACGCTGGTGACCACGGTCGCTGCGTCGTCGCTGTGCCGCTGTGCCGCATCCCGGCCGTGGCACTCCTTCACTACCGCCGGTCGCAGGTACGTGACGCGGTGAATACGCGGAGGACGATAGTCGAGGAGGTCAGGCGAGCATCGTCCGATCCGGACCGGCGAAGCGCCGAATCCCCGGCAGGCTCGTGCCGTGGTCGATGAGGGCAGGTCCGTGCGAGCTGACGACAGGCTTCCCCCAAGCCCGGCGCCGACCGTCTCGACACCCGAGCCGCAGCGCGGGACAACGCCGGGCCGAGGTGATGACGGCGGTCGGGAGCCGCGAGAAGCCGAGCCCGCCGCCCCGCAGTGCGACTCAGCGCCGCAGACCCTCGAACACGTCGACGGCGATCTCGCGGACCACGTCCTCGTCGACCGCGATGCCCAGGCCGGGCCCGGTCGGGACGCTCGCGCGGCCGTCGCGCACGACGACGGTCTCGCCGGTGGCGTAGACGGAGTCGATGAACTGTCGGCCGTTGAGGTCCACCGGGGTGTCGATGCCGAACGCGGCGAACAGGTGCAGCGAGGCGGCCAGTCCGACGTCGGAGTCGGTCAGACCGGAGCCGATCAGCCGGACGCCGCTGTCCTCGGCGAGGGCGCAGAGCCGTTTGGAGAGCGTCAGGCCGCCGCTGCGCTGGACCTTCGCCACGGCGACGTCCACGGCCGCGAGCCGGACGAAGGTGGCCAGGTCGCCGGGGTGTCGGATGCTCTCGTCGAGTGCGACGGGGATCGGGGAGGCGTCGCGGAGTCTGCGCAGGCCCGCGATGTCGTTGGCGGGCAGCGGCTGTTCGAAGACGGCCACGTCCAGTTCCGCCAGCAGTCGAGCCGTCCGCAGCGCCACGTCGATCGGGTAGGCCTGGTTGGCGTCCACCCACAGCGGAGCATCGGGCGCCGCCGCGCGGACGGCGCGGACCACCGCCAGGTCCTCGGCCTCGGTGTGCACGCCGATCTTCACCTTGAACGCCCCGTAGCCGAGTTCCCGGCCCTCGGCCACGCACTCGGCGACCTCGGCGGCGCTCTGTCCGGAGACGATCCAGCCGAGGGTGATCTCCTCGGTGCGCCGCTGTCCCCAGAGGACGCCGAGCGGGACGCCGCAGGCCCGGCCCAGCAGGTCGTGCACGGCGACGTCGACGGCGCACTTGGCCAGCGGGGCGCCGATGGTGACGCCTCGGTTGATGACGCGATCGAAGGTCGAGGTCAGGCCGTCCAGATCCCAGCAGGGTCGGCCGAGGACCGAGGGGGCGAGGTAGCGGTCGATGGTGCTGACGATGGACTCGACGGTCTCGTAGGTCCAGGCCGGGATCGGGGTCGCCTCGCCCCAGCCCGCGAGGCCGTCGGCGCTCACCTTGACCAGCACGCGCAGGCTCGGCGTTCCGGCGACCGCCACCGAGCCGCCCGCGACGCCGAAGGAGCGTCGCGTCGGCAGTGCGACGACGAAGGTCTCGACGCGATCGATCACCACCTCCGCGAGGCAGGCGACGCCGTTCGACGGCGTCGAACGCCCGATCGACGGGCGGCCGTCCGACGGAAACGGCCGCTGCCGGGCAGGACCGTTCGAGGGCACGGGGGAGTCGAATTTGTTCATCCGTTCTCCTATTCGAAACGTCTTGACCACGTCCTGCCCGGCTGCCTACCCTACGGCAGTAAGCGCTTTCCAAAAAGGTTTCCGCACGGTGACAGCACCTTTTCCCCACTCGTTTTCGGCAGTTTCATGAAGATCATTGAACGCGCTCTCGGGCACCGATCGGGATTGGCGAAGGACATGATCGAATCGAACGGAGGGTCATGACCGCGCGAAGCACCATCGACGATGCCGACGGCGCCGCCTCGCCCACGGTGAGCGGAGTCGCCGACCGCGGCAGGCCCGGCGCTACCGAACGACTGGCCGGGTTCTTAGATCAGGCCTGGCGCCCGGTCGCCCTGCTGGCGGTGCTCTTCGCGGGCTGGTGGGCGGTGACCGCAGCCGAGCTCGTCGAGCCCTATCTCGTCCCGTCCCCCGGCGACACGCTGCGCGCGATCACGGAGCGGCCGGAGTACTTCCTGGACAACACCCTGGTCACCACCTACGAGACGGTGCTGGGCTTCGTGATCGCCGCCGCCGTCGGCGTGTTGGCCGCCGTGGTGATGGTCTACTCCAGCACGATCGAGAAGACGCTGTACCCGCTGCTGCTGTTCGCGCAGGTCATCCCGAAGATCGCCATCGCGCCGCTGTTCGTGGTGTGGCTCGGCTTCGGCCTGGAGCCCAAGGTGGTCGTCGCGGTGCTGATGGCCTTCTTCCCGGTGGTGATCTCGATGGTCACCGGTCTGAAGTCCATCGACCCGGAGATGCTGGAGCTGTCGGCGACGATGGGCGCGAGCCCGGCCCAGACCTTCTGGAAGATCCGCTTCCCCGCCTCGCTCCCCCACCTCTTCGCCGGCCTCAAGATCGCGGCGACGATGGCCGTCACCGGCGCGGTCGTCGGCGAGTTCGTCGGCGCCAACGAGGGTCTCGGCTTCGTGATCCTGCAGGCGAACGGCAACCTCGACACCCCGGTGCTGTTCGCGGGCCTGATCGTGATGTCGCTGCTGGGAGTGGCCCTCTTCGTGCTCGTCGAGGTGGCCGAGTACTTCCTGCTTCCGTGGCACGCCAGCAGGCGCTCGAACGCCTCGGCCACCACGTTCTAGACCGAGCCTCACCTGAAAGACACCTCACAACCTTCCCGCACCTTCCGCCAGGATCAAGGAGGCTCCTCATGAAGGTCAGCAGGCTCGTGGTCGGCGCCGTCGCGGTGTCGTTCGCCGCCGCAGGCTGCGGCGGCGCCGGGGGTGACACGACCACCAACGCCGACGGCGTCGAGCTGGACGTGGTCACCCTGACGCTGAACTGGTACCCCTACGGAGAGCACGCGCCGTTCTACTACGGCGTGGATCAGGGCATCTTCGAGGAACACGGCATCGACCTGACCATTCAGGCGGGCCAGGGCTCGCAGCGCACCGTGCAGGCGGCCACCGCGAACCAGACCGACTTCGGCTGGGCGGACACCCCGGCGGTGCTGGCCGGGGTCTCGGAGGGCCTGGACGTCACCAGCGTCGGCGTGTTCCTCCAGACCACGCCGTCCTCCGCCCAGTTCTTCAGCGATCAGGAGATCGAGACCCCGGACGACCTGCGGGGCAAGACGATCGCCAGCACTGCGGGCGACGCGCTGAGCGCGACCTTCCCGACGTTCCTGGAGATCAACGGCCTCACCGAGGACGACGTCACCCTCCAGAACACCGACCCGGCGGGCAAGATGGCCGCGGTCATCTCCGGCCAGACCGACGCCCTGCTCGGCTTCGCCACCGACCAGGGCCCGACGATGCAGGAGAGCGCGGACCGCGAGGTGTCCTACCTGCGCTTCGCCGACCACGGCCTCAACTTCTTCAGCAACGGACTGATCACCGCCTCGGAGAACCTGACCGAGCGCGAGGACCTGGTGCGTCGGATGGTCGCCGCCTCCAGCGAGTCCTGGGCGCGGGCGGGCGAGGCCGACACCGCCGAGGTGATCGAGGCGATGAGCGGGGCGAGTGAGCAGCTGCCCTCGCCGGAGGTCCTCACCGAACAGTTCCTGGCGACGTTGGAGCTGCTGCATACCGAGGCGACCGAGGGCATGCCGCCCGGTGTGAACGACGAGGCCGACTGGGACGCCACCATCGAGATCTTCGCCGATGCCGGGGTGATCGACAACGCCGAGGAGGCCTCCGCGTACTGGGACGCCTCGTTCGCACCGGAGGGATGACCACATGACTCGCATGACGGGCGGCAGCATGACCAGTGAGGCCGAGCGGCCCGCAGACCACTCGGGCGTCAGAACACCCGCCGTGGACATCTCCGACGTGGCGGTGCGCTTCCGGACGAAGAAGCGCGATGTCACCGCGTTGGAGAACGTGTCGCTGCAGGTCGACGCCGAGGAGTTCGTGGCGATCGTCGGGCCGTCCGGCTGCGGCAAGTCGACGCTGCTCAAGCTCGTCTCCGGCCTGCTGCGTCCCTCCTCAGGGGACGTCCGGCTGCTGGACGAGGCCGTGACGTCGCCGCGCCGCGACGTCGGCTACGTGTTCCAGCGGGCGGCCCTGCTGGAGTGGCGCTCGGTGCGACGCAACATCGCCCTGCAGGCGGAGATGCGGCGAATGCCGTCGGCGCAGGCGGCGGCCAGGGTCGACGAGCTGATCGCGATGACCGGGCTGCGCGGTTTCGAGGACGCCTATCCGCACGAGCTCTCCGGCGGCATGCAGCAGCGGGTCTCGCTGTGTCGGGCGCTGCTGCACCGACCACCGGTGCTGCTGATGGACGAGCCGTTCGGCGCTCTGGACGCCCTGACCAGGGAGCACATGAACGTCGAGCTGCGGCGGATTCGGCAGGAGACCCGCACGACGGTGCTGCTGGTGACGCACTCGATCTCCGAGGCCGTCTACCTCGCGGATCGCGTGGTGGTCATGACCGCCCGGCCGGGCACGGTGGCCGAGATCATCGACGTGAACCTGCCGGAGGAGCGGGACTACTCCGAGACGCTGGTGCATCCCGAGTTTGCCAGAGCCAGCGGGCATATCCGCGAGCTGCTGGGCGCGGCGACCTCGGCGGAATAACTCGGGGCACCAGTCCCAGGCGGGCCCCGGAGCGGTCCAGGGCCGGTTCGCACCGTCGGCGATGACGTCGTCTGCGGTGCCCGGCTCGGTCGAGCCGGGTCCGGCGGCGTGTCGAACCGGTGCCGTCGCGGGGTCGGCACCGGGCGGGCGCCGTGGGCGTGTCGACTCGGGCGGCGCGCTCCGGGTGTTCGGCGGCCCACGGCGGTCGTGGGCATCGGGCTCGAACCGGCGCCGCATCAGACGTCCGGGCCCGGAGTTCGGCGAGCGAACCGGGACCGGCCGACCCCACCGCAGACGCGACCTACCGCAGACGCAGCCCGAACGCGGCGAGATCAGCACCGGACCGGACCAGCCTGCCGAGGCGCAGGCTTCTTCGGCCTGCCGTCGCCGTGCACTCGACGCCGCCGAGGCGGCCGGGGCGGATCGCGCCGACAGGACACACCCCGACCACACGTCCGCTTCCTGCCCAGGTCCGCGCCGTCGACGGCGGCCGGGCGGCGACGAAGCGGCGAGGCACGAGTTCACGAGCACACGGTCATCGACGAGGAGCTGCGGAGAGGACGAGGCATGGCGGGCACGGGCGATCGGCGCATCGGCATCGTGATGAACGGCGTCACCGGACGCATGGGGTATCGACAACACCTGGTGCGGTCGATCCTGGCCATCCGGGCCGAGGGCGGGCTGCGGCTCGCCGACGGCACCAGGCTCTGGCCCGATCCGGTGCTGGTGGGACGGAATGCGGCGAAGCTGGAGGCGTTGGCCGAGGCACACGGCCTGGAACGCTGGACGACGGACCTGGATGCCGCGCTGGCCGAGCCCGACGCTGAGATCTACTTCGACGCCCAGGTCACCAGCGGTCGGGCCGCCGCCATCGCCTCGGCGATCGCCGCCGGACTGCACGTCTACACCGAGAAGCCGGTGGCGGGCGACGTGGCCGGGGCGCTGGAGCTGGCCAGGGCGGCGCGTGACGCGGGGGTCAAGGCGGGCGTGGTGCAGGACAAGCTGTTCCTGCCGGGACTGCGCAAACTGCACCGGCTGGTGGCGGGCGGCTTCTTCGGCCGAATCCTCTCGGTGCGCGGCGAATTCGGCTACTGGGTGTTCGAGGGCGACTGGCAGGAGGCCCAACGCCCGTCCTGGAATTATCGGGCCGAGGACGGCGGCGGAATCATCACCGACATGTTCTGCCATTGGCGGTATGTGCTGGAGGAGATCTTCGCGCCGGTCCGTTCCGTGCAATGCCTGGGTGCGACACATATTCCGCAGCGATTCGACGAGAACGGCAAGCCCTACGACTGCACGGCCGACGACGCCGCGTACGGGACGTTCGAACTCGACGGCGGGATCGTCGCACAGATCAGCTCCTCCTGGGCGACGCGGGTGTTCCGCGACGAACTGGTGGAGTTCCAGGTGGACGGCACCGAGGGCAGCGCGGTGGCCGGTCTGCGTCGCTGCCGTGTGCAGCACCGTTCGATGACGCCGAAGCCGGTGTGGAATCCGGACATCCCCGCCACCGAGGACTTCCGGTCGCAGTGGCAGGAGGTGCCGGACAACGCCGAGATGGACAACGGGTTCAAGGTGCAGTGGGAGCTGTTCCTCCGGCACGTCGTCGACGACGAGCCGTTCCGGTGGGACCTGCTGGCCGGGGCGCGGGGCGTGCAGCTGGCCGAGCTCGGTCTGCGGTCCTGGGCGGACGGTCGACGTCTCGCGGTTCCCGAGCTGACCCTGTGAGCGCCCCGACGGAACCGGTGCACGGCGGGCACCCGACGGCGCGGCGCTCAAGGCCGCGGTGGGCTGCGGGGGCCGTGCGGTGACGGCCGTGCCGGGCGGCGCCGTGGCGGGCCGGCGCTGGCCGTCGGCGGCGGGCGCCTGGCTGGGCATCGGCGCCGCACCCGGCGCGCTGGTGTTGGGCGCGCAGGTCGCCGAGCGACACGACGGCGTTCTGCCGCTGCTGGTCCTGCTGGCGGGCGGCGTCCTGATGGCCGCGCTGCTGGCAGGACAGGGGCTGCTGGGACTGCTGCCGCCCCTCGGGGAGAACTCGACGCTGTCGGTCGCCTCGGCCCGGTACCTGCCCCCGGTGGCCGACCGGGCCGTGGCGCTGTCGATGACGCTCGCGATGATCGGCTGGTTCGGGTTCAACGTGGGGCTCGGCGGCGCGGCGCTCGGCGCACTGACCGGCCTGCCGGACTGGGCGGCGGCGGTGGCGTTGGCCGCGCCGCTGCTCGGCGTGATCGTGGTGGGCGGCGGCCGGTGGAACGGGCTGGCGATCGTGGCGACCGGCAGTGCGATCGTGTTGATCGGCCTGGTCGCACTGCGCACGCTGCCCGAGGGCCTGCCCGTGACCGTGCAGCCCGCCGGGCCGCGCTCCACCGCCGTGGACCTCGCCGGGTTCCTCGGGTACGTGTCGGTTTTCGCGATGCGCGCACCGGACTTCACCGTGGGTCTGCGCCGACGCCGGGACCTGGCCTGGTGTGTGGGGCTGCTGGTGGTGCCCGCGCTGCTGGCCGCCGTGGTGGGAGCCGGCCTGAGCGCGGCCACCGGTTCCAGTGACGTGGTGGCGACGCTGGCGGGGCCGCAGGGCATGGCGGCGGCGAATCTCTTCCTCGCGGTGGCGGTGGTGGCGCCGACGCTGGCGTGCGTCCACTCCGGATCGTTGGCGTTGGGCAGGCTCGCCCCGCTGCCCGCCCGACTGCTGCCCTGGCTCGTGGCGGTGCCCGGACTGGTCCTGGCGATCCTGCGGGTGGATCGGCTGATGGCCGACTGGCTGGTGCTGCTGGCGGCGGCCGTGCCCGCGCTGGTCGTCCCGATGGTGGTGGAGGCGGCGAGGCGACGACGCGGCAGGCCGCCTCGGCTGATCTCGACGTGGACCTGGCTGCCGCCCTCGGCGATCGCGGTGGCGGGCACGGTCGCCGGGTATCCGGAGTCCGCGCTCGTCGGCCTGGTCCTGTCCGTCCTGGCGGCACTGCTGGCGCAGTGGCGGCCGAGGGCCCCCGCGCGATGACGCCGCCCACGGGTCCGGTGTCGTCGAGGAGCCCGGCCGCCGGGCGAGGACCCGTCCCGCCCCCGCATACCGCGTGAATCGACCGACTGAGCACGACCGAGGGAGGCCATCGAGATCCGTGTGATCGACGACTGAGCCGAGCCTGCCTACGCGGCTTCGGCCGCCGTGGTGTGCGCTGGTCATCGCGCCGAACGGCGCCGTGTCGACCGGCCCGATAATGGGATCGTCAATAGGATTTCTCGGCCGCAGTGCAGCGCCCCGGGCAAACCATTGACGACGCACTATTCACCGTGCTTCCATCGAAGTGACGAACAATCGCGGAAATCGGTTAATTAGTCACCCCGGTGAATTAATGGCCGGCCCGTCGACGCTGTCTCGGGCCGGACCGCGACACCATGGCGGCGAGTGCCCGAGGTCGGGACTCGGCCGCATCGAACCGGCATCGGCGCCGTTCATCGCACTCGGACGGCGACCGTGCACGGACGTCGACGAGGAGAGCGCCGATGACGGCCAGTGCGACCGCACCACCGCGAGGAGAACGAGATCGCGCCGGGCGTAGAACACCGCGAGCGCTCCGACGTCACCGCCGTCACCGAGGCGTTGACGTGCTCGGACTCGACGGCCCACCGAGGACTGGACGGCGCGGCGGCTCCGGCTCCGCCGTACCCGTCACACCGGCTCCGCCGCAGGCCGATGACCGCAGGCCACCTCCGATCGCCGCCGACGGACTCGACGAGCCCGCCGAACGACGACCGATCTCGCATCCGCACTCGCTCGTCCGACTGGGAGCGCCATGAGATATCAGACCCGTCCGCCGCAGGTCCGAAGAAATCGATTCGCCGCCGCACTCGGCGGCCTCCTCACCATGCTGCTGGCCGTCACGGCAGGCCTCGCGGCGGCCCCGACAGCAGGCGCGGCCGAGGCCAGATACTCCGTGCTGGTGTTCTCGAAATGGACGAACTTCTACCACGAATCCATTCCGGCTGGTATCGCGGCGATCGAGGAACTGGGCGCCGCGAATGATTTCGAGGTCGAGGCGACCGACGATGCGGCCGCCTTCACCGACGAGAATCTCGCCCGTTTCGACGCGATCATCTTCAACAACACCAATTCGACCCCGGAGTCCGGCGACCTGCTGGACGCCGATCAGCGGGCCGCCTTCCAGCGGTACGTGCAGGGCGGCGGCGGCTGGACGGGCCTGCATGCGGCCTCGGCCAGCGAGCGGGACTGGGACTGGTACGAGGGCCTGGTCGGCGCGATCTTCGACCAGCATCCCGCGATCCAGCCGGGACGGGTGAAGGTGCTGGACCGCGCGCACCCCTCCACCGCAGGACTTCCGGAGCTCTGGGAGCGCGAGGAGGAGTGGTACAACTGGATCGCCAACCCGACGGGCAACGTGCACACCCTCGCCCAGATCAAGGTGCGGGACGGCATCGAGGGTCTCGACGAGGGCGTCGACCACCCCTTCTCGTGGTGCCAGAACTATGACGGCGGCCGCTCCTGGTTCACCGCGGGCGGCCACGCCAGCGAAGACTTCTCCGACGAGCTGTTCCTCGACCACCTCCTCGGCGGGATCGAGTGGGCTGCCGGGGCCGCCGAGGGCGACTGCTCGGCGACCCAGACCGGCAACTTCCAGCGCATCCCGCTGGTCACCGAGAACCTCGCCGACCCGTTCGAGCTCGCGGTCGCACCCGACCGCAGGGTGTTCTACATCGAGCGCACCGGGGCGCTGAAGATCGTCGACCAGGAGACGCTGGCCGTGAGCACCGCCCTGGACTTCGAGTACACCTCCGACATGACCAGCCAGTCCGACGGCCTGCTCGGGCTGACCCTGGACCCGGCCTTCGAGGAGAACGGCTTCCTGTACCTGCTCTACTCCGACAAGGACGAGGCCAGACTCAACGTCTCCCGCTTCACCGTGGAGGGCGACACCGTCGACGAGGCCACCGAGGCACGCCTGCTGGAGATCCCCACCTTCCGGGGCGAGGGCCGGGCGAACTCGCACATGGCGGGCTCGCTGGCCATCGACGACGGCGGTGACCTCTACATCGCCACCGGCGACAACACCGACCCCTTCGCCTCCGACGGGTTCGCACCGATCGACGAGCGGGACGGCCGCCGCGCCTGGGACGCCCAGGCCACCGCGAGCAACACCAACGACCTGCGCGGCAAGATCCTGCGCATCACCCCGCAGGCCGACGGCAGTTACACGATCCCCGAGGGCAACCTGTTCGCCGAGGGCACCGAGCTGACCCGGCCGGAGATCTACGTGATGGGCATGCGCAACCCGTTCCGCATCACGGTCGACTCGACCTCCGGCGCGCTGCTGGTGGGCGACTACGGCCCCGACGCCCGTGCCGCGAACCCGAACCGGGGTCCGGAAGGCACGGTGGAGTTCGACCGCATCACCGAGGCGAGCAACCGGGGCTGGCCGTACTGCACCGGCGACAACACCCCGTTCAACGACTACGACTTCGCCACCGGCACCTCGGGCGAGCTCTTCGACTGCGGTGCCCTGGTGAACGACTCGCCGAACAACACCGGGCTGACCGAGTTGCCGCCCGCCGAGCCCGCGTGGGTGCACTACGCCTACTCCGAGTCCGCCGAGTTCCCGGAGCTGGGCACCGGCGGCGGCGGCCCGATGGGCGGGCCGGTCTACTCCTACGACGAGGACAACCCGCTGATCACGAAGTTCCCCGAGTACTTCGACGGCAAGTGGTTCACCTACGAGCTGACCCGCCAGTGGTTCAAGACGATGTCGGTACACGAGACCGACCAGGAGTTCACCGACCCGCGCTTCGAGCCGACGCAGGCGGGCGATCTGCTCTCGATCAACGGCATCTTCGAGGACATGGACTGGATTCAGCCCTTCGAGGCGGAGTTCGGACCGGACGGCTCGATGTACGTGATCGACTTCGGCGAGGGCAGCGGCACCGGCCGGGGCGGCAGCAACGAGGGCTCCGGCATCTACCGGATCGACTACGTCGCCGAGGGCCGGGTGCCCACCGCGCGCGTCGCGGCCGCTCCCGACTCGGGTCAGGGACCGTTGGAGGTCTCCTTCTCCAGCGAGGGCTCCGGCGCGGGCGAGGACGAGTCGGTGACCTACGAATGGGACTTCGACGGCGACGGCACGACCGACTCGACCGAGGAGAACCCCACCCACGTCTACACCGAGAACGGGCAGTACTCCGCGCGGCTGACCGTCACCAACACCGACACCGAGCTGGCGGGCGTGGCCGTCACCACGATCACAGTAGGCAACACCCGACCCGAGGTGTCGATCACGCTGCCCTCGCACGGCGGTCTGTTCGACTTCGGCGACACGATCCCCTTCACCGTGGAGGTGACCGACGCCGAGGACGCCGAGATCGACTGCTCCAAGGTGATCGTGCAGTCGCAGCTGGGCCATGACGATCACCTGCACCCGATGGACAACGTGACCGGCTGTCAGGGCGACATCACCACCGACCAGGGCGACAGCCACGGGCCGGGACAGAACCTGTTCGCGGCGCTGAGCGCCCAGTATCAGGACGACGGCGGCGTCGACGGCACTCCCCCGCTCGTCGGCTCCGCGCACGCCACCCTGGAGCCCAAGCGCAAGGAGGCGGAGCACTTCGAGCAGACCGGCGGTGAGAACGGCGGCGTGGAGGTCCTCGCCCGCGACGACTCCTCCGCAGGCAGTCGAATCGGCGAGATCGAGCACGGCGACTGGGTGGCCTACGACCCGATCAACCTGACAGGCATCGACTCGGTGACGGTCGGCGTCGGCTCGGCGGGCATCGGCGGCACGCTGGAGTTCCGGGCCGACGCGCCGGACGGCGAACTGCTGGGCTCGGTGGACGTCGGCGACACCGGGGACTGGGGAGCGGTGATCTCGCCGACCGTGCCGCTGACCGACCCAGGCGGGCCGATCACGCTCTACGCGGTCTTCGACAATCCCGAGTGGACGCCCGAGGGCACCGACCTGATGTCGGTCGACTGGCTGCACTTCAACGGCCAGGGCGTCACCAAGGAGGAGATCTCCGCCAAGGTCGAGCCGACGGCGACGCCCGGCACCGGCACCGCGCCGCTGACCGTGGAGTTCAGCGCCGAGGTGACCGCGCCCGAGGGCCGGGAGATCGTCGAGCACCACTGGGAGTTCGGCGACAACCAGTACGCCGACGGCGAGTCGGTGAGCCACGAGTACACCCGCAGCGGGCCGTTCACCGCCCGACTGACGGTGACCGACGACACCGGGGTGCGGACCTCGGCGACGGTCGACGTCTCGGTCGACTAGAGCCTGGCGCGGCCCCGGTCGGGGTCCTCCTCCCCGGCCGGGCCGCGCCTGCCACCCCACGGACGAGCAGCGTCATTCAGCGAGAAGGGCTTGAGTGAGATGGGCATCGTGCAACCGGAGTCCCGCCGGGGATTCCTTCGTCTGGCGGGCGGCGCGGCCGTCGCCGTCGGCGCCTCAGGACTGATCACGGCGAACGCGGCGGCGACGCCGGGCAGGCACCGCCGGGTGCCGAGGGAGCACATCGGCATTCAGCTCTACACGGTGCGGAGCCTGATGGAGTCCGACCCCCAGGGCACCTTGAACCGGCTCGGCGAGATCGGCTACGCGACGGTGGGCGTGAGCGGGCTCTACGGCCACCGTCCGCAGGAGTTCCGCGCCATGCTCGACACGGCCGGGCTGCGGGCCGTGCTCACCCACCTGAGCCTGGACGCCATCCGAGGCGACTGGCAGCAGGCGCTGGCCGACGCCCACGTGCTGGGGGTGCAGTCGGTCGTGGTGCCGTCACTGCCCGGCGAACTGCAGAACCCGGCGGGCTACCGTCAGGTGGCCGGGGAGTTCAACGTGGCAGGCCTGGCGGCACGCAAGGCCGGGCTGCGCTTCCTGTATCACAACCACGGTTTCGACTTCGCCACCGTCGACGGCGAGGTGCTCTACGACATCCTGGTGGAGGAGACCGACCGTCGACTGGTGAACTTCGAACTCGACCTCTACTGGGCGGTGGACGGCGGCTACGACCCGGTGGACTACTTCCGCCGGTATCCGGGACGGTTCCCGGTGTTCCACGTCAAGGACATGGCCGCCGACGGCTCCTTCGAGGACGTCGGCCACGGCACGCTGGACTTCCCTCGGATGTTCGCCGAGCGGCGGTCGGGGGTGCGGGAGTACGTCGTGGAGCACGACGCGCCCGCCGATCCGCTGAACAGCGCGCTGCGCAGCTACGAGTACCTGTCGACGATGCGGTTCTAAAGACCGGCCGCAAGCTGCTCGCCGGCCCGTCGTGGCGGTCCCCTTCTCGGGCGACCGCCACGACGGTCCTGGCGGGCAGCCAGCTCGCGGCGGCGGCGAGGCGCGCCTCGCCGCCCGTCCTGGCGCGGACCGATCGGGCGGCGGCCGGGTGAACGGCGGCGGGCCGACATCGTCGCCCGTACCGTCCGTCCGGCGCCGTGGTCGACAGCGCGATCAGCCGATGTCGGCGCCGTAGACGTGGTCGACGGTCATCACCATGAGCACCCGGCGGTCGGACACCATCACCGACCGATACTCGTCCCAGTCGGGGTGCTCGCCCGCAGCGCTGCGGTAGTAGTCCACCAGCGCCTCGACCTCGGGGCCGTGCGGGTCGGTGCCCGGACCGATGAGCGTCGCCGTGCCCTCGGCGGTGGCCCATGCCCAGCCGTCGGCGCTGGTGACCTCCAGGGTGGCGCGCGGGTCCCGGCGCAGATTCACCGTCTTGGCCCGGCCCTCGGTCATCGAGACGTAGAGGACACCGGCCGCCCGGTCGTAGAAGGGCGTGACCGGCGAGAGCTGGGGGCGGCCGTCGGATCTGATCGTCGCGAGGACGCCGAGGCGGGCCTCGGCGAGCAGGGTGTGCGGGTCGAACGGGGTTGCGCTCGCGTCCGGGGCCTGCTCGACATCGGTCGGCTGCGCCTCGGCAGCCGACGCCGCCTGCGTGGCCGAGGGCCTGCGGAACTGCTCGATCATCGCCGAATAGCCCTCGCCGCCGCGCCCGTCGGCCACGGCCCGGTCGGCCAGCGCCGTGAGGAACCTGGGGAGGTCGACGTCGATCCCGAGGGCCGCGCTCTCGTGCACGAGGTGCGCCATCGCGCCACGGTGCGTGTCGATGGTCGCGTCGTCGGCCGGGTACGCGCCGTCGTCGACCTGACGCGCGTATCGGGACAGCCACCCGGTCGTGGTCTCGATGATCGAGACCGCCAGCGGGTGCAACGCCGCAGCGCCCACGCCCGCGGTGCCCACCAGCGCGGCACCGTGGAGGAAGCTGTTGAGCACGCTCCACATCAGGCTGAGCAGGGCCACGTCGTGCAACGACGCCAGCCCGTGGTCCTCGCCGAGGTGCGTGGTCTTCCCACCGAGGACGCGCAGGGTCGGCGCGTGCCGCGCGAAGGACTCCCCCGACCCGCTGTAGAGGATGACGGTGTCCGCGCCGCCGACGGCCTGCGGGTCCGTCATGATCGCGCCGTCGAGGTAGCCGACGCTCCGCTCATCCGCCCACCGCGCGGTCTGGCGCGCCTGCGCCGAGGAGCCCGAGGTCAGGTTCACCAGGACTCGGCCGTCGAGGACCTCGCCCACCGGATCGAGGAGTCCCAGCACGGCGTCGTAGTCCGCGACGCAGACGACGACGAGCGGCGCCGCCGCGACGGCCTCGCCCACGGAGGCGGCGAGCGTCGCGCCCTGGGCGACGAGCGGGTCGGCCTTCGCCGCCGTGCGGTTCCACACGGTGGTGGGGTGGCCTGCTCGCAGGAACGCCTCGGCGAGTGCCCGGCCCATCAGGCCGAGGCCGATCACCGTCACCGGAGCCTGCTCGGCATCGTGGTCGCGGGTCGGGAGCTGCCCGGAAGAAGAGTCGATGGTCATGACACGATCATCAACCTTCACATCGGTATGAAGGTCAAGCGCGCGGCCCGCAATGCATGCGAAAGGAGTCACCGTGCTGATCGGAGAGCTGAGCAGGCGTACCGACGTCCACCCCCATCAACTGCGGTACTACGAGTCCCAGGGCCTCCTTGCGCCCCGGCGCAGCGCGGGCGGCTACCGCGAGTACACCGAGGATGCCGTGCTGATCGTCACGCAGATCAGGCAGTTGCTCGCGGCCGGGCTGTCGACGCAGGAGATCCGCTTCCTGCAGCCGTGCGTCACCGGCGCGGCGCCCGATCTGGAGCCCTGTCCGGAGGCTCTGACCACGCTGCGCGCACGGCTCGGCGGTCTCGACGCCCAGATCGAGACGCTCGGCCGTTCCCGCCGAGCGCTTCAGGAGCACATCGAGGCCACGGAGCGACGGATGCCCGACCGCAGCCGGGAGTGCGAACCCAGCGCGGTCGGATCCTCGGGGTGATCTCGGGAGGTCGGTGATCGGCCTGTTGCTCGGAGGCCCGGCAGGGGCGCGACGGACTCGGGCCAGCGCGCCGAAGACCGAACGGGTCGGCGGCGGTGCAGCCGGTGGACGCCTTGCGGACGGTGCCGCATTGCCCACAGAGTCGGTGTCGCACCGCCCCACCCGGCGGCGGGTCACCGCCGCCGGGTGGGATGACCGCCGTCGAGGTCGCCTCCTCCGAAAGCGGGTCGCCGTCGACCACGGCGACCCGCCCGGCCGGCATCGATCCGACTGCGTCGACCTCGAATCGACACACTCGCGCAGGCGGATCGTCGACTGCGGCTGTCGTCGGCCCGCCGCCGATTCACACCGGGACCATCGGCGGACTTCGACGACACCGGTTGATCCGTTTCTTTCACACCTGATGTCGACTTTTCGCGGAACTGTTTCACGAATTCACTGTCGACGAATCATTGTCGACATCAACACTCGCGGGGAATGGCGACCGATCAGCTCCGATCGAATTCCCGATTCGAGCGCCGCGACCTCGGCAGGCGATCAGCGCCGACGGCGACCGACCTGCCTGCTGCCGAGAGGACCATACGGCCCCGCAGCGATGTGGTCGGCGCCGACCGTCGACTCGCCGGGGATCAGCCCGTCGGGGCCGTCACGCCGGCCGCGCGCGCCCGCTCGATGTCCGCAGGGGACGGCTCGACCCGGCTGAACTCGTCGTGGCCGAGCCGGGCGGAGCTCCACTCGTTCGCGGGCGTGCTCGACGAGGTCAGGATCCACTGGGTGTTGATCCGATCCTCGGCCTCGTCGAAGTACTGTCCGCTCCAGGTCGCGACGGAGTGAGCGTTGCGGAAGGTGTTCTCGTAGGCCACCACCCAGCCCAGCGGGATGCCCTGGCCGGTGGGCGAATCGGTGTCGTAGCGTCCGGTCAGGACGTAGGTGTTCTCCGCGTTGCCGACCGCAGACTCGTAGGTTCCGCTGAGCGACCCGTCCGTCCCGGCGGTGATGACCATGGTGGAGCCGAGCTGGTTGTACCACGTCCCGGTGATGCCGACCGTGCTCGGCGGCCCCCCGGATTCCGGGGCCTCGGCAGCACCTGCGGTGCTGGCGAACAAGGTGAACAACGCGGCGAAGATGACGGCGAACGTCCTTCTTTTTCCAAACACGGAGATCTCCTCGATGAGATGTGAGTGTTCACGTCGGCAGGCTTCGCGATCAACCCCAGAGCATCGCGAGAAGAAGCCCGCCCAGCGAGAGCCGGAGAAGTCGACGAGATTCTACTTCCCGCCTCGGCGTCACCGACCTTAATGGAGGAGAAGAAATCGAACATGACCCGTTCGAGTGGTAATAGGACGGGATTGCCGGAATAGAATGATGCGTCCGCACGCACCTAGTCCGCAGTGCCGGCGCTGCGGCGGGGCCCGGTCTCTCGCGCGCCCGGCGGCATCCGCTCGGCGGTCCGACGCCGACGCCGGAAGTGCGTCGGTGCCGGGGACGGTACAGCCGAACGACAGTAGCCAGCGACACTCGACGGCCCGTCCCCCCATGGGCACCTCAGGTCCCCCACTCACGCGAGCCGCGCGCCACGTCGACCCGGGTGGACCGGCGGCGGGCCGGGCGCTGATCAACCGGGAGCAGACCAGGACCAGTCGTCCCCGTAGACGTGGTGGATCCCCCCTCGGTAGTGGAACATCTCCTTGGCCAGCATCCCGTCCAGGCCGGGTTTTCCCGGCGACCAGGCGTTGGATTCGAACGGCTCCCCGTCGGGGGTGCCGTCCGCACCGACGACGATCGTCTCGCCTCGGGTGGAGCCGTAGTCGACGGTCAGTTCGAGCCGCCACAGATAGCGGTGTTCCGAGGTCAGGGAGGAGATCTCCAGGTCGACGGCCTCACCCTGCTCCACGGCCACCGAACGAACGTCGAGCCACGGACGCGGGCTCCCGCCGGTGGCATCGTCGTACATCAACGTGCCGCCGGGAGTGTCCAGATCCACGAAGACGTTCTCCACGTCGCCCATGCCCTGCGGAGTCTCGTGCAGCACGGTCCCGTCCAGCGGCGGTGCCTGCTCGACGACCAGCGCCCGCGCGGCGACGACCCGGACGGGCTCGCGCCGATTGCCCACCAGCGTGACGCGAAAACTGCTCCGGGTCTTGTAGATGTTCCCGACCGGCACCAGATCCGAGTCGCTCAGGACCGCGCCCCGCGCGCCGAACTCGCGCACCAGGTCGTCCTGCGGCCTGCCGTAGGTGCGCTCCAGGGTCGCCTGGTCGATCACGTCGGGGAACACCCAGGTCTGCGGTGAGACGCCGACCGGGCGGACGCGGGCGGTCACTGCGGGCTCGGCGGCCAGCCTCGCGTCTTCGAACCGGTTCGCGCCCTGCTGGGCGCGGGCCTCCTGCTCGCCTGCCTGATTCAGACTGATGCCTGCCCCCAACCAGACTCCGCCGACCGTGAGCACCGCCGGGATCATGGCCACGCTGGCCCAGGTCCACCATCGACGCCATTCCGGTTTCGCGGGAGCCTCGCGTCGACGGGATGCCCTACGTCGCCTCGATCTGCGTCCCATGTTCGCCCCCTCACGCCACCCCGAGCATAGCGCTCAGAGTCACGAGATCGACGCGGATCGTGACATCGGAGGCACCTCGTCCGGTACTGACGACCTGGCCGTCGCGTCCGCCACCCCGGCGGGTTCGAGTCTCTAAAGACACCCGCGACGAGGCCGGACGCCCACCCGCGCTGCCTGCTCGGGCTCGGCGACGAGACGGGGCGCGCTCGGCGCCGCCGGTCACCACGCGTCGTCCTGCCGCCCGCCCAGGTGCCGGGCCAGGAAGCGGTCGACCGCGCGCTGCGTGGCGATCACGTTGTCCGGACTGCGGAAGAGGTCCCCCTCGTCCTCGACCAGACACTCGGCGTCGACGTCGCGGGCGCGCAGTGCCGCCACGATCTCCTCGGCCTCGGACCGGCCCGCTCGGGCGTCCGAGGCCCGCCGGACCATCAGCAGGGGCGCGCGGAGCTGATCCAGCCTGCTGATCGGCGAGCGGGCCAGCATGTCGGTCCGCTGCGCGGGCTCGTCGGGATCGCCGACGAACAGGTGCCAGTTGTTGGCCAGGAAGGGCCGGAGCGCCTCGGGCAGCGTCCGCATGAAGCTGACGAGGTTCGACATGCCGACGTAGTCGACGGCGGCCGCGAAGAAGCCGGGGGTGAAGGTGGCGCCGACCAGCGCCGCGTAGCCGCCGTAGGCGCCGCCGAAGATCGCGATCCGATCGGGATCGGCGTAGCCCTGCCGCACGGCCCAGGTGGCGGCGTCGACGAGGTCGTGGTGCATCTTCCCGGCGAACTCCCCGATGGCGGCCTTGACGAAGGCCTTGCCGAAGCCGGTCGACCCGCGGAAGTTCACCTGGAGCACCGCGTAGCCGCGATTGGCCAACTGCTGGACGACCGGGTGGTAGCCCCAGCCGTCCCGGAACCACGGACCGCCGTGGACTACCAGGACCAACGGCAGCCCGGCAGGCTCCACCCCGACCGGCAGCGTCAGATACGAGGGCAGCGCGACCCCGTCGCGGGCGGGGATCGTGACCGGCGTCATCGGCGCCAGCGCCTCGGCGTCCAGCGCCGGATACGCGCGGAAGAGCAGTCTGCTCTCCCCCGTCGCATGGTCGTAGAGGAAGGTGGCCCCTGGATCACGATCATGACCGAAGGAGACGAGCCACCTCCGCTCGCTCTCGTCCGAGGACACCGCGGCGAGATCGCCGTCGGAGAGCTTCTCCAGGTTCGCCAGCACTTCGGCGAACCGGGGGTCCAGGGCGTGGATCACCTGCCGCTCGCCCAGATAACGAGCCCCGATCAGTTCTCCCGTCCCCCGGCGGAGGATGAGCGGCGGCGGAAGCGCGGGAGCCACGGCGGAGCGGGTGTCCAGGTCGAACGTCGAATGGCTGTCGACCTCGGACTCCGCCCCGGTGGCCAGGTCGACTCGGACCAGCCGGGTCCGATCGCTGCCCCGGTTGGAGCCGATCCACAGCCCGGTCCCGTCCGGGGTGATCTGGGTCGGGTAGACGGACATCGGGTAGTCGGCGCCCTCACACAGCATGACCGGCGTCAACATCTTCGTGGCACCGTCCCACCGCGACAGTTCGATGTCGCCGTCGATCGTCAGGACGAAGGCGAACACGTCCCCCTCGGGACCGCACAGCCAGCCGCCGACGTCGCCGGGGCTCTGCGCCAGCATCACGAGCTCACCGCTGGCGATGTCGACCTCGTAGAGATCCAGCGCATCGAGCCGCTCACTGCTCAGCGTGAGGATCGCCTTCCCTGGTCGGCAGGCGGGAAGCTCGAACTGGGCGACCACCGCGCCGGGAGAGGGCGTGAGGTCGACGATCGGCGCGGCCGGGTCCGCGAGATCCACCCGGTGGAGGTGGCCGAGGTCGTCACCGCCGCCGCTGTGGGTGTAGAGCAGCCACCGAGGATCATCGGTCCAGCGGTAGTCCCGCACGTCGCGAGCCTCCTCGGCGGTCACACACCGCGCGGCCTCGTCGACGTCGATGCGCTGCACCCACACGTTCAGGCGGTTCCGCCACGGCGCCAGGTAGGCGATCCTGGTCCCGTCCGGCGAGATCGACGCCCGGCTGTGGGAAGGAGAGGTGAAGAACTCCTCCACGGTGATGAATCTCGGCAACGCCATGTCGATCCTTTCGCTTGCTCGGTGACGACACGCGTGCTCGGTGACGACACGCGCCGGGCCGTCTGTATGGAGTTCCGCCCCGGCGGAGCAGACCTTCGGGTGTCCATCGGCGCACTGCGCCGGTTCAGGAGAAGCCCTGCCGCTACGGCACACTCAAGCCCGACGATGGTGATCCACGTCACTTGGCACTGGACTGCGTCGTCGCCGCGGGGCGTCGCACACGTCGATGGGCCGGTCTCGTAACGGTATGGTCTCCGTCGTTGTGCAAGTCGGCGAATCCGCGCCGACGGCTCGGTTGCGCGGAGGGTGGACAGTCGTGGCGTGGAGCACCCGCCAGCTCGCGGAGCTTGCCGGGACGAGTCTGCGGGCCGTGCGGCACTATCACGCCGTCGGCCTGCTCACCGAACCCGAACGAGGCTCCAACGGCTACAAGCGCTACGGCGTGGCGCACCTCGTCCGCCTGCTGCGCATCAAGCGGCTGGCCGAACTCGGCTTCTCGTTGACGCAGATCGCCGACATGGGCGACGCCGACGAACACCCGGAGCAGGAGCTGCGCGCACTGGACGCCGAGCTCGCCGAGACCATCGAACGCCTGCAACGGGTGCGCGCCGAACTCGCGGTCACCCTGGAGCAGACCGCACCGACCGATCTGCCGACCGAGCTGGGCCTGTCCACCTCCGACATGAGCCTCAGCGAGGCCGACCGAGCATTCATCGTGGTCCTGTCCAGGGTGCTCGGCCGGGAGGCTCTCAACACCTACGCTCAGCTGCTGAGAACCACCGAGCCGCACCCCGCTGACAACGACCTCACCGACCTGCCGCCCGATGCCGACGACCAGACCCGCCACGAGCTGGCCAAGCGACTGGCCGCCCACGTCAGCGACCTCGACGCCCGGCATCCCGGACTCCTGGACGTGAGTCAGGACACGCCGCTCGGCAAGTACGTCACAGCACAGACGCTCGGCGTGGCCATCACCGATCTCTACAACCCGGCGCAGATCGACGTCATGCAGCGCATGAGCAAGATACTGAGGGCTTCCGAGGAGCCCGATGGGGACGGCGACGGGGGCTGAAGCGGACTTCCCGGCGGGCGTCCGGCTTGCCTGCGGAACAGGCGGAGGTGGCGGGTGCGCGACCGCCTGCCGTCTTTGGACCGGGAGAGTGCCGGTCCGGGGTCGGGTGGCGGCGGGTCGGTGCCACAACGACTCCCCTGCGTTCACCCGACATAGGTGCGGCAGTGGTGATCCGCACCGGCCCGGAAGGGCCCGTGTCACGTCGCCCCGGCCGCCGTTTTCCGGCCGCTCCTCGCGTTGCGATCCCCACCGGCCCCGAAGGGCCGGTGCCACAGGCGGCCGTAGAGCGGCAGGCCCTGCGATTTCACCCCGTTGCGATCCTCACCGGCCCTGAAGGGCCGGTGCCACCGGGGCTCCGCCTCCACAGCTCACCCCGGCCGGGATTGTTGCGATCCTCACCGGCTCCGAAGGGCCGGTGCCACACTTCTCTGTTACTCGACCGATCGCAGGTGTCGACCAGTTGCGATCCTCACCGGCCCCGAAGGGCCGGTGCCACCGGGGGCGAGCACCAACCAGGGAGCACCTGTGCCCGACGTTGCGATCCTCACCGGCCCCGAAGGGCCGGTGCCACCTGGGAGTGGCTCGCCGGTTTCGTCGAGCCATTCCCCGGTTGCGATCCTCACCGGCCCCGAAGGGCCGGTGCCACCAAACGCACCGAGTACTACGAGATGCTGGAGATTTTGTTGCGATCCTCACCGGCCCCGAAGGGCCGGTGCCACCGCCACTGATCTACGGCCTCATCGCCCCTTCGAGGGGTTGCGATCCTCACCGGCCCCGAAGGGCCGGTGCCACCCGCGCTGTTGGGGTGGAGATCCCCGCGACGCGCATCCGTTGCGATCCTCACCGGCCCCGAAGGGCCGGTGCCACCGGTACAGGGTGGACGGAGACGTTCTGCGGACGCATCGGGTTGCGATCCTCACCGGCCCCGAAGGGCCGGTGCCACGCCGGGCATCTGGCGGACCGCCCGGATCTCGTCGCCGTTGCGATCCTCACCGGCCCCGAAGGGCCGGTGCCACCGTGGCCCGGCACTACAAAGGCCACCCGCTCTACGCCGTTGCGATCCTCACCGGCCCCGAAGGGCCGGTGCCACTCGGTTCACCCGATCGGCGGACTAGACAGGGTGTTCGGTTGCGATCCTCACCGGCCCCGAAGGGCCGGTGCCACCCTGCTTGTACAGGGGTATTGCCTTCTCAAACGCCTCGAGGTTATCGAGTGGTGACCGACACGCCCGAAAGGCACTTCGGACTGACACGGCGTGTCGCCCGACGCTCATCTTCCTCAAGCGCCAGGACTCAGTAGATCAGCGGTGCGCCATGCGGCGCCTCGGGCGAGCGGCCGAGGTGTTGAGCCTTGCCGAGTGCCCCCACGTTCATCTGGTAGACCCGGATGCTGTCCTGGTCGCCGTCGATCACGTCGAGCAGGCGCTTCTTCATGATCATCCAGTCGACGTCGGAGCACACGATCTCGAACACCGACTTCTGCACCCGCAGCCCGTAGGCCTCGCACACCTTCGCGACGCGCCGTAGGCGCCGAGCGCCGTCCGGCGTGGTGGTGTCGACGTCGTAGGTGACCAGCAGTTCCATCGTCAGCTCGCGATCCACGGGGTATAGGCGGGCTCGTCGCCTCGCAGATGACGAGCGAACAGCCGGGTCTGCACGATGGGCAGTAGCGCAGCAGGAACGTCGCGGTTCAGCCCGCTGTGCCGCCACGCTCGTTCCCTCGCCTGGGACCACTCGGTCAGCACGAGGGCACGGCCCTCATCGGTCAACGCGACGCCGCCCGCCGGATCGGATCGAGTGTGCGCGGCGGTGATACGCCGCCGGTTGAACAGCGTGAGCACCAGTCGATCGACCAGCAGCGGACGCAGCTCCTCCATGAGATCCAGCGCGAGCGACGGTTTTCCAGGGCGGACCCCGTGCAGGTAACCGATATAGGGATCGAGCCCCCGTTGCTCGAGAGCGCCGATCACCGCCACCCTCAACATGCCGTAGCAGAACGACAGCACGCAGTTGAACGGATTCTCCGGTGGGCGCCTGCTACGTCCCGGTGGAACGCCTTTGGCCAACAGCGGCATGGCCTCGAAGTAGGCGCGAGCGGCATTGCCCTCGATGCCGAGCAGTTCCGTCAATGACCCGCAGGAGGCCACCGCGACCAGCGCCTCGGCATGGCGTTCGGCGATCGCGCGGATGCCGCTCTGCCGTGCGCCGTCGGCGTCCCGCGCGATTCGTAACAGCAGCTGCCGATAGTTCTGCAGCTTCCCCGCGACCACGGACTTCGCGATCGTCAGGCGTCGTGCCGCGTCGTCGTACGCGCGGACCTGTTCCAGCCGAAGCAGCGGATTACCCAGCTGCGCTCCCCCGGCCCGGCCGAGGAAGCGGCCGTTGCGCGTCAACCACGTGATGCCTCGATCGTCGGCGAGACAACGCAGCATGAGTTCGTCGCTGACGTCGACTCCCCGCCACACCACGAGCTGATCGATCCGGATCAGCGGCTGGATGTGCCGTCCGGGGCGCTCCGGGTGATGGATCCGAATCGTGTCGCCCTCCAGATGCAGGCTGGTGCCCGGTGTGGAGACGAACAGCGTGCGCAGCAGCTCAGTCATCCCACCGTCCTAACGGCAGTGGCACGAACAGCGAAGAGGCGTCGATGCGGGCGTCGGGCATACAGCCTTCCTTCAGAGAGCAGCGATCACACCGCCGGTCGTTGACCGGTGGCGGCAGCGATCCAGCGCGTAACACCGCACGCAGCCGTGCCACGACGTCACGAAGTCGGGCCTGCAGCGCGTCGTCGACCACGACCTCGTGACGTCGGCGCTGCCGGCCGGCGAAGATCACCCCGTGTGGCACGTCGGCGGAGAACATGCCGCGCAGGCAGATCACCTGCGCGGCCACCTGAAGATCAGCGGCGCTGCCAGGCCGATAGCTTCCGGACTTGTGCTCGACCGGAATCGGCTGTCCGTCCGGGAACTCCACGACATCGCAGATGCCGTGGACCCCGAGCGTGGTGTCGCTGACCTCCAGGGCGGTCCAGGTCCGTACTCCCGTCCGGGAGACGCCGGGACCGCCCGCGTCGACGACCTCGTGGGCGAAGTGTCCCCGCTGCGTGTCGACGTTGTCGGCGAAGTAACGGTCCAGATGGATCAGGGCGGCCTGCCGAGGGCAGTAGCCGAAGTGCTCGATCGCCGAGATCGGGATGCTGGTCCACTCCTGCTCGGTGGGTGACTCGTCCACCTCGACCCCGGCTCAGGCGATGAGCTTGGTGACGGTGATCCCGGCAGGCAGGTCGTCGGCGGCGACGGAGACGACGTAATCGCCGAAGGACCGAGGCGGCAGGTCCGCATCCGGGTCGACCTTGTTCACGGAGACGCGCCCGGCGAGCTTATGCGCGGGGGCGTTGCCGAAGGCGTTGTCATGGCTGAACACGTACAGTCCTCGGGCCGTCATCGTGCCGCGCGCCGACGAGCGGTCGTGGTCGAACATCATCTCCAGGCTGCGATAGAGCAGTTCGAAGTCGCGACTGTCCACGCCGGTCTGAGCGCCTCGGGAGGCGGAGTAGTAGAGCTCGGCCTTGTAGAGCCCGTAGGGGACGGTCCACTTGCTGCCCATCTCGGTGGACTCGCCCTTGTCGATGTCTGGCTGGGTCGTCTGGGTGACGCGGGTGATCGTGTGCTGCTGCGGCGCCACCGGATCGAAGCTGCGGGCGTTGGTGACCTGCAGCGGACCGTAGATCTGGCCGAGGGCCTTCGTGTCTCCGGTGCTCAGCACCGCACCGAAGAGCCGGATGTCGGCGTAGCGCTCGGTGAGCCAGGATCGCCCGGCCTGCAACTCCTCCTCAGTAAGGCGCTTCTTGTTCGAGTCGAGGTTGTTGGCGGTCATCGTCTCCGCCGCGCGGGTGTTCAGCGCGTGACCCGCCTCCACGAAGATCCCGTACCGGGAGTCGCCGTCGGCGGCCAGCGGGAGGGTGTTGCGGATCTTGCGCTTGATCGCGACATCGGTGACCAGACCGTGGCCCGACTCCTCGTCCATCCGAGGCCGGTTGCCGAAGTCCGGATCGCCGTTGGGGTTTCCGTCCGTGACGTCGAACAGGAACACCATGTCGTGGCGGACGGTGGGGTCGAGGTGCGCCGGAGTGCTCATGCGAGAGCGTGCCTTTCGTGAGAATCGCCCTAAGCCGGGCGGAGCAGCGAGAGCGGGATGACGGGGGTACGTCGGTCAGGACTGCGCGGCCTTGCGGGCCCGGGCCTGTTCCCTGTCGTGGGCGCGTTGCTGGTGGTAACCGAGGACGAACTGCATCTGCCTGCGGGCAGGCAGATACGTCGGGAGCGGCTTGCTCGCGTCGGCCAGATCGGCGATCAGGTCCAGCGTCTCGGCGAATGCCACGGCCTTGGCCCGGGTATTCGGGCGCCGCCGGAGCTTGGCCAGCCAGGCCGAGGCGAGCTTGCGTCCTGCGGCCACGGCGGGCGTGGGATTGGCGACGGCACCTGCGAGATGTCGATCGCCGAAGGTCGCGTTGAGCTTGCCCTCGCTGGCGGCATACTGGATCTGTTCCAACACCGAGAAGATGCGGCCGAACAGATACGCGGTGTCCTGATTCTTCTCGTCGAGACCGGCGGTCACGGAGGGCTCCTTTTTTTTCGGATCGCATAGCGCCAGACGCAGGAGCGCGGCGCGGGCAGAGTCGATGTGTCCGTCGGCGCCGATGCGGCGCAGTACGTGGTGCGGCACCGACGGCGGTAGAGCGACGCCCCGCAGGGCGCGGGCGAGCAGGTCACGCTGGATGTGTTCCGGGCGGCGGGCGGAGCGGGAGCTGTGGTCGGCGTAGCGGCTGCCTTCCCACCGGCCGGTCGCCATCAGCAGGATGGCGAGTCCGTGACGCTGCGGCTCGTCCTCCCATTCGGAGACCATGTGCGAGTGCTCGTGCCAGAGCGCGAGGTTGCGCAGCGCCGAGGTCAGCGGCATGTCGATCCAGTCCCGGACCATGATCCGAGAGTTGTTTCCGCCGAGAGTGACCGAGCAGAAGCGCTCCGAACTCTCCTGTTGGTCGGCCAGCGCGGCAGCCCGATCCAGATCACCGGAGCGGAGCCGCGAGAGGAGCCGCCGGACCGCGCCGGGGTCCGCGGTGCGGGGCATCACGTCGTAGACGTCACGCGGAGGGGCCCCGACGACCCACCAGGCCATGACGCTGTCCTGGCCGGGCAGCCGATAGGCGTGCTCCGAGCCCAGCAGGTGGGTCAGGCCGGTGCTGAAGGCATTGCCGCAGGTGAAGCAGATCGGAGTGTGCGCGAGGCTCGTGGTCAGGCCGTAGCCGAAGACGTTCTCGTTGACGCTGACCAGCGCGACGTCATTACCCGCTCCCGGCACCAGACGCGCGGCGATCTTGGTGGGGATCGTCTTGACCAGCGCACCGTGCCGCCCGCAGACCAGGCACAACCCGGCGGCGGCGTCCTTGCCGCTCTTGCGCCGGGTGACCTCGTCGGTCCAGAACCGGATCGCCGAGTGGGCCTTGCTGAGCAGCTGCCCGTCCACCGCGAGTAGCACGCCCTGTTTTGCCCCGTACCCCTCCGGGCGCTCCCAGTGGGTGTAGTCGCCGTCCCGATAGAAGGCCCGCACCGTCTCGGCGGCGGGCTCGTGCCCGGCGGTGTCGGCCCACGCCGAGACCAGCTCGATGAACTGCTGATGGCACTGCGCGACACGGTCCGGCTTGGTGGTGTCGTCCCCCCATCCGAGCACGTACTGGACGTCGTCGGCGCCCAACTGCGCGGCGACCTGGATCGAGCGCGTCATCGCGGGCGTCGACTCCCGAAATCCCCGGAGCCGTCCCTTGGCATCGGGTTCTCGGATGTCGGTCAGACGGGCCGGGCGGCCGTCGCTGAAGAGATCGATCCGCCAGACGAACTCCCGTTCCCGGTGGAACGGCGCGCTGTCGGTGGTCTCCTCGGCGTACTGCACCAAGCGCTGCAGCAACATCATGCCCCCACTGGTTGAGCTGCGGTGATTCCGGTGCGGGGGATGTGCATCCGACCGTTCTCCAGTCGCGCGGTGAACCAGGAGAAGGCGACGTCCTCTCCCCTGCGCCGCACGCTGTGCAGCATCACCCCGAGATCGGAGTGGCCGGTGATCCGCTCCCGCTCGTCGATCTTTCCGAAATAGGCGCTGAACTCCCGAGTTCCCAGATACGGCTGGTGGAAGCACTGGCCGCGCTCGACGCGCCTGCGGAACTGGTCGCGGTAGGCAGCCTCGTTCTTCGTGGCATGCGGCTCCAGTTCAACATGCGCATGGATGCGATAGGCCACGTCCCGCAGACACACCGCATGACGTTGCGTCCGATTCTCTGCGGTGTCGACGGTCCGGCGGCGCAGCAAGGCATCCGACGGCGACACCAGATCCGTGGTCTCGTTGCGGCGCTGAGTGAACTGCCGAATCGGGTTGAGCACGTCGATCGCCACCGGCCGCCACCGGAACTCCGGCTTCCAGAAGATCGCCTCCAGCACCCCGATCGCCGCCGTCGGCGTCATCACCGGATAGCTCACCCGTTCGGCCTTCAGCTCAGGGCGGGTGAACAACGCGCCCGGCCCCCAGACCTGCACACTCACCGGCGGCTCCCCCGACGCCGACGGCGATAGTTCCTCCCTCACCAGACCTCCTGCTCAGTCGAACCTGTCGTGTCAAGGCCGTAGGCCCGGTCGTAGGAACCGCGCCATTCATAGAGATCACCGAGGAGCGGCCGACACAACGCCACCACGGCCGGGTCGTCTACGACTCGACGAGGCAGCGACACCACGAAGGGCTGGAGTCTGCGCAGCAGCCGCCCCGCCTCCTCGGGATGTCGCGCGAGCCGCTCCACCAGTTCGGCGGCGGGCGTCGTCCCGTCGTCCTCGGTCACCACGACCGGGACGGTGTCGTCGTCGAGCATCCGAAAGGCCAGCGTCGAATCCCGAACCTGACCCGTTCCGCCCGCGTGCGGCGGCCCCTCGGCGACCGAGAGAAAGTCGAGCCTGCGCCGGTTGTCCTGGATCGCCCTCGCCCGAGCGCCGTTCTCGGCGTTCGACCGCTGATACAACGCGCGGTAATAGACGTCCAGCGCGTCGAGGTCGTCCGGGTCGACCACGCCTGCATCCTGCTGGCCGAACACCTCCCCGGTCACCTTCGTCCCGATCCGATAGCCCGACGGAGCGGACATGTCCTCCGCGTCGAAGACCACCACCAGGCCCGTCTCGGCACGCCCCTCCCGGTTCGCGCGGCCCGCCGCCTGCTGCAACGCCTCCGCCGGGGCGAACGCCCGGAACACCACCGGAAAGTCGACGTCGACACCGGCCTCGATGAGCTGCGTCGACACCAGCCGTACCGGCTCTTTCTCGGAGAGAAGGCGCTGCACCGTCGCCAGCACCCGCCTGCGGTGACCCGGATACATCCGAGTCGACAGATGGAAGACGTCGCCGAAGCCCCGGCCCGCCCAGGATTGATAGATCTCGCGGGCGTCGGCGATCGTGTTCACCACGACCAACACCTGATCGTGTTCGACCGCCGCCTCGGCCACCTCGACGAGGGTCGGCCTAGGATCCAGCCACCAGCGGTACACCACCCGACGCATCTGCCGGAACAGCTCACGGGGCTCGTCCACCACGTCGTGCACGCGCAGTTCGCTCCAGACGTCGAGAGCCTGAAACGACGGCTGCGTCGCCGAGGTCAACAACACCGTCGTGCCGAACTCCTCGGACAGGATTCGCAGTGCATCGAGGATCGGCGTGAGCACTCGCAGGGGAAGCGCCTGTACCTCGTCCAAGACGACCACCGCGTTGGCCAGCCGGTGCAGCTTGCGCATCTGCGACGACTTACGGCCGAACAACGAGTCGAAGAGCTGCACGGTGGTGGTCACGACGAACGGGCTGTCCCAGTTCTCCACCGCGGCCCGAAGCCGCTGTTCCTGCGCCCCGGCATCGGTCGAATGCTCAGCAGGCCGCACTGCCGAGTGATGTTCCAGCACCGCATCAGGCCCCAGCAGCGATCGGTAGACCCCGGCGTTCTGCTCGGTCACCGTGATGAAGGGGACCGCGACGATCACCCGCCGCATTCCGTGCTCCGCCGCGTGATGCAGTGCGAATCCGCCTGCGGCCAGCGTCTTCCCCACTCCGGTGGGGGCAGGCATGCGAAAGATCCCCGGCTTCTCGGCGGCATGTTCGATCGCACGTCGATACACCTGTCGACGGACGTCGTCCAGTGGAGACTGATCACGATGCGCCAGGTGCGCCGCACGCCCGGCCTCGAACCGGTCGCGCAACACGGCCAGGTCGGTGTCCGGTCGGACCTCGGGTGCGGAACGACCTGCGAAATGCGCCGCCGTGTCGAGATGGTCTGCGTCCACCAAGGCCGAGAACGCCAACCGGATGCCCAAGTCGAGGATCGATTCGGACCGTCGCCAGTGCTGTGGAAGCAGGGAGCCCGGTGGAAGATCCAGCACGCGCTCGGCGTCCTCGACCTCGGCGAGAAAGGCACGCACGGTCACCTGATCCGGTTGCGTCTCCAAGAGGTCGTGCAAGGCGCCGAGTTCGGTGAGACCGCCGTGGTGCCCAAGAATCGCCAACGCCGCCGGGCCGGCAACGGAACTCAAGAGGTGCGCGCCCAGCTGCTTGTGCGGGACCCCGACCGCACCCTTGTGCACGTCGGCCTTGCGCAGACCGTCCTGCCAGGACGAACAGGCCTTGCCTGCATCATGGAAAAGCCCGAGCGCGTAGCCGAGATCGCCTGCGCGGAACTCCGCAGCGAAGCGCTGAGCGAGTTCGGCAGTGGACAGGGCATGATCGGAGAGGACATGCCACTCCCCCCGCTCATTGGAACTGTGAGCCCACATCCCCCGCGCTCCTGTCACACTGTGGGTGTCCCGACGACCGTCACCGACGGGCGAGACGATACACAGGGTGACTGATTGACTTCGGTGGGCGGCGCGATAGTCGTCGTTGACCGCACTCGGCCACGCCGCTCGCCCAGCGATCGAGCGCCAAGCTTCGCGCGGCAGCAACCAGGGACGACGGCTCTAGATCCGGGCGGTAGCCTGATCGCGTCCCTGCGACGGCGATCGGCGCACATCAGCGCCGGCTCCGCAGGTCAGCCCCTGTGAGGATCGCAACGTCCATCGTCACGTGCCAGCGGTGGACAAGGTCGCGGTGTCTGTCGACCTGCTCAGAATTTCTGGTCGGTGCGGCCGTCAGCAGCTAGGTTCTGCTTGTCGCCTACGCACAGTGGGGACCCGATGACGATCCCCGGCGGGTAACCCGTCTCAATCAACGGCGTCGTCATCCGCGACGGTGCCGTTCTCCTGCTGCGCAACGAGCGCGACGAGTGGGAGCGGCCCGGCGGCCGTCTCAAACTCGGTAAGACACCCGAGAAAGGCGTGACGCGGGAAATCGTCGAGTGATCCTCGTGGCCCGTCACGACGGGTCCAATTCTGGATGCCTGGCCCTACTACATCGCGCTCGCCCGCAAGACAGTGCTGTTCGTGACCTACGGCTGTCATCCCGACGACACCGAGGCCGACCCGGTGCTCTCGCACGAGCACAACGAGATCGCTCTGATACCGGTCGCCGAAGTCGGCGGCGTGCGAATGGCCGAGGGCTACCAGCTGTCGATCTCCACCCGGGCGGCGCGGCTGCACACCCCGACGCGATGGCCCCGGTTGGGCGGCAGGAACCGTGGCTCTGAGCCTGCGACGGCCCGCTCTCCCGAATCGCGATGGGCGCGTTCGTGCGCGGCAAGACGGTCGGCGATCGGTTTAGCGGGGACTGCCCCCACCCACCCGGCTGTCCTTCGGGGAGAGGGTTGAGAAGAAGTCACCTATCGAAGACCGCTGATCAGCCCTCTGCGTCGCGGACATCTTGTCCCTGCTCGGCGAATGCCTTGAAGTCCTGCATGTGCTGTTGCGACTGCTTGCGGAAGGCGCCGGGCATCAAGAGCCCGACCAGCCGCATCAGCAAGCCGCTGAACCGATACTCGTTCTCGCTCTGCCAGAGCGTCGACTGCGGACCGGCCTCGGTCAGCCGGTCGCGCACGGCGCTCCACATGCCCTCGCCGACGATCTCGCGGTCGAAATGAACAACAATGTCCCTCGGTATCGCGTGCAGGTCCACCGGTTCCCGACGTGTGATGGTCTCGGTGCACTCCATCTTCTGCTTGCCCATCTGCATCACGACTCGCGACGTGGTGCCGACCTGCCCGTGTGTGCCACTGAGCGGCTCGTGCAGCACCAAGCCCCGCAGCCACTCCGGCAGATGCGCCGGGTCTGCCAGCAGCTGGACCACTCGCTCCCTCGGCAGAGCGATCTCGATCGAGACGGTGTACTTCATGGCGGCGCGCTCCGAATTCTCAGATGTGCGAGCGCACGTTAACAGCGCCGGGCGCGCTGAGCTCGGCAAATCAGGGCGCCGCCGGGTTGACATGCATCACCCTGTGTAGTCGATCATCTCGATGTGCCGACGCCGACTCGACCGCTGGCTCGTCGCTGAGCTTACGGATGTCGATGGTCGTCGTGTACTCGGTGGCGTGCGCGGCGCTGCATTGCGACTCGTACGCCGACAGCGTGGCTTGTTCTGATCGGCCCAGGGCACGGGTTCGGTGGCGGTGTCGAAGTAGGTGTTGCGATCCTCACCGACCCCGAAGGGCCGGTGCCACCCGCACTCCGAGATCCGGCAACTGCACGGACGCGATGGTTGCGATCCTCACCGGCCCCGAAGGGCCGGTGCCACTGACGGACTCCGGGGACACCGCCCTTCACGAGGTCGGGTTGCGATCCTCACCGGCCCCGAAGGGCCGGTGCCACCCCCTACCCGGGGGAGTACAACCCCCGCATCCTCGAGTTGCGATCCTCACCGGCCCCGAAGGGCCGGTGCCACCCGTCGGCCTACTCCTCGATGAGGCGGCGCGGATCTCGTTGCGATCCTCACCGGCCCCGAAGGGCCGGTGCCACCCCCGAGTTCTACGCCAGCCACGTGGCGGCAGTGCTCCAGGTTGCGATCCTCACCGGCCCCGAAGGGCCGGTGCCACGTGTGGTCACCGGTGGGGTGATCGGTCACAGCCGCTGGTTGCGATCCTCACCGGCCCCGAAGGGCCGGTGCCACCGGCCAGCGTCACCGGCGGCGCTGGTGGTCGCAGCGGTTGCGATCCTCACCGGCCCCGAAGGGCCGGTGCCACCGCCCCGGCCGGACCGGCCGGGGCACGACGAAAGGAGTTGCGATCCTCACCGGCCCCGAAGGGCCGGTGCCACCGGGCCAGCGAGAGGCCGGCCGCGCCTTCCAGGAGTGGTTGCGATCCTCACCGGCCCCGAAGGGCCGGTGCCACCCGTACCCGTGCAGGGGGGGGGTGTACCTGTGGGGGTTGCGATCCTCACCGGCCCCGAAGGGCCGGTGCCACCCCGTCGACGAGGACCAGGAGGAGGGCGCCACCCGGATGTTGCGATCCTCACCGGCCCCGAAGGGCCGGTGCCACCCTGCTTGTACAGGGGCATTGCAGTTCGAGACGTCGTGAGGTTATCGGATGTTGACCGACACGCCCGGCAGACGGTTCGGAGTGACACGGCGTGTCGCCCGACGCTTGCCCTCCCTAAGCGGCCAGCGACAAGGCCAGTGGATCAGCAGCCCTTCATCCCTCGCTGCTGGCGAACGTAGGAAGTCATCGGACAGTACCGAGAGCGGCAGCATCGAACGGGCAAGCTCGGCAGGTCGCGTCAGTCTCCAGAGTGGACCGGACGGGGTCTTTCAGTCCCATCAGTCACTCAGTGGCCATGTCGCTGCGTGATCCGGTGAGACCCACGGTCGCGACGTCGGTCCATTCGTACTGTCGGTGATCACGGTTTAGTTCGATGAGGCTCAGGGCCGAGACGGTGACTTCCGCGATGTGCGCACCGTGCGCGGCGAGACGGTCTGCGATCGGTTCGGCGGGGCCGCTCACGTTGGAGTAGGCGAGGGTGACGTGAGGTCGCCAGCCATCGGCGCGTTCTGGTACGTGATCCCAGACGTCGTTGATCGCCGAGCGCAGAACACTGCGGGTCTCGATCAGCGGCTCGGCCGGGCGCACGGGCAGGTGGACCGTCTCCGGATCGAGTCCGGCCGGACCGACCGTCACGGCGAACGGTGCTACCTCCGCGAAGCGACGGCGCGCGGCGAGCACGATGGCGTCGACGTCGGTGTGCTCCACCTCATCCGTGAACCCGAGACCCTGCATGGTCAAGTGCAGCCACTCGACGGGAACCGGGTCGAGCCCGCCCAGGCCGTCGAAGCAGGGTGCATAGGCGTCGACGAGGGCTTGCACGCCCGGTTGGGCGGCGAACGTGACATGCCAGGTCCAGAACGACCGGCCGACTCGCCATCCCGGCCGCCACCACCAGTGATCCGCCATCGATTCCACGCGGGGCTCCTCCTACGCAGACACAGCTCCAAGCATTTATGGACCGCCGCAGCCTGGTCAATCAGTCTCACAAAGCTCCGCCCCGCCAAACAAGGTGGAGGGAGTGTCGGACAAGCGCGCAGCGGCCAACCACATCTGCAGATCCGGCATAGCCTCTTCCGGTTCGCCGTCCCACTGCCGTCAATATACCGACAGCTATCAGGCGACGACGCATCGTCGTTCTCTCTGCCTAGACTCGTCATGGAGGCAAAACGGCAGCGCGAGGCTGCGGCTTCGCCGAGACGAGTGGACGTGATCTCCCATGCCTGTGAGCAATGCAGACCATCGTCGTGACGTCGGCAGCCGGTTGCGCAGACACCGGGAACGTAGCGGGAAGTCTCGCGCCGTGTTGGCAGGCTTGGTCGGGAAGTCCGAAGACTGGCTGAAGAAGATCGAACGTGGTGAGCGTGGTCTGCCGTTGGGCATGGCGGCGCAGGTGGCACGTGAACTGGGAATACGGGATCTCGCCGCACTGTACGGCGGTGATCTCTCTGCCCCGGTGCAGATCGCGGAATGTCCCGCTCATCCGGCTGCGGAGATGGTCGGACACGCGCTGACGGAGTATCTGCCCGACACCGAGGCCGCGCCTTCCGTCGACCATTACACAGCGGCGGTGGCGCGGGCCTGGCGTGACTGGCACTCCTCCCCTACCCAGCGGACCTATGCCGCAGGAGAGCTTCCCGGTCTGATCCGAGCCGGCCGGGCTGCGGTGCGTGAGTCCGAAGGGGATGCACGCAAGCGGGCGCGCGGTGCGCTGGCGGATGTCTACCACTTGTGTCAGGCATATCTTGCCTGGCAGGAGAACGGCAGGCACTGGTACTGGCTGTCGGTCGACCGAGGGCAGCAGACCGGTGAAGATGCCGACGACCCTGCCGCCCGGGCGGCATCGCTGCTGTACTCGTCGTTCGCTCTCCGTGTCACCGATCGTGCTGAACAGGCCTTGGAGATGTTGGAGACGGCGACTCGCACTCTCGATCCCCGACTTGCCGACGGTGACGATGAGACCCGTGCCCTCTGGGGTGCGGTACAGCTGGCACGAGCCTCGACCACGGCTCGCCAGCTCAAGGACCCGTCCGCGTGGGTGCACTGGGAGCGAGCGGCAACTGTCGTCGACACGCTGTCACCCCACTATGGACATCATCACCATGGGTTCAGTCGGCAACACGTCGATCTCCACAAGACCTGGATAGCCCAGTCTCTCGGCGACGCCACTGAGGCACTGCGGCACGCCGACGATGTCGACGTCGATGCCATCCCCTCGCGGAGTTGGCAGGCCTCGCACCTGGTCAACGTGTCCCGTGCCCTGCACCAACAGCGTGACAGCGGCGCACTGATCCCGCTGCTCCAAGCGGAGCGCTACTCCTCCGAGGCGTTGCGGTTCAGTGTTTCTGCACGGGACGTCGTCATCAGCCTGGCCACGACCGGCCGATCCACGATTCGCTCCGAAGCGACCAGACTCGCCGAGCGGCTCGACATCCTCGCCTAGGGACAGGGTGTCAAGGGGGACGATCTGTCCCCTTTCATCCCTGCTTGCGCGCCTAACGTCACCGATGATTACCGGAGGTGATGAAGTGGGCACAGGTTGTCGAAGTCGGCTCACCCGGCTGAGTTCGAGCCCGAAGCGTCGTGGCGACGTGCTCAGGCGTTGGCAGCGAATGACACGATGTTGCGAACAGGTGGCGTCTGCCGTTCCAGCTGACAAGCCGCGTGAGAACACGGAGACAAAGCCGGGCTGGCGTTCGCGCGCGGAGCAGGCACCGGGGTCGGTGGCGTCATGACCCTCACCGAAGACCCGTTGTTCCTGGTTCTGGTCGTGCTGTGTGTCGGGCTGCCCTCGGTGGAACTCGCGTGGCGGCGGTGGCGGCGAGCGCACCCGGTGCGGCGGTCCCCGTCGCGGCGGGAGTGGGCTCGGTTGCGCGCCGCGAACCTGCGCACGGTGGCGGCGCGGGACGAGGCCGAGGAACAGGCAATCCAGCGGCGGGCAGCCGTGCGCCGACGGCTCGACGTCGTCGCTGCTCAGTGTCGGGCGGGTGCGGTGGTGGCGGCTCGCCGACGGTCCGCCGCGACTCCGGACGGGTGGGTGCGGGCCTTCTCCGGGAGCCTGACGTGACGCCGACGGTCCTCGCCCCGACACCGCCCCGCCGTCGGCAGTGGGGACAACGGGCCGAGACCGCCGACGGGCCTCGTGACTGTGATGCCGCCGCCGTCGATCGGGCGGTCGGTACTGTCGAGGCGCCCGACAACCAACGTTGGGCAGGCCGGTTCCGGCGGTTGGAGCATCGGCGGGACGACGGCTACCGCTCGGTGACCGTCGCCGTCTGTGGGGCGGTCCTCGTGCCGGTGGACGAGTGGGTGCGGCTGCTGCGCTGCGCGACGTGCTTTCCGGCGGTGGACTCGTGACCAGTGTGGCGTGGTTCGTGCGGACGGTGCGGTCGGGGGACACGCATCTGGCCTCGGCGCAGTGGAACGGCTACGGCCCCGTCCGACCGTTGTGTGCCCCGGAGGTCGAGTTCCGGGCGATGAATCGTCGTCCCCTGACCGTCTGCTTCTACGACGAGCAGCGATGCCCGCTGTGCCTGCCGCATACCGACGATGATCGGGTTCCCGCGCCGAGGACTCTGGCGGTCGTCCGATGAGCGCGGACTCGGCGTGCTGGTTCACTCAGGACGCCCTGCCGCAGGCCGGGCTGTGCCTGGACCGACATCTGGTGTGGGGACGCCGCCCGGCCGAGGGGACGGCGGTGGTCGCCGCCTGCGGGGCCCCGGTGATCGTGAGTCCGTCGCCTGCCTGCGACGTGGACGGCGATCTTCGGCTGATCGGCGTTCGGCCGTGTTGGTACTGCGTCGAGCAGGCGACTGGCGTGCCTGGGCCGACGCAGAACTTCGGCGCCGCCGGGCCTGCCCCGCCACCGCCTCGCGCCGCAGGCGGCGACGGCACGGGTCTTCGAACGTCGGCTCCGGAGCGACCGCCGCTCGCGGGGAGCACGCGCCGTGCGCTGCCCGCTGCCGCCCCGCGTCTCGCGCCCTGACTCCCCGACCGCCGCCCATCGCCCTCGAACAACCATCGAACCCCGCTTCGCCTGCGCGATCGGACAGCCGCGGCAGGTCGAGGCACCTCTTTCGACGACAAGGAGAGACCGGGCCCATGCCCGACGAACAGACGCCCAGGCCGCCGCAGGCCTTCGCCGCACAGGCCGCCACCGAACAGGCCGCCACTCGACAGAACGCCGTCAAGCCGGACACTGCCGGGCAGGCCCCGAGCGGCACAACTTCCCGGACACCGCCGCAGGCCGCCCGCGAGGCGGGAGCCTGCTCGGCACAGGCAGGCGGCACCGACGTCGGACCCGCAGGCAGGCACACGGACGTCACGCACGACTCCGCCGGGCAGGCCGCGACATCGCAGGCCGCCGCCGCTCCTGCCGGCCGAACCGGTCAGTCCGGCGGCACGACGAAGCTGCCGCTTCAGGTGATTCCGCGCATTCACCCGTCGGTTCCCACACGACTGCCCGCAGCCGTGTCGCCGTCACCCGCAACCGCACCGACCGGGTCAGCGGCAGGCTCCTCTCCGATCACCCGGCCCTACCCGCTCGCGGCGAACGGCGGCACGACGCCCGGCCCGCAGGCGGGCAACGCCGACACCGCCGAGCCCTGGCTGGTGTGGGAGGCGCTGCTGGCCGCCGTGCAGCGGTGGACGGTGCAGCCCGCCGAGGCCCTCCGGCACGCGCACGGGATCACCGTCTACGACTATCGCCTGCTGCGGCTGCTCGCACGGGCCCCGCGTCCGATGCGCAAGGCCATCGCGAACACGGCGCTGGATCTGCCGCCCCGCAGCCTCGATCACAGCGTCACCCGCCTCTCGGAACGCGGATATCTGGTGGTGCAGGGAACCCGCGCCGCCCGGCGGCTGGCGCTGACGCCCTCGGGTGCGGAGTTCCTGATCGAGGTGGTGGAGACGCTGCGCGCGGTCACGACCGCCGGCCTCACCGACACCGCCCTGCGGCCGACGGAACGGGCGGTGCTGGTCGCGCTGCTGGGCAGGCTGCGGACGTGAGCCGGAGATCCCGACGAGGGGGGCACGAGAAGGCGTCGACGCTCGGTACCGCAGGGAGAAGGCTCGCCTGCCCGCCGCGCGACGTCAGGAGAGCGCGGCCGCTCGGCAGCGGGTGTCTGCCATGGAGCGGAACGTCGATGCGGCGGCCCGATCCGGCGACGGGAACCGGCATTTCGTGGCACACGCGGAGATCACGTACTCCGGATACCTTCGCGCCACGCCGGGGGTTGCGCTGAACCCGCGGTTCTCGACCACCGTGGATGCCGCCTCGGCGTGGAACGGTGACCAGCGGCGACATCTACCTGTAGCAGCCGTCTGCACGCAGGCTCAGCCGCCCGCGTCGCCGTACTCCAGGCCACCGTCCGCTGCGGCGCCATGCTCGGTGCTGCCGTACTCGGTGCCGCCGTCGCCGAGGGCGAGGAACACCACGCCGGGCGAGCGGCGCCATCTGCGGCCGGACGTGCCCGCCATGGCGAGGTGCGGTGACGTCGTCGCGATGTCGGGCGGCGGGACGAGCAGCAGCGCGGTGACGTGCTCGGTCATCGGGGAGAAGTCGCCGTCCCACAGGACGGGCACCAGGCCTGCGGGCATCGGCCCGTCGTCGACGACGACGCCCCATCTCGGCGGGCTATCCCGAGAGAGGACGCGGGCATCCAGCGGGAAGAAGTCGCTCGGGACTGCTCGCGACTGTCCGGCCGGCTCGCTCACGGCGTCAGGTTACCCGCCCGGGTGATCTCCGAACGGGTCGACGGTCAGAGCCGCCCGCGCGTCTCCCGCGCCTGCGACTCCGATCCGTCGTCGAGCACGGACTGCGCCCGGGCCCGCCTGCGCCAGGGCGCGCGCTCGCGAGCGGAGGCAGGCTCCCACCAGCCCGGCATGGCCGTGGCCAGCAGGGTCGCCGACCGCACGACCAGCCATCGACCGCAGGAGCAGCGCAGGTAGCTCAGCATGCCCTCCGACGTGCGGTGCCGGGAGGCCTCGACGAGATCCTCCCGACCGCAGGAGGGGCAGCGCGGTTTCGATCGCCGGTCGACACTCATCCGCCCAGCGTGGTGTCATGGTTCAGTGTATTTCAACCCTTACGGCGGGCTGGCTGCCGAGATGGCGGCGGCGCTGGTCAACCTCGGGCCGGACGCCTCCCCTGACGACCTGTACGAACTCCTCGTGACCCACGACTATCTGCCCAGGCAGCGGCCGACCCCGCAGCAGACCGGGCGGCTTCTCGACTGGGCTGCCCGGCTTCGGCCGATGTTCGACGAGACCGACCTGGACCGGCAGGTCGACCGCGTCAACGAACTGCTCGCCGAGTCGGCCGCCCGGCCCTACGTCTCTCAACACCACGGACGCACGCCACACCTGCACTTCGCCGACGAACAACGCCCGCTGGAGGAACGGCTCCGGGCCTACACCGCAGCCGGGTTGGCGACGGCGATCTGCCAGGACGCGACGCGCCTCGGCTCGTGCGCGCGGGACGGCTGCGAGGTCGTGTACGTGGACAGCTCACGCAATGGACGACGGCGGTTCTGCTCGACTCGATGCGCCAACCGCGTGTACGTCGCCGACCATCGCAGGCGGCACGCGGCCGAGGGGCGGGACGGCGGAACCCGACACGAGGGTAGGACGACCGAACAGGTCACCTGACCTCGTCGACCAGGGTCACCGAGCACCGCGCCTGCGCAGCGGCACGGTCCTCACCCGGAGTTCTGCGGGGCAGGCGGGGCCAGGCCCGCCTCCTCCTCCGGCGGAAGGTCGGGTCCGCGCATATCCGGCTCTGCGACGCCGGGCTGACCGTCCACGTCCGGGGGATCCATCCCGGCAGTCAGGTCGCTCTCGTGCGACGGAGAGTTCCGTTGCTCCGGCGGAGGCGGGCTCGCAGGCAGGACGGGTTCCTCTGGCGGAGGCGGCATTGTCGGCGAGGCCGGTTCGTCGGGCTCCGGAGGGGCTTCGCCCGCCCTCTCATCGTCCGGGACCACCTCGACCTCCGGGTGGACGCTCGGGGCGCTGTCGCGTGACGAGGGTGTCGGACCGGCGGGAATCGCGGGCGGCGCGTCGTCGGGGCCGCCCGGCAGTACGACCGCGGCCAGGATGATCACCGCTGCCGTCAACCCGCCGCTGATCAGCATCCCCACCGTCCGCCGCACTCGACGTCGTCGGCGCGCGAGTCGGATGATCTTGTCGGCATGCAGCCCGGTCGGCGGCGGCTCCTGCTGCGCGAGACGGGCGAAGTCCGCCCGGAGATCCTCCTCAGGCATCGCCTCTCACTCCATCCGTCGATGACGATGCCGCGACACGTTCGGCGAACTGATCACCCAGTCGTGTACGAAGAGTCGCCAGGGCCTTGAACGTCTGGCTCTTGACAGTCCCCGCCGTGCAGCCCAGTGCCGCGGCAGCCTCGCTGATCCCGAGATCGTGCCAGTACCGCAGGACGAGGACCGCCCGTTGTCGTGCGGGCAGGGTCGCCAGCGCGTCCAACAGCACGATCCGATCGTCGTCGGGAGCCGCCTCGGCGGGGCGCTCCGGGGTCGAGTCCGTCAGCCACTCCCGCCTGCGCCACAGCCTGCGATGCTCGGACACGAAGGTCCGCACCACCACCTGGCGAAGGTAACCCCCGAGACGATCGCGCTGGTACAGCCGAGGCCACGCGAGATAAACCTTCAGGAAGGCGCTCTGAGTCAGATCCTCGGCCCGGTGCCAGTCGCCGCACAACAGCCGCGCGGTGAACCGCACACCCTCGACGTACTCGTCGAAGCAACGGCGAAACGCCTCATCGTCGGAGGTCGCTGCCGGGGACGAATGTGTGTGCGAAGCACTCACTTCGAAGTCGTCTCCTGTTCCACGGGCCCGCCACGGGGGCGCCGCCTGCGTGACAGCGCCCCCGCCTGCCGACTCGCAGCCTGCGATGAATGATGAACCGACCGTCCGTCGACCGATCGTGGTTCCTCAGCGTCCTACGACTCGGACGCTCGAGGCGCAGGCGACTCGGCCACCGGAGGAGCGGGTACCTCAGACGGCGTGGGCGGAGCCTGGTCCGACGGCGGCGGGACCGCCACGGGCGGCTCGGCCACCGGACGAGCGGGTACCTCCGACGGCGTAGGCGGCACCTCCTCCGAGGGCGGCACCGGCGCCTCCACCGACGGAGGGACCGCCACCGGCGGCTCGGCCACCGGAGGAGCAGGCGCCTCCGACGGTGTGGGCGGCACCTGGTTCGACGGCGGCGGAACCGGCACCTCCCCCGACGGCGGCGCAGGCGGGTCCGCCACCGGCGGCGCGGGCGGCCCGGCGATTTGCCGGTCCCCCGTCTCGTCCGACGGTGCCTGCGCCGTTGTCGACTCCTGAACGGACTCGTCCGAGGACCCGGCCACGACCTCCCCGACGGCCGGAGCCGCCACGACGATCAGCGCGAGCCCGGCTGCCGCGATCGCACCCGTCAGCGCCTTGCGGTTGATGCGCACGAGGTGACCTCTTCTCATTGGCTCGGTGTCGACAAGATCGACGACACTTCACTTCGAAGCACGCGACCGGGGACCGACAAGGTTGCCGGGGCCGCCGTGACGCCGATCACTTCCGGCGGCCCCGCCGAGAAACGAACGCGCCGAGCGGCCCGCGCCGCCCGCACCTCGGCAGAGGCCGCGCACACACAGCGGCTCGCCTCGTCGGACACCCCGCACACGCAGGCACGTATCCACTCAGAGCAACCGTTCGGATACGCTGCGCCGATGCCGTCGAAGTACCCCGAGCCACGCCGGACGTCACCCTCAGTACCTGGGCGCGTACTCAAAGCCCTTATGATCGCCGCCGTGCGGAGCAGCGCCGACGATTGCGAGTCCGAATGGTGAGCCGTGCTCGATCCCTGCTCGACCGGTACCGACGGCATGGTGCCAAGGCATTGCTGGCACAGGCACGAACGGCAGCGGCGCAGCTGTTGACGCCCGTGCCTGCCTCGCCCGTGGCGAAGGCGCCGCCGTCCCCGTTCCAGGACCCGCCGCAGGCCCGTCCCGTCACGCCGCGAGTGGGCGACGACGTGTTGGCAGGCATGTGCGCGGGCATCGCGGTCCGCGATCTCAACCTGGTCGACTCCCTGCTGGCGATGCTGGAGCAGATGGAGGTCGACGAGGACGACCCCGACACCCTGAAGCGGCTCTACCGCCTCGATCACCTGGCCACGAGGCTGCGGCGGAACGCGGAGAACCTGCGGGTGCTGGCCGGGCAGGAGGCGGGCTCGACCACCGAGGAGACCACCTCGCTGATCGACGTGATCCGGGCGGCCATGTCCTCCATCGAGCAGTACACCCGCATCGAGATCGGTCGGGTGGCGGGACTCGCGGTGGCAGGGTTCGCCGCCGACGACGTGAGCAGGCTGGTGGCCGAACTGCTGGACAACGCGGCGGCGCAGTCGCCGCCGAACTCCACCGTCACGGTGAGCGCGCACATCACCGAGCAGGGCAGTGTGCTGCTGCGGGTCGAGGACGCCGGAATCGGACTCCCGGCCGAACGCATCGCCGTGCTCAACAAGCGGCTGGTCTCCGCGCCTCGGCTGGACAACGACTCGATCGAGCACATGGGCCTCGCGGTCGTCCGCTCGCTCGCCCGCAAACACGAGATCAAGGTGTGGCTCGGCAGGCGGGCCCCGCACGGCACGACCGCCTCGGTGCTGCTGCGCACCGAACTGGTTCGAGAGACCGCGCCCGCCGCCTGGGTGAAGCCCGCGGAGCCGCCGGGCAAGACGACGCCTCGGGCCTCGATGCCCGCCCCCAGGGCAGCGGATTCGCCGCCGAGCGAGGTGACGGCGAGCGGACTGCCTCGACGACTGCCTGCGGGCAGGCGAGGCGACTCCTCGGCCGCGTCCCCGACGGCGGCCGCCCTGCGAGAAGTGGAGACGACCACGTCAAGCGGCCTGCCCCGACGGATCTCACGCAGCCTGCGCACCGATGTCCGGCCGGAGGAGTCGGCGCCGAGAACCCCGGCGGCCGTGCCCTCCCGAGGCGAGGCGCAGGCGAGGGCAGGTCGGGCACAGCTCGTCTCCGACCTGGGCGCGTTCGCCGACGGCGAGCAGGCGGCCAGGGCGGGCAGGCACGCGGAGGACCAGCAGAAGCGAGATGGAGAGACAGTCCATGACGACTGACAACGACACGCGGCCGCGCGACTTCGCCTGGCTGGTCAACGGCTTCGTCGACCGGGTGCACGGGGTGACGCACGCCCTGATCATGTCCTCGGACGGCTTCCCGCTGACCTCGTCGGACTCCGTCGACCGCGACGACGCCGAGCAGCTCGCGGCGATCTCCAGCGGACTGCTCAGCCTCGCGCGCAACAGCGCCACGCTCTTCGGCAAGGGCAGCTGCGAGCAGATCATCATCCGACTGACCGGCGGGTACTTCCTCTTCATGGGGATCGGCGAGGACGCCGGGCTCGCCGTGCTCACGTCGCCGGGCTGCGACATGAAGGTCGTCGCCTACGAGATGACGCAGTTCGTCGACAACGCAGGACATGCGCTGACCCCGCAGGTCCGCTCCGACCTGCGGCGCGTGGTCACCGCCCGCCGCACCAGCGACTGAACCGCCGGAGGAGGACCGACGACGGATGGCCACGACCGCGAAGCGCAGCGCCAGGGTGCGCCCCTATGCGATCACCGGCGGACGTACCAGACCACGCCACCACCTCCTGGTGGAGACGCTGATCTCGGTGCCGCACTACGACCCGGAGTTCAGCGAGACGCTGATGCCGGAGGCACGAGCGCTCTACGAACGAGCGCGGATGACGATGTCGATCGCGGAACTCTCCACGCATCTCACCACTCCACTGGGCGTGATCCGCGTCCTGATCAGCGACCTTGCCGCCCAGGAGATGGTGTTCATCCACCCGACCGGTCACGCCTATCAGTACGACCGGCACATCCTGGAGAGGATTCTCGATGGACTCAAGAGACTTCCAGCCTGACTTCTCCTCGTTGACGATCTCGGCGAAGATCGTCATCGCGGGTGGCTTCGGCGTCGGGAAGACCACCTTCGTGACCTCGGTCTCGGAGGTGCCGCCGCTGAACACCGAGGCGTGGATGACGGAGGCGGGCGAGGGCGTCGACACGCTCGACCCGAGCGGAGACAAGACGACCACGACGGTCGCGATGGACTTCGGCCGGATCACCCTGCACCCGGACCTGGTGCTCTACCTGTTCGGCACGCCGGGCCAGGCCCGATTCTGGTTTCTCTGGGACGACCTGTCCCGCGGCGCGTTAGGGGCGATCGTGCTGGTCGACACGCGACGCATCCAGGAGTCCTTCGCAGCGATCAACTACTTCGAGAACGACTCGGACATCCCCTTCGTCGTCGCGGTGAACAAGTTCGACGGCAGGCTGGGCCACGATCTGGACGAGGTGCGAGACGCGCTGGCGCTCGCCCCGGACACTCCCCTGACCACCTGTGACGCGCGCGATCCCGGCTCGACGGCCGAGGCGCTGCGGGAGCTGGTCTCTTACACGATGGACCTCACCGTCTCCTACGGGCCGTCCTAGGCCGGGGAGGTGCCGGTGCGGGCGGAGGTCCGCCGAGATCCCAGGACGCCGAGTCATCGTCTCCGGCCCGTCCGCAGTGGACCGCGCTCCGCCCCAGGAGGGCGGCTCCACGACGGACGAACGGACGCTCGCGACTCGACCGGTTGCATGTCGAAGCACGGCGCTACGAAGGGTGGCACATGCGGAAGGTGTTGATAGTCGGGGCGGGCCAGGCCGGTTTACAGCTCGGCCTGAGTCTGCTGGCACACGGGTACACGGTCACGATCATGTCGGCGCGCACCCCGGAGGAGCTGCGGAGCGGGCGGGTGATGTCCACCCAGTGCATGTTCGGTCCGGCCTTGGAGAAGGAGCGGGAGTACGAGCTGAACCTGTGGGAGGAGGACGCACCGAAGATCACCGGGCTAGGCCTGTCGGTGGCCGGGCCCGCAGGCGACCGGGTGTTGGACTGGGTCGCGCCGACCGGCGAAATCGCCCAGTCGGTGGATCAACGGCTCAAGATGGCGGGCTGGCTGGAGCTGTTCGAGGACCGGGGCGGCACGGTCGTCTTCCACGGCGTGACGACCTCGGATCTGGACGCACTGGCCCGGCTCTACGACCTGGTGGTGATCGCGGCGGGCAAGGGCGAGCTGGTGCAGCTCTTCGACCGCGACCCCGCGCACTCCCCGTTCACCAGCCCGCAGCGTGCCCTGTCGGTCGCCTACGTGCACGGCCTCGGTCCTCGACCGGAGCATCCCGAGACGACCGCGGTGCGGTTCAACGCGATGCCGGGGGTGGGCGAGCTGTTCGTGATCCCCGGTCTCACTCTCAGCGGGCCCTGCGACATCCTGTTCTTCGAGGGGATTCCGGGCGGGCCGCTGGACTGCTGGCAGGACCGGCCGGGGCCGCAGGATCACCTGAGTCGAATGCTCGAGTTGATCAGGAAGTACGTGCCGTGGGAGTACGCACGGTGCGCGGGGGCGGAACTGACCGACGACCGGGCCACCCTCGCGGGCGGCTACACCCCGGTGGTCCGCAGACCGGTCGGTGAGCTGCCCGGCGGCGCCCGGGTGCTGGGCATGGCCGACGTGGTGGTGGCCAACGATCCGATCACCGGGCAGGGCTCGAACAACGCGAGCCGGTGCGCGGCGTCCTACCTGGACAGCATCGTGGAACTCGGCGACCAGCCGTTCGACCAGGAGTGGATGCAGCAGACCTTCGACCGTTACTGGGTCGAGGCCCGGCACGCCACCTCGTGGACCAACACCATGCTGCACCCGCCCGAGCACGTCCCGGAGATCCTCGGCGCCGCGGCGCAGGCACCGGCCGTCGCGGCCCGGTTCGTCGCGGGGTTCTCCGATCCGACCAGCCTCCAGGAGTGGTTCTTCGACGCCGACACGGCCAGGAGCTATCTGGCCTCGGTGACGGCGAGCCAGTCCGTCTGAGGGCCGGGGGCGGGCGGGAGTTGCCGCTCCCGCCCGCCCCCGGAGCTCCGGCCGGTCCACCCCGCCGCCCGGCCTAGCCGACGACGGAGCCGGGGAGGACGGCCGGGACCGCCACGGCCTGGTCGTCGATCGGCGCCGTCCCGGCCGCCAGGAGCGGCCCGACGGTGGTGGCGATCCGCAGTGCCGCCACCAGGTCGCGGTACAGCTCATCGGCCACCAGCAGCTCGGCATGGGTGCCCTGTGCTCGCACCTGGCCCGCCTCCACCACGATGATCCGGTCGGCGTCGATCACGGTGGAGAGTCGGTGCGCGATGGTGACCACCGCGCCTTGTGCCGCGACCCGCGAGATGACCTCGTGCACGGCGGCCTCGGTGAGTCCGTCGAGCTGGGCGGTGGCCTCGTCCAACAGCAGGATCTCCGGGTCGGAGACGAGGGCCCTGGCGAGGGCGATGCGCTGTCGCTCGCCCCCGGAGATCGTCGTGTCGGCGACGGAGGTGTCCAGTCCGTCGGGCAGCGCCCGCACCCGGTCCGCCAGACGAACCTCGGCCAGCGCGGCCCAGACCGCCTCGTCGTCGGCGTCGGGATGGGTGTACAGCACGTTCTCGCGCAGGGTTCCCGGTACCAGCGGGGTGTCCTGCTCGACGTAGACGATGCGACGCCGCACCTCGTCGGCGGACAGCTCGGCGAAGGGGACGCCGTCCAGTCGGAGTTCGCCGCTCTCGGGCTGGAGGAACTTCAAGATCAGCGAGAACATGCTGGTCTTGCCCGCTCCGGAGGGGCCGACGACGGCGGTGTGCCCGGTGCGGACGATGTCCAGACTCACCCCGGTGAGTGCGGGGGCGGAGCCCGGTGCGTAGCGGGCGGTGACGTCGTGCAGCGAGAGCACGGCGTCGGTACGTCCCGCCGAGGAGCCGGTGTGCGCTGGCGGGACCGTGCCCGTGGCACTCCCCTCGGCGGCGCCGTTCGACGTCTCCCCGGGCTCCTCCACCTCGAGGGCCTGGATCTCCCGAATCCGTGCGGCGGCGGCGATGCCGGACTGGAGTTGGCTGAAGGTGGTGGTGAGGGTCGACACCGGGTCCATGAGCTGGAAGGCGTAGAGCAGGAAGGCGACCAGGCTCGAGACCGCCAGCGCGCCCATGCCGACCCGCCAGGCGCCGACCGCGAGGATCAGCATGATCGCGATCTGAATGCCCGCTCCCGCGATGGTCCAGGCGATCGCGTCGATGCGCACGGCGCGGATGCTCTCCCGGCGGGCCTCGCGGGCCTCGTGCAGGACCCGCTCGCTCTCTCGTCCCTCGGCGCGGCTCGCCTTGACGGTGCGCAACGCACGCAACGCGCCCTCCAGCACGCCGCCGAGCCTGCCGACGGCCGCCTGGGCCTGCTGCTGTGCGACGGCGATCTTCGGCATGAGCAGGCCGACGGCGATCCCGACCATGGCCAGGGCGCCCATGGTGGTGGCGAAGAGGACCCAGTCGAGCATCGCCATTAACAGCAGCGCACCGAGCAGTCCCACGATGCCGTTGACGAGCTGGATGATGCTGGAGGCGGCGGCCTCCCGCAGCAGGACCGTGTCGGAGGTGACCCGCGTGACCAGCTCCCCGCTGGACCGGCCGGACAGCTCGCCGATCCGGGTCCGGAACAGGCGACGCACCATGGAGCCTCGGGCGTCGAACACGATCCGTTCGGCCAGGGTGCCCAGGAGGATCCCCTGGATCAGCCCCACGACCGCCCCGACGACGAGCAGGATCGCCAGCACTCCGACGGCGGGGCCGATGGGCGCCTGCGCGCCGAGGCCGTCCAGCAGCCACTTGGTGACCATCGGCGTCGCCAGCCCGGCGCCGGTGGTCGCCAGGCCGAGCACGGTGCCTAAGACCAGCACTCGACGATGTGGCCGGACGAACGACCACAGGACTCTCAGATTCGCCCAACGCAGGGCGGGCGATTCGACCGACGCGGTCACGGTTGTGCTCCTCGATTGATCCGGCGACTCCCCGATGAATACTCAAGGTACCAGAATGGACCCATAAGGCCCGATTTTGGGACACCGCTGTGCCGCGTCGAGACACGACTGCGTCATGTTGACACGATAGCCGCCCACGGTGGGACCATGTCCCCGTGTCCACCGTGAAGGCAGGCTTCCGCACCAGGACGAGGCAGGCGATCCTCGAGGCAGCAGGCACGCTGCTGGGGGAACGCCCGTATGCATCGATGAGTGAGATCGCGGAGGCGGCCGAGGTCGGCCGAAGCACCCTGCACCGCTACTTCACCGATCGCACCGAGCTGATCGTCGCGATGTCGGAGGACCTGCTCGAGCGGCTCGGCCGGGCGGTCGCGGAGGCCGAACTCGATCACGGCACGCCTCGTGAGGCGCTGCGCCGCCTGCTGCACGGCTACTTCGACATCGGACCCCGCGTCATGTTCATCGTCAACGAGCTGCACGTCGACTGCAATGAGGCCTTCTACGCCAGGATGGCCGCGACCGAGGGGCCGGTCGAGCGGATGTTGGAACGCGGGCGGGCCGCTGGCGACTTCGACGACGCCCTCAGCACCGACTGGGTTCGGCGCATGCTGTGGTACCTGCTCTCGGCGGCGTGGGACGCCGTCGGCGAGAAGGCCATGTCACGACACTCCGCCATCGAGTCCGTCATTCGGACCTTGGAACACGGCGTCCTCGGGCGGGACGCCTGAGCAGGCGAACCGCCTGCGGGCCGCGCCGGGTGACCGGCTCGCTCGAGGCGTTCCGACTCGCACCGCTTGAGCAGCGCCAACGTGTCGCCGGATCATGGCGCCGTCCGCTGCGGCAGCCGTCGAGCAGGCATCCTGACCCGTACCTCCCCACCACCAGGCGCTCAGCCCTCGGGCACAGGGCCTTCGGGCGCAGGCGGCGTGGTGCTGCGGAGCGCGGCCGCTGCGCGGACGAGCGAGGCCGTCGCCGGTGAGTGACGGCTCGACGGCCAGGCGATCACCGTGGTGATGTGGGGCGCGTCGACGACGGGCACCGCCACGTGATCGGGCCACTGCCAGGCACGGCTGGAGGCGGGAATGACGAGCAGTGTCCTGCCGAGTGCCACGAGCTGAGCGAGCTGTGACTGGGTGCGCACCTCCGGCCCAGGGCCGTCCGGGTAGGACCCGTCGAGCCGGGGCCATCGGGCAATCGGCAGGTCCGGCACGTCGCTGACCTCCGCCAGCGTGAGCTGATCGCGGGAGGCGAGCGGATGGTTCGCGGGCAGGAGCGCGATCTGGCCTTCGACGCAGAGGTCCTCGGTGTCGAACCCGACGAGGTCGTCGACCGGCCGGTGCATGAGCGCCACGTCGGCGCGCCCGTCGCGCAGCGCCCGCGCCTGCTCGCCGACCTCGCACAGCAGGACGTCGATCGGTGGCGCATCGGGTTCGCTCGCCACCGCGTCGAGGAGTCGTTGCAGCAGCTCGTGCGAAGCCCCGGCCTTCGTCACGAGCACCAGCGGCCGCGACGGCTCGCCTGCCCGCCGGGTCCGACGCGCCGCGGCCGCGACCGCGTCGAGGGCCTCGCGGGCCTCGCGGAGCAGCACCCGGCCTGCGTCGGTGAGCGCCGCGCCACGCCGGTCACGGTCGAGGAGCCGGACACCGAGCCGCCGCTCCAGCAGCCGGATCGCGCGCGAGAGCGGCGGCTGGGCGATCCCGAGCCGATCGGCGGCGCGGCCGAAGTGCAGTTCCTCGGCGACGGCGACGAAGTACCGGAGTTCGCGGGTCTCGAGATCGTCCACCGACGAAGCCTACCGGCTGATACCCGGGGAGTATCAGCACTGACCGAATCGATCTTGGACGGCAGGCAGGCGACTCCGCGAGCATGGATCGCGTGAACGACACGAAGACCGCGCTGGTCACCGGCGCGAACAAGGGAATCGGCTTCGCCATCGCACAAGGACTCGGGGCGATCGGCTTCACGGTCGCGGTGGGCGCGCGCGACGAGGTCAGGCGCCAGGAGGCTGTGGAGAAGCTGCGGGCCGCAGGCGTCGACGCATTCGGGGTCGCCCTCGACGTCACCTCCGACGAGAGCGTCGCCTCGGCGGCGGCGACCGTCGAGCGGACGGCGGGACGGCTCGACGTACTCGTCAACAACGCGGGCATCGGAGGCCGGACCGACGGCGACGCGCAGGACCCGACGACGCTCGACCTCGACGTCGTCCGCACCGTTCTCGACACGAACGTGCTCGGGGTGATCCGGGTGACGAACGCGCTGCTCCCGCTGCTCCGCCGCGCAGGCTCGCCGCGCATCGTCAACGTGTCGAGCAACATGGGCTCGCTGACGCTGCAGACCGGCCCGATCCTGGCCGCGTACGCACCGTCGAAGTCGATGCTCAACAGCATCACAGCGCAGTACGCCCGCCGACTCGCCGACACGAACGTCATCGTGAACGCCTGCTGCCCCGGCTACGTCGCGACCGACTTCACCGGTTTCAACTCGCCGAGGACGCCGGAGCAGGGTGCCGCGATCGCGATCCGACTCGCCACCCTGCCCGATGACGGGCCGCGCGGCGGCTTCTTCGACGATGAGGGCGTCATCCCCTGGTGAGGCGGTGGGATGCTCGTCGACCTGGTCGGTCGGACCGGGACGACGAGACTCGGCGCTCGGCCTAGTGGTGATGCATCGACGTGCTCGAGCGCGGCGCCGCCGTTGCGCTGACGACAGCATGCGGGCCTGATCGACGGCGCCGGGCGTCGGAGGTCGGTGCGGGATGTCGGCGTCGGCCAGGCAGCCGCGCGTGGTCGCGCAGCACCGGGGGCAGCCGAAGCCGGGCGCCGTCGCCGGCCCGCTCGGGTCTGCCGAGCGGGCCGACTGCGGGGCGGCCGTCCGACGGCGGGCCGTCTGCCGGAATCACGCGGTGCACGCGGACGCGGTACTGCGGCGCGGTGTTCGGCTGGACGCGGTCGGGCACCCGCTGCGACCTGCCGACGGCGGCGGCGCGCGCTCGAGCGCGCTGGTGACCAGCTCCGTCCCCGTCGAGGCAGGGTCGCGGACGACGACCGGGATGCGGCGCGCGACCCGGCACCGGTGTTCCGCCAAGCCGGACCCGGCAGGCCGACCCGACCCGCTATGTCCCACCCTGCGGGAGAAATCGGCCGATACCCCCGAACGGGTGGCAGCCGGGGCGCCCATCCGGGTGTGATCTGCCCGGATACGAACGGCATGCCGGGCTGCCCCGGCCGAAGGGACGACAGATGAGTACGACGGACCGAGACCCGGACGGCGACGCGGGCGGCACGCGAGCCGGGCAGGACGACGCCCGGCCGAGCAGTGCGGCCGCAGGCGGCGCGTGGCGGTGGGGCGTGGGCGCGGCCGTGCTGGTGGTGCTCGCGCTGATCGGGTTCGTCGCCTGGCCGCTGCTCGGCGGTCCTGAGAACGACACCGACAGTGCCTCGGGCGACGGCACCGCAGCGATCGAGACGACCGTCGAGGCCGACACGGCGGCGGACGACGAAGCCGACTCGGCCGAGGTGTCCTGCACCGCCGAACTCGATCCCGCCGACGAGTTCCTCGCCGCGATCTGCGACCCGGAGTACCACGAGGCCCGCCGCGCGGCCCTCGACGCGGCGGCGGGCGACACCGGCTTCAGCATCGGCGTGCGCGGCGACGTGCCGACCGACGGCTACATGGTGTCCTTCGACGACGCGCCCGGCCTCACGCTGGCGGGGACACTGCTCGCCGACACCGACGCGCTGGAGGCGGAGGTCGACGAGTTCCTGCTGACCAACCGCGAGTTCTTCGCCGAGCGAACCGGCTCCTACCTGGGGGGCTGGATCAACCCGGACACCGAGGAGCTGGTGATCGGGGTCTCCGAGCGCTACACCGATCGCGAGGAGTCGCTGCGGGTCGGCGCACAGCGGAATCAGATCGCGGTCTACGACCTGGGCGAGGGCGAGGACATCCTGGTGGCGGAGGCGGTGCCCGCAGGAGGCTGAGCGCGACGGTCGCCTCGGCGGGCCGGGCCACGATCGGAACCGGCCCGCCGTGGCCTGCGGCGGGCGGCAGCGGGCGGCCGGGCCACGGCGGGGCAGCGGCGGCGGCCTGGGGCGCGGCCTGTCGGTCAGGCGGTCGGTCACGGCGGTCCCGCACGACGGGACGACCGGGCGCAGGGTCGTCCCGGCCTGCGGGGAGCTGGTCAGCGGTCGCGGTGACCTCGGATCGTCTGCGCTCGGGAGCGCATCCGACCACGCGAGGAAGCTGGAGAAGTTTCATATACTGGGATCACAGCGGTGAAGATCGGTGTCGAGTTCTCATATCGTGGCTATCCGCATACCATCCACTGGACCGTTCGGGTGAGGCCAGGCCGCGTCGCGCAGCCTTGGTGTCACCCACCGTGTTCGAGCCTCGAAGGACCGTCATGCCGCGCTCCCTCCGATATGCCGCCGTGCTCTCGCTCACCGCCGTGGCCGCCATGAGCTGCAACGCCTCGTCGAACGAGACCGGAGGCGACGGGGCCGACGGACCGTCCTTCGTGCTGGTGACCCCCAACCCGATCGGCGTGAACGACTTCCTCCGGCTCTCCGTGGAGGGCGTCGAGAACGCCGCCGAGGAGCACGGCGGGACCTCCAGCGTCTACGAGAGCAGCGACCCCGCCTCGATCCAGCAGAACATGGCCGCGGCCGTCCGGGAGGCGCCCGACGTGGTCGTGGCGGTGGGCTTCAACTTCGCCGACGTCCTCGCCCAGGAGGCCGAGCGCAACCCCGAACAGCAGTTCCTGTTCATCGACTCCTGCACCGAGGAGAGCTTCCCGAACGTCACCTGCGCGACCTTCCGCGAGCACGAGGCCAGCTACCTCGCGGGCGCCCAGGCGGGCCTGCTCACCGAGACCGACCACGTCGGCGCCGTGGTCGTGCTGGACTCCCCGCAGTTCCACCGCTTCTCCGACCCCTTCGGCGAGGGCGCCGCACAGACCAACCCGGACGTCGAGTTCACCCAGCTCTTCATCGGCGGTCAGAACCCGTTCAACGACCCGGCCCGCGCCAAGGAGTTGGCGGGCACGCTGGCAGGCAGCGGTGTGGACCACGTGATGGGCGCGGCCTCGGCGGCGGGCAACCTCGGCGTCTTCGAGGCGGCGGAGGAGGGCGGGTTCTTCGCCTTCGGCGTCGACTCCAACCAGTGCCCGGCCAGCCCGGGCCAGGTGGTGGACAACGTGGTCAAGCGCACCGACGTGGTCATCGCCGACGGCATCGACGCGATCCTGGGCGGTGCGCCCGGCGATGACCGCTCTTACGGCCTCGCCGAGGACGGCCTGTCGTTGAGCGGGCTGCTCGATGACGCGAGCGAGTCGCAGTGCACCATCGCCGAGCACCCCGAGGTCATCGAGGAGGTCGCCGCCCTGCGCGATCGGATCGTCGCGGGCGACATCACCGTCGTCGACCCGGCGGGCTCGTGACCACCTGATGACGGACAGCACCTCCGACGACCCGCGCGGCAGGCCCGCCGACGCCCCCGACAGCAGTGTCGACGAGCAGTCGCCCGCGGTCGTCCTGCGCGGAATCACCCGACGGTTCCCCGGCGTAGTAGCCAACGACGGCGTGGACCTGCGGGTCGAACGCGGCGAGATCCACGCGCTGATGGGCGAGAACGGGGCGGGCAAGTCGACCCTGATGTCCATCCTCTACGGCGCGCTGCGCCCGGACGCGGGCGAGATCGAGCTGTTCGGCGAGCGAGTCGAGCCCGCCGGGCCCGCTGCGGCGATCGCGGCGGGCATCGGCATGGTGCACCAGCACTTCATGCTCTTCCCCGGCTTGTCGGTCACCGAGAACGTGATCTACGGGCAGGAGCCGGTCCGGCGGGGACTCGTGGATCGCGCCGCCGCCCGCGCCAGGGTCGTCGAGCTGATCGAGCGGTTCCGCCTCGGCGTCGATCCGGACGCCCGGGTGCGTGACCTGCCGCTGGGCGTGCGCCAGCGGGTGGAGATCCTCAAGCTGCTGTACCGGGACACCCGCGTGTTGATCCTCGACGAGCCGACCGCCGTGCTCACCCCGGACGAGGTGGACCGGCTCTTCGACGTGCTGCGCGGCCTGGCTGCGCAAGGACGCAGCGTCATCCTGGTGACGCACAAGCTGGGCGAGGTGCTCGCGGTCAGCAGGCGGGTGACGGTGCTGCGGGACGGCCGGGTCGCCCAGGTGATCCCCACCGCCGAGGCGAGCGCGGCGAGCCTGGCCTCGGCGATGACCGGCCGCGACGTCGAGCTGGACATCGTGCATCCCCCCGGCTCCCCCGGCAGGCCGGTACTTGCGGTGCGGGAGCTGACGGTGGCCAGGCGGGGCGGCCGACCGCTGGTGGACTCGGCCTCCTTCACCGTGCGAGCGGGCGAGATCGTCGGCATCGCCGGGGTGGCGGGCAACGGCCAGAGCGAGCTGATCGAGGCGATCGTCGGACTGCGCACCGCCTCCGGCGGCGAGGTCCGGGTGCTGGACGCCGACGTCACCCGGCTGCGGATCGCGGCCCGACGGCGGGCAGGCCTGGCCTACCTGCCCGAGGACCGGGGCGCGGTGGGCTCCGCGCCCGGCGCGTCCATCGCCGAGAATCTCGCGGCCGGCTTCCAGCGAGGCAGCCTGCGCTCGCGGGGCGGGCTCCTGCGCCCGGCCGCGATGCACGCCCATGCCAGGGCGATCATCGAGCGTTTCGGCGTGCGGGCGGGCGACACGCGCTCGCCGATCCGCTCGCTGTCCGGCGGCAATCAGCAGAAGGCGCTGTTGGGCCGGGAGATCACCCGCAAGGCTCCGCTGCTGGTGGTCGAGCAGCCCACCCGGGGCGTGGACATCGCAGCAGTGCAGGCCGTGCACGCGGAGCTGATCGCCTGCCGGGACGCCGGGCATGCGGTGCTGCTCGTCTCGGCGGAGCTGAGCGAGATCCGCGGGCTGTCCGACCGCGTCCTGGTGTGTTACGAGGGTCGGCTGGTCGCCGAGCTGTCGCGGGACGAGGCGACCGAGGAACGGCTCGGACTGGCGATGGCGGGTGACTCATGACCGACGTACTGCGTGGGCGCCGGGGCGCGGTGCTGATCGCGCTCGGCGCGGCGTTCGTCGTCGCCACGGTGCTGCTCGCCGCCACCGGGGCCGACCCGCTGCGGGCGTATCAGGCGCTGGTGGTGGGCGCGTTCGGCCCCGACGGCTTTCCCGGCACGCTGGCGTATCTGGTGCCGGTGCTGGGCATGGCGATAGCCCTGGCGATCCCGCTGCGGGCCGGGATGGTGAACCTCGGCGGCGAGGGTCAACTCGTCCTCGGCGCGATCACGGCGGTGATCATCGGCCTGCACAGTCCGCTGCCCGCCGGGTTCACGGTGCTGCTCGCGGTGGCAGGCGGCGTGCTGGCGGGGGCGTCGTACGCGGCGCTCGCCGCCCTGTGCGAGACATCGCTGGGCGTCCCGTTGCTGGTCAGCTCGCTGCTGCTGAGCTACCCGGCGATGTCGCTCGCCTCGTACCTGGTGCGGTTCCCGCTCGCCGACCCCGGTTCCAGTCTCCCGCAGAGCAGGCGGCTCCCCGAGGGGGTGGCGCTGCCCGGGATCGGCCTCGGTGAGGTCACCATCGGGCTGTTCGCCGTCCTGGCGGTCGTGGTGGTGTTCCTGGTCGTCGACGCGCGGACCCCGGCGGGCTACGAGGTGCGGATGACCGGAGCCGGTCCCCGGTTCGCCGCCTATGCGGGCATCGACCGGCCCGCGCTGACTCTCCGGCTGCTGGCGGCCTCCGGCGGTATGGCTGGCCTGGTGGGTGCGATCATGGTGCTGGGCTTCCCGTTCCGCTTCATCGACGGTGCGTTGATCTCGCCGCAGTACACCTGGATCGGGCTGATGGCCGCGCTGCTGGCCGGGGCGAGCCCGGTCGGCACCGCCCTGGCCGCGTTCTTCTTCGCCGCGTTGACCAACGGCGGCTTCGACATGGAGCGGGTCACGCAGACGCCGCGTGAGCTGACGGCGATCCTGCAAGCGGTGATCATCGTGTTCCTCGCGGCGTCCACCGGTCTGCTGCGCCGCCGGGGAGGGTCCCGATGACGATCGATCCGGCACTGTTCGCCGCCGCGCTGCGGGCCCTCACCCCGATCCTGTTCGCCGCCCTGGCCGGGGCGCTGTGTCAACGGGCGGGGGTCTTCAACATCTCGTTGGAGGGCACCATGCTCGTCGGCTGCTTCGCGGGCGTGGCGGGCAGCTGGTTCAGCGGCAGCGCCTGGGTGGGCGTGCTCGCGGCGATGGCGGCCTCGGCGGCGTTCTCGCTGATCCTGGCGGTCGGCCACGTGACGCTGGGCGCCGATCCGATCGTGCTGTCGGTGGCGATGAACATGCTGGCGGTGGGGTTGACGGCCTTCCTGCTGCGCACGGTGTTCGGCACGCAGGGCAGTTTCAGCGACCCCGCGTTGCAGGGCCTGGGGCGGGTCGACATCCCGCTGCTGGCCGACGTCCCCGTGCTCGGCCCGGTGCTGTCGGGCCATTCCCCGCTGCTCTATCTCTCCTGGCTGGCGGTGGCGGGGCTCGCGGTGCTGCTCTACCGGCATCCGTGGGGCCTGCGGCTGCGCGGCGTCGGCGAGAACCCCGAGGCGGCGACGAACCTGGGCGTGAGCGTCACCCGACACCGTTACGGCGCGATCGTCGTGGGCGGCGCGCTGTGCGGGCTCGGCGGCGCCCAGCTCGCGTTGGGCAATGTGACCTTGTTCGCCGAGAACATGACGGCGGGACGTGGCTGGATCGCGGTGGTCGCCGTCATGCTGGGTCTGGCGGCACCGATCGGCGTGTTCCTGGCGGCACTGCTGTTCGGTCTCGCCGAGGCGTTCGGCTTCCGGCTCCAGGCCGTGGGCCTTCCGCAGCAGGCGGCGGACGCCGCGCCGTACGTGGTGACCCTCGTGGCACTGTTCCTCTCCAGCCGTCGCATCCGGCGACGGGACGAGGCGAAAGGGACCCTCACTCGATGACCGACTCCCCCGACTCGCAGGCCGAGGGCACGGCCGACGTGCTGCCCGTGACGAAGATCCCCCGACGCGGCCTGCCCGGCCTGGCCCTGGTCGTCGGCGACCCCGCGCGTGCCGACGCCGTCGCGGCCCGGCTCACCGAGGGGAGGCTGATCGGCGAGAATCGCGAGTACCGGACGTATGCGGGCACCTGGCGGGGTGTCGAGCTGGTGGTGTCCTCGCACGGCGTCGGCGGACCCGGCGCCGTGTGCCTGTTCGCGGAACTCGCCGAGGCGGGCGTGCACACGTTCCTGCGCTTCGGCACGGCCGGATCGCTGCGTCGCGACATCGGCGACGGTGACCTGGTGATCGCCGAGGCCGCGGTGCGCGACGACGGCGTCTCCCAGCAGCTCGTCCATCCGGAGTACCCGGCCTTCGCGACGCCGGAGGCGACGCTGGCGCTGACGGCGGCGGCACGCACGCACGGCGTCACGCATCGGCGCGGCGTCGTGTGGACCAGGGCGGCGTTCAGCCCGGCGGTGCTGACCCTGCCGGTGCGGGAGTACACGGCGGCCGGGGTGGCGGCCATCGAGATGGAGTTGTCGGCGCTGTACGTGTTCGCGAGCCTGCGCGGGCTGCGCGCGGGTGGCGCACTGGTCGTGGACGGCTATGCAGGGGACGACGACGTGGACGCCACCACCTACGCGCCGCACCGACAGGTCGTCGTGGACGCGGTACGGCGCAGCGCCGACGTCGTGTTGGACGCGCTGATCGCCTTGGCCGAGAGCGGAGAACGAGTATGAGCACGCCGATCGAACAGCCGAGCGTGCTGCACATCGCCGAGGAGGTGGCCGCGCGGCTGCGCGCCGACGCCGTCGAGCGGGAACGCCGGGGCGCCGAGCCGGTCGCAGAGGTGGCACTGCTGCGCGAGTCCGGCCTGCTGCGGCTGCTGGTGCCCGTCGAGCACGGCGGGCTGGGCGGCGACTGGCCCACCGCGCACCGGGTGATCGCCACGGTGGGGGCGGCGGACGCCTCGATCGGTCATCTGCTGGGCTATCACTACTTCCAGCTCTGGCGGACCCGCCTGTTCGACGTGCCGGAGCAGCAGGCCCGGCTGGAGCGCGCCACGGTCGAGGGCGGCTGGTTCTGGGCCGGGGTCAGCAACCCTCGGGACGCGGCGCTGGTCGCCCGGGCGGTGCCGGGCGGGCTGGCCGTCAGCGGACGGAAGTTCTTCGCCACCGGGGCCAGCGTCGCCGACCGGCTGATCGCCAGCGGCACCGAGGCCGACACCGGCCGCAAGATCGCCTTCACCCTGGACGCCTCGGCGGCGGGAATCCGCTATCTGGGCGACTGGGACAACCTCGGACAACGGCTGTCGGCCAGCGGCGGCGTCGAGTTCACTGATGCGTTCGTGCCCGAGGGCGACGTGCTGGGGGCGCAGCCCGCCCCGGACGAGCCGCGCGCGTGGCGGGACTCGCTGAGCCCGCTGGGCTTCCAGCTGCTGCTGAGCAGACTGCACGTCGCCATCGCCGAGGGCGCGCTCGGCGAGGCGGGCCGTTACACGGCCGAGCAGTCCCGCGCCTGGCCGCTGTCGGGAGTGGAGGCGGCGACCGACGACCCGTATGTGCTCGCCGAGTACGGCAGGCTCGACGCCCGGCTGACGGCGGCGACGCTGCTGGTGGACGCGGCCTCGCGCGCGTTCGAGGCAGCCGAGGCGCTGGGCACCGGGCTGACGGCCGAGCGGCGCGGCAAGCTGGGGGTGCTGATCTCCAGGGCGAAGGTCGTGAGCACCGAGGTGGTCAACGAGGTGGGCACCAGGATCTTCGAGCTGACCGGAGCACGGGCCACCGGCGCCCGCCACGGGCTGGACCGCTACTGGCGCAACGCCCGCACGCTGACGCTCCACGACCCGGTGAGCTACAAGGCCCGCGAGATCGGCCGTCATCTGCTCACCGGCGAGCTGCCGCCGGTGACGGGCTACAGCTGAGATTCGGGTTCGGACTCGCCGGGTTCGGGTGTGCGCGGGGTTCGGGTTCGGTCGGGGCCTCCGGTGCGGAGTCCAGTCGCCGAGTCCGGGCCGGTGGCCTGCCCGTCTCGGCGGCGCCGGCGGCCGGGTCACGGAGCCCGGGTCCGGCGGCAGGGCGAGCCGCCGGACCGCAGGCGACGCATGACAAGACAGAGACGACGAGCGGGAACAGGGGTGTGAGGACATGACGGCGGCGGAGCAGCCCACCGCGACCACGCGGGCGGCGAGCGGCGGGCCCGATCCGCAGGCCCCGATCGCCCCGGCCGAGGCGCCGGGCCCGGTCCTGGCGCACAGCGTGCGGCTGGCGGACGACGGGGTGCACATCCTGGACCGGCGGGTCTTCCCGTTCGAGCGGCAGTGGGTGCACTGCCGCACTGCCGAGGACGTCGCGACTGCCATCAAGGACATGGTCACCCAGTCCTCCGGGCCGTACTTCGCCGCACTGTGGGCGATGGTGCTGGCCGCCAGGCAGGCCCGCGATCTGGACGCGCCCGCCGCCCACTCCCGACTGGTCGCCGCAGGCCGGGCGCTGATCGCCAGCCGTCCCACCAACGACGCGCTGCGCAAGGCGGTCGCCTCGGTGTTCGCCGAGCTGTCGGAGCCGGGAACACCCGACTCGGACCCCGCAGGTGTCGACGCGGCGCGGCCGCCTGCGGGCTTCCCCACCGGGGACGCCCTCGTCGAGGCCGCCCTGCGCGGCGCGCGAGCCGGTGACGAGGACTATCGATCCCGCAGCCGAGCGCTGGGCGAGCACACCGCGGCCCTGCTGCCCGACGGCGCGACGGTGCTGACCCACTGCTGGGCCGACCTCTACCTGGTGGAGACGGTCGCCGCCGCCGCGCGGCGCGGTCGGACACTGCGCTTCTTCTGCACCGAGACGCGGCCGTATCTCCAGGGCGCCCGGCTCACCGCCGAGACGCTGGCCGAGATGGGCGTGGACGTCACCCTCGTCACGGACGGGATGGGCGCCTCGATCCTGGCGGAGGGGCTGGTGTCCGCGCTGGTGACGGCGGCGGACCGGGTCACGATGGACGGACACGTGGTCAACAAGGTCGGGACCCTCGGTCTCGCCGTGGCCGCGCACGCCTTCGACGTGCCCTTCTACGCGCAGGTGCAGACGCCCGACGCGGGCGCCCGCACCGCCGCCGACGTCCCGATCGAGTACCGCGACGGCGACGAGGTGCTGCACACGCTGGGACGCCGCACCGCGAGTCTGCGGGTGCGGGGGCACTACCCGGCGTTCGACGTCACCCCGCCGAGGTTCGTCACCAGGGTCGTCACCGATCGGGGCGCCCTGGACCCCGGCCTGCTGGCCGACTATCACCGCAACAGAGAGGACACGACGTCATGACCGGCAGTCTGACGGCCCGCTGGGTCGTGGTCGACATCGAGGGGACCCTGACCCCGACGAGCCAGGTGCACGTGGTGCTCTACGACTACGCGCGGCCGAGGCTCGGGCCCTGGATCGACGCCCACCCCGAGGACGAGCAGGTACGCGCGGCCGTCGAGGCGACCAGGGCAGAGGCGGGACTGCCCGCCGACGCGGGCACCGCCGAGATCGTCGCGGTGCTGCACTCCTGGATGGACGCCGACCGCAAGGCCGCCCCGCTCAAGAGCCTCCAGGGCCTGATCTGGCAGGAGGGCTACGCGCGACGCGAGCTGATCTCGCAGTACTTCCCGGACGCGTTCCCGGCGCTGCGGCGCTGGCGGGACGGCGGGCTGGACTTGGCGGTGTTCTCCTCCGGCTCGGTCGCAGGCCAGATCGCCTCCTTCTCCCACAGCAACGAAGGCGACGTCACCGGCCTGTTCCGCCACCACTTCGACACGGTCAACGCCGGGCCCAAGCGGGAGGCGCCGTCCTACCGGGCCATCGCGGCCGGCCTCGGCGATCCGCCTGCGGGCGAGATCGTGTTCCTCTCCGACGTGCCCGCCGAACTCGACGCCGCCGCCGAGGCGGGCTGGCAGACCGTCGGGCTGGCGAGGTCGGGCGAGCCCTTCGCCGAGGCCGATTTCGGGCCGCACCGGGCGATCGCGTCCTTCGACGAGGTGGAGATCGTGGCGGCCGCAAAGGACGATTCGCGATGACCGACTCCCCTACGACGTTCACGCCCAGTGCGACGCAGCTCGACCAGGCGGGCCGGGCGCTGGCGCAGGAGGCCGCCCGCTACACGCGGATGGGCTGGATGCGCGGCACCTCTGGGAACCTGTCGGTGACGTTGAACCACGATCCGCTGCGGCTGGCCGTGACCGCCAGCGGGCTGGACAAGGACGAGCTGACCTCGCGGGACTTCGTCGTCGTCGACGGGTCGGGCGAGGCGGTGCCCGGCGGCCCCGAGCCTGCCCGCAGGCCGTCGGCGGAGGCCGGGCTGCATGCCAGGATCGCCGCCGTCGCCGGGGCGGGCGCCGTCGTGCACGTCCATGTGCTCGCCCCGGTGGTCGCGGCCGAGCGGTGGCCCGCAGGTGTGGAGCTGCGCGACCTGGAGATGCTCAAGGGCTTCGGCCGTGCCGCGCACGACGACGTGGTGACGGTGCCGGTGGTGGCCAACAGCCAGGACATGACCGTCCTCGGCGACGCCTTCGAGGCGGGGTTCGATCCGGCGACCCCGGCATTGATCGTGGCTCGGCACGGCCTGTATGTGTGGGGAGAGGACCTGCATTCGGCGCGGAATCGCGCGGAGTGCCTGGAGTGGCTGCTCCGGTTCACCCTGGAGACCAGGGCCGACGCCGGGGAGCACACGGCGAGAGGCAGGTGGACGTGATGACGTTGTTGACGGTCTGGCCCGAGGACGATCCGACCTCGGTGCTGCGACGCACGGAGGACCCCCAGGAGATCAGCGCGGTCCTCGCCGAGCTGAAGGTCCGCTTCGAGCAGTGGCCCGTGGTGACGGACCTGCCCGCCGAGCCCACCTCCGAGGAGGTGCTCACCGCCTATCGGGAGCGCGTCGACAAGGTGATCGACGAACAGGGTTATGTGCTGGTCGACGCGCTGCACATGACGCCGAGCGATGACGCGGAGTGGCAGGAGAAGGCGGCATCCGCCCGGAAGCGCTTCCTGTCCGAGCACACCCATGACGACGACGAGGACCGCTTCTTCGCCAGGGGTTCCGGGGTGTTCTACCTGCACGTCGACGGCAAGGTGCACGCGGTGCTGTGCGAGGCGGGCGATCTGCTGAGCGTGCCCGCGAACACCACGCACTGGTTCGACATGGGCTCCCGGCCGGACTACGTGTCGGTGCGGTTCTTCCACGACGAGGAGGGCTGGGTGGGCGACTTCATCGAGGACTCCATCGCACACCGCTTCCCCAGCTTCGACGAGCTGGCCGCCGGGCGGGGCTGACCCCGGGGCACGACGGTTCAGCTGTTCTCTCTCCGGCCGCGCGGGAGCGTTCCCGCGCGGCCTGTGGTGCCTCGTGGCCGGGGCGTCGGTGAACAGGTCAACGCGACGCCGGACTGGGCTGTCTCATCAACAACGCGCGCGAGCTCCTGCGCGCCGACGTGATCGGCATCGGGCTCGTCGTCTACGCCGCGCTGGGTCTGGCCACCGCCGCACCGGGCAGGCTGCGGTGTCTGGTGGCCTTCCGGCCGGGGGTGATCTCGCCGACCCTGGCCGCACAGACGGGGGCGATTCACCAGCGGTCCTGTCGGCGGCAGGCCGCGCCGCCGCACCGCGCTAGTCGGCGGAGCCCGGTGCGGCGGAGCGGGCCGGGTCCGCCTGCCCGCGCGGCGCGGGGGGCGACGCCTGCCGACCGCCGAGTTCGGCGAGTCGGACGAGGAGTGCCTCCGGGCCGGGCATCGCCTCGATCTCGGCACGGACCAGCGCGCAGCTGCGCCGGATGTCGGCGGAGCCCAGGACGTGGTCGAGACTGCTGGTCAGCGTGGCGACGTCGAGGTCCCGCTCGGCGAGCACGACGCCCGATCCGCTGCGCCGCACCGCGTCGGCGTTCAAGGGCTGATCGGCCATTCTCGGCAGCACGAGCTGCGGGGTGCCGTGGGCGAACGCGGTGAAGGTAGTGCCCGATCCACCGTGGTGGACCACCACCGAGCAGTGCGGCAGCACCGAACTGAGCGGGACCCAGCCGGACACGATGACGTTCGACGGCAGTCGCCTGCGGATCGTCTCGTCCGGCGTGTCGACGGCGAGGACGACCTCGGCGTCGCGGGCCGCCGCCACCGTGATCGCCGACTGGACCACCTCGTCCACGCCCGCGCCCGGCAGCACCGAGCCCATCGTCAGGCAGATCCGAGGACGTCGGGGCACCGCGCAGACCACGTCGCTGAGCAACGCGCCGCCGTTGTAGGGCACGTAGCGCAGCGGCAGTCCGCGAGCCGACCTCGGCGGGCGCAGGATCTCGGGGCACAGGTCGACCACGGCGGCGGGCGGTTCGAGACGGTCCGCGACGCCGTGGCGGGTCGCGACGTCGTCGAGCACGCCCAGCAGTCCGGTGGCGGGCGGATGGGGCAGGCCCATGCCGTGCAGAACCGAGGGGATGCCGACCGCGGTCGCGGCGATCTCGCCTGCCGCGAGGAACGAGGTGAACACGAGGAGGTCGGCTCGCCAGTCACGGGCGATGCGCACGGTCCCGTCGATCATCCGGCCGCTCACGGCGAACAACGAGGCCAGGAAGTCGGCGTCCTCGGCGGGTCGGTGGTCTCGGACCGCCGACCAGGAACTTCCGAACGCGGCGGTCATCCCCTGCCACTGTGCGGCGGGATCGCCCTCGGTGGCGTGTTCGCCTGCCGTGCGGCGGGCGAGGGCGCGGGGCGCCAGTTGATGGTAGCCGGCGGTGGCGCTGCCGTCTGGCGAGACGTCGACGGCGGGTAAGCCGGAGCGGACCGCCATGTCCAGGCTCGGCCCGGTGGTCGCCACCAGGATCTCGTGGCCTGCGGCACGCGCCGCCCACATCGTCGGCACGGCGGGCAGCAGGTGCCCGACGCCGGGCGCGGCCACCAGGAGTATCCGCATCGATCCCCTTCCTCTCACCCGACGAATCAGGTTCGTCGGACTAGCGACGTCGTCGGTGAATCGGACAGTTGATCACCGCTGCGCGCGAGCGTCTCGCGTCGCCGGGCGACAGGACAAGCCGCGATCGACTGACACGACTCGTCCTCGAGTCGCTCTCGAGCGGGCTTCGAGGCTCGTCGCCGCGCCCGCCGGGGATCGCCGTCGGTCGGCGCGGCGGGCAGCCTGCAACCGGTGCGGGGCGGCGACCTCGGCACGCCGTTCGACGGCCGCCAATGCGCAGGGCGGGCCTGGTGCGGCGCCGCAGGACGGGGGTCCGGCACAGCGCCGTAACGCTTCGCCGGGCCGCCACGAGAGGCCCGACCGACCTTGCGGAGGGGCGGGTCAGCCCGGGAAGGACACCACCGAGCGGGCGCCCTCCCCCCTCGCCAGTCGATCGAGGGCGGCGGGCGTCTCGGCCAAGGAGATGCGGTGGGTGATCAGCGGAGTCACGTCGAGATCGCCTGCCAGGACGTCGCGGGCCAGTGCGGGCACGTCGCGGTCGGGATCGGCCGCGCCGTACACCGAGGAGCGCAGCACCCGGCCGGAGTGGAAGACGTCCAGTGCGCTGAGACTGATCACGTCGTCTCGAGCGCCCATGCCGACGACGATCACCCCGCCACCGCGCCGCACCGAGCGCCAGGCGGTCTCGATGGTCGTCGCCCGGCCGACACACTCGAAGGCGTGGTCGACGCCGCGCCCGTCGGTGCGGGCCCGGATCGAGCGGACGAGCCCGCCGTCGGAGACGAGGAAGTCCGTCGCGCCCGCCGCGATCGCGAGTGCGTGCTTGGACTCCGTGACGTCGACCGCCAGGATCTGTTCCGCGCCCGCATCGCGAGCGGCCAGGACGGCGGACAGGCCGACCCCGCCGAGTCCGATCACGACGACGGACTCCCCCGCCGCGACCCGCGCGGTGTTGCGGACGGCGCCGACGCCGGTCAGCACCGCGCAGCCCAGCAGCGCGGCCTGGTCGAAGGGCAGTTCGGCGGGCACCGGGATGACCGCGTGCTGCGGTACCACGACCTCCTCGGCGAGTGCGCCGAGACCGAGCGTGACGTGCAGCGCCGCGCCGTCGGCGGTGGCGCCCCGTGCCGAGGACGGCCTGCCTGCGGTGTCACAGAACCACGGCCTGCCCGCCGCACAATGCCAGCAGGTCCGGCACGCAGGCGACCAGTTGAGCACGACGTGCTCCCCGCCGGAGACGCGATCGGTCCCCGGCCCGACGTCGGTGACGACGCCCGCCGCCTCGTGGCCGAGTGCCAGCGGGAAGGACGGGGCGAGCGTGCCGTTGATCATCGACAGATCGGAGTGGCAGACCCCGGCGGCCCGAATCCGGACCCGGACCTCGCCCGGTCCCGGATCGGGCAGCCGCACCTGTTCCACAGTGGGCGACAGGTCCGCACGACGCGCCAGCAGGGCCGACACGGTGCGTCCGCCGCTCATCGCTGGATCGCCTTCACCTCGGTGAACTCCGCGATGCCGTGCGCGCCCAACTCCCTGCCGAGACCGGACTGGCGGTAGCCGCCGAAGGGCGCGGCGGGGTTGAACGCACCGCCGTTGACGTCGACCGCGCCGGTACGCAGCGACCGCGCCACCGCCAGCGCCCGTTCGGCGTCGGCGGACCAGACCGCTCCGGCGAGGCCGTAGCGCGAGTTGTTGGCCACCGCGACGGCCTCGGCGTCGTCGGCGACGGGGATGATCGCCAGGACCGGGCCGAAGACCTCCTCCTGAGCGAGCGCGCCGTCGGGATCGACGTCGGCGAACACGGTGGGGGCGACGAAATGGCCCTGCGCGGGCACTTCGGCGTCGGATCCGCCGATCACCAGCCTGGCTCCGTCGGCGACGGCGCGGTCGACGTGGCCGAGTACCCGATCACGCTGCGCGGCCGAGACCAGCGGGCCGAGGCGGGTCTGCGGGGCGACGGGGTCGCCGAGGGTGAAGCGGCGGGCGGACTGCTCGGCCAGTTCGACGGCCTCGGCATACCGGCTGCGGTCCACCAGCATCCGACTCCACGCGGTGCAGGTCTGGCCGGAGTTGAGGAAGGCCTTGCCGACGCCTGCACGGACGGCGGCGGGCAGGTCGGCGTCAGCCAGGACGAGGTTGGCCGACTTGCCCCCCAACTCCAGGGCGACGCGGGCGATCCGATCGGCGGCCAGGTGGGAGATCCGGGCGCCGACGGCCGTGGAGCCGGTGAAGGAGACCATGTCGACGTCCCGGTGCCCGGCCAGCGCCTCGCCGACCACCGGACCGGTGCCGACGACCAGGTTGAGCACGCCGGGCGGCAGTCCCGCCTCGTGGACGGCGTCGAAGAAGAGGTACGCCGTCAGCGGGGTCACCTCGCTGGGCTTGAGGACCACCGGACAGCCCGCCGCCAGCGCGGGCGCCACCTTGGCGACCACCTGATGCAGCGGGTAGTTCCACGGGGTGATCGCGGCGACGACCCCGACGGGCTCCCGGACCACCAGGGAGTTGCCGACGGTCTCCTCCGCTGGCGGCCGGGCGGCCGTCTCGGCGATGCCGCGCAACACCGTCAGCGGCATTCCGACATGCACGGCGGCGGCCACCCGCTGCGGCGCACCGAGTTCCCGGCCGATGGTGGCGGCGAGGTCCTCGGCCCGCGCCGCGACCGCGTCGGCCAGTCGGGCGAGGTGCTCGGCCCGCACGGCGGGCGGGGTGGCCGCCCACGGCGTCGCGGCGGCACGGGCGGCGGCCACCGCCCGGTCCACGTCCCGTACGGACCCGGCGGGCACCGTGGCGATGATCCGCTCGGTGTAGGGGTTCTCGACGGGGATGACGCCCCCGCCGAGCGGCTCCGTCCACTGTCCGTCCAGATAGAACCTGCTGCGGTCGGCGGCTCGCGCCGCCCCGGCTGATGTGGCGACGTCTGCGCTGGTCATGGCATCCCTGCTCGTCGAACGGCCGAGGGTGAGCGACGAAAGTGGACTAGCGCCGCTAGTTTTCACCTTAGCGCCGCGACCGCCTCGCCGATAGAGGCTGCGGCCGGGAGGTGCGCCGACGGCGGGCGGCGCGGGAGAGCGGCTCGACACGACGACCGTCGAGGCGACGGCGACGAAGTCGGGGGAAGGCGAAGACAGAGCCGGGAGGACAGCGGCAGCGGCGAGGTCGGCAACGGCGCGACGACGTCCGACGACGCGAGATTCGAAAACCCACGCTGCCCGACGTGATCACCTCCGCACGCGGCAAGGCACGGGAGCGAACCGGACTCGAGCAGGCCGCCCACCCCCGCGGGACGGGCGGACGGCGGACGGCACTGCGACGCTCCGGCCGTCGAACCGACGATCCGCCCAGGAGGACGCGCGCCCTGCGGCGTCGAGGCGGCTGCTCGGCGCCGAACCGCCGCATCGGCCGCCGGGAGGCATGGAGGCCACTCGGAACCGGCGCTCCCGCGATCGGGAGCACACCCCGCCCCGGCTAAGGCCGGGCCTGTCCGGTCGTCGCAGATCCGCCCGTCGCCGAACTACCCGCCGCAGGCGGCAGCGGGCCGACGACCTCCGCGTAGACCTGACTCAGCCCGGCGAGCAGCATGTCGACCCCCAGCGCGAAGGCGCCCTCGTCGACGCTGCGCTGGTGATCGGCGAGCAGGTGCGCCTGCGACAGGTGCGGGTACCGCTCCTCCTCGTACAGCGCGGGATCGGCCTCGAAGCCCCTGGCGAAGGAGCCCAGCGCCGAACCCGCGACGACGTAGCGCATCACGGCGCCGATGTGGGTGGCCCGCGCGGGCGGCCAGCCCGCGTCGACCAGGCCGCCGTAGACCGCGTCCGCCATCGCCAACGCGGCGGGCCGCCTGCCCGGCCCTCGTGCCAGGACCGGCACGATGTTGGGGTGCGCGGCCAGGGCGTCGCGATAGGAGTGCGCCCATCGGCGCAGCGCCGTCCGCCAGTCGTGTTCGGCGAAGAAGGAGACGTCGACCTGCGCGATGATCTCGTCCGCGACGGCGTCGAGTATCTCGTTCTTGGTCGCGAAGTGGTTGTAGAGCGAGGGCCCCCGGACGCCCAGTTCGAGGGCGAGGCGTCGCGTGGAGAACGCATCGAGCCCGTCGGCGTCGATCAGCACCGTGGCGGCCTCCACGATGCGGGCCCTGCTCAGCCGGGGCTGACGCGGCCGAGCCATACCGACCTCCTCGGCGGCGGGGACGACGACCGCCGCGCACGGAACTCTGTCACATCACCCCTGGACGCCGATAAACTTCCAGCGCTAGTTTATGGGGGATCACGATTTCCAGGGGCTGTTCCCAGGGCACGATTCCCGGCACACGATTCCCAGGGCACGGAGGCGAGATGGACCTGACCCTCTCATCGGAGCAGGCGGCGCTGCGCCGCCTCGCCGCCGACTTCGTCGACCGTGAGGTGGTGCCGCATGCCGCCGACTGGGACCGTCGCGAGTCGATCGACCTCGAGCTGATCCCCCGCCTCGGTGAGGTGGGGTTCCTCGGCATGACCATCCCCGAGTCCTACGGCGGCTCCGGCGGAGATCACCTGTCCTACTGCCTCGTGCTGGAGGAGCTGGGACGGGCGGACTCCTCGGTGCGCGGGGTGGTCTCGGTGTCCCTCGGCCTGGTGGCCGCCTCGATCCTGGCGTACGGCACGGAGGCACAGCGCCGCTGGTGGCTGCCCAGGCTGTGCTCCGGGGAGGCGCTGGGGTGCTTCGCACTGTCCGAACCGGACACCGGATCGGATGCAGGCTCGCTGCGGACCCGTGCGAGCAGGCAGGACGACGGCTGGCTGCTCACCGGGGCGAAGACGTTCATCACCAACGGCACCTGGGCGCAGGTCTGCGTGGTCTTCGCCAGGACCGGCGGTCCTGGCCCTCGGGGGATCACGGCGTTCCTGGTGCCCGCCGACTCCCCCGGTCTGACCCGCCGCGAGATCCACGGCAAACTCGGCCTGCGCGGCCAGGCGACCGCCGAGCTGACCTTCGACGACGTGCTGCTGCCCGACTCCGCCCGGCTGGGCGAGGTCGACCGGGGCTTCGGCATCGCGATGTCCGCCCTGGCCAAGGGCCGGATGTCGGTGGCGGCCGGGTGCGTCGGGGTGGCGCAGGGCGCACTCGACGCCGCGGTGGCCTACTCCCGAGAGCGCGAGCAGTTCGGCAGGCCCGTCGCGGGCCACCAGCTCGTGCAGCGGCTGATCGCCTCGATCGCCGTGGACGCCGCCGCCGCGCGCCTGCTGGTCTGGCGGGTGGCCGATCTCCTGGACCGTGGCCAGCCCTTCGAGACCGAGTCCTCGATGGCCAAGCTCTTCGCCAGCGAGGCCGCCGTGCGCGCCGCCGACAACGCGGTGCAGGTCTTCGGCGGCGCGGGCTATCTCGACGAGTTCCCGGTGGCCAAGTATCTGCGGGACGCCCGCGTCACCACGCTCTACGAAGGCACCACCGAGATCCAACAGCTGATCATCGGCCGGGCGCTGACCGGCGTCGGCGCCTTCAGATAGGTCGGCGCCGCCTGCCGAGGGCCCCGACGCGGTGTCTGCGGCGGCGGTCCGATGCCACGAGTGTGCCAAGGCGCACCACACGTTCCGCCCGACCGTCCCCTCCGAGGAGCCCGACCATGCGTGCCGTCCACTTCGTCGCCGCCCGTCGCACCCCGATCGGCCGACTGCGCGGGGCACTGCGCGCCGTCCGACCCGACGATCTGGCCGCCCAGGTCATCGCGGGCCTGCTCGCCGACGTGCCGGCCATGGACCCGGCGAGGATCGACGACGTCTACTGGGGCGCGGCCAATCAGTCCGGTGAGGACAATCGGAACGTGGCCAGGATGGCCGTGCTGCTCGCGGGCCTGCCGGACTCGGTGCCGGGGGCGACGGTGAACCGGTTGTGCGCCTCCGGGCTGGAGGCGGTGATCACCGGCGCTCGGGCGATCGCCGCAGGCGAGGCCGAGGTCGTGCTGGCGGGCGGTTCGGAGTCCATGAGTCGAGCCCCGTTCGTGCTACCGCGTCCCGCCGACGGTCTGCCTCACACGATGGAACTGGCCGACACCAGGCTGGGCTGGCGGCTGGTCAACGAGAAGGCGGGCGAGCGACACGGCGTGCTGGCGATGGGCGAGACGGCCGAGGAGGTGGCGACCCGGTGCTCGATCTCACGGGAGCGTCAGGACGCCTTCGCGCTGCGCAGCCATCGCCGGGCGGCCGAGGCTCGGGCAGCAGGCCGCTTCGACGACGAGCTGCTGCCGGTCCGCACCCCCGACGGCGATCTCGTCGACGCCGACGAGGGCATCCGGGAGGACACCTCGCCTGCGCGACTCGCGAGCCTGCGCCCCGCGTTCCGCGCCGGGGGCACCGTGACGGCGGGCAACTCCTCGCCGCTGAACGACGGCGCCGCAGGCCTGCTGCTGGTGAGCGACTCGGCGCTGGCCGATCTCGGGGTCACGCCGTTCGGCCGCTACGCGGGAGGCGCCAGCGTCGGCGTGCACCCCGACGTCATGGGGCTGGGACCGGTGCCCGCCGTCCGCGCCGTGACCGCCAGGACGGGCCGACGCGTGGCGGACCTGGACGCGGTGGAGGTCAACGAGGCGTTCGCGGCGCAGACGCTCGCCGTCGTCGATGCGCTCGAGCTGCCTGCGGAGCTGGTCAACCCCGACGGCGGAGCCATCGCCCTCGGGCATCCCCTCGGCTGTTCCGGCGCTCGAATCCTGACCACCCTGCTGCACCGCATGCGGCGGACCGGCGCGAGGCGAGGACTGGCGACGCTGTGCGTCGGCGTCGGACAGGGCACGGCGATGCTGATCGACCGCGATTGATCAACGAAAGGCCTGCGGCGGCATGGCATCAAGAGCCACCGAAGACGCCACCCCGACCGCCGACACACCCGTGAGAGACGACCGAGACGTCACATCATCGAGAGAGGGATCACCGTGAGCAGATTCGCCGAACGGATCGCCGTCGTCACCGGTGCCGCGCAGGGCATCGGCGCCGCCACGGCGCGCAGGCTGGCCGCCGACGGGGCGTCGGTGGCCGTGGTCGACCTGACCGAGGACCGGGCCAGGCCCGTCGCGGCGGAGATCGTCGAGGCGGGCGGCACCGCCGTCGCGATCGGCTGCGACGTCGCGGTGGAGAGTGACGTGGCGGCGATGACCGCCCAGGTCCTCGACCGCTTCGGCAGGCTGGACATCCTGGTCAACAACGCCGGGATCACCAGGGACAACCTGTTGTTCAAGATGCCCGCCGCCGAGTGGGACGCGGTCATCTCGACCAATCTGACCAGCATGTTCCTCTGCTGCCACGCGGCGCAGCAGCCCATGGTGGCCGCCGGATACGGCCGCATCGTCAATCTCAGCAGCCGGTCGGCGCTGGGCGCCAGAGGCCAGGTCAACTACGCGGCGGCCAAGGCGGGCGTCCAGGGCCTGACGGCGACGCTGGCCATCGAGCTGGGCCCCTTCGGGGTGACGGTCAACGCCGTGGCACCCGGCTACATCGCCACCGCGATGACGGCGGCCACCGCCCAGCGCGTGGGGCTGGAGGCCGACGATCACCAGCAGCGGGCCGCGACACAGATCCCGCTGCGCCGGGTGGGACAACCGACGGAGGTGGCCGAGGTGATCGCCTTCCTCGCCTCCGACGCGGCGTCCTACGTCAGCGGCCAGACGCTCTACGTCAACGGCGGTGCGCGGTGACCGCCCGAGGCGATGCCGAAGACGATCGCGTTCCCGGCCCACGTGCGGCGGTTTCCCAGGACCCGGCCGGAGCGGGTGACGCGGCGGTCGGGACGGGCGCGCGGTCGGCGGCTCCGGAGCCGACCTCGGACGCGGTCCCGTTGCGCGTCTTCGCCTCGTTCGCCGAGCTGTCCGAGGCGGTGGGCATCGTGATCGGCCCCGGCCCGTGGGAGTTGATCGAGCAGGCCCGCGTCGACGCCTTCGCCGAGGCCACCGAGGATCGACAGTGGATTCACACCGATCCGGAGCGGGCGGCGGACGGCCCGTTCGGCGGGACCGTCGCGCACGGCTACCTGACCCTGTCGCTGCTGCCGATGCTCAACCGGGGCCTGTACCGGGTGGCGGGCGTGCGGACCGGGGTGAACTACGGACTCAACCGCGTGCGGTTCCCGGCACCGCTGCGCACCGGCAGCGCGGTCCGGGCCACCAGCCGGATCGACGAGGCGACGCCGCTCGGAGACGGCGCCCTCCAGCTCGTCGCGACCGTCACCGTCACGGCGCGAGACGCCGAGCGCCCGTGCTGTGTCGCGCAGACCGTCTCCCGGCTGTACCCGGCCGAGTGATCTCGCTCGCACGGCGCGGCCACTCCTCGGCCGCCCGTGCGGGCCCGGCCGCCGACCGCAGGCCCGCCGGAGACGCCTCACGGCAGGACTCGGCGGGCCTCCAGCGCGAGGGACAGCTCAACGAGGTCGCGGGGCCGGTTCAGCGATCGGCCGGTGAGCTGCTCGAAGCGGCGTAGTCGGTTGAGCACGGTGTTGCGGTGGCAGAACAGCAGACTGCCTGCTCGCAGCGCCGATCCGTCGCTGTCGAGCCAGGCGGTCACCGTCGACAGCAGCAGTTCCCGGTCGGGCGCGTCCAGCGCGAGGACGGGGCCGAGGGCGCGCTCGACGAGCGCGGCGCCCAGATCCGGGCAGGAGACGGCCATCGCGGCGGGCAGGTGGTCGTGCAGCAGCGCCGCCTCGCCGTCCCGAGTGCAGGTGGTCACCGCGATCTCGGCGAGCCGACAGGCCGAGCCCAGCGCCGCGAGTCCGCCCGCCACCGGGCTGATGCCCGCTCGCCCGCCTGCGGGAACCCGCAGCGATCGGGCCAGTTCCTCGAGGCCGCGTTCGGCGCCGAGCAGCACGATGCCCCGATCGGACTCCGCGCCGATGTGCCAGACGATCCGCGCGCCCGCGACCTCCGGCGGTAGGAAGGAGCCCCGGTAGGAGCTGCGTTCGCCGCCGGTCACGACGACCACCGCGTAGCGGCCGTGTTCCGGCAGGTCGAGCGCGGCGGCGACCGCCGGGACGTCGGCGATGCGCGCAGCCCCGTCGAGCACGGCTCCCACCAGGGCCCGCAGCCGCTCGTGGCGGCGCCTGGTCAGCCTGGTCTCCACCTGCCGGTAGGCCTCGGCGACCAGTCCACAGTGCTCGTCGACGAAGTTCCAGACGTCGGCCGCCACGTGGACGAGCAGGTGGACGTCGTCGGGATCGTTCCGGGTCGCGGTCTCCACCAGGCCCTGCCAGACGATGCCGCCGCCCAGCCGGAAGGCGTGCAGCAGCGCGTCCAGCGGAATGCCCTGTTCGGCACGCAGCGCGCCGATCCGCCAAGAGCACCGCCGCGCGGGCTCCCTGGTCTCCTTCGGCCGCAGCAGGGCACGCACGTTGTTCTCCAGGGACTCGTGCACCTCCTGCCACAGCTCATCACGGTCCACCGCCGCCGCTCGGTAGGCCGACTCCTGCGCCCGCAGCGAGGTCACCAGCCGATCGGTCAGCTCGGGGAGTTCGCCGAGCAGCACGGCGGCGGTCCGGTGCAGCAGCGCGACCGCCGTGCCGTCCGCCCTGGACCGGATGGGCGGTCTGGCCTCGGGCAGGCCGGGCAGCGACCGGGCGTCCAGCCGGGCGGATCGTGAGGACGCCGACCCGTGCTGCGGCTCGACGCGGCGCAGCCTGCCGCCGAACATCGGCGGCCCGACGGGCTCTGACGACTCGGCGCCCGTGCGGCCCGCCGTCATCGGTCTCACCATGGCTCTCCCTCGACCTCGACATGGGCGCTGATTCACGGCTCTCGACTCGCGGACTTCCGCCGCTTCCGACGCATCGGTCCCCGGGCGCGACGGGTCGTCGGCGGAGGCAGGCTCGACCCGCGGCGGGGCGCGACGCCGCCCGGAGCACGGTCGGCCCGGCGGCCGCTCGGGGGCGCCCGACCCTGTCGAGGCGGCGACCCGCCTCACCGCAGGCCCGCCCCTGGTCGCCCCGACCCGGACACGGCGGGTCCTCGCGGCGCATGCGGGGTGGTCTCCTGCGGGGTCGTCCCACCCGGAGGTCGGCGGCGCCGCACCCCCGCCGCGCCGGGCGGCTCCTGGCGGGCAGGCACCTCGACCACGTCGTCGCCCGTCTCCGCCGCCAGGACGTGCACCAGCTCGACGCGAGACCGCACCCCGAGCGCGGCGAACACGTTGCGCAGGTGGTGGTCGATGGTGCGCGGGCTCAGGCACAGCGTCGAGGCGACCTCGCGATTGGTCGCGCCCGCCGCGACCTGGCGGGAGATGCGGAGCTGCTGCGGGGTGAGCCTGCCCAGCAGTCCGCCTCGGCCGCCCGTCGCCGCGCCCGTCGCGCGCAGCTCGTCCCGGACCCGGTCGGCCCAGATCCGGGCCCCACAGCTCTCGAAATGCCGCAGCGCGCCGCGCAGCTGCTCCCTGGCCTCCCGTGGGCGTCGCCGCCTGCGGAGGAACTCGCCGTGCAGGCGTCGGGTCCTGGCGCACTCGAACTCCGTTCCCACGGCCTCGTGCAGCCGCAGTGCCGCGCCGAACAGGGCGTCCGCCTCGGCCGGGTCCGCGTCGAGCAGCGCCCGACAGCGCAACGCCTGCGCGAGGGCCACCGTGTCCCCGACCGCGCGGACCCGCTGCTCGAAGCGCCGCAGCAGCCCGCCGACGGGCCGAGGATCCCGGGCAAGGACCGAGGCCTCCACCAGACACGGCACGGCCAGGAACCGCACCGCGAAATGACTGTGCCCGGATCTGCCCTGTACCAGCGGAAACAGTCGATCCGCCGCCTCCTTCGGGCGGGACAGCGACAGATCGAGCCGCGCGAGACTCCATTCGGCCAGACTCACGGCCAACGAGAGTCCTCGGGCTCGGCCCGTCGCGATGACGGCGGCCGCGTGCTCTCGGCAGGCGACGGCGTCCCCCGCGACGGCGGCGGACATCGCCAACGCGGCCCGCAGATGCAGTGCGCAGTTGCCCTGCCCCGCTGTCCGGGCGGCGGCCAGCCCCGCCACGGCGTGCTCGGCCGCCCTGGCATGTTCACCGAGGCGCAGCTCCGCGTAGACGAGCAGTTCCAAGGCCCGAGGGACGATCGCCGTCCGACCGCCCGCTCTGGCCCGCGCCACCGCCCGGCTGCCCGCCTGCCTGGCCAGGGCCGATGCGCCGAGGATCGCGGCGCTGGTCGCGATGTCGAGCAGGACCTCCGGCGCGGCCTCGCCCGCCGCCCGGCGGCGCAGTTCGCGCACGGTGGCGGTCGCGGCACGGTGATCACCGCGCAAGACGGGGAGCAGACCGGCGGCGTCGTCCACCCGCCGAGGCGGTGTCGGGGCATCGGCGCGCAACGCCGCGACGGCGCCCGTCACCGTCGCCAGGCCGCGACGATCACCCGCCGTCCAACAGGCCTCCGCCGTCTTCGCGAGCGCCTCGGCCGCCAGACCGGGCGCAGACTCGCTCAGCAGAGCCGCCGCCAGGAGCAGGGCCTCCCGCGCGTCCTCGACGATGCCGTCCCGCAGTTCGACGATCCCCCGGAGGTACTCGGTCCGGCCCCGCAGCGTCGCCGACCTCGTCGAGGCTCCGGATCGAGCGAGCAGCGACCTGACCTGGTCGGTCCGGCCCGCCGCCCAGGCGTGCTCGGCGGCGCGGATCAGCCGGGCGCCGCGACGATCCCGGTCCCCGGTCAGCTCCGCAGCCCTGGACAACGCGTCCGAGCAGGCGGACGCGGCAGCCGTGCAGGCGTCGCCGTCGGACCCGACGCGGTCGACCGCCGCCTCGATCGCGTCCGCCAGAGCGGCATCGGGGCCGACGGCGCAGGCCGCGCGATGCCGCAGCGCGCGCAGCGACCGCTCCGGATCGTCCGCCACGGCGGCCAGCAGCCCGTGCGCCGACCGACGTCTGGCCTGCGACTCGCCCCGGTACACGGCCTCGGGCAGGAGTCGGTCCGCGAAGCCGAGACCGGGTCCGTCCACCCGCACCAGGCCCGCGGCCTCGGCGGGTTCCAGGCAACTCGGGTGCAGTCCGGCCCGCTCGGCCGCGCGCAGCAGGACACCGACGTCCACGACGCCCTCGATCTCCAATTCCACTGCGGCGAGTAGAAGCAGCAGCCGGGTGTCACTGGGCAGCCCGTCCAGCCGGGTCCTGACCAGCCACGACAGCGACGCCGCTGGCAGCAGGTGCCGGGGCAGCGGGACGAGGCCTGCGAGCTGGCCGGGTGCGAGCCCGGCGACCAGTTCGGTGAGGAGCCGGGGGACGCCCCGGCCGCTGTGCAGCAGCAGCTCACGAACCGTCGGTCGCAGCGGGCCTGCCACGAGGTCGTCCAGCATCGCGGCGGCGTCGGACTCGGTGAGCGGCCGGAGCCTGCGCACCGGGATCTCCGGCGGCCATCGCCGGGCGTCCTGGCGCGCCGTCAGCAGCACGGTCACCCCGTGGGCGGGCGTCAGTCGGCGGACGGCGAAGGAGAGGGCCGCGCGGGAGGCCGGGTCCAACTGGTCGGCGTCGTCGACGCAGCACAGCAGGCCGCCCTCGGCCGCCAGGCCTGCCAACGCGTGCAGCAGTGCTCGGCCGACGCGGCCCGCGTCCGTCTCGGGCGACTCGCGGGGAGTAGGGACCGACTGCGCCATGAGTCCCGGCGACGGTGCAGAGCGCGCCGAGCGGGGTCGCCGGGCGGGAGCGTCGACGGCGGCCACGACCGGAACGACGGCACTCGCCTCGTGATCCACGGGGTCGACGTCCTGGTCGACGAGGTCCATGGCGGCCAGCAGCGGCCGGGTCCGGGAGTCACCGACGGCGTGCAGCCGGTCGGCGACCGGACGCAGCAGCGCGTGCAGCCCGCTGTGTCGCAGACTCGACTCGGCGGCCACCGCACAGGTGCGCAGCACCGTGGCAGCCGGGATGCACCGGGCGCCGTGCTCCAGCAGGGTGGTCCGGCCCAGTCCCGGAGAACCCAGGATGAGCAGCGCACCGCCGCGCCCGTCACGCGCCTGCCTGCGCAGCTCGTCGATCGCCGTTCGTTCGGCGGCCCGGCCGTGTACTCGGATACCGACCGCCCTGTCAGGCACTCCGATCACCCTGATCAAGTTACGCACGGGTTACGTGCCGGGGAAGAGGCGACGGCACGGCCGGTTCCCCGGCCCGCCCTCGTCCTGAACCGTGACGGCCGGTGAAAGGCACTGGTCAGGGCTCCGTCGTCATCGGGTCCGCTCCAGCAGGCGCAAGCGCCACGCTGTGACCGCTCACATCGGAGTGCCCGCGCTCCTGGGCACCGTGACAGACCGGAGCCGCTGGGCTGCGGCGACCGGCGGATCGGCCCTCGCTGCGGGAGTTCGCCATGCTGAGCCACCTCGGCCGGGCTCGTCGCCGTGGTTCCGGCGTCGCTCACGCAACGCGGGCGGCGGGGTCGACGGCTCGTCTTCGCCGGTGCGCAGCGGCGACGCGATGGGCGGCGTGGGGCGGCCCCACCGCCGCGTTCGACCGCGCGGAACAGGCGCAGCGACTCGACGAGCAATCCGTTCGCCGTCGGCGCGGCCTGCGCCCACCGTCGAGGCCGCCCCCCGTCGGTCGCGTACTGCCCATGACGAGGCTCAGCTCCGGTGTCCCCGCGAGTGGCTCGTGCCCATAGTGGACGGACCCGTTGCCGCCACGCCTGCCGGGCCGCGACACGGACGGAGGCAGACGTGGGCCGCCGCCGAGTCGCCGTGGCATGGCTTCCTCCGGCGGCAGGGAACCCTTTCTCCGGACCGCCGCCGGGCAGCTCCGCCCGGCGCTCGCCCCCTCAGCGGCCCGGCTCGACGACGAGCCTGCCGACCGTGCGGCCGTCGGCCAGCCGCTGGAGCGCGTCGGGGACGGCGGCCAGGCCGACCCGCTCGGCGACCAGCGGACGCACCGTCCCCTCGCCCGCCATCCGACTCAACTCTAGATGTGCCGCCGCCACCGCGTTCGGGTCGCGGCGGGCGTACAGCCCCCAGTGCAGGCCCAGGATCGAGTAGTTCTTCACCAGCGCGTGATTGAGGCCGGGCTGCGGGATCACCCCGCCCGCGAAGCCCACCACGACGATGCGTCCCTCGAAGGCGATGCACTTGGTGGAGCGCTGGTAGGAGTCACCGCCGACGGGGTCGTAGACCACGTCGGCGCCCCGGCCGTCGGTGGCCTCCTTCACCACGTCGACGAAGTCCGCCTCGCCCCGCACCACGACGATGTCGGCCCCCGACTCCCGCGCCACCTCGGCCTTGGCGGCACTGCCGACGACCCCGATGACGGTGGCGCCCGCCGCCGCGCCGAGCTGGACGGCGGCGCTGCCGACCCCGCCCGCGGCGGCATGGACGAGCAGGACCTCGCCCGCCCGCAGCGCCGCCCGCCGATGCAGACCGAACCAGCCGGTCTGATAACCGATGCACAGCGCGGAGGCCTCCGCGTCGCTGAGCGCCGCCGGAGCGGGCAGGGCGGCCTCGGCGGCCATCACGGTGTACTCGCCGAAGGCACCGCGCGGCAGCACCGACAGGCCGATCACCCGGTCCCCCACCCTGTGCCCGTAGGCCTCCGGCCCGATCGCGACGACCTCGCCGCACAACTCGACGCCGGGGGTGAAGGGCAGCGGCGGCCGCACCTGGTACCGACCCCGGCAGAGCAGGACGTCGGCGAAGTTGACGGCGGCGGCGAGCACCCGCACCCGGATCTGCCCTGGGCCGGGTGCCGGGACGTCGACGTCCTCCTCGACGAGCACCGCACCCGGTTCGCCGTGTTCGTGGACCTGCCAGACCCGCACGAGTCCTCCTCGGTGACGAGGGCGGGCGCCCCGCGCAGGGGCCCGCCGAGTTCTGCAACGCTGTGCGGGCGGTCGGCGTCCGGCCTGCCCGACCCGCAGGCGCCGACGGCGATGCCGATCGGCCTGGGAACGAGAGCAGCCGATCAGCCGCCGTGGGGCCTGCTCTGCTCGCCCGACGCGACGGCCGCAGCCTCCCCCGCCGCCGGCGCTCCCGGCTCCGACGAGTCCGACTCCCCCGCCCCGGTTTCGGCTGCGGCGGCGTACCGGCGGCGCAGCTCCCGCTTGAGCACCTTGCCGCTGGGGCCGAGCGGCAGCTCGGAGACCAGCTCGACCAGCCGGGGGTACTTGTGTCTGCCGATGCGGTCGGTCGCCCACTCCACGAGCTGCGCGGCGGTCGGCGGCGCGGCGGGATCGGCGGCCACCACGACGGCGCACACCTCCTCCCCGTGCCGAGGGTGCGGCAGACCGATCACCGCCACCTGCCTGATCCCCGGATGACGCATGAGGGCGTCCTCGACCTCGCTGGGATAGACGTTGAACCCGCCCCGGATGATGACGTCCTTGGTCCGGTCGACCACCGTGATGAAGCCGTCGGCGTCCTTGGTTCCCAGGTCCCCGCTGCGGAACCAGCCGTCCACGACGGCCTCGGCCGTCGCCTCGGGACGGTTGTGATAGCCGAGGAACACGTTGTGCCCCCGGATCACGATCTCCCCCAGCTCGCCCGTCGGCAGCAGTTCGATGCTCCCGAGCACGTCATGCCGGGCGATCTCCACCTCCACGCCCCAGATCGGATGGCCCACGGTGCCCGGCCGGGTGCCCATCCTCGGCTGATTGGTGGTGGCGGTCGGCGAGGTCTCGGACAGGCCGTAGCCCTCGTAGACGGTGGTCTCGAACCGCTGCTCGAACTGCTCCAGCACCGCCGAGGGCAGCGAGGCCCCGCCGGAGACGCTCAGGCGCAGCGACGGCAGCGCCGCGCGGGGCAGCGTGCGGGCCGCCGCCAGCAAGGCGACGTACATCGTCGGCACGCCGTGGAAGATCGTGACGTGGTGTTCCACCATCAGTTCGAGCGCGGCGACGGGCTCGAAGCGCCGCATCAGCACGAGCGTGGCGCCGACCCGGAACGCGGTGTTCATCGCGACCGTCTGCCCGAAGGCGTGGAAGAGCGGCAGACAGCCCATGACGACGTCCACCTGCCGGGTGTCGTTGGCGTCGTAGGCGTTGACGGTGGCGTTCATGACCAGGTTGAGCTGGCTGAGTACGGCACCCTTGGGCGTCCCGGTGGTCCCGCTGGTGTAGAGGATCACCGCCGGGTCCTCGGCCGACCGGGTGCACAGCGTCGCCAGTGGGCTCACCCGCCCCGCGACGTCCTCCAGCCTCGGCGGCCCGTCGCCCTCGGGGGCCCCGACGGTGACCACCGGCAGGTCGAGGGCCGCGCCGCCGCGCACGGCGGCCGGGGCGAGCGCCCGATCGCTGAGCAGCAGTGTCGAACCGCTGTCCCGCAGCACATGTGCGATCTCCTGCGGGGCGAGCAGCAGGTGGACCGGGACGACGACGGCCCCGGCGGTGAGCACGGCGAAGTAGGCGCGAGGGAAGTCGGCCGAGTTGGCCGCCATCAACGCGACCCGGTCGCCCGGCCGGACGCCGAGTTCCCGCAGCCCGGCGGCCAGCGAACGGACCTCGGCCCACAACTCGGCGTAGGTGAGACGGACGGCGTCGTCGATCACGGCCACCCGATCGGGATGGGTGCGGGCGGCCTCGGCCAGGATGCAGGCCAGCGACAGAGACATGGACCCTCCAGAAGTCGTCGACGAAGAGGTCACCTCAGCCGAGGTGGCCGCCGATCTTGGTGTGTCCGCGCAACAGGTCGCGGGAGATGATCAGCCGCAGCATCTCGTCGGTGCCCTCGAAGATGCGGAACAGCCGGACCTGCCGGTACCACTTCTCGATGGGCAGCTCACGGGTGTAGCCGATGCCGCCGTGGATCTGCATCACCCGGTCGACGACCCGGTTGACCATGGCCGCGCCGAACAGCTTGGCCTGGGCCGAGGCGTGCCGGGGGTCGATGCCCTGATCGACGGTCCACGCGGCCCGCAGCACGAGCGCCCTGGCCGCCTCCAGCTCCACCTCGGAGTCGGCGATCATCCACTGGACGGCCTGGTTGGAACCGATGGTCCGGCCGAACGTCTCCCTGGTGTTGGCGTACTCCACCGCCATGCCCAGCGCCCGCTCGGCGATGCCGATCCCCTGGGAGGGAATGGCGTAGCGGCCCTTGCCGATCCACTGCATGCCCAGCGTGAAGCCCTGGCCGATCTCGCCGAGGACGTTGCGGCCGGGCACCCGGACGTCGTCGAAGACCAGCGCGGCGGGGCCGCCCTCGCCCATCGTGTCGATGTACTCCGATCGCCAGCCCATCTCGCGGTCGACGAGGAAGGCGGTGGAGCCGCCCCTGGCGCCCAGGTCGGGGTCGGTGACGGCCACGACGATGGCGAAGTCGGCCTCGTTCCCGCCGGTGATGAAGACCTTCTCGCCGCGCAGTATCCAGTCGTCGCCGTCCCGGCGGGCGGTCATCCTGATGTTGGCCGCATCCGAGCCCGCGCTGGGTTCGGTGATCGCGAAGCAGGAGAGCCGATCGCCCGCGATCGTGGGCAGCAGGTATTCGGCCTGCTGCTGTTCGGTTCCGTGATAGAGGATGTTGTCGGCGTCGCCGCCGAAGCGGAACGGCACGTGGGAGCGACCGGTCTCGGTCCAGATCAGCGACTGGGTGACGGCGGGCAGGTCCATGCCGCCGTGGCGTTCCGGCGTCGACAGGCCCCAGAAGCCGAACTCCTTGGCCTTGAGCTGAAGCGCTCGCAGCTCGGCGCGTTCCAGCCCCGGCAGGCCACGGCGTTCGCGGCGCAGTGCCTCCTGTTCGAGCGGCATGACCTCCTTGGCCATGAACACGCGGACCGTGTCGCGGATCGCCTGCTGTTCGTCGGTGAGCGAGAAGTCCATCGATACTCCGGTTCGTGACGGATGGTCGTCGCGGCGGGAGGCACGTCCGGCCTCCCCATGTTCAGCCGGACGTCGGGAAGGTGTAGTCGTCGACGGCGGGCGCCCGGCTCGCCGACTCGATCTCGACCAGCCCGCCGTCGGCGCCGACCTCGGGCCGCAGCAGGTAGGAGTCGAAGGACGGCGGGCGGTTCGGGTCGGAGAAGTCCATGGCCATGCCCAGGTCGCCTTCGACGAGTCCCTGGGTCCGGTGGGCGGCGATGATGCCCGCCCGGCTGAGATCGCCCTGGTCGCAGGCGATGCGCAGGGCCTCGGCGAGGAACTCCATCACGCCGTACCCGGAGAGGACGCCGCCGTCGATGGACTCGCCCGGATAGGCCGACTGGTAGGACTCGACCAGCTCGCGGACGCCGGGGATGTCGCTGGAGGCCGCAGGTGCGCCGCTGACCATGACGAACAGTCCCTCCAGCGCGGGCGCCGCCGCCGTCTCCAGAAGCTGGGAGGCGTAGGCGGGGGTGGAGCCGATCACCGGAACCTCCCAGCCGCTCGCTGCGGCCACGCCGACGAAGGAGGCGGTCTGTGCGGGACCGGCGCTGAACAGCACGGCGGTCACCCCGGCCTCGCGCAGCGCGGTGACCTGGGCGCTCATGTCCTGATCGGTGGGCATGACCCGCTGCTCGACGATCGTCAGTCCCTCGCGTTCGGCGGCGAAGGTCGAGCCGCTCAGCGCGTTCTCGCCGTACTCGTTCTCGAAGAAGACGTGCCCGATCGCGTCGCCCTCGGCGACCAGCGAGCTCCGCAGCAGGTAGTCGACCGCGTTGATCATGTCGACGTCGTAGGTGTTGCCGGGCACCTGGATCTCCGGGCGCCCCAGCAGCGTGGAGTCCCAGCTCTGCGGGAAGGTGAGCATCTGGTCGGCGGCGAGGTCGTCCAGCAGGGCTGCCAGCATCGGCGAGCCGAGGAGCTGGGGCATCGCGGCGACGGACGGGGCGATCTCGGTGTAGGCGCCGAGGGCCTGCTGCACGTCGTAGCCGTGGTCGCGGACGACCATCTGGAGTGAGCGACCGCAGATCCCGCCGTCGGCGTTGATCTCGTCGACGGCCAGCTGCTGGGCGTTGATGATGCTGGTGCTCAGCGCCGCGTACGGCCCGGTGAGGTCGGTGAGCGCCCCGAGCGAGATGGTGGTCTCGGTGATGCCGGGCCCGGTGAGCAGGCCGGACTCCCCCGGACCGGCGTCGTCGCCTGCGGTGGTGCACCCGGCGAGCAGCAGGCCGAGGCCTGCCAACAGTGCGGTCGTCCTGCGTGGTGCGGGAGGTCTCACGGCGTGGGCTCCTTCGGGGTGGCGGTGGGAGCGGTCGAGTGCTGAGGCCGGTCCGGGGCGGCGGGAGGCGGCGGGCGGTCGGCGGCGACGTCGGCGGGAGCGGCCGGGCGGTGGGACGGGCGCAGCCTGCGGAACAGTCCGATCAGTCCGTCCCTGGCGAAGAGCAGGACGAGGACGATCGCGGCGCCGTAGAGGTAGCGGGACAGTTCGGCAGGCGTCACGCCCGGTGCGACGACGCCGGGCGGCACCACGAGCGGCAGTGCCTCCGCGTACTGGGTGAGCAGCTGCGGCAGCATCGTGACGAACACCGCGCCCAGCACGGCACCGCCCACCGAGCCGAGTCCGCCGATGACGATCATCGCGAGGTAGTCCACGGCCAGCGCGAGTCCGAAGTAGTCGGGCACGATCCGGCGGAAGGCCAGCGCGATCAGCACGCCCGCCAGGCCCGCGTACATCGAGGACACCACGAAGGCGGCGGAGCGGTGGGCCGCGACGGGGACGCCGAGGACGGACGCCGCGATCTCGCTGTCCCGCACCGCTCCCATCGCCCGGCCCGGTCTGCCGCGCAGCAGGTTGCGGGCGACGAGCCAGGCGAGGATCACCAGTACCAGCCCGAGGTACCAGAGGCGTTCCACGGCGCCGAAGGGCGTGCCGAGGACGAGCAGTCCGGCGGGGTCGTCGGCGGTGAAGCCGAAGCCCCCGATCTCCATCGGGGGCACCGATCGTCCGTTGTAGCCGCCGGTGACCGAGTCCAGCCGAAGCATCACGTGGTGGCCGATGAAGACCAGGGCCAGCGTCGCCACCCCCAGGTACATCCCGCGCAGTCGGCCGGAGATCGGGCTGAACAGCCCGCCCGCCAGGCCCGCGAGCAGCACCGCCACCACCATGGCCGCCGGCGGCGGCAGGCCGAGGCCCGCCGCGTCGGGTCCCGGCTCCGCCGAGGCCCAGACGTAGCCGTAGGCGCCCACCGCCAGGAAGAAGGAGTGCCCCAGGGAGAGCTGCCCGGCCGTGCCGGACAACAGGGTCAGTCCGATCGCGCCGATCGCCGCCGCCATCGCGAACAGGCCGGTCTGGAGCCAGGACGACGGCAGCAGGAACGGCAGGGCGGCCAGCACGAGGACGCCGATCGCGGCACCCAGCGGGCCTGCCGGGCGGAGCCGGGCCGGCCGTGGGTCGCGCGGCGAGGCCTGCGGGGTCGGCGAGGGGGCCGGACCGGTCTCGCCGGGGACAGCCTGCTGCGGATCGCGTCGATCAGACACGGACGGTCTCCCTCGTGCCGAGCAGTCCACGCGGCCGCACCAGCAGCACGATGATCATCACCAGGTAGGGGGCGACGTCGCCGAGTCCTTCGCCGAACGCGCCGAGACTGCGTTGGTATCCGGCGACGGCGGCCTGGGTGACGCCGATCAGGACGCTGCCGATCAGGGCGCCGGTGACGGAGTCCATGCCGCCGAGCACGGCGGCCGGGAACGCCCGCAGCGCGATCTCCCCGGTGGCGCGGTCCAGTCCGGGCGTCGGGAAGGCGGCGAGGAACACGGCGGCCACGGCGGCCAGTGCGCCCGCCACGCACCAGGCGAGCAGGCGGACCCGCCCCAGGCGCAGGCCCATCAGCGACGCGGCCTCGCGATCGGCGGCGGCGGCGCGCATGGCCAGTCCCCAGCGCGACCAGCGGAAGGCCGCGAACAGCAGGGACACCAGGGCGGCGGCGACCACGACGGAGGCCACTCTGGACTGTGCGAGGGTGATCCCGCCCGCCGAGAACACTCCCGCGCCCCACGGGTCGCCGAGGTCGAGCACATCCGGCCCGATGCGGCGGGCCAGTTCGGTCAGCAGCAGGATGTCGACGCCGATGGTGACGATCGCCAGCACGTGGGTCTCGGTGGGGCGACGTCGCATGCAGACCAGTTCGATCAGCCCGGCCAGCGCGGCCGAGGCGAGGACCGCCGTGGCCAGCGCGCCGAGGAAGCCGAGCGGCTCGTGCAGCACGGCGGTCAGGTAGCCGCCGAACAGCAGCAGCGAGCCGTGGGCGAAGTTCATCACCCCCGAGGCCCGGAAGATCACCACGAAGCCGACCGCGATCAGCGCATACACCGAGCCGAGCGACAGCCCGGTGAGCAGCACCTCTGCCAGGGTGGTCATCGGTCCTCACCGGCCTCGGTGCCGGGCGGCCGCGCCCGGTCCGGCGTCGGCTCGGGCGGGTGGGACTCGGCCTGCCTGCTCGGCGCGGCAGGCGTCGGTGCCGATGCCGCCGGGCGGGCGTCGGTGCCTGCGCCGAGGTAGGCCCGGATCACCTCGGGATCGCGCTGGACGCGTCGAGGAGTGCCGCAGGCGATCCGACGGCCGAAGTCGAGCACCGTGACCTCATCGGCGATCCGCATGATCAAGCCCATGTCGTGCTCGACGACCAGAACGGACAGGCCCAGCGCCGCGCGCACCTCGGCGATGGTGGCGGCCATGCGCTGCCGTTCCGCGGTGTTCATCCCCGCCACGGGCTCGTCGAGCAGCAGCAGCCTCGGCTCCATGCACAGCGCCCTGGCCAGCTCGACCCGTTTGCGGTCTCCGTAGGACAACAGGTCGACCGGCGTGTGGAACAGCCTGCCGAGGTCGACGAAGTCGGCGATCTCCCTGGCCCGCTCCCGATGAATCCGCTGTTCGCGGGCCACACCGGGCAGCCCCAGCGCGGTGGCGGTGAACCCTGCCCTGGTCAGGACATGCCTGCCGAGCATGAGGTTCTCGGCGACCGTGCCTCTGGTCAGCACGATGTTCTGGAAGGTGCGGGCGACGCCGAGGGCGGCGATGCGGTGCGGCGGGCGGCCGGTCAGCTCCTTCTCGCCGAAGCGGACCGTCCCCGAGTCCGGCAGGCACACCCCGGACAGGACGTTGAAGAACGTGGACTTCCCGGCGCCGTTCGGTCCGATCAGCGCGTGCACGCTGCCGGGCTCCACCGTGAGGTCGACGCCGTCCAGGGCGAGCAGGCCCGCGAAGCGCACCGTCACGGCGCGGGCCACGAGTCGCTCCGCCCCGGCATCGGTCGACGCCGGGGTCTGCCCCGGGGCGGCCGTGTCCTGGTTCATCGCCGCCACCGCCGGAGGGTGCGGACCGGCCGGTCTGGCGCTGGCGACGCTGGTTCGTCCCCCGCCTCGGCGGCCTCGGACGACTCGGGCGCCTCGCCGAGATAGAGCCTGCGCACCTCGTCGGTCGCGGCCAGTCGCGCGGCGGGGCCCGCCAGGCGCACCCGCCCGACGTCCAGCACGTAGGCGTGGCGGGCCAGTCGCAGGGCGGTCGCGGCATTCTGCTCGACGAGCAGCACTCCGACGCCCTGCCGGTTGATCTCGGTGATCACCTCGGCGATCAACGAGACCATGCGCGGGGCCAGACCCAGCGACGGCTCGTCGAGCAGCAGCAGCCTCGGCTCGGCCATCAGTGCGCGACCGATGGCGAGCATCTGCTGCTCGCCGCCGGAGAGCAGCCCTGCGCGCTGCCCTCGTCGATCGGCCAGCACCGGGAACAGGGCGAACACCCGGTCGAGGGCGGTCGAGATCCGGGCCGCTCGGCCGGAACCGCGCAGGCCGAGCGTGCCCGCGCGGAGGTTCTCCGCGACGGTGAGTCCGGCGAAGACCCGCCGTCCCTCCGGGACCTGCACGACGCCCGCTCGCACGGCGGCCGCCGGGTCGCGGCCGGTCAACGCCGTCTCCTCGACGGTGATGCACCCGCCGTCCACCGTGCCGCCGTGCAGCGGCAGCGTGCCGGAGACGGCCCGCAGCAGCGACGTCTTTCCCGCCCCGTTGGCGCCGAGCACGGCGACGACCGCGCCGTGCGGCACCTCGATGCTCACCGCGCGGACCGCCCGGACGGCCCGTCCGTAGGTGACGTCGAGATCGCGCAGGCGCAGCAGCGCCGAGTCGTCGCCGCTCGACGCCGATTCGGCGGTCGCGCTCATGTCGCTCCCTCGCGTCGGGTGTGCCCGGGTGATCTGGCCTGGCCGACGGCGGCAGGTCGCCGGGGTCGGGCCGTCGAGCGTTTCGGTGAGCACTCATTCACCTCCGATGGCCGCTGGTCAGGGGCTTGGTGTCCACCGGCCCTGGTCGCACGGGGTCCGGGTCCACGACCCCTGTTCGCCAGGCCGCTGTCAGCTCCGCCGCGCCGGACACGCGGGGCGGGCGGCCCCGACTCGCCCGGCGTCGGGCGGAAGGTGTGACCACGACAACACGGGGTGCGCAGGCGTTCCAGGCCGGCCGAGGAGATCGGGGCAGCCGCCCAGGAAGCAGCCGACCGCCGTGTGAGAGCGCACAGGATCACGTGGGCGGCCTCGGACGGCCGGGGACACTCGACGCTCGACGTCGCCTGCGCGAGACCGGGCGACGGGCCGTCGTGCGGTGTCCTGGTCCTGGTTCTGGTGCCCGGTTTCCGGCGGCTGGTCGGCGGCCGTCCCGGCCCCGTCTGGGCCTGCGGTGCAGGACCGGCGGCAGGCGCGGGAGGCCGGCGCGCGAGAGAGCGCCGCGCGAGCCGGGTGATCGAAGCGGCCGGGGAGTGTTCGGAGGGCGGAAGATCGTCATGGACGCCGTGGGGCCGACGGCCCAGCGTCGAGCGTGGACGGACGCGGTGTCCCATCGACCGGGGAGGGACCATCATCGACACGGTGAACGAGAACGAGCGAGACGAGGCCGCCGCCGGCCGGGCCGCACATCCCGAGGCCGCCGAGCACCCCGCGCGAACAGACCCGGCCGATCCGCCCGGCCTGCACCTGGCGCGGCTGCGCGAGCACCTCGGCCGAGAACTGCCGGGCGGTGTCATGGGCGAGCTGACGGCGCGACTGCTGCCGGGCGGCCGGTCCAACCTCACCTACGAGGTGTCGGACCAGGCGGGCGGCCGGTGGGCGGTCCGCAGGCCGCCGCTCGGGCACGTGCTGCCCACCGCGCACGACATGGGTCGGGAGTTCCGAGTGATCAGCGCGCTGCGCGCCACGCCGGTTCCGGTGCCCGACGCGCTGCTGCTGTGCCGGGACGAGGCCGTCGTCGGGGCGCCCTTCTTCGTCATGGAGTTCGTCGACGGCCTCGGCGCGCTGGACGTGCCCGAGCTGCGGGCCCTCGGTGCGGACGGGGCGGCGCTGATCGGCCGCGAACTGGTGGATCGGCTGGTGGCGCTGCACTCGGTCGATCAGGAGCAGGTCGGCCTCGGCGACTTCGGCAGGCCTGCGGGATTCCTGGATCGCCAGCTCCGGCGCTGGCGCACGCAGCTCGAATCCTCCCGCAGCCGTCCCACCGGCACGCTCGACGCCCTGCACGCCGAGCTGGGCCGCGAGCTGCCGCGTTCGCAGGCGTCCACCGTCGTGCACGGCGACTACCGGGTGGACAACACGATCTTCGGCCCGGACAAGCGGATGCGGGCGATCCTCGACTGGGAGATGGCCACGCTGGGCGATCCGCTCGCCGACCTCGGGATGCTGCTGGTCTACGGCAGGCGGGCGCCGCTGGACGGCAACGCACCGGTCAACGCCGCCACCGTCCCCGGCTTCCCCACCGAGTCCGACCTCGTCGAGGGCTATGCCGCGGCGTCGGGTCGCGACGTCGAGGGTCTCGCCTGGTACGTGGGGCTCGGGTTCTTCAAGCTCGCGGTGATCATGGAGGGAATCCACTATCGACATCAGCTCGGTCAGACGGCGGGCAGCGGTTTCGACGGCATCGGCGAGCTGGTCGAGCCGCTGGCACTGGCGGGACGCGCCGCGTTGCACGACCAGGTCTGACACCGGCTCTCAACCGGGTGCGGCCGTGCACTCCCCGTCGCGCGGCCTGCCCGGTCGGCCGGGCCTGGGCGGGCGGGCTCGGAGCCCGATCGACGGCGGCTTCGGACCGGGGACGGGGCGAGCGGACCGCAGGGACGGCGCACAGCGTCGACCGCAGCCGACTGGGCGGGTGCACCGGGTCGCACCGGAGGCGATCGGCGCCGAGCGCGTCGGTCTCGTCGATCGTCCACGGTGCGGACCAGCGACGACATCGCTCGGCATCGTCAGGGGGGACGGTCCGGCGCGGCAGGCGAACGATCACGTCGAGGGCAGACGCGGCCGCCGAGGCGTGCTTTCATCCGAGCCGACGATCATCTCTCGGCAGGAGGTCTGCCGGAGCGGGAACGTGGTTCGGCGCCGTCGACAGGCGACGTCGGCTCGGCTCGGCTCGGCTCGAAGTCTCGACGAAGAGCCTGCGTCGTGGCAGGCCGTCTCGTCCCGGCGAGCGCACGGCCGCGACGGCCCGACCAGCCCGGTGACCGCGCGAGGAGAGATCGCAGACGAGACCGAGTCGCCCACGACGGCGACGCGACGGCCCGCGTCGCAGACGGGGGACGGAAGGCGAGGGTGAAGCAGCGATGTCGACTCCCTATTCGATCGACGATCGGATCGCGGTCGTCACGGGCGGCGCATCCGGAATCGGAGCCGCCCTGGCCCGCAGGCTGGCCGCCGAGGGTGCCCGCGCCGTCGTGGTCGCCGACCGGGAAGGCGACTCGGCGGCCGAGGTGGCCGCGACGCTGCCCGACGGGGTCGGGGTCGCACTGGAGTTGGACGTCACCGACGGGGACGCGGTCGGGACGGCCGTCGAACGCCTCGAAGCCGAGATCGGCCCGATCGACGTGTGGTGCTCCAACGCGGGCATCGCCCGCGGGCGCGGGCTCGGGGATCTCGCCGACTGGGCCGCCTCGTGGGAGGTCCACGTGCTGGCGCACGTCCACGCCGCCACGCACGTGCTGCCCAGGATGGTCGCCAGGGACCGCGGGCGGCTCGTCCTGACGGCCTCGGCCGCCGGGCTGCTGACCAACATCGACTCGGCGCCCTACAGCGTCACCAAGCACGGGACCGTGGCGCTGGCCGAATGGCTGGCGATCACCTGCCCCGCCGAGGGCGTCGCCGTCTCCTGCCTCTCGCCGCAGGGCGTGCGCACTCCGATGCTCGACGAGGCGGGTCCGGACTCCGCCACGCTCGCCGCCGGGGAGGTCCTCACCGCCGAGCAGGTCGCCGAGGACGTGGTGACGGCCCTACGCAGCGGCGCGTTCCAGATCCTGCCGCACCCGAGGGTCGCCGAGTACGAACGCCGTCGAGCCGACGACCGAGAACGGTGGCTGGGATCGATGCGCCGCGCCCACCGACGGCTGGTCGCCCTCCGGGCCGAGGGCTGAGCGGGCGTGTCAGGGCTCCGCCGCCGCAGCGTTCTCGGCCGCCCCGCGACGACGCGCGCGGGTCGGGTACCCCGATCCGCCGACGCCGACCGGGAGCCCGTGGTCAAGCCTGCGCCCGCGTCAGGGAGGCGCCACCGAATCGGACGCGAGTCCGGCCTGCGGGTCGCGGTATGGCGCGGCGCGCGGATCGACGAGGCCGAGGCCGAGAGTCGCAGGCGCGGGCCCTCGTCGATGCCGCGCAGGCGATCGATGCGAGCACGGGGAGATCAAGACACCGCACCAGAGTGTCGAGAAGCCGGCAGGGTCGACAGCGAAGGCAGCGCCGTGGCCACGACGGCATCGACCGGCCAGACAGCGTCGACGGACACGGCAGCGAACGCACCGACGGTCAAGGAGCGGCAATGGACCCGAAGACAATGGACGGCACCCCGATCAAGGCGCGGCGGTTCGCCGGGCAGGTCGCGCTGATCACCGGCGCGAGCCGGGGCATCGGTCGGGCGATCGCGAGCAGGCTCGTCGCCGAGGGCGCGCGGGTCTGCCTCACCGGTCGTGATCCCGAGTCGCTCGCCGAGGCGGTGACCGGCCTCGGCGGCCCGGAGCACGCGATCGGCGTGGCGGGACGCAGCGACGACCCGGCGCATCGGACTGCGGCGGTCGCGACGACCGTCGAGACCTTCGGCAGGCTGGACGTCCTGGTCAACAACGCGGGCACCAATCCGGTGCACGGGCCGCTGCTGGACGCCGAACCGGCAGCGGTGCGCAAGACCTTCGAGGTCAACGTCTTCGCGGTCCTCGGCTGGGTCCAGGAGGCCCACCGCGCCTGGCTGGGCGAGCACGGCGGGCGCATCGTCTGCGTCTCCTCGGTGTCCGGGCTGCGGCCCGCGCCCGGCATCGGCGTGTACGGCGCGTCCAAGGCCGCGCTGATCCGACTCACCGAACAGCTCGCCGTCGAGCTCGCGCCGAAGATCCGGGTCAACGCGCTGGCACCGGCCGTGGTCAAGACCAGGTTCGCCGCCGCCCTGTACGAGGGCCGCGAGTCGCAGGTGGCGGCGGGCTATCCGCTCGGCAGGCTCGGCGTGCCCGCCGACGTCGCCGACGCCGCCGCCTTCCTCGCCGCCGAGGAGTCGTCCTGGATCACCGGCCAGACCCTCGTCGTCGACGGCGGCGTGACCCTGCGCTGACCCGACCCGATCCGCCGCACCCGACCGTCCGCGCCACCGCCGCGATCCGCGCAGGCCGGGCGACATCGGTCCGGACCCGACCGAACCCCGCCCAGATCCATCAGCCGCCGAGACGAGAGGCCAGGAGACATCGTGGACTTCGCGCACGATCATCGCACCGAAGAGCTGCGGGCGACGCTGCTCGCGTTCATGGACGAGTTCGTCTACCCGGCGGAGCAGGCCACGGCCCAGGCCGACGAGGCGAGAGGCCCGATCTGGGCGCGGCCGCCGGTGCTGCGGGAGCTGCGGGCCGAGGCGCGGCGGCGAGGCCTGTGGAACCTGTTCCTGCCGGGCGAGCACGGCGCGGGCCTGACCAACCTCCAGTACGCGCCGCTCGCAGAGATCACCGGGCGCAGTCCCCGGCTCGCGCCGGAGGCGCTGAACTGCGCGGCGCCGGACACCGGGAACATGGAGATCCTGGCCGTGGCCGGGAACGAGGAACAGCGACGACGCTGGCTCGCCCCGCTGCTGGCCGGCGAGATCCGCTCGGCCTTCGCGATGACCGAACCCGACGTCGCCTCCTCGGACGCGACCAACATCGCCACCAGCATCACGCGGCGCGGCGACCAGTGGGTCGTGAACGGCCACAAGTGGTTCATCTCCGGTGCGATGGACCCGGAGTGCAGGCTGCTGATCGTGATGGGCCGCACCGCCGAGGACGGCCCGGTGCGTGACCGCCAGAGCATGATCCTGGTGCCCGCCGACACCCCCGGCGTCGAGATCCACCGGGGCATGAGCCAGTTCGGCTATTCCGATGACGATCACGGCGGGCACGCCGAGATCACCTTCACCGATGTGGCGGTGCCCGTCGACCACCTGCTCGGCGAGCCGGGTTCGGGCTTCGCCATCGCCCAGGCCCGCCTCGGTCCCGGTCGCATCCACCACTGCATGCGGCTGATCGGCATGGCGGAACGAGCGATGGAACTCGTCCGCGACCGCGCCGTGACGCGGACCGCCTTCGGCAGGCCGCTGGCCGACCAGGGCGTCGTGCAGGAATGGGCCGCCGAGTCGCGAGTCCGGATCGAGCAGGCCCGGCTGCTGGTGTTGAAGGCGGCGTGGCTGATGGACACCGTCGGGAACCGGGCCGCGCACACCGAGATCCAGGCGATCAAGATCGCCGTGCCGCGCGCGGTCGAGTGGATCCTCGACAAGGCGGTGCAGCTGCACGGCGCGGCCGGAGTCAGCCAGGACCTGCCGCTGGCCCGGTTCTGGGCCATCGCCCGGTCGCTGCGGCTGGCCGACGGGCCGGACGAGGTCCATCTCCGCTCGCTGGGCCGCCGCGAACTGGCTCCCCGCACCGCACACTGACCGCCCGCCTACTCCGGCCGCCCGGAAGCTCGGTGCGCCACGGCTCAGGCCGGGCGCACCGCCGCCGTCTCGTCCGTCCGGCCCGCTGCCCGGTCGCGACGACCACCGGGCCAACACCGGCCGCCGAGCACCCCGTTTCCCGCCGACACGGCCGCCACAGTGGACTGACGGCGCGGCGGGGTGACATGCTCGCTCGGCGACCATGCAGACCCAGCAGGCAGGCCGGGAAGGTGGACAGTGATGATCCGAGGAATCCGACGCGAGGGCGCCGAATGCGCCCGGTCCAGGCGGGCATGGTCCACCCCGACCGCTCCCGTCGCCGGATGACGGTCTCCTCGGGCGGCAGCCTGCTGGCCACCAGCGATCTGCACGTGACCCACGCGGAGAACCGCGAGATCGTCGAGGCGATTCGACCGACCCACCCGGACGACTGGCTGATCGTGGCGGGCGACGTCGCCGACAGCGTCGCGGACGTCGAGTGGACGCTGCGGCTGTTACGAGACCGGTTCGCCGAGGTCATCTGGACGCCGGGCAACCACGACCTGTGGACGCCGCCCGGCGACACGGTGACCCTGCGCGGCGAGGCACGGTACCGGCACCTGGTGGAGGTGTGTCGAGGCCTCGGCGTGCACACCCCGGAGGACCCGTTCCCGGTCTGGGAGGGCACGGGCGGACCGGTCACGGTGGCGCCGCTGTTCCTGCTCTACGACTACACGTTCCGGCCGGCGGGCACGACGACCAAGGAGGCGGCGCTGGAACGGGCCATGGAGGCGGGTGTGGTCTGCACCGACGAGTACCTGCTGCACCCCGACCCGTACCCGAGCCTGGACGCCTGGGGCCGGGCCCGCGTCGCCGAGAGCGAGCGGCGACTCGCCGCGCTGCCCGAGGGCACGTCGACCGTACTGATCAATCACTGGCCCATGACGCGGCACCCGACGCGCATCCTGCGCTATCCCGAGTTCGCGCTGTGGTGCGGCACCGAGCTCACCGCCGACTGGCACGTCCGATTCAACGCGGCGGCGGTGGTCTACGGACATCTGCACATCCCCCGCACGACCTACCAGGACGGAGTCCGCTTCGAGGAGGTGTCGCTCGGCTATCCCCGCGAATGGCGTCCCCGAGGCCTGCCGCGCGGCGTGCTCCGCACGATCCTGCCCGCAGGCGGCTGAGGGCGGCGGCGCCCGTCCGCGGAGTCGGCGTTCGAGCGGGGCGGGAGATGCAGCCTGCCAGTGCCCGCCAGGTCCAGCGCGGCGCGCTCGCGCAGGACGACCGTGAGCGTGAGCAGCGTGGCCAGCATCAACAGCGGGCCGGGCACCAACGTCGGATCGAGCAGCGCCAGAATCGGCCCCGACACCATGCCCAGCCCGAGGCCGATGGTGCCCTGCAGTGCGGCGCCGAGCAGGACCGCCAGACCGGCGATGGCGAACTCGACGCCGCTCACCGACGCCGTCCGTCCGCGCGGCGGTGCCGGGCGTCCGGGAGGGCGCGATCACCGCGCGGGCAGCCGGGGGCCGGGCCACCGAGCCCGTCCGCGCGAGACGCCCCGGGCCGCCGCCTCACGAGCGGCCGACGTCGGGCGGCATCTGCACCGCCGGGGACGCGACTACGGACGGCGCGGCGGAGTCGGAAGAGGACTGCGGTTCGTCTCGATCAGGCTCGACGATCCAGCGGCCGAGGCCTGCGGCGGCGAGCAGCCCGACCACGCCCATCCCGGCCACCGCGAATCCCAGGGAGAGCGCGGCGCCCGTACCGATCAGCAGCGGTCCCCCGCTGCCGCCCGCGTCCACACACAGGCGCCAGGCTCCCAGGAACGCGGGTCGTTCGGCGGGCGGCGCCATGTCGGCGCCCAGCGTCATCATGATCCCGCTGCCCATGCCGTTGCCGACGCCCATCAGCGCCGCGACCAGCAACAGGGTCACCGGCCCGCCGGTCAGCGGCAGGAGCAGGCACGACACGCCGAGGACCAGCATGGACGGCACGGCGACGAAGCGACGACCATGGAGGTCCATCACCCGACCCGCCGGGTAGAACAGCAGCATGTCCAGCGCGCCGGAGACGCCGTAGATCAGGCTCGTGACGGCCGGGTCGAGACCGAGATGGTCCCCCCATAGCGGGACGACCACCTGCCGCGACGCGCGGATCGCCCCCACCAGGACGGCCGAGGCCCCGAGAGTGGCGAAGAATCTGCGGTACCGGCCGAACATGCGCAGCGGACCCACCGGGGCGCGGACCTCCGAGGGAGCGCGACGCCGCGCGACGTCAGGCAGCGCGAGCACGATCGTCCCGGCGACGAGCACCGCGAGCACCTGGACCCAGTAGCCGCCGCGCGGGCCGAGCAGCACGAGCGCACCGGCCCCGACCAGCGGCCCGACGAACGCCCCGATGCGCACCACACCGGCCAGGGTCGACATCGCCCTGGCCCGCAGCCGAAGCGGCACGACCTCGGTGAGATAGGTCTGTCTGGCCAGGCCCCATACCGAGTTCGCCAGGCCGGCCACCAGCACCGAGGCAGCCAGCGTCGGCAGGTTGGGCGCCAACACGCAGCCCAGCGCGGCGAGCACGGCCAGCCCGCTGGCCACCAGCAGGGCGCCGCGCTCGCCGATCAGGCCGACCAGCCTGCCCGCGGGCAGGTTGCCGAGGACCTGGCCCACGCTGAGCACGGCCACGATGACGCCCGCGATCGAGAAGGACGCTCCCAGCTCCCTGGCGGTGATGGCGATCAGCGGGGCCGCCGCGCCCTGGCCGACGCCGTACAGCGAAGCGGGCAGGAAGACGGCGGGGATGAGGGAGCGCAGCGTGACCGGCGTCTGTGGACCCGGTGTCTCCTGCGCACTCATCGTCGAGGTGCCCTCCGCTCGTCGAACAACGTCGGAGCGGGCCCGTCCGCTGAACCGATCGTCGACACGGTCCCGCCTGCGCGGACCGGGAACGGCGGCGGTCGAGGCCCGAGGGACTCGTCGTCGCCCGAAGCGAGTCTCTGGCGGGCCTCGTCCGGCGTCAACCCGATTCGTCGGGATCAGCTCGACCTGCGCTGTGCCGCTGATCACGGGCGGGCCGCCGGTTCTGCGAGCCTCGGGCCAGTCGGCCTGCGGTGCGTCGGGTCGACTGTCTGTCTGCGGGGCGTGCGGGCAGCTGTCGAGGGGTGCGGGCGTCGAGGTGTCCGCCTGCCTACGGGTACTTCGCCGACCTGAAGATCGTCGGCCGGATCATGCGACACCGGACCGGTGACCGGCGATGCGACGCCGCTGCGGGAGCCCGTCGCTCTCGACCTCGTAGACCCGAGCGCGACCTGGCAGCCGGGGAGGGCGGTCGCCGATCATCCGGTGCGGGACGTCCGCTGCCGGTGCGCGGTGGCAGAGACATCGGCCGCAGACGGCAAGCGCGGCCGATCGGCGGATCACCCCGCCCGCCGCGAACCCAACAGGTTCATGCGGCTCAGGCGTTCTCAGCGGCCGTCTCCTTGAGCACCACGACCGGGATCAGCCGGGTGGTCTTGGCCTCGTAATCCGCGAAGGGGGACATTTCCTTCACCAGGGCCGCGTAGAGCCGGTCGCGCTCCGGTCCGGATGCCTCGATTCGCGCGCGGACCTCGATGGTGCGGGTGCCCACCTCGATGGTCGCGCGCGGGTCTGCCTCCAGGTTGGCTAACCAGAGCGGGTGCTTGTCCCCGCCCGAGTCGGAGGCGGCGATGACGAAGGAGTCACCGTCGGTGATGGTGCCCAGCGGCAAGGTGCGAGGCTTCCCGCTGCGCCGACCGGTGGTGGTCAACAACAGCAGCGGAACGCCCTCGAACGGTCCGCCGACCCGGCCTTCGTTCGCCCGGAACTCGGCGATGACATTCTCGTTGAAGCTGGACATGTGTTCTCCTCCTCGATGGCTTCGACGAGAATACATGGTCGACCAACTAATCACCGCAGTAAAGCGGCAGGCGATCCGGTGGAGGAGAACGTCTTGCACGACGAGACCGACGAAGTCTGTGCCGCCACGGCATCGCTGTTCGGCATCGAGCAGGGCCCGGTCAGCTCGGCGATCGTCCGAGTCGCCCGCGCACACAAGCTGCTCGCGGGCTCGCTGTTGACCAGGCTGGGCCTCTATCCCGGCCAGGAGATCGTGCTCATGCTGCTCGCCGAGAGCGGCTCGACCTCCCAACGGGACCTGGTCGGCAGGCTCGGCATCCACCCGTCCACCGTCACCAAGACGGTGCAGCGGCTGGAACGCGCGGGCTTCGTATGCCGCACGCGTTCCAGCCGGGACGCCCGCGTGATGCTGGTCGAACTGACCGAGGCGGGCAGCGGACTCCTCGACCGCCTGCACGGGGTGTGGGCCGAACTCGAAGAGCAGACCGTCGCCGGGCTGTCGAGTGCCGAGCGGGCGGAGCTGCTGTCCATGCTCGAACGCCTGGAACACTCGATCAGCGCCGCGCCCACGGCGTCCGGACGCTCAGGTTGAGGCGACGCTCAGGCCTGCCTGCCGTCGATCACCTGCCGCACGCCCTCGGCCGCCGCGTCCCCGACGGCGGCGGGCAGCAGCGCGGCGGGCAGGTTCTGGTAGGCGACCGGCCGGAGGAACCGGGTGACGGCCGCCGTTCCCACCGAGGTGGTCGTGGGGGCGGTCGACGCCGGGTAGGGGCCGCCGTGGTGCTGGGCGTCGCTGACCGTCACGCCGGTCGGCCACTGGTTCCAGATGATGCGGCCCGCGAAGTCCGACAACGGCTCGACGAGCTCGGCGGCCACGTCATCGCCCGCCTCGCTGCCCTGGATGGTGGCCGTGAGCTGGCCGTGTCCGAGCCGGGCCACCGCCAGCAGCTCCTCGGTGGAGGAGTAGGAGACCAGCAGCGCGGCCGGGCCGAAGCACTCCATGCCGAGCAGTTCGGGGTCGGCGAGCACGCGTTCGGCGGTCGTCCGCAGCAGGACCGGGGCGACCGCGCTGTCCGCGCCCGCGACCGTCGGAACCGTGTCGACGCCGTCGCAGTCGGCCAGGCCGCCCGTCGCGGTGAGGAAGCCGGTCTGGATTCGCTCGTTGAGCATCGGCCCGACGGTCAGCTCCGGCAGCAGCCCGACGAAGGCGTCCACATCGGGCACCAGCACGACGCCCGGCTTGGTGCAGAACTGGCCAGAGCCGAGGGTGACCGAGCCCGCGAAGCCCTCGACGATCTCGGCGCCCCGGTCCTGCCAGCCTCGGGGCGTCACGAAGACCGGATTGGTGCTGCCCAGCTCCCCGTAGAAGGGGATGGGCACCGGCCGCCCGACGGCGACGTCGAACAGCGCCCGGCCGCCCGAGACGGAGCCGGTGAACCCGACGGCGGACACCCGAGGGTCCCGCACCGCCGCGATGCCGTCCTCGAAGCCCTCGATCAGCGCGAACACGCCTGCCGGGGCGCCTGCGGACTCCAGCGCGGCGACGACGACGGCGGCGGTCTCCCGCGAGAGCCGGGGGTGGCCGGGGTGGGCCTTGAGCACCACCGGGCAGCCCGCCGCCAGCGCGGAGACGGTGTCGCCGCCCGCGACGCTGAACGCGAAGGGGAAGTTGCTCGCGGCGAACACGACCACGACGCCCAGCGGACGCAGCGCCCGGCGGATGTCGGGCCTCGGTCCCATCGGCCACGCGGGATCGGCGTGATCGATCCGCGCCTCCAGCAGGCTGCCGTCGCGAAGCCGCTCGGCGAACAGCCGGGCCTGGAAGGTGGTGCGCGCCAGCTCACCGGTGAGTCGCCCGGTGGGCAGGCTGGTCTCCGCCTGGGCGGTGGCGATCAGCTCGGGTCCCGCCGCGTCGAGCGCGTCGGCGAGGGCCGCCAGCCAGTCCGCCCGCTCGACAGGGCTGGAGAGGGCCAGAGTCCTGGCTGCCCCCTCCGCCGTGGCGAGGACGCCGTCCAGGGTGGGTGCGGGAGTCGTCACAGTGCTGCTCCGATCAGCGTCGGCCGGGTCGAGGGCCGCCGCGAGCGGCGGTCTCGACCTCGGCGCGGTCAGTGCCCCAGACGCCCGTCACCGGACGTCGGCAGGACGGCCTCGGATCGGTCGGCCTCGCCAGGCCGTCCGCTCCACGATCTCGTCCCGGCCCGGCGGTCGTGGGCTCCCCCGCGTCGTGACGCGCGGTCGACCGACGACCACGTGGGCCTCTCGACGGCGAGCCTGCCCGTGATCCGAGGCCGGCCTGGCGGTGCCCCGACTCGGCCGGGCGAATCGTCACCGCCCGGCTCCGACCGGGCGAATCATCACCGCCCGCCTCCCGGCGGGCGAATCGTCACCGCCCGGCTCCGACCGGGCGAATCATTACCGCCCCCGCCTCTCGGCGGGCGAAATCGCGGCCGCCCGGCTCCCGCCGAGCGAATCGTCACCGCCGGGCTGCTGATGCGGATCGTCCGGCTGCTCCCCGTCGCCGCCCCGATCGTGCCATGAGTGTGCCGGTCCTCGGCGCGGGCGGCGCGTGATCGCGAGCACTGCCGGCTGCGTCGCCGCAGGAGAACACTGGTAGACCGGGCCTGCCCACGGGTCGTCTCAGCGGACCGGAGCCGCGCCGGGCGACCGGGTCGTCCGGCCGGTACCGGGCGCAGGCGGCCCGCCGAGCACCGGCGACCCGGCCGCTTTCGGCCGGCCGGGTCCGCGCCGGACGTCGGCCCGCGGATCGTCGCCGAGGAGTACTCGGCGGCCGCCGAGCGATTCCGACCCGGTCACCGGCCCGACGACCGTCGATGCCGAAGGACCTCGGTCCGTGTCGGGCAGGATGATCGCGTGGTCTCCCCGCGGCTGTCCCGCATTCCGCGCATGCCGAGCGCGCTCGACCGGGTCAGGATCGGTCTGCTCCTCCTCGGCGTGATCTTCGTGCTCACCGGAGCGTTGCCCGCCGACGAGGCGGCGGCGAGCATCGCCAGGGTCGCTCCGCTGCTGCTGTTCCTCGGCAGTGTGATCGTGCTTGCGGAACTGGCGATGCGCGCCAGGGTCTTCGACGTCATCGCCACCCGGATCGCGATCATCGGCGGCGGGAACTACCCGGCACTGTTCCTACTGTGCGTCGGCTTCGCCTCGGTGACGACCGTCTTCCTCAATCTCGACACGACCGCCGTCCTGCTCACACCGGTGTTCCTCGCACTGGCCCCCAGGGCGAAGATCGCCGCGCTGCCGCTGGCGATGACCACCATCTGGCTCGCGAACACCGCCAGCCTGCTGCTGCCGGTGTCCAACCTGACCAACCTGTTGGCGGCCGATCGCGTCGCGCTGGACGCCGAGGACTTCGCGGCCCGGATGTGGGCGCCGCAGCTGGCGGCGATCCTGGTGACGACGACGGCGGCGCTGTGGGCGTTCTACTGGCGCCGGGGCGCCCGAGGCGCCGATCGCTATCTGCCGCCGTCGCCGGTCCGGCTGGAGCAGCCGAGGGAGCGCGGTCTGTGCGCGGTCGCGGCGGGGGCCTGCGTCCTGTTCGTCGGCGCCGTGATCTTCCTGCACGAGGGGATCAGCCTCGCCGCCGCCGGGGCCGCGCTGATCGTGGTGGCGGCCTTCGCCGTGCTGGACCGGCAGGCGTTGCGGCTGAGCCTGATCCCCTGGCGGCTGCTCATCCTGGTCGCCGGGCTGTTCCTGGTGATCCCCACCCTGAGCCGACACGGCCTCGCGGAGGTGATGACGGCGTTGATCGGCACCTCCGACGACGTCGGCGGCGCCGTCCGGGCGGCGCTGACGGGCGCCGGTCTGTCGAATGTGATCAACAACCTGCCCGCCTACGCCGCAGGAGAGGCCGTCGTGCCGCCTGCGAACGGGGATCAGCTGCTGGCCCTGCTGATCGGGACGAACGTCGGCGCCGTCGTCACCCCGTGGGCGTCACTGGCGACGCTGCTGTGTCTGGAGTCCTGCCGCGCGAACGGGCTCGTGGTGCCGCTGCGCCGATTCGTGCGCACGGGCCTCGTCCTCGCCGTCCTCGCGCTGGCGGCGAGCGTCGCCGCGCTCCTGATCACCGGCTAGTCCGTGCGGGACGCTGCCCTCGCCGCGACACCGGCCTTCCCGCGTCAGCCGTAGGGATTCTTGGGCTGGAGTGCCCTGCTGAGGGTGTCGCTCACGTCGTCGTCGGTGAAGGACTCCGGCAGCGGGAGCTGCAACGTGGTGAACAGCGTGCGCGCCTCGTCGACCGAGGGCTCCTCCGACAGCCGCAGATCTCGCACCAGGGCCACGTCGACCCGCCGCGCCTGGTCGAAGCTGGCGACGAGTTCCCGGTCATAGGACCGGTAGTGCGGCGTGTCCCGCTGGAACTGGACGGCGAACGCGCTCGGGTCCTCCTGGGTCATGATCACCCATCGGGAGGAGAGGTCCCAGCGGAACGTGGTCATCACCGCGGACAGGGCGAGGTCGACGCGCAGGAAGGTGAAGCGCTCGCGGTACCAGCACGCCGCCAGGACCGTCGCGAAGGCCTCTCGGCGGGCCCGTTCGGCCGTCCAGGTCTCGCCGGTGCCGTCGGGCCCCGGCGAGAGCGAGGATCGGTACTTCGCGTACTCGGTGCACAGCGCGTCGTCGGTGGGATCGATGATCTCGATCTGCATCCGCATCGGACGCTTGGCGCGGCGGGCGTTGGCCACGCACTCCTTGATCGTCACGGCGCGCAGGTAGGAGCCGGTGCCGCCCTTGAACATCCACAAGTCTGTGCCGTGGTGCGCGTCGGCGTGTAATCGGGCGATGTCGGAGCCGTGCACCAGCCGGACGGCGTTCGCGTCGGCCACGGCTCTGGCCTGGTGCCTGCGATCTCGCAGCAGCGTCGCGGCCAGCAACGCCAGCACGAGCAGGATCGCCGCGTCGACGGCCTCGCCGCCCTCCTCCCCCGTGCCCAGCAGATCGGGGCCGAAGACCTCCAGCAGGCCGAGCAGGCCGATCGTCCCGGCGATGACCAGGGCAAGGAAGCCGTCGGCGTTCTGCCGGAGCCAGGTGCCGAACCGTCGCATGGCTGTCCAGGTCCTCTGTGAGTGGCGGGGTTCACCCACAGACTGGTGCGACGGCCGCCCTGGCCGGAGCGGAATCGGCGAGCCCGATCTTCGGCCGCACCGAGGCGTGCCGGTTCGCCCGTCGCCGCCTGCGGTTCATCGCGTCACTCCACGCCGACGTCCTCGGTGGTCCCGCGCGCCAGTCCCGCCAGGACGTCCAGCGCCCTGGCCAGCGTCTCCGGCGGCGGAGAGCCCAGCGCTAGCCGGACGGCGCCCGGTGCCCTGGCCGTCCCGACGACGAAGGCGGCGGCGGGGGTGACGGCGATCCCGCGTCGCGCGGCGGCGGCCACGAAGGTCTCGGCCCGCCAGTGCTCCGGCAGCCGCCACCAGCAGTGGTAGGCGGCGGGATCGGCGGCCACGTCGAAGCCCACGAGCCGCTCGGCCACGATCGCCTGTCGAGCGGCGGCGTCGTGGCGCTTGGCCCGCGCCAGGGCGTCGGCCGTCCCGTCGGTGATCACCCTGGTGGCCGAGGCCAGCGCGAATCCGGCCGCCGCCCAGCCGCCGGATCGGACGGCCGAGGCGATTCGGGGCACGAGCCCGGGCGGGGCCGCGACGAAGCCCAGGGTCAGGCCGGGTGCCACCCGCTTGGACATGCTGTCCACCAGCACGACGTGCTCCGCGTCGATCGCGGCCAGCGGCAGCGGGTCCTCCCGGAGGAACCCGTTGACCACGTCCTCCACGACCGGCAGGCCCAGCCGCCCGGTCGTCTCGATCAGCTCCGCACGGCGTCGCTCCGGCATCGTGACGCCCAGCGGGTTGTGCAGCGTCGGTTGGAGATAGACCGCCCTTAGCGGCGTCGCCCGGTGGGCCTCGGCGAGGGCGGCGGGACTCAGGCCGTGCTCGTCCATCGGGATCGGCACAAGCGTGACGCCGAGTCGGGCGGCCACGGCCTTCATCACCGGGTAGGTGAACTCCTCCACGCCCAGCCGCTCCCCGACTCCGACCAGGGCGGCGGTGACGGCGGTCAACGCCTGACGTCCGCCGCCGGTGAAGGTGATCGACTCCGGCTCGGGACGCCAGTCCGCGCGGGACAGCAGCGTGGCGGCGGCATCCCGGCTCTCCGGGGTTCCGGCGGCCACGGCAGGCCGCAGCGCCTCGCCGAGCACGTCCGGCCGCAACAGCGGTCCGAGGCTCTCGGCGAGCAGGCCTGACTGTTCCGGCAGCATCGGGAAGTTCAGCTCCAGGTCGACTCGTTGCGCGGCGGGCTCGGTGAGCGCCGAGTGCGGGCGCCCCCGGCCTGCCCGGACGAAGGTGCCTCGGCCGACCTCGCCCACCGCGAGCCCCCGCCGGATCAGCTCGCCGTAGACGCGGGAGGCGGTCGAGGCGGCCACGCGGTGGGTGCGGGCGAACCGGCGCTGCGCGGGCAGCCGGTCACCGGGCCGGAGCCTGCCCGAGGCGATGTCGGCGGCCAGCTGGTCGGCGATGGCGCGATAGTCGTCCACGACGCGAAAGCCCCCTACATTGCACCGAGTGCATTGTTTTCATTGCACTGAGATCGTGCCCTCGTTAAGGTCGGATCGTCAAGAGCGCACGGCGGCCTTCGCTGACAGGGCTGGGCAGGGCCGACTGCCGAAAGCGTGGTCACGGGTGGTTCGACGGCCGAGGACGAACCCGAGACGACGGAGCGGATGTTCGGATGACAACGGGCTCCGCACCACGGCAGGCGGTGCGCTGATCCGACGGGGTCGGGGGACTCCAGCCCGACGGGTCGCGGCAGCAGGCAGGCCCGGCTGGTTCACCTGCATTCGAACCCCGCTGATTCGGAGTGCTGCCCCTGGCAGGCGGGTTCGGGGTGGTTCCCCGACGCCTGCCCTGCGGACCACGGCATCCGAACACGCCTCCCGGACCCGCAGGCCCGAAGCGACCGGGGCGGCGAAGCCGATCCGGTCACCGCACGAACCCTGCGAGGCCGCCACCGCCAGGCCGGTCGCGGGGAGACCGGACCGACGCCCTCGTCGCCGACCGCGCGGCGCGAGGTCCGGCGGCAGGTCCGGCGTCCGACTCTGGTCGGTCAGGTCCGATCGGGTCGACGAGGCGCCGGCAGACCGCATCGACGGACCGCCGTAGGCAGACCAGCTGGTCGGCGGCGCAAGCAGACCCGGAAGCACGAAGCACAACGATCACCCGACACGGCGAGGTCCGACGGACGCTCGCCGAAGGAGGCACGATGCGCACCCTGTCGCACGAGGACGGCACCACCGCCTACCGCGACGTCGGCGAGGGGCCGCCGGTCCTGCTCGTCCACGGCCACCCCTTCGACGGCTCGATGTGGGACCCGCAGGTCGAGCACCTCGCCGCCGCCGGGCGCCGAGTGATCGTCCCCGACCTGCGCGGTTACGGACGGAGCGCCGTCACCGCAGGCGAGGTGACCCTGGACGTCTTCGCCCGTGACCTCGCTGCTCTACTGGACCACCTCGACGTCGAGCGGGTGGTGCTGGGCGGGCTGTCGATGGGCGGCCAGATCGTCATGGAGTTCCACCGGCTGTTCCCCGAGCGGATCAGCGGACTGCTGCTGGCGGCCGCCTCGGCCAGGGCCGACGACACCGAGGGCAGACAGTCCCGCGTCGACACCGCCGAGCGGATCGAGTGGGAGGGCATGGCCGGCTACTCCGACGAGCTGCTCCCCCGGATGATCGCGCCCACCACCGTCGCCACCGACCCGCAGGTCGTCGCGCACGTCCGGCGGATGATGCGCGGCGCCCCCGCCACGGGGGCCGCCGCCGCGCTGCGCGGCCGCGCCCGGCGACAGGACTACGTCGCATCGCTGGCAGGCGTCTCGGTGCCGACGCTGATCGTCGTGGGAACCGAGGACGACTTCACCCCGGTCGCCGAGGCGGAGCTGATGCACGAGCGGATCACCGGCTCGACGCTCGCCGTCATCGAGGGCGCGGGCCACCTGCCGAACCTGGAGCGGACGGCGGAGTTCCACGAGGCACTCGCCTGCCTGCTGACGGCATCCGACACCACGAGGGAGGCGACGGCATAAGTGATTCGGCACCCACCGTCCTGGTCACCGGCGCGGGCAGCGAAACGGCGAGATCCGGCGCCGCGCCCCGCCCGACGACGACTCAGCCCGCGCCCGGCGTGAGGCTCCACTCGGGCAGCGCCTCGCAGAGCGCGCCCCACTCGAACGGCGGCTCGACCCCGCCCGCCGCGACGATGCCGCCGACGATCGCACAGGTCGTGTCGACGTCGCCGCCCACACTCGCGGTGGTCCAGAACGCCTCGCGGAAGTCGTCGAGCCTGGTGAGGGCCGCCCACAGTGCGAAGGGAACGGTGTCCTGCGCGCTGGTCCGGGAGCCGTTGCCCAGCTGCCGGGCAACGAGGGAGGCCGAGGCGACGGGCAGCAGCTCGCGCGCCGTGGCGATGCCGTCGTGGACCCGGCCCGCCGGGGTCAGCGCGAGCACGGCGTCAAGCAGGTCCGCAGGCTCGGACCGATCGGCGCCTGCCAGCAGGGACGCCGCGACGGCCACCGCCACCGCGCCCGCGATCCCCTCGGGGTGAGCGTGGGTGGCCTCGGCGGAGAGTGTCGCCTCCCGCGCGGCACGCACCGGATCACCGGCGAACCAGGCGCCCAACGGCGCGATCCGCATCGCCGCGCCGTTGCCCCACGAACCCCGGCCGTCGAAGGTGTCGGCCACCAGCTCGCGCCACGAGCCGCCTTCCCTGATCAGCCGCAGCAGCCGATTGGTCGACGGCCCGTAGCCGCGATCGAAGTCATGGTGCATGGCGAAGCTCGCCGCCAGGGCGTCCTGATCGATCCGGCCGTGTTCGGCGAGGACGGCGACGACCGAGCAGGCCATCTCGGTGTCGTCGGTCCACTGCCACGGCGCGGGCGGCAGGCGGCGTTCGTCGAGTCGGGTGCGATTGTCGGGGACGAAGAACTGGGAGCCGAGAGCGTCGCCGAGCGCCAGACCGCGCAGCGAGGCCAATGCTCGGGATCGAGGGTCAGTGGTCATCGCGGGTGATCATCACACGGGACTGCCGCTCGACGGACGAGATCGCCACGGATCGACGGGCGGCAGGCGGCGACGCCGCGTTCCCGGCGGGTCAGGCGTGCTCCGTGCAGAAGCAGCCGATGCCCTTCCCGATCCATTCCTGCCCGGCCCATTCCGGATGCCGTTCGGTCATCAGCGCCTCGACTTCGGCGATGATCGTCTCCTCGGACATCGCCGAGTCCCGCCGTACCCAGGTCTCATCGCGCAACAGCTCAAGATAGTCCCGGACATCGGCCAGCAACCGAGGTCCGGAGACATCGCCGTGGCCGGGCACCACCACCCGCGGGCCGGTGTCGATCAGTCTTCGCAGCACCTCGATCCACCGCAGCCCCGAGACGTCGACGTCATACGGCGGAAACCAGGGGAAGATCGAGAACCGGCCGGTCTCGACCAGATCGCCGGTGAACAGGACGTCAGCGTCGGGGACGCTCACCACCTGGTCGCCCTTGCTGTGGGCGCGCCCGGTGGCACGCAGCTGGACGACCCGGCCGCCGAGGTCGAGGTGATAGGTGTCGTCGTAGACCAGGTCCGGCGTGGCGGGCTCGACGCCGTTCAACTGCCGCGCCACCTGGGCGCCGAGGCCGCGAAACATCTCCAGATAACCCGGCCCCTTGTCGGCGAGGTCCGCCGCCTGCGCGCCGTTGACGAGGTAGGTCGCCTCACCTGCGAAGGCCTGCGCACCGAAAGCGTGCTCGGGGTGGAAATGCGTCGTGGTCAGGTACAGCCTGCGGCCCTTGGCGTACTCCGAGGCGAAGGCGAGGACCTTCTCGGCGTTGCGCGGCCCCAGACCGGTCTCGACGACCAACACGGAGTGGTCGCCGCCGATGACACCGATGTTGGGCACGAGTTCGACCCCTCGGTTCGGGAGTACCACCAGGTCGTCGGCGAGTTCCTCGACCTGGCTGATCTCGACGACCGGGTCGTGGGTGAGAGGTTCGGAAGGCATGCTCACACTGTCCGGTCTGCGCGCGGCCCGCGTCCAACACCGTCTCCGCACTCCCGATACTGGATCGGTATCATCGCTGGTCATGGAGTTCCGGCTGCTGCGCTACTTCGTCACCGTCGCCGAGGAGCGACACTTCGGGCGAGCGGCAGTCCGGCTGCACATGACGCAGCCGCCCCTGAGCCGGGCCATCAGGCAGCTGGAGGCCGATCTAGGGGTGGTGCTCCTGCACCGATCGGCCACCGGCATCGAGCTCACCGCCGCCGGAGCCTCCCTGTACTCGGACGCCGCTGCCCTGCTGGAACGGGTCGAGCAGGCCCGCGCCCGCGCGACGGCCGCCGCGGAGACCACGACACTCACCGTCGGCACGCTCTCCGACGGCGCAGGGGAGGCCGGGCCCCGGCTGGCCGCGACGTTCCGCCTGCGCCATCCCGAGGTGTCGATCCGATTCCGGGAAGCGGACTTCACCGACCCCACCACCGGACTGCGTAACGGGCTGGTCGACGTGGCACTCACCCGATCGCCCTTCGACGACACCGGCATCAGCAGGCGTGTGCTGCGCTCCGACCAGGTGGGCGCCGTGCTGCGCACGGACGACCCCCTCGCAGGCCGCGACTCCCTCCGCCTGGCCGACCTCGCAGGCCGCCGCTGGTTCCAACTGCCCGAGGGCACGGATCCGATCTGGTCCGAGTACTGGAACGGCGCGACGCCGGTCGGCGAACGACCCGCAGGTCCGGTGGTGCGCACCGTTACCGAGTGCATACAGGCCGTACTGTGGAACGGCGCGGTCGGCATCGCGCCGATCACGCACGCGCTGCCCGACGGGCTGATCCTGGCTCCGATCGTCGACATGCCTCCGAGCCCGCTCGTCGTCGCCTGGTCGACCGCGCGGGAGAGCCCGTTGATCCGCTCCTTCGTCCAGATCTCCGTCCAGGCATACCGGTCGGCGTCGACGTAGCTCAGGTTCGATCCGGTATCCCGAGAACGCCGCCCCCGCTGAGATCTGATGACTCGTCCGGATCACCGCCGGGCACGCCGCCTGCTGCCGGTCGTCGCTCAGCAGGCCTGCCGAGCGACAGGCGGATCACCGTCCGACGACGAGAGAACACACCGGAAGCGATCCGCCCTTGGCGCCCGGCACCGAGCTTCGCCGCCTTCCAGGTGCATCGCACCCCGGAATGAACCACCGCATGAAGTGAACCGCACCGGATCGCTCCGCCTATCAGGGGAGCGCTCCGGTGTCGACATCGTCATGGCACGAACGCGCCCGCCGACGCACGCACCGCCGGACCTGCGGTCAATGGCAGCCTCATCAAGAAGGGCGTGGCCTGACACCGCGTTCCCGGGCCGAAGTAGGTCAACGGCCCTTCGGGATCGGGTCAGCTTCTCGGTAGCCACCAGGTACGGACGATGGTGTCGGGATCGTCCAGCCATGCGATCTGGCGACCGGAGGCGAGGTCGATGGTGAGGCCGAGCCGTTCCGGGCCGGGCTGACCGCGTTCATACCACCAGTCATAGGCGTCTTCGGCCTCGTCCCAGAGGCGACGTGGGCCGAACTGGCCGACGGTGAACGGCTCGGCGGCAGCCGTCGGCCAGTCGAGGCGGGCGAAGGAGCGCGTCGTCGCATCGTCCAGCTCGACAACGTGGTGGCCGGGGCCGTGCCGGTCACGGCCGAGTGCCAGGGACACGTCGTGCAGCCGGACGCCGATGGCCAGGTTGCCTCGCGCGGGGTCGAGCATCCGGTCCAGGTCGATGTTGCGGCATTCGGTGATTCGGACCGCCGCGCGGGCGATCGTGGCCTCGTCCGGCTCCCACCCGAACAGCCCGCGCCGATGCGCCCGCAGCCGCATGAAGGACAGCCGGGTAGCGAACCGGCCGCCCGCGACGCCGTTCGCCCCGAGGTCGATGGCGAGCAGGGCGCCCGTGGCGTAGTCGGTGCTCCACGGGGTGACCAGCCGACCGCCGGGACGCAACTGCTCGAGCCAGGCCCTCGGGACGACCTCCCGCACCGAGGCGGTGGAGATCACCCGATCGAACGGAGCCGCCACCGGACAGCCTGCCTCACCGTCTCCAGTGACCACGCGGGCGGTGAATCCCGAGGCGTCGAGCGCCGCGCGAGCGGCCTCGGCGAGTCCCGGATCGACTTCGATCGTGGTGACGTGTCCGGCCGGGCCGACCCGGTGCTTCAGCAGGGCCGCGTTCCAACCGGTGCCGGTGCCGATCTCCAACACCGAGTCACCAGGCTGCGGATCGAGCGCCGCGAGCATGTCCGCCACGATGCTCGGCTGGCTCGACGAGGACGTCGGGAAGTTCTCCCCGCCCGCACGGTGTGGCTCGCCGAGGTTGATCTGGGTGACCACCGGCCGATTCGCGGCGACCGCCGTCTCCCACGCCGTGCGGTCGCGGTGGCGCGACACCGCGCGGTAACCCGGCTCGTTCGAGACATCGACCCAGATGGTGTCCGGGATGAACACCGCCCTCCTCACCTCCTCGAACAACGCCCGCCACGCGGGCGCCGAGGGATCAGCCGTCATCTACTTCTAGTCCCTGGTCTTCACGGCCCTTAGCCTTCATGGCCCTTGTCGTCCCGATCGTGCTTCCCGCCGCCGGACTCCTCGGCCGACTTCGTGGCGGTCGGGTCGTAGGTGCCCTGCCCGTCATCCTGCGACTTGTTCTCATGCTTGGCCACGGTGACGCGCCCCCTCGAAACAATTGAGCCCGGCCCTTCGCTCCTGCCTATGCACAGGCTATGGAGGGTGGCCTGCGCCCCGCACGGAACAAGATCCCATCGAGTGAACTCCGGATCGGCGGGCGGGACGTGCGCCGATTGGGGCGGGGAGCGGCCCCCGACAGGCCGCCGTCACCGGGTGACCGGCGGGCCCGCCGCTCCGCCCTGCGCTGCCATCCGGTCGAGCCGAGAATCGGCCGGGATTCCCGGCGGTCAGGAACTAGAGCGGCGCGACGGAGGCCGCCCAGAAGACGTGGTTGATCGCTCCCGGCACACGGAGACCCGCCAACGCGCGATCGAGCGTTCCCATGCTCATCCGGACGCCACCGCCGGTGGAGACGATCTCGACATGGTCGGGAAAGGCCATGCCCCAGGCATGAACATGGGCACCGGGACGCTCGTCGTACTCCCGTACCAGCGCGAATACCCGAGGCGCCTCCTCATCGACGAGTGCTTGGACCCGCTCCTCGAAGGCACGGGGCGGCGGGGCGGGAAGAGAAGACGTCGAGCCGACCTCCGGCTCGACACCATCATGAAGATCACTAACATCCTTCGCCGAAATTCATCACTCCTCGCGTTCGATCTGATACCCTTCGCAGTCAATGGTGAACCTGGTCCGCCCGATTAAAAAGTGAACGTCCACTTTTTCACCCCAAAGACGGATCGCTCAGACATGACGACGTCACGCCGAGGAGATCGACATGTTCGACGGCCACCTGGCTGGCAACACCACTGTTCGACGATGGCAGCTCACCGAGGCCTTGCGTCAACTGCGGGAACAGGCGGGACTTACCCACGATCAGGTCGTAGCCGAGCTACGCAAGGGCGAAGGAAAGTGGTCTCGCCCGAAGCTGTCGCGAATCGAGAACCGCGAGCAAGGCGTTCGAGTTCGCGAGGTCGACCAGCTTCTCGATGTGTATCAGGTGCGAGACCGGGAACTTCGTGAGTCCCTGCTCGAACTCGCAGGAACCCCGAAGCGCCACGGCTGGACAGTGGACATCCAGAGGAACCTGCCCGAGGACTTCCATCGCTTCCTGATGCTCGAAACCGCTCTGCTGGAACACCGACAGTTTGAGACGCTGTTGGTTCCAGGCCTCCTTCAAACCGCCGACTACGCTCGTGCACTGATCAGCGGCATCGACCCGGGATTGAGCGAAGACGAGGTAGAGCGTCGGGTGGTCGCCCGTATCACGCGCCAACAGATCCTGAGCCGCACCAAGCCACCCCGTCTGCACGCGATCCTCGATGCAGGACTTCTAGAACGTCCGGTCGGTGGCCGTCGGGTAATGCAACGTCAACTGCGACAGATCGCCGAGGCCTGCGAGGCACCCAATATCACCATTCAGGTACTCCCGAAGTCCGTGGGTGCAAGCCCTGCATTGGAAGGCCCGTTCTCCATCCTCACGCTCCCGGACCCGATCCCCGACGTCGGCTACGCCGACGCGCCTGGACGCGCCGTGTACTTCGAAGATCGCGACCATGTGCGAACGTACACCTTGCGCTTCGGTGCTCTCTCCGAGCAGGCTTTGACGCAGAGCGAATCAGTATCATTGATCAACACAGTTGCGACGAACGTCGAGCGAGACGAATGAGGTCGACATGGACATCGAGGGCGCTCACTGGCGCAAGAGCAGTTTCTCCGGCGGCGGCGGGCCCGGCAACGGAAACTGCATCGAGGTGGCGGCGTTCCCGGACGGGAGTATCGCCCTCCGCGACAGCAAGAACCCCGCTGGCGGAGTCATCTGCTTCAGCGGCACCGAGGTCAGCGACTGGATCACCAGCATCAAGGCTGGCAGGTTCGACCATCTGGGCTGAGCCTCGTCCGCACAGGACGAAGGGAACAGAGGTGATCGATGAGCCCCATCCGTCCTCGCTGTCCTGGCGGAAGAGCAGCTTCTCCGGTGGCGGCGGTGCAGGCGGCGGGAACTGCGTCGAAGCAGCTGCCCTGCCCGATGGCCGCATCGCGGTCCGCAACAGCAAGAACCCCCACGACGGCACCGCCTACTTCTCCCGCAGCGAGATCGAGGCCTGGATCAAGGGCATCAAAGCAGGCGAGTTCGACGACCTCGCCTGACACCGCAGCCGTCACGGTGGACAGCCGTCCGCTGTCGTGTCCAGGAACTACCGCGCGCTGCGCGCCCGCACGTGGGCTCGCTCGCCCTGCGGTCCGAACAGGACGAGCGTCTCCACCGGGTGTCCGTCGGAAGAGCCGAGCCAGTGCGGCAGCGCGGTGTCGAACTCGGCGGCCTCGCCTGCGGGCAGGACCAGGTCGCGGTCGCCGACCACCAGCCGAAGCCGTCCGTTAAGGACGTACACCCATTCGTAGCCGCCGTGCATCTGTGGCGTCGGCTCCGCCGGTTCCGACCTGCTCGGGATGAGCATCTTGAACGCCTGCACGCCGCCCGCGCGGCGGGTGAGCGGGAGGAACGTCATCCCGTGGCGGCGGATCGGCCGCAGGTGGATGCGCGGATCGCCCGTCCGCGGGGCGCCGACGAGATCGTCCAGGGGCACCCCGTAGACTCGGGCCAGCGGCAGCAGCAATTCCAGGGTGGGCCGTCGTCCGCCGCTCTCCAACCGGGACAGGGTGCTCTCCGACGTCCCGGTGGCCGTCGACAGGTCGGCCAACGTCAGTCCGCGCTGCTTTCGTTGGGCACGCAGCCGGGGGCCGACCCCCGCCAACACAGCATCCGTCTCCTCGACCATGAGTCCGATCTTGCCATCTCGGCAAGTTCTCGGGCTGTTTCCATCGGCGCGGTGCAGGGTTGGCGCTGCACGTCGACCTGATGAGGAGACCATGAACGATCACGATCGAGCCGCCCGGTTCTGGGACGAGCAGTTCCGCAAGTATTCCGCTGCGGCGGTGACGGCGAGGGTGAACCCTCGACTGTCCGAGATCGCCGGGCCGCTGACCCCCGGCACCGCACTTGACCTCGGCTGCGGCGCAGGAGGAGACGCCCGCTGGCTGGCCGACCGCGGCTGGCACGTCACCGCGGTCGACATCTCCGCCTCAGCCGTGCGCTCACTCCGGCAGGAGGCCGAGCACAGCGGCAGGTCCGTCACCGCACTCTGCATCGACCTCGCCGAAGATCTCCCCGCAGGCACCTTCGACCTGGTCTCGGCGCAGTATCTCCACACGCCGTTCCCCCTGGACCGCGTCCGCATGCTGCGGAGGGCCGCGAGGTCGGTGAACCCGGCAGGCAGGCTGGCCGTCGTCGACCACGGCTCGACGGCGCCGTGGTCCTGGTACCAGGACGCCAATCTCCGGCACCCGACACCGGCTGAGGTGGCCGAGGAACTCGCCCTCGATCCCGAGGAGTGGTGGATCGAGCGCGCCGACAGCCCGGAGCGGCGGGCCACCGGTCCCGACGGCAGCACCGCGACGGTCGTCGACCACGTGCTGGTCCTTCGGCGGACGGGCCAGGAGGCCCGGCGATGAGCGCGCGACGAGCACGCGACCTCGGGCCTCCTGCCACGGGGACCGGCGAACGGGAGGTGCTCACCGGATTCCTCGACTACCTGCGCGCCTGCGTCGCGGCCAAGGCCGAAGGAGTGCCCACGCGCGAGGCCCGCCGTCCCGGGGTGTCGTCGGGAACGAACCTGCTCGGGCTGATCCGACATCTCACCCACGTCGAACGACACTGGCTGCTCGGCCACGTCGTGGCCGACTGGGCGGCTACCTTCCAACCGCGTCCCGACGACACGACCGAGACGATCCTCGCCGCCTACCGGGCGGCCGTCGCCGAGGCGAACGAGGAAATCGCGTCCTGGGACGACCTCACCGAAACGGGCCCCCGCCCGGCAGGCCGCGACCGCGCGGCGCCGTCCCGGCGGTGGACGCTGGTTCATCTGATCGAGGAGACCGGGCGGCACGCGGGTCATGCCGACATCCTGCGGGAACTGATCGACGGCGACACCGGGCGGTGAGACCCTGGTTCAGCGAGCCCATGGCAGGTGCTTCGAGGATCACTTCGGCCAGGCCTGCGGGATGCCCGGGGTGACGGGGTGATCATGGCGGCACCCGGGCAGGTTCAGCGCCACCGACAGCCCGGTGCAGAAGGCGGGCGGGGCGAGCCGAACCCTCGGGCGGCGCCTGCGGGACCGCGCGTCGAGCCGTCTGGCGTCGACGCCGTTCTCCGGTGTGGACGGGCTACGCGGCCGCGCCCGTGTCGCCCTCCCCCGCTCGACGCCCGCCACCGCCGGGCCCGGCTCCGAGCCGCAGCCGACGCTCAGGCCGGTTCGAGGACGACCACGGGAAGGATTCGCTCGGTACGGCGCGCGTAGTCCGCGTACGGCTTGTACTGCGCCACCACCCGCGGCCACAGCGCGGCCCGTTCCTCGCCCTCGGCGACCCTCGCGCGGACCCGGCGACGGACGCCGCCCGGCAGCTCCACCTCGGTGGTCGGCGCCGCCATGAGGTTGTGGAACCACGCCGGATGCACGTCGATACCGCCCTTGGACGCGACGATGACGAGATTCGGCGCGTCGTCGAGATAGATCAGCGGGTTGGTGCGCGCCTGCCCTGTCTTGCGCCCGACATGGTCCAACAGCAGGACGGGGGCACCGAGGAACGTGCCTCCCCGCCGCCCCTTGGTCTTGCGGAACAAGAACTTGTTCCAGCGAGCTGCTTGACGATGCAGCTTCCAGTACACGGACTTCGGAGGAGGTGGCTTCATGCGCAAATAGTGTCATCATCTGACATTTGTCGTCAACCGCCTCAAGTCATTGAGTGAATTTAGTCCCATACTGTCAGATCAACCGTCGCCGGCGGTAGCATGCGGCCATGACCACGCCCGGCCTGCGCGAGCGCAAGAAGCAGCGGACCAGAGAAGCCCTCACGGACGCCGCCTACGCGTTGTTCCTGCACAAGGGCTTCGACGCGACGACGATCGACGAGATCGCCGAGGCCGTGGAGGTCTCGTCGCGCACGTTCTTCCGGTACTTCGCGTCCAAGGAGGACGTCGCTCTCTCGCCGTTGAATCAGCAGGTCACTTCGATGCTGCGCCTGTTGGCGGCCCGACCCGCCGAGGAGCCCGTGATCACCGCGCTGCGGCGGTCCGTCGGCGAGATCGTGCGGTCGTACGAGACCGACGAATGCTCCGGAGCCGAGCCGGATCGGCACCGGAGCATGCAGGCCCTGCTCGGCACCAACCCGATGCTCAAGGCGTACTGTCTGAAGCAGAGCACCGAGTGGCTGGGCGAGCTGGCCTCGATCATCGCCACCCGAATGGGCGTCGAGCTCACCGAAGATCCTCGGCCCCACCTGGTGGCCTCGGTCATGCTGAGCGCACTGCGGACCACGGTGGACGCCTGGCAGGAACTCCACCCCGACGTCCCGGCCTCGACGCTTTTCGATCAGGCCTTCGATCTCCTGGCCGGGGGCCTGAACTATCCGGCCGCCGTCACCACCGCGCGGCCGGGATGCACGAGCGAGGCAGGCGACTGATCCGGACTGCGGTCGCGCGTGCGCGTCGACCCGGCGCGACCACAGAGGACGCCCTGCGCTGCCCGAGCACGGCGCAGCGAGGCGGCAAAAGGTTCCAAACTGGCGGTGAAGGGAATCAGACGCAGCCGGGCGTTCTCTCACACGGTCATGATCGGCAGGTACGTCGTGCGAGCGCCCGCGATCTCGCATCCCGGGCTGCCCGGCTGCCGACGGAGGGCACACGCGGTCGACGAATGAAGCTGCACGGTCAGGCCGCACCCGTCCTGCCGGAAACGACCTCCCACCATTGCGAGGACCGCTTCCTAGGATCTTCATCAGGCTGAATTCCACAACGGCCGGGCAAGGCAAGAAGCCTCGCCACGGCCATGGGACCTCACCTCACCGCAGCGTCGTCCCCGGCTCCAGGCTGAGCAGCGGCAGCTCCTCGCGGGTGGGGAGCCCTTCCCAGTCGCCGTGGGAGGCGACGGCGAAGGCCCCGAGCACCGAACCGCGTCGGAGTCGTTCGCTCGTCGGCTCGCCGTCGAGCAGGGCGGAGAGGTAGCCGGCGGAGAAGGCATCGCCCGCGCCGACCGTGTCGAGGACCGGCACCCGGACAGACTCCACCTGCTCGACGCCCGCCGCATGGTGCACGCGCGCCCCGTCGGCGCCGAGCTTCACGACCACCTCGGCGACGCCGGCGGTCAGCAGGTGATCCGCCCTGGCCAGGTCGTCGTACCCCTCCGGCTCGACGATCGCCAGCTCCTCTGGCGAGGCGATCACGACGTCGGCCCGTCTGGCCAGCGGACCCAGCACCTCCGCCGCCGCCTCGGCAGGCCACAGCAGCGACCGGTGGTTGACGTCCAGGGACACGGTCCAGCCCTGGGCCTTGGCGTGCTCCACCGCCGCCAGCACCGCCGCTCGCGGGCCGGGCCCCAGCGCGGGGGTGATCCCGGTGACGTGCAGCAGTCGTGCACCGCCCGCCAACACGCCCGCGAGGTCGTCGGGATGCAGCCGGGAGCCCGCCGAGTCGGTGCGGTAGTAGCGGACCCGGATGAGGTCGGCGACGCGCTTCTCGAAGAGGATCAGACCGGTCGGCCGGTCTGCGTCGACCGCGACGCCGCTGACGTCCACGCCCTCGGCGCGCAGGGTGCGAGTGACCAGCTCGCCGGGCTGGTCGGCGCCCACCCGGCCGATCCAGGACACCTGGTGTCCGAGCCTGGCCAGGCCGATCGCCACGTTCGACTCCGCCCCGGCCACCGACAGGCTCAGCTCGCCGCCGAGCCGCATGGGCCCCTGCCCCCGCAGCGCGGCCATGCTCTCGCCGAGGGTGATCACCTCGATCATCGGCTCTGCTCCGATCCGTGCCGGCCCGCCGCGTGCGCGGCGGGTCCCTGTGCTGCCGCGATGCCTGCCTGCACCGGGAACTCCGCCGCCACCGCACGGAACTGACGGGCACGATCACGCAGCTCGGCAAGGTCGGCGCCGTCCGCCGCGCCCGCCAGCAGCGGCGATCCCACGCCGACGGCCAGTGCGCCCAGCTCCAGGTACCGCCGCGCGGCCTCGACGTCGACGCCGCCCACCGGCACGAACGGCACCGTGGGGAACGGGTCGCGGAGCGCCTTGAGATAGCCCGGACCGCCGCCGTGTGCGGCGGGGAAGAGCTTCACGGCCGTCGCGCCCGCCGTGTGCGCCGCGTAGACCTCGGTGGGCGTGAGCGCCCCGACCAGGGTCGGCAGGCCCAGTTCGATCGCCGCGTGGGTGCCGGGGCCGATGGCGGGCGTGACGGCGAAGGTCGCTCCTGCCGTGTGGACGTCGGCGGCGTCCTGGGCGGAGAGCACGGTACCGGCGCCGAGTGCGGCCGCGCCCGAACGCTCGGCGGCCAGCCTGCCGATCAGGCGCAGGGCGTCGGCGCCGGTGAGGGACACCTCGACGAGATGGATGCCCTCCTCCCACAGTGCCAGCACGGCCCTGAAGGCGGCCTCGGCGTCCCGACCTCGGACGATCGCGACGATCCGCTCTTCGGCCAGGCGTTGGGACAGGTTCATCGTGCACACTCCAGAGATCGGTTCGATGCCATGTCGTGGGACGCGGAACGCCCGGTGGGCAGGGGTGACGACCCGTCCGAAACACCTGCCGGGCGGCACTGCGCGGCAACCCGTTCCCTCGGTGGCCGTTCCTCGGCTCGGGCGGCCGACCGCCGTCCGTGGTGACCGTGCACCGGGACGCGCCGTGCACGGCAGACAGGGCTCCGGCCGGACGACGACTTCGGGGCGTCGACGCCGTCGTCCGGGGCGTCGTCACGCCCGACGCCCCGGCTCGGCGCCCCCGACTGCCGCACGCGCTGAGCGGCGGAGCCGGACACCCGGATCGCCGGGCCTGCCGCACCGACGCTGCCGACGCTGCCGACGCTGCCGACGCTGCCGACGCGATGTGCCACGCCGCCCCCATCCCGAGAACCCACGACCCCCACCTTCACCCCGGCGATCACAGCGCGCAGCACGGAGCCCGCCCGCGTCGTTCCGCCCGGTCCGGCGTCGGCGTGCCCGACGGCTCAGGCCGCCGGGCCGACATCACGACACAGGTGTGCGCCGTCCCCGCGATCATCAGGCCGCCCCGACGAGGGACCGCCGCCCTGCGGCACGGCCTGCCGCACTCACCACTCGGCCAGCGAGCCGTCGTCATGTCGCCAGATCGGCGAGTGCCAGTCGTGGCCCGTCTCGTCGGCCTTCCGGACGGCGGCCTCGTCGATGGTGACGCCGAGACCCGGCCCGGTCGGTCGAAGCAGGTGTCCGTCGACGAAGCGGAACATCTCCCGGTCCAGGACGTAGTCGAGCAGGTCGGCCTCGGCGTTGTAGTGGATGCCGAGGCTCTGCTCCTGAATCAGGAAGTTCGGCGTGCTGAAGGCGATCTGGAGACTGGCGGCCAGCGAGATCGGTCCGAGCGGGCAGTGCGGCGCCAGCGGCACGTCGAAGGTCTCGGCGAGCGAGCCGATGCGACGCACCTCGGAGATGCCGCCCGCATGGGAGAGGTCCGGCTGCGCGACGGCGATCCCCGCCTGGAGGACGGGGAGGAACTCGCCTCGCGAGTAGAGCCGCTCGCCGCACGCGATGGGCACCGGGCTGGCCCGCACCACGTCGCCGATCAGGTGGCTGTACTCCGGCAGCACCGGTTCCTCGACGAACATCGGACGCGCGTCCGCGAGCAACGGGATGATCCGGCGGGCGTTGGCGGCGGTGAACCGGCCGTGGAAGTCCAGGGCGACGTCACGGTGCGGGCCCAGCGCCTCGCGGGCGGCGGCGAGGCGCTCCAGCACCCCGTCGATCTCCGCGACGCTGGCCAGCCTGCTCATCCGGCCTGCGGCGTTCATCTTCACGGCGGTGAGCCCGGCCTCGACCTGCGCGGCGACGGCGTCGGCGACCTCGGCGGGCTCGTCGCCCGCGATCCAGCCGTACACCCGGACCCGGTCACGCACGGGGCCGCCGAGGAGCTGGTGGACGGGGGCGTTCAACGCCTTGCCCGCGATGTCCCACAGCGCCTGGTCCAGGCCGGCGACGGCGCTGGAGAGCACCGGTCCACCGCGATAGAACGAGCCCTTGGTCATCCGCTGCCAGTGGTCCTCCACCCGCAGCGGGTCCTCGCCGATCAACAGCTCGGCCAGCTCGTGCACGGCCGTCCGGACGGTCGACGCCCGGCCCTCCACGACGGGTTCGCCCCAGCCGACCAGGCCGTCGTCCGTCTCGACGCGGCAGAACAGCCAGCGCGGCGCGACCAGGAACGTCTCGACCCGAGTGATCTTCAACGTGACTTCCTCTCGTTCGACTCGATCCCGGCAGCGGACGCCTCGACCGCTGCTGTCTGAAGCGCTGTCGTCTGGGGCGCTGCTGCCGACGCGGCCTGCGACGGCGTGCCCTCGGCTCCCCCCGCCGCGACAGGCGTGGTGCCAGCGGCATCGGCCTCCGCCGGAGTTCTCGGCGTCGCAGGCCCGGTCTCCGGGTTCGCGCCTGCCACCGGCGCGGCATCGCGCGCCGCCGTCGCCTGCGCTGCGGACTCCGCCCGCTCGGCGGCAGCCGCGTGCGGCGCAGCCGCCGGGGACGACGCCCCCTGGGCCGAGGCCGCCGGGGCCGCCACACCCTCGCCCGCCGTGACCCGACGCAGGTCGGAGTCCGACTTCGCCAGCAGCGCCAGCATCGCGGCCCCGGCCGCCTCGGCATCGGCCGCACGAACGGCGTCGAGGACCGCCTGATGGCTGGGCACGGGGTCGTCGTCGCCCGACTGGTGGACCAGCCGGTCACGTTCGGAGAGACCGGGCTCGATGAAGATCTCCATCCGCACCAGCATCTCGTTGTGGGTGGCCACCAGCAGGGCACGGTGCCACGCGAGGTCGGCGTCGGCGGCCGAGGACGGGTCGCCGCCGACGGCCCGCCCCATCGCCGCCAGCGCCTCGTCGAGCGCGCGCAGGTCGTCCTCGGTGCGCCGGGCGGCGGCGTAGCGTGCGGCGGCCGGCTCGATCACGGCGCGGACCTCGGCGAGATCGCGCAGGAAGTCGTCGGCCGCGCCCGCCGCGAACTGCCAGCGGATCACGTCGACGTCGAGCAGGTTCCAGGTGGCACGGGGTCGGACGAAGGTCCCCCGACGCTGGCGGGCGTCGACCAGGCCTTTCGCGGTCAGGACCTTGATCGCCTCGCGCAGGGCGGTGATGCTGAGATCGAGTTCGGCGCTGAGGCCCGCGAGGTCGAGCGTCTCACCTTCGCCGACCGCCCCGGAGACGATCCGCGCACCGAGCAGCTCGACGGTGTTGCCGTGCACGCCACGGCCGATATAGGCGGCCATCCGCTTCGTCCCCTCCGTTCGCTTCCTCGACACTGCGGCTCAGCGTCGTCCCGGCGCCGTCGCGTCGACGTCCGTCTGCCAGAGTCGATCACGCCGAATCGACCGGCCCGCAGCCGTCGGCCTGCCGCCGAGCTCAGGTCGACTCCTTGTAGGCGCTCCAGCCGCCGTCGATCACCAGGCCGGTGCCGGTCACGTAGGAGGCGTCCGGCGAGGCGAGGAACGCGATGCCCGCCGCCACCTCTTCCGGGGTGCCGAACCGACGGGTGACGGTCTGCCGGATGCTCTGCTCGCGGTCGGCCTCGTCGACGTCGTCCCAGGCGGCCGTGAGGATCGGGCCGGGCAGCACCCAGTTCACCCGCACCTCGGGGGCGTACTCGACGGCCAGCTGTCTGCCCAGCGCGGTGAGGCCGCCCTTCGTCGCGGCGTAGGCGGGCCTGCCGGGCAGGCCGATCAGGGCGTGCACCGAGGACGTCAGCACCACCGCACCCGACACCGTCCGCAGGTCGGCCAGGCAGGCCCGCACGCCGAGGAAGGCCCCGGTGAGGTTGACGGCCAGCTGCTGGTCCCAGGACTGCCTGCTCATCTCGTGCGCGGGACGGACATCGACGGTGTAGGCGTTGCTGACCAGTACGCCGATCGGCCCGAACTCGCCCCGGACCGCCTCGGTCACCGACGTCCAGGAGTCCTCGTCGGCGACGTCGCACACGTGGGAGGTCGCCCTGCCGTGCGCTCGGCGCAGTTCGTCGGCGACCTCGTGCACCCGGGGATCGAGATCAAGCAGGGCGACGGCGGCGCCTTCCTCGGCGAGTCTGCGGGCGGTCGCCGCCCCGATGCCGCCCGCGGCCCCGGTCACCACCGCGGTGCGGTCCGTGAAGCGTGTCGGTGCGCCGCTCATCGATCCCGTCCCTGCTCGTCCATAACGCTGATCTTCGCGTGTCCATTCGCCCGGTCGTACACCGGCCGGGTGAGCACGCCGGCCGGTTCGCCATCCACAGTGAAGCTCACCGCGGCTGCATCGTGGGGCACCACCCGGCCGACCGGCAATGCGCACGGTCGACCGGGGGTGAGTTCGAGGAGGTCGACGGCGTCGACCGACCTGCCGTCGCGGTCGAGGAACTCGGCTCGCAGCAGCCCGCCCGTCGCGGGCACGAAGACGCCTCGCAGCGCACCGGAGCCGTCGGCCGCGCCTGCCTCGGCGGGCGGCTCCGTCCAGTACCCGACGGCGGTGGCGGCGCCGACAACGGCCGAGGTCACGCCGAAGCCGAACACGATCGGCAGTGTGACGCGCTCCCCCGGTGCCAGGGTCGTGAGCGGACCGAGGGCCTCGCACTCCACCACCCGGTCTCGCGGCAGGAGGTCGCCCAGCTCGGCGATCGGCTCGGTCAGCGGGTGTTCCAGCCAGACCTCGACGCGGGAGCCGTCATCCGGGTACTCGGCGGACTCGTCCACCGGGAAGGTCTGGGTCAGGGTGCCCTGCGCGCCCACGTCGGCGAGCCAGCCCGCCGCGTCGGGGAAGCCGACCTTGCCGACGACGTCCTGCGCGGCGACCCGGACGACCGATCCCCCGGTGTCGGTGACCGTCGGAGCCGGACCCGCAGTGATCAACTCGACCGAACGCGGCAGTCCCGACTCGCGGAGGCCGACGTAGACGCCCGCGTGCGGACCCGCCTCCCCGGGGATCTCGCCCGCCAGCTGCGTGACGTTCCACAACGCCCACCGCACCGGGTGCGACTCGACGTTGGTGAAGCTGATCTCCAGGGTGTAGCGGCTCTCGCCCTCGGCCAGCCGCACGGTCCGGATCGTCCGCAGGCCGGTGCGCGGGTCGTCGCCGCTGGTCATGGTGATCTCGGCGACCGTGTCGGCGAGGTGCGGACGTGCCTGGTAAGCGCCGGAGTCCAGCACCGGGTCCGGCGGCCCGGCCCACTGGCCCGCATGGTCCCAGCCCTGCGGCGCGGGCCAGGTCTTGTCCCCGCCGAAGTTGAGCCACTGCGACATCGGGCCGCTCGTCGGACGCGGTCGGCGGCCGTCCACCGGATGCAGCCGATCGTCGAGCAGCCGGGGATTGCGGTACAGGTACTCCCGACCGGCGAAGACCGCGGAGAGCACCCGACCCCCGAGTGCGGGCACCACACCGAGGCGCACCAGGCCGTTGTCGAGATGGAACACCTCGTAGGGCCCGCTGTCGTCCCGCGTGATCGACACCCCGCCGGACGCCGAGGCGTCGAGGTCTGCCGGTCCGCCGTCGTCCTCGGCGTCCCGGGGCGCCTCGGCGGTCACGAGCCCGCCACGTCGTCGGCGACCAGACAGACCTTGCCGGTGCCCGCGCCCGCCGCCAGCCGGTAGGCGGCGTCGGCCTCGGCCAGCGGCAGCCGCTCGCTGACCACGATCTCCGGCCGGACTCCCCAACGGACCAGGTTCCTGGCGAGCTGAGCCATCGCGGGGACGGAGGTCACCCAGGACGCGTGCAGGGTGAGCTGCTTGTGCAGCAGCGTGTCCGACACCTCGGTCTCCAGCGTGCCGCCCTCGCCGACCAGCGAGACCCGGCCCCATTCGGCCGCGTTGTCCACGGCGGTGCCGCGACCTGCTCGGCTGCCGGAACAGTCGATGGCGGTGCTCACGCCTCGACCGCCGGTGATCTCGGCGATCGCCTCGCCCGGTGCGTCGACGCCGACCGTGGCGTCGAACAGGTCCAGCCCGTCGGCCCATTCCCGCCGTTGCGCGGAGGGCTCCACTCCGATGATCCGTCGGGCACCCATGCCCCGACCGATCATCGCGGCGGCCAGACCGACCGGGCCGAGCCCGATGACCAGCAGGTCGTCCTCGCCGCTGACAGCGAGTCTGCGCAGGCCCTCGTAGGCGGTGCCGAAGCCGCAGGCGATCAAAGCTCCGTCCACGTAGGACAGCTCGTCCGGCAGCCGGACGCAGGTGGTCTCCTCGACGAGGATGTAGTCGGCGTTGCCGCCGTCGCGCTGCCAGCCGTAGGCGGCCCTGGCCGCCCCTGTGCAGCTGATCTGGTAGCCGCGCCGACAGTTGTCGCAGGTCATGCAGCCCGCGATGTGGTAGACGATGACGCGATCGCCGACCCCGTACTCACGACAGTCCGGCCCGGCGGCGACCACGACGCCACTGGGCTCGTGCCCGGTGACCACGCCCCGGTAGGCCGGACCGTCGACGCCGCGATGGGTCTTGTGCTCGTGATAGATGTAGCCGATGTCGATGCCGCAGATCCCCGAGGCGCCGACCCGGAGCAGGAGCTGACCGGGCCCCGGCTCCGGCACCGGGATCTCCTTGATCACGGCGGTGGAGTCGCCGGGGAGGTACACGCCACGCATCGTGGCCGGGACGGCGGTGCCGCTCATGGACGTTGTCTCCTTCGCCTCGTCGAGTGTCTCTCGTCCGGTCCGCGTCAGACCGTGCGCACGGCGCGCTCGCGCCTGCTGATCGCCACGTTCACCAGGACGGCGCCGACGATGATCACGCCGCGCACCACGTTCTGGAAGAACGAGTCGACGCCCAGCAGCACCAGGCCGTTGGCGATCACCGTGATGAACGCGACGCCCAACAGGGTGCCCAGCAGGCTGCCTCGGCCGCCTGCCAGCAGCGTGCCGCCGATGACGACGGCGGCGATGACGTCGAACTCCAGGCCCGCGGCCGCGCCGCCGTTGCCGGAGCCCAGCCGGGCGGCCAGCAGGATGCCGGTGATCGCGGCGAGCAGGCCGGTGGTGGCGAAGAGGATCACCTTGATGCGACCGGTGTCGATGCCCGCCAGCCGCGCCGCCGCGGCGTTGCCGCCGGTGGCGTAGACCGAGCGGCCGTAGGCGGTGTAGCGGGCGACGTAGGCGAAGACCGCGAAGAGCACCAGCATCACCACCGCCGAGGTGGGAATGCCCAGGATGCTGCCGCCGAGTAGGCGGAAGGTGGCGTTGTCCGGCAGCGCGACCGGCAGCGCGTCGGTGATGTAGAGGCCGAGACCGCCGAGCACGCTCCAGAGGCCCAGCGTCGCGATGAACGAGGGCACGGTGAAGCGGGCGACCAGCCAGCCTGCCAGCGCTCCCCACGCCACGCCGAGCGCCAGCGTCGCGAGGATGCCGCCCCAGGTGCCCAGGCCCCAGGCGCCGACGCCCTTGGCGACCAGCACGGAGGAGAACGCGACCGCCGGGCCGATGCTGATGTCGATCTCGCCCGCGATGATCACCAGGGTGACACCCCAGGCGGCGATGCCGATGGTCGCGGCGTCCCGCAGCATCCCGAGCTGGTTGTCCAGCGACAGGAAGCCCGACGCGGTGCTGCCGAGAACGATGTAGAGCAGGGCGATCGCGGCGAGCAGCCCGAGCTCGTTGAGGCGTCTGGTCTTGGTAGACCTGGTGGAGCCGGTGCCGGTCGGGGTGGACGGAGACGTCGGGGACGACTGAGACGTCGAGGACGACGCTGTCCCCGAGGCCGGACCGGTCTGGTGCGAAGAGTTGCTCATCGGATTCCTCACGATTCAGACGGCCATCGTGGCGGCCAGGATGTTGTCGACGGTGATCTCGCTGCCGCGCAGCTCGGATCGGATGCCGCCCGCGTGCAGGCTGAGGACGCGGTCGCACACCAGCGGAAGCTCTTCGAGCTCCCCAGAGACGAACAGCACGCCCGCGCCTGCCGAGGCGAGTTCGCGGACCAGCCGGTAGATCTGGGCCTTGGCCTCGACGTCCACGCCGCGCGTCGGCTCGTCGAGCAGCAGGATTCGGCTGTCGGCGTGCAGCCAGCGGCCGATCACGGCCTTCTGCTGGTTGCCGCCGGACAGGTCGGCGATCGGCGTCTGCGTCCGCGCGGTCTTGATGCCGAGCCTGCGCACCAGGGCGGTGGCGGCCTCCCGTACCCGACTGGTGGAGATCGACGGGCCGGTGGAGACCCGACCGAAGTCCGAAATCACCATGTTCTCGTCGACGCCCAGCATCGGGATGATGCCCTCGGCCTTGCGGTTCTCCGGGGTCAGGCCGACCCCGAGCCGCTTCATCCGCGCCGGTGTCGGGTTCTCGACCCGCGTGCCCTCGACCTCGATGCGGCCCGAGACGATCGGGTCGAAGCCCGCGACCGCCCGCAGCAGTTCCGTGCGCCCGGAGCCCAACAGGCCGCCGATGCCCAGCACCTCGCCGGGGTACAGCTCGAAGGAGACTCCGGTGATCTTCGGCGGGACGGTGAGGTCGCGGACGGCGAGCAGCGGCGTCCCGGTGCGGTCGATCGTCACGGGCGTGACCTGCTCGGCAGCCTCGCTCTCGCCGCCGAGCATCAGCTCGACGATCTCGCGGGTCGTGGTGTCCTTCGCCGAGACCGTCTCCACGGTGCGACCGTCGCGCATCACGGTGATGCTGTCGGCGACCTGTCGGATCTCGTCGAGCCGGTGGCTCACATAGATCACGGCCACGCCTGCGGCGGCGATCCGGCCGACGACCTCCAGGACCATCGTCACCTCGCTCGCGGCCAGCGCGGAGGTCGGCTCGTCCAGGATCAGGACCTTCGGGGTCTGCCGGACCGCGCGGGCGATCTCCACGAGCTGCTGCTCGGCGAGCGACAGGGTGGCGACCGGCCGTTCCGGATCGATGCGCAGGCCCAGCTCGGCCAGGACCTCGGCCGATTCGCGGCGCATGCGCTCGTAGTCGATGCGCGAGCCCGCGCGAGGCCAGCCGCCGAGGAACATGTTCTCCGCGACGCTGAGCCAGGGCACCAGGCTCAGCTCCTGGTAGACGGTGGCGACGCCCAGCTCGACGGCGCGCCGGACGCCGCCGTCCCCGAGGGGCGTGCCGCCGATGCGGATCTCGCCGGCGTCGGGGCGGTCCACGCCCGCGATCATCCGGATGAGCGTGGACTTGCCCGCGCCGTTGCGGCCGAGCAGTGCCCGCACCTCGCCCGACCGGAGCTGGAAGTCGGCGCCCGCCAGGGCCACCACTCCCGGATACGCCTTCGTCACGTCCCGTGCGCTGGCGGCGAAGACCTCATCGTCGGTCACCACGTCACTCCACCTTCTCCCGACTGTCCCTGCGGAACGCACTCGGCAGGCCGACCGCGGCGACTGCCCGGCCCCGCCGGACGCGCCGCCCGGCCCGCCTCGACACCGACTGCTCGACACACCGGCCCGATCACGGCAGGCCGTCCGGGTGTTCCTGGAGCCACGTCGCGCCGTCCTCCGGAGTCGTGTAGATCTCGACGGGGGCCGGGAGGATGAACTCCTCCGGCGGGTTGCCCGCGAGCACGGCCTGCGCGGTCTCGGCCGCCATCCGGCCGACGGTGACGCCGGAGATGTCGACGTTGCCCTTGAGCACCCTGTGATCGACCAGCGCGTTGGCGGCCTCGGTGGACATGTCCCCGCCGAACACCACCGTCTGGCCGACCTTGTTCCTGGCCTGCACGGCACGAATGGAGCCGAGGGTCGCGCCGCCCGCCTGGCCGAAGAAGGCGTCGAGGTCGGGGTGGGCGGTGAGGATGCGCTCGGCGACGTCCACCGCCTCGTCGATCGTCGAGCCCTGCTGGTTGGCGACGATCTCCGCGTCGGGGACCTTGGCGAACAAGGCCTCCTCGAAACCGAGTCTGCGCTGCACGCAGACCTCGACCTGCTCGCAGTTGACGATGCCGATCTGCGGCGCCTCGATGCCCTCGGCGATGAAGTACTCGGCGGCGGCGTCGCCCAGCAGCCTGCCGAACTCGAGCGGATCGCCCAGGATGAACGCCTCGACGTACTGTCTGGCCGCCTCGTCGGCGATGCAGGTGTTGTAGCAGATCACCGGGACGCCGCTGCGGTGCGCGAGGCGGATCGCCGGGATGGACGCCGTCTCGGAGACCGGCGAGAGCACCAGCGCGTCCACGTCGGCGGAGCTGACCGTGTCGACGAACGAGCTCTCCTGCGAGGCGTCGCCCTGTGCGTTGAGCTCCAGCAGCTGGACGTTGCGGCCCATCTCGGCGGCCTCGTCCTGCATGCCCTTGCGGACGCCCGCGTAGTAGCCCTGCGCGTCCATGTAGACGACGCCGAAACGACCGCCCTCGCCGATGGGCGCGCCGCAGCCTGCTGCGGCGAGCGCGGCGACGAGCAGGGTCGTCATGACGACCACCGCCCGGCGGCGACCTCTCGCGATCCTCGACATCGGCTCTCCTTCGAACCAACCGGCTGACCCCCACGGGGCGATGTGGAGGAAGTATCGGCACCCGCCGCCAGCCAGGTCAAGAAAAAATACTAATTAATTATTAGTGTCACTCGGGGTGTTCGCATGTTCACCTTGAGGCGGGCACGGTCATGGCGCACGCGGTGAGCAGGCGGACGGGGAGTCGCCGGCGAGTTCCAGCAAGTTCCAGCGAGGACCGGCGCGGGCCGGTGCGCGCCTGGTCGGCGGGGAGACCCGCGCGACGGGGTTGCCGGGTCGGCGCCCGCTCAAGAGCGGAGCCCAGCCGCGCGGGTGCGTCGATCCGGTCGACGGCGTCCTCAAGATCACAGGTGTTCGTGAAGGCCTCGAGCGCCCCCTGCGTGGCGCGACGGCTCTGGCATCCCGATCACCACCCGTGGACTCGCCAGCCTCGGGCCTGGGCAGTGAACGCGACGCCGCGCCCGACCTCGCCGATCCTGATCACGACAGGCACGCGACACGACGGCGCCGCGTCGACTTCCCGCCGAGACGGCCGATCTGCCGCTGCCGACCAACTCGCCGATCCGCGTCAGGCACGCCCCGCCGCGTGCACGGAAGGGACTGTCTCCGCGATGCGCAGCGCGAGGACCTCGGCCGCGATTCGCGCAGGACGATCGACAGACCGCCTGTGCGGCGGACTCGAGCCTGCCATGCTGTGATCTCCACCGAGCCGATGCGGGCGGGGACACCTCGGCCGTCACGTCGGCCCTGTCGTCGGCTGCGGCGCAGCAACGAGCGTGCAGGCGCCCCGAGCCCACGTTCGACGGCGACTCGCGCGCGACACGCGCGGTGCGACCCGTATCACACCACGCGGTGTTAGCGGCTAACATGACTGGTGTGCCGAATCGATCCGCCGAGACTCGAGCGCGCATCCAGGAATGCGCGCTGGAGCTGTTCGCCCGCAACGGCTACGCGGCCACCCGCGTCGTCGACATCGCCGCCGCCGCAGGCGTCTCGCACATGACGTTCTTCCGCCACTTCCCCACCAAGGAAGACGTCGTGCTGGAGGACCCGTTCAACCCCTTCGTCGCCGACCTGATCGCCGCTCAACCGCTCGGCCTGCCGGTTCTGGAGCGCGTGCGGCTCGGACTCCTCAACTCGACGACCGAACTCCCGGAATGGGCGGTCGCCCAGACCAGGGAGCGGATCAGGCTGGCCGCATGTGAACCGGTGCTACGGGACCGGTTCTCCGCACACCTCCATGCCACCGAGCGGTGCATCGTCGATCGGCTGATCGAACAGGCCGCCGACCCGCTCACCGCGTCAACCGCCACCGCCGCCTGCCTGGCCGCCCTGCGCGTCGCGCTGCTCGACTGGGGCGAGCACGGCGAGGAGACGTTGAACGAACGCATCGTCGCGGCACTGGGCGTGCTGGGGCCCACGGCGCAGGACTGAGCAGACAAGACGGCCACCGCCTCGCTTCGCCGCAGCGCCCGGGTCTCGGCACTCGGCCTGCCGAGCAGCGGCGGGCTCGGCAGGCGAGATCAGTCCCGGCGCCGATGTCCGTCGCCGACGCCCGCGACGTCGGCCCCGCGTTCCTGCGCCTCGGCGATGCGTCGATAGACCCGATTGCGGGCCACCAGGACCAGCGTCGCCAAGAAGGCCGACAGCGGCGATCCCGCCAACACGCCCACCTCGACGTGTTCGGCACGTGCGCAGCCCGCGGCGAACACGAGTTCGCCGATCAGCAGCGACAGGTGAAGCCGACACCGGCAGGCATCGACAGCCCGAGGAGGTCCCACCACGAGACGTTCTCGGCCAGCCCGGGCGCCGGTGAATCGCCGCACGAGGGGATCGTGCCGCCGCGCACCGCCCGCACCCGTCGAGGGCCGGTGCGCAGGCAGCCGGGTTGCACGGTCCTCGATCACCCCGACGGCAGCGCGGCGGGGCATAGACCGCGCCCGACCCCTGCCACCGTCACCCCGAGGCCGGGCCGCCGGAACTCCCTTCCGGCCGTCCCGGCCTGGACTCGGGGCGGCGGGCGAGCCCGGTCAGAAGCGGGCGCCGAGATCCGAATGGTCCCTCGGCACGAGGAAGTTCGAGGTCGGGATGCCCCCGTCGGCGTCACGAGGCCCGCTGATCGTCGACGGGTCGACGCTGAACAGGTCGGAGTCCTCCCAGTCGTCGGCGCGGTCCCAGGAGTTCCCGCTGCCCGTGGAGTCGCCGAGCTGGATCGGGACGTCGTCGCCCACCGAGAGGTTGTCGGTCAGCACTGAACTGGACCTGTTGAACCGGAAGCCGTATCCGCCGTTGGCGTAGGAACTGTTGCGGTCCACGACATGGGTGCCCTGGTTGTTGTTGTCGATGAAGCCCGCGACCTCATTGTCGAACGCGATGTTGTTGCGCACCACGTGGTCGGTGGGCGGGCCGTCCCCGCCGCCGAGCTTGAACCCGTTGCCGTCGCCCTGAAAGTCCGGGAAGTTCCACCGGTTGGCGCCGTTGCCGTAGGCGATGCTGTCCTCGATGAGGATCGGTGACAGGAACTCCCAGGCGTCGAAACCGTCGTCGACGTTGTTCCACAACCGCGCCCCTCGCACCACGTTGCCCTCGCCGCTGCCCTCCTTGATGGCGAGTCCGTCGGCACTCTCTCCGTTCTTGCGTGGGTCGCGATTGCTGTGGCTGTCGAGGTCGAGCACCTGATTCCGGCTCGAGTCGCCCTGAATCTGGAGTCCACTCTCGTAGTTGTCCCTGGTGATCAGCCGGTCGAAGATCGTGTCGTCGCAGGAGTCGCAGTAGATGCCGTACGGACCGCGAATGATCTCCAGGTCGCGGTAGATCCAGAAGGCGGCCCGTTCCTGATGGATCGCGCCCCGCTGCGGGCGCGGGATGCTGCCACCGACCGGCGTGTGGCTCGCAGGCAGCGCATCGCCGTCGATGACGGCGCGTTCTCCCTGATAGGCGGTGAGCGTGATAGGGGCGTCCGGCTCACCGCTGTGCAGGATCTGGATGTTCGTGCTCAACGCGTAGGTGCCGCCGCGCAGGGCGATCACGTCACCCGGCTCGGCGAGATCGACAGCGCGTTGGATCCCGCGCAGCGGCTCGTCGATCGTTCCGGGATTCGCATCGTCGCCGTCGGGCGCGACGACGATCAGCCCGTCCTGGTCGGCCAGGGTCCCCCTGCGCGGCTCGGCCGCAGAATCACTACGCGGCTCAGCCGCAGGAACATTGCGCGGCTCAGCCGCGGTGACACTGCGCGGCTCAGCCGCGGTGACACTGCGCGGCTCAGCCGCGGTAGCAGCCTGGGCACCTGCCAGAAGGCCCGGCACCACGGCGACCAGCAGCGCGACGTCTCGCAGGCGGCCTCGTCGCCGCTGCGCACTGTTGCCCATCACATCGCCCTTCCCTCGGGCGCGATCCCCGGGCACCCTGCAGACAACGAGGGGAAAGCGCTTTCCACCACGCTAAGACCAGGCGGAGAGGTGGTCAATCAACCGGATGTCGTGCCCGGTCGGCCATCGGAACCAAGCCGCTGAGACCCGTTCGCCAGCCGCCCTCGGGCAGCAGACCGACCAGGACGCGCGGACGCTCGCGATCATCCGACCACCACGACGATCGAGATCAGCTCAGCGGCGGATCAGGCGCAAGGCCCCCGTCCGGAGCGATGTGTTCGAAGATCTGGTCCACCAACGCCACCACGTGCGGGTCGTCGACCGTGTAGAAGTGCTGCCGCCCCTCCCGACGTGCGGAGATGACTCCGGCGAGCCGGAGCTTGCCCAGGTGCTGACTGACCGTCGCGATGCTCACCCCGACCCGGCCCGCCAGGGTGCCGACGTCGTGCGAGCCGTGCGCGAGCAGCCACACCAGGTGCAGCCGGGGGCCGCTGGAGAGCAGCGCGAAGGTCGCGGCGGCGGCACTGAGCTGCACAGAGGTCGGCTCGGGCGCCGCGCAGGAGTGGGTACGCGGCTCGGCGGACGAAGATTCGGGTCTGATCATGGCGATCTTCATTCTCTCGCACCGACCTGCTGCGACGCGAGACAACCTCAGGCATCACCCCATTTCGTCGTTTCGTCGATTGCGAAACTGTCGAAGGGTGTGGCAGCATGAGGCTCGTTCCGAAGGGGAGTAGCCCGCAAGCCCATCGTTCGACACGCTGAGTTCGACATCGATCTCCGGCGATGGGGCCAGGCCAGCGCAGGTCTGGTGGGCGAGACCTTCGGCCAGCCGCCATTGCCTGGCCGAGGTCGTTCGATGTCCCCGCCCTGGCATGCGCCGTCCGGGGAAGGTGCTCATGTTCGCCAGACTGATCCGATCGCTGGGGTTGTGCCTGATATTGGCGCTGCCCGCGCTGGTGTTCCGCGTGAGCGGCATCGCGTCGGACCCCCTGATCTCCCTGGCGATATTCGGATCGGGCGTGGTCGCCGCGTCGTTCGTACTGGCCTGGGCAGCCGAGGCCGCTCAGGTGGACATCTCCGGTGGGCTGGCCATCGCGATCCTCGCCGTCATCGCGGTGCTGCCGGAGTACGCCGTGGACCTGTACTTCGCCTTCACCGCAGGCAGCAGGCCCGAGTACGTCTCCTATGCCGCCGCCAACATGACCGGTTCGAACCGACTGCTTCTCGGCCTCGGATGGTCGTTGGTCGTGTTGCTCGCGCTGGCCGTCGCCAAGCGACGCACCGGGAAGTCGATCCGCGCGCTGACCCTGGACTCGGGGCACCGAGTGGAACTGGGCTTCCTCGCCATCGCCTCCGTCATCGCGTTCGCCATTCCGCTCAGTGGTCAGATTCATCTGACCCTGGGCATCGGACTGCTCGTCTTCTTCGGGTTCTACCTGTGGAAGGTCTCGCGCGGTGACACCGAGGAGCCGGAGCTGGTCGGGCCCGCCGCCACGATCGGGGCACTGCCGAAGCGCGTCAGGCGGACACTGGTGGTCACGCTGTTCGTCGGGGCCGCCGTGGTGATCCTGGCCTGCGCCGAGCCCTTCGCCGATGCCCTGATCGAGACGGGCGCCCAGCTCGGCATCGACGAGTTCCTGCTGGTCCAGTGGCTGGCGCCGCTGGCGTCGGAGGCACCGGAGCTCATCATCGCCATCCTCTTCGCGCTGCGCGGCAACGGCGCAGTCGCGATCGGCATGCTCGTCTCGGCCAAGGTCAACCAGTGGACGCTGCTGGTCGGCAGTCTGCCGGTGGCCTACCTGATGGGTGGCGGCGGACTGGCACTCGACCTGGACGGCAGGCAGGTCGAGGAGTTCCTGCTGACCGCGACGCAGACCCTGCTGGGCATCGCCGTACTGCTGGCGCTGCGCTTCCCGCGTTGGGCTGCCTGGACGCTGCTCGGACTCTTCGCGGTGCAGTTCGTCTTCCCCGGCCAGGAGGCTCGATACGTCCTCAGCGGGGTCTATGCGGCACTCGCACTGGGCGCTTTCATCTTTCACCGGAAGCACCTGCTGCCCACGCTGGCCGCGCCGTTCCGGGCGCATCCGAACAAGGCGTCCGACGAGACGGCGAAGAAGGACAGCAACACCGCCGCCTGACCATCCCGGCCGGCCGATCCCCCGACTCCCGACGCTGCACACCCGACGGGCCGCGCTCTCCCGGAGCGCGGCCCGTTCTGGCACCAGTGGTCGACCCCGACCGGCGTCGGCAGCCAGGGCAGCCAGGGCAGCCAGGGCAGCCAGGGCAGCCAGGGCAGCCAGGGCAGCCAGGATCCGAGCCTCGAACCCCGCCGACGTGACCGTGCACCCGAGGCAAGGAACGAGGCCTGAGACGAGACGGGAGTGATCGGCGCGGTCGCGGCCCGGCAGCCGAGTCCCGCTCCGCCCCCGACATGCAGGCCCATGACGCGCCGACGGGACCCGAAGCGGGACCGGCGAACAGAGGACCGGGGGAAGTGCGTCGGCCGCCGGGGCGCCGGACCGACCCGCAGACCGGCCGAGTGACCGGACCACCGCCGCTACGCGAGACCAGCCGAGGCACACGAGCCGAGGGCCGAGCGGGACGACCCAGACCACGCCTCGTCGGAGTCGGCGCAGCCCACCACCCGCAGCCCTCGGCCGCCTCGATCCGTCGGGCCCCACCGACCGCGATGATCGAGCATGCGGGAGACCCGGACGGGCACGGCGCGACAGGAACGCGACGGGCGGCACCGAAAGCCGAGCATGCGGCTCGGCGACGGCTCCGCAGGCACGTCTCCCGCTCGCGAGCATGCGAGCCCGACGGAACGGCAGCACAGCGGGCGAATTCCGGATCATGCACTCACAGTAGCCAGATCCGGAGTTCGACGAGGGCGCCGACGAGAACTCATGACAGTTGTCATAAATATAAATGACAAGTGTCATACACAACTCATGACAGTTGACACTACCTGCGCGGATTCCGTTCCGAGATGATCTGCCGCATGAGTCCTCCGCCCGCCACGTCCCCGCCTCCCCTGCCTCGTCACCACGGTTCGATCAGGCAATGGACGGCACGCTTCGTAGTCGGACGGGCCTCGCACAGACCTGTCTCGACCCAGCCGCCAAGGCGATACAGGCATCCCCGTCGCGCCGACCGGCCGGCAGGGAGCACACCCGACGGCGACCGCCCCGGACGATTCGAGCGCGCGGCCCCGTGGCACGCGACACGCGACACGCACGGCATGGTCGCCCGCAAATGAGGTCGAGCCACGCCCGCATCCGGCCGACGCGCCACAGGCGATCAGCACGCCGCGATACGACCCGAAAAGGGAGTTGAACATCGAGAAGTCGAGCGACGAGAGGTGAATATGACGGCACCCCGAGATCCGGTCAACCAAGGTTGACAGAGCCCATTTCGTCAACCTAGGGTGACGAAATGGGAAGCGATCCACTCCGCCGCCGGAACCGAGCAGCAGGTACGCACGCCTGTCCGACGCCGTCGGCTTCAGGCTGGGTCTTGACCGCCGTCCGGAGGTCCAGGCGAACTGCCGACCTGGCACGACGGACAGCCGCTGCGATCCCCCGTGCCATCAGGCAGCCGGACCGACCGCAGCCGACCGTCCTGCCCGCCTCACCCGAGCCCGCCGGACCGGGTGATGTCCAGGTGATCGACCGACCGACCGACAGACCGACTTCGAGCGAGCCGTGCTGATCGGTCCGCCGTGCCTGTCTGGCGTCGTGCCACCGGTCCTGGCCGCCGCCCGACACGAACCGTCCGCAGCACATCGCCGGAGCCGTGGATCGTCAGCACGCGCGACCGGCGCAGACCGGCCGGTCCGCCCAAGCCGGTCCATCCCGCCCCGTTGCCCCGAGGTTCCACGTCGTCCATCCGGATCAGGAGTGTGAGCAAGGAGATGAGCCCTACTTCCGTAGTGCGGTCGGCCGTCGGTGTCGCAGTGGCCGCCAACCTCCCAGTCCTGCTCTGGGGCGCTCCCGGCACCGGGAAGACGTCCTCGGTGCTCGCGTTAGGCGCCGCACTCGACCTCCCCGTCGAGGTCGTCGTCGGCTCCATCCGCGAGCCGAGCGACTTCTCCGGGCTGCCGATGGTCCGGGACGGCCGGACCTGGTTCGCCCCGCCCCGCTGGGCCGAGCGGCTGTCCGAGGCGGGCCGGGGTCTGCTCCTCCTCGACGAGCTGACCACCGCACCGCCCTCAGTGCAGGCCGCGATGCTTCGCGTGGTGTTGGAGCGCACCGTCGGCGACCTCGAGCTGCCCGCCGCTGTGCGGATCGTCGCCGCCGCCAACCCGCCGGAGTCGGCGGCCGACGGCTGGGAGCTGTCGGCTCCGCTGGCGAATCGATTCGTTCACCTGGACTGGCAGGTCGATGCCATCGACGTCGCCGAAGGCCTCGCGGCAGGCTTCCCCGTGCCCACGACGGGTCCGCTCGTCTCGCCGTCCCCCGCCGAGATCGGCGGAGCCCGGTCGATGGTCGCCGCCTTCCTGCGGGTACGCCCCGAGTTACTGCTCGCGGTGCCCGAGGAACCGAGCAGGGCCGGGCGAGCCTGGCCCAGTCCGAGGACATGGGAGGCAGCGGCCACGATCCTCGCCGCGTGCACCACCGGGGAGGTCGCCGAGGAGGTGCGGGCGGAGTTGGTCCTCGGCGCGGTCGGGGCGGCAGCGGGCTTCGAGCTGATCTCCTGGCTGCGCAACCTCGACCTCCCCGACCCGGAGACCCTTCTCTCGGCTCCGGACACCCCGTTGCCGGAGAGGGCGGATCGGCTCTATGCGGTGCTCGGTGCGGTCGTCGCGCACGTGGCGGCCGACGGCAGCCCGGCCACGTGGGAGGCGGCCTGGGCAGTGGTGGCCACGGCCGCACGCAAGGCACCGGACGTCGCCGCCGGGGCCGCTCGGTCGCTGGCGAAGGCCAGACCTGCCGGGGCCGCCCTCCCCCACGCGATGCGAGGGCTGACACCGATCCTGCGTGCGGCCGGACTGCTGCGATGAACAACAGCCAGAACCCTGAGCTCGGATCAGAAGGAGCGGCCGATCAGGTGCTGGCCCGGTTCGCCTCGGCTCGGCTCTGGGCGGCGCATCGGGCGCCGTACCTGGCCAGCGCCGTCTTCGCTCTGACCCCGGTGGTGCTGGCGCCGTTGGTCGACGAGCGAACGGGCGGGCTCGTCCCCGACCCGGAGTTCCGTGCATTCCCCGTCGACACCCGGTGGCACGTGCACCTGGAGACCGGCACCGCGCTGACCACTCCGGTGCCCGAGATCGGCTGGTGGCTGCTGCACCACATCGGACATCTGGTGCGCGCGCATGCCGCGCGATCACCGGTCCGCGCCGAGACGACTGTTTCTGCCGCCGCCGGAGCGCCAGGCGACACCGAGGCGCGGCGGTGGAATCAGGCGGCCGACGCGGAGATCAACGACGACCTGGCCGCCGAGGGCCTGCCCGGCCCCGACGGAGTGATCTCTCCCGCCGTGCTCGGTCTGCCCCCACATCTGACGGCCGAGGAGTATCTGTCCCGGTTGGACGTTCTCGCCGAGGCCGTCGGCCGAGGCGGGCACGAGTTGGCGGAATCGGTCGACTGCGGCAGCGCGGCCGACGGCGTGCGCCGGGATCAGGAGCTTCCCGAATCCGGCGGCGGACCGACGGAGCTGGAGCGTGAACTGCTGGAACGCTCCCTGGCTGTCGGAATTCAGGACCGCGTCGCCGCGAGGAGCGAGGTGCCGCTCGGCTGGCGACGGTGGGCCGAGGCGCGGCTGCAGCCTGCGGTGAACTGGCGGGCACGGCTCGCCGCGCTGATTCGACGTGGACACGGCCTGACGAGCGGACGCGTCGACTTCAGTCATCGACGTCCGTCCCGCCGGGCCGGATCATGCCCGGACATCGCGCTACCCGCCATGGTGCAGCCGGTACCCGCCGCCGTCGTCGTGATCGACACCTCGGGCAGCGTCAGCTCAGTCCGGCTCCGCCGCCTGCTCAGTGAGGTCACCGCGATCCTGCACGGCGTCGGCGGGACCGGACGCAGGCTGCGAGTGCTCTGCTGCGATCTGACCGCGCATCCCGTCCAGGAGGTCACCCGTGCCGAGGACGTCGTCCTGCTCGGCGGTGGAGGCACCGACATGCGGGCCGGGATCGCCGAGGCTCCCGCGCTGCGACCGCGGCCGGACCTGGTCATCGTCCTCACCGACGGCCAGACCCCATGGCCGGTCCGCCGTCTCGCCGTTCCGCTCCTCGTCTGCCTGATCGGCGAGGACGGCAGCGCCCCCGAGTGGGCGCATACCGTGCGAATTCCTGAGGAGGAGCCATGACCATCGCGTTTCCCGACGACCCGGAGGAGCCGCACGACGCCGAGGCCGTGGCGAACCCTCGAACCGGCGACGGAACGGACAGCCGCTCGGCCCCGACGGGAGAGGGCCCCGACAGTCCGAGCGAGGAGGGACGGGCCGGGGACCGAGACCGGACAGCGGGCTGGGGGGCGGGTGCCGCCGAGGACCTCAAGCCGGAAGCGCTGCACGAGTGGTCGGCGTCCGGCTGCACCGTCGCCGAGGCCCGCCGATGGATCTCGGACGGGTACACCGCGGCCGATGCCGCGCGATGGCGACGAGCCGGGGTGTACACCCCGGACGCGGCGCGGGAATGGCGCTCGGCGGGCCTGACCCCTTACACCGTGGACGGTGCGCTGCGTGCAGGCATGACACCGCGTGACGCGGTGCGCTGGCGCGAACTCGGCTATTCCGTTCAGGCCGCAGCCGAACGCCACCTCGCCGGGGAGAGTCCGCACCCGAAGGGCTGGTGGCATCGCTTCTTCGGCCGCCGACCGGTGCGGTTCGGCGAGGAAGGCGGCAGCGAACGCGGTGGCAGCGACCGAGACGGCAGCACTGGTGGCGGCGGGGAGCGCAGCAGCGCGCGCGGAGGGCCGGGGCCGACCGACCAGGGTCAAGGTCAAGGTCAAGGTCAAGAGAGTGCAACACGGGCCGGGGACCGTGACTCGGGGCGCGGCAGATCGGCCGCGATGCGGGTACTGCTGCACGCAGGCGTCACCGCCGCCACCGCACGCGAGTTCGTCGACGCGGGCTGGTCCGGCAGGGCCGCGATCGCCTGGGCCCGCCGAGCCGTTCCGCCGACGGACGCCTCGATCTTCGACGCGCTCGGCCTCTCCCCCGCCGAGGGGGCCCAGCGGCTGCGCCATGGCGAGGATGCCGTCTCGATGATGACCGACTGGTGGCGGGCAGACGTCCCGCTCGACGAGGTCGCGGCCTGGGCCGGGGCCGGCTTCGCGCCCGAGGAGGCCGCCGCGATGCGAGCCGACGGAGTCGACGTCGAGCAGGCTGCGATTCTGCGCGCGCTGGGCGAGGACGAGCGGTGACCGGGCCCGATGCGGGGCAGGCAAGCCCCGGCCCGGCCCGATGCGGGCCGGGGCGGAGCGGGCAGGCTGCCATCTGGCGATGAGGTGAGGCTCGTACGGGAATCCCGTCGGGACGGGATGCGGACGTCGACGATGCCCGACAAGGCACCGGGGGTCGGCGACACCGGGTGGGCAGGCGGTGCGGCGAGGGGTGCACCGAGTCCCCGCTGAGCCGGTGCGGACCCGGACCGCGAGTGGAGACAGAACAGGGAGCGACGAGACAAGCTCAGACCGCCGGTCGGCCGGCTGGCCGGTCGAGTCCCGAGGAGCTGCCGCAATGAGCGGTCTCGAGGCGGAGCCGGTGCAGGCTCCCGGCAGAGCCGGTGCGGACGAAGGGCCTGCTGCGCGTGCTCGGACCACAGCTCCGGCGACTGCTCGGGAACCCGGCCGCGTCGACCGACGAAGCCGAGAAGGCGGTTCGCCGAACAGGATTTCGTCGCGCACGCCGCGACGACGAATCGTGCGGTGAGGAGTCGGGGCAAGTCGCGTCGGGGCGGGACAAGTCGGGGCGGGTCAGGGCAGGACGAGTCGGGGCAGGGCGGGGCGGGACGGAGCCGAGTCAGGACGGAGCCGAGTGATGATCGCGAAACGGTGTGGGGGGGCTGGCAGGTGGCGCTCGGCATCGCCTGCTGCGCGCAGTGAGAGACGCGGTCCCTCTCGACTGCTCGGTTCCACGGTTCGTCCTCGGCAGACGGCGCAGAGACGTGCCGGTCCGGCGAGCTCAGGCAGCGCGGCGCCGATCCGCCATCGCTCGCCCGGCATCAACCGCCTCACCAGCCGGGATGGCTGAATCCGGCCGCACACGGTCACCGACATTGACCACGCAGTGATCATCGCTAGGTTCGGAGATCGACAACCCCCGTCGCGGCGACGTCCGTCCCTTCCCCCCGCCAGACGCCACGGAACCCCTCTCGTTCCCCGGTCCGGACTCGGCGACGTCGCCGGGTGTCTGGGAGATGACGACGGGTCGCGCCGCGTGTCATCGCCGACGGAACGGAGTTCGTCCATGCCTGGATTTCCTCGACGTGGTTTTCTCGCCGGAACGGTGGCCGCAGGCGCCGCAGCGCAGCTTCCCTGGCTGACAGCGCAGGCGTCCGCCGCCACGAGGCAGACCTCGGCCTCCCCCGCCGAGGTCAGCCTCGGCTGGCTGGAGGGCGGCGCACCCGCCGAGGTTCCCGGCACCACGTGGGGTGTGCCCTGGCCGAAGGGGGCACTACCCGCCGATCAGGCCTTCGCCCTGCACACCGACGGCGGCGACGAGGTGCCGGTGCAGACCTGGCCGATCGGCTACTGGCCGGACGGCTCGCTGAAGTGGTCGGCCCACGCCGTCGGCCCGCACACCGCCGCCGATGCCTACCGGCTGACACCCGGTGACGGATCGGCGCCCGCGGCCCCGGTGACGGTGCGGGAGGACCGTCGCATCGTCGAGATCGACACCGGAGTGATCCGAGTCCGCATCCCGCGCAGCGGGTCCACCCTGATCGAGTCGATCAGTCGCGACGGCGTGGAGATCGCCGGTGCGGGTGAGTTGATCCTGATTCGGGGCGACTCCGCCGAGGACGGCGACGAGGGCAGCAGCAGGCGGGAGCGCTTCGTCGGCCGCGTCGGCACGGTGACCGTCGAGCAGGCCGAGGCGGTCCGCGCCGTAGTGAAGGTCGAGGGCGTGCATCGGGCCCGTCGGGGTGGTCGGGAGATGCTGCCGTTCACCGTGCGGCTCTATCTCTACGCGGGTGCCGAGAACCTGCGGATGATGCATAGCTTCGTCTTCGACCGGGACGGTCAGGAGGACTTCGTCCACGGGCTCGGCGTGCGACTCCAGGTGCCGATGCGCGATCAGCAGCACGACCGGCACATCCGGTTCGGCGGGCAGGACGGCGGTCTGCACGCGGAAGCCGTGAAGGGCCTGACCGGTCTGCGGCGCGACCCTGGCGTCGAGGTCCGACAGGCGCAGGTCGCCGGTCGGCCGACGCCGCCGGTGGACGGCTTCCCGGACAACGTGCGCACCCGGATGCATCTCATCCCCGACTGGGGTGATCACACGCTGAGCCAGCTGTCCTCGGAGTCCTTTCAGATCCGCAAGCGCACCAAGGCCGGGCACGGCTGGGTGCCCTCGGCAACGGGCAGGCGCGCGTCGGGCCTCGGCTATGTCGGGGGCATCAGCGGCGGTCTGGCCTTCGGGCTTCGCGACTTCTGGCAGCGGCATCCCACTCAGCTCGACGTCCGCAACGCCGCGACGGAGACGGCCGAGGTGACGGTGTGGCTGTGGTCGCCCGATGCCAAGCCGATGGACCTGCGGTTCTTCCACGACGGTCTCGGCCAGGACACCTACGAGGAGCAGCTCGAGGCCCTGGAGATCACCTACGAGGACTACGAGCCCGGCTTCGGCACCGCTGAGGGGATCGCTCGAACCAGCGAACTGCTGTTCTGGGCGCTGCCCGCCACGCCGACCGCCGACCGCCTCGCCGCGATGTCGGCCTCGGTGAGCACACCGCCGCTGTTGACCGCGCCGCCGGAGCATCTGCACGGCGCGGGCGTGTTCGGCGATTGGAGCCCGGTGGACCGCTCCACGCCTGCCAGAGCCGAGATCGAGGATCGGCTGGACTTCCTGTTCGCCTTCTACCGTGATCAGATCGAGCAGCGGCACTGGTACGGGTTCTGGGACTATGGCGACGTCATGCACACCTACGATGCCGACCGCCACGTCTGGCGGTACGACGTCGGCGGTTATGCCTGGGACAACTCGGAGCTGGGCACCGACATCTGGCTGTGGCTGCACTACCTGCGCACCGGCAGCGCCGAGGCGTTCCGGCTGGCCGAGGCGATGGTGCGGCACACCGGCGAGGTCGACGTCTACCACTCCGGCCCGTACGAGAAGCTCGGCACCCGCCACAACGTGCAGCACTTCGGGTGCAGCGCCAAGCAGGTGCGCATCAGCACGGTCGCCAACCGGCGGTACTACTACTTCCTGACGGCCGACGAGCGCGTGGGCGATCTGATGCACGCCCAGATCGACGTCGACCAGACGTTCCTCACGCTCGATCCGAGCCGCAAGGTGCGCGGCGACGTCTACGAGCCGGACCCACAGGCATTGAGCATCGGCACCGGCACCGACTGGAGCGCGTTGGCCGTCGCCTGGCTCACCGAGTGGGAGCGCGGCGGCGATCCGATCGCGCGGGAGAAGCTGTTCGCGGGAGTCGAGACGATCCCGCAGCTGCCGAACGGCTTCTACACCGACGGCGAGCGCTACGACATCGACACCGGTCGCTACCACCTGCCTGCGGATCACGGGATCAGCGTCTCGCACCTGAACGCGGTGTTCGGCCAGGTGGAGTTGTGCAGCGAGTTGATCGATCTGCTGGCGGACTCCGCGTTCGAGGAGGCCTGGCTCCAGTACTGCAGGCTGTACAACGCCACGGCCGCAGAGCAGGAGGCCGAGCTCGGGGAGTCGCTGGGCAATCTCAACCTCGGGCAGGCACACTCCCGGCTCACCGCCTACGCGGCCAAGCGGCTCGGTGACGAACGGCTGGCCGAGCGGGCGTGGGCGGAGTTCTACGGCGGTGCGGCGGGGTACGGACCCGATCTCGACTGGTCGGTGACCCGGATCGAGGGGCCGCGCACCCTGAACCCGATCGACGAGGCCGCCTTCGTCTCTACCAACGCCAGCGCACAGTACGGGCTGGCGGCCATCCAGAACCTGGCGTTGATCGGCGACCGCCTGCCGGACTGAGTGCGGACGATCCCGTTGTGCTCGCCTGATCAATCCCTCCATCGGCACGGCCCTGGCGGGGCCCGTCCACCGGAATCTTCCCGCTCGGCGGGCCTCGTCGGCGGAGCGGGATCGAGACGGCCCCGCGTCGAGACCGGGTCGCTCGCCACACCGGGTCGGGTCACTCCGGGTTCGGTGGCCGGACGAGACCCGTGCGGACTCGTGGTCCGTCGGTGTGCGCGAGCCGCGCCGCGAACCTCCGGGCGGTCGGCCCGCGAACCGGCGGTGGACGCCGAGTAACTGCGCAGCCCGCCCCACGACAGTGCGGCAGAGCTATTCGGGTCGGACGGACTGAAACGGCGGCACGTCGACCCCGGGCCTGCCGGGTCCGAGGTTCCAGTCCGTCTGACCCAAGTCCGTCGCCCGGTCCATCGCGGCGTTACCCGCCTCCGCCGGTCGGCCGGGGAGTGGGATCTGCTTCGCATCGCCTGCATAGGGGACGGCATCGAACGTCGTGCGGTTCTCGGTCGAACCCGCCCGCGACGGGATAGGAGGCCGGGCTGCGAGACGGCAGGCTGCCGGTGTTTCCCGGTAGCGGAAGACGCGGCCCCCTCGGACATCGGATTCCGCTTCGCGGTGGGTGCGGTTCGTGATCAGATCTACCGCAACAAGCGCATCCACTCACCGAGTCGCGCACGAAGATCACCCGATGGGGAGCCCGAGTCCGCGTCCGGTCGCGGGGCTCGGCCCTTGCAGGCGTCCCGGCGAGTAGATGATCAGCTGCGTCGGGGGTCGACTCGGGGCGACACGGCGTCCGACGCGGCTCGCCGAGCCGCGTCCCGGATCGCAGTCTCCTCCGCATGCGAGCGGCTGCGCTGCGTCCAGCAGACGAAAGGAATCGCGACATGCACCTCAGGACGACAGGTCCCCTCGACGCTCCGGTCCTTCTGTTCATCCACGGCGGCGGAATGGCCGGGTGGATGTGGAACGCCCAGATCACGCATTTCGAGCAGCGCTACCGCATCCTCGTCCCCGACCTGCCCGGACATGACAAGAGCAGCGACGAGGATTACACGACCAGTGCGGCCGTCGTCGAGTCGCTCGCCGAGGAGCTGCGCAGGCTGCCTTCGGGCACGGACGTCACGGTGATCGGCTTCTCCCTCGGCGCCCAGATCGCGATCGAACTGGCCGCCACCCACGCCGATCTCGTCACGCGCGTCGTGGTGGTCAGCGCGCTCACGCAGGGCGCACCGCTGCCGGGTCTCGTCGACTGGATCGTCGGTGCCACCGCGCCGTTGGCTCGGATGCCCTGGTTCGCCAGGATCCAGGCGAAGTCCCTCTTCGTTCCCGACGAACTCCTGGACGACTACCTCCGGACCTCGGCCGCGCTGACGAAGGAGAGCCTGGTCGCGCTCACCCGGGCCAACGCGGTGTTCCGGACACCCGAGTCGTGGCGCGAGTTCCCCGGTCGGGCGTTGCTCCTCGCCGGTGACAAGGAGCCGCGCGCGCTGCTGCGCGGGATGCCACAACTCCATGCGGACCTGCCCGGCAGCGAGTGGGAGGTGCACGCAGACACCGGGCACGGGCTGCCCCTCGCGCATCCCGCCTGGTTCAACACCCGGGTCGACGACTGGATCACACGGCCCTCGTACTGACCGGAGAGGGTCTGCGGCAGGAACGGAGCACGCCCACGGCGCGGTTCCGACTCCGGTCTCCGCGCGGGGCCCTCGTCCTGGCGACCGGTGCAGACCGGCCGTCTGCGGGCTACTCGGCGCCCGATGCAGGTTCGTCCTCCGCTGCCTGGTCGTCCACTGCGGCCGATGCCGGGGCGGCCGGGTTCGACCACTCGACCGCGATCTTGAAATTGGCCTCGGCCGAGGTTCTGGCGATGACCACACCCGCCTCGGCCGAGACCTTCACCGCGATCTCCACCGTGACCTTGTCCGGCTTCCTCGGCATGTCACTGATGCGTTCGACGGTCATCGCGCCGAAACGGCGAATGCGCTCGATGGACTTCTCGACCCGCCTGCGCAACCGCCGATCACGCTCGGCCGCATCGCCGTCCGATTCGTCGGCGTCGGCGTGGTGCTCGGGAGAATCGGAGTCTTCGACGTCCAGATCCTCCAGATCATCGAGGTCGTCCAGGTCACGGTCCGCCCGTCCCGGCTTCGACGGAGCGACCCGTCCTCTGCCCACGGGCTCGGCGCCGCCGTAGTGCGGTGCACGCGACTCGTCGCCCTGGATGGGTACCGGATCGCCGTCGTCGAAGGGGAGGTACTCCACGTGCACGGTCACGGTCGTCTCCTCGGATCGTCGTCGAGCGTCCCGCCGAGCCCGCCCGGCAGAAGTTGATCGCCGCCTGCGGTCGCCACCCGGTACGACGGCCGCCCGACACGGTTTCGCCTCGACCCCGGCCCGCCGCGTCGTCATCCGAGAAGCCGTTCGAGGTCCCGACGGCAAAGTTAGCGTGATCGCTCCGCAGCGCGGGGCGGTATCAGGCGAGTCGATCGGCGAGATGCTCGGCTGCGACGACGTCATGCGGTCGGACTGAGACCGATCATCCCCGACGTCGGCCGTCGCTGGCGGGCCTGGCGACTGCCGATTGGTCGACGGCCGTGCGTCACGAGCACCGACCGGCATCGAGGGGCTACCGCACCCGCGTCTGCCTGCATGCACGGCACGGCCGTGCAGGTCCGTTGTGGAGCGTGACCGGACCCGCCCGCTCCGGATGCCGGGCCCGTGTCCGGCGTCGAATGCGGTGCGAACTCCGTCGAACGGGCTTTGACACCGCTCGGGGTCACCCGTACCGTGGAAAGCGCTTTCCATTCGTCTACGGTGAGGCCTCGTGTCGATCTCGCGTTACCGCGACCTGCTCTCGACCCCGGCCGTCGGGGCATTGCTCGCGTCCTCGGTCCTCGCCCGCGCCTTCACCGGGATGACCAGCCTCGCGATGCTGCTGCTGGTCACCCAGGATCACGGCTACGACGTGGCGGGACTGGTCACCGGCACCTCGGTGGTCGGCTCGGTGCTCACCGGACCCGCCGTGGCCCGGCTGGCCGATCGCGTCGGACGACGGCTCGTGCTCCTGGTGTGCTCGGTGACCTACACGGGCAGCCTGGTCACTCTCGCGCTGCTGCCCTCGGAGCCGCTCCTGCTCATGGCGGTCGCCTCGGTGGGCGGCGCGACGACGCCGCCGGTGATGGCGGCACTGCGGGCCGCCATCGCGGCCCTGACCTCCCCGGAACAGCGACTGACCGCCTTCTCCCTCGACTCGACCTTGCAGGAGATCGTGCTGGTCGTCGGGCCGATGGTCACCACCATGCTCGTCGCCTTCGCCGGTCCGCAGGCGGCACTGATCGGCTCGGGCGTGCTCACCCTGCTCGGCACCGTCCTCTACTGCGGACAGCGCGCCGCCGAGGCGGGCAGACCGGCCCGCGCCCCGCACAGGCGCCGAGGAGCCCGCCATGAGCCGCAGTCCGATTCGGCGCCGCCACCACGCAAGGGCAGGCTCGCCGGACCGGGCTTCGTCATGATGATGGGCTCCGCCAGCGCCTTGCTGGCAGGCCTGGTGATGGTGAACCTGGCGGCCGTGGCGGGAGCGGGCGGACCGGACGCGCCGACGGCCTCCGCCTTGATGCTGGCCTGTGTGGCCGCCGGGTCCGGCATCGGCGGCTTGGTGTTCGGCGCGCGAGCCAAGGGCCGCGCCGCGCTCGCGCTGTTCCCCGGTGGTGTCGCCGTCGGCGCCGTCCTGCTCGCACTCGCCCCGAACACCGTGGTGCTGGCGATCCTGCTGGTCCTGTTCGGCACCATGGTCGCGCCCGCCCTGACGATGCTCTACGACGGACTCACCCGGCGTGCCTCGGCGACCCGCGCCACGGAGGCCTTCGCCTGGCTGTCCAGCGCCACCGGAGTCGGTGGCGCCATCGGCAACATGGCGGGCGGGACGGTGGTCGAGCATCTCGGCTCGCGTGGCGGCTTCCTCGTCGCGGCGGCCTCCCTCGCGATCTGCGCGGGAATCTGCTCGCTGCCGGTTCTGCGCAGACCCGCGATCCGACCGGAGCCCGAGAACCAGCCCGTGGTCGCGGGCGCCCCGCAGCCGCCGTGACGTCCGGCCGGGACTCGATCGATCGCCATCGCCGTCCTCCTCGGGGCGGCAGCAGGCCGCTCGCCCTGGATGCGGCGGCCCGGTCGGGTCTCGGCGGCGGCATCGCGAGTGAGTCGAGCCTGCACCGCAGCGTCGCACGCGCCTCGTCCGGGCTGATCAGATCCGGCAACCTGCGAGCAGGCCTGCCTGCGTGGCCGGGGGGCAGCAGATCGACCGGTCCGGCTCGGCGCGCCGCCGATCACTGGCGACTCCTGATCATCATGGGCAGCCGTCCCTGGCCGCCTCGGTCATCACCGGAGGTTCCCGGACCGCCCGGGTAGGGCACGCCCGCGAGGCCCTCTCGACAGGGTCCCGCGAATCACGCCCGTTCGCGGCCCTGCCAGGCCGCCCAGAGCCGCGCATACCGACCTCCCGAGGCGACCAGCTCGTCATGGGTGCCGATCTCGACGATCCGGCCGTGCTCCAGCACCACCACCCGGTCGGCCGTCACGGCCTGCGGCAGTCGATGGGCCACCACCAGCGTGGTCCGGCCTTCGGTCGCTCGGGCGGCGGCCCGCTCCAGCTCACGGGCGCCCGCGCTGCCCGCCTCGGCGCTGGCCTCGTCCAGGACCGCCACCGGCGGGTCGGCGAGCACCAGCCTCGCCAGGGCCAGTTGCTGCGCCTGCGGGGCGGTGAGTCGACGGGCGTTCTCGCCCACCACCGTGTCCACGCCGTCGGGCAGTGCGGTCACCCAGCCGAGCGCTCCGACCCGGTCGAGGGCGGCGCGCACCCGCGACTCGTCCGCATCCGGAGCCGTCAGCCGGACGTCGTCGATCAACGGCCCGGAGAAGACGTGGACGTCCTGGCTGATCAGAGCGACGTGCCTGCGCAGCTCACGCAGGCCCAGCTCCCCGATCGGCACTCCGCCGAGCAGCACCGAACCCGAGGCGGGAACCAGCACGCCTGCCGCAATGCCCGCCAACGTCGTCTTGCCCGCCCCGCTGGCGCCGACCAGCGCGACCCGCTCCCCCGGCCGGATGCGCAGGGTGACGTCGGCCAGCACCGCCGGCCCGTCGGCGGGCACCGAAGACCGGGCGGCATCGGGACCGGCGGCAGCGCGACCGGCGGCGCTCCCCGGCGGCGCCGAATAGTGATGCGAGACCGAGCGGATCTCCAGACCGGTGTCGGCGGGTCGCGGCGGGTCGACGGGCTCGGCGGCGGCGGGGATGTCGGCGACGCCGACGAGCCGGGCCAGGCTCGCCCCGGCCGACTGGATCTTGTCGAAGCCCAGCATGACCGCGCTCAGCGGGTTGAACAGTCGGTGGAAGTACAGTGCGGCCGCCGTGGTGGCTCCCACGGTGGCCAGGTCGCCACGGACCAGCAGAAAACCGACGACGATGATCGCGGTCAGCCCGACGAACTCGCCCGCGTTCACCCTGGAGCCGAAGCGGGTGAGCAGCCGGAAGACCCGCACCGAGATCGACTTCGCCGCCGAGGACCGCTCGTTGATCATGTCGACGCGCTCGGCGTTCAGCCGGTAGGAGTCGACCGTGGCGTGCCCGTGTAGCGAACTCATCATGACCTCGGCCCGCTCGGCGATCGCCACTCGCTCGGCCGCGTATCCCGGCCCCGACCTCGGCAGATACCAGAACAACGCCCGGATGTAGATCGGCAGGGCGAGCAGGCCCGCCAACCCCAGCCGCCAGTCCAGCGCGACCAGACCGCCCATGGTGAGCAGCAGGGCGAGCACGGAGGAGACCAGGACGGTCGCCTCGTTGGCCACCACGCGGCCGACCACCGCGACGTCGTCGCCGACGCGGGAGAGCAGGTCGCCGGAGCCGGTTCGCTCCAGGACTCCGGGCGGGAGGTGGAGGGCTCGGTCGACGACCCGCTCCCTGAGCCTGGCCAGCATCGTCTCGCCCGCCCGGACCATGAGAGCACCCGCCAGCGCGGTCAGCACACCGCCTGCCAGCGCGGCGCAGGCGATCAGGAGGACGACCTCCAGCACGTCGCCGCCGGTCGCGCCGCGCGTCACCGCGTCCACCAGCCTGCCCAGCGCCCAGGGGGCGACGAGCCCGCAGAGATTGGCGAGCACGCAGGCGATCAGCGCGGCCGAGGTCGTGCCGGGGGTGTTCAGCAGTTCGGTGCGCATCACCTGCCAGGACCGACGCGCCGAGGCGATCGGCAGGGACGAGGCGGCCGACTCGTCCGCCGTCGGCTCGCGACGACGCTTCCGCCGGGTGCGGCCGGGCTGACGAGTGCGGCGGGATCGTCGCCCGCCCCGCTCGTCGGAGTCGGTGCCCGCAGGGACGTCGGTCGCGACCGCGTCGGCTTCGGCGACCGCGTCGGCCCCGACGGAGTCGGTTGGCGTCGCGCCGGGCGAACCCACGACGACCGCGTCCAGCCGGTCACTGCGCAGGCTCGCCGCGCCCGCGATGCCCGACCGCCCGGTCGACGTCTCGGCCACCGCCGCTCCCTTCACGCCTTCCGACGAGCCTGCGGCCGTCGAGAGTGAGCCTGCCCGCGCCGAGCCGGGCCGGGCGGGCTCCCCGGCCCGGGCTGCCGAGCGGGCCTGCTCGGATCGATTCGTCGACGAATGCGTCATCGCAGGACTCCGCTCCGGTACCGCTCATCGGTCGCCGCAAGCCCGGCGTGGGTTCCCACGGCCCGAACCCGGCCGTCCGTGATGACGACGACCCGGTCGGTATGGGCCAGCAGCACCGGGCTGCTGGTCAGAACGATCGTGGTGCGCGACGTCGGCGCATCGGCGCCGTGCCGAAGGCGGGCCAGCCCCGTCGCGATCGACTCCTCCGTGACGGCGTCGACGGCGGTGGTCGGGTCGTGCAGCACCAGCACCGGCGGATCGGCGACCAGCGCGCGGGTGAGCCCGATGCGCTGCCGCTGGCCGCCGGAGAGGGTGGCACCGCGATCGGCCACGGCGTGGTCCAGGCCGTCGGGATGCGCGGCGACGACCTCGTCGGCCGCCGAGGCGCGCAGCGCCGCCGCCACCTGCTCGGCCGTGGCCGTCGGCCTGCCGGTGAGCACCGCGGAGCGCAGGGTGCCCTCGAAGAGGTCGACGTGGTGATTCTCCACCAGCAGCGCGCTGCGCAGCTCGGTCAGTCGTAGGGCGGTCAGCGGGACGCCGCCCAGCAGGGCAACGTCCGAGGACGGCGGGGTCGCCCCCGGCTCGTCACGGCGCGAGGCAGCCACGTCCGCTCGCGGGACGACGTCCGCCCCCACCGCGACGGCGGCTCCGGAACTGCGTGTCTCCTCCGTCGGCGGACCGGCGGGGACCCGCCCGGAGAGCAGTTCCAGCAGTGCCTCGGCATCACGGGCGTCCTCGGTCACCACTCCAACGAACTCGCCGGGGTCGACGCGCAGGTCGAGCCCGCGCAGGGACCCGTGCTCGATCCCCGAGAGCCGCAGCACCGGCGGGTCGATGAGGAGCGTGTCGCCCGGCTCCACCCGATTCGGCGTGTCGATCACGGCCACCAGACGCGCCGCCGAGGCCTTCGCGACGGCGAAGGCCTGGCCGCAGAAGCCGAAGAGCTGCACGGGCTCGGCGATGAACTGCGCGAGGCCCACCACGGTGATCAGCTCGCCGATGCCGATGCGGCCCTCGACGGCGAACCAGCCCGCGAAGCCTGCCACCGCAGCGAGTAGGAGCCCGCTCGCCGCCGTCGTCGAGCCTCGGTACACGCCGATCGGGGTGGCGGCTCGCAGGGTGCTGCGCAAGGCGTCGGCGCTGCTTCGCCGGTAGCGCTCGCCCGCGTTGTGTCCGGCGCCGAGGCCGCGCAGCGCGTGCAGGCCTCGGACCAGGTCCGTCGCCAGCCCGGAGAGCCTGCCGACGGCGGCCTGCTGCGCGCCGCTGCGCCGGGTGAGCAGCGGCGCGGCGAACTGCAGCAGCACCACCAGGATCGGGACGCCGATCAGCACGCCGAGGCCGAGCGGCACGTCGATGCGCAGCAGCACCACCGCGGAGATCACCATCGCCACCGAACCGGCCACCACGAGCGCCACGATGTCGAGCACGGCCGAGGCCCGTTCCGCGTCGCCGGTGGCCACCGACAGCAGCTCCCCCGCCGGGGCGCTCGTCTCGGCGCCACGCGGGTCCAGTGCCCGGCCAGCGACCTCGACCCGCAACAGGTGTGTCTCCTGCTGCATCGCGCCGAACAGCGAGCGGGCTCCCAGCCGCCAGGCGAGGGTCAGGGTGAGGAACAGCGCCGCGAGCGCGACCACGGACCAGGTCAGCACACCGCCGTCACCGGTGACCACGGCTCGGTCGATGACCAGTCCGATCGCCACCGGAACCATGGTCTCGGCGGCCTGGTGCGTGCTCAGGCCCGCCACGCCGACGGCGACCCGACGACGATGCCTGCCCACGGCACGGCGGAGCAGTCCCCCCGGCGTCATCGCCTCAGCCCGACACGGAGTCGACGGCGGTGGCCGAGTGGTGCCTGCCGATCGGAACGACCATCGGCGTGGCCGAGACGGGGCAGGGCACCACCCGCGAGGCCATGCCGAACACGTCCGACACCAGCTCCTCGGTCACGACGTCGGTCGGTGCGCCCTCGGCGACGATGGCGCCCTGCTTCATCGCGATGAGGTGGTCGGCGTACCGGCAGGCCAGGTTCAGGTCGTGGAGCACCAGCACCACGGTGCTGCCCTTGCGCCGGTTCAGGTCCGTCAGCAGGTCCAGCACCTCGATCTGATGGCTGACGTCGAGGAAGGTGGTCGGCTCGTCGAGCAGCAGAAGGTCGGTGCCCTGGGCCAGCGCCATGGCGATCCAGACCCGCTGTCGCTGGCCGCCGGAGAGCTCGTCGATGGAGCGCCCGGCCAGTTCCAGGGTTCCGGTGGCCAGTAACGCCTCGGCCACGGCGTCGTCGTCGCCCGTGCTCCACTGGCGGAACCAGCCCTGATGCGGGTAGCGGCCCCGGCCCACCAGGTCGGCGACCCGGATGCCCTCCGGGGCGGTCGGCGACTGCGGAAGCAGGCCGAGCACCGCAGCCACCGCCTTGGTCGACTGGGAGTTGATGTCCTTGCCGTCGAGGTGGATCGTGCCTGCGGCGGGGGCCAGCAGCCGGGCCAGCCCACGCAGCAGCGTGGATTTCCCGCAGGCGTTGGCCCCGACGATCACGGTGACCTTTCCCGGCCGGATCTGCACGTTCAGGTCCTTGACGACCTCGCGGCTGCCGTAGGACAGGCGCAGATTCTCCGCGCTCAGCGTGTGTCGGTCCGTCATCCGATGCTCCTCATCACCTGTGCCACCACGTCCACTCCACGCCGTCCGTCGCGTCTCATTCCGCGCGGTCTGCATCCGCGGGGGGCGCGTCGGCGGCGATCGACTCCATCGGGCGTCATCCGCTTCGTCCTCCGCGATTCGACACGGCCAGCAGCCACAGCAGGTACGGCGCCCCCACCAGCCCGGTGATCACGCCCACCGGGAAGTCGACGCCGTCGATCAGGTGCAGGGCGATCAGGTCGGCCGTGAGGACGAGGAGACCGCCGGTCAGGGCGGACGGCAGCAGCGCGAGGCCCGCTCCTGCGGTCAGCCGCCGGGCGATGGGCGCGGCGACCAGCGCCACGAAGGACACCGGACCGGCGGCGGCGGTGGCCACGGCCGCCAAGGCCACGCCGACCGTGATCAGCCCCAGCCGCGAGCGCTCCACCCGGACGCCCAGTCCCGCTGCCGAATCGTCGCCCAGTTGCAGCGCACGCAGTGGTCGGGACAGCACCACCACCAGGGGAAGCAGCACGGCCAGACACCACAGCAGCGGCGTCGCATGGGCCCAGGTCCTGGAGTGGAGGCTGCCGGTCAGCCAGACGAGGGCCGCCTCGGCGGTCTCGACACGGGACCTGGTCATCACGTAGGAGATGACGGCGGTGAGGATCGCCGCCACGCCGATGCCCACCAGCACCAGCCGCTGTCCGGCGACTCCGTGTCGCCAGGCCAGCAGATAGATCGCCAGCGCGGTGACCAGCGCGCCGCAGACCGCACCGATCGACACCGCCGCGCCGCTCGCCCCGAACACCACGATGGAGATGACGGCGGAGGCGGACGCCCCCGAGGTGATGCCGATGATGTCCGGGCTGGCGAGCGGATTGCGCAGCAGGCTCTGGAACAGGGCGCCCGAGAGGCCGAGCGCGACGCCCACCAGTAGTCCGGTCAGGGCCCGAGGCAGGCGCAGTCCGCCGATGATGAAGTCGGTCGTGTGCTGGGCACCGCCGACGAACCAGGCGAGGACCTCGGAGGCCGGGACGGGGAAGTCGCCGAGGGACAACGACACGACCAGGACGACGGGCACCGCGACGGCCAGACCCAGCGTCACCGCCGTGTTCCGCAGGCCCTGTCCCCGACGGGCGCGGGCCACCGCGTGTCGAGCGGCCTCGTTCGCGCCAGGACGGCGAGGGGAGTCTGGCCGGTCGCCGCCCCAGTCCCGCCGAGGCGGCCCGCCTGCGGGCCGGGTTCCGGGCGCGCCGGACGGGGTTCGCTCCGAGCCCGCCCGATCGAGGATGCCGCCGGTTCCGTCGGTCGCCATCACAGCTCCAGCAGTCGACGTCGGCGGATCAACGCGATGAACAGGGGCGCCCCGAGCACGGCCGTGACGACCCCGACCTGCAGCTCACCCGGATTCGCGACGACGCGCCCCAGGATGTCGGCGGTCAGCAGGAGGATGGGGGCGAGCAACGCCGAGTAGGCGAGAATCCACCGGTAGTCGGGTCCGGTGATCAGCCGGGCGACGTGCGGCACCGCGAGACCGATGAAGCCGATCGGGCCCGCTGCGGCGGTGGCCGTCCCGCAGAGCACGACGACGGCGATCAGGACGAGCAGTCGATCACGGCCGACCCGTCTGCCGAGCGACCGGGCGAGGTCCTCCCCGAGCGAGAGTGCGTTGAGCACCCGGCCGCAGACCAGCGCGAGCAGCAGCCCGGCGAGGATGAAGGGCAGCGCCTGCACCACCACGTCCATCCCTCGACCCGCCAACGCGCCGACCTGCCAGAAGCGGAAGCGGTCGAAGGCGGCGGAATCGGTGATCAGCACCGCCGTGGTCAACGACAGCAGCGCGGCGTTCATGGCCGCACCGGCCAACGCGAGCTTGAGCGGCGTCGCGCCCTCGCGACCCATCGCCGCGATGCCGTAGATCACGACGACGCTCACCGCCGCCCCCGCGAAGCCGAACCACACGTATCCGGTCAATGTGGTGACCCCGAGAACACTGATCGCGGTCACCAGGAAGAAGGCGGCGCCCGCGTTCACCCCGAGGATTCCAGGGTCGGCCAGCGGATTGCGGGTCACGCCCTGCATCAGGGCGCCCGCGACACCGAGGGCCACGCCCGCCAGGATGCCGAGCAGCGTCCTGGGCAGCCGCATCTCCCGGACGACGAGGTGATCGCCGTCGGCGGCGTCGAAGGTCCAGAATCCGTCGTGGGTGAAGGCGTCCAGCACCACGGAGAACGGGATGGGCTTGGCGCCGACGGCCAGCCCGGCGAGCACCGCGACCAGCAGCACCAGCCCGAGGCCCAGCAGGCCCGCGCTGAGCCCGAGGGTGCGCCGGACGGACGGGCGGCCGACGGGATCGACGGTCGCGGGGTCGGTGGAGTCCTCGTCCGCCGGGCCGGTCGAGGCTGAGCCTGCTCCGACGACGTGGTCCCCGGCGGAGCCCCGCTCCTGCCCCGCGGCGGTGCGGCCGCCGCCCGCCTGCCGGGATTCGTCGGCGGCAGGCAGCCCGGAGCGGGCCCGCGCACCACCGTCGAGGGCAGCCCGGTCCGTCGATCGATTCGCCACGAATCGGGGTTCGACCGTGCCGGTGCCCGGCACTGGACCGGGCACCGATCCGCCAGGGGGCAGCGTCGTCACGGCTGCCGCCCGGGTGGCCCCGGACGCCTCGACAACGCTGCGACGAGTCCGGTCGCCTCGTTCCACATCTCGTCTTCCCTCGTGCATGGACGTTCGCGGCTGCCGAGCTGCGGCCGGGTCAACCCACCTTCTCGACGATCAGGGGCAGGAGTTCGTCGATCGTGTAGGGAATGCTCAGCACCGTGTTGTGCGCCATGGCCAACCCGAGGTATTCGGTGTCCAGCCAGATGACGTCATCCCGCTCGACGACGTCCAGTGCCTGGAAGACCGCGTCGTCCTGGGCGGCCTCCTCGCTGCCGCCCTGGTCGAGGATCACCAGCACGTCCGACTCCAACAGGTCCATCCGCTCGGCGCTGAGGTCGATGTAGAAGGCACCGTCGTCAAGCTCGGCCAGTTCATCGGGCAGTCGTAGTCCCATGGCCGTCATGAACTGGCCTCGGGCGTCGAGGTCGGTGAACGGCCAGTATCCGCCGTCGGGGTTGGGCAGCAGTGCGGCGCCGGTCCGGCCCGCCAGTTCCGGATGCTCGGCGGCGGTGTCGGCGAGCAGCGCCTCGGTCTCCTCGATCAGCACGGCGGCCTCGTCGGGCTTGCCGACGGCGCGGCCGATCACCTCCGTGTGGTCCTGCCACGGGACGGCGTAGTCGGCGTGGTCCGCCGAGCGGACGACGGTGGGCACCAGCTCGGAGAGCGCGTCATAGGTGGCCTGGTCCATCGAGTAGTTCACCGCGAGGACCAGATCCGGCACCAGGGCCAGCACCTCCTCCGGTTCCGGGTCGGAGGTGGCGGGCAGTACCGTCGGCTGGGCGTCGCCGAGCGCCTCCTCCGCCCACGGGCCCACGGACTCCAGCCCGGTCCACGGGTGGACGGCCATCGGGGTCACGCCCAGTGCCAGCAGCGGGTCGTGATCGGTGATCCCGAGGGTGACGATGCGCTGCGGCGGCTCGGTGATCTCGGTCTCGCCGTACTGGTGCTCGATGGTCACGGGGAAGGCGGTGCCCGCTCCGCTGTCGCCCTCGAATCCGGGCTCCGGTAACTCGGCGGACTCGTCGGCCGTGCCGCAGGCCGACACCAGCAGGAGAGCGGCGGTGAGGCCGACGACCACCCGGCGTAGATTCCGGGGGGACGAGTGCGGCACCATGATTTTCCCTTCACCAGCACGGACCAGAGTTAGGTCAGGCTAGCCTAAAGCTCTCGATCATTCGTCGGCGCATGAACGTGTCCCAGGTCGCAGGTCCGCGCCGCCCCGCAGGACCGCGTTCACACTGCCCCGCCGATCCCGCCGCGCAGGTCGCACGTCACGCCGTCCGGGCAGGCTCGGGCCGCTGCTGCGGAGGATCAGGGCCGGTCAGCGCGCCCGGCGGATCGGAGACCACTTCGGTGCCGGAGCGGGCACGCCCACCACGCGCACCGAACCAGCCGCGTGTGATGTCGACACCGCCCTCGCCGAACGCTCTCCGCTGCCCGAGACACGCTCGGTCGCGTGACCCTGGAGCCGGACGGGGCCGTGAGCGGGTGGCGACGAATGCGCGGGCTAGCTCGGGCGCAGCGCGATGGCCAGCAGCTCGGCAGGCGGCCCGACGAGCCTGCGACCCGACGTCCACACCGCCCGCAGCGTCCGCCGCAGGTCGACGTCGGCCACCGCGACCTCGACCAGTCTGCCCTCGCGAAGATCCACGGCGACCGCGAGGACGCTGAGCACGGCGGGGCCTGCCCCGGCGATGACCGAGCTGCGCACCGCCGTGGTCGAGCCGAGTTCGAGCAGGACGGTGGCGGGTGGCGCACCCGCTCTGGTCAGGGCACGATCCAGTGTCTCGCGCGTGCCGGAGCCGATCTCGCGCACGACGAGCGGCGTGGCCGCCAGGCGCGCGGCGTCGACGGGCCTGCGACGCCGCGCCCACGGATGCCCCGGCGCGACCACCACGGCCAGCCGATCAGTGCCCACCCGGCGAGCGGCCAGCCCCGCCGGGGCCGACGGCGACTCGACGAACCCCAGATCGACCCCGCCCGAGCGCACCAGCTCCGCCACCGTCTCCGAGTTGGTGACCTGCAACCCCGCGTAGAGGTCCGGCGCGGCCGCCCGCAGCTCGCCGAACCAGCCGGGGGCGAGGTGCTCGGCCACGGTCATGCTCGCCGCGACCCGCAACGTCGCCTGATGCCTGGCGCGCAAGGCCTGCGCCCCGGTCACCAGACCCGCGAACTCGTCGAGCACCCGCCGCGCCCAGTCGGCGACCATCTGCCCGCCGGGGGTGAGTGTGGAGCCGCGCCGGGTGCGATCGACCAGCACCAGGCCGAGCTGCCGCTCCAACAGGGAGAGTCGCTTGCTCGCCGAGGGCTGACTGACGTGGAGGTCGGCGGCCGCCCGGCTCAGGCTGCCGTGCTCCCCGACCGCCACGAGCAGCCGCAACGAGCGGAGATCCGGGTCGTCGGTCATGCACACAGGTTATGACCCCAGTCGGATTCGAGGGCTACCGACCCGCAGGCGACACCCGAATGCTGGGGCGTCGTGAGCATCGGCGACCCGACGACAGGAGCAGACCGCCTCCCGAGGTGGGCGGGCGAGGAGGCGGTGGACGCGGGACGGGCCCGGCCTGCGTCGGATTCGTGGGACTGCGCGGGTGGTGCCGGCTCGGCGGACGGCGAAGCGTGCCTCGCGGCCTGCGACGCCGGGGCCGGATGCAGCCCGGCCGCCCTCGGTGCCGACAGTGTCGCCGTAGGCACCGCCGCGTCGGCCTGCAATCGTGGAGCCGTCACCGAGACGACCCGTCCGGTGGCAGGCGGACCGCACCCGACCGGTTCCGACGCCGAGCGTCCCAGCGCAGACCGTCCCACCGCAGACGCGGAGGCCTGCGGCGAGAGCACCGTCGGCGTCTCGACGGCAGCCGGCGACCCGTCCTCCGACGCCTGCGACATCGGCGCACCGCCGACCGACCCGCGACCGTCGACCGTCGCCGCCTCGAGTTCTCGCCTCGCCCCCGCCCGGCTGGTGCCGGGGCTCGTCGTCGTCGCCGTCGCCGTCGGGCTCGCGGCGGTGCTGCACGCCGCGATCCCGTCCGTCGGGTTGGTGACGGCGGCACTGCTGCTCGGTGTGCTGGCCGGAAACCTGCCGCTGCTGCCCGCCGCCGCCTCGGTCGGCGTCACGTGGGCGACCCGCAGACTGCTGCGGGCGGGTGTGGTGCTGCTCGGGTTGGGGCTGTCGATCCCGCAGCTGCTCGGCGTCGGTCCCGGCGTGCTGCTCGCCGTCCTGCTCACCGTGGCGGGGACCTTCGTGGTCACGGTCTGGCTCGGCAGGCTCCTGGGGCTCTCCCGTGGCCTGTCGCTGTGTGTGGGCACGGGATTCGCGGTGTGCGGCGCTTCGGCGGTGGCGGCCGTCGAGGGAGTGATCAGACGCGAGGAACGGGACGTCGTGACCGCGATCGCCCTGGTCACCCTCTACGGCAGTCTCGCGGTGGCGGCGCTGCCCCTGGCGGGCGGGGCGCTCGGGCTCGACGAGCAGCACCTGGGCCGGTGGATCGGGCTCAGCGTGCACGAGGTGGCGCAGGTGGTCGCCGCCGCCGCACCCGCAGGCGAGGAGGCCGTCACCTCGGCCGTGGTGGTGAAGCTGAGCCGAGTCGTGCTGCTGGCACCGCTGATCGCGGCGATCAGCGTCGTCGAACGGCGCCGCAGACCGACGACGGGGACTCGGCCGCCGCTGATCCCGCTGTTCGTGGCAGGCTTCCTCGCCTCGGTGGCGCTGCGCAGCAGCGGCCTGCTGCCCGACGTCGTCCTGGCGCAGGCCGCGACACTCACGACCGTCCTGCTCGCGGCGGCGTTGTTCGGCCTCGGCACGACGGTTCGCCTGGCCGCGCTGCGGCGGACCGGCCCGCGCGCCCTGCTGCTCGGGCTGGCCTCGACCCTCGTGGTCACCGGGTTGGCCTGGTCGACGCTGTGGGCGCTGGGCTGAGCCGCGACAGCCGTCCGCCTGCCGGGTAGACCGGGCGTACGGCTCAGCCTGCGCTGCCCGGCCCGGGTTCGCCGGGGGACTCGGCCGCCCCAGGGGCCGCTGCGCCGGCCGGCACGGACCAGGCCCGCATGAGATCGGCGTAGAGCCTGGAGGACTCGATCAGCTCCCGATGGCTGCCGGAGTGGACCCTGGCGCCGTCCATGAGCAGCACCCGCCGCGCGCGGACGGCGGAGCTGAGCCGGTGCGCGATGACCACGAGGATGCCGCCTCGGTGCGCGAAGGCGGTCTCGGCGCGCGCCTCGGCCCGCGGATCGAGGTGGGCGGTGGCCTCGTCGAGCACGACGACCGGTGCGTCGGTGGCGTAGGCCCGACTCAGGGCGATGAGCTGCGCCTGGCCTGCGGAGAGCGCACCGCCGCCGTGGCCGATGTCGGAGTCGAGCCCGCCCAGTTCGCGGATCAGTCCGGCCGCGCCGACCGCCTCGGCTGCGGCGAGCAGCGTGCCGTCGTCGGCCGTCGGCGTCAGCAGCGCCAGGTTCTCCCGCACGGTGCCGGCGAACAGGTAGGTCTCCTGCGGGATGAGGACGATCTCGCGGCCGCGAGCCGCCGGGCGCATCGCCGCGACGGGCACGCCCCCCAGCGTGACGGTCCCGCAGGCAGGTCGGAGCCCGCCGGTGAGCAGCCCGGCCAGGGTCGACTTGCCGATGCCGCTGGGGCCGATCACAGCGAGATGATCGCCGGGGCCCAACTCGACCGAGAGATCTCGCACCACCGGTCTCGCGGCGGCGCCCCAGCCGAAGGTGACGCCCCGGACCCGCAGCAGCGGCGCGCCGTCGCACCGTGCGCCGGAGATCGAGGCGTCGCGAGCGACCGAAGCTGTGGGGAGACGCTCGGCGGCAGGCGTCGGAGCTCCTGGCAGATCGCTCTCGGCCTGCTCTGCCGCAGCCTGCGGCGACCCGGTCGACCCTGCCGACCCGGTCGACCCGGTCGGGCTGGCGGGCCTGCCTGCCGCGCGGGAAGCGGCAGGGCGGGCGGCGTCGCCTGCGGCGGGTTCGCGGACGACGACGGCGGTCCCGGAGTCGGGCTCGGTGCGCGGGCCCGACGACTCGCCCGTGCTGCGGCTCGGATCCGCAGCGGCGGACGAGATCGTGGCCGTCTCACCGGGGTCCTCCGGCGCGGCCGCGCCCTCGGCGAGCCGCCGCAGGGTGGTGACGAGGCGGAGCACGGCGGTGCCCGCCGTCTGAGCCAGCGCGATCAGCGTCGGCTGCACACCGGTCGTCAGGTAGACCATGGCGGCCAGCACGGCCCCTTGGCTGAGGCGCTGCTCGGCGACCAGGCCGGGGGCGGCGGCCAGCACGAGCAGCAGCGGCACCAGCCCGCCCAGCCCGACGATCAACACCCGCAGAGCCCCGGCCGTCCCGAGTCGGACGGCCGCCCGACGTTGGGCCTCGACTCCGGAGGCCACCTGCGTGATCGCGGTGTCCGATGCGCCGCAGGCCACCACGTCGCGCATCCCGGCGAAGACGGTGCCCGCCGTGGCCGCCGTCCCCTCGTCCGCCAGGACCAGGTCCCGCTGCCTGCGGGCGAGCGGACGCAACAGCAGGGCGAAGAGCAGCAGCGCGCACACCACGGGGGGCAGGACCAGCCAGATCAGCGGGCCCGCGACGACGGCCAGCCCGACCACCGAGGCGACCGTGGTCACCACCAGTCCCCTGGCCTGGACGAGCAGGCCCGCGACGACGTCCCGGACGACCTCGACGTGTCGGGTGATCCGCGCCACCGCCCCGGCATCGCCGGTCGAGGCACCGCCGGGTGCCGCGTGCAGGACGCCGCGCACGACCTCGGTGACCAGGTTGTCGCGCAGCGGCTCCACAACGTCGCCGAGTCGGGCGAAGACGAGTCGTGACCCGATCGCCCCGATGACACAGACCCCGGCGAGCAGCAGCAGCCATGCGGTGCCGATCCACGGCAGGCCGATCCCGAACCCCCGGTCCAGCGCGAGACCGACCAGTGCGCCGGAGAGCAGCGCGGGCACGCCCTCCACCAGCGACCAGCCCAGGATCACCGCCACGGTCCGACGACTGCCCGCGAGGGCTCGACGCAGGAGGCGCAGCGGGCCCGGCGGTCGATGGACAGCGACCTCGCCGACATCGACCGGGGTGCGTCCCCGGTCCTCGTCCGCGGCGGAAGCCCCCGGCACGGCGGAGGTCGCGGGGGACGGGAGGGCACCGAGGCCTCGGGCACCCCGACGATCTCGGGCGCGACGTCGGAGGCGGCCCCCGGCATCCTCGGGCATGACGGCCTCGGCACCCGCAGCGCGGTCCCCCCGGCCTGCTCCGCCCGGCGACCGCCGCCGCAGGCTTCGGTCCTCTCGGTCCGGTCGATCGGGCCGCCCGGCGAGACCGGGCCGGCCGGGTTCCAGTGCCACGCCGTCTCCGGTCCCCCGGCGCCCGTGGGCGGGCTGCTCCTCTGCCGTCATCCCGGTGCCTCGGCGAAGACCGCGCGATAGGCGGGATCGCGCCAGAGCGTCTCGTGCGTCGCCAGGCCTCGGCGGCTGCCCTGGTGCAGCCACAGCACCCGATCAGCGCCCGCCGCCACGGCGACGCGATGCGTCACGACCAGCCGTGTCCGTCCGGGCAGCGCGGTGACGATGGCCCGGTTGACCTCGGCCTCCGTGACCGTGTCCAGGCTGGCGGTCGCGTCGTCGAGGACGAGCACCCTCGGCTCGGCGACCAGCGCCCGCGCCAGCCCCAGCCGCTGGACCTCCCCGCCGGAGAAGGGCGCGTCCGCCGTCGCGGTGCGATAGCCCTCGGGCAGCCGGAGCACCGCGTCGTCGATGCGCGCGGCCACGGCCGCCGACCGCACCCGTGACTCGTCCTCGGTCCCGCCGTAGCCGACGACCGCGCCCACGGTGTCCCCAATCAGCACCGGTCGGTCGAACGCCTGCCCCACCACGGCGCGACGCGCGGACGGGCCGAGCGCGCTGACCGCGACGCCGTCGATGCGGACCTCCCCGGCATCCGGAATCAGCAGACCGCCCGCCGCCGCCGCCACGGCGGACTTTCCGGCACCGGAGAACCCCACGACGGCGAGGAACCCGCCCTCGGGCACGTCGAACGTGAGGTCCCGGAGCGCGGGCTCGCCCTGATCGTCGTGCACGCTCACCCGGTCGAACTCCAGCCTCCCCCCGCCCGCCGGGGCCGGGAGTCCCAGGTCCGGCGGTGCCGGCGTGGTCAGGACCTCGGCGAGCCGCGCGGCGCCCGCCCGCGCCGACGCGAGGGTGGTGAGCAGCGCGGCGGAGCGCACCAGCCCCATGCCCAGGGCGACATAGCCGAGCGCGGCCAGCAGCTCTCCTGCGGTCAGCCTGCCTGCGGCGACGCCGAACCCGGCGGTGACGCCGACGGCGGCCTCCACTGCGGGCAGCAGCAGCGCGGCACGCCAGACCATCACCGACTGCGTGCGCCACATGCCTCGGCCCGCCTCGCCGAGCGCGCCCAGCGGGCGCAGCACCCTGACGGTCTCCTGCTCGGCGATGCCTGCGGCGAGGATGGTGCGCCGCCCGCGCACGGCGTCGACGAGTCTCCCCGCGAGTTCACCGGAGATCCGCTGGTAGTCGGCGACATGGCCTGCGGTGCGACGCAGGTGCCCGCCCGCCAGCAGGACGGCGGGCGGCAGGCTGAGGACGAAGACCACCGCGAGCCGCCAGTCCAGCAGCGCCAGGGCGGCCAGGGCGCCCAGTGCCGACAGCGCCGCGGTGAGCAGGCCGACGAGGATCACCGCCGCGCCACCAGCCTCGGCGCAGTCGCTGGTGAGTCTGCTGAGGGCGTCGCCGGGGCGGAACGGATGACGTCGGGTGCCCAAGGCGACCAGGTGCCGGACGAGGCCTCGGCGCAGCTCGGCGCCCGTGTCGGCGACGAGCCGGGCACGCAGGACCTCGCCGAGGATCTCGGTGACGATGTCGACCACGGCCAAGGCCAGCACGACCCAGACGGCGGCGGCCATCGGCGAGCCCGCCACGGCGGCGTCCACTCCTCGGGACAGTGCGGCAGGCAGCAGCAGCACGGCGATCGTGCCGCACAGACCACTGCCGACCAGGAGGAACAGGGCTCCTCGGCGCTGCGAGACGGTGCGCATCAGGAGGCGATCTCCCGCTCCGAGCGCCATGCCCGTCCTCTCTCTCGTCAAGATCGACCATGATGGACGGGGCGGGAGCGGCGCACGTGGATTGTGCCGCTCCCGCCCGTCTCACTCAGCAGCCGATCCCGGCTCCGAGCGGTGTCCGAGCGTCAGTTACAGGTGACGACGCTCAGGCCGCTGTCGCCGCACAGCAGGAGGCTGGCACGGCTGCCGCCCGCTCCCCCGCCTGCCACCTCGAGGTGGGCGTCGGGGGTCTCGGTCGCCTGCAGGTCGAGGACGAACTCCATCGGTGGATCTCCTTCGTTGATTCTTCTTCTCCGCCGTCCGCCGGACGGCGGACGGGCTCAGGGGGCCGACGGTCGAACGTCACGTCGGCGGTCGGGCGACCTCGTCGAGGAACGGCAGCAGCGGAGCGATCGGGTCCAGCACGCAGGTCATGGCCAGCAGCACGCCCGCCCCGCCGGTCGCCAGGTCCATCGACAGCCGCAGCAGGTGGTGCCCGGGGAAGGCCAGTTCGCCCTGGTAGGGCACGGCGTGCAGGGCGAAGAGGTCGCGATGCCGCCGGATGCCCGCCTCGATCCTCGGGTCGGCGCGGCGCCGGGCGGCCAGCGCCAGGGTGCCCATCAGTCCCGCCCGGCCCAGCAGCAGTCCTGGGTGGATCACGAAGTCGCCGAGGCAGGCGTGCAGGAGATCCGGCAGTGCCGAGGCGGAGTCGGCCTCGGGGTGCTGCGCGGCGAGCGCGTTCACCACGACGGCGATGCCCGCGCTGCCGACGTCCAGGTACGGCAGGGTGCGCGTGGACCCGTCGCGGACCTGGGTGGCGCCGTCGGGAACGGCGACGCATTCCGACAGGTCTCGACCCACGGCCCGGTCGGCGGCGGTCAGCCAGGCCGGGTCGCCGGTGCGCTGGTACAGCCGCAGGAACAGCAGCGCGGGCCCGGACCAGCCGTACAGCAGCCCGGCTCGTGCCCGCCCCTCCGGGTCGGGTGCGGGCGCGAGGGCCAGCGCGTCGACGAGCCGGGTGCCGATCTCCACCGCCGTGGCGTGGTGGTCCGGAACGCGCCGGGTGGCCGCGAGATGCAGATGGTTGAGGCCGATGCCCGCCAGCCCGCCGCGCAGGCCGTGGTCGGTGATCCTCGGCACGAGACTCGCGGCGCCGTCGATCAGTTCGTCGGCCGTCTCACGGTGGCCGAGGCGGTCCAGCACGTGGGCGATGCCGTGCGCGCCGTCGTAGAACCCGGCACGCGGCGGCGGCTCGCGGCGGACGGCCTCGATCAGCCACCGCTCATGCTCGACACGACGTTCGGCGCCCGCGACGTCCAGCGCGTACAGCACCCCGGCCGCCCCGTGGGCGAAGCAGGCGCCGCCGACGGAGAACTGTTCGACGTCGCCGGGGAAGAGCCGGTCGGCGCGGTCCGGGGTGGCGGAAGCGAGGACCGCTCGCAGCAGGGAGTCACGGGCGGCGACCGGGTCCGGCGTCGCGTCGTCCAGCACGGTGCGCGGCGCCGGGGAGTCGACCGCCGAGCCGCGCCCTCGGAGGGTGGCGGCCAGCCGGTCGCCGTACGAGGCTGGCAGGTCGAACCGTTCGGTGGCGAAGGCGAGGTGCGCGGTCAGTCGGTCGGGTGCCAGCGCCAGCATCGCGTTCAGCGGCAGGAACATCCACAGGCGCAGGGCCGCCAGGGCGTAATGATCGATCTCGAAGCCGACGCGGTCGGCAGGCGCGGTGAAGCCCGGCGCGCCGAGCGCGGGGCGTCTGGCCTGCTCCACCGGCAGGGTCAGCTCGAAGTCGATCAGTGAGACCGAGTCGTCGGCGTCGATGAGGATGTTGCGGTCGTGCAGGTCTCCGAAGACCAGGCCGCGCTCGTGCACGCCGTCGACGAGCCGCTCCACGGCGGCCAGGATCGCCATCGCCCGGTCGCGGAAGGCGATCAGCTCGTCTCGGGCGGGGTCCTGTCTGGTGAGCGGGTAGTGCACGGCCAGCCACCGACCCAACGGGATGCCGGGCCGACGCTCCATCGCGAGGAACCGGTGCTCCCACAGTGGAAAACATTCGTAGGCCTCCGGGACGCCGGGCAGGCCGGCGAGGGCACGCAGGGCGGTCCACTCCCGGTCCAGTCGGGTGACGGCATCGGTGCCGTCCCGGTCGAGACCGGCCAGCGGACGCGCCTCCTTGAGCACCACCTCGACGCCGTCGCCGAGTCTGTCCGCGAGGTAGACCCCGCCGCCGTTGGAGAAGTGCAGCGCACTGTGGATCCGGTAGTCGAAGTCGGCAGGCGGACCGCCGCGGCGGGCGGCGAGGTGCGGCTGGAGGAAGTCCGGCAGCGTGACCCAGTCCGGCAGGACGAAGCGGGGCTCGCGGCGGTCCGGGACCAGGGTGCCGTCCGGACGGGTGACGGCGCTCACGCGATTCCCCGACTCGTCGATCATCCACTGGTCGACGAAGCCGCCGTAGCGGAGGTACAGCGGACCGGAGGCAAACCGAAGATCGCTGAGTATATAAGGGCCTTCTGCGCCGTCTAGCCGACGGTCCAGATCGACCAGAATTCGACGAAGCGCCACCTCGTCCGGCGGGTATATGGTGATCAGTTTTCCACTGCCAGCCCGCTCGGCATATTTCGAGTTTCTAGCGAGAAGAATACGTCTGGTACGCAAGAACTTGAACGAGACTCCCTGCGACGTACAATATCTCCACACCGCGTCGAGAACCCGACCAGCATTGCTCAGACCTGCGGAAACGTGGATCTTCCACCCCTGCCTCGGCAGCGCCCCCGACATATTGAGGCACACCGCCCAGTCTTCTCGATCATGTCTTCGCCAGCCGGGCGGCAACACGGGCAGCCCGACCTCGAATGCATCGGATTCAACACCGACCGCCGTCGACGAGTCATAGAAGACGGGATCGGCGAAGCAGTAGGCCTCATACCGAGCAGTCATCGTCGACGCCCCTCCAGTCGGTCGTTGTCACATCATTTGTTCACGCTGAACACCGGCCAGCCAATCCACCGAATTACTGAATCGACTACTCCGAACGAGCAAGCCGATTCCCGCGGAAAGATGAGCGCTACGTGAGTCGGACGGCGCGATATCACTCGAACGTGAAACAAATTTCGCCGACAACATGCGGGAATTTCATCGACTTCCCAACGCTCGCAAGCGTCACACCCGCCGGAAACACCCTCGCCCGCTGCACGAAGCCGATCTCCGAGGCAGGACGACCACTCGTCACCTTCCGCACCTGGCTCGCCACGATCAGTCACGCATCGTAATCGCCTGCCTGGCTGGTCGGCCGGTGAGCGCACGGCAGGCCCGCCCGTACGGACCCGCATCTGCCTTCCTGAGGCCCGGGCATCACGCCCACCCCGCGAGGACAGCGGAACGGGCCGCGAGGTGTTCAGCCCGGAGTCACCTCGTCACCCGGTGTCGATTTCGCAGGCGATTTGCCCGCCTCATCGCGCCGACCAGTGCGTTCTACACTCATTTCATGGTCATCTCGTTCATTTCCCTCGCTCCGGCATACCGGTGAGGACACAGCCCGCACGCCGAATCGACGGATGAACAGACCGGATCACGCCACCGCCCTCCCGCTCGAGGGAACCGAGTCGACGGTGACGGGGTCTACTCAGAACGAGGGAACCTGGATGGGTGCGAACGACGTGAGGACTGACGACGGCGAGCCGATGTTCCGGCTCCTGGGTGTCGTGGATGTTCGGGGGACCGACATACCGCTCGGGCCGCCCAAACAGCGCTGTGTGCTGGCCACCCTGCTGCTGGAGCCCGGCCGCACGCGCACCGTCGAGCAGCTCATCGACGCCGTGTGGGGCGAGCATCCGCCCGCATCGGCGCGCAAGGCGATCCAGGTCTACGTGTCCAATCTCCGGCGGGCGTTGAGCGGCCGGACGTCGGTCGTGGTGGAGACCCGCCCCGAGGGCTACCGGCTCACCGCGTCGGAGGGGGCGGTCGACCTCTTCGTCTTCCGCGCCCTCCTCGACCGGGCGAAGGGCGCGCAGGGACCGCATCGCCGCACACTGCTGCACGAGGCGGTCCGGCTGTGGCAGGGCGACCCGCTCGCGGGCGCAGGCGAGAGCGACTTCGTCCTGCGCAACCGGCTACGACTGCAGGAGGAACAGCTGACCGCGGTCGAGGCCCGGATCGCGGCGGATCTCGACGCGGGCGAGATCGAAGGGCTGGCCCGCGAACTGGGCGGCCTGCTGGCGGAGCATCCGCTGCGGGAGCCGCTCTACGAACTCCTGATGCGCGTCCGCTGGGCGGAGGAGCGACCTAACGAGGCACTCGCGGTCTTCGCCAAGGCCCGCGAGTCGCTCTCCCGCGAACTCGGCACCGATCCCGGCACCGGCCTTCGCCGACTGCATCAGCAGCTGTTGGCGGCCGACCAGGGTTCCGGCGAATCGGAGCAGGCAGGCAGGCCGCTCGCGCAGCTCCCGGCCGGGACCGCGCAGTTCACCGGCCGACGAGCCGAGCAGCGGCGCATCCTGGGGCTGCTTCAGGACGACGATCCGAGCATCAGTCCCGTGATCATCGTCGACGGCATGGCGGGCGTGGGCAAGACCGGCCTGGTTCTGCGCTGCGCGCAGCAGGCCGCCGACCACTTTCCCGGCGGCCAGCTCTACCTCGACATGCGCGGCCACGGCGGCGGCCACCCGGTGTCCGCTCAGGAGGCGCTGGAGCGGCTGCTGCGGTCGTTGGACGTCCCCGCCGAACGGATACCCGACGACGAGTCGGCGGCCGCGGCCCTCTACCGCAGCACCCTGGCGGGGCGACGCCTGCTCATCGCCGTGGACAACGTGCAGCGCGCCGAGCAGCTGTACCCGCTGATCCCCGGCGACAATCAGTGCAGGCTGATCGCGACCAGCAGGCGCAGGCTCGGCGGCTTCATCGCCACGACCGGAGCGCACTCGGTGACCCTGGACGTCCTCTCACCGGAGGACTCGGTCGAGCTGATCGGTCGGGTGGCCGGAACGCACGTGGTGCGGCGCGAGCCCTCGGCGGCGCTCGCCCTGGCCGCGTTGTGCTCGTACCTGCCGTTGGCGCTGCGCATCGCCGTGGCGCGGATGTCGGATGATCGCGGGCTCGGGGATCTGGCCAGGCGGCTGATCGACGGACGCAGGCTCGCCGACCTCCAGTTCGACGACGATCCGCACGCCTCGGTCCGCACCGCGTTCCACCAGTCCTATGTCCTGCTGCCCGAGGCCCAGCAGTGCCTGTTCCGCCGGATCGGCCTCAGCGGCCTGGCCGAGATCGACCTGCACAGCGCCGCCGCACTGCTCGACGTCGGGCACGACGAGGGACGGCGACATCTGACGGCTCTGGCGGACGCGCATCTGGTCGAGCCCGGCGAGCATCGCGGCTTCCGGCTGCATGACGTGGTGCGGGAGTACGCCACCGAACTGGGTACCGAGCAGGACTCGCCCGCCGAACAGGACGCCACGATGACGCGTCTGCTCCAGCACTTCCAACGCAGCGCCGAGGCCGCCGTCGCGCACATCATCCCCATGCACGAACAGCAGCCCAGGACGCCAGGACAGGCCGGACTGGAGTTCGCCGACCGGGCCGAGGGCCTGGACTGGCTGGACGCACAGCAGGTCAACCTGGTGATGCTCGTGGAGCACGCCGCCGAACAGGGGCGCGGCGAGGCCGCGTGGCGGCTGGCGAACGCGCTGTGGCGGTATCTGCTCTACCGCAGGCACATCACCTACTGGCTCGCTACCCACCGCACTGCGCTGCGAGCGGCGGAGCAGGCGGGCGACACGGTCGGCGTGGCCGTGACCCTGACGCACCTGGCGATCGCCACCTGGAGCGCAGGCCGCTTCCAGGAGGCCTCGGGGCTGGCACGGCGTGCACTGCACCTGCACCGTCAGACCGGGGACTGGGTGTACGAGTGGCGCACGATGAACAGCCTCGCCAACACCGCGTTCCGCCTCGGGCACACCGCCGAGGCCCTGGACTGGCACCGCCAGGCCGCCGTGCTGTGCCGACGCCACGACGCCAACGCGATGTTGGCGGGCACCTTGAACAACAAGGCGCTGCTGCACGAGCAGCTCGGCGAGTTCGACCAGGCCCTGAACTGTGCGGAGCAGGCGCTGACGGCGTACCGGGAGGTCGGCGACCGCACCGGTGAGGCTCGCGTCCTCACCAACCTCGGCAAGATCCTCGCCAGAGGCGACGAACCCGCCCGCGCCCTGGCGGTGCTGCACGACGGTCTGCGGATCAAGCAGGAGCTGGGGGATCGCGACAGTCAGGCCGCGCCGCTGACGAACCTGGGCAGCGCGCTGGCCAGGCTGGGCAGGCATGCGGAGGCAGCGGAGCATCATCGTGCGGCGCTGGAGATCGTCGGCCGCACCGAGCCGACCGTGGCCGCCGAGATCCTCAACAACCTCGGTCTGGCGCTCACCGCGCTCGGTAACGGCACCGAGGCGCTTCGCCATCACCGCGCGGCACTGGCCTGGGCACGCGAGTGCCAGAACCGCTATGAGGAGGGCAGGGCACTCGACGCGCTGGCCACCGCACACCTCTCGCTGGGCGACCGGGACGCGGCGATCGAGCGGCTGCGGGAGGCGCTGGCCGTCTACGAGACCCTGGAGGTCCCCGAGGCCGAGCAGGCTCGCGCGCGCCTCGCCGAGGAGATCTGCCCGTGCGGGCCGTCGTGACGCCCACGTCGACACGTTGATCACCAACCGGACGACGGCCGGGCAGGCGCGGAGCGCGGGGTCCTGCCTCGCCGAGGCCGCTGCGGTCGGCGGCGGGGCCGATCGGGTCAGTCTGCGACGAAGCCCGCGACGCGGAGGGTGCGCAGCCGGTTGAGCGCGGCAGCGACCTCCAGCATCCTCGGCACGGCCAGATCACCGGCGAAGTCGTCCGCCAACACCGGGAACCCGCGATCGGCGATCTCGGCAGCGAGGATGTCCAGCGCGGCGCGCATCGGGCGGTCGCCGTCGAGGCGTCCGCCGGTCGTCAACGCCGCCATGGCCAGGCCGACACCGACGAGCTGCGCCTGATCCACCAGCTGCTCGACGGCGCGCACGTCGATCTCCTCCTCGCCCAGCAGCACGGCGTCTCGGCCCCTGGCCCGGACGCGGCGTCGCCCGGTCCCGGTCGCGGCGACGACCGAGTCGGCCCGCACGATCCTGGCCCGGACCGGCGGAAACCGACGATCCTCCGCCGCCGTCCGCTCCCCGCCGAGCAGCCGAGCCCGCTCGGTGACCTCGTGCGGCTGATAGGACTCCATCATGATCACCCGGTCGGCGACGGCCAGGTAGTCCCCAGCGCCGCCGGTGACGACGACGGTGGAGACCCGGTGCTCGCTCGACAGCGACCGGACGACGTCCACGAAGGGGGTGAGCGGCTCGTGCTCGGCCGCCACCAGGGCACGCATCCTGGCATCGCGGATCATGATGTTGGTCGCGGCGGTGTCCTCGTCGATCAACAGCGCCCGCGAGCCTGCCTCCAGCGCCTCCACGATCGACGCGGCCTGCGACGTGGAGCCGGAGGCGTCGGCCGTGCTGAAGTCGTCCGTGGCGGTGCCCTGCGGCAGGTGCGAGAGGAAGGAGCTGACATCGACCCGAGTCACCGCGCGGCCGTCCTCGGCCCGGATCTTCACCGCGTCCGCCCTCGTGACGACGAGTTCCCGACCGTCGCCGGGCGCATGGTCGTAGACACCGCGTTCCAGCGCACGCAGCAGGGTGGACTTGCCGTGATAACCGCCGCCGACGACCACGGTGACTCCCTCGGGGACACCGAGGCCGGTCACCTCGCCCCGATGCGGCAGCCGGACCCGGACGGTCATCGACTCGGGGGCACGAAACGGCAGCGCTCCCGGCATGGGCTCGTCGTCCACCCCCGAGCGTCGCGGCAGGATCGCGCCGTCGGCGACGAAGGCGACGAGCCCGAGGTCGGGAAGCAGCTCCCGGAGGGCGACGGAGTCCTCCACCGAGGCGACGAAGCGGCGGGCCGTCGCCAGGTCGGCCCGCGCACCGCGCACCGCGTCGACGGCGGCGGGCAGGGTCTCGATCAGGGCTCGGCGGGCGGTGACTCCGTCGATGCGGCGGCCGTGGGCAGGCAGCGCCAGGGCCATGCGCAGCGTCAACTCGCCGTCGACGATGCGTCCGGCGCTGCGGTCGAGGATCTCGGGTCCGCCCGCGTCCACGGCGAAGGGGCCGGTGCGCCGCGTCGACCGCCGAGACCCGGCGCCCTCGAGTCCCGCGTGCTGCGACCGCCCACGTCCCGGGAACGCCGCCTCCGACGGCGAGCCCGCCTGCGCCGAGCCGCCCAGCGCCGAGGCGAATCGGCGCAGCAGATGAGAGCTCGTGGCCCGCGCCGCCGCCGGGGTACGCCAGAGTTCGGCGGGCAGACCTGCCGCCTCCGCCGAGACGCGCACCTCCACTCGGCTCGGCGGTGCGTACGGATCGGCCTGGACCCGCCGGAAGCTCAGGGTGAAGTGCGGGAAGTTCCAGTCCCCGTGCAGGTCGTGATAGGCCGGGTAGCCGCTGCCGTCGAGCCGGTCGAGCAGCGCGGCCAGTGCGCTCGCATCGCCGCCGCCCGCGCCGCGCGAGCGCGGCCGTCCTCGGTTGCCTGCGGACGTCCTGCCGCTGGGGCGGCCGTACTGTCGGGTCACATCGGACTGCCTATCACGACCACGACGGGCCGCCCGGCCTGGGCCGAGGCCGAGCCGGGCCGGGCGGGGAGCCGCAGCGGCAGGGCACAGGCGTGGAGACCCGCCGGGAACGCCTGTCCCGGCCGCCGCTCGTGCCCCTCGCCCGGATCGCCCGCCACAGGGTGCGCGGCGCGGACCACGGCTCGGCTGAGCAGGCGCGACGTCGGGGTAGCCTTCCCCGGCGTGCCCAGGCCGGTTGGTCGCCCGGCCTGCCAGGACGACACGCCCTGCTCGACTGGAGGAGCCATGACCGACGGCACTTCGCCGATCGCCCGCCTCGCCGCAGCGGTGGGCCGCTGGTTCGCACTGCTGGTGCTGCTCGGCGCGATCGTCGGCCTCCTCATCCCCGGTCCGGCCGCGACGCTCGCCCCGTGGGTCCCGCTGCTGCTCGGCGTGATCATGTTCGGGATGGGGCTCACCCTGCGCGGCCGGGACTTCGCCCTCGTCGCCAAACGGCCCTACGCCGTGATCATCGGCGTCATCGCGCAGTTCGTCATCATGCCGCTCACGGCGTGGCTCATCGGCACGCTGCTCGGCCTGCCCCCGGAGCTGATGGTCGGAATGGTCCTGGTGGGCGCCGCACCCGGCGGCACCGCCTCCAACGTCATCGTCTACCTCGCCAAGGGCGACGTCGCCTTGTCGGTGACGATGACCTCGGTCTCCACCCTGCTGTCACCGCTGTTCACGCCGCTGCTGGTCCTGTGGCTGGCGGGCTCGGCGCTGCCGGTGGACGCGGGCGGCCTGCTGCTGTCGATCGTGCAGGTCGTGCTGGTACCGGTGGTGGCAGGGCTGCTGCTGCGGGCGCTCGCCGGCCGGTTCGTCGAACGGCTGCTGCCGCTGCTGCCGCTGGTGTCGGTGACCGGAATCGTCCTCGTGGTGGCCGCGGTGGTCGGCGCGAACTCCTCGGCCGTGCTCGGCAGCGGGCTGCTCCTCGTGCTCGCCGTGGTGCTGCACAACTCGGCGGGCCTGGCCCTGGGCTATCTGGCGGCGCGGCTCGCCGGGTTCACCGAGTCCGCGCGGCGCGCGGTGAGCGTCGAGATCGGGATGCAGAACTCGGGGCTCGCGGCGAGCCTGGCCACGGTCCACTTCACGCCGCTGGCCGCTCTGCCCGCCGCGCTCTTCTCGGTGTGGCACAACATCTCCGGCGCGTTGATCGCGACGTACTGGGCACGCAAGGGCGCACCGCGTGAGACGGTGGACACGGCGTCTTCCGGTGAGGGCGGCTCGAAGAGCGGATCGCCCGACTCCGGTGTCGACACCCGTCCCGCAGGCGACGACGGGCCCGCCGAGCACTGAGGATGATCGCCACCCGACCGCTGTGGTGATCGACACCACTCGCACCGCGCAGAGTTCGGGTATCAAGCAGTGAGACGTCAACTCTGGAGGCACGATGGAAGACCGTCAGATCAGCGCGACCCGCACCATCTCCGCGCCCGCCGATCGCCTGTTCAACATCGTGGCGGACCCGTCGAAGCACGCGCTGATCGACGGGTCGGGCACCGTCAGAGCAGCACAGGACGGCACGCCTGAGCGACTCGAACTCGGCACGAAGTTCGGCATGTCGATGCGCCTCGGCATGTCATACAAGATCCTGAACAAGGTGGTGGAGTTCGAGGAGGGCAAGGTGATCGGCTGGCGTCACATGGGCCTGCACGTGTGGCGCTGGGAGTTCCGAGCCCTGGACGAGGAGCGCACCGAGGTCGTGGAGACTTTCGACTGGTCTGGGGTCAAGTGGCCGAAGGCCTACGAGCTGGCGGGCATCCCGCGTCGTAACCTCCGGGCGATGCAGGCGACCCTCCGGCGCATGGAGCAGATCGTCTTGATCTGATCGACCGGCGGTTCCACGCCGCCTCGACAGGGTCGAGACGAGTCCACGAGGCGGCGGGCGCCCGTCGTGCCGATCGCTGATCGCGCCCCCAGGCGGCGGCTCGCCGCAGGCAACCCTTCGCCGAGGCCGCGCCCGCCCGCGACGGCGCGTCAGAAGCCTGCGGCGGGCACGCCACACAGCGAGGCGACCTCATGCCCCGCCAGCGTCCGGTCGGCACCGAGGCCCGCCAGGCTCACCAGCGTCGCCATCCCGGCCACGGTCCCGCCTGCCGCCGTCACCAGTCGGGCGGCGGCCGCGAAGGTGCCGCCGGTCGCCAGGAGGTCGTCGACGATGAGCACCCGCGTACCGGGGAAGACGGCCTGTCGGCCGATCTGCAGGGTATTGATGCCGTACTCCAGCGAGTAGCTCTCCTCCAGCACCTCGCCGGGGAGTCTGCCGGGCTTCCTCGCCAGGATGAGCGGTCGCGCGGTCTGCCGCGCCAGGGCGGCGCCCAGGACGAAGCCGCGCGCCTCGATCGCCAGGACCGCGTCGAACCGCTCGGCGAACCGCCGCGACAGTTCCGTCACCGCCGCGTCGAACAGCTCCGGATCGGCGTAGATCCCGGCCAGGTCGCGAAAGAGCACGCCCGGTGTGGGGAAGTCCGGGATCGACACCAGGCTTGCGGCAATGCGGTCGGCCAACACCCGGCGAACCTACCTCAGGCGAAAACGATCTCGGTCGACACCCGACCACGAGATGTCGGATCGGCCAGCAAAGCACTCACCCGAACAATGTAATGTCACTCACCCGTTCGAGTCGCTCCGACACCGAGAGCGACGAATTCGGCGCAGTGGAGGTCATCGTGACGGACAAGCAGAGCAGTCTTCCCGAGGCTGTCGACGTCAAGCGGCCCAGCGCTGCGCGGATCTACGACTACGTCCTCGGCGGCAGCACCAACTTCCAGGTGGACCGCGAGTTCGCCGACCGCGCGCTGGCCCGGTTCCCCGGCGCACGCATGGTGGCCATGCTCAATCGCTCCTTCCTGCGCCGGTCCGTGCAGTTCTGCCTCGATCAGGGCATTCGCCAGTTCCTGGACATCGGCTCCGGCATACCGACCGTCGGCAACGTCCACGAGGTGGCGCGGAAGATCGACCCTGGCACTCGGGTCGTGTACGCGGACAACGAGCCGGTCGCGATCGCCCACAGCCGTCAGCTCCTCCAGGACGACCCGCTCACCACCGCGATCCTGGCCGACGTCCGCGATCCGCGTGTCCTGCTCGCCGATCCCGAGGTCCGGAAGCTGCTGGACTTCGAGCAGCCGGTGGCCGTCCTGATGGTGGCCCTGCTGCACTTCGTCCCCGACTCCGACGACCCGGCCGGGCTCGTCGCGGCCTATCGGGACGTCATGGCGCCGGGCAGCATGCTCGTGCTCTCCCACGGCACGACCGACGGGGTCCCGGAGGTCGCCGCGCTGGCCGAGCAGTACAAGGAGAGCGCCAACCCGGCCACCATGCGTGGCCGCGACGAGATCACCGCCATGCTGGCGGGCTTCGAGATCATGTCGCCCGGCGTGGTGTTCACCGCCGCCTGGCGGCCGGATCAGGAGCCGGTGGAAGCGCTGCCCGAGCAGTCGGGCGCGTACGCGGCCGTGGGCCGACGCTGATCCTCGCCGAGCAGGCCCGTCAGGACGGGGCTGCCGTGGTCCGGACGGCCGGAGCGCCCAGCGATCACGAGTCGTCGAGCCTCGGGTCACGCGACGCTCGGCCGGCCCCCTGGCCGAATCCCCGGCAGCCGAGCGATCCGGCAGCCCACAGCGTCCTCCTCGGAACCGGCGTCCGCCTCGAAACCCGGGAGCCCTCGGCACCGTCGACACTCGTGATCCGCTCGAGATCCGCACACCGCGTGGCCGCCACGAGTTAGGCGGGCCTGCCTCCGGGTATTCGACGCCGACAACCAGGCATCGAAGATCAGGAGGACGGCATGGCGGTCTCGCCAGACTCGGCAGGACATCCCGTCGATCCCGCGCGCGGCGGGGACGAGAAGGACGCCGACCTCGCCTCGGCGCGGGTCGACCCCGCCGAGGCGAGACTGACCACCAGTCAGGGCGTCCGAGTCGAGCACACCGACGACTCCCTGACCGTCGGCGAACGCGGACCCACCCTGCTGGAGGACTTCCATGCCAGGGAGAAGATCACCCACTTCGACCACGAGCGCATCCCGGAACGCGTGGTGCACGCCCGGGGCGCGGGCGCCTACGGGTTCTTCCAGCCGTACGACGATTCGCTGGCCGACCACACGGTGGCCGAGTTCCTGCGTGATCCCTCGATCCGCACCCCGGTGTTCGTCCGCTTCTCCACCGTCGCGGGCTCGCGGGGGTCCGCCGACACGGTGCGCGACGTCCGAGGGTTCGCGACCCGGTTCTACACCCGGCAGGGCAACTACGACCTGGTCGGCAACAACATGCCGGTGTTCTTCATCCAGGACGGCATCAAGTTCCCCGACTTCGTGCACGCTGTGAAACCGGAGCCGCACAATGAGATCCCGCAGGCTCAGTCCGCTCACGACACGTTCTGGGACTTCGTGGGCCTGCAGCCCGAGTCGCTGCACGTCGTGATGTGGCTGATGTCGGATCGGGCGCTGCCCCGCAGCTACCGGATGATGCAGGGCTTCGGCGTCCACACCTTCCGGCTGGTCGACGCCGCCGGTGTCGGCACCTTCGTCAAGTTCCACTGGACGCCGAAGCTGGGCACGCACTCGATGATCTGGGAGGAGTATCAGCGAGTCGCGGGCAACGATCCGGACTTCCATCGTCGGGACCTCTGGAACGCCGTCGAGTCCGGAGACCACCCGGAGTGGGAGCTCGGCGTGCAGCTGGTGCCGGAGTCCGACGAGTTCGCCTTCGACTTCGACCTGCTGGACGCGACGAAGCTGATCCCGGAGGAGATCGTCCCGGTCCTGCCTGCGGGCAGACTGGTCCTGGACCGCAATCCCGACAACTTCTTCGCCGAGACCGAGCAGATCGCCTTCCACACCGCCAACCTCGTCCCCGGCATCGACTTCACCAACGACCCGCTGCTCCAGGCACGCAACTTCTCCTACCTGGACACTCAGCTCATCCGGCTGGGCGGGCCGAACTTCAGCCAGCTCCCGGTGAACCGGCCGATCGCCCCGGTGCACGACAACCTGCGCGACGGCCACGGACAGCAGAACATCCACCTCGGCCGGGCCCCGTACCACAAGAACAGCCTCGACTCCGGGTATCCGATGGTCTCCAGCACGGCCGAGGGCGGATTCCGGCACTATCAGGAGAAGGTCGAGGGGCATAAGATCCGGGCCCGCAGCGGGAGCTTCGCCGATCACCACAGCCAGGCGACCCTCTTCTGGAACAGCATGTCCGGCTGGGAACGCGAGCACATCGTGGCGGCCTTCCGCTTCGAGTTGGGCAAGGTCACCGATCAGCAGGTCCGCGAACGCGTCGTCGAGCAGCTGGATCGGATCTCCCGCGAGCTGGCCGAGCGCGTCGCACCGGGCATCGGCGTCGCGGCGCCGTCGGGGCCCGCGCCCAGGACGCACTCCGACGTCTCCCCCGCGCTGAGTCAGGAGAACACCGTCCACGACGTCGTCCGGGGTCGGACGGTCGCCGTGCTGGCCGCCGACGGCGTGCGGGGCCCGCTGCTGCGCTCGCTGACCTCCGCGCTGACCGAGATGGGTCTGGTCGTCGAGGTCGTCGCGCCCCGAGCAGGAGCCCTGCGCTCGACGGAGGGAACGGACGAGGGCTCCGAGGTGACTGCGGATCGGGCGCTGCCCACGACCGCCTCGGTGCTCTACGACGCCGTGCTGGTCGCTGACGGAGCGGAGTCGGTCGACACGCTGTGTGCCGACGGGGGCGCCGTGCACTTCGTCGCCGAGGCCGTGCGACACGCCAAGACGGTGGGCGCCCTGGGCGCGGGCGTGGAGCTGCTGCACGCGGCGCCGCTGACCGGCCTCCGACTCGCCCAGCCCGGCGAGGATCTGGTGTCTGACCAGGGCATCCTGACCAGCGGAACCGCGCACGACCAGGCATCCGCGCGCTTCCTCACCGCCTTCGCGGGCTCCGTGGCGGCGCACCGGGTGTGGACTCGGGACACCACCGGGATTCCGGCGTGAGTCATCGCTGGTCAGAGGGGTGCGTGGTTTGGCAGTAGCTGAATCGAGGTAGTAAGCCAGCACCGGCCCGACCGCCCTCGCGCAGGATGGAGGAGACCTCGATGACGGCCGCACGACACATCATGACCCCCGATCCGGCGTTCCTCCAGGTCGACGAGACACTCCGCTCCGCCGTGGGCAGGCTCCAGGAGCTCGATGTCGAGTCGATGCCGGTCTGCGACTCCGACGGCAGCCTGCTCGCCATGCTCAGCCAGCGGGACATCATGCTGCGCGTGCTCCTCGGCGGACTCGACCACGAGACGACGACCGTCGGCGAGGTGCGTGGCGACGAGCCGATCAGCATCCTGCCGGACGACTCGGCCGAGGGATTGATCAACATCATGATCGACCACCGGCTGCGGCGGCTGCCGGTGCTGGACGGCCCTCGACTGATCGGCATCGTGTCGCTGGCCGCCGCAGGCGAGGCGATGCCCGACGGCGACGTCCAACTGCTGATCGAGGCGCTGTCCATCCCCTGATCCGCGTCCTGCGGATCAGGGTGCAGGCCGGGCGTGACCCGCCTCGCGCGGCCGACTGGACAGCCGAGTGCGACGGGACGAGGGCGAGGGAGACGACGAGGTCAGGGACCGAGGTATCAGGGAACGGAGTGCAGCCATGTCGAACGACGAGCGACTCGAGACCTACGCGGGCCGACGCGACACCTCCGTCTCCGGTGAGCCCAGCGGCGGCGAACCCGGTGAACGTCCGATCTTCGTGATCCAACGTCATGACGCTCGCAGGCTGCACTTCGACCTGCGGCTGGAGATCAACGGCGTCCTGGTCTCCTGGGCCGTGCCTCGCGGTCCGTCGCTCGACCCCGGGGAGAAGCGGCTGGCCGTGCGCACCGAGGACCACCCGATGGACTATGCGCGGTTCGAGGGCGTGATCCCTCGCGGCGAGTACGGCGCGGGGACCGTCGTGGTCTGGGACACCGGAACCTACGACAACCACTCCCACGACCGGAGGAAAGAGCCCGTCGCCGTCGAGGACGCCCTGGACAGGGGGCATCTGACCTTCTGGCTGCACGGCAGCAGGCTCACCGGCCCGTTCGCCCTGACCAGGACGCCGACCGGCGGCCGCCAGGAGTCGTGGCTGCTGGTGAAGGCACGCGGGGCGGGCGTGGATCGCCAGGCGCATCCCGCCGAGAACAGTCCCGAGTCGGTGTTGACCGGACGAACCAACCATGACCTCGCCGAGGGCTCCTGACCGGCGGAGGAGGCGGTCAGATCGCACGAACGACGCCCCCGCCATCCGGCCGCGCAGCCCGCGGCCGTCCGGCCCGGCCGGGCCGCCGCAGCACCCGTCCCGTCCCGTGACCATGGAGGAGCACCGACATGAGCGGTCGAGAGCGCGTCGAGATCGACGGCAGGGTGCTCACGCTGTCGAATCCGACGAAGGTCCTCTACCCGGCGACGGACGATCGAGCCGAGATCACCAAGGCCCAGGTCGTCGACTACTACCGTGCGGTCGCCGCCACCCTGCTCCCGCACCTGCGCAACCGGCTGCTCACCCTGCGCCGCTATCCCGAGGGCGTCGAGTCGGCCGGCTTCTTTCAGAAGGACTCGGGCGGACGGCTGCCCTCGTGGGTGCACACCGTGTCGGTCCCCCATCGACACCAGTCCGGGTCGGTGCGCCACGTCGTCTGCGAGGACGAGTCGACGCTGGTGTACCTGGCCAACCTCGCGAGCCTGGAACTGCACATCCGGCTGTGCCCGGCCGATCGACCCGGCTACCCGGACCGGTTCGTGGTGGACCTGGACCCGCCGCCCGGCCATGACCCGCGCGAGCTTCGGCCGTTGGTCCGGCGCGTCAGCGAGCGCTTCGAGGAGGTCGGGCTGACCCCGTACGTGCAGACCACCGGCGGCAAGGGCTTCCACGTGGTGGCCCCGCTGGTGCCGGACTGCCCCGTCGACGAGGTCCTCGCCTCAGCACGCGAGATGGCTCGCAGGCTGGCCGAGGAGGACCGGCGATTCACTGTCGAGCAGCGGCGGGACCGCCGGAACGGGCGGGTGCTGCTCGACGTCAACCGCAACGGCCACGCACAGACGGTGATCGCACCGTACTCGACGCGGGCCCGGCCCGGCGCCCCGGTGGCGACGCCGATCCAGCCGCGCGAGCTGGCCAGGGCACGTCCGGACGCCTATCACCTCGGCAACGTGGCTCGTCGGCTGGCGTCCAAGGGCGACCCCTGGGCCGAGATGGATCGACATGCGGTCTCCGCGGCACGGCTCCATGCCCGGCTGAGCTGACGCGGGCCCCGCACACTCGTCGGCGGCGGTTCGCAGGCACTCGGCCCGACGCCGACCCTCGCCCGCGGAGCCGAGCCGAGCCGGCGCTCTCGATCGTCGCGGCTCGACACGCGGTTCCCTGCTGCGCCCCGCCCCGGTCCACGCCCCCGCCCGAGCCAGGGCAAGAGGATCCGTGGGGACCCGCCGCCCGGCCCGCAGGCCCGGTCCCGGGGCCGCATGCCCGGCTCGCAGGGAGACCGCAGCGACGGCCTCGTTCGCCGCCGCCGGACCACGGCGGGAGCAGACCCCACCCGACACTCAAAGTGACCATGCTCGGGGACACTCGACCGTTCAAGCTTCCCTGCCGTGGACGCGTCGGCAAGGGCGGCCGGAATCCTGGGCTCCGTCCGGCGTGCCGGAGGTGAATTCTGAGGGCCGTCATATTGCGATCAGAAAACGATCCGTGGCCGGCTTCCGGACGTGAACGATTCGCGGACTCGGGCGGCGAATCGACCCGATCCGACCACTCGGCAAGCCGATGAGCTGGGAATACGCCACCTAGAAGCGGAATTCCGCCCACCGGCGGCAGTGGGTCGACCCACCCGCCGGGGTCGTCGGCGTGCCGAGAGATCTTCTCCGATTCGCCACCTGTCGCTCGTCGATGTCAGGGATGATCGTCGCCGGTCTTTCACACCGACTTCAGACCGGCTGAGGGCAGCCACTACGCTGCGTGAGGCAGTTTGCCGTCAACCGTCCGAACTACTGAATCTGGGAGGCGCACGACTCGTGCCCGCGTCAGCACCGAAATCACCACCCCCGGCCGTCGACGACACGACCAAGGTCCCCAAGAAGAAGAGTTCGATGGCGCCCAGAGTCTTCTGGCCAGCCGCCGGGATCATGGTGGCCTTCGTTCTGTTCGCCATGATCTTCCCCGGAACCGCGCAGGACGTGCTCGGCGCGATCCAGGAGAACGTGATCGGCGTCTTCGGCTGGTACTACGTCGTGCTGGTCGCGGCGTTCGTGGTGTTCTCCATCTGGGTCGGCGTCAGCCACTTCGGCGACATCAAGCTCGGCAAGGACGACGAGAAGGCCGAATTCCGCTTCCTGCCCTGGCTGGGGATGCTCTTCGCCGCAGGCATGGGCATCGGCCTGGTCTTCTTTGGCGTCGCCGAGCCGCTGGGTCACTTCGCCAGCCCCAAGCCGGGGACGGACACGGCGGCAGACCCGACCCAGCTCGCCGAGGGCGCGCTGGTGCAGACGTTCCTGCACTGGGGTCTCCAGCCCTGGGCGATCTACGTGGTCGTCGGTCTGGCCATCGCCTACTCCGTCCATCGCCGCGGCCGCCCGGTGTCGATCCGCTGGGCGTTGGAGCCGCTGCTGGGTGACCGGGTCAAGGGCAAGATCGGCGACGCGGTCGACGTCATCGCCATCGTCGGCACCCTCTTCGGCGTCGCAACCTCCCTCGGTTTCGGCGTGTTGCAGGTCGCCGCCGGTCTGGACTACATCAACCTGGTCGACGACCCCGGCACGACCACCCAGATCCTGCTGATCATCGGGATCACCGCGCTGGCCACGCTGTCGGTGGTCTCCGGCGTGAAGAAGGGCATCAAGTGGCTGTCCAACATCAACGTCGGCATCGCGGGCGCCCTGCTGCTGTACGTGCTGGCCTTCGGACCGACGCTCTTCCTGCTGCGTGAGTTCGTCCAGGCCACCGGTTCCTACCTGCAGAACTTCGTCAGCCTGAGCTTCGACGTCACCGCGATGCAGGGCATGGAGGGGCAGGCCTGGCAGGCGGGCTGGACGATCTTCTACTGGGGCTGGTGGATCTCCTGGGCGCCGTTCGTCGGCGTGTTCATCGCCAGGATCTCGCGCGGCCGCACGGTGCGGGAGTTCGTCGCAGGCGTGCTGCTGGTGCCCACCGTCTTCACCTTCCTCTGGTTCACCGTGCTCGGCGGCACCGCCCTGTACCGGGAGCTCAACCAGGGCGGCGGCCTCGTCGGCGCCGACGGATCAGTGGACACAGAGGGATCACTGTTCGCCCTGCTCGACGGGCTGCCACTAGGCGGAATAGCCAGCGTCGTCACCATCGTGCTGATCATCATGTTCTTCGTCACCTCGTCGGACTCCGGCTCACTGGTGGTGGACATGCTGTCCTCCGGCGGCGACCCGGAGCCGCCGACCTGGAGCCGGATCTTCTGGAGCATCACCGAGGGTCTCGTCGCCATCGCTCTGCTGGTCGTCGGCGGTGAACAGGCCTTGGCTGCCTTGCAGACCGTGGCGATCCTCATCGCGCTGCCGTTCAGCGTGGTGATGATCGCGATGGCCGTCGCGCTGTGGAAGGAGTTCAGCGCCGAGCGCAAGGAGGCGCTGCGCATCCAGCGCAGGCGTCGAGCCGAGGAGCTGACCGTGCACGTCTCGCGGTCCCTCATCGAGGACGGGCTGATCACCACGCCCGAAGAGGAGGCCGTCGCGAAGGCCACGACGGCAGGCGGAGCCAAGGTCGAAGCCGTGACGGTGACCACAACGACGAAGTCGCGCGACGACTAGTCTGCGTCGATCCCCACCGCGTCACCAGGCGCGAGTGCGGCCCGAGTCCAGGGCCGCACTCGCGCCTCGCCATTGGGGGCTGATCCCCGCCTCCCGCCGAGCGCAGGGCAGCGGCGTCCACCGCCGGTCGGTCACCGGGATGCCGGGTGCGGCCGGACCGGCCGCGATGAGCGCTCTCAGCCGTGTTCGGTGTCCTCCTCGTCGTCGAGCACCTCTTCGCGCTGATCAACGACATCCGCCTCCGTCGCCTCGGGCGGCAGCTCCGCACCCGCGTCCGGAGGCAGGTCCTCCCCCGCCTCGACGCCGCTCCCGACGTCGCGTTCGGCGACCTCGCGCTCCTGCTCGGCGAGATCGGCCTCGGTTCCCGCTGGCTGACTGGGCTCGATGCCGGTCACGGTTCCTCCACTCGTCGCCGTGGTCTCCTCGGATGCGATCCATCATGCCCCCGAGACCACGGGTCGGCAGGTGCCCGACGAACGGCGACACCGCAGTGCAGCTCCTGCCGAGCAGCACCTCGGCGGCCCCGGCTGGTCAGCCGGGCGTCAGGCCCGAGGCGCCTGCACCGGAAGCGGCCTCCGCGGCGCAGGCCTGCGCTTCGAGTTCCGTCCCCAGGAGTGGGCCTGCCGCAGCCCTGCCCGCAGGACTCAGTCCTCCGGCGTGTTGATCATCGAGCCCCTGATCGTGGCGCCGTCGGCCCGGTGCAGGACGCAGTAGCTGAGATTCGTGTCGTCCAGGCCGGTGATGTCCTCGGTGTTCGTCGACCACTCCGCCGCAGTGGGCACGATGACCGTGAAGGTCAGGGCGTCCGCCTCATCCTCCGGCAGCTCGATCCGGTCCGACGAGAAGTGCAGCTGGCAGAGGCCCGTCATGTACCTGGTCAGCTCCTCCTGCCCCGGATAGGCGGTCCCGGTGTCCAGATCGAACGGCCTGTTCCGCCGGACGACCTCGAAGTCGTGGTCCTCCTCGCAGGGCACGGCGGACTCCCGGCTGAAACCCCGCCCCGACAGGGCACCGCTGGCGCACTCCTCGATCCCGAGGGAGAAGCCCGTCAGCTCGCCGCCCGGACCGTAGGCGACGGTGCCGCCCAGGTGCTCGGGAACGTCCTGGACCTGGTCCGCCGAGGTGACCAGATGAGTGACGAAGCCCCCGCCGAAGCTCGCGAGCAACCCGACGAGGAGCATGGTGAGGAGAGGCCACCGCAGTCCCTTCGACCGGACGAGAGCACCCGGCATCGGATGTCCGCCGCTGGCACCAGGGCCGTATCCCATCGGAGCAGAGGGCCCCATCGGACTCGTGACCTGCTGGGTGCCCGCCATGGCCGGGCCGGACAGCTCGGGGCGCGACGCCGTGGCGTCCAGCAGCCCGCCTGCCTGTGCCGAGGTGAGTCTGGCGTGCGGGGCGGTGATCAGCAGACCCATGATCACCGAGGCCAGCGGCCCCTGACACCGGGTCAGGTAGGGCACGTCGTTCAAGATCGCGTGCAGGGTGGCGGCCGTGGTGGGTCGGTCGAACGGAGCCCGACCCTCGACCGCGTGGAAGAGCGTGGCGCCCAACGCCCACAGGTCGGAGGAGGCGGTGGCGGCGTTCTCGCTGATCCGTTCCGGCGCCATGTAGGTCGCCGAGCCGACCAGCAGCCCGGTGGTGGTCAGGCGCGGATCGTCCGCCGCCTGCGCGATGCCGAAGTCGGTGAGCTTCGCCCTGCCGTTGGGCAGCACCATGATGTTGCTCGGCTTCACGTCCCGATGCACGATGCCCGCGGTATGGGCGGTCTGGAGGGCGTGCAGCAGTTGGCGTCCGAGTTCGACCACCTGGCCTGCGGGCAGCGGCCCGTGCGCCTGCACCACGTCGGCGAGCGTCGGCGCCTCGACCAGTTCCATGACGATGTAGGTGGCGGCGCCCTCCGACACGACGTCGAAGACGGTCACCACGGACGGATCGTTGAGCCTGCCCGCCGAGCGCGCCTCACGCAGCACGCGCTCCTCCAGGACGCCCCGTTCCTGCTGGGGCACCCCGTCCGGCAGCCGCAGTTCCTTGACGGCGACGTTCCGACCGATCACGGCGTCCTCGGCACGCCAGACGACTCCCATACCGCCACGTCCGATCTCCTCCACGAGCACATAACGACCCGCGATGCGGCGCTCTGAACGGATGGAGGCGTCCTGATCGGTCACCCTCAGTCTCCTTCTTGGCAGTGCAGTTCACTCGTTCGGCATCGTGCTCCCCACTAGGGTGGACGCCGGGTCATGCTACTGAGACTCACGCTCGGCTCATCCGGTTTCCCTTCTCGGCAGGAGCCCGCCACACCGACCACACGCCTAGGCTCGACGAGGACGATCGAGAACCCCAGTCAGGAGCGGAGATGCCCGAGCACGAATCAGAACTCGACGCCGCCCGACAGGCGACGTCATTGATCTTCGGCTTCGCGTTCTCCCAGATGCTCGGGACCGCCGTGCGTCTGGGCATCCCCGATCTGATCGGCGAGACGTCGAAGACGGTAGCGGACCTCGCAGCCGAGACGGGCACCGACCACGATGCGCTGCGCCGACTGTTGCGGGCACTCGGACAACTCGGCGTCGTGGTCACGACCGGCGACGACTTGGTGGAGTTGAGCCCCCTCGGCAGGCTGTTCCGCAGCCAGGCCCCGCACTCGCTCCATCCGATGGCCGAGTTGTACGGCGACCCCGCCTGGTGGCAGGCCTGGGGCTCGCTGGAGGCGTCGATCCGCACCGGCAGGCCGGGATTCGACGCCGTGTTCGGCACCGGGTTCTTCGATCACCTCGGCACCGACCCCGCGTTGGCGGCCCGGTTCCACCGCGCGATGAGCACGATCTCGGAGATCCAGCTCCCGGACGCCGTCCGAGGAATCTCGTTCACGCAGGGGGAGCGGCTGGTCGACGTCGGCGGCGGGGACGGCACCCTGCTTGCGGCGATCCTGGCTGCCGGACCGAGCCTGCACGGCACGGTATTCGACACCGAGGCCGCACTGGAACGTGCTGCCGAGATGCTGCGCAAGGCAGGCGTGGCCGACCGGGCCGACACCGAGGCCGGTGACTTCTTCGCGACCCTTCCCGCCGGGCGGGACGTCTATCTGCTGAAGAACATCCTGCACGACTGGGATGACGAGTCCTGTGTCCGCATCCTGCGCAACTGCCGGACGGCGATGCAGCCGACCGGCCGGGTGCTGGTGATCACGGCGCTGGTGCCGGACTGGGATCAGCCGACCGGCGATGCGAATCTCATGACCGCCTTCGGTGACATGGAGATGCTGGTGATGACCACCGGTCGAGAGCGCACTGTCGGCGAGTACGAGCGACTGTTCGACCAGGCAGGCCTTCGGCTCGGCGGGACCGTCACCCTGTCGACCGAACTCGACTCACACGTGGTGACGGCCCTGCCGCGCTGAACGGACCGGGCTCCGGCGACGAGTGCCCCGTACGCCGCCGCGCGACGGTCGGGACACGGGCGCCGAGGTTCTCGAGGCGGGACCGGTCAGCCGGACCGGTGGCGAACCGGTCGGACGCGCGGGCGCTCCGGGATGCGGCGGCCCGCATGTCGCGCCAGGCGCCGGACCGAACCGGTCGCACTGTGCTCGTCGCCTCGGGCGTACTCCGTCGGGAGGCGACGACGCGGTCTGGACGGACGTCCTCCGCCGGCGTGGCGAACCGGTTCCGTCGACGTCACGAAGGGGCTGCTCCGCAGAAGATCGGGCGCCCTGATCCTCGGGCGGCCGCCGGGCCCGCCTGCGGTCGACCTGCCCGCCGACGGGCATGTCGTCCCCCTGCCCGGCGGTCCGGTGGACCGGCGTCTCCCGGTGCTCATCGCACCGAGGCCAGTCGTGTCTTGGGACGGGGGCGGGTCAGCTCGAGGCAGCGGAGACAACGCTGCTCGTCGAAGTAGCAGACCTCGATGGGCTCCCGATTGAGCGGCGAGAAGGCGACTGTGGACTCACAGACCGGCACGACGGGGTTGTAGCCGTCCCAGTCCTCCTCGGCAAGATGGGTGTCTCCAGCGCGGACGGAACGCACGAACCAGGCGTACATGAGGACTCCGGAATGACGGGCGAACCTCGGTGCGACCGACGGATTCGCGGGTACGACCGAGGGAATCCCCACGGCGGAGGACGACACGGGCCGGTCGGAAACCGGCGGTGATCTGTCCACCGCACTCACAACGGCGTCGATTCGGCGACGACTACCGCGCCGGACTAAGTCGAGATCAGCCGAGCCATGCTGCGACGACGGTCCACCGACGTCCATATGATCACCTCCAGGGGAAGCGGCCGAGGGCCGACCCTCAGCTTGGTACGCATTCCGGCCGCGTGGTCGGGTTGCACCCGGACGTGCTACCCGATGTTGAGCCGGATGGAGTACTCGTCGGCCCCGACGAGCCCGCGACGATGCGACGGCGCGGGCTCCAACGGACTCGCGACGCCGACGCCGACGGAGCGTTCGGACGCCGGTGGACGGTCCCGCGACGGGGTCTCGGGGCGCCTCGCGAAGCCTGTGGAGTCGACATGGTCCGCATCATCGCGTCGTCGGTCGGGTTTCGCATGACGATCTTGCGAGGCTCCCCGGACGTGGCGGGCCCGAATCGGTGCAGGGCGCGCGGAGCCCGGCTGCCTGCGCCGTCCGGCGGCAGCCCGAATCGAGGCGAAGCCACGGACTGGACAGGACGAAGGCGAACGAAGTCGTGTGCTCGTCCGGACGGGCCAAGCGCTGGGTACCCAGGGCAGCCGGTCGACCGACGTCCGACGATGCGCAGTCTGCCGCTCGAGGGCAGGCAGGACGCGGCGTCGCTCTGCGGCGGGGACTCCGGCGGGATCGAGGCCCCCAACGTCGACGAAGCGGGCGACCGATGGCGATGGCGAGAGCACACGGCCGGCGGACGACCCCCAGACACCGATCCCGCGGCGAGAACCGGCCGATGTGCCCTCGGTGCGCAGAGATCAGGTGTTCAGGACGGCCTCGATCTCCAGCTGAATGGTGATCTTCTCGCCGATCACCACGCCGCCGGTCTCCAACGGCTGGTTGAAGGTGATGCCGAAGTCGCCCCGGTTGATCTCGGCCTTCGCGGTGAGCCCGACCCTGGTGCCGCCGTAGTTGTCCGGGCCGAAGCCGCCGAGCTCGACGGTCAGCGGGACCGACCTGGTCACGTCCTTGAGCGTCAGCTCGCCCTCGATCACCGGGTCCTCGCCGTCGAGCCGGATCGACGTCGAGCGGTAGGTCATGGTCGGATGCTTCTCGACCTCGAAGAAGTCGGCGGAGCGGATGTGGTTGTCCCGCCCTTCGTTGCCGGTGTGGATGGAGTTCAACACGATCTCGGCGGTGACCGAGGAGTCGACGGGATTCTCCGCCGTCACGAACTCGCCGGAGAACTCGGTGAACCTACCGCGCACCTTGCTGATCATCATGTGGCGAACCGAGAAGCCGATCTCGGAATGCGCCTGGTCGATCGTCCAGGTGCCGACGACGTAGCCGGGGATGGACGAGGTGAGGCTGGACATGCGGACTCCTCGAGAAGAGAGCGAACGACCGGAACGAGGCAAACGGACGAGATTCTTCCGTTCGCCGCCAACCTAGGCGGTCGGCGTTTCGGTGGCAAGGAAAGAGGAGGAATCCCGTCCGATTACGTAGGCTGGGCGACCATGACCTTCGGGACGGCGGACGACCAGGCCTGCCCCGGCCTGCCGCCTGCCGGGCGACGGCCGAGGCGGGATGCGGAGCGCAATCGCAGACGCATCATCGCCGCCGCCCGGGAGGCGTTCGCCGATCAGGGCATGGACGTGCCGATGGAGGAGATCGCCCGGCGGGCCGAGGTCGGCGTCGGGACGTTGTACCGGCGCTTCGAGACCCGTGTCGATCTGGTGGAGGCGGTGTTCCTCGCCAAGACACACGAGTATCTGGCAGCGGCGGAAGAGGGCCTGACGGCTCCGGACGGCTGGAGCGGCTTCGTGGGCTATCTGACTCGGATGTGCGAGTTGCAGGCCGCCGATCGCAGCCTGACCGACGTCCTCACCGTGACACTGCCGGACTGCCCCACGATGGCCCGAGTACGCAGGCAGCTGCACGAGGCGCAGCAGGCGCTGCTGGAACGCGCGCAGCGGGAGGGCTCGCTGCGCGCCGATCTGGTGGCCGCCGATGTCGTGCTGCTGCTGCTGGCCAATGCGGGCGTGGTGCAGGCCACGGGCGGCACGGCGCCGGATGCCTGGCGACGCACCCTGGCGCTCATGCTGGCCGCGCTTCCCGTCGGGGACGGCCCGCCGCTGCCGTGTCCGCAGGTGTCGGAGCGCCTGATGTCGGCGTTCCAGGCGCCGAGGACCGGCCGCAAGCCCGGTCTGCCCGAGCTGCGGTGACACCGTCGGGCAGGCGAGACGGTCGAGCCCCGATCACGACGGCCGGGAGCCGCGCCGCCTCGGGGAGCCGAGCGCCGGGCAGACTCCGACGGGCCGTTCGTCCGGACCTGATCCCCGCTGATGTCCACCTGATCGGCGGAGCCGGCCGGGCGTGATCGGACCCGATGAATCAGAAGTACCCCCTGCGGCCCCGGCGCTCCTCCCCCTGGCGTCGGGGCCGTTCCCTGTCCCGAGTGCGCGACGGTCCGAGCCGCGACGTCCCGAGTACGCGACGTCCTCGACCATCAGGCCCCGCCGAGCGGTGAGCATCCTCGGCGAGGCCCGCACCGGTCGGCTCCGGGGAATCGGACGTGCAGGCGCCCGACGCGCGGTGCCCTCCATCGGCGGCACGGCACTCACGGCGTGGCGGCCGAGGCGAGGCACGGCGGGTGAAACCAGGTGTCGACCCGGCCCGCGGCCATGCAGCGAACGCAGGTCCAGGTTCGGTGGCCCAGGAGATCGGGGGTGCAGTCGCAGGGATGCCAGCCGACGAGCAGCTCTCCGGGCAGGAGCCGATGCCGCCCGCTGGGACACCGGGGAGGCCATCGCGGTTCGCTCATATGTTCGATGCTGCGCGGGCAATAGTTGTGATCGCAACAAGATGGATGTCACGTTCGTCAGCACGTCTACCTGCAACGATCTTGGTTCCGGCACGGCGGCCGCAGCCGCCGAGCCCTGGTTTTGCACCCCCGGCAGTGCGGTCGGGTGCGAGCTGACGGGCCGTCACGGCCGCAGGGCTCCGCGGCGGTGTCGCCGCCGGCGGCGAGCAGGCGACGACACGCAGCCGGACGGGTCGGCAACGGGCCCGACCGAACAGGCTCGACAGCGCCGCCGCCGACCGCTGCGGGAGATCGGATCACGCGACGGGGCCTGCGGAGACGACCAGCCGGGATACGGCATGGAACGGCCCCGACGTACGGGGAAGTCGACCGTCGGGGCCGTCTATTCGCGGTTATCGGCACGCGAGACGGGCTGCCGGCTAGGCCGACCGGATGATCACCGGCGATCGAGCCGCCGCAATCGGGTGATTCACTCACGGCTCGTCGGCTGCGGCCTCGGTGTCGACGACGCCGAGCTGGGCGGCACAGGCGTCCCGCACCAGCACGCGCAGCTCCGACGTCGGCCCCGCCCATCCGTCGTCCCAGGCCTCGTCCACGCCGAAGGCACCCGCCAACGGCTGCTCGTAGACCTCGTCGGCGAAGTCGGCGGAACACAGCACCTGATCGACGATGCCCGCCACCCAGCGCTCGTCGGCTCTGCCCTCCAGACATAACCGGGCCAGATACCCGAAACACACCTCGGCCGCCGTGATCACCGTCTGCGGAGGCCGGATGGAGAGCTCGGCGAAGACCGCGGGAAGCAGATCCCGGGTCTGCCTCGTGTCCTGGGCGCCGAGTCCGGCGAGTTCTCGCAGGCAGGGTCCGTCGTGTCCCTGCGCGAGCCACTCGGCCGCCCACCACGGCACTCGTTCCGCCGCCAGCAGGTCGAGTACCCACCAGGCCGCCACCTGACGAGGTGGCGGAGCAGCCGACCCTAGCCCCGGAATGATCACTTCTCTCTTTCTAACCCTGTTCGAGCCGAAACTCCATCGTCTCGCGCCGATCAGGGTCGATCATCGCCCCGATCGGCGGAGTGACCACGGCAGGGGACGCGCCGAGGGCGTGGGCGGCGGCCCCTCCGACGCGGGAGTGCGGTTAAGGTGGAGGTGAACCCTCTTCACGAACCGCGGAGGGAGCAACCGATGGCACACCACGCCCCCGGCGTCCGCCGCTCGGCGCACAGCCCGTTGGGCTCGCCCCAGGTCGAGATCGCCCAGGCCCCCGGCCTGACCTGCATCCGCGATGCCAAGCACCGCCAGGGCGGCACCCTGCAGGTCAGCAGACAGGCCTTCCTGGCGTTCGTCCAGGCCGTCAAGGAAGACCGGCTGCGCCGCGACTGACTCGCCGGGCGCGCCACGCATTCGCAGGCATTCCGCGAATCGAGAAACGGGCCGGTCAGTCGTCGCCGAGGACGATCGACCACTTCGTTGCAAATTCAATTGAATTTCCGCTCGGGCAGCGGTGGTGCCATTCCGGGCAGGCCGGGATCGGGCTATGGCACTCGCCGACGCCGCGCGGCGATACGGTATAAACGATCAGCGCATCGGCGCGACCAGGCCGTTTCAGTTCGTCGCAGGCAGAACGCGCCGCACCCGTGAGCGAGGAGCAGACCGCACAGTGACGAAGGTGTTGATAGCGGCAGTACCGGTGCACGGGCATGTGACGCCCATGCGAGAGATCGCGCGGAATCTCGTCAAACGCGGACACGACGTCACGTTCCTCACCGGCAGCATCTTCCGCGAATCAGTCGAGCGCACGGGCGCCCGATTCGCACCGCTTCCCGGCCAGGCGGACCTGGCCGGTTCGTTGAACGCGCTGTTCCCGGAACGGGAGGCCCTGCGCGCCGGGCAGGAACAGATCGAATTCGACATCGATCTGACCATCCAGGGCCTGCCGGCGCAACACGCGGCCGTTCAAGAACTGCTCGCCGAGGACCCGTCGGAGCCGGTGGTCGTGGTGCACGAGACCACGTTCGTGGGTGTCTGGCCGGTCCGGCTCGGGGCGCCGGGCCGCCGGCCCGCCGGGGTCATCGGCATCGGCGTCATCCCGGTCCCGATCAACAGCATCGATCACGCTCCCTGGGGAGTGCGCCTGCCCCCGGACAGCTCGGCGGACGGCCGAGCCCGCAACACCTTCCTCAACGAGGTGGCGGCCTCGGCGCTGCGGGCGGGATCGCATCGCGACCTCGTCACGACGCTGGCGGAGCTGGGGACGACGGAGGAGCCGCCGCTGATCTACCAGGGGCTGGTCGAGATCCCCGACCTGTTCCTTCAACTCACCATCGAGAGCATGGACTACCCCCGCAGCGACGCGCCGCCGCACCTACGGCACGTGGGCACGCTGCCGCCTGGTGAACCCGATGACGTCGAACTGCCCGGCTGGTGGAGTGAGCTGACGAGTGCGTCTCGGGTGGTCCTCGTGACGCAGGGAACCCTGGCCAACTCGGACCTCGGCCGTCTGATCGAACCGACGCTGCGCGCACTTGCCGATCTCGACGCGCTGGTCATCGTGACCACCGGCAGCGACGCGGTGCCCGCCGCACTGCCCGCCAACGCGCGGGTTGCCGAGTACGTCCCCTTCGACCTCCTGCTGCCCCACGTCGACGTCCTGGTCAGCAACGGCGGCTACGGCGGCGTCCACCGGGCGCTCTGGCACGGCGTCCCGATGGTGCTGGCGGGCGACACCGACGACAAGGCAGAGGTCGGCGCCCTGGCGGAGTGGGCGGGAGCCGCGATCAACCTCGGCACCGGAGATCCGCACGAGGCCGACGTCCGCAAGGCCGTCGAGACGATCCTGACCGATCCGAGCCGGACGAAGCGGACGGAGGAGCTTGCGGCCGAGTGCCGGAGTCACGACCCCTACGAGGCGATCGCCGCCGCCGTCGAGGAGTTGGCTCGCCGCGAGGCGTGAATCACGCAGGACTCCCGCAGCAGGTCTGCACGCGGTCCGGCACGGCAGCGGCCCTCGCCACGGGCGCCTGCCCCGCTCCCCCACGGCGCCGCCCACGGCTCTGGCGTAGGCGCTTGCGTGCCGCCTGCGCCCGAGGGGCAGTGCGGGTCGTCGGCGGTGCTCCCCCGACGACAGACGGAATAGCCTGTTGCTCGCCGAGGACAGATCGACCACCTCAAGGAGCAGGCCGCACGATGACCAGGGTGTTGATCGCCGCAGTCCCGTTCTTCGGACACGTGCGGCCGTTGCGGGTGATCGCGGCGGATCTCGTCGAACGCGGACACGAGGTCACGTTCCTGACCGGCAGTGCCTTCCGTGCCGCCGTGGAGCGGACCGGCGCCCGGTTCGCGGCGCTGCCCGCCGAGGCGGATCTGCGTCCCGATCAGTTCCCCGACCGGAACTCGATACCGGCCGGACCGGCCCGGCTGGAGTACGACAACCAGCAGCTGTTCATCGCGCCGATGGCCGCGCAGCACACGGCGCTCCAGGAGCTCCTCGCCGAGGACGACGCGGCACCGACGGTGCTCCTGCACGACACGATGTTCCTGGGAGCCTGGCCGGTCCTGCACGGCGCGGCGGGCGTCCGCCCGGCAGCCGTCATCGGCGTCGGCGTGATGCCGCTGCCGCTGAACAGTGCCGATCATCCGCCTTTCGGCACCGGGCTGGCCCCGGACGGCTCCGAGGAGGGCCGGACCCGAGGTCGCAGGCTCACCGAGCACGCCGAGGCGGCCGAGCGGGCGGGCTCGCATCGCCTGCTGGCCGCCGCGTTGACCCGGCTGGGGAGCACCGAGCCGCCACCGCTGCTGTCGCGGGGCCTCGTCGGCGTGCCGGACCGCTTCCTTCAGCTCAGCATCGAGAGCATGGACTACCCCCGCAGCGATGCGCCGCCGCGCCTGCGCTACGTGGGAGCACTGCCCCCGGACACCGGCGACGCCGTCGAACTCCCGGACTGGTGGGACGAGGTGACGTCCGCGAGTCGACTGATCGTCGTCTCACAGGGCACCATCGCCAACGACGACCTCAGCAGGCTGATCGAGCCCACGCTGCGCGCCCTGGCCGATCTCGATGCGTTAGTCGTCGTCACCACCGGCCGCGACGTCGTGCCCGCCGGACTGCCCGCCAATGCACGAGTCGCCGAGTTCATCCCCTTCGACGCCATGCTCCCCCACGTCGACGTGCTGGTCAGCAACGGCGGCTACGGCGGCGTCCAGCAGGCACTGCGTCACGGGGTCCCGATGGTGCTGGCGGGCGACACCGAGGACAAGATCGAGGTCGGTGCCAAGGCCGCCTGGGCAGGGGCGGCCGTCAACCTCGGCACCGGGGACCCGGACGAGGCGGACATCCGCAAGGCCGTCGAGAGCATCCTGGACGATCCGCTCCTCCGCGACCGGGCCCGACGGCTCCAGGCCGAATACGAGGCGCACGACCCCTGCTCCGCGATCGCCGCCGCCGTCGAGCAGGCCGGGCGGTCCTGCTGAGTCGCGGCGCCTGCCTTCGGCCCGCCTGGCTCCGGCGTCAGTCGGGAGACGTCGCGAGGCACCCAGCCGCACCCGAGCCGCAGCGCTGCCGCGCCAAGGGTGCGAACAGCACCGACACGGCAGGCGCCTGCGCTGCTGAGCGGCCCCGGAGCATTCGCAGGCCGGATCACGGCTGATACGAACCCGGAGTCGCCGGTTCAGACCGGCGGACAGCCCCGAGGCCACCCCGCCGAGGTGAGCAGCGGGCTCATCTCCAGCGCGGTGGCCGCGAGCTGACCCGGCGATCCGGTGAGCAGGGCGTCCGGGGGAAAGTCGCGCAGCCACTTCGCCAGGAGCACCGGATCGTCCGCCGTGACGAGCAGCCGTTGGAAGTCCACCGGCAGCGACCGGTTCGTGGGCAGCGGAAACTGTCGCCTCATGCGCACACCCCACGGCAGTCCCGGCAGCTGCGCGTCGAGACGGATCGGCAGCTCCAGGGCGAGCCGGCGGGCAGGCGGCACGACACGAGGCTGGCCGAGGCAGGCGTCGACGAAGGCGTCGTAGGGATCGAGACCGGTGGTGGCCGCACTGAGATCGGCCATGCCGCTGAGCCTGCCGTTGACCTCCAACACCTGGAGCCTGCCATCGCAGACGGCGAAGTCGATCTGCCATGGACCGCACACGTCGAACTGGTCGGTCATGCCGCGGATGAACCCGGCCAGCTCGGTGATCACGGCAGGCGGGAGCGCGATCGGAGCGAGCCGCGCCCGATGCCCCGGAATGCAGCGCTGGTCCAGCGGACCGAAGGAGGCGATCGGCCAGCAGTCGGTGACGTTCGCGCCGCTCAAGAGTTCGAGGCCGAACTCCTCACCCCGGCAGACACGCTGAACGACGACGGGGAAGGCGGTCAGCGGCAGCGTCGTGAGGCGCTGCTCGGTGTCGACATGCCAGCGGCCCGCGCGTGGGAGTGACCTGGCCTCCTTCACCATGACGGGCAGGCCGCCGATCCGACGCACCGCCGACTCCAGTTCCTCCACCCGGTCGCAGATGACGGCCTCGGGCACCGGCCAGCCCGCCGCGAGCGCGACGCGATGGAACATCGCCTTGTCGGTGACCAGGTCGGCGAAGCGGGTCGAGTGGACGACGGCGTGCCTGCCGGGGCCGCGCCACGCGTCGGCGGCGGCGGCCAGGCTGGGCAGCAGCTGTTCCTGGTCGACCGGATAGAGGCTCGGGATGACCAGCTCGACGTCTTCCTCGGTCCAGACCGCCAGCAGGTCCTCCGGTTCCGCACTCGCCGCCAGGTGCCGGTGACGAGCCCGCCTGCCGACGTAGTCGGCGACGTCCGTCGGCCCTAACAACACCAGGTCGTGGTGGCCGGAACGGGTGATGGCGTCGACCACTCGGTCAGCACGGAATTCTCCGATGACGGCGATCCTCATTGCGGCTGCCTCGTCTTTCGTCCTGGACACGGGCCTGCGGTAGCTGGCACACCGCCGGTCGATCTCGTGGCTGCCGTCGCGACATCACGAGCCCTGTCACCTGAACTTCGCGGATCTACCACCCTTAGTGACGGACGTCGACTACTCATCGTAATGATCTCCGTGGGTGGCGGACCACTCGGCACAGCAGTCCCGTCTCCGACGATGCATCCGGCGGGCCGAGGGTCGACCGCGTCCTGCCCATCGGCGACGAGCGCTCGATGCGGCGCCCTTCGCCGTGCGTCACCGGGTTCGACTGCGTACCGCCGCCTGCGCCGATCCGCCGACCGCGCCGAGTCGAGCACATCGAGCCGGGTGTCTCGGGCCCGGCGCAGGGCGGAGGAACGACTTGGTGGCTCGAGCCGGCACGGCTGAACGGTCTGCCGCGTGCGCCGACCCAGGACCACTCGAGTGAGTTAATCTCCTCGGTAGTCTCTCGACGACCGCTGACCGGTCGTGACAACTTCAGACGTCCCCGGCGGGGGAAGCCGGTCGAAGTCCGGCGCTGACCCGCAGCCGTGGTTCGTGCCGAGGCACGACGAGCCGGAATGCCCGTCCGGGGACGAGGGCTCGTTCACACTGTCGTGGTCCGCAGGTGGAGTCCGATTCGAGCACGCACGCCGACGTCGGCGGCGCCTGCTCTTGGTCGGATGCCTCTCTCGACCCGCTCGGGGAAGGCATCGAGGCATGTCGGGTACCACGCTGCGCAGGCCGCAGACCGCCGCCGGACACCGGATCGTGGTCGAGACGCCCTCGCTCCGCGCCGCGCAGGCCCGTCGGCGGCCCCGAGACCGGCATGACAGCCCTCCTGCCGAGCGGCCCTGCGAGCCCCGTGCCTCCGGGACGTGGGCGGCGTGACCGCATCGGTGCTCCGGGCCTCGACGCGGCTCCCGAGAGCCCTGCATCCCGGTGCCTGGTGGTTATGGGCACTGGCCCTGGCGGCCGCAGCGGGCCGCACGACCAATCCGCTGCTGTTGTCGCTGATCCTGGTGGTGGCGGGGTACGTCGTGGTCCGGCGTCGCGGCCGGGCGCCGTGGGCCGCCACGTTCCGGATGTACGTGTACCTCGGGGTGTTCATCGTCGTCATGCGCGTGTTGTGGCGGATGATCTTCGGGGGCGGTGCGGGCGAGCACATCCTGTTCGTGCTGCCGGAGATCACGCTCCCGGAGGCGGCGGCGGGCATCCGGCTGCTCGGCCCGGTGAGCGCCGAGGAGCTGCTCGGCGGGCTCTACGACGGGCTGCGCCTGGCGACGATGCTGATCTGTCTCGGCGCGGCGAACTCGCTGGCCGATCCGCGCCGGATGCTCAAGGCGGTGCCTGCGGCGCTCTACCAGATCAGCACGGCCGTGGTGGTGGCCCTCTCCGTGGCGCCGCAGCTCATGGAGAGCGTCCTGCGGGTCCGCCGGGCCCGGCGGCTGCGCGGCGGCAGACAACGCGGGCTCCGGGCGTTGCGCGGCATCGTGGTCCCGGTACTGGCCGATGCCATGGACCGGTCGCTCGCCCTGGCCTCGGCGATGGACTCCCGAGGGTACGGCCGGTTCGGCGACACGCCGAGGCGCACTCGTCTGCTGACCGGGGTGCTGGTGATCGCGGGCCTGCTCGGCGTGTGTGTCGGCGTGTACGGGCTGTTGGACGGCACCCGGCACGCCTTCGGGCTGCCGATGGCGGTCGCGGGCCTGCTCGTCGCCGGTGCGGGCTTCCTCGTCGCAGGCAGGCGAATCCGCCGCAGCGTCTACCGGCCCGACCGGTGGCGCCTGCCGGAGACGCTCGTGGTGCTGTCGGGCCTGACCGCCGCCCTCGTGCTCACCGTGACCGCCGGGGTCGACCCGGCGAACCTCTATCCCTCACTCAGCCCGCTGAGCTGGCCGACGGTGACGCTGCCGCCGGTGCTCGGCATCCTCGCGGGAGTCGCCCCCGCGTGGTTCGCCCCGCCGCCGGAGGTCCGCTCATGATCCGCTTCGAGGAGGTGGCGGTCCACTATGGCGAGTCCGCCCCCGTCCTGTCCGGTGTCGACCTGGAGATCGAGGAGGGCGAGCTGTGCCTCGTGGTCGGTCACACCGGCTCGGGCAAGTCGACGCTGCTCGGTGCGATCAACGGCCGGGTGCCGCACTTCACCGGCGGGACGCTGCGCGGCCGAGTCACGGTGGCGGGACGGGACACGAGGACGAATCCACCCCGTGAACTCGCCGACCTGGTCGGAGTCGTCGGCCAGGACCCGCTGGCAGGTTTCGTCACCGACACGGTGGAGGAGGAGCTGGCCTACGGCATGGAGCAGCTCGCGATTCCCGCCGAGGTGATGCGCAAGCGCGTCGAGGAGACGCTGGACCTGCTCGGAATCGCGGAGCTGCGGGACCGGTCGCTGCGTTCCCTGTCTGGTGGGCAGCAGCAGCGGGTGGCGATCGGCTCGGTGCTCACCGTGCATCCTCGGGTGCTGGTGCTCGACGAGCCGACCTCGGCGCTGGACCCGACGGCCGCCGAAGAGGTGCTGGCCTCGGTCACCCGGCTCGTGCACGATCTCGGGGTCACGGTGGTGATCGCCGAGCACCGGCTGGAACGGGTCGTGCAGTACGCCGACCGCATGGTCTACCTGCCCGGCGACGGCGGCGTGGTCGACGGGCGGCCCGCCGAGGTGCTGGCGGACGCGACGCTGGCGCCGCCGGTGGTGGAGCTGGGCAGGCTGGCGGGCTGGACGCCGCTGCCGTTGTCGGTGCGCGACGCCCGCAGACGGGCGCCTGAGCTGCGCGCCCGGCTGACCGACCACGCCCCGCCCGCGCCGGAGAGGGCGGCGACGGAGTCGCCGCTGCTGTCGGCACACGACGTGGTGGTGCGGCACGGCGACGTCGTGGCGGTCCGGGCGGTGAACCTCGACCTGCACGGCGGTCAGGTCACCGCGCTGATGGGCCGAAACGGCTCCGGCAAGTCCTCACTGCTGTGGGCTCTGCAGGGTTCGGGCCGCCGCGCGGGCGGCACTGTGCTCACCGGCGGACTCGATCCGGCGGCCGAGCCCGCGCATCGGGCCAGGGCTCTCGTCGGCCTGGTGCCGCAGACGGCGGCCGACCTGCTGTATCTGGAGACGGTCGCCCAGGAGTGCGCGCAGGCCGATCGGGAGTCGGCGGCGCCGCCGGGAACCTGCGTGACGCTGCTGGGGCGGTTGATCGACGAGGTCGACCCGCACGGTCATCCGCGTGATCTGTCCGAGGGGCAGCGACTGGCGCTGGTTCTGGCGATTCAGCTCGTCGCCGCGCCGCCGGTCGTGCTCCTCGATGAGCCGACCCGGGGCCTGGACTACCGTGCGAAGCGGGCATTCGGCGCCCTCGTCGCGGATCTGGCCGCGCAGGGCCGTTCGGTGGTGATCGCCACGCACGACGTGGAGTTCGTCGCGACCGTCGCCGACCGGGTGGTGGTGCTCGCGATCGGCGAGGTCGTCGCCGACGGCACCACCACGGACGTCGTGGTCTCCTCGCCGTCGTTCGCGCCGCAGGTGGCGAAGGTGCTGGCCCCGCAGTCCTGGCTGACGGTGGATCAGGTACGGCAGGCGCTGGCCGATGCGGCGGTGCCGCGATGACCGAGGGCGCAGGCATCCCGGCGGCGGAGGGCACGACCGAGACGCCCCGAAGCCGGGTGCGGGTCGTGCGCGTGACGCCGCGCCGCGCGGTGGTGCTCACGCTGGCCTCGGCGGCGGGGCTGGCGATGTTCCTCTGGCCGCTGTTCGCCTCGGAGTCCCCCGATCCGACGGCTCGCGCGGCCAATGCTCCGCTGGTCTTCGTGGTGCTGCTGCCGTTGCTGCTGGCGATCGTGCTCGCCGAGATGTCGGACTCCGGCATGGACGCCAAGTCGCTGGCGCTGCTCGGCGTGCTGTCGGCGGTCAACGCGGGGCTGCGCCCACTCGGCGCGGGCACGGCGGGCATCGAGACGGTGTTCTTCCTGCTGGTGCTGGCGGGCCGCGTCTTCGGCCCCGGTTTCGGCTTCCTGCTCGGATCGACGTCGCTGTTCGCCTCCGCCCTGCTCACCGCGGGCGTCGGCCCGTGGCTGCCGTTTCAGATGCTCTCCTCCTCCCTGCTGGGACTGGGCGCCGGGCTCCTGCCCGCCCGGCCTCGGGGCCGGGCCGAGATCGCGATGCTCGCCTGCTACGGAGTCCTCGCCGCCTATGTCTTCGGCTTCCTGATGAACATGTGGTCCTGGCCGCTGCTCGCGGGAACCGACACCCAGCTCTCCTTCGTGCCGGGCGATCCGATCACCGAGAACCTGCACCGCTTCGTGCTGTTCACTCTGACCACCTCCACACTGGGCTGGGACACCGGACGGGCGATCACCAACCTGGTGGCGATCCTGCTGGTGGGTCCTGCGGTTCTGGCGGTGCTGCGCCGAGCCGCCCGGCGAGCCGCCTGGGACACGCCGCTGCCGTCGTCGGCCCGGCGGAGCTGAGTACCCAATGTGACGAGCGCCGAGCCCGCCCGGCTTGATACTCCTCTCGGACCAATATGTGCAATCAACCGGACCATTCTTGACAATGCGAAGCGCGAACTACTGAATTCGCTCCCCGAAAGCACCAGCGCCGCCCGGTGTTCATTCCGATAGAATCCAGTGGAAATACATCGGAAACGACTCTCTCGACATCCGCCCTACAGTGTTTCGCACCGGGACGATCGAGTGATCACCGTCGATCAGCAGACCGTCTCGAACACGGGGGCCGGTGCCGCACGGGGAGAACCGGTCGGGGAGACGGCGAGAAGCGGGCTTGTCGATGACATCGGATCAGCACCACTCAGACGAGGCGGACGACTCGGTGGTCGGACTCACCGGAGCGCGATTCGGCCCGTCCACCCGGCGACGCGCTCGCCACGACACACCGAAACCGAACGAGGGAGCCACGGCGTCGACCTCGGACTCGGTGACCGGCACGAGTCGCGCTTCGGTCGGCAGTACCGGCGCCCGATTCGGCGGGGCCGCGCGGCGGCGACGCGATCGGGATGACGACACCTCCCCTGCGGAGACGGTGCAGGCGGAGAACGCCGTGCACATCGACTTCGATCAGACCAGGTCGTCCCGACCGGTGCCATGGAACGACCCGCTGGACGAGGTCGGCGAGGAGTTCGAGGAGGACCCGATCTGGCCGCCGAGCGTGGGCGAGCCGGGGACCTGGCTGGAGGCCTCTTTCACCGGCTCGCTGGTCCGCCCGTACGCCAGGACGGGGGGCCGCACCTCGGTCGCCGTCGACCTCGCGATGGAGACGCTGATCTCCTCGTCGACGGGACCGGTGTCGATCACGACGGCGGCCCGCCCCGAGCTTCGACGGATCACCGAGATCTGCGTCGAGCCGCGCTCGCTGGCGGAGGTCTCCGCGCTGCTCGCGCTCCCGATCGGGGTGACCAGGGTGCTGATCGCCGATCTCGCCGAGTCGGGCGGGGTGCAGGTGCACCAGCCGATCGACCCGCGGCGCCTCGTCATGAACGGCGACTTCCTGCAACGGGTACTCACCGGCCTGCGCAGGCTGTGAGCAGCGCGGTCGCCTGACGACGGCGGCTAGCCACCGAGGGAACGATCACGCAGCGTGACTCTCGCGACGTCCTGGGCGGTGATCGGCGATCGTCCCGGCGGGTTCTCCCGGCGACGCGCCTCGACAGGACCCGAACGGGCGTCCGGTCGGAGTCGACGCCGTCCCGTCGAGGGGCGACGGCTGTTTCCCGGCGAAGGCCGGGGGTACCCGCCGCACATGAACGCAGTACAGCGATGGTTGAAGTCCCTCGAGTCGCGACAGTCCGTCGACGGGGCGGCCGAACGCCTGCGCGCACGGGTCCGTCCGTTCCTGCGGGACCGCCCCGCCCTGGACAAGGCGCTGCGTGGTGAGTGGGCGGGGCACGCGATCCACCCGGCGCTGGTCACGCTGCCCATCGGCTGCTACAGCGCGGCCGCCGTGTGCGACCTGCTCGGACGGCGCGAGACCGCCCGGCACCTGATCTCCCTCGGGCTGCTCTCGACGCCCGGTGCGGTGATCACCGGGCTCGCCGAATGGAGCGATCTGGACCTGCGGCAACGCCGGGTCGGCCTCGTCCACGCGATGGCCAACGCGACCTCCTCGGTCTGCTACCTGCTGTCGTGGCTGTCCCGACACCGCAGCGGCGACACGGCGGGGCGCGGCTGGGCCGTGCTCGGCCTGGCGGCGGTCGGCGCGGCGGGCGCGATCGGCGGTCATCTGACCTATGCGCAGGGCGCAGGCGTGTTCCGCTGGTCCGATCGGCCGGCCGAGGCGGTCGGCGAACGGCCCGGCCCTCAACCGCGCACCCCGTCCGACGACGCGACGGCGGGCGGGCGTCACGAGCGGGCAACCCGGCCCGGCGGGTCGTGACCACGGCGGGCAGTCGAGTGGTCGTCGTGGGGGCCACCGGCAATGTGGGGACGAGCGTCGTGCGCAGCCTGGTCGCCGACCCACGGGTGGGCGCCGTCATCGGCGTCGCCCGGCGCAGGCCGACCTGGCAGCCGCCGAAGACGACCTGGCGGACGGCCGACATCACCGAGGACGACCTGACCGAGGTCTTCCATGGCGCCGACGTCGTCATCCACCTCGCCTGGCGGTTCCAGCCGACCCACGCTCCCGCCGTCACCTGGCGGACCAACGTCCTCGGCGGCATCCGGGTGTTCGACGCCGTCACCTACGCCGGGGTGCCTGCGCTGGTGTACGCCTCGTCGGTCGGCGCCTACTCCCCCGGCCCGAAGGATCGGGGCATCGACGAGAGTTGGCCGACGCACGGCTGGCCGGGCGCCGCGTACTCGCGGGAGAAGGCCTATCTGGAGCGGGTCCTGGACGCCGTCGAGGACAGTCGCCCCGACCTGCGGGTGGTGCGGCTGCGGCCCGGCATCATCCTGCAACGGCAGGCCGCGCGCGCCCAGCACCGGCTGTTCGCCGGTCCGCTGCTGCCCGCCGCGCTGCTGCGGCCCGGCGGCGTGCCGTTCGTTCCCGACCTGCCGGGGCTGCGCTTCCAGGTGCTGCACGCCCAGGACGTGGCGGAGGCGTTCCGGCTGGCGGCACTGAGCAGCGCGGCAGGCTCCTACAACCTGGCGGCGGAACCCCCGGTGGATGCCGCCCTGCTCGCCGACTGCCTCCAGACCAGGGTGTCGCGCCTGCCGTCGGGCCCGCTGCGCGCCGCGCTGGCGGCGGCCTGGCGCCTGCGGCTCGTGGGGGCCTCGCCCGACCTGTTCGACGCGCTGCTGCGGATGCCCCTGCTGGACACCACGCGGGCCCGGGTCGAGCTGGGCTGGTCGCCCGTGCACAGCGCCCGCGACACCCTCACCGAGGGTCTGCACGGCCTGCGAGAGGGTGCGGGCATGGCCACCCCGCCGCTGGCGGCGGGCGGACTGGGCAGGACGCTCGGCAGGCTGCGGGTCACGGCCACCCGGCGGCGCTGACCGACGCGGGCCGGGTGAGCCGCTGTTCGAGACAGCCCGTCGAGGCCCGGAACGACGCGAGCATCGAGCGATCCGGCTGGTCGACCGATCGCCTTCTTGACCTTGACGCTCAACGGCAGGCTCCTACGGTGAGCGCCCCCGTTGGTTCCCGGTCAGGAAGGCGCATACCCGACCATGATTCCTCTTCGCTCACGAGCGAGCACGTCGTCGTCGGACTGGTCAACGTCGTCTCCATGACCTTCGTCGTGGGTCCTTTCCCCACCCGGCCTGCCGCGACGGCCGTGCCCGACGACGCCGGGTGACCGTCCACGACGGCGAGGTCCGGGGAGAGATCGCGAGTTCCGGCTCTCGTGTCATCGAGAGCCGGCTCCGGTGGCATTGCTCTCCGAGGCGCCGATCGCCGAGGCACCGTGGTCGAAGGCCGCCACACGGGCGGCCGATCCGTCCCGAGAGGACGAATCGGCCCGGCGCACCCATCGCAACGGCAGGGCGGGGACGCGGCGGGGCAGGCGGGAGGCGCCGGCCCGACGTCGAGACACCCCGACGTCGGCCGGGTCTCCGAGCCGGGCGGCCCTGGTCAGGACAGCGAGTCGAGCACGCCCGAGAGCACCGGATGCCAGCGTTGCGCGATCTTGCGGTCACCGGACTCGACGGGGTGCACCCCGTCGTAAGTGTCCACCGCCGTGTCGAATCCGGTCCACTGATCGACGACGAGCACCGCAGACTGCGCCGTGGTCAGCTCCGCCGCCCACGCCGGGATCGCCGCGTTCAACTCGACGACCCGCTGGGCGCACTCGCCGCAGTTGCTCGGCGTCATCGGGATGATCTGCGCGACGAGGACGTGCATGTCGGGGTTGTCGGCCCGCATCTGCGTCACCAGCGTGGTGAACGCCGACAGGATCGTCTCGGTCGGCCGCCCGTTCCAGGCGTCGTTGGTCCCCAGGTGCATCAGCACGACGTCCGGGCTGGTCGCGGACAGCCAGCCGGGCAGCAGGTTCTGGTCGGCGATGCCGGTGGCGAGGAAGCCGCCGTGTCCCTCGTTGTCGCCGTCGTGGTCCACGCCGCAGCCCTGCGGGCCTCGGGTGCCCACGAAGTCGATGTCGGTGTGGCCGGAATCCTGGAGGTCGTTCCACAACATCGCCCGCCAACACCCCGGCGAGCCGGTGATCGAGTCGCCCAGCGGCATGATCCGCACCGGGTCCTGGGCGGCGGCCGCCTGCCCTCCGGTCACCGCGACCAGCATGGCCGTCAAGATCGTCATCACCATGCCGAACACGACACTGTGCACAGCCTTTCCGCGCATCGCTCGTCTCCCGATGTCGTCGACGGCGACCCACGGGCGGCGCGTCTCGGCGTGCGGGGCGGGATCGCCGGACGCCGCCGGACGACCGAGTCGCGGCTCGATCGCCTGCCGAGGGAAGCACCCGGGCGAGATGCTCCTGCCGCCGTCTCGACCGTACGGCGGCGGGGACCGCACCGATAGCGGCCCGTCGGGGGGCGTTCGCCCACCGAACGGCGCAAGACCGGTCGGCGAGCCGATGACGGCGTGCTGCAGGTTCGGCGTCCGGGGCGGGAGCGGATAGGCACTCGGCGGTGGCGTCGGCCCAACCGGAGCCGTCCCGGCGTGAGCGGGGTCGATGGATGGTGAGGCGGGCGCGATCCGGGACATCGAGCCGTCCCCGCAGGCGCGAGGCCGATATCGGGGGTGACTGGTCGCAGCTCCGACTCGGCGAGCCATCCCCGCATGCGCGGGGCCGATACTTCCTGATCTGGGGATTCATCACCGTCCAGAGCACTGGATTACCACGTGATCCAGATCACTCCGGCACGATTCTCCGGTCTGGCCAGACTCTCGCCGGAGTCGAGAATCCTCCGACGCAGCAGGAGCCCCGCCCGCCGACGCCGTACCGCGCGCCGCCGCCGGACCCCCCACCACACGCCCTTGCCCGGACCGCTTTTCGGCGGCAGGCGAGCCCGGCGCGTCAGCTCGGCAAGGAGCAGCGCGCGGCGACCCGCAGTCACGGCAGCCGCAGGAGCCGCAGCGGATCGGTGCGAATACCGAATCGGGCGCGCAGCACGCGACGGGCGGCGTGCAGGCCTGCCATGCCGTGCACGCCGGGACCGGGCGGAGTCGAGGCCGAACACAGGTAGACCCCGTCCAGCGGCGTGGCGTACGGGTCGCGTCGCGGCACCGGCCGCGCCACGGTCTGCCACAGCGTGAGGGCGCCTGCGGCGATGTCGCCGCCGACGTCGTTGGCGTCGTAGCGTTCGAGGTCGAGTGCCGTGCGCACGCTGGTGGCCGCCACGAGATCGCGGAATCCCGGCGCGAACCGTTCGATCTGGGCGATCACCGCCGCGCTCACGTCCACACCGGACCCGTTGGGGACGTGGGCGTAGGTCCACAGGGTGTGGCGGCCCGCAGGGGCCCGCGAGGAGTCGACCACGCCCGGCTGGGCGGCCAGCACATAGGGCCGGTCCGGGTGCACGCCCCGCGCCACGGCCCGCTCGGCGGCGACGGCCTCGGCGCGCGTCCCGATCAGATGCAGGGTGCCGGCCAGCGCGCAGCCCGGTGCCGACCAGGGCACCGGTCCGGTCAGCACGAAGTCGACCTTGCAGGCCGCCCCGCCGTACCGGAAGCGCCGGAGGCTCCGGACATAGGAGGACGGCAGTTCGGCCTCGGCAAGCCGGAGCAGGCCCGCCGGGGCGAGGTCCAGCAGGACGGCGTTCGCGGGCGGAAGCTGATCGAGGCGGTCGATCCGGCTGCCGGTGATCACCCGGCCGCCGTGGGCGATCAGGTCGCGGACGAGCGCGGCGATCACCGATCCGCTGCCGCCCTCGGGGATCGGCCAGCCCACGGCGTGCGCCAGCGTCGCCAACAACAGCCCCGCTCCCGCCGGGGCGAGTCCTCGCGGCGGGGCGATCGCGTGCGCGCCGACCCCGGTCAACATCGCAGGCGCCGTCTCGCCCCGAAAGCGCAGATTCCACAACGGCGAGCCCTGCTCCACCATCCGGCGGGCCAACGCGAACGCCGTGATCGGGTCGGGCGGCGGCGAGCGCAGGTCCGACATCGCGACCCCGACGACACCCGGCCACGCCCGGACGAGCGGTGCCAGCAGACGTCGCCAGGCCCGGCCGTCGACGCCCAGCCCGTCGGCCGTCCGGTCGAGGTCCCGCCAGGCCAGTCCGGCCCGCCCGCCGTCCAGCGGATGCGCGTAGGCGACCTCGGGCTGCAACATCCGGACGCCGTGCGCGGCGAGGTCGAAGGCCCGGAAGAACGGGGACGCCAGTCCCATCGGGTGCACCGCCGAGCACACGTCATGGCGGTGCCCCGGCAGTGTCAACTCCTCGGTCCGAGCCCCGCCGCCCGGCGTCGCGGCGGCCTCGTGCACCTCCACCCGAAGACCGGCCCGCGCCAGGATCACGGCGGCGGCCAGCCCGTTCGGCCCGGCTCCGACGATCACGGCGTCCAGTGCGGGGCGGCGGCCGGTCCCGGTCATCGACCGATCCCGAAGCAGCCTCGGCACCCTGCCCGAGAGTGGTCCTGTCCGCGTCCTGCCGTTCGGGCTCGCATGGCGGTCATCATCACAAGCGACGGCACAGCAGGCATCGCGGCGTCCGGCCTGTATCGGTCGGAGCCGGGGCCCGGCAGTCCGTCTGCATGCGGCGATCGGACCGGACCGGGGCCGCACCGCGTCGACCCGACGCCCGGCCCCCCGTCCGCAAGGCTCCTCAGGACGCCGCTGAGAACGAGCCGCCGAACACCCTGCCCGCGTCGGAATCCTCGGATTCCGCTGATCGGGGGAAAAATCGTGGAAACCCGCCTGCCGACTCTGCCGGGCCGGTACTCAGGTCCCTGATGATCACGGACCCCGGCTCGCCCCGGCGCGGACTGCACGCGATGCTGGATCACGCGCCACCACGCACCTATGCACCGCGCTCGTTCCTGCTGCGGCAGGGCGAGCGCGGCGGCCACGTACTCGTCCTCACCCGGGGGCGGGGTGTCCGGTACGGACGTCCACGGCAGACAGGTGCTGGTCTCCTTGCGAGCGGCGGGCGATCTCCTCGGTGAACCGGATCGCCGCCTCGATTCGGCGGCGACCCCGTACGCGAGCGAGGCGATGTCCACCGGGCCTGTCGACGACGGCGGAGCGCCCACCCCGCCCCGCAGGCCCGACGACAGCGGCGCCGACCGACCGGCGCCGCGATTCCAGCCCGGTCCGGTATCGGACCCGCCGCCGTTCTGACCCCGCAGGGCGCGGCGGGGCCCGGTCGGGGCCCGCCGCACCTCCCGTCGGCTGTCCCGAGCGAACGGCGGCGGAGCCGGCGGCGTCGTCGAGGCCGCTGCTCACGTCACATCGATCGCCGCCAGGTAGGAGTCGTCGGCCTGGCCGCCCGCCACGGCGTCGCGCGGAACCAGGCTCTCCAACCGATCGAACACGGCCGGATCAAGCGCAAGGTCGGCTGCGGCGGCATTGGCCAGGACGTTCGAGGCTCGCCGAGTCCCGGGGATCGGCACGACGCCGCGTTGGATCAGCCACGCAAGCGCGAGCTGAGCCCCGGTGACCTCCAGCTCCGCCGCCACAGTCTCCACCGCGTCGGCCACCGACACGTTGTGTTCGAGGTTCGGCCCCTGAAAACGGGGATTGGTCCGTCGCCAGTCGTTCTCGGCGAGATCTCCTGCCGCACGGACGCCGCCGCCGAGAAGTCCCCTGCCCAGCGGGCTGTAGGCGACGAAGCCGATGCCGAGCTCCCGACAGGCGGGCAGCACGCCGTCCTCCGGCCCCCGGCTGAAGAGCGAGTACTCGGTCTGGATCGCGGTGATCGGATGAACGGCGTCCGCGCGCCGAATCGTGCTCGCCGACACCTCCGAGAGTCCGATGTGGTTGATCTTGCCCTCCTCGACGAGTTCGCCGAGAGCGCCCACCGTCTCCTCGACGGGTGTGGTGACGTCGAGGCGATGCAGGTAGTACAGATCAAGGTGATCGGTGTTGAGCCTGGTGAGGCTCGCGTCGAGTGCCTTGCGCAGGTAGGAGGCCCGACCCATGCCCGGCAGGAGCCTGCCCTCGGCGTCGGTGTCGCCGCCGAACTTCGAGGCGAGCACGACGTGATCACGTCGACCGCCGAGGACCCGGCCGATCAACGTCTCGCTATGGCCTGCCCCGTAGATGTCGGCGGTGTCGATGAAGGTGACGCCCGCGTCCAGCGCCGCGACGAGGGCTGCGGCCGCATCGGCCTCGGTCACCCCCGCGTAGATGCCCGGCGAGAGCGTCATCGCACCGAACCCGACGGCCGACACCTCGAGTCCACGTCGCCCCAACGATCGATACTGCATTCGTTCCGGCCTTCTTTCCCTCGCCGTCTGGACGGCTCCGCCGCCGCCGTGCGCCGAGCCTCGCCAAGTCTGCCGCGACGGCAACCGGCGGAGAAGGCTCGCCAGATCAGCTCAGGCAGAAGTGGACCCGGTCGATGCAATGAGGACCGGCGCCGTCGACGCTCGGTGACAGAGATCGGGCCGGGCTTCCCCCCGTTGGCGGTGGTCGTCCCGGTTCGAGGACACCCGACCGATCAGTGGGACGCCGTGCTGCCGCGCACGCCGCACCACCGCCGCAGGTGCGAATCGAGGCGATGGGTGCATTGCTCGGGCCGGCCGGACCACGGCGCGAGCAGACGCTCCGGCGGGTCCGATGCGAGCCGCCGTCGGCCGCGAACCGTCCTCGACGAGGCGGGCGCGGCCTGGTCACGCCGCGCGACGGCCGGTGATCGAGCGCAGGCGACGACGTCCCGACCGGGGCAGATCCGGTGCCTGGAGTCGGATCTCGGCAGGCAGCGGCGCGGCGGCCTGCCGTGGTTCGCGGATGCCGGGTCTGCCCGGCTCCGGGCTGTGCCGGGACTCCTGCCGGTGCACCACGGTCAGGAGCCCGAGCCCGATGACCAGCAGGCCGTGGGAGAGCACCCTGGACACGGTCACCTCCCCCGCGATCAGGTCCTGCACGCTGAACACCGAGAGCACCAGGACGAACCCGCCCACCAGCGGCAGCATTCCCCGGGAGTGGCCGCTGCGCAGCGCCGCCCAGAGCAGTCCCAGTCCCATCGCGAGGCTCCACGCGGTGCTCTCGTTAAACAGATGCGTCGCCGCCGCACCGTCGTGGGTCATCCCGTGGTCGACTCCCAGCAGCTGCGCCGCACCGAGCGCGAGCTGGGCGACGCCCACCGACGCCAGCGCGGCCCGCACCGCCTTCTCACCACGACCACGCCCGCGCGCGGCGAGGATCGCGTCGGTGAGATCGGGAGGCGCCACCGCGGCTCTGACCCGCATGGACCTGGTGAGAAGCGTCGCCCGCTGCTGCCAGGACCGACACTCCACACAGGTTCGCAGGTGCTCGTCGGTCTCGTCCGCCCGCACGGGTTCGGCCTCGGAATCGAGTCGGGCGGACAAGGCTTCACGGCAGGTGTCGCACTCCACGAGTGCAATTGTCCTCCATTCGGCGGACCGGGTCAGTATGACGACTGCGCTAATCTTCCGATCTGTGACCTGGCCGGCCGACGTCGACGTCGAGACCACCGAGTCGGCACTCGCGGCGAGTGCCGGCGATCGTCACGCGCTGGAACGATTCATCCGGGCCACTCAGCACGACGTCTGGCGGTTCACCGCCCACCTCGCAGGCACGGCGGCGGCCGACGACCTGACGCAGGAGACCTACCTGCGGGTGCTGCGCAGCCTGCCCGACTTCGAGGGTCGCTCCTCGGCGCGGGTCTGGCTGCTGTCCATCGCCCGCCGTGTCGTGGTCGACCAGTTCCGCAAGGCCGGGCGCAGGCCCCGACAGGTGCTCGGCATCGATCTCACCCAGCTCTCCGACGACCGACAGCTTGGCGGGCGCTCCGCCCCCAGCGGCTTCGAGGAGGCCGTCGAACTCGATCTGCTGCTGGCGAGCCTCGCGCCGGAGCGACGGGAGGTGCTGGTGCTGACCCAGCTGCTCGGTCTCTCCTATGAGGAGGCCGCGCTGGTCTGCGGCTGCGCGATCGGCACCGTGCGCTCCCGAGTGGCCCGTGCTCGTGACGAGCTGATCCGGGCCATGGACGAGTCGCACGACGCCGGGACGGCCTGACGGACCGGCGGCTTCGCACCGCTCCGGACCGCGTTCGATTCCGTGGGCGGACTCCCCGACGCCGACTGACGTCCCCGGCCGGCTGCCTCCGACGTCTCGCCGGGCTGATCCGGTGGGCGGCGATCGGCTGGGCGTCCCGTCGCCGCGACAGCGTCGACGGCGGGCGACCAGGGTGGTCACGCACCACCCGGGGCTCCGCGAGCACCGAGCCGACGCGGTCCGGGCGGCATCGCGTCGCAGGAGCCGACCACCTGCCGAGATGCGGTCCATTGTGTCGCCGATCACCGTCGACTACGCTCGAGGGTGCTGCCACAGGAAGCCGGGAACCTGTCGTCGGGCCGCACTGCGGGCCCGGTCGCCCATGCCCCGTTGCGGGCTTGTTCCCTGAGGTAGGTCATGAGAAGACGAGTCGCATCCATCGGCGCCGCCGTGTTCGCCCTCCTGTTGTCGATGTTCGTCGCGATCCCCACCGCCCATGCCGAGGCGGGCTTCCAGGTGGACGGCGGCAGGCTCTACGACGCCAACGGCCAGGAATTCGTCATCCGCGGCGTCAGCCATCCGCACACCTGGTTCACCTCGCAGACGACCCAGTCCCTCGCCGACATCAAGTCCCTGGGCGCCAATACCGTGCGCATCGTGCTCAGCAGCGGCGACCAGTGGACCGAGAACAGCGCCGCAGACGTCGCGAACGTGGTCGACCAGTGCAAGGCGAATCGGCTGATCTGCATGCTGGAGGTGCACGACACCACCGGCTACGGCGAGCAGGCCGCCGCCGTGAGCCTGGACCGGGCCGTGGACTACTGGCTGCGCATCCAGGACGCCGTGATCGGCGAAGAGGACTACGTGCTGGTCAACATCGGCAACGAGCCGTACGGCAACACCGACTACGCCGGTTGGGGAGCCGACACCTCCGCCGCGATCAACCGACTGCGCGACGCAGGCTTCGACCACACCTTCATCGTGGACGGTCCCAACTGGGGCCAGGACTGGTCGGGCACCATGCGCAGTCAGGCGCCCGGCGTGTTCGCCTCCGACCCGCACGCCAACACGGTGTTCTCCATCCACATGTACGGCGTCTACGACACCGCCGCCGAGATCCAGGACTACCTCCGGCACTTCGTCGATCAGGGACTGCCGATCATGGTCGGCGAGTTCGGCCACAATCACTCCGACGGTGATCCCGACGAGGACACCATCATGGCGACCACCGAGGAGCTCGACCTCGGCTACATCGGCTGGTCGTGGAGCGGCAACGGCAGCCCCGTCGAGTACCTGGACATGGTCCAGAACTTCGACGGCGACAGTCTGACGTCCTGGGGCGAGCGGATCTTCCACGGCGCCGACGGCATCGCGCAGACCTCCCGCGAGGCCTCGGTGTTCGGCAACGGCGGATCGGACACGACGGCGCCGACGACGCCGGGAACGCCGAGCGCCTCGGCGGTGTCCGCGACCAGCGTCACGCTGAACTGGACGGCGTCCACCGACGACGTCGGCGTCACCGGCTATCAGGTGGTGCGCGTGGCAGGCGGTCAGGAGACCGCCGCCGTCACGAGTCCCACGAACTCGGCGACCGTGGCCGGACTGCATCCCGACACCGCCTACAGCTTCGCGGTGTACGCGCGTGACGCGGCGGGCAACCGATCGGCCCGGTCCGCCACCACGACCGTCACCACCGAGCCGGGGCAGGCGGCAGGCTCCTGCGCGGTGTCCTACCGCGTCTCCGGTCAGTGGGGCGGCGGCTTCCAGGCCGACGTGGTGATCCGCAACACCGGGACGAGTCCGATCAACGGCTGGACCCTCGGCTGGAGTTATCCCGACGGGCAGACCGTGTCCAACGTCTGGGGCGGGACCGCGACCCAGACCGGGAACACGGTCACCGTGCGCAATGTCGACTACACGGCCGCCATCCCGGTCGGCGGGTCGGTATCCTTCGGCTTCCTCGGCAGTTGGACCGGCACCAACAGCGTCCCCGCCGCGTTCACCCTCAACAACGGGGGCTGCACCGTCGCCTGACGCCCGGCTCGTCCGGGCCTGCCGAGGCGGCGGGCCCGGACGTGCAGGCCGCGTGTCATGGCGGGCAGGTGTTCGACGGACGGCTGAGCAGGCGGCGGTGCGGACGGTCCCTCGAGGACGGTCCATCGTCGACGGCGGCGTCCCGAGCACTGGGCGCCGGGGTCTTCGCACCGGCGCCGTCACACCGACGGCCGACCGCGCCGGTCGAAGGCCGCAGGCACCGACTGATCAGAGCTGTCCACGCCGCACGACCACGCCTGCGGCGTCGTCGATCCGGTAGCCGACACCCCGGACGGTGCTGATCACCTCGACGTCGTCGCCGAGCTTGGCCCGGATGCGCCGGACGTGCACGTCCACCGTCCGGGCGCCGGGCGGCTCCTGCGCCGCGCCCCAGAGCCGGGTGATGAGCGAGTTCCGTCGATGTACTCGGTCGCGGTGCTCGCAGAGGAAGAGCAGGAGGTCGAACTCCAGCCGCGTCAGCTCCACCACCGTGCCTCGGCAGGAGACGCTGCGGGAGGGCACGTCGATCAGCACGGTCGGCACGGGCCGCGTCAACGAGACGATCCGCCTGCGCGGCGGCGTCTCGACCGAGGGGAGCAGCCGGGGCGCGGCGGCTCGCAACGTGGTTCCCCGCACCGTCACGGTCACCGAGTGCGGTTGGAGGACGGTGCCGATGATCTCGATCAGCCTGCCTGCCAGACCGGTCGGGTCGTCCGTCTCGGCGTTCATGGTGACGATGACGGCCGTCTCGCTGATCGGCTCGTCAGCGGGTTCGGCCGCGGGTGTCGTGGTGAGCGGTGATGTCTGGGTCGGCTGCGCCATGGAGTTCCTCACCGAGGGCCTGAGCAGGACTGGTCTCGCCGAGCGGACCCCTCGAACAGGCCTGAGTGGACACGCGGGCGTAGTCCACGTGACGACGTCGCGTGAGCACGGTGGGAACCACAGCATGATCGCATCAAGCCCACGGCCGGGTGTCAACGACTCCCAGTGACTGGACGCTTCGGCGCAGTGGTCACGACGTGCGTCGCGGCGGCCGACACCCGACGACAGAGCGCGGACTCGGTGCCGGGAGGCGACGGCGTGGACCACCGGCGAGCTGAGCCGGACGGGCTGCCCAGCACGCTCCCACCGGGGGGATGATGGAGTGGGCCGTCGACGAACCCGCCGCCGCCCGGAGCGACGCGGAGCGGACCCGCTCCGATCAGCGAGACAGGGCCCGCCCGGCAGGACCGCCCGACCCGCCACGAAGGTGTCACGAACCGGCCTGCGCGGGCGTCGCGGCGTGGCACCGACGGCGCGACCTCGGGCGGGACCGAGTCCGTCGGACGCACCGCCTCGGCGACCGCCGAGTTCAGTCCTCCAGCTCGCGATCCCGCTTGCGCTTGCGCTTCTTCTTGGGATTCTTGATGTCCGAGCCGCCGAGCACCGAGTACGAGCGGATGCGGATCACCGGCGAATTGGGCAGGACCGCGGTCTCATCGATCTTGACCTCGTCGCCGCCCATGAGATCGAATCCGCCGGACTTCTCCACCCGGACACCGCGCGGAACGATCACGGTGTGCCCGCCGAGGATGCTGACCAGCGTGAGTTCGACCTCGGGTGCGTCCAGCTCGGCGTCACAGAGGTTGATGTCGCTGCCGCCGAGGAGGCCGAAGAAGCCCATCCGACGCCGGACCCGCCAGCGCCCCTTGAGATCGCTGCCGCCGAGCACGGCGAGGTTCCACTTGCGCTTGCCGCCCGCCTCGTCGTCACCGTCGGAGCGCACCGCCAGGGGCGGTGCCTCCGGTGCGGTGCGAGACACCGGCAGGTCGGTCACCAGCATGTCCAGCTCGCTGCGAGTCGTCGCCTCGTAGGCGAGCCCGACGCGATGAGTGAACTCGTCGAGACTCAACCGCCCCTCACCGACGGCCTGGTTCAGCAGGGACGCGATCTCGTTGCGCTCGGCATCGGAGGCGCGGACCTCCGGGTTGCGGTCCGGTTGTTCCGTCACGGTCATGCACCCTACGTGGTGAGCAGGCGTCCTCGTGCGGGCACGGTGGAATCAGCTGACGGGCAGCAGGCCCTCCGCGTCGTGGATCACTCGGCCCCGCAGCACCGTGGCGCGGCAGACGGGCAGGTCGGCGCCCGGCTCCACCGAGGGCAGTCGCGGGACCCTGGAGCGGGGATCGGTCGACCAACGGGCGATCCGGCTGTCGGAGACGGGCGTGACCAGCTCCCCCGCCGTCCAGATCGCATAGGTGGCCGAGGCGCCGGGCACCAGCGTCCCGGTCAGCTCCTCGGCGGCACCGGCCGCCCGCCAGCCGCCCCTGGTATGCGCGGTGAACGCGGCTCGCGGTGAGATGCCTGCGCCGGGGGTGCGGTGGTGGACGGCGGCCCGCACGGCGGCCCAGGGCCCGACCGAGGTGACCGGCGCGTCCGAGCCGAACGCCAACGAGACGCCTGCCGAGGCCAGCGTCGAGAAGGGATTGAGCCCGGCCGCCCGCGAGACGCCCAGCCGCTCGGCGTACATGCCGCTCTCGCCGCCCCACAACGCGTCGAACATCGGCTGCACGGAGGCGGTGATCCCCCAGCGGGCCAGCTCGGCGGCCTGTTCGGCGTCGACCATCTCCAGGTGCTCCAGGCGGTGCCGTCGTACGGTGAGGGCCCGCAGCCCCACGGCGGCCTCGGCAAGGCGGAAGCCCTCGATGATCGCCGCGGTGGCGTCGTCGCCGATCACGTGGAAGCCCGCCTGGAGACCGTGGCGGGTGCACTCCACCAGGTGTTCGGCGATCTGGGGCGGCTCCAGGTAGCGGGCGCCGCTGGTGTCGGGAGCGTCGGTGTAGGGCGCGCGCAGCGCGGCGGTGCGGGAGCCGAGGGCGCCGTCGGCGAACAGGTCGCCCGCCAGCCCCGCCACCCGCAGGCGGCGGGCGACGCCCACCGCGCCGAGTTCGCCCCAGTACCCGGTGACCTCGGGAAGGTCTTCGGTGCCCGCCAGGACGAACAGGTCGTGGAGGTCCTGAGGGTCGGAGATGTCCGGTCCCGCGCACTCGTGCACGGCGGCGATGCCCTGCGCGGCGGCGTGACGCAGGAAGCCGAGCTGCGCGGCCCGACGCTGCGCGCCGTCGATGCCGTCGCGGGCCACCCCACGAACCAGATGATGAGCGTCCCTGGCCAACGGCCCGTCCTCGTGGAATCCCGCCGCCGACCGCGCCTCGGGCACCATGGCGAGCAGCGCGCTGGAGACCAGCGCGGAGTGGACGTCGATCCGGGACAGGTACACCGGCTTCGCGCCGACTGCCGCGTCGATCTCGGCTCTGGTCGGCGGACGGTGCTCCGGCCAGCGACTCTCATCCCAGCCGTGGCCCCACAGGACTCCGGCGGGGTGGGCGGCGGCGTGCTCGGCCAGGCGCCGAAGACAGTCGGCGAGCGTCGGACAGCCGGTGAGGTCGAGCCCTTCCAGCAGCAGGCCCGCCGAGGTCGCGTGGACGTGGGCATCGACGAAGGCAGGCGCGACGAACGCATCGTCCAGATCGACCGTCGTGGCCTGCCCGCCGAAGAGGGCGTCGCCCGCCGCGTCCTGGCCGATCCAGACGACGACGCCGTCGATGATCGCCATCGCGGTGGCGTCCTGGCTGGCGGGCGAGTGGATCCGACCGCCCCTCAACAGGAGCGTGGTGGGGTGCGCAGTGGTCGTCACAGTGGTGCAGTCTGCCCCGGCCTCCCCGGACGGGCGGACGGGGTGTGAGGTCAATCGCGATCGTCGCCGGGCTTCGGATCGCCGGTAGGCCTGCCTGCCGGTCCGTCGGCATTACGGGGCTCGGACTCGATGGTCTCGGAGAGCACCTCGCCGTCGATGACCTCGCCCTCGACGACATCCCCGCGAGCGGTGGTGCCCGAGCGTGGGATCGGCCCACCTGGCCCGCCGGGACGGGGCCCGAACGGCGACGCACCGCCGCCTGCCTGGGCCGCGAAGGGTCCGCCGGGCTGGGCGACGAAACGAGGGCTGCGCCGCATCCGACGCGCGACGAGGGTGCGACTGCCGGGGATCAGTAGGAGCAGCCCCGAGGCCGTCGTGATCAGGCCCGGGATGAGGAACAGGATCGCCACGACGATGGTGGTCGGGTCGGCGGAGTCGGACGGCAGCCTGCGGTGGCGCATCGCCTCCTGCATGGCGGCCATCGCCCGGCTGCCCTCCCTGCGGAGCAGGAAGCCGCCCAGAACACTGCTGCCGACGACCAACAGGAGTGTGAACAGCACTCCGATGAGGTTGCCCACCACGATCAGGGCAGTGATCTCCAGGAGCATGAGCAACAACAGAGGCACGTGGGCGGCTCCTTGAGAGGTCGGCGGCCCGTGGTCCGGGCAGCTGGCGGCTCGTCTTGTACTCAACGAACGAGACGTCCGTTTTGCTCCCGCCGCCGAGTCCGATGGTAGTGACGGTCCGGTCCGGGCCGTCGCCCCCGCCGCCAGGGGCAGGCAGGCAGGCCCGTGCGCGACGTCACCGACGGGACCGGCCGAGGTCACCGTGCGCGACGAAACCGTTCCGCTGCGCGGCCGTCCCCGCAGTGCAGGCCCGGTGCATGCTCGCCGAGTGTCGGACGGTCGACCGTCGGCCCGCGGCTCGTCGAACACGAGATCGTCCGGCAGTCGGAGTCAGGTGTTACCAAAGCATGTCGGTTCGCCCGAATCGGTGGTGGCGCATTTCACCGTCGTGTCACGCTCGTGCGCGTGAAGTCCGAGCGAAGGCCGACCCTCAAGCTGCCGTGGACCAGGGCACCACGCGCTGCATTGTCCAGTCCCTCCACCATGCTGGTCGCGGTGTTGACCGGGCTGGTCCTGTCATTCGTGATCGCCGGTGCCGTGTTGCACGTCTCCACGGTGGGCAGCGCCGCCGTCCAGTACAACCTGGATCGGCTGTGCCCCCAGGCCGTCGGCCCGAACGTCGTCGGCGAGGACCTCGCTGCCGAGAATTCCGCGACGCTGGTGGAAGCGGCGCGGGAGGCAGGCACCGAGCACGGCTTCACCGAGAGCATCACCGGCCGCTACACCTACCCGACCGGGATCGCCTTCGGCGAGAACACCCCGACCAGCAGGCTCGGTCACCGTGACGGGGCCCTGGATCACCTCCGGGTCGTCGAGGGCGGCGACCGCAGCGGACTGTGGATCGCCCAGTCGGTGGCGGAGGCGGGCGAGGTCGAGATCGGCGACCGTCCGAGTCTCGCGGGCGTCACCGACCTGCCACCCGTGACCACCGTCTACGCAGACCTGGCGGCGCCCCAGGAGGACTACTGGTGCACCGAGGAGGGGACCGTCACCGTGCGGCCGCTCAGCGGTGACTTCGAGGACGCCCAGGTGGCGTTCTTCGCCGACGGCGACGAGTTCGACGACTTCGCGCACCAGTCGGGGACACCACTCATCACCACGGTCCGCTACCCCGTCGAGACACCCGACACCCCGGAGCAGGCGGCGGCGCTGTCGGAACGGGCCCGGCTGCTCACCTCGGAAGTGCACGAGGCCGTCGCGCACTTCCCGGTGTTCGAGCCGGTGAACGCCAGGGCCTATCTGGACCGACCGGTGGAGCTGTCCCATGAGTCCAGCCGGACGGTGACCCTGGCCGTACTGCCGTTGACACTGGTCAGCCTGTTGGTCGGCCTGGTCGGAGTCGCAGCGGTCGCGATGCAGTGGTGTCAGCGCAGACATACCGAGATCCGGCTGCTCTGGTCACGCGGGATCTCCCCCGCCTCGATCGGCGGCAAGGCCGTCCTGGAACTGGGACTGCCGCTGACCGTGGGCATCGGACTGGGCGTCGGCACGGCAGCGGCCACGCTGAGCCTGTTCGCCCCCTCCTCGGTCATCCAGCCGGGCACCGTCACCACCCTGACGGTGATCATGCTCTGCGTGGCGGTCATCGCCGTCGGCGTGCTGGCGGGCACGGTGGCACTGCGGACCAGGGCCGCCTTCGAGCGCGAACGGGTCCAGCGCGGCGGACGCGGGCGACGAGTGCTCGCCCTTCTGCCGTGGGAGCTGGTGAGCGCCGGGCTGGCCGTCTGGGCGGGCAGCCGCCTCTGGGACGGCGCGCTGACCGTCGAGACGGGTGAGGTCATCCCCCGCATCGACCCGGTCGCCCTGGCCTTCCCGCTGTTGGTCGTGCTCACCGTCGCCGGTCTGGTCGCCCGCCTGCTCAACGGCTCGCTGATCAAGTCTCATCGCCTGCGCATGTGGTCGCGGCCTGCGGCTCAGCTGGGCATCCGCAGGCTCGCCGCCTCCCGGGGCACCGTGACGGGCGTGCTCGTCGTGGCGCTGCTGGCGGTGGGCACGATCGCCGTCGGCGACGGCGTCGTCACCGCGCAACGGCAGGCCTTCGACGCGAAGTCCGGGTTGAGCGTGGGGGCCGAGAGCGCGGTGCAGATCGGGAACGCGGAGGTTCGCGACGGTCTCGTCCTGCCGGACTCGCTGGCGGGGCAGTCCACCATGGTGGGCGTCACGACCCGCGACATCCTCGATCAGGGGCGGGACGGGCGCATCATGGCGGTCGACCCGGCCACCTTCGCCGACGGCGCCTACGCCGATGACACGCCCCTGCATCAGCAGATCAGCGAGCAGCTCGGCTCGCTGGGGGCGCCCGACGCCGACGGCGTGGTTCCCGCGCTGGCGGTCGGCGGCGCCGCCGAAGGCACGGTCGACACCGGTCGCGGACTTCAGGTCCGCACCACCGGGTCGTTGGAGGGCTTCCCCGGCCTCACCCGAGGGATCGGCTACGTGATCTCCGCCGAGGCCGTGGACCAGCCTTCGACCCTCGGCGCCTGGTACGTGTGGTCGACCCTGGACCTGACCGAGGTGGTCGATGCGCTGGCCGCCGTGGACGTCATGGCGCTCAACACCGCTGAGCGGTCGTCGGCCATGGACGCGCTCGCCTTCCTCACCATCCAGTGGACCTTCTCCTTCATCGTGGTGCTCGGCGTCGTGCTGGCGGTGCTCGCGGTCGTGTCGCTGCTGCTGGCGGTCGAGGCCCGGCGTAGACAGAACGTGCTCTCGGGCGCTTTGGCGACCCGGATGGGTCTGCGGCTGCGGACCCTGGTGTCGAGTTATCTCGTGGAGTTGAGCGTCGTCGCCGTGCTCGCCATCGGCTTCGGGGCGCTGGCGGGCATCATCGGGGCGGAGTTGTCGGCGGTGCGGCTGGACCCGGCGCCGGAGGTCTTCCCGCTGCCGTCCCCCGGAATGCCGCTGGGCTTCTTGATCTGGACGGTGCTGATCGGCGCCGCGGTGGTGGCGATCGCGAGCTGGATCGCGGTCCGTCTGGTGCGGACCGCACGAGTGGGAGAGCTGATCCGTGGCTGAGACGATGACCGCCGAGCCGACCTCGGCTGTCGAGCAGGTACTGGGACTGCGTTCGGTGTCGGTGACCTACCCGACGCCGTCGGGGCCGGTGAGCGCCGTGCGCGACGTGACCCTGGACGTTCCCGCCCGTGGCCTGACCGTGCTGGCAGGCCCGTCCGGCTCGGGGAAGTCCACCCTGCTGCGGGTCCTCGCGCTGCTCGACCGACCGACCTCGGGCCAGGTGCTCCTGCGGGACCGTGAACTGGGCAGGCTGGACGCGGGCGCGCTGCGCCGACTGCGTCGCAGCCGGATCGCGCTGGTCTACCAGAATCCGGGCGAGAACCTGTTCGACTACCTGACGGTGGCGGAGAACCTGCGCGCCGCCGCGCAGCTGGCGAACCGGCCCGATCCCGGCGAGGAGCTGCTCGAGGAGCTCGGCCTGCCGGGAACCGGGGGCTGGCGCATCCGGGCGCTCTCGGGGGGACAGCAGCAGCGACTCGCGTTGGCCTGCACCCTGGCCATGGGGTGCGAGGTCGTGCTGGCCGACGAGCCCACCTCCCAGCTCGACGCGCGGTCGGCGGACCTGGTGCTCGACTCGCTGCGCCGCGTCACCGCGCTGAACGTCCCGGTGGTGGTCGCCTCGCACGACGAGCGGCTGCGGGCCGGGGCCGACACCCTGGTGTGGCTCCGGGACGGCGAACTGATCAAGGTCGAAGGGGGACGACGATGAGTGAGGCAGGTGTACTGATCGACACGGTGGTCCTGCGGGCGAACGGCGTACGTCGTTCCTTCCCGCAGGGCACGAGCCGGGTCGAGGTGCTGCGCGGAGTGGACCTGGCCGTGTCGGCAGGCGAGGTCGTGACGCTGTCCGGGCCGTCGGGCTCGGGAAAGAGCGCGTTGTTCTCCGTGCTCTGTGGCTTCGACCAGCCCGACGAGGGCGAGGTGCTCATCCTGGGCGAGCCGATGAGCCCGATGGTCGCCTGGCACGTCGTGGCCGTGCTGCCCCAGGCCATGGGGCTGGCCGACGAGCTGACGCTCGCCGAGAACGTGGCGCTGCCGATGCGGCTGGCGCCCGAGGAGATCGCGGGCAGGCTCGGCGACGTCGACCGGCGGGTGACGGAACTGCTGACGATTCTGAAAGTCGATCAGCTCGCCGAGCGCTACCCGTCCGAGGTGTCCTTCGGCCAGCAGCAGCGGGTGGCGCTGGCCCGAGCACTGGCGATCCGTCCCCGACTGCTGCTCGCCGACGAGCCGACCGCGCATCTGGATCACGAGATGGTGGGCGCGGTGCTCGGTCTGCTCCACGAGGCGGCCGAGGACGGCACCTGTGTGCTGCTGTCCACCCACGACGACGAGGTCCGCGCCGCCGCCGACCGCAGACTCCAGATCGTCGATGGTCAGGTGACGGAGGGCTGAGGGACGGGGCTACGCCGGGCCGTACCGGGAGACGTCGACGGAGAAGTCGACCTCGATCCTCTCCGGCAGCCCGGCGACCTTCTCGGCGAGCGCCGCCGAGTCCTGGTGCCACGCGTTGGGTCCCATGCCGACGACCGCCCGTACCTGGGCGTGATCCAGCTCGCGGCGCCAGGTGACGGTGTCTCGGTCCCGTAGCACCAGGCCGGGCCCCAGCGTGTCGGCGAGGCGGCCGCGCTTGTCCGGCGCGACGGTGAGCAGGTCCAGCTCGGCGACCAGCTGTGCCAGGTGCCGGTCGGTGGGGGTGACGATGAGCAGCGTGCCCTGCGGCGCGAGCACGCGCCGCAGTTCGGCGCCGTTGCGCGGCGCGAAGACGTTGATCGCCGCCGCCACCGAGCCGGTGCGGATCGGCAGTCCGCGCCACACGTCGCAGCACACGGCGGCCATCCGCCGATGCGCCTTGGCCGCCCGGCGCAGCGCGTGCTTGGACAGGTCCACGGCGACGCCGACGCGGTCGGGCATCTCGGCCAGCACCCGGCCGAGATGGCGACCGGTGCCCGCGCCGACGTCGAGCACGCAGCTGGACGCGTCGGCAGCGGCGGCGACCAGCGGAGCCAGGGCCTCGGAGATCGGATCGAGGTGGCCGCCCGACAGGAACTCCTCCCGTGCGGCCACCATCGCCGCCGTGTCCGCCACGTGCGGGTTGCTCGCGCCGGAGAGCAGGGAGACGTAGCCCTGGCGGGCGACGTCGAAGACATGGCCCGCCGGACATCGCAGCGAGGCGTCGGCGCGATGCAGGTCCTGGGCGCAGTGCGGGCAGCGCAGGAAGGGAACCGCCTGGTCGAGGGGTGTCGGCGCGGTCGTCACCTCGTCGCCGCCCCCGCCGTCGAGTGATGGCCGGTCCGGCATGTCGTCGTCACGAGCCGATACCTTAGAGCCTGTCTTCCCTCCTCCTCCGTCGTGAGCGGGGATCAGCGTGGCTGAGCTGCCAGGCGACAGGAGAGCCACGACGGAGTCATGGTGGGGCGACGACCACTGCCGCCGATCGCCGCGCAGGCCCCGGGCAACAGGACAGCGGGGAGCAAGAACAGGCTCTCCGGCGGCGGTCCGGGTGGAGTCAATACGGCTGGACGTCGAGCAGTACGCATCCGAGCTACGAACCCACCGCGCAGGGACACCCGCGGCGTGGCCGCTCGGGCGTCGCTCGTCAGCGCAGGGACGTCGCCGGACGTCGAGAGAACAACGAGTACCGCCAGTAGAGCCGCCTGCGGATGACGACGTCGGGCAGCAGCAGTTCGGCCTCCCGGCGGATCTCCGCGAGGGTCATCCGAGGCTCGCTGACCGGCGCCGTGTCCACGACGGACGTCGCACGGCCGCGTAGCCGAGAGGAGAGGCGGACCGCGACGTTCGCCGCGAGGTTCGTCGGAGCGGCGATCAGGTCCGGGAGAAGGTCGGGCAGCGTGACCTTTCGGTAACAGCCGAGCACCGCCAGGACTCCGCCGGGCGTCAGGGCCCGAGACAGCCGAGTGATCGTCTCGGCGAAGGGCATGTGGTGGATGCTGGCGAGCGCGGCGATGTAGTCATAGCGGCCCTCGCCCAGGTCGTGCTCGGCGAGGTCGGCGTGCACGTACCGGACGTGCGGCAGGTCGGCAGACCGCGATCGGGCGGTCTCGATCACCTCGGCGGAGCGGTCCAGGGCGTCGACGGCACTCGCCCGCAGCGCCAGTCGCCGGGCGAAGACCCCGGTTCCGCAGCCCACGTCCAGCGCCCGAGCACAGTCCGGCGGAACCCGGCGCAGCAACGACCCGTGATAGAAGTCGTTGTGGTTGAAGCCGGGCCGTCCCACGCCGTCAGTCACGTGACTCGCGCCTCCTACCGGACGGATCGCTCACCGGTGTTCACCCGCCGGAATCCCCGATCGGCATCGGTGACGGGACGCAGCCGCCGTCGCGCCGTCTCCGGGTAGGACGACACCAACATCGTCGAATGCTATCGATCGCCGCGGGCCCTGCCGTGGCCCGGAGGGCGGTCCGCCAGTCCGGCCGTCGACGAGGCGGGTCGGCCCGGTCCGGGGCGCGCCGACGAGATCGGCACGACCGAAGGCGAGGGCGTCGCGACCGGAGACCGGTCTCAGGTCGAGACCGGCGAGCCGAGGTCGAGGGCGGTCCGGTCGATCACCGTCCTCGGTCCGGCCCGATGGATGGCGAGCAGTCACGACGGACTCTTAGACTGGACGACGATGCACCCTCCTCGCCACCGACTCCCGATCCTCCTGCTGATCCTCGCACCCGTGCTCGGCCTCGTGGTGCTGGTCGGCGACAGCCCCGTGCCGCCGAGACCCGGCCCGCCGCCCGGCGCCCCCGACGTGGTGGTGGCCATGGGCGACAGCACGATGTCGGGAGAGGGCGCGGGCGACTACGAGGTGGGCACCCACGGCGAGGACGGGAACTGGTGCCACCGCTCCCCCGCCGCTCTGATCAACCTCGTCGACGACGACGCCATCGACGAGCGGATCAACCTGAGCTGCTCGAGCGCTCGCTCCGAGCACCTGCGGATCGACGGCGACGGACAGCACGGCGCCGAGTCGCAGACGGCGCTGCTGGCCGAGCTGGCGGCGGAGAACCGCGTCCGGGCCGTGGTCATCGGGCTGGGCGCCAACGACGATCCCCGGTTCTCCGACGTGCTCAGCGCCTGTTTCCAGGCCTGGTTCCTCCGTAACGGACCGGGCTGCACCCACGGCGAATTCGAAGACGAGTGGCTGGACCGAGTCGACCGGATGGTCCCGAAGGTGAGCAACGTGCTGGAGGACGTCCGCACCGTGATGCGGGCCAACGGCTACCCGGACAACGCCTACGAACTCGTCGTGCAGTCCTACGCCTCGCCGGTGGGTCCGGACATCCAACGCGATCTCGGCAGCCTGGCGGGCTGCCCGTTCCGCGTCGAGGACGCCCAGTGGATGCGGGAGGTCGGCGTGCAGACCCTCTCCGACGGGCTGCGTCGCGCGGCCGACAGCGTGGACGCCCGATTCCTCGACTATGCGGAGGCGGGTGTCGGCCGCGAGGCGTGTTCCGCCGAGAAGCAGACCGAGGAGTGGTTCACCCGGCTCGTGGTCGACTGGTCCGCGCTGGAGGACGAGGACCGCGCCCCGCACGCCGTGCAGGAGTCGTTCCATCCCAATGCCGCCGGGCATCGCGCCTTCGCCCAGTGTCTGTCGGAGTTCCTCACCACGGACGCCTCGTCGGCCCGCTGCCTGCCCGATCAGCAGGGCGGTCTGCGGGCCGTCCCGGAGACGGGACAGACCAGTCAGGCCACCGGCTAGCGCCGGCCTCCGCCACGAACAGGCCGGGCCCGCAGCGCCGGTCTGTGCCCCTGCCCTTCTGTTGCGCGGGGGCCTGCGCGGCGATCTGCGGCGCCGTCGTCGGTCACCATGGCATCCGTGACGGCTTCCGCAGGCCCCCGGGCAGCTCGTCCACGCCGATCCCCGCTCACGACTCCAAGGGGATCAAAGACAGGCTCTCAGACGGCGGGCGAGCGGTTCTCGAACGGGGTGGAGAGGACGACCGTGGTGCGGGTGGCGACCTTGGCGGCCTCGCGAATCTGCCGCAGCAGGTCCTCCAGGCCTGCGGGCGAGGCGACCCGCACCCGCAGGATGTAGGACTCCTCCCCCGCCACCGAGTAGCAGGACTCGATCTGCGGGAGGTGCCGCAGCCGTTGCGGGTAGTCGTCGGGAGCGGCCGGATCGGTCGGCGTGAGCGAGATGAAGGCCGTCAGGCCGAGGCCGATCTGGTCGCCGTCCAGCCGCGCCGCGTAACCCTGCACGACGCCGCGCTGTTCCAGCCGCTTGACGCGCTGGTGCACGGCCGACACGCTCAGTCCCACCCGCTCGGCGAGGTCGGTGAAGCTGCAACGGCCGTCGGCGGCCAGCTCACGCAGGATCGCACGGTCAGTGGGTTCCAGGCCTGCGGTCATGCCGGTAGCACCGCGAGCTCGTGCGGCCTGGTGTTCACCGCCCGGACGCCGTCGGCGGTGACCACGACGATGTCCTCGATCCGCGCTCCCCAGCGGCCGGGCAGGTACAGGCCCGGTTCCACGCTGAAGGCCATGCCCTCCTGAAGCGGCAGATCGTTGCCGCCGACGATGTAGGGCTCCTCGTGCACGTCCAGACCGATGCCGTGTCCGGTGCGGTGGATGAAGAACTCGCCGAGTCCGGCCTCCTCGATGGTCCCGCGCGCCGCCGCGTCGATCTCGGCGGCCGTCACGCCCGGCCGGACCGCGTCCACGGCGGCCTGCTGGGCCCGCCGCAGCACCTCGTAGGCGTCGTGGACGTCGGAGTGCGCGGGTTCGCCGAGGACGTAGGTCCGGGTGCAGTCGGAGTTGTAGCCCGACTCGACGGGTCCGCCGATGTCGATCACCACCACGTCGCCCGCCTCGACGACGCGGTCGGAGACACGGTGATGCGGGCTCGCCCCGTTCGGGCCGGACCCGACGATCACGAAGTCCGGTCGGGTGTGTCCCTCGGCGACGATCGCGGCGGCGATGTCGGCACCGATCTCGGCCTCGGTGCGACCCACCCGCAGCCACTCGCCCATCCTGGCGTGCACCCGGTCGATGGCGGCGCCCGCTGCCGCCAGCCCCTCGATCTCCTCGGCGGTCTTGCGCATCCGCAGCTCGCGCAGCACCGGGCCGGTGAGGCTCTGTTCGATGCTCGGGTCCGCAGCGCGCAGACCGAGCACGTGCAGCGCCTCCAGCATGTCGCCGACGGCGACCCGACGGGGCGTCGATCCTCCTCGGGACAGCAGGTCGACGACCAGCCGGTAGGGGTCCTCGCCGTCCACCCAGGTGGCGATCTCCAGCCCGATCTCGGCGGCGGGCACCTCGGTGAATCCGGGGGCCTCCAGCTTGGGCAGCACCAGCACCGGGGCGCCGCCGATGGACGCGGCAGGCACCACGAGCGTGGTGAGCCGTTCTCGGGAGCCGCCCTCGACGCCGAGCAGGTACCGGAGGTCGGAGCCCGGAGCGACGACCAGCGCGTCGACACCCGCTTCCGTGCACGCCTCGCGGGCCCGATCGAGTCGGGAACGCAGCACCTGGGCGGGGGGCAGGGAGGAGGAAGTCGACGCCATGGGCGACAGCGTAGCGAGCCGCCCGCGTCGGGCAAGGCGCGTGCCTGCCCCGATACGCCGCCCCGCCGGTCGGGCGAGCGCCCGAGGGACCTCGGCAGCCGGGGATCGAGGCGCGATCGTCAGCCATGGCCGGCAGGCTGGGGCGGTGAACGCTCCCCTGGTGCTGCTCGACTCCGCGAGCCTGTGGTTCCGCTCCTTCCATGCCCTGCCCGAGTCGTTGACCGCCCCGGACGGCACGCCGGTCAACGCCGTGCGCGGCTTCGTCGACACCGTGTCGCGCATCGTGTCGGATCGACGACCCGGCAGACTCGTCTGCTGTCTGGACGCCGACTGGCGGCCGGAGTTCCGAGTGCGAGCGCTGCCCTCGTACAAGGCCCACCGGGTCGCCGAGGAGGCGCCGCACGAGGGCACCGAGCCCGGCGCGGCCGAGTCGGTGCCGGACACGCTGACGCCGCAGGTGCCGATCATCCTGGACGTGCTGGCAGCGGCGGGGCTGGCGACCGCCGAGGCAGCGGGCTTCGAGGCGGACGACGTGATCGGCACCCTCGCCGCCCGCGAGGACCGCGATCCGGTGGAGATCGTGACCGGCGATCGCGACCTGTTCCAGACCGTGCGCACCGAACCGACGTCGGTGGTCGTCCTCTACGTCGGGCGAGGCTGGCTGAAGCGGGACCGGATCGGCCCGGCGGAACTGGCGGCGAAGTACGGGATTCCCGAAGAGGGCGCCGGTTCCGCCTACGCGGAGATGGCGATGCTGCGCGGCGATCCGTCCGACGGGCTGCCCGGCGTGCCCGGCATCGGCGAGAAGACCGCGGCGAGACTGATCACCGGCTTCGGCTCGCTTGCCGCGCTGCGGAAGGCGGCCGAGGAGGGCTCGGCGGGGATTCCCGCTCGAGCACGGGCAGCGCTGCTCGGCTCGGCCGACTACCTGGACGTCGCCCCGACCGTGGTGCGAGTGGCGCTCGACGCGCCGATCAGCGGGAGCGACTCCGACCTCGTCCCGACCCGGCCCGCCGACCCGGCCCGGCTCGCCGAGCTGGGCGAACGCTGGGGACTCGGCGGTTCACTCGGTCGACTGACTCACGCTCTGGGGGCAGCAGACCGATAGGGGCGAAGGCACCGACGGATCGATCGAGGAGGCCCCATGGCGCCGGCCGCAGGGGCCGAGCCACTCGACGAGCGGCATCGGGCCCCCGCAGGCACCGGAGCCCTGCGGACGGCGGCTCCGGCGGCCGCAACGCGCCGGTTCACCTGCGCCAGGGGATGAGCGAGCCGCCGGGTCCGGCCGGGTGAAGACACCGTCGCAGAAGGGCCTCGCCCGGCCGTCAGAAGAAGGTGCCGCAGTACGGGGGCGTCGGGGTGCGGAACAGTCGGTCGGCCCGGCCCAGTGCCGCCTGGCCGGGTTCGCCGGACCAGGTGATCAAGCCGTTCTCGGCGAGCGTCGACGGCGCGACGTCGCCCAGATAGAGGGCGCCGAGCGCGGCCACGCCCATCACGAGATCTGCGGTGGCCTCGGTACGGCGGGCGCCGTCGGCGCCGACCCGGTATCGGCCGGTGTTCGCGGGCAGCAGGTCGTCGACCAGCTCGATCACCACGGGCTCCGCGTCGCCGTACGACCGGGCCGCCAAGGCGGCGGACACGTCGAGCAGGCGCAGCCAGGTCGAGTCGGTCACGCCGTCGACGCCCACGGCCCGGCGATCGACGAGTGACCACTCCAGCGGGTCGTCCAGCGGCTGCGAGCCTGCCTTGATCACGGCGGTCAGGTCGAGGCCGATCAGGAAGCGCCAGAGTTCCCGGATCGCCGTCGGCGTCGCGCCGTGCAGGTCCTCGACGCGCAGTTCGGCGCGAAAGCCGCCCGACTTCACGGCCCGGTAGGTGACGAAGCCGTCGGCGACGCCGTCGGCGTTGGTGTGCACCGCCGTGCGGGCGAGACCGTCGAGCTTGGTCTCCCGCACCCGCCAGATGCCCCACAGCCCGGCCGGGCGAGTCATCATGCCCGGTCGGCGCAGACCGATCTGCTCGTAGAGCGCGGGCAGCAGGGTCTCGGCCTCGGCGGCGTCGATCAGCCGGGTCCGGCCGACTCGCGGAAGATCGGGCCGGATCTCGGCCGTCGACGGGTTCACCGTGATCGATCGCACCCGCTCGGCGACGCCGTAGCCGAACCGCCCGTAGATGGTCGCCTCGCTGGCACGCAGGGTGGCGATGACATCGCCCTGCTCCACGAGGCTGCTCAACTGGCGACGTTGCAGGGCCGTGAGGATGCCGCGTCTGGTGTGATCGGCACGCACGCCGATCCTGCTGACGGCGCCCATCCTCGGCACCGCGCCGCCGGGCACGGCCAGGGCGGAGGGATAGGACATCGCGGTGCCGACCAGTTCGTCGCCGTCGAAGGCGCCCAGCGCTCGTCCCGGCACATAGCTGGGCCGCAGGTTGTCGAGTTGTTCGGCGGCGGTGGGGGGAAGGTGGAGCGTCCCCAGGAAGAGGGCGTCCGCTGCGGCGATGTCGGCGTCGTCGAGTGTTCTGATCTGGTAGTCGGGCACGTCGACGATGATGCCTGGTGGGCGCGCGGAAATGCGAATGCCTTTCACTGCGCGCCCGACCAGGTCAGGAGGGCTGGCCCACCTGGTACTCGCCGTCGTCGGTCTGGACGGAGATGGTGATGCGGGACGCCTCGCCGTCGACCGTCGCGGTGCACTCGAAGGAGGTGCCCGCCTCCAGCGGCTGGCCCGCCGGGCAGCTCACCCCGGTGACCTCACCTGCGCCGTAGTCGTCCTCGACGATCCGGGTGACCGCCTCGGCGACCGCGTTCTCGTCGAACACCCTGGTGTTGAAGAAGCCCGGCCAGACGAAGCCGAGGACGGCCAGTGCACCGAGGAGCACCACGACGATGCCGGTGATCACCCAGGGCAGTGCGGTCTTCTGCGGCTGCGGCGGCGGACCCTGCGGGTAGCCGTACCCGCCGGGCTGGCCGTAACCCTGCTGCGGGTAGCCGCCCTGCTGCGGGTAGCCCTGCTGCGGGTAACCGCCGGTCTGAGGATAGCCGCCGTACTCCTGACCAGCAGGCGGCTGGCCGTACCCCTGGCCCGCAGGCGGCTGCCCGTAGCCCTGCTGCGGGTAGCCGCCGTAGGCGCCCTGCTCCGGCGTCCCGCCCGTGGGAGTGCCGGGGTTGTAGCCCCCGTAAGGCTGCTGTCCCCACTGCTGCTGCGGGTCGTTCCCCCCGGACGGTCCGTACGGGCTGGTCATGGTTCGCCTCCGGGTCGACGCTGGAATGCGCGTGGCTGTTCGAGGGATCTGGTGCGGAGTCTCGTAGAGCGAAGTCTTCGTCACCGATCCGCGCGATCAAACCATAGTCTCTGTCGCTGACCACACCGAACAGTCGATGCCGTAGTAGTGCTGTGACCGGGAGTCGTTCTCACGACGTGCTCATCGCGACGACTCCCCGACGCAGGGCGACGACCGCCTTGGCTGCGGCGGCACCCACCGGATCCCGGGTGCCGACCACGTCACGAAGCTGGTCGAGCAGGTCCACGACCTGACGACACCAGCGCACGAAGTCGCCAGCCGACAGATCATGGCCCGTGCTCTCCGCCGCCGTCAGCACCTTCTCCAGCGACTCGCCGCGCGCCCACCGGTACACGGGCCAGGCGAAGCCCGCGTCCGGTTCGCGGGTGCGGTCCAGCCGGTGCCGCCGCTCGTCGTCCTCCAGATCGGCCCAGATGCGGATGGTCTCCGCCAGTGCGTCGGTGACCGGTCCCTCCGGCAGGGCCGCGACCGGGCCGGTGTCGCGACGCGACTCGAAGACCAGCGCGGAGACCACCGAGGCCAGCTCGGCCGGTCCGAGGCCTCGCCATACGCCGTGGCGCAGACATTCGGCCGCCAGCAGGTCGGACTCGCTGTAGATGCGGGCCAGCCGCCTGCCGTGTTCGCTGATCGTCTCCTGATCGACGACCACGACCGTGCCCTTGCCGCCGGGTGCCGCGCCGACGGCGGACACGGGGCCGACGGCGGACACGGCGTCCCTCGAAACCTCGGCAGGCTCGGCCTCGGCCTGCTCCGCCTCCGCAGCGGAACCGGCGGTCTCCTCGGCCACACCGGTCTCCGCAGTATCGCCGTCGGTTCCCGTCGCTCCCGCGCTCGCGGCGTCGTCCGCGTTCACGGCAGCGGTGGCGCCCTCGGCGTCCGGACCGCCGGGGACGGCGGGTGCAGGAGCCAGATAACCCCTCGCCCGCAGCAGCGCCCTGATCCGGTCGAAGGTGCGCACCAGCGAGTGGGTGGTGCCCGCCACCTTCCGGCGGAGCTGGTCGTTCTCACCCGCGAGACGATGGTGTCGCTCGGCCCATCTCGCGTGGTCCTCTCGCGAGTCACAGCCATGGCAGGGGTGGGCGCGCAGTGCACGACGCAGGGTGTTCAGCTCACCGTCCTCGTGCGGGGCACCCGGCCGGCTCCTGCCCCGGGCTGGCACCGCGATCCCGGTGTCGCGCAGCGCCGAGGCCAGGTCCCGCCTCGACCGGGGCGAGCGCACCTCGACGTGCTTGGGCAGCCGCATCCGGCCCAGCGCCTCCACCGGCGTCGGGAAGTCGACCACCGACAGCCTGCCCGCCCATCGATCCTCGGTGACCACCAGCGGGCGCGGCTCGTTGAGCGGGTCCAGGCCGGGATCGACGACCACGGCCAGCCCGGACCGCCTGCCAGCGGGCACGGCGATGACGTCGCCCTTGCGCAACCGCTCCAGCGAGGCCGCAGCATCGGCGCGCCTGCCTGCGGTGTTCTGCTTGGCCAGGACCTTCTCCCTGGCGGAGACGCGACGTCGCAGCTCCATGTACTCCTCGAAGTCGCCGAGGTGACAGCTCGCGGACTCCCGATAGCCCGCCAAGGCCTCCTCGTTGCGTTCGATCCGGCGAGACAGGCCGACCACCGAGCGGTCGGCCTGGAACTGGGCGAAGGACTGCTCCAACAGGTCGCGCGCCGCCGGGACGCCGACCCGGTGCACCAGGTTCACGGCCATGTTGTAGCCGGGCCGGAAGGAGGAGCGCAGCGGATAGGTCCTGGTCGAGGCCAGCCCGGCGACCTGCCGCGGATCGACGCCGGGCTGCCACATGACCACCGCGTGACCCTCGACGTCGATGCCGCGCCTGCCCGCCCTGCCGGTGAGCTGGGTGTACTCCCCCGGCGTCAGGTCGACGTGTGCCTCGCCGTTGTACTTGACCAGCTTCTCCAGCACCACGGTCCGCGCGGGCATGTTGATGCCCAGTGCCAGCGTCTCCGTGGCGAAGACGGCCCGGACCAGCCCGCGCACGAACAGCTCCTCCACCGTCTCCTTGAAGGCGGGCAGCATTCCCGCGTGGTGGGCGGCGACCCCGCGCTCCAACGCCTCTCGCCATTCCCAGTAACCCAGGACACCGAGGTCGCCGTCCGGCAGGTCGACGGTCTTGAGGTCGATGACGCGACGAATCTCCTCGGCCTCGGCCTCGGTGGTCAGCCGCAGCCCGCCGCGAACGCACTGGGTGACGGCGGCGTCGCAGCCCGCTCGACTGAAGATGAAGACGATCGCGGGCAGCAGCCCGGCGGCGCCGAGTCGCTCGATGACGTCGGTGCGCGCGGGCGGCCGGAACCGGGCGGGATGCGAAGCGCCGTTCCGTCGGTCACGCGGCCCCCGGTCCCGACGCGGCCCCCGCCAGGCAGGCTCGCTGCGCTCGGTGTTCTGCACCTGACGCAACAGGTTCGGGTTGAGCTTCAGCTCGCCTGCGGACTCCCCGCCGAACAGGTCCATCGTGCGGCTGCCGACCATCATGTGCTGCCAGAGCGGCACCGGTCGATGCTCGTCGACCACCACGGAGGTGTCGCCTCGGACGGCCACCAGCCATTCGCCGAACTCCTCGGCGTTGCTGACCGTCGCCGACAGCGACACCAGGCGGACACTCTCCGGCAGATGGAGGATGACCTCCTCCCACACCGCGCCCCGGAATCGATCCGCGAGGTAGTGGACCTCGTCCATCACGACGTAGCCGAGCCCGTCGAGGCTGGACGAGCCCGCGTAGAGCATGTTCCGCAGGACCTCGGTGGTCATCACGACCACGGGGGCGTGGCCGTTGACTGCCGCGTCGCCCGTGAGCAGCCCGACGTTCTCGGCGCCGTGTCGGGCACACAAGTCCGCGTACTTCTGATTGGAGAGCGCCTTGATGGGCGTCGTGTAGAAGCACTTCCTTCCCTCGGCGAGTGCGAGATGGACGGCGAACTCGCCGACGACGGTCTTGCCCGCGCCGGTCGGCGCGCAGACCAGGACGGCGTGTCCCACCTCCAGCGCCCGGCAGGAGGCGAGTTGAAACGGATCGAGCTCGAAGGCGATCTCGCTGAGGAACTCCGTCAGCCTCGGATGGGCCTGACGTGAGCGGGCAGCGGCGTAACGCTCCGCAGGAGACGTCGCCGAATTGTTCGAAGAGCGTGCGGCCACGGCATCAGGCTTTCACATCGGGCCGACGTGCACCCGAGTCTTCGGCGGTCTGTTCACACCTGTCGGACGACGGCGCCGGGACGAGAGCGGAGCGGGGCGGTCCTCGGGCGGCGGCGCGGCGTCGTTCGGCGCGGACCAGCCGATACACCAGCCCGACGTACCGACGTCAGCCAAGTGGGACCGAAAGGAGGACGGGCGAACGGCCCGGCCGCCCGTGCCGACCGGCGCTGCGGCGCCACGCGAGGTGCTGCGATGCCCGTCGATGCCCCGACGGTCCGGCGGGAGCCGGGCGGGCGGCGAGGCCCTCGCGCAGGCGAGCTCGGCAGGCGGACCGCGGCAGGGAGGGACTTCGGCCGGAATCGGCCGGAGCGGAGCAGGCCGCCCCCGGACGGAGACCGCAGGCGTCACTAGGAAGGCGGAACCTCTCGCCATCAGTCGTTCAGCGTCGTTAACGTGGTGAGGCGAGATCATCACCGGCCGTGGTGATCCTCGCTCTCACGGACAGCAGAGGGGTGTGCACTGGTGAGCGTCTACCACTGGCAGCCTGCGAGCAGGCAGCGCCATGTGCTGCCCGGACCACGCGGCACGTACAAAACCGGAGACAAGGCGACCGCCCTGTGCGAGGAGTTGGTCGAAGTGGCCGACACGGCGACCATGGCGCGATTCTGGGCGAGCTGCGAGAAGTGCTGGGAGGCAGCCAAGCAGGTCGACATGTCGGCGACCAGACCGCGCTGAGGAGGGCCGTGAAGCGGCATTGTGAGACGAGGCCCGGAGCATCATCCCGGTGCCTGCTCCGGCCGGACGGCGAGCAGCCGACCGGCCGGGACTGACGGCGGAAACGACGGGCAGGAGACAGGCAGCGCCCAGACCCGGGCGGACGGGACCTACTGCGCGGGCGGCGTCTGCGTCGTCGAGGGCTGCGGCTGGGCAGCCTGCTGCGGTTCGGCGGCGGGCTGGGCGACCGGCTGCGCGACGGGCTGCGGAGCGGCGACCGGCTCGGCGACGGGCTGCGCCTGCGGCTGCGCGACGGGCTGCTGCACGACCGGCTGCGCGACCGGCGGCTGGGGAGCGGCCAACGGCTGCGGCGCGGCCGCCTGGGCCGGATCTGCCTGCGGCGCGGCCTCGGCGGCCGCCTCGTCCTTGCCGTCGTTGCGCATGCCCTTGGTCTCCGCCTTGAGGATGCGGGCCGACTGGCCGAGCGAACGAGCCATCTGCGGCAGCTTCGTGGCGCCGAACAGCAGCACGAGCACGCCCGCGATGATCAGGATCTCAGCGGTTCCCAGGTTGAACATTGATGATGCTCCCGTTCTCGTCCGTGTGCCCGTGCCGAGGCCTTGACATGGGCCGACGCCGCTCCTTCACCGCCACCTCCACGGCAGCGAGCCGTGCTCGGAGCAGGCCGCCCCGGTCCTCGACGGTACGCCGCAGTCGCGACTGCGCACGACGCACCGTCCGCACGGACCTTAGTAGTCGAAGCACGACGACGACCAGGAGGAGGAGACCGAGGGCGATCATCAGCCCGCTGAGCAGATACGACACGGCCTTACCGTAGTCCGTCGGCGATGAGATCGGCGGCGAGCTTCTCACCGAGCAGCAGCGCCTCCGACGCCTGGCTGCGGACCGCCTCGGCGAGGCTGCGGGGCTCCAGCACCCGCACGCCGCTGCCCAGTCCGAGCACCAGGCGCAGCATCCACGAGCTGTCGGAATAGCGCATGGTGACCCGCAGGCTGCCGTCCTCGAGTTCGACGGGCTCCTCCACCGGGTGATACTCGGCGACCCAGCGCGCGTCACGACCGAGGACGAGCACGGCCGCGAGCTGGTCGGGCGCGGCGCGGAACGGTCCGGTGGTCAGATCGACGGGCTCGGCATGCTGCGGCGGGGCGGCGGGCTCGTCGGTCACCTCGGCCTGGTCGACGCGATCCATCCGGAACAGGCGCATCCCCTCGGCCGAACGGCACCAGCCCTCCAGGTACTCGCGGCCGTCCAGCAGGACCAGTCGTGTCGGGTCGACCGTCCGTTCGCTGATCTCGTCGCGCGAGGCCGTGTAGTACCTGATCCGCAGGGCCCGCCGAAGCTCCAGTGCCCGCTGCGCTGCCTCCTGCACGCCAGCTCGGACCGCGCCTCGCCTGCCGAGGCCGACCACGACGCCCGCTGGCTGGGCCCGGCCGACCGCGGCCTCGATCTTGGCGACGGCACGGACGACCGCGTCGACGTCGGCGAGTCCGGGGTCGTCGGTCAGCGCCCGCAACGCCACCAGCAGCGAGGTCGCCTCGGTCGTGGTGAGCCGCAGCGGCCTGCTCATCCCGGCGTCGTAGGAGACCATCACCGACTCGTCGTCGAATGACAGGTCGATCAGGTCGCCGGGGCCGTAGCCGGGCAGCCCGCACATCCACAGCAGCTCGAGGTCCTTGCGCAGCTGTCGAGGCGTGACGTCGAAGTCCGCCGCCGCCTCGGCCAGCGGGATGCCCGGTCTGGCCAGCAGGTACGGCACCAGAGCCAGCAGGCGGGACAGCCGTTCGGACGAGGCGCTCATCGTTCTCCCTCTCCCATCGCGCCGAGCAGCACCTCGCGCACGGACTCCCGCAGCGACTCCGGCTCGACGACCAGGACGTCCGGACCGTAGCCCGCGATCCAGTCGGAGGCGGAGCCGGAGTGGTTGAACTCGATCTCCAGCAGGTCGCCGTCGATCCCGCCGACGACGCGCTCGCCGGTCGTCCTGCCGTGCCTGCGCAGCCCGTTGGCCCGGTCCTTGGCGATCCAGAGCAGTGCGGGCGGCGCGGGCGGCGGCGGCTCGGCGGTGGCCGCGACGATCGACAGCAGGTCGACGCCCTCCGGACGCTGGACCGCGCCGTCGGGACCGGAGGTCGTGACCGGCCCGACGATGCGCGAGAGCCGGAAGCATCGGGTGGCCTGGCGGTCGAGATCGTGTCCGACCAGGTACCAGCGCCCGCGCCAGGACACCACGCCCCAGGGTTCGACGACTCGGCGCATCGGCTCAGGACTGCTGCTGCGCCGGTGATCGAAGGTGACCAACCGCCCTGCCTGCACCGCCGCGTGCAGCACGGCGAACGACGGCTCGCTGATCCGCACCCTGGGCTCCACGGCGGGAGCGGTGCCGTGATCGACGTCCACGCCCGCGGCTCGTAGCTTGACCACGGCCCGGCGAGCGGCGTCGGCGAAGTCGTGCGAGTCCCAGAGCCGGGCGGCCAGTGCCACGGCGGCGGCCTCGTCGGGCTCCAGGTCGATCTCGCCCAGCTCGTAGTCCCGGCGGGCGATGCGGTACCCCTCGGTGCCGTCGAAGCCGGAGTTTCGGCCGGTCTCCAACGGAATGCCCAGGTCCCGCAGCTCGGCCTTGTCCCGTTCGAACATCCGGAAGAACGCGTCGCCGGTGGGCGCGTCCGCGTAACCGGGGACGATCCCCCGAATTCGATCGGCGCCGAGGAACTGACGGGTGGAGAGCAGGCACAACACCAGGTTCACCAGGCGCTCAGCGCGTGCAGTCGACACGATCGGCACCCTAGTCGTTGCGGGTGGCCCGTCGTGACGCGACCGCCTGATTTCCGGCCGAAGGTCCGTGCCTGGGCGATCAGGCCGCAGGCAGGCGGGGTGCGGGCCGGGCGGGGCCGCTCGTGGCGACGAGTCACCCCGCCCGACGCCCGGTCACAGCGACGCGATCAGCCGCTCCACCCGTTCGTCCACGGCACGGAACGGGTCCTTGCACAGCACGGTGCGCTGTGCCTGGTCGTTGAGCTTGAGATGCACCCAGTCGACGGTGAAGTCCCGGTTGGCGGTCTGGGCCGCCGCGATGAAGTCGCCGCGCAGCTTCGCCCTGGTGGTCTGCGGTGGCGTGTCCTTGGCGGCCTCGATCTCGCCGTCGTCGGTGACCCTGGCGACCAGGTCCTTGCGTTGCAGCAGGTCGAAGAGCCCCCGGCCCCGACGGATGTCGTGGTAGGCGAGGTCGATCTGCGCGATGCGCGGGCTGGACAGCTCCAGATCGTGCTTGTTCCGATAGCGATCGATGAGCCGCTGCTTGACGGCCCAGTCGATCTCCCGATCGATGAGGCCGAGGTTCTGCTGCTCGACGGCGTCGAGCGTGCGACCCCACAACTCCACCACGCGGTCGAGCAGCGCATCCGGCTCGCGGTCGCGCAGGTGCTCGACGGCCTTGGCGTAGTAGTCCCGCTGGATGTCCAGCGCGGAGGCCTCCCGGCCGCCCGCAAGCCGAACGTTGCGCCGCCCGGTCAGGTCGTGGCTGATCTCGCGAATGGCCCGGATCGGGTTGTCCAGCGTGAAGTCGCGGAACTGCACGCCCGCCTCGATCATCTCCAGCACGAGGTGCGCGCTGCCGACTTTGAGCATCGTGGTCGCCTCGGACATGTTCGAGTCCCCGACGATCACATGGAGCCTGCGGTAGCGCTCGGCGTCGGCGTGCGGCTCGTCCCGCGTGTTGATGATCGGTCGAGACCGCGTGGTCGCGCTGGAGACGCCCTCCCAGATGTGCTCGGCCCGCTGCGACAGGCAGTAGACCGCGCCCCGAGGGGTCTGCAGGACCTTGCCCGCACCGCAGATGAGCTGGCGGGTGACGAGGAACGGCAGAAGGACGTCGGCGATCCTTGCGAACTCGCCTGCCCGCCCCACCAGGTAGTTCTCGTGACAACCGTAGGAGTTGCCCGCCGAGTCGGTGTTGTTCTTGAACAGGAAGATGTCCCCGCCGATGCCCTCGTCGGCGAGCCGCCGCTCGGCGTCGACCAGCAGATCCTCCAGGACCCGCTCGCCCGCCTTGTCATGGGTCACCAGCTGCGCGATGTCGTCGCACTCCGCCGTGGCGTACTCGGGGTGCGAGCCCACGTCGAGGTAGAGCCGCGAGCCGTTGCGCAGGAACACGTTGGAGGAGCGCCCCCAGGACACCACCCGTCGGAACAGATATCTGGCCACCTCGTCCGGGGAGAGCCGACGCTGCCCGTGAAAGGTGCACGTCACCCCGAACTCGGTCTCGATCCCGAAGATCCGCCGCTGCATGGGTCCACAGTAAGCGCTGCGACGGGATTCCTCCGTGATCCGTTCGGGGAAACGCTAGCGTCTATCCGGTGTGGAAATGGCTGCGCAGCGTTGCAGGTGAGGTCGACCGCCGGGATCGAGAACTCGTCCGGCGGAGTTCACGCCTACCGAAAAGCCCTGTCGACCCCCTGATGAAGGAACTGGGCACGGCCGCCAACCACAGTCTGCTGTGGTTCACGGCCGCCTCGGTGCTCGCATTACGCAAGGGGCCGACACGCCGAGCGGCGTGGCGCGGGCTCGCCGCGATCGCCGGGGCGAGCGCACTGGCCAACGCGGTCGGCAAGCCGCTGTTCCCTCGCAGGCGCCCTGCGGTGGAGCTGGTTCCCGAGTCACGTCGGTATCGGAATCCCCCACGGTCCTCGTCCTTCCCCTCCGGACACGCCGCCTCGGCCGCCGCCTTCGCCACGGCGGTGGCCATGGAGAGCCCCCGGACGGCCAGGGTGGTGGCGCCGTTGGCCGCCGCGGTGGCCTTCTCGCGGGTGCACACCGGAGTGCACTGGCCCAGCGACGTCCTCGGCGGTGCGCTGCTCGGCGCGGCGGTCGCCGGGGCCACCCGACGCTGGTGGCCGGTCCCGGAGGAGGTCTACGACGGCCCCGGCGTGGAGGTGGACCTCCCCCCGCTCAGCGACGGCGCGGGCCTGGTGCTGCTGATCAATCCCGGTTCGGGGCTGGAGGGCGAGGACGCGGGCGAACAGATCGCCCAGGCGTGGCCGGCGGCCACCGTGGTCTACCCGAAAGAGGGCGTCGACCTGATCGACCAGTTCGCCGAGATCGTGGACGGACTCGGCTCGGCCGTGCGGGCGGTCGGGGTCTCCGGCGGTGACGGCACCGTGGCGGCCGTGGCGGCCGTCGCCGCCGTGCGCAAGCTCCCGCTGCTCGTGATCCCCGGCGGCACGCTGAACCACTTCGCCCGCGACATCCGGGTGGACGGGCCGACCGCGGCGACCATGGCAGCCGAGCACGGCACCGGCATCGAGGTCGATCTGGGCAGTGTCGAGATCGACGGCCGGATCGAACGGTGGTTCCTCAACACGGCGAGCCTCGGCGGCTATCCCGACCTGGTCGGATACCGGGAACGCTGGGAGGACCGGTATGGCAAGTGGCCTGCGGCGGCTGCGGCGCTGGTACGGGTGCTGCGCGAGTCCCGGCCGCTCACGGTGCGCATCGACGGCCGGGTCCGACAGGTGTGGCTGCTGTTCGTGGGCAACGGCGTCTACACGCCGCGCGGCTTCGCCCCGATGATCCGCGGCGGGCTGCACCACGGCACGCTGGACGTGCGCTATGTGCGCGCCGACGTCCGATTCTCCCGGCTTCGGTTCGTGCTGGCCGCCGTGACCGGCGCACTGCATCACAGTCGCACCTACGTGCAGCGCGAGTGCGCGGAACTGGTCGTGCAGGTGGCGGGCGACCCCGTCATCGCGGCGACCGACGGCGAGGTGGGCCCGGCGGGACGTCGATTCCGCTTCGCGGCCCACTGCGGCACGCTCCGGGTGTATCGGCCGCGCCTGAGCAGAGTCGAGCCGTGACCACCCTGGATTTCCCCCGAACGGCAGCTCGCCACAGTAGTGTGGCATGTCTCACGCTGGAGCGAGCGACGCAGGGAGGCCGTCATGCCGAAGATCGTCGAGGTCCACCGTTCGAGACAAGACCCCCACACCCCGCCGCGATCGGGCCGGTGACGCCATGCGCGCTGACCTGGACATCGACGGCGGCGTCGTCGTCGGCATCGACGGCTCGGACGCCTCGCTCCACGCCCTGTCCCTGGCGTCCGACGAGGCCCGGCGGCGAGACTGTCCGCTGCACGTCGTGCGCGCGTGGACCCTGCGCACCGCGCCTCGGCCGCCGGACGTCCCGCCGTCGGCGGTCCCCAGCGTCGCCGAGTTCCGCGACTGGATCGTCCTGCGTACTCGGGCGCTCGTCGAGCACACCTTGCCCGATCCCGAGAATCTGGCCAGGGTTCAGCTTCATCTGCCGCGTTCCCAGGCCGTCGGCGCGCTGTTGACGGCCGCGGAGACGGCCGACCTGCTGGTGGTGGGCCACCGGGGTCGCGGCAGCAGGCTGATGCTCGGGTCGGTGGCGGCGATCTGTGTCCGCCGTGCGGGGTGTCCGGTGCTGGTCACCCGGCCGCATCACCGTCGCGCGTCGAGGCGGAACCCCGCAGCAGGCTGAGTCGCGCATCCGCCCGGGTTGTTCGCCGGGCCGGGCCGGCCGCGTCGGAGGTCGGCAGGCGATCGGCGCTCACCGAGTGGTTGACGACGTCTGGACGCGCCGTGGTCGCCCATCGTGGCCAGCCGCACTCGGCTCGCACACGCCGCCCGGCCCCGGCCGGGCGGCGTGACTCGGTCCTACTTCTTCTCGTCCGGCGCGGCCGAGGCGTCCTCGGGCTTCTCGGCCGTCGCGGGCTCGGTCTTCGCGGCGCCCTCGCCGAGCATCTCCGTCACGACGGCCGGGGGGATGCGTCGGAAGGCGCGATGCGGCCGATCCCGTTCCAGCACGGCCACCTCGAGCTGGCCGAGGGCGGGCTCTCTCGCCTCGCCCTTGCTCGCCGTCCCCTTGCCCGTCGTCGGCTCCGTGGTCAGGGCACTCACGGCACTCCGCAGCGTCTCGGCCAGGCTCGACGAGGCGTGGTCGGAGTCGCGCAGTGCGCCGGAGATGGTCTCGGCCTGACCGCCCATCACGACGAAGCCGGGCTCCTCGATGATGGAGCCGTCGTAGGTGAGGTGGTAGAGCTGGTCGAGATCCGGCGATGCCCCGACCTCGGCCACACAGATCTCCACCTCGTAGGGCTTGATCTGCTCGGTGAAGATCGCGCCGAGCGTCTTGGCGTAGAAGCTGGCCAGCGACCGACCGGAGACGTCTCGACGGTCGTAGGCGTAGCCGGTCAGGTCGGCGTGCCGGATGCCCGCGACTCGCAGATTCTCGAACTCCGGGTAGCGACCGGCAGCCGCGAATCCGATGCGGTCGTAGATCTCCGAGACCTTGTGCAGCGTCTTCGACGGGTTCTCGGCGACGAAGAGCACGCCGCCCGCATAGGTCAGCACGATGGCACTGCGGCCCTTGGCGATGCCTTTGCGGGCCAGCTCGGACCGCTCGCGCATCAACTGCTCTGGCGAGGCGTAGAACGGCATGCTCACGAGGGACGCTCCTGGCGTGGTCGGGCGGGCACGGAATGAGTGGGAGTAGTCAGTGCCTGCGCGGGGCGGGCGGAGGGGGTCGACGTCCGAGGGGAACGGACGCGAGCAGGCGGGACGCCCTGAGCGACGCCCACAGCGCGGGCCGACGCACGTCGGGCGTGATCGACGACGGCGACGGGCACAGGGCACGGCCCCGCCCGCCGAGGCGCGCATCGGGCGATCGACTGCCCCGACACGGCGGGCGAGACGCGCAGGAAGGCGCGGGACACCACGGACTCAGCCGCCCGGATTCTCCTGGCGGCCTGCCACCACCGCGCGGGCGACGGCCTCGGCCCGATCGTCGTCGAGTCGCACCGCCCCCTCCGCCCCGGTGATCAGGACCACCGTCGGATAGATCCGGCGGACGAGGTCGGGATGGCCGGTCGCCGTGTCGTCGTCGGCGGCGTCGTAGAGGGCCTCCACGGCGACCCGCACCGCCGCGTCGGCGTCGGCGTCGGGGTCGTGTCGCTTCTTCAAGGCCGACTTGGCGAACAGCGAGCCGGACCCCACCGCGTGATAGCCGGCCCGTTCCTCGTACCGGCCGCCCGCGACGTCATAGGAGATGATGCGGCCCGCCCGGTCGGGGTCGGCCGCGTTGACGTCGTAGCCCACGAACAGCGGGACGGCCGCGAGCCCCATCATCGCCTGCTCCAGGTTGCCCCGGACCATGCCCGCGAGCTGGTTGGCCTTGCCGTCCAGCGACAGCGAGACGCCGTGGATCTTCTCGTAGTGCTGAAGCTCCACGGTGAACAGCCGGGCCAGCTCGACGGCGATCCCGGCCGCTCCCGCGATGGCCACGGCGGAGTGGTCGTCGGTGACGTACACCTTGTCCACGTCCCGCTGCGCGATCAGGTTTCCGCTGGTGGCGCGGCGGTCCCCTGCGATCAACACGCCACCTCGGAAGGTGACTCCGACGATCGTCGTGCCGTGCGGCGCGTCCACCCGGCCCCCGTTCTCAGCTCGGCCGCCGGGCAGCAGCCCCGGTGAGGCCGCCCGGAGGAAGTCGACGAAGGACGAGCCCGGCGCGAGGTAGGCGGCGGGCAGCACGGCGCCGGACGAGGGCGCGACCGAGGACTGTTCCATCGACGCGATGATCTCCTTGATCTGAGGAAGGGTGGCGGGTCGCCGACGGCGGGATCTGATCCCGCCCTCGGCGGAGAGGGGCACCTCGGCTGCATCCGACGGCACCTCGGCAGAGGAGAGTGCCTCGACTGCATCCAATGGCACCTCGGCGGAGAAGAGTGCCTCAGTGCGGCTACTCGCCGCCCTTCTGGACGTAGGCCCGAACGAAGTCCTCCGCGTTCTCCTCGAGCACGTCGTCGATCTCATCCAGGATCGTGTCGACGTCCTCGCCGAGCTGCTCGCGGCGTTCCTGGCCGCCGGTGCCCGCGTCCGGGGTCTCGTCCTCGTCGCCGTCACCGCCGCCATGGCGTTGCACTCGTTCCTGTGCCATCTCGCCTCCCTTATTACAGTGGAGCCCGCCATCAACATTACCCAGCAGTGCCTGCCCTGTCGCCTGTCGACGCGGGCCGGTCCGGGTCCTCAACGACGAGTCAAGGAGTCCACCAGTTCCTCCGCCGTCTGTGCCGCCTCCAACAGGTGTCCGACGTGCGCCTTCGTGCCGCGAAGGGGTTCGAGGGTGGGAATCCGCACCAGCGAGTCTCGACCCAGATCGAAGATCACCGAGTCCCACGAGGCGGCCGAGACCGCCGAGGGGTAACGCTCCAGGCAGCGGCCCCGGAAATAGGCCCTGGTGTCCTCCGGCGGGGCGGTCACCGCAGCCAGGACCTCTTCCTCCGCGACGAGCCTGCGCATCGAGCCGCGCGCGACCAGGCGGTTGTAGAGGCCCTTGTCGAGCCGGACGTCGGAGTACTGGAGGTCCACCAGGTGCAGCCGGGGCGAGGCCCAGCCGAGGCCGTCCCGGCTGCGGTAGCCCTCGAGCAGCCGGAGCTTGGCAGGCCAGTCGAGCCGATCGGCGCACTCCATCGGGTCACGACCGAGGGCGGAGAGGATCTCGCCCCAGGCGGCCAGCACGTCCCGCCCCGGCGGTTCCACGCCACCCGCCTCGGCGAAGCGCTCGGCCCGCTCGTGATAGGCCCACTGCAGGTCGAGGCCGGTGAAGCGGCGGCCGTCCGCCAACGAGACGGTGGCCCGCAGGCCGGGGTCGTGGCTGATGGCGTGGACGGCGTGGACGGGATCGGCGAGCCGGAGGTCGTCGAACCGGTGGCCGGACTCGATCATGTCCAGGACCAGCGCCGTCGTGCCCAGCTTGAGATAGGTCGAGGTCTCGGCCAGGTTCGCGTCACCGATGATGACGTGCAGCCTGCGGTACTTGTCGGCGTCGGCGTGCGGCTCGTCACGGGTGTTGATGATGCCCCGCTTGAGAGTGGTCTCGAGGCCGACCTCGACCTCGATGTAGTCGGCGCGCTGTGAGAGCTGGAAGCCCGCGCCGTCGCCGGACGCGCCGAGGCCGACCCGCCCGGAGCCGCAGATCACCTGCCTGGAGGCGAAGAAGGGCGTCAGACCTGCGACGACGGCGGTGAACGGGGTGCTGCGCGCCATCAGATAGTTCTCGTGCGTGCCGTAGGAGGCACCCTTGTTGTCGATGTTGTTCTTGTAGAGCTGGAGCCGGGGCTGACCGGGCACGGTGGCGGCCCGCATCGCCGCCGCCTCCATGATCCGCTCGCCCGCCTTGTCCCAGATGACCGCGTCGCGAGGGTTGGTGACCTCGGGTGCCGAGTACTCCGGGTGCGCATGGTCGACGTAGAGCCGGGCGCCGTTGGTGAGGATGACGTTGGCGGCACCGAGATCGTCGGAGTCGGGATCGGCGGACGGGAAGTGACCCGCGCCCAGGTCGAAGCCGCGCGCGTCGCGCAGCGGGGACTCGACCTCGTAGTCCCACCGGGCCCGCCGCGACCGAGGGATGTCCGCCGAGGCCGCATAGGCCAGCACCACCTGCGTCGAGGTGAGCACCGGATTGGCGGTGCTGTCCCCCGGCACTGCGATGCCGTATTCCACCTCGGTGCCCATGATCCGCCGCATGGTCGTCAGCCTACGGGTTCAGGGGGTCTGACGGTCAGTGGTGAGAGGATCACTCGATGGGCACTCCAGACGAGCTGGTCGCCGTGTTCGACGCGACCGGCAGCCGGATCGGAGCCACCACCCGCGCTGACATGCGAGCGCGCTCGCTGTGGCACGCCGCGAGTTCGGTTCTCGTCCGATCGGGTGATGGCAGTCGGGTCTACGTGCATCGGCGGACCGAGACCAAGGACGTGTTCCCCGGCAGGTACGACTGTTGGGCGGGCGGGGTGCTGGGGGCGAACGAGGAGATGGGCCAATGCGCACGGCGTGAGCTGGCCGAAGAACTCGGCGTGAGCGGAACACCGCTGGTCCGACTGTTCGACGGCCGATACGAGTCCGACACGGTGCGGCTCTTCACCACCGCATTCGAGGTGCGCTGGGACGGCCCGATCCGGCATCAGCTCACGGAGGTCGCCGAGGGCGGCCGGCTGGACCTGGCGGAGTTGCGCGCCAAGGTCGCGAACCCGGCCTGGCCGATGGTCCCGGACGGCCGCGAGCTGGCTCGGCGGTGGCTGACCCTGCTCGACGCGGGCGAGTTCGACTGATCAGCGCTCGACCGATCGTCGAGCGACGGACCACCCTCCCCGGCCGGTCACCTGTTCGACAGTCTCACCCGTTCGGCGGACACCGCAGTCCCGGACGCGCATCACGGTCGCCTCGGGCGGGGCGTCGCCTGCCGTTCGGCGCCGCGATTCGGGAAGCCGTCGGTGTCCTCGGCGGTGCGGGCTCGGGCCTCGGATCGAGGACCGCGGCCGCCACCGGACCCGAGGAGACGGATCAGGTCCAGGACAGCTCGGCGCGCTCGTCCCAGTACCGGTCGGCGGGGACGGCGAGACCGAGCAGCGCGTCGAGTTCGGCCGCATCGAGGTGCAGGCCGTCGACGGCGAGGTTGGCGCGAAGCTGTGCGGGTCCGGCGGGTCCCAGCAGCACGGTGTCCACCCACGGTCGAGACAACGCCGCCGCCAGCGCGACCGCGTCCGGACCGACCTCGTGTCTACGGGCGATCTCGGCGAGCACCTCCGGCGGACGCACCACCAGCCTGCCGTTGGCCAGCGCCTCCTTCACCAGGACGTGGAAGCCTGCTGCGTGCGCCTCGGCGAGTGCGCCACCCACCGAGGGCTCCAGCGGATTCCACGTCGACTGCACCGTCTGGAACAGCCGCCGTCCGTCGACCTCCAACGCCGAGGCCCTGCGTACCGTGTCGGCCTGGCGGGGTCCGGAGGTGGAGAAGCCGAGCCGGACTCCCTCGCCCGCGATGTCGGCGAGTTCGGCGAGCAGGTCGGCGTCGTCGAACAGCGGACTGTCCCAGGTCAGCGAGTGCACCTGGTAGAGGTCGATCCGGTCGCCGAGGAGATCCCGGCTCTGCGCCCACTGCGTTCGCAGTCGGGCCGAGGAGTGCTCCTTGACCTCGTGCACGGGAGCATCGGCCCGCCAGTGGGCGACGTAGGCGTAGCCCCACTTGCTCGACACCGTGACGTCGGTGTGCCCCCGGTCGTCGAGCCAGTCCGCGAGGAACTCCTCGGAGCAACCGTAGGACCGGGCCGCGTCGACCCAGCGGACGCCCTGCGCATAGGCGGCGTCCAGCGTCGCCCAGGTCGCCGCACGCATCGCCGCGACGGTGCGCTCCGCAGGCAGCTCCCGCTCGCGGCCGAGGTTGATGTAGGCGGGACGGCCGAGGGCGGCCAGCCCCAGTGCCAGGCGGGGGACGACCGGGCGATCAGACGTGTCGGACACGGACGCCACGGTAACCGCAGGCCGGTGGCCGGGCCGAGACGGCACCGGTCGCCGTCCGAGCGCTGTCCGCGCGGCACGGGAGATCGGCGGCACCGCCGGCGGTCGACGCCGGTCCGTCGAGCAGCGCTCGCGGTGCAGCGCACCGCCCGACTGGGCGATGCCGAGGATCAACAGCCCCGCCGGCACCCTGCCGCCGGACCGATGCTCACGCGGCAATGGTCACCGCAGGCGAGGGCGGCAGAGACGGCCCTTTCGAACCTCGTCGAGACCCGGCCGAACGGGCGACGGTCGGGATCAGGACCGCCCCGAAGGCGAGGCGGGCGCCGCCGGTCACACCCGCCGCACCGCCTCAGCGCCACGGGCACCGCAGTCCCGTTCCGTGCCGAGCCCCGGAGATCGAGTCCCGGTGGCTGCGGGAACGCTCGTCGGCAGGCCGGTTCGCCTGCCCTCGCTGGGCCGCCGCTCCGCTCGCAGCCGTCGGGGGCCTGCGGACGACGACTCATCGGGGTCCCGCCGGACAGCTGGCAATCCTGGCCGGGAGCGGGCGGAGGACACGCCTGCCGGACTGCCTACCGATCAACGGTTGTTCAGGACCTCGGTCGCCAGCCGCGACGCCACCTCGCACGACGGCTCGTCCTGACTCAGCCGGACGTCCACGCTGAGCGCCGCGCCGTCGACGTCCACCAGGACCGCACAGCCCTCGGCGGTGGTGCCCTGGCTGCCCGGCAGACCCGCGATCTCCACCGCCGAGGTCTCCCCGGTGATCAGCGTGTCGGACTCCACCCATTCCGAATACGGCGCGCCGGTGACCGCCGTGATCGTGGCCCCTTCGAGGTAATCCCGATTAGTCCAATTGCAGGTAGGCCCCTGCATCCGATTGGTGGTGTAATTCCCCGTCGCGTCGGGTAATTCGTCGAGCACCACCTGAGTCGGCTCGTCACAGGCTCGTTTCGTGGCGGCGATCAGTTCGTCCTCGGCGGTCTCGACGACGCTTCGGATGTCCGCGTCCCCACCGGGGGCGGCGGAGTCTGCCTCGCTGCACGCGGCCACGAACAGCAGCAACACCGCCGACGCGCCCACGCCCGCCAACCGAGGATTAGGAATCGACATATCAACTACCTCTGTAATCGCATCGGGCAAATGACGCTCATGGGGCTCGTCAGCCGAGCAAATCCCACTTCGCGGACTCGATCAGTGCGGGCGACGGCATTCTCCGGACCGCACATCGACCCCACACCTCGCCATCGTCACTCGAACTTGGAAGCGAAGATCACCATACACAGCGGGCAGGCCCGGATTGCAAGATCGAAAAGAAGTCACCAGAAGCGAAATTTTCACCGGAGCCGCGGGCTGGCTGCTGACCTGCGTGATCAGCATGCCCCGAGCGGAGACCGGGGCGGCGATCGCGGACCTGCCTGCCCGCCCGTTGAAATTCAGACCCGCAAGCAATTCACCAGATAGGCACGGCAGCCCGAAAGGAGTTCGCGAGAACCGCGGAGCCGGGCGCGACGCGACGGGCCCGTCGCCGATGAATGCATCGGCGACGGGCCCGCTGCTCGTCGATCAGCGTTCTCCGGGGTCGGGTTACAGGTACTGCCCCGTGTTCGTCGCGGTGTCGATGGCTCGGCCGGACTCCTGATTCTTGCCGGTGACCAGAGTGCGGATGTAGACGATCCGCTCCCCCTTCTTGCCCGAGATCCGCGCCCAGTCGTCCGGGTTCGTCGTGTTGGGCAGGTCCTCGTTCTCGGCGAACTCGTCCACGATGGCGTCCAGCAGGTGCTGGACGCGGAGGCCGGGCTGTCCGGTCTCCAGCACGCCCTTGATCGCGGCCTTCTTCGCCCGGTCCACGATGTTCTGGATCATCGCCCCGGAGTTGAAGTCGCGGAAGTACAGCACCTCTTTGTCACCGTTGGCGTAGGTGACCTCCAGGAAGCGGTTCTCGTCCGACTCGGCGTACATGCGCTCGACGGTGTTCTGGATCATCGCCTCGACGCAGGCCTGTTTGTCGCCTCGGAACTCCACCAGGTCGTCGGCGTGGATCGGCAGCGTGGCGGTCAGGTACTTCGAGAAGATGTCCTTCGCGCCCTCGGCGTCCGGCCGCTCGATCTTGATCTTCACGTCGAGCCTGCCTGGCCGCAGGATCGCCGGGTCGATCATGTCCTCCCGGTTGGAGGCGCCGATCACGATGACGTTCTCCAGCCCCTCGACACCGTCGATCTCACTGAGGAGCTGCGGGACGATGGTCGTCTCGACGTCGGAGGAGACGCCGCTGCCCCTGGTGCGGAAGATCGAGTCCATCTCGTCGAAGAAGACGATCACCGGCGTGCCCTCGGAGGCCTTCTCCCTGGCCCGCTGGAAGATGAGCCGAATGTGTCGCTCCGTCTCGCCGACGAACTTGTTCAGCAGCTCGGGGCCCTTGATGTTGAGGAAGTAGGACTTGGCCTGCTCGTCGGGGCCGCCTCGGGCCGAGACGACCTGTTTGGCCAGCGAGTTGGCCACGGCCTTGGCGATCAGCGTCTTGCCGCAGCCGGGCGGACCGTACAGCAGCACGCCCTTCGGCGGCCGCAGCTCGTACTCCCGGAAGAGGTCGGCATGCAGGAAGGGCAGCTCCACCGCGTCGCGGATCTGCTCGATCTGCCTGCCGAGACCACCGATGTCGGTGTAGCCCACATCGGGGACCTCTTCCAGGACCAGATCCTCGACCTCGGCCTTGGGCACCCGTTCGTAGGCATAGCCTGCCTTGCTGTCCACCAACAGGGAGTCGCCCGACTTCAGCGGCGACTCGGCCAGCGGAGCCGCCAGCCACACCAGACGTTCCTCGTCAGTGTGACCCACGACCAGTGCACGGCTCGGGCTGTCCTGGCCGGGATCGGACAGAACCTCGCGCAGGGTGCAGATCTCGCCGATCCGCTCGTATCCGCCCGCCTCCACCACGGTCAACGCCTCGTTGAGGCGCACCGTCTGGCCTAGGGTGAGGTCGCCGATCTCCACGTTGGGCGAGAGCGGGACTCGCATCCGACGGCTGGCGGTGAACACGTCCACCGTGCCGTCCTCGTGGCCCCGCAGGAAGACCCCGTAGCCGCTCGGCGGCTGCGCGAGGCGGTCGACCTCTTCGCGCAGGGCCATGAGCTGCGTGCGGGCATCTTTGAGGGTGTCCACCAGTTTCGCGTTGCGCTCGGTAAGCTGGTCAATGCGATCAGACGCCTCGGCGAGGCGCTGTTCCACTAGTTGAGACTGTCGAGGAGACTGGGACGACTGGCGGCGCAGCAGTGCCACCTCGTCCTCCAGGAATCGGATCTGCGCAGCAAGCTCGGCGTCGCCGCCGAACCTCTGCTCGTCGCCGCTGTCAGGCCTGCTGCCGGGATGGTCGTGCGGCATCTCGGCACCTCCTCCCGTGCTGGTGGATACCACGGTACCGGCGATCACCGTCCTTGGCGGTGTTGCTCCTGGGTGTGACCCATAAACGCCCGGTCGGCGGGACCGGATACACCGAACAGGCCTATTCGGCACGCCGAAGCAACTACCGTGCGTCCCGAGTGACCATGCAGGTTCGGCCGGTCGCTAAGCTCCGACCGGTCACGATGAGGCAGCAGTATGAGGAGAAGTCATGACCGTCCCGCCCAACCCCCAAGGCCCTTACGGCGGACAGCAGGGCCCGCAAGGCCAGCCGGGCGGTCAGCCGCCGTACGGCCAGCAGCCCGGACCGTACGGCCAGGGCCCGCAGGGCGGCCAGCCCCAGTTCGGCCAGCAGCCCGGCCAGCCCGAACAGTTCGGCCAGCAGCCCGGCGGCGCGCCCTACGGCCAGCAGCCTGACGGCTTCGGCGGCCCCGAGGGCGGCGCGCCCAAGAAGAGCCCGCTGCCCTGGATCCTCGCGGGCGGCGGCGTCGTCGTGATCGCCGTCATCGTCGTGCTGATCTTCACCCTGGGTGGTGGTGGCGCGGGCGGTTCGAGCAGTCCCCAGCAGGCCGCGGACGACTTCACCGCAGCGTTCAACGACGGCGACTACCAGCGTGTCAACGAACTCATGTGCGAAGCCGACCGGGCTGAGGACAGCGAGCTCGCCGAGGCCGAAGAGGCCATGTCCGAGATGACCGACGAGCTGGCGGCTCAGTTCGGCGAGGGCGTCTCCGTCGAGTTCTCGGTCGACAACGTGAGCGAGCCTGCCGACGGCAGTGCCACCGCCGAGCTGAGCTTCCGCTTCAACGGCCTCGACCCGGAGATGGAGGAGATGCTGGCAGGCAGCATGGACGAGATGACCTTCCCTCTCGAACTTGTCGACGAGGACGGCTGGCGAGTCTGCGGCATGAGCGGCATGACCGGTTGAGCGAGATCGTCTGATCAACTCGGCTGACGAATGCGGCCGGGCTCGTACGAGCCCGGCCGCATTCTGCGTCTCCAGCCTGTGCACGTGAGAATTTCTCTCACTGCCCACCATGCTTCTTTGGCAAGAGGCCACCCAGCACCTCATGGGCCGATACGGTCGCCCGGCAGAGGTGTGTGAGTCACGGGACCGACGCCGCAGTCATGCGGGTCGGCGCGCTCTGCCGATAGACGTCGACGAGACCACCGTGAGTCGTAGGAGAGAACATGTCCATGCCGCCTCAACAGCCCGGCCCGTACGGCCAGCAAGGAGGCTGGCAACCCCAGCAGGGCGGCCCGCAGTCCGGCGGCTTCCCCCAGCAACATCCCCAGCAGGGCGGCCCCCAGTCGGGCGGCTTCCCCCAGCAGTACGGACCGGGCGGTCAGCAGGGCTACGGTCAGCCCGGCCAGTACGGCCCCGGTCAGCAGGGTCCCGGTCAGTACGGCCAGCCCGGTCAGTACGGCCAGCCCGGCGGCTTCGGCCCCGAAGGCGGGCCCCCGAAGAAGAGCGCGCTGCCCTGGATTCTGGCGGGCAGTGGCGTCGTCCTGATCGCCGTCGTGGCCGTCCTCATCTTCACTCTGGGCGGCGACGACGGCGACGAGCAGGCCGCCCAGCCCGGCACGGGCGGAACGAGCAGCACCACCGAGGAGAGTCCCGACCCGTCCGACGACGAAGGCACACTGCCGGACGGCGGCGGACTCGCCACCGGGTCACCGCAGGCGACGGCCGACGCCTTCGCCGCCGCGCTGACCGAAGAGGACTACATCGCCGCCAACGCGTTGATCTGCGAGGCGGAGCGGGTGTCAGACGCCGAGGCCTCGGAACTCGACCTCATGGAAGGGGCGCCGCCGGAGATCGCCGATGCCCAGCCGCAGTTCACCGCCACCTCGGTGTCGGAGCCCACGGCCGACGGCGTCGTCACCGGCGTGATCGAGTTCTCCCTCACCGGCCTGCCGCCGGAGATCGAGCAGACCGCCGAGGACCAGGGCATCGCGCTCACCAATGAGCTGCCGATCGAACTGGTCGACGAAGGCGAGTGGAAGGTCTGCAGCTTCGGCTGAGACCGACGCGGTCGCCGTCCCTCGATCACGGCCGGGCTCGTCCTCGAGCCCGGCCGTGATCGCGTTCCACCGACATGGTCGACCGGCCACGGCGGGTCGCGCCGAACAACGGTGTGCGGCCCGTCGACGAGCCGGTCGAGTCGACCCACTCCCGACATTCGAGGTCAGCTCCGGCGAGTCCGTCTTCGGTCCCGCTCCAACGTGCGCGGAGCTCGGCGTCGGTGAGCTGCTGGCGACCGGAGGAAGCCGTCCCGGAGTCGTCATGACCGACGACGACGCAGCTCGCCACTCCTGCCCCGCGCAACGGGACACCAGCGACCAAGGACAGGTTCGAAGAATCGTCGTGCCGATCAGCGGGCGACTTACCGGCAACCAGTCACCATTCCCGCGACCTCGCCCGATAGCGTCGCCCGCACGCCACCGCCCGGATCGGATGCGGATCGGCGCATCGCGGGCACCGGCTCGGTGTCGGCTCGACCTTCCTCAGTCGTAGGAGACATCTTCATGTCCATGCCACCTCAGCCAGGCCCGTACGGGCCGCCCGGCGGCTGGCAGCAGCAGCCCGGACCGCAGTCGGGCGGCTTCCCGCAGCAACCCGGCGGGTATCCCCAGCCCGGCGGCCCGCCGTCCGGCGGCTTCCCCCAGCAGCAGCCCGGACCGCAACCGGGTTGGAGCGGGCAACAGCAAGGTTGGGGCGGGCAGCAGCCCGGCTACGGTCCGCAGTACGACCCCGCCGGGTCGGGGGGTCCCGGCGGGCCGAAGAAGAGCCCGCTGCCCTGGATCCTCGGCGGCGGCGGGGTGCTCGTCGTCGTCCTGATCGTCGTCCTCGTGCTCGTCCTCGGCGACGACTCCGACGGCGGCGCCACGACCGACGCGGGCGGCTCCGGCGCCCCTGGCGACAGCCGGTCCGACGGCGGTGGCGGGGACGGCAGTGGCGGCGGTGTCTCGGGAAGCCCGGAGCAGGCGGCCCAGACGCTGGCCGAAGCCGTGACGAATGAGGACTTCCAGACGTTCGTCGACATGACCTGCACGCAGTACCAGGACGAGCTGGGCGTCTCGGGCGTCGAGGACTTCGCCGCCGGTCTGGACCCCGGTGCGATCGATCCGTCGCTGGCCGCCATCGAGGTCGCCTTCACCGTCGACGCGGTCGCGCAGCTCAGCCCGGGGGAGGCGGAGGCGCGGATGCTGATCTCCTACACCAACGTGCCCGCCGAGATGGCGGACTACCTGACCGAGATGGCCATGTACTTCACTCTGGTGCCGGAGGACGGCCAGTGGAAGGTCTGTGACTACCGGGTGGACGAGAACTCCCTGATCATCCCCACCTACTGACCCTCCCGAACCGTCGATCGCGACCCGCGGCGTCGCCGCCGAGCACTCCGCTCGCGGCGACGCCGTTCGTCGTTCACGGTTCCGGTCGCCGAAGACGGTCCCGGCAGGGACTCGTCTCCGATGTGGAGCGAACCGGCGTCAGCCCTTGCTCGGCCGCCGCTGCGGCCTCGGCGCGGTCACCCCGTCGGCGAGCCGCCGCGCGGTGAGCAGGAAGGCGGTGTGGGCGACCATCCGGTGCTCCGGCCGCACCGCGAGACCGACGACGTGCCAGGGCCGGACGAGCGTCTCCCAGGCTTCCGGCTCGGTCCAGCACTGCTGCTCACGCAGCGCCTCGGTGATCCGGGAGAGCTGGGTGACGGTGGCGACGTACACCACGAGGACGCCGCCGGGAATCAGGTTCGCCGCGACGACGTCGAGCATCTCCCACGGCCCGACCATGTCCAGGATCACGCGGTCGACGGGCCCGCCGTCGTAGTCGGCCAGGTCGGCGACGTGCAGCGACCAGTTGTCCGGCTTGTCACCGAAGAAGCGCCGCACGTTGCGGTCGGCATGATCGGCGTGGTCCTGCCGGATCTCGTAGGAGGTCACCGAGCCCTCGGAGCCGACGGCCCGCAGCAGCGAGCACGTCAGTGCGCCGGAGCCTGCGCCTGCCTCCAGCACTCGCGCGCCAGGGAAGACGTCCCCCCACATCAAGATCTGCGCCGCGTCCTTGGGATAGATGACCTGTGCGCCTCGGGGCATCGAGAGCGTGTAGTCGGCCAGCCGAGGGCGCAGCGCGAGATAGGAGGTCCCGCCGCCCGCCGACGTCACGACCGAGCCCTCCGGGGCGCCGATGAGCGCGTCATGAGCCAGTCTCCCTCGATGGGTGTGGTACTCGCCGCCCTCTTCGAGCACCACGGTGTAGTGCCTGCCCTTGGGGTCGGTGAGCTGTACCCGGTCGCCGATCTGGAACGGGCCGCTGACGCTGCTCACTGGTGTCGAACCTCCTGCGATGATCTGGGGGAAGCCGCGTCGATCCCCGCCGTTCCTGCTCGCCGGGAGGAGGATCGGGCGTCGGCTCCGCGAGTGCGCCGCACGGCGTGCGGCGGCGCTGATGGTCGCAGACCGGCGGCCGTCTGCCGCGCGGAACCTCCCGATCGCCCGCTGCACCGCCTCGTCCATGGTCGGACACCGGCCGACGGGAGCCGTCGATCAGCCTGCGTCGAGCGCCGCCCGCAGCTCCTCCCTGCGGAGCACCCCGCACGGTCGCCCGTCGGCGTCGACGACGAGGAACTGCCAGGCCGAGGTGCTCAGCACCCGCTCGGCGATCTCCTCCCCCGACTCCGAGTCCAGGACGACGTTCTCCGCCGTGATCGCCTCGGTCGCGTACTCGGCAGGAGAGGACGGCGAGACGACCGCCAGCTCCTCGGCCGCCCGGCGATCCAGCAGGCCGACGGCGACCCCGTCGGCCCGCACCAGTACGACGCCGCGCCCGGCCGAGGCGGCCAGCGCGTCGGCCACCGGGCTCTCGGAGGGGAGCTGCAACACCGGTCGGGTCAGCTCCGCAAGCCGCAGCTCCGGCGGCCAGACCCGCCTGCCGGTGACCGCGAGTTCGGCGCTGATCCCCATCGCGATGAACCAGATCATGATCACGCAGGCGCCCAGCCGCAGCCAGCGGTCGTCGCTGCCCGCGAGGAGGCCTGCCGCAGCCCACCAGGCGAGCAGCACCGCGACCAGCGTCCCGCCGACCGCCGCCGCCCTGGTACCAGTCACCCGTCGGCCGCTGACCGCCCAGACCGCCGCCCGCAGGACCCGTCCCCCGTCGAGCGGCAGACCGGGCAGCAGGTTGAAGGCCCCGACGACGGCGTTGGCGACGGCGACCTGGACGACGAGCAGCCAGAGCACCCCGCGCGGCTCGATGATCGGCAGAAGACCCGCGAAGAAGGCGGCGAGGGCGAGCGACACCGCCGGGCCTGCCGCCGCGATCAGCCCTTCCTGCCCCGCCCTGGCGGGGGTCCGGACGAGTTCGGCCACACCGCCGAGGAACTGGAGTCGGATGCGGCGGACCGGCAGGCCGAGGCGCAGTGCCACGAAACAGTGTCCCAGTTCGTGAAGCAGCACCGAGACGCCCAGCAGGAGGGCGAACGCCGCCGCGAGGAGTGCCGAGGTGACCAGCCCGGTGTCCGGGAGCAGTCTGCGCACCAACGGCGTGTACAGGGCGACGATCAACAGGGAGATCAGCCACCAGGACGGGGCCAGCAGGACCGGCACGCCGCTCACTCGGAGCAGCAGCAGTCCCGACACCGAACCCGCTGACGGGGCGGGTCTGCTGGCGGCGGGCATCTAGGCAGCCTAGAACCCCGGGGGTGAGGCGGCAGTGCATCGGGTCGCCCAGCGCCGCCGAGGCCCGGTACCCCGGTGGTCGAGCGGGCCCTCGGCCCGGCACCCCGACGAGGCCCGGCACCACGGGAACCCGGCGGAGGTCGAGGACGACGCCGAAGACCAGGGCGGCACGGCCGAACACAGCACAGGCCTGTCTCGACATCCCCGTCTCGGCGTCCCCGCCCCTCGACATCCCCGTCTCGGTGTCCCCGTCTCGGTGTGGCGGCCCGCCGGGCGCTCGGTGCCCGACCGGCCGGGCGCGCGCGCCGGTCGTCCCGGCGCAGTGGACGACGCCGAGGTCGCATCCGGCTCGGTCACGCGCCTCGCGTCGCGGTCGGACCGTCGGCCGGGTGACCTAGGGTGCGCTGCATGACCGACACGGCGGGCACGAGCATCGACGCGGGCCGACGTTCCACGGGCACCGTCAGGAGACCTGCGCTGTCGCCCTCTCGGGCAGGCGACTTCAAGCAGTGTCCCCTGCTGTATCGCTTCCGGGCGGTCGATCGGCTCCCGGAGAAGCCGACGAAGGCACAGGTCCGAGGAACGGTCGTCCACGCCGTCCTGGAACGGCTCTTCGCGCTGCCGATCGACGAGCGGCTGCCAGAACGCGCCGAGGCCCTGCTCGAGCCCTGCTGGCAGGAGCTGTCCGCCGATCAGCCTGCCTGGACCGCGTTGTTCACCGGGCCGGACGATCCCGCGCTCGCGGAGTGGCTCGGTTCGGCGCGACGGCTGCTGGCGGGCTACTTCGAACTCGAGGACCCGCGACGGCTGGAGCCGGAGGCCTGTGAGCTGCTGGTGGAGACCGAACTCGACTCCGGCGTGCTGCTGCGCGGCTACATCGACCGCATCGACGTCGCCCCGACCGGCGAGATCCGGGTGGTGGACTACAAGACCGGCGCGGCGCCGCGTGCGATCGGCGAGGGCAAGGCCCTCTTCCAGATGAAGTTCTACGCCCTGGCCCTGTGGCGGCTGCGCGGCGTGGTACCCCGCCAGCTCCGGCTGATGTACCTGGCCGATCGGCAGTCCCTGTCCTACACGCCCGACGAGGCCGAACTGCGCCGCTTCGAGCGCACCCTCGACGCGATCTGGCAGGCCATTCTGCGCGCCGGTCGTACCGGCGACTTCCGCCCCAACCGCAGCAGGCTGTGCGACTGGTGCGATCATCAGGCGTTCTGTCCTGAGTTCGGCGGGACTCCCCCGACCTATCCCGGCTGGCCGGAGCCGGTCGCACCCGACGAGACCCCGTTGGACCGCGCCGACTGACCGCCGGCTGCGGGCGGGCTCGGCGAGCGGCCGGGCAGGCCTGCCGGGTTCGGCGGCTGGCAGACCGCGTCGAGGTGCCGGGCAGCTCCGGCCCGTGGCGCGGCTCGACCGGAGGGTCGGTGCCTCGACGGACAGAGCGGATCGTTCTCACGTGTCGTCGAGAGGGGCACTCATGCTCGCCATCGTGGCGACGGTGACGTTCATCGGGCTGGTCTTCTTGTTCGGCACGATGGCGCGTCGCCTCCTCGGTATTCGCTTCAGTCGGTTCCGCGCGGTGGCGGCCGGGCTGCTCGCGCTGACCATCGGCGGCCCACTGGTGAGCCTGATCGTGGGCTCCTCGCTCGAGCAGGGTGAGGGCGTGGCGTTGCTCCTGCTCGTCCTCGCGACCGCCTGCGCCGTGCTGGCCGCGATGATCTTCCTCGTGCTGGCCGAGGCGTTCGTGCCGAGCGGTTCGGTGCCCCGAGTGATGGAGTGGCTGCCCGCGCTGCGGCGACGTATCGCCAGGACCAGCCGTTACACCCGTCTGAGCACGATCGCCGTCCGACATGGACTGGGCCCGTATCTGCGCGGTCGCGGTGACGCCGCACCGTCCTCGGTGGGTGGCAGGCAGCGGCTGGCCCGCTCGCTGCGCGCCGCCCTCGACGAGGGCGGCGTGACCTTCGTCAAGCTGGGCCAGGTGCTGTCGACTCGGCAGGATCTCCTCCCGCCGGAGTTCGTCGAGGAGCTGGCAGGCCTGCAGGACCGGGCGAGCGCGGCGCCGTGGGAGCAGGTCGAGGAGGTTCTGGTCGCCGAGCTGGGCAGACCGGTCCAGGAGGTCTTCGCCGAGTTCGACCAGGAGCCGCTCGCGGCGGCGTCGATCGCGCAGGTGTACGTGGCTCGGCTGCGCACCGGCGAGGAGGTGATCGTCAAGGTCCAGCGACCGGGGATCAGGACCACGGTGGAGCGGGATCTCGACATCGTCACCCGGCTGGGCCGTTCGCTCCAGAACGGCACTCGCTGGGGTCGGTCGCTGGGGGTCGCGGAGCTGACCCAGGGTTTCGCCGAGGCGCTGCGCGAGGAGCTGGACTTCCGCATCGAGGCGGGCAACATGGCGGCGGTGGGCGCGGCCGCTCGGCTCCGAGCCGACACGAGCGTGCTGTACCCGGTCCCGCACGAGGAGCTGTCCGGCGAGCGGGTGCTGGTGATGGACCGGCTGCCCGGCCGGTCGCTGCGGCGATCGGGCTCGATGATCGACGAGGCGGGCTGGGACCGTGCCGAACTGGCTCGTTCGCTGCTGCACTGCGTGCTGCGGCAGATCATGTTCGACGGGGTTTTCCACGCCGACCCGCATCCGGGCAACGTCATGGTGACCGAGACAGGCCGAATCGGGCTGCTGGACTTCGGCTCGGTGGGCAGGCTCGACGGCCTCACCAAGGACTCGCTGGCCCAGCTGTTGCTCGGGTTGAACACGGGCAACGCCTCGATGGTGGCCGACGCGCTGCTGGCGGTGGTGGAACGTCCCGACGACGTGGACGAACAGCGGCTGGAGCGAGCACTCGGCCAGTTCATGGCCCGCCATCTCAGCGCGGGCATGACGCCGTCCGCCCAGATGTTCGTCGACCTCTTCGGCATCGTGTCGCGCCACGGCCTCGCGGTGCCGCCGCAGCTCGCCGCCGTGGCGCGGGCGCTGGGCACCCTCGAAGGCACCCTGCAGGTCCTGCTGCCCCGGTTCGACCTGGTCGCCGAGGCACGGACCTTCGGGGAGCAGGCGCTGGCCTCCCAGGGCACCGCAGGCTCGGTTCGGGAGACGGTCAAGGGCGAGCTGCTCGCCATGCTGCCCATGCTGCGCAGACTGCCCCGGCGCCTGGACCGGATCTCCGATTCGCTGGAGCAGGGCAGGCTGAGCATCAACGTGCGGCTGTTCGCCGACGAGCGGGATCGCCGCTTCGCCACCGGTCTGGTGCACCAGGTCCTGTTGACCCTGCTCGGCATCACCAGCGGCCTGATCGCGGTGATGCTGCTCGGACTGCAGGGCGGGCCGCAGGTGTTGGGGAGCGAACTGTCGCTGTATGCCGTGTTCGGCTACTGCCTGCTCGTCATCGCCTCGGTGCTCGTGCTCCGGGTGCTGGTGTCGATCTTCCGTACCGATCGAGGTCGGGACCCGGCGAGTCGACTCTGACCTCGGCCTGCATCCGTCCGGCGGACGACCTGCCGCGATCACGCCGCCGAGCCGAGGCGCCCACCGCGAGGACGCCTCGGATGTCAGCTCGGGTGTCAGTGGACAGCCGCCACGTCGGGCAGCACCGACGCGTAGTGCTCGACGGTGGGGAACGGGTCGTAGAAGTGGTGCAGCAGCTCGCGCCACCTCGGGTAGTCCGGCCCCTGCCGGAAGCCGACCGTGTGATCCTCCAAGGTGGCCCACCGGACGAGCAGCAGGTAGCGCCCCGGCTGCTCCAGACATCGGCTCAGATCGAGGCCGAGGAAGCCCGGCGACGCGGAGATGAGCGGTCGCGCCTGGGCGAAGGCGAGTTCGAACTCGGCCTCGCGGTCGGGGATCACGTCGAGGGTGGCGGCTTCGAGGATCATCACGTTGTCCTTGCTCGGTCGACATGGCGGGGAGACCGAGTCTCGCGCGAGGGGGCGACGGCGCCGCATCCCGCACGACGACCGCGACGACGAGCGACGCCGCACGGATCGGCATGCTCGATCTCCGCCGCCGCGAGCGGCCCTCGAAGCGGACTGCGCGGCTGCTCCGATACCGGCGCGTGCTCGTCGCCGGCCGGACTCCGTGCCGCCGCCAGACGTCGGCAGGCAGGTCGGCGCCCGTCGGCCACACCGTCCCGCCGAAGCCTGCCGCCCGCCGAGATCGCCTCGGGGGCAGGCAGACTCCCCGGACGCCGCTCGCGCGATCTCCGAAGACGAGTGACACGAGACAGACCGGCCGGCTACAGTGCGGGGCATGCGTCCGTTCCCCGAGCCGCCTCCTCTGCCCCTGTACGGGGAGGATCACGAACGCGGAGACCTCGCACCCTGAACCGGCGACGAGCAGGCCGTTCGTCGCGCCGCTCGTCTCGCAGACACTCACTCCACCCCCACCCGGTCAGGGAGCTTCGTCATGCCCGAGTCCACCCGCTCCGTCCACACCTTGATCGACGCGCTGCCCAAGGTCGAACTCCACGTCCACCTCGAGGGCTCGATCGCCCCGACCACCCTGCTGACGCTGGCGCGCAAACACGACCTGCCCGCCGTGCCCGCCACCCTGGACGCGTTGCGCGAGTGGTACGCGTTCCGCGACTTCCCGCACTTCATCGACGTGTACCTGACGTCGGTGCAGGCGCTGCGGGACGAGGAGGACTTCGCGCTGCTCACGTTGGAGACCGCGCGCAACCTCGCCCGCCAGAACGTCCGGCACGCCGAGGTCCATCTCAGCCTGCTCAACCATCTGGAGCGCGACGTGCCCGCCGAGGTCGTCTTCGCGGGGATCGAGGCGGGGCGCAGACAGGCCGAGCAGGAGCACGGGATCACGCTGACCTGGATTCCCGACTTCCCGGGTCACTACGGCGTCGAGGCGGGCGAGCAGACGCTCAAGGAGGTCCTCGACGTCGGTCCGGACTCCGTGATCGGTTTCGGCGTCGGCGGCATCGAGGTCGAGCGAGACCCGTTCGTCGACATCTTCGCCAAGGCGAGGGCAGCCGGGCTGCACAGCCTCCCGCACGCGGGCGAGACGCACGGCCCGGACCGCGTCTGGTCGGCCATCCGCACCCTGCACGCCGAGCGCATCGGACACGGCATCGGGAGTATGCAGGACCCGGAACTGGTCGCCTACCTGCGCGACACGCAGCTCCCGGTCGACGTCTCGCCGACCTCGAACGTCGCGACCCGCATGGTCGCGACCGCAGCGGAGCACCCGCTGCCGCAGATGCTCGCCGAGGGCGTCTTCGTCACGCTCAACTCCGACGACCCGCCGATGTTCGGCACCGACCTGACCAACGAGTACCGCACCGCGCACGAGATCGGTCTGGCCCCGGAACAGCTCGCGCTGCTGGCCCGCAACGGCGTCACCGCGTCCTTCCTGCCTGCGGAGCGCAAGGCCGCCCTGCACGCGGAGATCGGCGCGGTGGTCGCCCGCTGGCAGGCAGGCGAGATCTGATCTGAACGACGCAGGCCGTGACCAGGTCCGAGTACGACCTGGTCACGGCCGGTCCGCCCGGCATGACTTCGCTCGACGGTGCGGCGTCAGCCTTCCGCAAGCGGTGCGTGCCCACCGGAGGTGAGCGGAGCACCGCCCGCGCCCGGTCGGAGCGCGGGGCGCGTCGTCACAGCCGACAGAAGCGGATGTCCGAGGCGAGGATCGCCTTGGCACCGAGGACGGCGAGCTGATCCATCACCTCGTTGGCCTGCTTCCTGGGCACCATCACGCGTACCGCGTTCCAGTCCTGTTCGGCCAGCGTGGAGACCGTCGGCGACTCCAGGCCGGGAGCGACGTGGATCGCCTCCGGCAGCAGCGCCGCCGGGCAGTTGTAGTCGAGCATCAGATACTGCTGCGCGATCACCACACCCTGCAGCCGGGCGGCGAGCTGCGCCCTGGCCGGGTTGTCCTCGGCGTCCACGCCTTCCAGCAGTACCGCCTCGGAGACGCAGATCGGTGCGCCGAAGGCCACCAGGCCGTGTTGGCGCAGGGTGACACCCGACTCCACGACGTCGGCGACCGCGTCGGCGACGTCGAGCTGCACCGAGATCTCCACCGCGCCTTCCAGGCGGATGACCTCGGCCTCCACGCCGTGCCGAAGGAGGTCGCTGCGGACCAGCCGAGGATAGGAGGTGGCGATCCGCCTTCCCGCGAGGTCGGCGACCGTCCACTCTCGGCCTGCGGGCGCGGCGTAGCGGAAGGTGGAGCCGCCGAAGCCGAGACCCAGCCGTTCCCTGACCGGCGCCTCGGAGTCCAGGGCCAGGTCACGACCGGTGATTCCCATGTCCAGTCGGCCGGAGCCGACGTAGACGGCGATGTCCTTGGGTCGAAGGAAGAAGAACTCGACCTCGTTGACCGTGTCGAGCACGGTGAGGTCCTTGGGGCCGGGCCTGCGGCGGTAGCCCGCCTCGGCCAGCATCTCCGACGCCTTCTCGGCGAGGGAGCCCTTGTTGGGGATGGCGACACGCAACATGTGGTGACTCCTCCGGCTCACAGGTGGCGGTATACGTCGGCGGTGTCGATCCCACGACCGATCATCAACACCTGAAGGCGGTAGAGAAGCTGGGAGATCTCCTCGGCGAGTCGCTCGTCGGACTCATGCTCGGCCGCGATCCAGACCTCGCCCGCCTCTTCCAGCACCTTCTTGCCCTGCGCATGGACCCCGGCATCCAGGGCGGCGACGGTGCCGGAACCCGCAGGACGGGTGGCGGCGCGATCACGTAGTTCCGCGAACAGCTCGTCGAACGTCTTCACGAGGCCCGATCCTCGCATCCCGGCCCGGAAGCCGCCCCGCTCACCCCGGTGTCCGAGCCCTGCGGGCCGCGACTCGCCGTGCTGGGCAGGCTGCGGGCGCGGCCCGGCGACGAATCGAGGGCACCCGCCCCGAACCAGGCCCTGGAGCAGCACACTGATCGTCCGGCCCGAGACCAGGCGGCACGGGGCCGCCTCGACCACGAACGAAACGCGGCTCGGACACACCGTCGGTGTCCGAGCCGCGCCTACGGAGATCTTGCGCTCTGGTACCGGCCCGGCACGCCCGCCCCCGTCGGGTGACGCCTTTCGTCGGGCAGGCTCCGATCGAGACGGATCAGAAGCAGTACACCGTCACCTGCGCGTTGAACCCGTTGAGGAACGGGGTGACCTGAGTGCTGGTGACACTGCACTGCCAGCGCTCGAAGCCGCCGTGAATCCAGGCCCACTGGTAGGCCTGATTCTCGGCCTGGAACACGGCGAGGAACTCGATCGCGCCGGAGCCGTAGCCGGTGAACCACCCGGCGGCAGCGGTCGTCTCGGCAGCGGACACCGACGAGGCGCCGGGCGCCGCCGTGATGGCGGGAGCGGCCGAGGCGATCGCTGTGCCGCCGAGTGCCATGGCCCCCGCCAACGCGGTCGAGACGAGTGCGCGTCGCACACTGTTCATGGTGTTTCCCTCCTAGTGTTCCGGTGTGACGACCTCGACGGAAGCCCCGTCGAGGAGTCCTGATGCGCCCCGGCTCGTCGGGGCGGGCGGCCGGACGGCGATGCGGCGAGACCCGTCTCCCCCGAGGAGCCCGCCCCCCGAACCGGCCCGGCCGCCTCGGCGAAGCCCGCCGCCCCGAGGAGACCCGTCTCCCTGGCGAGGAAGGCGAGGGTCTCGGCGGCGACGGCGGCCGCACGGTGCCGCGAGTGCTCGACATGTCCGGCATCGGGCAGGGCGCGCAAGAGGACCGGCCTGCCTGCGGGGTCCGCGTGCTGCATCGCCGCACACGTCTTGCGGGCGTGCATCGGATGCACTCTGGTGTCCCCGTCGGCGACGACGAAGAGCGTCGCGGGATACCCGATGCCCGGGCGAACCCGGTGGTACGGCGAGTAGGCCAGCAGCGCCAGGAACTGGGACTCGTCACGGACGCTGCCGTACTCGCCGCGCCAGAGCGGGCCGAGGCCGAACTGCTCGGAACGGATCATGTCCAGCACCGCTCCCCGCGCGACCCCTGCGGCGAACAGGTCGGGGCGCTGGGTGATCGCCGTGCCGACGAGGAGACCGCCGTTGCTCGACCCCAGCAGGCCGAGCCGGTCCGGCGAGGTGTGTCCGTCCGCGATCAGCCACTCGGCGGCGGCGTGGAGGTCGTCGAAGGTGTTCTGCTTCCGCTCCGACCTCCCCGCCCGATGCCAGGCCGCACCCTCGTCACCGCCGCCGCGCACGCAGGCGATCGCCACGAGGCCGCCTTCGGCCACCCAGGCGAGCAGCTCCGGGTCGTAGGCGGGCACGGTGGGGATGCCGAAGCCGCCGTAGGCGGTGAGCAGGGTGGGCAGGGGGTGGCGGGGCCGCACCGCGAGGTCGGCGGTCCTGCCGAGCAGGAACAGGCGGACCGGGGTGCCGTCGGCCGAGCGATACCGGACCTGTCGGACGGCCGTCGCGGGACTCGGTCGGCTCGCCTGCCGGGTGGTCGGCCGACAGAAGCCGGTGACGAGGTCGCAGCGCAGCCGGGTCGGCGGCGTGACGAAGTCCGTGTAGACGAACCGGACCTCCCGATGCCCGGTCTCGACGATCTGCCCGACCCGACCTGGCCCCGGCAGCGTGATCGTCCTGAGCCGCCGCCCGGTCGCCCGGTCATGCAGGGCTGCCTCGTGGGCGCCGCCCAGCAGCCGGAGGACGAGCAGCACGGGTGTGCCCTCGAGGAGGGTCACCGAGGCCAGCGTCGCGTCGGGCAGCGCGGGCACCACCTCCCGCCAGTGCTCGGGATGCGGGTCCGCAGGCTCGACACGACACAACCGCCGGTTCGGCGCGCGGTGTGTGGTCAGCAGATACAGCAGGCCGTCCGGTCCGATCTCGGCGTGGGTGCGCGCGTCGATCCCCTCGGTGACGCAGCGGATCAGGGGGCGGACGGGGTCGGCGAACGCGGTGGGATCGGCGAGGTCGGCCAGCCAGACTCGGTTGCCGCCGCCTGCGGCAGACCCGCAGTGCAGCAGGAGCCACCGGCCCCGGTCGATCCGCAGTGAGATCGCGGCGGCTCCCTCGGTCGCCACGGTGATCGCGGCCAGGAGACCTGCGGGCACCACGTCCGGTTCGGCCGTGATCGGCGTCTCGACACCCGGCCGGGTCGCGCCGGAGTTCTCGGGGACGCGGACCGCGTCCAAGCCGCCTGCCTGCGACGTCGGTTCGCGGGCGGCGAGTCCCGCGCCGCGCGCGGGCCTCGCCGCGCGTCGGCTGTCGAGTCGGTGCAGTGCGACGACGGGGCGGGTACCCGCCGACGCGACGGACGCAGGCTCCTGCGACACGTAGAAGAAGGCGGAGCAGTCGGGCAGCCAGGCGATGGAGGAGTACCGCGTCGGTCCGACCGGGCCGTCGAGGATCGTGCCGGTGTCGGCGTCGATCACCAGGATCGCCCCGTACTCGACGCCTCGCCGGGAGAGCTGACACGCCACCACGCGGCCGTCGGGGGACGGCGCGAAGCGGTCCAGCACCGGGTGGCCGACGGGATCGATCTCCCTCGGGTCGCAGACGGTCACGACCGACCCGTCGGCACGGCGCATTCTCAGCCCGCCGTCCGCGCCGTCGCCCGACGGGGGCAGGAACTCGCGGTCGCCGAACCGCATCGACGTGGGCTCCGGTCGCACGTCCGACTCCTCGAGCCGATCGGCGAACCGCCTGCGCACCCGGCAGTCACGGAAGTAGGCGTCGACGAGCCGCCCCTGCGCGGCAGTCCACTCCGCGGTGTCCCCGGTCTCGTGCTCCAGGCTCCGATACGGATCGGGCACGACGCGCCCGTGCAGCACGTCGACCTCCGTGCCTCGGGGGGCGGGCGGGTAGGCGTTCATCGGGCGACCTCGGGGCGGTTGTCCGCCGCCGTGGTGGTCGGGCTCTCGGCGACGGCCCGTCGATCGGGATCGCCGTCCCAGGCTGTCGACCGAGTCGTCTCGGCAGCCGGCGAGGCGGAGGCGGAGCGGGGAACGACTGCATCGGGTCCGGTGCCGGTCCGGCGGGCAGCCGTGGTCCGAGGTGCCGCCGCCTGCGGCTGAACAGTCCGGTCCGGCTCGGTGCGGGGCGTCGCAGTCTGAGACGTCTCAGACTGGGAGGTCTCCGACTGGGAGGTGTCCGACTGGGAGGTCTCAGGCCGGGGCGTCGCAGTCCGGGGCGCCGCCGTCTGGGGCCCGGCGCCGTGCCGAGCGGCGGGCAGCAGGATCAGGGCGAGCAGACCGATGACGACGGCAGCCCACAACGTCGGACGGATTCCGATGATCTCGGAGAGGAGACCTGCGGCCACCGAGCCGAGGATGAAGGCGAGGGTGCCGACGAGTTGAAAGCTCGCCGAGAACCGGCCCAGCACCTCCTCCCCCAGCTCCCGACCCGCGAAGCCGACCATGCCCACGTTGGCCACGGCCCCGCAGAAGATCGGCAGGCCCAGCCCGAAGGCCGCCACCGCCATCGCCAGCGGCAGCGGTCCCGAGGCGAGCGGCAGCAGGGCGGTGGTGGCGGCGACTCCCGCGAAGCCGACGGTGGCCAGCCGCTGCGGGACGACCCGGTCGGCGAGCCGGGCCGCGACGAGGCTGCCCGCCAGTCCGCACAGGCCGCTGACCACGAACAGGGCGCCGTACCAGAGAGCGGGAACCTCCAGGACCGTGAGCACGAAGAGCGCCGTCAGCGCTGCGACCATTCCCCGCATCACCTGGCTGACCGCGAGGAACGGTGCGAGCCTGCGCAGGTACGGGCTGTCGCCGATCGCTCGGAAGCCTGCCAGCAGGTCGGCCGGGCGCACTCGCCTGCCCGTGGGGGACGTCGGCCGTTCCGGGGCGGCGATCCGCACCAGGCACAGTGCACTGATCAGGCGGGTGCCGATGTTGACGAGCAGGGCGCCGACCGGACCGGTGATCGCGATGAGCGGACCGGCGAGTCCTCGGCCGGTCAGGTCGCCGACGAACTCCCCGCTCTGCAGGTGTGCGCGTGCCCTGGTCTGGCCGTCGCGGTCCACGATGCTGCCGAGGTGGGCGAAGTAGACGGCCTCGGTGAGGGCGCCCAGGCAGCCGAGGACGAAGGCGAACGCGGCGAGCAGCCCGACGTCGACCCAGTTCCCGGCGACGCCGAGCGCGACGACGCCGACGGCGGCTGCGGCGACGAGTTCCGCGCCGATCAGCCACGGTCGCTTCCGGGGCAGCCGATCGGCGAGCGTGGCCAGTGGCAGGCCGAACAACAGGACGCTGAGACTGCTCGCGGCGGTGAGCAGCCCCATCTGGACGCCGGTCGCCCCGACCGTCTGCACGGCGATCAGGGGAATGGCCACAGCAGTGAAGGCGGAGCCGACGCTCGTGCTGCTCTGACCGATCCAGTACAGCCGCAGGTCGCGTCGCATCTCGGTCCTCTCTGCCGCTGTGTCGCGGCGGACCCCGCGGGGCTCGGTGGTGGGGCCGAGTCCCGCGGGGTCGGTGGTTCACCGCAGGAACATCACTGGATGTTGTCGTTGCTGCAGACCACGCTGACGGAGCTGCAGGGAACCAACTCGCTGTCGCTGTCGTCGACGAGCTGCTGAAGCGCGAGGATCTCGGTCATGTCATGTCACCTCCTCTCCGTTCGTCGAGGGTGAAGAACTGGTCGGCGGGGCCGTGCACGACGCGGTGCAGGGCCAGCAGCACACCTGCCGAGCCGCTGTGCAGGTCGGCCGTGAATCGGGTGACGGAGCCGCCGAGGACCCGGAGTCCGTCGCGGTGCCGCACGACGTACTTGACGAGGCCGGTGGCCAGTCGGAGCGCGGTGTCCCGTGCTGCCTCGCGCCCCGCGCCTGCTCGGTCGGCGTGCTCGGACCAGGCGTAGGCGCCGCCCGCCAGGCCCTGGTAGAGGCCGGGGTCGATCGCACAGCTCACCGCGCAGTCGGCGGCGATGCCGGGCAGCATGGTCCGGCAGCGTTCGTCGTCGGCGGCATATCGGCCCAGCACGAGGGCGACGCCTGCCGAACCGGCCCCGAGGTAGGGCAGCTGTCTGCGCATCTCGGCACGCTCCTCGAAGGACAGATCACCGTTCGGGGTCTGCACGACCCCGTCGAGCTCGGCGTGGATCAGGTCGAGGCCCGCGCGCCGGAACCGGTCCTCACCGGTCTCCACGGCCAGTTGATGCAAGAACAGGGCCACCCCGCTGCGGCCGCGCAGCAGTCCGGGCAGGATTCGTCCCAACAGCCCGACCGGGTCGTCGAGTTCGCAGAGCCACTCGCCCAGGTCCGCGGCGGCCAGCAGCTGCTTCTCGTCGCCGGTCCGACGATGCAGGGCGAGCTGGGCGAGGCCGACGCCTGCGGCACCGCCCTCCAGGTTGATCGACTCGCGGGTCAGTACATGCCGTTGCGCGTGGTCGATCAGTTCGCGTGCCTCGTCCAGTTCGCCGAGTTCGGCGAGCACCCAGGACAGGCCTGCCGTCCCGACGTGCAGGCCGGGGGCGAGCTCGTCCCGCACCGCGAGGGCGTCCCGACGGAACCGGACGCGGATCTCCTCGGGCACGGTCGTGCCCGCGTGGTGCAGCGCGTGCAGGACCCCCGCCGTGCCGTAGGCGACGCACACCGTGTTGGTGCGGTATCCGCCGGGAGACGGCGGGAAGAGCCAGTCGTCTCGTTCGGGGCGCGCCATCGCGAGTATTCCGGCGGCGAGGTCCTCGGAGAGTGCCAGCAGCGACTCGATCGGCCGCTCGTCGAGGTCCGCCGGTCCTGGCAGGGGGCGGTGCGCACGAGCGGCGGCCACCAGCGCGGGAATCCCCTCCCCTGCCGCGCCGGAAGCGGTCGCCGCCGCGGCGGAGACGGTGCGGGTGGTGGTGTCGTAGTACCGCAGCGCGGCACCCCACAGCTCGTCGGCGGGGGACGCCGCGACGTCGTCGAGGCCGAGATCGCGGGTGAGCAGTTCGACGCGGCCCGCGCCGTCGATCTCCATGAGCCGTTGGAGCGGGAACAACAGGAGCAGGGCCAGGGCGGCGAACCCGTAGGAGTCCGAGTCCACCCCCTCGGCGACCAGGGTCCTCGGCGGTGAGAAGCCCTCGGTGCCGAGCTGAATCTCCGGGTCGGTGAGCAGCGCCGTGGCCTCGAAGTCCACCAGCCGCACGGCGTCATCCGAGTCGATCAGCACGTTGCCGGGGCTGAGGTCGCCGAACCGCCTGCCCACGGCGCGCAGCCGGTCCATGATGCTGCGCAGCTCGGTGAGGACGCCGTGAGCCCGCCTGACATAGGCGAGCCGATCCTCTGGCGTGGTCGCGGGCCTGATCAGCCGGTTGTAGGTGCCGCTCCAGGTCACCATCGGGGTGCCGGGCACGTGCTCGGTGACCATGAACTCGTGCTCCCACGCACGGAAGTAGTCGATCGGCTCCGGGGCGAGGCCCGGATCGGCAGCGTGCAGCTCGACGAGAGTGCGGTGTTCCCGGCGAAGGCGGGTCTGTGCTTCGATCCCGTCCCAGGTCAGCCCGTTGTGTGCGCGGGCCTCCTTGACGAACACCGTGCGGCCGCTCCGCTCGTCCACCGCCTGGTAGCTGCCGCCCGCGTTGCTGTGCCGGATCGCCTTCTCGACGCGGTACCGACCGGCGAGGACCACGGAGCCCTGATGATCGGGTCCGGACTCCGTCACGAAGGGGTCGGTCACTCCCGGGGGCAGGGTGAAGTAGGGCTGCCGCTCGTCGGCGATCGCCTGTCCCGTGCCGTCGAGAAGCAGCGACTGACGGGTGCCGTCGGAGAGCAGCCTGGCGCGCGGCGAGAATCCGCCGTATCGGTAATGAACCGAGGTCGAGTCGCGATAGCGCCGGTCGGTGAGGATGTGCGGCGCCTCGGCTTCTCGCCGTCGTTCGACGAGTCGATCCATCAGGTGCCGTGCGGTCTCGACGTCGGGGGGATAGAGCGCGCAGAACTTCCCCGCCTGTGGACGAGGTCCGTGCTTGTGATGTAACGCGAGGAAGAACTGTTCCGCGGCGAGGTGCTTGAATCGAACGCGTTCTTCGAAACAGATCTCGGCGACCACGTCCAGCGTGGTCTGGGCGTCCGGCAGCGCACTGGAGACGTGGATCTTCCAGCCCTGTTCCACCGAGCGCACGTCGGGCGCCGACCAGGCGAGCCAGCAGTCCAGCGGCGTCGCCGTCCAGTCCGGCGGCACCGTGGCGGGCCGGTATCGGGTTCCGGGGTCGGCGAGCTGGTCCAGCGGGAGGTAATACTCGCTGCTGGCGAACATCAGCCAGAACTCGCGCATCGTGGCTCCCCCCGGATCGGCGTTCCTCGGATCTCGGCCTCTTCTCGACCGGACGATGCTGATCCTGCGGGAGTCGGGAAGGCCTTCCCAGCCCCCTTTTCGGAGGTGTTGACGCGATGCGGGCGGGACCGCTAGGCGAATTATCGCGAATCAGCCCGATCACTCGTGGAATTCGTGCAGGACCGCCTATGCTCCAGGGAATCGAAGCGCGCGATTCCGCGAACAGGGGGGTTCGATGGGGAGCGAACGGCGATCCGGGTCTGCACCGCTGCCGTCACACGGCGAGAACGACGAGGGCCCGTGTCCCGACGACATCGACGCCGCATGATCACGGTCTCGTTCGTCGACGACGACCAGATGCTGTTGGACGGGCTGGCCGCCTGGTTGTCGTCCGTGCCCGACCTGCGGCTGCTCGGCACGATGCGCACGGTGGACGAACTCCTGGCCGCACCGGGAGCCCGCCCGCAGGTGGTGGTGCTGGACCTGCTGCTCGCCGACCGCTCCGATCCCGTCGAGAACGTCCGCCGTCTGGTCACGGCCGACGTCCAGGTCCTGGTGGCCAGCGTGGTGCCGCACGTCGAGCACGGGGTGGACGTCGTCCGGGCGGGGGCGCTGGGCTACCTCACCAAGGATCACGCGCTCGACGTGCTGGCCGACGCGATCCGACAGGTCGCGGCCGGGGAGACCGTCTACTCCACCGAACTCGCCTACTCATGGTCTCGAGACACCAGGCCGGAACGACCCCGCCTGGCCGCGCAGGAGCGGGCCGTGCTCGTCGCCTACGCCTCCGGGATGACGTTGACGGCGGCGGCACGACGCGCCGGGGTGCAGCCTGCGACCGCGAAGAAGTACCTCGCGAAGGTGAAGGAGAAGTACCGCGAACTGGGCCGCGCCACCTACACCAAGCTGGACCTGGCCAACCGGGTCCGTGAGGACGGCCTCGCCCGCTATCCGCTGAGCTGAGACGGACCGGCCGCCGTCGCCGGGTCTGCTCCGCCGCCGGTGCGCGGCGACGGAGCCCCGGTCCTCACTGGCGCGACCGGGCTCCGGCGACTCCCGTCGTCGCCAGGGCGGGCCGGATCTCCTGCCGCCACGAGAGTTCCAGACAGGTTCCCTCGCCGAACATCGAGAACAACTCCACGCGGCCGCCGACCTCCTGCATGCGATCGATCACCGAGCGGCCGAGCCCGAGGCCCCTCGGCGTGGTGTCCGGATCGAAGCCGACGCCCCGGTCGACGACTCGCAGGGTGAGTTCGGCGTCCTCCCAGTCGACGGTCACCCACGCCTCGGGTGAGCGGGCATGCCGGGCGACGTTGTTGAGCCCCTCCCGGCAGGCGTCGGCGACGGCCTCGACGACATGTCGGGGAAGATGACCGGGCAGGGTGCCCGGCAGGTAGTGCACGCGCAGCCCGAGCCCCTCCGCGTCGGCGATGACCTCGGCGAGTTTGTCGCCGAGGCCGGTGAAGCCGCCCGCGGAGTCCTCGACGATCAGCCGCCGGATGTAGTCGGCATCCTTGGCGCACCGCCGCCGCACCTGATCCGTGCGATGGTCGAGCCCGCCGCGTGCGATGGCGGTCAGGGTCGCCAGCGCCGTGTCGTGCAGGGCGCGGTAGTGGGCGATGCGCTCGTGGAAGCGCGCCTGATCGGCGGCCTTGGCGACCTCGGTCGCGAGCCTGCGCTGCGAGGCCTCGTCGAGGATGCGCGACTGCGCTGAGAGGTAACGGCGCATGTAGTGCAGCAGCAGTCCGAACCAGAGGCAGGAGTTGAGGTGGCCGATCATGTTCGGCGTGACCGCGAAGGAGGCACCCCCGCCGCTCAACGCCCAGACGTAGGCGATCATCGGGGCGAGCGACACGAGGATCGCCGCTCTCGGGGCCAGCGTCGCCCCGATGAGCGCCGCCGTGCCCAGCACGTACTTCGACGACCAGTTGACCGAGGTGAACTCCGTGCCCGGCAGACAGTTGCGGGTGACCGCCGCCAGCAGCACGCAGCCGATCAGGACGTCGACGGCGACCATGCCGTGGGTGAACCAGCCGCGCCGCCCGATCCCAGCGGCCATGAGGACGTTCCAGCCGAAGGCGCAGGCGAGCAGCAGTCCGTTGAGGACGACGGCGTGATAGCTCGCGGCCTGCGACGCGGCCAGGGCGGGCAGCAGATAGCTGGCCCGCTGACCGAACAGGAGCACGGCGATGAAGCGGCGGGCCCGCTCCTCCCCCGGTTTGGAGAGCATGTAGCGAGGGTCGAGCCAGCCGAGAGTGCCGCCGGGCGCCAGGCCTCGTAACCGTCGGAGTCTCGCCGCATGCCCCCACCAGGACGTGAACCGGCTCATCCCGCACCATCTCCCCGGACCGCCGCCGGTCGGCCAGCCCCCACCGGCGAGTCGAACGGTAACCGGGCCGTGACCGGCCGTGCCGATCTGTCGACGCACCGACGTCTATTCGTGATGCGGTCGCGTCCGGGACGTCCGCCGAGCACACACGGTGATCACGGCCGGTACGGGGCAGGCCTCGACGGACCTGGCGGCGAGGGGGTCGAGGATCACGGGAGGGGATCTACGGCGGGACATTCCACCTGCTGAAACGTCCCCATGCGCGGTGTTCGACAGGGTGGACCGGCCTCGGCACCACAGACCCGACGACCGGGCCGCGCCCACTCCTCGACCGAGTCCGACACGCTCCGTGTCCGGGCTCCGGTGCCCGTCAGCCCGCGGTGTCGTTCGGCCGGACCGTATCGCGCCGGACGGCGCCGTCGTCGGCTCGGCGGTCGAGCGAGTCGTGCGGCGTCTGCCAGATCCGGGTCGGCGATGGCCCGACGGCGGCGGGCACGGCGGGCCAGCCGGGATCTCCGTCGGTCGCGAAACCGACCCAGGACGCCGTCATCCGACGCGACAGTGCCCGGTCTGCCTCGCCCGGCGGACCGCCGATCAGGAAGTGCGCCCCCGGCACGTCGAGATTGCCGAAGGCGAACGGGAGGTCGGCGTTGTGCCAGGCCGGAACCGGGCCGCCGGGACCGAGGCGGCGGGCGAAGCGAGCCGACCAGGCTCGACCGCCTGCCCCGACGTGCTCCTCGATCAGCCGGGCGGCGGGCCTGCCGACGACGAACTCACCGAACACGTCGAGATAGGACTCGACGATCGAGGCCGCAGGCCGACGCCGACGCAGGCCGAGGACGATCTCCTCGGGAATGCCCATCGCCGCGACGAAGTCGGCGAAGCCCGCCTCGTCGACCACCGACGGCACGCCGTCAACCGCGTGCAGCAGCCAGTGCTCGTCCGCCGTGCGGCAGACCAGCAGGTCGACGTCGGAAGCGAGGCCCGTGCGCAGCTGCTCCTCCGGGGACGCGGCGAGCAGCGCATCGGCCCCGCCGTCGGCGGGCACCGGGCCGTAGAGGACCGAATCGTAGTACCGGCGGCCCTCGGCCGGGTCCGCACGGCAGGCGGCCGACACCGCGTCGGAGGCGGCGACGAGCGTCTGCGGCGATGCCTCGGACAGGCGAGTCACCGAGGGCAGCCCGGCCACGGCGGCGATCCGCTCGGCGACGTCGTCGGCAGCGTCACGAGTGAAACGCACCCCGACGGGACTGTGGGCGATCACTCGGCGGAACAGCCCGCGTACCTCGGGCAGCCCCAGCAGGCAGGCCGCCGAGGTCGCGCCCGCCGACTGGCCCGCGAGGGTGACCTGATCGGGATCGCCGCCGAACGCCGCGATCTCGTCTCGAACCCAGTGCAGTGCGGCGAGCTGGTCGAGCAGCCCTCGATCGTCCGGGAATCCCGCGAGCCGCCCGAAGCCCTCGAAGCCCAGCCGGTAATTGCACGTGACCACCACGAGTCCGGCCGAGGCCAACGTCGTCCCGTCGAAGTCGGGCTGGGCCGCCGACCCGAAGGTGAACGCCCCGCCGTGCAGCCAGCACAGGACCGGCGACGGCGGGCGGTCGGCGGCGGGCCGGCGCGTCCAGACGTTCACCGTGAGGACGTCCTCGTCGCCCGGCGACCAGGTCGGCATGCCGGGCAGCCGCGCGGACTGCGGCGCGACGGGCCCGAAGGACCGAGCGTCGCGGACTCCGGCCCACCCGGCGGCGGGGCGGGGCGCCCGGAAGCGGTCCGCACCGAAGGGCGGGGCCGCGTAGGGGATGCCGAGGAAGGCGAGCACCTCCGGCGAGCGGGCGATGCCGCGCACCCGACCGGCGGAGGTGGCGACGAGGTCGTCCATTCCGATCCCCCCGTCTTCGCCACCGCCGGTCGACGGACGACGATTGGGCACTGTAACCGGGCGCACGCGTCGAAGGCAGCTCGATTTCCGTGCCCGCCGGGCCGATGGGCGCCCGCGTCGGCGCAGCCCGTCCGAGCCGACGACCGACGGCGGGCCGAGGACCGTCGGCCGGTCGGCCTCAGGCCCGGCAGAGCACCTCGCCGTGCAGGACGGCGAACCAGGCGCCGTCGTCCTCGGCCCACTCCCGCCAACCCGCCGCGATCCGCTGCAGCTCCGCCTCCGTCGCGTGCCCCTCGTGGCGCGCGCGGGCGGCCACGGTGGACTCGGTCATGCGCTCGGCCCACAGGCCGCTCCACCAGGCCCGGTCGTCCGGATCGGCATAGCACCAGGTGGAGGCGGTGGCGGTGACGTCGGTGAACCCGGCCTGGCGAGCCCAGGAGGACAGTCGACGGCCCGCGTCCGGCTCGCCGCCCGCGGCACGGGCGACGCGGCGATAGACCGAGCGCCACTCCCGCATCGCAAGCGGCTCAGGGAACCAGGTCATCGCGGCGTAGTCGGCGTCGCGGACGGCGACCAGTCCACCGGGGCGGCACACCCGACGCATCTCCCGCAGCGCGCCGACCGGATCGGCGAGATGCTGCAACACCTGGTGTGCATGGACTACGTCCACGGCGTCGTCCGGCAGATCGAGCGCGTAGACGTCGTCGGCACGCACCTCGAGGTCGGTCAGACCGCGATCCTCGGCCAATGCTCGGGTGGCCGCGATCGCGACGGGTGCCACGTCGACTGCGACGACCCGGCCGGGAGCCACCCGCTCGGCCAGCTCGACGGTGATCGTGCCGGGACCGCATCCGACGTCGAGCAGATCGAGGCCGGGCCGCAGCCGATCCAGCAGATAGCCGGCGGAGTTGGCCGCCGTCCGCCATCGATGGGACCGCAGCACCGAGTCGTGGTGTCCGTGCACATACTGATCAGCCTCTGCGGTCATGGGCCCTCCCCGTCGTTCGTCCCGCGCCCCGACCGTACCGGGCGCCTCCCATCATTCGAGAGCGGGCTCTCATGATTCGAGAAAATAGCACCATGCCGGGACCAGCCGACCAGAGCAGACCCGACGCCGCCCGCAACCGAGGAGACGTCATTTAACGCGGCCGAAATCGGACCTCGGGAATAAGCCGGTCCGCATACTGGGAGTGACGATCGGCGAATCGCGTCACAATCGGTGATCCTGGTGTTCCCGCGCCACCTGCGCGAACTTCGACGACCGGCGGATCGACCGCCAACCGCCTTTGTTATTCACTACTCCATTCGTCCCAGTCGAGCTTAGTGCAGGCGTCTCTCCCGCCGCCGCCTCAAAACCAATTTCAACTCGGCGCGGAGTCTTGCCTGCCATTGTGCCGACTGGCAGTGTGAAAGCGATCAACAAGTCATCTGAGTCTTTCAAGGGGGCGGTGCACCATGACATCCAGGTCGTCATCGAGCAGTTCTTCTTTTCCCCGACTCACCACGGATCTGGCGGCGGTGCGGCGGGCGATCATCGATTCGGTGACTGTGGGCGACGAGCGAGCGCGAGGCCCTTTCGAGCATTTCACCCGCAGGCCGGGCAGGCTCTTCCGGCCGACACTCGCGCTGACCTCGGCCTACGTCGTCGACCACCAGGTGTCCGCCGAGGAGGTGATCCCCGCCGCCGTGACCGTGGAGCTGCTCCACCTGGCCACGCTCTGCCATGACGACCTGTGCGACCGAGCAGAGACCCGACGAGGTCACCCGACCGTCAACGCGCTGTTCGGCGACGCGACCGCCCTGATCTCCGGTGACTATCTGCTCGCCTGCGCCACCGGCACGGCGGCGTCGTTGGGCACCCTGCCGATGCAGCTCATCGGCGAGACCTTGAAGACGATCTGCATGGGCCAGTTGCAGGAGGGCCTCGACCTCTACGACGTCGACCGCTCGGAGAGCGCCTACTTCGCCGCCATCACCGGCAAGACCGCCGCCCTCATGGAGGCCAGCGCGGTGCTCGGCGCGGCAGCGGCAGGCGGGGACGCGGTCGCCAGAGCAGGCATGGGGTCCTTCGGCCGCAACCTCGGCATCGCCTTCCAGATCTGGGACGACGTGCTCGACATCTGGGCGCCGAACGGCGTGACCGGCAAGGAGTCCGGGCAGGACCTGGCCAACGGGGTCTACACGCTGCCGGTGATCTACGCACTGCGCGAGCGGCCCGCCGAGCTGCAGCCCCTGCTCAGCAAGGGCGAGTTCACCCCGCAACGCCGTGAGGAGATCCTCGCCGTGCTCGGCCGCACCGATGCCGCGGAACAGTCCCTCCGCGTGGCCAGGGCCCACATCGAGCAGGCGCTGTCCGACGTCCGCTCCCTGCCCGGCGTCGCGCCGGACTCGGCGGAGCGGCTCATCGCCGTCGCGCGGCTGCTCATGCCCGAGATCGACCGGCTGCTCCCCCGGCCAGAGCATGTCGAGACCTCTGTCGTCGCCTGAGCGGCGGTGCTCGTGCTCACCATCGAGAAGTCCGAAACGAGAATGATCAAGAGGTGGCCATGACCAAGGTCGATGACGCCCTCGCACAGGCAGTCGACTGGCTGCTGAAACAGCAGGACAGCGAGGGTTACTGGTACGCGCCGGTGCTGACGAACGTGACGGCAGAGGCAGGCGAGCTGTTCATGCACGAGTTCCTCGGGACGCGAACCGAGGAGTACACCACGACCACGGCCCGCTGGATCAGGTCTCAACAACGAGCCGACGGCACCTGGGCGACCTTCCCCGGCGGACCGGCGGAGCTGTCGGTCACCATCGAGGCCTACCTGGCGTTACGACTGGCGGGAGATCGACCCGACGAGCCGCACATGGCTGCGGCGGCGGCGTTCTGCCGGGAGGCGGGCGGCGCCGAGCGCTCCCGCATGGTCACCAGGATCTGGCTCGCCATCCTGGGGCAGTGGTCCTGGGACGAGCTGCCCGTCATCCCCCCGGAGCTGATGTTCGTCCCCCGCGAGTCCTCGATGTCGGTGTACGGGTTCTCCGGCTGGACTCGGATGGCCGTCATCCCGTTGACCCTGATCAGCTCGCACCGGCCGACCGTCACGCTGCCCTTCGACGTCGACGAGTTACGGTCGGAGCAGCCCGTGCCGCCGCCCGCCGACCCGCCGCTGCTGAGCTGGCCCGGCATGTTCGTCCGGATGGACCGGCTGCTCCACCGCTACGAGCGACGGCCCGTCGCCAGGGTCCGACGCACGGCGGCCCGACTGGCCGAGCAGTGGATGATGCGGCATCAGGAGGTCGACGGCTCCTGGCTGGGGATCCACCTGATCACCGTGTTCGGGCTGCTCGGGCTCGGCGCGGCCGGCTATCGAGCCGACCATCCGACCATGGTCGCCGGCCTGCGCGGGCTGAGCCGCTTCGCCGTCACTGAGCAGACGCCACAGGGCGTCGCGCGCCGGGTCGCCTGCTGTCCAGGGCCGGTCTGGGACACCGCGCTGGTCGTGCTCGCCCTGCTGGACTCGGGAACCGACCCAGCCGACGACCGAGTCCGCGCGGCGGCGGAGTGGCTGTTGGACCGGGAGATCCGCACCAAGGGCGACTGGGCGGTCAACCGACCCGATCTGGTGCCCGGCGCGTGGTCCTTCCCCTTCGCCATGGAGCACTTCCCCGACTGCGACGACACCAGCCTCGTCGTCCTGGCCCTGCACCGAGTGGCCGAGGCCGACGGCTCGCCGATCGCCGAGCGCGCCGCAGCCGCCGCCGACCGAGGCTTCGGGTGGCTCTTCGGCCAGCAGTCCGAGAACGGGGGCTGGGCCGTCTACGACGCCGACAAGACCTCGGACATCCTCGCGCAGCTGCCCTTCTGCGATTTCGGGGTCGCGACCGATCCCCCCTCGGTGGACATCACCGCGCACGTGGTGGAGGCCTTCGCCCGAATACTGCCGCCCGACGACCCGAGGATGCGCAACGGCGCCCTCTACCTGCTGAAGACTCAGGAAGAGGACGGATCGTGGTTCGGCCGCTGGGGTGCGAATTACGTCTACGGCACCGGAGCGGCGGTGCCCGCCCTGATCGCGGCGGGCGCCTCACCGCAGAGCCGGGCTGTTCGTCGGGCAGTGCGCTGGCTGGTCGACCATCAGAACGCCGACGGCGGCTGGGGTGAGGATCTGCGCTCCTACGACGACGACTCGTGGCGGGGCAGGGGCGAGTCGACGCCCTCCCAGACCGCGTGGGCGCTGCTCGCGCTGCACGCGGCAGGCGAGGGCGAGGACACGGACGTGGTCCGGCGCGGCATCGAATGGCTGACCAGCAGGCAGCTCCCGGACGGCACCTGGGAGGAGCATCTGTTCACCGGCACCGGGTTCCCCGGCGACTTCTACATCGGATACCCGCTCTACCGGCAGATCTTCCCCATCATGGCGCTGGGCAGGTATCGGCGTCAGCCGGTCACCGGGTCACCGGCCTCGGTGGCGGCAGAGTCGTCCAAGACGATCTCCAGGTAGCACATGTCGACCCGCAGCAGGTCCTGGATCAGCGCACACGCGGCGCGGACCAGGCGGTAGCCCCGCCGGAGCGCCAGCTCCGCGCTCGCCTCCTCGGCTGGTCCGAGGAGGCGAGCGCGGGCGGGAACCGCCGGAGCGGTGGGGACGCCTCTGGTGGTGCACGGGGCCAGCAGCACTCGAGGCTCACGCCGTACGCGCTTGACCTTGCCGGACGGGCGCTGGGTGCGGACGTAGACGATCCCCGCCGTCCGAGCCGCCCAGACCGGGGTCGCCACCCGGGAGCCGTCCCGCCGGAACGTGATCAACAGGGTCTGCTTTCCCCGTGCGATCGACTCCGGCGTGGACTCGGTCCGGTCGGGCATCGCGTCGAGCAGCTCGAGGATGCGAACGGACGGAATGCTGAGCCGGTCGGCGACCCGGCCGCCGGGCAGGGCCCGACCCGCGACCGGACGAGCGGACCGACGGGCGGGACGAACGGCGTCGCTCACGGACGCACCTCCTGTAGTCCTGGCACGCTTCGAGGCCGATTCACCCACCGGCCGATCCGCGATTATGACCGCCCTGCCTGGAATCCAGCAGCGGTTGTTCGACCATTGAAGGTCTCGGTTTAGCAGCAGGCACCTCGAGGCACGCTTGAGTACCACTGGATTGGCCAGAAGGGTTGCCACCGATGGACGCATAGACCATTGTATGGATGCCGCCAGACAGCTCTACTTCCTTCTCTGAATCCTCTCTCTCGGCCGACTCGACACGACGGGATGACGACGGTGAGCAGCACTCGGATTCCGAATGACCCGCGCCAGTACGACGAACTCGCCGATCAATGGTGGAACCCGGAGGGCACTTTCGCGTCGCTCTCCTGGATCGCCCGCTGCCGCGCGGCCCTGGTGCCCACCGCGACCAGAGAGAACGCCGTGCTGGTGGACGTCGCGTGCGGCGGCGGCCTGCTGCACCCGCACCTGGTCGGGAAGGGTTACACCCACGTCGGCGTGGACCTCTCGGCCGAGAGCGGCCGGGTCGCCCGCGCCCACGGCGTGGACCAGGTGATCCGAGGCGACATGAATCGCATTCCGTTGGCGAACGAGTGTGCCGACGTCGTCACGGCGGGCCAGTGTCTTGAGCACGTCACCGACCCGGCCAGGGTGATCGCCGAATGCTGTCGAATCCTCCGGCCGGGCGGCACGCTCGTGGTGGACACGATCCCGGACACCGCCATAGCGCGACTGCTGATCATCACACTGGCCGAGAACCTGCCGCTCCGGGTCAAGGCGCCCAAAGGCTGCCATGACCACCGACTGTTCGTGAACCGAGCGGGTCTGGTGCGAGCCGCTGCGGCGCACGGAGTCTCGCTGCGTCTTCAGGGTCTCGCGCCCAAGCTCAGCGACATACCCGGATTCCTGTTTCACCGCCGTCCGGAGATCCGCCTCATCCCCTCGCGCAACACCAGCGTTCTCTTCCAGGGTGTGGGGGTGAAGCGAGTGCGTGCCGACGCGAGGAGTCACCGCGAGGCGAGGAGACCGGCGGGCATCGGCGGCTAGAACCGACGGCCAGGACGGTACTCGGCGGTCCGGCTCGTCCAGGTCCGGAGCGCGACATAGCGAAGTCCGCTCAGTCCCGCGAGCGGTCCGATCGCCGGAAACTCCCGGGAGGAGTCCCCATGACCACCGACTCGGCAGCCCTCTCCCATTCCAGGCCCGCTCGCCTCCTCGACTGGGTGCACGCGTCGGGTCCGCCGTTGATCCTCGTTCTGGTGCTCCAGGGCGCCTATGCCGTCTCCGCCTCCCACCATCTGGAGCAGCTCTCCCCGTGGCGGGTGGGCCTGACGCTGGCGATGTTCGTCTTCGACGGCATCGGACGGCGACTGATCAACGACTACGAGGACCATGCCCGCGGTCTGGACCGGCCGGACCGGGTCCGGCCGGACAGCTCGTTGGCGCTGGGACTGGACATGCGCGTGGTCCGTCGCGTCGGCATGACCGGATTCGTGCTGGCCTGGCTCTGCGCAGGCTACCTGGCGGTGACGACGACGCCGTGGCTGCTGTTGTCGATCCCGATCCTCTATCTCGCCTACTTCGCCTATGCGGGCGGCCGTCGACCACTGGGCCATCGGGGCCTCGGGGAGGCCCTCGACTTCGTGTTCACCGGCACGATGGTGACGTTGGTGGTCGGCTGGGTGAACGTGGGCCGGGTCGACGGCGCCCTGGTGCTGGCCGCGCTCGGCGCCGGCTTCCTGTTCATGAGCCTGATGCTGCACAACAACGCCCGTGACGTGGAGAAGGACGCCGCAGTGGGCAAGACGACGCTGCCACAGCTCGTCCCGCCGTCGGCGACCAAGGCCGTCTACGTCGCCGGACTGTCGGGCTTCTACCTCTGCGTCGCGGGCATCGCGGTGCTGCTGTCGGCGCCCTGGTACCTGCTGCCGCTGGTCACGCTGCCCTGGACCGCGTCGCTGGCCGTCACGGTCCTCCGAGGCCCGATCGGCGACAAGATGGTCTCCTGGGCGCGGCTGTACCTGCTGATGATCGCGAACTTCGCGTTGTTCTCCGTCGGCGCCTGGCTGTGAGTGGGCGGGTCGGCTCAGTCGAGCCTGCCTACCGTGTCGACGGCCTCCGGTCCGATGGTCTCCCCTCCGGCGGGTCCCGCCGGCTCCACTCGGCGTCGGAGCGGGTGCGGCCCTGCCGAGCGCGGGCGAAGCCGCCGATCACCTCGTGATCGGCCACGGGCCCAACCCGCAGGAGGTGCCCGTTGCGGCGTGGAATGGCACAGGCCGGCCCCGCCGTCGCCCGGAGTCCAGCCTGCGCACCGGCCGATTCCGTCCCCCGGCGGCGCCGACCGGCCGAGGACGCGGGCATCCCGCCTGATCCTGTCCTGCGGTGGCCGGGACGATGCCGAGCCGATCGGCCTGCGTCCGGCCCGCGACTCCGTCTGGCTCGATCTCGGCTCGCCCCGGCGCAGCCTGGTCAGGTGCCGATCAGGCCGGGTCGGGTCAGGTCAGCACGGGGAACAGTTCCGGACCGGCGTCGCGGCCGGTGGCCAGCTCCACGAATCGGGCAGGCCCGGCCAGGACCACGAGCACGTCGGCCGTCCTGGCCAGGGCCTCGGCGGCGGGTTCCGGTACGCGGTCGACGGCCGAGGCCGCGTCGAGCAGGTGCACGGTGCCCTCGACGAGTCGCGTCAGCACGTAGTCGCCGAGCGCGATGTCGCCTGCCGGGCTGGCCACGACCGAGTCCCAGGCGGCCTGCGTTCGTTCGAGCACCACGGGGGCGTCCTCGGCGAACCAGCCGACCAGCTCGGTCCGGCCCGCCTCCGCCGCCGCCCGCGCGGCCGAGTCCACCATCGAGGGTCCGTGGGGCAGTCCCCGCAGGTATCGGAAATAGTCGGCCGCGTCGGTCCGCGAAGGCGGGGAGTCCGACCGGCCGTCCACGGCGGTGCCCAGGACACCGACCCCCCTGGCGACATGGGCGTACAGCTCGGTCATCGTCCAGCCGGGCAGTCGCGTCGGGGACCGCCACCCGGCATCGTCGAGCCCCGCGCCGAGCCCTGCCCAGCTCGCCCAGTTCTCGGCGAGCAGCGCGAGGTCTGCCGTGGTCCCGCCCGCCCGGCTCCCCCGCACGGGCAGGGCCGAGGCGCCGCTGCCCTGCGTGGCCCGATCCTGCTGCGAGGTCACAGCGGATAGACCATGGCGTTCTTGATCAGCGCACCGTCGTAGACGGCCGTCTTCTCGGCGAAGCGAAGGGTCCCACCGTCGTCGCGCACCAGGTCACGGTAGCGCCCCGAGGCGTAGACCTCGGTGTGCTCCTCATTGAGGCTCTGCAGCACGACGAAGGACGCCTCCACCGCCAACAGGCCCGGCTCGTCGGTGTGGCTCACCCGGAGCCCCGAGACGAGATGACGCATCGACCTCGGCGCGTAGACCGAGACGTTCTCGATGGCGTTGACACGGTCGGAGAGCCCCGGAACGCCCTCGCAGCGCATCATCGCCAAGGGCAGTCCCGCATCGGCGTTCTCCCGTGAGATCGCCAGATATCGACAGTCGTCCTCGAACAGGCCGAGCCACTCGGTCAGCCGCTTCTCGTCGAGCAGCTCCGTGTAGTCGGTGTAGAGCCGCAGGACCCGGAACCACAGCTCCATCGACGTGGACTGCCCGACGTCGCGGCTGAGTGCGGTCTCGGTGGTCTCGGTCATCGCTGCCTCACAGTCCCATCACCTGGCGATAGTGGCGGTAGAACGCCCTGATGGCCACCTCGGTCACCATGTGCTCGGTGTCCTCGGTTCCATGGCCGCCCATCTCGACGACGGCCTCCGCGTCGTCGCTGCCCTGAAGTCCACGCTGGTTGTAGGCCAGCACCTCCCAGTCGTCGATGCCGACCAGCCCGGCGGGCCCCTGGAGGTTGGCCTGACGCAGCCTGCGCCGAGTCATCTCCGCATCGTCGTCGGCGTAACCGAAGTAGGTCCAGTGCAGTTCGGTCACCCCGGCCGCGCGCGTGACGATCTGCCGCATCGCGAGGGTGTTGGTCTGCTGTTGGATCATCAGGTTCGGCCACAGGGTCTGCATCACCACCGTCTCCGGACCCGCGAACTCCTTGGCGGGGACCAGCATGTTCGGATCGGCCAGCCGCAGGGAGGTGTCCAGGTTCTCGATGTCCGCGGTCGCCGCTGTGTGTCGCTGTTCCCCGCGCCGGGAGCTGAGCACCGCATGCTGACCGGTCGCGTCCATCAGCACCCGGGACGGCTGGTCGGCCCGGAACAGTCCGAGGCTGACGAGGAAGACGTGCAGCAGACTCGCGTGGTACGGGTCCTTGATGTTCTCGAAGATCAGCTTCCAGTTGGCCGGGATGCGGTGTCGCTGGTAGCCGAGCACCGTCAGCTCTCGTCCGTCGAACACCCGGTCGAAGTACTGGGTCATCTGGGCACCGAGGTAGGCCTCCAACGGCGGTACGGCGTGGTCGAGGCTCGCGAAGACCACTCCGTTGCGCTCGGCGACCGCCAGCCGCCGCAATCCGTGCTCGGCGGGCTCGAAGTCAGCGGGCATCCCGCCGTTGCCGCCGACGCCCCGCCGGAACGGCACGCCGCGCAGCGTGCCGTCCAGGCCATAGGTCCACTGGTGGTAAGGACAGACGAAGCGGCGGGCATTGCCCGAGCGCTCCATGCAGAATTCCAGTCCTCGGTGCGCACACCGGTTGAGCACGGCGTTGATCGCCCCGTCCTCGGCCCGCACCACGATGATCGGATGTCCGCCGACGAAGGTCCGCACGAAGTCGCCGGGACGCGGAATCTCGGCCGCCAACGCCACGTAGTTCCAGAACGGCCCGGCGAAGATCCGCTCTTGTTCTCGACGGTAGACGTCGGCTGCCGTGTACACCCAGTAAGGGACTCGAGAGACACTCGAACCCGGCCATATCCGGGCGAACTCGGAATCCGCGACAAGGCCTTCTGGTGCGACGGTGCTGGGTGTCGACATGCCCGACTCCTCGACTCAGAAACTACCTCTGGTACCCGCGCATTTGCCGCCGCAGATTAGCACTCAGCGCAGCATCGAAATACCCGAATGGAGCACTATTGCGCCGGGCGGCGCAGCGCAGTGCGGCGACCGGCTGCCGGTCGGACGTCGGAACTCGCACTAACCGGAGAATCACGGAGTCAAGACTGTTCCTGGCACGAGAGAACTGATTGAGTCGGCGCAGGCGGAACAGCTCCACCGCCACCAGCCGACGAATGCGAGGAACTGATGGGAAGCCCGCAATCACTTGCCGAGCGCAGATCCGCACCGGGCGACGGCCTGCCGCCGGGGCCGAGCGCGCCTGCGATTCTGCAGACCGCGATGCTGGCAGGCCGGTTACAGCCGTATCTCGACTCGTGTCGACGACGCTACGGCGACTGCTTCACGCTGCGCACGGTGACCTGGGGGCCCTGTGTCTTCGTGTCGAGCCCAGAACTGGTCAAGGAGGTGTTCACCGGCGACCCGGACGTCCTGCGGGCCGGGGAGCACTCCACCGAGATCGGCCTCGGCGAGGTACTCGGCCCGACGGCGTTCGTCATCAAGGACGGGGAGGAGCATCGACGGCGACGGCACAGCGTCTCGCCCGCGTTCCAGGGCAAGGCGGTCCGGCGCAGCGCGCAGGAGATCGGCGAGATCACCCGTGCCGAGGTGGCTCGCTGGCCGAGGAACACTCCCGTCGCCCTGTTGGAGCCGATGCAGTCCATCGCCCTCGAGGTGATCCTGCGGATCGTCATCGGCGTCACCGACGAGACCAGGACGCAGCGGCTGCGTGCCCTGCTGCCCCGCGTCGCGTCCTTCGATCGGGGGCCGATGCTGTGGTCGGGCCTCCGGAAGATGCCTGCCTGGCAGCGATATCTCCGCATCCAGGCGGAGGCTCGCGATCTGCTGGGACAGGAGATCGCGGACCGTCGAACCAGAACGGATCTGGCCGAGCGCACCGACATCCTCTCGACGGTGCTCGCGAGCGGCAACGCCGTCGCCGAGGACGACTCCGAACTGATCGACCTGCTCATCTCGCTGCTGCTGGCCGGGCACGAGACCTCGTCCACCGGCATGGCCTGGGCGCTGGAACGACTCGTACAGCATCCGGAGGCGATGCACCGGATTCAGGCGGCCGTCGACCTGGACGATCCGACACTGGACGCTCAGCTCGACTCCCTGGTGCGGGAGGCCCTGCGGATCAGGACGATCACCCCGATCATGGCCCGCAAGACCGCCGCGCCGGTCCGGATCGGCCGCTGGGACCTCCCGGCAGGAGTGAACGTGATGATCTCCACCGGCCTCGTTCACCTGTCACCGGACAACTACGAGGCGCCGGAGGAGTTTCGGCCGGACCGGTTCCTGCACGTCAAACCCGACCCCTATGCATGGGTCCCCTTCGGCGGCGGCGCACGGCGCTGCGTGGGCGCCGCACTGGCGCTGCTCGAGATGAAAGAGGTGCTGCGCACCGTGCTCACCGAGGTGGACCTGCACCGCGTCGACGATCGCTCGGAGCCTCCTCGGCTGCGGCACGTCACCTTCGTACCCGGTCGCGGCGCGCGCGTCGTGGTGCGTCCGCGCTGACCGATCCGACCGTCAGGAGAGGTGACCGTGATGTCCGAAGCACCCGACGTGACCACGACCGCGGGCTCGGCCGGGCCGACGACCGCGCTGCCCCGCACGCCGTTTCCCTGGGGACTGGTCCGAGGCTCGACCGAGTACGCCCGGTTCCGGCTCCCGTTCCTCGACGGGGCGCTGCTGCTGTCAGGTCAGGACACCGACGACGCGTTCGCCCTGCTGGAGATGCGGCTCGGCCCGGAGCAGGGGCCGGACCCGCACCTCCACCGCGACGAGGACGAGTACTTCCACGTCGTGGAGGGCAGTTACCGGTTCCGGATCGGCGACACGACGTTGGACTGCGGGCCGGGCGACGTCGTCAAGGTCGGCCGAGGGGTGCCGCATCAGCTCACGGCGGGACCGGCAGGCGGCCGACACCTCACGATGTTCGTCCCCGCCGGGCCGGAGGGCTGGTTCATCGAAGCGGACAGCCTGGCCCGGCGTGGTGAGTTGAACCTCGCCACGCTGGGCCCGCTGTTCGAGCGGTACGGCATGAGTCAGGTGGACTCCACGACGACACGGATGATCTGATCCGCTGCGCCGTCGGTGGTGCTCACCCCTGAGCGTCCACGGTGAGCACCACCCGGCCGAAGTTGCGAGCCTCCTCCAGATGCCGATGCGCGTCGGCGGCCTGCTCCAGGGTGAACGCGGACTCCGGATCGACGACGGCCCGCAGTCCCTCGGACACGTCCCTCCACAGTGCCTGGACGTCGGCGGGCCGAGCGGTTCGGACACCGAGGACCCGCTGGTTGCGCAGGTACATCTGCCGCAGATCGAGCTGCGCCGTCCCGCCTGCCATCGCACCGGAGCACACGACGGTCCCGCCTGCGGCGAGCAGCGGCGCGGTACGCGCCCACAGGGACGGATCGACGAGGTTGTCGACGACCGCGTCCACGCCCGCGCCCTCGGTCGCCTCGCGGATCGTCTCGGCGAAGTCCGGCGAATCCGGATCGAGCACCAGATCCGCCCCGAGTCCCGCCACCAGCTCGCGCTTCCAGCCCTGGCGCGAACACGCCGCAACCCGCGCTCCCCGATGGAGCGCAAGCCGGACCAGGGTCGAGCCGAGCCCGCCGGACGCACCGTGGACGAGCACCCACGAACCCGCCGTCACCTCGGCAAGGTCGAGCTGACGCCGGGCCACTGCGCCATTCAGGGCCAACGCACACACTTCGAGGTCGCTGACGTCCTCGGGCACCGGGTGGACGTTGCGGGCGGGCACGACGCAGTAGCGCGCGTAGGCACCCTGCCGGTGGACGCCGATCAGCCGCAGGTCGGCACAGCTCTCCGTGCGTCCCGCCAGGCAGGCCCGGCAGCGGGCACAGTGCACGACCGGGAACACCGCCACCCGCCGGCCCAGGAGTGCGCCGTCCACGTCCGCTGCGGCGGCGACCACCTCGCCGACGTGGTCGGCACCCAGGACGTGGGGGAAGCTCAGGCTGCGGGCGAAGGGCAGTCGGCCTGCCCTGGTCTCGATGCACAGCGTGCGTCCGACGCTGACCGCACGCACCTGCACGAGCACCTCACCCGGACCGGGCAGCGGGACCGGCAGTTCCTCGATGCGCAGGGTCTCCGGGCCGCCGAACTCGTGATGAACGACGGCCTTCATCGATTCCGGTATCGCGTCCCCGACCACGGAGTTCGACGGAAGCGTTGACGGCGACGGGACAGGGAACATTGCGGACACAGGACCTCCCGTGATCTGGGCGCCGAGATGCGCGCCCTCGACGTTGTCGCATTCGGTCAAGTACACCCGTGCCTGCATTGTCGACTCGAGTGATCCGCGAGAGTGTCGCGATTCCTCGACGCGAGAATGCCGCACCGCTGCTCGATCAGGTTCCACTTCGGACGAATCGGACGCCTCCTGCCTGCCGACCCGGCCCGTATCATGCCGTATCGGCTCGCTGCGGCGACAAATCTCGACTCAAGAATTCATCGACTAGCGGTCGACCGACCGTGGCCACCTCGGCAGGCCGTGGGATATCTCGTTCCCAGAATGACGGCCGACCAACCGGCGTGCATAACTCACGGATCATGTCCAGCTTTTCGTGACCTGTTCTCCACCGTTATCGCGCCACTAAAATGCGACGCGATCACCCGCGATCTCCACGGTGCTCCCGAATGGCACACAGCGCACGAGTCGACGGCGAAGCGAGGCAGACGATGACCCATTCCGATATCGTGCCCGACGACACCACGGTCGACGAGGGCACGAACGCCCTGCCGGACTATCCCTTCAGCAGACCCTCGGCGGTGGAGATGCCCGCCGAGCTGCACGCCGCGCGGGAACAGGGACCGATCATCCGGGTTCGGCTGACGGTGACCGGGCTGCCGGTGTACCTGGTGACACGGCATGACGTGATGCGCCGCGTCCTCGCCGACCCGAGGTTCAGTCGCGCGGCGGGGACGGCACCAGACGCACCCGCCTACGGAGTGGACCGCCCGCCGCCGGGAACACTGTTCACCACCGACGGGCCTGCGCACACCCGCCTACGGCGCCTGATCAGTGCGAAGTTCACCGGAGCCCGGGTGCAGGCACTGGTACCCAGGGTCGAGGAGATCGTCGAGGACCTGCTGGACGCCATGGCGCGGACCGGAGCACCCGCCGACCTCAACGAGGCGCTGGCCTTCCCCCTGCCGGTGACCGTCATCTGCGAGCTGTTGGACGTCCCCTTCGAGGACCGAGGCGAGTTCCGCCGGTGGACCGACATGCTGAACTCGCTGGACCCCCTGCGGCGGGAGGAGACACAGCAGAGTCAGCTGGCGCTCGTCGGATACCTGGCCCGGCTCATCGAGCGCAAACGGGCCGAGGGCGACGGCGGCGGGGACGACCTGATCACGGCGTTGATCGCGGCCCATGACGAGCAGGGCCGCCTCGATCTGACCGAACTGTTGATGCTCACCCTGGCGATGCTCGTCGGCGGCTACCTCACGACGACCAGCATGGTGACCTCGGCGGTCCTGACCCTGCTGCGCAACCCGATGGAGCTTCGCAGGCTCCAGGAACAGCCCGACCTCATCGACGCCTACGTCGAGGAGCTGTTGCGGATCAACCCGCTCGGTGACGCGGGGCCCATCAGCATCGCGACCGAGGACGTGGAGATCGAGGGTGTGCTCATCCCGGCGGGCAGCGGCGTGGTCACCGCCTTCTCCTCCGCCAACCACGACGAGTCCGTCTTCCCCCGGCCGCACCGTTTCGATCCCGACCGGCCGGCGAACCCGCACCTCGCGTTCGGTCACGGCAGCCACCGCTGTCCGGGCGCTGCGCTGGCGCGCATGGAACTGCGGGTGGCGATCAACGCCCTGTTCCGCCGCTTCCCGGATCTGCGGCTGGCCGTCCCCCTCGAGCAGCTGCGCCATCGGCCCGGCCAGGTACTGCTCAGTCTGGAGGAGCTTCCGGTCGCCTGGGGTTAGCCCGCCTGGGGAACCGGCACCCGATGCCACCGAGGCGTTGGGCTGGGACGGACAGGAGGACTGCGCCGACCTTCTCCTCGTCATGTTCGGGTGCCATGCTCGGGTCGTCGTCGCCGGGTGCGGACTCCGGTGATGGCGGTCGGCTGCACACGCGAGGCCGAGATACCGTTCTCTCCCAGCGAAAGCCGGGGTCGGACACCCGGCCTGCGGCGAGATGGTGCTTCCTATGAGGAGGAACGGATCATGCTGCCGACGGTGACGGCGATCAGCAGCAGCGCGACGCACGACTTCAGCAAGACCGTTCGTGCTGCGATCACGCTGCGGACGGGCACCGGAGTCGAGGGCGACGCGCATCGGGGTGAGACGGTCCGGCATCGCTCTCGGGTGGCCCGCGATCCGAGTGCGCCCAATCTCAGACAGGTCCACCTGATTCACAGCGAGCTGTTCACTCGACTGGCGGCGGCGGGTCATCAGGTGCGACCGGGCGATCTCGGGGAGAACGTCACCACGCGGGGGGTCGAATTACTGGACCTGCCCACCGGGACGCAGCTGCTGCTGGGTGCGGACGCCCTGATCGAGATCACCGGGCTGCGAAATCCGTGTCGCCAGATCGACGCCTTCCAACCGGGCCTGTTGAAGGAGGTCGTCAGTCGCGACGCGGCGGGGGAACTGATCCGGTTGGCAGGCGTGATGGCCGTCGTCCTGGCCGACGGCGTCGTCCGCCCCGGCGATCCGATCGAGGTGCGGCTGCCCGCCGAGCCGCATCACCGGCTGATCCCCGTCTGAGGCCTGCGGGACGTCCCCGCGATGTGCCTGGTGCGGGCACGGCGAGCAGCCTCGCCCGTAGGGCGTCACGCAGGCGGCGCCGCACGGCAGCTCGCCGGGCGGGGCCCACGTGACGCCGTCGACGGGGTGCACTTCGACGACTACTTCTCCCGCTGTCCGGTGCTGCCGCTGTCCGGTGAGCGGGTGTGCACCGGCGGCTCACGAGGAGAACGCGGCACGACGGCGAGACGCGACAGCCTGCCCCGACAAATCCTGTGCTTCGCATCCGCCGCCGAGCCGCGCGGAGGCGGGAATGCGGGCTCGGCATCCGGACACGCTCGACCGGACCCCGCACGCGACCCGTGTCCCGCCGAACCGAGGCCGGGGGCGGTACCTCGCCGACACACGGACCTGCCGCTCGAGGTCTCACCGTTCGGCGACCACCTGTGCATGCGCCACCGTCACGGCGCCGAGTTCGGCGGAGGCCGCCCGCACATCGGCCATGCTGTCGTCGACCTCGGCGGCCAGGACCGTCTCGGGCGGAAGCACCGCAGCGACCGTGCAGAGCAGCTCCCGCGCCACCGAGGGCGCCCCGGCCGCCGTGGGCCGCACGGAGCCGCCGCTGAAGGTCCAGTCCTCGTCCTTGATCAACAGGGCCACGCCCGCAGGCCGTCCCGGTGCGGCGTCCACCAGCACAGCGCCCGTGGCGGCGGCGAGGTGGTTCTCGCGCACCATGTCGACGGTGAGCCGATCGGGCGGGTCGGTGGGATGGACGGCGCGATAGAAGCTCCGATACGCCTCCGCGACCTGCGGATCGTCCAGGGCGGCCGCCCGCCCCCAGCCCGCAGGCCGGGGCAGCCGATCCGCACGCAGTCGACGGATCTCCCCTTCGATCAGCACCCGTCGCAGCCCGAGGACGGACGCGAACGCCGCCGACGGCGTTCCCGGCCGCACCTTGGCTCGGAGCGGACGTCCGTCGGCGGCGGCGAGGTCGCGCAGCGCCGTGACGAGTGCCGCGCCGATGCCCCGCCGCCGAAACGGGGCCGGTACCTCCACATAGGCCCAGAGGCGGCGCGGGTGGAAGCGCGGCGAGAGCAGCGCGCCCACGCCCGCCACCATGCCGTCGACCTCCGCGACGAGGGTCCGCCGCCAGTGCTCACCGCCGCGCGGCGGGCCGATCAGCGCCCTGCCCTGCGCCCAGAGGACGTCGTGCTCCCCTGAGGCGGTGATCGCGGCGACCTCGACGGCGTCCTCGACTGCCCAGGGACGAATCCACATCGCCGTATTCTGTCACCGTCGCCGTGCACGACCTACACACAGCCGTCGCTCTCGGTAGCCGGTCGGACGACGAGCGTCTCGACGATGCGGTGCCGCTCCCGCCGCCCGGTCCGGCGAGCTCGCCTGCCCTCGCCCGTCGATCGCGAAGCCGCCCCGGCGCCGGGGCAGGGGATGGGACGGCGAGACGCGAGGCCCCGACCGAACACCGTGGCGGGCGGCGGACGATCAGGGCCGGACTCGGCTGCTCAGCCCTGCGCCGCCGCACTCACCGACAGGCGCTGGAAGGAGATCGTCTCGTAGGTCGAGTCGACGCCGGTCTCGTAGTAGACGCCGACCTCGTCCGCCGTCAGTGCCACGAGATCCGAGTAGGCCGCAGGCGCCTCGGAGAGAACGGCGCCGTCGGACCAGGTCTCGCCCTCGTCGGCGCTCGACCGCACGGTGAGGCGCTCCCGTCGGTTCGGACTCCCCGGTGCCGCGAGCAGCAGTGGGCCGTCCTGGACCTGGAGCAGACTGCCCTGGACGACCGGGGCGATGACCGCGGGCACCGGCTGGAGCGGGCCGTCGAAGCTCGCGCCGCCGTCGCTGCTGTAGGCGGCGGCACGGTTGCCCGGCGCGGTGCCGTTCTGGTTGCGGGTGTTGACGTAGAGCCTGCCGCCGGGCAGTTCGGCCACCGTCGACTCGTTGCCGTTGACCACGCCGTCCGGAGTGGACTCCAGTGCGCCGATGGACCAGGTCAGGCCGCCGTCGTCGCTGTAGATCAGGTGAGCGTCGTAGTACTTGTCCTCGGTCCCGACGTCGGTGCTGCCCTCGGGCGGCGAGCTGGAGTGATTGGCGGGCACCACCAGGCGCCCCGCATGCGGGCCCTCGCGCAGCGCGATCGCATGCACGGGCCCCGTCGCGTACCACCGCCAGCCGGGCAGCTTGACGTCCTCGGTGATCTCGCGGGGTTCGGTCCAGGTCCGGCCGTCGTCCTCGCTGTGCTGCACCCACACTCGGCGGGAGTCGGGCTCCTCGACCTCGCCCGCCCTGATCTCGGTCTCGGTGACGTCGCCGCCGTTGTGCGTGGAGAGCAGGACGACCCGGCCGGTCTCGGGATCGACCACCGGGCTGGGATTTCCGAAGGTGTTCGGGCCGTTGTCCCCGACCACGGTCAGATCGCTCCAGGTCGCGCCGTCGTCGGCAGAGCGCTTGAGGACGAGGTCGATGTCGCCGCTGTCCCCGCCGCCGTCGCGGCGCCCCTCGGCGAAGGCCAGCAGGTCGCCGCCGGGTGCCCGGATGATCGCCGGGATGCGGAAGGTGTCGTAGCCCTCGGTTCCCGAGGTGTAGACAGCCGACGCGGCGGCGGGGTCGGACGCGTGGTCCGCCTGTGGATCCGCGACGGGACTGGTCTGGCCCGCCGCCGACCAGGTCCCGGCGGTCCCGACGGTCACGGCCGCGACCAGCAGGGTCGATGCGATGCGCGGTAAGGGTCTCATCACGCTCCTTTGAGGATGAGCGGTCGAGTCGCCGCAGTGGACGGCTCGATCGGTCCGGCGACCGAGTCGGACATCCGACATCGGACGTGGGATGTCTAGAAGCTACTGTCGGGGCCTGGCCATGACAACCCCACTCGGTACACTCCGCCCCGAGCAACCGCCTCGATCCAGGGAGCAGTCATGAGCACACGCTCCGGGCGAGTGCTCTCCTGGCCGTTGGTCGTCGTCGCGACGCTCTCCGCGGTGCTCGGACTGTTCTCCGCCGCAGGCGTTCGCACCGGCGTCACCGGCTCGACGACCGGGCAGGCATTCCTCAGCGCCCGCACCGAGTCCGTGGAACGCACCGGTTCCCGTGGCGTGCGCCCGTTCTCGGGCACGGCCTGGCAAGGGGCGCGCACCCAGGTGGGCGGCGGCGTCGTCGAGGAGTCGCCCCACCGGGAGCAGCTCCTCGGTCCCTCGGCCGCTCCGATGCTCGCGACTCCCCGATTCCTCGAACACCGGCCGATCCCGCCGAGCATCCGCGACCTGCGTCCCGCCTGGTCGGCACCCGACAGCAGCCGGGGGCCGCCCGCACCGCCGACCCGCTGAGCCATGACGACCGCCCATGCGGCCGTCTCACTGCTTCCCGTCGCCGCCGCGCAGCGGGAATCCGACCGCGGAGACTCAACGTGTCAGGCACATCAGAACGGCGCGGGCTGTTGGTACGGGGACTGCTGTCCCTGATCGTGCTCATCGCCTCTGGCGCACTGTTGTTCACCACCGAGCCACGGCTGGGGCTGGACCTCGAAGGCGGCACCCAGATCACCCTCGAGGGCATTCCCGGCGACGGCGTCGTCATCGATGACGAGTCGATGAACCAGACGCTGGAGGTCATCCGTCGCCGGGTGGACTCCCTCGGCGTCGCCGAGCCGAATCTGGTCCGATCCGGCGACAACCGGGTCGTCGTCGAACTACCCGGTGTGGAGGACCCCGAGGAGGCCCTGGCCACCATCGGGCGCACCGCCCAGCTGACCATCCATCCCGTGATCGCCGCCGCAAGCCCGGAGGAGGCCGAGGAGGCCGCCGATCCGGAGGCACAGGCGACCGAAGAGCTGGTCCTCACCGACGAGAACGGCGCGGCGCTGCGACTTGCGCCCGCCGCCATGACCGGCGAGGCGATCAACCGCGCCACCGCGCGGCTGGACGGCCAGACCGGCCGAGGCTGGTACGTCGGTCTCGACTTCGCCGATGCGGGCGGCTGGGCCCAGGTCACCGGCCAGGCCGCCTGCGCCCCGTACGGCGACCCCGCCCGACGGGTGGCGATCGTGCTGGACAACACGATCATCTCCGCCCCCGAGGTGCAGGGCGACACCACCTGCAACGTCGGCATCACCGGCGGCGGCGAGACCTCGATCACGGGCGACTTCAATCAGGAGGAGGCCGAGCAGCTCGCCCTGCTGATCAGCGACGGTGCCCTTCCGGTGCCCGTGGAGGTCGTCGAGCAGCGGACCCTCGGCCCGACACTGGGTCAGGACGCCATCGACGCCAGCATCACCGCCGCCGTCATCGGCATCAGCATCACCGGCCTCTTCCTGATCTTCGTCTACCGGCTCGCGGGCCTGATCGCCACCATCGCCCTCACCGCCTACACCGCGATCGCCTTCGGCCTGCTGCTGGCGATCGGCGCCACGATCACGCTGCCCGGCCTCGCGGGATTCGTGCTGGCGATCGGCATGGCGATGGACGCCAACGTGCTGATCTACGAGCGATCTCGTGAGGAGTACGCCGCCGGGGTCGGCACGAAGTCGGCGAAACGCCGGATGAGCAACGCGGTCAACGGCGGCTTCAAGGGCGCCATCACCGCCATCGCCGACTCCAACATCACCACCCTGCTGGCGGCGGCGCTGCTGTTCGCACTGGCCACCGGCCCGGTACGCGGCTTCGGCATCACGCTGAGCACCGGTGTCATCGCGTCGATGTTCAGTGCCCTGGTGCTCAGCCGGGTGCTCCAGCAGCTCGTGTTCCGAGGTCCCGTCGCCCGGCACCCCAAGATCAGCGGTATCGCGCATCTCGGGCGACTGCGTCAGTGGTTCGAGCGGAGGTCTCCCGACTTCCTGAAGAACTGGCGCAAGTGGATGATCGCCTTCGGGATCGTGCTCGTCGTGGTCGGCTCCGGCCTCGCCGTGCGCGGGCTGAACCTCGGCGTCGACTTCACCGGCGGCCGCTACATCTCCTACCAGGCCGAGCAGGAGCCCGACCTCGGTGCGGTCCGCAGTTCGCTCGAACAGGCGGGCTTCGACGACGCGGCGGTCTCCGGCGCCGACGGCAACGGCCTCACCATTCGCACCGGCCCGCTGGAGGAGGAGCGGGTCGGCGAGATCCGCGAGGCCGTCATCTCGGCGGTGGGTCCGGCCGAACAGCTGCAGAGCGACCTGATCGGCCCGAGCCTCGGCGAGGAGCTACGAGATCGAGCGATCCTCGCGCTGTTGCTGGGTGCGCTGGCCCAGGTGATCTACCTGTCGTTCCGGTTCGACTGGCGGCTGGGCCTTGCCGTGATCGTCGGACTGGCCGCCGACGTGGTGTTCCTGCTCGGCGTGTTCGCCTGGACCGGCAGACTGGTCGACGGGGTGTTCGTCGCCTCGATGCTCACCGTGATCGGATACTCGGTCAACGACTCGGTCGTCGTCTTCGACCGAGTACGCGAGCTACGCGCCGATCGACCCAAGGATCCGTTCTATCGGGTCGCGGGCGCCGCGGTGCTGCAGACCATGCCACGAACGGTGAACACCGGCATCGGTGTCTTCGCGGTGCTCGGCGCGCTGTTGTTCCTCGGCAGCGGCTCCCTGGTCGACTTCGCCCTGGCCGTGATCATCGGTGCCGTGATCGGCAACGTGACGACCATCGTGGTCGCCGCGCCGCTCGCGATCGGCCTCGATGCGAAGTGGCCGGGTGCGGCGAGGGTCCGCAAGAAGAAGAAGCGAGACGAGCACGGCAGCGGAGCGGTCGTCTAGCCTCTCGCTCATCGCTGATCACTCGGGCCGCGTCGAAGTCCTTCTTCGACGCGGCCCGACGCGTTGCGGGTCACGGCAGCCTGCGCGGCGCCGGCCCGGCCGCCACGGAGGATCAAGGCTGGGGAAGATCGAGCCGAGCCGGCGAGCGGCGGTCGGGAGCGGGGTACACCGGACAGCACACACGAATCGAGGCACCAGCAGGTTCACGCCGATCGGCGCGGGCCGCTACGGGCACCCGGCGGACCCGCATGGCGGGGTGCTCGAGTCCGGGGCGCTCGAGTCGGGGTGCTCAGTCCGACACGGTGGGCATGGACGCCGCAGCCCGCAAGGCGGGCGCGAGAGCACCGGGATCGTCCAGCCCGCCGCGATGCAGCACATCACCCGGCAACGCGAGCAGGGAGACGGCGAGCCCGAGGAAGTAGGCGTCGAGCCTGCCCGCCTCCTCGTGGCGCAGGGTCCGGCCCGCCTCGCGGTGCAGCGCGACCGCCGAGTCGATGTTGGCGGTCACCATCTCGCCGAGGGCGGCCCGGATGCTCGGCCTGCGCACGGCCTCCAGATACAGCTCCACCAGGGCGAGGAACTGAGCGCGACCGTCCAGCGTGGAGCGGACCAGCATCGCGCGGTATAGGTGGTCGACGTCCTCGGCGGTGACGACCTCCGGCCGCTGCTCGTGCAGTGCCCGCACGGCAGCGCGATGCTGTTCGGACATGTGTGCGGCGATCGCCTCCATGAGCGATTCTCGGCTGGGAAAGAGGTCCGCCGTGGTGCCCTCGGGCTGCGCGGCCTCGCGGTCGACCGCACGATGGGTGAGCCCGCGACCACCCTCGCGGGCGAGGACCTCGATGGCCGCCTCGGCGAGCAGCGCGCGGCGCGATTGCCGTTCGGGCATTCCTTCTCGTCAGCTCCTGTTTCCCGGCGTGTCACGTATTCCGACTACCCTGTGCGACCTTACTGGGTCGAAGATCAAGCGGGACCTGCGACTTCATTGATCACATTCCGTCACCGATGTTCTCGACTCCCGACCAGGACAGGACGTGTCACGATGAAGCCGCCGTCTGCAGATCGAGGACCGAAGGGCGACGAGGAGCGCGGCGGAGCACTGCGCCGTCGGCTGGGCACCGGTGACGCGGTGTTCGTCGGCCTTGGCGCGATGCTCGGCGCCGGCGTCTTCACCGCCTTCTCGCCTGCGGCCCGCGCGGCCGGAACGCTCGTGCTGCTCGCACTCGCGCTGGCGGGCTTCGTGGCGGTGTGCAACGCGATCTCCTCGGCTCGGCTGGCCGCGCGATACCCGGTCGCGGGCGGAACCTACGTCTACGGGCGGGAACGACTCGGACCGTTCTGGGGCTACCTGGCGGGGTGGTGCTTCATCGTCGGGAAGACGGCGAGCTGCGCGGCGATGGCGCTGACCGTCGGGTTCTATCTGTGGCCGGAGCAGGCCCGACCGGTCGCGGCGGCGACGCTGCTGGCGCTGACCGCGCTGAGTCTGTTCGGCGTGCGCCGCGCCCTGTGGTTCACCAGGATCGCGGTCGTGTCGGTACTGCTGGTCCTGGTGTTCGTCGCGATCGCGGCCGGGTGGGGCGACCCGAGGCCCGTCGGCGTCGTCGCAGGGGCGGCGGCGGCGCCGAGTCCGGGCGGGTTGCTGGAGGCCGCCGGGCTGCTCTTCTTCGCCTTCGCAGGCTATGCACGCATCACGACGCTGGGCGAGGAGGTGCGAAGTCCACGACGGACGATCGGCCGCGCCGTGCCGATCGCGCTGGGCATCACGTTGATCGTCTATCTCGGCCTGGCCTCGACGCTGCTCGTGGGCGTCGGCGCCGACGCGGTGGCAGGGTGGTCGGACCCGCTCGCGTCGGTGGTCGCGGCCTCGGACCTCGCCGCGGCGACGCCGTTCGTGCGGGCGGGGGCGGTGCTGGCGGCCGGGGCAGCGCTGTCCGCCCTGCTGCTCGGCGTCTCGCGAACGGTGCTGGCGATGGCGCGGGATCGCAGGCTGCCCGGCGTGCTCGCCGAGGTCGACGCCCGGCACGGGGTGCCGTTGCGGGCCGAGCTCGCGGTGGGCGTGGTGGCCGCGGCCGCCGTGCTGACGGCCGATCTCCGCGAGGTGATCGGCTTCTCCTCCTTCGGAGTGCTGGTCTACTACGCGATCGCCAACGCCGCCGCGTGGACGCTGAGTCGGGCCGAGCACCGGCCGCCGCGACCGCTGGCGGCGGCAGGCCTGGCGGGCTGTGTGCTGCTGGCCCTCAGCCTGCCGTCCCGCTCGGTCCTCGGCGGGCTGATCCTGCTCGCGCTAGGTGTTCTCGGCTGGGTGTTCCTGGCCCGATCCGGCAGCCGGCGAATCAAGACGAACGACCCGCATAGTACAAGCGGTGAATTAATTCGATCGGCAGACCAGAATCCGACGAATGGCTGACTCAACCCTCTTCACAGCCAGCACAGAGGGTGCCTGAACATTCTTTCTTCGCCATCGCACACGTCCTATGCCCGTCGCCATAGCACAGTATTTCGCAAGAATAAAGACTGTGTTAACACCGAATGCATTCACATACTTGGGGCCGCCCCGAAGAAAGTGGTCGGGCTCTCCTGGCGGCGGGAGAGCACGGTCACCGTCTCGCCATGTCCAGAAAGGACTCGCATGTCATCGATACGCCGTCGCGCACTGGGGCTAGCCCTCGGTGCAGCGCTGCTGGTGCCACTGGCGGGGGTCGCTCCGGCGGTCGCCCAACAGGCAGACCAGCAATCGCCGGACGCGAGCCCCCGGCTCACCCAGGTCCCCGAGGACCTGACGCCCTTCGCCGAGGCAGCGGGCGACTTCGAGAAGATCCAGCTCACCGAGGACGTCGGCGAGCCGATGGCCTTGGCCGTCACCCCGGACGGCCGCGTGCTGATGACCGACCGACGCGGCATCATCAAGATCTTCAACCCGGACAGCTACAACGTGACCACCGCCGCGGAGATCCAGGTCTACGCAGGCGAGGAGGACGGGCTCCAGGGCATCGCCGTGGACCCCGACTTCGAGGAGAACGGCTGGGTCTACACCTATTACTCCCCACCGGACCCCGAGCCGCGCAACCGCCTGTCCCGATTCACGCTCGAAGGCGACGTGATCGACCGCGACAGCGAGCAGATCATCCTGGAAGTGCCCACGCAGCGCGACCTGTGCTGTCACGTGGGCGGTGACATCGACTTCGACTCCGAGGGCAACCTGTACCTGTCCACCGGAGACAACACCAACTCCTGGGCCTCCGACGGGTACACCCCCATCGACGAGCGCGAGAGCCGGTCGGCCTTCGACGCGCAGCGGTCCTCCGGCAACACCAACGACCTGCGCGGCAAGCTCCTGCGCATCCACGTCGAGGACGACGGCAGCTACACCATCCCCGAGGGCAACCTGTTCCCGGAGGGCACCGAGGGCACCCGCCCCGAGGTCTACTACATGGGCCTGCGCAATCCCTTCCGATTCAGCGTCGACCAGGAGACCGACCGGATCTTCCTCGGCGTCGTCGGGCCGGACGCGCGGGACGGCAACCCCGAGCGGGGTCCGCACGCCTACGACGAGGTCTACCTCATGGACGGCCCCGGCAACGGCGGCTGGCCCTTCTGCATGGGGCCCAACGAGCCCTACCGGGACTACGACTTCGCCACCGGCGAGTCCGGCCCGGCCTTCGACTGCGACGCCCCGGTCAACGACTCCCCCAACAACACGGGCCTGACCGACCTGCCGCCCGCCACGCCTGCGGACATCTTCTACACCTACGGCTGCTCCGAGGAGTTCCCCGAGATCTCCTGTGAAGGCGGCAACTCCGCCTTCGGCGGGCCGGTGTACCGCTACGACGAATCGCTCGACTCGCCGACCAAGTTCCCCGAGTCGTACGACGGCGCACACTTCTTCTACGAATACTCAAGAAACTTCGTGGCGGACGTCCGGTTCGACGAGAACGGCGACTACTCCTCGATGACGCCGTTCCTCGAGGAATTGGACTTCAACCAGCCGATGGACATGGAGTTCGGCCCGGAGGGCTCGCTCTACGTCATCGAGTACGGCGGCGGGTTCTTCACCCCCGGCACCTACGCCGGGCTGTACCGGATCGACCACACCCAGGGTGTGCAGTCCCCGGACGTCTCGCTGGCCACCACCGAGACCTCGGGCGAAGCCCCGCTCGAGGTGACCTTCGACGCCACCGGCACCTCCGACCCCAACGGCGGCGACCTGACCTACGCCTGGGACTTCGAGGGTGACGGCGTCGACGACGCCGACGGCATCACCGGCACGCACACCTACACCGAGGCAGGCGTCTACAACGCCAAGCTCACCGTGACGAACTCGGCGGGCCGGGAGACCGTGCGCCGGGTGACGATCACGATCGGCAACTTCGCTCCGCAGGTCGAGTTCACCACTCCGGGCGACGGAAGTCTCTTCGAGTGGGGCGACCGGGTGGCCTACGACGTCTCGGTGGAGGACCAGGAGGACGGCAGCATCGGGGACGGCATCAGCTGTTCCGCCGTCACCGTGCAGACCGCGCTCGGCCATGACGTGCACGCCCACCCGCAGAGCAACATCCAGAACTGCGAGGGCGTCACGACGATCCAGGAGGACGGCGGACACGGCGGCGACGCCAACCTGTTCTACGTGCTGCGCTCCAGCTACGAGGACCGAGGCAACGAGGGCGTCGCAGCCACCTCCGGCGAGCACGAGATCATCCTCCAGCCCAAGCGCAAGCAGGCCATCTACCACGACGGCTCCGAAGGCGTGGAGACCATCGACGACGAGGCCGCCGAAGGCGGTCGCGCCCTGGGCAGCGTGCACGCGGGCGACTGGGTCTCCTTCTCCCCATACAACCTGTCCATGATCGACTCCGTGCGGCTGACCGCGGCAGGCCTGGCGGGCGGCACCGTCGAGCTGCGGGCGAACGCACCCGACGGCGAGCTCATCTCCTCGACCGAGGTCCCGGCGGGCTCCGGCGAGTACGTCGAACTCGACCCGGTGGAGATCACCGCGCCAGAGGGCACCTTCGAGCTGTTCGTGGTGTTCGACGGCGAGTCCGATCAGGAACTCCTGAACCTGAACTACTTCGAGTTCGACGGTCTCGGCGCGGCAGGCCCCAGGGTCATCCACGCCGAGTCGGACGTGTCGCGAGGCGCCGCACCGCTCACCGCCAACCTCACGGTCTCCGGGGAGGCGCTGCCCGAGGGCACCACCTTCGCCTGGGATCTGGGTGACGGGAACACCGCCGAGGGCGCGGCCGTGTCGCACTCCTACGAGGCGACCGGGGAGTACACGGCCTCGGTGACCGCCACCGACGCCGACGGCGTGGTGCGGGGCACCGCCGAGACGGCGGTGTCGGTCTTCGATCCGATCGACGGCACCATCGAGGTCACCCCGGAGTCGGCCGAACTCGAGACCCGGGACCAGCAGCAGGTCTCGGCGACGTTCACGCCCGGCGAGGGAACGCCCGCCGACAGCCCGGTGAGCATCGAGGTCTACCGGTCCTCCCCCGCCAGCGACCTCCCGCCGGGACACACCGAGGGTGAGCCCTACGTCCGCGTCGAGCAGCACATCGCGGAGCCCGACGAGAACGGCACCGTCGCCTTCGACTACACGAGCACGGTCGGCGCAACCGACCACATCGTGGCCTGCCTCGGCTACGGCGGCTCGTGTGTGCGGGGCGAGAGCCTGGTCGTCACCGACGACGGCCCGGTCAACCTCCGTGACGACCTCGCACTCGACGACGGCGTCGTGACCTGGCAGGCCACCGCCGACGAAGAGGGCTGGATCACCCTGTACGACGGCAAGAGCCTGGCGGGCTGGGACCACGTCGGTCAGGGCGGCTTCGAGGTGACCGAGGAAGGCCTGTTGGCACCGCAGTCCGGTGGATTCGGCATCCTCTACTACGCCGACGCCGAGTTCGAGGACTACGTCATGGAGGCGGAGTACGAGAGCTTCAGCGTCAGCGCGAACTCCGGTCTGTTCCAGCGCTTCCCCGACCCGCAGGGCGACGCGGGCGTGCCCGGTCGTGAGGGCTACGAGGTCGCGATCCTCGACCGCGTCGACGACGTGGTCAACCGGACCGGCTCGATCAGCGGCCTGATGGCGGCGAAGTACCTGACCGCCAAGCCTCCGTACGGCGGCTGGAACCTCTTCGAGATCGAGGTCACCGGCGATCAGTACAACGTGGTCCTCAACGACCGCGTGGTCACCGAGTACACGGGCGACGGAAGCCGGGGTCAGGGCGGACACATCGGGCTGGAGAACAGCAACTCCAACCAGCTCCACTTCCGCAACATCCGGATCAAGCCGACGGGTGACGGCGGCGGTGAGGACACGACGGCTCCGGTGACCACGGCGAGCACCACGCCGAGCGAGCCCGACGGCCAGGAAGGCTGGTACACCACCAGCCCCGTCCAGATCACCCTCGAGGCCACCGACGACGCCAGCGACGTCGCCACCACCGAATACCGCATCGGCAACGGCGACTGGACCACCTACGAAGAACCCCTCACCCTCACCGACGACGGCACCCACACCGTCGACTACCGCTCCACCGACACCGCAGGCAACACCGAAGACACCCAGACCCTCGACATCGCCCTCGACACCACCGCACCCACCACCGAGGCCACCTTCCCCGACTCCTCCGACGGCGGCTGGCACGACGGTGAGGTCACCGTCGCGCTCGCGGGCACCGACGAGGGCAGCGGAGTGGCCAGGACCGAGTGGAGCCTCGACGGCGGCGACTGGACCGCCTACGAGGAGCCGGTGTCGGTGTCCGGCGAGGGACCGCACTCGCTGCTCTACCGGACCGTCGACGTGGCGGGCAACGTGGAGGACGAGAAGGCCGCCACCATCCTCATCGACCCCACCGCACCCACCCTGGTGGTCGCGGGCGTGGCCGATGGACGGGTCTACGGCGACGCCACCGACCTCGTCCTGCACTGGCAGGCCGAGGACAACACGTCAGGGCTGGACTCCGTGATCGGCACCCTCAACGACGAGGACATCGACTCCGGCGACTACGTGGCCCTGTACCAGCTCCCGCTGGGCATGCAGGAGCTCTCCGTCACCGCGACGGACCTGGCGGGCAACACCACGGAGCAGACGGTGGCCTTCGCCACCACCACCTCCACCCGCGACATCAGCCAGCTGATCGACCGATTCCGCGCCACCAACCGACTCTCCCTCACCGCCACCACCCAGCTCCGCACCCAACTCACCACCGCGCGGCTGGCCGAGGCACAGGGCGACGACCACGCCACCATCGAGGAGCTCCAGACGCTCCAGACCCTCGTGGCGGACACCACCCTCGTCACCGCGGAGGACATCCGCAGCACCCTCGACCGCGACATCCAGGCGGTCATCGACACCATCGAGGGAGTGGCGGTGACGGGCGCCTCGGACAACGCTGTCGAGTGAGGCGCACGCAGTGAGACGAAGGGGCGGACCGACGACGACGTCGGTCCGCCCCGCCCTCCCAGCTCAGGAAGGACACACGATGCGCGGAACACGACGAGCCCTCGGGATGGCACTCGCGGGCGTGACGCTGAGCGGCCTGATGTCCACCGGTCTCGCGGTCGGCGCGGGCGCGGCGCCCGCTCCGGAGCCGCAGGTCGCGAAGGACCCCACCGCCAAGGCCTGTGAGGCCCCGGTGCGACTGTTCGACGGCAGCACCACCGAAGGCTGGTATCAGGCTGGTCCCGGCGGCTTCGACGTCGTCGACGGCACCCTCCAGACCCGCGACGGCATGGGCCTGCTCTGGTATGACGAGCGAGAGTTCGGCGACTACATCCTCATGCTCGACTGGCGGGTCACCGCCGAGACGGACAATGCAGGCGTCTTCGTCCGATTCCCCGACCCCGGCGACGACCCGTGGGTGGCCGTCGACGAGGGCTACGAGATCCAGATCAACGACAACCCGGCAGGCGATCCGCAGAAGACCGGCGCCATCTACAACCACCAGGAGCCCAGCTCGTATCCGTCCAACGAGGTCGGCGAGTGGAACCGCTACGTCATCAAGATCGTGGACGAGCGGTACCAGGTGTTCCTGAACGGCACGCTGGTCAACGACTTCACCAGCACCGACCCGGCGCGGGGGCTGGAAGGGTACGTGGGCCTGCAGAACCACGACCCGGACACCCGCACCCAGTTCCGCAACATCTGGGTCCAGCCGCTGTGTGACCAGTAGTCCGCCACTCTCCAGGTCTGCTCTGGCCGTCGCCAGGCCGTAGCAGCAGGCAGCAGCGCCGTCGGCGCCCTCCGTCACCGTCACCGGAGGGCATCGGCGGCGTCTGTCGTCTTTCGGGCCCGGTCCCGGCGGCGTCGGCGAGTCCCCCGGCGAGCGGCCCGTGCCGAAGAACGACAACGTCCTCGTCGTCCTCGTCGTCCTCGTCGCAGGTCGGCGACGATCGGCAGGCACCGCCGACGATTCCGGTCGCCACGAGCAACGAGCCGGGGCGGGACGGTGGTCCGGAGGGGGAATGGTCCAGCCGAGACAGACCGGGCGTGCCGAGCAGTGCGAATCAAGGATGCCGGGCCTGCCCGAGTCCGGCCGCGCAGTCGGCTGACCACGACATCGCACGCGGCCGACTGACCGCAGCTGTCCGAGACAGCGAGGGAAGCCGAGAGGTCTCACTCCTCGGTCGAGACGAGCTGCTTGGTTCGGCCGCCCGTGAGACGCCGCTTCAGCTCGGTCGCGACGGTCTCAGCTCGCCTCGGCGGTGCCCCGACCCCGATCGCCGAAACCCCAGGGCGCCCCGTCGATACGCGCTTCCCCACGCTGCCGCCTGAACCAGGCCCAGTCACCGGCGGTGCCTGCTCCACGGGCGGGTGTGGTATAGACCAGTCGATGATTCCGGCGAAGGAGGCGGCGATGGCCGACACCACCACTACCACGAGCTTCGGCGAGCTCACCCGAACGCACTTGGCGGCAGTGGAGGCAGCCAACGCGGCGTCCGTCGACGCCGCGGCGACGGCGATCCTGGCGACGATCGAGGCAGGCGCCACCGTCTACACGGCAGGCGCCGGGCATTCACTGGCCGCCGTCGCGGAGACCTTCTATCGAGCGGGCGGACTCGCCTGTGTACGTCCGCTCTACCACCGTGATCTGCTGCCGATGCACGGTGCGCGCAGCAGCACCTTCGCCGAGCGCAGGCCGGGCCTGGCTGCCGAGGTGCTCGCCTCGATCACGCTCACCCGCGACGACACCCTGGTGGTCTTCTCCCACTCCGGCATCAACCCCTATCCGGTCGAGCTGGCCGAGGCGGGCCGGGCCGCAGGCTGCCGAGTGATTGCCGTGACCTCACAGATCGCGTCGGCGAACGCACCCCGCCGCGCGCACAGCACGGTCGCCGAACAGGCGGACGTCGTGCTCGACACCCTCGTGCCGCCCGGCGACGCGGCTTATCCGGTCGAGGCGCCTGCCACCGGCCCGCTGTCCTCCCTCACCACCGGATTCCTGTGGAACCTCGTCCTGGTGGCGCTGCACGACCGCTCCACGGCCGAACTGCCCCGCTGGCGCAGCGCGAACGTGGCAGGCGGCGACGAGGCCAACCGAGTGCTCTTCGACGAACAACTCGTCTCGGTTCCCGAGCTGGGCTGACCCCGAGGCGATCCGCCAGGCCCGACTGCGGCGCCGCCGTCACCCGCCGCACGCTCACCCGCCGCCGTGCAGCTCGTCGTGTCGTCGCTGGGCGGTGACGATGTCGTCTGCCCGCACCGCGATCCAGTCGAGCATCTGCTGTAGCGGAACGGTCAGCTCTCGCCCCATCTCGGTGAGCGAGTATGAGACGCGCGGCGGGATGCTGGCCTCGACCTCGCGGCGCAGCAGTCCGTCGCGCGTCAGCGCGCGCAGATTCTGGGCGAGCATCTTCTCGCTGATCCCGCCGATTCGGTCGCGGAGCAGGTAGAACCGCAGCGGCCCGTCCTGCAGCGCCGCGAGGATCAGCACACCCCACCGGCCCGCGATGTGGGTGAGGATCACCCGTCCAGGGCAGTCGCTGTTGAACGCGTCACCCTTCGGATCGGGAGCGCCCCCGGTCGCCTGCACACCTACGTCCACCTCGCCAACTTACCGACAGGTTGGCTCTTACAAAAAGTAAGCCTGACTCCTACGGTGATCGTCGCCCGCCATCCCGACGGGCGACGGCGACCACCCGCTCCCGGCAGGACGCGAGAACGCCGGGCGGACGACGAGAAGGAGCAGCCATGTCGGAAACCACCATGACGTTGGTGATCGGCGCCACGGGCCACGTCGGCGGGCAGGTGGCCGCGCTGCTCGCCGAGAACGGCTCGCCGGTCCGCGCGCTGGTCCATCGACCCGAGGCCCGACTGCCCGTCGGTGTGGAGGCCGTACGAGGGGATCTCACCGACCTCACCTCCCTACGAGCCGCGCTGCCGGGGGTGGACGCGGTCTTCCTGGTCTGGCCGCTGGGCACTCCCGAGTCCGCACCCGCGATCATGGACGTGCTCCACGACAGCGTGCGGCGCGTCGTCTTCCTCTCGACCCTCGCCGTCGACGATGATCTCGAGGAGCAGGACAATGCGATCGGTGCGCTGCACGTGGTCGTGGAGGACGCCATCCGGCGGTCCGGTCTGGAATGGACGTTCCTGCGCCCCGCCGAGTTCGCCACCAACACGCTGCAATGGGCGGCCGACATCCGTGCCGGGTCGGTGGTCCGGGGCGCGTTCGGCGCGGCGGCCGGGACGTTGATCCATGAGCGCGACATCGCCGAGGTCGGGGTGCGGGCATTGCTCGGGCCGGGCCGCGTGGGGCGAAGCCATGTGCTGACCGGCACGCAGACCCTCACCCAGATCGAGCAGGTGCGCATCCTCGGTGAGGTGATCGGTCGTCCACTGCACTGGGAGGAGCTCCCTCCCGAGGCGGCCAGGGAGCGCCTGCTGAGTGGCTGTCCAAGGACTTCGCCGACGTGATGCTCGCGGGTCGCGCCGCGATGGTGGACCAGCCGCTCGGGCCGATCTCGACCGTGCAGGAGGCCGTCGGCAGCCCGGCACGATCCTTCCGGCAGTGGGCGATCGACCACGCCGACGACTTCCGCTGACGGACACCTCCTCGGCGGCGCGAGCCGCGAGGGCAGACCTTCGGGCCACGGCCGCCCTCGCGAGGCACGGTGCCGAGGAGACGACGCGCACTCGATGCCGCCTCGAGCCGACCCGCGAGACGTCCAGCCCGACGAACGCGCACCGCCGTCCGACCGCGAGCGCACGCGGAACCTCGAGGTCCGTCCCAGGACGGGACGGCGAGGCACCACATCGGCATTCCTACGTCCGCACGGGCCCGCCACACAGGACCGCGCGCGGGACCCACCCGATGCGCAGCCTGCCTGCGACGCCGTCCTCGATCGACAGGGCGACGGCAGGCACGACGAGAGACCGAAGAGGCGGGCACCCCCGCCCTCCGATGTCGTCCGTCACCCACGAGACCCGGACCAGCCGGGTGTCTTTCCCTCGTCGTGCCTAGTCGCCCGATCCTCGGACCAGCCGCGTGACTAATCGCAGCTGCGCCGCTCGCTCCGCCGCAGCCTGCACTGCCTGCGGGGCGCCGTCGGCCGCGTCGGAGAGCAGTCGCACCGTCTCCGACACCGACTCCCGTGGGGCGGCGAGCACCGACTCGACGAGCCGGTCCACCGCCGCAGGAAGTTCGGTCGAGGTCACGACCTCGTTGGCCAGGCCGATCCGGAGCGCCTCATCGGCGCCGACGAATCGGCCGGTCACGCACAGCTCCACGGCTCGCGCATAGCCCACCAACCGCACGAGCCAGGATGTACCACCCAGGTCGGGCACCAGCCCGAGCCTGGTCTCGACCATCGCGAACTGCACGTCCTCGGTCACGATCCGCAGATCGCAGGCCAAGGCGAGTTGCAGTCCCGCACCGATCGCGTGACCGTGCACCGCCGCGATAGTCAACCGTTCCGGCCGGGCCAGCCACGCGAACCCGGCCTGGAACTCCGCGATCCTGGCATCGGCCTCGTCGGGCGGGAGTGCCGCCAGTGACGGCAGTCCCGGCATCCCGTCGACACCGTCCACGGTGAACAGCCCGCGGTCCAGCCCCGAGGAGAAGGACCGCCCCGTTCCCGCGATCACCACCACGCGCACGGAGTCGGGCAGTGTCTGCCCGATCCGATGTAAGGCCTCCCAGGTTCGAGGCGTCTGCGCGCCCCGTACCTCGGGTCGATCCAGCGTGATCGTGGCCCGAGGACCGTCGACGGCCAGTCGGACGCCCGCACGACGCAGCGTGTCGACGTCCACCGGTTCGTCTGTCACCCGACGGCCTCCCTCGATCCGCCGCGCTGCGGGCGCGACGGCTGCCTTCCGGACGCGATGTCGCACGTCCTGTTCTCTCTGACACCGATCTCGAGGACTCCGATCTCTCGGCTCCCGATCTCAGTGGGGGGAACCGGGGACTCGGCCGGGCAATGCCGTCCGAACCCCGGTCTCGTGATCACTTCTTCTTCGTTCGGGTAGCGCCCCCACGCCCCCGCAGCTGCACGCCGGATTCGCTGAGGACCCGATGAACGAAGCCGTACGAGCGACCGGTTGACTCGGCCAGGGCACGAATGCTCGCGCCCTTCTCGTACTTCTTCTTCAGATCCGTCGCAAGCTTGTCCCGTGCGGCGCCGGTGATGCGGGCGCCCTTCTTCAGGTCAGCCACCTTGTCCCGCCTTCCGTCCGAGCAGGTCGGGCCCCTTGCGGCCCCCGTCGGGGCAATGATCGAACACGAACAGCATTAATGCCAGGCGATCATGGGAAAACATCGCAAAGTGTTCATCGCCGTACTGTCCGTCATCATCGCTGACCAGGGGGTATCACGAAGTCACCGCGCGTCGATCAGGCGAGCTGTACCAGCTCCAGATAATCCTCAGACCAGTGATCCTCGGTGCCGTCCGGCAGAAGAATCACCCGTTCGGGTTCGAGGGCTTGCACTGCACCCGGGTCGTGTGTCACAAGGATCACCGCACCCTTGTACGTCCGGAGCGCCTCGAGCACCTGTTCCCGGCTCGCCGGGTCGAGGTTGTTGGTCGGCTCGTCGAGGAGCAGGACGTTGGCCGCGCTGGACACCAGGCCCGCGAGCGCCAGCCGGGTCTTCTCACCGCCGGACAGCGTGCCCGCAGGCTGGTCGAGCTGCTCCCCGGTGAACAGGAAGGCCCCGAGCAGGGTCCTGAGCTGTTGAGCGGGTGCGTCGGGGGCGGCGTGCTGGATGTTCTCCCAGACGCTCGCCGAGTGGTCCAGCGTCTCGTGTTCCTGGGCGTAGTAGCCGATGCGCAGGCCGTGGCCGGGGATCACCGAGCCAGCGTCGGGCGTCTCCCGCCCGCCGATCATCCGCAGCAGGGTCGTCTTGCCCGCACCGTTGAGCCCCAGCACCACCACGCGGGAGCCTCGGTCGACGGCCAGGTCGACGCCCGTGAAGATCTCCAGCGAGCCGTAGGACTTCGACAGGCCCTCGGCCGTCAGCGGCGTCCGGCCGCAGGGCGCGGGGGCCGGGAAGACGATCCTGGCGACCTTGTCGGAGACGCGCTGCTCGTCGAGGCCGGCCAGCAGCTTGTCGGCTCGCTTGGCCATGTTCTGCGCCGCGACGGCCTTGGTGGCCTTGGCGCGCATCTTGTCCGCCTGCGCCATCAGGGCCGAGGCCTTCTTCTCGGCGTTGGCCCGCTCGCGGCGGCGACGCTTCTCGTCGGTCGCCCGTGCCTCCAGGTAGCGCTTCCACTCCATGTTGTAGATGTCGACCTCGCTGCGGGTCGCGTCGAGGAACCACACCTTGTTGACGACGGCCGCCAGCAGCTCCACGTCGTGGCTGATCACGATCAGGCCGCCGGTGTGCGAGCGCAGGAAGTCGCGAAGCCAGACGATGGAGTCCGCGTCCAGGTGGTTGGTGGGCTCGTCCAGCAGCAGCGTCGTCTCGGACCGGCCGCCGGGGCCGGACTCCGAGGCGGCGAACAGGATGCGCGCGAGCTCCACTCGACGCCGTTGACCACCGGAGAGGGTGCTCAGCGGCTGGGTCAGGATGCGGTCGGCGAGGCCGAGGTTGGAGCAGATCCGCGCCGCCTCGCTCTCGGCCGCGTAGCCGCCGAGGGAGGAGAACCGGTCCTCCAGCCGCCCGTACCGCCGGATCGCCTCATCGCGCTTGCGCTCGTCGACCAGCTCCGCCATCGCGTTCTGCGCCTTCTCCATCTCGCGCAGCAGCTCGTCGAGGCCCCTGGCGGAGAGGACACGGTCCTTCGCGGCCACCGAGAGGTCTCCCTCCCTGGGGTCCTGCGGCAGGTAGCCCAGCTCGCCGGTCCGACGGGCCTCGCCCCCGTAGGGCGCCCCCTCGCCTGCCAGCACCTTCAGCGTGGTGGTCTTCCCTGCGCCGTTGCGGCCGACGAGGCCGATGCGGTCGCCGCCCTGCACTCGCAGGTTGGCGTCCGCGAGCAGGATGCGCGAACCCGCGCGCAGTTCGAGATCGGTCGCAGTGATCAAGAGAGAACTCCGAGAAAGAGACGTGTGGTCACGGGCATGAGAGAGCCGCTCGTCGAGAACGCGACGAGCCTGCCCATAGGTCAATCGATGCGGACCACGCATCCCAGTGTACGGGTCGGATCAACGGGGTTTCCCGGCGCCGAGTGCGCAGGCGAGCGGGCGGCACCGAGCCCGCAGGTGAGCAGACGCCGCCGTGGCGCCGAAGCGCTGCCGAGGGAGACGTCGCGTCAGAGGCGACGGTGGTCGACGTGGCCTGCATCGACGCCGACGCCCCGAACACCCGCCATCCGTCGGTCAGAACGGCCTCCCCGCGTCGACTCATCCGCCCCGGAGACCACCCGGGCCACCGGGGGCCACAGCAGGCGGTCGCAGGTGCCGTCACGCCCTGCGTCGCACCGAGGCAGGCGCATCGATCGCGCCGAGGGCAGGCAGGCTCCGTCACCGCGTCGGTGCTCGCCGGTCGAGCCGGACATCCACCGACGCCGTCGACGTCGATCTCGCCGCAGGCCGTGTCGGTCCAGCCAGGCCGCGAGGGAGGCCGCGATCGCATCGGGCTGGTCCTCCGGGGTGTGATGACCGGCGACGAGCGGGTGCCCGACGATCTCCAGGCCCGTGATCGTGGCCGCACACCACTCGAGGAGCGCAGGCCCCGTCATCGTCCCCGGCCCCGGCTCGAAGGTGCGGAGCAGCTTGGGGACGTCGGCGCTGTCGGCGAGCCACTCGCCGTACCTGGTGACCCTGGCCACCACGTCGGCGGGTTCCCCGCCGAGCGCATCGCCGTGGGCCATTGTAGGAGAGGCAGCCGATCGGCCCAGGTCGGATACGGCCGTCGGTAGACGGCGAGGTCCTCCTCGCTGAGGCCACCGGCGACCGTGGCAGGCAGGACCTGTGCGACGGGGCTCGTCCGAGACGGCGGTCTGCTCCACTCGACCGGTCGGCACCGGGACCGCCGCCGATCGGCGCTGCCCGGCACCGCCCTGCGACGTGGACCCTCGAGTCGTTCGCCCGGCGGGTCGCGGCCGGTGACCGGACCACGACGGCTCTCACGGCGGGAGCCCCCGTCAAGCTCCGTCCGAGGTTCGGTCCGAGCGTTCGACGACCACGACCTCCACGGCGAGCGCCCGTCGCGCGGCCTCGTCCAGCACGACCCGGCGCGGCTCGACCACGTCCAGCACCCTGGGCTCGGCGATGGCGAACAGCGGGGCCAGCCGAGGATCGGCCCGCACCTCGTCCAGCGCGGTCCGGTCGCCGCCCAGCACCACGGCGTCCAGCGTCGGCGCCTCGGGCAGCAGCACCTCGAACGTCGCCTCGCCCGCCGCCGACAGCGACACCCTGGCCTGACCCGCTCGGCGGCGGGCGAACCGCTGCTGAGACCAGCCGCCCGCCTTGTTCCGGCCGTGGACCTGCCGCCTGCCCGTGCGGGAGACCGTCACCCGGCCGTCCACCGCCACGCCCACGCTGTAGCCGCCGAGGCGGACCAGCACCAGACCGATCCGTCGCGACCGCAGCACGTGCTCGACGAGCACCTCGACCGCCCGGTCCGGCGATCCGCCCTCGCCCGCGCCGAGACCGGCGCTGCGCCCGTCGGTCAGGCCACCGAAGGGGACGACCACGGAGGCGCGGGCCCCGTCGGACGCGATGACCCGGACCTCCCCCGCGGTGGTCTCCGTCGCGGCGAGACCGCCGTGACGTCCGGCGAACCGCTCGAACCAGCCTGCGAGTCGCGCGGGCTCGACCTCCACCGCCCGGCCGCCGCCCGCGACGCTGCGCACCCGGCTCATCGCGGCGCCACCGCGACCCACACCGGCAGCGGGTGGCCGCTCTCCGCAGGTGAGAGCCGCTGTACCCCGACGAAGCCCGCGATCTCGAAGGCCTGGGCGATCTGGTCTCGGCTGAGCACACGGTGCCGGGTGGACGTGCTGTGGGCGACCTCCCAGCGGCCCTGGATGCGGTGCAGCCGCATCACTTCCAGGCCGTAGCCGGTGCCGTCCTCGGCCCAGTCCCAGAGCTGCACGATGATCTGTCTCGTCTCGCCCACCCCGGTGACCTTCGGCGGCGGCGCCGTCGGGCGAAGGCTGCGGAGTCCGCTGAGCTCGGGGACCGCCGCCACCACCAGTCCCCCGGGTCGCAACGCCCGCCGCGCGGCGGCGAGGGCGCCGCTCACACTGCCCTCGTGGGCGAGCTGCGGGAGGACGTCGTCGCCGACCCGCACCACGTCGAGGCGCTCAGTCAGCCGCCCGTCGAGCACGTCGAGCAGTTCGGCGGTCCGGTGTTGTTCGGACCCCAGCACCGCCTCGGCCACCTGTCCGAGGGCATCCGGTCGCGCAGCGGAGCCCGCCGAGGCGTGCACGCTGCCGGGAAATCGGCCGCCGGTCATCTCAGAGAGACTAGTGCCGAGACTGATCACGACTGTTCGTGACATCACCTCGGTCGACGCTGCTCCGGAGCCGGGTCGCCCGCCTGCTGGCGAGGGCAGGCCCCGGCGGATCGGGAGATCCGCTTGCCGACCGGCTCGGCGAGACGAGACAGTGCCGCGATGTACTCCGACGTCGAGGCCGCCGCACTCTACGACCGCCTCAATCCCTGGGGGCCGAGCGACGACTTCTACCTGGGATTCGTGATGGCCGCTCCCACCGTGCTGGACGTCGGCTGTGGCACCGGCATGCTGCTGCACCGGGCCCGCGAGTCCGGGCATTCCGGACGGCTCTGCGGGCTGGACCCGGATGCCTCGGCGTTGGCGAGGGCCCGCCGACGCGGCGACGTCGAGTGGGTGACGGGCCGAGCCGAGGACATCGCGTGGCGCCGGGAGTTCGATCTGGCGCTCATGGCGAGCAACGCGTTCCAGGTCCTGGTCACCGACGCCGAGCTGCGTGCATCCCTGCGGGCGATCCGAGCCGCGCTGGTCGACGGAGGTCAATTCGTCTTCGGCACCCGCAATCCGTCGGCACGGGCGTGGGAACGCTGGAATCCCGAGAACGCCACCGACCTCGTCGACGACGCGGGGCGCGAGCTGCGCGTGACGCACCACGTCGAGTCCGTCCTCGCCGACGTGGTCACGTTCACCGAGACCACCGCGACCCGCGACGGCGAGCCGCTGCGCGTCGATCGGACGTCCCTTCGCTTCCTGGACGTTGCAGGATTGGAGGGCTTCCTTGGTGCGGCGGGTCTCGAGGTGGAGGCCCTTCATGGGGACTGGTCGCGGGGTGCGCTCACCGACACGAGCACCGACATCGTGGTCGTCGCCCGCGCCGCACGGCCATGACGGGACAGAACCGGGCACCGGCAGGGCAGGGCAGGGCTTCGCCGAGCCTCGCAGGCGTTGAGCGACGACGACACGCGGGGCGCACTCCTCCGTCACGTCGACGCCCGTGTCGAGTCGCTGCGCTGTCCGGCTGCGGTGATCTGACCTCGATCGGGGGCACTCCCGGGTGCGCCGTCGGTCGGACCTGCGCCGGGCTGCACCCGGCCGCCGGGTGAGACGACGCGGCCGGTCACCACACCGCAGGCGACCGGGACGGAGTCGGGCGGATGTCATGCCGCTGCGCCACAGCCCGCACCCACCGGAGCCGATCGGAAGTCTCAGAGGACGAACGCATCAGCCCAGGTCTGGCCGGAGCGGCCGGACAACGCGTCCATCAACGCCACTGCCTGTCGATCACTGAGCGAGGCGACGAAGTCGACGACGGCGCGGCCTCTCGCGAGCGCGTGCACGGCGTCGCGGCCCGCAGGCACCTCGCCGGTCGGCCCGGCCAGCAGGGTCGGCTCGGTCGACGCCAGCGCCTGATACTCCTGATCGGCCAGCTCCACGAGGTCATGCAGCCTGCGCGGCAGCCGCGCCGCCTCCATCCGGTCGGTCAGCCACTGCTCCAGGGCCTCGACGAGCGTGGTGAGCAGCCGGGCCTGGCCGCGCTGATGGAGTGCCAGGTCGGGCCGCAGCAGCACGAAGTGTCGGTGGATGAACTTGAGCACCTGGACGTCGTGCCACTGCTGCGGCGCCAGGACGATGTGCGCGGAGCGCGTCGTCGGCTCCGCGACCACGCGGACGCCCGCGACCAGCCTGCTCGTCCAGCTCGTCGAGAACCGCGCGACGGTCTGCTCCGCCTCGTTCGAGCCGTCGAAGGGCACGGCGAGGAGGCTGTCGACGACCTCCCGCTCCACCCGGCTCACCGCCGCGTCGAAGGCGTCGTCGTCGACGATCCAGGAGTCCTTCAGGTGCAGTCTGCGCCGTAGGCCCTCCAGCGCGTGACCCGGTTGGCGGGCCCGCGCGGCGAGGTCGGCGTCGGACAGCGCGCCGAGGGCGATCGACCGGCTGCGCCAGCCGTGCAGCTCGGCCCACACCGTGGCGTGCTGTAGGACGCCGACCCGATGAAAATCGTCGAGGTCGTGGATCGCGTAGGCGATGTCATCAGCGGTGTCCATCACGGCCGCCTCCACCGTCTGCTGCCAGTCCGGGATACGGCCGAGGAAGGGAGCGCGGGCCTGTGCGAGGTCGTCGAGTTCGGTGACGTAGACGGAGAACTTGGCCGATCCGGTGCCGGGGAAGTCCGCAGGCTCCGTGGCGCCACGCGGCGGCACCGTCATCGACCTGGGATGCGGACGGGGCCGGGAGAGTCTGGTCCAGGGGTACTTCAGCACCGAGGCGCGGACCGCAGCAGTCAGGTCGAGGCCGGTGGCGGAGACCGCAGCGACCGGCGGTCCGCCCGGATCGGTGGTGGTGATGATCCGGAACGACTGCGCATTGCCCTCGAAGCCGTCGGCGAGGCCGAAGCGATTGCGGGCCAGCCGGTCCAGGACCTGCTCGCCGAGGTGCCCGAACGGCGGGTGGCCGAGGTCGTGAGCCAGCGAGGCCGCCTCGACGACGTCGACGTCCAGGCCGCCCAGCTTCTCGACGAGCCTCGCCGCGGCGGGGTCGGTGCGGAGGCGTTCCGCGATGCCTCTGGCGATCTGGGCGACCTTCAGGCTGTGGGTGAGCCTGTTGTGCAGCAGCAGACCGGAGCCGGTCGGGCTGACCACCTGGGTGACTCCGCCGAGCCGGGAGAAGAACGGCGACGCGGCGACGCGGTCTCGGTCGACGCGGAAGGGCAGGGCGGACAGATCCGACGGCGTCCGCACCGCGCCGGACCGCCGCGACGCGCGCAGCATCTCTGGTGTCGTCTCCTCGGTCACCCGACGACCGTATCCCCGAGCGGCGACGCCGGGGAACGACGGCATCGCGAGCCGGCGGTGCGCGGACTCCGGTGCGAGCTCGCGTTCGCCCGCGAGTCGGCGGCCGAGCCCGCCGCCCGAGTTCCGCCCCGAGGTCACGGGCGCGCTGCCGTGTCACCGCGATGCCGAGCGTCAGGCCAGAGTGTTCCCGCCGTTGACCGCGATGCGCTGACCGGTGATGAAGCCCGCCTCCACCGAGGCGAGATGGGCGACGGCGGCGCCGACCTCCTCGACCAGGCCGAACCGCCCCACCGGGACCCGCTCAAGGTAGGCACGGCCCGACTCCTCGGTCACGGTGCCGTGCCGCTCGGTCGGAATCCAGCCGGGGGCGACCAGGTTGACGGTGATGCCGTGGGGCGCGAGCTCGCGCGCCCAGGAGCGGGTCAGACCCAGCTGGGCGGCCTTCGCCGCGACATAGGCGGAGGACTCGGGCACGCCGAGCTCGACCACCTCCGACCCGATGTTGACGATGCGACCGTGGCCGCGCTTCCGCATTTCGGGAATGACCTCCTTGACCAGCAGCAGCGGGCTCTTGGCGAAGAACTCCAGCTGGTCGAGCATGTCCCGCCAGGTCAGGTCCTCGACCTTGACGGCGGGCTGTGCACCGGTGGCGTTGAGGACCAGCACGTCCACCGCACCCAACCTCTTCCGCACTGCACGGCACAGATCGGCGACCTGGGTCTCGTCGGTGACGTCGGCACGGAAGATCTCCGCCGTCCCGCCTGCGGCGCCAATCCGACGCCGGACCTCCTGAGCACCCGCCTCGTCGCGAACGAAGTTGATCGCCACGGCCAGGCCTCGACGGGCCAGCGCCTCGGCGATCGCCGCGCCGAGGCCCCGCGAGGCACCGGTCACCATGGCGACCCTCGCCTCGGGTGCGACGTCGCGGGCGTGGACGTCCAGCGGGCCCGGCGGGTGGTCTGCGCCGCCGCCGAGCTCGGTGGCGGCAGGCCGCGCCTCGGGGTCGGCGGTGGAGTTCTCGGCGGCCCCGGCATCGCTGTCGGGCGCGGTCTCCGTCGCTGACCCGGAACTCGATTCGCCGACGACCTCGACATCGGTCCCTGTGCCGTGTTTGATCTCGGGGCTCGCCCCGGCTGCGGTGGCGGTCGTCGGCTGGGAAGCGACGAGGCCGGCCCGCGACCCCGACGTCACCTCCGGTGCACTCGGGCCGCCGCTCGCAGACCCGGCGGCGGCCCTCCGCAGGGCCTCGGCGACGCGGGCGTCGTTCTCGGCATCGGTCGTCATGGTCGCGGCGGGGTCGACGTCCGCCGACTGTCCGGCCGTCGTCTCGTCGCGGTCCGCCCGCGGAGCGGCGGGCTCGGGGAGCAGCAGGCTGTTCGACACGGTCTTGGCGCCCGGCGGCGTCCTGGTCCCCGTGGCGGTCCTGGCGCCTGCCGAGGTCCGCCCGCCCGCCGCCGTCCGGTGCCCGACGGTGGAGCGATGACCCGATCGCCTCGCCGACGCCTCCTCGACGGGCGCGGTGAGCGGCTCAGAACTGTCGGCACCCGATGCTGCCTGCACAGTGGAACCTAAGCCGGGCTCCGCCCGTTTCCGATCGCGTCCGCCCCAACGCAGCATGCCTGACAGCCCCATGACCACAGGATGACGTTCGTGACGGCGAAGATCCATCGATCTTCGCCGTCAGCTGAACCACACTCCGGCGCAGGACGGCCGCGTCGCCGGTCAGGCCCGCGTCAGCGGGTGGAGAGCCTGGTGGAGCGTCTCGCCGTACTCGCGCAGCGCGCGGCGAGACACCCCGGCATCGGGCACGCACACGTCGAAGCCGTGGAAGGTGCCGGGGAACAGGTGGAACTCGGTGGGAACCCCGGCCTCGGTCAGCCGTCCGGCGTACTCGACGGCCTCGTCGCGCAGCGGATCGGCGTCGGCGGCGGTGAGATACGCCGCAGGCAGTCCGCGGAGGTCCTCGGCGCGCGCAGGCGCGGCGTACGGGGGAACGTCGCCGCTCCACCCCGAGAGGTAGTGCCGCCACATCTGCTCGAGCGCGGGCGAGTCGAAGACGGGGACGCCTGCGAGCCCGGTGCTGGAGGGCGTGCGACGGCGATCGTCGAGCACGGGCTGGATCAGGAGTTGGAAGACCAGGGCAGGCCCGTCGTGGTCCCGAGCCCACAGGGCCACCCCGGCGGCCAGCCCCGCACCCGCGCTGCTGCCGCCCACCGCGATGCGTGTCGGGTCCCAGCCGTGCTCCGGCGCCGCCGCCACGACCCAGTCGAGCACGGCGAGGCAGTCCTGGAGTCCCGCCGGATAGGGATGTTCGGGCGCCAGCCGGTAGTCGACCGACACGACGACGCACTCCCCGGCGGCCGCCAGGCGCGTGCACCAGCTGTCGCTGCCGTCGAGGTCGCCGAGCATGAACGCCCCGCCGTGAATCCACAGCAGCACCGGGGCGTCGGCGCCCACCGAGTCCGGGACGTAGATCCGTACCGGCACCTCGGGCGCGCCCGCCCCGCCCGGCACAGTGCGATCGTGCCGGGGGATCTCCGGCAGCTCCGTCAAGCCGAGCAGGGTCCCCTGCCGCGCCCGCTCCCGATCGCGTCCTCGGGCCGCACCCGCGTCCGACAGGTCGTCGGCCGGGCGCAGCGCGGCCTGTTCGACGAGTTCGACGTCCATCTCTCGATTCCTTCTCTCATTCATCGGGCTTCGTACTCGGTCGAGTGCGAGAGCGGCCCCGCCTCGGTCAGCGTGATCGACATCGTCTCGGCCGTCGTCGTCACCAGGTGCGCGCAGGGATCGTCGGTCGACTCGATGCGGCCGCCTGCGACGCTCAGCCTGCCGCTGCGGGGCAGCACGAGCCGCAACGACGCCTCGGGCGGGCCGGACACCCTGGCCTCGACTCGGCCGGGCGCCCAGTGCAGCCGCTCGACCGTGGTGCCGCCCCGCCCCCGCAGCCCTCGGACGGTGCCGGTGGGCCAGGCGGCCGGCAGCGCGGGCAGCAGCGACAGCAGTCCCGGCGAGGACTGCACCAGCATCGCCGCGACGACGGCGGGCAGTCCGCCGCTGACGTCCACGTTGAACAGTCGGTCGACGTCGTGGGTGGAGGCGAGGTTGGGCCACCAGTAGTCGCCGGTGAGCCGGGTGACGATGTCGTGGGCGTGCTCGGCCAGCCCGAGCTGCGCGGCGGCCAGGCCGAGCTGTACCAGGCCGAAGGCCATGTCCCCCGCGTCGCCCGCCTCCCCGGTTCGCCAGGCCAGCCTGCGTTCGATCGTCACCCGGGCCGCAGCCCGCAACGCCGGGTCGACGAACGCGGGGTCCGGCTCGAACCACAGTGGATAGAGCTGCGAGGCGTGTCGATGCGCGTGGTTCTCGTCCTGCCCCGGCGCGATCCACTCCGCGAGCGAGCCGTCGTCGGCGATCCGATAAGCGGGCAGCCGGGCCAGCAGAGCACTCCACCGCCGCACCCGGTCCGGCGGCACCGCCGCCGGGGCGTGCTCGGCCGCCGAGATGAGGTTCCGCAACAGGCAGGCGACGGCGGCGACGTCCATGGTCGCGTCGACACAGGCCTGCGAGCCGGTGTTGGCCGGGTGGTTCTCCGGGGAGTAGGAGGGCACGAAGCTCAGCGGGGCGGCCCCGGCCTGCTCGCCGTCGGGTCGGTCGCCGCTCGCGCCGTGCAGCAGCTCGGCGTAGAAGTCGGCCGCCTCGGTCATGAAGGGCAGCGCCCTGGTGATCAGGAACTCCCGGTCGCCGGTGTAGAGCCAGTAGTCGTGGTAGTAACGGGCGGCCCAGGCGGCGCCCGCCGTCCAGAAGGTCAGGCAGAACTCGGCGGAGAAGTGGTTGTGCAGGCCGTGCGTCGGGCTCGTCCTCGGCGGCAGCAGGATGCCTGCCGCGCCGTACAGGCGGCGGGCGTTGTGCCGGAAATCGGCCAGGTGCGCCTCCAGCAGGTCGAAGAACGGCAACAGCAGCTCGGCGTTCCCGGTGACGAGCAGGCAGGCCAGCGCGCTCTGCACGTTGCCGTCCAAGGTCCAGTCACTCGACCACGCAGGCTCCCAGTCGCCCTGCCACACGCCCTGCAGCGTCGGCGGCAGCAGGCCGGTGCTGGAGATGATGTTGTGCCGCCCCGCGTCGAAGGCCAGCTGAATCAGGGCCGTGGAGCCCCGCTCGGCCAACAGTTCCTCGACGGTCCGAGGTGCGGTGAGCGGATCGCCCAGTTCCAGCCGGACCGTGTCGAACAGGGCGGCGTGTCTACGGGCGTGCGCGGCCAGCAGCGCCTCGGCGTCGGCGGGTAGGTCAGCCAGCGGCGGCGCGGCGGGCGCGACCGGGACGGCGGGCTCCCCCTCGTGGTCGACCGTCAGACGCAGCAGTACGAGCAGCTCGGTCGCGTCGACGAAGCGCAGGGTCTCGCCGTCGATCTCTGCGGTGCCGCCGGTCCGGATCACTCTGGCCTCGGCGCGGACGCCTCGTACTCCGCCAGGAAAAGAGTCCAGGAAGGTCATCGCGTAGGTCAGCTCGACGGCGGCGCCGCCCGGGGCGGTCTGCTCGCCGCCTGCCCCGGCGGCCATCGGGCGTTCAGGAGCCGGGCGCGCCGACCGACGCACCCGCGAGGGCGGCACCCCGTCTCCTGCGGGCACGGTCAGCGCCACCGCTCCGGTCAGCCGAGCACCGTCGACCGCGCGCAGCCGGAACACCACGACGTCGGCGTCTCGGGAGACGAAGGCCGAGCGGTCGCGGCCCGCCCAGCGGGTGCTGGTCAGTCCGGAACCGAAGTCGACGTCGTGCCGAGGTCCGTCGTCCGCCGCCGCCCGCACGCCGTCGGCGCGGGTGTCGGCAGGCGGGGTGTCGATCGACAGGGTGACGCCGGGGACGAGCGGGTCGGTGAAGTGCAGCGCACGGTAGCCCTCCTCGCGGGCGATCCGCTCCACCCGCTCGGCGGCCTGCTGCGGCCTGCCGTCCAGGATCAGTGCCCGCAGTTCGGGCAGCACGGCGGCGGTGTCCGGGGGGTCCCTCGGCGGATGGACGGGTCGGAACAGCCGCTCGTGCGTGACGGTGAGGCGATGCTCGTGCGCCGAGCCGAACATCGCAGCGCCCTGCACACCGTTTCCGCTGATCAGGCCCCGCTCCCAGTGGTCGGCCCTCGTGACGCCGGAGAATCCGCTGCGACTTGGGCGGGCGGACGCCGACGGCTGCTGTCTCATGAGTCCTCCTGGCCGCGCCGAGCTGCGCCGCGTCGCCTGCTGCGCGGCCGACGCGGTCTCTGGTCAGAAGACTTGCCTGCGCCGCAGGGCGTGTCCAGGCCCTACCGCGCCGCCGACTGCGGGTTCGACCGATTCCGGCCGACCACCGCCGACGACGACCGAGAAGGCGGCGGGCGGCCGGGACGGCGGCGGAGACCCGCGGCGGGACTGCGACGGCGACAAGGCAGGAGGCCGGGTCCGTTCGTCGTGTGACAGAGATCCCTGGTAGGCATGGGAACGTGGTCGATGTCCTCATCGCGGGAGCCGGTCCGGCGGGACTGGCGCTGGCCTGCGCCTGCGTGGACGCCGGGCTCTCGGTGACGGTCGCCGACCCGGCCGGCGATCGGCCGTGGCGGGCCAGCTACGGCCTGTGGCGCGACGAGCTGCCCGGCCTGCCCGATCACCTCGTGGCGGCGCGGGCGAGCACCGCCGTGGTCGTCACCGACGCCCGCCGCCGACTCGACGACCGCGAGTACTGCGTACTGGACAACCTCGCGCTGCGTGCGGAGCTGGCTCGACCCGAGATCACGCTGCGGCGCGGGCGGGTGCGCGGGGTCGAGCACCACCCCCACGGATCGACCATCGGCCTGTCCGACGGGACGAGCATCGAGGCAGGTCTCCTCGTCGACGCGACGGGCACCCGCGCCAGGGCAGGCGGCCCGACCTCGGCGCAGACGGCCTTCGGGCTCGTCTTGCCCGCCGCCGCCACCCGCGGCTACCTCGGGCCGGGCGAGGCGATGTTCATGGACTGGCGCGCGCCGAGCCCGGCCGAGACGGCAGGATCGCCGCCGAGCTTCTGTTACGCCGTGCCGCTGGGCGCCGACGAGGTGCTGATCGAGGAGACCTGTCTGGCAGGCAGGCCCGCCGCGTCGATCGGCGAACTCCGCACGCGGCTGGCCACCCGCCTGGCCGGACACGGCGTGGACGTCGGAAGGGCACACCGGCAGGAACGGGTCTGGATCGACCTCGATCGCAGCCCCCGCAGGCCCCGCCGCGTCCTGAGCTTCGGCGCGGCGGCGGGGCTCGGACATCCCGCGACCGGCTACGGCCTGGCCGCCGCACTGCGGCTGGCCCCGGCGACGGCTGCCGCGCTGGCAACGCACCGCACGCACGGACCTGCGGCGGCGGTGAAAGCCGCGCATCGGGCCTCGTGGCCCGTTCAGGCGAGTCTGGTGCACGCCCTGCGGCGCTATGGTCTGAAGGCGCTGCTCACTCTCGACCAGGACGAGTGCGCCGCGTTCTTCACCGCGTTCTTCCGGCTGCCCTCGGAGCTGCGCGCCGCGTACCTCTCCGATCGGGAGGACACGGTGGCCACCTCGCGGGCGATGATCGCACTGCTGTCGTTGGTACCAGCGCCGACGCGGTGGCGGTTGATCAGCGGCGGACGATCGGCGATGACGCCCCGCCGCAGCCTGGGCGCGCAGCGCCACGCAGTGTGATCGAACATACAGCCCGGGAACGAGAGAACATCTCGTCCTGGGTTCCGCACAGGGAGGAGCATGGCCAGGTGACTGCGCCGCCGCAGAACGTGCGCTTCGCCTTTCAGCCGCTGGTCAATCTCGCCACCGGCGGAATCGTCGCGCTTGAAGCCCTGCCCCGGCCACACGGGGGCGAGATGCGCGAACTGTTCCGTCAGGCCGTCGCGGCCCGCAGGCTCACCGAACTCGACGTCGAGTTGGCGGTGGGCGCCGCCTCGGCGGCAGCGGCAGGCGGTACCCGACTGCCGCTGCACCTCAATGTGCTCGCCGGGACCGTCGCCTACGACCAGGAGCGGTTCGACCAGCTGGACGCGACGCTGGCCGAGGCGGGCAGGCCGACGCACCAGGTCACCCTGGAGATCGGCGCGCCGTTCTACCGGCTGGACCCGGAAGCCCTCTTACAGGGGTTGGGCAGGCTCCGGGATCGCGGCTACCGACTGGCGCTCGACGGACTCGGCCAAGGTGATGCGTCGCTCCAGCTCGTCACCGCCGGTGCGATCGACATGCTCAAGCTCGATCCGACGCTGACCGCCGATCTCGGGGCCGTGCCGCAGCGAGCCGCGTTCCTGGAGTCGATGGCGTCCTTCGCCGAGCGAGCAGGCCTGCAGCTGGTCGCCCAGGGCGTCGAGAACGAGGACCAGCTCACCCGGCTGCGCTCGGGCGGCATCGCCCTCGTCCAAGGCGACCTGATCGCCCCGGCCTCCCGCAGACCGATGTCGCAGCTGGCGGTGACCTCGGTGCTGTCGGAGCTCACCCAGGTCCAGGCGCCCCGGATCGCGGCCCGCTCGGCCGGACCCCGGATCACCGACTTCCTCCAGCCCGCGGTGCCGCTGCCCACCACCGCGACCGCCGAGGAGGTGCGCGTCGTCTTCGCCGACCATCCCGACAGCACCAGCGTCGTGCTGCTCGACGGGACGGGCCGACCCCACCGACTGGTCGACCGCAACCGCTTCCTGCTGGCCGTCACCGGTCCGTACGGGCACGCGCTGCACGCGCGACGGGAGGCGTTGCGGCTCGCGGAGGAGCCGAAGCTGGTGGGCACGCACAACACCGTGGTGGAGGCGCTGGACCTGGTCGCCGACTCCGGGCCGGACCAGATGTACGTCGACCTCGTGGTGGTCGACGAGGCCGGCCGCTGCCTCGGCGTCGTCCGGGCCGGTGACCTCTTCCGGGGCGTCGCCGAGCTGAAGGTGGAGCAGGCCGCCACGCTGAACCCGCTGACCCGGCTGCCCGGCACCGACACGGTCGCCGTGGAGATCGATCAGCGACTCCTGGACGGCGACGCGTTCACCGTGAGCTGGCTGGACATCGACGGCTTCAAGGCAGTGAACGACACGGTCGGCTTCGCGGCGGGCGACGAGCTGATCCGCTCGCTGGGCAGGCACCTGACCGACCTCGCCGCGTCGATGCCCGGAGTGATCGTCGGCCACGTCGGCGGCGACGACTTCCTGGTGGTCTGCGAACTCGACCAGCTCATGCCGCTGGGCGCGGAGGTGCTGGACGCCCGGCGGCAGGCCGAGGACGTGGTGGTCACGGTGTCGCTGGCCTCGCTGGTGTGCGCGCCGGGGACGGTGGTCGATCACTACGACGCCTCCCGACGCCTGTCGCCGCTGAAGGCGCGAGCGAAGCGGCTGCTCGGGACCAGCTGGGTGGTGGGCCGGTCGACCTCCGACCAGGTCGACGAGCTGCGCGGCACGGCGCCGCCGGTCGCCCCGCAGGGCACACCACGGGCCCAGACCCCGTCCCGCAGGCGCGCGATCGGCTGAGGAACGAGCGCGGTCCGCTCCGCCGGCGTCGCAACCTGCCGGGCGACCGCCGAGGGCAGGCAGGGCAACACGGTCGCCACCGCAGAGATCGGCGCACAGTGCGGAGGCGCAGCCCGCTCGGTGTGGTGGAGAGGCCGAGCGGGCCTTCGCTCGATCTGTCTCGGTCGGATGCCGCCGGTAAGTCAGGCGGCACCAGGTTCGTCGTGTTCATCGTTCTCGTCGGACTCGTCACCCTCGTCCAGAGCCGTGGCCCTGGCAGGGTCGTGCCAGACGATGCGCGCGTCGATGTGATCCTCTGCGCTCCGGAAGCCGAGCAGCGCGTTCTCCGGCCTGGCGAGGATCATGCGACACGTCCGGTCGGCGGAGACGAGTTCGGCATGGTCGGGAAAGGCGAAACCCCAGGCGGCGATCCGCGCATCGGCACGCTCGCCGTACTCCTCGACGACGGCGAACAATCGCGGAGCCTCGTCGGCGACGATCTCAGCGAGGATCTCGGCGAAGGTCTCCTCGTCGCACAGGGGTGACGGGGTGCCGGGGGAAGACTGATCGTCTCGGCGCGGTGCAGTGGCGGGAGTCGTCATTCATGCTCTCCTTTTTGATCTTGCCGACGTCCTACGGGATGCCCACCCAAGGAACGCGAGCGGTAGTTAGCAGTATGGTTAGACGTCTAACGGTCCGAAATCCCCAGGATGGGTGATGTGGGCCTGCCAGCCTCACGGCACGATGAAGCCCGTTCGCGGGCAGAGAGGTACTGAAGTGGTCGGTCGTGGTGATCCATCACCGCTGCGGTGGTTGATCGGTGTCGAGCTTGCGCGTTTTCGGAATGCACACCGGCTGGCGTTGAGCGAGGTCAGCGCTCGACTACAGATGTCACGTGCGAAGGTCGGGCATCTAGAGACCGGACATCAACAACAATCCCCTGACGACATCGCGGCCGTGCTGAAGCTTTACGGTGCCGAGCAGCGTGACATCGACCGACTGACCTCTTTGGCGGGCCGGGCTGACGATGCGACGTGGTGGGCGGCATGGGCGAACCTCGTGCCCGACTGGCTGAAGACCTTTGTCGGCTTGGAAGGACTGGCCGCGCGGGAGTTCGTCTTCGAACCGTTGATCATTCCTGGTCTCTTGCAGACCGAGGCGTATGCGGAGATCGTCACGGCGGGCACTCCCCGGGTGCGTGCCGACCACGGCGAACGATTCGTGGGCTTCCGTATGGCGCGGGCGCGCCGCCTCAGCGAAGGCGACCATCCACTCCATCTGCACGCTGTGATCGGGGAAGCTGCTCTGCGCCTGCGAGTGGGCACTGCCGAGGTGCGTCGTGATCAGCTGAGTCATCTCGTACGGATGGCGGAGCTGCCCAACGTGACCATCCAGGTCCTCCGGCCAGAAGACGGGCTGCACACCGCGATGACCGGCCAGTTCGTGGTCTTGGACTTCGACGAGGCGCGGTCTATCGCCTACGCGGAGCTGCATGACGGTTCCGTCTACGTTCAAGATCCCGACCAGGTGCGCTCCTATAGCCTGGTGGCAGAGAACTTGCAGCGTGTCGCGCTCGGCCCCACCCAGTCGTCGACGCTGATCAAGTCGATGACCGAGGCCTAGGGACTCAAGCGGAGGAGAGCCATGCACACGTCAGCTCAAGCGAGTGGTGGCTGGCGGACGTCCAGCCGGAGCGCGAACAACGGCACCTGCGTCGAGTTGGCCTGCTTAGGGACCACCCACGCGATCCGCGACAGCAAGTCGCCAGACACCGGAACACTGTCCTTGACGTCCGTCCAGTCCGCTGACTTCTTCGCTGCGGTCAAGGCCGGCGTCTTCGACAGACGTCGCTGAGAAATCACGAGAGACGAACGGCCGGGTCCGGGCCCCAGGACAATACTGCGGCCGGACCCGATCGGGTCCGGCCGCAGTGGGTGACGACTCCCCCGGAGTCATCACCTGCCCCGAGACGGGGTCTCTCCTCAGACGGTGAAGCCAAGCGCGCGCAGCTGCTCGCGGCCCTCGTCGGTGATCTTCTCCGGGCCCCACGGCGGCATCCACACCCAGTTGATGCGGATGTCGTCCACGAGCCCGCCACCGGGGCCGCCGGTGAGCGCCGCCCTGGTCTGGTCCTCGATGACGTCGGTCAACGGGCACGCCGCCGAGGTCAACGTCATGTCCAGGGTCGCCACGTTGGCCTCGTCGACCGTCACGCCGTACACCAGGCCGAGGTCGACGACGTTGATGCCGAGCTCGGGGTCGACCACGTCGCGCATGGCCTCCTCGATGTCCTCGACCTCCGGCTTGTCCGCACGGGGAGCAGGCGGCTCGGGGAGTCCCTCGACCCCGCGCTGCACCTGCTCGGCCTCCTGGCCGGGATTCTGGTCTGCCACGCTGGTCATGCTGTCCTCACCTCGTCGACGACGCGGCTCACCGCGTCCTTGAACGCCATCCAGCCCAGCAGCGCGCACTTGACCCGCGCCGGGTATCTCGCCACCCCGGCGAAGGCGATGCCGTCGCCGAGGACGTCCTCGTCAGGTTCCACCTTGCCACGTCCCTGCATCAACTCCAGGAACGCCTCGGAGACCGTCAGGACCTCGGGCAGGGGGCGGCCGACGACGAGGTCGGTCAGCACCGAGGTCGAGGCCTGGCTGATCGAGCAGCCCTGTCCCTCGTAGGAGACGTCGAGGACGGTCGCGGCCGGGTCGTGGGCGGACAGGGCGACCCGCAGAGTCACCTCGTCGCCGCACATGGGGTTGACCTGGTGCGACTCGGCGTCGAACGGCTCCCGCAGGCCGTGGCCGTGCGGGCGCTTGTAGTGATCCAGGATGATCTCCTGGTACATCTGGTCGAGCTGCATGTCAGGCCACCCCCGCAGGCGACGTCAACCCGCCCGAGTCGACACCGAAGAACCGGCGGGCCTCTCGGACGCCCGCTACCAGCGCGTCGACGTCGGACAGGTCGTTGTACAGGTAGAAGCTGGCCCGCACGGTGGCGGGAACCGCCAGCCTGCGATGCAGCGGCCACGCGCAGTGATGTCCGACCCGCACCGCGACACCGAGGCTGTCCAGCACCTGCCCGGCGTCATGGGGGTGGATGTCGGCGATGGTGAAGGACACCGCCCCGCCCCGGTCGACGGTGTCGGTCGGCCCGACGATCCGCACGCCCGGCACCTCGCCGAGGCCTGCCAGCGCGGCCTCGGTCAGCGTCCGCTCGTGATCGGCGATGCGGTCCATCCCGACCACCCGCAGATAGTCCACGGCCGCGCCCAGCGCCACCGCCTGCGAGGTCATCGGCACGCCCGCCTCGAACCGCTGCGGCGGCGCGGCGAAGGTGGAGGCCTCCATGCGGACGGTCTCGATCATCGAGCCGCCGGTCAGGAACGGGGGCAGCACCGCCAGCAGCGCTCGCCTGCCGTACAGGACGCCGACCCCGGACGGACCGAGCATCTTGTGCCCGCTGAACACGGCGAAGTCCACGTCCAGCGCGCGCAGGTCGATCGGCGCGTGCGGCACGGACTGACAGGCGTCCAGCACGGTGAGCGCACCCACCCGGCGCGCCAGTGCCACCAGCTCCGCCACCGGGTTCACCGTGCCCAGCACGTTGGACTGGTGGGTGAAGGCGACGACCTTGGTCCGCTCGGTGATCACCGTGTCGGCGGCGGACAGGTCGAGCCTGCCCTCGTCGGTGACGCCGAACCACTTCAGCGTCGCACCGGTCCTGGCACAGAGCTGCTGCCAGGGCAGCAGATTGGCGTGGTGCTCCATCTCGGTCACCACGACCTCGTCGCCGGGACCGAGTCGGAACCGCTCGGCCGCAGGCCCCGCCGTCGCCGCGTTGCCCATCGCGTAGGCGACGAGGTTGACGCCCTCGGTGGCGTTCTTGGTGAACACCACCTCGTCGTCGGCGACGCCGACGAACGCGGCGATGCGCGCCCTGGCCGACTCGTAGGCGTCGGTGGCCTCCTCCGCGAGCTGGTGCGCGCCTCGGTGCACCGCCGCGTTGGAGGTCTCCAGGAACGCCCGTTCCGCGTCGAGCACCTGCCGGGGCCGTTGCGAGGTGGCGCCCGAGTCGAGGTAGACCAGCGGCTTCCCGTCCCGCACCGTCCTGGCGAGGATCGGGAAGTCAGCCTTGATGCTCGCGATGTCCAGCGGTGTCGCCGTGGTCGCCATGGCCGCCGCCTCCTTCTGTGTCACGATCCTCGCCCGTCTCCCTCGCCTGCCGTCCAGCCGGTCGTCGACCTCCGCTCGCGATGACGTCGTCCGCAGCGGACGAGGACGGCGGAGGCCGAGGACAGCGGCATCAGACGGCGGCGGTCTCCTTGCTGCCGGTGAACCGCACGTAGCCGTCCCGCTCCAGCTGGTCGGCCAGCTCGGCGCCGCCCGACTCCACGATGCGACCGCCCGCGAACACGTGCACGTGGTCGGGGGCGATGTGCTTGAGGATGCGGGTGTAGTGGGTGATCAGCAGAACGCCCCGGTCACCGGTCGCGGTGTAGCGGTTGACGCCGTCGGAGACGACGCGCAGCGCGTCGACGTCCAGGCCGGAGTCGGTCTCGTCGAGGATCGCGAACTTCGGCTTCAGCAGGTCGAGCTGGAGGATCTCGTGACGCTTCTTCTCACCGCCGGAGAAGCCCTCGTTCACGCTGCGCTCGGCGAAGGACGGCTCGATGTCGAGGTCCGTCATCGCCTGCTTGACCTCCTTGACCCAGTGCCGGATCTTGGGGGCCTCGCCCCGGACCGCCGTGGCGGCCGAGCGGAGGAAGTTCGACATCGACACGCCGGGGACCTCGACCGGGTACTGCATGGCCAGGAAGAGGCCTGCGCGTGCCCGCTCGTCGACGGTCATCTCCAGCACCTCCTCGCCGTCGAGCAGCACCGAACCCGAGGTGACCTGGTACTTCGGGTGGCCCGCGACGGCGTAGGCGAGGGTGGACTTGCCGGAGCCGTTCGGACCCATGATCGCGTGGGTCTCGCCCGCGCGCACCGTCAGGTCGACGCCCTTGAGAATCTCCTTGGGCTCGTCGTCGGTGGACACCGAGACGTGCAGATCCTTGATTTCCAGAGTGGCCATCGGTCTTCGTTCTCCTGGTCTCGCGGTGAAGTCTGGGAAGGGTCCGAGCGGACGGCGCGGCAATCAGCCCGCGACCCGGACTGCCGGGTCGACATGGACCCAGCCCTCATTGATCTCGGCCGGGAACACCGCCACCGGATCGGTGGCGGGCAGGCCGGTCGGCGCCCCGGTGCGCAGGTGGAAGCAGGAGCCGTGCAGCCAGCACTCCAGGGCGAGCCCGCCGCGCCGGGTGACCAGCTCTCCCTCGGAGAGCGCCACCTCGGCGTGGGAGCACACGTCGTGCAGTGCATGCACCTGCTCGCCGTCCCTCACCAGGACGACGGGGACGCCGTCGGCCTGGACGCGAACGGGGGTCCGCTCGGCCAGGCCTGCCGCCTCGCACACCGGGGTCATCGTCATGTGCCGACCGCCGCCAGCTCGGCCTCGATCGCCGCCTCCAGCCGCTCCCGGACCTCCGGAACGGCGATCTTCTGGAGGATCTCGCCGAAGAAGCCTCGGACGACGAGCCTGCGGGCCACGTCGACCGGGATGCCCCTGGCCTGGAGGTAGAACAGCTGCTCGTCGTCGAACCGACCGGTGGCGCTGGCGTGGCCCGCGCCCTGGATCTCCCCGGTCTCGATCTCCAGGTTGGGCACCGAGTCGGCGCGGGCACCGTCGGTGAGGATCAGGTTGCGGTTCAACTCGAAGGTCTCGGTCGCCTCGGCCGCCGCCCGGATCAGCACGTCGCCGATCCACACGGTGTGCGCGCCCTCGCCCTGCAGAGCGCCCTTGTAGACCACGTTGCTGCGGCAGTTGGGCACCGCGTGGTCCACCAGGAGCCGGTGCTCCAGGTGCTGCTCGGCATCGGCGAAGTACAGCCCCAGCAGCTCGGCGTCGCCGCCCCGCTCCCGGTAGGTGACGGTGGACGCGATGCGCACCAGGTCGCCGCCCAGCGTGACCGCGAAGTGGCGCAGCGTGGCGTCGCGGCCCAGTGCGGCGTGCTGCGAGCCGACGTGGACGGCGTCGGCCGCCCAGTCGTGCACGGTGACGACGACCAGGCGCGCGGAGTCGCCGAGCACGATCTCCACGTTGTCGGCCAGCGCACCGGAGCCCCGGTAGTCCAGCACGATCGTGGCGTCGGCGAAGGCCTCGGCCCGCAGCTGCACGTGCCCGTAGGCGGACCGGCCCTCGCCGGGCCCGGTCACCGTGACGGTGATCGGGTCGGCGGGACGCGCGTCCCGGGGAACCGTGACCAGCGTGGCCTCGGCGAATCCAGACCAGGCCTGCGCGGCCACCCGGTCGGCGGGCACCCCGCCGTCGCCCAGGCGAGAGTCGGAGCGGTCCACGGTCTCCACCGTCACCGGCGCCTCGGCCGTGACCTCGACGGTGATGCGGCCGTCGGCCGTCGCCGATCCGTCGTGCAGGCCCGCGAGCCTGCGCAGCGGGGTGAACCGCCAGTCCTCTTCGCGACCGCCGGGGACCTCGAAGGCGGCCACGTCGTAGGAGGTGAAGCGCTCGCCCCTGGAGGACTGCGGGATCACCGGTCCACCGTGCGAGTGGCCCTTGCCCGCGACGCCCGGGGTGACGTCCGTGGTGTCAGTAGGTGTCGCCATCTCAGCCGACGGCCCCTTCCATCTGCAGCTCGATCAGGCGGTTGAGTTCCAGCGCGTACTCCATGGGCAGCTCGCGCGCGATGGGCTCGACGAACCCGCGCACCACCATGGCCATCGCCTCGTCCTCGGTGAGACCGCGCGACATCAGGTAGAAGAGCTGCTCGTCGCTGACCTTGGACACGGTCGCCTCGTGCCCCATCGCCACGTCGTCCTCGCGGACGTCGACGTAGGGATAGGTGTCGGAGCGACTGATCGTGTCGACCAGCAGCGCGTCGCACTTGACGGTGGACTTGGAGTGGTGCGCGCCCTTGTTCACCCGCACCAGACCTCGGTAGGAGGTCCGGCCGCCGCCCCTGGCCACCGACTTGGAGACGATGGTGGAGGAGGTGTGCGGGGCGAGGTGGGTCATCTTGGCGCCCGCGTCCTGGTGCTGGCCCTCGCCGGCGAACGCGATCGAGAGCACCTCGCCCTTGGCGTGCTCGCCCATCAGGTAGACCGACGGGTACTTCATCGTGACCTTGGACCCGATGTTGCCGTCGATCCACTCCATGGTCGCGCCCTCTTCGGCCTTCGCGCGCTTGGTGACCAGGTTGTAGACGTTGTTCGACCAGTTCTGGATGGTCGTGTAGCGACAACGACCACCCTTCTTCACGATGATCTCCACGACCGCCGAGTGCAGCGAGTCGGAGCTGTAGATCGGCGCCGTGCAGCCCTCGACGTAGTGCACGTAGGCACCCTCGTCGACGATGATCAGCGTCCGCTCGAACTGGCCCATGTTCTCGGTGTTGATCCGGAAGTAGGCCTGCAGCGGGATGTCGACCTGCACGCCCTTCGGCACGTAGATGAAGGAGCCGCCGGACCAGACCGCCGCGTTCAACGCGGAGAACTTGTTGTCTCCGGCGGGGATCACCGAGCCGAAGTACTCCTTGAACAGCTCGGGGTGCTCCCGCAGACCGGTGTCGGTGTCCAGGAAGATGACGCCCTGCTCTTCCAGGTCCTCCCGGATCTTGTGGTAGACGACCTCGGACTCGTACTGAGCCGCGACACCGGCGACCAGCCGCTGCTTCTCCGCCTCCGGGATGCCCAGCCGGTCATAGGTGTTCTTGATGTCGGCAGGCAGGTCTTCCCAGCTGGTGGCCTGCTTCTCCGTGGAACGCACGAAGTACTTGATCGCGTCGAAGTTGATGCCGGAGAGGTCGGCGCCCCAGTTCGGCATCGGCTTGCGATCGAACAGGCTCAGACCCTTGAGACGGGTCTGGAGCATCCAGTCCGGCTCGCTCTTCTTGCCCGAGATGTCGCGGACCACGTCCTCGTTCAGACCTCGACGAGCACTGGTGCCTGCGGCATCGGAGTCGGCCCAGCCGTACTCGTAGGTGCCCAGCGTGGCCAGCGTCTCCTCCTGGGTCAGCGGCTGCTGGCCCGTGGCGGTCGGCGCAGTGGTGGGTGTTCGCTGCTCGGCAGCGGCAGTCATGCGGGTTCCCCTCCATCCGGATTCGGGGCTGTCTGAACTGGTGTCGCGGGAGCGGGCACCAGACGGGTGGGTGATCCGCCGGACTGTTCCGGCCGATCGGTGTGCTCCGACGCTCGGTCGACGAGCGGGACGTGCGTGGTGCACGCCGCGTCACCGCGAGCGATGGTGGCCAGTCGCTGAACGTGGGTGCCGAGCAGGTCGGCGAACAACGCCGTCTCGGCCTCGCAGAGCTGCGGGAACTCCGCCGCGACATGCGCCACGGGACAGTGATGCTGGCAGAGCTGCTCCCCTGACCCGACGCGACGAGTCGAGGAAGCGTAACCCTCACGGGTGAGCGCCTCGGCGAGAGCTTCGGCGCGCGTCGCGGGGTCGGGTGCGGCGGACACCGCTCCCCGATGCCGGTCGACCAGCTCGGTCACCCGTTGCCGGGCGAAGGCCGTCACGGCCTGTTCCCCGACGTGTTCGGCGAGGAACCGCAGCGCGGCCACCGCCAGGTCGTCGTAGGCGTGACCGAATCGAGTGCGTCCCGCCTCGGTGAGCAGGTAGAGCCGGGCAGGCCGCCCTCGGCCGCGCGGACCTCGGGGAGCCTGCCGCGTGCAGGCCTGACCGTCGGCGATCATCGCGTCCAGGTGTCGGCGCACCGCCGCCTGCCCCAGGCCCAGTTCCTCGGCGATGGCGGCGGCGGTGGCGGGCCCGTGTTCGAGAAGCAGCCTGGCCACGGTGTGACGAGTCCGGCCCTCGGAGAAGGACACGGGCGTCGCCGGGGTCTGAGCAGGCGAGGCCCCCGACGGCAGGTCGCCCGGCGGCTCCTGGCTGCCTGCGGCCCCCAGTCTGGACGACCCCGCATCGGACGACCCCGCGGCCGACGACTCGGACGGCCCCGCAGGCCCGCCCGCCGCCGTCATCTCGGAGGCGCCCCCGGCCGGAACCGACCGCGCGCGCTGGACCGCGCCGGGCACCGGGATAGGGTGCTCGGCGTCGTTCGCAGCCCCAGCGGGCGACCCGACGAATTCCACAACGCGAATGTTACCTAATTCGCCAGGGCGATCAACCAGCAGGTCCTCCGGGGTGAGTGTCGTCACGGCGCCGCCGTGCTCCGCGTGCTGCCCGCCGCCGCGCTGCGACCGACCGGCCCCTGCACTCCCCCGCGTCACTCGGTGCACGGCCGTCGGCAGACTCCACGAGGGTTTCCCCAGGCGGCGACGAGATCGATCTTGCCGCCCCCGGCGCAGCGGGTTCCGCACCAGGCGCGCGCCACGACGAATCCCGACCCGCATCGAGAATCACCGGCGCATTTCCGACGCGCCGAGGAACTTGCCCCATCCGGCATCCGCGAACACTGCGTCACGGCTACCCTTCTGCCCCGTGATGTCGGGCGAGGCGATCGGCGGTCGGGCGATCAGCAGAGGTTCAGACGACGAGGAGCAGGCGACCGACTCGCCGACGACATCCGCCGCCGCTCCGGCGAAGGCGGCGGACCGGCGCTCCGGCGTGGACTCGACCGGAGACGGCACGACCCCCGCCGACCCCGCGCAGACCGACTGCCCCGCCGGACCACCGGGATCGCTGGACGCGAGCGAGCACCGCAGCCTGGACGCGGTTCGTCGCTTCGGCACCGTCGCCGCGCTGCTGATGGCCGTCGGTGCGCTCGGGGCGGGCGCCGCCCCGGTGATCAACCCTGTCTCCGGCGTCCGCTTCCTCGGGCTGCTGTCGCGGATGCCGACCGTCGCACTCGCGATCACCTACACCGGGATGCTCATGCTGGTGGCGTCCTGGCTGTGGCTGGGCAGACTCGCCAGACCGGGCCGGGAGCGCCTGCTGTCCAGAAGCCAGATGGACCGCACGCTGGTGATGTGGACGCTGCCCTTCGTCGTGGCGCCGCCGATGTTCAGCCGCGACGTCTACAGCTACCTGGCACAGAGCGAGATCGCGGCGCGCGGCATGGACCCCTACGAGCTGGGACCGGCCACCGCACTGGGGGTCGACGACCCGCTGACCAGGGGCGTCACCAACATCTGGCGGGAGACTCCCGCGCCCTACCAGCCGCTGTTCCTGTTCCTGTCCCGTGGCATCACGGCGATCGCCTCGGACAACGTCGTCGCGGGCATCCTGCTGCACCGCGTACTCGCTTTGGCGGGCTTCGCCTTGATCGTCTGGGCGCTGCCCCGGCTGGCCCGCCGCTGCGGAGTGCAGCCGGTCTACGCGCTCTGGCTCGGCGCCGCCAACCCGTTGCTGCTGTTCCACCTGGTCAGCGGCATCCACAACGAGGCGCTCATGATCGGGCTGATGATGGCCGGCCTGGAGATCGCCCTGTCTCGCTCGGTCTGGGTCGGCGCGGTGCTGATCTCACTGGCTGCCATGATCAAACTCCCTGCGGTGCTGGCGCTGGGCTTCCTCGGCGCGATCATCGCGCGCCGCAACGGCGGCCGGATACCGGACCTGCTGCGCATCGCCACCGGCTTCACCGCCGTGTTCGTCATCGTCACGGTCGGGGTGTCGATGGGCAGCACCCTGGGCTTCGGCTGGATCGAGGCGCTGAGCGTGCCCGGCTCGGTGCGCAGCTGGCTGTCCCCGGTGACCGCCGTCAGCCAGACCAGTGCCGGGCTGGGCATCCTGCTCGGCGTCGGCGACCACACGGACGCGGTGATCTCCCTCGCACGGGCCATCGGCTACAGCCTCGCGGCGACGATCTGCGCCCGGCTGCTCTGGTCGGCCTTCCGGGGCCGGATCGAGCCGTTGGCCGGGCTGGGCGCGGGGCTGGGCTCGGTGGTGCTCCTCGGCCCGGTGCTGCACCCCTGGTACCTGCTCTGGGCGGCGATCCCGCTCGCCGCGTCGAGCACTCGACTGCGGTTCCGGCTCACCGCCACCGCGTACTCCGCCGTGGTGGCGCTGCTGGTGTTCCCCACCGGGTCCGGGTTCGACAGTCGCACCTATGTGGTGGCCCAGGCGCTCCTCGCCGCCGTCGCGGTCTTCCTGCCTGCGATGTTCGCGATGCGAAAGCGGATTCCTCGGCGTGAGCCGCTGCTGCATCCGGCGGCACCACCCCATTGAGCTAGTCTCCAGCGTCGTGACCCCCACCGCCGACCAGCCTGCCGTCGAGGTCGAGGATCTGGCCAAGCGGTTCCGCTCCACCGTGGCGGTCGACGGACTGAGCCTGCGGCTCGACCGAGGTCAGGTGCTGGCGCTGCTCGGCCCCAACGGCGCGGGCAAGACCACCACCGTCGAGATCTGCGAGGGCTTTCAGCGCCCCGACGCCGGGCGAGTGCGGGTGCTGGGCCTCGATCCGATCGCCGATGCGAACGCGCTGCGCCCCAGGGTCGGCGTGATGCCGCAGGGCGGCGGCGCCTATCCCGGCGTGCGTGCCGAGGAGATGCTGCGCCTGGTCGCCTCCTGTGCGGCGCACCCGCTGGACGTCACCTGGCTGCTGACGACCCTCGGACTGGACAACGCCCGTCGAACCCCGTTCAAGCGCCTGTCCGGCGGCCAACAACAACGTCTCTCCCTGGCCTGCGCGCTGGTGGGCAGGCCCGAACTGGTCTTCCTCGACGAGCCGACCGCCGGTCTCGACCCGCAGAGCAGGCATCTGGTGTGGGAGCTGATCGAGGCGCTGCGCGCCGACGGGGTCAGCGTGCTGCTCACCACACACCTGATGGACGAGGCGGAGCGCCTGGCCGACCGGGTGGTCATCGTGGACGGCGGCTCCGTCGTGGCCGAGGGCAGCCCGGCCGAGCTGACCAGTGAGGACGACCAGCGCCTTCGCTTCCGCTCCCGAGCCGGGCTCGACCTGGCCCTGCTGACGACCGCGCTGCCCGACGGATACACCGCCCAGGAGATCAGCGCGGGCGAGTACGCGGTGTGCGGGATGATCGATCCGCAGGTCGCCTCCACCGTCGCGGCGTGGTGCGCCCGCCACGAGGTGTTCGCCCAGGACATGCGACTGGCCCGGCGCAGCCTGGAAGAGGTCTTCCTCGAACTGACCGGACGGGAACTTCGCTCGTGACCGAGATCGTCAGCCCCGCCACCCGGTTCTCGCCGGGGAGCTTCCGACCCGATCCCGGACGCGGAAACCTCGTCCGGATGCTGCTCGTCCAGGCCAGGACCGAACTGCTGCTGACCCTGCGCCACGGCGAGAATCTGCTGCTCACGCTGTTGATCCCGCTCGCACTGCTGATCGGGTTGAGCACGCTGGACGTGATCGACCTCGACGAGCCGCGCATCGACGCGCTCGCTCCCCGCATCCTGGCACTGGCGGTCATGTCGACGGCGTTCACCGGCCAGGCCATCGCCCTCGGCTTCGATCGTCGGTACGGCGTGCTCAAGCGGCTGGCCGCCACCGCGCTGCCGCGCTGGACCCTGGTCTGCGGTCGGGTGCTGGCGACCTTCGGCGTGGTCGCCGTCCAGCTCGTGGTGCTCGGCGGCGTCGCGCTGCTGCTCGGCTGGGCCCCGAACCTGGCGGGCCTCGGCTGGCTGCTGCTTCTTCTCGTGCTGGGGACCGTGGTCTTCGGCGCGCTCGGCGTGCTGCTCGGCGGCTCGCTGCGAGCCGAGGTGGTGCTGGCGCTGGCCAACACGGTGTGGTTCGCCCTGCTGCTCGCGGGCGGCGTCGTGGTGCCGCTGGACGTGCTGCCCGACGGGGTCGCCTCGGTCGTGTCCTGGCTGCCGTCGGCCGCCTTCGCCGAGGGCATGACCTCGGCCGCGACGGCGGGCGTCGGCCCCGGCTGGCAGCCCGTCGCCGTGCTGGTGGGCTGGGGCGTCGGCGCCGGGGCGCTGGCGATCCGCACCACGCGACTCACCTAGGACGTCGTGCCCGCCCCGTCGGCGACACGTCGACGGGGCGGGTGCACCGTCTGCTCAGACAGGCGGCCGGTTGCGGCAGGACACTGGCGGCCTCGCCACGAGAGTGCCGCTCGGTCGGCTCGGACGTCCGGACGAGGTCCCGCCGCAGTGGTCTTCCTCACCACCGCCGGGGGCGGTTTCAACGTCGGCTCGAAACTGGACATCGACGGGGGCGAGCACAGTTCTGCTCACGACATGCTGCGGCGTGCGGCGCCGAGGTGCTGCACGCCGCCCGCGATCGGCGCAGGCGAGCATGGCCGCTTCACCGGGCACCGAGACAGACCGGTCACGCCTCGCCCGACGCCAGGAGCGATTGCTCGCGGCAGCCCCGGACCGCCCGGCGGGTCACCACCACGCTTCAACGCAGGCGGACGGCGAGTGAGGGAGCCCACGACGCCCAGGGGCGGCGTGCGGCCCGAAGGTGAACGAGTCATACGATGCGTGCCGTGCCGCAGCGAGATGCCTTCTCCCGTGTGACCGATCGGCTTCCCGATGTGGGATCGCGGGTGATGCGGCTCCTGTTCCTCGTCAACCTGATCTGCCAGACGGTCATCGCCGTCACCGGATCGGTGGTCCGAGTGACCGGCTCGGGGCTGGGCTGCGAGTCGTGGCCGGAATGCCACCCCGGCAGCATGGTGCCGGTGCCGCATCCCGAGCTGAACGCGATCACCCAGTGGATCGAGTTCGGCAACCGACTGCTGTCGGTGGGGATCGGGCTCGTCGCGCTCCTCTGCCTGCTCGGCGCCCTCGGTCTGCGCCCACGACGGCCCAGGATGATCCGACTCGCCCTGGTGACGCTGGGCGGGACGCTGCTACAGGGCCTGATCGGCGGCATCACCGTCTGGATGGACCTGCGCTGGTGGACCGTGGCGACCCACCTGCTCGTGTCGATGGGACTGGTGTGGACGGCCGGCCTGCTGCTCCGTACCGCGGGCGAGGGCGATCGGGAGGCCCGACTACTGGTGCCTGCGTCGATCCGAAACCTGGTCGGCACCGCAGTAGGGGTGCTCGGCGCGCTGTTGATCATGGGCACGCTGGTGACGGCGGCGGGCCCGCACGCCGGCGACGCGAACACGCCGCGACTCCAGCTGCCGATCGACGTGCTGGCGCAGGTGCACGCCGAGCTGTTGTTCCTCTTCCTCGGCATGCTCGTCGCCCTGGCCTTCGCCTTCCGCGCCGTCGAGGCCCCGGCGAGGGCGTGGCGCGGCTACTGGTGGCTTCTCGGCGTCGTGCTGGCGCAGGGCGCGATCGGCATGGTGCAGTACTGGACCGGGGTTCCCGAGGTGCTCGTGACGCTGCACGTTCTCGGCGCCGCGCTCGTCGTGGTGGCCTGTGCCTGGCTCTGGACGACCCTGCGCGATCGGGGCCCGGCGCCCGCCGTCTTCGACGCGGCCCGGCAGAACACGAAGCCGACGACCCGGCGCGGCGAGTTCGCGTCCACGAGCTGACCGACCGCGCGCCCACCGACGTCGAACAGGCTCGGCAGCGAACGACGGGAGGCAGGATCAGCGGCGAGTGCGACGTTCGGCCTCCCAACGGGTCCACAGCTCCGGAAGCTGGTCGGTGAGCCAGCCGTAGAACTCGCTGACCTCCCGAAGTCGCGCCGCGCGCTGCGAATTGCCCGACAACAGGCGCAGGCCCTCCTTGGTGAGGTCACGGGCGCGCGCGACCCGGTCGAACCGGTCCTGCACGAAGCCCGGCCAGCGATGCTCCTCCAACCGGTAGAGCGCTGCCTCCCGACCGCGACGAGTCGTCTTGCTGACCAGACCGGCCCGCGCGAGCAGCCGGATGTTCGTGCTCACCGAGCCGCTGCTGGCGTCCACCGCGGCGGCCAACTCGGCGGCCGTGCGCTCCGGCGGATCGCAGATCAGCAGGTAGCCGAGAATCCGCCCCGCGATCAACGGCATCCCCTCCTCGACGTAGAAGGCGGCCACCCGCTCGATCCAGTTCGCCGCCGGAGTGGAGTACGTTCCGCGCTCGGTCATCGACTGCTCCCTCGACTGGGATCAAGTTCATTCGACACTGAAGGAACGGTAGTACCTGAATGATCGACTGACAAGCATCGGTGATCCAGGACCAGGTGTCGGCGGCGAGCGAACAGGTGCGGAGATCACCCGATGCCGCTCACGGCGACTGTTCTCGGGCGGTCCGACGAACACCGCCCTGGTCGGCCCTCGGGTGCACGGCAGGCGTCGAAGGTCCGGCAATGCCAGCTGCGGTGGGGTCCGCCGGGACGCGGCGCGGTCGGCCTCGGAGCCGGGCTCGAGATCGGCGGACTCCGAGACGTCTCGCGCGGAGCGGTCGGTCGACCGTCAGTCGTCGAGCAGCATGGAGCGCACGGCGGCGGCGAAGCGCGCCCTTGCCGAGGCGTCGGTCAGTCGCAGACCCAGCAGCGGCTCGCTCAGCTCCAGTTCCAGAAGCAGCGGGCTGCCCGTGTCGTCGGCGATCAGATCGACCCTGGCATAGAGGAGGTCCTCGCGACGCAGGCCCAACCGTCGGGCCGCGACGGCCAGGGCGGTCTCGGCGACGGCGCGGTGGGCCTCGCTCGCCCGCCCGGGCCGCACCACCTCGGCGTCGGCCAGCCGAGCCTGAGCACGGGCCGGTCCGTCGTCGAGCATGGCGGGCTTGTGGAACGCATGCGAGAAGACGCCTGCGAAGAAGACCACCGCGGTCTCGCCCTCGGTGTCCACACTGGCCTGGTAGGGCTGGATCAACGCCGTCGAACCCGCCGCGTGCAGAGCAGCCAGGTGCGTCGCCGCCTCGGCGTGGCGCGCCGGGGTGAAGCGACCGACCTCGACCGAGCCTGCACCGACGGTGGGCTTGACCACGAACTCCGTCGCAGGCCACGTCGGCCGCTCGCCCGGCGCGACCACGCTGCTCGGCACCACCGCCACCCCGGCGGCGGCCAGGTCGACCAGGTAGCGCTTGTCGGTGTTCCAGCGAACCACCGACGCGGGATTGGCCAGCCGGGGAACCGAGTCGCACCAGGCCAGGAACGCGTCGAGCCTGCGCATGTAGTCCCACGGGGAACGCAGCAGCACGAGGTCGGCGGCGGCGAAGTCGACGGCGGGATCGTCCCAGCGGACCCAGGCGGCGGTCAGGCCCTCTTCGGCGAGCGCGTCGATCAGGTCCGCATCGTCGGTGTACCCGCCTGGCAGATCCCGACAGGTCACCAGCAGGACGCGCGGCGCGGAGGTCACCCGGCCCGCCTGCCCGCCATCCGGTTGCGGTGGGCGGGCCCGATCGTCAGGGCTGCGGTGGTGTCCCGATCCCAGTCCGACACGGTCAGGCCCTCGACCTGCTCGCACAGGGCCGTCCCGGTGGCGACGTCGGCCACGATGACGTCGCCCAGGGCGCCGTCCTCGCCGACCAGGGTCACGCGGGCGCCCGTGCGCCCGAGGTGGGCGACCACGGCGCGCGCCGTCTTGCCGTGATCGGCGAGGAACCGGCGGGCAGCGGACACGGCGGCGGGTGGCACGACGGGATCCTGCGTCAGCTGCTCAGACATGTCCTCGAGCCTAGGCGGCGCAGCAGGGGCGAGCCGAGCCGCCTTGATCTGGATCACACTTCGAGGCGGGATCGCAGCGGGGCGCCGTCGACGGGACGCCCTCGTTCACGGGCCGGTCGCGGGGTGTCGAGCGACGCGCCTACCGGCCGCGACCGGCCGGTCGACCCACACGGGCGAGCGGCGACCAGAACAGCAGGCACGGTCCCGTCGACCGGCGTCCCGACGGGCAGGGCAGGCCGTGCGGCGGCGCGCCGTCGCCGCGAGCCTGCGGCGAGCCGGGGCTGATCCGATCTCCCGAACACAGCCCGGCGGCGCGGCGATCCCGCCCGGAGTCGTCCGATCTCGAGCCGATCGATCGCAGGACTTTAGCAAGGCGAACGGTTTAAGGTCGTCGCATGAGCGACCACCCCACTCCCCCGCTGACCGGCCTCGTCGACGACTATCTCGGCTGGTACTACGACCGCCATCCCGTGCACGCGGCCATGCTGGGCTCCGAGGCGCACCGGCACACGCTGGGCGACTTCGCCGGCTCGGCCCTCGAAGCGGTCGAGGGCGAGCAGGCGCAGTGGCTGCGTCGTTTCGAGGGGATCGAGTCCGCCGCACTGTCGGTCGACGACGCCGTGGACCGCGACCTGTTGATCGCCACCCTGCGGGGCGCCGCGATCCACGCGCAGTGGCCGTCATGGCGTCGCGATCCCTCGGTCTACACGGGACCGATCTTCAGCAGCCTGTTCACCACCTTCCTGCGCGGCGGTGCCCCCGAGTCCGAGCTGGTGGCCTCGGCCCGCAGCAGGCTCGCCGAGGTGCCCGCCGTGCTGGCGGCCTGTCGCGCCAACCTGGACCCCGAGCTGTCCGCCCCGTTACTGGTCGGCCGGGCACTGGATCAGGCACGCACCGGGCGGGAGTTCCTCACCTCCTCGCTGCCCGCGATGGTGACCGATCCCGGCCTGCGGGCCGAGCTGGCCGAGGCCGCCGCACCCGCCGCCGAGGCCTTCGACACCCTGGTCGCGTTCCTCACCGAGTTCGCCGAGCGCGCCAGGGGCGACTGGCGGATGGGCGAGCAGAACTACTCCGCCCTGCTGCTGGACAAGGAGCTGCTCGGCTACGACACAGCGGAGCTGCACCGACGCGGACTGGCCGCCCATGCCGCGCTCGAGGCGGAGATGCGGGAGGTCGCGCAGCGGGTGCCGGGCGGCTCGGCGGACTGGCGAGCGGTGATGGAGCGTCTCCAGGACGACTACCCGCCCACGCTGGAGGCGATGCGAGCGGAGTACGCCACCGAGACCGAGCGGGCCAGGCGCTTCCTCGTCGAGCGCGAGCTGGTATCCTTCGCCGAGGGCGAGCGTTGCGAGGTCCTGCCGTCGCCCGCCTTCCAGCGGCCGATCCTGTCGGTGGCCTACTACATGGCGCCGCCCCCGCTCACGACCTCGCGACTCGGTCACTTCTTCGTGCCCTTCACCCCGGAGGGCTTCACCGAGGAGCAGGTGCGCCAGCGGCTGAAGACCAATGCCCGCGCCCAGATGCCGACGATCGCGATCCACGAGGCCTACCCCGGTCACCACTGGCACCTGTCGTGGGCCGCAGGCGGGCCGCGTCGCGTGCGCAAGACCTTCCGCACGCCCTACTTCAGCGAGGGCTGGGCGCTCTACGTCGAGACGATGATGCGGGAACAGGGCTACTTCACCGATCCGGCGCACGAACTGGGTCATCTGGAGGCGCGGCTCTTCCGGGCGGCACGCATCGTGGTGGACACCGCGCTGCACACCGGTGAGATGGAGATCGCCGAGGCGGAGCAGTTCATGGCCACCAAGGCAGCGCTGACGCCGGGCACCGCCGTGGGCGAGGTGCGCCGATACTGCTCCTGGCCGACGCAGGCCCCTTCCTACCTCACCGGATGCCTGGAGATCGAGTCGATCCGCGCCGACTATCTCGCCGCCGGGCGCGGTTCGCTGCGGACCTTCCACGACACGATCGCGGCCTCCGGCGCACTGCCGCTCGGGCTCGCGCGGCGAGTGGCCCTGGAGAGCTGAGCCGAGTGACGTCCGATCAGACCCGACGAGCGCGCAGCCTCTCGCGCGCCGTCGGAGATCGGAGTTTGATGAGCCGGGCGGATGATCCACCTGCGCCCGGCCCGCCTCGGCCGGGCAGGCAGGCGGGCCGGGGCGGTAGACGACGAGCGAACGGGAGAACATGATGCGGGCGATCCAGGTTGCGGCGCCGGGCGGACCGGAGACGCTGGCCTCCGTCGAACTGCCGGACCCGACTCCGGGACCGGGTGAGGTGGTGGTGGCCAATACCGCCGCCGGAGTCAACTTCATCGACACCTACCAGCGGTCCGGGGTCTACCCGGTGTCCTATCCGTTCATCCCCGGCCAGGAGGGCGCGGGCCGGGTGATCGGGCTCGGCGAGGGCGTCACCGAGTTCGCCGAGGGCGACCGGGTGGCCTGGGGCAAGGGCACCAGCAGCTACGCCGACCGGGTCGTCGTGCCCACGGCCGATCTGGTGCGGCTGCCCGAGTCGATCGACGAGCGCACGGCCGCCGCCTTGATGCTGCAGGGCCTCACCGCGCACTATCTCGCGGTGTCGACCCACCCGATCGCCTCGGGTGAGACGGTCCTGATCCACGCGGCGGCGGGTGGGCTCGGCCTGCTGTTGACCCAGCTCGCGGCGACGCGCGGGGCGCGGGTGATCGCCACGGTGTCCACGGCGGAGAAGGAGGCACTGGCCAGGGAGGCGGGCGCCGCCGAGGTGATCCGCTACACCGAGACCGACTTCGTGGCGGGGGTTCGAGAGCTGACCGACGGCGCCGGGGTCGACGTGGTCTACGACGGCGTCGGGAAGGACACCTTCGACGGCGGGCTGAAGGTACTGCGGCGACGCGGCCTGATGGTGTTGCTCGGCGGTTCCAGCGGACAGGTCCCGCCCGTCGACCTGCAACGACTCAACTCCAGCGGGGCTCTGTACGTGACCAGGCCCTCCCTGGTGCACTACCTGGCGGAGCCGGGCGAGCTGGCCTGGCGCGCGGGCGAGCTGTTCGACGCCGTGGCCGCAGGCGCCCTGCGGGTCCGCGTCGGCCACGAGTATCCGCTGGCCGAGGCGGCGGCGGCGCACACCGCCCTGGCGAGCCGGGGCACCACGGGGAAGCTGTTGCTGCTGACCTGACGACGACGGCAGACGGCCCCGCCGATCCGTGGATCGGCGGGGCCGCGCGGTCGATCGTGCGTCGCCGAGCCTCAGGAGGCCGGTGCGGTCTCCAGGACGTCGACGACGAAGACCAGCGTCTCACCGGCGAGCCGCTCCCCGCTGCCTGCAGGGCCGTAGGCGAGCTCCGGCGGGATGATCAGCACGCTGCGGCTGCCGGTCTCCAACCCGACCAGACCCTCGTTCCAGCCCTGGATGACCTGGGCCGCCCCGACGTTCTCCACCGGGAGCGTTTCGTTGCGGGCAAACGAGGAATCGACCGTATCCCCAGTCGACCAGAGCGTAAGCTGATAGTCCATCACCGCAGTGTCTCCCTCGGCCACTGCAGGATCCTCGCCCGGCTCCAACGGAATGATCACCAATTCATTCGGCGGACCGCAGTCCTCGGGCACGGTCACTTCAGGGACCGTGCCAAAGCCGCCAACTACCTCGACCTCCTCGCCGCTGCACGGCGGCAGGTCACTGTCCATCTCGTCAGTGGCGAGGCTCGTCGTTGGTGTCTGGACGTCGTCCGTGCGCGGCGGGTCGGCAGGTTCCTCCGCCGATGTACAGGCAGCGACCAGTGCCAGAGCCAACAGGGACAACCCGACGGGAGCAAGTCTGCGCATAGTCAACCACTGTACGTTGGCACACAGCGCATACAAGCACCTACCCGCCCGCTGCAATTTTGTATCGCCACTTCGAAAACATCTCACAACGAAGAGTCGCGTCCCGGCATGCACGCAAACAACCAGGACGCGAACCCTGCGCAGCCTAACGGGTGCTAACGCACGCTCCAGCCACCCACGCCGTCAACATCGGAACACGGACGATCTCATACCAGAATTCATACACTGGCCCACCGGGAACACATGTGTAACTACCAGCATACGCGGACCCCTGAATACTTCGACATTCCCCCACCCCGAGCGAGACCGGGGAACTGTAATTCGTGCCGGGTCCAGTTCGAACTCTCACCGGACCAAATTCACTATTTCCACACGCTTGAGTCTGCATCAATTCCTGCTCGTACGCGTGACCCAGCTCATCCGGCGACGACGCGGCCGCCTGAGAAAAAGAACCTAACTGAATAAGCACGACCACCATCAGCCCAATCAGCGCTCTAACAGGTCTACTCGACAACGTCATCACGAATTCCTTCCATTTAATATCAGCGCAACATCAATCCTGATTGTGAATCACCCAGAAGGGAAGAGCAAACGACACAGATCACACGAATAGAGTACACCCCCTCAGGAGGAATCACCCATTCGACGGCAGCCTCGAGCTCGCCCTTATCAAAGATTTCGACAGATTTCTATTAAAATTTCCAGCCTCTCGCAAATTGAGTTAAGACTCTTGGCTAGGATGGTGCCGAGGCGTTCTCAGCACCAGCCAGGCGCATCCCACTCGGCGATCGGGTGTCTCGAACGGTGCCCCCCGACTCCGCTCGACCCTGCGGCCTGTCCCGGTGGGCGGAGCACGACGGCATCGTGTCCCCGCCCATCGACTCGATCGGCCCCACGCCCGGACGCTCAGCCCCCGGCTCGCCGCATGGGAGGCAGCCGCCGGGTCAGCGGGATCGCGATCAGCGCGACCACGAGGTTCGCGATCAGCGCCAGGGTGAAGGCCCGCGTGGCGTGCGCGGGGTCGACCACGCCCTCGACCGGGCCGAGCAGCGTGAAGAAGATCAGCCCGATCACGGCGATGCCCAACGACATCGCGATCTGGATGAGGGTCTCCATCACGCCGGAGGCGGCGCCCGCCTCCCTCGGCGGCACGGCGCTGAGCACCGCGCCCAGCAGCGGGCTCACGCCGAGCCCTTGGCCGAAGCCGATCAGGATGAGGCTGGGGATCATCGCGGGCCCGGTGAGGTCCGGACCCAGCACCGCCGAGGTCCCGATCAGCAGCGCGGTCCCCGCCGCATTGAGCACGTAGCCGAAGGTGAGGACGCCGTTGCCGAACCGGGGTGTCAGCCTCGGCGCGACGACGGAGGAGATCATGAAGGCCGCCGACAGCGGGACGAAGACCAGTCCCGCCCCGAGCGCCGACATGCCCAGCCCGGTCTGCAACTCCAGCGTCAGCAGCAGGAAGAGGGCGGCGTTGCCCGAGAAGAAGGCCAGCGCGATACCCGAGCCCGCCGCGAAGGGTCCGCTGCGGAACAACGCCGGATCGGTGAGCGGATCGCCGCCGCGTCGGGCCACCCGGTTCTCCCAGGCCACGTAACCGATCAGGGCGGGCACGGAGGCCGCGAGCAGCACCGTCGTCCAGACCGGCCAGCCGATCTCCCGGCCGATCACCAACGGCAGGACCAGCATGCCCAACGCCACGCTGACGATCACCGAGCCGACGAGGTCGAGGCGGGGCGGGGAGTCCGATCGCGTGCGGGGCAGCACCCGCCACGCACCGACCACCGCGAGCAGGCCGACCGGCACGTTGATCAAGAAGATCGTCCGCCACCCGAGTCCGAACAGGTCGGCGCTGGTCAGGATGCCGCCCAGGACCTGTCCGGCGATCGAGGCGAGGCCGATGGTCGCCCCGAAGACGCCGAAGGCCATCGTCCGCCGCCGACCGCTGAACGCGGTCTGCAGGATGGAGAGCACCTGCGGATAGAACAGCGCGGCGCCGACGCCCTGCGCGACGCGGAATGCGATGAGCGCACCGGGACTCGACGCCAGCGCACAGGCCGCCGACGCGACGATGAACACCAGGACGCCGACGATGAAGGTGGGCCGGTAACCGCGGATGTCACCGAGCCTGCCGCCGGTGATGAGCAGCAGACCGTAGACGAGCGTGTAGCCGCCGACGATGAGCTGGATCTCGGCGAGGTTCGCCCCCAGGTCGCGTTGGATCGACGGGATGGCGACGTTGACGATGAAGGAGTCGAGCAACGCGAGGAAGGTGCCCGCCATGGTGACGAGCAGAATCCAGAACTGTCTCCGCTCCTGGCTGTCCACCGCAGTGTCGACGTCGGCACCGGAATGCCCCGAGGCGACCGACGACACGCCTTCTTGAATGGTCACGAATTCTCCTGATCTGCGCGAGAGAGGCTGCCCATGCTCGACATGGGCAGGAATTCACTGATTGCCGACTGCGATCGACCGGACGACGAGTCAGGCGGCGAGGGAAAGGCCGTCATCCGACTCGGTCGCGATCCCGAAAAAGTCGGTGTTCGCTTCGTCGTAACCGACTTGACCAGCATCGACCGTCGATCGCCTTGCTGAGATGAATGGTGAGTTCACCCTGGGAACAGCCGAAGGGAGATCGCCATCGATCATTCTTCGAGCGGCGGACCCTCCATTCTGATTGACGTCTCACCACGGACTCGGACATCGTCCTCGACGCCGTGCCGGATTCAGAATCGCGGCTGCCGTGTCGATTCACAAGGCGGTCGCCGGTCGGCACCGACACTCTCCGGACTTGACGAATTGTCAAATCGCGTCCTGGCAGCGCAGGGTCGATCGGCGGCGGCCCGAACGAGCGCGGGATCGCCGCCGATGACACGCCGCGCGGCGCACGGCGGCCCGGCCGGTGCCCGGCTGTGGCGAGTCCGGAGTGTCGGACGGCTCGGATCAGCCGACGACGCCCGCTCCGGCTTCTTTCGGCGGGCGGGCAGCGGACCCGCATCGAGGGAGAGGATGCGCGCCCTGGCAGGCGGAATCGACCGGGGCTCAGCCCCGGCGGTAGAGCGCCGACAGCTCCGCGTCGAGCTCCTCGGCCCTCGCCGGATCGGCCACGCCGCCCGGAATCCCGCGCAGCAGGCCGCCGCCCCGACCGATCACCGCGATCAGCGGCGGCTCCTCGGCGGCGTAGTGTCGCGCCGCCGCACGGTCGGCGTCCACCGCGACGGGATAGGGCACCTCGTGCTCGACGAGGAAGTCCGTGACGGCGGCGGGGTCGTCGCGGCTCGCGACCCCGACGAACGACACCGCATCGCCGTGCACCTCGGCCAGGTCCGAGAGCGCCTGCTGCTGATCGGCGCACGTCGCACACCAGGAGCTGAAGAAGACCAGCACCACCGGGCGGTCGTCCCACAGCGTCGACAGGCCGATCTCGGCACCGTCGAGCAGCGTCAGCTCCAGATCGGGCGCGGCGGGAGCCGCCTCGGGCTCGTGGTAGCGGATCTCCTCGGCGACGGGTCCCGGCAGTCGATCGGCGCCGCCAGGGGCGACCCCGTCCCGGGCCGCGCCGGGGTCACAGGCCGACACGGCGAACAGGGCGGCGACCAGCGTGCCGAGGAGACGTCGGGTGCGAGGCGGCGCATCGAGGGCGGTCATGTCCGCGCCCCGGTGCTCCACGGCGGCGAGAACGGGGCAGCGCTCGCCGCGACTACGCAGGGCGGCAGGCGGTCGGGGGACATCCGCACGCGGTGCATCCTCTCTGTCGGGCGGGGTGGTTCCGAGCCGGCGGCCTCGCCGGACCGGGTCCGCCTGCCCGGCCTGCTGCGGCGATCGGCCGGGGCGACGCCGACCGGTCGCCGCCCGGCTGGCCCGCCCGTCGAAGGCGCCCCGGTGGACGTCCCGGCTGGGCACGAACGGATCTCCGGTCCGGCCGGTATCGGCGGCCAAAAGGTGCTGATCAAGGCAGAGCGGTAACCCACTGGTCATCCTCGGCGGCGGTGAGCGGCAGCGGTTCCCGGTCGGCGACGGCGAGTCGGTAACTCGGCGACGACGGCGCGGTCACCGTCACCGTCACCTCGCAGAACGTGGGTCGGCGCGGAGCGGTGTCCTCGTCCAGTGCCGCGTCCAACTCCGCTTCCACCGCCGAGACGGCCCGGCCTGCCGGCAGCTCCCCCTCGGCCAGCAGCCGATCCTCGTCGTCGAGGAGCCGGAACGGCGCGGTGGCGTGCAGGTCGGCCATCGAGGCCGTCCCGGAGCATTCCGCGCCGGGCGCCCGGAAGACGCCGTCGCGCAGCAGCACCCGCACGGTCAGCCTCTCGCCGTCGGCCCCCGAGGACGCCGCAGCCGGGATCGCCTCCTCGGCCCCGCACCCGGCGAGGCAGGCGAGCGCGAGGAGGAGTGCGGAGAACCGGGCCGGGGCGCGTCCCGACGCCGCGCCGAGTCCGGCAGGCGTCGAGCAGCGGGCAGGCCCGTGGTCACGGCTCATCGAGAGCGGATGACCCGGCAGCGCGCGGTCTGCGTCTGCTCCGGATCGCTCTCCGACACGGCGGTCAGCGTGACCTCGCCGGTCCGGGCGGCGTCGCGGTCGGCCGTCGCGATCACCCCGACGTCCACGGTCTCCCCCGGTGCCGCCGCCGCCAGCTCGGCGGGCAGCCGCACCGACCAGCCCTGCGCTCCGGTGGCCGCGCTGAGCCGGTAGACGTCGCCGCCGTGCTCCGCCGCCGCCTCCCCGGTGTTGCGCAGCGGGAACGAACAGCGGGCGATCCCGTCCTCGGTCTGTGCGGCGCGGGCGGGGCGAAGCGACAGTCCCCTGCGGTGCGGGCCGTCGCCGTCCAGCGACCGCACCGCGACGGTGTAGGACAGGACCTCGTCCTCGTCGCGTCGCAGACCCAGGACGTAGAAATGCAGACGGTTGGCCTCGTCGACGTGCTCGGCAAGGCTGCCGGAGCCGGTGCCCGCCTTGAACAGTGCGTCGGCGAGCTGCCGTGCATCGCCGACCGTGACCATCGCTGGTGTGCCGTCGGGCCGGTAGAAGTCGACCAGCCCGATGTCCTCGGGGTTGGCGTCGATCACCCAGATGAAGGGCGCCCGGTCCTCATCCTTCGTCTTGGCCAGCAGCACCCCGCTGTCGGGGGCAAAGGAGTCACTGCCCATCCGGTCGACGACCTCCAGGGTGTAGTTCTGGTAGCCACCGCCGTCGCACAGCGGGTCGGTCCGCTGATCGCAGGGCGGCGAGAGGTCACCGTCGGGCAGCACCACGTTCAGTCCCGTCACCGCATCGCCCGTCGGCTCGGCGGCGCGGGCGGTGACCTCGGCGACGACCAGACCGCTCTCGGCCAGGTCGCCGCCGTCGACGCGCAGCACCTCGGACTCGTCGATCAGGCCGAGCTGGAGCTTGTTGCGCACCATGTGATGCGCGCCCATCGCGCTGCCCGAGGTCGGCGGGATCAGCCATCGCGTATGGGTGCCGCCGGGTCCGTTGAAGGTGCCTCGGCTCATCATGTCCCAGAGACCGCTGTAGGAGCGGATCGGCGGATCGGCGAAGGGGTTGTTGTAGTTGTCGCCGATGCCCAGGATGTGGCTCAGCTCGTGGGCGTAGACGCCCTGGCCGGAGCTCTCGGCCTGGGTGGAGGAGCCCGCCCGCGCGTTGGGCCAGATGCCCGCCGCCGCGCGCCACGAGGTCCAGTCGACGTAGCGGGTGTCCGACCAGTTGGGCAGGTCAGGGTCCGGCGGGCCGAACTCGTCCGGGACGTCCTCGCGATTCTGGAACATCATCTCGCCGAACTCCTGCCAGGTGGACGACTCGTCCTGGCCCGCGCTGAGGAAGAAGACGAAGTCGAAGCCCTCGGGAACCTGGTCGCCGACCTCGGCTCGCCAGGCGGCGCCCGCGTCGGTCCGCAGGTCGCGATCGCACGAGTAGCCTGCCGGACAGAATTCGGGACCCTGCATGTCGATCCCGTACTCGAAGGACTGCCCCGGCAGCCGGTACGGGCCGAACCCGGTGAGCTCCACGCCGAAGCGCCCTCGGGAGTCCTCCATCCAGTACTCGTTGATCGTGTGGCCCCGGTTGAGCTCGCCAGGGCTGTTGAGGAAGCCCTCGTAGAACTCGGCGACGTCCTCGCGCGGGACGTCGGCGGCGAGCGCGTCCGGGTTGCCGAACACCGTCGACCCGGCGGGCCGGGTGACGACGAAGTCCTGATCGGGATAGTCGGCGAGGACGAGCGCGCCCCGGAAGGTCTGCTCGGTGGGCACCAGCGAGGGGTCGGCCCACGTGGTGCCGGGCACCGCCCGGTAGTCCTCCCAGGTCATGTCCTCGGGATTGACCCAGCTCTGCGGGTCGATCGGTTCGACTCGGGCGGGCCCGCCGGGCCCTCCCACGCCGTCGGCGACCGCCGCCTGGGCGGTCAGCGCCCCCGACGAGGCCAGTAAGGCCGCCATGGTGGCCGTGACCACCGCTCGTCGCCCGATCCCGATGTGCCGCACACGCATGGAAAGACCTCCGCCTGCCCGGCGCCGCGGCCTCGGCGCGGGCTGCCGAGGTGAGATCCGGGTGAGTCGCCAGTCACAGGCTAGGCAGCGTCGCGGTCGGATTCTGCGGCCAGACGGGGGAATCCTTTAGTCACGCTAAGTTCCCCGGCGGGCCCGGTCGAGCCGCCGGGACAGGGCGTGCGCGGTGGACTCGCACCAGGCCGCGGTCTGCTCCTCGAACGCGATTCCCCGGCGGAGCGCCAGGTAGGGACCGATCCGTTCAGCGGTCTCGAGGTACTCCTCCTCGGTCCGCCCGGCCAGCATCTCGCGGGCCATCCCGTGGAAGTCGGCCAGCTTGACCTCGGCCTGTTCCCGGCGTTCAGCCAGGTCACGCAGCACGGCGGCAGACGAGCCGAACTCGGCCGCGTGCACGGCCACCGTCAGGTCGTCCTTGATCGCGGTGGGCCGGGTCGGCCTTTCGATGAAGGCCGCCAGCTCGTCAGCACCCGCAGACGCGATCGTGAAAACCCGCTTGGTGGGCCGTCGATCCCGGACGACCTCGTGACCGACGACGAGGCAGGCGGCCTCCATCCTCGCCAGCTCGACGGAGAGCTGCTGCGCGGTGGCGTGCCAGAAGTGAGCAACGGTCACGTCGAATCGCCGGGCGAGTTCATAAGCCGAGAGCCTGCGATCCGCCAGCGCGGCGAGGACGGCATGACGAAGGGCCATTATGATCGTCTCTCATACTCAAATAGTTGACTAGTTTAATCGAGAATATTAGGAGCCCCGATGAGAGTCGTCAGGACGGCGGCCCTCGCCGCCGGAACCGCGACGGCCGTGTTATTCGGCCTGGTCGTCGCGCAGGGCAGGCGCATCCGCGAGGAGATCCCTCGGCTGCCTGCGGCCGACGGTCCGCGACGAGGCCGCTCCCCCGGCGCGGGTCCCGCGCTGCGGGTGGCCGTGCTCGGCGACTCCACCGGGGCAGGCGTCGGACTGGCGGACATCCGGGACTCGCTGGCGCCGCAGCTCGCCGAGGCACTCGCCGTCCGCACGGGTCGCGACGTCCACTGGCGGCTGGCGGCCAGACCGGGTGCGACGGCACGGCAGGCGCACGCCGACCTGCTGCCCGAGCTGGACGATGCAGGCTGGCGGCCGGACCTGGTGGTCCTCTCACTCGGCGTCAACGACGTCACCGCCCTTCGCCCGCCCGCAGCCTGGCGACGAGACACCACCGCGCTGGTCAGCGCCGTGCGCCACCGGTTCGGCGCGGTGCCGACGTTGGCGGCGGGCCTTCCGCCGTTCAGTCGCTTCCCCACCCTGCCCAACCCGCTGCGGACGATGCTGGCCGCCTATGCCGCGCTGCTGGACCGGATCTACGCCGCAGTCCTACAGGCGGCGAACGGACGACATGTCGCCGTCTCGCCACGCCTGATCGACGGAGCGGGATTCTTCGCCTCGGACGGCTTCCATCCCTCGGCCGTCGGCGTGCGGAAGTGGGCCGAACTGCTGGCCGACGCCGCCGTCGACCGCTGGGCATGGGCCACCGCCCCCGCCCGGCAGGGCGGGACCACCCCCGCGCGGCGGAGCGACGCTACCGAGGCTCAGAAGCTGAAGGTCCAGCCGAACGCGGGCCAACCGATCACCGAGTCGACCGCCAACCCCACGAACAACGCCATCAGATAGGTGTTGGACAGGTGGAACAGGCGCATCGGCCGCACCTCGACGCCACGGCGCACACCGAGGTGCAGTCGATGCGCCGAGATCAGGAACCACGCGCCGCTCACGACGGCCAACGCGAGGTAGATCCAACTCGCGGCGGGGACCAGGAGCAGGGTCCAGACGACCATCACCCAGCTGAAGATCACGATCTGTCGCGACACGTACTCGGCGGGCGCCACGGCAGGCAGCATCGGCACGCCTGCCCGCTTGTAGTCCTCCCGGAAACGCATCGCCAGTGCCCAGGTGTGCGGCGGCGTCCAGAAGAAGATCACGCCGAACATCACCAGCGCAGGCCACTCCACCGTGCCCGTGACCGCGGACCAGCCGATCACGACGGGCATGCAGCCCGCCGCGCCGCCCCAGATGATGTTCTGCGCCGTGCGGCGCTTGAGCACCATCGTGTACACGAGGACGTAGAACAGGATCGTGGCCACCGCGAGCACGGCGGCCAGCAGGTTCGTCGTGAGCCACAGGAAGCCGAACGAGCCGAGGCCGAGCGTGACGGCGAAGATCAGCGCGTTGCGCGGAGACACCTGGGACCGGACCAGCGGGCGAGTGCTGGTGCGCTTCATGACGGCGTCGATGTCGGCGTCGATGACGCAGTTCAACGCGTTCGCGCTGGCAGCGGCCATCGTTCCGCCGACCAGCGTCGCCAGCACCAGCCACAGGGAGGGGACGCCACGCTGGGCCAGCAGCATCGCCGGGATCGTGGTGACGAGGAGCTGCTCGACGACCCTCGGCTTGGTGAGCGCGACGTACGCGCGGAGGACGGATCCGATGGACCGGGGCGGATTCTCGGTGACGACGGTGCTCACCGGGTGACTCCCACAGTGCTCGCCGACGACATGAGACTCCTTAGCAGCGTGGTTCGCGGCCCTGGACAACTGGGCCGCCCGAATGGTAGCCGCGCTACCTGATCGCCCCGCCCACCGGGTTCACGACCGGAGCGCGAAGCCGCCCTGACCTAGCGCTTCGCCCCTTTCGTCCGGCTCGGGACGGCTCGGAACGCTCCACCGGACCGGCCGCGAACGGCTCGCCGGACCGGCGGGAGGCGATCCCCGCCGTCCGCAGGCTCCGCAGTCGACCATTCCGCGGATCGACGACCGCCTCGGGACCGTGCCTGGGGGACGCTGCCGGGCGAACGTCCAGGCGAAAGTGACCAAGGCCGCCGCGGCGGGCCCCGACACGGAACCCTGCGTTCGCGTCCGGCCGGACTAGGCTGGTCGGCGGACGAAGGGCTGCGTGAGCGGAGGCGTGATCCCCAGAAAGTGCTGAGGTACTCGGGTGCCCTCCGGTACAGCCCGCTTGACGAGCGAAACAGGAGCAGATTCCTTGTCCGTGAGCGACGATCTGAGCCGCCTGACCACGCCCCACCTGCCCGCCGACTGGTCGGAGGCGGACCGGCGCGCGGTCGACACCATTCGAGTGCTGGCCGCCGATGCCGTGCAACGCACGGGGAACGGGCATCCCGGCACCGCGATGAGCCTGGCGCCTGTCGCCTATGCGCTCTTCCAACGAGTGATGCGCCACGACCCGACCGACGCAGACTGGATCGGCCGGGACCGCTTCGTGCTGTCCGCAGGTCACAGCAGTCTGACCCTCTACATCCAGCTCTTCCTGTCCGGTTACGGGCTGGAGCTGGACGACCTGAAGGCGTTGCGCAAGTGGGGGTCCAACACGCCGGGCCATCCTGAGCACCGGCACACCCCCGGCGTCGAGATCACCACCGGCCCGTTGGGACAGGGGCTGGCCTCCGCGGTGGGCATGGCCATGGCCGCCCGGCGGGAGCGCGGTCTGTTCGACCCGACGCCCGAGTTCGGCCAGAGCCCGTTCGACCATCAGATCTTCGTGATCGCCTCGGACGGCGACATCGAGGAGGGCGTCACCTCGGAGGCCTCCTCGCTGGCCGGACACCAGCAACTCGGCAACCTCGTCGTGATCTACGACGACAACAAGATCTCCATCGAGGACGACACGACGATCGCGCTGTCCGAGGACACCGCGAAGCGCTACGAGGCCTACGGCTGGCACGTCGAGGTCGTCAACGGCGGCGAGAACGTCACGGACATCCTCGCGGCGCTGGAGAGGGCCAAGGCCGAGACCGGCAGACCCTCACTGGTGCTGCTGCGCACGGTCATCGGCTTCCCCGCGCCGAACAAGGCCAACACCGGCAAGGCGCACGGTGCCGCGCTGGGCGAGGACGAGGTGGCCGAGGTCAAGCGAATCCTGGGCTTCGACCCCGAACGGTCCTTCCAGGTCGACGACGAGGTGCTGGCGCACGCCCGCGCGGTGGTGGATCGGGGCGCGAAGGCCCACGCCGAATGGCAGCAGTACTTCGACGCCTGGGCTGCGCGGGAGCCGGAGCGCAAGGCCCTGCTGGAACGGCTCAGCGCGCGGGTCCTGCCCGAGGGCTGGACCGAGAAGCTGCCGAGCTGGGAGCCCGACCCCAAGGGGATCGCGACGCGCAAGGCCTCCGGCGAGACGCTGGCCGCGCTGGCCGAGGTGCTGCCGGAGCTGTGGGGCGGCTCGGCCGACCTCGCGGAGAGCAACAACACGACGATGAAGGGTGCGGACTCCTTCGGGCCTGCGAGCACCTCCACCAGGGAGTTCACCGCGCATCCGTACGGCCGCACGCTGCACTTCGGCGTCCGGGAGCACGCGATGGGCGCGATCCTCAACGGCATCGCACTACACGGACCGACCCGGCCCTACGGCGGCACCTTCCTGGTGTTCAGCGACTACATGCGCCCCGCAGTCCGGCTGGCGGCTCTGATGAAGGCGCCCGCCGTCTACGTCTGGACGCACGACTCGATCGGCCTCGGCGAGGACGGCCCGACGCACCAGCCGATCGAGCACCTGGCCGCGCTGCGGGCGATCCCCGGCCTGACGATCGTGCGACCCGCCGACGCCAACGAGACCTCGGCGGCCTGGCGGACGATCATGGAGCGTCCCGACGGCCCGGTCGGCCTGGTACTCAGCAGGCAGAACCTGCCGATCCTTGCGGGGACCTCCACGGAGGGCGTCAGCCGGGGCGGCTACGTCCTGGCCGAGGCCGAGGGCGGCGAGCCGCGCCTGATCCTCATCGCCACCGGCTCCGAGGTGCAGATCGCCGTGGAGGCCAGGGAGGTCCTCCAGGCCGAGGGCGTGCCGACCCGCGTCGTGTCGATGCCCTCGGTGGAGTGGTTCGAGGCACAGGACCTGGAGTACCGCGAGAGCGTCCTGCCGCCCTCGCTGCATGCGCGCGTCGTGGTCGAGGCGGGCATCGCCCAGCCGTGGTACCGCTTCGCCGGTTCCGACGGCGTGATCGTGTCCATCGAGCACTTCGGCGCCTCAGCCGACTACCAGACGCTGTTCCGCGAGTTCGGCTTCACCACGGACTCCGTGCTGGCCGCCGCACGCGTCACTCTGACCAGAGTCGAGGAGAAGTGATGAGCAGCAACGACCCGCTGGCCGCATTGTCCGAAGCAGGGGTGTCGATCTGGCTCGACGACCTGTCCCGTGACCGGATGGACTCCGGCAGTCTCGACACGCTCATCCGAGACCGCCACCTCGTCGGCGTCACCACGAATCCGACGATCTTCGCCGGCGCGCTCGCCAAGGGCACCGCCTACGACGAGCAGGTCGCCGAGCTGGCGGCCCGCGACGCGTCGGTGGAGACCGCCGTCCATGAGATCACCACCTCGGACGTCAGGCGGGCCTGTGACGTCTTCCGGCCGACCTGGGAGGCCACCGACCGCGTCGACGGCCGGGTCTCCCTCGAGGTCGACCCTCGGCTGGCCCATGACACCGCGGCGACCGAGGCGGAGGCCGCGGCGCTGTGGGAGGCGGTCGACCGACCCAACCTCTACATCAAGATCCCGGCGACCGTCGAGGGCGTGCCCGCCATCGCCCGCACGCTGGCCGCCGGGATCAGCGTGAACGTGACGCTGATCTTCTCGGTGGACCGCTACCGCGAGGTCATGGACGCCTACCTCGAGGGACTGGAGCAGGCCAAGGCCAACGGCCACGACCTGCGCTCCATCACGTCGGTGGCGTCCTTCTTCGTGTCCAGGGTGGACAGCGAGGTCGACAAGCGGCTCGACGCGCTGGGCTCCCCGGCCGCCGAGGCACTGCGCGGCAAGGCCGCCATCGCCAATGCGCGGCTGGCGTTCGCCGCCTACGAGGAGGTCTTCGGCTCGGAGCGCTGGCAGGCCCTCGCCGAGGAGGGTGCTCGTCCGCAGCGGCCGCTGTGGGCGTCCACGGGTGTCAAGGACCCGGCCTACTCCGACACGCGCTATGTCGACGAGCTGGTGACCTCCGGCGTGGTCAACACCATGCCGGAGAAGACGCTGTTCGCCGCCGCGGACCACGCGACGGTCGCAGGCGACACGGTGCGGGGCACCGGGTCCGCCTCTCAGGAGGTCTTCGACGCCCTGGCCAGGGAGGGCGTGGACATCGACGACGTCTACGTCGTGCTGGAGAACGAGGGCGTGGCCAAGTTCGAGAAGTCCTGGGAAGAGCTGCTGGAGACCGTGAGCGGTCAGTTGACGAAGGCGAAGGACAGCACTCGATGACCGAGGTGAACAACGCGGCCCCGTCGGTCGTGATCGCCGACGGGCCGTGGGCCCAGGAGGCAGGCGAGCTGGCCGAGCGGCTCGCGGCGGAGGCCGTGGCAGGCGAGCTGACGGCGGGCAATCCGACGCTGTGGGGAGCCGACGCCGAGTCCGAGGCCGCCGTGCGACTGGCCTGGACGACCCTGCCCAAGACCTCCCGCCCCCTGCTGGGCGAGATCGCGGCCCTGCGCGGCGAGCTGCATGCCGAGGGCGTCGATCGGGTGGTGCTGGCCGGGATGGGCGGCTCGTCGCTGGCTCCCGAGGTGATCACCGCCGCCGCAGGCGTGCCGCTGACGGTGCTGGACACCACCGATCCCGGCCAGGTGGCCGACGCGCTGGCGGGCGACCTGTCCCGCACGGTGCTGGTCGTGTCCTCCAAGTCGGGCTCCACCGTGGAGACCGACAGCCATCGACGGATCTTCGAGCACGCCTTCGAGGCGGCGGGCATCCCGGCCGCCTCACGGATCGTCGTGGTCACCGACCCGGAGTCGCCGCTGGAGACGGCGGCTCGGGCGGCGGGCTACCGGCATGTCTTCCGCGCCGATCCGCACGTGGGCGGCCGGTACTCGGCGCTCACCGCCTTCGGGCTGGTGCCCGCCGGACTGGCGGGGGCCGATGTGGCCGGGCTGCTGGCCGAGGCCGCCTCGGCCGCCCCGACGCTGGCCCAGGACGAGCCGGACAACCCGGCGCTGCGGCTGGCAGGCGCCTTCGGCGCGGCGCTGGCGCGTGGCGCGGAGAAGGTCGTCTTCGCCGACAACGACTCCGGCCTGCCCGGCTTCGCGGACTGGGCGGAGCAGCTCATCGCGGAGTCGACGGGGAAGAACGGCACCGGTCTGCTGCCGGTGGTGGTGGAGAACGTCTCGGCACCGGGCTTCGTCGATGCAGGCGACGACGCCACCACGGTCGCCCTCGGCTCGCCGGACTCGGCGGCGACGCTGACGGTGTCTGGCTCGCTGGGGGCGTCCTTCCTGCTGTGGGAGTACGCCACCGCGATCGCGGGCAGGCTGTTGGGCATCAATCCCTTCGACCAGCCCGACGTGGAGGCGGCCAAGACCGCCGCCCGGTCGCTGCTCGACTCGTCGGACGGCTCGGCGACTCCGACGCCGCTGCTGGTCGACGGGCCGGTCGAGGCCTATGTCGCGGGATCGTGGCAGCCGCCGGAGGGCGCGGGCCTCGACGAGCTGATCGCGTCGTTCGTGGCGGCGGTGCCCGAGACGGGCTATCTGTCGCTCCAGGCGTACCTGGACCGCGAACAGGACGCGTCGGCGGCGGTGCTGCGTCGCGAGCTGGCCAGGAACACCGGAGTGCAGACCACCTTCGGGTGGGGTCCCCGCTTCCTGCACTCCACGGGCCAGTACCACAAGGGCGGACACCAGAACGGCGCGTTCCTCCAGATCACCGGTGCGGCGGAGGAGGATCTGGCGGTTCCGGACCGGCCCTACACGCTGGCCACGCTGCAACTCGCCCAGGCGCTGGGCGACGGCACGGTGCTGGCCGATCGGGGTCGCCCGGTGCTGCGGCTGCATCTGACGGACCGGCTCGCCGGACTCGCCCGCCTGGCCGAGGCGGTCCAGGGAGTGAGCCGGTGAGCGTCACCAGGAAGGAATGGCGCAACCCCCTGCGCGACGACAGGGACAAGCGACTGCCCCGCATCGCCGGTCCCTGCGGTCTGGTGATCTTCGGGGTCACCGGCGACCTGTCCCGGCGCAAGCTGATGCCCGCGATCTACGACCTCGCCAACCGAGGTCTGCTCCCGCCCGGCTTCGCCCTCACCGGCTTCGCCCGGCGGGAGTGGGCAACCCAGGACTTCCGCAAGGTCGTCCACGATGCCGTGCGGGAGCACGCCAGGACGCCCTTCCGGCAGGATGTCTGGGACCGGTTGGGGGAAGGGCTGCGCTTCGTCCAGGGCAGCTTCGACGACGACGTCGCCTTCGACCGGCTCGCCGAGACCGTCCGCGAACTGGACGAGGTGCGCGGCACCGGCGGCAACCACGCCTTCTACCTCTCGGTGCCGCCGAAGGCGTTTCCGCTGGTGTGCAGGCAGCTCGCCCGCTCGGGGCTGTCCGATCCGACGGCGAGCACCGATCAATGGCGGCGGGTGGTGATCGAGAAGCCTTTCGGTCATGACCTGCACAGCGCTCAGGACCTCAACCGGATCGTCAACGAGGTCTTCCCCGAGGAGTCGGTCTTCCGCATCGACCACTACCTCGGCAAGGAGACGGTGCAGAACATCCTCGCTCTGCGCTTCGCCAATCAGCTCTTCGAGCCGCTGTGGAACGCGCACTACGTCGACCACGTGCAGATCACCATGGCCGAGGACATCGGCCTCGGCGGCCGGGCCGGGTACTACGACGGGATCGGCGCGGCCCGCGACGTCATCCAGAACCACCTTCTGCAACTGCTGGCGCTAACCGCGATGGAGGAGCCGGTCTCCTTCCATCCCAGGGCGCTGCGCACCGAGAAGGTCAAGGTGCTGGCGGCGACGCGGCCGATGGTGCCGTTCGCCGAGACGACCGCCCGAGGTCAGTACACCGGCGGCTGGCAGGGCGGACAGAAGGTGCCCGGCCTGCTGAACGAGGGCGGCTTCGCCTCCGACTCGGTGACCGAGACCTACGCGGCGATGACCATGGAGGTCAACACGCGGCGCTGGGCCGGGGTCCCGTTCTACCTGCGCAGCGGCAAGCGACTCGGCAGGCGGGTGACCGAGATCGCCGTGGTGTTCAAGCGGGCGCCCCATCTGCCCTTCGACGCCACCGCGACCGAGGAGCTGGGCGAGAACGCCCTGGTCATCCGGGTCCAGCCCGATGAGGGCGTGACGATGCGCTTCGGCTCGAAGGTGCCGGGCACCGCGATGCAGATCCGCGACGTCACGATGGACTTCGGGTACGGCCACGCCTTCACCGAGGACTCCCCCGAGGCCTACGAGCGGCTGCTGCTCGACGTGCTGCTGGGCGAGCCCTCGCTGTTCCCGATGAACGAGGAGGTCGAGCTGTCCTGGCGGATCCTCGACCCGGTACTGGAGTCCTGGCACGCCGAGGGGACTCCCGAGCCCTACGCGGCGGGAACCTGGGGTCCGCCCTCCGCTGACCGAATGCTCGCCAGAACAGGAAGGCACTGGAGGCGGCCGTGATCATCGACCTGCCCTCGACAACCACTTCTCAGGTCAACAAGAAGCTCGTCGAGCTGCGCGAGACCGGCGGGGCCGTCGCGCTCGGCCGGGTCCTCACCCTCGCCATCATCACCGACGACGGAACACAGGCCGAGGAGGCGATCACGGCAGCCAACGAGGCCAGTCGGGAGCATCCCTGCCGTGTCGTGCTCATCGCCAAGGGCGCCCGCCGGGCTGCGGCTCGGCTGGACGCCCAGATCCGGATCGGCGGCGATGCGGGGGCCAGCGAGGTCATCATGCTGCGGCTCTATGGTCCGCTCGCCGACGAGGGCGCGAGCTGCCTGGTCCCGCTGCTGCTGCCGGACGCCCCCGTGGTCGCCTGGTGGCCGTACGAGACGCCGAAGGTGCCTGCCGAGGACCCGATCGGTCGGCTGGCGCATCGGCGGATCACCGACGCGAAGTCGGAGCGCAATCCCGTCAAGGCCCTGGAACATCGGGCCGCCGTCTATGCCGACGGCGACACCGACCTGGCCTGGACGCGACTGACGTCGTGGCGGGCGCTGCTCGCCACGGCGCTGGACCTGCCGCCGCACGAGATGGTGGAGTCCGCGATCGTCACCGGCCGTGCCGACTCGCCCTCGACGACGTTGCTGGCGGCCTGGCTGGCCTCGGCGTTGGGCGTGCCGGTCACGCGGGTCCGGTCCCAGGACGGACAAGGCATCGTCTCGGTGGTGCTCCAACGCCGCTCCGGTCAGATCAAGCTGGAGCGGCCCGACGGCCAGTTCGCCACGCTCACCCAGCCCGGCCAGCCCGACCGCAGGGTCACGCTGCACCGTCGGCCGATGCGAGACTGCCTGATCGAGGAGCTGCGCAGGCTGGACCCGGACGAGATCTACTCGCAGACTCTGCAGGCGCTGCCGAAGGTCGAGGGGCATGCGACGGGGACGGCGTCCGGGCGGCGCAACACCGGAGGCCGCACGCGGACGGCGGCGGTGAAGTCGACGAAGTCGGCGACTGCGGGCAAGCCGGTCGGCAAGACCACGACCAAGGCGGGGGGCACCCGGACGACGACGTCCTCGTCCTCGGCGTCCTCCTCGACGGCGAGCACGTCAGGCGTCGCCCGCACCGGTCGGCGGATCGCCGAGCCCAAGCCCAGCAGGCGAGGCTCGACCTCGGCGGCCCGCAGCAGGAGCAGGGCCGCGAAGAACGGAGAGGACACCGCTGGTGAGCAGGCCTGAACTGGTCGTCCATCAGACCGGAGAGCTGCTGGCCGATGCCGTCGCGGCACGGCTGGTGACGGTGCTGGTGGACGCCCAGACCGAACGCGGGCGCGCGTCGCTCGTCCTCACCGGGGGGCGCACCGGCGGGGCGGTGCTGGCCGCACTGCGCACCTCGTTGGCTCGGGACGCCGTGGACTGGTCGGCGGTCGACTTCTACTGGGGCGACGAGCGATTCCTGCCCGCAGGAAACGCCGAACGCAACGAGACCCTGGCACGAGAGGCACTGCTGGATCACCTGCCGATCGACCCCGCCAGGGTGCACCCGATGGCCGCCTCCGACGGGCCGCTGGGAGCCGACCCCGACGCGGCGGCGGCCGCCTACGCCGAGGTGCTGGCCGAGGCGGCCGGGCGATGGGAGGGCGAGTCCGTGCCCGCCTTCGACGTCTGCCTGCTCGGGGTCGGGGAGGAAGGCCACACGGCCTCGATCTTCCCGGACTCCCCCGCCGTGCACGAGCAGCAGCGCAGCGTCGTCGCGGTGCGGGACTGTCCGAAGCCGCCGCCCACCCGGATCTCCCTGACCCTGCCCGCCATCCGCGCCTCGGCGCAGGTGTGGCTGATCACGACCGGGGCGGGCAAGGCCGAGGCCGTCGCGGCGGCCATGCGGGGCGCCGACGAGGTCGCCGTGCCCGCTGCGGGAGCCACCGGACGACAGCGCACCCTGTGGATCGTGGACTCGGCCGCCGCAGCCCTGCCCGACGGCGGGCCGCCGCGCTGAGCACGTGCTGATACCGGCTGGTGCCGGGCGTGGTCCGTTCGCGGGCCGCCCCGGCACCACGCCGGTCGGCGGCGCTCGGCTGGTCCCGGCCCGCACTCGATCGGCATCGACGTGGATTCCGCGCCGGACCGGCCGAGACGCCCCGGCGGCGATGCCGAGGCGATCGCACGCCCCTTCCCCACCCCTCGGCGGAGTCCCCGGCCGGAGCAGGCCGCGTCATGCCGGTGGGCCCGCCGCGTCTCGTGCGGCGGAGGCCCTCGCGGCCACGCCGTCGAGCAGGCAGGCCAGTCCGAAGTCGAAGCGCCGGTCCGCGTCGACGTCCTGTGCGTCGCGCAGCCGCCGCGCGAACTCCGGATAAGCGCCGCCCCCGGACAGCCCGTGTCGGATGACCGAATTCCCGTCGTGATCGCAGGCGGCGGCACCGTCGGATCGGCCATGGCCGCGTTCCTAGCCGACCACGGCATCGTGTCCCTCGTCGCGGAAGCCGAGGCCACACCGTCCATCCATCCCCGCGCCACCGGACTCGGGCGACGAACGATGGAGATCCTCCGACAGGCGGGCCTCGCGGAGCAGGTCGGCGCCTTGGCCGTCGATCTTGCGGGCAGCATGGGCAAGATCTCCGCCCCGACGCTGGCCTCGGCCGACCTGTCCGCCACCCCACGACGCCACGGCCGCACCGAGCTGCCGCCGACGCGGCAGAGTCGCCTCGGTCCTGTCGAACTCTCCGCTTCCTGCCCGCAGAACCGTCTGGACGCCGTCCTGTCGTCGGCCGCACGCAAGGGCGGCGCCGCCGTCGTCCACTTGACCCGGCTCCGTTCCTTCTCCCAGGACGACATCGGCGTCACCTCGGTGCTGGACTGCCCCGATGGCACCCGGTCGGTCCGGTCGGACTATCTGATCGGCGCCGACGGCGCGCGCAGCGGCGTGCGCGACGCACTCGAGATCGGCACGTCCGGGCCGAGCGGACTGGGCAGGCCGATGATCAACGTTCTGTTCCACGCCGATCTCGACGCGTACACGGCGGGACGTCGATTCGCCGGCTGCGACATCACGACTCCGGAGGCGCCCGGCATGCTGGTCACCGTCGGCGGGGCGACGAACTGGATCTTCCACACCGCCGCCGAATCGATCGCAGGTCGGGCAAGGCAGCTCACTCCTCGGCGATGCCGCGAGTTGATCCGGGCCGCGGTGGGCATCCGGACCTCGACGTAGAGGTGCTGCGCATCCTCCCTAGGCAGCCGCGCGGCATGCTCGCCGACCGCTTCCAGGATGGTCGGGTCCTCCTGATCGGAGACGCGGCGCACGCGATGCCGCCGGTGGGCACGTCCGGGGTGAACACCGGCATCGCCGACGCACACAACCTGGCCTGGAAACTGGCCGCTGTGCTCGACGGCCACGCGGGCGGCGCCCTGGTGGAGACCTACCAGGCGGAGCGGCGTCCTCGCCTGCCGCACGCGTGGCTGGAGAGTGACGGCCCGCCGCTCTCGACATTCGACCTCATCCGATCCGAGTTCACCCTGCTGACCGGGCGGCGAAACAGGCGTCGGACCGCCTCGGCCTGCGCCTGACGACACACCGGATCGGGGTCGAGCGATCCAGGGCAGACCTGTGGACCTGCGAGGGAGGCACGGGCGGGACCTCCCACCAGCGCCGGTGTAGCCCGGCGCCCCGGCGGGTACGGCAATGGGGACCCGGAGAGGAGCGACGGCATGAGACATGACGAGTTCATCGGCCAGGTTCAGGCGCGGGCACGACTGTCCAGCCGGGGCGAGGCCGAGACCGCGACCAGGGCCGCCCTGGAGACGCTGGGCGAGCGAGTGCCAGAGCAGGCGGCCGACCACCTGGCCGACCAGCTGCCGACCGAGATCGCCGAACATCTGCGCCGCACCGAGGTCATGGGCGGGGCAGGCACGGGAGAGCGGTTCGACCTCGACGAGTTCATCCGGCGAGTCGCCCAGCGCGGTCACATGCACGAACCGGACGCCGTGTACCGCTCACGAGTGGTGCTGGAGGTGACCGGCGAGGCTACCGAGGGCGTGCTGGACAAGGTGCGACACCAGCTCCCCGAGGAGCTGCGCACCCTGATCGACGCGGGCAGCAGCGGCCCGCTGCGCTAAGAGCCGGTCTTTGATCCCCCTGGAGTCGTGAGCGGGAATCAGCGTGGCTGAGCTGCAAGGCGGAGGAAGGAGACATAACGGAGTTATGTTGACTGACGACAACGCCGCAGATCGCCGCCACCTGCCCCGCGCAACAGGAAAGTGGGGATCAAAGACAGGCTCTCAGGAGGCGGTCCGGTCGCGTACTCACCTCACCTGGTGGAACGCGACCGGCCGGCGGGGGCACAGTCACGTCAAGGTGTTGGGCACATTGCGATGCGGCCCGTAATAGCCGATGTGCACCATGCCGGTCTCCCTGGACGGATGGAAGTAGATGCGAGGGGCCAACGGCCCGCCACCGGTGGCGATCTTGATGTGGGCCTCCATGTAGATGCGCCCAGAGGGAGACACTCGCCGATCGACGATGAACTCCCGTTTACTCCATAGCCGGGTGGAATTCCGCACGGTCTCGCTCTCCTTCATCGCGAGCTTCTTGGTGGTGGCGGGCCAGGCAGCGGGATGGCCCGAGGTCTCACACCAGGTCCAGAACGTGCCAGGAGCCTCGCCTCCGACCAGCGCCACCGCGTAGGCGTGGAGGGCCAGAAACGCACGCCACGAGGTCTCACCCCAGGCACGCGCCTCAACCGCGTTGTCGAGATGCGCAATATGGGCACATGCTTCGGCGGGAAGACACAACCGATCATTCAGATGCTCCTGTGCGAGCAGGATCGCGTCGGTGGGCGAATCCGCGCTCGCGGGCACCTGCTCGGCGAGGAGCTGCTGCATCGCCTCCGGCTTATCGCGCCATAACGCAGGCTCGGCGAGGGCGAGCTTCCGACGTGCCTCACCGAGCTCCGCCCGAAGCCTGTTGTTGTCCCCCTCCAGCTGATACTGCTCATCGAGGAGATCGAGATATCGCTGATCGAGCGAGGACACCCTGGTGCGGAGCTCGGCCGACTCCTCCTCCGCAATCGTGATGAGTTCGGCCCACTCGGCAGGCTCCCGTCGTACCGCGTCATTGAGCATTCGTTCGGCGAATTCGAAGCTCGCGGGCGCCCGCCGGGCGCCCGCTCGCAGCGAGATCGCCCGGTTGATCACCTGTCCCGCAGTCTGGCGATAGCGCAGGAAACGCGTGGGCAGGGTGTACCGATGCCGCCAGCCCTCGTCCAACGCAGGGTCCACGCCGGGTTCATAGATCCGGAACGCGCCGTCCCGGACCGCGTAGGAGTCACCCATGATCAGATTGAACTGCTCTACGCCCGTCTCATCCAGCAGAGTGATCAGCGCGAGACCCGCAGCCATACCGGCGGCCCGCACCATCAGCTCGTCGAATCGGTCCCGCATCGGCATCGCCGCCCGCGAAGCACGGAACGAGGAGTCGCGCGGGAGTGGCGTGAAGACGACCACGGGCACCACTCGACCCATACTCGTGATCAATTCGGCAAGTTCTTCGGCCCCGTCGGCGCCCACGAATTCTCGAGGCTGATGTGACAGCAGCACATCTGAGTCGGTCGGATTCACCCCTTCAGAAAGGAGAGTTCGGACGAATTTCGGAGCGGCGACCGTGACGTCATCGAGCGACTCGTAACTCACCGCCTCGACGTCGACCCAGATCCAGCCATGCTGTCCGCCGAGGTCCTTCTCGACGCAGTCACCTGCCCACGAACGCACGGTCGTCGTCCATCGCGAGCCGTCGTCTCGTGTCTCGACGAGCATGCCGCGAAAGACCGCCGAGATCTCGGTGCCAGGACGGTTGCTGACCTCATAGGCGATCCGAGACCGCATTGTCCCGTCGTCAGTCCGTTCCTGAGGTGAGTCCGTGAGGAGACGACCGCGGCTCTTCGTCGTGACCCACGCGGAGAACACCCGGCGCACGCGAGCCACCAGGTCCACATCGCGATCGCTCCATAACGCGCGATAAAGAATGGCCATGTGAACCCCACCACCTTGATCGTTCGAAGACCACACGATAGCAATCACAAACGATGGTGCGGCAGTTCGACGGGCAGGCGGAGCTGATGGTTCGGCAGGGACCCGGCCGCGCCGAGACTCCGGTACCGCGTTCGGTCGGGCGCCTGGGCAGGCAGCAGAGCCGGAGCTGCCACGACGTCGTCCTGCACACCTGTCACGTCGGACAGAGCGACGGCAGGGCCTGAGACGACGACGACACCGCCCGGAACGGACGGTGTCGTCATCAAGATCGGGCGAACCCGCGCCTATTCGCCTCGACGCTCGCGCAGTCGCTTGAGCGCCTCATCGAGTATCGCCTTGCCGTCGGAGTCGCTGCGCCGTTCCTTCACGTACGCAAGATGCGTCTTGTACGGCTCGTTGCGCGGCGGCGCCGGAGGCTGTTCCTCGTCACGACCTGCGGGGCACCCGCAGCGCGGACAGTCCCAGAACTCCGGCTCGTCCGCGTCGACCGCGAACGAAGGCCGCACCTCGTGGCCGTTCGCACACCAGTAGGAGACCCGACGCCGAGGCGCCGACTCCCCACGCTCCGACTCGCCTATCGGGCCCGCGCCGACTCGCGTGCCTCTGATCGCGTTACCACCAGCCATCGACGCTCAACACCCCACAACGTGGTAGCCCTACATGCCGACCGGAGGGACCGACACGTGCTCGTCGCGGATCAAGCGTCGATCCGGACCAGCAGACCCACCGCCACGATGCAGATGACCCAGATCGCGCTCGTGAAATACGTGATCCGGTCGAGATTCTTCTCCGCGACGTTAGATCCGGACAAGGTCGACTGCATGCCGCCGCCGAACAACGACGACAAGCCGCCCCCGCGACCCTTGTGCAGCAGGACAAGCAGGATCAGAGACAGGCTGGAGATCACCAGCATGACGTGCAGGAAGAGTCTCATCTCACCCTCGCGTTGTGGCGGTAGGCATCAAAGGGTACCGGGTCGGTGACCGCGGGTGGTACGCACGGCTAGCTCAGGGCAGCGGTCCACCCGCTGCGAGCGCGCAGAGCTTAGCGAACTCGTCGGCGTCCAAGCTGGCGCCGCCCACCAGAGCGCCGTCCACATCGGACTGAGCGATCAACTCGCCGATGTTGCCGGACTTGACGGAACCACCGTAGAGGACCCGCACCTGGTTGCCGACCTCGGCACCGTACTTCTCGACCAGCGCGGCCCGGAGCTCGCCGCACACCTCCTGCGCGTCGGCAGGCGTGGCGACCCGGCCGGTGCCGATGGCCCACACCGGCTCGTAGGCCACGACGACCTCGGCCACCTGTTCGGCCTTGAGCCCCTTGAGCGCCGCGATGAGCTGGGCACGGCCGTGTGCGACGTGCCCACCCGCCTCACGGACCTCCAGCGGCTCGCCGACACACAGGATCGGCGTCAGGCCGTGCTTGAGCGCGGCCCGCACCTTCTTGTTGACCAGGTCGTCGTCCTCGGCGTGGTATTCACGCCGCTCCGAGTGCCCCACGATCACGTAGGAGCAGCCCAGCTTGGCGAGCATCGCGCCGGACACGTCGCCGGTGTAGGCACCGGACTCGTGCGGCGAGAGATCCTGCGCACCATGCTTGAGCAGCAGTTTGTCCCCGTCGATCAGCGTCTGCACGCTGCGGATGTCGGTGAACGGCGGGATCACCGCCACCTCGACCTTGGCGAAGTACTTCTCGGGCAGGGAGAACGCGATCTTCTGCGTCAGCGAGATGCCCTCGAAATGATTGAGGTTCATCTTCCAGTTGCCCGCGATGAGCGGTTGACGAACAGCCATCTGCCTTCAGTCCTCCAGGACCGCGACGCCGGGAAGGACCTTGCCCTCCAGGAACTCCAGGGACGCCCCACCACCGGTGGAGATGTGCGAGAAACCGTCCTCCGGCAGTCCGAGGGCTCGGACCGCCGCAGCGGAGTCCCCGCCGCCGACCACGCTGAACGCCTTGCCGTCGACCAGCGCCGTGGCGACCGCTCTGGTGCCCTCCGCGAAGGCGGCGAACTCGAAGACGCCCACCGGGCCGTTCCAGAACACGGTGGCCGCGTCGGCCAGCCGCTCGGCGAACAGCTCACGAGTTCGGGGGCCGATGTCGAGGCCCTCCCGGTCGGCCGGGATGGCGTCGGCGGACACGACCTTGACGTCGGCGTCGGCGGCGAAGTCCGTGGCGGCCAGCACGTCGACCGGCAGCACCAGCTCGACACCGCGTCGCTCGGCCTCGGCGATGAAGCCGCGCACCGCGTCGAGCTGATCGGCCTGCAACAACGACTTGCCGACCTCGTGCCCGCGAGCCTTGAGGAAGGTGTACGCCATGCCGCCGCCGATGAGCAGCCGGTCGACCTTGGCCAGCAGGTTCTCGATGACCGCCAGCTTGTCGGAGACCTTCGCCCCGCCCAGCACCACCGCATACGGCCTGGCGGGCTCCTCGGTGAGCCTGCGCAGCACCGTCACCTCGGCGAGCACCAGCTCGCCCGCATAGTGCGGGAGCAGCCGGGCCACGTCGTACACCGAGGCCTGCTTGCGGTGCACCACGCCGAAGCCGTCCGAGACGAAGGCGCCGTCGGAGCCGACCAGGTCGGCCAGCTCGCGGGCCAGCGCACCGCGCTCGGCCTCGTCCTTGCTGGTCTCCCTCGGGTCGAAGCGCACGTTCTCCAGCAGCGCCACCGAGCCGTCGGCCAGGCCGTCGACCGCTGCCTTGGCAGACGGACCCACCACGTCCTCGGCCGCGGCGACCTCGACGCCGAGCAGCTCACCGAGCCGCGCGGCCACCGGGGCCAGTGAGAACTTCTCTTCCGGCACGCCCTTGGGCCTGCCGAGGTGCGCGGCGATCACCACACGGGCGCCCGCCGCGATCAGCGCCGACAGCGTGGGCAGCGAGGCGCGCACCCGGCCGTCGTCGGTGATCCGCTGCCCGTCGAGGGGGACGTTGAGGTCGGCGCGCACGAGCACGCGCCGACCCCGAACACCCTCGGCCAGCAGGTCCTGAACTGTCGCGACGTCCCCGCGAGGGGACTCTGACGTCGTCACTGGGCCGTCCTCTTCCTGATCAGGAGAGCTTGGCGCCGACCAGCACGGCGAGGTCGGCCAGCCTGCTGGAGTAGCCCCACTCGTTGTCGTACCAGCCGACGACCTTCACCGTGGTGTCCGCCTCGTCCGGGCCCGCCGTCTGCGTCAGCGACGAGTCGAAGGTGCAGGACGCGGGAGAACCGACGATGTCGCTGGAGACGATCTGGTCCTCGGTGTAGACCAGCACGTTCTTGAGCGACCCCTCGGCGGCGGCCTTGAACGCCGCGTTCACCTCGGCCTTGGTCACCGGCCGGGACAGCTCCACGGTCAGGTCGGTCACGGAGCCGTCCGGCACCGGGACGCGCATGGCCATGCCGTCCAGCTTGCCCTTGAGCTCCGGCAGCACCAGCGCGGTGGCCTTGGCGGCACCGGTCGTGGTGGGAATGATGTTGGTCGCGGCGGCACGCGCCCGACGCAGGTCCTTGTGCGGGAAGTCGAGGATGACCTGGTCGTTGGTGTAGGCGTGCACCGTCGTCATGAGGCCCTTGACGATGCCGAACGCCTCGTGCAGAACCTTCGCCATCGGCGCCACGCAGTTGGTGGTGCAGGAGGCGTTGGACAGCACGACCTGGCTGCCGTCGTACTTGTCGTCGTTGACGCCGAGCACCACGGTGAGGTCCTCGCCCTTGGCAGGCGCCGAGATGATGACCTTCTTCGCGCCCGCCTCGATGTGTTTGCGCGCGTCCTCGGCCTTGGTGAAGTGGCCGGTGGACTCGATGACGACGTCGACGCCCAGCTCGCCCCACGGCAACGCGGCCGGGTCACGCTCGGCCAGCGCCTTGATGGTCTTGCCGCCGACCTTGATCGAGTCACCCTCTGCAGTGACCTCTTCATTCAGCGTGCCCAGCACGCTGTCGTACTTGAGCAGGTGTGCGAGGGTGGCGATGTCGGTCAGGTCGTTGACGGCGACGATCTCGACGTCCAGACCGGATGCGTTGACTGCGCGCCAGAAGTTGCGCCCGATGCGACCGAAGCCGTTGACGCCTACACGAACCGTCACGGTGCGTCTCCTCAGATACTCGAACGATTGATTGCCGGTGAGTTACACACGGATGGCCACGCTGCCAGCCGCCACCCTATCGCCCGACGAGAAGCACAGGTCATCACGACCTGATGTCTCTCTTGATCGAGCCAGCACACGGTAACCGGCGCGCCTGCCCGCTGCCCACCCCCCTCGAACATCGAGTAGCGGCAGCAGGCCCGGCGCACCGCACGCTCGCTGCGGTGATACGACTTCGGGACCCCCCAGCCTGCCCGCACGACGACGATCGATCCCGATTCGCCGCAGGCGACCGGCGGCCGCGACCGGCAGCGAGGCCGCTCTGCGCCGTCGGCAGGGCGGCGCACCACCGCAGGAACTCGCAGGCATGGGCCGCCCGCCGTTAGAGCCTGTCTTTAATCCCCACTTTCCTGTTGCGCGGGGGGCCGGCGCGGCGATCTGCGGCGTTGTCGTCAGTCAACATAACTCCGTTATGCCTCCTTCCTCCACCTGGCAGCTCATCCACGCTGATCCCCGCTCACGACTCCAGGGGGACCAAAGACAGGCTCTTAGACCTCCGCCTCCAGCATCTCGGCGGTGACCGCGGCGTCGGTGTCGGGAACTCCGAGATCACGAGCGCGCTTGTCCGCCATCGCCAACAGCCTGCGGATCCGTCCCGCCACCGCGTCCTTGGTCATCTGCGGGTCGGCGAGCTGGCCCAGCTCCTCGAGCGAGGCCTGTCGGTGCGCCAGCCGCAGTCTGCCTGCCGCGAGCAGATGCTCCGGCGTCTCCGGCCCCAGCAGTTCCAGCGCCCGCTCGACCTTGGCCGCCGCCGAGACCGCCGCTCGCGCGGAGCGCCGCAGGTTGGCGTCGTCGAAGTTCGCCAGTCGGTTCGCCGTGGCCCGCACCTCGCGGCGCATTCGACGCTCCTCCCACGCCAGCACGCTGGAATGCGCGCCGAGCCTGGTGAGCAGTGCTCCGATGGCATCGCCGTCGCGGACCACCACGCGGTCGGCGCCCCGCACCTCCCGCGAACGGGCCTGCACGCCGAGCCTGCGGGCCGCGCCGACGAGCGCCAGCGCAGCCTCCGGACCGGGACAGGTCACCTCCATGGCGGAGGAACGCCCCGGCTCGGTCAGCGAGCCGTGCGCGAGGAAGGCCCCGCGCAGCGCGGCCTCCGCATCGCAGACCCCGCCGGAGACGACGTGGGCGGGCAGGCCCCGCACCGGCCGCCCCCTGGGGTCGAGCAGCCCGGTCTGCCGGGCCAGCCCCTCACCGTCGGCGGCGACTCGTGCCACGTAGTGGCTGCCCTTGCGCAGCCCGCCGGAGGTGATCACATGCACCTCGGCCGTATAGCCGAAGAGATCGTGGATCTCCTTGCGAAGTCGGCGAGCCACCGAGCCCGTGTCGAGCTCGGCCTCGACGACGACCTTTCCGCCCACGATGTGCAGGCCCCCCGCGAAACGCAACAGCGAGGAGACCTCGGCTCGACGGCAGCACGTCTTGGTCACCGTCAGCCTGCTCAGCTCGTCCTTGACCGACGCGGTCATCGCCACGATCAGTCCTCCTCTCCCTCGGCCCGCCGCGCCACACCGCGACGGCCGGACTCCGCGTCCCGACCCTGCGCCCCCGCAGTGGCGAACGCCTCGGCCAAGGCCTCGGCCAGAGCCTCGGGATCATGTCGCTCAGGTGCGCCGACGACGGCGACCCGACGAAGATGGGCCGTGCCGCCCAGAGAATCGGCCGCTCTGCGCAGCCGATCCGGGGTCGGCACCGAGTCAACGTCCGCGACCACCGCGTCCACCCGTAGTCGGGGGGCGTGTTCGGAGAGTACGTGCAGGTGTTGTTCCGGTGAGAACCCGGCCGTCTCGCCCGGCTGGGGCACGAGATTGAGCACGACGACCCTTCTCGCGGTCGTCTGGACCAGTGCCTCATGCAGCTCCGGCACCAGCAGATGGGGCAACACGCTGGTAAACCATGATCCAGGACCGAGAAGGACGACGTCCGCATCGAGCACGGCCGCCACCGCCTCCGGGGTCGCCCGAGGCGTCCGGGTGGGACCCGTGGCGTTGTGCAGCCGGACTCTTTTCACTCGTCCGGGGGTAGTCGCGACGGCGACCTGACCCCGAATCCGGCGGATCACGGCGGGGTCCTCGTCCAGACCGGCCACGTCTGCCTCGATGTCCAACGGCTCGGTCGACATCGGCAGCACCCGGCCGCTCGCCCCCAGCAGCAGCCCGGCCTGGTCAAGCGCGACGACCGGATCGCCGACCACCTCCAGGAGCCCGGCGAGCAGCAGGTTTCCCACCGCGTGGCCCGCCAGCGCGCCGTGACCGCCGAACCGGTGCTCGAAGACCTCGCTCCACCGCGTCCCGGGAACATCGTGCGTGGCGAGGGCCGCGAGCGCCTTGCGCAGGTCACCGGGCGGCAGCAGGCCGAGTTCGCGGCGCAGCCGCCCGGACGACCCGCCGTCGTCGGCGACGGTGACCACGGCGGTCGGTCGCACCGCCAGTCGTCGCAGGGCGGCGAGCGTGACCTGAAGCCCGTGCCCGCCGCCCAGCGCGACCGCCCGCAGTTCGCCGTCCTGCGGGGTTCCCGAACCCAGCGTCCCCGCACGCTGTGTCGTCACTCGCGTCCCAGATCCCGATGCACGACCTTGACGGTCAGCCGGTCCTCGCTGGAGAGGCGGTGGGACAGCTCCTCCGACAACGCGACACTGCGGTGCTTGCCGCCCGTGCAGCCGAGCGCGAGCGTCAGGTATCGCTTGCCCTCCCGCCGGTATCCGGCGCTGACCAGCCGCAACAGCTCGTGATAGCGGTGCAGGAACTCCTCGGCGCCCTCCTGGGAGAGGACGTAGTTGCTGACGTCGGAGTCCTGGCCGGTCTGGTCCCGCAGCTCGGGGATCCAGAACGGATTGGGCAGGAATCGCACGTCCATCACCAGGTCGGCGTCCATCGGGAGACCGTACTTGTACCCGAAGGACAACACCGTGACCCTGGTCCTGGTGCTCGCCTCCGAGCCGAAGGCGTCCTCGATCTTGCCGCGAAGCTGATGCACCGACAGGCCGGTGGTGTCCAGCACCAGGTCGGCCTCCTCGCGCAGCCGCGACAGCAGCGCCCGCTCGGCACCGATGCCGTCGGCCAGCCGCCCGTCACCCTGCAGCGGGTGGCCGCGTCGGACGGCCTCGAACCGGCGGATCAACACCGCGTCCGTGGCCTCGAGGAACAACACCCTGGGCTTGTAGCCCCTGGCGTCCAGATCCTTGATCACCGAGGCCAGATCCTCGGTGAACGCCCGACTCCGCACGTCCATCACGACGGCGACCCTGGTGATCACCGAACTCGACCTCGCGCCGAGCTCGACCATGGTCGAGATGAGCTCCGGCGGCAGGTTGTCGACCACGAACCAGCCCAGATCCTCCAGGCATTTGGCCGCGGTGCTCCGCCCCGCACCGGACAGCCCGGTGACCACCGCCACCTCGATGCCCGGCTTGTCCTGCGACCCCTCGTTCTCGGGTGCGCTCGTCACGTCCCCTCCTGTTCCCCGTTCGATGTGCTGCTCCCACTCGCGTTCCCGTTCAGCGCCAGATGCACCGCCTCCGCGGTCCGTCGTCCGACGCCGGGGACGAGGCTGATCTCCGCCACGTCCGCAGCCCTCAACCTGCGGAGCGAACCGAAGTGTTTCAGCAAGGCGGCCCGCCGGGTTCGACCGAGTCCGGGGATCTCGTCGAGTGCGGAGGTCGTCATGCGCCGCGAGCGCTTCTGCCGGTGATAGCCGACGGCGAAGCGGTGTGCCTCGTCTCGCACCCGTTGCAGCAGGTAGAGCGCCTCACTGGTCCGAGGCAGGATCACCGGTTCCGCCTCGCCGGGAACCCAGACCTCCTCGAGTCGCTTGGCGAGGCCGACCACCGCCACGTCGGTGACGCCTGCCTGGTCGAGTTCCTCGGCGGCTGCGGCGGCCTGCGGTCCGGCCCCGTCCACCACCAGCAGATTGGGCGGGTAGGCGAACCGCCTCGGCCTGCCGGTCTCGGGGTCGATGCCGGGTCGGGACGAGGGGGTGTCGAGATCGAGATCGAGATCGCCGGTGGCGAGCGCCGCCGTCGGGCCTTCCGTCTGGTCGACGGGGTCCCCGCCTCCAGTCCGCTCGAACTCGACGGGCGGCTCGGCGTCCCGGCTCGCGGCGGGTCCGGCGGCGTCCGTTCCGACAGCGACCTGCTCGGGAGCAGCCTCGGTTCCCGGCTGCTCCCCGCTGGCCGCCTCGGCACGGTGGCGGGCGAAGCGTCGGCGGACGACCTCGGCGATGGAGCCGACGTCACCGCCCTCGACGCCTTCGCGGATCGCGAACCGCCGGTAGTCGGACTTGCGCGGCAGGCCGTCCTCGAAGACGACCAACGAGGCCACCACGTCACTGCCCTGCACGTGGCTGACGTCGATGCACTCGATTCGCAGCGGCGCGCTGTCGAGCGCCAGGGCCTCCTGAAGCTCCTGCAACGCCTTGGACCGCGCGGTCAGGTCGCCCGCCCTGCGCATCTTGTGCTGGGTGAATGCCTCGACGGCGTTGCGGGCCACGGTGCTCATCAGAGTCCGCTTGTCGCCGCGACGCGGTACGCGAAGACTGACCCGCCCGCCGCGCAGGCGAGACAGCCACTCCGTCATCGCCTCGGCGTCCTCGGGCAGCCGAGGCACCAGTACCTCTCTCGGCACGGGGCTGCCACCGCCATCGGCCTGCTCGGCCAGGCCGGCCTGTTCGCCGTAGAACTGGCTCAGGAAGCGGCTCACCAGTACCGGGGAGATCGAATCCGCGGCGCCCGGCTGCCGGTCTTCGGCATCGAGCTCGGCGGCCGCATCGGACTCCGCCGCCGAATCCGTCTCGGCAGGCTCCGCGGCAGGGCCCGAGCCCGAATCGGCGGCCGACCGTTGCGCGGGCTCCACGACGGTCTCGGCGGACTCCGGCGCGGCGGCGGCAGGATCGTCGGTCTTGTCGATGACCCAGCCCCGCTGTCCCCGGACCCGCCCGCCGCGAACGTGAAAGATCTGGACGGCGGCCTCCAGCTCGTCCTGCGCGAAGGCGATCACGTCCGCATCGGTGCCGTCACCCAGCACCACCGCCTGCTTCTCCATGGCACGGCGCAGGGCGCCCACGTCGTCGCGAAGCCGTGCGGCCCGCTCGAACTCCAGTTCGGCGGAGGCCTCCTGCATCTCTCGCTCCAGCCTCCGGACGAGCGAGTCGGTGCGCCCGGCGAGGAAGTCGCAGAAGTCGTCGACGATCGCCCGGTGCTCCTCGGCGTCGACCCGACCCACACAGGGCGCGGAGCACTTGCCGATGTAGCCGAGCAGGCAGGGCCGTCCGATCTGCTGGTGACGACGGAACACCCCGTTCGAGCAGGTTCTGGCCGGGAAGACGCGGAGCAGCAGGTCCAGGGTCTCCCGGATCGCCCAGGCATGGGCGTACGGACCGAAGTACCGCACGCCCTTGCGGCGAGGCCCCCGGTAGACGAACAGCCGAGGGATCTCCTCGTGCAGGGTGACCGCGAGCACGGGATAGGACTTGTCGTCCCGGTAGCGGACGTTGAAGCGCGGGTCGTACTCCTTGATCCAGGAGTACTCCAGCTGAAGTGCCTCGACCTCGGTGCCGACGACCGTCCACGCCACCGACGACGCGGTGGTGACCATCTGTCGCGTCCGCGGATGCAAGGTGGACAGATCGGCGAAGTAGGAGGAGAGCCGCGAGCGCAGGCTCTTCGCCTTACCGACGTAGATCACCCGGTCGGTGTCGTCACGAAAGCGATAGACGCCCGGCTCGTCCGGGATGGCACCCGAGGCGGGGCGATACGTCGAGGGGTCTGCCACCCGCCCAAGCCTACGGCGGCGCTCCGACACCGCCGCCACACCCGGTCGAAGATCGCGTCGAGAGCCGGGACGGGCTCGGTACCGACGGGCTGGCGAGATCGCATACCCGCCGCCCCGCCGCTCACTCGGGCGTCCGTACGGCACAGAGCAGGGTGGTCACTCCGCCGACGGCCAGGGATCGAGCAGGTACCGCCCCCGTGTCTCCTCGGCCGCATCAGCGGCGAGCCCGGCAGAGACATCAGAGACAGGCCCGCTCCCCGGTGGTTCGGCGTGCCACGCCCATCCCGACGGAGTCGCCGAGGCAGGCCGGGACAAGACCGGTGCCGGCTCCGAACGGAGGCCGATCTGCTCGGTGACCGGACGCGCACCGTCGTCCTCGGCGTTCCCGGCGACCCCGGTGAACAGGTCGGCGAGGCCGCGTCCGAGCCACAACAGCAGCATCACCAGGAACACCGTCGCGAGGACCACGGGAACCACGAAGGCCGGGATCACCAGCGTCTCGGGTTTGAAGCTCCGACGGGGTCGGAGGCGGGCCGCCATGGCGGCCGAGGAGTCCACGGCCTCCTCGGGATCGTCGGACGCGTCGTCCTCGCGGCCCTGCCTCGGCTCCGGGATCGAGTGCTCGACGAAGGACTCCTGGTTGAGCTGCTCATTGCTGGGGACGTCGAAGGCCAGGTGCAGCGCCGACAGCACGGCTCGGACGTCGGAGGTGCTCCACCGGCGCCCGCCCCGGTCCAGCCGGACCACCGTGCGGCGGATGGACTCGTGATCGCCTGCGCAGACCAGGTAGTTGCCCAGTCGCCCGCTCGCCCGATCCTGCTTGACCTTGAGATCGGGTCCCGCCACGCACACCAGACCCGCGACGGCGTCGTCCCGGACGCCCAGCGTCCGAAGGTGCTCGCGCAGCGCGAAGACGAGTCGCGTGACCCGCTCCCCCGGATTCGCGTCCTGCTCGGTGCCCAGGGCGGCGTCCATCCCGTCCACCGTCCAGGCGCCGCCTGCGTCCGCACGGAGTCTGCCGCCGCGATACCAGGGCAGCGAGCGGAGTTCGACGACGATCAGCATCGCGGGGGTCAGCAGGACCGCATGCGCCTCCTGCTGCTCGCCGTTGGGCATCGGGACGGGAATCTCGAAGTAGGCCAGTCCCGAGAGGCCGCTGCCCCGACCGGCTTCGAGGAGCCGTTGCCGGAACCACGAGCCCGCGGTGCTGGACAACTGCTTCGCACGCTGTGTTCCGACGACCTGCATGCCGCCTCCTGTGCGACTGTGCGCGACCAATCGGCAACCTAGCGCAGCGATTCGTGCCTGCCGAGGGTGCTGCGGCGACACCACCGAGACGGCCGCATCAGCTCACCCGCCCGGCGCAGAGTGATCGCCGCGCGGTCGCACGGTGTCGCGGTCGCTGCGCCCGGCCGGGGTCGACCGATGCTCCGGTCGAGACAGCGACCGGGCGAGCCGGCTGAGGCGGGCAGGCGGGCCAACCGGCACGAAACGCGGGACTCGGCACCACAACGCGGCACCCCGACCGCCCGCTGCGCGTGAGCGAGGACGTCCCGGCAATCGAATCCCATTCTCGCTGTCGTCCGAACGCGCCTCCGTCCAATGCAGGCCGACGGACCAGCCGCACCGGGTCGAGAAGGCCCCGGGCATCGCCTGCGGCGGCGCATGTCACCGGTCCGGCGAGTGCGGCGCTGTGACGCCCCCGATACCCGATGCCCCCGATTCGCCGTGCAGCAGCGGACCGGCGACCACCGCGGAGGTCAACGTGCGTGAGGGCTGTACTCGTAATACAGCCTGCGCAGTTCCCGCATCGCTCGGACGGCGTGCTGTCCGTCGGCAGCCTGAACGGCCATCACGGCCTCGTACTCGTCCTCGGGCAGCTCCAGCCGAGCCCACGGCGTGCCGTCGGGGAAGGTGACGTCCAGTACCAGCGCCCATTCCAGGCGCCGGGTGCTGATGAAGTTGCGTACCGTGAGGCCCTCGGCATCGATGGTCAGTCGGGGACGCGCGAACACCAGCGCCCCACAGCCCAGCAGGATGCCGAGACCCGCCATCGCGATCTGGTCCGCGAGGCGGAAGTACACGCCCGTCGGAGTGTCCCGCAACAACACCGCGACCACGCCGAACACGGCGATCAGCACCGCCGCGGCCCCGATCGCCACCCGGCGGGCCCTACGCGGGCGGACGACCAGAATCGGTCGCGACTCCGCCGTGCTGATCGACTCGCTCATCCCGCACTCCCACTCGACTCACGTCGCAGTTCCCGCAGCAGGGCGGCCGTGGCCAGCGCCGCGACGGCCGCCTCCCGTCCCTTGTCCTCTGTCGACTCCGGCAGCCCGCACCTGTCCAGCGCCTGCTGCTCGTCATCGCAGGTCAGCACGCCGTTTCCCACCGGAGTCGACTCGTCGAGCGCCACCCTGGTGAGCCCTGCGGTAACCGCGTCGCACACGTACTCGAAATGCGGTGTACCGCCGCGGATCACGACGCCGAGCGCCACCACCGCGTCGTGGTCGCGAGCCAGCTGCTGACAGACCACGGGCAGCTCCACAGCGCCCGTGACCCGCACGACCAGCGGGGCGAGGCAGCCCGCCTCGGTCGAGGCGGCCACCGCACGATCGACCATGGTCTCGACGATCTTCTCGTGCCAGCGGGTGGCGACGATCGCCACCCGCAGCCCGGCCGCCGAGGAGACCTCGATGCTCGGTCGTCCTGTTCCGCTCATGACTTCGCTCCTGCTTCACCGCTGTGGTCGACACCGTCGGCGCGATCGGTTCCGCCCGCTCGTCCGTCGTGGGCACGCCTGCCGATCTCGCCGAGGTCGCCCAGTTCGTGCCCCATGCGGTCCCGCTTGGTCCGCAGGTACCGCAGGTTCTCCGGGTTCGGTCGGATGGGCAGTGCCGTCCGGCCGGTGACCCGCAGTCCGTAGCCCTCCAGGCCGATCCGCTTCTCCGGGTTGTTGGTGAGCAGACGCATCGACCGCACCCCGAGGTCCACCAGGATCTGTGCTCCGGTGCCGTAGTCCCTGGCATCGGCGGGCAGTCCCAGCGCGAGGTTCGCGTCGACCGTGTCGGCCCCGGCGTCCTGAAGCTGATAGGCCTGCAGTTTGTGGATCAGCCCGATTCCCCGGCCCTCGTGCCCCCGCATGTAGAGCACGACGCCCCGACCCTCGGCGGCGACGGCGGCCAACGCGGCGTCGAGCTGCGGACCGCAGTCACAGCGCAGCGAGCCGAAGACGTCGCCGGTGAGACATTCGGAGTGCACCCTGACCAGGACGTCCTCGCCGTCGCCGACCTCACCGAAGACCAGGGCGATGTGCTCGATGCCGTCCAGCGTGCTGTCGTAGCCATAGGCACGGAAGTTCCCGTGCGGAGTGGGGATGCGGGCCTCGGCGACCCGCTCCACCTGCTTCTCGAACCTGCGCCGATAGGCGACGAGGTCGGCGATGCTGATCAGGGCGAGGTCGTGCTCTGCGGCGAAGACCTCCAATTCCTCCCGCCGCGCCATCTCGCCCTCGTCCTTCTGGCTGACGATCTCGCACAGCACACCCGCAGGGTGCAGTCCCGCGAGCCTCGCCAGGTCGACGGCCGCCTCGGTGTGGCCGGGACGCCGGAGCACCCCGCCCTCCTTGGCCCGCAGCGGCACCACGTGTCCGGGACGGAGCAGGTCGGAGGCGGTGGCCTCGGGGTCGGCGAGCAGTCGGATGGTGTGGCTGCGATCGGCGGCGGAGATGCCGGTGGTCACCCCGTCCTTGGCATCCACCGTCACCGCGTACGCGGTGCCCCGCCGATCCTGGTTGCTGTGGTACATCGGCGGCAGGTCCAACCGCGCACAGTCCTGCTCGGTGAGGGGCACGCACAGGTACCCCGAGGTGTGTCGCACCATGAACGCCACCAGCTCAGGGGTGGCCTTCGCCGCAGCGAAGATCAGGTCGCCCTCGTTCTCCCGGTCCTCGTCGTCGACGACGATCACCGGCCTGCCTGCGGCGATGTCGGCGATCGCCCGCTCGATCATCGCCACGTCGGGCCCGGAGCCCGGCCGCCCCTCGCTCATCGCGTCACCTCCGTCGTGACCGGGCTGGGCGACACGGGACGGGCGGCGTGCGCAGTCAGCTTCTCCACGTACTTGGCCAACACGTCGACCTCCAGGTTGACTCGATCACCCGGCGCTCGCCGACCCAGGGTGGTCAGTTCGAGTGTGGTCGGGATCAGGCTGACCGTGAAGGAGTCCGCGTCGACGGCGCTCACGGTCAGCGAGATGCCGTCGACGGCGATCGAGCCCTTCTCGACCACGTAGCGGGCCAGGGCCGAGGGCAGGGCGATCCGCACCAGCTCCCAGTGCTCAGCCGGGCTGCGCTCCACCACGGCGCCGACGCCGTCGACGTGCCCCTGCACGATGTGTCCGCCGAGCCGGGCGGTGACGGCCAGCGCTCGTTCCAGGTTGACCACGTCGCCACGCTCGATGCCGTCGAGGTTGCTGCGCAGCAGTGTCTCCGACATCACATCTGCGGTGAACGTCCCGTCGCGCACGTCGACAACGGTCAGACAGACGCCGTTGACCGCGATCGAGTCGCCGTGTCGTGCGTCGGAGACCGCCGAGGCGGCGGCGACCGTGAGTCGAGCGGCGTCGGGCAGGCGAGTCACCTCGCGAATCTCGCCCAGTTCCTCGACGATCCCGGTGAACACTGGTGACCTCCATGACGAGTGGACGACCGTTCGCACGCGCGGCGGCGACGAACCAGGTGTGCGGCGACTGCGGCACCTGCAGTCCGAGTCTCCCACCGTCGGGGGATCGACTCTTATCTCGGGTGTGCTGGTCTCATGCGACGGGAACCCGATCACCGAGATGATTCGTCGGACGCCCGAATCCGACGTGGTCGAAGCGCGGCCGCCCCATGGGCGCATGCTCGCCACGGCGTCGCATCGCAGGTCACACGGCTTGCCGTGGACACGAGGCGCCCCGGACCGCCGTCGACGTGCCGGTGCGACGGCCGGGTGACCGACTGCGAGGCGGGGTGTTGACCGCCTGGCGGAGGGGGCGCCTCGGCATGGCAGCGCCGCTCGACGGGCAGGTCGACTCTGCGAGCCGAAGCGGCAGACATGCCGCCGCGTCGGGTGCAGCAGCAGGCCTGCGACCGCGGGGGACGAGACAGCAGACCGGCCGATCGCAGGTCTGGCACGACAGGCACGCCGACCGTGCACGACGACACAACAGACATGCCGACCGTGCACGATGCGACGGCAGGCGGGGCTGCCGTCGGGGGACCACACGATCCGCTACGGCCGCTCAGCCGGTGTCCGATGGGCCGGGGCTGCGGCGGCGGCCTTGGATCGCAGGTACTCCACTGCCTCCCCGGCATCGGCTGCGGAGTACACGGCCGAGCCCGCGACGAAGCAGTCCACACCCGCCTCGGCCGCAGCCTCGATCGTCTGGGCGTTGATGCCGCCGTCGATCTCCACCAGCAGCCGCAGGTGCCCGGTGTCGACGAGGTGTCGGGCCTGCCGGACCTTGGCCAGGGTCTCCGGGATGAAGGACTGCCCGCCGAAACCGGGCTCCACGGACATCACCAGCAGCGTGTCGTAGTGGCGAAGCACGTCGAGATACGGCTCCAACGGGGTGTTCGGCTTGATAGAGAGTCCGGCCCGAGACCCGGCCGCCCGCAGATCACGGGCGATGCCGAGCAGGTCGGCGGCGGCCTCGGCGTGCACGGTGACGTTGTGTGCGCCCGCCTCGGCGTAGCCGACAGCCCATCGATCCGGGTCCTCGATCATCAGATGACAGTCCAGCGGGATGTCGGTGGCGGCCAGGAGGGCCTGCACCACGGGCAGTCCGAGCGTCAGGTTGGGCACGAAGTGGTTGTCCATGACGTCGACGTGGAGCCAGTCGGCGCCGGGGCGCCCCACGGTCCCCGCCACCGAGGCGACCTCGTCGGCCAGCCGGGCGAAATCGGCGGACAGGATCGACGGAGCGATCATCGGTCGACGATCGACGGTCGAGGGCTGAGCTGGTTCTGGTGCGACGGACACGCACCGGAGTGTAGGAGACGGGCCTGTACCGCCTGCGGAACGCGGTCGCCACGACAGGAGGAGGACGGCGAGGCCCGCCCGAGCAAGCCCGCCGAGCAAGCCCTGCCCGGCCCAGACCTGCCCGATCGAGACCTGCGGCGAGGCATGGACGTCGATCTCCTTCCGGACGGTCAGCCCGGGCGCGGTGACGGGGCGCACGCAGCCGGTCGACGGCGGTTGCAGCCCACCCCGAGCCGCAGCAGCGAACGGCCACCGCCTACGGGAGGAGGTCCCGATCAGGCAGCTCCGCCCTTCTAGGTCCAAGGCGCGTTCGATCGCGCGGCGGGCCCGGCCTGCGGGAGGCGCTGACGGTGGCCTCCGGACGGCTGGCTCCTCGATCGCGCCGTGGCCGACTCGTCCTTGCTCTTGAAAGAGCCGTTTCTCGGTCTCCTGCCTGCTGCGCAAAGAAGTCCGGATTCTCGATCCGCACCTCCCCGGCCCGTCGCGGGCACTCACTCACGAGGACCAGCCGAGTCGCCGTCGGGGCAGTAGGGCGTGCACGGCGTGGCAGCAGCCGGGCTCGATCGAATCCCGGCCGCAATCGCGACGGAGCAGGTGTTCCACCCGATCGATATCTTGCCGAAATCGAACACCTGTTCGATCATCGAATCATGACTTCTCACCACACTCCTCAACTGTTCGACACCCGCCGCACCGCGCCCGCCACGGCGGCGCCGTGGCTCGCCGAGCCTGCGGCTCACCCACCGTCACGGCGGTCCGCTCGCCGGTGGTCTCGCATGCGGACGATGGTCGTCGCCAGGTCGGCCCGAGCGATCATCGCGGCCGGGCGGCGCGAGCCACGGCAAACGGGCTCCGGGTTTCTCGCCCTGGCCGGGTTCGTCGCCGGGCTGCTCAGCAATGCCCTGGGCCCGCCGGGTTGTCGAAGGGGGCGGGCAGGGCCGAGAGCTGCCGGCGTGGGTCGTCCCGACCGGGCCGCAGGCGAGGGCGCCACCCGTATCCCCGATCACGCCGACGATGACGGCCTCGCAGGTGCCCGCGCTCGGGTGGCCGCCGTCGTCCTGGCACGGCTGCCGTGGCCCACCGCTCAGCACGGGGCGGCATCGACTCACCGCCGAGAACCTCTCGGCTCCTCGGCCGGGTCGCCGCACACGTCGCTGCCGAGAACGGTCGATCACGTCGCCCCCACGACGGTCGCCCACGCCGCAGGCGAAGGGGGCTCGGTGAGCAACGGGGAGGTGTGTCCGACGGCTGTCACCGAAGTCACCATCAGCGGGTGGTCGGGTCTGTCCTCACCCTCTGCACCGGATCGTGCCGAGGCCGGCGCACCCGCCCGGCAGGCCGGAAACCACTCGTCCGCTCGGCCCGAGCCCCCGCCCGCGCCGATCGGTCCGCACGAGTCACGTGCAGGCGTCGACCTCGGCCGCCAGCGCCGCGATCTCGGCGGGTCGGACGCGGCAGCAGCCGCCGACCAGGCGGGCACCCGCTGCGATCCAGTCGCGGACGTCGCCGGGACGAAACCGGCCGGGTCCGGCCCAGGCCCGCTCCGAGGCATTCCAGACCTCACCGCCGTCGGGGTAGACCACCACCGGTTTACCGCTGCACTCGGCGGCGAGTCGCACCACCTCGGCAACGCCGACCGGGCTGGCACAGTTCACCCCCACGGCCACGACGTCTGCTCGGCCCCGCACCATCGCGAAGGCCTCGGCCAGGGGCTGGCCTGCCCTGGTGTGCATCCCGGTGGAGGTGAAGGTCAGCCAGGCGGGCAGCCCCAGCCCGTCGAGTTCGGCGAGCACGGCCGCAGCCTCGTCGACGTCGGGAATGGTCTCGATCGCGAGCAGGTCCGGCGCTGTCTCGGCCAGCAGCCGGAGGCGGGGTCGGTGGAAGGCTCGAAGCTGACCGACGGTCAGGCCATACCGGCCTCGGTATTCCGAGCCGTCGGCCAGGTACGCGCCATAGGGGCCGATCGAGGCGGCGACCAGGAGCCGCTGCTCCGCTTCCCCACGGTCGGCGGTCCGCTCCCCCGGCGCTCGCGCTTCTGCCTGCGTCCCACCGTGGTCGACCGAGTTCGACCGCGCGGCCGCGCCGCGATGCCGGGTCGCGGCCGGGTCGATCCGGCCACCATCGACGGGGCAGGCGACGTCTCGGGAGTCCTGGGACGACGAAGCCGCCGACCGGGTCAGTCGTCCGGCCACGATCTCGTCTCGGGCCCGTCGGGCGAGTGCGACGCTGGAGGACAGCAGCGCGGCGGCCTCGGCCCGGTCGACGCCCGCCGCCGCCAAGCCCGGCAGGCTCGCCTGGTAGCTCGCCGTGATGGCCACCTGTGCGCCTGCGAGAAAGAAGGCGCGATGGGCGGCCACGATCTCCTCGGGGGCGTCCCGCAGGAGACGCGCCGACCACAGGGCACCGGAGAGGTCATGTCCCCTGCGCTCCAGCTCGGTGGCAAGCCCGCCGTCCAAGACGACGGGCCTGCCGCTGCTGAGCCACGGCTCACCGAGCACGGGCAGCCTGTCGAACTCGCCGTCCGTCACCCACGCCACCGTAGGCGACCGGAGCCGTCACCACTCGAGCAGGAACTCCTGCTCGTCGATGAGTGCCCCTGCGGCGTCGTAAGCCCGGAAGGAGGCGGTGTCGCCCTCCCGGGCGCTGTCCTCCGGGAGCCGGGCGGCATACATGCCCGCCTCGATCAACGCGTCCACCTCGGCACCGCCGGAGACGACGATCACGAGCCTGCTCACCTCCTCGGGAACCACTCCCCAGACGGCCTGCGCCTCGCCCCCTTCGACGAACTCCGCCATCACCGGAGTCGTCTCGGTCACGTCCTCGGGGAGGTGTTTGGCCGCCCACAGGCTGCTGGTGGCACCGGGCCCCGGCGTCGCCGCGTTCAGCCAGCACATGCCCATCGCGGCCCTGGTCCTGGCGACCAATATCCTCGGGACCGCGCCGGATTCCGGGTAGACCGAGAAGGCAGGCCCTGCCCGCCACGACTGCGGGCTCGTCGACGCGGAATCCTCCAGGCACTGACGCAGCCACTCGTTCTCCGCCACGCCCTGGCCCGGAGCCGTGCTCGCCCACTCCTCGTCTTCGGGGCCGCCCGGCGCATCAGGCCCGGGATCACGCTCTTGTTCCCATTCCTCCACCGCGTCGGGGCGGTCTTCCACCGCAACCAGGAAGGGAGCGACCGGGGGAAGATCGCCGAGTGGGATCTGCTGATATTCAGGCGCGGGCCCGGTGCGGTAGAACTCCGCCGAGGGCAGGTAGTCCTCGGCGAAGGTCTGGTCGCCGTGCATCGGCGCGAAGAACACACCGTCCTCGACGACGACGTCGACCGTGAGGGTCCCCTGGCCGTCCCTCACCTCGAAGTACAGCCCGTAGGGGAACTCTCCGCCGTAGTCCGCGGGTACCCGTCCGAGGATGCTCCCCGTCGCCGTCACCTCGATACTGGCCACCGGACGGTCGTCGGTGGGTTCGGCGACAGCCGCCGCAGGGTCGCTCACGTGAGCCCACAGCGCCGTGACGTGACAGAAGAAGCGCTGGTCCGCCGCCTCGATCTCCAGGACCTGTCCGTCGAACAAGGTCTTGGAGACCGTCCAGGAGCCCGGGTCCGGGAACTGTTCGCCGGCCCCCGCCTCCGCGACGGCCGCGCCGCACCGATCGAACGGCTCGTCGCCGACGGGCACCTCGGACGCTTCCGATTCACCGGACGGCGCAGGCCCGGCCGGGCCGTCCGCATCGCCCGCGAGAACGTTGGTCGTCACCACCGCCGCCATCGCGAGCAGGCCCACCGAGGCTGCGACGAGAACCGGGGCGCGAAGGCGGCTCGCCCTCGACTGCGCCGAGCCTGCTCCCTCGAGTCCCTGCCGAAGGCGAAACCTCATCCGATCACGGACCTCCTGCGGAAGTTCGCGACGCGGTGGCAGATCGAAGTCGTCGTTCATCGTGCCTCCAGGGCGAGCAGCGCGCGCAGCCGGGAGCGGGCACGCGAGATACGGGATCGGAGGGAGACCTCGGCGATGCCGAGCGCATCGGCCGCCTCGGCGGTCGAGAGCTCGCCCAGCAGACAGAGCTGGACCGCCTCTCGTTCCGCCCGAGGCAGCCGGTCGACGGCCGCCAGGACGCGCCGCAGCCTGTCCTCGCCGTCGAGTCGGTCCTCGACCCGCTCGGCGTGGTCGGTGACCGGTTCCCGGTCGCCGCCCAGCCGACTCAGCGCTCGGCGGAGCCTGCTTCTGCCCCGGAACTCGGTGCGGGCGAGGTTGCCCGCGACGGTGAACAGCCAGGGCAGGGCGCTCTCTCGCGTCAACCGCATGTCGGCACGTCGATGCCACGCGGCGAGGAACGTCGAGGAGGTCAGGTCCTCGGCGGTGCTCCACGATGCGGTCAGGCGATAGGCGTGATTCCACACCGCCTCGGAATGGCGTTCGAACAGCGCGCCGAAGGCCGCGTGGTCGCCTTGCGCCGAACGCTGCCACAGCGCAGCGTCGGCGAGCGCGGCGAGGGGAATCTGCTCGGCAGGCAACGGCCCCTCTCCCTGAGCCGCATTCGGTGGACTCTTCGCCACGGCGGTCTCCTCGGGGTTCAAGTGCAAGGTCACGGTGACTGGTCGCCGAACACGACACGGTGTTGCACGGAATCGCCGGATTCCCGAACCGATCCGGCAGCGGGCCGATCAGTCCGCCACCGTTCGCACCGCACCGGGTCCTCGGCCGTCGCCGGCTAGACTCCTGGCGACCAACGACCCGGCGAGTGTCCCCCTGGGACGAGGAGCCTCGTGTCCGTCCAGCCCATCACGTTCTTCGGTGATCCGGTGCTCCGCACCAGAGCTCGGGAGGTCGTCGACTTCGACAAGGCGCTGCGCGCCCTAGTCCAGGATCTGTGGGACACCATGGAGCAGCAGGGCGGCGCCGGGATCGCAGCGCCGCAGATCGGTGTGGGCCGCCGGGTCTTCGCCTATCACTGCGCAGGGCACGCCGGACATCTGGTCAATCCCACGGTGCGGCTGCTCGGGCACGATCTCGACGAGGAGCCGGAGGGCTGCCTGTCCATTCCCGGCATGAGCAGGCCGTGCAGGCGGGCGAATCGCGTGCTGGCGACCGGCTGGAACGTGCACGGCGAAGCGGTTCAGGTCCAGGGCGAGGGGCTGCTGGCCCGGTGCCTGCAACACGAGATCGATCACCTCGACGGCGTGCTCTATATCGATCGACTGTCCCCGGACACGGCAGCCCGCGTGATGCGGGACATCCGACAGACCGCCTGGTTCGACGGTGACGACGTCTCCACCGAGGAACTCTCACCCGCGCTGGCACGGAGGTACTAGAAGACCATGCGACTCGTCTTCGCGGGCACGCCGGAGCCCGCGCTCCCGGCGCTACGCACGCTGATCGACTCGGCACGTCATGAGGTCGTCGCGGTGGTGACCAGACCGGACGCCCCGGCGGGCCGAGGGCGGCGCCTGCTGCGCTCGCCGGTGGCCGCGCTGGCGGAGGAGCACGGCATCGAGGTGCTGACGCCGACGAAGGCGGGCGATCCCGACTTCCTGACACGGCTGACGGAACTGGCGCCGGACTGCGCCCCGGTGGTCGCCTACGGCGCCATGCTGCCGAAGGCCGCGCGGGCGATCCCGCGTCACGGCTGGATCAATCTGCACTTCTCCCTACTGCCTGCCTGGCGCGGCGCGGCGCCGGTTCAGGCGTCGATCCGTGCGGGCGACGAGATCACCGGGGCGAGCACGTTCCGGATCGTCAAGGAACTCGACGCGGGTCCGGTGTTCGGGGTGGTCACCGAGCGGATCGGCAGGCGTGACACCGCGGGCGAGCTGTTGGGCAGGCTCGCCGAGTCGGGTGCGGGTCTGCTGAGCGCCACCCTCGACGGCATCGAGGACGGCACGGTGTCGGCGCAGGAGCAGCCTCCCGCCGACGTCAGCTATGCGGCGAAGATCACCGTGGAGGACGCTCGGCTCGACTTCACCCTGCCCGCGCTCGCCGTCGACCGCGCGGCCAGGGCGCTGACGCCGGAGCCCGGCCCCTGGGCCCGGTTTCGGGACGAGCGACTCAAGCTCGGTCCCGTGCTGCCGGTGGTCTTCGACGATCCGTTGCCGCCGGGCCGCATTCTCGTCGAGCGCAAACGCGTGCTGGTCGGGACGGCGACCGACCCGGTGGCACTGGGTGAGGTACAGGCGCAGGGCAAACGTCGGATGGCGGCGACAGACTGGGCACGAGGGGTACGCATGGAGCAAGGCGAGGAGCTGCGATGAGCCCGTCACCCGCGCGAAGGGATCGCCGAGGCGGACCTTCCGGGCCGCCGCGCGGTCGGCAGGGGCCGCGGCGCCCGCCTGCGCAGGATTCGGCCAGGGAGGCCGCGTTGGACGCGCTCGGGGCGGTCCGAGAGAAGGACGCCTACGCGAACCTGGTGCTGCCGAGGCTGCTGCGGGACCGACGGCTGACGACCCGCGACGCGGCGCTGGCCACGGAGCTGACCTATGGCGCCTGCCGGGCCACCGGACTGTTGGACACGGTGCTCGGCGAATGCAGTGACCGGCCGGTCGACGAGATCGACGGTGTCGTCCTCGACGCCTTGCGGCTGGGCTGTTACCAGCTGCTGCGGACCCGGATTCCGACGCACGCGGCCGTGTCGGCCACGGTGGAGCTGGTGCGGGGTCGGGCGGGCAGCGGTGCCGCCGGGTTCGCCAACGCGGTGTTGCGGCGGGTCTCGGAGCGAACCGAGGACGAATGGATGGAGTTGCTCGCCCCGGACGCGACATCGGACCTGGTCGGGCATCTGGCCCTGCGTCACGCGCACCCGAGGTGGGTCGCGGAGGCTTTCGCTGCTGCGCTCGGCCCGGCAGCGGACGAACTCGCCGAGGCGCTGGCCGCCGACGACGCACGACCGGCCGTCCACCTGGTCGCCCGCCCTGGCGAGATCAGCTCGGCCGAGCTGGCCGCAGTCACCGGAGGTGATGAGGCCCCCTACTCCCCGTATGGAGTGCGGCTGGAAGCGGGCGCGGGCGACCCTGCCGACCTGGAACCGGTCCGGGAGCGCCTCGCCGGTGTGCAGGACGAGGGCAGCCAGCTCGCCGCGCTGGCGTTGACCAGGCCGTCGGTCGAGGGCTCGGATCTCCGCTGGCTCGACCTGTGCGCCGGGCCAGGTGGGAAGGCCGCGCTGCTAGGTGCACTGGTTGGTATCGACGGCGGCACCCTGGATGCCGTGGAACCGGCCGTGCACCGGGCCGATCTGATCCGCTCGCTGGTCCGTGGGCTGCCGGTCACCGTGCACGTCGGGGACGGTCGCGACAGCGGGCTGCAGGCGGGCGGCTTCGACCGGGTGCTGGTCGATGCTCCGTGCACCGGGCTCGGCGCGTTGCGGCGCAGGCCGGAGGCTCGCTGGCGGCGCAGGCCGTCGGACGTCGCGGAGCTGGCCCGGTTGCAGAGCGAGCTGCTCCGCGCGGCATTCGAGCTGGTGCGGCCCGGCGGGGTGGTGGCCTATGTCGTGTGCTCGCCGCATTTGGCGGAGACGGTCGACGTGGCGAGACAGGCAGCACAGCGCGAGGGTGTGATCCAGCTCGACGCGAGGCCGTTCTTCCCGGACGTCCCACGGCTCGGCGACGGTCCCGGTGTCCAGCTCTGGCCACATCGCCACGGGACCGACGCCATGTTCTGCGCGCTGTTCCGCCGCGAGACCCCGACGACCGGCTGATCCGCCGAATCAGTTCAGGCTGAAGCAGATCGAGCCGACCCGAGTCGAGCCGACCTGAGCCGAGGTGGACCACGGTCTAGACGAAGGACTCGGCCCACACCGTCGGGCGGGTGTCACCGACAGCCGTGGTGTGCTCGGCGTCGCCCGGTCATGCCCGGCGCACCGATGGTGGTCGGCGACCAGACGTCGCCGACCACCGGAGGGCTGCGGGCGGCACCGCGCGGCGGGACCGTGATCCGGAAGCACCTTGCGGAGCGCGTCCTTTGGTCCGGGTAAGGCCGCACCGGGTCGTGCCGACGCCGCTGGCAGGCCGCACCTGGTCGGCCGCCCCGTCGCGCGCCGTCGCACTCGCGCCCGATCAGCTCCAGGGCTTCCAGTAGCCGACCACCGTGCGCGATACGCAGAACCCGCCGCAGCCCTGCCGACCGGTTCGGTGCCGACCCTTCGCCTGCCCGAAGCGGCAGACAAGATCCGGTGAGGCCGAATCCAGTGAGGCCGCATTGTTCCGACCGGCCGGACTCTCCCGCCAGGCCGGGTCCGGGCACGCACGGTACGGCGGCACCGGACCGATCCCCGGCCCGTGGCCGCCTCGGACCCCACAGACAGCGACCCCGAGACGGATTCGGCAGGTCGCGAGAAGTATTCCTCGGTCGCGCGGTCGGTGAGCCCAGGAATCGATGAGCCGGGTGAAGACCCAGCCCTCAACAGCTTCGGCGTCAGCGTTCGAGGAGTCCCTCGAAGGTTCGAGGCGTTGCCGGAACGGGGCTGCGGTTCCCGCAGGCAACCGTGGTCGTCACAACCAGGCTGTGGTTGTCCGATACGGGCAGACTGCGGCCCGGCAGAACCACCGGCGGTGGCCGAGGAGAGGGCAAGCCTCAAATGAGGTCGAGCGGGTCGACTCGTACTCGAACGGGGTCCGGTTCCCTCCGTGCGGTGCGGATGGCGAGCGCCTCGGCGACCGAGGCGGCGAGGGCACGTCCCTGGCTGCGGGGCGCCCGCAGCAGCAGCCGCTCCCGCACCGCACCGCCGTCGGCGTCCACCTCGCCCAGCGGGACCGGGCCGAGCACCTCGGCTCCCTCGGGAAGACGCAGCAGTCCCTGCACCTGCTCGACGGCCTGCGGGACGGCGTCGAGAGCGGCCATCCGCGCCGCAGGCGGAAAGCCGAGTTCCCGCCTGCCTGCGAGTTCGGCGGTCGCGTGTCGGACCGGGTCCCACCAGACGAGCGCCTGCACCGGGGCCAGCGAGGACTCGGCCATGACGACCACCCGCCCGCCCGCCTCGGCGGACCGCACCAAGGCTGCGGCCGACAGCCACCGTCGCAGTGCCTCCTCCTCGGCACGCAGATCGGGCCGGGTCAGCAGTGCCCAGCCGTCCAGCAGCAATGCGGCGCCGTATCCCGTCGGCGCCAACGGCTCGGCCCCCGGCGTGCACACCACCAGGGCGGGGCCTGCCGGGATCGTGTCGAGCACGTCCGAGCCGCCGGAGGTTCGCACGACGACACCGGGAAAGGCTCGTCCCAGTTCTTCCGCAGTCCGCCCGGCACCGACGACGACGGCACGCAGCCGACGCGATCCGCAGTCGGGACAACGGAAGCCCGCCTCGGTCGCACCGCACCAGTGGCAGGCGGCGGGCCGTGGCATCCCGTCGGCCGAGCCGGGCAGAGCCAGCGGTCCGGCGCAACGCCTGCACCGCGCGCGGGACCGGCACTGTCCACAGGCCAGGGTCGGGACGTAGCCACGTCGAGGGACCTGGACCAGCACGGGGGCCTCGGCACCCAGGGCTGCTCTGGCCGCTTCGAAGGCGATGCCGGGCAGGCGGGCGCTGTGCGCCGCCGGATCGCGGGCCTCCTGCTCGGCGCTGGCGCCGACCGCCACCACTCGTGGTGCAGTGGCACGAACCACGGCCCGGGTCGCGATGACCTCGTGCGCCCAGCGGGTCTCCACCAGCAGCTGCGCCTCGGCGGTGCGGGGGAAGCCCGCGACGATCATCCCGGCGCCGATGAGGTGGGCACGTAGGGCCAGCACCTCACGGGTGTGCGGATACGGCGCATGGGGATCGGAGTGCACGTCGTCGCCGTCGTCCCACACGATGAACAGTCCGGGATCGGCGACCGGTGCGAAGGCCGAGGATCTGGTGCCGACCACGATGCGGGCGGTACCGCGTCGCACGGCGAGCCAACGTCGATAGCGCCGGGCCGGGCCGAGTCCTGCGGACAGCGCGGCGACCTGGTCCGCTCCGCAGAGCGTCGTGCAGGCGGCGGCCACCCGCAGGAGGTCTCGCTGGTCGGGGACCACGATGACGACGCCCCGGCCGGTCGCGGCGACCGAGGCGGCCGCCTCGGCGAATCGGGCGGGCCAGTCCTCGCCGGGCAGCGCCTGCCAGACGGCCCGTGCGGGCTTCCCGGCATGGAGTGCGCCGATGAGCTGTTCACCGTGCTGATAACGCCGCCAGCCCGCGACGTCGGGGCGCGGCGGCGGGTCGGCGGCGCACGGCCGGTCCTCCTTCTCCACCGCCGCGTGACGCGGTGGTATGGCGAGCCGGAGTACGTCGGTCAAAGTGCCCGCGTATCGGTCCGCGACCGCTCTGGCCAACGTCGCGATCTCCGTGCTGAGCACCGGTTCCGGGGAGATGACCTTGTCGATCCAGAGCAGCTTCCCGTCGAAGTCCGACTCCTCGATTCTGTCGAGCAGGAATCCGTCGACGAGCTGCCCCGCGAATCGCAGGCGAACCCGGACACCGGGCTGCGCCTGCTCGTCAAGGTGGGCGGGCACTCGGTAGTCGAAGGTGTGGTCGAGGTGGGCCAGCGGAAGGTTCACGCACACCTTGGCGACCGAGGCGGCCGAGGCTCGCTGCCATTCCCCGCGTCGCGGGGTCGTCGACCGTGCCATGTCGTTGGGTCTACCAGACCGGCCGGACGGTGTCCGTGCTGCCTCACTCCGATCATCGTGTCGATCTGGACGGCGGTCGGCGATCGGCTGCCTGCGTGAGCTGTGTCGGGAGATCGCGACGAGCGCGTTCAGGACGACGCCCCGGCGAGCTCGGCAGACTCCCGAGTCATCGCCGTGATGATCGCCACGTGCTGCCTGCCGGGTCTGCGCTTGCGCGCCCAGCCTGTCGAGATCGCGTGAGCCGGAGCGGGCCCGACCGACCTCGTTCTCGGCGGGGGTGTCACCGCCTGGCGCCTGCTCCGGTCCGTGGTCTGCTCCCTCGCCGAGCGTCGTCCCCGGTCAGGACGTCTGTTCCTGGAGACTCCGGTCAGCCGGGGCGCCGGTACACCCGGTAGCGGGCGGTCCTGGCCTGCCGCAAGGGCCGATCCGGGTCCAGTCCGGTGTCCGCGAGGAGGTCGTCGAGCAGCCCCGCCAGCGGACGGAGATCGGTGCCCGGCGCCCAGCGATCGGGGTCGTCGACGGCGGACTGCGCTGCGGCGCGGGGGGTCCGCTCCACCGCGTAGTCGACGACCACGTCGCCCGCGCGGGTCAGCTCACGCCGTGCGACCTCGTCGACCTGGTCCGCGGAGTTCAGGCCATTGCCCGCCGCAGGCGGCAGTACCCCGACCTCGGCGGCGCGACGACGCAGGTCGTCGAGGAGTTCCTCGATCGGGTCGGGGGCGCGGCCGCCGCCCAGATCGAGACACAGCACCCCGGCGGGTCTGAGCACCCTGGTCGCCTCCCCGACCGCCCCACTCCAGTCCATGACATGGTGCAGAACCCTGGCGATGTGCACTCCCGCCACCGACCCGCTGCGCAGGGGCAGCGCGGTGGCGTCGGCCAGCAGGAACGGCACGTTCGGACAGGTCGGACCGCGTCGGTCCACGACGTCCGAGGTCACCACGGGCACGCCTCGCCGGACGAGTTCGGCGGCGACCAGGCCGGAACCGGTGCCCACGTCGAGCACCAGGCCCGTCTCCGACCAGGCCGCCGCCATGCCCCCGTAGAACTCCTCGGCCGTCTCGGGCGGCAGATCCGGCAGCGGGTCGACCGGATGAATCCGACGATCTTCCAGAACCACGCGAACCGATCTCATCCGAGCAAGGTTAGGCCGGCGGACGTCCACCGATGTGAAATGCCGTGACCGCCCTAGGCCCCTCGTTGCACTCCCGATCGCTCAATCGGCTCACTCGGTGTGGACTGTGATCGCCCCGGAGGGACAGACCTCCGCCGCTTCGATCACGGCGTCCTGTCGTTCCACGTCCGGCGCCGCCTGGAGCAGGACCACGCGACCCTGCTCCTCGTCCTGATCGAACACCTCCGGACAGGTCAGGGCGCACATGCCCGCCCCGACACAACGGTCCTTGTCGACCTCGACCTGCATCGACTTCGCCCCCTCTACCAGGTCACCGGCAGGCTGTGCACGCCGTAGATGGCCATGTCGGTACGCAGCGGCACCTCGTGGGGCTCCACAGCCAGCCGCAAGTCGGGGAACTCGCGCAGCAGCGTACTGAAACCAACCCGCATCTCCACGCGGGCGAGCTGCTGCCCGAGGCACTGGTGGATGCCATGGCCGAAGGACAGGTGGCGAACCGAGTCCCTGGTCACGTCGAGTCGGTCCGGGTCGGCGAACCTCTCGGGGTCGCGGTTCGCCGCTGGGAGCGAGAGGACGAGCGTCTGCCCTGCCGTGATGGTCTCCCCGCCGAGTTCGACATCCTCCAACGCGGCGCGAATCGCACCGAACTGGATGATCGACAAGTATCGGAGCAGTTCCTCGACCGCACCGTCGATCAACGTCGGATCGGCGCGCAGGAGTGCCAGTTGATCGGGATTGCGCAGCAGCGCCAAGGCGCCGAGACCGAGCATGTTCGCAGTGGTCTCGTGCCCGGCGATCAAGAGCACGACGGCGATGTTCCGCAGTTCCAGGTCGGTGAGTTCGGTGTCGGTGATCAGCCCGCCGAGGATGTCGTCGGTCGGAGCGGCGCGCTTGACAAGGATCAATTCTGTCAAGAATTCCTCGATGCTCGTGAACGCGGCAGCGAACTTCTCCGGCGTTCCCTGCAGTTGCAGGAGGTCACGCGTCGCCTCCTGGAACACCTCACGCTGGTCGTAGGAGACCCCGAGTAGTTCGCAGATCACCCGGGAGGGGATCGGCAGCGCGAAGGACGACACCAGATCCGCAGGCCGGCCCTGCTCGCGCATCGCCTGGGCGTGTGACTCGACGATCTCGGTGATCCGCGGCTCCAGGGCACGCATCCGCCGCACGGTGAACTGCGCCGTCAGCTCACTGCGGTACCGGGTGTGCTCCGGCGCGTCCATCCGGATGAATGTTCCCGGTTCCGCAGGCGGCGGCAGGGTCTTGCCCAACGGATGATCGAAGGGGACGTGTCGCAGTTCTTGCCTGGAGCTGAATCTCGGGTCAGCCATGATCGCGCGGATCAGCGTGTAGTCGGTGACCAGCCAGCCCTGATGGCCGTCCGGGAAGGCCAACGGGTGCATCGGCCGCTCCGCCCGCAGCCGTAACAGCTCGGCGGGCGGATCGAAGGGGTGGTCTCGCGTGGTCGGCAGGGTCAGCGTGGCGGGTCGGTCGACAGCCTCAGTCATCGAGAACTCCATCTCCGAGACGACGGAGAGCGGGATCGCCCTCATCGCGTCGCCCGAAGATCACGCTACCCGAAGTTCATGAATTTCGTGAAGTGTTCGAATTAGATAACATCAGCGGATGAATCAGGACACCCTGCACAACACCGGTCCACCCCAGACACCGGAGGAACGTGACCCCGCCGAGGTCGCCCGCCTCTTGGAGCGTCTCGCCATCGGTTTCTCGTCGAGCGGCATCCCCCGGATGGCGGCAAGGGCGTTCGCGGCGATCCTGATCGCCGACGACGGTCGGCGCACCGCTGCGGAACTGGCCGAGCTGCTGAACGCGGGGGCGCCGGCAATCTCCGGTGCGGTCAAGCACCTCACCGAGATTCGGATGGTCATTCGCGAGCGTGAGCCGGGCAGGCGTCGGGACCACTACCGCATCGACGACGACATGTGGGGCGAGCTGCTCACGCGACGAAGCGAATGGCTGCTGTCCTGGCAGGAGGGTGCACGCGACGGCAAGAAGATCATGGGCCCCGCCACCCCGGCCGGACGACGCCTCGCCGAGACGGAGCAGTTCCTCACGTTCATCCGCGCCGAGCTGCCGAAGCTGATGCGACGGTGGTCGGAGCATCTGGCCGCTCTGCGCAAGGCCGAAGCGGGCTGATCGCCGAGCCCGCACCATCCTTGGTCCTTCTCCTGGCGGGCAGGACGACCGCTTCGCGCGGGTCCTCTAGACCGGCTCTGACTTGGATCTGCGGATGGCGCGGGCATCGGCCCGACGCGGGATGCGCAGCAGCTCGCCGCAACCGCCGCCGCCGACCAGCCGGTGCGTCTCAGGACACCCCGCCATGCTCGATGATCTGCCTGCCACCGCTTCCTGACGGAGACCCTGCCGGCCTCCTGTCGCGCCCCGACACCGCGCCCCGCCAGGCCACCTGAGCCACGCGAACCCGACCGCGGCTCCGCCGAGGCCGGCACCCCGTCGAGGCCGGACTCGGTCGGAACCGAGCCCGGTCAGAACCGAGCCGGTCGGAATCGGACTTCGCCGACACCGAAACCCGGCCGAAGCCCGCGCAGGGCAGGCCGGAAGACATCTCGACCACGAGCAGTCGAGACCGACGACGTCGATCACGTCGTGGTGCGGATGAGGCGCGCCCGCGAGACACGAATCGGTCCTCCCCCGCATGACGAACGGCGCCCACCTCGAATCAGATCGAGGTGGGCACCGTGTCAGATGCTCGCCATCGCACCAGGCGGATCAACCTTCGGCCCGTTCCTCCGACGTGAACGGCGTCGGGCCCGACCGGATGGTCGGTCCTGGCGAACCGTCAGGACCCCGCGATGGACCGCAGCGCATCGGCCCGATCCGTGCGCTCCCAAGGCAGATCGCAGTCCGTCCGGCCGAAGTGGCCGTAGGCCGAGGTCTGCGCGTAGATCGGGCGCAGCAGGTCGAGATCGCGGATGATCGCGCCAGGCCGCAGGTCGAACACCTCGGCGATCGCCGCCTGGATCTTCAGCGGATCGACCGTCTCGGTGCCGAAGGTCTCGACGAACAGGCCGACCGGCGCCGCCTTGCCGATGGCGTAGGCCACCTGGACCTCCACCCTGGTCGCCAGGCCCGCCGCCACCACGTTCTTGGCGACCCACCGCATCGCGTACGCGGCCGAGCGGTCGACCTTGGACGGGTCCTTGCCAGAGAACGCGCCACCGCCGTGCCGGGACATCCCGCCGTAGGTGTCAACGATGATCTTGCGCCCGGTCAGCCCCGCATCGCCCATCGGGCCCCCGATGACGAACCGTCCGGTCGGGTTGACCAGAAGCCGGACGTCGGAGACGTCGATACCGAGATCGGCGATCTCCGGGTCGACGACCTTGGACCGGACGTCGACGCCGAGCATGCGGTCCAGGTCGATGTCGGCCGCGTGCTGCGTGGAGACCACCACCGTGTCAAGGCGAACCGGCTGGTCGCCCGCGTACTCGATGGTCACCTGAGTCTTGCCGTCCGGGCGAAGGTAGGGCAGCTCGCCGTTCTTGCGCACGGCCGTCAGACGCCGGGACAGCCGATGGGCCAACGCGATGGGCAGCGGCATCAGCTCGGGGGTGTCTGAGCAGGCATAGCCGAACATCAGGCCCTGGTCGCCCGCGCCCTGCTGGGCGATCTCGTCCTCCAGGCCCTCGACGCGGCGTTCGTGTGCCGTGTCGACGCCCTGGGCGATGTCGGGCGACTGAGCACCGATGGCGACGTTGACCCCGCACGAGTGGCCGTCGAAGCCCTTCGCCGAGGAGTCGTATCCGATGCCGAGGATGACCTCGCGGACGATGGTCGGGATGTCGGCGTAGGCGTCGGTGGTCACCTCACCGGCCACGTGCACCTGCCCGGTGGTGACCATCGTCTCGACGGCCACTCGCGAACGCGGGTCCTTGCTCAGCAACGCGTCGAGGATGGAATCGCTGATCGCGTCGCAGATCTTGTCGGGGTGTCCCTCCGTGACGGATTCGGAGGTGAACAACCTGCGGGCGTGCTGACTCACGTGAATCTCCATCCGCTTCCGGCCCCGGTTCGCCACTTCACCGGGCGCTTCAAGTTGTGCCCAGCGTATCCATCGGCGTCGAAGGGATTCTCAAGCGTGAAGCAGGCGCAAGACCGCATCCCACACCATGGACGCGAGTTCCGACTTCGCGGCCCGGTGCAACGTCTGCTCACGGCCGTCCGCATAGAGGAGCCAGCCCTCGTTGTCCTCGGTCTCGAAGGCCCGGCCTTCACCGACCTCGTTGAGGACGAGCAGGTCGCAACCCTTGCGGCGCAGCTTCTCCCTGCCGTGATGCAGGACGTCACCACTCACGTCGCCCGTCTCCGCGGCGAAGCCGACGACGACGACACCGGGGCGTCGGCCTGCGACCAGCTCGACGAGGATGTCGGGGTTGCGGGTCAGTTCGAGTGCCTCGGGGTCGGCGGCACCCTTCTTCATCTTGTGCTCAGCACGGCTCACCGGACGAAAGTCGGCGACCGCGGCGGACATGACGACCACGTCCGACTCTGCGGCGAGCCGCAGCATCTCCTCGCGCAGCTCGGCCGCACTGCCCACCCGAACGACGTGAACGCCTGCCGGGGCAGGCAGCTCGCTGTTCGCGGCAACCAGGGTGACCTCTGCCCCGCGTTGGGCGGCGACCCTGGCCAGGGCGTATCCCTGTCTGCCAGAAGACCGATTGCCGAGGAAGCGCACGGGATCCAACGGCTCGCGGGTACCGCCCGCCGAGATGAGCACCCGACGACCGTCGAGATCACGCGGGAGCGCATCACGCCTGGCCAGCAGCAGCCGAGCCAGCTCGACGATCTCGGCCGGGTCCGGCAGCCTGCCTCGACCGGTGTCCGCACCGGTCAGCCTGCCGCTGGCGGGCTCCGCGACCACCACGCCCCTCGAACGAAGCGTCGCGACGTTCGCCCGAGTGGCGGGGTGCTCCCACATCTCGGTGTGCATCGCGGGCACCAGCAGGACGGGACATCTCGCGGTGAGCAACGTGTTGGTCAGCAGATCGTCGGCCAGGCCGTTGGCCGCCTTGGCGATCAGGTCGGCCGTGGCGGGCGCCACCACGACCAGGTCGGCGGTCTGGCCCAGCCGGACGTGCGGGACCTCGGGGACGTCGGTGAAGACGTCGGTGTGCACCGGTCGGCCGGAGAGCGCCTCGAAGGTCGCGGCTCCGACGAAACGCAGTGCCGATGCCGTCGGCACCACCCGAACCCGATGGCCGGACTCGGTGAGACGCCGCAGCACCTCGCACGCCTTGTAGGCGGCGATGCCCCCGCCCACCCCGAGCACGACCTCGGGCGAGCGGGACTCCGCCGCCTGCGGAGCCTGCCGAGTCTCCGGTGTGGTCACTCGCCCTCGGTGTGCTCAAGCACCCCTGCGTGGATCTCGCGAAGCGCGATCGACAGCGGCTTCTCCCTGGGGCCCGGCTCGACCAGGGGGCCGACGTACTCCAGCAGGCCCTCGCCGAGCTGGGCGTAGTAGTCGTTGATCTGCCGAGCACGCTTCGCCGCGAAGACCACCAGCGCGTACTTGGAGCTGACCTGCTCGAGCAGATCGTCGATGGGAGGGTTGGTGATGCCCTCCAGGGCGGTGCTCGGCGGCGCGCCCAGCGCGCCCAGTTCGGCGGGGGTGATCACGTGGCTGACTCCTGGGATCTGCTTGACGGACTCGTGACGCCATTCCGCGGCTCTGCGCGCGGATCGGGCCCGGTCAACAAGGTTAGCAACTGTTCTGCGGCATGGTCGACGTCCTCGTTCACCACGACCACGTCGAACTCGCCTTGAGCGGCGAGTTCGCGTCGCGCGGTCTCCAGTCTCCGCCGCACGACGTCGTCGGGCTCGGTGCCGCGTCCGACGAGTCGAGACACCAGCGCGTCCCAGCTCGGCGGGGCGATGAAGACGGTGAGAGCTTCGGGAAGCGCTTCCCGAAGGTTCCTGGCGCCCTGAAGGTCGAGCTCGACCAGAGCAGGGCGTCCGAGCGCCAGCCGTTCCTCCACGGGCTTGCGTGGGGTGCCGGATCGATGCGTGCCGCCGTGGATGTCGGCCCACTCGAGCAGGTCGCCGTCGGCGATCGCCTGATCGAACCGCTCCGCGGCGACGAAATGGTAGTCCCGGCCGTCCACCTCGCCGGGGCGAGGCGACCTCGTGGTCATCGAGACGCTGAACCACAGATCGGGAATGAGCTCCCGCAGCCGGGCCACCACACTGCTCTTGCCGACACCGGAGGGGCCGGCCAGTACAACCAGCCGGCCCCTCCTTGATGGATCACTCACTCGCTGCTGAATTCGGCGAGCAGCGCCTTGCGCTGCCGATCACCCAATCCACGCAGACGACGACTGGACGCGATTTCCAAGCGTTCCATGATCTGCTGGGCCCGGACTTTGCCGACTCCCGGAAGCGCTTCCAGCAGTGCGGACACCTTCATCTTGCCCAGGACCTCGTCGGCTTCCGCGTCGGTGAGCACCTGCTTCAAAGTGGTGCCACCGCGCTTCAGGCGCTCTTTCAATTCCGCCCTGGCGCGGCGGGCAGCAGCCGCTTTCTCCAATGCTGCGGCCCGCTGCTCCTCGGTCAGCTGGGGAAGGGCCACGATCTCCTCCGTGGTGTGGGTTCCTCTGGATCGGTGCCGCGACCGTACCGACCGCGTCTGACGCGGCACAACACGGGTCCGGCCTACCCAGGCGATTCTCACCTGGGCGTTCGCCTTCGGTGGCGCGGGCGCACAAGCTACCGCCATGCGTAGAGCGCTCATTACCCAGGGTGCCGATCAAGCCGGGAGCACTCTCGATCGACGGAACCCGATCGCGCGTTAAGATGATCATGATGGACTTACCGAGAGCACCGAAGTCGCTGGCCAGCTCGATGCAGGCGGGATGTCGCGACGTCCCGTCCGCGTCGGGTCGACCGCGCTCCGACAGGCTCGGCGCACGACGAGACGGCTGGTCGACCGGGCCGAGGCGCGGCCGTCTCCCTCCTTTCGCGAACCGGTCCGCACGGGCCGTCCCGCCACCGGAAAAGGAGACCGAGATCGCCCGAGAAGTCGGGCGGGTCGACCGACTCCGACGTGTCGGTCCGGCACCCGTTCCGGCACCCGCAGGCCCAGAGGCGACCGGGGCGGGAACGTTCCCGAGCACCGGCCGAGGGCGGTGCGGGGCAGCGATCGACGGCCCGATTCGCCTCCGGTGGCAGCGCCGTAGGGCACCCGTCGCAGACGCCGCGTCCGCGTCTGCTCCCGGTCGCCTCCGGTGACCGGAGGCGACCCGCGCATCGGTCTCGGGCGACGAGGCGTCCGCCACGGGAGGTCGGGCCCGACGGAGCCTGCGGTCGCTCCTCGACGTGGCCCCGGCGGACGGGCCCGCACCGCCGATCGGCGTTCGCGGGGCCGCCGACGGGACGCCGGGTGATCCTCGGTGGCCGCAGACCGCGGTGCGGAGTTCGACGCCCGGCAGCCGCCGAGAGCCGTTGGTCGCCGCCTGCCGCCCCGTCGAGGAGTCCGGCTGCCGTCGACCTCGGACGCCGCTGGTGACCCCGCGTCCTGGCGTCGTCGCTCCCGAGCCGGGCTGCCGGTTCCGGCCGGTCAGCTGCCCGAGTGCGCCAGCCCGGCGTGCAGTCCGCGAACGGCGTCCCGCAGCGCCGCCACGTCCGGCCCGTGGCGCAGGACGTCTCGAGAGCTGGTCGGCAGCACGTCGGGCAGGGCGGGGCCGAACAGTCGACGCAGATCGGCCACGGTGCCGCCCTGCGCCCCGAACCCGGGAGCCAGGATCGGCCCGTTGAGGCCGCTCAGATCGAGCTGCAGGCTCGGCAGATTGCCGCCGACCACCAGACCCACGTCACCCAGTCGGGGGGCGCCCACGTTGAGCTGGGCCGCGGCGTCGACCACGCGTTGCGCGACACTCCGCGTCCCCTTCTCGTCGGAGACGACGGCGTCCTGCACCGACGCGCCCTCGGGGTTGGAGGTCCTGGCGAGCACGAACACTCCCCGTCCGGAGTCGCGCGCCACCTCCAGCGCGGGCTCCAGCGAGCCGAAGCCGAGATAGGGCGACAGCGTGACCGCGTCGCCTGCCAACGGCGAGCCCTCGGTCAGATAGGCCTTGGCGTAGGCCGTCATCGTCGAGCCGATGTCGCCGCGCTTAGCGTCGACCAGCACCAGCGCGCCCGCGGCCCGCGCATCGGCGATCAGCTGTTCCAGGACGGCCACGCCGCCGGAGCCGTGCGCCTCGAAGAGGGCCGACTGCGGCTTGAGCAGTGCGACCTCCCCGGCCAGGGCCGTCACGCAGGTCGCGGCGAAGCTCCGCAGGCCTGCCAGGTCGTCGGACAGGCCCCAGGCGTGGAGCAGCGCCGGGTGCGGGTCGACGCCCACACAGAGCGGGCCCCTGGCCGCCACGGCGGCGCTCAGTCTGGCGCCGAAGGTGGTGATCATTCGCGTCCCTTCCGCAGCGCCGCCTGGAGGTCCTGGAGGCTGCGCACGCCGATGTCGTCACGGATCGAGGCCTCGATGCCCTGCACGGCCGCCGCCGCGCCCTGCACGGTGGTCACACACGGGATGTCCCTGGCGACGGCGGCCGTCCGGATCTCGTAGCCGTCGACCCGGGGACCGGGATTGCCGTAGGGAGTGTTGATCACCAGATGGACGGTGCCCGCCCTGATCTCGTCGACGATGTTGCCCGGCCCCTCGAAGTGCTTGCGGGCCACCGTGCAGCGGATGCCGTTACGGCGCAGCATCTCCGCCGTCCCCGCCGTCGCCAGCACCTCGAAGCCGAGGTCCGCGAGTCGTTTCACCGGGAACACCATCGAACGCTTGTCCCGATTGGCGACCGAGACGAAGACCCGACCCGAGGTCGGCAGCGAACCGTAGGACGCCGCCTGGGACTTGGCGAACGCCGGGCCGAAGGCCACGTCGATGCCCATCACCTCGCCCGTGGACTTCATCTCCGGGCCGAGCAGCGAGTCGACGCCCTGCCCCTCGGGCGTGCGGAAGCGGTGGAAGGGCAGCACGGCCTCCTTCACCGCGACCGGCGCGTCGGCGGGCAGCTCGCCGCCATCGCCCTCGCGCGGCAGCATTCCCTCCGCACGCAGCTCCGCGACGGTGGCGCCGAGCATGATCCTGGCGGCGGCCTTGGCCAGCGGGACACCGGTCGCCTTGGACACGAAGGGCACCGTCCGCGAGGCCCTCGGATTGGCCTCCAGCACGTAGAGCACGTCGTCCTTGAGCGCGTACTGCACGTTGAGCAGCCCACGTACCCCGATGCCCTTGGCGATGGCCTCGGTGTGCCTGCGGACCTGTTCCAGGTCGGTGCGGCCCAGGGTGATCGGCGGCAGCGTGCAGGAGGAGTCGCCCGAATGGATGCCCGCCTCCTCGATGTGCTCCATGACACCGCCGAGGTAGACCTCCTGCCCGTCGCACAGGGCGTCGACGTCGATCTCGATCGCGTCGTCCAGGAAACGGTCGACCAGCACCGGGTGCTCCGGGGTCACCTCGGTGGCCCTGGCGATGTAGTCGGCCAGGGTGGCCTCGTCGTACACGATCTCCATGCCGCGACCGCCCAGCACGAAGGACGGCCGGACCAGGACCGGGTAGCCGATCTCGTCGGCCACGCGCCGGGCCGCCTCGAAGGAGGTGGCGGTGCCGTAACGCGGGGCGGGCAGGCCTGCCGCATCCAGCAGCTCACCGAAGGCGCCCCGGTCCTCGGCGAGGTCGATGGCCTCCGGGGCGGTGCCGACCACCGGCACGCCCGCCTCGGCCAGTCTGCGCGCCAGCCCTAGCGGCGTCTGACCGCCGAGTTGGACCACGACGCCCACGACGGTGCCGGAGGCCTGCTCCGCGTGCACCACCTCGAGGACGTCCTCGAAGGTGAGCGGCTCGAAGTAGAGCCGGTCGGAGGTGTCGTAGTCGGTGGAGACCGTCTCCGGGTTGCAGTTGACCATCACGGTCTCCATACCCGCCTCGCGGAGCGCCATCGCCGCGTGCACGCACGAGTAGTCGAACTCGATCCCCTGCCCGATCCGGTTCGGCCCGGAGCCCAGGATGATGACCTTGGGCCGGTCGCGCTGCTCGGTGACCTCGGACTCGGCGGCGGTGTCGACCTCGTAGGCCGAGTAGTGATACGGGGTGCTCGCGGCGAACTCGGCGGCACAGGTGTCGACGGTCTTGTAGACCGGCCGGACGCCGAGGCGGTGGCGCAGTGCTCGGACGCCGTCCTCCCCCGCCAGCTCGGGGCGCAGCGCGGCGAGCTGACGATCGGAGAATCCGGACCGCTTCGCGGTGCGCAGCAGGCCCTCGTCGAGAACCGGGGCGTCGAGCACCTCCTGTCGCAGCTCCACCAGCGACAGGATCTGGTCGATGAACCACGGGTCTACGCCCGACGCCTCGTGCACCTGCTCGACCGTCGCGCCCAGCCGCAGCGCACGCTCGACCGTGTACAGACCGCCGTCATGCGGGACGCGCAGGTCGGCGAGCGTCGACTCCAGGGTGGCCTCCGCCGCGTCGGGCCGGGTCCAGAAGCTCAGCGACTTCGTCTCCATGGAGCGCAACGCCTTGCCGAGGGCCTCGGGGAAGCTGCGGCCCATCGACATGCCCTCGCCGACGCTCTTCATCGTCGTGGTGAGCGTGGGATCGGCGCCGGGGAACTTCTCGAAGGCGAAGCGCGGCACCTTCACCACGACGTAGTCCAGGGTCGGCTCGAAGCTGGCGGGCGTCTCGCCGGTGATGTCGTTGCGGATCTCATCCAGGGTGTATCCGACGGCGAGCTTGGCGGCGATCTTGGCGATGGGGAAGCCGGTCGCCTTCGACGCCAGCGCGGAGGACCGCGAGACCCTCGGGTTCATCTCGATGACGACGAGCCTGCCGGTGCGCGGGTTCACGGCGAACTGGATGTTGCAGCCGCCGGTCTCCACGCCGACGGCGCGCAGCACCGCAATGCCCAGGTCACGCAGATCCTGGTACTCCCGGTCCGTCAGGGTCATCGCGGGCGCGACGGTCACCGAGTCGCCGGTGTGCACGCCCATCGGGTCGATGTTCTCGATGGAGCACACGACCACCACGTTGTCGCGGTGATCGCGCATCAGCTCCAGCTCGTACTCCTTCCAGCCGAGCACGCTCTCCTCGATCAGCACCTCGGTGACCGGGCTCTCGGCGAGGCCGGTGGAGGCGAGCCGTTCGAGTTCGTCGGCGGTGTGGGCCATGCCGGAACCGAGGCCGCCCATGGTGAAGCTGGGCCGGATCACCACCGGCAGGCCCAGTTCGCCGACCGCCTCGCGGACCTCCTCCATCGACCGGCACACCCTGCTGCCGGGCACCTCGCCGCCCACCGAGCGCACGATGTCCTTGAAGAGCTGGCGGTCCTCACCACGCTGGATCGCGTCGATGTCGGCCCCGATCAGCTCGACGCCGTATCGCTCCAGCACCCCGCGTTCGTGCAGCGCGACGGCGGTGTTCAACGCGGTCTGCCCGCCCAGCGTGGCCAGGATCGCATCCGGCCGCTCCGCAGCGATCACCTTCTCCACGAACTCCGGCGTGATCGGCTCGATATACGTCGCATCCGCGAACTCCGGATCAGTCATGATCGTCGCCGGATTCGAGTTCACCAGGCTGACCCGCAGGCCCTCCTCCCGCAGCACCCGACACGCCTGAGTACCGGAATAGTCGAACTCACAGGCCTGACCGATGACGATCGGCCCAGAACCGATCACCATCACATGCTTGATGTCAGTCCGTTTCGGCATGAATTCCCTCACTCACCAGGCGACGGAACCCGTCGCGAAAGACTTGGAACGCTCTTGGACACTGTGCGCGCCGACGGTCCGCGCGGCGCCCACCGCCGCGCGGACGACTCGGGCGATCTTCGAGAGGTCGCCCCGCACCGAAACAGCGGGGCGATCGACGTCACGACCGCATCCTCGGCACCCGGACGGCGCAGAGGGCGTCGACGCCTGCTGCGCCGGGAGACTCCGCGACGCGGAGAGGAAGGCCCCGGCACGTCCCGAGTGCGGGACGGCGGCCGGGTGCCGACGGTCATCGTCTCGACACGAGTGTGGAGCGGGTGGACATCAGGTCGACGAAGTCGTCGAACAGGCCTGCGGCGTCGTGCGGGCCCGCTGCGGCCTCGGGGTGGAACTGCACGCTGAAGGCGGGGGCGTCCACACAGCGGAGGCCCTCCACCGACCCGTCGTTGGGGCAGTGGTGACTCACCAGTGCCGCGCCGAAATCGGTGTCGAACCTGCCGCCGGGTTCCCCCGCGACCGCGAAGCCGTGGTTCTGCGAGGTGATGGCCACCCGACCGGTGGCGACGTCGACGACCGGGATGTTGATGCCCCGATGCCCGTACGGGAGCTTGTAGGTCCCCAGTCCCAGCGCTCGGCCGAGAATCTGGTTGCCGAAACAGATGCCGAACAGGGGCAGCTCGCGCTCCAACGCCGCCCTGGTCAGCGCCACGGGGTGATCCGCGGTGGCCGGGTCGCCCGGCCCGTTGGAGAGGAACATCCCGTCGGGCTGGACCGCGAGGACGTCCTCGAACGAGGAGTTCACCGGCAGGACGTGGACCTCGACGCCGAGCCGGGCCAGCATCCTGGGGGTGTTGGACTTGATGCCCAGGTCGAGGGCGGCCACGGTGAACCGTCGTTCCCCCACCGCGGGCACCACGTACGGCTGGGCGGTGCTGACGTCGCCCGCCAGATCGGCACCCGTCATCGACGGCGCCGAGCGGACCCTGGCCAACAGCTCCTCGTCGGGAGCCAGCGCCGCACCGGAGAACACGCCTGCCCGCATGGCACCGCGCTCCCGGATGTGCCGGGTGAGAGTGCGGGTGTCGACGTCGGCGATCCCGACGATCCCCTGTGCCTCCAGCTCCGCCGCCAGCGTCCGGCGAGATCGCCAGTTGGACGGAGTCCGGCTCGGGTCACGCACGACGTAGCCCGCGACCCAGATCCGCGCGGACTCGTCGTCCTCGTCGTTCCAGCCGGTGTTGCCGATCTGCGGCGCGGTCTGCACCACGATCTGCCGGTGGTACGAGGGATCGGTGAGCGTCTCCTGATAGCCGGTCATCCCCGTCGAGAAGACCACCTCGCCCAGGCTCTCGCCCCGGCCGCCGTAGGCGCTGCCGACGAAGACGCGCCCGTCCTCCAACACCAGCCTGGCCGGGGACCGTCCGCTCACCTGCCCGCCTCCTTCATGTCCGGGGCCTGCGGTGCCGACCCGTCGGGGTCCGAGGCGTCGTCGGTGCCCGACGCGCCATCGGCCCCCGGCTCGCCGGCCGGCTCCGCACTCGCTTCGGGTGCCGCCTTCTCGCGCAGGCGGTCGACCCATCGTTCGTAGTCGCTCTTGTCGTCCGCGCGGAACGCGGTGTCCAGATCGAAGTCGCCGTGCTGCCAGGTCAGGACCAGCAGACCGCCGCCGGGAACGACCTTGCCCGCGGACTTGCTGTCGATCCTGGCGTCGCGCAGGGCGTGCGCGGGCAGCCACAGCGTGCCGGCGCCGTCCCGCTCGATCAGCACGCCATCGTCGATGAGCCGCAGCGCGCCCGCCGAGCGGTGACCGAAGTCACCCGCGAGGACCCGTGCCTGCCAGTTCTCCGCCGAGGTGGTGCCGATGTAGACACCCGTGAGCGCAGGAAGGACATCGGGCGAGTCGAGCAGCGCCGCCGCAGGCTCCGGCAGCGGAGGCAGCACGCCCGCCTGGTCTGCGGCCCGACGGTGCCAGCCACGCCACATCCCGTATGCGCACAGTGCGAAGAACGCCGCAAAGGCCAGCGTCAGCAGGAGTCGATCCACCGGAGCACCTTCCCGTCTCGCGCGGTGAAACGCCCGCGCAACATCGTCGCCACCACCCGAGCGGGCAGTCGCATCCCCTCGAAGGGGGTGTTGTCGGCCAGACTGGCCGACTCCGAGCCTCGCACCGTCCAGTGCGCAGTCGGGTCGATCAGGACCAGTGAGGCAGGCTCGCCGACGGCGATCGGCCTGCCCTGGTCCGCGAGGCCGACCAGCTCGGCCGGGCGCTCGCTCATCACCCTGGCGACGCCGCGCCAGTCCAGCAGTCCGGTGGTCACCATGGTCTCGACCACGACGGACAGCGCGGTCTCCAGACCCAGCATGCCCGGTCGGGCTGCAGACCACTCGCAGTCCTTGTCCTGCGGGGCGTGCGGGGCGTGGTCTGTGGCGACACAGTCGATGACGCCCTCGGCGAGCGCGGCGCGCAGTGCGAGCGTGTCGGCCTCGGTGCGCAGTGGCGGGTTGACCTTGTTCACCGGATCGTAGGTGGCGAGCCGTTCGTCGGTGAGCAGCAGGTGATGCGGGGTCACCTCGGCGGACACTCGACCTGGCCGCCCGCCAGCGGCGAGGGTGGGCAGCGCCGCCAACGGTCCGGCCGCCCAGCGCAGCACCTCGACGGTGCCTGCCGTGGAGACGTGACAGACGTGCAGCCTGCCCCCGGTGCGATGGGCCAGCAGGCAGTCGCGGGCCACGATCGACTCCTCCGCCGCCGCAGGCCAGCCCGCCAGCCCCAGCAGTGCCGCCCGCTCGCCCTCGTGTGCCTGGGCGCCGACGGTCAGCCTGGGCTCCTCGGCGTGCTGGGCGATCGTCGCGCCCAGCACGGAGGAGTACTCCAGCGCCCTGCGCATCAGCAGCGGATCGGCGACGCACACTCCGTCGTCCGAGAACATCCGGACCTGCGCGGCCGAGCGGGCCATGCCGCCCAGTTCGGCGAGCCGCTCGCCCCCCAGCCCCACCGTGACGGCGCCGACCGGGTGCACGTCGACGAGGCCGACCTCGCGACCGCGCCGCCAGACGTGCTCGACGAGCACCGCGTTGTCGGCCACCGGATCGGTGTTGGCCATGGCGAACACGGCGGTGTAGCCGCCGAGTGTGGCGGAGGCCGACCCGGTGTCGATGGTCTCCGCGTCCTCGCGTCCCGGCTCTCGCAGGTGGGTGTGCAGGTCGACGAAGCCGGGCAGCGCGACGAGACCTGCCGCGTCCACCACCTCGGCCTGACCCGCGTCGACGGAGCCTGCCGCGTCGATCGCAACGATTCGACCGTCCGCCACGAGCAGGTCGACGGGCTCGCCCTCACCGTAGGGCCGCACGCCTCGGAGCAGCACGGGCGACGAGTCGATCTCGGTCGAGGTCATCACTCGACCTCCTCTCCGGCCAGCAGGTGATAGAGCACGGCCATCCGCAGGTGAACCCCGTTGCGCACCTGCTCGGTGACCAGGGCACGTCCGGAGTCCGCGACGGCGGAGCTGATCTCCATGCCACGCAGCATCGGCCCCGGATGCAGCACGGGCGCGTGTTCCGGGAGCAGGTCGAGGCGTCGCCGGTTCAAGCCGTAGTCCACGGCGTACTCACGGGCGGAGGGGAAGAAGCCGCCGTGCATCCGCTCGGCCTGCACCCGCAGCATCATCACCGCGTCGACGCCGCCGAGCACGGCGTCGAGGTCGTGACTCACCTCCACCGGCCACGAGCCGACACCGCTCGGCAGCAGGGTCGGCGGGGCGACGAGGACGACCTGGGCGCCCAGCAGAGTGAGGAGCAGCACGTTCGACCGTGCGACGCGGCTGTGCAGGACGTCGCCCACCACCGCGATCCGTCGCCCGGCGATGTCGCCGAGTCGCTGCCGCAGGGTCTGCGCGTCCAGCAGGGCCTGGGTGGGGTGCTCGTGGGTGCCGTCGCCCGCGTTGACCACCGCCACCCCGGTGTGCGCCAGCCACTGGGCCAGCCGGTGGGCCGCACCGGAGGCGGGGTGTCGGACGACCACGCAGTCCGCGCCCGCCGCGGCCAGGGTGAGCGCGGTGTCGCGCAGCGACTCGCCCTTGCCCACCGAGGAACCACCGATGGAGACATTGATCACATCGGCGCTCATCCACTTTCCCGCGATCTCGAAGGAGACCCGCGTGCGAGTGGAGTTCTCGTAGAACACCGTGACGACGGTCCGACCCCGCAGGGTCGGCAGTTTGCGTACCTGCCGACCGAGCAGCGTCTGCTCCAGCCGGTCCGCGGTGTCGAGCAGGGTGCTCGCCGCCTGCGCGTCGAGGTCGGCGATGGACAGCAGATGCCTCATCGAGCGTCTCCGGCAGGCTCGTCACCAGGCGAGTCCGCCGAGGGGACGGCGCCTGCGGCATCGGGCTCAGAGCGGCGCAGCAGCACCGCGTCCGCGCCGTCGAGTTCGGTCAACCGGACCCAGACCTCCTCGCGACGGGCGGTCGGCACGTTCTTGCCCACGTAGTCGGCGCGGATCGGCAGCTCGCGGTGGCCTCGGTCGATGAGAACGGCGAGCTGGACGGCGGCGGGCCTGCCGTGGTCGCGGAGGGCGTCGAGCGCGGCTCGCACGGTCCGCCCGGAGAACAGGACGTCGTCGACGAGCACCACCAGCGCGTCGTCGAGACCGCCGTCGGGCAGGCTCGTCGGCTCCAGCGGGCGGGCCGGTCGGCGGCGCAGGTCGTCGCGATAGAGCGTGACGTCCAGCGTTCCCGTGGGAATCGTCACACCGGTGAATTCGGCGATCTTGGCGGAGAGCCGCCTGGCCAGCGGGGCGCCTCTGGTCGGGATGCCCAGCAGGACGACGTGCGGCGCGTCGGGCGAGTCCAGCGCGGTCTTCTCGATGATCTGATGGGCCATCCGGGCAATGGTCCGTGCGACGTCGGCCTCGACGAGCAGCTCACGCTCGCCGGAGCCCGCCGCACCCGCTCGTGCTGAGCGTGGCGCCACGGTCTGGACCTCCTTCCCCGCCTCGCTGGACGGGTCGTTAAAGGACGTCGGGGTCCGAGGGTCTCGGACGGCTCGGACGGTAGCAGTGTGCGATTGTCAATCTTCCGGGTGGTGTCAGAAACTCGCCCGGCTGTAGCAGTCTCACCGGCTTGACCTGGTGACGACGGCAAGCGAACATTACTCTGCGTATTGATCTGGGCATTCCCGCAGACCTGTCTAGAGGCTGACGGGGCGAACGAAACGGAGAACCGCCACATGGGCGACTACGCCAAGGCGCTGGGCGCCAAGCTCCGCGCGATCCGCCAGCAACAAGGGCTGTCGCTGCATGGGGTCGAGCAGAAGTCAGGCGGCCGGTGGAAGGCCGTCGTCGTCGGTTCGTACGAACGCGGCGACCGGGCGGTCACCGTCCAGAAGCTCGCTGAACTGGCCGACTTCTACGGCGTGCCCGTGGCGGAACTGCTTCCGGAGGGCAGGGTGCCGTCCGGGGCGGAGCCCGCCACGAAGATCGTGATAAATCTGGAACGTCTGCAACAGCTGCCTGCGGAGAAGGTCGGTCCGCTGGCTCGCTATGCGGCCACCATCCAGAGCCAACGGGGCGACTACAACGGCAAGGTGCTCTCGATCAGGACCGAAGACCTTCGGTCGCTGGCGATCATCTATGACATGTCGCCGGGGGAACTCACCGAGCAGCTCATCGACTGGGGGGTCCTTCCTCCTGAGGCGCGACCCGCCAAGGAGGAGTGAGCTGCGCGTCTGCTGAAAGCGTCTCGGGGCGCCGTCATGTGCGACATGACGGCGCCCCCGAGGCGTCAGCTCGCCGCGCGCAGCCGGTCGGCGATCTTGGCCAGCCGGTCGAGGATGCCGTTGACGAATCTCGGCGAGTTGTCCGTGGACAACGTCTTCGCCAGTTCCACGGCCTCGTCGATGGCGACCTTGTCGTCCACCTCGTCCGACCACAGCAGCTCGAAGAGGCCCAGCCGCAGGACGGCCCGGTCCACCGGGGGCATCCTGGCCAGGGTCCAGCCCTCGGCGTACTCCGAGATCAACTCGTCGATCCGCCGTCGGTGCTCGGTGACGCCCTCGACGAGGGTCACCGTGTAGTCGTTGACCGGAGCCAGGTCCGGCACGCCCACGCGATCCGCGAGCAGGGTGATCGGGTCCACAGAACGGACGTCGGCCTCATAGAGCAGGTCGACGGCGCGTTTGCGGGCTTTGCTGCGCGAGCCCATTACGAGTTCACGCGGCCCAGGTAGCGCCCGTCGCGGGTGTCGACCTTGACCTTGTCGCCGCTGTTGAGGAACAGGGGAACGCTGATCTCGGCGCCGGTCTCCAGCTCGGCGGGCTTGGTGCCGCCGGTGGAGCGGTCACCCTGCAGGCCGGGATCGGTGTGCTTCACGACGAGCTCCACCGAGGCGGGCAGTTCGACGTAGAGCGCGATGCCCTCGTGCACCGCCACGACGGCGGTCTGATTCTCGAGCATGAACTTGGCCGCGTCCCCGACGGTGGCGTCCGGCACCGGAAGCTGCTCGAAGGTCTCGCTGTCCATGAACACGTAATCGCTGCCGTCGGCGTAGAGATAGGTCATCTCGCGCTTGTCGACGTTGGCCGTCTCGACCTTCACGCCCGCGTTGAAGGTCTTGTCCACGACCTTGCCGGAGAGCACGTTCTTCAGTGTGGTGCGCACGAAGGCGCCGCCCTTGCCTGGCTTGACGTGCTGGAACGACACGACGGTCCAGAGCTGGCCGTCGAGGTTGAGAACCAGTCCGTTCTTGAGGTCGTTGGTGGTCGCCACTGTGGTGGTCTCTCCTGTGTCGAGTGGGCCCGAGAAGACGGGCCGGTGCAGGGACGGGCCGCGGCCGCTCTGCGACGACCGCGGCGATGCGACGCGAACTACGTCAGACGACCACGAGTTCCTTCGTAGTCAGGGTGAGGAGTTCCGGCTCGCCGTCACGAACGACGAGGGTGTCCTCGATGCGGACGCCGCCGCGCCCGGACAGGTACACGCCGGGCTCGACGGTGACGGCCATACCGGCGATCAGTCTACCGTCACCCGCCTTGGACAGGCTCGGAGCCTCATGGACCTCCAGTCCGACGCCGTGGCCGAGACCGTGCAGGAAGTCCTCGCCTCGGCCTGCGGCCTCGATGACCTTGCGCGCGGCAGCATCGACGTCACGCACCTCGACACCGACGGACAACGCGGCTCTTCCCGCCGCCTGCGAGAGCCTGACCAGCTCATACAGCTCCTGCTGCCAGTCGGCGGGCTGCCCGAGCACCATCGTACGGGTCATGTCCGAGTGATAACCGTCGACGAGTGCGCCGAAGTCGATCTTGATGAGGTCGCCCGTTCGGAGCGCCTTCTCGGTCGGCCGGTGATGCGGAACTGCGGAGTTCGCACCGGAGGCGACGATCGTCTCGAAGGACGGCCCGGCGGCACCGTTGTCCCGCATCCGCGCCTCCAGATCACGGGCCACGTCGACCTCGGCACGGCCCGCGCGCAGCCCGTCGGCGGCGAGCAGCTCGGCGAGCGCCCGGTCCGCGGCGGCACAGGCCATCCGGAGCGCCTCGACCTCCTCGTCGTCCTTGACCAGCCGCAACTCCTCCACCAGGCCGGGGCTCCGCACCAGATCGACGCCCTCGGCGGCGCCCGCCAGGACGTCCAGTGCGTCGACGGTCACCTTATGACTCTCGAAACCCGTGCGGCGATGAGCCGCAGCCTCCGCGCCGGATCGAGCGGCCAACGCCGTTCCGGAGGCGCGTTCGATCACCCGCTCCAGGTCCGGGACCTGCTCGCCCGCCTGGGTGAGGTAGCGCCCGTCGGTGCAGAACGTGGTGCGCGTCTCGGCGTGCGCGGTGTCCTCGGCATGCACCAGCAGTGCGGCGTTGGACCCGGTGAATCCGGTCAGATAACGGACGTTGAGCAGGTCGGTCACCAGCAGCGCGTCCAGATTCGCGGTGCGGAGCAGCGTGCGCAGCGCCTCGCGGCGGCGGGAATGGGTTTCTGGCATGGCAGGCAGCATAAGAGTCAGCGAGGCCCGAACACGGCGTCCCGCCCGGCGGCGACGACCGACACCGCAGCCTCGAGACCGGGTGACTGCGCCGTTCGGCGCAGCAGAACGACCGCTGAGCGGACGCATCGCCGCCGAGATCTGATCGTAATCTGGTCCTGTCTGGGAGCGCTCACAACCACCGAGATCGGACTCTCGCATCACCGACCCGAGGAGAGAGCATGACCAGCAGGACCATCATCGGCGCGACGCTGAGCGCCGTCCTGGCCGCGACGGCGGCGATCGGCGGCATCGCGACCCCGCAGGCTGCTGCGACACCGCAGCAGGCCGACGACACCTTCTACGTCAACCCGACGACCAACGCCGCGCAGTGGGTGGCGGCGAATCCCGGTGACGGACGCGCCTCGGTGATCGGCGAGCGCATCGCCTCCGTCCCGCAGGCGCAGTGGTTCACCCAGCACAATCCGGCCGCCGTCACCGCCCAGGTCGACGGGCTCGTCGGTGCGGCCCAGGCCGCAGGCCAGACGCCGATCCTCGTCGTCTACAACATCCCCAACCGGGACTGCAGCAACCACAGCGGCGGCGGCGCTCCCGATCACTCCTCCTATCGGACCTGGGTCGACCGGGTCGCCGACGGACTCGCCGACCGGCCAGCCACGATCATCCTCGAACCGGACGTGCTGGCGTTGATGGACTCCTGCATGAACGAGTCGGAACAGGCCGAGGTCACCGCGTCGATCACCTACGCCGTCGCGGCGCTCACCTCGGGGTCCGCCCAGGCCGACGTCTACCTCGACGCCTCACACTCGGCGTGGCACGCGCCCGGGGAGATGGCCTCGCGGCTGACGGCGGCGGGGATCGCCGACGGCGCGGCGGGCATCGCGACGAACGTCTCCAACTACCGCTGGACGGCCGACGAGACGGCCTACGCCAAGGCCGTGCTGGCCGCGACGGGTGTGTCCGGTCTCGGCGCGGTGATCGACACCAGTCGTAACGGCAACGGTCCGGCCGGCTCGCAGTGGTGCGACCCGGCAGGCCGGGCCATCGGGACGCCCAGCACCACCGACACCGGGGACGCGGCGATCGACGCCTTCCTGTGGGTCAAGCTGCCCGGCGAGGCCGACGGCTGCGCGGCGCCTGCCGGCCAGTTCGTCCCGCAGCTGGCCTATGACCTCGCCGTGGCGGCGGGGCCGGTCGGCTGAGGCACTCGCTTGGGTCGAGCTCGGGCCGGGTCGGGCACAGTCCGGTCGGGGGCGGTCCGGTTGAGCACGGTCGGCTCGAGCAGGCTCTACTGAGGCATGGCGGCTGGGATGCGGCGGGCAGCGGCGCACCGGGTCGAGGGCCGGCCTGAGCGGGCACAGTGGGCGCGCAGGCGGCGACGGTCGACGCCCGGCACCAGCCGCCACCGGCAGGCAGCAGGCAGCAGGCAGCAGGCAGCAGGCAGCAGGCAGCAGGCAGCAGGCAGCAGGCAGCCTTGATCGTCGTCGTCGATCGCGGGGTCCGGGGCCCGAGGGCCCCGCGATCGCCCGTGACCCCCACCGGGTAGAGCGGCGCGGATCAGACCGTGACGCGGCGGCCTGCCGAGTGATCAGCGTTCGATCCGGCCGTGGCGCCGAGCCGCGCGGCTCGGCGACGGACCGGCGCCCGAGCGGACGTCGCCACGCCGAGGTCCCGTCAGGGGGCCGGCAAGCGGCAGACTCCCCCGTGTCCCGACGTGTCGTCCGCTCGGTCGGGTCGCAGCACGCCGCAGGTCGCGCACGTGCTCATGGGCGGCCCACTCCTGCGGTGTGATCTCGGTGATCCGCGATCCGTTGAGCTCGGCGACGTCCTGACCGCCCACCAGCCAGAGCCGATCGTCCGCCACCAGCCCGACGGGCTGGTCGGTCGCGTGAACGGCGGGCAGTCCTGCGGTGATCTCGGCGACGACCGGCAGCTCCTCCACGGCGGGAACCCGCTCTTCCAGGATGCCGACGGCGAGCTTCTCGGCCACCGAGCGGCGTTCGATGCGCACCCGCTCTCCACCGAGCACGAGATCCATCGTCCGATCCGGCGCAGGAACCGCGAAGCCGTTCAGCACGCTCGCCGCACGTCGTGCGTCTCGACAGCCGTCGGCGGCGACGACGTCGAGGCCGTAATGGGCGATGTCGGTCGGTGCGGAGGTCGCCGTGGTCGCCCGCAGCACGTCGAGGGGAACTCGACCACACGGGTCGTCCCTCGACACCGGGGCGTGGCCGCCGCCTTCCCGCACCAGGCCCGGACCCTCCCGCCAGGGCCCCTCCACCACGAGTCGCTCATAAGGACTGCCCCGGAACTCCCGATCCCAGAAGGTCAGGCTGGTCCCCGACTCGGTCTGGTGCGCGATCACGAAGCTCTGCAGCGCGTCCACCCACATCAGGTCGGCGCTGAACGCGTCGACCACCGAGAAGGCGCGGGGATCCTCGGTCGAGGTGGCGGGCACGAAACCCGCCTCCGTGAGCATCTGCAGTCCGTCGGTGAACAACGGATCCCTGGCTCTGAGCACGAACTGTCCCGCACCGTTCCACCCCGCCGCCGCGCCGGTCGTGTCGGTGAACATCAGGTAGAACCAGTCGTCCAGGAAGACCGCGGCGGGCTGACCGGCGCCGTAGGTGTTCTCCCTCGTCACGTCGTAGGACGCGCTGACCACCGGTTTGCCGTCGCCCAGTCTCGACCAGGTGATCCCGTCGGAGCTGTGCGCGACGCCGACGCCGTTGCCGTCGTTGTGATCGCCCGCCGCCCCGGTGTAGTAGAGGTAGTAGGAGTCCCCGACCTTGAGCACCGAGGGATCGCAGGTGTGCATGCCGTCGAAGGCGCCGGGCAGGCCGGTGAAGACCGCCTCGGCGGGCGAGCCCGTCGAGGCCGCGTACGGTCCGCCTGGTTCCGTCGCCTCGGCGTACAGCACGTCGTCACCGGGCGGGCCGACGCCGGGAAGCTGACTGCACCACCAGGCGCGATACCGACCGTCGTCGAGCAGCACGGTCGGCCCGTAGTTGTAGGGAGCACGGTGATCGCCCGCGAGGATCGGCGTGGCGTTCCCCCGGACTCCCTCGACGGCGAGCTGCGCCGGTTCTGGAAGCTCGGCGGCCTCGCCTGCCGCATCGTCCGCACCGTCTCCGGTGAACCAGCCGTCCGTCTGATCCACCGCGCCGTCCCGATCGGCACCCTGCGCACCGGTGCAGCCTGCGATCACGACGAGCGCCAGCAGCAACGCCGAGACACGCAGTGCGACCGGGAACGCGGCTGTCGAACGCGTCGCCGCCCGCCCACCGACCGGTGAACCACGCACCGTGGGCTGACCTCCCCGTGAGAGCACCGTGATCGATGCCGTGCAGGCCCGAGAACGGATGCCGGGCATCAGACAGTGTAGGGATCAACCACCGGGCAGGCGCAGCCGATCCACCATTGGGGCGACACCGCTGGTCGTCCCCATGACACCCGGAGGAGCTACCGCAGGGGGCCCGCCGGATCGGCCACCAACTCCACCTCGAAGCCGTCAGGGTCTTCGAGATAGGCGGCCAGATGCATCGGCCCGCCCGCGTAGGGATGGACCTCCGGGAACAGCAGTCGCCAGCCCCGACCCGTGGCCTGCTCGGTGATGCGATGCATCTCCTCGGCGCCCCGGACCCGCAGTGCCAGGTGATTCATCCCGGCGCGGAGCCGATCATGACCGCCCGGCCGGACCGCAGGCGAGCGCTCGACCACCAGGTAGGTTCCGCCGTGGCGCCAGCTGATCCCTCGCGACCAGCGCTGGTACTCGACCCAGCCCAGTTCCGCGAGTAACCAGCCCAGGCTGTACCTGGCGCGGTCGAGGTCCTCGACCCAGACCTCCAGGTGATGCAGTCCGGCGGGCGGCGCCTGGCACACCGCCACCGCGTGATCGACCTTGCCGACAAGCCGCTGCCCCACCTCGACGAAGCCAAGGCGGCGGGCGAGACTCGCGCCCGCCAGGTCGTCCGGGTGGGTCAGGGACCACACCGACGGCAGCTCCAGACGATGAAATGCGTGTCGCAGCACCGCCGACCCGGCCTCCGCGGCGATGCCCCTCCCCCGATGCTCGCGTCCCAGCAGCCACCCGACCTCGGGCAGTCCGCCGGGCAGCGCCACGGAGGGGCACAGACTGGTCAGCCCCACGGGCCTGCCCGAGACGCAGACGACCCAGTCGCCCATTCCCGAGGGCATCGCCCGCTCGATCCGGTCGCTCAGCAGGCGACGCACCGCGCCTTCGTCGACAGGTCCCGGCGGCAGCGCCCGACGCACCTCCGTCGCGGTGAAGAGCGGGGCCAGCAGGTCCACGCCCCATTCGGAGAGCGGCAGCAGGGTCAGTCGCTCGGTGCGCAGCTCGACCATCGGCAGGCCTCAGCTCGCCGTGTGTTCGGCCAGCCAGCGCAATGCCAGCGGGTACCCCGAGACACCGAGTCCCACGATCACCCCGTCCGCCAGGGCCGACAGGTGACTGTGTGAGCGGAACGCCTCCCGCCGATGCACGTTCGAGATGTGCACCTCCACCCACGGCGCGGTGAGCTGGGCACAGGCGTCGCGGACGGCGATGGAGTAGTGCGTCCAGGCCGCCGCGTTGAGCACGACCGGCGAACTCGTGTCGGCGGCCTCGTGCAGCCAGCCGATCATCTCGCCCTCGTGGTCGGTCTGGCGGACCGTCACCGGGAGGCCGAGTTCGGCGCCGGTTCGCTCGCAGAGTGCGACGAGATCGGCGTAGGTCGTGGAGCCGTACACCTCCGGCTCGCGAAGACCGAGCCTGCCGAGATTGGGGCCGTTGAGCACCAGGACGCTCACAGCAGAATCCCCCCGCCCTGCCGCGTCGGCTCCCCGCTGATCGCCGAGTACGCGGCGGCCAGCAGCGAGGGATCGGGGCCCTCCAGTCGGCCCGGCCTGCCGATGCCGTCCAGGACCACGAACCGCAGCACGCCCGACCGGGTCTTCTTGTCCCGGCGCATCGACTCGACCAGCGAGGACAGCGCGTCGGGGTCGTAGCTGACCGGCAGGCTCAACGCGGAGAGGACGTCCCGATGCCTGGCGACGTCAGCGTCACTGAGCCTGCCCGCCAGCCTGGCCAGCTCGGCGGCGAACATCATGCCGACCGAGACCGCGGCGCCGTGTCGCCAGCGGTAGCGCTCTCGACGCTCGACGGCGTGGCCCAGGGTGTGCCCGTAGTTCAGGATCTCCCGCAGACTCGACTCACGGAGATCGGCCGACACGACGTCGGCCTTGACCTGGATCGCCCGACGGACCAGCTCGGCCAGCACCGGACCGGTCGGATCGGTCGCGGCGTCGGCGTCCTGCTCGACACGTTCCAGGATCACCGGGTCCGCGATGAATCCCGCCTTGACCACCTCGGCCATGCCTGCCAGCAGTTCGTTGCGGGGCAGACTCTCCAGCGTCGCGAGGTCGACCAGCACGGCGGCAGGCTCATGGAAGACGCCGACCAGGTTCTTGCCTGCGTCGGTGTTGATGCCCGTCTTGCCGCCCACCGCCGCGTCCACCATCGCCAGCAGCGTGGACGGCACGTGCACGACCCGCACGCCCCGCATCCACGTCGCGGCGACGAAGCCCGCGAGGTCGGTCACCGCACCGCCGCCGACGGAGACGACCACACCGTCACGATCCATGCCGATCTTGCCGAGGACCTCCCAGCAGAACCCGGCCACGGCGAGGCTCTTGCCGTCCTCCGCGTCGGGGATCTCCACACGATGAGCGTCGAGCCCCGCCTCGACAAGCTCGTCACGCAGCGATTCGGCCGTGGCGGCCAGGGTCGGCTGGTGCACGATCGCCACCGACGTCGCCGAACGCAGCGTCTCCACGAGTTCGCCGAGCAGGCCTCTGCCGATCACCACCTCGTAGGGACGCTCGGTGGCGACGCGAATCCGGATCGGATCTGACATTGCGCTCCTCAGCACGTGGTCGCGGGCAACCCGGACGACACGGCCTGCCTGCGCGGTCCCGGCTCCGAGTTGGTTCTCGGCACCCTGACCTCCTCGCGGGCTGATCGTGTCGGCGGACTCAGTTCCTTCAAGCAGCCTCGGTCCCGACCGGCCTGTCTGCTCGGCAGGCCGGGGTCCTCGGCTGCGGCCCAGCATCCCACCACCGCGTGCCGCCGGAACGACCCCGGTCAGCCGGTGACCCGCAGCGTGTCCAGTGCCAGCCGGTACGCGGGCAGGCCCAGCTCGAACTCCTCCTGGTCGAGCCCGGTGAGAGTCAGGACGATCGTCTGGCCGTCGGTCTCGATCGCCAGGGCTCGTTCCGCTCGGTTCCACTCGCCCGCCCGCGACAACGACACCTCGACGGCCGCGCGTCCGTCGATGACGACCTCGGTGAACTCGGGCACGCCCTCGACGGCCTCGGCGGCGTAGGCGTCCAGCGCCTCGGCGGCGCCCAGGGTGGCGTCCGCAGGCGTGTTCACCCGAATCGAACCGAAGACACCGGCGTGGCGGCCGTGCAGTTCGCAGAGCGGAACGAGTTCGTGGAGCACGAGTTGAAGATCGGTGACGTCGGTGACCTCCCAGTCCGCAGCGGCGGTGAGGCCGACCGGCAACGGGCAGGGACTCCCCGCATCACCGACGTGCACGCCCGCAGTGGCGACCTCCCCCGGCGAGGCGGCACCGCCGGGCGGCACGGAATCAGGATCTTCGGGGCCGGGCGGCGGGGAGAGACTGCTCGACGACTCGGCACCACCGCCCGGATCAGCGCCCGACGGCGGCGAGCCGGTGGTGACGCTGGTCGGCTCGGCGGACGAACTCGTCGGGCCTGCGCCGACGGGCTGCTCGGTCGTACAGCCCGCAAGCAACCCGACACCGAGCAGCGCGGCGATCAACGGTGCAGGAAGTGAACGGCTTCGATGGTTCACGGCTTCTCTTCTCGATCAGCCCGCCCGGCTGGCAGGCGTTGACCAAGTCGACGTGTGCCGGTGCCGTCAGGTTGCGGCCGGGTCGCCCAAACCATCCGGTCGGCAGCAGGCAGTAGGCCGAACGGATGATCGGGTGCCTAATCGCTCGGGCACCCGATCCGACCAGTCTCTAGTCCGTTCGCGCGTCGGAATCGCCCGGCTGTACCGACTCGGCGCGCTCGCCGCCCTCCGCGAGGGCGGCGACGACGGCGGCCGCGACCTCACTCGGATCCTGGCGATCGGTGACGACCTCCACCGTGGCGACCTCTCGGTACAGGGGCAGCCTCGCGTCCAGCAGGGCCTTGAAGGTCGCTCTCGGGTTGAGCCCCGCCAGCAGCGGACGCGCGGTGGACAGACCGGTACGCCGGACGCCCTCCGCCATCCCGACGTTGAGGAAGACCACCGTGTGGCCGCGCAGCAGCTCCCTGGTGTCGTCGGCGAGGATCGCGCCCCCGCCGAGAGCCAGCACGCCGGACTGCTCGGTGAGGCAGCGACGCACCGCGTCACGTTCCCACGAGCGGAAGGCGACCTCCCCCTCACCCGTGAAGATCTGGGCGACGGTCTGGCCCGCGCGCTGCTCGATATGGTCGTCGACGTCGAGGAAGTCGACGCCGAGCCGCTCGGCCAGCAGTCTTCCGGTGGTCGACTTCCCCGCACCGGGCGGCCCGACGAGCACGATCGGCGTGGTCCGGCTCATCGCCGCTCCTCCAGATCCCGCAGGTAGCCCTGGGCGTTGCGACGAGTCTCCGACACGGAGTCACCGCCGAACTTCTCCAGCACGGCATCGGCCAGCACCAACGCCACCACCGACTCGACCACCACCCCGGCCCGGGGCACCGCGCAGATGTCGGAACGCTGATGGATGGCCACCGCAGGCTCACCGGTGGACACGTCCATCGTCGCCAAGGCCCGAGGCACCGTGGAGATGGGCTTCATCGCGACGCGAACGCGCAACGGTTCGCCGTTGGTCATGCCGCCTTCGAGACCGCCTGCCCGGTTGCTCCGTCGATGCACCCAGGTCGGCCCGTCGGCCGGATCGATCTCGTCGTGGGCGGCGCTCCCTCGGCGCCGAGCGGTGGTGAAGCCGTCGCCGATCTCCACGCCCTTCATCGCCTGCACCCCCATCAGCGCGCCTGCGAGCCGGGCGTCCAGGCGACGATCCCAGTGCACATGAGAGCCCAGGCCGGGCGGCAGCCCGTAGGCGAGCACCTCGATGACCCCGCCGAGGGTGTCGCCGTCCTGCTTGGCCGACTCGACCTCGGCCATCATCGCCTCGCCCGCCGCCGCGTCGAAGGACCGCACCGGATGCTCGTCGATCGCGGACAGGTCGTCCGGGAGCGGCAGGGGGTGTCCCTCGGAGACGGCCGCGCCGATGGACACGACGTGGCTGATCACGCGCACGCCCAACACCTGTTCCAGGAACCGGGCCGCCACCGTGCCCAGCACCGTCCGTGCCGCCGTCTCCCTGGCACTGGCCCGCTCCAGCACCGGCCGGGCCTCGTCGAAGCCGTACTTCTGCATCCCCGCGAGATCGGCATGTCCGGGGCGAGGCCTGGTCAACGGCGCATTGCGGGCCAGCCCTGCCAACTCCTCCTGGTCAACGGGGTCGGCAGCCATCACCTGTTGCCACTTGGGCCACTCCGTGTTGCCGATCCGGACCGCGACCGGACCGCCCTGGGTGACCCCGTGCCGAACGCCCCCGATGACCTCGAGGTCGTCCACCTCGAAGGCCATTCTGGGGCTCCTGCCGAAGCCGAGCCTGCGGCGCTCCAACTGCGTGGTCATGTCGGCGGTGGTCACCTCGACCCCCGCCACCATGCCCTCCATCACCGCGACCAGCGCGGGCCCGTGCGACTCACCTGCGGTCATCCAACGCAACACGCGGCGAATCCTCCCATGTCGCGACCGCCTCACCCTTCCCGGGCGAGGTCGGACCCCCAGCGGACGGAGCCCCACAGCGGACGGAGTGCCGCCCGACCCAGGGATGCGCGCACCACCGGCAGCCGCCGACGTCGAAGGGCGCACGAGTCCGGCCGCACGCCTGCCTCGGTACTGCGCACCGAGGCACGCCGACCATCGGCGTGGGCGTGGGCGGCTAGGACGAGGCGCACCACGGTCCGTGAACGGAGCAGGACCGGCACCTACCGCGACGGCTCTCGGGCACCGACGGCACCGACCGCCGTCGCCGCCGCGCGACACGACACCCCGGCAGACCCAGCGCCCAGCCATCAGCCATCAAGCCATCAAGCCATCAAGCCATCAAGCCATCAAGCCATCAAGCCATCAAGCCATCAAGCCTGATGACAGTCGACGACCCGCAGGTCTGCAAGGCCCGTCGGCCTGGCGGCGCTGAATCTGCCCGTGCCTGCCGAACGCGAGTCCGGTCCTCGCCGTCGCGGCGCCGTCGCGGGCGCACCGCCGATCGTCGGCCCTGCCCTCCCCTGCTTCCGTAGCAGCCGGCAGGCGTGCCGGGACCGGCACCACGAGGGTCCGAGGCCTGCGATTCACTCCCGGTAGGGCAGCACAATTCGCAGGCAAGACGCCAGCGCCAGGCACCGGTCACCAGTCACGGGTCACCGGTCACCGGAAGGCGGTATGCGGCCCGAAGGCGGTGTCCGTCCGGAACCCGCGACGCCGTCACGGCCGAGTCGGCCCAGCCCAGCCCAGCCCGGCCCGGTCACCGCAGAGTCCACCTCGGACACGATTCGACATGGCCACGCCGGGTGGACAGCTCCACTCCTGCACCCGGAGGCCACGGCCTGTCTGGCCACAGCCCGACCCGTGCCACCGCATCACACGGACTCGCCCGGCTCACCTCCTTTCCAGATCAGTGACTCGTCACGAAGAACATTCACCGTCGACATGCACACACGGCGCGAGAGAAGAACGGATGCCTGCCGATACGCCGCGACTGGACTCGTCCTGCGGCAGGCGTCCTGAGGCGGACGCGTCGACTGCGACACGTCGCCTTCGACCGCGCCGAGGCCGACATCCCGCTCTGGCCGTCAAGGCCGCAGGCCGCCGTCTCCACGGGCACCCGGCCGTGTGCCGTCGGCAGACGGAACACGCCGTTCAGGGCCGGAAGGTGACGAGAAGCCACACGGGAATCACCATCCCCGGGCCGTGGGGCACAGCGGAGGCGACTCCCGACCGCAGCGCGAGGATCAGCCCCGTCACTCCGGTGATCAGCGGTGCGACCAGCACCGCCAAGAGCCAACTCGACCACGAGACCGCCGCAGCGACCATGCCGACCGTCAATGCCAGCTTGACGTCGCCCGCACCCAACGACCGAGGACTCATCAGATGTACGAGTGCGTGACCGGCAGCCAGCGTGAGCCCGCCGAGGAGTCCTCGGATCAGCACCGCGCCGTCACCCGCCGACCAGGCGGCGAGAACGAGCAGCGACAACAGCACCGGCGGCGCCCGCAGGGTGAGCAGGTCCGGCAGTCGTCTGTGCCCGAGGTCGGCTCCGACAGCCAGCACCGTCAGCAGTCCCGTCGCCCAGGACACCGCAAGCCACCACCCCGACAGCGCCCCCGTCGAGACACGGATGGCCGCGATCGTCCACAACAAGCCGACCAGCACGGCACACCAGGACACCGACACGGGAGCGGGCACCCGGATTCGATGCAACGCACGGGCACCTGCCGCACCCAGCAGCCCGCCGAGAACCGCACCTGCGACGCTCAGGGCGCCAGCATTGCTCACACTCAGGACAGACCAGGATTCACTGTTCATACCGACCAGGTTCCCGATCTTGACTGCGCAGCGCATCACTCGGCCAGGTGGCGGCACGGACAGAACGGGTGATCACTTTCCGAAGGCGCGGCAGACCCTGCTGCCTGCGGTCTCCGGCGCCCCACCGGCGCCGCCTGCCCACTCCGACAACTGACGACCGACCCGTCGCCACACGACGCAGTCGCCGCCCCGCCGGGAATTCGTGCAGGCTCACCAGGCCGACGCGACACCGACCGGGTCCGGCGTCAAAGCACGTCAGAGCACGTCACGCAGTCTTGATCATCGTGACTCGATCGCATCGGAGCAGGCCCCGACCATGACAAGCCTGCGCGTCCACGACGTCCACGACGTCCACGACGTCCACGACGTCCGGCTCCGCTCACTGCCCGTCCCAGGTGAAGAGCTCCTCACCCACCGACACCGGCCCGACATCACGCACTCCGCGCAGCGCCGCAGGCACCGAGTCCAGCGCGATCACCGGGCACACCGCTGAGAACTCGGCGGCGCGCACGGCCGTCGGGCTCCAGTCGACGAGACGTTGCCCGGCCCGTACCGTCTCGCCCTTGACCACGTGCAGGGTGAAGCCCTCGCCCTTGAGCCGCACGGTGTCGATGCCCAGGTGCACCAGTACCGACACGCCCGCAGGCGAGGTGACGACGAAGGCATGGGGATGCAGGGCGGCGATGACGCCGTCGACGGGTGCCACCGCCGAGGTCGCATCGTCGGCAGGCTCCACGGCGATGCCGGGACCGACGATCGCCTGAGCGAACACCGGGTCGCCCACCTCGGCCAAGGGCACCACCCGGCCCGCGACTGGGGCGAGCACGGAGATGCTCATCGAAGATCCTCGATGTCGCTGGCGATGTTGTCGGCATCCGGCCCGACCACGATCTGCACGGCATCGCCCGATCTCAGGACTCCGTGCACGCCGATCCGGCGCAGGGCCTGCTCGTCGACGAGTTGCGGATCGGTCAGTTCACAACGGAGCCGGGTGATGCACGGCTCGATCTCGATGATGTTGTCCGCCCCGCCGATGGCGGCCAGAATCGCGGCGGCCTTGTCCTGACTCACGTGGTCCTCCTTGCTCGTGCATCGAGGGAAGACCGCCTGCGACAACGGCCGGTCCACCCCCTGCCGAGACTCGCTCGTGACCTTGAGAATGGTTGACACCCGAGGTCGCGGCGAGCATTCTCCACGACGACAGTGGTCTGGACCGGACAGTACCAATCGCCGCTGTCGGCAGGCGAGCAGTTCTCAGCGATCAGCAGCCGGACCGTGACGGGGCGGGAGGGTTCGATGCGGGAGCACGACGAGAATGCTGAACCACCTGACCTGCATCGACGACTCGTCGCGGGCCCGACGCCCAAGCACGTCCAGCTCGGCGCGATCCTGCGGGACCTGGTAGAGCACGAACTGCCGCCGGACTCCGCCGTGCCCTCCGAACGCGAACTCGCCCAGCGCTTCGGCGTCTCCCGGCTGACCGTGCGCGAGGCGATCGGACGACTGGTCGCGGCGGGGCTGCTCACCAGAGTCCGAGGCCGAGGCACCTTCACGGCCCGGCCGAGGTTGGAGACTCCGCCGCTGACGTCGTTCACCCAGGAGCTCCAACGGCACGGCATGGCGGCTTCCAGCACGCTGCTCACCTGTAGCGAGGAGGTGCCCGCGACGAACACCTCGGCAACGCTCGGTCTCGCGCCGGGTGAGCCCGCCTATCGGGTGTGCAGGCTCCGGCTGGCCGACGGCGTGCCGCTGGCGCTGGAACACGGCTGGTTCAGTCCTCGCCTCGTGCCGGGCCTGCTCGATCACGACCTGACGGGCTCGCTGTACAGCCTGCTCGCCCAGACGTACGGGGTGCTGCTGAATCGCGGGCGGCAAACCGTGTGGGCGGCCGAGGCAGACGCCTCGACCGCGCGACTACTCAAGGTGCGGACGTCGAGCCCGCTCCTCGTCTTCCGCCGCGTCTCGGCGGTGGGAGAGCATCCGGTCGAGGACACCACGTCCTGGTACCGGGGCGACAAGTACCAGTTGACGATGTCAGCGGACCAGCCGGGCACGCCCCGAGGTCCGCACTCCGCGCAAGGAGGAGCACATGAGCGCTGACGCCACCACGGCGGCACGCGGTCGCAACAGCAGAGGATTCGCGCTGGCCCAACGGTTCGGCCGCAGTCTCATGCTGCCGATCGCCGTCCTGCCCGCCGCAGCGTTGCTGTCCCGCCTCGGTTACATCGACGGGTCCGGCGCCGGGCAGGGCGAACTGATCGCCGCCATCCCCGGTGACTTCTTCGATCGGGCCGCGCAGGTCGTCGGGCAGGGCGGCGACGCGCTGTTCCAGTATCTGCCGCTGCTGTTCGCGGTCGGCGTGGCGATCGGCATGGCTCGCAAGGCAGACGGCTCCACCGCCCTGTCCGCGGTGGTCGGCTATCTGGTCCTGCACAACGTCCTGTGGGCGATGCTCGGTGAAGAGCTGACCGAGGGACGGAACTTCAACAACGGCCCCTACGGAGTGCTCGGGGGCATCGTCGCCGGTTTGATAGCGGCCTATCTCTGGCAGCGATATCACCGGATCAAGCTGCCGACCTATCTCGGGTTCTTCGGCGGACGACGCTTCGTGCCGATGATCACGGCGCTCGTCATGATCGTGGTCGGCATCGTGATGGGCCTGATCTTCACCGGATTCAACGCGGGCCTGACCTGGGTCGGCGATGCCGTGGCCAGCTCCACCGTGATCGGCGCGGGAATCTACGGCACGCTGAACCGCTTCCTGCTGCCCTTCGGTCTGCACCACATCCTGAACTCGGTCGTCTGGTTCCTCTTCGGCGACTACGACGGCGTCACCGGCGACCTGAACCGCTTCTTCGCGGGCGACCCCGCTGCGGGCACCTTCATGTCCGGCTTCTTCCCCATCTTCATGTTCGCCCTGCCCGCCGCGGCGCTGGCGATCTATCACACCGCGCGCCCCGAGAAGAAGAAGCTGGTCGGCGGCCTGGTGTTCGCGGGAGCGCTCGCGTCCTTCCTCACCGGCGTCACCGAGCCGCTGGAGTACGCGTTCATCTTCGTGGCCTGGCCGCTGCTGGTGGTCCACGCCCTGCTCACCGGCCTTTCGCTGGCCGTGACCAACGCCCTGGGCGTTCACCACGGCTTCGGCTTCTCGGCAGGCGCCATCGACTACGTACTCAACTGGGGGCTGGCGACCTTGCCCTGGTTGATCATCCCCATCGGACTGGTCTTCGCGGCTGTCTACTACTTCGTCTTCCGCTGGGTGATCACCAAGTGGAACCTGGCGACGCCGGGGCGTGAGGACGACGAGGACGATCAGGACGGCGGGGCCGCCCAGCCTGCGACGCCCGAGGCGGTGGCCACGACAGCGACCACCTCGGCGGCGCCGTCCACCCCGACCGAGAAGCCGCTGGCAGAGACGAAGGAGTGATCACGAGGATGGCGGAACGACGAGTGACGGTGGCGAGCGTGGTGGGCCTGCACGCCAGGCCCGCGGCACAGCTGGCCAAGGCCGCCGCCGCACAGCCGCTGACGGTGAGCATCCGGAAGGGCGACGGCCCTACGGTGACGGCGGCCAGCGTGCTCGGACTGATGACACTCGGGGCCATGCACGGCGACGAGGTGGTGCTCTCCGCCGACGGCGAGGGCGCCGAGGCGGTCTTGGAGGAACTCGCCGCGTTAGTGGCGGCGGACTCGGGACACGAGTGAACGTCGGGGCCGCCGGCCTTGTGGTCGGCGGCCCGGCCTCCCTCGAAGTGCTACTTCATCGACCCTGCTCTGCAGTCACCGTCCGGAGATCACGACGTGGATCTGTGTTCAACTCGGGTCATCCTTATACGGCTGCCAGGCAATGCACTCAGGACGCACGCCACCATTATCCAAGAATTCGTGTAGAGCATTTCGAAGATCACCGATCGAAATCGCCGCATCTGCGGGAAACCGGGCAGCGGAGCGTGTATCATAGTACAATTCAGGCGCATTTTCGATAGGATTTGGATTTACACTGAACCACTGCCCCACCTCGCCCGATGCAGTCTGGCCAATGAAATAAACCGCAGTCACATCTTGGCCCATCCACATGTCGATCGAAAATTGGTGATCGGGAAGATCGAGGGGAGGAATGCTAGGGCGCTCGACGATATTGAACACCGCGTTTTCATCAAGATCAGTCTCTAGTAGATCATCTACCATCGAATCGAGCTCAGCGTGGTCGCGCACGATGATCGAGTTACCATCGCCGTCCTCGAAAAGTGCACTGAGAGTGTACTTCATCGCCTTCTCTTTCCTTTGAACACATGCCTGCCAGCCGGATCATGTACGATCAGAACCTGCCCGGAGTAGAGTATCCACGGCACTGTCCGTCGACAGTTATACAGTTTCTGGTCGCAGACTTCCAGGTTGATGACGATCTCGACGTGATCGACACCGTCACGAGCCATCCGGTAGGCGACCTTGACCTCGATGTGTCTCGCCAGTGCGTTCGGCAAGTGACTCTGCCCTATCGGACCGTGCCCACGAAAATGCTCGTTGATGCTATCAAAGTCACCATCTTGGCCACTTTCGATCTCGTGCACATCGCCACTCGGATCGACGTACCGGCCCGTAGCCTTCTGTTTCTTACCACGCTGAGGAAGGTTCTCGCGCTGACGACGTGCCCAATCCGCAGAGTCCTGCTCGGTGAAGTCCTGCGGGCATTTCTTCGCCGCTGCGGGTCGGGATGGGATCGTGGTCTGGTCGGGCGGTTGAGACGCAGGAGCACCTCGGTCGTCGTCACCCGGGAAATCACTAGCCGGTCCGCTGCTTACCGCCGGGCCGAGGACGGCTTGGGCGTAGGACTCGGTGTGGTGGCCTGCGGATTCCAAGCGGGCCCAGGCTCGGGCCAGGTCCTCGCCCACCTCCTGAAGCAGGGCGACGGCGGCGTGGAGTTCCGGGCTGCTCGAACCTGCCGACGCCTCGATCAGGGGCGGAAGGAGCTCGCCCAGGACGAGTTCTCGGCAGGCCGCCAGCTCACCGGGAGAGACGTCCTCCAACGCGGCCCGCAGAGCGGCGACGACCTCCTCGACAGACTTCATCCCGGCCACGCGCCTAAAGCCTGATCATGTACTGCTGGAGCAGCTCGCCCGCCTGGCGGAGCTTCTGACCGGCGGCGGCGAGGTCATCGCCGACCCCGGCCAGACATTCCTGGGCGTGGTGCGCATGCGGGCTGGTGCTGCCGTGCCATTCGGCGGCTGCTGCCGCGCGTGCCTGGACGAGGCGTTGTCCGATCGCGGCGAGTACGCCGTGTGGGAGTCGATCGAACACCGCCAGGAGCTGTCCTCGGACCTGCTCGATCGACATCGCACTCCAGAAGAAGACTCAGCGGGCCGCCTGCACCGAACGGACGAAGGCGGCTAACTGGGCCGGGGTCAGCACCAGGGCCGGGCCGTCGGGGTTCTTCGAGTCGCGGATCGCCGCCCATCGCCCGCCGTCGACGACCTCGACGCACATGCCGTTGTTGGCGCTGTGGCTGGACTTCCGCCAGGTCACCGAGCCGGCGATCTCGACGCAGGCGCCGTTGTTGGCGCTGTGGTTGGACTTTCGCCAGGCTGTCCCGGCGGCGATCTCGACGCAGCCGCCGTTGTTCGTGCTGCGACTGGACTTGACCCAGGGGGCCGTACCGAGATCAGGGGTAAGCATGATGACCTCCGAGTCAACCACCGTCGGTCATCGTTTCGATGAGCTCGACGGACTCCGCTGGCGACAGCGCAACCTGCTGCGCGCTCTCCGCCGCCATGGTATAGGTCCGCACCTGGTCGAAGTCCTGAACGTACATCGCCCCATCAAGCAGCTCTGCGCAGGCAATCGAACGGGCCAGCTCGAAATCAAAAATGTAGAACGGACCGACCAGTGCAGCGTGCGGCCCGCGCTGCGGACGGGTCACCTGGACGGTGACGTTCGGCAATTCGGCAACCTTCAGTAGATGGCGGTACTGCTCCTGCCGGACCTCCGGTGTGCCGACCGCCAACCCCAGCGCGGCCTCCCCCATCACCGCATGAAATTCCAGAGGCTCCGCATCCGTCAACCGCCGAGCCCTGGCCAGTCGAAAGGAGACGAATCGTTCACTGTGATCTGCGCGGACAAAGCCCGTCGCCTCTGTGAGCGCCTGGGCATAGTCCTCAGTCTGCAAGAGCCCGGGGATCACCGTCGGCTCGTAGTGAAACTCCGCCGTCGCCAAACCCTCCAGCCCGATCATCGTCCGGAACCAGTCCGGCACGACATGTGCCCACGGCGCCCACCAGGCACGTTCGTCCGAACGGCCCGCGAGGGCGCACAGCCGGTCGATGTCCCGTTGCGAGACGCCGTAGCACTCCAGCACCTTGGCCACGTCGTCCGGATACTGCTGGAACCGGCCCGCCTCCATGTTGCTGAGCTTCGGTTTGCTGATCGCCACCTGGGCAGCGACCTTCGACAGGGAGAGCCCGGTCTGCTTCCGATAGTCCGCCAGCTCCGCTCCGATCAGCCATCGCAGGGCCGAAGGATCACTTCGTTCTGCCACGTCGCACTCCTTCCAGACGCCCTTATCGCAGGGTTGACGAGCGCACGTCGGGGTGCGCACCGCCCACTGTGGATCAGCGCGGATCAAAGATCAATCACCCCATGAGGTGATCGACGCGCAAAACGTATCGCCATATGGTGTGTCTTGAATCACGCACAACGTTGGAGGTACTGATGACCGATCCGAAGCACGTGACCGGACGCGCCGCAGCAGGCCCGGATCTCACGTCCGCCCCACCGCACCTCGGCCCCGCCGCCCACCGGACCATCACCGAGTTGGTCACCGACGAGGCACCTCGTCTCTTCGCGCTCTGGGAATGCGCAGGCGCGGACGAGGACCCCGTGGACGGTCGGGTGCGGTACTGGGGCATCCAGATCGGAGATCGTTCCGCGCTGCTCTACCCGGACGGGGTGCTCTGGGGCACCTCCGGCTCGGCGGAGTATGCGAGCCACGGCCTGTCCATGATCAGCGCCGAACGACTCGTGACGGTGGATGTGGGAGGCCCGGACAACAGTGACGGCGAGGGCCGCCCCTGACGCCGTTATCGCGGACGGACAGGGCCTGCTCGCCGCGTACGACGTAAGCGATCTCCTCGACGATGCGCCCTGTCCCGCCCGTGCCAACTTCGACGCTGAGAGGCGTCATCGGGCTCCGCCGAACCGAGCCGAGGCAGCTGGCAGCAGCACGGCCGCGTCATTCCAGCGCAGTGACAGTCCGACGCAGGCGACAGCATCAGCCCGGCGACGGCATCAGTCCAGCAACAGGGGGACCTCGCCGCCGGTGGCCTCACGCAACGCATCGCGCATCGCCACACGCGGCGCGGGCAGTCCGGTGAACTGCACGACCTGGCCGAAGGCCTGGTGCAGCAGCATGTCCAGGCCGGTGGCGAGCCTGCCCCCCGCCGCAGCGACCGCCTCGGCCAGCGGCGTCGGCCAGGGGTGGTACACGGCGTCCAGCACATGCGGCGTCGCCGCGAGAACCGCTGCCAGCGAATCCGCCGCGCCTGCGGGCACCGTCGAGACGAGGACGGCGGACTCCTTCGCCACGGCGGCCAGCTCGGGCTCCGACAGTCCTACGGTCTCCACCGAGACGCCCGCCCGCTCGGCGGCGGCCAGGGTCTCCCCCGCCCGCGCCACCGCCCGCACGGCCAGCCGGACCGAGGTGATGCCGAGATCCGCGATGGCCACCATGGCCGCCGAGGCGGTGCCGCCCGCACCGAGCACCAGTGCCGTGTCACCCACGGCGGGCCGGTAGGCGGCCGCGACACGCAGGGCGCCGGTGATGCCCTCGACGTCGGTGCAGTCGGCCCGCCAGCCGCCGCCCGCCAGCGGGACGAGGGTGTTCGCCGCGCCGACCGCCGTGGCCCGGTCGGTCGCCTCGACCGCCGTGGCCAGGGCGGCCCGTTTGCCCGGCATGGTCACCGACAGCCCGGCCCACTCCTCGCCGAGCCCGGCCACCAGCTCCGGGAGTGCCTCGGCGTCACACTCGATGCGGTCGTAACGCCAGCCTGTCAGGCCCAACTCCCGGTAGGCGGCGCCGTGCAGGACCGGTGAGAGCGAGTGCGCCACCGGAGAGCCGAGGACGGCGGTCCGGCGCCGGGGCGAATCGGTCATCGGAGCACCACGAGATCCAGATCGCTCGTATTCACCGGCCGAATCTGCGTCATCGTCGCATCACATGAGAGCATCCGTTCACCAGACGCCCCTCTCGACCGCGTCGAGCGCGTCCGCCTCATGCTCTTCATTGGTGTCGTTGAAGCAGGACGTGCCGTCCTCTTCGCACTTGACGAAGTACATCCAGGTCTCGTCCACCGGGTTCGCCGCCGCTTCCAGCGCCGGGGTGTGTGGTGAGGAGACGGGGGTCGGCGTCAACCCGGTGTTCAAGTACGTGTTGTACGGGTTGGGCGTATTCCGGACGCCGCTGTCGGTTCGGATGGAACCTGTTCCGTCGAAGTAGTTGATCGTGGAGTCCAGCCGTAGCCTCTCATCGACCCGCAACCGGTTGTAGAGCACCGTGGCGATCGACGGGAAGTCGGACTGGATGCCCTCCTTCTCGATCAGCGAGGCCACCGTGAGGAATTCATACGGGGTGAAGCCGGAGTCATCCGAGATCCCCGGCATCCCGGCGGCCTGCAGGCGGGTGGAGGAGGTGCTCAGGACGCTGTTCAACAGCTCCTCGGCGCTCCAGCTCGGGTTGATGTGGTAGAGGCCGGGCGCGATCAGGCCTTCGAGTCGCCGGTGCTGCTGCGGCGCCGCCGTCACGCCTGCGACCGCCCAGTCCGGGATGTTCAGCTCGGCGACGTCGGTGTTCTCGGCGACGTCCCACAGCTCGTCTGCCGACACGCACTGCTCCGCGCCGTCGAGCTCCGCGCAGCTCGCCTCGGCCAGGATCGTGATGATGCCCTGGGACTGCACGCTCTCGTCGGCAGCCAACGTGTCGTGCAGGAGCATCCCGCCCTGCACCTCGGCCTGGCCGAGCCTGGCGTCCTCGTCGAGGATCTGACTCAACGCCGCAGCGCCGGACATCTCGTTGCGCAGGAGGTAGAAGCCGGGCTGGATGCCCGTCGAGGCCGGATTGCCCTCGGCGGCGGTGGTGAAGGCCCTCGGGCTGGCGATGACGCCCTCATCGGTCATCGTCTGGGCGATCTGGCCGAGGCTGGCTCCGTCGGCGACCTCGATGACGACGCTGCCCTCGCCCTCGCCCTCGAAGTCGTCGTAACCGCCGATGCTCATGATCTCGCGGACGCCGTAGATCGCCCCGGCCGCCACGACCGCCAGCAGCACCGCGCCCCCGATCAGGGTGACGAGGCGCTTCCGGCGGCGGGCCGCCGGGTCTTCCTGATCCACCTTGCTCTTGCCTCGGGACTTGCGTGACCGACTGTCGCCGGTCTCCTCATCGAACAATCCGAGGTCGTCACTCACGGAGCTCCTCCTGGGTCCGCCGCTGCTGCGCGGTGCGCGGCCGACCTGGCATCGAGCCAGGCCTGCAGGATCTCGACGGCCGCCGCCTGGTCCACCACGGCGCGCTGCCGTCTGCCGCGAACACCGCGTTCGGAGAGTACTCGGGCGGCCGTGACGGTGGTAAGTCGTTCATCGGCCAGCCGGACCGGAACGGGCGCGACGCGGGCGGCCACCTTGGCCGCATAGGCCTCGGCCGTCTGGGCGGCGATGCCGTGCCGGGCAGCCAGTGTCCTGGGCAGTCCTATGACCACCTCGACCACCTCCTGCTCGGTGACGATCCCTGCGAGCTCGTCGACATCACGATCACCGCGTTCATCACGGGACAAGGTACCGAGGGGGGTGGCGAGGATCGCGGAGGGATCACTGATCGCCACTCCGACCCGCACCGACCCCACGTCCACGCCGAGCCGACGGCCGTGTCCCGGGTCGTCGACGCCGGGCCGGTCGAGGCCATCGCCCCGACCGGCCTTCTGACGTCGTTTCGGTCGGCTCACCGGCTCGCCGGGGCGGCGGCCAGCTCCCGATGGAGCGCGGCGATAGCCTCGGGCACGCCTGCGGGGTTCGTCCCGCCGCCCTGCGCCATGTCCGGCTTGCCGCCGCCGCGAGCGGCGATGGCGGGTGCGAAGGACGGCACGAGCTTGCCGGCGGCCAGTCCTCGCTCCCGAGCGGCCGTGTTGAGGGTGACCAGGAAGGCGACCTTCCCGGCGGCCTCGTCGGCGGAGAAGAGCGCGACCACGCCGGGGCGCTCGCCCAGCCTGCCGCGCACGTCCAGGGCCAGGGTGCGCAGATCACCACCGCTGACGCCCGCAGGCAGGGCGGCCGCGACCACGGCGAGGCCGTCGACGTCGGCGGCGCTGTCGGCCAGACCGCCCGCCGAGGACAGCAGCGCGGCGGCGCGGACCCGCTCCAGCTCCTTCTCCGCGAGGCGGAGCCGTTCCACCAGGCTCTCCACCCTCGCGGGCACCTCCTGGTCGGGCACCTTCAGCATGGCCGCGATGTTCTGCACCAACGCACGTTCCGTGGCCAGGTAGCGGAAGGCCTCGATCCCGACGTAGGCCTCGATGCGCCGTACTCCGGAGCCGATGGAGGACTCGCCCAACAGCGTGATGGGGCCGATCTGCGAGGAGTGTTCGACGTGCGTGCCACCGCACAGCTCACGGGACCAGGCACCGCCGATCTCCACCACGCGCACGGACTCGTCGTAGGTCTCGCCGAACAGGGCGAGCGCGCCCAGCTCCCTGGCGCCCTCCATCGAGGTGTGCAGCACGGACACCGCGAGGTCCCGCCGCACCGCCAGGTTGGAGACCTCCTCGATCTCGCTGCGGGTCTCCGGGGAGAGGCCGCCGGGCCAGGCGAAGTCCAGTCGCAGGTAGCCGGGTTTGTTGTACGAGCCGCTCTGCAGGGCGGACGGGCCGAGCACCTCACGGAGGGCGGCGTGCACCACGTGGGTGCCCGAGTGGCCCTGTCGCGCTCCGACCCGCCATTCGGGGTCGACCTTGGCGAGCACGGCCGCGCCCTCGGTCAGTTCGCCCTCCAGCACCCGCACCTGGTGCACCCAGAGCTTGCGGGACACCTTCTGCACGTCGAGCACCTCGGCCCGCACCGAGTCGCCCAGGATGGCTCCGGCGTCACTCTCCTGGCCGCCGGACTCGGCGTACAGGGGGCTGCGGTCGAGCACCACCTCGACGATGTCGCCCTCACCTGCGCTGCGGACCCGGGTGCCCTCGGCCACCAGGCCCCGGACGACCGACTCGCTCTCCAACCGCTCGTAGCCCACGAACTCGGTGGGGCCCTGATCCAGCAGCTCGCGGTAGACCGACTTGTCTCCGTGGCCGGTGCGGCGGGCGGCGGCGGCCGACTTCGCGCGGGCGCGCTGCTCGGCCATCAGCGACCGGAAGCCCTCCTCGTCGACCGACAGACCCTGCTCGGCCGCCATCTCCAGGGTGAGGTCGATGGGGAACCCGTAGGTGTCGTGGAGCTGGAAGGCCTTGTCACCGGGCACGACGACGGCTCCGCTGTCCCGCGTCGCGGTCGCGGCCAGGTCGAAGATCTTCGAGCCGCTGGTGAGCGTGGTGAGGAAGGCGTTCTCCTCGGTGCGCATCACCGATTCGATGCGCTCGTAGTCGGTGGTCAGCTCGGGGTAGGCGGGCGACATGACGTCCCGGACCACCGAGGTGAACTCGCCGAGCACCGGCTCCTTCACGCCCAGCAGGCGCGCGGAGCGCACGATGCGGCGCAGGAGCCTGCGCAGGACGTAGCCCCTGGCCTCGTTGCCGGGTGTGACGCCGTCGGCGATCAGCATGACGCCCGAGCGCGCGTGGTCGGCGATGACGCGGAATCGGACGTCGGCGGTCTCGTCGGCGCCGTAGCGCCTGCCGGACAGCTCCTCCGCCTTGGCGATCACCGGCCGGACCAGGTCGGTCTCGTAGACGTTGTCCACGCCCTGGAGCAGGTAGGCGACCCGCTCGACGCCCAGGCCGGTGTCGATGTTCTTGGCGGGCAGCTCGCCGAGGATCGGGTAGCCCTCCTTGGCAGGCCCCTCGCCCCGGATGTTCTGCATGAAGACGAGGTTCCAGATCTCCAGGAAGCGGTCCTCGTCCACGATCGGGCCGCCGTCGCGCCCGTGTTTCGGACCCCGGTCGTAGTAGATCTCCGAGCAGGGACCGCACGGGCCCGGCACGGTCATCGACCAGTAGTTGTCGGCCATCCCTCGGCGCTGGATGCGCTCCTCGGGCAGGCCCGCGATCTTGCGCCACAACAGCGCCGACTCGTCGTCGTCGTGGTAGACGGTGGCCCAGAGCCGGTCGGGGTCGAACCCGTAGCCGCCGTCGGCCTGGCTGGTGGTCAGCAGGCTCCAGGCATGCTCGATGGCGGTCTCCTTGAAGTAGTCGCCGAAGGAGAAGTTGCCCGCCATCTGGAAGAACGTGTTGTGCCGCGAGGTCTTGCCCACCTCGTCGATGTCCCCCGTGCGGACGCATTTCTGAATGCTGGTGGCCCGCGGGTAGGGCGCGGAGGCCTCGCCGAGGAAGTACGGCTTGAACGGCACCATGCCCGCGTTGACGAAGAGCAGGTTCGGGTCGTCGAGCAGCAGCGACGCGCTGGGGACCACGGTGTGGCCCGCTCGCTCGAAGTGGGACAGGAAACGCTGGCGGATGTCGTGTGTCTGCACGGTGATCCCTTACTGAATCAAGTCTCGTCCTGCTTCAGGCGACCGGCACGGGCACTCGAGAAGACGACGGCACGGGTCGGCGACAGTCCGTCTGGCGACGGCACGAACGCGCCGAGAGGGCGTTCGACTGCGCCTACCCTGCCATTCGGCCTTCCCGGTCGCGCCCGGAGGTCGGCATCTTCAGGTGGGCGAGCCTGCCGGGGAGGGCAGGCGGCGGAGCTGTCTCGGCGGGAGGTCGCGAGGTCTCACGACGACGAGCGGCCGTGGATCGTCTCGGCGGCGGGCATTCCGCGTCCTCCCCGGCGGGGCGTCGCGGAAGAACTCGGCGGCGAGGCGTCGCTCAGCCTCCCGCCCTACGCGCTCGGCCACGCACGGGGCGGGGCGCCTCGCCTGCCTGCCCCGTCCCGGAGCCGAGCTCGCCCCGTCGGTGCAGGTCGCCGGGAGTGGGACGGATGGTGCGCACCGGGCGGGTGAAACCGGGAACGCCCTGGCCGGGAACCCAGGAGCGGGCGCCGGGATCGGCGGGGGACGCCAGTCCGGACTGCACCTCGACGACGTCGGCCAGTTCGCGTTCCCGCTCGTTCATCCCGGCGCGCACCTCGGCACCGAAGGTGCCCAGGGCGCCCGCCAGCTCGCGCACGGCGTCGCCGACGTTGGCTGCGACGCCCGCAGGCGTGGCCTGCCGGGCGGCCTCAGCCATCCTGCGGCTGATGGCGATACCTGCCGCGATGCCGGCGCCGAACCAGAACAGTCGACTCATCGCCTGCCTCCCCTGACTCGACCCCGACGGCGACCGCCACGGGGAGACTCGACGTTACCGCGTCCCGAACGTCGGCCGCGCCTGCCACGCAGGGCCTTGCTCAGTCCGTAGGAGAGCGCGGCGAGTTTGACCAGCGGACCGCCGAGGGTCGCGGTGAACAACGAGCTGAGCGCCGAGACGTTGCCGCTGACGGTGCGCGCGTTGGAGGTGATGCCGTCCACCCGTTCCAACTGCGCGTTCACGTGGGTGAGGGTGGTGTTGGCCTCGGTGAACAGCGGCTCGGAGTTCTCATGCGCCTTGCGGATGGCGATGGTGGCCTCGTCCAGAGTCCGACCGAGCTTCAGCAACGGAACCGCCAACAGCAGCACCAGGAGCACGAAAGCACCCGCTGCCACGAGTGCCGCGATCTGGCCTGCCGACACGAACTCCTCCTAGCGGACTGCCGATGAATGGGAGGTCTCGCGATCCCCCGCAGAATCGGGCGGGGCCGCGTTCCTTGATCGTTCTTCGAACGGCGATCAGGTTACCGGGTGCGCCTCGACGCCGCTCGGGCAGGCCGATCGAGTGCTGTGGGTCACTCACCCGACCCCGCCCACGCCTTCCCCTCCGCAATCTCGTTAGCCTAACCTAACCTAACCCAGGGTGGCCTAACGGTCACCAGCAGACGAGAATTGTGAGGTCACGTGACCCAGACCCTGTGGTCCGCCCCTCCCGAATCGCTCGGCCACCCGCCGCCGCTCGCGGCGTGTTCACCAGCCGACATGCTCAGAGTGATCAACCTGATGACCGCGGGATTCCCCGGCGCGGGCGGTACCGACCGGTCCGGCCCGCTGCCTGCGGGCCCGCCCGCCCAGGTCTCCGAGGCCGTCGCCGCCGCGCTGGGCCCCGCCCGGCTGTCCGAGGACGGCTTAGGCGCCGCAGGCGCACTGCGGCTGGTGACCGGAGTCCTGGTCGACCATGGACTGAACCTGACTCATCCCGGTGCGCTGGCGCACCTGCAGCCCGCACCGCTCCCGGTGGCCGTCGCCGCCGACGTCTTCGCGTCGTTGGGCAACGCCTCCCTGGACACCTACGACTCGGGGCCGTCGGCCGTCGCGGTGGAGCGCTGGCTCATCCGGCTGCTGACCGGCCTGGCCGGGCTCACCACCCGAGCGGACGGCGTGCTGACGCCGGGCGGCTCGCTGTCCAACCTGATGGCGCTGTTGCTCGCCCGCGACGCGGCGGCGGCCCGACGCGGCATCGACGTCCGCCGGTCCGGGGTGGCGAGCCTGCCAGGGCCGGTCGTGTTCTGTTCCGAGCTGGCGCACTTCTCGGTGCACCGCGCCTGCGCCGTCCTCGGGCTCGGCGAGGACGCGGTGCGGCCCGTCCCGGTCGACGGGGCGCACCGGCTGCGTCCCGAGGCACTCGCGGCCATGCTGCGGGAGCTGCCGCCGGAGAACACCCCGATCGCCGTGGTGGCCACGGCGGGGACCACCGACTTCGGCAGCGTCGACCCGCTGCCCGAACTCGCCGAGATCACCTCGGAACACGGCCTCTGGCTGCACGTCGACGCGGCATACGGCTTCGGGACGCTGTTCTCCGACCGGCTGTCCTCCCGACTGCGCGGCATCGAGCTGGCCGACTCGATCACCGGCGATCTGCACAAACTCGGCTGGCAGCCCGCATCGGCGAGTGTCCTGCTGCTGGCGGAGGGGTCCTCATTCACCCCGTTGCACCGGGAGGTGGCCTACCTCAATCCCGCCGACGACACGGCGGCGGGATTCGGCGGGCTGCTCGGTCAGACGCTCCAGACGACGCGTCGACCCGACGCCGTCAAGATCGCCACGACGCTGCTCGCCCTCGGACGCGGCGGGCTGGGGACGATGGTCGAGGACTGCCACGACCTCGCTCGGCACGCAGCGGGGCGAGTCGAGGACCATCCCCGGCTGCGGCTCGTCGGCGGCGGCACGCTGACCACGGTCGTCTTCCGCTTCCAGACCGTGCGGATCGAGCACTCCGACCTGGTCAACTCCGAACTGCGCAGGAGGCTGTCCCAGACGGGCGGCAGCCTGCTGGGCCGCACGACGGCACGCGACGAGGACGGCACGGAACGGACCTGTCTGAAACTGACGTTCCTCAACCCGGCGACCACGCCGGACCAGGTCGACGAGGTGCTGGCCGAGGTGCTGGCGGCGGGTGCCGTCGTCGAGGCCGAGATGACCGAGGAGATCGGATGACCCCGCCCGACCCCCTGGCGAGCGCGGACGCCGCGTCGGCATCGGCACACGCCCACCTCGAGGCGTTGCTGCGCTGCTGGCTGCGCGAGACGGGACTGGAGGTGACCGCCGGGCCCCTGAGGATCTCGCTGAGTCGAACCGGACTCGCGCTGAACACCGAGGTGGTGCACCGCTCCCCCACCGACTGGCATCGGTTCGGCCCCGTGCGGCTGCTCCGCGCGGACGGCACCGACGCCGGCCCGGCCGATCCCGTGCTCGCGGTGGCGCTGCTCGCCGACGAGGCGGCCCGCGCGGGCTGGGACGACGAGTCCGCGGCGACGGCAGGCGCGGCAGCGTCGGCCGCTGCCGCCGAGGTCGCCGACCTGGTCGGTCGCACGGCCGAGTCGCTGGCGCGGGTGACCCGCTACGTCGACGTCCGACGACGGCAGGACGCGGCGGGCGAGCGGGAGGACGACGCCTTCCTGGCCTCGGAACAGGCCCTGCTGCTCGGGCACCTGCGGCATCCCGCGCCCAAGAGTCGCGACGGGCTCTCGGAGTCCGAGGACCAGCGCTTCGCCCCCGAGCTGCGGGGCGGCTTCGCGCTGCACTGGTTCGAGGCCGACGCCTCGGTCGTGTCGCACGACGCCGCGATCGACGGCCCCGGCATGCTGGGCCGCGACGCCCCCGCGCTGCTCGCCGAGCTGTCGGGTCTGTCCGCGGCCGCCGATCGGGTGCTGCTGCCCGCGCATCCCTGGCAGGCTCGCGATCTGCTGCACCGGCCCAGGATCAGGGCGCTGCTGGCATCCGGTGCGCTGCGTGATCGCGGCGTCGCCGGGCCGGACTGGCGGCCGACGTCGAGTCTGCGGACGGTCTACCTGCCGGGCGAGACGGTGATGCTGAAACTGTCGCTGGGACTGCGGCTGACGAACTCGCGACGGGAGTTCACCCGCACGGAACTGCTGCGTGGTCTGGAGGTGCAGCGGCTGCTGGCGAGCGGGCTCGCGGACTCGACCTTCTCGGCGCATCCCGACTTCCGCGTCCTGCGCGATCCCGCGTGGGCCGCCGTCGACGAGCCCGACCGCGCCGAAGGACCCTCGATCACCGGCCTGGAGGTGGCGGTCCGCGAGTCGCCCGCCGACATCACCGAGTTCCGCTGTCTCGCCGGTCTGGTCGCCCCTCGGCCGGGCCTGGGGCGGTCGATGCTCGGCGAGATCATCGCCTCGACGGACGGGTCGAACGCTGCGGCGGCGGCGGAGTGGACGGCCGACTACGTCGACCGGGTGCTGGTGCCGATGCTGCACCTGTACGCGGCCACCGGTATCGGTCTGGAGGGACACCAGCAGAACACGCTGGTGCGGGTGGACTCCCATGGCAGGGTGGCGGGCGGCGCCTTCCGAGACAACCAGGGCTACTACCTGGCCGCGTCTCGGCTGCCCGAGCTGCTGAGCGTCTCCCGGGCGGCCGCGTCCACGCTGGCGGTGGTCGAGGACGCGATCGTGGACGAGCGGCTGTCGTACTACCTGCTGCGCAACCAGGCCTTGGCCGTGGTCGGCGCCCTCGGCGTCGACGGACTGGCCGACGAACGGGATCTGCTGGGCGTGCTGGCCGACCGACTGCGTGCCGCGCTGCCGGGACTCGCCGAGGCGGGCCCGGACGGCGACCGACTTGCTCGCCGCTGGCTCGACGCCGACACCCTGCCCTGCAAGGCGAACATGCTGACCAGGCTGAAGGGAATCGACGAGGTGCTGGCCCCGCTCGACAACCAGTCGGTGTACCTGCGGGCGCCGAACCCGCTGGCCGAGGCGCGGCTGGGGGCGAGCCGATGACGGTCGAGGAGTGCGACGTCCTCGCCGTGGGCGGCGGACCGTTCAACCTGGGCCTGGCCGCACTGGCCGACCCGCTGCCCGATGTGAGCGTGGTCGTCTGCGAGCAGCTCGCCGAGTCCGACTGGGGCTGGCACCCCGGCGTGCTGTTCGACGACGCGATCCTCCAGGTGAGCTTCCTCGCCGACCTCGTGTCGCTGGTCGACCCGACGAACCCGCTGTCGTTTCTGAGCTTTCTGCGGGACCGGGGCAGGCTGTATCAGTTCTACGTACGTGAACGGTTTCATCCGACCCGGCTGGAGTACCAGGACTATCTGCGCTGGGCCGCCGCGCGCCTCCCGGTACGACACGGACACCGGGTCGACTCGGTCTACTGGGACGCCGACCGGGCCCGATTCGCCGTGTCCGTCAGCGAAGCAGGCGGCGGTCGGCAGGAGTTCCTGGCGCGACATCTGGCGCTGGGCATCGGCACCGCGCCATGGCTGCCGCCGAAGCTGGCCGCACTCGGCGAGGACCGGGTCGTGCACTCCGCCGACTACCTGCACCGAGCCGGCGATCTCGAGCGCGCGGACCGCGTGACAGTGGTGGGCTCCGGCCAGTCCGGTGCCGAGGCGATGCTGGACCTGTTACGCCGCAACGGCTCGCGAGGTCCCCGACTGAGCTGGCTCACCCGCACCGAGAGCTTCGCCCCGCTGGACTACAGCAGGCTGGTGCTGGAGATGACCACACCCGACTACGTCCGGTACTTCGCCTCGCTGCCGGAGCGGACCCGAGACGCGCTGATCGCGAACCAATGGCGGCATTACAAGGGGATCTCCGAGGAGACGATCGACGAGCTGCACGACGCGCTGTACCGGCGGCTGGCCCACGGCGGGACGGACGTCGAGCTGCGCAGCGGCGTCGCGGTCCAGGACGCGGCCCTAAGCGACGGCGGTCTCACCCTGGACTGCGTCCATCGAGACACCGGGCAGGGCTTCGAGCACCGCACCGACATCGTGGTGGCGGCCACCGGCTATCGACACCGCCCCACCGACTTCCTCGCGCCGATCGCGGATCGGCTGGCCCGCGACGAAGCGGGTCGGCCTCAGGTTCGAGAAGATCACTCCATCGAGACCGACCCGTCGATCAGCGGCCGGATCTTCACGTCCAACGCGGACATCCACCGACACGGGGTGTCCGCGCCGGATCTGGGGTTCGGCGCGGTGCGCAACGCGGTCGTGCTCAACACGGTGCTGGCACGGGAGGCGTACACCCTGCCGGTTCGCACGGCGTTCACCAGTTTCGGAACACCAGGAGAGGACGGATGACGGCGGTGCCGACGCGGGCGGAGATCTGGAGGCTGGCCTCGGCCAGACTGCTGGCCAAGATGATCGGGGAGCTTGCCTTCGAGGACCTGTTACGTCCCGAACCCTTCGCCGACGGCGAATGGCTCCTGCGGCTCGCCGACTCCGAGTACTCGTTTCAGGCGGTGCGCGGGGCCTTCGGGGACTGGACGGTGCTGCCGGACTCGATCCGACATCGGGTGACCGGCATCCTCGGCGATCGACTCGGCATGCCCGCGTGGGACCCGGCCCGTTTCCTGCTCGACGCCGCGAGCACCATCGGCGTCACCCCGGAGACGGCGGCGAACTATCTCGCCGAGCTGACCGCGACCCTGACCGCCGACGTCGCCCTCGCCGAGAACGACGTCCCCGTCGCCGCCCTCGCGGGCCTCGGGCACACCGAGCTGGAGGGACATCTGGTCGGCCATCCCTGGCTGATCGCGAACAAGGGACGGGTCGGGTTCTCCGCCGACGACCAGGGCCGCTACGCCCCGGAGGCGCGCCAGTGGCTGCGGCTGCCGTGGCTGGCCGTCCACAGAGGACTGGCGGAGTTCCGCGCCACGCCCGCGCTCTCGGAGCACTCCGTCCGGGAGCACGAACTCGACGAGGAGACCAGGACGACGTTCGCCCAGGTCCTCCGAGGCCGGGGGGTGAACCCGGACGCCTACGTGTGGCTGCCCGTGCATCCGTGGCAGCTCGACCACGTCGTCCGCACCCTGTGGGCGCCGGAACTGGCGGCCGAGCGCATCATCGAGCTGGGCACGGCGCCCGAGGCGTACCTGCCGACCCAGGCGATCCGCACGATGTCCAATGTGGAGCGTTCGGAGCGGTTCCAGGTGAAGCTGCCGCTGCGCATCCTGAACACGGCGGTGTGGCGCGGCATCCCGCCCCACTGCACCTCGGCCGCGCCGACCGTCACCCAGTGGCTGCGCGGTCTGTGGGACGGCGACCCTGAGGTGGCCGAGACGGGGGCGATCCTGCTCGGCGAGGTCGCATCCGTGACGATCGAGCATCCGCTGTTGTCCACCGTCGCGGGCGCGCCCTACACCTGGCTGGAGACCCTGGGCTGCATCTGGCGCGAGTCGGTGGACCCCACCCTGCGTCCCGGCGAACGGGCGGTGCCCCTGGCGGCGGTCCTGCACGTCGACGCATCGGGGCGCGGACTGGTGAGCGAGTACATCGCACGATCCGGCCTCGACGCACAGGCCTGGACGGCAGCGCTGTTCGGCGCGCTGCTGCGGCCGCTGCTGCTGGTGCTCTACCGGTACGGGATCACCGTCAACCCGCACGGCGAGAACGTGCTGGTGGTCCTGGACGAGTCGGGGCTGCCGACCAGGGTGGCGATCAAGGACCTGATCGACGACGTCAACGTGTCCGTCGAACCGGTTCCGGAGCGGGGTCCCGAACCGGACTCGCATCACCGGGTCCTGCCGCGCAAGCCATGGCATGTGCTCCGGCAGTACCTGGTGGACGCGCTGCTCGTCGGCGTGTTCCGGCCGCTGGCCAGGCTGCTGCGTGAACAGCACGGTCTCGCCGAGGAGCGGTTCTGGGGCCGGGTTCGCGGTGAGATCGAGGCCTTCCGCGATCGACATCCCGAACTGGGCGACCGGATGGAGCAGGGCAGTCTGCTCGGCCCCACGTTCGCCCGTTACCCGCTCAACGGCGATCGTCTGGTGCAGACCGGCTACGCGGAACTGTCCTACCGCCATGCCATCGCGCCGCACGGTGAGCTGCCCAATCCGCTGCACGACGTCGCGACGGTGTATCCGAAGGAGCCCTGAGCGGGGCGGCGGGTCTGGCGGCCGAGCGCGTGGCGGTGGGCTTCCGCGCGCTCGGCCGCCCCCGCCGGATCAGCCGGGCGGCGTGGTCGCCCAGTCCGCGTCGCGGAGGACCTCGCCCCGATCGGTGTCGGTCTCGTCGACGGCGGCCACGGCAGGCCCGGTCTGCTCGGGCAGCGCCGCCTCCCACCGACGTTCATCCCGCGCGGGCTCGACGCGGTCGGGCCCGCGCGGCTCGCCGAGGCCGTCGAGGTCGTCCCGATCGGCCTGTCTGCCGGGAAGCAGCAGGTCCAGCAGGGACCAGGGTCCCCCGGGCACGTCGGCGGCGAAGACGTTGCGGCGCAGCGTGCCGTCGTCGGTCCAGCGGAAGAGACTGATCGCCGCACGCAGGCCGAGTTCATGGCGCAGGCCCAGCTCCTCGGTCAACCGCCCTGGCTGGGTCGACACCAACGCCGCCCGTCGCCAGCCCCGACGCTCCGCCTCGGCGGCGAGCGCACCCGGCGAGGCGGGCGAGAACACGGCCACGGCGGCTTCCGATTCGAGATGGGGCACCAACGAGTCCAGCCCGTCCGCCCACCGCGCCGAGTCCGGGCACGGCCGAGTCCATCCCTCGTCGAAACGCAGGTGGTAAGCGACGAGGATGCGCCGAGCGCCGAACAGGCCCGCCAGGGTCACGGGCTTGCCCGACGCGGTGGTCAGCGGAGTCGCCGACTGCACGGCCGGGCCCGCAGGCAGTGCACGTCGAGCCGAGCCGAACTCGGCGGCCGCCTCCCAGAGCGCCCGCTCGGCGGCGATGAGCCGATCACGGGCCAGTCGTGAGCCCTCGGAGGTCCCGTCGCACGGTCGTTCCATGATTCGGGAGCTTAAGGCGCGGGCCTGACCAGTGTTTCCGGTTTCATCGGGTCCGCGCGAGATTTCCCCGCCGCGACGGGCCGGGCGGCTCGTCGATCAGCCGCGCCGAGGCGACTCGTCCCGGATGACCCGCCGCAGTCGCGGCATCCGCTCGGCGAGCGCCCGCTCCGCGCCCCGCGACGTCGGCTGGTAGTAGTCCTTGCCCACCACGGCGTCCGGCGGATACTGCTGTGCCAGGACGCCCTCGGCCACGTCGTGCGGATAGCGATACCCCGTCGCGTTGCCCAGCTTCTTCGCGCCCGAGTAGTGCCCGTCGCGCAGGTGGGCGGGCACCGGACCGGCCGCACCGGAGCGGACGTCGTGCAGCGCCGCGTCCACCGCCGTGATCACCGCGTTGGACTTCGGCGCGGTGGCCAGATGGATGGTGGCCTGAGCCAGGGCGATCCGTCCCTCCGGCATACCGATCAATGCCACGGCCTGGGCCGCCGCCACCGCCACGCCGAGCGCGGTCGGATCGGCCATGCCGACGTCCTCGCTGGCGTGCACCACCAGCCGCCGGGCGATGAACCGAGGATCCTCGCCCGCCTCGACCATCCTGGCCAGATAGTGCAGCGCCGCATCGACGTCCGAGCCTCGAATGGACTTGATGAAGGCGCTGGTCACGTCGAAGTGCTGATCGCCGTCGCGGTCGTAGCGGACGGCGGCCTTGTCGACCGTCGCCTCCACAGTGGACAGCTCGATCACCTCGGCGCCGGTCGACTCGGCGGCCTCCGCCGCCGCCTCCAGCGCCGTCAAGGCACGACGAGCATCCCCGGAGGCGAGCCGGACCAGGTGTTCGGCGGCGTCCTCGGCCAGTCGCAGCCGTCCGCCGAGGCCGCGTTCCTCGGCGACCGACCGGTCGACCAGGGCGCGCACCGCCTCGTCGGTGAGCGAGTGCAGTTGCAACACCAGCGAGCGGGACAGCAGCGGGGAGACCACCGAGAAGAACGGGTTCTCCGTGGTGGCGGCGACGAGCAGCACGACCCGGTCCTCCACCGCGCCGAGCAGAGCGTCCTGCTGCGTCTTGGAGAATCGATGCACCTCGTCGATGAACAGCACGGTGGACTCTCCGGAACGCCCGAGACGGTGTCTGGCCTCCTGAATCACCGCGCGCACCTCCTTGACTCCGGAGGAGAGTGCGGAGAGCGCCACGAACCGGCGTCCCGTGGCCTGGGACACCAGTGTCGCCAGCGTCGTCTTCCCGGTGCCGGGCGGACCGTAGAGCAGGATCGACGCAGGCGCGGCGCCCTCCACGAGCCTGCGCAGCGGGGCGCCGGGGCCGAGCAGGTGATCCTGCCCGACGACCTCGTCCAGCGTTCTCGGCCGCATCCGCACCGGCAGCGGGGCGTTGTCCGCCAGCGCACGCTCCGCCTTGTCGGCCACCTCGGCGCCGAACAGTCCCTCGTCGAACAGGCCGTCTGCCACGGGGGCGACGCTACCCGGCGGCCACGACACCGCCTGCGACCACCACACCCGGCGGACGCCCGTCGCACGATCACGACGACAATCGTGGAATGAACTCCGTGGTGTCCCTCGCCGACAAACTCGCCCTGATCGACGAGCACTGGGCGCCGCACATCGTCTCCAGGGTCAACGGCCAGGACGTCAAGCTGGTCAAGGTCCTCGGCGAATTCGTCTGGCACGACCATCCCGACACCGACGAACTCTTCCTCGTCGTGAGCGGGACGTTGCACATCGACCTGCCGGAGACCCGGCACACGCTGACCGAGGGCGAGCTGTTCGTGGTGCCCAGGACCGTGCGGCATCGGCCGGTGGCCGACCAGGAGTGCCACGTGCTGTTGATCGAACTGGCGGGCACCCTCAACACCGGCGAACGCACCGACAGCCGACTCACCAATCCGGCGACCTGGCTCTGACCGGCCCGGCGGCGGTCGCTCGCCGCCGGTTCGACCACGGCTGCTCACCGGCGGCGAGCAGGACGATCAGCGAAAGGCGGGGTAGAGCGGCAGCCGCTGGCCGGACAGGCCGAAATGAGCACGCAGCGCATCGGCCGTCACATCGGCGAACTCCGCCAGGGGCTCGGCCACGCTGGAGTCCGACGCCAGCCGCTCCCACTGGTCGATGACGTCGAGGTAGCGCAGCATCGGGTCGCCCGCCTCCGTCTCGGAGGACATCGAGGCCATCGCACGATCGGAGCCGGACAGCACCCGCCAGGTGGCCACCCAGGCCCACACGAGCTGGGCCTGGAACAGCCGGGGCAGCAGGATCTCGTCCTGGTCCAGCTCCGGCCACACCGAGATCACCTCGGAGCGCCAGGTGGCGAGCATCGCCTCGCCGATCTCCTCGGGGACGCCCAGGGCACAGGCGCACGAGGCGAACGGGACCAGCAGGCTGACCGCGTCCAGCGCGATGTCGCGGACGCAGCCGGACTCGAAGTCGAGGAAGCGGACCCCGTGGCCGGTCACCACGCTGTTGTCCGGGCTGATGTCGCTGGTGCTGAACGCGCGGTAGCGGTTCGAGGAGAACAACCGGGCCGCGTCGGCCACCGCCGACAGGACCACGTCGGGCACGGACCGCTCGTGCAGCGCGAGGAGCAGCGCGGGCATCTCCCGGACGGCCTCCGCCGCCTCCTCCGCCACGGGATGGCCGCTGTCCCGGCCGCCGAGCCGTCGGTGCAGCGCGTCGAAGTCGGCCTCGCGCCCCGCGGTGCTCGTGTGCAGCCGCCCCAGCGTGCGAGCCCAGGCCAGCAGGGTGTTCTCCGCCGCCCTGGTGTCGTCCGCACGCAGGACGTCGGCCAGCGTCGAGGCGCGGCCGAAGTCCTCGAGGATCACCAGCCGCTCAGCCGGGTCCTGCCCGACCAGCTCGGGGCCGACCCAGCTCTCCACGGGCAGGGCGGTCAGCAGCTGGAGGCTCGCCGCCTCACGGGCGAAGGCACCGCCTGCCGGGGCGCCCTCCGCCTGCGGGTAGCGCTTGATGACCAGGGTCTTGGGCATCGTGAACGGGGTCTCGGCGACCCGTACGCGGACGACGGCGGCGCGACCGCTGCCGCCCAGATCCTCCGGGTCGGCAAGTTTGACTGCGGCGCCGAATCGACCGGTGAGCACCGTCTCCGCCGCACGAACCGTGTCTACCAGTTCGTCAGGACTCGTCGTGCTCCCGTCGGACGCCTTTGACCGACTGACAGCTGTCTCAAGGCTCATCTCTTCCGACCCTACCGTGGTTCGCCATCGCATGATGACCACTGTTCGGCTGAACGATCGAGAAACTTCGACCCCGTGCCGCCGTGGCCTCGGAGCGAAATCTCAGGACTGACGAACTCCCGGTCGGGCGTCGACGCCCGCCTCCTTGCGCTGCTCGGCGGTGATGGGCGCGGGTGCCTGGGTGAGCGGGTCGAAGCCGCCGCCGGACTTCGGGAACGCGATGACCTCGCGCAGCGACTCGGCACCTGCGAGCAGCATCACGATGCGGTCCCAGCCGAAGGCGATGCCGCCGTGCGGCGGCGGGCCGTACTGGAAGGCGTCCAGGAGGAAGCCGAACTTCTCCTTGGCGTCGACGTCGGAGATGCCCATCACGTTGAAGACCCGCTGCTGCATCTCGGCCTGGTGGATACGAATCGACCCGCCGCCGATCTCGTTGCCGTTGCAGACGATGTCGTAGGCGTAGGCCAGCGCGTGTTCCGGGTCTTCCTCGAACCGGTCGGCCCACTCGGCCGTCGGCGAGGTGAAGGCGTGGTGCACGGCGGTCCATCGGCCGGAGCCGACCGCCACGTCGGTGGTGTCCTCGGCCGACTCGAACAGCGGCGAGTCGACGACCCAGACGAACGACCACGCCGCGTCGTCGATGAGACCGCAGCGCCTGCCGATCTCCAGGCGGGCGGCGCCCAACAGGGCGCGGGCGCTCGGGGCCGGACCCGCCGCGAAGAACACGCAGTCACCGGGGTCGGCGCCGACCGCCTTGGCCAGGCCCGCGCGCTCGGCCTCGGTGAGGTTCTTGGCCACCGGCCCGCCGAGGGTGCCGTCGGGCTGGACGAGGACGTAGGCCAAGCCCTTGTGGCCCCGCTGACGCGCCCAGTCCTGCCAGGCGTCGAGCTGCCTGCGCGGCTGGTCCGCTCCACCCGGCATCACCACTGCGCCCACGTACGGCGCCTGGAAGACCCGGAAGGGCGTCTCGGCGAAGTACTCGGTCAGCTCGGTCAGCTCGAGGCCGAAGCGCAGGTCCGGCTTGTCGGTGCCGTACCGCGCCATCGCGTCGCCGTAGGTCATGCGCGGGATCGGCCGGGGGATCTCGTGGTCGGCCAGCTCACGCCACAGTGCCGTGACCACGTCCTCGCCGAGGCTGATCACGTCCTCCTGCTCGACGAAGCTCATCTCGATGTCGAGCTGGGTGAACTCCGGCTGCCGGTCGGCGCGGAAGTCCTCGTCCCGGTAGCAGCGGGCGATCTGGTAGTAGCGCTCCATGCCGCCGACCATCAGCAGCTGCTTGAAGAGCTGCGGGGACTGCGGCAGCGCGTACCAGGAACCGGGTTGGAGCCGGGCGGGCACCAGGAAGTCGCGGGCGCCCTCGGGGGTCGACCGGGTGAGCGTCGGGGTCTCGATCTCCACGAAGTCCTGGTCGTGCAGCACCGTGCGCGCGATCCGATTGGCCTCGCTGCGCATCCGCAGGGCCGCCGCGGGACCCGACCGCCGAAGGTCGAGGTACCGGTGCCGGAGCCGGGCCTCCTCGCCGACCTCCAGATGCTCGTCGAGCTGGAAGGGCAGCGGGGCCGACTCGGAGAGGACCTCCAGGTCCGTGACCGTCAGCTCGATCGCTCCGGTGGGGATCTCCGGGTTCTCGTTGCCCGCCGGTCGAATCACGACCTCGCCGGTGACGCGCAGGCAGAACTCGGCACGCAGTCGATGGGCCCGCTCGGCCATCTCGCCCTCGCGGAAGACGACCTGTGCCACGCCGGAGGCGTCCCGAAGATCGATGAAGATCACGCCCCCGTGATCGCGTCGACGCGCCACCCACCCGGTGAGGGTGACTGTCTTGCCGACGTGCTCGGCGCGCAGGGCGCCGGCCTGATGGGTGCGCAACACGGGTCCTGATCTCCTTGCCGACCGACTGGCGGATAGTCGTCCTGGTCGCACTCGTGGTGAGTCACCGGACCATCACAGGCTAGCCAACCTGACGGCGGCGAACGCCGGCAGGCTGGATCGAGTGCGCGGCCGCAGGCTCGCGCGGCGCCGGTCCGTCGGTGCCGGGTGAGGACGTGCAACGTCTTCCGGCGCTCGCGCGATGACGATGTACCCGGCGTTCAAGGGGGTTTCGTGACCGACTCGGTCTGGATTCGGCGACACGGCTGGTGGCTGCCGCCCGCTCCCTTCCGGGAGGACCACGGCTGGCATCTGTGGCCCGCCGGACAGACGCCGAGCCGCTCACCGGTCCGGCTGCTTGCGCCGGGATTCGAGTACTACGTCTGCGACGGCGGGCGATCCGGCGAACGCCGCATGCGATTCCTCACCGAGGTCGAGGCGGTCTCGCAGACCTTCGCCGTGACCTCGCTGGACGAGGGCTTCCGGCGGCTGGAGGACTTCTTCGGCGGTCAGGGCCGCGCGATGTCCTGGTCGGCCTGGTACGAGGACTCCTACGCCACCGAGAAGTTCCGCACGCCGCGAGTCTTCTCGCTGCTGGCCTGGACCTTCTCCGTGCGGCGGTCGTTATCGGTGCCGCTGCCCCGAGCACAGCGCTTCGCGCCGAGCGGCTGGCTGCACGTCCCGAGGTCGGAGGTGCTGCCGTCCTGAACGCGGTACGGCCCTATCGGCTTCGCCGGTCGGTGCGCCCTTCGGCGCCTCCGACTCCGGCTGCTTCGACGGCGGTGGCCGAGGCGAGGCGCGGCCGCCCGGCCCGGATCTCGCGACGGCATCCGTCCGGACCGACCCGAGTCGTCGACCGGCTTCGCGAATGCCTGAATCGACGTCCGCTCATCGACGACAGGGAATGACCGTCGCTCGACGTCGAATCGACGACGGGCGATCGTCATCCGCGCGCTTGATCCGCCGAACGGTCTAAATCCATTCTCGCGACGTGGACGAACACATCGCGAACCGTCTTCAGTTCCTCGGTCGTCACCGACCGGCCCCGGCCGAGCCGAAGCACGAGAAGTCGGGAATAGACGTCGGCGGCATCCACCACCTCGGGCGGGCCGAGGAGATACACCGGAGCCAGTGCCGCCCACAGCTGCTGTCCCAGCCGGGTGATCTCCGCTCGCCACGCCCCGTCCGGCTGCGCGGGGTCGCCGGAATAGCAGGCGAGCAGATAGACGTTGGCGGCGGCGAGGAAGTCCGCATAGGCGTCCCGACGCTGTGCCGTCTGCCCTCGTCGAACGTGTTCCGCCGTCCGCCGGTCGGCCTCCCGTTCCAGTTCACGCCTGCCGTGCTGAGCGGCGAGTCGGAGTTCACGGCCTCGGTGCTCGGCCTGCTCGTTCAGCCGAGTCATCGCGTAGGCCGCCTGCTCCTTCGACTGACGGTCGAGCCTGCGCAGCGACCGGCCCACGACGATGAACGCCACCAGCGCCGCCGCAAGCGACACCACGGGCGCGACGATCCCGACCAGCGGCCAGGCGGTGGAGGTCACCATTGCACGTTAGCGCGGCACCGATACCGATTCCCAGTGAAGCGAGAGAAATACTCCGACGACGACGCTGGGTCACATTCGCCGGGCGTTATTACGACGAATGCGGCACGCCGATACGGCAATTCATTCGCATCGCGGGGGAAGCGTGACGTCTCGATCTCTCCGACGACGGGGATCGACATTGCCGGCCGTCGCGGGGCGGTGTGACCGTCGAGCCCGGCTCCGCCGACGATCGAAGGTCACCGAGTCGGCCTGACGGGGCTGTGCGGCCGAGGCCTCCTGCCGCCGAGGTCGGGCGGTCTGTGCCGACGGCCCGCATCGCTCTCGTCGATCGATCGTGTCACGGTCGCGGGGCACGCACCCGAGGTCTCGGGCTGCTGCCTGCGGTGGCCGATCACGCGATCACTGGTTCCGGCTCACCGGCGCGAACAACGTCGGTCGCGCCGAGCCCGGCTCCACCCGGTACCTCCTCGGACGCCACGACGGACGGGACACGTCTGATGCGCCGCGGCGATGCCGATGCCGCCGGGTGTCGGCGTCGGCAGGCTCTGCGGGGCACTCAGGCGTCGGCGGGGACCCGACCACGGGCGTTACGCAGGACGAGCGGGGACAGGAAGCGGTCGATGCCGAAGGCGCCCGCGCCGGTCACCGCGAGCAGCAGCGCCGCGACGATGATGACCAGGACGAACTCGAAGCCGCCGTCGGAGACGAAGAGTCCGGAACCCGAGTGCACGATGGCCCAGGCGCCCGCCATGACGAAGGCCACCAGGACCCCGACGATCGGCACGGCGAATCCGACCACCAGGGCGATCCCACCCCCGAGTTCCACCAGGGCCGCGAACCAGGCGGAGAGCGCGCGCAGCGGGACGCCCATCGCCTCGAAGGACGCCGTGGTGCCGTCGATCCCCCATTCGGTGAATTTCTGCCAGCCGTGCGCGATCAGCACGATGCCGAGCCCCAGCCGGGCGGCGAGGAGCACGAGATTGCGGAGCAGTGCGAAGGGCTTCATGGTCGTCAGGTCTCCCGGTGGTCGCGAGGCGGGCCGCGGGCGGTGAAGGCCGTCGTCTGAGTCGGCGATCGCCACTCGGCGGGCACACTCAGTATGTTGAAGCTTCAAGGAGTGGCCAGATTACATGAACTTTCAAGTATCTGCATTCCACCCTGCGGAGCAGTCCGGCAGAGGAGAGCACTGGGCCGTCCGGGTGAAGCGGCTGCTCACGATCAGGTTGCGAGTCGCCGTCCGTCGGCGGGCGCCTGGGTAAGATCCCGCAGGTGAACGAGGCACGGTGGCTCACCGATGAGCAGCAGCGAGCGTGGCGCAAGCTCGCAGGCGTCATCACGGTGCTGCCCACCGCGCTCGACGCCCAGCTCCAGCGGGACGCCTCCGTCACGCATTTCGGCTACTGGGTGATGGCACTGCTGTCCGAGTCCGCCGACCTGTCGGCCCGGATGAGTGATCTGGCCGCCAAGGCCAACGCCTCACCGTCCCGGCTGTCCCACGTGGTGAGCAGGTTGGAGAAGAACGGCTGGGTCCACCGCAGGAAGTCGCCGGAGGACGGCCGAGGCAGCATCGCGGTCCTCACCGAGGCGGGCCAGGCCAAGGTGGTGGCCTCGGCGCCCGGCCACGTCGCCAAGGTTCGTGAACTGCTCTTCGACGGGCTGGACGACGACCAGGTCCGCCAGCTCGACGAGATCTGCGCCGTGCTGCTGCGTCAGATGGGGTACCACGCCGAGACGGCCATGCCGATGCGACGACAGGACTCGTCGCAGGCAGGGGGCTGATCACCCCCGACGGCCTGATCAGCCCGACGGGCGGCTCCACCCGGGGGCGGCGAAGGGCGACGCTGTCCTTCCCCGCCCCCGGTTCTCTTCAACGACTCGTCAGCTCACGGGCCAGGTCGGGCGAGATCGACCAGCCGGGCCCGACCCGGTTCTCAGGTGCAGACGGAGTCGTTCAAGGTGAAGGCGGCAGGCACGGGATTGCTCCCGGTGTGCGTGCCCTGGAAACCGAAGGTGACCGAGCCTCCCGCCGGAATGCTCCCGACGCCCTGCGAGGAACGAGCCGTGACTCTCGTGCCCTGCTGAGTCACCGTGGCATTCCAGGCGTTGGTCACCTGCTGCCCCGCCCCGTATGTCCAGGCGAAGTTCCAGCCGGACACCGACTGGCTGCCGGTGTTGGTCAGCGACACCTCGGCCACGAAGCCGTTGTTCCACTCGCTCTGCTTGGTGTAGTTCACCGCGCAGTCCACGACGACGGGCTCCTCCGGCTGCTCCGGCTCTTCCGGCTGCTCCGGCTGCCCCGAGCCCGCGCCGAACTGGACGTCGGAGCAGTTGTAGAAGGCCTCGGCACTGTCCGACCGCTGCCAGATCGAGTAGATGATGTGTCGGCCGCTCTTGTTGGCGGGGAGCCTGCCGTTCCAGGTGTACTCGGCTCCGTGCGGGCCGCTGCCGTTGATCGGCGGGTTCGTGACCTCGTCGAAGGGCGCGGGCTCCAGATCGGACCAGCGCAGGGGCTGGTTCGGGTTCCAGCCGTCGCGGGTGACGTACTGCGACCAGGTTCCGGGGTGCGGCGCCCAGGCGTTGTACCGGAAGGTGATGTTCGACCCTGACTGAAGCTGGGTGGTCGGCCAGTCGGAGCGGCCGAGCCGGAAGCCCGCGAAGGTCGTGGAGGGACCGCAGAGGTTGCCGTCGGGGATGATCTGCTGGTGACGGCCGCCAGCGTCGCTGATCAGGTTGCCGAACCAGTTCCACAGCGCGTTCTTCCCGCCGGCGGCCACCGCCGCCGCGCAGGCCGGGTTCTGCGGATTGACGTCGCCGCCCTGCCCGCCCGCCAGCCCGTCGACGTAGCAGGCGTAGGTCCGGGTGGCCGGGTAGGTCATGCCACCGTGTGCCAACGCCGTCTCGGGAGGAGTGGCCACCACCAGGGCCCCGGCCAGGGCGACCAGCGCGCCCAGCAATCCCACCTTGCGTCTTGTCTTCACTGCAATCCTCCTTGATTTCAGTACTGACAACCTCGGGTGACAGGCCGTGCTCCACGTCTCGTCCACTGGTCGAGGCCGGAGTCGTCCTCGACCGCACAGGCGTCGCCGGGGGCGGCGGGTGGATTTCTCGAACGCGTCGGCGCGTGGTGACCACGAGTTCCCGAGCCCTCGCCCTCCGTCAATCTGGGAGCGCTCCCAGATTGACGGAGATCACACTCGCTGTCAATATTCGTTGCGGGCGAGGAACATCGGGCGCACGCGGCGACTCACCGTCCGGACGCCGCTCGGCCCCCCGGGCGGTGTCACCAGCGCACACACGGCGCCGCTGCTGCCGCCGACGAACGCCGCCCGTGGCGGAGCCTGGCGAGGTCGCGTACCGCGTCCGAGTCCCCCCGACCGCCCCGCCCTGCCGTGGAACCCGCACACGGGCCGGATTCGCCCATGAAATCGGGAGCGCTCCCAACATCATCGACCCAGCTCGGTGCGCACGGCGGTCCGCGATGACCGGACCGGGCTGATCAGCGGCCGCGACCTGCGACGACCCTCCCGCCCGCGATGAGCCTCGCCGCGCCGACCGAAGTCCGGTGGCGACGAGTGCGTTACAGCGGGCCCGGACGCAGCGTCGACACCGGCCGCTCGCCTTCTCGGTGCCGAGGGACGGCAGGACTCCGCAGAGCGACTCGGCGGGCTCCCCACGCGGCTCGCCCACCCCGACGGCCCCGGCTCGGCAGCTGCCGACGACGCAGTGCCCGAGGCGGGAGAGCACGTCGACACCGAACGTGAACCGACTCAGTTCTGCGCGGGGCGACGAAGCCGAGCCGGATCGAAGATCCGGGACTGCCAGACGAGGAACAGCCCGAGGAAGGGCAGGACGCCCACCGCCAGGCGCAGATCCACGGCGTCGGCGATCACCCCGATCACCGGCGGCATGATCAGGAAGCCGACGCGGGCGAACCAGGACACCGCCGCGACGGCATGTGCGCTGCTGAGACCGGGGATGCTCCCGGCGGCGTGGACCGCGGAGGGGAACAGCGTCGCGGTGCCCAGGCCCGCCAGCGCGAAGGCCGCGATCAGCAGCGGCGTGGAGCCCAGCGGCAGCGCGACGGCCAACGGGACGGCGATCAACAGTCCGCCGACCCGACCGACCAGCAGATGCCCGAACCGATCGGTCATCCGATCGCCGAGCAGCCTGCCTGCCATCATCGCCGTCTGAAACGCCACGTAGGCGCCGCCCGCCAGCGCCGCAGGCGCGTGGTAGGAGTCCTGCAACAGGACCGCGCCCCAGGACGCGGGCGTGTCCTCCACGGCGCAGGCGGCCATCATCACCAGGCCGAGCAGGACGAGTATCCGGCGGACGTGTCCTCGATTCGCCGCCGCGTCTTCAGCGGTCGGCTGCCCGGCGTCGGCCTCGGCGGCTCGCTCGCTGTCCTCGGGCCCCGGCAGCAGGTGCGGCAGGCAGAGCAGGGCGGGCACGGCGACGGCGATGCCCACGGCGAGCAGGTGCGGTCCCAACGGAATGCTCAGGCCTGCGGCCGTGCTGCCGACGACTCCGCCTGCCACGGCGCCGAGGCTCCACACCCCGTGGAAGCTGTTGAGCACCGAACGGCGGTAACGCCGTTGCACCCGCAGCCCATGCGCGTTGGAGGCGGCGTCCATCACCGAATCGACGGCGCCGAGGGAGAACATCGTCAGGGCGAAGCCCCACCAGGCGCCAGCCAGCGAGGCCGTCGGCACGATGGCGCCCAGTGCCACTCCGCTCAGCACGGCAAGCCTGCCGCTGCCGAGGCGGGCCGACAGCGGACCGGCGAGCAGGCCTGCGACCAGCGCGCCCGCAGGCATCGCGGCGATGCCGAGCCCGAGTGCGCTGTTGCTCAACTCCAGCGTGCTCTTGAGCTGCGGCAGCCTCGGCACGATGTTGGCGTAGCCGAAGGCGTTGACGAAGAAGAGCACCGCCACCGCCACCCGCGATCGCCGCAGCGCGCCGATCGTCATCTCCGGCATGTGCTCCCCCGACCAGCTTCACGACGTGATCGCCCGGCACGGGCTCCGCCGACCGACGCTCGGCAGGCGTGCCCCTGCCTCCCGAGACGATCTCGGGCAGCCGTGACGTTCTACCGCATGGACCGAGCCTGCGGAACCCTCTTTCGCCCCGCCGCAGCTCGGTCGTCCGATGATCCGACGCCTCGGCCTGTGCGGGTGTGCGGCGCTTCACATCCCGGCGGGCCGTGGCGGCTGCGGCCCATCAGCGCACGGCCGGGCCGGTCGGACCTGCGCGCAGGCACGGCAGTCTCCCGGTCGGCCCGTCGAGCCTGCTCCTGCTCGCCAGAGGGTCCCGACGCGCCGTCCGTGCGAGCCCGCGCAGCCGAGGCTCGTTCCAGGCGGGCGCAGCCGCCCGTGCGTGCCTTCCGCGTGTCCGCCGCCCGCCGACGAGCGTTCCGCCGACACCGCGACGACGACGCGGGGGGTAAATCGCGAGACCGGTCAGCGCAGGGTGCCTATCCTTGACCCCGTATGAGAACGCCGCCTGTCACCTCTCCCCTCACCGAACTGTCGGCACGCCTGCCCGAGTTGATGCTGCGGGACCGACATCGCCTCGCGCGGCGCCTGGACGGCCTGCGGCGCGGACGCGACTCCCGAGGCGCCGCCCGAGACGCGGCGCTCGCCGCCGTCGCCGCCGAGATCGACGCGGCCGCGCTGCGGGTGGAACGTCGCCGTGCCGCCGTGCCGAAGATCGACTACCCCGCCGAGCTGCCGGTCGGACAGCGCAAGGACGAGATCCTGGCGGCCGTCCGCGATCACCAGGTGGTGATCCTGGCGGGCGAGACCGGGTCGGGCAAGACCACGCAGCTGCCCAAGATCTGTCTCGAGCTCGGCCGGGGCGTGCACGGGCTGATCGGCCACACTCAGCCGAGGCGGCTGGCCGCCCGCACCGTCGCCGAGCGCATCGCCGAGGAGCTGCACGGCGAGCTGGGCGACGCGGTGGGTTACGCGGTGCGCTTCACCGACCGGGTCGGCGAGGACACGCTCGTCAAGCTGATGACCGACGGCATCCTGCTCGCGGAGATCCAACGGGATCGGATGCTGCGGCAGTACGACACGATCATCATCGACGAGGCGCACGAGCGCAGCCTCAACATCGACTTCCTGCTCGGCTATCTCAAGGACCTGCTGCCGCGCAGACCCGACCTCAAGGTGATCATCACCTCCGCGACGATCGACCCGGAGCGGTTCTCCCGACACTTCGGCGACGCACCGATGATCGAGGTGTCGGGTCGGACCTATCCGGTGGAGGTCCGGTACCGACCGGTCGTCACCGACGAGGTCGAACGCGACCAGGTGCAGGCGATCTGCGACGCGGTGGACGAGCTGGCGGGCGAGGCTCCCGGCGACGTCCTGGTCTTCCTCAGCGGCGAACGGGAGATCCGGGACACCGCCGACGCGCTGGAGAAACAGGAGCTGCGCAACACCGAGGTGGTGCCGCTCTACGCCCGGTTGTCGGCCCGCGAGCAGCACCGGGTGTTCCAGCCGCACACCGGTCGGCGCATCGTCCTGGCCACCAACGTGGCCGAGACCTCCCTGACCGTGCCGGGCATCAAGTACGTCGTCGACCCCGGCACCGCCAGGATCTCCCGGTACAGCCTGCGGACGAAGGTGCAGCGGCTCCCCATCGAGGCGATCTCGCAGGCGTCGGCCAACCAGCGGTCCGGCCGCTGCGGCAGGCTCTCGGCGGGGGTGTGCATCCGGCTGTACTCGGAGGAGGACTACCTCGCCCGTCCGGAGTTCACCGATCCCGAGATCCTGCGCACCCATCTGGCCTCGGTGATCCTGCAGATGAGCGCGCTGGGACTCGGCGACGTGGCGGCGTTCCCCTTCGTCGATCCGCCCGACCGGCGCAACATCTCCGACGGCGTGCAGCTCCTCCAGGAGCTCGGTGCACTGGACCCGGCCGAGACCGACCTGCGCAAGCGGCTCACTCCGCTCGGTCGCAGGCTCGCGCAGCTTCCGGTGGACCCCCGGCTGGGCCGGATGGTGTTGGAGGGCGAACGCAACGGCTGTCTTCGCGAGGTGATGGTGATCGCCGCCGCGCTGTCCATCCAGGACCCCAGAGAGAGACCGGAGGACAAGCAGCAGGCGGCGGCCGAGCAGCACGCGCGGTTCGTCGACAAGAACTCCGACTTCGTGTCCCTGCTGAACCTGTGGGAGTACCTGCAGGAACAGCAGAAGGAGTCCTCCTCCAGCCGGTTCCGCCGGATGTGCCGCACCGAGTTTCTGAACTACCTTCGCGTCCGTGAGTGGCAGGACGTCTACGGCCAGCTTCGTCAGGTGGCCAGGACCCTGGGAACGACCCTCAACGACGTGCCCGCCGACCACGATCGAGTACATCAGGCGCTGCTGACGGGCCTGCTCTCCCAGGTGGGGCTGAAGGACACCGACAAGAACGAGTACCTGGGCGCCCGCAACGCCAAGTTCGCGATCTTCCCCGGCTCGGCGCTGTTCAAGAAGCCGCCGCGTTGGGTAATGGCGGCCGAGCTGGTCGAGACGTCGCGGCTGTGGGGTCGCATCGCAGGCCGGGTGGAGCCGGACTGGATCGAGAAGGCGGCAGGCACTCTGGTGCGGCGCAGCTACAGCGAGCCGCACTGGGAGAAGAAGCAGGCCGCCGTGATCGCGCTCGAACGCGTGACGCTCTACGGCATCCCACTGGTCGCGGGCCGCAAGGTGAACTTCGGACGGATCGATCCGGAGACCTCCAGGGACCTGTTCATCCGACACGCCCTCGTGGAAGGCGACTGGGAGACCCGCCACCGGTTCTTCCATGAGAACCGGGAGCTGCTCGCCGAGGTCGAGGACCTGGAGCATCGGGCTCGCCGCCGGGACATCCTGGTCGACGACGAGACCCTGTTCGAGTTCTACGACCAGCGCATCCCCGCCGACGTCGTCTCCGGCAGGCACTTCGACTCCTGGTGGAAGAAGACCAGGCACGACAAGCCCGATCTGCTGACCTTCGACCGGTCGATGCTCGTCAACGAGCAGGCCGCAGGCATCGGCGAGGCCGACTACCCGGACAGCTGGCCGCAAGGCGACCTTCGGCTGAAGCTGACCTACCAGTTCGAGCCGGGCACCGACGCGGACGGCGTGACCGTGCACATCCCGCTCGCCGTGTTGAACCAGGTGACGGAGACGGGCTTCGACTGGCAGATCCCCGGACTGCGTGCCGAGCTGGTGGAGTCGCTGCTGCGGTCGCTGCCCAAGCCGCTGCGCAGGCACGTCGTCCCGGTGCCGGACTGCGCGGCGGCGGTGCTGCATCGGATGCGAGCCGGTGAGGCGCCGCTGCTGGACTCCCTGGAGGACGCGCTGCGCAGGCAGGTGGGCGTGGTGGTGCCTCGAGACGCCTGGCAGCTCGACCGCGTGCCGGATCACCTGAAGATCACCTACCGAGTGGTGGACGAGCGACAGCAGACCCTCGCCGAGGGACGCGACCTGGCAGAGCTGCGCGAGCGACTGCGCCCCAGGCTCCGGGCGACCTTGTCTGCCTCGGCAGAGGGCGTGGAGCAGTCGGGGCTGCGGGACTGGACCATCGGCGACCTGGCCAAGACGCACCGCACGCGGCAGGCGGGCTATCTGGTGACCTCCTATCCGGCGCTGGTCGACGAGGGCGACGAGGTGGCGGTCCGGCTGTTCGACTCCGAGGCGGAGCAACGGCAGGCGATGTGGGCGGGGACCCGACGACTGGTCCTGCTGAACGCCCCGGCGCCGATCAAGTTGATCCAAGGCAGGCTGAGCAACCAGACGAAGCTGGCGCTGACCCACAATCCGCACGGCGGAGTGGGAGCCCTGCTGGCGGACTGCGCGTCGTGTGCGGCGGACCGGCTGATCACCAGGCACGGCGGTCCCGCCTGGTCCACGGCGGCCTTCGCGACCCTGCGCGGCAAGGTGCGTGCCGAGCTGCCCCCGCTGATGACGGACGTGGTGGGCAAGGTCGAGGAGATCCTCACCGAGTGGCGCGCGGTGGAACTGCGGCTGAAGGAGGTCGCCCGGCACGCGCCGAAGGACTCGGTCGCCGACATCCGCACGCAGCTCGACGGGCTGGTGTTCCCCGGCTTCGTCACCGCCGTCGGCGCTCAGCGGCTCCCGCATGTGGTGCGTTATCTGCGGGGGATCGCACGACGGCTGGAGAAGCTGCCGGAGAACCCGGCGCGGGACCAGGACTGGACGGCCAAGGTCGCCGTCGTCACCGAGGCCTATCAACGGCTCGCGGTCAGGGTGCCCGCGACGGCGTCGCCCGGCAAGGGGCTCCGGGAGGTCCGCTGGGCGATCGAGGAGCTGCGGCTCAGCTACTTCGCGCAGACGATCAAGACCGCCTTCCCGGTGTCGGACAAGCGGATCATGAAGGCGTTGGAACAGCTGGAGTCGTGACGGCGGGCATTCCGGCCCACGGCTGCGGAGATCCCTCGGTGGCACACCTGTCCTCGCAGGTGGCAGAGCCGTCGTCGCGGGCCGCGTCTGCTCCGCCGGCCGAAGTCCGGACGGGCGGGCGACCGCCCTGCTCAGGGGTGGCAGCCGGCGTCCGAGTTCGATGGCGACTCGACGACGACACAGCCGGTGCCCCGTTCCGGCTTCCGGCGACGACGGCTGTGATCGTGCCGACGGCCCTGGGATCCCCGTCCGCTGTGGCCGACGCCGCCGTGGTCAGCGTCGTCGCGCCACCCGCAGGGTCGTCGCGACCGCCCCGAGGAGCAGCAGCACGGCCACCCCGAGGTCGAGAGCCGTGCCGGGCCACGGCGACCCGCCAGTCGCCGACGCGGCACCGAGTCTGGCCACCGTCGTGCCGACCGGCGGCAGCCACGGGGCAAGCGCGGTGAGCAGGACGACGCCCGAGGCCGCGGCGACGGTCCAGCCCGGCCGGTTCAGCACCGGTCGAGCACACAACAGGCCGACGGCGGTACCCGCCAGCGCGGCGGCCAGATGGGCCGCGATGCCCAGTCCGACGAGGGTGAGCGGATACGAGTAGCGGCCGGTCAGGATCGGCCAGCACACCGCGAGGGCGACGAGCAGCAGGTCGGCCAGTACGCAGACGCCGAGCACGCCTGCCAGCACCCGTCCGTGACCGCCCGCCGCCACCACCGTGACACTCCGCTGGACGGGTTCCTCGGCGTTGGCGGCGGCGACGGCGAGCCAGGCACTCGCCGGGTAGAGCAGCAGGACCGAGGCGGCCCACGGGCCGGGTGGCGCCCCCGCGTCACCGCCGAAGAGCACCGCCAGCGACCCCGCGCAGACCAGCAGCGGCGCCAGGAAGAGCTGAGAACGCAGCAGGTCGGCCAGGGTGTACCGGACGGCGGCCAGGGTCCTCACGTCGGTTCCTTCTTCGCTTCCGCCTCTCGAGCCGCCCCAGCCGCTGGAGCCACCCCGGTGTCACTGCCTCGGTCCGGGCCGGGGGCTGCGGCGCAGGCCGTCGAGCGACGTCCGCCGGGCATCCGGTGAACACCGCGTACCGAACAGCCCGCGTGCAGCGCCCGCAGCAGCAGGACGTCGCAGGACGGCGCCGCGACCTGCACGACCACGAGTCGAGAGCCCGCGTCCTCGCGCACTCCGGCGGACAGCCGGACGCCGGCCGGCTCCTCCACCGCCCCCGTGACCGCGACCGGGTCCTCGTCCACCGGCCGGGCGGGCAGCCCCGCCAGCAGCGGCGTCGGATCACGCGGACAGGACAGCTCGACCCGCATCCACTCCCGGACGCCGTCGTCCGAGCCATTCGGGAGCGGCTCCTCGAACACCGTCCCGTCCCGCAGGCGGACCGCCGAGGCGCCCGGCAGTGCGGTGGCCGTGCGGTGTGATCGGCGAGCAGCACCGCGGTGCCCGAGGCGGCCGCCGCCGACAGCCGGGCGCTCAGCTCGGTCCTGGCCGCCTGATCGAGACCCGCCCACGGCTCGTCCAGGACGAGCAGGTCGACCGGATTCGCCAGTGCCTGGGTGAGCGCGACCTTCTGGGCATTGCCCTTGGAGAGGGTCGACATCGCGGCGGCGACGTCACCGGCGAACCCGAGGGCGGTCAGCAGGTCGCGATGGCGTGGCGCGGCGTCGACGGGCCGGACGCCCCGCAGCGCAGCCATATGTCGCAGGTAATCGGTGGTGGACAGCCGCAGCCGGGCCGGGAAGCGGTCCGGGACGTAGCCGATCGCCGAGGGCCGGTCCACCACCGTGCCCTGCGAGGGTCGGGTGACGCCCGCCGCCACCCGCAGCAACGTCGACTTTCCCGCTCCGTTGGCGCCGAGGAGCACGATGATCCGTCCGGGCGGGACGCTCAGCTCGACGTCGACGAGGACTCGTCGACCGCGTGGGTGGCGCACCCCCACCTGTCGCAGTCGCATCATCCGGCGATGATCGCAGAGCCGAGGTCGACGGCCGCTCCTGAGCGAGGAGGTAGCGTCGAGGAGTGCCCGCCCCCGCCGCCGACTCCGTCGAACAGATCACCCGTTCGCTGGCCCAGACTCGCCTCGCCGACGTCCCGGTCCTGACCGAACGGCTGCTCGCGGCCATCTTCACCGACAACCCGGACTGGACCGACTATCGTCCGGTGCCGCGCGACGACCTCCGCGACGGCTGCCGTCGCTATCTCGGCCAGGTGCTGCGGGTGCTGTGCGGCGAGGTCGAGTCGGCCGAGGACGACGTGGCCACCGCCATCGGCCGGGACCGCGCCGAACAGGGCGTCCCGCTGGCGGCGATGCTGCGGACGTTCCGGCTGGGCGGCCGGATCGTCTGGGAGGCGCTGGTCGAGCAGGCTCAGATCGACGGGGCCGAGCCGGACGTCATGCTGCGGGTGGCCACCTCGATGTGGACGGTGATCGACGAACTGTCCTCGCGGCTGTCGACCTCCTACCGCGATACGGAGCTGGAACGACTGCGCAGCGACGAGCAGCGGCGGCACGCGCTGGTGGAAGGCCTGCTCAACGGCCAGGCCCGCGACGCAGGGTTCGCCCAGCGGACGGCCAAGGAGCTGGACCTGCCCACCGGAGGCCGTTATCTGGTGATCGTCGCCGAGGCGCGGACCGACGGCGGCTTCGCGCTGCGGGGCCAGAAGCAGGCGCTGGATTCGCTGCATCTGCGCTCGGTGTGGCAGGTACGGGCCGACACCCTCGTCGGTCTCGTCGCGCTGGAACGACGGGACGAGGAGCTGGCGCTCGACCGGCTCCGCCCCCTGGCGCGCGGACGGGTCGCCGCCTCACCCGCCGTGGCGGGCCTCGCCGAGCTGGGCACCGGTCATCAGCTCGCCCTGACCACCCTCGGCACCGCCCCGCCCGGCGAGACGGGCCTGTTCTCCCTGGCAGAACGGTTCCCGGAGGCGCTGCTGGTGCAGGCACCCGATCTCGCCCGCAGGCTGGTGGACTCCCAGTTCGGCCCGGTGCTGGAGCTGCCGAAGCGGGAGCGCGACATGCTGCTGGGCACCCTGGCCTGCTGGCTGGAGGAGGACTGTTCAGCCGCGAACGCCGCCGTGCGGCTGCACTGCCACCGCAACACGGTGCTGAACCGACTCCAACGGATCAGCACGCTGATCGGCCGGTCGCTGCACGGGCATCGCGCGCACGTCACGCTCTCGCTGGCCCTGGCCGCCCTGGCGCTGTCCGACACCGGCCGGTCCTGACCCCGCAGCTCGGCTCACCCGTCCGGCTCGACCACGTCCGACTTCGCGCCGCCACCGGGGCGCGAGCGACACGGTGTGCCGGGGATGGTGGAATCGACGTCGGACGGCGCTGCGGCACCGGACTCGGCATCTCGGTGGAGGCCCGGCGCAGTCGTCGCCGATCGCGACGCGAGGACGGGACGGGCGACCCCGCGACGAACCGAAGGCCACTGCGGCGCGCAGGTCGAGCACGGCGCCGCGCGGACGCGACGGAGGCGAACAGATGCGCATCGGCGAACTGGCGCGGCGGACCGGGACCACCGCGCGGGCGCTGCGCTACTACGAGCAGCAGGGGCTGTTGTCCTCGACGCGCCGGGAGAACGGCTACCGAGACTACGACGTGGCTGCGGTGATCCGCGTCCGCAACGTGCGCCATCTGCTGGACATCGGGCTGCGTTCGGAGGACGTCCGGCAGTTCGGCCCCTGCCTGGCCGTGGACCTGGTGAACATCCCGCCGTGCGCCGAGGCGGTGGACGTGTACGAACGGCGGCTGGCCGCCGTCCGGACCCGACTGCACCGGCTGCACGACGTCCAGAAGAGTCTCAGCGCCCAGCTCGCGGCGGCCGGCGCGGAGCCGACCCCGACTGCGACTCGGTCCCGGCGGTAGGTCTGCCGAGCGGCCTGGCCGGCCCGCCGGGTCAGCTCGGCACGCCGCCGGGGCACGGAACATGGAGCGCACCTCCCCGTCCCGGACATCCGACCCCTGGCTGGGAGCACTGGGCACTGGGCACTGGGCATCGCGGCACTGGGCATCGAAGCCCTCCCCGACCGGCACCCGCGCGGGACGATCCGCCCCTGACCCGTTCGCGGGCATCACCCGATTGGGCGCACCGCCCAGTTCGAAGCCTTCAGGTCTGGGCGGCCAGGCATGGCGCGAACGTGGTCCCGGTCACGACACTCTCCGTGAGACCCGTCGGGCGTCATGCTGCCCCGACGCGGCGAGGGCAGTACGAAGGAGCACATCGAGGTGCAGGGGTCCGACCGTCGCTCGGACGGCCGCGCGACGGAGCAGTCCGCTCCGGGTCCGCGCCTGCCGTCTCGTCGCCAGGGCAGGCGACGAGCAGCGACGGCGGGTCCGAATCCTCACCTCAGCACACCGTGTGGCGGCAGTCCGTCGCGCGCGGACCTCGGCGGACCGGCCTGCCCACACCGGTCCGCCGACGACAGTCGCTCGCGGAGTGCGTGCAGGAGAGACCGCTCAGGCGGCCTGCTCGACCTCTTGAGAGGAGATCAGTGATGGCAGAGACGACCACCCGCAGGGGGTCGGCGACGCGCGCCGGTGCCAAGGCTCGCGGCAGCCGTTCCCGAGGCAAGGACGCGCAGGAGACCGCTGCGCCCGCCGAGCCGTTCGCGGGCGAGTCCCCCGAGGTGCTGCGCGACTATCTGCGTCAGATGACGCTGATCCGCCGGTTCGAGGAGCGGGCCGCACAGGGCTACACCCAGGCCAAGATCGGCGGCTACTGCCACCTCAACCTGGGCGAGGAGGCCACCGTCGTCGGACTCATGACGGCGCTGCGACCGACCGACTACCTCTTCACGAACTACCGCGAGCACGGCTATGCACTGGGCAAGGGCATCGAGCCCGGCCGCGTGATGGCGGAGCTGTACGGCCGCACGACGGGCACGTCCAAGGGCTGGGGCGGCTCGATGCACATGTTCGACGCCCAGGCTCGGCTGCTCGGCGGCTACGGCATCGTCGGCGGCCAGCTTCCCCTCGCCACCGGTGCAGCCCTGGCGATCGACTACCGGGGCGGCGACGAGGTCGTCATGTGCCAGATGGGCGACGGGACCACCAACATCGGCGCCTTCCACGAGTCGCTGAACATCGCGGCGCTGTGGAACCTGCCGGTGGTCTTCGTGGTGATCAACAACTACCTCGGCATGGGCACGACGGTGGAGAAGTCCTCGGCCGAGCCCGAACTGCACAAGCGTGCGTCGGCCTACCGGATGCACGGCGAGCGGGTGGACGGCAACGACGTCCTCGCGGTTCGCGAGGCGGCGAGCAGGCTGGTGGAGCGGGCCAGGGAGACCGGGGCGCCCGCGTTGCTGGAAGCGGTCAGCCACCGGCTCAAGGGCCACTCGGTGGTGGACCCGGCGAAGTACCGCAGCGAGGAGTCGGTCGAAGCGGCTCGGGCGGCCGACCCGGTGGTGCAGTTCCGGGCTCAACTGATCGCGGCGGGCCTGCTCGACGAGGAGGGCGCCGAGGAGATCGACCGGCAGGCCCAGGCCGAGGCGGACGCCGCGGTGGCCTTCGCCGACGAGAGCCCGCACCCCGACCCCTCGACGCTGTTCGACTACACCTACGCCACTCCGGTGGCGGGCGAGGACCGCCGCCTGCCCGCCGATCCGCTGTTCTGATCGCAAGCGGCTCCCCACCACCGGCATCGCTGATCGGCCCGCCTCACCCGGCGGAACCGGTCACGAGGACATCCCAGGAGAAATCCCTTGGCCGTCATCACCTACCGTCAGGCGCTGCGCGACACGCTGCGCGCGGAGATGCTCCGCGATGAGGACGTGCTCCTCATCGGCGAGGAGATCGGCATCTTCGAAGGCTCGTACAAGATCACGGCCGGTCTGCTGGCCGAGTTCGGCGAGAAGCGGGTACGCGACACCCCCATCGCCGAGGAGGGCTTCGTCGGCGCGGCCATCGGCGCGGCGATGCTGGGCCTTCGGCCGGTCGTCGAGCTGATGACCATCAACTTCTCGCTGATCGCCCTGGATCAGATCGTCAACCACGCCGCCAAGATCTACGGCATGTTCGGCGGTCAGAACAGCGTCCCGATGGTCATCCGGATGCCCGGCGGCGGCGGTCAGCAGCTCGGCGCGACGCACTCGCAGAACATCGAGCTCTACTACGCGTTCGTTCCCGGTCTCAAGGTCGTCGCGCCGAGCACCCCGGCCGACGCGCGGGCCCTGATGAAGGCCGCGATCCGGGACGACGACCCGGTGCTGTTCCTGGAGAACCTCGCGCTCTACAACACCAAGGGCGAGGTCCCCGACGAGGTCGAGCCGGCCGAGATCGGCAAGGCGGCGGTGACCCGCGAGGGCACCGACATCACGATCATCGGGTACTCCCGGATGGCCGTGGTGGCGACGCAGGTCGCCGAGCAGCTCGCCGAGCAGGGGATCTCCGCCGAGGTCATCGACCTGCGCAGCCTGCGCCCGCTGGACCGCGAGACGATCGTGGCCTCGGTCCGCAAGACAGGCTGTGCCGTCGTGGCCGAGGACGACTGGCTGACCTACGGCATCGGCGCGGAGATCGCCGCGACGATCTCCGACGGCGCCTTCGACTACCTGGACGCCCCGGTGCGCCGGGTCGCCGCAGCCGAGGTGCCGCTGCCCTATGCCAAGCCGCTGGAACGGGCCGCACTGCCCTCCGCCGAGTCCCTGACCACCGCAGTCCACGAGACCCTGGACGCGGTCGGCCGCCGCCGCTGATCGCCAGCCTTCGCCGAGGAAGAACATGACTGAGATTCAGATGCCACGGCTCTCCGACACCATGGAGGAGGGCGTGATCTCCGCCTGGTTGAAACAGGAGGGAGACACGATCAGCCGAGGCGACGTCGTCGCCGAGATCGAGACCGACAAGGCCGTCATGGAGCTGGAGGCCTACGACGACGGCGTGCTGGAGAAGATCCTGGTGCCTGCCGGCGAACTGGTGCCGATCGGTGCGGCCATCGGGCTGCTCGGCGACGGCTCCGGCTCCGCGTCGGCCGCCGCGCCCGCCGCCGAGCCGAGCACCGAGGCGGCTCCCGAGCCTGCCGCCGAGTCCACCCAGCAGGCGGACGCCGCAGCCGAGGCCGAGGGCTCCCCCTCCTCCCCCGCCGACCAGCAGGCCGAGTCGACCGACGCGGCGCCCGCCGAGGCGGGCTCCCGGCCCCGTTCCTCGCCGCTGGCCAGGAAGATCGCCAGGGAGGCAGGCATCGACCTGGACTCCGTGGCGGGCAGCGGCCCGCGTGGCCGGATCATCCGGGCCGACGTGGACGCCGCCGTCGCCGCCAAGCGGGCCGCCGACGCCGCCCCGGCCGAGGAGAAGCCTGCGACCGCGTCCGCCCCGGCGAAGCCGCAACCCCAGGTCCAGGCCGACGCCGAGGACGTCGAGGAGATCCCGCTGAGCAACATCCGGCGGGTGGCGGCCAAGCGGCTCACCGAGAGCAAGCAGCAGGCGCCGCACTTCTACCTCACCAGCGCGGTCGACGTCACCGAGCTGCTGGCCTTCCGCGCCGACCTCACCGCCAGGGTGCAGGCGGCGGGCGGTCCCAAGGTCAGCATCAACGACCTGCTGGTCAAGGCCGTGGCCACGGCGCTGCGGGCCAACCCGACGGTGAACGTCTCCTTCGCGGGCGACAAGATCCTTCAACACAAGCGGATCCACCTGGGCATCGCGGTGGCCATCGAGTCCGGCCTCGTCGTGCCGGTGCTGCGGGACGCCGACCGCAAGAGCGTGTCCGAGCTGGCGAGCGAGGCCAGGGAGAAGGCGGGCCGCGCCAGGGAGGGCAGGCTCAAGACCGACGAGATGACCGGCGGCACCTTCACGATCTCCAACCTCGGCATGTTCGGCATCGAGGAGTTCGCCGCCGTGATCAACCCGCCGGAGGCCGCGATCCTCGCGGTCGGCTCGGTACGCGACGAGCTGCGGCTGCGCGAGGAGGGCAAGAACAAGGTCGAGGTCCGCAAGATCATGCGGATCACGCTGTCGGCCGATCACCGCGCCGTCGACGGCGCTGTGGGGGCCGTCTTCCTCCAGCAGCTCACCGCACTGCTCGAAGACCCCATCCGCATCATCGCCTGAACTCCGGCGAGGGATCTCCGCCCCGCACGCCACGCGACCCCGCTGCCCGGTCCGAAGCACCGGGCAGCGGGGTCGTGGCGCCCGGTGCGGCAGCCCGGTGGAGGCCGCAGTGCACCACGGGCGTCTCATCCGTCCCAGCCACCGTGATGAGTGAGCCGTCGATCAGGGGAAGTCGGGCCACGCGGCGCGTGGAGATCCAGGCCTGGCCGACGGCGGGACGGACCGCGTGATCGGGGCACCGTCGAGGCCCGAATGACGGCCCTCGACGACCCGCTTCTCACCATGACACGTCGACCACCACCTGGCATCGACCGGCTTCCGAGCCGTGCCTGCGTCCTCACCGCACCGGCCGAGAAGGGCTGTGAACGGACGGGTTCACCAGAACACCGGCTCCGGCTGCGCCTGCCGGTGCCTGCCATGCGAGTCCCGGGCTGCCTGCGCGGTCTCGAGCCTGCTCGATTTCCGATCACCCTCCGCCGGTGGACGACTTCAGAGCCGAGAACGTCGTCTAACGAATCAGACGCTTGCGCGTCTAATCTCCTTAAACTCGTGATGATCAAGCGGATGAAGCCGCAAGAGTACTCAGTCTGGTCAGGCCAGCAGCACGCGATGCGGGACTGACCACCGAGCAGATCCCCGGTCGAGGAAAGGGATCACATCTGATCTTCGTAGTACGCAACGAACACGACATCGAGGTCGGCCGATTCGCTATCACCGGCCACAGTCGCGAGCTGTCCTGGACGGTGCTGCGGAGCATCGAGAACGCTCTCGGGCATCTGTTCGGGGAGAAGTGGATGGAGGAGAAGTGATGTCTCTACCGATCTACGTGGTCAGAGTCAGCCGCGAGGACAACCTGTGGGTCGCCGTCGTCGACGGACTTCTCGGCGGCGCGACTGAAGCGGTGCGGTTGGACACCCTCGACGTCGAGGCTCGCGATCTGATCTCCGGTCTGACCGACGCCGAACCAGACGCGTTCGAGATCGAGTGGCGTTATGAACAGGGACGGCCATGACCTCACCCGATACCGAGTGACCTGCGACGACGAGAAGGAGAGGCGGCGAAGGCGTTGCTGCTGCGGGACGACGCCCGCCGGGTCGCGATCCCGGGCCTCCGGCGAGCTCGTCTGAGCTTCCGAGTCATCGCCGAGTTCCTCGGGCTCTCGCACCAACGGGTGCAGCAGTTGGCCGAGGAACGAGCCGGAGACGGCGGCCGATCGAAGGCCTCCGCCCGATCGCCGCAGCCGCCGAGCGGCAGGCCGACCCCCGCTTGGAGCACGCGTCCCTGACCCGCTCGGAGTCCGTTTGGCTGCCGACCGCGCCTGCCGGTTCGCCGGCGTCCACGGGCCCGCGGTCGAACCTGGCAGCCCCGATACCGCGACGGGGACACCCGAGGTACACGGGTCAGAGCGCAACAGGCACCATCGACGCACCATGACGCTCACCGACCGGATTCCCGCGAACCCCGAACCCGACGTGCTCTTCGAGGCCTTCTCCGAGTGGGCCGAGGAGCAGGGCCTTGCCCTCTATCCCGCGCAGCAGGAGGCGCTGATCGAGGTCGTCACCGGCTCGCACGTCATCCTCAGCACTCCGACCGGGTCCGGGAAGAGCCTGGTCGCCGTCGGCGCTCACTTCACCGCGCTCGCCCACGGCAGGCGCAGCTTCTACACCGCGCCGTTGAAGGCGCTGGTGTCCGAGAAGTTCTTCGCGCTCTGCGACACCTTCGGCGCGGCCAACGTCGGCATGCTGACCGGCGACGCGAGCGTCAACGAGACCGCTCCGATCATCTGCTGCACGGCGGAGATCCTGGCCAACATCGCGCTGCGCGACGGCGCCGAGGCCGACGTCGGCCAGGTCATCATGGACGAGTTCCACTTCTACTCGGAGCCGGATCGGGGCTGGGCCTGGCAGGTCCCGCTGCTGGAGTTGACCAAGGCCCAGTTCGTCCTGATGTCCGCCACGCTGGGCGACGTCACCCGCTTCAAAGAAGATCTCACCCGCCGGACCGGCCTGGCCACCGCCGTGGTGCAGTCCGTGGAGCGTCCCGTTCCGCTGATCCACTCCTACATCGTCACGCCCCTGCACGAGACGATCGAGGACCTGCTGCAGACCCGCCAGGCTCCCGTCTACATCGTGCACTTCACCCAGGCCGCCGCCGTGGAACGCGCCCAGTCGTTGATGAGCATCAACGTGTGCACCCGCGCGGAGAAGGACGCGATCGCCGAGCTGATCGGCGGCTTCCGGTTCACCGCCGGGTTCGGAAAGGTGCTCTCCCGGCTGGTCCGCCACGGGATCGGAGTGCACCACGCCGGGATGCTGCCGAAGTATCGACGGCTGGTGGAGCGGCTCGCGCAGGCAGGTCTGCTGAAGGTCATCTGCGGCACCGACACGCTGGGCGTCGGCATCAACGTGCCGATCCGCACCGTGCTGTTCACCGCGCTGAGCAAGTACGACGGCATCCGCACCCGCCACCTCAAGGCACGGGAGTTCCATCAGATCGCGGGCCGCGCGGGCCGAGCCGGGTACGACACGTTGGGCACGGTCATCGTGCAGGCTCCCGATCACGTGGTGGAGAACGAACGTCGGTTGAAGAAGGCGGGTGACGACCCGAAGAAGCGGCGGCGCGTCGTCCGCACCAAGCCGCCGGAGGGCTTCGTCAACTACGGCGAGTCGACCTTCGACCGACTGGTCGCGGCCGACCCGGAGCCGTTGACGTCGAGCTTCACCGTCAACCACGCGATGCTGCTGAACGTCATCAGCAGGCCGGGCGACGCCTTCCAGGCGATGCGCAGGCTGCTGGAGGAGAACCACGAGCCACGCAAGTCGCAGCTCCGGCTGATCCGGCGGGCCATCGCCGTCTACCGGGCGCTGCTGGCCGCAGGCGTCGTCGAGCGACTGCCCGAGCCGGACGAGGCGGGCCGCACCGTCCGGGTGACCGATGACCTCCAGCTGGACTTCGCGCTGAACCAGCCGCTGTCGCCGTTCGCACTGGCGGCGATCGACCTGCTCGACCGCGAGTCGCCCACCTATGCCCTCGACGTGCTCTCGATCATCGAGTCGACGCTGGACAATCCGAGGCAGGTGCTCTCCGCCCAGCTCTTCAAGGCCCGCGGCGAAGCGGTCCAGCAGATGAAGGCCGACGGCATCGAGTACGACGAGCGGATGGAGCTGCTGGACTCCGTCACCTACCCGCAGCCGCTGGCCGAACTGCTCGGCGCCGCGTTCGACATGTACCGGCGCGGCCACCCCTGGGTCCTCGATCACGAGATCGCGCCGAAGGCGGTGGCCAGGGACATGTACGAGCGGGCCATGACCTTCACCGAGTACGTCGGCTTCTACAGCCTGGCGCGTTCGGAGGGCCTCGTGCTGCGTTATCTGGCCGACGCCTACAAGGCGGTGCGCCAGACGGTGCCGGAAGAGGCCAAGACCGAGGAGCTCAATGACCTGATCGAGTGGCTCGGTGAGCTGGTCCGGCAGGTCGACTCGAGTCTCCTGGACGAGTGGGAACAGCTCACCGACCCGGGTCAGCCGGTGACGGCGGAGGTCACCGTCGGCGACCGGCCGCGCGGGGTCACCACGAACGTCCGCGCCTTCCGGGTACTGGTGCGCAATGCGCTCTTCCGTCGGGTCGAGCTGGCGGCGCTGCGGCGCTACGACCTGCTCGGCGAGCTGGACGGGGAGTCCGGTTGGGACGCCGACGCCTGGTCGGAGGCGGTCGAGCCGTACTTCGAGGAGCACGACTCGATCGGCACGGGACCGGACGCCCGAGGCCCGAGGCTGTTGATCATCGAGGAGGAGGGCCGGACCTGGCGGGTGCGGCAGATCTTCGACGACCCGGCGGGCGACCACGACTGGGGCATCAGCGCGGAGATCGACCTGGACGAGTCCGACGAGGCGGGCACCGCCGTGCTCACGATCACCGGGGTCGACGGCCAGTAGGGGCTCGGTGCGGCGGCCCACGACGCAGCCATCCTGGGCGAGCCGCTCGCGAGCGTCGCCGAATGCGCTGTCGAGAGGGGCCGTCGCCGCTCCGCCACCCGGCGGATTCGGCGGCGGCCGGGGCACCACCCGCGCCACGCGGGTTCGGACAGGCTGGCGCGTGTGTCGGTGTCCGACGCAGGCCGAAGTCAAGGGTCTCGGCGGGGACGGCGACTATGATCTTGTCGGCGTCCACGCCCTTCCTCAGCGCCCAGCCCGCGAAGCGTAGGAGAACCCGCATGCAGGCAGCTCATCCCGAACAACTCACGGACGACGACCTGACCGCGCTGCTCGCGGACGCGGGCGTCGAGACGAGCGTCCTGGAACGACATCGACTGACCGGCGGGCTGTACAACTCCGTCCACCGACTGCATCTCGCCGACGGACGACGCCTGATCACCAAGGTGTCGCCCGATCCGGCGCTGCCCGCCCTGCGCTATGAACGGCACCTCCTGCGCACGGAGGCGCTGTACTACGGGTTAGCGGGTGCCGACGGTGCCCCGGTGCCCTCGGTGCTGCACACCGTGTTCGACCATCCCACGATCGGCGCGGACGTCCTGCTCACGACGGAACTGCCCGGCAGGCCGTGGTCGGAGCGGGCTGCCGAACTGTCCCGGCAGGCACGGGGTCGAACCCGCCGGTCGCTCGCCGAGATCGTGGCCCGGCTGCATCGAGTGACGGGAGAACGGTTCGGCTACCCCGCCGACTCGGTCGGGCCGCCTGCGGCGACCTGGCGGACCGCCTTCCGCGCCATGATCGACGCGGTGCTGGCCGACGCCGAGCGCTTCGATGCGCCGCTGCCGTCGCCCGTCGCGGAGATCCGCACGGTCGTGCGAGACCTCGTCGGCGGCGAGCTACCGGGCAGGCAGGTTCCGGACGGTGCTCCGCAGTCCTCGCCCGCCGATGCGGGCGGGCTGCTCGACGCGATCACGACCCCCGTCCTGGTCCACTTCGACCTGTGGGCAGGCAACATCCTGCTCGACGGGCCCGACGAGCAGCCGGTGATCGGCGGTGTGATCGACGGAGAACGCGCCTTCTGGGGCGATCCGGCGGCCGATCTGGTCTCGCTCGCCTTGTTCGACGACGTCGAGAAGGACGAGGAGCTGCTCACGGCCTACCGGGATGCAGGGGGCCGGATCGTCTTCGACGAGGACACCCGCCTGCGGCAGGCGTTGTATCGCAGCTATCTGTATCTGATCATGCTCGTCGAGACGGTGCCCAGGGGCACGTCCGGAGAGTCACTGGTCCGATTGCGGCGCCACGTGGGAGGGCTGCTGCTCGCGGATCTGACCCTGCTGCGACGTCGGTCCTGACCGCGCTGGCATGTCGGTGCTGGTCGGAGCGGGGCGGCGCTCGCGCCCATCGGCTGCCGCATCCTGGTGAGCACGGTATGCGGGGCGGCGTGCCGGGCGCACCACGAGGGCGGGCGTGGCTGCGCCTCCCGTCGATCAGCCCCGAGGGGCGGCGGGCTCGTGCACGGGCGTCCCGGCAACGACACCGGCGAGCCCGCCGGGGACTTAGGCCCGCGCCCGCAGTCTGCGCAGCATCCGGGCGTCCTCGAAGCCGACCGCCCTGGCCGCCGACTCCAGGGTGGCGCCCCGTCCGATCAGGTGCTCGGCGCGTTCCAAGCGAAGAAGCTGCTGGTAGCGCAACGGAGTGAGCCCGGTGGCCCGGTGGAAGTGCCGGGTCAGCGTGCGCTCCGCCGCGCCCGCGGCTGCGGCGAGTTCGCCCAGCCGCAGCGCGTCGGTGAACCGCGCGTCGATCAGATCCTGTGTCCGATGCACGACGTCGTCGAGATGGTCGCGATGGCGCAGCATCACACTGGCCTGCGGGTCGTCGCCGTTGCGTCGGGCATAGACCACCATCTCTCTGGCCACCCGGGCCGCCTGTGCCGGGCCGTGCTCGAAGGCCACCAGGTGCAGGGCGAGGTCGATGCCGCTGGCGATGCCCGCCGAGGTGACCACCCGGTCGTCGACGACGTAGAGGACGTCCCGGACCACGGTGGCCCTGGGATGCCGACGGGCCAACTCGTCCTGCACGTCGTGATGCGTGGTGCAGCGGCGCCCGTCGAGCAGCCCCGCGCGGCCCAGGGCGTCCGCCCCCGCGCACACGCTCGCCACCGTCCCGCCCGCCGCATGATGTGCGAAGAGCCGATGCAGCGACTCGGGGGCGAAGGCCTCGGTGGCACGCAGCGTCGGCGCCCGCCAGCCGGGCACCATGATCATGTCGTCGGGAGTCAGCGCAGGCCACGCCGTCGACGCCCGCAGCGCGACCCCCTGCGCGGTCGGCACCTCCGGTTGTTCGGCGACATGGTGCTGGGTGTAGCCGAGCCCGAGATCGGCCGCCGTGGAGAACACCTGAGCGGGACCGGCGAGGTCGAGCAGGTGCACGCGCGGGGCGAGAAGGAAGACGACCCTCGTCACGATCCGGTCATACCACGGCAGGGGTCGACGTCACCACGTCGGCCACGGTGCGAACGACGGCGAACCGACCGGACAAGGCATAGACGGTCCGTTCGACGATGTCGTCGGTGGACAGCGTCCGGGGATCGGCGAGGACCTCGGCGAGGCTGCGTCCTGGCGGGGCGTCGGGATGCTCGATGGGCGTGGTCGCGGTGGCGTCGAGGACGAAGGTCACCTCGAAGCCGAGATCGGCGGCGAGCCGGGCCGTCGTCTCGCAACACTGCTCGGTGCGCACGCCGCAGACGAGCAGCTCCCGAATACCAGCCGAAGTGAGCCGTTGGTGCAGGTTCGTCGTGGTGAAGGCGTTGTGCGCCGTCTTGACGAGCACCGGTTCGCCCTCGGCGGGCGCCAGTCCGTCCATCGGCCGGACATGACCGAGCGCCGGATCGAAGACGTTGCCGGAGCCGGGCTCGGCGTGCAGGACCCAGACGACGAGGTCGCCGTGTGCTCGGGCGGAGGTCACCAGCCGGGTGATCTTGTCGACGAGATCGGGATTGGAGACGGCCTGCCAGTTCGGCCGCTGCCGGAAGGACTCCTGGGCGTCGATGACGACGAGTGCCTTGGTCATGCTGCGATCCTGGCCGGTCCCCGGTTCGGCCGGTAGGCACCAACCAGCATGGAGCCGGACCGATCTGGTCATCGACGTCCGTTCGCTGGGCGAAGCGGGCCGCCTCGGGGTGATCAATGGCCTCACGACCGAGCGGCAGGCGACGGCCCCGACGAGCGCAGCGCCGGGGAGCGGGGATGGCGAGTTCGCGGATGGGCGTCGCATCGAGCCGAACGGCCCGTCGACATGACCCTGCGGTAGCAGCGAAACGCGCCGTCCCGCCCATCGAGTGATTCGAACGTGCGTTCGAGTGACGTCACGGACATTGTCAGGGTCCGCGACTAGAATCAGAGGCATACCAGGCCCGCTGACCTGCGGATTCGGTACCGGTCACACGTCGCGCCAGACCTGCGGAGGCCCCGATGCCGTCGATCACGCTACCCACGTTCGTGAGCTACGCCGCCAGCGGCGGCGCCGCCCGCATCACCACGATCCATCAACAGCGCCGGAGGTATGAGAACCCGGAGCCTGCCGCCTACAACTTCTACCGCCGCCCCGCCGACGCGATCCGAGCAGGCCGGGCCGCCGACCGGGACGAGCTCGCCATGACGTCGATGGTGCAGCAGGCCCACGCCCTGCAGCGGCCGCACTACGAGGCCATCGCGGAAGGATGGCTGCGGCTGATGTCGGAGTGGCGGCCGCGCCTCGTCGAGGTCGGCCGTGCGCGGTGGTCCTCGGGCAGTCTGGAGGTCCGGATCAGCCCGCACCTGGGGCTGCTCGACGACGACAACCGGCTCTGGTCGGTCTTCCTGCACTTCAAGGAGGCCGAACTCATCAGAGAAGGCTCCTACGCCCCGCTCCGATTGATGGAGCAGTGCATGGACGAGCTGTTACCCGGCGGCGCTCCGCTGGTGATCGACGTCCGCCGAGCCCGGTTGTTCAAGGTGACCAACCGAAATCGCCACCGGCTCGACGCCTGGCTCACCGGGGAGGCCGCCGCCTTCACCACGCACTGGGCGTCCGCCGCCTGACGGACCCCGGACGGCCGCTGCCTGAGACAGCCGAGCCGGACGCCGGACGCCAAGATTCTGCCCGCACGACGCCGAGGAGGCCGTGACAGCAATCGATCCAGGAGACCAGGCACGCGACGCCTCGACGTGACATCGCACGTCGCACTGCGGCTCGGCGGGCACGGCACTCGACGACAGTGTGGGGTAGCCGTCGGACCGTGTCCGCAACGCCGACACAGCGGCGTACAGAGCTGTGAGGCGAGGACGCGATGTCGTGCCGGAGGCCACACGGCACGGCGTGTCGACGGGCTTCGGCTTCGGCTTCGGCTTCGGCTTCGGCTTCGGCTTCGGCTTCGGCTTCGGCTTCGGCTTCGGCTTCGGCTTCGGCTTCGGCTTCGGCTTCGGCTTCGGCTTCGGCTTCGGCTTCGGCTTCGGCTTCGGCTTCGGCTTCGGCTTCGGCTTCGGCTTCGGCTTCGGCTTCGGCTTCGGCTTCGGCTTCGGCTTCGGCTTCGGCTTCGGCTTCGGCTTCGGCTTCGGCTTCGGCTTCGGCTTCGGCTTCGGCTTCGGCTTCGGCTTCGGCTTCGGCTTCGGCTTCGGCTTCGGCTTCGGCTTCGGCTTCGGCTTCGGCTTCGGCTTCGGCTTCGGCTTCGGCTTCGGCTTCGGCTTCGGCTTCGGCTTCGGCTTCGGCTTCGGCTTCGGAAGTATTCTCGGGCCGGGCAGGCCAGGCCTCAAGCCCTCAGTCGGTACCAGTCTCGTGCGTTGGCCGCCAGCACACGGCGCCGCTCGACATCCGACAGCGCGTCGGTGAGCCGACCTGCCAACGTCAACACCTCGCCATAGGTGCCTGCCAGTTCGCAGACCGGCCAGTCACTGCCGTAGATCAGCCGCTGCGGTCCGAAGGTCGACAGCAGCCGGTCGGCGTACGGCCGGATGTCCTCGATGGTCCAGTCCGACCACGATGCCTCGGTGATCAGGCCGGACAGTTTGCACATCACGTTCTCGGCCTCGGCGAGTTCGCCCAACGCCGCCGACCACTGGGCGGCGCCGGAGGACTGCGCCCACCCGTCCCACTCGACCATTCCGCCCGCCGACAGATCGGAGGTACCGACACCGTCCACATTCGACGCCGCGTCGACGCCGGACCGCGAACCGGCCGCCGCGATATCCGGCACGACGGCACCACGGTGCCGAGCAGCCTGCGCCGGGTCAGCGGCGACGGGCGGTTCGGCGTGCCGTTCGTCGGCCGGCACGCCGCCGTCTTCAGCAGGCGGATTGCCGCTCGCGCTGATCGGCGGCTTGCCACGCTCTTTAAAAGGCGGCTTGCCACTCTCCCTAATAGGCGGCTTGCCGCCGTGGTCGAGCACGAACCGCAGATCGGGCACCGCGCGGACCACGTCGCCTGCGGCGTCAAGCTGGTCGGGACGCACCAGCAGGTCGTAGGCCAGTCCGGCGTCGGCCACCGCGCGCAGGCCACGGCGAACGTCGGCTCTGGCCAGCCAGTCCGGGTCCGTCTCGTCCTCCACCTGATGACGAATGCCCACCAGCGCAGCACCGCCGGGCCGGGCCCGGAGCTCGGCGATGTCGTCGGCGACGGAGGCGGCGGTGAGGTCCAGCCAACCCACGACCCCGGCGATGAGGCCCTCGCTGTGCGCCGCCTGGGCGAGGAACTCCACGGTCTCGGCGCGGTCGCCGACGGTCTGCACGAGCACCGTCGCCTCGACCGCCGTGGTCGCGAGCACCCCGGTCAGCTCGCCCAGTCCATACCGTCGACGGATCGGGGCGAACGCCTCGCCTGCCATCCACGGATACGCACGGCGGGCGGGGTCCCAGAGGTGGTGATGGGCGTCGACGACGGATTCGGTGGTCACCGGCTCACTCCTCGGGTACGGGGACGTCGGTCCGCAGCAGGCCCTCGGCCTTCAGATCCGCCCAGCACTCGGCGGGAACCGGCTCGGCGGCGAGGGCGACGTCATGGATGATCTCGTCGCTCGAACGGGCACCGACCAGCACGCCCGCTACCGCGGGGTGAGCGAGTGGGAGCTGCAGTGCCACCTGCGGCAGGCGGGCGCCGTGCCGATCGCAGACGTCGGCGATGCGGCGGGCTCGTTCGATGAGCGGAGCCGGTGCCGTCGTGTAGTCATAGGTCGCGTCCGGACCGGGTCGATCCTCGGCCAGCAGCCCGGAGTTGAACACGCCGCCCGCCAGTACCGAGGTACCCCGTCGGACGCAGGCGGGCAGCAGCCGGTCCAGTGCGCCCTGCTCCAGAACCGTGTACCGGCCCGCCAGCAGAACGACGTCCAGATCGCACTCCTCGACCAGACTCGTCAGCGCCGAGGCGTCGTTCATGCCCGCGCCGATCGCGCCGATCACCCCGGCGGCGCGCAGCTCGCGCAGCGCGGGATACGCCTCCCGGACGGTCCACTCATGATGGTCGTCGGGGTCGTGCAGCAGGAGAACGTCGACTCGCGACAGGCCCAGCCGGTCCAGCGAGGACTCCAGCGATCGTCGGACTCCCTCGGCGCTGAAGTCCCATCGACGGACGTGGGTCGCGGGGACGTCGAAACCCTCCTGATCTCGCGAGGTCGCCGCGGCCGACGGTGCGGGGGCCAGCAGCCTGCCCACCTTCGTCGACAGCACGTACTCGTCACGGGGCCGAGCGCGCAACGAAGCACCGAGCCTGCGTTCGGACAGCCCCAGTCCGTAGTGCGGCGCGGTGTCGAAGGTTCGGATGCCCGCCTCCCAGGCGGCATCGACCGTCGAGGCGGCCTGGTCGTCGGGCAGCGCGGCGAACAGGTTTCCCAGTGCTGCGCAGCCGAGCCCCAGCGGTCCGACACGGACGTCGCCACGGCCGAGCGTGACGCGATCGGCCATGGTCCTCACGGCAGCCGCCAGACCATCGAGATGCCGCTGTCGTCACCGGAGTAGTCGTCGGGCACGGCGAGCAGCGGGGCCAGGCGCCGCTGCCATTCGACGTTCGCGGGATCGTCACGCAGTGCCGCGCGCATCGCCTGATAGTCCTCGCACTCGACCAGATGAAACAGCTCGCGCCCGTCCCGCCAGATCCGCCAGGAGTGGACCCCTGCCGCCCGCAGCGCCGCGTCGAGCTCCACCGGGATCACGCGGTGCACCTCGTCGTAGTCCTGTTCCCGTCCCGACTCCAGCCGGGTGTGCAGCGCGATCGTCTCCATCAGCCGATTCCCTCCTCAGGGAGTGTCTGTCACAGCATCTCGTCGAGGCATCTCACCGACGCCTTCGTCCGATCCGGTCCGCGATGGCCCCGGCAGGCTCGGCCGGCCCGCGTCCGACCGTCGGTGACGCCGCAGGCCGCTGTTCGGCTCCCTCCACACCTTCGGCGCCGGTCTTCGGCACTCCATCCCGATCACCAGTCCGGAAACCGTCCGCAGCGACGGACGCGGCTGCTCTCTCGGCTCGCCCCGCTTGGGCCGACCGACATGACGGAGCGACCGACCGTCGATCCGTGCCGACTCCCCGCGCGAGCCCGTCGATCTACGCCGGAGTACCTCGCCTACGACCGGCCTCTCGTTCTCGCACGGTCGCCTGCGCCGATGCCCCTCGCTTTCGGATCTCCCTCGGGGCAGACGAGCGAGATCGACATCGGCGAGTCGATGAAGCCGCTGTGTGAGCCTGCGTCGGCGGTGCGGGAGTCGGTGACGGGCACCGAGGCCCGCGCCCCGGTCCCTTCCTCGCCGCACACCGTCCGGGCGTACCCGGCCTGCCGCCACCTGAGCGGGCCGCCCCGCCAGGTCTGCGGTCCCCGTTTCGTGCGGCCACGGCCGGGAACCGCGCGGTCGGGCAGACCCCGCAGGCCGAACCGCGAGCACCGCCGGACATCGTCGAGGATCGTCGTCACGCGGCGGTCAGCGCGCAGGCGGCGGCAGCCGCAGGCCCTGCATTCCGCCGTCGACGGCCAGCGCGGTTCCGGTGGTCGCCCCCGCCGCCGGGCTCGCGAGGTAGACGATCGCGGCGGCGACCTCCTCGGCCGACACCAGCCTGCCGATCGGCTGTCGCCTGCGCAGCGCCTCGTGTTCGGCGGCCGGGTCCGCAGCGGCGGCCAGCAGCCGTTGTACCCAGGGTGTGTCGACGGTGCCCGGATTCACGCAGTTGACCCGGATTCCCTCCGGCGCGTGGTCGGCGGCCATCGCCAGGGTCAGCGACAGCACGGCGCCCTTGCTCGCACTGTAGAGCGCTCGGCGGGGCAGCCCGGCAGTGGCGGCGATGGAACAGGTGTTGACGACCGCCGCAGCCGTGGAACGACGCAGCCATGGCAGGGCCGCCCTGGTCACCCGGACCATGCCCAGCAGGTTCACGTCGAACACCGTGCGCCACTGGTCCAGCTCGCCGTCCTCGACCGTGCCCTGTGCACCGATGCCCGCGTTGTTGATCAGGATGTCGACACCGCCCAGCCGTTCGGCCGCGTCGGCGACCGCTGCGGGCACCCCGTCGTCGTCCGAGACGTCGCAGCGGATGCCGATCAGCGGTTCCGGCGCTCCGGCCGGTTCGAGGTCGAGGCACGCGACGTGGGCGCCTCTGGCGAGCAGCGCGTGGGCGGTGGCCAGCCCGATGCCGGATGCGCCGCCGGTCACCAGTGCCCGCAGGCCCGCGAGGGACCCGTCTGAAGGAGAGGGGATGGACGTCACAAGCTCCTACCTTTCGTCTGCCGTAGAGCCCGCTGCGGTGCCCGGCCCGGCCGGCCGCCGCGAGGGCCTTCCGACACGGCGAGCGGAAGGCGTGTCCGTCCCGACGACCCGTCCGCACGGCTACCACCCCACTCCGCCGGTCGTGCCGTCGTCAGCCCCGCCTTCCGAGGCTAGTACGTGAAGCGTCTGCGGTGAAGGTCGTCGTCGTGCCTACGAAACAGCCGGTCCACAACCCGACATCCGATGTATGACTCGCTTTTCGGGTCTTCTACTGCGTCGACGCCGAGCCGATCGACCGACACCACGTCGCAGGCCTCTCGGGAACTTCGCCGTCATCGCCGTGGCGACGCCGAGGACCCCGTTCCCCCGCAGGCCCGCGCCGGACGACCTGTCTGCCACCCGACACGGCAGGTCGGCGACCACGACGGGGAGTTCCTCCGTCGCCTCTCCGGCGGAAGGAACACGGTGCTCGCTACCACGGGAACGACGGCCGGCCCGCTCTCGCGAACTGATCCGTCGCGCGGAATCCGGCCGGCGTCGCCTGCCGTCAGTACATTTCGGCGGTCTCGGACCGGCACGCTCCCGCGTCGCGACAGGTCGGGCTCCGCTGTTCGAGGAGCCCGGCGAGGACGGTCCGAGGAGTCAGCCGAGACAGGCGCGGCGGCCGGGACGAACGACAGAACGAGGCGCCCTGCGAACACCTCGCGCCCGACGACCCGCCTGCCGAGCCGGTCGGCACACGGGACGGCATGGCGCCGTCCCCTTCGCACTTGCCCGGTATGTCGCCCCGGCACGGACACCGCGTCCATGCTTCGCCGTCGACCCGCGCAGGCCCGCCGCAGTGCCGAAGCAGCGGGCTCCCGTTCGTTGATCGAGAGCAGCCGATGCGGCCGACGCCGCCGTCGGCGGACCCGAGACGACGGCAGCGACCCGCACGGACGGGACGGTCTCGTTCCCTCACAGCGCACGGGAACGAGACCGCCGGTCCTACTCGGTGACGCGCAGCGCGGACGCCGTCGTGCCTGCCGAGCCGACGTCACTTCTCGGGAGCGGACTCCGCACCGAAGTAGAAGCCGGGTTGGGTGGACTGCATGTAGCCGGAGGCCTCGCTGGCCAGGCTCGACCGGTAGTCCTTGTCCTGCAGGAAGGTCGGGAACCGGTGTTCGGTCGGGATCGTGGTGCTGTAGATCCTGATCTCAAAGCGGTCGTGGACGTAGAAGACCTCTTCGCGCCAGTCGCCGATCACGTCGCCGTAGCCGAGGACCGAGTAGCGCTCGGTGCCGCTGGCCGGGTCTGCCTCGGCGGTCAGCAGATTCACCAGCTCTTCCTTCTCGTAGTCCCACTTGTCGATGTACACGCCGTCCAGCGACTCGCGCAGCAGGTCGCCGTCCCACCAGATGCCGTAGTTGACGCTGTACGGCCGCGTGCCGACGACGTCGCCCTTGGCGTTGTACAGCTTGTCGGTCGGCGGCTCGATCACGGTGGCGCCGGTCGGGTCGGGACGACCGGACCAGACCTCCAGACCGGGCTGGGTCGGATCGATGTCGGCGGCCGAGCCTCGGCCGACGTCGTCCCACTTCTCGCCCTCGATGCCCCAGATCAGCTGACCGGTGGCGGCATCACGCAGGTGGATCGGATGCTCGTAGTGGCTGTTGACCTCCTGGACGTAGAAGATCTCCAGGCCCGGCCGAGTGGGATCGATGTCGGTCATGTGCAGCCGATCGCCATGGCCCTCGCCGGTGATCCACATGGTGGTTCCATCGTCGTCGATGGCAACGCTGCCGTTGATCAGCTCGTCCCTGCCGTCGCCGTCCACGTCGCCGGTGCGGATGTTGTGGAAGCCCATGCCCTCGGCGTATCGGCCGTTCTCGTCGCGGGGGCGTGTCCAGCTCCAGAGCTGCGCCGGCTCGTCGCCATGGAAGTCCCAGGCCTCGGCCTTCATCTGCGCGTAGGTGCCGCGCATGACGATCAGGCTCGGCTTATCGCCGTCGAGATAGGCGATCGCGAGCTGATGGCGCTCGGAGCGGTTGCCCTTCTCGTCACCCCACTCTCCGGGCTCGCCTCGGGAGATCCAGTCCTCACGGGCGATGGTCTCACCGGTCGCGCCCTCCAGGATCTCGACGTACTCCGGTCCCTCGTAGACCCGCCAGTTCGAGGCGCCGCGATAGTCGGTGCGCCCGTCGCCGTTCAGGTCCTCGTCCACCTCGCTGGACTTGTACGCGACCTCGGCCTTGCCGTCGCCGTTCAGGTCGGCGACCACGTAAGGCGTGTACCAGATGCCGGTACGCAGGTTGACGCCGAGATCACGACGCCAGAGGAACTCGCCCTCGTTGGTGTAGCCCTCGAGCTTGTAGGTGTCGGTGGGGGTCTCGCTGCGCGAGGGGTCGATGTTCTGGTTGCCGCGCTTGATGACGAAGTCCAGGTCGCCATCGCCGTCCAGGTCGCCGGTGGCGATGTGCCGGGCGGTCTGGTCGATGTCGTCGGCGAGGTCGAAGGACAGATAGCCCTGGTCGGCGCTGTTCGCGCCGAGCGTGTACGCGGTACCTCGGTCGTCCGGTCGCCCGTTGCCGACCGGCTTGACCGTGTAGGTGTTCTCCTTGGTCAGGTCGGCGGTCTCGTCGACGAAGTTCGTGCTGTCCCGCAGCGGAACCCGGTTCAGCTTCGTCTTGCGGCCGTCGGTCTCCCGGAAGACGTGGAAGCCGACGTTCTCGCGGTCGGACTCCAGCAGTCGCCAGCCGACGTAGACGTTGCCCTCGCCCTGGTTCAGCGCGACGACGCCGCGATCGAGGTTGGGCTCGACGCCGTAGGACTGCCGCTCGACCGGGACCCAGTCCGGTTCGTTCTGCGCCGTCGCGACCGCTCCGCCACCGAGCGTCGCGGCGACCAGCGCGACCGCCAGCCCCGTGGCGGCCACCGCCGACCGGGCGGCCCGTCTGCCTCGTCTTTCCACACCGTCTCCTCATCATCACGCCCGCTCATCGTCGAGCAGGGCAACACATAGGACGTATGCTCGAGGTCGACGATCGAAAAGTCCACGTCGCCGACTGAACGGTGGCCGATAACGGCAATTAATCGGATGTATCGATTCCTGCCGCCGGCGCAGCCTGTTCGTCCGGTCGGCGGACATGCCTGCGACGTCGAAGGCCGGACCGGGCGGCGAGGGGACCTCCGACGCGACGAGGCGATTCCCGCCCGTAGCGAGTCCGCAGCGCCCCGTCGGCACCGCTTCGGCGACAGGATGCCGAAGACTCACGTCGACCCGGATCACGAAGGGCTCCATGCGGTGACGAAGCCCCTGCCGCCCGTATCGGTTCGGGCGCAGGCTGCCGTACGCTCCACCGCACCCCTACCGCACCTCGGAGGAACGACAGGTGTCGCTGACCGACACGGCCATCACCAAGATCCGCGGCATGATCGTCTCCGGCGAGCTGCGGCCCGGCGACCGGCTGCCGCGCGAGGCCGATCTGGCCGAGCGACTGGGGCTGTCCCGCAACTCGCTGCGCGAGGCGGTCCGGGCGCTCTCCCTCATCCGGGTGCTGGACGTCCGACAGGGCGACGGCACCTACGTGACCAGCCTGGAGCCCTCGGTCCTGCTGGAGGCCATGGGCTTCATCGTCGACCTGCACCGCGACGACAGCCTGCTGCAGTTCTTCGAGGTCCGCCGCATCCTCGAACCGGCGGCGGCCGCACTGGCCGCGCAGTCCGCCACCGATGCGCAGATCGCCGAGCTCACCGCGCTGCTCGACGACCTCGGCGAGCAGCCGTCGGTCGACGATCTGCTGGCCAACGACCTGGAGTTCCATCGCCGGGTCGCGGCGGTCAGCGGCAACGAGGTGCTGGTCTCCTTGATCGAGACGGTGTCGAGCCGCACCCAGCGGGCCAGGATCTGGCGCGGGCTGACCGAGAACGGCGCGGTGCGGCGCACGATCGCCGAGCACCGCGCCATCCTGGACGCGATCAGTGCCCGGCGACCGGATCTGGCCGCCGCCTCGATGACGATGCACGTCGCCGGGGTGGAGGGGTGGCTACGAACGCAGGCTCAGCTCGATGACGGGAACGGCTGAGTCCGGCCGTCGTGCGGGCAGGGTCAGCACCACGGAGCCCTCCGGCCCCGGCGCGACCCGATGCGGCACGTCGGGCGTCCAGCCCCGCACCTCGGTAAACGGCACCTCCGCTCCGTCGTGCAGGAACGAGGCATACCGCAGTCGGCCCGCCAGACCTTCGACGACGAGCAGGCCTGCGGGCCAGGAGAACAGGTGCACGAACACGCGATCACCCGACTGAGTCACCCGACAGTCGGGCGGCGCCGTCACGGTGCTCGCCCCGGCGCCGTGCACCGAGTCACCGTGCAGCCGCATCCACTCCCCCACCTCGGCCAGCAACTCCCTGGCCCTCGGCTCGAACTCGCCTCTGCCGGTGGGACCGACGTTGAGCAGCAGGTTTCCGTTCTTGGCCACCCCGTCGACGAGGAGACGCAGCACCTGTCCCGCATCGAGCCACTGCTGGAACGACGGCGCGTATCCCCATGACCCGTTGAGCGTCCGGCACGCCTCCCAGGGCATGGCGTGCTCCCCGGACCGCAGGTCCGTGTGCGGCGCCATCTCCTCCGGTGTGCGGAAGTCCGCGCTGCCGGGCAGGTCGAGCCGGTCGTTGATCAGCACGTCGGAGTCCAGCTCGCGGATCATCTCGACCAGCCGCGCGGACTGCCAGTCGTCGCGGCCCTTGCCGGGGGCGCCCTCCTCCGGCGGGAACTCGGGGAACGAGAAGTCGAACCACAGGATGTCCGGGCGATGTTCGGTGATCAGCTCACGAACCTGTCCGTGCAGGTAGTCGACGTAGCTCGGCAGATCGCCGCCGGGCTGGACGCCGGTCTTGAACGCCGGGTGCATCCAGTCGAGCGGGTAGTCGGGATGGTGCCAGTCGATCAGCGAGTAATAGAAGCCGACCCGCAGCCCCTCGGCACGGAACGCGGCGACGAACTCGGCGAGCAGGTCTCGGGCGGCAGGCGTACTGGTGGCCTTGTACTCGGTCAAGGCCGAATCCCACAGGCAGAAGCCCTCGTGATGCTTGCTGGTCAGGACCGCGTAGCGCATCCCGGCAGCCTTGGCGTCGGCGGCCCAGCGCCTCGGGTCGTAACGGTCGGCGCGGAACTGCTCCAGGTACCGGTCGTAGTGCTCGTCGCCGAGGTGCTCCCGGAGCTTCACCCACTCGTGACGGGCCGCCAGCGAGTAGAGGCCCCAGTGCACGAACAGCCCGAAACGGGCCTCGGTGAACCAGTCCGTCCGGGCATCGGGTTGGGCGGTCATTCGTCGTCTCCGTTCTCGGGGCGTCCCGGCGGGCGAGGTCTTCGCATCAGGGTCGACGTCCTCGGCGCCCGATGTGAAGCCCCGGACGTCTGCCGTGCTCGGCGCGACGTCGTCGACACAGGCCCGCCGACCGACGGAGGATCTCCCGCCGAAGACCTCCGTCAGAGATCCGATGAATCAACGCAGTCCGGCCCGCCGGGAACAGCCGAGGAATCCGCCCGTACAGCCGACCGGGACGGAGACTGGTTCCAGAACCGACCTGGCGACGAGACATGATCTCGGCGGTCTGTTCCAACGAAAGATATCCGGGAGGCCCGGCCGGGAACAACGGTGCTGACCTGCTCCGGCCATCCCTCCGATCTCTCCTGGCGATCAGCCACCGAGGACGAAGTCGGCGCCCGGCCTGCTCACGGCGGTCTCGACCAGCAGTGCCCCGACACACGACGGCGCCGCCACGTCGGTGACGTGGCGGCGCCGTCGGCGAACCCATGGAGCGAGATCGGTTCGCCCGATGATCAGGAGAGCTGCTGTTCCGCCCCCGCGATGAACTGCTCCGCAGCTTCCTGCACGCTGAGCCGCCCGAAGGCGATCTCGTCGTTGATGCGCTGGAAGTCACGCTTGATGGCGCCCTCGCCGGGCGGCGGCGGGGCGGGCGCAGCCACGAGCCGGTCGGCGATGGCCTCCTCGAACTCGTACGCGACCAGCTCGGCGCCCTCCAGGGAGCCGCTGATCGCCGAGCGCACCTCGTCGTTGGCGGGCATGCCCCGCGTGGTGCCGAGGATCTCGCCCGCATCGGGGTCGTTGACCATGAAGTCGATGAACCTGGCCGCCTCGGCAGGGTGATTCGAACCGGAGAACACCGAGGCCAGCATGCTGGGCTTGGCGTACTGGCCGAGGTCGTCACCGTCGCTCGGGAAGGGCGCGACGCTGATCTGGTCACCGAGGGTCTGGGCGTAGGAGGTCAGGCCGCTGTCGTAGCCGAACTCCGAGGCCGCCCGGTTCTTGCCCATCGGGCTGGTGGCGATGGAGCCGTCCGAGCCGGTGCCGACGTCGGCCGGGGTGGACGCGCCGGACTCACGGAAGCGATCCGCCAGCTCCCAGAACTCCGCGACCTCCTCGGCGCCGTAGCCCAGCCCGCCGTCGGCGGTGTACAGCTCGCCGCCCTGCTGGCCGAGCCAGACCTCGAACCAGTCGATGGCCATTCCGAAGTCGGCGGTGCCGAAGACCTGCCCCTCGTCGATCGCACTGATGGCGGAGGAGGCCTCCTCGAACTCGTCCCAGGTCCAGCCGTCCTCCGGCGTGACGCCGACCGAGTCGAACACCTCGGTGTCGTAGAAGAGGATCTGGGTGTTCTGGCTCATCGGGACGCCGAGGAGCTGATCGTCGAGCTGACCGGAGGACAGCAGTTCGGCGGAGATGCCGTCCGTGCTCAGCTCGGCCGCCAGCTCCGGGGAGGCGAGGTCGGCGAGCGCGCCTCGGTCGCCGTACTCCCGCAGGTAGCGGTAGTCCATCTGGATGACGTCGGGGGCGTTGCGACCTGCGGTCTCGGTCGCCAGCTTCTGGAAGTAGGACTCGAACGACGAGAAGGAGGCCTCGACGGTGATGTTCGGATTGCGCTCCTCGAACAGCGCGATGGCCTCGTTGGTCGCCTGGGCCCGGTCGTCGTTGCCCCAGTAGCCGAAACGCAGGGTCACCTGATCGCTCTCGCCCGCCGACGAGCCACAGCCGGCGGCCAGCACGGCGACCACGCCGACGACCCCCACCAGAGAACGTCTCAACATCGAGTGTGGTCCTTTCTTTCTGCGCCTCGCGGGAGTTGACCCAAGCTCGTGCGCACCGGGCACGGAGTGCTCACCGGCAGGTGCGTCGGGGGCGGCAGCCGCCGACCACGACGAAGCCCGTGCCGTGCTGTCGATGGCGGTATCAAACCCCCGATGACGCCGCCAAGGGGTTGATTGGCTCCGTCGAAGGCCCCTTCCGGCCACATCTCCACCCGGACGGCCGATCAGGCCGAGAGCGCAGGACCCTCCGGTTCGCCGCCGAGACTCACGCTGGCCACCGCATCCAGGGGAAGGTCCAACGCGGCGGCCAGCGCCACCACGGTGAAGAAGGCAGGCGTCGGCACCCGGCCGGTCTCGATCTTGCGCAGCGTCTCGGTGGAGACTCCCGCGACGGAGGCGATCTGCGCCATGCTCCGGTCACCTCTGGCCCGGCGGAGCAGGACACCCAGTCGCTCGCCTCGCTCTCGTTCCACGCCGCTCAACGGGGGTCGCACCATACCGGGATAGTAATACCGGAACCGGGTACGACGCAGCCTCGTCTCACCGCCCGGCACCGGCCAGGGCGCATCCGGGCCGCCGCAGGCCTGTCGACCGAGGATCGGCCCCGGCAAGAGACGGCTGCTCGCCCTCCGACGGACGCGGCCGTCGTCCCGGCCGCCCCCGCTGCCGCCCACCGCCAGACCGTGATAAAAATACCGGTATAGGTATTGGATCGATGGGATGAGGAGCATGTCATGGTCGTGATCAAGACGAACGCGGAACTGGCGGCGATGCGGGAAGCGGGGCGCGTCGTCGGGCGTGCGCTCGCCGAGGTGCAGGCCGAGGCGAAGGCCGGAGTCTCGCTGCGAGAACTGGACGACCTCGCCCACGGCGTGATGAAGGACGCTGGGGCGAAGCCCTCCTTCCTGAACTACCAGCCGGTGTTCGCCTTGACGCCCTTCACCGGTGTGCTGTGCACCTCGGTCAACGACGCCGTGGTGCACGGAATCCCCAGCTCCTACCGACTGCGCGACGGCGATCTCCTGAGCGTCGACTGCGGCGCCGAGTTGGACGGCTGGCACGGCGATGCCGCCGTCAGCTTCGTGATCGGCACGGGCACCGAGACCGACCTGCGTCTCATCGCCACCACCACCGCCGCGCTGGAGGCGGGGATCGCCGCGGCCGTGGTCGGCGGCAGGCTCACCGACATCGCCAGCGCCGTCGGCACCATCGGCCGCGCGGCAGGCTACGGAATCCCGGAGGACTTCGGGGGTCACGGCGTCGGACGGGCGTTGCACGAGGCGCCCGCTTTGGCCAACGACGGCAGGCCTGGCCGAGGCATCACCCTGCGTCACGGGCTGGTCCTCGCCATCGAGCCGATGTTCATGGCAGGCGGCCACGACGCCTACCGAATGGACGACGACGGGTGGACGCTGCGCACCATCGACGGCAGCCGGGCCGCCCACGTCGAGCACACCGTGGCCGTGACCGACGAGGGCCCGCAGATCCTCACCCTGCCCTGACCCAGTGGGGCCCGTCAGCGCGCCCGCCCAGGAACGGATCGCAGACCGGGCCGGTGCATCGACGCCGGGCCTGCCCGCCGCCGGTTCGGCTGCCCGCTCGCCGCACTGCGGGAGACCGCTCAGGCGACCGCAGGCGTCGGCCCACCGGAGCGTCGCCGCAGGCCGCCGGGCGACGACGGCCCGCCGGACCACCCGCTACCCTCGTGACCCCGGAGAATCAGGGCCGCGACCGGGAAATCCCGTCGTCGCAGACCGTGGCCCGATCATCGGTCGGCCGCGACCGCCCATGATCCGCGACGGCCGCTCGGGCCTGCGTAAGACGGTGCTCGGTCGCGCGTGGAGACAACGGGGCACGACGAAGCAGAGGAGCACGATGAGCGAGCCGAACAGCCGTCCCTCGGTGCTGGTGTACTCGCGGACGACGGCGTTTCGCCACGAGTCGATCCCGGCCGGGGTGGCCGCGATCAGCAGGCTCGGCCGGGAACACGGTTTCGCGGTGACGGCCACGGAGGACCCGGACGTCCTGACCGCCGAGGTGGCCCGGCAGTCGGCGGTGGTCTTCTTGAGCACCAGCGGCACGTCGGTGGACGCGGCGGGGCGGGCCGCGCTGGAGAAGTGGGTCCGCGCGGGCGGCGGCTTCGTCGGCGTGCACGGGGCGAGCACCTCGGACAAAGACTGGCCCTTCTACCGCGAACTGGTCGCTGCCCGCTTCGTCGATCACCCCGCCGTCCAGGAGGCGCCTGCCACGGTGGAGGACCGGACACATCCCTCCACCATGCATCTCGACTCCACCTGGAACCGGCTCGACGAGTGGTACAACTTCGACGCCAACCCTCGGGAGGACGTCCGTGTCCTCCTCTCCGTCGACGAGGCCCGCTATGAGCCGGGCCCGCATGCGATGGGAGATCACCCGATCGCCTGGTGCCACGAACCGCACGGCGGCCGGTCCTGGTACACCGCACTGGGACACGCGTCGGAGGCTTACACCGACCCTGATTTCCTGGCGCACCTGCTCGGCGGCATCCGATGGGCCGCGCGCCTCGGGGCCTGAGCCGAGGTCGATCGACGGCGCGGCCGACGCACCCGAGGATGACGTGATCCGGACGCGTGCGCCTGCGTGGCTCGGCGTCGGGGCGAACCGACGTCACCCGTCTCGCCCGCCGACTCCCCACCGACCGGCGAAGCCGACTGACGCCACGGGGCCGGGCCCGCCCCGTTGGGACCGGCAGGCAGGCCGACCCGGCCGGATCGACGCACACCGGGCCGCCACCGGCCTCGCGACGCCGCGCCCCGCGCTGTCTCCGCCACTCCCCCGACTCGGAGTCATTCGGGCGGGGACGGCGCGGGGAACTGATCGCCTCAGCGCACCACGGCCAGCGGCCTCGCGGCGGGCGTCGGCGGGACGACCACGGTCAGGCAGCGCGAACAGCGCTGGTCGTCGTAGTAGCAGTCGAGAATCCCCACTCCGAAGGCGTTGGCCGGGTAGAAGGGTCGATCCGGGTCGCACACCGGTCGCACACGGGCCAGCCCACTCCACGTCGCCGACGCGAGATGGGTGTCGCCCTGAGCGACCGAACGAACAAACCAGGCGAGCATGATCTCTCCAGTACAGGAAGACGGTGACGGTGCGGCAAGCCGGTGTCGCGCCCGCAGGTTGCCGCCGACGGAGCAGGCAGGCGAGTCTCCGCCGGGCCGAATCGCATCGACGGGTCGACGGCGGCCCCGGCACACCGGCCGCGAGACGACGTCCACCACCGTCACTGGTAGTCACTTATGATGAACGATGAGTAATATCGCATCGCGGTGTCTCGCGCATGTCGAGCGATCGTCACGCACACGCCCGAGGCGGCTTCGGCGCCTGCCGCTCGTCTGCCGCACACGCCAAGGTCTCGGCCGCCGAAGCACCCCTTTCGGGTGAAGATCGCGCTAGCCTGGCGCGGTGACAGACAGGGATGCGCCACTGCGCTGGGGAATCGTCTCGACGGGCGCCATCGCCTCCGTGGTGGCCGAGGACCTGCACCGGGTGGCCGAGATCGAGATCCTCGCCGTCTCCTCGCGAACGCAGGCGCGTGCCGAGGAGTTCGCCGCGACGCATCGGATTCCGCGCGCCTATGACGACTACCGCCTGCTGCTGGCCGATCCGGACGTCGACGTCGTCTACATCGCCACGCCGCACGCCGCGCATCACGAGGTCGCCAAGGCCGCGCTGCTCGCGGGCAAGCACGTGCTGTGCGAGAAGGCGTTCACCCTGACCGCCGAGCAGGCTCAGGAGCTGGTCACGCTCGCAGCGGAGCGCAGCCGGTTCCTCATGGAGGCCATGTGGACGCGGTTCAACCCCCTGATCCAGCGCTTACGCACCCTGGTCGCCGACGGCGAGATCGGAGTGCTCCGCACCGTCTCTGCCGACTTCGGCTTCGCCGTGCCCTACGACCCGGCCGCCCGCCTGTGGGACCCGGTACAGGGCGGCGGCGCGCTGCTGGACCTCGGCGTCTACCCGGTCTCCTTCGCGCACATGCTGCTCGGCGAGCCCACCGGGGTCGAGGTGCACGGCTCGCTGGCACCCAACGGCGTCGACGCCGAGAGCGGGCTGCTGCTGCGCTACCCGGCGGGGGCGCATGCCGTGCTGCGCTCCTCGCTGACGGCCTCCTTGCACGCACGCGCCAGTGTGTCGGGCACCCTCGGGCGCGTCGACCTCGCCGACCCGTTCTTCCGGCCCACCGAGATGACCGTGACCGTCCACGGGGCCGAGCCGGTGACCCATCGGCTCGAACTCGACGGCGCCGGGTACACCTACCAGCTCCGGGAGGTCTGTCTGCGCATTCGCGCAGGCGAGATCGAGAGCCCGCACCAGACCCACGCCGAGACCGTCGCCGTCCTGCGCACGCTGGGCACCGCGCTGGCCGGGCTGGGCACTCGCGTGGGTTGAGCAGTACACCCGGCGCCACCTCCATCCTGGTCAGGGCTGCCTGCGGCCCGGCGCTGACCGGCGGCCCTCGGCGTCTCACGAGGGCGCCGATCTCACCGTCCGCAGGAACGCGAGCGCCTCGGCCTGCCCTTGCGCCACGTCGAGCGCGGGCGGCAGCCCGACAACCGTGTTCGCCGAGGGCGAGAAGGGCGCTAAATCCGTTGCGGGGGCCTCGGCACCGCGCCTATGTTCGTGGCACACGAGAAAGGAGGTGGTCCAGCGTTGAATACCAGCAGGACTCGTGAGGTGGATGCCCGCTAGGCCGCCCGATCGGTGTACGACGCCGACGGCCTGACGCGCCGTCCTCCGGCCACACACCGGGGGTGCGCGACGGGGAAAACGGTCGGTGAATACCAGGCAGTCACCCGGCCCTCGGAGTGCCGAGCTTCAGTCCGGCTCGGCCCCGCGCCCTCGTGGGCGTGGGAGCCACTCCGGGGGCCGTCCGGGCTTCTCGGGCCGGATCGACCGAACACGATTCAGGCTCTTGTCGATCACGCTGCTCCGAAGACATCATGGGCTGCGGAACTCGATGACGACACCGCATCCTCGGCGATCAGGAGCCCCTCGTGCCCACACCCGCAGCCGCCCGCCACCCCGACCCGGCCCTGCGCTTCCCACCGTCCTTCGTCTGGGGGGTGGCGACCTCCTCGTATCAGATCGAGGGCGCAGTGGACGAGGACGGCCGAGGCGACTCGATCTGGGACGCCTTCAGCCGTCGTCCTGGCGCGGTGGCAGGCGGCGAGAGCGGCAGTCCAGCATGTGATCACTACCACCGCTGGCCCCAGGACGTCGAACTGCTCGCCGATCTCGGCGTGGACGCCTATCGGCTCTCCATCGCGTGGCCGCGCATTCAGCCGGACGGCCGGGGACCGGCCAACAGGGCCGGGATCGACTTCTATCGCAGGCTGCTCGGCGGCGTGCGGGAGCGGGGCATCGCGCCCTTCGTCACGATGTATCACTGGGATCTTCCGCAGGCACTCGAGGAGACCGGCGGCTGGCGGGAACGGGAGACGGCGCTGCGCTTCGCCGACTACGCGGTGCTCCTGCACGACGAACTCGGCGATCTCGTCGAGAACTGGATCACGCTCAACGAGCCTTACCCCTCGTCGATCGCGGGCTACGCCCAGGGACGACATGCCCCCGGCGCCACCGAGGGCCACGGCGCCCTCGCCGCCGCCTACCACCTGCTGCTCGGGCACGGGCTGGCGGTGACGGCGCTGCGTGCTCAGGCGAGGCCGGGCGACCGTCTCGGCATCACCCTGAACCGGTCGCCGGTGGTCCCGGTGTCCGACTCCCCCGCCGATGCCGCCGCCGCCGCACGGCTGGACTGCGTGCTCAATCACCAGTTCAGCGACCCGGTGCTCGGCGCGGGCCATCCGCCGGAGCTCACCGAGATCTTCGCCGGGGTCTCCGACTTCTCCTTCCGCCGTGAGGAGGACCTCGCGGCGATCGGAACGCCGCTGGACTTCCTCGGGCTCAACTACTACTACCGGATTCACGTCTCCGACGCCCCGCACACCGAGCCCGATCCGGCAGCTCGCACCGCAGACGACCTCGGCTTAGACCGCACACACCGCCCGGCGGGAGTCCGACGGACCGGGCTGACCTGGCCGGTCGAGCCTGCGGGCCTGCGCGAGGTGTTGACGGGGCTGCGCGCCCGACACGGCACGCTGCCGCCGATCTATCTCACCGAGAACGGCTGCGCCTACCCCGATCCGGCGGAGGCGGAGAACACGGCCGAGGCCCAGACGCCTGCGGGCGGCCGCGCCGCGACCGACCCGGCCGCGCCGACGACCGCACCGCAGGACCTCGAGCGCATCGACTTCCTGGCCGAGCATCTCGCGGTCCTCCAGGCGGTCATGGCCGAGGGGATCGACGTGCGCGGCTACTTCCTCTGGTCGCTGCTCGACAACTTCGAGTGGGCGTTGGGCTACGGCCCCCGCTTCGGGATCGTGCGCGTCGACTACCAGACGCAGGAGCGGACGCCACGCGCGTCCTTCCACTGGTACCGGGCGCTGCTGGCCGCGCAGGAGCACTCGGTCGACGACGCCGAGCGCTCGACCATCGGCTGAGAAGAGGCCAGGCGGGCCGCGTCCGCCGCGGCCGTCGTGCCCTGCGGACGCGGCCGGACCACCCCATGACGGCGCTGGTCCGAGCCGCTCTGCGGCACGACGGCAGGGGCCGAGGAGCCCGGTCCCCGGTCGGGCCCGCTCGCCGCGGACGGGAGCCTGCGGTGGCACGGCCGGGCACCTCGAGCTTGCGGCAGCGGAGGTGTCCGATGATCGGCGGCAGGCTCGCCCCGGGCAGTTCGGCCGGGCTGTCGGGGCACTCGGCCACGACGCGCCGTCCACCGCCTCCGCCGAGGCGGCGAGCAGTCGCGTGCCGGTCTGGCATTCTCGGCCAGGCCGCCCGCGCCGGCGCAGTCTTCGAGAGCCCAGGGCGTCTCGCTCCCCGGTCGGCCGCAGGCTCAGGAGCGCAGCGCCCGGGCGAGCAGGTCCAGAAGGGTGCGCTGCTGCGGCCCGGACAGCCCCCCGATCCCGGTCTGCCCGCCGAACACCTGCTGCCGAAGCATCGTCCGACGCCGTTCTCCCTCCGGGGTGAGGACGAGCCGCCGCACCCGACGATCACGAGGATCGGCCTCCCTGGACACCAGTCCGCGTCGTTGAAGTCCGTCGACGATGCCCGTGACGTTGGAAGGATCGCAGGACAGCGCTCGCGCGAGTTCCCGCATGGGCGCGGGACCGCGCAGGTTCACCAGGGCCCAGGTCTGGGCCTGCGAGAGACCGAGGCCTGCTCCGACCGAGGCGAGGTCCCCCCGCAGTCGACTGACGAGCTCGAACGCCGACACGATCACCTCGTCCACGAGCGACTCGGCGGCGCTCTCCGACTCGGGTCTCTCGGGGTCGGAACTTCCCACCGCTGCGGCGTCTCCTGACGCGGTCGGCACCTCGGCGGCCTGCGCGGCGCAGATGCAGCCCGCCGGCTGCGCCGCAGCCGTCGACTGATCCTTCGCGTACTCCCCAGACATACGCGAACAATACTCGACTTTCTCGGATCCAATAGTTGAGCAATACCAGCATCTCGACTATCGTCGGGCCAATTGATTGAGAAATACCACTATTTCGTCATTCAAATAATGGAGTCGACATGTCCGTCGGGACCTCCCCCTCGCCATTGGCCGATCGCGAACAGCTCGCCCTGAGCAGGCTTCCGTTCGCGCTGCTGGTCGCCGCCCTTCTCGCCGCGCTGGCGAACTCGCTGCTCAGGTTCGGCGCGATGCTGGTCATCGACGTCGATGCAGGACTGCTGCCCTTGCGGCTGCTCCCGCCGATCGTCGTCAGCGTGCTGTCCGCCGTCGGCGCGGCCCTCGTGCTGGCCGCACTGCACCGCTGGAACTCCCGCCCCGTGCACACCTTCAAGGCGGTCTCCGTCGCCTTCTTCGTGGTGTCCTTCGCCCCGCTGGTGGTGATCGGCCTTGCCGCCGAGCCGCCCGCAGGGTTCGCCGGGATCGACGTCTCGACACTGCTCGTCCTCGGACTGATGCACGTCGTGGCGCTGGCGACGATCGTCCCGACGCTGCTCCGGCTCACCCGACAGCCGACGACGGCCGAGCCGGGAGCAGCCGATCAGGCGGCGCAGAGTCCCGCGAACGACGTCGCGGACGCGACCACCGAAGCAGGCTCGCCCGAGCCTGCGGCCGAGGCGAGCGAGCCGGAGCCCGCCCAGCCGCGGACGGAGGAGCCGACCCCGGCGCGCGACTGAGCCTCGGCCCCACACCTGCCGGGGGACGTCGATCCGGCGCAGCCGACCGAGCCGACCGCCGAGATCGACGGGCAAGGAGTCGATTACGTCGATGGTGTCCCGCCGAGCCCGGCCCGTCTGGATACCGCGACCGTGGGTACTCCCTTGCCCACCACACCGGCCGGGAGGTAGCTCATGTCTCATCGGAACACCGTCGTCCGCGCAGTGCACGATCTCGGGCTGGCCGTCTGGTTCGGGGGTTCACTGATGGGAGCGGTCGGGCTCACCGGAGCATCGGAGGAGAGCTCCTCCGCCGCCGAGCGCAGTCGCATCGCGGCGGCGGGCTGGCGGAGTTGGAGCCCGGTGAACGTGGTCGCGATCGGGGCACACCTGCTCGGCGGCCTCGCGCTGACGAAGGCCAACCGCGAGCGGATCAGACGGCAGGATGGCGTGGCCGCCTCGAGCGTCGCGAAGGCGGTGTTGACCGGTGCGGCACTCGCGGCGACCTTCTACGCGCGGCGACTCGGCCGCACGCTCGAGGCGATGACGGACCAGCCGGTGCCCGCGCGCGGAGCGGGCGATCACGTCGCCCCCGAGCTGATCACGCTGCAACAACGACTGCGAACGGCGCAGTGGGCTGTCCCGCTGCTCACCGGCGCCATCGAGGTGCTCAGCGCCCTCCAGGGCGAGCAGCAGCGGTTCTTCCACCACCAGGCCGACGGCGATGACGTCGACCTGCACGAACACGCTCGACACCGCCTGATGGGACGAGCGCCGCACCACCACCCGCATGAGCATTCGGGACGTCGGCAACACCCGGCCGCCGCCCACCACCACCCGCGCGGCAGGGCTGCCCGGCACCACCACTGCCCCTTCGAGGAGCAGCACCACAGCCGGTTCCGGCGGACGCGACACGACGCCCGGCGACACTGAACCCGTCGGAGTGCGATGACCATGAGACCGCCGCCTGCGGCGGCCACCGACGCCGCGCCACGGCCCTGCCTGCTCGGCACGGCGAGCAGGCCGCCCGCAGAACATCCCGGACACGGCGAAGGGGCCGCCCGCACGGACCTCACTGAGGAGATCCGGCAGGCGGCCCCGACTCGTGCCCGGGTGCCTCGCCCGGCGACGACGTCGACCGACGTGATCGGAGGTCTCAGACGGTCGTCGACTCCACGAGCCGCTCCCGCAGTGCGATCAGGAAGTCGGCATCCTCGTGGACCATCCAGTCGAGGTCGAGGTCGTGTTCCACCTCGTCCTCCCGCTCGGCCAGCAGGCCGACGGCGGTCTCGACCAGTCTGCGTCCGTCTGCGTCGGAGAGCCCCATCCGGGCCAGGAACGTCGCGCTGTACACCACCAGGTGGTGGGTGGTCCGCTGCGTCCGGTGCATCACCACGGCGTAAGTGCCCTCACGCATCTCCCGCGCCTCGATCCACTGTTCCACCGTCATGTCCTCCCCGCGTGGGTGCTCGACATCCTCTCCGTCCTACCCCGTGCGCCCTACCACTACACCGGTCGTCCCTCCGGCGGAGGTAGCTCGTTCAGGCGAACATCGTGTGAATGTCTCGCTCTCGCCATGCCGTCGGAGGCGTCGGCGAGGTTGCCGGGACGGAAGGCCAGGGAGAACTTCCGGTCGTCGTGCGCACCGGAGCCTGCCGTCGCACCCTCCCGATCGAGGTCGGCAGGACAGCGGCAGAGGTGCGGCCCGCCGGATCTCGATATCCGACCGACCGCACCCGGGTCTTCAAGAAGAGCCGATCAGTGTCCGTAGGCCTGACCGCGGGGCGTCTGGCCGGGAGAGGCCTGACCCCGATACTCCCGTTCCGAAGCTCGCTCGTCACGTTCCGAGGTTCGCTCGTTCCTGCCCGCGGGCAGGATGCCCAACAGGATCATGCCCAGACCCGTGATCAGGTGCAGCCAGTTGTCGGCACCGTTGGTCGGGAAGATGTTGGCCGTGCTGGTCTGTCCGACGACCGTCCCGTAGAGGGCCAAGGCCAACAGGATCACCCCGCCGCCGATCAGGAAGGACTTGGCAGCCGCCCCCGACCTGGCCATCGACAGCCCGATCACGCCGAGCAGCAGGTGGATGATGTTGTGCAGAATCGACACCTGGAAGACGCCGAACAACATGGCCTGAGACTCGTGGCCTGCGAACTGCATCGTGTCGTAACCGGTGGTCACGCCGGGAATGAATCCCAGAATACCGAGCAGCAGGAAGACGGCTCCGACGATGCGCGCCGCGGTCTGTATCGCGGGCATGGACGGGCTCGCGACCGAAGCATGTGCTCCGTGAGACTGAACCATCGCCCCTCCTTATGTCCGAGTTCTCGTGCGTACGGCTACCGGCTACCCGGATCGACCTGCCGGTAACCCGATAGGGCAACCCGGCGGGCGAACCGGCCGAGATCGTGCTCGACACCTTCCCTCGAGGCGACCGGCGCCGCCGTTTCGGCCGAATCCGCCCGGGTACTCCCCGGCTGGCATGACGAACGGCGGTGACCAAGGCGACCCACGGGAGAGTGAGCTGACCATGACCGGTCTCGGCGATCCTGGCGGCTTCGACGCGAACCCCTTCGAGGAGTTCCTCGCCCGATTCTTCGGCTCCACCGACCCGCGCCACGGCGTGCGGCGGGTCGACTTCACCCGCCTGATGAGCGAACAGGCCCGCGCGATGGTCGTCGCGGCGGCCCAGCACACCGCCGACCGGGGACGCGACGATCTCGATGCCGAACAGCTCCTCTGGGCCGCCACGCGTGCCGACTCGACCCGCGAGCTGCTCAGCCGGGCAGGAACCGACCCGGATCAGCTCGCGGCCCGAATCGACGAGCAGACACCGCCAGGCGCGCACCATGAGGCCGCGCCGATGCTCACGCCTGCCGCGAAGAGGGCACTGCTGGACTCCTTTCAACTCTCGCGGGGACTCGGGTCCTCCTACATCGGGCCGGAACATCTCCTGCTGGCCCTGGCCGCCAACCCCGAGTCCGGTGCCGGGCAGCTGCTCTCGGCCGCCCGCATCACGCCGGAGGCCCTCCGGTCGGCAGCCGAGGGACGCAGCACGCCGCCCGGCGCCGCGTCATCACCGTCGGCGGGCGCGAGCGCGGCTCCGAGTCAGACCCCGACGCTCGACCAGTTCGGTCAGGACCTCACCGGTCTGGCTGGCCAGGGCAGACTCGATCCGGTCGTCGGCCGGTCCGACGAGATCGAGCAGACCATCGAGGTGCTCTCCCGCCGCACCAAGAACAACCCGGTGCTCATCGGTGAGGCAGGCGTCGGCAAGACCGCGATCGTGGAGGGCCTCGCCCAGCGCATTCACGACGGCGAGGTCCCGGACTCGCTCATCGGACGACGAGTCGTCGAGCTGAGCCTGGCGGGGCTGGTCGCCGGGACACGTTTCCGGGGCGACTTCGAGGAGCGGATGCGCAAGGTCATCGAGGAGATCCGCGAGGACGAACGGCTGATCATCTTCATCGACGAGCTGCACACGATGGTCGGGGCGGGCGCGGGCGCCGAAGGCGGGATGGACGCGGGCAACATGCTCAAGCCCGCCCTGGCCAGGGGTGAGCTGCACGTCATCGGCGCGACCACGCTGGAGGAGTACCGACGCACGGTGGAGAAGGACGCCGCGCTGGAACGGCGGTTCCAGCCGATCATGGTGTCCGAGCCCGATGTCGAGGACGCGGTGACGATCCTGCGCGGGCTGCGCGACAGGTACGAGGCGCACCACCAGGTCCGCTACACCGACGACGCGCTGGTCGCGGCGGTGACACTGTCCGACCGCTATATGAACGACCGCCATCTGCCGGACAAGGCGATCGACCTGATCGACCAGGCGGGAGCGCGTCGTCAGCTCCGCCGCAGCACGCCCCCCGGTGACGTGCGCGGGCTCGAGCACCAGCTCGATCAGCTCGCCAGGGACAAGGACGAGGCGGTGGCCCAGGAGCAGTACGAGAAGGCGTCCCAGCTGCGCGACCAGATGCGGTCGATGCGTGAGCGGATCACCGAGGCGCGCTCGCCTCAACCGGCAGCGGTCACCGAGGTGGGCGTCGAGGACATCGCCGAGGTGGTCGCCAGGGCCACCGGCGTCCCGGTCAGTCAGCTCACCGAGGAGGAGCGGGACCGGCTGCTGCGCCTGGAGGACCGGCTGCACGAGCGGGTGATCGGCCAGGCCGAGGCGGTGTCGACCGTGGCCGAGGCGGTGCGTCGCTCCCGTTCCGGCCTGGGAGATCCTCGGCGGCCGGTGGCGAGCCTGCTGTTCCTCGGGCCGACGGGCGTCGGGAAGACGGAGCTGGCCAAGGCGCTCACCGAGGCGATGTACGGCGACGAGGACCGGATGGTCCGGCTGGACATGAGCGAGTTCCAGGAGCGACACACGATCAGCAGGCTGGTCGGCGCACCTCCCGGTTACATCGGATACGGCGAGGCGGGCGAGCTCACCGAGCCGGTGCGTCGCAGGCCCTACTCGCTGGTGCTGCTGGACGAGATCGAGAAGGCCCACCCTGACCTGTTCAACCTCCTCCTGCAGATCCTCGAGGACGGGCGGCTGACCGACAGCGAGGGCCGCACCGTCGACTTCCGCAACACGGTGCTGATCATGACCAGCAACCTCGGATCGGATCTGCTCGGCAAGGCGACCACTCTCGGCTTCCGAGGCTCCGGCGGCGAGGACGTCGATCTCCGGCAGCGTCTGACGGCCCGACTTCGGGAGTCGTTCCGCCCGGAGCTGATCAACAGGATCGACGAGATCATCATCTTCCGCAGGCTCGAACCCGAGGAGCTGCGGCAGGTCACGGAGCTGCTACTCGACGACACGCGTCACCGGCTGGCCGACATGGACATCACGATCGATTTCAGCGAGGAGGCGGTACGGCTGATCGCGGAGCGCGGCCATCAGCCCGAGTTCGGTGCCCGACCGATGCGGCGAACCATTCAGCGGGAGGTGGACAACCCGCTGGCAGGCAGGCTGTTGGACGGCTCGCTCCATGCGGGGAGCCATGTCGAGGTGGCAGCCGAGAACGATGAGCTGACCTTCGAGGTCCGCGATGCCCCGGACGGGGACCAGTCCGCAGGCCCCGCATGAGCCGCAGGTCCGTACGCGGGTCGGTGGCCGACCGCGGGCTGGCGACGCTCGCCGGTGCCGGATCGACGACCGGCTCGAGGCACGACCGGGCCGGCCGTCTCCCCGGCGTCGTCTCGGCGGCAGGCGCTCGCAGCGCTGCGCAGGCCCACCGAGGCACCGCGTGCCGAGACATCGCACACCGCGGCACCACATGCCGAGAAATCACACCCCGCGGCACCACATGCCGAGAAATCGGACCCAGCGGCACCGCGCCCCGAGGCATCCCAAGCCGAGGCATCCCATGGAGCGGCACCACCCGGAGCGGCGGTGCAGAGGGGGTGGACGGGCGTTGACCACCGTGCTGACGGTGAACACCGGATCGAGCAGCCTGAAGGCGCACGTGGTGGACGCGGAGCGCCACACGGTGCTGGCCGAACGCAGCGTGTCCCACCCGCCGTCCCGCGAGGAGACCCACGCTCTGCTGGACGATCTCCTCGACGCACAGTCTCGCTCGGGGGACGGCCCCGTCGACGTCGTCGCACACCGGCTGGTGCACGGAGGGTCCGACCTGCGGTCGGCCACCCGCGTCGACGACGGTGCGCTGCGGGCGGCGTGGCGCGCGGCACCGCTGGCGCCGTCCCATGTCCCGACCGCGCTGCGGCTGCTGGAGTTCACCCGTGAGCGTCTGCCGGACCTGCCCCAGGTCCTCTGTCCGGACACCGCCTTCCACGCCGCGCTGCCCGCCGAGGCGTCGACCTACCCGCTGCCCGAGGAATGGCGGAAGCGCTACGGGCTGCGTCGCTACGGCTTCCACGGGCTGTCCTATCAGTGGGCCGTGCAGCAGGCGACCAGGCTGTTGCCCGGCGGTTCGGATCGTCTGCTGCTGGCGCATCTGGGCGGCGGCGCGTCGGTGTGCGCGGTGCGGGACGGCCGCAGCGTCGACACCTCGATGGGATTCACGCCGTTGGAAGGCCTGGCGATGACGACCCGCAGCGGCAGCATCGACCCAGGACTGCTGCTGTGGCTGCTGACCAAGGACGAACCGATGTCCGCCGCAGACCTCGCCGAAGGCCTCTATCACCGGTCCGGCCTGCTGGGGCTCTCCGGCGGCCGCTCGGCCGACACGCGTGACCTGGTGCGCGCTGCCGAGGACGGCGAGGAGGCCTCGGCGCTCGCGCTGGCCGTCTTCGCACACCGAGCGGCCCGCGAGCTGGCGGCCTGCGCGACGAGCCTGGACCGGGTAGACGCACTGGTGTTCACCGGCGAGATCGGCTGGGATCAGCCGGAGGTGCGCACGGCGATCTGCACCCGGCTGGCGCTGCTGGGCGTGCCGGACCGGTTGACGGGCAACCGGCCGGACGACGGCCTGCTCAGCCCCGCCGACGCGGACGTCCCCGTCCTGGTGGTGCAGGCCAGGGAAGAGCTGTCCCTGGCGTCCGAGGCAGTGGCCGCCCTCGAACGCTGACCCGCGCGGACGAGGCGGGGGAGCACCTAAGGGCGCGGGGCGCCGAACGCGGTCCCCGACCGGCCGCGGTCACCGGTACGAGCCGCCGGTCCGCGCACCCCCAGTCGATCTGGCGGTCAGCAGGAAGGCCGGGCGGCGGGGAGGCCGATCGGCTCAGTCGTCCGGTTCGATGTCATACACGGCGTAGGCCGCGTGCAGCACGGGTTGAGCAACGTTGCGGACCCGCACTCCGCCGGGGGTGGTGCCGTGCTCGGTGCCGTAGTGGGCATGACCGTGCAGCGCCAGCGCGCACTCGGCGTCGTCAACCGCCTCGGCCAGATGGTACGAGCCGAGGAACGGGTAGATCTCCAGCGGCTCGCCGCGCAGGGTCTCGGTGACGGGCGAGTAATGCGTCAGTGCGATGCGCACGTCCGCGTCCAACGCGGACAGTGCCCGCCGGAGGTCCTGGGCGGTCGCCGTGGTGTGATCGATGAACGCCTTCATCTCCGGTTCACCGAACGCCGTGCCGCACTTCCCCGCGAACCCGCCGCCGAAGCCCTTCACCCCGGCCACACCGACGCGCCGACCGTCCATGGTCAGCGTCACCGACTCGCCTTCGAGCACGGTGATGCCGTTCTCCTCGAGCAGCTCGGCGATCTCGTCCTGCAGGTCGGAGTGGTAGTCGTGATTGCCGAGCACCGCGACGACCGGCAGTCCCAGCTCGGCGAACTCGGCGGCGACCGTCCGCGCCTCGTCCAGCGTTCCGTGCCGGGTCAGATCGCCGGCGAGAAGCAGCATGTCGGCCTGCTGCCACGCGTCGACGAACACCGGTCGCAGCGTGCCTGCCGACCGCGGGTCCAGATGGACGTCGCCCACGGCCGCGACCCGGATCATCGGAGTTCCTCCGCCTCGGCCGGGCCGCGCGTCGTCGTCACCCGAACCTGGTTGTGCACGTGCAGTTCCGGTGCGGTCTCCGCCGCGACCCTCGTCATGGCCTCCGCGCGGGACGGGCAGGGCACCTCCCCGTCGAGATACACCTCGGCGGCGCGGACGGTGACCCGCACGCCGAGTTCTGAGGTGCGCGGGTCGACGGCCAGGGCACGGCGGACTCGTTCCGCCGCGTACTGCGGCGCCTCGTGCGGTGATTCGGACTGCGGGGAGTCCGGGTGTCGATCTGTCATGTCATCCTCCGCTGGGGTTCGCCGTCGGTCACCGCCAGCCTGTCGACCAGGAACAGGAAGGCCTCGGCGTAGGGCGAGTCGACGGCCTGGGCCCTGACCTCGGTCCAGTCGACCTGTTCGCGCAGCGCACGTGCCACGGGAAGAGCCTCGGTGAAGTCGCATCGGTGCGGGCCGAGGACGAGGAGCTTGTCGGTCAGGAGATCGGTCGCGGTCACCACCGGAGCCTGGACGGACCCGATGCGCAGCGACTCGGCACGCCGCAGCGTCCGATCGGTGACCCTGCGTTCGTTGGGCCGGTGGATGAGATCGACCAGGACCGCCCCGTCGTACACCTTGCACAACCAGTCCTCCGGCGGATCGACCGCCCGCATCCCGGCTTCGACGAGCACCTGCACCGTCCGCTCGGCGTCCTCGAGCCGGATGAGCAGGTCGACGTCGTGATCGGTCTCGGGGCCGCCTCGTGCGTACGCCGCGAGGCCGCCGGTCACCGCGAAGGGGATCTCGTGGGCCTGCAGGGTGGTGGCTGCCCGGGTCAAGGTCCTGGCGAGCACGTCCACCTGCGGTTCGTCCAGCCCTAGGCGCGAATCGGTGCTCATCGGCGAGACCTCCGCTTCAGGTCGGCAGCTCTCGATCAGGCTGCGCTGCGGGGCGACGGCGTCTCGACGTCCGACGCAGCCTCGACGTCGTCATGAAAGGCGGTTCTGGCCGCCGAGGCGATCGCATCCGAGAGGATCTGCGCGAACTCTGCCGTGACCACCTGGCCACGACGCACGGTCACCTCGATCCTTCCTGAATCAGTGCAATGAACCACTACCGATCCGGGGATGTCGTCGGCGACTGTGAAAAGAACAGTCTGCATATCCTGCCTCCCAGTGACCGAAACCCACTTCCGGGTGATAGCTCTCACCCGATGTCGTTATCGGTACCCCCAGGCAGGAGAAGTCAAACGGGCCACAGGTGGCGGCGGCAGGCGTCACTCAGCTGTCGCCGAGCTGCTCCCGCAGGTGCCGCAGTGTCTTGGCGAGGATTCGCGAGACATGCATCTGCGAGACGCCGACCCGCTCACTGATCTGAGTCTGAGTCATGTTTCCGAAGAAACGGAGCAGCAGAACCGTGCGCTCCCGCTCCGGCAGCGACGCGAGCAGCGGATGCAGCGCCTCACGGTTCTCCACCACGGCCATCTCCGGGTCCTCCGCGCCGAGTGTGCTGCTCAGCGAGGGCGAGTCCTCGTCGCCGAGGACCTCGTCGAGCGAGGAGGAACGATAGGCGTGGCGAACCTCCAGCCCCTCGATGACCTCTTCCCGCGAGATGCCCAGTCTGTCGGCGATCTCCGTCGACGTCGGCGCCCGACCGAGTGACTGGGACAGTTCACGCACCACCGCGTTGATCGCCAGATGCAGTTCCTTCAGCCGCCTCGGCAGATGCACCGACCAGCTTCGGTCCCGGAAATAGCGTCGAACCTCGCCCATGATCGTCGGGACGGCGAAGGCCAGGAAGTCGGTGCCCCGCGCGGGATCGAATCGGTCGACGGCTTGGATGAGGCCGACGTTGGCGACCTGGACGAGATCGTCCATGGCCACGCCTCGGTTGCTGAAACGCTGGGCGATGTGCAGGGCCAGCGCCTGATGCTCGGTGATGAGCTTCTCGCGCACCGTGGTCCGCCGGGGATCGCCCTCCGAGAGGTCCGTCAGGGTCGCGAACAGCGGGAGCAGGTGCTCGTAGGTGTGATCCCGGCTGCTCACCGGCGAGCGCTGAGTCACGGCATCGCCTCCCTGCGGACCTTGACGAACTCGATCTCCAGCAGTTGCCCGGTGCGGTCGTCCGAGGGGCGGGCGGCGGCGGTCACCTCGGTGGCGAGTGTCGTCAACACCTGCCACCCGAAGGTGTCCCTCCGGAGCGTCGCGCCCTCGGGTGCGGCCACCGTGACCGCCACGGTGAGCACGCTCGGCGCGACCTGGAACCGGGCCACGAGACGTGTTCCGGGTGTGGCCAGGCGCACCAGAGACGAGCATGCCTCGTCCACCGCCAACCGCAAGTCGTCGACGGTGTCCAGATCGAAGTCGGCACGCATCGCGAGGCCCGCGATCACGCCGCGAAGGACGGCGACGCGGTCCGCGTCCGCCGCGACACGCACCTCGGTGACGTCCCCTGCGCCGTCGCCGCGCTCGGACCACACGCCCCGACCGGCGTCATGCTCGGCTGTGCTCACACGGCCTCCTCCACGTCGTCGCGGCAGCCTGGAGCTGTCGAGCCCTACGAGCGCGAGTACCCGGCGGCCTGCCGCTGCGCGCCGAGGCTACCGAGCCGCCCCGGGTGCCCCGTGGGGGCAGGGCGGCTGCGCGGCGGCGGCGTGCGGGTGCGGCTTGAGCCGCCGAGCCGAGGCCCTTCGGTGAGCGGCGGCGGTGAGGGCTCCGGCGGCGACTCGTCTCCGCCGAGCCGGACTCGCGAGGCCCGCTGATGGGCGGGACCCGACCGGACCGGGATTGCGACGAGTGTCGACGGGTACTCGTCGCAGATGACGCTTCCTCCCGATCCCGAGCCGGACCCTCCTTCGGCCGCAGAACCCGGTGGCGGCGTCTCTCCTGGAGCGACCCCGCCCGTCGAGGGAAGTGCCACCCAGGGACTCGCCCATCAGGAGACCACCCCCTCTCCACGCTGGGTCAACACGCTCGTCTTCGTGCTCATGGTGGTGCTCCTGGTGCTCGTCCTGGGCTTCGTCGTCACACACCTGATCGCCTTCATCAGAGGGCTCTGAGGCGGCCGAGACCGTCTGCCGGTGCGGAGCGGCCCGCCCCGTGTTCGTCGGACTGCGAACCACGTCGGAAGAGTCCCGTCCTGCGGCGACGAGGCCTCGCAGGCCGAGCCGGGGCAGCGGCTCGAAGCGGGCAGGGCACGACGTCGTGGAACCAGGTGTGAGAACCCAGAACACGGGTATCCGAGCGGCAGCGCAGTCCAGCGAAGGAGGATCGTCGTGGCGACCATCACGAAGTCGGTCGACGTGCATGTGCCGGTGTCCAGGGCCTATAACCAGTGGACCCAGTTCGAGTCGTTCCCGCAGTTCATGAGCGGCGTGGACCGCATCGAGCAGCTCACACCGACCAGAACGCACTGGCAGACCTCGATCGCGGGGGTGACTCGGGAGTTCGACGCCGAGATCACCGAGCAGCATCCCGACGAGCGGGTGGCCTGGCGCTCCATGAACGGCCCCGCACAGAGCGGCGTGGTGACGCTGCACCGCCTGGACGCGGCGACGACCAGGGTTCACCTCCAGATGGACTACGAGCCGGACGGGCTGGTCGAGAAGGCAGGCAGCGGGCTCGGGCTGGTGGCACACCAGATCCAGGCTGATCTCGAACGATTCCGTGAGTTCATCGAGGCACGCGGGCGGGAGACCGGCGGCTGGCGCGGCGACGTCCCTCGGGCTGCCCAGAACGAGACGGCCCAGAACGAGACTCCTCAGAACGAGGGGGGAGGCGAGCCGCCCAAGCCCGGCCCGTCCGGCCGTCCCAAGCCCGGCCCGCGCCCCGGCCCTCGGCCGGGACCGCCGCCGAATCCGGCAGGCAAGCCCGCGACGCCGGGCACCAGCGGGCCGAAGCCCGGTCCCCGCTGAGCGCTGAACCCCGCTCGAAGGACGACGTCCGTCAGTCTCCGGAGGCCTCCCACCCGCTCACCCTGGGTCGGAGGCCTCCGGCATGCCGGGCCCGTCTCGTCCCGTGTCCGTCGCTCTGGCCGCGCGGTCGGCGGCACCGGAGCGGGCTGGCACGGGATTCAGATATTCGCCGAGATTGCCACGAGAAAATCCCTCTTCCGAGTAGTCGTCTGCACGGATTCGCGCACTGAGCGAAACCAGCTCCGCCGACGAATCCTGGTTCGTACCGATTTCGAGCGAACATCGCCGCACTCGTCGCCGCGTGTACGGTGACGAAGAGGGCGGCCGCGAGCCACGAGCACACTGCCAGGCCGACCGGTGCGTGCACCGGACTGGCAGTCGCGATCCTTCGAGGACTGTGATCCGGCGTCGCCCCGACTCAGCGGAACGCCCTCGGGTGCGACGAACCCCGATACTGATACTACGGAGAAGGGGAATTCATGACGTCATTCGAGAATCGGCCCTCCCGCGTGTCTGATCGGGAATCGGCGACGTCGGCGGCCCCGCCCACCGTGAGCAGTCTCGACCGCGCCGAACGTGCGCTCACGCTCTCAGTGGAGCATTCCCCCGACTCGACGGACTCGGCGACGGTGATCACGCTGGTCGGCGAGGTCGACATGCTCACAGCGCCGCTGCTCGATCGAGCACTGGTCGAACAACTGGAAGACGGCGGCGACCCGCTGATCGTCGACCTGCGCGCGGTGGGCTTCCTCGGCGTCACCGGCCTCGCGGTGCTCGCCGACGGGCTGACCACCGCCGAGGAGAACGGGGTCGCCCTCCGGCTGTTGTGCGCGGGAAGACCCGTCCGTCGCGCGCTGGCCGCGACCGGCATGGACGATCCGAAGACCGTGTACTGCACGCTCACGGACGCGCTGGCCGTCCCGATCCCGCGCGAGGAGTCCTGACCGAGACGAACGACGACCCGTCGCAGGCGGCATCGGCGCACCCTGCCCGACAGATCCACCGGCCGGTGGCAGCAGGGGTGCAGACCACTTCGCAGGCGAGGCGTCAGACACCCTGCCCCGCGAAGGCCGTCTCCTCCGGTGCCCCCGACCCGGCGAGCCGGGTGTAGACCCGTGCGGTGTCGGCGGCGATACGACTCCAGGCGAATCGCGCTCTGGCCCGGTCACTGCCCGCCACCCCGAGAGACTGGCGCCGAGACGTGTCCCTGACGAGGCCGCGCAGGGCGGCGGCGAGCGCCCGGACGTCGCGGGGCGGGACGTGCAGACCCGTCACCCCGTCCACCACCGTGTCGGCGGGGCCGCCGGTCGAGGCCACGACCACCGGGATCGCACAGGCCATCGCCTCCACCGCCACGACGCCCGACGACTCGTACCAGGCGGCACACACGACCACGTCGGCAGAGCGGAACAGGGCAGGCATCTGCCGCCGAGGAATGCGGCCAGCCCAGTGCACCCGGTCGACCACCCCGAGCTGCTCAGCCAGTGTCCGCAGTCCGTCCGTCTCTGCGTCGCGCAGCGGATCGCCTGCCTGCGCCGTCGTGCCCCCCACGACCACGAGTTCGGCCTCCGGAAGCAGCCGCAGGGCACGAATCACGGTGTCGAGGCCATGGCGGTGGTCCTGGCCCGCCGCGCAGAGCAGCCGGAACCGTCCGCTCCTCGGGGCCGCCGGGCCGGTGGGGGTGAACTGATCGACGTCGACGCCACAGGGCATCACGGTGACGGACGACCTAGGCACCCCCATCTTCACGAGTTCGACGGCCTCCGCCGTGCACATCGCCGCCACCTGATCGACCGAGCAGGCGATCGTCCGCTCCAGCCGAAGCCGCTGGGGCCCGCCTGCTCCTTCGGCTCCCTCGATCCGTCGCAGGACCACGCTCAGATCGTGGAAGGTCTGCACGACGGGGATGGCCAGCCGCCGAGCAGCCAGCAAGGCCGCCAGGCCGGACATCCAGGAGTGCGCGTGTACGACGTCGGGCGGCTCGGCGAGCCAGGCATCCGCGAGTTCGCCTGCGAACCGTCCCATATGCGGCAGCCGGGCGTCCTCCGTGAGCGGGCGCCGGGGGCCCGCGAGCAGGGGCACGACGCGGACGCCGCCCGGCTCGACCGACTCGGGGATGCTGGTGGACTCGCTCCTGACATAGATCGAGACGTCATGACCGGCGGCGACGAGCGCGGCCGACAACTCCGCCACGTAGACATGCCGCCCGCCGAAGTCCTCTCGGCCCGGATCGGACAGCGGGCCTGCGTGTTCGGAGACCATCGCGATCCTCATCGCCAACTCCTCTCTCGGCTCGGGCGTCGTCGAGCCCGCCGGGCCGGGTCACGTCGGCCAGGAGATCCGCAGGCGTCTCCTGCCGACGAGTCGCCCGGCGATCTCCTCCGCTGGCGCGGGGTAGGCGGACCGCCGGGCGTCGGCTGTCGCGCCGCCCGAGGCCTGTCGAGCGCGGGAGCCCGAGCACCATCGGGATCGCCTCGACCGTCCCTGCACCAGACGGTGTCGTCATGGACATCTTCCGCGTCATCGCCATGGCGGGCATCTTCAACGGCAGGTGCCGGGCCAGGTCCGCCGAACGGAGGCCCCTCGTCACCGCACACGGGTCGACGTCGTCGCACGCCGGTTCGGTGGGAACGAGACGATCGTGGGTGCCTGACCGGGTCGGGCACGTCCTGACACGTCCCGCCGAGCGCGCCTCGGACCGCACGGCTGCTCAACTCGACTCGACTCGACGCGGGGCGGGGCGGGGCGGGGGGAGTCCTCACTCGACAGAAGGGAATCCTGGCGCGTCCCCGCCCCCGCGCAGGTCTCCTCGGCGTCGTCTCGTCCGGCCGCGCGTCGACGAACACCGACGGGGGACGGCGACGTCGGTTCGCGGCGATGGATCGAGGTCCACCGGGCGTAGCGACGACGGGCAGCTGGGCACGGCCGGGCGACGGCGCCCACGGCCACGCCGGGAGATCACCGAAGGCGCCCGGTCGGGCGACGTCCGGGCTCCGGCGACCTCGGATCGGGCAGCACGCCCTCCGCGATCACCCCCGGCAGGACCAGGCCCAGCGCGAGGTCGACGGCGAGGTCGAGATCGTCGGCGGTCAAGGCGGCCTGTTCGATCTCCGCAGGCAGCGTCGTCGGGCTGGGCACCAGGATCGGCGTCGCTCCGGCGGCGAGTGCCGCCTGCACGTCGCTGCCGGTGTCGCCGATCACCACCACTTCGCCGACCGGTACGCCGAGGCGTCGGGCAGCCGAGAGCACCATTCCCGGCCTCGGCTTACGGCAGGCACAGCCCACGCCGCCGTCGGCAGGAGGATGCGGGCAGACCTCCCACACGTCGAGACGACCGAGCTGCGACTCGACCGCACGATTCACCGCCCTGACCTGCTCCGGCACGAGCAGCCCTCGCCCGATCCCGGACTGATTGGTGATCACGCCGACCGGCACGTCTCGGGCACGAAGCCGCTCGACAGCGCGCCGGGCCGACGGAACCAGCCGAACCCGCCCAGGATCCCCGTTGTACGGCACGTCATCGATGAGCGTGCCGTCGCGGTCGAACAACACCGCCGAGACCCGGCCGGTGGGCCGTCCGGTCGCCGCAACACTCGTGGCCTTCATGTGCGGAGGGGTTGCCGGGGCGATCGGCCGCAAACGTGAAGGTACGAACTACTACCCACGGTAGTCGCGCTTCACTCCGGCCGGGGGCTCGACCTCACCGCATGGGCCGGTGTCGTCACGGGAAGTCTCGACGGGAAGGTCACTCGCGGTGTGTAAGAACGGCGAGGGCGGGTACTGCCAGTCGACGAGCCGGGCCTTCGACACTCGTGAGGTGATCATGTGTTGACCGTGAAGCCCGCCGAGGCTCACCAGGACTCGACGGCGCGCGGCGAGGACGTCCATCTCCGGGTGGCGGCCACGGCAGAGCGCATTGCGCTGGTCCGGGGACTGGCGGGCGATCTCGCGGCACGCGAGGAGTTCGACATGGACCGTGTCGAGGACTTCCGACTCGCGGTCGAAGAGGCGTGCGCGGTGCTCATCAGGCAGGGCGTGGCAGGCGAGTTCCTGGACTGCCTGTTCCGGCTGACCCCCGATCACATCCGGCTGAGGATGCGCACCGCGACGCGGAGCACGGCCGAGCCCGACCGGGACGGCTTCGGCTGGCATGTGCTGGAGACGCTGAGCGACTCGGTGCGCCTGGTGCTCGACCCGCCCGACGTCCACTCTGGACTGGGCACGATGCAGTTGGAGATCGGCGTCCGCAAGCACGCGGGTACCGACGCCGACGCCGCGGAGGTCGAGCCGACCCAGGACGATCCGTCGCAGATCCGGCTGCCGCACGTTCAGCCGTCTCCCGTCCAGGCCGATCCCGCACAGGAGACGGGGGCCGAGCCGGACCCGACGGCCGCGCCTGCAGCGGCGAAGGACGTCACGGGTCTGGACGCAGGCACGCAGGCGACCGGCGTCGCCTCGATGAGCTCGACGGTCTCGAACCACGGCAGGACGGCAGGGAAGCCCAAGGCAGGCACTGCGGCCGAGACCTCCGGAAGCCCGCAGTGACGGCGCCTCGACGGGTGCGCAACCTCGTCGTGCTGCGGGCGCTCGGCATCGGCGATCTGCTGGCCTCGGTTCCCGCGCTGCGCGGGCTGCGAGCCGCGTTCCCCACCCATCGACTGGTACTGGCCACCACGCCGAGTCTCGCTCCCCTGGCCTATCGGACCGGCGCCGTCGACGAGGTCCTCGGTGCACACGGGCTGCGGGTCCTCGACTGGCCGGAGCGCACCGAAATCGCGGTGAACCTGCACGACCGAGGGCCCAAGAGTGCCAGAATCCTCGACGCACTCCGGCCCGACCATCGCATCGGACATCGTGCGCCGGGCTGGGACGGCCCGGAATGGAACCCGACGGCTCCCGAACGGGACCGGTGGTGCGGGCTGCTCGCCGCGCACGGGGTCGCCGCGGACCCCGGCGACCTGCGGTTGACCCGGCCGCAGCGGGCAGGCGGGCTGCCGCGAGTGGTGGTGGTGCACCCCGGTGCTCCGCAGATCAGCAGGCGCTGGCCCGCCGAGCGCTTCGCGAAGGTGGCACAGGGTCTGCACGAGGCAGGCCATCGCGTGGTGATCACCGGATCGACCGACGAGCTCCCGCTGGCGCTCAGGGTCGCCGAGCTCGCCGGGCTGAGCAGAAGGCAGGTGCTGGCCGGCCGCACCGACGTCGACCTGCTGGCGGCGTTGATCGCCCGCGCCCGCCTCCTCGTCTGCGGGGACACCGGGGTCGCCCATCTCAGCTACGCCTTCGGCACCCCGTCGGTGGTGCTGGCGGGCCCGGCGCCCGCGTCGGCGTGGGGGCCGCCCGAGGGCGGCCCCCATCTGACCCTGTCGGTCGACAGGCTTCGACACGGTGATCCCTATGCCGACACACCGGATCCGGCGCTGCTCGCAGTCGGCAGCGACTGGGTGGCCGCCTCGGCTCGTACCCTGCTCGCCAGCCTGCCGAGAAGGACCTTCGCCGTCTGAGATCGTCTCCGGCGGCGAGCACCCACGTCGGGGCCGTCGACCGAGGTCGGTGCGGCCCCGACGGCCGGACTCCGCCGCCGGATCAGCTTCCGCCCCCCGCTCCGCGGCCCTGGCCGCCCTCGCCGGTGCCGCGACCGCCCTCGACGACGGCATGACCGTCGGCCGAGCCCGCATGGTCGGCCGTCGACACGGAGGCGTCGACGACAGTGCCCGCACTAGACGAGGCGGCGCCGACGGGAACGGGCGCGCCGTCCTTGACGTAGGTGGCACGCAGGTGGACCGGCTCGTTCTTCGCGCGGTTGGCCTTGGCCCGCAGGTTGAGGAACTCGACCAGAATCGAGAAGGCGATCGGCCCGTAGACGTAACCCTTCGGGATGTGCTGTTCGAAGCCCTCCGCGATGAGGCTCGCACCGATGAGCACGAGGAAGGTGAGAGCCAGCATCTTCACCGTGGGGTGTCGGCCGACGAAGTCGCTGATGGGACCGGCGGAGACCAGCATGATCCCCATGGCGATCACGACGGCGGCGACCATCACGGCCAGTTCGTCCACCATGCCGACTGCGGTGATCACCGAGTCCAGCGAGAAGACGATGTCCAGGATCAGGATCTGAGTGATCACCGAGGCGAATGAGGCGACCTTGCCCGCCTTGGCGTGCTCGTTGCCCTCCAGATGTTCGTGAATCTCGTAGGTGGCCTTGCCGAGCAGGAACAGGCCGCCCAACAAGAGGATCAGATCTCGGCCGGAGATGCCCATCCCGAACACGGTGAACAGATCGGCGGTCAGGCCGATGATCCAGGACAACGACAGGAGAAGCAGCAGGCGCGTGATCAGCGCCAGGCTCAGACCCAGGGTCCGGGCCTTGGCCTGCTGTTCCGGCGGCAGCTTGCCGGACAGAATGGAGATGAAGACGACATTGTCGATGCCGAGCACGATCTCCAGCAGAAGCAGCGTCGCGAACGCGACCCAGACTTCCGGGCTGGTCAAGAGCTCCATCCTTGCGCCCCTCTTCCAGGAATGACGCGAAGACCCGACCGTCGGGCGCTCGCGAGGGGATGACAATAGCGACACGAGAAAAAAGCCCCTGTGAATACCGCCGAGAACGGGAACGGTCCCGGGGAGTCCTCGAAGGACGGCCGTCCCGGCATGGTCGACATCGATGCCGGGATGGCAGGCTGGGGACACCGCCATCGGCATCGTTCGAGGAGACCCACCATGACCAGCGCAGTGATCGTCGACACCGTCCGCACCGCCTCGGGCCGGGGCAAGCCGGGCGGTGCCCTCTCCGGGACTCATCCGGTGGATCTGCTGGCGGTCGCACTCCGGGCATTGCAGGCTCGCAACGACCTCGACCCGGCGCTGGTGGACGACGTGATCGGCGGCTGTGTGTCCCAGGTCGGCGAGCAGAGCTTCAACGTCACTCGCAAGGCCGTGCTGGCGGCGGGCTTCCCGGAGCACGTGCCGGGGACGACGATCGACCGCCAGTGCGGTTCCAGCCAGCAGGCCGCCCACTTCGCCGCGCAGGGCGTGCTCGCGGGGGCCTACGACGTGGTCATCGCCTGCGGGGTCGAGACGATGAGCCGCGTGCCGATGTTCTCCTCCATCCAGGATTCGGAGCAGTACGGCGCGGGAATCGCCGCCCGCTATCCCGAGGGCCTGGTGCAGCAGGGCATCGCCGCCGAACTGCTGGCGGCGCGGTGGAAGCTGAGCCGCTCTGAGCTCGACGAGTTCGCGGCCCGGTCGCATCGGCTGGCGGCACAGGCGGCGGAGTCCGGCGCGTTCGACCGCGAGATCGTCGGCGTCCCGGTGGCGGGCGGGGTGCACGACCGGGACGAGACGGTACGTCCGGCGACCACGGCCGAAAGCCTCGCGGGGCTGCGACCGTGCTTCGTCGACGAGGCGGCAGGGGACCGGTTCCCCGAGATCGACTGGCGCGTCACCGCAGGCAGCTCCTCTCCGTTGACCGACGGCGCGTCCGCGACGCTGATCATGAGCGAGGAACGGGCCGCCGCGCTCGGCCTGCGGCCGAGGGCCCGGTTCCACGCGTTCTCGGTGGTGGGCGACGACCCCACGCTGATGCTCTCCGGTGTCCTGCCCGCCACCCGACGGGTGCTGGAGCGCGCGGGCCTCGGCATCGACGATCTCGACGCGGTCGAGGTCAACGAGGCGTTCGCACCGGTCCCCCTGTTGTGGGCGGCCGAGTTCGGCGCGGACCTCGACCGGCTCAACCAGCGTGGCGGCGCCATCGCGCTCGGGCACCCGCTGGGCGCCTCGGGCACCAAGCTGCTGACGACCCTGGTCAACACCCTGGAGGACACCGGCGGGCGGTACGGCCTCCAGACGATGTGTGAGGGCGGCGGCATGGCGAACGCCACCGTCATCGAACGGCTCTGACCCGCATCGCGGCGCCGGTCTGGGGGCAGGCAGGCGGCTCGGCGGATCGGCAGGCATCGAGCCGGACCGTCGAGTGCAGGCGCCGCCGGGTCCTGAGCACGCCCGGCTCTGCCCGCGAGGAACTCCGGCCGGTGCGGGCAAGCAGCCCGCGCGCCGCCTGCCTCAGCGTCCCGGCCGCCGTCGTCGAAAGCGGCCCGGCCTGCGGCTCTCGCCGCACCGAGCAGGCTCTCGACACTCGTGTCGGTCTCTCGGCCCGATCGGGGCGGCACGGACCGGCCGCAGCCTTCGGCCGATGTCAGGGCATTGGACGAGGATGCACCGCATGTGGACGGCGGTGGCGGGCGCGGACGACCGGGTCGGGGACACGGGCGGCGCGCTGGTCCGGGTGAGCCGAGACGGGACGGCGGTGGAGCCGATCCGGGCGGTCCGGAACCTCGCGGAGGCCGTGGCGGCGGAGGAGGCGGTCTCGGCTCCCCGGTGGATCTCCGCCGACGCCGCTCGGCTCGCGACCAGGTTGGCGGCCTCGGGTGTTCGAATCCGTCGGTGTCACGACCTTCGGCTGGCCGAGGCCCTGCTGCTGGGCCACGAGGGCCGCGGCGGGGAGCCCGCCGCCCTGCCGGCGAGTCTGGCCAGGCTGCGCGGCCTTCCGGTGCCCGCCGACGCCCGTGCCTCGGACCCTGGGTCGACGCCCGCGCTGTTCGAGCCTGCCGTGCCCGCGCTTCCCGACAACGCCCGCGAGATCGACGCGGTCGTCGCCGTGCACGCCGACCAGCGCCGCCGGGCCATGTCGACGGGTCGACCCGACCGGATCGGGCTGCTGCTGGCGGCCGAGTCGGCGGGCGCACTGGTCGCCGAGGAGATGGGCAGGCTCGGGCTGCCCTGGCGGGCCGACGTCCACCACGAGCTGCTGACCCGGCTGCTCGGGCCCCGGCCTGGTCCCGGCGTCATGCCGCGCAGGCTCGGCGAGCTGGCAGCGGCGATCGGCGCCGCGCTCGGCGTCCGAAACCTGCACCCCGACTCGCCGCAGGAGATCATCCGAGCCTTCGGCCAGGCGGGCATCCGGTTGTCCTCGACCCGCTCCTGGGTGCTGCGCGAGGTGGATCACCCGGCCGTCCCTCTCCTGTTGGAGTACAAGGAGCTGTCTCGGATTCACACCGCGCACGGCTGGTCCTGGCTGGCCGAATGGGTGCACGGCGGCCGATTCCGCCCGCAGTACGTGCCCGGCGGGGTCGTGTCCGGCCGGTGGGCCAGCCGAGGCGGCGGGGCGCTGCAGATCCCCCGGACCATCCGGCGGGCGGTGATCGCCGATGCGGGCTGGACGCTGGTGGTCGCCGACGCCTGCCAGCTCGAACCGAGGGTCCTCGCCGCCATCTCGGCAGATCCCGGCCTGGCCGCCGCCAGCCGCGACGCCGACCTCTACCGGACCACCGCCGCCGAGGCGTTCGGCGGCGACCGGGACCGCGCGAAGATCGGCGTGCTGGCCGCGCTGTACGGGCAGACGAGCGGCGAGGCAGGCATGCTGGTCGCCGCGTTGCGGCGACGCTTCCCCGTCGCCGTGGAGTACGTCGAGCAGGCGGCCAGGCAGGGCGAGGCGGGCGGGCTGGTCCGGTCGCACCTGGGGCGAACCTGTCCGCCCTCCGCCTTGGACGGCGGTCGGTCCGGCGACGACGAGGAACAGACCGAGGGCGACGAGCAGCGGTCCATGCGGGCAGGGCGGGCCCGAGGGCGTTTCACCAGGAACTTCGTCGTGCAGGCGAGCGCGGCCGACTGGGCCGCCACGCTGGTGGCCGTCCTGCGGACCGCGTTGTTCGACCGCCAGGACTCCGAACTGGTGTTCTTCCAACACGACGAGGTCATCGTGCACTGTCGGGACGCGGCGGTCCCCGAGGTCACTCGGCTGATCCGCGAGGCCGCGCGGGAGGCGGCTCGGCTCGTGTTCGGCAACACACCGGTGCTGTTCCCGATGGAGATCGCGGGTGTCCGCTGCTACGCGGACGCGAAGTGACGGCGCGGCGGGGCGGTTTCCGCGCCCCTCGGCGGCGCACGCTCGTGGGCGCGCCGTGCGGTCCGGTCGCAGGCCGGGTCGCGCAGGACGGGTCGCCGCCGGACGAAGGCCGCCACGAGCCGCCCTGCGGCCGCCCGCTCGCCTCGGTCTGCTGCTCCTGCACAGGACGTGAAGCGGGATGCGGGTTCTGCGACGATCACCCGGTGACGTTCCGATCGAGCACAGCGGACCGACTGCCCGCCGAGCTGGCCGACTGGGTCGCCGAGCAGCCCGGCAGGCCCTGGTTGCGGCTGGCCGTGGACGCACCCGTGGCCGAGCAGGGCCGCGATCTGGCGACGGCGCTCGTCGAGGAGTTGCTGCGGCGCGGCCGCCCCGCCCTGCGCGTCGCGGCATCGGGCTTTCTGCGCCCGGCGTCGCTACGGCTGGAGCACGGCCGCGAGGACGTCGAGGCCTACCCGGACTGGCTGGATCGAGGCGCGCTGCGCCGAGAGGTGCTGGAGCCTGCCGGGGCGACGGGCACCGGACGGGTGCTGCCGAGTCGGTGGGACGCCGTCGCCGACCGAGCCACGAGGGCCGACTATGTCGAACTCCGACCCGGCGCCGTCCTGGTCGTCGACGGAATGTTCCTGTTGGACGGCACGCTGGACTTCGACCTCGGCATCCACCTGGCGGTCTCGGCGCAGGCCGCCGCCAGGCTGCTCCCTCCCGATCTGCACTGGACGCTGCCTGCGCATCGCGACTACGTCGCGACGGCCCGGCCCGACCAGACTGCGGACCTGACCGTTCGGATGGACCACCCCGACCGACCTGCCTATCGGCTCCGGGCAGGCTGAGACCGCCCCGCCTCAGTCCTCCTGGTCGAAGGGGGAGGTGAATCGGCGGGTGCCGCCGGGACTCGCCTGCGGCGGGGCAGGCTGGGCCCGGGTCGGGGTCGGGCCGCCGGGTTGGGCACCGGGGCCCGCGACGGGCGGACGGACGACGTCGGTCTGATTCGCCGCAGCGGCGGGGTCCTCGGTCTGGTCCGGAGTACCTGCGGTCGGGACCGGTCCGCCGCGCCCCGGCCTGCCGAGCGGTGCCGCCGGACCCTGCCCTTGACCGACCTGACCCGGCGTTCCTGCTGGTCCGGCGGGTCTGAGATGACCGCTCCGGCCCGACGGAGCGGGACCCCTGCCGGGGTTCGGCCGCAGGCCTGCGGGCGGCTGGGCGCCTGCCACCGGCGGTGTGGGGGCGGGCCCGCCGTGCGCGGCCGGACCGGGCGGCGATCCCGGTGCGGGTCCGCGCCCCGGTCTGCCGGGTCCGGGGTGTCCGCCGGGTCCGGCCGGACGCGGCGGCAGCGGTGGTCGGCCTGCCTGCCCGGTCGAGGGAGCCCCTGGGCCGCGCTCCGACGGCCCGGCGGGAACGACGGGGCTGGCCCGGCGGGTGGTCGCGTCGGCGGAACCCGGACCGGACCTGGCGTCGGTCGGCTTGAGTCGCTCGGTCACCGGCCCGTCGGCGCTCGCCCCGGAACCGCTCAGGAAGGAGGTCATCTCGGTCGAGATCGCCGACAGCGTCGGACGGCGGGCAGGCTCCGGTCCCAATGCCGCGATCAGTCGCGACCGGTGTCTGCTCCGCTCGGGAAGATGGACGACCTCCGCAGCCTGGGCGGCGGCCATCAACGCCGACATGGGGCTGTCCCGATACCCCCGTGGCGGGCTGCCGGTCAACGCGTAGGCGACGGTCGCGGCGAGCTGCCAGCTGTCGGAGGACGGTGTCGCGGGTTCGCCCCTGGCGACCTCCGGGGCCAGGAAGTCCGGGGTGCCGACCATCATGCCGGTCGCGGTCAACGTGCTGTCGCCGTCGCTGCGAGCGATCCCGAAGTCGATGAGCTGGGGAGAGCCCGCCTCATCCAGCAAGATGTTGCCCGGCTTGATGTCACGATGCAGCAGCCCCTTGTCGTGGGCTGCCCCCAACGCCTCGGCCATCGTGCCCCACAGCCTGGCGGCGGCGACGTCGTCGAGGGTGCCCGACCCGCGCACCACCTCGGACAGCGGCTCGCCCGCGATGTACTCCATCACGATCGCCAGGCCGTCGGTGGCGTCGCCGAGGTCTTCGAGGATGTCGTAGATCCGCACACAGTTCGGATGCCGGACGGCGGCCAGTGCCCGCGCCTCGCGCAGCATCCGCTCCTCGGTCTCGGCGTCGGGGGCATGAGCAATTTTGACCGCCACCTGTCGGTTGAGGCTGGTGTCCTCGGCCAGCCACACCTCGCCGAACCCGCCCTTGCCCAGTCTGCGGATGCGCCGGAACCGGTCGCGCCCGGCACCGCTGCCGCTCACCGGCACGTGACCGCCGAGCAGCGTCGGCACGTCGACGCCGGAGCCCGCGTCCGACTCGGCGCGCGCCGAGTCGCCCGCCGGAGCCGCCCCGCCGAGGAAGAACGGCAGCGGTCCCGGCGTGTCGGCGAGCCTCGGCGGTTGCTCGCCTGCGGGAGAGTTCATCTCGGTGGAGAGCGGCGGCAGGATCGGCCGAGGCTCTTCGAGTGGCCTGCCCACCCGCGTCGCGGGCGGCGGCGGTCGATGCTGTTCGGGAGGCGGCTGCTGAGCCATCGCCTGCTGGGCCGGTTGCTGCTGGGCCATCGGCTGGTACTGCGCGTCCTGCTGAGCGAGTCGGCGGGAGTCCCGGGGATCCCTGGCGTCGTGGACGTCCTCGGAGTCGCGCTGAGCCCGGCCCTGGTCCTGGTATCGCCGATCGGCGTCGTCGGACTCGGGCCGCTCGGACCAGTCGATGACCGCGCGCGGCGGCGGGCCCACGGCCAGCAGTACCAGTGCGCCGAGGAAGAGGGCGGGCAGCAGCCCGACCCAGAGATGCACGACGACCTGGGCGGTGAGACCGGCCGTGAAGAGCGCCAGCAGGGCGAAGGGCGCCCACAGCGTCACACCAGGCCACGCCGGTCCCCGCCGGGCTGCAAGCCTGCCCTGCCAGGCCACGAGGCCGAGCAGCACGATGGGCAGGGCCACCAGCGCCGCGATGTGCAGCCAGCGCAGTGCCGAGTCGGCTCCGATCGCGTCGCCGACGGTGCCCGCGGACACCAGATAGCCGCCCTGGGTGGTGAACTCGCCCACGCAGACGCCCTGGCTCAGGCTGATCTGTGCCTCGGTCGCCAGCGGACCGGCGCCCGCCGCCGCAGCGGTGATCACATCGGAGATGCCCCGGAAGAAGAGCAGCGGGATGACGAAGGCCGTGCACACGCCGATCAGGCCGATCAGCAGGCCGGTCCCCGTGTTATAGCGGTTGCCGATGCCCTTGCGCAGGATCGCGATGATCAGGCTGCCGAAGGAGATGATCAGGCCGACCAGGAACCCGGCGCCCGTCACCGTCCACGCCCACTCACCAGGGCAGAAGTTCGCGCCCACCAGGCGATGCAGCCAGGACAGGAGTGCCGCCGCGAAACCACCGACGGAGTCCACTGGTGTCGCCCCTTTCCTCACGGTGCCGTCGTCGTCGAGCGAGCACCACGGCCGCGTCCCAGGGCCACCCGCGAACAGGCGCGAGCCTGCCCGTACACGATAGGCCTGCGGCCTGCTCCGCCGTAGATCAACCCCGGCGTGCCGAGTGCCGAACCGATCGACGACGGTCTCGACGGGTCAGCGGGCCGTCTCGCTCCGCAGTTCGACGGCCGTCCAGGCACCGAGGAGAATCCGAGCGCCGTCACCGAGCAGGGTCGGCGTGTGCGGGGCGAGCACCCTGCCGTCGTCGAGCGCGGTGCCGTTCGTCGAGCCGAGATCGACGAGTTCCCAGTGGTCCGCGTCGACGCGGGTGAGCCGCGCGTGTCGTTGGGAGACCCCGGGGTCGTCGCTGAGATCGATGTCGGGCTGGATCGCCGCCGACCTGCTTCGCCTGCCCAGGTGGATCTCGGCGGCCGTCAGCGCCACCCTCCTCGGTTCGCGAGCGCCGGGGAGCACCAGCGTCCCGGCGTCGGGGCCGTCGCGCGCCACCACGGCCTCGAACTGGTCTCGATCGACGGTGACCAGCGCATGCCAGCTCACCACGGCGCGACGATCGGGTGCCGCTGGCGCACCCACGAAGGAGTCGCTGCCGCACTCCTCGCAGAATCGGCCGCTGCGAGGCGTATCGCACTCCAGACAGCGGCCCCGCTCGGCGGCAGGCTGCTCGGCTGCGACCGCGACCGGTTCGCCGACGGTGCTCGGCCGCTCCGGCCTGCCCGCCGAGGCGGCGCGCGCAGGCTCGACGTCGATCCCCCGCCACCACGGCGTGCCCCCGTCGGACGGCGGCGCCGACGCCAGCTCCCGACCGCAGACCTCGCAGTAGTCCTGCGCCGAAGTGACATGCCCCGCGGCGCAGGTGGGCATCAGCCGTCCTCCTGACTCGCCTGCGGCCGGACCCTGGCGGTGCGGGTGGAGCGGGCGTCCAGCGTCATCTCCGCCTCGGCACTGATCCGGGAGCGCAGTCGCACCGTGCCGGTGTGCTCGTCCACCTCCACGACCTCGGCCAGCAGCCGCGCGGTGTCGCGGTGGCCGGAGGACTCGGCCAACTCGGCGGCGCGCCCCAGCCGCCTCGTGGCCATGTCCAGGTCGCCGCCCGCCCGCGCCGCCAGGCCCTCCCGGATCGCTCCGGCCAGTTCGGCCTGTCCGGTGTAATGCGCCACCTCGCGGTTGACGATCGTCGCCTGCATCAGGTCGGCGGTGCCCTCCGCGAGGACCAGTCCGGTGGCGAGCGGACCGGACTGGTCAGAGGAGGGCGTGACGACGCTGATCCGCGCGGCCAGCATCCGATCGGTCATCTCGATCGGCTCGATCTCGACGCCGACGTGGTAGGCACGCGTCTCGGCGCCCCACGAACCCGTCGGGAAGTCATCGGTCATCGCGCCCGAGGGCACCCGCCGCTCGCTCAGGTCGACCATGTCCGGGTCGACCTGCTTGACGAAACGGAGGCGAGCGGTCTGCGGTGTCCATAGCCGGAGGGCGACGTCCGCCACCTCCTTGCCCATCGCCGCGTCGGTCATGGCCCGGAAGTCCTCGGCCAGGTTACCCGGCTCTGCGACGATGTCCACCGTTCCCAACAGGGTCTCGGCGATCCGACGCAGTTCGGGAACCCGCCAGTCCGTCCCGATTCCTCGGCAGTCGCAGACGAACCGGTCCCGGCAGGCCGCCAGTCCCTCGGCCAGTTCGGCCTCGTCCTCACCCTGATTGACTCCGTCGGTGAGCAGGATGGCGTGTCGCACGCCGCCCGGCTGAGAACGGAACAGCTCCTCGGCCAACAGCAGCCACCGACTCATCGCGGTGCCGCCGTCGGCACGCAGCTCCCGGATCGCCTGCTTGGCCGCCGCCCGGCCCGCCGCATCAGCCCGCGCGAGGCCTCGATGCGGTGGATACACCATCCGGGCCGTCAGATTTCCCGCGATGACGGCGAACCGAACTCCCTCGCGCAGCGCGTCGACAGCGGTCACCGTGGCCTGGCGGGCGGCGGCGATCCTGGCCCTCGGCCAGTTCATCGAGGACGAGCAGTCCACCATGATGACCACCGTCGTGTCCTCGGTGGCGGCCGAGCCGACGCTCCCCGTCTCCCCGGATTCGGCGGCGGTCACCGTGACGATCGCGTCGACGTCACGCCCGCCGACGGGCAGATGTCTGTTCTGATCGACCGTGACCTCGAAATCCAGCCCGCTGACCATCGCGACGACTCCTCCCGCCGAATCCGCCGGGAACGCGCCGACACCCCCGCCGGTCGGTCATCGCAGCTGCGCAGCGATGTGTCCGCACGTGTCCCGTCTCAGACGGTGGTCCCTCCGCGCCCCAACGGGAACGGCACCAGCGCGACCGTGATGTTGTCGTGACCACCGCCCCGGAGCGCGAGGCTGGTCAGTTCGCGGCCTGCGGTGAAGGGGTCGCCGAGCCCGGCGACTCGCACCGCCGTCTGCGTCGGGTCGCCCAGGTAGTGCCACAGGCCGTCGGTGCAGATCAGCACGACGCCCGGCCGGTCCGGTCGGATCGTGACGACCTCGGCAGGCCTGCCGTCGGAGTCCGCCCCGAGCCAACGGCACAGCGCGGCGGCGCGGCGGTCGCCCTGGATCTGCAGCTCGGTCATCTCGCCGGTGGAGACCATCTGCCTCGCCCAGGAGTGATCCAGTGTCAGGCAGGCGGAGCCGCCCGAGGCGACGACCTCGGCCACCCGATCACGGTGGGCCTCGGAGCTGATCGCGATGTCCGCGCCCCCGACGACACCGGGGTTGACCACTGTGGACTCCGGATCGGGCAGGGCGAGCCAGTACGCCCGGCTGTCGCCCACCCAGCCCACGGTGATCTCCGTCGAGGTCACGACCGCCGAGACGAACGTGCAGGACGGCGGATCACGGTCGGCCGCGTCGGTGTGCAGGCGGGCCACCGACTCGGTGGCGGCGCGGACCGCCCTGCGCGTCGCCTCGGCGGGCTCCGAACCCGCCCGGACCGCCTCGGAGAGCAGCTCGGCCGCCGTGTAGGCGGCGACGCGGGACGCATCCTCGGCGCGGGACGAGGAGGACACCCCGTCACAGACCACCACCACGACCGCAGGCGACCCGTCTGGCGACGTTTGAGTCCGCAGACCGAAGGCGTCCTCGTTGTGGTGGTGTCGGAGTCCCCGGTCGCTGACCCCCGCGACGACGTCGAGATCGACCTCGACCCGATCGTTCTCGGCGGGCTTGGCCCGACCGCAGCGCGCGCAGAAGCCGTCGCTGGTGAACTGTCCGTGGCCGCAGGACGCGCAGACCGGTGCGCCCGCGGGCACGACCGACGGGGGCTCCTCGGCGGCGGAGCTCGCCAGGAGCGGGCCCATGTTCTCGCCGCACTCCTCGCAGAAGAGGTCACCGACGATGGTGACGTACTCGCATTGCGGACACGCTGGGCCGCTCGGCTTCTGGCCGAGGACCGAAGTCTGTGATTGCGCCATCAACTACACCAGAGTTCGGGGGCGAAGGCTGTTCGCCCGATCCACCAGGGCGATGCGCTCGGCCCGGTCTTCGACGGCCCTGGCGAGGCTGCGGTAGCCGCGCTCAAGACCGAGTCGCAGAATGTGCTCGTCCAGCTCGTAGCCGAACACGCGGCCGGGCGCCTTGGGACGCCCGCCCACCCCGGCGCCGACGCTGCGCACCCACTCGTGGGCGGCACGCAGCACCTCCACCGTCAGTCGCGCCCGTCGCTCGACGTCCAACCCCAGGGGTTCCAGCCGTCCTGCGGCGTCGAGCAGGTCCTGGTGACCGAGTTCTCCTGGATTGCGGCCCTGCACTCTGGCCAGGATCGCGGCGATCCTGGCCGCCACATGGTGTCTGGAGGTGTCGGGCACCGCCTCCAGCACGAGCACGGCGCCTCGGACGTCCCCGGAGCGCAGCCGGGCCCGCGCGAGTCCGAAGGCCGCGCTGACGAAGTCGTGGTCGGTGCGCCAGACGACGTCGTAGCGTCTCGCGGCAGCGGCGACCTCGCCTCGGAACTCGTCGGTGACCGCAACGGCGAGCTTCGTCGCCTGCTCCCCGGGGAACCGGTCGTAGAGGGCCTCGAAGCGGTTCCTGGCGTCGTTGAGATCCCCGGCGGCCAGCGCGCCCAGTGCCAGATACCAGGCGATGCGCCAGTCGTCCGGCTCGTGCCGGGCCAGTTCCTGGAGCACCTGCCAGGCGGGCCGCAGCTCGCCCCGGTCGATGTGGGCCCGAGCCAGCCGCAGTCGTACCTCGTTCGTCTGCGCCGCAGCCCGAAGCTGCTCCGGACCGGCGTCCTCGGCGCTGAGCAGGAAGCCTGCGGCCGGGTCCTTCGGATCGACCACCGGGACCGGGAGAGCCATCGCCACCCTGCGCGTCTCGAGCACCGCCGTGCCCACGACGATCTCTTGAAGACGATCGACGCCAAAGCTGCGGCGCTCCGGGGTGAACATCGGCGACACGCCGGGGATGGGCTTCCGATCGCGGACGGCGACGACCTCGCGGAGCACGCCGGTGAGCTGCTCGGCCATCTCGTCGGCCGAGTCGAACCGTCGGTTGGGGTCGGTGTGGCACGCCCGACGCAGGAAGCGGAGCAGCGACTCGTACTCGGCCAGCACCGGCACGTCGGCGGGGTCGGGCAGCTGCTCCTTGAACTCCTTGTTGTAGCCGGGGAAGTGGAAGCTGAGGACCGCGAGCAGCCTGCCGACGGTGTAGAGGTCGGAGGAGATCGAGGGGCCGATGGTCGCGATCTCCGGCGCCTGGTAGCCGATCGTGCCGTACACCGCGCCGTACTGGTCGTCCACGTGCAGCACGGCGCCCATGTCGATCAGCTTGATCTGTTCGGCGGTCTGGATGACGTTGTCGGGCTTGAGGTCGCAGTACAGCAGGCCACGCTCATGGAGGTAGCCCATGGCGGGCAGGATCTCCAGGACGTAGGCGACGGCCTGGTCCAACGGCAGCGCGGCCGACGGACCGTCGACCCTGCGGCGTTCGGTGAGGATGTCACGCAGCGACTGGCCGCCGACGTACTCCATCACGATGTAGCCCACGGTCTCCGTCGAGCTCGCGTCGGCAGGCTGCACGACGTTGAAGATCCGCACCACGTTGGGATGCTCGACCTCGGCCAGCGCCCGCTGCTCGTTCAACGTCGCCTCGACCGCGTCCGCGTCGCCGTCGTTGAGCAGTCCCTTGAGGACGACCCAGCGATCGTGCACGTTGCGGTCGCGAGCGAGGTAGATCCAGCCGAAGCCGCCGTGCGCGATGCAGCCGAGCACCTCGTACTGGCCCGCCAGGATGTCGCCCGGCCGCAGCTTGGGACTGAAGGAGTAGCGAGCCCCGCAGTTCGGGCAGTACCCGTCCACCCGGCCCGGCCTGCCGCCTCGGCTGCGGCCGACGGGCTTCTGACAGCTCGCGCAGTACCTCTTGTTCTCGGCCACCTCGGGGTTGCTCAGCACGACGGAGGCCGGATCGCGGGCGGGCACCTGCGGCACCTCGACCAGGCCGCCGCCGAGCCTGCCCCGCCTGCTGGAGCGGGTCGAGCCCCGCCGCGATCGAGCCGAGCCGGTGCGGGTGGACGTCGAGTTGGTGGCCGCGGTGCGGTCGCTCACCGAGGTGCTCGACGTCGGAGAGTCCGACCCCGGAGAGTCCGACCCCGAGGTGCCGGCCACCGACGTCTTGGGTGCCGAGGCGAACGCCGACCGGCCGGGCGGACTGGTCACCACGGTGCGGTCCGGGCCGAGGCCCGACGTCACAGGCGGGGCAGGCGGCGCGGACGACGCGGGCGGGTTCTGTCGGGGCTGCGAGGTCGAACGGACGGTGGCATGCAACGGCGGCTGTGGCGGGCCCGCCGGGAACGGACTCGACACGGTCCCCGGCGGCGGTCCCGACCGACCCGGCGGAACCGGGGTCCGGACCGTCATCGGCGGAACCTGGTGCGGCGGACCGGGCCTGCCCTGATGCGGTCTGGACCCGACCGGGCCCGAGGTGCCGCCGGGCGGGGTCGCAGGCGGCTGGCCTCCCATCGGCGGCTGGGGCGGGCGCTGCGTCATCGAGGTGCCGGGACCGGCCGGCGGGGGCGGTGGTGCGGCGGGCGGCGCGTCGCCCATGCCGGACACGCGACGACGACCCTCTCCGTCGAGACCGCCCAACCGGGCCGCGACCCGCGAGGGCGACGGCGGCTCCTCGGCCGAGGGATCGACGAGCCGATTGACCACCGAGTCCGTCCTCGGCTGCTCCTCGGCGCTCGGCGCGTGACCGCACACCTCGCAGTAGCCCTCGACCACCCGGCCGGTACAACCGGATCGAGCACATGCGCTCATCGTCGCCCCTCCTTCCCCGCCAGCCCGCGCTGATAGCGGGTGACGGCCCTCGTGGCGGCGGCCAGATCGCATGGCGCCCGCCACAGCAGTTCGTACGCTTGTCGGTGCAGCTCGAGCAGTTCCGGCTCCTCGACGAGACCGAGTCTGCCCGCCCTCGCCTGGTAGGCGTCGAGCCTGCCGCGCAGCTCACGCCGCCGAAGAAGCAGCTCGCTCGCCCGCCGCAGCGCGGTCGCCGCCTCGGCGGCGGCCTCGGCGTTGCGGACCCGCAGTTCGGCCGCCGACTCCGCAGCGTCGACGGGATGTCCGACCTGCTGGAGAATCGTGAGACGTTCGAGGGCGGCGCGCAGTTCCGGCCCTGCGGAGACAGGCGGCGGCAACGCCGGATCGATGATCTTGGCCAGCACCTCGGTGCGGACCCGGTCGGCCTCCGCCTCAGCCGACGTGACGTCCGCGACGCCCGCATGCAACTCGGCAAGCACCTGCGGCGCGGAGTCCCGCATCCGCGCGACCGTCTCGACGCGGTCGCCGATCCGGCGCAGCTCGGCGAGCAGCGGTGCCAGCGGGGCATCGAGGTCCGGGGCCAGGTCCGCGCCGTTCTCGGTCGGCGGTCCGACGGGGAGTCCCGAGCGGCCCAGATCTCGGTTCGACGGCTCGGATTCGGCAGCGTGCGAGCCTGACCGAGGACCGAGCCCGGTCGCGGCGGCGTCCTTCGAGGCGGGGCCGCCTCGGCCGCCGCCGTCCCGACCGGGACCGAGCGGGTCGGACACCGCGCGTGCCCGCACGGCGGCCAGCGTCGTCGCGACATCGCGCAGCTCGCGATCGAGCACGGAACCGGGTTCCGCTGCGCCGACGGCACCGGCCCTGGCCCGCAGGCCGTCGAGTTCGGTCTGCACCGGGTCGAGGCGAGCGGCCACGGCGGACCAGACGGCCGCCGCACGGGAGACCGCCGTGCCGATGTCCGCGAAGGCGGCGCTCATGTCGGCGAACAGCTCGGTGAGGCCGATCCGCACCGCGCGCTCCCTCGGGCCGAGCAGTCCGCGCCGTTCCAGCGGCAGTTCGACGCGTGACAGCTCCACCGACCTCCCCGAGAGCAGCTCGCCGAGTTCGGCGACCTCGGCAGGACCAGGCCGAGCCCGTCGGGCCCGCACCGCACCAGCCGTCTCGACGGTGCGGCGTAGCAGGTCGAAGTGCGTCCAGAGCAGGGCCAGCCGCTCCCGCAGCTGCGCCCAGCGGACTCGGGAGCAGCCGGTCAGCTCGACGTCGTCGAGGACACGACGACCCGCGTGGTCCTCCAGATCCAGCAGCGCCCGGGCCGTGCGTTCCACCCGATCCCTGTGCTCGGCGAGCAACGCGTCAAGCGCACCGAGTGAGGTCACCGCGCCTGCCTGGCCGGGAACGCTCATCGCAGCACCTCCGGCACCCTCGTCAGTCCCGATAGTTCGCGGCGGGCGGCGCAGGCGCGGGCCCCAGGTCGGTCAGCCAGGTGTTGTACATCCGCTCCCAGGTCCCGTCCTGGCGCATCTCGGCCAGGAGTGCGTTGGCGAAGCGGACGAAGTCCTCGTCGTCCTGGTTGAAGGCCATCCCGTAGGGCTCGCTGGAGAAGCGGTCGCCCACCACGTGGAGCTGCGGGTCCTGCCTGGCCATCCCCGCCAGGATCGTGTCGTCGGTGGAGAAGCCCTCGACCTGGCCCTGCTGGAGCATGACCAGGCAGTCTGCCCAGTCGGCGACCTCCACCGCCACCAGACCCGCATCGTGTGCGGCGAGCCTGCGCAGCGAGGTGGAGCCGCGCGCCGAGCAGACTCGTTCGCCCGCGAGGTCGCCGACCTCCTCATAGCCCGAGTCCCGGTGGACGAGGAGTCGCTGCCCCGCCTCGAAGTAGACGGACGAGAAGTTGACGCGTTCCCAGCGTTCGCAGGTGACCGTCATCGTGCGGACGACGACGTCGACCGTGCCCTCCTCCAACACCTGTTCCCGCTGGTCCGAGGTCACCGTCACGTAGCGCACATTGCCCGGTTCGCCGAACAACGCCTCGGAGAGCTCGTTCACCAGATCGATGTCGAAGCCGGAGAGCCCTTCGGCCGCCGGGTCGCGATAGCCCATCAGATACGTCGTCTGGTCGACGCCTGCGATGAGGAAGCCTCGGTCGACGATCTCGGCCATCGTAGAACCGCTGGGCATCTGTCCCGGCGAGGGCAGTCCGCCCGCGGGTCGCAGGCTGGCCGTCGGATCGCAGGCCCCGTCCTCGGCGGGCGGCGGTTCCAACTCGCCTGCATCCTGGGCACCGACCGGCATCGGCCGCTCGACGTCGACGTCGACGTCCGCGGGCACCCCGGAGTCGCCACCCGCGCAGCCCGCCATCACGAGCAGGGCGGCCAGCACGACGGCGACACGACTTCCAGACCTCATCGGTACTCCCTCACGCGCTGCCAGACACCGGCACCCGCGCCGACCGCCGCCACTGCGGAGCAGCCCAGCAGGCCGATGGCCAAGCCGCCCAAGGCGCCATGTGCGTCGGCCGACCGCAGGCTCATCGTGGTTCTCGCGGCCCAGATCGCCGACATCAGGTTGTCCTCGACCTGGGTGAACGCCTCACCGCCCCGCCCCATCGCCGTGTCGACCGCCTCGACATAACTCCCGGCCTCATCGAGGGCTCGCAGCTCCTGATGTAACGACATCCACTGCTGGTTCTGCTCGATCGCGGCGTCCACCGAGGCACGAACCTCCGGGTCGACGGCCAGCTCCCGCGCCTCTCCGAGCAGTCCGCTCGCCCCGTCGGCGCCGCCCAACTCCTCGGCGGCCACGGCGTAGTCCTCCGCGTAGACCTGGCCTGCGGAGCCCTGCGCGACGAGGGTGAGCGTCTCGCCGCTCCTGGCCTGCAGGGCCGCGATGCGCGCCCTGGCCAGGACGTCGACCTGTTCTGAGCCCTCGGTACGACTCTGGTCCAGCTGACTCAGCATGGTCAGCTGGGCGATCCCGGTCCAGGCCAGACTCGCGACGACGGCCAGACTCGCCACCACCAGGCCGATGTTGAGAATCCGGTTGGTGCGCCGGAAGAGATGGATCTGGACGACGATCAGGCCCGCGAGCAGCAGGACGCCCAGCACGATCTCCGCGATCGGCAGGGTGGCGGCGCGGTCCTGATCCTGGATCACCCCTGCCATCTCCGTCTCGTAGAGCTCCTCGGCCGCAGGCAGCATGGTCGACTGCATCAGCCCCGAGGCCTCCCGCAGGTACGCGGCGCCGACGGGGAAGCCCTGCCGATGGTTGGCCCGCGCCGACTCGACGAGTCCGGCATAGACGGGCAGCTGGTTGGAGAGCCTGGCGACCGGTTCGGAGAGCCGGCCTGCCCCGCCCGCACCGTGTGCGGCGGTGGTCAGCGCGTCGGCTGCGTCGGCGATGTCCTCTTCGTAGCGCTGCCGGACCTCGAGCGGCTCGCCCCCGCCGACGAGGAAGGCCCCGGCCACGGTGGCGTCCGCATCGGACAGCGAGCTGTAGAGGTCCTGGGCGGCGATGCTCAGCGGTTCGCTGCGCTGCACCAGATCCTCGAGTCCGTCCTCCTTGGCCTGGACGGAGATGAAGCCGACCAGCCCGGTGAGCACGCTCAGCAGGACCAGTCCGAGGCCGAGCATCGCCAGCCTGCCGGGAGTGGTGGAGCGCAGCGTCCGCAGATCGTCGAGATAGCGCCGTACGGCACCGCGCGGCCTGCCTGCGCCTGTGGGGCCCGGCTGCGTCGACCCGGCACCCGCACCCGCCGCAGGGGCGGGCGTCGCCTGCTGCGGAGGGGGCGGTGCCTGGGGTCTGCCGTGTCCCGGCGACACCGGCCGCTGCTGCGGGCCGGGCCGATCGGGTCGTCTGCCGGACTGAGTCGGCGGTTGGGGCGTACTCATGGCCGCCGCTCCCGCCGACGTGCCTGGCCGGGAGCCCGACGGCTCCGACGAGATCGCGAAGACGCCCCGACTCGGGCGATCAGCCCGGTCGGCGTGTCAGGACCTCTCACCGCGTCACACCCTCACGATCCGCATCCGCCCACGTCTTGTGGATTCGAGCGCGCCGGGACGGGAGTCATGCGGTTCCCCGAGTCTCCGACGGCGTCCGGCGATTCTTCCCCGTCACGGCGGAGGAGCCACGACCACCCTCGCGTTCGACGAAGTCGAGGCGCCACGATCAGCGTGGACTCTCGGCTCGCCCGTGTCCGCCTCGGGCATGGCGTCCCGATCTGCGCGCTCCAGAGCGAAGATACCGGCCGCTCTTGATCGCGACAGGGTTTTGGATCATTTCGTGACGCGGCACGCCCAGCCGGTCCGGCGGCGGCGCGGTGGTCAGCCCAGCCCGGCGGCGACCGCCTTGGACCAGATCTCCAGACCCTGATCGATCTGGGCCTCGTCGACGACCAGCGGCGGGATCATCCGGACCACGTTGCCGTGCGGACCGCAGGTGAGCAGCAGCAGGCCGAGGTCGGCTGCCGCCCGATGCACGCGGTTCGCCGTGTCCGGGGCGGGAGACCCGTCGGACTCGACGAACTCGGAGGCCACCATCAGGCCGAGGCCGCGCACGTCGCCGACGGCCGCATGGTCGGCCGCGATCCGGCGGGAACCGGCCAGCAGTCGCTCACCGGTACGGGCCGCGTTCTCGACGAGCCCCTCCTCCAGGATGACCTCCAGGGTCGCCACGGCGGCGGCGCAGGACACGGCGTTGCCACCGTAGGTGCCGCCCTGCGAACCGGGCAGGCCACGGCTCATCAGCTCGGTGCTCGCGGCGATCGCGGAGAGGGGGAAGCCGCTGGCCAGTCCCTTGGCGGTGATCAGGATGTCGGGCTCGACGCCGAAGTGCTGGTGTCCCCAGAATCGGCCGGTCCGACCGAATCCGGTCTGCACCTCGTCGAACACGAGCAGGATGCCGTGCCGGTCGGCCCGCTCGCGAAGGCCCGCCAGGAACCCGGGCGGCGCGGGGACGTAGCCGCCCTCACCGAGGACCGGCTCGACGAAGAACGCGGCGATGTCGGCGGCGGGGCTGGCGGTGAGCAGCAGATAGTCGAGTTCCCGCAGGGCGAAGTCGACGGCCTCCTGTTCGGACCATCCGTAACGGTAGGCGTAGGGGAACGGCGCCACGGTGACACCGGGGACCAGCGGTCCGATGCCTGCCCGGATCTTGGCTCCGGAAGTGGTCAGTGACGCGGCGCCGAAGGTCCGGCCGTGGAAGGAGCCCTGGAACACCACCACGTTCTGCCTGCCGCTCGCCTGCCGCGACAGTCGCAGGGCCGCCTCCACCGCCTCGCTGCCGGAGTTGACGTAGAACAGCGAGTCGAGCCCGGTGGGCAGCACCTCGCCCAGCCGTTCGGTCAGCGTGAGCAGCGGCTGGTGCATGACGGTGGTGTACTGGCCGTGGATCAGCGTGGCGACCTGCTGCTGCGCGGCCGCGACGACCTTCGGGTGACAGTGTCCGGTGCTCGTGACGCCGATCCCGGCGGTGAAGTCGAGGAAACGCCTACCGTCGTGGTCATAGAGGTAGACGCCCTCTCCTCGGGCGACCTGCACCGGAGTTGCCTGCTTGAGCAGTGGCGACAACTGAGCCATGATCACTCCCCAACTGTAGGATTGTCGACAATCTATCTCCCTCATGCAACCATCGACCGTGGTCGCGTGTCCACACCTACCCAGGGAGGGTTCCGGCATGACGAGCGTCGAGTCGGTCCTGAAGAAGACTCCGAAAGACCTGTTCATCGGAGGCAGATGGGTGCCCGCCTCGGGCGGCCGGACCTTCGACGTCGACGATCCGGCCACCGGCGAGGTGCTGTGCTCGGTCGCCGACGCCACTCCCGCCGACGGCGTCGCCGCTCTGGACGCCGCCGTGGCGGCGCAGCCCGCCTGGGCCGCCCATCCGCCCAGGGAACGCGGCGAGATCCTGCGCCGCGCCTTCGAGCTGTTGACCACGCGGATCGACGACCTCGCCCTGCTGATGACCTCGGAGATGGGCAAACCGCTTGCCGACTCCCGCGCGGAGATCACCTACGCCGCCGAGTTCTTCCGCTGGTTCTCCGAGGAGGCCGTGCGGATCGACGGCGGATACCAGGTCGCGCCGAACGGCACCGGCCGCTTTCTGGTGATGCGCCAGCCGGTCGGGCCGTGCCTCTTCGTCACGCCGTGGAACTTCCCGATGGCGATGGGCACCCGCAAGATCGGTCCCGCCATCGCGGCGGGCTGCACCAGCGTGATCAAGCCTGCCCACCAGACGCCCCTGTCGATGCTGGCGCTCGCGGAGATCCTGCAGGAGGCGGGGCTGCCCGACGGCGTCCTCAACGTGGTGCCCGCCGTGGGAGCAGGCGAGCTGATGGAGCCGCTGATCCGCGACGGCCGGGCCCGCAAGATCTCCTTCACCGGCTCGACCGCCGTCGGCCGCCGACTGATCGAGCAGTCCGCCGAGCAGGTGCTGCGGGTGTCGATGGAACTCGGCGGCAACGCCCCGTTCCTCGTCTTCGACGACGCCGACCTGGACAAGGCCGTGGACGGCGCGATGCTGGCCAAGATGCGCAACATGGGCGAGGCCTGCACCGCGGCCAACCGCATCTACGCCCAGGCCGGGATCGCCGAGGAGTTCGGCAGGAGACTGGCCGAGCGGATGGGGGCGCTGCGCGTCGGCCATGGCGCAGCGGACGGCGTGCAGGTCGGGCCGCTGATCGACGCCAAGGCCAGGACCAAGGTCACCGAGCTGGTCTCCGACGCCGTCGACCGGGGCGCGAAGGTCGTCATCGGCGGCAAGGCGCCCAAGGGCGACGGCTACGACGGGGGTTACTTCTACTCCCCCACCGTGCTCACCGACGTCCCGACCGACGCGCGGATGGCCACCGAGGAGATCTTCGGGCCGGTCGCTCCGATCAGCGTCTTCCAGACGGAGCAGGAGGCGTTGGAGTTGGCGAACGACACCGAGTACGGGCTGGTCAGCTACGTGTTCACCACGGATCTGGCGCGCGGGCTTCGGATGTCGGAAGGCCTGGAGACCGGCATGGTCGGCCTCAATCAGGGCATCGTGTCCAACCCGGCGGCACCGTTCGGCGGAGTCAAGCACTCCGGGCTCGGCCGAGAGGGCGGCAGCACCGGAATCGACGAGTTCCTGGAGACCAAGCTGGTCGCCATCGCGACCTGATTCTCTCTCTGCCGGTCCGGTCGAGGATCGACGTCGGCGCCGGGCGGTCCGTCACCGGGACCGCCCGGTGCCGCGTTCGCGGCCTCGGGGCGGCGGGGCGGCGGGGCGGCGGGCGTATTCCTCAGGACAGCTGATCGCAGCGGGAACGCGCGGACGCGGGAACGCCGCCAGATCGCCGGAGGCCGAAGTGGCGAGGTGGTCGAGGGCACGGCGTGGTCCTTGGCATCCGGGCCGCAGGCGGACTGCGGGCAGCAGCCGACGCCCGTGCAGCATCAGCCGGTCGGGCGACAGCAGTTCAGCGGTGCCGGGTCAGACGGTCGACGGCCTCGGTCATGTGCGCCTCCAGGCTGCTCAGCAGCAGTTCCTCGTCGCCTGCCTCGATGGCGTCGACCAGGCCGCGATGCTCGTCGATCGTGTCCCCGGAGTGCCGGGTCGTGCCCTGCAGCGCGAGCAGGCACATGCGAGTCTCGACCAGCAGCGTCTCGGCCATCCGCTCCAGGCGGGGACTGCCGGAGGCCGACACGAGGGTCTGGTGGAAGTAGTGATCGGCGTCGGTGAGCGCGTCGGCGTCCGCCGAGGCGGCGGCCGTGGCCATCTGGGCGTGTGCGGCACGCAGCCGGGACACCGCGGCGGCCCGATCCCCCTCCAATATCCGCCTGCAGGCGGCGCGCTCGATCGCCGACCGCGCCCGGTAGATGTCCCGCACGTCGTCGTCATCGAGGTCGATGACGAACAGTCCTCGGTGCGGCTCGCTGCGCAACAGACCCTCCTGCACCAGACGCTGCATCGCCTCCCGAAGCGGTCCCCGACTCACTCCGAGCCTGTTCGCGAGGTCGATCTCGCCCAGCTGGCCGCCGGGAGGCAGCTCGCCCCTGGTGATCGCGGTGCGGAGCTGCTCCGCGACGATCTCAGCGGTCGATCTCCTGGTCAGCGGCGCCAGTCCGCTGGTCGTCGGATGGGTGTCGACGGTCACCATCTGTCACTCCGTTCTCCGGCCGGACAACACGCCCAGGCCTCGTGGCGCTGCCCGCCCTACCAGGCGAAGACCCTCCCACACGCTCACCTGGTTGGCGGTCAGCACCGGTTTGCCCACCCGCTCGGTGAGTTCGTCGAGCAGCGTCGCGGTGTGCAGGGCGGTGTCCGGGACGAGCACGGCCTCGGCGTCGGGATGATCATGACCTGCCACGAAGTCGAGCACGTCGGCCCGCTCGAGAGTGCCCACCTCCGCCGCCGTCACGATGCCCCGGCTGGCCAGCGACACGACCTCGACGCCGTCGCGCGCGAGGAATCCCGCGAAGCAGTTCGCGACGTCGACCGGATAGGTCGCCGCGACCGCCACCCGGCGCAGCTCCAGCGCCCGCAGCGCCCGGACGAACGCGAAGGAGGTGCTGGAGGCCGGCACGCCCGCCGCCTCGGCCAGCCGCTCCACCTGAAGCGTCGCCCCGTCCCAGCCGAAGACGAAGCTGCCGCTGGTGCAGGCCCAGACCACCGCGGCGATCTCACGATCCCGCAGGGCGGCGGCCCCCTCGGCCAGCACGTCGTCGCCGCCGATGTCGAGCAGCGCGTCGACGCGGTGGGCGTCCTCGCGCATCTCGGTGTGCACCAGGGGCAGTCGCACGTCGTCGTCGATCAGGCGTTCCAGCGTCGGATAATCGTCCTCGGCGCTGTAGCCCGGGTACAGGAATCCCACCGTCACGGCCACCCGTGCCTCCGATCCTCAACGGGCAGATTGTCGACAATCCTACCGGGTCAGGCCGCCGGGAGATGCGCCTGCCGGAAGAGAAGCTGGTCCACGGCCACCGACTCCCTGTTGAGCAGGCGCAATGCGCCCCACATGGTCACCTGGTTCGCGGTGAGCACCGGCTTGCCCAGCGCACGCTCCAGCAGCGGAATGATGTCGTAGGTGGGCAGGTTCGTGCAGCTCACGAACATCGCCTCCGCCTCGGGCCGGTCCGCCGCACGCACGATCTCCATGACCTCCTGGTAGGACACCTTCCAGATCTGGCCGAGCAGCCCGAGGCCCTGACAGGAGACCGCCTCGATGTCGTACTCGCCGAGGAAAGTGCTCAACCGGTCGTTGATCGCCCCGATGTACGGGGTGGCGATCGCCACCTTGCCTACCCCCAGCACGCGCAGCGCCTCGACCAGGGCGCCGGAGGTGGTGACGGCGGCGGGCGCACCCGCCTCCAGCATGATCGTGGTCAAGGCGTGCTCGCCGAGCGACCCGTTCACGAAGCTGCCCGAGGTGCAGGCGTAGGCGACCACCTTGGGCTCAGGCGTGAGCAGATCACGGGTCGCCCCGTGCACTGCCTGCTCGTCGCTGATCATGGCCGCCATCTCCACGGTGACCGGCACCGGGACGTAGGGGACCCTGGTCATGTGCAGGGTGACCTGATCGGGCACCCAGCGCCACAGCTCGCGATCGAGCGCGAAGTCGAACGGCGCGACGATCCCGATCCCGTCGTCCGGGTACGGGCCGTCGACCGTTCCGAAAGCCTCGGCCGCCATGGCGAGGTCGGCGTCCGGGTTCCTGGTCAGTCCGAGCCCCGAGTCAATCCGCGTGCCTGCGGTAGACCAGGCGCTCGCCGACCGCGCCGGACCGCCAGACGTCGTTGCACGCCTCGGCCATCTGCTCCAGGCCCTCGACGATCGTCGCGTAGACGTTGCCGGGCACCCAGCCGACGTCCCCGTTGAGCAGCAGGTTGTTCCGCCCGTAGAAGATCGCGAGATCGATCACGCCGGGCAGCTCGTGGATGTCCTTCTCCTCCTTGAAGCGGCGATCCAGCATGCCGCCCGCGAAGTCGAAATACATCACGTCGCCGGGGATGGGCGTGACGGTCGGGTTCTCCAGCCCCGGCGGCACCTCCGCGAAGCGCGGCACCATCGTGTAGACCTCGTTGCGCGCGTACTTCGCGTGGTAGATGTCGCCGCCCTGGGGCAGCGCCTGCCAGACGGCCTCGCAGGTCAGCGGGGCGTCCTTGTCCAGTAGCTCGGCCACACAGGACACGCCGCGCTTGGTGAGCTCGATCTGGATGTATCGGGGCATAGCAGAGACCTTTCGGGCGATCGTGTCGGACGGGACACTTGTCGGGTCGGTTCGGCAGACTCGTGCGGGCCGAGGAACGGCCGTGTTCTCCGCGTGCCCGTCTGGCAGGTGCCCGTGGGTGCCGGTGCGGATTGTTGACAATCCTACGAGGCCTTCCTAGCGTGTCAATGCCCGAGCTGGTAGACCGATGGTCTCTTCGTGAACCGCCCCCGAACGACGGAGCCTTGCCGTATGTCGCCACTCGCCCGCCCGGTCGTCGCCGTCCTCCACGACGGCACCGACGTACTGCCGCCGTCGACCGAACTCGACCAGCTCGCCGACGTCCGACCCGCCGTCGCAGCCGAACTGGCGGACGTGCTGCCCGGCGCCGACGTGCTGTTGGCCTGGGATTTCTCTTCCGGCGCCGTCGAGCGAGCCTGGCATGCCGTCGACTCGCTGCGCTGGGTGCACACCGCGAGTGCGGGCGTGGACCGGCTGCTGTTCCCCGCTCTCCTCCAGGACTCCGACATCGTGCTCACCAACTCGCGGGGGGTCTTCGACCAGCCGATCGCCGAGTACGTGCTCGGCCTGGTCCTCGCCTTCGCCAAGGACCTGCCCACCACCGTCGACCTGCAACGGGAACACCGGTGGCAGCACCGCGAGACCGAGCGCATCGCAGGCCGCCGAGCCCTGGTCATCGGCACCGGCCCCATCGGACGAGCCACCGGCAGACTGTTGCGGGCGGCGGGACTGCTCGTCGAGGGAGTGGGACGCCGGGCGCGGGAGGACGACCCGGACCTGGGCCGAGTGCACGCCAGCGAGGACCTGCTCACCGCCCTGCCCGATGCCGACTTCATCGTCTGCGCGGCCCCGCTCACCCCGGCGACCCGAGGGATGATCGACGCCGCCGCGCTGGCCGCGATGCGGCCGGACGCGCGCTTCATCAACGTCGGGCGCGGCGCGCTGGTCGTGGAGGACGACCTGATCGCCGCGCTGGGGACGGGCGGACTGGCCGGAGCGGCCCTCGACGTCGTCGCCTCGGAGCCGCTGTCCTCGGACTCTCCGCTGTGGACGATGCCCGGCGTCGTCATCTCGCCGCACATGTCAGGGGACGTCAAGGGCTGGCGTTCTGAACTGCTGGCGCTCTTCCTGGCCAATCTTCGCCGGTACCGCGACGGCGAGGCGCTCGACAACGTGGTCGACAAGGCCAGGGGCTACGTCACCACCGGATGACCACCGCCCTGGCAGGCGGACAGGCGATCGACGACGTGTGAGGACGAGGAGGCAATGGTGGGCGAGGACCTGGCGGAGTCGACGGCAGGGCAGCTGCGAGCCGCCTTCGACCGAGGTGAGACGACGCCTCGGGAGGCGGCTGAGGCGGTGCTCGCCCGGATCGATCGCCTCGACGGGCAGGTCAACGCGTTCTGCCTCCTCGACGAGGCGACGACGCTGGCCGCGGCCGACGCGGCCACCGACCGGCTTCGCCGAGGCGTACCGCTGGGCCCGCTCGACGGCATCCCGGTCTCTATCAAGGACGTGCTGCTGACCAAGGGCTGGCCCACCATGCGGGGCTCGCGCAGTACCGACGTCTCGCAGCCCTGGGACGCCGACGGGCCCTCCGTGGCGCGGCTGCGGGAGCAGGGCGCGGTGTTCGTCGGCAAGACCACCACGCCCGAACTGGCGTGGAAGGGCGTCACCGACGGCCCGCTGACCGGGGTCACCCGCAATCCCTGGGACCCCGGCCGGACGGCGGGCGGCTCCAGCGGGGGCGGCGCGGCGGCCGTGGCGCTGGGCATGGCGCCGTTGACGCTGGGCACCGACGGCGGCGGATCGGTGCGCATTCCCGGCAGCTTCTGCGGGATCTTCGCACTGAAGCCCACCTACGGTCTGATCTCGCATTATCCGAGCAGCCCCTTCGGCACCCTGGCCCATGTCGGCCCGATGACCAGGACGGTCGCCGACGCCGCACTGCTGCTCGACGCGGTGGCGGTGCCCGATCCCCGGGACTGGTCGGCTCTCCCCGCGCCGACGACGCCCTTCGTCGAGACTCTCGGGGCGGGCGTGCGGGGCCTGCGGATCGCGTTCAGTCCCGACCTCGGCTACGTCGAGGTGGATCAGGAGGTCGCGGAGCAGGTCGCGGCGGCGGTCGAGGTGTTCGCCGAGCTCGGCGCCGTCGTGGAGCAGGTCGATCCCGGATTCACCGACCCGGTGACGGAGTTCCATACGCTGTGGTTCGCCGGTGCGGCGAAGTCGCTGGAGGCGCTGTCGGATCGGCAGCGGGCGAGACTCGACCCCGGCCTGCGGGAGATCGCCGAGCAGGGCGCCGAGTACTCGGCGCTGGACTACCTCACCGCCAACGCCTGCCGTGCCGCCCTCGGCGCGCTGATGGGCCGGTTCCACCAGCGCTACGACCTGCTGCTGACGCCGACGATGCCCATCCCCGCCTTCGAGGCGGGCCGCGAGTCGCCCGCCGGGTCGAGCGGGCCGAGGTGGACGAGCTGGACGCAGTTCACCTATCCCTTCAACATGACCCAGCAGCCCGCCGCGACCGTCCCCTGCGGATTCACCCGCGACGGCCTGCCGATCGGGCTCCAGGTGGTCGGACCCCGGCATGCCGACGCCGCCGTCCTGGCGGCCTGCCACGCCTTCGAGACGGCCAGGCCGTGGCAGGGCCGCCGTCCGGTGGTGGCGGGCGGCTGACGGGCCGCTCCGTCCCCGATCGGACCATCGGCGGCGACCCGGGGCCCGTCCCAGTGCGGGCTGGGCCCGGGGCAGGCCGGGCGGGCAGGGGTGGCGGTGCCGCCCGGCACGACGAGGCAGGCAGCAGGGCGCACGATCCGGCAGGGCCTGCCCGGCCCGCTCCCCCGCGAACGGCGTCGGATCTCACCGGAGAGAATGTGCCGCCCGGTGCCCGTCGGCCCGCCGCCGCGTCGGCATCGGCGGCCGAGGGGTCCGCCTCACGGCCGATCGCTCGGCCGGGACCCGGTCGCGTCCGCCGAACGGGGGTCCTCGGCGAGCAGGTCCACGAGCATCCGCATCCCGGCGGGCTCGATGGGAAAGTGCCCGGCGTCCGGCAGCAGCACCAGTCGTCGGGGTGCGGCGAGCCGCTCGAAGAAGGGCAGGCTGAGCTCCACCGGGGTCCAGCTGTCCGCCGCCGGATGCGCCAGGACGAACTCGGGAGCGGTGACCAGCTCCGGCTCCACGCTCGGGACCGCGTCGAGGAAGCTCCGCACGAAGCCCAGCGGCATCCGGTTGCCGCCGCCGCTGCGATCCCGCAGAACCAGATCGACCAGCGCCGGGATGTTGCTCATCGCCCGCATGTTCACCAGCAGGTGCAGCGGCAGCTCCACTCGCGCGAACGGTCCCGCCGCCCACCGCAGCACGGGTCTCGCGACGGCACCCAGCCACGGGGCACGGGCCGCCTTCCGCCGGACCCGAGCGTCGCGAGAGTCCACGAGACACGTGACGACGACCCGGTCGGCCAGGCCGGTCCGCACGGCGACCTCGTAGGCGATCATCCCGCTCATGCTGGCGCCGATCAACGTCAGCGGTCGTGCGTCATCGCGACGCTCGGCACGCAGCAGATCACCGGCCAGGTCGATCCAGTCCCGCAGCCGCACCGCACCCCGCCGAGGAGTCCGCGTCCGGCCGAAGCCGGGCAGGTCCGGAACGACCAGTTCGACGCCGCGACCGGCGAGCTGAGCCGCGATCGGCCACATCGCCGCCGCGTTGCCGCCCGCGCCGTGCAGCAGCAGCGCACGCCGGGGCGCGTCGGGTTCGCCCACCCGCTCGACATGAACGTCCATGTCCCGCCATCGCCACCAGGTGGTGCGACGGGCGGGCAGGGGGTCGGGGCACAGTTCATCGGGCAGTAAGGCCAGGTAGTCGTCATGCACACCGGTAGTCTTCGACGGGACGGACGCCCCGACAACTCGCATTGGGAAGATCATCGCCGAACCCCGCAGGACACCGCGCCAGCAGCGCTCACGGGACACGGTGGAGTTCATCCTGGAGGCGGCTGCTCAGCTTTTCGACCGGGACGGCCTTGCCGCGACCACGAATCACATCGCCGAACGCGCGGGTGTGTCCATCGGGACGGTGTACCAGTACTTCCCGAACAAGCAGGCCCTGCTCTACGCCTTGGCGCTGCGCCACGTCGAGGCGACCCGGGCTCGGCTGACTGTGGTGCTCGCCGAACTCCGCAGCCGCGAGCCGCCGTTCGCCGACACCATGGCCGTACTCGCGACCGAGGTCGCCGCGCTGCATCATGACCGACCCCGGCTGCACGCCCTGATGCACCGACACGCCCCCAGGGTGCCTGCGGGCCTCGCGGTGCTGGGTGCGCTGACCGACCGGTTGATCGCCGAGGTGGCTCATCACCTGCGTCGGTGCGGTCGAGGGGACGCGGACGCGACGGTGACCGCCGCGACCCTCGTTCATGCGCTGGACGCCCAGCTGCACCACGTCCTGCTCGACCGCTCCGACCAGGTCGATCGCCTCGTCACCCTGGCCCTCGCGATCACCGATGCCGAGCGGCCGGACTGATGCGCGACGATCAGCGGCCGGGGCGGCTGTCGAACTCCCGGCCCGGCCGTCCCCTGCCCGGCGGCCCGGACTGACCGGACTGACCATGGACACTGCGGAGCAGAATTCAGCAGCCGACGGCCCTCGATCGTCCGCCTGCGTCCCTCCTGGTCCGAGGGAGACCGTGAGCCGCGACGGACCAGTGGCGGCAGGATGACGCCCGAACAGATCCCGCAGAGAGAGGCGAGTCGGATGCCCCGCGAACACCACTACGAGGTCGCGGTGTCCTGGACCGGGAACACCGGCGCGGGCACCTCGGGTTATCGGGACTACGAGCGGTCGCACGACGTCGCCTCGGCCGGTCTGCCCGTCATCGAGGGCAGCGCCGACCCCGCGTTCGTCGGCGACCCGAGCCGGTGGAATCCCGAGCAGCTCCTCCTCGCGGCGTTGTCACAGTGCCACATGCTCAGCTACCTCGCGTTGTGCTCACTCGGCCGAGTCGTGGTCGTGGAGTACGTGGACTCCGCACGCGGGGTGATGCACGAATCTGCCCGCACCGGCGGCCGATTCACCGAGGTGGTCCTGGCACCGGTGGTCACCGTGACGAGTGTGTCCATGGTCGGCGAGGCAACCGACCTGCATCACCGGGCACACGAGACCTGCTTCATCGCCAATTCGGTGAACTTCCCCGTCCGGCACGCCCCGACGATCCGGGTGCGCCCGCCGCGCGGCTGAGCGCGCAGGCTCGTCGCGAGAGCGCACGACACGGGCCTGGTCGAGGCCCGGCGCGCAACACGCCGTCTACGGTTGCGACGGCACCGGCGAGGCTCGTCCGTGCCCGCGACCGCTCCCGTCGAGCCGCCCGAGCACACCGACGCGGCGTGGTGGCTGGTGGTGATTCCGCCGAGCAGCCGGGACTGCCCCCCGGCCGGTGTCCCGAGGCCGCGCCCGAACCGCGCACTTCGGGTCCGGCGCCTGTACCGAGGAGGTCAGTTCGGCTTCAGACTCGTCATGACGTGTTTGAAGCGGGTGTAGTCGTCGAGGCCGTGCCGAGAGACCCCGGTGCCGTGACCGGAGTGCCGGAAGCCGTTGTGCGGCATCTCGGCCGCCACGCTGCCGTGGGTGTTGACCCAGACGCTGCCGAAGGACAGTGCGGCGGCCACCCTGGCGGCCAGGGCGTTGTCCGCCGTCCAGACACTGGCCGCGCGGCCGTAGCGCACACCGTTGGCCAGCATCAGGGCGTCCTCGACGTCGGTGAAGCGCTGGACGGTCAGCACCGGGCCGAACACCTCGTTCTGCACCACCTCGTCGTCCTGGTGGACACCCGCGATCACGGTGGGACGGAAGTAGTAACCGCGCTCGCCCGTGGGCCCGCCGGTGGTGAGCACCTCGGCGTGGTCGGGGAGCCGTTGCAGGACTCCGTTGACCTGATCGAACTGGACCGCGTTGTTCAGCGGGCCGTAGTCGGCCGAGACGTCCTGCGGCGGCCCGGTGCGCAGTGCCTCAGCACGCACCACGATCTCGGCCAGCAGTTCGTCGTAGACGGCCTCGGCGGCCAGCACCCGAGTCGCCGACAGGCAGTCCTGCCCGCCGTTGGCGAAGGCGGCCCGGACCAGTCGAGCCGCCGTGTCGGGAACGTCCACGTCCCCGAACACCACCGCCGGGGCCTTGCCGCCCAGTCGGAGGTGCACCCGCTTGAGGTCGGAGGCCGCCGAGCCCGCGACCTCCATCCCCGACCGCACCGCGCCGGTCAGGGCGATCAGCCGGGGCGTCTCGTGCGCCACCATCGCCCGCCCGGTGTCCCGATCGCCGCAGATGACGTTGAACACACCGGCGGGCAGCACGGCTGCGGCGTGCTCGGCGAGCAGCAGGCTCGTCGTGGGCGTCGTCTCGGCAGGCTTGAGCACCACCGCGTTGCCTGCCGCCAGGGCGGGTGCCACGGAGGACGCGGCGAACACCAGCGGATGGCTGTGCGGGGTGACCTGCGCGCAGACGCCCAACGGCTCGCTATGCAGCATGGAGGCATGGCCTGCGAGGTACTCACCGCCTGCCGTCCCGTCCAGCACGCGTGCCGCGCCCGCGAAGAAGCGGATCTGGTCGACGGCCTGCGGAAGCTCCTCCTCGACGACCTGCCGCACCGGCTTCCCCGTCATCGCACACTCGGCGAACACGAAGTCGGCGGCGGCATCCTCCACGGAGTCGGCCAGCCGCAGCAGTGCCCGCTGCCGCTCAGCGGGCGTGGTGCCAGCCCAGATCTCCTGAGCCCGCTCGGCGCGACGCAGTGCGCCGTCGACGTCGGCCCATCGGCTCAGCCCGGCAGCGCCGAACTCCTCCTCGGTGCACGGATCGACCAACGGTGCAGTCTCACCGTCCACCGTGTCGACGTACTCGCCGCCGACGAAGTTGCGCAGCACCGCCGAACTGTCCACTGTCGACTCCGACCGTCGTCTGAGCGCGCCTCGGCGCGGATCGTCACTCCGCCTCGCCCGCCGCCTTGTGCACCGCGTCGACGAGCAGACCGAGTTCACCGCCCGCATGAGCGAGCCGTTCGGCCACCACACTGGCATGCCCGGACAGGTCTCCGCCGTAGCCGGTACTGCGCAGCCACTGCGTGATTCCGTCCAAGCCGTCGGCGGCACCGGTGACGGCCGCGGCCAGCCCGGCCACGATCCGCTCGATGTCGGCGAGACTGTGCATGGCGTTGGTGTCGGAGAGCTGATCGCCGAGCTGACGAGCGGCTTCGCCGACTTCCTGAGCGACATCTGCGGGGGGCATCGCGTCGTTCGTATCGACGTCCTTGACCCCGCGCCGCGGACCGGTGCGCGGGACCGGCTTGTAGCGAGCGGCCCTACCCGTCTGTCGATCCCGGTGCGTGGAGGCATCCATGAGTTGCGAGGGTAGTCCCCTTCGGGCGCATCGTGTGCAGACTCCCGTGCCCCCGATGATCGGCGAGTCGGGGCACGTGTGGATCACTCGGAGTGACCCCTGCTGATCAACGACGCTCTGATTGTCCTCCCGACGGGCGAAGCGGCGCAGGTCAGCGGGCAGGCAGTCCACTTCGGCGTGTCGTCGTCACCCAGGCGGACGCCTGCTGAACAGGCGTCGCCGTCTCGCAGTCGATCGTCGTCCCGCAGTCGTTCATCGCCTCCGCAGACTCGCAGGCGGCGAGCGCAGGACGCGTCCGTCCTGATCGACCCCGTCGGCGAGGACGCACTCCACAAGAACCGTCGCAGCGGCCGCGGAGTCAGTCTCGGCTACGGCTTACGGTCCCGGCCCTCGTCCCCTTCACGATCGTGGCACCGTGCCCGCTCGTCGGCCGGGCACCGCTCGTCGGCCCGGCCCCGGTCCTGGCCAGCGCGTCGACCAGGCGACGTCGCAACTCGTCGGGGCAGCCGTACCGCAGTGCCGCCGCCCAGGCCGACTCGACGTCGCCTTCCCAGATCAGGATCTCGATCAACACCGCCCGACGTCCTTGATCGCCTGCGGGATCCCGCAGCAGACCCAGGACCCGGTGCCGTTCGGCCTCCCAGCAGCCATGTTCCACCGCCACCGCCCGCAGTCGCCGATAGCCGTCCAGGCTCGGCGCCGCCGCGAACGCCTCCCACCGCAGGCGCAACGCCTGGTCGAACAGGCCTGCGGACCGACAGTGGCGCATCGCGAGGTCGAGCAGCGGCTCATCGGCTCCGGTGCCCCTGGTCGCCGCGAGTCCTCTCTCGACCCAGTCGAGGCACTCGCTGCCGCGCTCCCGCTGATGCAGCAGGACGGCGATGCGCAGGTACTGCCAGCCGGTTGAGAGATCCCTGGACAGTTGTAAGACCGTCAGATCGACGCAGCCGAGATGATCGGCCAACTCCTCGGTCATGCGCAGCACCGTCCGCCGTCGACGGTCCTGGAACTGAATGCCGCCATAGGGGACGACGGGCAGCCCGGCGCATTCGGCCTCGACCGTGTGACGGTAGGCGGCCAGGCCCGCCGCACCCAGTGCGTCCGCCCAGTCGACCAGCGCCGGATCGAACAGACCGGGTCGATCGAGCTGGAGCTTCAGCAGCCAGTCGGCCAACGGGGGTCCGGACCTGGCCCCGTGCCTACAGGCCTCGGCATGCGCGTCGAGCAACTCGTGGATCAGCCCGGTCTGGACCCTGTCCGGCGCCGCCTGCCACTGCTGCACAGCGAACAGCGCCGCCTCGCTCAGCTCGGCCGCCCGTGAGTGATCACCGGCGGCGAGGGCGGCAAAGACGAGGTCTCGATGCGCAGGAAGGGAACGCCGGGCCACCGGATCAATTCGCTCAGTCGCCGACACGTGATCATCAAACCGCACCGACACGCCGGCGTCAGGCCGGCTGCCGGGCGCTGAGGGTAACGATCTCGTCACCGGCGACGACCGGCCACCCGCCGACGTCCGAGGCAGGAGCAGGCACCGAGGCCCGTGGACCGCTCGGCCACGAAGGACGTGGCAGGACGGGGCCCCGGCACCGTCTGCTCTCAGCCGCGCGAGTCGCCCGATTCCGGCTGCTGACCCGGTGCAGGCTCACCCGTGCCCAACGGAGGCCGCTGCGCGGCTCCCGGCAGGGTCGGGCCGGTCGCAGGCGTGTCGACGGCGCGCGCGCTCGACCGAGCCGAACTGCCCAGACCGGACACCGGGCTGGGCACCTCCTTGCGCGCCACCTCCTCGGCGGCACGCACCGCCTCGGCGACCTTGGGGTCGGACGAGGTGTCGAACCAGCTCGCGATCGACTCGTCCTCCTCCTCCGGTCGCGATTCCGGAACGTCCTCCGTGGGCGGCTCGTAGCGGAAGACGCCGTCGTCGCCCTTGTCCCCGAGCATCCTGGCGAAGCCCTCCAGGGACTTGTTGAAGTCGCTGGGGATCACCCACACCTTGTTCGCGTCGCCCTGTGCCATCTGCGGCAGCGTCTGGAGGTACTGATAGGCCAGCAGCTCGGGAGTCGGCTTGCCCGCCTTGACGGCGGCGAAGACCTTCTCGATGGCCTTGGCCTGACCCTGCGCCTGAAGGTAGCGAGCCGCCCGCTCCCCCTGGGCACGCATGATGGCGGCCTGCCGTTCGCCCTCGGCGCCGAGGATGGCGGCCTGCTTGGCGCCCTCGGCACCGAGGATCTGGGACTGCTTCTGGCCCTCCGCCGTCTTGATCGCCGACTCCCGCTCGCCCTCGGCGGTGAGGATCATGGCACGCTTCTCCCGGTCGGCACGCATCTGCTTCTCCATCGAGTCCTGGATGGAGGGCGGCGGATCGATCGCCTTCAGCTCGACCCTGGCGACCCGGATGCCCCAGCGACCCGTCGCCTCGTCGAGGACGCCCCGCAACTGGCCGTTGATCTGGTCGCGGGAGGTCAACGTCTGTTCCAGAGTCATCCCGCCGACCACGTTGCGCAGCGTCGTGGTGGTCAACTGCTCGACGCCGATGATGTAGTCGGAGATCTCGTAGACCGCCGCACGCGGGTCCGTGACCTGGAAGTAGACCACCGTGTCGATGGAGACCGTCAGGTTGTCCTCGGTGATCACCGGCTGCGGCGGGAACGAGACCACCTGCTCGCGGAGGTCGATCCTGGCCCGCACCCGATCGAAGAAGGGCACCAGGAAGTTCAGTCCCGGCGCCGCCACGGTACGGAACCGTCCGAGTCTCTCGATCACAGCCGCGGTCGCCTGCGGAATCACCAGCACGGCCTGCGACACGACCGTGATGATCAGCAGCACGATCACTGCCAACACGATGAAGAGCGTCATCTTCCTTGAAACCTCCAGTGGAGACCGGACGCCCCGGATGAGCGGGCGGTCCCCTCGTTCACGGGGTGTCCCAGACCACGGCGGTCGCGCCGGAGATCTCCATGACGGTGACGATGCGGCCCTCTTCCAGGACCTGGGTCTCGTCGAGGCTGCGGGCCGACCAGACCTCGCCTGCCAGCTTGACCAGGCCGCCGTCGGCGTTCACCTCGGTCACGACCGTGGCCTTCTCGCCGACCAGGGCCTCGGCATTGGTCTTCGCGGTCAACTCGCCCCGGCCCATCCGCCTGCGCAGGACCGGCCGGGCGAGGACGACCAGTCCTACCGAGGAGAGGCCGAACACGATCACGTCGATCCACAGGGGCAGGCCCACCCCCGCCGAGATGGCGGCGATGAGCGCTCCGACGCCGAGCATCAGCATGACCAGGTTTCCGGACAGCACCTCGGCCGCGATGAGCAGTGCTCCCGCGATGACCCAGATCAGGGCTGCCATGGCTCCATGGTGGCAGACTCGGTGGACTCGGGTGTGACGAGAAGCACGGCGTGACCGGAGTGTGATCTTGATCTCGTACCCGGAAACCGGTGCGGCGGCGCAGGCGAGCGGCGCACTCGGCACGTCGACTCGCGGCAGCGCGGATCTCCCTGCCGGTCCCCGGCGGCCGGGCCTGTCGTTCCCGACACCGCTGCCGGGAACGGCGCCGATCCCGTCTGGGGCCGACGAGATCGGGGCGAACACGGCAGGGGGCTTTCAGTCCGAGTCGGGCCCGGTCACGAAGTCGATGAGGCGCTCGACGGCGCCGATCAACGGCGTCTCGAGATCGCGATAGCCGCGTACCCCCGCGAGCACCCGCCGCCAGCCTTCCGCAGGTTCTCCCCAGCCCAGCTCGGCGCAGACGCCCAGCTTCCACTCGATCCCCCTCGGGATCGAGGGCCAGGCATCGATGCCCACGGCCGAGGGTCGGACCGCCTCCCAGACGTCGACATACGGGTGGCCGGTGACCAGCACGTGCGGCGAGTCGACGGCCGCGACCAGTCGGGACTCCTTGCTGCCCGGCACCAGATGATCCACCAGCACGCCCACCCGACGATGCGACTGCGGGCCGAACTCCGCCAGCGCATCGGCCAGGTGATCGACGCCCTGCAACGGCTCGACGACGACGCCCTCCACACGCAGGTCGTGACCCCAGACCCGCTCCAACAGCTCGGCGTCGTGCACGCCCTCGACCCAGATCCGGCTCGCCCGCGCGGTCCTCGCCCGCAGGCCCTCGACCCGTACCGAGCCCGACGCCGAGCGCGTCCCCGCCGACGGCGGCGTCCGAGGCGGCACCGTCAACGTCACCGGCCTGCCCTCCAGCAGGAACCCCGCCGGTCGCAGCGGGAAGACCCGACGGACACCGTGCCGGTCCTCCAAGGTCACTCCGACGCGGTCGCAGTGCACGACGGCGCCGCAGAACCCGCCGACGTCCTCGACGACCAGGTCGATCGTGGCGGGCACCGTGGGCACCTCCGACACGGGCGCCCGGTCGCGTCGGCCGGCGAGAACGTCGGGGCCGTAGTCGGCGTTGCCGTAACGGGGAGTCACCCGATCGACCCTACGACCGAGGGTGCGCCGGGTCCATTCACCGGGCGTCGTGCGCGTCGGGACGGCGTGCGGGTAACCTCCGTCGGCGTGCCATGCCCAAGTGCGACGATGGTGACCTGGACCTCGGCCTGGCTGCGAGGAGCAGCCGCCGCGGACGACGTGTTGGATGCGCTGCGTGTCTGGGCGCAGGCGCATGAGGTGCGTGCCGCCGACCAGCGGACGGCGACGATCACCGACCTTCCCGGACCGGATGAGCAGGCGGTCGCCCCGGCGATGCTGCTCGCGGCGCTGCGCCGCTCCCCCGCCACCACCGCCCGTCTCGTGCTCCCCGTCGCGGGCGATGTGCGGGGTCTCGGCGGACCCGGTGGGTTCGCGGAGGATGCGCTGCGTGCCCAGGAGGCCGCGCTGTTCCCCGAGGCAGGCCTCGCGCTGGTTCCGGAGATCGGCCCGGAAGGGCTGATGTGGTGGACCGTCCACACGCTGCCCGAGCTGATGCCGCCGGTCGAATATCATCCGATCGGCGAGGCCGAGCACGGACTCGCCGCAGCGATGCGGCAGGCCGCAACCGCCCTCACCGAACTCGGCGTGGCTCGGCGACGCCCCGGGGTTCGGGAGGAGATCGCCGAGGCTCTCGCGTCCCGACCGATGCCGGACTGGCCGGAGGGCATGCCGCAACGGGCGCTCCGCGTGCTGGAGCGTGCCGCCGAGGTGGCCGCGATCCTGGACGTCGCAGGCCGCGACGCGCCGGGCGGCGCGTTGTCCGCCTCGGCCGCCAGAGCGCGCGACGAGGCGCTGCGTCCGATCAAGGCGGCCGTGCGGGCCGCGAGGATGACCGCGGTGGACGACGCCGCCCGTATCCTCAGTGAGCGTGCCGAGAAGCACTGATCGTCGTGATCCGCCTCCGACGGCGCGGTCGGCCGGACGATCGGCTGCTCCGGCGACCGGGTGCGCGAAGGTGCGCGCACCCTTGTCTCCTGGAGGGATGACGCAGTTGTCGGACCAGAGCTCGAATCCGCGCCATGGGAAGGCCGCCGACATCGTCGACTGGTCGGACCGTGCCGTCGTGGCGATCAGGGCTACGGACACCGATCAGCTTCGGAGGGTCGTGACCGAGGTCCTCGACGCCGATCGACTCACCGCGCTGCTGCGGCACTGGACGGACACGATCGTGCGGTTCGCCAGGCATGACGAGAACGGCGGCGTCCGGGTGCCTGCGCCACCGAACCCGGCGCCCAATCGTGAATTGTGGATGCACGCCGTCGGTGAGCTGTTCGACGCCACGGTGGCGGGCGACGAGCCTGCCGCCCGGCGGATCTGCTCCGGCATCACCGCCTGGTCCGGGGCGGATCAGGAGGCGCTCACCGAGACGTTCGCCAGAGTCGTCAGCAGTGCGATCTCGCCGTTCGCCGTGCCGTCGCACTACGTCATGCTCACGCAGTGGCTGTCGACCGGCGCGCGCGGCGAGTACGACGAGCGACTGATCCGGGACATGGCACTCGTCGTCACCCGGATGTGGCTGGAGGACGGTACGCCGGGCGCGACGGCGGCGGGCGCGCTGCTGACCAGTCCGGAACGACTCCGCGAGGCCGTCACACTCCTCGCCCGCACCCTCGGCTCGCGACTGGCGCCCGGCGCCAAGGTGGTGACCCGTGTGGTCGGAGTCGACGCCGCCGACCACAGCGGCGATCTCGACGCCGCGACCGAGGACCCGTCGACGGTGGAGGATCCGCGCAGGCGGGCGCTGCTCTTCGCCGGCCGCTCCGTCCGTGACATGGCCAACGGCGAGCCGGACCGGGTGGCGGCAGACCTGGCCTCGATCGGCGACGACCGGGAGATGCTCGGCATCGTCGTGCTCTCCCTGGCCTACATGTTCCGCACCACCATCCTGCGGATGGCCCCCGACATGGGTCCGATGCGCGGCTGAGCGGAAGCCCGGCCGAGGCCGAGCAGCGCGTACCGGACCAGACCCGGCCAACGATCTGGGTCGGCCCCGGGCCTGCTGGACGGACCGTCGGACGCCCCTGCACCACGCTCGCCGCCCGGCTCGAGAACGGCCGTCGACGGCGGGAGCTGGTGCGTGGTCTCGCGAGAGGCGGTGTGGCCTCACGGCGGGCGACGAGGCCCGTCGCCGGTGCCGCGTCGAGTCCGCGAATCCCGCCGCCCGGTCGCCGCGTCAGATCAGGACGTTCTTGTAGAAGAGATTGGAACGACGATCGCCGGTCGCACCGGAGGCGAAGCCGAGGAACAGTCGATCCTGGCCCGCGGCGGTGCGATAGACGCCCATGCCCTCCGGTTCCCGGAAGGACAGCGTCGACCCGGCCCTGGTGATCACCGGTCCCTGTCGGATCGCCCCGGTCTGGAGATCGACGCTGGTCACCCTGGAGTTCAAGGTGGGACTGTCTGCGTAGGACGTTCCGGTGAGCAGGTAGACATAGCGACCGTAGGCGGCGTAGCCCTGGAACACCGGAGCGGGACTGCCCAGGGAGGGCTGGGCGACGTCCGCCAGCTTCGGGCCGAGAGTCGAACCGGTGACCTGGTCCAGTGCGTAGACGGCGAATCGCTTTCCGGCGCTGGTGTGGTAGCGAATGATCAGCCTCCGGTGCACCGGGTCGATCGTGCAGGTGTGTTCGGAGGCACCGGCCACCGCGGGCAACCGGGTCAGGTGGCTCGACGAGTTGGTGAGCGTCCGTCCCGAAACGAAGTCGAAGCGGGCCAGTCGCCGCCCGTAGCCGTTGCCGTTGGCCTCGATCTCCGTCCACAGCCGGGAGGTCGTCCCACTGGCGTCCACACCGAACGAGACCCCATGTCCGAAGCCGGTCAGATACATGTGCCCCAGCAGCCTGCCGCTGAAGTCCAGTCTGCTGATGCACAGGCTGCCTGCACCGGACGCCGAGCCGTCTCTGCGCTGCGCGACGAACAGCCGACGGTTGACGTTGTCGAACGCGAAGGACTGCTGGACGGTGCGGTTGTGCAGCCGTACGTGCCGGAACAGGTCGTGCGAGGGCTGGGTGAGGTCGAAGCGCCGCGATGCGGGCACGGCGGCCGGGTCCACGCCTGCCAGGCGCATTCCGGCGGCGTCCATTCCTGCGGCGTCCGCATCGGCCGCAGCACCCGGCGCCGCCAGCGAGCCGAGCAGCGCGGCGACGCCGATGCCGCCGCCCGCCAGAAACAGCGTCCGCCTGGAGAACTCTCTCGTTCGATCGTCGTCCACGACCGTCTCCTCGTCACCCGCGCCGTCGCCTGTCGAAGCACGAGGCTAGTGATCACGGAACGGCATGGCCAGGGATATCCTGATCGCCTGTGGCAACGTGACAGGTGTTGATCAGGCGTCGATCGTGGCGGGTTCGGATCGGACGGGCCTGCGTGCGGGCGCGCAGCAGTTGGTCGCGCACCACGCGCCGTTGACCATGCAGCCCTCGGCGGGCAGCGTGGACAGTCGTCGAGCGGGCACTCCCTCGACCATCTCCCGGATCAGCTCGCCGATCAGCTCGGCGAACCGCCGGTCGGTGCCGGGCGCGGCGGCGCGGGCGAATCCCATGCCGAGTTCCTCGGCTCGTTCCCTCGCCTCGGCATCCAGATCCCAGACGACCTCCAGGTGGTCGCTGACGAAGCCGATCGGGCAGACCACCACGGCCTGGGTGTTCGCCGAGTAGAGCGTGTCGAGATGGTCCACGATGTCGGGTTCCAGCCACGGCACCTGCGGCGGTCCGGAACGGGACTGCCAGACCACGTCGTGCTCGGCGACACCCAGTTCGGCGGCCACCAGTCGAGCCGCCTCGAAGACCTGTCGGGAGTACAGGTGACCGCCCTCCTCAGCCGGACCCGCAGCGGCGTCGGCCGCCTCAGGGACGGAGTGGGCGGTGAACACCAGCCGCGCCTGTTCGCGCTGATCACCCGGCAGCTCGACGAACGCACGGCGGACACCGTCGGCGACGGCGGAGACGAACAGCGGATGATCGAAGAACTGGCGGAGCTTGACGAGCTCGGGTGCGGCGTCCCCGACGGCCGCACGAGCCCGTCGGATGTCCTCGTCGTACTGTCTGCACGCCGAATAGCCGCCGTAGGCACTGGTCGCGAACACCAGTGCACGCCGGATGCCGTCCGTCGTCATCCGCTCGACGGTGTCCTCCACCATCGGATGCCAGTTGCGGTTGCCGAAGTAGATCGGCAGATCGAGTCCGAGCCGATCCAGCTCGGTCCGCAGCCTGCCGATGATGTCCCGGTTCAGCTCGTTGATCGGCGACACCCCACCGAAGTGGAGGTAGTGCTCGGCCACCTCGTCGAGCCGTTCCGGGGGCACGCCCCGGCCACGAGTGACGTTCTCCAGGAAGGGACGAACGTCCTCGGGACCCTCCGGCCCGCCGAAGGACAGCAGAAGCACCGCGTCGAAGTCGATGAGCTCGTCGTTCACGGGTTCATTGTCTCCCCGCCGCCTCCCGCCGAGAACGGCACCCCCGGTGTCGATCATGGCGGGGAGCAACTGGCCGCCGAGAGGGGAACAGGCGGATACCGGCTGATCAGAGACCGATCGTCCGCCTACGGCGTGGCGCTGGCCGCACTGGTCCCGCCGTTGCGGTCGGCGGCGGTCAGGGCGGGCGAGAGTCGCTGTCCGCGCAGCTCGCGCCGCCGCCGAGGTCCACCCGATCGATATCTTGCCGACATCGAACACTTGTTCGACCATGGAGTCATGTCCGACCACCTGACACCACTGCCCGAGACACGACCGGCCGCCGAGCGGCACCCACCACGATCCCCCGCGGCGCCGCCGAGGTGCGCGCGGTCCGCACCTCGGCGATCGACGTCGGCTGCCCGAGGCCTCCGGAGTCTCCGAAGCCCCTGGGGCAGCCGGGGTCTCAGAACCCGACGGCGTGGAAGCCGCCGTCGGCCATCACCATGGAACCGGTGGTCACCGGCAGCCAGTCCGAGAGCACCGCCGCCACCGTCTTGGCGACCGGCTCGGCGTCGTTGACGTCCCAGCCCAGCGGGGCACGGCCGCCCCAGCCCTGCTCCAGTTCGACGAAGCCGGGGATCGACTTGGCAGCCATGGTGCGCACCGGGCCTGCCGAGACGAGGTTGACCCGGATCTGGCGGGGCCCGAGGTCCCTGGCCAGGTATCGGGTGGTCGATTCCAGCGCGGCTTTGGCGACGCCCATCCAGTTGTAGGCGGGCCAGGCCTGCCGGGCGTCGAAGTCCATCCCCACCACCGACGAACCCGCCGACAGCAACGGCAGTGCGGCGACGGTCAACGACTTCAGCGAGTACGCCGAGACCTCGACCGCCTTGGACACGTCCTCCCACGGCGCTTCGAGGAAGTCGCCGCCGAGGCAGGACGCCGGACCGAATGCGATCGAGTGCACCACGCCGTCGAGTCCGTCGACGTGTTCGCCGACGCGGTCGGCCAGGCTGTCGAGATGTTCCTGGTTAGTCACGTCGAGTTCGATCACCGGGGCGGGCTGCGGGAGCCTGCCCGCGATCCGCTGCACCAGGCTCATCCGGCCGAAACCGGTGAGCACCACCTGGGCGCCCTGTTCCTGGGCGACCTTCGCGACGTGGAAGGCGATCGAGGCATCGGTGATGACACCGGTCACCAGCAGTCGTTTGCCTTCGAGCAGTCCGCTCACTTCATTCCTCCTTGGGTCCGTACGGGGATGGTCGGGGTGGGTGGCAGGTAGTCCCGGAAACCGGGCCGGGACGACGATCGAGGACGCCGATCACCACCGTTCTCACAGTTGCGGGCTCCTGAGCTTCGGGACTCGTAGCCCTCGTCGGTTCGGAGCCCGTACCGCTCTGGGGCGTCGAGGACCACCGAAGTCGGGACCACTCGGCACCGCACGAGAGGTGGAGTCGACGTCGGCTCCGTCGCGGCTGACGGAACCGCAGGCAGGTCGGCGCCATTTCACAGTCTGACCAGCGACCATTCGGATTCCAGGAGCACCAATGTCGACACCGAGTTCTCGTCCGGCAGGCAGCCGGACAGGAGACGCCCGCCCGACGCGGCCCGACTCAGCGAGCCCGCCGACGCCGAGCCCGTCAACGCAGAACCACCGAACATCGAGCCATCGAACACCAGGTTTGGGAACGCCGACCTCGCGACGAGCGGCCTGCCGACGAGCCCGTCCCCGGATACTGAGAAGCACCGGGGCAACTCGGCCCGCTCCACACCTGGGCAGCCCGAATCCTCGGTTCGGCCGGTCCCAGGGCGCCGGTCCTCGCGTCGCGCGTTCCCAAGGCACTGGGCCGCCGCGGCCGGATCTCCAGGGTCGGAGATGCCGGATTCCGTCCTCCTGCCCGAAGATCCCGGCAGACAGCGGCGCAGGCTCGTCGATGGTCCGGCCTTCTCGAGTCCGGTTCTCTCGGGGTCCGCCACCTTGCGGTCCGACGCCTTGGGCGCGGAAGTCTCGGGGCCCGATGCCTCGAGATCGGACGCCTGGGGGTCGGACGCCTGAGAGCCTGGCTCTCCGCGGTCCGGCTTCCGAGTACTCGATTCCCCAAGGCTCGATTCCCCAGGACTCGGTTCCCCAAGGCTCGGTGCCCAAAAACTCGGTACCCGAAAACCGGTACCCGGTCGGCGTCCCCTGGGGCTCGGTCACCGGACGGCTCTCGGGGTCCCGAGCCCGGCGGGACGGCCCCGGAGAACCGGGTCCGAGCGGGCCGGAACTCGGACTGCGAGATTCTGCGCGCCCTGGTCGCTGACTGTGGTTCCTCATCGTCCCGGATGGCCGACGCCGCCGTCTCGACTACGGAACGGCTCGCGCCCCGCAGTCCTCAGTGCCCCATGCCGACGCCGCCGTCGACGGGCAGTACCGCGCCGGTGACGTAGGAGGACTGATCGGAGGCGAGCCAGGTGACGGCGGCGGCGATCTCCTCGGGCTTGCCGAAACGCCGAATCGCGGCCTGGCTGAGGATGTCGGCCTTGCGCTCCTCCGAGACCGCCTCGGTCATCTCCGTCTCGACGAAGCCGGGAGCCACGACGTTGGCGGTGATGTTGCGAGAGCCCAGCTCTCGCGCGATAGACCGCGCCATGCCGACCAGCCCCGCCTTGCTGGCCGCATAGTTCACCTGACCGGGAGAGCCGGACAGGCCCGAGACCGAGGAAATGAAGATGATCCGGCCCCAGCGCTTACGCAGCATCGCCGAGGCAGCCTGCTTGGCGACCCGGTAGGCGCCTGCGAGGTTCGTGTCGATCACCCGGTCGAAGGTGTCCTCGTTCATGCGCAGCAGCAGGGTGTCCGCGGTGATCCCGGCATTGGAGACCAGCACCTCGACGGGGCCATGCGCCTCGGCGATCTCCTTGAAGGCCGCCTCCACCTGTGCCCCGTCGGTGACGTCGCATCGAACGCCCAGCAGCCCGTCGGGGACGGCGGAGCCCCGGTGAGTCACCGCGACCTTGTCGCCCTGCGCGGCGAACGCCTGGGCGATCGCCAGTCCGATGCCTCGGTTTCCCCCGGTGACCAGAACCGACCGTGCCAACTAGAGCTCCTCTGTTCCGTGCCGGCGTTTGCTCCGGCGCCGTTGGCAACGCTAGCGGGTGCGCTCGACGGCCCTACGCACGACCGTCGACGGCAGGACCGGGCCCGATTTGTTCAGAGCGAACGTTGACTGATCAGCAATGAACCGGCGGCGGCCAGCAGCGCCGTGATGGTTCCGAGCACGAACCACGGACGGGAGGCGTCGACACGCTCGACCTGATAACCGATCTGTTCGCCGAGGGTGTCGTACACGCGACGCAACTCTTCAGCACTGGCCGCCTTGTGGAATTCACCGCCGGAGATGTCGGCGATCTCACGCATCGTCACGTCGTCAACCGGCACCGGGATGCGCTCTCCCTCGATCTCGACCTGTCCCTGGTCGGTGCCGAAGGAGATCGTGGAGATCGGGATCTCTCGATCGGCGGCATCCTGCGCCGCGACGAGTTCGTCCATGCCGACGGTGCTCTTGCCGTCGGTCATCAGGACGATCCGCGCAGGCGGCGGGCCCTCGGCCCCGCCGACGACGTTGCCGAAGGTGTCGATGGCCGCGAGCGAGGCGGTGATCCCCTCTCCGGTGGCGGTGGCCTCGGCCACGTCCAGCCCGTTGATCGACTGGGTGACCGTGTCCCGCTCGGTGGTCGGCGGAACGAGCACGGTGGCCGAGCCTGCGAAGGAGACGAGTCCGATGTTCACGCCGGGGGTCATGTCCGAGACGAAGCTGGTCGCCGCAGCCTTGGCCGCAGCCAGCCTGCTGGGGTCGATGTCGGTGGCGTTCATCGACATCGAGACGTCGATCGCCAACATCACGGTGGCCCGGTTCCGGGGCACCCGCTGTTCCGAGGTCGGCCCCGCCATTCCGATGATCAGGAACACCAGCGACACACCGAGCAGCACCGGTGCCAGATGTCTGCGCCGTCGATTCCGGGCGGGTGCGACCTTCTCCAGCAACTCCAGGTTCGCGAAGCGCAGCGTGTCGCGACGGCGGCGACGCATGGCGAGCAGGTACCCGACGACAAAGAGGGCAAGCAGCACGAAGAGCAGGAACCACCACGGTCCGACGAAGCCGCGCAGCGAGAACGACGGCATCAGGCGACCCCTCCCGACCAGCGGCGCTTACGGGACACGACGAATCGGACGATGTCGGCCACCCAGTCGGAATCCGTGCGTAGCGTGAGCTGCGCGCAGTTGGCGCGGCGCAGTCCCATCGCCACCTCCTGTCGATGGGCGTCGGCCGCCGCCGCGAACTCGCGACGCAGCAGCGGAGTGGTCTCGACCTCGCGCTGTCGACCGGTCTCGGGATCGGCGAGCACGACGGTCCCGACGTCGGGCAGTTCGATGTCTCGCGGATCGATCACCTCGACGGCGATCAGATCGTGCCGCAGCGAGAGCGCCCGCAGCGAGCGCTGCCAGTGCAGCGGGCCGAGGAAGTCGGAGATCACCACGGCGAGTCCTCGTCTCCGGGGCGGCCTGCGCAGTTCTTCCAGGGCGGTGACCAGGTCGCCTCGCTCACCCTCGGCAGCGCGGGGTGTCTGCGCGATCCGGCGGACGAGTCCCCGTGTGTGGGGCAGCCCGCCCCTGGCTGGGATGCGCGTCAGCTGGGCGCCGGTGGACACGACCGCGCCGACTCGGTTACCGCCGCCTCTGGTGAGGTGGGACACCGCCGACACCGCCGCCACGACGAGATCCCGCTTCTCGCAGTGGACGGTGCCGAAGTCGAGGCTCGCCGACAGGTCCACGGCCAGCCAGGTCTCCAGTTCCCGATCGGCGACCGTCTCACGCAGGTGCGGCTGGGTGGTGCGGGCCGTGACGGCCCAGTCCATCCGCCGCACGTCGTCGCCGGGCTGGTACAGCCGCGCCTCGCCGGGTTCGCTGCCGGGTCCAGGCACCAGACCCAGGTGATTGCCCTGCAACAGGCCGTCCAGTCTGCCTCGGACGCTGAGTTCCAGCGTGCGCAGCCCGGCCTCCATCCGGCCGCCGCTCAGCGACGGCGGTGCCCACGCCGGTCGGCGATCCGACGGCGCGGACTCACGGGAGCCTCGGTCGGCGCCACCCCGATCGGTGTCGCTGCCGTCAGGGCCGCGCACGGCAGAGTCGGGAGACGACTGCTCGGTCACGGGTGTCCCGGTGCTCCCGCCGGGGCGGGCACGCCGTGCGCCCCGCTGGGCGGCTGCGGTCGGGCCGAGACCTGCGGCAGCGGCACGGTCTGCAGGGCACGGTTGATGATGTGCTCGACGGGAACCCCGTCGGCCAGCGCATCGTAGGAGAGCACCAGCCGGTGGCGCAGCACGTCGGCGGCAACGTCCACCACGTCCTGCGGCAGCACGTAGTCCCGTCCACGCAGCAATGCCAGCGCCCGCGCGGCCGCCACCACGCCGAGCGTCGCTCTTGGCGAGGCGCCGTATGCGATCCATTCGGCGACGTCGGCCAGTCCGTGGTCACCCGGCGACCGGGTCGAAACGACCAGCCGAACCACGTAGTCGACCAGGGAGTGATGCACGAAAACCCGCGATGCCACGCCCTGAAGGCGGATCAGCTCCTCGGGAGTGAGCACCTGCTGAACCTCCGGGCGCGACACCCCCATCCGGTAGACGATCTCGCGCTCCTCCTCCGGAGAGGGGTACTCGACGAGGATCTTCAGCAGGAATCGGTCTCGCTGCGCCTCGGGCAGCGGGTAGACGCCCTCGTTCTCGATCGGGTTCTGCGTCGCGAGGACGAGGAACGGACTGGGCATGGGGAAGGTCGTGCCGCCGATGGACACGTGCCCCTCCGCCATCACCTCCAGCAGCGCGGACTGGACCTTCGCCGGGGCCCGGTTGATCTCGTCGGCGAGGACGAAGTTCGCCACCACCGGGCCGAGTTCGACGTCGAAGACCTCTCGGCCCTGCCGGTAGATGCGAGTGCCGAGGATGTCGGCGGGCACCAGGTCCGGCGTGAACTGGATCCGCGAGTACCTGCCGCCGACGACCTGGGCGATCGTCTCCACGGCGAGGGTCTTGGCCACGCCGGGGACGCCCTCCAGCAGGAGGTGTCCCTTGGCCAGCAGGCCGACGAGGAGCCGCTCCACCAGCCGGTCCTGGCCGACGATCACTCGTTTGATCTCGAACACGGTGCGTTCGAGAAGTTGGGCGTCGCGGGCAGGCGTGTGGAGGGCCTGACTCCCGACGGTCTGATCGGCGGGCCCGGCATCGGTCACTGTCGACAACCTCCTCGCGGGGACGGCGTACGCGCACCAGTCTCCGCCATCGTGTCCCGTCTGCGGACGCCAGGGTGCGCCGTTCCTGCCCTGCCAGAGGAGCAGACCATCCAGACGGTGTGGGTTCGGTGAAGATCGTCCGCCGTCCACCCGCCAACGGGTGCGCGGAGATCGTCACCGGGGGCGAGGTCCAGTATCCGGGTCGGTGCCTGTTCGAAGACGCCGTAGGTCGTCCGGCGTGTCGACGTCCCAGGCCTCGCCGGGCCGGGAGGTCACCTCGGCGACCACCAACGCGCCCAGTACCGATCGTAGGGAGGCACCGTGGACGCGGGCGGGCAGGGCCGCGCGAAGCGCTGCCACCCGCCAGCAGGAGATCAGCCACTGCCGTCTGCCGGTCTCGTCGACGAGCACCGCCCCGTCGGCAGCCGGACGCGCCCGCAGCGCAGCTCGGAGCCGGTCTCCGGTGTCGGCGGTCAACACGGCCTGATCCCCCGCGTACAGCAGCACCTCGCCCGCAGAGTCCCCGGCCGCAGAGTCCTCGCCCGGGGCCGACGCTGCGGCGGCCCGGTCGTCGGTGCCGCGGCCTGGTCGAGCCGCGATGAGATCGTCGGCGTTCTGAGCGGCGGAGACGATCTCGGCCAGCCGGTCCAGTCCGGCGGCCAGGGCCGCCACCGGCCCGCCCAGCGGTGGCTCCTCCCTGGTCCAGTGCACCTCGACCTCGGTGGAGATGGTCGGCCCGACCACCACCACCGGTCGAACGCCGCGCAGCGCGTGCAGGACCCGGTCGAGGAGCGTGCGGCCGCCTGCGGTCAACGCGGGCTTGTGGACGCCGCCGAGCCGTCGCCCGCCGCCGCCCGCGAGCACCACCGCCGCGACGGGCGGCGCTTCGCGCCCCGGCTCGCAGGCGGTCATCTCGGCCATGGGCACCCCTCGAGCCTCGTCGGGCACGGCTCGGACCGTCGCCGTCGAGCACGGCTGCGCCGCGTCGCAGTGACCAGGGCGGTGCGATGACCACCACACGGTCCACCGCACCGCACGTCGGGGCCGACCCCGCCGGAAGACATCTCGGTGACCGGGCGGACCTCGACCATCCGACCGTTCGACGGCGGTTCGCACGCCGTCGCGAGGCGACCGGTCAGCGCCCCGATCACGAACTGCGCCATGACCACACGGTATCGATGCGCGTCGAGGACGGCACAGCCGTGGGCGTCCGGTCGAGGCAGGCCGGCGAGCACCGACTCGATCATCCTTCGGCGGAGGCCGGGCTCATGACGTGGGAAGTCCTGCTGCGCGCCCGCACACCGAGATCGGCGTGCCGCCCCGCAGCAGCGGGCCGGTCGACCTGCGGAACGCCCAGCCGGCGGCCCTCAGGTCGGATCACGACTCCAGTCCCCGGACAGCCGAGGGGCGGATCGCGATCGCACCGACGACAGCGGCGCGACGAGATGGCGGAGGACGCGACGACCTCACCGGGCCGCAGCGGCGCACCGCCTCCGACCCGCCCGCTACACCGACACCGACACCGACACCGACACCGACACCGACACGAGAGTCAACGTCCTGGAACGAGTGCGCACCGCGCTGGGGGGAGGGACATCTCGCACGCCACGCCGTGGGGTGCCGTGCCCATGGGCAGGCTCCGCACCGGCCACCCCCTCGGTCACGCACCGCCGTTCCGACCGCCGTCGCCCGACTGCCTCATAGGCCCGGCCTGCACCGGGGAGCTGTTCCGGGTGTGTGAAAGCCGTTGGCGTCCATCTCCTTCACGACCCCGTAGTCACGGTCCAACGCCAGTTGAAACCGCGCCCGGCACTTCTCCATGCGGTGTATCGAGTCCCCGCCGACACTGCGCCAATCGGATCGGAACCGGCCGACCGCCGACGACCGGGCCGGCCAGACTCCGGGGGGAGTGCCCCACCCGGCACCCTCCCGTTCCCACCGGCAGGACTGCCTCGGCTGGGATCCGAAACACGTCCCGTCTCTCAGCGTCCGAGCGCGGACTGGGTCGCAGGCTCGGCCGGGTCCGGCAGTGCAGGGGCGGCCCGCCGCCGGGTCATCCCGAGGGCGACCAGCACGACGAGCATGCCTACGACGACGCGGAGGCCGAGGTCCTCGCCGAGGACCACCACGCCCAGCACCACGGAGACGACCGGCAGCAGGTATCCCACAGCGGCGGTGTTGGTGGCGCCCTCGTCGGCGATCATCCGGTAGGTCAGTGCGAAGGTGGCGCCGGTGCAGCACACGCCGAGAACGAGGACGGCGATCAGGACCGCCGGGCTGAGCTGGACGGCCACCAGACCGCCTGCGGGCAGGGTCAGCGTGGTCAGACCCGTCGCGACCAGGAGTTGGGCGGCCGCGAGCGCGACGGCGGGCGTTCCCCGCCCGACGAGGTTGCGTCCCATGTACACGAAGCCGATGGCGTAGCTCGCCGCCGCCACGAGGATGGCGAGCGCACCCCAGCTCAGGAGTCCGGTCTGCTGCCAGGGGGCGAAGATCAGCAGGATGCCGACGAAGCCGAGCAGGAGCCCGCCCAGCCGGACGGGCCGAAGGTCGCGCTCCGTGCCGATCAGGAGGCCGATCACCAGGGACCACAGCGGCGTCGTGGCGTTCAGGACGCCTGCCACGCCCGAGTCGACGGTCTGCTGCCCGAGGCTGAACATGGCGAACGGCAGGGCGTTGCAGAAGAAGGCGGCCACCACGAGATGCCCCCAGGTGGCGCGGCCGCGAGGAAGACGAAGTCGCGTGCCGACGCACCAGATGATCAGGACGCCCGTGCCGAGGGCACAGCGGACGAGGGTGACCTGGACCGGCGAGAGCCCGGTCAAGGCCACCGAGATCCACAGAAACGTCGATCCCCAGAGCAGGGCCAGAACGCCCATCCTCACCACGGCAGCCGGTCCGCCGGTCCCACTGGTCACTGTCGCCTCCTCGTCGTTCGTTCGTCGTCGACGATGCAGCCTCTGACTCGACAGGACAAGCGAAAAGACTTGCACATATCGTTAAGCTGTTCTTCATGCTTGATGTGCGGCGCATGCAGGTACTGCGAGCGGTGGTCACCAGCGGGTCGATGACCGAGGCAGCGACGAATCTCGGCTATACGCCGTCCGCGGTGAGCCAGCAGGTGGCCGCGTTGGAACGAGAGGCGGGCATCGCTCTGCTCGAACGGGTGGGGCGCGGCGTCCGACCGACCGCGGCAGGCAGGCTGCTCACCGAGCACGCCGCCGTCATCAGCAGGAACGTCGCCGAGGCCGAGTCCGCGCTCGCCGATCTGCGGGCGGGTCGCACCGGGCGGCTGGTGGTCCGCTACTTCGCCACGGCAGGCGTCGCGCTGATGCCGCCCGCGCTGGCCCGGCTGCGCCGCGAGCATCCCGGAGTGCACGTCGACCTCAGCCTGATCGACCCCGATGATCCGCTGCCCGCCGTCGAGCGCGGCGAGGCCGACCTCGCGGTGGTCGTCGGTAGGCGGAACAGTCCCCGCGACGGCGTGCAGCTGGTTCCGCTGCACGACGATCCGTACCGCGCGGTGTTGCCGAAGGGCCATCCGCTCGCCGCGAAGCGCGTGCTGGATCTGGCCGATCTCGCCGACGAGTCCTGGGTCGGCACGGAGTGGCGGGCCGGACTCTGCCTGGAGATCATGCTCGACGCCTGCGCCTCGGCGGGATTCAGTCCGAACTTCGCGGTGGAGAGCGACGATTACGCGACGGCCCAGGGTTTCATCGCCGCAGGCATGGGCGTCAGCCTGATCCCTCGGCTCGGTCTGGGGAACCGGCATCCGGGTGTCGTCGTGCGCAAGGTCCGCAGGCCGGAACCGATCAGGTCGATCTACGCGGCGGTGCGGGAGACGTCGTCGACCCAGCCCGCCCTGCGCACCTTGATCGACGCACTGCGCGCGGCCGCACCGGAGTGACGACGCCCAGGCTGACGGCTGGTGCACCCCCGGCGGCAGCCCGGGCGCCGAGCCTCGGGCCGGACCATGCCGATGCGGTGCGGGCCCCGCCGCCGACATGCCGACAGCGCCGGCGACGGCCGCTTGGCACGGTCCCGTCGGACCGCCACCGGCCGTGCCGCCGTGGTCGACGCGCCGGGAGGATCGACTGACACGACCGGTCCGCGCCACGGGCGAGCGACGACCGCCCCGACGACTCCCCGACGCAACCTCCTCCGCAGGCTCGACCAGGGCGAGGTCCCCAGCCATCACCTGCCCCTAGACGCATCGACGCATCCTCGCCGTCGACCTCGGCGCCACACCGGTCGACTTCGAGCCGCTCAGCCGAGTACGTCGAGGCACACGCCGACCGAACCAGCACTCCGACACCAGCCCCGATGACCGGTCGCGTGACCACCGGTCCGAGGGCCGAGGACGTCGGCAGAACCTCGGGATCATCGACGAGGCGCGGGGTCTGGCCCTCCGCCGTCAGAGCATCCGCACCGCGTACGGCGCGATCCCGCCGTAGCGGACCGGGGTGACGCGCACCTGATTGCCCGAGTACGGCGCCTCGACCATCATCCCGTCGCCGAGGTACAGCGCGACGTGGTGGATCCGGCCGCCGGTCTGCCAGAAGATCATGTCGCCTCGGCGCATCTGGGCCAGTGGCACGCGCTGTCCCGACTGGTATTGGTACCCGCTGTACTTCGGCAGACTGACCCCGGCGCCCGCGAAGGCGTAGACCATGAGGCCGGAGCAGTCGAAGCCGACCTTCTGGTAGTCGCCGTGTGCGTCGGCCACCCCGCCGTCTCGGACGCCCTGAGTCGGGCCGTGCGCATTGCCGCCGCCCCAGGAATACGGGACGCCGAGCTGTGCGACGGCTCGCGCGATCACCGTCTCGATCGCATTCGAGGCCGATGCGCCCGAGGCAGGAGGCGGCCCCGCAGGCTGTCCGGGTGGCTGCGCGGCGGGCGCGGCGACGACGGAGGCGGCGGCAGCCTCCGCCGCGGCCTCCTGCTCTCGCTCCCACTCCTCGTATCGGGTGCGTTGCTCCTCCAGACCGCCGACGTCGGCGCGGGCCGAGACGAGTTCCGCCTCGACGGCGGCGCGCTCGTCCTCGACGGCGGTGATATCGGCCTGCTGTGCCTGCTCGGCGGCCACCGCTGCGGCGAAGGCCTCGTCCGCGTCGGACTTGGCCTCCTGAGCCGCAGCCGCCCCCGATTCGGCCTCCGCGAGAGCGGCACGCGCGGTCGAGTCCTTGTTGACCTTGTCGGTGCGGGCTCGTTCCAGCTCGTCGAGCAGGTCGAGATGGCTCCCGCTGATCGCGTCGAGAAGCTGCACCCGCTCCAGCAGATCGTCGGGGCTCTCCGCTCCGAAGTAGGCGCTGAGCGACCCGACCACGGTGCCCTGTTGATGACTGGCCGCAGCGAAGTCGTCGATCTGCGCGCGGACCCGCTCGATGTGATCGGCCGAGGCGTCCGCCTCGATCTGCGCCGTCCTGGCCACGTCGGCGGCGAGCTGTGCCGCCGCCTCGGCCGCCTCCAGATCGACCATCGCCCGGTTCGCGTCCTCCATGGCGAGTTCCACCTGGGCCAGGAGTTCGTCGCGCCGCGCGGAGACCTCGGCCAGTCGGCTGGTGAGCTCGCCGACCCTGGTGGCCGCGTTCTCGACCGCCGCGTTCCCCTCCTCGATCTCGGCGTCGTCGGGGTTGGCGGGGGGCTGCGCCCACGCGGTCGTTCCGGCCGCCAGCGACGTCACGATCAGCAACACGAGGAGAAGTAGTGGAGTTCGGCCGCGATCCGGCGTCCGGAGCCCGGCCGCCGTCCGTCGTCGTGTTCCCCGCCGTCTGGCCATCGACGCCCCCTGTCGCGTACGAGTCCCACAGGCCGACCCTCCACCGGCGGCCCACTGCGCCGAATGGAGTAATCGCCGAGAACTGTGCCATCGCGCCACTCGGCATGCCACTTACCCCAGTGGTGCCTCCCGCACCTTCAGCCACACGAGCGGATCGATCTTCACGGAAGGTGACGAAATTGCGTCGATCTTCCCCCATTTGCCCCAATCGACGGTCCGCGTCGGTGGCGACTGAGACGATTCCCGGCGTGCAGGACTGGCCGCGCCGCAGTGCGCCGATCATCACGGCGACGGGAGTGACGATCGCCGTGATCGGCACCTTCCTCCCCTGGCTGCGCTCGGGTTCGGTGTATCGCGACAGCCACCAGACCGTCGGCGTGCTCCGCAGGCTCCTCGAACCGCCCCCGATCCTCGACACGATCCTGGGCGCCTGGCCGTTGCTCATCCCGCTGGCGGCGATCTGCGTCCTGCTCCATCTGATCAGGCTTCGGGTCACCGCCTCGGTGATCGCGTTGATTTTCTCGGTTCTGATGGGAACGGCGACCACGGTCGCCTTCGTCCAAGGCTTCGACAACACCGCATTGATCGGCATCTCGGGCATCGGCCCGATCACCACTCTCGCGGGCGTGGCACTGACCCTGGTCGGCGCGCTCGGCGTGCTGCTCGGCAGCCGTCCGCAGAGGACACAGAACGCAGGAGGCTCGTCGTGACCCACCCCGGCCCCGGCCCTTGGCAGCCGGAGAACCAGCCGCCGAACGGACCGGCTCGCCCCGGCCCGGGCCAGGAGGGCTACCCGTCGTCCGGCCCGCAGCAGCCCTACGGCGCACCGCAACAGCCCTACGGCGGTCAGCCGCCCTACGGGGCACCGCAGCAGCCCTACGGCGGCCCGCCGCCGCAGGGACCGCCCTTTGGCGGCCCGCCGCCACAGGGCCCCTACGGACAGTTCCCCCCGCAGGGACAGCCGCCCAAGAAGAAGACCGGCCTCGTCGTCGGCTCGGTCGTCGCCGTGGTGGCCGTCGCCGCCGCAGCGACGGGTACCTATTTCGCCTTCGGCAGGGGCGACGTCGCCGCCGCAGGCGGGGAGACCCCCGCCGATGCCGCGACGCGACTGCTCACCGCCACCGGAAGCAACGACGTCGTGGGCCTGTTCGACACGCTCGTGCCCGTCGAGGCCCAGCTGAGCAGGGACTACCTCGAAGCCACCGTCAGTGAGATGACCCGACTGGAGATCTTCGAGCCGGGCACCGACCCCTCGTCGATCGAGGGCTGGGGAACCACCCTGGAGGGCCTGGAGTTCGACGAGTCCTCCGAGGAGCGGATCAACGAGGACCTGGTGATCACCCAGGCATCGGCAGGCACGCTGACGATGAACTCGAACCTCGCCGAGCTTCCGCTCACCGACAGCTTCGTGGCTGCGGCGTTCCCCGACGGACTCCCGGCGGACGAGACGGAGCAGATCGACTTCGCCGAATTGGACGAGCCGCTGCGCATCGCCACCGTGCAGGTCGGCGACGACTGGTACCCCAGCCTCTTCTACACGATCGCCGACTACGGCCTTCGGGAAGAGGGACTGTCCTGGCCGGACACCTCGGTCGAGGCCGTGGGCGCCGACTCGCCGCAGGCCGCGGTGGAGGACCTCGTCGCCGCAGCGATGGCCGGTGACCTGGAGCAGGTCATCGCACTGACCCCGCCCGACGAGATGGGCGTCCTCTACGACCTCGGCCCGCTGCTGCTGGCGGAGATGCCCGCAGGCACCAGCCCGGAGGTCACCGTCACCGACCTGCAGACCAACACCCGCGAGTCCAACGGCGGCACGGTCGTGGTCATCGAATCGGTGTCCATCGAGGGCACGCAGCCGGGCGAGCAGGCGACGATCGTCATCGACGGCGACTGCGTCGACATCAGCGTCGAGGGCGGCCAGAGCGACCGGATGTGCATGTCCGACCTCACCGGGCAGATGCAGGCCGAGATGGGCGGGGAGCTTCCCCCGGAGGCGATCGCTTTCGTCGAGCGGCTGATGACCAACGCCCTCGACTCCGGCATCACCACCGTCGAGGTCGACGGCCGGTGGTACGTGAGCCCGATTCGCACCTTCGGCGAGCTGTTCATGCTGGTGATGCAGAGCCTGGAGCCCGGCGACATCGAGATGTTGATCGAGGCCGCGGAGTCCACCTACTGATGCACCCGCGCCGCGCCTGATCGGCGAGGCGGCAACACCCGGGCCGGGAACGCGTCGTCGTTCCCGGCCCGCCGTGTGTCCGGGTGTTCCGGGACGCCGGCGGCCTGACATCCGAGAGCCGCCGGAGCAGCCGGACAACCGCCCGGCAGGGCACGAGAACGGTCCCCTCGGCATCGGAGCGGGCCGCCCGGGCATCACCTGTCCTGCCGTGGCCGTCGGCGATGCCGTCCAGGAAGGGCCCGCGCGGAGTGAGACCCCGGTCGGCCTTCGCGCAGCCCACGACCCGGCAGCGATCACCCCATCGGCGGTTGCCCACGATCACCGTCACGTGCTGGCGGAGATCGACGACCCGACTTGAATCCCAATACAGGACAAGCGTACTGTTTGGTCTTGCCGCCGTGTCCACGACGATCGACGGCCTGCTCGACGAGCGGGGCTGCCGAGAAGTCCGGACACGCCACCTGAAGAGTCGAGCAGCATGGCCCGTCGAGCTGGGCCAGACTTGACGTCATCCCCGAACTGACGTGCGCCGTCGCGAGATGGAGTTGTTGGACGTGACTGCACCTGCTAGCCAGGACAGCTTCGGCGCCCGCGGCACGCTCTCGGTCGGAGACACCTCGTATGAGGTGTTCCGGCTGAGTGCGGTCGAGGGCGCGGACCGCCTGCCTTACAGCCTGAAGATCCTGTTGGAGAACCTGCTCCGCACCGAGGACGGCGCGAACATCACCGCCGACCACGTCCGCGCGCTGGCCTCCTGGGACCCTTCGTCCGAACCCGACACAGAGATCCAGTTCACCCCGGCCAGGGTGATCATGCAGGACTTCACCGGCGTGCCCTGCGTCGTCGACCTCGCCACGATGCGGGAGGCCGTCACGAACCTGGGCGGCGATCCGGCCAAGGTCAACCCGTTGGCACCCGCCGAGCTGGTCATCGACCACTCCGTCATCGCCGACATCTTCGGCAGGCCGGACGCGTTCGAGCGCAATGTGGACCTGGAGTACGAGCGCAACCGTGAGCGCTACCAGTTCCTCCGCTGGGGTCAGAGCGCGTTCGACGAGTTCAAGGTCGTCCCGCCCGGCACCGGCATCGTGCACCAGGTCAACATCGAGCACCTGGCCCGCGTGGTGATGACCAGGCAGGGCGGCGACGGAGGCACCACCCTCCAGGCCTACCCGGACACCCTCGTGGGCACCGACAGCCACACCACCATGGTCAACGGCATCGGCGTGCTCGGCTGGGGCGTCGGCGGCATCGAGGCCGAGGCCGCGATGCTCGGTCAGCCGGTGTCCATGCTGATCCCGCGCGTGGTCGGCTTCAAGCTGCACGGTGAGCTGCCCGCAGGCGCGACGGCCACCGACCTGGTGCTGACCATCACCGAGATGCTGCGTGAGCACGGCGTGGTCGGGAAGTTCGTCGAGTTCTACGGGTCCGGCGTCGGTGCCGTCCCGCTGGCGAACCGCGCCACGATCGGCAACATGAGCCCCGAGTTCGGCTCGACCTGCGCGATCTTCCCCGTCGACGCCGAGACGACGACCTACCTGCGGCTCACCGGCCGATCCGAGCAGCAGGTCGCCCTGGTCGAGGCCTACGCCCGTGAGCAGGGCATGTGGCACGACCCCGAGGCCGAGCCCGCCTACTCCGAGCGGCTCGAGCTCGATCTCGCCACCGTGGTGCCCTCCATCGCGGGCCCCAAGCGTCCCCAGGACCGGATCGACCTGTCCTCGGCGAAGTCGGCGTTCCGCAAGGCGATCACCGATTACGTGACCGCCGATTCGTCGATCGTGGACGAGGCGTCGGACGAGTCCTTCCCCGCGTCGGACTCGCCCACCTACTCGCGCGACGACGACCACGCGGGCAGGCCGGTGCACTCGGCGGCCAACGGCTCCCAGGGCAGGCCGAGCAGGCCCACGCGGGTCACCGTGGACGGCTCCGAGTTCGAGATCGACCACGGAGCGGTCGCGATCGCCGCGATCACCTCCTGCACCAACACCTCCAACCCGAGCGTGATGATCGGCGCGGCGCTGTTGGCGAAGAAGGCCGTCGAACGCGGCCTGGCACGCAAGCCGTGGGTGAAGACCACGCTGGCGCCGGGGTCCAAGGTCGTCATGGACTACTACGCGCGCTCCGGGCTGCTGCCCTACCTGGAGAAGCTCGGCTTCAACCTCGTCGGCTACGGCTGCACGACGTGCATCGGCAACTCCGGCCCCCTCCAGGACGAGATCTCGGAGGCGATCAACTCCGCCGACCTCGCGGTGGTCTCGGTGCTCTCGGGCAACCGGAACTTCGAGGGTCGGATCAACCCCGACATCAAGATGAACTACCTCGCCAGCCCGCCGCTGGTGGTGGCCTACGCGCTCGCGGGCACCATGGACCTGGACCTGAGCACGGAGCCGCTGGGCACCGACACCGAGGGCAGGCCGGTCTTCCTGGCCGACATCTGGCCGGACGCCGCCGAGATCCAGGAGGTCATCGGCTCGGCGATCTCCTCGCAGGGCTTCACCGACGGCTACTCCGACGTCTTCGCGGGCGACGAGCGGTGGCAGTCCCTTCCGACGCCCACCGGCAACATCTTCGAGTGGGACCCGCAGTCCACCTACGTCCGCAGGCCCCCGTACTTCGAGGGCATGACGCCGGACCCCAGCCCGGTGACCGACATCGCAGGCGCCAGGGTCCTCGCCCTGCTGGGCGATTCGGTGACCACCGACCACATCTCCCCGGCCGGGGCGATCAAGGCCGACTCGCCCGCAGGGCGTTACCTCAACGAGCACGGCGTCGAGCGCCGGGACTTCAACTCCTACGGCTCGCGGCGCGGCAACCACGAGGTGATGATCCGAGGAACCTTCGCCAACATCCGACTGCGCAACCTGCTGTTGGACGCGATCGAGCCCGGCGGTGTGCAGGGCGGCTACACCCGCGACTTCCTCGCGGGCGGCGAGCAGACCACCATCTACGACGCGTCGGTCTCCTACGCCGAGGCAGGCGTTCCGCTGGTGATCCTCGCGGGCAAGGAGTACGGCTCCGGATCCTCCCGTGACTGGGCGGCCAAGGGCACCAGCCTGCTGGGCGTGCGCGCGGTGATCACCGAGTCGTTCGAGCGCATCCACCGGTCGAACCTGATCGGCATGGGCGTGCTGCCCCTCCAGTTCCCGGCAGGCGAGAGCGCGAGCTCGCTGGGTCTGGACGGCACCGAGACCTTCGACGTGTCCGGGGTGACCGCGCTGAACGACGGCGGCTCGCCTCGCACCCTGAAGGTGACGGCCACCAGGCAGGACGGCTCCGTCGTCGAGTTCGACGCGGTGCTGCGCATCGACACTCCTGGTGAGGCCGACTACTACCGCAACGGCGGCATCATGCAGTACGTGCTGCGCAAGATGCTGCGCGGCTGATCGACATCACGGCACCCGACAGGCCCGGACGTCTCGGCGTCCGGGCCTGTCGGCGTCCTGGCCAAGCGACGTCTGGTCCGGCGGCGCTGACCGGGCCGCCCTCTCCGGTCGGGGAACGACGAGCCCCGCCCTCGGACGATCAGTGACCGCCGTGGCCGTGCCCGCCGTCGCCGTGGAGCTGCTCCATGAGCGTCACCACCGGCTCGGGCGCCACCACAAAGGGCCGCATCATGCCCATGTCCTCGTGTTCCAGCAGATGGCAGTGATACATGTACTGCCCGGTGGAGCCTTCGAACCGCGCCATGATGGTGACCTCTTCTCCCCTGGCCACCCGGACCGTGTCCTTCCAGCCCAGCTCATCGGGCAGCAGGGTGCCCGACTGCTCGTACCGGATCGGGGTGAGCGTGCCGCCCCGACTCTCGTCGAAGCCGCCGATCACGACGGGCCTGCCGTCCTCCCCCGGCACGGTCTCGGTCACCACGTAGTGGTCTCGCGCCAACGCCTGGAAGCGCACCAGATGCAGGTGCATGGGATGCGTCGGCGCGGCGAGGCTCAGCATGTGCCAGTCCTCCCAGTCGTCGTGGCGGACGAACCAGTTCACCGTGTCCTCGAACACCCGACAGAGTCGTCGGTAGGTGACCACCTCGCCGTCCGGCCCCTGTACCTGCACGAATCCGTCGTGCACCGTGACGCCGTCGAAGTCGGGGATGTGATCGTGCGCCGGGTCCAGTCGTCGCATCTCCCAGAGCTGTCCGTGGCCGGTGGGGCCGTTGGCGAGGATCAGCAGCCGATGTCGTGCCGCAGTGTGCGGACCCGGCAGCCGCTCGTACGACCGGGAGGTCTCGGCGGGCAGCCGGAAGCGGTCGACCGCGCGCCGCGTCTCGACCCGGAACTCCATGACCTCGGGGTGGACCGGGGTGCCGCCGGTGTTCATCAGCCGCACCGTGCGTCCCCGCCACGGTCCGAAGTCGATGAGCAGATCGGCACGCTCGGCAGGCGCCATGATCAGCCCGTCGGCCGGGATCTCCACCGGTTCGGGGAGGAGGCCGCTGTCGGTGCCGATCTGCCAGGCCGCCCCGGTGATCGGGGAACCGGACTCGTCTTGGAGCGCGAGCCGGTAGGTGCGGGCGTTGGACGAGTTGAGCACCCGGAAGCGATACCAGCACGCCCCCACCGCCAGATGCGGCCAGATCACCCCGTTGACCAGGGTGAACGGACCGGTGAACGCACGTTGTGCGACGGTCTTGTGCAGGAGCGCCCCCGTCAGCGAGCCGTCGTCGGCGACGTCGAGATTGCGATCGGCGATCACCAGCGGAATCTCCCGGTCGCCCGAGGGAAGCCGGAGGGCGTCCTCCTCGTCGTCGCGGATGAGGTAGGTGCCCACCAGCCCCGCGTACACGTTCCACCGCGTGATCATCATCGCGTGGTCGTGGTACCAGAGCATCGCCGCGGGCTGCTGGTTCGGATACTCGCAGAGCTGGCTCTCCCCCGACAGCACCGCGTTGTTGGCCCAGCCGTCACTGCCTGCCGCGACGACACCACCGTGCAGATGGGTCACCGACCACGCAGGCAGTCGAGCGACCTCGGGGATCGGGGTGCCGCCGCCTCTGCCTGGCAGATCCGATGGCGAGGGCTCCCCCTCCTCGGGCAGCGGGACGTCGACGGCCGTCACCGGGAAGGCGCCCTCGATCCCGTTGCGCCAGGCCAGCAGTACTCGCCGCCCCCGGCGGACCTCGATGGTCGGGCCGGGGAAGTGGCCGTCGTAGGTCCAGACGGTGGTCGGAGGCAGTTCGGAGTGCAGGCGGGTCTGCGCGACCTGTTTGACGATGGTCGTCAGCTCGCCCTCGGCCGGGCGCAGCACCGGCGGGACGGGCATGGGGTCCAGGAACTTCGTCAATTCCGTCGTGGGGGTCTCGTCTCCGACGGTCCTGGGCAGCACGACAGACCGGTCCACTCCGACGACGGAGTGAACCGGGTGCGCCGAGACCGGCTCCGAGGGCGCGGCCGCCGCTGCGGCGTCGACCGTCGGCCCGGCCGGGTCGACGGCCCGCTGTGCGGCCGACGCGCCAGGCGCCGCAGCCGTGAGCAGCGCTGCGGCGGTGCCCGCGCCGATGCCGATCAGCTGCCTACGCGATAACGCAGTTCCCCCAGACGAATGATCCATCGTTGCACCGTAAGCACCAGTCCTGGAGGTTGGCTCGTGTCGCAGCCGAATGGATACAGAAAAACCTCCGTCCGGGATAAAGGATCACTGATCCGGCGCTGAGCTGGTCTGATCCGTCTCGTCCTGATCGAAGGGGTCGGCGGAGTCCACAGCGGACCTCGCCGCTACCCACTACAGAGTGATCACTCGCACGGATGACGACGGCCGGACGCGGAATAGGGGTTCGCCGTCGTCGAGCGGACCGGGCCGCTACGACGCGATGCGTCGGCGCACCGTTCCGTGATCGCCGTGGTCCCCGCCGTGGCCGTGCAGCTTCTCCATCAGGGTGACGACCGGATCGGGCGCCACCACGAAGGGCCGCATCATGCCCATGTCCTCGTGCTCCAGCAGATGGCAGTGATACATGTACCGCCCGGTCGAACCGGTGAAGTGGGACAGGATGGAGACCAGCTCCGTCGAGCCGACGCGGATGGTGTCCTTCCAGCCCCGCTCGTCCGGCAGCAGCGCCCCGTCCGCCACGTATCGCACCGGCGTCGCCGTGCCGCCGCGCGCCTGATCGAAGCCGCCGATGTCGAACCGCACTCGGTCGACGGCCTGGAAGCGCACCAGGTGGACGTGGATGGGGTGGGTGGGCCCGGTCAGATTCAGGATGTCCCACTGCTCCCAGCTGTCCTGCCGGACGAACCAGTTCACCGTGTCCTCGAACACCCTGGACATCCGGTGATAGGTGACGACCTCGCCGCGAGCATCCTGTACCTGCACGTAGCCGTCGTGCACGGTGACGCCGTCGAACTCCGGGATGTGATCGTGCTTCGGGTCCAGCCGGTGCATCTCCCACAGCTCGCCGTGTCCGCTGGTCCCGTTGGCCAGCACCAGCAGTCGGCGCCCGTGTTCGTGGCCGTGCTCATCGTGTCGCAACCGGACGTAGGACCCGGAGACGGTCGTCGGACGGCGGAAGTCCGAGGTGACCCGTCGCCGACCGACGCGGAACTCCATGATCTCCGGGTTCGGGCCGGGATTCGCGGCCGCGTTGACCAGTCGGAGCCTGCGGCCCGCGAAGACGCTGAAGTCGATCAGCAGGTCGACGCGCTCGGCAGGCGCCATCACCAGGCCCGCCGCGGGCAGCGGGAGAAGCGCGGGCAGCAGGCCGCTGTCGGTCCCGATCTGCCACGCCGTTCCGGTGATCGGCTCGCCCCGCTCGTCACGCAGCGACAACGTGAAGGTCCTGGCGTTGGAGGCGTTGAGCACCCGGAACCGGTACCAGCGACGCTCGACGTCGAGATGCGGCCAGATGACCCCGTTGACCAGGGTGAAGGGACCGCTGAAGCCACGCTCCTCGACCGTCTTGTGCACCAGCGCCCCGGTGAGCGCGCCCTTCTCGTCGACGTCGAGATTGCGATCACAGATGATCAGCGGGACCTCCTGATCGCCCGACGGCAGGTTCAGCGCGTCCTCCTCCTCGTCCCGGAGCAGATACATGCCGAGCAGTCCGGCGTAGACGTTCCACCGGGTGATCATCATGGCGTGATCGTGGTACCAGAGGGTCATCGCAGGCTGATCGTTGCGGTACTCGCAGATCTGCGCCTCCCCCGGCAGGACTCCGTTGTCCGCCCAGCCGTCGTTGCCCGCCGCAGTGACGGCGCCGTGCAGGTGTACGACGGTCCAGGGCGGCAACTGCGTGACCTCGGGGATCGGCAGGCCGCCGCTGCGGCCGGGCTCGTCGGAGGGCGACGGCTCGCCGGGCTGCGGCAGCGGCACGTCCACCGCCGTCACCGGGAACGGCCCCTCGATCTCATTCGTCCACGCCACGCGCACCCGCTGCCCGCGCCGGACGTCGAACGTCGGACCAGGCAGGTGACCGTCATAGGTCCAGACGCGGGTCGGCGGCAGCTCCGAGTGCAGTCGCACCCAGGTGGCCCGCTGGACCACCGTCACCAGCTCGCCGCCTTCCGGGCGCAGTACCGGCGGAATCCGCAGCGGATCGCGGAACTTGGTGAGCTCGGTGCGTGCCGAGGCGCGGGTGACGTCGACGACCTGCGACATCTCGGCTAGGTCGGCGTCGACGTTCGAGACCAGCTCGACGATTTCGGTCATGTCTACTCCCCAGTAAACTGCAAGAATTCACTCGACGAATACCGACCCGCATTACCTGCGAGAGAGACTCGGTATTCGCCACCCCGTCAGAATGACGACGGCAGGACCATGCCGGATTCGCCCGAATCCGCGATGACGAGCTACACCAAGGACGTCCGCGCATTCCGGCAGCAGCCTGCCCTGGTTGCCAGGACACGGCTCGGCGGCAGTCGCCGACACACGTCGGCGGCCCGACCGGTGACATCGGCACACCGTGAATCACGGCGGATCAGCCGTCAGGCAGGCTCGCTCATGGTCATTCCCCCTATTGTTCCGCTCCCCAGAAAGAACCGACACCGTGCGCCTCCCCAGGCCCACTCGGCTCTCCTGCCGTCACCATAGTACAGAACCAACGATCAGCGGTGCAGGTAATTCCCGAAAAGGAAGTCGACCTCGCAATCATTCGCACCGCACCGCAGGCACGCTGCCCGACGCGCGTGACGACGTGGCACCACGACCGAGCAGGCGCGACGAACTCCGGGCCGCCGATCGCACGCGGGAGCCCGATCCCCGCCAACATGCGCCGAGGACCACCGGCCTCCGAACCGATCGTGCGCCCTCGCCCGAGCCTGCCCGACTAGTAGCCTGCTCGGCTCGAGCGAATCGATTCGGTGCGTCGCACGATGCCTCGTCGTGGCGGGCCGCCGTCGCCGCCAAGGAACGCGGCGGAGGCAGGCGGGGAGGAAGGCGGGGCGGGCCGTGTCGGCAATCGGCAGCGCGCTGCCGGGGCTCACCGATCGTGCTCGACGGTCCCGCTCGACGGTCCCGCTCGACGGTCGGCGTCGACCACGGTGACTCGGCTGGACGACCGGCCTGCGGCCCAGGCGGAGCGACGGCGCGCTCAGGCCGCCGGACGCGGCGGGCGATGCTACTCACCGTCACGGGTTCGTCGGCGTGGCCGCTGATTCTCCGCTCGTTATGGTGATCGCGAACAGGTCGCGACCGACTAGGGTTTCCCCGTGGATGAGCAGCGGCGAGACGGTCCGAACCCGCCGTCGATCGGCTGCGGCTCACCGGCTCGGACGATCCGTCGGCACTCACGTTCTGCGAGGAAGACATGACGCACGCCACCCGCCCGCACCCCGCGCTGCGGGACCCGGAACGCCTCCATCGCCGGTCACCGCGCGGTCTGTCCCGCCTCGCGGCAGTGCTGGCGACGGCGTCGATCGCCCTGGCAGGCTGCTCCGAGATCGCCGCCGACCTGTCCAGCGCGTTAGACGAACCGGCCGTGTCCGAGTCGGCGGGCCAGGACGCCGCCGATGCGGGCGGGCAGGACACCGAGGGCGGCGCGGGCACCGGAGACTCCGACGCGCCACGGCAGCTCGCCGAGCTCACCGTGGCGCCGGAGGGACCGATGACCGGCTACTCCCGCGAGCGCTTCCCGCACTGGTCGAGTCATGGCGACAACTGCAACACGCGCGAGGTCGTGCTGGAGCGCGACGGCACCGACGTCGTCGCCGACGACCAGTGTCGGCCGCAGTCGGGCACCTGGATCAGCGTGTACGACGACCAGGAGTTCACCGAGGCGGGCGATCTCGACATCGATCACACGGTGCCGCTGGCCGCCGCGTGGCGCAGCGGTGCCGCGGACTGGGACGAGGACCGCCGGGAGGCCTTCGCCAACGATCTGGACTCGCCGCAGCTCCTCGCGGTGTCGGCCTCGTCGAACCGCTCGAAGGGCGACCAGACCCCGGCCGACTGGCTGCCGCCCGCCGAGTCGTATCACTGCGTCTACGCCGAGGACTGGATCGCGGTGAAGCACCTCTACGAACTCACCGTCACCGAGGACGAGGCCGCCGCGTTGGAGGGCATGCTCGCCACCTGCTGACCGTTCGCCGCGAAGCCCGCGGGACACCGCAGGACACTGCGGGAGGAGGACATCTCACGCCAGAACCGCCGAGCGGCGCTCGGGACTGCCGTCCGCAGGCGGCTTGCGGCGCCCCGTCGTCGAAAAGCCTGCGGCGCGCCGCAGGCCTCGGTTCGCCGACCCGCGAACGGGCTCGGAGCCTGCACCGTCCTCGGGTGACTCCGAGCCCGTCGCGGGGCAGCAGGGCAGGCGGCGGGGAGGACTACTCCGCCTCGGCCAGGCTGACCGCGAACCGGTCCGCCGGGTCGGTCCACTGTCGATGGAGTCGGAATCCCGCGGCCCGCAGCTCGGCCGCCACGCCGTCGGGCCGGAACTTGGCCGACACCTCGGTCCGGATCTCCTCGCCCGCCGAGAAGTCGATCGTCAGGTCCAGCGCTCCGATGTGCACGGTGGACGCCTCCGTCGCCCGCAGGCGCATCTCGATCCACTCCTGGTCCGGGTCCCAGTGCGCGACGTGAGCGAAGAGCCCGAGATCGAAATCGGCGTCCAGCTCGCGGTTGAGCACCCGCAGCACGTTGCGGTTGAACTCGGCCGTCACTCCCTGCGGGTCGTCATAGGCCGCGATCAGGGTCTTGGTCGGCTTCACGAGATCGGTGCCCAGCAGCAGCCACTCGCCCGGACGCAGCACCGCTCTGGCCTCGGTCAGGAAGGCCGACCGCTCGGCGGGCAGCAGGTTGCCGATCGTGCCGCCGAGAAACGCGAGAAGCCGTCGTTCACCGTCGGGCAGGGTGCCCAGGTGGCGCGTGAAGTCGCCGACGATCCCGTGCACCTCGAGATCGGGATAGTCGGCGGCGATCTCCGAGGCCGACTCCCGCAACGCGGTCGTCGAGACGTCGAAGGGCACGAAACGCCGCAGCGCGCCCTGTTTTCCCATGGCGTCGAGCAGCAGCCGGGTCTTCTCCGCGGCTCCGGAGCCCAGCTCGATCAGCGTGTCCGCCACGACGATCTCGGCGATGTCCATCGCCGCACCCTGCAACGCGGCGCGCTCGGAGCGCGTCGGGTAGTAGTCCGGCAGCCGGGTGATCTCCTCGAAGAGCTCGCTGCCCCGCGCGTCGTACAGCCACATCGAGGAGAGCCTGCGCTCGGCAGCGGTCAGGCCCTCGGCGACCTCGGCGCGCAGGCCGCCTGCCGCCGCGGCCTCGTCGAGGTGTACGTCGATGTGCGGAATGTTCACGGTCATCCTCTCGATGGCACCGATATCGGGTGTATCGGCGTGATCTCGACCCCGTCACGGGTGGCGACGAGCAGTCGTGCGTCCGGCACTTCGGCCCAGCCCTCGTCCTCGTCCAGCGGCTCGGAGGCCACCACGAGGCGACCGGGAGCGTGCTGCACGAAGAGCGAGTGCGTCCAGGTGGTGGCGATGACCGTCACACCATCGGTGAGCAGCAGGTTCAGCCGCGCCCCCGGTACCGAGGCGCCCACCTCGCCGACCAGGTCGCGCACCGCGTCGGCAGGGGCTTGGCCCGCATCGAGTCTGGCACGCAGCAGAACCCACAGCAGTGCGGAGTCCGTGGCCCTCGCCGTCAGCAGCGCCGCAGGGGACAGCCCCTCGACGAGCCCCGTCGCGCAGCCGGGCCAGCCTGGCAGCACTCCGTTGTGACTGAACAGCAGCGGGCCGTGCCGGAAGGGCGCGCAGGCCTCCTCGCTGATCGGCATCCCGACGGTCGCCGAGCGGACGGCGGCCATGGCGGCTCCCGTCCGGACCACCGTGGCGATCTCGGCGAAGCCGTGGTCGTTCCAGACGGGCCCGGTACGCCGATAGCGCAGCGGCGAGTCGACCGGGCGAGCGACAGGCGCCGTGCCTGCCTCCGCCGCGACGGTCTCCCCTGCACACTCCTTCGCGCGGGCGGTCTCTGCTGCGCCCGGCTTCGCCGGGACGGTCTCTGCTGCGCCCGGCTCCGCCGGCACAACACCCGCTGCGCCCGGCTCCGCCGGCACAACACCCGCTGCGCCCGGCTCCGCCGGCACAACACCCGCTGCGCCCGGCTTCGCCGGGACGGTGGGAAACCAGCCGACCCCGAAGCCGTCCACGTTGACGGTGCCGCCTTGGCGCATCATCGTCGGCGCCCAGGCCTGCCGTGCCAGGGAGTTGGCACCGTCGAACATCAACTCGGCCAAGGACACGGGCGGGCCGAGATAAGCCAGATGACGACACACTCAGGATCGCTCCGCCCGTGCGGCGTCCCTGGCGCATCGGAAGCCCGCGAAGATCTGCCTGCGGATCGGATGGTCCCAGTTGCGGAAGGAGGCGCGCGCCATCGACGTGTCCGTGCCGAAGGAACCACCGCGCAGCACCTGATATCCGCCGTCGAGGAACACCTCGGAGTACTCGCGATAGGGGAAGGCAGCGAAGCCGGGATGAGCGGTGAAGGTCGAGGACGTCCATTCCCAGACGTCGCCGACGAGCTGGTGCACCCCGGCCGGGGTGGTGCCCTGGGGATACGCGCCGACGGGTGCCGGGCTCAGGTGGCGCTGGCCGAGATTGGCGTGGTGCTCGGTCGGTGCCTCGTCGCCCCACGGATAGCGCCGGGATCGCCCGGTGACGGGATCGTGCCGAGCGGCCTTCTCCCACTCCGCCTCGGTGGGCAGCCGCCGACCGGCCCAGCGGGCATAGGCCTCGGCCTCGTGCAGGCAGACGTGGACGACCGGCTCCTCGGCGGGCACCGGCTCGGTCACCCCGAAGCGGCGACGCCACCAGGTGCCGTCGGAGTCGCGTTCCCAGAACAACGGCGCCCGCAGCTCGGCCTGCTGCCGATGGGCCCAGCCCGCCTCGGTCCACCACTCCCGACGGTCATAGCCGCCCTCGGCGATGAACTCGGCGTAGGCGGCGTTGGTCACGGGAGCAGCGTCGAGATAGAAGGAGTCCACCAGCACGGTGTGCGCGGGCCGTTCGTTGTCCAGTGCCCACGGGTCGGAGTCGGTGCCCATGGTGAAGGGGCCGCCGGGAATGAGGACCTCGCGCGCCGTGGGCGGGAGGATCGACGGCGGCGGCGCCGGGGCGTGCAGCACCGGCTCGCCTGTACGGAGCTGATGGGTGGCCAGCATCGTCTCGTCGTGCTGCTGCTCGTGCTGGACGATCATGCCGAAGGCGAATCCGTCGGCCACCAGCCGTCGGCCGCGCAGCGGCGTGCGGTCCAGCACGTCCAGTGTCTTCTCCCGAACGCCGCGCACATAGCCCCGTGCCTCCGCGGGGCTCAGCAGCGGCAGTGCCGGACGATCCGCCCTGGCATGTTGGAAGGCGTCGTACAGCTCGTCGATGTCGCTGCGGAGCGGGACGAGGCCGCCCACGTCGCGAACGAGCCAGAGCTCCTCCTGATTGCCGATGTGGGCGAGGTCCCACACAAGCGGGGACATCAGCGGCGAGTGCTGGCGGGTGAGGTCGGCGTCGTCGACGCTGTCGGTCAGCGCGAGGCTCCGTCGTCGGGTGCGGTCGAGTTCGGCCGCGATCGCCGCACGCAGGACGTCCTCGCCCGTGGTGAAGAAGTCCGTCGTCGTCATGCCCCGTCCTCTCCGAAGTCCAGTGCCGCCCCCACCGCGCGTCGCTGAGCGACCTCGACGATCTCGGCGAGCAGGTCGGCGGGCAGGTCGAGCCCGCTCAGCGCGGCGCAGCCCAGGTCCAGCAGCTTCGGGACCGCTCGGGCCAACGGCGGATCGGCCAGCCCGTCCCGCGCTGCGGGCACCCAGCGGCGGGCGACCGGGGCGGCCAGCTCTGCCGCCCGCGCCACCGTCTCCGGCCGGGCGAACAACGCGATGAGCAGCAGAGCGGGCACGACCCAGGCCTGCCCCGCCTGCGTGTCCAGGTACCGCACCTCCAGGTACCCGCGCGGGCGTACCGGGGGGAACAGTGTGGTGAGGTGATAGTCGAGATCATCGAGGCTGGGCGGCGGCGCCAGCGAACCGGCGATCCAGTCGGCGAACCGCACGGGCACGGCAACGTCCCAGGGGCCGTCGGCGCGACGGACACAGATCGCCGGAGTGTCCAGCGTCCGCCGGGCCCAGGCTGCGGCCGGATCGCCGTCCGGCCTGCCGGGCCGGACACGGATCGGGTCGGTGGCGAACAGCGACCTCATCCGCGCCGAGGCCCAGCTTCCCGCGACTCCCTCGGCCTGCCGGGAGTTGGCGAAGGCGGCGATGAACACCGGGCCGAGCGCGTGCAGCGCGGACCAGCGCAGTGGGGCCTGCTCGACCTCGCCCGCGTCAAGGCAGACCTGAAGCCCTGCCGTGTTGCACATCATGGTCTTCCCCCCGGGCCCGATCCGATCGAAGGCTCGTTCCATGGCGTCGTAGCGGGGGGTGTGCAGCAGTCGCGTCGGGTAACGCCACGGGTCGATGCCGCGGGTTCCCAGTCGGAGGTCTCGGCTGCCGAGGAGATCGACCAGCAACGCGATGTCGCCGTCGACGATCTCGACGAGGCGGCGCGGACTGCGTTGGGGAAGACAGGAGATCTCGACCTGGCCGCCCGGCTCGACGGTGACCGCCGAGCCGCTGGGCAGTGGGAGATGCGGACTGTCCGGAACGAGGGTGGTGGGGGCGTGTGCGCCCAGTGCCGAGGCCAGCTCCCGCAGGTCGAGGGGGCGGCGCGGGTCGGCGCGGTGGTGAACGGTCCATTCGAGTTCGACGCCTGCCAATGCTGGCGGCCCGTGTTTGAAGCAGACCGACGCCACGTAGGCTTCCGCCTCCACGCGACTGCGAATCCGGGCCGCGCCCACGGCCTCCGACGGCGGACTCTGCGACAGCGTCATGCCCTCACCTCAGCCTGTTCGGGAGTCTCGACGCTACTCCCGTGCGGGGCGCGTCGCAGATTCATCGCCCGTCCGTACCAATGGACACCCAAGACGTACGTACGTGTTGGATTTTCCTCGGGAGCACTGCGACGATCTCCCCATGCCACGCGTCACCCAAGATCATCTCGACGCCCGCCGACGCCAGATCCTGGACGGCTCGCGGACGTGCTTCACCCGGCACGGGTACGAGGGCGCCACCGTCCGGCGTCTCGAAGAGGCCACCGGTCTGTCGCGGGGCGCCATCTTCCACCACTTCCGTGACAAGGAGTCGTTGTTCCTGGCATTGGCCGAGGACGACGCCCATCGGATGGCCGAGGTGGTGGCCGAGCAGGGGCTGGTGCAGGTGATGCGAGACCTCATCGCGGTGCCTGCGGGCGCAGAGGAGCCCGATCACCCGGCCTACTGGCTTGGCACGCGCCTGGAGGTCTCCCGGCGGCTGCGCACCGACCACGAGTTCCGAGCGCGCTGGGCCGAACGGTCGCAGGAACTGACGGCGGCGACGCGGGCGCGACTGTCTCGGCAGCACGCGGCGGGCAAGCTTCGTGACGACGTCGAGGTGGACGTGCTCACCGCGTACCTGGAGCTGGTCCTCGAGGGCCTGGTGTCTCACCTGGCCAAGGGCCTGTCCGCCGAGGCGATGGGGCCGGTGCTGGACCTGGTGGAGGAGTCCGTCCGTCGCCACCGGGCGACCGAGTGAGTCGACGGGAGCGGGGCCGAGTCACCGGACGCCGTGCATCCGCCTGCGGATGATCGGGGTGCTGACGGCGAGCAGGACCCCGAGCAGCACGGCCAGTCCGCCGAGGACGCCGAAGTACAGCAGTTCGGTGTCCGGCGAGTAGAGACCGACGATCTGGGCTCCGATGCCGGAGCCCGCGGCGAGCGAGAGGAAGAACAGGCCGACCATCTGCGCAGAGAAGGCGGCAGGCGCGAGCTTGGTGCTGACCGACAGCCCCACCGGAGAGAGCATCAGCTCTCCGCAGGTCATCACGACCAGCGCCACGGCGGGCCAGAGCGGCGCGACCTCGGCGCCGTCCCCCGTGGTGCTCGCCACCATCATCACCAGGAACGACAGTCCGACGAAGAAGACTCCGCCCGCGAACTTGCGCGGGGTGCCGGGCTGGCGATCGCCCAGCCGCGTCCACACCGTGGCGAACACCGGGGCGAGCAGGATGATCGCCACCGGATTCACCGACTGGAACCAGCCCGGCGGGATGTCGAACCCGCCGAGGGAGAGGTTCACCCTGCTGTCGGCGAAGGCGGCGATCACGGTGGCCTGCTGCTCGAAGAGCATCCAGAAGACGACGCTGGTGAGGAAGAGCGGGATGAAGGCGAGCACTCGATCCCGTTCGACCGGGGTGATGCGGCTGCGCAGGATCACCGTGAAGTAGACGATCGGCAGCAGCACCGAGAGCAGGCTCAGCACGGCGACGAGCCCCGTCATGGTGAAGCGGCCGGTGAACAGGATGAACAGCACGACGACGACCGCGACCGCGAGGGGCGGGCCGACCCTGGCGACGAGCCTGCGTCGATCGACCGCCGTGAGCGGGTTGCTCGGTCGCCGCCCCTCCTCGCCGAGATGCCGCCTGCCCAGCACGTACTGCAGGAGCCCGAGCGCCATGCCCGCCGCCGCGAGCCCGAAGCCGAGGTGGAAGTCGACCCGCTCCGCAGCCAACGAGGTGAGCAGCGGGGCGAGGAAGCTGCCCAGGTTGATGCCCATGTAGAAGATCGAGAAGCCTGCGTCACGTCGCTCGTCGGCCGGGCCGTAGAGGGTCCCGACGATCGCGGAGACGTTCGACTTCAGCAGGCCCGTCCCGACGATGATCAGGCTGAGCCCCGATCCGACGCCCGCGAGCCCGGGGACCAGCGCAAGCACGAGGTGGCCGATCATGATCAGGATGCCGCCGTAGAGCACCGATCGCTGAGTGCCCAGGAGGCGATCCGCCACCCAGGCGCCGACGACGCTTGCCATGTAGACGGCGGAGCCGTAGGCCGCCACCAGCGCCAGCGCGGTGGCCTGGTCCACGCCGAGGCCGCCCTCGGTCACCGAGCGATAGAGGTAGAACGCCAGAATCGCTCTCATCCCATAAAATGAGAATCGCTCCCACATCTCAGTGAAGAACAGCGTCGCCAGCCCGCGCGGATGACCGAAGAAACCCCGCTCGGCGGGCTCGGCCCGCTTGTTCTCCGTCACGCCGCTCCCCACCTGCCGCGGCCCCCGACGAGGCGCTCCCGCAGGCTGACATTACGCCGAACGGCGGCTTGCGCCGAGGGCGACACACCTGCTTCGCCAGCGTCCGATCGGGATCAATCGCCCAGACGTCGGCCCGCCACTAGGCCGTTCGGCGCTGTGCTGACCGGGCCAAGCCCTACAATGAGCGTTCCGAATCCCCGACGGACCTCGACGTGCCGCGTGCCGACACCTCGGGCGCGAACGTCTCCGAACGTCGGCCTAGGTGAAAAAGGAGTGAAGACTTCCGTGCAGAAGGCGGAGTCACCCGGCAGCAGTAGCGAGCCGGGCGAAGATCCCGGCTGCCAGACCGTCCCGCGCGCCCCGCAAGGGTGCGCCCGGTGAACGAGATTCTGATCAACATCCTGCTGTTGTCATTGGTCGTTCTACTCACCGCAGGCACCTTCATCTGCGTCGCGGCCGAGTTCGCACTCACCTCGCTGGAGCGAAGCACCATCGACACCCATGTCGCCGAGGTCGGCGACAAGCGGGCGAAGATGGTCCAACACGCACATCGGACCCTGTCCTTCCAGCTCTCGGGTGCTCAACTCGGCATCACCGTCACCACTGTCACCACGGGTTTCCTCGCACAACCCGCGATCGGTGATCTCCTCGGCCCCCTTCTCGGCGGGATCGGACTGTCCGATTCCGCCGCGACGGGAGTCTCCGTCGTCCTGGCACTGGTGGTGGCCACCTCGCTGTCCATGCTGTTCGGCGAGCTGGTGCCCAAGAACCTGGCCATCGCCAGGCCGTTGGAGACCGCTCGAGCGGTGACCGGCATCTACTCGTGGTTCACCCGCCTGTTCCGCGGGCTGATCAACCTGGCCAACAACGGTGCGAACGCACTCGTGCGCAAGCTCGGCGTCGAACCTGCCGACGAGCTGCGCTCCGCGCGCTCCCCGGAGGAACTCGGCTCCATGGTCCGATCCAGCGCGGAGCAGGGGACCATGGATGCGGGAACCGCCAGTCTGCTGGACCGCTCGCTGCGCTTCGGCGACCGGACGGCGGGCGAGCTGATGACGCCGAGGGTGCGCATCGCCGCGCTCACGGCGGAGTCGACGGCGGTCGACCTGCTGGAGATCGCCCACCGGACCGGTTTCTCCCGATTCCCGGTCCACGGAGGCGACCTCGACGACGTGCGCGGGGTGGTGCACGTCAAGCAGGCGTTCACCCTGCCGCCGGCCGAACGGGCGGCGACGCTCGTCGCCTCGCTGGCCAGGCCGGTGCCGAGCGTGCCCGACTCATTGGAGGGCGACACACTGCTCGACCGGCTGCGTGGTTCCGGGCTCCAGCTCGCGCTCGTGGTCGACGAGTACGGCGGAACCGCCGGACTGGTCAGCTTCGAGGACGTGATCGAGGAGATCATCGGCGACGTGCGTGACGAGCACGATCGCCGCGAGATCTCTCCGATCCGACCGATGGGCGATCAGACCTGGGTGGCCTCCGGCCTGCTCCGGGACGACGAGCTCGCCGAGGCGACCGGGTTGCAGATCCCGGAGGGCGACTACGACACGCTCGCGGGCTTCGTGCTCGATCGGCTCGGCCGGATTCCCGACGTCGCCGACGAGGTCCGGCTGGACGGCTGGCTGCTCACCGTCCTGCGGATGGACCGCAGGCGGATCGCCGAGCTTCGCGTCGCCAGAGTCGCCGAGTCCGACGACTCCGGCGACCGCCACGCAGGCGAGCGGGCCGACGTCGCCCACGCCACAGCGCAAGACAGTGAGAGGGGTACCCGATGAGCGACGGAATGGCCGTGCTCGTCGCGGTGCTCCTGCTGGTGTTGAACTTCTTCTTCGTGGGTGCCGAGTTCGCCCTGCTGTCCTCCCGTCGCGACCGGCTGGAAGGCCTGGCCGAACAGGGACACAAGCGGGCGAAGACGGTGATGAAGGCAGGCAAGGAGATCTCGCTGATGCTGGCGGGAGCACAGCTGGGCATCACCATGTGCACCGTGGGACTGGGTGCGCTCGGTGAGCCCGCCGTGGCTCATCAGCTGGAGCGGGTGCTCGAGCCCCTCGGCGTTCCCGAGGTGCTGCTGCACCCGATCGCCTTCGTGATCGCGTTGTCGTTGATCAACATCCTGCACATCATGCTCGGTGAGATGGTGCCGAAGAACCTCGCCATCGCCGCACCGGAGAAGATGGCGATGTGGCTAGTTCCCGCACACGTGGGCTTCGTGCGGGTCACCAGGCCGCTCATCGGGACGTTCAACATCGCGGCGAACGGGATTCTGCGGTTGATGAAGGTGGAGCCGAAGGACGAACTCGCCTCCGCCTACACGGCGCAGGAGATGACCAACCTGTTCGCGGAGTCACGACGCGAGGGCCTCTTGGAGGACTCGGAGCACCGGAGGCTGGCCAAGACGCTGTCCTCCGCCGAGCGGACCGTGGGCGACGTCCTGGTGCCGGTGGCGGAACTGACCACGATCCCGGAGCACCCGAGCATCGGCGACGTGGAGCAGGCCGTCTCCAGCACCGGGTTCTCCCGGTTCCCCGTGCAGGCAGGCGACGGACGTCTGGTCGGTTACCTACACGTCAAGGACGTGCTGGAACAGGCCGACGCCGACCGCAGCGCGCCGGTGACGGCGGGCCGCGTCCGCAGCCTGCCCGAGCTGCCCGCGAACATGCGGTTGGACGAGGCACTGACCACGCTGCGTCGGGCGCACAGTCACCTGGCCGCGGCGGTGGGCGCCGAGGGCGAGGTGCTGGGCGTCGTGGCGTTGGAGGACCTGGTCGAGGAGTACGTCGGCACCGTCCGCGACGGCACTCACGTCAGGAGCATCCCGCGCCCGGCGAACTGATCATCGGTTCGATCGGATCATGACCGGTGAAGGGGTGCCTGATTGCGGGCACCCCTTCACCGTTTCTCGCCGAGACTCGTGGCAGGCCGACCACATCGCGTCGTCGAGTCGTCGGGACGCAGCAAAGGATCACGGCTGGGTGAGGGCACCTCCGTAAGGATCTTGACCGGAATCCCTCACCTGTTAGCGTAGCTTTCGGCCGAGCGGGCGGGGACCCGCTCTCACCAGTCCGTTCTCGTTACTTAGCGAAAACAACTTTCGCTCTTCTGCGTGAAGGGGAGCCGAATGGCTCGACATCGTGGTTCAGGACTCAGACTCCGCGGAGTAGCAGGGTGGCCCCTTGCGGTCATCGCGGTTCTCCTGATCTCGACGCTCGGATACGTCGGCTGGTCCTCTCTCGGCGCGATGGTCGAGCGACGTGCCGACGCCGAGGCCGCGAGCTGCCCACAGGGTGATCAGACACTGCGCATCGCCGCCGAGGACTCGATGGCCGCCCCGCTCATCGAGTCGGCCCAGGAGTGGAGCGCGACACGACCGGTCGTGCAGGACTACTGCATCAGGGTCGAGGTGACCACCCATCGCTCCGCCGACGTGCTGCGGGGACTCGTCGACGAATGGGACGAGGCCGAGCACGGTGCACGCCCCGACGCGTGGGTGCCCGACTCGCTGCGCTGGGTGCAGCAGCTCTCCGAACAGCGCGGCGACCTGATCGGCTCCCAACCGCTGGTGTTGGCCACGAGCCCGATCCTGCTCGGCATGTCGGAGCCCGCCGCCCACGCCGTGCGCCTGCACGGCGGTCTGCGCTGGTCGGAGGTGTCCGACCTGGTCGAGGAGCCCTCGGGCTGGAGCCGCTTCGAGCAGGACGCCTGGGGCCGGTTCGTGCTGGTGCTGCCCGACCCGGCGACCAACCCGGCGACCGGGCTGGCGCTGGAGGGCGTGCTCGCGGGTCCGGACGCAACCGGGCCGGTGACCTCCGAGGCCCTCGCGGAACAGGGTGCCCAGGACACCCTGGGGCGGCTGTGGCGCAACGAGCCGAGGGAGGTGCCCCCGACCACCCGCGAGGCGCTGACCGTGCTGGGCCGGACGACCGATCCCGGCGCCGAGGCCTTCCACGCCGCCCCGGTCGCCGAGGTGGATCTCTACCGCCGCAATCTCGGCCTCGACGGCGACCAGGCCCCCCAGACCCCGATCGCGGGCTTCATGCCCGGCGGCGCCAACCCACGCGTCGAGTACCCCCTGGTCGCGATCAACGGCGGCGAGCGGGACACCACCCTCAGCCGGGCGACACAGCAGTTCGGCGAGTTCCTCCGGCACCGTGACCAACAGCGCGTACTGGCCGAGGCGGGCTTTCGGGTGACCGCAGTGATGTACTACCCGAACCCCGCGCCCGGCGTCCGCTGGAGCACGCCGGACGCCAATCTCGCCTCGGCCGACGGCCCGACCAGCCAGGAACTGATCGAGTCCTGGCACGGCCAGGCCGAGCGCTGAGCGCTCTCCCCGACCCGCACCGGACACGGTCACGACGCTGCGACCGCCAGGCCGCCGACCAGCCACGCAGGCCGACCCGTGTCAGCCCGGTCGGGTCGGCGCCGCGCGCGTGGCAGGCCGTGCGGAGCCGACCTCGTCAGGGCCGCAGGACGTCCGTGCCGAGGAACGGCACCAGCGCCTCTGGAACGCGCACCGAGCCGTCGGCCTGCTGGTTCTGCTCCAGGATCGCCACCATGGTCCGGCCGACGGCCAGGCCCGAGCCGTTCAACGTCGCGGCCAGGCCCCGCCTGCCGTCCTTGGTCCTGGTCCGAATGCCCGCGCGTCGAGACTGGAAGACGCCGCAGTCCGAGACGCTGGAGATCTCGCGATACCGGCCCTGGCTGGGCAGCCACACCTCGATGTCGTAGGTGAACTGCGCCGAGAAGCCGATGTCACCGGCGGGCAGCGCCACCACCCGGTAGGCGAGCCCGAGCCTGCGCAGGCACTCCTCGGCGTGGGAGAGCATCAGTCTGAGCTGCGCGTCGGACTCCGCAGGCTCGCAGAAGCGGACCAGCTCGACCTTCGAGAACTGGTGCATCCGGATCAGGCCTCGGGTGTCTCGGCCGTAGGAGCCCGCCTCCGACCGGAAGCACGGGGTGTGCGCCGTGTAGGCGAACGGCAGCTCCTCGGTGGCGAGGATCTCGTCGGCGTGCAGGTTCAGCAGCGGGACCTCGGCGGTCGGAACCAGGAACAGCTCCCGATCGGCGACGCCGGTGGCGAAGAGGTCGTCCTGGAACTTCGGGAGCTGCCCGCTACCCGTCAACGCCGCCCGATTGGCCAGGGCAGGCAAGCCGAACTCGGTGTAGCCCTGTTCCTCGGTGTGCAGGGTGAGGAAGAAGTTCGCCAGCGCACGCTCCAGCCGGGCGCCGACGCCCTTGAGCACCACGAAGCGCGGGCCTGCCAGCTTCGTCGCCCGGGGGAAGTCGAAGATCCCGAGCCGCTCGCCGACGTCGACGTGGTCGGCGGGCTCGAAGTCGAACTCGGGCTGTTCGCCCCACGTGCTGACCAGTTCGGCGAACTCGTCGGTGGCACCGTCGGGCAGCCGGTCGTCCGGAAGGTTGGGAATGCCGAGCATCCACTCGGTGAGTTCGGCGTCGAGGCGCTGATGCTCCTCCTCCGCCTCGGCGATGCTGCCCTTGAGCCCCTTGGCGTGCTCCCGCAGCGCGGTGATGTCCTCGCCGCGCTTGGCCGCCTGGCCGACCGAGGCGGCGACCTTCTTCGACTCGGCGCGGGCCTCGTCGGCACGCTGGATGGCGGAGTTCCGGGCGGAGAGGAGCGTCTCCAGTCGCGTCAGGTCAAGCTGGTAGCCACGTCGTGCGAGCTTGCGCACGGCGTCGGTGGCCGGATCGAGCAGAACGCGCGGGTCGTGCATCTCTTCAAAGCTCCATCGCCGGGATTCGGGTCATCACCGGTCGGCCGTCGGAGGTACGACGCCGCCGATCACACGGTCTTGTGATCCTGACAGCCTAACCGTCGCCGACGCACCCGATTTCTCCCCCGCGCCGCACCCCTCCTCCCGTCGGGAGCAGCCGGATCGGCTGACGTCACCTGCCGTCCGGCAGCCGGTCACGCCGACGACTCGGCCTGCCCTGTCCGCGAGACGTGGACGGTCCGGGCGAGAAACCTCGGGCCGGGCCCGTCGGGCGACGCCGGCGAGGGCAGCCGGGAGAACCTACGCCGGGGCGCGGAGCGGAGACCGGCCGCTCCGGCGGCACGTCTCCTGTGCTGCGGGAGCTGCGGGCTCCCCGGAGCCGGCGAGCCTCGTCCGGTGGATCGACGGCGAGACTCCGGGCGCCCGACACGGCACGAAGCCGCCGGGCGCCCGGTCGCACTCGCGCGGAGCAGGCCCGGCTCAGCCCTGGTATGCCTCCAACGGCGGGCAGGAGCACACCAGGTTGCGGTCGCCGCGAGCCCCGTCGATCCGCCGCACCGGCGGCCAGATCTTCTGACTGCCGTGCCCCGCCGGGTACACCGCCTCCGCGCGGCTGTACGGGTGCGACCACTCGCCGGTCAGGCACTCGGCCGTGTGCGGCGCATTGCGCAGCGGATTGTCCTCGGCGGGCCACTCCCCCGCGCCGACCCGATCGATCTCGGCCCGGATCGCGATCATCGCGGCGCAGAACCGGTCCAGCTCCGCGAGGTCCTCGCTCTCGGTCGGCTCGACCATCAACGTGCCGGGAACCGGGAAGGACATCGTGGGGGCGTGCAGCCCGTAGTCGGCGAGCCGCTTCGCGACGTCGTCCACCGTGACGCCGGTGGCCTTGGTGAGACCACGCAGATCGAGGATGCACTCATGGGCGACGAATCCGCCCTGGCCGGTGTAGAGGACCGGGTAGTGCTCGGCGAGTCGCCGGGCCACGTAGTTCGCCGCGGCGACGGCGGTCAGCGTGGCCTGTCGAAGCCCGTCCGCGCCCATCATCCGCACGTACGCCCAGGAGATCGGGAGAATCGCGGCGCTGCCCCAGGGTGCCGCGCTGACCGGCCCGACGACCCCGCCTGCGGGACCGGCCGAGGGCTGGAGCGGGTGCCCCGGCAGGAATCGCGCGAGATGCTGTCGAACTCCGACGGGCCCGACGCCGGGGCCGCCGCCGCCGTGGGGGATGCAGAAGGTCTTGTGCAGGTTGAGGTGCGAGACGTCGGCGCCGAACCGGCCGGGCCGCGCCAGCCCGATCAACGCGTTGAGGTTCGCCCCGTCCACGTACACCTGGCCGCCCGCGTCGTGCACCAGCGCACACACCTCGCGGACCGTGTTTTCGTAGACGCCGTGCGTGGACGGGTAGGTGATCATGATGGCGGCGAGGTCGTCCCGATGGACGTCCACCAGCGTCCGCAGACTGTCCAGGTCGACGTTGCCCGCGTCGTCACAGGCCACGACCACGACCCGCATCCCGGCCATCACCGCGCTCGCGGCGTTGGTGCCGTGGGCGCTGGCCGGAATCAGGCAGACCTCACGCCGGGGCTCGCCCCGGTCCAGGTGGTAGGCACGGATCGCCAGCAGCCCGGCGAACTCCCCCTGGCTGCCGGCGTTGGGCTGCATGCTGACCGCGTCATAGCCGGTGATCTCGGCCAGCCAGCGCTCCAGGTCGCCGACGATCGACAGCAGGCCCGCCGCGTCGTCGGCAGGCGCGAAGGGGTGCAGCTCGGCGAACTCGGGCCACGTGATGGGCTCCATCTCGGCCGTGGCGTTCAGCTTCATGGTGCAGGACCCGAGCGGGATCATGCTCCGGTCCAGGGCCACGTCCTTGTCGGAGAGCGATCGGAGGTACCGCAGCAGGGCCGTCTCCGAGCGGTGCCGATGGAACACCGGGTGGGTGAGGAAGTCCTCGGTGCGACGCAGCCCTTCCGGCAGTGCGTCGGGCGTGGCGGCGTCCAGTTCGTCGACGTCGATCGCGTCCACGTCCACCCCGAAGGCCCGCCACACCGCGTCGAGGTGCTCGAGGGTGGTCGTCTCGGAGCAGGAGATCCCCACCTGATCGGCGTCGACGCGACGGAGGTTCAGTCCGAGATCACGAGCGGCGGCGACCACCTGGTCCGCGCGGCCGGGAACCCGGACGCACAGCGTGTCGAAGAACGCGTCATGGACGAGGTCGTGACCACCGCCGCGCAGACCCTCCGCGACCACGGCCGCCATCCGATGGGCCCGCTCGGCGATCCGACGCAGCCCTTCCGGGCCGTGGTAGACGGCGTACATCGCCGACACCACGGCGGGCAGCACCTGGGCGGTGCAGATGTTGCTGGTGGCCTTCTCCCGGCGGATGTGCTGTTCCCTGGTCTGTAGGGCGAGTCGATACGCGGGCGCGCCGTCGGCGTCGACGCTCACGCCGACCAGCCTGCCGGGGAGCTGCCGCTCCAGGCCCTTGCGGACCGCCAGATAACCGGCGTGCGGCCCGCCGAGGCACATCGGGAAGCCGAATCGCTGGGCGGTCCCCACCACCGCGTCCGCACCGATCGAGCCCGGCGAGCGCAACAGGACGAGGCTGAGCAGGTCGGCGGCCACCACGGCCATCGCGCCCCGCCGATGTGCCTCGGCGATCAGATCCTCCTGGTCCACGACGCGCCCGGAGGCGCCGGGATAGGACAGCAGCAGCCCGAAGAGGTCGCCGTCCGGCAGGCTGCCCGAGCCGAGATCGGCCTCGACGATCTCGATGCCCAGCGGCTCGGCCCTGGTCCGCAGGACGGCGAGCGTCTGCGGCAGGGTGTCGGAGTCGACGACGAAACGGGTTGAACGGGACCGGCCCGCCCGGCGGATCAGTGTCATCGCCTCGGCCGCCGAGGTCGCCTCGTCGAGCATCGAGGCGTTGGCCACCGGAAGCCCGGCCAGGTCGGAGACCATCGTCTGGAAGTTGAGCAGGGCCTCGAGGCGGCCCTGCGAGATCTCCGGCTGGTACGGCGTGTACGCGGTGTACCAGGCCGGGCTCTCCAGCACGTTGCGCCGGATCACCGGCGGGGTCACCGTGCCGTGGTAGCCGAGGCCGATCATCTGGGTGTACACCCGGTTCAGGGAGGCGCGGTCCCGCAGTTCACGCAGCGCGACGGTTTCGCTCGCGGCCGAGGGCAGCGTCGAGTCCGTCGCCTCGTCCCGGATGGCCTCGGGCACCGCGCGGTCGGCGAGATCCGCCAGCGAGTCGACGCCGATGACCGCCAGCATCCTGGCCAACTCGGCGGGCCGTGGCCCGATGTGCCGTTCGGTGAAGGGGATGCCCTGTTCGAGGACGGACAGGGCGGGTCGTTCGGAGCTGGCCCGCTCGCGGGGCCGGTGCGCGGAGATCGTCATGGCCGAACCTCAGGACTCGGGAGCGATGGCCTCCCACCACGGGCGGTGTGAGGTGTTGTCCTCCCCCTCTGTCCTCACCCGAGGAGAGTCCTCGTTCGAGGACCACGGGCGCCTGAGAGCTTCGTCCGGCTCGGCCGCGCCGGACTTGCACCGTCGGCGGGGCAGCACGGCGAAGACCGGCCTCGGCGGCCGTGCCTCGCCTCGCGTACCCGCTTTCCAGAGGCGTCTGTCCCGTGCGGTCCCTGCTGCCTGAGAGGTTCCGGGGAGGAGTTGCTCCTTCGGCGCCGAACCACCCGTCCGGGTGATGCGGACTCTCCCGCACGAGGTTCGGGTCACGCTGGGGAATCGGTCGAACAGCCCCGGTGCGACCCTGACGACTACGCGCAAAGGCTACCCCGAGGAGCCGCGCCGAACCCACGGACTCAACCGGTGCGCCGGTCCCGACGCCTGCGGGCCAGCTCGTCCTCGTCCGGTTCGAGCGTCGCCACACCGTCGGCTCGCTCGGCGGGGAACTCGTGGATGGTGCCGCTGATCTCCCGCATGGCTCCGCTCACGGCGATGCCGAAGACGCCCTGACCGCCCTGGAGGAGATCGACGACCTCTTCCGGAGAGGTGCACTCGTAGACGGTGGTCCCGTCGCTGAACAGCGTGATCCGCGCCAGATCCGGCACACCCCGGCGCCGCAGGTGTTCGACCGCGACCCGGATGTTCTGCAGGGAGACCCCGGTGTCCAGCAGTCGCTTGACCACCTTGAGCACCAGGATGTCCTTGAAGGAGTACAACCGTTGACTGCCGGAGCCGTGGGCGCTGCGGATGGACGGACCGACCAGGCCCGTTCGCGCCCAGTAGTCGAGCTGCCGATAGGTGATGCCCGCGATCTGACAGGCGGCCGCCCCGCGATAGCCGACCAGTTCGTCCGGCAGCGACTCGTCGGGAAACAGCTCGCCCTGTTCACCGGAGGTCGACCAGACCGGCGAATCCTCAGTCACGCCTGCCTCCTCTCGTGCGGCCGTTGAAGGCCGACGACGATGCGCCTCATGATCGCCTGCACGTCCCGAGACCGCCATGATGACCTGAAGGGGTGCTCCAGATGACATCCGTCTGACCACGACCGTAAGACCGTGGTGAGGACAGGTCAACGCGACGCGCGGAGCCGCCGAGCGACGTGTGACGCGCCGATGGCAGACCATGGCCGATAAGCGCCGATCACGGTGCGATCCGGCCGAGAGGCGGTGGCCGGAGCCGACCGGGAGTCGACGGGAGCGCCTCCGGACGGCACAGGAGCCCTCGCGGCAGCGTCGACGGTCTCGGCGACACCGCAGGCCGACGGGCGACGCCGGTCGGTGGGCGCGGGACGGCGGAGGTGCGGCTCCGAACGAGAGTGGCGAGACCAGGTGTTCGCGGTGTTCCACCGACGACGCAGGCGACAGCGCCACGACGAGGCTCGGATCGGCAGACGATGTTCCGGCAGGCAGGCGGGCAGCAGGAGCCCCCGACTCACTCAGGTGTCCGCGCCTCGGAAGTCCTCCGGGGAGACCGAGTCGAGGAACTCGCGGAACTTCTCGACCTCGTCCTCCTGCTCGTCCGGGATGATCAGGCCCGCCTCGGCGAGCACCGACTCGTCCGCGTGGATCGGCACCCCGATGCGCAACGCCAGTGCCACCGAGTCACTCGGGCGCGCCGAGACCCGGATGTCGCCGTCGAACACCAGCTCGGCGAAGAAGGTGCCCTCCTGGAGGTCGGTGATCCGCACCTGCTCCAGATCTCGGCCGAGGGCCCCGATGACGTCCTTGAGCAGGTCGTGTGTCAGGGGCCTCGGCGGGCGGACACCCTGTTGTTCCAGCGCGATCGCGGTGGCCTCCACCGAACCGATCCAGATCGGCAGGTACCGCTCGCCTTCGGTCTCACGCAGTAGCAGAATGGGTTGGTTTGCGGGCAGTTCCACCCGTACGCCCACGACGCGCATCTCACTGCTCATCGGGTCTCGCCTCCTCCCGCGAACCACACCACGACGTCACACCATCGAGGATCGCCTGCCGTCGTCTTCGACGCTACCCGCGATGAGCGCAATACGCTTCTCATTCTCGGCGAACGAGAAGCAGACCGATACCGGCCCGCGACCGAGTTCATCGTCCGATCACATCACGCAACCCGGTCTTGACCAGCAGCGCGTGCAGCCGGACCGATAAGGCCGCCAGTTCACGCAGCGTCTCCTCGGCCCGCGCGCCCGCGTCGGGGTCGCGCTGTCTGGCGATCGGCGTCGCCGCCTGGGCCAGCAGATCGACCTGTCGATCCGCCGAACTGCGCAGGGCGCGGAGATGCCGGGGCTCGATGCCGAAGGCGGTGACCGCACGGACCGTGCGGGCGATCTCCACCGCGTCCGGGTCGTAGAACCCGGCCTGCCCCGGCCTCACCAGCCCGTACTGCTCCATCTCCGCGAGCAGCGCCGGTGTGATGCCTGCGGCTGCCAGCATCTCCTCCCTGGTCAACCGCATCTCGCCACCACTCGCGAAGTCCGACGCTCTCGGCAATCCATGACCTGTGACGCCCTTGGGCGCCCGCCCTGCCTCAGGCAGGGCCAGCTCGACTCCTCGGTCGGCAGCCACCAGCTGTTCCTTGATCACTTTGAGTGGCAGGTAGTGGTCACGCTGCGCACTGAGGACGAACCGCAGTCTCTCGACGTCCTGTTCGCTGAACTGTCGGTAACCGGTCTGAGTACGTGCCGGGCGGACGAGGCCTTCGGATTCGAGGAATCGAATCTTCGAGATGGTCACCTCAGGGAAGTCGGCACGAAGCTGCGAGAGCACCATGCCGATGCTGAGGGCACCGCGCTCGGACCGCCCGGCCGCGGTCACCGTGGTTCCTGACCCCCGGACACGCCGGACAGGAACACCAGTCGGAACTTGCCGATCTGCACCTCGTCGCCGCTGGCGAGCACCGCCGTGTCCACCGGCTCGCGGTTGACGTAGGTGCCGTTCAGGCTGCCCACGTCGACGACGACGAACTCGCCGCCTTCGCGACGGAACTCCGCGTGTCGCCGCGAGACCGTGACGTCATCGAGGAAGATGTCACTGTCCGGATGCCTGCCTGCGCTGGTCGTCTCCCGGTCGAGCAGGAATCGGGAGCCCGCGTTGGGCCCCCGCTTGACGACGAGCAGTGCCGACCCGGAGGGAAGTGCGTCGATGCCGGAGACCGCAGGCTCCGGTGCGGCATGCTCGGGATTCTCGACCTCACTGAGGAAGTCGGCCCGGAAGACGGAGGTCTGTTCCGGGGACCGCTCCGGCGGAACGCCGGGCCCGTCGTTCGTGCTCACCTGAGCTCTCCTCCTGCTGAATAAACGATGCCAAGCTCGTCTCAAACTACCTTGCCGATCAGAGCGCACGTGGCCCGACTCCCGAGATCAGGTTGTTCACCATGGACGTCCGCCGTCGGTCGACGGCGGCTGAAGCACCCCGTCGCCGTCGGTCGACGGCGACAGAAGGACAGACCGCCGTCACTCCTGGCCGGCGATCAGCTCGCTGTACCCGTCGGCGTCGAGAAGCTCCTCGAACGCCTTCGGGTCGGCGAGTCTTACCTCGATCATCCACCCTGCCCCGTATGGGTCGGAGTTGACCAGCTCCGGGCTCTCCTCCAGCTCGTCGTTCCTCGACACCACCTCGCCGGTCACCGGCGCGAAGACGTCGGAGACGCTCTTGGTGGACTCGACCTCGCCGATGGTCTCCCCCTGCGAGATGTTCTCTCCCACCTGGGGAAGCTGGACGAACACCACGTCGCCGAGCTGCTGCTGCGCGTAGTCGGTGATGCCGATGCGCACTGTGTCCTGGTCGCCCGACGCGAGCCACTCATGGTCCTGGGTGAAGCGCAGCTCCTGAGGAACCGACGACATCCTGCCTCCGATCGAAACTCTCCTTCGGCGTGACCGTCCACTGTGTACGGACGGACGGTGACGCGCCAGGGACTACTTCCGCCACTCGACGGCGAGGCCGTCGGCATCACTGCCCCGCCCGCCGAGTGTCAGCATCATCCTGCCAAGTCCGCCGCACGCCCACACAGGGCCGTCCCCGGAAATCATGCCCGACGGGATCGATTCCGACTGCGCGGGAGCCCCGTTGAGGCGTCATCGCCGCGCTCAGGCCGCCACGTCGCCCGGCGCGGAGCTGCGCAGGCGCCGAATCGCCCCGCCGAACTGGATCAGATACAGCGCACCGGACCAGAGGTAGAGCAGGCAGCCCCAGGCCGTGAACGCGAGGCCGAACGGGCTGGCGATCGCCGCGAAGGCGGAGTCGCCCTCGGCGAGCAGCAACAGGGGAAACGCGTAGAGCAGGGTGAAGGTGGCCGCCTTGCCCAGGTAGTGCACCTGCGGCGGCCCGAAGCCGTGGTGTCTGAGCATCAGCAGCGCGGCGACGAGCACGATCTCCCTGGCGACCAGGACGGCGACCAGCCACCAGGGGACGATCCCCCTGATCATGAACGCCACGAGCGTCGACAAGATGTAGAGCCGGTCCACGGAGGGATCGAGCAGTGCCCCGAGCGCGCTCGACTGATTCAGCCAGCGGGCGATCTTGCCGTCCAGCCAGTCCGTGATCCCGCTGAACACCAGGACCAGCAGCGCGAGCATGTCGTACTGCGGACCGAGCAGCAGCCACAGGAACAGCGGCACGCCCACCAGCCTGAGCAGGCTGAGCAGGTTGGGCACGGTGAGGAGCCGGTCGTTGCGGATCGCGTTCCAGATGCCGTCGCCGAACTCCGGGCCGAGAAAGGCCTCCGCCCCGCTGCGCCTGGCGATGCCGGTATCGCCGCCCACTACGCCTCCCCTGCGTCACCCCAGACGACGACAGGCGTCCCCTCTCACCGGACCCGCCCGACCCACCGCCAAGGCTCCTAGCCTGTCACACCGGTTCGACGGCGGGCGTGCGTGGTGTCCCTACGACCAGGTACGACTCCACCCGCGCTGGGCGAGTTCGGCACTGGTCAACACGATGGGGCGGCCCCGGTCGTCCACGCCGACCCACCGGGCCTGCCCCGGCCCGCCTTCCAGCACGTAGGCGTGGCCACGACTCCAGACCACGCTGCACGGCACCGTGGGCAGGATCGTGCTGGGCGGCGTGCTGATCGAACGGGCATCGGACTCCGTCGCCGTATCAGCGCTCATAGCGGTGGCACCTCCATCGGGGATGACGACACGTCGTTGTGTCGGTGATCCCGGCCTTCGATTGTGGACCGTCTCGCTCGTGTTCGGCTGGGAGACGCTCCGGCCTTAGCCCACCGGACCGGTTCAGTCGTCCACCGACCAGGTGGTGCAGCCGAACGGGTCGGCGCGGCCGAAGTCCGGGTTGCCGTTCACCGTGTGTGAGGGACCAGTCGTCCATCCCCGAGTGGACGGCAGGCCGACACGCCCAGGATGCCGTCGTCGTGCTACCGAGCGGTTAGGCCGATGTTTCAAGATCGGCACGTGTCTCGCCGCACGGACGGGGTGGGTCGCGACTACCCCGAGGTGAGACGGGGGCTCTACGGGTTTAGCGTTAGGGCTGATCTACTGCGACTTACGTCCACAGACCAATGCGAGGTGGCTACTCGTGACGTACACCCTTCCGGACCTGCCCTACGACTACGGCGCACTCGAACCGCACATCTCCGGCAAGATCATGGAGCTGCACCACAGCAAGCACCACGCGACCTATGTCAAGGGCGCCAACGACGCGCTGGAGCAGGCGGCGGAGTCCCGGGAGAAGAACCAGCTCGGCACCGTCAACCTGTTGCAGAAGAACCTCGCGTTCAACCTCGCGGGCCACGTGAACCACTCGGTCTTCTGGCCGAACCTCTCGCCCGACGGCGGCGACAAGCCGGACGGCGAGCTGGCCGCCGCGATCGACGAGGCCTTCGGCTCCTTCGACGGCTTCCGGGCGCACTTCACCGCCAACGCACTGGGCATCCAGGGCTCCGGCTGGTCGATCCTGGCCTGGGACGCGCTCGGGCAGCGGCTGCTGCTCGAACAGCTCTACGACCACCAGGGCAACCTGCCCGCGGGCAGCTACCCGCTGCTGATGCTGGACATGTGGGAGCACGCCTTCTACCTCCAGTACCAGAACGTCAAGGCCGACTACGTCAAGGCGTTCTGGAACATCGTCAACTGGGCGGACGTCACCGAGCGCTTCCAGACCGCCAAGGGCGTCAAGATCAACTGAGGACGCGCTGCGGGCGTCGGACTCGACGGCCGTGACACCGCACGTACGCGAATGCCTCGTCACCGCTCACTCCCGAGCGGCGGCGGGGCATTCCGACGTCAGGGGCCGATCCGGCCTGCGCAGCAGGCGGGGAGCGGACGATCAGCACGGTCTGACGGGTCGTGCTTGACTCGGGCGGGCACGCGGGCACGCCACGTCGAGCACCAGAGGGGACCCGGCATGGAACTCGGTCTTCAGATCAACCGCTTCGCCTGGCCCGACGGTCCCGGCAGACTGGGCGCCGAGCTGGCGGCCGTCGCCCGCACGGCCGAGGAGACCGGCTTCCACTCGATCGCGGTGATGGACCACTTCTTCCAGTTCAGCTCGTTGGGTCCCCAGGAGGACCCGATGCTGGAGGCGTACACCACGCTCGGCTTCCTCGCCGCGCACACGTCACGGGTCCGGCTGCTGACCCTGGTCACCGGCGCGACCTACCGGCCGCCCGCCGTGCTGGTCAAGGCCGTCACCGCGCTGGACGTGCTCTCCGGCGGGCGTGCCGAGCTGGGGATCGGCGCGGGCTGGTATCAGGAGGAGGCCGACGGGCTCGGTCTGCCCTTCCCGCCGAGAGCACAGCGGTTCGAGCAGCTCGAGGAGACGCTGCGGATCGCCCTGCGGATGTGGTCCGACGACGAGTCGCCGTTCGTCGGCGCCCACTTCCGGCTGGCCCGGCCGCTGAACTCACCGCAGTCGCTGTCCAGACCGCACCCGCCCGTCATGGTCGGGGGCGGGGGCGAGCGGAAGACGCTGCGGCTGGTGGCCCGGTACGCCCAGGCGTGCAACCTGTTCCCCGGACCCGAGCTGGCGCACAAGCTGGCGGTGCTTCGGGAGCACTGCGAGCGGGAGGGACGGGACTACGACGACATCGAGAAGACGATGATCCTCCCGCTCGACGTGGGCAGCCGGGGAGAGAACGTCGACGCACTGCTCACGACCATGGGCGACGCCGCCGAACTGGGCATCACCCGCGTGATCGGGGCGGTCCCCGACGTGCATTCGATCACTCCGCTGGAGATCATCGGGGCCCGACTCGTCCCGGCCGCGGCCCGGCTCTGAGCCGAGCGGCCAGAGCGGGCTGCGGCCCGGCGGAGGCGGGCCGCCGCGATCCGGCATCAGTCGGCGGCGGTCTCGTCCGACCGATCAGGGCCGGACGGGGTCACGAGCTCCGAGATCAGCGGAGAGGAGACGAAGGCCCGCGAGACGAGCCGCAGGAAGGCGGCCTCGCTGCGCAGTTCCGGCTCGATCTCGGTACGTCCCACCGGAGACTCCTCCGCCTCGCCGTCTCGGGCAGGGCTGCCGTGCCGTAAGGCCTCGATCGCCGCCGCCAGCCCCACGGCCTCCACCGTCGCGGCCAGCTCGTCGCCGTCGATGCCCGACGCTCGCGCCCGCTCGGCCGCCTGCGCCTCCACCGCCGGGTCACGATGGGGCCGCAGGACGAGCGCTCCGTCGCGGATCTCGATGACGCGCCGGTACAACCGCATCCCGACGTCCCGACGGGCGTAGCTGCCCGTCACGGCCTGCGGCGAGGTCAGGGCGATCTCGGGCACCGCCGTGTACAACGCCGTCCACAGCGGCCGGAGCTCACGGTGAACCCGGTACTCCCGCGGCCACCGCGCGGCCCGGACCACCGCCGGGACGATGACCGGCAGCGAGATCCCGAGCAGCATCACCAGGACCGAGATGGCGGGCATCCCGACCGCCATGGTGCAGCCGAAGTTCTCGAAGGGATGCACGCAGAACTCGGCGGTCTCGTCGGGCCCGTTCCGCGTCTGCCGGATGGTGCTGACCAGCTTCTCGCCGATGTAGGAGAGCCCGAGAAGACAGCCGAGCGCCAGCAGCCGCAGACCGAGGCGCAGCGGGCCTCGGGTGGCCGAGGAGTACCGCAGGGTCATCCGGCCGAGGTCGATCAGCACCGCGCCGAGATAGGCCGAGTAGACGAGGACGTACCAGGCCAGGGTGGGATGGGTCGCGTAGTACTCGGAGAACAGTCCTCGACTCTCCGGGATGTCGGCAAGGAAGAACAACACCCACATCGCGACGATCGAGACCCCGTAGGTGATCAGGTGTCGCGGTAGGCGCGTCCGCGCCTGGGCTGCCGGGTAGGCGAGGTAGAGGACCAGTGCCAGTGCGGACAGCGCGGCCGTCAGGGTGGCGGTGTTGGAGAGCAGCCTGCCCAGATTCGGGTAGATCCGGCCCTCGATCTCCTGCACGGCGGGCGCCAGCACGAAGAAGGCGAAGCCGAGCGCGGCCAGCAGGCCCGCCAAGGCCCATCGTCCCGGATTCGCTCGATCGCCGACGGAACGTAACGCCCGATACGCACGGTATCCGGCGGCGAGGAAGGTCAGCGCCGAGACGCTGAGGAAGAGCAGCGTGACCATGCGGATCGATCTCCTTGCCGAGCGGGCTGAGCGACGGGTGTGCCTGTCGGGCCTCTCGACGTCACGTGCTCGCTCAGCCGCCGAACACGTCGCAGAACCGGTCGGCGATCTGGGCGGCCTGTGGCGAGGCGGGGTCGTTGACGGTCTCCCCGCCTCGATGGCGCGCACGTTCGAGGATCAGCGAGGCGATCATCTCAGCCTCCTGCTCCTCGATCTCCGAGTAGGAGGTGCGACCCATCATGCGCACCGCCACGGCCGGGTCGACGTCGGGTGCGAGCCTGCGCAGGAAGTCCCGGTCGAGCAGTTGCCCGCCCCGATGCGCGGAGATCATGTGACCGACCTCGTGCAGCACGATGTGCCACACGTGCAGCGGGGTCGTCATGGCGTGGGCGATCACGTCGGCGTCGCCCAGATCGAGCCACAGACCGCAGGCGCGACCCGCGACGTGCTCGCTCGGATGCAGCAGGATCGGCCGTCCCCGCTGCTCCGCGAGCCGATCCAGGAACACGCGCAGCTCGAAGGGGCGCGGGATGCCCGCCTCCTCGTCCAGCCTGCGCACGCGGTCCTGGCAACGCCGCCGCAGTTCCTGATAGTGCATCGGGGTCATCGCCTCCCTGATCAGCGGCGGTGCCCAGCCTCGAGCAAGGCGAAGACACACGGGAGGGGTGAACTGCACCCTGTGGAGGCCATACTCGATTTTGTCACGCCCGCCCGTCATATGTCGGCGGCCGTCAGGCGTCCGGGGCCGAGGGCGAGGTGTTCTGACCCGCCGGGCCGCCGGGACGGAGTCCTCGGATCTGGCTGATCTCGGCGACGATGCGGGCCACCGACCGCCGAGCGTCGTCGTCCAGCTCCATGGTCCGCAGGGCCACGTCGCGGACGTCGGCGTCGCGCAGCGCGGTGATCAGGTCGAGCTGCGCGTCGACGCGGGCGGCGTGGGCGTCGTCGAAGAAGTAGGCGGGCGGCACGCCGAAGAAGCTCGCCAGCGCCTCCAGGTGGCGTTTGGTCGGGTTGTCGGAGCGTCCCTTGCGCAGCGCCCAGATGTAGCTCTGCGAGATGTTGACGCCCTGTTCCCTGATGGCTGCGGCGACGTGCTCGTTGCTGTACTCGGCCTGGCCCGCCACGCGGACCTTGCTGAACAGGTAGTTCAGCTTGTCGGCCAGGCTACGTTCGCCCTGCGTGTCCGACACCGCCACGGTGACCACTCCCCAGTCCGATCTCCACTCATGAGAAACACGAATGGAGCAACATCTTCACCCCGGTTGAAAAAACCTCTGTCTCAACCCTAGACTTCCACTGACGACGGCTCAACTGACCTGAAGATCGAGCCTTGTCAACTTCCACTGGAGTGGAGGTCCACGCGCCAGCCTGGGGATGCCGGGGGCGGCAAGGTGGGTCACCGCCCGGATGTCGGGGAGGGGCGTCCGGGCGGTGATCGACTTACGCCGCCACCGGCTGGGCTCGAGGATCGTCGGCTTTGACCAGGCCGTGCAGCGTCGGCGGACCGCCCCGGCCGCCGGTGACTTCGGCCTGTCGCACACTGCGGTCACCTCCGCCCGTTTCGTCGCGGACTCGACCGACGGAATCCGAGCCCTTCGCTCTCCTGCGCCTTCGCCGCGCCGAACCTGTGCCGCCGCGCCTGCTCGCCCGTACCCGCGTGACACTCCCCTGCCCCGGCCGACCACGCCGGGGCGGCGGCCTGCCGAACGTCCGCCAGGGACCGACGTTCGGGTGTGGCACGTCTGCTGCCCGGGTCTCGTCCCGCCACGCGGGACGAACGCGGCGGGTCGGAGAAGCCGGCGGCGTCCGACGGCGAGCGGCCGCACGTCTCCGCCTGCCGCCGCACCGTCGCCTGCCGCGAAGTCCGGCCTATCGGGGCAGCAGTCCGCCGGGCAGGTGTCGAAGCGGGAATTCCCGAACCGGCCGAGCCCGCGAGGGTCCGCGCCGGTTGAGGACGCAGGCGGACGGTCGCAGCCGGGCGACCGGCCTCGGCCGAGGGTGTCCCCGGTCGATCAGTCCTCGACGCCGAACCGGCGGGGATCGAACATGTCGATCGGATGGCGGGTGGCGCCGTCGGTGACCAGGTCGGCCAGGATCTCGCCGATCACGGGCACGAACTTGAACCCGTGCCCGGAGAAGCCGCACGCCAGGGTGACCCGGTCATGACACGGATGGGCGCCGATGACGAAATCCTCGTCCGGGGTCGTGGTGTACATGCAGGTCTTCGCCCGAGCCAGCGGGCCGGGCAGTGCGGGCACGCGGTTCGACAAGAACTGCCGCAGCTCCTCCTCCTCGCCCGGTGCCACGCGGCGATCGATCGTGTCGGGCGTGCAGGTGGCGCCGCCACGGAAGAAGGCCGCCTTCACCGTGCCGTCGGACTCGGCGTGCATCGGGAAGGCATAGCCCTGCCGCTGCCGGGCGTCCTCCCAGATGAAGATCGGGTGCCGCTGCTCGGCGAACACCTCCGGCGGGCCGGTCGGCCGGAACCAGAACTGCACCACCCGCTCGACGACGAGCGGGAGTCCCAGTTCCGCGAGCAGTGCGGGACCCCACGCGCCAGGACAGATCACCAGGTGATCGGCCCGATGGACGCCGTCCTCGGTGCGCACGGTCACGCCCGCGTCGTCGGCGGCCCAGGAGTCCACCCGGACGCCGTGCCGCAGTTGGGCACCGTGGCGTCGGGCCATGGTCAGGTTGGCCAGCACCGCGTTCTCCGGCGAGACGAAGCCCGCCGCCGCCTCGTAGAGGGCGATGTCCGAGTCGGCCGGGGTCATCGTGGGAAACCGGCGGCGGATCTCGGCGGCGTCCAGCAGTTCGTGGTCGAGTCCGTGCTCCCGCGCGCTCGTCAGGCTGCCCGCGACCGCGAGGCTGTCCCCCGCCCCGATCATCAGGCCGCCCGTGCGATGCCGGATCTCCACGGCGGACTCGGCCTCCAGCTCGTCCCACAGCTCGTAGGCGCGCAGCAGCAGGGGAACGTAGTCCGCGCCTTCGAAGTAGGCCTGCCGGATGATCCGCGATCCGCCATGGCTGGAGCCCTGATCGTGGGCGGCGGGGAACCGGTCGAGGCCGAGCACCCGCAGGCCCTTGGCGGCGAGTCGATGAACCGCGGCACTGCCCATGCCGCCGAGGCCGATGACGATCACATCGTGGGAGGACATCGTGGACTCACCTCATACTTCGGGGTTCGCGACTGCTGTCCGGCTCCGTCGTGCGCAGCCCGCCTCGGACTCTGCCCGGCTCCGCCGCTCGCTGTCCAGACCCTTCCTCGACCGCCGGTCGCCACGGCGGGTCCGCAGGGCCCGCGCCTGCGCGGGCTGCGGCTCAGCTCGGCGAAAGAGCCCGCCCGCCACGACATCGGACGTCGGCGGGCGGGCAGGCAGGCAGGCAGGACTCAGTGTCCCCTGGCGATCCAGGCAGGCAGGGCGGGTGCCTCGGCACCGATGGTCGTGCGATCCCCGTGCCCGGTGTAGACCACCGTCTCCGCAGGCAGGGTCAACAGCCGATCCCGGATCGAGGCGATGATCGTGGGGAAGTCGGAGAACGACCGACCGGTGGCCCCCGGCCCGCCCTCGAACAGGGTGTCGCCGGTGAAGACGGCGGACAGTGCCGGGGCATGGAGGCTCACCGAGCCCCAGGTGTGGCCGGGCGTGGCCAGGACGTGCAGTTCGATGCCCGCGACCGTGAGCACCTGCCCGTCGACCAGCTCACCGCCCGGCTCGACACCGGGGTGCGCCTGGTCCCAGAGCTCACGATCGGCGGGATTCAGCAGCACGGGCGCGCCGACGGCGGCGCCGAGGGCCACCGACCCGTTGACGTGGTCGTTGTGCCCGTGGGTGCAGACCACGGCCGTCACCCGGCGGCCCGCCACCGCCTGCTCGACGGCCGCCGGGTCGTGCGAGGGGTCCACCACGACGACCTCGGCATCGTCGCCGATCAGCCAGACATTGTTGTCGACCTCGAAGTCCTGGTCGTCCAGGCTGAAGACTCCCGAGGTGACGACCTGCTCGATCCGCGCCGCCATCAGAGCACCACCACCGAGCGAAGTACGTCGCCCTGATGCATCCGAGCGAAGGCGTCCTCGACGTCTTCCAGCCCGATCTTCTCGGTGACGAAGGCCTTCAGATCGAGCCTGCCCTGGAGGTAGAGGTCGATCAGCATCGGGAAGTCGCGGCTGGGCAGACAGTCGCCGTACCAGGAGGACTTGACCGCGCCACCTCGGGAGAACACGTCCAGCAGCGGCAGTTCCAGCGTCATCTCCGGGGTGGGCACCCCGACCAGCACGACCTTCCCGGCGAGATCGCGCGCGTAGAAGGCCTGCGTGAAGGTCTGCGGGATTCCCACGGCGTCGATGACGACGTCCGCCCCGTGCCCGCCGGTCAGCTCCTTGACGGCGGCGACCACGTCGACCTGGTCGGCACGCACGGTGTCGGTTGCGCCCAGCCCGGTGGCCCACTCCAGCTTCTGCGGGTCCAGATCCACCGCGATGATCTTGGACGCGCCCGCGAGCCGCGCACCCGCCACGGCCGCCGCGCCCACTCCGCCGCAGCCGATGACCGCCACCGAGTCGCCCCGACCGACCTCGCCGGTGTTGATCGCCGCGCCGAGCCCGGCCATGACGCCGCAGCCGAGCAGCCCGGCCACCGCCGCCTCGGCCTTCGGGTCGACCTTCGTGCACTGGCCCTGGTGGACCAGGGTCTTCTCGGCGAAGGCCCCGATGCCCAGCGCCGGGGACAGCGGGGTGCCGTCGGTCAGCGTCATCTGCTGCGTCGCGTTGTGCGTCGCGAAGCAGTACCAGGGTCGGCCCCGGCTGCACGCGCGACATCGGCCGCAGACCGCACGCCAGTTCAACACCACGTAATCGCCCACGGCGACGTCCTCGACGCCCTCGCCGACGGACTCGACGGTGCCCGCCGCCTCGTGTCCGAGGAGGAAGGGGAACTCGTCGTTGATACCGCCCTGCCGGTAGTGCAGGTCCGTGTGGCACACCCCGCACGCCGCGACGTCCACCACCACCTCGCCCGGTCCCGGATCGGGGACCACGATCGTCTCGACGGTGACGGGGGCGTCCCGTGCGGTGGCCACGACCGCTCTGACCTGCTGCGGCATCCGAACTCCTCTGGTCGACCCGGTGCCCGGCGCCTCGGCGGCGTCGGGGCGAAGGATCACGGTAGAGCAGCACAGGCCGCCGATCCACCGCCACGCGGGGAGTCCGCAGGCCCCCTTCCGGGGGTGACGCACACACCGAGTGCCTCGGGGTCGGATCGGCCGCCGCCTGCCGGGAAGAACGGCCGATCCAGCGGATCGCTCGACGCCCGGCGCCGGACTCACTCGCGGGTGACGTCCGGCGCCGGGCATCGGCGAACGTCAGCCGCGAACCTGCGTCCGCAGGGCTCGGGCCGCCGAGACCATGGCACGCAGGGCGGGTTCGACCTCGGCGTATCCCCTGGTCTTCAGGCCGCAGTCGGGATTCACCCACAACCGGTCGCCGGGCACCGCGTCCAGCGCCGCGCCGATCAGCCGGGTCACCTCGGCCTCGTCGGGCACTCGCGGCGAATGGATGTCGTAGACGCCGGGACCCACGCCTCGGCGGTAGCCGATCTTGTGCAGGTCGTCCAGCACCTCCATCCGAGAGCGCGCCGCCTCGATCGTCGTCACGTCCGCGTCGAGCGCGTCGATCGCGTCGATGACGTCCCCGAACTCCGAGTAGCACAGATGGGTGTGGATCTGCGTGCTGTCGGCGGCGCCGGAGGTCGCCAGCCGGAAGGAGTCGACCGCCCAGGCGAGGTAGTCGGCGCGGTCGGCCTCCCGCAGCGGCAGCAGCTCCCGCAACGCGGGTTCGTCCACCTGCACGATGCGCAGCCCGGCGCTCTCCAGATCGCGGATCTCGTCGCGGAGCGCCAGCGCCACCTGGCGTGCCGTGTCGCCGAGCGGCTGATCGTCTCGGACGAAAGACCAGGCCAGGATCGTGACCGGTCCGGTGAGCATCCCCTTGACCGGCCGCTCGGTCAGCGACTGTGCGTAGGAACTCCACTCGACGGTCATCGGGGCGGGCCTGCTGACGTCGCCGTGGATGATCGGCGGCCGGACACAGCGGGAGCCGTAGGACTGCACCCAGCCGTGCTCGGTGGACAGGAAGCCCGCCAGGTTCTCGGCGAAGTACTGCACCATGTCATTGCGTTCCGGTTCGCCGTGGACCAGCACGTCCAGGCCGATGTCCTCCTGAAGCGCGATGACGTCGGCGATCTCCGCGCGCATCCGCCGCCGGTACTCGTCCTCGTCGATCCGGCCCGCCCGGCGGTCCGCCCTCGCCCGGCGAACCCCGCCGGTCTGGGGGAAGGAGCCGATGGTCGTGGTGGCCAGCGGCGGCAGGCCCAGCCGTTCGGCCTGGCCCTCGACCCGGACCTGATAGTCGGCCCGCCTGCTGTGCTCCGGACGCAGCGAGTCGAGCCTGGCCCTGACCCGCTGGTCGCGGGCTGCCGCGCCTTCGCGTGCCCGCAGGGCCCGCCGCGACTCCTGGAGCTCGGCGGCCACCTCGTCGGCCCCGCTGAGCGCCTTGCTCAGCAGGACGACCTCGTCCACCTTCTGTCGAGCGAAGGCGAGCCGGGCACGCAGCGCGGGGTCGAGCCCGGATTCGGCGTCGAGGTCGTAGGGGACGTGCAGCAACGGCGCGGAGGTGCCGACCTCGACCTTGTCGGCCACCCCGAGCAGAGTCGCGCAGTAGGCGAGGGCCTCGTCGAGGTCGGTGCGCCAGACGTTGCGTCCGTCGACGACCCCGGCGAGGAGGGTCTTGTTCCGAATCCCGGCGATGCTCGCGATGCCCACCAGGTCGGCCCGACCCGCCACGAGGTCGAGTCCGACGGCCTCGATCGGCGCGTCGGCGAGCACGCCCAGTGCGTCAGCGAGTGCACCGTGATAGCCGGTGACCAGGAGATTGGGTCGCCGCTGAGCCTCGCCGAGCCTGCGGTAGGCATGGGCGAGCGCGTCGAGTTCCGCCGGAGTCCGATCGGCTGCGAAGGCGGGTTCGTCGAACTGGACCCATTCCGCGCCCGCGTCCGCCAGCTCGGCGAGGAGTTCCAGCTGTGTGTCGATCATCGCGTCGAGCAGGTCCAGCCGGTCGAAGCCTGCCGGAGCGTCGGGGGCGGACTTGGAGAGCAGCAGGAACGTGACCGGCCCGATCAGCACCGGCCGGGTGGTGATGCCGAGGGCAGCGGCCTCCCGGAACTCCTCGACCGGCTTGCGGCCGGCCAGTCGCAGCACGGTGTCCGGGCCCAGTTCGGGCACCAGGTAGTGATAATTGGTGTCGAACCACTTGGTCAGCTCCAGGGGCGCGAGGGAGTCGGCTCCCCTGGCGGCGGCGAAGTAGGCGTCCAACGGCGTGCGACCCGACTCGGTATAGCGGGCGGGCAACGCGTCGACCAGGACCGCCGTGTCGAGGACCTGGTCGTAGTAGGAGAACGTGTTGGAGGGCACCGAGCCGAGGCCTGCGTCCCGCAAGGCCGTCCAGGTGGCCGCGCGCAATGCGGCCGCGACCTCGTGCAGGGCCGAGGCGTCGATCCGCCCGGCCCAGTACGCCTCCAGGGCACGCTTGAGTTCTCGATCGGGTCCGATCCGGGGGTAGCCCAGGACCGTGGCGCCGAGCGCCGGGACATGCGTGCGATGGGTCACTGCTCTCTCCTCGCGAGGCGGCAACGAAACCCCGAGGCGGGCACGCGAGCGACCGGAACGCGAGCAGAACGGGCAGGACCGAGACCGGTCCCCGACTGACTGCTCACCCCGGTCCTCCCGCGAAGACCTCGGAGCGGCACGGACCCGTCGGGACCGCGCCGCCGACGGCAGGTCTTCGGACTCACGGGCGCTTCCGACCGTCGAGGTCGGCTGACCTACTGTCCGTCGCTTCCCGGAGGCCGGACCTCCAGTGCTGTGACCGTCCTCGCTGTGAGGACGGTGACGGAGTTCGTTCCCGCTCACCGCTGCGGGGCAGTCCCGGATTCCCACCGGGTTCCCTCTTGCCTCGTCACCGCCGCTGATCCACGCCGTTCGGCGTGGGCCGTGGACGCCGACGAACCATCGGCGAAACCGATCCTAACGGGCTCGTCTCGACGCGGACTCGACATCTCGCAGGCCGGGATCGCCTACCCTCGACGCCATGCATCCCGTCTCCGAGCTTCCCGGTAAGCCGACCTCGGCAGCGGCCACCACGCTCAGTCAGATCATGACCGCGACCGAGACGAACCTGTACGGCACGGTGCACGGCGGCGTGATCATGAAGTTCGTCGACGACGTCGCGGCGGCCTGCGCCGGGCGACACTCGGGTGGCACGGCGCTGACAGTGTTCATGGACGAGATGCTGTTCCTGATCCCGGTTCGCGTCGGTGATCTCGTACACGCCAGCGCCCAGGTCAACTGGACGGGTCGCACCTCGATGGAGGTCGGGGTGCGGGTCGTGGCCGAGCGCTGGAACGAGTCGGTGCCGCCCACGCATGTGGCGAGCGCCTACCTGGTGTTCGTCGCGGTCGACTCCGACGGGAAGCCGAGACCGGTTCCCGAGGTCCTTCCCGAGTCGGCGACCGATCGACGACGGCACGCCGAGGCGGGCATCCGCCGTGAGCACCGGTTGGCCCGACGCGCGGCCATCAAGCGCAGTCGAGAGGTCGGCCCCGAGCCTGCGGCCTCGGACCCCGCTGCCCGCTCCTGAGTCACGGTCGGCGCCGAGGCGATCCGGCGGGCAGGCACGGCGGCGGCCTGTCCCGTCCGGGCCAGGCCGGCGAGGTCGCTCGGCGGGGCCGGACCGGTGCCCGCCCGACCACTCCCCGCCGCACGCGGCCTGCGAGGCAGGGCAGCCGCCCGCCCTCGGCGCTCGCAGCGAACGATGGCTGCGTCCCGGCGCAGGCGAACCCGCCGACAGGCAGGCCCGGCGAGGATGGTCGGGGCGGAGAAGCCGAGTGCGGGCGGTTCGTCGTCACCCCTCATCGACGACGAACCGCCCGCACGTGCAACAGCGGACCCGAGCAGACATCGGGCGACACCACAGACGGGCCTCCCCCCTGCACCCGCCTGCCGTGCCGTCCGCAGGGCCGCCGCCCCACACCGTGACGGCTTCCCCCTCACCGACCGAGCACACCCCCGGCGCTCGTCATCCGCCCGATCGGGGGAGTCCGGCCGCGCTCCGTCAGCGCGGAGAACGGCCGGGGGCGGCGTCATCGGGCCTGCCGATCGGCCGTCCACTCACCACGGAGCCACCGTCCGTTGCGGAGCACCGTGTCGCCACGGCGCCTGCCGGTACGGGCGCCGTGCCCGGCTGACCGCGGTCGAGATCCCCGTTCTCGTCCCCGTCACCGGGTTTCGCGGCACCGAGATGCCAGGGACGCTGCCGCTCCGGGCGCGCCGCCGAGGGCACGGGGCCCCGTCTCGGTCGATCGTCCGACGTCGTGCGGATCAGCGGCTCTCCCCCACGGTGCACCGCCGCCGCGCGCATCGAGATCAGCCGAGGGTCAGCGGCTGGTGCGACGGACGAACAGCACGCTGGAGATCACGAACGCCAGCGCGCCGAGCCCGACGCACCAGCCGAGGGCCCATGCCGCGCTGTTCCCGACCGGCGACCCCGTCAGCAGCGCCCGCACCGTCTCGATGACCGGCGTGGCAGGCTGATTGTCCGCGACGACGCGCAGTGCGTCCGGCATCGTCTCGGTGGGGACGAACGCGCTGCTCAGATAGGGCAGGAAGAGGATGACGAAGGAGAACTGGCCGGCACCCTCCACGGTCTTGGCCAGCAGTCCGAAGATCATCGACAGCCAGCTGATCATCAGGATGTAGAGGGCCACCACCCCGAAGGCAGCCGCCCATTCGAGGACGTTCGCGGCGGGTCGGAAGCCGATCAGCAGTGCAACGAGGATCACCAGTGTCGTGGAGACGAGGTTGCGCAGCAGGTTCGCGACCACATGCCCGGTGAGCACCGAGGACACGACGATCGGCAGTGAGCGGAATCGATCGACGACGCCCGTGACCAGATCGCTCGTCAGGCCGATCCCCGTCTGCGAGGCGCTGAAGCCCGCCGACAGGATGAGCACGCCGGGAACGGCGTAGTCGACGTAGCCGCCGCTGCGGTCGAGCGCACCGCCGAAGACGAACACGAAGAGCAGCATCATCGTGATCGGCAGGATCAACGACACGATCAGTTCGTCCGGCGTGCGCAGGACGTGCCGGAGCTTCCGGCCGATCATGGTCAGGACGTCCGAGACGGCCCAGCGCAGGCTGGGGCGAGTCGTCGGGCTGGTCGTTGCGGTCATCGGGCTGCCGTCTCCTGAGGTGCGCGGGCGGTGTCGGTGAGGGAGAGGAACACGTCGTCGAGACTCGGGGTGTGCAGCTCGAGGCTCGCCGCAGGCGCACCCGCCTGTCGCAACCGCTCCAGCAGGACACGCACCTGCTCGGCGTGGCCGTCGAACGAGACCCGCAGACAGAGGTTCGTCTGATCGCGGTGCAGCGCCTCGTGCCCGAGGTATCGGGCGGCTCGGTCGAACGCCGGGACGTCGAAGAAGGTCAGCTCGACCGTGCCCGCCGACAATCCCCTCTTGAGTTCCGAGGCGGTGCCCTCGGCGACGATTCGGCCGCCGTCCAGAACGGCGATCCGATTCGCGAGCTGATCCGCCTCCTCCAGATATTGCGTCGTGAGCAGAATGGTGACGCCCTCGTCGACGAGTTCCCGGATCACGCTCCACATCGTCTGCCGACTGCGCGGGTCCAGCCCGGTGGTCGGCTCGTCGAGGAAGATCACCGGCGGGGCGGTGATGAGGCTGATCGCGAGGTCTAGCCTGCGGCGCATTCCGCCGGAGTAGCGGCCCGCCAGGCGGTCCTGGGCGTCTTCGAGGTCGAACCGCCGCAACAGCTCGGCCGACCGCTCGCGGGCCGCCGACCTGCCGAGACGGTTCAGTCGGGCCATCATCACCATGTTCTCTCGCCCAGTGAGCAGCTCGTCGACCGCCGCATACTGCCCGGTGAGACTGATCACGCCACGCACCGCCTTCGGCTCGCGCGCCACGTCGTGGCCAGCGACGAAGGCCCGCCCCCCGTCGGGACGGATCAGCGTCGACAGGATGCGCACCATCGTCGTCTTACCGGCGCCGTTGGGGCCCAGTAACGCGAAGATCGTGCCGGGTGCCACCTGGAGGTCGACCCCCCGCAGCACCGGATTGTCACCATAGGACTTGGTGAGTCCGACGGCCCGAATAATCGGGTCCATCACCATGTCTCTCCCCCTTCTTCTCTGAATCAGGCGTCATCGACCCCCGAGGTCGCCTCGACGACACCGGACCAGTACCTGTATATGAGATAAACGACTGAGTTTATGCCGTACGTTCGAGTGTATCCTATACACAGACCTAGGATGCGGGTCAACCGGACGACGGACGCGGGAGACGATGGACACCAACGCGACAGCCGGGCTGTCTCAGGCCCTGACGATGCTGTGGAAGGGCGAGGCCGCAGGCCGGGAGGCCCCCCGACGGAACACCCGGCCGGGACTGAGCCTGGAGGCCGTCGTCACGGCGGCCGTCGAGATCGCCGACGCCGAGGGGCTCGCCGGACTCTCGATGGCGGCCGTCGCCCACCGGCTCGGGTTCACCACGATGTCGCTGTATCGCTACGTGAGCAGCAAGGACGTCCTGTTGGTGCTCATGCACGACAAGGCGACGGCGATGACCGCCGCCTCGCCCGCCCCGCCGTCGTCCGCCGGCTGGCGGGGCAGGCTGGAATCCTGGACTCGGGATCAGGTCACCATGTACGTCCGCCATCCCTGGCTCTCGGACATGAAGATCACCGGCCCGCCGTTGACCCCGGCGTCACTGGACTGGATGGAACGCGGTCTCGCCGCGATGCAGGACACCGGCCTGGACGAGACCGAGAAGCTGGGCGTGATCGCGACGATCACCGGCTATGTCCGCCATGAGGCCGCCTTCGCCAAGGACCTCTCCCGACCCGACCCGCAGCAGAGCAGCGCGGACGGCTACGGACAGACCCTGGCACGGCTCGTCGACCCCGCGACCCACCCCGCGCTGTCCGCGCTGATCTCCGACGGCGTCTTCGACAACGAGCCTCCGGATTCGCAGGCGGCGGACTATCTGGCCGAGGACTTCGAGTTCGGCCTCGAACTCATCCTGAGCGGCATCGCGACGCTGATCGAGCAACGCGGTCGAGCGAGCTGAGCCGCTGTCAGGAGACCTGGAAGTTCGCCATCATCATCATGTCCTCGTGCTCCAGGTTGTGGCAGTGGAACACGTATCGCCCGGTGTGGCCTGCGAAGCGGATGATGATCTCCGCCTCCTCCCCGCCCGCCAGGTCGATGGTGTCCTTCCAGCCCGCGTCGTAGGGCCCCGGCTCGCGGTCGTTGCGCGTCAGCACCTGGAAGTGCGCCATGTGCAGGTGAACCGGGTGATGGACGTTCGTCCGCAGCCGCCAGATCTCGACCGATCCCAGGGCCGGATCGGCGTCGATGCGCTCGGGGTCGAACGGCTCGCCGTTGATCGTCCACATCCGCTCGCCGTCGATCCGGTCCCTGGCGAAGCGGAAGTCGCGTTCGACGACGGCCGTGGCGGGATCGAGGGTCTCGAACTCGACGAGACGGTCCGGGATGCTGCTGTCGTCGGATTCCTCCCGGACGACGTGGAAGCGCATCACCGGTCGGGTCGTCTCGGTCCCGTAGGCGTTGACCAGCGTCACCTCGGTGCCGACCGGGTAGGCCGAGAAGTCGATCACCAGGTCGAAGCGCTCCGCCGAGGCGATCTCGACCTGATCGTGGGAGATCGGCGCGCCCAACATCCCGACGTCACTGCCGATCTGCACGAAGGACGGGCCGTCCGCAGGCGGCGGATCGAGTTGGAGCTGATAACGCCGGGCGTTGGAGGCGTTCAGGATGCGGAAGCGGTACCGGGTGTCGGAGACCTCCAGATAAGGCCACGGCGCCCCGTTGACCAGGATGACGTCGCCGAGGACGCCCTCCATCATCTCCTCGCCGACGCCGGGAGCGCCGCCGAGCGAGGGGTCCAGCGACGGGTAGTCGAAGGAGCCGTCCTCGGTGAAGCTGCGATCACAGATCATCAACGGGATGTCCCGATCGCCCGAGGGCAGCCCGAGCGCGTCCTCGCCGTCGTCGCGGAGGAGGTGGAAGCCCGCGAGACCTCGGTAGACCTGCGGGCCGGTGAAGTCCATCCGATGGTCGTGGTACCAGAGGGTGCACGCTCGCTGTTCCAGCGGATAGACGTACTCCCGCTCGTCCTGAGTGGTGTCGCCCATCGGATGGTGCGCGGCATGCTCGGGGTTCGGCTCCCAGCCGCCGACCGGCAGGATCAGATCGGTCGGATATCCGTCGTGCTCGGCCGGGTTGACCCCGCCGTGCAGGTGCACCGCGACGGGCACCGGCAGTTCGTTGCGCTGCCGCACGACCACCCGTCTGCCGCGCCGCGTCACGATCGTCGGACCGGGGAAGATCCCGTTGTAGCCCCAGACCTCCGTGGTCAGGCCCGGCAGGATCTCGACGTCCGCCGCGCGCTGAGTGATCGCGTAGTAGTCGGTCGTCTCGTCCGTCCCGGTCGGCTGGAGCACCGGCGGAACGGGCAGCGGCACGCCGAAGGGATCGGGCAGCGGGGCACCGCTGGGCAGCAGGATTCCGGTGCTGCCCTCCGCCGCACAGGCCGACAGCAACGGCAGCGACACCACCGCACCACCGATGAGTCGAAGCATGGTCCTTCGAGTCAGCGTCATGCCCAGGTCCTCCAGTGAATGCCGATCCAGACGTGCGACGGTTCCCGTGCGCCCGCGGCGTCCCGATACGAAGAGCGATCGTTCTACCACGTTACGGAGCCACCGCGCGCGCGTCGTCCACCGCCTGTCGGTAGTCGATCCGCCCGCCGGGGTATCTCGGGTGTGGGCCGCTACTCCCTCGGATGTAGTCCGACGGTGCCCGCCGAGGCCGGTCGCGACGGACGACGGCGCGAGGAGGCGCCGTCGCGAGCAGCGCCCAGACCCGGAGTCGGGCGGCTCGACGGCAGGGTCAGCCCTGGGCCTCTCGGGCGGAGCGTCGGAAGGTCCTCGGCAGGCCCCGGCGCCTGCCGAACAGCAGTGCCAGCACGAAGAGTCCGACGGCGGTGAGTCCGACGGTGCCCGCGATCGACGCGTTCAGCCCGACGGCCAGTCGCTGCCCGGCGATGGCCGCGACCCAGGCCGAGGTCACCGCGATGGCCAGCATCCCGTCCAGCCGCACCGCGAGCAGGCCGCCGGTCGCGGCGGGGACGATGAAGAAGGTCACCACCAGGATCGCGCCGACGCTCTCGAAGGCCGTCACCGCCACGAGCGCGGTCGCCACCAGCACCGTGCGATCGACGACGCGGGAGCCGAGGCCTGCGACGCGCGCGAACTCCGGATCGAGAGTGGCCGCCTGGAGTGGCCGCCAGAGCACCAGCACCACCGCCAGCACCGACAGCGCCGCGAGGCCGGTGATCACCAGCGATCGGGGCACGTCGACGCCGAGGATCGCCATGGTGCGCAGCGGGGCGAAGGTGATCTCGCCGTAGACCGCGGCGTCCAGGTCCAGATGCGCGCCGGAGGCGTGTCTGCTCACGCCGACGACCCCGAGAGAGAACAGCGCGGGGAAGACCAGGGCGATGGCGGCGTCCGGGCCGAGCAGGCCGCTGCGGCGCAGCGCCGTGTAGCCGAGCACGCACACGACGCCGAATGCGGCGGCGCCCAGGATCATGGTCAGCGGCGCCCGTTGACCGGTGATCAGGTACACCAGCACGATCCCCGGCAGCGCCGCATGGCTCATCGCGTCGGACAGCAGGGCCTGTCTGCGCAGCACGAGGAAGCAGCCGAGCATCGCGCAGGCGGTGCCGAGCAGGCCGGCGGTGAGGATGATCACGACGTCGTCGGCGCTCATCGCCTGCCCTCCCCGAATCGAGACGATGCCTCGCCTGGCGAAGGCCCGCCGACACGGTGCGGGCTCTCCGACGCCGCACCGGCGGTGAGCGGATCGGGTTCGTGCCTGCTCCCGTCGCCCGACAGGCCCCGTTCCTCGGCCACACCGCCGCGATGACGTCGAGACCGGACCGCCCGCAGCAGCACGCCTCGGCGCGGTGCCAGCAGCACCGACGCGAGGGCGGCGGCGGTCGCCAGCAACACGATCGCGGGCCCGGTGGGCAGGTCGGCCCGGCCGGACACGAAGGCGCCGACCCCGCCTGCCGCCGCGCCGATCAGGCCGGACAGTGGAACCAGCGTCGACAGCCTGGTGGTGAGCTGCCTCGCGGCCACGGCAGGCGCGACGAGCAGCGCGACCATCAGGATCGCCCCCACGGTGCGGACACCGAGCACGATCCCGACGACCAGCAGCGCGGTGGTCAGCACGTCCACCGCCCAGCCCGGCGCTCCGGCGACCGAGGCGAATCCCGGATCGAAGATCGCGGTCCGCAGCAGCCGGAACCAGACCAGGACGGCGCCGATCGCGAGCGCCCCGACGATCGCCGCGACCACCAGATCACCGCGCACCAGGCCTGCGGCCTGCCCGAAGAGGTACTCCTCCAGACCGCTCTGTCCGCCGGACCCGGCGGCGGAGAGCCGGGTCAGCAACACGATCCCGAGGGTGAAGGCGGCGGAGAGCACCACGCCGATCGCCACGTCCGGGCTGACCCGCCCGGCTCGCTCCAGACCGATCATGGCCAGCGCGGCGAGCAGCGCCGAGATCGCCGCCCCGATCAGGAGCACCGGAGCGTCCTTCACTCCCCCGACCATGAAGGCGATCACCACGCCGGGCAGCGTCCCGTGACTCATCGCGTCGCCGAACATGCTTCGACCGCGCAGTACGGCGAAGGGCCCGAGGACTCCGGCCAGCATGCCCAGCAGCGCGGAGCCGCCGATCACCACGGACGCGGCGTAGGACAGACCGAGGACTCCGCCGGTCATCCCGTCCGCTCCGGTCCGGACCCTGCCGAATCCGAGCCGGGTGTGTCCGAATCGGGCGCGTTCGAATCGGACGCTCGGGAATCGGACGCTGGGGAATCGGACGCTGAGGAATCGGATGCTGAGGAACCGGACGCTGAGGAACCGGGAGCGGTCGGGTCGGACGCAGCGGAGCCGCGCGCAGGTGCCCGGCCTTCGACGTCCGCCTCGGTGGTCCGGTCGGTGCCGTCCGCCGTCGGCGGGGTCGCGGAGTGGGCGTCGCGGTCTGCGGAGTCGGCGCGACTCGGCATCGGGATGCCGTAGGCCGCCTCCAGGTGCTCGGGCCGCAGCACGCGGCTCACCGGCCCGTCGGCGATCACCCGGCCCGACAGCAGCACGGCGTGGTCGAAGTGGTCCTGCACCGTGCGCAGGTCGTGATGCACCATCAGCACCGAGCGGCCCTCCTGCTCGCACAGCTCGACGAGCAGCGTCAGCAGTCGTGTCTCGGTGCTCGTGTCGACGGCGGCGAAGGGCTCGTCGAGTACCAGGAGGTCGGCCTGCTGGGCCAGTGCCCTCGCCAGGAACACCCGCTGCCGCTGACCGCCGGACAGCTCGTCCAACGGCGTGTCGGCCGAGTCGGTGACCCCCGTCCGCAGCATGGCCTCGCTGACGGCGCGGTCGTCCTCCCGAGTCAGCCTGCGGAACCAGCCGCGATGCGGGTAGCGACCCATCTCCACGACTTGTACGGCCGTGACGGGGAAGTCCTGGGCGACGGCATCGCGCTGCGGCACGTAGGCCACCCGCCTGCGCACCCGGGCCAACGGCTCGCCGAGCAGTCGGATGGCGCCCCCGGTCGACGGGAGCAGACCGAGCGCGGCCTTGATCAGCGTCGACTTGCCCGCGCCGTTGGGCCCGACCACGGCGGTGAGTCGGCCTGCGGGCACCACCAGCTCCGGCACCGTCAACACGGTCCGCCCGCGATAGCCGACCGTCAGCCCCGTCGCGACGAGGGCGGGCGCGGGCTCGGTCGCCCCTGGAGTCGGCGAATCGGGCGTGGCGGCTGCGCGGCGGATCATCGCAGTCCCGCCACGAGCAGGTCGACGTCGGCGCGGACCATGCCGAGGTAGGTGCCCTCCGGCGTGCCTTCCGCGCCCGCCGCGTCGGAGTACAGGCTTCCGCCGAGCGTCGCCGTCGCGCCGAGGGCGGCCGCCGCGTCGAGCACCGCGGCAGCGGTCTGACCGGACACGCTGGACTCGACGAACACGGCCCGCACGCCGTGCTCGGCGATGACGCCCGCCACTCGATCGATGTCGCCGATGGTCGCCTCGTCCACAGTGGACACGCCCTGCACCGCCTCGACCCGGATGTCGTAGGCGCGGCCCAGGTAGCGGAAGGCGTCGTGCGAGGTGACCAGGATGCGGCGGGACTCCGGAATCTCGGCGAGCCGCTCGCCGACCTCCTCGTGCAGTTCGCTCAGCTCGACGCGATGCCGTTCCCAGCGGCCGTCGAAGCGGTCGGCCCGGTCGGGATCGAGTTCGGCGAGCGTGCCGCCGACCGACGCGAGTGCGTCTCGCCACAGTGCCACGTCGAACCAGATGTGCGGGTCGTACTCCGTCGCCGAGCCCGCTTCCTCGGCGGGAAGGAGCGAGGCGGTCGGCACGGTCTCGCCCACGAACAGGACCGTGGTGTCGCGGGCGAGATCGTCGAGCACCGGCCGGAGCCCGGCCTCCAGATGCAGGCCGACGGCGACGATCAGGTCCGCCTCCCGCAGCAGCCGCAGATCACCCGCCTGGGCCTGATAGAGATGCGGGTCGACGCCGCTGCCCATCAGCCCGGTCAGCTCGATGTCGGTGCCGCCGATCTCACCGACGGCGTCGGTGAGGAAGTTCGTCGTGGTCACGACCCGGAGTCTGCTCCCTGCCTCGCTGTATCCGCCGCCGACGTCCTGGCGCACTGCCCAGGCCGACGCGGCGAGCACGACCAGCAGCGCCGAGGTGATGCCCAGCACGACGCGGCGGCGGCGACGGGCTCTGCTGCGGTGTCTGCCCGATTCGGCTTCCGTTGCCCCGTCCACGGCTCTCCTCTCGAGAAGGACGCCCACTCTGATGAGAGCAGTTTTCACTAAGAACCGGGTCGCGTCACCCTCCCGGTCGGCCCGGTCACCCTGTGATCGCCTCGTTCTCGGCGAGTCACCCTAGCCGACCACAGTCGGGAACACGCCAGGATGTTGGGGTGAGACAAAGCACCGACCCCAACATGTAGTCTCACCCCCGCTGATGGTTCGTCAGGGCGCCTGCCGGTGTCATGACGAGGAGACAGGGAACCCGGTGCGAGTCCGGGACTGCCCCGCAGCGGTGAACGGGAACGAAGGCCGTCGCCGTCCATACCGGACGGTGCACACACTAGGAGACCTCGGTCTCTCGGGAAGTGACGGCCGTAGGACCGGCGAGTCCCACCTCGCCGGAAGCCCGTGAGTCCGAAGACCTGCCATCGGCGCGTGCCACCGAGCACGCCGTCCGAGGCCTCGAGGGTGGGCCGTGTGGACAGCGACGGATCATGCCATCGGCAGGTCCGCGTGCTGCCGCGCGCTCCTCCTCGGGGGTGAACCGATGCCGCCCCGGCTACGAGGAGACCACCGTGACCGTCGAGTCACTCCGACCAGCACGACCCGTTCAGGCAGATCGCCGCGCGATCGCCGAGGGGATTCCCGCCTCCGCCGCTCCCGCGCCGCTTGAACTTCCCGATCGGGTGATCCGGGTCAAGGACGCGGACGGCGCTCTCGCTCCACTCGACGTCGAACGGCTCGCCGCGACCGTGCACGAGGCGTGTGCCGGGCTGGCAGGCGTCACCGCGCAGACCGTCCTCGACGAGACGGTGCGCAACCTCTACGACGGCATCGACGCCGACGAGCTGGCGCTGGCCCAGATCATGGCCGCCCGCAGCATGGTCGAGATCGAGCCGCACTACTCGCAGGTGGCCGCCCGGCTGCTGTTGGAGAAGCTGCGTGCCGAGGCGTTGACCTTCCTCGGCCGCCCCGTGCCCGACGCGAGCCCCGAGGCGGTCGCGGCGAGTTACCCGGCCGCCTTCGAGGCCTTCGTGCGGCGCGGCATCGCCCTGGACCTGCTCGACCCGACCCTCGCCGACTTCGACCTCGGCCGGATCGCCGCCGCGCTGCGCCCGGAGCGCGATCGGGACTTCCAGTTCCTCGGCCTCCAGACGCTCTACGACCGCTACCTCCAGCACAGCGGCGGCGTGCGGTTCGAACTGCCGCAGATGTTCTTCATGCGCGTCGCGATGGGCCTGGCACTGCGCGAGGACGAGCGCGAGGCGCGGGCGATCGAGTTCTACGAGCTGCTGTCCACCTTCGCCTTCATGTGCTCCACCCCGACGCTGTTCAACTCGGGCACCACCCGACCGCAGCTCTCGTCCTGCTTCCTCACCACCGTCGAGGACGACCTGAGCGGGATCTTCCACGGCATCCGCAACAACGCCATGCTGTCGAAGTACGCGGGCGGACTCGGCAACGACTGGACGCCGGTCCGCGGCCTCGGCGCGCACATCAAGGGCACCAACGGCAGCTCGCAGGGCGTCGTCCCCTTCCTGAAGATCGCCAACGACACGGCGGTGGCCGTGAACCAGGGCGGCAAGCGGCTCGGTGCGGTCTGCGCCTACCTGGAGACCTGGCACGTCGATGTCGAGGAGTTCCTCGACCTGCGCAAGAACACCGGCGACGACCGGCGCCGCACCCACGACATGAACACGGCGAACTGGGTTCCCGACGAGTTCCTCCGCCGCGTCGAGGCCGACGACCAGTGGACGCTGTTCTCCCCCGACGAGGTCCCCGACCTGCACGACCTCTACGGCACCGCGTTCGCCGAGCGGTACCGGGAGTACGAGCGGGCCGCCGACCGGGGTGAGATCAGGGTCTTCCGCCGGGTCCGGGCCGTCGAGCTGTGGCGGCGGATGCTGACCATGCTGTTCGAGACCGGCCACCCGTGGATCACCTTCAAGGACCCGTGCAACCTGCGCTCGCCGCAGCAGCACATCGGCGTGGTGCACTCGTCGAACCTGTGCACCGAGATCACGCTGAACACCTCCGCCGACGAGGTCGCCGTCTGCAACCTCGGGTCGGTCAACCTGGCCGAGCACCTGCGCCCCGGCCCCGACGGACGGCTGGAGCTGGATCGGGAGCGGCTGGCCGCCACCGTCACCACCGCCGTGCGGATGCTGGACAACGTCATCGACGTGAACTTCTACACGATCCCCGAGGCACGACGGTCGAACCTGCGGCACCGCCCGGTCGGCCTGGGCATGATGGGCTTCCAGGACGCCCTGTTCCAGCTCGGTCTGCCGATCGCCTCCGATGAGGCGGTGGCCTTCGCCGACCGCAGCATGGAGGAGATCAGCTACCACGCCATCGCCGCGTCCAGCGAGCTGGCGGCGCAGCGCGGCAGCTACGAGTCCTACGCGGGCTCGCTGTGGAGCCGGGGCGTGCTGCCCATCGACTCGATCGCCCTGCTGGCCGAGCAGCGGCAGAGCGGCGACCTGGTCATGGACACGACGTCCACGATGGACTGGCAGTCCCTGCGCGAACGGGTCCGCACCGTCGGAATGCGCAATTCGAACGTGATGGCCATCGCGCCGACCGCGACCATCGCCAACATCTGCGGCGTGAGCCAGTCCATCGAGCCGCAGTATCAGAACCTGTTCGTGAAGTCGAACATGTCCGGCGACTTCACCGTGGTCAACCCGCATCTGGTGGCCGCGCTGAAGGAGCGGGGTCTGTGGGACGAGCAGATGATCGCCGACCTGAAGCGTCACGACGGCAGGCTGGGCGCGATCGGCCGCGTGCCCGCGGAGCTGCGCTCGCTCTACGCCACGGCGTTCGAGATCGACCCGAAGTGGCTGGTGCTGGCCGCCTCCCGCAGGCAGAAGTGGCTCGACCAGGCGCAGTCGCTGAACCTCTACCTGGCCGAGCCCAGCGGCCGCAAGCTCGACACCCTGTACCGGCTGGCCTGGCGCTCCGGCCTGAAGACCACGTACTACCTGCGGGCGCAGAGCGCCACCCACGTGGAGAAGAGCACGTTGCAGGGCACCGACGGCAGGCTCAACGCGGTCCAGGCGGGCGGACCAGCACCGACGCCCGTCCCGGCGGCCGAGGTTCCCGTCGCCATCTCGGCGGCGGCCTGCGCGATCGACGAGCCGGATTGCGAGGCCTGCCAGTGACCAGGACGCACCCGATCACCCGGCCGACCGCCGGAGCAGGCACGGGGCCCGGCAGCAGGGCCGCCACCGAACACGAGCGCAACGGAGCAGACCGATGACCGGAGTCGAGACGCAGCGCACCGCCCCCGTCGAGGGCAGCGGCCTCGGCGAGATCGACCGCCAGGGCGGCCGGGTCGACGTCGACGACAAGGCGATGATCAACGCCAGGGCAGACGTCAATCAGCTGCTGCCGCTGAAGTACCGCTGGGCCTGGGAGAAGTACCTCGCGGGCTGTAACAACCACTGGATGCCCACCGAGGTCTCCATGCAGGCCGACATCGCGCTGTGGAAGTCCGCCGACGGGCTGACCGACGACGAGCGTCGGATGATCAAGCGCAATCTGGGCTTCTTCGCCACCTCGGAGTCGCTGGTCGCGAACAACATCGTGCTGGCGGTGTACCGGCAGCTCACCAACCCGGAGTGCAGGCAGTACCTGCTCCGCCAGGCGTTCGAGGAGGCCGTGCACACGCACACCTTCCAGTACATCTGCGAGAGCCTCGGCCTGGACGAGGGCGAACTGTTCAACATGTACCGGGAGGTGCCCTCGATCACCGCGAAGGCGGCGTGGGCACTGGAGTACACCCGCAACCTGGAGGACCCGGAGTTCCGCACCGGGACCTTCGAGGCCGACCAGGCCTTCCTGCGGGACCTGGTGGCCTTCTACGTGATCTTCGAGGGCATGTGGTTCTACACCGGCTTCGCCCAGATCCTCTCGCTGGGCAGGCGGCACAAGATGGTCGGCATCGCCGAGCAGTACCAGTACATCCTGCGGGACGAGTCGATCCACCTGAACTTCGGCATCGACGCCATCAACCAGATCAAGATCGAGAACCCTCGGCTGTGGACCGAGGAGTTCCAGGACGAGGTGCGGCGGATGCTCGTCGAGGCCTGTGAGCTGGAGGTGGCCTACGGCCACGACACGATGCCCAGGGGCGTGCTCGGCATCAACGCCGACGCCTGCGAGCAGTACATGCACTTCATCACCAACCGACGCTGCGTACAGCTCGGTCTGGAGCCGGTGTTTCCGGCGACGGAGAACCCCTTCCCGTGGATGTCGGAGATGATCGACCTCAAGAAGGAGAAGAACTTCTTCGAGACGCGGGTGAACGAGTACCAGACCGGCGGGGCGCTGGACTGGGACTGATCGGGTAGCGATCAGGGGGAGGTGGTCGGTGATCATGTCAGCGCTGTACTCGCTGCCTTCTTCTCCGAACGTGCGGGGAAGAACGATCTGTCCGAGCACCTCCCCCACCTCGGTGTGCCGGTCCGGCTCAGCCGAGGGCACCGGGGCCGCGCCGCAGACTCGACCTCGCGGAGCCGGACCGGACAGCGCCTCGGCGTGAGACCGACCCAGCCGGTTTGCGAAGAGGAGCCGGTCGGAGTGCGTGCGGAACAGATCACGTCGGCATAGATCAGGTCGGCCACGAAACACGAGTTCCGGCAGTCCTCGGAACTGCCGACCGGCAGGCATGACGAGTAGTAGGCCTGCGGCCTGCGGCGGCACTCGCGTCCCGGCTGTCCGATGCCGCTATCCCATGCCTGCTATCCGATGCTCCGGCAGCGTCGACCGCCGAGCCGTACCCGCGTCGCTGCTCGGGCCCGTCGTCCCCTCGTCGTAGCGGCTGCGGTTCTCGTTGATCTCCACGCGGTGGTCCCTGGCCCAGTCGGAGAGTCCGATCACCGCGTCGAGCAGCGTCTCGCCGAGTCCGGTAAGCGCATAGTCCACCCTGGGCGGGACGCTCGCGTAGACGGTGCGTGTGAGCAGCCCGTCGCGTTCGAGCTGGCGCAGGGTCAGGGTCAGCATCCGCTGCGAGATGCCCGTGACGGTGCGATGCAGCTCGCCGAAGCGGAGGGTTCCCTCCGCCAGCGCGCCGATCACCAGCACGCTCCACTTGTCACCCACCCTGCCGAGGATCGAGAGCACCTGGCGGCAGACCTCCTCGGCGGGCTCTGCCGTGCCCGGCTCCGGCCATGGCGAGGACGGCAACGCGCGTCGCGTCGCCGCCGAGTCGCTGGTGGCGGCCAATGGTCACCTCCGTGTTCGTGACTGACATGAATGTGCCGTCTTGTGGCTGGACCCTCGATGACAAACGATGCTGCTACGCACAAAGCGTAAGTGTCGACGTCGGAGCCGTCATCCCCTGACGTCCTGAAGTGATCGGAGCGGTGATGAGCAAGACCTTGGTGATCGTCGGGGCGGGCCCGGGGCTGGGCATGGGCGTCGCACGGGCCTTCGGAGCCGAGGGGTTCCGGGTCGGGCTGATCGCCCGGAATCCCGCCACGCTGGCCGAGCTGACGGCGCAGCTTCAGGCGCGGGGCGTCACCGCGCGGGCCTTCCCGGCGGACATCCTGGACCGGGCATCGCTGGCCGACGCCCTGACCGCCGCGAAGGACGCCCTCGGCGAGATCGACGTGCTGGAGTACAGCCCCAGTCCGACGGGGAGCATCACCTCGGCCGCCGAGACCACCGTGGAGTCCGCCGCCGCGCAGTTCGCGTTGCACGTGCTCGGGGCGATCACCGCCGTCGGCCGGGTGCTACCCGACATGCTCGCCAAGGGGGCCGGGACCGTGCTGCTGACCACCGGGATCTCCGCCAGCGAGCCCGTGCCGATCCTGGCCAATGTCGGACTCGCCATGGCGGGCCTGCGGAACTGGGCACACACCCTGCACGAGGAGCTGGCACCACACGGCGTCCACGTCGCCACCGTGACGATCGGCACCCGCATCGCGGCGGGCGCGGGCGACGGCGATCCGGACGCGATCGGCGCCCGATACCTCGACCTGCATCGACACGCCGACCGCGTCGAGGAGGTCGTCGGCGATCTCGACGAGTTCCGGGCCCGACTCGCCGCGCACCTCGCAACGCAGGGCCCGCCCGTCGCCGCCGATCCTCGGTGACGCGAGCCAAGTCCAGCGGGCGACCTGCCCGGGTGCCGGACCAGGGGTGCCGGACGCCGGGCGCGCGGGAAGAACGCCTCAGCCCGCCCGGCGCCTCGACGACCGCGCCACCGCGTCGACGAGCCTGCTCAGCTCGTCCTCGGTGTTGTAGTAGTGCACCGACGCCCTGATCATCTCCGGCAGGTCGCGCGCGGTGAAGTCGTGCTGGGCGGACTCACGCCGCGACAGACTCGTGTTGATGTTCTCCGCGCCGAGCAGCCGCCGCAGCCGAGCCGACGGCAGGCTCGCGAGGCTGAAGGTGACGATCCCGCAGCGGCGCACCCCCTGATCATGGACGGTGACGCCGGGAATGTCCGCCAACGCGGTGCGCAGGCCTGCGGCCAGCCCGCTCACCCGCTCTTCGATGGCGTCCAGGCCCCAGGACAACGCGTGGTCCACCGCCGCACCGAGTCCCAGTACTGCAGCGACGTTCTTCTCCCAGAGTTCGAACCGCCTGCCGTCCTCGTGCACCTGGTAGGCGTCGGGCGCCGTCCACGTCGCCGAGTGCAGGTCGAGCACCGCCGGTTCGAGCTTCTTCCGCAGTCGCGGGCTGGTGTAGAGGAAGCCGGTGCCGCGCGGGCCGCGCAGATACTTGCGGCCGGTGGCGCTCAGCGCGTCGCAGCGCAGCCGGGCGACGTCGAGTTCGAGCTGACCAGCGGACTGGCAGGCGTCGAGGAGGAAGGGGATGCCCGCCTCCTCGGCGATCTCGCCGACCTGCTCGGCCGGATTGACCAGGCCGCCCTGGGTCGGGACGTGGGTCATGGTGATCAGTCGGACGCGGCCGTCGAGCCTGCGGCGGAGGTCCTCGACATCGACTTGGCCGCTCTCGTCGTCGGCGACGACCTCGATCTCGGCGCCGGTCCGCCGCGCCGTCTGCAACAGCGCGATGGCATTGCTGGCGTAATCGGCCTTGCAGGTCAGGATGCGGTCGCCCGGCACGAACGGGATCGAGTAGAACACCGCCTGCCAGGCACGGGTGGCACTGTCGGTGATCGAGACGTCCTCGGTCTCGGCTCCGATCAGGGCGGCGATCGACCGGTACACGGCGTCGACGCGAGGGGCCGCCTCCTCGGCGGCCTCGTAGCCGCCGCGCATCGCCTCGGCACGCAGGTGCTCCACGACGATGTCGGTGACGGGCGCGGGCGGCAGCGCCGCCCCCGCGTTGTTGAGGTGCACGACCTCACCACAGCCCAGGGTGAGGGCTCGCGCCCTGGCGACGTCCGTATCCGTCATCGAGACCATCGTCTCTGGATACCGGTCGCGTCGACGGCGGGCAAGCACCGGACCGCGTCGGCCGGGCGCAGCCCATGCGGACCGCGCGGGACGCGCCCCGTTCGCCCGTCCGCAGCACGAGGACGAGGCGGCCGGACACCCGTCGCGTCGCAGGCAGGCCGCGCCGATCAACCCGAAGATTGATCACGCTCAGTGAGGAATGTGCGGCGTCTGGCCGGTCGCGCCGAAGGACCTGCGACGGTCCTCACTGGACGACACATTGTGATCACTCTTCGCATCGGAATCGTCACTGAGCACATATTTCGGGTGATCACGTTCGCCCCAGATGACATTTCCGTCACCGGTTCCACTCTCGAGGCCCCCTATCGGTGCTAGGTAACCCAAACGGACGATTGTCAGTGATTCACCGTCTCTGTTGATGTGAAAGGCGCTCGACCAGGAACATGAGACGAAGGAGAACCACATGGCGATCACCCTGCCTCGCCTGCGGACGCTGCTCGGAGCATCACTGGCGGCGGTGTCGCTCAGCGTCACCGGGTTCGGCGTCGCGACGGCGGCCGACGACCCCGCCACGGACCCGATCGAGACCCGGGTGATCGGCGGTGAGCGGGCGTCCATCGACGACTACCCGTACACGGTCTACCTCGCCACGTCGACGGGTTTCCAGTTCTGCGGCGGCGCGCTCGTCGCCCCGGACAAGGTCGCCACCGCCGCGCACTGCGTGGACGGCGACAGCCCGTCTTCGGTGGACGTGGTCGCGGGCCGCGAGGACAAGCAGGGCACGGCAGGCGAGGTCGTCGGCGTCACCGACATCTGGGTGCACCCGGACTACGTCACGGCGACCTCGGGCGAGGACGTCGCGGTGCTGACGCTGGAGACCTCGCTGCCCTACGAGACCATCGATCTGGCGTCGTCGGCCGACGACGCCCTCTACGCGCAGGGCAACTCCGCGACGGTCCTGGGCTGGGGCACCACGGAGACCGGATCGAGCTCGCGGTACCTGCTGGAGGCGGTGGTCCCGCTGACCAGTGATGCCACCTGCTCCGACGCCTACGGCAGCTCCTACGGCAGCGACTCGATGATCTGCGCTGGTTATCCCGAGGGCGGCATCGACGCCTGCCAGGGCGACTCCGGCGGACCGCTGGTCGTGGACGGCGTGCTGGTCGGCCTGACCTCCTGGGGCCGAGGCTGCGCCCAGGCAGGCTTCCCCGGCGTCTACACGCGGGTCGGCGCCTACACCGCCGACATCGAGGCGCAGATCGCCTCCTGATCACCACCCTTCGCTTCGGCGGCGGGCAGGCCCCTCCTCCTGCCCGCCGCCGTCGTCTCGCAGGCGGACTCACCCCGCCATACGCAGACGTCCCGGCCTGCCGTCCGCAGCGGGCCGGACCCGGATCAGCGTCTCGCTCGATCCCGCCGTGTGTCGGTCCCGCCCGTCCGCTCCGTGCTCGGGCCGATCCCGATTGGACCCGCTCGGCCGGGCACGCGGGCCGCCCCGCGACGGCCCCGCCCGCGCAGAACCGGGTTCAGGACCTCGCCGCCCCCAGCTCGGCGAGCCGAGGCACGACGGGTGCGACGCCGTCGATCCAGGCGGCAGGTGAACCGGTCGTCGGGGTCACGATGGCGGTGTGCACGCCGAGTTCGGCGTAGTCCGCCATCGTCCGCACGAATGCGTCGTGGGCGGCCGAGTCCGGCTCGAGACCCGAGGCGAGGATCGTCTTTCGGATCTCGTCGTAGTCCCGGCCCACGTCGTCGCAGTGCCGTCGCAGCACGTCGAGCTTGTGGCGGACCTCCTCGGTCGAGGAGGCGAACAGGTTGCAGGCGTCGCCGTACTGCGCGACCAGCCGCAGGGTCTTGCGCTCCCCGCCGCCGCCGATGAGGACCTTCGGCCGGTGGATCGGCTGCGGTGCGCAGATCGTCTCGGCCAGCTGATAGTGCCTGCCCTCGAACGATCCGTTGTTCTCCGCGTCCCACATCTGCCCGCAGATGCGCAGCGTCTCCTCCAGCCGCTCGAACCGTTCGGCCACCGGCGGATACGGCACGCCCAGCCCGAGATGCTCGCGCTCGAACCACGCGGCACCGATGCCCAGTGCCGCACGCCCGCCGGACAGGACGTCCAACGTGGTGACGGTCTTGGCTAGCAGGCCAGGATGCCGATAGGTCACCCCAGTGACGAGCAGCCCGAGCTCGATCGTGGTGGTGTGGGCGGCCAGGAAGCCCAGTGCGGTGTAGCCCTCCAGCATGTTCGACTCCGCAGGCAGGCCGGTCTGCTCGATCTGGAAGAAGTGGTCCATGAAGGACAGCCAGACTGCACCGGACGCCTCCGCCGCCGTGCCGACTCTGGCCAGTTCACCGGCGATGGCGGAGGTGCCGCCGTCGATGTCGAAGATGGGGAGATGAAAGCCGAGCTCCATGAATGCGGTGCCTTCCTCACGAAGGAGAACGATTCGGTACGAGGCAGCCGGCACCCGCGCGGTTCCGTGCGGGCATCGGCGAAGCAGGCGGAATGACGGTGAATCGCCGGACGATCCGACGGGGAGAGGCGTGCCCCATTCGGCGTCGCCACCGGGGCGACCACGCCGGGTACGACCACCGCCGACCTGCCGTACACCGACGACCCTAGCCCTCGATCGCGGCTGCCGCTCGTGCCTGGCAACGCCGGATTCGCACCGCAGGCATGATCTTCGTCAACTGGCCGGGGAGATCATCTCCCGGTATAATGGGATCGGCGCCGGAGTCGTGTTCATTGCACCCTTCGACCAGCGTCGATCGCGGATACCACAGCTCCGGCGGCCCTGTGGCCTGCCGAGCACGCGCCGCCGAAGCGGATTCACGGTTTCCGATATCGCGTAGGGAAGATGTGGTCAATTCGTTCACCCGAATGCCGGAAACACTGTCCACTCTGGCCCGAGCGCGGCGGGAAAGAGATCGCGAAGCGTCCCTCTTGGCCGCTTTCCTCTTTCTACGGCTCGAATTCTTTCGCCGGGAATCCGGATGCGGTGCGGACAGAATCGACATCGAGCAGTCCGCTGCCTTGCGGGCCGAACATCAACCGCTGCGGTATTCCGCACGTCCACGCATCGGGTGTCTCCGCGTGCGCTGTTGACGCGAGAACGCGGGCGCCGGACGATCGTTTTCGTCCGACGCCCGCTGCCGATCATCCGGTGCGGCCGCCGCTACCGGGTCAGGTCCGTCTCGATCCCCGGGAATCGAGACGCCGCATCTCGGCAGGCGACATCCTGGGTGTCCGGCCGATCAGCCCGCGGCGATGTCGAGCGTGTCGAAGCGGATCGATGTCCCCGAGGACAGGACCGGGGCGCGGTAGGAGTACTGCAGTCCGTCGGTCCCGTCGGCGTTCTCGATGCCGACCGTGGTCCGCAGGCCCAGCGCGACGGGGTCGTCGGCGGGCAGGTCCGCATAGGAGAAGACGATCCCGCCCGCCTCGTGGAACTGCACGGCGAAGGTCAGTTCCGGCTCGAAGCTCAGCGGTCGTACGTCACGCCACTCGATGACGAACACCCGCTCGCCCGGCTCCCCGGAAAGCCCGGTGTAGACGCCTGCGGTCGCCTCGACGTTGATCGTGGTCCAGAAGGGAGCCACCACGGCATTCGGCGCGGCAGCCGCGGGTATCCGCGGGGTGGTGCCGCCGCCCGGCGACGGCGCCAGGAAGTTGAGGACGCCGTTGGAGCTGACGAAGGCCCGGCTGTACTGCTCGCCATAGAAGTCGACGGGAAACGGCAGTGTCACGGTCGTCACGGCGTCCCAGCCGGTGAGACTGAGCCGGTCCTCACCGGCGATGAAGACGTCCCCGCCGTCGCGACAGAAGTGGCCGTGGGAGTCCGTCACGTCGGGCAGGGTGAAGTCGACGACCACGGCGTCGCCCGCGACGACCACCTCCCTCGCGGCGGGAACGAGGCAGCCCGATCCGGTGGCGGACAGCTCGTAGGCGCCCTCCGGGACCGACTCGAAGACGAATCCCCCGTCCTGACCGGTGGTCTCCGACGGCAGCACGCCTCGGCCGATCGCGACCTCGATGCCGTCGAGGACCACACCACGGGAGTCCGACACCGTGCCTCGCACGTCGTGGGTGGGGAGGATCGTCAAGACCGTGTCGAACGTGGTGGTCTCGTCGGCGACGACGGTCGCGGCGCCGCTCTCCTCGCCGTAGCCGAACGCCGAGCCGGTGACGGTGTAGTCGCCCACCGCCAGCCGTCGGGTGAAGGTTCCATCCGTCCCCACGACGATGCTCCGGTGCTGCGGGCCCGCGATGGTCACCCTCGCGCCGCCGAGGGGCTCGCCGGTGTCCGCGTCGGTCACGGTGCCGGTGAGCTCGCCCGTCTCGGCGCGCGGTGCCGCGTCGACGGCGGCCAGGACGTCGAGCATGCCCTCGCCCCACACGTTGTTCTCGGCGGCGGTGCCGCCGCAGCTCGTGTCGTCGACGTCGATCGACGTGGCGCCCAGCAGCGCCCGGGTGCCCTCGATGTCGCCGACCAGGCTCGGCGCCGCCGACCACACCAGCGCGACCGCGCCCGCCACGTGCGGGGCGGCCATCGAGGTGCCGTTGAGGCTCGCGTAGCCGCCCCGGAGGACCGAGGAGCGGACGGCGACGCCCGGTGCGGCGATGCTCGGACGGATGTCGCCCGCAGGCCCGGGTCCCCGACTGGAGAACGCGGCGATGCCGCCGTCCGCCGCGTAGGCACCGACGGCGTAAGACTCGGGCGAGTGCGCAGGCGCCCCCGACGTGGTGCAGCCCGGACCGGAATTGCCGTTGGCGAAGAGACCGAAGATGCCCGAAGCGGTCCAGGCGGCGCTGATCTCGTCGTACCACGGGTCGAGGACCGTGCCGCCGGGCGAGCCCCAGGAGTTGTTGATCACGTGCGGCCGCAGGTCGGGGCGAGGATTCTCGCCGGCCAGGTCCGTGGGTGCGAGCATCCACTGCCCGGACTCCACCAGGCCGACGTCCGGGCAGCCGAGGTACAGGCAGCCCTTCGCGGCGATCCACTGGGCACCGGGCGCGACGCCGATCTGATTGCCCGCACCGTCCTCGCCCACCATCGTGCCGGTGACGTGGGTGCCGTGCCGGTGGTTGTCGCAGGGCACCAGCGACGGAGCGGCGCAGTCCGCCATGGGGTCGAACCAGTTGTAGTCGTGGTCGAAGCGTCCGTCACCGAGGTTGCCCCGATACGAGTCGACGAGTGCCGAGTGGTCGAACTCGGCACCGCTGTCGATGGACGCCACGACGATGCCCTCGCCGGTGACGCCGTACTCGGACCACACGTCATCGGCGTTGATCGACTCGATGCCCCACTCGACGGTGTCGGCCGGGGTGTTCTCGGTGGTCTCGGTCGGTTCCGGCACCGCCAGTTCGGTGGGCAGCGCGACACGCTCGACGCCGGGCACCGTGGCGATCGAATCCGCCAGCGACTCGGAGGCGTCGCGGACCAGAATGCGGTTGGAGATCCAGTACGGCGTGAAGTCCGCGTCCGACTCGGTCAGGAGCGCGACGGCATCGGCCTGCGTGCGTTCGGCGTGGCCGCGCAGCGTGTCGACCACGGCCTGACCGCGTTCCGCCCAGTCGGCGACGCCTGCCGCCGCCGACAGATCAGCCTGATCGTCCAGGACGATCCAGACATCGGCGGAGTCCTGCTGGGCGAACGCCGCCAGCACGTCGGCATCGATCGAAGCAGGTTGGGCGCCGTGCTCGTCCGGCTGTTGCGCGACCGACGTGAACACCAGACCGATCGACCTCCGCGACCTCGGCGAGGTCGCGGAACGTCTTCTCGCGCGTTTCGGAATGACTGTTCTAGACACTGAAGATCCTCCTGGTAAGCCGGATACCGACGCCGCTACCGGTCACTCTGAAATCGCCGACGGGACAGGGCCCGCCCATCGGTCTGACCTCGCTGGTCGCACGGTCTTAGTGAGACGATTCGGCGGAATGCCCGACGGGACCCGAATTCAGGGTCATTGTCGGCGTGACAAAATCGGGTGTTCACCACGGCCACGGCAACGTAACGCACGGCTGCCCGCCGATCACGAGTCGAGCAGACTCAGCCTGCGAACCAGAGGCTTTCGGGCATCGGAACCCTGCCCGAAAGCCTGCGCCGCGAATCAGCGGGCTGTCCGGTTCCGAGATATCAAGGGGCGGAACACGCTGCCGGACCGACCGACCCGTTGGCCCGATAATCCACCTAGGCGACGAGGCGACTCTTGTTTGGCGGTCCGGTCACGCACGCACCACCTCATCGGTGTCCGAGCGGTAGATCACCCGAACCGAGTCCGGCAGCTCCCCGGCGAGCCTGATCGCCAGTCTCCGGCCGGTCTCATCCCACGCCACCGCCTCGGCCTCGGTGTCGAACCCCGATTCGAGCGGATCATTCGGACGGTAGGTGTCCAGGAATGCCTGATCCCAGCCGGCCAGCTCGTCCGCGAGGCCCGCCGAGATCCCGTATCTCGTGCGGAAGGCGTCGATCGGACACGGCGTGCGGACCGAGTTCGTCGTCGTCACCACCCAGAGAGGATCAGCACCCCACTCGGAACTGACATGCACCGAGACGAAAACATCGCGATCGGCCTCCATCGGGGCCTCACTTTATCGTGTGTGGCCCTTGACGAGAAGAAATCAGGTGCCCTGGACCAAAATCCAGCTTCAGTAGTGGATCAAACTGCCGTCCTCCGAGCGGCAGCATGTTAAAAAGATCGTGTTCCACGCCGGATGATCTCGGTGCCGAAGTAACCGATGGTCATGTCGTCGGGTAGTTCTCGGGCAAGGTGCTCGGCCAGTGTTCGACCACGGCCCTGCCAGTCCTGCCGGACAGCGGGGGACTCGAACCGCCACAATTGAGGGTCGTCACCCCGGTAGATCGCGGTCAACTCGTCGTCCCAGGACGTGATCGCCTGTGCCAGAGAAGCAGGCAGCGGTAGGTAACGCTGAAACTCCTCGACGTCCAGCGGCACTCTCATCTGAGGTTCGTCCGCGAAGGTGACCCACAGGGGGCCTGCACCAAGCTCAGCCCAGAGGGTCACAGAGACGATCTCATCGTCTGGCACTACTCTCACCACCCGCGATAAGTCGCATCGTAATTAGCTCTTTCATTTCGACGCGCTCCCCGATAGGGGTTTCGCGAGCTGCGCATATTCGCCCCAATGATGAATCCGTTACTTCCCACCTGAACACCTACATATCGATCCTCATCATCGATGTTCACCTTGAAAATGGGACGAGAAGTCCGCCTTTTCCCTTGATCATATCCGCTGTATTGGCCACGCACGATGGCGGCAAGTACGAATGCGCCAATCGCCGGGCGTCCGATACCCTTCTCCGTGAACTCGTTCGCGTGAGACATGATATGCGCCAAGCCAGCTCCCTCATTCGACTCTTCGTCATGCCAACCGTTCTCAATCCAGACAATACGACCGTTCGGATCTACGCCGATAAACCGGACTTCTTCAGCCGAGATCTTCAGGCCTTGGCGGCGGGCTTCGGCAATCAACTTGGCACGGCGTGAGTTTTCGGCTTCCGTCGTGGCTGTTGGTACTGCGCGCGGCAAGTCGTCATGATTTCCGCGGTCGGCGGCGGAGGTGTCTGCAATGTCGGCGACGACAACGGAAGGGTCGCCGACTTCGCCGAGAACGTCTCGGCGATAGCCGCGAATCAGCTCCTCCGCTGCGGTCAAGGTCTCCACCGCCGCACCCAGTTCCGGCTGTGTCCGATCGTGCATCAGCGACGCGGCGGCCACTGCGTCACTGTGGGACCCCTGAGTTCCCACAGCCATCAGCTCCGCCCCGTCGCGTGCGGCAGCCGAGGCCACGACCGCAGCCGATCGCGCCTCCGTGATCAGCGCCAGCGTTCGAGCCAACCCGGCAGACACTTCCTCCAACGACACCGCGCACCCCTCGCGGCCTGAGCGTGCCAAAGCTGATCAACCCGGACGTGAAGATCGGCAACGGACCACCCGTAAGAGTGACGAGGCGAGCGTCAGCCCGCAGATCGCCGCAAGAACGCGGCCCACGCTGCGGGCGTCACCGCCAGAACACCGCCACCCGGATTCTTGGAATCGCGCACGAAGACCGTCGGTTCGGTCATTCGCACCTCAACGCAGTTGTTACTGGCAGGGGTAGTTCTGCTGCTGGTAAACCAACCAGTGTCATATGGCATATCTACTGCTCCTTCAGTCTTTTGATCAGAAGACCCCGTGATTCCTCGGGTGACAACGCCAGCTGAGATACCCGGCCGAAGGCCCGAGCCATTGCGTCGATGTCCTGCTTCTGATCATGATAGGTACACGGCCCAAACAAGACCGAAACAAAGCCAATGGCGGGCGCAGCGATAAAGTCCAAGAGGATCAGGCCGCCGCCAGGAGCCGGATTATCCTTTGCACCAAACGGCAAAATTTGAATCGTGATGTCCGAGACTAGCTCGCCGAGCTGAAGCAGGTGCAGCACCTGACCACGCATCACGGCAGGCGAGCCGACGACGTAATGCAGAGCATCTTCCGTGAAAACGAAATGGAGCTTCTTCGGCGACGTCGCCTCGATGACCCGCCTCTGTTGAGCTAGCCGGAAATCGACCCGCCGGGCCAGCTCCTCCTCAGAAGACTCCCACCAGACACTGTTTCCCGCGTTCAACAATGCCCGAACATACTCAGGTGACTGCATGAGGCCTGGAACAGCACCGGCATCATAGCCGCGAATCTCGACTGCATCAGCCTCCAGATCGGCCAGCCGAGCGAAATCGCCGGGCAGCAGGTCTGTATAACCGCGCCGACGCTGCCGCTTGCGTGTCTCGGCACCGAGCGAGAGCACCGTCGCCCGTTCTTCCGCATCGACCTCGACGAAGTCCAGCAGCGTAGCGATCTCATCGGGACTGAGCGAACCGGTTCCCAGCTCGACACGGCTCAGGCGGGCCTGATCCTTGCCGATGGCGCGGGCGGTCTCGGCCTGCGAACGACCCGCGCGTTCACGCAGCCGCTTGAGCATGAGGCCGAGCTGGCGTCTCTCCACGGTCTGCCTGCCGCTGCTCACCGCACACCTTCTCCTCGTCTGGGTCAGGACTTCGTCTCGGTCAGAGCTCGTCGGGGTCGAAACTGTCGAGCCCTGATCCTGCTGGCCGGAGACGCCACAAGCACCACTCGAACAGGGGACATACAAGAGACATAAGTCTCACTAGGTTCATGACAAGAGACATAAGTCTCTTGGTTTCGATCTCTCACGAAACCCTATCGCCCACCCCATCCGGGGCCGACGGGTGATCAGACTGCATCGACCAGGGAAGAAGGTATCGCCATGGCCTCGTTCGTCAGCGATGACGCGATCAGCACGCACTCGTCCATCACCATCCCGGAGGAGACCCCCGTCGAGGTCCACGTCAGCGCGGACGGCACCGAGGTGAACGTGTCCTTCGGGGTGAACCAGCGGGTCATGCTGGACCTGCATCACTCGTCCTACGCCGTCCTGCTCGACTCGCTGTTGCACACCCGCGAGGTTCAGCAGGCCAAGTATGAGAAGGCACTCGCCGAGAGTCGGGCGGCACTGGCCGCCATGGTCGCCCAGCAGCGGCCGGCGGGTGACAAGCGCTGATCTCCGGCCGGAGCGTCGGCCGGGCCGCCCGAGTCCAGGCACGACACCGGGGCTGCCTGCCGCCCCGGCGGGCTCAGCCCACTCGATCCACCCGGTCAGGCGGGCCGATCTCGGCCTCGGAACGCCGACGGCGCGGGTGCCGGACCAGAGATCCGGTCGACGCCCGTGTCGGGCTGGTGGAACCGGATCGAGGTCCCGGCCGTGAGGACCGGCGTGTTGAAGGAGTACTGCAACGCGTCGCTGCCCCGGAAGTTCTCGATGCCGACCGTGGCCGAGCCGCCGAGCGCGGTCGGCTCGTCGGGGGGCAGGTCCGCGTAGCCGAACACCAGGCCGCCACCCTCGTGGAAGGCGACGGAGAAGGTGATCTCGGCCTGCGAATCGACCAGCCGGACATCCCGCCACTCCACGACGAACACCCGGTCGCCCTCGGCGCCGGACACCCCGGTGAAGACGCCGCCCGTTCCCTCGACGACCAGGTCGTCCCAGAACGGGTAGACGGAGCCGTTGGGCAACAGCGGGTTGGGCAGTGTGGTGTTGCCTGCGGCGGTGGCGGCGGAGACGAAGCTGAGGAAGCCGTTGGTCGCGATGAATGCCTGCTCGTAGCGCTGCCCGTAGAACGTGATCGGGAAGGGCAGGGCGACCGTCTCCGAGGCGTCGTCGCCGCTCAACGCCAACCGGGTGTCCCCGGCAGGGAACGCGCCGTCCTGGACGCGGCAGAAGTTGCCGTAGGCATCGGTGACGTCGGCGAGGGTGAAGTCGACGGCCGTGTCGCCGTTCGAGACGACCACGTCCCTGGCCTGCGGCTCGGCACAGCCGGAGCCCTGGGCGGCGAGGCGGTGGGTGCCTGCCGGGACGGCGTCGAACACGAAGTCGCCGCCTGCGTCGGTGGTCGACGAGGGCAGCTCGCCATTGCCGAAGACCACCTCGACACCGGCCAGCCCGGTGCCCCCCGAGTCGGAGATCCGGCCGGACACGGCGTGGGTCGGCAGGGCGGTCAGGGCCAGGTCGACCGTCGCCGTCTGGTCGGCGAGGACGGTGGCCGATGCCCCGTTCTCGGCGTAGCCGAAGACGGTGCCGGTCACCGCGTAGTCGCCGACGGGCAGCATCAGCGTGAAGGTGCCGTCCGCTGCGGCGACCACGGCCCGGTTCTGGGGGCCGGACACCGCGACTCTGGCGGCGGCAACAGGTTCTCCGGTGGTCGAGTCGGTGACGGTGCCGGTCAGGACGCCTGCGTCACCGCGCGGCGCGGCGTCCACGGCGGCCAGGACGTCGAGTCGGCCCTTGCCCCAGACGTTGTTGTCCTCGGGGGTTCCGCCGCAACTGGTGTCGTTGACCGGGATGGCGGTGGTGTCCAGCAGGGCTCGGGTGGCCTCGACGTCGCCGATCAGGCTCGGCGCGGCCGACCACAGCAGGGCCACCGATCCCGCGACGTGCGGGGCGGCCATCGAGGTGCCGCTGGCGGCGCCGTAGAGCGCGCCGGGCAGGGCGGAGCGGACGCTCACGCCGGGAGCGGTGATGTTCGGCCGGATCGTGCCGTCCGCACCGGGCCCCCGGCCGGAGGAGTTGGCGATGGTGTTGTTCACCGAGTGGGCGCCGATGCCGTAGGCCAGCATCGAATCGGCCGGTGAATCGATGGTGTCGCAGCCGGGACCGGAGTTGCCGTTGGAGAACAGGGCGAAGATTCCCGAGGCGTCCCAGGCGGCGATGACCTCGTCGAAGGTGGAGTCGACGGCCGGGCCGTTGGGGACCCCCCACGAGTTGTTGACGATGTGCGGCCGGAGGTCGGCGCGCGGGTTCTGCCCGTCGGTGTCGGTCGGGGCCAGCATCCACTGGGTCGCACCGAGCAACGCGCTCTCCGAACAGCCCGTGCCGCCCTCGCAGCCCTTGGCGGAGATCCACTGCGCGCCGGGTGCCACGCCGATCTGGTTGCCCGCCCGGTCGTCGCCGATCATGGTGCCGGTGACGTGGGTGCCGTGGCCGTGGTTGTCGCAGGGGACGGTCGACGGCGAACCGCAGGTGTTCGAGGGGTCGAACCAGTGGTGATCGTGGTCGAAGCCGCCGTTGCCGAGGTTGCCCCGGTAGGAGCCGACCAGCGCTGGATGGTCGAATTCGACGCCGGTGTCCACACTGCCGACCACGATGCCCTCGCCGGTGAAGCCGTAGTCCGCCCAGACGTCGTCGGCGTTGATCGAGTCGATGCCCCACTCGATTCCGTCGACGGCCGCGTCCGCCGCAGGCTGATCGACCGGCTCCGGGATCGCCAGCACGGTCGGCAGCGAGACCCGGTCGACACCGGGTATCCGGGTGATCGAGTCGGCCAGTGACTCGGAGGCGGACCGGACGAGGATGCGGTTGGAGATCCAGTACGGCGTGAAGTCCGCACCCTCGGCCGTGAGCAGCGTGACCGCCTCGTCCTGGCTCTGCCCGGCGGTCGCGCGCAGGGTGTCGACGACGGCCTGGCCCCGCTCGGCCCAATCGAACACCTCCGAGGCGGCCGACAGGTCTGCCCGCTCCTCCAGGACGATCCAGACGTCGCTGGTGCCCTGCTCGTGGAGGACCTCGAGTACGTCGGCGTCGATCGACGCCCGGTCATCGTCGATGTCGGTCTGCTGCGCGATCGACGGCACCGTGCCAGCCGCGAACAATGCGGCCGCCATGGCGAGCACCAGACCGGATGCACCGCGCAATCCCTTCGTGCCCCGTCTTGACCATCGTGCCGAGGTGCGGGTTTCAGACACCGATCCTCCTTGTCGAGCGAGACGGCAAGGTCGGCGTGTTCGACATGAGGTCGAGGTGAACGGCGACCGCCTTCGACCTAACTTCCTGCCGCCTGCGCCGACAAGAGACCATTCGGCGGAACGCGGAACAGGGCTGGTGATCTGCGGTGATCCCGCCCGATTAGGGAACAGAACGACCCGTCGCTCAGCACAGGAAGAACCGTCGAACTCGAGTCTTTCGGGCAGAAGTCGAACGCCGGAATCGGGAAACGGCGGCGGTACCGGCACGACGGCCGGATAGCGATTCGGCGTGATGCAGCAGGCCCGGAAGACTCGCCGAGACCACACAGTCTCCCTCGCCGAGTGCCGGGAGCGGCGGGACCAGCCTGCCCGGAAGCAGGCGGGCCACCGAACCCAGGTGACCCCGGCGCGCGGCGCGGGCGCCGGACGAATGATCCGTCCGACGCCCGCGCACCTCGCTTGCGACCGCAGGCGGGTTCCATCCCCGCCGACCCGGTCGATCACCAGTCCGGCCGGTGCACCACCTCGATGTTGTTGATCGCGGCGGGCCGGTAGCTGCGCCGGTTGAGGAACTCGAGGTCCAGCGACTCGCCCTCGGCGATCGTCACGGTGAACACCCGCGTGTCGGCCGCCCGGCCGCCCACGGTCTGGGCGATGTCGTAGCCCAGCAGGATCACCCGCTCGTTGAGGGTGACGTCGAACCGGCGCCAGTCCACCTTCGGGGAGCGCTGGAGTTCGGCGAAGCCGAGCGTCACCTCGTAGGTGCCCGCCGGAAGATCGTCGAACCGGTAGGCCTCCAGGTTCGTCCGCTGGTTGCGGTAGAGGGCGTCCTCCCTGGTGTTGGTGATGTCGACGTTCGCGCCGACACTGCCCGTGGTCGAGTCCTCGCCGATCCAGCCCCACGATCCCTCGGTGTAGGTCTGGTCGGGGGCGAAGGCGATCTCGTCGGCCGCGACGTGCTCCTCGGTGCCGCCCACCGCGACGCCCTGCCAGTAACCGGAGACGACGACCTCGACCGGCACCTGGACGACGGGCTGCCTGCCCGCGTTGGTGTCGAAGAGGAGGGTCGCCCGGTAGACGCCCGCCTCCAGACCGGTCGTGTCGATCTCCACCTCGACGTCGATCTCGTCACCGGGCGTCAGGGTGCCGGTGGAGACCTTCTGCCGCAGCCACGGCACGTCGGTCGACATCGGCACGCCGCTGTCGATCAGATAGGCGGTGTTGGAGACCTGCGAGGTCGCCCACAGCGCGCCAGCGGAGTCCAACTCGAGGCCCGCGCCCGCGAACTGCTCGTTCTCCGGGAAGCCGACCGTCGAGACGGCCGCGCAGGTGGCGGGGTCGACCTGGTAGATCGTGTTGGTCGGGCTGTTGGTGGTGATCCACAGCGTCCCGGCCTCCGGGTGATACGCCAGACCCGCCACGCCCGTCTCCGGCGCGGTGCACCGGCCGAGCATCGTTCCCGGCTCGGCGTGCGAGGAACCCGCGACGTGGTAGATCACGCCCTCGTTCCAGCCGCCGATGTAGAACGAGTCGTCGTCGGCCCGGTAGGCGAGGCCCCGCTGCGAGATCGCGCTCCACGGCGAGCCGGTGATGTTGTAGCCGACGTCGCCGTCCGACTCGTCCCAGCAGTGGATTCCGTTGTCGCCGCCGACGTTGACCTGGCAGAACAGATCGTTACGGGTGTCGTAGGCCAGGTCGGCGTTCCAGGAGGTCGCCCAGTCGGCGTCGTGGGATCGACCGGTGGGACCGCCGTCCGTGCCGAACTCGGTGTTGGTGAGCCCGACGGCGTCGGAGATCCACAGGCTGTCGTCGACGCCGACGCCCCATGCGGTGTCGACCTGTCCGACCGACCAGGAGGACAGCACGTCGCCCGCCGCGAGCGGGGCGGCCTCGGCGAGGTCCTCGATCTCCTCCTCGGTGTAGTTGTCCCGTGTGTCGAAGGCGGTGTCCTCCGCCGCCGACCGCACCTCGGACAGCAGTTCGGCCTGTGCGGGCGCCTGCGTCACGCGGTCGCCGCCGCGTTCAGAGATCTCCCAGCTCAGGTCGTGGTCGCCGGTGTTGCTCAGGGTCACCGAGGTGCTGCGGGTGGCGTCCTGGGGGACGACCCACGACACGTCACCCGGACTGGCCTCACCGCGCGCGGTGGTCAGCTCGGCGTCGACGGTCACCGTCTCCCGGTTGTCGCCGAGGTACGCGGTGGTGACGTACTCCGAGTAGTTCTCCTTGCCGACGGTCACCGTGTAGTAGCCGAGGAGCTGCTGGGCGCGGAAGGTGCCGTCGTCCGCGGTCGTCACCGTGTTCAGCACCGAGTCCCGTTGGGAGATCGCCACCGAGACGCCGCCGACGGGCAGCCCGTCGTTGGCGTCGACGACCGTGCCGGTCACGTAGCCGAAGTCGGGCTCGCCGAAGCGGATCGACGTCGCCGAGGACAGGACGGGCGAGTTGTAGGAGTATTCCAGGGCGTCGGTTCCGGCGGCGTTCTCGATGCCGACCGTGGCGGAGGAGCCCAGCGCGGCCGGGAGGTCGGCGGGCAGGCTCTCGTAGGCGAAGACGATGCCGCCGTCCTCGTGGAACTGCGCGGCGAAGGTCAGTCTGGTCTGCGAGCTGAGCAGCCGGACGTTGCGCCATTCGACGACGAAGACCCGCTCGCCGTCCGCGCCAGAGACTCCGGTGTAGACACCTGCCGACGCGTCGACCGTCAGGTCGTCCCAGAACGGGTAGACGGCGCCGTTGGGCGCCCCTGCGGTGGGCAGACGGCCGTTGCTGTAGGCGGTCGAGGGCGCCGTGAAGCTGAGGAACCCGTTGGTGGCGACGAAGGCCTCGCTGTACTGCTGCCCGTAGAAGCCGACCGGGAACGGCAGGGCCACGGTGGCCGAAGCGTCGTCGCCGCTGAGCGCCACCCGCGTGTCGCCCGCCACGAAGGCGTCGCCCTCGTTGCGGCAGTAGTTGCCGTGGGTGTCGGTCACGTCGGGCAGGGTGAAGTTGGCGACCGTGTTACCGCCCGCGACGACCAGCTCTCTGGTCAGCGCGCCGACGCAGCCCGAACCTGCTGCGGCCAGCTCGTAGGTGCCCTCCGGGACGGACTGGAACACGAAGCCGCCGCCCGCGTCCGTGGTCGTCGAGGGCAGCACGCCGCCGCCGAAGCCGACCTCGACTCCTGCGAGGCCCGCACCGCCGGAGTCCGACACCTGGCCGAACACGGTCCTGGCCGGGACGGCGGTCAGGGCGAGGTCGAGTGTGGCGGTCTCGTCGGCTCCGACGGCGGCGGTGCCGCTCGCCTCGCCGTAGCCGAACGCCGAGCCGGTGACGGTGTAGTCGCCGACCGACAGCGTCAGGGCGAACGTCCCGTCCGAGCCTGCGATGACGGTCCGGTCCTGCGGACCGGCGACGGTCACCCTGGCTCCTGCGACGGGCTCGCCGGTGCCCGCATCGGTGACGGTGCCCGCGAGAGCGCCGGTCTCACCGCGCGGTGCGGCGTCGACGGCGGCCAGGATGTCGAGCCTGCCCTCGCCCCAGACGTTGTTGTCGGCAGCGGTGCCGCCGCAGGTCGTGTCATTGACGTCGATGGCCGTGACATCGAGCAGGTCCCTGGTGGCCTCGATGTCGCCGACCAGGCTCGGTGCGGCCGACCACAGCAGCGCCACCGCGCCCGAGACGTGCGGGGCCGCCATCGAGGTGCCGTTGAGCAGCGCGTAGCTGTTGCCGGGAACCGAGGAGCGGATGGCGACGCCAGGGGCGGAGATGCTCGGGCGGATGTCGCCCTCGGCTCCGGGGCCCCGGCTGGAGAACGAGGCGATGGTGTTGTTCACCGCGTAGGCGCCGACCCCGTAGGACAACGCCGAGTCGGCCGGGGAGCCCGTCGTGTTGCAGCCGGGACCGGAGTTGCCGTTGGAGAACAGGCCGAAGATGCCCGAGGCGGTCCAGGCGCCGACGATCTCGTCGTACCACGGGTCGATGATCGAGCCGTTGGCCGAGCCCCAGGAGTTGTTCACCACATGGGGGCGCAGGTCGGCACGCGGATTCTGGCCGCCCACGTCGGTGGGGGCCAGCATCCACTGACCGGAGGCCAGCAGGGAGGTGTCCGAACAGCCGCTGCTCTCGCAGCCCTTCGCGGCGATCCACTGGGCGCCGGGGGCGACGCCGATCTGGTTGCCCGCACCGTCGTCGCCGGTCATCGTGCCGGTGACATGGCTCCCGTGGCGGTTGTTGTCGCAGGGGACCACCGACGGCGAGCCGCAGGCGTTGGAGGGATCGAACCAGTTGTAATCGTGGTCGAAGCCGCCGTTGCCGAGATTGCCCCGGTAGGAGCCGACGAGCGCCGGGTGGTCGAACTGCGCGCCGGTGTCGACGCTGCCCACCACGATGCCCGCACCGGTGACGCCGTAATCGGCCCACACGTCATCGGCGTTGATCGAACTGACGCCCCACTCGACGGCGTCGACGGACGAACCGTCCTCATCGGCCTCCGTCGGCTCCGGGACCGCCAGCACGGTGGGCAGCGAGATCCGCTCGACGCCCGGCACCGTGGTGATCGAGTTCGCCAACGGCTCGGAGGCGTCGCGGACCAGGATGCGGTTGGAGATCCAGTACGGCGTGAAGTCCGCCTCCGCATCGCTCAACAACGCGACGGCGTCGGCCTGCGTCTGCTCGGCGTGCCCGCGCAGCGTGTCGACCACGGCCTGACCGCGTTCCGCCCAGTCGGCGACACCTGCCGCCGCCGACAGGTCGGCCTGTTCCTCCAGGACGATCCAGACGTCGGCGGCGCCCTTCTCCGCCAATGTCTCCACCACGTCGGCATCGATCGAAGCCGGTTCCGCGCTGTGCTCGTCCGCCGACTGTGCGACCGACGGGGCAGCGGTGGCCGCGATCAACGCGGCCACCACCGTGAATACCAGACCCATTGCTCCACGCGACCCGATCGGGGTTGTGGAACGTCCTCTCGGGCGCGCCGAGACGAGTGTTCTAGACACCAAGCCTCCTTTTAGGCCAGACACCGGGGCCACCGTCCAGGCCACATAAAGTTGCCGTGAACGGAAACCGTCTTCGACCTAACCTCGCTGGTCTCACGTCCCACAAGAGACCATTCGGCGGAATACCCGAGCATTCCCGAATGCGCGGTCACCACCAGCGCAGCAGCGCAGACTGTTCAATTCAGTTGAAACGCTTAACCGGCTCGAAACAGTTGACCGACTTACCAGAGAAGGGCCGAGAAGCCGAGCAATCCAAGACTTTCGGGCACCGGAAATCCACCCGAATGCAGGAATCAGTCCCCGAATCGGGCGGCCGATCGACCGATTTCCCGACCACCGGGAAACGAAATGAAGGAACAGGCGGTGAATAACCGACCAGCGGCGACATCGACAGCCACGGGAAAGGCCGATCCGGCGATGTCGGACGACGTGACGGCCGAGGTGTCTGCTCGATCACGTCCGGCGGATTCGTGGGCGGGTTCGCCGGCGGGTTCGCCGGCGGAGGAGGCGACAGACCGGACCCGGCGCGGAGCCGAACCGGTGTCGCCGGGCCAGGCTGGTGTCGCCGAGCACCGCCCGGCGGCAGGCAGTATGCGGGACGCCGAGGCCTCGGTCTCAGGTGCGGGGCTGGTCCTGAAGATCGGCGGTCAGGTGCAGGATGCCGTCCCGACAGCTGCGGGCGGGCTCGGGGACCACCCGGTTCATGATCCTGATCATGCAGAGGTTGTCCGCCTGGACGTAGGCGTGGACCGACCGGGCTCCCCGTGCCTCGGCCGTGCGCATCAGCTCGCGGGCCAGCATCGTGCCCAGCCCACGGCGCTGCCAGTCGTCGCGTACCAACAACCCCAGTTCGCCCTCGCCGTCGCGCCAGACGAGACAGGCCATGGCGATCACGCCGTCGTCGGCGTCCCTGGCCAGCAGGGTGTGGGCGTGACCCGGCGTGAGCAGCCGCCGAAGTCCGTCCCGACCAGGACCGGCTGCGGTGCGGTAGCGGCGGAACCGGGAGTCCGGGGAACATCGACGGTGGAGGTCCCGCACCGCCGCGAGGTCGAGTCGATCCGCCTGCTCGACGGAGATCTCCCGCCCCGCCGCCAGCATCGTGACGCCGTCCCGACGTCGGCCTGCCCGAATCTGGACGGCCAGGTCGCGCAGGGCCCGCGCCCTGGCGAACTCGGCCGGGGTGAACGCCAGATCCGGCCGAGACAGCCGCAGCGTGCCGATCCGGGCCTCGGCAAGGGTGAGCCGGGTGCCCGCCAGCACGTCGGACTCACCGATCGCGACCTCGTCCAGTCGGATCTCTGCCGTGTCGAGGAGATCGGCCAGAACCGCGACCAGTTCGTCGGGATCGGCCGCGATCCGGGCGGCCAGTCCCAACGCCCGCGCGGGCGGATCGGTGAGTTCATGGCGGTCGGCGGGCACGACATGGGGCTGGGTCCCGCCCGCGCGCAGCAGGGCCTCGGCGAGATCGGCTGCCGTCACCGAGGTCGGCGCATCGACGAGCAGCTCGTCGACGATCCCGGCATCGGTCGGGTGCACCTCCAGCGATCGGATGTCCACCGACAGGCCTGCGAGGACGCCGGTGAGGAAGGCCAGCCTGCCCGGCCGGTCCTCGACGGACACGCGCAGCCGCCAGAGGACGGCTTCCCGTGCGGCTCCCGGCTGCGTCGGCACGAACAGGGGACGAGGGCTCGGCGCTGCGGACGCGGCCGTCGCTGCCGCGTCGGCGCCGCGCTCGGTCTCGGCCACGAGGCCGTCGGCTGCGGGCCGGGTGTCGGATTCGGCCGGGTGCGGCTGCGCCGGGCCGGACTCTCTTGGGCCGGACTCGGCTGGGCCTGCCTCACCCGTGATCGTCCCGCCTCCGCCTGCGAGCCTGCGCCTGCGGGCGCGGAAGATCCAGGCGAGGGCCCGATCCCGCCGACGTCCGGTACGCAGCACCGCCGGGCGGCGACCGGAACCGCGTCGGGAATGCCAGGCTCGCACCAGGACCGAGGCGGCGACCAGCACCGCGCCGGTCACCATCAGCAGGGCCGGGCCGTCCTCCTGCTCGGCCAGCCCGCCCGCGAAGACGTGGGCGACGGCGGCCGCGAAGAACACGCCCGCCAGCTCCAGCGCCTCCCTGGCCCATCCCGGCACCCGTGGCGGCACGGCCTGCGGCGACCCTGGCGCCTGGGGCGGGTGCATCGGTGAGACTGTGTGCCGGGTCGAGTGATCGCGCCTCTGCGCCGTCCTGTCACTGGTCACGTTCCCAGGATTGCCACAGCGTGTTGCGGCCGATCGACCTGGCGTGACGATTCCATGAAGTGCCCGGCGGCGGTCTCGGCCCAGGCACGAGACACCTCGAGCTGCAACCACGAACGGGTGACGGGCAGGGTCGGATCAGCGTCCGACGGCCGTCGACGACGATCGCGTATCGTCACCGTTCATGGAGATTCGCTCGCGCTTCGGAATCGACATCCGGGCACTGGGCCGATTAGCAGTGAACGAGAATCCGGTTACCGGCGAGTAGAACCCCAGGTCAGCAAGTGTCCTCCCCGCACGCGCGGGGTTGTTCCCGGTCACCCTGCTCGTGATCGACGTTCGCAGACGTCCTCCCCGCACGCGCGGGGTTGTTCCCTCCGCCGAGCCGAACATGTTCCGTGGTCGGTGTCCTCCCACGCATGCGCGGGGCTGTTCGCTAGCGCGCGCCTGACGCCCGCTACTCCGGAAAGCGCAGCTCCCGAATGCGGGTCAGGTCGATGCCGTAGCGCGCGTAGACCTTGGTGGTGTTCTCGCCGGTGAGCTGGTGTTCGACGAAGCCCAGCCGGGCGGCCGTCGCCACCACCCGGTCGCGCGTGGCGGCCTCGATCTCGACGTAGGGCGGGATGAGCGGCCAGGTGTCGATCTCGATCTCCGCGCCGTCGCAGCGGTAGGACTCGCGCCGGTTCTCCTGATAGGACTTCGGTTCGTAGCCCAGCCGGGACAGAAAGGTCAGCGTCTCGGCGAAGTCGCCGACGGCGGTCTCCCACTCGTGCGTGCCGCCGATGCCGTCATGTTCGATCTTCTTCACCGACAGCGTGGCGACCGTGCCGTTGTCGCGCAGCCGCATCCAGGTGGCGGCGTCGCCTTCCACGATGTCGAACACGTAGCGGCGCTGGGCGGTCTCGCCGATGAACTCGGCGTCGGCCCGTCGCAGCGCCTGTCGGACCGCGTCGACGGACACGTCCAGAATCTTCGCCTCGTACTCCGTGGCCACCGGCCCGCTCCGCTGCTTCCTCGACCGACTGCGCCGACCCCGCCCGCACCGCCCGTGAAGGGACTCCCGATGACCGACCATGACGACGCGAACCGGATCTGGTTGCTGACGCGCCGCCACCGCGAGACCAACATCTCGATCATCGCCGCTACCCTCGATCGCGCCCAAGCCGAGGGGTGGCTGGCCGCGCTGGGCGAGCCGTATGAGCTGGAGACCACCAGGCTGCTCGGCGAGGAGGTCCATCCGTTCGCCTGGTGGCAGGTCCGTGCCATCGTCGACGGCACCGACGTCACGATGGGCGAGCCGCAGCGGATGAGAGGGGCGGCCGGTCTGCTCATGCCCGGCGAGGCCGAGCCTGCGCCGCAGGTGTTCATCGACGAGGCGGCCGGGGCGCTGGAGCAGCAGGTGCACGGCCGAGCGGTGACGGTTCTCCAGGCGATGGCGCTGGATCCGGACACCGCGCGGCAGCTCGCCGAGGAGGAGATCCGCCGCCGCACGGAGCGGGCCGCAGACGACGGCGAGGGACAGCACCCGCAGGCGCCGCCCCCGCTCTGATCATCGACTCGCCCGGCCGGTCAGGGCCGGGCGGGCGGGCCGACTCCCTCTCCCGGCCCCGCCCGACAACGGTCACGCCCACCGGCCACGGCGAATCGACGACTCAGCCCGTCGCGCCGAGCACCGTGTCCAGCGCGGTCACCGCCACGCCGAGTTCGTCCCGGCTGATCGTCAGCGCGGGGCGGAAGCGGATCGACCGCTCGCCGCTGGGCAGCGCCAGCACCCCCTCCTGCTCCAGTAGTCTGCCCAGCACCGCGTTGCGAGTCGCGGTGTCGGGCAGGTCGAGCGCGACCATCAGGCCTCGGCCTCGGATGTTGTCGATGCGGCCGGGGTGGCGGCCCGCCAGCGCGGTCAGCTGCTCGATCAGCCAGACACCGTCCCCGGCGACCTTGTCGAACAGGCCGTCCCGCTCGATGATCTCCAGGTACCGGCGAGAACGGACCATGTCGACCAGCCCGCCGCCCCAGGTGGAGTTGATGCGGCCGCCGACGGCGAAGACGTTGTCAGCCACCTCGTCCACCCGACGGCCTGCCATCACGCCGCCGACCTGCGTCTTCTTCGAGAAGGCCACGATGTCCGGTCGGAGGCCGAGCTGCTGGTAGGCCCAGGCGGTCCCGGTGACGCCGACGCCGGTCTGCACCTCGTCGACGATGAACAACGCGTCGTTGGCGTGGCAGAGCCGCTCCATGGCCTGGAGGAACTCGGGGCGCAGGTGGTTGTCCCCGCCCTCGCCCTGGATGGGCTCGACGATGAAGGCGGCGATGTCATGGGGGTGGGCGGCGAAGGCGGCCTCGGCGGCGGCCAGCGACCGCTGCTCGGCGGCGATGACCTCGTCGAGGTGGTCGGCGACCGGGAAGCGCAGTGCCGGGGACTCGATCCGAGGCCAGTCGAAGGCCGGGTAGCGGGCCGTCTTGCCAGGGTCGGTGTTGGTCAGCGACATCGTGTAGCCGCTGCGGCCGTGGAAGGCGCGGGTGAGGTGCAGGATGCGGGTGCCGAGCTCCGGGGACCGGCCGTGCTGCTCGTTGTGCCTGCTCTTCCAGTCGAAGGCGCACTTGAGGGCGTTCTCCACCGCGAGCGCCCCGCCCTCGACGAAGAACAGGTGCGGCAGCTCCGGGTCGCCCAGCACCCTGGCGAAGGTCTCGACGAAGGCGGCGTAGTGGGTCGTGTAGATGTCGGAGTTCGCGGGCTTGTTCGCCGCGACCTCGGCGAGCACCGCCATGAACTCCGGGTCGTCCACGATCCCCGTGGGGTTGAAGCCCAGCGGCGCGGAGGCGAAGAAGGAGTAGAGGTCCAGGTACCGGTCGCCGTTGCGCGCGTCGACGAGCCATGAGCCCGCGCTGGCCTTGGTGTCCAGGACGAAGGGGAAGCCGTCCACGAGCAGGTGCCTGCCCAGCAGCCGATGAACGTCCTTCGGTGCGATCGTCGCGTCGAGTGCCGTCGTGCTGCCCTGAGTCATGCCGACTCCCTCCAGGATTTTTTCCTCTAGATCCATCAATTGACCGTAAAACCTACGTTAACCGTGACTTCGACCAGAAGCAATGCGTCGAGCAAACCTCGTCACTCCCGTGACACCGTCCCCGTGCGCACCAGGGCGCCTGCGCCGTGGGCACCGACCCTCGGCCGAAGCAGTCGTGCCGTGTCCGGCGGTCGGCCCCTACGCCGTCCCGGTACGACTCGCGGCCCGCGCAGGCGGACGACCTGCACGGCAGGGCGCTGACCTGCGGCGGGTCGGGCCGGAAGGTGACGGGCCGGTAGAGTGACTCGGCGCGCGGCGCGCATCCGACGGCGGCCGCACGCACCGACGGCACAAGACAGGGAGCGGACAGTGGCGGGCAACGATCCGGCCCTCGGGCGACAGACGAAGAACGACGAGTCGCTGGTGAGACGAGAGGCCGCCCGCCGGAGAACCTTCGCGGTGATCAGCCACCCCGACGCCGGAAAGTCCACCCTCACCGAGGCGCTCGCGCTGCACGCGCAGGTCATCTCGGAGGCGGGCGCGGTGCACGGCAAGGCGGGCCGCAAGGGCGTCGTCTCGGACTGGCTGGAGATGGAGAAGGCCCGAGGCATCTCGATCACCTCGGCCGCACTCCAGTTCGCCTACGGCGACTCGGTGATCAACCTCCTGGACACGCCGGGCCACTCCGACTTCTCCGAGGACACCTACCGGGTGCTCGCCGCGGTCGACTGCGCCGTGATGCTGCTCGACGCGGCCAAGGGCCTGGAGCCACAGACCCTCAAGCTCTTCGACGTCTGCCGCCACCGGAACATCCCGGTGATCACCTTCGTCAACAAGTGGGACCGTCCCGGCCGGGGCGCGCTGGAGCTGTGTGACGAGATCTCCGAGCGCATCTCCCTGCGCCCGATGCCGTTGACCTGGCCGGTCGGCGAGGCGGGCCGCTTCCACGGCGTCCTGGACCGCACCGAGGGCGGCTTCATCGGCTTCACGCGCAACGCGGCGGGTGCCGGTCGGGCGGGCGTCCAGCGGATGTCGGCCGCCGAGGCGGCCGAGGCCGTCGGGGAGGACTGGGCCCAGGCGGGCGAGGAGTCCGAGCTGCTGTCCATCTCGGGGGCCGACCTGGACTACGAGGAGTTCCTCCAGGCGCGGGCCACCCCGGTGCTCTTCGGCTCCGCCGTGCTCAACTTCGGCGTCAAGCACCTGCTGGACCTGCTGGTCGAGTTGGCGCCCCGCCCCACCCCTCGCCCGGACGTCGACGGCGGCGCGCGGCCGCTGGAGGCGCCGTTCTCGGCGTTCGTCTTCAAGGTGCAGACCGGCATGGACCGGGCGCACCGCGATCAGGTGGCCTTCGCCCGAGTCTGCTCCGGCCGCTTCGACCGAGGCATGGTCGTCACCCACGCCGCCAGCGGACGGCCCTTCGCCACCAAGTACGCGCAGCAGGTGTTCGGGCAACAGCGCAGCACGCTGGACGTCGCCTATCCCGGCGACGTGATCGGCCTGGTCAACGCGTCGAACCTGCGAGTAGGCGACACGCTGTACTCCGGGCGGCCGAAGGTCACCTTCCCCGGACTGCCCAGCTTCGCGCCCCGCCACTTCGCCACCGCCTCGGCCAAGGACCCCAGCCGGGCCAAGCAATTCCGGCGCGGCGTCGAGCAGCTGGAGCAGGAGGGCGTCGTGCAGGTCCTGCGTTCGGATCGGCGCGGCGAGGCGACCCCGGTGCTCGCGGCGGTGGGTCCCATGCAGTTCGAGGTCGCGACCGACCGGCTGCAGAACGAGTTCGGCGTGACGATCCTGCTGAATCACCTGCCTTACACGGTGGTCCGCAGGCTGGGCGACCCTGCCGAGCGCAAGCTGGTCGACGGCACCAGCAGCGAGGTTCTGACCAGGGGCGACGGTGCGGAACTTGCTCTGTTCACCGATGACATCACGCTGCGGCTGCTGCTCCGCCGCCATCCCGACGTGAAGCTGGAGAGCCTCGCGGGCGGTGTCTGATCGCCCGCCCCGCGCGGCCCGCCTGCGATCCAGTTTCGACTGCGGCCGCGCGGGTGACGACGGCCGTGGTCGACTCCTCGGCGTGGGACGGCGCCGGATGCCGGCTCCTCGTCGAGTGCCCGGCGGCGCCGGTGGCCCCCGACACGGACCTGTACGTGGCAGGCGGGGGACAGACCGGTGGCGTCGGGCCGGGTCCGACGCCCAGGGCGGCCGGACTCCGGCGGACCTCGTTCCGCACTGCCCAACCGGGAGACGTCCGGACATGCCGAAAGGGGCCACCCGATTCGGGTGGCCCCCTTCAGTCAGCCTCGCTCAGGGTGGAACCGCAGGCCTCAGGCCTGGACGGTGACGCCCATGGAACGCGCGGAGCCCGCCACGATCTTCATCGCGGCCTCCAGGTCGCCGCCCGCGTTCAGGTCGGGCATCTTGCGCTCGGCGATCGCCTGCACCTGCTCCTTGGAGATGGTGCCGCCGGGAACGTGACCGGGGCGCTCGGAGCCGGACTTCGCACCCATGGCCTGACGGATCAGGAAGCTCGTGGGCGGAGTCTTGTACCGGAGCTTGTAGGTCCGGTCCTCGAAGACCGAGACCACCACGGGAACGATCTCGCCTCGGTGAGCGGAGGTGTTCTCGTCGTACTCGAGCTTGACGTTCCGGGTGTTGACACCCGTCGGGCCGAGCATCTTTCCGAGATCGACCATGGCTGCATTGCCAGCCTCAAGTTCGAGTGTCGCCTCGAACGTCTTGCGCTGCTTGGGTGGCACCTACGACCCCTCACCTTTCGTACACTTCGCCGACGAATTCTACACCACGCCGATCGCCGAACACGGCCCGTGGGCCGAGCGCACCCGAGGAGCCGGGCACGCACGGCATGACACCGTCTACAGCTGCGTGGTGTGATGAGGTCGGTCCGCCGTCGACTCCGCCTGATCCGCCTCGACCGTCGGCTCACGCCGCGAATCCGAGGCCTGGACCGGCCTCCTGCCCACCACTGTGTCACACGCGGGCCCATGCAGGTCGCGCGGGGTCCTCCGCTCCGGTGTCACTCCGAGCCGTGTGCAGGGCGAACCGATCACCGTCCGACGGAGTGACGCCACTCCCGGGGTGTGGATCTGCGGTGCGGCGCGCCCATCGACCGGGTGGTTTCCCTCGTGAATCACAGACATCGTCCTGCCCCTGAGGCACCGTCGGAATCAGCGTCCGATCACGCTCCGGACGTCTTCAGGTCACCCGTTCGCCGAAGGAGTCGACGATGACCAGTTCTGTTTCCCTCCCCGTCACCATCCGCCGTCAGCCAGCCGAGGGCCGTCCTCCGGTGATGCGGGACGGGGGTGCGCCGTGGTGAACGCCGGTGCATCACCGCCCCCGAACAGTCCCGGTGCAGGGCTGCCACCGGGTACGACCCGCTGCTACGAGCTGCGGGTGGCAGGCAGGTCGGTGCACCGCATCGCCCAGGTGTTCCCCGAGATGAGCGTGGGGCGGACCCCGCAGGAGGCGATCCTGCGCGGGATGGTCCTCGACGATGCGGCGCTGCACGGGCTGCTCGTCCGCGTGCAGACGCTCGGGCTGCGCCTGTTGTCGGTCCATCAGGTTCCGACCACCGTCGTCGACCAGGCGGCGAGCCGTGAGCCTGCCTGGAAGGCCGCGCCGGTGTGGTCTGGATCGACCGCGCAGGCGCCCGACATGTCCGCGGCCCGCGGGCGGGCGACGGAGCCCGCCGAGTCGGCCGGGCTGATCGGTCCCGCCGACGACGGGACCTGTGCTGCGGCCTGTCCGACGAGCGGCGCGGATCGAGCCGGTCCGGTCGGGTCGGAGCCTGTCGGGTCCGATCTCGCAGGGTCCGATCTCGCAGGGTCCGATCTCGCAGGGTCCGAGTTCTCAGGTCCCGATCTCCTCGGGTCCGATCCGCACGACTCGTCGCACAACGGGACCGGTCGGGCTCGGCCGGGCAGCTGCCCGGCCGGTGAACACGAGCGGTAGATCGGCGCCGCGTCACCGGGCGACACGATGCCCGGGCGGGCGGCCCGATCCGACCGACGTCGGGCCGCCCGCAGGCACAGTCAACCGACCGCGCGACCGGCAGCGGGTCGTCAGTCCCGGATCGCCTCGATCTCGTCTGCCCGTCCGCCGGGCCGGGTCGTCTCGGCTCGATCGGTGGCGGTCGCCCCGGTCCGGCGCCTCCTCCCGGGCGTCCGCTCGCGGTTGCCCGCTTCCGGTCGCCCCTCTTCCGGTCGCCGCAGCCAGACGCCGAGAGTCGCGGGAGCAGGGCGGACAACCCGGCAGTTCACGGCTCGCCCGCCGCCGTCTCGCCGATCGAGCCGAGCCGGCGGGCCTGCTGGGGGCGTCGGAACAGGTCCGGAGTTCAGCCGGGGCGCCCTGGAGTTCAGGAGGTGGAGCGCAGCGCGGCCCGCATGGTGCTGAGCACGAAGCGGGGGCGAGCGAGTTCGCGGGGATGACGGCGCATCGCGGCGACGTCGAGATACTGCCGATGCACGCCCGCGTCGGTGATCGTCGCCCTCGCCAACAGCCCCGCCAAGCCCCGGCTCAGCGGGAGACCGAGTGCCCCGCGCCCCTCGGCGTTGGGCAGCAGGAGGTCCTCGGCGGCCGAGAGCTGCCAGGCCGCGTCCACGACGACGCGGCTGCGATCGAAGTAGCCCTCGGCGGGCTCGTCGATCGCGGGCCGGGTGCGCAGCCAGGCATGCAGAGCACTCGCCTGGAGCATCGCGACGCTCAGGCCCTGCCCGTACATGGGGTTGAGCGAGGCCACCGCGTCGCCGAGGGCCACCAGTCCGGCGGGCAGCCTGCGCATCCGGTGAAAGTCGCGGCGTCGGCTGTCCCGATGACGGGAGGCCGACACCTCGGAGACCGGCTCGCCGGACTGGACCAACCGGTTCAACGCCGACACCGGCTCGGTCCTGCACCGTGCCTCGAAGTCCTCGACGTCCCTGGTCGGCCGGTCGTCGCCGTAACCGACGACGGTGGCGCTCCATCGGTCGCCCTCGACCGGCAGGAGCAGCAGACCGCCCGCCGGACCGAGCCTGCCCGTGCGCAGCGAGTACACGCTGTCCGTGTCGTCGACGCGCTGGCCGGGGTCGCGGCGGTAGAGCCGGGTGGCGTAGCCGAGGTCGATGACGACGCGCCGAGTCGGCGGCGTCGGATAGCCCGCCCGGCCCAGCCACTCCCCCAGCCTGCTGGAGCGGCCCATCGCATCCACGACGAGGTCGGCGCTGATCCGGTCGCCGGGACCCCGCCTGCCCGGCTCGGCGACCAGCGCACCGTCCACTCGGGACCCGTGATGGGTGAGTCCGGTGGCCTTGCCCCGGACGAAGCGCACGGCGGGCAGCGCGGCGGCCCGGTCCCGCAGGTGCCGCTCCAGGAAGGGCGCGGTGAGACAGATCAGCGGTTCGCCGACCACCGGGGCCTTGCGTACCCCGTCGACGTGCCAGTGCGAGCCGGAGTCCACCGGTCGCGCACCCTCGTCGACGAGCGTCTCGATCAGTCCGGGCAGCCAGCGGTCGAACTGCCTGCGGGCGAGTTCGTGGATGCCGAGGGAGTGCGGCGCGGCCGGGGTCCCGCGCCGGGGGGCGGAGTCCGTCGCGAGGTCGTCACGATCCACGACGATCACCTCCTCGGCGTACTCGGCGAGCACCACGGCCGCCGTCAGTCCCGCGATGCCGCCGCCGAGCACCAGCGCACGTCGCACGAATGCCACCTCACTCTTCCGACGGAGAGTTCCGTCTTGATCACTCGGACGGACGGTAAACCGATCACCGACTGTGATCACATCCGCAGTGCGCACGACGCCATCCACGGCGTGACCTGGCAGAACGGCAGGTCACGGGATTGCAGGAGCCCGGCGGACGCCGCCGCGCGAGTCGCGGCCGGTCGGCAGGCTGCCCGCAGCCGTCGCCGAACGGTGCTCTGCAGGCCGTGCCACGCCGGATGTCGACGTCCGACACGCGGGCCGACCGTGGATGATCACCGTCGGTGATCAGCGGAACGACGGGCCGAAGGAGCCGAAACACGCTGGACGCAACGGGTGCCGGGGAGCCGACTCGCCTGCCGAAACCACGCAGGCGCTGTTCCTGCGGAGCGCTCCCGGCGTCGGTGATCGATAGACGACACTGGGTGCACACCGGCGTGCGGGAGCGAGCATGAGCAAGACGCGATTGTCCTTGCAGGACGTGATCCGGCAACGACAGCAGGACACCTTCGTCGGCCGCACGGAGCAGCTCGGCGGCTTCCAGACCAACCTCGGCTTCTCGGCGGAGGACCCGCGTCGCCGATTCCTGTTCAGCGTGCACGGCCCGTCCGGGGTCGGGAAGTCGACCCTGCTGCGGCAGTTCCGCAAGGCGGCCGGCGACCAGGGCTGCCGGACCGCGCTGGTGCAGGAGAGCGCGCAGGACGTCCCCACCGCGATCGAGGAGCTGGTGGCCGATCTGGAGCGGCAGGACGTGCGCTGTCGGAAGGCCAGGGCGGCGCTGACGACCTACCGGGAACGACGGCACGAGGTGGACCGCGACCCGGCCGCGCCGGACGGGCTGCCCACGATGCTGACCCGCTCCGCCGTGCGGCTGGGCCTGCGGGCGGGCGGCGGAATTCCCGTGCTCGGGGCGCTGGCGGCGGAGATCGACGCGGACACCGTCGCGACCAACGTCGACGAGGTCCGTGCCTACCTGAGTCGGAAGTTCTCCCGAAGTGAGGACGTCGAGCTGCTGCTCGCGCCGGTGAACGTCCTGACCTCGGCGCTGCTCGTCGATCTCGGCGCAGCGGCAGAGCACGCCCAGCTCGCCCTGTTCGTGGACACCTTCGAACAGGTCGGCCGGTTCCTGGAGCGCTGGCTGCTGGATCTGTTGGCGGGCCGACACGGCGACCTGCCGCCGAACCTGGTGCTGACCATCGCAGGCCAGGAGCCGTTGAACGCGCACCACTGGGGCGAGTATCTCGGCTTCCGCGTCGATCTGGCGCTGGCGCCGTTCACCGAGCCGGAGTGCCAGGAGCTGCTCGCTCGGCGGGGCGTGACCGAGGAGCCGGTGATCGAGGAGATCCTGCGGCTGTCCGGCAGGCTGCCCGTGCTGGTGGCGATGCTCGCCGAGGCGGGCCCGGCCACGGCGGCGGAGGTCGCCGATCCCAGTGCGGGCGCGGTGGCGCGCTTCCTCGGCGGCGAGCCGGACGAGCGCCGCCGGTCAGCGGCGCTGCTCGGCGCGCTGCCCCGCACGCTGAATGCGGACCTGTTCGCGGAGCTGGCGGGCGTGGCCGGTGCGGACCTCGACGGCGCCCCGGACGCGGTGTTCCGGTGGCTGTACTCGCTGCCGTTCGTCACCGAGCACCCCGACGGCTACCGCTACCACCAGGTGGTGCGCTCGGTGATGTTGCGCGACCTGCGACGGCGCTCACCGAGCCGCTGGCGTGCGATGCATCAGGCATTGGCCGACCACTACGCGGCGGCCGGGGCGGCGTTGGAGCTGCCCGCCGGGCGAGCCTGGGCCGACGCCGCGTGGCGCGGGCTCGCCATGGAGCAGCACTACCACCGACTGTGTGCCCGACCCGCCGCCGAGCTGCCCGCCGCGCTGAGCGGCCTCGTCAGCGTCCTGTACTGGGAGGACTCGGCGGCGGGCGCATGGGTGGAGATGATGGAACAGGCGGTGGCGGTGGTCGACGACCCGGCACTTCAGCAGCGGGCCGGGAAGCTGTCAGCGCTCGGGCCGACAGGCAGTACCGAGCAGCTTGCACTGCTGACGCAGTTGGCCAGCGATCGCACGCTAGACCGGGAGGCACGGAGTACCGCGCATCTGCAGTGCGGAATGGCGAAAGACCGGCAGAAGGATCACCGGGGAGCAGTCATCTCCTATGACAAGGCGATCGCACTCAATCCGAGTCACGTCCTCGCCCATGTCTGGCGTGGCATGAGCCAGCAGGAACTCGGTGATCACGAACGTGCCTTGCACGACTTCGATCGCGCGATCGAGCTGAACCCCGAACACGTGCTCGCTCACCTCCAACGCGGCATCACCCACAGAGACTGCAGTCGCTATGACCTCGCCCTGGTCGACCTGACCCGCGCGATCGAGCTCGATCCCGAGCGCGTATTGGCGCACATCCAACGCGGCATCACCCACCGGGAAGTCGGTGACCACGAACGCGCCCTCATCGACCTGGACAACGCAGTCACCCTGGATCCCGATCATGTGTTCGCCCACATCCACCGCGGCATCACCCACGAATACGCAGGCGACCACGAAAGTGCGCTCGCGGATCTGGATCGCGCCATCGCACTTGAGCCCGACCACGTCCACGCCTACATAAGGCGCAGCATCACTCATGGAGAGGCAGGCAACCATCGATGCGCCCTCAACGACCTCGACCGCGCGATCGACCTCGACCCCAGGCACGTACTGGCCCACATTCAACGCGGTAGCACTCACTGGGAACTCGGCGATCTCGAACAGGCGCTTGCGGACCTCGACCGGGCGATCAACCTCGATCCCGACCACATCGGCGCCTACTCCATCCGTGCGGCGCTCCACCGGGTACTCGGCGACGACGAGCGCGCTCTCGCCGATTTAGACCGCGTGGTCGCATCTGATCACCAACGCATGGAGGCTCGCCGCATTCGAGGAAGCCTGCTTCTCTCCCTTCGCCGAGCTGAGCAGGCCCTGATAGATCTCGATCACGTCGTCGAACAGGCGCCTGCCGACGCCGCCATATTCGAACTTCGTGGATACGCCAGGTTGATGCTCGGCGAGCCTGAACGCGCTGCTGAGGACCTGGAACATGCTGTCGGCCTTGATCCGCAGAACGTCAGAGCCTTGACGATCCTGGGCGAACTCCGCCTCCTGCTGGAGCGTCACGATGCCGCGCGCGCCGCCCTCGATCCCACACTGGCGGTCGAGCCCGCCGGGCCGGATCTCGAACAGGGGTCCGAGATCGACCCGTGACCCCGCCGGTGGTGCCTGTCGACCTTCCCAGCTCAGCCCTGAGTCAATCGACCCTGAGCTGTTCAGGGTGCGGGAAGATCACCGCCTGAACGAGACCGTAGGCACCACGCCCGTCCTCGCCTGACCTCGCACGTCGCCGAGCGGCTCCCCGACCCACCTCCACCGCGCCGACGAGCCCCGCCCGCAGCGATTCCTGTCGGCTGCTGCCGACAGAATGGGCCCATCCCTTCGCGTGCGAAATCCCGAGGCAGCCGCACGGCCTGCCGTGGGATGCTGCCCGGCGTCTACCGTCCAGAGAGGACGATCAACACCCCATGAGCTACCTCGACGACCTCGCGGCCGATCTGGAGCGCGCGATCGCCAACGATCCCGAGCCGGTGATGGCGCTGTCCCTGCGAGCCAAGCTGCACCGCTCTCACGGTCGTGACGAGGCGGCCATGGCCGATCTGAACCGGGCGCTGGGGCTCGAACCCGACTCCGCCGAGCTGCTCACCCAGCGCGGCGAGACGCACCGGCTGCTGGGACAGAATCAGGCGGCCGTCGCCGACTTCGACCGGGCGCTGGAGATCGAGCCGGACGAGCCGTGGGCGCTGGCCAGTCGGGGGCAGGTGCATCGGGCCCTGGGCAGTCTGGTGGAGGCCTTCGCCGATCTCGATCGCGCCATCGACCTCGATCCGGATCTCGACTGGGCGCTGGTGGAGCGCGGGGTCCTGCGGCACGAGGTTCGCGAGTACGACCAGGCCTGTGCGGACTTCGGCGCGGCGATCCGCCACAGTCCGGAGTACGCCGTCGCCTACGCCCGGCGCGGCGAGTCGCATCGCATGGCCGGCCGGCTGACCGAGTCCCTCCGCGATCTGGATCGGGCCGTGGAGTTGGACCCCGACTACCTGTACGCGCGCATCGAACGCGGTGAGACTCGCCGAGTGCTGGGCCACGACGAGGACGCCGTCCTGGACTTCGACGTGGTACTCGACCGCCTCCCCGACCACGCCTTCACCCTCGCCTCGCGCGGTCAGGCCTATCACTCGCTCGGCAGGCACCAGGAGGCGTTACGCGACCTCGACCGGGCGCTGCGGCTCGATCCGGCCATCGGCTGGGCATGGGACGAGCGCTCCAGGGTGCACCGGGCGCTCGGCGACCTCTCGGCGGCGCTGGTCGACGGAGATCAGGCGGTCCTGCTGACCCCGGATCATCCCGCCGTGCGGGCGAGTCGTGCCGAGACGCATCGGCTGCTGGGCGACCTGGATCGGGCCCTCGCCGACTTCGACCGGGCCCTCACGACGGCGCCCGACTATCCCTGGGCCTTAGGCGGCCGGGCGCAGGTCCATCGGGCGCGGGGCGATCTCGATCAGGCGATGGCCGACCTCGACCGGGCGATCGAACTCGCCCCTGGCCTGCCCTGGCTGCTCGGGGAACGCATCGAGGTCCACCGTCTGCGGCTCGACACCGAGGCCGAGCTGGCCGATCTGGACCGGCTGTTCCTGGTGGACCCCGACCCGGACGTACTCGTCCGGCGCGGCAGGCTGCACGACCGGCGTGACGAGGTCGATCTCGCGCTGGCCGACTTCGACCGCGCGCTGGAACTGGACCCGGATCACGCGGGTGCCGCTTACCACCGAGGCGAGCTGTACCGCATGCTCGATCGCTTCGACGAGGCGTTCGCCGACCTGAACCGGGCCGTCGCGCTGGACCCCGAGTTCGACGCGGCCTATGCGAGCCGAGGGGAGGCCTATCGCGAGACCGACCGCCTGGTGGCGGCGATCGCCGACTTCGACCGGGCGTTGGAACTGGACGACGACTATCTGTGGGCCCGGATGAATCGAGGGCGGACCCACCATGCCCTCGGCGAGGACGCGGCGGCGCTGGCCGACTTCGACGAGGTGATCGCGCGGGAGCCGATGCTGGTCTGGGCACGCTCCGAACGCGGCAAGGTGTACCGCTCGCTCGGGGACTTCGAGGCCGCGCTCCGCGACTTCGACGTGGCCGTCGAGCGCGAGACCGCAGCCGGGGTCGAGGTCGGGCTGGCGCTCGCCTACGCCGACCGAGGAGAGACGCACCGCCTGGCCGGTGACGGGGAACGGGCGGTGGCCGACTTCGACCGCCTGCTGGCACTCGACCCCGAGAACGCGTGGGGACTGGGCAGCCGAGGACAGGCCCACCTCCTGCTCGGCCACGACGACCAGGCCATGGCGGATCTGACCGCGGCGCTCGACATCGACCCGGCGCTGATCTGGGCACGAGCGGCACGCGCCAGGCTGCATCGTCGCAGCGGCGACTACCGGCAGGCGATCGCGGACTACGACCGCGCGGTCGACGACGTCCCCGGCCATGCGGCGCCGTACCGGCATCGCGGCGAGACGCACCGGATGGCGGGCGATCTGGCTCTCGCCATGGCCGACTTCGACCGTGCGCTGGAGATCGACCCCGACGACGCCTACGCGCTGGCCAGCCGGGGGCAGGTCCGCCGCGCCCTCGGCGAGACCGCCCATGCGCTCGTGGACCTCGATCGAGCCTTGGAGATCGACCCCGAGCTGGGCTGGGGGCTCGACGAGCGGGGCAGGCTGCATCGGCTCCTCGGGGATCTTCCCGCCGCCGTCGCGGACTTCGATCGATCGTTGGAACTCGACCCGGACTATCAGTGGACGCTGGCGGCACGCGGTCAGGCGCATCATCTGCTCGGCAGCCCGAAACTCGCGCTCGCCGACTTCGATCTGGCCGTCGAGCTGCGTCCCCGCTTCCTGGCGGCGATCGCGGCACGCGGGCACGTCCACCGCGCGACGGGCCGCGCGGCCGAGGCGCTGGCCGACTTCGATCGGGCGTTGGAGATCGATCCCGATCTCGTCGCGGCGCTGGCCGGTCGGGGCGAGGTGTACCGGCTGACGGGCGAACCGGCACGGGCGCTCGCGGATCTCGGCCGGGCCCTCCAACTCGACCCGGACGACCCGTGGGCGTTGTGCAGCCGCGCTCGCACCCGCCGCGCCCTCGGTGACGAGCAGGGGGCGGCGGCCGATCTGATGAGGGCGGAGCAGCTCTCCCCTGGTCTCCCGGCGGAGATCGAGTCGGCGCAGGCCGTCCCGTCCCTGCACCGGCGTGACGAGTACTGGACGGCGGCCGGGCCGGGCTGGGCGGCCGGGCTGGAACCGGAGCTGCGGTCGAGCCACGGGCATCGCGGGGAGGCACATCGGCTGGCGGATCACCTCACGCAGGCACTCGCCGAGTTCGATCGGGCGATCGCGCTCGACCCCGACTACGCCTGGGCGCTGGCCAGCCGAGGGCAGACGTATGAGGCCCTCGACAACCGTCCACGGGCGCTGGCCGATCTGACCCGGGCGATCACGCTGCGACCCGACTACTCCTGGGCGCTGGCCCGCCGCGGCGAGATCCACCGGCTGGACGGCAGCCTCGCCGAGGGTCTCGCCGACTTCGACGCCGCCCTCGCACTCGAACCCGACTACGCGTGGGCCTTGGGCGGCCGAGGCCAGGTGCATCGCGCGCTCGGTGACCCCCGCCGAGCACTCTCCGACCTCGATCAGGCACTCGCACTCGATCCCGCCCTGGACTGGGTGCTGATCGAGCGGGCCGAGCTTCATCAGGAGCTGGGGCAGACCGAGCGTGCCATCACGGACCTCGGCGCGGTGATCGCGCTCGATCCGAACGACGTCCGCCCCCTCATTCTGCGGGGCAGGCTGTTTCAGGAGAGGGGCGATCACGAGCGGGCGATCGCCGACTTCACCGAGGCCGAACGGACCGGCGGCGGCACCGGGTGGGATCGCTATCTGATCGGCGTCGTGCGGCTCGGGCTCGGCGACGAGCAGCAGGCCGAGGCGCACTTCGTGGATGCCCTCGATCGAGACCGGCGGTTGCTGGCCGAGGACGAGACCAGACACCGGGTGCGGCTGAGCATCGCGACCTACCTCGCGGCCTTGGGCGAGGAGGAGGCCGCGACACGGGCGATGCGGGAGGCGCTCACCCGGCCGGTCCGCCACAGCGAGGTGGCCCACACCATCGAGTACCTCGCCGAACTCGAAGAGCACGCCGGACGCTCGATGGAACGCTTCCGCATCCTGCTCCGCGAGTGGCAACGGACGCATTCGCCCGAGCACGAGTGATCTACGGGGTGCGAGCCGGTGCACCCCGGTTCGGACCCCGCACCCCGCCGTGGTCAGCCTGTCCGGTGCACACGCCCACCCTCGATATCCCCGCGAGATCGGGACGCAGCAAGTCGGCTGGTTCTGGCGGTGGGAGGGATCGGCGTCGTCGTGGCCGAGGTGCGGAGGCGATCAGCGGCGCGGGCGCACTCCGGGGGCGCTGTCACCGGCCGAGCGCTCGGCGGGCCGCGGCGGAGTGGGAGCCGCCCCGGCTGCACCGAACGCGGCTCCTGCCTGGTCCACCGGAGGACCTCAGCGGCGGCTGAGGATCGCACCCCGACACCACCGGCGTCCGACGGTGCGCAGGCCCCGGCCGTCGGGCGTCGCGTCGGAACCGCAGCGGTCTCCGCAGGTGGTGAACGCGCCCCGGCGCGCGTGAGGCCTCGGCCGGCGGTGGTGTGGCGAGCACTGCCGGTCGTGATGCGGCCGGATTCGCCCAGGGCCGTCCCGGCCTCAGGCGTCAGGGCCCCGACCTGCTGCGGTGCCGAGGGCGGTCCCCGGGTCCGCCCTCGGTCGCCGCGACCCGGTCTCGGCCCGGTGGAAGACGACGACCAAGAGGGCGAGGAACACCGCAGGCAGCAGCAGCCAGACCGGCCGCTGAGCCCACCACTCGGCCGTCGGCTCCCGGAGCAGTTCGAACCCGAGTGCGTGGTAGGTGCCCAGGGCGAGCAGCAGGGCCGTCATGTGCCAGACGAACATCGTCATGATCACCATGTTCGCCGCCACGACCGCCGTCCAGACCCGGCGGCGCTGCAGCCAGCGCGCGAGGAACGGCCCGGCCAGCATCAGCACGCCGAGTTGGAAGACGCCGAGCACCGCGATCACCGCCGTCGTCGGATACATGTTGCTCAGCTCCGCACCCTCGTGCGCGACCATCGACCGGGGATACCCCAGCGGACCGGTCAGCAGCACGAGCCCCGCCAGTGCGCCGACCGTCAGCAGGAGCAGCCTGCTCCTGGCGAGGCCGGGCAGGGTGCCGTCGCGGTGGAAGTAGCCGAGCTGGTGCACGAAGATCCAGATCAGCACCGTGTTCACCCAGGCGAGCGCCGAGATGCCCAGCGCGAATCGGCCGAAGTCGAACAGGGCGACCGCGATACCGAGCGCAGCCAGGGTCGGGAGTGGACACCGTTCGTGCAGCCGCGCGGTGAGGGGAACGAGGAGCACGGCGACCAGGTAGACGGCGATGAACCACAGCGGCGAGACGAGCACCGGGCCGTAGACCGCCACCCCCGTCAGCCCCACCGCCCACAGCACCGTCTCGACCACCGCCCACACGATCAGGAACACCACGACCGGGATGAGGAGTCGCCGCACCCGGCGCGAGAGGAAGAGTCCGGTGCCGCCGCCCGCTCGTCGAACCGATCGCCAGCCCGCGAGGTTGGCGTACCCGCCGACCAGGAAGAACACCGGCATCACCTGGAGGAGCCAGGTGGCCGCCCAGCCGAAGGGGATCTGCGGGATGGGGTTGGGCATGACGAGCACGCCGTCGGCACGCTGCTGGGTGACCGAGAGCGTCCAGTGCCAGAGGATCACCACCACGATGCTCGCCGCCCGCAGCAGATCCACCACCCGGTCCCGGTCGCCGTCGGCCTGCGCCGCGAGGCGGCCGATCCTGCCGAGGGGGGAGCCTGCCGCCGACCTCTTCATCGCACTCGCGCCGGTCCTTCCTTCGTGGATCGGCCCTGGCGGGTCGGTCGGCCTTCTCTCGATCGTCAGCCTACGCAGCGACGGGGCCGGAATCGCCGACCACCGCCGGGTGTACCGGCGCACCGCTGGGCTCACCCGGCAGATCGAGACCGGCCAGGCTGCCCCGGGCACCTCGGGAGAGTCGGCGTCCGCGCCCAGCCGACGACGACGGCACCAGAGTCTACGAAGTGTGCGTGCGACGCAGTGCAGCGGAGCGCGCGGTCGCCGCGCGGAGACCCGCCAGGCCGACAGCGGTTCCCGGCGGCGATTCCGGGCGTGCCTGCGCCCTGCGGCCCGGCCGGGCCGAGTCCGCGCAGTCCGGGGGCGGCGCGGTCCGGGGTGGCGATGGCCCCAGCCGTGCCACGTCTTCTCCCCCGCTTGACTCGCGCCACAGCGGCCGTGTCATCCAGGAGTTCGGTCCCGCCGATCGCTGATTCGCCGGGCGCGTGGGCACGTCGGGGCGGACGGCACTCGGCTGAACCGGCCGCCCCGACGTCTCGCGGGCAGTGCGCCGACGCGGCCGCGAGATCGAGGGTCCGGCCCCGATCAGCCGATCCGGGAGTCCCACTCCCGCCAGGCCTGGAACTCGGCGGGCCACGCGAAGGAGGCCAGGCGTCGTTCGTCCTGTTCGGTGGGGGCCGGGACCGTGCGCAGCCACACCGTCGGTCCCGGGCGCGCATCAGCACGCCGACGAGTGGGAATACGCCCGTCACCGGACAGCAGGACGCCGACCGGGTCGGGCAGGCCCAGGATCGGATGTCGCAGCCGCCGGTGGACGTCGACGGGTTCGGGGCCGCCTGCCCACTCCCACCACCAGTCGCCCTGCTCGCCGTCCCCGGCCGCAACCCCTGACGCCGGGTACTCCCAGGCCGTGAACCAGAGTCCGGCCGAGAGCAGCCCGCTGCGCCGGAGCAGGGCGCTGCCGAGGCCGCCGGGGTCCGGTGCGGCCGCCGCACGCTGCCGTCGTTCCTCCTCGCCGAGCCCATCGGCGAGGTCCGCGCCGGACAGCCGCGTGCCGCGTCCGGTCTCCGCCGTCCACCGTCGCACGAACGCGATGCCCGCCTGCCAACTCCGCCCGGTCACTCCCGCCAGCACGGCCCGCCCCGGCGTCTCGTCGCCGAGCAGGATCAGCTCGACCGATCGATGTCTGCGCCGGTAGCGCAGGCCCGCGAGCCCGGCGAGGCCGTTCGGGCCGGTTCCGGGCAGGAGCTCGACGAGCAGCGGTCCGAGCGCGTCCGGTCGCAGGTGCAGGACAAGACCGGCCGCCGTCGGGCGCACGGCGCGCAAGGCGTGCGCGGGCCGCAGCAGGGTCGCGGGCGGGCGGAGATGCAGGTGATCGACCACCCGCGTCGCGGCCGTCAGCAGGGCGGACTCCAGCCGCCGTTGGCCCGCCGTCTCGGCGATCGGGAACAGTGCCCGGCGGACCGGCTCGCCGACGCTCATTCCCTCGAGCGCGGCATCGTCTGAGCGCAGAACGTCGACCAGGGACTCCCGCTGCGCGCGGGTGAGTCGGGCGAGGGCGGCGGCCACCTCGGGGGCGGCCTCGCCGGTGTTCTCGCCGGTGTAGTCGCGACGCAAGGCGACGAGTCGATCGGTCAGAGAAGTTCGTGACATGACGGTCCTCGGTTCTGCCGCCCGGCTCGGCATGGTGAGGACGCTCGACATCGCGGGCGTCGGAGGCGTTCGGTGATCGATGAACAGGAGTGCCTCAACCCTGCGGCGGAACCGCCACTCATGTGCACCGGGGAGTGACTCCAGCCTCGCGTCTGTTCACACGCAGCGACCAGCCTACCCGCCCGGTGCTCGACCGTCGTGGTCGATCTCGACGGGATCGGCGGTCGCGCCGCCACGGGCTCCCGCTGCGGCCCTCGATCGGAACGTCTTCGCAGCGTATGCCCCCGAAGCCGCCGCGGCAGCCGGGCGGTCGCGCTGACCGCGCCGTGATGTCGTCCACCCCATAAGATGCGCGGAATGATCGACGTGAGGCCGGTTGGCAGGGTCGTGTGAGCGACGAACGCCGGGGCGACGACTGGTTCGGGCGTCCCCCCTCCCCCGATGTCCCGCCGCCCGGCGAGACGACCGACGAATTCCCCTCGGTCGATGCCGAGGGGACCCCGCGCCGTCGAGGCCGCCCCGACGACGGCGGGCCGCCGCCCGAGGTTCGTCGATCCCGACCCGCCGAACCCGGCGAGGCCGAGGAGCCCCGCAGGCACGACAGGCCGCCGAGCGGCGGACGGGCGAGGCCGCCGGATGGCGGGGCCGGTGCGCCGCCGAACCGGCGCAGGCCGAGACGGACCGGCGACGGCGGCGAGGGGCAGCCCTCGGCGGGCGGCCGCCCGCCTGCTGATCGCGAGGAGACATCGGAGCCGCGCGCACACCGCGAGGCCGAGCCGCCAGGCGGCCGGGCAGGGCAGGCGGGCGACCCGCAGGCGGACAGCCCGGGTGGCCGGTCGCGACCGGCTGGGGACGCGGCGCGACGACCTCGCTCCGGCGGCGGCGATCGAGGTCGCCGATCCCCGGGCGGGGAACGCGGCGCGGAGCAGCCGTCAGGTCGACCAGCCGAGGCTCAGCGGCGCGACGACCCGCCGGGCAGGCCCCGGCGCGGCGGGGCCGAGGACCGGCACGCGGCAGCCGCTATGAACGAGGACGCCCCTGCCGAACGCAGACCGGCCCGACGTCCCGAGCGGCGGCGCGGCGCCGAGACAGCACGGCGAGAGGCCGATGCGGACGCGCCCTCGGCGGAGCAGGCCGCGCGACGCGGCGCACGACGCGGCGCGGGCTCCGTGGGGCACGGCCACGGCCACGGGCACGGCCCCGCCGGGCCGTCGTCCTCGCGGGTCCGCCTCCTGCTGGCCGTGCTGCTGGTCCCGGCCGCACTCGCCACCGTGCTGGGGGTGCTGCTGCTCTATCCCTTCGGCGAGCAGCCCCGCTCGGAGAGCGATCTGGGCTTCTTCCAGCAGCCGGTGAACGGCGAGGTCGTCTCCGCAGCCGTGGGGAGCTGTCAGTCCGGAGCCGAGCAGGCGTCGCCCGACATCGGCACGAATCCGGACGAGTCGGAATGCCAGGTGCTCGAGGTACGGCTCGACGACGGCGAGGCGGCCGGGCAGACCATCGGCCAGGTCATCGCCTTCGAGCCGAGCACGCCCACCTTCGAACAGGGCGACCAGGTCGTGCTGTCCTACGCGGGGGCCGAGCCGACCGAGCCCACGTCCTATCGCATCGTGGACTTCCAGCGGGGCGGCTCCCTGCTGTGGCTGGCGGTCCTGTTCGCCGCGTCCGTGCTGCTGCTGGCCCGGTGGAAGGGCCTGACAGCGCTCGCGGGGCTCGCGGTGAGCTTCGGCGTGCTGACGACGTTCATCATGCCCGCGATCCTGGCGGGCGAGAACGCCGTCACCGTCGCGGTGGTGGGCGCGGGGCTGATCATGTTCGTCGTCCTCTATCTGACGCACGGCATCTCGGCCAGGACCTCGGCCGCCGTGCTGGGCACCCTGCTCAGCCTGGCGCTGATCGCCGGGCTGGGCATCCTGTTCGCCGAGCTGACCCACCTCACCGGGCTGGACGAGGAGACCGTCAACCTCATCACCATCCTGGGCACCGACGTCGATGCCAGGGGTCTGCTGCTCGCCGGGGTGATCATCGGCGCGCTCGGTGTCCTCGACGACATGACCATCAGCCAGACCAGCGCCGTCTGGGAACTGCGCAAGGCAAACCCGTCGATGGGCTGGCGAGCGCTTTATGCCGCCGGGGTGCGCATCGGCCGAGACCACATCTCGGCGGCCGTGAACACCCTCGCGCTGGCCTACGCGGGTGCGGCATTGCCACTCTTGCTGGCCTACTCGCTGTCCGGCGTCGACCTGTCGACCCTGGTCGGCGCGCAGGTCGTCGCCCAGGAGATCGTCCGAACGCTCGTCGGCAGCATCGGTCTGGTGGCCGCCGTCCCGATCACCACGGCGCTCGCCGCGCTGGTGATCACCAGGGAACCGCCCGGCCGGGCAGGCACGGCCGAGTACGACGGTCCGGACGACCCCGACGGCCGGGACGCCGCCGATCCCGACGAGGACGCGGCGGCGGACGACGGCGCGGATGCGGCGCCGCGTCCGGACTCGGCTCGACCCACGGCGGCGTCCGGCGGTGCTCGGCAGACTCGTGGAGCCGGGCGAACGGCGACGGTCCGGCCTGAGCGACCCGGGACCCGGTCGAGAACAACGGCGCCGCCTGCCGAGGCTCCGACCGCAGGTCCGTCCGACACGCCGCCGCGAGGGGCGGTGAGCAGGGAGGCTGCGGGGCCGCAGGCAGCCTCGCGAGGGAGGGCGGCGGACGACGGCGGAGCAGGCGCTGCGGACGAGCCGCCGCCCCGCGAGGGCAGGCCGCGCCCGGATCGCGGCAGGCGGGCGGGACCGCCCGAGACCGGGGCGGACCCGAGGTCGGCAGCCGCTGCTGGCGAGCCTGCCCAGCAGTCTCGGGACACGACGACGCGGCGGCCGCAACGACCGAGGCGACCGCCGCCGGACGGGGCCCCTCGATAGCGCCGGTCCTGCGGTTCGTCCGTGGAGATCGTCTGAGCCCAGACCGCCTCGTCCTCGTCTCGAACGCCCCGCTCCGGCCCGGGCTGCTACCCGACGGGCTCCCCTGCCGACACTGCGTCGTCCGCACTGCGTCTGTGCTCCGGAGTGGGCGCCGACGCAGCAGGCCCGGCGGCGTCGCTCGCTGACCCGCCGATCCGGTCAGATGCGGCGTCGCGCAGGTGGGGTCCGCAGGAGGTCTGCGTTCACCTGCCCAGGCGATCCGCTTCAGACGACCTCGGCCGGTCGTGGGCGGCCGGGCGAACGCAGCCGGGCTCACCCCATAGGCCGAGATGCGGCGCGGCACGATCCGCCAGCCGCACTCGCCGCGCGTCGAACGACCTGCGACCCCGGCCTGCCGGACCGTGGCTCACCCGCCCGGCCACGGCTCACCGGCCCGGCATCAGTCCAGCGTCGCGACGAACCGGGCTACGGCGGCCGGGTCGAGACGCGTGGGAAGTCGTCCGCCGGGCGCTGCCGAGGCGATCTGATAGAGCGGTCGGTTCGCCGCAGCCTCGCCGCGTGCCTCGGCCCGCAGTTGGTTGACGAGCAGCTGAGACAGCGCCAGCGTCCGGGTGTCCCCGACGCCCGCCAGCGCGTCGGCGAGTCGACGCAGCTCCAGAATGCCCAGTTCCCGGCCGCCTGCGCCCGCGTAGATCGCCAGGGCCACGTTCAGGGTCCGGCCATGGCCCTGGATCAACAGGGCGACCGTGCGCACCCCGCGCTGATCGGAGACCAGGAGGTCGATCTCGCGCAGCTCGGTCAGATCCACCCGCCGGGTGCCGAAGGACGAGACGGACACGACACGGCCGTCCAGCCGCGTCCGCTTCCTGGCCTCCGACAGGGCCAGCAGCAGGAACGGCACGGTGATCACCCCCGCCGCCACCAGCCCGGCGACCCGCCCGCCGATCAGGCCGAACAGTCCGCCCATCGCCGCACCGATGATCAGTGCCCCCAGCGCTATCGACAGCGCGCGGCGGCGGAGAAGCTCCGGTGGCAGCAGGTTCAACGCGATGCCCGCAGGCACCGCCGGTCGTTCGGGCCGATCGGAACCGCCAGGCCGGTCGAGCTCACCAGGATCGTTCTCGGTCACCGGATCGATGTCTCCTTCATCTTCGGCGTGTCCTCTCGCATGATCCACCAGCGCCAGCGGGGCTCGACGAAGACCCGGTCTCGAGCCCGCGAGGACCGCTCGTCAGGAGAGGCTCCCGCACAGCCGGCCGTCGGAGGGCGGCATCCTGCGTCTTCGGACGGCGGGACGACAGGGCTCAGCCCTCCGGAGGGGTCAGGCCGCGAAGGAAGGGATTGCGGCTCCGTTCCCGCCCGATGGTCGTCGCCGGACCGTGACCGGGGAGCACCACCAGGTCGTCCGGCAGCGGCAGGATGCGACGACGCAGTGTCTCGATCATCGTCTGGGGGTCGCCGCCGGGCAGGTCGGTGCGGCCCACCGTGCCCGCGAAGAGGGTGTCTCCCGCCGCCAGCACGTCCGGCTCGACGCCGCCGTCCACGGCAGGGCCCCCTGTGGTCGCGGCCCGGAAGCACACCGACCCCTCGGTATGACCCGGCGTGTGCAGGACCGTGATCCGCAGCCCCGCCAGGTCCATCGCCTGGTCGTCGGTCAGCTCGGCGATCCGCTGCGGCTCGCTCATCGCCAGTTCGGGTCCGAGCAGTCTGGCCAGCTCCGAGCCGACGCCGCGCAGGGGCTCGGACAGCAGCGTCCGGTCGCCGGGATGCACCCACACCGGGATGTCGTACGCCTCGGACACCTCGGTCGCCGAGTAGGCGTGGTCGAAGTGGCCGTGGGTCAGCAGGACGGCCACGGGAGTCAGCCGATGCTCGGTCAGCCTGTCGGCCAGCTCCCCCATGACATGCTGACCTGGATCGATGATCACGCACGGTCTGTCCGGTCCACCGGCGAGCAGATAGCAGTTAGCCTGCAACGGACCGCTGGGGAAGCCGACGACGAGCACGAGGTGCCTTTCGTGTGAACCGGTGATCGGGGCGAGTCGTCGACCAGCCCCGCAGACAGGTCAGCCTAGCCGGCGCCTCCCGGTACACACAGACCACACCCGGGCGCTCTAGACTGCCGCCTGCCACCCCCGTCTCCAGCATCCCTAGGAGGGAGCCGGTGCCCACCAACGAGCAACGTCGCGCAGCCGCCAAGCGGAAGCTTGAACGGCAGCTCCAACGCCGTGCCCAACGTGCCAAACGCCGTCGCACGATCGCGATGAGCGCGACGGTGCTGGGGACGGTCCTGGTCGTCGGCCTCGTCTACTTCTTCGCCACCCAGGGCGGGGGCGACGACGCGGAGGCCGCCGGACAGACCGATCCGCCCGCCGCCTCGGACGAGATGCCCCCGACCGAGACCACCGAGGGCCCCTGCGGCTACATCATCGGCGGCGAGCCGCCCGCCAAGGAGGTCGCGGTCCCCGAGGACGTCGATCCGACGCCCGCCGAGGGCACCGTCGAGGCCACGCTGACGACGAATCAGGGCGAGGTCGGAGTGAGCCTGGATCGTGCGGCAGCGCCGTGCACGGTACAGAGCTTCCTGCACCTCGCCGAGAGCGGCTACTTCGACGAGTCGCCCTGCCACCGGCTGGTCACCTCGGAGGGCTCCCTCGAGGTCCTCCAGTGCGGCGACCCGACGGGCACCGGCAGCGGCGGCCCCGGCTACGCCGTCGCCGACGAGCTGACCGGCGAGGAGACCTACGGCCGGGGAACGCTGGCCATGGCCAACGCGGGCCCCGACACCAGCGGCTCGCAGTTCTTCATCGTCTACGGCGACTCCGAGCTTCCCCCGTCGTACACGGTCTTCGGCACCGTCGACGAGGCCGGACTCGGCGTGGTCGACGAGATCGCCGAGGCAGGCGAGGCCACCGGTGCAGGCGACGGTCCGCCGAACACCGAGACCATCATCGAGAGCGTCGGCATCGCGAGCTGATCCTCTCCCCGCACGACCACGACAGCCCCGGTCGACGCCGCTGACGGCGGGCCGGGGCTGTCTGCATGTTCGGGTGTGTGCAGGGGCCGGGGTGGGCGGGCTGCGGGTCGCTCGGCGGCGTTGGTGCGATCTCGCTCGGCGGCGGGCGTTCGATCCTCACCGGCCCCGCAGGGCCGGTGCCACCGGCCCTCGGCGTGTGCCGCGCCGTCCAGCCAGCGAGGTTGCGATCCTCACCGGCCCCGGAGGGCCGGTGCCACTCCTCGGCGACGTGGCGCACCTTCTCGCGCCGGTAGTTGCGATCCTCACCGGCCCCGGAGGGCCGGTGCCACACCCACGGCTCGCGGCAATCGCAGGCGTCGCCGGGGGTGGTTGCGATCCTCACCGGCCCTGGAGGGCCGGTGCCACCCGACCGCGAGCTGCGCTGGTCGGAACCGGGTCTTGCGGTTGCGATCCTCACCGGCCCCGGAGGGCCGGTGCCACCCGAGCGGAGTCGCGGCCCGCACCGCTCAACGCGGGCGTTGCGATCCTCACCGGCCCCGGAGGGCCGGTGCCACCCGCCCGCCGCGCTGCGGCCAAGGAGGAGAAGGCACGGTTGCGATCCTCACCGGCCCCGGAGGGCCGGTGCCACCCGCCCGCCGCGCTGCGGCCAAGGAGGAGAAGGCACGGTTGCGATCCTCACCGGCCCCGGAGGGCCGGTGCCACCTGCCGCCGCACCGGCCGACCCCGGTCCTATCCCGCCGTTGCGATCCTCACCGGCCCCGGAGGGCCGGTGCCACCTGCTCGATCCGCATGTGGAGATCCGCATCGCCGACCTGTTGCGATCCTCACCGGCCCCGGAGGGCCGGTGCCACGGCCAGTATCTCGGCCGCGCGGTCACCGGCGGTCGGGGTTGCGATCCTCACCGGCCCCGGAGGGCCGGTGCCACCATCGACGTCCTCGCCACCTACCGCGAGGACGTCCTCGTTGCGATCCTCACCGGCCCCGGAGGGCCGGTGCCACCCTGTACTTCCAGGGGTGTTGCGTGATCAAGCGACCCCAGGTTACCGACTCGTGACCGACACGCCCAAGAAACGCTTCGGACTGACCCGGCGTGTCGCCCGACGCCTCCCCTCCCCAAGCGGCTCGGGCGGCACACCGCAGTTCCCGCTGACGCGCCGGACGGCCTGCGCAGCTCGCGCCGAGGACTCCGGGCCTCAGGCGGTGGAGGTCACCCGGTAGACGTCGTAGACGCCCTCGATGTTGCGGACCGCCTTCAACACGTGGCCGAGGTGCTTCGGGTCGCCCATCTCGAAGGAGAAGCGGCTGACCGCCACCCGGTCCCTGGTGGTGGTGACCGAGGCCGAGAGGATGTTGACCCGCTCGTCGGCGAGGATCTTCGTGACGTCGGAGAGCAGCCGGTGCCGATCGAGCGCCTCGACCTGAATGGCCACCAGGAACACCGAGGAGGAGGACGGCGCCCACTCCACCGGGAGCAGCCGCTCGGGCGTGGCACGCAGTTCGTCGGCGTTGGTGCAGTCGGTGCGGTGCACGCTGACCCCGCCGCCCCGCGTGACGAAGCCGAGGATCTCGTCGCCGGGCACGGGCGTGCAGCAGCGCGCGAGCTTGACCCACACGTCGCCCGCGTCCTTCACGACGACGCCCGCGTCGGCGGTGGCCCGCCTGCGGTGATGCATCGTGGAGGGGGTCGACCGCTCGGCCAGCTCCTCCTCGGCATGCTCCTCGCCGCCGACCAGCGCCATCAGGCGGGTGACGACGTGCTTGGCCGAGGAGTGATGCTCCCCGACCGCCGCGTACAGCGTGCTGATGTCGGTGTAGTGCAGCTCGCGCGCGACCGCGCCGAGGGAGTCCGCCGAGACGAGCCGCTGCAGCGGCAGGCCGACCCGCCGCAGCTCGCGGGCGATGGCCTCCTTGCCGCTCTCGATGGCCTCCTCGCGGCGCTCCTTGGCGAACCATTGCTTGATCTTGGCCCGCGCGCGCGGCGAGGCGGTGAAGGACAGCCAGTCCCGGCTGGGCCCGGCGCCCTCGGCCTTCGAGGTGAAGATCTCGACGACCTCGCCGTTCTCCAGCTCGCGCTCCAGCGCCACGAGCCTGCCGTTGACCCTGGCGCCGATGCAGCGGTGGCCGACCTCGGTGTGCACGGCGTAGGCGAAGTCGACGGGCGTGGAACCCGTGGGCAACGTGATGACATCGCCCTTGGGCGTGAAGACGAAGATCTCGCGGGTCGCGAGGTCGTATCGCAGCGACTCCAGGAAGTCGCCGGGATCGGCCGCCTCGCGCTGCCAGTCGAGCAGCTGGCGCATCCACGCCATCTCGTCGACCTCGACGGCGGAGGTGCCGCTGCCGTTGTTGCCCTTGGTCTCCTTGTACCGCCAGTGCGCTGCGATGCCGTACTCGGCGGTGCGGTGCATCTCGTGGGTGCGGATCTGCACTTCGAGCGGCTTGCCGTCCGGGCCGATGACGGTCGTGTGCAGCGACTGGTAGACGCCGAACCGAGGCTGGGCGATGTAGTCCTTGAACCGGCCGGGCATCGGCTGCCAGAGTGCGTGGACGACGCCCATCGCCGCGTAGCAGTCCCGCACCTCGTCGACCAGGATGCGCACGCCGACCAGATCGTGGATGTCGTCGAAGTCGCGGCCCCGCACGATCATCTTCTGGTGGATCGAGTAGTAGTGCTTGGGCCTGCCCTCGACCCTGGCGACCAGCCGGGCGCTGTTCAGATTGTCGGTGAGCTGGCTGACCACGCCTCGCAGGTAGGTGTCGCGCGAGGGGGCGCGGTTGGCGACCAGCCGAACGATCTCGTCGTACTTCTTGGGCTGGAGGATGGCGAAGGCCAGGTCCTCCAGTTCCCACTTGACGGTCGCCATGCCTAGCCGATGTGCCAGCGGAGCCAGTACCTCCAGGGTCTCGCGGGCCTTGCGGGCCTGCTTCTCCGGCGGGAGGAAGCGCATGGTGCGCATGTTGTGCAGCCGGTCGGCGAGCTTGATGACCAGGACCCGAGGATCACGGGCCATCGCGATGACCATCTTGCGAATCGTCTCGGCCTCGGCGGCTGCGCCGAGCTTGACCTTGTCGAGCTTGGTCACCCCGTCCACGAGGTGGGCGATCTCGTCGCTGAAGTCGGTGCGCAGCCGGTCGAGCGAGTAGTCGGTGTCCTCAACCGTGTCGTGGAGCAGGGCCGCGACCAGGGTGGTGGTGTCCATGCCCAGCTCGGCCAGGATGGTGGCCACCGCGAGCGGGTGGGTGATGTAGGGGTCGCCGGACTTGCGTCGCTGACTGCGGTGCTTCTCCTCGGCCACGTCGTAGGCGCCCTGCAGAAGCGCGAGATCGGCCTTCGGGTGCAGTTGCCGGTGCACGGCCGCCAGGGGCTCGAGCACCTGTTTGACCGAAGAGGACCGCTGAGCCGTGATGCGGCGGGCGAGCCTGGCCCGGACGCGACGGGTGGCCGACGGCTGCCTCGGCGCCTCAGCCTGGCCCGGCGAGGCCTGTTCGACGTCCTGACTCACCGGCATGCTCCAGACTCATTGCGTTGTTCGTTGTCCCCGCGCGGGGGGCACGACCCGAGTCCGTCTCCGGGTGACCCGGATGACGAGGATAACGCCGATCCCGACCGCCGTGTTCCGTCAGGGTGAAGCAGCCGTGTCGAACTCTCCCCACGGCAGGGGACACCCCATGGCATGGGCCTCCGTCACGGCGGCACGCCCGCTGACGACGATCGCCCGCCTGCTCGACCCGGCTCCCCCGAAGGGAGCAGGCCGAACTGCGGGCGATCGTGACCGGTCGTGCTCGGCGTCGTCAGGCGGTCTTGCCCGCCTCGGCGGACTTCGCGCCCGCACCGGAGGTGGCCTTCTCGGCGTCGACCGTGTCCTCGGTCACATCAGCCGAGTCGGTGGCCTTCGTGGTGTCGGCGTCCGCGTCGAGCGAACGCTCGAGGTCGTCGGAGTCGTCGGTCTCGTCGATGCTCTCGGGAAGCTCGTCGGCGGTCACCACCTTCTCGCGGACGGCCGCCCGGACCCACGTCGTGGTGACGCCGGGGGCGATCTCCACGTCGATGGTGTCCTCAGCGGTGTCGGTGACGGTTCCGTAGAGGCCAGAGCTGGTCATCACACGGTCGCCAGGAGCAAGGGAGCTCTGCAGCTGCTGCATCTCCTGCATCGCGCGCTTCTGCTTTCGGCTGGCCAGGAACAGCGGCAGCACCAGCAGGAGCAGGAGCAGCGGAAAGATGAAGGATTCCATCGTTCTCCGTTCAGCGGACGCCTGCTCGACGCACGGTTCGTCCGGTTGTTCGGGTATCGACTACCCAGTGTGCCAGGCCTGCTGTGCTGATGACCCACCACCCGTGCCTGCGGGACACTCCCCGACTCCGGTGAGCGCACTGAGACGTCAGGTCAGACACCGAGTCTAGTCCTGATCCATCGCGAAGAGTGATCCGGTGCCGCCGACGGCCTCCGGCGGCGGTGTGAGACCGAGGTGATGCCAGGCAGCGGCGGTGGCGACCCGGCCCCTCGGAGTCCTGGCCAGCATCCCGGCCCGGACCAGGAACGGCTCGCAGACCTCCTCGACGGTGGTCGGCTGTTCACCGACCGCGACCGCCAGCGTCGACACCCCCACCGGGCCGCCGCCGAACGATCGGACCAGGGCGCCGAGGACCGCGAGGTCCAGCCGATCCAGGCCGAGCTCATCGACCTCGTAGACCTCCAGTGCGGCCCTGGCCACCGACCTCGTCACGGTGCCGTCCGCTCGGACCTCGGCGAAGTCACGGACCCGACGCAGCAGGCGGTTGGCGATCCGGGGCGTGCCGCGCGACCGGCCCGCGATCTCGTCCGCGCCCTCCGGGTGCAGGGCCACCCCCAGGATCGCAGCGGACCGCCGCAGCACCTGTTCCAACTCGGCGGGACTGTAGAACTCCATATGCGCGGTGAAGCCGAACCGGTCCCGCAGCGGGCCCGTCAGCGAACCCGCCCGCGTGGTCGCCCCGACGAGGGTGAACGGGGCGATCTCCAACGGGATGCTCGTCGCGCCCGGCCCCTTGCCGACCACCACGTCGACGCGGAGGTCCTCCATCGCCAGATACAGCATCTCCTCGGCGGGCCGGGCGATGCGGTGGATCTCGTCGATGAACAACACGTCGCCCTCGACGAGGTTGGACAGCATCGCGGCCAGGTCGCCCGCACGCTCCATCGCGGGCCCCGAGGTGACCCGCAGCGCCGAGCCCAGCTCGGCGGCGATGATCATCGAGAGGCTGGTCTTGCCGAGACCGGGCGGCCCGGAGAGCAGGACGTGGTCCGGCGGCCTGCCGCGTCGCAACGCCCCGGAGAGCACCAGTTCGAGCTGCTCGCGGACGCGGGGCTGGCCGATGAACTCGCGGAGGTCGCGGGGTCGCAGCGTCGACTCGACGTCCTGCTCCGCAGGCTCGGCGTGCGGCGACAGCCCGACCGCGTCGAGGTCGACGGCATCGACCTCCCAGTCCTCCTCGGCCACCCGCTCCTCCTCGGCAGTGAAGCGTTCCTCGGTCACCAGCTGCTCCCCCGCTCCCGTGCTGTTCGCGATCTGTCGGGTACGACGTCCGGCTCCGCTCGGCGTGCCAGCGTGATCAAAACCGGCTCCGACCTGCACAGGGTTCGTGCGGCCTGCTCCGTCGTACGCGCCGGTCGGCGCGCCGCCGGTCCTGGCACCGGGGATCGGGGGCCTGCGACGTCGTCACACCGGACTATCTCTTGCGCCCCAGTATCGCCAGCGACCGCCGGAGCACCCCGGCGGTGTCGTCGGGCCCGTCCGGTTCGGCGAGCACGGCGTCCACTGCCTGTTCGGCCTGCTTGCCGGTGAAGCCGAGGCCGACCAGCGCGTCGACCACGCTCGGCCGGACCTGCGAGACGGCGGAACTCGGCAGACCGGCTCCGGCGGACCCTGCGGGGCCGACCTTGTCTCGCAGCTCGACGACGAGCCGCTCCGCACCCTTCCTGCCGATGCCCGGCACCTGGGTCAAGGCCGTGAGATCGCCGTCCGACAGCGCGTGTCGAAGCTGGTCGGGTTCCAGGACCGCCAGCATGGCCAGCGCTATCCGGGGCCCGATGCCCGAGACCGTCTGCACCAGCTCGAAGAGCGTCCGCGCGTCGGCGTCGACGAATCCGTAGAGCGTCCAGGAGTCCTCCCGGATCACCAGGCTGGTCATCAGCTCGGCCTCGTCGCCTCGCCGCAGTGTGGCCAGCGTCGCAGGCGTCGTGCGAACCGCCAAGCCGATGCCTGCGACCTCCACCACCACGTGGTCGAGGGCGACCGCCTGCACCCGGCCGCGTACCGAAGCGATCATTCCCGCACCTCTCTCGTCTTGTTCGACCGCGCGTCCCCGTCGGACGCCGACGTCGGCTGCCCGCCCGGCGCCGGGGCCGTCGGCGCATCGGCAGGCGGCGTCCGACCGGCAGGCTTCCTCGGATCAGACTGCCGCGCCCGGCGGGCCGCCGAGGCAGCCGCCTGCGGCGGGGCGTCGGTCGCCTGCCTGGCGGCCCGGGGCGAGGCGGCCGCGCCCGCCGCCTGCCTGCCTCTCGGCTCGGCCGCAGCCCGCGTCGACCGGGCGGCGGCGTTCGGCGGCGTCGCGGGCCGGGCGGCGGGCACCGAGGCGGGCCGGGCGGGCCGAACGCCTGCTTCGGACAGCCGGGCGCGGTGGGCCTTGGCGAGCCGCTCGGACTCCGCCTCGGCCCTGGCCATCCGATCCATCACGGGTGCCCGCCAGAGGTGACAGACGGCCAGCGCGAGGGCGTCGGCGGCGTCGGCGGGCTTCGGCGGCTCGTCCAGCCGGAGCAGGCGGGTCACCATGGCGGTCACCTGGGCCTTGTCGGCCCGGCCGGACCCCGTGACGGCGGCCTTGACCTCGCTGGGCGTGTGGAATCGCACCGGGAGGCCCCGTCGCCCGGCCAGCAGCGCGACGACCCCGCCCGCCTGTGCGGTCCCCATCGCGGACCGCACGTTGTGCTGGCTGAAGACGCGCTCGACGGCGACCACGTCCGGCCGGTACTCGTCGAGCCACTGCTCGACTCCGTCGGCGATCAGCCCCAGCCGCACGGGCAGCTCGGCCTCCGGTGGGGAGCGCACGACGCCGACCGACACACAGGAGATCGCTCGGCCGGACCCGCCGTCCACCACGCCCAGACCGCACCGGGTCAGCCCCGGGTCAACACCGAGCACCCGCACCCCGCCGCCTCCCGCCCACGAACATCAGTTCGAGTGAGGCTACCGGTTGACCATGCCGCGCCGTGGCACCACGCGCACCACGAGTCCCGCCGATGGAACAGGGCGCTCGCGACGACGTCCGCCGGTGCCCCGGACGGCATACGCGAGCAACAGCAGCCGTGGAGCGCACGGTCGCAGAATCGACCCGAGGCCTTGCCTGCGCGGCGGCCGTGGCGTTCGCCTCATCCGATCCGGTTCCGGCCTGCCCTGCGGGCCGGGCCGCCTGCCAGAGATCCGTTGACTGCCCCGAGTCAGAGACGTAATATTCGTATTATGAGTATTACTGGCGTTCAGCTGTTCTCGGTTCCGGTGTCCGATCAGGACAAGGCACTGGAGTTCTACGTCGACAAGCTCGGATTCGAGTTGATCCTCGATCGAGATCTGGGCGGGCGACGATGGCTCCAGGTCGCACCGAAGGGATCGACCACCAGCATCGTGCTGGTCACCTGGTATCCGAGTCTGGTCCCCGGCAGCGTGCGCGGACTAATGCTGCTGACCTCGGACATCGACGCGGACTGCGCACGACTGTCGGCGGCCGGAGTCCCGGTGGACGGCCCGCAGGACCTGCCGTGGGGACGTCAGGCCGACATCACCGACCCGGACGGCAACATCATCGGCCTGACCACTCCGCCGCCCGCCTGGAACTGATTCGAAGCGACCGAGCAGCGCCGGCCGGCCGGCCCCATCGCCCGATCCCGTGGCCGGGCCGTCCGTCGCCCATCGCCCTACGAGTTCATTCACTCACTCTCCGCAGCAATTTCGGTGCCGCTCGATGCACGCAAGATGCATTCGAGTGGAATACGAGGCCTCTCCAGATATCGTGACCAAGCCTCATGAATGCGGCACCGAAGTGATTCCGTGCCATGCGACCGGAATCAGCAAGCAAGGAGTGACGGAATGAGAGCTGTAGTCACCTCGCAATGGATTTCCGGATTAGCGATGGCCGCCGCAGTGACCCTCGGCCTGACGTCGACGGCGGCCCCGCAAGACTCGAACGCCACTGCGAGCGCGGCGGCGAATTCGCCACAGCCGACCCAGCAGGTGGCGCGTTACGGACAGCCGACCTTGTACGGCCACGACCTGGTTCCGATGATCACCTTTTACGAGTCTCTCGGTTTCGAGGAGTTGTACCGAATGCCGGAGGACGGCGAGGGCCCGCCGGTCTTCGCGACTCTGCAGAATGACACCTTCTTCCTTGCGCTGGCCAGTGCCGACGAGATCAGTGATGCCACCGGCCTCGACTTCGGGCCGTTGCCGGGCCGTCGACGGAGCAACGACCTCACGGTCCTCGTCGAGGACGTGGACAAGACCTGGCGGGCGTCGATCCGGGCAGGCGGCCGCCCCGTGAGCAGGCCGCAGGACTTCTGGTGGGGCGAGCGCGGCGGCTTCGTCTCCGACCCCGCAGGCAACTACGTGCACATCTCGACGCACAACGAATAGGCGCCGTCCGCCTGGCCGCCGCCCCGGATGATCGGCGGCCCGGCTCGACGCCCCGCCACACCGCAGACGAACGCCGCCGGGCCGCCAGGCCGGGCGGCGTCTCGCGTGCGGTGGGAGGGCCCGGCGGGACGGCCGCAATGCCTCGGCCCAGGCCGAGGAGTTCGGACGGGCCGAGGCGCTCAGATCATCGGCCTGCTTCGGCTTCGACGCCGAACCGCAGGAGACCGGACGGCAGAACGGCACAGCCTGTTCGGCGCCCGCAGACGCCACGGCCGCGACGTCATCTCGGCAGACAGGCGCCCCGGCGCGAGGTCGAGTCGGGACCGTTTCCGGGAGTGCGCCCGGTCAGATCCGCACGCACCCCGACTCGCCGATGCGCGCCAAGGCCGAGGCGCTTCCTCGCCGAGGTACCCCGGCGCCGCAGCACCCAGAGCCCAGACCCTCCAGCGGCCAGGCCCGCTGCGCCCCGATCCTCGTGCACTCAGGCGTCCGCACGTGCCCGCCCTCCCCGCGCGCCCGCGGACCCCGCAGGCCTGCTGCGGGGTCCGCCGGTTCCAGCCCGTGCCGTGTCAGCCGTTGACGAGCACCTTCTCGTCCCACTCGATGTGGTGCTGATAGATCTCGGTGAACAAGTCGACGCCGTTCTTGAGAAAGAAGGGCAGCACCAGGTCCCGCGTGATCCGGCCCAGTAGTCCGGGCGGGGCCTTCCGGTCGCCGTTGCGTCGCGTCTCCTTGACGACGTTCTCCACCCGCGCCTTGCGGATGGACTGATAGGTGGCGAAGGCCTGCGACAGATCCGGGATGTCCCGCAGGCACTTGGCCAGCACGATGCAGTCCTCCAGCGCCATCGAGCCGCCCTGCCCCGAGTGCGGACCCATCGCATGGGCCGCGTCCCCGAGCAGGCAGACCCGACCCCGATGCCAGGTGGACAGCACCGGCATCTCCGAGACCGTGTACCGCACCATCGTCTCCTGCTTCGCCGCGATGATCGCGGGAATCGGGTCGTGATCGTTCCGGTGCAGCTCCAGCAGTCGCCGCTGCCAGGACTCGTCGGAGATCCCGGCCAGTTCGGCGGCACCGGGTTCGGTCTTCTGGTGGAAGTTCTCAAACCAGCAGACCTCCCCGGCGTCCGTCACCTGGTAGCCGAAGAAGCCGTTGAGGCAGAAGGTCATGTACATGGTGCCCTCGGTCGAGGCGAGGCCGGGGACACGGGTGTAGGCGCCGGTCCCGACGGTCCCGGTGAAGGCGGGCAGGGGCGCGTCGGGCAGGATCCGCCGCCGCACTTCGGAGTTGATGCCGTCACAGCCCACGAGGAAGTCCGCCTCCGCGGAGGTCCCGTCGGCGAACCGGGCGATGACGGAGTCCCGGTCGGTCTCGGTCAGGTCCACCAGACGCTTGTTCCACTCGACCCGGATGCCTCGATCCTCAGCCGCCTCCCGCACCGCCTTGGTGAGTCGACCTCGCTTCAAGGTGACCACCGGCTGCGGATTCCGGCCGAGGACCTTGGCCTTGTGATTGAGGAAGGCGATCCTCGGACTCGGGATGCCGACGGCTTCGACCTCCTCTCGAATCCCCAGTGTCTCGAGCACGTCTCGACCGTTGGGTGCTATTCCCAGGAAAGCGCCGACCTCGTCACGCGCCTCGGGTCGCCCTTCGTAGACGACGGCCTCGATGCCAGCTCGTTGGAGGAACATCGCCAATACCGGGCCCGCCACACCGCAACCGATGATCATAGCCCGCTTACGCGCAGAACTCGTCTCGCTCGCCATACGAAATACTTTAATTAAAGCACTCGGGTCAAGTCAACAGCGAATAGTGTCATGAATGACGTCATCTTGGCGGCAGAGTTGCGTCACCGCACGACACGGCGGGAGATTCGCCGAATCGCCGAGGGATGTCTTAGGGTGTGCACAACCGGTGCGATGGCTGTATATTCCTAGACGAATAAACCAGGAGGTCCCCCATGGCGAAGCGACGGGCGTCCAGCCCGTTGACGCTGGCAGTGTTGGCCTGCCTCGCTCAGCGTCCGATGCATCCCTACGAGATGGCCACGACCATGCGGGATCAGCATCACGACTCCGCAGTGAAGATCAACTTCGGTTCGCTGTACAACGCGGTCGAGACGCTGCGCAAGTCCGAGTTGATCGACGTGCAGAGCACCGGAAGGCAGGGCAACCGTCCAGAACGGACGATCTACGAGATCACCGACGACGGTCGCGAGGAGCTCGCACAGCGACTCCGCGAGCTGCTCAGCACTCCCATGAAGGAGTACACGCTGCTCGCGGCGGGGCTCACCTTCATGACGGCGCTCTCGCCCGACGACGTGGCCGCCCAGCTCGCGCTGCGGGCGCATCGACTGGAGAAGGAGGTCGAACGCGACCGCGAGGAGCTGCGCATCAGCAGCGAGGGCGGCAAGGACCGGCCGCCGCTGCCTCGGCTCTTCCTGGTGGAGGACGAATACCAGCTCGCACTCAAGGAGACTGAGCTGACGTGGGTGCGCAGCCTCCTCCAGGACATCAGCAGTCAGTCGCTCGACGGGGTCCAGGAGTGGCGAGACCTGCACACCGCACGCCGTGCCCGGTGACGAGACAGTCCCCGGACACGGCGTGCCTGCGCCCCTGCCGCACGACCTGGGCGAGCAGCGAGGGTGCTCAGCTCGCTCGGTCGTGCACCTGTGTCTCCGCCGGCTCCACCGCCGCCTTCGACTGCTCCTCATCCAGGAACGACGTCGTGTGCTCGGCGAGCTGGAAGCTCGGATGGACCAAGACCTCACGGAGCAGCTCCTTGGTCGTGTGCACCCCGCGACCCCGGATGCGGAACTCCTGCAGCGCCCGGTCCATCCTGGCCAGTGCCTGCGGCCGATCCGGCGCCCAGGCGATCACCTTCGCCAGCAGCGAGTCGTAGTCCGGGGGGACGCGCCAGCCCGGATAGGCGCCGGTGTCGACTCGGACGAACTGCCCGCCGGGCGGGACGAACTCGCTCAACTCTCCCGGGCAGGGCGCGAAGTCCCGATCCGGGTCCTCGGCGTTGACCCGACATTCGACCGCGACACCTCGCAGCTCCACCTCGTCCTGGGTGAAGGACAGCGGCATCCCCGCAGCCACCCGCAGCTGTTCCCGGATGAGGTCGATGCCGGTCACTGCCTCGGTCACGGGGTGCTCGACCTGGATTCGACAGTTGACCTCGATGAAGGCCGCCTCGTCGCCGTCGACCAGGAACTCGAAGGTCCCGGCGCCCGTGTACCCCGCGGCGCGGGCCCCCTGCACGGCATGCTCGGCGAGCCTGCGCGCCAGATCCCGGCTCAGCCCCGGCGCCGGGCTCTCCTCGATGAGCTTCTGGTGCCTGCGCTGCACCGAGCAGTCCCGCTCCCCCAGGTGCACCACGTTGCCGTGCTCGTCGGCGAGGATCTGCACCTCGACGTGCCGGGCCTTCTCCCAGAAGCGTTCGAGGTAGACCCGCTCGTCGCCGAACACCGCGCGCGCCGCCGCCCTGGTCGCTCGGTAGGTCGGCAGCAGCTCCGCCCAGTCCCGCACCACCGCCATGCCCCGGCCGCCGCCGCCCGCCGTCGCCTTGATGATCAGCGGCAGGCCGATCCGATTCGCCTCCTCGACCACCTCGCCCGCGCTGCGCACCGGCTCGATCGTGCCCGGCAGCACCGGCAGGCCTGCCTCGGCCATCAGTGCTCGGGCCAACGACTTGTCCCCGAGTCGGGAGACGACCTCGGGCCGAGGGCCGATGAACACCAGTCCGTTGCGCGCGCAGATCTCCGCGAAGTCGGGGTCCTCGGAGAGGAAGCCGTACCCGGGATGCACCGCCTGCGCGCCGCTCTGCAACGCCGCCTCGATGATCGCCGGGGCGAACAGGTAGCTGCGTTTCGGCGCGGCCGGACCGATCTGGACCGAGTGGTCGGCGGCCAGCACCGCCGCAGAGTCGCGGTCCACCGTGGAGTGCACCACCACCGAGCGGATGCCCATCTCGCGACAGGTCCGCACCACCCGCAGCGCGATCTCGCCCCGATTGGCGATCAGGACGGTGTCGAACGGCCTGACCTGCGTCGCGATCTCCCGGACCGGGTCCGGCATGCTGCTCACTCCTCCTCCACGTGCTCGAGGAGCACCAGGGCCTGGCCGTACTCGACCGGCTGACCGTCGCCGACGACCACCTCGACGACCCGACCGCGATGCTCGGTGAGGATCGGGTTCATCAGCTTCATCGCCTCCATGATCCCGATCTGCTGGCCGGGCTCGACGACGTCGCCGATCTCGACGAATGGTCGGGCGCCCGGCTCCTCGGCTCGGTAGAAGGTGCCCACCAACGGGGCACAGACGGCCTGTCGCTCGACGCCGTCCGACTCGGCGGCCTGCGGCGGCACGGCGGCGGCCACGGCTGCCGAAGCGGGTGCACCCTCGGCGGGAGTCTGGCCCGCACCCGGCCACTCGACCTCGATGCTGGCGCAGCCGAAGCGGACGTTGACCCGCATCGGATGCTGCGGTGTCGTCCGCACCACGTCGGAGACGCTGCGGCAGAGGAGCTGGAGAGCGTCCTGGGCCCCCAGCGCGGCCACCGCGACGTCCATCGAGCTCTCGTCGAGCGACTGCCCGTTCCTCGGCGGGTGCACGTCTACGCCGGTCATTTCCGGATCTCCTTCACGTCGTTGGCCGCCGAGGCGACTCCGAAGCGCCGGAACCTCCGTCGCCGCTCGGCGACGAGATCGGCACCGTCACGTCCGCGCAGCTCACGTACCGCACAGATCACCGCGTCCCGCACCGTCTCCGCCGCCGAGGCCGGATCGAAGTGCGCGCCGCCGGGCGGCTCGGGAATCACCCCGTCGACGACCCCGAGCCGCAGCAGCGACGCGGCGTCCAGCCACAGGGCGGACGCGGCCGTCGGAGCGGCCTCGGGGGTCTTCCAGAGGATCGCGGCACAGCCCTCCGGACTGATCACCGAGTAGATCGCGTTCTCGCAGAGCAGCACGCGATCTCCGGCGGCCAGAGCGATTGCGCCACCGCTGCCGCCTTCTCCCGTGATCACGCTGACCACGGGGACGGGCAGGCCGCCGATCACGCGCAGACACTCCGCGATGGCCCCCGCCTGGTTGTTCTCCTCGGCCGCCAGACCGGGGTCGGCGCCCGGCGTGTCCACCAGGGTCACCACCGGGACGCCCATCCTGGCGGCGAGCTGCATCAACCGGATCACCTTGCGGTACCCGGCAGGCGAGGGCATCCCGAAGCCTCGGCGCACCATCTCGGCCGTGGTGTGGCCCTTCTGGTGTCCGATGACCACGACCGGCAGGCCCTCCAACAGCCCGACTCCGCCGACGACGGCCGGGCAGTCCGCGCCCCGACGGTCGCCGTGGAGTTCGATGAACCCGTCCATCCAGTACGCCATGTGATCGAGCGTCGTCGGCCGCCGCAGGTGTCGTGCGGTGGCGACGAGTTCGCCGATCTCCCGGCCGGGCAGTCGGTCGACGTCGGTGGTGACCGGATCGACGCGCTCGGCTCCCCAGTCGGCCGCGACCGGGGAGTCCCCCGAGAGCAGCACGTCCAGGACGTGCGGCAGCTCGGAACGCGGACGCACGTCGTCGACGAGGCCGTGCGCCCGCAGGAACTCGGCGGTCTGGAAGCCCTCCGGGAGACGCTGCCGGATCGTCTGCTCGATCACGCGCGGCCCGGCGAAGCCCATTCGCGCGCCCGGCTCGGCGATGATCAGGTCCGAGAGGGTGGCGAAGGAGGCGGCCACGCCTCCATAGGTGGGGTCGGTGATCAGGCTGATGGTCAGCAGCCCCGCCTCACCCAGTGCCGCGATGGCGTTGCTCGTCTTGGCCATCTGCATCAGCGACAGCGCCCCCTCCTGCATGCGGGCGCCGCCGGAGGCGGTGACCAGCAGGAGAGGGCAGCCCTGTTCGAGGGCGGTCTCGGCGGCACAGGTGATCGCCTCACCCGCCGCCGTGCCCAGACTTCCGCCGAGGAACCGGAAGTCCATGATCGCCGCGACGACCTGGTGCCCACGCAGACTGGCGTGCACCACCGTCACCGCGTCGTCGAGGCCGGTGTCCCGCCGCGCTTTGGCCAGTCGCTGCGGGTAGGGCACCAGATCGGTGAAGGTCAGGGGGTCGTCGACCGTGGCCTGGAGGTCGACGGGTTTCACCGTCCCGACGTCGAAGAGCTGGTCGATCCGTTGCCGGGCGGTCAGCGGGCCGTGTCGCCCGCACTCCGGGCAGACCTGGCCCAGTCGGTCGAAGCGCCTCCGGTAGATCAACGTGTGACAGCCGCGGCAGTGGAACCAGTCGGACTCCGTCCCGTCCGCCGAGGCCGCACGGGTCGTCTGCTTCCAGGTGCTGGTCATCGTGCCCCCGTCCCAAGAGCTGAGCGGTGGAGAGCGGCGGACTAGTACGCCGCCGCCACCTGATAGATCGCGAAGGGAACCGGCAGCCGCGTGTCGCGGAAGGGCCGCAGCGGCGCCGTGCTGTCCCGGTGCGTTGCGCCCTGTTCCCAGGCCTGGAAAGCCTCGAGACTCTCCCAGGAACTGGCCACCACGAACCCGCTCTGGTCGTGCACCGATCGCAGCAGCTCGTTGCCGCGCAGCCCGGGAACGCCCTGAAGTTGATGGCTGGCCTGGTGGTAGGCCTGCTCGATGGCGGAGGGGTCCTCGGCCGCGTGATAGACGAGGACCCGCACCTCCCCCGTCATCGAGCGGCCTCCCACTCCCGATGTGTCACATCGGCGCCATCGCCCCGAAGATGGGCGACGACGTGCATGGTCGTCATGGAGCCGCCGGACCGGTAGGGATGGAGCTGCTGCCGGTGCTGGAGGTGGCGGTCGCTGGTCTCGAACTCGCGGAAGAGCGGCTCGCTCACCCAGTCGCTGACGATGTAGTAGACGCCCTCCTCGTCACTGCGCGACAGCCACTGGCCGAGGTTGGCCGGATGCGAGGTGACGGAGTCGCCGACTTCGAGCCAGACCCGCTCGAAGTCCTGCTCCATTCCCGGCTTGATCTGCATGCGAAGCATCACGCGAAAAGCAGTGGATTCAGACATCAGGAGATTCCTCCGTCGACGTGGATAGTGGCGCCGGTGACGTAACGGGACAGGTCGCTGGCCAGCCAGAGGACCGCACCCGCGACCTCCTCCGGCTTGCCGAGCCTGCCGAGGGCGGTCTTGTCGCTGTAGCGCTGAACCATCAGTTCGCGCTGCTCGGCAGGCATCGCCTGCATGGCCTCGGTCTCGATGACGCCGAGGGCCAGGACGTTGAATCGATAGCCCTTCTTGCCGAACTCCTTGGCCAGGGACCGGCTCAGTCCGCGCAGCGCCGCCTTGGTCGCGGTGTAGTGCGCGCGCAGCGGAATGCCGACCTCGGAGGACTTCGAGCCGATGCTGATCACCGAGGCTCCCTCGCTCAGCAGCGGCAGGGAGTGCTGGATCACCAGGTGCGACGCGGTGAGGTTGGTGTCGATGACTCGTCGCCACTCGGCGAGGTCGAGATCGCCGTAGGGGACGTGGCTGATCGCGCCTGCGTTGTTCACCACCAGGTCGAGATGCCCGAGGTGCTTGCCCGCCTCGTCCAGCAGCTCGGCGATCTGGGTCGGCTCGGCCAGGTCGGCCAGCACGACGCGGTGATTGCCGCCGATCTCCTTCAGCTCGCGTTCCAGGGAGGCGACCGCCTCGCTCTCCTGCCGGTGGCAGGTGACCACGTCGACACCCGCCCTCGCCAGCGCCAGCACCACCCCCCGCCCGACGCCACGGGTGCCGCCGGTCACCAGTGCCTTCTTGCCCTTGAGATTGAGGTCCATCATCTTCCTCTCGTGATGTACGCGAAGATCGACGTGATCAGAGGAGCAGCCCGGCGACGAGGCAGTTGACCAGCAGTGCGAGTACCGCCAGGGTGCTCCGCGTCTGGTTCCAGCCGCCCCAGCTCCGCCGGGGATCGACCCGATCGAAGTCGGCGGGCAGATCGTCCGGGTCGAGCCGCTGGATCCACTTGTTGACGGGGACGTTCTTGATCAGCGAGATAAGCACGGTGCCCAGGGCCAGCAATGCCGCCAAGGCGCATAACAGCCGCAGCGCCGGAGTGGGCGCCACGACGAGCAGCACCCCGTCGAGGAGCACCGTGAGGAGCAGACACGCAGGCATGAACGGGTCGTAGCGAGTGGAGAAGAAGGCGTGTGCGTGGACGTAGCGCCCGGGCGGCAGCGACGCCAGCAACGGCCAGCCGCCGAGTTGTGTACCTACCAACACACCCGCCGACAGGCCGTTGGCTAACAGTGCCAACGGCAGGAGCACCTGTAACACCCCACACCTCCACCTGTGGTCGACCCGCTCATCTGGAGACGGTGGCCTCGGCCGCGACGGCCTCGACCTTCTGCTTGATCAGAGCCATCTGGATCGGCGTGTTGCGATTGAGTCGCTCCGTCATCGCCGCGTCCGTCGCGGGCGCCTGCGGGCGCATCTCGAAGTCCTGCACCCAGCGCATGCGCACGCCCTCGTCGGTCTGCAGGTACTCCCAGTAGATCCACATGTACTTGAAGGGGCCCGTCTCGATGCGCTGGGAACGCACCGTCCTGGTGGCCTCGTCGGGGGTGCGGGCGGAGACCCAGCTCCACACCTTCCCGTTCTCGTCCGGGTGCAGCGCGAGGCGGAAGATGATGGTGCCCTCGCGCAGCTCGATGATCTCGGCCTGGCTGTACTCGCTGAACAGCTCCGTCCACGACTCGATGTCGTTGGTCATGTCCCAGACCAGGTCCATCGGTGCGTCGATGATGATCTCGTTCTCGGTGTGACCCGCCACGGCTTCAGACCCCTGCCTTCTCGATCTGCGTGTTGATGAAGTGGACCGCCTTCGAAGGCGTTCCAGACTCGGTAACGATGTCGTCCGGGATCGGCACGCCGTAGCGGCGCTGCACGATGCTGGCGAACTCCAGGACGGCCAGCGAGTCGTAGCCCAGCTCGTCGAACTCGAGGTCTCCGATGTCGGAGTCCAGGTCGACGCCCTCGTCGACGCCTGCGCTGGTGCGCATGATCTCCCGCAGTTCCTCCAGGGTGAACCTGCTCATCCGGGTGTCTCCTTCCCGTGTCTGCTGCTCGAAAGCGGGTCGAGGTCGAGCCCCCGCGTCAGTCGTCCACACCGCGCCCGAGCACGAGAGCGGCGTTGAATCCCCCGTATCCCCTGGCCAGGACCAGCGCGGTCCGCAGCGGTGCGCTCCTGGGCTGTCCCAGGACCAGGTCGATCTCGATGCCGGGTGCGAGGCGGGTGGGCCCCGCTGTGAACGGGATGACCCCTTCTCGCAGGGCGAGCAGGGCGGTGGCCACGTCCAGGGACCCGCCGCCGCCGTAGAGCCGGCCGGTCAGGGTCTTAGGCGCGGTGACCGGGACCGCCTTGGCGCCGAACACCGAGGTGATGGCGGCGGCCTCGGCCAGGTCGGCCTCGCGATCACCGGCGGCGTCGGCGAAGACCACGTCGATGTCGGCAGGAGTCAGCCCCGCGTCCGCAACGGCACGCTCGATGGTGCGGCGCAGCACCGGCGGACGCGCGGAGTCCGGCGGCGGGTCGAAGCCCGCCGCATAACCGAGCACCGAGCCGTACCCGACACCGGCGCCGCGCTGCCTGGCCCCCTCGGCGCTCTCCATGATCATGATGGCGCCGCCCTCACCGGGCAGGTAGCCGGCGGCATCGACGTCGAAGGGCAGGTAGGCCCGGTCCGGGTCCTCGCTGTCGGACAGTCGACCGGTCGCGAGCTGCGCGACGAGACCGTACGGGCACAGCGAGGCGTCGGTGCCGCCGCTGACCACCAGCCTCGCGTCGGTGCGCAGCAGCCTGCGGGCCTGTCCGACGGCGTCGATGCCGCCCGCCTGCTCGTTGCACACCACGCCGCAGGAGCCGCGCATCCCGTGTCGGATGGAGACCTGTCCCGTGGTCGCCGCGTAGAACCAGGCGATCGACTGATACGCGCCGACCCAGGACGGGCCGTTCTGGTAGAGCCGTTCCATCTCGTGCTGGCCGAACTCGGTGCCGCCCGACGAACCCGCCGTGACGACCGCCATCTCGTACTCCGGCAGCTCGGCGGGCACCACCCCGGCGTCGTCGAGCGCGGCCTGGGCCGCGGCCAGTCCCAGGTGAGTCCAGTGGTCGGTCTGCGGGATCAACCTGCCGGGCACGTGCTCCTTGGCCACGAACCCCGGCACCTGACCCGCCAGCTTGACCGGGTAGGGCGACGGATCGAAACGGCTGATCCGGCTGATGCCGGACTTGCCTGCCAACACCGCCTGCCAGTGCGCCTCGACACCGAGGCCCGTGGGGGCGACCACGCCGATGCCGGTGACAACGGTTCCGGTCGCGCGAACGGATGCGGTCATCGCTGGGCCTTCCTCGTGCGGGTTTCCTGACGCTGATCCGGCTCCGCTCTTAGAGCCTGTTTTTGATTCCCACTTTCCTGTTGCGCGGGGCCAGGGGGATCAAAAACAGGCTCTTACAGCGGAGCCACCGCTCCCGGCCGGGCCAGGAGCATGGCGCTCTGGAAGCCGCCGAAACCGCTGCCGACGCTGAGCACGACGTCCATGTCGTGGTCCCGAGCGATCTTCGGCACGTAGTCCAGGTCGCACTCCGGGTCGGAGTTCTCCAGGTTGGCCGTCGGCGGCACGACCTGCCGATCGAGAGCCAGTGCGCAGGCGGCGACCTCGATCGAGCCGATGGCCCCGAGCGAGTGGCCGACCATCGACTTGATGGAGCTGACGGGCACCTCATAGGCACGCTCGCCGAGGCTGCGTTTGAAGGCGGCCGTCTCGTGGCGGTCGTTCTGCTTGGTCCCGGAGCCGTGCGCGTTGATGTAGTCGACGTCGGAGGGGTTGATCCTGGCCTGGTCGAGCGCGACGCGGATCGCCTCGGCCATCTCCCTGCCGTCGGGCTTGAGGCCCGTCATGTGGAAGGCGTTGCTCCGCCCGGCGAAGCCGACCAGCTCGGCATAGACGTGCGCGCCCCGTCGCCGAGCGGACTCGGCGTCCTCCAGCACCATGATCGCGCTGCCTTCGCCGAGGACGAATCCGTTGCGCGTGGCGTCGAAGGGCCGGGAGGCGTGCTCCGCATCGTCGTTGCGGGGCGAGGTGGCCTTGATGGCGTCGAAGCAGGCTGCCGTGATCGGGGAGAGCGGCGCGTCGGTGGCACCGGCGATCACGATGTCGGCGCTGCCCTCCCTGATGAGCGCCGCTCCATGACCGACCGCGTCGAGCCCGGACGTGCAGCCGGTGGAGATCAGACTGACCGGCCCCTCGGCCGCCACGTCCCTGGCCACCTCGACCGCCAAGGTGCTCGGCACCATGTAGCCGTAGAGGTGCGGCACCCCGTAGCTGTGGTCGACCAGCCAGTTCCGCCCGTTGTCGGAGAGGACCGCGTACTCCTCCTCCAGGCCCATCGTGCAGCCGACCGCGCTACCGACGCTCACTCCGACGCGGCCGGGGTCCGCCGTCAGATCGACTCCGCTGTCGGCCAACGCCTCCCTGGCGCTGACCACCGCGAACTGTGCGGCCCGGTCCATCCGGCGGATCTCACGGGCGGTCAGGCCCGCCGCGGTCGCGTCGAAGTCGGCCTCGGCGGCGATCTGCGAGCGGAACTTCGACGGGTCGAACATGCTGATCGTCCGGGTGGCGGTGCGCCCGGCGGTGAGCAGGTCCCAGAAGGCCTCTCGGCCGACCCCGCCTGGCGCGACGACCCCGATGCCGGTGACGACGACCTTGCGATTCACCTGGGCCCTCCGACATCCGGGTTCGGCGCGTCGGGGGCGGTGGGCTTCTCGGTGTCGACATGACCGAGCTCCGGCCGGGGGGCCAACGGCGAGAGATGGAAGACCGCATGTGCCCGGACCTCGCCGACGTTGACCAGCCGGTGACGCACGCCGATCGGCACCAGCAGGGAGTCGCCGGGGCCGAGCGAGACCGGGACGTCGTCCAGGCTCATCTCCAGGCTGCCCTCGACGACGTGCAGGAACTCCTCGGAGTGCGGGTGATAGTGCTCGGTGACGAACTCACCGGGCTCGAGCCAGAGGATGCCGCCGAAGCCGGAGGTGCAGCCGACGGTCTTCGGGCTGAGCGTGACGCGCAGATCCCCACCGCGCTTGCGGTTCGGTGCGGCGTCGGAAGAGTTGATCTTGACTGGTCGTGTCGCGGTCACGCGATCCTCCCCTGCTCAGATGTCCAGACGTAGAACGGCGAAGCCATCGCGTCCCTCGGCTCCTTCCAGTTCGGGTCGTAGGGCGACACGAACTCGGTGAGCCGGGTGTTGATGTCGGTGTAGAGAGGGTGCGACCGCGCCCGGTAAAGGTCTGGCTGGATGTCCTGATCCGCCTCGACCAGATGGAAGTAGAGGTCGTGGAAGTTGAAGAGGGTGCGTCTGGACACCCCGACCATCCTGGGGAGGTCGGTCGCGTCCGACTCGGCGAACACCTCTGCGATATGAGCGGGATCGTCGGTCTTGAGCTTGGCGACGATCAGAGTGCGATGCACGGTCGGCCTCCTGCGGTCGCGCGGTCGAGCGGACCCGACGAGCGTGACAATCGACCCTCAACGGGGCCTCGAACCGAACTGGAGCCCTGGTCGACCGGTGATGGGCGGCAGGCAGCCCGACGCGAAACCCTTTCAGAACAGCGCAAAGACGTCGGCCCGCTCGTCGGGGCCTTCTCCCGCCTTCCGCACTCGTCCGCAGGCCTGTCACCAGCGCTGCGACCGGGCGAGGAGGCCTGGAGAACGACTGGGCAGACCGAGGATTCGCGCCTGCACTTGCACCCGTCGACGGCACAACAGATCGACGAGGTCAGTCGCTCCTGATCACTCGATCGGCGAAGATCACTCGGTAGGGGGACACGACAACAGGACGACCTCGTCCGCAAGCAGTCCGAACTCCCATTCGACGGAGGCCGAGATGCCCGCGTCGAGTTCGGCGGCCAGCGTCGCGACCAGCCTGGCCCCCGCCGGATCGAGGACCGGAATGCGGCGACGGCCGCGGGGCACGGAGCGCCCCTCGGTGCCGCCGAAGGCCGCCCGGGTCGCGATCGGCTTGTCGACCACTCGCTCCCGCAGCACCCGGAGTCCGTCTGCGGTGAGCCACAGCTCGTCGAAGTACGGCGGTCCGTCCACGGCCTCTGCCAGTCCCCAACAGGTGCGCAGCCGCACCGTCTCGTCCCGCAGGACCGCCAGGACGGTGGCCTCCACGTCGACGAACCGCTGCACCGCGACGACGAGCCGGGCGTCCGCCCTCGGTTCCATGCCCGCGGCGACCATGACGAGTTCGACGAGGGTCTCCGACAGCACGTCCGCGTCGAGATTGTTCAGCACGGGGCCGACACGTCGGTCGGGCTCGCCCTCGATCACCAGCCAGGCGCGCACCGAGAACGACTTCTCGACGACGTGCTCGAGCGCGGCCGACCTGGACGGCCTGTCCGCCCGCCACTGCGGCATCGGACCACTCAGCACCACGGTGCCGGGATTGGCGACCCGACCGAAGGTGCCTGCCTGCACGGCCAGTTCCGCTCCCATGTACCGCGCCTCACGACAGCGACTCTCCGTGATCGGCAGCACCAGCAGCCTGCCAGAAGCGGAGTCGCCCCGGTCGGCGTCCATACCAGCGGTACCGTCCTCCCGAACCGGGTCTGCATGCCCAGGGGAATCGAAAAGTAGCCGTACTACGTATACGTTACGCGACGGCGCCCTCCCAGTCATCGGCCGAACCGCGTATGACTGCTTCCGTTCACGAACCGGCCCGCCCGAGCGGGGCCTGCCGAGGCCGGACGACGGCGACCAGCGAGGCCCCCGACGTCGAGGACGGGCCGCCGCTCCGACGCGGCGGCACGAAAGCCTCGACGGGCGCGATGGCCGCCTCGGGAACGAAGACGGCAGGCATCGCCGATCACCACGGCAGCACCTGTGTCCCCCGCAGGAATCGGCCGGACGGCCCGTCGTCGGGCAGCGTCGCGGCATCCGCGATCAGTTCGCCCGCCTCCTCGGGACTGCGTTCGGCACGGGGCATCATCCGGGTCCGTGTGGGGCCGGGGTTGACGGCGTTGACGAGCACTCCAGTGTTCTCGGTCTGCGCGGCGAGCATGGTGGTGAGGCCGTTGAGCGCGGTCTTGGAGACGGAGTATCCCGGTGCGCCGGTGAAGAGGCCGTTGCTGAACGATCCCGTCCCGCTGGAGACGATCACCACCCGTCCCCAGCCCCGCGTGACCATGTCCGGCACGAAGGCCTGCGACACCCGCCACGAGCCGAGCACGTTGACGGCGAGGGTGTCTCGTACCAGGTCGAGATCGACCGTGAGGGGATCACCGCCGCCGTCCAGCAGGACGCCCGCGTTGTTGACCAGCACGTCCACCGGGCCGATCAGCGCACGGGCGGCCAGGACGCTCGTCGAGTCGGTCACGTCCAGGACGCATCCCGAGGCCCCCGCGCCCAGTTCGGCCGCCGCCTGCTCCACCGAGGACCGATCGCGACCCGCCAGCACCACCCGCAGCCCTCTGGCATGCAGTGCGGCGGCCACCGCCCGGCCGAGTCCCCTGTTCGCGCCCGTGACCAGCGCGGTACGTCCAGTGCTCACCTGATCCTCCTCACCTGGTCACCCCGGGCGGGTTCGCCCCTGGGCGGCTCGCCGCCGACCGGCGGGCACTCGCACGTCCGCCGACGGATCGCCTGGCAGATCGTGTTCCGCGTCGCTCGACGATCACTGGGACGTCCGCCCGTGAGCTGCGAAGAGCCTCGGTGCTCCCATCGGTCTTTGAGCGCCGTGCGAGTCCGGTCCGTCACGGTGATCCGCGCTCGGAGTCGACCGACGGCAGGCAGGGATGGGAGCAGACGATGCGGGTGCTGTTCACGACATGGGCATGGCCGTCACACCTCTACGCGATGGTGCCGCTCGCGTGGGCCTGCCGCGCGGCGGGACACGAGGTGCTGGTCGTCAGTCAGCCGGAGCTGGCGAGGGAGATGATCAGCACCGGACTGCCGTCGGCCACCGTCGGCGCCGACGTCGACGCCGCGGACCTGGTCCGCGGCTACGTGTTGCCCTCCGCCCGCAGCGAGGAGCTGACGGGACAGGCGAAGCAGACCGGCAAGGGCCCGCGCGCCATGCGGATGTTCCTGGCCCACGCCGAGTCCATGGTCGACGACCTGGTCACGCTCGCCAGAGACTGGCGACCGGACCTGATCGTGCACGAGCCGACCGCGTTAGCCGGGCCGATCGCGGCCTCGGCGATCGGTGTGCCCTCGGTGCGGCACCTGTACGGCACCGATCTCCTGCTGCGGGCCAGGGGAATACTGCCCGAACTGCTGGCCCCGCTCGGCGAGCGGCACGAGTTGACCGATCTGGAGCCCTTCGGCGTCGCCACCGTCGACCCGACGCCCACGAGCCTCCAGGTGCCTACGGACTACCGACGCATCCCGATGCGCTACGTGCCGTTCAACGGGTCCGGTCCCGCCGTCGTACCACTGCCCGCCCGCACCTCTCGCCCTCGCGTGTGCGTCACTTGGGGACACACGATGGCCAAGCTCGACCCGTCGCTGTTCCTGCTGCCCGAGATCCTCTCCGCACTGGGCACCTCCGACGTCGAGGTGGTCGCGGCCGTGTCCGCTGCGCAGCGACCGCTGGTCGACGACGTGCCCGACAACGCGACCGTCCTGGTCGACACGCCGGTGGACGCGATCCTGCCGAGCTGTGATCTGCTCGTCGGCCACGGCGGTGCAGGCACGATCCTGACGACGCTGAGCCACGGGCTGCCGTTGCTCCTGGTGCCCAGGCTCCCCGACCACGCCGGTCACTCCGGCCAGGTCCGCGCCGCAGGCGTCGGCGAGGTGCTCGATCCCGGCGACCTGACGCCGGAGACGCTGCGTGAGTCGGTGGACCGCGTCCTCGCAGGCCACGCGCCCGACCGGGCCCGTGCCGTCGCCGAGGAGATGCGTGTCTCGGCTCCGCCCGCCGACGTCGTCGCCGAGCTGGCGGCGCTGGCCGCCGTGCCGACGCCGGTCGGCTGACCCAGAGACCAGACAGCCGCCCACCGGGAACGGGGTTGACGACGAGATGTGCGGAATCGCGGGTTGGATCGACTTCCAGCGCGACTTACGAGAGCAGGTCAGCACGGTTCGAACCATGGTGGCCACCCTGGCCAACCGAGGACCCGACGACGAGGGCGTGTGGGCCGACGAACGCGCCGCGCTCGGCTTCCGCAGGCTCGCCGTCATCGACCTGCCCGGCGGCCGTCAGCCTGCGCGGGCGGAGGAGCACGGCCAGACCCTGGCCGTGCTGGTCTACAACGGCGAGGTGTACAACTTCCGCGCGCTGCGTGCGGAGCTGGTGAGCCGGGGACATCGCTTCCACTCCGACGGCGACACCGAGGTCGTCCTGCGCTCCTATCTGGAGTGGGGACCGGCCTGTGTGGACCGGCTGGACGGCATGTTCGCCTTCGCCGTCTGGGACCCGCGCGCCAGGCAGCTCATGCTGGCGCGGGACCGGCTGGGCGTCAAACCGCTGTTCTACTCGCGGGTAGGCGAGGGGATCGCCTTCGCCTCGGAGCCCAAGGCGCTCCTCGCCCATCCGCTGATCGACGCGGTGGTCGACACCGAGGGCCTGGCCGAGCTGCTCACCTACATCTCCACGCCCGGCAAGGCCGTCTACCGGGACATCGCCGAGGTCGAGCCCGGCCAGGTGATCCTCGTCCGACAGAAGTCGATGGAGAAGCGCCGCTACTGGTCGGTCGCGAGCCGGGAGCACACCGACGACTTCGAGACGACGGTGGCGACGGTGCGGCACCTGCTGTCCGAGTCCGTCGCGGCCGAACTGGTGTCGGACGTCCCCTTGTGCACGCTGCTCTCCGGCGGGCTCGATTCCAGTGCCATCGCCGCCTTCGCCGGGATGGCCTCGTCGGAGCAGGTACGTACCTTCTCCGTGGAGTTCGAGGGCCAGGAGGAGAACTTTCGAAGGGACCACTGGCACCAGGACAACGACTCGCCCTTCGCCGTGGAGGTCGCGCGGCACCTCGGCACCCGGCACGAGCCGGTGCGGCTGCGGACGTCGGACATGGTGGACCCAGTCGTCGCGCTCGCCACGCTGCACGCCCAGGACCTGCCCACGCCGATCCCCGACATGGACCGATCGCTGTATCTGCTGCTGCGATCGGTGCGGGAGCGCTCGACCGTCGCCCTGATGGGCGAGATCGCCGACGAGCTGTTCGGCGGCTATCAGTCCTTCCGCGACCCGAGCCTGCTGAGTTCGGGGAACTTCCCCTGGGTCGCGATGGGGCTGAAGAAGTCGCCGCTGGGTCGCAGCACGGGGCTGCTCGACAAGTCGCTGCTCACGCGCGTCGACGTGCCCGGTTATTCGCGGGATCACTACGCCGCCGCCGTGGCGGCCACGCCGTGGCTCGACGGCGAGGACGACCAGGCCCGACTCATGCGGCAGACCGGATTCCTGCATCTCACGCACTGGCTTCCGCTGTTGCTGGCCCGCGACGATCGGCTCGGGATGGCCGTGGGGCTGGAGCTGCGTGTCCCGTACTGCGACCACCGACTGGTCGAGTACGCGTTCAACATCCCGTGGGAGATGAAGAACGCCGACGGGATGGAGAAGAGCGTGTTGCGGGCCGCCGTCGCGGATCTGCTGCCGCCGTCGGTGCTGAAACGCAAGAAGAGTCCGTTCCCCGTGACGCAGGACCCCGGGTACGGACGGCTGCTGCGCGAGGAGTTCGACGCGGTGATGACCGATCCGAGCAGCCCGGTCCGGCCGCTGCTCGACGAGCAGTCGTCGTCCGAGCTGTTCCGCGCGCGCCGTCCCATCGAGAGCACCGGCTGGGGCGAGCGGCGCGACGTCGAGATGGTGTTGCAGCTGGACAGCTGGCTGCGGCAGTACCAGGTGCGCCTCGAACTGTGACTCCGCCGTCCCGGTCCGGCCAGGTCCGGCTCCGTGGCTGTTCCGCCCGGTGGTCTGACGCGCCGCGGAGCAGCCCTGCGGTCGCCGGCCGGGTGCGGCGTCCTCGGGTCGAGCGGGGCGGCGCGACCACGTCCACTGTCTCCTCAGGAGGGTGCAACATGTTTCACGAAGAGCTCATCGAACTCGCGGAGCCGGTGCTGGCGAAGGTCAAGGACCATCCGTTCTGGTCCGGCCTGCGGGACGGGACGCTGCCGCCGGAATGTCTGAGTCACTTCGTGGAACAGGACACCCTGCACCTGCTCCCCGCCTATGCGCGAGCGCTGGCCAGGACTGCCTCGGCCGCGCCGTCGGACGCACACACGGCGCTGTTCGGCCGCTCGGCGTTCAACTCGCTGGAGGCCCGCGACCGGCTGCGCGCCGCCTACGGCGAGCTGGCGCCGGACCTGGGCCTGCGGGCCGCGACGGAGACCGCGCCGGTGGACCCGGCCACGCATGCGCACAGCGCCTTCTTCGCCGCCGCCTCGGCGACCTCTTTCGTCGCGGGGGTCGGCGCGCTGCTGCCGATGGTCTGGTTCAACCATCAGGTCTCCGACGATCTGCTCGCCCGTCGCTCCTCGCCGCGCTACGCGCCGTGGATCGAGGTCTATCACCCGGGTGAGGGATACCGCTACGCGGTCAAGGGCTTCCTGGCCATGGTCGACGCCGTGGCCGAACAGGCCTCGACCGCCCAGCGCCGAGAGCTCGTCGAGCAGTTCTCGCTCAGCATCCGTTACGAATGGGCGTTCGCCGAGACAGCCTGGTCTCGCGCAGGCTGGCCGGTGTGACCAGGCAGGACGACCGTAGGCCTGCCCGCCGGTTCCCCGCTTCACCCGCCTCGTCACGACACGGGCGAGTGGAGTCCGGGCGCCGAGTCACTGCAACGGCCGTCTCGTCGATCCCGCACGCGGGATGCGCGGGACCGCGGATGAGATTCACCGCCAGTGAGAACAGCCCGCTCGACAGATGACGAGGAGAAGTCCGATGCCGTTCGTCGCGATCACCTACGACATCAAGCCCGGCCATGAGGACGAGGTCGCCGAGGTCTTCAGCGGCTTTCGCCGGGTCAGGTCCCCTGCCGTCCCCGACGACGAGGGACGGGAGGCCGCCAAGATCCTGGCCACGGCCGTCTTCATCCGGGACGGGCTGCTGGTCCGCTTCATCGAGTACGAGGGCGACCTCGATGCCGTCGCACGATTCATGGCCGTGCAGCCCGGGGTCCGGGAGGTGGAGCGCAGACTCGCGCCGTATCTGAACAACCCTCGGGACACCGGCACGGTCGAGGGATTCGTGGCGACCTTCAAGCAGAGCATGCTGCGTTCGGTCACCCAGATCTCCGTACCGCGCGAGGCCGAGGTGGCCACCGCGTCCTGAGACTCGGCCTGCGGCGGGTGTCGGCTCGGCGCTGGTGAGATCCGGCTCGGCGGGACACGAGTCCGCCCGAGCCGGGCTCGCCGAAACCCGCCGCATCGCCGACCTTCGGCCGGGCGATTGGACACCCGACCCGTGGGAAGCCGGGCCGTCTCGTCGGCGTGCACGTGATCGTCGTCGGGGGACATGAGGTCCGGGCTCGTGTCTCGCGATCGACGGTGCCGTCCCCGCCGCACCCGGCGGACGGCAGCTGGTCCGCCGCACGTCGGGATCGTCTGCGGCGCGGCACCGAGACCGGACCGGAGTGCGCTGGCCTCCGTCCATCGGTGGTCTCCGGCGACTCAGGGACGGCGCCCCGGAGGTGCCGGGACACCTCCGACGCTCGATGTCGCCGTCCCCGCCAGGGGCCTGGTCACCCCACTCGGCGACGGACGCCGAAGCCCGGTGAAGTCCCTGACCGGCGCTGTCGGCCGACGCCCAGAGCGAGGCAGGCCCATCCCCCGGCCCGGGAGCCGGAACGGGAACACGGCTTGCGACGGAGTGTCCGAGATCCGCCAGGGCCAGAGTCGCCTCGCTGCTCGATGCGGCCTAGATCACAGTATCGGCACCGGAATTCGGTGGCTCACCCCTCCTCCTTCCGCACAGCGGCCGACTGTCGTCGACAACCGGAAAACGCCAGCTCAGAGTTGCCAGGAAGGACCGCTGGCGTCGCGGCGGCCCGGCGAGCGGCCTGCCACCGCCGTCAGGGGAACTCCGTTCCTTCGACCAGGTCATCGACGATGGCCGGTCCACGCGTGGCCGTCACGGCGGTGCGAGTTGACACGGACTTGGTAGTGACTGTTAACTATCAACCATGACGGTCGGTCGGAGACCACGAATCGACATCGAGCGTCGTCGCGAGCAGACCCTCGCGGTGACGTTGCAGGAGTTGAGTCGCAACGGGCTGCACGGCCGCTCGACTGCGGCCATCGCCATGGATGCCGAGGTCTCCCGCCCGCACCTCATCCGAGTCCTCTCCCTGAGACGGAGCTTCATCGCAGCGCCACGGCGTGCATCCGCATCGGCCGAACGGGAGTCGCCCTCCCGAAGCGACCGACGGCGATCCGCTGCCGACGATGGCGACGGATCCGGCGTTTCGATGCATGAGGTGAGGCTCGTCCTGCTTCAGGGGTGACCGACCTGAGCGGATCCCGACATCCGAGGTCCGTGATGCACGGGTGGACACGGGAGGTCTCCAGGCGGGCTGAGGTTCCGTCCAGAGATCGACACCGGCCGAGCGCACGACCTCCCCGCCGTCTCGCCGACGGTCCATCATGGATGGCACGTCGGCCGGTACCGAAGACGACGCGCGGGCCCGGCTTTTCTTGACCGCAGACTCCGAGGAGGAGCCTTTCTTTCGGCTCTGATGATAGTGACCAGTCACTATCATCAGAGCGCAAGGCGACGGACGCACCGCACGAGCCTGCGGCGCCCCAGCCTCCGCGGCTCCGGCCGCCCTGGCGGCAGGCGCTCCGGAACGTGGCAGCACACACTCTCTGGACAAGGAAAAAGGCGATGAGCAACGACACCGCAACCACCACGGTGCCCGCCCGCCCACGGGTGCCGCGCGGTGTGGCGATGGCCGGCCTGGCGACCTCCACCTTCCTGGTCGTCCTCAGCACCGCGATGGTCAATCTCGCGGGGCCTGCGATCCGCGAGGGCCTGGGACTCTCGGCCGCCGAACTGACGGTGGTCGCAAGCAGCTATCTGGTGTCCTTGGCCGGCCTGTTGCTGCTTGGCGGCCGTCTCGCCGACCTGCTCGGGCCCCGGAGAACGTTTCTCGCCGCCATGTCCGTCTACCTCGTGGCGTCGGTGGGCTCCGCATTGGCCGCCACCGGGCCTGCGTTGATCATCGGGCGGATCGGGCAGGGAATCGGGGCCGCGGTCCTGATGCCCTCCGCGCTGGCGCTCTTGCTCGCCCTTTACCCGTCGCCGACGGAACGCACGCGTGTCATGGGCGTCTGGGGCGTGGTCACGGGTATCGGCAGTCTGCTCGGCGTCTTCTTCGGCGGAACGCTGACCGAGCTGCTCGGCTGGCAGTCGGTGTTCTGGACCCCGGTGCCGTTCGGCGTCATCAGCGCGATCCTCGTGGCGTGCGCGGTGCCTGCGTTCCCTGGCAGGCCCGGCCGGTTCGACGTCCTCGGTGCCATCACGATCACCGTGGGAGTCTCCGCACTCGCACTGAGCATGATCCTCGCCGCCGAGGTCGGCTGGGCCGCGCCCGGCACGCTGATCGGCCTCGGGATCGGCATCGCCTCCCTCGCGACGTTCGTGATCACCGAGAACCGCTGCTCGCATCCCCTGGTTCCGCTCGGCGTCTTCCGCACGAGACCGGTGGTCATGGCGAGCTCGGTGATGATGATGCTCGGCGCCACGATGACGAGCCTGCTCTTCTTCCTCCCCCTGTACCAGCAGGAGGTGCTCGGGATGACTGCGTTGGCGACCGGGCTGGCCCAGGTCCCCTTCGCCGCCATGATCATCGCGGGCAGCGCCGCCTCGCCCCTGCTGGCCAAGCGCATCGGTCCGGACCGCTCGCTCCGGACCGCGCTCGCCCTGCTGCTCACAGGCCTGCTGTGGCTGGCGCTGAACCCGACGACCAGCGGCCTGTCCGTGAGCCTCATCGGCGCGTTCCTGCTCCTCGGCAGCGGCTTCGGGCTCGGCACCATCAATGCGACCACGATGGCGGTGCGCGACAGCAAGGAAGGCGAATCAGGCCTGGTCAGTGGGTTGATCAGCACCGCACAGCAGTTGGGCGGCGCGATCGGTCTCGCCGCACTGGCCGGGATCGCCATCGGCTCCGCCGGAGCCGACGGGGACATCTCGTTCACGACCGCGTTCCTCGCCCTGACCGTGCTCATCCTCGTCGCCTTCGCGATCTCACTCGTCCCCCCTGCCCGAACACGGCCGACCCAGGCCACCACAGGAATGCACTGAGCCCCGACACAGCCCCCCGCCGAGGAACGGCCTCGGCGACACCGAGATAAGGACGCCAGACAATGAACGCACCCACCGTGCTCGTGACCGGAGCGACCGGGACCGTGGGGTCCACCCTGGTCCCCGCTCTCCAGGCTCGCGGCGCCACCGTCCGCGCGATGATCCGCAACTCCCACCGGTCGATCTCCGACGTCGAGAACGTCGTCGCCGACCTGCGGGACCCGGACTCGATCACCGCCGCTCTCGAGGGCGTCGACGCGGTCTTCCTCAACAGCCCCTCGGAGGAGGACGCCGCCGAGCTGCAGATCCGGTTCGCCGACCTTGCCGTCAAGGCCGGGGTGAATCGGCTCGTGCTGCTCTCGCAGTACGCGGCGCGCACGGACTCGCCGGTGCGGTTCCTGCGCTGGCACGCCGAGGTCGAGAAGCACGTGCAGCAGCTCGGCCTCGATTACACGGTGCTGCGTCCCAATCTCTACCTGCAGTCGCTGCTCGGCTTCGCCCCCACCATCGCACAGGGCTGGTTCGGCGCGCCCATCGGCGAGGCCGCCGTCAGCGCGATCGACACCCGGGACATCGCGGACTCCGCCGCAGCGGTGCTGACCGGCGAGGGACACACCGGTCAGACCTACACCCTGACCGGCCCCCGGGCGGTCACCCATGAGGAGATCGCGCAGGCGCTGGCGGCGGCAACCGGGCGGGAGATCGCCTTCCAGGACGTGCCCGCCGAGCAGTTCACCGCCGCTCTGTCCGGAATGGTCCCGCCGTGGCAGCTGGCGGGCCTGGTCGAGGACTACGCCCACTACGCCAAGGGTGAGGCCGCCGAGGTGCACACCTCCGTCGCCGATCTCACCGGACGTCCCGCTCGCGACGTCGCCGACTTCGCCCGCGATCACGCCGCGCTCTTCGGCCAGGCCTGACCACCGATTCACCCGTAATCGGTCTGTTCACCGAACACCCGCGAAAAGGAAACCGCCATGATCTACCACTGCATTCGTTTCACGATCAAGCCCGACGTCCCGAAGGAGACGGCGGACGCCATCGTCGAGGGCCTCGGCGCGCAGAGCACGGGCGACTCGTCCGGAGTCTTCGGCCGTGACTTCGGCGGGGAGTACCAGTACGGAGCCGTCTCCGCGGTCGAGGACCTCGAGACCTACGAGAAGATGATGAACGACCCGGCGCACCTGGCGATCGACCGGATGGGGCTGCCGCTGATCGAGAAGTTCGCGTCGTTCGACATCACCGACGACCCGGACCCGGAGATGGACGCGAAGCTCGCCGCGATCCACCAGCGCCGGTTCGACGCCACGCCCGACCTCGTCGAGTTGATCTCCAACTTGAAGGAGTACAAGGGCAGCGCCGCGCCCGGCAAGCACGCGGCCTGACCGCCGACGGGCGCGGGGCCGCTGGTCGCAGCACCACGGCAGACCACGGCCTCGCGCCCGCCCCGGCCCTCGTCCCGCCCTGGCCGGCCAGGGCGAAGACGTCGTTCGGTGCGCCCGGTGCCGGGCTGCGGCCGCCTCTTCGAACAGGCCGCATCTCTGGTCCGGCGGCGCACCGTCCTCCCGGACCACACGCCCGTCCACGGCGGGCGCCACTCCCACCCACGACGGCACCCGCCCCGAAGGGAACGCTCATGACTGATCAATTCGACGCCGATGCCATCGTCGTCGGCAGCGGGTTCGGCGGTGCCGTGGCCGCTGCCCGCCTCGCGCAGGCCGGGTTCTCGGTCATCGTCCTCGAACGCGGCCGACGCTGGAAGCTCGGTGACTTCCCCCGCGCGCCCGAGCTGACGGACGGCTGGTTATGGGACCTCGATCGAGGGCTTTACGACATCCGCTGGCTCGACAACATGGGCAGTGTCCAGGCGGCAGGCTGGGGCGGCGGATCACTCGTCTACGCGAACGTGTTCGCCCGCCCCTTCGGACAGGCGCTGGGCGAACAATGGCCTGCCCATCTACGACGTGAGGAACTCGACCCGTACTACGACCTCGCCGCGCACATGATGGGGGTCTCGCCGGTGGGCAACGATCCCCGCACCGGAAAGGTACCGCCCCGCACGGAGCTCATGGAAGGACTCCTCAAAGGCACGGACAAGGACGAGGCCACCGTGCGGCCGAACCTGGCGGTGACCTTCGGCGATCCGGACACCTGGCGGCCGAACGTCCACGGTGCTCCCCGCCGAGGATGTGCGTTCGTCGGTGAGTGCGTGATCGGCTGCAACCACGGAGCGAAGAACACGCTGGACTACACCTACCTCACCGCAGCGGAGAATGCGGGCGCCCGTGCCGTCACCGACGCACAGGTCAAGCGCATCGAGCGGCACGGTGACAGCTACACGGTGTACGCCTCGACCCCCTCCGACCCCGACGCCGCCCTGCGCACGTGGGTCGCACCCAAGGTCGTGCTCGCCGCCGGTGCGGTGGCGACCAACGAGCTCCTGCTCCGCTCCCGCGACGTGCACCGCACCCTGCCCGGCCTCTCTCAGCAGCTCGGCAAGGGATTCTCCGGCAACGGCGACTTCCTCACGCTGGCCGAGCTGCGAGGCAAGCGGCCGGACATGACCACGGGGCCCACCATCACGACCAACGCCGTGTTGGACGTGCCGGAGGGACGGCGGTCGGTGTGGTACCAGGTGCAGGACGGCGCCTTCCCTCCGCCGCTGAACGCCCTGTTCGACACGGTCCTGCCCGGCAGGAAGGTCCGCGACTGGTGGCAGCGCAGCGTGCGGCACACCGATCCCCGCCAGACCTTCACCGTGCTGGCAATGGGGAAGGACTCGGGTAAGGGGACGCTGCGGCTGGACGCCAGGGGCGAGGCCACGCTGGCCTGGAACAACCGGTGGCAGGCCCAGCTGTACAAGTCCCAGACGCGTGTCGGCCCGGCGATCGCGCAGCTCCTCGACGCTCGGCTGTACAACCCCTTCACCTGGTCCCTCCTCCGCCGCACCATCACCGTCCACGCGTTGGGCGGGGTGCGTTCCGGCTCCGACGTCGCCACCGGCGTCGTCGACGAGGCGGGCGAGGTACACGGCTATCCGGGCCTGTTCGTGATGGACGGCTCGGTGATTCCCGCAGCGACCGGGGTGAACCCCTCCGCCACGATCCTCGCCGCCGCGGAACGGTCGATGGAGACGATCATCCGCCGATCCGGCCGACCCGAGTGGCGCGCACCGGAATGGGACTCGGTGGTGCCCGCCGACGTCCCCGAGGACAGCGCCTACCTGTCCCAGTCGAAGCTCCACGCCGCCACCAAGGGCGACGGCATCGTCTTCGAGGAACAGATGGCCACGCACGTCCGAGAGCACCCGAGGATGGTCCTGTCCCTGCGGGCGGAGATTCCGGGCCTGGACCCGTTCCTCGCCGACGAGGCGCACACGGTGTCGATGCGGGGCATGGTCGACATCGATGACGTCGCCACGCACGTAGAGATCTCGGGAACGCTGTCGCTGTTCCCCCAGGGCAGGCACGAGGCGATGGTGTACGCACTGCGCTTCCAGGACGACCAGGGACGTCCGTGGCAGCTCTCGGGCACCAAGACCGTCCGGTCCCGCAACCCGGTGGACCTCCTGGCCGGGCTGACCACGCTGCGGACCGAGATCTCCCCTGTCGACGGCGAGCCGGGCGAGGTCCAGCGCTTCGTGCTGACCATCGGCACCCGCGACCTGGTGCGGCTCGGAACGTCGATGTCCGGAAGGGGATTCACCCGCACCCGCCGCCTGAACGCGCTCACCCGCTTCGTGTCCTTCTTCACGACCTCCGCGCTACAGCGGCGGACCCCGTGACCGATCGCTCGACGAGGCGGCCGCGCTCCTCGGCGACGTCTCGGGCGCGATCTGACGAGGGGAGCCCGACCGACGACTGATCCCTGAGCGCCGCGTATCACCCCGCGCGGGCGTCACGGGCGCGGAGCAGATCCCTGCCGCCTCCCGTTTCCTCACCGTGCAGTCACCCGACCCATGCCCAGTCGACGAGAGCCCGACCGGAGACTCACCATGAACGACTCGACCGCCGCTACGACCTCCGCTGCAGGCGACGCCGCGAGCGTCCCCGGCCCCAACCCGATCGACAGCCGTCGCCCGTACATGAGCTTCGCCTTCGCCTTCGTGTTCGGCTACGGCGCCTTCGCCTTGTCCGCGGGCGACGATCCCCTGGTGAACCTGCCTGGCTGGTTACCCTTCGTCCTGCTCGCGATGGGCATCGTGCCCGGCGTGGCGGGCTCCCTCATCGGAGGCAAGCTCGCCCAGCGCGGCGCCACCCCGGACGTCATCGCAGGAGAGAAGCTCATCGGCAGCGCCTGGGGCACCGGCTTCATCGCCGTCACCCTCGCCATCACGGGTCTGACGAGTAACGTCGACCTGCCTTCGGACGTCGAGAACTCCCTCTTCCCCATCGGCGCCGTGTTCATCGTCGGCATGATCAACATCGCCGAGGGCGCCGTCCGCCGCAATGTCCTGCACTACTCCCTCGGCAGCTGGCTCGCGCTCATCTCCACCGCCGCGCTCTTCCTCACCGGGCCGGGCCCCTTCTGGGTGCTGGCCATCGCCGGTGGCGGCGGCTACCTCCTCGCCGCCCGCTTCGAAGGGCGCCGCCTCGCGGCCCTCGGCTGAGCCCGTCTCATCCCGTCTCCCCCGCGAAGGCGGAGCGCGGTGGTCCGCCACGGACCACCGCGCTTCGTCGTTCGTCACGGCGCTCCGTCATTCAGACGGCGCTCGGCCGGGGGCGTCGCCGGTCTGCGGCGGCGGGCACGGCACGGTTCGCCGGTGCGCGTGCGTGCGCGGTCATCTCGGGGCAGGTGATCCATACCGGCCGGGTCGCCGCCCCGGCACCGAGGGCGACCACGGAGTCTGCCGCCGCAATCCGGTCGGGCGCCTCGCGCGGGCCAGGATCTCGCCGGCCCACGGCGGCCCGGCGAACGTCTGCCCGATCTGCTCGCGCAGACCAGGGCGCGCACCGGGCCGACGGCCTCCCGGATGTCGAGGGCAGTCGACGACGCGCCTGCCCTCGACGCAGGCAGTCGACCGTCGTCACCCGCTCGTCCACCGAGCCTGCCGCGCGGGCCGTCGGCGAGCCTCAGCCGACGTCGGTACGCGCGGTCGCCGCCAGCAGCGCCGCAGTCAGCTCGTCCTCGGCCGTGGCGCTGGACGCCTCGGCCCGCCAGGCGACGAACCCGTCGGGTCGCACCAGGACCGCCCCGCCGCCCTCGATGCCATAGGCGGCGGCGAATCCGCCCGCGACGCTGCGCAGATCGGAGTCCGTCCCGTCGACGACGTGGGCCGACAGCGCGACACCGGTCCGTGCCGAGGCCTTCGCCCCGGCCTCAGCCCAGTCCCCCGCACCCGAGGTGAGCAGGACGAACGACGCACCGAACAGATCCAGCGACGAGGATTCGGCCGCGCCGTCGGTGAGGACGACATGCGGGGCACGGGTGCCCGGCTGACCGGTCAGGTCGCTCGGCGCGACGGGCGCCCCGTCGTCGTAGCGATAACCGAAGACGGTGGCCCCGTAGTCGGCGGAGTGATCCTTGTCCGCGTCGTCGCCGGTCCGGTCGTGCATCAGCGCCAGGGACTGTCGGAAGGTGAGGAACGCGACGGCCTGCCGCTCACGCTCGTAGGTCTCCAACAGGACGGGCGCGGCACTGCCGTCCAGCACGGCGGCCAGCTTCCAGGCCAGGTTGTGCGCGTCCTGGATGCCCAGGCTGGCGCCGAAGCCGCCGGTCGGTGGCACGAGGTGTGCCGCGTCGCCGACGAGGAAGATCCGACCCGCCCGATACCGCTGAGCGACCTGCGCACCGAGGTCGAATCGCAGCGCCTTCACGCCGCCCGCAGGCAGTTGCGCGAGGATCGTGACGTCGACGTCGTCCAGCCCGATGGCGGCTTTGATCAACGTGCGAAACTCATCGTCGGTCATCTCCTCCAGGACCCGGCCCTCGGGGATGCGGGTCGCGAAGATCCACCGCCGCTCGCCGTCGTGCGGGTAGATCACCGTCTGCGGATGCGGCTTGTCCAGGTAGGACATGCCGAATCGCCGACCGCGTAACGCCTGCGTCAGGTCCGCCTCGAACAGCACCGACAGGGTCGTGGCGAACATGCCGGGCCCCTGCACGCCGATGCCCAGCGCCTCCCGCAACGGGCTGCGACCGCCGTCGGCGGCCACCAGGTAGTCGGCCCGGACGGTGCGCTGCCGCCCCGTCTCGCGGTCGAGCAGCACCACGGACACCCCGTCGGCGTCCTGGTGATGCGAGACGGCCTCGGTGGCGAACCGCAGCTCGGCCCCCAGCTCCACGGCCTTGGCCCGCAGGACGTGCTCCAGTCGATCCTGGTCGATGGGCACCCAGGTGGTGGGGCTGACGTCACCGCTGGGATCGGGCTGGTCGGCAGGCCCGGAGAAGATCTCCCGACCCGCCAACGTCTCCGCCCGGAGCATCGGCAGGGAGCCGAAGTCGGCGTTCATGCTCGCCTCGGCACGCAGCGTGGCTTCGAGCCCCACCTGCCGGAAGGTCTCCACGGTGCGGGGATTGATCCCCCGTGCGCGGGGATGCAGGAGGGTGTCGGGGTGTCGCTCCACCACGAGCGCCTTCACCCCGTGCGAGGCGAGGAAGACCGCGGTCGACAGGCCCGCCAGTGCCCCGCCCACGATCAGCACCGGTACCCGCTCGTCAGGTGTCGTCATGCCAGCTGCCTTTCGTCTGAGTCCGTCGTCGATGACGCGGAGCCCTCGGGGAACACGGCTGCTCCGCGGTCCTTGTCGGTACTGGTCCCTCGGTCCGCCGCCGCGTCGGCCGGACCGCAGCGGCGGACGAGTGCACCGGCGGGAGTCGGCGTGGCCGAGGACGTGCGGACGAGACGACCGTCCGCACGCCACCGCCGCCCCCCATTGCCACGCCGCTCCCCCGAGGCCGCACACGGCGGCAAGGCCGCACAGCCGCGCGCCGCCAGGCACGGCCACGGCGGCGCGGGGCAAGCGGCCTGCCGCTACTTCTTCTTCGCGATGAGCAGCGTGTCGAAATCGCTGAAGGGCTCGTCGGTGATCGACGTGAAGCCCGCCTTCTCAGCGTGTCCGCGCAGTTCGGAGACCGCGTACTCGGAGCCGCCGTCGGTGACCAGCAGCATGTCGAGGCTGATCACCAGGTTCTCGACGTGCCGAGGATCGTCGTCGAGCATCCGGTCGTAGACGAGCAGCGTTCCGCCGGGATTCAACGCCTTGTATGCCGCGTTGACCAGGAACTCCCGCTGGTCGCGGTCCCAGTCGTGCAGGACGTGGCCCAGCATCACCAGGTCTGCCTTCGGCAGGTCCTGTTCGAAGAAGCTGCCGCCGTGGAAGTGCACCCGGCCGGTGACGCCGTACTCCGCCATGTGCTTGTCGAAGAACTGCTCCATCTGCGGCATGTCGAAGACATGGCCGACCAGGTGCGGGTTGGCCTTCACGATCTGGCCCGCCATGTTGCCGCGGCACCCGCCGATGTCCAGGATCGACTGATAAGGCGTGAAGTCGATGCGCTCGATCAGCTCCGGGCCGAGGACATGGGTCAAGGCGTCCATCATGTGCACGAACTGGGCCAGGAACTTCGGGTTGGCCAGCACCGCGTCGAAGTCGCCGACCGACTGAGGCCGCCCGGTCCGCAGCCCCTCGGCCAGCTTGCCCCAGGCCGGGTACAGGTTGCGGTCGGAACGCAGCATGAAGCCGCCGACGTAGCCCTTCTCGCCACGCACGAGGTGACGGTCGGCGCCTTCGGCGTTGCGGTAGCGGTCGCCCTCGCGGTCCAGAAGTCCGAGTGCGACCAGCAGTTGCAGGAAGTCCGACAGTCCGCGGCCGTGCAGGTCCAGCGCCGACCGGATCTCCTCCACGGTCGCGGGACCCTTGCGCAGCAGACTGAACAGATCGAGGTCTACCGCGGTCAATAACGCCTTCGCGTCACAGAACGCATTGCCGAGACGGATGAGGCCTGCCGGAGTGCTGGTGTCCGGGGCTGTGCTCGTCATTCGCACGACTCCTTTTCCGACGGCGGATGGCGAGGCTGCCATTCCGATTTCGCGTCGAGCCTCACACCATCGGTTGGAGGCACACTCAAGACACGTTCGAGGCGCAGGCCGGGCAGCAGACCTGCTCTCGAGTTCAGAGATATTCGAGGTCGCATCAGTAATCCTGCATCGAGGTCACCCGATGGTGTGGCCGCGTTCTCGGGGTCGCGCGGGCGGCCTCGACCCTGTCCCGCTGGATCTCGAACAGAGGAAACGGGCATGTATGACGTGAAGATCCCGGTGCTGATCGTGGGCGGTGGCCCGGTGGGCCTGTCCTCCGCCCTCTTCTTAGGGCGCCATGGCATCAAGACGATGCTGGTCGAAAAGCGGGACGGCACCTCCCGACTGCCGCGTGCGCCCGGCCTCCAGGCGAGGACCATGGAGCTGTTCCGCGCCGCAGGCTTCCACGAGACGGTGCGCGCCCTGGAGATGGGCGACTCGCATCCGTATTTCGAGGGCGGCATCATCCAGGTCAACACCTTCGCCGAGATCGACGACGCGGTGGTGCTGGAGTCTCCGTCGCTCGACGGACCGGACATCAGCCCGGAGCGGGTGATGGGCTGCGGCCAGGACCGCTACGAGCGGGTGCTGGTCGACATCGCCAAGGACAACGGCTCTGACGTGCGGTTCAACACCGCACTGCACTCGTTCGAACAGGACGACGACGGGGTCACCGCGATCGTCGAAGACCTCGCCACGGGTGCCCGCACCACCGTGCGTGCCGATTACCTGATCGGCGCCGACGGGGCGAACAGTCGGACCAGGACCACCCTCGGTGTCGAGCGCGAGGGCCGGGGCACCGTCTTCAACGCCTTGAGCATCTATTTCCGTGCGCCGGAACTGGAGGCGCTGCTCAAGGATCGCAAGTTCATCCTCTGCTACGCCACCGCCGCTCCCGGCACCCTGATGGGCCTGTCGCGGCTGCACGGCTGCGACCCGTGGCTGGCCGCGCCGCTCTACCACCCCGACCAGGGTGAGAAGCCGGAGGACTTCACCGACGAGCGGTGCATCGAGATCGTGCGCACCGCCGCGGGCAAGGACGACCTCCACGTGGAGATCATGGACAAGGTGCCGTGGCAGGGCGCCCAGCTCGTCGCGGAGACCTTCCGCCGAGGGCGGGTCTTCCTGGCTGGCGACGCGGCGCACCTGCACCCGCCCGCAGGCGGATTCGGTGCCAACACCGGCATCCACGACGCCCACAATCTGGCCTGGAAACTGGCCTCGGTGCTCAAGGGGGTCAGCGGGGACGCGCTACTGGAGACTTACGACGCCGAGCGGCGCAGGGTGGGCGAGGCCATGGCCGAGCAGGCGATGGTCCGCAATCGCATTCGCCACGGATACGCCGACGACGAGACCAGGGCCCTCATGGTGGACGACGTCATCATCACCCTGGGCTACCGCTACAAGTCCACCTCGATCGTGGGGGTCGATCAGGATGCCAGGGTGCTCTCGCCGAAGCTCACCCTCACCGGTGCTCCCGGCACCCGGGCCCCGCACGTCTGGCTCCGGCGGGACGGCGAGCGGATCTCCACCGTGGACCTGTTCTGGGACGAGTTCGTCCTGCTGACCGGCTCCCGCACCAGCGGATGGCCCGAGGCGGCCGACCGCGTCGCCAAGCAGCTCGGCGTCCCGCTGCGCTGCGAGGTGATCGGCCAGGACGGCGATCTGATCCCCGACGGCCGGGACTGGGCGCAGGCCTACGGCGTCGGACCGGAGGGTGCGGTGCTCGTCAGGCCGGACGCCTTCGTCGCCTGGCGGCAGCAGGAACCCGCCGAGGACGCGGACCGGGCCCTGGCCGCCGCACTGGCGCTGGCCGCAGGTCTCGATCCCGACGAGAAGAGCTGAAGGCAGCCGCCGCGAGGCATTCTGCTGCGACGCGGGCGGCTGTCGCGAGCGGCCGACGACGCCTTCCCCGGACGATCACGGCCGACGCCGGACCTGTCTGGAGGTCCGGCGGTCGGGCCGTCCGCGTCGCCGCCCGTTCGATGAAAGCCGTTCGCCGAGGCCGTTCGCCGCAGGCCTCGGCCCGCCCACCGCCGAACCTCCGAGACCCCCCGCACGCGGCTCGGCCCGACGTGCCCGCCTGCCTGCCCGGCAGACCGGACGACGCCCACGGCGCACCCACGACTCCGGGTGACGACAGTTACCGAGAAGGACGGACATGACGACTCATCTGGAACCGGCGACCCGGCCGCATCCGCGTCACTTCCTGGACAAGGCGATGGCGTTCCAGCCGTCGAAGATGGTGCTCGCCGGGCTGGAGGTGGGCCTGTTCGATCTGCTGGCCGAGGCACCTGCCACCGAGCCCGTCATCCGCGAGCGGCTCGGCCTGCACGCGCGCGGCACCGGGCACTTCCTGGATGCGCTCGTCGAGCTCGGGATGCTCGACCGCGACGACGACGTCTTCCGCAACAGCCAGGCCGCCGAGTTCTTCCTCGTCCCCAGTCATGACGAGTACATGGGCGGTCTGCTGCACATGGCCAACCGGGTGATGTACCCGGCGTGGGGCAGGCTCGCCGAGGCGCTGCGCACGGGACGGCCGCAGGCCGCGACCTACACGGGCGACGCCATGTTCGAGCAGCTTTACGAGAGCGACGAGAAGCGCGTCGACTTCATCGGGATGGCAGAGGCGGCCAGCAAGCCGCTGATCCCCGCGCTGATCGAGCGGTTCGACTGGTCCGCCCGGACCCTCGTCGTCGAACTCGGCGGCTGTCGGGGCAACGTCCTGGCCCAACTCGTCCAGGCCCATCCCCATCTGGACGGCACGGTGCTGGACCTCCCCCAGTTGCGGCCCGCCTTCGACGAGCACATGGTCACGCTCGGCACCACGGGGACGGTGCGGTTCGAAGGCGGCGACTTCTTCGCCTCGATCCCCGAGGCCGAGGTCATGATGATCGGTCACTCGCTGATCGACTGGGAGGACGCGCAGCGACGGCAGCTGCTGGCCAACGCTTTCGCAGCGCTGAAGCCCGGCGGCGCGTTCCTGATCTGGGACCCGATCATCGTGGAGGGCGAGGAAGGCTACCTGCGCAACCTCGTCACGAGCCTCAACCTTCAGCTCATGACACCGCACGGCACCGGCTACCGACTCGAAGAGTGCGTCGAGTGGCTGACGGACGCCGGTTTCGCGACCGTCAGCCACCTCTCGCTCGGGCACGACGTCACACTTGTCATCGGACACAAGGCGGCCTGACTCCGTCAGCGTCACCCGTTTCCGGGCCCGCCAGGTCATCGGCGGGCCCGGAACTCTGTCTCAGTACGTCTGTCCGGAGCGATCCGTCAGGAGCTTGCGTCATGTCCTCAGTTCAGGCTCGGCACGACGGGCCGCCGAACGGACGTCACCGTGATCGGCGACGTCTGTTGATCTACCTTCTCTTCGTCGTCCCGTCCTCGATCGCCGCGTTCGCCCTCATCCAGGGGCGCACGGAGTGGACAGGCAGGCAGACAGGCGCCGGTGAGACGGCCGGACACGTCGTGGCACCGTTGCACGACGTGCTGGGCATGGTGCTCATCGCCTGCACGGTCATCGTGGTCGCCACCCAACTGGCGGGCTCCCTGGCCGTCCGCCTGAGCCAGCCGAGGGTCATCGGGGAGATCACCGCAGGCCTGTTGTTGGGCCCCACCGTGCTGGGGAGGCTGGCTCCGTCTGTCGCCGAGGTCCTCTTTCCGCCGGACGTGCAGTTCTTCCTCACCGCCATCGGCCAGCTCGGTGTCATCTTCTTCATGTTCGAGGTCGGCCGCGAACTACCGTTCGCGCTGCTCAAAGGCAATGCAGGCACCGCGCTGGTCGCGGGTCACGCGGGCATCGCCGTTCCGTTCCTCTGTGGAGTGGCCCTCGCGCTGTGGCCGCTGGCAGGCCTGCGCCCCGAGGGCACGGGCACCGGTCCCTATGCGGTGTTCCTCGGCGTGGCGCTGAGCGTCCCCGCCTTCCCGGTGCTCGCGAGGATCCTCAAGGACCGCAGGCTGAAGGACACCGGTATCGGCGCGCTCGGCATGGCGACGGCGGGAATCGAGGACGTCACCGCGTGGTGTCTGCTCGCACTGGTCGTGGCGGGCGTGAACGGCGACTCGCTCGGCGGTGTGGGGGCCACCGTGCTGCTCTCGGCGGTCTATGCCGCCGTGATGTGGTGGGGGGTTCGCCCGCTGATGGCGCGGCTCGCTCGGCACGCCGACGCGCAGCCGGACCGCAAGCCGATGCTGATGGTCGCCATCCTGATGCTCGTGCTGCTGTCCGCAGGCGTCACCGCGATGATCGGCATCGAGGCGATCTTCGGCGCGTTTCTCGCGGGCGTGGTCACTCCCCGAGGCTCGAGAGGCGCCGAGGAGTTCGGGTTCCGGCTCGCGGGCCCGACACACTGGTTGATGCTGCCGGTGTTCTTCGCGGGCATCGGCCTGAGCACGAACCTCTGGGACGCCGCCTCGGGCGCGGGGTGGCTGATCATGCTCCTCGTGTTGACTGTCGCGATGGGCGGGAAGTTCCTCGGGGTGGTGCTGCCCGCGTTGGCGGTCGGCACCGATCGGCGGTCCTCGCTCGCGCTGGGCGTGATGATGAACTGCCGGGGTCTGACCGAGATCATCGTCCTCCAGCTGGGCCTGTCCCTCGGCGTGATCTCGACCGACCTGTTCGCCGCGTTGCTGGTGATGACCCTGATCACTACCGCGATCACGGGGCCGCTGTTGGAGCTGATTCGGCCTCGCAGACAGGGCCTCGACTCATTGTGGTCAGAGGTTCCGCCCACGGCCGGGACGACGACGCCTGCGACCACCGGCGTCTGATCAGCAGGCCGCGTCCTCGTGCGCTCGGGCGGGTCGGCCGGGCCGTCGCCTCGGCCACGCAGCAGTCCCGTCGCGGAGCAGGCCGGCGGCACGTCGACGACCTCGCCTCGGCCCGCGGCCGCAGGTGCGGAGTGTCCACTCGGGACGAGGCACCGGCGCACCGAGCGGAGGAGGCTGCGACCGTGGGACGACGGACCTCGGACCCGCAGACTTTCCGGCGTCCGAGACTCGGCGCAGACTCGGCGCAGCGCAGGCGGAACTCAAGGACGGGCGGGACTACACAATCCGCAGGCTCGGGACGCCGACCGGCTGCCGAGAGCAGACACGACAGGGCCGGGCCCTCCCGGACCCGGCCCTGTCGACCATCAACTCATGCCAGGCTGATCGCCACCGCATTGGCCAGCACCGCCAGCACCGCCAGCGCGGTACGCAGCGTGTGCCATCGGCGCCACAACGGCCGAGGATCCGACCAGTCGACGGGCATGGACTCGGGGTCCAGGCCCTTGACGCGACGATTGATCGGCACGTTGCAGAAGTGCGACACCACGGAGACGGCCAGCAGCAGGACCGCTCCCACGATGTAGAGGGTCCGCCCCGTCCCGGGCGGCGACAGCACCGCGAGGACGATGCAGACCAGCATCGAGGACAACACGATGATCGGCATCGTCGGGTCCCAGTTCCGGCCGATCAGCTTGTGCGTGTAGACGTAACGATCCGGCGGCATGGCGGTCAAGGCAGGCAGCACGCTCAACGCCACGGCGAAGAGCACGCCGGCCACCACGCCGCTGCCCAGGACGGCGAGCACCCCGAGCACCACCGCCGTCACGCCAGAACCGCCTTGGAGATCAGGTCGACCTGATCGGGATCTGCGGTGCACGGGAAGAGCAGCAGCTCGTCACAGCCCGCCTCGGCGAACTCGGCGACGGTCCTGCGCAGTTGGTCCTCGTCGACGATGACCGCCGAGGCCGCCCGCTCCGCCTTCGGACCGATGTAGGAGTAGTAGTCGCGGAGGTAGGCACCGCCTCGTTCTCGACCGCCGGCACCGAGACAGACGTAGCTCAGCGACACCATCTTCGGCTTGTCCTCGCGGCCGTGCCGACGGAACTCCTCCTGGGCCTGGCGAACCAGTTCCGGGTACGCGGTCGCCGAACTGCCGCCCGCTATCCAGCCGATGCCGTGCTCCGCGGCTCGGCGCATGGCCGAGGGCGAATGCCCGCCGAACAGCAGCGGCGGGCCCCCGTCGACAGGCCGAGGTCCGACGCCCGCCGACGGACCCGAGCCCTGCCCCTGCCAGATCTTCGTCAACTCGCTGATCATCTGATCGAGTCTGCGACCACGACCGCCGTAGCGCACCCCGGAGGCGAGGAAGTCATCCTCTCGGCCACCTGCGGCCAGTCCGACGACGAGTCTGCCGTCGGAGATCCGGTCGATGCTGGCCAACTGCTTGGCCAGCACGGCGGTGCTGGGCCGATAGGCCGCCAGCAGGATGGTGCTGGCGAGCCGGATGCGCTCGGTGGCCGCCGCCGAGGCGGCGAGGGCGATGAGCGGGTCATAACTGTCGTAGACCAACCGGTCCAGGACCGCCAGAGTGCTGAAACCCTGTTGGTCGGCCCGACGCGCGAACTCCGTCAAATCCCGACCGCGCGCGCCCGGTACCGTCGTCGGCAGGCCGACTCCGATGTCCATCGTGACTCTCCGTTCCCTTCCGTGTCGATGTCCCACGCCCTCGCTGCGCAAGGCGGGCGAATCAGCCGGTGACCTCCTGCGCGACGGCGGCCCGCTCCTTCTTTCCGCCGACGTCGAGCCCGGCAGCCGCCGCCTCGACCGCTCCGAGGTCTGCGGCGACGCGGTCGGTCGTCGCGAGGTCGACGACAGCGGTGTCGACGACCGCCGCTGCGTCGTCGTCGCCCCGGCCCGCGGCGATCACCGCGTCATAGCGGCGGGCCGTCTCGTCGACGACCGGCAGCCCGAAGCCCCGCTGCGCGGCGGCCTCCTGCACCAGCCGGAGGTCCTTGCGCATCAGCTCGGTGCGGAATCCCGCAGGCGTGTAGCTGCGCCTGCGCATGAAGTCCGCCCGGAAGCTGAGCACCGGCGACTTCCAGCCGCTGCCGTCCAGTGCGTCGAGCACCATGTCCCGGTCGAGGCCCGCCGACTCGGCGAAGGCCAGCGCCTCCGCCAGACCTGCGGTCTGCACGCCCAGGATCAGGTTGAAGGCCAGCTTCAACGAGCTGGCCCTGCCCCAGGAGCCGAGGTAGCGCACCTCCTGCCCCACCGCGTCGAGGACGTCGGCGACCGCCGCCACCGCCGCCTCATCGCCGGAGGCGAACACCCGCAGCTTGCCGAGCCTGGCCATCTGCGGATTCCCGACGACACAGCCCTCCACTCGGGCGACGCCCAGTTCCGCGAGTCGCTGTGCGGCGTTCCTGGCGTAGTCCGGGGCCACCGTGGACGCGTCGATCACGGTGCTGCCCTCGGCGAGCCGCCCGGCGACCTCGCCGAAGAGCACCTTCTCGACGGCGGCCTCGTCGGCCAGGCTCAGCAGGATCACCGAGGCCGCCGAGGCGGCGTCGCCCGCCGACTCGGCGAGCGTCGCACCCGCCTCGACCAGTGGCAGGGCCTTCTCCCTCGTACGGTTGTAGACCGTCACCGGGAAGCCCGCGGCCACCAGCGCATGTGCCATCCCGCCGCCCATGCCGCCGAGTCCGATGACGGCGACCGGTCGGAGGGCCACGGCGCTCAACTCCCCACCGGGTGCGTGTCGACGGAGAGCTGCGAGATGCAGCGCATACTGGCGTTCTTGAAGTACGCGCCGAAGCCCTCCGCCGTGGAGGTGTCCCGCTGCTCCGCCAGATAGGGCGCGAGCTGGTCCTCGATGAGGTGCACGCCCTTCTGCCCGGCCATGTGGCGCGCGATGGCACGGAAGTCGCCCTCGTAGTGGATGACCCGCACCATGAACTCGTCCTTGATGAAGACGGCGGTGCCCAGCAGCCGCCCGGCGGGAGCGCCGTCCTCGGCCTGGAACTCGGGAGTGTCCACCCGCTGGAATCGGGCGAAGATCTCGGCGATCTCGTCCTCGTGGCCCGGCTGCACCTTGTAGGTGATCGCGGCGTACGGCATCAGACTCCTCCATCCACGTTCAGGGTCGCTCCGGTGATGTAGCGGGACGTGTCGCCTGCCAGGAAGATCACGGCGCCCGCCACGTCGTCGGGCTGGCAGATCCGGCCGAGCGCGGTCATGCCCACGATCCGTTCGACCGCCTGCGGCGGCAGCCCGGCGCCCTCGGTCGTCTCGGTGAGGCCGGGGGCGACCACGTTGACCCGGATGCCCCTCGGGCCGAGTTCCTTGCACAACGCACGGGTGAAGCCGATCAGCGCGGCCTTGGACGCCGTGTAGTGCACACCGGCGGACCGGCCGCGCAACGCGACCGAGGAACCGATTCCGATCACCGAGGCGCCCTCGGCGAGCAGATCGTGCAGGGCGTGGGTCACCAGGTAGGCGGCGGTGACGTTGTGCTCGAGGACGCGGTGCCACTCCGTCTCCTCGAGCTCGCCGAACGGCACGGCACCGTCGACGCCGACGTTGTTGACCAGGACGTCGACCGTCCCGAAGGTCTCGCGGACCGCATCGGCCAACTGCTCGACGTCGGCGGAGACCGTGACGTCGGCCTGGACGAGCCGGTGGGTGACACCGCGCTCCTTCAGCTCCCGGCTGAGGTCCTCCGCAGCCTCGCCCGGGCTGCGATGGACGATGATCAACTGGGCGCCCTCCCTCGCGAAGGCCAGGACGGTCGCGCGTCCGATGCCTCGCGTGCCGCCGGTGACGACGACCTTCCTGCCGGACAATCCTTGATCCACCGAAGCTCCTCTCGTCAGGGCGGCCGTGACGGGTCACGGCCGCCGCAGTGCCTGCTTGCCGTAGTGCGTGTTGCCCGGACGCCTGCGAGCGCGGGGCCGTCCTCGCCGGACGACCCCGCCTGTCTCGCCGATCTCGCGGCGTCAGGAGGAGGAGGTGATCGGGGTCGGCGGTTCCGCGACCTTCTCCGTACCGCTCTCGGCAGGCCCGTCCGGGCCCAACGACCTGGTCAGCGCTCGTCGCCGGAGGGCGAAGAACAGGCCGACCGAGGTCGCGGCGGAGCCGAGCAGCAGGTAGTAGAGCGGTTCGGGGATGACGGTGGCGAGTTGCACGACCCCGCTGCCTAAACCACCGCCCATGCCCGCGAACAGCCAGAGCAGGCCCAGGACTCGCGAGGTGTACTGCCGTGGCAGCACGTCGGCGGCGGCGGCGATGGTCACCGCGGCGACCACGACCTCACCGCAGGCGTGGGCCAGGTAGACGACGAGCAGCCACATCGGCGAGACGAGCGTGCCGTCGGCGGCCAGCGTGGTCGCCACCGACATCAGCAGGAAGCTGCCGCCCATCAGGACCAGGCCGATCGAGAACTTCACCGCGACGTTGTTCTTCCTGCCGATCCTCGGCATCGACAGGGCGATCACCGGCGCGAGGACGAGGATGAACATCGGGGTGGCCGACTGCAGCCAGCTGGCCGGGATCTCCCAGCCCAGGATGACCCGGTCGGTGTGGTCTCGGGCGAACAGGTTCAGCAGCGAGGAAGCATGGGCGTTCATCATCCAGAACAGCGTCGCGCCGAGGAAGACGACCAGGAAGGCCCGCAGCCGCCGTCGGTCGCCCGCGCCGAGCCCCTTGTTCCGGTAGAGCAGGGTGTAGCCGAAGGCAGGCGCGATCACGGCGCTCAGCCCGGCCATCGCGATCACGACCATCAGACTGAGCACCCCGGCCGCCCACAGGCCGAGCAGCAGTGCGGCGAGCACGCCCGCCACGCTCAGGACGATGCGCAGCGCCTTGGCCCGCTCCTGCGGGTCCAGTGGTCGGCCCGGTCCGGCGCCCACGCCCTGGAACTGTCGCCCGCTGAGGGCGATCTGCAGGCCGCACAACAGCATGGCGACCGCCGCCACCGAGAAGCCGAGCCCCCAGTTCACCCGTTCGCCGAGGTAGCCGGTGACCAGCGGGGCCAGCAACGCGCTGACCTGGATGCCGACGTACATCAACGAGATGCCCGACTCCCGACGCCGGGCGTCGGGGTACATCAGGTTGATCATTCCCTGGTGGTTCGGCTTGTACAGGCCGCCCGCCACCGCCAGGATGCCCAGGCCCACGGCGGTGCTCCAGCCCGCCGGGACGGCGAGAAGCAGGTAGCCCGCCATGCCCAGGAAGGAGGACACCACCAGGGTGGGCCGCTGGCCCAGGACTCGATCGCCCACCCAGCCGCCGGGGTGCGACAGCATGAACATCAGGCCGATCCACGCGCCGAACAGCGCGGCGGCCTCGCCGATCGGCAGCCCCAGGCCGCCTTCCGAGCGGGGCGCCGAGGCATAGAGGACGAGGATCGCCTGCATGCCGAAGAAGCCGAAGCGCTCCAGGGCGTCGGTGGAGAAGAGAGTCAGATACCAGCGGGGCAGGCCTCGGCGCGGGCCGGACTCCGCCGAGGACTCCCGTGTCGCGGAACTCATCGAGCAACTCCCGTGGGTGTCGTGCCGTGGTTGATGTCAGGCCTGCTGCACCGACGGCGTTGCGGCCGAGGTGCGCGCAAGACCGAGCTGCGGACGGAACGACAGGTAGAGACCGTCGACGGCGTTCCCGGCATGCATGGGCGCCTTCTTCTGCTCGTGGACCTTGTTCAGGTTCGCCAGCGGGTTGGGGTTTCCGCTCTCCGAGCCGGTCAGGTGCTCGTGCACCTTCCGATAGACCGACTGAGCATCGTTCATGTCCTCGATTCCGGTGATGATCCGGTCGAAGGCGGCCTGGATGTTCAGCTCCTGGTGGTCTGCGGTGGAGAGACGCTGGGCGTTGTAGAAGTGGTGCTCCTTGCCCTTGTAGCTGTCGTAGAAGACCGAAACCAGCACGAGCATCCGCTCGTAGGACTGGCGGTAGACGGTGTCGAAGAAGCCCCATGCCTCGGCCTCGGTGGTCTCCCCCCGGAGCACGCTGCCGATGCTCGCCGCACCGAGCATGGCGCTGTACGTGGCCAGGTGGACTCCGGTGGACAACAGCGGGTCGAGGAAGCAGGCCGCGTCGCCGACGAGGAGATAGCCGGGACCGCTGAAGGACTCGGCGGCGTAGGAGTAGTCCTGCTCCACCTTCATCTCGCTGACCTTCTCCGCCTCGGAGAGCAGGTCGAGCACGCCGGGGCACTGGTCCAGCGACTGCCGGTACACCGCCTCGATGCTGCCGAGCTCGTTGCGACGCCGATTGAAGTCGTCGCGGCCGGTCACCAGGCCGACGCTCATGGTCCCGTCGTGCAGCGGAATCGCCCAGAACCAGCCGTCCGGAACGGAGGCCACGACGATCGCGCCCTCGGAGCCCCGGTCCAGTCGCTTGGCGTTCTTCCAGTACGACCAGGCCGCGACGTTGCGGAACACGTCGTGGAACCGCCTGGACTTGAGATACTTCGTCGCCATCACCCCGCCCCGACCGGAGGCGTCAACGAGGTAGTCGAAGCTGATCCGGCCCGTCACGTCGGCGTTCTTCGTCTCGGCCCAGGTCGCCGAGACCGGCCGACCGTCCTCGAAGTGCAGCTCCTTCACCGAGGTGCCCTCGACCACCTCGACGCCCAGTTCGCGGGCATGGTTGAGCAGCAGCTCGTCGAACTCCGAGCGGATGACCTGGAAGGCGTTGGTCCCGTCGCTGCCGAGGTCGTTGAAGACGACCTCCCATTCCTCGGGTCCCCAGAGGAAGTAGGCGCCGCCCTTGGGCTGGAAGCCGTGCGAGGTGACCTTGTCCCAGACCCCCAACAGCTCGAAGATCGGTCTGCACGAGGGCAGGATCGACTCGCCGATGTGATAGCGGGGAAAGCGGTCTCGTTCTAACAACGTGACCTGGAAGCCCTGTTGAGCCAACAGCCCCGCCGTGGTGGACCCGCCGGGCCCACCTCCGATGACAAGGATCTGGGTCGCAGCGCGCATGGGCGTCTCCACTCCGGCCTGCGGAAACCCGGATACCGAGGCGTCGCCACGGCCAGGGTCGTCCGTTCGTACGGCCCAGACTGGCAACGGCCCATCGAGAACGACTCAAGTCGATCTGGGGCAGATTCCCGCAGGCGAGGGCGGGCGGAAGTCGGATCCCGGTTGGAGGCGCGAGAACGGCTCGGTTCGGACCGGAACGGCGGGGCTCACCGCCTGGTTCGTCGCCGCGCAGCGCGGGCCGACCCGGCAGGAGGGCGCGGGCGCGCCGCACCGTGCCGCCGACGGCGAGCGAGCTGGCGGCGGGCAGTGGCGCCGACCCGCCCGTCATGCGGTCGGACTCCGGCCCGGCGAGCAGTACGGGAGGAGTGCGTGGGTCAGCTCGCCGTCTGGCGGCGCGCCGAGGTCGTACGGAGTGCACGACGACGGCGACGCCGCCAGGACGGACAGGTCAGACGACCTCGAAGTTGACCATCATCGCCATGTCCTCGTGCTCGAGATTATGACAGTGCACCAGGTAGCGGCCCCGGAAGCCGCTGAAGCGCACCAGAACCTCCAGCACCTCATACGGGCGGATGTCCACGGTGTCCTTCCAGCCCTGCTCGGCAGGCTCCGGCTCGGCTCCGTTGCGAGTGAGGACCTGGAAATGGGCGAGGTGAATGTGGACCGGGTGGTGGAAGTCGCTGGTGAACCGCCACAGCTCGACGGTGTCGAGTGCCGGGGTCGCCATGTTGCTCATCGGGTCGAACGGTTCGCCGTTGATCGTCCACGTCTGGTGGCCGTTGATCGTGGTGAGCCGGAAGTCGAAGTCCCGCTCGGCGACCGCCTCCTCCCTGGTGAGCCGCTCGATCTCGGAGAGCCGCTCGGGGATCTCGGACTCGTCGCTCTCCTCGCGGACCACGTCGAACCGCATGACCTGTCGCGTGCCCTCCTCGCCGAGGAGGTTCTCCAGGACCACCTGGGTGCCGACCGGATAGGCGGAGAAGTCGATCACGAGGTCGAAGCGTTCCGCAGGCGCCGCATCGAACTCGTCACGCTCCACGGGCGCGGCGAACAGACCCTGGTCGGAACCGATCTGGACGAATGCGGGACCGTTCTCCGGCGCGGGCGAGAGCGCGAATCGGTAGCGGCGGGCGTTGGAGGCGTTGATCAGCCGGAAGCGGTACCGCGTGTCGGCGACCTCCATCACCGGCCACGGCGCGCCGTTGACCAGGACGACGTCGCCCTGCACCCCGGAGTGATAGTCGGGCTCGACGCCGGGGACGCTGGTCAGCGTCGCGTCCAGCGACGGGTATTTGAACTCGCCGTCGGCGCCGAAGGCCCGATCGCAGATCAGCAACGGGACGTCCTTGTCGCCTGCGGGCAGCGAGAGCGCGTCCTCTTCGTCGTCGTGCAACAGGAACGCGCCGAGGAGCCCTCGCCACACCTGCGGGGCGCTGAAGTCCATCCGGTGGTCGTGGTACCAGAGCGTCGCCGCCCGCTGTTCCAGCGGATAGGTGTGCTCCTTGACCTCCTCGTGGAGCGTCCAGGCCTCGGGCGGCACCTGCATCACGTCGTGCGAGTGCAGTCTGGGGTCGTGCGGGTAGCCTGCGGGCACGACGAGGTCGGTGGCGTAGCCGTCGGAGTCCGGCGGAGTCACTCCCCCGTGCAGGTGCGTCGAGGTCGGAACCGGCAGCTCGTTGCGCACCGACACCACGGAGCGCTGTCCGGAGCGAACCCGGAACGTGGGGCCGGGGAAGGATCCGTCGAAGCCCCAGATCGTAGTCGTGGTGCCGGGCACGATCTCCAGGGCAGCGGCGCGTTGCACCAGCTCGTAATAGTCGGTGCCGCCCTCGGTGCGCACCGGCTCGGCGACGGCGGGTATCGGCAGACCGACGCGGAACGGCTCTGGCAACGGCAGGTCGCTGCGCAGCAGGACTCCGGCGTTCTCGCCGAACACGCTCGCGCAGCCGCTTCCGCCGAGGACGACCAGGCCGAGTCCGCCCGTCAGCGCCAGGAAGCCCCGGCGCGAGACCGAGGGACCGGATCGCCGGTTCATCCCCGCCTCCTCACGGTCCGTCGCGACACGTCGAATCGGGCGGTGAACACCCAGATGAGCAGCGCGACGGAGATGCCGAACAGCAGTACGCCGACCGGGATGTGCAGGTCGATCACGCGCATGAAGCCCATCTCGGTCTGAGCGAACACCAGGACGGCCAGCAGCACGAAGGCGATGATCGGCCAGCCCGGCCCGCCCACCGGCCAGCGCAGCAGCACGGCAGCGATGATCAGCAGGAAGAGCAGGAAGAGGTTGGTGTGCGCGTTGATCTCGTGCATCGCGAGCATTCCGACGTTGCCGGTGACGAAGAGCCCGGCCAACACCGCCTGCAGGAAGGTGCTCACGAAGTACAGGACGACCAGCACCCGGATGGTCAGGGCGATCACCAGGCGCAGTCCGCGTCGCCTGTCCGGTGTCGTGGTGGTCTGGTCGGCCGAGTCCGGTTCTACCCGGTTCGCCATCGGCTACTCCGATCTCCTTTAGATCGGGCGGCTCATCGGCCCGCCCGCCGTCATCGCCGCTGCCGGACGCGGGCGTTCCGCTCACCGCATCCTCGTCATCCCCAGTTCGGCCCGAGTGCGCTCGGGCAGATCGAGCGCAGATTACTACATACCGGGTAATTCGGTGCTGTCGACCGGCTGAGCCATTCGACTGAAAGAACCGTCGGGACCCGCTGGGAGAGCGGCGCACAGCACGGAAGCCGATCGCCTCGCAGCGGAGGGCCCACCGGGATCGATCTTCAGACCCCCGACGTCCAATGTCCCGAGCCGAGTGAATCAGTCGGCTTCACAGCTTGGTCAGCCGGTCGGGCGGCCACATCGACGCCCGACACCTCTGGCGACGGCTCGTGGATCACCAGGGGATCTGGTGGGTGTACAACGCGGCACCCTGCTTGACCCCGGCCTTGAGGAAGATCGGCAGGACGAGGTCGCGGAAGACGCGGCCGACCGGGCCGGGTGCCGCCTTCTGGTTGCCGTTGTGCCGAGTCTGCGCGATCACGTGATCCACCCTGGGCCTGCGGATTCGCTCGTAGTCGGCGAGCCCCTCCGCGATGCTCGTCCCGTCTCGCAGGCTCCTCGCCAGGACGATCGCGTCCTCCAGTGCCATCGACGCGCCCTGCCCGGTATGCGGCCCCATCGCGTGGGCCGCGTCGCCGAGCAGCACGATGCGGTCGGTGTGCCACTTGGGCAGGGTCGGCGCGTCGAACAGCAGGTAGCGGTCGATCTCGTCGGTCGAGGCGATGATGTCCACGATGGGCGCGCGGTCACCCTGGTGCATCTCCATCAGGTGCTCACGCCAGACGGCGTTCGGGATGCTGCGGAGCCGGTGCCTGCTGGGCTCGTCGGCCTGGTGATAGTTCTGGAACCAGAAGACGTGTCCGTCGGGCAGGACCTGATAGCCGAAGAACCCCTTGAGCCCGAAGGTCATCCGCATGGTGCCGTCGGCCTTGAGTCCCGGCAGGTAGCCGATGCCCCCGGAGTCGATCATCTCGGTGTAGCGAGGCTGCGGAAGGCCCTTGACCACCGCATGGCGCACCCTCGACCGGATGCCGTCGGCGCCGACCAGCAGATCGCCGTGGTCCTCGGCACCGTCCTCGAACCGGACCCGGACGCCGTCCGCCGTGGACTCCACTTCGGTCACCTCGTGACCGAACGTCGTCGGGATGCCCTGCGCCTCGACCTCGGCCACCAGCAGGCGATGAAGCTCGCCCCGATGCAACAGCACCGTGGACTCGGACAACAGCGCCAGCCGCCTGCCCCGGTGGTTGAGGAACTCGGTGCGCTCCGTCGCCTGTCCGATGCCCACGACCTTGTCGGCGAGGCCGAGGGTCCGCAGTACCGAGAGTCCGTTGGGTGCCAGGTTGAAGGAGCCGCCGTCGTCGGCGGCGTCCGCGGCCCGCCGCTCATGCACGACCGGCTCGAAGCCTGCCTTCTTCAGATAGAGGGCGACCACCGGCCCCGCGATGCCGCAGCCGATGACCAGTACGCGCTTGCGCTGTCCGTTGCTCGTCGTCATGCCGACAACTTAGCACGATTATACAAACCCGAGCATTCAATACCACCGTTCGAGGTTCGCGGCCCGGACGACCGTCGGGTTCGCCGACTCATCCGGGACGGCGGCGGTCTTCGCCGCGACGGAGCGGTCGTTCCGAACGGACACCCAGGCGGAGGATCGTCGAACGATGCAGCTAGCCGGCCTGTTCGTTCGATCGGAGGACTCGAAAGGCGACCGCGCAGCCGGGCACGACCGACACGGGCCAGGACAGCACGTCAGGCCGCCCACAAGGACGGCCTATCCAAGTACCAAATATCCGTGGTGTCAGTATGCCGATCGGCGAACACGGCGACCCGACGGCCGACGATCGCCGGGGTCGTGCCGCGTATGCCGCCGAGTCAACACCGCCGGACGGCCTCCTCGCCCCGGGGAATTCCCCGATCTCCGATCAGGGACGCCCCCTGAGTCCGATCAGAGGAGAGCCCCCGAGCGACCGAATTCGCGCATTCCGGACACGGAGGACGTCTCCTCCGACGTCACGCGACCCCGAGGGCGCGACTCACCTCGTGTCCGCGACGGCGCCAGACACGGCGGCCGCCGCCGGGAACATCTCGCGACCAGGGCGAACGCGGAACGACACGACATCACGACTCGGTCGAGACCACGCCCGGCACGCCCTCGCCGGACAGTCGGCGGCAGACGTTCTCATGCGAGGTTCGAGTGACGCCCGGCATGCTCGGCCGATGGACGTCGTGATCAACGCGCCTCGCGCCGCCGTCCACAGACCCGGCACTCGACAGGAGTGACACACCGTCCTCCTGTCCCGCGTGAGTACTTCCGCCCGCCGTCACCCGATCAAGGGAACGACCATGACACAGTGGACCGAGGCAGACATCCCCGACCTGACCGGCCGAACAGCGCTGGTGACCGGGGCCAACAGCGGACTCGGCCTGGAGACGGCCACGCAGCTCGCCCGCCGTGGCGCCCTGGTCGTCCTCGCGGGCCGGGACGCCGACCGAGGCCGGGCCGCGACCGAGACCGTCGCGACCGAGGCCACCGGGCCCGTGCCGAAGTGGCTCCGACTCGACCTCGCCGATCTCGGCTCGGTCCGCGCCGCCGCAGAGCAGTTCCACGCCGACCACTCGACGCTGGACGTCCTGGTGAACAACGCCGGGGTGATGGCGATCCCGAGGCAGCTCACCGCCGACGGGTTCGAGCGCCAGTTCGGCACCAACCACCTCGGGCACTTCGCCCTGACCGGCCTCCTGCTGCCCGCGCTGTCCCGCAGTCGACGGGCGCGCGTGGTCACCGTCAGCAGCAGACTGCACAGTGCGGGCCGAATCCGCTTCGACGATCTCGACTTCACCCGGCGTTACAGCCGGATGGCGGCGTACTCGCAGTCCAAACTCGCCAATCTGCTGTTCGCCTTCGAGCTCGACCGGCGATGCAGGGCCTCGTCCGCAGACCTGATCAGCGTGGCCGCTCACCCAGGCCTCGCCGCGACGAATCTGTTCGCGAGCGCAGGCGGCCTCTACGGCCTGTTCGGTCGCGTGATGGTGCCGCGCTTCGCACAGTCGGCGGAGGCGGGCGCCCTGCCCCAGCTACGCGCCGCCACCGCGCCCGACGTCGAGGGAGGCCAGTACTTCGGGCCGCACGACCGGGGTGAGCAGAGCGGCTTCCCCGTCGTGGTCCGCGCGTCGGAACAGGCCTACGACGAGGCGGCCGCCCGTCGGCTCTGGGCGGTCTCCGAGGAGCTGACCGATGTCCGCTATCAGGAACACCCCGAACCCGCCCCGGATTGATCTCACCAGAGGGCCATTGCTCACGATTCGAGTGATGGAACGATCACTGGGAGTAATATTACTGGGGCGGTGCGGCCGGGACGTCGACGGCGGCCGTCGACGAGGGCCTCCCACCGCACGACAGGCAGTATTTCTGCGCACTTCTCGGAGGGTTTTCCCGTGACACGAAGCAGTCAATTACGCCCGGTACCCGGCATCGAGCCCGACGGGGGCACCGCCCTGATCGCCTGGCTCGAGGAAATGCGCGATCGGGCTCCGGTCTGGAAAGACGGCATCGGGGTCTGGCATGTCTTCCGCTACGCGGACGTCAGCCGAGTGATCACCGACTACTCGATCTTCTCGGCCGACTACAGCAAGGCCTACGCTGACAATCAGCAATTCCGGCCTGGAAACATCACGATGGTCGATCCCCCGTATCACCGCAAGCTTCGCGGCCTCGTGAGTCAGGCCTTCGGGGCCAGAGCGATCAATGCGCTCGAAGGTCGAATCCACCGAATCTGCCACGAGCTGCTCGACGCGATGGACGGCGCCGAGGAGATCGACATCGTGCAGGACTTCTCCTATCCGCTGCCGGTGATCGTGATCGCCGAACTGCTGGGCGTGCCGCCCGCCGATCGGGTGCTCTTCCAGCAGTGGGCCGACAGCATTCTGCTGGCCGACCATTCCGACATGGGCGACGAGGCCTTCATCACCTCGTTCGGCGACTCGGTACGCAACACCGGTGACTACATGCTGCGCCACTGCGAATCGCGCAGGCGATCTCCGCAGGACGACCTGATGACCCGGCTGGTCGAGGCCGAGGTGGACGGGGAGCGGCTCGACGATCAGGAGATCGCCACCTTCGCGGGTCTGCTGCTGATGACCGGACATGTGACGACCACGATCCTGCTGGGCAACGCCCTGCTGTGCCTGCGGGACGAGCCGGGCGCCGAGGCCGAACTGCGCGCCGACCGGGCGCTGATCCCGACGGCGGTCGAAGAGGTGCTGCGATACCGAGCGCCCTTCATGCAGACCAAGCGGGTGGCCGTCGAGGACGTCGAGGTCGCGGGTGTCCGGATTCCGAAGGACGAGCTGATCATGCCCTGGCTGCTCTCCGCGAATCTCGATGAGCGACAGTTCGCCCAGGCAGATCGCTTCGACATCCGCCGCGACCCCAATCCGCACCTGGGTCTGGGGCGCGGCATCCACTTCTGTCTCGGGGCACCGCTGGCCAGGCTCGAAGGCAGGGTGGCGATGAACGTCCTGTTCGACCGCCTGCGGAGCATGCGGGTGACCGCGACGCCTCCGTTCGACCCCTACGGCTGGGGCCTCTACGGCGTTCGGAACCTGGCCACGTCGATCGAGTGGACCTGATCTCGATCCACGAACCGAGATCATCCCGGCACCGGCGGACATCGACCGCCGGTGCCGTGCCAGGTCCGGCCTGCGGCACACGGGTCGCGCACTGACGCTCAGCAGGCCGCGCGCAGGCGGCGGGCACCTCGCCCCGCGGCGACGCCGGGGCGGCGTCCACCGAACGCGACGCGAAGTAGAGCACCGTCGCCCGGTCTCTCTTTCCCGTGAAGGTGAATTCGAGTCGGGTTCAACGACGGCGCCGAAAAATAGTTGCCCGTTCACCTGAAATTCCCCACTCGAAGGTCACACGAGAATGGGCGGTGTCCGCCGTTCACTCGATCGAACAGGCATCAACGCCGGGGATCGAAACATCCATAAGGTACTACAGGCATATGACCACGCGATCCTCGCTTCGGGAACCGCCGAGCCCTCCCCGGGCCGACGCCCCAGCCACGACCGGGAAATATGACGCTCAGTCGTTTTCTAGACTTGCTCTAGCCAGACTCCAGCGAGCCTCCAGTCGAGGCGACGAATGTCCCGACTGGTGGAAGCGGCAGAGCCTCAGGGGAAATCCGCCTGAATGAGCTGAGATCCACCGATACCGAGGTTGTGAGGGGACTTGTCAAGGCTGTAGCGACTCTTCTCGTCTCCCGGCGACATCGCGGCCTGCCGAGAACGCAGGCACGGTACTCGTCGGTCCGGACACGGGCTCGCCTGACAAGGTCGACCGGAAGGAGAGTGGTAGTAGTGCAGGTACATGTACTGGGACCGTTCGAGGTACTGCGAGACGGGCGGTTCGCCACCCCGTCCGCGCCCAAGCTCCGTCAGGTGCTCGCGTTGCTGGTCACCCACGCCAACAGCATCGTCCGCACCGATCAGATCATCGAGGAGCTCTGGGAGGACCATCCGCCCAAGAGCGTCACCACGACACTGCAGACCTACGTCTACCAACTACGAAAACTCCTTCGCCTCAGCGGCTCCGGCGGGCCTGCGATCCATCGCAACGAGCCCCTCACCGAGGCCGTGCTGCTGACTTCTCCCAGTGGTTACCTCCTCGGGCTGCCGCCGGACGCCATGGACTCGCATCGCTTCGAGCAGCTCGCCGAACGAGGCAGGACCGAGTTCGAATCGGGATCACTCGCCGAGGCCGCCGACACCCTCGGCGCCGCGCTGAAGCTGTGGCGCGGACCGGCGCTGATCGACGTCACGCCAGGTCCGGTGCTACAGGCCGAAGTGGTCCGGCTCGACGAGATCCGCAAGAACGCGCTGGAACGACGCATCGACAGTGCACTCTCACTGGGCAGGCATCGGGAGCTGCTCGGCGAGCTGACCACCGCCGTGACCCGAGAACCGACCCACGAGGGCTTTCAGGCCCGACTGATGCTGGCGCTCTACCGGTCGGGCAGGCGTTCCGACGCGCTCCAGGTCTACCAGCGGGCCCGCAAGGTGCTCGCCGACGAACTCGGTCTCGATCCCTCGTCCGAACTCCAGAAGCTGCACGCCGCGGTCCTGTCGGCCGACCCGGCGCTGGAGGCACCCCGAATCCGGGAGACGGTCCGCACCACGCAGGAGGTCGAGCCGCCCGCCGAACTGCCGTCGGACATGCCCTCCATCGTCGGCAGGGACGCGCAGCTCGCCGTGGCGCTTACGGCCCTGACGACCACGGACCGCAAGGCGCCGCCGGTGGTCGTCGGCGTCGGGGCACCCGGCACCGGGAAGTCGGCCTTCTGCATCCACGCCGCCCACCTGGTGCGGTCGGACTACCCCGACGGCCAGCTCTACGCCCAGCTGCTGGACCCGAGAGGCGAGCCGGTCGATCTCGCCGATGTGCTCGCGCACTTCCTTCGTGCGCTGGGCGTGACCCCGGCGTCCCTGCCGCGCTCGCTGGAGGAACGATGCCAGATGTTCCGGGGTCGGACGGCGGGCAGGCGGGTGCTGGTGGTGCTCGACGACGTGGTCAGCGCCGAACAGCTGCTCCGACTCAAGCCGTCGGGAAGCGGGTGCGCGGTGCTCGCCGCCAGCAGGAGACGCCTCTCCAACCCGATGATCACCACCACCTTGGAGATGCCGCCGTTGGACATCGGCGACTCGCTACAGCTGCTCGGGTCGACCTTGGGAGCACACCGCATCACCGGAGAGATCGACGCCGTCCACGAACTGGTCGAGCTGTGCGAGGGAATGCCCCTGGCGCTGCACGCCTCCGCCAGCAGGCTTCGGCTGCGCCCGCACTGGTCGATCACGCGCCTGGTCGAGTGGGTTCTTCGCGAACAGCGGCGCGGTCCGGAACTGGCGGTCAAGGCACTGGAGTTGTCGGCCAGCATCGAGCAGACTTACCGACTCGCCTCTCCCGCAGTCCGGACCGCCTTCCGCCTCGTCTCGATCCTGCACGAACAGCCGGTCTCCCCGCAGGCCGCGGCAGCGGTGTTGCGCTGCACGGAGTTCTCGGCCGAATCACTGTTGGAGGAACTCGTCGAGTTCAGGCTGTGCGACGCGGAGCCCGCCGCCGAGGAGCCGGGCGGTTTCCGCTATCGGTTCCCCACTCACCTGCGAGCCGCGGCAGGCCTGCTCGAACGGGTGCCTGAACACGACGAGGTCTTCATGCCTGCCGTCAGCGCCCCGCCAGCACAACGGGCAGCGAGCCCAAGCTGGGCTCCTCGGTCGGCGCCCAGCGAGGCGTGAGGTCGCCGGGGACCTGCCCGTGTCCCTGCGGGCAGTCCCCGGCCTCGCTGTCCCGGAGGTCGCAGCAGCCGGGCAGGTGCGTCGTGGTAACGGACCGCTGTTCCACCGATCCCTCCCACTGCTCGCGGGCGAACCAGCGGTTGACCGGGTGGAACTCAAAGCGCACCTCCTCCTCCCTGGTGCGCTCCGCGATGCGCAGCAGCCCGCGACCGACGAGCTGAGCCAACGTCGCCTCAGCCTGTTCCGGGTCGCACCCGAGCCGTCGTGCCGCGTCGGGTGCGGTGAACCGCGAGGACAGTGTCGACAGGTCACGGAAGGTCCGCCAGACGCCGACCGGCAGTCCTCGTGTTCCGGTGACCAGGCTCCGTCGGACGTCGATGCCGTCGAACCGGAGCAGATCCAACGGCCTGCCGCTCTCGCCCAGATGTCTGGCCATGCTGGAGACCGGCCAGCCCAGGGCGGCGCTGAGCCTGGCTCCGACACAGCGCACCGCCAGCGGGAGGTTGCCGCAGAGGTCGGCGAGCCGCTCGGCCTCCGCCCGCTCCCGATTCACCCGCTCCGCGCCGATCATCCCGGAGAGCAGCTCCAGACTCTCCGCACAGGACAAGGGCTCCAGGGTCCGCACCCTGGCACCGGGCAGACTCTGCACGCCCACCCTCGCGGTGACCAGGACCGCGCAGCCCGCACCGCCGGGCAGCAGGTGGCGGACCTGGTCGATGCCCGCGGCGTCGTCGAGCACGACGAGCAGCCGCCGCTCCGCGCTCCAGGTGCGGAACAACGTCGCCAGTTCGTCCAGCTCGCCGGAGAGCTGGTCGGGTGCGAAGCCTGCCGCCCGGAGAAAGCCTCGTAGCGCCGAGACCGGGGTGCGCGGCGTGCCGGACCCGCCGAGGTCGCAGAAGAGCTGCCCGCCGTCGAACCGACCGCGCAGTCGATGGGCGACCCGGACGGCGAAAGACGTCTTGCCGATGCCGGGCATGCCGCTCACCGCGAGCACCCGCAGGCTCGCCCCGGCGGCCGCGTCGCCCGAGTCCGGCGCCAGCCAGCGCCGCGCGTCCTCCAGCAGGCCACTTCGACCGACGAAGTCGGCGATGTCATGGGGCAGCTGTGCAGGCGTGCCGATCTCGGTGCCCTCGGGGGCACGTCGGGCAGGCACCAGCCTGGCCGCCGGAACCCCGGCCTCCTCGCCCCCGCCCGCGAGCAGGTCGTTGTGCACCCGTTGCAACGCGGGCGACGGCTCCAGCCCGAGCTGGTCGATCACGTTCCGCCGAAAGCGCCGATAGACGTCCAGGGCCTCGTGCTGCCTGCCGGAACGGTTCAACGCGGTCATGAGCTGCCCGTGGAACCCCTCGTCGAGCGAGCGGGCGACGGTCAGCTCCTTCAACTCGCTGATCAGCTCGCGATGCCTGCCCAGTCGCAGATCCGCCTCGATCCGCGACTGCAGCGTGCGGAGTCGACTCTCGTCGAGCCTGGTCAGATGTGCGGTGAGCAGGTTGCCGACCTCGAGGCCGCCGAGTGCGGGTCCTCGCCAGAGGGCCAGTGCGTCCCGAAGTCGCTCGGCGGCGACCTCCGCCTCACCCACGTCCAATGCGCTGCGTCCCTCACGGGAAAGCTGTTCGAATCTATACTGGTCGACGCTCTCGACGGGCGTGGTGATCACGTAGCCGAAGTAGCGAGTCCGGAGGCCGACCTGCGTCTCGTCGGCCAGCTCTGCGAACAGAAGCTTGCGCAGCTTGTAAATGTAGGTCTGCAGTGTCGCCAATGCACTGGACGGCGGTCGCTCCCCCCACAATTCATCCACCAGTTCGCTGGTGTGCACGAGGGTATTGTGCCGAGAGACCAGTAGTGCGAGAACCTGTCGGGTTTTTGGCGCCGTCGGGGTCAGGTCTTGATCGTCAACGAGGACTTCCAGCGGACCGAGCGTGTTGAACCGTACAGCCATGCATCCTCCCCAGTCGTCGCCCGAACGGACTAAGGCACCCGGCGAAGGTGATCGGCAAGCGACCGGCTTGCCTGCTGAAAAGACGAACAAAAGCCCACCGAGAGGTCACCATTCCAGGAATCTGCTAATCCGACTCGGGCGGAGCCAGCCTACTCCATTGCGCCGTTTAGTCCCATGGCCCAGGAAAACGACGACGAATACACCCAGAAGACCCAACGACGTGCCGGGTTCACTGCTCAGCGTGAGATCGACGGCGCCCGACTCGACAAGAAACACCCACCTGGCGGAGCACCCCGGCACGCGCGGCCAGACACACTGTCAGGCTGACCACGTCTCTGCGCGCGCGGCCGGGTTACGAGAGGTGACGCACCGTCGCGGGCTACGCCGTCGGGGCCGTCAGGGGCCGGTGTCGCCAGGAATCCAGCTCACCGGACGACCACTGTCCGTGAGAATACGCTGCCATCGGACGAGGCCGCTCGGTGCGTCCGGCTGCCACGGCCAGGCGCCCTCCGGGCTGGCCGCGATCAATTGCACGGCCGGAAAGTCGCCCCGGCGATACATCAGAAGAGCGTGCCCGAAGTACTCAGCGTAGTAGCCCTTGTCCACTCGTTCGAAGGTGACCGGACAGTCCTGGATGAATCCGTCATAACACTGCCCGATCGCAAAGGCCTCCCCGCCGAGCACGCGCTGAACGAACTGGTTCAGCACGGCGTGCGCGACCTTCGGCGGCATGCCCACCGCAACCGCCTCGGGGCTGCCGCAGCGCCGCCACAGCCCCACGGTGAAGGCGAACGGCGGCCCGTTGCGGTCACCCCCGACGTGCACGACCGCGGCACCGTGCTCCTCTGCGTCGGCCAGCAGTCTCCTGCGGGCCTCCTCGTCTCCAGGAAGCATCCGAGCAGCCCTTCCGAGTCGGCGGCGGGTGACTCAGGCCTCGACGGCCTGCATGACCTCGTCGGACACGTCGATGTTGGAGAAGACGTTCTGCACGTCGTCGCAGTCCTCCAACGCGTCGATCAGCCGGAAGACCTTCCGCGCCGTGTCCACGTCCAGCTCCACCGTGCCGGAAGGCACGAAGTCGGCCTCGGCCGAGTCGTACTCGATCTCCGCCGCGCGCAGGGCGGAGCGCACCGCCACCAGGTCGGCTGCCTCGGAGACGACCTCGAAGTTCTCCCCGAGGTCGTTGACCTCCTCGGCGCCGGACTCCAGCACCGCGCCGAGCACGTCGTCCTCGCTCAGCCCGTTCTTGGGCAGCACCACGACCCCCTTGCGGGAGAACAGGTACGAGACCGAGCCGGGGTCGGCCATCGATCCGCCGTTGCGCGTCATGGCCGTGCGAACCTCGGACGCGGCGCGGTTGCGATTGTCGGTCAGGCACTCGACCAGGACCGCGACGCCGTTGGGCCCATAGCCCTCGTACATGATCGTCTGCCAGTCGGCGCCGCCTGCCTCCTCGCCGCCGCCGCGCTTGCGGGCGCGCTCGATGTTGTCCAGCGGGACGGAGTTCTTCCTGGCCTTCTGCATGGCGTCGTAGAGGGTGGGGTTGCCCTCCGGGTCACCGCCACCGGTTCTCGCCGCCACCTCGATGTTCTTGATCAGCTTGGCGAAGAGCTTACCTCGCTTGGCATCGACGGCGGCCTTCTTGTGCTTCGTGGTGGCCCATTTGGAGTGGCCGCTCATGTCTCCTCCATCGTCGACGTCATCGTCATCTCGCCGCTGTCATCTCGCCTGCGGTCATCTCGCCGCGCCGGACGGGCGGACGCGACCGCACCCCGCACCGACTCCGGCGACCGGCCCGGCAGGGCATGCTCACCGCTCGCGCACGGCGTGGACGAACAGCTCGTGCACCCGCCGATCACCCGCCAGCAGCTCAGGATGGAACGCGGTCGCGATCACCGCCCCCTGCCGAACCGCGACGATCCTACCGGCGGCGGCTCCGGCCTCGGGCACCTCGGGCACGCTCGCCAGCACCTCGACGTCCGCACCGGCCGATTCCACCCAGGGCGCACGGATGAAGACCGCCCGCAGCGGACCGCCCGGCATGCCTGCGACGTCGAGGTCGGCCTCGAAGGAGTCGACCTGTCGTCCGAAGGCGTTGCGCCGCACCACCATGTCGACCCCGCCGAGGACCTGCTGGTCCGATCGACCGTCGAGGACCTCACGGGCCAACAGGATCATGCCTGCACAGGAGCCGAGCACCGGCAGACCGTCGGCGATCCGCTCCCGCAGCGGCTCGAACAGCTCGAAGACGGACAACAGCCTGCTCATCGTCGTCGACTCGCCACCGGGAAGGACGAGTCCGTCGACCTCGGCCAGTTCGGCGGCCCGGCGAACCGGCCTGGCGAGCACGTCCAGCTCGGCGAGGGCGAGCAGGTGCTCTCGGACGTCGCCCTGCAGGGCGAGCACACCGATGACGGGCGCGGCGGACACGAGCGACCTCCTGTGAAGCGGACAGCGGTGCACGGGGACGGACGCGCCGGGGCACGGCCGAGGCGCAGCGGGCTGCCTGTCGGGGCTGCGCCGCAGCACACTGCGCCGACCAGCCTAGTCAGGCCGTCCTACCGGCCGCGTCGCCCCATGGCCGCGCCGATCAGGGGATGCCGAGCAGGCGCAGACCGGCGGCGGTGAGGGCGGCGGCGATGACGACGACCACGAACGGCGCACGCCGCCAGGCCAGCACCGCGCCGACGGCGACGCCCGCAGGCCGCGCCCACCCCGCGAAGCCGCCCGCCTCGGTGAGCGCGGCGGTGAACAGCAGGGCGGTGAGCAGGGTGGTCGCGGCGGTGGCCAGCAGCTGCCTGGCACGCTCCGACACCTCGATCCGCCCGCGCAGCAGCGGACCGGCGAGGCGCAGCAGGTAGGTGCCCGCCGCCAGGACGAGCACCGTCGTCACGGACATGGCGTCTCCTCCTCGGTATCGGCGCGACGCTCTGTCGCGGTGCGGGAATGCTCCGTCGCGGTGCGGGGATGCTCTGTCGCGGCCGCAGGCTCCCCGAAGCCGTCGGGATGCGCGACGGGGCCGGGCGGCGCCGGGGCGGCTCCCGCGCCGGTGCTCAGATCCGGGACCGGCCCGTCCGTCGGCGACCCGAGTCGGTCCGCTGCGGCCGCGTTGCCGCCCTGCCTCGCCCAGCGCGGCAGCGGCAGGGCGAACACGACGCCGATCAAGGCCAGCAGGACGGGCATCCCGGCCGGGAGGACGGGCGTCGCGGCCACGGCGACCAGCGCGCCGATCAGGGCCGCCCGTCGGGTGGCGGCCACCCGCAGCGCGGGCAGGACCAGCGCGACGAGCGCGGCGGGGAACGCGGCGTCGACGCCGTAGACGGCGGTGTCGCCGAGTGCCTCCCCGGCCAGCGCCCCGAGCACCACCGCCGGGTTCCAGGCCAGGAAGGCCGCCACTCCGGAGACCCAGTAGGCGGCCCGCGCGCGCTCGGGGTCACGCTGGGCCAGTGCGAAGGCGACCGACTCATCGATCAAGACGTGACTGCCCACGAGCTTGGCGAGCAGGCCGCGCCCCATGGTGTCGCCCAGCGCGAGACCGAAGGGCAGGTGACGCAGATTGAGCAGCAGGCCCGCCACGACGGCGGCCACCGGTCCGCCGCCCGCCGCGAGCACGCCGACCACCATGAACTGGGCACCGCCCGCGAAGACGACCAGCGACATGAAGAGCGCGGTCCACATCGACAGCCCGGCGGCGACCGCCATCGCACCGAACGAGGCACCGACCACCGCGATGGCGGCGGCCAACGCGCCGACGTCCCGGAGTAAGGGCCTGTCTATCGTTCGCCATATCGAACTCATCGACTCACATCCTGAACAAGCATCGTTCGTTCGTCAAGAAGAACGAATGTTCACTGGAGCGATCATGACTGAGAACGAGCAGACCGGGGCACCGCTGGCGGTCATCGCCGCCGCCCTGCGCCGGGAGCGGAGCCGGGCGGGGCTGTCCCTGAGCGAGGTGGCCCGCCGCGCCGGGGTCGCCAAGTCGACCCTGTCCCAACTGGAGGCGGGCAACGGCAACCCCAGCGTGGAGACGCTGTGGGCACTGGGCGTGGCACTGGGCGTGCCCTTCAGCAGGCTGGTCGACCCGCCGAACCGGCCGGTGCAGGTCGTCCGCGCCAATGAAGGCCTCAGCGTGCGATCCGAACAGGCCGACTTCGACGCGAGGCTGCTCGCCGCCTGCCCGCCGGGGGCGCGACGGGACGTCTTCACCGTCGTCCTCCAGCCCGGCGCCAGCCGCGAGGCCGACGCGCACCTGCCGGGCACCGTCGAACACCTCGTCGTCGCCTGCGGATCGCTACGCGCCGGACCGCTGGACCGGGTCGTCGAGCTGGCCGAGGGCGACTACCTAAGCTTCCCCGGCGACGTCCCCCATCGGTACGAGGCGACGGCGCCGGACACGCGGATCGTGCTGGTGATGGAGCACGTCTAGCGGTCAAGATCACGCGATTGGGTGAATACGACAACAATCAGCGCTAAATTCGCGCTTGGTGTCTTAGAATGGCTGCATGGGTCGAACATTGCAGATCAGAGATCTGTCGGAGCACGCCTACAGCGAGTTGCGGGTCAGAGCGGCGCGTGAGGATCTGTCCCTCAGCGGTTACGTCCGGAAGCAACTCGAGAAGATGACTGCGGGTCCTGACATGAAGGCCTGGCTCGAGTCCGCGCTCGACCGTGACTGGGGAGTCGATCGGGAGACCGCACTCGCCGCAGTGCGGGAGGCCAAAGGCGGAGATCCGGAGTCAGGGGAGTGACAGTTGACTGTGTGATCGACAACTCCGCACTCATCGAGTCCGTGGCCGTCGCCAAGCCTGATGTCAGACTCATCCGCAGGATGCTGGCTTCCTCGGCCTGCGCGCCGGAGATCATCGATGCCGAGGCCCTGCGAGTGCTGCGAAGTATGAATCTGCGGCAGGAACTCTCCTCGGCTCAGGCAGAGCGAGCGCTGACCAGGGTCTCCGAGGCACCCATTGCCAGAGTCCCGCTGAAGCCGCTGGTAGCGCGTGCGTGGAACCTGCGACACTCGGTCTCAGCATACGACGCCTTGTACATCGCACTGGCCGAAGTCTTCGACGTCCCGCTGCTCACCTGCGACGCGAAACTCGCCAGAAGCAACGGGCACAACGCCAAGATCGAACTCTTCCCCAACGGCTGAGGGGCGCTTCAGCGCCGGCCGAGCGGCCCGGCACCACGTCCTGCGGTGCCGGGCCGGACGTCAGTGCCCGCGACTCACCAGCCCCGGTCCGCGTAGCGCTGGCTCTCCGGCAGGTCCGTCACGTTGAGGCCCACCATCGCCTCGCCCAGGCCGCGCGACACCTTGACGATCACATCCGGGTCGTCGTAGAAGGTGGTCGCCTTCACGATGGCCTCGGCCCGCTTGGCCGGGTCGCCGGACTTGAAGATGCCGGAGCCGACGAAGACGCCCTCGGCGCCGAGCTGCATCATCATCGCCGCGTCGGCGGGCGTGGCGATGCCGCCCGCGGTGAACAGCACGACGGGCAGCCTGCCCGCCTCGGCGATCTCCCGGACGAGCTCGTAGGGCGCCCGCAGCTCCTTGGCGGCGACGAACAGCTCCTCGTCATCGAGCACGGCCAGCCTGCGCAGGTCGGACCGGATCTGACGCATGTGCCGGGTGGCCTCGACGACGTTGCCCGTGCCCGCCTCGCCCTTGGAACGGATCATCGCCGCGCCCTCGGAGATCCGACGCAGGGCCTCGCCGAGGTTGGTGGCCCCGCACACGAAGGGAACGGTGAAGTTCCACTTGTCGATGTGGTGGGCCTCGTCGGCGGGGGTCAGCACCTCGGACTCGTCGACGTAGTCCACGCCGATGGCCTGAAGGACCTGCGCCTCGGCGAAGTGACCGATCCGGGCCTTGGCCATCACGGGGATCGACACGGCGTCGATGATGCCGTCGATCATGTCGGGGTCGGACATCCGCGCGACGCCGCCCTGCACCCGGATGTCGGCGGGGACCCGCTCCAGCGCCATCACCGCGACGGCGCCCGCGTCCTCGGCGATCTTCGCCTGCTCGGGGGTGACGACGTCCATGATGACGCCGCCCTTGAGCATTTCCGCCATGCCGCGCTTGACCCGCGCGGTCCCCGTCACCGGGGTCACGGCGGGCTGCTCGGAGTCGGAGGTGGTGATGTCGGCCGAGGTCACAGCGTGCGCCTTTCAGGGAACGTCGAGTAGCGATTCACCCGTTCGTACGAGTGTGGTCCGGCTAGTCTACGACTGACGTGGACCGGTGCCCCAGGCCAATCGACCTCGATCTGACCAGTCCACTTCCCGCTCCGCGTGACTCGTGATCACGACCTCCCATAGGTCGCATATCGTGCTTTCACGACAACGGAGGTTCGATGCGCATCCTGGTCGACGGGCTCGACATGACCGGCAAGTCCACTCTCACCGAGGTCGTGGTGAGAATGCTCGCCGCCCGTGGCGTTCCCGCCCGGCGGCATCGAGGGCTGATCAGCATCGGCACGCTGCTGGAGCCGCTGCGCCGACCGCTGCGCCCCTTCCGGCTGCCCCGCCGCACGCTGGCGAGCACCACGTTCCTGCTGGCCGGGTACGCCCTGGACGCGCTGCTCACCAGGCTGCTGCCGTATCGGCATCCCGACGTCGTGCTCGTGCAGGACGGCTACGTGGACCGCTGCGTTGCGTCGGGCATCGCCGCAGGCCCCTACCTGCCCGCCCGCTGGGCACTGCGCCGGGCGAACTGGTTCGTGGCCTTCGACCTCGCCGTCTACCTGCACGCGCCCTCCGCCGAGCGCGCGGCCCGGCTCGCCGAACGGTCGGACGCCGACACCAACGACCGGCACTCGGTGGCCGATGCCGAGTTCGCCGCCGAGTTCACGCGGGTGCTCGTCGACGGCATGGGCGCCCGACACGCCAGGCTGCTGGTGTTCGACACCACCCAGCAGAGCGTGGAGGAGACCGCCAGGGTCATCGTCGACACGCTGCTCACCCACCGGACCCGCGCCCGCCGACCCGTGCCAGGTGTGGCGGCGGACCGCAGTGGGCGGGCGCCGGATCGAATCCGCCGGTCGAGCGGGCCCCGGCCGAGCATCAGGGGCGGCACCGCCCGCCTGGGTGAGCGAGGAACTCCGGCCGCAGATTAGAAGCGTGCCGAGGAGGCGATCGGGTCGACGAACCGATCGCCCGCGGTCGCGTGCGCGGCAGGCGGCACGGACGCCCGTTGGTCCCCCGGCGCCGGGCGGGCCGGTCCGCAGACCGGCAGGACCCGCCCTGCCTCGACGGACCGGCCTCGAACTGGGCCGTCTCGGCCAGCCGCTTCGACCGGATGCGCGGCTCAGGTGGCGCCACCGAGCGGATAGTCACCCGCCGGACTGTTAATTACCGTCAGCAGTCGGGAGCATCACGTAAGGAGATAACCGTGACGAGACGACGCAAGGGCGCGTTGATCGGCGTGCTGGCCGGAGTCGTCGGCCTGCTCGCGGCTCTGCTGCCCGCAAGCAGCGCGCTGGCCCACGGCGGGATGTCCTCACCGGGGACCCGCACGTACTTCTGTTTCGAGGAGGGGCCGGAGAACCCGCAGTCCGAGGCGTGCACGGACGCGATCGCCGAGGGCGGCACCCAGCCGCTGTACGACTGGTTCGGCATCCTCATCAGCGACGCCGCAGGCAGGCATCAGGAGCTGATCCCCGACGGACAGCTCTGCGGCGCGGGCACCGACAAGTACGCCGCCTATGACGTCCCGCGCGACTGGCAGACCACCACCCTGCCCACGAGCGGCGAGTGGACCTTCGAGTACGTGGCCTGGGCGCCGCATCCCGGCGACTTCGACCTGTACGTGACCAAGGACGGCTTCGACCCGAGCTCGCCGCTGACGTGGTCGGACCTCGAACCGGAGCCGTTCTCCACCGTGACCGACCCGCCGATCGTGGACGGCTCGTATCAGTGGACCGCCGAGCTGCCCGAGGGCAAGTCCGGTCAGCACATCATCTACTCGATCTGGCAGCGCTCCGACAGCCCGGAGGCGTTCTACAACTGCTCCGACGTCGTCTTCGGCGGCTGAGCCGTCGGTAGGGACGTCACGATCCACGCGCCCGCCCCGCCTCGTCCGTGACGAAGCCGGGGCGGGCGCTGCTCGTCATGCCGGTAGGTCGCGGGAGGAGCCGCCCAGGGGGCGAGAGGCCGGTGGCGAAGAGATCGGCTCGATCGGATCCGTGCTGCGCGGGCCGTGCCCTGTTCGGGTACCCGCCTCCGCTGCCGCATCAGCGGATGGTGCGCACCCGGCCGTCCCAGCGGCCTGCGAGCACCTCGGGCAGGAACTCGGCGAGCTGCACGGGGTACACCGTGGCCTCGGTCTCCCTGAGCTCCGCAGCCGTCCACCACCGATGGCCACGCACCGTGCGCCGTTCCAGGTCGGTGAAACCGGAGACGTCGACGCCCGCCGTGCCCGGCTCGATCCTGGCGACGAAGAACCACTCCTCGCTGTCGAAGACCTCCCCGTCGAAACCGAAGACGGCTCGGCGAAGCCAGACCGGCCCGACCAGGTCGGACTCGACGAGCACCAGACCCGTCTCCTCGGTCACCTCACGGACTGCGGCGGCCCGCAGCTCCTCACCGGCCTCGACGCCGCCGCCTGCGGTGCACCAGAAGGTCTCCTGCGGTCTGCCGGGGTCGCTGGACTCGAACAGCAACAGCCTGTCCGCGTCGTCCAGCAGCAGCACCCGCGCCGACGGGCGGTAGATCACCGGACTGGCCGGTTCCGGCTCGCTCGCCCGCTCGACGATCTCGAAGTACTCGGGCGGGGGCGCACCGCCCGCCAGCCGCAGCCACCGCACCGGCCGCCGGGCCCGCAGGGCGAGGGTGTCGCGCACCGCGTCGTTGTAGACCCGCCTGGCGAGCATCACCCGTTCCTCGGCCTCCGTCAGTTCGGCGGCCAACGGGACGGGCAGTCGGGACCGGTCGAGCTCGCCCAGCATCCGGCCCAGCAGGTTCTCGCTGTTCTCCCGTCCCGCCCTCGGGGTCAGTTCGGCGTCGAGGGCAGCGGCCCGGAGGCGTTCGGCGTCGAGGGGCGAGACGCGCGAGGACTCCGCGTCGAAGGACGAGACACGTGAGGACTCCGCGTCGAAGGACGACACGCGCGACGGCTCCCCGTCGAGAGACGACACCCGCGACGGTTCGGCAGCGGACCACGCGGTCGGCGACGACTCGGCGTCCGGGGGTGTTCCGTCGGGCGTCGCGGGGTCGACCGGCGACATGCACGGCGGCCTGGCGTCCAGTGCCGCGCCACGGGGCGACTCCGCGACGGCCGCGACCGGGCCGACCGCCGCCACCGCCCGCGTCACCACGGCCCGTCTGCCCAGCGCCGCCTCCAACGCGGCCCAGCCCGCGTCGGTGCGGACGTGCAGCCGGTTGAGACGGTTGGCGATGAGGACGGACCAGCCGCCGATGAGCAGCAGGAGCGTGAGGACGATCAGGACGACGACCAGCAGCGTGGTCACGCTCATTCGGCATCGCCGCCGTCAGCCTCGCCGACGCGGCGCGGATCGGCCGCCATCGCGGTCTCGTAGACCCGGAGCACCTGACGAGCCACCACCGGCCAGTCGAAGTTCTCGACGAAGCGGCTGCCCGCCTCGGCGAACTCGGCTCGGCGCGGGGCGTCGTCCAACAGGTCGGCCAGCCGCCGCGCCAGCGCCTCGGCGTCACCGACCGGGGTGAGCACCCCGGCCCGGCCGTCGTCGAGCACCCGGCGAAAGGCGTCGAGATCACTGGCCAGTACAGCGGTGCCTGCCGCCATCGCCTCGGCCAGGATGATGCCGAAGCTCTCGCCGCCGGTGTTGGGCGCGCAGTACACGTCCACACTGCGCAGTGCGCGTGCCTTGTCCACGTCGTCGACCTGACCGAGCAGATCCAGCCTGCCTGCCAGCTCGGCGCCTGCCCGAGCGCGCAGCTCGTCGGCGTCGCCCCTCCCGACGACCAGCAGCCGCAGATCGGGCCTGCGCTCGATGAGCAGGCGCATCGCGTCGAGCAGGATCGGCATGCCCTTGCGCGGCTCGTCATAACGACCGACGAACCCGACGGTGCCGCCCTGCCTCGGATAGCCGTCGAGCTGCCCGGCGGCGGCGAAGAAGTCGACGTTCACGCCGTTGGGGATGAGCACCGCGTCACCGCCGAGGTGCTCGACCTGGACCCGCCTGGCCAGCGCGGACACCGCGATCCGTGCGGTGATCTTCTCCAGGAACGGCTGAAGGACCGAGTGGAAGGCCGCCAGGGTTCGCGAGCGCTGCGTGGAGGTGTGGAAGGTCGCCACGATCGGGCCGTCCGCCACCATCAACGCCAGCAACGACAGGCTGGGCGCGACCGGCTCGTGCAGGTGCAGCACGTCGAACCGATGATCACGAACCCACCGACGCGCCCTGGCGAAGGAGACCGGGCCGAAGGAGAGCCGGGCGACCGACCCGTTGTAGGGGATGCCCAACGCGCGGCCCGCAGGCGTCACGAAGCTCGGCAGCTCGGCGTCCTCGTCGGCGGCGGCGAGCACGTTCACCCGGTGGCCCAGCCCGATGAGGGTGTGGGCGAGATCCATGACGTGGGCCTGCACCCCGCCGGGAACCTCGAGGGAATACGGGCAGACCAGACCGATCCTCACGACGGCGGCTCCGCGCGGTCTCGGCCGGTCGGCTGCTCGTGGGCGGGCGAGGGAGCCTCGATCGATCCCGCCGCCGCGTCGGGGTGCCCGGCTGTGTGGGGCGTCCCGGCAGCGCGGGAGGCCTCGGACTCTGCCGCCGCATCGGCGGGCACGGCGAGGTCGGATCCGGCACCCGTTCCCGAGCCGGGACGCTCTCGGCGAGCCGACGTCTCGTCCGCCTCCCCGCCCGGTCCGGACTCGTGGTCCACGGAGTCTTCGCGGTCGGCGGAGTCCGTGGGCTCTTCGGGTTTCTCGGCGCGAGCGGTGTCCCCGGCGACGCCCTCCCCGGCGACCGGGCCCGCCGAGGGGCCCGTCGTCCCGGCCGCCGCGTCCGCACTCGCAGCGCCCGTCGTGGCGGCGTCCTCGGCCAGGATCGCTCGGCGCCGCGCCGAGAGGTCGGCGAGCCAGAGCGGCTGCATCATGTGCCAGTCCTCCGGGCGGGCGGCGATGTCGGCGGCGAAGACGTCGGCGACCTGCTGCGTGGCGGCCTGTACCTCGGCCGGACTCGCACCGGTCACCGGCACGGGTTCGTAGAGCCGGATCGCCCAGCCGTCGTCGGTGAACTCGCACGCGGCGGGCACCAGCACCGCCCCGGTCGCCGCGGCGAGCCGAGCAGGCCCGCTCGCCATCCGGGTGGTCTCGCCGAAGAACTGCACCTCGACGCCCCGGCGGCTCAGGTCGCGGTCGGCGATCAGACACAGCAGACGGTTCTCGCGCAGCCGGGTGAGCAGCGTCGACATCATCTGTCGGCCACCGTCATGGGGAAGGATCTCGAAGCCCATCGACTCGCGGTACGCGACGAACCGCCGGTACAGCGGCTCCGGCCGCAGCCGCTCGACGACCGAGGTGAATCCGCCGTACCTGCTCACCGCCCACACGCCTGCGATGTCCCAGTTGCCGCTGTGCGGCAGGACCGCGATCGCGCCGCGTCCCTGCGCCAAGGCCGCATCCAGATGCTCGCGGCCGACCACGCCCGCGTCGACCCGCGCGCTGACGGTCCGCAGGTCCATCGCAGGGAGCCGGAACGCCTCCCGCCAGTAGCGGAGGTACGACCGCATCGATCGCCGGACCAGGTCGTCGAGTCCCGCCTCCGTCAGCTCCGGCGCCACCCGCCGAAGATTCCGGCGAAGCTGGTCGATGCCCCGGCCGCCGCGCCGCACCGCCAGATCGGCGCCGGCCTGGAACAGCAGTCGGGCCGCCCGCTCCGGCAACAGCCGCACCAGGCGCCATCCTGCGGTGTAGGCGCCGTCGACGAGCCGCTCCCGCAGCGAGTGTGTCGAGTGCGTCGAGGAGCCGTCCGCTGGGCCGCTCATACCGCCTGCTCCGAGGCGGAGCGGTGCACGGCCAGCAGACGCTGTCCCACGGTGATCACCGAGAGCACCGCCAACAGCCACAGGCTCACTTGGAGGATGTACGGCACGCCGAGACCGTGGATGCCGACGCCCACCAGCCCGATGATCAACCGCTCGGCCCGCTCGACCAGCCCGCCGTCGGCGGACAGCCCGGAGGCCTCGGCCCTGGCCTTGACGTAGGAGATCACCTGGCCGCAGCTCAACGAGATCAGCGCGGCGATGCCGGTCACCCGATCGTCGGCACCGACGAAGCACCAGTAGGCGATGGCGCCGAACAGGGCCGCGTCGGCCAGTCGGTCGCAGCAGGAGTCCAGCACCGCGCCGAAGGTGGTGGTGCCGCCGCTGACCCGCGCCATCGCGCCGTCGAGAAGGTCGAACAGCACGAACACCGTGACCACCGCCGCGCCGACGAACAATTCGCCCCTGGGCAGGAACCACAGAGCGGCGACGATCGTGCCGAGGGTGCCGATCACCGTCATGACGTTCGGCGAGAGCCCACGACGCACCAGCCACCCGCCCACCGGATCGGTGACGCGGGAGACCGAGGCACGCGCGAAGATGTTGAGCATGGGACTGGTCGACTCAGACCTTCCATCGACGGCGCGAACCCGGGCGGGTCCTGCCAGCGGGCATGTCAGGTTTCGGAAATCAGACTAACGAGCGACACCGCACCGCACGGCGGCGGCATCACCGACATTGCCGACATCGCCCCTCGCGCGGGACCCGGTCGGGTTCATCCGCTCTCCGCCCAGGCGGCGGCGAGCAGCGAACGGGTCTCCCCCAGGAGTTGCGGCAACACCTTGGTGTGGGCGATGACCGGCATGAAGTTCGCGTCGCCGCCCCAACGCGGCACCACGTGCTGATGCAGATGCGCGGCGATGCCCGCGCCCGCGACGGGGCCCTGATTCATCCCGATGTTGAAGCCGTGCGGCGCCGAGGCCAGCCGGATCGTCCGCATGGCGCGCTGGGTGAAGTCCGCCAGCTCGACCGTCTCCCGAGCCGTCAGGTCGGTGTAGTCCGGGACGTGCCGGTAGGGCAGCACCATCAGATGGCCGGGGTTGTACGGGTACAGGTTGAGCACCGCGAAGACCAGCTCACCGCGAGCGACGATCAACGCGTCGGCGTCGTCGAATGCCAGCAGCAGACAGAACGGACAGCCGTCCTCGGCCGTGCCCGCAGGCTTGTTCTCTCCTCGGATGTAGCTCATCCGGTGCGGTGTCCAGAGCCGTTGCAGGGCGTCGGGGATGCCGACGCCCTGCTGCTCGGCGAACTCGGTCATCCCGGTCGCACGGGGTCGAAGGCCTCGGCGGTCGGGGAGGAGTTCTCCCGGCGGCCGACCCAGTCGGCCAGCGCCTCGACCGCTCGATCCACCGGCACGCCGTTGATCTGGCTGCCGTCACGGAAGCGGAAGGAGACCGCACCCGCCTCGACGTCCTTGCCGCCTGCCAGCAGCAGGAACGGCACCTTCTGCGTCGTGTGGTTGCGGATCTTCTTCTGCATCCGGTCGTCGGAGGTGTCGACCTCGACCCGCAGCCCCTTGGCCCGCAGTGCCTTGGCGACGCCCGCCAAGTACTCGGCATGCTCGTCGGCGATGGGGATGCCCACCACCTGGACCGGCGCGAGCCAGGCGGGGAAGGCACCCGCGTAGTGCTCGGTCAGGATCCCGAAGAAACGTTCGATGGAGCCGAACAGCGCCCGGTGGATCATCACCGGCCGCTGTCGCGAGCCGTCGGAGGCGGTGTACTCCAGGCCGAACTTCTCGGGAAGGTTGAAGTCGAGCTGGATGGTCGACATCTGCCAGGTGCGACCGAGCGCGTCCTTGGCCTGGACGGAGATCTTCGGCCCGTAGAAGGCCGCACCGCCCGGATCGGGGACCAGCTCGAGCCCGCTCGCCACGGCGACCTCCCGCAGCGTCTCGGTGGCCTCGGCCCAGACCTCGTCCGAGCCGACGTACTTCTCCTCGTCGCGAGTGGACAGTTCCAGGTAGAAGTCGTCCAGCCCGAAGTCGCGCAGGAGGTCCAGCACGAAGGTGAGCAGCGACCGGATCTCCTCGCCGACCTGCTCCGGGGTGCAGTAGATGTGCGCGTCGTCCATCGTCAGGCCGCGCACCCTGGTCAGGCCGTGCACCACGCCGGACTTCTCGTAGCGATACACCGAGCCGAACTCGAAGGCCCGCAGCGGCAGCTCACGGTAGGACCGGCCCCGCGACTGGAAGATCAGGTTGTGGAACGGGCAGTTCATCGGCTTCAGGTAGTAGTCCTGGCCGGGCTTGCGCACCGCGCCGTCGGCGTCGACCTCGGCGTCCAGGTGCATGGGCGGGTACATGCCGTCGGCGTACCACTGGAGGTGTCCGGAGATCTCGAACAACGTGCCCTTGGTGATGTGCGGGGTGTAGACGAACTGGTAGCCCGCCTCCTCGTGACGACGGCGCGAGTAGTCCTCCAGCTCCCGGCGGATGATGCCGCCCCTGGGGTGGAAGACGGGCAGCCCGGAGCCGATCTCGTCGGGGAAGCTGAACAGGTCCAGCTCGGCCCCGAGCCTGCGGTGGTCCCGGCGCTCGGCCTCCGCCAGTCGCTCCAGGTACGCCTCCAGCGCCTCGGTGGACTCCCATGCGGTGCCGTACACCCGCTGGAGCTGCGGGTTCTTCTCGCTGCCCCGCCAGTAGGCCGCCGCGCTGCGCATCAGCTTGAACGCGGGAATGTGCTTGGTGGTCGGGATGTGCGGACCCCGGCACAGGTCGCCCCAGACCCGCTCGCCGCTGCGCGGGTCGAGGTTGTCGTAGACGGTCAGCTCGGCGCCGCCGATCTCCATCACCTCGGAGGTGTCCACCGCGGCCTCGCCCTGGCCCGGCCCGCCCTTGACGTCGACGAGTTCGAGCTTGTAGGGCTCGGCGGCCAGCTCCTCCTTCGCCGCGGTCACGGAGCCGACGACCCGTCGGGAGAACCGCTGTGCACCCTTGACGATCTGCTTCATGCGCTTCTCCAGCGCCTGCAGGTCCTCCGGAGTGAAGGGACGCGGCATGTCGAAGTCGTAGTAGAAGCCGTCGGTGACGGGCGGACCGATGCCCAACTTCGCCTCGGGGAACAGGTCCTGGACCGCCTGGGCCAGCACGTGGGCCGTCGAGTGGCGGATGACGGCCCTGCCGTCCTCGGTGTCGGCCGCCACGGGGATGACGTCGGTGTCGGTCTCCGGCGCCCAGGACAGGTCGCGCAGGACGCCTGCCGGGTCGCGGACCACGACGACGGCGTCGGGGCCCTTGGCGGGCAGCCCCGCCTCGCGCACCGTCGTCCCCGCGGTGGTCCCGGCCTGCACCCTCACGGGCGACGCGGACTCGGGCGGCGGGAACTGCGGTCGGGACACGGTCACTCCTTGACGATGACGGAAACACCGGGCACGGTGCGGACCCCGATGCTATCCGGCGCCGTCGCGCCGACACCGCACGGTTTGCCCCGCCGAGGCTCGATGCCATGCCCGCCATGGGCGCGGCGCACGGCGCCGGACTCGGCGCGACCGGCGACCCCGCCCGCTAGAGGGTCTTGGACAGCAGCAGCAGCCGATCGGCCAGGGCGGCGGCGCAGGCGTCGAGCCAGCGCCTGCCCTTCTCGGCGGAGGCCCGGCCGGGTTCGTCGGTGTAGCCGTCGATCCGGCGCCACCGCTCGCGGCTGTGCAGGGTGATCCCCGTCATCGCCTGGAGTTCGCTGACCGCGCGGGCGCCCGGACGCTCCTCCACCAGCTCCTCGCGCAGGGCCAGCAGCATCGCGGTCTCGAACACTCCGGCGTGTCCCGGCACCAACGGGCTGTTGCCGCCCGCCTCGGCAGGGAACAGGTCCCAGTAGTCCGCATAGCCGACCGAGAGGTCGAATCGGATCGCGGCGGCCTCGGCCACCGAGTGGCAGGGGCCCTTGTTCCCGCCGTGGCCGTTGACGAGGACCACGCGGCGCCCGCCGCCCATCGCGATGGAGCGGACGAGGTCGAGCAGCACCTGGGTGAAGGTCTCGAAGGTGAGCGAGAGGGTGCCGCCGAAGGGCAGGTGGTGGTCGGACGAGCCGAAGGCCACCGGCGGGGTGATGATCAGCTGCCGTGGGCAGCGTTCCGACGCCTGCGCCACCGCCGCCTCGACGACAGCCTGAACGATCAGGGTGTCCGTTCCGGTCGGCAGGTGCGGGCCGTGCTGTTCGATGGCGCCGACCGGCAGGATCACCAATCCCTCCGGCAGGGCCTCGATGAGACGTTCTCGGGTGGAGCCATGCCACCGCATCACGTTCACCGATCTCCTCCTCAGCACTCAATCGGTGAAGAATGGACTGCGTCATCACGAGGATGAGTCCCGGATCTCGGTATCATCTATCACTCGGATGAGCGGTCGCGCTCGCCCCTCGGGGAAATCAACGTCCGGTTCGTTACGCACCGCAATCAGTGGAATCGCGTCCCGCACGCACCCGCACAGCTGAGCTACGCTGTAGACGTGAGTGCAGGGTTGGAGACAGTGCTGGCGAACGCAGGTCTGGGAGTGTCCCCCAGGGAGTTCCTGACCTTCGTCGAGGACGCCGTGCGCAAGCTCGCACCGCCACGCCCTGATCCGGCCGCCCATCTCTCGGTGGACGAGCGCGAGGCCCTCACCGAGGTCGGGCTCGACCTGTCGCACCGAAGCGAGACCGAGAGCGACCACCGCGCGCGGGCCGTGGCCCAGCAGGCGGTGCTGCACGACTCGGCACTGACCGTGCCGCAGGCCGCCGAGGCCCTGGGCATCGACACGAGCCGGGTCAGGCACCGCATCGCGGAAGGACGTCTCGCGGGCTGGAAGGATCAGCGTGGCTGGCGACTGCCCGCCTGGCAGTTCACCACCCACGGCGTGCTCCCCGGCCTGGACGTCGTGCTGGCCTCGGTGCCCGCCGACCAGCCTCCGCTGGTCGTCGCGGCGTTCATGTCCAGCGTGCAGGAAGATCTCCAGGTGGGGCCTGCGAACGCCGCCCCTCGGGACTGGCTTCTCGCAGGCGGTGACCCGGCCAGGGTGGCCAGGCTCGCCGCCCGGCTCGGCGAACCCGTCTGAGCGGCCCGACCCGAACCGCCTGAACGAGAGACGAACGACTGACGATGGCTCGGCTTCCTCAGCCGCCCGATCCCGACGTCCTGCGCGCGATGCTGCGGGAGACCGAGGACGTGGTGGCCGTCCACCAGGCGACGCGGCTGGTACGCGTCTTCACGACCGGCGGCAGACATCAACAGCACTGGAACACCTTCCGACGGGTAGGCCCGCTGGCCCACGCGCGCTTCGACCCGCATCCGGTCGCGGACGACGCCCCTGCCCCTGCGGGGGCTCCCGGTGCCGCGAAGGCCGCTGACGGGGTCCTGTACTTCGGGTTGTCCGTGCGCACCAGCATCGCCGAGGTCTTTCAGGCAGGCTCGATCGTCGACCGCCGCACGAGGGCACCACACCTGGTGGTCCTGCGCCCCGTCCGCCCCCTGCGGCTGCTCGACATCGCGGGGCTGTGGCCCACCAGAGCCGGGGCGTCCCAGGCGATCAGCAGCGGGCCCAAGGACAGGACTCAGGCATGGGCCAGGGCCATCCGCACGGCGTATCCGCAGCTCGACGGGCTGTGGTACCGATCGTCGATGGACTCGGGCAGCCCGGCGGTGTGCCTGTGGGATCCGCCGTCGGGCAGCGCGCTGCCCGACTCCCCCGACGTGCTGCTGCCGCTGAACCATCCGGGGCTCGACCTGCCGCTGGGCCGGATCTGCGAACAGCTGCACTACACGCTGCTCGACTGAGCCGTCCTCGCCGGTCGACGCTGCGTCAGCCCGCCTCGACTATGGCGGCGGACGACGCACGAGGCGGAACGGACTGCACCAGGAGCGGCCGGGAGTAGCGGATCTCCGGGAGGCTGAAGCCGGGCAGCTCCAGCGGCCGCACCACCTCGTCGCAGTCCCAGCCCATGGCCTCGTAGAAGGCACGGCCCTCGGCGTTGCCCTCCATCACCCACACCACGACGTGCTCGAAGCCCGCCTCTGCCAGGTGCGCCAGGCCCGCGTCGTGGGTCAGCCTGCCCGCACCGGTCCGCAGCCACGCAGGCGCGGCGTACAGCGAGATCAGCTCGCCGGTGCGGCGGGTCGGGTGGGCGTCGGCCTGCTCGGACAACGGGCCCACCGTGGCGTAGGCCCCGATCTCCTCGGCGGGCTCGGCGCTCGCGCGCGAGTCGGCGGGGTCCGATCCGGCAGGGTCCGGCTCGGCGGGGCACACGGCCAGGAAGTCGGCGTGCGGCGCCGGCCAGGCCAGCGTCTGCTGCCAGTTCGGCGTCTGGTCCACCCTCGACAGGCCGTCGAGCAGGGCGTCCGGCATCAGGCCCCGGTAGACCCGCTGCCAGGCCGTCACGTTCATCCTGCCCAACACGGCCGCGTCGGCAGGCACGGCGCGTCGCAGTGTCCATCGCATTCGCGTCATCATGCCGGGGACAGGCTGCGGGAGTAACGGACCTCCGGAATCCGCTCGCCGCCGATCTCCGACTCCAGCGCGACCCCGTCGTCGGACCAGCCGTGACGCTCGTAGAAGCGACGACCGGACAGGTTCGCCCGCAACACCCAGAGCACCGCATGTTCGAAGCCCTGTTCGGCGAGGAAGTCCGTCGCCGTCTGTGACAGGGCATGGCCTGCGCCGGTCCCCCACACATCGGGATCGACGTACAGGGCGACGAGTTCTCCGACACGCACGCCGGGCAGCCGGTCCCGCTCCTCACGCGCCGAGGAGACGGCGCAGTACGCGCCGAGCCTGCCTGCCTCGTCGAGCGCCACGAAGACCGCGCTCGGCTCGGGCCGCCCCAGCCAACGGGCCCAGCCCGGCTCCCTGGACTCGGGTCGCAGCCCGAGGAGGACGCTCGCCGGGACCACGCCCGGATAGGCCTGCTGCCAAGACCGGACGTTGATCCGGGACACCTCGGGGGAATCCGCCGGGACCGCTCGACGCACCGTCCATCGCATGCGAAGAAGAATGCGGCTTCGCCTGCGCTCGGGGCCAGCGGTTTTCCGACGTCGAGGCCGACCAACCAGCTGGCACGCCACGCCGCCCGCCAGCGGGGACACGCCGTGCCTGCCCCGATGACGCCTTCCTGACCTGCCACGCCGCCTGCCGGGGCCGCGACCAGCGGTGCGCGGTCCCGGCTCCGCAGGCGGGCGTGGCGGAGCACGCCGTCCCGGCGCCTCCTCGTCGTGCCTCCCGGCCCGGCAGGCCCCGTCGCGGCAGGCCCCCCGTCTCGGCAGGCCTCCGTCTCGGTCCAGGAGACGCCGGACATCCGACCAGCACGCAGGACGTCGCCGAGACGACTCAGCGCTCGGCCGCGCCGCGCACCGGCATCCGGCGGTTCCAGAAGTCCAGCACGGCGTCGAAGCGCTGGCGCCGATGCCGTGGCTGGCCGCTGCGGCTCAGTTCGTGTCCCTCGCCGGGGAACAGCAGCAGTTCCACGTCGACGCCCGCCCGGTGCAACGCGACGTACTGGCGCTGAGCCTGCTCGACCGGGCAGCGCCAGTCGTGCTCGGAGTGCACCACCGCGAAGGGGATCTCGACCCGATGGGCGTGATAGACGGGGCTCTTGTCCCGCCACACCTGCGGGTCCGGGCCGAGGTAGGCCTCGGTGAAGAACCAGCCGATGTCGGAGCTGCCGTGGAAGGAGTCCCACGCGTTGACCGCGCGCTCGCTCCAGGCGGCCGTGAACCGCTCCCCGTGGTGGGCCGCCAGCCAGCTCGTCATGAACCCGCCGTAGGAGCCGCCCATCACGCCGACCCGTGTCGCGTCGCACTCCGGCTCGGCAAGGCCGAGGTCGAGCGCGGCGAGGAGGTCGGAGACGTCCACCGTGCCCATGGCCTCCACCACCGCGCGTCCGTGTCGCTGGCCGTAGCCCGCCGACCCGCGCGGGTTGGACATGACCACCGCGTACCCGGCGGAGGCGTAGACCTGGGCCTCGTCGAAGAAGCTCCACTCGTAGGGGGCGAACGGTCCGCCGTGCACCAGCAGCAGCACCGGATGCGGGCCGGGACCTTCCGGCAGCACCAGCCAGCCGTGGACCGGGTAGCCGTCCGGTCCGGCACCGATCAGCTCCCGCAGCGGGCGTACCCCTCGATCCCGGATGTCTCGCCCGTAGTCGGTCAACGTCGTGGCGGCCTCGGCGGCGGCCGCGTCGTCCGAGGCGTGCACCGTGGTCAGCACGACCTCGGCGGGTCCGTCGACGTCCGCCCGCACCACGGCGATCCGATCGCCGTGCACCACGAACCGCCGCACCGAGGCCCGTTCCTCGGTGAGCGCGGGAAGCGCGGAAAGCGGCGCCGCGATGACGTCGTCGGGCACCAGCCGCAGCCGCGCGGAGCCGCGCTCCCGGACGACCACCAGGACGCCGCTTGCCACCGGCACGGGACCGCAGCCCGACTCGACGTCGACCGTCTCGACGTCGGTCAGCCGGACGCCCTCGGCGATCCGGCCGTCGGCGGGCAGCTCGGCCCGGAACAGCCCGCCGTTGCGTGCCACCTCGTCCAGGCCTGCGAACTCGGTGCCCAGGTAGTACAGGCGGCCGTCCGCGCTGACCACCGGGGCGGACACGGTGCCCGTCGAGCGCACCGCGAGCCTCGGTGCCGCACCCGAGACCGGCACCACGTAGAGGTCCCTGTGCAGTGTGTCGACGCGGCCGAGGTCCCGATCCGCGACGACGACGAGTCGGCTGCCGTCGGGCGCCCAGGCGGGCTGGTCGACGTCGAACTCGCCGTCGGTGAGCTCAACCGGCTCGGAGTCGCCGTCGACGACGTCCACCACGAAGAGCCTGCGCCGCTGGTCGCCGAGGAAGCCGACGCCGTCCACGCGGTACATCAGCCGGGTGATGTGACGCGGCGCCTCCGCCGAGGCGTCCACGCCCTCCTCGGTGCCGTATCGGCCCGCCTCGCCGACCCTGGCGACGAACGCGATGCGCCGCGAGTCGGGGCTCCACACCGGCTCACCCGCGCCGCCCGGCAGCGCGGTGAGGCGCCGGGCCTCGCCGCCGTCCACCGGCATCACGAAGAGCTGAGGGCGCTGTCCCGCCTCCGCACGGAGGAAGGCCGTCAGCCGCCCGTCCGGCGAGATCCGAGGGGTGCGATCGCGGCCTCCTCTGGTCCACCGCGCCGGGTCGCCGCCGTCGAGCGGCACCCGCTCGATCCCGCTCAGATAGGCGTTCTCCTCGAGGTCGGGACGGGTCACCTCCACCAGCAGCAGATCGCCGTGCAGGGCGAGATCACCGGGAACACGCAGGACGGAAAGGTCTTGTGGACGCACGCGGCCGAAGCTACCCCGCACAGCCGACCGCGCCGGGGAGTCCGAACCAAATCGTTAGCAAGTCTCACAAGATTCCGTCCGCGCCGCTCCGGCCCCGCTACCGTCTGTGCATGACACGCATCCACTTCACCGGCGGTCGAGTCTTCGACGGGACCGGCTCCCCCGCCCGGCCCGCCGACGTGACCGTCGCGGACGATCGCATCGAGTCCGTGACCGGCAGGCCAGAGAGAGTCGACTCCCGCTCCCGGTCCGGGGAGCAGATCATCGACGTGAGTGGCGCGACCGTGCTGCCCGGCCTGTTCGACTGCCACACCCACGTGATGCTCGGCGGCATCGACACCCTCCAGACGGTGACGACGCCCTTCTCACTGCCGTTCTTCGCGGCGGTCGGGAACCTGAAGACGACGCTGAGCTGTGGGATCACCTCCATCCGCGATGCGGGCGGGGCGGACCTCGGCGTGGCGGAGGCGGTGCGACGCGGCATGATCCCCGGGCCTCGGATGCAGATCGCGATCTCCATGCTGTCCCAGACCGGCGGTCACGGCGACGACCACCTGCTCAACGGCGGCCGCCTGCCGCTGATGCCCTCGCATCCCGGCAAACCGAACACGGTCGTGGACGGCCCGGACGAGGTGCGCAGGAAGGTCCGCGAGCTGATCAGGGCGGGCGCCGACGTCATCAAGGTCGCCACCAGCGGCGGGGTCGCCTCCCAACGCGACGACCCGCGCCACGCCCACTTCCGAGACGACGAGGTGGCGGTCATGGTCGCCGAGGCGAAGGCGGCCGGGATCGCGGTGATGGCCCACGCCCAGGGCACCGAGGGCATCGCCGTGGCGGTGCGCAACGGAGTGCGCTCCATCGAGCACGGCATCTACCTGACCGACGAGGTCATCGAACTGATGCTGGAGCACGACACCTGGCTGGTCCCGACGCTGCACGCGCCGAGGGCGCTGCTTGCGGGCGCGGCATCCGGGGCGGGGCTGACCACCGGCGTGATCGACAAGGCGCGTCGAGTGCTCGATCAGCACATCGAGTCGGCTCGCGCGGCGATCGCGGCGGGAGTGCGCATCGCGATGGGCACGGACGCGGGCGTCGGACCACACGGCGACAACCTCGATGAACTACGGCTGCTCACCGAGTGCGGGATGAGTCCGGAACAGGCCCTGCACGCCGCGACCCGCTCGGCCGCGGAGCTGCTGGGCGTCGCCGACCGGCTCGGCACGCTGGAGCCGGGCAGACAGGCCGATCTGGTGGTGCTGGACGGCGACCCGGCCGCGCTGATCCCCCTGGGAGGAGCCGCGATGCGGGCCGCCGTCCGCGAGGTCTGGACGGACGGCAGGCGGGTCTACGCCAGAACCGAGACGTCCGAGACCTGACCATCGAGACGGCGCTCGCCGAACGAGACGACGAACGGCGAGCGCCGGTCGGTCAGTCGACCTTCTTCACCGCACTGGGATCGCGCTTGACCTTCCACAGGCTGGCGACGGTGGTCACCACGAGGATGCCGATGATGACGGTCAGCGACAGGCCGGTGGAGACCTCGGGCACGGACAGGGGCTCGCCGCCGTTGAGGAACGGCAGGGTGTTCTCGTGCAACGCGTGCAGCACGAGCTTCACACCGATGAACGCGAGGATGAGCGAGAGGCCGATCGACAGGTACACCAGACGGTTGAGCAGTCCACCGACCAGGAAGTAGAGCTGCCGGAGTCCCATCAGCGCGAAGGCGTTCGCGGTGAACACCAGGTAGGGCTCCTGGGTCAGACCGAAGATCGCCGGGATCGAGTCGAGGGCGAACAGCAGGTCGGCACTGGCGATGGCCACCAGCACGATCGCCATCGGCGTCAGCCAGGTCTTGCCGTCGATGCGCACCATGGACTTGCTGCCGTGGAAGTCGTCGGTCACCGGCATGAAGCGGCGGGTCAGACGCACCATCAGGTTGTCGGCGGCGTCGGAGTCGTCCTTGTCCTTGTGGCGCAGCAGGCCCCAGGCGGTGTAGATGAGGAAGGCGCCGAAGATGTAGAAGACCCAGCTGAAGCGGTCGATGGCGGCGGCACCCACCGCGATGAAGATGCCGCGCAGGACCAGGGCGAGCAGGATGCCGATCAGCAGCACCCGGTGCTGATGGATCTTGGGGACCGCGAAGGTCGACATGATGATGACGAAGATGAAGAGGTTGTCGACGCTGAGCGCCTTCTCCGTCACATAGCCCGCGTAGAACTCACCTGCCATCGTCCCGTCGACGACGACCCACAACCCGATGCCGAACACCACGGCCGCCAGGACCCAGGCGATCGACCAGATCGCGGCTTCTTTCAATCCGACCTCGTGGGGATTACGCCCCACCAACACGAGATCAACGGCGACGAGCGCGAGCAGCACGCCGACCGTGACGAACCAGACCCACATGGGGACGTCCACAGACCTACCTCCGGTGTCAGAACACGCCGATCACCGGAGGTCTCTTCCGCCGGCCAACGACCGACCGACGGCCCCGGGCATCCTCACCAGAGGACCACCGTGATGACGAGACCGCCGCGAAGGAATACTCCCCTCCACCAACCTGCGCATTGTCTATCACGTGTCGCCCCACGCACCACTCGGGGTGAGCAGCGACACCACGCGCACCTCCGGTGTTCCGCCAGAGGTCTCGCTCCATCGCGTGAGAAGACTCGGCCTGACCATCGGTGATCTCCGAAGGAGCAGGCGGGGCGGGTCCGCGCCGGTCCGGCCGTCCGCGACGACCGACCGGCGCAGCGGACTCCCCGTTCGGCGACGATCGGTGACGAGATCACGCGCCGACGGTGATGTCTCCCTTACAGTCTCCGCTGTGCCCGTCCGACCCCGACGGACCAGGAGACCGCTGTTCGCGGTCGCCCTCGTCCTCCTGATCAGCGCAGGGTTCCTGCTATGGCCCCGCGAGGACGCCGTTCCGGAGGTCGGTGCGCGCGACCTCACGCTGGAACTGCCCGCAGGCCCCGGCGACGCCGCGCGCGTGAGCATCGACGCCACGCTCTACACCCCGGAGCGCACCCCGGCGCCCGCGATCCTGCTGGCGCACGGCTTCGGCGGCAGCAAGGCCGATCTCGCCGAGCAGGCGAGAGGCCTGACCGAGCGAGGCTTCGTGGTGCTCGCCTACTCGGCACGAGGCTTCGGCGCCAGCACCGGCCGTATCGGGCTGAACTCGCCCGATCACGAGGTCAACGACGCCAGGGAGCTGATCACCTGGCTGGCGGGCAGGCCACAGGTCCTGTCGGACGGCCCCGACGACCCGGTGGTGGGCGTCGCGGGCGCCTCCTACGGCGGCGCACTGGCGCTGCTGCTGGCGGGCACCGACGATCGAGTGGACGCCATCGCGCCGATGATCACCTACAACGACCTCACACACGCCCTGCTGCCCAACTCCGCAGGTGACCCGCCCGCAGGCGCGTCGACGCCCGCGGCAGGCCCCGATGCCGTGCCCGGCGTGTTCAAGCAGTCCTGGGCGGCCGCCCTGTTCAGCACGGGCTTCACCCCCGCAGGCCCGCCGGAGCCTGCCGATCAGGCATCGGCGGATCAGCCAGACGCCGATCAGGCAGAGCCGGCAGCACCCGCGAGCGCGGACGGCCCGCTGACCTGCGGCCGGTTCAGCAGCGCGGTCTGCGAGGCCTACACGGAACTCGCCACGACCGGCAGACCCAGCGCCGAGACCGTGGACCTCCTCGCCGCCCGATCCCCCTCGTCGGTGACCGACTCCATCCAGGCACCGACGCTGCTCATCCAGGGCAGGCAGGACACCCTGTTCGGCCTGGAGGAGTCCGACGCCACCGCGCGCGAGATCACCGAGGCAGGCGGCACCGTGCGCATGATCTGGTACGACGGCGGCCACGACGGCGAGTCGCCCGGTCCGGACCTCCTCGACGAGGTCGGCGACTGGTTCGACTTCCACCTCGCGGATCGCGGGTCCGATCCGGGCACCGGATTCGAATACGCCCTGCCCAACACCGGTCCCAACGAGGAGGCCCCGCCCCAGACCGTCACCGCGGCGGCCTATCCCGGTCTGGCCGAGGACGACGGCACCGCCTGGGAGAACCTTCGGCTGGCAGGCGAGCCGACGCCCGTGCTCAGCCCGCCCGGCGGTCAGCCCGCCTCGGTCAGCAGCCTGCCCGGCCTCGGCCTGGGCGGCCTGCCCGCAGGCGGAGCAGGCGGCCTCGCCACGGACCTGCCAGGCCAGGTCGCGACGTTCACCAGCGAGCCCTTGTCGGAATCGGTCCTGATCGCCGGAGCACCGAGGATCACGCTCCAGGTCTCCGCCGTCCCCGGCCAGCCCAGGACCGGGTCGACGGTGCTCTTCGTCAAGCTCTACGACCTCGGGACCGGCGACGACCGCAGGCTGCCGGGTGGTGCGGTCGCGCCGATCCGGCTCGGGGACCTGCGCGCCGACGGATCACCCACCGAGGTCGTGGTCACGTTGCCCGGCATCGTGCACACCCTCGACGCAGGCGACCGGGTCGAGGTCGCCGTGACCACGACCGATCAGGCCTACCGAGGTACGACGCAGCCGGGCGTCACGCTGGTCGGGCTCGGCGGCGACGAACACCTCAGCCTGCCCACCGTCGCAGGCACTCCCACGAACATCGAGCCGCCGACGGAACCGCTGCTCGGCGCGCTGGCGGTGGTGGTACTGGGTGTCGCGGTGGCGGTCGTCAGCGCGATCCGACGGCGGCAGACGGCGGACTTCGACCCCGAACTGGCCGACGTCCCGCTGTCGACCGAGGGACTGGGCAAGTCCTACGGCGGCGGAGTCGCCGTCGTCTCGGACCTGTCGATTCGCGTGGATCCCGGCCAGGTCGTCGGTCTCCTCGGGCCCAACGGCGCAGGCAAGACCACCACGCTGCGCATGCTGCTCGGCCTGATCTCGCCGTCGGAGGGGTCGGTGCGGGTCTTCGGTCACCTCATCCGGCCGGGGGCTCCCGTGCTGTCTCGAGTCGGCTCCTTCGTGGAGGGGGCGGGATTCCTGCCGCATCTGTCCGGCCTGGACAATCTGCGGTCCTACTGGGCCGCCACCGGGCGTTCCGAGGAGAGCGCCCGGCTGGACGAGGCGCTGACGATCGCGGGCCTGGGCACCGCCGTGCACCGCAGGGTGGACGCCTACAGCCAGGGCATGCGGCAGCGCCTGGCCCTTGCGCAGGCCATGCTCGGCATGCCCGACCTCCTGGTGTTGGACGAGCCTGCCAACGGCCTCGACCCGCCGCAGATCCATCGGCTTCGCACGGTGCTCGCCGACTACGCCGCCACCGGACGCACCGTGCTGGTCTCCAGCCATCTGCTCTCCGAGGTGGAACAGACCTGCGATCACCTCGTGGTGATGCACCGGGGCAGGCTGGTCGCGGCGGGACCGGTCTCCGACATCGTCACCGGCGACGGCGAGGTCACCTTCGTGGTCGACGATCCGGCGGCGGCGGGTCTGGCTCTGCGCACGCTGCGCGGAGTCGAGGAGGTCGCCGCCGACGAGAACTCGGTGACGGCGCGGCTGGTCGACACGCCCGTGTCGACAGTGGTCGCCGCCCTGGTGGCGGCAGGCATCGCGGTCGACCAGGTCGGCCCGCGTGGCAGGCTCGAGGACGCGTTCCTCCAGCTCGTGGGAGGAGAGACCGCACCGTGAACAGGCCACAGAACGAGGCGATCTCGCCCGACGCACCCGTCGAGGGCCCGTCGGAGGATCGCGCCGCATCGCACTCGCACGCATCGCACTCGCACGCAGGGACCTGGCGTGACGCCGGGCAGGGTGCCGCCACGGGCTACCGTCCGTCGAACACGCTGCGCCTGCGCGTCGAGCTGGGCAGGCAGCTGCGGCGAAGACGGACGCGGATCACCCTGGCCTTACTGGTCGCCCTGCCGGTCATCCTGTGGGCCGCCTTCCAGATCGGCACCGACGAGTCGGGGCCCGAACGCGGCGGCTTCGTCGATCTGGCCACCGGCAGCGGCCTGAATTTCGCGTTGTTCTCGCTGTTCGCCTCGGTCGGCTTCCTCTTCGTGGTGGTCATCGCGCTGTTCTTCGGGGACACGGTCGCTGGCGAGGCCGCCTGGTCGAGTCTGCGGTACCTGTTGGCCGTGCCGATCCCCCGCGCCAGGCTGCTGCGGCAGAAGGCGCTGGTGTCCGGGCTGCTCGGGCTGGCGTCGCTGGTGCTGCTGCCCGGTGCGGCGCTGCTCGTCGGTCTGGCTGCCTACGGCTCGGGGTCACTGACCACTCCTGCCGGCGAGACGCTGCCCTTCGCCACCGGCCTGGCGGCCCTGGCGATGGTCGTGGCCTACCTGCTCGTCTTCTACCTGTGGATCGCGGGGCTCGCCCTGCTGCTGTCGGTGTCCACCGATGCGCCGCTCGGTGCCGTCGGCGGCGCGGTGCTCGTGTTCATCGTCTCGCAGATCCTCGACCAGATCACCGCGCTCGGCGATCTGCGGATGTTCCTGCCCACGCATTACGCCTATGCCTGGACCGACCTGCTCAGCGCGCAGCCCGACTTCACCGACCCCGCGCGGGGCGTGTTCGCGTCCATCGCCTACGCCACCGTGTTCCTGCTGGCGGCAGGCTTCCGCTTCGAGCGCAAGGACATCACGAGCTGACCTCGGCTCGCCCTCCTCTGGCGAGACAGCCGCACGACCGGCGACCGGGACGGGCGACCAGGTGCGATCGGGCCGCCCTGCCGGCCACACCGCGTCCCGCGCCGCACCGGCGGCTCGTCGCCACGGGTCGCCTCACCGGACGCAGAACTCATTGCCCTCCGGATCGGTCAGGACGATGCACCAGCCGGTGACGCCGTCCACCTCGCGGAGCTCCGCCGCCCCCGCCTGCACCAGACGCTCGACGTGCGCCCGCGCCCTGGCCTTCTGCTCGTCCATGTCCGCGGCGCCCTCGCTGACGTGGACGTCGAGACGGACCCGGTTCCTCGCCGACCCGCCCTCGTGAACACGCTGGAACACCAGCCCGGGCCTGCTGCCCTCCGGATCGCGCACCGCGGCCCGGTCGTTCCAGCGCGCCGCGGGCAGGTTGACGGCCCGACCGAAGTCCTCCCACGTCGCGAAGCCCGCGGGCGGCGGCTCCAGCTCGTACACGAGAGCCTCCGCCCAGAAGTCGGCGAGCCGGGCAGGGTCGATCGCGTCGAACGTCACCTGAAAACCGATACTCATCCACTCACCTCGCCGTCGAGGCTAACCCCGCGCCCGGACGACGCGAAGATCATCGCGACGAGTCCGCTTCAGGACACCCCGGCGGCGTCCATCGACCGCAGTTCCTTCTTCAGGTCGGCGATCTCGTCGCGCAGCCTGCCCGCCAGCTCGAACTGCAACTCACGGGCCGCGTTCATCATCTGATCGGTGAGCTGCTGCACGAGATCGGCCAGCTCCGCCCTCGGCATCGAGGTGGTGTCCCGATCGGCCAGCACGCCCGCGCTGCCCCGAGGCTGTCCCCGCTCGCCGACCGGCTTGCGGCCTCGGGAGGCGTTGCGCCCGCCGACCTCGGTCGTCGCGGTGTCCTCGGCCTCGGAGTACACCTGATCGAGGATGTCGGCGATCCGCTTGCGCAGCGGCTGCGGATCGAGCCCGCGCTCCTCGTTGTAGGCGATCTGCTTGGCCCGCCGTCGGTCGGTCTCGTCGATGGCCCGACGCATCGAATCCGTCACCCGGTCCGCGTACATGTGGACCTCGCCGGACACGTTGCGCGCCGCGCGGCCGATGGTCTGGATGAGGCTGGTGCCCGACCGGAGGAAGCCCTCCTTGTCCGCGTCCAGGATCGCGACCAGCGAGACCTCCGGCAGGTCGAGGCCCTCGCGGAGCAGGTTGATGCCGATCAGCACGTCGAACTCGCCGAGGCGCAGCTGCCGCAGCAGCTCGACCCGACGCAGGGTGTCGACCTCCGAGTGCAGGTATCGCACCCGGATGCCCAGTTCGAGCAGGTAGTCGGTCAGGTCCTCGGCCATCTTCTTCGTAAGCGTGGTGATGAGCACCCGCTCGTCCCGCTCCGCACGCAGCCGGATCTCGTGCACCAGATCGTCGATCTGCCCGTCGGTCGGCTTGACCAGCACCTGCGGGTCGACCAGGCCGGTCGGGCGGATCACCTGCTCGACGAACTCACCGCCGGTCTGCCCCAGCTCGAAGGGGCCGGGGGTGGCGGACAGGTAGACGGTCTGCCCGATCCGATCGGAGAACTCCTCCCAGGTCAGCGGCCGATTGTCCAGTGCGCTGGGCAGCCGGAAGCCGTGGTCGACCAGGGTCCGCTTCCGTGAGGCGTCGCCCTCGTACATCCCGCCCACCTGCGGCACCGTGACATGGGACTCGTCCATGACGAGGAGGAAATCCTCGGGAAAGTAGTCGATGAGGGTCGCGGGCGCCGAGCCCGCCTCCCGGTCGTCCATGAAGCGGGAGTAGTTCTCGATCCCGGAGCAGAAGCCGACCTGGCGCATCATCTCGATGTCATAGGACGTGCGCATCCGCAGCCGCTGCGCCTCCAGCAGCTTGCCCTGTCCCTCCAGCCGAGCCAGCTGCGTCTCCAACTCGGCCTCGATCGAGTGGATCGCCTTCTCCATCCGGCCCGGTCCGGCGACGTAGTGGGTGGCGGGGAAGATCCGCACCTCCGTCAGCTCACGGACCACCTCGCCGGTCAACGGATGCAGGTAGTACAGCTTGTCGACCTCGTCGCCGAAGAACTCGATGCGGACGGCCAGCTCCTCATAAGCCGGGATGACCTCGACGGTGTCCCCGCGGACCCGGAACGTGCCTCGGCTGAAGGCCAGGTCGTTGCGGTCGTACTGGACGTCGACCAGTGCGCGCAGCAGCAGGTCGCGGTCGACCTCTTGGCCGACGGCCAGCGGGATGGAGCGGTCGAGGTAGGACTGCGGAGTGCCCAGGCCGTAGATGCAGGACACGGAGGCGACCACGATGACGTCGCGCCGAGTCAGCAGACTCATCGTCGCCGAGTGCCGCAGTCGCTCGACGTCCTCGTTGATCGAGGAGTCCTTCTCGATGAAGGTGTCGGTCTGCGGGACGTACGCCTCGGGCTGGTAGTAGTCGTAGTAGCTGACGAAGTACTCCACGGCGTTGTCCGGGAAGAATCCGCGCAACTCGTTGGCGAGCTGGGCGGCCAGCGTCTTGTTCGGCGCCATCACCAGCGTCGGTCGCTGCACCTTCTCGACCAGCCAGGCCGTGGTCGCCGACTTGCCGGTTCCGGTCGCGCCGAGCAGCACGACGTCGCGCTCGCCCGCACGCAGGCGCTTCTCCAGCTCGGCGATCGCCTGCGGCTGGTCCCCGGCAGGCTCGTAGTCGCTGACGACGCGGAAGCGGCCGTCCGAGCGGGGGACGTCGCTGATCGGACGGAACTGGGAGGAGGCGGTCACCGGTGCATCTGCCACGCCGACCAGCGTAGGCCTGCCCTCCGACATCGTCCGTCGTCGTGGGCGACGCCACTGTCGTGCCGAGTCACACCACTGTCGTCACACCACCGTCGTCACACCACTGTCGCGCCGCCCCGGCGGCTCGAAGACCACCCGCGACATGCTCGGGTCGGCCACCCGTCGGGCGGACCTGTCGCCACAGCACTTACACGATCGGGGGATCACGCTACGGTCACGGATTAGGCAGTATGGGTGTATGAGCGTCGAGGTTCAGATCGCGTCGCACGTCCACGCGCCCAAGGTCGAGACGTTCGACCTGGACCGCATGACCAATACCGATCCCAAAGGGATCGTCCGCACCGTGGACCGCTTCGAGGTTCACCCGTTCGGGCTGTTTCTCGCTCGGCCGGTCGTCGGACACCACCGCATCGCGTACCTCCGCTCCTGGCTGCTCCCGGAACTGGGCCTTCGGGTGACGGACTACGACCTGCACCCCGGCGCGGTGCCCGACTGCGATCTCTACCTGGACCTGGTGGCGGTGACGCCGGGAAGGACCAGCTGGACGAGCGTCGACCACTATCTCGACCTGTTGGTCTGGACGGGCCGAGGCATCACCGTCGTGGACTCCGACGAGCTGTTGGCCGCGCTCGCCGCCGACCTGCTCGACCCCGCCAGTGCACAGATCGCCATGGAGAACACCCACCGCGCGGTAGAGGGCATCGCCGCCAACGGTCACGACGTGTTCCGGTGGCTGCGGACGGCAGGCTTCGACCTCGCCGGGACGACGAACACCCCACACCCGGCCCTACCAGCCGATTAACCGGCATTCGAGGCCGCGTCAACCGCTGATGCGGTGGGGTTGTGACCAATTGACGGAAAGCAATCCACACGATGGCGATCCGTGACGGAAAAGAAGCAGTAAGCCTGGTCACAAACAGCGCCCACGCCGCTACGCTCTGGCCCTGTGGGCGCCGTTATCACTCCGCAGTTGGTCGATGTGGTCGATACGATCACTTCGGTACGTAATTATTCCTCGGGTACCCGCCGACGTCTCACCACCTGTTCTGTCGAACGGTGGGGACTTCGGATGGAATACCTCACCCCGGAAGACCCCTTCGCGGGTTCCGAGGTGACCTGGATCCTCGCCGATCTCGGGCTACGGCTGGTGCACCAGCGGCCGCGCTCCCGACACGGACGCAGTGGTCCCAGTGTCCTCACCGCCGTGCATGTCGAGCGAGATCATCGCAGCTGGCGGACCACGGACCTGCTGCTCGGACTCGCCGTTCCCGGCGGGACGACGGCACGGATCGTGCGTTCCGAGGAGTTCGCCGCCGCCGTGGCGGGCCGGGTCCTGCCGCCGAGAGACGCCGATCTCGCGCTGCGCACGGTGCACCGGACGCTGGAGGAGGTCAGCCTCCAACGGCACGACCTCTCCCGGTGGCTGCTGTCCTCCGGGATCTTCGAGAGCTGGCCGCCGCGCTGAGTGCCTGCCGTCGATCGGCGGCCGCCCACCGCGTCGCTGCATCCTGCGCCGAGCAGGCAGGCCCGCTCAGCGACCCGCACGGTCACGGCCGATCCGCGACCGTGACGTACAGGTCGGCGGGCCTGCCCGGATCAGCCGACCGAAACACTCGGGCGCCCTGACGTCCGGCATCGGCCCGCTGGTGCCGAGCCGCCGCATCGGCGAGCGGCGGGAACCCCGCCTGAGCGAGCAATGGCGTCAGCGAGTCGGCGGTCTCGACCGACGGCACGGCGAGCTCGAGCTCGAGCAGGTCGGGGGCCGGGCGCCCCGGCTCGGCCGTGGCTCCGACGTGTTCGATCGCCGCCGCCCGTTCACCCAGCTCATGACGCAGTCTGCGGATCAGGCGGCCTGCCTGCGCGGGCCACTCCGGGTCGTGCTCGCGAACGGTGCCGTCGACCGACTGCGCGGGCCTGCCCAGGCGCAGGTTCTCCTCGAAGGGCCGCACCCGATCCCTGCACAGCGCGTCCACCAGCGTGATCAGCTCCGCCTGCGCACCGTCGTTGTCGAGCCAGACGTCCGCCACGGCCCGCCGGTCCGCCCGGCTCGCCTGGCTGGCAATGCGCGCCCGCACGGCCTCCTCGGTCATGCCCCTGGTCCGCCGCACCCGCTCCACTCGGATCGCTTCGTCGGCGTCGACCACCACCACCAGGTGATAGCCGGGCGCCAGACCGTTCTCCACGAGCAGGGGGACGTCATGCACGACGACGGCGTCGGCCGGGGCCTCGGCGAGCACCTCGGCGGTCCGGGCGCCCACCTTGGGATGCACGATCTCGTTGAGCCGAGCACGAGCCGCCGGATCGGCGAACACCAGCTCGCCCATGGCGGGCCGATCCAACTCGCCGTCGTCGGTCAGCATCCTCGAACCGAAGGCGTCGACGATCTCCGCCAGTCCCGCCGTGCCGGGAGCGACGACCTCCCTGGCCAGCCGGTCGGCATCCACGATCACCGCCCCGTGGTCCGCGAATCGCCTCGCGACGGTCGACTTGCCCGCCCCGATCCCTCCGGTCAGCCCGATACGCAGCACTCGGCCATCCTGCCGGCCGCGTCACGACATCGGCCGGTCCGTCCCCTCCGGAGAAAGGACGGACCGGCCGTCGCGGTCGGCCTACCAGCCGGTCGCCGCCCGGATCTCAGCCTCCAGATAGGGCGTCATGGTCCGCATGTACGTGGCGCCGATGTGGTTGTGATCCAGGTACACCAGGACGTTGCCGATCGCAGGCGGGCAGGCGTCCTCAGTACAGATGTAGTCGCTGAAGTCGAAGAACGACACGTTGCCAGGTACGTCGCCGATCAGCGCGTACGGCGGAGTCTCGGGAAGCAGCTCCGCCCTCGACGTCGAGCACTCCGGCGCGTCGACGCCGTTCTCCGCAGCGCACTCCGAGGGCTTGAAGTCGAAACGGGGGTTGTCCCGCATCGCGAGCACCGGGATGCCCTCGTCGTCGAGGCGCCGCCACTGGTCGACGTAGCCGGGCGGCGTCGCCTCGGTGAGACCCACTCGGACGTCACGGGAGCCGATGGTGAAGACGGCGTCCGGTGCCATCTCGATGATCTCCTCCGTCGCGTCGGCGTTCCACTGCCGACATCCGTCGTCGTTCGGGTCCGTCTCGGACTCGAGCGAGAACGGGCAGGCACCGCGCAGCATCGAGGTGATCTGCCAATTCTCCCGATCGGCGATCTCGTAGAGGGCGGTCGCCCACTGTTCTGCATGGGAGTCGCCGACGATGACGATGTGCCGTGCGAAGTCGTCACCGACCGCGTTGCGACAGATCTCCAGCTCCTCGTTGCGGCCCGAGTTCGCGCAGTGCGCCTGTTCGATCTGCGCCCAGTCGTCGCCGATCGCGATGTAGGACGGCGCCACCCCGACGTCCTGGCCACCGCTGTACTCGAAGCCCGGGGTGCGGGCCGCGGCACCGGGGAAGTCGGGATCGCCGACGGCGACCTCCTGGGCGGTGACCTGCCGATGCGCGATGTACTGCCAGGTCCCCGCCGCCGCGAGGACCGGGATCAGCAACACCAGGCCGAAGCGATACCCCGCCCACGGCGTGCGCGTCCCCACCGCCGACCGCCGCAGCGGATTCTCCACCAGGTGATACGTCAACACCGACAACACGACCGAGACACCGATGATGAAGGCACCGCCAGCGAGGCCGACCTCGGTACGCTGCCGGGCCACCAGGTAGAAGATCAGCACCGGCCAGTGCCAGAGATACAGGGCGTAGCTGATGTTGCCCAGGTACTCCAGCGGCCGGGAGGACAGGATCCAGTCGACGCCGAAGCGGGTTCCCGAGGCACCCGCCAGGATGACCAGCAGCGCCGCCATCGTCGGCCAGAGCGCCATGTAGCCGGGGAACACGGTGCCGACCTGGAGCACCAGGCCGCAGGCCACCAGCGCGATGATGCCGAACCACCCGAGCAGCACTCTCGCGAGCTTCGGCAGGTTGATGTGGTCGATGCCCAGCATCAGCAGCCCACCGAGAGCGAACTCCCACACCCTGGTCAGCGAGTTGAAGTAGGCGAACGGCTGGTTGGCCGCCGTGCTGATGATGGAGAGGATCAGCGAGGCGGTGAACACCAGGAACAGCGTGCCGAGCAGCGTCAGCCGGAGCCGGTTGCGCGTGAGCTTCGCGACGCCGATGACCAGCAGCATCAGCAACGGCCAGACAATGTAGAACTGGCCCTGGATCGACAGCGACCAGTAGTGCTGGACGGGGCTCGCCTCGTTGGTCTGGGCGAGGTAGTCGACCGAGTCGGCGGCCAGCTGCCAGTTCTCCAGATAGAGCGCCGAGGCGATGATCTCCCGAATCGTCTGGAACCAGCGATTCTGAGGCAAGAGCAGGACGGCGGCCGCCATGACCGCGATCAGAACGGTGAGTGCGGCGGGGAACAGCCGCTTGATCATCCGCCCCCACAACGGACGAAACTGGATACCCCCCGACCGCTCCACACTCCGCACCAACTGACCAGTGATCAGAAAACCCGAGATCAGGAAGAAGACATCCACCCCACCGGACACCCGACCCAACCAGATGTGATACACGACCACCAGCAGCGACGCCACCGCCCGAAGCCCCTGCAACTCCGGCCGATACTTCCGCACCACAGGCGGCGCCACCAGATGGGAACCGGTCACCGGCTTCGTCACCTCTGCATTCGATCCGGCAGTACCTGCCGAATTGAGAGTCACCATGCTCTTCCTCTACTCATCGCCTGCTCTGCGGGCCCCGCTCCGCCCGGCGCGGACGGTCGGCAGCAGGCGTCGAACCGATCTCGGTACGGCGTCACCACTGGGTCACATCGAGGATCGCCTCCTCTAACATCGGCGTCATGCTAGCCATGTAGCTCGCGGAGATGTGGTTCTCGTCCAGGTACACCAGCACGTTGCCGATCACCGGCGGGCAGGTGTCCTCGACACAGAGGTAGTCGCTGAAGTCGAGGAACGAGACGTTGCTCGGCACCTCGGGCATAAAGTCATACGGCGCCCGCTCGGCCAACAGTTCCGCGCGCGGCACCGAGCATTCCGCCGCGTCGACTCCGGCGTTCTGCACGCACTCAGAGGGCTTGTAGTCGTACCGGGGATTGTCACGCATGGCGATCACCGGAATACCCGCGGCTTCCAGCTTCCGCCATTGTTCGAGATAGCCCTGTGGCGTCTCCTCGGTCAATCCGACGCGCACCTCACGGGTCGCCGTGGTGAAGACGAGGTCGGGGTTCAGGTCGATGGTCTGCGCGGCCGCCGCGGCATTCCACTCGACACAGTCTTCGTTGCTGGGGAACGTCTCGGACACCACCGAGAACGGGCAGGCACCCTTGTACATGGAGGAGATCCGCCAGCCGCGGTCCTCTGCCATGAGGTACAGCGCGGTGACCCACTGCTCGGCGTGCGAGTCGCCCACCACCACGATGTGACGCTCGGCGGGGCCGTCGATGCTGTTCTGGCAGACCCGGAGCTCCTCGTAGTGCGGCGAGGTCTGACAGTTGTCGCGGTCGATCTGCACGGCATCGTCGGACAGGTTGATGAAGGGCGGCGCGGGCACCACGTCATCCTCTCCCCAGTAGGTGAAATCGGGAGTCAGGCTCACCGCGCCGGGATAGTCGGGGTCGTCCATGACTCCCTCGTAGGCTCCGGCACGCTGCACGGCCGTGTACTGCCAGGTTCCGGCGGCGGCGAGGACCGGGATCAGCAACACCAGGCCGAAGCGATACCCCGCCCACGGCGTGCGCGTCCCCACCGCCGACCGCCGCAGCGGATTCTCCACCAGGTGATACGTCAACACCGACAACACGACCGAGACACCGATGATGAAGGCACCGCCGGCGAGGCCGACACCGTCCACCGGTTCCCGCAGCAGCAGGTAGAAGACGAGGACCGGCCAGTGCCACAGGTAAAGGGCGTAGCTGATGTTGCCCAGGTACTCCAGCGGCCGGGAGGACAGGATCCAGTCGACGCCCAGGCGCGTCCCCGAGGCACCCGCGAGGATCACGAGCAGCGCTGCGCCGGTCGGCCAGAGCGCCATGTAACCGGGGAAGACCGAACTCACCTGGAGCACCAGGCCGCAGGCCACCAGCGCGATGATGCCGAACCACCCGAGCAGCACTCTCGCGAGCTTCGGCAGGTTGATGTGGTCGATGCCCAGCATCAGCAGCCCACCGAGAGCGAACTCCCACACCCTGGTCAGCGAGTTGAAGTAGGCGAAGGCCTGGTCGTTCGCCGTGCTGATGACAGAGAAGATCAGCGAGGCGGTGAACACCGCGAACAACGTCCCGAGCAGCGTCAGCCGAAAGCGGTTCCCGCTGAACTTCGCGACCCCGATGACCAGCAGCACCAGCAGCGGCCAGACGATGTAGAACTGCCCCTGGATCGACAAGGACCAGTAGTGCTGCACCGGGCTCACGGCGTTGCTCTGCGCCAGATAGTCCACGGAGTCGGCGGCCAGCTGCCAGTTCTCCAGATAGAGCGCCGAGGCGATGATCTCCCGAATCGTCTGGAACCAGCGATTGGTCGGGAGCAGCAGGAACGATGCGGCCGTCACGACGGCCAGGACGGTGAGTGCGGCGGGGAACAGCCGCTTGATCATCCGCCCCCACAACGGACGAAACTGGATACCCCCCGACCGCTCCACACTCCGCACCAACTGACCAGTGATCAGAAAACCCGAGATCAGGAAGAAGACATCCACCCCACCGGACACCCGACCCAACCAGATGTGATACACGACCACCAGCAGCGACGCCACCGCCCGAAGCCCCTGCAACTCCGGCCGATACTTCCGCACCACAGGCGGCGCCACCAGATGGGAACCGGTCACCGGCGGAGACGTCGATCTGACGATCGAATCCGATCCCTCGGCCGTGCTGGTCAGACTAAGAGTCGCCACGCTCTTCCTCTGTTCATCGCCACGACGGCTCGCCCGACTCGTCGACCGATCGAGGACCACTGACCGGTCGGTTCGGGTAGGCCATGCGCAGCTCTCCATGCGATGCATCCACGAGTGCCCGCGCCATCATTGGAACTGATGTGACGTGCGTCTCAACCCTGCAACAATTCGGTGAGAACGACCAACCGTCAGCGCGGTATAACGTGACACAACTACGCACCGACATGACAGCCGGGTCCGCTTTGTTATCCAGGCGACCAGCAGACGAGATTCGTCGGTGACCATCGCGAACAGAATGCGACCGATTCACGAGGATTATGTCGCATAATGCACAGAGGGTGATCTTCGACCAGCTGGTCGAAGATCACCCTCTGAATTGTTCAGCAGCCCGAGACGAACCCGGACTCAGTCAGTCGTCACGCTCCGCCGGAAAGCTTCTCCCGCAGTGCCGCGAGCTGCTCGTCGCTGGCCAGCGAGCCGCTGGAGGAACCGGTGTCCGCAGCCTTCGGCGAGTCGGACGAGTAGTTCTGCTCGCCTGCCTCGCCCGCCTCGGCGTGGTCCTCCGCAGCCTTGGTGACCTGCTTCTTGTGCTGCTCGAAGCGGACCTGAGCCTCTGCGTACTGCCGCTCCCACTCCTCGCGCTGAGTGTCGAAGCCCTCCATCCACTCCTGGGTCTCGGAGTCGAAGCCCTCGGGGTAGATGTAGTTGCCGTCTGCGTCGTACTCGGCGGCCATGCCGTACTGCGTCGGGTCGAACTCCATCTCGGGAGTGAAGCCCTCGTTGGCCTGCTTGAGCGACAGCGAGATACGACGGCGGTCGAGGTCGATGTCGATGACCTTCACCATGACGTCGTTGCCGACCTGAACGACCTGCTCGGGAACCTCGACGTGCCGCTCGGCCAGCTCGGAGATGTGCACCAGGCCCTCGATGCCCTCGTCCACCCGGACGAACGCGCCGAACGGAACCAGCTTGGTGACCTTGCCGGGCACGATCTGGCCGATGGCGTGCGTACGGGCGAACTGACGCCACGGGTCTTCCTGCGTCGCCTTGAGCGACAGCGACACGCGCTCGCGCTCCATGTCGACGTCGAGCACCTCGACGGTGACCTCCTGGCCGACCTCGACAACCTCGCTCGGGTGGTCGATGTGCTTCCAGGAGAGCTCCGAGACGTGCACCAGACCGTCCACGCCGCCGAGGTCGACGAACGCACCGAAGTTGACGATCGAGGACACGACGCCCTTGCGGACCTGGCCCTTCTGCAGCTGGTTCAGGAACTCGCTGCGGACCTCGGACTGCGTCTGCTCGAGCCACGCACGCCGGGAGAGCACCACGTTGTTGCGGTTCTTGTCCAGCTCGATGATCTTGGCTTCGAGCTCGCGGCTGACGTAGGGCTGGAGGTCGCGGACCCGACGCATCTCGACGAGCGACGCGGGCAGGAAGCCACGCAGTCCGATGTCGAGGATCAGGCCGCCCTTGACGACCTCGATGACGGTGCCCTTGACCGGCTCGTCCTTCTCCTTGAGCGCCTCGATGGTGCCCCAGGCACGCTCGTACTGAGCGCGCTTCTTGGAGAGGATCAGACGGCCTTCTTTGTCCTCCTTCTGGAGAACAAGGGCCTCGACGTGGTCACCAACGGTGACCACCTCGGCCGGGTCCACGTCGTGCTTGATCGACAGCTCGCGAGAGGGGATGACACCCTCGGTCTTGTAACCGATGTCGAGCAGCACCTCGTCGCGGTCGACCTTGACGATGGTGCCCTCCACGATGTCACCATCGTTGAAGTACTTGATGGTTTCATCGATGGCGGCGAGGAAGTCCTCCGCCGTCCCGATGTCGTTCACGGCGATCTGCGACTCACCTCCACCGGCGTGGACGGGCGAGGCGGGGACGGTGGAAGTGTCGGTGGACATCAGGTAGATGGCTCCGGTACGGATAGGGGTAGGGGGCTCTGCGGTTGTCACTCGGCGGGAACGGCCGACACCCCGGTACGGTGACGATGAACCGGGAACCGAACGACACCGTCCGCAACTCTCGATCTCTCGGAGTCGGGCGGCGCCGAACGTGGGCGGAACGATCCCACTACGCAGCGATATCGTACGCGTAGAGGCGTTCGGTGAGCAAACCCGGCACGCGCTCGATCTGATCAAACCCCCGACCGCGTGAAACGGAGCACCCCGCGTGACCATCGACTCACCCCAGGACACCGCAGCACAGCAGTCCGATCGCTATGCGGCGGCCCAGGCCGCGCTGGGTGCGACGAGGTACGGCCACGCCGAGGTCGACGGGGCCGCCGCGCGCCTCGCGGGGCGCGCCTGGTGGGACGCCGACGCCGACGAGTACCAGGCCTCCCACGGCGACTTCCTCGGCGACGCCGAGTTCCGCTGGTGCCCGGAGGGCCTGCTGGAGTCCGAGGTCGGCCTGTTGGGCGAGGTGGCAGGGCGGTCGGTGCTGGAGGTGGGCTGCGGGTCCGCCTCGTGCTCCCGATGGCTGGCGGGCCGGGGCGCGGCGCCGGTCGCACTCGACATCTCCTCGGGGATGCTCCGGCATGCCGAGATCGGCGCGCGACGCACCGGGCGGCACGTCCCGCTGGTGCAGGCGAGCGCGGACGCGCTGCCCTTCGCCGACGACTCCTTCGACGCGGCCTGCTCCGCCTTCGGCGCGATCCCCTTCGTCGCGGACCTCGATCAGGTCATGCGCGAGGTCGCCAGGGTGCTGCGGCCGGGGGCCCGCTGGGTGTTCGCGGTGACGCACCCGATGCGGTGGATCTTCCCCGACGATCCCGGCCCCGACGGCCTGACGGTGCGTCAGTCGTACTTCGATCGCGCGCCCTATGTGGAGGCCGACGACGAGGGCACGCCGACCTACGTCGAGTTCCACCGGACCCTCGGCGACTTCGTCCGCGCGATCGAGCAGGCAGGCCTGCGCCTGACGGATCTGATCGAGCCGGAATGGCCGGCAGGCCACGAACGGGAGTGGGGACAGTGGAGCCCGCTGCGGGGACGGCTCTTCCCCGGCACCGCGATCTTCTGCTGTCGCACCCGCTAGCGCGGTCACCTCGGATCGTCGAGGCTTGGTCGACACCGACGGGGACGGACGATTCCCCGAGAGGGAGAGACCTGCCGTGACCGAGGACCTGCTGCCCACCCGACGTCCCGCCGAGTTGATCGCCCTCGATCCACTGCTGCCGGACCAGGCCAGAAGGCCGCCGGGGCCCCTGATCCACGCCGCCCTGGCCGACGGCAGTCGCGTGGCCGGGGTCTGCGTCGTCACGGAGCACCGACCCGGCTCGACCGCGATGCTGTGGTCGGCACAGTGGTCGTGCTCCCTGACCCCGCTGCTCGACACGGCCGAGCCTGCGGGCCTGCATGCGCTCCTGTCGGTCTGGCGAGCGGAGTTGGGCAGGCTCGGACCGCCGGAGCAGGACTCGGCCTGTGAGATCACCTGGCCGAGCCGGGACGTCCACGGATCGCGGGTCCTGCTCGATCACGGACTCGTGCCGCTCACCGTCCTGGCGATCCGCGCGGCGGGCGGGCTGCCGCTGCCGCCCACCGTGCCCGGCCTGACCATGCGCAGAGCGGGTCCGGCCGATCTCGACGCGGCCCTGGAGCTGGCGCTGATCGAGACGCGGTACTCCGCGCTCGTCGGCGGCACCATGCTGTGCCCCGATCTGGTGGACCTCAAACGGGCGAGTCTGGGTGCCCGACTCGCCGCCGACGCCCCGGTGTGGCTGGCCGAGCGAGACGGTCTGCCGGTCGGACTCGCCGAGTGCGCCTGGAACACGGTCGGCTCCGACGACCGCGAGGGCAGGCTCCGTCCCGGGATCTGGGGATACGTGAACTGCCTGTCCGTGGTCCCCGAGCTGCGCGGTTCGGGCGTCGGATCGATCCTGGTGGACACGGTGCACCGATACTTCCTCGCCACCGGAGCCTCGGGCACCTACCTGTACTACAACCCGGCCAATCCGCTCTCCGCTGTGTTCTGGCCGAGACAGGGTTATCGTCCTCTGTGGACGGTATGGGAGGTGCGTCCCGCCTCCGCGCTCCGGTGAGGCGAGCAGGCTGAGGGGGTTGGAGTGTGGAACGTCCGGTAGACATCCACGCACGTCAGGTCAGCCTCGCCGACACCAGGGGACGACTCCTCGCCGCCACCAGCGTCGAACTCCGGGCGGGTGAACTGACGCTGATCTCGGGGCGGCCAGGTTCCGGCAGGACGGCGCTCGCGCTGGTGCTCACCGGCCGGATGCGACCGCACGACGGTCGAGTCGAGTCCGACGGGCCGCTGTCCCGCGCGGAGCTGCGCCGTCGGTCCGCCGTGGTGGACGCGCCGGAGGTCAGTGCCCCGGAGCCCGGCGCGCTCCTTCGCGACATCGTCGCAGAGGGCCTGTCCGAGGCTGGCAGGCCGGACGACCGGGAGTCGATCACCTGGTGGCTGCGTCAACGCAGGCTGCTCCCCGAGTCCGAGGAACGCGCCGACCGGCTCGATCCCGTGGTCCGCACTCGGGTGCTCACCGATCTCGCGGCCGCCAGGCCCGGAGTGCACGCCCTGGTCCTGGACTGTCCTGATCGGCACGGCGGCGCCCCGCAGGGCTGGTTCGCGGTCGCCAGGGACCACGCCGAGCAGGGCTGGGCCGTCGCGGTGCTGTGCTCGCCGGAGTCCGTCCTGATGCTGGGCGTGCCCGCCGCGCGCATCGGCGCACATGACGGCCATTGCCCCGCCTACCGCCGCTCCGGCTTCACTGCGCAGCAGATCACCACTCCGCTGCTCTCCCCCACAGCCGAGGCCGCGTGGCGGGAGTCGCGATGAGCGCACGACGTCTCGCCTCACTCGAGCTGCGCAGGCTCGCCGCCGGACGGATCACCCGGCTCGCCCTCGTCGCGGCGGCGCTCGTCCCGCTGCTCTACGGCGCGTTGTCGATCTACGCCAACTGGGACCCCTATCAACGGCTCAGCGCGGTGCCCGCCGCCATCGTGATGGCCGACGACGGAGCCGTGGGCGCCGACGGCGGGGTACTCGACGCGGGTGTGGAGGTCGAGAGGCAGCTCATCGAGGCGGGCGACTTCGACTGGCGTCGGGTCTCCCCCGAGGAGGCGGATCAAGGCGTCGCCGCAGGTCGCTACGGCTTCGCGCTGGTCGTGCCGCCCGACTTCTCCAGCGCGCTGATGTCCCACGCCGCCGTCGATCCTCGGGCGGCCCGGCTCACCGTGATCACCAACGACGCGAACAACCACCTGCTCGGCACCGTCGCCGAGCAGCTGGCCGAGCGGGTCCGCTCCACCGTGGCGACGCAGGTCGGCAGGCAGACGGCCGACCGGCTGCTGCTCAGTCTCAACACCGTGTACGAGCAGACGGCCGCCGCATCCACCGAGGCCGACGAGCTGACCGAGTCGACCGGCGAGCTGATCGCGGCCCTCGTGATCGCGCAGGAACTCCTTGCGGAGACCGCCGAGCTCGCGGCCGAAGAGGCCTTCGCGGCACAGGACCGGGCAGAGCAGGCCGTGGATCTCGCCGACGCGGCAGGCGTCTCCGCGACCGACGCGGCGTCGCTGGGCGAGGGGGCTGCGGCACTCGAGGCGGGCGGCGCGGCGCTGCGCGAGGTGGTGAGCCGCATCCGGGACCACGCCGAGGCCGTCGACGGACAGTCGACGTCCGTGGCCTCGGCGGCGGCAGCGGCGACGGGGCTGACGGAATCGAGCGGGCTGCTGGCCGAGGCGGCGGGTGAGGTCGCGGGCGAGCTGCCGTCGATCCGGCGGGGCCTGGCCGAGGAGTTCACCCGCCTCGGCCAGTCGGACGAGACGATCGAGACGATGCTGGCGGATCTCGACGCGCTCGCGGGCCGGGCCGCCGAGGTGGACGGTGCGGCGGACGGCCTCGCCGGCGGGCTGAGCGAGCTGACAGGTGCAGGCGGGTCGATGCAGGACGCCGTCGCCGCGCTCTCGGCGGCGGCAGGCGACCTGTCCTCCTCCGTCGCGGCGGCGGACGCCGGGGTCGACGTCCTGGTGGACGACGGGGCACGGGTGGCCGACGCGGTGGCCGACCTCGCCGAGTCGCTGGCGCTGCTGGCGGACGACGCCGTCGAGCAGCGCGAGGCACAGGCGGCCGCCGCCGTGGCGGCGGACGCGGCGGCCGAACAGACGGAGGTGCTCGTCGGCGGTGCCGTCGAGCTCCTCGAACTGACGGAAGGCGTCGACGGGACCGCCTTCGACCTGGCGGATCGACTCGCCGAGGAGGTCGCACAGATCCCCAACGTCGACGCCGCCACTCGACAGGCGGCGGCCCAGACCATCGCCTCCCCGGTGACGGTGACCGACCGCACTCACCTCACGGCGGGCAGCCACGGTGCCGGACTGGCGCCGCTGTTCCTCGGCCTCGCGCTGTGGGTGGGCGCGGTCGTCTCGTACCTGCTGCTGAGACCGTTGTCGGCCAGGGCGCTCGCGGCGAACGTCCCGGCCTGGCGGGTGGCGCTCGGCGGCTGGCTGCCCGCCGCCGTGCTCGGCCTCGCACAGGCGGTGACGCTGTTCATCGCCACGGTGCTGGTGATCGGCCTGCCCGCAGTCCGGCCGTGGGCGGTGCTGGGGCTCCTGGTGGTCACCGCGCTGGCCTTCACCGGTATCGCGCATGCACTGTGCGCCGCCTTCGGACCCGCAGGCAGGCTCCTCGCGCTGGTCGCCCTCGTCCTCCAACTCACCACGGCAGGCAGCGTGTTCCCCTGGCTGACGATGCCCGAGGTCCTGCACCCGCTACATCGGATGCTGCCGCTGGGCTACGTCGTCGACGGGCTGCGGCATCTGCTCTACGGCGGCGACGTCGAGCCCGCGCTGCTCGCGGTGCTGGTGTGCCTGATCTGGCTGCTGCTCGCCTTCGTCGTGGCGGTCACCGCGGCGATGCGTCGACGGGTGTGGACGCCGGGGCAGCTGCGGCCGGAGATCGCCTGGTGAATCGGCGTGGCGGCGGGGCGGCACGCCGGTCGGCCACGAGGAACTCGATGGCATTCGAGCACGAAACCGACCCCCCGCCCCCCCGTCGGGCAGCGACCGAGCTCACGACCCGACGGCCGCCGCCGGGTGAGACGCCGCGAGGCAGGCGCTCGCTCGGTCGGCGCCCGCCGCAGGCGACGTCACTCTTCCAGTTCCTCGTACCGCGAGACCTCCACCAGATTGCCGTCGGGGTCGCGGAAGTACAGCGAGATCATCGGGCCGAGGGCACCGACCCTGGTGACCGGCCCCTCCTCGATCCGCACCTCGCAGGCCCGCAGGTGCTCCTTGACCTCCGAGATCGCCATCAGCGTCACCAGGCAGATGTCGGCAGAGCCGGGCACCGGGTAGAGCGCTGCGGGAGCCAGCGACTCCGAGGAGGAGTGCAGGTTGATCCGCTGCACGCCGAAGGCGAGACCAGGTCGATCCTCGGCGAAGGTCACCGGCTGCATTCCCAGCACGTCCCGGTAGAACTCCTGGCTGCGCTCGACGTCGGCAACGGTCAGCACGAGATGGTCGAACCGTTCGACTTTGATCAACTTGTCCTCCGGATCAGTGGGCGGCGGCGTCCCAGGAGCGCCCGACACCCACGGAGACCTCCAGCGGAACGTCGAGCCGGTAGGCGGCGCCCATCGTCCGACGCACCAGTTCCTCGACCGCGTCTCGTTCGCCCTCGGCGATCTCCAAGACGAGTTCGTCGTGCACCTGCAACAGCATCCGAGAGCGCAGACCAGCCTCGGCGAGGCCTCGGTGCACCCCGATCATCGCGACCTTGATGATGTCGGCGGCGCTGCCCTGAATCGGAGCGTTGAGCGCCATCCGCTCGGCCATCTCCCGCCGCTGCCTGTTGTCGCTGGTCAGGTCGGGCAGGTAACGGCGGCGCCCCAGCACCGTCTCGGTATAGCCGTCCTTGCGTGCGCGTTCCACCACAGCCTGCAGGTAGTCGCGCACTGCGCCGAAACGAGCGAAGTAGGCGTCCATCTGAGCGCGGGACTCCTCGGCGGAGATCCGCAGCTGTTGGGCCAGACCATACACGGAGAGGCCGTAGGCCAGGCCATAGGACATCGCCTTGACCCGCCTGCGCAACTCGGCGTCCACCGCCTCGGGAGCGACGTCGAAGGCGCGCGCGGCCACATAGGTGTGCAGGTCCTCCCCCACCCGGAAGGCCTCGATGAGCCCCTCGTCACCGGAGAGGTGCGCCATGATCCGCATCTCGATCTGGCTGTAGTCGGCGGTCATCAGCTCGGTGTACCCGCTGCCGACGACGAAGGCCTCCCTGATCCGCCTGCCCTCCTCGGTGCGGATGGGGATGTTCTGCAGGTTCGGCTCCGTCGAAGAAAGCCGGCCGGTCGCGGCGATGGTCTGGTTGAAGGTGGTGTGAATCCGCTCGTCGGCGGCGATGGACTTGATCAGGCCGTCGACGGTGCTCTTGAGCCTGGTGGCGTCGCGGTGCGCCAGCAGGTGCGCCAGGAACGGATGCTCGGTGGAGGCGTACAGGTTCTGCAGCGCCTCCGCGTCGGTCGTGTACCCGGTCTTGGTCCGCTTCGTCTTGGGCATGCCCAGCTCGTCGAACAACACGACCTGGAGCTGCTTCGGGGAACCGAGGTTGATCTCCTTGCCGATCACCCGATAGGCGTCGTCCGCGGCGATCTTGACCTGGCCTGCGAAGTGGTCGGCCAGCAGGCCGAGGTGGTCGGCGTCGACGGCGATTCCTGCCGCCTCCAGGTCGGTGAGCACGCCGAGGATGGGCAGTTCCAGCTCCCCGAGCAGCGCCGAGGCACCGATCTGACCGAGTTCGCCGTCGAGCGCGTCGGCCAGCAGGGCGACCGCGTTCGCCCGGACGATCTCGTCGGTGGCCTGCGCCCTGGCGTCGGCGGTCTCGTCGGCGAGGAGCGAGAGCTGGCCGGACTCCTCCTCCGCCGCCAGCCGCAGCTCGCGACCGAGGTAGCGGACCACCAGGTCGGCGAGGTCGAAGGACCGCTGCCCCGGCCGGACCAGGTACGCGGCCAGCGCGGTGTCGCTGGTCAGCCCGGCGAGCCGCCATCCCCTGGCCGCGAGCACATGTGCGACGTACTTGGCGTCGTGCGCCGCCTTGGGCCGCTCGTCGTCGGCCAGCCACTCGGCGAGCGCCTGCTCGTCGTCCTGGGTCAGGCCGACCGTCTCGACGTAGGCGCCCTGTCCCGACGCGGTCGCGAAGGCGATCCCCTCCACATCCCCTCCGCCGCGAGCCCAGGTCCCCCGCGCCGCCAGTCCGATGCGCACGCCTGCGACCGCGTGCTCGGCCAGCCAGCCTGCCAGCGCACCTGCGGACAGCAGGCCGCCGTGGACGTCGAGGCCCTCTTCCGCCTCGGGTTCCGCGGTGGCCAGCGTCGCGAAGAGCCGGTCTCGCAGCACCCGGAACTCCAGGTCGTCGAACAGCCGATGCACGGCGTCGCGATCCCAGGACCGCACCGCGAGGTCCGCCGGAGCGAGGTCCAGCTCCACGGCACGGTCCAGCTCGGTGAGCCTGCGGTTGAGCAGCACCGACTCCAGTCGCGACCGCAGCGCCTCCCCCGCCTTGCCTTTGACCTGGTCGACCTGGTCGACGAGGTCGGCGAGCGAGCCGTACTCGCGGATCCACTTGGCGGCGGTCTTCTCCCCCACGCCGGGGATGCCGGGCAGGTTGTCCGAGGGGTCGCCGCGCAGCGCCGCGTAGTCCGGGTACTGCGCAGGAGTCAGCCCGTACTTCTCGTGCACCGCCGCCGGGGTGAACCGGGTCAGGTCCGAGACGCCCTTGCGCGGATAGAGCACGGTCACCGAGTCCGTGACCAGCTGCAACGCGTCCCGGTCGCCCGTGCAGATCGAGGTGTGGAAGCCCTCGGCCGTCGCTTGGGTGGTCAGGGTCGCGATGATGTCGTCGGCCTCGAAGCCCTCCTTGAACAGCACCGGCACGCCGAGTACGGCCAGCACGTCCTGGATGAGGCTGACCTGGCCTTTGAACTCGTCGGGGGTCGCCGAGCGCGTCGCCTTGTACTCGGGGTAGACCTCGCTGCGGAACGTCTTCCGCGACACGTCGAACGCCACCGCGAGATGCGTCGGAGCCTCGTCGCGCAGCAGGTTGATCACCATCGAGGTGAAGCCGTAGACGGCGTTCGTGGTCTGCCCGGTGGTGGTCCGGAAGTTCTCCGCAGGCAAGGCGTGGAACGCGCGATAGGCCAGGGAGTGACCGTCGAGCAGCAGCAGGCGGCCGGATGCGGAGTTACCGTCAGACAGGGGCACGGCCAGCGAGTCTAGGCTGCGGGTCAGACTGTCTGTTCCAGCGCGCCGTTCAGAAGGAGCCACGGGTGAGTGATTCCGGCCCGACCCGAGAGTCGATCAGCAACACCGCAGCTCAGCATGGTTACCTCGCCGAGGCGACGGAGGAGCAGCTCACCACCCGGATGGGAATCGAGATCACCGAGTGGGATGCGGATCGCCTCGTCGCGACGATGCCGGTGGCGGGCAACCGCCAGCCCTACGGCCTGTTGCACGGCGGGGCCAACGCGGTGCTCGCCGAGACGCTGGGCTCGATCGCGGCGGCGATGTACGCGGGAGCCGAGCGGATCGCCGTCGGCATCGAGCTGTCGTGCACCCACCACCGGGCGGCCCGCGAGGGAGTGGTGACCGGGGTCGCCGTGCCGCTGCACCGAGGCCGCAGCACCGCCTCCTACGAGATCGTGATCACCGACGAGTCCGAACGGCGGACCTGCACCGCCCGGCTGACCTGCATGCTGCGCGACCGGCCGCCGGGCGAGCCCGCCGCGTCCTGATCCGCGTGCCGAGACCGGCGGCGCGCACGGCGCCGACCGGTAGTCCGGCTCGCGGGCGGCCCGACCCGACCGGCCGGGCGCCGTCCGGGAGACGCCGCCCCGAGTCGAGAGTCCCTGGACCGGCCCGAGGGCAGGAGACACCACGGGGCTCTCGACCCGTCTGACATCGACGGATCGAAAGCCCCGTGGTCGAGCCTCGCAAGCGGTCAGGCCACGCCCAGATAGGCGTCCTTGATCGCCGGGTCGGCGAGGAGTTCCCGCCCGCCGCCGGTCTTGGTGATGCTGCCGCTCTCCAGCACGTAGCCCCGATGGGCCCGGCTGAGCGCGGACTGTGCGTTCTGCTCCACCAACAGCACGGTCGTGCCCTGCTCGTTGATGTCGGTGATGATGCGGAAGATCTGCCGGATGAACTGCGGCGCCAATCCCATCGACGGCTCGTCCAGCAACAGCAGCCGGGGCCGGGCCATCAAGGCCCGACCGATCGCGACCATCTGCTGCTCACCGCCGGAGAGCGTGCCGCCCGTCTGGTTGACGCGCTCCTTGAGCCGGGGGAACAGCTCGTAGACCCGCTCGAAGTCCTCCCGGACCCCCTTGCGGTCCTTGCGGCTGTAGCAGCCCATCTCCAGGTTCTCCAGCACGGTCATGCCGGGGAACACGCCGCGGCCCTCCGGAGCCTGCGAGATGCCCCGCACCACCCGGAGGTCCGCCCGCAGCCTGCTGATGTCCTGACCGTCGAAGGTGATGGACCCCCGCGAGAGCGGCAGCAGCCCGGACACCGCCCGCATGGTCGTGGACTTGCCCGCACCGTTCGCGCCGATCAGGGTGACGATCTCCCCCTCCTCGACGGTGAGGGAGATCCCGGACAGTGCCTGAATGCGTCCGTAGTGCACGGAGACATCGGACAGTTCAAGCAACGTCATCGTCGGGCACCCCCAGATACGCGGCGACCACCGCCGGGTCCTCCCGCACCTGCGCAGGAGTCCCCTCGGCGATCTTGCCACCGAACTCGAGCACCACGATGCGATCCGTGACGCCCATGACCAGCTTCATGTCGTGCTCGATGAGCAGCACGGTGTAGCCGTCGTCCCTGATCCGGCGGATGAGCTCCATGAGCTCCTCCTTCTCCGCCGGGTTGAAGCCCGCCGCAGGCTCGTCCAGGCAGAGCAGCTTCGGCTCCGTCGCCAGTGCCCGCGCGATCTCCAGCCTGCGCTGGTAGCCGTAGGGCAGGTTGCGTGCCTTGTCCGCGGCACGGTCGGCGATGCCGACGAACTCGAGCAGGGCCATGGCCCGCTCGACGCCCTCCCACTCCTCACGGCGGTGCCGACGCAGCCGCAGCAAGGCGCCGACGACGCCCGTGCGGTGGCGGGCGTCGGTGCCCACCATGACGTTCTCCAGCGCCGTCATCTCGGAGAAGAGCCGGATGTTCTGGAACGTCCTGGCGATGCCGCGCCGGGTGATCTCGAAGCGCTTGAGCTTGCCCAGGGGCTTGCCCTCCAGGAGCACCTGGCCCTCGTTGGGCCGGTACACCCCGGTCATGGCGTTGAAGCACGTCGTCTTGCCCGCGCCGTTGGGGCCGATCAGCCCGAGGATCTCGCCCCGACGGATACCGAACGAGACCGAGTTCAACGCGGTGAGGCCGCCGAATCGGACCGTGACGTCACGCAGTTCCAGCAGGGTGTCCCCGACCTCGACGGCGATCTCCCGGTCCGGCGCGACGACCTCGGCGACCTCGGCCTCGTGCTCGGCCCGCTCCTCCTCGGTCATCTGCGCGACCTCGGCGACCAGGCCGCCCTCGACGACCTCGGTCGTCTCGGTCGTCTCGGTCGTCGGCGAGGTGGGCTCGGCAGGCTGTTCCGATCCCGGAGTGGCCTCGCGTCCGCTCTGCCCGCTCATGCGTTCACCCCCTTGCCGGAGTCCTTCATCGGGCTCTCCGTGGCTACCGGCTCGTCCCTGCCGAGCAGCCTGCGATAGCCGTGTCTGCCGTAGGCGAGCAGTCGCTGCCGCGCACCGAGCAGCCCCTGCGGCCGGAAGATCATCAGCACGATCAGCGCGAGTCCGAAGATGAGATATCGGTACTCGCTGATCACCTGGAAGCGGTCCGGGATGTAGGAGATCACCAGGGCGCCCAGGATGACCCCGACCTTGTTGCCGGAACCGCCCAGAACCACGGCGGCGAGGAACAGCACCGAGGTGATGACGTCGAACCGCTGGTTGTTGACGAAGGCCGCCTGACCGGCGTAGAGAACGCCGGAGAGACCACCGATCGCCGCACCGATGACGAACGCCCAGATCTTGAAGCGGAAGGTGGCGACGCCCATGATCTCGGCGGCGTCCTCGTCCTCCCGAATCGCGACCCAGGCCCGACCGACCCGACTGCGCTCGAGGTTCCCGACCAGGATGAGCACCAGGATGATCGCGGTCACCGTGAGCCAGTACCACGGTGTTCCGTCGGTCTGGACGAAGATCGGCGATCCGTCGGAATAGGTCCCCGGCGGGCCGCCGACGCTCTGGAAGCCCTGGTTGCCGCGCAGGTGCGGGATGTTGTCCGCGAGCAGCCGCACGATCTCGCCGAAGCCGAGGGTGACGATGGCCAGATAATCGCCGCGCAGCCGGAGTGTCGGAGTGCCGAGGATGACACCCGAGACCATCGTGACGGCCATGGCGATCGGCACCACCGCCAGCCAAGGATAGTCGCCGTACAGCACCGAGTCCGGGCTGGTGAGCACTGCCGCCACGTAGGCGCCGATCGCGAAGAAGCCGACGTAGCCGAGGTCGAGCAGGCCCGCCTGCCCGACGACGACGTTGAGGCCGATCGCCAGCAGCGCCATCCTGGCCGCGTTGAACAGCGCGATCTCGTAGTCGGTGCCCGGCTCGGTGGTGAGCGGGAAGAAGTTCAGCAGCGGCAACAGGTAGACCACGGCCACCAGCGGGATCAGCACACCCCACTGCTGGAACCTGCTCAGCCCGTTCCACCAGGTGCGGATCCGCGTTCCGAAGGGCACGGGAGCCGAATCGGTTGAGTTCCGTGCGTTCATACCCGTGCCTTCCCGAGAGACTCGCCCAGAATGCCGGTGGGCCGGAACATCAGGATGGCGATCAACAGGACGAAGGCGACGATGTCACGCCATTCGCCACCGAACAGGGACTGTCCGTAGTTCTCCGCGATCCCGAGGACCAGACCGCCCAGCAGTGCCCCACGCAGGTTGCCGATGCCGCCGAGCACAGCGGCGGTGAACGCCTTGATGCCCAGCAGGAAGCCGCCGTTGTAGAGGACGCCCTGCGGAATCTGCATGATGTAGAACAGCGCGGCGGCACCGGCGAGCACACCGCCGACGACGAAGGTCAGCATGATGACCCGTTCCCGGTTGACGCCCATCAGGGTGGCGGTGTCCGGGTCCTGAGCCACCGCACGGATGCCTCGGCCGAGCCGGGTGCGGTTGATGAAGATGTCCGCGATGAGCATCAGGGCCAGTGAGGCCAGGAAGACCGTGAGCTGGATGTTGGTCACCCTGGCGCCGAAGATCTCGAAGACCGTCTCCGGTCGCAGCAGCCGGATCGCCCGTTCCGGGTTGGCCCCGCGCCACAGCAGGATCAGCTGCTGGATGGCGAAGGAGGCGCCCACCGCGGTGATGAGGAAGACCAGCCGAGGCGCCTTCTTCCGGCGCAGCGGCCGGTAGGCGACCCGCTCCAGGGTCAGGGCCAGCAGCCCGGAGCAGATCATCGCGATCACCCCTGCGAGCAGCAGGTTCACGACGATCTCGATCACCGGGATGTCCAGTGTCGGGCCAGGACGGAACCCGAGGGCGGTGAAGGTGAAGTAGGCGGCGAAGGCGCCGACGATGAAGACCTCGGAATGCGCGAAGTTGATCAACTTCAGAACGCCGTAGACGAGGGTGTATCCGATCGCCACCAGGGCGTAGATGCTGCCGTAGGCCAGACCGTCCACGGTGTTGGACCAGAACCGGTCGACGAGGAGCCCCACGTCGAACCCGATCCACGGCTGGCCCTGGGCAAGGACCTGAGTAGAAAGAGACTGATTCACTGATCGACTCGTTTCCATACGAGAGCGCTGAGGCGCGGTCGACGGCCGTTCTCGGCGTCGCCGTACCGCGCCTCAGCGGTGGTGAAGGAGAATCGGTTCTCAGCCGATCTGCTCGCCCTGGACGATCTCGCCGCCCTCGACCCGGTAGGACCAGACGGGCGTCTCGGCAAGCTCGCCGGTCTCGTCCCACTGGAAGTTCTTGGTCAGTCCCTGACCGCTGTACTCACTCACGTACTGCAGGACGTCCTCGCGGGTGTCCAGCCCCTGGTCGAGCGCGGTGAGCAGGATCGTCGCCGCGTCGTAGCCCTCGGGGGAGTACGTCGAGGGCTCGGAGCCGGACAGCTCCTCGAAGGCGTCCGAGAAGTCGGTGAAGCCCTCGGAGGGAACGCACGGGCAGGTGAAGTAGACGCCCTCGGCCGCGTCACCGGCGTTGGCGACGAACTCGTTGTCCCGCACGCCGTCCGGGGCGACCAGGTCGATCTCGAGGCCGGTGTCGTAGAGCTGCTGCGCGAACGGAGCAGCCTCCGCGTAGTAGCCTGCGAAGAAGATCGCGTCGGGCTCGCTGGCCTCGATGCTGCCGATGACGGCGGAGAACTCGACCTGCTGGGTACGGATCTGCTCGTTGCAGACGACCGCGTCGCCCAGTCCGGCGGCGACCTCCTCCGCGAGGCCCATGCCGTAGGCGGAGTCGTCCTGGACGATGCAGACGGACTCGGCGCCGAGGTTCTCACTGATGAAGCTGGCGGCGGCCGGCCCCTGCACGGCGTCGTTGCCGAGGGCGCGGAAGAAGGTGCCCCAGCCGTTGGTGCTCAGGTCCGGACGGGTGGCCGACGGGCTGATCGTCGCCAGGCCCGCGTCGGAGAAGGCCTGACCGACCGCAGCGGACTCGCCGGAGAAGGGCAGACCGACGACCCCGAGGATCGACTCGTTGTTGATCGCCTCGGTGACGACGCCGGGAGCACGGTCGGGAGTGCCCTCCGTGTCGAACTCGACCAGCTCGACCTGGCAGTTCTCGTTGGCCTCGTTGTGCTCCTGCACGGCGAGCCGCACGCCGTAGAGGATGTTGAGTCCCAGCGCCGCGTTCTGGCCTGCGATGGTGCCGATGTAGGCGATGGCGGCGTCTTCGCACTCGCCCGTCCCGTCGCCTGCGGGCAGCACCACGTTCTCCGGAACGCCGGGAGAGTCGGCGGACGTGCCGTTGTCCTCGCCAGAGGCCGCCGGCTCATCGGTGTTCTGCGCGCACCCCGCGACCGTCAGCGACAGGACCGCCGCTAACGCCAGGGTCCGTACGAGTCGTGTCTGGGCCACCCGATACCTCCACTAGACCTACCCATACGCCTGTTCGGCGGCCACCGCGCTTACTCGGGGCTGGGTTAGGGGTGGAAGGTAGCGCCCGATCGGGTGGATTGCCCAGACGCAGATTGTCGGTGTTTCCACATCGTGACGGAGCGCGAAGAGTCACTTCTCGGAGCGAGGCAGTGACATGTTTCCACCAGAATGCGGCAAATGGAGCATTTTGTTACGTCCGATGGTTCTGCGTCCGACAGTTTTACGCCCGATGGTTCTGCGTCCGAGCTGTCCCATCCGATGTCGCCGACGTCCGACGTCAGTCCAAGGTGTCGACGACCGCGGCGGCAACGGCCTTCATGGTCGTCCGTCGGTCCATCGCCGTGCGCTGAATCCAGCGGAAGGCCTCGGGCTCGCTCAACGACTGGTTCTTCATCAGGATGCCCTTGGCACGCTCGATGAGCTTGCGCGTCTCCAGGCGTTCCTGAAGGTCGGCGACCTCGCCCTCCAGCGCACGAAGCTCGGCGAAGCGAGACATCGCCAACTCGACCGCCGGGATCAGGTCTCGCTTGGCGAAGGGCTTGACCAGATACGCCATCGCACCGGCGTCTCTCGCGCGTTCGACGAGGTCGCGCTGGCTGAAGGCGGTCAGGATCACCACGGGGGCGATGCGATCGCCCGCGATGCGCGAGGCGGCCTCGATTCCGTCGACCCTGGGCATCTTGACATCGAGAATCACCAGATCAGGACGCAGACGAGAGGCAAGCACCACGGCTTCCTCACCGTCAGCGGCCTCACCCGCGACCTCGTAGCCCTCTTCGCGAAGCATCTCGACCAGGTCCAGCCGGATCAGCGCCTCGTCCTCCGCGACGACCACCCGACGGGGCGCGGGCGGAGTGGCGTTGCTGGGCTGGGCCGTCGGTCGGGCCTCGGCAGCCGGCTCGGTCACCGGGGTCCTCCAGGGGTGTGGCAGCGGATGGGCGGACCATCGTGATGGGCATGGCTCGACGTCCGAGCTTAGCGCCCGGCGCACCCCTCCGGTGTATCACGCTCACCACATGTCGGCGGCGCGCCGCAGTGATCGTCCTGCCTGCTGGGCACAGTGTGGCGAGGAGCAGTCTCGACTCGGTCCGAAAGACGACCGGAGGCCACCCCCCGACCGGAGCAGAGCGGAGGCCTGGGCGAGCCGGAGTCGCGAGTCCCCGACGGCGTCGACCGCACCCTGAGCAGGGACGGGGTTCACCGACGAGCCTGCCCCACCCGGCGGGAGCAGTCCGCGCCCGAGGCGTGTCGTTGCGACGACAGGCCCGACCTGCCGCGTTACCGAGACCGGTTGCGCAGAAGTAGATCGCATTGGCTAGAGTCTCTGACCAGCGCACGCCCCCGTAGCCCAATCGGCAGAGGCAGCGGACTCAAAATCCGTCCAGTGTCAGTTCGAGTCTGACCGGGGGCACCACAACCGACCGGGAGAAACAGCCCCTGACCAGCGATTCTCGGCCAGGGGCTGTTTCTCTCATGTCCGGAGGTGTCCGGCGGTCTACGACGATCTCCGGCTGTCCACGCCGAATGCGCGCCGAAATCCGCCGAAGATCATTTCACCGCGTACGCCTCGGCGACTCGCCTGCGGGACTGCTCCTCCTGTCCGACGAGGGACTTGGCGTAGATCTTGAACAGGACGTCGAGCGAGTGCCCGGCCCACTCCGCCACCTGGGTTGGCGGCACACCGGCAGCAAGCCACGTCGAGACGGCAGCGTGCCGCAGGTCGTACGCGCGGCGAGCCAACGGCGACGCGAACTCCCCGTCCGTCAAGGCGTCCCTGCGTGCTTGCCGCCAGGCCCGGCTGTACGTCGACTCCGATACCAAGCCCTTATCACGCACTCCCCGGAACAGGAAGCCGTCGGAGTCCGTGCCGAAGTGATCGATGTGTTGTCGCAAGAGCAGAGCGAGCTGCGGCGGACACGGGACGGGTCGGGTCTCCCCTACTTCCCGATGCTTGAGCTGTCGGCGATCTCGGCGGCGGCCGGTGGTACTCCACGATGCTCCGGTCTCTGGCGCCGATTCCGACAGCAACAGTTCGCCGCCGGAATCCTCCTTTCCGGCGGGGACGAGGACATCCTGCTTCCGCAAGTTCACTGCCTCACCGGGCCGTGCAGCCGAGTAGTACATGGTGGCGAAGAATGCGACCAACCTCGGTCCGCTCGGAGCTTGCGCACGAACGGCATCCAGAAGTGCCACGGCCTGTCGCGGGTTGACAACCGCACGCTTATCGATCGCGCGCACAGCGCGTGGCACCTTCCATTTCAAACCTGGGATCGGGTTCTTCTCGAGCAGCCTCTTTTCGACGGCGTACTCCACCACGTTGAAGAGCACAGCCCGCTTCCTCTTGACCGTCGATGGCGCGGCCTTCTCACCGTCGAGCTTCTGTGAGACGAGCGCCATGAGTGCCCGCATCTGCGCAGGGTCGTTCAGAACCGAGACCGGGCGAGTATTCGACCGCAACCATTTCAACGCCGTGACGACGTCCGCCGGAGGTGGCACCGTGTCACGTCGTTCCTTGTTGTAGGCCCACCCCTTGAGCGCCTTCCTGATCACGTCGTCGGCCAGTGCGACGGGTCTTGCCTTCAACATCGCCATGCTGACGTTCGTCAGCGTCTCAGCGACGCCTTTTCGAGAGTTGCCCGCTGATTCGTGCCACTTCATGTCGACGTAGGCAATGGAGAAGTCCCACCAGGACATCTCATTTTCGGTGCGCGACATGGACACCGGTCGACCGGTGTCCACCGAGAATGCCTCGCCTTTTCGAGCAGCGGTCACCAGTTCCGACCGGAAGCTGTCGGCCAAGGCTCTGGCCCGGAAGGGTTCCTTCCACGCCCTGCCTCCCACAATCCACCGCACGGTGAACGTAGTGGTCTTCACACCCTTGTACACCTCGGTCTTCCAGAACCGGACATCGAAAGTAGTCTTCATGCAGCCTCCTCCGCATGCGAGTCGAGCCACGCCTCGTATTCGGTCCGCCTGATCCGCAAGTCGCCGTTCGGCAGCTTGATACACCGAGGACTGCGCCTTTTCGCCTTCCAGTCGTAGAACGTCGATCGCGCGATTCCCAGTTCCTCGCAGAACTCGGCTATGGTGAGGAACTTCCCGAGTTTCACCGGCATTGACATTGGGCTCCTCTCAACGGTCACGCGGCCTGGTATCCCTCGATGCGTCCGGCGGCTCCGGTGCAGTCGACGCAGTCGCCAAGGCAGGGAGAGGTGGTGGGAATTCGGTATCCGGCGTCGAGTCCGCAGGCAGCGCAGATGCGGTGTGCGCGGTTCATTGCGCGGATGGCGGCCTGTTGCCGTTCGGTGGGTGTGCGTTTGTCGACGGCGGTGGTGATGTCGTAGAGGTAGGCGGTGAGTGGTTCGGTGGGGCGTCGTCGGCGGGGTCGGAGCATTTGGGCCACGGGGTCGTGTCCGCCGGGGGCGAGGTCGAGGGCGCGGAGTTGTCGTCGGGTGACGAGTCCGGTGGGTGCGTGTCCCCATGGGTAGGTGGGGAGTCCGCCGTGGTGTTCGCCGGTCTCGTCCCAGCAGTCGGCGCTGCTGGTCCACCGGCTTCGGGTGGGCATGGTCTGCCTCCTGGGTAGAGCAAGGGCCGCCCGCGCGGCGGCGGGCGGCCCTCGGGTGGCTGCACAGAAATCACACAAATCACAGAAAGCCGGGGCGACCCTGGTCTGTGCAGGTCAAGGACGCGCGGGGCGATCTTGGTTGGCGTGCACAGAAATCCACAGAATTCGCACACAAATCGGTTCGAGGGCGGTCGGCGGCTCGGTGAGCGGCGGTCCGTGATTTCTGTGGTGTTTCTGTGGATTTGTGTGTTGATCGACTTCGAGTGGGACGCGGGGGCGCTGAGCTGGGGTTTTGTGGTCAGGCGGGTATTTGTGTGATTTCTGTGCTTTCTGTGGGGCCTTCTCGGTGGGTTGGGTGGGTCCAGTAGGTCGGTGAGGGTGGTCGGCCGCGACCGGGCGTTGCGGGGGCGGAGGCCTGGTGGAGGTGGCCGTACTCCTCCAGCAGGGCAAGGGGCGCGTCGAGGTCGGCCGCGCGGGGGAAGGTGCCGCGGTTGGCGATGTGGGCCTGGCGCTTGGTGAACGACGCGGGTCGAGTACGGGTGATCCAGTCGAGCAGGGTGCGGGCGGCCTCAAGGTCGGTGTCGGCGCCCATGAGGTCGAAGGCGCCTTTGGCGTGCGCGGCGTAGTACTCACCGAGGCATGCGGCGGAGGTGAGGGTGTCGAGGCTGATCGGCACCCGCCACGCGTCGGTGTCGTCATGGGCGGCGTGGTCGGCGAGGTGCAGCAGCCCCGCGATCCTCAACACGGCACCGACGTACTTCGAGGCCCATCCGCGCATCCCGCGCCAGGCCCCGTCCGGGGCGAGGGCGGTCTCGGTGGTGGTCTCCAGCTCGGCGAGGAACTCGTCAGCCTCGGGTGAGAGCTGGAGCAGGGCGGGTTCGTCCCAGGCGGCCAGGTCGAAGACCAGGCGGCACAGCACCGACTGGTACGCTTGGGCGGTCTCCGGCGGTGCGACGGGCGGGCGGACCTGGCGGAAGCCGACGTTATCGGCGGGCAGCGAGTACAAGATTCGCGCGGTGAGGCCCTTGTCGTCGGCTCCGCTGATGGCAGCCAGGTCGCGGATCACCGCAGGCTGCACCGCCAGACCGAGGGTGAGCGCGGGTTTGTCGACGAATTCCTTGCGGTCTCGACGGTCGATTTCCAAGCTGTCTCCGGCGTGGCCTTGCAAGAACAGCTCGAAGTTCGGCTTTCCCGAGTATCTGCCCGCCAGGTTGGCGATGATCTGTCCCTCGGCGGAGAGCACGGCTAGGCGGCCGCCCTGGTCGGCCAGCACGGTGGAGGCGACCTCGGGTGTGATGTCTCCGGCGATCAGCCTCGGTTCGACGGGCACGCGGATGGCATCGGCGGAGGCCGTGGCCTCGGCCGCCCGTGCCACCGTCTCCGGATCGTCTGACGAGGCCGACCGGGCCAACGCCTCCGCCTCGCGCACGGCCACCGACCGGGCGGTGACGGCCTCGGCGATCGCGACCCGTGACCGCTCGATCAGCAGTGTTTGTGCGGTGCGCAGCGGCGACGTCAGCGCGCGGAACACCGCCGACTTCCGCGCGCCAGGCGGCAGGGCCACCAACGTGAAGATGTTCACCGGCTCCCGCCACGAACCACGGGCGACGACCTCAGCGCGGCCACCGGCCGCCGTGGACAGACACGCCAAGGCCACGCACCCGCCCAGATCCGGCGGTGTCTGCGTCTCCACCGCCACCGCCGCCACGAAGTCCGCCACCCACGACGGCAGAGCCGTGACCGGGAACACGGGCAATCCCCGGACAGTGTCCAGGGCAATCGGCTCCTCCCATCCGGCTGCTTGTGCGGCGGTGCTGGTGGTTGGGGGGTCGGGGTGGGGCGCGTCGGCGCCCGTGGGTGTCATCGTGGGGTCTCCTGTCTGCTCGGGAGGTTCGGTGAAGCAGCCGCAGCCGCCCCACTCGTCGCGGTCGTACTGGTCGGTGTCCAGGCGGGCTCGGAGCACGGTGAGGGGTAGCGGGATGCGCTGTCCGTCGCGTTGTTCGCGCAGGATCGTGCGGGGCTGGTCACCGGCGACGACGTCTTGCATGTCGTGTTCGAAGTCCGCCCAGGAGTCGAACAGGGAAGGGTTGGTCTGGTGCAGCAGTGCCCACTGGGCCTGCCCGCCCCTCACACACGAACCTGCGCAGTTGTTGTGCGGGAACCCGAGGCTGTACAGCCCCGGCAGGCGGAGTCCGGTGGCTTCGGCTTCGAGCATGAGCCCGGCCTTGTCGGTGTAGGGCGGCTCGGTCAACGGTGCGCGCACCGTCCAGGGAGACCACCCGGCCTCGATCGCAGGAAGCCGATGGATCTCCGACCAGTCGACGCCGACGTACAACGTGGTGTCGGCGGGGTCGGTGTTGGTCTCCAGCCACTGGCGGCACGGCACCTGTTTGAGCAGGTGCGAGCACGGCGCCACCCTGCTGTTGCCGATCCAACGGACGTCGCGGAACACCTCCTGCGGCGTCCGACCGTCGGCCACCCGAGTGATCGGCACACCGAACCCGGCGGCAGCGTCGTCCAGGAACCGATAAAGGTCCTCGTCCTCCGAGCGGGTATCGGCGAACAGCAACGTGACGTGCTCGCGGCCGTGCTCGGCGATCACACGGGCCGCCGTCGCCCACGAACCGATCCCGCCGGACATCATCACGACATGTCGATGCGGCATCATGCTGTCCTCCTGATCAGGCAGTGTCGTGGTGGGCGAGGATGAGTCGGGCCATGTGTTCGGCGAGGCGGGGGACGACGGCGTTACCGAGGGCGGTGACGCGGTCCACCCGTCCGGGAAGCCCATGAGCCACTCGACCCACGTCGGGTTCAGCGGGCCACCGACCCGTTCCGACAGTGGGCGGCCTGGTCGGTTCCATCCGGCTCCCCGTGGCCCGTCGCGGGCGGTGGGTGTGGGCCAGACCGAGCAGGCGTCGTCGTGGGTGTGGGGCGCCCATCTCACAAGCGGAGGCGTAGCCGACCCGATGTCGGTATCCGAGTCGAACAAGGTCGGCATGGACGACGTCGAGTCCAGCCGTGCGCAGACCGGGCACGTTCTCCCACAACACCCATCGAGGCCGGATGGCCGCGATGACGTCGGCCATGGCAGGCCACAGCCACCGGTCGTCGTCGACTCCCCGGCGGCGTCCGGCGACGCTGACCGGCTGGCAGGGGAAACCACCGGTGATGACATCGACACGGGGCCGATCGGGTCGGGACTGCCACCAGGCGGCAGCCGTGCGGACATCGTCATGACGAGGCACCTCCGGCCAATGACGAGCAAGTACAGAGCGACACCACGGGTCGATCTCGACCTGACCGACCGGCCGCATTCCGGCGCGTTGGCAACCGAGGGAGAACCCGCCGATGCCTTCGAACAGGTGCAGGACGTTCACCGGATCGCTCATGCCGCTTTCCTGTTGGGGATGCGGCGGGGTCGGGCGCTGCCGAGGTGGAGTCCGTTGGTGATGGTGCGGGTGATCTCGCGGGCGGTGCAGTCACATTTGGGGTTGGTGATCATGTGTTGCGCGGCGTCGGCGAGATCAGAAGCGGCTGTAGCCGGGGGGAGTGCTCCTCCGCCGCAGAGCTGCCCGAGGGCGATCGACGAGGCGAGCAGGACACGGCTGTGCGCGCCCAGTGCGGCCGTGGCGACCCGTTCGCACTCGCCTCGGATAGCGGCGTCCACATAGGACGGCAGACGGCTAGCGGCCGTCACAGCGCGCCGTGAGACGGCCGTAGACGGCCTGGGAGCCAGTAGCCGGACCAGCCACCCCGGCAGCGGTGCCGGGGGGAGGTCTTCGACGAGCCGGTAGGCGCCGTCGGGGGTGATCGATCCGGGGGCGACGACGTACCCGCCGTGGCCTCGGGTGTCGATCAGCTCGCCCAGGCTGGTACCCCGGCCGCCTTGTGTGTTGCCCAGCCGAACGCCGTGTGGTTGGCGGAAGTACAGATGGACACCACCTCGGGGCGTGGTGACGGTGTAGGTCTCCCACAGTGCCGCGACGTCGTGGCCGTACTGCTCGCAGAGGGCGGTCAGGACATCGGCACCCCACTCGATCCCCCCTCCGGCTTCAGCCTCTTTCGGCGGTAGGGCGCCTGGTTTCGGCTGGTCGAGGTCGATCACGAGCAGCCCGGCCCGACCACAGGCGATGCCGACGTTGTGCGTACTGCGGGACCACGCCCGCTCGATGCGGTCGGGGTCGGTGATGGCCAACTCTTCCCAGCCTTGGTGCCCGTCACGGCAGTAGCCCTGCCTGGTACACCGCGTGACGCTGTGGAAGAACGAGGCGGGTTTCTTCGCCCCGATCGGGTCGTTCGGGGCGCGCAGCGGGAACACCGGCCACCCGCGCCCCGCCGCGTCCAGCGCGGCGGAGCGGAGAGCGGACCGGATGTTCCCGGTCACCGGGTGTCCTTCGACGCGGCCATGATCTCGGCCAGGGCCGTCCAGCCGTCGGCCACACCGTCGTGGTAGCCCCGGTGGTAGTGGCACCACCCGTCGGGGGTGCAGTGCGTGCAGTCGTAGGGGTCGTCGGCGTCCGGGGTGAGCTGCCGGTGCGTGTCGGTGGTCATCGGGTCGCCACCGCCGGGTCGTTGTTCGGGTGGTGGTCCAGGGCGTAGTCGGCTGCCCAGGTCGGCATCGGCTTATCCGACCAGTAGGCGCGGGTGATGAGCCGGGTGCCGATGCTGCCGTCTGCGCGGATCTGCGGCCCGCCGATGGTCACGAACACCGACCAGTCACCGTCCTGCCTCCGGCGGATGAAGCGCGCCATGATCAGCAGGGGCACGAAGCGGCGGTCTTGCCCGCAGCCCTCGGTCAGCGGTGCACGGTGCTGGTCGAGGACCTCGGCCCAGACCGTTCGGACATCGTGGTGCTGCGGGTCGCGCGCGGGGTGTATCCATCGGAGCAGGTCGGGCATCTGCCAGGCCAGGTCGTTGAGGTCGTTCATCGCATCTCCCCGTCGGTGTCGGGTCGGGTGCAGGGCAGGCAGCGCACTCCGGCGGGGGTGCCGTGGTCGCGGCAGCCCCACCGGGACGGGCCAGGTCGGGTGTGGCGTCGGCGGCGGGCGCGGATCACGCGCGGGTCGCGGGGCATCAGGCGGCCGTCTCGTCGGCGGAGGCCTGGTCGTCGCGGTGCGCGCGGGCGGTGGGGCGGGCCGGGTTGCTCGGCAGGGACACGGCTCGGTTCGCGCGGCGGGCGCGCTTCGCCTGGTACATCGCGGCGTCGGCGTCGGCGAGCAGCGTCTCGACATCGACAGGTGCGGCGCCGACGGCGGCGCCCACCGAGGCGGTGACCCGCAGCCGCAGACCACCGGGGAGCGTGTACGGCTCGGCGAGCGCGGCGCTGACCTCGGCAGCCCGCCGCGTCGCGGTGGCACGGTCCGTGCGTCCGAGCCAGATCGCGAACTCGTCGCCGTGCAGTCGGGCGGCAAAGGTCACGCCGTCGCCGTCCGGTCCGCCGGTGAGGTCGGTGAGCCGCTCGGCGACCGCGAACAACAGCGCGTCTCCGGTCCGGTGCCCGTGCACGTCGTTGATCTGCTTGAACCCGTCGAGGTCGAGCAGCAGCAAGCCGACCGGGCCTCGGGAGCGGTCGGCTGCCTCTTCGAGGACGAGGCGGTTGAGCAGGCCGGTGAGCTGGTCGGTGCGGACCATCGCACGCAGCTCACCGACCTCGATGAGCAGACGGCGGAGCCGTGATCGGCGGATGAGTGAGAACATGACGGTGCCTCCTCGGAAGGGGAAGGTGGGCCGACCAGACCGCCGTTCGCTTGCAGGCATTGGCGGTCTGGTCGGTGTCTTTCGTGGTCAGGCGGCGTCGCGCAGCACGGTGAGCAGCGCGGTGGCCTGGGCGAGTCGACGCGGGTCGTGCGGGGCGGCGTCGCGGTCAGCCGCCAACAGCGCGGCCAGACCAGCGGGCATCTCGATGACGTGGTCACGCACCAGGTTGAGCACGGCGGTCGGGTCGGTGATCGGGTCGATCGGGGAGCCCCGATCGAGGATCACGGCGTCAGCCCAGTCGAGGACCTGGGCGAAGTAGGTGCCCGTCGGGGCGTCCCAGCCGACGGCGACGGTGTGCCATCCATCGATGCTGGGGAGGTGATGTCGGCTCATGGCGATGTCTCCTCTGATCAGAGGGTGCGGCGCTTCCGGCGAGCGATGTCGGCGAGGGAGTAGGCGGGCGTCTCGGCAGCGGCGAGCTGCGTAAAGCTGCGCGACAGCGGCAGGTGAGCGGCTTGGAGTGCGGAGAGCAGCCGCTGCCATTCCTCCCTGGCCGCGTCGGGGGTGGTGTCGTCGGTGACGTGGTCGCGGGCGTGTCGCTCCAGCGCGTCGACGGTGCGCTCGACGGCGCTGATCAATTCGACGCAGGTGATGATGGTGGAGAGCGCCTCATTCGGGGTGAACCGTCGCCCCCCGGCGGCAGCGGCACGAGCGACGTCGGCAGCGGCGAGCTGGGCGGAGTGAGTGGCTTCCGTGAAGGACATGGCTTCTCCTCAGGTCAGGCGAGGGGGACGGCAAGCAGGACCAGGGCCAGCCCGGCGATCAGCAGATCGACCGCGCGGCGGGCCAGGCGGTACATGCGGGTGGCGAGGGCGGAGAGGGCGGCGAGCTTCCGGGCGGCGGCGGCCGGTGTCGCGGTGGCGGTGAGGTCGGAGAGGAGGTCTCGACGGCCGTCGGCGTCGATCACGGCCCATCGGGCGATCCCGCCCGTGTAGCCGAGCCGGGGGCGGACGGCGGCCAGCAGGACGATCAGGGCGGCGGCCATCGGCAGCAGCGCGACCCCCAGCAGCACCGCAGCCGCCGTCGAGAGCCCGCTGCGGGTGGACAGGGCGATCACTCCGGCCAGGCCGCCGCCGAACAGCGTCAGCAACGCGGTGGCCTTGGTGTCTCCTCGGGCGATCTGGGCTTGCGCGCCCTCGATCTCAGTCTCGATCCGAGCCTGTAGGGCGTCGTGGTCGATGGTCATCACCACTCCATTCGTCACTTTATGTAGTTGAGTTTGGGTGTGACGGGGCTTCGGCTGGGGGGTGTCAGCTCCGCAGCCGAGGTGTCAGAACGGCGTTATAGAACTGGTTTCGCGCGCGCACGCGCAGGCGCGCACATGTGCGCGCGCATTGGTCGGGGGTTCGCGCGTGCCTGACACCTGACACCCGTCAGGTGTCAGGCACGCACCACGCGCACTCGCGTGCGGTTACGCTGCGTGCGCGATGGGTGGGTAGGTGTAGACACCGTCGGTACCGGTACGGAGGAGCGATCCGAGTTCGGCCAGGCGGGACAGTTCACTGGAGACCCACGCCCGCGACCGACCGTGGAGGTCCTCGGGGACGTCCTTCGGGCCGACCGTCGGCAGCCCGGCGGCCTGCCGTTCGCTGAGCCAGCCGCCCAGCGCCCGGCGGGCTTCGGCGAGGCTCGGTCGCGGTCGGGGCAGGTCCATCGGGGTGATGTCGGGCAGCTCGGCCTCGGGGTCGTCGGTCAGCCCGCCGTCCTCGGCATCCTCGGGCGGCATCGTCACCTCGTCGTCGATGTCGTCCCCGATGTCGTCGGGGTCGGTGTCGAACTCGTCGTCTGCCGCAGTGGCCTCGGGCTGGGTGGTCACGGTGGTGTCTCCGGTCTGGTCGGGGCCGGTGGTGTCCAGCGAGGCGCGCAGCTCGGCGTCATCGACGTCGAAGCCCCGCGCCGCCGTCGGGTACCGGGCCTCGTCGACACCGGGGGCTTCCAGGTACGAGCAGCCGGGCCGCCGGTTCTTCCAGCGGTCGGGCCGTGCCCCGGCGGCCAAGGTGTCGTCGGAGAGGATGAACGAGGCGTCCTCGAGGTCATTGACACCGAAGCACCACGCACCGCCCATCTGTGCGCGCACGTCGGTGCTCATCAACCGATAGGTCGACCGCTGCTGGGACATGACCACCGAGATCCCCGCCGACCGCGCCTCCTGTACCAGCTCAGTCGCCACCTTGGCGTTCTCCAGAACCTTGGTGGCCTCCTCGATCCACACCACCTTGTACGCCATGCCGTGGATGTCGAACGCCTCAGTGGTCCACTGGCTCAAACCCCACTTGCCGAGACGATCCGCCCGCTCGGTCACCTCGGCGAGCAGCGCCTTCACATAGTTCTTGCTCGCCTGCTTGCCCAAGACGAGCTTCGCCCTGGTGTTCCGCAGGAAGCCCACCGACTGCTCGCCCTTGGAGGGGTCCAACACCACCAGCTCGGCATCGCGCCTGCTGAGCACCTCGGTCCAGGCGACCTTCCCCGACTGGGTCTTGCCCGAACCGTTCATGCCGTTGACCACGAAATGTGTGGCGTTGCGACCAGTCGCAGGGTCACCGGGAAACCAGAACTGCAACACCTCGCCGTCCTCGTACAGGCCGACCACGATCGGCTCGGTGATCGACCCGCCGGGCGACGACGGACCGGGCCACTTGCTGGAATGCCGCAGCACGTCACGTGGGACCACGGTCAGATGAGCCCGTGACACGTCGTCGGGGTCGGCCACGACCCGCACGGCACCGTCAGGCAGGTGGGCATGAGAGGCGATGGTGCTCTTCTTCTCCGCCAGATCGGCGGAGGTCATCCCCGCAGGGAGCTGTACGGCCGCCGTGACCTTGTTCGGTGACACCTGGATGTCGCCGTCGAACTTGGCCTTGGCCAGTCCGATGCGCTCGAAGAACCCGGTGCCGCTGTCCCCGTCGTCGCTGGTCTTGCGCATCACCTTGCGGATCGACCACGAGGCGGCGACGGCGGTACCGGCCAGGGCATAGGTCCAGGCCAGCAGCGGCGAGAGCGGCCCGGCGATCGTCGCGGCCGTCAGCCACGCTCCGCCCGCACCAGCGGTGACCGTGGCGTGCGTCCGCGCCACCGTCGACCGTGTGGAACCGGACGCCCAGGTGACCCCCGTCAGCACGGTGGCACTCGTGGCCAACCCGGCCGCCACCCACGGCATCGCCGTCGGATCAGCCGCCAACGGATGCGCCGCCAACGGCGCCAGGTACCCCAGCGGCAGCGCCGCCCATTCCGGCGCGTACGGCGCCAGACGCGACGCCCAGAACCGCCGGGGCACGTAGTAGCCGCCCGCCGTCGATCCCCCCGCACTGAGCTGGGCGTACTCGCCCCCCATGTGGTTCCGTCTCATCACGATCTCCTCTCTCGAAACGGAAAGGGCGGGCCGACGTTGGTCGGCCCGCCCTCGATCACTTGTTGCACTTGTGCTCAGTCTTCGAACTTGAACTCCCGGCGCGGTGACTTCTTGACCTGGGACAGCTCTGCCGTGAAGTGCCGCTGAAACGACATGAAGGTGCGAACCACTTCGAGGTTCGCGATTTCCACCGCCGCCGCCGCGCGCCGCAGGTGTCCGGCGACCAGTCGCGCCCGCACCCGCGAATCGACTCCCGGCACGTACGAGAGGACGATCTGCATCTCCTCCCCCGCCACGTGCAGCTCGTGATGCAACGGCCGCAGCAAGTTCCGACCGCGCTGGCAATAGGCCTTGATCTCCGTAGTCGAGAAGAACTCCGGATCGCCCAACTGGCTCTCACTCATGGCCGCTCCCTTCATCTGGGCTGGGTCGCCCCGTACCCGCCCACCGACCCGGCATGGGGCGGTGGGCGGGCGGCACGGTCAGACCAGACGTCAGGCAGCGGCGGGAGCCGGTGTCGCCTGGTCGACGTCGTCGATGTTGAGTCGGTGCGCCGTCTGGGCCAGGTGCAGGTACGCCTCGGCCCGGTCGAGCTGCCGGTGATCGGTCACGTCGTCCAGCTCGGCGGCCAACGACCGCAGATGCGCTGCGGCGATACTGTTCGTGGTCCACGCGGCCAGGTCGGCGGCCCCGGACCACAACCGGGCGGTCCGCAACAGCACCGCGACGCCGTCACGGTCCATCCGGCCTCGAGCGGAGAGCGACACCGCACGCTGAGCACGGTCGAAGCAATAGCGAGTCAGAGGGTTGATCACGGCTCGTGTCCTTTCAGATCAGGTGATGGGTTCAGGTGATGGGTCAGCGGACCGGGACCGGTCCGGTACCGCCGTCGTCGCGGCGGAGTCGGTCCCGTGCAGCGCGGGCGATCCGGGACGCGCGGTTCTTGCGGACTCGCAGCAGTTGGCGGACGCCGTCGACGGTGATCCGACGGCCGTCGGCCGCGTGGGCGTCGAGGACGCGGCGAATCGCCGTCTCGTCGTCGGACCCGTCCGAGTCCGACGCGGTGTGGGGTGCCGGATCGGCGGGTGCGGCAGCGGTCGGGGTGGTGGTCTCGTCGGGACCGCCGCTGGTCAAACTCGGGTCCGCTCGGGTGTCGGCGGGACCGGAGGGGAGGTCGGGGCGAGGCGGGGCGCCTGCGGCGAGCCACAGCGCGATCTCATCGGCGAGCCGGTCGCCCGGTGCCGGATCGGGTGCGGGAACCACACGGGTCCGGCCCCACCGACTGCGGGTGACCCGGACCGGCCCGGACCGGTGCACCAGGGTCACTTCGCCGTCCGCTCGGACCACCGGCACTGCTGCCGCGACCGCCGCCCGCCGGATGCGATCAGCACGACGGGCAGCGGCACGCTCGACGGCGCTCGGCCGGACCCGCCGGACCCGCCGGGTCCGAGGGGACCGGCCGTGCACGAGTTGATGGACCATCGCACCGCCGACGGCGACCACGGCCATGACCGCAGCCCGTAGCGGGTCCCCATCAGAGATGCCGTGAGCGAACGCCAGACCAGCGGCCACGCTCGCACTCACGAGCACGCCCAGCAGCAGACCCCCTGCCGGGTCGCCCGCACGGACCGCGCGAGCACGGGCCAAGGTGAAGACCAGCAGCGCCGCGTCCGCGAACGCGGGCAGCAACACACCGACCGGTCCGTAGAGGTCGACCCCGAACGACATCATCGCGGACCACGACAGGGCCATCGGCGAGCCGATGATCAGCAGCCACGGCAGCTCCGGCAGCCACCGGCCGACCGCCTCACGCACCGCCGACCACCGCCGAACCCGACGCTCATCCCGCAGCGCCCGCTTCCGCTCGGCTGCCTTCTCCCGGGTCTCACGCCGCCGCTCGGTAGCCGCTTCGCGAGCCTCGGCGACCTTCGCCCGTCCACCGGCCTTCGCCTCGGCCAGCTTCGCCTTCCCCGCAAGCCAGGGATCAACCTCGGACATCAGACCACCGCCAGATCGGCGATCAGCCAGACGGCCGCGCGGCGGGCGTCCGCCGCGTGCTCCTCGGCGACCTCACAGCCCGGCAGGCCGCTGTTGGCGATCGCGTCGAGCAGCGCCGCCTTGCGCCACAGCCACGCCGCGCGCTCCGCGTCGGAGGCGGAGGGGGTCGGAACGGTGGTCGTCAGCTCGGCAACCTGGGTGCCGAGCCCGCTGGGCGACTCGACGTCCACCGCCGTCTCGGCGGGCAAGACGAGGTTGGGAACAGCGATATAGGACATGACAGAACCTCCATAGTGGACAGATGCGGTAGGGAGTCGGCTGGTCAGCAGTCGGTTCCTGCGTCGAGAGCAGCCAGCACAGGCCGCAGGCAGGACGACATCGCGGCGCACACAGCGGCCACCGCCGCTACGGCGACGTCGATCTCCGGCGTCCCGTCAGGCTGGTACTGCGGCGTCGGCAAGCATGCGTTCTCAAGTGGGACGCGCACGGTCAACGTGGTAGTAGCGACCAGCGCGGCGTTGCTCTCGGGCTCGCCCCACCACCCGCCCAGCCGTTGCCAGCCCCGGAACTGAGCAAGCCGCTGGGTCAGCGGATGCGGCGGAACCATCAGCTCGACGCGCACCGCCGCACGGCGATCGTCGTCGAGTACCACCACCGCCTGCTGCACCTTCGGATGCCACGACACGTAGCCCGGCGACATCACCGGCGACGACGCCACCCGCCACGCAGCAGCGGCGAACTCGCCAGGGTCCGCCGTCGGCTCGTCCCATGGCCGGAACAGGTGACTCGTCAAACGCAGGTACGCCGCGTACCGAGCAACGGACTCATCGATCACGGTCACCGTCACGCCGCACCCCCGAACACGATCGGCGCGGTGACGTCCCCACTGGTCTGGATCAGCGATCCGGTGACCGACCCGGTAACGACGTTGCGCACCGACGTCCGCACGACCATGACCCCGTAGCCCTCACAGATGACGCAGTCGGCGACCCCGACCCCAGCGCATCCAGAGCAGTCGATGAGCGCGCTCATGCCGCGTCACCCGCCGCGACCGCCGAACCCGACCGACGGGGCTGGCGGAACAGCGGAATGACCTGGCCGGTCCTCTCGACTGCCGTCGTGGTGTGCGCCACCGCCCGCCGACGCTGCACCAACAGCGCCAACTCGCGCTCCGCCGAACGAGCCGCCACCAGCCTGCGGCCGGACAACTCGTCCCCGTCACACCACCAGGAACTCTCCGCATCGACGACCGTGATACCCGCCTCGATAAGCGGCAATTCGGCGGTGATATCAGCCAACTCCGCCGCAGTCGGCTCGATTCCGTCAAGCCTGAAATCTTCTTCCATAACGCATCTTCCTCTCTCATTCGGAAACCACGAAGAACCAGCGACGAGACCCGAAAGTCACATCTTCGCTGGTCAACGCGGTTACCGGTGCCGGGAAACGGCACCGAGAATCGGTTAAACACGGGGGTAGCCTCGGCTGTTGATCTACCAGCATTGACTTCCAATGCCACGCCTAGCTCGCCGCATTCACGCGGGTCATCGCATAAACAAGACGCTGCCGGGGGTGCAAGCTCCACTACCCCTCTGAAATTGTCAAAGAACATGGCGAATTCGCGCGTTCCGGGTGAGGGGAACCGTTCGAACCTTCGCTCAGCACTTGCGAGACATACAGCAAGTTGGTGCGTTGGCGCTCCAACCGACTGAGATCAAGCTAGCCCATCGGCGACCGGCGCGCAAGAGGTTGGCGCGCCAACTTGCTAAGATGGCTCCCATGCAGCCAAAACAGACCCCGGCGACGGCCACCCTCGCAGTGCAGATCGCCGATGACATCCGAATCAAGATCGAGCGTGGGGACCTTCAGCCCGACGCTGAACTGCCAACGCGACTTGACCTACAGGCGACGTGGCGCTGCTCGTCGACGGTCGCACGCCACGCCATCGACCTGCTCCGTCAGCAAGGGCTGATCACCTCGGGCCGTGGCAGGCCATCCAGAGTGCGAGCGAAGCCTGAGCGGACGCGACGTACCTCAGAACGACACCAAGAAGAGAAAGATCGCGTCCTACTTCCAGAGCCAGACCGCGCCGCTGTTGGAGTCAGTGAGACTGATAACGGCGTATCGATCGACGATCTCAAATTCTCCACAACGTACGACCTCACGAAGGCAAATGAGACCCTGGCTCAACTCCTTTCAATCAAGGAAGGCGAGAGCGTCCTTAGGAGAATCTATGAGACAAAGTATCCAGACAGTGGCCACTACTGCGCATGGAGTGAGTCATATATCCCCAAAAAGCTCATTGAGCAGAACGAGAAACTATTTGACTCAACGGAGGAACCCTGGCCGGGGGGAACCCAGCATCAACTCTGGACAGTCGGGATAGAACTCGGAAAGTTTATCGAGGATGTTTCCGCCCGAATGCCCACGACAGTCGAACAACAGGAGTGGGGAATTGAAGACGGTGTGCCTATGATCAGAGTCACTCGCAAATCCGTGGATACACAAGACAAGATCGTTGAAGTATCCCATACGGTCTTCCCCGCCGACCGCGTAGAGCTGACATTTGTAACTAATCTGACTCGCTGGTAGTCAATATACAATGGAGAAGACATGCCTTTGATCTCAATACTCACCGCAGCATATGCGCCCTCCGCTCAGCATCTCGCAGAGACAATATCGAGCGTCACAAGGCAGGAACTCCCAACGGGGTGGGATCTTGAATGGATCGTGCAGGAAGATGGCCCCGAGCCGACCCTGGCCAGCCTCTTCGATCACATTCCGAACTGCAAGTATGAACCCAATGGCGTACAGCTCGGTCTGCCCTTCACGCGCAACCTCGCACTATCACGCGCAAGCGGATCACTCATCCAAGCGCTAGATCATGATGACGTACTGCTCGATAATGCCATCGCTACGGTCGCCCCTAGATTTATCCAGAACAAGATCGGCTGGGCAATTGGGCAGGCAGATGATCTGATGCCTGACGGGTCAAGGGAAGCATACCCGCCTGCCTTCCCACACGGCATCGTGCCAGCAGGAACAGTCAATACCTGGGCTCTACAACACCACGCTAACTGGCCAATCCACTGCGCCGGACTATTGATTCGCTCAGATGTCCTGCGGGCCATAGGGGGCTGGGCTGGTAGTCCTGCTGACGACGACGTCTCGATGATGGCTGCACTATCAGAGATCGCGGATGGCTGGTCTGAAGAAGAGGTCACCTGGCTATACCGCAAGCACGATCGCCAGACGAGTCGGACCCCCGAATGGCGTGCCCGTAGCACGGCGGGTCGGCGCATCGCTCTGCAACGCGCGGCTGCTGCGAGATCAGCGGGTCTTCGGATCAGCCTAGGTCCGTTGCAGGACAGTTCTCCTGCCGACGCAGAGGTGGGACCGCCAGTGAAGGGTTAGCAACGCCAGAGCCCCGGACGCCGATGTCCGGGGCTGGCTGCACCCAACCTCGGCGCGCCCGAAAGCTCACGCCGAATACGCGCCGAAAATGCCTTCACGGCGACTCCAGACGTTGCTGCCGCCCTGGTCAGCAGCCGTGCGGCGGCGGGAAGGTGTGTCCCCTCAAAATCCGTCCAGTGTCAGTTCGAGTCTGACCGGGGGCACCACCGCTGAGCAGCGGAGACAATCGAGGACATCGATCGCTGGTTGATCTTCAGATGCGGCTTCGGGTGCGGATGCCACCAGGGCCGCTGCGCACGCTTCGACGGCTGCCCGCGCCACGACGCCGAGCGTAGACCCGCTGCCGCCGCGCCCTTGAGATCGAAGTCGCGGGCCCCGAGGGACGTCTCAAAGGGCACGCCCGTGCGTGGCGCCCACCTCGATGTCGCAAGCACTGAGGCTATGGGGACATCAAGCGCTCTTCCGACACCCGTCCTGGTTCACAGAGCCCGGCGGTACCACAGATCTCGCGACCCTACAGAGCATCGCGGGTTCGGCGGGCTCTGACCTCGTCAGGAAGGGTCGGGGCATGGCTCATCGCGTCGTTGTCGGGGTCGGGGTCGGGGTCGGGGTCGGGGTCGGCGGATCACCCACTGCTGCGCCGATTCGTACCTGGGCGATTGGGCAAGCGCGGCTGCACGACGCACCCGCGGCCCTGGTGCGGGCCGCGTACGGGACCGGCATCGGCAGACAGCGGGCGGAATCACCAGTCGGGCAGTTCTGTAAACAGGGCCGCACCCTCTGCTCCGCAGAACCTGCCGCGAGGGGAGCCACCGGCACGCCCGCCGTCGAGAACGGCCACGCCACCGAGGCACTGGTGCAGTGCAGCCCCGACGCCGACGTGCTCGTGATGGGCTCCTGTGAACACCACCACCGGGCCGGTACGGACAGCAGCTCTTTCAGAGGACACCGCACCCGGTACAGACCCGGCCGTACTCATTCACGCCGCGACAGAACAGCGGCGGGGCAGGCAGGATCGGGCGGTCGCGCGAGACAGGTGACGTGATGATCACGTCCAGTCCTTCGTCGGCTACCGCGTACCACGGGCTGGCCGTCCACGAAGTGGCGCAGATCCTGGAGACCGACCCGCGACGCGGACTGACCGGTAGCGAGGTCGTCGAGCGGCTGACGCGGTTCGGGCCGAACACCCTGCCCCCGCCGAAGGGCACCGGACTGCTGATGCGGATCCTGCGGCAGTTCCATAACCCGTTGATCTACGTACTGCTCGCGGCGGGGACGCTCACCGCCTGGTTGGGCGAGTACGTCGATTCCGCGGTGATCTTCGGGGTGGTGCTGATCAACGCGACCGTCGGCTTCGTTCAGGAATCCAAGGCCGAGACCGCGCTCGAGAGTCTGCGGGCGTTGGTTCGCACCCACGCCAGGGTGGTGCGCGACGGCCGGGAACAGACCGTGCCGTCTGACGAGCTCGTGCCCGGAGATCTCGTCCTGCTCGACGCGGGCGACAAGGTACCCGCCGATCTACGGCTGACCCGACTGGTCGAGCTGCGCGTGAACGAGTCGGCGTTGACCGGTGAGTCCGTCCCTGCCGCCAAGGACGAGGCGGTGTTGTCTGCCGTGCTTCCGGTGGCAGACCGCCGCAACATGACCTACTCCGGCACCATGGTCACCACGGGCAGCGGCGCCGGAATCGTGGTCGCCACCGGAGCTCAGACCGAGCTTGGTGAGATCCACCGGCTGGTCGGGGAAGCAAAGACTCTGGCGACACCCCTGACGCAGAAGCTGGCCGAGTTCAGCAAGATCCTCACTATAGGCATCCTCGCTCTGGCCGCGGTCACCTTCGGAATCGGGCTGCTGAGGGGGCAGGACGCGGTGGAGGTATTCACGTCCGCGGTCGCGCTCGCCGTCGGTGCGATCCCCGAAGGGCTCCCGGCGGCCGTCACGATCACCCTGGCCATCGGGGTGGTTCGAATGGCACGGCGGCGCGCGGTGATCCGCAGGCTGCCTGCAGTGGAGACGCTGGGCAGCACCACGGTGATCTGCTCGGACAAGACGGGCACACTCACCGAGAACCAGATGACGGTGCGCACCGTATGGACCCCCGGCGGCAGATACGAGGTCACCGGCTCGGGATACGCCCCGGACGGAATCCTGCACGACGCCACGGGAGCATCGGCGTCCGTGGACACCGATGCGGCGTTGCGCTGGTCGCTGCTGGCCGGTGCGGCCTGCAACGACGCCGCACTGACTGAGCAGGACGGACGGTGGGACATAGTCGGTGATCCCACCGAAGGCGCGATGGTGGTGGCCGCAGCCAAGGCGGGTTGGGGCGCCGATCGGGTCGCGGACCTGCTTCCCCGTCTGGCGACGCTTCCGTTCAGCTCGGAACGCCGGTACATGGCCACCCTGCACCGCGACGCCACCGGGCAGCAGGAAGGGCGTGTCGTGCTGGTCAAGGGCGCTGTCGAGCGGATGCTCGACCTGTGCGACGGGCAGATGGACGCCGACACCACCGTCCGACCGCTGGACCGCGCCACAGCGCTGCAGTCGGCCGACGACCTGGCAGGCCGAGGGTTGCGAGTCCTGGCTACCGCAGTGCGAACGGCAGACCTGGACAGGTTCGACCCCGACTCATTCGGCGAGACGATGCTGCCAGGCAGCATGGTGCTGACCGGGTTGCACGCCATGCTCGACCCGCCCCGTGCCTACGCCGGCACTGCGGTGGCCGCCTGTCACACGGCGGGCATTGCGGTGAAGATGATCACCGGTGATCACGCGGCGACGGCTACCGCGATCGCAGAGCAAGTCGGCCTGTTTGAAGGCCGTGAACACGACCAGGCCGTGGTGCTGACCGGCACTGACCTCTCTGCGCTGCCTGCCGAGGAACTCCCCGACGCAGTGGACCGCGCGGCGGTGTTCGCGAGAGTCTCACCCGAGCAGAAGCTGCGGCTGGTCGAGGCGCTACAGGCCCGCAGGCACGTGGTCGCCATGACCGGCGACGGGATCAACGACGCCCCCGCCCTACGGCAGGCAGGCATCGGGATAGCCATGGGCGAGAGCGGAACCGAAGTGGCCAAGGACGCCGCTGACATGGTGCTCACCGACGACGACTTCGCCACTATCGAGGCCGCCGTCGAAGAGGGCCGCGGAGTGTTCGACAACCTCTCCAAGTTCATCGCCTGGACCCTGCCGACCAACATTGGCGAGGGGCTGGTCATTCTCGCCGCGATCGTGTTCGGGGCAACGTTGCCGATCCTGCCGACGCAGATTCTGTGGATCAACATGACCACTGCGGTTGCACTCGGACTGACGCTCGCCTTCGAGCCCAAAGAAGCCGGGATCATGACCCGGCCACCGCGCGATCCGGACCAGCCACTGATCACCCGTGCGTTGATAATACAAGTGCTACTGGTGTCTACGCTGCTGGTCATTGGTTCGTGGTGGATGTTCCAGTGGGAGCTCTCCAATGGGGCGAGCCTGCCCGAGGCACGGACTGCGGCCCTGAACCTCTTCGTCGTCGTTGAGGCGTTCTACCTGTTCAGTTGCCGTTCATCGACCCGGTCGGCATGGCGCCTCGGCCTGCTGTCCAACCGATGGATCATCGTCGGTGTGATCGTGCAGGCGATCGGACAGCTCGCCATCACCTATCTCCCCGTCATGAACACGATCTTCGACACCGCCCCGATCAGCGGAGATGTGTGGCTGCGGATCCTGACCATTGCCGTGGCGGCCAGCCTGATCGTCGCGGCGGACAAGCGGCTGCGGCGGGGGCGCATGTGACGCCCGAGAAGCTGCTCATGACGTCTCCGTCGAACCGGCTGCCGTTCGCCGTGTGCACGGACGACGGCCCGGCGCTCGTGTCCCAGGTGCGGCAGGGGGTGCACCCCAGCTGACACCCGGGCGCCCCTGCGCAGGCTGCTCGAGAACGCCCGGCCCGGACGCGCCCGCATCCGCCGGGAGCGGCTCGCGGTGGCGGATCGCCTGCACTCGGAGGTCCAGCGTCCACAGACGTGGCTGCGAACGTTGTGCTGCAGCCATGCAGGCTGCGTGGTTCCTCGGTCACCAGATGCCGCTCTTCTCCCGGCCGGGCACTGTTCGGTGGCGCCGCCCGGCAGGGTCTGCAGAGGCAGCGACGGATCTGCTCGTCGTCCGGGCAGGGAAGGGCTGATCGTGGAGCTGCAGGCGTGCCCGCTCGTCGCGATCGTCCTGGCCATCGACGCTGCCGCCGGGCTGGTGGCCGTCCGGCCACGGCGACCGTTGATCGTCGTGTTCATCGGCGTCGGTATCCCGGTCGGCACCGGCTGGGTCGAAGCTGACGGCACCATCGAACTGCCTGCCCGGATGGGCATCGCCGTCCTGTTGTTCCTCGTCGGACCACGCCAGGACCCGCATCCGATCCGCAGCACGGGACCCGTCGCCTTGGCCACCGGGCTCGGCCAGGTCGTCTTCACCTCGGTGTTCGGCTATCTGATCGCGCTCGGCATGGACAGCGGCACTGCGTTCGACGTCGTGATTGCCCTCACCTTCTCGTCGACGATCATCATCCTCAAGCTGCTCGCGTCAGATGGTCAACAGGTCTCGGGTCGGGATGCCGACTCCGCATCGAGCCGGGGACGAAGATCGCCGAGCATGGCGAGTGGTACGTCACCGACAACCGCGATGAACACGCGGCCCTGCGGGAGAGGTGGGGGCTGGTTCCCCCCAACACCTGGAGCCGCGAAGCGGTGCGGCGCGTGGACGCGGACCAGTACAGGACGGCCCGGTACACGACCTGACCTGTCACGGCAGCGGGTCGTCCCAGGACCATCCCGAGCGTGATCGGGCGGCAGGGCTTCGCTCAATCGCAGCGCGGGAGACGGCTCTGATCTGGTCGGCTGCGTGTTGCCCGGTGCAGGCAACAGGCCGGGCCAGCAGGGGCCGATGGTCTTCGTCTGTCGGTGTCGAGGCCGCCGGCTTCGCCAGTCGAGGCGACGGCACCCGCCGCCGCCTCCCGGGAGCTCGGGCGAGCCGGGCCGACCTCCGCGTCCAGCGGGCGGTTCCGGACCCGTCGCGCGTCGTGCGTGCTGAACCCCCGCCGGGTTCGGAAACGGCGGGCGTCCGCCTGCGTACGGTCGCGAGCAGGTGGACGCCGAGAGGGGCATGGTGGGGCGGTGGCCGCGGGGGCCCGGGCAGGCTGGGCGGTGGGTCGTCCGCTCGTGCGGCGCAGCAGGCGCGCCTGTTGTGTTGATCGATCCGGCCCCAGACCGTCGGATCAGGTCAACGCGGCGCGGGCGGCCAGGCCGAGGACGGTGAAGATGAGGCCCCAGGCAATGACGGCGATGACCTGCCAGATCAGGACCTTCTTCCGGTTGAGTCCTGCGCCGATCATGATGAAGGTGGACAGGGCGGTGGCCAGTACGAAGGGACCGAGGAGGCTGGCCACGGGGACGCCGAACTGGTTGACCTTGGCCATCACCTTGTCCCGGCCCCTGCTCTTGGCGGGATCGCGCCGGACCGCGACCTTTCGGGCGGCGGCGCTGCCCAGCTTGGCCGCGATGGCGAGGGCGAGGAGGTTTCCGGCGATCGCGGCGAGTACGGCGAGTACGATCGGCACTCCGGTGAACACCCCGATGAACGAGCCGATCTGTGATTCGAGAAAGGGGACGATACCGATGGCGAACACGGCAACGAATTGCACCAGCGGGTGCAGTCCGCTCACGAACTCGGTCAGGAATGTGGTCACGTTGTCCATGTCGGTCCTTTATTCCAGAGGTAAATCAAGGCAGAGCAGAGTGATCGAATAATCACGCAGCGAGCACGCACAGGTGCACCGGAAGACGGGATTCACCAGCGGTGCTCCAGCGATCGGAGCTGATCTGTTCGAGTCGGCGGCGCGAGTTCGCCCGGTGCGGTTGCCTGTAGGCGCCTCGCCGTCGCCGCAGGCGACACAGCTGGCGCGTGCCAACGGCTTGAACTGCGGCTCACCTACCGGGAGGACGGCGTTGTCGCCGTCGCGGCCGTAGTTCGGCCGGTCGGGCTTCGGTGAGCTGACTGTTGCGCCACGACATGACGTGCTCCTCTCGGATTCGGGTGAGCAGGCACGAGCTGCGCTGACAATGGCCATGGAAAACCGTGACGCTGCGGCACGGTCAAGCGCCGCCACCCGCACCCGGACGTGGCGTATGTCATAGTCGCTCCCGTCGACGGCCCCGCCGAACCGCACCGGCCGGTGAAATCGTGGTGCTCGACCATTTCCAGCAGCCCGTTGAACGGATATCGCGCGGGGCGCCTTTCGGGTTCGACGACGGCATTCGACACACGCCGAACGATGCATCACGAACGGCGGCGTCGCGATTCTGGAATGACACGATCTCGGATCCTTCTGCTGCCCGACGTCGCCGGCCGGAGCGTGGGCGGCGGACGAGTCGTCGGGACCGAGCACCGCGCCGGTGACCGGCGCGGACCGGATCAGCCTGCGGTGCGCACCATCCCGCCTGCTCGCGTCCCCGAGGGTGGGCGCCAGTCGGTCCCGCCCGAACCCGCGATCAGTGTGCCGACAACCACACCAGTTGTTTATTAGGCAAGCCTGTCTTTAGTGTGTGGCCGTGTCCGCAACCCCAGCAGCCTCCCCGGTCGGCGTGTCGGCGCGCGACCTCGACGTCGCCTACGGTCGCGACGTCGTCGTGCACGCCGCGTCGATCTCCCTCGACGCGGGCACCGTCACCGCGTTGATCGGGCCGAACGGCAGCGGCAAGTCCACCCTGCTGCGCGCGCTCGCCCGGCTGCACCCGCCGGTCGCAGGCGACGTCACGTTCGCCGACGGAGCCGAGCTGCGTGCGCTGTCGGGCAAGGACCTCGCCCGGCGGATCACCCTGCTCTCGCAGCACCGGACGGCGCCCGGCGGGCTGTGCGTGCGCGAGTTGGTCGACTTCGGGCGCCATCCGCATCGGTCTCGCTGGGGCGGGCGGGACGACGCGGGCCCGGCGGCGGTCGAGCGGGCGATGGCGCTGACCGGGCTCACCTCGATCGCCGACCGCCCGGTGCAGGCGCTGTCCGGCGGGCAGGCCCAGCGGGTGTGGCTGGCCAGCTGCCTCGCTCAGGACACCGCCCTGCTGCTCCTCGACGAGCCGACGACCTTCCTCGACCTGCGTTATCAGGTGGAGATCCTCGACGTGGTCCGCGACCTCGCCGACGAGCACGGCGTCGGAGTCGGCGTCGTGCTGCACGACCTCGATCAGGCGGGCGCCATCGCAGATCGGCTCGTCCTGCTCGAAGAAGGCCGGATCACGGCCGACGGCACCCCTGGCGACGTGCTCACCACCACGAATCTCACCCGCGCATACGGAATCCGGGTCGACGTCGACGTCGACCCGATCGACGGGCGCATTCACACCAGAGCGGTCGGCCGCTTCAACTGCGCGCACGCCCGTGCCGCCTCGGTCTGACCGCGCCTCACAGCAAGTAGGAGAGAGATGCGCACCACCCGTGTGATCATCGGCCTGTCCCTGGCCGCCGCGTTGTTCGCGGCGGGCTGCGGCACCACCGAGGAGGTCGGTGCCGACCCGGCACCCAGCAGCGGCGATCCGGTCACGGTGGTCGACTCGCGTGGCCAGGAGGTGACGCTCGACGGCCCCGCCGAGCGGGTCGCCGCCACCGAGTGGAACGGCGTCGAACACCTCGTGTCGCTCGGCGTCATGCCGGTCGCGGTGTCCGACGTCGAGGGCTACGGCCAGTGGGTGAGCGCGGCGCCGCTGGACGACACCCCGACCGACATCGGCACCCGTGGCGAGCCGAGCATCGACACGCTCGGGACGCTGAATCTGGACCTCGTGGTCGTCACCGACAGCCTCAACGAAGGCGCTATCGCGCAGATCGAGGCGACGACCCCGGTGATCGTGATCGCGGGCAGCACGGCGGCGGACCCCATCGGATCCATGTTCGAGAGCCTGGACATGGTCGCGGCGGCCACCGGCACCGAATACGAGGCCGCGCAGCTGCGGGCCGGCTTCGACGAGAAGATCGCCGAGGGCACGGCCGCGGTGGCGGAGCTGGGCGCCGCAGGTGACCAGTTCGCCTTCTCCGACGCCTACGTGGACTCCGGCACGGTCAGCATCCGCCCGTTCACCGACGGTGCCCTCGTGCCGGAGGTGCTCGAACAGATCGGGCTGGAGAACGCGTGGCCGATGGAGGGCGATCCGGCGTTCGGCCTCGGACAGGCCGACGTCGAGGGCCTGACCGAGCTGCCGGACGTGCACTTCTGGTACATGGCGAACGACACGCTCGGCGACCCGTACGAGGAGCTTGCGGACAACGCGATCTGGCAGAGCCTCCCGTTCGTCACCAGCGGCAAGGTGCAGCGCTTCCCCGACTCGCTGTGGATGTTCGGCGGTCCCCTGTCCATGGCGCAGTACGTCGACGCGGCCGTCGACGCGATCGAGGAATAACGCCCCAGTGAGCACCTCCGCATCCGGCGCCGCGACGCTCGCTCGTCCGCCTGCGCCGCCGAGGGCCCCGAACCGACGGCGCGGCAGGCTCGCGCTGCTGATCGGCGGCCTCGGCGCGATCATCGTGCTGGGTTCGGCGGTGCACCTCACGCAGGGCACGTCGAGCCTGGACACGCTCGACGTGCTGCGATTGATGTTCGGCGGCGGCAGCGACGACGCCGCCGCGGTCATCGTCGAGTCGCGGCTCCCCCGGCTGCTCGCGGCGATCGTCGTGGGCGTCGCCCTGGGTGTGGCGGGGGCGGTGCTCCAGTCGGTGGCGCGCAACATCATGGCGTCGCCGGACACGCTGGCCGTCAACGCGGGCGCGCATCTCGCGCTCGTCGCCGTCTCGGCGTTCGGCCTCTCGGTGCCGCTGCTCGGCGCGGCGGGCATCGCGTTCGCGGGCGGCCTCGCCGCTGCGGCGCTCGTGCTCGCCCTGTCCGGAACCGGCGGCACCGGGATCGTGCGGCTGGTCCTGGCGGGTACCGCCGCCGCACTCGCGATGGCCGCCGTGACCCGCATTCTTCTGCTGTTGTTCGCACAGGAGACGCGCGGCCTGTTCGCCTGGGGGGCGGGATCACTGGGGCAGAACGGGCTCGGCGGCGTCCAGACGCTCGGGCCGGTGGTCGGCGGGACGCTGCTGCTGCTCCTCGCGATGTCCCGACGGCTGGACCTGGTGCACCTCGGCGACGACCACGCGCGCAGCCTGGGCGTGAACGTGGGGCGGATCCGCTTCGCGGCGATCACGCTGGCGGTGGTGCTGTCGGCCTCGGCGGTGACGCTGACGGGCCCGATCGGCTTCGTCGGGCTGGCCGCCCCCGCGCTGGTCCGACTCCTGGTGAACGTGGTGCCCGGCCTGCATCGGCATGCGGCGCTGATCCCGGTCTCCGCCGCGATGGGCGTCGTGCTGCTGTTGGGCGCCGATGTGCTGCTGCGCGCGGTGATCGGTTCCCAGAGCGCGCTCGAGGTGCCGACGGGCGTGGTGACGACGGTGCTCGGCGGGATCTTCCTGGTGATCCTGGCCCGAGGCGTCCGGATCACGGGCAGGGCGACCGAACCGCCTGCGGCCGGTGCCCGAGGAGGGGTGCAGGCAGGTCGCTTCCGGCTGATCCTCGGGGCGTTGGTGGTCGGGGGCATCGGCGTGCTGGCGGGGTCGGTCCTGTTGGGCGACACAAATCTGCTGCTCGGTGACGTGGTCAACTGGGTGACCGGCCAGGCGGGTCCGATCGTCACGAACGTGATGGAGAACCGGGCGCCGAGGGTGGCGGCCGCGTTCCTGGCGGGCGCGTCGCTGGCGCTGGCGGGAGCGGTCATCCAGGCGGTGGCCCGAAATCCGCTGGCGGAGCCCGGCATCATCGGCGTCGCGGGCGGCGCGGGGCTCGGCGCGATCACCATGATCACGCTCGTGCCCGCCGTCGGATTCTGGGCCCAGGCGGGCGCCGCGGGCGCGGGCGCCGCCCTGGCGACGACCGTGGTGTTCGTGATGGCGGCGAAGGGCGGCTTCGCCAGCGAACGTCTCGTGTTGATCGGCTTCGGCGTGCAGGCGGTCACCCAGGCGCTGATCACCCTGCTGATCACCCTGACCGACCCGTGGAACGAGACCAAGGCGCTGACGTGGCTGGCAGGCTCGACCTACGGCCGGTCGTTCGAGCACCTCGTGCCGATGGTGCTGGCCGTGCTGCTGGTGGTCCCGCTGCTGATCCGGGCCCGAGGCGAACTGGACCTGCTGTCTCTCGACGACGAGACCCCTCGGGTGCTGGGCGTGCCCGTCTCCCGCTCCCGGCTGCTGCTGATGGTGGGCGGGGTGCTGCTCACCGGTGCGGCGGTCGCGGGCGTGGGCGTGATCGCCTTCGTCGGACTGGTCGCGCCGCACGCGACCCGCGCCATCGTGGGTCGTCGACATGCCAGAGCGCTCCCGGTGGCGGCACTGCTCGGCGGCATCCTGGTGTGCGCGGCCGACACCATCGGGCGCACCGTCATCGCTCCGGGGCAGCTCCCGGCTGGCCTGATGACGGCGATCATCGGCGCGCCCTATTTCATCTGGCTGCTGTATCGAAGCCGGGTGCGGGCGGGGTAGGCCGGGAATTCGGCTTCCTCTGGCGGCTTCCGCACGGTCGCCTTCGCCGGACCGCGGCGGGAGACAGGGTTGATCACGCTGACTCCTGCCGCTCGCCCGCGTGACTGAAACGGATGAGCACCCGGTGCCGTCGGCGGCGGCGTACACCCGATCACACCTTCTCGACCGTCCGGAACAGTACGAGATCGCCTGCGCGGACACCGACCGCCGATCAACCCGTGTGCGGACGACCGGTCCCGAGCAGTCTCGATGGTCACGTCCGTCCGGACGTCACTCCGGCACCCTCGCCACCAGTTCGCGGAGCCGGGCGAAGCCGGTGGGCTCCGCCGAGGCCGCCCCGTATCGCACGATGCCGGGGCGGGCGAACCGTTGCGCGATCCTGGCGAGCAGCACGGGATCGGCGTCGACCGCGATCTGGTTGAGCACCACGCGGCCGAGGGTGAAGCCGCCCTCGTCGAGCGCGTCGGCGGCCCGCTCCGTCTCCGCGAGCACCATGCGTCGCGGGACCAGTACCAGTCTGACCTCGGCATCGTCGCGCAGTCGGTCGGCGGCCTCCGTCAGGCGACGACGCCGCCGGTGCAGGCGCTCCAGCAACGGGTCCGGCTCGGACTCCGGCCCGCCGACGACGGCCTCCGCGAAGCGATCGGCGGCCACCACCCGCTCTCGTCGGCGCGTCAGGCCGTGAATCCACGGTGCCAGCAGCGACGGCAGGGCGATCATCCGGAGCAGGTGTCCGGTGGGGGCGCTGTCCACGATCAGCCGATCCCACTTCGCGGGCACCTCCGCCAGATACCCGGTCAGCAGGTCGATCAGTGCCGATTCGGTCATCCCCGGCCCCGCCGAGGCATGGTCGAGGTGCCGCCGCACGGCGGGCATGATCGCGCGCGGCAGCGCCGCCGCCGCGTCGTCCTCGACCTGACGCACGCGGCGACGCACCGCCGCGTCCGCGTCGGGTTCGGCGGCCCAGAGGCCCTCGGCGATCCGTCGTGGCCGGTCGGCGAGGCGCGTCTCGAAGGCGTCGCCCAACGAGTGGGCGGGGTCGGTGGACACGACGAGGGTGCGGTGCCCCGCGTCGGCGGCGGCCAGCGCGTGCGCGGCGGCCATCGTCGTCTTGCCCACTCCCCCCTTCCCCGCGAAGAAGGTGATCGGGCGGGTCAACAGCATCCTCCCGGTCCGTCGTACTCGTCCCGTCCCATCCGACGGTGCCACTCATGCAGATCCGCCAGCACGAACGGCACCAGCTCGAGCGTCTCGTAGGCGACCGGGCTGTCCACGCCGAGCGTGTCGAGCAGCATCAGGGCCCGCAGCGTGTCCTGCTGGTCCCGCGCCTCCCGCCGCAACGTCGACCGCCACCGGGCGGTGAACCAGGCCTCGTGGAACTCGGCCGCCGCCCGGAGCCCCGCCCTGATCCGGCCGACCGGCTTGGGCACCGGTCGGCTCGGATCTGGCGACGCGGCATCCGTCACGGTTCGTCGGTCTCCCCTGCGACGCGCCGGGTCGATCCGGTCTCGGTCGCTCCACCGGTGGCAGTGGGCGCGGTCCCGTCTCCGAGTCCCTCGGCAGCATCGGTGTCGGTGTCGGTGTCGGTGTCGGGAAGGTCGCGCTCGGCCCAGGCCGCCCGCAGGGCCAGGGTGGCCTCCACGATCAACCAGAGCGCCAGCACGAAGATGATCGCGTCGAGCGGCGCGAGCAGCCACTCCCCGGCGCGGACGAACTCGATGAGGTTGATGATCAACGCCCAGGACGTCATGACCAGCAGGAACACCAGCGGTATGAGGACGGCCACCGGGTTGCGTCGTCGTTTGGTGACCCAGACGGCGATGACGGCGAGCGCGAGCCCGGCGGTGAGCTGGTTGGTAGTGCCGAACAGCTGCCACAGCGTGCCGAAGGCTAAATCGCCGGGCGCCAGCGCCAGGGTCAGCGGCACCACGACGGCGATCATCGAGGACCAGGTGAGGCTGCGGGCCAGCGGACGGAACCGGACGACCTCGGCGATCTCCTGCACGATGTAGCGCTGGAGACGGACCCCGGTGTCCATGGTGGTCGCGGCGAAGCTGATCACCACGACGGCAGCGAAGACGACGCCGACCTCCAGCGGGATGCCGAGGTTGGCGGCGAAGTTGGCGACGCCGTTGACGAAGTTGCCGGTGGCACCGCCGGAGGCGGTCGAGAAGTCGGAGAACAGCACGTTCCAGTCCGCCGTCGTGGCGGCGATCCCGGCGGTGCAGGCCAGGATCGAACAGACCGCGAGGCCGCCCTCGCCGAGTGCCGAGGTGTATCCGACGAACCGGGCGTCGGTCTCCTTGTCAATCTGTTTCGCCGTCGTGCCGGACGCGACGAGACTGTGGAATCCGGAGATCGCGCCGCAGGCGATCGTCACGAACAGCAGCGGGAACCACGACGGCGAGTCGGCGGGCACGTCGTTGACCACCGGGGCGACGATGCGGTTCAGGCCGACGCCCATGCCCACCAGGATGACCGCCAGGGCCAGCAGCATCTGGTGCTGGTTGATGTAGTCACGAGGTTGAAGCAGCATCCACACCGGGAGCCGGGACGCGGCGAAGGCGTACAGGAAGATCAGAATGATCCACAGGGTGCGCGGGTCCGTGCCCAGTGCCGAGGCCAGCGGGTCGAGAGAGATCGGAACCAGCAGCCCGAGCGGGATGGTCGCATAGAGCACCACCAACGCGATGATCGAGGGCACGAGCGCGGCGGTCCTGGTCCGGTAGATGTACTGGCCGACCCCGATCGCCAACGGGATCTGCACCAGGACCGGCAGCACCGAGGCAGGGTTGGCGATGAACAGATTCGCCATGACCACGGAGAAGACCGCGTTCACCAGGGTGAGCAGGAAGAAGATGATCAGCAGGAACAGCCCTCTGGCGCGTTTGCTGATCACCTCCCCTGCGAGCGCCCCGATACTGCGGGCGCGGTGTCGCACGGAGATCACCAGCGCGCCGAAGTCGTGCACACCTGCGGCGAAGACGGAACCGACCACGACCCAGATCAGCGCGGGTCCCCAGCCCCAGTAGACGGCGACGGCGGGGCCGACGATCGGGGCGGCGCCTGCCACCGAGATGAAGTGATGACTGAAGACGATGTGCCGGTTGGTGGGGACGAAGTCGATTCCGTCGTTGAAGCGGTGGGCCGGTGTCACGTACAGGGGATCGAGCACGTAGACGCGGCGGGCGAGATACGCCGAGTAATAGCGGTAGGCCACCACGAATATCGCGATGACGGCGAGCATGACCACGATCGCGGGCATCCGCAGCGACCCCCTTCTCCGTACCGTCGCCGGGAGAACTCCGTTGCCCGCCCGACAGGCGTACCAGAAGCTACCTAACGATCGGCCGCTTGATAAGGAGCAAACGGCAGGATCGTTGACACCGGACACGCTCGCCGTGGACGGTGGGACACTGGGAGGCGTGGCATGAAGGATTTCGCTCGGCGATGGGAACGCGCGGCGACCGGCGAACTCTGCTGGCTCGGAGCGGACGGTCCCACGGGTGTCCCGGTGGTGCCGTTGACGCGGGAGGGCCGGCCCTGCGTCGCGTTCCCGCTCTCTCGACTATCCGAAGTGGACGACGTCGAAGGCCGGTTCGCCGCGTTCTGCGTTCCCGGCCGACCCGACCAGGACGGCCGAGCAGGGCCGGGGATGGTCGCGGTCGGGCGAGTGCGCGTCGACCATGATCTGGCAGGCTCCGTCTATCAGGAACAGCTGTTGCACCAGGAGCTGGTCAAATACCCGCCGACGCGGCTGCGGGCGGACAGCATGCTCTCCCGCCGGGAGAACTGGTGGTGGGTGGCGCGGGCGATCGTCGGCCTCGACGGCGACGTCGAGGTGCGCGAGCTGCCGCCCCGGCTCACCCCGGACGACGCCGTGCTGGTGCGCGAGGCCGATGCCGAGGGGCGGGCGCCCAGGGTGGACGTCGTGTCCGCGCGAGACTGGTCGACAAGGGCGGGCGACGGCGTCGCACTGCTGCTGCCCGAGAACTGCCCGCCGGGATCGGGCGAACAGGCGTACGCATTCGGCCACCGGCACAGCCCCGACTACGAACGGTGGGAGCGCTGGCATCGGTCCGGGCCGTTGACCGGCCGCCGGCTGCGGGTGGAGCACGCGGCGGGCGCGCCCGCCGAGACGGTGCGCCCCCACGGCATCCTGGGCCGCTTCCAGAGTCACCGCGCGCTGGCGCGGGACTGCCGGGCGGGCGTGGCGGAATTGGAGAGCAGACTCGGCGTGTCGGGTTGAGGGTCCTCGATGCGGCCGTCCGCCGCCGGCCGGGCTCGGCCCCGCTCGCTCGGAACCGGCCCGCCTCGGCGGTGGCTCAGCGGAACTCGTCGGCGTGCGCTCGGGCCCACTGCATGAAGGTGGTCGCCGAGCCGACGACGTCGATGACGGTGGAGGCGGCCTCCTGCGGTGCGTCGACGCCGTCGGCGAGGATGTCCAGGTACCACTCGGCGGAATCGCCCATCGACGGCGTGAGCTGCTCGACGGCCTCGGCGCGGGTCACGGTGCGGTAGGGGATGTCGCGGCCGAGGGCTGTGGCGAGTCGTGCCGCCGCGTCCGCTCGGGTGAGGGTCTCCGGTCCGGTCAAGCTGAGCGCGGACCCCACGAGGTCGTCCTGGTCAGGGCGGCTGCCGCGACCGGGCCACGTCCGCCATCGCGATCGGCGAACTGGCGGCGGACGGATACGCGTCGCGGATCTCCCCGGTGAGACGGATCTGGTCGACCCACATGGTGAAGTTCTCCATGAAGTCGGCGGGCCACAGGTGCGTCCACTCGACCTGATCCCCGCTCACGACTCCAGGGGGATCACAGACAGGCTCTCCGGCCGTTCACCGAGCGTCCCCGGCCTTCTCGGTCCCCGATAGGATCCCCCGATGGCTTCCCCGGTGACGACCGATCCTGAGGTGAGCGAGGCGCTGCAGGTGCTGCGCCGGGTCTTCGGCTACGACTCCTTCCGAGGCGACCAGGCGGAGATCATCGATCACGTCGTGGGCGGCGGCGACGCCCTCGTGCTGATGCCTACCGGCGGCGGCAAGTCGCTCTGCTATCAGATCCCGGCGCTGGTCCGCGAGGGTGTGGGCATCGTCGTCTCCCCCCTCATCGCGCTGATGCAGGACCAGGTCGACGCGCTGCGGGCGCTCGGGGTGCGCGCGGGCTTCCTCAACTCCAGCCAGGACTTCGACGAGCGACGCGAGGTCGAGTCGGCCTTCCTCGCGGGTGAACTGGACCTGCTGTATCTGGCGCCGGAGCGGCTCACCGTCGAGTCGACGCTGCGGCTGCTCGACCGGGGCACGATCTCGCTGTTCGCCATCGACGAGGCGCACTGCGTCGCGCAGTGGGGGCACGACTTCCGCCCGCACTACCTCGAACTGTCGATGCTGCACGAGCGCTGGCCGGACGTGCCCAGGATCGCGTTGACCGCGACGGCGACGGAGGCCACGCACACCGAGATCGCCGCGCGACTGAACCTCGGCGAGGCCCGGCACTTCGTCGCCAGCTTCGACCGCCCCAACATCCAGTACCGCATCGGGTTGAAGAACCGGGCCCAGCAGCAGCTGCTCGAACTGCTGCGCACCGAACACGCCGATGATGCGGGCATCGTCTACTGCCTGTCGCGCAACTCCGTCGAGAAGACGGCCCAGTTCCTGGTGGACAACGGGTTTTCGGCCGTGCCCTATCACGCGAAGCTCGATCCGGCGGTCCGCGCGGCGAACCAGGCGCGGTTCCTGCGGGAGGACGGGGTGATCGTGGTCGCCACCATCGCCTTCGGCATGGGCATCGACAAGCCGGACGTGCGGTTCGTCGCCCACCTCGATCTGCCGAAGTCCGTCGAGGGCTACTACCAGGAGACCGGCCGGGCCGGGCGGGACGGGCTGCCGTCCACGGCGTGGATGGCCTATGGACTCCAGGACGTCATGCAGCAGCGCAGCATGATCGACTCCTCGGAGGGCGACGCGGCCCATCGCCGCAAGCTCGCCACCCACCTGGACGCGATGCTGGCGCTCTGCGAGACGGTGGCCTGTCGCCGGGTCCAACTGCTCGCCTACTTCGGCCAGCAGAGCGCGCCCTGCGGCAACTGCGACACCTGCCTGACGCCGCCGGAGTCCTGGGACGGCACGATCCCCGCGCAGAAGGTCCTCTCCACGGTGTACCGGCTGGACCGCGAACGTGATCAGCGCTTCGGCGCGGGCCACGTCATCGACATCCTGCTGGGCAGGCGGACGCCCAAGGTCGAACAGCACGGCCACGACTCGCTGAAGGTCTTCGGCGTCGGCACCGAACTGCGGGACACCGAGTGGAGCGGCGTGGTGCGCCAACTCCTGGCCCAGGGACTGCTGACGGTGACCGGCGACTATCACGTGCTGGTGCTCACCGAGGCCAGCGACGCGGTGCTGGCCCGGCAGCGCGAGGTCCGGCTCCGCCGCGAGCCGGAGCGGGCCGCGCGCGCCGCCAAGCCGGCCAGGAGTCGCAAGGGGGCGCCCGCGGCCGACCTCGCCGCCGAGGCGGTCCCGGTCTTCGAGCGGCTGCGGGCCTGGCGGTCGGCCGCTGCGAAGGAACAGGGTGTACCGGCCTATGTGATCTTCCACGACGCGACGCTCCGCGAGATCGCCTCCCGCGAGCCGTCGACCCTGGGCGAGCTGGGCACGGTCAGCGGCGTCGGCGAGAACAAGCTGGCGAAGTACGGCCAGCAGATCCTGGACACGCTCACATCGTGAGCCGCAGGCGGCCGTGCCGCCGAAGTCCGAGCCACGGGTCCGACGTCGCGGCGGTCGCACGCGAGCACGACCGCCGCGACTCGTCCGGCCCGACGGCGGGCCGGGTCACGGCCGACGGTCGGGGAGCACGTGCGCCGGAGTCTCGCCGAGGATGCGCAGGCCGACCCCGGCCAGCACGGCCGCGCGACGATCCTGCTCCGCCTGCGTCGTGGCACGGGAGGCGAACAGCCGGTAACAGCTCTTCTCAATCAACCAGATCAACGACTCGGCCAGTTCGGCCGATGTCTCCTCGGTCGTCACGAGCAGCCCTGCTGAGCGCCGACGATCGATCCACTCCGCGATGAAACCGATGAGTCCGCTCATCGTCTGCTGCCACTGCCGTTGGACGTCGAGATCCTCCGCCGCCTCGAAGCCCCGACGCAGGACGACCGTGTTCTCCTGCCAAGACCGGACCGTCTGGTCCACGATCGATCGCACCTCCGCGGTGATCGCCGAGGCCTCCACGCTCGCGAGAAGCGGGAAGTCGTCCGGACAGTGGTATCGAGTCCGCGCCAACAACGCGCAGAAGATCTGTGCCTTGGAATCGAAGTAGAAATACAGGCTCGGCCGCGAGATCCCCGCACCTTTCGCGATGTCGCCGATGCTGATCGAACGCAGCGAGGCATTGACCAGCAATCCGGTGAGGCTGGCCAGGATCGCACGTTCTCGACGGTCGCCTCGCTCGAATGGAGCAGCGGTCGCCCGGCTCGACCGACGGGATGATCGCTCAAGAGGCATTCGGCCATGGTATCTGCCTGCAGGGCCGTCCGACCAGCACGGTCATCCGCCATGTCAGGGTCCGGGGCGCCGCGTCGGGGGCTCGACGAGACCCGGTCGATTCGGCAGTCCCGCCGATTCTTCCGAGCCGCAGGGCGAATGTTGAGGAAGTAGTCATTCACTTATTCGACATTCACTCCAATCCCACTGGCAATGAATTCGTCGACAGCCTTCACGACCAGGCAGATTCAGCCCGATCACCGCACCTGGTCGTCGACCTGATCGTCTACCGGGCGGACGGGGAGACCCGCGAGGACGTCGGTCCGTGTCGCCTGCACCAGACCCGCCCGCCGATCTGCTTGGGCGGGCGGGCTCGTCAGGTCAGGCATGCCCCCGGCGCAGGGAGTACCAGTGTCGTCTGACGGGTCGCTCCACCGGCATGGCATGCGCCCGTCGCGCACGCCGCGACCGCAATCCGCTGTCGACGCCTGCTCCCGCATCCATTCCGGCGGACTGCCCGGCGGCATGCGGTTCCGCCGGACGTTCTGCGGCCGAGCTCGCCTGCGTCGAGGCCGCTCGTGCGGGCCCCGCCTTCTGCTGTCCGCGTTGCTCGGTCGCCTCCTTCGCCCCTGCGGCCTCGGCTGCCTTCCGCCGGTCCCGGCCCGCGAGCAGAATGCTCTCGCGAATCCGCTGCTCGGCGAGGTACGCCCCCGGGTCGTAGTGCCTGCCCGGCCGGGTCGCCTCCCGACGGGCCTCGAGTGAGGCCCTGAAGTCGTCGAGTTCACTCATGATGTGATCCCCCGTCTGTCGAACCCGCGCCGTGACACGGGGTGGTGATCGCGCTGGATCGGCTCTCGCCAGGCGGCGCGCCGCCGTCCTTGATCAGAGTGCGTCCGATCTCGATCAGCCGGACAGGGCCGAAAGCCCTTGCTCAGGCGCCGGAAGACCCTGATCGTTCCGACGCCGGGCCGGAGATCGCCGATCGTCAGTCCCAGGGCGCTGATCGGCCGGGTACGAAGCCGGGCGGGTCGGCGTCGATCACCGGTTCGCCTCCGCCACGAGCTGCGAGCCGGTCGTGTCCTCCGCCATGCCGGGCGGGATGACGATCACCGGGCAGTGCGCATGCCGGATGCACGCCGCACTCACCGACCCGACGAGCGACGCATAGGCTCGGCCGTGGCCGTGGCTGCCCAGGACCAGCACCGCCGCGTCGCGGGCCGCCTCCAGCAGGACGGTGGCGGGCGGGCCCTCGATGACCTCCTGCCGGATGTCGACGTCGTCGAGTGCGACGGCCGAGCCCGGCGACGGGCCCGCAGCCGAGGAGCCCGAGCCCCCAGCGCTCGTCACGGTCTCCGTCGCCTCGGCCACCACCTGACGCAGTCGCTCGACGTGGTCCTGTCGGACGTCGCCGGGGTCCACCAGCACCGTCGCCGGGCCCGCGGCCATCGGCACGAAGTGCCAGGCGCTGACGGCGTGGATCGGCCGACGGTGCGCCTCGTTCTGGGCCAGCACCCAGGCGAGGGCGGCGACGCTGGTCGGCGAGCCGTCCACGCCGACGACGATCGGCCTGTTCCCTTCGAACCGGTCAGACGCCTGTTCACTCATCGTCGGCTCCTTCCTCGGAGGTCTCGACTCGACGATCGAGACCGCTCCGGCGCCGTCCGCTCCCGTCTCATCGGCTGGTCCGATCCTGCGGACGTGTGCGCTGTCTCCCTCTCCACCCTCGCGCCGCCGAGTGCCCGCGACCACGGGCGCCCGCCCCGTCATCGCCGAGTCTTTCGACCCTGCTCTCCGGTCCGACCCGGCTTCCCGGTCCGACCCGGCTCGACAAGCACGTCCGGCCAGGCGCACGCCGAGGACGATCGACGAAGGACAGGTTCGGCGTGACACGAGCTCCGAGCCACACCCACCACTCCCAGCACACCCGGCACAGGCGTCACGTCGGTCGGCAGGGCGGACCGCAGGCGGCCAAGACCGCAGTCGACGGAGTCACGGAACCGACGCTGCGGGGCAGCTAGGACCGGGCTGGCTCGCCGATGCCACAGCAGGCAGTCCGCCGCCTGGCGGCTCACGACCCGGGGCGTGCTCCTACATCGTGTTCGGCTCCGTCTGCGGGCCTCGCTCGGGCGGCGGGATCACCACCACCGGCGTGTGGGCGTGTCGCACGCAGGCCGCACTGCAGGAGCCCAGCAGCATCTCCCGGAGGAATCCGCCACGGTGGGAGCCGACCACGAGCAGCTCGCCGTCGGCGACCGCGCCGAGCAGAGCCGCGGCGGGCGTGCCGGGCACGACGCGCGGCAGCACCTCGACGTCGTCGCCCTCCCGTGCTCTGGCCTTGGCGATCTGTCTGTCCAGCAGAGCGGTGCTCTCCCTGGCCGCCTCCTCCGGCTCGGTGAACGCGAACTCGGCAAGAGGCTCGTGTCGCCAGGCATGCAGCGCGTGGACTCGACTGCCTCTGATCCGCGCCTCCCGGATCGCCCAGATCACGGCCGCGACGCTCGCCTCGGAGTCGTCGACGCCGACGACGATGTCCGTTCGCATCTCGCTCATGTCGCTGCACTCCCTCCCGTCACGGTGCGTCGCAGCGGGACGCACCCGACGCCCGCCGTGTCCGTCCGCAGGCGGGTGCTCTCGCCTGCGGCTGCGCGCCCGCCGGACCCGGCCGAGGCACCGTCGCCTGCCAGCCTCCCCCGGTACGCGGCGGGCCGCACAGGGGACAAGGACCCCGGGACCGCGCCGACGTCGGAGAGGCAGGCCGGGGCAGAGCGGACAAAGGGGGCACGGACCTGCACTGATGCGCTTCTCGTCGATAGAATCGTGGTCCGATGCACGCCATCGCTCGCCGCCAGCGGAGTCCGTCGATGCCAGCCACACCGCCCACACCGCCCACGGAGTCCGCCGAGACCACGTCGCCCGCACCGGCAGGCCGAGCAGGAGGGCCTGCCGACCGGGCCCTGGTGGAAGCCGTGCTGGCCGTCGCGGCGGGCGCCGACCTCGAATCGACGCTGCGGCGGATTCTGCGCTCGGCCCTGGAGCTGGTCGACGCGGACTGCGGGGCGTTCACGGCGGCGGAGGCGGGCCGACCCGGTGACTCGGTCTACGTCGGGGTCGACGAGCCGAGGTGGCACCGGCTGACCAGCTCCGACCTGCCTGCTGCCGACGGCACCGTGTCACGCCGCTCCGGCGGCGAGGACCACCAGGGCGGCGGAGCGCCGACGGCTGCGGTGCTCGTCGTCCCGGTCGGCGTGCGTGCCGAGGTCTACGGAAGTCTGGGGCTCGCCGGAAAGCGCGGCGGGTTCACCAAGAGCGATGAGGAGGTGCTGACCGGACTGGCCTCGGCGGCCGGGATCGCGGTGGCCGACGCACGGCTGGTGGAGGAGGAACGCGATCAGCGCCGCTGGTCGGCCATCGAGGGAGAGATCACCACCGAACTGATCGCGGGCGCCTGCACCGAGGACGCGTTCGACCTGCTGGCACGGCGCAGTCTCGAATCGGCCGAGGCCGACCTCGCGCTGGTGCTGCTGACGGAACGAGACTCCTCGATGCTGACGGTGGCCGGGGCGGCCGGGGCGGCGGCGGGCACCCCCGCCGAACGCGTCGACCGGACGGCCCTGCTCTCGGCGGACCCGACGTCCGGCGGGGCGACCGTACTGGACGCGGCAGACCTGGCCGCGACGCCCGTCCTGGGCCGGATCGCGGCCGGGCTGCGCCTCGGCTCCGCGGTCGTCGTGCCGCTGGGCGGCGTGGTCGAGCCCACCGGGGCGCTGTTGGTGGCCAGGGCGGCGCATCGGGCGCCGCTGCCCGTCGGCCGGATTCCGGCCATGGCCGCCTTCGCCGACCAGGTGTCGTTGACACTGCAACTTGTCGAGCGGCAACGCACCCGCAGGCAGCTCGATCTGCTGGCCGATCGGGAGCGGATCGCCCGCGAGCTACACGATCAGGTGATCCAACGACTCTTCGCCATCGGGCTCGCACTACAGCGCACCGTGGCCCGCAACGCCGATCCGCTGGTCGCCGAGCGGATTCACGAGGTACTCGACGCGCTCGACGAGACGGTTCGGGAGATCCGCACCTCCATCTTCGACCTGCACGCCGAAGCGGGCGACGAGGCAGGTCTGCGGCGACGACTCTTCGATGCGGTCTCCGAGTTGACCAGGGACACGGCGGTGTCCTCAGTGGTCCGGATGTCGGGTGCGGTGGACGCCCTGGTGCCCGCCGAGCTGGCCGGGCAGGCCGAGGCGGTCCTGCGCGAGGCCGTCACCAACGTGGTGCGGCACGCGGAGGCCCGACGGGTGACGGTCACCGTCGAGGTCACCGATCACCTGTTGATCGACGTGCTCGACGACGGTGTGGGACTGCCCGACACGGTGGCCCGCAGCGGCCTGCGCAACCTCGCCGAACGCGCGACCGAGACGGGCGGCTCGCTCATCGTCGGCGCCGCACGACCGCACGGCACTCGGCTGTCCTGGCGGGCGCCCCTGCGGACGCGGTCGGCCCGGCGCCACGACTGAGGCACCCGCACCCCGGCGATGTCCTGCCGGGGCGGGCCTGCGGTCACTGCGGCTGATCCGGCTCCTGATCAGGTGGTGACGCGCGATGGAGCCGGGTGGCCAGGACGGCGGCCTGGGTCCGACGTTGCATGCCGAGCTTCGCCAACAGATGCGAGACGTAGTTCTTCGCGGTCTTCTCCGCAAGAAACATGCGCTGGGCGATCTCCCGGTTGGTCAGCCCCTCGCCGATGAGCTCCAGCACCGTGCGCTCCTGGTGGCTCAGCGCATGCAGCGGGTCGGTCTCCTCCCGCTCCCGGCGCAGCCGGTTGAGCAGTGCCGTCGTGGTGTGCGGGTCGAGCAGCGAACCGCCCGCCCCGACCACGCGGACGGCGGTGACCAGGTCACTGCCTCGGACCTCCTTGAGGACGAAGCCTGCCGCACCCGCCATGACCGCGTCGAACAGCGCCTCGTCGTCGGAGTAGGAGGTGAGCATGAGGCAGTTCAGCTCGGGCATCGTCGAACGCAGCTCCCGACACAGCTCGACGCCGTTGCCGTCCCCGAGACGGACGTCCAGGACCGCGACGTCCGGCCTGGCCGCCGGGATGCGGACCAGCGCCTCAGCGACCGAGGAGGCCTCGCCGACCACCTCCAGATCGTCCTGATCCTCCAAGAGGCGAGCCAGGCCGAGCCGGACGACATCGTGGTCGTCGACCAGGAACACGCTCGTTCGCACCGGTGGTCACCGTCCGTTCTCCTCGGTCCCCGTCTCCTGGTGTCCTCTGCCACCGTGCCCCAGGCGGAGCGGTGATGCCACCGCCGAACTCGCGATTCCGGTGCGCCCGCAGCCGCAGGCCCGACCAGACCGGAGAAACCAGAACGAACCGGGCGCGTGCCTGCACAGACTCCGCTCCGCCACCACTCGACACGCTGCGCCTGCTTCTGGTGAACGACCGTCGAGATACTTCTTTTGGGGGTACCCCCGGGCCGCCGAACGAATAACGTCTGCATCACGAGGAATGGGGTTCTTCCGCAATCGAACAGGATGTCTCGCGGCGCATTCCTCGGGTCTTCCCCTGCCCTGAACAGCCCTCTTCGGACCACACTCCGAGGAGAGACAAAGCTGCCCCGTCACCGAACGACCCGATCGACGACACACCGCGTCCCCCTGCATGACGAGAAGGAGTCGACCGATATGAGCTACCGGAATCTCGCGAGAATGAGCGCGGTGGTGCTGCTGGCCGCAGGCACCACCGCAGGCCTGGGCACCGCCGCAGCAGCAGACTCCACCACCGACGACGCGGCCCTGTCTCCCGGACTGGTGACGGCCATGGCCGCCGAGTTCGGCATCGACGAGCAGCAGGCCGAGGTGCGCCTCGCTCAGGAGGCCGCCGCGATGACGGCCGCCCCGGTGGTGGAGGAGGCGGCGGGCGCCGCGTTCGGCGGTTCGTGGTTCGATCCGGCCTCCGGTGATCTGATCGTCGGACTGAGCGATCCGAGTCAGGCCGCCGAGGTCCGGACGGCGGGAGTCCGCACCGTGCCGGTCGAGCACAGCCTGGCGACGCTCGACGCGGCCAAGAACGAGATCGACGCGCTGTCGCGCACCGAGGCCGCGCCGCTGGGAATCGCGGGCTGGCGGGTCGACCTCGAATCCAACCGTGTCGTGGTCGACGTCGTCGCGGGCGCCGAGGGCCCCGAGGTCGACGCGTTCCTCGAGGCCGCGACCGCGACCGGCCCCGTGACGATCGCCGAGGTCGCCGAGGGCCCGGAGACGTTCGCGGCGGGCACCGTCGGCGGCGACCCGTACATCATCAACGGCAACACCCGCTGCTCGATCGGCTTCTCCGTGCAGGGCGGCTTCGTCACCGCAGGCCACTGTGGCACCACCGGCAGCTCGGTCCGGGGCTGGGACGGCACGGCGATGGGCTCCTTCGCGGGCTCGTCGTTCCCCGGCAACGACTACGGCTGGGTGCGGATCGGCAACGGCTGGTGGACCGAACCGGTCGTCCTCGGCTGGGGCACCGTCAGCGACGTGCTCGTCCGAGGCTCCAACGTCGCCCCGGTCGGCTCCTCGATCTGCCGGTCCGGTTCGACCACCGGCTGGCACTGCGGCACCGTCCAGGCGTTCAACGTCACGGTGAACTACAGCCAGGGCGCCGTACACCAGATGACGCAGACCAGCGTCTGCGCCGAGCCGGGCGACTCGGGCGGTTCGTACATCACCGGCGACCAGGCGCAGGGCGTCACCTCCGGCGGTTCCGGCAACTGCTCCACCGGCGGTCGGACCTTCTTCCAGCCGCTGAACGAGATCCTGTCCGTCTACGGGTTACGCCTGGTCACGGCCTGACCTGATCTGTCCCGCACCGAGGCTCGACCGCAGGCGGGAACGAACCAGCACGAGACCGGGGCGTCGCCGAGCACCATGGCGACGCCCCGGTCTCGTCGTGGCGGGACGCCGCCGCCGGGTGCCGGGCGCGGCGGGGCGGTCGTGGCCGATCACGGGTCCCGCACCAAGGCCGGGTCTGTGGCACAGCTGCGGTGGGAGACCTCGCGGCGAACGGCTTGGCGGTGGACCGTGGCGACGACGAGGACCCTCTGCACCGCAGCCCCCGATCGAGTGAAGACCGACAATGATCACGCACGGCGATCGCCTGATCTTCTGACGTGATCATCGGGGTCGGGATGTCTTCACTTCAGCAGGTGGCACAGCAGGTCTTACTCGCCTCGGATCGCACCGCGCAGGCGCGACACGCGCTGTCGGTGGCGGCCGCACACCTCGACGAGGCACTGGCCGTCGCGACCGCCGCACTCGCCGGAGCCCGGGCCGCGAGCGCCGAACACGGACTCGCGCTGCTTCGGCACACGCGCGAGACGATCGCCGAGGAACTGCACCGCATCGAACAGGCTGAACGCATCGTCCTCGGCTTCCACGCCGCGCTCGTCGTGGGCGACTCCGCGATCACGGAGCCACCGGGCGGAGCTCGGGAGGCGGTGGCGCAGGAATCTTCATCGAGGACACCCGCGAACACTCGGCGTAGCCAACCGGGTGGGGACGACGCTTCTCCTCTCGGCCGGTGGCGAGATCGCACTGCCACCGAGCACGTCCTCGATGAGGGCAATGCCATCGGTCGAGCCCCCGCGCGACGAAAGAAGGACCTGATCAGAGAAGTACGCTCGGTCGAAGAGCTCGACGAACTGTTCACCGCGCTGGCGGCCGGCGGCCGAGACGCGCCGATGCCCTCCTACATCGGACGGCTGCTCCGGCGCCCGGACGGCACGACGATCGGCTACCGCACCAAGTCCAAGACCACCGTCGAGCCCACGGTCGATATGAAGATCCCCGGTGGTCGATCACTGAAGATTCAGGTGAACACGCAGAAGTGGAGCACCTGATGCTGGACGAACTGCGCGCCAGACTGCTCGACGCCGCGGAGGACGACTGGGTCTACTTCGCCGAGATCGAGAGCATGATCCTCGAGATCGACGGTGCCTCCGACGACCTGCTCCGGCAGGCAGGAGAAGCCGCCGTCCAGTTCGTCCGCGAAGGCGTGATCATCCCCGGAACCCTCACCGAGGCCGAAGGATTCGTGCCCTGGTTCACCTCCCCCGCCGAATCGGCCGACCGGGTCAGACAAGAGGTCGACGTCCTGCTCCGGGACCGCATCGACCCACGGCCCGGCCAGATCTGCTGGTTCGACGTCCCCACCGAATCCCCGGCCTGATTCACGCAGGCTGCGGTCCCGACCCGGGCGTCTCGGGGTCTGCCACACGGTGGCGGATCAGGAGCCGGTGGACGCGTGGCGAGATCGAGCCGCGCCGGGCGAACGAGGTCCCGGCCCGGTGCACCAGGCAGTCGGCCGCGACCTGCCGAAGTGCGCACGGCCCGACGCACACCGCTTCGATCGGCCTGCGCAGGCGGCTATGGTCGCGCGCATGGAGCAGCGGGTTCTGGGCAGGACGGGTCGGCCGGTGTCGGTCGTGGGGTTGGGCACCTGGCAGTTGGGCGCGGACTGGGGGCAGGTGGAGGACGACGCGGCGCTGGCCGTGCTGGCGGCCGCGGTGGAGTCGGGCGTCACGATGTTCGACACGGCCGACGTCTACGGCGACGGCCGCAGCGAGCGGCTGATCGGCCGCTTCCTCGCCGACAATCCCGGTGTCGACCTGGTCGTGGCCACCAAGGCGGGGCGTCGGGCGCCGCTAGACCCCGCGCAGTACACCGTGGACAATCTGCGTTCCTGGGTGGACCGTTCTCGGTCGAACCTGGGCGTCGACCGGCTCGACCTAGTGCAGTTGCACTGCCCGCCCACGGCCGTCTACCACTCGGACGGCGTCTTCGACGCGCTGGACACCCTGGTGACCGAGGAGCGGATCGCCGCCTACGGCATGAGTGTGGAGACGTGCGCGGAGGCGTTGACCGCCATCGCCAGGCCCGGCGTGGCCAGCGTGCAGATCATTCTCAACGCCTTCCGCCGCAAGCCGTTGGAGGAGGTCCTGCCCGCCGCGCAGGCGGCCGGGGTCGGCATCATCGCGCGCGTTCCGCTGGCCTCCGGACTGCTCTCCGGTCGGTACACCGTGGACACCGCATTCGGGCCGGACGACCATCGCGCCTTCAACCGGGACGGCTCGGCGTTCGACGTCGGCGAGACGTTCTCCGGCGTCGACTTCGCCACGGGGGTGGCGGCGGCACAGGAGTTCGCCGCCCTGCTGCCCGAGGGCCGCACGCCTGCCGAGGCCGCGCTGCGGTGGGTGATCGACCAGCCTGGCGTGACGACCGTGATCCCCGGCGCACGCACCCCGGAACATGCCCGGTCCAACGCCTCGGCGGCCGGGCGACCCCCACTGTCCGCGACGGTGTCGGACGGCATGCGGACGATCTACGACACTCGCATCCGATCGTCGGTGCACACCCGCTGGTGACGCCCTGCTCGACGAGGCTCGCCGACCTGCGGGCTCGCCGAGGAAGCCACGTCAGGCGCAAGCAATGACTTGCACGAGAGTCACCCTTGTGCAAGTCTGCTCTTGCACGTCAATCGGCGTGCGCACTGAGCCGACGAACCGGAGGCCACGAATGACTCCCGACCTGATCCGCCGTGAGATCCACATCGCCGCGTCGCAGGACCGAGTGTGGACGGTGCTGACCGAGGCCGACCAGCTCGCCGCCTGGTTCGCCTTCGACGGCGCCGAGATCGATCTGCGGCCGGGCGGCGCGCTGGTACTGCGATGGAAGGAGCACGGCGCGTTCCACGGGATCGTCGAGGTGGTCGAGCCGCCGCGCAGACTGGCCTTCCGCTGGGCCCTGCTGCCGGACGTGCCCCCCGCCGAGGGCAACGCCACCCTCGTCGAGTTCACCCTCTCCCCTGACGGCGAGGGCACGCTCGTGCAGGTCGCCGAGCGGGGGTTTCGCGAGCTCGCGGGCTCTGACGACGAGCGTTCCCAGCACGTCCGGGACAACGAACAGGGGTGGGAGGGCGGGTTGACGAGCCTGCGCGACCACGTCGACTCGTTGACGGCATGACGGAGGAGGAGACCCTCGCGGCGCTGGCCGACCCGACCCGTCGTCGCATCCTCGACGAACTCGCCGCGCTCGGCGAGGCCAGCGCCACCGCGCTGGCCGCCCCGCTGCCGGTGAGCAGGCAGGCCGTCGTGCAACACCTGGCCGTCCTGGAACGGGCGGGCCTGGTCAGCGGGCGCCGTCAGGGCCGCGAGGTCCGGTTCAGCGTGCGGTCTGAGGCGCTGACCAGCACCGCGAGCTGGCTCACCCGGCTCGCCGAGCGGTGGGACGGCAGGCTTGCCGCGATCAAGCGGCTCGCCGAGGGCGGGGCAGAGGCGTCGGCAGAGGCCGCTGCCCCGACGGCCGACGAGGTGTCAGAGAAGAAGGACGTCGACGACGAGGCAGACGTCGAAAACATGAGCTGATCAAGCAGTCGATCTACCAATCGCCCGGGCAGGGCCGGGCGGACAGACTGTCGGTTCGTTCGGTTCTACCCGACGGAGTCAACAGCCTGCCGCCCGGCAGGGCAGGACCGGTTCGCTCCGGGGACGCGACCTGCGTCTCCGGCAGCAGTGGCCTCGTCCGCCCCCGGTCAGTGGCTTGCGCTGAGCTCGCCCGTGAGTCTGCGGTGGAGGCGGGCGCTGGGCGGGTTGAGCCCGATGATCTCGACGGTCTTGCCGCGCTGCGCGTACTTCGTCTCGATCGCGTCGAGCGCGGCGACAGAGGAGGCGTCCCAGACGTGCGCCGCGGTGAGGTCGATGACGACGTTCGTCGGGTCGCCCCCGTAGTCGAAACGACCGATCAGGTCATTGGAGGAAGCGAAGAACAGCTCGCCGGTGACCCGGTAGACCACGATCGTGCCGTCCGGATCGACCACGGCGGTGACGTCGGCGAGGTGCGCGACGCGCTTCGCGAAGATGACCACCGCGGTGATCGAACCGACGACGACGCCGATCGCGAGATTGTGGGTGATCACCACGCAGGCGATGGTCGTCAGCATGACGGTGATCTCCCCTGGCGGCATCCTGCGCAGAGTCCTCGGGCTGACCGAGCGCCAGTCGAACGTCGCGAACGACACCATGATCATGACGGCGACCAGCGCGGCCATCGGGATATCGGAGACGACGGGTCCGAACACGATGCACAGCACCATGAGGAACGACCCCGCGAGGAACGTCGACAGTCGGGTGCGAGCACCGGACACCTTCACGTTGATCATCGTCTGGCCGATCATCGCGCAGCCGCCCATGCCGCCGAAGAATCCGGTGACGATGTTGGCGATGCCCTGACCGATCGACTCGCGGGTCTTGGAGGAATGACTGTCGGTGATGTCGTCGACCAGCTTGGCGGTCATCAGCGACTCCATCAGCCCGACGAGCGCCATCGCGAAGGCGTAGGGCGCGATGACGGCGAGGGTGTCCAGGGTGAAGGGGATGTCCGGCAGACCCGGTGTCGGCAGAGCAGACGGCAGCTCACCCTTGTCACCGACAGTCGGCACTGCGATGCCCGCCCCGATCGTGACGACGGTGAGCACCACGATCGAGACCAGTGGTGCAGGGACCACAGTGGTGATCTTCGGGAGGAACACCATCAGGGCGAGGCCGCCGAGGAGCAGCGGGTAGACGGCCCAGGGGACGTCACGCAGCTCCGGCACCTGGGCCAGGAAGATGAGGATGGCGAGCGAGTTGACGAAGCCGACCATCACCGACCGAGGGATGAAGCGCATCAGCCTGGCCACGCCGAGCGCGCCCAGCACGATCTGGAACACGCCCGCGAGGATGACCGCGGCGATCAGGTAGCCCAACCCGTAGACGTGGTTCAACGGAGCGATGACGAGGGCGACGGCGCCGGTGGCGGCGGAGATCATGGCCCGACGACCACCGACCACGGAGATCACCACGGCCATGGTGAACGAGGCGAACAGCCCCACTGCGGGGTCGACGCCTGCGATGATCGAGAACGAGATCGCCTCGGGGATCAACGCCAAGGCGACGACGAGACCGGCCAGGATCTCGGTGCGCCAGACGCTGGGATCACGCAGCCAGTCGGGTGCGAGGGCGCGCAGCCGTCCGGACGGGGGCAGGGTGGTATCGGGAGAAGCCACAGAAAGAGACACCTGTCGTGTTCGGGCACGCCTCACGTGGCGTGCAGGCGGGACTTGGCGATGCCCGGCAGGCACCGCGCGGCAACCGGCGAGACGAGGAGAACCGCCTACGGGAAGCCGGGCGGGCAGGCGCGAATGGCGCCGGGGCTCACCACTGCGGGCGAGATGTCACGGCGGACAGGCCGCAGCGCAGGCTGTCGCGGACTCGCTCACACTCGTCTCCTGCCGGGACTCGACTGCTCAACGGAGGCGGCATCGACCCCGACACGACGGCGCGGCGGCGGACGATCTCGCTCGCGCTGACGCAACTCTACCTTGACGTTAGGGTAGTTTCATCGGGGTGATCCGAATATCCCCTCGGCGGATGAGGACACAGGTGGACGACGAGCACATGCAGATCGGTGAGGTCGCCGCGCGCACCGAGTTGTCTCTGCGCACGATCCGGCACTATGACGAGACCGGTCTGGTCGTCCCGTCGGCCCGCTCCCCAGGGGGTTTCCGTCTCTATACCGAGGCGGACGTCGACCGTCTGATGGTGATCCGCCGGATGAAACCGCTGGGCTTCACTCTTGATCAGATGCGCGACCTGCTGGACGCCACCGACCGCCTCGACGCCGACGGCGAGCTGAACGCCGAGGGCCACGAAGCCCTGCTGGAGCGCATCCGGGGATACGAACGCGACGCAGCCGAGCAGATCGACAGACTGCGAGTCCAGTTGGGTCGCGCCGAAGACTTCGCCGCCACTCTGCGCACCCGACTCACCCCCGGCACCACCCGGTCGTGAGCCTGCCCCCACTCTTCGAGTTCGGGGCGTGCTGCCGCTCTCACCGGTACGACGTCCCTGTCTGCTGCCCGCCCTCGCACTCGCAGGCTCAGCCCGTGCTGACACCGCCGATGCGGTACCGCAGCAGTGCGCAGTCGCCGACCATGCGGGTCTCGATCAGGGTCATCCGATGCGCCGCATCCTGGGGGAACGCGGCCGGGCCGACGAAGCGTGGCGCGGCGGGGTCACCGATGAGGAAGGGCGCGACGACCAGGTGCAGCTCGTCGACGAGCCCGGCGGCCAGGAACCGGGTGTGCACGCGGCCACCGCCCTCCACCATCAGCCGCGCCACCCCGCGCCCCGCGAGGTCGGTGAGCAGGACGTCCAGGTCCAGCGGATCGCCCGCGCCGATCACCGAGGCCGCCGCCCCCAACCCGGCGGTGACCGCTTCGACTCCGCTGGTCGGGACGTACACGAGCCGCTGCGCGTCACCGCTGGTGAAGAAACGGGCACTCGGGTCCAGCTCGCCCGAGGCGGTCATGGTCACGCGCAGCGGGCTCGGCGACAACCCACGCCGCACCCGTTCGGCGCGCCGGTGGTCGGAACGCACCAACAGACGGGGATCGTCCCGACGGATCGTGTTGGCCCCCACCAGGATCGCGTCCACCCCGGCCCGCACCTCGTCCACCCGATCGAAGTCGGCCGCGCCGGACAGCAGCAGGCGTTCCTCGCTCGCGTCGTCGAGATAGCCGTCGACCGAGCAGGCCGCCGAGGCCAGCACATAGGGGCGAGATGGCACTGGTCACTCCTTCACCGGGTACGGATGCTGCCTCGAACACTGCACGAGCGCCTGGTGTGATCGGGGGCTCCCGCTGCACGGGCGGCGGGAGCCGCACCGCAGGCGGCGGCGCTGTGCGGGCACGACGGTCCTCGCCTTCGTGCAACAGGCTGCTCCATCGCCGCCTGCGCCGCACGTCCGGGCAGCAGCCGGACAGGGAAAGTCGACGGAAGGCCACGACGCCGCCCGGTAGACTGCCCGACCATGGCATCGCCCGCGAAGAAGGTATCGCTGACCGGCATCAAGCCCACCGGCGAGCCGCATCTCGGCAACTACATCGGTGCGATCCGCCCGGCCCTGGAGCTGGCCGCCGACTACGAGTCGATGTACTTCATCGCCGACTACCACGCCCTCACCACGCTGCGCGATCCGGAACTGCTGCGGCGGTACACGCGGTCGGTGGCGGCCACCTGGATCGCGGCGGGACTCGACCCCGAGCGCACACTGCTCTACCGGCAGTCCGACGTGCCGGAGATCTTCGAGCTGAACTGGGTCATGTCCTGCCTGACGGGCAAGGGCCTGATGAACCGCGCACACGCCTACAAGGCCGTGCGGGATCGCAACGAGGAGGCGGGCCGCAGCGACCTCGATGCCGGGGTCAACATGGGCCTGTTCAACTACCCCGTGCTGATGGCCGTCGACATCCTGATCATGAACGCCGACGTGGTGCCGGTCGGCAAGGATCAGGCGCAGCACGTCGAGATCGCCGCCGACATCGCGGGCTCGTTCAACCACGCCTACGGATCGGGCTATCGGTTCACCGTGCCCCGCGTGCTGATCCCGGAGGCCGACAACGGCCGGACGCTGCCCGGCATCGACGGCCGCAAGATGAGCAAGTCCTACGACAACACCATTCCGCTGTTCCTGCCGGCGGGGAAGCTGAAGAAGCTGGTCCGCCGGATGCCGACCGACAGCACACCGGTCGAGGCGCCGAAGAACGCCGACGAGTCCTCGGTGTTCCAGATCCTTCAGCAGTTCGCGAGCGAGGACGTCGTGAACGACACCCGCGCGCGACTCGCGGCGGGCGGGGTCGGCTGGGGCGAGCTGAAGAACCAGCTCTTCGAGGTGCTCGACGAGCAGCTTGCGCCGATGCGAGAGCGCTATGAGGCGTTGACGGCGCCGGACAGCGAGCTGGACGCGATCCTGGCGGCGGGTGCCGAGAAGGCACGGGCCAAGGCGGTGCCGGTCCTGCGCCAGGTTCGCGCGGCCGTCGGGATCTAAGGCAGGCGACGGCGACCCGACCCGGCCGCACGATGACGGGCCCGCCGCCGTGTCTGATGGGCGGCCCGCCGCCGTGTCTGACGGGCGGCCCGCCGCCGTGACCGGATCGCCGAGCCCCCCGCCTGCGGTCCCGCGTCCCTCGACATCGCCGTCGCCGGAGCTGGTCTGGTACGTCAGTTACGGCAGCAACATGTGTGCCGAACGCCTGCGTCTCTATCTGGCGGGCGGCACCCCGCCGGGGACGACGCACGCCTATCCGGGCTGCCGGGACCCCCGCCCACTACACCGCAGCGTGGGTTGTCTGCTGACGGGCGGCGTGTACTTCGCCACCGAGTCCTCGGTGTGGGGCGGCGGGCGGGCGTTCTACGATCCCGAGCTGCCGGGACCCGCCGCCGCATGCGCCCACCTGATCAGTGCGGGCCAGTTCGCCGACCTGACCGCGCAGGAGATGTACCGCGAGCCCGGCGCCGACCTGGATATGCGCCCCGTGCTGGCCGCCGGGCGACACGAACTCGGGCCCGGCCGCTACGAGACCCTGCTGCACGTCGGCGACCGCGAGGGATCGCCGATGCTGACCTTCACTGCCCCGTGGCAGGCCGCGCAGGTCGACTGGGTGGCGCCCTCGGCAGGCTACCTGCGGGTGCTCCGGGCCGGTCTCGGCGAGGCACACGGCTGGGACGCCGGCCGAGCAGGCCGTTATCTGGCCACGCTGCCCGGCGCGCAGGGCCGCTGGACGGCAGCCGCGATCAGCAGCCTCTGAGGGGCGGGCAAACCGACTCGGCGAACCCGGCACGGGACGCCGCACGCGGTCTGCCGGACCGCACGGCCGCTTCGCCTCGTCCACACCGACCCTGCGGGTACGACACCCTCGTCGAACAGATCGTCAGCAGGCACGTGCCGTCGCTGCGGCGGAGCCGACACCGTCGGTGCAAGAGGCCGCCGAACCGGCACGGGCCTCGACCGCCGACGGGTCACCGCGTCCGCCCGGACGTCGACCCGCCCGCAGTGCCCCACAGGCAGGCTTCGGCAGGGAAGAGCTGCTCAAAAGGTGTCCGTCTGCCTGCCGGCGGCGAACCGGGTGACGTAGCGGCGCTGCCAGGGAGTCTCCACGGCGTGGCGATCGTAGTGGCGCCGCACGAAACCGACGGCCTCGGCGGGCGGCACTCCGTCGAGCACCGCGAGGCAGGCCAGGGCGGTGCCGGTCCGCCCTCGGCCGCCGCCGCAGGCGATCTCCACCCGCTCGGTCGCGGCTCGCCGCCAGGCCTCGTGCAGGACCTCGCGGGCCAGGGTTCGATCGCGGGGCAGGAGGAAGTCGGGCCACGGCAGCAGGCGGCTCTCCCACGGAACGGACGGCGGCGTCCCGCCCAGCAGGTGGACGGCGAAGGTCGGCGTCGGTCCCGGCGGCAGCGGCCTGCGCAGCCCGCGCCCCCGGACGAGCCGTCCGGAAGGCAGCCGAAGCACACCCGGAGCATCCGACGGCCAGCAGTCGACCATGCGAACACTCTAAAAGCCTGTTTTTGATCCCCACTTTCCTGTTGCGCGGGGCAGGCGCGGCGATCTGCGGCGTTGTCGTCAGTCGACATGACTCCGGTTATGTCTCTTTCCTCCGCCTGGCAGCTCAGCCGCGCTGATCCCCGCTCACGGCTCCAGGGGGATCAAAAACAGGCTCTAAGGACGGCACGACTCGACGGCGCACGAAGGCCCGGCAGGACCACGCCCGCCGGGCCGCCCCCGGGGCAGCGGCGGGGCCGTCATCCCTCGGGTCGGCCGCCGCCGGTTCCGATTCCGATATGTCGGAAGCCCGCCTGGGCGAGGATCTCCTGGTCGAGCAGGTTGCGCGTGTCCACGACGACGAGCTGTTCAGCGGCGGCGGCCAGCATTCGCCAGTCCAGGTCCCGGAACTCCGGCCACTCGGTGAGCACGACCAGCGCCATCGCCTTCTCGGCGACCCGGTACGGGTCGTCCACCACCCGCACGCCTGCCCCGATACCGACGCGGTCGTCTGCGCTGACGCCGGGATCGTGCGCGGAGATCAGTGCGCCCTGTCTGGCGAGCGCCTCGACGACGGCGACGGCGGGAGAAGCCCGCAGGTCACCGGTTCCCGCCTTGAAGGCCAGGCCGAGCACCCCGATCCGAACCCCGACGAGCGATCCCGCCGCCGAACCGGTGACCGCGCAGCGCACCTTCCGCACGACCATCGAATGCTGGCGGGTGTTGGTCTTGACCGCGTCCCGCACCAGGGCGAAGTCCACACCGGCCGCCTCCGCCGCCCACAGCAGCGCCCCCGCGTCCTTCGGCAGGCAGGAGCCGCCCCAGCCCGGTCCGGCCGCGAGGAAGTCGGGCCCGATCCGGTCGTCGAAGCCCATGGCTCGGGTGACCTGCGTGACGTCGGCGCCGACCCGCTCGCACAGATCCGCGAGGACGTTGGCGTAGGAGGCCTTCACCGCCAGGAAGGCGTTGCTGGCGTACTTGGTCACTTCGGCGGTCGCGGGATCGGTGTGCAGCACCGGTGCTCCCGTGGCCGCGTAGAGGGCGGCCACTCGATCGGCGGCGGCGCGCTGTCCCGCGTCGGCGCCGATCACGATGCGGTCGGGACGCAGGAAGTCCGCGACGGCGTGGCCCTCGCGCAGGAACTCGGGATTGCCCACCACCGGCAGGTCCGATCGGCCGAGCAGGCCGGGAATCCGCCGCGCCGTGCCCATCGGAACGGTGGACTTCGTGACGACGACGCAGCCGGGCCGCAGCACCCGGCCGAGATCGGCGAGGACCGTCTCGAAGGCGCCGAGATCGGCGACGCCGCCCGGCCCCATCGGGGTCGGCAGGCAGAGCAGGGCCACCTCGACGTCGGCGAGCGCGGCGAGATCGGTGGTGAACCGGAGTCGTCGCCCGGCGATGCCCTCGGCGACCAGCTCCGACAGTCCCGGCTCGACGAGCGTCACCTCGCCGTCGTGCAACCGGTCGATCTTGTGCCGGTCGTTGTCCACACAGGTCACGTGCCGACCGAGCCGGGCGAGGCAGGCCGCGCTGGTCAGCCCGACGTAGCCTGCTCCGACGACACCGACCCGGCTAGCCATGGTCGACCTGTTCGCGCAGCAGCCCGTGGACGGCGGCCAGCACCCGGTCGGGCAGCAGCATCAGCAGTCCGGCGTCGGGATGGTCGGCGTGCGGATCTCCGAGGTCGCCGACCCAGAGGGCGACGTGCTGCGCGGCGCCGGGCGGCGGCCCCCACAGCTTCGGCGGCGTCGGGCCGAACAACAGCACGGACGGGGTGGCGAACGCCGTGGCCAGATGACCGACTCCGGTGTCCCCGCAGATCACCAGCCTCGCCTCGGCGACGACGGCCGCCAGTTCGGCGAGCCCGGTGCGGCCTGCGAGGACCGTCGAGGCGGGCAGTCCTGCCTCCTCGGCGACCCGGGCCGCCAGGTCCCGCTCGGCCGGGGTGCCGGTGACCACGAGGTGATGGCCATCGGCGCGCAGCGCGCGAGCCACCTCGGCGTAGCGGCCCGGCGGCCACCGTCGGGCCGCTGAGGCGGCGCCGGGATGAACGACGATCGCGTGCGGGTGCGGGCTGGGCACCGGCGGGGCGGGCAGGCCGAGATCGTCCCGCCGCGCGTCGATGCCCGCGAAGTCCAGCAGCCTGCACCAGCGGTCCACCTCGTGCACGTCGTCCCGCCACTCCAGGCCCGGCTGGCCGCCGACGTCGGGGTGGCGGTGGGTGAGCAGGTCGTGCGGCCGCTGGGCACGCAGATCACGGATGCTCTGCGGTCCCCTGCCGTGCAGGTTGACCGCGAGACTCGGCGGTGCACCCGGCCAGCTCAAGGCACCCAGTCCCTCGGTCGGCAACAGCTCGTCGACCGCGTCGACGAGATCGACGACGGCGCGCAGCCCGCCCGGCGCCGCGAGCACGAGACGTGCCTCGGGGCGCGCACGGTGCAGGGACCGCAGCGTCGGGACTCCCGTCAGCAGATCGCCGAGACCCAGCGCACGCAGGACCAGGATCGACTCGGTCAGGGCCACGATCCCTCTTCCGACGAGCAGACGACGAGTTCCCTGATCTCGCAGCCGGGGGGCTGACTCAGCACGAACGCGACCGTCCTGGCCACGTCCTCCGGTTGGTTCAGCCGGGCGTCCGGCGGCGGCTTGTACTGCTCGGCGCGGTCGTCGAAGAAGGCGGTGTGCATCCCGCCGGGGATCAACAGAGTCACACCGACCGACCCGGCGGTCTCGGCGGCCAGCGCCCTGGTGAACCCGACGACGCCGAACTTGGCGGCGCAGTAGGCGGTCGCGTCGCCGACGGCCTTGATGCCGAGAGTGGAGCCGCAGGTCACCACCGTGCCTCGGCTCTCCTTCAAGAAGGGCAGCGCCGCCCGGACGACGGCGACCGTGCCGAGCAGATTGACGTGCACGACGCGCTCCCAGTCCCGCACGGAGACCGCGTCCAGCGCGCCGCAGGCATCGGTCCCGGCGGCGGTGAAGACACCGTCGAGCCTGCCGCCCGCCCGTCCGACGAGTTCCCGCACCGCCGCTTCGGCCGAGGCGGTGTCAGCGAGGTCGGCCTCGACGAACTCGATGCCTGCAGCGGGTCTCGTCCGGTCGATCACGAAGGGGGTGCCGCCGTTCTCCTGGACGACGGCTGCCGTCGCCGCGCCGAGACCGGACGCGCCGCCGGTGATCAGGATGTTGCCGAGGCCTGCCATGGAAGCTCCTCCGCTGTCGGTTTTCAGCTCCTGCCTTGTGCGGCGGCCACCAGCTGCGATGTCGAGTAGCCGTGGACCGTCGGGATCAGCACGGTCTCGCCGCCGTGCCGCTGCACGATCTCGCTCTCCGGCAGCTGGGTCCCGGTGTAGTCGCCGCCCTTGACCCAGACGTCCGGGCAGAGCCGCTCCAGCAGCGCGGCGGGCGACGGCTCGTCGAAGATCGCGACCGCGTCCACCGAGGCCAGCTCGGTGAGCAGCCTGGCCCGGTCGCGGGCCTGGAGGATGGGACGACCGAGACCTTTCAGCCGTCGGACCGAGTCGTCGGAGTTCAGACAGACGATCAAGGCGTCGCCCAGAGCCCGCGACTGCTGCAACAGGCTCAGATGGCCGGGATGCAGCAGGTCGAAGCAGCCGCCGGTGGCGACGAGGCGACCACCTGCGGCTCGGACCCTGGCCGCGACGTCGAACGCCGAGCCGAGGTTCGGGGGCAGCGGCGGCTGTGCCGGGGTCGAGGGTTCGACGCGGACGGACAGTGCGCAGGCCCCGCCCGCTCCGATGAACCGCGCCGCCGCCTCGACCGCGCCCGACACGGCCTCGGCCATGGTGGCTCCGGCGAGCAGGCTCGCCGCGGCGGTGGAGGCGAAGCAGTCGCCCGCGCCGCAGGCGTCGGGTTCCGCCGAGGCCGTGACCCGAGCGTCGGCGGGCACCGGCACCGTGCGGACCCGTCGCCCGTCGGCCAGTGCCGCGCCTGCCGCACCGGTCGTCACGGCGACCGCGTGCGCGGCCCAGTCGTCCCGCAGGATCATTGCCAGTTCGGCGGGTTCGAGCCCGGACTGGTGAAACCGGCGTGCCTCGCTGAGGTTCGGCGAGATCAGCCGGGCGCCCGGTGTCGGCGCCGGCCCACGCGGATGCGGGTCCCACACGATCGGCACGGTCGGCGCGAGTGCGGCGAGCAGCCGTCTGATGTCGGGATGTCCGGCGACCCCGCCGCCGTAGTCGGCGACCAGGATCGCGCCCGCACTCCGCAACGCCCGTTCGATCTCGGCGGCCAAGGGCCCCTGGTCCGCCGTGCCGTCTCCGGTGTCCAGCCGCAGCAGGGACTGGCCCGCGACCCGCACGCGGGCCTTGCGGACCGTCGTGCCGCGCAGCGGAACGGACAGCACCGTGAGTTCCTCGTCGAGCAGCCCGCGCAGCGCCCGCCCCGCCTCGTCGTCGGCCACGGCGGTGATCAGCAGCACCGAGTCGGTGGACCGCGCGGCCAGCAGCGCGGCCAGGCCGGCGCCGCCGGGCCTGCGCAGTTCTCGACACACGTCGACGACGGCGGCCGGAGTGCCGGGGCACAACCGGTCGACGGTGCCCTCGACGTCCACGTCGAGCATCGCGTCACCGAGCACCACCAGCGGCTTCACACCGGCACCCCCAAGGCCTCGTCCAGCGCGAGGCACAGGGCGTGCACGAGCACGAGGTGCACCTCCTGCACCGTGGCGACGTCGGGTGCGTCGACGATGATCGCGTCGTCGCACAGCGCGGCCAGCGGATTCGGGGAGGCCCCCGTCATCGCCCACGTGGTGACGCCGATGTCCTGAGCCGCCTTCGCGGCGGCGACGACGTTCTCGCTGCTTCCGCTGGTGGACAGCAGGATCAGGACGTCACCGGCTCGGCCGTGGGCGCGCACCTGGCGGGCGTACACCTCGGCGGCGCCGTAGTCGTTGACGATCGCGGTGCACGAGGAGGCGTCGGCGTGCAGCGGAATGGCCGCCAAGGGCCGTCGCTCGTTCCGGAAGCGGCCGACCAGCTCCCCGGTCAGATGCTGCGCCTCGGCGGCGCTGCCGCCGTTGCCGCACACGAGCAGTCGGCCGCCGTCGACGAGGACTCGAGACAACTCGAGGCCCCACTGTCGCAGGGTCGGCGCGGCAGAACCGATCCGTCCCAGCGCCTGGCTCAAGGCCGTGAAATGTTCTTCGATCACGACACACCTCCGGTCGTTAGGCGGCGCTGCGGCCGATCAGCGGTCACGGCGGCGAGTCGCTCGGTCGCGGCGACGACCTCGTCGGGATCGATCGACTCCAGACAGGGATGCCCGCCGACGGGGCACTTCCGCGCACGACTGCCCCGACACGGCGCGTCCTGATCGCCCAGCACGGCGGTCGGCACCCCGTAGGGGGCCCACCGTGCGGCGGGCACGACCGGGGCGAACAGGGAGACGACCGGCGTTCCCACCGCGGCCGCCAGATGCGCCGGACCGGTGTTGGGCGCCACCACGACGCTCGCGTGTGCGAGCACGGCGGCGAGTTCCGGCAGCGTCGTCCTGCCGCCGAGGTCGAGGCCGCCGAGGTCGGGACCACCGCCCCGCGCCACCGTCGCGGTGAGCGCCCGATCGACGGGTGTTCCCGTGACGACCACCCGGCGTCCGGCGGCGGCGAGCGCCGCGACGACGGCGGCCGAACGGGACGCGGACATCTGACGGGCCGGGGTGGAGGCGCCGGGATGCACCACGACATAGCCCGGCGGTCCCGTCGCCGTGCGCAGGTCGGGCAGCGGTCCTCGGACGGCGAGGGTGCCGTCATCGCCGGGAGGCAGCCGGAACCCGGCCGACTCGGCCAGCGACAGCGCCCGTTCGCTCTCCGGCGGATCGCCGTCGACGCGGTGCCGCAGGTCCAGCAGCGAGCCCGGATAGTCGTCCGAGATCGCCCCGATCCAGGGCACCCCGGCCATCCGCAGCAGCAGGGCGAGCGGCAACGGCGACTGGTGGAACGACGTGAGGACGAGGGCACGGTCGACACCGTGCTCCCGGATCTGTTCGACGAGGGCGAGCACCTCGGCCGAGACCAGCGCGGGCGGTTCCGGGTCGATCCACGGTGCGCACCACGTCAGCACCTCGGCCACGCCGGGCAGCAGCTCGCCTGCGGCGGCACCTCTCGGCCCGGCCAACAGGGTGACGGAGTCCGCGCAGGCGGCCACGGCCCGGATGCACGGGCCCGCCAACAGGACGTCGCCTGCGCTGTCCATGCGCGCGACGAGTACCCGGCCGGTCACCGCACACCCGCCAGGGCCAGTGCGACGGCCGCCACGATGTCCTCGGCCACCGCCGCCTCCGCGCGCGCCTTGGCGATCTCCGCCCGCCGAGTCCTGGCCGTGGGGACCAGGATTCCGCGTGCGCCCGCCGCAGCCGCAGCGGCGACGTCCGCGCCCGTGTCGCCGATGACCACACAGCCCTCGACGTCCACGCCCAGTGCCGCCGCCGCGCGATACACCATGCCGGGCGCGGGCTTCCGGCAGTCGCAGCCGTCCTGCGGACCGTGGACGCAGACCTGCCAGGTCTGGAACGGCCCGAGCAGGGCCTCGACTCGCGAGTTCACCTCGGCGAGCTGGTCGGCGCTGATCAGTCCGCCCGCGACCCCGGCCTGGTTGCTCACCACCCCGACTCGGATGCCCGCCTCCCGCGACATCCGCAGCGCCTCCACGGCCCCCGGCATCGGGTGCACGCCAGCCGGGTCGGTCAGACCGGGGACATCACCGATGAGCGTGTCGTCCCGGTCGAACAGCAGGGCCTGCGGCGGGCGGGACCTGCCTCGATGTGCCTCGCGGGGTCCGCCGCTGTGGCCATGCGGCGGCCTGCCGCTGTATGCATTGAGCGGCCCGCCGCCGGAGCCATGCAGCGGCCCGCCGCCGGAGCCGTCTAGCGGCCCGCCGCTGTATGCATCGAGCGGCCCGCCGCTGGAGCCATGCAGCGGCCCGCCGCTGTGCCGCCGCCGATGTCGGATCTCCCCACGCAGCCGGTGCAGACAGGCAGCTGGCGGGATCAGCACGCTGGTGACCAGCATCCGACCGACCTCCGCCGCCGTGCGCGGACCCGGCCCGATTCGTCGCGCGGCGAACTCGCCGGTCAGCGCGGCCCAGATCGCCGCGCAGCCCGCCGCCGCCCTTCGTCGCCCGGTCACCGCGAACAGCCCGCCCAGCGCCGCGGCGCCGATGGTCAGCACATGCAGGCGCAGCCTGCCGGGTCCCTCTCCGATCCGCTCCCGCCATCGGGCTCCGTGCGTGCGTCGCATCAGCACGTCGTCGGCGTTGCCGCGCTGGGCGCGGACACTGGCCAGCAGGCTCGCCCGGCGCACCGGATGCGTGGTCGCCCGATCACCTCGGACGATCTCGTAACCGGCCAGGCGGACGCGCATCGCGAGGTCCGCATCCTCCCGATAGGCGCGGGGGAACCGCTCGTCGAAGCCGCCGACGGCCGCCAGCGCAGACCGTCGATAGGCCATGTCGGCGGTGATCCAGCGCGCGCGGGCCAGTCCTGCGGTGCCGCGCTCGTCGTCGGTGGGCCGTCGGTCGGCAGGCAGCGGAACCACGATCTCGGCCTCCGATGCCCCCACCAGATCGTCGAGTCCCGTCAGGTCCCCCGCCAGCCGCGCGGGCCAGTCCGCGTCGGTGATCACGTCGTCGTCCAGGAAGGCGATCCACTCCCCGCCCGCCTGCCGCCAGCCGGTGTTGCGGGCCGCCGCCGGTCCCCGCCCGCCGGAGCGCAGCAGTCGGATCGACGGCGGCAGGCGCAGCTCCTCGCCCCCTGGCCGGTCATCGACGACCAGGATCTCCCTGGGCGGCGGGCCGACGGCGGCGTCCAGGGCGGCCAGCAGCCGCCAGAGACTGTCGCGTCCCGTAGTCGGGATCACCACGCTGTAGTCGATCATGATCGCCGCACCAGGAACGGGCCGATCGCAAGCAGGTCGACCGGTGCGGAACCGAAGCACTCCAGGGCATCCCTCGGCGAGTCGACCATCGGCCGGCCCGCCGTGTTGAGGCTCGTGTTGACCACCACCGGCAGCCCGGTGCGAGCTTCGAACTCCGCCAGCATGCGAGCCGTCAGCGGTGCATGCGCCGGGTCGACCGTCTGCACCCGCGCCGTGCCGTCGACATGGGTCACCGCGCCGAGGCGCTCCCGCCACGATTCGGCGACGTCGTGGACGAACAACATGTACGGGCTGGGCAGCGGACCTCGCCCGAACAACTCGGCCGCGCGGTCGGCGAGGACCATCGGGGCGACCGGCCGGAACTGCTCCCGACCCTTCACCTCGTTGAGCCGTTCCAGGTTGCGCTGCGGTCCCGGATGCGCGAGCAGGGACCGATGCCCGAGCGCCCGAGGGCCGAACTCGGCTCTGCCTTGGAACCAGGCCACCACCTGATCGGCGGCCAGCGCATCGGCCACCGCTGCGGCGACGTCCGCAGGCCGGTCGTACCGGAGGTTCGCCGTGCGCAGCACCGTCGCCAGCTCGTCCTCCGTCCAGTCGCGGCCGAGGTCGGCACCGGTCATCGGCGCGGCCCGCTCGCCCAGCTCGGCGGAGAGCTGCAGGGCCGCCCCCAGCGCGGTCCCCGCGTCACCCGCCGCGGGCTGCACCCAGATCCGGTCGAACGGACCCTCGGCGTACAGGCGTGTGTTGGCCACGCAGTTCAAGGCGATGCCGCCCGCCATCGCCAGGTCGGACTGTCCGGTCTGCGCGTGCAGGCGGCGGACCAGCTCCAACAGCACGTCCTCCACGCGTCGTTGCACACTGGCCGCGAGATCGGCGTGCGTCGAGTCCAGTGCGACCCCGTCCCCGGCCCGAGGAGCGAAGTCGTTCCAGGGCACCGGTTCGGTGCGGAACCCGCCGTCGGCGGTGGTGTGGACGAATTCCGTCAGTGCGCCCAGGAACCTCGGTTCCCCGTAGGAGGCGAGCGCCATGACCTTGTACTCGTCGCTGGACCGGGCAAAGCCGAGGTGTTCGGTGAGGTCCTCGTACAGCAGGCCGAGCGAGTGCGGCAGCCGTTGGGCGTCGAACTCGATGAACTTGCCGTCGCGGTACTCACCTGCCAGGTAGGAGGTGCTCTCGCCGCGTCCGTCCGCGACCAGCACGGCGCAGTCGTCGAAGGGCGCCGCCAGCGCGGCCGAGGCGGCGTGCGCCACGTGGTGTCGGACGAACCGGACCACCGAGGGGTCCAGGCCCGGCAGTGCGGTGCGCAGGAAGGCAGGCGCCCGTCGTGCGTAGTCGGTGCGCACTTCCTCGCTGCCCGCGTCCAGCCCGCCGAGCGAGTGGTCCACCAGCTCCGGGTCGTAGGAGTAGCCGACGGCGTCGAGCTGATCGGCCCGGATGCCCGCCCGGCGCAGGCACCAGGCAGCGGCCTGTTCCGGCAGTTCCCAGGCGGAGAACGGCACCGGGCGCTTCCCGTGCTTGCGTCGGCTGAACCGCTCCTCCTCGGCGGCGGCGACGATCTCGCCGTCCACGACGAGCGCGGCAGCCGGATCGTGGAAGATCGCATTGATGCCGAGAACGCGCATCGAGCCACTCCTCCGCTCGGGGGCATGTGCCGCCCGCCCCGCCGTGTCGGTCCTGTCGTGTCGGCCCTTCCGTGTCGCCCTGCTCGCATCGGCCCGCTCGGTAGCGCCGCATCGTGGCCTCGCCGGTGTCGTGTCACCCGACCGGCCGTCGCCCAGCCGGGGCCGGGTCAGCCCTATAGCGATGCCCGACGACGACGGCGGTAAACCGTTCGGGCGCGCCCCGGCACGTCGTGACTCACCAGAACGTCGGCTCACCAGAAGACCGACGACGGCTCCGGCGTCGGCTCCCGGCGGGGCTCGAACCACCGAATCGTCCGAGCCAGTCCCTCGGCCAGGCTCACCCGAGGCCACCAGCCCAGCTCACGCCGAGCCAGGGTGATGTCCGGACAGCGTCGCCTCGGGTCGTCCTCGGCGGCGTCGGCGAAGGTCAGGCCCGCGCTGCCGCCTGCGGCCGCGCGGATCTCCTCGGCCAGCTCACGCACCGTGAGCTCCTCGGGGTTGCCCAGATTCACCGGGCCGGGCAGATCCGCCTTGGCCAGGGCGAGCAGGCCGCGCACGGTGTCGTCGACGTAGCAGAGCGACCGGGTCTGCGTGCCGGAACCGGCCACGGTCAACGGTTCCCCGGCCAGCGCCTGCCGAATGAACGTCGGCACCGCCCGACCGTCGTGTGCCCGCATCCGAGGGCCGTAGGTGTTGAAGAGCCGAGCGATGCCGGTGTTCGCGCCGCACTCGCGCCGGTAGGCGGCGGTCAGCGCCTCGGCATACCGCTTCGCCTCGTCGTACACGCTGCGCGGGCCGACCGGGTTCACGCGACCTCGATAGCTCTCCGGCTGCGGATGCACCTCCGGGTCGCCGTAGACCTCGCTGGTCGAGGCCAGTACGAAGCGGGCGTCGGCACGCACGGCCACGTCGAGCGCGTGCGCGGTGCCCAGCGACCCCGCCCGGAGCGTCTCGATCGGCAGTCGCAGGTAGTCCGGCGGTGAGGCGGGTGAGGCCAGGTGGAAGACGACGTCGACGCGGCCGGGCACGGTGATCGGTCGAGTGACGTCGTGTCGGACCAACTCGACTCCGGGACGTTCCCGCAGCTCGGCGACCGTGTCGGCCGCAGCAGTCGAGAAGTCGTCGAGCACGAGGACCTCGCTGCCCTCGGCCAGCAGCAGTTCGGCGAGGTGCGATCCGACGAAACCCGCACCCCCGGTCACCAGCGCACGTTCGATGCGTCGCGTCACGTCTTCGGCTACCCGGCCGTCCGCGCCTCACACGTGCGGTCCGGGCCGCAGGTCCCCGGCGCCCTGTTCTCCCGCGCCGGGTTGGGCCGGGACGCCTGCGGGTATGCGGCCTGCATGCGAGTACTTCGCAGGCGCCTCGGCCCCCGTCGCAGGGGGAACGGGGCAGCCTGGTGAGCACGCCGCAGACCACGGTGGTCATCGCCACGCGCGATCGGGCCGCCGAGCTGCACCGCACCCTGACGAGGCTGCGGGCGCTGCGTCCGGCGCCGCCGATCATCGTGGTGGACAACGCCTCCTCCGACGACACGGCGGCGGGCGCCGCACGGATCGCGGGGGTGCAGGTGATCCGGCTCCGCCGCAACCTCGGGGCTGCGGCCCGCAATCTGGGCGTGACCAGGGCCGCGACCCCGTTCGTCGCGTTCTCCGACGACGACTCGTGGTGGGCCCACGACGCCCTCCCCTCGGCAGAGCGCATCCTGACCGCCCACCCGAGGGTCGCGCTGTTGGCGGCGCGGACCCTGGTCGGCCCGACGGACTCCGACGACCCCCTCAATCAACGGATGGCGGCCAGCCCGCTGGGACACCCGACCGGCCTGCCGGGCCCGTCGGTCCTCGGCTTCCTCGCGTGCGCGGCGATCGTCCGGCGGACGGCGTTCCTGGAGGTCGGCGGCTTCTCCCGGCTGCTGCACTTCGGTGCGGAGGAGCGGCTCCTCGCGCTCGACCTCGCGGCGCACGGCTGGGCGCTGTGCTACGCCGACCGGGTCCTGGCCCACCACCATCCCTCCAGCGCCCGACCGCCCGCGTCCTGGCGGCTGCGGGCCGAGCGGCGGAACAACGCCCTCATCACCTGGATGCGACGTCCATGGCACCGATGCGCCGTCGAGACGGCCGACCTGCTGCACGCCGTGCCACGAGACCGCGAGACCCGGCGGGTCGTGGCGGGACTGCTGCGCCGACTGCCTGCCGCGCTCGTCCGACGGAGCCGACTGCCGAGCGAGGTCGAACGGCGCGTCCGGATTCTGGAGCACGCCGACGAGGGGGAGTCGAGCCCATGACGGCGCACCGCATCACCGTGGTGATCATCACCCGCGATCGGCGTGATCAACTCCTGGAGACGCTCGCGAAGATGACCGCGCTGCCCGACGCGGCACCGATCATCCTGGTGGACAACGCCTCCACGGACGGCACGGCGGACGCGGTCGCGGCGGAGTATCCCGAGGTGGAGCTGATCCGGTCGACGCGCAACCTCGGTGCGATCGGACGCAACCTCGCGGTGCGCCGGGCGCGCACCCCGTATGTGGCGTTCTGCGACGACGACACCCGCTGGCAGCCGGGCGTGCTGACCCGTGCTGTCACACTGCTCGACCGGTGGCCGGGTCTGGCCTCGGTCACCGGCAGGTGCCTGGTCGAGCCGGACCTCGCGGAGGACCCGATCACGCCGGAGCTGCGGGACTCCCCCGTGACAGGCCCCGGCTGGCTGCCGGGCCCGGCGCTGCTCGGAGTGATGGCAGGCCTGTCCGCCTTCCGCGTCTCGGCGTTCACCCAGGTCGGCGGCTTCTCCTCGCGGATGTGGCTCGGCGGTGAGGAGGAGCTGCTCGCCCTGGACCTCGCCGCGCTGGGCTGGTGGATGTGCTGGGTCGAGGACATGGTGATTCACCATGCCCCGTCCCGGACGCGTGATGCGCGGCGTCGGCGACAGCTCGGCATCCGCAACACCCTGTGGACGCTGTGGCTGCGCCGTCCGCTGCGCAGCGCGCTCCGTCGGAGCGCGGCCGTGCTGCGCTCGGCACCCGCCGATCTGGCGACGGCGGGGGCGGTGGCGGCCGCCCTGCGCGGGCTGCCCTGGGTCCTGCGGGAGAGACGGGTGGTGCCGACGCGCGTCGAGGCGGGGCTGCTGCTGCTCGAGGAGTCGCAGCGACGGTCGACGGCTCGCCGCTACGTCGGTTGACCCGCCGGACACCGGCAGGCTCACAACACCGCCCTGCCCCCGCTCGCGTCCTCGGTGGACAGCTCCGTCGGTGAGCACGCGCGTTGGTAGACCCGCAGCGTGTCCACGGCGATCCGGTCCCAGGAGTAGCGCAGCTGCATCCGCCTTCTGCCCGCCAGGCCGTAGCGCCGCCGAGTCCCCGGCCGCGCCAGCAGGGCGCGCACCGCGGCGGCGAGGGCAGCGGGATCGTTCGGAGCCACCAGTGTTCCGGTCGATCCGTCGACGACCGTGTCGATCAGTCCGCCCACCGCGGCCGACACCACCGGGACTCCGCACGCCATCGCCTCCAGCGGTGTGATGCCGAAGGGCTCGTACCACGGGGTGCACACGACGACGTCGGCCGACCGCAGCAGCGCGGGCATCTCCGCAGTGGGCACCTGTCCGAGCAGGACGAGTCGGTCTCGCACGCCGAGCTGCTCCGCGAGTCGCAGCAGGCGTTGCGCCTCAGGGTCCTCGTCGAGCCTGCCGTCCTCGGGCCCGCCCGCGAGGAGCAGCTCGGTCTCCGGTAGGGCGGTCAGTGCCGTGACGGCGACGTCGAACCCCTTGCGGGGCACCAGCCTGCCGACGCTGAGAATCCGATGTCGCCCCGAGGGCGGCGCGGGCGGGCCAGCAGGTTGGAAGCGCTCCAGGTCTACGCCGCAGGGCACGACCGAGGCCTTCGCCCGCGTCATGCGCATCCTGGCCAGCTCGAACACCTCGTCGGAGCAGGTGGCGATGACCCGGTCGGCCCGTCTGGCGATCTCCTCCTCCAGCCGGATCCGCTCCGGCGGGCTGGTGTCCGCCGCGCCCTGGTGCCGACGCTTGACCGCGCCGAGGGCGTGGAAGGTCTGCACCACCGGGATGCCCGTCCCCTCGACGGCCAGCATGGCGGCGAGACCGGACATCCAGAAGTGCGCGTGCACCACGTCGGGACGCTCTGCGGCCCAGCGTCGGCGCAGGAACGCGCCGAACTCCCCCATGTGCGCCAGGAGCCGGTCCTTCGGCAGCGGGACCGGCGGACCCGCGGGCACGTGCACGACGCGAAGGCCGCCGTCGGTGATGATCGTCTCGGGCACGACGAGACTCTCACGCCGCGTGTACACGGTCACCTGGTGGCCCTGCCGACACAGCGCGGAGGACAGCTCGGCGACGTGGACGTTCTGGCCGCCTGCATCGACACCGCCCAGCGCGGCCAGCGGACTGGCGTGCTCGGACACCATCGCGATTCTCATCGGGCCTCCTCTCGGAGCCGCTGCGCGGCGGTTCACCGAGTGACCTCGGCGAGCAGGGCGGTCCAGTCGCGATGAAAGCGATCGAGTCCGTATCTCGTCACCGCGTAGTCCCGGCCTGCCCGGCCCGCGAGCACCGCGAGATCGGGTTCGTGCAGCAGTTCGCGGAAGGCCCGCACCAGTACCGACACGTCGGTGGAGACCGCGCCCGCCTCCGAGGGGACCGCCATCGTCGTCTCGGTGGCGGCGAGCACAACGACGGGCATCCCGAGCTGCATCGCCTCCAGGAGCGACAGGCCGAGCGAGGTCCAGCGGGCGGTGTGCAGATACACCCGTCGACGGGCCATCTCGGGGTGCAGCGCGGCATGGTCGAGATCGTCGATGCCGCGCACCGGATGGGCGGTCGAGGAGGCCGGGACGAAGTCGGCCGCTCCGATGCCGAAGAGATCGACCGGGCCCGCGTCGGCGAAGACCGCCAGCAGGTCGCTCCCCGTGACGCGGGCTCGGCGGGACGGCTCGTTGATGAGCGCGACGCCGTGCGGCAGCTCGCCGGTGTACTGCTCGCCGGGGTCGACGATGCCGTGCTGGATGACGTGGGTGGGCGCCCGGCCGTTGTCCCACATCAGGTCGTTGAAGTGGGTGACGTGCACGATCGGGATGTCCGTGCGATCCGCCAGCGGATGCCGTGCCGACGCCGGGTCCGATCGCGGCACGTTGTGTTCGAGATAGACGGCGGGGATGTCCCGGCCCGGCCGCCTGCCGAGCCACTGCTCGACGAGGTCGATCTCCTCCGGGCGTTGCAGGATCACCACGTCGACCTCGGCGTCCCGGAGTTCGGCCAGCGGCACCTCCGTCGCCGACTCCCAGGCGCGGCCGCAGCGGCCGCGTCCCCAGGGGCCGCCCTCGGCCAGCGTGGGCAGCACACAGTGGTGCGGGCCCCGGACGAAGGAGTCCGTCCACGACCCGTGCACGTGCCACAGAAGCACGTTCCGCCCGCCGGCCTGCGCCGTCACGCCCTAGCAGTTCCCCGTTCGCCGGGCCCGCGAAACTCCCGGCGGGGCTGCGGCGTGCCACTTCCACTTCCCGAGGCTGCGCCCCCGCGCCAGGTACGGCGTGGGCGGCAGGCCCTCGGCCGCTCGGCGGGCCCGCCGCTTCTCGTCGACGGACCGACCTCATGACACGGTGAGCCCGCCTGCCGTCTCGCGTCTCAGGGGACCCGTTCGCCGCTGCCGAACCTCCTGAACCAGCAGTCGACATCGACCGGGCAAGGCGGGCGTACCCCGGCGCGTCGGGCCGGGCCCGGTGCTGGTCCGGCCCGGTGGGGCCTGGTCCCGCGTTGCGGGCGGTTCCTCGATCCGTCTGCTCGGCCCCGCAGAATCGAGGTCTGATGCACGCAGGCAGCGGTCCCGGGCGGCGATCCACGGCGCAGGCGGACACCGCTGCGCGAACGACGCGACCGTCCACGCACCCGTGCGCCGTGGCACCGCTAGCGCAGCACGCGCCCGAGGAAGCCGCGCAGGTAACCCGCGACGACGTCCAGGTGGCTCTCCAGCAGGAAGTGCCCGCTGTTGATCAAGCGCACCTCCGCGTCCTCGGCGTCGCAAGCGAAGGCCTGTGCGCCTTCCGGGCCGAAGATCTCGTCGTTGCGCCCCCACACGGCGAGCACCGGAACCCCGCTGGTGCGGAGGAATTCGTGCAGCAACGGGTAGAGCGGGCGATTGTTCTGGTAGTCGCGGAACAGCGCCAACTGGACCTCGTCGTTGCCTTCGCGGGAGATGGGCCCGTCGGTCGGGCCGCCGAGCGTCGGGACGCCGAAGGACGGCACGGGCACGCGTCCCGCCCGGCGACGGGCGAATCCGGTCCTCGACGGTCACCGGCGACGCCGGGCGGTCGTCGACGCGGCGGAATGATCAGTATGCCCGCCCGGCGCGGCGGCCGAGCGGCGCGACCCGACCCGCCGGACGCGGACCGAGCGGGCGGGCGGGCAGGACGTCGACCGGCCCGCACCGCACGGACTACGGTCGATCTCGTGCCCGCCGAGACGATCGAGTCCGTGTCGCTGTCGGACGGCGCCGTGCTCTGGACCCGATCCCTCCGACGCACAGGCACGCCCGCCGTCGTCTTCGTGCACGGCGGGCCGGGAATGTGGGACTACCTCGCCGCTCCGGCCGAGGCGGTGGCCGACCGGTTCAGCACCCATCGCTTCGACCAACGCGGCTGCGGCCGTTCGGCACCGAACGGTGATCACCGCCTGGACCGCCTCGTCGCCGACCTCGACGAGTTGCGCACGCACTTCGGCCACGAGCGGTGGTTCGTCGTCGGTCACTCCTTCGGCGCGACGCTCGGGCTGAGATACGCGAGCGTCTTCCGCGACCGCGTGATCGGTCTCGTGTACTGCGACGGGGTCGGCCTCGACTGGCCCCGGCACCGGGCCGCCTACCGTTCCCGCGCGGCGGCGCGGCTCACCACCGCACAGCTCCGCCGCCGAGACGAACTGGCCCGGCAGACTCGTTCCCACGCGGAGGAGGTGGAGTGGCGCACGCTGTGCTGGCAGCCCGACTTCGCCGATCCCACGCGCGCGGCGGCGATGGCCGGAGCCGACGCCGTCACCCCGCTGCCGCTGAACTCGGCCGCCAACACCGCGCTCAACGCCGAGTGCGACCGCTGGGCGGGCGAGGCCGAGCGCGCGGCGTGCGCGCGGGTGAGAGCGCCGGTCCTGGTCGTCCACGGCGCCGAGGATCCCCGTCCCCGCGAGGGCGTCGACGCACTGGTCTCGGCGCTGCCGGACGCCGAGTCCTCGGTGGTCGCGGGTGCCGGACACCAGCCATGGCGCGAGCGGCCCGCCGAGTTCCGGGCGCTGCTGCGGGAGTTCCTGTCCGGCACCTGATCGGTTCGCACACCCCGGTCTCGTGACACCCGCGCACGCCATCCGGCCGAACGGTGAAGCTGTCCGGCACCACTCTGCCTGGTTCCGCCGCTCCGCAGGCCCGGCGTGCATCGGGAAATCCGCTTGCCCGGCGGCCGTCGGAGGAGTCATCCTCGACCGGGCGCGGGCCGAACCCGCCCCGGCTGTCTCACGCGGTGGCCGCCCGTCGCGCCTGCGGCGGCTCGCACGGAATCGGAGGCGTCGTGTCCGAGAAGCCGTGGTGATGCACGACACCCCACGTCTCCCCGGCATCGGCCTCGAACACACTTCACGACCGGGTTCGGCGACCATCACCCGATGTGGTGAGCGCCTGCGCAGGGCAGGCCGCCGTCCGCCGCAGCCGCCGGGCCGAACGGGCGGGAGTCCTCGCGTCGGCCGGGCGACTCCGGCGGGGAACTCCGCACCCGCCTCCGTCCGTTGCCATCAGGCCGGTCCGACTGGTCCGCGCGTTCCGCGTTCCCGGTCCCACCCGCCACGATCAGGCGCGATACCCGCGCTCGATTTGACCTCAAGTATTGTTCAGGTACCAGGATGAGAGCATGACTGCGCCCACCACGCCGCAATTCACCACTCGGCAGCCCACGCCGCCGCCCGATCACGCGGCCCCACGTCCGACGCGCCTGTCCCTCGGCGGTCCAGGCCGACGGTCTCCATCGTGACCGTCCTCCCCGTCGATTCTCGCTCGACAGGTGGTATTGAAGGCTCAGTCCCGTGGCGTCTCACGACACCCGCGCTCGGCGGTCTTCGCCACTCCCCGTCCCACGAGAGCGGAGATCTCCGATGACCTCGACCGACTCGGCCACCTCCGAGGCGGGTCCGCGAGCCGGTCGCCGGACGCCGGGCTCGCTGCGCAGGCTGCTGCGCGTGCACCTGCGTCCGCATCGCCGTTCTGTCGCGCTGGTGATCCTCTTCCAGTTCGGCCAGATGCTCGCGATGCTCTGGCTGCCCGCCCTCAACGCCGACATCATCGACAACGGCGTCATCCGTGGTGACACCGCCTACATCCTGCGCAGCGGCGCCGTGATGCTCGGCGTGACGCTCCTGCAGATCGCCTGCGCCGCGGCGGGGGTGTTCTTCGCCGCCCGCACCGCGATGGCGGTGGGCCGGGACATCCGGGCGGCCGTCTTCAGCCGAGTCCAGGAGTTCTCCGTCCGCGAGGTCGGCCGGTTCGGGGCGCCCTCGCTCATCACCCGCACCACGAACGACGTCGAGCAGGTGCAGATGCTGGTGCTCATGGGGTTCGTCCTCATGGTGCCCGCGCCGATCATGGGCATCGGCGGCGCGCTGATGGCCCTGAACCAGGATGTGCCGCTGTCCGGGCTGCTGCTGTTCATCCTGCCCGCGTTGATCATCGTGATGTTGGCGATCGTGGGGCGGATGGGTCCGCTGGCCCGCCAGATGCAGGAGCGCATCGACGACGTCAACCGGGTGGCTCGCGAGCAGATCACCGGAATCCGCGTCATCCGCGCCTTCGTCCGCGACGAGCATGAACGTCAGCGGTTCGCAGGCGCGAACACCGAGCTGATGAGCGTCTCCCTGCGCTTCGGCAGGCTGATGGCCGTGATGATGCCTGCGGTGATGCTGATCATGGAGTTCTCCAGCGTGGCCGTCATGTGGTTCGGCAGCCACCGCATCGCAGGCGGGTCGATGCAGTTCGGTGCGCTGATCGCCTTCCTCAGCTACCTCATGCAGATCCTGATGGCGGTCATGATGGCGACCTTCGCCTTCATGATGACGCCCAGGGCGCGGGTCTGCGCCGAACGCGTCCAGGAGGTGCTCGACACCACCACCAGCCTCACCCGCCCGCCGAGCCCGAGGACCGCGGACGCCGGTCACGGCCTGCTCGAACTCCGGGGCGTCGACTTCGGCTATCCCGGCGCCGAGGAACAGGTCCTGCGGGACGTGAACCTGATCGCACGTCCAGGCCAGACCACGGCCGTCATCGGCTCCACCGGGAGCGGGAAGACGACGCTGCTGAACCTGATCCCCCGACTGGCCGACACGACCGGCGGAGCCGTCGTCATCAACGGCGTCGACGTCCGGGAGCTGGACCGGGCGACGCTGCCGGGCATCGTCGGGCTGGTGCCGCAGAAGCCCTATCTGTTCTCCGGCACCATCGCGACCAACCTGCGATACGGCAGACCCGACGCCACCGACGCCGACCTGTGGCACGCGTTAGAGGTGGCACAGGCAGCCGAGTTCGTCGCCGCGCTCCCGGAGGGACTCGACGGTCCGATCGGACAGGGCGGCAACAACGTCTCCGGCGGACAGCGGCAACGACTGGCCATCGCCAGGGTCCTGGTGGCGCGGCCGGAGATCTACCTCTTCGACGACTCGTTCTCGGCTCTCGACTACGCCACCGACGCGGCGTTGCGCGCCGCACTCGCCAGAGAGATCCAGGACGCCACCCTCGTGATCGTCGCCCAACGGGTCTCGACCATCCGCGACGCCGATCGCATCGTCGTCCTGGACGAGGGCCGCGTCGTCGGCACCGGCACCCACACCGAGCTGATGGCGGGCAATCAGACCTACCGGGAGATCGTGCTCTCCCAGCTCACCGAGCAGGAGGCGTCATGAGTACGGCTGCCGCGGATCGGAACACGGCGGCGAGCAAGAAGCCGATGGACTTCGCGGGCTCCGCCCGCAGGCTGATCGGCTCGATGCGCCCCGATCTCGTGCTGATCATCGTCATCCTGGTACTCGCCGCCGTCAGCGTCGCACTGTCGGTGGTGGTCCCCGCCCTGCTCGGCCGAGTCACCGATTTGGTCGTGACCGGCCTGGCCGGCTCCGGCGTCGACTTCACCGCGATCGGCCGGGTGCTGCTCGTCGCGATCGCGATCGTCGTGGCCTCGGCGGGCTTCACCCTCATCCGAGGACGGTTGACGGCCCGCATCGCGCTGTCCACCGCGTACCGCATGCGGGAACAGGCCGCCACGAAGCTCACCCGGCTGCCCCTCGGCTACTTCGATCAGCAGCCGCGCGGCGAGGTCCTGTCCCGCATCACCAATGACGTCGACAACATCTCCCAGACGCTCCAGCAGGCGCTCAACCGCATCGTGACCTCGGTGCTCACGCTGATCGGCGTGCTGGTGATGATGTTCTGGATCTCACCGGTGCTCACTCTGGTGGCGCTGATCAGCGTGCCGCTGTCGATCCTGGTCACGATGGCCATCGGCAAGCGGGCCCAGCCGCAGTTCGTCCGGCAGTGGACCGCCACCGGGAAGCTCAACGGCCACATCGAGGAGATGTACACGGGTCACGCCCTCGTCCAGGCGTTCGGCAGGCAGCAGCAGGCGGCGGACACCTTCGAGAAGCACAATCAGGCGCTGTTCGCCTCCAGCTTCCGCGCGCAGTTCGTCTCCGGCGTCATCGAGCCCGCCCTGCGCTTCATCGGGAACCTCGGCTACGTGCTGATCGCGGTCATCGGCGGCCTGCGGATCATCTCCGGCTCGATGACCATCGGCGACGTCCAGGCGTTCATCCAGTACTCCCAGCAGTTCAATCAGCCGATCAGCCAGATCGCGTCGATGGCGAACCTGCTCCAGTCCGGCGTGGCCTCCGCCGAGCGGGTCTTCGCACTGCTCGACGCCGAGGAGCAGGAGCGCGATCCCGCGACGGCGCCTCGGGCCGATCGGGTCACGGGACGGGTGGCGTTCGAGGAGGTCTCCTTCCGCTACCAGGAGGACACGCCGCTGATCGAGGACCTGTCGCTGGCCGTCGAGCCCGGTCAGACGGTCGCGATCGTGGGCCCGACCGGGGCGGGCAAGACCACCCTGATCAACCTGCTGATGCGCTTCTACGAGGTCACCGGCGGCCGGATCACCGTGGACGGCGTGGACATCGCGACGATGTCGCGCGCCGAGCTGCGCCGCCCGATCGGCATGGTCCTACAGGACACCTGGCTGGTCGGCGGGACGATCGCCGAGAACATCGCCTACGGGGTCGACGGCGCGACGCGGGAGAAGGTCGTCGAGGCGGCGATGGCCACCCACGTCGACCGCTTCGTCCGCACCCTGCCCGAGGGCTACGACACGGTGATGGACCACGAGGGCGAGGGCGTCAGCGCGGGCGAGAAGCAGCTCATCACGATCGCGCGGGCCTTCCTCACCGAACCGGCGATCCTCATCCTCGACGAGGCGACCAGCTCGGTGGACACCCGCACCGAGGTGCTCATCCAGCACGCCATGGCCTCGCTGCGGGAGGGCCGCACCAGCTTCGTCATCGCCCATCGACTGTCGACGATCCGCGACGCCGACGTGATCCTGGTGATGGAGTCCGGCCGGATCGTCGAGCAGGGCGACCACGTTGCGCTGCTGGCCTCGGGCGGGGCCTACGCCAGGCTGTACGCCGCCCAGTTCACCGACGCGACGGTGGAGACGGCCTGATCCGATCGGCTGACTCCTGCCGGGGCCGCAGGGGAGGTCGCCGCAGGCCGGGTGGGCCGATCCGGGGCGCGGACCGGGCCCCGGCGGCCTCGTCTGCTCGGCTGCTCTCGAGTGGCCGAACGACCGAGAGCAGCCGAGCATCCGAGTCATGAGTGACGATCGAAACGGCGCGACGGCACAGGGCGAGACGAGACGGAGGGCCGTCGAGGGGCTGGGGCGGGCACGGTGGGAAGCGTGGCGGCGACTCGCCCTGCTGCCCACTCCGATCACCCCCGGACTCGCCGCCGCCGTGCTCGCCGCCGAGGTCGACGACGCACGACGGCTGCTCGAGGACCTCGTGGACCGGGCGCTGCTGGTCCGTGAGCAGGAGCGATACGACTACGACGACACGCAGCGGGCGCTGGCCGAGGAACTCGGGGAGGTCGAGGACGTGGAGCGGGCGCTGCTGGCCCGGCGCGCGACTGACTGGTTCGTGCACTCGGCCGTCAACGCGAATGAGGCCGTCACGCACGTGAGCGGCCCCGCAGTGACCCCCGGTGCCCCGGCCGACGGCGTGACACCGGAGGTCTTCGACTCCGCCGAGGCGGGGCGCGCCTGGTGCGAGACCTGGTCTCGCGACCTGGTGTCCTGGGTCCGCTTCGCGACGGCCGCGGGCCTGACCAGGCGGGCCTGGGAACTGCCCGTCGTCTGGTGGGAGTACCTCTCCCTGACCAAGCCGTGGGTGATCTGGCGGACGGCGTCCAAGGCAGCGCTGCGGACGGCGCGGGCAGCGGAGGACCTGCTGGGCCAGGGCTGGATGCTCCATGCGCTCGGCGTCATCGCCATCGAGGAAACCGACTGGGACCGGGCGGCGGCCTATCTCGACGAGGCCTTGCGCATCCGCACCGAGCTGGGCCAGGAGCGCGAGCTGGGCTGGACGCTGACGGCGCTGTCCAGGGCGGCCCTGGATCGCAACAGCATCGAGGATGCGCCGCTCGACGCGAGTCGGGTGCTCGACCGGGTCGCCGAGGCGGAGCGGGCGTTCACCTCGGTGGACTGCATCGACGGCCTGTCCAACGTGTGGTCCTATCGGGCCCAGGCCCTGCATCACCTCGGCCGAGAAGACGACGCGGTGAGCGCCCAACTACGGGCCGCCGAGCTGGCCGACCAGGTCGACTCCCCCGTCCTGTCCGCGTTCACCCTGGCCAGGCTGGCGGAGATGCGCCTCGCCCTCGGCGACTGGGACGACGCGGTCACCATGGCGGACGCCGCAGCCGATCTGGCCCGGCGGATCGGCTGGCTGTGGTGTGTGGTCAACGCCCGCACGACCGAGGGCACCGCCCACCACGCCGCCGGTCGAGATGCCGAGGCTCGTCGTGCGTGGGAGACGGCGCTGACCGTGGCCCTGCGGCTCAGTGACGTGCGTGCCGAGGCACTGGAGCGGCGGCTCGCGGAGTTGTGATCGACAGCGCGTCGTCGCTGGTCGGCGGCGGTGTCCGGCAGGCCGACGAGACCGGTGCGGCGGGAGCGGCGGGGTGGGCAGGCGTTCTCGTCGTCGTTCGGCCGCGCCCGCAGGCGGGGGAGCCGGAATGCGCAGGCCGATTCGGCGCTACGGCGTCAGTCCTCGGCCGGGGCGTCGCCCGCGGCATCGCGGTCCAGTTCGTCGTGGATCCACCTGGCGACCTCGTCGGCGGTGTCCGACGTGGGCACCCCGGTGGTGTCCAGCAGGCGGACCGGCGGCGACATCGAGGCGGCGTTGGCCACCAGCCAGTCGGTGAACTCCAGCGTCTCGGTGATCCTCGGCTCCGACCACTGCCGCCACGCCGGACGGGCGCGAAGCCGCTCGGCGAGCGTCTCGCGGTCGGTGACCAGCCCGAGGTAGCGGATCTCGCTGAACAGGGCGCGTTCCGGCAGGTGTTCGAACTCGATCGGCACCACGGTTCCGCAGAGCACGGCGGGACGACCACTCTGGTGGATCATCGCCGCGAGCCGCAGCCAGGTAGACCGGAAGAGCCGGTGGTCCTCGGCGGGATCGCGCAGTCCGGCGAGCCAGAGGACGTCCTGTTCCAACACGACGGCACGGTCCTGCAGCCGCTCGGCGAGCAGCCTGGCGACCGTCGACTTGCCGGTGCCGCTGGGCCCGACGAGGGCGAACAACGGACGGCGGGCGAATCGTCGCTCATGGCCGCAGGTCGTACAGGTGAGCACCGGCTGGGCGGGCGCGACGACGGGAGTGTCGGTGCGATCGCCGCAGCCGGGGCAGACGAGCAGATTCATCTTCGCGACTAGTCGAACAGGTTCCGAAGAAACCCGCCGGGGCCGCGATCCCGCCGCTGGCCGTAGGGCCGAGGCGAGTCCTCGTAGTGTCCGCCGCCGTGGCCACCCCGGTAGGGGCCGGGCGAGTCGGGACGGTGGCCCTGATACGGACGAGGCGAGTCCGAGTGGCCGCCGTGATGCCGATGGCCGCCGTCAGGCTGGAAGGGGGGTGCCGAGCCGTAGAAGCTCTGCTCCGCGTTGGTCATCTGCTCCAGCTCGCCTCTGTCGAGGAAGATTCCGCGACAGCCTTCGCACTGTTCCAGATGGACGCCGTTGCGCTCATAGGTGCGCATCAAGTTCTGACACTTGGGACAAACCACCATGCAAGCATACGCATACGACGGCACATGTCGATCTTTCTCGAAAAAGGAGTCTTCGCAGCTCACGGGCATTTCACGGCGCCCTTACCTGAACCTCACGCACCCGGGGCGGGAGCAGATCGCAAGCCGATCCGCTCGACGAGGTCAGCGCGAGCGAGGCCCCGCATCGGTTCGTGGTCCCGTCGTCCGACCCGTCCGGCGGAGAGCGTCGACCGCGCCGCCGATCAGTCGAGGGCGTCATCGGGCAGGCGGTCGACGGCGCAGCCGCGACGATCGCCCGAGGGCGCGCGGTCGATGCGGCAGGCGGCCGATGCCGCCGCACGGCGGACGCCGCGAACGCCGGAGCCCGCACCTCCGACGTCATGCAGACTCGGGGTGACGACCCTTGACAGCGCGTCACCGCCCTGCTTTTCTGTAACCGGCATCACACTCGGGTCGAATTTCGCCGCAGTCGATCAGCACCGCCCCGGCGGCGAGCGACGACGGATCGTCCACAGCGGACACCGCGTCATCGAATTCCTCCTCGATATCGTTGATGCTCAAGCCACGGAAGCACCGCTTTCTCCCCACCACGCCAAGCCATCCGACCGGCCCACCGTCGTTCGTGCTGGGATACCGTCGTCGAAGCCGACTGATCGCCGACGACCGTATGCGGCAGCCGAGGCGGAATGCCGATCGAAAGACAATTCGGACGACGGCGACCGATCGCTGATCGAAGAAATCGGCCGTCGGCGTCGTGACCCACCGCCGGAACGAGGCCGTGATCATGAAGAAATGGCAGGAAGAAGGCTACCCCGCCCGACTGCAGGACGACCTCGGGGACGGCGTGGTCCAATGCAGGCTGAGCCCGAGGAACTGCCGAATAAGGCCAGGTCAACACGGATTCTGCATGGTCAGGGCGAATCGAGACGGCACGCTGGTGAGCCTCAATTACGGCCGATCGGTGCACGCCACGGAGGAGACGATCGAGACCGAGGCCGTCTTCCATTTCGAGCCCGGCGCCCGCATCCTGTCCATGGGGAACATCGGCTGCATGCTGAACTGCGACTACTGCCACAACTGGAAGACGTCACAGGCCCGTTTCGTCGCCGACTCCGACGTCTTCTACTACACGCCGCAGGAAGTCGTCGACATCGCGGTCCGGCACGGAATCAAGGTCATCTCCTGGACGTACAACGATCCGGTCGTCTGGCACGAGTTCGTCACCGAGACGGCGACCCTCGCTCGCCAGAAAGGCATCCTGAACCTCTACAAGTCGGCGTTCTTCATCTCCGAGAAGGCCGTCGAGGAACTGATTCCGGTGGTCGACATCTTCTCCGTCTCGATCAAGTCCATGGACCCGAAGTACTACCGGAAGATCACCAAGGGCTGGATCGAGCCGGTCCTGGCCGCGACCGAGCAGGTGTACCGGTCCGGCAGGCACCTGGAGGTCTCCACGCTGATGGTCACCGACCTCAGCGACAGTGAGGACAACGCGCGCGACATGGCGCGCTTCGTCGGGGAGCGGCTCGGGCCGGAGGTGCCGACGCACTTCGTCCGCTTCCACCCCGACTACAAGATGACGAACACCATCCGCACGCCGGTGGACCGGCTGGAACGCGCCAGGCAGGTGGCCCTGGACATGGGGCTGGACCACGTCTACCTGGGCAACGTGTACGACACCGAGGCCGCCAACACCTGGTGCCGCAGCTGCGGGGCGCTCCAGATCACCCGCTACGGGCTGAACGCCCGGCTGCTCGGTCTGACCGCCGAGGGGAACTGCACCCGATGCGGCACCCACGCCCGAATCCGGCGGATTCCCGACCAGGTGCCCGCCCTGCCCACCGTCCCCGATCTGCCCACGAGCGAACCCCACGACATCGCGGGCTTCGACTGGGAGGGCGACATCCGCGCCGTGCACATCCGGGTGCGCAACGACGTCGACGAGCCGAGGAGCGTCTACCACCGACGGCTGCGCTCCGGCGGGACGCCCACCGAGTGGACCCGCGTCGACCTGCGGGGCGGCGAGAGCTATCGGTTCATCGCCGCGCAGTCGCTTACGGACGAGACCGGCGTCGTCGTCGCCGTTCCCCCCGGCTGCGTCTCCAGCCTGCATCAGGTCTTCGACCGGGCGCACTTCCCCACCACCGAGGCCGAGGCGGGGACCGTGAACGCCGACGTCACCCCGCTGCCGCTTTACGTCCGTCCGACCAGGTGAAGGCGAGGAACGCCGTGCCGAACGACTCCCAGCCCGCGAACGCCGGAACCCGACCGGCGGCGGACGGGACCGACGCGTCCCGACTCGACCGCGACGTCGTCATCGTGCCCGCCGCCACGGTGGACGGTGCCGACGCCTATCCAGGGCTGCTGCGCCGGGTCCTGGCCTACAACGACCGGCTCATGCTCGTCGAGCACGTGATGGAGAAGGGTTCGGTGTTCCCCCGTCACAGCCATCCGCATGAGCAGCTCGCCTATCTCGTCTCCGGTCGGGTGCGGGTCCAGGCCGGGGACGAGACCTTCGAGGCGGGGCCGGGCGACAGCTTCGTGGTGCGCGGCGGGATCGAGCACCAGGTGTGGGCATTGGAGCGCTCGGTCGCGCTCGACGTGTTCACCCCGCACCGCGAGGACTACGTCGAGTGGGCCGACGGCCGATGACCACGCGAAGCGGCGACGGCGCCGGGACGACCGAGGAGCGCGCATCCCGGCCCGCGCCGCTGGCGATGGTGGTCGGCCCGACCAGGCTGGCGCCCTCGGTGCGCGGCAGGCTCGCCGACCAGGCGCCGCCGATCACCGACCACCGGTTCCTTGCCGAGGTCCGGGAGACGATGCAGCTGCTGCGACCGGTGCTCGGCACGGCCGAGGGCGAGGTGTTCATCGTGCCGGGGTCGGGGACGGCGGGAATGGAGAGCCTCGCGGTGAGCCTGCTCGACCCCGGACGGCCCGCACTCGTGCTCTCCACCGGGATGTGGGGCGAGCGCTGGCAGGAGCTGTGCTCGAGTCTCGGCCTGTCGAGCCGAGTGCTGCGGGCCGAGCCGGGTCGCGGTCTCGATCTCGACGAGGTGGCGTCGCGGCTGCGAGACGAGTCGTATCAGGCGGTGCTGCTCACCGACGTCGACTCCAGCAGCGGCGTTCGCGCCGACGTCGCGGCCTTGACCGCGCTCGCCCGCAGGCACGGCGCGCTCAGCCTGGTCGACGGCATCGCCGCAGCGGGCGCGGAGGAGGTCCGGCAGGACGACTGGGATGTGGACGCCTACCTCACCTCGCCGCCCAAGGCGCTGAGCGGACCCGGCGGCCTGTTCCTCGTCTCACTCCGGACCAGGGCGTTGCGGGTCCTGATCGAACGAACGTGGTCGCCGCGCGGTTACAGCCTCGATCTGGGGCGCTGGCTGCCGGTGATGCGCGCGCTGGCGGCGGGCGGCTTCGCCTATTTCCAGACTCCGCCGGGCAGTCTGGTGAGTGCGCTGGCCGAGAGCCTGCGACTGATCGTCGCCGAAGGCGGGGAGCGGACCCGCCGCCATACGGCGTTGGCGGCCCGACTGCGGAACGGACTCGCCACGACGGGCCTGCGGCTGTTCACCGCGGCCGCCGACCGCGCCCACGGCGTCACCGTGTTCCGCACCCCGACGGGCATCGGCGCGGCGGAGCTGGTGGCCGCCGTCGAACGACACGGCGTCGTGCTTCAGGCGGGCACCCATCCGACTGCCGCGAAGCACACCGTGCGCATCGGCCATCTCGGCAATCACACGGCTGACGACGTGGACCGGACGCTGGCCGCGCTCGGGGCTGCGTTGGCCGAGTTCGACGTGCCCGACGGCTGAGCCTCGCTCGGCCGCTCCGCCGGGGCCGTCTGGTTCGCGCCGCACGTCCGGTTCGCCGCGCAGCACGGACGTCCGAGACGCCTCCCCGGCGAGCCCCGCCCGGCGGGGCGTCGTGAGAACCCCCGACGTGCCGCCCGACGCCGAGGCGGCTTCGGCTGCCGCGCAGTCCTCGCCGGACCCGCGTTGCCTGCCGGTGCCGTCTCAGGCCAGAATCCGCCAGGCCAGCACCACGGCGAACACCAGCAGACCGCAGGCCGCAACCAGGTCGATCGTTCGGCGCAGCCGGGGCCCGAGGAAGCGGCCCAGCCCGGCCACCAGGACCGAGAGCAGCGCGAACCAGCAGAAGGTCCCGATGCCGACGCCCACCAGCAGGATCGGCGAGCTGCCAGAGCCGTCGGCGGTGCCTGCCGCAGAGACGGCGGCGAAGACCGCCGCCCAGGACAGGATGGTCAGCGGATTGGCCGCCGTGGCCGCGAGCCCGGTCAGGAAGGCGGGCCGCACTCCGGACACGCCGTCCACGGCCGGGTCCGCCGGGCCGTCCCGCAGGGCGGAGCGCAGGGCGCGGATGCCGAGGACGAGCAGCACGGCGACGCCGAGTGCGCCGAAGACGATTCGGACGCCCCCCAACTGGAGGACCGTCGCGACTCCCGCGACGCCCAACGCCGCGTACGCCACGTCCACGATGGCCGCGCCCAGCCCGAGGGCCAGGCCGATCGCCACCCCGCCGTGCAGCACGCCGCGCACGCAGAGCAGCCAGATCGGTCCCACCTGAGCGGCCACCAACAGCCCGAAGCCGAATCCGCTCGCCAACGCCGTCACCATCTCCGCCGTCCCCCTGTGATCCCCCGTTCGGCGGAACATCGCCGCCGAAGGGGGAGTATCGACCGCCGGAATCATCGAATGCAGGTCGAACCCGGCGATCTGGCGAGACCATGGCGGTATGGACGAGATCAACAGGGCAATCCTCCGTGAAATGCAGCGAGATCCTCGGATCTCCTACAGCAGCCTCGGCGCGGCCGTGGGCCTGAGCGCCAATGCGGCGGCCGAGCGGCTGCGCAGACTCACCACCCGGGGAGTCGTCCGGCTCAAGGTCCTCATCGATCCCGTCGCGACCGGGCGCGAGGCCCTCCAGGTGCTCATCGACCTCCGGCTGCGGCCCGGGCAGGACAATGCGGGATTCGAGGCGACGGTGGCCTCGTTCGCCGACATCGTGGAGGTTCATCACGTGACCGGCGAGTTCGACTACGTGGTGCGGGCCGAGCCGCCGGACGTCGCGGCGCTGGACGCCCTGCTGCGCGATCTCAAGGAGCGGGCGGGCGTCGCCGCCACCGCGACTCGGCTGATCCTGCGCCCGATGTCGGTCGTGCCGGGTCCGCGCGGGCGCGGGCTCGACGCAGGCGTGGCGCGGCGTCGAACGGGGACCTAGCAGGCTGCGGCGGGCGGCGGCATCGGCAGGCACACCGATCCCGAGTTCGGCCGACACGCCGTCGTCGAATCGATTCGACGACGGCCGGAGATTGCGATTCAGTGTGATTGCAGAATGCTGGTGGATCCGGCAGGCATGCTGGACTAGTCTGGCGAACTCAGTGTCGCGATCTTCACCCATTCGAGTCGAACGAACGTCGACCGGCGCCGAAATCCCGACGTCGAACTGTCGGGCCGCTGCGGGATGATTATCGCGGTGCGTCGGAGAACGACTCCTCCGATAAGGAGCGGAGGCAGCTGACGGCGACCATTCGCCGGTGCCACGACGCAGAACCGTGGTGATTCGGGGACAGGGGGAATCAACTGTGACGACCACCGATCGAATTCATCCGACCGGGCGGCCGGGCACCGCCATGCCCGCGTTCGAGGGCGCTCCGCAGGTGCTCAAGCTGCTGCGGAAGCTGGTGACCCGGCCGCTGCTCGGCGAAGTGCCGGTCGACCAGCGCGGCAGACGCGGTATTCCGATGCTGTGCCTGTCCCGGGGGGAGGAACAGGCCGAGCTGCTCACCGCGCTCGCTGATCAACTCAAGAACGCCACGCCGCGACGGGTGCCGCATGCCCGACACTCGTTCACCGCCGAAGCAGACGATTCCGCCGACCAGACCGAACTCATTCTCGTGGCACTGCGCGACCTGGCCGTGCAACTGTCCACCGGCGCGAACACCAAGTACGGAAGGATGCGGTTCAGTCGTTTTCATCTGGTCGACTGGCTGCTCCGACAGGAATTCTCCGAGGCCGACGACGTCGATCTTCGCGCCCGGCTCTCGCTGCGCTCTCGGCGACGCGACCGACTCAGCCGCGACGGCGAGCCCGCCGCCGAGGCCTTCGACTCCCGCTGGGCCGTGCTGCTGCGTGCCGTGGGCGCGATCCGGTTCGCCGTCCGGTTACGCGGTCGTATTCCCGGCGTCGGGAACGAGTACCGCTGGCTGCTCCGGCAGCCGTACCTGGCACCGCAGGACCCCGGCACCTTCATCGGGTTCGCCGAACGCCTGACCAGGAACCTCAACGTCTACGAGGATCAGGGCCAGCTCCAACGGCTGATCGTCAACGCCTTCCTGGAGGACGTGCGCGCGGCCCACCGACCGTTTCCCCGCTTCCTACGGGCCTTCCGCCGCACCACCTACACCGTGCTGCTGCTGGACAGGATCACCCCGGCCAACGGGGGCAACCGACTGTTACGGCTGATCAACGACGTCCGCAACGACATCGGCGCCTTCGACCCGCTGGTCGTGGTCAGCGGCAGCACCGTGATTCCGCCCGACCCGGCCGAGTTGGGCGCAGCGGACGACGAAGGACAGACCAGAGCGCTCGAGACCCGGCCTGCCGTCGAGGCCGAGGACGCCTACGAACACTGGCTGACCCTCTTCGCCCACTACAGCCGGACCCGCCACCACACCGCCTGGTACCTGCCGCTGGAGGTCCCACCGCCGCCCGACGAGCCGCAGCGCCACCGCCGTCAGCTCGACGGGATCAGGCGGTTCGCCTTCCGATCGCCGCCGTGGTGGGCCCGCAGACGCTACACCCGCACCGTCGCGGTTCTGCTCGCCGCCGCCGTCGCCGCGGGCACCGGCCAGTTGACCATCGGCTCCGTACAGACCTATCAGGCGTGCGGAATCCTGCCGTGGGATCGGGACGCGGCCACCATCGCCCTGCGGGATGACGGCGAGTGCGTCGGGGTGAGCGGTGACTCGCACGTGTTCCTGGACGGCGGGTCGCCCGCGATCAGTGCGATCGAGAGGCAGATCCTGACGACGAATCGCGATGTGGAGGCGGCGCACCGGCAGGAGGAGAACGCGAACCGGCCGTACGCGACCATCGTCTACCTGGTCGCGATGGACACCGGCGAGACCACGGAGCTGAACTCGACGCACGAGGGCCTGATGGGCATCGCCGCCGCGCAGCGGAGGCTGCTCGACGGCGGACCCGAGTCGCCACTGATCCGGGTGCACGTCGCCAATGCCGGATCTCGCATGCAGCACGGCGAATGGGTCGCGCAGCAGGTGGGGCGGCTGGCGGACGAGGACGACACGCTCGTCGGCGTGGTCGGACTGGACCAGAGTCGCGAGGCCACCCGTCGCACGATCCGCGCGCTGAGCAACGAGGGGCTGCCGATGGTCGCCGCCACGCTCTCCGCCGCGCAGATGCCCGCCGCATCCCCGCTGTACCGGCAGGTCTCCCCCGACAACGCCAGGGAGGCCGAGGTGGCCGCCGCCTTCGCCTCGAACGTCCTGGCCGCCGCCGATGCGGAGCCCGCCGAGATCACCCGCGAGATCCGGATCCTCTCCCCCGCCGATGAGAACGACCTCTACGCCACCGACCTGACGGCGAAGGTCGGCGACGCCTTCGCGGCCCAGGGCTTCCACGTCGAGGGCGCCGCCGTCGGGGACGACGCCGGGAGCAATCGGTTTCGCTACCTGCCGAGGGAGGACTCCGACACCGCGCCGCCGGACGCGCTGCGCGCCAACGAACTCGGCAGGCAGTCCTGCGACTATCCCGGCCTGATCTTCTTCGCAGGGAGGCCCGACGAGTTCAACTCGTTTCTCAGCGGGGTCAGCGGCCGGTGTCAGGACGATCCGCCGACCATCCTGGGCGGTGACGACATCTCCCGGTTCGCCGCTGACCGCGAGGATCGGGGCCGATGGCCGACGGTGCCGTTCCACTACCTCTCCTTCGCGGTGGGCTCGCCGTCCTGCAACTCCCCGAGCAACCTCTACACCACGATGCGGGAGCTCTTCGAGGACGTCTGCAACGCCACGATCGACCCCTCGTTGGACGGTCACGCCGCCCTGGCCTACGACGCATTCGACGTCTTCGCCACGGCGATCACCAACCTGCAGCGCAACAACCTGCGGATCCCGGTCCGGCCCGGCATGGTGCAGCACGAGCTGAGCCGAATCCACGGTGAGGGCTCGCTCAGCGGCGAGACGGGCCGGATCAACTTCGGCGGCAGCGTGGACCAGCAGGTACCGGAGGACAAGGTGGTCGCGGTGCTGGTGTCCCAGGGCTCGGGTGTGCCGGAGCTCCAGGGACTCTGCGGCGCGCATCAGAACCGGGACCCCGAGGGATGGTGCGAGACGCCGTGAGTCCTCGGCGGAGGTCCGGCAGGTGAGTGCGGGTCGGTGCTCGGTCGTCGCTCCGTCGCCGAGTCGTGCGGGTTCTCGGCGCGCACGGTGATCGGAGGCTGCGGGAGCCGCCGGGCGCCAGCCTGCCCCGATGATCGTCGCGGCTGAGCCACGCGGCGGAGGTCGAGGGACCGGTAAGGAGGAACCGTCCACGATGCGGTGGACGGTCGGGCCCGACGAGGCGTCAGATCGACGGGGACTTCCGCCCGCGGCGGGCCTGGCCTGCGGTGCGGCTCACCGAGAGGCCGGCCGCCGAAGGGCGACGACCGAGGCTCCGCCGGAGAAGAGAAATCCGTCCGCTATGGACTGTCGAGGCGCTTGCTCGGTCTCCCAGTCGGTCGCACGACCCCTGTCGCCCGCCCCCGCGCACCGGTAGAAGTGAAACATCACGGCAAACCGGGTGCAGTTCAGCCGAAACCGGAGACCGCTACGGTCCGAGGCTCCGGCGAGAGGTGGATGGCGATGCTCGGATCAGACCGACCGTCAACCCGTCGAGGTCGACGGTGGCGGGCTGCGACGGCGATCGCCCTGGCCGTCGGCATGACGCTCCCGGCCGCCGCCCAGGCCGAGACGCATCCGCCCGGGCCGCCGCGGAACCCGGCGCCCGAGGTCGTCGGCGTCGGTGTGCACGAGTTGTCCACGATGCTCGCGGAGCGACAGACCACCTCGGCCGCGCTGGTCGAGGCGTACCTGCGCCGGATCGACGCCTACGAAGAGGCCTACGACGACCAGCCCGGCCTGCACGCGGTGATCACCGTCAATCCGAGGGCGACGGCGCAGGCCCGCAGGCTGGACGCCGAGCGACGCAGCGGCCGGATTCGCGGTCCCTTGCACGGCATCCCGATCGTGATCAAGGACAACCACGACACGGGCGACCTGCCGACCTCCAACGGCTCGCTCGCGCTGCGCGAGCTGCGACCGCCCGACGACGCCACCCAGGTGCGCCTGCTGCGCGAGGCAGGGGCGATCATCCTGGCCAAGACGAACCTGCACGAGTTCGCCATGAACATCACCACCGTCAGCTCGCTGGGCGGTCAGACCCGCAATCCCTATGACCAGCAACGGCATCCCGGCGGTTCCAGCGGGGGGACCGGCGCGGCGGTGGCGGCGGCGTTCGCCCCGGTGGGCATGGGTTCGGACACCTGCGGGTCGATTCGCATCCCCGCCGCGCACAACGCGCTGGTCGGACTGCGGCCGACGCTGGGCCTGTCCAGCCGCGCGGGAGTGGCCCCGCTGTCGAGCACCCAGGACACCGTCGGGCCGCTCGGCCTGTCGGTGCGCGACGTCGCACTGGTGCTGGACGCGACGGCAGGCCACGACCCGGACGACCCGGTGACCGAGGCCGCCGTCGGCCGCGTACCGGACACCTATCTGTCCACCTTGGACGACCGCGCGCTCGCGGGCGCCAGGATCGGCCTGTTCACCGACTACTTCGGCGTCACCCCGGAGGAACAGCCCACGACCGATCTCGTCCGCGCGGCGGCACGGGACATGGCCGCGCGAGGCGCCGAGACGGTGGAACTGGGGCCGCAGCCGGAGATCCTGGCGGCGGCGGGCGCGGCGAACGTGGTCCGCGACGAGTTCGAGCGGGACCTCGACGCCTATCTCGCCGCACCGGGGACACGTGCTCCCCGCAGCCTCGCACGACTCGAGCCGCCGAGGAATCTCGTGACCCTGGCCGACATCGCGACCTCGGGTCTGGTGACGCCCAGTGTCCTGTCGACCCTGCGGAACTGGGTGGACAGCCCGGAACTGCCGCATCCGGAGTACGAGGAGCGGCTGCGGCAGCGCGAGGTGCTGCACGCACGGATCACCGCGTTGATGACGGCGCACGACCTGGACGTGATCCTCTATCCGACGATCACCGCCCCCGCGACCCCGGTGGGCACCAGCCAGTCCTACGCGAACTGTCGGCTGGCCGCGTACAGCGGACTGCCCGCGTTGACCGTCCCGGCGGGTCTGACCGCCGACGGACTGCCGGTGGGCGTGGAGTTGCTGGGGCGGGCCTTCGACGAGCCGACGCTGCTGGGCATCGGGCACGCCTACGAACAGGCGACCCGACACCGGATTCCGCCCGCGAGCACACCGGAGCTGACACCGGCCTGAGTCCTTCGACGCCCAGACGGAGACCGGCTGAAAACGATGTCGCACGGTCTGCGGGGTATTCCGCAGTGCAGACGTCGATGACTCGTCCGCGCCGTCATCGGGTATCGAGATCGACACGTTCGCATACCCGGTCGGGCAGATTACCGGGCGGATCATCGACTCGACAAGACGCGCCGAACAATAACGAGGACGACGGGAATCTTTCACCGAAAGATTCCCCGGACGCATTCCCCTTGATCGGATCGTGTGGTCAGATCAGCTGGTTCGTGCTACCGGCGGCGGGCCGATCGGCCGCCGCTCCAGTGCATGGAGGACAGCGTATGACGTTCACGAGACGATTAGGCGCAGTGACGACGGCCTTCGCCATCTCCCTGCTCGGCCTGGTGGCCGGCCAGGGAACGGCGCTGGCCGCGCCGAACTACCAGGTGCCGTTCGAATGCAATGAGACGGTCAACGCCAACACGCGATCGAATCACAGCCCCGCGCAGGGCGTCGACTTCCAGCGCTCGAACATCAACAATCTTCCGGTCGTCGCCTCTGCCGCGGGTCGGGTCGCCCGCGTCGAGAACACCGGAAGCACCAGCTACGGCCGATGGATCGAGATCGACCACGGCTCCGGCTTCACGACCCGCTACGCGCATCTGTCGAGCCAGGCCGTCACGGTCGGCACGCAGGTGCGGCTGGGGCAGCGGATCGGCAATGTCGGATCGACCGGCGGTTCCACCGGACCGCATCTGCACTACGAGCAGCGTTCTGGGGGTTCGCCGGTGCGAGCCACGCTGGACGGAGTCGCAGTCCCTTACTACGGCAACACGAGCTTCACCAGCAACAACCGCTGCTCCGACAACGGCAATCCCTATTCCCCCGGCCAGGTCTGCGGCAGCGGTTACCAGGTCATCAATCAGCGGGCGCTCGGCAATGCGGGCACCGTGTACCTGACGTACAACTCCGCCAACCGAAACAACTGCGTCGTGACCCTCAAGTCCGCCTCGCTGGGCACCCCGACCGCGACCACGGCGTTTCTCGAGGTGCAGGGACAGACTCGGGTCACCGACTCCGGGTCCTTCTCCTATTACGCGGGTCCGGTGCGCCGGGCGGCGGGAGCCACCTGCGTGAAGTGGGGCGGTTCAGCGGGCGGACAGTCCTATACCAGCCCGTTCGAACACTGCGGTTGATCAGTTGATCCACCATCCGACGCCGCCGGGTCGGGCGGCTCGCGTCGCACGAGTCAAGGGCGCCGGATGCAGAAGGCCTCGCTCCGTTCGGAGCGAGGCCTTCTGGCGCTCGGCGGTCTTCTCCTGCGGACGGGCCAGGGCCGCCGGGACCGCAGCGGGGCCGTCGCCGGGCCGTGGCGCGGTTCGCGACGAGGGCCGCCGGGGCGCACTACGGTGTGCTGGTGAACATCGATGAGGTCGCCGAGCCGATCGGCGTGATCTCCGCCGAGACCGCGGCCTTCGCGCTCGACCGGTTCGCCGATCGCAACGCGCGGGTTCCCGGTTCGTCCGTCGTGCACGCCATGCGCCCGGCCCGGTTCCTCGGGCGGAGTGTGCCCGGCCTCGGCTGTGGCACCGCCGTGGGCGGCTGGGACTGGTCTCGACTGCTGCCCACCGCCGAACCGATCACCTGCTCCCGCTGTCGCCGTGATCCGGCCTCGCGGCAGGACGAGGACCGGCTCGACCACGCGGCACAACTCGCACTCGACCTCGGCCCGGTGGACTGAGGTCCGACGGGCGCGAGGTCCGATCCCGACTCCGCGACCGGTCCCACCCCGGCGGGCAGGCGACCGGGTGTCGCGCTTCCCGGCTGATCTGGCCGCGCAGTGGTCGATGCGATTCCGATGCGAAGTGCTGAGCAGCCCGGGCCGCCGGTGATAGTTTCGATTCATCCTGAAGCAATAGAGCTTTCAATCAAGGAGGCGACCAGGACGACCCCGCGCCGACGCCCCACGCAGTCGATGTGCTCGGCGACCAGCAGGCGGACATCGCCGATCCGAGCGTCGCGACCCGACTGCGAGCGGGCTGGTCGGCATCGGCGACGTCGCCCCGGGCAGGCGTGCGCCCCGGAGGCAGGGGCGGCGCCAGACGTGATCTGCGGCCACCGAGCCGCGGTCCCCTGGACGCGACAGGTGTCCCCCAGACCGGCGATCCCCGAACGGCGGATTCACCGAGGGCGCAGGGTCTCCGATGGGAAGGACCAGAGACCGGCCGTCGGAGCAGGATCTTCGCCGAGCCTGCTCACACCGCCGAGAACACCCTCGACCGACGGCATCCGAGGTGGCGATCAACCTGACCAGGGTGCCAGACGTCTGGAGGACAGGCGTCGCAGTGACCGGAATGTCAGACTCCATACACTCCTGGTTCATGATCGACAAAGCTATGGAGGTGCCGTGTTCCGCTGGCTGACACCGACCGGCCCGTGGCAGGCCGAGGTCGGGGCCGTCGCGCGCTTCCCCGCCGGACGCCCGACCACGGTCGAGGTCGAGGGCATTCCAGGCATGAGCGCGACCTGGTACCGGGACCTCGTCGACTTCGCCCACGGCACCCCCGGCTGGGTGCACTGGTTAGCAGAGATCGGCACCGAGGCGCTGCCGATCCTGCTGGTCGTGGTGCTGGCGGTGAACTGGTGGCGGTCGCGAGGACTGGACGCGGCGACGACGGCGCAGGCCTTCCTGGCCCCGTTCGCCACGGCGACGTCGTACCTCATCAGCAACGTCGCCAAGTCGATCATCCACCAGGACCGGCCGTGCCAGGCGATCGAGGTGCTGCCGATCTCGCCATGCCCGCCGATGGGCGACTGGTCGTTCCCGAGCAACCACACGACCTTCGCGGCGGCCGCTGCCGTCGGGCTGGCGATCGCCTGGCGTCGCACCGCGCTCTGGGTACTGGTCGCGGCAGTGCTCACCGCCTTCTCCCGAGTCTTCGTCGGCGCGCACTACCCGCACGACGTCGCCGTCGGGCTGCTCCTCGGTGCGGCCGTCGCCGCCGTGATCCTGATCGCGGGCCTGCGGCCGACGACCAGGCTGGTGGAGTGGGCGGAGGGCGTGCCCGCGCTGCGCTGGGCGGTGGCCGAGGGGCCGCTGATCCCCAGCGGCCGGGACTCCGACGAGGACGAACGCTCCGAGGACCACGCATCGCCGCCGATGCGGCGGGGCCCGGCCGTGGTAACCTCGCCTGCCGACTCGGCGACCGTACGGCTGCCCGTGCCCGCCCGAGGCCCGGCACCGGGCGGCCCCGGTGATCGCAGCCCGGCGATGTCCGGTGCCCGACCCGGGCCTGCCTCGACGGGTGCCGAGGCCCCGACGACCGTGCACCCCAGGGCTGGGACGGCGGCGGTCGGCAGCGATCCGCAGGCGACGGCGGTCCTCGGCGCGACACAGCACCGCAGACGGCCCCCCGGCTCGGCGAGCCGACGGCCGGCATCGCACCGCTCCGGACCTGCCGAGGCCGACGTCGCCGGAGCCGGGGCGGCGCCCAGGGCCGGCGCGGTCCCCGAACCGGCCACGATTCAGGCGGCCGTCGGGCAGGCGCAGACCGGGCGGCCGACGACCGACCGAGGCCCGACCGAGCGGGCGCAGGCTGGTCAGGGAACGACCGAGCTGGGGGCGACCGAGCAGCTGCCCGCGCCCCAGCCGACGGGACGTCTCACGCCGCAGGCCCCCGGCCGAGCGGCTCCCCCAGGCGCGGCGCCGAGGCGACCCGCCTCCCGGCCGCCGTCCGCCCAGCCCCACGCCGCCGGGCAGCCCGCCAGGCGGGGACCCGACGGCCGTCCGCCGACCAGGCCCGAGCCGAGGCCGGAGGCCGAGGGCGGCGAGCACATCACCCCGGTGCGTCGACCCCGCTGAGTCTCCTCGAACCGTCGGACACGTCGATCATTCGAGTTTGGTCGCCGGACCGGCCCGTCGTTCCGGGCCGGTCCGACCTGGTGCGGGGCGCGTCGCGGGCGTCGAGGCCCGCCGCTGGCCCGCGGAACGGGCCGGTGGAGACCGGGTCTCCCGGACGCCGCCGAGGGCCGGCTCGCTCAGCCCGGCGGGCAGGCCGGGAGGACGAGCCCTTCCGGTGAGCGCGGCCTCCTGCCGACTGTCCGGCCAGGACAGCGGCCGATCTGCTCCGCAACACCTGGACGATCGTGGTGCTGCACGCGCTGCGCGACGGGCCGCGCAGGCCCGTCGAGTTGCGGGCGACGATCGGCGGGGTCAGCACCAAGGTGCTCCTGGAGACGCTGCAACGTCTGAACCGGGACGCGCTGCTCCGCCGGGAGGCCCACGACCGGCCACCCGGTGTCGACTATGCACTCACCGAGCTCGGCCGAAGCCTGCTGCCTGCCCTGGACGCCCTCTCCGGGTGGGCGGACGAACACGGCGCCGAGATCGCCACGGCTCAGGAGGCGGCGGACGGCAGGGATCGGCGATCGTGACATGAGGCTGCCGGGGAGGTCCGCACGCCGTGGAGGGCGGGCGTGCTGCGGTCTCGCCACGAGGCTCGCCTCGTCGGACGGTGCCGACGGGCCACCGCCGAGTCGCACGAACGACGTCGTTCCCCGAGCATGAGCGCCCCGGCCCGGCCGGGCGGTGTGCCCGCAGCCTCGCTCGCGGGCGGAGCCGTGCACCGCAGGCTCGTCGCGGCGAGCCGCCCGCAGCGCCGTGCTCCGCCGGGCCGCCCGGCAGCCGGGTACCCGATCGCAGGCACCCGCCCCGGGCGGGCCGTCACAGTGTCAGGCCGGTGCCGCTGACGATCAGCATCACCTGGAGCTGGATGCTCGCGGCGTAATACCGCTGCGGGTCGACGTCGGTGGCCAGGATCTTCGCCCACAGGGCGTCCAGCCATTCCTGGCTGTCCGGGTCGCTCAGGGCGGCGACCGCGAAGGGCGCGAAGAACGCGGCATCGGAGCCGGTGCCGTACCGGGTGCCGTCGAGCCGGTAACCGGTGCCGATCTGGTCGGGATCGCCCCCGGTGGACTCCTGGATCCAGTCGTCGAGCCGCTGGGCGGCGGCCACCGAGCGCGGGTCGCCGGAGTTCAGCGCGTCCACGCCGATCCGCCACGGCGTGCGGCAGGCATTCCAGCTGAAGTAGCCGTCGGTCTCGCTCTCCAGGAACTGTCCCTGGGCGGGCCTGGGGTTGGTACCGGTGTCCTGGACGAAGTCGGGCAGCAGCCCGGTGTCGGGCGCGTAGTCGTCCTGCAGCGTCTCGATCAGGTCCTGGTGGGCGAGGCGGATCGTGTCCCAGTCCGCGTCACCGGTGGCCGCTCGGAACACCCGAAAATGATCTAACATCCAGTCTGACGTGCGACTTCCCCAGTAGAGCTGCGGAGTCCACTCCGGGTGAGCCCAGTCCCCCAGCTCCATCAGGTTCGTCTCGGGATGCACCTCGCTGCGCTTGATGGCGTTGATCCGCGTCACGGCCAGCGCGTGGTAGTCGACCGCGCCTGCACTGCCCCAGGCCGCGTCGGCGAGCAGCAGCCCGTAGGCGATGTCCATGTCCCCGTCGGTGGCGGAGTCCTGTCCGCCCGTGGTGTTGCAGGACAGATCCTGCGCGCCCGCCATCAGATCGGGGTCCAGCGCGGACGGGTGGTCGAGCACGTAACGCAGGATGCCGTCGAAGATCTCCTGGGCGTCCGGGTCGACGTCGGCCATCTGGGCGGTGATCACCAGGCCGTAACCCTGGCCCTCGGCGACGTAGGGCTCGTACGCGTCCGGCGAGTACACCTGGTACCAGTCGTCCCGACAGTCGTCCCGAACGAAGGCCGCCTTCCACGCCGCGTAGACCTCGGCCACGGCCGCCTCCTGCTCGGCGCGGGCGGCGGACGGGGCGATCACCGCTCCCGGCCGTACCGGCTCCGCCTTCGAGGTCGACGGCGGAGCAGGCGAACCCGCGTCGGCGGCGACAGGCGGGGCGGGCTGCCCCGAATGGGCGATCCCCGTCGTCACGACCAGGGCCAGGACGGCGGCGACGGCCACCGGTAACGCCGTTGCTGCTCGAACACCGCGCATCACGCCGCACCTCGAAGTTCCTCGTCGGGTCCCCAGTGACCGATTGAGACGGTGGCAGGCAGGTCACGACCCGGTCAAGGCCGGCGCCCGTGATTGGTGCGTCCGTGCCAACCGATGCCGTCGGGCGGTGGAATCGGGGACGTCGGTTCGGCCTGCGGCCGCCGAGCCGCCTGCCTCACCTCCGGGACCGGCAGACGCGTTGCCGAGGGCCGGTCCGGCGGGTCTGGCGGCGGCAGTCGCCTTCGGCTGCGCCCGTGCGGGCCGGTTCGAGCGCCTGACACCGGCACCGCCAGGATGGTCGGATCGCCGTCTCCCGACCTGAGCGGGCGCGGCGCACTCTCTGCTCCGCCAGTCAGAACCAGCCCGCAGGAGGCACCTTTCATGTCCTCTTCCTCCCCCCTGCTCGACGCCCGAGTGCACCGGCTGCGGCAGGTCGCCCACGCCGATCCCCGACTGGACGGTGTCGTGCTGTACGGGTCGTGGACGCTCGGCGAGGCCGACGCCCACTCCGACATCGAGGCCTACGTCTTCGTCCTGGACGAGCATCTCGACGAGTTCGACGGCGCGGAGTTCGTCTCCCGGCTGGCCCCGCTCGCGCTCGCCTACACCAACATGTTCGGCATCCTCGCCGTGGTCTTCGACGACCTGATGCGGGGCGAGTTCCATGTCGAGCCCGCAAGCGGCAGCGCCGAACAGCTCGCGGGCTGGCGGGGCCTGGTGCGGCTGCCGGAACCGGACCGCGCCGTCCTGCTGGATCGCCGTGGGCTGCTCGGTCCGGTCGCGAAGGAGCTGGCCGACGTCCCCGCGCCGGACGAGGCCGTCACGGCGCGTCAGCTCGTCGACGAGCTGACGAACTGGACGCTGATGGTGACGCAGGTGCTCGCCAGGGGCGAGACGGCCCGCGCGCACGCCGGGCTGGCCTCGATGGTCGCGCCCCACCAGCTCAAGCTGTGCAGGCTGCTGCGCGGCTCCACCGAGCACTGGCTCACGCCGAGCCGGGCGCTGGAGGCGGACCTGCCCGCCGAGGACGTCGCCCGCTATGCCGCGACGACCTCGACGCTGGACCCGGCCTCGGTGCGGGCGGCGGTCCGGGAGAGCTGGCGGTGGAGTCGGGAGCTGGCGGACGAGGCGGCGGCGCGATGGGGACTCGCGCCCGCCGAGCAGCTGCACCAGGACATCACCGAGCTGCTCCGGAAGGGCTGAACCGCCGGGTACGTGCCCCGGAACGGCAGGCGCGAACCAGATCCCGCTGGTGGCCCCGCCGCCCGCCACGCCGAGTCGATGCCGCACCATCGGTGCCGTCCCCGCCGACCCCGCCGACCCCGCCGAGGAGCGCGCCCATGACCACCGTCCTGCTGACCGGCTTCGAGCCCTTCGACGGGGCGTCGGTGAACCCGTCGTGGCAGGCGGTGTCGCAGGCACGACGGGACTGGGACGGCACCGCCGAGCTGCACGTGGCGGAGCTTCCCGTGGAGTTCGCCCGCTGCGGACCCGCGCTGGCGGCGGCGCTGGAACGCAGCAGACCGGACCTCGTCGTCGCGGTCGGGCAGGCGGGCGGCAGGCCGGCAATCGCCCTGGAGCGGATCGCGATCAACATCGACGACGCCCGGATTCCCGACAACGCAGGCGATCAGCCGGTGGACGTCCCCGTCGTGGCTGACGGTCCGGCCGCGTACTTCAGCACCCTGCCGGTCAAGTCCTGCGTGGCGGAGCTGCGCAGGACGGGCGTGCCCGCCTCGGTGTCGCAGACGGCGGGGACCTTCACCTGCAATCACGTGTTCTACCGACTCATGCACGAGCTGGCAGGCGCCCGAGGCGTGGGTGACGACGGCCCCGGCGCCCGAGGCGGCTTCGTCCACGTCCCGTTCGCCCCGGAGCAGGTCACCGACGGCACACAGCCCAGCATGCCGGTGTCGGTCATCGCGGCGGCGCTGCTCACGATCGTCCGAACGAGCCTGGCCGTGCGGGTCGACACGCGCCTTCCCGGCGGTGCCACGCATTAACCGGTCGGCTGGGGCGGGCAGGGCCGAGGCGATCGGAGTCTCGGAGCAGCGGCACGCCTTGGGGGCAGCCGGGACGCGGTGCCGCGAGAGCCTGAGGCCCTGGGAGCGGCGGAACGACGAGCGGGCCTGGTCCACGCCCGCCGGGCAGAGTGCCGCCGGGGCTGTTTCGGCGGCGACGGAATGTGCAGCAGGGTGGCCCGTCGGCCGGTTGGGTGGTGCGACCGCCGCAGAGGTCGACCGGGGCTGATCAGCGACGGCGTGGCTCGATCAACGCGCCGGGAGATCCGGTCCTGGCGTCGGAGCCCAGGGACGCCACGCGGTCGCCGCCGAGGAACTCGGGTGGGGTGGTCGCTGCCCGAGGAACGACGATGTCGTCGAGCGCCTCCCGGCCCGGCCTAGCTCGCGTCGATCGTGGCCGGTGCGGAGCGACTGCTGACGTCACCGCCCTCCTCGGCAGCGCGCTCGCCGTCCCCGGCGGGCCCGCACTCAGCCGCGCGATCGAGCAGCAGACGACGTTCCCGCGCGTTGCCGGTGAGTGCGGCGGCCCGCTCGAACTCCGTACGGGCGTCGGCGAACCGGCCCAGCCGATGCAGCAGATCGCCGCGCACACTCGGCAGCAGGTGATAACCGGCCAGCGCCTTCTCCCCCACCAGCGTGTCGGCGAGTTCCAGCCCGACCGCCGGGCCGAAGGCCATCGACAACGCCACCGCGCGGTTCAGCTCCACCACCGGCGAGGACGTGAGCAGGGCGAGCCCCTGATAGAGCGCCGCGATGCGCACCCAGTCGGTCTCCTCCGACGTCCTGGCTCTGGCGTGACAGGCGGCGATGGCGGCCTGCATGGTGTAGGGCCCGCGCGGCTGAGCCAGCGCCTCGGCCTCATCCAGCGCCGCCAGGCCGCGCCGGATGAGGAGCTGATCCCAGTGCGCCCGATTCTGGTCGAGCAGCAGGACGGGCTCTCCCGAGCGGGAGATGCGCGCCCGCAGCCGCGAGGCCTGGATCTCCATCAGGGCGATCAGGCCGTGCACTTCGGCGTCCCTGGGCGCGAGGCCTGCGAGCATCCGGCCGAGGCGTAGTGCGTCCTCACACAGCGCAGGCCGCGTCCAGTGCTCCCCGGACGTGGCGGAATAGCCCTCGTTGAACACCAGGTAGATCACCCCGAGCACCGAGGACAGCCGCTCGGCGCGGTCCGCCTCGGCCGGGATGGCGAACGGGACGCCCGCCGTGGTGAGGGTCCGCTTCGCCCGCACGATCCGCTGGGCGATCGTCGATTCCGGTACGAGGAAGGCCCGCGCGATCTCCTCGGTGGTCAGACCGCCGAGCAGCCGAAGGGTGAGCGCCACCCTGGCGTCGGCGGACAGCACCGGGTGACACGCGACGAACAGCAGTCGCAGGATGTCGTCCTGGATGTCCTCGCCGTCCAGGCCTGCGGCGGCGTCCGGCGCGATCGCACCGCCCCCGGAGTCGAGATCGCGGCCCAGCTCCTCGAGGTTGCGGGCGTTGCGCTCCCTGCGACGCAGATGGTCGATGGCACGCCGCTTCGCCGTGGTCATCAGCCAAGCGCCCGGATTACGGGGAATTCCTTCCGCAGGCCACTGTTCCAACGCGGCGACCAACGCGTCCTGCGCGAACTCCTCGGCGAGCCCCACATCATGCAGGAACCGGGCGAGACCCGCGATGAGCCGCGCCGACTCGATACGCCAGACCGCGTCGATCGCGCGCCGGGTGTCAGAAGCCGTCATGGCGCCGACTGAAGCACATGTCCCCGACGCGCGGGCGGGAGACTGCCGATCTGTTCCAGTCGGCAGGCTGTTCCGGTGAGCGCTGCCTGCGGCAGGCGAGGCGCCCCGGCCTGGGCAGGCCCGGTTGCGCTCGGCTGCGTCGATCACCGCCGGGCCGGTGCCGGGGGCTGGTTGCCGACCGCTTGCCGACCGCTCCCGTTGCCGACCGCTCCGGGCCGCAGCCCGTCGGCAGGCGAAGGCCCGGCAGGCGCAGGCCGTCGTACGTCTGGCGGCTCAGGGCCGGTCGGCGCAGGCAGCTCGCCGAACACGCCGGCCCGGCGCAGCTGCCGTGGGCGGGGCGGCGAGGTCAGCTCTGCTGCGACGCCACCTCGGCACGCAACCGCTCCTCGGCGTCGCGCAGCTCAGGCGTGAACTCCGCACCGAAGTCCTCAGCCTCAAACACCTGCCGGATCTCGACCTCCTGCATGCTGTCCGGGGTGGCGGGAATGCGCTTGGCCCACTCGATCGCCTCGTCCTTCGACTTCACCTGGATCAGCCAGAATCCGGCGACCAACTCCTTGGCCTCGGTGAAGGGACCGTCGATCACGGTGGTCCCGCCGTCGGCGAAGCGCACCCGCGCACCCTTGGCGCTCGGCTGGAGGCCCTCGCCCGCGAGCATCACGCCCGCCTTGGCCAGCTCCTCGTTGTAACGCCCCATCGCCGCGAGCATCTCCTCGCTCGGCAGGACGCCTGCCTCGGTCTCGGCGTTCGCCTTGATCAGAATCATGAATCGCATCGTCAGTTCTCCCTCATCGCCCTCGAGTCGTCAGTGGCAGGCTGCCCCCACCGTGCGGGGAGGCAAACCCGGCTCTCAGCTGGGCGTCGAACGGGTGGGGCGGGATCGACGCGCGGGAGGACTTTCCTCGGAGCTTTCTCGGAGATCGTCTTCATGGCCGCGCCGTGATCGCGTCCGTGACCACAGAATCTGACCAGTTCAGAGCCGGGTCGTGGTCCGAGAACCCGCCATGACGGTCGTGGTAAAGAACCGGGCAGGGGCGAAGAGGAGGACGAGCCAGTACGAACCGGGTCCAAGGCCGCGCCGCCGCAGCCTGTTGATGGCGGCGGCCGAGTGTCCGACCGCCGCTCCCTCGGTGATCGTCGCGAGCGTGGGCCAGTCGTCGATCTAGGCAGGCTCACTCGCTTCCCTACGCCCATGCGTCAGCGGCCTCGGCACAGTGCAGAGCGCAAGAAGGGGCGTGGCAGTCGGCACATCATCGCAGCGACACGACGATCTCTAGACTTCCTCCGCCGCCTCGATGTCGCTGAGCACCCGCCAGGCCAGATCGGCGAGACTTTCGCCCGAGCTCAGCACCCACCGCGCGGTGCCCTGATTCGCCACCGGTCGTTCCTTCCACTCGGCGAGTTCCCAGATGTGCGAGATCAAGCCGGAGGGCGAGTACTGTCGGCCGTCGGCCGCCCAGAGGATCGGTTTGGTGCGGTGCGGAATCCAGGTCGCGCGAGCACGCTGCGGGTCCTCGGTGAGCCAGTCCCGCAATGCCGCCGCTTCCAGGGGGTATCCGGCGCTGAGGGTGAGTGCGTCTCCCTCGTGGAGGACACCCTTGTCGATCAACACCGAGACGGCGTTGGGCCTACGACGTTTCCGCTGGGTCGAGGCACGGCGGTACTTGTCCGTCCGCGCCTGATTCGCCGGCTCCTCGGACGAGGAGAGCAGCCTGCCGACGACCTCACGGCACCGCGCGACGTCCGAGCAGACCGCACTGATCTGGGAGCGCTCGTTGAAGAGCTCATCGATCGCGGTCAGCACCTCTGGTATTAGTTCCTTCACCAGAGTCGAGGTGCGCTGGACAGCGTGCTCGGCCCATTCCAGCTTTTCGTCCGGCTCGTCGATGGCTTCGGTGTCCAGTCGCCGGAAGACGAGGTGCGCGATCAGGAAGGTTCCGTGATCGATCAACGCGACCCCGCGTCGTTCGTATCGGCCACGCACCGCGTGCAGACTGCGGCGCACCTCGCGAAGGACTCGTACGGCGTTCCAGATCAGATAGGCGCCCGGCCGTGGCCGGAAGAGGGTGTCATAGATGCCCTGCGATCCCCTCTCCCACAGTCCGTCGAGGGTGGTCGCGATCCGCGCCGCGTACTGGCTGTCGGGGTGAGCGCAGGCCAGCGCACACGCGGCTTCGACGACCGAGCATCCCGTGTCGGGTTGCGGTTCCAGTTCGCTGCGCCGGACGCTGTACTCCAATTCCAGCTCGGCACGCATCTCCTGAAGGATCTCTGCCTGCACCGGATCGAGCGCGATGAAATCGCGGGCCTCGACACGATTCTGCCGGTTGGTCGCCTGTGTGGTCTGCTTGGCGAACTCCTCGGCCTGACCCGTCACGATGATGCGCACACCGACCTGCGCCGAGGCCGCTGCCTCGTCGGCGGCGACGGCCTCGGCCACGGACCGAACCGTCTGAGCTCCGTTGACGACGCTGGCATTGCGCAGTGTCAGCCCGAGTGGACGCGCGTGCGGTGTACGGAGCGAGGTTCGAGGCTTGTCCACCGACTCGCAGAGAATCGTTATCCCGTTGTTGAAGTACCAGAAGTGACCGGGCTCCTGAGTGAGTGTGTTCACCAGTTCGTTGTTGATCGGGGTTCTGCCGAGCGGGTTGCGAATATTGAGGTTGAAGAGGTTCGATCCATGGCTGACCCACTCGGCGACCTGCTCGGCCAGGACCACACCCTGATAAGACTCGTAGGGTTCGCCGACCATGAACCAGGGGAACAGCTCGGCACTCAGCATGATCGGCTCGGGCGTGAGGTCCTTGCGCACCGAATCCCAGACCTCCGCAGCCAGGATGATGCGGTGACTGAGGACGTCCCCGTCGCGATTGAACTCCTTCTCCCCCATGGCAAGCGCGTGCAGAAACCCTTCGGTCACGTCGTCGGCCCGCATCAGAACGATGACCTGGGTGATCGGAACCGCATCCCCGACCATGACGGCCTTGGCTGCCTCGGCGAGAAGTCGACCACGGGGATTGAACTCGGCGAAGTCCTCGTCATCGATGAGTCGCAGCCCGGCAAGCAGCTCCTGGACGGCAGATCGATCGCTACTAGCCCGACCCTTCCTGCTCCACTTTGCCTGCACCAGGTAGACGTGCGGATCGGGGCCTTCGACGACCGCGATCGCGTCGATTCCCTGGTCACCTGCGCCGTCGATGACCGTCTGTGCGGCGTCCTGCGGGCTGAAGCCGGTGACGAGGCGAACGGCCTGCGCGGTCAATGCCCTCGACAGCAGGCGCGGGCTGCGCTCTTCCTCTGCCTTACCGTCGAGATCGCTGACGTCGAGCAGACCCGAGTCCAGGTACACCCGGCGCAGCGCCTTCTCGATCTGACGGACTTGCAGGGTCACATCGCCGTGGCTGCCGCGAACGCTGCTCATGCTCAACTCCTACGCCGGCTGAATCCGGGCACGCACCAGGCCCCGTGATCGTCCACAAGTCATATCATTCCCCGCCGAATCAACGCCCAGCGCCGGCTGACTCGACGCAAGATTCAGAGCAGGCGAGTCGTCCGGCCGTCCATCGCAGCCGCCGAAATCACTTTTCGAGCGGCAGGCGCCCGTCCGGCTCAGCTTCCGGCAGTCCCAGTCGTTGTCGCTGTCGGGCGAGGTTGCGTACCTGAGCCGAGTCGGAGCCGAACGCGTCGATGAGCATCGGGCGGATGCCATCCAGCTCCGTCAGTGCCTCATCGACGTACCCCGCGACGGCAAGCATCTGGGCGATGACGAATCGTGACTCGAAGATCCTGGCCGACTCGTCACTGTCATCGCTGTTGACCGCGTTCTGCACGTAGAATCGCAGTTGGGGCAAGGCCTTGTCCGGCTTGCCGATCTCCGCGTACGCATGGCCGGCCTGATAGGCAGCGTTCAGCGCCCGAGCATCGTCCGCCTGCCGGAACTCGAGGTAATCATCTACGACGACCTCGAGGACTCTGGCGGCACGCGTGTACTCCCCCGCGTTGAACAGGGCGGCGCCGTGGAGTTCCCGCAGCAACAGCGACAGTGCCCGGTCGTCGCCTGCGCGCTCGATGGCGTCCTCGATCAGTCTGACCGCCTGCGACGGCCTGTCGTCATCCAATAACACCTGCACGTTGGCATTCAGTCGATCGAACTCGGCGTCGGTGAAGCTCCCCCGGTCACCGCCGGATGAACGCGGACGAGGTGCAGCCAGCAGCGGTCGCCGAAAGGGGTCGGTCGGATCGCGGTGGCCATCCACCGGGGTAGACCGTGCGTCAGATATCAACGGCACGAGTGCCGCGTAGACCTCAGTCGCGGACGGCCGGGCCGACGGTTCCTTGGCGAGCATCGACTTCACCAGCTCATCGACCTCCCCCGACAAGGCGGCCCGACGCGCTCGCACGGACGGCGGAGCGGACGACAGATGCTGGTCACGCAGCGAGGAGCCGACCGTCTCGTGAAACGGCACATCCCCGGTGAGCAGCTCACAGAGCAGACAGCCCAGTGAATAGATGTCGGACGCGGAGGTGACGATCCTGCCCCGATACTGCTCCGGGGACATGTACACGGGCGTGCCCACGGTCTTGTCGACCTGGGTGAGCCTCGGCAGTGCCCCGGCGCCGCGCAGGATGGCGATGCCGAAGTCGAGCACCTTGACCAGTCCACCGTCCACCAACATGACATTGGCAGGCTTGATGTCGCGGTGGACGACGTCGACCCGGTGAACATCGGCCAGTACTGCGGCGATCTGGGCTCCGATCGCCGCCGACCAGGCCACGTCCGGTGACGACGAGGCGTAGTCCGTATGGTCGAGCACGGCCTCCAAGGTCGAACCGCGGAGGAGCTGCATGACGAGCCACAGTTGCGAACTGCCGTCAGCCATGGTCTCGATGCCGGTGTCGTAGACGGCAGGCGTGCCGGGGTGTTCGAGCTGAGCGGTGGTGCGGATCTCCCGAAGGAATCGTCTGCGGTCCCGCTCCAGCGCGTCGAGGATCTCCACCGCTGCGGGGCTATCCGGCGCGGCAGGCACCGACCCGGCCGACGACGGACGCAGCACTTTGATCGCGACCTGTCGATCCAGACGTTCGTCGTAGCCGTGGAAGACCTCGCTCATGCCGCCCCGGCCGAGCAGCCCGTCTATCCGGTAACGCCCCGCGAGTAACCGTCTCTCCGACGGCCCGCCCGTCTCCCCCGCCACGCTCCCACCTCCACGCCGGCCCCCGATCCAAGCCTGCCATGAGGACGGCGCGCACGGAGTGTCATTCCTCGGCCGCGTGTCCGCCGGTCTCCCTGGCCATCTCGGCTCGCAATCGCGCCAGTGCCTCATCGCGGGCAGGTTCGGTGATGATTCGATACGCGCGCCTGCGTGCCGCCTCCTTGATCGCAGTGCGGAATTCGTTGTTGTCGAAGTACAGCTTCATGAAGTCGGTATTGCGTTCAGAGTTCTCGGCGACGATGTCGTCGAGCCGGTCATCGGCGACCTGCCCGAACCGAGATTCGTCGTTCATCAGCGCGATCTGCTGCATTCCCGTGTCCTCGACGAGCCCGACCACCTGCTGATGGACCAGGATCTGATCGGCGGTGCCCAGGTCGAGGCCGAACCGGTTGTTGAGTTCGTCGATGACCTCCGACAGCGGCTTGAGGTCCGGTTCCCGGTAGCCGCCGCCGTCGGCGGCGTGGCCGCGTACGTCTCGATCGCCGACGGCGGAGAGGGACACGTTGTGCCGCCCGGTGAACTCCAGCCGGAAGTGGCTCAGGTCGGCGTCACCGATGTCGACCGAGGTCGCGGGCCGACCCGGCAGCCGGATCAGCAGGACCCGGCCGTACTGGTAGAGGCGTTCCAGGTCTCGGTCGCCCCAGTCGACGATCTGCGCGAGGAGGCTGTAGGCGCGCACGTAGTCCTGTAGCGCGCTGCGAAAGCCTTCCCGTCCGTCGTCGGTCTCCAGCGCGTCGAAGCGGTCGAGTGCGGGCTTGAGGTACTCGTGCAGTTCGGCGTGCAGCCGGTGCTCGGCAGGCCCGGGCAGCCTGCCAGGGCCTGCCGAGGCGAGCACCCGGATGAAGGCCTCCATCTCGGACGCCACGAGCAGGGCGTACTCCATCACCTCGCGCTGTCTGGTGTACAGCAGGTTCGGGTCGCTCGGTTCGGTGATCGTCGTCTCGAACCAGTCCTCGAACGCGGCCTGGATGTCGGCGGCGGCGTTGACGAAGTCCAGGATGTGCACGTCGTCCTGAGACTTCAGCGGGTGGATGCGGTTGAGCCGCGAAAGGGTCTGCACGGCCGCGACTCCGGTCAGCGGCTTGTCGACATACATCCCGCACAGCAGCGGCTGGTCGAACCCCGTCTGATACTTCTCCGCCACGACCAGCAGGCGGTACTCGTCCTGATCGCGCGCGGCGGCCTGCGGGTCGTCGGCCTTGGTGTAGGCGAATCGTTCCGGCAGCCTGCTCTCGGGGAAGCCGTTGAGCTGCGCCTCGGTGAAGTCCAGTTCGGTCTTCTCGTCGGTCAACCGGCCGGAGAACGCCACGAGCGTCCCGCAGTCGGTGTACCCGCGTAGTTCGATGTGGCTGCGCATCGCCTGGTACAGGTCCAGGGCGTGCTGTCTGCTGCCGGTGACCACCATGGCCTTGGCTCGGCCGCCCAGTCTCCCGGCGATGTTCTCCCGGAAATCCTCGACGATCAGCTTCGCCTTCTGCGCCAGAGATTTCGGATGCTGTTCGGCGAAGCGGACCAGTTTCGCCCTCGTCCTGGCCGCGTCGACCTCAGGGTTGGTGATCCGCGACTCGGCCTGCTCTACGGCGGCTTCCCGCAGGCGCCACTTGGTGTCGTAAGTGAGATAGTTGGCCAGCACGTCGAGGATGTAGCCCTCTTCGATCGCCTGCCGCATCGAGTACACGTGGAACGGCACGTGCATGCCCTGCTCTCCGGTGCGCGGATTGATCCGATCCGGGTCGAGGGTGCCGAACAGCTTGAGCGTCGGGGACTTCGGCGTGGCGGTGAAGCCGAAGTACGACAGGTTGGGATGCCTGCCGCGTACGCGCGTCATGTATTCGGCCTCGTCCTCATCCTCCAGCCGCACCGCATTCGATCCGAGCGCCTGTTTGAGCCGTGTCGCCGCATCGCCGCTCTGGGAGGAGTGCACCTCGTCGATGATCACCGCGTATCGCTTGCCTGTCAGCCCCATCGCCACGATCTTCTTCAGCACATAGGGATACATCTGCAGGGTGCTGATGACGATCTTCGAGGTGGCGTCGTCGAGCGCACCCGCAAGCTGTGTCGAGTCGACGTCGATTCTCTTGACGACACCCGCCGTGTGGTCGAACTGGTAGATGGTCTTCTGGAGCTGCCGGTCGAGCACGACCCGGTCGGTGATCACGATGGTCTTGTGGAAGACCGGCTGGTTGTCGGCGTCGAACAGGTTCGACAGCCGGTGTGCCAGCCACGCGATCGTGTTCGACTTGCCCGAGCCTGCCGAATGCTGGATCAGATAGTGGCTCCCCGCCCCGGCCTGCTGAGCATGGGACACCATCTTCCGCACCGCGTCCCACTGGTGATAGCGCGGAAAGATCCGAGGCGCGGTGTGCGGACTGGTCTTCACCCCCTTCTTGTCCGGCGCCGTGACATGGATGAAACGTTGGAGGATCTCCAGCCAGTTGTCCCGCTGCCAGATCTCTTCCCACAGGTAGCCCACACTGTAGGAGCCGGGTGCAGCAGCCGGATTACCTGCCCCGCCGGACACCCCGGGGCCATGGGTGCCCGTGTTGAAGGGCAGGAACTGGGTGTCCCGGCCGCGCAGCCGGGTGGCGATGAAGGCTCGATCGGGATCGACGGCGAAGTGCACCAAGGCCCGCTTGGCGAAGAAGATCTCATTCGGGTCGCGACGCCGGTACTGCGCGATGGCGTGGTCGGCATTCTGCCCGGTGTTCGGGTTCTTCAGCTCGACGGTCGCCACCGGCAGCCCGTTGAGGAAGAACGCCATGTCAACCGACTTTGCCGGGTCTCGCACGCTGTAGTGCAGCTGACGCGAGAACGTCAGCGCGTTCTGGCGATACTCGGCGAGGGCGTCGGCGGCCAGGGTGTGACCGGGCCGGAAGTAGGCCAGATCGATCTGCACGCCACGATCCCGGATGCCCTGCCGCAACACGTCGAGCACCCCTCGTGCGTCGATCTCGGCGGCGACGCGCTGCGCGAACCGGCGTTCCGCGACGGCGTGATCGCCACCGTAGAGCTCGACGAGTCGTTCCCAGTTCTTCCGCTGGGTGGCACCGACGAACCGGTAGACCTCGGCGACGTCGATGCCCAGTTCGGCTTGGTAGGTGCCTTCCGAGGGCACCCAGCCTTGCACGATCAGCTCGGCCTCGACACGGCTCTCGAAGGCGTGCTCGGTGTGGGCTCCCGGGCTCATCCGGCGAGGCCCCCTGACGCGGAGAACCCGCGTGCGGTGGTGACGTCGATCTGGCCGGTGACGGCGGCGGTGATCAGGGCTTGGCGGCGTTCGGCGAGGCGTCCTGCCTGCCGATCGATGGCGTTAAGCAGTTTCGTTGCACGGCTACGCATCTCAGACATTTCTGCAATCACATCCAATTGAACAGAAATGGGCACACTAGGTATAGGCCAGGACTTAACATCGCCCGCCTTTAGATTCGCCATCGAGTGCGAGGTGCCATGCGATACCTCGGCACAAAATGTGCGAATCTTGGTAGAAGTCGAAACTACCACAAGGAATTCCGACAGCAGGTCCGGCGTAGTTGCTATACGAAATATCTTATCGCACAGCATGAGCTTCCGACGAGGGAAGTTGGCGACCGCAGCAGCACCGACGAGTCTTGGCGTATTCGCACGGGTGATCAGCAGATCACCATGCCTTATCTCATAACGCCTGACCGGATTAAATTCACCAGGCAGACTCTTGTTCTCATCCTCAAAGAATGAACCATCCTTAACCGCACTCACCTTTAGCACGCCCCACGCCCCAGAATCAGCCGCATAGTTAAAGCCTTGCGGACTGACTCCCTGCTCAATAGAACGAATTGATCGACGAAACGGATGCTCGCCGAAACGGTGAACGAGTTCGCCAATCCTGGCATCAAGGGCCGCCGTAATTCGCGCAATCACGGATTCACGAACAGCACCTTGCAAGGCGGCCAATTGATCAATCCGCGCCAATTCGACGTCAAGGAAATCGGCGATGCGACGCTGCTCGCCAATGGGCGGCAGTGGCGCCGCCAAGCCCTTGATCCTGTCCGCACTTAGATGGTAGATGTTTGCACCGGACGCAATCGACGCGAAATCCCCACTCAAGTAGGCCCCTCGAGCCCACCAGCCGAGGTACCGGGCATCGGTGATCTCCGGCCTCGGGCGGAGCCGCACCAGGGTGTTCTGAAAGCAGATCGTTCCCGGAATCTCTTCGTTCCACACCGCAGAGGCCCCAACGGCGCCGAGACTTCCACTACCTTCGGTAACCAGAACGTCACCTGCCCGCAGCTTGAAGATCGCCTGCTCAGCCGGGCTGAAATTCATCATCTTGACATCGGACAAGACAAGTTGTCCGTCTTTGACGTTCGCTGCTCGCAGGTACGGGACCATGTTGGGCCCCGACTCGTGCTGCGGGCTCCGTTGACGACCGAGGCGGACTTCGGCTGCGCCGAAGAGACGAGGAGTCGAATCAGCACTGGTCACGACCCCGTCACCTCACCAAGCAGCTTCTGGATCTGAGCCTCAAGCTCCCGCAGTTCCGCATCGATCTCCGCCAGCGGCCGAGGCGGGGTGTAGACGTAGAAGTGACGGGTGAAGGGGATCTCGTAGCCCACCTTGGTCTTGTCGTGGTCGATCCAGGCGTCCGGGACGTGCGGGACGACCTCGCGGGCGAAGTAGGCCTCGATGTCCTCGTCCAGCGGGATGTTCTCGTTGTCCCGGAGGTCGGGGTCCGGCAGGATCGCGCCGTCCTTGTCGCGCTGCACCTCCCCCTCGGGGTCCGCGACCGAGACCGCGCCCCAGAAGGCCTTGAGCAGCGAGGCGGTCTTCGGCCACAGGGCACCGGCCTCGGCGACGGCCTTGTTCATGGCGTCGGCCGCGTCCTGCTTCGTCCACCACACCGAGCCGATCAGCCCGCGCAGGGCCGGGGCCAGCGCCTCCCGGCCATCCCACCTGGCCAGTCCCTTGGCCGTCGCCAGCGCCGCGAGGGTGTCCTCGGTGATCTCGAAGCGCAGCTTCAGCGGGCGTTCGACGGTGATGCGATGATAACCGAAGTCGCGGGTGCCGAAGATCTTCACCTTCGCGTGGTCCGGGTGTTCGCTGTCGGCGGCGACGGCGACGGCGTCGCCGTAGAGCTCGGTGATGTGCTTGATCTGCGCCTCGCTGATCTGCTTGCGCTTGTCGCCCAGCGACTTGCGCATCTTCTCCCACTGGTCGCGGGCGTCCAGCAGGATCACCTTCTCCCGCAGCCGGGCGTCCTTGCGGTTGGAGAGAATCCAGAAGTACGTGGAGATGCCGGTGTTGTAGAACAACTGGTCTGGCAGCGCCACGATGCCCTCCAGCAGGTCGTTCTCCAGGATCCACTGCCGAATTCTGGACTCGCCGGACTCCGCCGCGCCGGTGAACAGCGGGGACCCGTTGAAGACGATCGCCACCCGCGAGCCCTTGCCCTCGACCGGCTCCATCTTCGAGATCATGTGTTGGAGAAACAGGAAGGAGCCGTCGTTGATCCTCGGCAGTCCCGCACCGAAGCGCCCAGCGAACCCGAGTTCGGCCTCGGCCTCGACCTCGTCCTTGACCTTCTTCCACTCCACGCCGAACGGCGGATTGGCCAGCATGTAGTCGAACTTCCGACCGCTGTGGCCGTCCTCGCTGAAGGAGTTGCCGAAGCGGATGTTCTCCCCGCGCTGGCGCCGCATGAGCATGTCGGACTCGCAGATGGCCCAGGACTCGGCATTGATCTCCTGGCCGAACAGGTACACGCGAGCATCCGGATTGATCGACTTGAGGTGATCCTCGGCTGCGGTCAGCATGCCGCCGGTACCGCAGGCCGGGTCGAGGATGTTGATCACCTGACCGTCGCCCGCCACCGTGTCGGCGTCCGGGGCGATCAGCAGGTTGACCATCAGCTTGATGACCTCGCGCGGGGTGAAGTGCTCACCGGCGGTCTCGTTGGAGTCTTCAGCGAACTTGCGGATCAAGTGCTCGAAGACATATCCCATGTCGTGATTCGAGAGCTTGTCGAGATCCCGCATCTCGGCGAACCTGCCGACCACCCGGTACAGGAGTTTCGCCCCTGCGAGCCTGGTGATCTCGTTGTCCAGGTCGAAGCGCGCCAGGATCTTCCGGACGTTCAGCGAGAAGCCGTTGATGTAGTCGCGCAGATTCTTCGCCACGCTCTGTGCGTCGGCGGCGATCGTCGTGAAGTCCTGCCCGGAGGTGTTGTAGAACGGCAGCTTCGCTGCGCGTTCGAGCAGGAGTTCCTTGTTCTGCATGTCGAGGGCCGCGTCCCGCTCGCGGACGGCGTCGCGGGTGGGTGCCATCACCGCGTCGAGACGCCGCAGCAGGGTGAGCGGCAGGATCACCTGTCCGTATTCGTGGCGCTTGTAGTCGCCTCGGAGCAGGTCGGCCACCGACCAGATGTTGCTCGCCATCGCGGAATGGGTGGGGGGTGAGGTCACGGGTCTCTCGTCTCGCCTTCGGTCGGCGTCAGTCGGTTTCTTCATCGTGTGCGGCTCCCGGCGACAGGACACCCGAGATCAGGCCGTGCACGGTCTTCTCGATCACGTTCTCGCTCACGGTCGCCAACGTCTGAAGCGCATCGGCCAGTTCTCGCAGCCGACGGAACTCCTCACCGTAACGACGCTGTTCGGCCCGAGACATCCGTGGGAGGCGGCAGCGGCGCAGGTCCTCCCGGCTCGGCGCCCCGAGGGTGTTGGCCACCGGCAGTGCGGCGAGCTCGGCTCGCAGGAACATCGCGACGACGTCCCCGTCCAGCAGACTCGCATCCAGCTCGACGACCTGGGCGACACCGGAATCGTCGGCGGCCGTGCCGGTCGCGACGACGGGTGGGCGTCCCATGGTCCGCAGGAGCAGATCACCCGCGCGGGGTGTCGCGTCCCGCGAAAGGATGGTCAGCGCTCCGGACCGTTCCAGCTCGGCGACGGTCACATAGTCGTGTCTGGCGGACCCGGCGGGTGAGACGAAGCTCGGCAGGCCGCGGCCTATCCGGGCGTACACGGCCTGCAGGCGAGCGGTGACACCGGAGAGGTCTTCGGCGCGAACCTCGACCGGTGTGACATGTCGGGACGGCAACAGCTCGGTGTCGCCGTCGAGCAGATCCTCCCGCAGCACGGATCGGGAGAAACTCCCGTCGGCGTTGGCGAACAGCTGCTGCCATGCGGCGAAATCCTGCGGGACTTCGGCGCCGGTCTCCACGCCGGAGACATCGATCATCCGCACGGCCGGCGGCGCGACGGTGCCGCCGCTGCGGCGCAGCACCCAGAGGCACAGCTGTGCATCCGACAGCGAGCCGAAGCCCCTCGGCAGCGCGATCACCTCACGAAGGACCCCGGACTGAACCAAGGCCGCCCGGACATGTCGGCCGGATGGTTGGACACACATCCGCAGCGACATCGCGACCACGGCCACGCCTCCCGGGCGCAGGAAGGCGTAGCAGTGCTGGACCCAGGCAAGTTCTCCGTCACGGCGTTCCGGCGTTCCGAATCTCCACCGTGGATCGGCGGCAAGCCCGGCCGAGGGCCACCGCGAGTGATCGGATGGCAGGTCGCAGACGACGGCCGCCGCAGTGCCGAGATATCTACTCAGCCTGTTGTCGAGCAGGGAATCACCGACGTGGATTTCATACGACACGTCATGTGCAGCGCTGCGGAGGTTGAGGGCGGCAGTAGCAGCGGTCGGCTCGTCGGCCTCCTGGCCGACAAGTCGAAGGTGATCGCCGAACCGGTCGGCGACGGCCATGAGTCGCGTCGCATCGGCGCAGGCCGGATCGAGCACGACGGGAGCGTCGGCGTCCTCGGCTGACGCCGATGTCGATCTCGGCAGCAGTGACACCATGGCCCTGGCCATCATCTGCCCGGCGGTCAGGTCCGCCACGCCTCGCTCGGCCGTCGTCTCCGAGGATCGCCACGACGATTCGCAGTGCTCGTCGTCTGAGCTCGAGGCGCCGTCGAGAGACTGGGTACCTGTCTCGGTGCGCCCGGCAGTCGCCAACTGATGGGCCTTGCCCGTCGCCGCCAGCCAGGCCTCGACCGCAATCCGCGAGAAGGTCGGGCTCGATCGAGTGCCCCCGACGGGCTGAGGGAACTGCGGATAGCGGCGACGCCAGTTCGACACGGCCGCACGCCCGACACCGGCCAGCCGCGCGATGGCGGCAGCCGTGATCTCGCCGGTTTCGTCAGGGCTCACGAGCGGTGAGGTTACAAGGTCGCGTCCGAGCCGACGAACCCGGGTGAACATCCATGCCTAGGTTCACAACTTGTGTACAGAGTTGCCCGTGTTCACGGAATTGAACTATGGTCTCGTCGCCCCGATCGACTTCGTACCGCCGCTCTCCAGCCGGCTGGCCTCCCAATCTGCCGACGAACCGGTGCTGACGCCAAGCCGCAGTCGACGGGCATCTCGCCTTGCCAGACACGCCCGCAACCCCGAAGAAGGGCACGGACCATGACCGCGTCGAACGTCTCCCCCGTCATCGCCGACGAACCCAAGAAAGCGCCGCCTGACACCCGCAAGACGTCCCTCTACCGCCTGCGCACCCACGGCCCGGTGGCCGACGAGCCGCTCCGGTCATTCGTCCTGCCGCGCTACCTGGACCGCGACGGCTTCGCCGCCGTCCCGGTGAATCACGAAGGGGTTCGCGGCCTCCTCGTCTCGGGCACAGTCGCCCCGGGACGAGCTGACTGGTGTCACCCCCTGAGCGCCCTGGCAGGCCGCCTCGTCTCGGAAGAGAACCGGACCGCCTTCGGGCTGCTCCTGGTACGCACCGACAGCGCTGTCTACGGCCTCACCTACGGCATGGGGCATCTCATGATCGATCCGGCTCGCATCGACCCGGGATTCGGGATCGCGTTCGCCGTACGGTGTCTGAACGAGGACCGGATCACCAAGGTCCGCCGCCAGCTCATGGACGCCCGAGGTCGTACGGATGAGAACTCGGCCACGCGAGGTGAGCACATCCGCGAGTACGGCATCGAGCAGTACGGCGAGATCGTCAGCCAGATCTCCGGCCAGATCAGCGGCGTCGGGCTCACCTTCACCCGGGACCGTAAGCGGGCTGCACATGTCACCGGCAACGACCGGTCGATCAAGCTGCACATCGGCAGCTCGCCTGCGGCCCTGCTCCACGACCTCCACCAGATCGAAGAGGTGTGCGCCCGTCCCTCGCCGCTACCCGAGTTCGAGTTCATCGCTCAGGTGCGTCCACTCGGCCCGAAGTCCGAACAGGCACAGCGCCTCGATGCGCATCTCGACGCGATGCTCGGCGTGGCCGGGGAGACCCGAATCGGGCTGGCGGTGCCCAGCGAGTGCCGGACACGATTCGAGTTCGCCGAATCCTTCAGGCTGACCATGCCTGGCCGTACCAGGCAGCACTTCGACCTGGATGTCGACGATCTCGTCTCCCCGGTACGACACCTGCCCTCGGGCAGCAGGCTGAAGACGCTGCGCCGAGGGCGCGTCGAAGTGTTCGCCGACACCGACGGCGCCGACCGCATCAGTGGGCGGAGCCGGGCAGACCACTGGCTGACCGCCGAGGTGTCTGACAGCATTGCCCACTACTTCTACTGGCAGGGCTGCTGGTACGAGATCGGCGCCGACTATCACACCGCCATCGAACGGAGGATCACCGAGCTCCTGGCCCGCCCGGTCAGTGTCACGCTGCCGCCGTGGAGCCGAGGCGAGAGCCACGATGAGGGCTGGTACAACAGGCAGATCGCCGCTCAGCGCGGTTATGTCCTTCTCGACAAGGACACGGTGCACACGAAGCGCTTCCGCGGCGGCGGCCTTGAAATTGCCGACGCCCTCGGCCCGCGTGGTGAGCTCGTCTACATCAAGAAGGCGGACAGGACGGCAGCGCTGAACCACCTCTTCGCACAGGGTCGGGCGGCCATCGAGACCCTCCGCTACGACACGGAAGTCCGAACCAAGTTCGTTGCGAAGCTCGATACGCTTGCGCCCGGGCATCCGGTGGACCGGTCATTTCGCTCCCCGACCCTCGTCTACGGCATCCTGCTCAAAGACGGCGTGGCCCTGACCTCGGAGTCCCTGTTCTCCTTCGCCAAGGTCGCTCTACTACAGACCGCAACGGCGCTTCAAGGCATGGGAGTGAATCTCCAGGTGGTCTCCATCTCTCGCACGAACGCGACCGGTTCTGAGGAATAGTCGAAGGACACCGCATCACGAACCCCGTCACAGCGGCGGGGAGATTCCTCACGGTTGGTCATAGGCTGGCTGGTGGCGCACGTCCCCTGGTCCTTCAAGACCCTGCGCCATTGATGTCCCAGACATCTGATCTGATTTCCCACCATGTCAACTTGCCTCGCGCTAGTTCGCCCCCAGCCTCGGCTACGGCAGGGCGCGGCGCGCCCCGCGCGAGCGGGAAGCGCGACGATATCCACCTGATGACGAAGTGCGGCGTCCCAGCAGCCCGAATAGTGAGACGGCCGGGACGCCGAGATCGGCGAGGCGAGCAATTCGTCTTTTTCAGGCGACGGGACAATTGTCGTTCGTCCCGTGACGGGCCCGGGGCGGCAGGTGAGCCGACCGATGCAGGTGCAGCTACCTGTGCCGAGCGCGGCGAAGCGCCTCAGCCCCGGGACCGTCGCGCAGCGCGCTCCGGCCGCCTGCGCTCGGCGCGGCGTACCACGGCGACCGCCACGGCGATCGCGACGCAGAAGACGGCGAAGCCGACCCAGACCATCCAGGGCAGCACCACCGGCTCGGCGCCCATCGCCTCGTCACGGATGCGGCCGCCGTCGCGGCCGCTGACCGCGACCGCGATGATCACCGCGATCGTCGCCACGACGGCGAGCAGCGAGATGATCTTGCGGGCGATCGCCAGTGGGCTCCTGTCCCCGCCGAGGCGTTCACCTCGGCGGGCCGGGGCGACCAGCCTCAGCACCAGCAGCACCGCGACCGGGATCTGCAACAACCACAGCGTCGTCCTCGGCCAGCCCTCGAACCAGACGTTGGTGCCGTACAGCAGGGTGTGCCACACGCTGAGCACGTAGACCACGATGACGAAGCGGTGCAGCCCCCGCCACAGCCGGGCTCCGGTGCGGTTGCGCAGGTAGTAGACGAGGCCGAGCGGAATGGCGAGATAGAGGGCGAGCAGCCCCAGCAGGATCGCCACCCGGCCGGTGCCGGACGGATAGCCGCCGGGCACGAAGCCCTCCACGAAGGCGCTGAGCACCCGGCCGAGGGCGCCGAGTTCGTTGTCGTTGGTCCGCACCAGTTCGAGGAAGAACAGGAAGGCGTGCGCGAACATCAGGGCGATCGTGGTGAGGCTGGTGGTGCGATGCCAACGCTCGACGCGCACCGGGGAGATCCGCAGCCAGCCGGGCCGGTCGCTGGAGCGGATCAGGCCGAGCATGGTCGTGAGCCAGGCCCACAACAACGCGGACCAGCCGAAGGCCTGGCACAGCCAATACATCCAGTAGGCGTGCGGGTCGAGGTAGGGCATCACCTCGAGCGTCGGCGAGCTGCCCGCCAGCACCCGGTCGAACAGGAACCAGAAGATCAGGCCGGTGATCACCAACGCTGCGGTGGCATCGGGGATCGCCGCGCGCAGGTCGGCACGCAACCCCGCAGGCCGTCGTCTCTCCTCGGTCTTCGCCTCCGTGGCGACCATCGCAGCACCGCCTTAGTGGCCTGGACCAGTGGACTTCTTTCTTAGCCAAGGCCACTGCGCTGCGTCAACGACGAGGACATCGGGTTCGGTGGCCGAGATGCGCCACGATCGTCGGGAACTGAAACGCGGTCCCGGACGACGGCGGGCCCGATTCGAGGCGGGAGCCGAGGCGCCCGCGATCGGCGTCGGGCCGGTCGATCCGACGCCGGATGCCGTCGACGCCGGCAGGTCGGACGACGCGCTTCCGAACCGACGAGAACGGGGCGAAGGCAGGCATATCGAGTGGACCGGCGCGAGGACGGCGAGGGGCCGGGGCGCAGGCAAGCCCGGCGATCACGGGTCGGCGGACCGCGCCGCCGCGCCGAGGTCGGGCTGCTCGTCCCCGCCTGCGTTGGCCGCGGCGCGCAGGTGGCCCGCGAGGGCCGTCACCGCAGCCGGCGACGCACTGGCGCCCGCTCCCCAGCACAGCAGATGGCGGCGTCGCGCCCAGGAGTCCCGGAGCGCGCACATCTCGACCGGCGTGCCTGCTGCGACGGCCCGGCTCGGCACGACGGCGAGTCCGACTCCCGCCATGGCCAGGGCGATCACGGTGCCGAGGTCGGCGACGAGGGTGCGGTAGCGCGGGGCGGGCGCGGGCGGGCCGACGTGCTGCGCTATCCAGCGGTGCAGCGAGGAGTCCGTGCCCAGCCCGACGAGCGGATGCTCGGCGACCTCGCGGTAGGCGAGGGTGCCGCGCCCGGCGAGGACGCCGCCTGCCCGGCCGATCACCACCAGCGAGTCGTCGCCGAGCGGTTCGGTCCGCAGGCCTCGATCGCGGGCCTCGTCGTCCAGGACGATGCCCAGGTTCGCCGCACCGTCGGCGAGCCGCTGCACGGTCTGCGGTGTCGGGCACTCCGAGACCGTGACGTCGACGTCCGGATGCGCACGCAGGAAGGAGACCAGTGCCTGCGGCACGAAGCGGTGCATCGCGGAGCCGCCCGCCAGCAGCACCAGCGGCGCGGCCGAGGTCCGGGCGTAGCCCGCGACGGCACCTTCCAACAGCGCGGTCTGGGCGAGCACGTCGCGGGCATGTCGGAGCAGCGTCGCCCCGGCGGGCGTCGGACGCACGCCCCGGCGCTCCCGGATCAGCAGCTCGACCCCGGCGTGCCGTTCCAGGGAGCGCACCCTGGCGCTGGCCGAGGGCAGGCTCAACGGCATCCGCCGGGCACCAGCGGTGATCGAGCCCTCCGTCACGACGTGGACGAAGAGCCGGAGGTCGCCCAGGTCGTAGCGCACCAGCCCAGCCTATGGCACAGCCTTACCCTGACTGCGGAGATGACGCATTGTGGGCCCCGCTCGGCGGTGTGATGCTCGGCGCGTGGCCGAGATCGTCTTCCTCCTGCTCGCGGGCATTGCGGCGGGTGCGCTGAACGCCGCAGGCGGCGGCGGGACCTTCCTCGCACTGCCCGCCCTCGTCGCCGCCGGGCTGCCGCCCGTCACGGCGAACGCCGCGTCCACCGTCGCGCTCGTGCCGGGTGCCGTCGTCGGTGCCTGGGTCTATCGCCGGGAGGTCGTGCCCGTCGGTGTCACCTCCACGACCGCGCTCACCGTGACGAGCATGGTCGGCGGTGCGATCGGCGCCGGGCTGCTGCTCGCGCTGCCGTCGGAGTCGTTCGACGTCGCGGTGCCGTGGCTGCTGGCGTTCGCGACCGTCGTCTTGGCGTTCGGCCGTCGGCTGTCGACCCTGCTGCGGAACGCGGCGGGACGGACGCTGCGCCTGGGTCCGCGCCCGATCCTGATCGGTCAGTTCGTCCTCGCGATGTACGGCGGATACTTCGGCGGAGCCGTAGGCATCCTGATGATGGCCCTGTGGGGTGTCGGGCTGGGGCTGGACGTCGCGAAGAGCAATCCGATGCGGGTCCGCCAGCTCTCCGCCGTCTACGCCACCGCGACGGTGCTCTTCCTCGTCGCCTCCGACGTCCTCGCCCATCCGCTCCCGCTGCTCGCGATGCTCGTGGGCGGCGTCGCGGGCGGCTACGGCGGCGCGCACCTCGTCCGCAGGCTGCCGCCCGGCATCCTGCGCGGCACCATCCTGGTCACCGCCGTGACCATGACGATCCTGTACTTCCTGCGCGGCTGAGCGGAGCACGCCGAAACGTCCAGCACGCCGAGACTCCGGCAACGCCGCGACGCCGAGCACGCTGTTCCCGGCCCGTCGCCGGACCGGCGGGCTACCTCGCGTCGGACTGCGCAGAGGACACGGCCTCGGCCGCGATGCGCTCGATGTCGGCGGGGGTGCCCGTCATGATCGTGCGAGCGTGCTCGGTCACCAGTTCGACCGGCCAGTCCCACCAGGCGGCCGCCGTCAGCCGGGCCACGTCGGCCTCGTCATAGCGCAGGCGGATGACGCGGGCCGGGTTCCCGCCGACGATCGCATAGGGCGGCACGTCGGAGGTGACGACGGCTCCGGTGGCGATGATCGCGCCGTCACCGATGCGGACGCCGGGCATCACCGTGGACTGGTAGCCGAACCACACGTCGTTGCCGACGACGGTGTCGCCTTTGCGCGGCATCGCCAGGATCACGTCCAAGGTCCGTTCCAGCCACTCGCCGCCGAACATCGTGAACGGGAAGGTCGACACCCCCGAGGCCGGGTGGGCCGAACCCGCCATGATGAATCGCGTGTCGGCGCCGATCGCGCAGTATCGGCCGATGATCAGCCGCTCGGCGCCGTGGCTGTAGAGCACGTTGCGCTCCACGAAGTCCAGCGCGCGCTCCGGATGGTGGTAGTAAGTGAACTCGCCGACGTCGATCCGATAGCTCGGGCCGATCAGCGGCTTCAGCAGCACCACGCTCGGCCGATCCGGCATCGGATGCAGCACGGTCGGGTCGGGAATTGCGGGCATGGCGACTCTCTTCTCTGCGGGCACGGCCCCCGGCGACACGGCTCTTCCGCCGCTGATGCGCAGCGTCGCAGGGCGTCTCGGTTAAATGCAACTCAATTCGCGTTTAGCGTCAGTGATCGCCACCCGCCGAGGGACCCGGCGAGACCGGCTGCCGCACCTCGCAAGGCCCGCAAGAACAGGCAGTCGGCGCGGCGAGACGACGCGGGACGTCCGCACTTCCCGTGACGACCACGCTGCGTGAGCGCGAGGAGATCATCCGATCGCTGCGCACACCGGAGAAACGACCCTCGTACGGAGGGCAGTCCCGACGACATCGCGGCCTATCATGGTACGTATCGGGTTCATGATCGGACACCGAGCGTTACATTAGGACGGTGGGTGGGTGGGAGTACGCGGTCTGGGGGCTCTTCGGCGGCTTCGCGGTCGAAGGGCTGGAGTTCTCGGGCGCGATCCGGCGGACGGGGAACTGGCCGTGGCGGATTCCCGGCGAGCCGGGCCCGCTGCCGCTGCTGGTCTCGGTGCTGATCCGGCTGGGCGTCGGCTCAGGGCTGGCCGCCGCCGCCGGGATCACCGGTCAGGTCAGCGGCCCGTTCGGCGCCCTGGCCATCGGGGTGGCGGCTCCACTGCTGGTGGAGCAGATCACCAGAGCACTGCCCGCCGCCGCGCCGCCGTCCGTCCCGGCAGGGCCTGCCGCCGAGGAAGCGGCGACATCATCCGAGCAGCAGACCGCCGACCTGAGCGGGGTCCGAGCCGAGGCGCACCGCGAACTGACCGTTCACCGAGGCACTGGAGGCGACGATGACTGAAGGTTTCCTAGGCGCCCTGGTGCGCGCGCTGGCCAGGAACACCCCCGCGTTCGATCCGCCGCGCGCGCAGCACTCCGACGGCAGGCCGGGCCTGCGCGCGGCGCTGGCCAGGAACTCGGCCGGACCTGGATCGTCCACTTCGGACGGCGGGCCGACGGATCTCGCGGGCCGCACCGACCGGAGTCGGATGCGAACCCGGCGGGAACGCGATTCCGCCGCCTCGGTCAGCGGCCTCCCGCGCGCGGCCGCGACCCGCGCGGGTCATGTCCCGGCGACGACGCGACCGAAGCCCGCCTGAGGCAGGCGAAGCTCAGCCCTCCCGCGCTCCAGCGGCGAGTCGAGCCGTCGCGTGATCGCCTGACAGCGCCACGCGCGATTCGCCATCCGAATGCCCGCCGGTGCGCGACATATGACCTGCCGACCACGGCCGGAGCGACTCCGGCCGACGCCCAGGCACGGCGACCCCAGGTGCCCTCAGGAGGCCTCACCCCATGATCACAAAACAATAACGCCCTCCTAGAGGAGCAGGTCGGTAAGGGTCCGCCCCGCGCAAGCGGGGGTGAGCCCCGGTGTGGTGACGACCCAGGCGTGGTCGGTGGGTCCGCCCCGCGCAAGCGGGGGTGAGCCCCCGGTGCAGGTGGTCCAGGAGGTAGAGCAGGTGTCCGCCCCGCGCAAGCGGGGGTGAGCCGACCCGCCCGACGAAGCTGCGCGCGCGTCGCGAGTCCGCCCCGCGCAAGCGGGGGTGAGCCGGGCATACTCCTGCGCGGGTCCGGGCGTCGGGTGTCCGCCCCGCGCAAGCGGGGGTGAGCCGATGTGCAGGACGCCCGTGCTGCTCGGCTCGCCGTCCGCCCCGCGCAAGCGGGGGTGAGCCGTCGCGGATGCCGAGTCTGTCGCACGCGGTGATGTCCGCCCCGCGCAAGCGGGGGTGAGCCGGGGATCGGCGGCACGGCGAACAGCGCCCGAGTGTCCGCCCCGCGCAAGCGGGGGTGAGCCGGCCAGGCCGGGTGCGCCTTCGGTGTGTCTGTGGTCCGCCCCGCGCAAGCCGGGGTACGCCGTTACCGCTGCCCGTCCCGACTCGTCCGAATCCCGCCCGATCCGCAGGACGATCCTCGTCGGGCTCCGATTCGGACTCCAGGCCGTGCGCCGAGGGCGGGACTCCCACCAGGCTCCGAGTTCGACCGAAGGAGGCCGGCGGTCGGCGAATCCTATAGGATTTCGGGCCGCCTCAGCCTAGGGTGCAGGACGAAGGGTTGCCGTCGAGGCGGCTCTGGCGCACGGACGCGGGAGGCACGATGGCCGTCGGCACGGCAGAAACCGACCCCGGTCCCGCGACGACGACCGCGCCGCAGGGTCGCCGCAGGAACGTCCTGGTCGACGACGTCTACGAGACGATCAAGAACCTCATCATGGATCACGCGATCGCCCCCGGCGCCAGGGTCTCGATTGACGGGCTCGCCCGCACGCTTGCCGTCTCCCCCACCCCGGTCCGCGAGGCGCTGGCCCGGCTGGAGTCGGCCGAACTCCTCGTCAAGGAGCCGCTGCGCGGCTATCGGACGACGTCGCTGCTCACCCTCGACCAGTTGGACGACCTCTACCGCTTCCGGCTGCTCATCGAACCGTGGGCGGCCTCGGAGGCGGCTCGCTCCGCCGGGACGGGGCCGAAGTCCCGGCTGCGTGCCGAGATGGACTCCTGCGCGACGCCGGATTCCCCGCGTTATCAGGAACTCGCCCTGCACGACACCCGCTTTCACCTGCTCGTCGCCGAGCTGGCAGGCAGCGGCCAGATCCGACGGGCCTTCGAACGGACCCACTGCCACCTGCACATCTTCCGGCTGTACTACGACCACCGGGCGGGCACGATGACGGTGGCGGAGCACCGCAGGGTGACCGAGGCGATCCTGCGCGGCGACCCGACCGAGGCCGAGACGGCCATGCGCGCCCACCTGGAGGCGGCCTACTACGACCGGCTGCGGCCGCTGGTCGAGAGTCGGGACACGCCGTGACGCGCCTCGGGCGCCCGCGCGCCGGATCGGAGCGGGCGGGTGAGCACCGACAGCCCGTCCGAAGTCGTGCCGCCGCGCCCGCCTCCGATCGCCCGCCGTCCCACGAACCCGCGTCCCGGCGCGTCTCGCCGAGCCCTGGCCCCCGCCGAGGAGCGCGGGTCCGTCGGCCGCTGGGCGGAGATCGCCCGGCACCAGGCCGAGAGACACACCGTCCACATCGTCCAGACCGCCTGCCACGGCGGTAGGAGAGGAGTACCCGTGCGGCTGCTTCGACTCGGTCCTGTGGGGGCCGAACGTCCCGCCCTGCGAGCCGACGACGGCTCGGTCTTCGACCTGACCCCGGTCACCGACGACATCGACGGCGCCTTTCTCGCGGGCGACGGCATCGCCCGCGCCAGGCAGGCGCTCGCCGCCGGGACGCTGCCCGCGCTCGACGCGACGGGCCTGCGGGTCGGCGCGCCCGTGGCGCGGCCGACGGCGGTGCTGTGCATCGGCCAGAACTACGCAGCCCACGCGCGGGAGTCCGGCGCCGAACCGCCAGCCCAGCCCATCCTGTTCTTCAAGCATCCCAACACGATCGTCGGACCGGACGACGCGGTGGAGATCCCGCCGAACAGCTCGCGCACCGACTGGGAGGTGGAGCTGGCGGTCGTGATCGGCAGGCGTGCCAGCAGGCTGGCCAGCGAGAAGGACGCCCTCGCGCACATCGCCGGCTACACGGTGTCCAACGACATCTCCGAGCGCGAGTGGCAGCTGGAGCGGTCCGGCGGCCAGTGGTCGCTGGGCAAGTGCGGTCCCGGCTTCAACCCGCTCGGCCCGTGGCTGGCACCCGCCGACGAGATCGCCGACCCGCAGGATCTGCGCCTGCGGTCCTGGGTCGGCGGCGAGGCCCGGCAGGACTCCTCCACCTCGGACATGGTGTTCAGCGTCGCCCACCTGGTCTGGCACCTGAGCCACTTCCTGACCCTGGAGCCCGGCGACGTCATCAACACCGGAACCCCGGAGGGGGTCGCCATGTCCGGTCGCTTCCCGTATCTCGCCGCCGGGGACGTCGTGGAGATCGAGATCGACGGGCTGGGCCGACAGCGCCAGGTCATGGTCACATCGGGAACCGCCGAATGAGCCGAGTCCTCGCGCTCGACGTCTCTGACGTGCGCTTCCCCACCTCGCGGGAACTCGACGGCTCGGACGCGATGAATCCCGATCCGGACTACTCGGCCGCCTATGCGGTGCTGCGCACCGACGACGGGCCCGACGGACACGGCTTCGTCTTCACCATCGGCCGGGGCAACGACGTCCAGTGCGCGGCGATCGCACTGCTCGCGCCGTATGTCGTCGGCCGGGACGTCGAGGAGTTGTGCGCCGATCTCGGCGGGCTGTCTCGCGAGCTCGTCTCGGACTCGCAGCTGCGCTGGCTCGGGCCGGAGAAGGGCGTCATGCACATGGCGGTCGGCGCGGTGGTCAACGCCGCGTGGGACCTGGCCGCCAAGCGCGCCGGGCTGCCGGTGTGGCGGCTGCTCGCCTCGCTCACCCCGGAACAGCTCGTCGACCTCGTCGACTTCCGCTACCTCACCGACGCGCTCACCCGCGAGGAGGCCTTGGCGATCCTGCGGGCGGCCGAGCCCGGTCGCGGGCAGCGGCTGGCCGAACTCGAGGCGGCAGGCTATCCGGGCTACACGACCTCTCCCGGCTGGCTCGGCTACGACGACGAGAAGCTCGCGCGGCTCTCGGCCGAGGCGGTGGCCGACGGCTTCGACCTGATCAAGCTGAAGGTCGGAGCCTCGGTGACGGACGACGTCCGTCGGATGCGGGTGGCGCGGGAGGCGGTGGGGCCCGACGTGCGGATCGCCATCGACGCGAATCAGCGGTGGAGCGTCGACGAGGCGGTGCCGTGGCTGCGTCGGCTCCGCGAGTTCAGTCCATGGTGGATCGAGGAGCCGACCTCGCCCGACGACATCCTCGGTCACGCGGCGATCCGCTCCGGCGCGGCGCCGATCCGGGTCGCCACCGGGGAGCACGTGCAGAACAGGGTGGTCTTCAAACAGCTTCTTCAAGCCGGGGCCGTCGACATCCTCCAGATCGACGCCACCAGGGTGGGCGGGATCAACGAGAACGTGGCGATCCTGCTGCTGGCGGCCAAGTTCGGCGTCCCGGTGTGTCCGCACGCGGGCGGCGTCGGGCTGTGTGAACTGGTGCAGCATCTGTCGATGTTCGACTTCGTGGCGGTGTCCGGCTCGATGGAGGGGCGGGCGATCGAGTACGTCGATCACCTGCACGAGCACTTCGTCACCCCGGTTCGGGTGGAGCGCGGACGCTACCGGGTGCCCGTCGATCCCGGTTCCGGTGCGGAGATGCACGCCGACTCGCGCCGACGATTCGCGCACCCCGACGGCGAGGTCTGGCGCACCGAGGGCTGAGTCGAGGCCGCGTGGTCACCGTGCGGCACCGCACATCCGGCGGGCCCGGTGACCACGCGCTCTCGATCCGACGGCGCGGCGCAGACTCACGCCTCCGGGCGGACGGACGCTCCGGCCTGCTCGGTGTGCAGCACGCGAGGTGCGCTGCGCTGCTCCCAACGGCGGAACAGCAGGATCAACAGCGCCAGCACCGCCGCGCACACCGGGAACACGGCGATCCGGCCCGCCAGCCACGCCGCGTCGACGGGCACCCCGTCGAGGGCGGGCAGGCGCAGGCCCAGCGCGTGGGTGCCGAGCTGGGTCGTCAGCAGGGCCGTCTGGTGCCAGAGGTAGACGGTCATCGCCACCAGATTCAGCAGGACCACCGACGCCCAGAGCATCGGCCGCCGCAGCAGTCGGGCAAGCCGCTCATACAGCAGCAGGGCCACACCCAGCTGCGCCACGGCCATGGCGGGCACCAGCAGCGACGGCGGCCCCATGTTGGACCGATCAGCGCCCGTCACGCCCGTCATGCTCGCCGGATAGTCCGCGAGCAGGATCAGCACCGCGCAGGCCAGCACGCCCGCGATCAGCATCCGCAGTCCGGCCGCCGTCGACAGCCTGCCCTGGGCGAACGCGATCCCGAGCAGATAGGGCACCAGCCACGCCGCGATCAGGTTCGGGGTCCCCACCGAGGCGGGGACCTCCCACCACGGCCCGTACCGCAGGACGTCCAGCACCAGGACCACGACGGCGGGGCCCAGCGCCGCCCAGGCGCCCCAGCGGCGGACCGCCGTCGCCGCGAGCGGGGTGAGCGCGGTCAACCCCAGATAGACCGGCAGGAACCACAAGGGGCTCACCACGAACAGGCCGACCGTGTACAGGTCCGTGCCCGACCAGCCCGCCGCCGCCAGCCCGCCGAGGCCACCGGCCACCAGCACCGCCAACAGCACCACGGGTCGAAGCATCCGATGCAGGCGGCCGAGCAGCCAGCCCGGATAAGCGCTCCGGAGCGGCGATCCCGGCTCGACTCGATCCCATCCGCCGAGGCAGGCCCGTCCCCGAGTCCTCGCGGCGCGGTGGCGCGGCGCGGCGCGGCCCGCCGCTGTAGCCACTGAGCGGCCCGCCGCTGTACCCACCGAGCGGCCCGCCGCTGTACCCACCGAGCGGCCCGCCGCTGTACCCACCGAGCGGCCCGCCGCTGTACCCACCGAGCGGCCCGCCGCTGTACCCACTGAGCGGCCCGCCGCTCGGTGCAGACTGCGCGCGTTCGCCCAGCCGCCCGCGAAGAAGAACAGGCCGAGCAGCTGGAACACCCAGGTCAGCGGGGCGAGCGCGGGCATGTGCTGCAACGGGCTGGCGATGTGCGGGCCGTTCTCGTCGAACACGACCACGCTGACCAGCCAGTGCCCGAGCACGACACCGACGATGGCCAGCGCGCGCAGGGCGTCGATCACGCGGTCCCGTTCCGGCGATGTCGCGGCGTCGATCGCCTCGGCCCTCCTGCGCAGCATCGGCCCGCGCGGCCGTCCCCGGCCGGGGTGCGAGCCGGACCGCTGCCGCGCCGCCGGATGCGGCGGGGCGATCGGCGGCGCGGCCGAGTAAGCGAGACGATCGGAACGCAACGGCCGCAACGAAGCGGCGGTCTGATCAGATCTGGGCATCGGTCCACGTCCTGTTCGACGGCGAGTACGGCTCGGCGGCGAGGCCGAGCGAGATGCGGGTGAACCAGCGGGCGGCGTCGCTGTCGCCCCGGAGGTAGCCGTCGTGGCCCGCGACGCGCGCGGCCGGGACTCGCCGGGCGCCGAAGGCCGCCGACGACGGGTCGCGACCGTGTCCGAAGCCGAGCAGGCGGACGTTGGGGACATGTCGAATCCAGTCCTGCGGCCCGCGCGCGGCCCAGACGCGAGCGTCGGTGTTCAACTCGTCCGCCGAGTCCACGCCGACGCCGGGGCTGCCGAAGAAGACGACGTCCTGCACCGGGAGGCCTGCGGCGGCCCGGCCGCACACCACCGATCCGTAGCTGTGGCAGAACAGTGCGAGCCGCAGGGGCGGTGCGGCCGCCCCCGACGTGTTCGCCGAGTCTGCTGCGAGGCGAACGGCAGAAGGGCGAGCAGACGCTGTCGGGGCGGCCGGTCGGCCGGGCGTCGACGCGCTGTCCTCGCCGCCCTCCGCCGTCCCGTCCAGCGCCGCCCGCGCGGCGTGCAGACCCTCGACGAGCCTGTTCAGCAGCACCGCCCCGGCCTCGGCATGAGTCGCGGTCGCGGCGCCGACGCCCAGGGCCTGCGGGGTGTCGTAGCCCGCCCAGGCGATCACCGCCGTCGCCGGTTCCGTCGTCAGCGCACGCTGCGCCGCGTACAGGGCGGCGCCCATCTCCCCCGGCGTGCCGACGTGGTCGGAACGGGGATCGAAGGAGCGCAGGGTGATGCCCGTGCCGGGGACCATGACGGCGACGTGCTCGGCGCGTTCCAGGTCACCGTGCACCTCGGCATAGCGACCCCGACCGCGCGGGTCGAACACGAGGATCGGTCTGCCGTCCCTGGCGAGACGCCCGTAGACGGCCGCCAGGTGCCGCGCCGAGTCCCTGGCAGGCCCGTACTCCTCGACATCGGCCGCGACCGCACGCAGCCTGCTTCGCTCCTGCGCGAGCGCCCGCCGATTCGCCGCGTACCGCAGTGTGGCGGGCGCGCCGTCGAGATTGCCGACGACGAAGGGAAATCTCTCGGCGAGCTCCTCGGCCTGCTGCGGGCGCAGACTCGCGAAGAACTCGGCGACGACCCTCGGGTCGGCCGACTCGGGATCCGGTGTCGCCACTCCGTCGACGACCTGTCGCGACCATTCCGCTGCCCCCGTCAGCGGCTGCAGCGGTGCCGGCCCCGTCGCCGAGCCCGCGCACCACGGCAGCAGCAGGGCGAGGACCAGCGTCACCACACCAGCGCGTGCGTTTCTCATGATCTTCCCCGTGCCGATCGTCCGTGCCGCATTCGCAACCTTCTGACAAGGGAAAATCTAGGAATCTCGCGGTGCGATGACCATGGCGACAGCCAGTCGGAAGCCCTGGTGGCCTGCCCCCGTGCCGGGGTGGGGCCAGGTGTAGTAACGGGGTGGTGTCGCCGGCCGGATCAGCGGTGCGGACACGTGGCGGGGCTCGCTCCGAACGCGGTCCACCACGGGTCGGGGCTGGTGGGCGGCGGGGACTTGTGGGCGGCTCCGGACATCCAGGACGGGCGGGCCGAGTACCGGCAGGATCGTCAGGCGGGCGCGGGCGCCTGAGCCCGTCTTCGGCGGACGCAGCTCGCGCGGGCTCGGCACAGGCCTCGACAGGCGACGGCCCAGCCCACCCGGACCGTCGGCGACGCCCGCGCAGAACGCGGAGTGGTCAGGCCCGCCGTGCTCCCGGCAGCGGCGTCTCCGATCGCTCGGTTCCCGGCGTCCGGCGCAGGCGATCTGCTGCCTTGGACCGCATCCGCCTGCCGAGGCTGTGCAGGACCGCCGGTGCGACCACGGCGAGTCGTCTGCTGCGGGGGACGACGGCGCGATGCAGGAGGACGTCGACGTCGGAGTCCTCGATCTCGTCGAGGATGCCCTGGTAGAGGACGGCGGCGGTGGCGACACAGGGCCGTGCGTCCGGCGCGAGCATCGGGATGCCCGGCAGCGCCCGCCGATACACCGCTCGATTGCGGGCGATGAAGTGCGCCAGCGCCCGCCGCACTCGCGGGTCCGGTCGCCCGAGTCGCCTACACCAGAGGAGCCGGTCTCGGTCGACGCCGAAGGCGGCCAGCTCGTCCAGCGGCAGGTAGAGCCTGCCCCGGTCGAGGTCCTCGCCGACGTCGCGGAGGAAGTTGGTCAGTTGGAACGCCTCGCCGAGTGCGGCGGCATGGCGGGCCGCCGCGCCGCGCGCCCCGACGGTGCCGAACACCGGGAGCAGTTGGAGGCCGATCACCTCGGCGGAGCCCCGGACGTACACGGCCAGGTCGGCGGCGCTGGCGTACTCGGTGACCGTCAGGTCCATGCGCATCGAGACGAGGAAGTCGGTGATCAGGTGGTGCTCGATGCCGTAACGGGTGACGGTGTCGACCACCGCGGCCAGGATCGGATGGCCGCTGCGTCCGGCGGCCAGCTCGGCGGCGGTCTGGTCGGCCACCAGGTGCAGCCGGGCCGTGGGATCGACCGTTCCTGGTTCGTCGACGATGTCGTCCACCCAGCGGGCGAAGCCGTAGAGGGCGTGCACGGCGGGCCGCTGGTCGGGACGCAGCAGCCGGGTGGCAAGGAAGTAGGTGCGACCGTGGCGGGCGTTGAGCGCCCGGCACCGTGCATAGGAGTTCCGCAGCACGGCGCCCCGGATTCCCGCCGCGTCCAGTTCGGCCCGGCTCATCGCCCGTGCGTCCGTCCTTGCCTGCTGCGGCCGGGACCCGCCGGGATGCCCGTGACGCGCGCGGCGGCGAGCTTGCCCGAGATCAGCGCGGTCGGCACGCCGACGCCGGGGGTCGTCCCGGAGCCCGCCAGCGCCACGTTGACCGTGCCCGCCACCCGATTGCCCGGCCGAAACGGACCGGTCTGGCTCAGCGTGTGCGCGAGAGAGAACGGCGTGCCCGCGCCGTGCCCGCCCTCGGCCCAGTCGCGCGGGGTGACCAGATGGTTCAGGTCGATGTCCGGCTCGCCGATGAGCAGGCCGCGCCGGGTCGCCACCGCGATCAGCTCGTCACGGTAGGCCGGGCCGATCCTGGCCCAGTCCTGGCGGCCGACGGCCAGGTTCGGGGCGGGCGCCAACAGGTACAACAGCTCACGGCCGTCCGGGGCCAGCGTCGGATCGGTCACCGTGGGCCGGGTGACCAGCAACGACGGGTCCGACATCAGCCGCCCCTCGTCGATGATCTCGCGGAAGGTTCGGCGCCAGGCCCCGCCGAAGGAGATGACGTGGTGGGCGGGGTCCGCCTGCGCCCCGCTCGCGACCCCTAGGTGCAGGACGACGGCGGAGGGCGACCAACGCAACGGCACGAGCCGACGCGGTGTCCGGCCGAGCAGGCGGTAGGCGACGGGCAGGTCGGGGGTGAGCACGACCGCATCACACTCGATCCGCTCCTGATCGGTGTGCACGGCACGCACCCGGTCGCCGACCCGCTCGAGTCGACGCACCGGACTGTCGTAGCGGAACTCGGCGCCGTGTGCGGCGGCGGCGTCGGCGAGGGCACGGGGCAGGGCCCGCATGCCGCCCTTCGGGAACCACACGCCGCCGACGGTGTCCAGATAGGCGATCACGCCGTAGGCGGCCATGGCGCGCTGCGGCGACAGACCCGCGTACAGCGCCTGGAAGGAGAACACCCGCCGCAGCCGCTCATCCCGCAGGTGCCTGCCCACCGCAGGTCCGAGCCTGCCGAGGCCGCCGAGCGCGACGAGCCGGGCCGCCGCCGGGTGCATCAGGTCCAGCGGCGAGCCCAGGTTCGCGGCGATGAACCGGTCGAACTGCGCCTCGTAGAGTTCGGTCAGCCACCGTCGCAGTCGCCGGTAGCCCGCCGCCTCCCGAGGCCCGGCGAACCGGCGGACCTCTGCCTCCATCGCCGCCGCGTCGGAGTGCACGGCCAGTGCGCTGCCGTCGGCGAAGCGTGCCTGGTAGGCCGGGTGCAGTGGCACCAGGTCGAGTCGGTCGGCCAGTGACTCGCCCACGGCGCCGAGTGCGTCGGCGACGACCTCGGGCATGGTCAGCACGGTGGGTCCGGTGTCCACCCGATAGCCCGCCGCGTCCAGCAGGCCCGCCCTGCCTCCCGGGTGACTCGCGGACTCGACGACGGTGACCCGGCGGCCCGCGCCGAGCAGGTGCAGCGCGGCGGACAGCCCGGCGAGCCCGGCGCCGACGACCACGACATGGTCGGTCCGCCCGCTCATCCCACGCTCCGGACGCAGGGTGCCTGCCCAGCCTCGGCGGCGACGGTGGGCAGGCTCAGACATCACGACGGATCATCGCGTCGGCCAGGGTGCGCAGCCGGGCGGCGGCCGGTTCCGGCAGGTCGACGGTCGACAGCCGCTCCACCGCCGAGGCGGCGAGCGACTCGATGCGTCGCTCCACGAGGTCCACCGCGCCCGACTCGACGAGCAGGCTCCTGACCTCGACAAGTCGTTGCGGCGAGAGGTCGGCGTCGCCGAGCGCGGCACGCAGCGTCGCACCGGAGCCGGGACGGCCCTCGGCATCGGCGAGCCGCAGCGCCTCGTTGACCAGCACGGTGTGCTTGCCCTCGCGGATGTCGTCGCCTGCGGGCTTTCCGGTGGTCTCGGGCTCGCCGAAGACGCCGAGCAGGTCGTCTCGGAGCTGGAACGCGATGCCGAGATCGGCGCCGTACTCATGGAGCGCGGTCGTCACGTCGTGGCCCGCGCCGCCCAGCAGCGCACCGAGGCGCAGCGGCTGCTGCACGGTGTAGCCCGCCGTCTTGAGCAGGTTCACCCGCAGCGCGGCCTCGATCGACTCGCTGCCCGCCGCCTGAGTACGCAGGTCGAGGAACTGTCCCGCCATCATCTCGGTGCGCATGGCCCGCCACGCGGCGCCCGCGCGGTGCAGCAGTTCGTGCGGCACCCCGGACTGGTGCAGCATGTCGTCGGCCCAGCACAGCGCCAGGTCGCCGACCAGGACGGCCACCGACCGGCCGAAGTTCGCACCGTCGCCGCGCATCCCGGCGTCCCGGTGCATCGACTCCATGGCCACGTGCACGGCGGGCCGCCCACGGCGGACGTCGGAGCCGTCCATCACGTCGTCGTGCACCAGCGCGCAGGCGTGCACCAGCTCCACCGCGCTGACGGCGCGCAGCACCGCGTCGGCCTCGGCCCCGGTCGCGGCGCCGCCTGCCGCCCGCCAGCCCCACCACGCGAACAGCGGGCGGATTCGCTTGCCGCCGTCGCGGACGAAGGAGACGAGCGGGTCGACCAGCTCCACGGTGAAGTCGTCGTCGAGGGCGAGCGACTCGGCTCGACGGGCGGCCAGGTAGCGAGCCAGATGGCCGTCGACGGCACGGACCACCTCGGCGTCGCCTGCCCGGAACACCGGCTCGGGTGTCGTCGAGCCCTCGGGTCCGCCCAGCTCGGCGCTCGTGGCCGCGTGGTCACCGGTTCGAGTCATGCCACGTCTCCTCGTGACCTGGGGGTGGTGTCGGCACGGGCCGTGCGGCACGGACCGACGCCGTCGCACGCCTGCCTCCGTGACACGGCCACGCAGCGTGCCCCCGCTCTCGGGGTGCGCGCCGCCGCCCGAGAGGCTGGCGAGCCGGACCATCACAGGGTAGTTCCGGGAAATCACCGGCTCGGACCGCCCGCGTCCTAGGGACTCTCGGCTGGATCACCGAGCGGATCGGGTGGAGGCGAGGCGACGGGGAGCCCGGCGGGACGGCTGGTTCCGGTCTTCGCGTAGCAGGTGTCGATGCCGCGCCACTGCTCGCGACGGTTCATGCACCGCTTGATGATGTGGCGCTGCCCGCTGGCCTGACGGGCGAAGGCCTCCGGCCGCCGGCTGGGCTGACTGCGTCGCGGCCGGTGTCCATGCTGATCCGCCTGGACCGACGTCCGGCTGCGGCGCTTGCGCACGTGGTCGCGGATCATGCGGGACGAATTCGCTTCGTCGGCCGGGACACCTCCGGTCTGGTGCGCGGACGGCCACGCCGCCGGGCACGCGCGGGCGGGCCGGGACGGCACGTGCGGCGGGTGCGGCGGGTGCGTCAGCGGCAGAGCGGCAGCCGGGCGGCTGTGGGGGGCGCAACGGCTGCCAGCACGACGAGCAGGGCCCATCGCCTGCATCGTCGTCTAGGTCCGCCCCGGTGATCTTGGCGAGAAGCCCGGGGTCGGCACGATTCGGCCCGAGGCGGTGCACCCGGAGCCCGCCGCGTCGCATCGGCCCGGTCGGATCGGGTCGAGGCGGAGGCAGGTCGAGCCGGAGGCAGGTCGAGCCGCTGTCCTAGGCTGGGCGCGACGCCGTCGGCCCGGTTCGTCGTCGGCCGCCTGAAGTGGGAGTGCCCGGTGTCCTACCGTTTCGCCGTCGAGCGGACCGATCACGCCGACCTGGCGAGCGGATCGGTGCTGCGCTCGGCGCCCGGTTTTCCCGCCTTCCCGGTCCGGCCGGCCGTCGAGCTGTTCGCCAGGGCACGGGCGTGGCTCCCGGATCGGCGCGAGCTGACCCTGTGGGACCCGTTGTGCGGCAGCGGATACCTGCTCACCGTCCTCGGGCTGTTGTACCGCCGCGAACTGGGCACGGTGCTCGCCTCCGATATCGATCCCCGAGCCTGCGAACTGGCGACCGAGAACCTGGCCATGCTGAGCACGGCGGGGCTGCGGGCCCGCGCGACGCGGCTGCGGGAGCTGGCCGGGCAGTTCGACAAGCCCTCCTATGCCGAGGCCGCCGAGGCCGCAGGCAGGCTGGACGGCCTGCTCCGGGTGGGCGGCGGCGACCTGCCCGCCCTCATCCGCCGCACCGACGCGACGGACCCGGCCGAGACGCAGGCGGCAGTGGCGGGACTTCCCCCGGTCGACCTGGTGATCACGGACCTGCCCTACGGCGAGCAGACCGACTGGCAGGGGCGAGCCGAAGCGACGGACCCGACGGCTGCGGGGCCTGCCTCCGAGGACTCGGCCGCCCATGGTCTGCACAGCCCCGGCTCGCGCAGCCCCGGCCCGCACCGCGCCGGCGGCACCGCCGAGAATCCGGCCGCTGCGGAGGCGACCAGGGCGGCTCGAGTCACGACGCTGCTGCGCGCGCTGCGCCCTGCGCTGCCCCCGGCGGCCGTGATCGTCCTCGTCGACCGTTCCCGCCGGGTGGCACTGCCCGCCGGGCTGCGGCCGCTGGAGCGCGTTCGGATCGGCGCCCGCTCCTCGGTGTTGCTCCGAGCGGGCGATCTCCCCGACTGATCGCCGACGCCCGTTCCGACGCCCGTTCCGACGCCCGTTCCGACGCCCGTTCCGACGCCCGTTCCGACGCCCGTTCCGACGCCCGTTCCGACGCCCGTTCCGACGCCCGTTCCGACGCCCGTTCCGACGCCCGTTCCGACGCCCGTTCCGACGCCCGTTCCGCGCCGCCGCGCGTCACGCGACCGGCGGCGCGGCCGTCGCCTCTTCGGCGCGGTCGGGGTCGGCGGGCGGTTCGGGCCGGCGGGGGTGAATCAGCAGGGCGGCCGTCTTGTCCGGCAGGGTGATCTCGCCGTGGTCGACGAAGCCCGCCGCGAGGAAGGCACGAACGGAGGCCGGGTTGGCGACGTCGGGTTCGGCGACCACTCGGTCACAGGCCGGGTCGGCCCGCAGCAGTCCGCGCGCGACCGCGCCGAGCAGCGCCCGGCCCAGTCCGCGCCCGGTGGCGAGCCGGTCGCCGATCGCGACGTGCACCCCGAGGTCGTGGGGCTGTACCGGATAACACGCGGCCAGCCGATCTCGGCTCGCCCGGTAGACCTCCAGGTAGGCCAGCGGACTTCCCTCGTACAGCAGGAACACCGGGCGGGAGTGGTCACCCGCAGACTGCGCGGCCAACTCCTCGCGCCAGCGTTCCCTCGGCCAGTCCTGGTGCCAGAACGCCGCCACGTGGTCGCGGTTCATCCAGTCGTGGACCAGGTCCAGGTCGGGTCCCTCGGCTCGTGCCCAGCGGGCCTCCCATGGCGCGTCGAGCTGCGGCAGCGGCGGCGGTCCGACCTCGATCCGGCTCATCCGGCTCCTTCTGACGAGGACGGCACGACGGCCGTCACGACGGGGTCAGGCCATGATCCCCACATCCCGGTCCCGCCGGGGGGTGCGGTGCGTCACGCCGATCCGGCAGGCGGCAGCAGCGGACCGCCGGACCACTGTTGAAAGATCAGGGTGGTCTGCACGCGGGAGACCTCGTCACGGGAGGCGAACTCGTCGAGCACCAGGCGTTGCAGGTCGGCGGCGCCTGCCGTGGAGACGTGGACGAGATAGTCGTCGGGACCCGCCAGGTTGTAGAGCGCCCTGGTCTCGGGCAGGCCGAGCACGTGTGAGACGAAGGGCTCGACCAGCTCACGTCGATGCGGCTGGATGCGCAGGGAGATCAGCGCGTCCAGGGGCCTGCCCAGCCGCTCCGGGTCCACGCGGATCGTCTGGCCGAGGATGACGCCGATCGAGCGCAGCCGCGCGACGCGATCCAGGCAGGTCGACGGCGCGACGCGCACGGCGGCGGCCAGTTCCTTGTTCGCCATCCGTGCGTCGTTCTGCAACAGACGGAGAATCTCAAGATCAATCGAATCCAATTCGGCAGCATCTGACATTCGGCGAATAGTAGACGGACTTCGATCCATTCTCCCGAATATCAGTCAGGATCTCCCCGGCGCATCGAATCCGCGACGCCAGCATCGACCGGGGAGCGTCCGTCGTGCCGGAAGGCATCTCGCTGTTCATCATGATCACCGCGATCACCATCGTCGTACCGGGACCGGACTTCGTGCTGGTCACCCGCAACACGCTGCTGCTCGGCCGCCGGGCAGGTTATCTCACCGCCGCAGGCATCGCGGCGGGCCTGACCCTGTACTCGCTGCTCGCGGTGGTCGGCCTGACGACGTTGATCGCCGCGCACGAGGGGATGCTCACGGCGCTGCGCCTCGCAGGCGGCGGCTATCTCGCGTTCCTCGGCTGGCAGGCACTGCGGTCGTGGTGGCGTGGCCGGGCGAACCGGGGGACGCTCGACGAGCCCGGTGCCGTTCCGGCCGAGACTCTGCCCGCCCACGGCACCAGGCGCACGGCAGCGCGTTCCGGCATCCGACTCCCCGCACCGCTGGTACAGGGCGTACTGAACAACCTGTTGAATCCCAAGGCCCTCGTCTTCTACCTGACCCTGCTGCCGCAGTTCATCCAGCCTGCGGGGTCGGTGGTCGGGCAGACGCTGCTGCTGAGCGGGATCGCGACGCTGCTGGCCACCCTGTGGTGGCTGGCCTATGTCACGGCCGTCGGACGACTCGCCCCCGTGCTGCGCAGGCGTTCCGTGCGCGACGGACTCGATCTCGGCACCGGCATGCTGCTCGGCGGATTCGGCGTGGTCCTCGCCGTCGGAGCCCTGTGAGTCAGGGGCCCCACCGGGTCGGCTCCGGCGTGATCGGAGCCGAGGTCACGATGGCGCAGCGCATCGTCGATCCGCGCATCGTCGACCGGTCGTCCGCCTCGCGGGCGGGCACCACCACCGCGATCACGGTCCCCGCCTGCCAGGCTTGCCAAGGAGCCGTAGGGAGCCGCGACGGGACCTCGCGCGGCGCCATCCTTCGCGACGCCGCTACTGCAATTACCGAGCCCTGGTGACGAAGCCCGCTCCGCAGACGAGGGGCCGATGGGTAAAGTCCCTCGGGTGACCACCGCCGCATCCGCCCCCGCCGCCGAGACGGTGGTCCGGCCCGCCCGTGTCCGTCTGGTGATCGCTGCGATCGCGGCGACGCTGGCCGCGATCGACCTCTTCGTCAAGCACCTCGTCGAGCAAGCCCACCCGGCCGGTCCCGATCTCGGCATCCTCAGCATGCGGCTGGCCTACAACCCCGGCATCTCCTTCAGCATGGGCGCCTCGCTGCCTGCGTGGGTGGTCATCGCCGTCACCGGCGCGGTGACGCTGGGCATCGCCGTCTATGCGTGGCGCACGGCTCCCGAGGTGCCGAACTCGGCGCGGCTGGCCTTAGCCATGATCCTCGCAGGCGCAACGGGGAACCTCATCGACCGCATCGACGACGGGGCGGTCACCGACTACCTGCACACCGGCTGGTTCCCGACGTTCAACATCGCCGACGCGCTGCTGACCTGTGGCGTCGTCCTGCTGATTTTGGTCACGCTGCTGACCGAGTACCGCCCCGCCACCAGGCCGGAACCTCAGGACGAGCCCGCGAGCTGACGTCGGCCCGGCCCGTCTCGGGGCGCGAACGGAGACGCTGCGTGGCTGCGGACGGATGCGGGACGCGCACCCGGTCTCGGCCGAGCGATCGGCGGTGATGCGGACCACGGCGCGAACATCCACCGCGCGATCAACCTCGCACCGGCCGACGCGACCCCGACCTCGCCGATAGCCGAGGGCGCAGTCGTCGACGGCGCCTGACTTCGAGGGTGCCGCACAGGGGATGTCGAGCCGGCCCGCGCGACGCCGACCGGGCGCACCACCGGCACGATCGTCGATCCCGGCAACACCAGGCGGGCGTGATCGCGCCGCCTGACCAGGGCGGCGAGCACCGTGAGAACGGCGAGAACGGCGAGTGCGGTGAACGTGTGAATGACCATGACACGACTATCGAACACAAGTTCGATTCGAGCAAGATATCGATCGAGTGGAGTGTGGTTCGCACGGCCCTGACCCCGGACTCACCCCGACTCCCGAGGGACTCAGTCGGCGTCCGCGCTCTGCCGGATCAACCGCGCCACCCGCTCCTCGATGTCCACGAAATGCGCGCCGAGGGCGTCGCGGGCGGCGACCGGATCGCCCGCCCGCACGGCCTCGACGATCGTCCGATGCTCGTGGCAGATCTCGGCGCGGCCGGGCCTCGGCGGGTCGAGTTCGGCCTCCACGCGGTGGTAGACCGTCCAGAACAGACCGATCAGCTCCAGGGCGATCTCGTTGTCCAGCGGCCGGAACAGCGTCTCGTGGAACCGCTGATCGGTCTCGACGAGATCGCCGGACTCCATCGCCGCCACCAGCGCATCCAGTTCGCCGACCAGGTCCTCGTCGGCGCGGGCCACCACGGCCTCGACCAGCGACATCTCCAGGACCCGCCGGACCTCCATCAGATCCCGCAGCACCGAGGCGTCGTGCCGCATCGACTGGCGGGCGCGGAACAGCAGGCCGGGAGTGAAGGCGGTGATCGGCGCCGCGCCCACGAAGGTGCCGTAACCGTGCCTGATGTCGACGATGCCCAGGGTGCTCAGTGCCCGCAGTGACTCCCGCACCGAGTTGCGCCCCACGCCGAGTTCGTCGACGAGCTGGTTCTCGGTGGGCAGCGGGGAGCCCGGTGTCAGTCCACTGTCGATGATGAGATCGATGATCCGGTCTTGCAGCCGCCGGCCGTTCGCAGTCACGCGCCATCCCTCTTGCCACGGGTGTGGGCACCACAGTACCTTGCCCAGACATCCCACCTCCCAGGTGGGATGTCTGCCAGCGGAGCAAGGAGGCTCTGATGGATCCGCAGCACACTCGCGGCCGTCCCCGGTGGTATCACCAGCTCACGAGGAAAGACTGGAAGGCGTTCTTCGCCGCATGGCTCGGCTATGCGATGGACGGCTTCGACTTCGTCCTCATCGCACTGGTACTCACCGAGGTCGCGGCCGAGTTCGAACTGTCCACCGTCGAGGCGGCGAGCCTGATCTCGGCGGCGTTCATCTCCCGGTGGTTCGGCGGGCTGGCCCTCGGTGCGATCGGCGACCGCTACGGACGACGGCCCGCGATGGTGTTGAGCATCGTGCTCTACTCCGTCGGCACCTTCGCCTGCGGACTCGCCTGGGGCTACTGGCCGCTGTTCGTGGCGCGGCTCGTCGTCGGCATGGGCATGGCGGGCGAGTACAGCGCCAGCGCCACCTACGTGATCGAGAGCTGGCCGCGCGCCCTGCGCAACCGCGCCAGCGGCTTCCTCATCTCGGGCTTCTCGCTCGGCGGGGTGCTCGCGGCGCAGGCCTACCGCTTCATCGTGCCCGAGTTCGGCTGGCGCGCGCTGTTCCTGCTCGGCCTGCTGCCGATCCTGCTGGCACTCTGGCTGCGCCGGAGTCTTCCGGAGACGCCGGACTGGCAGCATCAGGCCGAGAGACGCGACGGAACCGGCGAACGCGACTTCGTCAGCGTCCTGTACGGCGGCCGGAACAGGCTGATCAACATCGTGCTGACGATCGCGGTGTCGCTCGCGCTGTTCTTCCTGTTCACCGGCGGCGCGACGGGCGTGCTCACGTGGGTGTCGATCGCCGTGACCGTCGCGGGTCTGGGCGCCTTCACCATCCAGTTCGCGGGCTCACGCAGCCCGATGATGCTGACGCTGATCGTCGTGGTCTTCTGCGCGTTCCTGTACTCGTGGCCGATCCAGGCCCTGTTGCCGACCTATCTCAAGACCGACCTCGGCTATGACCCCGCCCAGGTCAGCGAGGTCCTGTTCTTCGCGGGCTTCGGCACGGCGGTGGGCTGCTGTCTCGCGGGCTTCGTCGGCGACTGGCTGGGCACCCGTCGCGCCTACAGCCTGACGCTGCTCGCCTCGCTGCTGTTCATCCTCCCGGTGTTCGCCATCGGCGGGGATCAACTACTGCTGCTCGGGGTGCTGCTGTTCTGTCAGCAGGCGCTGGGCCAGGGCATCTCCGGAATCCTGCCGAAGCTGGTCAGCGGCTACTTCGACACCAGCACCCGTGCGGGCGGGCTGGGCTTCACCTACAACGTCGGGGCGCTGGGCGGCGCCGTGGCGCCGATCCTCGGTGCGCAGATCGCCGAGCGGACCAGCCTGGCGACCGCCCTCGGCGGCCTGGCGTTCAGCCTGACGCTCGTGGTGATCGTGCTCATCGCGGTGGACGCCCCCGCCCGAGTGCAGCGGCTCTTCGGCGACGACTCCGCGGCCGTCGACCTCACCGTCGCCGAGGACCAGATCGCGCCGGAACTCCGAACTCCCGCAGGCCGGAGCGCCGACTCGGCGGCGGACGACGCCGAAGGGGCCGACGGCCCCGACGACGCAGGCGCGGCCGGACCCGCCGCGCCGCAGGACACGACCGAACCAGACTCGCCGACCGGAGGCCGAACCTCATGAGCAAGCCGACCACCGCAGCCCGACCGCTCGTCGACGGGGGCGTGGTGCCCCCGCTGTGCACGCCGCTGACGCCGGATCAGGAACTCGACGTCGATTCGCTCGAACGGCTGGTCGCCCATCTGCTGGACGCGGGCGTCCTCGGCCTGTTCGTCGGCGGCTCCACGGGGGAGGCCGCCTACCTGCCGGACGAGCTGCGCAGACGCACCCTGGAGGTGGTGGTCGGCGCGGCCGCCGGGCAGGTGCCGGTGCTCGCGGGCGTCGTCGACATGTCCACCCCTCGGGTCCTCGACCACGCCCGCGCGGCGGCGGCGCTGGGCGCCGACGGCCTGGTGGCGACGGTGCCCTTCTACTCCCCCACTCATCCGGTGGAGATCCGCAGGCACTTCCGGACGATTCGGGCCGAGGTCGACCTGCCGCTGATCGGCTATGACATCCCCAGCGCCGTGCACACCAAACTCGACGCGGCGACGGTAGGCGAGCTGGCGGCGGAGGGCACTCTCGACGGGTTGAAGGACTCCAGCGGGGACCTCGACGGTCTGCGCGCCGTGCTCGACCTCGTCGGCGACATCCCCGGCTTCCGGGTCTTCAGCGGCTCCGAGACCGTGGCCGATCTGGGGCTGCGCTGCGGCGCGGCGGGTCTGGTGCCAGGACTGGGCAATGTGGACCCGCACGGCTACGTCCGGCTGCACCGGGCGGCGGCGGCAGGCGACTGGGACGAGGCGCTGCGCGAGCAGCAGCGGCTGCGTGCGCTGTTCGGTCTGATCGGGGTCGCGCCTGCCGATCGGATGGGCCGCTACTCCTCGGCGATCGGCGCGTTCAAGGCCGCGCTCGTCCTGCGCGGGGTGATCCGGCACGGCACCACCAGCCTGCCCATGGTTCCGCTGGACTCTGCCGAGATCGCCGCGGTCGGCGAACACCTCTCCCGAGCGGGCCTCTCCCTCGCTGGGAGCTGACGCCGGGGACCTCTCTCGGCGAGTGCAGGCCCGGCGCCCTCGCTACCGAACGCTGATCGCCGAGCCCCCGATCGCCGAGAGCGACGGGCCGCAGAGCGCACCGTACGGCAGGCGGTCCGCGGCCCTGTCGTCCACAGTGGTCGGCGGGCGGCGGTGGATTCATCGCCGCCGCCCGCACTGCGTTCACCTTGGCGACTCCTCGTCTCGACTGCCTTCCGGCGCGCGCTTCCCCCGATGAGCGGAGTCGCTGGCGGCGGCCGTTCGACCAGAGTGAAAGGCGAGATCGTCCACTGTTCCCGCCCTGGTCACGTCCGAGACAGGCCCCGGTCGCCTCGGTCGACTGTGCTCGGCGGTCGCAGCACCGGTTCGGCGTGAAGGGGAGGACATGCGGCGACGAGTCGACGCAAGGGGCAGCACGGACACGGCGGAGTCGGACGGAGCCGACGGAGCCAGACCCTCGGACGGGTCCGGCAGCCCGCGAAGACCGGACGGCAGCGATTCGGCAGGAGTACGCCGCACCTCGGACGCCATCGGGGCGGCCCTACGCAGCAGGCAGGCGCCCGAGGCCCCGATGCCCCGGTCGGCAGGTCGCGCGCGCCGAGGCGTCGGGATCACCGCCGTCTCCGCGCTGCTGCTGCTCGCGGCGAGCACCGGAGCGGGTGCGGTGGACGGCACGGCCGTCGCGCCGCCCGTGGAGGACGCACCCGCCGCGTCCTCGTCCGGTGAGTCCGCGCTGCGGACGTCGATCGACCCGACCGCCACCCCGCAATCGGGCTTCACCACCGACAGCGTGACCACCCAGGTCGCCCCCGGCATCGAACTCACCGAGTTCGACCGCTTCGACCCGGCCGGGTGGATTCGCGGCGACGTGCTGACCGCCGAGCTGTCCGAGACGAGCCTGGAGCCCGTCTACCTGCACCCCGGCACCGTGGCGGACCGGACTCCGCTGTCCGAGCAGCTCGCCGAGGCGGGCGCGGTGGCCGGGGTCAACGGAGACTTCTTCGACATCAACGCGACCGGTGCGCCGTTGGGCGTCGGCATCGACGACGGCGAGCTGCGCCATGCCCCGGCGGCGGGCCACAACCTCACGGCGGCATTCACCGAGGACCGCAGGGCCGCCCTCACCGAGGTGTTCCTCGCGGCTCGCCTCACGCTGCCCGACGGCACGGTGCTGACGGGCAGCAACCTGAACTCGCCTGTGATCGCCCGGGACGGCATCGGCGTGTTCACCCCGGCATGGGGCTCGACCAGCCGCGTCACGGCGACGTCGGGAGCGGCCGAGGTGCGCGAGGTGGAACTGGTCGACGGCCGGGTGTCCGCGATCCGCACGGCGCCCGGCGACGGGCCGATCGCCGAGGGCACCCAGATCCTGCTCGCCAGGGACGCGGGTGCCACGGCGCTCGACGCGCTGGTCGAGGGCGATGCGGTGGAGGTCGGCCTGGCGCCCCGCGCCGACGCGGCCGAGATCGCCGTCGCGGTGGGCGGCAACCGGGTCCTGGTCCGCGACGGAGAGGTGCAGCCGGTCGACAACGTCGCAGCGCACCCTCGGACCGCCGTGGGCTTCTCCGAGGACGGCTCCCGCTTCTGGCTCGTCAGCGTCGACGGTCGGCAGTCGACCAGCCGAGGCATGACCGAGCTGGAGCTGGCGCACCACCTGCACTCCCTCGGCGCGCACGAGGCGCTGAACCTCGACGGCGGCGGCTCCTCCACGCTGCTGGCCAGGAAGGTCGGCGACGCCGAGGCGGCGGTGCACAACTCGCCCTCCGACGGCGGTGAGCGGCTGGTGCCCAACGGACTGGGCCTGCGCACTGCCGAGGGCAGCGGACGGCTGACCGGCTACCGCGTCGAACCCGCCGTGGCCGGGCCGGACTCCCATCGGGTGCTGGCGGGCCTGAGCAGGCGGCTCGACGCCCTCGGGCACGACGAGAGCGGCGCCCCGGTGGAGGCGACGCCCCGCTGGCGGGTGCACCGGCCGGGCAACGGCCGGGTGACCGACGGGGTGTTCGTCGCGCGCGACCGCGCCGACCGGATCGGCGAGACGACGACCGTGACCGCCGCGACGGGCAGGCTCCAGGGCACCACCGAGCTGGACGTGCTGGGCAGGCCGGTGCGGCTGCGGGGCGACGTCGGCCAGGTGGCGCTGTCCGGGGCCGAGGTCACCAGCCAGGTTCGCGTGCTCGGCAGCGACGCCGACGGGTTCAGCACCTGGGTGGAACCGGATGACCTGCGACTCGACTTCGATGCGGACGTGGTGCGGGTCGAGCCTGCCGACGACGGATTCGCCGTCACCGCGCTGGTCGACTCCGGCTCGACGGTGATCACCGCGACCGCAGGCGACCTCACGGCCCGGATCGGCGTCACGGTCGGCACCGAACAGCAGGTGCTCGACCCGCTGGACTCGCTCGACGGCTGGCAGGCCTCGGCCTTCCCCGCCGTCGTCGGCTCGGCCGTCTCACTCGCCGACGGCCGCGACGACACGCAGGGCGTGGCCCTGGACTACCGGCTGACCGGCACCACCGCGACCCGCGCCGCCTACGTCAACGCGGTACCGCAGACGCCGCTGCCCGAGGGCACGCAGCGCATCGGCCTCTGGGTCAACGGCGACGGCAACGGCGCGTGGCTGCGGCTGGAACTGCGCGACGGCGCGGACTCCCCCGCCGTGCTGGGCCTGGCCGCTTCGGTGGACTGGACGGGCTGGCGGTATGTCGAGACCGAGCTGCCCGCCGGGCTGGCGGCCCCCGTGCGACTCCAGCGTTTCTATCTGGTGGAGACCGACCGCGATCGGCAGTACGAGGGCCGGGTCGTGTTCGACGACCTGACCGCCGCCGTCTCCCCGGTGGCCGACGTGCCGCCCGAGCCGGTCTCCCCGGACGCCGCCGTCGTGGTCGACGACGTGCTGGCCCCCGAGCGGGGAGCCCTGCGGGTCGCCGTGGTCAGCGACGCCCAGTTCACCGCCGACGACCCGGCGGGCCCGCTGGTCGCCCAGGCTCGCCGGACGCTGCAAGAGGCCCTCGCGGCGGAGCCCGATCTCGTCCTGATCAACGGCGACCTGGTCGACCGGGGCACGGCGCCCGACTTCGAGCTGGCCCGTGCGGTGCTGGACGAGGAGCTGGGCGAGCAGGTCCCCTGGTACTACCTGCCCGGCAATCACGAGGTGTCCGGCCCCGGTGACACCTCCGAGTTCGAGGCCGTGTTCGGGGAGACTTCTCAGCGAGTGGACCACGACGGGATCCGGCTGATCCTGCTGGACAGCTCGCGCGGCACCCTGCGCGGCGGCGGGTTCGATCAGATCGAGATGCTGCGCGCCGAACTGGACGCGGCCGAGGAGGACAGGTCCGTCAAGGGCGTGCTCGTCGCGCTGCACCATCCGACCGACGACCCCGGCACGGCCGGAAACTCCCAGCTCGGCGACCAACGCGAAGCCGAGCTGCTCCTGGACTGGCTGAGCGAGTTCGAGGACGCCGCAGGCAAGCCGACGGCGCTGGTGGCCTCCCACGCGGGCCGGTTCCACGCCGATCGAGTGGACGGAGTGCCGAGGCTGGTTAACGGCAACGCCGGCAAGTCGCCGTCGGGTCCCGTCGATCAGGGCGGGTTCACCGGCTGGAGCCTGGTGCAGATGCGGCCTGCCGATCGCGACGAGGCGGTCCGCTTCGAGCTGCGCCCACATGTCGACGAGCTGGTGCTGACCGCGCCGGAACGCATCGGCAGGGACGACAGCGAGACCGTGACGACGCTGGTCCGGCAGGAGGATCGCGAGGTGCCGGTGGCCTATCCGGTCAGCGCGGACTGGTCGGGCTCGCGGAGCCTGCACATCGTCGAGTCGGACCGACCGAAGGACCGGCCTCGGCCGTGGCACGTCGCGTCCTTCGACCCGGCGACCGGCACGCTGGCGGGCCTCCGACGCGGTGAGGTCGAGCTGTCGGTGACGGTCAACGGCGTCACGGAGACGGTGGACGTCAGCGTCCGCTGACGGTTTTCAGAGCCGGGAGGCGGCGGGCGAGCGCCGCCGCCTCCCGGGCGCGGTCCGTGTCCGGGAAAGCTGAATCACCTCTGCACCGTCATGACTCGTCCCCGCGTCACCGCGTTTAGAACACGCACGTGCCATCCTGAAAATAGCCGTCGGCCTGATAATCCACGCTCGTAACGACGGGGGATTCCCGCTTGATGCGGGCAGCGAGTTCCTTGCCCTTCTCGATCCAGGCATGTCGATGCTGCGGGGAAGGGAACCCGGAGTCCTGCGGGACGGCGAGATTGAAGGTGCCCTGCAGTTCCTCATCCCACTCATGAAGCTCACGAGTCAGATCATCACTAAATCCGAAGTACTCGGCTGCCTCGTCTATCGTGTGATTGTGGAAGTCGCCGTCCTGCGCGTCGAAGTACATGGGGTCTTGGTCGTACCCGGCCAGTATCGCAAGTTCCACCGCCGTCGAGGTCATGAGAGCTTTCTCTTCCTGCTGATCGGGTGCGCTGTCACGATGAAGCCGTTGTCGCCTATCGTGATGGCGATGCGGATGCTCCCGCCGTGAATCTCGATCTCGTACACCTCCGCAGCCTTATGCTTTCCCACGAACCGGCCGCGGCGGAGGCAGCGGAACACGACGTCGATGATCTCATGTTCCGGTATCGCCGCGTCGGCGAACTCCTTTCGGCGCTTCGGTCGAAGGATGTGTGCTTGTCCGGCGTGGTCAGGATCTCCGGTTTCCAACCACACCAGATGGCCGCATCGGTGACGGATCATCCTGACGATCCTCGCGGGACTGATCTTGGTTCCGCCGCGTTTCAGCTCGGTGATCCACTCCGCATAACGCACTTCTGGATCACTCGAGGACACGTCTGCCGACGGGTTCGGGTCAACGGGCCAGGAGGCTGAGGGGCCCGCCGGTCCGGCAGGCGAAACGCCTGGGGGCGACGTCTCGGCGTCGCCGATCCCGTGCCCGGCGATATGTCTGCAGTAGCCGTCGATGATCTCCTGCGCCCCGCCGCGCAGGGCGCGGGCGGCGCGGACGTCCTCGGTGGACCGGACGGCGAGCTGGTTGATCTGTGCGACTTCGGGTTGTGTCGAGCCGTGGGTGGCGGCGGAGAAGACGACCGCGCCGTCGGCAATGGCGGCATCGGCCTGGATGGTGGCCTGGCGTGCCTGGGTGAGCAGGGCGTGGGCCCGGTGGAGCCGGCCACGATATCGGTGACCGACACTGCGCGAATCCTTACCTTCCGTGTTCACCCATGGTGTCGGAACAGCGTTCCGTAGTCGAGCGAATACTCACCGAGGAAGGTGGTCAGGCGGGCAGGCCCGCCGGCCAGAATTCGACGTGATCACCCCGAGCCGGGCGAGACCTGGTTCGCGTCTGCCCAGCCCGGGTCGTCACCGGCAGGCTGTCGTCAGGGCTTGCGCTGGCCCCGCTTCTCCCTGACCCGGATCGAGAAGCGGATCGGGCTGCCAGCGAAGCCGAAGGTCTCCCGGAATCGACGCTCCAGGAAGCGTCGGTAGCCCGCCTCCAGGAAGCCGGTGGTGAACAGCACCACCGTCGGCGGCCGGGTCTGCGCCTGCGTGGCGAAGAGGACCCTGGGCTGCTTGCCGCCCCGAACCGGCGGCGGGGTGGCCTGGATCAGCTCGTTCAGCCAGGCGTTGAGCTGCCCGGTGGGCACCCTGGTGTCCCAGGAGTCCAGGGCCTTGCGCAGCGCGGGCGCCAGTTTCGCCACCGCGCGGCCGGTCCTGGCCGAGACGTTGACGTGTTCGGCCCAGGGCACCCGGACCAGGCCTCGGTCGAGTTCCCTGGTGAGCTGAGTGCGGCGGTCCTCGTCCACGAGGTCCCACTTGTTGAAGGCCAGTACCAGCGCCCGGCCCGCCTCCACGATGTCGGTGATGACCCGGAGGTCCTGCTCGGTGATCGGCTCGCTGGCGTCCAGCAGCACCGCGACCACCTCGGCGGCCTCGATGGCCGCCTTGGTCCGCAGCGAGGCGTAGTACTCGGTGCCGCTCGCGGTGTTGACCCGCTTGCGCAGGCCCGCCGTGTCGACGAACTTCCAGATCTCGCCGTCCAGCTCGATCAGCTCGTCGACCGGATCGACCGTCGTGCCCGCGACCGAGTCGACGACCACCCGCTGCTCGCCCGCCAGCTTGTTGAGCAGGCTCGACTTGCCGACGTTGGGCTTGCCGACCAGCGCGACCCGCCGGGGCCCGCCGCCGCCGTGGCCGACGAGGTCTCGCGGCGACTCCGGCAGCGCCGCCAGCACGGCGTCGAGCAGGTCACCGGAGCCCCGGCCGTGCAGACCGCTGACGGGCAGCGGCTCGCCGAGTCCGAGCGACCAGAGCTGATGCACCTCGGCCATGGCCCGCTCGCTGTCGACCTTGTTGGCGGCGACCAGCACGGGCCGATCCGAGCGGCGCAGCACCCTGGCCACGGCGTCGTCGGTGGCCGTCGCGCCGACGGTGGCGTCGACCACCAGCAGCACGGCGTCGGAAGCGCTCATCGCCAGCTCCGCCTGGGCGGCGACCGCCCCCTGAAGGCCGGTGGCGTCGGGTTCCCAGCCGCCGGTGTCCACGACCGTGAACTTCCGGCCGTTCCACAGCGCGTCATAGGCGACGCGGTCCCTGGTCACGCCGGGGATGTCCTGCACCACCGCCTCTCGGCGGCCCAGGATGCGGTTCACCAGCGTCGACTTGCCGACGTTCGGCCGCCCCACCACCGCGAGCACGGGTTGCGGCAGCGCCGCCTCCTCCGAGCCCTCCACCATTTCACCGTCGGCCGACAGCTCCCACTCGGCCTCATCGGTCCAGCTCCCGTTCAGGCCGGTCACGTGTTCTCTCCCTTGTCTCCGCCGGGCGAGCCCGATTCGGCGAGCAGTCGCCGATCGAGTTCGCGCACCAGCTCCGCGAGTTCGCCCTGCACCCGCGCTGTCGCCTCGTGAAGGGCCGCGCGCCCCCGTCCCGAGGGCACGGTGAAGGCTTCCCCGAACAATACGTCCACCCTGGGCCGGAACCTGCGGCCGGACTCCGCTGGGCGGCGGGTGCCACGGCAGGCCACCGGCAGAACGAGTGCGTCGGAGGACCTGGCCAACCAGGCGGCGCCGTTGTGCGCCCCCGACACGTCGCCGCTGCCCCTGGTCCCCTCGGGGAACACCGCGACCAGCCCGCCTGCACGCAGGGCCCGGACCGAGGCCAGCAGCGGCACCCGATCGGCCTCGCCTCGGCGGACGGGAAGCTGCCCCATCCGCCGCAGCGCCCAGCCCATCGGCCCCCGGAACATCTCGTGCTTGATCAGGAACACGCACTGCCGCCGGACCAGGCCGAACAGCAGCGGCCCGTCGATCAGCGAACTGTGGTTGGCGACCAGGACCACCGGGCCTCGGCGCGGCAGCTGGTCGCGTCCGTGGACCCGGACGCGGAAGAAGACCCGGCCGATCGTCGTGCCGATCCAGCGGCCCACCCGGTTCATCGCCCGCCAGGAACCCTCCGGCAGCGCCGAGACCGCCGGGCTCGACGACTCGGAGTCGGCCGTCGAGGAGCGGGCGGTCATCGGGGGCTCCGTGGTCTCGTGACGGCGAGGCCGCTCTCGACGACGAGGCGGGACAGCTCCGCCAGCACCCCGGCCACGTCCAGGTGGGTCGTGTCCACTTCGACGGCGTCGGTGCCGCGCCGCAGCGGCGAGACGGCCCGGCTCGAGTCGAACTCGTCCCGTCTGCGCACGTCGGCGTGGGTCTCGTCGATCGACACCCGTCTGCCCTGGGCGCTGTCCTGGGCGCTGCGACGCCGGGCCCTGACCTCGGCGTCGGCGGTCAGGTAGACCTTGAGGCCCGCCTCGGGGGCCACGACCTCGCCGATGTCCCGCCCCTCGACGACGATGCCGACGTCGACACCGCGTGCCTCGGCGATGACCGCCTGCTGCTGGGCCACCAGGAGCCCGCGCACCTCGGGCACGGCCGCGACCGCCGAGACCGCCTGCGTCACCGGCTCGCCCCTGATCTCGGCGGCGACGTCCTCGCCGTCGAGCCGGATCTCGGGCCGCTCCGGATCGGTGCCCACACTCAGCCGTGCCTCGGCGGCGACCCTGGCGACCGAAGGGGCGTCCGCCGGATCGGTCCCCGACCGCAGCACCGCCAGCGTCACGGCCCGATACATCGCGCCGGTGTCCAGGTAGCGCGCCCGCAGGCCGAAGGCCAGCCGACGCGAGACGGTGGACTTCCCCGTCCCCGACGGCCCGTCCATCGCGACGATCCCGCGCAACTCAGCGCCCTCCACCGTGCCTCCGTTCGGCCGTGCCTCTGCCTCGCCGCGCCCCGATCGGGGGACACCGCATGTCCGGCGTCCATTCTGCCCGCTCGGGTCGGATGCTCCGAGGGCGGTCGCGCGAGGAATGTGGGCGAGATCCCGGCGGGCCTCGGGCGCCTGCTGGCCGCCCTGGGCGGTCGGCTCTGCTCGGGGGGACGGTGATCAGGGTCGTTCTACCCTGAGCTGCTCCCGGTGAGTGACGTGGCGTCTCGGGGCACGCAGGTCCCGTTATCCGGCTCGCGCGTACGGCAACCCCTGCTTGGGCGGGGAGGACCCGGTCTTCTCAATTGATGACCACGCCCATCGCGGCTCACCCCCGCCTACGCGGGGAGGACGACGAGTCCGCCGCCATGAGGCGATCCAGGATCGGCTCACCCCCGCCTACGCGGGGAGGACCCCCGCACCCCCGATTCCGGGGTGCGGGGGGCGGCTCACCCCCGCCTACGCGGGGAGGACGCATCCAGGGCCGCCGTGGGCCAGTTCAGATACGGCTCACCCCCGCCTACGCGGGGAGGACCCCTTCGCGACCTGGGGCTTCAGAAGGGCGTTATCCTTTTGTGATTTATTCTTGCAGCCTTGACTGGGCACACGGCGTCACCATATCTCAGCGCCGAGTAGCGCTCGTCTGAGTGCCGCCGCATGGGGTCGACCTCGGCAGCGGGCATCGGCGGCCCGCCAGAGACCTCGGCTCCGCAGCCGCCCGGAAGCGGACCGCTCCAAACGCCGCGAATCCCCCCGATGAACAAGACTGCCCGCCGCGCAAGAGCGCGGCGGGCAGTCCCCAAGTCAGTCAGCCGACCGGTTCAGTCACCGCCGCCACCGCCGCCGTCCGACCCGGAACCCGAGTCCGACGAGGACGAAGACGACGAAGAGCCGGAAGAGACCCCGGCATCGGCGGTCGAGGAGACGCTCACCTCGGCACGGCTCCCCGAGGACCCCGAGGAGTCCGAAGCATCCGGCCCCGAGGCACCCCGTTCAGAGGACGCACCGCCGGCGTCTCGCCGGTCGCCCGCCCCGGCGTCGGTCGCAGCCGCACCACCGGCGACCGCCGTGCCGCCGCCACCGTCGGAGTCACCGCCCGTGGCCCCCGTGGAGCCGTCGCGATCGGGGTTCGTGCCCCGCGCCAGTGCCGGGTCCTCCCGGCCGCGCCGCGCGAGGATCAGATAGGCCACCGCGCCGAGGAAGACCAGGCCCGAGGTGAACACGTTGATGCGTTGACCGAAGATCATCGTCGCCTGATCGGTTCGCATCAGCTCGATCCAGAACCGGCCGAGGGTGTAACCGGCGACGTAGAGCGCGAAGACCCGGCCGTGGCCCAGCCGGAATCGGCGGTCCGCCCAGATGAGCAGCAGCACGACGCCGAGGTTCCACAGCAGCTCGTACAGAAAGGTCGGGTGGACCACCGCGATGGGCGTGTGATCAACGGCGATGCCGTTGACCTGGTCCTCCAACCCGGTCGCCGGATCGATCCGCTGGTACAGCTCCAGGCCCCAGGGCAGATCGGTCGGCCCGCCGTAGAGCTCCTGGTTGAACCAGTTCCCGAGCCTGCCGATGGCCTGCGCCAGGATGATGCCCGGTGCCAGCGCGTCGGCCATCATCGGCAGCGGGATGCCCCTGCGTCGACAGGCGATCCAGGCGCCGACCCCGCCCAGGGCGATGGCGCCCCAGATGCCGAGACCGCCGTTCCAGATGGCGAAGATGTCCAGCGGGTTGCGGCCCTCGCCGAAGTACAGGTGGTAATCGGTGGCGACGTGGTACAGCCTGCCGCCGATGAGCCCGAACGGAACCGCGAAGACGGCGACGTCCAAGACGGTGCCCTGCTCCCCGCCTCGGGCCGCCCACCGCCGCTCACCCCACCAGATCGCCGCGACGATCCCGATCAGGATGCAGATCGCGTAGGCCCGAAGGGACAGCGGTCCGATGCGCCAGACACCCTGATCTGGACTCGGAATGCTCGCCAGGAACATGGTTACGGTACCGGTCACGCCGTCACACTATCCGGCACTCTCGGGAATGCCCACGCATGGTCGCCCGGCGACGGGACTCAATTGAGGTCGAGCCGCACCGGAAAGGGTCGCTCGAGGTCCAGGTGGCCGTCTCTACTGCGCGCCGTCTCCTGGAACTCGCCGCCGATCAATTCGAAGACGGTCATCGTCACCGACTGCGCCATCGGCGTCACCAGCAGTAGGAACGGGATGCCCGCGTGCGCGTAGAGCTGCTTCTTCAGCGCCCGGTCGAACATCTTCGACGCGGGCGAGGACACCTCGACGACCAGCACCAGGTCCGCCGCGTCGAGATAGAGACCGTCGCGATCCGGCACGCTGGTGATGGCGAGGTCGGGAATGAGCAGCCGTCCGCTGTCCAGCAGCACGCTGATCCGGGGCAGCGACTCGTACTCCGGCGGAACGGCGGCGAGGAAGGACATCTGAAGCCGTTGCAGAATCCGCTGATGGGTTCGGCCTGCCACCGGGCTCACGACCAACGCGCCGTCGACGAGCTCGATGCGCTGCCCGTGATCCTCGGGAAGCTGGAGCACCGCCGCCGCAGTCCAGGGACCGGCGTGGGCGAAGATGTTGGTGCTGGGTTCTGCTGGTGCCACCATGACCGGGGGCCTCCTCCAGGGTCGGCGGCACCACCCTGGCACGGGTTCCGACTGATCCTCTTCTGCACACGCGGAGCGTACCGTCAAACACACAGAGTAGTGAATTCCGCGATCCGGCCCGGCGAAGTCGACCCGAGTCAGGCAGGCTGCGTGCTCCGCCTGCGCACCCCGGCCGCCAGCTCGACGGCCAGCTCCCGCACCTCGGCCTCGGCGCCGGACAGCTCACGGTCCACGCCGCCGATCCGCGAGACGAAGGCCGAGCCGACGATCACCGCGTCGGAGAAGCCCGCGATCTCGGCGGCCTGATCCCCGGAGCGCACCCCGAGACCGACGCCGATGGGCAGAGTGGTGTGCGCGCGAGCTCGCCGGACCGTGCTCCAGGCCTCGGAGCCCACCGCGTCGCGGGCGCCGGTGACGCCCATCACGGCGGTGGCGTAGACGAAGCCGCTGGAGGCCTCGGCGGTCAGCGAGATCCGCTCCTCGCTGGAGGACGGCGCGATCAGGAAGATGCGGTCCAGCCGGTGCGTGTCGGCGGCCGAGATCCAGTCGTCGGCCTCGTCGGGGATGAGGTCCGGCGTGATCATGCCGAGCCCGCCCGCCGAGGCGAGGTCCCTGGCGAAGGCGTCCACCCCGTAGCGGTGCACGGGGTTCCAGTAGGTCATCACCACGGCCCGCCCGCCCGCCGAGGCCACCGACTCCACGACCTCGAAGACGTTGCGAAGCCGGAAGCCACCGTGCAGGGCCGACTCGGCCGCCCGCTGGATCACGGGACCGTCCATGACCGGATCGGAGTAGGGCACGCCGATCTCGACCAGGTCGACGCCGGAGTCCAGCATCGTCCGGAACAACGCCGAGGAGCCCGCCACCGTCGGATAACCGGCGGGCAGGTAGCCGATCAGCGCGGCCCGCCCTTCGGCGCGGCACTGGGCGAACATCGGCGCGAGACGACTCATCAGGCTTCCTTCTCCCCGAGCAGGCCGAACCACGAGGCCGCCGTGTCCACGTCCTTGTCGCCGCGACCGGAGAGGCTCACCAGCAGCACGGCGTTCTCGCCCCGTTCGCGCCCGACCTTCAGGGCGCCCGCCAGGGCATGGGCGGACTCGATGGCCGGGATGATGCCCTCGGTGCGACACAGCAGCTCGAAGGCGTCCATCGCCTCCGCATCGGTCACCGCCCGATACTCCGCCCGGCCGGTGTCCTTGAGCCAGGAGTGCTCCGGGCCGACGCCGGGATAGTCCAGGCCCGCCGAGATCGAGTGCGTCTCGACGGTCTGCCCGTCCTCGTCCTGAAGCAGGTAGGAGCGCGCGCCGTGCAGCATCCCCGGCAGCCCGGCGGTGAGGGTGGCGCCGTGCCGTCCGGTGTCGAGCCCCTCGCCTGCGGGCTCGAAGCCGATCAGCGCGACGTCCTTGTCGCCGAGGAAGGGGTGGAAGATGCCGATGGCGTTCGATCCGCCGCCGACGCAGGCGATCACCGCGTCGGGCAGCGTGCCCGCCTGGTCGAGCATCTGGGCCCGCGCCTCGATGCCGATCACTCGATGGAAGTCGCGGACCATCACCGGGAACGGGTGCGGACCCGCGACGGTGCCCAGCAGGTAGTGCGTGTCGTCGACGTTGGCGACCCAGTCGCGCAGCGCCTCGTTGATGGCGTCCTTGAGGGTGCGGGAGCCGGTCGTCACCGGGATGACCTCGGCGCCGAGCAGCCGCATCCTGGCGACGTTGAGCGCCTGCCTTCTGGTGTCGACCTCGCCCATGTAGACGACGCAGTCGAGCCCGAGCAGGGCGCAGGCGGTGGCCGTGGCCACCCCGTGCTGCCCCGCTCCGGTCTCGGCGATCACCCTGGACTTGCCCATCCGCTTGGTGAGCAACGCCTGACCCAGGACGTTGTTGATCTTGTGTGAGCCGGTGTGGTTGAGGTCCTCACGCTTGAGGAACACCCGGCCGCCGCCCGCGTGCTCGGCGAAGCGGGTCACCTCGGTCAGCGGCGACGGCCTGCCCGTGTAGTCCCGCAGCAGCCGGGCCAGCTCGTCGGTGAACTCCGGGTCGACCCTGGCCTTGTCGTAGGCCGTGGCCAGTTCCTCCAACGCCGACATCAGCGCCTCGGGCACGAACCGGCCGCCGTAGGGGCCGAAGTGGCCGCTCTCGTCCGGTTCGTGCTCGATGGACCGCTCTTCCGACGTGGGCTTCGTGCCCTCACCGGCACCGCTCATCGGCTCGGCCTCGGACAGGCCGGGTGCGAGCCCGCGGTGACGAGCTGCGTCACCGCCGCCTTCGGGTCGCCGCTGGCCACCAGGCCCTCGCCGACCAGGACGGCGTCCGCCCCGGCGCCGGCATAGGCCATCAGGTCACTCGGCCCTCTGACCCCGGACTCCGCGATCTTGAGGACCTCGGCGGGCAGGCCGGGCGCGATCCGCCCGAAGACCTCGCGGTGCACCTCCAGGGTGTGCAGATCACGAGCGTTGATGCCGATCAGGCTGGCACCCGCCTGCAGGGCGCGGTCGGCGTCCTCGGCGGTGTGCACCTCCACCAGGGCCGTCATCCCGAGAGACTCCACCCGGTCCAACAAGGACTCCAGGGCGTTCTGCTCCAGGGCGGCGACGATCAGCAGCACGATGTCGGCGCCGTGCGCTCGCGCCTCGTGCACCTGATAGGTGCCGACGATGAAGTCCTTGCGCAGCAACGGAACGTCGACGGCGGCGCGAACCGCGTCGAAGTCCGCCAGCGACCCGCCGAAGCGTCGCTGTTCGGTGAGCACGCTGATCGCCCGCGCACCCGCCGCCGCATAGGAGGCCGCCAGTTCAGCCGGATCGGCGATGTCGGCCAGATGCCCCTTGGACGGGCTGCGCCGCTTCACCTCCGCGATGACGCCGATGCCCGGCGCCAACAGCGCCGTTCTGACGTCCTTCGGTGGCTTGGCCTGATCGGCCAGCCGCTTGATCTCATCGAACGGCACTGCCGCCTCGCGATCCGCGAGGTCGGCACGCACTCCGTCGAGGATTGACTCCAGGACACTGTTCACGAGATCACCTCGTTGACGTGCCCGTCCGTGCGCTCGATCACGCCCACTCCCCTCGCGCGCCGCCGGGTTCCCAGGATGCTAACCCCATTCGCCCTTCGCTCGGGCCACCGGGTCCGACAATTCCGCAGCGCAGGAAGGCCGTCAGGCGCTCCGACCTGCATGGTCGTTTGCAGGATCAACGATCCTCCTCGGTCGGGTCGGTCCCCTCGTTCAGCGTGTCCCACATCCGACGGTCCGGCTCGACCGGGGTCCGCTCGGTTCTTCTCGCGGTGTACCGGCTGCCCAGGGTCGGCAGCACTCCGCCCCGCAGCGCGGTCCACAGGCCCGCGGCGGCCAGCGTCAGACCGCCCGCACCCGCCGCCACTCGACCCAGCAGGATCGCGGGCGGCTCGTCGACGGTCTGGTCGACGAGCGGCCCGAGGAAGATCGACATCTCGTCGGCGGGCCCGGCGTCACCGCCGACCACCGCCGCCCACACCACCGCCGCGCCCGCGACGACCAGCAGCCCGCCGACGATCCGACGCGGCAGCCCGCCGAGCGCGACCAGCGCCGCCACGGCGGCCAGAGCCAGCAGGGCCGTCGGGGTGAGCCAGCCCGCCGCGTCGGCACCGGTCAGGACGACCGTCGAGGTCAGGTTCTCCTCGCCGGGAAGGATCACCAGCCACGGCAGCAGCGTCGCCGACCAGAGCAGCCCGGCCGAGACCGCCAGGAGAAGCGCCAACCCCGTGAGCAGCCGCCTGCCCGCCGCAGCGGGGCTGCCCGGCACCGCGTCCGCCGCGGTCGGGTCGGACTCGTCCCGGCCCGCCTCAGGCTGCGTGACGGGAGCCTGGCGGTCGGGGGCCGGGGAGGCGGTGTCCGGGGAGTCGGGGTCCGGGGAGCCGGCGGGGTCCTGGGAGTCCGGCGGACCCGAGGAGTCCGGGACTTCTCGGGGGTCCGGACCGTGCTCAGGCACCGGAACTCCGCACCGCGAGGCTCGCGACGTCGCCGGGCAGCCCCGCAGACCGCGCCCCGTCGCCCGCCGGTGTGGGCGCCGCCAGCGTCTCGGCCGTCGCAATCGCCGCCAGCACCGCGCCTGCCTTGTTCAGCGTCTCCTGGTCCTCGGCGACCGGGTCGGAGTCGGCCACGATCCCGCCGCCCGCCTGCACGTAGGCGGTCCCCTCGCGCATCAGCGCGGTGCGGATCGCGATCGCGGTGTCGGCGTCGCCCGCGAAGTCCAGGTAGCCGACCACGCCGCCGTAGACCCCGCGTCGGGTCGGCTCCAGCTCCTCGATCAGCTCCATCGCCCTCGGCTTCGGCGCCCCGGAGAGGGTGCCCGCAGGGAAGCAGGCCGCAATCGCGTCGAAGGCCGTGCGGCCCTCGGCGAGGCGCCCGGTGACCGTCGAGACGATGTGCATGACGTGGCTGTAGCGCTCCACGGTGAAGAACTCGACCACCGACACCGAGCCCGGCGCGCAGACCCGGCCCAGGTCGTTGCGGCCGAGGTCGACGAGCATCAGGTGCTCGGCCCGCTCCTTCTCGTCGGCCAGCAGGTCCTTCTCCAGCAGCGCGTCCTCCTCCGGGTCGGCGCCACGCCACCGCGTGCCCGCGATGGGGTGCGTGGTCGCCACGCCATCACGCACAGTCACCAGGGATTCGGGGCTGGAGCCGACGATGTCGAAGGGCACCGCTCGGCCGTCCGCCCCCGGCGACTCCAGGCGCAGCAGGTACATGTACGGACTCGGATTGGTCGCCCGAAGTACCCGGTAGACGTCGAGCGCATCGGCGTCGGTGGTCATCTCGAACCGCTGAGACACCACCACCTGGAACGCCTCACCTGCGCGGATGGCCTCCTGGGCCGCCCGCACAGCGGCGTGGTGCTCCGCCTCGCTGCGCCTGCGGACGAAGTCCGGCTTCGGCCGGTCGTAGACGGCGACGCTGGCCGGGGCGGGTGCGCCGAGCCGGACCGTCATCTCGTCGAGCCTGGCCAGCGCGTCCCGATAGGCGGCGTCGAGCCGTTCCGGGCTGTCGTCCCAGTTCACCGCGTTGGCGATCAGGGTGATGGTGCCTTCGTGGTGGTCCAGCGCGGCGAGGTCGGTGGCGAGCAGCATCACCAGTTCGGGGAGGTGCAGATCGTCCTCGGCCAGCTCCGGCAGGCGTTCCAGTCTGCGGACGGTGTCGTAGCCGAGGTAGCCCACCATCCCGCCGTGCAGCGGCGGCAGGCCGGGCAACGGGTCGGTGTGCAGCACCCGCAGCGTGTCCCGCAGCGCGGTGAGGGGGTCGCCGCCGGTGGGCAGCCCGACCGGTGGAGTGCCGGTCCAGACGGCCTCGCCGTCACGCACGGTCAGGGCGGCCGGACTGTGCACACCGATGAACGACCAGCGCGACCAGGAACGTCCGTTCTGCGCCGACTCGAAGAGGAAGGTGCCCGGTCGGTCGTCGGCGAGTTTGCGATACACGCCCAGCGGGGTCTCGTCGTCGGCGAGGAGCTTGCGCACGACCGGGATCACCCGCCGCTCGGCCGCCAGGGCACGGAACTCCTCCAGCGTCGGGCTGACCGCGCCGATTCCGCCACCAGTTGCGTCCACCATGACGTCATTGTGCCGGTGGGCGTTCTCCCGCCGTCAGGGGACATGATGAGGCGGTGAACGGCCCGACTGACCCACTGGACGAACCGGGCGGCACCCGCCGCCGAGGACGGCGAACCGGCGGCGACACCCGTGCGGTCCTGCTGCGCTCCGCGAAGGAGGTCTTCGCCGAACGCGGCTACGAGCAGGCGACCGTCCGGGCCATCGCGGAGCGCGCGGGCGTCGACGCCGCGATGGTCAACCACTGGTTCGGCGGCAAGGAGAAGCTGTTCACGGCGGCCGTCGAGCTGCCGTTCGACCCGTCGATACTGGTCGACATCGTGCTGGACGGGGAGCGCGAGTCGGCACCGGAACGGCTCCTCACCGCCTTCGTCTCGATCTGGGACGACCACGCCGACGGCTTCGCCGCGCTGGTCCGCAGCTTCAGCTCGACGGCGAGTGCCGCCGAGATGCTGCGCACGGCGCTGAGCCGCTTCGTCATCGGCGAGGCACTCGGCAGGCTCGGCGTTGACCAGCCCCGGGTGCGCGGCGCGCTGGTCGCCAGCCAGATCGTCGGCCTGGGCATCACCCGGTACATGCTGCGTCTCGAACCGATGAGCACGGCCGATCCGGCGTGGGTGGTGGCCGCGCTGGCCCCGACGCTGCGGCGTTATCTCTTCGAGGACCTGGCGCTGCCGCCTGCGGAGAGCTGACGGCGGGTCAGCGGCGGAGTCGGTTGAGCAGGCTGATCAGGACGGCCCGGTCGCCAGGCGCCAACGAGGTCCCCGCCAGCGAATCGGCGGTGGCCGAACGCAGGGTCTCCACCACCGCCTCCAGAAACTCGATACCGAGATCCGTCAGCGCCAACCGCTTCCCGCTGCCCCGACCCGTGACCGTCAGATAGCCCCGATCCGCCAGCCGGACCACGCTGTGATCCAGGCTCCGGGGCGGCAGATCCAACGCCGTGTTCGCAATGGCCTTCCGCATCGGCTGCGGCGCCCGCGCCAACAACCGCAACAGCCGATAGTCATACACCGAGATCCCATGACAATTCCGCAAGGCATCCGCAGGCTGCACCGTCCACCGTTGGACTGCGGCGATCAACGTCTCCCACATCACCCACGGCTCCGCCGACACTGCCCGCGCCCCCACCGCCACATCAAGAGGCACCGGACCGACAGTCACCGGCCGACCACTCACATCGACCGGGGATGAAGAGACTCCCACCGGCGGAGCCGCCGGAGAGGGCGGCTCGCCCGGCCGGGGACGCGGCGATGCCGGGGCGGAGGTGGTGACATGCGGGCTGGTGTCGGACATTCGTCGTCCTCTCCTAGGGAAGGCCGGCTGAGGGATGGCCGTCTCGGGGCAGGTGAGAAGCCAGGTAAGGATCGGCAGGTGCGGATCTGGCGGAGCGTCTCGTCCTCGGCCCGCTCGACGGGGTGCACCGTCGGATCGGGCAGGCGGCGGAGACCGGTGTCGAGGTGAGCGGCGTCGAGGTGAGTGATGTCGAGGTGAGCGGCGTCGGGCAGGCTGCCGAGTCGGGAAGACCCGGAGTTCAGGAAGACACCGCTGTCAGCAGGGTCGGGGGCGTCGGCCGGGCGGCAGTGTGTCCCAGGCACAGCGGGCAACGCTGCTCGTCGTAGAAGCACACCCGCAACGGACGTCGATTCATCGGACGGAACTCCACCTCCGGCGCACAGACCGGCCGGATCAGGTCGGAGCCGTTCCACCCGGCATCAGCGAGGTGGGAATCACCGGTACGCACCGTCCGCACAAACCAGGCCAACGTCATCACGAACCCACCACCGTCGGATCGACGCCGTCGGACGGCGGCACGGCTTCCACCGGAAAACAGACCGAGCAGCGCAACAACCGCACCCACTCCTGCACCGACACCAACACCGCCCCACACTCCGCCAAGTACACCGACCGGTATGTCTCATCCCGACGGTGCTCCAACCGACGAAACCGACCCGCCCACCGCTGCGGAGAAGCCGGCACCGGCAACCGACCCCAACTCCCCGAGAACGGATCACCATCACCAGGCCCGCACTCACGCAGCAACACGACCGCACCGTTCGTCCCGGCGGCGATGCTCACGCGTCCACCGCCCGGAGTCGACCGATGAGGACGAACGGCCGGACCCGCGCGGCGGCCCCCACACGAGGAGCCCGCTCGCGAGCCGGTTCGCGGCAGACCAGCAGATCGAGCGCGGGCACCCGGGGCACGGGCACAGCGGGTGCAGACACCTGGGGCACAGGCGCAGGGGGCATGAGCGGTCGACCGCCTCGCGGCCCCACGGCGACGAGCAGACGGCGGGTCCGCCACCACCGCAGAAGTCGATCGAGCAACGGCCCCGCCCCGGACTGCCCGGCGAATCCGGGGTCGGCAGGCGCGGCAGGCGGCATCTTCGCCATCGGAGCCCCTGTCATCGGAGCCCCCGTCGTCGGAGCCTTCGTCGTCGGAGCCTTCGTCATCGCGGCCTTCGTCATCGCACCTCGTCTCGGTCGTCGTCGGTTTCCGAGGCAGCGGGCCTGCGCCCCTGCTCGGGCCTGCGGGCACAGTTCGTCTCGTGGGCATCGGATGCGGGGAAGTCCTCGTCCTGGCGGCCGCACCAACAGCAGGTGCGCGTCAGCCGCCTGCTCCACTCCCGCTCGGTCTCGTCGGGGCCCTTGCGCATCCACGGCTTCACCGGAGGTCTCCGTGGCACGCGGGGCAGGGCTGGAGCCGCTCGCCGTCGTCGGCGGGCCGAAGCACGGCACCGCAGCGCGCGACGTCGACCGACGTGTAGTCGGGGTCGTGAACGTGCGCGTATCCCGGCTGGAGAAGACCGGCCCAGATCGGCGCGGCGGTGACGTTCGTTGCGAGGACGGTCACCGCGACACCGCCCAATAGATGTGCAGCACGGCGTACCAGGCGCCGAACATGGACAAGATCAGCAGGACGACGGACATTCGCTCACCCCCGTGATGAGTCCACCCGAATGAGTGGTACTGCACCATGCTTGACCTGCCGAAACATTCATGTCAAGCCGAGTGAGGGCAATTATGTTGCACTAGACCTAATTTCAATCGGTACTCTCTGGTGCATGTCTGGCACAAATCGCTCACCCTTGGCCCGAGCCCTCGGCGATGCATTGAGGCAGGCCCGCCTCGAAAAGGGCCTGACAGTCCGGGAAGTGGCCCGTCGTCTCGACGTCAACCACGCACCGATCAGCCGCAACGAGAGTGGTGCACGAATCCCGAAACCCGACGAGGTCGCCACTCTCCTCGGCGCGATCGGGGCGGACTCAGGTTCACGCGAACGGATTATGACGATGGCCCGCGACGTCGACCGGGAAAACTGGGCCGCCGTCGGCAGTAGCGTCGCCCCGACGCAACTCGACACGCTCGTGAAATACGAGAACGAGGCTCAGACCATCACCGACGTGAACCCGCTACTGGTTCCCGGCCTGCTCCAGACCCGCGACTATGCGTACGCGATCATGCGGTTCGGCGACACTCCCGAGACCGTCGCCACCAAGGCCGTGCTGCACCGACTCGGACGCCAGTCCGCCCTTTCTGGACCCACCGCGCCCAAGTTCACCGCGATCCTCGCCGAGTCGGCCCTGATCCAGCGCATCGGGAGCCGAATGATCATGGCTGATCAACTCGACCACGTAGTCGATCGGGCCAAGTCCTCGAACATCTCGGTCCGGGTACTCCCGATCGCTGCGGGATACCACGCGGCACTGATGGGCGGCTGGTTCCTGCTGGAGTTCGACGATGCCCCGCCTGTCGTCCACTTGGAACACGTCGACTCCGGGACCTTCGCCCACACGCGACGGACGACACGATCGTTCCTAGAGGCCAAGGATAGCCTGCTGTCCGTCGCGATGAGTGCGGAGGACTCGGTCCGGCTCATCGCGACGCACGCTGCTCACCACCGCCAAGGAGATGACCTCTATGACCGAACCTCTCGAACTTCGACGGTGGCGTAAGTCGAGCCGGTCCGCCCATAAGACCAACTGCGTCGAGATCGGCCAGGCCCCCGGCCTCATCGGCATCCGCGACACCAAGAACCGCGACGGCGGCACCCTCATCGTCGACCACCCGACCTTCACCACGTTCCTCAACGCCCTACGCGCCGACCGACTCGGCTGACCAGGCCACCAGACGACGAACGGCCCTGTCACCAGACAATCGGCGGCAGGGCCGCACTGTCGATCCGCTCGCCACATCAGCCGGGAACAAGCAGGCGCACAACGCCCGCCACCTGGCCGAGGCCGGGGCTGCCGTCGCGTCATGCGGAGCACGCTGACCGGCGACGTCTGCTCACCGCGCTCCGGATGGAGGCAAGGATGCTCGACCCGCACTGGGTGTTCGCAGGAGCGGTGCTCGGTCTGGTCGGCAGCGTTCGCTATGCGTTCGCGATCACGCGAGGACGGGTACGCCCCAACCTCGTCACCTGGTCCTTATGGGCCGCCGCTCCCTTGATCGGGTTCTTCGCCCAGTTGGACTCCGATGTCGGTCTTCCCGCCGTGATGACGCTCGCCGCAGGGGTGGACCGTTGATCGTGATTCTGACGAGCGTGATCGCCAGACGCCACTACACCCGCCTGGGAGTCCTCGATCTCGCCTGCGCGGGGACCGCCGCGCTCGCACTGTGCATCTGGCTGGGGCTCGGCGCGGCACCACTGGCCGTGCTCTTCGCCGTGGCCGCCGATGCCGTCGCCGCACCGCCGACGATCGTCAAGGCGTGGCGCCACCCCGACTCCGAGAACGTCTTCTTCTACGTCTTTGTCGGTGTCGGCGCGACGATCACCCTCATGACGATCTCCTCGTGGGAGCCGCAGGCCTGGGCCTTCGCTCTGTACCAGGTCGCCCTCTGCGTACTGCTCATCGGCATCATCGCGACCCGGCGGCGCGCCCACGCGGGAAGGCTGCGCCCTCGAACGTGACGGCGGGGTGGCGATGCGAACCCGGGCACGGGAGCTCGGTCTTGGTCGTCGCCGACGATGCGGCCGGGTCGTCATCCTCGCCGAACTGCGGCGTCATCGGGGTCGGGGACGACGTGCAGTTCCGCGTCCGCGACGAGAGTGATGACGGGGCGGGTGGAATACTCGTCATGGGATGGCGTCTCCGGGGACCTCGGCAGGTGTGTTCGCTCCGGGCTCCCCGACGGCGAGCCTATGGCCGTGGGGCAGGATCGCTCGGACTGCTCGCCTCGGCCAGCAGTACGCGGGCGTCGAAACAGGTGCGATCCCCCGTGTGACACGCCGCCCCGACCTGATCGACGACGAGCAGGATCGTGTCGCCGTCACAGTCCAGCCGGACCTCCCGGACGTGCTGGGCATGTCCCGAGGTCTCGCCCTTGACCCAGTACTCCTGCCTGCTGCGGGAGAAGTAGGTGGCCCGGCGGGTCGCCAGCGTGCGGCGCAGCGCCTCGTCGTCCATCCAGCCGACCATCAGCACCTCGCCGCTGCCGTGCTGCTGGGCGACCGCGCACACCAGGCCGTCGGCGTTGCGCTTGAGCAGGGCGGCGATCGTGGGATCGAGCGTCTCGTCAGTCATCAGCGGCCGGGGCCTTCCAGTCCGAAGAAGCTCCGGGCGGGCCCGGTGTTGAGCAGCACCACCGCGTAGACGGTGCCTGCGGCGGCGATTCCCCCGAGGACGCGCACCCACCAGAATCCGTCGTTCAGCACGAACTGGAGGTACAACAGCGCGACCAGCACGGCGATGACCATGGCGAACATCCGGAGTCCCGGCCTGCCGGTGAACAGGCCCGCACCCGCCGAGCCCACCGCGAGGAAGATCACCAGCGGCAGGCCGACGACGTCGAAGCCGCCCTCGGTCAGCCAGCGGACGATCCCGACCAGCAGGAACGCCAGGGCACCGCCCGCCAGCGCCAGCGCGGCGACCCGTACTTCGACGGGCGTGCGGGAGGAGCTGGTGGAGGTGTCGCTCATCGGACGACCACCCCGGCCTCGCGCAGCCCGTCCTTGACCTGACTGATGCGCAGCTCACCGAAGTGGAAGACGCTCGCGGCCAGCACCGCGTCGGCGCCCGCGTCCACCGCCGGGGGGAAGTGCTCGACGGCGCCCGCGCCGCCGCTGGCGATCAGCGGCACGCCGACGACCCGCCGGATCGCCCGGATCATGTCCAGGTCGAAGCCCGCCTTCGTCCCGTCGGCGTCCATCGAGTTGAGCAGGATCTCGCCGACCCCCAGCTCCTGGCCGCGCTCGGCCCACTCGACGGCGTCCAGGCCGGTGCCCCGGCGACCGCCGTGCGTGGTCACCTCGAAGCCCGAGGGCGTCGGCGGCTGCCCCGGCGGGACTCGCCGGGTGTCCATCGACAGCACGATGCACTGGGCCCCGTAGCGGCGGGACGCCTCGCGGAGCAGCTCGGGCCTGGCGACGGCGGCGGTGTTGAGGCTCACCTTGTCGGCGCCCGCCCGCAAGAGCTTGTCGACGTCGTCGACGGCGCGCACGCCGCCGCCCACGGTGAGCGGGATGAACACCTGCTCTGCGGTGCGTCGGACCACGTCGAAGGTGGTCTCGCGGTCGGCGGAGGAGGCCGTGACGTCGAGGAACGTCAGCTCGTCCGCGCCCTCGGCGTCGTAGGCGGCGGCCAGCTCGACGGGATCGCCCGCGTCGACGAGGTCGGTGAAGTTGACGCCCTTGACCACCCGGCCCCGATCCACGTCGAGGCAGGGGATCACCCGGAGTGATACGGACATGGCGACCAGCCTACGGCGGCGGCGAGGTCTCCTTCTCCGTGCGGTGGCGCATCCAGTACCGACCGAAGAGCGCGATCACCGGCAGAGTGAACAGCAGGGGCCCGATCACCGCGATCGGCCGTTCCAGCCACCAGCCGACGTCCGGCACGGTGGTGTCGTTCATCGGGCTGCCCTGGATCAGCCAGGTCACCACCTGCGACAGGGCCATCCCGGTGGTGTGGAAGAGGAACAGCGGCAGCGCGAACCGGTTGATCACGTCGTTGAACCGCTGCCAGCTCGCCCGTTGCAGCAGGACCTGCATCCGCGGTCGGAGCACCTCGACGGCACCCATCTGGAAGGCCAGCAGGGCGACGATGACGAAGGTGGGCGGCGCCATGTTGGAGAGCCGGTCGCCGGGCACGCCGACCATCGAGCCCGGATAGAGCCCGGAGAACACGAGCCCGGCCAGCGCGAAGAGACCGACCCACAGCACCACGGGCCCGAAGCGGCGACCGACCCTGGCCAGTCGCTGGTAGAAGAAGCCCGCCTGATGCGCCAGGCCCCACACCAGGAGCATGTTCAGCCAGCCGAGCAGCTCCAGGCCGTAGCGGAAGCGCAGGACGTCCACCAGCATCGCGGCGCCGCCCATCCAGATCAGGGCGAGCAGGTCGAACCGTCGGTGCAGCCACAGACTGAACGGCAGCAGCGCGATCAACACCAGGTACACCGCGAGGAACCACAGCGGGCTGATCACCAGCAGCACCACCTGGCCCATCCAGCGCAGGTTGAAGATGGTGCTCAGCACACCGCCGAGCACCACCCAGGTGAGCAGGAGCGCGCCGCCGGGCACGGCGAGCTGACTCAGCCGGGAGCCGACGAACGCGGCGAGGCTGGTACCCCTGGCGTGGGCGCGCTGCCAGGAGACCATGTGCACGTAGCCGCCGATGTAGAAGAACACCGGCAGCACCTGAAGCAGCCAGGTGGCGATCCACAGGCCCGAGGTGAAGCCGAGCGGGCTGGTGGCCTCCGGCCCCTCCGGGCTCCACACCAGGATCGTGAACGCCCAGTGCCACAGGACCACCACCAGCAGACTCATCGCCCGCAGCAGGTCGACGTAGCGGTCACGGCGGCGGTCGGGCTCCGGCGTGGGGGCTGGTTTCGTACGGGCCTGGGTCGTGGGGGCCTGCGTCGTGAGGGCCTGGGTCGTCGGGGCCTGGGTCGTGGGGGCCTGCTCCAGGCGAGCCTGCTCCGGTGACGCCGAGTCCCCGAGGGCCTGTTCCGTGGGGCCCGAGTCCGCAAGGGCCGGGCCTTCGAGGGCGGCGGGCTGCGCCGTCGAGGTGACCTCGGGCGGATCGGGCTGCTCCGAGGGGGTCGATCTCGACACGGTGATTCCCTTCTCGGCCCACCATGCGGCACCATGGCGGCGGGATGCCTCGACGACGATCCGGCCTGACACGAACCCGGTGGCCCGAGGGAGCCGGGTTCGCCGCCATGGCCGCGCTGCTCGCTGCGGGAACCGTGAGCACCAATGTGATCCTGCCACCGAAGGCCTACCCCGTCGGAGGCCTGTCGATCACAGTAGCCGCACTCTGCGTCGCGAGGCGTTGCGGACTGTCACGAGATGACATCGGCTTGGGGTCCGCGTCGGTGCCCTCGGGGCTGCGAGTCGGCGGAGCGGCCACCGCCGTGGTGAGCGGTCTCGGGCTCGCCGCCCTGGCCGTGCCTGCGCTGCGTCGGGCGTTCGAGGACGACCGGGCGGCTGAGGCGGGCGTCGGCGAGCTGCTGTGGACCGTGTTGATCCGGATTCCGGTGGGCACCGTCCTCGCGGAGGAGGTCGCCTTCCGGGGCGTGCTGCCCGCGCTGACCGGCTCCGGCACGGGGAGCCCCGGCCGAGCCATGATCGTCTCGGCGGGGATGTTCGGTCTCTGGCACGTGCTGCCCGCCATGAGCCTGGCGGGCGACAACCGGGCCGTGGAGGCCACCGTCGGGCGCGGCAGGCTGCCGACCGTCCTGCTAGGCGTGTCGAGCACATTCCTCGTCGGGCTCGCCCTGCACGCCTTGCGGGTCCGGGGCCGTGGCGTCCTGGCGCCCGCACTGGTGCACCTGGCGACGAACTCGGGCGGCTATCTCGTCTCCTGGCTCGTCCAGCGGGCCGCGCGGCGGCGGGCTCGGGGCTGAGGAGGCCTGGGGCTCGCGGCAGCGGTTCCGGCGAGGCGGCACGGCGGCGCTGTCCCAGAAAACGCCCACGACGACGCGCCCGAGCTCGGTGACCGGGCCGCGCAGGTCACCTAGCCCTCGGCAGACACGTTGTGGTGGGCCGATGACGAGATCGGGCCGAGACAGGCACGTCGGCGGCCCTGATTCGGTCTCCAGGACGCTCGGTGTCCTGCCAGCCGAGACCCCGCAGACCGAACCGCATCGGGTGACGTCCTGCACCATCCAATTCATCCACGGCCGCGAACTGACCGTGGTGGGCCTCGACGCGGTCTCCGGCGTCAGCGCACGGCGGCCAGTGCGTCGGGCAGGGTGAAGGCGCCCGCGTACAGCGCCTTGCCGACGATGGAGCCTTCCAGCCCGGCGGGGGCCAGCTCGGCGAGCGCCTGGAGGTCGGCGATGCTCGACACGCCGCCGGAGGCGATGACCGGTGCCTCGGTGCGGGCACAGACCGCGCGCAGCAGATCGAGATTCGGCCCGCGCAGCGTGCCGTCCTTGCCGACGTCGGTCACGACATAACGCGCGCAGCCGTCCGCGTCCAGGCGGGTGAGGACCTCCCAGAGATCGCCGCCGTCGCTGGTCCAGCCCCGCGCGGCGAGGCGATGCCCCTGCTCGGTGATGCGGACGTCGAGCCCGACGGCGACCGCGTCCCCGTGCTCCGCGACGACCTTCGCGCACCAGACGGGGTCCTCCAGCGCCGCCGTGCCCAGGTTCACCCGGCTGCATCCGGTGGCCAGGGCCGCCGCCAACGACTCGTCGTCGCGGATGCCCCCCGACAGCTCGACCTTCACATCCAGGCGGCCGACGACCTCCGCGAGCAGCTCCCGATTGGTGCCCCGACCGAACGCGGCGTCGAGGTCGACCAGATGGACCCACTCGGCACCGTCGCGCTGCCAGGCAAGGGCCGCGTCCAGCGGCGAGCCGTACATGGTCTCGGTGCCCGCCTCGCCCTGGACCAGGCGGACTGCCTGACCGGCTGCGACGTCGACGGCGGGAAGCAGGGTGAAAGTCACGGGGTGCACTGTATCGGGGCACGTCCGCCGGGCGGCGGGCTGCCGAGGGGTGTGGGATGGGGCGGGTGAGATCACCGGCTCACCCCCGCTTGCGCAGGGAGGACGTCCACGTCGTCGAAACCGACGACGGCGCACTGGCTCACCCCGCTTGCGCAGGGCGGACCCTGGGGAAACGGCACGTCCCCCGGCACGTCCGGCTCACCCCCGCCTGCGCGGGGAGGACCCAGCTCTTCGACCGCCTGGTCCTAGAGATGACGGCTCACCCCCGCCTGCGCGGGGAGGACTCACGGGTGATCACATAGAGGTAGTTACCTAGCGGCTCACCCCCGCCTGCGCGGGGAGGACGGAATCAATTCGCTGACAGGTAGGTCAGTCAGCGGCTCACCCCCGCCTGCGCGGGGAGGACTCGCGCTCAGCCGGCAGCGCACGCTGGACAAACGGCTCACCCCCGCCTGCGCGGGGAGGACCCTTCGCGAACTGGGCCTTTAGAAGCGCGTTATCCCTTTGTGATGCACTTCTGCGGCAGGGGACGAGCACATGGGGTCACCATACTTCAGCGTTGCGTAGCCCTCCGCCGAGGCAGCCGTGTGGCCGACATCGGATGGGATCTGGGCCGCGAGTATTCGGCCGCGCACGACGTCTGAGCTGGCCTGCCGGGCAGCCCTGCCCGGCGCGATGGCGTGCCGGGTTCGGCGGCCCACGGACCACCCGGCGACGGGACAGCGGCAGCCGGTCTCCTGCGGTGCGACGCGCGGGCGGCGACGAGCGTGCGGCGGTGGCGCGGAAGCGGTCAGTCAGCGAACCTCACAGCGCACGGGCGCAGAGAGAGACGCCGGCCGCCCCTCAGCGCTCCCCCTGATCCCCGCGCAGGATCACCACGGCGGGGATGCCGAGCACGGCGACCAGCACTGCCAGCGCCGTCCAGCCGGAGAGTCCGAAGCCGACGAGCACCGACTGTCCGGCCCCGCCCACGAGCGCGATGATCACCAGCACCGCGATCAGCCGGGTGCCGCCGCCGCGTCGCACCATGCCGTACCGCCGAGGCCTGCTCACCGCAACGTCTCCAACCAGTTCGACAGCAGCGCGGCGCCCGCGTCGCCCGACTTCTCCGGGTGGAACTGCGTCGCCCACAACGGGCCGTTCTCCACGGCCGCCACGAACTCCTTGCCGTGCACGGCCCAGGTCACCTGAGGCGGCAGGAACGGCGGGGTCGGCTCCAGCGTCCAGGACCTCGCTGCGTAGGAGTGCACGAAGTAGAAGCGGGCGTCGGCGTCCAGGCCGGCGAACAGTCTGCTCTGCGCGGGCGGCCGGACGGTGTTCCAGCCCATGTGCGGGAGCACGTCGGCCTCCAGGCGGTCGACCGTGCCCGGCCACTGCCCACAGCCCTGCGCCTCCTCGCCGTGCTCCACGCCACGCTCGAAGAGCACCTGCATCCCGACGCAGATTCCCAGCACCGGGCGTCCGCCTGCCAGCCGATCGTCGATGATCTTGTCGCCGCGCACCGCACGCAGGCCCGCCATGCAGGCCGCGAACGCGCCGACACCGGGCACCACCAGCCCGTCGGCCGCCAGGGCCGCGTCCGGGTCCGAGGTCACCTCGACGGTGGCGCCGACCCGTTGCAAGGCCCGCTCAGCGGACCGCAGGTTTCCCGACCCGTAGTCGAGCACGACGACGTCTGCCACGAAACCCAGGCTACCGAGGGCGTCCACCTCGGTTCCGCGCTCCCCCGCGTCCTCTGGTCCACAGCACTCCGGAGTGCGGCCGGGGCCGAGCAACGCCCGGCCGGGCGAGGGTGGCTCGAGCGGATCACGACAGCCGCACCAGAGCGACGACCGACCCTCGGAGAGGAACGGCACCCGGCAGCCCGGCGGCCATCGACCCCCGACGAGTGGGGCGGCCCGCGGGGCGGCAGACCGAGGACACGACGCGCAGTGATCGTCGATACTTCGACGTAGGTAGAGCTTTGGCTATGCTTGGCTCATGTCCCGACTCCGCGATCAGTTGACCATCGGCGAGGTCGCGACGCGAAGCGGGGTTCCCCACACGGCGCTGCGGTTCTACGAGCAGCGCGGGCTGATCTCCTCGGAGCGGACCGGCGGCAACCAGCGACGTTATCCTCGCACCGTCCTCCGACGACTGGCCTTCATTCGCGCGGCGCAGCGCGTCGGCATGAGCCTGGACCGCATCGCCGACGCCCTGGCCACGCTCCCGGCCGACACCAGCCCGACGAAGGCGCACTGGGCCCGGCTGTCCTCGTCCTGGCAGGAGGAGCTGGAGGCCAGGATCGACGGGATGCAACGGCTGCGGGACCGGCTGGCCTCCTGCATCGGCTGCGGCTGTCTGTCGCTGAGGTCCTGTTCGCTGCACAACACCGACGACCAGCTGGCCGATCTCGGCTCGGGCGCCACCGGCCTGCAGCCGACGTCGGAGGGCGGTCGCTGACGACGCGCGCCGAGCACCTCGGCAGGTCGGGATCGTCCGCCGGGAGCGCTGAGCCCGCGATCGGGTCGGCCACTGCGCCGAGAAGGCCGTCGTTCGCAGGCGGACGTCCGGCCGCGTGACTCAACAGTCGACGGCCCGAGCGAAACGAGCACCTCCCGAGCAGCCGACACCGAGATCAGTCGCCCGCCGCCGAGACCGTGACGGCCTCGGGCGGCAGCGGGTCGCCGCCGGGCGCGGTGCGGATCAGATCAGCCAGAGGACCGTCGCCGTGCCCGCGAGGAGCGCGGCGACCAGCAGCAGGATCGCGAACGTCTTCGCGGTCTTCCAGAGCGAGATCACCCCGCCCAGCAGGAAGCCGGTCACTCCGAGCAGGAGCAGCCACACCCAGTCACCGTCCACCGGACACCTCTCGTCGTGCGGCCTCGCCGCCGTCCTCACCTGGCCGGACGAGGCTACCCAGAGCACATCGCCTGGTCAGAGGGTGCCCTTCGTGGACGGCACGCCGGTGACCCTCGGGTCCGGCTCGGCGGCGGCCCGCAGCGCCCTGGCGACCGCCTTGAACTGGGCCTCGGTGATGTGGTGCGGGTCGCGGCCGTGGATCACCCGCACGTGCAGGGCGATCTGGGCGTGGAAGGCCAGGGAGTCGAAGACGTGCCGATTGAGCACGAAGGGGTAGTTGCCGCCGATCGTGAAGGTGTTGAACGCCTCCGGCTCGCCGACGTGCACGCAGTAGGGCCGCCCCGACAGGTCGACGGCGGCGTGGGCCAGCGTCTCGTCCATCGGAATCCAGGAGTCCCCGAAGCGGCGGATGCCTGCCTTGTCGCCCAGGGCCTGTCGCAGCGTCTGCCCGAGGACGATCGCGACGTCCTCCACCGTGTGGTGGGCGTCGATCTCCACGTCGCCGCGCGCCGCCACGCTCAGGTCGAAGGACCCGTGGCTGCCCAACGCCGTGAGCATGTGGTCGTAGAACGGGACCCCGGTGTCGATCTCGACCTGCCCGGTTCCGTCGAGATCGATCTCGACGGTCACCGAGGACTCCCTGGTGATGCGTTCCACCCTTGCCGACCGGCTCATCGGCCGTCTCCTCGCTGCTCGTCTCACCAGGACGGCCAGGCCGCCCGTTCACACCTCCCACCAGCGTAAACGAACGACGATCCCGGCAGGTCGGCGGTCGTGGACGATCGACGACGCACCGGGTGCGACTGCCGGGCGCCGCGGGCCCGTGAGCAGCGAACGGCCCACGAATCACCTCGTCCCGAGCCGGGTTCCGGACCGTATGATCGTCGGTGTGCCGGTCACCTCCGAGGAGCTGCACGAGTTCGAGACGCACCGCACTCGGCTGTTCGGCATCGCCTATCGGATGCTCGGCTCGGCGGGCGAGGCCGAGGACGCCGTGCAGGACGCGTTCCTCCGCTGGAACGACGCCGAGCGCGGCGCCGTCCGCGAACCGGCCGCCTGGCTGACGACGGTGCTGACCAACCTCTGTCTCAATCGCCTCACCTCGGCCCGCGCCCGCCGCGAGAGCTACGTCGGGCCGTGGCTCCCGGAACCCGTGATCACCGAGGACTCCGCGCTGGGACCGCTGGACACCGTGGAGCAGCGCGAGTCGGTGTCGATGGCCTTCCTCGTGCTGCTGGAACGGCTCACCCCGCCGGAACGGGCGGTGTTCGTGCTCCGAGAGGCCTTCCAGTACGGCCACCGCGAGATCGCAGGCGTCCTCGGCGTCACCGAGGCGAACTGTCAGCAGCTCTACCACCGGGCCCGCGAACGGGTGGCGCGCGATCGACCTCGGTTCGAGGCCGCGCCCGAGGAGGGACGTCGGATCGCCCAGCGCTTCCTCGAGGCCGCGCAAGGCCAGGACGTCGCCGGGCTGGCGAGCATGCTGGCCGCCGACGTCGTGTCCTGGTCCGACGGCGGCGGCAAGGCCAATGCGGCCCGCAGGCCCGTTCTCGGGTCCGACCGCGTTGCCCGGCTGCTCGTGGGCTGGATGCGCAAGGGCGGCCCGGGCACCAGGACCGTCGTGGCCGAGATCAACGGGCAGCCCGCCATCCTCGGCTCCATCGCCGAGCAGCTCGTCATGGCCGTCGTGCTGCACGTCGTGGACGGTCGCGTCGAGGCCCTCCACACGGTCGTCAACCCCGACAAGCTGGCCTTTCTCTCCGCCCAGCTGGCGTGACCACCGTCACGGCCCCGAGCTGTCAGCAATGACCCGACCGCCTGGTTCAGGAGTCGACGGACCACGGTGGAAGGGGACGACGATGACTCAGCGAATCGTGATCATCGGTGCGGGCTATGCGGGGCTCACGGCGGCGGCGCGGGTGGCGCGGCAGGTGCGCGACGTCGAGGTGGTGCTGGTCAACGCGAGGCCGAACTTCGTGGAACGCGTGCGACTGCACCAGGTGGCCTCCGGGGCGGCGGTCGGCGAGCACGCGCTGGCGGACCTGATGCGCGGCAGCGGCATCGACCTCAAGATCGGGCGGGTGGAGTCGATCGACCCGCAGCGCCGCGAGCTTCGGATCGATGACGAGACACTCGGCTACGACACCCTGGTGTACGCCCTGGGCAGCGTCGCCGACTCCGGCGCCGGCGTTCCCGGCGTCGCCGAACACGCCGAGAGCGTCGCGGCGCTGACCGAGGCACGCGGGCTGCACTCGAGGGTGCTCGACCTCGCCGACCGACGCGGCACGGTCACGGTGGTCGGCGGCGGTCTGACCGGGATCGAGGCGGCGACCGAGCTGGCCGAGACTCATCCGGGTCTCCGGGTGCGGCTGCTCGTCGGGACGATGGTGGGCCCGAGGCTGTCCGACAAGGGTCGGGCGCATCTGCGACGGGTGTTCGACCGGCTCGGCATCGAGGTGCGGACCGGTGCCAGGGTCGCCGAGGTGCGGGCGTCCTCGCTCGTGCTGGCCGACGGCGAGACCGTCGACACCGACAGCACGGTGTGGGCCACGGGATTCGGCGTCCCGGACCTCGCCGCGCGGGCCGGGCTGGCCGTCGACGCGACGGGGCGGGTCCTCGTCGACGACACGATGCGCTCGACCTCGCACCCGGAGGTCTACGCCGTCGGCGACGCCGCGACGGTCCGCCTCCCCGGCGGTCGGGAACTGCGGATGGCCTGCGCGACCGCCAAGCCGATCGGCCAGCACGCGGCGGACTCCATCGCCGCCCGGCTGGCGGGCCGCACGCCCCGGCCGTTCCGGTTCCGGTACCTCATCCAGTGCATCAGCCTGGGCCGCGCCGACGGACTGGTCCAGTTCGTCGACGCCGTGGACGGCCCGAAGGAACGGGTGCTCACCGGGCGCACCGCCGCCCGGTTCAAGGAGTTCGTCGTCCGCTACGCGCTGCGAAGCTCCTACCAGGCGGGCCCGTATCTGCCTCGGCGGCGGGTGAGCGGTCGGGAGACGGCAGGCAGCACGCGGGGCTGAACGGCAGCGCGGCGGGGCCGTTCACCGACGGCTCCGCCGTTGGCCGGGCAGGCACGATCAGAAATCTCCTTGGTACAGCGGCGAGAACTGCCACGGGACGAAATCCTCATCGGAGAACAGCGCGTGATAGACGCGGACGTTCTCGGGGTCGGTGATCCACAGGGTCATGTCCAGGTGGTGTTCCAGGGTCTCCCGGCTCGGAAACGTGATGCCGTGCTTGCCGAGGATGTCGAATATCTGCCGCTCGACGGGCTGAAGATCGTCCTCATCCGGGTAGAGCAGCCGTTCCCATCGACGGTTTCCCGTCCGCGCGAATACGGCGAGGGGGCCCAGCATCGAGAGCTCCAGAGCCCAGGACCGCTCCTCGACAGTGATCCTGCATCCGAAGGAGACCTGATAGTTGGGGTCAGTCCATGATTCCTTGACCAGTACGGAATCGAGCTCCCGGATCTGCTGAAAGACCGCATCGTAGGGCCGCCGTTCCAGCTGCCGATCGACGAAGACGTAATCGGGATCAGCGAGGTCGCCGCCATAGGCCTCGGTGATGAAGGCGACGATGTCGGGCTCGGTCATGTCAGGTCCTCAGGTCGTCGACTAGTTCCGGGGCCACAGGGATGTCCGTGCAGCCGCCCCTTGTGGTCAAGGTGGGAGCGCACTCGGTTCTGAAAGCGCCCATACCCGTCCACGCCCACGGGGTGACCGAAGTCGTGCTCACGCACATAAGTCCGGTCCTTATCGATCGGATGACCCCTGTCCCAGGCTTCTCGGCTGAGTCGATGAGCGGAATCGACGTCGAAGAACGCCGACTCGCCCTTCGGTCCGTTCTTCCGCGACGCATACTCCCGGGTCCCCAGCACGTGCCGGGCCTGCTTCTGCGTGCTGACCCTGGTCGGCTCGTCGGGCCAGCCCGGCGGTGTGGCCCGGTCCACGGTGGTCGGATCGACCGGGGGCCCGGCAGGAGCCGCCGAGCCGAGCGGGACCAGCCCGAGGACGTCGATCACGTACTCATCGAGGTGGCTGCCTGCCGCGCCCCAATGGCCCGCCGTGCGGCGCAGCGTGTCGCGGGCGTGTCGGAGTCGATCGCGAGCCTCGGTCACCAGGGGATTACGGGACTCGCCCGCCAGCACGGCGACCTCGCGAAGGATCTCGTCCAACCGGTCGGCCTCCGCCAGGGCCTCGGCCACCGGCAACTCGGCCTGCACGGCGGCCAACGCGGCCGCCAGCTCGGACATCTACACCATTCCCCGATAAGCGGTCAGGGCATGGGCGGTCTCCCGAACACCTGCCGCGCACTCCTCCACGCCGATCCCCGCCAGTCGCAGCCGCCGCAGCGCGTCGGCTGCCGCGCTCGCGTCGCTGTTCGCGAGAACACGAGCCAGCGCCCCCACGGCCCGCGTGCCGGCCTCGGTCAGCGGCCCGGACGGGAACATCGCCAGGCGCCGGGTCAATCCGAGTAGCTCTCCCTGCAACGCAGGCACCGACATGACGCCCTCCGTCATCGCGTGAACTCGAAGAGTGACGATACCGGCAGGAGGGTCACGCTCGAAAGCGAAAAACCAGGCAGGTGCCAGGGGTAGAACCGGTTTGTGATCGGCGTCGAGGGCTTCCCGTCCCGTCTCGTCGGCCGAGGCGTCGAAAATCCGTTGCCGTCGCCCCGCGCTGTGCCGAGGATGGCGGCCATGACCGCGACCCGACGCGCCGACATGTTCACCGCCGACGGCAGGCCGTCTGACGACGACCCTCGGGAGCACCGTCCGAGGCTGGGCGATGAGCGCACCACGCTGGTCGAGTCCCTGCGCGCTCAGCGACTCACGCTGGAGATGAAATGCGCTGGTCTCGATGCCGAGGCCATGGCACGCCGCGCCGTCGAACCGTCGACGATGTCGCTCCTCGGGCTGGTGCGACATCTGGCGGAGATCGAGCGGGCGACGTTCCGGAAGATGCTGGCCGGGCAGGACGCTCCCCGGCTGTTCTGCACCGAGACCGATCGCGACGGTGATTTCAACGGCGCCGTGGCCGATCCGCAGGTCGTCGCGGAGGCGTGGGACGCCTGGCGGAGCGAAGTGGACTTCGCCGTGCGGCTGGTCGCCGAGGCGCCGAGTCTCGACGTCACCGGCGACGACCCCTTGAATCAGCACGGCAGCGGCGGCGGGGCGATGTCGCTGCGGGAGGTGCTGGTCGGGATGATCGAGGAGTACGCCCGGCACATGGGTCACGTCGACCTGTTGCGCGAGCGCATCGACGGACGGCTGGGTCAGTGATCGGCGTGCGGCAGGCGGGACGGGCCGGAGCCGTCCGCCGCCCCGCTTGGCCGCGCAGGCCGTGAACCCATCCCGCCGCAGATCACCGCACCCGAGATCGCCGAGCCTCGGCGGTCTGGAGCGGTGATCCGGGTGCGGCGGCCGCTCAGCCGATGCCGAAGCGGGCCGCGACGGCCTTGCTCGCCGCAAGGAAGGCGTCGTTCTCGGCCGGGTTGCCCACCGTCATCCGCAGATGGCCGGGGATGCCCGGATCGCGGATGAGCACGTCCTCGTCCAGATAGGCCCGCCAGGCCGTGTCGGGATCGTCGAAGCCGCCGAACAGCAGGAAGTTCGCATCCGAGTGCACCACCGGGAAGCCGATCCCGCGTAGGGCGACGATCACGCGCTCCCGCTCGGCGACCAGCGCGGCCACCGATCCGAGGGTCGCCTCGGCATGCCGTAGGGCCGCCCGCGCGGCGGCCTGCGTCAGCACCGACAGGTGGTAGGGCAGTCGGACGAGCTGGAGCGCGTCGACGACGGCGGGCGCCGCCGCCAGGTAGCCGAGCCTGCCGCCCGCGAAGGCGAAGGCCTTGCTCATGGTGCGGCTGACGATCAGCTTCGTCGGGAACTCGGCCAGCAGGCGCACCCCGCTCGGGGCAGGCGAGAACTCGCCGTAGGCCTCGTCGAGCACCAGGATGCCCGGCGCGGCCGCCGCCAGCAGCCGCAGATCATCCAAGGGCACGGCCTGCCCGGTGGGGTTGTTGGGGCTGGTCACGAACACGATGTCGGGGCGGTGCTCCTCGATCGCCCGCACGGCGGCCGTCGCGTCCAGCGAGAAGTCCTCGCGTCGGGGCGCGGCCACCCACTCGGTTCGAGTGCCCGCGGCGATGATCGGGTGCATGGAGTAGGAGGGCGCGAATCCCAGCGCGGTGCGACCGGGCCCGCCGAAGGTTTGCATGATCTGCTGGAGGACCTCGTTGGACCCGTTGGCCGCCCAGAGGTTCGCCTCGGACAGCCCGACGCCGGTCGCACCGCCGAGGTATCCGGCCAGGTCGGCACGCAGGGCGAGCGCGTCCCGGTCCGGATAGCGATGCAGGTTCTCGGCGACCAGCCGGATCGACTCGGTGACGTCGGCGACCAGCCCCGGCGGCGGCGGGAAGGGGTTCTCGTTGGTGTTCAGCCGGACGGCGACGTCGAGCTGCGGGGCGCCGTACGGGCTTCTGCCGCGCAGGTCCTCCCGCAGCGGCAGCGCGGCGAGGTCGACCTCGGCGCCGGGAATCGAGGACGGCGTGGTCATCCGCGCCCCTCAATCCGCACCGCGACGGCCTGACCGTGGGCGGGCAGCCCCTCGGCCTCGGCCAGCGCGATCACCTGGTCCGCGACCTCCCGCAGCGCTGTCTCGTCGTATTCGACGACGTGGATGCCGCGCAGGAAGTTCTGCACGGACAGCCCGCCGGAGTGCCGGGCGCAGCCGCCGGTGGGCAGCACGTGGTTGGAGCCCGCGCAGTAGTCGCCCAGCGAGACCGGCGAGTAGGCGCCGACGAACACGGCGCCCGCGTTGCGCACCCTGGCCGCCACCGCCGAGGCCTGCGCGGTCTGCACCTCCAGGTGCTCGGCGGCGTAGGCGTCCACCACCCGGAGACCGGCGTCGAGGTCGTCGACGAGGACGCAGCCGGACTGCCTGCCCGCCAGCGCCTCGCGGACGCGCTCGACGTGACGGGTCGCGGGCACCTGCACGGCCAGTTCGGCGTCCACCGCGTCGGCCAGCGTGGTCGAGTCGGTGACCAGGACGCTCGCGGCCAGCGTGTCGTGCTCGGCCTGGCTGATCAGGTCGGCCGCGACGTGCACGGGGTCGGCGGTGTCGTCGGCGAGGATCGCGATCTCGGTGGGGCCCGCCTCGGCGTCGATGCCCACCAGACCGCGCAGCAGCCGCTTGGCGCCGGTGACGTAGATGTTGCCGGGGCCGGTGACGAGGTCGACCGGGTCCAGCTCCCGACCGTCGGTGTCCCGGCCGCCGTAGGCCAGCAGCGCGACGGCCTGAGCGCCGCCGACGGCCCACACCTCGTCGACGCCGAGCAGCGCGCAGGCCGCCAGGATCGTCGGGTGCGGAAGGCCGCCGTGCTCGGACTGCGCCGGGGAGCAGACCACCAGCGAGTCGACGCCCGCCTCCTGAGCGGGCACCACGTTCATCACCACGCTGGAGGGATAGACGGCCAGGCCGCCGGGCACGTACAGCCCGACCCGGCCCACCGGCACCCAGCGTTCGGTGACGGTGCCGCCCGGCGCCAGCGTGGTGGTCACGTCGGTGCGCCGCTGATCGGCGTGCACCAGTCGCGACCGACGGATGGTCTCCTCCAATGCCGACCGCACGCGCGGGTCCAGCTCCGCCAGGGCCTTCTCGAGCCGCTCGGCGGGCACGGTGATCTTCTCCGGCCGAACGCCGTCGAACCGCTCGGTGAACTCCAGTGCGGCATCGACGCCCCGGGTTCTGACCGCCTCGACGATCGGCCGCACCCGATGCAGCACCGCGTCCACGTCCACCTCGGCACGCGGCAGGACCGCGCGCAGTTCGGCGGGACTCGGGACTCGACCACGCAGGTCGGTACGGGACAGCATCAGGCTCCTCTGATTCCTCGACGAGGCACGAATCGGCCGGACCCAGCGTAGCCGGCGGGCAGCCTGCGCGACGCCAGACCCGCCGTGAGCCGCGGCGAACCGGCGGGAGGGCTGATCACCGCGCCGGATCACCAGACCTGGCAGCACGACGGGACCACCCCGTACCCGCCTGGTCCTCCACCCGCGCGGCACTCGCTCGCACCCGGACGACGCCGCGTCACCACGATCGACCGCGGCAGCCGGGGGGTCGCGCAGGATCGGTGATCGACGTCGTGGCCCGATTCCACCGAGCCAACGCCCTGCTCACCCAAGCACGCGGGCCCACCATCCAGGCCGACGCCGCCATCGCGGACGGCGCAGGCGTCTTCACCGCCGACGCCCACGGCCCGACGCAGCCGGAGGTTCATCGGATCAACCAGCAGGCCGCCCGGGTCCGCTGAGGAAGTCCGCGCCTCCCACGCACTGCTCGGCAACGCAGAGGTGATCTGACTTCCTCCGGTCACGAACGCACCGGCCAGGTGTGCTCGCTGTCGGGCTGGTCGAGCCAGAGGGTCTGCCGGTCAGGGGTGACGGTGAGTCCGAATCGTCCCCAGCCGGGTTCACCGAGGTCAAGCCATTGCCGGTGGCTGTCTTCGAGGATGGACCACAGCCTGCGGGGGCCGCCTTCGGCGACGGCGTGCCCGTGGTCGGTGGCGGTGAGGGTGATCTCGGCCCAGGAGCCGTCCGAGGTGGCGATCCAGACCGCAGTGGGCGGCCGGGTGGTGTCCGGGCCGGTGTAACCATGGGCGATGCCGGGGCCGAGGACGAACGAGGCGAGGAACCACACGACCAGGTTGTTCCACGGGACGCGGGGATCGAGCCGGGCGGCGCGCTGTCGGGCATCGGAGTGGTCCCGGCGCACGCGTACCTGGTCGGGGGCGGCACCTGCCTGGTGGCGCAGGTCCATGAACGCCGCGTAGACAGGATCGAAGCGCCCTTCAGCGCGCTCCGAAGCGATGCGGGTGAGCCGGACGAGGCTGCCCGCGCCGACAGCGGTCTTCAGGTCGATGAGGATCACGCCGCCGACGCGGGTCTGCTCCACCCAGGCCCAGGGCACAGCAGAGACCGCGCAGGTGGCGATGATCGCGTCGAACGGGGCGTGCTCGGGCAGCCCTGCCGTGCCGTCGCCTGCGACCAGCGTCGGGTGGCAGCCCAGTTCGGCCAGACGATCGCGAGCCAGTTCGACGAGATCGGGCTCGACGTCGACGGAGAACACGCGGTCGTCGCCGAGCCGGTGCGACATCAGGGCGGCGTTGTAACCCGTGCCGGTGCCGATCTCCAGGACTCGCTGTCCATCGCGCAGATTCAGCGATTCCAGCATGCGGACCATCAGGCCCGGCTGGGTGGCCGAGGAGCGGATCACGGTGCCTGCGCCGATGTTCTCGACCGCTGTCAACAGCACGGTGTTGGAGTAGACAGCGGCCAGCCCGGTCTCGCAGGCAGTGTCGATGCGCACCCACCCGTCGGGAGTGTGCTGGTAATAGGCGGGCACGAGGTGGTGGCGGGGCACGGCGGCGACCGCAGCTCGCCACTCGGGCGCGGTGAGTTTGCCTGCGGCCTTCAGTTCGTCGGCAAGCCGCGCCGCATGCGGCTGCCAGTCCACGACTTCGGAGCTGACGCGGCTGGTCACCAGGACGTTCCCTCGGTGAGCAGGTCGGCCAGGGCGGCACTGATCGGCGCCCCGGTTCGCGATTCCAGCCAGCCATACTGCCCGGAGCCGTTGGATTCCAGGAACCAGGCGCGGCCGTCGGTGTCGAACGCGAAATCGACTGCCGCGTAGGCCAGTCCGAGGATGTCCATGTAGGCGCGCAAGCCCCGCTCGATGTCCAACGGGGTGTCCACCAGTTCGTAGGTGAGCGCGCCGTAATCGGCCCGCCAGTCCACCCGTGCCGCGGCGGAGTGGGCGTGGATCAGGATGGTGAACATCCGTCGGCCGATCACGATCACGCGAGCCTCGTGGCTCTTGTCCACCCAACGTTGGACCTGTGTCGCCGTAGAGGCGACCGATCGCAGGTCGGCCAAGTCAGCGTCCGTGAGACGGTGGGTGTAGGCGACCTTGAGTCGGCCGCCCTCGGTCACCGCGTTGGACCCGAACGACTTACACACCACTCCGGACTTACTGCTTTCTGCGCCGTCGTCAGTGTTGGCGGCGGCAAAGGCGGTCACGGCGGCCGGGTCGTTGGTGACCAGGGTCGCAGGCACGCGCAGTCCACCCGCGGCGGCGGTGGCGAGTTGCACCGGCTTGAACATCGCATCCACCGCCCGGTTCGGGTTGTTCACCCACAGCACGCCGGGCAGGGCTGCAAGCACTCCGCCGAACCCGAGGCGGGCCTCGCGATGGGCATAGGCGCGTTCGACGTCGGTGAGTGAGTCGGGAAACCGGAACGCAGCCGGGTCGCGGTACCAGACCGCGGTGATCGCTTCCAGATCGACGCGGCGGTGTTCGGTGACCAGCGCACCAGTCCACCGTCCGGTGGCGTCAAGACCGGCGTCGAGCACAAGCCTGTTGGGAAACCAGCTCGTGTCAGCACGGAACACCGCCACACCCCGTTCGGTCAACTCACAGACGACCGCGTCGACCGGGGCGTCGGTCTCTTGGGCAAACACCACCACTGTCGGGGCGGTTGTCTGGGAGGTCACTCCTCCTCCCAGTCGTAATGCTCCTCCGGTCCTTCGTCTCCGTCGCTGGACGCCTTGGTCTTCCAGTCCTTGCCCATCGTCTCGATCAACGGCCTGCCGTGCAGGTCGACGGCGATTTGCAAGTCGGCGCTGTAGCGCGAATCCGGCTGCACCGGGGGCGGCACCGGGCGGAGATGGCGCAACCCAGCGGGCGGGTGTCGACCGGTCCCGGTCGGTCGGCCGTCGCCGGGCGGCGCACCAGATATCGCAGACCAGCCGACGACAACGGCGTGTCCTCGGCCGCCAGCACCGCGTCGGTGACGGAAATGGTGTTGGAGGGGCCAATGAGCATCAGCAGGCTCCTTGCTCAGTGCAGGAATCACTGGACCAGCGCGACAGGAGCGGTCGGGGGCGGAACCGTCACGCCGTGCACTTCCCGACGTGATGACGAGAACTCCGGCACAGCACACCGGACCGCACCTCTGCGGACGCCTGAACCGAGAGTAGTCAGAAGATCACAAACAGTCGAGACCGTTCCACTGCCCGAACATGATCGGCACAGCACGCCCGCATCCCGCACGGCTGTCTGGCAGCCGACTAGCAGGGCGCCAGGCTGCGACACGGGTGCGAACCCGGCCCCTCACCGACCCTGCGGCAAGCATCTGGGGTACCGGTTCACGGCTCTTCGGCCGGCTTCCAGTCCCGGACCTCGTCACGCAGTCTGTCCAGTCGACGCCAGTACTCGGTGACGGCGTCGAGGCCGGTCTCGGTCAGCCGCGCGCTGGTATGGGCCTTCTTGCCGAGGAACCGCTTGTCGATCTCGACGACCCCCGCCGCCTCCAGCTTCGCCAGATGCGCGGAGAGGTTGCCCTTGGACAGCCCCGTAAGCCGCTGAAGATAGCGGAAGTCCGCAGCCGCACAGGCCGACAGCGCAGTGGCGATGGCGAGCCGCGCGGGTTCGTGCAACAGCCGATCCAGGCCGGCGATCTCCTCGAACGGCTCGGTCACGTCGCATCCGATCCGCCAGGCCCGGCCGCCTGCCTGCGCGCGACTGTGGACGCGGGCGGTCCGACGAGAGAGCGATGCAGTGTCCGATGCGTGGCGATGCCGATGACGATCAGCAGTGCGGTGAGCACTCCCACTCCGGCGCCGTCGACGGAGAACGGATGACGGCCGTCGCCGCCGACGAGCAGACCGAACGGGAGCAGACTCAGCACCACCACCGCGACGCCGAACCACACGAGAAAGCGGGACAACGCGCGGATACGCCTGCCCGTGATCACCGTCGCGACGCCCAGGATCACCCCGAACCAGGACACCACGTGAGCGCCGGAGTCGAGCGGCCAGTTTCCGGTCACCGACAGGATCGCGATCAACCCGTAGACGCCGAGCAGCCCAAGCCCGAACACTGCTGCTGAACGGGCGAAACGAGCGAATTGTCCGCTATGACGCAGGGTCCCGTATGTCCGGCCGTACCAGCGTCCGATCCACCACGTCCCGACCGTCGCCGCCACGACCGACGCCGACCACATCCACCGGTTCACCCCCGCCACGCCTGCCTCCCACGCCCACCACACCAGCAGCGGCGCGACCCAGGGCAACATCCGATAGCCCTGTAAGCCCTGGAACTCCCTCGTCACCAGCCGCGCTCGTTCCGCGATTCCGGCGCGATCCGCCTGACTCGACATTCCCGCATACCTTCCAGATCATCAACTGGTTTGTATCGTAAACCAGATTGCGACACAGCCGCAAGGAGCGGCCCGCGCCTGCGCGCACGCAGCCCGATCAGCAGCGCCTGCGGCGCCTTCGCCCTCGGCGCGAGACGCTCCGCTCTGCTGCACCCGTCACCTATGCGGTTCAGGACGTCGGGACTCCGTATCGCGACGCAGGCGGGCAGTGAGCGCCGGCAGGCCGCCATCGTGGGCCGCATCCCGTGAGAACGTGCCGCCCCGGACGCCGAGGACTCCCTCCGGACGGCTCCGACAGGCACGGACCCGCCGAGCCACGGCGTGCTCCGGGGGCCGACACGGCCCGGTCACCCGGCGACGATGCGGGCCGGACTCGAGAAACGCCCACATCGGACACCGGAGTCGGGCAGACCGGTTGTCACGGCTACGTGTTGTGTCCATCGACCTTGTCAGGAATCTCCGCGCGGAACACGATCGAGAAGCCGTCTCCCACCGTGCTCTCTCGAACACCGTCCGTGCCCGTGGTGACTCGTCGCCGTACCCATTGGCGACTCCGTCGCCGTGACCATCGACCCGACTCCGTCGCGCCGTGACGCCTGCGACCGCCATCGCCGCGATCCGCTCCCGACCAGCCGACGAGGCCCCCTCGTCCGAGCCTGCCACCACCGCGAACAGCCGCCCCGCGCCCACCCGCCGCGCGGGGTTCTCCGCTGACGACACCCCCTGTGAACCGGAGGCCCCATGTCCCGCTTCAGACGCGTGCCCACGGCCCTCGCCGTCGGCATCTGCCTCGCCGTCTCGCTCGCCTCACCGGCGGCGGGCACTGATCAGCGCAGCACGAATCACGTCGAGCAGGCCACCCCGGCAGGCGTGTATCTCGTCGAGGACACCGACACCCGTGCACTGCGGACCCAGGTCGCCAACCTCGGCGTGGACGTCCTGACCGCCGACGACACGAGTATGACCGTCGTCGCCGACGCCGAGCAGCTCACGGGCCTGCGGGCCACCGGGCGTCCGCTGACCTTCCTCGCGGAGCGCGAGGCGTACTTCGGCGGCGCCCCCGAGGAGGCCCCCGACGGCCCGTCGATCAACGCCTTCCCCAACGGCTACCAGGACTATCACGACTTCGCCGAGCTGACGTCGGCCCTGCAGCGGGCGGCGGCCGACCATCCCGGACTGGCCGCGCTCAGCACCATCGGCACCTCCGTAGAGGGCCGGAACCTCTGGCTGATGAGCATCACCCGAGCACCTGCCGGATCGCCCGAGGTGCTGTTCACCTGTCAGCAGCACGCCCGGGAACACCTCACCCGCGAGATGTGCCTGCGCATCGTGAACCGCTTCACCGATGGTTACGGCAGCGACCCCGCAGTGACCCGGCTGGTGGACTCCCGGATCATCCGGGTGATCCCGTCGGTGAATCCCGACGGCGCCGAGTACGACCACGCGACAGGCAGCTTCCGGGGCTGGCGGAAGAACCGGCAGGGACAGGGCACCGACCTCAACCGCAACTGGGGACACCAGTGGGGCTGCTGCGGCGGCTCCAGCAGTTCGCCGAGCAGCGACACCTACCGGGGAACCGGCGCCTTCTCGGCGATCGAGACCCAGCGCGTCCGGAACTACGTGGCCTCCCGCGTCGTCGGGGGCGAGCAGCGGATCACCGCCCACATCGACTTTCACACCTACTCGGAGCTGATCCTCTGGCCGTACGGCTACACCTACTCCGACACCGGGCCCGGCCTGAGCGCCCAGGACGCGGCGGCGTTCCGCGCACTGGGCACGCAGATGGCCCAGACCAACGGGTACACGCCGCAGCAGTCCAGTGATCTCTACATCACCGACGGGAGCATCAACGACTGGATGTGGGCCGCGCACGGGATCTACAGCTACACCTTCGAGATGTATCCCCGCAGCGGCGGCCTGAACGGCTTCTACCCGATCGACGACGTCATCGGCCGGGAGACGGCCCGCAACGACGCGGCGGTCGATCTACTGCTGTCCTATGCCGACTGCGTGCCTCGCGTGATCGGCGCAAGCTGCGGGGTCTAAGACCGTCGTCGTGGCGTAGCGACCGCGACGAATCGGCACCGATCGGATACGTGACCGACTGCGGCGTCCCCGTTGCTCCCTGGCGGGGACGCCGCAGTCCGTGCCCGGCCCTGGTGCCGACGGTGCGACACACCCCGGCAGCCCTGTGCACGGCGCACCCGACGCACCGCGCGGGACGACTGCGGGCGGCCCGCCTGCCGACGACACCCGATGTCGAGGTCACAGACCAGCACCATCCGGCAGCGGTGCCCCGCGCCTCAGTCCACCGTCCAGCGGTGCAGGTTCCACCAGGGTCCCCAGGTGAGCCCGTGCTCCTCGGGCTCGATGACGGCCTCGTATCCCTCCCAGCCCGCGCGCTGGAGATAGGCGTGGTCCAGGAACGCCAGGTAGACCAGGCCGGGGTCGTCCAGATAGGCGCGCTGAGCCTCCCAGTAGTAGACGGTCCGACGCGCCGGGTCGGCGACCTCGCGCGCCGCGTCGAGCACCGTGTCGACCCTCGGGTTGTGGTAGCGGCCGGGGTTGGCCGTCATCTCGGCGGACGCCGTGGAGTGCAGGGCGTCGTAGAAGTGGAGGTCGGGGTCCAGCTGGCGACCACCGCTGATCACGACGGCGTGTTCGGCGGCCTGGTCGGCGAGGTCGGCCTCGGCGAGCCCGAGCGTCTCGACCTCGATGCCCACCTCGGCCGCGTCGGCGGCGAAGACCTCGGCAAGCCTGGCGTCCAGGGTGTTCTGCTCGGCGTAGAGCAGCGTGAATCGCGCGGGCTGGTCGTCGCGCTCCCGGACGCCGTCCTCACCGGGCGCCCAGCCGCCGGTGGTGAGTAGTCGCCCGGCCTGGAGCCGGTCGACGGTGAACTCGGCCGCTGGCTCGCGAAGACCCGGCAGCGCGGGGCTCGCCGGGGTCGAGGCCGGGGCGCCGAGACCGCCGAGCACGTCCTCGACCAGCTGTTCCCGGTCCACCGCGAGGTTGAGTGCCATGCGGATCGAGGGGTCGCCGGTGACCGGGCCGTCGGACGGCAGGCTCACCGCTCGATGGTCGACGCTCTCGTGTCGCAGGAGGTCGTAGTCCTCGGCTGCCGGGGTGACCGCCGGGTCGCGCAGTCGTTCGGGATCACCTGCGGGGAGCACCACGCCGTCTGGTCCGCCCGAGGCGAGGAACTCGGCCTGTTCGGCGGCGTCGGCGGCGAAGACGACGCGGACCTGCTCGACCTCCGGCGTGCCCCGCCAGTGGTCTTCGTCGGCCGTCCAGGTCATCTCCTCGCCCCGCGTCCAGTCGGTCAGCCGGTAGGGCCCGGTCCCGATCGGCTCGGTGGCCAGCGGTGAGTCCCCGACCGGCTGCGGGTCCGCCAGCGACTCGCTCGGCAGGACGCCGAGAGTGAGCAGCGCGGCGAACGGGGTGTAGGGCTGGTCCAGCTCGAAGCGGACGGTCTCCTCGTCGACGGCGGTCACCGCGTCGATCACCGAGTACTCCTCCGCGATCGGCGATTCGACCGCCGGGTCGAGCACCGCCTGATAGGTCGCGACGACGTCCTCCGGGCCGAAGTCGCTGCCGTCGTGGAAGGTCACCCCCGGCCGGAGCCGCACCGTCCAGGCGAGCCCGTCCTCGTCGGGCTCGGGCATCTCGGTCGCCAGCGCGGGCCGCAGCTCCAGCCGTGCGTCGGGGGCGAGGAGTCCGTCATAGAACTTGGCGGCGCCGCCGCTGCCGAATCCTGCCAACGGATGCAGGGTCTCGGGCTCGTCCACAGTGGACAGAACCAGCGGGGCGGTCGCGTCGGCGGAGTTCCGATTCGGCGACAGCGGGCTGGTACAGGCGGCGGAGAACAACGCGACGGTCAGCACGCAGACCGACAGCCGATGGCGGGGAGTGGGCACAGATCACCCTAGAAAGCACGGCGATCGTCGGGCAACCGGGCCTGGTTCCGTGCTTGCCCCGTCGCCCCGGCCGGGGCACGAACGGTGCCGGCGCGGACGCCGCGACTGCCCGAGACCACGTCGGCCCCGGTCGGCGCCCCGGCACGGCGAGAACCGCGTTGAGCCGCCCGATCGGCGCACCGCCGGTGACCGAGGGACCGGCGACGACGCCCCGCCCGCACAGGCCCCGCGCACCGACGAACGTCCTGGCGCCGGACGACGCCGGTCACGACGGCGTCCGGCACCCGTCGCCAGGCGCTGGACGCCCGACGCCGTGTCGATCAGATCAGATCCAGCCCGAGGTCCAGCGCGGGCGCCGAGTGGGTGAGCCCGCCCACCGCCAGGTAGTCCACCCCGGTGACGGCGTACTCCCTGGCGACGTCCAGGGTGAGCCCGCCGGAGGCCTCCAGCCGGGTGCCGGTGCCTGCCGCGTCCCGGCGCCGGACGGCCTCGGCGCACTGCTGCGGGCTGAAGTTGTCCAGCAGCACCAGTTCCGCGCGGTCGGCCAGGACGGCGTCGAGTTCCGTCAGCGTGGTCACCTCGACCTCGTAGGGCAGGTCCGGGGCGTGGGCACGGACGGCGGCCAGGGCCGAGGTGACCGAGCCCGCCGCGACCACGTGGTTGTCCTTGATCAGGGCGGCGTCTCCGAGACCCATCCGATGGTTGGCCCCGTCTCCGCAGCGCACCGCGTACTTCTCCAGGTGCCGCAGCCCCGGCGTGGTCTTGCGGCTGTCCCGGATGACGCAGTTGGTGCCTGCGACCTCGGCCACCCAGGCCGAGGTGAGGGTGGCGACGCCGGAGAGATGGCAGAGAAGGTTCAACGCCGTGCGCTCGGCGGTCAACAGTCCGCGCACCGACGCCTTGACCCGCAGCGCGGCCTGGCCGGGCACCACCCGGTCTCCGTCGGAGAGTTCCGTCTGCACCTCGACGCGATCGGGTCCCAGCACGGTGTCCAGCACAGCGAGGAAGACCGGAATGCCCGCGACGGTGCCCGCCCGCCGCGCCGCCACGTCGGCGACCGCGACCGCGTCGGCGGGGACAGTGGCCGAGGTGGTCACGTCCGGCCCGTATCTGAGGTCCTCCTCCAAGGCGGTGAGCACCACCCGCCGCACCTCTGCCGGGTCGAGCGAGGCGGCCTCCAGTTCCCCGAGCACGGTCGAGGAGAACTCGGCCGGGACGAACTCTGCGAAACGCGAACTCATGCGACACCCTTCAGGCTGATCGGATCGACGAGGATCGGCAGGCCTGCCACGTCCAGGCGGGCGGGCAGGCTCCGCAGCCAGCGCCGATCGTCGCGTTCGGGATGATCATGGCGCACGTGGCAGCCGCGCGACTCCGTGCGGCGGGTCGCGGCGAGCAGCAGCAGCCGAGCCACCAGGGCGAGCGCCGCATCGGCCACCAGCTCCGGCGTCCGCAACGGGCGCACGACGGAACAGGCGTCCAGCGTGGCCGCCGCCTCGACCAGCCCGGCGTCGTCGCGGCCGATGGCGGCATGTCTGCTCATGGCCCGCTGGAGCACCGGCCGGTCGGCCACCGCCTCGGCGGGCAGCACGGCGTCGACCGAGCCGGTAGGGCCGCCCAGCAGGCAGGCCGCCAGATCGGCGGCCACCGCCTCGGCCACCGTCCGCCCGGTCACCAGGCCTTCCAACAGGCTGTTCGACGCCAGTCGATTCGCCCCGTGCAGGCCGGTCCTGGCCACCTCGCCGACCGCGTAGAGGCCGACGACGCCGGTACGGCCTGCCGTCGAGGCCACGATGCCGCCACAGGCGAAGTGCGCGGCGGGCGCGACCGGTATCGGGTCGACCGCCGGATCGACGCCCGCCGCCTGAGCGGCCGCGAACACCGTGGGGAATCGTCGTCGGAAGGCCGGACCGGCCAGGTGGGTCGCGTCGAGGAAGACGTGGTCGTCGACGCCGCCGGGGGCCTCGGCGAGCCTGCGGGTGATCGCGGCCGACACGACGTCGCGGGGTGCGAGGTCGGCCATCGGATGCACTCCGGTCATCACCCGGCTGCCCGAGGCGTCGATCAGCACGGCGCCCTCGCCCCGGACGGCCTCGGTGATCAGCGGTCGCCGTCCTCGGGCGGCCGGGCCGGTGTAGAGGACGGTGGGGTGGAACTGGACGAACTCCAGATCCGACACCACCGCGCCCGCCCGCAGGGCCAGTGCCAGGCCGTCGCCGGTGGCGCCGTCGGGGTTGGAGGTGGCCTGGTACAGCTGGCCCACTCCGCCGGTCGCGAGCACCACCGCCGGGGCCCGCAGCAGACCGATCGCCCCGTCGGGGTCGAGCACGAGCAGGCCCGCCACCGCCCCGGTCGGGGTGCGCAGCGTCTCCACTGCGACGTGGTGTTCCAGGATGGCGAGCCCGCCGTCGCGGCCTGCGGCGAGCAGCGCGCGGGAGACCTCGGCGCCGGTCGCGTCACCGCCCGCGTGGATCACCCGGAAGGCGCTGTGCCCGCCTTCCCTGGTCCTGGCGAGCCCGCTGCCGTCCGCCGCCGCGTCGAAGCGCGCCCCCAGCGCGATCAGATCGGTCACGGCAGCGGGGCCCGCGCCGATGACGCCGCGCACCGCGGACTCGTTACAGAGGCCTGCCCCCGCCGCCGTGGTGTCGGTGACGTGCCGGTCCACCGAGTCGACGGCCGCCGCCTCCGACGTCCGGTCGTCGAGCACGACGGCCACGCCGCCCTGCGCCCACCGGGTGTTGCCGTCCTCGGCCGCCCCCTTGGTGACCACCAGGACCCGCAGGCCCAGCCGCTGGGCGTGCAGCGCGGCGGTCAGCCCGGCCACCCCGGTGCCGACCACGAGCACATCCGCGTCGGCTTCCCATCGGATGGTCATTCGCCGCCGCCCGGCCTGCCGATCTCGATCATCCGACGCACGGCGCTGCGTGCCTGACTCGCGGTGTCGGGATCGACATGGACTTCGTCGAGCCCTTCCCGCAGGCACCGCAGCAACGCGGCGGGCGTGATCATCTTCATGTAGCGGCAGGACGCCCGGTCGTTGACGGCTCGGAAGTCGACGTCCGGTGCGGCCTGCCGTAACTGGTGCAGCATCCCGACCTCGGTGGCCACCAGGACCGAGGCGGCCGAGGTCGCCCGCGCGGCGTCGAGCATGCCGCCGGTGGAGAGGATTCTGACCTTCTCGGCGGGCACCGCGCCCTCGCCCGCCAGGTAGAGCGCGGAGGTCGCGCAGCCGCACTCCGGGTGGATGAACAACTCGGCCTCGGGGGCGGCAGCGGCCCGTTCGGCCAGCTCGGCACCGTTGATGCCCGCGTGGACGTGGCATTCGCCCGCCCAGATGTGCAGGTTCTTCCGGCCGGTCTCGCGCTGCACGTGGGCGCCGAGGAACTGGTCCGGCAGGAACAGGACCTCCCGGTCGGCCGGGATGGAGCGGACCACGTCGACGGCGTTGGACGACGTGCAGCAGATGTCGGTCTCGGCCTTCACCGCGGCGGTGGTGTTGACGTAGGAGACGACGACCGCGCCGGGGTGCTCGGCCTTCCACTCGCGAAGCTGCTCGGCGGTGATCGAGTCCGCCAGCGAGCAGCCCGCGCGCGCGTCGGGGATCAGGACCCGCTTCTCCGGGCTGAGGATCTTGGCGGTCTCGGCCATGAAGTGGACGCCGCAGAAGATGATGGTGGCGGCGGTGCTCTCGGCGGCGATCCTGCTCAGCGCCAGCGAGTCGCCGGTGTGGTGGGCGACGTCCTGGATCTCGGGAAGCTGGTAGTTGTGCGCCAGCACCACGGCGTCCTGCTCGGCTGCCAGTCGCAGGACCTCCTCCCGCCAGGCCTGATCGGCCGCGACCCCGTCGAAGGGCGTGAGGTCGATGCCGGGTTCTGCCGCCACGTCCTGTCGGGCGGCCGTGCTGCTCGCAGTCATCCTGATCCTCCTGACCCGACCACGGATCGGGGTCGGTTTGACTACCCAGAGTTTTCGCCCAGCGAGCGAAAACCACCCGGATAGTATCAGCCGGGTGAGCACTACCGGGCACGAGGTATTGGCGGCAGTACTCGGAGTGCGAGGTCTCGGGCCGGACAGATCACTTCAGGTGCTGCTGTGGCAGCGCGGCATGGCACCCCAGGCGGGCCGCTGGTCCCTGCCCGGCGGGCGGCTCGGCCCCGACGAGGACGTCGAGGCCTCGATCCGCCGTCAGCTCGCCGAGAAGGTCGACGTCCGCAGGCTCTCCCACGTCGAACAGCTCGCGGTCTTCAGCGCGCCGGACCGTGTCCCCGGCCCTCGGACGGTGGCCACCGCCTTCCTCGGGCTCGCGCCCTGTGACGTCGACCCCGAGGTCCCCGAGGACACCCGCTGGTATCCCGTCGACCAGCTCCCCGACACCGCCTTCGACCACGAGGCGATCGTGCTGCGGGCCCGCAACCGGCTGCGGGCGAAGCTGTCCTACACCAACCTCGGGTTCGCCCTCGCCCCGCCGGAGTTCAGCATCTCGACACTGTGCGGGATCTACTCCGTGGCGCTCGGCTATCGGGTCTCGCCCACCAACCTCCAGCGGGTCCTCACCCGGCGCGGCCTGTTGGAGCCCACCGGGCACACCTCGCCCTCCGGACCCGCAGGCGGCAGGCCCGCAGCGCTCTTCCGGTTCACCGGCCACGGCATCCAAGTCACGGACCCGTTCGCGGTGCTCCGGCCGCCGCCGCCGGGCACGGCACCGCGCAGGTGATCAGAGCCACAGTCCCCCGGGCGGAAGGGACCGCTTAGGCCGGGCTAACCTCTACCTAACGACAGGGTGCACCCCCTGGACGTGGACGTATCGCCAATCCAAGCGTGATGACCACTGAGGAGAGTCCATGAGTCGCCCGCTGCGGGTAGCGGTGATCGGCGCGGGTCCGGCCGGAATCTACGCGGCCGACATCCTGACCAAGTCCGAGCAGCCGGTGAGCATCGACATCTTCGAGCGTCTGCCCGCCCCCTACGGCCTGGTCCGCTACGGCGTCGCCCCGGATCACCCCCGGATCAAGCAGATCATCCACGCACTGCGCCGCGTGCTGGAGAAGCCCGAAGTGCGGTTCATCGGCAACGTCGACTACGGCGTGGACGTCAAGCTCGACGAACTGCGGGAGCACTACGACGCGGTGATCTTCTCCACGGGTGCCACGGCGGACCGCGCCCTGGACATCCCCGGCGTCGAGAAGACCGGCTGCCACGGCGCCGCCGACTTCGTCTCCTGGTACGACGGGCACCCCGACGTCCCGCGCGAGTGGCCCCTGACGGCGCGCAGCGTCGCCGTGATCGGCGCAGGCAACGTCGCGCTGGACGTGGCACGGGTGCTCGCCAAGACCGCGGACGAGCTGCTCACCACCGAGATCCCGGACAACGTCTATCAGGGCCTGGCCGCCAGCCCGGTCACCGACGTCCACGTCTTCGGCAGGCGCGGCCCCGCCCAGGCCAAGTTCACCCCGCTCGAACTACGCGAGCTGGACCACTCCCCGAACGTCGAGGTCATCGTCTACCCCGAGGACATCGAGTTCGACGAGGGCAGCATGGCGGCGATCCGGGAGAGCAACCAGGTCAAGACGATCGTCAAGGTCCTCCAGGACTGGGCGATGCGTGAGCCCGGCAGCAGGCCGCGCCGACTGCACCTGCACTTCCTGCACCGCCCCGTCGAGGTCACCGGCACGACGGAGGTCGAGGGCCTGCGCACCGAGCGGATGGAGCTCGACGGCACCGGCAACGTCACGGGCACCGGCGAGTTCCACGACTGGGACGTGCAGGCGGTGTACCGGGCGGTCGGCTACCTCAGCTCGCCGCTGCCCGAGGTGCCCTTCGATCACGCCACCGGCACCGTGCCGCACCAGGCCGGTCGGGTGCTCGACCTCGACGAGGAGCACATCCCCGGCGTCTACGTCACCGGCTGGATCAAGCGCGGCCCGGTCGGCCTGATCGGCCACACCAAGGGCGACGCGCTGGAGACGATCAACAGCCTGCTCGCCGACGTCGACGGCGCGGAGCTGGGCGATCGCCCCGAGCCCGAGGCGATCCTGCGGTTCCTGGCCGATCGCGGCGTGCCCTTCACCGACTGGACCGGCTGGACCAGGCTGGACGAGCATGAGATCGGCCTCGGTGTCGCGGGCGGCCGGGAACGGATCAAGGTCGTCGATCGCACCGAGATGCTGTCGGTCAGCCGCAGCGACTGACTCGGACGAGAACGAACGAAGGCCGGGCCCCCGATCGGGGGCCCGGCCTTCCTCGTCTGTCCGGTCTCGCAGGCGGCGCCCCGATCGATCCTTCGCTCAGGAGAGCCTGCGGCCCAGATCGTCCTCGCCGTTCCAGGCCGTGGCCAGCCCATAGGCCAGCGCCGCGCCGAGCGGCTGGGCGACCATCGCCCACGGCGAGTCGAGACCGGGCGCGCGGACCAGCGTCATCCCGGCGCTGATCTGATCACCGAGCGGATGAGCCGAGGCCGCGAAGGACAGTCCGGTGCGCATCGCGAGCCAGGCGGCCAGCACCGAGCCGCCCACGACGGCGAGTGCGGTCAGGGGCCCGCGTCGCTGCCGAAGCAGCCAGCACGCCATGCCGGTCAGGACGCCCAGTGCCGCGCCGAGCAGCACGAACACCGCGATGGCGTCGAACCGGTGGTAGCTCTCCATCGAGAGCGGGATCAGTGCGCCGTCGGAGAGCACCCGCACCTGCATCGGCGGCGCCAGCACCGACCACAGCCAGCCGAGCGGCAGTCCGAGAAGCCCGATGACGGACAGTGTGCTCAACGCGGGCAGCACGTCGGCGGCGGCGAAGGCGGGCGGGACTCGACGACCGACCGCCGGGGCGCCGAACTCTCCCGCCGAGTGCTCGTCGGCCCCATCGGAGCCGAACTCGCCCGTGTCGAACCCGCCGGTGTCGAAGCCCCCTGCACCGGACTCGTCGGTCCGGAACCCGTCGGCCCTGGTCGCCGCCGCCACGCCGGAGCCGTCCCTCGTCGGGACGGCACCCGGCGGTTGCGAGGCGGGCACTCCCCCGGTGGGGATGCTCCCGGCGGGCATCCCCGCCGCGCCCATCGGCTCCTGCCCCACATCGGCCTCCATGCCACTCATGTCCGCGCCGAACGCCGTCTCAGCCGACGCCGGCGTCCCGGCTCGGGGCGTGCAGCTCGCCGTGCACACTGCACCGGGCGCTCCACCCCGCCGGGGTCACCTGCACAACCATACGGCGGGCGCAGTGTGCGCAGAATCGCGGTGGATCAACGATCCGACGCCGGGCGCAGCCGTTCGCGTGCGGAGTCGATCGAGCCGCCCCGCACCAGCCGCAGAAGTCGTCTTCAGCCATCACCCGCTCCGCTCACAACGTCCGGTTCAGTGCCTTGACCGGCATGCGCAGCTCGTCGAGCATCTCCAGATCCTGCTCGGCGGGCCTGCCGAGATTGGTCAGGTAGTTGCCGACGATGATCGCGTTGATCCCGCCGAGCATCCCCTGCTTGGCGCCGAGATCGCCGAAGGTCAGCTCCCGCCCGCCCGCGAAACGCAGGATCGTGCGCGGCAGGGCCAGCCGGAAGGCCGCCACCGTGCGCAGCGCCTCGGCGCCCTCGACCACCGGGTAGTCCTCGAAGGGGGTGCCGGGGTTGGGGATGAGGAAGTTCAGCGGCACCTCGTCGGGGTCCAGCTCGCCGAGCTGGGCGGCGAACTCGGCCCGCTGCGCCACGGTCTCGCCCATGCCGATGATCCCGCCGCAGCAGACCTCCATCCCGGCCGCACCGACCATCCGCAGCGTCTCCCACCGCTCCTCCCAGGTGTGCGTGGTGACGACCTCGGGGAAGTGGGACCGGGCGGTCTCCAGGTTGTGGTTGTACCGGTGCACACCCATCTCGACCAGCCGGTCCACCTGTTCCTGGGTGAGCATGCCCAGCGAACAGGCGATGTTGATCTCGGCCGTGTCGGGCTCCGCGCGGATGGCCTCGATGCCCGCCTGCACCTGGGCGAGCAGCCGGTCGTCCGGCCCGCGCACGGCGGCGACGATGCAGAACTCGGTCGCTCCGGTGACCACCGTCTGGCGGGCGGCCGCCACCAGACCCGGAATGTCGAGCTGCACGGCACGGACCGGCGAGAGGAAACGACCCGACTGCGAGCAGAAGTGACAGTCCTCCGGGCAGCCGCCGGTCTTGAGGCTGACGATGCCCTCGACCTCCACCTCGGGACCGCACCACTTCATCCGCACCTCGTGGGCGAGTTCGAGCAGCTTCTCGATCCGGTCGTCCGGCAGCCGCAGCACGGCCTCGATCTGGGCCTGGTCCAGCCCTCGGCCCTGCACGAGGACCTGCTCCCTGGCCATGGTGAGGATGTCGGTCTGATCGGACGTCACTGTCACAGTGGACTCCCTTGATTCAGGTATGCCGAGCCACGATGCCGGCAGGCGGGCGATCGACGCATTGTCACGGTGCGCCCGAATCCGCAGCGCGACACTGTCGACGACCGCCAGAAGATCGTCACAGGTCCGTTCGTCCTCCGCGAGATCAGTGCGCCGGACGGTCGCCGTCCGGTTGATCGCGGGGTGCCGGGCCGTCAGAAGGCGGCGACGGACGCGGCATCGCCGGTCCGCCGGGGCTCGCCGGATCTCCGTCGACGATCATCGCACCCGCGCCGCCGTCCGTCCCAGGACGTGCCGGTGCCTGCGCCGCCGACCCGGCGGGAGAGTCGGGCGAGTTCTCGTCCAGCCCGCCGCGCACCGAGGCGACGAAGCGGTGCGCCTTGCCGAGTCCGAAGGCGATGATCGTCACCAACAGCCAGCTCAGCACAAGCAGCCAGCCGACGACCTCCACCAGCACGCGGATCACCCCGGTTCCCTCGCCCGCATAGGCACCGCCGAGGAGCAGCAGGCCCGGCGCCAGGAGCAGCAGAGCGGCGGTGAGGGCACAGCCCGCCTTCGTCCGGCCGGACCCGAGATTCAGCGAGGTGCCCGCCGTGGCGAAGGCGGCGACAAACAGCAGCGCGGCGCCGCAGGCGGACACGAGGCGTCCGAATCCCTCGGCGGTGACGGCCTGCCAGAGCAGCAGCGAGGCGACCGTGACGAAGACGGCGGTGAGCCACAGCCCGCAGCCGGTCTGATTCCCTCGGCCTGCGGGCCCGGCTCGGCCCGCTCCGCGCTGCCCTCGCGAGTTCCCCGCGCTCATCGCGTGGCTCCCACACTGTCAGTGCGGATCGTCACCGCCGGATCGTCGGCCAGCCCGCCCAGTTCGGGACTCAGCCAGCCGGGTGCTCTGGCGCGGAACTCCTCCGACGAGAGACGACCGATGCCCGCGGGCAGCACACCCAGCAGCGGAGCGCCTGCGACCTCGGGAAGATCGAGGAGATTGTGCTCGGCCGCCAGATCCGGGAGGTCCGGCCACTCGCCGATCACCACGCCGAGACAGGTGAGGCCTCTGGCGCGCAGGGCCTCGACGGTCAGGGCCGTGTCGTTGAGGGTCCCCAGTCCCGCCCGGACGACGACCAGGACCGGAGCGTCCAACGCCGTGGCCGCGCAGGCGAGAGTGCTGCCCGCCGCGTCGAACCGGACCAGGAGCCCGCCCGCGCCCTCGACCAGGACCCGGTCGTGATCACGACTCAGCTCCCGCGCCGCAGCGGCGATCTCCGCCGAGCCGACGCCGGACCGCCCCACCCGCGCCGCCGCCGTCGCCGGGGCGAGCGGATCGGGATAGCGGGCCAGTTCTCTCGTCGTCACGGGGCCTGCGAGTCTGCGGACGTCGTCGACATCGCCCGACTCTCCTCGTCGCACGCCGGTCTGGGCGGGTTTGAGGACGGCCGTGGTGCGACCCGCGCCGAGGGCGCAGGCGGCCACTGCGGCAGTGACGACGGTCTTGCCCACACCGGTTCCGGTTCCGGTGATCACGAGGACACCCATCTGCCGAGCCTAGAGGCAGCGGAGTGCGCCTCTCGACGAGGCGGTTCGCCCGCGTCGCGATCGACGGCGCAGCAGGCACCCTAGGAGGCTGCCGGCAGGGTCTGCCTGCCGTCCGCGCCGGTCAGAGCGTGGCGGCGATCTCGGTCATCGCGGCGGTGACGGCGGCGAGGTCGTCGTCACCGATGACGTAGGGCGGCATCGTGTAGACCAGCTCGCCGAAGGGGCGCAGCCAGACACCGTGCCGGGCGGCGACCGTCCGCGCGGCGACCATGTCCACCTGATGGTCGAGCTGGATCGCGCCGATCGCGCCCAGGACCCGCACGCCGCGCACCGAGGGCAGGTCGCGGGCCGGGGCCAGGCCGCAGGCGAGTCCGCTCTCGATACGTCGGACCGCTCGTCGCCAGTCGTCGCCCGCCAGCAGGTCGAGAGACGCCCCCGCCGCCGCGCAGGCCAGCGGATTGCCCATGAACGTCGGCCCGTGGGCGAGTACCGGCTGCTCCCCCCTGGAGATGCCGTCGGCCACCCGCTCGGTGCACAGGGTCGCGGCCAGGGACAGGTATCCGCCGGTCAGGGCCTTGCCGACGCACATGACGTCGGGGCTGATCCCCGCATGGTCCGCAGCGAACAGCTCCCCGGTGCGGCCGAAGCCGGTGGCGATCTCGTCGAAGATCAGCAGCACGTCGTTGGCCAGGGTCAGCTCCCGCAGGACGTGCAGATACCGGGGGTCGTGGAATCGCATCCCGCCCGCGTTCTGCACGACCGGCTCGACGATCACCGCGGCGAGTTCGTCGGCGTGCTCCTCGATCTCGCGGGCCAGCAGCGCGACGTAGTCGTGGTCGACGCCGACGTCGAAGCCCGGCGGCGGCGCCGGGACGAAGACCTGTTCCGGCAGCACCCCTCGCCACAGCGAATGCATGCCGCCGTCGGGGTCGCAGACGCTCATCGGGTGGAAGGTGTCACCGTGATAGCCGCCTCGCCAGGTGAGCAGGCGACGCTTCGCCGGCCTGCCGACCGAACGCCAGTACTGGAGGCACATCTTGATCGCCACCTCCACCGACACCGACCCGGAGTCGGAGAGGAAGACGTGGCGCAGCGGAGCCGGGGTGATCTCCACGAGGCGGGCGCACAGCGCGACGGCCGGCTCATGGGTGAGGCCGCCGAACATGACGTGGCTCATCCGGCCGAGCTGGTCGGTGATCGCCGCGTCGAGCACGGGATTGCGGTAGCCGTGGATCGCCGACCACCAGGAGGACATGCCGTCGATCAGCTCGTCCCGGCCCTCGATCGGCTCCGCGGTCCGCAGTCGGACCCCGGACGCCGACTCCACGACGAGCGGATCGACCACACCGGGCATCGGGCCGTAGGGGTGCCAGACGTGGGCACGGTCCAGTTCGATCAGCCGGGCGGAATCCACGTCCGGGAGCTTAAGGCCCGTTCGGCCGGTGCAGGCGAAGACCCGAGCGGGCGTACGGGATGCGGCCGCCTCGGGCGCTCGCGACGGTCCGGAGCCCGCGACCGAGGCGGATCTGCGGGCCGAGTCCGGCGCCTGCCCGGCGGTCGAGGCGTCGCCGGGGTCGGGACCCGACAGCGGCGGTGCTGCGCACCTCGGAGCGGCCGAGGTCCGCCGCCGCCGGGCGGCGGCCCGCCCCTCGGCGGCCGGGGCTCGTCCGGTCGCCGAGGAGGACGCGAAGGCCGCCGGGGACGGCCAGAGGCCAGGCACCACCGGATCAGGCCGCGAGCCGCACCGGCAGCCGCTCCACGCCTCGGATGAGCGTGCTGTGGCGCCACTGCAGCGCCTCGGGCTCGCCTGCCAGGCTCAGGTCCGGGAATCGAGCGAGCAGCCTGCCGAAGGCGATCTCGCCTTCCAGCCTCGCCAACGCCGCACCGAGGCAGTAGTGGATTCCGTGTCCGAATGCGAGGTGACTCTCGGGCTTCCTGGTGATGTCGAACCGATCGGGGTCGTCGAAACGGCTCGCGTCGCGGTTCGCCGACAGCAGTGAGACGAGCACCGGCTCCCCGGCCGCCACCGAGGCACCGTGCAGAGTCAGGTCCGTGGTGGCCCAGCGCAGCGTCGCGAGATGGATGGGCCCGTCGAAACGCAGGAACTCCTCGACCGCACCCGGGAGCAGGCCGGGGTCGGCCGTCAGGGCGGCGAGCTGCTCGGGATGCCGTAGCAGGGCGAGCACGCCGTTGCTGATCAGGCTCACGGTCGTCTCGTGTCCCGCCAACAGCAGGACGAAGACCATGCTCACCAGTTCCTGCTCGGAGAGTCGGTCGTCGTCGTCCCTGGCCTGGATCAGCGCGGTGAGCAGGTCGTCGCCGGGATCGTCTCGCTTGGTCGCGATGAGTCGCATCAGGTACGCGGCCATGCTCGCCGACACGGGACCGGCCTCGGCGGAGTCGACGTCGAGCAGGTACTTGGACCACTGGCGGAAGTCGTCACGATCCTCGTCGGGAACCCCGAGGAACTCGCAGATGACCGTCATCGGCAGCGGAAAGGCGAACGCGTCGAGCAGGTCCACCTCGGTGTGGTTCGCCATCTCGTCCAGCAGCTCGTCGGCGATCTGCTCGATACGCGGACGCAGCGCCTCGACCCGACGGGAGGTGAAGGCCTTGGTCACGAGCTTGCGCAGTCTGGTGTGCTCAGGGGGGTCCACCGTGATCAGGTTGGCCGCCAGGTCGTCGGAGAAGTCGTCGTCGAGCTGCTGGAGTCCCTGCTCGGCCATCCCGCCGGCGGGCGGTGCCTTCTGGAGCGCCGGGTCGGCCAGCGCGGCACGAGCCTCGTCATAACGGGTGATGACCCAGGCCTTCATCCCATCGGGCATCTGCATCTTCCGTACCGGACCGTCGGCACGGAGTACGCGGTAAGCCTGATGCGGGTCGCTCAGCACCACCTTCTCGAAATCATCGATCTGCTCAGTAGACGACGGCGACAGGGACATGAACACTCCACGGCGGGGGAATCGGCGCAATTCCGGACGACTCCAGTGAACATGCGTAACAGAGTGCCGAGAAACAAGCCTTGAGCCGAACGGGCGGCGACGTACCTGGTGAGCGAGGCCGGACATTCCTCGGCATCCACCGGATCGAAGTCATTCAGGTCGGCATTCGCTGCCCGATCACACCGGGGATTCGGGTGACGATCAGGCAGCCTCCGCTCCCTCGCAACGGGTGGCCCGGCGAGCCGACGGGATGACGCCGCTACGCCGAGACCCATCCAGACCGGCCGAACGAGCGACGAGCAGGCGGACCTCCGGCGAACGACGTGCCCCGAGCACGAGAGCCGCAGCGCGACCGCGCTCGGACTCGCGCTCGGAGAAGGTTCCGCCTGATCGACCAGCCCGGCGCCACCGCCGAACCGCTCCACGACGCCCGAACACCGCCGCCCGGGCGAGGGCTGCCCTCGCCGCAGCCCGTGGCGTCGCGGATCAGGCGGGTGCTCGGGATCGGCGACGAGACCTCCGACGGCTCCTTCCGACCGGGCTGCGCTTCACGCACACCGCCTCGGGCTCGGGCCGCCGATCCCGGCGAACGCCGAGCAGGCGGCCCGCCCACAGCGGCGGCACTCGCACGCCGCGCAGCGGCCCGGGCCGCACCTCGGTCGAGCAGGTCGTCCCCGACTCCCGCACCGACGGGCCGGGTGCCCGCCGGTTCAGGCGGTGAGCCGCACCGGCAGCGTCTCCAGCCCGCGGATCAGCGTGCTGTAGCGCCAACTCAGCGTCTCCGGCTCACCCGCAAGGCTCAGCTCGGGGAAGCGGGCGAGCAGCCTGCCGAAGGCGATCTCGCCCTCCATCCTGGCGAGCGGTGCGCCGAGGCAGAAGTGGATTCCGTGTCCGAACGCGAGGTGGCCCCCCGGAGTCCTGGTGACGTCGAGCCGGTCGGGCTCCTCGAAGCGACTCGGGTCCCGGTTGGCCGACAGCAGCGACACCAGCACCGGGTCCCCTGCCGACACCTGCGCCCCGTACAAGGTCATGTCGGCGGAGGCCCAACGCATCGTCGCGAGATGGACGGGTCCGTCGAAACGCAGAAACTCCTCGACCGCACCAGGGAGCAGGCCGGGGTCGGCCTTCAGAGCGGCCAGCTGGTCGGGGTGGCGCAGCAGCGCGTGCACGCCGTTGCCGATCAGGTTGACGGTCGTCTCGTGCCCCGCGACCAGCAGGACGAAGACCATGCCCACCAGCTCGCGCTCGGAGAGCCGGTCCTCGTCGTCCTTGGCCTGGATCAACGCGGTCAACAGGTCGTCGGCGGGTGCCTCCCGCTTGGCCGCGATGAGCCTCATCAGGTAGGCCGCCATGCTCGCGGACGCGGGAGCGGTCTCCGGCGAGTCGACGTCGAGTAGCAGGTTCGACCACTGGCGGAAGTCGTCGCGGTCCTCGTCGGGAACCCCGAGGAACTCGCAGATGACCGTCATCGGCAGCGGAAAGGCGAAGGCATCGAGCAGGTCCAGCTCGGTGTGGCCCTCCATCTCGTCGAGCAGATCGTCGGCGATCTGCTCGATACGCGGGCGCAGCGCCGCGACCCGACGAGAGGTGAACGCCTTGGTGACCAGCTTGCGCAGCCTGGTGTGCTCGGGCTGATCCGCCTGCAGCAGGTTGGCGCTGAGTTCCTGACTGAAGTACTCGTCCTCGGTGAACCGTCCGCTCGCGATGGCGGGCGGCGACTTCTGCAATGCGGGGTCGGCCAACGCGGCACGAGCCTCGTCATAGCGGGTCACGATCCAGGCCGCCTCCCGTTCCGGGATCACCATCCGCCGAACCGGGCCCTCGATGCGTAATTCCCGGTAAGCGGGGTGCGGATCCCCCAGCACCACCTTCTCGAAATCCTCGGTCTGCTCAGCGGACGAAGGCACTCCGGTCATGGACTCTCCACAGGATGAGAACTGGCGCAATACCTGACAACTCCAGTAAACACACGTAACGGAGTGACCCAGGGCACACCAGACGGTGCGATGATCGCGATGTGCCTGCTGAACCCGACTGCACACCATTCGACCTACCGTCGACATTCACCTGATCGGACTAACGCGGCCTGCCATTCGCGGCCCGATCACCCCCGATCCCCACGACGATCGGGCAATCAGCGCGCACTCGCCACTCCGGTGGGTGAACCTGCCGAGACGCCCCGGTGACCGCTGCACCGCCGCCACGCCGCCGAGACCGGCCGAACGAGCAAAAACAAGAACAAACTTCCCCGGTTGATCGGCTTGGCCCGCCGCCGGGCATGAGAGCATCGGCGCTGCCGCGACTTCGGGCTCGCTCTCCGGGAGGTCTCGACGTGATCGACCAGCCCAGCACCACCGCCCAGCCGCTCGACGACTGGGGATCGCTCTTCCCCGAGGGGAGGGCGGGCCGCACCCTGTCGATGCCGCTGCCCCCCGGGCGGCTGATCCTGCCGGACGAGAGCTTCGCGCGGACCGTGGCGTCGCGGACCAGGCCCGCACTCTGGCTCGGCGATGACGCCGCCGACGGCGCACTCTGGGCCCGGCTGCGCACCGAACACGCCGTCTCGGGACTGTGGCCGCTGATCCTGGAGACCGCCGAGCACGGCGGCCTGCCCTGGGAGACCGGGGAACTGGCCCCCGAGACGGTCGCCGACGTCGACCGTCACGACGCGGCACGGGTCATGGCCGACATCTGGGCCGATTGGCTGGAGCCCTCCGGCAGCACCGACACCGGACATCTCACGCCCTTCGACTCGACCTTCCCCGGCCTGGCGACGGCGGGGACGTCCCCGCGCACCGCAGAAGAGGTCGCCGACTGGTACGCCGACCTGACGGCGTCGGACTCCGGACGGCTCGGGCTGGTCGCCGCGCCGCGCAGCGCCGACGCCCTGGCGGTCATCGGCTGGATGGGCCCCACCAACCACTCGGATCGCACCGCGCCGATGGCCGCGATCGTCCGCAGCTGGGAGGACCGGTTCGGCGCCCGCGTCGTCCGCATCGGATTCGACACCCTCGACCTGAGCATCGCGGCCCCGCCCACCACGCAGGAGCACGCCGAGCACGTCGCCGCCGAGCACTGGACCTTCTGCCCGGACAACATCGACCAGGGCCCCGGCACCCTCCGCGACTACGCGGAGGACATTCTCGGAAAAAACTCTTGGTCCTTCTGGTGGGATTGAGCCGTGTCACCGAAGACGCCGGTGATCCGGTGAGTTGCCTCGGGGCGACGGCGGCCTGCGTGGTGGTCGCCGGCGAACTCGGCTGAGCGCCGCACGATCCCACGCCACGGCTGTGGCAGCGCGGGGAAGGCGGCACGGGGAAGTGCGGCACCGTGCCGATGCACCCGCATCGTGGAATAGCTCGACGCGACCCCGTCCGATCCCTCGACGAGGACGACCAGGACCGTCCTCGTCGGCGCGTCGGCGGTGTCCGGCCCTGCTGCCGGAAGCGGGTCACCAGGGGATGTGCTCACCCTCCCAACGGGTGAAGGTCCCGGTCGGGCCCGTCGGGCCGAGACGGGCGACGCGCATCACCTCGCGGGAGGCGTCCTCGACCGACTCCGTCCCCTCGAAGTTGACCAACGCAGTGTTCGCGAACCCCGGCGAGACGAGGTTGACCTTGATGTCGGTCGATGCCAACTCGACCATCATGGACAGCGTCACGGCGTTGAGCGCCGTCTTCGACGCGGCGTAGATCGGCTCGAAGCCCGCGTGGAACGCGAAGATCGGGTCTGCAACGGTCGTCATCGAGCCCAGCGCGCTCGTCACGTTCACGATGCGCGCGTCCGACGACCGGCGAAGCAGCGGCAGCATGGCCTGGTACACCGCCAGCGGGCCGAAGACGTTCACCTCCCAGACAGCCCGCACCTCGTCGAGCGGGGCGATGCTCGCCTTCGCCATGGCACGGAACTCGGCCAGGTCGACGGCGGTGCGGGTGGCGATGGCGGCGTTGTTGACGAGGAGGTCGAGCCGACCGGCCTCCGCGCGAATCCGCTCGGCGGCCGAGGCGATCGACGCCGCGTCGGTCACGTCGAGCGCGAGCGCGGTGGCGCCGTCGCCGATCTCGGCGGCCGCCGCCTCGCCTCGGACGAGATCACGGGACCCGACGAACACGGCGACCCCGTCCGAGACCAGCTCTTTCGCGACCTGCTTTCCCATGCCCTGGTTGGCTCCGGTGACGAGCGCGATGCGGTTCGTGGGCACGAGGGGCACTCCCTTGTCTTGATGTCTTCAGGTGGATGCTGCCGATGACTGCGGTGGACGAGCGCTCGTGCCGCCCGGCACGGGTCGCGCTCTACGACGACTGTGCTGGACCGCCCGCAGGCCGGGAAGACTCCCGCACGCCTGGTACTGGGAGGGCCAGTCCACCGGGCGGCCGGCGGCAGAATGGTGTCCATGTCGACGGGGAACAGGGCGGACTTCGGGAAGTACCTGCGTGGTCGGCGGGCCATGATGGCGCCGCCAGCCCAGCGGGCCGTCGGGCGGGCGTCGCGCAGGCAGGTACCGGGGCTGCGACGGCAGGAGCTGGCCGAGGCCGCCGGGATCTCCGTCGAGTACTACACCCGCCTCGAGCAGGGGCGAGCGCAGCGTCCCTCACGGGAGATCCTCACCGCGCTGGCACGGGCCCTCGGCCTCACGGCCGCCGAGCGGGATCACCTGTTCCGGCTCGCGGGCGAGCTGCCGCCCGAGCCGCTCGCCCCGGACAGCGAGATCCGACCGGGGCTCCGCCGACTGCTGCGCGGCCTGGACGACACCGTCCCCGTCACCGTCCACGACGGGCGCCTGAACGTGCTGGCGCGCAATGCCGCCGCCACCGAACTCCTCGGCCCGATCCCCAGCGTGGGTCGGTACCGGCGCAACATCATCCACCAGGGCTTCACCGCCGAGGCTCGCCACGTCCTCGGCGACAAGGGAGCCCACCAGTACGGCCGGTGGGCTGCGGCGGAGCTTCGCTCGGCGCTGGGCCGGTACCCGGACGACGAGCACCTCCGATCCCTGCTCGCGGAACTCTCCGCGACGAGTGCCACCTTCCGAAACCACTGGGCGCAAGGCGAGGTCGGGGCCCGGCGGTCCGCCGTGAAACAGGTGCGCCACCCGACCCGAGGATGGCTCACCTTCCAGAGCGAGATGCTGCACGACGCCGAGCGGGACCATTGGATCGTGATCTACGCGCCCGCCGGGTGAGGCGGGAATCCGGTCCGTCCGATCGGATGAGCAACGATCGGACCCGGCCGCCGAGCCGGTCCGGTCCACAGCGGAATCCCGCCGAGCAGCCGACGGATCAACAACCCTGCGTCATCGGCCCCGGCCGACCGGGTAGCGTGCGCAACCGTGGTAGCGCCGGACCCCGTGGACCTTCGCCTGCTCGCCGTGGTCGCGGAGGCGGGCCGTACCTCCGTGACCGATCTGGCGAACCACCTCGGCATGGACGTCAGAGAGGTGGCCGCGCGACTGGCGGCGTTGTCGGTCAGCGGCCTGCCCCTGATCGTCGGCGTGGAATGCGATCCACAGGGCATTCGCGGCGCGTTGGCCGCGATCGGCTACTGGGGAGGATCGCCCCAGCAGCAGGCCCCGCCGATGCCCGGCACCCCGAGCGGTGCCTATCCGATGCACGGCGGCCCGAGCGGCCCGTATCCCCCGGCCGCGGTGAGCGGACCGTACCCGCAGGGCACCCCCAGCGGGGTCTACCCGCAGGCCGCCCAGAGCGGGCCCTATCCGATGCAGCAGGCGACACCCAGCGGCGCCTACCCGATGCACGGCGCCCAGTCCGGACCACACCACGGGCAGCAGTTCGCTCCGCAGCAACCAGCGGCACACCCGCACGCCGCCCCGCAGCAGCCCAGCCCGCCGAGTACGCCCTTCCCGCTGCCCGGTCAGGTCGCGGGCCCGCCCAGCACGCCGTTCCCCGCCCAGGGCGGGCAGGACCCGATGAGCACCTGGGGACCGCCGCAGTCTGCCTCGTGGGCCAGGGGCGATCAGCCCACCAACGTGCTCGCCCAGCCCGGCCCCGCGACCAGCGTCCGCCGTACCGGCGAGGTGGGCAGTGCCCTGGACATCCAGGGGTTGGAGGGCGAGCAGCTCCGCATCCAGCTCCTGGAAGTGGTGGACCCGGCGAACTTCCTCTTCGAGGCGGCGGGATACCGGCTCCAGGAGGGTGAGCGGGCGGTGGTCGTGCACACCGAGTTGACCAACCGAGGGCAGATCCCGTTCGCCTCCCTGCCGGACCTCTACCTGATGCTGGTCAGTGAGGACGGCCAGGAGATCGGCAAGGCGCCGGTGTCCCTGTCCTCTCGGCCGCCGTATCGGATCGGCGTGCAGCCCGGCGAGACGGCGGGCGGGCACACCGTCTACGTGCTGCCAGAGTCGACCCGGCTTGCCTCGGTGCGCTGGACGCCCCAGCAGGGCGAGGACCGGCTCAGTCTGACGTGGACGGTCGAGGACTGACCTCGGCGCTCGACCGGGTGCCCTCCTGGTGCAGCGGCAGGACGCGGGGCGGTGCCTCGGCATCGTCTCGGCGGGTGCACCTCGCGGCAGACGGGGTCGATCTCCTCGCGGCTCCGCCCCGGTCCGGGCAGGCCCGGCGCTGCCAGACACTCCCCGTGCGGGCCCGCCGCCGCCAGGCCGGTCGCCGTCAGGCCGTCTGCTGCCAGGCCGGTCGCCGATGGGCCCGCCGCGTGCCGACCGCCGCGCGACGTCCCGCGCCGGGACGTCGGGGCATACGTCCCGGCGACGACCGAGTGCGCAGGGGGCCCGCGTCCGTCACCGCTGCACGGCCCCCGCGTCGACGGCGGCTCCCGCTCCGGCGGTAGCGCCGTGCGTCCCGCCGCCGTCCGCCGCGCTGCCGCCATCCGCAGGCCCGCCGTCCCGCGTCACCCCGCCGTCCTGCGTCGCAGTACCGCCCAGACACGGCCGGAGCAGCTCGGGAGTCGCCGAGCGGGCGAACCGCAGCGCCTCCGGCGAGCCGAGATCGACGGCGGCGTAAAGCCCGTACCCGGCGGCCGTGGTGGCGCCGACGGTCATCAGACCGAGCCGACGTTGCAAGACCGACTGCCGGATGGTCCAGCCGATCACGGCCTCCCGACGCAGGACGGCCGTCGTGCGAGTCAGCCCGCTCCTGGTGACGAGATGGTCGCCGACCAGTGCGTGACCGAGTGATCGATAGGTCACGACGGCACACAGCAGCCCGATCGGCAGTACGCCGAGCCCCGCCTGCCAGGCGCAGTCGGGAATCACGGGCACGGTCGCGCCGAGCCAGGCGAGGAGCCCGGCCACCAGCGCCGTCACGACCACGGCCCAGCCTGCCCGGCGACGCAGCGCGGCCCTCGGATGCCGGATCGGCCGCGTCGCGAAGGGACGGTCGTCGCCCAGCACGGCGCCTGCCACCCGGCGGGCCTCGGCCACCGGGACTCGCGGCAGGATGGCCGCGGCGGCGTTCTCCGAGGTGCTGCCCTCGGACAGCCCGGTGGAGATCACGGTCGTGTCCGCAGTGCGCAACCACCGCAGGAACAACGGCTCTGAGATCTCGACACCGCGAAGGCGCCGATCGTCCCGGTTGATCTCGCGAGTCTTGAACAGGCCCTGCGAGGTGTGCAGCACCGTGCTCTGCGCCCCGGGGACCCGGCTGAGTCGGAACCGCCAGTTCTCGGCGAAGAAGTTGACCGTCAACGCGATCGAGCCGAGGACGCCCGCCGCCACGATGCCGAGCAGGACAAGAGTGACGACCGGCAGGTTCAGGCCGTCGACGAAGGTCACCACGTCGCCGGTCAGGTCGAGCCCGAAAGACACCGACAGCCAGTGCGCCCCCCAGAGCAGGCCCGCCGCCGCGACGAAGCCCCAGACACTGAACACGTTGTGGACGAGCCACTGCGGCCGGAATGACGACAGCAGCGTCTCGGGGCCTGCGGAGTCGGCGGCCTGCGCGCCGAGCGGCACGCCGTCACCGGGCTCCGCATCGAGCCTCGGCGGCGATGTCGCCGGGACGGCGTCCGCCGGGCCGGGCCCCGTCTCCCCGGCAGCGTCCGCAGCCCGCTCGCGGGTGCCCACGCCCGTCAGCTCGCGCCGGAGCGCCTCGGCCTCCGCCCGCGAGACCGCGTCGAGCACCAGTTCGGCCTCCCCGGCTGCGGCCTGGGCACCGGCCCGGACGTCGACCACGCGCAGGCCGAAGACTCGATGTCGCAGCTTCGCGGTCGTGTCGATGCTGCGAATCCGGTCGCGGCGCACCGAACGGTAGGTGCGCACCAGGAGACCGGAGCGGTACTCGACCCGCTCGTCGGTGATCCGGTAGCGGGTCTTCACCCAGCGCAGCAGGTCGGCGAGGGCGGAGCCGACGCCGACGACGCCGAGGATCGCGGTCGGCCAGATCGCCGACTCGTCGATCACGACGTCGAACACCACCGTCGCCAGCACGAACGGGACGAGGGAGAGCACCATCATCAGCAGGTCGATCCAGACCATGCGGAGGTCGAGTCTGCGCCAGGGAACGTCGTCGCCCGGCACGGCGGCCGCCGCCCGGGACTCGGCCGCCGGGTCGCCTGCGAGTTCGTCGGCCTGAGTCGGCGTGGTCACGTCGCGTCTCCCGGAGTCGCCTGGGTGATCCTGGTCAGGTCGGTGGTCAGGTCGGCCGCGATCCGATGATCGAGCCCGACGAGGTAGATCGCGCCGTGGGCGGACGCGGTGGTCACCGTGACGGTGGCCAGGCCGAACACCTGTTGCAGCGGGCCCCGCACCGTGTCGACGGTCTGGATTCGCGAGATCGGCGCCACCCGCCATTCGCGGACGAACCAGCCCGTCCGCACGTAGACCGCCTCCTCGGTCGCCTCCCAGCGATGGACCGCGTACCGCCAGGCGGGGACGACGGCCAGGTAGGCGACGCCGAGCACCGAGGCCCCGATCAGGACCGGGCCCACCCAGGGCCGGGCGGGCTCGGCCAGCAGGTAGGCGGCGACGAGCGCGCCGACGATCACCGCCACGGCCAGGACGCCGCGCATCAGCCACCAGCCGACGGCCCGGCGTTCGATTCGGTGGCGAGGCGGTTGAAGCCAGAGCTCGTCCCGGTTGGACGGCGGTACGGGGGTCGCACCGAGTCCGTTCGGCACGGACAGGTCGGTCACGTCGTCTCCTCAGGCTGCGGACGTCGGACGGCGAGCACGAAGATCGTGGCCAGCTCGTCGGCGTAGGCGTCCACGTCGGTGTCGGGTCGGGAGTACAGCTCTTGTGGGACGGCCTCCAGGGCGGCGCCCAGCGTCAGTGCCAGCACGCGAACCGAGAAGTCGCGGAACTCGCCGTCCCGTTGCCCCTCGCTGAGCAGCTCGGCGACGCCCGAGGCAAGGTCCTCACGATCGGACGAGGACGGCCCCCGACTCTGCTCGCTCCGCGCCGCCACGGCGATCTCGCGCAGCGCATACATCGGGGCGCGGTTGTCCGCGCAGAAGCGGACGAACCCGGTGATCAGGCCTCGGAGCGCGCCCTGGTAGTCCTCGGCCGCCTCCATCCGCTCGGTGAGCACGCGACCCATTCCGTCGTTCACGCTGCGGACGACGTGCGCGATCAGATCGTCTCGACCGGCGAAGTGATACGAGATGAGTCCGGTGCTGATCCCGGCGTGTGCGGCGATGCGGGCGAGAGAGGCCTTGGCCAAGCCGAGCTCGGCGATGGTCTCGATCGCCGCGCGGAGGATCTGCTCCCGCCGCGCTCGTTCGATGAAGGAGCGGGATTCCTGATCGTCCCCCTCAATTCCTGACTGCATGACCAAAAATCTAGCATCGTGTTCAGTTTTTAACCGAATCTCCTGGTCAGGGCGATGCTGCGGCTGTCAGGTTCCCTCGGACTGTCGAAGCACCCGCTGATGATGATGGTGGTGTGCTGTCGCTCCGGACGTCCTGGGCAGGCTCGTGACGCCGGGTCCGCCGTCCCCCGCCTCGCCCGCTCGCTCGCGTCGCCGTCTCCGCTGCCGGGCGCCCCGGCAGCGGAGGTCCTCAGACACGCGAGCGCGATCATGCGCCCAGGGCACGATCCATCCGCCCACGGCGCAGATCCGTCGGCGGCGCTCGGCGCGGCGACGCGGCGGACCCGCTCGATGTCGCGCGAGTCGGCGGCGGTCGCGAGCCCGTCGCAGGGCGTCTGCGGCATCCAGACTCACCGGGCACGACGGGGCTGGTGTCGGGGCAGGACGCCATGCGGCTCCGATCGGCCGCTGACGAGTCGCCGCCCGAGGTCGCCGACCCGAGGCGGCGTGCGAGGTCGCGAGGTCCCCCGGTCAGCCGCGTATCGGTCCGCCCATCCGTACGGCAGGCGGCTCGGCGCAGGCATCAGCGATCGAATGGGCTCCGGACGAACAAGCCGGGAGGCGCGGCGCCGCCACGACGATCGGTCGGGGTCGGGGCGGGCAGTCGGCACGGCCGCGCCGCGAGCCACCCGACCAGCCCCGGCGACTGGCAGATCGAGAAGCGACCGTCACGGTGGCACGCAGCCGGTCATGGGCGCCCGGTCCGCCGTCACCTCCCGACCGGCCCCGCCTGCGAGGGCGGCGCCGAGCAGCGGCACGGCCGCCGACGGTGTTCGGCTACCGATCCGCTCCGGGGTGGCGACACGGTGGTCACGTGCTCATGAGCACGCCGCCGTGATGGGCGGTCCGTAGAGACTCCGCCGTCGCCTGCGAGCCGCGAACCGACGGCGCGGACCGGCTCCGCACCAGACACGGGGTCGATCAGCGCGGATCACGGAGTCGAGCATCGATCAGGAGGCGGCCGGGCAGCAGGCTCGCTCTGGTGATCTCGCGCAGGCCGGGCCGGTCACCACACGACCGGAGCGGCGGGCGGGCGGACTGCCACCCACGGACCGAGCCCCGCCGCCGTCGAAGCACGAGACGACCCCGCCGAGACCGCGTGCTGCCGCCCTGCTCCCGTGGAGTCGCGAACGGGCTCAGTCCTCGCGCCGGTTGCCGAACATCCGGCCGACCCACGAGCCGCCCGCGCCGTCCGGAACCTGCTCCTCAGGCGGCTCGTTCCGGTTGCGCGCCAGCGTGGGCCAGTCCCGCTCCACCCGCCCGTCGTCGAACGGGTCCGCCCCGCCGATGACCGCCGGTGCGGCGTGTCCGACGTCGTCGATCAGCCCTGACGCACCCGCATCGTCGAGAACGGGACCGCCGAGCGCCGCGCCGTTGCCCGCACCGCCGAGCGGAAGCGGCGTTCCCATCGGCGGCGTGACCGGCTCGGCCCGCGCGGCCCCACGATCGGACGCCTGCCCCGAGGCGTCCCAGCCCGCGCCGTACTGCTGCGCGCCGTGTCGCAGATCCTCGGGGTGCGCTGCGGCGGAGGGCGCCGCCTGTTGCTGCGCACCGGGCCCGCCTGCGGGCAGCCGGATGCCCATCGGCGGGGTCACGGGTTCGACCCGCCCCCGGTCCGCCCTGCCGAACTCGTCTCTGTCCTGCACGAGGCCTCCCAGCGCTCCCAGACCATGCATCACGATGTTATTACGCGCCGATGACCTCTGTTCGCGAAACGCGAGATCCCACGGCGGCGCAATGGGCGCGGCGTCAGCTCTGCTCTCGCAAGCGATCCAGGGCAGCGGCCAGGTCCGCCGGGTACTCGCTCTCGAACTCGACGTACCGCCCGTCGGCCGGATGCTCGAAGCCGAGACGCCGGGCATGCAGCCACTGCCGGGTCAGGTTCAGTTCCTTGGCCAGGCTCGGATCGGCGCCGTAGGTCAGGTCGCCGACACACGGGTGTCGCAGGGCGGAGAAGTGCACCCGGATCTGGTGGGTACGCCCCGTCTCCAACCGCACCTCGGCCAGCGAGGCATGGCGGAAGGCCTCCACCACCTCGTAATGGGTCACGCTGGGCCTGCCCTCGGCGATGACGGCGAACTTGTAGTCGTGCCGAGGATGCCGATCGATGGGCGCGTCGATGGTCCCCCGGATCGGGTCCGGATGTCCCTGGACGACGGCATGGTAGATCTTGTCCACCGTGCGTTCCTTGAACGCCCGCTTGAGCGAGGAGTAGGCGGTCTCGCTCTTGGCGACCACCATCACCCCCGTGGTGCCCACGTCGAGCCGGTGGACGACGCCCTGCCGCTCGGCGGCACCCGAGGTCGCGACCCGCAGCCCCATGGCGGCGAGCCCGGCCACCACCGTCGGCCCCGTCCAGCCGGGGCTGGGATGCACCGCGACGCCGACGGGCTTGTCCACCACCGCGATGTCGTCGTCCTGGTAGATCACCCGGAGGCCGTCGACCTCCTTGGGCTCGATGACCTGCGGGTGCGCCGGGCCGGGAAGCACGACCTCCAGTCGACTCCCCGCGATCAGCCGATCGCTCTTGCCCGCCGGGCTGCCGTCCACGAGCACGTCGCCCGCCTCGGCCATCGCCACGATCGCCGTCCGGGAGAGGCCGAGCAGCTTGGCCAGCCCGGCGTCCACCCGAAGGCCGTCCAGGCCGTCCGGCACCGGAAGGGTGCGCTGCTCGCTCATGCGGAATCCTCCTGTCGGGTCCGATCGGACCCGGTCGCCACCGAGTGATCGGTGGAGTCGGCGCCCGCGTCACGCGGGGTCGCCTGCGCCGCGTCCTTCGCGGACTTCTTCTCGTTCTTGATCGTCGTGCCGTCGTAGTCCTTGCCGAGGAAGGCGAGCAGCACCAGCAGCACACCCCCGCTGACCAGCGAGGAGTCCGCGACGTTGAACACCGGCCACACACTGCCGTCCGGCGCGAACAGCGACAGGAAGTCCACCACGTGTCCCTCCAGCGGCCCCGGCGCGCGGAAGAGACGGTCGACGAGGTTGCCGAGCGCGCCGCCGAGCACCAGGCCGAGCCCGATGCCCCAGCCGACCGAGCGCAGCCGAGGGGCGATCCACAGGATGCCGATCACGACGCCGATCGCAATGAGGGTCAGCAGCCAGGTCATCCCGGTGGCCATCGAGAAGGCCGCACCGGGATTGCGGAAGAGGACCAGGTAGAGGCCTCCACCGAAGAGCTCGACCGGCGGACGGTGCTCCAGGGTGGCGACGGCGACGACCTTGGTGACGATGTCGAGCGCGAGGACGAGCAGGGCGGCGAGTGCGAGCAGCCCCACCCGTCTACGCGGCAGCGACGCCTCGGCCTGCCCCGGCGAGCCTGCGGCCTCGGCGGGCGCGGAGTCCTCGACGCCCTCGGAGCCTGTCGGGCTGGCTGCTGCGGCCCGGCGCACGTCGGCACCCCGCGCGGACGGCTCGGCGCGGGACGGGTCACGCGCCCCGTCGACGGGGTCGGAGTCGGGATGCTCGGTGTTCACTCGGCCATTGTCCCGCACGAAGACAGGGCGACCGACCCGACGCACAGCGACGGACCTCACCCACGGCGTTCGGCCCGGCTGCACCGTCGAGGCGGGTCGCCGTCCCGCGAGAAGCCCGGACGACTCGCGGGCAGCCCCGGACCCGACACGCGGACGTCGGGCGTGCCGAGCCCTTGCACCCGGAACACCGCGGGCGAGGCCATGTCCCGGGAGAACGGCCAGTCGACCGCCACGCCGAGGCCGACCAGTGCCCTGGCCAGGAAGGTGCCGTGCGTGCCGACGACGATCCTCGACTCGGGATGCCGTGCGACGAGGTCGACCAGCGCGGCCGAGGCCCGAGCGGTCAGCTCGACGAGGCTCTCGCCGCCGGGCCTTCGGTGCTTCGGATCGGCCCAGCTCGCCGCGTAGTGCCGGGCGTAATCCGGCGTCGGAGCGAGTCCGGAATCCCACTCACGCAGGTCGGTGCGGGTCAGGACGGGCAGGCCAAGTTCGGCCGCCGACGGTGCCACCGTCTGGACGGCACGCCGATAAGGGCTGGCGTAGACGACGTCGGGCGGCGGCAAGCACAGCTCGGCCACCAACCCGGCCGCCTGGGCCAGTCCCCCGTCGCTCAGGGGCCGCACCGACTCGGCCGGACCGCCCGGCCGGGGCGGGATCGACTCCGCATGGCGCACGAGCACCACTTCAGCGCCCATCCGCGTCCCCTCGGCTCGACGTGATCAGCGAATCCGTGCGGACCGGCCCGCCCGGCACCCCGAAGAACCCGCCGGCCGCTCCGCCCGGCGGCGGATCACACCGCCGGGCGGAGCGGCCGTCAGTTCGACTCGGCCGCCATCGCAGCCGGGCGCCGCCCGGCAGTGCCTCTCAGGCCCTGGTGACGGCGACGGCGATCTCCGCGCCCTCGCCGACCGTGCCCGCGAAGCCGCCGTCGACCGGGCCGAAGACGACCCGCACGGCGAGCGTCTCCTGGGCGAGGAAGCCCTCCCTCGGCCGCAGCGAGTCGACGACCTCGGCCCCGGCCTGAACCGTCAGCTCGATGCGGTCGGACACGTCGAAGTCCGCGTCCCGGCGGGCCTGCTGCACCACCCGGACCACGTCCTTGGCCAGTCCCTCGGCCGCCAGCTCCTCGGTCACCTCGGTGTCGAGCACCACCACGCCCGTACCGCCGGGCAGCGCCGAGGTCGCCGACGGGTCGGCGGCCACCAGCCGCTCCTCGAACTCGCCGGGCAGCAGCCGGACGCCCGCCGCCGAGACGGTGCCGTCGGACTCCTGAGTCCATTCGCCCGCCTTGACCGCGCGGATCACCTGCTGCACGGCCTTGCCGAGCCTCGGTCCGGCGGCCCTGGCGTTGACCACGACCTCGAACCGACCGTAGGCGGACACCTCCGTGGTCAGCTCGACGTTCTTGACGTTGACCTCGTCCCGGATCAGTCCGGTGAAGGGTTCCAGGGCCGCCGCGTCCGGCGCCGCCACCACGAGCGTGCGCAGCGGCAGCCGGACCCGCAGCCTGGCGGCCTTGCGCAGCGCGGAGGTGGTGGAGCAGACCTGCCGCACCCGGTCCATCGCGATGACCAGGGCCGGGTCGGCGGGCAGCTCGTCCACCAGCGGCCAGTCGGCCAGGTGCACCGACCTGCCCCCGGTCAGGCCGCGCCACACCGCCTCCGTGGTCAGCGGCAGCAGCGGGGCCGCGACCCGGCAGACGACCTCCAACACGGTGTGCAGAGTGTCCACCGCCGCCTGTTCGCCCGCCCAGAACCGCTCACGGGAGCGTCGGACGTACCAGTTGGTCAGCACCTCCAGGAAGTCCTCGATCAGCGAGCAGGCGCCCGGCAGGTCGTGCACGTCGAACGCGGCGCCCACGTCGACGACCAGCTCATGCGTCTTGGCCAGCACGTACCGGTCCAGGACATGGGTGGAGACGGTCCGTCCCGTCCGCTCGGTGAAGTCGGGATCGGTCTGCGAGGCCCCCTCGAGCGACTCCGCATTGGCGTAGAGCGCGAGGAAGTACCACGAGTTCCACAGCGGCAGAACCGACTGTCGGACCGCGTCGCGCACCCCGCGCTCGGTGACGATGAGGTTGCCGCCGCGCAGGATCGGGCTGGCCATCAGGAACCAGCGCATCGCGTCCGAGCCGTCCCGCTGGAACACCTCGTCGACGGCCGGATAGTTGCGCAGCGACTTCGACATCTTCTGGCCGTCGTCGCCGAGCACGATGCCGTGGGCGGCGACGTTGCGGAACGCAGGCCGGTCGAACAGGGCGGTGGCCAGCACGTGCAGCGTGTAGAACCACCCCCTGGTCTGGCCGTTGTACTCCACGATGAAGTCACCGGGGTAGTGGTGCTCGAACCACTCCCGGTTCTCGAAGGGATAGTGCACCTGGGCGAAGGGCATCGAGCCCGACTCGAACCAGCAGTCCAGCACCTCGGGGACCCGGCGCATGGTGGAGCGCCCGGACGGGTCGTCCGGGTTAGGCCTGGTCAGCCGGTCGATGTACGGCCGGTGCAGGTCCTCCGGGCGCACGCCGAAGTCCCGCTCCAGCTCGTCGAGAGAGCCGTACACGTCGACCCTCGGGTAGGCCGGATCGTCGGAGGTCCACACCGGGATCGGCGAACCCCAGTAGCGGTTCCGCGAGATCGACCAGTCCCTGGCGCCCTCCAACCACTTGCCGAACTGCCCGTCCCTGATCTGGCTCGGCACCCAGTCGATCTGCTGGTTCAGCTCGACCATCCGCTCCCGGAACCGGGTCACGGCGACGAACCAGGAGGAGACCGCACGCTGGATCAGCGGGTTACGGCACCGCCAGCAGTGCGGGTAGGGGTGGTCATAGGTCTCGTGGCGCACCAGGAGCCCGGCCGCCTTGAGGTCGCGGATGATCTCCTTGTTCGCCTCGAAGACCTGCTGCCCCTCGTACGGCGGGACCTCGCTGGTGAACCGCCCCCGCGAGTCGACCGGCACGACCGGGTCGATGCCCGCCGCGTCGGTCACCGCCTTGTCCTCCTCACCGAAGGCCGGGGCGATGTGCACGATCCCGGTGCCGTCCTCGGTGGTGACGTAGTCGGCGGCCAGGATGCGGTGCGCGTTCTCCCAGCCCGCGAAGAAGTCGAAGGGCGGCGAGTACCGACGACCGAGCAGGTCGGCGCCCGTACAGCGCGCCACGATCCGCTCGGCGGCGTCCTCGCCCAGCTCCCTGGCGTAGTGCGCCAGCCGGGCCTCGGCGAGGAGATAACGCTCGCCCTCGTGCTCGACGGTCACGTACTCGACGTCCGGGTGGACGGCCATGGCGAGGTTGCTGGGCAGGGTCCACGGCGTCGTCGTCCAGATCAGGGCCCGCTCCCCGGTCTCCAGCCGCATCGCGACGGTGACCGCCGGGTCCTGCCGGTCCCGGTAGACGTCGTCCATCTTCGTCTCGGTATTGGACAGCGGCGTCTCGCAGCGCCAGCAGTACCAGAGGACCCGGAAGCCCTCGTAGACCAGGCCCTTGTCCCAGAGCGACTTGAAGGCCCACATGACGCTTTCCATGTAGTCCAGGTCGAGGGTCTTGTAGTCGTCGTCGAAGTCCACCCAGCGGGCCTGGCGCGTGACGTAGTCGCGCCACTGGTCGGTATAGCGCAGGACCGAGGTGCGGCAGGCGTCGTTGAAGACGTCGACGCCCATGGCCTCGATCTGGGACTTGTGGTCGATCCCGAGCTGTCGTTCGGCCTCCACCTCGGCGGGCAGGCCGTGGCAGTCCCAGCCGAAGCGGCGTTCGACACGCCTGCCTCGCATGGTCTGGTACCGGGGGACGACGTCCTTGACGTAGCCGGTGAGCAGGTGCCCGTAGTGCGGAAGACCGTTGGCGAAGGGGGGGCCGTCGTAGAAGACGAACTCGTTGGAGCCGTTCTCTCCGGAGGGGCGGGCTTGCACGCTCGCCGCGAAGGTGTCGTCGGCCGACCAGTAGGACAGCACCGCGTTCTCCAGCTCGGGGAAGAACGGCTGCGCGGGCACGCCTGCGGTGTCCGGACCGGTGAGACGGACCTTGGGGTAGGCCATCGGAGATACTCCTCGCAGGGTGGTGGCGGTCGTCGCGGAGGCCCGCCGTTCGCGGACTCCCTCCGGGGACGACGTGTCGCCTTCGACACCCCGCGGTACCACCCCGCTTGCCGACGCACCCCGCAGCAGCGCGGACGTCGACCTCTCGTTCAGGGCTGTGACGGGCCCGCCCGGCCGGCTCTACTGCGGGCCGTCTCGGCCCGGTTCTTCCGGCGGCTCCCCGGTGATGGCCGGATCAAAGCCTGTTACGCACAGATTAGCGCCGAGGTCGAATCCTTTTCGCCCGACCCGGCGCCCGGAGGGGCGCTCCGACGCCCGGCCGCCGCCGGGCCGGTCGGGCCGCCTTCGCTGCACCGCTGCAGGGCCCGTCGAAGCGGCCCGGTCGACCGGGCCGAGACAGACGGCACCGCCCCAGCGGAGTCCGCTGGGGCGGTCGACGGTTCTCGACGCCGATCCCGACCGACGTCGCCGGTCGGCCTCGGTGCTCAGCCCGCCTCGGCGGTGCGACCGCCGAAGCTGTATCCCGTCTGGTGACTCGATCGGGTGGACTCGGCGGACGGGACGGCGCTGCCCCGGTCCTCCAGCTCACGGAGCTGCGAGTCCAACATCGTCTTGAGCCTGGTGCGGTACTCGCGTTCGAAGGTGCGCAGCACCTCGATCTCCTTCTCCAGGCTGTTCTTCTCCTGGGTGATCCCCGCGAGGATCTCGGAGTGCTTGCGCTGCGCGTCGCGTTCGAGGGTGGCGGCCTTCTCCCTGGACTGGCGCTCCACGGTCTCGGAGCGGGTCCTGGCGTCGCCCAGCATGGTCTCGGCTCGCGTACGAGCCTCGTTCACCATGCCGTCGGACTTGGTCCGCGCGTCGGAGAGCAGCTGCTCGGACTTCGTCCTCGCCTCCGACAGCATCCCGTCGGCCTCGGCCTTCGCCTCCCCGGTGAGGCGGTCGGCCATCTCCTGCGCCAGTCCGAGGACCTTGGCGGCCTGGACGTGGTGGTCGCCCCCCGGCGCGGTCTGCTCCACCAGCGACGGCGGCGGCACCGGCGAGAGCCTGCGCGGCTCCTCCACCGGCCTGCTCGCCGCGACGGGTGCGGCCGCGGCTCCTGCTCGGGCGTCCTCCAGGTCAGCGCGCGCGTTGTCGAGCTGCTGATCCAGCTGCTCGATCTGGTTGCGCAGTTCGTTGTTCTCCTCGATCAGTCTTGCGAGTTCGCCTTCAACCAGGTCGAGGAATGCGTCCACCTCGTCCTCGTTGTAGCCCCGCTTGCCAATCGGTGGCTTGCTGAACGCGACGTTGTGCACGTCGGCGGGCGTCAACGGCATGGCTAGATCACCTCACGCACTCCTCGACAGCGGAACCCCGGAGCTCCCCGCTGCCCGGTCTGCCCGTGTCGTCTTGTTCAAGTCGGGATCACCAGTCGCATCAGGATGAAGACGACCAGCAGTAGAACCATAATCGACAGGTCTAGTCCGACCCCGCCGATCCGAACTGTCGGGATCACGCGTCGCAGCGCGCGAACCGGCGGGTCGGTCACTGTGTAGATGGTCTCAAGCGCGACCGCAACCCCCCCGGCCGGACGCCAGTCCCTGGCGAACGACCGAACCAGCTCCACCACGATACGCGCCATCAAGAGCAGCCAGAAGAAGAAGAGCGCGTAGTACGCGATGATCCGGAAGAGTTCCACACCCCAACTCTGCCATCATCTGCCGTCAGCCGAACAGACCGCCCTCGGCGATCCGCCGCCGCTGCTCCGCCGTGACGTCCACATCGGCGGGTGAGAGCAGGAAGACCTTGCTCGTCACCTTGTCGATGTCCCCCCGAAGAGCGAACGCCAGCCCAGCGGCGAAGTCGACGAGACGACGGGCGTCGGCGTCGGTCATCTCGGTCAGGTTGATGATCACCGGGGTGCCCTCGCGGTAGTGCTCCCCGATGGTCCTGGCCTCGATGTAAGTCTTGGGGTGCAGCGTCGTGATCCGACCCGCGGCCGCCCCTGCCGCGCCGGAGACGACGGACTCCGCCGCAGGTCGCAGTCGGGTGACCGAGTCACGCTGCGAGTCGACCGCCAGTGCTCCGCGCGTGGCGGGCTGGGGCGACCAGGAGCTCCGGGTCCTCGACCTGCTCTGAACAGCCTCGACGGCGTCATCGTCCTCGTCGAAGTCGACCGGCCGGTATCCACCGCGCAGCGCGGTGGCACGCCGCGACCGAGCCCCCACCCGGTCGGGGTAGGACTCGTACTCGTCGGCCTCGTAACCTGCCTCGTCGTAGTCGTCCATGTCCTCGGCGGGGACCATGCCGAAGTAGGCCTTCAGCTTCTGTAGTGCGCTCATCGACAGCCCTTCCCCGCATCCGGACTGGCTGACCTGGCCAACGTCCCGACGCCTGTCCCGACGACGGTGTCACCCGCCGTCTGCCTCCCCACAACGCCCGTACTCACGCTATCGGCCTGGTACCCAGAAGCGCCGTTCCGACACGCACACTCGTGGAGCCCGCCGCAATCGCCCGTTCGAGGTCATTACTCATCCCCGCCGAGATCTCCACCGCATGCGGATGATCACGTCGCAGCAGGTCGGATACCGTGTGCAAGGTCTCGAAGGAGCGCTCAGAGTCTCCTCCCAGCGGGGCGACAGCCATCACCCCAATGAGTCGTAATTCACCTGAATGGTCGATCATTTCTGCGATCTGCGCCACCTCTTTCGGGGGACAACCGCCTCTCCCCGGCGCCCCGTCGAGGCTGACCTGCACCAACGCATCGAGACGAGACTCACGTTCGCCCGCCTCGCGCGCCGCCGCCGAGGCCCGCGCCAACGCCTCGACGAGTCGGGGGCTGTCGACCGACTCGACGACGTCGGCCCATCTGGCCACCGACCTCGCCTTGTTCCGCTGCACCTGCCCCACCATGTGCCAGCGAATCGGCAGTTCCGGCCGCAGCCCGGCGACCTCGGCGGCCTTGGGCGCCGCGTCCTGATCACGGTTCTCCCCGAACTCGGTGAGTCCGAGATCACCGAGCAGGGCGGCATCCGAAGCCGGAAAAGTCTTGGTGACGGCGAGCAGCCGGACCGCGTCGAGCGGTCGGCCTGCGGTCAGGCAGGCCGCGGCGATGCGCTCACGCACCGCTGCCAGCCGCCCGGACAGGAACTCGCGGCGCTCGCTTTCGCCGGTAAAGTCCTGTTCACTCACGAGGCAGGCTCCAGCCAGATCGCCGCGCCGAATCGCCCAGTGGTCGATTCCCTGCGGTGACTGAACAGTTCCGGCGACTCCACGGTGCACCGAGGATCGACACCGAGCCGCGCGATCCCGGCGTCGGTGAGCTGCCTGCGAAGCCCTGCCCGCAGATCCAGCCCCGGCCTGCCCTGCCGGGTCCGCGATGCCGAACCGGGCAGGTGAGCCTCGACGTCGGCACGCATCGCGGCGGGCACCTCGTAGCACTTCCCGCAGATCGACGGGCCCAACAACGCCTCCACCCGATCGACGCTGGCGCCCACCTCGGTCATCGCCCGCAGCGCGGCGGTCACGACACCGACCCGGCTGCCGACCCGCCCGGCGTGCACCGCCGAGACGACGCCCGCCACCGGATCCGCGAGCAGCACCGGCACGCAGTCGGCGACCAGTGCGACCAGTGCCAGTCCCGGTCTCGTGGTGACCAGTGCGTCGGTCGCCTCCACCGGCGCGGGGGTCGCACCGTCCACGATCGCCGTGCTCCGGCCGTGGACCTGCTCCATCCAGGCCAGGCCGTTCGGCGTCGCCGGGAGTTCGGCGGCGAGCCGCCGTCGATTGGCCTCGACCGAGGCCGGGTCGTCGCCGACGTGGTCACCGAGGTTGAACGAGTCGTACGGGGCCGAGGACACGCCACCATCCCGCGTGGTGATCACTCGCCGAACGCGCACCCGTAACCCCTCCTCCGCCGAAGAGTCTGCCGTGCCCCGCGCCGCTCCCCGCCGACGCGACGGAGGGACTGCGAAGCCAGGTGCCTTCTCGAGCACCGGGCATCCCCACCAAGGGCGATCCTAGAGCCGGGTGGGCCGCGCCTCCGAAGCCGGGCACGCCCCGCGACCGAGTCGTGACGCGATCGAGCCCGCGACACGATCAGTTCGTGTCACGGGCTCGGCGGACGACCGTGCGGTTCAGCGTCGCATGAAGGGCGGGATGTCGACCTCGTCGTCCTCGCCGTCGTCGGACACCGGCAGGGACCGACCGGGCAGGCCGCCCGGCCGAGGCGTCCCCGGCAGCGTCGAGCGGGAGCCGTCATAGCCGCCCAGATCACGACCGGGCTGCTGCCCAGCGGAGTCCAGCCCGCCGAAACGGCCGCCATGCATCGGCGGCGGCATCGTCGGCCGGGGCCCCATCGGGTCGGACTGCCGTGACACCGCAGGCGTGACGGGGTTGGAGTTCATCGAAGGCTGGTGATGGTGCACGGGCGCCGCGCGTTCTGGAACGTGTTCCTGCTCCGTCGGCGGCGGTTCTCCCGATCCCGGCGGGCGACCCGAGGTCGCCGACGCCAGGGGAGCCCGCGAGCTGACCGGTGCCGGTTCCAGCTTCTTGTGCGTCGGCCCGCCGCTGTCGAAGCCCGCCGCGATCACCGTCACCCTGACCTCGTCGCCGAGTGAGTCGTCGATCACCGTACCGAAGATGATGTTCGCCTCGGGGTGCGCGGACTCCTGGACGAGCGAGGCCGACTCGTTGATCTCGAACAGGCCCAGGTCGGAGCCGCCCGCGATGGAGAGCAGCACGCCGTGCGCACCGTCCATCGACGCCTCGAGCAATGGCGAGTTGATCGCCTTCTGCGCGGCCTGCACGGCTCTGCCCTCGCCTCTGGCCGAGCCGATGCCCATCAAGGCACTGCCCGCCCCGGACATGACGCTCTTCACGTCGGCGAAGTCGAGGTTGATCAGACCCGGCGTGGTGATCAGGTCGGTGATGCCCTGCACACCGGAGAGCAGGACCTCGTCGGCCGAGCGGAAGGCGTCCATGAGGCTGACGCCGATGTCACCGAGCTGGAGGAGTCGGTCGTTGGGGATGACGATCAGGGTGTCGCACTCGTTGCGCAGCTCCTGAATGCCGTCCTCGGCCTGCTTCCCCCGCCGCTTGCCCTCGAAGGAGAACGGTCGGGTGACCACGCCGATGGTCAGTGCGCCGAGCTTGCGAGCGATCGAGGCGACGACCGGCGCGCCGCCGGTTCCGGTGCCACCGCCCTCTCCCGCCGTGACGAACACCATGTCGGCGCCCTTGAGGACCTCCTCGATCTCCTCCCGGTGGTCCTCGGCGGCCCGGTGTCCGACCTCGGGATTGGCTCCCGCCCCGAGACCGCGCGTGAGTTCGCGGCCGATGTCGAGCTTGACGTCCGCATCGGACATCAACAGCGCCTGGGCATCGGTGTTGACCGCGATGAACTCAACACCCTTGAGCCCGACCTCGATCATGCGGTTGACTGCGTTGACTCCGCCGCCACCGATGCCGACGACCTTTATCACCGCGAGATAGTTGTGCGGGGGCGTCATCGGATCCGCCTTCCTGATCGTGGCTCGTGCTCGGGCTGTCGTGCCTGCGCCTGCACGTCCAGGCCGCCTGCCCTGGACCGACAGAGGTCGACCTCCGCGATGAGGCCGGAGGCCCGTCGACCCCGGTACTTCCGCTGCGGACGTTAGGCACCGTAGCGCCCCCGGTCCAGCAGCCACGCCGGGCGCCGGTGATGTGAGACATCACCCGCGCGGGATCGGTCCCCTGCGGATGATCACCAGAACATCCAAGCGGTCGCCCGAGTCTGATGCAAGCCTGCCAGACGAACGGCCCCGATGCGCGCCACACCGTCGTTCTGATCGGAGAACGGGCGTCGCCGACGAGACCGAGGGCAGGCGCAGCCGACGGCGAGTCCGCCGCGCACCAGCGGACCGGTGGGTGTGCGACCTGATCGAGTCGGACGCACCACTGTGGAGGACTACTCGGTGGGGGATCACCCGCCGGAGGATCACTCGGCGGAGCATCACCCTGTGGCGGATCGCGGGTCGGTTCAGTGGTGCCCGTGCCCGAACTCGTCCTCCGCGGGCGGCTCCACCAGGTCTCGATAACGGTCGAAGGCCGCGCTGTGATCCCGGCCGCTCGGCCGGACCGGGCTGCCGTCGGCGCGACCGGCGGGCGGGACGGGAAGCCCGGCCCCGGCCGCGGCGAGTATCGCCGCACCCACCGCGGAGGCGCTGCGCAGTTCCACAGGAGACAGCTCCACGTCCAGCACATCGGCCACCAGCGCACGAAACCGGTCGTCCCGGATGCCGCCACCGGCGAGGCGGATCACGTCCGGCAGCGGCTCAGGGAGGGCGCTCGCGGCATCGCGGATGGCGAAGGCGACGCCCTCGACGGCGGCCCGCAGGATCGTCCGCCGGTCGTGGCCGAGCCGCAGACCGGTGAACGTCGAGGCCAGCGTCGGGTCCATCCTCGGGGTGCGCTCGCCGGTGAGGTACGGCACGAAGGTCACCCCGTCGGCGCCGGGTTCGCCCTCGGCCGCCGCCGCGTACACCTCGGACCAGTCGGCGCCGAGCAGGGACCGGACCCAGTCCAGTGCCAGTCCGGCGTTCTGCACCGCCGCCATCCGATACCAGCCCTGCGGCCGCGCCGTCCGGTAGAGATGGACGAGCGGCTGCGGTGCGGCGCTCGGATCGTCGGTGAGCGAGACGAGTTGGGCACCGCTGCCGATGGTGAGCTGGACCTCACCGGGTCTGAGACCGGTGGCCAGCAGCGCGGCCGGGGTGTCGGCCGCGCCGAACACCACCGGAATGCCCGCAGGCAGCCCCAGTTCGGCAGCCTCGGCGGGCCGCAGCGCCCCGGCGGTCGCCTCGGAGTGCCCTACCGGCGGCAGCAGCCGAGACGGCAGGCCCATGGCCTCGACGGCGCGCTCCGACCAGGTGTCCGCCGCGACGTCCCACAGCAGCGTCGCCGATGCATCGCTCGGATCGGTGCCGACCGCGCCGGTCAGCCGCAGCCGCAGCCAGTCCTTGGGCAGCAGCAGCCGATCGGCCGTCGCGCAGTGCTCGGGTTCGTGCTCGGCCACCCAGCTCAGCAGCGGACCGGTCATGCCGGGGGTGATCGGGTTGGCCAGTCTGCCGCGCAGCACCGTCGGCAACTCGCCCCACTCCTCGGACTGGGCCAGGGCCCGCCGGTCCGGCCAGAGCAGCGCGGGCCGGACCGGATCGCCGTGTCGATCCACCAGGACGAGCCCGTGCATCTGCCCGGTCACGCCCACTCCCCGGACGGCGACCGCAGAGCGCGTGCCGCAGCGGGCCACCGCCTGTCCGACGGCGTGCACGACGGCGATCCACCAGTCCCTCGGATCAGCCTCGGCCCAGCCTGCCCGTGCGCTGTGCAGGGGGCAGTCGGCGGAGCCCTCGCTGAGGATCTCGCCCGATGCCGCCAGGAGCACGGTCTTGACCCCGCTCGTCCCCAGGTCGATGCCCAACAGCGCCTCGGTCGTCACCGGGACAGCCTCTCATCAACCCCCAGGCCGGGGCACGAACGCCGACCCGTGTCCCCGGCCCTCGGCCGCGCCCCGGACCGGCGTCCGGCAGGGTCCCGCGTAAGGCCGGGTTCGATGTGCCGCCGGGTTCGACTGGACATGCGGAGTCCGCGCGGGCGGCGCGCCTGGTACGAGTCCGCGCGCGTCGATCCCGGACCGGACGGGCCCCACCGCCTGCCGCAGCTCCTGCTCGGACAGCCGATCGTCGGCGGAGGCCCCGTCCTGCCCGGTGTCGGCCACCACCCAGGCACCCGGTGGCGGGACTGTGCTCGACCTTTCACACCCCATGACCAGAAACGGCAGACCATCGCGGCGGTATGGGTCTACCGGGGCGGCGACGCGGATCGGGAACTGCTGCCGATGGCCGAGGCGTTCGGGCCGAACGGGCAGACGTCCCGATCGGCGCCCGACCGACGGGCACCGCACACACCCCGGCGTCGGACCGCGCTCCGCACGGCCCGTCGATGCACGGCGTCTGCCGGACACCGGCCCTGCTCGGCGACGGCGGACATCGCCGCCGGACGTTCTCCGACGACCGTGACGGCGGGTCCGCCGGGGGGTGCGGGCCGCTAGCCGGCAGGCTCGACGACCATGGAGATGCCGGGCAGGCTGCCCGGCATGAACGCGGAGGGCGACCGGCGATGGACACGAGCAGCGGTCCCGAGGGAACGGCAGGCAGGACCGGCACCGATCCGAGCGAGGCAGGGACGGGTACGCGGTCACGGCCGACCACGTCCACGGTGGACCTCAACTGCGATCTCGGCGAGGGCTTCGGGATCTGGACACTCGGCGACGACGACGCGCTGCTGGACGTGGTGACCAGTGCCAACATCGCCTGCGGCTTCCATGCCGGCGATCCGAGCATCCTGCGCAAGGTCACCGATCGGGCCGTGGCCGCAGGCGTGGTGATCGGCGCCCAGGTCTCCTACCGCGACCTGGCAGGCTTCGGTCGTCGCTTCATCGACGTCGAACCGGCGGCGCTGGCCGACGACATCGTCTACCAGCTCGGCGCGCTCGACGGATTCGCCAGAATCGCGGGCGACCGGGTCCGCTACGTCAAACCGCATGGCGCGCTGTACAACGCGATCGTGACCCACACCGAGCAGGCGGCCGCCGTCGTCGCGGCGGTGCGGGACTACGACCCGACGCTGGCGGTGCTGGGGCTGCCCGGCTCGCAGTGGCTGGCCCACGCCGAGGCAGCCGGGCTGTCCACGGTCCACGAGGCCTTCGCCGATCGTGCCTACACGGCCCGAGGCACACTCGTATCGCGCCGCGAGGCGAACGCGGTGCTGCACGACGCCTCGGAGATCGCCGACCGGTGCGTCCGGATGGTGCGTGACGGCGTGGTGCGGGCGACGACGGGCGAGGACGTCGAGGTCCGGCCGCATTCACTGTGCGTCCACGGCGACACACCGGGCGCGGTGGCCATCGCCCGGCTGGTGCGGGATCGGCTCACGGCGGCGGGCATCACTCTCGAGGCCTTCCGGTGAGCGTCATGCGGAATCCCGACGCCGAGCCGGACGCCGACGCCTCTCCCCCCACCGAGGCGGGCAGGCACGCGACGGCCCCGCCCGAGTCGAGCGACCCGGCGAGCACCCCCGCCTCGCCCGCCGACGCGAGCGTCCCCACTACTGCGCCGAGGCCTGCCGTCCACCGCGTCGGACGCGGTGCGCTGCTCGTGGAACTCGACGACCTCACCCAGGTACAGGCCCTGCACCATTCGCTGACCGCCGACCGGCCCGAGGCGGTCGACGAGATCGTGCCTGCGGCACGCACCGTGCTGATCTCCTTCGATGCCGACCGGCTGGCGGCGGACCGGCTGATCACCGAGCTGAGATCGCGAGACCTCTCCCCCGTTCCGAACCGGGAGGGCACCCTGGTGGAGATCCCGGTGTCCTATTCCGGACCCGACCTCGGGGAGGTCGCCGAGCTGACCGGACTGTCCGAACAGGACGTGGTGCGACGCCACTGCGGCCGGGAGTACCGGGTCGCGTTCTGCGGATTCGCCCCCGGCTTCGGTTACCTGGTCGGCGGCGACCCGCTGCTCACGGTGCCGCGCCGGGAGACCCCGAGGGTTCGGGTGCCCGGCGGGTCGGTGGCCGTCGCCGACGAGTTCAGCGCGGTCTACCCCCGGGACTCCCCCGGCGGCTGGCGACTGCTGGGCCGGACCGAGCTGGCGTTGTGGCAGACCGATCGGCCTGAGCCTGCCCTGTTGACGCCGGGGGACCGCGTCCGCTTCCGCGAGGTGCGCTGATGTCCGTCGAACGACGCGCCTCGATGACGGTGCACGCGCCCGGATCACTGGCCACGGTGCAGGACCTCGGCCGCCCCGGCTACGCGGCGCTGGGGGTGACCCGTTCCGGCGCGGCCGACCGGCCCGCGCTGCGCCTCGCCAACCGGCTGGTGGGCAATGCCGAGTCCTGCGCGGCGATCGAGGCCACGTTCGGCGGCCTGCGGGTCGAGTTCGACGCGCCCACCCTGCTGGCGCTCACCGGAGCGCCGCTGCCCGCCGCCCTGAACGGGCGGGCGATCGGCATGCACGGCCCGGTCTGGGCCGAGGCGGGCGAGGAGTTGAGTCTGGGCCTGCCCGCCCTCGGTCTCCGCACCTATCTCGCGGTGCGTGGCGGCATCGCCGTTCCGCCGATACTCGGATCTCGCTCCACCGACCTGCTCTCCGGGCTGGGTCCCGCGCCGCTGGTCGAGGGCACCCGACTGCCGTTGGGACCCCGGCCCGAGGACTGGCCGGTGGTGAGTCAGGCGCCGGTGGCCCCGCTGCCCGAGATCCCGGTGCTGCGGCTGCACCCCGGCCCCCGAGACGACTGGTTCGACCCGGAGGCCCTCCGGCTGCTGTGCACGAGCGACTACGAGGTGACGGAGCAGAGCAATCGCGTCGGCCTACGGCTGGCAGGCCCGCCGCTGCGCCGCCGGGTGTCGCGCGAGCTGCCCTCCGAAGGCATGGTCCGGGGCGCGATCCAGGTGCCCGCGAGCGGCCTGCCCGTGCTGTTCCACGTCGACCATCCAGTCACCGGCGGCTACCCGGTCATCGCCGTGGTGGACGAGGACGACCTGCCTGCCGCCGCCCAGGTCCGGCCCGGCGGGCTGCTCCGCTTCCGGCTCGCGACCGGGCCAGGCTGAGGCTCGACTCGGCGGCCCTGCCGCTCGGCAGATCCTCGCCCGGCCGGACTGACGGGCCCACCCCCGGACTGACTCGACAGGCCCGTCGCCCCGCCTGTGGTGAACCCTCGGCAACCGATGGCACCAGTCCTCGGGCGGCCTGCCGGGCGGGCCTGGACCGCCGTCCCGCCGCCGCGAGTACCGCCGGGGCTTGCCGGGCGACGCTGGTGACCAGGGATCGACGCGACGCCGGTCCCCCGCGACCGAGCGGAGAGCAGTACGGCTTCCCGTCCGGCGGGCGTTCGGTTGCCTGCACTGTCGAGCAGCCAGGAGTACGTCTCGACCACGAGCAGGACCGTGAGCCTCCTGCCGAGCGGTCCTCGGCAGGGAGCCCGATGGCCGCGATTCGTGCTCGTCCTTCTTCCGAACCTCGTCGAGACCAGTTCACCAGGGCGACAGGCGCCAGGACCGTTTCCCAGCCTGGCATCACCGGGCTGTCCCTCGACGCCGCCGCCGAGGAGTCGGACTGACCATGGACGGCCATGGACGGCCATGGACGGCCATGAGACCGAGCACGAGGACCGCGATCCCTCGATGCCGCGATCCGCGTCACCGGGCGCGGTTCTACGCGTGACGTCCGTCGAATACGGCTCCCGCCTGGAGGGCCCGGACGGGCCGCGCCCCGTCAGAACCCCGATCACCTCGGCCGACCGCGGTGGACGGGACGTCAGCGCAGCCCTGCGGCGATGGAGTCGATCAGCCGGGCGGAGTCCGCCTCGGAGAGCGCGCTCCAGGACAGCAGGTCGAACGTCGCCGCGTAGTGCTCGACGTCCTCCGGGTGCTCCACTACCTGCGCGACGCGGTCGCTCTCCAACCAGACCGCCGACCGGCCGGGCACGTCGTCGAACCCCAGCAGGGTGAAGGCCGACTCCATCGCCGGGTGCGCTCCACTGTGGAAGGGCAGGACGCGGATCGAGAACTCGGGCTGCTGACCGGCGACCAACAGCCAGTCGAGCTGATCACGCATCTCACGAGCCCCGCCCACCAGACGCCGCAGGGCGCCCTCCCCTACCACCGAGATGAGGCGAGTGCCGTTGTCCGAGAGGGCCTCCCGCCGGGTCCGCCCGAGCCGGACCGCCTCGTCGAGTTCCTCGGCGGACAGCTCTGGCAGCGCCGCCGTCCGCACCGCTCGCAGATACCCGTCGGTCTGAGCGAGCGGCGGCAGCAGCTCGGGATGCCAGCTCCGCAGCTCCGTCGCGGTGCTCTCCATCTCCAGCTGATAGGCCCCGGCCTGGCTGACCGTGGGATGCGCCCGCTCCCACCAGCCGGGGCGGTCGGCCTCCTCGGCGAGCTCGAGGTAGCGGCCCGCCTCGGCGAGGTCGACGCCGTAGGCCGCCAGCAGCACGCGCACGTCCACCGGGCGCACCCGGCGCACGCCGTTCTCGATGCGGCTGACCGTCGGCGTCGAGAGGCTGGTCTGTCGAGCGGCCTCCAGCACGGAGATACCCCGCGCCATGCGCAGCTCACGCAGCGCGGCGCCGAGCTGCCGCCTTCTCAGGCTGGGACCGGACATGGTGGACCTCCCGCTCGGTGTGTCCTTGATCCCCACTCTGATCAACACCGGGCCCGACGCCAAGGAGGTTCACCCGACCGTGAAATCCATCGGGTGATCCTCCCGGCAGGTCGAACGTCGCGGTCGCGGTGCGGGCGCGCCCGTGGTCCGGTCCCTGGCGGCGGGCGCGTCGGCCGGGGCAGGCCTGCCTGCCCCGTCGGCTCAGCCGAGCCGAGCCGGGCTCAGCTCACGCAGGCGCGGCAGGACCTGCTCCGCGTAGAGCTGGAGGAACCGGGGCTGGTCCTCGCCGGGCGCATGGAACACCAGGTGATCGAAGCCGAGATCGAGGTACGCCTTGATCCGCTCGACGTGTTCCTCGGCGTCGTCGGAGACGATCCATCGGCTCGCGGCCTGCTCGGCGGTCAGCTCGGCGGCCAGCCGCTCCATCTCACGCGGGTCCTCCACCCCGACCTTGGACTCCGGCGGCAGCGCCAGCGCGGCCCAGTTACGGGTGTCCTCCATCGCCCTCGCGCGGTCGAGGTCGAAGGAGACCTTCACCTCGATCATGCGTTCCAGCTTCTCGGGATCGCGACCCGCCTTGGTCGCCCCCTCGACCAGGCCGGGCAGCAGCGCGTCGCGGTACAGCTCGACGCCCTTGCCGCTGGTGCAGATCATCCCGTCACCGGACCGGCCCGCGAACCGGGCCATCCTGGGTCCGCCCGCCGCGATGAAGATCGGGATCTGCTCGTCGGGCCGGTCGTAGACCGTCGCGTTCTCCGTGCGGTAGTAGGTGCCCTCATGGCTGACGTGGTCGCGCTGCCACAGCTCTCTGATCAGCCCGACCGACTCGCCGAGCCGCTCGAAGCGCTCCTTGTACGCAGGCCACTCGATCCCGGTGGCTGGCACCTCGTTGAGGGACTCCCCGGTGCCCACGCCCAGGATGACCCGGCCGGGGAAGAGCACGCCCAGCGTCGCGGTGGCCTGCGCGACCAGCGAGGGGTGGTGTCGAAACGTCGGGGTGAGCACGCTTGTGCCGATCTGCACCCTGGTGGTCCGCTCGCCGAGTGCACCGAGCCAGGCGAAGGCGTACGGCGCGTGTCCGTCGGTGTGCTTCCACGGCTGGAAGTGATCGCTGATCATCACCGAGTCGAAGCCGGCCTCCTCGGCGAGCACGCCGAACTTCAGCAGCGTGCGCGGCTCGAACTGCTCCGCCGACGCCTTGTAGCCAATCTTAAGCATCTCATCGCCTTCCTGTCCGTCCGGACATCGCCCGCCGGTCCGCCCGGTCGCGACGATCCGCTGATCATCACAAGTCGATTCGACGAGTGAGGATTCCCCGATCCGGCGCAGATCACCTTCCCGATCGGCCGCCGGATTCCGCCGCAGGACGGGCTCAGGGCGTCAGATCGAGGACCGGACCCATCGCGCCGGACTCACCGCGATCCTGGCGACGTGCTGCCGACCTCGCCAGGCGACGACCCGCCGATCGGGTGTGCCGGACCGACGCGGGTGTTCAGGACCGATGCGCAGGCCCGATCCGGGCGGCCGCAGGCGACCGGCTCAGCTGATCGTCGGCAGGTCGGGTGCGGCGACGTCGTACACCGAGCCCTCCTGCGTGAGGAGCGCGGCCAGCACCCGCCCCTTGCGCTCGGAGTCGAGGGCCTCGCCCCAGCGGACCTCGCGACCAAGGCTCAGCGCAAGCCGGATGTCCCGCGTCGAGTCCGCGCTCACCGAGAGCACCTCCGACCGGACCTCGGCAGGCAGCGAGTCCACGACCTGCACGGCCGCCAGCGTGACCGGGTCGTGCGGTCCGGGGCTGTCCACCTGCAACTCGGGCAGCCCGGCAGGAGGTTCGTCCACCGTCGCGTAGGCGAGTCCGGTCCGATCGGTGAGCCAGAGCCCGTCGGAATCGCGCAGCAGCACCACGGGCTCCCGTTCGACGACGGTCAGCACCGCCGTCGACGGCCACGAGCGTCCGACGGTGACCTCGGCAACCCTGGGCAGCCCGGCGATCCTCTCGTGCACCGTTCCGGTGTCCAGCCGCAGCATGGGCGTGCCCAGGGTGACGCCCGCCGCGTCGAGGACGTCCCCCTCCGCGAGTTCCTGGACGCCCGCGACCTCGACGGTGCGCACCGACAGCAGCGGGGTGTACCAGAGCACCGCCGCGACGGTGAGGATCGCCAGCAGCAGGATCGACAGTCCTCTGGGGCGCAACAGATCGCGCAGCACGGACCGAGGAGTCCGCCGCACCCGACGCGGTCTGCCTCGGCGCGATCGGGCCCGCACCGAGCGGCCGCGGATCGAGCGGACCGGGCCCGACCTGGTCGCGGTGTCTCCGGCGCCTCGGGCCGCCCGGCCGCCCCCGGCATTCGCACCGCCGGAGCGCCGCTCGGTCCGGGCGGACCGCGAACCGGGCCCGGCAGGTGCCGACCCGCGCGCCCCGGCCTGCCCGGCACGCCGCACGCGCCGGGCTCCCCGAACCGTGGCGGCGGCCATCTACCGCTCCTGCACCGAGGCGAGCCTGCTGAGGATCTCCGGCCCCAGCATGGTGACGTCCCCCGCGCCCATGGTGATCACCACGTCGCCGGGCCGGGTCAGCTCCGCGACGACCTCGGGCACCTGCTCGAACGACGGCTCGAACCGCACCCGCTCGGCGGGCAGCGGGACGTGCGAGGCGACCAGACTGCCGGTGACACCCGGCTCCGGCTCCTCCCTGGCGCCGTAGACGTCGAGGACCACCACCTCGTCGGCCAGCGCAAGCGCCGTCCCGAACTCGGCGGCGAAGGTCTTGGTCCGCGAGTACAGGTGGGGCTGGAAGACCACGATCAGCCGATGATCCCCCGCGACCGGTCGCGCCGCCCGCAGCTGGGCCGACACCTCCGTCGGATGGTGCGCGTAATCGTCGTAGACCCGGACCCCGCCCGCCTCGCCCTTGCGCTCGAACCGTCGGCGGACCCCGCGAAAGCCCGCCAGCCCGGCGAGCAGCTCGGCACGATCGGCGCCCAGTTCCAGGCCTGCCAGCAGCGCGGCGACCGCATTGCCCGCCATGTGCTCGCCAGGGACGGCGACCTTGATCTCCAGCCGCTCCTGGTCGGCGCCGGGGTCGCCGAGCAGGTCGACCGTGACATTGCCGAGGAGCTCGGCAGGCGCGTAACCGACGATGCGGGCGTCACCCGGCGCCTCGACGTCTCGGCCGTACCGACGGACCCGGACGCCCGCCGCCTCGGCGTGCAGGGCCAGCGCGGCCGAGCCCGGGTCGTCGACGCCGATGATCATCACGCCGCCGGGACGGACTCGGGACACGAAGGACTCGAACACCTGGGTGTAGGCCTCGGCCGTGCCGTGGTGATCCAGGTGATCCGGCTCGACGTTGGTGACCACCGCGACGTCGGGGGTGAAGAACAGGAACGAGCCGTCGCTCTCGTCTGCCTCGGCGACGAACACGTCGCCCGTGCCGTGGTGGGCGTTGGAGCCGGACTCGTTGAGATCACCGCCGATGGCGAACGACGGATCGAGCCTGCACCGCTGGAGTGCCACGGTGAGCATCGAGGTGGTCGACGTCTTGCCGTGGGTTCCGGCGACGCACACCACGCGGCGGCCGGTCGTCAGCTCCGCCAGTGCCTCGGCCCGCCGCAGCACCGTGATGCCCCGCTCCTGCGCAGCGGCGAGTTCCGGATTGACCGCCCGGATCGCGGTGGACACCACCACCGCCGTCGGCGGCTCGTCGAGCTGGTCGAGATGGTTCGCCTCGTGCCCGAGTGCCACCTTCGCGCCCTGGGCGCGCAGTGCCAGCACCGTTCGGGAGTCCTTGGCGTCGGAGCCGCTGACCTCGGCGCCCCTGGCCAGTAGAATGCGGGCGATGCCGCTCATCCCGGCGCCGCCGATGCCCACCAGGTGCACCCGCCGCAACACCGGCGGCAGCACGCCGTCGGCCTTCTGCAGTTCCATCGTTCCCCCCGTGACGCCCCGGTCCTGTCGGTCCGGTGCGATCCGCTGCGCCTCAGCCTCAGTCATCCCCGCCATCGGTCCATCCTGCCCTCACACCCGTCTGCTCCGCGTCGCGCCTCGCCAGGAAGCGCGATCATCGACCCGCCGCCCGCAGCACCATCGTGGCCAGGACGTCGGCCGCCTCGCGGTGTCCGCTGCCTGCCGTCGCCCCGGCCATCGCGGCGAGCCTCCCCTGATCCAGCACCAGCGGAAGCACGGTGTCGATCACCCGCTGCGCCGTCAGCTCCCCATCGGGGATCAGCAGACCGCCGCCTGCGTCGACCACCGGAACCGCGTTGAGGGCCTGTTCGCCGTTGCCGTGCGGCAGCGGCACGAACACGGCGGGGAGTCCCACCGCCGAGACCTCCGCGACCGTCATCGCACCGGAGCGACAGAGAATCAGATCGGCCGCCGCCAAGGCGAGATCCATCCGCTCCAGATAGGGCACCGCCACGTAGGGCGGGGTGCCCGGGACGGACTGGACCGCCACGGTGTTCTTGGGGCCGTAGGCGTGCAGGACGCCGATGCCCGCCCTGGACAGTGCACCCGCCGCGCCGGAGACGGCCGTGTTGAGCGTCCTGGCTCCCTGCGATCCGCCGGAGATCAGCAGCGTCGGTGCGTCCGGGTGCAGCCCGAAGTGGGCCCGGGCCTCCGCCCGCAGCGCCCGCCGGTCCAGGGAGGTGATGGAGTGCCGAAGCGGGATGCCGATCACCTTCGCGTCGGGCAGTCCGCTGTCAGGCACGGCGGCCGCGACCGCTGCGGCGAACCGGGCGCCGACCTTGTTGGCCAGCCCCGCCCGGGCGTTCGCCTCGTGGACCACGATCGGCACCCGTCCCCTGGCGGCGAGGTAGGCGGGCAGTGACACGTAGCCGCCGAAACCGACGACGACGTCCGCGCCGACCCTGGCGAGCACCGCGCGGGTGTCGCGCACGGCGGACCGTACCCGCAGCGGCAGCTTCAGCAGGTCGGGGCTCGGTTTCCTCGGCATCGGGACCGGCGGGATCAGTTCGAGCGGATATCCCCTGGCCGGGACGAGCCTGCTCTCCAGGCCCCGCTCGGTGCCCAGGGCGACGACCCTGGCCTCGGGCATCAGTCTGCGGACCGCGTCGGCCAGGGCCAGCGCGGGTTCGATGTGCCCTGCGGTGCCGCCGCCTGCGACGACGACGCACAGCCCTCGTCCCGCGGGCTGCGCCGAACCGCGCGCGGCGGAGGCGGCGGGGCCGTTCGCAGGGGTGAAGCGCACCGTCTCGTCGGCGCCGTGCTGATCGCTGCGGCCGGTAGGACCGGCTGCGGGTCCGACCATCGTCGAAGACCTCCTGATAAGTGGGACGCCGGAGTCGACGCGACCCGGCGATCGGGGATGTTCACGGCGCCCGGCGCGGTCGACGCCGTCGGCCGGTCCGTGCGGAGGGCGCCCGACCGGCACGACCGCGTCCGGCGGACTGTGCGGTCGTCCGAAGCGTGCCCGTCGGCCGTCCCGGGCGTCGCGGCGGAGTCGCAGGCCGCACGGACCTGCGGCGGGGCCGAGGCCGGTAGGCATCGGGCAGGGGGAGATGGAACCAGCGTCGCCGTCGGTTCACACCCTGCGACCGCAGCGCCGCCACGGCCTCCGGCTCGTGCCGGGCGAAGTTGGCGAGCATACCGAAGACGATCATTCCGGCGATGAGGCTGGTTCCGCCGGAGGACATCAGCGGGAGCTGGAGGCCGGTGACCGGCAGCAGGCCGACCACGTAGCCGATGTTGACCGCGGCCTGCGCGACCAGCCACGTCGTCAGCGTCGCGGCCACCAGTCGGTTCCACGGATCGGTGTTGCGGGCGGCGATGCGCAGACCGACGTAGGCCAGCGTCGCGAACAGCCCGATCACCAGGGCACAGCCGACCAGGCCCAGCTCCTCGCCGACGACGGCGAAGATGAAGTCGTTGTGCACGTTGGGCAGATAGCTGAACTTCGCACTGCCCTGCCCGAGTCCCTTGCCGAGCATCCCGCCGTCGGCCAGGGCGAACAGCGCCTGGCGCGCGTGGTAGCCGGTGTTGAGCGGGTCGCCCCCTGGGTCGAAGAAGGACAGCATCCTGTCCAGCCGGTAGGGGGCGGAGAGCGCGAGCACCAGCGCGCCGGTGACGCCCGCGAGCACGATCACGGCGAAGAGTCGCAGCGGCGCTCCGGCGAACCACAGCAGCGCCAGCAGCACGATGCCGACGGTGATCGTGCTGCCGAGGTCCGGCTGCATCATGATCAATGTGAAGATCAGCAGGGCGACCGGGACCACCGGAACCAGCAGGTGCCGCCACTGTCGCAGCAGCGCCCGCTTCACCACCAGGACGTGCGCGCCCCAGAGGGCGAAGGCGACCTTGGCGACCTCGACGGGTTGGAAGGAGGGCAGCGGCCCCAGCCGGAACCAGCTGCGTGCCCCGCCTGCCTCATGGCCGATGACCAGTACCAGGGCCAGCAGCAGGAGGCAGACCGCCAGCATCAGCGGGCTGAGTCTGCGGAACGTCTTGGGCGGGATGCGCAGCACCACGAGGAAGAGCACCAGGCCCACCCCGCAGTAGAGGAGCTGTCGGTAGAAGATCGCGTACGACGAGCCGTACTGGTCCATCGAGTCCACCGCGGAGGCCGACAGCACCATCACCAGGCCGAACACGGTGAGCAGGCCGAAGACGGCGAGCACCAGGTGGAACGAGGTGAGGGGTCGCGCCAGCCAGGCGGTCAGGACTCCGCGCAGCAGTGCGAAACCGCTGAGCCGATCGGATTTGGCCCTCGGTGTCGCTCTGGTGCGGGAAGTCGCCTTCGTCGCCGCGTCTCGTGTCAGACCGGGCCACCCCGTTCGGCAACATCGTCGGGACCGGCGCCGGAGCGCTGGTCGCCGTCGGTGATCGACGCGAGCCGATCCAGTACCGCCGCAGTGAAGGAATCGCCCCGATGGGCGTAGTCGGTGAACATGTCCATCGACGCTGCGGCGGGAGCCAGGAGCACGGCCTCACCCGGACGAGCCACTCGGCTCGCGATGTCCACCACCTCCAGCATGGCCTTATCGTCACCTGCGGCGACCTCATAGACCGGGACATCCGGTGCGTGTCGCGCCAGCGCGGCGGCGATGAGGGCTCGGTCGGCGCCGAAGAGCACGGCGGCGGCGAGGCGATCACCGGTCTCGGCCACCAGCTCGTCGACCGACGCGCCCTTGAGCAGGCCGCCCGCCAGCCAGACCACCCTGGCGTGGCCGCGCAGCGACGCGGCGGCGGCGTGCGGGTTGGTGGCCTTCGAGTCGTCGACGAAGACCACTCCGCCGTGCTCGGCGACGACCACCGCCCGGTGTGCGCCTGGCCGGAAGGCGAGCAGTCCCGCCTCGATCGCCGAGGGCTCGACACCGTAGGACCTGGTCAGCGCAGCCGCCGCCAGGGCATCGACGATCCCGGTCGGGCCTGCGGGCCGGACCCGGTCGGCGTCGATCAGCGGCACCGAGGTGTCCGCCTGCCCGAAGACCCGATCCACCAGCACACCGGCCGAGACGCCGAACTGACCCGCAGCGGGCTCGCCTGCCGTCACGCCGATGCGGCGGTCGGCGGGCGCCGCGGCCAGCAGTAGGGCGGCCTGCTCGTCGTCGATCCCGGCGACGGCGACCGCTCCGGTGAGCGCGCGTGCCTTGGCCGCCGCGTAGGCGGCGGCCGAACCGTGCCAGTCCAGGTGGTCCTCCGCGACGTTGAGCACCAGCCCTGCGGCGGGCCGCACGGAGGAGGACCAGTGGAGCTGGAAACTCGACAGCTCCACGGCGAGCACCCGGTGACCGGCCAGGACCGCGTCGACGACGGGAAGTCCGACGTTTCCGCAGGCGACCGCGTCGAGTCCGGCGGCGAGCAGGATCGACTCGACCATGCTCACCGTGGTGGTCTTGCCGTTGGTCCCGGTGACCGCAAGCCAGTCGGCTGGTCCGCCCGGCCGCAGCTGATCGAGTCGCCAGGCGAGCTCCACCTCGCCGATCACCTCGACCCCCGCCTCGGCGGCGGCGACCAGCAGCGGCGCGGAGGGCCGCCATCCCGGACTGGTGACCACGAGATCGGTGCCCGGCGGCACGGCGTCCACGCCGACCAGCCCGGTGACTCCCGGCAGGTTCATCGACTCGATCCGAGCCGCCGAGCCGTCCACGACGGACACCGCCGCGCCCTGCGCGAGCAGCGCTCTGGCGGCCGAGACGCCCGAGACGCCTGCCCCGGCCACGACCACCGAGAGCCCGGCGAAGGGTGAGCCGTCCACCGTCACCTCCTCCTGCTGATCACGTCTGACTCCGTCATCTGGTGCGGCGTCCCGCCGTCGCGGTCAGCCGCTCCGCGTCGCCGACGAGACTGCCGAGGGCCGCCCCCGCGCCCACGCGCCCGTCAGGACAGACGCGCGGGCGCGGTGTCGCGTTGCGCTCGGACGGGCTCGGCGACGACCCGCTGTACTCGATCGTCCCTGCCGGGCCTCGGCGAACCGCCGAGGCCCGGCGGGTCTCGCCGTCTTTCGGACTCCGATGTTCGCTGGACCGCCGTGTCCTCGGACTCCGGTGTCGGTGGAACTTCGGTGGCCTTGAACTTCGGTGGCCTTGAACTTCGGGGTCCCGATGCCGCCCTGAACTGGAACTCCGCAGTTTCCCGAGGCCGCCGGTGTTCTCAACGTTCGACGTCGTGCCGCGCAAGGAGTGACCGAGCACGGCGGTTGTTCGGCGCCGAGCTACGGCGTGAGACCGGACGCGCCCGCCCAGTCGCTGTAGAAGATCCCGAGACCCAGCAGACAGGTCACACCGGACAACAGCCAGAACCGGATGATGACCGTGGTCTCCGCCCAGCCGCCTAGTTCGAAGTGATGATGGAAGGGTGCCATGCGGAACATTCGTCTGCGTGTCGTCCGGAAGACCACGACCTGAAGGCTCACCGACAGCGCCTCGACGACGAACAGACCGCCGAGGATCACCATGAGCAGCTCGGTGCGGCTCGTGATCGACAGGCCGGCCAGCAGACCGCCGAGCGCGAGGGAGCCGGTGTCGCCCATGAAGATCTTCGCGGGTGCCGCGTTCCACCACAGGAAGCCGATACAGCCTGCCATCGCGGCGGCGGCGATGATCGCCAGGTCCAGCGGGTCTCGGACGTCGTAACAGCCGGGCGTGGGCCGCAGGCCGCAGTCGTAGCGGAACTGCCAGAAGGTGATCAGCACGTAGCTGGCCAGCACCATGGCGGCGCTGCCGCCCGCGAGGCCGTCCAGGCCGTCGGTCAGGTTCACCGCGTTGGACCAGGCCATGATCGCGATGTTGCAGAACACCACGAAGCCGACGACGCCGAAGGAGACCACCGCGATGTCCCGCATGAAGGACAGGTGCACGGAGGCGGGCGTGAGTCCCCGGTCGTTGGCGAAGCGCAGCGCGAGAACGGCGAAGATCACGGCGGCCAGGAACTGCCCGATGAGCTTCGCCGTCTTGTTCAGACCGAGGTTGCGCTGCTTGCGGATCTTGAGGAAGTCGTCGAGGAATCCGACGATGCCCAGCACCGTGGTGAGCATCAGCACCAGGAGACCAGAGGCCGTGGGGCCGTCGCCCACCGTGAGGTGCGTGACGAGGTAGCCGGCCCAGATCGCCACCAGGATCGCCACGCCGCCCATGGTCGGCGTGCCACGCTTGCCCTGATGGCTCTGCGGTCCCTCCTCCCGGATCTCCTGGCCGAAGCCCTGCCGAGAGAACACTCGGATCAGGTATGGGGTGAGCAGGATCGATACCGCAAGCGCGACCATGGCCGCGATGAGGATCGGTCTCACGAAGTGCCTCCGTTCGATGCCCGTGACTCGTCGAGGATCGCGTCGGCCACTCGCCAGAGTTCGGCGACCTTCGACGCCTTGACCAGCACGACGTCACCGGGCTGCAGCTGATCGCCCAACAGATCGACGGCGCCTGCCACGTCAGGCACCAGTACCGCTTCGTTCCCCCAAGAGCCTTCCAGGCACGCGCCCTGATACATCGGGCGGGCCTGCTCCCCCACGACCACGAGCCTGCTGATGTTCAGCCGGACCGCGAGCCTGCCGATCTCGTCGTGTGCGACGGCGCCGTCCGGCCCCAGCTCGCCCATCACCCCGAGCACCGCCCAGCTTCGGCGCGGCTCCCCCTCGGTGTCCCGTGCCATCGACGCGAGGGTCCGCAGCGCGGCCCGCACCGATTCGGGATTGGCGTTGTAGGAGTCGTTGACCACGACGACGCCGTCGGACCGCTCGGTGACCTCCATCCGTCGCGCCGATCGCCGCCGGGCGGCCGACAGCCGCTCGGCGACCTCCGCGACGGAGGCCCCCAGTTCCAGGGCGACCGCCGCGGCGGCCAGTGCGTTGTCCACCTGGTGCGCGCCGTGCAGCGCCATGCTGACCGGTGCCTCGCCCTGCGGAGTGACCAGGCGGAAGCTCGGCCGCGCCGCACCGTCGAGGACCACGTCGACCGCCCGCACGTCGGCGTCCCGATGCTGCCCGAAGTAGATGATCTTGCCCGAGGTGCGTTCGGCCATCGCCGCCACCCTCGGATCGTCCCGGTTGAGGATCGCCACCCCGCCGTCGGCCTCGGCGGGCACCGCCGCCGCCAGCTCGCCCTTGGTCTGGGCCACCGCCTCCTGCGAGCCGAACTCCCCGAGGTGCGCGGTCCCGACGTTGAGCACCGCGCCGATGCGCGGCGGCGCGATGGCGCACAGCTGGGCGATGTGGCCGGGACCTCGGGCCGACAGCTCCAGCACGAGATGTCGGGTGTGCTCGTCGGCCCGCAGCACGGTCCAGGGATGCCCCAGCTCGTTGTTGAACGAGCCGGGCGGCGCCACCGTCTCGCCCATCGGCTCCAGCAGCTGCGCGATCAGATCCTTGGTCGAGGTCTTCCCGGACGATCCCGTGACCCCGACGACGGTCAGCCCGGCACGACTCAGCCTCGACGCGACCTCTCTCGCGACAGCGGCCAGCCCGGCCAGCACCGACGCGCCCGCGCCGGTGCTGTCGCCCAGCAGCGCCACCGGGGTGCCCGGCCGGTCCAGGTCGGCGACGGGCGGGACGATCACCGAAGGAGCGTCCACCTCGCGGGCGGCCAGCACTCCGGCGGCACCCGCCGCGACCGCCGCAGCGGCGAAGTCGTGACCGTCGACGCGCTCACCCGGCAGTGCGACGAACAGCCCGCCCTCGGTGAGTTCGCGGGTGTCGAACTCCACCGTGGAGGTGATCGTCTCCGACCCGTCGGCCCGGTGCAGCCTGCCGCCGACGGCGGCGGCGATCTCGCCCAGCGTGAGTCTGATCAACGGTTCTCCTCCGTCTCACGGGCCCGGACGGCCTCGGCGAGCACGTCGCGGTCGGAGAAGGGCAGCACGACCTGGCCCACCTGCTGACCGGTCTCGTGCCCCTTGCCCGCGACCACCAGGATGTCGCCGGGCCTGGCCCTGGCCACCGCCTCGGTGATCGCCGCCCGGCGGTCGCCGATCTCCACGATCTCGCCGCGCTGGGCACGCGGGACGGCCAGTGCGCCCGCCAGCATCGCGGAGCGGATCGACGTGGGGTCCTCCCCACGAGGATTGTCGTCCGTGACGACGAGGAGGTCGGCACGGCGAGCCGCCTCCTCGCCCATCGCGGGTCGCTTGCCCGTGTCGCGTTCGCCACCACAGCCCAGCACCACCAGGACGCGCCCCTCCGCCTGGGCGCGCGCGGCGTCCAGCACGGCGGCGACGGCACCCGGCTTGTGCGAGTAGTCGACCATCGCGACGAACGGCTGGCCCTCCACGACGCGCTCCATCCGGCCGGGAACGTCCACGGAGGACAGTCCGGCGGCGATGGCGTCGGCCGGGATGCCGTCGGCGTGCAGACACGCGGCGGCCAGCAGCGCGTTGGCGATGTTGAACGGTCCGGGCAGCCGGATCTGCAGATCGAGACGAACCCCGTCGGGTCCGAGCGCCACGAACGTCTGCTCCCCGGTCGGCAGGGCGCGCGCGTCGCGGACGGTCCAGGAGGCCGCCGCGTCCGCTCCGGTGGCCACGGTGATCGTGTCCGGGGTGACCAGCCGGGTGCCCCAGCCGCCGTCGACGCAGACCACCTCGTGTCGGGCCCGGCCGTCGAACAGGCGTGCCTTGGCCGCGAAGTAGTCCTCGAGGTCAAGGTGGAAGTCGAGATGATCCTGGGAGAGGTTGGTGAACCCGCCGACGGCGAACTCGGTGCCCGCCACCCGACCGAGGGACAGCGCGTGGCTGGACACCTCCATCGAGACGTGTTCGACGCCTCGCTCGACCATCAGCGCGAACAGCGCCTGGAGGTCGGGGGCCTCCGGGGTGGTGAAGGCGCTCTTCAGGCGTTCGCCCGCCACCCGCGTCTCGACGGTGCCGACGAGCCCGGTCGACACGCCTGCCGCGCGCAGGCCGCCGTCGAGCAGATAGCAGGTGGTCGTCTTCCCGGAGGTGCCGGTGATGCCGAGCACGCGCAGCCGCGTGGAGGGATCGCCGTAGACCCGAGCGGCCGCCGGGCCGATGGCGGCTCGGGGATCGGGGTGCACCAGGGTCGGCAGGGCGACGCCCGCCGCGACGGCGCGTCGGTGTCCCTCCTCGTCGGTCAGCAGGGCGACGGCACCCGCCGCCGCCGCCTGATCGGCGAAGTCCGCGCCGTGCGCGCGGGCACCCGGCAACGCGGCGAACAGATCGCCGGGACGGACGTCCTGAGCACGAAGGGTGGCACCGGTGACCACTCGCGCGTCCGGCGCCAGACTGGTCTGCTCGACCTGAAGTCCGGCAGCCACGACGCTCGCGAGTTCGGCCACCGAACGGGGCGTCACGTGGGCCGGTCTCGGCGCCTTCATGACGGCTTTCGGGGAGGCGAGGGCTGACACGCGCGAAAGGCTACCGACGCGGCTCGCGACACCTGACACATGGGACCGTCCCAGCAGTCGATTCCGATGGCGTAACAGGCGATGATCCGCCCTGGTGCCGAACACCGCCGGTGGCGGGCCGCCGACGAGTCCACACGCGATCGGAGTTCCCCGCCGAGCCGAGGTCCACACCCGATCACGACGACCGCGAGCAGGTCGCTCGTCGAGATCGGGTGTCGCCCGGCAGGTCGTCGGCCCTCAGCGCTCGGTCAGGGTCACGATCGGGCTCGGCTCCGGGGACAGCGGGATCTCATGACGCTGCGTCAGATAAGAGGCCGTCTCCCGGAACAGCGGCGCGGCGGACGTGTCGGGGTCGGGTGCGTCCAACATCACTGCGATGACGAACCGAGGATCGTCGGCGGGCAGGATTCCGGCGAAGGTGATCCACTCGTCGACGCTGCTGTAGGCGCCGGTCTCGGGGTCCGGCTGCTGAGCCGTGCCCGTCTTGCCCGCGATCTGGTAGCCGGGCAGGGCGCCGCCGGTTCCGGTGCCGCGCTGCCCCGGCTCGTCCTGCACCACGGCCCGGAGCATGTCCCGCACGGTCTGCGCCGTCTCCGGGCTCACGACCTTCACCCCGGAGGGCGTGGGCTCCTCGGTGCGGAGGCCCTCCGGGTCGATCCGCGCGTCGATGATCCTCGGCGGGATGCGCACGCCGTCGTTGGCCAGCGCCTGATACATGCCCGCCATCTGCAACGCCGTCATGCTCAGCCCCTGTCCGATGGGCAGGTTGCCGAAGGTGCTGCCCGACCAGTTCTCCCTGGCGGGCACCTGGCCGGGGCTCTCGCCGGGCAGGCCGACGTCGGTGCGACGGCCGACGCCGAACCGCTCGAGCATCTCGACGAACCGGTCCTCGCCCACCTCGTCGGAGATCATCAGGGTGCCCACGTTCGAGGAGCGGGCCAGCACGCCGGTCGCCGTCATCGCCTCGACCCCATGCTGCCAGGAGTCCCGGATGGTCCGGTCCGCGACCTGAACGGTGCCGGGGACCTGGAGCACGTCGTCGGGGGCCAGCAGGCCGTCCTCGACGGCGGCGGCCACCGCGACGATCTTGTTCACCGAGCCCGGCTCGAAGGGATGCGAGACGGCCGGGTTGGCCAGCTGCTCGGGACTCACCCCGGTGGTGTTGTTCGGATCGTAAGTCCGGTCGTTGACCATCGCGTGCACCTCGGCGGTCTTCGCGTCGAGGACGACCAAGCTGCCGCCCTCGGCACCGCTCTCCTCGACGTAGCGCGTGAGCTGCTCCTGCGCGACGAACTGAAGATCGGAGTCGAGGGTCAGCATCAGATCGGAGCCGGGCACCGCGGGCTCGACCACGTGCGACGAGCCGGGGATGACGACGCGTGATCCCTCCGCGGTGTCCGCGACGAGCAGGCCGTCCTCCCCCGAGAGCAGGTCGTTGCGCGAGCTCTCCAGGCCGACCATGCCCCGAACCAGCTTCTCGTCCGGCCGCCAGTTCGCGAAGCCGAGCACGTTGGAGGCCAACGGCCCCGCAGGATAGCTTCGGCGGGCGCGGTACTCGCTGCCGATCTCCGGATACGTCTGCCGGATCAGCTCGGCCTGGCTCGGCTGAACGCCGTCGACGAGGTAGACGAAGGTCCGATCGCTGAAGAGATCGTCGAGGAGCTCACGTTCGTCGACGGCGTCGCCGAGCACCTCGACGAGGTGGGCGGCCATCTCACGCTTGTAGGCCGCCGGGTCCTCGCCCTCCTCGCGCTGCACCCGCTCGATCACGCTCGGCTGCGCGAAGAGCACCCTGGTCTCGATGCTGATCGCCAGCGGGCTGCCGTTGCGATCGAGGATGGCGCCGCGCTCGGCATTGACCACGGTGTCGTTGCGACGCTGCCGCTCGGAGCCCTCCGAGATCGCCCCGGCCTGCACCACCTGCACCTCGACGAGCTTCACCGAGGTCGCCAGCAGGCACAGCACCAGGAACAGTCTGCCGACGCGCAGCCGTCGATGGTTGTTCTGCACGTCCGACCGGACGCGGTTACGCGCCCGGACCTGCACCGGGCGGCGCATGCCCCTGCTTCTCGCCTCCGGCATCAGGGTGCCTCGGAGTTCTCAGTGGTCTCGGAGTCCTGGGAGTTCTGGGAGTTCTGGGAGTTCTCAGCGTTCTCGGAGGTCCCGGCATCCGAGGCATCCTCGGGATTCTCCGTGTCCTCCTCGTCGGCCGGAGCGTCCTCGGCCCGGCTCTCGTCGCCGGTCGCCTCGTCGGTCTCCCCGTCCACCGGGGGCACCAGACCCGCCTGCTGCTCGGGGTCCCCATCGCCCCCTGCCTCCGGCGCTGCTCCCGACGCCGCCTCCTCCGGAGAGTCGGCCTCGGCGGGCCACGGCTCGCCGACGAGCTCGACCGACCCGTCCGGCGACACCAGCAGCCGGGCCGGGTCCTCCACCGGGATCATGCCCAGCTCGGCCGCCTTCTCGGCCAGCGTTCCCGGCGCCTCCAGCTCCGCCACCTGTTGCCGCAGCAGCTCGGTGTCCTCGGTGAGCGAGGCGACCTCGGCATGCAGGTCGCTGAGTTCGTAGGAGTCCGAGGCCGCCGAGGTGGACAGCCACAGCGTGCCGATCAGCCCCGCGCTGAGCAGCGCCATCACCAGCAGCACGAAGGGCGCTCTCGGTGCGGAGCCCGGCCGTCTCCTGGGCAGCACGGCCGAGAGGCGTCGACGACGGCCCCGGCGGGCCGTCTGGATGCTGGTCGCCGTCCTGCTGCGACCCGCTCGGCCGGGGGTCCGCATTCCCGTGCTCATCCCGACGCCTCCTTGATCCGCTCGGCGGCCCGCAGCCGCACCGAGGCGGCTCTCGGGTTGGCCGCCACCTCGTCCTCGCTCGCCTGTTCTCCTCGCCGGACCAGCAGCCTCAACTCCGGTCCGTGGCCGGGAAGTTCGACGGGCAGCCCCTCGGGGCTGGTGGACCGGGATCGTCCGACCAGCGCCTGCTTGACGATGCGGTCCTCCAGGGAGTGGTACGAGAGCACCACCACCCGCCCGCCCGTCCGCAGCGCGTCGACGGCGGCGGGGACGGCCCTGCCCAGCACGTCCAGTTCGGTGTTGACCTCGATCCGCAGCGCCTGGAAGGTGCGCTTCGCGGGGTGGCCGCCGGTGCGGCGCGTCGCGGCGGGCACCGAGTCGTAGATCAGCTCCACCAGCCTGCCGCTGGTGACGAACGGTGCCTTGGCCCGCTCGCGGACGACGGCGGCGGCGATCCGGGAGGCGAAGCGCTCCTCGCCGTAGACGCGCAGCACCCTGGCCAGATCTCGGGTGGCGTACTCGTTGAGCACGTCGGCGGCGGTCGGCCCGGTCTCCGGGTTCATCCGCATGTCCAGCGGCGAGTCCTGCGCGTAGGCGAAGCCTCGTTCTGTCTCGTCGAGCTGCATCGAGGAGACGCCGAGATCGAACAGCACGCCGTCGACTCTCGGGATGCCCAGGCCCGCCAGTGCCTCGGGAAGCTCGTCGTAGACCGCCTGCACCAGCCTGGCTCGGTCACCGAAGCCTGCGAGCCGTTCGCCCGCCAGGCGAAGAGCGTGCGGGTCCCGATCGAGACCGACGACGGTGAGGCTCGGATACGCGGTCAGGAATGCCTCGGTGTGCCCACCGAGCCCCAGCGTGGCGTCGACGAGGACCGGTTGATCGCCGGACAGCGCGGGCCCGAGCAGTTCCAATGTCCGATCGAGCAGGACCGGCACGTGTCGGGCCCGGCCGTCCGCTCTCGACGGCGTGTTCTTCTCTGTCATGGTGGCCCCCTCCCACGGTGGCGCGACTGCGAACTGAGATGAATTGTCGCGTGATCACCAGGGCGGATACCGTCAGGTCCCCGCCCGCCCGCCTGCCCTGACACCGGGGAAGGTGTGCCAGGACCGTGGACCGAGCGGACCGAGGCCTCACAGCATCCGAACCGCGCTCACCGCTGTGCCGTGCGGAGGACGCCGCACCGCGGAGGACTTCCTCCGGCTCAGAAGACTCCCGGAAGCACCTCCTCCCGAGCCTGCGCGTAGCCGTCCTCGTGATCGTCCAGGTATCGCTCCCACGCCGAGGCGTCCCAGATCTCCAGCCTGCTGATCGCGCCGATGACGACACAGTCCTTGGTCAGGCCCGCATAACGCCGCAGGTCCGGGGTGATCGAGATCCGCCCCTGCCCGTCCGGCCGCTGCTCGTCGGTTCCCGCGAACAGGTACCGCTGGTACGCGCGGACCGACTCGTTGGTGAAGGGTGCCTGCGCGACCTTGTGCGCCATCTCCTCGAAGACCGCGCGCGGGAAGACGAAGAGGCAGTGATCCTGTCCCTTGGTAATCATCAGCCCCCCTGCCAGCGCGTCGCGAAACCGGGCAGGAAGCGTCAACCTGCCTTTGTCGTCGAGTCGGGGAGTGTGTGTGCCGAGGAACATCGCGCGCCACCTCCCCCACCGATCCGACGAGATCGGCGACAGGGCCCCCGTCTGCCCCACCGGCGGCCACATTACCCCACCATGCACCACAGTCAACGCGAAACGAGCGCGCCCCGGCTCGATCGTGTCGACGTTTTGCCTGTTGAGAGGGGTGCGCCCTGAGGTGGGGCGTGGTGGGGCGCCCCGGAGCACCGTGACGGGCCTCCCCCGCAACCACCCGATCGCGCGAGGCGTTTCTGCGGGCGTCGAGGCGAGATCGGACACCGCCCGGCCGGGCTCGCCCGGCGATCGGGAGCGAAGTGGGTGACGGTGGAACGACCGCCGGCGAGCAACGCGGCCAGTGCCCAGGGCGTCACTCCTGCCGCAAAGGATCTTCAACCGCCATGGGGGATCGCACCGAGGTTTGACAGACTGAGTGCGACGCTGCTCGCCGCTCGGTGCACGACCGACAGACTGACGTCGGCACACACCGTCGACCGACGTGACGCACTCCGGTCATCGCCCTCCGTGCCTCGCCAGAACCCCAGAGGTCCACCGGCTGCGGCGGCACCGAACAGCACAGGAGGTCGTGTGACGTCGAGTATTCATCCCACCGCGCCACCCGCGGCGCAGCATGGTGAGCCGCCCGAGGCCCGGCCGACCGCAGGTCTCGGCGAGGTGCAGCAGGTCGCGGGCGCCATCTCGGCCAATGTGGAACGGGTGCTGGTCGGCAAGCCGGAGGTGGTGCGCACGGCGATGGTGACGCTGCTCGCCGAGGGACACCTCCTCGTCGAAGACGTGCCGGGAGTGGGAAAGACCTCCCTCGCCAAGGCGCTGGGCAAGTCGATCGACTGCACGGTCAGCCGCATCCAGTTCACCCCGGACCTCCTGCCGAGCGACATCACCGGCGTCTCCATCTACAACCGGCAGAACTCCGAGTTCGAGTTCCGCCCCGGACCGGTCTTCGCCAACATCGTCGTGGGCGACGAGATCAATCGAGCCTCGCCCAAGACCCAGTCGGCGCTGCTGGAGTGCATGGCCGAGCATCAGGTGACCGTCGACGGCAAGACCTATCCGCTCGGCGCGCCCTTCATGGTGGTGGCGACCCAGAACCCGGTCGAGATGGAGGGCACCTACGCCCTTCCCGAGGCACAGCGAGACCGCTTCACCGCTCGGGTCTCCATCGGCTACCCCGACCCGCAGGCCGAGCTGGCGATGGTCGACGAGCACTCCGGCCACGACCCGATGGCCGACCTGCGGCCGGTCTCCACCGCCGCCCACGTCCTCGAACTCGTCAAGGCGGTCCGAGGAGTCCACCTGGCCACCGAGGTCCGGCGCTATGCCGTCGAGCTCGTGTCCGCCAGCAGACGACTTCCCGAGCTACGGCTGGGTGCCTCGCCGAGGGCGACCCTGCATCTGGTCAAGGCGGCTCGGGCACAGGCCGCCCTACTGGGCAGGGACTTCGTCGTCCCGGACGACGTGCAGGCGGTGGCGATCCCCGTCCTCGCTCATCGACTGGTGCTCACCGCCGAGGCCCATGCCGCGCGGCGGACGTCGTCCGAGCTGGTGCGAGCGCTGTTGCACCGCGTCCCCGTTCCGCAGGGCGGCGGTCCCGTGCCACCGGGCGGCGGTCCGCCGCGCGGCGCACAACCCGGCGAGTGGCCCACACCCGGGCAGCACGTCTGATTCCTGCCGGGAGTGATCCCGACGGGCCACCGATGTCACGATGTCGAGTTCGAGGCGGACGATGCGCAGGGCACTGGCAGGACTGACCACCCGAGGGCGCTGCCTGCTGGCGGCGGGGATCGCGGCGGCGTTGTGCGCGCTGGTGCTCAACGAGCGCGACCTTGCCAGGGTCGCGCTCTTCACCATCGCGCTGCCGTTGATCGCCGCCGGGGTGGCGAGCCGGTCGAGCAGCGGGGTGGCGGTGGAGCGGCTGATCGTCCCCACCCGCGTGCAGGCAGGCCACTCGGCCGAGGTCCGGCTGCGAGTATGGGGTCGGGGCAGGCTGCGCGCCGGATCGCTGCTGTTGGAGGACTCGGTCCCCTATGCCGTCGGTGAGCGGCCCCGTTTTCTCACTCCTCGGCCGCATCAGCGCAGACCGCTGTTGCTGAGCTATCGGATCAGGCCGTCGACACGCGGCTTCCACCGCGTGGGACCGCTGCTGCTGAAGGTCACCGACAGCTTCGGCCTCGCCGAGTTCGACCGAGAGACCGCAGGCACGTCCTCGGTGATCGTGGTCCCGACGGTGCAGACGCTGCACGGCGTGCCGGGCGGTTCCGGGCTGGGCGCAGGCGAGGACGGCTCGATCCGGCTGCGCTCCGGGCAGGGCGAGGACGACGCCATCGTCCGGCCGTATCGCCAGGGCGATGATCTGCGGAAGGTACACTGGAAGTCGACGGCACGACGCGACGAGCTGATGGTGCGGGTCGAGGACCGCCCGTGGCGGGGCGGGACGACCGTCCTGCTCGACACGAGATCGGCGGCGCATCGGGGAATGGGCCCGACGTCCAGTCTGGAATGGGCGATCTCGTTCGCGGCCAGCGTGTGCGTGCACCTGCACCGCTTCAGCCACCAGGTCCGGCTGTGCACCGATGACGGACAGGTGTTGGCGGGCGGGTCCGGCGACGGCGGGCACGGGGACTCACGGGTGCTCGACGCGCTCGCCATGCTCGCCCCGTCCCACCGCCGTGACCTGCGATGGACGAGCGATCCTGGTGCGGGCCAGGAGACCTTCGCCGTGCTCGGCGCGGTCACGCCCGGCGCCGCGGAGGAGCTGGCTCGGCATCGACCGAGGGGACTGCGCAGCGCGGCGGTGCTGGTGGACGTGCGCGCGTGGGCCGGTTCGGATCAGCCTGCCGCACCCGATCCGGCACCCGCTGCGGCGTTACTGCGGGCGGCGGGCTGGTCGGTCGTCGTCGCCCGACCCGACCAGGTGATGAGCGCGATCTGGGCGGAGCTGTGTCGGGCGGACCTGCAACGCGGTGCGGCCGTCTACGCAGGCGATCACGGGAGGAACGCATGAGCGTGTCGTGGACGGCACGGGAGCAGGACTCCGCGACCGCGGCCGTCGCGGGTGGAGCGGTGATCTGCGCCGCCACGGCCATCGCAGGCGTGGTCGCGCCGATGAGCTGGCTGCTGTTCGCCGTCGTGGCCGTCGTGGCGATCGTCAGCGCGGGCATCCTGCTGCGCACGCTTCAGGTTCCCGCGCCGCTGGTGGTGGCGTGTCAGTTCATCGTGCTGGTCTTCCTCATCACCGCCGTCTTCAGCAGGCAGGGCGTCCTCATGGTCCTGCCTGGGCCGGAGGCGGTGGACGACCTTCAGTCGCTGCTCATGCAGGCCACCTCCGAGGTGCGGATCGGCATTCCGCCGATCGAGACCACGGCCGCGATCACCGCCGTGCTGGTGGCGGCGCTCGGTCTGGTGGCGATCCTGGTGGACCTGCTCGCGGTGTCGGTCAAGGCTCCCGCCGCCGCAGGGCTCGTGCTGCTCACCGTGTTCGCGGTGCCCGCGTCACTGGCACCGGAGATGCTGCCGTGGTGGACCTTCGTCCTCGGCGCCGTCGGATTCGCGACCCTGCTCGCGGTGGACGGCAGGCTCAAGGCCCTGGGCTGGCGGCGGGCGGGCGGGTCGGGCTCCGGACGGACCGAGCCGGGGCGGTCTCCCATGGTGGCGATCACCGCCGCAGCGGCCGTGCTGGCGCTGGGCATGGGCTCGACGCTGACGTTCATCGGCACCGACGGCAGGCTGCCCGGCACCGGCGGCGGGACCCAGGGCATCGGGTTCCAGCCCTTCACCTCGCTGCGCGGCCAGTTGAACCAGAGCGACGTGGAGCTGTTCCGGGTGCGGGGCCTGGAGGATCCCCGGTATCTACGGCTGTTCACGCTCGACCAGTACGTCGCGGGCGAGGGCTGGGAGATGGGGCCGCTGCAGGACGGCGGGCCTGCGGAGGGCGCGCTGCCGCTGCCGGTCGGCACGCCGATCCCGTCCGACATCACCAGTGTGCAGATCGAACCGACGAACTTCGAGGACCCGTGGCTGCCGGTCTACGGGACGCCGACCGCGCTGCGCGGCGTGGACGACAGCTGGCGGTACGACGAGCGCAGCGGCACCGTCTACGGCGATCGTCAGATCGCCGAGCCCTACACCGTGGAGACCTCCCTCGCCACGCCTAGCTTCGCCGAGCTCCAGGCCGCACCCGACCCGGTCGACGTCGATCCGGTGTATCTGAACATCGAGGGCATTCCCGACGAGGTGATCGCCCTGGCAGGCGAGATCACCGCAGGCGCGCCCACCGCCGCGGACCGGGCCAAGGCGCTCAACGACTTCTTCACCGAGCCGGAGAACGGCTTCACCTACAGCCTCGAGACCGAGCAGGGCAGCCATTCCGACGCGTTGAGCGACTTCCTGCTCGATTCCAGGACCGGCTACTGCGAGCAGTTCTCCTCGGCGATGGCCGCCCTGCTGCGGACCGTCGGAGTGCCCTCCCGGGTGGCCCTCGGTTTCACCGGCGGTTACAACGCGGGCGAGTACCGGGTCATCGGCACCCGAGAGGCCCACGCGTGGGTGGAGGCCTACTTCCAGGACATCGGCTGGGTGACCTTCGAACCGACGCCCTCCGACGGCCGGATGATCACTCCGAACTACCTGAACGAGGACCTGCCCGACCAGGTCGACACGCCGACGCCGACTGAGGACACGGCGCCCGCGGAGACGACCACGACGAGCACCTCCACCACCGACGACGCCACCTCGCAGGACCTGAGCCTGGGCGGCGGCGCCACGCCGAGCAAGGGCGCCCCGCCCGGCGCCCTGTGGATCTGGACGGCGGCGGCGCTGCTCGCGATGCTGGGAGCGGCGGTGCTGTCGTGGCTCGGTGGACGATCCGTCCCGTCGGGCCGGACGGGTCGAGCCGGTCCGCCGGACGCCGACGGCACACTCCGCCTGCGGATGCTGTTGCTCGCCGTTGCGCTCGCCGCCGCGCTGCCGTGGCTGTGGTGGCTGCTGCTCCCCGCCGGACCGGCCGGGTGGTGGTGGCTGCCACTGGTGCCGCTGGCGGCGGTCTGCGGCCTGCTGGGCCCCTCCTTCCTGCGGTCTCGACAGCGCACCGCCCGGTTCCGCACGATCTCGGCGCTCGGCCCGGGTGCGGCGAGCGCCGCCTGGCGCGAACTGCTGGCCGAGGCGGGCGATCGGGGCACCGACGTCAGCCCGAGCGAGACGGTGCGAACCACGGCGGGCAGGCTGATCCGGCAGTTCTCGCTCGATCCTCGCGGAGCCCACGCCCTCGGCACGCTGGTCTCCGAGGTCGAACGTGACTGGTACGGGCAGGCTGGACAGGTCGATCCCACACTGCCTGCGGCCATGCACACCGTCGCGCAGAGCCTGCGACAGACCGCACCGATGTCGTGGACGGCGCGACTGCTGCCCCGCTCGGTGCTGCGTCCCAGAACCGGGCGGGCCTGAGCCTGCGAGGCACGCACGGGCACACCGGGCGCGGTCCGACCGGCGGACTCGCGGGGGTCGGGCGGCCTGCCTGGATCGCCGGAAGAGACGTCGATCCGGGCGGGCCGCCGTCGAGTCCGGCCGAACGGGGGCTCAAGGCCGAGTGACTGCGTCCGACGTCGGCAGGATCGAGGCCGGACAGATCGGCGGGCTGCGGGCCTCGGCCGCCGACGGCGATCAGAGTGGCGGGCGCGCAGGGTGTGACACGTCGGCCGGGACACAACGCGGGTGGAACGGAATCCCGTACCACCATGAGGACTCGGCGCCTGCGCCGAGGGGCCCTTTGATCCCGCGGGCATCCGCCGAACCGAGCCGAGGGCAGCCGACCGGATCACCACGAGAACGGCGAGTCGACCGGCTCCGACGGCACGGACGCTGTCACGGAGACGAGACGGGGGTCCTGCCACAGGCCGGAGCAGCCGGACGCCACGAGCCGCCCCGCAGGAGACCTGAGGGCGTCGACGGCGAGCTAGGGGGTCACGGGCATCGCGGGGAACTCGACGACACCACGAGCACCGAGGGCCGAACACCGGCGCAGGGCGCGAGAGACGCGGTCCGCGCCTTCGGCCTGCGGTCAGGCCGAAGCCGCCGACCAGGCGGGAGCGAGGCCGCCCCCAGCCTGACGAGACCCGGAACGTCGGTATCGCGGTCGACCGCGAGCGACGTCTCGGATCGCGGTCCCGATCACCGCCCTCACCGGGAGGGACGGTGATCGGAACGCGTGATCAGCGATCACCGTCCATGCGCCTGCGGAATCGCTCCTCCATACGTTGCGAGAAGGAGCTCCTCGGACGGCGCGACGGCGGTGCCGCACTCTCTTCCGCAGTCTCGCCCTGAGACTCCTCGCCCTCCGCCGGTGTGGAACGGAGAGCCATCAGCATCAGGGCGACACCACCGAACATGAGCAGAAAGCCGAGCACGCTGATGATCGGGATGTCCGCCACACGCACCGGCAGGACCACCCCCAGCACCAGCATGACGAGACCGACCACCAGCAGCGCGATGCCTTGCAGGCGGCGACGCCTGGCGGGCTTGCGCAGTCGTGCTCCACGCACGCTGGAGGCGAACTTCGGGTCCTCGGCATAGAGCGCGCGCTCGATCTGGTCGAGCAGTCGCTGCTCGTGCTCGGAGAGTGGCATTGCTCCTCCTCCGGCACTGGGGTCGCGGGCACCGGATGGTCTCGTGGCCTTAGACCCCGGTGGACACCTCACGTGGGGTGTCATCCCTAAGGATACGAGGCACAGCACGCCTCGACTACCCGGTCTGGGCACCCGAGCGTTTTCATATGCCACGAACTCGGCCCGGATCGAGCGAAGTTCGAGGTTTGAACCGGGGTGAGCAGGCATTTCCCGTTCTCAGGGTGTGATCGACTCGACTCTGGATTCGACGGTGCCCTCGTCTCGTCGGCCGAGCGCGTGCAGCCTGGTCGCCGTCGCGAGCAGTGCGGGGTGTCCGACGGCCGCCCGCTCCAGCTCGGTCAGCGTCTCCCCCGTCGCGAGGGAGGTCTGCAGGACGGTGCCCGGAACCAGGTCGGACAGCACCCCGTCGCCCTGCACCGTCTCGACGGCCAGCCCCGCCTCGCTCAGCAGGGCCGACAGTCCTGCGGCGTCGAAACGCCGCAGCAGCGGGTCCCGGTTGTGGGTCCCGTCCCGAGAGCCCAGCCGCCCCGCCGGGTCGGTCAACAACTCCCGCGCCTCGTCCAGCCTGCCCGCGAGCGTGCGATGGATCACGGCCGCATAGCGGTTGGACACCAGGACCGAGACCGCTCCACCGGGCACGAGCACGGCCGCGAGCGACCGAAGGGCCGCGGCCGGGTCTTCGACGAACTCCAGCACGTCGTGGCCGAGCACGAGGTCGACGTCGGCCGACGGGACGAGGTCGCCGAGCGTCTCGATGTCGCCCTGCACGCCGAGCACGCGCTCGGCGACGCCCGCGTCGGCGGCTCGGCGGCGCAGCGTCGCCAAGGCGTCCGGGCTGGAGTCGATCACCGTGACGGCGCAGCCGGACGCCGCGATGGGCACCGCCCACACTCCGGTGCCGCCGCCGACGTCCAGGACACGAGGGGCGCGCGGAGCACGGCCCGCCTGCCGGGCTCGCGCGGCGGCGAGTTCGGCGATCAGAACGCGGTGGACGGCCTCGGAACGCATGGCGCAGAGCCTAACGGCCCTGCGTGCGCACCTCGGCGTGGACGCGACCCCGCGCGGCAGCGGCCGTCCGGAGATCGAAGAGCACCCGCGCACTGGCCGGCCCACTGGCCACTGCCCGTAGGCTGCACCCGTGCATACCGTGGCAGTCCTCAGCCTGAAAGGTGGTGTGGGCAAGACGACCGTCGCGCTGGGACTGGCTTCGGCAGCCATGCGACGCGGCTTGCGCACCCTGGTCGTCGACCTCGACCCGCAGTGCAATGCGACGTCGGCGCTGGAACCCGAGGACGCCGAGGCGGACCTCGCCGACGTCCTGGCCGAACCGAGTCCCTCCGTGCTGGCCTCGGCCGTCGTGCCCAGCGGCTGGGGTGAGGACGTCCATGTGCTCGTCGGCTCCGAGGACGCCGAGCTGCACAACACGCCCGACCCCAGCCTGAAACGACTGTCGACCCTGTCGCGGGTCCTCGGTGCCGTCAACGAGCTGAACATCGCCCAGGAACGGCCTTTCCAGCTCGTCTTACTCGACTGTCCCCCTTCGCTGGGCAGGCTGACCCGATCCGCACTGGTCGCCGCGCATCGCGCGCTGCTGGTCGCCGAGCCGACGATGTTCGCGGTCTCCGGCGTGCAGCGTGCCTTCGAGGCCGTGCAGACCGAGCGTGACGAGAACAATCCCGAGCTCCAGCCGCTGGGCGTCGTGGTCAATCGCGTCCGGCCGCGTTCGCACGAACACCAGTTCCGGATCAACGAGCTGCGGGAGATCTTCGGCCCGCTGGTGATGCCGGTCGTGCTGCCGGATCGGCTCGCCGTGCAGCAGGCGCAGGGCGCGTGCATGCCGATCCATCAGTGGGGCACTCCCGGCGCCCGTGAGGTCTCCCTGGCCTTCAATCTGCTGCTGGCCAGGGTCCTGCGGGCAGGTCGGGGCCGCCGGACCCGGGCGCGTGCCGAGGAGGACTCGGAGGCGGGCTGAGTCTCGACCTCCGGGCACGGGGGACGTGTCCTCGCCGACGGTGCGGCTCACCGGGTGTCTGCCACGCAGGCCGTCGGCACGCTACCGCCGCCGCAGGCCCGAGCGCGCGCTTCGGGTCTCGGCCTGACAAGGGCCCGGTTCTCCCGGCGGACGAGACGACGTCGACATCGCCAGGTCTTGGGGCGTCTTTCTGACGGAGTGGTGACCGCCGGTCCGATGCCGCGCCTGCCGTCCTGGCGACGGGCAGACATCTGAAGCCGCCCCGTGCACCGGAACGGCCGAGGAGGCGACGAGCGTGCGGGCACCCTCCGGCGCGCTCAGCCACCCCGCCCCAGTCGTCTCGACAACCTGCTCAGCAGCGGGTAGAGCACCACGACGAGCAGCGAGCCCCACACGACGCCGCCCAGCTCGACGCCGCCGATCACGAAGGTGAGATCACCGATGCCCGCCATCAGCGCCGCGGCGGCGACGAGCAGATTCACCGGGTCGCCGAGGTCCACTCGGTTGTCCACCCAGATCCGAACGCCCACCAGTCCGATCAGACCGAAGAGGACCATCGTCGCGCCGCCGAGGACCCCGAGCGGCATCGTCAGGATCAAGGCGCCGAACTTGGGCGACAGCGACAACAGGACGGCGATCAGGGCGGCGATCACGTACGCCGCCGTGGAGTAGACCTTCGTCACCGCCATGACGCCGATGTTCTCGGCGTAGGTCGTCGTCGCGGATCCACCGCCCGCGCCTGCCATGGCGGTGGCCAGCCCGTTGCCGATCAGCGCGTCCCCGACACTGCCGTCCAGGTCTCGACCGGTGACGGCCGCGACGGCCTTGACGTGGCCGACGGTCTCGGCGACCACGACCAGGATCACCGGCAGCACGAGCAGCGTCGTCGAGGGCGACACCATCGGCGAGGTCAGTTCGGGAAGGCCGATCCAGGGCGCCTCGACGAGGCGGACGACGGCCTCCCGGTCGACACCGTCGACCACCAGGGCCACCGCCCAGCCGACGAGGACCCCGAGCAGCACGGACAGCCGCGCAGGCAGCCCACGGCCCAGAATCGCGATGCCGATGATGCTCAGCAGGGTGATCAGCGCGACGGCAGGCTGGGCGCCGACGTCCTCGGCGGCCATCGGCGCCAGCGTGAAGCCGATCAGGATCACGACGGCACCGGTGACCACCGGAGGCATCAGCGAGTCCAGCAGCCTGGCGCCCAGCGCCTTCACCGCGATGCCCACCATGACCAGGAGCAGCCCGGCGACCAGCACACCGCCGAGCAGTACGGCCGGCCCGGCGCCGTCGGCCTGCGCGGCGCTCAACGGCGCGACGAACGCGAAGGACGAGCCGAGATAGCTGGGCACCCGATTCCGGGTGACGAGCAGGAACAGGAGCGTGCCGAGCCCGGAGAACAGAAACGTGGTGGTGACGGGGAACCCGGTCTGTAGCGGCACCAACACCGTGGCGCCGAACATCGCGAAGACATGTTGTAACCCGAAACCGATCGTCACCGGCCAGCTGAGCCGCTCATCGGCCGCGACGGCGACCCCGTCTCGTACCGAGCGACCGCCGCCGCGGACAGCCCACAGCGCCAACTACCTCACCCCCGACAGGTGCTGTAGTGGGCGATCCTGCCACGGGTTGTAGCCAACAACGGCAGATAACTATCCGATATCACTCGGATGTACGAAGAAAGCAGGCTTTTTCGGCCAGAATGCCGAAAATATGTTACGGAAAGTAACAGGCAGTGTGTCCGGATCCCACGGCTCCGCCGCGAGAACACGCTGCCCGCCCGGAGCGAACCACCCGAGCGTGACCGGGTCGGCGCCGGTGCCGATCAGTCACCGGATCGCCGTCGCTTTTCGCCTATGCAGTCGGGTCCGTCGACACGGATCGTCCCGCGAACCCGGCCGGTCCGGCCCTCGACACGGGTCGCGACCGTCGCTTCGGAAAATCCGCCGGCCCCGCTTCCGCACAGTCCGCGTCACCGGGCACGCTCCACCCGCTCCGGGGCACGAGCCGGGGGCTGGCACGGTTCCGGCCAGGCTCGTCACGGCCCTGGGTTCGTCACAGCCCCTGGCTCGTCACGCCCCGGCTTCGTCTCACAGCCCCGGTCCACGCGACAGCTCGCGCAGCGCGGCCGCCAGTCCCGCCAGCCGGTCGGAGGCGTCGGTGAGCGCGGCCTGCGGCTCGGCAGCCGAGGCCGAGGCCGCCACGGCCCGCCCTGCGGCCGCCACGAGCCTGCCGTAGCCGTCGACGCTCTCGTCAAGCTGCTCGGCCAGCCGCCGGATCTCCGGCGCGAGCCCCGCCCGCTCAGCGGGCGGGGCCGCCTCAGCGGCCCGTTCCACCACCTGCAGGCGCTCCGCGCCGTCCCGCACGGCCGAGGCCGCGTCGGCGGCGGTCAGGCGGGTCTGCACCACCGAGTCCAGCGGAACGCCCGATGCGGGATCGCTCAGCCGGTCCAGCAGTTCGCGAAGACTCTCCTCCGCTGCGGTGAGCCGCTGAATCGGCGCCCGAGCCGCCGAGGAGACCGGCGGCAGCTCCGGCGGCGGTGCGGCGGCCGCAGGCAGCGGCGTCCGATACAGCCGATTGACGCGGATGGCGGAGGAGACCGACGAGGCAGAGGCCGCGACGGCGACACCGCCCAGCACCACCTCGCCGAACTCGATCCCCGGATCGCTTCCGATCAGAAACGCCCCGGCCCCGGCAAGCGCGGCCAGCCCGACGCGAAACCCCAGGCCACGCTTCGCGCGCTTCCGGCGTCGCTCCGCCTTGGCCCGTGGATCACGCCAGGTGGAGACGCCCCGACGCACCTCGTCGGCCAGCTCGATACCGAGCCGGCCGACCGAGGACGCGTGCCTGGCCCAGTCACGCTTGTCGATGGCCATCGTCGTCGGTGACTCAGGCCTGGCCCGGCTGCTGCTGACCCGGCTGCTGGACGGCCTGCGTCGCAGGCGTGGGAGCAGCCTGTCCGCTGGTCACCTCGCCCGCAGCGCCGCCGCCCCGCATCGAGGCGCGGATCTGCTCCAGACGCGAGGAACCGGCCATGTCCATGGTCGACTGCTGAACCTCCAGCATCCGGCCCTGCACCGAGTTCTTCGCCAGCTCCGTCTGCCCCATGGCCGTCGCGTAGCGCTTCTCGATCTTGTCCCGCACCTCGTCGAGGCTCGGGGTGTTCTTGGGCGCGGCCAGCTCGCTCATGCTCTGCAACGAGCTGGAGACCTGCTCCTGCATCTTCGCCTGCTCAAGCTGGCTGAGCAGCTTGGTGCGCTCGGCGATCTTCTGCTGGAGCTGCATCGAGTTGCGCTCGACGGCCTGCTTGGCCTCGCCCGCGGCCTGGATCGCCGAGTCGTGGAGGCTCTTGAGGTCCTCGATCTCCTGCTCCGCGCTGACGAGCTGAGCCGCGAAGGCCTGCGCGCTGTTCTCGTACTGTGTCGCCTTCTCCGCGTCCCCCTTGACCATGGCGTCCTCCGCCATGACCAGCGCCTGCCGCGCCGAGGCCTGAAGCTTCTCGACGTCGCCCAGACGCCGATTGAGCTTCATCTCCAACTGGCGCTGATTACCGATGACGGCTGCGGCCTGCTGGGACAAAGCCTGGTGCTGCCGCTGTGCCTCCTCGATGGCCTGCTGGATCTGCACCTTGGGGTCGGCATGCTCGTCGATCTTCGACGAGAACGCCGCCATCAGGTACTTCCAAGCTTTCACGAACGGGTTGGCCATCTCCTCCGCCTGCCTTCTCTAACCACTCGGACATCACCTTGACCGCTTCCGAGCACTGACCCGGTTCCGATTCCCATTACATCGTGTCAGGTGTGCTCAACGGCTTCCACCGCCCCCGGTAGATATCAGGGCAGTCCCTGAGTGGGCGGGGAGCCGTGATCCGGCAGTCGCCGCACCTCGACCAGCCCCTCCCGTAAGCCTTGCAACCGTTCGGCGAGCTCCACCGAAGCCCCCGACCGGTCCGCCATCGCAGGCCTGGACACGGCGTCGAGATCAGGAGGGGAGGTGGTCGACGCGGAGCGAGTCGACTCCGCCGCCGAATTCGGGGACACGACGCTCTCAGCCTCGCCGACCCATTCGCGCACCTCCGACACCGCAGCCTCCAGTCCCGACACCGTGCCGTGCATCCTGGCGAGCAGCGCGTCTCGGGTGGCCCGTCGCCGTCGATCCGACTCCAGTGTCTGGTCCACCGAGCGCACGGCGTCGAGCAGTTCGGCGCGGTCCGCCTCGGCGCCGGACTCCGCCGAGGCGACGAGCCTGGCCCGCCCCGCCGACAGTTCCGGCGACGGCACGGAGGCGATGGCCTCGTCGAGCATGGCCACCCGGCCCTCGGTCTCCCGCAGCTCGGCGGCCACGGCCTCGGCGTCGGCTCGGACGCCGGACAGCTCGGGACGCGACCGCGTCAGCTGCTCGATGCGCTCCACGGCCTTGTCGCCGCGCGCACGCCACTGGCGGGCCGGACTCTCCAAGGTCGAGCGCTCGGCGTCGGACTGCCTGCCCGCGACCGCCTGCCGCCTGGCATGGGCGACGAGCAGCACGAGGACGGCGATCACAACCAGCGCCGCCACCGCGACGATCGTCGTCAACACCGCTGCTCCCCCGTTTCCACCGACGGCGCCTGCCACGTCGGTGCTCCGGCGCACTACCTGGGGACGATTCTAGGGAATGGCGGGACGTCCGGGGCGAAGTCGCCTCACGCCGCCACCACCACCTTATTGGTGATCTGCATCGTCGAGCCGAGGCGCGCACGCCCCCGCACGGGCTGAACACGAAGATCCGAGCCGATCATCGAGGGCACCAGCCTGCCGCCCTCGATCTCCCCGGTGCCGGGTCCGGCCGAACGCTCGGCAGCCGTCGACGCCCCGGCCTGGACGGGCACCGTCTCGGAGCCCAGTTCACCCCGGATGTCGGTGGCCACGTCGTCGAGGAGCCTGGCGAGCTCCAGTTCCAGGGCGTGACAGATCGCGGCAAGGAGCTCACTGGAGGCCTCCTTGCGCCCCCGCTCGACCTCGGAGAGATATCCCAGGCTCACCCGGGCAATGCGCGACACCTCGCGAAGCGTTCGACGTTGCGCGGTGCGCTCGTGGCGCAGCCGCTCGCCGATAGCCTCCCGCAGCAAGACGGCCATCCTGTGTCTCCTTCCACCGTGAGACCACCGTACCGAGCCTGGCAGGCACCGTCAGCGACTCTTCTCCCACGTCCGCCCACGGCGAACGAGTGACCACGCCGAGATGTTCCCGACGTTCGCTTCGGCGAACTGGCCGTGGGCCCCCTGGCGATCAGCCGACGTCCTCCGTCATCGCCTCGGCCAGCAGGCCGAGGGCCAGCTCGGCGGCGCCGATCCGGACCGTGGCCCGGTCGCCGTCGAGCCGGGCCGAGCGCACCAGCCGACGTGTCGGACCGCACACGGCCACATGCACCGTCCCGGGGACCACGCCGTCCTGCGCCGAGGGCCCCGCGACCCCGGTGAGGCCCACTCCCCAGTCCGCGCGACAGCGCTGCCGGGCCCCGTCGGCCAGCTGAGCAGCCACGTCGGGGTGCACCGCGCCGTGCTCGGCGAGCAGCGCCGGATCGACGGAGGCCAGTTCCGACTTGAGGTCTGTGGCGTAGACCACCAGGCCGCCTCGGAACACCTCGCTCACACCGTCGAGCCCGGTGATCACCGCGCTGACCAACCCGCCGGTCAGCGACTCCGCGACCGCGAAGGTCTCGCGGCGGCCGCGCAGCATCGCCACGCAGCGTCGCAACGCATCGGTGCGGACGACCGCCTCGAATGCGGCGGCGGCTGCCTCCCCGACGATCGAGTCCGCGGGCGCGAGGTCCGGCCTCGCCGCCGCTCCGGTTCCGCCGGGCGTAGGGCGCTCCGAGATCCCCCCGGCCGGTGTCGGGACCGCTGTTCGTGGGCGTGCCGACGTGTCAGCCGAGGTCACGGAGCTCCCGCGATCGCCCGACGTCCCCTGGCCCGCAGCCGCACCGCCCGCACCACGTAGTCGATCCCGGTGGCCAGCGTCAGCCCGACCGCCACGGCCATCACCGTGCCTGCCGCGAAGGCGAATCCGTCCGGCAGCGGCAGCAGGAAGAGCACGATCGCCACGATCTGCGCGATCGTCTTGGCCTTGCCGCCTCGGCTGGCCGGGATGACGCCGTGGCGGATCACCCAGAACCGGAGCAGGGTGACCCCCAGCTCGCGCGCAAGGATCACGACGGTGACCCACCAGGGCAGCTCGCCGAGGATGCTGAGTCCGATCAGCGCGGAGCCAATGAGGGTCTTGTCCGCGATCGGATCGGCGATCTTGCCGAAGTCGGTGATGAGCCCGCGCTTGCGGGCCAGGTCGCCGTCCAGGCGGTCGGTCGCGGCGGCCAGCAGGAAGATCCCGGTCGCCACCAGCCGCCAGGTGGTGCTCTCGCCGCCGTCGTCCAGCAGCGCGAAGAGGAACACCGGCACGAGCAGGAGACGGAAGACCGTCAGCGCGTTGGCGACGTTGACGACCGGAACCGGGGTCGGCGTCGGTTCGACGGTGTCGTCGGCGGCGGCGGTCACGACTCCTGCCCTCCCGGCCCCGAATCCACCGGCTCCACGATGAGGTCCACGCCCTCGGACCCGATCACCCTGGCCCGGACGAGATCACCGACCTTCAACCCCTCGGACTCGCTGAAGATGCACTCCCCGTCCACCTCGGGACCCTGGTGCGCGGCACGACCCGCACAGTCCTCGTCCTCGGTCTCGACTCGTTCCACCAACACGGTGACCTCCTCGCCGACGCGTTCCTCCGCGCGCTGCGCGGTCAGCTCCTCCACCAGCGAGGAGACCCTGGCGACCCGCTCCGCGATCACGTCGGCGTCGACCTTGCCGTCGAAGTCCGCCGCCTCGGTGCCGTCCTCGTCCGAGTAACCGAAGACGCCCACCACGTCGAGCCGAGCCCTGGTGAGGAAGTCCTCCAGTTCAGCGACGTCCGCCTCGGTCTCCCCCGGGAACCCGACGATCACATTGCTCCGCAGGCCCGCTTCCGGGGCCTTGGCGCGGATCTGATCGATGAGGGCGAGGAAGGACTCGGTGGAGCCGAACCGGCGCATCCTACGGAGCACCGTCTCACTGGAATGCTGGAAGGACAGGTCGAAGTAGGGGGCGACACCCGGCGTCGTGGCGATGGCGTCGATCAGCCCCGGCCGGGTCTCGGCGGGCTGAAGGTAGGAGACCCGCACCCGGTCGACGCCGGGGACGGCGGCGAGCCGGGGAACCAGCTTCTCCAGCGCTCGCAGATCGCCGAGGTCCTTGCCGTAGGAGGTGGAGTTCTCGCTCACCAGGAACAGCTCGCGAACTCCCTGTTCGGCCAGCCAGGCCGCCTCGCCGAGGATCTCCTCGGCCGTGCGGGACACGAAGGCGCCTCGGAAGGAGGGGATCGCGCAGAAGGTGCAGCGACGATCACAACCGGAGGCGAGCTTGAGCGGGGCCACCGGGGCGTCGTCCAGCCTGCGCCGCAGGACCGTCGGCCCCCAGGCGTGGCCGGGAACCGTGACGTCCTCGGCGGCGGTGGGCCGCTGGACCGGGGAGATCGGCAGCAGCAGCCTGCGGTCGGTGGGGGTATGCGAGGCCAGGGATCGCCCGGCGAGGACGTCGTCGAGTCGTTCGGCCACGGCCGGGTAGTGGTCGAAGCCCAGTACGGCGTCGGCCTCGGGAAGCTGATCGGCCAGCTCGACGCCGTAGCGCTCGGCCATGCAGCCGACGGCGACGACCTTCGCGCCCGTGTCGGCGGCGGCCAGCAGCGTGTCCACCGAGTCCTTCTTCGCCGACTCGATGAAGCCGCAGGTGTTGACCATGACGACGTCCGGCTGCTGCGGGCCGTCGGTCTCGACCAGGTCCCAGCCGTCGGCCGAGAGCCGGCCGGCCAGCTCTTCGGAGTCCACCTCGTTTCGAGAGCATCCGAGGGTGACCATGGCGACGCGGCGAGCGGCAGGTGGTGGCGGCACGGCACAAGGGTAACGGCCGACACCAGACCGCCATGACCTCACGGGGCCCTGATGCGCTCGACCAGGCGCCACACGCTGGTGGAGGGGTTCCGCGTGTGGTGCGGCGTGTCGCGCTCGGCGGCCTTGGCGCGGCGGACCGCGTCGTCGACGCCCTCGGCGAAATCGGCGAGGCTCACCGTGCTCTTCTCGTAACGCGGCAGGTGCCGCCGGAGTTCCCGGATCGTCGCGTCGGCGTCGCGCAGCCAGGCGGTCCGCTCCTGGAAGTGCAGCAGGAGCCAGAACTCGAAGTCGAGTCGGGTCTTGCGTCGCCGAGTTCTACGGTAGAAGAAGCAGCCGTTGATCAACCGATGCACCAGATCGCCTCGTTGATCAGCTCCGCGCGCTGGGACGCTGACACCTGCGACCACCACCATTCGAGCTCGTCCAGCGCCCGGTCGGGTTGATCTCAACGGGTGAGGTGGCAGTCTCGATCGGGGTCGGACTGCGGCGCGCCGGGCTAGTGTTCTCGTCGTGTCACAGCAGCCAGTGGTTCTCGTCCGTCGCGCCAGGATCGCCGACGTCCGTCCCATCAAGACGCTGGTGGACGCGTACGCGGGGAAGGTCCTGCTGACCAAGGAGCTGGTGACGCTGTACGAGAGCGTCCAGGAGTTCTGGGTCGCCGAGGTGGACGGCGAGGTCGTGGGCTGCGGCGCGCTGCACGTGCTGTGGGAGGACCTCGCCGAGATCAGGACCGTGGCGGTCGCGCCGTCGGCGCTGGGCCGGGGCGTCGGCCACCGGGTCGTGGCGCGGCTGGTCGAGGCGGCGGTGGAGTTGGGGCTGGCCCGGATCTTCGTCCTGACCTTCGAGACGGAGTTCTTCGGCAGGCACGGCTTCGTGGAGATCGACGGCACCCCGGTCTCTCCCGAGGTCTACGAGGAGATGCGGCGCTCGCTGGACGAGGGGGTCGCGGAGTTCCTTGACCTGCCCTATGCCAAGCCCAACACCCTCGGAAACAGTCGAATGCTGTTGACACTGCCGTCGTGAATCACCCGATCGGCCGTTGACTCATTCCAATGCGGACTATCCGTCACGATGGGTCGTCGTTATTCCGTACCCCCCTAGGCATTCGACCCCAGTCCGCACCCCCTGTTCATCCGCGCTTTCGAGCCGGGCTCCTGGCTTTACCAAGACCGAACAGTTAGAAATCTTCTACCAGCATCTCGACCTGCTAGGAGATTTCGTGACAACCACCCTGCGCCGCACCGTCAAGGCCGCCTTCGCCTCGGTCCTGGCCGCCGCCGCCGTCTTCCTCGGCACCGGAACCGCGAACGCCGCCCTGCCGCCCGCCGAACTCCAGGCCTTCACGGACAATCAGGTCTTCAGCGTCTCGCTCGGCCAGTTCGTCACCACCCGAGGACAGGCGCCGCACTCGGATCAGCTCGACTGGTCGTCCGACGGGTGTTCCTGGTCGCCCGACCAGCCGTTCGGATACGAATTCCTCAACTCCTGCCACCGGCACGACTTCGGTTACCGGAACTACAAGCTGCAGGGCCGGTTCACCGAGGCGAACCGACTGCGTATCGACGACAAATTCCGGTCCGACATGTATTCGGTCTGCGGCGGCGGATGGACGTGTGAGCGCACCGCAGACGTCTATTACTACGCGGTCCGGAACTTCGGCGGCTCCGGCACCACGGCCGACGCCCTGAGCAAGGTCGAGACCCAGGCGCAGCTGGTCAGCGGCCGCTGATCACCCGGCGGGCTGGTGCGCGTCCTGGGGCCCGCACCAGCCTCTCGGTGTCTCGCCTCCGCCGGGCGACCCGCGCCGACCGCCGGGTGAGCCTGCCGAAACCGCTCACTCCTCCTCGGCGGAGCCGCCGCCCTTGATCAGCAGCAGGACCGAGTCCAGCTCGTCCGGCTTGACCAGCACATCGCGCGCCTTCGAACCCTCGGACGGGCCGACGATCGAGCGGCTCTCCAGCAGGTCCATCAAGCGCCCCGCCTTGGCAAAGCCGACCCGGAGCTTGCGTTGCAGCATCGAGGTCGAGCCGAACTGACTGGTGACCACGAGCTCGGCGGCCTGGAGCAGCACGTCGAGGTCGTCCCCGATGTCGGAGTCGATCTCCTTCTGCTCGCCCGCCTTGGCGACGGTGACCCCGTCCTGATACTCGGGCTGCGCCTGGTCCTTGGTGTAGGCGACGACCGCCGAGATCTCCTCGTCGGTGATGAAGGCACCCTGCATCCGCACCGGACGGGACGCGCCCATCGGCAGGTAGAGCCCGTCGCCCATGCCGATCAGCTTCTCCGCGCCGGGCTGATCGAGGATGACGCGGGAGTCGGTCAGCGAGGACGTGGCGAAGGCCAGTCGAGAGGGGACGTTGGTCTTGATCAGACCGGTCACCACGTCCACGCTGGGCCGCTGCGTGGCCAGCACCAGGTGGATGCCCGCCGCCCGCGCCTTCTGCGTGATGCGCACGATGGCGTCCTCGACGTCCCGAGGCGCGGTCATCATCAGGTCGGCGAGTTCGTCGACGATCGCCAGGATGTAGGGGTAGGGCTGGTAGACGCGCTCGCTGCCCGGCGGGGCGGTGATCTCGCCAGAACGCACCTTGCGGTTGAAGTCGTCGACGTGCCGGACCTTGCTGACCTGCATGTCCTGGTAGCGCTGCTCCATCTCCTCCACGAGCCAGCTCAGCGCGGCGGCCGCCTTCTTCGGCTGGGTGATGATCGGCGTGATCAGGTGCGGGATGCCCTCGTACGGGGTCAACTCGACCATCTTCGGGTCGATCAGGATCATCCTGACCTCGGCGGGCGTGGCGCGGGCGAGCAGGGAGACCAGCATCGAGTTGACGAAGCTCGACTTTCCGGACCCGGTCGACCCCGCACACAGCAGGTGCGGCATCTTCGCCAGGTTCGCGGTGAGCATGTGGCCTTCGATGTCCTTGCCGAGGCCGATCACCAGCGGATGCTCGTCGCCGACGGCGGTCGTGGAGTACAGCACGTCGGCCAGCCGGACCATCTCGCGATCGCTGTTGGGCACCTCGATGCCGACCGCCGACTTGCCGGGGATCGGCGCGAGCAGCCGGATGTTGTCGGTGGCCGCCGCGTAGGCGATGTTCTTGGTCAGCGCGGTGATCTTCTCGACCTTCACGCCGGGGCCCAGCTCGACCTCGTAGCGGGTGACCGTCGGGCCACGGGTGAAGCCGGTGACCTTGGCGTCGATGGAGAACTGGTCCAGCACCCCGCTGATGGCCTCGATCATGGAGTCGTTCGCCTTGCTGCGCGCTCGCGGCGGATCTCCCGCCTTGAGCAGGTCGGCCGGGGGAAGCCGATAGTCGCCCTCCACCGCCCGCACCGGGGCGAAGCCGCCCGAGCCTGCGCTCTCGGCGGGGGGCTCTGCGGCGACGGCCTGCGTGGCGGCGTCGTGGTCGGCGTCCGCGCCGGAACTCGCCGCAGCCGCCCCGGCCGCGCCTGCCGCTGCGGGCTTGGCCTTCTTCGCCCGGCCGGGGCGGGCGGGGGCGGCGGCAGGTGCGTCGACCTCCGCTGCCGTCTCGGCCTCGGCCTCGGCCGCCGACGCCGCCGCGCTGCCCTGCCTACGCCGGGCAGGCCTGCGCGTCCGCGCGGTGACGGGCTCGATCGGCTCGGCGTCCACCGGATAGCGCTCCTCGCGCAGTACGCGGTCGGGATCAGTGAGTCCGGCCAGCTCACGCAGCCGCTCGGGAATCCGCCGCACGGAGGTGCCGGTGAGGATCAGCAGGCCGAGGCCGCAGATGAGGGCGAGCAGCGGGCCCGCGACCCAGGCGGTGAGGCCCTGGCCGAGCGGGCCGCCGAGCAGGAAGCCGATGACCCCGGCCGAGTCCCGCCAGGCGGGCGGATCGGTGGGGGCACCGGTCGCGAGGTGCAGGATTCCCTGCACGCCGAGGATCGCCAGCAGCGAGCCGACGGCATGACGAGGCCGGTTCTCCGGCTGTGCCTCGGCACGCATCAGCGAGAAGCCGACGCCCAGCAGGACGATCGGGAAGACCACCGCGCCCAGGCCGAGGAAGCTGCGCAGGGCCGCGTCCACCCAGGACCCGACCGGGCCGCCCGCCTCCCACCAGACGCCTGCGGCGGTCACGATGGCCAGGCCGATCAACACCATGCCCAGGGCGTCCCTGCGATGCTCCGGATCGAGTTCGCGGGTACGGGACACCGCGCGAACCACACTGCCCGCGCCCCGTTTGAGCAGCGTCAGCGTGGTCACCGAGCCCTTGCGCCGACCCGAGGTCGACGCCTTCTTCCCCGAGGGCCGTCGCGTCGTCGTGCGGCTGCCGGATCGACTGCCGCCCGACTTCGACGTGCTTCGACTACCCGTGGTGCTCTTCCCCGAGGTCGTGGTCCGCCCAGCCATGTGTCATACGGTAGTAGGCGGCACCATCCGCCACACGAACCACACGGCTTCTGGTGTGATCTGAGGCGGCTGGACATTGCCGAGGGTGACCGGTGCCGCGCCCAGCTCGGCAGAAGGCCCGGAGCCGGAGATCAGTCGTCGTGCCACGGAGGCTCCTGCTCGACGAGGAGTTCTCGGGCCTGTTCGACGTCTCGTCCGAAGTCCTCGTCGAGTCCGCCTCGGCTGACCAGGTCCTTGAAGACCCGACCGGAGAGGACCGGAGCAGGACCGATCACGGCGAGCATCCACCTCCTCGTGTCACGACGATGCGCTCGCCGTGTTCTGCCTGGTCCGGCACGGTGGAGAGGCATCGGGAGACCTCGGCGGCGGTCATCACCTTCATCGAATCAGGACCAGCTGATTCAACACGCCTCGGCCAGAGCCGCCGCCTGCCCTCGGACGGGCAGGCGGCAGCCCGGCAGATCAGACCGGCAGCACCGTGGGGATGATCATCGGCCTGCGGCGGTAGGTGGCGGCCACCCAGCGACCGACGACCCGGCGCACCGCCTGGGCGACGCGGTGCGGATCGGTGATGCCCTCGACCTCGGTGCGCGACAGCTCCGACTCCACCAGCGCGACGACCTCGTCCAGGGCCTTGGGGTCGTCGGAGAACCCGCGACCCGACACGGTCGGCGGGGCGACGGCGCGACCGGTGGCGCTGTCGATCGCGACGGTGATGGAGATGAAGCCGCCCTCGCCGAGGACGAGACGATCCGACAGCGTCGACTCGCCGACGTCGCCGACCGAGAGCCCGTCCACGTAGACGTGTCCGATCTCCACTCGGCCCGCGATCTGCACGATGCCGTCGATCAGGTCGACGACCACGCCGTCCTCCGCGATCACGGTGCGGCTCGCGGGCACTCCGGTCGCCTCGGCCAGTGCGGCGTTGGCCCGCAGGTGTCGCCACTCGCCGTGGACCGGCATCACGTTGCTCGGGCGCAGCGCGTTGTAGAGGTACAGCAGCTCGCCCGCCGAGGCGTGCCCGGAGACGTGCACCTTGGCGTTCGCCTGGTGCACGATCTGCGCGCCGAGGCGCACCAGCCCGTTGACCACGCCGAACACGGCGGTCTCGTTGCCGGGGATCAGGGAGCTGGCGAGCACCACGGTGTCGCCTGCGCGAATGGAGATCTGTCGATGGTCGCCCCTGGCCATCCGCGACAGGGCCGACAACGGCTCGCCCTGCGAGCCGGTGGACACCAGCAGCACCTTGCTCTCCGGGAGCTGCAGGGCCTCGTCCAGGTCGATCAGCAGGCCTTCCGGCACCTTGATCAGTCCGAGGTCGACGGCGATGCCCATGTTGCGCACCATCGAACGACCCACGAACGCGACCCGCCTGCGATGCGCGACGGCGACGTCGAGCACCTGCTGGACCCGGTGCACGTGGCTCGCGAAGCAGGCGACGATGACCCGCTGGGTCGCCTTGCCGATGACCCCGTCCAGGACCGGGCCGATGTCGCGCTCCAGCGGGACGAAGCCGGGGACCTCGGCATTGGTGGAGTCCACCAGGGCGAGGTCGACGCCTTCGTCACCCAGCCGGGAGAACCCGGCCAGGTCGGTGAGCCGTCCGTCCAGCGGCAGCTGGTCTAGCTTGATGTCTCCGGTGTGCAGCACCGTTCCCGCAGGCGTGCGGATCGCGACCGCCAACGCGTCCGGGATCGAGTGGTTCACGGCGAAGAACTCGCACTGGAAGGCGCCGTGCCGGGTGTGCTCGCCCTCCTTGACCTCCTGGAGCCGGGGCACCTGTCGGTGCTCCTTGCACTTGGCGGCCAGCAGCGCGAGGGTGAATCGGGAACCGATCACCGGCAGGTCGGGACGCAGCCTCAGCAGGAACGGCACCGCCCCGATGTGGTCCTCGTGGCCGTGAGTGAGGACGAGCGCCTCGATGTCGTCGATCCGGTCCTCGATGGCGCGGAAGTCCGGCAGGATCAGGTCCACCCCCGGCGAGTCGTCCTCGGGGAACAGGACTCCGCAGTCCACGATCAGGAGCCGACCGTCGTATTCGAAGACGGTCATGTTCTTGCCGATCTCGCCGATGCCGCCGAGCGCGACGATGCGCAGGGCGCCCTCGGGAAGCGGGCCGGGGGCTCCGCGCTGATCCGTTGCCGTCAGTGTCACTGGTCGCCTGCCTTCGGGGCCGTCTCGGCCATGGTGTTCGGATTGACCAGGACGAGGCCCGCCTCCCACAGATCGGCCGCGATCAGCCGGGTCTCCTCCTCGGACGGAGCAGGCAGCGGCAGCCTCGGCTGTCCCGTCTCGAAACCACAGAGCCGCAACGCCGTCTTGGCGAACATGGTGCCGCCCATGCGGTTCATCGAGAGGTACACCGGCAGCAGGCCCTCGTGGATCTCCCTGGCCTTGGCGGGCTCGCCCGCCTCGAAGGCGTCGAGCATCTGCTTCAGGCGGTCGCCGACGACGTGGCCGATGACCGAGACGAATCCGACGGCGCCGACGGACAGCCACGGCAGGTTCAGCGGGTCCTCGCCGCAGTAGTACGCGAGGTCGGTGCTGGCGATGATCTCGCTGCCCGCCCACAGATTGTGCTTGGAGTCCTTCACCGCCAGGATGCGCGGATGCTCGGCCAGCGTCCGCAGCGTCTCGACCTCGATGGGGATCACCGAGCGCGGCGGAATGTCGTAGAGCATCACCGGCAGCTCGGTCGCGTCCGCCACCGCCGTGAAATGGGCGATCAGGCCCTCCTGCGGCGGGCGGGAGTAGTACGGCGTGACGACGAGCAGCCCGTGGGCGCCCGCCTTCTCCGCGTCCCTGGCCAGTTGTACTGAGTGTCGGGTGTCGTTGGTGCCCGCACCCGCGACGATCGTGGCCCGATCGCCGACCGCGTCGGTGACCGCCCGGATGAGGTCGACCTTCTCCGCGTCGGTGGTCGTCGGCGACTCGCCGGTGGTTCCGTTGATCACCAGTCCGTCGTTGCCCTGGTTGTCCACCAGGTGCACGGCGAGTTCCTGCGCAAGATCGAGATCGAGCGCGCCCTCGGCGTCGAACGGGGTGACCATCGCGGTCAGCACCCGGCCGAAAGGCCTGCCGGGCAAGGCGGTGGGACATCCGGTCATGATGGTGACGCTACCGTCTCTCTTCGTAGTCCAGCAGGTACGGCGGACGGACACAGCGCGAGGTGGCGCGGGTCCGCCCGAATGGTTCCGCCCGATCGGGTCAACCAGGACGAAACCGGCCGACAGGCGGCAATACGCACCGCCCGTACAGGGTGAAGCCTCATGCTTCGATCGGGTCGCGGCCGTGCTTCGGGTCGGCCGATCCTCGCGGACGCCGAGGTCCGCAGGCGGCGACGCGGCCGAGCGGCCTTCGATCCGGCGACGTGATCGCACCGACCCATGGTGGTCGCCGAGGACGGGGTCTGCCGCGTCGCGTTCGTCACGCCCACCGGGACCCCCGGTCGTCTCGCGCCGATGAATCGGACGGGTCCGGCCCGTCTGCCGCGCGTCCCGCTCCACTGCGGACGGCGCCGCCGAACGCGGGGACCGCCGGGCGCCGCATCCGGCGGAGACGTCCGCCGGAGCGCGACGTCATGCCGACGAGGCCGAGAAAAGGTGGTCATCCGGCGAGGACACGCCGAGGACCGACTCCGGTCCTGCCCCACCGCCTCGTCGGGCTGACGCCGGGAGCCGGTCCGCCTCGGCCACGGCCGAGTGAGACGGCGGAGTCGACCCGCTCAGCCCTCGGTGACATACGGGCTCGAGGCGACCTCGGTGCCGTCGGTCAGCTCGGCGATGTCGAAGTCGCCGAAGACGTTCGGGACCGCCTTCTGCAACTGCCGCAGGCATTCGACCGCCAGAGCCCGGATCTCCACGTCGGCGGTCTCGGTGGCCCGCATCGCAATGAAGTGCCGCCAGGCCCGGTAGTTCCCGGTGACCACGATCCGCGTCTCGGTGGCGTTGGGCAGCACCGCGCGGGCGGCCTGCCGGGCCTGTTTCCGGCGCAGCGTGGCGTTGGGGATGTCGGCGAACTTCTTCTGCAGGCCTTCGAGCAGGTCGTTGTACGCGGCGACGCCTGCCTCGGCGGCGGCGAGGAACCGAGCGTGCAGCTCGGGGTCCTCGGCGATCACGTCCGGCGCCACCATGGCGGCGTCCCGCTCGGGGACGTAGCGCTGCGAGAGCTGTGAGTAGGAGAAGTGACGGTGCCGGATCAGCTCATGGGTCAGCGACCGGGAGATACCGGTCAGATAGAAGCTGACGCTGCCGTGCTCGAGCACGGAGAGGTGGCCGACCTCCAGGATGTGCCGCAGGTAGCCCTCGTTGGTTGCGGTGGCCGGGTTGGGCTTGCGCCAGGACTGGTAGCACGCGCGCCCGGCGAACTCGGCGAGCGCCTGACCGCCGTCCGCGTCGGTGGTCCACGGCACGTCCTCCGGTGGCGTGAACTCGGTCTTCGCGATCAGTTGCACCTTCAGCGACACCAGCTCGGTCACGTCCACCCACTTCCCTCTTGACACAGTGCACTCGCGCCGGAATCGGCAGGCGACCTCGTGCTACGTCGGCCTGCGTTCCCCCGACGCGGGCCGAAGCGTAGCGGTCAGCCCCGATGGCGGCGGCATCGGCGTCGACCTGACGCCTGGCGAGTCGCCGCATCGCCTTCGCCGGGGCCTTGCGAGACGTAGGGACCCAGCCCCGCGAGACGTAGCGACCGCGCCCGGCGAGAAGTTCGGCACCCGGCCCCGCGAGAGGCAGGAGCCGTCTGGCACGCCGTCAGGTGGCCTGCTCGGAGCGACGTCAGCAGCCGGCCACCGAAGACGTCACCTGACCGTGCCTGAGCGACGTCATCCCGCTTGCCGGTGCGACGTCCCGGTAGGCGGGGCGAGACACCACCACCGGCTCCCCGATCGGACCCACTCGGCTGCGAACGCACGAAGACGCCCGCCAGGGTGCCTGGCGGGCGTCTCGGTGTGGGTGTGTCGGTGGTCTTACTGGAGGGTGATGCCGCGCTCGGCGAGCCAGGGCTGGGGGTCGATCTTCTGACCGCCGACCTGGACCTCGAAGTGCAGGTGCGGGCCGGTGGACTGGCCCCGGTTGCCGACCGTGGCGATCTGCTCGCCCGCAGCCACCTGCTGGCCCACCGCAGCGGTGAACGACTCCACATGGCCGTAGACGGTGATCGTGCCGTCCGGCGCCTGCACCCGCACCCACTGACCGAAGCCCGTGGCCGGGCCCGCGTTGATCACGGTGCCCTCGGTGGCCGCCACCACCGGCGTACCAATCGAGTTGGCGATGTCGACACCGTAATGCGTGGTGCCCCACCGACCACCGAAACCAGAGGTGAACGTGCCCTCCGCAGGCTTCACGAAATCAGGACGCGCCGCCGCCTCCGCAGCCGCAGCCTCCTCCGCCGCCACCCGATCAGCCTCCGCCTTGGTCTCATTCACCAACGACGTCAAACCACGAGCGGGATTGTCATAAAAGGCAGGCAGCACCGACTCCGTGCTCTGGACCTCCACGAAGTTGTCGGGACCGCCGTCCTCGGCGGCACCGGCCAGCATCGGCTGGCCACCCAACAGGAACGCACCCGCCAGAGTCGAGGCGACCACCGCGCGGCCCGCGCCGCGACGGAAGAAACGGCCGGAACGCGAGGTACGGGAAGTGCCGGGAGTCGTGCCGTCCAGGGTCGCCGGGGTGGTGAACTGCCCGTTCAGAGTGGTACGGGGCATCGTCAACCTTTCCTGCGTCTCGGGGAAACGGCACAGCCACTGCGATCGGCGGGGAAAACCGACCGGCCCACACATCCCGGGGGGACTCACTCCCACACGCGGGGGGCCTTGCTTGATGCTTTTCTCGTGACCGGACCGTGACGTACAAGCCAGACCGTAAGCGCCGGTCACCCACCGCTTCCAACATCTGTGACCCAGCACCCCGCCACGCCATAACGACGCACCCGAAACTCCACAGACCGTCACAACTCCAGGTCACCCACGTGGCCACAACGACGAGACCTCCGAGCGATCGCCGACCGCTTAGCCACGCGACAAGCCCCGCAGGCCCCCTCCGCGCCCCTCCCCAGGCACCTACCACCCGGCTGACACAGGGCGACGGTCACGCGCTGTCGCCAGCGGCCGCCCACGGGCCGCTGCGCGGCCCGTGGGCGGGTCCGCCGGGCGCACGAGGCAGGGAGCCCGCCGACGACAGGGCAGAGTGCGAGAGGGCGCCCAGCGGGCGGGCGGCGCGGCCGGGTCGGCAGTGAGGAGAGGACGCCGCCCGCCGACCCGGGGCGGGGGCGACGGCCATTCGCCGAAGCCCGCCCTGCACCCGCGACAGGCAGTGCGCCCAGCCACGACGTCACCACACCTTGCGCGACGTCATGAATGGTGTCACCATGACGTCATGGACCTCACGCCCTATGTCGAGCAGCTGCGTCAGGATCTGACCGCTGCCACCTCGACCGCGGACGAGCAGACTCGTCGTACGGCCGCCCTGCTGGCCGCCTCCCTGCAGCCTGCCGCTCGTCTCGCGCTGATGAACGCGCTGTCCGACCTCGCGGCCGAGGTGACCGCCGCGCTGGACGACGACGTGGTGGACGTCCGCCTCGCCGGTCGCGACGTGCAGGTCGTGGTGACCAGGACGACGCCGGAGCCCGCCGACGACCGGGCGAGCGCACCGCCGCCGCCTCCCCCGCCCCCGCCGCCGCTGGACGGCGGTGACATCAGCCGGATCACGCTGCGCCTCTTCGACGAACTCAAGTCCAAGGCGGAGAAGGCCGCGTCCACGCAGGGGGTCTCCCTGAACTCCTGGGTGTCGCAGGCGGTGCAGGGCGCTCTGCACGGCCACGGCCAGCGCGGCCGGTCCTGGGACGGCTCCGAGAACGGCGACCAGTCCGAGGCAGGCAGCCAGCAGTCTCGCCCCGAGTCTGAGAGCCGTACGCGGCTGCGCGGCTGGGTGCAGGGCTGAGCCCGCACCGGCACGAATCGCCACACCGTCGTCCCAGACCAGGAAAGGCACCAGTTCATGACCGAGAACGAGCCGAACGAGGCGCCACCGTCGACGCCGATCCGCACGCAGTCCTTCGCCGTCGACGGCCCGGCTGAACTCGACGCCTTCGTCGCCACGGGCCGAATCGAGATCGCCCTCGGCGAGGAGCCGGGGGTCAGCGTCGAGGTGCGACATGATCCCGATGAGCAGTCTCCGCTGGTCAGCGGCTTCCAGGACTTCCTCGGCTGGGTGAGCGAGCAGATCAGCGACGACCGCATCCGCGACGTGCCGAGCAGCGCCGTCCGGGAGACCAGGGTGGAATCCGTGGGACGCCGCGTCGTGGTGCGGACACCCAAGGACCTCGGGCTCCGTCAGGTCGCGCTGGTCGTGCGGATTCGTGCGCCGCACGGCTCCTCCGTGGTGGCCAGGAGCGAGTCCAGCGACATCACCGTCACCGGGACGGGCGACCGCGTCGAGGTGCAGTCGGGTACCGGCGCGATCCGGGTCGAGGCGGCCGACGGACACGCCTCCGTCCACGGCGGCACCGGTCAGGTCCGGCTCGGTGAGCTGCGCGACGGGCTCGTCGTGCGGGCGGGCACCGGTGATCTGGAGATCGCCTCGGTGGACGGCCCGGCGACGGTGAACACCGGTAGCGGCGACGTCTGGCTCGGGGTGGCGCAGAGCAATCTGTCGGTCCGCACCGGCAGCGGCTCGGTGAGCATCGCCGAGGCCGTGTCGGGGCGGCTGGAACTGATCAGCGGCTCCGGGGACATCCGGGTCGGTCTGCGCAAGGGAGTCGGTGCGGAACTCGACGTGTCCACTCCCGGCGGAAGCGTGCGCAGCGAGCTGGGCGTCTCGCGCGAGGAGCCTGCCGAGCAGCCCGCCGTGCGGCTGCGGGCCCGTACCGGCGCGGGCAACTTCCTGCTCACCAGCGCCACGACGCGCTGAGCAAGCCTGCCGCCCGATCAGTCTCCGGGTGCGGAGCGCGACACGACACGACGCGGCACTCGGGCTGCGCGAATGAATCGTCTGCCCATGCCTCGTCCGGACAGCCGGACGCGGCATGGGCGGGCGGCGTTCGGCGGAACGTCGATCGAGCAGCCTGGCCCGTGCGGAGCGGAGCGGGCCGCGTCGGCGAGCAGGCGGGCCGGGTCTCGTCAGCGGGCAGGCACGCAGGTCACAGACACGGAGCCAGTGGCGCGATGAGGTCGCCCCGCTCCCCCAGCCGCACCCCGTCCAGCCCGAGCCACTCGGCCATCTCGTGCAGCGCCGTCGCCAGCTCCGCCGCCACACGCGGCACCGGGACGCCCACCTCGGCGAAGGCCCCCGGCACGCGCAGCACGCCCGCCTGGCGATCGGCCTTGAGGTCGACGCGCGCGACCAGCCGCCCGTCCAGCAGGAACGGGAACACGTAGTAACCGAAGACCCGCTTGGGCTCGGGAACGTAGATCTCGATCCGATAGTGGAAGCCGAAGAGGCGCTCGGCCCGCTCCCGGCGCCAGATCAACGGGTCGAAGGGGCAGAGCAGGGCACTGCCCTCCACCGCACGCGGGGTACGGGCGCCCGGACGGCGATAGGCGGGCTTCGACCAGCCGCGCACCGACACCTCTTCCAGCGCGCCTGCCTCGACGGCCTCGGCCACCGCCTGCTGCGACGCCTTGGGCGGCAGCCGGTAGTAGTCGCGCAGATCGGGCTCGGTGGCCACGCCCAGTGCCTCGGCCGACCGGATGATCAGCTCGCGGGTGGCGTCGGCGGGAGCGGGCTCCGGGGTGGCCAGGACGGCGGCGGGCAGCACCCGCTCCGGCAGGTCGTAGCGCCGCTCGAAGCCTCGCCGGGTGCCGGTGGTCAGCTCCCCGATGCCGAACAGGTGCTCACAGGTGTGCTTGGTGTCCGACCGGTTCCACCAGCCGCCCTTGGCGGCGGGCCCGACGGCCCCCATCGCGCGTTCCAGCTCCCCAGCGCTGATCGGCCCCAGCTCCTTGACGGCCGCCAGGATCTCGCTCGTCAAGCCCGGTGACCGGGACTCCACCGCCTCATGGTGCGCGCCGTAGCGCTCGGCGTAACGACGCATCCGCCACCGCAGCAGCGGCCAGTCCTCGGGCGGCAGCAGGCTCGCCTCGTGGGCCCAGTGCTCCACCAGCAGCCGAGGTCGGGCGGCCCGATGCGACCACGCGGCCTCATCGAGCAGGTCCCGCGAGTAAGGACCGAGCCTGCTGAACACCGGCATGTAATGGGCCCGGACGGCGACGTTGACCGAGTCGAGCTGGAGCAGCCGGACCCGATCCAGCACACGGTTGAGGTGGCGTCGGGTCGGCTCCCCGCTCGGCCGACGATCGGTGAAGCCCTGCGCGGCGAGCGCGGTCCGCCGGGCGGCGTCAGCGGTCATGGTCTGCACGGCCGCATGATGCCGGCCGCCGCCGACAGGACGGGCACGTCCAGTCGGACACCGGCAAGCTGCGTGTGTTCGACCGACACCGAAGTGTCTGATCGACCGCCAAGCTCCCCAAGCGGCTGCCGCCCGACCCCCGACATCCGGCGGGCGCGAACTGGGCAGACAGTGGCCTAACACCGCCATGGCAGGCCTAGGCCGCGTCCGACGCTGGCCTGCGCCGGCCGGAGACGTGATGCTTGCAACCGTTGAACGACAGTGGCTCGCGGCGGGACAGACACATCCATCGCGGCGAACGAGACAGGACAGAACCCGGATTGCACCGGCTTCTCGGGGTCGATCGAGAATCCGGTGCAGGCGAACTTCGAACACCGCATAATTCGCCGACTAGATGGCCATCCATCCGGGACGCGGGGCGCCGATTCGAGGAACGTCGCAACGAGGAGCCAAGAAGGACAGACATGACTCCTTCGCCCGCAGCTAGATGGTCACCGCCAACGATATCGCCACCGTCGCGATCGTACCGCAGGAAGTCACGACCGGAAGAATGAGAGTCCGAGCTACCACGAGTTTGACGGGCACCACGATCAAAAGTTCACGATGTCCGGATAAATTCTGGACATCTCGAACGAGTACCCGATCGTGACCCGCAGCCGGATTTCGACGGCACTGCAGGCCGCGTCCGACGAGACCCGGACCAATCAGATTCGCGGCTCTCTTGATCTGTTCCGGCTATGAAGAAGGAGTCGTCTGATGGACGTCGTTCGTTCCTGGAAAGACCCCGAGTACCGCGCCAGCCACGGCGAGTTCACGGCGCACCCGTCCGGCCCCGCTCGACTCTCGCGGCTGGAGTTGGGAGAGATCGAGGCTGCGGGTGCTGGCAGCGCCCGGATCTGCGGCCCGACCGCCACGCTGACGCTGACGCTACCGGCGTGGTGCATCGTCTCCCTCAGTCTCTGCTGACGCGAGCCCTTGACGGCCGGGCACCATCTCACCATCCGAACCTCCCAGAAAGGCTGGAAACCTATGAGCACGATCCGCGCATGGAAGGACCCGGAGTACCGCGACTCTCTCGCGAAGGACGCCCTGGCAGGGGGGAACGCCCACCCGGCCGGACCCTCACTGCTGACCAGCAGCGAGCTGGAGATGGCGCAGGGCGGCACGACCTGGCCCTGCTTCGGAATCACGGTCTCCATCGCCGCATGTCAGGGCACCAAGGGCTACGGCAGCGTGGGCTGCTGCTGATTCCGGCAGTACAGCGGGATTGACGTCGACCCATCTCCCGCGCCAGCCGAAGCAGCACCCACCACCGCCACCAGCCGCCCCACGGCAGACTCGACGAATGATGCAGATCGTGCTCGACGAGATCTGTTTCGGCAGACAGCGGACATCGTGATCACTTGATTGCGGCGCGCACCCTCGCCCGAACTGATCCGCATCCTGCCGTCACCCACACGAACACCTCTCGACATCCGTTTTTCGGGTGGTCACGGCGGTCGGCGCGATAGCTTCGCATTGACCTGCCATCGCCCAACCCAATCGAGTATGCCACACAACAACAAATCGACACCGCGAGTCTCGGTGACGAAAATCGCGCGTCGCAGCTCCGTATCGGCGGATCACCGCGCCGAAGACGACACCCCAGGTCGGTGATCTGTCGTCGCCAAACGCGCCCCGTAATATTCGATCAATGAGCTAGGAGAATTCGATGGACATCGTTCGTTCTTGGAAGGACCCGGAGTTCCGGGCGTCGTTTCCCTCGGCAGCCCACCCGGCAGGCCCCGCCGAGCTGACTCCCCTCGAACTCGGAGACGCCTCCCAGGCCGCGGGCGGGCGCACCGAGAACCTGGCGACCTTCGGCTGCTGCTTCTCGCCGCAGACCTTCACCTACACCAGCCCCATCCTGTGCTCGGTCACCTTGAGCGTCTGCTGATCGGCGCTCACTGAGAGGTGGGGGCCGTGTTCATCGAACACGGCCCCCACCCGCGCTCTTCGTCGTCACCCCTCTCTCACGGAGAAAGCCCATGACTTCCAGCACCTCACGAACGACGGTGGACGCGCAGGCATGGCAGGCCAGCACGCTGACCTGGGCGCGCGCCTGCTACCTGGACGAACGAGAAGCGGGGGAGGCGATCGGAGCTCAAAGCTCGACATGGCGCATCACGAACTGGATCGACCTGCTCGGTCCCGCAGAGGAGGCGGTCGAGTCCGCTCTGGCCGTGCTCGGAACCGACGGCGAACGGCTGCGGGCTTTGGTCGGTTCGAAGCCCGCCGATCACGGAGCGACACCCGACTGGGTCATCGAGTTAGACCATGCGCTGACGGCGGAGGAGCCGAGAGACCCCGAGGCGCAAGCCGTACTCGTACCCGAGGAGGCCCTAGGTCTGCAACGCGGAATAGCGCGTCTCATCCGAAGCAGGCAGCGTGAGCTGTTCCTCGGCGTTGCGCGGCTCTGTTCGGACGGCGCGAACGGCGATGCCCGACTGGCAGATCTTCCCACGATCCTCGCCACCGACTGGCCTGCGGAGGAGCTCGCGGGCGCCTTCGCAAGGACGATGGTCCTGGAACTCAACGTCGCCCGTGTCGAGGAGCGTCTCGTCGGCGACACCCAACAGAAGCGCTTCACGGACTTCCTGCGGATGCTCGGTGACGACGAGTTCCAGCGGGCGCTGTGGGACGAGTACCCGGTCCTGCTCCGCTTCGCCGACGACTGCCTGCGCGGCTGGGTGACCGCGCGACTCGAGTTCGCCCGACATCTCGTCGAAGACCTGCAGGAGCTCGACGCACTTGCAGCGGGCGGCGGTGGAAGGCTCGGAACGGTCCGGCAGGTCGAGTTCGGTGCCGGTGACCGTCACCGGGGCGGCCGAACGGTGTGCATCGTCGACTTCACCGAGCACCGGCTGGTCTACAAGCCGAGGTCGCTCGCGGTGGACGAGTCTTGGCGTGGTGTCGTGAACTGGTTCAACGCCCAGCGTCTGGACCACGAGCTGATCGCCCCGGCCGTGATCAGTCGTGAGGACCACGGGTGGGTTGACTTCGTCACAGTGGAGCCCTGCGAGGACGAGGCACAGGCTGCGGCGTTCTACTGGCGGATGGGGGCGCTGCTGGCGCTCATGCACGCCACCTGCACCAACGACGTACACCTGGAGAATCTCCTGGCCCACGGCGAACACCCGGTGCTGGTCGATCTCGAATCGGTCTTCCACGGTGCGCTCCCCGTCGGCCAGGAACGCCAGTGGGCGGACCCGGCCGACAAGCTGCTGCGTGAGGGTGTGATGGCCGTCGGCCTGCTGCCGGACAAGCTCGTCGTGCGCACCGAGGCGGGGGTCCGCTCCTTCGAGATCAGCGCGGTGGGTGCGGAGGAGAAGCAGATGTCCCTGCTGCCGATTCCGACACCGGAGGACACCGGGACCGACACGATGCGGTTCGTCGAGCAGTACCTGCCGATGGACAACAAGGCCGACAACCGGGCACGCATCGGCGACGCGCTGGCCGACCCCACACGCTTCGCCGACTCCATGGCAGCAGGATTTATCGCCTCGTACCGGGCGATCCTGTCCGCCAGGGACGAATGGCTAGCCGAGGGCGGTCTGCTCGCCGGATTCACCGACGCCCCGCTACGGCACATCCCCCGCGCGACCATGGTCTACGCGCGTCTTCTGCAGACCAGCCTTCACCCGGACTTCCTGCGTGACGCCCTGGACCGTGACCGGGTGCTGGCCCGCTTGGCGATCGGAGCCGACGGGAGCGGCAGCTGGGAACGGCTGGTCGCCAGCGAGGTCGAGGACCTGCGGCACGGCGACATCCCGTTCTTCACCTCCCGTCCCAACACCCGTGACGTGTGGAACAGCCGAGGCGAGGTCATCGCCGACTATCTGGCAGACCGTCCGATCGACATCGTGCGGAGCCGCGTGGCAGGGCTCTCCGAGGCCGACCTGGCTGCACAGACTCGACTGATCCGCCGGTCCTTCGAGACGCTTCAGGTGTCCGAGGCCACCGAGGAGGTCTTCACCCCGGTCGCGCTGGCAGACCGTTCGATCAGCACCCCGGAGGCGATCACGTCGGCCAGGGCACTGGCCAGGACCATCGAGGACGAGGCCGTCCGCCACGACCGGCAAATCGGCTGGACCGTGCTCAACTTCATCCAGGAAAAGCTCTGGCGGGTGGGAAACGCACCACTGAACATGTACTCGGGCACCGTCGGCATCAGCATGTTCCTCTCGACCCTGGCCGCCGTCGACTCCGACGAGCAGACGACTGCCTTCGCGACGGCGGCGGCGGAGTCCGTGGCCGGTCAAACCGTCGAACTGGTCGAGCAGACACGCCGCGACCTGGAGCGAAACTCACTGCTGCGTGATCAGTTGGAACGCAGCGCGGACTCAGGGGTGTTCGGGACGGCGGGCTCGCTGGTCTACTACCTCAGCCACGCCGCAGTCCTACACGACCGGCCCGAGCTCACGGAGGCGGCCGAGTCCGCACTCGACCTGCTGCGTCGCCACGTCGCCCACGACACCACCTATGACCTCATCGGTGGCAACGCCGGAGCAGTCCTCGCCGCACTGGCACTGCACGCGACGTCGCCCGGCTCCGACGCGCTCGCCGTGGCCGAGGAGGCGGGCAGGCGCCTGATCGACAGCGCCGTGGACGCCGCAGACGGCATCGGCTGGCCCACTCAGCACGGCCCACAGCCTCTCGCAGGCATGTCCCACGGTGCCAGCGGGATCGCCTACGCCTTGGCGCGGCTGCACGCGGTCGCCCCCCGGGACGAGTACCCGGAGCTGATCGCAGGCGTACTGCGGTACGAGCGGTCGCTGCTGGACCAGGAGAAAGGAAACTGGCCGGACCTGCGGTCCCCGGAGGCGGGCGGCGCGGAAGGACCGGTGCTGGCCTGGTGCCACGGTGCTCCGGGGGTCGGCTTCGCACGGCTCGGCATGCTGGGGGTTCCCGGCCTCTTCGAAAGCACAGTACTCGCGCCGCTGCACGACCTCGCCCGCGAGGACCTGGCCATCGCGACGCACACCACCGAGGCCGTGATGTTCTCCTCCGCCGTCTCATTGAGCAGGCTGGGAAACAGCTGTGTCTGCCATGGCGAACTCGGAAATCTGGAGTTCCTCCAGGCGGCCGCACGGTTGCGCGGAGACACCGATGCAGAGGAGCGGTACCTGCGCGCCGTCGCGGCCCTGTGCAGCACGGCGGAGCGAGAGGGATGGAGCACCGGAGAACTCAGCGCGGAGGCGCTGCCCGGACTGATGTACGGACGTTCGGGCATCGGGTACAGCCTGCTCCGGATGACCATGCCTTCGCTGGTGCCGTCGCTGCTGCTGCTGGCTCCCCCGGCCGTCGGAGGAGGCGTGACCGCTCGATGACGGATCACCCTTTTCGCCAGGAGGCCATCGAGGCGTTCAATCGCGGGCTACAGCAGGAGGAGGACAAGTCGACCGAGCTGGCCGCCCGCCTCCGGCTGCCGAAGTGGCCGATCATCGCGGTCGCGGTCTCCCTGGTCCTGCTGCTCGCCATCGGACTGACCGCCAGGGTCCCGGTGGACGATCCGGGCTCCGGAATGCCGCAGGAAGAGCGATCACTGCTGGTCGACGTACTGACGGGAGGCGCAGGATGACCACACGGACTCGCCGTCGTCCTCGGATCAAGGTGCTCCTGCAGGACAACATCGCCGAGTGCGGTGCCGCATGCATCGCCATGATGCTCACCTACTACGGGAGGCACACGAGCGTCCATCAGATCCGTGATGAGCTGATGATCGGCCGGGACGGCTCGAACGCGAGTGCTCTGGCCTCGGTGGCCCAGGAGCACGGCATGATCGTCGAGGCCTACCGGGGCGAGCCGGACGCGCTGATCGATCTGACAGGCCCGCTCCTGGTGCACTGGGGCTTCAGCCACTTCGTGATCGTGGAGAAGATCGACCGGGAGAAGGCTTCCCTCGTCGATCCCGCAGGCGGACGGCGCGTGGTCGAGCGCGCGGACTTCGACCGGGAGTTCACCGGCGTCGTGCTCGTGATGCGCCCCGGACCCGACTTCGTCCCGAGGGGCGTCCCCCGAGGGGAGCTGCCCCGCTTCATTCTGCGCTTCGTGCCGCGCGTGCCGTCGCTGATCTCGTCGGTGCTCATCACCTCGGTGTTGTTGACACTGATCGGCCTCGTACCGGTGTTGTTGACCCGATACCTCGTCGACCGGGTGATTGCGGTCGACGCAGGGGAGCTGCTTCCCGTACTCGGCGCGGCGATCCTGTCGCTGACCCTCGGACACGCGCTGCTCGGCTACCTCCGACGCGAGGCGCTGCTGCGACTACGAGGTCGCATCGATCTCGGCATGATGACCACGTTCCTGCAACACCTCTTTCGACTGCCCTTCAGATACTTCCAGCTACGAACCAGCGGCGACATCCTGACGCGGGTGTCGAGCAGCCTCATGATCCGAGAGGTCATCACCACCCACACGTTGAGCCTGGTGCTCGACGGGACGATCGGCCTCCTTTACGTCATCCTGCTGATGCTGATCTCGCCGCTGATCGGCGGCATCGTGCTCGCCGCAGCGATCATCCAGATCGCGCTGGCCGTGCTGTTCACCTCTCGTGTGCAGGAGGCGAGCAAGCAGGAGGTCGGCGCGATGTCCCGGGCACAGAGCAGGCTTGTGGAATCCCTGACCGGCATCGAGTCACTGAAGGCCTCCGGTGCCGAAGAGACCGCACTGCAGCGGTGGGAGAACTCCTATCGCACCCAGGTGGTGGCCACCCTTCGACAGGGATCGCTGACCAACACCATGGAAGGACTCTTCGACATCCTCCGGGTCGGTGCCCCGATGGTGCTGCTGTGGGTCGGGACCTGGTCGGTGCTGTCGGGCGATCTGACGCTCGGCACCCTGCTCGCCGCGAACGCCCTCGCCGGGATGGCTCTGTCGCCGCTCACCTCGTTGTCGCAGGTCTACCAGTCTCTTCAGACCGTGAGCGTGCACATCAATCGTCTTCGGGACGTGTTCGAGGAGCAACCGGAGCAGAGCACTCCCGGTGCGAAGGCACTCAGTCTCAAAGGGCAGATCACGCTGAAGGACGTCGAGTTCCACCACCAGGCGGATGGACCGGCCACCCTCACCGACATCTCACTGGACGTCCCCGCGGGCTCTTGTGTGGCGATCGTGGGGGCGACCGGCTCGGGGAAGAGCACGTTGACCAGGCTCATGCTCGGCCTCTACCAGCCACAACAGGGCAGGGTACTGCTCGACGGCCTGCCGCTGGAGGAACTCGATCTGCGGTCGGCGCGAGCGCAGTGCGGCGTTGTCGTACAGGACAGCGCCGTGTACAGCGGCGACCTGATCGAGAACATCACCGTCAACTCGCCGGGGGCGGAACTGGACCAGGTGGTCCGGGCTGCCGAGCTGGCCTGCCTGCACGAGGACATCCAGCGTATGCCGTTGGGCTATCGGACACCGCTGGGGGAGCGGGGCAGCGGGCTCTCGGGCGGTCAGCGTCAACGGCTGGCGATCGCCCGTGCACTGCTTTCCCAGCCGAGAATTCTGGTGCTGGACGAGGCGACCAGCCATCTCGACGCCCGTACCGAACGAATGGTTCATGACAACCTCAGCGCGCTGCGCTGCACTCGCATCATCGTCGCGCACCGCCTGAGCACGGTCCGCGACGCGAACCTGATCATCGTGGTCGACGAGGGCCGAATCATCGAGCGCGGCACCCACGAGGAACTGCTCGCCATCGGCGGTGCCTACGCCGAGTTGGTGGAGGCCCAGCTGAGCAGATGAGGACAGTGCCGTTGCGAGTCCGGATCTTGCCGAGGGACTCGCATCGGCACCTGTCCACACCGATGCTCAGCTGATGATTCCGCTGCGCATCGCAGCGACGATCAGCTCCACGCGACTGCGCACGGCGAATCGCGACTGCAGGGCGGCGATCCGCCGGTGCAGAGTGCGGATCGACACTCCCAACGCGCGGGCGATTGCCTGATCCTTCACCGTGTTGCTGATCATCGTGAGCAGCAGCACGTCCTCCTCGTCCATCTCGTCATGGTCCTCGCCCGTCTCGGACTCGACGTACGGTGGGCTCGCACGGGTCCATTCATAATCGAAAAGGGTGTGGAACAGCCGAACGAGCTGGGGGTCTCGCACCGTGAGCACCCTGTCCTCGTCCGAGTTCGAGGCCGGGTTCAGGAAGGCCGCCAACTCCCAACCCAACAACACCATCCCACCGAACACCTGGTCCGCGACGCGCACCGACAACCCTGGACGCGGCCCCTGGGGCAGATCCGGTCCCGCTCGGTGAGTGAGGTCGATCACCGAGACACGCCCGCGCACGGCGAGCAGGTCGGAGAACACCGCGTTGCAGATCGGGGAAAGGCGACAGAAGGCCATCGGATCCACGATCTTCAGCGGTTCCTTGACTCTGATCAGTTCTCGGACGAGCGCCTGCACGGATGACCCGGCCTTCGACGCTTCGCGCTCCAGCAGCGGCCCCCACATCGGAGACATCTTCGGTCTCGGAAACGGCGCGGGGCGCGGTGTCCAGAAGGTCTTCCCTTGCGCCACCCGCCGCAGGATGGGCACCGTCCTGGCATCGTCGGCACGGATCTGGGTCATGATCTCGTGCTCCCAACCTGCGGAGCATTCCATCGGGCCTGCATCCCCGTCCGACGGGCACGTGGCAGGACGGACGGACCGCTCACCGCAACCACCAACTGTGGACTTCGAGGCGGGCGGACCAACGGGCCCGCAGCAGGCAACCTGCCGCGTTCACCGACCAACTCGAAGGCATCGTCATCCGGTCTGTGTCGCGCCGAAGCCACAATGGGCGAAGTCATGTTCACTTCCTGCCGATATGGGACGTCGTCTCGATCGTGCAGGCGATCAGTCTGTCCCTGTCAGGTCCGCCGATACTCACCTACCCGGTTCGGCCCAATGACACCACCGGAATGGCCTCTTGTCAGGCGGTCGAAGAGCCGACGCCGACCCCCAGGACGAGGATTCTCACACCCCGTGACCAGGGTTCCGCCTCCGCAGGGCAGGCCGAGTCGGGTGAACCCGATCGATCAGCATGGGACAAGCGACCGTGCCCGGCAGGCGTCATCGGCAGCGTGGCCTTCCGCAGGCCTGCCGCGACACGGGACGCGCCACCGGGACGCGACCGGTGAGCGAGGGCGCTCGCGCCGGAAGATAGGTTGACCGGCATGGCACACGCCGCCGTCCGCCCGGCACTCCCCGACGACGCCGCCGAGGTCGCCCGCATCCAGTGCGACACCTGGCGAGCCGCGTACACCCGGATTCTTCCCGCCGCCGTCCTCGACGAACTCGACGTCACAGCCGTCGAGGCCTCCTGGCGCGAGGCGATCGACGACAACCGTGCCTCGGTGCTGATCGCGACCGAGGGTGAGTGGACCGTGGGGTTCTGCGTGGTCGGCGCGGCGCCCCCCGAGGAGACCGCGGGCTCCGACGGCGTGCCTGCGCCGGACGCCGCCGAGACCGGTCTGATCGCCTCGCTGCTGGTGGAGCCGCGATGGGGGCGCCGGGGGCACGGCGGGAGGCTGCTGCTGGCTGCGGGCGAGCAGCTCCGGGCAGCCGGGGCGCGGCGCGGCATCGTGTGGGTGCCGATCGCCGACGCCGCGTCGCTGGCCTTCTTCAAGATCGCGGGCTGGGAGCCGGACGGACTGTCCCGCACCCTGGCTGCGGGCGAGCGGACGGTCCGCGAGCTGCGGCTGACCGGTCCGTTGGACTTCCAGGCCGCCGAGGTGATCGAAGACCCCGATTCCGAGCCGCCTGCCGAGTAAGGTCGCGCCGGTCACCGTCTCGTCGACCCTGGGGCCGCCGCCGTGCTGCTGTGGATCGGTCTCATGTCCACCGCGTTCGGCGTCTCGGTGCTCTCCGCCCTCATCCCGCTGATCAGCGTCGAGCTGTTCGTCATCGCACTGATGCTCCGAGCGCCGGACACGGCGTGGTGGCAGCTCGCCGCCGTCGTCGCGGCCGGGCAGGTGGTGGGCAAGCTGCTCTACTACTACGCCGGACGCGGGAGCCTGCCACTGCCGAAGGTCTTCCGTCGCACCGAGGACACGCCGAGCCGGTGGAGTCTCCGGCTGGCCCGCTTCCGCGAGGCCTGCCGGGGCAGGCCGGTCTGGACGGCGGGAGTGCTGCTCAGCAGCTCCTTCGTCAGCCTTCCGCCGTTCGCCGCCGTCTCGGTGATCGCCGGCGTGGCAGGCATCCCCTTACGCACGTTCGTCCTCACCGGCCTGGCGGGACGCTTCGGACGCTTCGCCCTGGTGGCCGTGGTCCCCGGCATCGCAGGGGCCTGGTGGTTCTGAGAGCCTGTTCTTGATCCCTGCCGTCGGGGTTGCGCGGGGCAGGCGCGGCGAACTGCGGCGCCATCGTCGGTCACCACGACTCCGTCATGGCACTCTTCGGTCGCCTGACAGCTCGGCCACGCCGAATCCCGCTCACGACGGGGCGGGATCGAAAACGGGCTCGCAGGCGGAGAAACCGGTCCGGTCCGAACAACCCGCGCCCGCGTCGCCGGAACCATCCGCCGGACGAGCCCGACCGTCGACCGTGCAACGCCGAACGGCTGCCAACCGGCCGTCCAGGCCGCCAGCCCGTCGTCACACGGCGGCCCGCGCGGTCAGTCCGCCAGGTCGACGGCCTGCCGCATCGCCTCCCTGGCCCGGCGTCGATCGCCTGCCAGGTCGTAGGCGTGGGCGAGGCGGAACCAGGCCCGCCAGTCCGTCGGCCGCTCCTCCACCTCACTGCGCCATTCCTCGAACCAGGCGTCGGCGGCCTCCCGCTCCACCCGGCCCGAGGGCGCCCTGGGCAGGTCCGAGCTGTCGGGGAGTCCGCCCTCCTCGGCCAGCCGCTCGCCGAGCGCTGCTGTGCGGGCGCCGAACCGCCAGGTCGCGATGACCATCCACAGGCCCAGGACCGGCAGCACCAGGATGGCGACGCCGAGCACCACGGCCACGGCGTCGCCGGAGCGAAGCAGGATGAACGCGCGGCCTGCCAACAGCCAGAGGTAGACCACGAGGACGGCGGTCAGCAGGATCGCCACCCGACGGGCGGTGATCACAGTTCCAGCAACCCCTCGATGCCCACGGTCAGACCGGGCAGGTCCGACACCTTGCGCACGCCGAGCAGCACCCCCGGCATGAACGACTTCCGGTCCAGCGAATCGTGCCGCAGGGTCAACGTCTCCCCCTCGGTGCCGAAGAGCACCTCCTGGTGAGCGACGAGGCCCGCCAGCCGCACCGAGTGCACCCGCACGTCGTCGACCGAGGCGCCGCGCGCCCCGGCCAGCTCCTGGGTGGTGGCGTCGGGGGCCGCGCCGAGTCCGGCGGACCTCCGCGCGGCGGCGATCACCCTGGCGGTGTGGTCGGCGGTGCCGGAGGGGGCGTCCGCCTTTCGCGGGTGATGCAGCTCGATGACCTCGGCCGACTCGAAGTAGCGGGCCGCGATCTCGGCGAACTTCATGGTGAGCACGGCGCCGATGGCGAAGTTCGGCGCGATGAGCACGCCCCGGTCGGGATGCGGCTCCAGCCAGCCCCGAATGGTTGCCAACCGCTGCTCGTCGAGACCGGTCGTGCCGACCACCGCGTGGATGCCCTGCTCCACGCAGAAGCGGATCCCGTCGAGCACCACGCCGGGATGGGTGAAGTCCACGGCGACCTGCGTGCCCGCGTCGACGAGGGCGGACAGCGAGTCGCCCTCGTCGACGACCGCCGCCAGTTCGAGATCCGGGGCCGCCTCCACGGCTCGACAGACCTCGGAGCCCATCCTGCCTCGTCCGCCGATCACCCCGACTCGGATCGGACCGTTCCCGGTCTCCGCCGCGTTCATCTCGTCACCTCTTGCACCTCGACGGGCAGTTCGCCGACGTGAGCGTACGGGCCCACCACGGCCGCACTGATCGGGCGTCGCAACAGGTCCGCGGCGAGCACGGAGACCTGGTCGACGCCGACGGCGTCGATCTGTCGGAGCTGGTCGTCCACGCCGAGCTGGGTGCCGAAGTTCAGCTCCCGCTTGCCCAGCCTGGTCATCCGGGAGGCGCTGTCCTCCAGGCCGAGGACCAGGCCGCCGCGCAGCTGCCCGCGCCCCCTGGCCACCTCCGCCTCGGTGAGTCCGCCCTCGGCCACCTCCGCGAGCACCGAGCGCACCACGCCCGCGACCTCGCCGAGCCGGGCGGGCTGGCAGCCCGCGTAGACGGCGAGGCTGCCCGCGTCGGAGTAGCACGCATCGGAGGAGTACACCGAGTAGGCCAGTCCGCGCCGCTCCCGGATCTCCTGGAAGAGCCGCGAGCTCATTCCGCCCCCGAGGGCGGCGCTGAGCACGCCGAGCACCTGGCGCCGCTCGTCGTGGCGGTCCAGGCCGGGCATGCCGAGCATCAGATGGGCCTGCTCGGTCTCGTCGGAATGCAGCACGAGATCGCGCACCTGGACGAGGTCGGCTCGTCCCCGCCTCGGCGCGGCGGGGCGGGCGCCTGCGGTCTCGCCGTCGGCGGGCTCCCGCTCGGCGAGCGCCCGGTCGAGCAGCCGCAACACCTCGTCGTGCTCGATGTTGCCCGCGACCGCCAGCACCATCCTGGACGGGGTGTAACTGCGGCGATAGAAGGTGCGCAGCCGATCCGGCGTCATGGCGCCGATCGACTCCTCGGTGCCCAGGACCGGCCTACCGAGCGCGTGCTCGCCCAGGAGTGCGGCGCTGAACGCCTCGTGCAGGAGATCCTCGGGATCGTCGTCCCGGATGGCGATCTCCTCGAGCACCACCCCGCGCTCGATCTCGACGTCCTGGTCCGTCAGCAGTGCGTCGAACACGACGTCGCACACGAGGTCCATGGCCAGCGGCAGGTCCTCGTCGAGCATGTGCGCGTAGTAGCAGGTGTGCTCTTTGGAGGTGAACGCGTTCAGCTCGCCGCCGACGGCGTCCGCCTCCTCGGCGATCTGCGTCGCGCTGCGCCTGCGGGTGCCCTTGAAGAGCAGGTGCTCCAGGTAGTGGGCGGCGCCCGCCTCCGGGCCGGTCTCGTCGCGGGAGCCTGCGGCGACCCACATGCCCACCGAGGCCGAACGCAGCCCCGGCATCCGCTCGGTGACCACCCGGAGTCCGCTGGGCAGCACGGTGCGCCGCACGATGCGTCCCGTCTCGTCGGAGTCCAGGACGACGGTGGTACCCGCGTCCTGAAGATGCCCGGCGAGCCCGGTGTGAGAGTCAGGTGTGTCGCGAAGGCCGCGGGCCCCGTCGGGACCCGCGGCCGTCCTGTCGCTGATCGTCACGCCGTCGTGGACTCCGACGACGGGGCGGCGACCGCGCCCTCGGCGGGGGCCGCACCGTTCTCCGTCGACTCGGTCTCGGCGACCGGCACCAGGCTGATCTTGCCCCGGTTGTCGATGTCGGCGATCTCGACCCGGATCTTGTCGCCGACCTTGACGACGTCCTCGACCTTGGCGATCCGCTTGCCGTTGCCCAGCTTGGAGATGTGCACGAGGCCGTCCCGACCGGGGACCAACGAGACGAAGGCGCCGAAGGCGGCCGTCTTGACGACGGTGCCCAGGAAGCGCTCGCCGATCTTCGGCAGCTGCGGGTTGGCGATGGCGTTGATCTTGTCCACCGCCGCCTCGGCCGAGGGACCGTCCACCGCGCCGACGTAGATCGTGCCGTCGTCCTCGATGGAGATGTCCGCGCCGGTCTCCTCGGTGATCGAGTTGATCATCTTGCCCTTCGGGCCGATGACCTCGCCGATCTTGTCGACCGGGATCTTCACGCTGGTGACGCGCGGGGCGTACGGGCTCATCTCGTCCGGACGGTCGATCGCCTCGGCGATGACCTCCAGGATGGTGAGTCGGGCGTCGTAGGCCTGCCGGAGCGCCTGGGCCAGCACGTCGGACGGGATGCCGTCGAGCTTCGTGTCGAGTTGGAGAGCCGTCACGAAGTCCTTGGTGCCCGCGACCTTGAAGTCCATGTCGCCGTAGGCGTCCTCGGCACCGAGGATGTCGGTCAGCGCCACGTAGCGGGTCTCGCCGTCGACCTCGTCGGAGACCAGGCCCATCGCGATGCCCGCGACCGGAGCCTTCAGCGGCACGCCCGCGTTGAGCAGGGACAGCGTCGAGGCGCAGACCGAGCCCATCGAGGTGGAGCCGTTGGAGCCCAGCGCCTCGGACACCTGCCGGATCGCGTACGGGAACTCCGAGCGCGAGGGCAGCACCGGCATCAGGGCCCGCTCGGCCAGCGCGCCGTGGCCGATCTCCCGCCGCTTGGGCGAGCCGACGCGGCCGGTCTCACCGGTGGAGAAGGGCGGGAAGTTGTAGTGGTGCATGTAGCGCTTGGTGGTCTCCGGCGCGAGCGTGTCCAGGTTCTGCTCGAGCCGCAGCATGTTCAGCGTGGTGATGCCCAGGATCTGGGTCTCGCCGCGCTCGAACAGCGCCGAGCCGTGCACGCGCGGGATCACCGAGACCTCGGAGGAGAGGCTGCGGATGTCGGCCAGGCCTCGGCCGTCCATCCGGACCTTGTCCCGGAGCACCCGGTTGCGGACGAGCTTCTTGGTCAGCGAGCGGAACGCCGCGCCGACCTCCTTGTCCCGCCCGTGGAAGGCCTCGCCCTCGCCGAGACCGATCTCGGTGAGCGTCCTGGCCTTGACCTCGTCGATGCGGGCCTCGCGCTCCTGCTTGCCCGCGATGGTCAGCGCCTCGGCCAGCTCGGTGGCGGCCACCCGCTCCACCGCCGCGAACATGTCCTCCTCGTAGGCGAGGAAGCGCGGGAAGGTCACCGTCTCCTTGGCCGAGGAGTCGGCCAGCTGCTGCTGGGCCTCGCACAGGGCCTTCAGGAACGGCTTGGCCGCCTCGAGACCCTGGGCGACGATCTCCTCGGTCGGCGCGGGCGCGTCGTTCTCGATCAGCGAGAGGACGTGCTCGGGCGCCTCGGCCTCGACCATCATGATCGCGACGTCGTCGCCGACGATGCGACCGGCGACGACCATGTCGAAGACGGCGCCCTCGAGCTGCTCGTGGGTCGGGAAGGCCACCCACTGGTTCTCGATCAGCGCGACGCGGACGCCGCCGACCGGACCGGAGAAGGGCAGGCCGGAGAGCTGGGTGGAGGCGGAGGCCGCGTTGATGGCCAGCACGTCGTACAGGTCACCGGGGGTCAGGCTCATCACGGTGACGACGACCTGGACCTCGTTGCGCAGGCCCTCGACGAACGACGGCCGCAGCGGCCGGTCGATCAGCCTGCACGTCAGGATCGCGTCGGTGGAGGGACGGCCCTCCCGGCGGAAGAACGAGCCGGGGATGCGGCCCGCGGCGTACATCCGCTCCTCGACGTCCACCGTCAGCGGGAAGAAGTCGAAGTGCTCCTTCGGGTGCTTGGACGCGGTGGTCGCCGAGAGCAGCATGGTCTCGTCGTCGAGATAGGCGGCGACGCTGCCCGCCGCCTGGCGGGCGAAGCGACCGGTCTCGAAACGGACCGTCCGAGTGCCGAAGCGACCGTTGTCGATGGTCGCGGTGGCCTCGGTGAAATCAGTGTCTGTCACGTAGTTCTCTCCTTGTGTCAACGGGCCGGAGCGCGCGAGACACGGGAGCAGGTTCGAACGTGGCCGGTCATCGATCGAAGTCCACGGGACCGTGTGTCCCGAGAACCACTACCGAGGACCGGCGAACTGTTCCCGATCGGCGTCTTCACGTGCGGCGGCCACTCCTCTTTGCCCACGTCGCGGGCGCGACCGAGTCGGCCGCGCCCGCGAGGCGGATCAGATCAACGACGCAGGCCGAGCCTGCTGATCAACGAACGGTAACGCGAGATGTCGACCTTCGTCAGGTAGTTGAGCAGTCGACGACGGCGGCCGACCAGCAGCAACAGGCCACGACGCGAGTGGTGGTCGTGCTTGTGCTGCTTCAGGTGCTCGGTGAGGCCGCTGATGCGCTTGGTCAGCATCGCGACCTGAGCCTCCGGGGAGCCCGTGTCGGACTCGTGCACGCCGTACTCGGCGAGGATCGACTTCTTCTCGGCAGTGGACAGTGCCACGGTCTGGTGTCTCCTTATATCCGGGTTCCGTGCGACTCCGCACCAGCCCGCGATCAGTCGGGGGCGCCCACAGCCTGCAGGTCGCGAGCACCACGAACACCGACCGAGCGGGTCAGGCCTCGCGGAAGACGGTCACGGCCGCCACGGAACGCAGCCGGACCCGAGAGCCGAGGGTAGCAGGCGGGCAGACGCCGGACCTCACCGCAGACCGTCAAGGCCTGCGCAGACGATTTCGCCTGCCGGAAACGCGACGCCACGCCCGAGTAACAGCGGGTGCCTAGCGTCGGTGATCCGCACCCGCCGACGCGGGCCCGGCGCGGACGCGTCGGCGCGGACCGGGCGGTGCGAGCGGCCTGCGAGACGCGGCGAACGCCGGGCGCACGGCGGGCCCGCCAACGAGGAGGCACACGATGTCGCAGGTCACCGCGCCTCGGGCACCCGAGGAGATCGTCGGCGAAGGCGGGACCGCCGACACCGGCGGGCCGGGCGCCGAGGTCGCCACCCACTGCCCCTACTGCGCGCTCCAGTGCGCGATGACGGTGACGACCCGCACGCTGGAGGTCGCGCCGAGGGACTTCCCCACCAACCGGGGCGGACTCTGTCAGAAGGGCTGGACCTCGGCGACGGTGCTGACCTCGCCGGGCAGGCTGACGACCCCGCTGGCCCGGCCCCGGCGGGACGCGCCGCTGCGGCCGGTGAGCTGGGAGACGGCGCTGGACCGGATCGCCGCCGAGCTGCGCGGGCTGCGCGCCGAGCACGGCCCCGACTCGGTCGGGGTCTTCGGCGGCGGCGGGCTGACCAACGAGAAGGCGTATCTGCTCGGCAAGTTCGCGCGGGTTGCGCTGGGCACCTCGCAGATCGACTACAACGGTCGGTTCTGCATGTCCTCGGCGGCCGCAGCGGGCATGCGGGCGTTCGGGCTGGATCGCGGGATGCCGTTTCCGGTCGCCGACCTCGGCGCGGCGGACGCGGTGCTGCTGATCGGCGCCAATCCCTCGGAGACCATGCCGCCCTTCGTCGGCCACCTGCGGCGGACGGCCGATCGGGGCGGACTGATCGTGATCGATCCTCGCCGGACACCGACGGCGGAGCAGGCCGCGCTGCACCTGCAGCCGACCCCCGGCACGGATCTGGCGCTGGCCCTCGGGATGCTGCACGCGGCAGTACTGGACGGCCTGGTCGATCACGCCTACGTCCAGTCGCGGACCAGCGGCCTCGACGCGGCCTGGCGGGCGGCGGCGGCCTGGTGGCCGGAGCGCGTCGAGCGGGTGACCGGGGTGTCGGCGGCCGACCAGCACGCTGCGGTGCGGCTGCTCGCCGAGGCCGACCGCGCCTACGTGCTGACCGCGCGCGGCACCGAGCAGCACTCCGACGGCGCCGACACCGTCTCGGCCTGGATCAACCTGTCGCTGGCCCTGGGGCTGCCGGGCACGCCTGGCGCGGGCTTCGGCTGCCTCACCGGGCAGGGCAACGGCCAGGGCGGGCGCGAACACGGCCAGAAGGCCGACCAGCTGCCCGGCTATCGGCGACTCGACGATCCGGCGGCTCGCGCGCACGTCGCCGGAGTCTGGGGCGTCGACCCTGCCGAGCTGCCCGGCCCCGGCCGCTCGGCCTACGAGCTGCTCGACGCACTCGGCCGGGACGACGGGCCGCGCGCCCTGCTCGTCTTCGGCAGCAACCCGGTGGTCTCGGCGCCCCGCGCGGCACACGTGCAGGAGCGGCTGGCGGCGCTGGACCTGCTGGTGGTCGCCGACGTGGTGCTCTCCGAGACGGCCGAGGCGGCCGACGTGGTGCTGCCGGTGACGCAGTGGGCCGAGGAGGACGGCACGATGACCAGCCTGGAGGGCCGGGTGCTGCTCCGGCGCAAGGCGGTCGACCCGCCGCCTCGGGTGCGCAGCGACCTCGACGTCCTGCACGGGCTGGCCGTCCGGCTGGGGCAGCCGCCGGAGCGGTTCCCGGTGGTGGCCGACACGGTGTTCGAGGAGCTGCGGGCCGCCTCGGCAGGCGGGCCCGCCGACTACTCGGGGATCAGCCATGCGCGGCTGCGCGCCGGGGAGGCCCTGCACTGGCCGGTGCCCCACCCGACGCATCCGGGGACGCCGAGGATGTTCCTGGACTCCTTCGCCCACGCCGACGGACGGGCCCGGTTCGTCGCGGTGGACTACCGGGGGCCCGCCGAGCCGCCGGACGCCGAGTTCCCGCTGGTACTGACCACCGGCCGGGTCCTGGCGCAGTACCAGTCCGGGGCACAGACCCGGTTGATCCCCGAGCTGGTCGCGGTGTCCGGGGAGGCGCACGTGGAGGTCCACCCCGACACCGCCGCGCGCGCCGGACTCGCCGAGGGCGCGACGGCGTGGGTCAGCTCCCGCCGAGGGGTGATGCAGGCCAGGGTGCGCTGTGTGCCCTCGATGCGGCCGGACGTGCTGTTCCTGCCCTTCCACTTCCCCGGCGTCCAGCGCGCCAACCTGCTCACCAATCCGGTGCTCGACCCGGTGAGTCGGATGCCCGAGTTCAAGGTCTGCGCGGCCCGTCTCGACGCGGCGCACCCCGCCGCGATCCAGCGCGAAGGAGAGGTCCGATGAGCCGTCGACAGGTGATCCTGATGGGCTACGGAATGGCCGGGGCCCGGCTTGCCGAGGAGATCCGCAGGCGTGATCCGGCGGGCGACCGCGTGGCGTTGACGGTGTTCGGCGAGGAGCCGCATCCCGCGTACAACCGGGTGCTGCTCTCCAGCGTCGTGGCGGGCTCGCTGCCCGCCGAGGCCGTGCAGTTGCAGGACGAGGACTGGGCGCTGCGGAACCTCGTCGACCTGCGGCGCGGACGTCGGGTGACGGAGCTGGACCTCCGCGAACGGCGGGTCCGGCTCGACGACGATCGGTGGTGCGCCTACGACCACCTCGTCCTGGCCACCGGCAGCAGGGCGTGGCTGCCGCCGCTGCCGGGTCTACTCGACTCCGACGGCGAGCCTGCCTCGGACGTCGTGCCCTTCCGCACGCTGGACGACTGCGAACGGATCTCGGCCGCCGCGCGGGCGGGCGTCCGGGTGGCGGTGCTCGGGGGCGGGCTGCTCGGGCTGGAGGCCGCGCGGGGCCTCGCGGGCCGGGGCACCGAGGTGACCGTGGTGCATCCGGGCGATCACCTGATGGAACGACAGCTGGACGCGGGCGCGGGTCGGGTGCTGGCCCGGTCGCTGAGTGAGCTGGGCGTCCGGCTCCGGCTGGGCGTGCCTGCCGTGGCGCACCGACCGGGCACGGGCCTGCTGCTGGCCGACGGCACGACGGTGCCCGCCGAGCTGGTGGTGGTCGCCGCCGGGGTGCGCGCGGCGGTGGAGCAGGCCAGGGCGGCGGGGCTGGCGGTGGACCGGGGAGTGCTGGTCGACGACCGGCTGCGCACCGAGGACCCCGACGTCTCGGCGCTGGGCGACTGCGCCCAGCATCCCGGCGCGGACGCGGGCCTGGTGCAGTCTGCCTGGGACCAGGCCTCGGTGCTCGCGGACCTGTTGACCGAGTCGAACCCGGAGTCCCGCTACACGGGCACGACCACGGTGACGCGCCTGAAGGCACGAGACATCGATCTCGCGGCGCTCGGCGACGTGCACGTGCCGGTGGACAGCCCCGACTCCGAGGTGGTGTGCGTGCAGGACCCCGTGCGGGGCCGCTACGCCAAGCTGGTGGTGCGGGACGAACGGGTGACCGGGGCGATCCTGCTGGGTGTTCCGGACGCCGCCGCCTCGATCACCGGGTTCTTCGACCGGGGGACTCCGGTGCCACCGGACCGGCTGGGCCTGCTGCTCGGCCGGGCGCTCCCCGCCGAGAGCAGCATCGATCCCGGCGCGCAGCCCGCCGACGCGATGGTGTGTCGCTGCAACTCGGTGCGGCGGGATCGTCTCGTGGAGGCCTGGGAGTCGGGGGCGCGCTCGGTGTCGGACCTCGCGGTGCAAACCAGGGCGACCACCGGCTGCGGCGGCTGCCGGGACGAGGTATGCGCGTTGGCGGCCTGGCTGGCGGATCGAGAGCCCGCGGTGGCGGTTCCGGCGGGGTGAGGCGGCGGGGCGCCGTCGTGGTCGAGGCGGGCCGCGGTCGCCGGAGGAGTCGGCACGGAGCCTCGCCGCGAGACCATCGCGCTCGTGCCACGGCCCCGACCGGCCTGCCACGTCGCGGTGATCCGCGCCCCGATCACGGCTTCGGCCCGGCCGAGGTGGCCGCCGTTGTCGTTCCTCGCCTGCTCTCGTTCCGTCGACGGTGATCCAGCAGTACGCCCGGCTCGCCCCGACGAGCCGTGACCCACGTCGCCGCCGGGAGCTCGCACGATCGCATCGGGTCTGCGTTCACGGCTGCTGATCACCGCAGGCGACGGGGGTACCGAGCGGGTGACCGTTGCCATCGGGCGAGCAGCCGGCCCCCGAACCCCGTCGGGGTGACGACGGCGGCAATCCGGGCTCACCCAGGTCTGCACAGCCCGGTGAAGGGGAATTCGCCCACCGGTCATCCCCGGTCATCGCGAGGTAACGGGCACTTCATAGCGTCGGCGACGGCTCTCGTGGCCGGGTCGCCACCGATGACGGCCCCGGTGAGGCGAGGTGAGGACGACCGACGTGGGCACTGGAGGACGACGGATGACCGTGACGGCGGACAGCGAGCGGCAAGAGCGACACGGACGACAGGGCCGTCGGTGGATCGAGCACTGGGAGCCGGAGGACCCCGAGTTCTGGGCCCGCACCGGGGCGCGGGTCGCGCGGCGGAATCTGATCTTCTCGATCTTCGCCGAGCACCTCGGCTTCGCGCTCTGGTCGATCTGGAGCGTGGTCGTGGTCGCGCTGCCGTCGGCGGGCTTCGCCTTCTCCGTCGATCAGCTCTTCTGGCTGGTGGCGGTGCCCAATCTGCTGGGCTCCGCGCTGCGGCTGCCCTACACCTTCGCGGTGCCCCGCTTCGGCGGGCGGAACTGGACGGCGGTGAGCGCCCTGCTGCTCCTGCTGCCGGTCGCCCTGCTGATCCTCTGCGTGTCGAATCCGGAGACGCCGTTCTGGATGTTCCTGCTCGCGGCGGCCACCGCGGGCGTCGGCGGCGGGAACTTCGCCAGCAGCATGGCGAACATCAGTTTCTTCTATCCCGAGTCGCGCAAGGGCTTCGCGCTGGGCCTGAACGCGGCGGGCGGGAATCTCGGCGTCGCGCTGATGCAGTTGATCATTCCGGTGGTCATCTCGCTGGGCACCGGGGTGAACCTGGCCTACGCGGCGTTGTTCTACCTGCCGTTCGTGGTGGCGGCGGCGATCTGCGCGCTGCTGTTCATGGACAACCTCGTCGAGGCGCGGTCGGACTTCAAGGCGCAGATCACGGCGGCCCGCAGGCCGCACACCTGGGTGATGTCCTTCCTCTACATCGGCACCTTCGGCTCCTTCATCGGCTTCTCGGCCGCGTTGCCGCTGCTGATCTCCACCCAGTTCCCCGACGTCCAGGGCTCGTACTTCGCCTGGCTCGGCGCGGCCGTCGGCTCGCTGGCCCGTCCGCTGGGCGGCTGGCTGGCCGACCGGCTGGGCGGCGCGCGGGTCACGGTGTGGACGTTCGCGGCCATGGGACTGACGGCCCTGGCGGTGATCGCCGGTCTGCGCAGCGGGCGCTTCGAACTCTTCCTCGGGGCCTTCCTGCTGTTGTTCATCACCAGCGGGATCGGCAACGGCTCCACCTATCGGATGATCCCGGCCATCTTCAGGGCGCGGGCACGCCGCGAGGAGGCGGCGGGCGTCGATCGGGCCGAGGCGGGCGCGCGGGCCAAGCGGGAGGCAGCGGCGGCCATCGGCATCGCCTCGGCGGTCGGGGCGTTCGGCGGGTTCTTCGTCAACCGGGGCTTCGCGGCGTCGATCTCGGGCAGCGGCGGCATCGAGGCGGCGCTCTACGGCTTCGTCGTCTTCTACGGGCTGTGCCTGGCCGTCACGTGGTGGTGCTACCTGCGCAAGACCGTCCTGGTCTCCCGGCTGCCGAGTCTGGCGGCCGCCAGAGTGTGATCCGGGCCGAGACCGCGCCCGAGGGCGCCGGGCTCGTCCCGCTCCTGACGTCCACGCCCCGCTCGGCCGCCTGCGCCGGGCGGGGCGTTCGTCGTCCGGCGCCGTCGGCGTGAGGTTGGCGTGAAAGCGACGACAGCGCGCAGGCCGCCGTTGCTCCGATCGCCGCGTCGCACTGCCCGTCACCTGCGAGGAGAGCACCCGTTAACGGTCATGCAATACCGGGGACCCAGGCGGGACACGGCACGCGGTGAGCATGGAGGACACCTGCCGAAGAAGGGACTTCCATGACGCGGACGCTGGTCATCGTCGGCAACGGAATGGTCGGCCATCGAGTGGTCCAGGCGCTCCGCGATCGGGACGTCACGGGCGCCTGGCGCGTCGTGGTCCTCGCCGAGGAGCCCCGGCCCGCCTACGACCGGGTCGCGCTGTCGTCCTATGTGGACTCCTGGCGACCCGAGACGCTGCGGCTGCCCGGCGCGGAGTTCGCCGAGGACGAGACCGTGGAGCTGCGGCTGGGCGATCCGGTGGTCGACGTGGACCCGACGGCCCGCACGGTGACGACGGCCTCGGGCGTCACCCGCGCCTACGACGCGCTGGTGCTGGCGACGGGATCGCGGCCGTTCGTGCCGCCGGTGCCGGGCCACGACCTTGCGGGCTGTCACGTCTACCGCACCATCGAGGACCTCGACGGCATTCGGGCCGCGGCCGAGCACGCCGAGACGGGCGTGGTCGTCGGCGGCGGCCTGCTGGGTCTGGAGGCCGCCAACGCGCTCCGGCTGCTCGGAGTCCGCCCACACGTCGTGGAGCTGGCTCCGCGACTGATGCCCCTGCAGATCGACGAGGGCGGCGGCGCGGTGCTGCGCGGCCAGGTCGAACGCCTCGGCGTCGCCGTGCACTCCGGCGTCTCCACCCAGGAGGTGCTGGGCTCCGCAGGCGGCGAGGTCACCGGGGTCCGGCTCTCGGACGGCGGCCGGATCGACACGCCGCTGGTGGTGTTCTCCGCAGGCGTGCGTCCCCGCGACGACCTGGCGCGGCGGATCGGCCTGACCGTCGGCGAACGCGGCGGGATCGTCGTGGACGCGGGCTGTCAGACCTCCGAGCCGTCGATCTACGCCGTCGGCGAGTGCGCGTGCGTGGCAGGCCGGGTGTACGGGCTCGTCGGCCCCGGATACGCGATGGCCGAGGTCGTGGTGGACCGGCTGCTGGGCGGGGCGGCGGAGTTCGCGGGCGCGGACACCTCGACGAAGCTCAAGCTGCTCGGCATCGACGTCGCCAGCTTCGGCGACGCGCACGCCCAGGCGCCCGGCGCGCTGGAGGTCGTGCACAACGACCCGGTGGCGGGCACCTACAAGAAGCTGGTGGTCTCCGACGACGCGAAGACCGTGCTCGGCGGCGTGCTGGTGGGCGACGCGGGTGCCTACGGTCTGCTCCGGCCGCTGGTCGGCGCCCCGCTGCCCGCACAACCCGATCAGCTCCTCGCGCCGGAGGGCGGCGGCGGACAGGTCGGCACGGCGGCGCTGCCGGACTCGGCACAGGTCTGCTCGTGTCACGCGGTCACCAAGGGCGCGTTGAACGCGGCGATCGACGACGGCTGCACCGACGTCCCCGCACTGAAGTCCTGTACCAAGGCGGGCAGCGGCTGCGGCTCGTGTGTTCCGATGCTCAAGCGGATGCTCGCCGAGCGCGGGGTGGAGCAGTCCCGCGCGCTGTGCGAGCACTTCGAGCACACCAGGGCGGAGCTGTTCGAGATCGTCCGGTCCACCGGCCTGCGGACCTTCAGCGAGCTGATCGCGCGGCACGGTCGGGGACGCGGCTGCGACGTGTGCAAGCCGGTGGCCGCCTCGATCCTCGCCTCGCTCGGCGGCGGTCACGTCCTGGACGGTGAGCAGGCCGTCCTCCAGGACACCAACGACCGCTATCTGGCCAACATCCAGCGCAACGGGACCTACTCGGTGGTGCCGAGGATTCCCGGCGGGGAGATCACCCCGGACAAGCTGCTGGTGATCGCGCAGGTCGCCAAGGACTTCGGGCTCTACACCAAGATCACCGGAGCCCAGCGGATCGACCTGCTCGGCGCCACCGTGGACCAGCTGCCGCTGATCTGGCGCAGGCTGGTCGAGGCGGGCTTCGAGTCGGGACACGCCTACGGCAAGGCGCTGCGCACGGTGAAGTCGTGCGTCGGCTCCACCTGGTGCCGCTTCGGCGTGCAGGACTCGGTGAGTCTCGCGGTGGACCTGGAGCTGCGCTATCGGGGGCTGCGCGCGCCGCACAAGATCAAGGCGGGCGTCTCCGGCTGTGCCCGCGAATGCGCCGAGGCCAGGAGCAAGGACGTCGGGATCATCGCGACCGAGTCCGGCTGGAACGTCTACGTGGGCGGCAACGGGGGCTTCACCCCCCGCCACGCCGAGCTGCTGGTGACCGACGTCGACACCGAGACGCTCATCCGGCTGATCGACCGCTTCCTGATGTTCTACGTCCGCACCGCCGACCGGTTGCAGCGGACCGCCGCCTGGATCGAGTCCATGGAGGGCGGCCTGGACCATCTCAGAGCGGTGATCGTCGACGACAGTCTCGGCATCTGCGCCGAGCTGGAGGCCGCGATGGCCGCGCACGTCACCGATTACGTCGACGAATGGCGCGGCGTGCTGGACGACCCGGAGAAGCTCGCCAGGTTCAGTTCGTTCGTCAACGCGCCGGAGACCCCCGACCCGTCCATCTCGTTCCGTGAGGAGCGCGGCCAGCGTGTGCCGGTGCTCCTCGGTGTCCCGGAGGTGAAGAGCCCATGACCGCATTGTTCGAGTCGACCTGGGTGAGCGTCTGCGACCTGAGGATGTTGCAGCGCGAGCGCGGGGTGGCCGCGCTGCTGCCGGGCGGGGATCAGGTCGCGGTGTTCCGCACTCATGACGACCAGCTCTTCGCCCTGGACAATCTCGACCCGGTGAGCGGGGCAGCCGTGTTGTCCCGAGGCATCGTCGGCGACCGCGCGGGCAGCCCGGTCGTCAGCTCGCCCATGCACAAGCAGGTGTTCGACCTGCAGACGGGACGCTGTCTCGACGATCCGGCCGTCTCGGTCCGGGCCCATCCGGTCCGGCTCGTGGCGGGGGCCGTTCAGGTGGGACGTCCATGACAGCACACCGGACGACCGAGGCAGGCGAGTTGCTGCCGCTGGCCGGGTTCACGGTGGGAGTCACGGCCGCGCGTCGGGCGGAGGAACTGGTCGCGCTGCTGGAGCGCAAGGGCGCGGTGGTGGTGCACGCCCCCGCCATCCGCATCATTCCGCTGGCCGACGACGTGCGGCTGCGAGCCGCCACGGAGGCGGTGCTGCGGGCCCCGGTGGACGCGGTGGTGGTGACCACGGCGATCGGCTTCCGGGGCTGGCTGGAGGCCGCCGAGGGCTGGGGACTGGGCAACGGGCTGCTGGGCAGGCTCGGGGCGGCCCGGCTGCTGACCAGGGGGCCGAAGTCTCGCGGCGCCGTGCGGGCGGCCGGGCTGATCGAGACGTGGTCGCCGCCGACGGAGAGCAACGCCGAGATGCTCGGTCACCTGCTGTCCGACGGGGTGGCGGGCCGCCGCATCGTGGTCCAGCTCCACGGCGAGCCCCAGCCGGAGTTCGTTGCCGCGCTGCGCGAGGCGGGCGCCGACGTCGTGGAGGTGCCGGTCTATCGGTGGCAGCCGCCGCTGGACTCGGCGCCGCTGCACCGGCTGGTGGACGCGATCCTGACCCGGCAGATCGACGCCCTCGCGTTCACCAGCGCGCCCGCGGCGAGCAATCTGCTGGCGGTGGCGGCGGAGACGGGCCGAGAGGAGCTGCTGCTGGCGGAGCTGCGCCGCGACGTGCTGGTGGCCTGCGTCGGCTCGATCTGCGCCGGACCGTTGGCGGCCCGGCGGGTCCCGGTGGTGCGGCCGGAGCGGGCCAGGATCGGCGCGCTCGTTCGGGAGTTGGCGGTGACGCTGCCCGCCAGGGCCGGGCGGCTGTGGATCGCCGCCCGTGAGGTCGAGCTGCGCGGCCACGCGGCGGTCGTCGACGGGATGCTGCGGCCGGTACCTCGGGCGCCGATGGCGGTCTTCCGGGCGCTGGCCGCGACACCGGGGCGCGTCGTGCCGAGGCGGCGACTGCTGGCGGCCCTGCCGACCGGCGGGGACGAGCACGCCGTGGAGACCGCGATCGGCAGGCTCCGCACCGCCCTCGGCGAGCCGAGGCTCGTCCAGACCGTCGTCAAACGCGGGTATCGGCTGGCCGTGGACCCGCCGTGATCCCGGTGCGGTCGGCGATCTCGGTGACGTCCTGACCTTGACGTCCTGACCACGACGTCTCGACCACGACGTCCTGACCACGATGACGTCGGTGCATCGGTGGGACTCGACGGCACCGGCCTTGACGACGTCGGCGAACTCACCAGGGCCGCGCCCGGCGCACCCTGCGTGACGTGGACTTCCGACCCGGCCTGCGGTGCGCGGCATCCGGTCCTCGGCCCGGAGACAGCCCGCCGGACAACCCGCCGGGCGGCCCGACCACGCCGGACAGCCCGTCGCATGGAACGGCCTGGCGATCACCGTCCCGGCGGAGGCGGGCGCCGCGTCAGGCGTTTCCCGCAGGCTCAGCAGCCCTGCCCGGGGGTCTGCTGCGGCTGCCGCCGGGCAGGCGAGTCGAAAGCCCGCCGAGACCGACAGGCGGGCGCGGAACGACTCGGGCGACGCACCCGGTTCGGGGCGTAGCGGCCGATCCGCTCGAAGCGGGCGACGGCGCCGACACGACGAGCCTGCGACACAGCAGGCAGACCAGGGGCGCGGCGAACCGACGACACGGCGCGCCTCAGCGAGTCAGCGCGACGTCCAGCACGCGGTGGAAGCGAGAGCCGCCGCCCACGGTAGGTCCACTCTCGACGAGTGAGGCCTCGGCAGGCTGCCAGGACGGCCCGACGTAGTCGGCGAGCGCCGAGGTCAGGGCCCTCGGCTCGTCGGCGTCCGGCTTCCACCGCGCCAGCGTCAGATGCGCCTGATAGTCGTCGGGATCGCCGCCCGCCGCCGCGACCAGTGCCGTCAGCGCGGCCTCGTCGGCGGCCTGTTCCGGAACGACTCGCGCCCAGAGGACCTTCGGGAAGGTGCCCACCCCGGCGAGGCGCAGTCGAGGGGCGCGGAGTCCCGTCATCGTGGAGCGCAGCCGATCGGCGAAGGGGGCCCGGTCCACGTTCTCACCGTGGAAGGCGAGGGTCACGTGCCAGTCCGCCTCGGCGCCGAACCGCAGCCCCGGTCCCGCGATCCCCGGCCGTCGGTCGCGGACCTCCGTCAGGGCCGCGCGGAGATCGTCGACGACCGCCGAGGCGGGCCACAGCGTCGAGAACAGCCGCACGTCGTCGCTCCGGTGCCGTTTCGTCAGTCCCGCGCGGCGTCGCGGAGCACGCGCGCCAGCTTGGGGTGCCTGCCCTCGATCAGCTCGGCCGCCTCGATCAGCTCCTCGAAGCTGGCCGCCTGGCCGAGCACCTGGGCGACGATGTCGGAGTGGTTGCCCTCGTTGATCGGCAGCTCGCCCCTGGCCACGGTGGGGCGCGAGTTGCGCACCTCGTCCAGCGCGCGCTGGATGGCCTCGCGGTCGCCTGCGGTGACATCGCGCGCCAGGGCCCGCCGTTCCAGCATCACCAGTCGGGCGAGCACGGCGGGGTTGCCGATCTTGGCTCGCCGCCCGCTCATGACCTGGCTGAGCATCGGGGCGCTGATCCCCAGTACGTCGGCGAGCTGAGCCTGCGAGATCCGATACGCGACCACCAGTCTGCGCACTCGGTCGCCGAGCGGCTCTCCGTACCACTCTCGTTGCAGCGCGAGATTGCGCTGCACGATCTTCTGCTCGTCCACATCAGCTCCTCGGCTGAGTCGTCGCTCTCCATGCCCACACCACGCGACAGCGGCGCCGCCGATGTCCTCGTCTTCGGCGAGTGGTCCGGCCATCCTGCCAGGTCATCCAGGCGCCTCAGGACCGAACCGACGGAAATCAAGTACCAGGAAGGTGCCCGTCCTCACGCCTGCCCGGTGAGGATCTCGCGCGTCTGCCGCACGTCCACGCTCATCTGATCGATCAACGCCTGCACCTCGTCGTACCGCTCCATGTCCCGCAGCTTGGCCACGAAGTCCAGCTCGACGTGCTCACCGTAGAAGTCCTCGTCCACGTCGAGCACATAGGCCTCGACGCGGCGCTCCTCGCCGGAGAACGTCGGGTTGGTCCCCACCGACACGGCGGCGGACAGCACTCGCCGCTCCTGCTCCCGACCGTGCGAGCGCAGCTGGAAGCGGCAGGCATAGACGCCGTCGCCCGGCACGGCCGCATACCGGTGCATCGAGAGGTTCGCCGTGGGAAAGCCCAGTTCACGGCCTCGGCCGTCGCCCCGGACGACGATGCCCTCCAAGCGGTACGGTCTGCCGAGCGCCTCGGCCGCCGCCGTCACGTCGCCCGCCGACAGGCAGGAGCGGATGTAGGTGGAGGAGAAGGTCAGCTCGTTCCTGGCCAGCAGATCCGCGCCCTCGGCGACGAAGCCGAACCGACGGCCGAGCGTGCGTAGCAGGGCGACGTCGCCCGCGGCGCGGTGACCGAAGGTGAAGTTCTCCCCCACCACCACCGCCGCCGCGTGCAGCCGTTCCACCAGCACCTCGTGCGCGAAGGTGTCCGGCGGCGTCTTGGCGACCTCCGAGGTGAAGGGCAGCACGCAGAACACGTCGACGCCGAGTTCCTCGACCAGTTCGGCCCGGCGCCGCAGGGTGGTGAGCTGCGCCGGGTGGCTGCCCGGCCGCACCACCTCCGCCGGATGCGGGTCGAAGGTCAGCAGGACGCACGGCAGTCCCAGCTCCCGCGCCCGCCCGACGGCGGAGGCGATGAGCTGCTGATGACCACGATGCACCCCGTCGAAGATCCCGATGGTGACCACGCACCGACCCCAGTTGGAGGGAACGGCGTCCAGACCGCGCCAGCGTCGCATGAGGAGCACCCTACGTCGTCGCGGGAGGCGGCTGGAGTGCACGTTGGCGGGTCAGCGGGCGTCTGCGGCCGCCCCCGCCGGAGCGAACACCACCAGCGACGTCGCCTGGCCGGTCTTCTCACTGACCAGTGCGATCAGCCTGCCCGCCGGGTCGAAGGCCCCGTAGGCGCCGGGGATGCCCGCGAGCGGCAGCCTGCCGCCGTGGGCCAGCGCCGAGGACTCGACGTGATCGAGATCGCGTCGTGGGAAGGCGGCGGCGACGGCGTCCGCCAGGCCGAGGGTCAGTTCGGGCTTCTCCTCCAGCCTGGCCAGCGTCCTGGCGCCCCCGATGCCGAAGGGCCCGACGCGGGTCCGGCGCAGCGCGGCGAGATGCCCGCCGACGCCCAGCGAGGCCCCGAGGTCACGGGCCAGGGCACGAACATAGGTGCCGGAGGAGCACTCGACGAGGACGTCCAGGTCGACGTGTTCGCCCTCGGTGCGCTGCGCGAGCACGTCGAACCGCTGCACGGTCACCGGCCTGGGCGGCAGCTCGACCTCTTCGCCCGCCCTGACCCGCGCGTAGGCGCGCTTCCCGTCGACCTTGACGGCGCTGACGGCGCTCGGCCGCTGCTGGATGTCGCCCACCAGCGGTTCGATGGCCGTGAGCACGTCGGACTCGCTGATCCCGCTCGCGTCGGTGGTGGAGAGCACCTCACCCTCGGCGTCGTCGGTGGTGGTGGCGGAGCCGAGTCGGATCGTCGCGAGGTAGGCCTTGGTGTCCAGGGCGAGGTGACCGAGGAGCTTGGTCGCGCGTTCCACGCCGAGGACCAGCACGCCGGTGGCCATCGGGTCGAGGGTGCCCGCGTGCCCGATCTTGCGGGTGCCGAGTATTCGACGGGCGACGGCGACCACGTCGTGCGAGGTCATGCCGCTCTGCTTGTCGACGACGACGAGGCCGGGCGGCACGGGGGGACGGGAGGCGCGGGGCTTGCGAGACGGTCCGGACACGGGGTGACATCCTGCCGCACGCCTCGCCGAGCCCGGCCCGCCGGGTGACGGGCACGATCGGCGAGGTCGACGCGGCGGTCCTCGGCCCGGTCGACGCCGTCCGCCTCGCGCAGATCCGCCCCCGAACGGGCCGGGCTGAGCCGGACTGTTCGGGGGCGGGGCCTGGCCGTTCTCGGGGCGGCGATCCTGCCCGGAGACGTCCGCAGAGCCTGTCCTGTTGCGCACGGCAGACGCGGCGATCTGCGGCATCGTCGCCTGGCAGCTCAGCCAGGCCGCTCCCCGCTCACGCCGGAGCGCCGACCGAAGACCGGCCCTCAGACGCGGGCGGGCACGGGAGCGGGCCGCAGGTCCCAGCGCTGCCAGCTCAGCCGAACCGGCACCGACTCGCCTCGAGCGTCGGCGGCCAGCACCACCGCGCGCGCCCGCCGCCACCAGACGAGGGTGCGCGACATCCCGAACAGCATCAGGGCGCCGACGCCGAGGAAGGCGATCCGGTAGGAGCCTCCCGTCCCGTCCAGCAGCAGCCCGATGAGCAGCGCGGAGAACGCGGTGGCCAGGTGTCCCCCGACGTTGGCGACCCCGGTCGCGGTGCCCACCTCGGTGAGGCTGTTGTAGTCCCGCACCAGGGCGAAGGCCACCGAGGACGCGGGGCCGCCGCAGGCGAAGACCACGAACGCCATGGTCACCAGCAGCAGCGGCGGACCGTCGCCGGGCCAGGCCAGCAGCATGGTGAGGGCGCCGAGGGCGGTGAGGAGGTAGCCGATCACCAGCGGCATCCGGCACGTCGGGCGGTGGCCGATCAGCGCGCCGACCAGCGGGCCCGCGAACACCCCGCCGAAGACCAGCAGTCCGACCAGGACGCCCGCCGTCCCCGGCGCGACACCGAGGCCGTCGACCAGGTAGGGGAAGCCCCAGAGCAGGCCGAGCACGCCGGGCAGGAACATCGTGGAGAAGTGCACCCAGAACGCCAGCCGGGTGCCGGGCACGCGCCAGACGGTGGGGACGCGGTGGAGGACCTCCCGCAGGCCGGGCGGGGTGGGCCGGGCCGGGGGCTGCTCGCCGTCCACCGGGACGGCCTGCGGCGCGTCGCGGACGAAGCGGCCCGCGATGACGGCGTAGGCGGCGGTGACGAGTCCGACGATCGCGAAGGTCGGCGTCCAGCCCACGTTGGTCAGGGCGAGACCGAGCGGCACGGTGGCGAGCACGCCGCCGAGGGCGCCCAACGCGCTGGACACCGAGGCGACCAGGGCGTAGCGGCGGGCGCTGAAGTGCGCGGCGACCAGCCGCAGGATGCTCACCCAGGTGAGCGCGTCGCCGATGCCGACGGTCACGCGCGCGGCGAGGGCGGCCGGGTAGGAGTCGACGAGGGCGAACAGGAGTTGCCCGACGCCCAGGAGCACGGCGGCGGCGGTCAGCACGCGGCGCGGGCCGAATCGGTCGACCAGTAAACCGGTGGGGATCTGCATGGCGGCGTAGACGCCGACCTGCACGACGGTGAAGACCCCGAGTGCGGCGGGGCCGATGGCGAAACGCTCACTGGCCAGGGTTCCCGCGACGCCGAGGGAACCGCGGTGGAAGACGGCGGCGAGATAGACGATGACGGCGAAGGTCCAGATCAACCACGCTCGGCGCGCGTGGCGTTGGGATGACACGGTGTTCCTCCAGGTTGTTGCTTCACCTGGTGTATGGCCGCGCCGGTCGAATTCGCTACCGGAATGTGACCCAGTCGTTCATCGACATCGGTACTTTGCCCGCACGTCATCGGCCGGACATCCGAGCACTGGCTGGCCCCGCCGGGTCCCTGGCGCGTTCCCTCGCGACGCCCGCCCGCCGTCGACCGCGCCGCCTCCGCCCGTCGTCTGCCTCGTGAGCAGGCCTGATGTGCCCGGACACTGCCGGCGCGTCGCCCGAGTCGGGCGGCGAGTCCTGCGGCGCCGAGGACGCCGAGCCTCGGCGGGCGACGGGCCTCGGGCGCGGGGACCGACTCGACGGTCGAACCGCCTCGGAGATCACGGATCGGTCTACGCCGGGCCGCCCGGCAGGCCTCGGGGTGCCGGGGAAGGTCGCCGAGGAGCCTCGAGACCGACGACGCCGGGCCCGGTGGAGCGCCGCCCCGACTCGGCGGGCGCCGTCCCACCGAACCGACGTACGCCGTCTGCCGCCGGAGCGGCAGGCGAAGCGTGGGCGGACTGCCGAGGACCGCCCAGGCGTCCGAAGAGGCAGCCGACTCTAGGCCGAACGGACGACGATGTCAGCCTGAAGGGGCACCGCCGAACGGCCGTCCGGGCACCGCAGGGCGGTGTGCCGCCCCGAGGGCGCCGCAGCCGAGGCCCGAACCTCGCCGATCCGAGTGTGTATTCGCCCGAATCGACTGCCGTCCGCCAGGAACCGACGTACTCCCCCGCCCCCAGCGGAGGCATGACGAGACCTCGCGCGGCGAGGACACACCGGGCCAGGCCCGAGACTCGACCTCCGTCGGCCGTCCGAAGCGGGCATCGCCGTCGAGAACGAGGCTCGTTCGACGAGGCCTGTCACCCTGCGGGACGCGGGCGACCCACCTGCGCAGGCGGCTCACCGTCCGGCCAACCCCTCGCAGGCTGCCGACACGAGCCCGTCCGCCACTGGATCAGGGCACTCGCGCACCGCCGGTCGGAGCACTCGACCTCGGCGGCCCGTCGCCGATCACGGCCGCCGGGGCGGCGAGGAGCGAGACTCCGGCTCCCACGGCGCCTCCGTCGCCAGTCGCTCGCTGGCCTTGGCCATCGCGTCGGTGTAGGCGGAGGCGAGGGAGGCCATCGCCGCCGTGTTCTGGTGGGGCTGCAGTCCTGCGGAGTCGAGGGTGGAGACGGCCCGCCGGACGGCATTGCGGATGGCGGCGACGGAGCGTTGCAGCTCCCGGAGGACGTCGGGGTGGGTGACCTCGGTCGTCGCGACGGCGGCGGCGGCGGCCAGGGTGTCGGCGGCGATGAGCATCGCGTCGGTGTTGCGGGGCTTCCAGACGAACCGGATGCGGGCGCCTTCGCATCGAGCCTTGGTGAGGTCCTCGATCATGTTCAGGCCGCGCTCGCTGACGGTGAGACCGGGGTAGATGCGGCGGCGTCGTCGGCTGCCTGCATTGACGAGGATGTCGAGTACCTCGGCGGCCATCCGACTGTCGGTGACGACGGTGACGGAATGGCCACGTGGATAGAGCGAGGCGGCGTGGGCGGCGGCCATCACCTCGGCGGAGTGGGAGTCCCAGGGATGTCGCGGGTCGAGCCGCCCGGAGTCGTGCCAGCCGCGACCGGTGACCACCGCCCACCCGGCGGCGCCGTTGGCGGGCCGGAAGCTCGCGTCCGCCGCGACGACGTCCGCCGACCCGACGGCCGGGCCGTCTGCGGTCAGCCGGTACTCCCCGTCGACGGCGAAGGTCGGGTCGTGGGCGACCAGGCGCCGCAGCAGCGGCGGGACGTCGGGCGATCGACTGATCCACTGGTGAAGTCGGTTGCCGCCGGAGATCAGGTGATGACGCTTGACGAAGGTCTCCGGCGTGATCCCGGCGGTGGCCTCGCGGAGCGCGTCGTCGACGCCGCCGTGCACGATGCCGTGCCATCGGGTGGGGCACCGCGAGCAGGAGACGCCCCAGAACAGCCCGCCCGCCACGGCGGGCAGTATCCAGACGTGCGCGGCGGGCCGGGGCGCGGCGGCCGGGCAGCGGTGCACCCCGTCGCCGCCGAGGTCGGGTTCTTGGTCGGTCATCGGCACTCCGGGCAGCAGATCGTGTCGAAGGGCAGCCGGCTCCCCGGCGTGGCGACGATCCGACGCCCCCGGCAGCGGGGACAGGCCCGGTCGGACCGGGCAGCCCGCCGGGGCTGCCGCGCCGTCGAGCCTGCCGCGCTCCGGTCGCGTCGGCGGCGAGCAGGGCCGCTCTCGGCAGGCAGACCGACGAACGCCGTGAGGACGGCGAGCGCGGCGTGCAGCAGGCCGGCCCAGGAACGCCTGCGGATTCCGGCAGGGTCGCCCTGCCGAGTCGGCAGGGCGCAGCAGGCAGCACCGACGGGCCTGCCGGCTCTCGCGGGCCGGAGCAGCCTGCCGCGCCCGGCCGTGGCGGCGTAGTCGGCAGCACCAGCGGCAGCACCAGCGGGAGCCGAGTCGGGGGAATCGGCACGCCCTGCTGATTCCCGCCCTGCGGACTCGCCCCGCCGGACGACGCGGTTCGATCCGGCCGTCACGGGCAGCGGCGACCCGCAGGCGTCCCCGGACCCGGCGGTCTGGACCCGCCCGTCGGTATCGACGCCACGACCGAGGCCCGCGGACTCGACGGCGTGCCCGGCTTCGACGGACCCGATCGCCCGGCAGGTCGCGGCGGGGCAGGCGATCCGACGACCGGTGTGGTCACCCATGGCGACCTCCCGCGTCGGACTCCAGCGGCGGCAGGCCGCAGAGCTGCCGGGCCAGGTCTTGGCAGTCTCGGCAGGTGGTGATCCGGCCGAGGCAGCGGCGGACGGTGCGGACGGTCATGGTGATCCCGCACAGGGTCTCGACCTGGGCGCCGCTCTTCGGCGGCCCGGCGTGGCGGATGTCGACGGCGTGCCGGTCGGCGACCTCTCGCGTCGTGGTGGGCACGTCCTGCCACCACACGGTCGTCTCCGCGCTCACCGGGCCTCCCGGACGAGGTGGGCCAGGGCGCGGCCGAGCATCGCAGCCAGCGCGCCACGCTGCGGGACCTGCCAGCACCGGAGCTCGTACCCGCCCGCGAGGAGGGTCATCGTGATCTGCGGCCCGAGGACCGCGACCCGCAGCCGACCGGCCCGGCGGTCCCGCGCCACCACGGCGATCTCCACCGCCGCCGCAGGCCGACCGGTGGACGCCGCCGCCCGCAGGATCTCGGCGGTCTGGACGGTCAACGAGGCCAACCCCCGCCCCCGACGGGCCAGGGTGACCGAGCGGGCTGATCGATCCGCCACGAGCACCAGGGACTCCGGCCGCCCGGTCGTGGAGTTCACCGACACCACCAGCGGCAGCGCGGCGGAGGTCGCGGACGCTGCGGAGGTCACGGACGCCTGCGGCCTCGGGACCCTCGGAGCCGGCGGCGCGACCGGGGCATCCCGCCCGTCCGACGGAGCGTGTTGAATCGACGGATTCTCCTGATCAGGCGGGTTCGCTCGATCCGGCGGGTTCTCGCGCTCGGCAAGGCTCTCGTGACGGGAGAGGCTCTCGCGACCGGGGAGGTTCTGGCGCTCGGTGACGTTCTCCCCAGCAGACGGGCGCCGACGACTCGGCGGGAACAGTCGACCAGGCGGGTTCGCAGCCGAGATCGAGTGTTCGGCGATCAGTGCGGTCATGACTGGTCCTCCTCGGACGGCCAGAGGGAGATGCCGAGATACGGTCGGACTCGGGCGGCGGGGAGCCGCTGAAGTCCACCGACGGACTGCCACCGCGCGGGCACGCCCGCTACAGCGAGCCGACGTCGGGCATGACGAGCGCTCACCGGCTCACCGCCCCGGCGCCGAGCGACACCGGCACGGGCAGTGGCACCGAGCGGTCCGGCGTGACGCCCAGATCACCGGGCACCCGAGGCGACGCGATCTCCACGGCAGGAGAGTCGGCGGTGAGGCAGTCGAGGCAGACCTGCCAGTCGAAGAAGCAGACCGCCAACGGCCGCCGGTTCAGCGGGGCGAACGAGAGCTCGGGATCGCACAACGCGGCGACGGAAGGAGCGGGCTGCTCGGCGCGGCGGCCGAGGTGGGTGTCCCCTCTGGACAGGGACCGGACGAACCAGCGGAAGGACATGAGGGCTCCGGGAAACAGGAGGGGCACGGAGAGAAGCGGCGGTCGGAGGCGGTCCGGCGGGTGACCATCGCCCCGCACACCGCCACGCAGACCCGGTGATAGTTCGGGTCCGGGCGGTGCTCGAGCCGCCGGAAGACACCGAGGTAGCGAGCTGCCATGGGCTGTGGCGAGAGCGACCCGGCCAGCGCGGTGCTCATCGCGGCACCCGAGGGCCTCCCCGGACGGGGTGATCCGGCGATGCCGTTCGATGGCGCCGCCTCCACAAGCGGTCACTCTTTGTCACATCTTCGGCTTGAGTACGCACGGCGGTGGTCACGTCGCCGACTCCTTTTCGTGAGGAAGCCAGGTGATCCGGGGATCTCGTGTCGAACAGACCCCGAGCATTCCCACTACCCAGAGTTGCTGTTTTGCGACACTAGCTACACTGTTGCCGTGTCAAAACAGTTAGTCAATCGCCCGATGGGGGTAAAGCCTCGAGGGTCCCGGAAGACCTCCACGGCTGAGGGAGCCGCGTACCCTGTGCCCGTGACGAACCTCCGCAGTCCGCAGGCGCGGACGCTCGGCAGGACGATCCAGCGGGCACGCGACACCGCAGGCATCGGCATTCGCGAGCTGGCGCGGCGGTTGAACAAGCCCAAGAACCCGACCTATGTCACGCGGCTGGAACGCGGTGAAATCCTCTTCACAGAGGAACTGCTCAAAGAAGTAGCCGCCGCGATCGGAGTCGGAAACGACCGCCTGTACCAGTGGCTGGAAGACTTCACACGCCTCGGCATCTCGCCATGGACTCCCGGGGCCGCGAACCCGGAACAACTGACCACTCTGATGGGCTACGAACGCGAAGCGACTCAGATCACCGATGTGGGCGGATTTATCCCCGGTCTCCTACAGACCGAAGAAACCGCGCGCTCTCTGATCGAGATTGACGACGACGCACATAATGTAGACGAACTGATCCAGGTCAGGCTGTCCCGACGATCCGTTCTGGAACGGCGGCGAACCGCAACACCGTATGCGCTGTACCTGGAAGAAAACGCGCTCCGACGCCCCGTCGGCGGTCCAGCCACGCTCCGCGAGCAGCTCGACTACCTGATAGATGCGACGAAGCGACCGAACATAACCATCCGAGTGATCCCAGACCGCGTCGGCGCATACTTCGGCATGGCAGGTCCTTTTACGATCCTAGAATTTGAATCGATGGATCCGATCGTCTACCTGGAACGACTGCGGACCGGCACGTGGTTGGATCGTCGAGAAGACACGGAAATCTATTTCGACGCGGTAGGTAAGGTCGAGGCCATCGCCCTGACAGCGGGCGAGTCGATGGCCGTCATAGAGAGGTACAGGGTGGAGTGTGGCAATGACACCAAATGATGTTGGCCAGCTGGGAGGCTGGCACAAAGCCACGGCAAGCCACTCAAACGGAGGCTGTGTCGAGATCGGCGATGCACCCGGTATCGTCGGAATCCGGGACACGAAGAACCGGGGCGGTGGCACGCTCGTCGTCGACCGCCCCGCCTTCGACAGCTTCCTGACCTCGATCAAGACCGATCAGCTCCGCTGAAACCGGTCGCCCGTGTGCTCCCGCCGCACGCATCGCGGCGGGAGCACACGCCAACCAGCGCACCACCACACCTCGTCACCGCCGTCGACGTGCAGCACCGAAGAGCCGGTCATCGGCCTAGAGCTGAGCTGCGGACTCAATCCGGCACACAGGCCGACGCTCACTGCCGGCAGCTGACAGCATGGAAGAACCGGCTCTGGCCATTGACGAATCAACAGACCTGCTGAACGAGTAAGGGACGGAGTCGCGCAATCACGGAAGACAGGTTCGGCGGCTGGCGCAAGAGCACTCGCAGTGCGTCCAACGGCGGCTGCGTCGAGATCGGCCAAGGTCAACGTCTGGTCGGAATCCGAGACACCAAGAACCGGGACGGCGGCACGCTGGCATTCGACCGCACCCGGTTCAACAGCTTCCTGACCTCGATCAAGACCGACCGGCTCCGCTGAGACCGGACGCCCGTGTTCCCCCGCCGCACACATCGCGGCGGGAGCACACACCAACACGAAAGGTCGACGGCGGTGAGTCCAAGCTCGTCCGGCAGCCACCACAGCCGAGAAGAGCCGTTAAACCACACTCAGTCAGTAGATATAAATTCCGTCGGGAATCTCACCGTTAGCCCAATAATTCACGCGCGCTACCACCGGCGACTCCTGCTTGATCCGAGCAGCCAGGACCTTGCCTCGCTCCCGCCACGCCTCCTCAAGCTCTGCACTCGGAAATTCGGACTCCCCGTCGCCGTCCTCGTCATACGTTGCCTGAAGTTCGTCATCCCACGACTTCAGCTCTCGAATCAACTCGGCCGGCAGCCTCAGGAACTCGCCAGCCTGCTCGACCGAATAATCAAACCCGCCGGGATCATCCTCCACATGATAGTAAAACGGACCCATATCCCAGCCTGCCAACAAGTCCACCACAACCGAACGCTCCATCTAACTCCCCAACAGTCGCGCCAGCTTCAGCTACAGGGGCGAGCGCCAAACAGCTCAACCCGAACGACTGTCGATCAGAACACACACCACCCCTTAGGGTGCAGACCCTCGGCGCGATAATCCACACTCGCCACCACCGGCGACTCCCGCTTGATCCGCTCAGCCAACACCTTCCCCCGCTCCCGCCACGCCTCCTCAAGCTCCGGCGAATCAAACCCCGACTTCGACCACACGTAACCATCAGGATCATACGTCGCCTGATACTCAGCATCCCAATCCCTGATCTCGGCAACGAGGTCAGTGGGCAATTTCAGCTCGTCCGACGCCTCCTCAATCGAATGACCATACTCCTCAGGATCAGCTCCGTGATAGTAGAACGGATCCTCCTGCCAACCGACCAACAACGACACCACAATAGAACGAGACATTACAGCCTCCAATGCAATGCGGATGCGAATGAGTTCCCTGCAGTTCCGCACCCATCAGAATACGCATGTACGCGGCGGAATAACCCCATTAGCACGATAATCCACACTCGCCACCACCGGCGACTCCCGCTTGATCCGCTCAGCCAACACCCTGCCCCGCTCCCGCCACGCGTCCTCGATCTCCGGTGAATCGAACCCGGACTTCGACCACACGTAACCATCGGGATCATAAGTCGCCTGATATTCGGCATCCCACGCTATGATCTCGGAAACCAAGGAGGCAGGCAGACGCAACTCTTCTGTCGCCGCCTCAATCGAGTGATTGTAGTCTTCAGGATCATTCAATTCGTAATAGAACGGGTCCTCCTGCCATCCCAGCAACAATCCCACCTCAACCGAACGCTCCATCTAACTCCCCAAAAGTTGCGCCAGGTTCAGCTACAGGAGTGAGCGCCAAGCAGGCCAACCCGAACCCCTGTCGATCAGAACACACACCACCCCTTAGGGTGCAGACCCTCGGCCCGATAATCCACGCTCTTCACCACGGGGGACTCCCGCTTGATCCGCTCAGCCAACACCTTCCCGCGCTCCCGCCACGCCTCCTCAAGTTCCACGCTCGGGAAGCCCGAGTTTCGATAATCGTCAGGTTTGTATGTAGCCTGGTATTCATCGTCCCAGATCGTGATCTGGGCAACCAGGTCAGCAGAAAGCTGCAGATCCTTTGCAGCCTCCTCGATCGAGTGGTTGTACTCCTCAGGATCATCCCAATCGTAATAAAAAGGATCTTCTTGCCAGCCGACAAGGAAGGACACAACAACAGATCGAGACAAATTAACTCCTATGAAGACGTGGTCGCAATTTTCGCTTAAGAGAGATTGGATGCGCACCTACAATCAACCCATCACGTGTGACAGTGATAGCCACACGTCGCACCTCTCCATCAAACACCACTTCATACACCGGCCGATCTTTTCCACTATACCCGACCACCGTTCCGCCCTCGAGGGCAGCAAAGACCAACGGAATTACGCGCTCTCTTGGCACGCCTACGCGGCGGAAATGACCCACACGGTCATCATCCAGAATATGCTCCTGGCCGCCCTTCTTATTTCGCCCTTCCACCCAGACAATCCGACCGTCCGGCAGCCTGGCGATCCGAGTGACGTTCTTCGGGTTGATCACCACGCCTGCGCGTTCCCGGTCAGCGATCCAGTCCGCTTCCGCTTCCCGTTGCGCGGCCGTGTCTCGGCCAGGCGGCCTGGTATCGGCAGCAGGGGCAGGCACCTCCTCGTCAACGCTCGGCCCCGATCCACTCACCGACCCGAACACCGCCGCCCCGTCAACCCCGTGCCCCGCGATGGCGAAGCAGTACTCGTCGATGATCTCCTGCGCCGCCACCATCGCCGCGTGTGCCAGCCGCACGTCCTCTCCTGCCTCCCGCCGCAGCCTGCGCATCTCCTGGACCTGCGGCCAGACCGAGCCTGCGGTTCCCTCGTCGAAGATCTCCCCACCCTCGCCGATCGCGAACTCCGCCACCACCGCCGCCTCCCTGGCCACCACCAACAAGGCATGCGCCCGCCGCAACTGCTCCACCACCTCCGTCACGGACAACGCACGACTCCTCACTGTGAGTACTCGACGCCATGATGCCGGATCAGCAGCGCGGCGTCGAGGGAGTTCTGTGCCGCCTGCACGCGGCCGTCCGGCCGAGTCGCAGGCCCGGCCACGGCAGGCAGGCACACCGCTGATCGGACCATTTCCCGCGAACCGGGTTTACTTCAGATGTAGCGGCGCGCACGATCTGTTCCGCACCGCAGCAACGCACGACGTCTGTGCGCCGAGGCCGGGGGGCCTCGCCAGATCGCTGCGTGGCGAATCAGAGGATCGAGGGGGAAATGCAGAGAATCGTGCGATCAGTGTGTTCGATGCTGGCTGTGGTGGGCTTCCTGCTCACCATGGGCGGCTTCACTGCGGCAGCGGCGAGCCCGGCAGGCGAAGATCCGGGAACCTCAGCGGTGTCGTGTTCCGGAACCGTCAGCTACAGCCGAACCTTGAGTAGCGGCGTCGGCGAGTTGGCGATCTTCTACAACAGCTCCAACGGCGGAACCAACAGCGCCTGCTTCTACCACCGGGGCGCGTCCTACGGAGTGGCGGCGCCGACCTACGTGCGGGCCTACCGTTGTGTCGAGAGCAGCGGCGAAGGCCTGCCCTGCACGATCGACACCTCGTCCAGCGCGGACCTGGGCGACTTCGCCTACTACGCAGGACCTCGGGGGGTCACCGGCACGGCCAACCGTTGTGTGGCCGCCGTCGGCTACATCGAATGGGGCGGCCTCCGCCAACAGATCAGCAGCGGCAGGCAGGGCTGCTGACGATCGTCGAACAGTGTGCAACGCAGGATGCCGATCGGAGATCGGCATCCTGCGCACGCAGTCCGTTCTCGCCAGGGACGAGGTCGACTACCGCACCGCCCCGACCACGGCCCAGTTCCCGGACCGGGTGCGCAGCAGCACCGCTAGCAGGCGAAGCACCATGAACGCGGCCAGGCCGGTCCAGATGCCCGCCAGACCCCAGCCGTAGAACATCGACAGGTAGATCAACGGCAGGAAGCCGACGACCGCCGCCAACAGGGTCGCAGTGCGCAGGAACGCCGCGTCGCCCGCACCGAGCAGCACGCCGTCGAGCGCGAACACCACCCCGGCGATCGGCTGGAGCGCCACGAAGAACCACCAGGCGGCGGGCACCTCCGCCAGCACCACCGCGTCGGGGGTGAAGACCCGAGGCAGCACGTCGGACACCGAGGCGAACAGCACGCCCAACGCCAGCCCGAACAACAGCCCGTAGCGGGCGACCTGCCACGCCAGCCCGCGCGCCTGGCTGCGGTCGCCCCGACCGAGCGCCGCGCCCACCAACGCCTGCGCCGCGATGGCCAGCGAGTCCAGGACCAACGACAGGAAGGTCCAGAGCTGGAGGACGATCTGGTGCGCGCCCGCCGCGCCCACCGAGTGACGGGCCGCGACGGCGGCGGCCGAGACGAAACAGGCCTGGAACGCGAGGCTGCGCAGCACCAGATCCCGCCCCAGCTTGAGCTGGGCGATCATCCGCGCGGGCACCGGACGCAGCGCGACCTTCTCGATGAGCAGCGATCGGAAGAACAGCAGCGCCGACAGCGACTGGGCCACGACGTTGGCGATGGCCGAGCCCTCCAGGCCCCAGCCGAGGCCGTGCACCATGATCGGGCAGAGCACGGCGGAGATGCCGTTGCCGATCAGCACGTAACGCAACGGGCGCATGGTGTCCTGCACCCCGCGCATCCAGCCGTTGCCCGCCATCGTGACGAGGATGAGCGGCGCCCCGAACAACGCGATGCGCAGCCAGGACGTCGCCGCGTCGGCGATCTCCCCTGGTCCGGCCAATGCTCGGGCGATCGGCCCGGCCAACAGCTGCCCGAGGACGAGCAGCACCGTCCCGACCGCCAGGGCCAGCCAGGTGGCCTGCACGCCCTCGGCGACGGCCTCCCCGCGTCGGCCCGCACCGTGCAGGCGGGCGGCCCTGGCCGTCGTGCCGTAGGAGAGGAAGGTCAGCTGGGTCGAGATCTGGGCGAGCACCACGCCGCCGACGGCCAGTCCGGCCAGCGGCACCGCCCCCAGATGGCCGACGACAGCCGTGTCCACCAGCAGATACAGCGGCTCGGCGGCGAGCACGCCCAGCGCGGGCACCGCCAGCCGGAGGAACTCCTTCGGCCGGACGCGTTCCGCTGCCTGCGACGGTTCTGGAACAGCCTCGGACACGACCACCTCACGGCTGACAGACGACGACCGGCGGGCCGCGTGGCGGCCCAGCACACCCTAGATGCGGCCCCGGACATCGCCGAGGCCCGCGGTCGGGCCGTCTCGCGGGGTGGGGGGCCGTCGTCGGGCATCGCCCCGCGCAACCGCCCGGATTCGATCGCGGGCGATCACGGGGCAGGGGGATTCGACGGCCCGAGGGCGCAGCGTTCGCGGTCGACACCCGCCGGACGAGCGAAGGCCCGAAAGAGCGGGTGTCTCCCGGCGGCGGGGGCGGCGGCCGTCGGCTCTGGCAGCACCCGGTGAAGACGACCGCTCGACGGGGAAGCCGCGAGACCATCGAACCGTGAAGCGGAGAGGCAGGACGACGAGACAGGGCGACGACACAAGGAGGACAAGTTGAGGTACCAGAAGTGACAGCTCAGCGGCCCGGGAAGTGGAAGGACCCGCGCAGAGGCGGTAGGGCAGGCCGCCGGGGCGCAGCGACAGGGCACACCCGAGCGCCTCCGGTCGTCAGCGACCGGTGCGGGCGGGGAGCGGCAAGCCGACTGCCGAACGTCGCGACCGCCTCAGCGGCTCGTGTACCCCGCGTCCACGTGGAGGGTCGTGCCGGTGACGTACGAGGAGAGGTCGGAGGCCAGCCACAGGCTCGCCTGAGCGATCTCCCTGGCCTCGCCGAACCGCTCCAGCAGGCTCAGCTGGGCGGCGTACTCGTGCTCGTCGAAGCCGAACTGCTCCAGGGCGCCCCGCAGCATCGGCGTGTCGATGGCGCCGGGCGCCACCGAGTTCACCCTGATGCCCTGGCTGCCGTTCTCCATCGCCGCGACCTTGGTGAGGCCGACGACCCCGTGCTTGGCGGCGACGTAGGCGGCGTTGTTCGGCTGCGGACGGAAGCCGCTGACCGAGGAGATGTTGACGATCGAGCCGCCGCCGCCCTGGGCGAGCAGTTGGCGGATCTCGTACTTCAGGCACAACGCGGTGCCCTTCAGGTCGACCGCGATCAGCCGATCCCAGTAGGCCTCGTCGAGGTCGTTGATCGGCCGGTCGTCCGGCGTCAACGCGGCGTTGTTGATCGCGACGTCCAACCTGCCGAAGCGGTCGACCGTCGCGGCCACCAACGCTTCGACGTCGGCGGCCGAGGAGATGTCCACCCGATGGAAGAACGCGGTGCCGCCCGCGGCCTCGATCTCGCTGACGGTCCGCCGCCCCAGTTCCTCGTCGAGGTCGGCGACGACCACCTTCGCCTTCGCCTCGGCGAACAGCAGCGCCGTCGCGGCGCCCATGCCCTTCGCAGCGCCGGTGACGATCGCGGTCTTTCCTTCGAGAACGGGGAACGTCATGGTGTGCGATGCTAGTTCGCCTTGCCGGTCCCCGCAGGGCCAAGCGAGCCGCCCACCAGCGGCGATGGCCACGGGTGTCGTGCAGCGGCCTGCCGAGCACGCGCGGGTCGGGGCGGCTCGCCTCCGGCGTCTCGTTCAGCCCCTCCGACGACGCCCGTGCCGAGTCGACACAGCAGAACGGGCCCGCACCTCCACACCGCGAAGAACCGGCGGTGGAGAGGTCGGGCCCGGTTGACCAGCTGTCAGCGCTCGGAGTCCGCCGCGTCGCGCGGCGTCGACGCCGAGTCCGCCGGACGCTCGGAGTCCACCGCGTCCTCGGCTGCCGAGGAGTTCTCGTCGGCAGCGTCTTCCTCGGCGTCGTGGAGGTCCTCCTCCTCGTCGTCCATGTCCGTGGACTTGTACGGGTCGGCCTCACCGGCGAAGGTCGCGCCCGAGGCGATCCGGGCCACCTCCGCGTCGGCCTCCCGAGCCCTGGCCAGCAGTTCGTCCATGCTCTTGGCCGCCTCGGGCACGGTGTCCGCGACGAAGGTCAGGGTCGGCGTGAACCGAATCCCCGTCTGCTGCCCGACCAGGCTGCGCAGCACGCCCTTGGCGCTCTCCAGCGCCGCAGCGGCCGAGGCCACGTCCGGTGGTGCGTCGACGCTCTCGCCGATCACGGTGTAGTACAGGGTGGCGTCCCGCAGGTCCGCCGTGACCTTGGCGTCGGTGATGGTCACCCTCGCCAACCTCGGGTCCTTGACCTCACGTTCCATCGCGGACGCCACGATCTGCGCGATCCGCTTGGCAAGCCTGCGGGCGCGGGCCACATCGGCCACGACGCTCCTCCTTGATCACTAGAATCCAGACAGACCTTCGAGAAGGCCGGTCGGCCTCCTCGAAGGGTGGTTCGCTACTCGTCCTCGGGCCCCAGCAGTCGTGTGCGGGCCGAGAGCAGTTCGATCTCGGGGCGGCCTGCCACCGTCCGTTCACAGGCGTCGAGCACCGTGCGGACGTGCTGCGAGTCGGGCGCCACCACGGCGACCCCGATCAACGAGCGACGATGCAGGTCCAGGTGGCCGCTCTCGGCCACGGACACCTCGAAGCGCTTGCGCAGCTCCGCGATGACCGGCCGGACCACCGACCGCTTCTGCTTCAACGAATGAACATCGCCCAGTAACAGGTCGAGTTCGAGGGCACCGACGTACACCGGCATCACCAGGTGAGCTGATCGTCATGGTCCGCCCGCCTGACGAGGCGGGCGGGGACGAACTCGGCGGGCAGGCCCAGCTCAGGACCTGCCCACCGAGGACTCGTCTCAGGCGCGCTTCTTCTCGCGCATCTCGTAGGTCTCGATCACGTCGCCGACCCGGAGGTCGGAGTACGAGCCGAGGGTCAGACCACACTCGAAGCCCTCGCGGACCTCGGTGACGTCGTCCTTGAATCGCCGCAGCGTCGAGACGCCGAGGTTCTCCGCGACGACCAGGTTGTCCCGCAGCAGGCGAGCCTTGCTCCGGCGTCGCACCTCGCCGCCGATCACCATGCAACCGGCGATCGTGCCGATCTTCGAGGACTTGAAGACCTCGCGGACCTCGGCGCGACCCAGCTCGACCTCTTCGAACTCGGGCTTGAGCATTCCCGTCAGGGCCTGCTCGATCTCCTCGATCGCCCGGTAGATGACCGAGTAGTACCGGATGTCGATGCCCTCGTGCGTGGCCTGATCGACGACCTTGCCCTCCGCCCGGACGTTGAAGCCCAGGATGATGGCGTCGGAGGCGACCGCGAGGTCGACGTTGGCCTTGGTGATGCCGCCGACGCCCCGGTCGATGACCCGAAGCTCGACCTCGTCGCCCACGTCGATCTTCAACAGCGCGGCCTCGAGAGCCTCGACGGTACCCGAGTTGTCGCCCTTGATGATCAGGTTGAGCTGGCTGGTCTCCTTGAGGGCCTTGTCCAGGTCCTCCAGGCTGACCCGCTTGCGACGCGAGGCGAACTGCGCGTTGCGCATCCGCGTCTGCCTGCGGTCGGCGATCTGCCGAGCCACCCGGTCCTCGTCGACGACCAGGAAGGTGTCACCCGCACCCGGAACCGACGTGAAGCCGATGACCTGCACCGGACGCGACGGAGTCGCCTCGATGATGTCCTCGTTGAACTCGTCCACCATCCGCCGGACGCGCCCGTAGGCGTCGCCCGCGACGATCGAGTCGCCGACCCGGAGCGTTCCGCGCTGCACCAGCACCGTCGCCACCGGACCCCGACCACGGTCCAGGTGCGCCTCGATCGCGACGCCCTGAGCCTCCATGTTCGGGTTGGCCCGCAGGTCCAGCGTCGCGTCCGCCGTCAGCACGATCGCTTCCAGCAGCCCGTCGATGTTGGTGCCCTGCCGCGCCGAGATGTCGACGAACATGGTGTCGCCGCCGTACTCCTCCGCGATCAGCCCGTAGTCGGTGAGCTGCTGGCGGATGCGCTGCGGGTTGGCGCCCGCCTTGTCGATCTTGTTGACCGCCACCACGACCGGCACGCTCGCGGCCTGCGCGTGGTTGATGGCCTCCACCGTCTGCGGCATGACGCCGTCGTCGGCCGCGACCACGATCACCGCGATGTCCGTGGAGTTCGCACCACGGGCTCGCATGGCGGTGAACGCCTCGTGACCAGGGGTGTCGATGAAGGTGATCAGACGCTCGTGCTCACCGACCTCGGTCACGACCTGGTAGGCCCCGATGTGCTGGGTGATGCCGCCTGCCTCGCCCTCCTGGACGTTGGTCTTGCGGATCGTGTCCAGCAGTCGCGTCTTACCGTGGTCGACGTGACCCATGACGGTCACCACCGGCGGACGGAACTCGAGGTCGTCCTCGTCGCCCGCGTTCTCGCCGTAGGTGATGTCGAAGGTGTCGAGGAGCTCGCGGTCCTCCTCCTCCGGGCTCACGACCTGGATCGTGTAGTTCATCTCCTGGCCGAGCAGGCCCAGGACCTCGTCGGAGACCGACTGCGTCGCGGTCACCATCTCGCCGAGGTGGAACATCGCCTGGACCATCGCGGCCGGGTTGGCGTTGATCTTCTCCGCGAAGTCGGTCAGCGAGGCGCCACGGGGAAGACGAACCGTCTCGCCGTTGCCCTTCGGCAGGCGGACGCCGCCGACCGAGGGGGCCTGCATGTTGTCGAACTCCTGGCGCTTCTGCCGCTTCGACTTGCGACCACGCCGAGCCGGTCCGCCGGGACGCCCGAAGGCACCCGCCGCGCCGCCACGGCCTCGGTTGCCGCCGCCGCCGGGACGGCCTCGGAAGCCGCCTGCGGGCGGAGCGCCCGCGCCGGGGGCACCGCCGCCGCCACCGGGACCGCCACGGTAGCCGCCGCCACCGCCGCCGCCACCTCGGTAGCCGCCGCCACCGCCGCCGCCACCGGGACGACCGCCGCCGCCACCACCGGGACCACCCGGACGACCGCCGCCGCCACCGGGGCGACCGCCGCCGGGACGACCGCCGCCGCCACCACCGGGACCGCCGCCGGGCCTGCCGGACGGCATCATGCCGGGGTTGGGCCTGGGCGGCATCATGCCCGGGTTGGGCCGGGAACCGCCGCCGCCACCGCCGCCACCGGGGCCTGCGGGACGAGCGCCGCCCGAGGGGCCGCTGCGATCGGAGCGCGGTGCGCCCCGCTCGGGACGACCGCCGCCGGGACGAGGTGCGCCGCCGCCGCCGGGGCCGCCGCTGCCACCGGGACCGCCGCCGGAGCGGGGCCCGGCCGGACGCGGCGACGCGCCGCCGACACCGAACGGGTTGTTACCGGGCCGAGGCGCGCGCGGCCCCGGCTTCGGCGACTGCGGCCTCGGGGGCACGACCGACTGGCCGGGCGTGGGCCGGGCGCCGCCGCCGGGCTTGCCGCCCGGACGCTCCGGCGCACGCTGCTGCGGTGCGGGAGTCTGCTCCGGCTTGGGCGCGGGCTTGCGCGGGCCGGGCATCGGCGGACGTCCGCCTGCCGACGGGCCGTCGGTCGACGGGCCCTTCGGCGCAGCGGGCGCGGCCGAGGCAGCGGGCTGCTCCGGCTGGGGTGTGGGAGTGGGGGTCGGCGCCGCCGGTGCCTGCGGCTGCTCGGCCTGCGGCGCAGGACGAGCCGGGCCGGGCTTGGCGGGGCCGGGCTTGAACATGCCGGGGCCGGGGCGAGCGGCGGGGCGCTCGGCGCCCGGCTCGCTCGACGGGGGCTTCGGCGTCGCCGGCGGACCGGGCCGTGCCGATGCCTCGGGGCGGGGTCCGCTCCGACGAGACCGTCCTCCGTCGCCCTTCGGGAATGCGTCCCGCAACCTGCGGGCCACCGGCGCCTCCACCGTGGAGGACGCCGACTTCACATACTCGCCGAGGTCCTGGAGCTTGGTCAGTACTTCCTTACTCGTGACGCCGAGCTCTTTTGCGAGCTCGTGCACGCGGGCCTTGCCTGCCACTGCTCTCCTCATCTGGGTGAGGCCGAGCGGCAGTCCCGCACGACCTCGTCCTACCGTCGAAACACGTTCATGGCTTCAGCTTCACGGCTGCTTCATGACGGGTCGACCTGCTTCCTCTTGCGGCAGACGTGGAAGGGCTCCACGTCAGTCTGTAACACCTTCGACAGCGTCGAGATACGTCCGTACCGCCGACAAGTCCAGCGGCCCCGGAACGCGCAACGCCCTGGGGAATGCCCGACGTCGCTCGGCGAGCCGAAGGCACTTCGGGTCGAGGTGCAACCAGGCACCCCTGCCCGAAAGTCTTCGCCTGGGGTCCGGAACCACGACCTCAGCCGTGGCCACCACCCTCAACAGCTCGGATGCCACCGCACGACACCGACAGCCGACACACGTCCGAACCGGGCGAGCGCGTTCTGGAACCGCTGACATGAGGTGATCCAATGAAAGTTTAACCCGTGCCTCTCACTCAGCCGAACCGGCTGCCGGAGAACCTGCCGAATCCGACGCCGAACCCACTGCGTCGGACGCCGCCGACGCGGGCTCCGCATCGCTGCGGATGTCGATCCGCCACCCGGTGAGCCGGGCCGCCAACCGGGCGTTCTGACCTTCCTTGCCGATCGCCAGCGAGAGCTGGAAATCGGGAACGGTCACCCTGGCGGTCTTGGCCCGCTCGTCCACGACGTGGACCGACACCACCTTGGCAGGCGAGAGCGCGTTGCCGACGAACGAGGCCGGATCGTCCGAGTAGTCGACGATGTCGATCTTCTCGCCACCCAGTTCGCTCATCACGTTACGCACTCGGGCACCCATCGGGCCGATGCACGCGCCCTTGGCGTTGACCCCGGACACGGTCGAATGAACGGCGATCTTGGATCGATGTCCGGACTCGCGTGCCACCGCGGGGATCTCCACGACGCCGTCGGCGATCTCGGGGACCTCCAGCGCGAACAGCTTCCGCACCAGGTTGGGGTGGGTCCGGGAGAGGGTGACCTGCGTCCCCCTCGCCCCACGGGCCACACCGACCACGTAGCACTTGATCCGGCTGCCGTGGGTGTAGGTCTCGGTGGGAACCTGCTCGGCCGGGGGAATCACACCCTCGATCTCCCCCACCTGCACCACCACCATACCTCGGGCGTTCGCCCTGGCGTCGCGCTGCACGACGCCTGCCAGGATCTCGCCCTCCTTGGCCGCGAACTCGCCGTAGGTGCGCTCGTGCTCCGCGTCACGCAACCGCTGGAGGATGACCTGTCGCGCGGTGGTCGCCGCGATCCGGCCGAAGCCCTCCGGCGTGTCGTCCCACTCCTCGGCGACCGCGCCCTCCGCGTCGAGGTCGTAGGCCAGCACGCGCACCATGCCCGACTTGCGATCGATGTCGATCCTGGCGTGCGGGTGATGGCCCTCGGTGTGTCGGTATGCGGTGAGCAGAGCACTCTCGATGGCCTCGAGAACCGTGTCGAAGGGGATGTCCTTGTCCCGCTCGATCGCCCGAAGTGCGGCGATGTCGACGTTCACTGCGACTTCTCCTCCGTATTCGACCGCACGCCCTCGGCGTGCGTGTCCTGCTCCACGCCGGCAGCCTGCCGGTCGTGTCCTGCCTCGTCGTCGCCGAGCAGCCGCAGATCCTCCTCGGCGGGCGGGCGGAACTCCACCTCCACCGTCGCGCGCTCCACCTCGGAATAGGCGAGGCGGCGCAGCGTCCGGTCGACGAGCAGGGTCACCCCCTGGTCGTCGCAGGCGCCGACGCGACCGGTCAGCTCGCCGCCCTCGGCGAGGCGCACCGCGACGAGCCGCTTCCGGGCTCGGCGCCAGTGCCTCGGCCTGGTCAGCGGCCGGTCGACGCCCGGCGAGGTGACCTCCAGCGTGTAGGGCCCGCCGAAGAGTGCCCCGGCCTGCCCGCTGCCGTCGGCGTCCTGCTGGTCGGTGTCGGCGGCGTCCAGCACTGCCGACACCGCTCGGCTGGCCGAGGCGACCTCGTCCAGGCCGATGCCGTCCTCGGCGTCCACCACGACCTTGACGATGCGCCGGTTGCCCGCTCGCCCGACGTCCAGCGAGTCGAGATCGACGCCGAGAGGGGCGAGCGCGCCGGTGATCAGCGGTTCCAGTGCCGCCTCGGCACCACCGCCCCGCCGCGCGCGTGCGGCCTCGCCTCGCGACTGCGACCCGCGGTCCTGCCCACTCGGCACCTGCTCGACTCCCTAGTTCACTGCTGCTTGTTCGTGCTGCGACTGCACTGCCGCGGCCTGGGCACCGTCCCGCCGCCGCGCATGGCGGCCCGCCGGCCGGCCCCAGCTCTCCGACGGTCGTGGTGGGGAAGCGTATCGCGTGGGTGCCCGGCCCCGGCCCCGAGATCCTGCGACGGCGCAGCCGAGGAGCCGTCGGGCCGCGCCGGCAGGATGGGCGATCGTGACCTTCCCGACCACTCCGCCGACCTACTCGCCTCCTTCGGCCCAGCCATCGCCCCGCTCGGCCCGGCCGATCACGCGGCGTCGCGTGCTGCTGGCAGGCCTGTTGGGTGCGGTGGCGCTGCCGTTGCTGGCCGCGTGCACCGACCCGCCGCCACCGCCGGAGCCCGACGTCCTCGAACCCCTGCTGGAGTCCGCCGAGGCCGATGCCGCGCTCGCCGAGGCCGTCGCCGCCGCCTTCCCCGACCTCGCGGAGAGCGCCGGACTCGTGGCCGCCGACCGAGCCGCGCACGCCGAGGCGCTGCGCAGGGAGATCGACCGGGCCGTGACGGTGGAGCCGCCCGAGCCCTCGGCCTCCGAGGCGCCGCCGCCGGTCGAGCCGCCGTCGGACGCGGGTGCGGCACTGACCGGCCTTCAGGAGGCGATGAGCCTGGCCGCCGCGCAGGCCGCCGAGCTGGCTCCGGAGCTGAGCGGGCACCGGGCGGGCCTCGCGGGCTCGATCAGCGCATCGTGCACGACCCTGGGAGAGGTGCTGTGATGATCGACCGCCGTTCCGGTTCCACCGAGACCGCTGACAGCTCCGGCGACCCCGACACCTCGGGTGCCGAGACGACCGGTTCCGCCGAGCCGGGTCTGGGAGGCTCAATCGGCGACGCCGTCGACGCCGTACAGACCGCGCTGGCGGCCGAGCACGCGGCCGTCTGGGCACACCACCTGGCGGCGGCCTTCCGTGATGAGGAGGTCGCCGAGGCGCTGGCCGAGGGCACCAGGACGCACACGGTCCGCCGCGACACCCTGGAGGACGCCCTGCGCGCCGAAGGCGTCGATCCCGTGCCGACCGAGGCCGCATACCAGTCGCCGGAGCAGGTCACCGACCACGCGACGGCGGTGGCGATGCTGATCCACGCCGAGACGGACTGCGCGGGCGCCTGGCGCGCGCTGCTGGAACACGCCGAGCAGCCGGGCGTGCGGGCGACCTCGGTGGCGGCGCTGACCGACGCGGCGGTCCGGGCCGTCCGCTGGCGACGGGCGGCGGGGCAGAACCCGCTGACGGTGACCTTCCCCGGCTCGCCGGACTCGGCCTAGTTCGCGGGGGCGTCCTCGTCGTACTGGCGGACCGCCTCGGCGCAGATCTCGTCGAGGTTCGGCTTGTCGCTGCGCTTGTCGAAGAAGGCGGATTCGGAGATGATCAAGGTGTCTCCGCGTCGCTCGGAGTAGTAGCCAGCCTCGGGGTGCAGCGACTCGGGGCCGCCGTCGGCGAGGACGCCCTCCGTCATGAGGTCGTTGATGTTGCCGGTGCCGGTCCGGGTGGTGAGTTCATTGAGGTCTTCGGCGGTCTGCTCCTCCTCGAAAGTCACCGTCACCAGCGAGACCACGACGTCGGCGCCCTCGTGCTCGGTCGTGTAGAGGACCTGGGTCAGCCGGTCGCAGCGGTTCTCCTCAAGGAAGTTCTGCACCTGCCCGTAGGAGTGCACCGCACAGTCGACGCCGCTGAAGCTGCGCTTGGCGTCGGGCACCTCCGCGAACGTGTAAGGCAGTTCTTCCGCCTGCTCACTCGGCGCCGTACTCGGCTCCCCGGAGCCACCCGAGCCGAGGCCCGGACCATCAGCCTCCGGCCGGGGCTGCATCAGCACGTAGATCGTGCCGGAGAGGACCGCGACCAGGACCAGGCCCAGGCCCTTCATCAAGTAGTCGGCGGTCTTGTTCTTCGTGTCGGGGGCCTTCGCCGGGGGACGACCGGCGGGCGGCCGCCGGTTCGGTCGGGGCGGGTTGGGACCGCCCGGTGCGCCGCCGGCCTGACCCGGTGCCTGTCCCCCGTGCGGAGGCGGGCCGCCCGCCTGCATGCCGAAGCCGGGTGTCCCCGCCTGCATCGCCTGCCCCGGCACACCCTGGGCGGGTGTTCCCGGCGGGGGTGTCTGGCCCTGCATCTGCTGGGGCGGCAGGCCCGGAGCGTGCATCGCCTGGCCCGGTGCTCCCTGCGGCATCCCGTGGGCCGGTGTTCCATAAAGCTGTGCTGCCTGCGCGGGCAGGCCGCCTGCCGGCGTGGGCTGCATGGGCATTCCGGGGGCCTGCCCGCCCGGCTGGGGCGTGCCGGGCCCGTGCTGCATGCCTGCCGCAGCGCCGTACGCGGCCGCGAATCCCGGTGCAGGCGTGGTCGGCCGAGGCTGAGCCTCGTAACCGTGGCCGGGCGTCGGCGCAGGCTGCTGCGAATGCTGCGGCGACGAGCCCTGCGGCGCGTACTGCGGGTGGGACTGGTGCCCGGGTGCGGGCGGCATCGACGTCGTCGCCGACATCGGCACGCCGGGCGGCGGCGTGGCACCGGGCCGTTCCTGGGCGACCGTGGCCGAGTCGTTGGTCGGCTGGGTGCCACGTGGCGGAGTCGGCGGTCCGAACCTCGGTGCGGAGGCCTGCGGATCGACGGCCTGGGCGTCGAGCCCGGCGGGCGGGGTGAACCCATGGCGACCGCTGCCCGCAGGTACCGGCGTTCCCGGTGTGCTCGACGTGCTCCGATCCTCCTGAACCGCCTCGCCTGCGGGATCGGCCGGACCGCCGCTCGACGGCTCCACCGAGTACTGGGCGGTGGCGGGTTCCTCCTCCGACGACTGCCCGCCGGTCTGCCCGACGGCGTGCCTGGAGTGCCTCGGCGTCGAGTAATCGGACGTGGGCTGGCCGGAGTCCTGGTGAGCGCTCTCCGGCGTGGACCATGGCGAATCGGACACAGCGGGCATGGGCGTGGTCATCTCGGTGTGACTCGGGCCCGCCTGTCGTGTGGCCGGGTCGGAAGCGTGATCCGGGGTCGCCATGGGGACACACCGTAATGTGTTTCACCTCATCAGGCGACGACGCCTCTGATTCACCGGCCGAGCGCCCGCACCACCTGATGAACATCGTCCTCGGTGTTGTAAAGATGGAACGAGAGCCGCACCCGCCCCGCGCGCACCGAGGCGGCAACCCCGGCCTCGGCGATCCTGCCTGCGCCTTCCGGCAGATCCATGGCCACGATGGCGGAGTCCGCAGGCGCCCGTCCCAGCCGTTCCAGCAGTAGATCGGCCAGCCCCACGCAGTGCTCCCGCACCTCCGCGAGATCCAGGGTCGACAGCCAGTTCAACGACTCGACGGCGCCGAGGTGGGCGTGCCAGATCGGGGACGTGTCCAGTCCGCGCGCCCCGGCGGCCAGCACCGGCTCGGCCCCGTAGAGGCTCTGCCATCGGTCGGCGGCCGCGTACCAGCTCGCCGCATGCGGCCGGGCCTCGATGAGGCCTCGTTCCGAGCACGCCAGCCAACACGCTCCGTTGGGGCTGAGCAGCCACTTGTGCGAGACCCCGACGACCCAGTCCGCCCAGCCCAGCGACAGCGGCTGCCAGCCTGCGGCCTGGCTGACGTCGAGCAGGACACGCGCCCCCGTGCTCTCGGCGGCGGCCCGCAGTGCCGCCAGGTCCACGGTCCGGCCGTCGATGGACTGGGTGACGGCCACGGTCACCAGGTCGTGCCCGGGGACGTGCGTCGCCAGGTCGTCGAGGTCGACCTCGGTGACGGTGATCCCGCGATCGGCCTGGGCGACGAACGGGCGGACCACGCTGCCGAACTCGCCGCGCACCGCCAGCACCCGCGAGTTGTCGGGAAGCGCGGCGGCGACCATGCCGATCAGATGCGACACGGCAGAGCCGATCGCGACCCGGTCGGGGTCGGTTCCGGTCAGGGCGGCGAAGGCCGCGCGGGACGCGTCGACCTCGTCGTCGAAGGAGGCGTTGGGCTGCGCGGCGGTGTACCAGTCCTCGACGGCCTTGGCGACCCGTCTGCCTGCCCGCAACGGCGGCACCCCGGTCGCAGCGGTGTTGAGATAGCCGTCAGGAATCTGAAACTGTTCTCCGAATGCCTCGCGCACGCAGCCGAGACTAGGGCGCCGGGTGGGCCCGGAACAGGGGTGCGACCGCCTCGGCGTCACGTTTCGGTGAATTTCCCACCGGGGCGCCGCGCGACCTGCCTGCCGGTCACGACTTAGCCGCCTGCCCGGCTCGGGCGGGCGAGGTCCAGCCGTGCGCGGGCCGCCGCCCGCCCCGGAAACGGCCGTGGCAGCACGACCGGCCCGATCCCGGCCGGAAGGCGGCGCGGACCGGCGTGCCGGGCGGCTGAGGGCACGGTCGGGGTCGATGAGGCCGGGCTGTCGCGGCGCGGCAACCGCCGGTCGCCGGTCCCCGCCGCCGACCGGCGATCAGGCCGCGCCGCCCGGCTACACCTGAGCCGAGGCCACCGCGCGGCCGGAGTCCGCCGGCGGGCCGGCCACCGCCCCGCCGGGGCGGCCCCGGCCACGGCGATCACACGAGCCGAGGCGGAGCCGCGACGCGACTACCCTGGAGACCGTGTTGAGCGAGGAGATCGAGATCCGCACCGGCGGAGTGGAGGTCGTCTACGACCTGAGCGCGGAGTGCGAGCGGTTCCTGGCCGACGTCGGCCGCGTGGACGGGCTGCTGCACCTCTGGGTGCCGCACGCCACTGCGGGCCTGGCCGTCCTGGAGACGGGCGCGGGCAGCGACGAGGACCTGCTGGCCGCGCTGCGCGACCTCCTGCCCAAGGACGACCGATGGCGGCATCGCCACGGCTCCCCCGGCCACGGACGAGACCACGTTCTGCCCGCACTGGTCCCGCCGCACGCGAGCGTGCCGGTGTTCGACGGCCGGATGGCACTGGGCACCTGGCAGTCGGTGTGCCTGGTGGACACCAACATCGACAACCCGGTGCGGCGGGTGCGGTTCAGCTTCCTGCGGGGGTGAGCCCGCCGATCTCGGCCAGCAGCTCGAAGGAGCGCAGCCGCTCGGTGTGCCCGTGGATCATCGAGGTGACCATCAGCTCGTCGGCCTCGGTCCTGGCCAGCAGCTCGTCGAGCTGGGCCGTGACGGACTCCGGGGTGCCCACGACGTAGGAGGCCGACCAGGACTCCACGACGGCGAGTTCGGCCTCGGTGTAGGGATACTCGGCCGCTTCCTTCGGGCTTGGCAGCAGCCCCGGTCGTCCCGAACGCAGCCGCACCATGGCGAGCGCCTGCGAACCCGCCAGCCAGCGCGCCTGCTCCTCGGTCTCGGCCACCACCACGCCGACGGCCACCATCGCGTAGGGCTTGGCCAGGTCGGCCGACGGCGTGAAGTTCCGCCGGTAGGCGGCCAGCGCGGGCAGGGTGTTCTGGGCGCTGAAGTGGTGGGCGAAGGAGAACGGCAGGCCCATCATCCCGGCGGCGGTGGCGCTGTAGTCGCTGGAGCCGAGCAGCCACACCGGCGGCTTGTTGCCGGGGGCGGGCACGGCGGTGACGTCCCAGGCCGGATCGCCGCCTGAGGGGTCGAAGTAGTCGATCAGCTCCGCGAGCTGCCGGGGGAAGTCCTCCACGGACAGCGGATTGCTGGTGCGTCGCAGGGCGGCGGCGGTCCGCTGGTCGGTTCCCGGCGCGCGTCCGATGCCCAGGTCGATCCGCCCCGGATGCATCGCGGTCAGCATTCCGAACTGCTCGGCCACCACCAGCGGCGGATGGTTGGGCAGCATCACCCCGCCCGAGCCGACCCGCATCGTCGAGGTGTGCGCGGCGACCTGCCCGATCAGCACGGCGGGCGCGGAGCTGGCGATGCCCGGCATGTTGTGATGCTCGGCGACCCAGTAGCGGTGATAGCCGAGGCGCTCGGCGAGTCGGGCCAGGTCGAGGGTGTTCCGCAGGGCCTCGGTCGCGGTGGAGCCGGCGACGACGGGGGCGAGGTCCAGCACGGACAGCGGGACGGATCGAGAAAGGGTCACACGGCTGGCCAACGCGCGAGCGAGCCCGGAACTTCCCGCCGCCGCCGAGCGCTGCCTGCTCGAGGCATGGCGGGAGTCTCGGGTCACATGCGGCCGCCTGCGACACCCGAGCCCCGCATCGGTGCGTCGGCTGCCGTACTCGAGGCGCCGGTCGCGCGCGGGCTGCATCTCGGCCCGCCGTCCGCCAGGCCGTTCCCTGCACCCCCGCCGCTGGGCCAGACCGCGGCCGTACCAGACGTCCCCACAGCGCGCTTTCGGTGCTCCCAGGGCCGTCGGAGGCGGCCGGACCGCACCGCAGGCCTCCCGCCGGGCGAGCTCGACAGGCTCGGACGGTCCCGGCTCGCGGCGGGACGGCGCGGTGGCCGAACCCGTGGAACCCTGATCCGCCTGCCAGGTCGCCCGTTACCGTAAGACCCATGACTTCGTGGTCTCACGCCGGACAGTCGCCGGACGACTCAGGCGCACACGGGAAAGGCGGGTACCCGGCATCCGGATCCTTCCCTGCGCAGGGACCGGGCGCAGGTCCCACCGGCTCCTACGGCGGCCTCGGCGTCTACGGGGCGTCCGGCGGCGAGCCGCCCCGGTCCGGACCCGGCAGGGGTCGCGGCCTGCTGATCGGCGGGCTCAGCGTGCTGCTGGTCGCCGTCGTGACGACCACGATCGTCCTGCTGGTGAACGGCGGCGGACGAGGCAGCACCCCGGCCGCCGACCAGACCGCCACACAGGACACACCGACACCGATATCGGAGACCGCCGCAAGCCAGGAGACGGCGGACTCGCCTGCGGAGCCGCCGCACGTGCTCGGCTGGCAGGTCATCCACACCGAGCGCGGCGCGCTCTACGACGTGCCGAGGGACTGGGAGTTGTCGGAGCAGAACATCAGCTACGGCGACGTGGCCCAAGACGGCATCTCACTCGAGTCCGCCACCACGCTGGAACGCAACACCTGTGCCCCGGGCTTCCTCCGGGCCAGTGCCGGCGTGACGGTGCTGGCCGAGCCGGACCTGGCCGCCGCCGCGACCGACACCGCTCGACGGCTGGCAGAGAGCGCCTACAGCTCGCAGGAGACCCCGGCTGAGGTCGAGGTGGGCGATCCGGAGTCGATCACGCTGGCCGCCGACACGGCCGCGCAGTATGTGCAGGCCACCGCCACGGTATCCGACCCTGCGGAATGCGGATCGCCGGCAGGATCGATTCACGTCGTCACCATCCCCACCACCGACGGGAACGGGGCGCTCGCCCTGGCGGCCGTGGGGGATCAGCAGGTGGACAACTCGATCACGCCGGAAGACATGCGGCGCATCATCGAATCCTTCCGGCCGCCGATGCAGGGATGACCGAGCGGGGGAATGACCGAGCGTCTCGGGCCGCGAGCGGCTGCGATGCGCACACGCAGGCGACCGCTGATCGGTCGTGCGAGGCAGCCCTTGCCCCAGCGTCGGACTCGCCGAGTCCAACGTCCCGACGGTGGCCCAACCGACGCAGAAGGCGTGGCCGGGAGGCCCCGGCCACGCCTTCTCTGATGCTCTGATCGAGTCTCGACCCCGAATCGAGTCGTGTGCTCAGTCCCGCGTGATCTCGACCAGCCGGGCCACCACCGCGTCGACGGCGACGTCCTCGCGCTCGCCGCTGCGGCGGTCCTTGACCTCGACGACGCCCTGCGCCAGGCCGCGCCCGACCACCAGGATGGTGGGCACGCCGATCAGCTCGGCGTCGGCGAACTTCACGCCCGGCGAGGCCTTGCGGTCGTCGAGGATCACCCGGACGCCCTCGGCATCCAGCTCGGCGGCGAGCCGCTCCGCCGCCTCGCGCATCGCCTCGTCCTTGCCCGCGATCACCAGCTGCACGTCGGCGGGGGCGATCGCGCGGGGCCAGATCAGGCCCCGGCCGTCGTGGGACTGCTCGGCGATCGCCGCCACCAGCCGGGACACGCCGACCCCGTAGGAGCCCATGGTGATCCGCACCGGCTTGCCGTCGGGCCCCAGCGCATCCAGACCGAAGGCGTCGGCGAACTTGCGGCCGAGCTGGAAGATGTGCCCGATCTCGATGCCCCGCGCCGCCACCAGCGCGCCCGCGCCGTCCGGCGAGGGGTCGCCCACCCGGACCTCGGCGGCCTCGATGGTGCCGTCCGGCGTGAAGTCCCGGCCGCAGACGAGATTGACGACGTGGTGATCGGCCTTGTCGGCGCCGGTGACCCACACGGTGCCCGTGACCACCCTCGGGTCGACCAGGTAGCGCACGCCGTTGGCGATCAGCGCGCCCGGCCCGATGTAGCCCTTCACCATGAACGGGTTGGCCTCGAAGTCGGACTCCTCAAGCAGCGCCACCTCGGTGGGATAGAGCGAGGCCTCCAGCCGCTTGAAGTCCACCTCACGGTCGCCCGGCAGGCCGACGGCCAGCAGCTCCCACTCCTCGGCACCGGGAGCACGCGTCTTGACCATGACGTTCTTCAAGGTGTCCGCGGCGGTGAAGGTGCGGCCCAGGTCCGAGGCGTTGAGGTAGTCGACCAGCGTGGCGATGGTCGGCGTGTTCGGCGTGTGGTGGGCCGAGGCGGCGGGCACGTCGTCGAAGGGCTGCGCGGGAGGCGGTGTCGTGGTGATCGCCTCGACGTTGGCGGCGAAGCCGGACTCCAGACACCGCACGTAGGTGTCCTCACCGGTCTCGCTCTCGGCGAGGAACTCCTCGGACGCCGAACCGCCCATGGCCCCGGACATCGCCGAGACGATGACGTAGCGCAGGCCGAGCCGGTCGAAGATCCTGATGTAGGCGTCGCGGTGCTGCCGGTAGGAATGGTCCAGCCCCGCGTCGTCGAGGTCGAAGGAGTAGGAGTCCTTCATCAGGAACTCCCTGGTGCGCAGGATGCCCGCCCTCGGCCGCTCCTCGTCCCGGTACTTCGTCTGGATCTGGTAGAGCGTGACGGGGAAGTCCTTGTAGGAGCCGTACTCGCCCTTCACGGTGAGCGTGAACAGCTCCTCATGCGTCGGTCCGAGCAGGAAGTCGCCGCCCTTGCGGTCCTTGAGGCGGAACAGGTTGTCGCCGTACTCGGTCCACCGGCCGCTCGTCTCGTACGGTTCCCGGGGCAGCAGCGCGGGGAGCTGGATCTCCTGCGCGCCGAAGGCCTCCATCTCCTCGCGGACGATGCGCTCGATGTTGCGCAGCACGCGCAGTCCCAACGGCAGCCAGGAGTATCCGCCGGGGGCGACACGACGCACGTAGCCTGCCCGCACCAGCAGTGTGTGACTCGGAACCTCGGCGTCCGCCGGGTCCTCGCGCAGGGTGCGCAGGAACAACGACGACATCCTGGTGATCACGGTGACTCGCTCCTCGGCTGGTGCGGCAATGCGACGCCGGACGTGGTGGGAGACCACCCACGACCCGATCGCTTTTCTGGCGAGCAGCGTAGCGAGCGCCGATGCGGCCTCCTATCGGGTTATCACCCTGCGCAGTGGACGACCTCGTCGGCTGATCCACTCGACCGACGTCGACGCAGCCGTGCGCCCACGCCCTGCGGACCGCGTCGTCCACCCCGACCGGCGACGACCAGCCGGGCCGGGATCGCGGCGGTGCGCCGCCGATCTGCACCGGCACGCAGTCGGCCGGCTCGACGGCCGAGGCACGGCGGGCACCGGGTGCGGACACCGTCGGCGCCGGTCGGCCGCCTCGGCCGCTCAGGAGAGGCGCATGCGATGTCGGAACCAGGCCAGGGCGGCGACTGCGGCGCGGGCCTGGAACCGACGCAGGCCCGCCGCGCCCGCAGGCTCGGGCAGCCGCCTGCCGCGCTCCCAATAGCCTGCCAGCGCGGCGGCGAAGCCGGTGACCGCCCAGGCCGGGACGCCCGCCAACGAGGGGCGGGCGATGACGAGCCGCTCGGCATGTCGTGGCTCGTGTCCGGCCATCAACAGGGCAGGCACCAGACCGGCGACGTCCAGCCAGGCCGCGCCCCGTGCCGGACGGGCCCAGTCGACGACGATGATCCGACCGTCCAGGCGCCTGATCATGTTGTCCGGCCGCAGGTCGTTGTGCAGCAGCGTGTCGCCCTCGGCCCAGGGATGCCAGGCGCTCTCCATCGCCACGAGCGAGTCGAGATGTGTGTGCGCCCAGGGATCGAGGTTCTCCGGCGGCGCGGCGCGCAGGGCGGACCAGCCCTGCAACAGCGGACCGAGGTCGTCGAGCACGGCGGGCACCGAGGACAGCGGGCACGGGGTGAGGCCACGGGCCAGCCCGCCGACGGCGGCCAGCACGGCCGCCAGATCCGGGGAACCGGGACGCAGGCTGGGCTCCCGCCCGTCGACGTCCTCGAAGACCAGCGCCGTCCACTCTCGCTCCACGGTGAACAGGAGTCGGGGCGCAGGCGCCTCGACCGGCAGCTGGGCGGAGACTCGCGCCTCGGCGCGATAGGCGTCTGCCATCGGGTGATCGACGGGCAGGGCCTTGACGAAGACCCGTCTGCCGTCGGCGAGCAGCAGCCTGCTGGCGGCTCCCGGCGTGAAGCCGCCCGCCTGGCCGAGCGCCTGCACGACCGGGGCGGTGAGCCTCGCCTGCACCGAGGCACGGGTGGACTCCGGCACGTCCCGCCAAGCGGGTCGGGCGGCGCGGGCAGCGGGCACCACCGAGTTCACGGTCTCCTTCCGCCGCGTCGAGCCGAGCCGGTCGACGCGGCCGGTGACGATCAGGACGACGTCCGTCCCCGCGCCGAGGGTTCGACCCGTGATCGCCGGGACGGACCGACGCGGGCAGCGGGGCGAACGTGCGGCGGCGGGGTGGCGACCGGCGGGCGTTCGTCGCGCCCGCGCCGTCGCCGACGCAGGCGACAGACGGATGCGGATGCGGATGCGGGGAGCGGGGACGAAGCCGCCGAACACGGCCGAGGATCGGCGGAGCCGCAGTGTACGAAGCGAGCGGCTCTACCCGAACGGGTGATCCGGGTGAGACCTGCCGCTCGGTCCGAGCCCTCGCGGCGTCCTGGCGAGCCTGCGTCTGGTGCCTGCCCCGGCCGGCCGCCGCGCCGCCTCCCCACGCCGCACCGGCCGGGAAGGTCGGTACGGTGCGCGGGTGCTCGTGCTGCTGCCGCCCTCGGAGACCAAGGCACACGGCGGCGACGGCCCGCCGTTGAACCTCGACGGGCTCTCCTTCCCCGAACTCACCGACGTCCGGCGCACCCTGATCCGTGCGGTGGCCGCCCTCGCCGAGGACGTGCCCGCGAGCCTCGACGCGCTGGGGCTGTCGCCGAGGCAGAGCGCGGAGGCCGCGCGCAACGCCGTCCTGACCACCGCGGGCACGCTGCCCGCGCTGGCTCGCTACACCGGAGTGGTGTACGACGCGCTGGATCTCGCCAGTCTCTCCGCCGCCGATCGCGACCGGGCGACCAGCAGGCTCGCCGTCTCCTCTGCGCTGTTCGGTCTGGTCGGGGGCGGTGATCTGATTCCGGGCTATCGACTCTCGGCAGGCAGCAGACTGCCGGGACTCGCCTCACTGCGGAGTCTGTGGCGCCCGGTGGCGGGCCCGGTGCTCGCCGCGCAGGACGGCCTCATCGTCGATCTCCGCTCCGGCGCCTACGCCACGCTCGCCGACGCCCCCGGCGCGGTCGCCGTCCGCGTCCTCTCCGAGGACGAGTCCGGTGCGCGGTCGGTGGTGAGTCATGCCAACAAGCACCTCAAGGGCAGGCTGGCCCGTGCGCTGGTCCAGATCGAGCCGGAGCCGACCGGCGTGGACGAGGTCGTCGAGGCGGCGACCCGGCTGGGGCTGATCGCCGAACGACGCGGCTCGGGCGCCGTCGACCTGATCAGCCGCGTCGGAGCGCCCGTCGGCGCGGGCTGACGCCCGTCGGCGGGAAGGCAGGCGCGGGATTCAGGCGCGGGCGGCGGCCGACGGAGTCGGGCGCGGAAAATCAGTTGTCGCCGATCCATCGGGTCTGCAAGGCTCAACGCCATCGCGCACGACCGTCCGTGGTCCTGCGCCCATCGCGAGGAGGTGCTGAATTGATGAACTCATCGACGCTCGACGCGGTCTGCATCACTCAGACGCCCCGCGCCTCCCGACACTGACTCCTCGCCAGTCGCAGTAGTTCGCCGACGGCGTCAGCGGTCTGTGCTCGCTCGGGAGTGCGCGCCTACTCCGCTGGAGTTCTCGCGATGTCTTCGCACCATTCGACCCACCAGTCCCCGGCGAATCCCACACCTTTCGCCACCACTCGGCGATCGACCGCGCCACGGCGGCAGGCGGCACAGCAGCCCGCGTCGTCGACGACCGGGCAGCGTCCCGCCGAGGCACCACCCGTGTCCCCGGAAACGGAATCGGAACGACCGTCCGAGGTCGACCGTCCCGCCGCGCCACCGTCCGGAACGACGGCCGACCGCACGGCCTCGGCCGTGGCTGCTGAATCGGCGAGGTCCGTGCCGCCGGACGCCGTGCCGGCGGACGCTGCCGAGCACGCCTCCGATCACGCGACCCCGCTCGGCGTCTCCTGGGACGGCGAGTACGGCGACGAGGACGATGTCGAAGGCCGGTACGGCGGCTTCACCGACTTCACCGACTTCTCCGACGAGCAGCCCAACGCGGAGGACGACGAGTACGACGAGTACGCGGACTACGACGACGCTGATCACGCCTGGGCCGGACGCGGGCGCAGGCCGCGCCGCAGGGCCCGCGACCAGGACGAGGCCGGACTCAGCCACCGCCGAGGCAGGCTGACCGAGGCGGCTCGGCAGCGGGCCCTGGAACTCCGCGAAGAGAACGTCGATCCCACCGACGTCCCCCTCCCAGCGGATGCCGACCGCTGGACCACCTGGGACGACGGCGTCCGGGGCCCGCTCCCCCACCCGGGCTGGCTCGTCACCGCCTCCGCCGCCTCGGATCGCGAACTCGGCGTGCTCAAGACCGGCAAGGAGGCTGAAGTTCACCTCATCGAGCGATCCGAGTCGATCACCGGGGCCTCCTGCCTGCTGGCCGCCAAGCGCTATCGCTCGGCCGAGCATCGGCTGTTCCACCGGGACGCCGGCTACCTGGAGGGCAGGCGGATGCGGCGTTCCCGCGAGATGCGGGCGATCGAGGGACGCACCGACTTCGGCCGCAACCTCATCGCCGAGCAGTGGGCGACAGCGGAGTTCGCCGCGTTGAGCAGGTTGTGGGAGCTGGGCGTCCCGGTGCCGTATCCGGCGCAGCAGGTCGGCACCGAACTGCTCATCGAGTTCCTCGGCGAGCCCGACGGCACCGCCGCACCGAGGCTGGCGCAGCTCCGCCCGGCCGAAGACGAGCTGGTCAGGCTGTGGGCGTCACTACTTCGGTCACTGCACCTGATGGCCTCGCACGGGCTCGCGCACGGCGACCTGTCCGCCTACAACCTACTCGTGCACCAGGGTGAGCTGATCCTGATCGATCTCCCGCAGCTCGTGGACGTCGTCGCCAATCCGGAGGGCCCGCGCTTCCTCGCCAGGGACGTGGCCAACGTCTCCGCGTGGTTCCTCGCTCACGGTCTGCCCGCCGAACTGGCCCACGAGAGCGAGTTGACGCGGGAGCTGCTCGACGCGGCGGGCCTGTCGACACCGCGATGATCCGGCGGAAACCGGTGGTCCTCGACACATCTCACACCGCGTGGACCACCGGTTTCGCTGGTCGGCCATCGACCTGCCCGCCGCCCGATGATGATCAGATCGTCCGGCCGTGTAGTCTCACAGGGCACCGCTCGGGTTCGAACTCCTTTCGTCGCCCGGTCGCCAAGGCGATTCTTCGGTGCTGTCGATCCACTCACTTACAGTCAAGGCGCTATGACGCGCCGGGCTCGTCCTTGAGATCGCACCCGCTTCGACTCTGCGCGGCGCATCCCCGAGACGTGCCATGTCACGGAGGTGCTTGTGCCAACCACGTCCCGAAGCCGTTCCGAACGCGCGCACTCGCCGCGTCACCCCAATGAGCATGGGCGTGGCGGCGACGGAGCGCGGCACGGCAGCGGCAGGCGACGTCCCCGCCGCGAGACCAGGCCGCAGCAGGCCGTCTCGCCGCTGCTTCACTCGGCGCTGGAGGCCACGGCCCCGCTGCCGACCGGCCCGATGCCGTCCTTCACGGAGCTGGGCCTGCCGGAGGCCCTGGTGCGGACGCTGTCCGAGAAGGGCATCACCGAGCCGTTCCCGATCCAGGCGGCCACGCTGCCCGACGTCCTGGCTCAGCGCGACGTGCTCGGCCGGGGCCAGACCGGTTCCGGCAAGACCCTCGCCTTCGGTCTCCCGATGCTGACCAGGCTCAAGGACGGCCAGACGGCGCCGCTGCGGCCCCGAGGCCTGATCCTGGTGCCCACTCGCGAGCTCGCGATGCAGGTGCACGACGCTCTGGAGCCGTTCGCCCACGCCCTGCGGTTGCGGACCACCACGGTGGTCGGCGGCACGTCCTTCCCCCGGCAGACCGCCGCGCTGCGGCGCGGCGTCGACCTGCTGATCGCGACGCCGGGCAGGCTCTCCGACCACGTCCGGCAGGGCACCTGCCAGCTCGACGACGTGATGATCGCCACCTTGGACGAGGCCGACCAGATGGCGGACATGGGCTTCCTGCCCCAGGTCCGCGCGATCCTCGACCTGGTGAAGCCCGGCGGACAGCGGCTGCTGTTCTCCGCGACGCTGGACCGCGAGGTCGGCACGCTGGTGCGGGAGTACCTCACCGACCCGGTGGTCCACGCCGTCGCCCCGCCTTCGGCGAGCGTCACGACCATGGAGCACCACCTGCTCCTCGTCTCGGCCGACGACAAGCCGGACGTGCTGGCGGGCATCGGCGCACGTGAGGGCCGCACGATCATGTTCGTGCGCACCAAGCACACCGCCGACCGCGTCGCCAAGAAGCTGCGGTCGGTCGGCGTCCGGGCCGGTGCGCTGCACGGCGGCAAGACTCAGAACGCCAGGACCCGCACGCTCGGCGAGTTCCGCGAGGGCAGCACGCCCGTGCTGGTCGCCACCGACGTCGCCGCGCGCGGCATCCACGTCGACGACGTCAGCCTGGTCGTGCACGTGGACCCGCCCGCAGACCCGAAGGACTACCTGCACCGTGCGGGACGTACCGCTCGGGCAGGTGAGTCGGGCGTGGTGGTCACGCTGGTGCTCAACGAGCAGCGTCGCAGTGTCACCGCGATGACGAACCGTGCGGGCGTGCGGGCGAAGTCGACCCGCGTGCGTCCCGGCGACGAGGAGCTGTCCACCCTCACCGGGGCCAGGACCCCCAGCGGCGAGCCGGTGGCCGAGCCGCGTCCGGAGCGTCAGCCCCGGCCGCGTCGGGCGGGTGCGCCCGGCGGCCGCGGTCGCGGCGGAGCGGGCGCGGCTCGCTCCGGCGGCTTCCGAGGCGGCGAGCGTCGGGACCGGGGCCAGCGGGAGAACCGCGCGAACTACTCTCGCTGATCAGACGCAGTGTCCTACGGCGGGGCCGGTCGCTTTCTGCGACCGGCCCCGCCGTCGTCTTTCCCGGGCCGGTGGCCGTCGGTCCGCCGTCGACGGCCGGGCCGCGCTGCGGTGATTCGTGATCCCCCAGCGGACAGTCCGATGGCGGGCCCCGCCTGACCAGCGTTCTTGGCTGACCGAGCCACCGCACGGGCGACGAGTGCCGCGCCTCGAGTACCTCGTTCGGCCACGCCGTGTAGTCGATGAACAACGGGTCGAGGGCCAAGCAGCCGGTGGTCGATCCCGGCCGCGATCGGTGTTCACCTGCTGATCGCCGCGCAAGATCCCGGCAGGCGACGTCGTCGTGGTGACCATGCTTGATGCAGGGATCCCGCAGCAGGCTGCCGCAGACCGATCCCCGCCCGTTGGCCGCCGGACAGAGCAGGCTCGGCGGCCGGATCAGACAGGCTGCTCGGCCCCTGTCTCCGTCGACGCCCGGTGAGGCATCGTCGACGACGTCGCCGCGCGGGGCATCCACGTCGACGACGTCGAGCGCCCTTCGGGGCCGCCGGAGGGACGACCGGGATCGGTCCGCCGTCCGGTCCGGACCGGCGTCGGACGGCGCAGGCCTTGCAGTCCGATCCCTCGGCGAGTGGCAGGCGCGGGCCGCCCGCCACTCGCCTGCGCCGATCAGGCCTCGGACTCCGCGTCCACCTCGAACGACGTCGGACGCGGCGCGGGCCCCAGCGCGGCCACGTCGCCGATGACGATCACGGCGGGCGGCCGGACCCCAGCCGAGGCGATGTCCGCGGCGACGGTGTCCAGAGTGGATCGCAGCACTCGCTGTGAGCGCAGCGTCCCGTCCTGCAGCACCGCCACCGGGGTGTCGGCCCGCCTGCCGTGCTCGGTCAGCACCGAGGCGAACTGCTCGATGCGTTCGACGCCCATCAGCAGCACGATGGTGCCGCGCAGCCGTGCGAGCGCCTGCCAGTCGGTCAGCGACCGGTCGTCGGTCGGAGCGACATGGCCGGAGACCACGACCACCTCATGAGCGACGCCCCGATGCGTCACGGGGACGTCGGCGACGGCCGGGACGGCGAAGGCACTCGTGACGCCGGGCACGACGGTGACGGGAACGCCCGCCTCCGCACACGCCAGGACCTCCTCGAACCCCCGGCCGAAGACGAACGGGTCTCCGCCCTTGAGCCGGACCACGAACCGGCCCTGGCGGGCGCGTTCGATCAGCGTCGCGTTGATGACCTCCTGGTTCGCCGCCCGCCCGTAGGGGATCTTCGAGGCGTCGATCACCTCGACGTCGGGGGCCAGTTCCTCCAGCAGCTCACGAGGCGCCAGCCGGTCGGTCACCACGACGTCGGCGCGGGCGAGCAGCCGCCTGCCGCGCACCGTGATCAGGTCCGGGTCGCCGGGACCGCCGCCGATGAGCGCGACACCGGCGGCGTGCTGCTCGGCGGTCTCGTCCTGATCGTCGATCGCCCCGGAACTCAAGCCGGCCAGTACTGCATCACGCACGGCGGCCGAGCGACGTGGCCGTCCGCCCGCGAGCACCCCGATGCGCAGGCCCGCGTGTTCGCCGACGGCGGGGGTCACGGCGCTGCCACCCGCCGCCTGATCGGCCCGGACGCAGAAGACCCTGCTCACCGCCGCCTCTGCCGCGACCTCGGCGTTGACCGACGGCTCCGAGGTGCAGGCCACGGCGAACCAGGCGTCGGCGAGATCGCCCGTCTGATAGGGCCGTCGCGACCAGGTCAGCTCGCCGGCGTCGGCCATCGCCTCCACCGACGGCGTGGCCTGCGGGGCGATGACCTCGACGACCGCGCCCGCACCGACCAGTCGGGGCAGCCGTCGCTGGGCAACGGTGCCCGCTCCCACCACCACGACCCGTCGACCGGTCAGCAGCAGCCCGGTGAGATAGGGATCGGGGGACCCGTCGTGCTGTTCGGCTCGCATGGTGCTCAAGGATGCCGTCAGGCGGGCCGGTGTCCTAGCGAACAGGCCGCGACACAGATCACGTCGACCGCGACCGGCCGAGGCACGAACGTCCGCAGGCTCGACCGGGCGCAGGGGCGTAGGCGGCTGTCGGCTGTCGGCTGTCGGCTGTCGGCTGTCGGCTGTCGGCTGTCGGCTGTCGGCTGTCGGCTGTCGGCTGTCGGCTGTCGGCTGTCGGCTGTCGGCTGTCGGCTGTCGGCTGTGGAGGTTCCTGCCCACGCCGGGAGTCCCGGCGCAATGCCTGGTCGTCGCAGCGCTCCGCCCCGACTCCGCCGGACACCGGCCGCCGCCGAGAAGAAGTCGGCTCAGGAACGGCGGCCGCGCCCCTGCGAGGACTTGCGGCCTGCGGCGCGACGGCCGCCGGAGCCTGCGTCCGTCCCGGCATCCGAGCCCTTGGCCTCGCCCGCAGACCTGGTCTTCGCACGGTTCGTGGTGTCGACCTTCGCACTCACCGACTGCGTCGCGGTGCGCTTGGCGCTGACCTTCTGGCCCGCTGCGGGAGTCCTGGACTCCGAGGGCACCGGGTCGACGGCCTCCGCCTGGGCGGGAATCGCCGTCGTGGCCTCGGCACGCGACTGACCGGCGGTCGAGGTCTGCTCGCCGTCCCCCGCCGCCGACTCCGCAGTGTCGGCGGCGGCGGGCAGCGGTTCATCGGACTCGACACCGGCCGAGGAGTCCTCGGCGGCGCGGCGGGTCCGGCCCGAGGCGCCTCGGCCGCCGGCGCGACTCGCACCCCGTGCGGTCTCCTGCCAGTCCCGCACCGCCCACCAGGCCGCCGTGGCCTCGGCGCCGCGCTCCGCCTCCGAGGTCCTGGGCTCGAACGGCACATCGGCACCGGCGGCCGTCGACCCGGCGTCCCCGCCGCGACTCGACTCCCGTGCCTCGCGCCGTGCCGTGGCGGCGCTCCGGTGGGCAGAACCCGTCGTGGCACCGGCGGAACGCCGGTAGGGATGCGCAGACCTGTTCGCCCCTCGGCCGCGCGGCCCGCTCTCGGCCAGCGACTCGCCGATCAGGAAGAGGGTGTTGCTCCAGAGTCGGTGCTGCTTGACGGTCGCCGCCAGCTCGCCGAGTGAGGTGCGCAGGAGCTGCTCGTCCGGCCACGACGGCTTATGTCCGACGATCACCGGCGTGGTCGCGGTGAAACCGCCCGCCACGAGCTGCTCGACGAGTTCCCCGGCCCGCGCGCCCGCCAGGTACATCGCGATCGTCGCACCGCCCGCGACGAACTGCCGCAGGTCCTCGCCCTGCGGCAACGGCGTCTTGCCGCCATCCGCCCTGGCCAGGACCACCGAGTGAGCGCCGTCCGGGGTCAGCTCGCGGCCTGCCGCCGAGGCCGCCGCCGACACAGTGGACACGCCGGGCACGATCTCCACGTCGAGGCCGAAACGCCTGCACACGTCGTGGTGCGCCTGGACGCCGCTCCACAGGGCGGGATCGCCGGGCAACAGGCGGACGACTCGAAGCCGCTCGGCCGCCGCGCGCCGGTAGATCTCCACGACCGCCTCGTCGGAAACCCGCGAGGAGTCGACGAGCTGCGCCTGCTCCCCGGCGTGCTCGCGAACACAGTCCGGCGAGATCGACCCGGATGCCCACACCACGACCTCGGCCTCTGCGATGCGGCGGGCACCACGCACCGTGATGAGATCGGCCGAACCGGGACCTGCACCGATGAACGAGACCCGGCCGCTGGTCATGCTGCTCCCCTCCCCCGCGTCGGCGGGAGCACGAGACTGGTGAACTGGCTGAGGACGTCACGACGTCGTGAGCCGCCGAAGCGCCCGGTATGTCGTCGTCGCCTCGGCGCGCTGGACACGGCACCGTAGGTGACGACCGTACCGTTTCGCGGCAGGCCGTCGATCGCCGCCGTCGCCCCTCTCATCGTGATCGACACATTGGGTCACCTCATCGGCGGCTCCTCCGTCACGAGGACCCGCCGGGGCGCGCGGAAGGACAGCAGTCGGAGCTGCGGCGGATGCTCCTCGACACGGCGCAGCCGGGGCAGGGCGGCCGCGACGGTCTCCAGCACGACGGCGGCCTCGGCGCGCGCCAGTCCCGCACCGAGACAGAAGTGCGGGCCGTGGCCGAAGGCCAGATGTCGCCGAGGATTCGGGCGCCCGGGCCGAAACACGCCGGGATCGGCCGTCTCCTGTTCGGCGTCTGCCCCCAGGGCCGCGTCGGGGCGGTCGGCCTCGGGAGCTCCGGCTGGGCGCGGCACCCGGCCCGAGCCGTCGAGATCGGACGAGTCGAGATCCGAGGGGCCGACACCCGAGGGCACGGGACATCCCACGCCGGGCCCCGCCGACACGTCATCCCGGCCCGCCGCGCCGAGCAGCAACAGCAGTCGGGCGCCCGCAGGCACGGTGACCCCGTCGACGACGGTCTCGGCGGCGGTGACCCGGCGCCAGGTCGGGACCGGCGGTGTGAGGCGCAGAAACTCCTCGACACACGATTCGGCCGCGCCGGGGGCGCCTGCCGCGATCTCGCGCCAGCGCTCCGGTTCGCCGAGCACCCGATGCAGCAGGCCTGCGAGGAGTTGCGTCGTGGTCTCCTGCCCCGCGATGAACAGGAAGTAGCAGACGCCTACCGCCTCAGCGGCCGACAGCGGCGCCCCATCGGGCAGCCGATGTCTGCGCAACGCGGCGAACAGGTCCGGACCGTCCGGGTCGGCGGCGGCCAGCCGCGACCGCAGCCAGCGGTAAAAGTCGCCTGCCAGGACGGCGAGATCACGCTGGCGCCGCTCGCCGGGCAGGCCCCAGAACAGCTCCAGGGAGGCGCTGCTCCACTCCTTGAGCACCGGCAGGTCGACCTCGTCGACGCGCAGCAGATGCAGCAGCACCCGGGCGGGCAGATCACGGGCCAGCGGGCTGCCGAGGTCCACGACGGCTCCGCTCTGCAGGGCGGGGGCATAGTCGGCCAGCCAGGACCGCACGAGTCGCCGGATCATCGGGACGGCCGCCGCGACGCGCCGGGGTGTCACGAAGGCCGCGACCACGCCGCGAAGCCCGGCGTGCGTGTCGGTGCCGTTGTTGGCCAGGGTCGGCGGCAGGCTGAAGCCCGCGCGCGCCAGCGTGCGCAGCGCGGGAATCGACAACGGCGTGAAGGCGTCGAGCGCGTTGTCCGGGCGGAAGGTCTCGACGTCGGACAGGATGCGGCGGATGTCGGATGCCCGGCGCACCAGCCAGAGGCCGGTCTCCTGGGAGTACCGGACCGAGGAGGTCGCGGCACCGACGGTCGGGGAGTCCCACAACTCGGTGAAGAGGTCCGCCCCCGCCGCCGGGTCGGGGGGCGGGGCGGCGCCGTCGGCCCCCCAGAGCATCACGTCATCGACCACCAGCCGACGGTACGGCGCAACCCGGGGCTCACCGCATCCCGGAGGCCGGTGCGAGATCGACCGTCACCTGCCGGTGATCTGCTCGGCCGTCTCGGCTCGGCTGCCACCGCACAGCCGCCCGCCCCTCGGCGTACGGCGCCCGCATCGACTCGATCACGCGGTCGACCCGCTCGACATGCGGGCGACACCTCGGTCCGACGAACACGGCCTGGGCCGCCTGACCTCGGTCGGCCTCGGTGCGCCCGAACGCGGGCACCGCCACGACGTCGCGATCCCGGCCGGGCCAGGTCGACCGGGCCCAGAATTCGGGGCCGGGCAGGCAGCCCCGCGCAGGCGGCGCGTCTGCGCGGCAGCGGCTCGCCCGTCGGCGAGGTCGGCGGGACCTCGCCGACCGACCCGGTACGGCGACGCCGATCGCGCAGCAGGCACCGTTGCTCGACGGCGGACCCGACCCCCGGCTCGGCAGGTGACCCCGACTTCTGGGACCGGGCCGCGCGGCGCCCGTGCGACACTGCCGCGCGTGAGCGCTCCGGGTGATCAGGTGTTCGACTGGCTGGACGTCCGGGCCCAGGCCAGGGCGAAGGCCGGGCTCCGCCGCCGACTCGTGCCCAGGTCCGCCGACTCCGACGTGCGCAACCTCGCGGGGAACGACTATCTGGGTCTCGCCAGAGACCCGCGCGTCGTGGCGGCGGCCTCGGCGGCGGCGCGACGCTGGGGCGCCGGGTCGACCGGTTCGCGGCTGGTGACCGGCACTCTCGACGCCCATGCGGAGCTGGAACGAGACCTCGCCGACTTCTGCGGCGTCGAGAGCGCCCTGGTGTTCTCCTCCGGCTACCTGGCCAATCTGGGCGCGCTGAGCGCGCTGGGCGGGCCAGGCACGCTGCTCGTCGCCGACGAGTACGACCACGCCTCGCTGATCGACGGGATGCGGCTGTCCCGTTCGGACCACATGCGGGTTCCGCATCGCGACGTCGCGGCGGTGGCCGCCGCGCTGCGCGACCGGTCGCGGAAACGTGCCCTGGTGGTCACCGACTCGGTGTTCTCGGTGGACGGTGACCTCGCGCCCCTGGCCGCGCTGGCCGCCGTGTGTCGCGAGCACTCGGCGGGCCTGCTGATCGACGACGCGCACGGCCTCGGCGTCCTGGGTCCCGGCGGACGCGGCGCACCTGCGGCGGCGGGGATCGCGGGCGCGCCGGACGTGGTGGTCACCGCGACCCTGTCCAAATCGTTGGGCTCGCAGGGCGGCGTGGTGCTCGGGCCCGCGCGAGTCATCCGCCATCTCGTCGAGACGGCCCGCACGTTCATCTTCGACACCGGGCTGGCGCCTGCGTCGGTGGGTGCCGCCGCCGAGGCCCTCGCCGTGCTGCGGGCCGAGCCGGAACTCGCCGACCGGGTTCGCGCCTCGGCCCGCGCCCTGGCCGAGCGACTGCGGGCGGCGGGCCTGGACGCAGCCGAGCCTGCGGGTGCCGTGGTGTCGGTCCGGGCGCCCTCGGCCCAGCAGGCACTCGACTGGGCGGGCCGCTGCGCAGCGGCAGGCGTGGCCGTCGGGTGCTTCCGACCGCCCTCGGTGCCGGACCACGTCTCCCGGCTCCGGCTGACCGCCCGCAGTGACCTCACCGAGCAGGATCTGGATCACGTGGTGGACGTCCTCGTCGCCACCGCCCCCGCGCGGGCAGACGAGCGGCTGCTCGCGACGTGAGGTCGCCTGTCGACCCGCCTTCGCGGGCGGCGGGTGCTCGGGCACGACGATCGGGCGCGCAGCGGGATCGGCGACGACGGACCGGCCCCCGCACCGGCAGGACGCCCCGATCTCGCGGCCACAGATCGGGCCGGGACGTGCAGGCGCCGCCCGGGCGATTCGGTGCTGTTCGGTCGGTTCCACCAGCCAGCATCGGACCGGGGTGAGCAGCAAGTCCTCCCGGCTGACACCCGACTGCCTGCGCAGCTCGCTTCCCTCCGGATGCGGCGGCCGGTAGGCCGGGCTCAGATTCCGAGCCCGCCCGCCACCGTGAACTCCGCACTGGTGACATCGCCGGTCAGCATGGGTCTCGCCTCGGCGATGGCCGCCCTGACCTCCGGCCGGGACAGCGAGGCCTCGTGATGCTCCCGGCTCTCCCACACCTCGGTCACCCAGATGACGTCGTCATCGGTGGCGGAGGCGCCGACGAGATAGAGCGTGCAGCCCAGCGCACGCAGGCCGTCGACACCGCCCGTCAACAGGGCGATCACCCGGTCCCGGTGTCCGGGGGTCGTCCGCATACTGGCGAGGTAACCGAACATGTCCGCCGCTCCTCCGCGTCGTCGACGCCGCGCGACCGGATCGGCCGCGCAGCCGCCGAGTCAGCATGCCGCGAGGAGCAGCCCGCCCGCTTGCAGGAACGCGACACGCCGCGCGGTCGGAGCGGACCGATCGGGCGCACGGCGATACGGGAGGTCGTCAGCCCGCGTCGACTCCCGGACGGGTCATCGGCTGATGTCGGATGCCGTCCTCGTCGAAGGCCTCCCCCGACTCCTGGTAGCCGAAGGAGCGGTAGAAGTCGACGACCGTGACCTGCGCGGCCAGCACGGACGTCGCCGAGCCGATCTCCGCGAGCGCGGCCGTCATGAGCGTGCGGGCCAGGCCTCGCCCCCGCGCGGCCGAGGCCGTGCATACCCGACCGACGCGGACGACCCCGGCAGGCTCGGCGAGCAGCCGCAGGACGGCCGCCGGCTCGGTGGAGCCCGCGTCGGTCAACCAGAGGTGCCGGGTGTCCGGCGCCAGGTCACGCCCGTCCGGGTCGAGATAGGCGCAGTCCTGCTCGACCACGAACACGGCGGATCGGAGTCGGAGCAGGCCGTAGAGCGTCTGGGCCGTGAGCTCGTCGCCTGCGGCGCGATGCACGACCACGCCGTCGGTCGGTCGACCCTGGTCCTCGATGGAGTAGGCACGCACCTCGTCTGTCTAACAGACCACCCCAGCGCCGCTCAGACCCCGGTCTGCTGCGCGAGCATGGTCCGGTACTCGATGAGCCGGGTGTAGACGCCGGGGCTGTTCTGCCGAGCGCAGCCGTCGCCCCAGGAGACGAGGCCGACCACTCGACCCTCGGCGATCAGCGGACCGCCGGAGTCGCCCGCGCACGCATCCCGGCCGCCGTCCAGATAACCCGCGCAGACCATCGCCGCGGAGTCGTACTCCGGATAGGACCGAGCGCAGTCGGCGTCGGCGATCATCGGCAGGTCGAGCGACCGCAGCGTCGGCGAGGTCGTGCCGTTCTCGCTCGTCCGCCCCCAGCCCAGTGTCGTGGCGGGCGTCCCTGCCGAGTACAGCCGGTCGTCGCCGAGGTCCACCAGCTTCGCGGTCTCGACGTTGATCCGGCGGTCCAGGGTCAGCACGGCCACGTCCTCGCCCTCGACGAACGACGAGTACCGGGGATGCACCCAGATGCTCCGCACCCCCGCCTGGACGCCGTCGGTCGTGCGAAGGTCGGTGCGCCCGACCACGACGCGGACGTCCGACCTCGGCTTCACACGCACGCCCTGCTCCGAGGGCAGCACCAGGCAGTGGGCCGCGGTGACGACCTTGTCGGGCGCCACCAGTGCGCCACCGCAGTACAGATCACCGCTCGGCGTGGTGAGGGCCGCCATCCACGGATGATCGGCCGTGTCGGCGGGGACTCCGCCGACGATGCGACTCTCGGCCACCGACCCGCCCTCGGGCGCGTCCGCCGCCGAGGCGACCGAACCGACCGCCAGCAGCAGCACGGCCGCCAGGGCGGCTCCGATCCGGCGGCCGACTCGATGCGACTGATCCACTCGACGCAGCACGGCTGCTCCTTTCGGCGTAATCGACATGAGTACTCACCGTATCCGATCAGTTGCGGTACGGGATCATTCAGTCGGGCGAACATCGGCGTGGCACGGCCACGACGCGGATCACCCGGTACGCGTCAGGGCGCCGACTCGGCCTGCGCCGGGGACTCCGTCGGCGCGGCGGGCGGCCCCGGCGGTGCGGGTGCGGCGGCCGGATCGGCGGCCGGGCGCGCCTCGGCGTCGTCGGCGGCATCGGGTGCGGCCGCGTCGGGTGCGGCGACGTCCTGGGGAGGCTCCACCACCTCGGGCGCAGGGAGCTGCTCGGCGAGCAGGTCGGCATAGGCGGCGACGTTCGGGAAGGCACCGGGTCGGCCCGCCGCGCCGCAGCCTCGACCCGAGGGGAGAAGGCCGATCACCGCCTCGGAGTCGCCGTCCAAGACGAAGATCGGGCCGCCGACCTCGCTCTGGCAGGGATCGACGCCACCGGGATCGGATGCGGCGCAGAGCATCCACGTCGGGTCATAGAAGTCGTAGGCCGAGGAGCACGCGTCGGCGGACTGGATGCTCAGCACGCCGCGCCGTGACTCGTCCTGCTCGGCCCCGTCACCGCGCAGCAGGAAGGCCGCGCCGCCGAGCTCGTACAGCGCGGCGTCGTCGGTCCCCGCCAACCGGAGCACGGGCCGGTCGAGCGGCTCCGCGAGAGTGATCAGGGCGATGTCGTGGTCTGCGGTCGCCGGGACGTGCTCGGGATGCGTCCACAGTTCGGCGACTCGTAGACCCGGCTCGGTGTCGTCGCCGGAGGCTGCGTCGGCGGGCGCGACGACGCGCAGCCGGGCGGGGTCCGCGCCCCAGACGCAGGTGGCGGCGGTGAGCACGCTGGTCGGGGCCACCAGGGCACCCGCGCAGAAGGGCACTCCGTTGGCCGTGGTCAGCCGGAGCGCCCACGGATACTCGACATCCTCGGGCAGGACCTCGGGCGGTTCGGCGGCGGCATCGTCCGGGGGTGCGCTCTCGCCCTCGACGCCGACGACCGCCCCGCCCGCGCCACCCAGATCCGCGCCTGCCGTGGGATTCGCCGCCTCGGTCTCGCCTGCGGCGGGCCGATCAGCACTCGCAGCGAACAGCTCGACGCCGAGTCCCGGCACCACCGGCACGGCCGGCCCCGCGAGGAGGACCGCGACCACGAGCGCCAGTGGCCGTCGACGGATCTCGCTGAGCACCGTGGACATCGCTCCCCCGCTCTGATCGGCGTCCATGCAGCGCAACACGGAACCCCGTCAGCAACAACTCGGGCGCCCCGGCGTCCCGCTCGTCACTCGTGCCACGCTGGTGGGATGGCCATGGAAAAGACACTCCACCGGGTGACGGCCGGGTTAGCAGCGGCGGTGGCGATGTCGGCTGCCTGTTCGCTCGGCCCGCCGCCGAGTTCCGACGCGGTCGCGCCGCTGGACCCCGGCACGGTCGGCGTCACCACGGCACCGGAGTCAAGCGACCCGGCCGACGAGTCGTCCCGATCCCCCACGGCCACGCCGGAACCGGACGACGAACCTGCCGAGCCCGCGGAACCCGCCGCGCCGACGCACTGGCAGGTCGGGGCGTCGCCACTGCCGGAACGACCGGACGGCCTCGGCGAGATCCTGCCCACGCCCCCGGAGCTGGTCGATCGCAGGCTGCCGACCCCCGACCTGCTGCCCGCCCCGCCGGACGAGCGCTACGCGGCCGCCGTCGAGACGGTGCCCGAGGAGCTCCTCGCCCGCAGCACCTGGCATGCGGGCTGCCCGGTCGCCGCGACGGACCTGCGATACCTGACGATGTCGTTCTGGGGCTTCGACGGCGGGCATCACACCGGGGAGATGCTCGTCCACGCCGACGTCGCCGACGCAATCGTCACGGCCTTCGGCAGGCTGCACGCCGACCGCTTCCCGATCGAGGAGATGCGGGTGACCGCCGCCTGGGAACTGGACACGGCGCCGACCGGGGACGGCAACAACACCTCCGCCTTCGTGTGCCGCGCCGCCGTCGGCTCCGGCGCCTGGTCGGCACACGCCTCCGGGCTCGCGGTGGACGTCAACCCGTTCGTCAACCCGTATGTGCGCTCCGACGGGGTCGTGCTGCCCGAGCTGGCCTCGGCCTATGTCGACCGAGGCCGGGTGCGGGACGGGATGATCCTGGAGGGCGATGTCGTGACGGCGGCCTTCGACGAGATCGGCTGGACGTGGGGCGGGCGGTGGAGTTCCCCGTCCGACCTGATGCACTTCTCGGCGACCGGCGGCTGAGCCGCCCTCGGCGCTGCACCGGAGGCCCGTGATCCCGCTCACGACCTCGGCCGTCACCGGCTCCTCGGCTTGACCTTGTCACTGACGTCAACGTTCTACCGTCCCCGACATGACAGAGCACGAGATCGATTTCGCAGGTCAGAGCGTCATCGTCACCGGTGGCGGGTCCGGGATCGGCCGGGCGGCCGCCCGCGCCTTCGCCGAGCGCGGTGCGAGGGTGCTCGCCGTCGGGCGCAGGCCGGAACCGCTGGCCGAGACCGCGGACGGACACCCGACGATCCACCCGCTCGCCGTCGACGTCACCTCGGCGGACGGGCCTGCGCGCATCGTCGAGGCGGCGCTGACGCTGTCCGGACGCCTCGACGTGCTGGTGAACAACGCGGGCGTCGTCGGCCGGACGCCGTTGGGCTCGATCACCAGGGAAGAGGTGAATCGCCAGCTCGAGACCAACCTGGTCGCGCCGATGTTCCTGACGCAGGAGGCGCTGCCGAGTCTGGAAGCCGTCGGGGGCGCGGTGATCAACGTCAGCACGGCGGTCGGGCAGCGCGGCTGGCCGGACATGTCGGTCTACGGTGCGAGCAAGGCCGGGCTGGACTTCCTCAGCCGGGCGTGGGCGGCCGAACTCGGCTCGCGGGGCGTCCGCGCGGTGACCGTGGCGCCCGGCCCCACCGACACTCCGGTGCTGACGAACAACGGATACTCGGAGGCCGACCTCGCGCGGGTGGAGTCCGAGAACAACGCTCGGTTCGCGCAAGGGCGGGTCAACACCGCCGACGAGGTGGCCTGGTGGATCGTCGCCATCGCCCACCGACGGCACGGGGCGCAGGTGAACGGCGCCTGGTTCCCGGTGGACGGCGGTGGCAGCGTCACCTGACCACGAAGGAGGACCGGGCGAGATGCGGATCGGGGAGCTGGCCGCACGATCGGAATGCAGCACGCGGTCGATCAGGTACTACGAACAACAGGGCCTGCTGGACTCGGAACGCCTGCCCAACGGGTACCGCGTCTACGAGGACTCTGCCGTGGCCCGTGTGGTCAACATCCGCCGACTGCTCTCGCTCGGTCTCGTGCTGGAGGACGTCCGCTTCTTCCTGCCGTGCCTGGACGGCGACGTGTTCGCCGCGCGCCCCGGCCTGCCCGGTCTCGACGTCGCACGGCGACGACTGGCCGACCTGACCGAACGGATCGAGGCTCTCACCGAGGTGCGGGACGGCCTCGCCCGCCAACTCGACATCACGGCGGCGCGGGTCGCCGAACCGGCAGGCGGGAGTGGCGGCGTCCGCTAGCCGATCACGTCGCCAAGGTCGCTAGCCGGACGCGGAGACGAACCCGTCCCGAGATCCGCGCATCCTCGAAGGGATCACCCACGGCCGCCGACGCATCGCCGACTCGGCGAGCCGGCCGCCGGACCGCGGTTCGCATCGCCGGACCGGTCCGGAGCACGCACGTCGCAGCGCCGCCCCGTGGCGTCGGACGACGGGTCGCGGGCGGCACGGCCAGTCCGCAGGAGCAGCCCGGCCGGACCTGCGGCGCACCACCGGACCGTCGGCATGATCCGCGAACGGCTACGCCGAACCGGCCGCTGCTCGCTGCGGGCGCGGCGTCGGCGCCCTCGCCGTCACCCGCCACCGCCGCGTCGCGAACGAGTGGGGAACCTCAGTTGGCTCGACGGGCGAGGTTGTCCAGCAGTTCGCCGTAGATCCGGCGCAGCCCCATCGGAGCGAAGGTCCGTTCGAAGAAGCCGCCGACGCCGGCGGCGCCCTGCCAGGTGTTGGTCACCGCGACTCTGGACCGGCCCGCGACACCGGGTCGCACCGTCCATGTGGTGACCATGCTGGAGTTGGCGTCCCGCTCGATCAGGTCACCCTCGGCGGACTGGTCCACGTCGAGCACACAGTCACGAATCCGGCTCTTGGTGGCCTGGAGCTTCCAGCGCACCCGCGTCCCGGCGCCGGTGCCGCCCGCGAGCACCTCGTACTCACTGAACGGCGGGGGAAGCACGGCAGGCCGCGTCTCCTGATAGTCGGCGATCAATTCGCGAATCCGACTCACCTCGTCGTCGAACTCCCGCTCGACCGTGACCTTGACCTCAGCCATGACACTCCACTTCGTCTCGCCCCCGAAACGCCTGCATGATCACGGTATCGGTCCTGCGTCGACGGTCGGCAGCCGACCTGGGCGAGGCCCTCGGTTCGCCCGGCTCGCCGGCCGGAGACGGCGCCGCCGGGGTCGCATCGGACTGCGGCGCTGGACCCGTCGCGACCCGCCCTCGCCGCGGGCTCGCCCGCCGCACGGCCCGGACCGCCGCCGGACGGCGTGCGAGCCCCGCTCGCAGCGATATCGCCACCCCTTCGCCTGCAGCCGATCCCCGCCGTGGGGCGGACATCGATCGCAGGCCGCTACAGGCTGTGCGGCCTGCGAGGCTCAGTCGGGCCGGACCAGTCCGGTCTCATAAGCGGCGATGACGGCCTGTGTCCGGTCTCGGGCGCCGAGCTTGGCGAGCACCGCGCGGACGTGCGTCTTGACGGTCTCCACACCGAGGAACAGCCGGCCGGCGATCTCGGCATTGGTCAGTCCCGTGGCGAGGAGACGCAGGACCTCGGCCTCTCGTTCGGTGAGACGCGGCCCGGCGCGCGTGGGACCGGGGCGGCGCGCGAGAAGGGACCGAACCGCAGCAGGGAACAGCAGCGAGTCGCCTGTCGCGATGGTCCGGACGGCCCGCAGGATCTCCTCCGGGGCGGCGCGCTTGAGCAGGAAGCCCTGCGCGCCGACGCGCAGTGCGTCGTAGACGTGATCGTCGTTCTCGAAGGTCGTCAGCACGAGGACCTTCGGCGGCATGGCGTTGCCTGCCAACAGCCGCCGAGTGGCCTCGATGCCGTCGATACCCGGCATGCGCACGTCCATCAGCACCACGTCCGGCCGCAGGGCCCGAACCAGCGGGATGACGTCCACGCCGTCGGCGGCCTCACCGACCACCCGCAGATCCGGCTGGGCGTCGATGATCGCGCGCAGCCCGCCCCGCACGAGCGCCTCGTCATCGACCAGCAGCACGCCGATCACCTCGAACGACTCGGCTGCGGCCGAGACCCGGTCTGCCATCGCGTCTGTCATCGTCCTCCCGTCCGAGCCGACGGCAGTCGTGCCGTCACCGCCCACCGGCCGTCCACCGCACCCGTCTCCACCCGGCCGCCCAGGCTCGCGACCCGCTCCCGCACGCCCCGCAGGCCGCGCCCGCCGCTCGGTCCCGGCCGGGATCGGGTATCCGCCGCCGGCAGCGGATTGCCGACGGAGATCAGCAGTTCCCCTGCCCTCATGTCCAGGGACAGGCGCACCGGGCAGCCCGGCGCATGCCGCAGGCAGTTCGTGAGGCACTCCTGCACGATCCGGTAGGCCTCCCGCGACATCTCGGCGTCGGGCTCGTCGAGGGAACCGGACACCACCAGCTCGACCTCGGTCCCCGCTGCGCGGGCGGCGTCCACGACGGCGTGTACCTCGGACAGCAGCGGCGCCGCGAGACGAGCGGCCGTGTCGTCGTCGCGCAGCAGACCAAGGACGTGATCCAGATCGGTCTGAGCCTCCCGCGCCGCCGTCTCGACGGCCCGCATCGCGGTCACGGCGAACGCGACGTCGGTGGCCGCAGTGTGTCGGGCCGCCCCCGCCTGGATGCTGACCACGCTCAGCGCATGGCCGACCGAGTCGTGCAGCTCCCTCGCCAGCCGGTGCCGTTCCGCGCGACGCACGAGCTGCCGATGCGCGGCTGCACGACGCTCGTCCGGCGTCGGACCGAGCAGCACGCCTGCCGCCCGACTCAGCAGGGCGCCTGCCGAGGCCACCGCCGCGAACAGACCGAGCAGCAGCAGGACCGCGCCGAGAACCAGCCACCAGCGTCGGACGTCCTCGGCACCGACACCCCAGCCTGCGGGCAGTTGGAGATCCGGCAGCCATGGCGCCGCCAGCCCGAGGGCTGTCGCAGGCGGCAGCGCCAGGGTGAGCGCGCTGATCACCCCGCCGATCAACAGGTGCAGCACGAACCATAGGCTCGTGCGACGCCGCGCCTGCCTGCCGCCGGTCCGTGCGAACTCCTGCTCGATGAGCGGGCCGCCCAGCAACGCCCTGGCCGCGCTCGCCGACAACTCCCGCACGGGCGACAGCAGCCCGACGAGCGCCACCAGCGGCAGGGCCGCCAGGGTGGCCGTGAGCAGGACGGGCAGTTCCTCGGTCGTCCGTCGCGCGAGCAACTCCACGGCGACGCCCGTCAACGCCACGAACGGCATCAGCAGGGCACCGCCGAGGACAAGGTGTGCCCAGCGGCGATAGAAGGCCGCGTCGAACGCCCGGCGGAGGACGGGCACGCGGCGCATCGAGCGCAGGAAGCGCGGCAGAACGGTCATGGCAGGCTCACGGTAGCGACGGCGGAGCGGGCTCGGCGACGTGGACGGGGCCTGCGGTCCGGCGGCTGCGGAGCTGATAGACCCAGGTGGTGGCGCCCAGCGTCGGGCCGAGCAGTGCCCAGCTGCCGTAGAAGAGGGTGAAGACCCACGGCGCCAGATCACCGGAGTCCGCCGACTGGGCGGGTGCCAGGACCACCGGGATGACGGTGATCAGGGCGCCGGATCCGAACCAGCCTGCGGCCAGCAGCATCCAGCGGGGCAGGAACCGAGCCCGATCGAAGGTCAATGCGAGGACGAGCACCGCGCCGAACAGGGCGAAGATCGCCGGAATCCATCCCGCGTCGAAGCCGTGCGCGACCGGCTCACCGGTGACGCCGAACTCGCTGCCGAGTGCCCATGCCGTCTTGATCGCCGGGTAGACCAGCACCAGGACCAGTGAGACCACGCCGAACCACGAGCCGTGCGGTCCTGGGACGGTGAAGACCCGACCGCTCAGGATGCTCGCGGCGAGAAGTGCGACGGCGGTGGCGGCCAGCACGCGCACGGCCATCGGGAGCAGTTCGTATGGCAGTTCACCGCCGAACAACACCAGGACCGGGATGCCGAAGACCTGGATGAGCAGCCCGGTCGAGACCCAGATCAGGGCCGCCCCGGCCAGTACGCCCAGCACGATCGACGCGGGATGTCGGCGCGTCCTCGACCCGCCGAGCAGCGCGGCGGCGATCATCCCGAGTCCCGCGCCGATCGGGGCGAACCAGGCAGGCACGCCGGTGGCAGCGGTGAGCACGTCGCCGGGCGCGGGCAGCAGACCAAGAACGAGCAGCGCCAGGCAGACGACGAGCGCCGCCCTGGCCAGCTGCAGCGGGCGGGCGGACGGCGGTCTTGCATCGATCGGCTTCGGCGCAGGCGCCGCGCTCGGCGGGGCGGGTGCGGCCTGCGGAGTCGAACGGGGCATCGGAACTCCCTTGGATCGGCGCCGACGAGGTCGGCGTGGTACTCGACGTCGAGGTCAGGCTCCCGCGCCCGAGCACCCGCCTGCCTCCCTCGGCAGAGGGAGTCGCCTCCCTCGGCAGGGTCTCCACTGCGGGGTCGACGCGCCGACACCCCCCGGCACGGCGAGAGCACCTTCGGTCGGCAGAACCGCTGGACAGACGACGTCCGACGCCGTCGGCCGAGCCGGAACACGGCGAGGGTCCCGCTCGGCGGACCTGACCCGCCCGTCGGGTCGGCCGGGCCACGTCGACAAGCGACGTCGCGGCGAGCGGCCGCCTGCCTCGGCACGCACCGACCGAACGGGCGGCGGCGGCAGGCGCAGGCGCCGCTAGGGTCGTCGGCGAAGACCGACGATCTCGACGACGCTTGAGGAGTCCGATGAGCCTGGACCGGCCGATCGCGCCCGACCCCTACACCCTGCTTCCCTCGGTGGCGTCCTTCACCGTGACCAGTGACGACGTCGTCCACGGGGAGCAGCTGCCCGCCCGGCACATCTCTGCGGGAGCGGGCGGCGAGGACGTCTCGCCCGCGCTGAGCTGGTCGGGGTTCCCCGCCGAGACCCAGGGCTTCACCGTCACCTGCTTCGATCCGGACGCGCCGACTCCTGCCGGCTTCTGGCACTGGGGGGTCGTGAACCTCCCGGCCACGACGACGACGCTGGCGGCCGGTGCGGGCGCGGCAGGGGCAGCACTGCCCGGCGCGGCGTTCGCCGTGCGCAACGACCTCGGTACCAGGGACTACGCAGGCGCCGCTCCCCCGCAGGGCGACCACCCGCACCGGTATTACTTCGTCGTGCACGCGATGGACGTGCCCGCCATCGACGTCGACGCGGACACCAGCCTGACGGTGGTCAGCTTCAACCTCGTCTTCCACACCCTCGCCAGGGCGATCATCGCTCCGGTCTTCTCCCACTGAGGTGTCCGCACCGAGCCTGCCGCAGTCTCCGGGGCAGGCAGGCTCGTCTGGTTCCCCGCTCCCGCCTCGGGTCGGGACCCGACCCCCGCCGGGTCTGATCTCGACTGCTCCGACCCTGTCGGGGACGGCCCGCTCCACCGCCGAGCAGACCATCCCGGCGTGCGCCACCCGTTCCACCGAGCCGTCCCGCTGCGCGTGATCGCACCACGAGCAGGCCGTCCCCCCAGGCCTTCCCGCGTCCGAGTCGACCTCCCCGTGAGGCCGCCGTGGCGTCGTCAGGGCACCGCCCCACTTCCAGCACAGGAGCAACTTCCACCGTGAGCATCCGTGTCCTGCCCGGATTCGTGGCGCTGACCCTGGCGATCGTCGTCGCGGCGCTGGCCTTCCTGCCCTACGTGGCGCGGCAGTACCGTCGTCGGGGCCAGCTCGGCTTAGGCCACGCGCTGATCGCCTTCGCCTTCCTCTGTTACATCCTGGGCCTGCTGGCCTATGTGCTGATCCCGATCCCGCCCGTCGGGCCCGGCTTCTGCGAGGCCTACTCCTGGGTGCGCCCGCAGTTGACCCCGCTTGCCAGCCTCTCCGGACTGCCCGCGACCTTCGGCTCCGGCGGCGTCCGCTCGTTGCTGGTCGACTCGGCGTTCCAGCAGTTCGCGATGAACATCGCGCTGTTCGTGCCGATGGGCATGTTCGTCCGGCACATGTTCCGGCGAGGCTTCCTCGCCACGATCGCGATCGGGGCCGCCGCGACCCTGTTCATCGAGTTCACCCAGCTCACCGGGATCTGGTTCCTCTACCCGTGCCCCTACCGGCTGTTCGACGTCGACGACCTGGCGGCCAACGGACTGGGCGCGGTGGTGGGGGCGGTCCTCGCCCCGCTGCTGCGGCTGGTGCCCGGCCAGCGCACCGGAGCGGCGCCGGGCGTGCCCAGGCCGGTGACCGCGAGTCGCAGGCTGCTCGGGATGGCCTGCGACCTGCTGGTGATGTGGCTCTCCGGAAACGTCGCCCTGTTGATCGTCACGGCGGCGGTCGGCACCGGGGGTGCCGCGGAGGACGGGCTGCCGTGGATCCACGCGGTGGCACAGTGGGGCCTGCCCGCGGCACTGATCGGCACCAGCCTCGTGGTTCGCCGGGCCACGCCGGGGCAGCAGATCGTGCTGCTGCGTCTGACCAGTGTGGACGGCGGTCGAGCCGCTGCGCTGCGCGCCGTGGTCTGGTGGATCAGCGGGTTCGGCGCCTTCGGAGTGCTCCAGACGGCCGCGTTGATCTGGTGGGCGCCTGCGGTCTGGGCAGCGGTGGCATTGGCCGGTCTGCACGCAGTGTCGCTGCTGCTGACCGCCGACCGGCGGGGAATCAGCGGAATGCTCAGCGGGTTGCACGCGGTGGACGTCCGAGTCGGCCGAGACGGGCCTGCCGGCTCGGCGACGCCGGAGACCGACGAGGACGACCAGACAGGCGAGGGTGCGGCGGCCGAGCCGCAGCGGCAGTCCGGCACCACGGCGTCGTCGCGGCGCGGCGGCGGCTCCGAACATGATCGACCCCAGAACACCAGGGCGTAGCGCCTCTCGGCGGACGACGACCCGGCCACCATCGGCTCAGACGACACGGACACACGAACAGTGGAGATGACGGCGTGCAGCACTTCGACCTTGCCATCGTGGGCACCGGATCGGGCAACTCGATCGTGGATGACCGATTCGCCGACTGGAACGTCGCGCTGATCGAGCGCGGCACCTTCGGCGGCACCTGCCTGAACGTGGGCTGCATCCCCACGAAGATGTTCGTGCACACCGCCGAACTGGCGGGCACGCCCGCCGCCTCGGCCGCGCTGGGCGTGGACTCCGAGTTGCAGGGCGTGCGCTGGCCCGACGTGCGCGACCGGATCTTCGGCCGCATCGACCCGATCGCGCAGGGCGGCAGGCGGTATCGGATCGAGGGCAGCCCGAACGTGACCGTGTTCGAGGGCACCGGCCGGTTCGTCGGCGACAAGACGCTGACCGTCACCGGTCGGGGTGCCGAGGAGCAGACGATCACCGCCGATCGGTTCGTGCTGGCGGCGGGCAGCAGGCCGGTCATCCCGGCGGTGCCGGGGATGGCCGAGGTCGGCGCCCACACCAGCGACACGATCATGCGGCTGGAGAAGCTTCCGGAGCGGATGGTGATCCTGGGCGGCGGGTTCATCGCCGCCGAACTGGCACACGTGTTCGGCTCCTTCGGCGTCGAGATCACGATGGTCACCAGGTCGGGGGCCCTGCTGCGGCACGAGGACCTCGACGTCTCCCGACGGTTCTCGGAGCTGGCCGCGGACCGGTGGGACGTGCGGTTCGATCAGACGATCACCAGCGTGGAGCGGCAGGGCGACCTCGTCCGCGTGCACTCCCAGGGTCCCGGCGGCGCCACCTGTGCCGAGGGCGAGGTCCTGCTGGTCGCGGCAGGCCGCGTGCCCAACTCCGATCTGCTGCGCCTGGACCGCACCGGGGTGCGGACCCACCCGGACGGCCGGGTGGTGGTGGACGAGTACCAGCGCACCGACGTCGAGGGGATCTGGGCGCTGGGCGACCTCAGCTCGGAGTACCAGCTCAAGCACGTCGCCAACCACGAGACGAGGATCGTCCAGCACAACCTGCTGCACCCCGAGGCGCCGAGGGCCTCCGATCACCGCTTTGTGCCGCACGCGGTGTTCTCCGCTCCGCAGGTCGCGTCGGTGGGGGTCAGTGAGCAGGAGGCGAAGATCCGGGGACTCCGCTACGTCACCGCGACCCAGGACTACGCGGACATCGCCTACGGCTGGGCGATGGAGGACACCACGGGCTTCTGCAAGCTGATCGCCGACCCCGACGACGGCAGGCTGCTGGGCGCACACATCATCGGTCCGCAGGCCTCGACACTGATCCAGCCGCTGATCCAGGCGATGAGCTTCGGTCTGGACGTGCGACGGATGGCGCGCGATCAGTACTGGATCCACCCAGCCATGCCGGAGCTCGTGGAGAACGCCCTGCTCAAGCTGCCGCTGCCCGGCTGAGCCGATCGAGGACCCGTCAGGAGCCCGGCGGGCGCCCCAGCAGACCCGCCGGGCGACGAGAACGGTTCACATACCGCACGATTGGGTAATCTCGACCTTGTCGGCGCATAGTGCCCGACGCAGTGCCGAAGAGGGGTTTGAGCCATGTCTTCCCTGTTCTCTCGAATCCAGGAGTTCGCCAAGAGCCCGAAGGCTCGCGAGGCCATCGACAAGGCCAAGGAGATGGCAAACGATCCCAAGAACAAGGAGAAGGTCCAGGGCTACCTGGCGAAGTTCCGCAAGAAGTGAGCACGGGCTCGTGAGTGCCGACCGTCGTCAGACGTAGCGAGGACGACCAGCGATCACGCCGAGGACGGTCTGCACCACCAGCACTCCCAGCACCATCAGCAACGACACGTCCCAGTCGCCGGTCGCGTCGTGCAGGAGCCCGAAGAGGAACGGTCCGGTGGCCGCGATCAGGTAGCCCAGACTCTGCGCCATCGCGGACATCCTGGCCGTCTCCGCCGACGACCTGGTCCGCAGCGAGATGAGCGTGAGTGCCAGCGGGAACACGGCCATGCCGATCCCGAGGGTCAACGCCCACAGCAGCGGCGCCCACAGCGGCGCGACGAGCAGCCCGAGGATGCCGACCGCGGCCAGGCCGCCCAGGCCCGCCGCCCACCACGACTGAGTCGGGCTGCGCGCGATGAGGGGCCCGGTGAGCAGGCTCATCGGCACCCCCACCACCATCACCACGGCCAGCAGGAGGCCCGCCGTCGCGGCGTCGTGCCCCACCGCCATGAGCACCTCCGGCAGCCAGCCCATCACCACGTAGGCGATCAGGGCCTGCGTGGCGAAGAACAGGGTGATGGCCCAGGCCAGCGGGCTGCGCAGCAGCGAACCCTGTCGATCCGGCGTGGTGGACGGCGCGGCGGGCGCGGCGGAGCGGTCATGGCGGGCGGCGACCGACCAGACGCACAGCGCGGCCAGCGCCAGCAGCGCCCAGGTGGCCAGCGGCAGCCGCCAGCCGTCGAACCACAATGCGAAGCGGGGCGTCAACGCGGAGCCGAGCGCACCGCCCGCCGCCATCGCCGAGGTGTAGATGCCGGTGGCCATGCCCATGCGGTGGGGGAACGACTCCTTGACCACCACGGGGACCAGCACGTTGCACAGCGCGATGGCGCCGCAGGCCAGAAAGGTGCCCGCCAGCACGGCCGAGGGGCCGTCCACGGCGCGGACCGTCAGCCCGACGGCGAGCACGGCCAACGCGAGCCCGATGCCTCGGGCCAGCCCTAAACGGCGGGCCAGGAAGGGCGCGGCCACCCCGGCCAGTCCGAAGCAGAGCGTCGGCACCGTGGTCAGCACGCTCGCCCAGGTCGTCGACTGGCCGAGGGAGGAACGGATCTCGCCGAGGACCGACGCGAGGCTGGTGACGGCCGGTCGCATGTTCGCGGCGGCGAGGGCGACGCCGATCAGCAGCAGCCCACTGCCGACGAGAGCGGTGTGGCCCTTGGCACCAGGCCGCCTGCCTGCCGCCGCGCCTGCGTCCGGGGCCACGGCGTCCTCGCCGGCCAAGACGGCCTGCTGTACGCCGCCCGGTTCGTCGGGGAGAATCCGATCATTCCAGGCTGGTGGTTCTCGTCGTTCCCAGGACACGCGGACTACTATGCCAAACATAGGATGTTCGGATGAAAGGACGTCGTTGTGCCGTTGGCCACCACTCGACGCACCGGGCTCGTCGACCAGGTCATCGAACAGCTTCGACTGCTGGTGACCAGTGGCGAATGGGCGATCGGCAGCCGGATACCCGCCGAGCCCGAACTGGTCGACGCACTCGGAGTCGGCCGGAACACGGTGCGGGAGGCGGTCCGGGCGCTGGCCCACGCCGGGCTGCTGGAGGTCAGACAGGGCGACGGCACCTTCGTCCGAGCCACCAGCGAGCTGTCCGGTGCCGTGCGCAGGCTGTGCGCATCGGAGCTGCGGGACGTGCTGGAGACGCGCCGAGCGCTGGAGGTCGAGGCGGCCCGGCTGGCCGCACTGCGCCGCACCGACGAGGAGCTGGACTCGCTCACCGAGACGCTTCGCCGACGTGACGCGGCGTTGGTCGCGGAAGACTGGGAGTCGATGGTGCGCATCGACACCGATTTCCATGCCCAGCTGGTCGCGTGTGCCCAGAACCCGGTGCTGACCGAGCTGTATCAAGGCTTCACCGAGGCGGTGCTGGCCAGCGTCGCGACCGGTGTCGCCATGGACAACGCGGCGGCGTGCGTCCAGCACGTGTCCCACAGCGCTCTCCTGGACGCGGTGCGCGACCACGACCCGGAACAGGCCGCCCGCGAGGCAGGCGGCTTCCTGGACGAGCAGCTCGACAGGCTCGGGGAGCCGGGCGAGCACACCGGCCGGTCCTGAACCTACGGCGCGGGCGCGCAGCGGCTGCTGCTCCACGGAGGGCCGCCGCCTAGGTGCCCTGTCGGGTGCTCCATGACAGCCGCCATCAGCCCGCCTCCTCGGTTCTCAACCGCCCCTATGCTCCCGGCACCTCGCCGAGACAGACTGCCCCCTGGCTCAGCGCCTTCGTCGCCGATCAGCCGACCGTGATCACCTTGACCTCGTAGGACTCCAACTTCGTGTCACCGGTGAGCAGCGTGAGCGACTCGCAGCGGGCCTGCGCGATCAGCAGGCGGTCGAACGGGTCACGGTGGTGGAGAGGCAGCCGGGCGACCTCCAGCCCGTGTGACACCGTCACCGGCATCTCGTCGAAGGCGTTCTTCGTGATGAGCTCCGCCAGGTCGCCCGGCACGCTGAGTTTGCCGATCGAACTCTTGGTCGCGATCTCGAAGGCACTGACCGCCGAGACGTACACCGTGTTGTCGACGTCGGCGATCAGCTCGGTCGCCTCCCTCGTGAGCCGCTCGTCGTCGAACAACCACCAGAGCAGCACGTTCGTGTCCAGCAGCACCCTCATCGAGAATCCCCGTAGAAGAGATCCACGACCTCATCCGGCGTCTCGTCGAAATCGGGGGCGATCCACCCCTTGCCCTTCCAGTCGCCGGGGGTCCGCCGCACGACCTCGTGCTTCGGCAGCGGCCCGAGGGCCGCCACCGGCCTGCCGTTCCGCGCGATGATCACCTTCTCGCCGCCAGCTGCCTGGTCGACCAGCCGCGACAACTGCGTCTTCGCCTCATAGAGGTTGACCTGGATCGTCATATCTCCACGGTACCGTTAGACCTAGTCTGGTCAAGTCGATTGCACGAGGCTGCCGCCCGTCCGCCCACGACAGCGACGCAGCGAGGCAGCGGCGCAGGGCAGCCGACCCCGGCCGCAACGACGTCGATCTGAAGCGAAGCTCGGCGCCTGGCCCGCATCGGGTGGCCACAGCCGGCGAGGTCACCGCCGCTAGGGCAATGCCCCCGGCGCCAGCAGCGGCAGCCCGGCCGGGGCGCCCTGCTCGAGGAGCCGGAGCAGCGCGTTGGTGTCCAGGTGTTCGTCCACCAGGTCGGCGAGCAGGTCGAGCTGCTGCTCGCGGGCGGCGCCGAACGAGGTGTCGGAGGCGACACGAAAGCCCGCCCGCCCGGCCTGGTCAGCGGCCCGGCGAAGGAAGGCGCGGCGGAAGGCGTCGTTCTCGAACAGGCCGTGCCAGTGCGTGCCCGCCACCGGCCAGGATGCCACGCCCTCCACTCGATCGTCCCCGGCCGCGTCGTCTTTCCCGCCGATGCCCACGCGGGCCGCCGCAGAATCCGCGCCCGCTCCGCGCGCCGCGTCTCCGACGTTTACCGCGTCCGCTCCGCGGGCCGAGGAGACCCGCTCCACCAGCGGCGCCAGCCCCGCCGCGCGCCTGCTGATCCGGCCGTGATGGATCTCGTAACCCGTCACCGGCTCACCCAGCGCGACACCCGTCGGCGTCCGCAGCGTCTTGGCGGCCTCGAAGGTGACCTCGAGGTCGAGCAGGCCCAGCCCCGGCACGGTGCCCCGGCGGGACTCGACCCGGTCGTCGATCGTGCGGGCCAGCATCTGAAAACCGCCGCACACGCCGAACACCGGCCTGCCCGCCTCGGCGTGCCGTCGAATCGCCTCGGCCAGCCCCGTCCGACGCAGCCAGTCCAGGTCGGCGACGGTGGACTTGGAGCCGGGGATCACCACGAGGTCGGCATCGGCCAGGCGAGAGGGCTCCTCGGCGAAGCGGACCGCGACGCCGGGTTCGCAGGCGAGTGCGTCCAGATCGGTCGGGTTGGACATCCTCGGCAGCCGAGGCACCGCCACCCGCAGCCAGGACTCCCCCAGCGGCGGCGCCGGTCGGCCCAACACGCCGTCGGTCGCGGTGGACAGCGAGTCCTCGGCATCCAGCCACAGTCCGTCCGACCAGGGCAGGACGCCGTAGACGGGCCTGCCGGTGAGGTCGGTGAGCGTCCGCAGCCCGGGTTCCAGCAGGCCGAGATCACCTCGGAACTTGTTGATCACGAAACCCGCGATCAGTGACTGATCGGTCGCGTCGAGCAGGGCCAGCGTGCCGTAGAGATGAGCGAAGACCCCGCCGCGATCGATGTCGGACACCACGATCACCGGCAGCCGCCCGGCGACGGCGAGCCCCATGTTCGCGAGGTCGCCCGCCCGGAGATTGATCTCGGCGGGCGACCCGGCGCCTTCGCAGATCACCACGTCGAACTCGGCGCGCAGCTCGGCGAGGCTCGTCCGCACCGCCTCGGCCAGCTCGGCACGGCGACGCCGGTACGACGCGGCGTCGACCTCGCCGATCACCGTCCCGTGCAGCACCACCTGGGAGCTGCGATCGCTGCCCGGCTTGAGCAGCACCGGATTGAAGCGGACGCTGGGCCGGAGCCCGGCCGCCGCAGCCTGCATGGCCTGTGCCCGGCCGATCTCGCCGCCGTCGACGGTGACCACCGAGTTGTTGGACATGTTCTGCGCCTTGAACGGCGCCACCCGCACCCCGCGCCGGGCCAGCCACCGGCACAGCCCGGCCGTCAGCACGCTCTTGCCTGCGTCGGAGGTGGTGCCCGCCACCAACAGCGCGCCGCCCAGGCCTCGATCAGCCACGGGGCGCCGACGAGAACTCACCGGGCGCCGCACTCATCGCCGCAGCGTACCGAACCGATCGACGCCGACCGCTGCCCCGTACGCCTGGTGCAGGCAGCCTCACGCCTGGGTGAGGATCTCCGCACCGTCGGCGGTGACCAGGATCGTGTGCTCGAACTGCGCGGTCCAGCTCTTGTCCTTGGTGGTGACGGTCCAGCCATCGTCCCAGATGTCGTAGTCGATGCCGCCGAGAGTGATCATCGGCTCGATCGTGAAGGTCATGCCCTCCTCGATCTCGGTGTCGACGTTCGGCTCGTCGTAATGCAGGATCACCAGCCCGCTGTGGAAGGAGCGGCCGATGCCGTGGCCGGTGAAGTCACGGACCACGCCGTAGTCGAACCGCTTCGCGTAGGCCTCGATGACGCGACCGATGACGTTGAGCCTGCGGCCCGGCCGGACCGCGCGGATCGCCCGGAGCGTCGCCTCGTGCGTGCGCTCCACCAGCAGGCGCACCTCCTCGGCGACCTCGCCCGCGAAGAAGGTGGCATTGGTGTCGCCGTGAACCTCGTCGAGGTAGGCGGTGACGTCGATGTTGACGATGTCGCCGTCCTCGATCACCGTCGAGTCGGGGATGCCGTGGCAGATGACCTCGTTGAGCGAGGTGCAGCAGGACTTCGGGAAGTTCCGATAGCCCAGCGTCGACGGGTAGGCGTTGTTGTCGCAGAGGAACTCGTGGATCACCCGGTCGATCTCGTCGGTGGTCACGCCCGGTGCGACCGTCTTGCCGCCCAGTTCCAGAGCCTGCGCCGCCAGTCGTCCCGCCACCCGCATCTTCTCGATCACCTCGGCGGACTGCACCCACGGGTCGGTATTGCGTGCCGGGGCGGGGCGGTCCACATACTCGGGTCGGGTGATGGCTGCGGGAACCGGCCTGCGGGGCGACTGCTGTCCAGGCCGAAGGGGGGAGCGAAGCGACATGCCCCCAGATTACGCAGCGCCGGGAACGGCGATCGGCGCCCCCGCTTCCCCAACCACCGTGAGCAGCCTCTCGTCGAGGTCGATGATCGCCCGGCGCGGAACACCGAAAGCCGGGATCGGCGGCCGACCGCACGCCGCTCCCGTTCGCCTGCGACGATCGAATCGGAGTCCGCGATACGTCTGAATTGAGTGGTTCAATAGCGAAACTCCCGGAGCCCGGAAGAATCGCTATGCCCGCACGTCAGAACATCATCCGGTACCCGCACTCGAACAAGAGCCTCCGCAGATCACCGATTCAGTCGCAACCTCGATCGAACATGACCGCCGCCGCCCGCCAACCGAGCATGAACAAGCCGAGAACAGTCGCTGTGACCAGCGCGAACGATACCGGCGGCACATTGACCGTGACCGCGCGAACCGCCAGTCCGCCCAACACCGCAGCCACCCAGACGCCGACGCCGACCGCCAGTCGAGTGGGCTCGCGCCAAGCCCTCGTCACCAACCAGCCGACGGCCAACCCGCCGAGAAACGGGACCGACGTCGTGACGACGTCACCGAGGCCTGCTGCCTCTTCATGATTACGTCGACCCACGAATGCGAACACCAGCACTGCCAACACGTCCACCGACGCGGCAGGCAGTGCCCGAGTGATCCGGGACACGAGCACCTCTTCATCTTGATTCGGCGAGAGAACACCTGATCGGTCTGGCGGCGCTGTCCTCGCCGAACTACTCCGTACGGTCCAGCAGGCCGTGCACGACGGGGAACCGTACTCCCCGTCGAATGCGTCGACACATCCGCCGTCCTCTTCGCCGTCCTCGGTGTTCCGCGATCAACACGGCGCAGGCCGCGCCGGGGGAGGGAGGCTTGGAAATTCGCAGGTCACGGTGTTCCTACTCGACCGATGCCGCGATCGGGGCCGACAGCGGGCATCGGGCCCAGACCGAACGGACGGGGTCGGCATCGACAGGTCAGCGAGCGAAGCCGGGCACCACGCCGGGGGACGCCCGCGACACACCGGGCCGGGCGGGCAGACGACCGCCGCAGGCGACCGGCCGACGACCACCACCCGAGTCTGCGGCGACGGGTCGTATCGCCCGAGCCAGGAGGAGTCGCCGCCGCGCGAGTCCGCAGCACGGGTAGCACCGTGCCTGCGGCCTGCACGGCTCAGACCAGCACGGTGCCGAATCTTCCGACGGTCTGGAAGCCGATCCGCTCGTAGACCCGCCGAGCGACGTGGTTGTACCCGTTGACGTACAGGCTGGCCGTCCGGCCGAGCCTGGTGACCAGGTGGTCGACCACGGCCGCCGTGCCGTGCACGCCCAGACCGCGACCCCGATGGTCGGGGTGCACCCACACGCCCTGGATCTGCCCCACTCGCGAGGACAAGGCGCCGATCTCCGCCTTGAACACGACTTCGTCGCCCTCGAACCGGGCGAACGCCCGGCCGCCCGCGACGAGTTCGACCACCCGTGCCCGGTAGGACGCGCCGCCGTCCTCGATCCGAGGATCGACGCCGACCTCCTCGATGAACATCGCGATCGCCGCAGGAAGGTAGCGCTCCAGATCCTCCGGACGCACGCGCCGGACCAGTGGATCGGGACTCATCCTCGGCGCCGTGGGGATGGCGAGCAGCGGCTGGTCCGGGCGGATGTCCCTGGCAGGTCCCCACGCAGGCTCCAGCTCACGCCAGAGGCCCAGCACCTGTTCGGCGGGACCGACCAGCGAGGAGCAGAATCGCCGACGGCGCAGCGCCCGATCGGCGAAGGCCCGCAGCGCGGCCCGCCCGCCGCGCAGCGGGATGAGGTTCGCTCCGGAGAAGCAGAGCCCGTTGAGCCGAGATCCGACGCCCCACAGTTCGCCGCCCAGGCGCCAGGGGTCGAGGCCGGTCGCCTCCACCCTGGCCGCGACCATGCAGGCCGCGACCGGGTCGAGGGCGATCGCCGACCGGATCGCGCCCCCGTCTCGTTCGTCGAGCAGCCGAGCACCGGCGAGCCTCAACACGCCGTCAAGAGTGCCAGAGGCCACTGATCGCACGGCGACGCGGGTCGGCACCGGTGATCTTCGCCGGGACCGTCCGGCCCCGTGAGGTCAGCTGACCGTCACGCTGGGCTCGCCGGTGTCCTCCATCGTCTCGGCGATGCGCATCGCCTCTTCGATCAACGTCTCGACGATCTGGTGCTCCGGCACGGTCTTGATGACCTTGCCCTTGACGAAGATCTGTCCCTTGCCGTTGCCGGAGGCCACCCCGAGGTCGGCCTCGCGCGCCTCGCCGGGGCCGTTGACGACACAGCCCATCACCGCGACGCGCAGCGGCACCTCCATGCCCTCCAGGCCTGCGGTGACCTCCTCGGCGAGGGTGTAGACGTCGACCTGCGCCCGGCCGCACGAGGGGCAGGAGACGATCTCCAGCTTGCGCGGCCGCAGATTCAGCGACTGGAGGATCTGGGTGCCGACCTTGATCTCCTCGACCGGCGGCGCCGAGAGCGACACACGGATGGTGTCGCCGATGCCCTGTCGCAGCAGCGCGCCGAAGGCCACGGCCGACTTGATGGTGCCCTGGAACGCGGGCCCCGCCTCGGTCACGCCGAGGTGCAGCGGGTAGTCGCACGCCTCGGACAGCAGCTCGTACGCGCGGACCATCACGACCGGGTCGTTGTGCTTGACCGAGATCTTGATGTCGTGGAAGTCGTGCTCGGCGAACAGGCTCGCCTCCCACAGCGCCGACTCGACCAGTGCCTCCGGAGTGGCCTTGCCGTGCTTGGCCAGCAGCCGAGGGTCCAGCGAGCCCGCGTTCACGCCGATCCTGATCGGCGTGCGGTGGTCCTTGGCCGCCTGGGCGATCTCCTTGACCTTGTCGTCGAACTTCTTGATGTTCCCCGGGTTCACCCGCACGGCGGCGCAACCTGCCTCGATGGCGGCGAACACGTACTTGGGCTGGAAGTGGATGTCGGCGATCACCGGGATCTGCGACTTGCGCGCGATCGCGGGCAGCGCGTCGGCGTCGTCCTGTGTCGGGCACGCGACGCGGACGATGTCACAGCCGGAGGCGGTCAGCTCGGCGATCTGCTGCAGAGTGGCGTTGACGTCCGCCGTCACCGTCGTCGTCATCGACTGCACCGAGATCGGAGCGTCCCCACCGACCTGCACCGTTCCGACCTGCAACGATCGGGTCTTACGTCGTGGCGCCAGCACCGGCGGCGGCGCCGCAGGCATCCCTAGATCGACGCTCATCGAATCCTCTCCGCGATTCGGTCGGTAAGCGACCCGCCCGTGACGAGCGGGCCGCTACCAGCCTACTGGGTGAGCCGCAAGGGGTTGACGATGTCCGCCGTCAGGGTCAGGAGCACGAAGGCACCGCCGATCACGACCGCTGCATAGGTGATCGGCAGCAGCTTGGTGTAGTCCACCGGCCCGCCTCGGGGCTTGCCCCGCCAGCCGCGCACCATGTCCCGGACCCGCTCATAGACGTTGACCGCGATGTGTCCGCCGTCCAACGGCAGGAGTGGCAGCAGGTTGAACACGCCGACGAAGAAGTTCAGGGTCGCCAGCAGCAGAAGGAACAGCTCCCACAGGCCCTGATCGACCGCGTCGCCGCCGATGATGCTGGCCCCGACGACGCTCACCGGGGTGTTCATGTCGCGCTCGCCGCCGAAGATGGCGGTGAACAGGGCGGGAATCCGCTCGGGCAACTCCAGCAGCCGCTGGAAGGTCTCGACGAACATGGTGCCGGTGAAGTCGACGGTCGCGGGCACGGCGGCCAGGCCCTCGTAATGGAAGGTCGCGGCCTGGCCGAGGCCGACGGCCCCCACCGACTCCAGGCCATCGCCGCCGTCCAGCGGCAGCCGCTGGACCGTGGCGACGTCCACGGTGACCGTCTGTTCCTCGCCGCCCCGGACGATGGTGAACTCGGTCGGCCCCTCGGCGTCGCGCGTCTGCTCGAGCACGTCGGTGTAGAGCGGGGTCGCGCTGCCCGCGACGGCGATGATCTCGTCACCGGGCTGGATGCCCGCGTCGCGGGCGGGCGCCGGGTCGCCCGGCGCACAGGGCACGAGCTGGCCGCTCTCCGGGTCCTGATCGCTGACGCAGTCGCTGATCACGCCGACGGACGCCCGGCCGTCGATGTTGGGCAGGCCCATGCTGAAGGCCATGATCAGCAGGATCAGAAAGCCGAGGACGAAGTGCACCAGCGAGCCCGCTGAGAGCACGATGACCCGCTGCCAGACGGGCTTGTTGTACATCGCCCGGCTGGTCTCGCTCGGGTCGACCTCCTCCAGCGCCGTCATGCCGACGATCCGGCAGTAGCCGCCCGCCGGGATGGCCTTGAGCCCGTACTCGGTCTCACCACGGCGGAAGGAGAAGATCTTCGGGCCGAATCCGACGAAGTACTCCGTGACCTTCATCTTGAAGGCCTTGGCCGCGGCGAGGTGGCCGAACTCGTGCAACGCGATGGAGATCCCGATCCCCAGCGCGAAGAGGATGACCCCGATTGCAAAGGCCACGTCGTCAGTCCCTTTCAGCCGCGGCGCCGCCGACGGCGACACCCAGAAGTTCACCGGCGCGAGCTCTGGCCCAGTCCTCGGCCGCCGACACGTCGTCGATGTCGGCGGGGTCGGCCCGCCAGCCGTCCGCCTCGCTCAGCACCTCGGTGACAGTGTCCACGATGGCGGTGAAATCGGTGCGACCTTGCAGGAATGCCCCGACGGCCTCCTCATTGGCGGCGTTGTACACCGCAGGAAGACAGCCGCCCGCCGCGCCTGCCGCCTTCGCCAGCCGCACCGAGGGGAACGCGACGTCGTCCAACGGCTCGAAGGTCCAGGCGCTCGCCTCGTCGAACCGGCAGGCAGGCGAGGCGCCCGGAACGCGGTCGGGCCAGCCCAGCGCCACCGCGATGGGCAGCTTCATGCTCGGCGGGCTCGCCTGGGCGAGGGTGGAGCCGTCGACGAAGGTCACCATGGAATGCACGATCGACTGCGGATGGACCACCACGTCGATGCGGTCATAGGGGACCCCGAACAGCAGGTGCGCCTCGATGACCTCCAGGCCCTTGTTCACCAGAGTGGCGGAGTTCACGGTGATGACCGGGCCCATCGACCACGTCGGGTGCGCCATCGCCTGCTCGACCGTGACGTCGGCCAGTTCCGCCCGCGTCCGCCCCCGGAAGGGCCCGCCCGACGCGGTGACGACCAGCCGGTCCACCTCCTCGGCCCGGCCGCCGCGCAATGCCTGGGCCAACGCGGAGTGCTCGGAGTCCACCGGTACGAGCTGGCCGGGGGCCGCCGCGTCGAGGACCAGGGAGCCGCCCGCGATCAGGGACTCCTTGTTCGCCAGCGCCAGGGTGGCCCCGGTCCGCAGCGCGGCGAGGGTGGGGACGAGCCCTCGGGAGCCGTCGATCGCATTGAGCACCACGTCGGCGGGCGTGGTCTCGATCAGCTCCACGACGGCCTGCGGCCCGGCGAGGATGCGGGGCATCCGGAACTCGCCGCGCGAATAGCCGCGGCGCTGAGCCTCCGCGTAACAGGCGAGTTGCAGGTCTTCCACGGCGGTGGCGCGGGCCACCGCCACGGCGGCGACGCCGAACTCCAGTGCCTGGGCGGCCAGGGCGGCTGGGTCACCTCCGCCCGCCGCCAGTCCGACGACCCGGAACCTCGCCGGGTCGAGGCGGGCCACTTCGAGTGCCTGGACGCCGACCGAGCCTGTGGAGCCCAGCAGCAGTACGTCACGGCGAGTGGCGGAACCGTCTGAAGTCGCGAGAACGTGCATCGCCGACATTCTCTTACGACCCTGGTCGGGCGCCGGAATCGGGCGGTCGCAGGCGCCTCGAGGCGGCCGCCACCATGGTCACGAAAAGATAACGAGCCCGGCGCCTGGTGAATTCACACGAATGACGTGCCCCCGTCTGGGTACTCCCGTGTCAGCGGCGCAGACGACGCCCGAAGCATGGAAGGAGTACACCGATGGGCATCCTCGGTTGGATCGTGCTGGGGCTTCTGGCAGGCGCCATCGCCAAGGCGGTCATGCCAGGCAAGGACCCCGGCGGCATCGTGATGACGATGGTCCTCGGAGTGGTAGGAGCCCTCCTCGGCGGTTGGGTGGGAAGCGCACTCTTCGGCACCGGTACGGAGGACTTCTTCAGCATTCAGACCTGGATCGTCGCCATTCTCGGCTCGATCGTGCTGTTGGCCATCTATCGCATGGTCGTGGGACGCCGTGGATCACCTCGGGCGCACGCCTGAGCTGGTCCTCGACTACGGAAGGGATCGCGGTGCCTTACGGCGCTCGCGGTCCCTTCCGCGTGTCCGGGGTCGCGGGCCGAGGTCCCGCCTCCTGACGGCGCAGTCCAGTTCGCGCCCCGGGAGGATGCGCGACGCCCGGAGGCGATCCCCGTGCGGCAGCGCCCCGAGGGGGTCACGAGGCAGTGGACAGGACGTCTCGCGCGGCCGACCGCCCGGCCCGACGAGCCCGCAACACGGTGACCAGCACGCCGAGGAGCAGCACCGCGGCGGAGGCGGCCACCATGGCCGTCGACAGGGCCACCACTTCGGGGGACACCCCGCGCCGAGCCTGCCCGTAGACGAACACCGGCAGCGTCGTCGAGCCGACCCCGGTGAGATATCCCGAGGTCACGACGTCGTCGAAGGACAGCACGAAGGCGAAGGCCGCGCCTGCGCCGACGGCCGGGGCGATCAACGGCAGCGTGACCGTGCGCCAGCGCGTCAGCGGACCGGCCCCCAGATCGGCGGCCGCCTCCTCGATCCTCGGATCAAGGCCCGCCAGACGGGCCCGCACCACGACCACGACATAGCTGAGCGAGAACGTGACGTGCGCGAGCAGCAGCGCGCCGAAGCCGAGCGGAATGCCCAGCAGCTGCACGCAGAACGCCAACAGACTCACCCCGAGCACCACCTCGGGCACCACCAGGGGCAACGCCAGCACCGTCGTCCACAGGCCGCGCCCCCGGAACGCCCGCCGCAGGCCGAAGGCCGCGAGAGTCCCGATGAGGGTGGCGATCACCGCGCTGACCGCTGCCAGCCGCAGGGACAGCAGCAGCGCCGACATCACCCGCTCGTCGTTCGCCAGTTCGACGTACCAGCGCAGGGAGAAGCCGGTGAGGGTGCTCAGCGTCCGTGAATCGTTGAACGAGACCAGCGCCAACCACAGGATCGGCGCGTACAGGAAGACGTAGACCGCGACCGCCGCCGCGCCGAGCCGCCAGGGCCGTCGAACGGCACGTCGCCGCCCGACCGGTCGCCCGTCCGCCCGGCGGGCCCCCGAGTCGCTCCCCTGGCTCCGCCGCCCGAGCCGAGGCGCTGCGCTCACAGGACGTCCTCTCCCCTGCGGCCGCGCGCCAGCAGCGCGACCACCACCAGGATCAGCAGCAGCACCGCCATCGCCGAGCCGAGCGGCCAGTTGTTGCCGCCGCCGAACTGGTCGTCGACGACGCTGCCGAAGGTGCTCTGGTCGACGCCGCCGAGGAGGCTCGGCGTCACGAAGTCCCCGGCGGCAGGCACCAGGACCAGCAGCGCCCCCGCGAGGATGCCCGGCAGCACGCCGGGGAGAACGACGCGGAAGAACGTCCCCAGTCTGCCGTGCCCCAGGTCGTAGGAGGCCTCCACGAGCTGGTGGTCGAAGCGCACGCAGGCCACGTAGAGCGGCAGCACCATGAACGGGAGGAACCCGTAGGTCAGGCCCAGCACCACCGCCGTGTCGGTGAGCAGGTAGCCGCCCGCCCGTCCGAGGCCGACGAGGTCGAGCAGCCGATTGATCGGGCCGTCGCCGTCGAGCAGCGCCTTCCACGCGTAGACCCTGGCCAGATAGCTCGCCCAGAACGGGATCAGCACGAGCGCGAGCAGCACCGTGCGGAACCGACCACCGTGTCGGGCGATGAACCACGCCAGCGGAAAAGCGAGCACCAGGCACGCCGCCGTGGTCACGGTCGCGTAGACGAGGGTGCGCCAGAAAATCGGCAGGAACGCCGGGTCCAGCGCGGTTCGATAGGGCAGCGTCGTCCAGGGCAGCACGGCTCGTGCCGCGCCGGTGTCCCTGGTCGCGAAGCTGAACTGCACCACGAGTGCCAACGGGACCAGCAGGAACAGGACCAGCCACAACGCCGCGGGCCCCAGCTGTCCCGCCGTGGCCAGCCCCCGCGCGATCCCGCGCCGCGAGCGCGGGCCCGTCACCCGGTCTTCACCCTGGTCCAGGCGTCCGCGTAGCGGGCCTCCACCTCGGGGCCGAGATCGGCGGTGAACGGCAGTCTGGCCAGCTCCTCCTCTGACGGGTAGATCAGCGGATCGTCCCGCAGCGCCGGATCGATCAGCGGCAGGGCGGCCTCGTTGGGGCTGCCGTACTGGATCTCCTCCGCCAGCCGCGCCCCGACCTCGGGCTGCAGGATGTGGTCGATGAAGCGGTGGGCGTTCTCGGCGTGCGGTGCGTCCCTCGGAATGCACAACACGTCGACCCAGGACAGCCCGCCCTCCGCTGGAATCACATAGGCCAGGTCGGGATTGGCCTCCTGGGCCTGGAACACGTCCCCGGAATAGGCCTGGGCCAGCGGTGCCTGGCCGGAGGACAGCGGCTCGATGACGTCCGAGGTGATCTGACCGAGCCTGCTCTTCAGGTCCAGCAGGTACTCCACCGCCTCGTCCAGGTCGGCGGGCTCGGTGGAGTTCGGATCGTGTCCCAGCGCCAACATGCCCAGCGCCAGGCCGTCGCGAGCCTCGTCGAGCAGGATGCTGCGGCCCCGCGCCGTGGGCAGGTCGAAGGCCGACAGGCTGGTCACCTCCGCACCCAGCTCGGCGGGCGAGTAGGCCAGCCCGGTCGTGCCCCAGGCCCACGGAACGGAGTAGCGGTTCCCTGGGTCGTAGTCGGCGTCGCGGAAGCGACTCCCCAGGTTGTCGAGATTGGTCAACAGGTCCTGATCGAGGGGGCGCAGCAGATCGGAGCGCAGGAACCTCCGCAGGAAGTTGTCGGTGGGGACCACCAGGTCGTACCCGGCCGCGCCCGAGGCGATCTTGGCCTCCAGTTCGTCGTTGGAGCTGAAGTTGTCGTAGACGACCCGGATGCCGGTCTCCTCCTGGAAGCCGGGGATGGTGTCCTCGTCGATGTAGTCGGTCCAGTTGTAGAGGTTGAGCACCGGCTCGTCGACGTCGTTGCGCACGGACGAGGAGTCCGGCGAGGCGGAGTCGGACGGGGACGGCGCGGCGCCCACTCCGCAGGCCGCCGCTCCCTGCGCGGCCACCGCGAAGAAGGCCATCGACCTCAACATCGATCGGCGCGTGAGGCGCGGGCTGCCCCCGTCCCACAGTCGTGCGATCCGCACCGCCGGTCGTCCGTCCTGCTCGGATGCCATGTCGCATCCACCTCCCTCACCGTGTTTCGTCCCGTGCCGTGTTCGTGCTGTGCCGTGTTCGTGCCGTGCTCGGCGCCCCGGTCAGCGTCGACTCGACGCGGGGGCCGTTCGATGTGCGCGAACGCGCGGTGTCGCGGCGCGTTCGCCGGGCCGGTCACCCTCGTGGCGCCGATCCGCTCCGCGCCGTCGAGCCGCAGGCAGGCATGGACTCGGATCGCGCCGCCGAGCCCGCCCTCCCTGCGCCTGTCACTCCCTCGATCGGTGTCATGGTCCCGCCTCCGCCGCGCCGTGGTCGTCGAGATCGGCGTCGTCGGCCAGCAGCACGCTGTGCTCGGGGTCCCAGGCCAGCAGCACGGGCTGGCCCGGACCGCCCGCATCGCTGATCCGCCGGGTGTTCTGCACGAACGCCACCAGGGTGTCCCCGCCCGTCGCGGGGACCCGCACCAGATACTGGGTGGACACGCCGGTGTAGACGATGTCGACGACGGTGCCCGGCAGCAGGCACCAGCCCGAGGGCGGCGCCACCGATCCGTCCACGTCGTAGACGTGCACCTTCTCCGGCCGGACCGTCAGTGCCACGCGGCTGCCCGCCCGGGCGGCGGTCCCGGCAGGCAGCGTCGCGCGCAGGCGCGCACCCGGACCCACCCGCAGCTCCAACAGGTCGGCGGCCGCGTCGTGCCCGACGACCTCGCTGTCCAGGATGTTCGTCGTGCCCGTGGCGGAGGAACGCAGGAAGCTCGCGACGAACCTGCTGGCCGGGCGCTCGTAGACGTCCTCGGGGTAGCCGACCTGCCGGATGCGTCCGCCCGCGAGCACGGCGAGGCGATGCGAGAGGACCAGTGCCTCCTCCTGATCATGGGTGATGTAGAGGAAGGTCGTGCCGACCTCGCGTTGAATACGCATCAGCTCGACCTGCATCCGCCCGCGAAGCTGAGCATCCAGCGCGCCGAGCGGCTCGTCGAGGAGCAGCACACGCGGGCGAGCGGCCAGTGCCCTCGCCACCGCGACCCGTTGTTGCTGGCCGCCGGAGAGCTGGTGCGGCCTGCGCCGGGCGAAACCGGACAGTTGGACGAGCTCCAGATGTTCGCCGACCCGTCGCCGCAGCTCACCCCCGCGCAGCCCCTTGCGGCGCAGCGCATAGGCCACGTTGTTCCAGACGTCCAGGTGCGGGAACAACGCATAGGACTGGAACACGGTGTTGACGTCGCGCCGGTACGGCGGCACGCCGACCATGTCGACGCCGTCGAGTTCGATGGTCCCGCGCTCGGGGTCGGCGAAGCCTGCAATCATCCGCAGCAGGGTCGTCTTGCCGCTGCCGGACGGCCCGAGGATCGAGAAGAACTCGCCCTCGTGCACCCGCAGCGAGAGATCGTCGAGCACGATCTGGTCCCCGTAACGTCGGGTGACCCCGGACAACGCGACCGCGACCGGGGCGAAGGTGTCGGGGGTGCGCTGTTCTCGGGGATGGAACTCCGCCGACTCGTCGGTCACAGGCACACACCTCGGCAGGGACAGCGGGGGACTGGGGCCGTCGGCATCGGGTCACGGCCCGGTCGACGCGCCGCAGCGTAGACGAGACCCTCCTACCGCAGACAGTCACCGGCGGACAGCCCAGGCTGATCGGGGTCACGACGCCCCCGTATGCGACGATACGTGGGCAACCTACTCGATCGTGTTCGTGGTGGAGGGAACGTGGCCGCTCGTTCTGCAAGGTCCTCGTCGGCAGTGGAGAAGCGTCCCGCCACGACCGTCGACCCCCATGAGGAGCCCTCGGCCGAATGGGGCTGGCACGGCGGCTTCCCCGTCGGCACGCGGGTGGCAGGCTGGGTGGGCGCCCTCTCCGTGTTCGCCATGCTGATCGGCAACCACGAGGGTCACACCGAGGACCTCTGGCTGATCTTCCTCGGCGCAGGCATGGTCGCCGCGCTGATCTGGGACCAGGTCCGCCGCCGGACCTCCTGGCGTAACTGAGCCCGGCTCGGGGCGACGCACGGCGCTACCCGGTCACCATGCGCCAGGGATTGCCGGGAACGGCGTGCACCAAAGAGTGGTTCAAGCCACCATCGAGCTCATGACCAGCAGCGTTTCCGCTCAACGCTTGCGTCTTTGCGTCGTCCTCTGTTGACTTCTCCGCGTGCACTTCAGACGTCGACCCGCGCGACCCGCGCCCGGGTCGACGTCTCGGGCCGATGATGCCCCGCCGCGCACAGTCCCGTCCCGACTCATCGGGTCGGCAGCTCCCTCCGCGACGGCCGCCCGCCGGGTGGCTATGGGCAGTCCGCAAGCCCGTCGACGTCACCGAGCAGCACGGCGTCGTCGATTGCCGTCCATCCCCGCCGCGACGGAAGCTCGACCGGCCCGGCACAGCGATGGAGAGCGATCATGAGAGTCACCGACGAGCTGATCACGAACAACAAGGCCTACAGCGCGTCCTTCGGCCTCAAACTGCCGCTGCCGCCCGCCCTGAAACTCACCGTGGTCGCCTGCATGGACTCGCGACTCGACGTGTTCGAGATGCTGGGACTCCGCCTCGGCGACGCCCACATCATCCGCAACGCAGGCGGCGTGATCACCGACGACATGATCCGCTCCGTGGTGATCAGCCAACGGATGCTGGGCACCGAGGAGATCATCCTCATCCATCACACCGACTGCGGGATGCTCACGTTCACCGACGACGAGCTGAAGTCCGAGATCCTCGCCGAGACCGGCATCAAGCCGGAATGGGCCGCCGAGGCCTTCGACGACCTCGACGGCGACGTCCGGCAGTCCATCAAGCGCATCCAGACCAACCCCTTCATCGAACACAAGAACGTTCGAGGATTCGTCTTCGACGTCGAGACCGGGGCGCTGCGCGAAGTCGTGTGACGGCGCGCGGGCCGTCGAACGAGCGCGGGCTACCGCTCCGATCGACCGGGATCGGATGACGGCGGACCAGCGAGACGTTCCGTGCTGGTCTGGGCCTCGTATCCTCCCGGGTCGCGCCTCGCCGAACCCCGGGAACGCGGTCCGGCGGGCTCGGCCCGTTCTAGCCCTCGATCGGCCCACCGTGTCGCCGTGTGGACGTCGGCGATCGGCACGGTGGGCCGCTCAGCGGCGCGGTGAAGCGTCGGGGAACCACCGGCCGGGCGTTTCGGCAGGCAGGTTCCGCTGCCGGGAGGCCACGGAGGGGTGCCGCTCCGGCAGCCCGACGCCGCCTCGAACGAGCGCTCCGGCGCTGTGACTTCGGCCGGATGGACCCCGTCCCGTGCTCCGGCGCCTGCGAGTCCGTCTCGCCCGGCCAGGATAGGCAGGTACCGGGGTGGGATGTCGGGCCTGGTTCGTCCGGATCACCGGCCCGAAGCGGTCCTGAGGGCACAGGGCGACAGGCCCGCCGCACCGGTCAAGGAGGCGAGAGCCGGTGCGAAGGTCGCCCCCACAGTTCGAGGGGGCAGGCCCGGGGCACGACGTGCGTGATCCGCGACCCGTGCGCCCCGCTCAGCCCTCCGCGGCGAGCTGGCCGCAGGCGGCGGCGATCTCCTGTCCCCTGGTGTCCCGAACGGTGCAGCTCACGCCGCCCTCCTGCACGCGGCGGACGAACTCGCGTTCCACCGGCTTGGGGCTGGCGTCCCACTTGCTCCCCGGCGTCGGGTTCAGCGGAATCAGGTTGACGTGGACGAGTTGGCCCAGGTGCCTGCGCAGCAGCTTCGCCAGGAGGTCGGCCCGCCATGGCTGGTCGTTGACGTCGCGGATGAGGGCGTACTCGATGGACACCCGCCTGCCGGTACGGTCCGCGTAGTACCGGGCGGCCTCCAGCACCTCGGCCACCGTCCACCGCGTGTTGACCGGCACCAGCGTGTCCCGCAGCTCGTCGTCGGGCGTGTGCAGCGAGACGGCCAGTGTCACCTGGAGTCCCTCGTCGGCGAGCTTGCGGATCGCGGGAGCGAGCCCCACGGTCGAGACCGTCACCGACCGCTGCGCCAGCCCGAGCCCGTCGGGGGCCGGATCGCAGATGCGGCGCACGGCGGCAACCACCCGTTTGTAGTTCGCCAAGGGCTCGCCCATGCCCATGAAGACCACGTTCGACAGCCTGCCGGGGCCGCCGGGCATCAGCCCGTCGCGCATCACGGCCGCAGCGGAACGGACCTGGTCGACGATCTCCGCCGTGGACATGTTGCGTTGCAGTCCGCCCTGACCGGTGGCGCAGAACGGACAGGCCATTCCACAGCCCGCCTGGCTGGAGATGCAGACCGTCGCGCGATCGGTGTACCGCATCAGGACGCTCTCGACGAGGGTGCCGTCGTGAGCCCGCCACAGCGTCTTGCGGGTGGTGCCCTCGTCCGTGGTCACGTCCCGGACCGTGGTGAACAGCGTGGGCAGCAGCTCGCTGACCAGCCGTTCCCGGCTGGCGGCCGGGATGTCGGTCATCGACTCCGCGTCGGTGCTCAGCCGACCGAAATAGTGGTGTGCGAGCTGGGCGGCCCGGAAGGGCTTCTCCCCCAGCTCGGCCACGGCGGCCTTGCGGTCGGCGGCGGCGAGGTCGGCGAGGTGGCGCGGCGGCAGGCCGCGGCGCGGTGCGTCGAAGACGAGAGGTAGCGCAGTCATGGCGTAATCCAGTGTCCCACGGAGCGCGAGCGGCTCTCACCGGCCCCGACGTCGCGCTCGACGGGGTCGCGCATCGCACCGATCGCCTCGCGAGCAACCGCCGCCTCGCGAGCACCTCTCGTCACCCGACGACGCACTCATCCGATCGGCCCCGCCTGCATCACCGGGCACCCGAGTCAGGACGTCGGTCGCCCGCCCGGCAGCAGCACGGTGGCGGGCCGACGCCGCACATGCAGGCGGTAGCCGACGGGCAACGTCAGGCCCGGCGTCTGCGCGATCGCGCGCGCGGCCACCCGACGGGAGAACTCGATACGCAGGACCGAGCCCAGGCTCTCCCTGTCGTCGAACCGCCACAGCGTGTCCACCCGACGACAGTCGAAGCCCTGCGCCGCGAAGAAGTCCTCCACGTCGGCGGGCGAGTAGTCGGGCAGGTCGGCCCGCATCCAGCTCCCATAGGGGTGCCGCGTGGCGTCCAGATCGATGATCGCGATCGCCCCGCCGGGACGCAGCACCCGCTCGGCCTCCCGGAGTCCCGGCTCACATCCGGGACCGAAGAAGTACGCCGTCCGCGCGTGGACGAGATCGACACTCGCGTCCGGCAGCGGGAGGCGCTGCGCTCCCGCCGCCAGCACCCGGATCGAGTCCAGGCCTGCCACCCGCCGTCGCGCCCGACGGACCAACGGCGGATGCGGCTCAACGCCGACCACCGACCGCGCATCGCGAGCCAGCATCGGCAGGTGGAAGCCGTCGCCACAGCCCACGTCGACCACGTCGAGCCCGGCCCAGTCGAAGGCCGCCCGGAGCGCCACGAAGAGAGCGTGCTCGCGGTCCTGAGCCCGGTTCTCCACCTCGTAGACCCCTGGCCACCGCCAGATGTTCGGACTCGGCAGCACACCGGACGAGGACGGGCCGCCCGCACGCGAAGACCAGAACGCCATCAGGCGACGGGAATGAACCAGTTCAACAGCAGCCAGGCCACCATGGCCGAGGGCAGCAGCGAGTCCATTCGATCCATCAGGCCGCCGTGGCCGGGGAGCAGCGTGCCCATGTCCTTGACCCCGATGTCCCGCTTGACCAGCGACTCCAACAGATCACCCACCGTCGCCGTCGCCACCAGGGCGACGCCGAACAGGGCGCCGTGCCACCACTGACCGCCCAGCATCAGGGTGACCATGATCAGGCCTGCACCGACGCCTGCGACCAGCGAGCCCGCGAAGCCCTCCCAGGACTTCTTCGGACTGATCTGCGGTGCCATCGGGTGCCTGCCAAACAGCGCCCCGACCGCGTAACCGCCGGTGTCCGAGCCGATCACCACGAGCATGAAGGCCACCACCCGCAGGACCCCGTCTTCCGGGAGCACCAGCAGGGCGGCGAAGGTCGCGAACAACGGGATGTAGGCGGCAACGAAGATCGATCCCGCGACGTCGCGAAGATAGTTCTCCGAACCGCCCGGCACCCGCCAGAGCAGGCACGCCAACACGGTCAGCACGAAGGCCGTCAGCACGCCGTCCAGGCCATAGGGCCACGAGACCCACAGCATCGCCTGACCGCCCACCAGCAGGGGCGTCATGGCGACCTTCATGCCGCGCGCCCGGCGGAACGCGGTGGCCGTCTCCACCGTCGACACGGCCACCGCCGCGCCGATGACCACGAGGAACAGGTGCCGCGCCCACAGCAGGGACGCCAGGATCGCGGCACCGAGCAGCAGACCGACCAGTACCGCGGCACCGAGGTTCCGCCCCGTCCTGGACGGAGGCTTCACCGCCGGAACCAGGGCGGCGTCCTGCGTCGTCGACGCAGGAGACTCCCGCAGGATGCCGGTACCGACTCCCGGTGCCGCATTCTTCTCACCAGCCACCACCATCGACAGTCCTAAGAGCGCGGCTCGGTCGAATGTTCGATCAGCACGCCCTAGACCTCCAGCAGTTCGCTTTCCTTGTGCTTGACCAGCTCTTCGACCTGGCCGACGTACCTGTCGGTGAGGCTCTGCAGTTCCTTCTCGGCGCGGGTGCCCTCGTCCTCCCCCGCGTCGCCGTCCTTGACCGCCCGGTCGATCTCGTCCTTGACCTTCCGGCGGATGTTCCGGATGGTGACCTTGGACTCCTCGCCCTTGGTCTTCGCCACCTTCACCAGGTCACGCCTGCGCTCTTCGGAGAGCTGCGGGACCAGCACTCGGATGATCGTGCCGTCGTTGGTGGGATTGACGCCGAGGTCCGAGCTGCGAATCGCCTTCTCGATGGCGGTCAGCAGGCTCGCGTCGTAAGGCTTGACGACGACCTGACGTGCCTCGGGGATGTTGATCCCCGCCACCTGATTCAGCGGCGTCGGCGCGCCGTAGTACTCGACGACGATGCCGTTGAACATGTTCGGAGTCGCCCGACCGGTGCGCACACTCGCCAGTTCGTCCTTGGCGACGGCCACCGCCTTCTCCATCTTCTCCTCGCCGTCGAGAAGAGACTCGTCGATGTCGATCACGGCTGACTCCTTACTATGCATAGCGGCAGTGGTGGGGCCCCGAGTGTCGATCTCAGCACGCTCAGTACTCCGAGCGCTCGCCAGGGGTGCTGACCAACGTGCCGATCTTCTCACCACGCACGGCCCGAGCGATGTTGCCCTCGTTGAGCAGGTTGAACACCAGGATCGGCATGTTGTTGTCCATGCAGAGGCTGAACGCCGTGGCGTCGGCGACCTTGAGACCGCGCTCCAGCACCTCACGGTGGCTGATGTGGCTGAACATCGTGGCCTGCGGGTCACGCTTGGGGTCGGCGGTGTACACGCCGTCGACGGCTTTGCCCATCAGCACGATCTCGGCGCCGATCTCCAGCGCGCGCTGGGCAGCGGTGGTGTCCGTGGAGAAGTACGGCATCCCCACGCCCGCGCCGAAGATCACGACCCGCCCCTTCTCCAGGTGCCGGATCGAGCGGCGGGGAATGTAGGACTCGGCGACCTGGCCCATGGTGATGGCGGTCTGCACACGAGTGTCGATGCCCTGTTCCCGCTCCAGGAAGTCCTGCAATGCCAGGCAGTTCATCACCGTGCCGAGCATTCCCATGTAGTCGGCGCGGGTGCGCTCCATCCCGCGCTGCTGCAACTCCGCGCCTCGGAAGTAGTTGCCACCCCCGATGACCACGCCGACCTGGACTCCGCCGCGCACCACTGCGGCGATCTGGGCGGCCACGGTGTGCACGACGTCGGGATCGACGCCCACGGCGCCGCCGCCGAACATCTCACCACCGAGCTTGAGCAGCACCCGTCGGAAGCCAGGTGCTGTTTCGCTGCGTTCGGTCAACGGTTCTCCTCCATGAGCCTGACTGACAGCCAGCGCCCTGTCCTCCGCCGTGACGGCGGAGGACAGGGCGCGCGGGGACCTCTCAGGCCTGGCCGACCTCGAAGCGCGCGAAACGCTTCACGGTCATGCCTGCATCGCTGAGCAGCGCCTTGACCTGCTTCTTGGAGTCCTGCACCGAAGGCTGGTCGACAAGGACGACGTCCTTGAAGAACCCGTTGAGCCTGCCCTCGACGATCCGGCTGAGCGCGGCCTCGGGCTTGTTCTCCTCGCGGGCCGTCTGCTCGGCGATCCGACGCTCGTTCTCGACGATGTCGGCGGGCACCTCGTCACGGGTGACGTAGCGGGGGTGCAGCGCGGCGATCTGCATCGCGATGCCACGAGCGGCCTGCTCACTGCCACCCTCGAACTCCACCAGCACACCCACTGCGGGCGGCAGGTCGGAGGAACGGCGGTGCAGGTAGACCGAGACCGGGCCGTCGAAGCAGACCACGCGGCGGATCTCGAGCTTCTCGCCGATCTTGGCCGACTGCTCCTGGACCAGCTCGTCGACGGTCCTGCCGTCGGCGATCGGAGCCGCCTTGAGCGCCGCGACGTCGCCTGCCGAGCTCGCCTTGGCGGCGGCGACGATCTGCGCGGCCAGCTCCTCGAAGGCGGCGGTCTTCGCGACGAAGTCCGTCTCGCAGTTCAGTTCGAGCAGGACGCCGCCGTCCGCCGCGACCAGGCCGTTGGCCGTGACGCGCTCGGCACGCTTGCCGACGTCCTTGGCGCCCTTGATGCGCAGGATCTCGACGGCCTTGTCCATGTCGCCGTCGGTCTGCTCCAGGGCCTTTTTGCAGTCCATCATCCCGGAGCCGGTCAACTCGCGGAGACGCTTGACATCAGCCGCCGTGTAATTCGCCATGGTGCGTCGTCAATCCTTACATGTCTGTTGTTGCGCGGCGAAGTCGCGCCAGGGGCAAAGACAGGGCACCGGCCGAACAGCCGAGGCGCCCCGATCCCGCACCGCGCGGGCGGGCCCGGTGGGCCCGCCCGCGCGGTTGTCGGGAGGTCGTCCGCAGTCCTGGAAGGCCTGCCGTGATCCCGTCCGCAGTCAACCGGCGGCGGGATCGAAGGCCGGGACTCAGGCCTGGGCGGGCTGCTCGGCAGGCTGCTCGGCAGGCTGCTCGGTCGCCTCGGCCTGGGGCTTCTCGGCCTCGGCGCCCGTGAGCAGCTCCTTCTCCCACTCAGCGAGCGGCTCGTCGGTCGCACCCGGCTGCGGCTTGTCCTCGCCCTCGGGCGCGCTGTTGTTGCGACCGGAGCGAGTCATCAGACCCTCCGCGACGCCGTCGGCCACCACACGGGTCAGCAGAGCGGCGGAGCGAATCGCGTCGTCGTTACCCGGAATCGGGTAGTCGACCTCGTCGGGGTCGCAGTTGGTGTCCAGGATCGCGACGACCGGGATGCCCAGCTTGCGGGCCTCGCCGACGGCGATGTGCTCCTTCTTGGTGTCCACGATCCACACCGCACTGGGCACCTTCGCCATGTCGCGAATACCGCCGAGCGTGCGCGCCAGCTTGTCCTTCTCACGGGTCAGCATCAAGATCTCTTTCTTGGTGCGACCCTGGAAGCCACCGGTCTGCTCCATCGACTCCAGCTCCTTGAGACGCTGGAGGCGCTTGTGCACGGTGGTGAAGTTGGTGAGCATCCCGCCCAGCCAGCGCTGGTTGACGAACGGCATCCCCACGCGCAGTGCCTGCTCGGAGATCGCCTCCTGCGCCTGCTTCTTCGTGCCGACGAACAGGATCGAACCGCCGTGCGCGACGGTCTCCCTGATGAACTCGAAGGCCCGGTTGATGTAGGACAGCGTCTGCTGGAGGTCGATGATGTAGATGCCGTTGCGCTCGGTGAAGATGTAGCGCTTCATCTTCGGGTTCCACCGACGAGTCTGGTGTCCGAAGTGAACGCCGCTGTCGAGCAGCTGTTTCATGGTGACGACGGCCATAGCCGGTTCCACCTCGTATGGTCGGCGTGCTGGACTCGGCCTGCACGCACTGTCGGTTGTCGCGACGGACCGGGTGGCCCGCCGCCCTGGTGCCACGCGAACCACCCGGACCCGCACGGCGAAGAGAACCGCGTCAGGACCACCGGGCGCCCTTGCCTGGTCGTCCGCAGACGATCAGGCATGCGTCAGCACTGTGAAGTCGGCCTGAAGACAAACTGGCCGCACCCATCAGTATACGTCCCTCCCCCGAAGACCCCGAGGGCGGCTGACCATGCACACGAGGTTGTCCACAACGCCGAGTTGTCCACAGGCTCGTGCGATCGCATTGGCGCGTCACCAGGCGCGGCGGGCAGCGTGTGTCGCATGCCCGCGTCAGCCGTCAGGCCTGTCGACCGCCATCGGCGACGCCGTCCGCGTCGTCTCGGCGGTCTCGGCGGTCTCGGCGGTCTCGGCGGTCTCGGCGGTCTCGGCGGTCTCGGCGGTCTCGGCGGTCTCGGCGGTCTCGGCGGTCTCGGCGGTCTCGGCGGTCTCGGCGGTCTCGGCGGTCTCGGCGGTCTCGGCGGTCTCGGGAAGCATGATCGACGTGGACAGGCGGGCTGTCATCGCGGGCTGTTGTGGAGGGGCGTCTGGGCCGGGCTGATCCTGGTGTTGGCGCTGCCCGCGCCCGTGGCGGCGCCGATGCCGACCAGCCTGGGGCGTCAACAGGTCGCGCAGGCGGATGGCCAGGAGCCCTTCGTCTCGCCGTTGAAGACCGTCTTGACGGTGGTGCGTGCGTTCGATCCGCCGCCTCACCCCTACGGCCCCGGCCACCGTGGCGTCGACCTGTTCGTCTCGCCCGGTGAACTGGTTCATGCAGCCGGAGCGGGCACGGTGCGTCACGCAGGCCCGGTGGCGGGCAGGCCCGTGGTGTCGATCCAGCACGCGGCCGGACTGATCACGACCTATGAGCCGGTGGAATCGATGCTCTCGACCGGAGACCGGGTATCCGCAGGTCAGCCGATCGGCGAGGCGATGAGGGGACATCCCGGCTGCACCTCGGAGGCCTGCCTGCACTGGGGCGCCCGGCGCGACGGCGTCTACGTCGATCCGCTCACGCTGCTCGGTCGCCTGAGACTGCGGCTGCTGCCGTGGTGAGCGGCGGGCAATGCGGTGGCACGAGTTCGCACACGTCAGAGCGACACACCGACACACCGACACAAGCGGAACACCGACACACCGACACGGTCGGAACAGACAGCCGCACCGATTCCCACCGCAGCCACGCACCAGCCCCCTGAAAGACACACGCCTTCGGCCCAGCCCCCAACTTTGGAACCGACGAGACACTGCCCGGATTCGGGCCCGGACGCGAGACCTTGGGTTGCCCAGGAGGTCCAGGAGGCCCAGGAGGCCCAGGAGGCCCAGGAGGCCCAGGAGCAGATCGAGCAGGACATCGTCATGTGACGTGTCAGCTGTCGTTGCCAGCGCAGTCTGCCGGTCCCTCCAGCCACGCGACCGCTCAGCCGCTCAGCCCTCGGCCGCTCGGCCGCTCGGCCGCTCGGCCGCTCGGCCGCTCGGCCGCTCGGCCGCTCGGCCAGTGGGAGTGGACCGCTCGGCCGGTGGCTGGTGGCCGGTGGGACCTGACTAGACCTGTTCGGCGAGCTTGGCTCGCAGCCGCAGCACCGCTCGGGTGTGCAACTGGCAGACCCGTGACTCGGTCACCCCCAGGACCCTGCCGATCTCGGCCAAGGTCAGGTTCTCGAAGTAGTAGAGGGTCACGACGACACGGTCCCGTTCGGCAAGCTGGGCGATGGCTTCGGCCAACTGTCGCCTGCTGTCCCGATCGACCAGGTTCGCCACCGGGTCCTCGGCCCGTTCGTCGGGCAGAGTCTCCGCGAGAGAGGCGGAGCCCCGGCCTGCCGCGATCAGCTCGTCCAACGCGACGACACTGGTGAGTTGGAGCTGAGCGAACAGATCGCGCAGCTCCCCGACGTCGATCCCTAGTTCCGTGGCCAGCTCGGGATCGCTCGCGGTGCGCTGCAGTTTGCCTTCCAGCCGCTCGATCGCCCGCTCCACGTCGCGAGCGCGGCTACGAACCGACCGGGGCACCCAATCCTGGGCTCTGAGGTCGTCCAGGATCGCACCCCTGATCCGCTGCATCGCGTAGGTCTCGAACTTCAGTCCACGCTCTGGTTCGAACTTCTCGATGGCATCGACCAGGCCGAAGATGCCGGACTGGATCAGGTCGGCCACGTCGACGTGGGACGGGAGCCCGGTGCCGACTCGGCCCGCCACATACTTGACCAGCGGGGCATAGTGCAGCACCAGGCGATCACGCAGCACACGTTGACGCTGGCCGCCATAGGCCCGCCACAGGGCGACGATGCCCGCCTCGACATCGGCACTGCGTTCCGCCGCATCCGACCTGGCGGTCGACGGCACGCGCTGTCGTGGACCTGCGGCATCGCGTGTCTGCGGGCCGCCCACCGGAGCTGTCCCTGGTCTACCCGAACCGGTGCCTCTCACGACATCGGTTCCGCTCGCGCGTCGCTCATCCTGGCGCACGGTGGCAGTACGGGAACCTCCCCCGGCATCGTCAGGAACGGGGGTGGGTTCGGTCATGGATCGCCTTCAGCCGTTCGACGGTGACATGGGTGTAGAACTGGGTAGTTGAGAGCGTAGCGTGACCAAGCAACTCCTGAACGCTGCGGAGGTCGGCTCCGCCCTCCAACAGATGCGTCGCCGCAGAGTGCCGAAGCCCGTGCGGGCCGGTGTCCGGCACGCCCGGCGTCGCCCGCAGCACCTCGTGCACCACGCGCCGAACGGATCTCTGATTGATCCTCCCGCCACGGGCACCCAGGAACAACGCCGCAGATGACGCCGATGTGAGCAGGTGTCCTCGGCCCGAGGACAACCACGCCTCCAGCGCCCGATCGGCTGGCAGGCCGAAGGGCACGACGCGTTCGCGGCCGCCCTTGCCTGACACCCTCAACAGGCGGGCCTGCCGATCGACGTCGTCAAGATCGAGGCCGCACAACTCCGCCACCCTTACCCCGGTTGCGTACAGCACCTCCACCACCGCGTGATCACGCAGCGCAACGGGGTCGGCCTGCGCAGCCCCCGCACCAGCGGCGCCCAATGCCACCTCGGCGTCGGCGGGCCGCAGGACCACGGGCAGCCGTCGACGCGGCGAAGGCGCTGACAGTCGCGGTCCGGGGTCGTGCGCGATCCGCCCCGCCGTATGCGCCCAGGACGTCAGGGCTCGCGCCGAGGCGGCCCGTCTCGCCAGAGTGGCACGGCTCGCCCCGGCACCGTGCTGCATCGCCAGCCAGGACCGCAGCATCCGAAGGTCCACCGCCGTCGCCTCGACACCACCGCAGTCCACCACGTGGCCGAGCAGGCTCGTCACGTCGCCGCGATAGGCCCGCACCGTGTGCTCCGACAGGTTCCGTTCCAATCGCAGATGCCGGACGAAATCGACGCACAGGCGCTCGAGATCGGCAGGCAGCTCGGTCACCGTCGATCGCGAGTCCCCACGTGGAGAGTCCTGCGCGGTCGGCTCCGTCATGCCACAACGCTGCGCGGCGAACGCAGCCACGTCAAGATTGATTTGGTCTCGGGCGTGTCTTCTTTCGGGTGGGAGACGGTGGATCGAGGCGGCGCGCGCCCGCCTCGATCCACTGCGCTGCTCAGTCACCGCAGGTCCGTCGTCAAGATCGTCCCGATCGCCTCCGTCGTCTCGTCCAGCCGTACTCGCCTCGCGCGGCCAGCCCCGCAAACTCCAGGACCGGCAGGATTGCCCGGACACTGGCGAGCTCGACTCCCGACCTGACGGACACCTCGTCCGCCGCCGCCCCCTTCCGGAGATCCAGCGCCTCGAAGACGCGCAACTCCTCCTCTCCTAGTCCGTCGGTGTCTCGGCTGGGCCGATCGCCAGGCGAGATCAGGTGGTCGCCCATCGGCCCGGCCGCCTCCGCGATCTCCGCCGTGCTGGTCACCAACAGGGCCTCGCCGTCCCGCAGCAGTTCGTGACAGCCTGCGGAGAGCGCCGAGGTGACCGGGCCGGGCACCGCCATCACCACTCGACCGAGACCGCCTGCGATCCCCGCCGTGTTCCTTGCGCCGCTGCGTCGTCCGGCCTCCACGACGACGGTCCCTGCGGACAGAGCCGCGATGAGTCGGTTGCGGACGAGGAACCGATGGCGAGCGGGCGGAGTACCCGGCGGGTACTCGCTGAGCACCGCACCGTCCCCCGATTCGACCGCCCGGAGCAGGCTGGTGTGCCCGGCCGGATACCCCACGTCGAGCCCGCAGGCCAAGACCGCGACGGTGGTTCCGCCTCCCGCGAGTGCACCGCGATGCGCCGCCCCGTCGATGCCGTACGCGGCACCGGAGACGACGGTGAATCCCCGCCCGACCAGGCCGTGACCGAACTCGGCCGCCAACTGCTCTCCGTACCCCGAGGCGGCTCGGGAGCCCACCACGGAGACCGCCGAGGCGGTCGACTCGGCCAGTCTCGGCGAGCCTCGAACCCACAACGCCAACGGCGGAGCCGCATTCTGGACTCCGTTCTGCGCCGCGTGTTCGAAGTCGGCGAACCGCTGTCTCGGCCATTGCTCGTGTTCCGGAACGAGCAGTCGAGCACCCATCGCATGGCCCGTTTGAAGATCCTGTTCGGCGAGCCGCAGATCGTTTCTCGCAGCAACCTCCTTCGCAACGTCTCCTGGCACCCGTCCGCCGCGTACCGCCTCGGCCGCTCTTTCCGCGCCGTGCTCGACCACGAACCTGGTGAGTGCCGGTGCAGGCGGTTCCGCCACTCGCAACAGGTATGCCCTGGCCAGCAACAGGGACAGCTCGCCGGGCGTCATGACGCAAGCCGATCGCGGAACTCCAGTGCCGCGGCCACATGCGAGGAGTCCGGCTGCTCCGCGCCTGCGAGATCGCTGAGCGTCCAGGCCACTCGCAGACAGCGGTCGGCGCCTCGGGCCGTCATCGCGCCGATGGTGAGCCCTCGATCAAGGATCTCCAGCGCGTCGCGGGGAAGCGGAAAGTCGCGGCGCAGCGCGGGACCGGGAGCCTCCGCGTTGCAACGCCAGCCGTGCTCGGCCCAGCGTCTGGCGGCCCGCAGTCGTGCCAACCGAACCCGTTCCCGGACCACCTCCGTCGACTCCGGCTCGTGTCCGGGGCGAACGGTCAGTCCGGTGACCGGACGCATCCGCACCCGAAGATCGACGCGGTCCAGCAGGGGCCCGGACAACCTGCCGAAATAGCGACGCCTGCTCACTGCGGAGCACACGCAGTCGAGGTCTCTCGGCGGAGCGCAAGGACACGGATTCGTCGCCAGCACGAGCTGGCAGCGGGCGGGAAACCTGGCCACGCCCAGACTGCGGGCGATCCGCACCTCGCCGTCCTCCAGCGCGGTTCGCAGGGCGTCGAGATGCTTCGCACCGAACTCGCAGGCCTCGTCCGCGAGCAGGACGCCTCGATGCGCCGAACTCACCGCGCCCGGCCTCGCCATGCCTGCACCACCGCCGACCAGGGCGGCCAACGAGATCGAATGGTGCGGCGCGACGAACGGCGGGTATCGAGACAAGGGTGCGTCGGCGGCGAGCAGTCCCGCCACCGACCGGATCATGGCGACCTCGATCGCCTCCTCCCTGGACAGCTCCGGCAGCAGCCCTGCAAGTCGTTGGGCGAGCATCGTCTTCCCGGTGCCCGGCGGCCCGACCATCAGGAGGTGATGGCCGCCTGCGGCCGCCACCTCCAAGGCCCAACGGGCCTCCGGCTGCCCCACGACGTCGGCCAGATCGCCTGCAGGCCTACGCGCGGGCGACTCGGGCTCGGTCATGGTGATCAGGTCGTCGGCCTCCCCTCTGAGCCATCGGATCACGTCGATCAGGCGCCGGGCGCCTCGCGAGACCACGCCCTCGACCAGCGCCGCCTCCGGCAGCGCAGCCTCGGGCACCACCGCCTCCCGGAGACCGGCCTTACGGGCCGCGAGAAGGGCGGGCAGTACGCCCCGGACCGCGCGCAGCCGACCGTCCAGCGCGAGTTCGCCCAGCAGGAGCATCCCCGGCAGCCGAACGGCAGGGATCACCCCGGCGGCCGCGAGGACGACGCAGGCCAGGGCCAGGTCGTAGCCCGCACCGCATTTCTGCAGCCCGGCAGGCGACATGCCGAGCGTGACCCTGGACCGGGGCCAGCTCTCGCCGCTGTTGCGCAGAGCAGCCTTGATGCGGTCCTTCGACTCGTTGACCACGGTGTCGGGGCGGCCGAGCAGTTTCACATCGGGCACTCCGGCGCCGACGTCGGCCTCGATCTCGACGGGCACGCCGTCGACCCCGATCAGCGCAACGCCCCAGCCGGTCGCGATGCCCATCACAACACCGAGCGCAGGTGGTGGAGGCGGACCGGACCGTTCTTCGGCCAGAGCACCGAGACGAGATCGAACCGGACGGACACCCAGCCGATGTGATGGACGCTCAGCCAGGCATTGGCGAGCCTGCGCAGCCTGCGCGCCTTGGCGTCGGTGATCGCCTCGGCCGGGCTGCCGAACTCCTCTCCCGAGCGTGCTTTAACCTCGCACACGACGACACCGCCGTCCTGATAGCCGACCAGGTCGAGTTCGCCTAGTTCGCAGCGCCAGTTGCGGGAGAGCAGCACGATCCCCTGCTGCTGGAGGTGTTCCGCGGCGAGATCTTCCCCGAGTCTGCCCAGCTCAGCAGGTGTCGACGGCACGGTGTGCTGGTGTGTCTGCGTGTTCATGACATCCCCTCGATCGGCTCACGAGCTCTGGGGCACACGATGTCGCGAGACCGGCCGACGAGACGAAGATGAAGATCCTTCGCTGTGGATAACCCCCGGCATGTGGACAACTCGTCCGCCGACGACGGCGTGTCGCGGTTCGCCGCGAGGAACTGTGCTACCGAGGAACATCAATGCTGGTGAACGCGGCCGATGGACGCGGTAAGGGCGGCGACGAGCCTCGGCGCCGAACCGGGCGCCGAGGCTCGTGTCATCCAACGGCTGTCATCCCTCGACTGTCACCCTTCGTCCGCAGCCCGTTCGAACGCCACGGCAGCGGCGCCGACGACCCCCGCCTTCTCGGCGAGCTGTGCGGGCCGCACGTCGACGACGTCGGCGGCCGGGCGCATGGCCAGGGCCCTGGCTCGATCCCGAACCGGGACGAGCAGCTGATCTCCGCTGCGGGCGACCCCGCCGCCGAGCACCACGAGCCGTGGTTCGAACAGGTTGACGTAGCCGGCCAGCGCCCCGCCGAGCAGGTCCGTCGTCTCCTGCCACACCGCCGAGGCCAGCGGATCTCCGGCTCTGGCCGCCCGTGCGACGTCGGCCGCGCCGATGTCGGTCAGCGCGGCGAGCGTCGAGCCGCCGCCGTCCTCGATCCGTTCTCGTGCCCTGGCGGCGATGGCGGTGCCGGAGACGTAGGCCTCCAGGCAGCCTCTGGCACCGCAGCCGCACGGTCTGCCGTCGGCGACGAGCAGGGTGTGCCCCAGCTCCCCGCCGTTGCCGCTGCCGCCCCGCAGGACCCGGCCGTCGATGACCACGCCGCCACCGACCCCGGTGGAGATCGTGAAGTAGACCAGGTCGCGGACGCCTCGGCCCGCGCCGTGGCGCCACTCGCCCACCGTGGCCGCCGTCGCGTCGTTCTCCACCCAGGTCCGAACTCCCAGGTCGGCAGCCACGAGATCGGCGAGCGGGACGTCACCCCAGCCGGGCAGGTTCGGCGGGTCGTGAACCATCCCGGTGCGGGCGTCCAGCGGTCCGCAGCAGCAGATCCCGACCGCGGTCAGGTCGGCGGGGCTCAGGCCTGCGACGGCCAGCACCTCCCTGGCCAGGGTGCAGAGCCGGGCGATCACCTTCACCGGCCCGTCAGCCGCGTCCGTCGGCACGGTGGTGAACGCCCGGACCCGGCCGTCCCGAGAGACCACCCCCGCCGCGAGCTTGGTACCGCCGACGTCGAGACCGAGCACGACGCCGTCGTCCGGTCGGGACGCCTCTCTCACGTGCCGCCCACTCGTGTCGGGCCCGGAGTCGTCGTCCCCGGCCCGCGTCGTCCCGACGGTCATCGGGCCACGAGTTCGTTCGCCGTGCGCAGCACGTCGGGTGCGACGAGCCGGTCGTGCGCGACATCGGCGAGGGTGCGCACCAGGAACGTCGTCGACTCACCGGGCAGCAGGGTGACCAGCATGTCGTCGACCTCGGCGTCCGGGGCGACCCGGTCGGCGAGGATCGACACGTCCCGAGCCAATGCCCCGGCGTGCACGCGGACCCGATAGCCCTGCTCGACCCGCTCGACCTCGGTCCGAAGCTCGGGTGCAGGCAGCGCGAGATCCTTGTCGGCCACGTGGAACCACGCTGCCCGCTGCCCGGTGTCGGCGTCGACGATCAGCAGCTCCCGCTCCGGATGCTCCGGCGCGACGTCGCCCGGCGCCAACGGCAGCGTCACGGTGGTGCGCGCCGACGCCGTCAGCGGGACCTCGAACATCCGCAGCACGGTTCCGTCGACGGCGAGACGTCGGACGGTCAGCCGCGCGGACCAGTCCTCGTCGCTGTCGTTCACCGCGACCGCGACCAGCCCGTCGTCCCTGGGCTCCACGGTGAGGAGGCGGTCGGCATAGGCGTTGCGCAACGCGTACCAGAGCGGCTTACGTCGGCCGTCGCCGTCGACCGCCGCCCAGGAGGTCACCGGCCAACAGTCGTTCAGCTGCCAGACCACGGTGCCCGCACACAACGGACTCAGGGATCGGAAGTGCTCGATGCCCAGTGACACCGCTCTGGCCTGGTTGAGCTGGGTCGCCCAGAACCAGGAGTCGAAGTCCGCAGGCACTCCGAAGTGCGCGGTCAGACCTCGTTCCAGCTTGGCGTCGCCGTCGGCCGCCTTCTGATGCACGATCATTCCCGGGCTGGTCGGGGTCAGCGGCTCGTCGTGGACGGCGCGCAACAGGGTCCGCATCGTCGGCGGCCCCTGATAGCCGAACTCGGCGACGAACCTCGGTCGGTAGTCGCGGTAGGCCGTGTAGTCGCGCGAGTTCCACACGTCCCACACGTGCATGCTGCCGTGTGCCTGCTCGTTCGGGTGGATTTCGGTGGTGACCGACCACGGGCTGCTCGCCGTGTAAGGCCGAGTCGGGTCCAGCTCGGCGACGATCTCAGGCAGCAGCTCCGTGTAGTAGCCGAGTCCCCAGGTCCGGTCGCCGAGTCGCTCCTGCCAGCCCCAGTCGTGCCATCCCCAGTTGTTCTCGTTGTTGCCGTTCCACAGCACGAGGCTCGGATGCGGGCACAGGCGGGCCACCGCCTCTCTCGCCTCGGCGACGACCTCGCTGCGCAGCGGTTCCTCCTCCGGGTACGCCGCACAGGCGAAGAGGAAGTCCTGCCAGGTGAGGACGCCCTCGCGGTCGCAGTGGCGGTAGAAGTCCTCGCTCTCGAAGATGCCGCCGCCCCACACGCGCAGCAGGTTGACACCCGCATCCTTGGCCTGGTCGATCCTGGCCGCGTAGCGCTCGGCGTCGATCCGGTGGGGGAAGGCGTCGTCGGGGATCCAGTTCGCACCACGCACGAAGACGGGCTTGCCGTTGACGACGAAGGTGAAACGGGTGCCGTCGGCGTCGGAGCCGGTGTCCAGGGTGACGGTGCGGAAGCCGATCTCGCCGTCCCAGGCGTCCAACTCGACGCCGGAGGCGGGTGAGCGCAGTCGCACCGCGACCGGGTAGAGCGGCTGGGCTCCATGTCCGTGCGGCCACCACAGCTCCGGGCTCTCCACCAGGATGCCCACCACCGCGGTGTCCTCGTCCTCGTCGACGGCCACCTCGACACGGTGGCCCGCCACCTCGACGGAGACCACCAACGGCTCGTCGTGCTCGCCTGCGCGGGCCAGTTCGACGTGAGTGATCACCCGGCCGTGGCCGTCCTGAACGTCGACCAGCGGGCGCACCTCGGCCAGGCGCGCGCTGCTGAACGCCTCCAGCGCGATGGGACGCCAGATGCCCGCCGTGACCAGATCGGGGCCCCAGTCCCAGCCGAAGTTGCAGGCCGTCTTGCGGATGAGGTTGTAGGGATGGTGGTTGGTGTGCGGCAGCGCCCCCGTCTCCTCGCGGATGCGTTCCACATGATCCACCGCCGAGGCGAAGGTCACCGCGAGCCGGTTGTCGCCCTCGCGGAGCACGTCGGTGACGTCGAGCCGGTGCGTGCGATGCATGTTCTGCGTCTCGCCGACCACCACTCCGTTGAGCACCACCGTGGCGATGGTGTCGAGACCGGCGCACACCAGTTCGACGACGTCATGGGCCTCGGCGGGGTGCCACGCGAAGGTCGTCTCGTAGCGCCAGTCGGTGCGACCGATCCAGGCGAGCGCCGCCTCGTTGTCGTCGAGATAGGGGTCGGGAATCAGGTCGGCTGCCAGCAGGTCGGTGTGCACGCAGCCGGGCACGGTCGCAGGCACCACTGCCTCGGCGATCGTGTCCGGGGCGGCGCCGCCGACGGCTCGCAGCGTCCAACCATCGTGCAACAGTGTCCGCATCAACTCTCCCTGGTCGACTTCGTCATTCGTGGTGTTCACAGTGGTGGGGTCAGGCATCCGACCCGTCGCGGTAGAGCCAGCAGCGGGCGCTGTGTCCGTCGCCGACGGACAGGATCGGCGGCCGCTCCGCGCAGACCGCCATCGCGGAGGGGCAACGCGCCCGGAAGCGGCAGCCGTCCGAGATCCCGGCAGACGAACCGCCCGCAACAGGCCCCGACACGGCAGGATCGCCGCCGGGCTGAGCAGGGCTCGTCGGCGACCCGATCGCGCCGGTCGCCGCACCGTCGATCGTGATCCGCCGCCGCGGATCGGGTGCGGCGGCGGCGAGCAGGCGGGTGTAGGGGTGTTGAGGACGCAGGATCACGTCGTCCGCGTCGCCGCTTTCCACCAGTTCGCCCCGATACATCACCATGATGCGTCGTGAGAAGTGCCGGGCGGTGGCGAGGTCGTGGGTGATGTAGAGGACGGCCAGGTCGTCCTCCTGTTTCAGCCGGTCGATCAGGTTGAGGATCTCCAGCCTGATCGAGACGTCCAGCATGGACACCGGCTCGTCGGCCAGCAGCACCCTTGGCGCGGGCGCCAGGGCACGCGCGATGGCGATGCGCTGGCGCTGACCGCCCGAGAGTTCGTGCGGGCGTTTCGCGGCGACCCTGGCGGGTGGGGTGAGGTTGACGCGTTCCAGCAGGTGCTCGATCTGTCGGTCCTCGTCCGCGCGGTTCTCGGCACGGCGGTGCACGCGGAGCGGCCTGCGCAGATGATGGTCGACGGTGTGAAACGGATTCAATGATCCGAAGGGGTCCTGGAAGACCATCTGCACGTCTTCGCGGTAGCGGCGCAGCCCACGCCCCCGTGTACTGATCGGCTTCCCGTCCAGGCTGATCGTGCCGGAACTCGGTCGCATGAGCTGGGCCAGCATCCTGGCCACGGTCGACTTCCCGCTGCCGCTCTCGCCGACCAATGCCACGGTCGTGCCTGCGGTGAGTTCGAAGGACAGCTCGTCCACCGCCCGCAGCGCCGTACGACGGCGGCCGTCTCGGACGACGAACTCCTTCACGAGATCCTTGACCTGAAGAACGCTCATGCCTCGACCACCTCCGCCGTCTCGACCGGATGGAACTCGCCCCGCAACAGCGCGGGCGGTGCGGGCGCGCCGTAATCCGCCTCGGCATAGGCGTGACATGCGGCGATGCCGTCGGACGCCGAGTCTCGGCGGCGCAGGTCGGGGCGGTGCTCGTCGCAGGGCTGTCGTCGGTAGGGGCAGCGGGGCGCGAAGGAGCAGCCCACGATCGGCACGGCGAGATCCGGCGGGTGTCCCGGCACGCCGCGCATCTCCCGGCGCGGTCCGGTCAGGCTCGGGAACGAGTTGAGCAGCCCCACGGTGTAGGGATGCCTCGGCGCGTCGAGAAGCCGCCCGGCGGGCGCCTGCTCGACGATCCGGCCCGCGTACATGATCGCGATCTGGTCGCTGATCTCCAAGAGCAGGGACAGATCATGGGTGATGAAGACGATCGCGAAGCCGAAGTGCTCCCGCAGCCTGCTCAGCTCGCGCAGGATGTCCCGCTGGACCACGACGTCCAGCGCGGTGGTCGGCTCGTCCATGACCATCACGTCCGGACTCAGGGCCAGCGCCATCGCGATCATCACGCGTTGACGCATGCCGCCGGACAGCTCGTGCGGATAGCTGCCCAGCCTGGTCCGGTCGACGCCGACCAGATCGAGCAGCTCGGCGCACCGCGCCAGCCGGGCCGAGGCGGACATGTCCGGCTCATGCGCGGCCAGCACGTCGGCGAGCTGGGTGCGCACCGTGAGCACCGGATTGAGCGCGTTCATCGCACCCTGGAAGACCATGGCGATCTTCTTCCAGCGGAAGCGACGCAGCTCTTCGCCCGCCAGACCGAGCAGGTCGACGTCACCGCCCTCGTCGTGGAACACGACAGAGCCCGACACGACACGGGCAGGCGGGCGCAGCAGTCGGTTGAGCGCATAGGCCAGTGTCGACTTCCCACAGCCGCTCTCACCTGCGAGTCCGAAGACCTCTCCCCTGCGCAGGACAAAGTCCACGTCCTGGACCGCACGCACCTGCTGGTCCGTCTCGTAGTGCACGGTCAGCCCGCGAACGGTCAGCACCGGCGCGCCGAGGGTGTGCCGCACCGGATCGGGGCTGTCCTCGGCAGGCAAGTCCGCAGGGGAGTCGGACCCGATCGACGCGGCCGCAGGCGGCTCGCTCCCGGCCGGATCTCGCCTGCCCCGTCGGCTCGGTTCGGGATCGTCGGTGATCACGAGCGCCTCCTCGTCTTCCGGGCGGGCCGGGGAACTCCCGGTGCACGCAGCCTCGGGTTGATCAGTTCGTCGAAGCTGAAATTGATCAGGGAGAGGCCTGCGCCGACCAGCGCGATCGACAGGCCCGGTGGAATGAACCACCACCAGGCGCCCAAGGCCAGGGCCTGGGCGTTCTGCGCGAAGTAGAGCATCGTCCCCCAGGTCAGGTAGTCGATGCCGCCGAGTCCGAGGAACGACAGGCCTGCCTCGGTCAGGATCGCGAAGATGATCGCGAACACGAACTGGGATGCGATCACCGGCAGCAGATTCGGCAGGATCTCGACGAACACCACCCGCCAGGTGCGCTCGCCCATCGCGCGGGCGGCGGCCACGTAGTCGCGGGATCGCACCGAGAGGGTCTGTGCTCGCAGCACTCGCGCCGAGGCGGCCCAACTCGTGATCGAGATGATCAGCGCGATCGTCAGGATTCCCGCACCGTCCAGGTAGTTCGTGATCAGGATGACCAACGGCAGGCTCGGAATGACCAGCACGACATTGCTCACCAGCGAGAGACCCTCGTCCACCCGCCCGCCGAGATACCCGCCGACGACGCCCACGAGCACCGAGAGGACCGTCGCCAGGAGGCCGACCACGAGGCCGACGATCAGGGAACCGCGCGTGGCGTTGACGAGCTGACCGAAGATGTCCTGACCGGTCTGCGTGGTGCCCAGCCAGTGCTCGGCCGACGGCGGTTGCAGCGCCTGATCGCTGATCGCGCCGACGTCGGTGATGAAGAAGGGACCGAGGAGCCCGATCAACGCGAAGCATCCGACGATGCTCAATCCGATCCGCAGCTTCCCGTCACGCAGCAGCCCGCCGATCCGGACCGGACGTGCACGACCGCCCGCACTCGGCGCGGGTGCCGAGGGGGCCGCCGTGGTGGTCGGCGGAGTGACTTCCTTCTGACCGTCCATCCCTGTCATCACCCCGCCTGCCTTGTCCGAGGGTCGATCACCGCGTACAGCAGATCGACCAGGAGGTTCGCGCCAAGAACGGTGAGCGTGATCACCAGGAAGACGGCCTGCATCAACGGATAGTCGTTGTTCTGCACCGCCTGGAGCAGCGTGAAGCCGATTCCCGGATAGGAGAACACGACCTCGGTGACGATCGAGCCGCTCACCACGAAGCCCAAGGAGATCGCGAAGCCGGCGATGCTGGGGATCACCGCGTTCCGCGCGGCATAGGTGATCATGACCCGCCGGGGGCGGAGGCCCTTCGCCTCGGCCGTGAGAACGTAGTCCTCTCCCATCGTGGAGACCATCATGTTGCGCATCCCCAGCAGCCAGCCGCCGACCGAGCTGAGGACGATGGTGATCGCGGGGAGCAGCGCGTGATACAAGGCCGAACCGATGAACTCCCAGTTGAGGCCGATCACCGTGCCGTACTCGTAGCCGCCCGTCAGCGGCAGCAGCCGCAACGTCGACCCGAGCAGGAACACCAGGACGAGCGCCAGCCAGAAGTAGGGCACGGCCGCCAGGAACGTCGCGATCGGGACCAGGTTGTCCAGCCTGCCGCCCCGCCGCCAGCCGACCACCATTCCCAGGGTGACGCCCAGAACGAAGGACAGACACGTGCACAGGCCGACCAGGACCAGCGTCCACGGCAGGGCCGCGCCGAGGATGGTCGACACCTCGGTCGGGAAGTAGGTGGACGAGACGCCGAAGTCCCCGCGCAGCAGATTGCCCAGGTAGCCGACGTACTGCTCCCAGAGGTTGCCCTGCCCGCCGTAACCGAGCAGGAGTTCCAGCGAGGCCCTCGCCTCCGCCGACACCGCTCCGCCCGCCTGCTGGAGCCTGCCCAGCAGTGCGTCGACGGGCGAGCCCGGCATCAGTCGCGGGATCAGGAAGTTGATCGTGATCGCCACCCAGGCCGCGACCAGGTAGAAGAGCAGTTTTCGACGGAGATAGGTCATGTCCGGGCCTCCCCGGACTCCTGCCCGGCAGGCACGCTCACTCCGCCGGGCGCAGGTTCGCCGCGACGATGCCCAGGTCAGGCGCTGAGTGCGTCATCGGCAACGCGTACGGGTCGTCCGCCGTGGGGAAACCGGTGATCTTCGCGCCCGCGAACTGGCTGAGCGCCATGGACTGGAGGATCGGGATGTAGGGCAGCTGTTCGGCGACCTCTTCCTGAATCCGCGCGTAGGCCTCGGCGTGGACCTGCTCGTCCTCGGTGCCCGCGATCTCCTCCAGGGCCTCGTCGACGACGTCGCTGCGGAATCGCGCGAAGTTCTTGGTCGCGGGCTGTCCGATGGGCGGGGCGGCCGCGCTGGAGTAGAAGTCCTCGTAGAGCGTGAACGGCGTGACGCCGCCGTACAGGTTGTCGATGACCAGCTCGAAGTTGCCGTTGTCCCGATCCGCGACGAAGGACGCGAAGGAGACCTCACGGGGCTGGAGATCGATGCCGACCTCGGCGAGCTGCTGACGCATCACGTCCAGCGCGGCGATCTGATCGGTGTACCCCGTGACGACCTTGACCTCGATGCTCAACGGATCGCCGTCAGGGCTGACGAAGATGCCGTCGGCTCCCTCGGTGTAACCGGCGTCCTGAAGGATCTGCCGTGCCTCGTCGGGCTCGTGGGTGGGGACCACGCCCTGGAGGTCCTCGGCGAGGAACTCCTCCTCGCGCGGCAGCATCAGCATGCCGGGGGTGGCCGGAGTGCTCAGTCCGTCATAGTTCAGCTCGTTGACCTGGTCGCGGTCGATGCCCCGGTAGATGGCCTGCCGAACGGCGAGGTCGCTGGTCGGCCCCTCCTCAAGGTTCGCCCCGAGCGTCGAGATGTAGACGGGGGTGACCTCGTAATGATTGCCCTCTGCCCGCGAGCCGTAGGTGTTCTCGATGTCCGGGATGAAGATGCTCGCCCAGTCGATCTGCCCGGCGGTCAACGCGGAGAGCGCGGACTGGTTTCCGCTGTGCGAGACGAACCGAATGGAGTCCAGGTAGGGCTTGTCCCCGTCCCAGTAGTTCTCGTTGGCCGTCAGCTCGTAGCTCTGGGCGGTGAAAGAGCTGAGCGCGAACGCGCCCGTGCCGACTGGCTCGGCGTTGCCGAAGGTCACCGGGTCCTCGATCTCGGACCAGATGTGCTCGGGAACGATGAAGGTGTCGCTGGCGATGGTCCACAGGTCGGTGTAAGCGGGCCGCCCGAAGGTGATCGTCACCTCGGTGTCACCGGCCGCCTCGACGGACTCGATGGGCAGCGCCGAGGTGTTCAGCGCCTCGTGCTCCGCCATCAGCTCGAAGGTGAAGACCACGTCGTCGCTGGTGAAGGCCTCACCGTCGGTCCACTGGACGCCCTCGCGCAGCTGGAAGGTGATCGCGGTGCCGTCGTCGTTCCAGTCGAACTCCTCGGCCAGCATCGGCCGGGGGTCGTCGGCCCTGGCGCGGTTGAGGAACATCAACGTCTCGTAGATGATCCCGCGGCCCGGCTGGTTGGACGTGAGGATGTACGGGTTGAAGTTGGCCGTGAGCTGGCCGGTGGCTCCGGTGTAAGCGGTGATCGAGGTGGCCGGGCTGCTGGTCGCGGGTGCTCCCGCACAGCCTGCGACGACCGCCAGGGATAAGGCGCCTGCGAGCGCGGTCAGGCTTCTCCGTCGTCTGATCGGGACCGTCATCGTGATCCTCCTGTCGGGACGAGCCCGCTCCGCCTGCTCGGATGAGGCCCTACGGCCAACAGAAGGAGCGCGAGTGTGTTCTGTGTTACACCTTCGCGACTTTCTTAGTCATTTTTAACAAGTAAGTCAAGGGTGCAATACTTTCGCTCGCCAGAGTGAGGTCGGACCTGAGGAGTGACATGCGCGGAGGTGCCAACCTGCCGCTGGTAGGCACGTACAACCGAGGAGTGGTGCTGGAGGGCATCCGCTCGAGCGGCGCGATCAGTCGCGTGGAATTGACGGCCCTGACGGGCCTGACCGCACCGACGGTGTCCAACATCGTGCGCAGGCTCATCGACGACGGACTCGTGGTGGAAGCAGGGCAGGGCCGCTCCACTGGCGGCAAGAGACGCACGCTCCTGACGCTCAACCCGACCGCCTGTTACGCCGTCGGCGTCCGCATCGACCTCCAGGGCACCACCTACGTCGTCATCGACCTCGCCGGGCGCGTCGTCGCCAGGGCCAGACACGGTGAATCGAGCACCGCGCCGCGAGAGATCATCAGGAACATCGCAGGTCAGGCCGTCGGACTACTCGGGTCCTGCGGAATCGACAAGGCCAGGGTCGTCGGGGTCGGCGTGGCCGCCCCCGGACCGATCGATCACGAACGCGGAATGATCCTCGACCCGCCGAACATGACGCACTGGCACGACGTGGCCCTTCGCGACGAACTGGCGGAGGCGCTCGGACTGCCCGTCATGATCGACAACGACGCCACGGCCGCAGCCGTCGGTGAGCACTGGCTCGGCTGCGCGGGGACGGCACGCAACTTCGCGAGCATCTACATGGAGACCGGCATCGGCGCGGGCGTCTTCATCGACGGCCAGGTCTACCGGGGTGCCACCTCGAATGTCGGCGAACTCGGGCACATCTCGCTGAACGTAAACGGCGACTGGTGCTTCTGCGGCAACAGAGGCTGCGTCGAGCTGTACAGCGCACCGCCCGCCGTGGTCGCGGCGGCGCTGGCGGCACGCACCACAGGCTCCTGGCCTGACCTGTCCGGTGCCGCCCACGACGTCCATGCCGACTTCGGCAGAATCCGGACGGCGGCGGCCGCAGGCGAACCACCCGCTGTCCGGCTGATCGAACAGTCGGCCCGACACCTGGCAGCAGGCGTCCTGACCATGGTGAACCTGCTGGACCTCGACCTGATCGTGCTCTGCGGCCCGGCCTTCGCGGGGATCGGACACCTCTACACGGCCGCCATCGAGGACGTCCTGACCACCCGGGCATTCGCCAGGCGCGGCAGGCCGCTGACGGCCGTCATGTCGCCGATAGGCGAGGACGTCAGCGCGGTCGGCTCGGCGGCGCTGGTGCTGCACAGCGAGTTCGCCCCGCAGATGCTCGGCAGCCGCGCCTCGGCCGAGGTCTGAACCTCATATCCCGCGTCCCGACCTCGACGACGGACGGCAGCGCGGAGGTCACCGCAGGCAGGCACGGGGCGCTGCGCCGTCCCGTCGGTCGCCGCAGGCAAGCGGCAGGCCCACGGACCGACCGTAGGAACAGGGTTCTCCCCCGCATCATCGGTCGCACCACCATCACAGGGCGGACCTCGATTCGCACATGCGAGAAGAGCCGTCCGCCCGAACAGGCGTCGGCCTCAGCGCACCGATCGGTGCCACCGCAGCGCCCGATCCGTCTGCCGAAGCCTCGCACGGGGGCTCGGCGCGTCACGGGGTCTTCCGAGCGGGAAGCCGCCGCCGCACGCGCGTCGGCGCAGGCCTGCACACCTGCGGCGACACCTCACGTCTCGTTGAACGGCCCGCTCTCCGGCAGCCGCAGCTCGGGTTTGTCCAGTTCCTCTACGTTGACGTCCTTGAAAGTGATCACCCGGACGTTCTTCACGAATCGGGCAGGCCGATACATGTCCCACACCCAGGCATCGGACATCCGCACCTCGAAGTAGACCTCACCCTCGGAGTTGCGAACCTGGACGTCGACCGCGTTGGCCAGGTAGAACCGACGCTCCGTCTCCACCACGTAGGAGAACTGCCCGACGATGTCGCGATACTCGCGGTAGAGCTGCAGCTCCATCTCGGTCTCGTACTTTTCGAGATCCTCCGAACTCATCGAGTTCGAGCCCTCCCTGTCGCCGGACTGTGCACGCCCCTCATACGGGCGCTTCATTGTCCATCACATCATCCCTCACCACGAGAGACGACCCCGAATCCCATCCACCGAACCGCCCTCTCGGCGAGACCATGCCGTGCAGCCGAGCCGAGGCTGCCACGTTGGCATAAGACCATCTGTGCACGATGGTCGGCCCGTGCCTGGTCAGCGCCGCAGCGTGCTCCGGCGTGCTGTAGCCCTTGTGCACCGCGAACCCGTACTGGGCGTACTCCACGTCTAAGCAGGTCATGATGCGGTCTCTGGTCACCTTCGCGAGCACCGACGCGGCCGCGACGCACGCCGCCACCTGGTCGCCCTTGATCACCGGCAGGCCAGGAGCAGGCAGGCCCGGCACCCGGAATCCGTCGGTCAGGATGTAGCCGGGCTGCAGGCTGAGCCGGGCGGCGGCCCGGCGCATCCCCTCGATGTTGGCGACGTGCACACCGATCTCGTCGATCTCCTCGGCGGGGACCACGACCACGGCGTAGTCGAGAGCACGAGCCGTGATGAGATCGAACATCTGGTCGCGAGCCGCAGCAGTCATCAGCTTGGAGTCGGTGAGCCCGGTCAGGCGTGCCGAGTCTTTGGGACGCAGCACGCACGAGGCCACCACCAGCGGGCCCGCGCAGGAGCCGCGGCCTGCTTCGTCGATGCCCGCGACCGGGCCGAGTCCTCGGCGGTCCAACGCCGACTGCAGAGCCCAGTTCCCCGCGTCGCGACGAACCACGACGCGAGGTGGGCGAAGCAGATCGGACATGGCCCGCCGCGTCTCTTCCGTGTCAGTCCCGGTCTCGACGGCCGAGAAGCCTGCGGCCCAGCCAGAGGGTGGGGAACGCGCCGAGTAGGCCGAGCCCGGCGGGAACCGCCGTCTGCCAGACGGGTGCGCTCAACACCGACTGCTGCGGGTCGTGGTCGCTGATGCCCTGCCAGCGCTGCGGGGGCAGTACCACGATCCTGGCCTTGCCGATCACGTTGTCCAGCGGGACCGCGCCCAGCTCGCCGCCGCCACCCTGCACTCGGGAGTCCAGCGAGTTGTTGCGGTTGTCTCCCATCATCCAGATGTGATCGTCGGGCACCGTGACAGGGCCGAACGGCTCCTGAGTGTTGCCCCGGCCCGGCTGCCAGAAGATGTACGGCTCGTCCAGGGGGTCGCCGTCGACGAGAACCCGGTTCTCCTCGTCACAGCACTCGACGGTCTGGCCGCCGGTGGCGATCACCCGCTTGACGAAGTCCTTCTCGTCCGGCTGGGCGAACCCGAACATCGCGCCGACGCTCTGGAAGAAACGCGCCACCGGATTGGCGGGCTCCGCAGTCATGAAGTCGTTCTGTCCCCAGGCCTCGGGCCCGCGGAAGACGACCACGTCGCCGGGTTCCGGATCGACGAACCGATAGGTGATCTTGTCGACGAGGACCCGGTCATTGGTACAACCCGCACAGCCGTGCAGGGTCTCCTCCATCGACTGGGAGGGGATCACGTAGACCCGCGCCAGGAAGGTCTGGATCACGATGGTGAGCACCACCGCGATCCCTACCAGGACGAACAGCTCCCGCCAGAAAGACCCCTTCTTCGCGGGCCTCGACGGCTTCTCCTGGCCGTCGTCGACATCGTCCGCCGACGACGGCCCCGGCTGCCCGGCACCTCCCGCATGGTCTCTGCGCTGCCATGCGGAAGGCCGATCCGAGTGATCCGGCTGGTCTGATTCGCCCTGTGGTGAGGTGGAGGGCACGAGGTCTGCCACGGCTCCCAGGCTACGTTACGTGATCTCGAACGCGGTCAGGACGCGGTCGGCGTTTCGCGCTTTTCCTTGATCTTCGCGGCCTTGCCACGCAGTTCGCGCAGGTAGTACAGCTTGGCCCGGCGCACGTCACCTCGGGTCGCCACCTCGATCTGGGCGATGTTCGGCGAGTGCACGGGGAACGTGCGCTCCACGCCGACACCGAAGGAGACCTTACGCACGGTGAAGGTCTCGCGGGCTCCGCCGCCATGACGACGGATCACGACGCCCTGGAACACCTGGATCCGCTGGCGGGAACCCTCGATGACGCGGACGTGAACCTTCAGCGTGTCTCCGGGCCGGAAGGCCGGGATGTCGGAACGCAGCGACTGAGCGTCCAGAGCGTCCAGGGTGTTCATCGGTGGTCCGTCCTCGTCAATCAATCGGGCATCTCGTGCCCGCGCGGGCACGACTGTCTACACAGTGCAACCCTGCATGGGAATGGGCATCTGGCGCGCGTCGGTCTGTCCGACGACAGCAGCCTCTCCAGTGTGCCACGGCTGCGACCTGGTCATGAAATCGGGCCGGCGGAACCGTCGGGCCGGGCGCTGCTCGCCTCCGACTCGCGGAGGGCGGCCAGCAGTCGGTGGTCGTGTTTGTCGAGTGCATCGTCACCCAGCGCAGCCAGCAGGTCCGGCCTGCGGTGATAGGTGCGGATGATGGACTGGTCGCGGCGCCATCTCCGGATGGCCGCATGGTTGCCCGAGCGCAGCACCTCCGGCACGGGCCGGTCCTGCCACACCTCCGGTCGCGTGTAGGAGGGCCCCTCCAGCAGGCCGTCGGAGAACGAGTCCTCCTGCGCCGAGGCCGGGTTGCCGAGCACGCCCGGCAGCAGCCTGCTCACCGCCTCCACCATGGTCAGCACCGCGACCTCCCCGCCGACCAGCACATAGTCGCCGATGGAGAGCTCACGCACCGGCATCCGTTCGGCGGCGTCCTCCACCACCCGCTCGTCGATGCCCTCGTACCGACCACAGGCGAAGACGAGCCACGGGCACTCGGCCAGCTCCTCGGCCGTGCGCTGATCGAAACGGCGGCCGGCAGGTGTGGGGACGATCAGGGTCGGCGGACCCTCGTGCTCGGGACGAGGCGCACAGACCTCGGTCAGCGCCGGACCCCAGACCTGCGGCTTCATCACCATGCCCGGGCCTCCGCCGTAGGGGCTGTCGTCCACGGCGCGATGCACGTCGTGCGTCCAGTCCCGCAGGTCGTGCACCCCGAACTCGATCAGGCCGCGGTCGACCGCCTTACCGAGCAGCGCGGCCCGCAACGGGGCGAGGTACTCCGGGAAGATGGTGATGACGTCGATCCGCACTGTTCCCCTTCACCGGCTGCCTACAGGCTTCGTCCGGCCGCCGTCACCGGCCGGGCCCACTGCCGCGAGGCGAAGGGCCGGTCCGGACGTCGTCGATCACTGCTCGGCCGTTCCTCGTCCGGCGGCCGGACGGCATGGTGCGCAGGTTGCGGACACCGCCGACAGGTCCGGCCGAGGCTCCGCCGACGCCCGGCCCGTCCCGAACGGGACCGGGGGCGCCGACGGAGGACTCACTCCTCGAACTGGTCGTCCACCAGGCCGGGCGGCGGATCGACGACGAGCCGACCTCCCGCGACGTCGACCGTCGGCACGATTTCCTTGACGAAGGGGATCAATGCCTCTTCGCCGTCCGAGAGACGCACGGCGAGCAGGTCTCCGCCCGCTCCATGCAGCACCTCGCGGACCGTGCCGAGCGGCGAGCCGTCGGGCAGCACGGCGGCGAGCCCCTCCAGCTGATGGTCGTAGTACTCGTCGGGGTCCTCGGTGGGAGGCAACGACGACTTCGACACCGTCAGCAGAGCGCCGCGCAGACGCTCCGCACCCTCCCGGTCCGAGACACCCGTCACGCTCAGCAGCAGCCGCTCGCCGTGCGGCCTGGCGGCCGTCACGGTGAGCTGCCGGGAACTGCCGTCCCGCAGTCGTGCCTCGACGGTGCCGTCGACTGCGAACCGCTCCCGAGGGGAGTCCGTCCGCACGTCGACGACCAGTTCGCCCCGAACGCCGTGCGGCCTGCTCACTCGCCCCACCAACAGGGAGTCGGCAGATCCGCCGTCCGGACGTCGGTCGCGGGTCACCTGCGGCGTCAACGGTCGGTGTCGACCACGTCCACCCGCACACCGCGACCGCCGATACCGGCCATCACGGTGCGCAGCGCAGTGGCCGTACGCCCACTGCGGCCGATGACCTTGCCCAGGTCGTCGGGGTGTACGTGCACCTCAAGGGTGCGCCCCCGCCGGGAGGTGATCAGCTGGACTCGGACATCGTCCGGGTTGGTCACGATCCCTCGGACCAGGTGTTCCAGGGCGTCAGCGAGGACGCTCACGCCTGGCCGTCCGCGGTCTTCTCGCCGCCCTCGGCCTCGGCCTTGGGCTCATCGGCCTTCTTGGCGGCCTTCTTCTTCGGCGTCGTCGCGTCGGCCATAGGCTCCTCGCCCGCCGCTGCGAGCGCGGCGGCGAACAGCGCCTGCTTGTCGGCCTTCGGCTCCTTGACCTTCAGCACACCCTCGGGAACGGGCAGGCCCTTGAAGCGCTGCCAGTCGCCGGTCAGCTCCAGCAGACGCTGCACGGGCTCGGTCGGCTGCGCGCCGACACCGAGCCAGTACTGGGCGCGGTCACCGTCGACCTCGATGAAGCTGGGCTCCTCGGTGGGGTGGTATTTGCCGATGGTCTCGATCGCCTTGCCGTTACGGCGGGTGCGCGAGTCGGCGACGACGATCCGGTAGTACGGCGCACGGATCTTGCCAAGCCGCATCAGCTTGATCTTGACGGCCACGGGTACAGGTGCTCCTCAAGCTCTCGTTGCTCATGGGTGAACGCCCGTGGGCCCGAGTGGGGCGACGGGTCCGAGCGCTCGGACATCATTTGGCTGGCCACGAGTCAGTGAGAGGGACCGACGCCATGGCGGACAACGAGCCATTCTGCCAGACCGCATCGACGGCAGACCAACCCGTCCCTTGCCAGGCACGCCGGAGGCGAGCCGGGCCGAGTCGAGTCGCGCCCGTCACGCGCCGGGCTCGACGACGACCGGTCTCGTCAGGTCGGGATGACGCCGAGGGCCAGCAGCAGGACGCCCAGAGCGGGCAGCAGGTTGTTCACCTGGTGGGCGACGACGGCCGCGAGGAGCCGTCCGGTGAACAGCCGGGCGAGACCGATCGGGATGCCGATGACCAGCAGCAGCGGAGTGCGGGCCGGTTCGAGATGCGCGACGGCGAACAGGGCCGTGGTGACGCCGAAGGCCGTCCACCGGCTCCAGCGCAGCCGGTCCATCGCACCCCACAGCGCGCCTCGGAACACCAGCTCCTCGCACAGCGGTGCGAGCACGAGCAGATGCAGGAAGATCAGCACGGCCAGCACGGGCGGCAGCCGCAGATCGTCCAACAACGAGCCCACTGCGGAGGTCGCCTGGTCCTCCCCCACCCAGTTCGTCCAGAGGCGGGAGGCGCCCAGCGTGAGCACGATGCCGACCGCACCGAGCCCGAGCCCCGTGCGCACGTCGGCCCACGACCAGCGCAGCCCGAGATCGGCCCGAGGACCGTTGCCTCGGATCAGCGTCGCCACCACGACCACCGTCGCCGAGAGCACTGTAGGGACGATCAGCCCGATCAACAGCACGGCAGGCCGCAGCGAGGGATCGCTCGCGGTGTCGCCGAAGGGGGCCACCACGAAGACCGAGGAGAGCAGGAAGACCAGCTGGGAGAGAAAGAAGACACCGAAGCCCCAGCGGTGCACCGCGGTCGGCTTCGGCGACGGGTCGACGGCGGACGCCGTCTGCGCCGATCGGTCGCCTTTCTCGACGCTTCTCGGCGGTATGGTCCCGGTGAAGTCCGTGTCCTCGATTTCCGCGTGTCCACTACTCCGCTGTCGCGACTTCTCGGGTTTGCTCACCCGCACCCCGCTTCTTCAAGACCAGACGGCCGTCTCTGCGGGTCCCGACGAGCCCTCCGCCGCCCACGCGCGGGGTGCCCGGTCCGAATCGGTGCCCTTCGTCGAGGCTAGTCCGTTTCGACAGGCCGAGGGCAGTCCACAGAGGCGTGAGAAACGGCCGCGCGTGCGATTTCGGGCGGTCGAGGCAGGCCGGTCGCCACCGTGATTCGACGGCGACCGGCGCGGCCTCGGAAGAGCCTCAGGAGAACTGCGTGTAGAAGATCAACGCTGGCAGGAAGTTATAGGTCGCATGCGCGATGATCGCGGCGGAGACCCGGCCGGTGATCATCCGAGCAATCCCCATGGCCAACCCGCCGACCAGAAGGATCGGGGTTCGCATCGGCTCCTCGTGAATCAGGGCGAACACGAAAGTGGTCAGCAGGAGAATCGCGTAACGGGGCACCTTGAAATGTTCCAGCGCACCCCAGAGTGCACCCCGGACCAGTAGTTCCTCGGTGAGCGGCGCGCCGATGAACATGAACAAGGCGAGGCAGAAGACCCAGACCGCCTGGCCTTCGAACAATGCGCCCATCCCGCTGATGGCACTGTCATCGCCGCTCTCGCCCGCGCTGCCCATCACCATCAACGCCACGATGAATGCACCGAGCAGGCCCGCACCACCACAGGACAGCCCGACCCACACGTCCCGCCACTTCGGCAGGATGCCGAAGTCCCTGCGCAGTCCGCTGCCCTTCCACCACGACAGCACGGCAGGCCCGAGCCCGAGGAACAGGTTGGGCAGCAGGGAGAGAAGCAGCAGCGGGCCGAGCGGCGGCGGGTCGAGCTGATCGAAGTTCTCGAACCGGCCCGCCATGACGACCGACAGCAGCATGCCGGTCAGGTAGTAGCCGCCCCAGCCGAGGAAGAAGGCCAGAAAGCCCCAGTGCAGGCTGCTCCGGGCACTCGCCTCCAGCTGGGCCTCCCAGTATCGGGAGTGCAGCCTGGGGTCGTAGCCGTCCTGGACGCCGCCCATCTGCCTCGGGTAGCTCGCCCAGGACGGGGGCCCCGCCGCAGGCACGCCGCCGCCCGGTGGGCCGAAGCCCGCTCCTGGCATCCCGTGGCCCGGAGCGCCGGGGGGCTGCGCGTGGTAGGTCTGCGCAACGGGAGTCGGCTGGTAGGGCGGCGGAGCGGTGAAGGACGGCGCACCCGGCGGCGTGCCGGGAACGACGGCCACCGGATGGCCGGGGGCCCAGCCCTGCGCAGCGCCGGGCCCGCCGCCGGAGAAGGTCGGCATCGGCGTCGGACCAGGCGGGCGGGCACCTGGTGGTGCGGGCCGATCCTCGGCGGGATCGGCGGCAGCCCGGTGGGGCATGCCCTGCTGCCCACTCGCCGGGGTAGACACGCCTGCCCCGGCCTGCCCGGTCCCGACGACGGTCTCGCCCGAGACGTCCTGCCCGTCACCAGGCACCGCAGCTCCGCTCGGGCCGCGAGCGCCCGAATCGGCACCGGACGCGGTCCCCGGCGTCGCCTCGGGTTCCGGCGTCCCGTCGGGCACGGCCCGGTCGTCGGGCCCGTCGTCCGCGTCGGGCGCACGCTCAGCCTGCGGGCTGTCGTCGGGGTCGTCGGTGCTCCTGGGAAGTTCCTCGCCCACAACCTGTCCTTCCGACCGCCGCCTCGACGGTTCGCCCCCGCCGGCCTGCGGCCGATCCGCGATCAGTCCCGGCTCGGTCGCCGGGTCGATGTCTTGAAGCGTCCGCCGCCCGGATGGACCACGCCGCGTAACACGATGTCCCTCGGCGAGCGCAGCACCGCGAGATCGGTCCTCGGATCCTCGTCGTAGACGACCAGATCGGCGGACGCGCCGTCGACGAGCCCGGGGAAGCCGAGCCAGTCGCGCGCCGCCCAGCTCGCCGCGCCGAGGGCCTGTTCACGGGGCAGGCCTGCCTCCGCCAACGCGATCACCTCGTCGGCGATTCGCCCGTGCCCGATGCCCTCGCCCGCCGAGCTGCCCGCGTCGGTCCCGGCGAAGACGGGCACGCCCGCCTCGGCCGCCGCCGCGACAGTCGACAGCCTGCGTGCGTGCAGCGCACGCATGTGCGCCGCATAGCGCGGGAACCGGCCTGCCGAGTCGGCGATCGTGAGGAATTCGGCGGTGTTGATCAGAGTCGGCACCAGGGCGGTGCCCTGCCGGGCCATCTGGTCGATGGTGTCGTCGGTGAGTCCGGTGCCGTGCTCGATGCAGTCGACGCCTGCCGCGAGGAGGCCGGGCAGCGCGTCCTCCCCGAAGACGTGGGCGTTGACGCGGGCCCCCGCCCGATGGGCGACCGCGACGGCCTCGGCAAGGACGTCGTCGGGCCACAGCGGTGCCAGGTCGCCTGCCTCCCGGTCGATCCAGTCGCCGACGAGTTTGACCCAGCCGTCGCCCTCGGCGGCCTGCGCCGCGACGGCGGCAGGCAGCTCTGCCGGGTCGTCGAGTTCCAGGCCGAGGTCACGCAGGTAGCGCCTGCGCCTGGCCAGATGCCTGCCGGACCGGATGATGCGCGGGAGGTCGTCCCGGGCCTGTAGCGGCCGGGTGTCCACCGGAACACCGCAGTCGCGGACCAGCAGGACGCCGGCGTCGCGTTCGATCTCGGCCTGCCGAGCGGCCTCCGCCACCGGGACCGGGCCGGTCGGATCGATCCCGATATGGCAGTGCGCGTCGACCAGGCCGGGAACCAGCCAACCGCCGGGGAGCGGCCGAGCGTCCGGGACCGGGTCGACGCTGATGCGGCCCGCCGAGACCCACAGGTCGCGGGTGACCCCGTCGGGCAGGGTGACGCCGGTGAGATGCAGGGCGGGCGACGCCTGCGTCACTTCTTCTTCTTTTTGTTGTCGCCGAAGGTCAGCCTGCTCGGGTCGAAGCCGGGCGGCAGCTGGTCCATGCCTGCCAGGCCCGGCGGGATCTGCGGGGTGCCACCACCCTGCGGGCCGCCGGGAAAGCCGCCGGGCATCCCACCGGGGAAACCGCCCGGGAAGCCGGGCATCCCGCCCCGCACCTTGGGCGGCGTCGGGCCGCGCCCCTTGCCCTTCTTGCCCTTCTTACCCTTGCCCTTGCGGCCGCTGCCGCCGCCGCCCACCCCTGGCATGCCGAACCGGCCTGCCATCTGCTGCATCATCTTGCGGGCGTCGAAGAAGCGGGTGACCAGGTCGTTGACGTCGCTGACCGCGACACCAGAGCCGCGAGAGATCCGCAGTCGCCGCGACGCATTGATCATCTTCGGATCGGCGCGCTCCGCAGGCGTCATGCCTCGGATGATGGCCTGCATCCGGTCGAGGCTCTTCTCGTCGAAGTCCGCGAGCTGGTCCTTCATCTGCCCCGCGCCCGGCAGCATCCCGAGCAGGTTGGCGATCGGGCCCATCTTGCGGATGGCGAGCATCTGCTCCAGGAAGTCCTCCAGCGTCAGCTCGCCGGAGCCGATCTTCTGGGCCGCCTTCTCCGCCTGTTCCTGGTCGAAGTGCTGCTCGGCCTGTTCGATCAGGCTGAGGACGTCGCCCATGCCGAGGATCCGGCTGGCCATCCGGTCGGGGTGGAAGACGTCGAAGTCCTCCAGCTTCTCCCCGTTGGAGGCGAAGAGGATGGGCTGGCCGGTGACGTGCCGAACGGACAGCGCGGCGCCGCCTCGGGCATCACCGTCGAGCTTGGTCAGCACCACGCCGGTGAAGCCGACGCCGTCCCGGAACGCCTCGGCGGTGTTCACCGCGTCCTGACCGACCATCGCGTCCAGGACGAAGAGGATCTCGTCCGGCGTGACGGCGTCACGGATGTTCGAAGCCTGCCGCATCAACTCCTCGTCGACGCCGAGACGACCGGCGGTGTCCACCAGCACGATGTCGTACTGGGACCGCTCGGCCTCCGCGATCGACTGCCTGGCCACCTCGACCGGGTCACCCACGCCGTTGCCCGGCTCCGGAGCGAACACCGGGACGCCCGCCCGTTCACCGACCACCTGCAGCTGGGTGACCGCGTTCGGGCGCTGGAGGTCACAGGCCACCAGCAGCGGCGTGTGTCCCTGGCCGCGCAGCCACTTGGCGAGCTTGCCCGCCAGAGTCGTCTTTCCCGCGCCCTGGAGGCCCGCGAGCAGGATCACCGACGGCGGGTTCTTCGCCAGGTTCAGCCGGCGGGTCTCCCCGCCGAGGATGCCCACCAGCTCTTCGTCGACGATCTTGACGACCTGCTGGGCCGGGTTCAGCGCCTGGGAGACCTCGGCGCCCTTGGCGCGTTCCTTGATCTGGGCGATGAACGCCCTGACCACCGGAAGCGCGACGTCGGCCTCCAGCAGTGCGATCCGGATCTCGCGGCAGGTCGCGTCGATGTCGGCGTCGGACAGTCGTCCCTTGCCCCGCAGGTTCTTCAGAACCGAGGTGAGACGATCGGAGAGAGTGTCGAACACGAGGTCTCAGGCTCCAGGACTCGTCGGGAAGGCCCACGGGGGCAGGCCTCACCCGGTTGGCATTGCTCCCTGCGAGGGTAGCCGCCCGAGACCGCCCGTCGTGGCGCACGGTCGTCACGGCGTGTGTGACAGGTCGTGAGCCGGGCCGTCCGCCGTTCGTCGGCACGGGCGATTCTCCCGTCGCGAGGCAGCCGTGCCGCCAGGCCACCCCAGGCTCCGCGCCCGGCGAGACGACGCCCTCGGGCGAGCAGGCGACGCGGTCACTCGGGGGGCGGCGCACGGCTCGGGACGCGCCGTCGGACGGTGTGGTGGGCTGCGACGAAGATCAGCAGGCACGACGGCAGCGTCGTCGAAGAGTGGAGACACCACATCAGGTCCGCGAACGAGCCCTCCGATGCGGCGGCGACGTCCGTCCCGCCGGAGTGGGGCAGGCACATCGACCCGCGTCGGGGCGGCGGGTGGCGACAGGTACGGGCACCTCGCCGGGATGCGGGCGCCGTGGTGCGACTGCTCACGCCGCCGCCGAGTATTCGCCGGATGCTCGCACCGTCGCAGCGCAACCCGAGGGGCCCGTCGTTGTCTACGGCGGCGCACGCCCACTTGGCCGGGGAGTCCACGCCTGCCGGCGCGGCGGTGCTGGCCGCGGCGACCGCGTTCGACCTCGGGGAGTCTGCCGGTCTGGCCTGCCTCGCCGATGCCTGGGTGGAGACGGAGGGACTGGTCTTCGCGGCGCGGGCGGTCGCGGAGTTGAACGGGTTCTGGGCGAGGCCGTGGCGCGCCGAGTGGCGGCAGCCGCTTCGACTGGTGCTGACCGGCGACGGCGGAGCGGCGTTCAGCCCGAGCTGCGAGCCGATCACGCGTCGGGTGCGGGCGCTGCTGGCCGTGGCCCCCGCGCAGGTATATGCCGATGCGACGACGGCCTTGACCGAATATCGAAGCACTCTCGCAGGCCGGGTCGTCTCCTCGTTCCTCGTGCCGACCAGACAGGACTGGGTGGCGGCCGACTGCGCGGAGAAGGGCCTGTCCAAGAAGGCGGTCGACGCGCTGATCAGGTCCGTGTCCACGGCGGCACAGCTGACCACGGTGCTCGGCGCGGCCGTCCGAGGCGACTCGCCGCTGCGACGGCCGGAGGTCCTCTGCACCGCCGCCGACGGGATGGGGTCCGCGCTGACGCCGTTCCTGCGCGAGTTGCTGGAACGCTCTGACCTCCCGGCCGGTCGACAACCGATGTCGGAGATGCTGGCCTGGTTCGCGACCGAGGAGTCGATCGCCGCGCTCCTGCCGCTGCTCGGCGATGCTCCGGTGCCCGGCCTGGTCCGCACGGCGCTACGCCGGATACCGGCGGCGGGTCTGCGACTGCTGGCCGCAGCCTCGGCGAAGGACTCCGCCGATCCGGCGGGGCACCTTGCCCGGCGACTGTTACGCGAGCACGTCGCCGATCGACCCGACCTCGCCCGGACGCTGGTGCCGCAACTGCCCGCAGACCATCGTGCCGCCGTCGAACGTGTCACCAAGGTGACGGTGTCGCGCCGACCGATTCCGCTCGTCGAGCCGCCGCCCCGGAGCGCGAGGCCCTGGCTTCCCACTCCCGTTCCGGGCCTCGTCTCGTCGGTCGAGCCCGCGATGTCCTGGCTGCCGGGCGAACGAGAGGACTGGGCGGCGGAGCAGCGGAGCGCGAACCCGGCGCCGTGGCTGCGCCACGACGACTGGACCGCCGTCGCCGCCGCCTTCTCGGCAGGGGAGCTGACGCTCGAGGAGCAGTTCCGGATGTTCGCCGAGGCACCCGCCGAGATCACCGGCTGCCTTCTCGCCCACTGGCGACCACCGCTGTTCCTGAACCATCGCAGGCGGCTGCGGCCGATCGTGGCACGACACGGCCTGGCCACCCTGCCGCTGCTCTTCTCGGCGGTACGGCGGAGACCGGAGCGGACGGCGGCGGCGTTGCTGCCGGTCGTCCATCCCGGGGTGGCCGCGTCGGCAGCGCGGTGGCTGCGCAGACACCCTGCCCGGTGGATCGGACTGAACTGGCTGACCAGACACCCGACTGCGGCGGCGGATCTGCTGATCGTCCAGGCAGGCGGTCATCCGCACCCCGCCCGGCGAGCATCGGCCGTCGACGCGCTCCGGGCGCTGGTCGAGGTCGCAGGCCCGCAGGTGGTGTTCGACGTCGCCGCCCGGCATGGCGACCGCGCGGACCCGATCACCGACTCCCTGTCGGAGGAAGCTCGCGCACCACGCCGACGTTCGGAGATCCACGGCTGGACGGCCGCCGAGGCACTGCCGTCGGTCCTCCTGCGCGATCAGGCGAGCGTCCTGCCCGATCCGGTCGTGGACCGGCTGCTGCGGATGCTGGCTCGGTCGCACTCCGGCAGGCGAGATCCGGGCATCGCAGTCCTCCGCGCCCGGTGCGACCCGACGTCGCTCGCGGAGTTCGGCATGGCGTTGTTCTGGCACTCGCACCGGCACGGCGCCGGCGTGCCCGGCACGGACTGGGTGCTGCGGGCGCAGGCCGTGCTGGGCGACGACGAGACGGCGCGGCAGCTCGGAGAACTGGTCTCCCGTCGGGACGAGCGGGCGGGCCTCGCGATCGACGCCCTCGCGGAACTGGGCTCGGACGCCGCAGTCGAGCAGCTCCGGCGCATCGTCGACACGACACGGTCCGTCGTGATCCGATCCCGTGCCCGCGACCAGCTCGTCGCACTCGCCGCCCGACGGGGCATGACCGTCGACCAGGCGTTGGAGAGCATCACGCCGGATCTCGGCTTCGCTCCAGGCGGGGTCCGGCCGGTCGAGGCTGCGGGGCGTCGAGTCACCGTGGTCGTGGAGCAGGGCCTCGTGCCCGCCGTCATCGACGACCGGACCGAGCCCGCCGGGCAGTGCGACTTCGGAGCCGAGATCGGCAGGTCGCCCGCCCCGGCCTCGGTGGACGGCGCCGCAGGCTCGAGTGGCCGACCGGTCGGCAGGCGGGTCTCGCCCGGCGGGGACGACAGTACTGAGCACGGCGGCGGGGCGTCTGCTGCCAGAGGTGCCGCCGAGCCTCCCTGGCTCGCCGCACTGGCGGATCGACTCGCGCAGGTGGCTGAGGAGAGCGCCGTGCTGTTGGAGCGCGCGCTGCGTCACGGCAGGACGTGGAGCAGCGCCGAGTTCCGACGGCGCTGGGTAGAGCACCCGCTGCTGGGCAGGTTGGCGCAGGGTCTGGTCTGGACGGCGCAGGAACCCGGTCGTTCGGCCCCGGCGGCGTTCCGCATCGCCGAGGACGGTTCGTTCGCCGACGTGAACGACGACACCGTCACGCCTGCGCCCTCGGCGCTCATCGAACTGCCGCATCCGCTGCGGCTGGGCTCGGATCTGCACCGCTGGTCGGCGCTGTTCGCCGACTACGAGATCATTCAGCCGATCCCACAGCTGGGCAGGGCGTCGTACCTCACACGTCCGGATGATCCAACCGCCGACCCGCTGCCCGCCGCGGGCGGAACCGTCACCGAGGCCGCCCTGCGTCGGCTGCTCGCGCTGAGCTGGCGTCAGGGCGCTCGCGATCAGCAGGACCGCGCCGCAACAATCTTCCATCCGATCTCCGCTGCTCACGCCGTGGTCGTCGAGGTGAGCCCCGGCTTCCTGGCGGAGAACGGCTCGTCCCGATATCGACTGCGGGACATCCGGATCGCAGGCCCCGTCGACGACCCCTGGCGGACGGTGGCGACGACGACGATCGGCGAGCCTGCCGACGAAGCCTGGTCGATCGCCCGGGACGACCTGCTGTGGCTGACGGAGGGGGCGACTCGATGAGACGGAGATCCGTGGGGACGAGCCGCCCGGACCTTCGCGGCGTGCTCCGTCGAACTGCTGTTGATCGTCCCTTCGGGAATCGTGTTGTTCCTCCTGGGGCGAGGCTGATGCGGGCGGGGGTCTTCGAGGACGACGAGAGAAGCACCGCACGACTGCGTCACTCCATCGAGGGAGCCGACGATCTCTTCGATTACACTCCGTCGTCGAGATCACAATGGTTTCGGAGGGGTCGCGGTGGCGCAGAGTCCGGTGGAGGGCCGAGGGGCCACGGTCCAGGAACTCCTGAGCAACAAGAAGTACAAACTGGACTACTACCAGCGGGAATACAGCTGGTCCCGTAAGGACGTCGTCGCGCTGCTCCAGGATCTGGAGCGGCGGTTCATCCGGGAGTGGCGGCCGACGCACTCGCGCCGAGAGACCATCGGATACGCGCCCTACTTCCTTGGTCCGATCGTGTGCTATCAGACCCCGGATGCCGCATTCCTCGTCGACGGACAACAACGTCTCACGACGCTGCATCTGATCGTCGTCTACCTCCGCAGGCTGCTGGAGGAACAGGATCTCGATCAGGACGCCAAGGGTCTCGACCCGATGATCTACAGCACCCGGCACGGCGAGACGACCTTCAACATCGACATCCCGGAACGCAACGAGGTGCTGAACGCGTTCCTGCGCGGCCTCGCTCACACACTGAGCGCCGATGCCAGTCTGTCGGTGCGCAACCTGTACGAGCGGGCCCGCGACATCGAGGAGGACTTCCCCGCGAGTCTGCGTGACGAGGCGCTGCCGTTCTTCCACGACTGGCTGCTCGACCGGGTCTGTCTGGTCTCCATCGACGCGCTCGACCGGGAGCACGGCTGGGAGATCTTCGAGACGATGAACAACCGGGGCGCCCGGCTGAGCCCGGTCGACCTGCTCAAGAGCTATCTGCTCGCCAGGGCCGAGACCGGCAGACGCCAGTTGAACGACCTCTGGCGGCGGATGATCGCCGAGTTGTCCCGGCACGGTGTGGACACGCCGAGCGAGTTCGTCAAGGCCGTGCTGATCGCGAAGTTCGCGGCGTTCGACGCCGACAGCACCGACCCGGTGGAGATCGACCGTGGCTTCCACGAGTGGGTACGCAAGAACGAGGCTCGGCTGGAGCTGCGGACCGCGGACGACTTCCGGGCCTTCGTCGAGTACTTCCTCGTTCCGCTGAGCAGGCAGTACAGCGCGCTGAAGGACGCTGCGGCGATGCTCGTCCACGGGATGGAGGCCGTCTTCCACACCGCACGGCTGGAGGTCGTCGACCCCCTGCCGCCGATCCTGTCCGCGCTGCGCCCCGACGACTCCGACGAGGTCTTCGAGGAGAAGAGCAGGCGCATCGCGGGCTACCTCGATCTGGCCACCACACTGAAGATCGTCAACAACCGAAGCCTGCTGCCCCACCAGGTGCGCCCGGAGGTCGACGAGCTGACCGTGCGGCTGCGCAGCGCCGAGGGCCTGGAGGGACTCACCGGGCTCCTGGAGGCCGAGGCGGCCACGCTGCCCGACGACTTCTCCGGCGTGGACCGGCTCAGTCTCCAGCCGGGCAACTGGGCTCAGGTGCGCTACGTGCTCGCCAGGCTGACGTCGTTCGTGGAGGTCGCGTCGGGCCGTCCCGACCTGATCGCCGTCTACCTCGACGATCCGCAGCCCTGGGAGATCGAGCACGTCTGGCCGCGCGCCTTTCCGCGCTACCAAGCCGAGATCATGACGACCGAGGCGTTCGAGGACTTCCGGGAACGGCTGGGCGCGCTGCTGCTGCTCCCCGCCGGGGATCGGCTCCCCGACGAGCACACGACGAAGATCGACCACTACCGCGAGCAGAATCTCCTCGCGGCCTCGTTGCATCCCGAGACGCTGGCCGCCGAGCCCGAGTTCGCCCGGTTCGTGGCCGAGCACGACCTCAGCGAGGCGTTCCGTCCCTGGCCGGATCACTTCGGGCTGGATGCCATCCAGATCCGGCAGCGCCTGTACCGGCGGCTGTGCGAGCTGATCTGGCGCCCCGAACTGCTGGGGCTGCGGCCGGAGAACACCCCGCCTAACCGGGCCACCGTGAAGCGCAGCCGACGCAAAGCGCGGTACGGCGTGGAGATCGCCGACCTCATCGAGGCCGGGATGATCGAGGACGGCACCGAGCTCTACGGCCACCGGAAGAAGCACACCTACACCGCGCGAGTCACCGAGGGCGGCCGAATCCGGCTGCCCAGCGGGCAGACCTTCGACTCGGTGTCCCGGGCGGCTGCGGTCGCGCTGAACGTCAAGGCCTGCAACGGCTGGGACTTCTGGCGGGCGGGCTCGGACGCCACGGGCACCCTGCTCTCCGATCTGCGGCGCGACGCGCTGCAACAGGGTCTGATGGAGTAGAGCGGCCTCGACCAGGTGCAGGCGGGCCTGCCGTCGAGCACCGGGTGGTGGACCGTCGACGTGGTCGGGACGCCCGCAGGCGGGTCGGGGCGGGTCTCGACCCGGCTCGGTCCACGCACGTTCCTGCTGTGTCGTCCGAGGCTGTTCCCGCTGCTACCGCAGGCAGAAGCCCGGCCGCCCGGCAGCAGAGTCGACCCGCGAAACGACCGAGACTCGCCCGCCCGGACCGTCGTCCGGCCCGGGTTCGACGGCGGAGACACCCGGGGCGCAGGGTCGACTCGCCGGGCGGGCCGCCGTCCGGTCGACGATGCCCGACTCTGTCACGCTCGGGTCGCGACACTCGACCGCCGTCGGGGCGGGCGGGGTCGACGGAGTCCGGGCCGTCTCGCCGGTGCTGGGCGAAGTCTCGCCGCCGCTCTGGTGTCGCGCCCGGCTGATCGAGGAGACTGCTTGGGGTGTGGCGTCTCCGCGCACCCGGCAGCCAGAGTGAGGAGCACGGATGTCCGCAAGGGAGCGGTCCTCGACCATCGTGGTGGTCATGGGCGTGTCCGGTTCCGGCAAGACCACGATCGCTCGATCTCTTGCCGAACGTCTCGGAGTGACCTACTCGGAGGCAGACGAGTTCCATCCGCCGGAGAACATCGCGAAGATGGAGTCCGGCGTCCCGCTGAACGACGAGGACCGGCTGCCGTGGCTGCGGTCCATCGCCGCGTGGATCAGCGAGCAGGAACGGGCAGACGTCAGCGGGGTCGTGACCTGCTCTGCCTTGAAGCGCTCCTACCGTGACCTGCTGCGGACCGGCAACGACGGCGTGTGGTTCCTGCATCTGGCAGGCAGCCGCGAGGTGATCTCCGATCGACTGGCCGGCCGCACCGGCCACTTCATGCCCGCCTCGCTGCTGGACTCCCAGTTCGCCGACCTCGAACCGCTGGAGTCCGACGAAGTGGGCTACACCGCGGACGTCTCCGAGGATGCCGAGGTGATCGTCGACCGTTCCCTCGCGGCGCTGAAGGCCGCAGGACGTAGGGAGGCCGATCTGACATGAATCCGGCAGTGAACGCCTTGACGGCACACGCCGATCTCTTAGCGCAGGGCGGCGGCCCGTGGACCGGGCACGACACCCGGCTGGTCACCGCGGCCCTCGTCGGGATCGCGGTGATCGTCGTCTTGATCACCTGGCTCAAGGTCCATCCGTTCCTGGCGCTGACCCTGGGCGCAGGCGCGCTCGGATTCATCGCCGCCATGCCCGTCGCCGAGATCGTCGAGACGTTCAGCGCGGGGCTGGGCAGCACGATCGGCGGCGTCGGAGCGCTGATCGCCCTCGGCGCGATGCTGGGCAGACTCCTCGCCGACTCCGGCGGCGCGGACCGGATCGTGGACACCATCCTCGGCCGGACCGGAGCACGTGCCCTGCCCTGGGCGATCGCGCTGGTCGCGGTGATCATCGGACTGCCGATGTTCTTCGAGGTCGGCGTCGTGCTGCTGATCCCGGTGGTCCTGCTGTCCGCGCAGCGCAGCGGGCAGCCCCTGATGCTGATCGGCATCTCCGCGCTGGCAGGCCTGTCCGTGCTGCACGGACTGGTCCCGCCGCATCCGGGCCCGCTGATCGCCATCGACAGCCTGGAAGTGGATCTGGGGCTGACCCTGGGATTCGGGCTCTTGGTCTCGCTGCCAACGGTGGCCGTCGCGGGACCGCTGTTCGCCCGCTACGCCGCCCGCTGGGTTCAGGTGAGCCCGCCTGCCCATCTGCTGCCCCGCTCGGCCACCGACACGGCCGACGGCGAGGCACCGGCCCGCAGGCCCGGCTTCACCGCGACGCTGATCACGGTGCTGCTGCCGGTGGTGCTGATGCTGGGCAAGGCCATCGGAGAGATCTGGCTGACGGAGGGCAGCACCGTCCGTACCGGGCTGGACTTCCTCGGCACCCCGCTGGTCGCGCTGCTCGTGGCGACCCTGGTGGCGATGTTCACCCTGGGTCGGGGCGCGGGCTTCGGTCGGGAACGAATCACCGATGTCTTCGGTGCCTCGCTGGGACCGATCGCGGGCATCCTGCTCATCACCGGCGCAGGCGGCGGTTTCAAGGAGACCCTGGTGCAGTCCGGAGTCGCCGACATCATCACCCGATATGGCCAGGACGCCGCACTCTCGCCGCTCATGCTCGGCTGGCTCATCGCGGTGGGAATCCGCCTGGCCACCGGTTCGGCGACGGTGGCGACCATCTCGGCGGCCGGGATCGTCGCGCCGTTGGCCGCAGGCCTGGACCCGGCGCAGGGCGCGCTGCTCGCGCTGGCGATCGGCGCGGGCTCGTTGTTCTTCTCGCACGTCAACGACACCGGGTTCTGGATGGTCAAGGAGTACTTCGGGATGACCGTCGGGCAGACGATCAAAACCTGGTCGGTGATGGAGACCATCATCTCGGTCTTCGCCCTGGTCTGTCTGCTGCTGCTGGATCTGGTGGTCTAGCCGGAGCATCGAGGTCGGCGCGGCGGCGCGGCCGGGGCAGGGTGCCCCGGCCGCCTGCCCGTGCTCAGTCGTCGATGGACGTCCGGTGCGAGAGCACCCCGCCGGAACAGCTCAACAGCACCTCGACGTCGAGCTCCTCGGACTCAAACTGCACCGTGACGGCGCCCACAGGCTCATCGTCATCGTCCTCCCGCTCGATGTCGACCGAGAATCCCTGCGCGGGAGTCTGCGTCACCAGCAGCACGTCGTCGGCGTCCCCGCACCGAGCGGTCACCATGCCGCCGTCGGTCTCGATCAGCTCCGGGCTGGGCGGCGAGACGTCCTCGGCAGGCGACGTCGGCTCGCTCGGCGGCGACGGCGACTCCGACGGACCGTCGGACGTCGCGGGCGGCGCGCCGGGCCCCCCAGGATCGTCGGCGTTTCCGGCGGCAGCCGCCGCAGCGAGTCGCCCCTGGACCTCGGACTGGCTCAGCGGACGAATCACCGACTCGGTGATTCCCGCGCCGATGGCGCTCAGGGCGGCGACGCCGACTCCGGTCGCCACCACTGCGGCCACCGTCCAGCCCACGATGCCCAACGCCGTCCTGCCCTGTGCGGGTCGCTCCTCGGTCATGTCGTCACCTTGGCTCGGAGATGGTTAAGACGACACTAAGGCCTGCCTAGCGCTCTCCTCGGCTCGACTCGTCTCCGCCCGGCGTCAGCCGATTCGATCGGCGATCGACGCGGCCGTGATCGTCGAGGGTTAACACGCGGCTAAGGCGGGCTTAGGGCTTGTCCGGGCCGTCCGCGGAGCCGAGATCCTCGGTTAGCGTTCCCGGGTGGCTCATCTACTGCTGATCGAGGACGACGCGACGATTCGCACCGCGCTGACGCGTGCGTTGACCGAGCGCGGACATGCCGTGGCCTCGGCCAGGACCGCGATGGACGGCCTGTCGCAGGCCGTCGCCGATCGCCCCGACCTCGTCGTGCTCGACCTGGGGCTGCCGGACATGGACGGTCGCGAGATGCTGCGGATGCTGCGGGCGGTCAGCCGGGTCCCGGTGATCGTGGCCACGGCCCGCGACGACGAGACCGAGATCATCGCCGCACTCGATGCGGGAGCCGACGACTACCTCACCAAGCCCTTCGGGGCAGGTCAGCTCGACGCGCGCGTCCGGGCCGTGCTGCGCAGGGGCAGCGAAGAGGACGAGGACCCGACGGTGACCGTCGGCGGCCTGCGGGTCAATGCCAGGGCCAGGGAGGTCGAACTCGACGGGAGACGACTGGAGCTGACCCCGCGCGAGTTCGACCTGCTGCACTACCTGGCGACCCGCGCGGGCGAGGTGGTCAGCAAGCGCGAGCTGCTGACCGAGGTCTGGCAGGTGCCCTACGGCGGAGCGGACAAGACGGTGGACGTCCACCTGTCCTGGCTGCGCCGGAAACTCGGCGAGACAGCCCAGAACGCGCGTTATCTGCACACCGTGCGCGGGGTCGGCGTGAAACTCGCCGCCCCGCAGGGATGAGGAGACCCCGATGAGACGTCGACTGGCGATCCTGGTGGGGACCACCACCTCACTCGTCCTGGTGGCATTCCTGATCCCGCTCGCACTGTTGATCCGCACCTTCGCCGAGGACCGCGCGGTGCACGCGGCGACGGTGGAGGCGCAGTCGTTGATCTGGGTGGTGGCCAACAGCGATGCCGAATCGCTGGACCGGGGGATGCGAACCAACGGCCTGGCGGACCGGCCGGTCAGCGTGTTCCTACCCGACGGCACGGTCGTCGGCGAACAGGCGGCACCCACGGATGCGGTCGAGCTGGCCATGTTGGGCCAGAGCCTGTCGGCCGAGACCCCCGAGGGGCGAGAGATCCTCTTCGCCACCGTCGACGCGGACGGCCGCACCGCGGTGATCCGCACGCTGGTGACGACCGAGGAGATGGGCCGAGGAGTCACCCGATCCTGGTTGATCCTGCTCCTGCTCGGCGTCGCGCTGATGGCGGTCAGCGTGCTGGTCTCCGACCGGATGGCCCACTCCCTGGTCCGTCCGACCCGCAGGCTCGCCGACGTCTCCCACCGGCTCGCGGCCGGTGAGATGGACGCACGGGCCACGCCGGAAGGCCCGCAGGAGTTGCGCGAGGTGGCGGGCGGGCTCAACCATCTCGCGAGCCGGATCAAGGAGCTGCTACGAGAGGAGCGGGAGACCGTCGCGGATCTCTCTCATCGGCTACGCACCCCGCTGACCTCGATGAAGCTGGAAGCCGAAGGGCTGAACGATCCGGCGGAGGCCCGGCGGATCAGCGCAGCGGTGGCCGAACTGGAGCGCGCGGTCAGCGAGATCATCGGCGACGCCAGGAGGCGAGCCGTCGAGACGGGAGTCCATCCGCTGCCGACCTCCTGCGACGCCGCGGCAGTGGTACGGGATCGCGTGCAGTTCTGGTCCGTCCTCGCCGAGGACACCGAGCGGCCGGTGGAACTGGATCTGGCCCTGGGACCAGTGCCGGTCCGCCTCATCGAGGCAGACCTGGCTGCCTGCGTCGACGCACTGCTGGGCAACGTCTTCGCACACACCCCCGACGGCAGCGCCATCGCGGTCCGGCTGCTCGCCTGGCCCACCGGCGGTGCCCGGCTCGTCGTCGCCGATGCCGGGCCGGGCTTCGCCGAGTCGACGAACGGCGACACCGGCCCGCTGCGACGCGGCGCCAGCGGTGCGGGCTCCACCGGACTAGGTCTGGACATCGCTCGACGTACCGCCTCGGCCTCCGGCGGGACGCTGAGCCTCGGAGTCTCGGCCTGGGGCGGCGCTCAGATCACCCTCGACCTGGGGCCGCCGACCGACTGATCACCACGAGTCTGCCTGGACCGATCCGCTGTCGGATCGGTCCCGGTCTCGTCTGAGACGGAAGGGGCGCCGAGGCCTGGCGTCACGACGACGAGACGTCGCGCCCGGCGATGTTCCCCGCCATCCGGCGCAGCACTCGCAGCGTCGTCCGGTAGTCCTCCTCGGTCACTCCCGAGGAGGACACGCGTCGGAACTCATGGGCGTGTTCGGCAGCCGCGCTCCAGACGGCGACGCCGTCGGCGGTGATCGTCCAGCGGTCCGCCTCGTCGGCGATCCAGCCGCGGTCGGTCAAGTCGTCGAGGAGGTCATGGGCCTCGACGACGGTAGCGAAGGGCCGCAGTTCGACCAGCAGTTCCGCCGTTTCCCTCGGCCTGGCCCGCAGGGTGGAGAGCACCTGCCACTGACGCCGAGTCACGTTCGCCGTCGCCAGCGCGTCATCCAGCCCGGCCTCGATGAGCTGATCCAGGTGTTTGAGCCAGAAGCCGATCGGCGTTCGTGCCTCGTCCATCACGGTCCCCTTTTATTGTAATCTGACAACTAGTTGCACGATGATATGTGATGGGGGCCGGTGAACGAGCAGGTAGCGGCCGTCGAACGGGCCATGGTGATCATCCGAAGAATGCAGAGCCGCCGGATGATCGGGCGGCTCGCGGGCCGCAGCGGTGCGGGCGGCATACCGACGAACACTGCGGGCTTCGAGGTGCTCGATGCCGTCGAGGCCGCCGAGCTGGACGGACGACAGATCGGCGTCACCGGCGTCGCGTCGGCGCTGGCCGTCGACCAGCCGAGGGCCAGCAGGCTGGTCGCCGACCTGGTCACGGCCGGTCTGCTGCGCCGCGAGGCCGATCAACGGGACGGGCGACGCACCGTGCTGATGCGCACGGCCGAAGGGCAGGCGGCTTCTGTCGTCGCGCATCGGTTTCGCCAGAGCGTCCTGGCCGCCGCGATGGCCGACTTCAGCCCGCAGGAACAGGCCGACTTCGCCCGACTGTTGACCACGTTCGTCGGCAGACTGCCCACCGTGCCCGCTCCGTAGCCGTACCGGCCCGCAGCCGGAGCGGCCACGCGGCGCCGGGCCCGACTCGTACGGCCCCGCCTGCCGCGCAGTCGCCGAGTCCGGTGCCTGGCGGGTGTGCTCCCCATCGCAGGTCGACCCGGCCGAGCGAGATCACCGAAGACGGCGCGGCCCCAGATCCGAGGTCGGCTCCGGGCCGAGCACGATCCGAGCCCCCGCGACGAAGGCGCCCGACGCCGAGGACAGCACCGGTTCCAGGGACAGCGCACGGACGGACTGCACGTCCTCGGCGAGTGCGGAGACACGGGAGACCAGGTCGGCGAGGGCGACCAGATCGGACGGCTCGCCGCCCCGGTATCCCGTGAGCAGCGGCGCGGCCTTCGGCTCGCGGATCACCGACTCGACGTCCACGTCGGTCAGCGGCACCGCCCGGTAGACCAGGTCGCCGAGGAGATCGCTCGCGATTCCGGACAGCCCGAAGGACAGCAGCGTGCCGAAGGAGGGGTCGTCCTGTAACCCGATCACACAGGACACGCCGGCCGGTGCCATCCGCTGCACGTACACCCCGGAGTCCGGGGACACCGCCCGCAGGCTCTGATACGCCGCGCGCACCGCGCTCCGGCCGCCGAGGCCGAGCCGAACGCCGACCAGGTCCGGCCGATGCCGCAGGCGCGGGTCGGCGCTCTTCAATGCCACGGGAAAGCCCAGCTCGTCTGCGGCATCCAGCGCCTCCGCGATCGACCCGACCAGGGTGAACGGCACCACCTCGATGCCGTAGCAGCCCAACAGCTCGCGCACCCGGCTGTCCGACAACGTCACAATGCCGGGACCGGGGCGAGTGGTGGAGCCCGCCGCCACCGGCGTGGTCGGCGCCGCATCGGAACGCGGCCCGGCGCCCGTGGCCTGTTCCGGACCTGCCTGCGTTCGCCAGGCGTCGACGAGAGCGGCGGCCCGGTCGGTCTCGAGGCCTGTCTGCCTGCGGGGCTCGCCCTGCGGCGCCGACCGCCAGCGGGCATGGCGAGCGGCCCTGGCGAGGGCGGCCACCGCGCGTTCCGGGCTCGGATACGACGGCACCGAGCCTCGACCCGGCGAGCCGTCCGGACCGAGCACGGCCAGCTCGTCCGGGATGCCCTCCACCGCGAGGAACGTCGAGACGACGGGCTTGCGCGTACCGCCGGGCGGCTCGGACACCACCTCGCGCAGGGCACGGGCGTAGGCGCTGCCCGGCACCGCGATGGGCGGGACGAACACCGCCACCAGTGCGTCGACCTCGGGAGAGCCGATCGCCGCGCGCACCGCGGCTGCGAACTGCTCCGGCGTGGCGGCGGCGCCGACGTCCACCGGGCCGCCCGCGAGTTGCAGGCCCTCGGCCAGTGCGACGTCGGCGGCGAGCAGGCCGAGCGCGGTGGAATTGCCGACGACGGCCACCCGGTCGCCTGCGGGCAGCGGCTGATTCGACAGGACGAGAGCTGTGTCGAAGAGCTGGGCCAGCGTCTCCACCCGGATCACCCCCGACTGCTCGAACAGGGCTGCGACGCTGGTCTCGTCCACCGGCACCGACGTCGCCGCCAACGCGGGCGGCCCGGAGTGTCGGCCAGACTTCACCGCCACGATCGGCTTGGTTCGGCCGAGTCTGCGGGCCAGCCGCGCGAACTTGCGGGGATTGCCGAAGGACTCGAGATAGAGCAGCACCACGTCGGTGCCCGGGTCGGTCTGCCAGTACTGGAGCAGGTCGTTGCCCGACACGTCGGCACGATTGCCCGCCGAGACGAAGGTCGACAGGCCCAGCCCCCGCCCTGCGGCCGTGGCGAGGATCGCGGTGCCCAGCGCGCCGGATTGACAGAAGAAGCCGACCCGCCCCACCCTGGGCAGTCCGGGCGCCAACGTCGCGTTCAATCGGACCCCGACGTCGTTGTTGACCACACCGAGGGCATTCGGGCCGACCACACGCATGCCGTGGGCCCGAGCCGCGCGGACCAGCCGCCGCTCCGCGCCCAGGCCGTCCTGCCCGGTCTCGCCGAAGCCCGCGCTGATCACCACGAGCGCCTTCACGCCCTTGGCCAGGCAGCCGTCGAGCACCTCGTCCATCCGCGCGGCGGGCACCGCCACCACCGCGAGATCGACCTCGTCCGGGATGTCCACCACGGACGGGTAGGCCCGGACTCCCCGGACCGAGCGGTGCTCCGGATTGACCGGATAGACCGGCCCGGCGAAGTCCGCCGCGAGCAGATTCGTCAGCACCGCGTGACCGATCTTCGCGTGATCGGTGGAGGCACCGATCACCGCAACCGACCTGGGATACAGCAGGTTGTGCACGCTGCGGGCCTCGGCTGCCTGCTCACGAGCCCTGACGACCGCCACGGACCGTTCGGTCGGATCGATGGTGAACTCCAGGTGCAGGACCCCTTCCGCCAGCTCACGGCGCACCAAGTACCCCGCCTCGCGGAACACCGAGACCATCTGGACGTTCTCCGCGAGGACCTCGGCCTCGAAGCCGCGCAGGCCGCGCTCCCTCGCGGCGGCGGCCAGATGCTCCAGCAGGATCGAGCCGAGGCCGCGCCCCTGGTGATCGTCCTCGACGACGAACGCCACCTCCGCCGAGGCACTGCCCGGCAGTCGGTCGTAGCGGCCGACGGCGACGATGTCGTCGCCGAGCAGGGCGCCGAACGCGACTCGCTCGTCGTGGTCGACCGTGCTGAAGCGCCGGACGTCCGAGGCGGGCATCCGGGGGTAGGCGCCGAAGTAACGCAGATAGCGGGTCCGCTCGCTCATCCGCGAGTGCAGCGCCACCAGCAGGGGTCCGTCCTCGGGTTCCAGCGGCCGGAGGTGCACGGTTCCGCCGTCGCTGAGCACGACGTCGGCCGCCCAGTGTCGAGGTGCTCCCGGCGCCGCCTGCGGCACCTCTCGTCTCCCGGACTCGGACTCCATCAGCCGCTGCCCTCCCTCGTCGGCCGCCGCGCGGGTGGCGACGCGGCAGGCATCGCCGCACGCACGGCGCGTCCGGCACCGCCCCACCAGCGCGGCGGATCACGCATCCAGCCACGCTCGGCCAGCCGCACCAGCGCCGCGCCACCGCAGCGCCCGCGAGCTGCCCGCCGCCCGCCCCGGCCACCACCGTGGCACGGCGACGGCGGGTCGCCAACATCTCCGACCCCGCGCGACCGCCACGGGCGGCCCGTGGAACAGCGAGGACCGCACCATCACTCCTGCCCGGGCCGCGGATCGGCGATACCTCGACGACACGATTCTGCGCCGCATCGCCTGCCGTCGGCGAGCCCACGACGGCGTCGGACCGGCGCCGCGTCCTGATTCCCGAACAAGGCGGCTGGCCCCTCCGGACGGGCTGGAGATCCTCGGCCCGCGCGCATCCGAGGAGACCGGCCTCGGGTTGCCCGAGTCGGCAGGACCCCTCAGTCCCGTCGGTCCTCCGGGTCCAGTCCGAACAGGGGGAACACTGCCCGACGCGTGGCCAGCAGAGCACGGTCGACCCGATGGGACACCTCGCCGTCCCACGCAGGGAAGCCCGCGTCTCCGGACGCGTCGCCATGCCCGTCATCGCTCATCGAGACGGGGATGGGTGTGTCCGGCGGCGCGAGCCGTGCGGCATGGGCACGCCACCCGGCGGGAATCGTCGTCTCCGGGGCGAGGTCGCGGTCCAACAGCACTGCAAGCAGGTGGGTCCAGGACCTCGGCACCACGCGGAACGGCGAGTATCCGCCGCCGCCGAGGGCCAGCCAACGTCCCCCCGCGTGCGTCTCCGCCAGGTCGCGCAGCGTCCGATAGATCGCCCGGTGGCCGTCGACGGTCAACGCCAGGTCCGCCAACGGGTCCTCCCGGTGAGTGTCGACACCGCACTGCGTGACGAGCAGCTGAGGTTCGAACGCCGCGAGCAACGACGGCACCACCGCATGGAAGGCCCGCTGCCAGCCCGCGTCGTCGGTCCCCGGCGGCAGGGCCAGGTTCACCGCCCGGCCCTCGGCGCCGGGACCGCCCACGTCGGCAGGACCGCCCGTCCCCGGCCACAGTGTCATCGGATGCTGGTGAACAGACATCGTGAGCACGCGCGGGTCGTACTGAAACGCGGCCTGGACCCCGTCACCGTGGTGCACGTCCACGTCCAGGTAGGCGATGCGCTCCAGCCCCTGATCGAGGAGCCACGCGATGGCGGCCACGCAGTCGTTGTAGACGCAGAATCCCGCCGCGCGATCGGCCATGGCGTGATGCAGCCCGCCCGCGATGTTCACGGCGCGGTCGACGCGGCCCTCGACGATCTCCCTGGCCGCGGCGACCGAGGCGCCCGCGATCAGCGCCGACGACTCGTGCATGTCGGGGAAGATCGGATTGTCCACCGTGCCGAGGCCGAATCGGGAGGGGAGTTCGGATGCGGGCTCTGTGTCGATCGCGGAGGCGGCACGCACGGCGGCGAGATACTCGCGGTCGTGAATCGCGGCAAGCAGCGTCTCGTCGGCGGGGACGGGCCGAACGAGGGAGATCCCGTCGAGAACGCCCAGCTCACGCGCCAACCGCATCGTCAGGTCGAGTCGGACCGGGGTGAGGGGATGGGACTCGCCCATGTCGTATCCGAGCAGATTCTCGTCCCACACGATCGCCGCCGACGCCACCGGCCGACCGTACCCCGCTCTGTGCGAGATACGACGGCGAGATCATGCGCTCCCAGGCAGGCGACAGGCGAGCCTGCGCCGTCGCGAAGCGCTCATCCTCGGCCACGCTGGGTCGGAGTTCGCCGATCGGCATGTGAGGTGACGGGGTCGTCGGCTACCGTCTCAGCGATCCTGCCTGCCGCTGCGGTTCGGCGAGGTCACCCACGGTGCCGAATCCGGTGATCAGCTCGACGGAGTTCGCTCCAGACGTCGTGAAACCGAATATGCTCGGCGCCCGTCTGAAAGGTATGCGCGCCATGTCTCAGCGAAGCCTGACCACCGCGATCAGCGCCGTTCTGCTCGTTCTCGGCTTAGGAGCGTGTGCCACGCCGGTGGCAGGCACCGCGTCTCCCGCACCCGGCGCGGGCGGCTCGCAGACCAGCGAAGACGATTCGGGCTCGGGAGGCGACGAGGCCACCACACCGACGATCCCGATCCCGGACCCCACCACCCCGACCGCGGACGGCGGTGGCAGCGGTGGCGGCGATGCGAAGAGTCCCGAGGCCGTCCCGGGCTACTGCGACCTGGTGGACGTCGCCGAGATCGAGGCAGCCGTCGGCTCGCCGAGCGTGACCGACCCCAGCGACTACACGACGATCTGCTCCTATTCCATCGACCTGGACGGGACCTCCCTCAACTACCTCGGCTTCGGGGCCACCTACTGGGGCGAGGACGTGACGAGCGAGGAAGAGGAGCCAACGGAGATCCTGGGACGCCCTGGTTACCGCCTGGTCACCGAGGGTCGTTGCGAGGTCGGCGTCGTCGTCAATGAGGACCCCTCGGTGCTCCTCAACACGATCTACGTCGACCTCGACACCTGGGGGACTGTCGAGCGGGACCTCTGCCCGGAGGCCGAGGCGATGCTTCAGCTCGTCTACGACGCGGTTCCGGCAGCCTGATCGTCGACTACTGCGGTTCTACGGTGCACCGGTTCCGACCGCGATCGTTCGCGGTCGGAACCACCTCGTGATTCGCGCGTCACGGGTCGAGCACAGTTGACGTGCTCGGGCTCCGTCCCGTCGTCGGCGTGGTCCGCCTGGTCGGGCCTCGACCGACACCGCGTTGGACACCGACCAACCCCCGACGGCGGCGCCCGCGTCGGCCGACACCTCGATGACGGCGTGTTCGTGATCGCCGTCGGAGGCGTCACCGTCGGCCGACCTCGCCCTTCCCGCAGGTGAACGAACGGCTGACCGCCCGGAAACGCCCGGCCGGTCAGCTGAACCGTCAGCCCCGCTCGGTACGGCAGGACCGCTGCGCCATGCGCACCGGCCGGTGTCCCCGCCCGGACGGTCGGTTCTGCCGACCGGCTGCGCGTTCGCTGCCCACGCTCGTTTCCAGCCCGACTCCTGGGCCGGTCCGGGCCGCCCAGGTCCCACCGACCGCATCAGACCCGCCACGTCCTCGGACGCGGGCGACGTTCCGGCTCGCCCGGCACCTGCCACGGCGTCGATGCGGTCGGCTGCGGCGAAAGGCGATGTCAGCGGGGCGACTCCCCCAACGCTGCCGGGCGCTGCGGCTGCCCCGCCCATTCCGACCAGGAACCCGCGTAGAGGGCGGCAGGCCGGTCGGGGGCGCTGAGTCCCGCAGTCTCCAGCGCCAGCAGCACCGAGCAGGCGGTCACCCCTGATCCGCAGTAGGCACCGACCGGCGTGGTGCCGGTGACGCCCAAGGCGGCGAAGTGCTCGGCCAGCTCGGCGGGAGAACGCCAGCGACCCGACTCGTCGAGGTGCTCGGCGAACGGGGCGTTCCGCGCACCAGGCACGTGGCCGGGCCTGGCATCCACCGGCTCGACCTCGCCGCGATAGCGCTGTGGCGCTCGCGCGTCCAAGAGCACGCCGCGCTCGGTGAGCTCCTCGGCACCGGCGGCGTCGAGCACCGGCAGGCTCCCCGCCCGAACCACGATGTCGCCCGGCGCGGGGTCGGGAACGACGGCGGTCACCTCGCGTCCCTCGGCCGTCCAGGCGGCGAACCCGCCGTCCAGCACCGAGACCTGGTCATGCCCCGCCCAGCGCAACAGCCACCAAGCCCGCGCGGCCACCGAGCCGTCGGCGGCGTCGTAGGCGACCACCCGGCGGCCTGCGCTGATCCCGGCGGACCGCAGCACGGCCTGGAGGTCCTCGGCGGCGGGAAGTGGGTGTCTCCCCCCGGACCCCGGTGGGGCGGCGAGATCGCGGTCGAGATCCAGGAAGACCGCGTCGGGCAGGTGACCCGCCTGGTAGGCGAGGCGGCCGGGCGGCCCCGTCAATGCCCAGCGCACGTCCACCAGCACCGGCGGGTTCTCGCCCGCCATCGCCTCGGCCAGTTCCTCGGTACTCACCAACGGCTGCACGCTCGACATCTTCGCGGAACGGGACCGCACAGGTCCACCTCGCCACGCCTGTGTATCGGGCCGAGCCGGTCGGCACCCGCCCCTACGATGAAGACGGAGGACAGCCGTCCCTCGTCATGCGTCGCGATCCACGGCACGCGCGAAGCAGTCGGGGCGGGGTGGTGACGGAGGAACAGACCACGACGGCGTCACGGCCGAGAGGCGGCGACGCCGACGACCAACGCGTCACATGACGAGAGAACAGGGAACAAGGACAGGCTCTAGGATGTCGTGGTAGCCGGTAGCGCGGTCCCACCGCTCGCGTGTCAAGGTGTCGCCTTTCTCGCGACCCCCTCCTGGCGACTCGACCTCATTCTCCGCGACGAACCACGACTGCCACAAGCTCTAGGACTTTCAACAGGGGAGCCGGCGTGAACGAGCTCATCGACACCACCGAGATGTACCTGCGCACGATCTACGACCTCGGCGAGGAGGGCGTGATCCCACTGCGCGCTCGCATCGCGGAACGGCTGGGACAGAGCGGGCCCACCGTCAGCCAGACGGTGGCCAGAATGGAACGGGACGGGCTGCTCATCGTGGCCGAGGACCGCCACCTGGAGCTGACCGGAGCCGGGCGGGAACGCGCCGAGGCGGTGATGCGCAAGCATCGCCTGGCCGAGCGCCTGCTCGTCGACGTGATCGGGCTGGAATGGGAGCACGTGCACAGCGAGGCGTGCCGCTGGGAACACGTGATGAGCGAGGCGGTCGAACGCAAGCTCGTCACGCTGCTGGGCAACCCCACCACCTCCCCGTATGGAAATCCGATCCCCGGTCTAGACAAGCTGGGCGTCGGCGAACCCGCGCCGCCGATGGAGACCGACCTGCTCCGGCTCGACGAGATCGCGCGCCGGGGCGGCGGCCAGGCCCAGGTCTGCCGGATCGCCGAGTACGTGCAGCTCGACCCCGACCTGATGGCACATCTGAAGGCGGCGGGCGTCATGCCCGACCGAGTGGTCACCGTCTCCTCCGCAGGCGGATCGAACGAGATCAAGGTGACCGGACCCGGCGGTAGCGCCCTGCTCGCCACCAACATCGCTCACGCCGTGCTGGTGCGCGCCCTGTGAGCACCGACGTCCACGCCGAGGAGTCAGTCACCGTGCCCGCCGACTCCGCGGACGCCGCCCAGCGTGCCGTCGCGGCCTTCCGCGCCCGACACGGGCACGCCCCCGAGGTCTGCTGGGGTGCGCCCGGACGGGTGAACCTCATCGGTGAGCACACCGATTACAACGACGGCTTCGTGCTGCCGTTCGCGCTGCCGCACCGCACCGTCGTCGCGGCCTCGGCCCGAGACGACGGACTGTTGAACCTGACCACCGTCGGGGCCGACGGCAGGCCACAAATCGCCGAGCCGCTGCACATCGCCGAGCTGGAGCCCGGGCACGTCACGGGTTGGGCGGCCTATCCCGCAGGCGTGGCCTGGGTCCTACGAGAGGAAGGCGTCCGACTCGGCGGCGCCGACCTGGTGATCTGTGGCGACGTCCCGACCGGCGCGGGCCTGTCCTCCTCGGCGGCGCTGGAGTGCGCCACCGCGCTGAGCCTGCTGGACCTCGCAGGCACGCCGCTGGACGGACCGGCAGACGACGCGCGTCCGGACCTCACCCGGATCGCGCGCTGGGCGCAGCGCGCCGAGAACGACTTCGTCGGCGCGCCGACCGGCGTTCTCGACCAGACGGCGTCGCTGTGCTGCACGGCGGCGCACGTCCTGTTCCTGGACGTCCGCTCCGGCGAGCAGATCCAGGTGCCCTTCGACACCGCCGCGCACGGCCTGCGGCTGCTGGTCATCGACACCCGGACCCGCCACGCGCACTCGGAGTCGGGGTACGGGGAACGGCGACGCGGCTGTGTCGCGGCTGCCGAGGCCCTGGAGATCGAGTCGCTGCGCGAGGTCGCGCACAGCGGACTCGACGTGGCGACGGCCCGCCTGCCCGAGGAGCTGCGGCCCCTGGTCCGCCATGTGGTGACCGAGAACGCCAGGGTCGAGTCCGTGGTGACAATGCTGACGGAGGGCAGGCTCGACATGATCGGCCCGCTGCTCACCGCTTCGCACGAGAGTCTTCGCGACGACTACCGGGTCTCCAGCCCCGAGCTGGACCTCGTCGTCGAGTCGGCACTGGCTGCGGGCGCCCTGGGCGCCCGGATGACCGGAGGCGGGTTCGGAGGGTCAGCGATCGCCCTTATACGGTCTGCGGCACAGGCGGAGGTCGAGGAGTCGATCATCGCCGCGTTCGACGAGCGCGGGCTGGCACACCCCCGGTTCTTCGCGGCGCTGCCCTCGGCAGGCGCAGGCCGCGAGGAGTCGTCAGCAGGCTGACCGGCCACCCGTCCGCCTCGGCCGAACGCTGTCCCGCGAGGCGTCAACGGAAGGCTGGAAACGTGAAGCTGCTGGTGACAGGTGGAGCCGGATACGTAGGCAGCGTCTGTGCGGCGCGGCTGGTCGAAGAGGGCCATGAGGTCGTGGTGGTCGACGACCTGTCCACCGGCCACGCCGACGCCGTACCCGAGGGCGCCACATTCGTCCAGGCCGATCTGGCCGAGGCGGCCGACGACCTCTTGGCCGAGGGGGTCGAGGGCGTCCTGCACTTCGCGGCGAAGTCGCTGGTCGGCGAGTCCATGACGGACCCGGCGAAGTACTGGGACGGCAACGTGGTGACCTCGCTGCGGCTGCTCGCGGCCGTACACCGGCATCGTGTTCCTCGGCTGGTGTTCTCCTCGACGGCCGCCACCTACGGCGAGCCGGAGCAGGTGCCGATCCCCGAGTCGGCCCCCACCCGCCCCACCAACACCTACGGTGCCACCAAACTGGCGATCGACCACGCCATCACCTCCTACGCCAACGCCCACGGTCTCGCGGCGGTGAGCCTGCGTTACTTCAACGTCGCGGGCGCCCACGACCGGTTCGGGGAGCGACACGCCACCGAGACGCACCTCATCCCGCTCGTGCTCCAGGTGGCGTCCGGTCTGCGGGCCCAGGTGTCGATCTACGGCGACGACTGGCCGACCGAGGACGGCACCTGCGTCCGGGACTACATCCACGTGACGGACCTGGCCGATGCCCATCTGCTCGCGCTGCGGCACGCCTCGGCGGGCGAGCACCGGATCTACAACCTCGGCAACGGCACCGGCTTCTCCGTCAAGGAGGTCATCGACGCCTGCAGGCGTGTCACCGGGCACGCCATCCCGGCCGAGCTCGCCCCCCGCCGCGCGGGCGACCCGGCGACGCTGGTGGCGGCCGCCGACCGCGCCCGCGCCGAGCTGGGCTGGAAGCCGGAGCGTCCGGACCTGGACACCATCGTCGCCGACGCCTGGCGGTTCACCCAGGGCCGGATCGGCGCCTGATCGATGACGACTTCGAGTCTCGCCGAGCCGCCTGCGGACGACGCGGCAGGCACGTTCCTCGATCTCGACCGCTTCGTGGCCGTTCCCCGCCTCGGATCGCTGGCCGTGTCGCCGACCGGAGATCGGCTCGTCACCGTGGTCAGCGAGCTGACCGGGGACGGCAAGACATGGCAGGGCGCGCTCTGGGAACTCGACCCCGCAGGGCAACGACCTGCCCGGCGTCTCACCAGGTCGGCCAAGAGCGAGTCGAGCCCGGTCTTCAGTCCCGACGGCTCGCTGCTGTTCGTCTCCGCTCGCCGCGATCAGGAGGCGTCCGGCTCGCCGCAGGACACGACTGCGGCAGCTGCGCTCTGGCTGCTGCCGCCGACGGGTGAGGCCCGGCAGGTCTTCGCCCCGTCCGGCGGTGTCCAGGCCGTCCAGGTCGCCGCCGAGACCGGCCGGGTCGTCGTCGCGGCCGCCGTGCTCCCGTTCGTCGACTTCGGCGAGGCCGACGAGGAGAAGCGCAAGGCCCGCGAGAAGGCCGGTGTGACGGCGATCCTGCACGAGTCGTATCCGGTGCGGTACTGGGACCACGACCTCGGCCCGGCGCACACCCGTCTGCTGGCCGCCGAGGGTGTCGACGCGGACGCCGGTCGGCTCGTCGACCCGCTGGACCTGACGCCGGACTCCACCGGCAGGATCGCGCTGCCCGGGCTGATCAGCCCGGACGGCACCCTCGTCGCCCACGGACTCCGCGTCGACGTGTCTCCGCAGGCAGGCAGCCGCAGCGCCGTCGTGGTGCTCGACGCTGGCACCGGGGCGACCACGGCATCCTTCGAGACGGAGGGCGCCTCCCTCCGGGTCGCCGCCTTCGCCCCCGACTCGGCCGCAGTGTTCTGTCTGCGTCAACTGGAGGCCAGCGCCGACGAGCCGCCGGATGTGACTCTCGTCCGTGCCGACCTCGCCACGGGTGAGCTGACCGATCTGCTGCCGGACTTCCCGTTCCGCCCGGAAGAGGTGGCGGTCGCCCGCGACGGCCGAAGCCTGTTCCTGCTCGCCAACGTGGCAGGCCGCAGGCCGGTGTTCCGCCTCGATCTGGAAGACGGTCGACTCGACCGCCTCACCGGCGAAGGTGCGTACTCAGACCTCCAGCCCGGCGCCGATCCCGGTGTGCTGTTCGCCTTGCGGTCGTCGATCGACCACCCGACCCAGCCGGTACGGATCGACACGATCCGCACCGAGCAGGACCCGGTGCGGCTGCCCGCGCCGGGCGCAGTGGCCGAGCTGCCCGGAACCCTGACCGAGATCGAGACCACCGTCGACGACGGCCGCACCGTGCGGGCCTGGCTCGCGCTGCCCGTCGGCGCAGACGCACAGCACCCCGCTCCCCTGCTGCTGTGGGTGCACGGGGGACCGATGATGAGTTGGAACACCTGGACCTGGCGGTGGAATCCGTGGACGGCCACCGCTCGCGGTTACGCGGTGCTGCTCCCCGATCCCGCGCTGTCCACGGGATACGGCCAGGACTTCATCCGAGTGGGCTGGCGGCGGTGGGGGGCTGCTCCGTACACCGACCTGATGGCGATCACCGACGCGACGGTGGAACGGCCGGACGTGGACGGGCGGCGCACTGCGGCGATGGGCGGCTCCTTCGGGGGGTACATGGCCAACTGGATCGCCACCAGCACCGACCGGTTCGACGCCGTGGTGACCCACGCGTCGTTGTGGAACATCGACCAATTCTCCGGAACGACGGATGACGGCTACTTCTGGCAGCGCGCACTGGGTGATCCGCTGACCGAGCCTGCGGTGGTGGCGGCGAACTCGCCGCATCTTCGGGTCGCCGACATCCGCACGCCGATGCTGGTGATCCACGGCGACCGGGACTATCGGGTGCCGATCGGCGAGGCCCTTCGGCTGTACCACGATCTGGCTCGGCACGGCGTGCCCGCCAGGTTCCTGTACTTCCCCACGGAGAACCACTGGATCTTGACTCCGGGCAACGCCAAGGTCTGGTACGAGACGGTCTTCGCGTTCCTCGCCGAGCGGGTGCTCGGCGACTCGTGGCGACGTCCCGACCTGCTCTGACGTTCTGTCGCCGCCCTCGACGCAGACGCCGGACGCAGGCGATGAGGGCGGCGACCAGTCGGGCCGCGAGACGACGAGCCGTTTCCATGACGATCTCCCTTCGCGGCGGCCGAGGATGCGGGCGACCCGGTTCGTTCCGGAGTCGGGTCACCATGCGTCCTGGTCCTCGGACTCGATGGCGAGCAGCGCGTCCTCCGCGTTGGCCGAGATCACGACGGCGAGCTTGCTCGGTGGCACGCCAGACTGGAGCAGTTCATCGAGCAGTTGGGCGAAGAGGTGGTCCGGACAGGCGGCGCGGGCCTCGGCCAGTGCCAGACTCGCCAGCGCCCCGTCGCCTCGCAGGTACGCCGACAGGGCGAGGAGGCCTGCGGGCTCGGCACGCTCGGGAGCAGGCGTGGCCTTCGTCAACGCCAGCCAGAGACGTTCCGCCGCCTCCGAACGAGGTCCGGCGCACCAGCGCATGCAGGCGTCGCGAACCCGACGGTCGGTCAGGGAGAAGGCCAGCCGCACCACGAGATCGTCGTCGACCATCAGTCTGCCGCGCTCCACCGACTCCAACGCCCGATGCAATGCGGCGAGGTCGCGCCGGGCCGCCGCCGCGCCTGCCAGCGTCCGGTCCAGGTCTCCCGCCTCGGTGGCTGCGGCGATCAGCTCCGCCCGACGGAGCAGGGTCGCCTCGTCGTCCTGTGTCAGCAGGTCGGCCAGCTCGGCGCGATCCGCGAAGGTGACCAGACCTGCGGCCGCGCTCGCGGCGGCCAGTGTGGTGGCCGCCGGATCGGGCAGCCTGCCGGTGCAGTCGTCCTCGTTGAAGCAGATCCACCGGCTGTCGGTCGAGGTGTCCGGAGTCCAGACCGAGTGCAGGCACGGCACTCCCGCGTCGGCCAGGGCTCGCTCCACGACGTCGACCAGCCCTCGGTGCGGCGGCCCGTCGACTCGGTGGTGGCTGCCGCCGCCCACCACGACGAGCATCACCCCGGTGGTCCGCTGAGTCCGTATCGGAGCCAGCAGGGTCTCCTGCACGGCCTCGTACTCGTCGACGCCGGGGAGATCGAGTCGGATGCTCACGCCGACGCGTGAGCGGTCGCTGCCGCAGAGCGTGATCAGGACCAGGGAGTCGGCGGGGTGAAAGCCCAGCAGGTGCGGTACGGCGGCGATCAACTCGCCTGGATCGTGCAGGCGAATACAGGAGGTCAGCGGCGTGCTCATGGCACGACCATGCGTGATCAGCGCCGTCTGGCGCCCGCCGATCAGCACGCCCCTGTGGACAACCCGGCTATGTGGACAACTGGACTCCCGAACGGGTGATCATCAGCCGAAGGCACTGGTCAGTGTGCTACGACCGCCGACCGTGGGCAGGACCAGACGAGTCCGCCCCAGCTCGACCGCCAGTCCCGCTCCGGGCGCGGGACGCAGGGTGTAGTAGCGATCGCTGGAGATCAGCACGAACCCGAGTTCGTGGCCTGCGGGCAGCACGTAGTCCTGGGCCTGCATCGTCAGTTCGACGCGGTAGGTCTCGCCCGGCACGATCGGACTGGTCTGGTCATCGGCGTCCCGGTTCTGCGGGTCCGTCCAGCCCCGCGTGATGATCTCCGCACTGCCGTCGGGCGCGCGAGCGACCAGCAGTGCCGAGAGGTTCGCCGCCGGGCGAGTGAAGGAGACGGCGAAGTCGACCCTGGGCGTGCCGCTCAGTCGGACCTCCTGCGCGGCGGGCGGCGTGTAGTACGCCAGCCGATTTCCCGAGCGTGGGGAGTCGACGAGGTCCTGGGCCGTCTTGGAGGCGTCGTCGAAGAACCGTTCCACGGTCGCGCTGCCTGGCACCGGGTTCGACGGGTCGAGACCACCCTCGGCGGCACCGCCCGGCCACGGCCACAACGAGGCCTCCGTCGCGGTGGGGGCGGGCCAGTCGGCTTCGACCGTCCAGGTCCCGTCCTCACGCTGCAGGGTCGCCCTCGGCTCGTCCGCCACGCCGTTGTCCACGTCGTGCAGGTAGTTGGTGAACCAGCGGTTGAGGGCGTCCAGCCATTCCTCCCGCCGGACCGAGAGCGGGTCGACGTGGCCTGCCTGGTGCAGCCAGATGGCTCGGGGAACATCGTGCTGGGCCAGGGCGTCGTACCACTGGGCGACCTGCCCGGTCTTGACGTTCCAGTCAGCGAGGCCGTGCACCGCCAGGACTGCCGCCTGTACCTGATCGGCGTCGTTCAGGTAGTTGCGTTCGTCCCAGAACTCGTTGTAGTCGCCGGTGACGCGGTCCTGCTGCTCGGTCAGTGCGTCGATCACGGGAGCACAGACCTCGCGATCGGCCCTGGTGTAGACGTACTCGGCGAGGACGTCGGCGTCCTCCCCCTGGTATCCGCCGGGCGCGACGACGGCGCCGTCGGCACGGTAGTAGTCGTACCAGCTCGAGATGGCGCCGATGGGAACGATCGCCTCCAGGCCCTCGACGCCCGTCGCCGCCACCGCGTTGGGCAGGGTGCCGTTGTAGGAGACGCCCATCATTCCGACCCGGCCCGTCGTCCACGGGGCGTCGATCGGGTCGCCCGCCGTGTCCCTGGCCGGGGCCCGGCCGTTGAGCCAGTCGACCACCGACCGGGCGCCGATCGTCTCGTTCTCGCCGCCGGTGGTGGGACACCCGGTCGACAAGCCGGTGCCCAGCGATTCGGCGTAGACGACCGCATATCCCCTGGCCAGCAGAAACGACTCATAAGCCGAGGTGATGGCCGGTCGAGCAGCCGCCTGATCGGCGTCCGCCCCGGCGCCGGCATCACCTGCCGACGCGGTAGACCCGACGATGCCCTCGGGCCCGCCCGGGACGTGCAGTTCGACGTCGACGTCGTGGAACTGCAGCGGATTGCCGCCCGAGAAGTAGGGACTCGCGAAATAGACGACCGGGAGGCGGAGACCATCCTCGGTGACGTCCGGGCGCACGACCTCGACATAGACCTCGTCGTCGCGGCCGTCGCCGTCGCTGTCCACCGGAGCCTGGACATACAGGCTCTCGCGCACCACGGCGGTCGGGTCGAGCACCGGTTGTGAGGCGCCGCCCTCGAAGTCCAGCGGCGGCGTGACGGCCGGGGCGCGGTCCTGTTCGCCGAGAACGGGCGACGCCAGCGCGGGCGCCGCGAGGACGGGCAGCGAGAGGGCGGCGGCGAGCAGGACACCTCGGGCACGTCGCAAGGCAACTCCCCGTGCAGATTCGGACACCGAACGAACTGTGATCACCCTTGCCGGAGGTGGGATCGGTGTCAAGCGGCGACATGGAGTCGACTCTTCCCTCCGCCGCAAAGCTGTGGCACATTGTCCGTACCACTTGTACGTACCGACGGTGCTGCGCTACGGGAGGATCAGCACGTCACCGACGTGTCGGAAGGACGACGATGAGCGAACGACTTCGCTCCGTGGTTCCCCTGTTCGGGACCATGAGCCGCATTCCCGGCGGATTGATGCTGGTGCCGCTGGTCCTGGGCTCGCTGCTGGGCACCTTCGCACCCGGAGCCCTGGAGATCGGCGGATTCACCACGGCGCTGTTCAAGGACAGCGCGATGCCCCTGATCGCATTGTTGATCTTCGTCACCGGCACCCAGGTCACCGGTCGCACCGGCGGTCCCGTGCTGGCCACGGCAGGCACGATCCTGCTCACCAAGAGCCTGATCCCGGCCCTGCTGGTGGTGACGCTGGGCAGCTTCGTCGGCATCGACGGCATCCTCGGCGTCTCGATCCTCGCCCTGCTCGCGGCACTGGACAACAGCAACGGCGGTCTGTGGCTGGCCTTCTCCGGACAGTACGGCGACGAGCGCGACCGAGGCGCCTACATGGCCAGTGCGATCAACGACGGGCCCTTCCTCACCCTGCTGTTCCTCGGCGCGTCGGGGCTCGGCGACATCCCCGTGATCGCCCTGGTCGCGGCGCTGGTGCCGTTCGTCCTCGGCATGATCATCGGCAATCTGGACGCACAGTGGCGCGAGGTGCTGCGGCCCGTGCCCAACATCGTCATCCCCTTCTTCGCCTTCGCGCTCGGCACCGCCATCGACCTCGGCTCGATCCTCAGCGGCGGCATCAGCGGTCTGGTGCTCGGCCTGCTCATCACGCCGATCACCGGCGGGCTGGTCTACCTCGGCTATCGGTTCCTCCTGCGCAGAGGCAGACAGAGCGGCATCGGCTTCGCGGCAGGCACGACCGCGGGCAACGCCATCGCCACCCCCGCAGTGGTCGCCGCCGCCGACCCGCGCTTCGCGGAGTTCGTCGGGACCGCGACCGCCCAGATCGCGACCTGCGTACTGATCACCGCGATCACCGCCCCACTGTTCGCCTCCTGGGTCCTCCGCCGCAACGGAGCGCTTCGGCAGTCCCAGCCCGAGACGGAGACCTCCGCATGAAACCCCGAATCGCGATCATCGCCGACGATCTCACCGGCGCGAACGACACCGCAGTGCAGTTCGCACGAGCGGGCTGGAACACCGAACTGCAGTTCCGACCGGCCCGCACGGACTCCGAGGTGCTCGCGGTGACCACCGACTCCCGCCACGCCGAGCCGGCCGAGGCGGCCAGGCTGGTGACCGAGGCGGTCGGCAGGCTTCGAGCGGAGGGAGTCGAGCACCTGTACAAGAAGGTCGATTCGACGGTGCGCGGTCCCGTGGCCGAGGAGACCTCGGCGGCGATCGCAGCATGGGGGCCCGACGCGCTGGCCGTGGTGTGTCCCGCCTTCCCGTCGGCAGGCCGGATCGTCCGAGCAGGGACCCTGCTCGTCGACGGCGTGCCGGTGGCCGAGACCTCGGCAGGCTCGGACCCGGTGACCTCGGTGCGTGACAGTCTGCTGCCCAGGCTGTTCGACGGAGTCGGCGTCAGTCTGACCGGACTGACCGATCCCCGGGCGGCGGCCGACCGGCTGCGCGAGGCAGGCCCGCTGGTGGTGGTCGACGCCGAGAACGAGGACGACCTCGCGCTGCTGGCCGCGGCCGTCGGCGAATTGGGGCCGACGGCGGTGCCGGTGGGATCGGCAGGCCTGGGGAGGCATCTGGCCCGGGTATGGGGCGAGGCGCCGCGCGGCGGGGCCGTACTGGTCGTCGTCACCTCGCTGCATCCGGTCACCCGTGCACAGGCGGCCAGGCTCGCAGCCGAGCACCCCGGTCGAGCGTTCCAGCCGTCTGCCGAGGTGATCGCCGACGCCGACCATTGGCGACGCTGGCGAGACGGATTCCTCGCGACCGCACCGACCACGGACGCCCCGACCCTGCTCATCAGCCCGGCAGAGGTCGGCGAGAAGACGGACGCGACGACCGTCGCTCGCCGCCTCGCCGACCTGACGTCCGACATGATCGAGCGTCACCCTGTCGACGGACTCGTGCTCACGGGTGGCGACGGCGCACGGGCCGTCCTCGACGCGCTCGATGCGACCGGCCTCCGGCTGCTGGACGAGGTGGTCCCCGGTGTACCCCGCAGCCGCATCCTCGGCGGTCGCGCCGAGGGCCTGCCCGTGGTGACGAAGGCGGGCGGATTCGGCGCCGAGGACGTGCTGTCCCTGGCCGTCGACGCGGTCATCCGAGAAAGGAGCCCGCAGTGACGATTCCCGTCCTTGCGCTCACGATCGGCGATGTGGCGGGCATCGGCCCGGAGACCACCGCCAAGGCGTTGCTCGGCCACGCCGACCTCCGTGGTCTCTGCGCCCCGGTGGTCGTCGGGGACGCCGACGCCGTGCGGGCAGGCGTCCGGACCGCGGGCGGCGACCCGGCGAGGGTCCGCGTGATCGCCACCCCTCGACAGGCACGTAACGAACCGGGGACCATCGAGGTGATCCAGGTCGGCGACTCCCTCGCGGACGTGCCTGCCGGTGCCGTCCACCCGAGGGCGGGCGACGCTGCGGTCCGCTTCGTCAAGGCGGCCTGTGCACTGGCGCGTGACGGCCAGGTCGACGGCATCGTCACCGCACCGTTGAACAAGGCGGCGATGCACGCGGCGGGCCACCGCTGGCCCGGCCACACCGAGCTGCTGGCCCACGAGTTCGGCGTGCGTGACTTCAGCCTCGTCCTCTCCGCAGGCGACCTGTTCGTCTTCCACTTCACCACCCACGTCTCCCTGCGGCATGCGATCGAGGGAGTGACCCGGCAGCGGGTGACCTCCGTGCTGCGGCTGGCGGACTCCTTCGGCACGGCGTTGAGCAGGCCTGCGGAGCCGATCGGCGTGGCAGGTCTCAATCCGCATGCAGGCGAGGATCGGCTGTTCGGCGACGAGGATGCCGACGTGCTCGTCCCGGCCATCGCCGAGGTCGTCGCAGCAGGCATCAACGCGGTGGGCCCGCTCCCGGCCGATGCGTTGATCCCGGCTGCCGTCCGAGGAAAGTGGCGGCTCGTCGCTGTCTGCTATCACGATCAGGGACACGCGCCGTTCAAGGCGGTCTACGGCGACGACGGAGTGAACATCACCGTCGGGCTGCCGGTCGTCCGAGTCTCAGTGGATCACGGCACGGCCTTCGACATCGTGGGCACCGGCCAGGCCAGAGAGGCCAGTCTGGTGCTGGCCCTGCGCCGGGCCGCAGAGCTTGCGCCGGGCTGGGGTCATGTCTGGCGAAGCGCTTCCGGTGCCGACCCGGCGTGATAGCCGCAGGCAGCGGACCACGTCGATCAGGAGAGGGGCACGGCGTGCGTGCGAACGGCGGGGGCGACGAACTCGCAGGCGCCGCTCCCACCCGACGGGGAGAAGGGAACGGCCCGCAGGCTCTTAAACTCACCCGCATGCCTGTGGACCGCAACTCACCGCAGCCGTTGCACGCACAGGTTGCCGCGGTGCTGCGCTCAGAGATCCGCGACCACGAGATGCCGCCCGGCGCGACGCTGCCGAGTGAGGCGACCCTGCGAGACCGTTTCGGGGTGGCGCGCAGCGTGGTCCGACAGGCGCTGGCCGCGCTGGTCACCGAGGGACTCGTCCGTCGGGAGCAGGGACGGGCTCCGGTGGTGGCATCGCCCCAGGAGCACCGCAGGCTGGTTCAACGGGCGACGGGCCTCTTCGAACAGTTCTCGCGAAGCGGCCTGGCCCTGCGCACCAGGGTCGTGCACCTGGTCCCGGCCAGTCCGCCGCCGCAGGTCGCCGAGTATCTGGGAACCACGGACACGATGCGGCTGGAACGACTGCGCTCGGTGGGCTCGGAACCGGTGGCCTACGTGCGCACCTGGCTGCCGTCGGCACGAGTGCGAGGTCTGACCGAGGAACTGTTGACCGACGCCTCGCTCCACCATGTCCTGGAGACGACGTTGGGCATCCGTCCGGTGAGCGGACGTCGACAGGTCCGAGCCGTCCCTGCCGACGCGCGTCTGGCGGAGGCGCTCGCGCTGCCGGAAGGGGCACCGCTGCTGTTGCTGGAGGGCGGCGGAGCCGATCAGCTGGGCAGGCCGCTGGAGTGGTTCGCCACCTGGCACCGCGCCGACCGGGTCGCCTTCGAGGTCGAGCTCAGTGAGCAGAACGAACAGCTCCGGCTGACCCCCGCGCCGGACCTGCTCCCCATCGAGCCGTCCGCCGTCCCGCCGTCCTCACCCGCGCTGGGCCGGGCGAGGGATCTGGTGGATCGGCTGCGTGACGAGCTCGACTCGCTGGCGGGCGGCGGCACCGACGCGAGGTGAGAGCCCGATCGACCACGCCGATCGCGAGCCCGGCCCGCTACCCGTGGCTCCGAGGACTCCGTTCGCTCGCCGAGCCGCCGCCACGGCGACGGGACGGGCGGCACGGTCTCACGACGGCGCAAATCCGACGGCCAGGATCATCGGGATCAGCACCGGGAAGCGGCCGGTGGACGAAAGCCCTGGACTGCGGCGCACGACATCGTGCACTGCCGACGCTCTCAGCACGCCGCCTGCGGAACTCATCCCCGCTGTGGAGTCCCCGCCGTCGCCCGAGTCCGGCCGAGGGGAGTCACCCCTCGGCGATCGTGTGACCGGCCTCGCGCAGCGCCGCCAACGCGGTGAATCGGTCCGCCGCAGGCACCAGCAGATAGTCGGTGTCGAAGGTGGACACCGAGAACACGCTGACGCCGGCCTCCCGCAACGGCTCTGCCAGCGAGGCGAGCACCCCGATGAGAGCGAAGTCGAGCGGCCCTCGTACCCGCAGCGCCAGCCAGCCTGCGGTCACCCGCACGTCACCGGCCCCCTCGTCGACGGGCACCTGCTCGGCGGGGCACAGCACGGACAGTTCGGTGCCCGCCCAGGTGACGGAGCACAGCCGTGAGCCGTCCCGGGGTCCGATCCAGTCCGGCAGCGCCTCCCCCGCGTCGAGCCTGCACACCGCGTACTCGCCAGCCAGGACGTCCAGTTCCATACCGTGATGTTCCCAAGCCGAGTGATCACCGGGAGCGACCGGGTCCCCACTCATCGCATCGGCACCCGGCACGCGGACGTCGTGGATCTCTGTTCCCACGAGCCGAGCGACGACGACGGCAGGGGCGGCGGCGGTGTGGGCGGACGGCTGCGGGCTCCTGCGAAGGAGGCGGCCGACCGAGCTTGAATCGAGGCGGCCGGACGCAGTCGCTCGCGCCGCGCCCTCATCGACTCGGCCGCGGCCGACCGGCAGGCGAGGCAGCGTCGTGCCGGTGCAGCGGCCGCCCCGACGATGCCGACTCGCTCGCCGGGCGAACCGGGACGGAGCCTGCGGCGAACCGCAGTCGATCGCCCAGTGCCCTGCGCACGGCGTGCCGCCCGGTCGGGTGTGACATCCTCGGACTCACGCGACCTGGTGGGCATTGGACGGATGTGCACGCGGGAGAGCGTGCGACGGGCTTCGGACCTGCACCGACGTGATGTCTCGACCGGGCGGCCGGAACCGAGGCCGTCCCGGTGTACGCGGAGTTCGATTGCCCACTCGAGTGACCCGACGCGACTGGAGTTCTCTGTGGAGGAGCCTGAGCGTGTCTCCGGCACCGTCCGCCCCGGCGGACGCACCGCCAGGACGCGATCGGCCGTCCGCGACGCCACGCTGGCCGAGTTGGCGGCGCACGGCTATCAGGGCCTCACCGTGGACACCGTCGCCGAACGCTCCGGTGTGCACAAGACCACCGTGTACCGGCGCTGGGGCGGGGTGGACGGACTGGTCATCGACGTGTTGGACCTCGCAGGCGAGGACGACTGGCGACCACCCGACACGGGCTCCTTCGCGGGCGACCTGCGCGCACTGGCCACCGAGGTCCTGCACTACTTCGCGGACCCCCGCCGAGCCGGTGCGCCCAACGCGTTCGTCTACGCCTCCTTCCACTCCGACCGGGCGGCCGCCGCGCTGCGCGACTTCTTCGCCGATCGGCACGCCCGCTGCGAGCCGGTGACCACGCGGGCGATCCGACGGGGCGAGGTGCCCGCGAGCACGGACCCCGGCGCCGTGGCCCGCGCGGTCGTGGCCCCGCTTTACCATCGGCTGTTCATCACCCGCGAGCCCGTCGACGCCCATCTGGCCGAACAGTCGGCGGCGATGGTCCTGGCGGCGGCACAGGCGGGCGCTCTCGCCTGGGCAGGCTCGGACGCCCCGCCGGAGTCAGGCGGAACGTCCGAGCCGGGCGACGGGTCGTCCACGCGGGACCTCGCGCTGCCCGTGGAGCCCGGACGTTCTCAGTCGGACTAGCGGCAGGTGCTGCCGTTCATCACGAACTGACCGGGCACGGCGACGGCACCGCCGTGCGTCCCGAGGAACTCGAAGCTCACCGATCCACCCGGCGGGATCGACCTGTTCCATGAGGCGCCGACCGCCGTGATCTGGTCACCCACCTGCGAGACGACGGCGCTCCACGCGGAGGTCACCGTCTGCCCGGCGGGCGCCGTCCAGCTCAAGGACCAGTCCGAGACCGGCTCAGAGCCCTCATTGACCACCGTGACCGCGCCGATGTACCCCGTGCCCCACTGGTTGCGCACCTGGTAGTCGACCGAACAGCTCGCCGCAGGCGGTTCGAGCTCGAATGAGACGGCGTGCAGTTGGCCGGGCAGATCGTTGGCGACGTACAACTCGCCGTCGGCGTCCTCGCCGAAGGTGCTGGTCTGGATGGGGAACTCACCGATGACGGCGCTGGGGTGCGCGTCGTCCGCCGTCTCGATGCCCCAACCGGTCGCCGTGCAGTAGTCGGTCGTCACGTAGACGCCCGCCGCCGCGTCGGCGAACTCAGACCCTCGGTAGACGTGGCCACCTACCACCGCGCATCCCTCGAGGGAGGTCGCGTAGGTGAACACCGGGTCGACGTACTCCGCCTCGGAGTCGCAGCGCGTCTCGTCGAACACCGACGTGCCCTCCAGGCAGGGCCAGCCCAGGTTCGCACCGCCCTGGTCGGCAGCGAGGCGGTTGACCTCCTCCTGCGTGCCCTGGCCGACATCGGCTATCCAGAGCCCACCGTCGGCGTCGTCGAAGGAGAACCGCCACGCGTTGCGCAGCCCGTAGGCCCAGATCTCCGGGCGGGCCTGCGCATCGGAGACGAAGGGGTTGTCGGCGGGAATGCAGTAGGCGTCGGCACAGCTCGCGCTCACGTCGATGCGCAGGATCTTGCCGAGCAGCGTCGTGAGGTCCTGGGCGGCGTTCAGCGCATCGCCGCCACCACCGCCGTCGCCGATGCTCCAGTAGAGATGCCCGTCCGGCCCGAAGGCGACCTGACCGCCGTTGTGATTGGTGAACTCCGAATGCGGCTGGGTCAGCAGGACCTCCTCCCCGTCAGCGGGCACCGGGTCCTGCGCCGCGTCGGACAACGGGAAGCGGGACAGGGTCACCTCGCCGTCGGGGAGGGAGGTGTAGGCGACATAGAGGGCGTGCGTCTCCGCGAAGTCGGGCGAGGCGGCGATGCCGAGCAGTCCTCGCTCGTTCGCCGAGTTGTCGACCCGATCGGTCAGGTCGAGCAGCGGCGTCGCGGCGAGCCCGGCGTCCGGGTGGTAGACGCGCACGGTGCCGGGCTTCTCCGCGATCAGCAGCCTGCCGCTGCCGTCGTCCGGAGCCGCGATGGCCGTCGGCCGCCGCAGACCCGAGGCGACCTGGTCGGTGTGCACGGACAGGCGATCGAGTTGTTCGACGGCGGGGGCCTGCGACAGGACGGGACCGACGGGCTCCGCGCCGGAGGCCGACCCGATCATGGTCAGTGGTGCGATGACGGCCGCGACGATCACGGCGGCCGACCGGCGCGCGAACGATCTCCTCGACATCAGTTCTCCTCCCGGACATGCCGGTTGGGGACCACGCCGGTCACCGCGCGCCCAACGACCGGACTGGCCCAGGTGATTCAGACCACTCGCAACGTAGCGTGATCGACACGCACGCCGCTACCGTCGGCGGCCTGCTCGGTCGGAAATGTGCCGCAGCCGAGCACCCGCTGGTCGACCATCCGGTGGGCAGGCCGGGGCATTCGAATCCACGACGAATACCGTGCTCGGCCACGATCACGGCCGAGCACGGTGTTCGCCACCGATTCGTTCCGACTCACGGTTCCGCTGTCATGACGCGGCCTTCATACCGTCGGTCTCGTCTTATCGCCGGGCGCCTTCGCGCCGAATTTCTCTCACCACTGGCACCTCCTTATCGACCGTCCGTTCGGCGGTACCGCTGACCAAGGAAGGACTGATCAGCCACGTCTACGGTGGGCGAACTGACGCGGCGGCGCCGCGGCGATACGCGGCTGCCTGGCCAGCCCGTGACCGGAGAACCGTTCCTTGTTTTTCTTGCCCGCCCGCCTGCGTTCCGCACGGTTGGGCCCGGCCGTCTCGGCGGCCTGTACCTCGTCCACCTGGGGAAAGGGGACGGGAATCGACTCGCTGGTGGTCTGGCTCAGCTCATCCACCACGGCCGGACGGAGTTCGGAACCGGATTCATTTCGCGTCATGAAAGATCGCCTCCTCATGATTCGAGGACTGTTACGGACACCTCTGCCCCGCTGCCGATCATCGGCGGCGTCCCGAACGGACGCCAAAGCGAGGCGAGACGAATGAAGAAGACCGACCGATGCGCGAAAGACAGCGCCGGGCCGGAACAGAAAAGCATCATGCCGCCGAGAGACCGGCAGGCACGCGTGGGAGGTGACACCACGAAGAAGGGGCTTGTCAGCGCATGAACAGACCATAGCAAAGACCAGCGGGCCTACGCACGCGCTTTTCTCCTCCGAATCGCTCGGAGCGGTCCGCGGCGAGGCGCGGGACCGGCATCGGGTGGGAACCGCCTCACTCAGGACGGTGGGCGGGACCGGCCGACACGAGCGGCACGCTGACGGGCGTCCGCACCGCTGTCGCGGCAGACAGGCAGGCATCGGCCGTGGTCACGAGATGCGGGCTGCGACTTCCTTCGAGCTGGGGCACACGGCAGTGCCCTGCCAAGAGACCCGTACAGACGTCCCGCAGGCGAGGTTCAAGGAGGCAGACGAACACGGCCCGGCATGCCCGCCGAGGACTCGCTGACGCGCCGGTCCCGGTATCGGGCCGCAGACGTCGATCAGGGTCCCTGCGTCCAATAGCTCTGAAGCCTGGCCGCGGCCTCGTCCTTGGACAGCCCGACGATCTCGGACTCGTCGAGGCCGACACGTGAGTCAGCAGGTGCACGAGGTCGGCGGGCAGCGTCTCCGTCGGCGGCTCAGGCGTTCCGCGAGCGGGCCTGACGCCGTCATGCACACAGGGCCAGAACTCTGCTTCGTCGACTTCGAGCTGATCGCGAAGGACATGCCTCCAGCTGCTCTGCCCGTAGCCGCTGCGGTCCACCGGATGCGAGGAACGGGCCCGCAGAATCCTGCCATCGAGGAGATCGAGTTCGAAAGTGACGTGATGCGTACCGGTGCGCCCACGAGCGTCTCGCACTCGCCGCCATTCCTCGACCTGGCAGAAGGTCTCGTGATCCTTGCGCGTCGGCTGCGGCCACGAAGTCACCGCGCTGCACCGACCAGCCAGCAGCGCAACTGTTCGTCGTCACTGAGACTGATCAACTGCACCAGACCCCAGTTGTCGCGGTGGTTCGGCGCAGCGAGCAGGCGCTCCTGCCAGTCCTGCGCATACTCCCGAAGAGCATCGACCATCTCGGCGATCGCCTCGTCGAACGACGCGCCATCAGCGGAAACCGGCAGCCCCGGAATGAAAACCGACCAGCTGTCGGCCTCGGGAACGACCTGGGCATCCGACGGGACCGTCGACGCAAGGAACCGACGCAGGCGCTCCACATCCACCAGCGCCGTCATGACCGAGTCACGCCGAACCGTGGCGACTCGGCCTTCCTCGGCAGCGTCAAGCAGCTTCTTCAGATGCGTGCGAGCTTCGGTGTAGCTCTCGTAGTGAACGGTAGCCATACCCGCCTCCCCGGTCGGTCCCACAACAACCCCACCCACGGCCAAGTACGTCACGTACTTTCATTTGGTGGAGTCGCCTCTCGCAGACGCGGCACAGACACGGAAAGAGCCGGGGCGCGCCATCGCGCCCCGGCTCTGACCAGGTAGTTCACCCATTAACGGCGCCAGTGTCAGCTACACCCGGAGGTCGAGCCGCAGCCCTCGCACAGGTAGCAGGAGCCCGACGGACGCATCTTCGTGCCGCAGGTGAAGCACAGCGGCGCGTCGGCCGCCTTGCCCAGCCTCAGCTCCATCAGCTCCGTGGAACTGCCGGCCGCCCGGTCCGGCTGTCCCTCGACGGCGGGCTTCCGGTCGGCGTCGACGGAGGTCTGCAGCCCTTCGAAGTCGACCTTCTCGCTCACCGGCGCCGAGGTGTCCGGGTAGTCAGCCTCGACCTGTGCGGTGCGCTCGGCCGCCGTGAACACGCCCAGCCCGGCCCGCTTGTCGTAGGGCAGGTAGTCCAGGGCCATCCGACGGAACAGGTAGTCCAGCACACTGGTGGCGATGCGGATGTCCGGGTCGTCGGTCATGCCCGCAGGCTCGAAGCGCAGGTTCTGGAACTTCGAGACGTAGAACTCCAGCGGGATGCCGTACTGCAGACCGACGGAGATGGACATGGAGAAGGCGTCCATCACGCCTGCCAGCGTCGACCCCTGCTTGCCGAGCTTCACGAACATCTCGCCCAGCCCGTCATCCGGGTAGGAGCCCGCGTGCAGGTAACCCTCGGCGCCGCCGACCGTGAAGGAGTAGGTCTGGCTCGGACGCTTCTTGGGGAGCCGCTTACGGACCGGCCGGTACTCGACCACGGTCTCCGGCGACTTCTCCGCCGTGCTGCTCTTGGACACCGACAGCGGCTGGCCGACCTTGCAGTTGTCCCGGTAGATCGCCAACGCCTTGAGGCCCAGCTTCCAGCCCTGGAAGTAGATCTCCTTGACGTCCTCGACGGTCGCGTCCTCCGGCATGTTCACCGTCTTGGAGATCGCCCCCGAGATGAAGGCCTGCACCGCCGCCATCATGCGAACGTGGCCCAGCGGCGAGATGGAACGCTCGCCCATGGCGCAGTCGAAGACCTCGTAGTGCTCGACGCGCAGGCCCGGAGCATCGATCACGTGCCCGTGCTCGGCGACGTACTCGACGATCGCCTCCACCTGCTCCTGCTGATAGCCGAGCGAGGACAGAGCGCGGGGCACCGTCTGATTGACGATCTGCATCGACCCGCCGCCGACGAGCTTCTTGAACTTCACCAGCGCCAGGTCCGGCTCGATGCCGGTGGTGTCGCAGTCCATCATCAGACCGATGGTGCCGGTGGGGGCGAGCACGCTCGCCTGCGCGTTGCGCCACCCGTTGCGCGCGCCGACCTCGAGCCCCTGCTGCCATGCCCGGCTAGCCAGTGTGCGCACCGCGGCGTCGTTGGCGTGCAGCGTGCGGATCTCGTCGTTGGCCGCCGAGTGCTTGCGCATGACGCGCTGGTGCGCCTCGGCGTTACGGGCGTATCCCTCGTACGGACCGACGATTCCCGCCAGTTCGGCCGAACGCCGGTAGGCGACGCCGGTCATCAACGAGGTGATGGCGGCGGCGAGCGAGCGGCCGCCCTCGGAGTCGTAGGCATGCCCGGTCGCCATCAGCAGCGCGCCCAGGTTGGCGTAGCCGATGCCCAACTGCCGGAAGCGACGGGTGGTGTCGCCGATGGCCTCGGTCGGGAAGTCCGCGAAGCAGATGGAGATGTCCATCGCGGTGATGACCAGTTCGACGGACTTCTCGAAAAGCTCACCGTCGAAGGTGCCGTCCGCCTTGAGGAACTTCATCAGGTTGAGCGAGGCGAGGTTGCAGCTCGAATTGTCCAGGTGCATGTACTCCGAGCACGGATTCGACGCCGAGATCCGTCCCGACTCCGGGCAGGTGTGCCAGTCGTTGATCGTCCCGTCGTACTGAATGCCGGGGTCGGCGCACTCCCAGGCGGCCTGGGCGATCTTGCCGAAGAGGTCTTCCGCATCGACCTCGTCGATCACCTCGCCGGTGATCCTGGCACGAAGGCCGAAGTCGCCCTTGGACTCCACGGCGCGCATGAACTCGTCCGAGACCCGCACGGAGTTGTTGGCGTTCTGGTACTGCACCGACACGATGTCGGAGCCGCCGAGGTCCATGTCGAAGCCCGCGTCGCGCAGCACGCGGACCTTCGCCTCCTCCTTGGCCTTGGTCTCGACGAACTCCGCGATGTCGGGGTGATCGACGTCGAGGACCACCATCTTGGCGGCGCGGCGGGTGGCACCGCCAGACTTGATGGTGCCTGCCGAGGCGTCGGCGCCGCGCATGAACGAGACCGGCCCGGAGGCGGTGCCGCCAGAGGAGAGCAGTTCTCGAGAGGAACGGATTCGCGACAGGTTCAGTCCCGCGCCAGAACCGCCCTTGAAGATCAGACCCTCCTCGCGGTACCAGTTGAGGATCGACTCCATCGTGTCGTCGACGGCGAGGATGAAACAGGCCGAGACCTGCTGCGGCGAGCTCGTCCCGACGTTGAACCACACCGGGGAGTTGAAGCTGAACACCTGGTGCAACAACATCCAGGTCAGCTCGTGCTCGAAGACGACCGCGTCCTCGTCGGTGTCGAAGTAGGCGTTCTCGACGCCTGCCGCGACGTAGGTCTTGACGACGCGATCGATGAGCTGTCGAAGGCTGTGCTCCCGATGCTCGGAGCCCACCGCGCCCCGGAAGTACTTGCTCGTGACGATATTGACGGCGTTGACCGACCAGAAGTCCGGGTATTCGACGCCGCGCTGCTCGAAGTTGATCGAACCGTCACGCCAGTTCGTCATCACCACGTCGCGGTGCTGCCACGTCACCTCGTCGTAGGGATGGACTCCCTCGGTGGTGTGCACTCGGCGCACCCGAAGACGCGCCCCCGCGCCGTCGGCGGGCTCCCCCGAGGAGGACGCCGTGTTCGCCGCGTTCGCCGCCGACTTGGCCCGCTTGGACCGTGCCGGTGCACTCCCGACGGTCTCTGTCATGCCGCTCACTCTCATTCTCCAGGGCCCGACCGGACGATCCCCTCGTCCGTCCGACCACGACCCGGCTAGGTACCGCACTGTGTCGTCGCGCATCGGCCGCCCCGGATCGAGCCGTGGCGGTACCGCACTGTGATTCCCACCTGTCCGCCGAGAAGGGCCGCGACCACCGCCCGTCGGCGCGTCGATCAGACGAAGGCCTCTCCCGAAGGCCGCTCGTCCGCAGGGTCCGCCGTCCGCAGATCGGCGATCTCCTTCTCGAAGTCCTCCACCGAGGAGAAGGATCTGTACACGCTCGCGAAGCGCAGATAAGCGACCTCGTCGAGGCTGCGCAGTGGGCTGAGGATCGCCAGCCCGACCTCGTTGCTGGGGATCTCGGCGCATCCGGTCGCCCGGATGGCCTCCTCGACCCGATGTGCCAACTGCTGTAGCGCGTCCTCATCGACCGGCCTGCCCTGGCAGGCACGACGAACGCCTCGGACGACCTTGTCGCGGCTGAACGGCTCGGTGACCCCGGAACGCTTCACCACGGCGAGAACCGACTCCTCCACGGTGGTGAACCGCCGACCGCAGTCCGAGCAGGATCGCCTGCGCCGAATCGCCTGGCCGTCCTCCACCTCACGGGAGTCGACCACTCGCGAGTCGGGGTGCCTACAGAACGGGCACCGCACGATCCATCACCTCACATAACCGATCACCGAACAGCCAGTGTCGCTCTGCCACCGCATCAGCACGAGCTGTGGCAGAACCCCAATCTGTGGACACGTAAGCCCGTTGCGACCACAAGATGTTGGGGTAGAACCTAGGCTCCGATCGATCGGATTGCAAGTCGACAGGCGGTCCGACACGCCGGTTGTGACGACCTGACGCGCCGCAGCCGAATCACCCCCGCGCGTGGTCGCCCGCCGCGGGCACCCGCAGCACCCGGCCGACGCGTAACTCGGCGACCTCGGGGCCGTTGAGCAGCCGAATCCGGTCGACGACCTCGGCTGGAGCGCTGCCAGGAACCGCCCGCCTCGCTATCGACCAGACCGTCTCGCCCGCGCCCACCGTGGTGATCGTCGTCGCTTCCGGAACCGGGCCCGCGGAGGAGGGACGCGCGGCCCCCCAGGCCATGCCGAGCAGCAGCGCGACGAGCACCAGGACCAGCCCCGCCAGGCCGAGCAGACCGATCGGCCGGACCGGCCGAGTGGACGCGCCGAGGCGGGCCGCGGGAGCCGACCGAGCACGATGCATGCCGGAACCGCCCGCCGAACAGGACGACCCGAGGCGCAGCAGACGCCCATGGCGAGCAGACGCCCGCGCCGCACCCGCACGCCCGACGCGACGGACGGGCGCCCGAGGCGGCGCGGGCGCACACTGATCGCCGTGATCGCGTCGCGTGCGCTCGTCGGAGGTAATGGTCACGAGTCCTCCCGCGAAGGTCTTTCATGAATCGAACAGCTGTTCGATCGAACCCCTGTGCGATTTTCTACCACTGCATTCGCGGGAAGGCCAGCCCAAGGGGCGAATTCCTTCGAACAGGTGTTTGATCTTGCGTAGGTCACGAGTTACCGTTGTGGTCTCTTCACGAGCACAAAGCGTGAGAATGACTGATGGGGCACCCGAGAGGGTGGCGGGAGCAAGGCCTGCACGACAGGCCGGGAGGCACGAGATGGCACGCAAGACGACGGCGCAGGACACCGGCGGCGCGCGCGATGGCGCGGCGGTGCGTGCACTACCCGAGCAGTCCGAGGCCGCCTCGGTCGAGGCACTGACGCCCCGGCAGCATCGGGTGCTGGAGGTGATCCGGGAGTGGCTCGACCGCAACGGCTATCCGCCGAGCGTGCGTGAGATCGGCGAGGCGGTCGGCCTGACGTCGACGTCGTCGGTCGCTCACCAGCTCAGGACACTGGAGCGCAAGGGCTACCTGCGCCGCGACCCGAACCGTCCTCGGGCCGTCGGCGTGCTCCCCATCGACCGCGTCCCGCAGGCACCAGCCACTGCGGACCCCGACCAGGACGGCGCGCCCGTGTACGTGCCCATGCTGGGTCGGATCGCCGCAGGCGGGCCGATCCTCGCCGAACAGGCCGTGGAGGACGTCTTCCCGCTGCCGCGCGAGATCGTCGGCGAAGGCTCGCTCTTCCTGCTGAAGGTCGCGGGTGACTCGATGATCGACGCGGCGATCACCGACGGCGACTGGGTCGTCGTCCGCCAACAGCCCACGGCCGAGAACGGCGACGTGGTCGCCGCGATGATCGACGGCGAGGCCACGGTGAAGACGCTCAAACGACGCGACGACCACGTGTGGCTCATGCCGCACAACCCGGCCTACGAGCCGATTCTGGGCGACGAGTCGACGATCCTCGGCAAGGTCGTCGCCGTGCTCCGCAGGCTCTGATCGGCACGGGGGCAGCCGCTTCGGCCGGGGGTACCCGACGGACGCTCTCCGGGCACGTCGCGAGTTCGACACGTCGCGAGTTCGACACGGTGGCGGGGAGCAGGAGCACCCCGCCTGAGGGTCTTCGGCGGCCACGCCAGGACACCGAGCCGGTGTTCGCGGCGCGCCGACGCCGACGCGTGCTCGGGTGCCCGTTGCTGCGCTGCGGGAGTCAGCAGAGTGCTCCCACCGGTTCACCGCCACGAGGCGAAGCGGCCCGTGCTGCCGGGCGCACCGCACGCCCGGCGGACAACCGTCGGCGTCACATGCTCAGCGAGGCGGGCTCTTCCGCGGCCAGCCAGCAGGTCGGTTTGCGCGACATCCGGCCCGAGCCTGCTCGGACAAGCACCCGCACACGCACCCGGGCAGACCCCGCGACGCCGGCCGACCGCCCCGCTCAAGCGACCCGCCTCTCCGATTCGCCGAATCGACGGCCGCCCTGATCAGCACCTTGCGCCGCCTCCTCCACGGCGCCACCACAGCAGCACTCCCGCCGCCAGCGTCACTGCGGCCACGCTGATGCCGACCTGCCGCAGGCCGGGCGGGCCCTCTGACGACTGTGTGTCCGCCGGGGCGGCGGACGGCGGCGCGTCCCGTCCGGGTTCGGCGGGTTCGGCGGCCGATTCGGACGAGAGACCGGCCTCCCGATCCCGACGTTCCAGCTCCGCCGCGAGCAGCCCCGTGGCATCGGGGACCGCACGGATCGGCTGGTCGGCGCCCTCAGAGCCACTGAGCAGGGTCCCGTCGGGTTCCCACGCCACTGCCTCGCCCTGTGGCTCGTCCGGCAGCGGGATACGCAGCGGCTCGCCCGCCAAGGCACTCAGGACGTCTCCGTCGGGTGCGGGAAAGAGATAGGCATCGGTATAGGTGCGCAGGGCCACCACGGTCCCGTCTGGATGAACCGAACCGCCGGTGACCAGGAAGGAACCGACGAAACCCGGCACCGGGCCACCCGGTGTGTCGGAGCCGCTCAGCCGAACCGACCCGACCCGTTCCAACGGCACCGGGCCGGGAACGGCCAGCGGCTCGGCAGGACGATAGATCTCGGCGGGCCCGATCAATTCCTTCGTGACGATGTAGGGGACGCCGTCTCGACCGATCAGCAGCGCCTCGGCGTCGCGCGGCCCGTCGGGGTAGGTAAGCCGGTGCAGCGCCGCGACCCCGTCGGGCCGGATCGACACGAGGGCGACCGTCTCCCGCCGATGCCGGTTGTCACCGGTCTCCGCGACCCACAGGGTCCCGTCGGGGGCCATCGCGAGATCACCCACGTCGTAATGATCGACCCCGGTCGGTATCACGCGCTCGACGACGCAGTCCCGATTGACCACGAAGACCTGCACGAGCGGATCGTGATCGTTCACCATGTACCAGCGGTCGCCGTCGGACACCAGGCCCGACAGCATGGTGATCGCCGGGTCGGTCATCACGCACACCGGCTCCGGCGCGGGAACCGAGACGGCTGCCCAGGCCGAGGGCGCCGAGGTCACCATGCCTACGGCGAGCAGCGGCGCAACCCACTGCGCCGCCCTCGCCCCGACTCGGTCAGTACGCGGCAGGCTCCACGATCGAGTCGGACAACTCGGCGGCCAGGCTCGCGCCCACCCTCGCCCGGATCGTGGTGCCCTCATCAGAATGCCGTTCTTCCAAGACCTCGCCCTCCGCGTGCAGTCGCGCGGCGAGCCGACCATCCGTGTAAGGCACGAAGACCTCGACGAGCGCGTCCGGCCGGGGAATCAGCTCGGCGATCCGTTCCTGGAGCGCCTCGACGCCGACACCGGTACGGGCGGAGACGAAGACCGCGTCGGGGAACAGATGCCGCAGCCGGGCGATGGCGACCTCGTCGGCCGCATCCGTCTTGTTCACCACGAGCAGCTCCTGCGGCATCTGCTCGTCGCGATCCTTGGTGATCTCGGTCAGGACGTCGCGCACGGAGGAGACCTGACGCTCCGGCATCGGGTCCGCACCGTCCACGACGTGCACCAGCAGCTGTGCCTCGCCGACCTCCTCCAGCGTGGAGTGGAACGCGTCGACGAGCTGGTGCGGCAGGTGCCGGACGAAGCCCACGGTGTCGGTGTAGGTCAGCGACCGCCCGTCCGGCGTGGTGCCCCGGCGGGTCGTCGGATCGAGCGTCGCGAAGAGAGCGTCGTCGACCAGGACACCCGCCCCGGTGATGGCGTTGAGCAGGCTCGACTTGCCTGCGTTGGTGTACCCGGCGATGGCGATGCTGGGCACCTCGTTGGCGACCCGTCGCCCGCGCTTGGTCTCCCGCACCTTGCTCATGGCGAGGATCTCACGACGCAGCTTCGAGATCCGCTTGTGAATCCGCCTGCGGTCGGTCTCCAACTTGGTCTCACCGGGACCACGGGTGCCGATGCCGCCGTTGCCCATCTGACCACCGGCCTGCCGGGACATCGCGTCACCCCAGCCGCGCAGCCTCGGCAGCAGATAGCGGAGCTGCGCCAGTTCGACCTGCGCCTTGCCCTCCCGGGACCGAGCGTGACTGGCGAAGATGTCGAGGATCAGGGCCGTCCGGTCGATGACCTTGACCTTCAGCTTGTCCTCAAGCTGGCGGAGCTGGCCGGGCGACAGCTCGCCGTCGCAGATGACCGTGTCCGCCCCGTTGGCCGCGACCAGATCGCGCAGCTCGAGGACCTTGCCGGAGCCGATGTAGGTCGCGGGGTCGGGACGCTGTCTGCGCTGAACCACGCCATCCAGCACCTCCGAGCCCGCCGTCTCGGCAAGCCTGGCCAACTCGGCGAGGGAGGCCTCCGCATAGGCGCTGTCGCCGTCGGTCCAGACACCGACCAGCACCACGCGCTCCAGCCGAAGCCGCCGGTACTCGACCTCGCTGACATCCGCCAGCTCAGTCGACAGCCCGACTACCCGGCGTAGCGCCGCGCGTTCGGAACGCTCCAGATCGCCGCCGGAGAGGAATTCTTCACGGGCCTCGTCGGGCCTCTGCATCGATGTCGTCATACGCCTCCATCATCTCACGCACCGCAAGCCGGTTTCGCGGGCTTGCTCCGCAGTGTCACCCCACTCAAGCGACACGCGGAGCGCATCCATTCCCGGATCGTCGAGGACCACCCGGTGAGACCACGCCGAGGCCTGGGACGAACAGTCGAACTGATTAGCCCGGCCGATGGATCAAGTCCTTTCGCACTGGGGAAACGACCGCTCAGCCCATCTTCACCAAGAAGCCGTTGACCTGGGGTTATGGTTCCGTAACTGTGCGGTCTCGTGACCGGGAATCGTCTGCCGCGCGGCCAAGGACAACGGCGTGACTTCGGAGTGCTCTGGCTCAGTGACGTCGCCAGCCAGTTCGGCACCGCAGTCCACTTCGTCGCCATTCCGCTGATCGCCGCGACCGTCCTGGACGCGGGACCGGTGGAGATGGGCCTGCTCACGGCGGCGGGCACGGCGGCCAACCTGGTGATAGGCCTGCCCGCAGGCGCGTGGGCCGACCGGATGCGCAGACTGCCCGTGATGCGCTGGGCGGAGGCGGGCCAGGCTCTGCTGCTGCTGTCGGTGCCGATCGCCTGGTGGGCAGGAGCACTGACCTATCCCCACCTGTTCGTCGTCTCGCTGCTGTGCGGGGCGATGTTCACCCTCTTCGAAGTCGCGAGCCAGTCCTACCTGCCGACCATCGTCGACCGGGTCGACCTGCCCGAGGCCAATCGCAGACTGCACACCAGCAGACAGGTGATGCACTTCTCCGGCAGGCCGCTGGGCGGTGCACTCGCTCAACTCCTCGGCGCGACCAACGCCCTCGTCGCCAGCGTGTTCGGCTTCGTGACCTCGCTGCTACTGCTCGGCAGGATGAGTCGTGAGCGCCCGGCCGTGGCTCTACAGCCGCGCGGCAGGCTCACCGACGAGATCGCCGAGGGCCTGCGTTTCCTCTTCGCGCACTGGCTGTTGCGGCCGACGACGTTGTTCAGCATGACCTACAACTTCTTCCTCAACGTCTACGTCGCCGTCAACGTGCTCTTCCTGGTACGCGACCTGAATCTCGCGGAGGGGACCGTCGGCGTGCTGCTCTCGGTCACCGGTGCGGGAGGGATCCTCGGCGGACTCACCACGCGGTTCTGGTCGAACTCCTTCGGCACCGTCCGGGCGTTGATCGTGGTGACCGTCCTGACCACGCCGTTCCGGCTGCTCGTTCCCTTCGCCGATCGGGGCTGGGCTCTCACGCTGTTCGTCGTCGGGGTCTTCGTCGGCGGATACGGGACCGTCGTGTTCGCGGTCCTCCAGGTCAGCCTGCGCCAGTCGGTGTGCCCGGATCGGCTGTTGGGCCGGGTCAACGCCTCGACCAGGTTCCTCACCTGGGGCGCGATCCCCCTGGGTGCGCTGGTCGGTGGCGCACTCGGTGCACTCGTCGGGATTCGAGCGACGATCATGATCGCGGCCGTGGGCATGTCCCTCGCCTGCTGCTGGCTGTTCGCCGCACCGCTGAGGCATCTCCGGGAGGCCCCGGAGGAACTCCTCGCCGCCGAGGCGGGGCTGGCGAAGATCGTCCGAGACGGACCGGACCACGACCGGCATGACGAGCCAGACACCTCGTCCCGCTGATCGTCTCCGAGGATCGGAGCACGGACTCGACCGACGAGCGGGCTGGTCCGTCGTGGTGGCGAACGACGCGGTCGACCTATCCCGCCCCGCCGCACACGGTCCGGACATCCGGCCAAGCCGGGACTCGGACGCGACGCGGGCAGGCGAACGACGGACGACGCGGCCCGACGTCCGCCCGATCGCCCGCGTCAGTGCAGGTTGGCCTGCTGCCACCACAGCGCGTCCAGCCGGCCCTCCGCCACGAGGACCGCAGGGCCGGTGAGCTGCGAGTCGTCGCCGCCGATGGTCACCGTGAGTCTGCCTCCGGGCGTGTCGACGAGCATCCGTCCGATCGTCCGCCCGGTGGCACGAAGGACGGCCGCGACCGCGGCCACGGTGCCGGTGCCGCAGGAACGGGTCTCCCCCACCCCCCGCTCATGGACACGCATCTCGGCCAGGTTCTCCTCGACCGGCACGATGAACTCGACGTTCACCCCGTCCGGAAAGACCGTCGGGTCGTATGCGGGCGGCACCGTGAGATCCAGATCCGCGAGCAGGGTGGCGCGAGACTCCGCCTGATCGTCCTCAGCCGAGCCCAGCACACAGGCCAGGTGCGGATTGCCCACGTCGACCGCGACGCCGTCGAAGGCCCGGCCCCCGACGGCTGCCGTACTCGGCGCACCGACCCGCACGGCGCCCATGTCCACGGTCACGATGCCGTCGACGTCGACGCGGACCGGCTTCGGGCCGGACCGGGTTCCGATCGCGAACTCACCTGGCGAGACGAGACCGGACTCGACCAGGTAGTGGGCGAACACGCGGACTCCGTTGCCGCACATCTCCACTGCGGGCCCGTCGGCATTGCGGTAGTCCATGAACCACAGGTCGGGGTCGAGGCCGGCTGCGGGCTCGCCCAACGCGCCTGCCCGCACCACGCGCAGGACACCGTCGGCGCCGAGACCTCGCCTGCGGTCGCAGAGGGCTCGAACCCGCTGTTCGGTCAGGTCGAGATCGCCATCGGCGTCGGGCAGCACGATGAAGTCGTTCTGCGTCCCGTGTCCCTTGATGAAGCGCACGTCGGTCACTCGAACAGCCTAGAACCTGCCGGTGTGTCCCTCCCGTCGTGACCTGTTGCCCGAAGGCGGCGAGTCGTGCCCGCAGACCGGTGCGGGCGCCGAACGACCTGCCCGCGCCCTCAGCGCGGTGGCGAGAGGCCGCCGCATCGACGGCTCAGCGACCGCCCGATCGCAGGCCGCTGTGCCGCAGAGCCTCCTCGAGGAGTCCCGGCGCGCCTGCGTCGAACCACCGGATGCGCTTGTCTCGGCGGAACCAGGACCGCTGTCTACGGACGAACCGTCGAGTGGCCCTGGCCGTGTCGGCGGCCGCAGCGGCGAAGTCGTCCTCGGAACCGCCCGCGTCCAGGGCGGCCACGACCTGCTGATAACCGAGCGCCCGCGAGGCGGTGCGGCCGTCCCGCAGGCCCAGTTCGAGCAGCGAACGGACCTCGGCGGGCAGGCCTGCCGCGAACATCCGAGCGACCCTGATCTCGACTCGCTCGTCCAACACTGCGGGGTCGCGGTCCAGGCCGATGAGCACCGCGTCGTAGCGCGGCGGCCCCGTCTTGGGCATCGTCGCGGAGAAGGGACGTCCGGTCAGTTCGACGACCTCCAACGCCCGGACGAGCCTGCGTCCGTTGCTCGGCAGGATCGCTGCGGCGGCCGTGGGGTCCAGAGCCGCCAGCCGGTCGTGCAGGGCCGAGGCACCGAGTTCCGCCAGCTCGGCCTCCAGACTCGCCCGGATCGCCGGATCGGTGCCGGGGAACTCGAGTTCGTCGAGCACCGCCTGCACGTACAGGCCGGACCCGCCCACCAGGATCGGCGGTGTCGCGGCGTCGAGCAGCCGTTGGACGACACTTCGCGCGTGTCGCTGGTAGGCCGCCACCGACGCCGTCTCGGTGACGTCGAGGACGTCGAGCTGGTGATGGGGCACGCCACGACGCTCGGCTGTCGTGATCTTGGCCGTCCCGATGTCCATGCCCCGGTAGAGCTGCATCGCGTCGGCGTTGATCACCTCGCCGCCGGTCTCCTCGGCCAGCCGCACGCCGAGGTCCGACTTCCCGGTGGCGGTCGGGCCCACCACGGCGATCAGCCTGGTCGGGGGATGTGTCACGGGGTGAGGGTAAAGCCGCCTGGCGGACGCTCTCTCGGCCAGGGGCGGAGCCGGGCGTCGGGTGTGTCGGTCGAGGTCCGGTCGGGTCGTCCCCACCGGTCGGGACCGGACCCCCACGATCACCGCGAGACGCACGGGTTCGCCGGCGTAGCCGCGAGGCGCACGTCGAAGCGAGGCTCAGTGCAGCGGGCGCCAGGAGGCCACGTGGTAGCCGACGCCGAACGGCGCGGCCGAATAGCGCAGCTCCGCCGTCCACCGCGTCGAGGAGGCCAGCGCCGCACCTGCCAGCACCTGCCATGGTGCGCGGCCGCTCACCGCGAGATCGCTCGCCTCCGCACTGTCCAGCCCCGCCAGGGCCTCGGGAGACGGCGTGCCGAGCGCTTGAGCCGTCGCCGCGTCGAAGTCGGCGGCGCGCGGGTCGGCGGGCAGCGGTGAGCGCTCCGAGGATCGGGCGGAGCCGTCCCCCAGGACCAGTAGTCCGACGGCATCGGGACCTGCGAATCGCGACGCCAGCCTGCCCCCCTCGGCCAGGCACTCCGCAGGCGAGAGCCCGGAGTCGATCAGCAGCGGGCGTACCCGGCGAGCGCCGACCTGTCCGCGCAGCCAGCCGGCGATCAGCAGCGGCAGCGGCCAGTCCGGGTCGGGGTCGGGCTCGGGCTCGGGCTCCGCGTGTCCTTCCAGCCGGACGAGCACCCGCCTGCCGTAACCCGCGAGGCTTCCCGTCCCTCGGACCTCCGCCGAGTCTGCGGGTCCGCAGGCGACGACGACCCAGTCCGCCGCCAGGTCACGCAGTTCGGCGGCGGCGGCCAGACAGGCGTCCCGCACCGGTGCGGTCGCGGTCAGAGCACCGGCCACCAGCTCGGGGACCAGCAGCGGAGGGTGCGGAAGGGCCGCGACACCGACGATCACAGCCACCACGCTAGCCGTCCCTCGAGGGCTCCCGCGACGACGAGTGCGGGCCTTGCGGTACCCAAGAGCGAGTTGACCTGTTTGAATGCCCGCGCGGGTATCAGCCGACCTGGCACGGACCCGCGTGCTTCGGCCTCGTTCAGGCGAGGCGTCCGTGGACACCACGGGCATGAAGGCGGCAGGCAAGGAGGAGCCGGCTATGACCGATCAGCAGACGACCCCTGGGGCGACGACGGTGCAGGAGAACGCACGTCCCGCCACCACGACGCCCTCGGTACCGCAGGCGTCCAGGGAACCAGGCCGGTGGGGGCGCGTCGACGCGGACGGGACCGTCTTCGTGACCAGCGAGACCGGTGAACGTGCGGTCGGCTCCTGGCAGGCGGGCGACGCCGCAGAGGGTTTGGCGCACTATGCACGGCGTTTCGACGACCTGCTGACGGAGGCGGGGCTGCTGGAGGCGCGGCTGGCCTCGAAGGCAGGCGACCCCAAGCAGTCGCTGACCAGCGCTCTCCAGCTTCGCGACGGGCTGAGCGAAGCCGCAGTGGTGGGCGATCTCGCCGCGCTGGCCGTCCGGCTCGATCACCTCGTGGTCGTCGCGGAGCAGGCCGTCGGCGTCGCCAAGCAGGAGCGGGAGGAGGCCAGGTCTGCGGCCACCGCACGCAAACAGGCCCTTGCCGAGGAGGCCGAGCAGATCGCCACGGAGTCCACCCAGTGGAAGCCGGCAGGTGATCGGCTGCGAGCCATCGTCGACGAGTGGAAGGAGATCCGGGGCGTCGACCGCAAGACGGACGAGCAGCTCTGGCGACGCTTCGCCAAGGCCCGCGACGCCTTCAACCGCCGACGCGGCGCCCACTTCGCCGATCTCGACCGGCAACGGCTCGTGGCCAAGAGCCGCAAGCAGGAGCTCGCCGAGGAGGCCGAGCAGATCGCCGAGTCCAGCGACTGGGCCGACACCGCAGCCAGGTACCGCCAGCTGATGACCGAGTGGAAGGCGGCGGGGCGAGCCCCCAAGGACGCCGACGAGACCCTCTGGCAGCGGTTCCGCGCCGCACAGGACCGGTTCTTCGCCCGGCGTTCCGCGACCTTCGAGGAACGCGACGCGGAGTTCGCGGTCAACGCCGAGGAGAAGGAGAAGCTGCTCGCCGATGCCGAGCAGATCGATCCGGCGAAGAACCTGGAGGCGGCCCGCGCACAGCTTCAGCGCATCCAGGAGCGGTGGGACGAGATCGGCAAGGTGCCTCGGGATCGCATCCGGGAACTCGAAGGCAGGCTCCGAGCGGTCGAGGACGGCGTCCGAGAGGCGTCCGACGCCCGTTGGCGCCGCACCGACCCGGAGGCGGAGGCACGGGTGGCGCAGTTCCGTGAGCGCGTCGAGCAGTTCGAGGCGCAGGCGGAGAAGGCCAGAGCGGCAGGCAACCGACGCAAGGCCGAACAGGCCGACGCGCAGGCCGCGCAGTGGCGGGAATGGTTGACGGCAGCCGAGCAGGCACTGGCGACGCGCTGACCACACTGCGGAGGTGACCTACGTCGCCGGAGTCCGGAACACCTGGGCTCCGGCGACGTCGTTCGCGCTGGAGTTCATGTTCGGCGCCCGTTCCGGGGGTCCAGCGCACCGGGAACGCGGGAACGACAGCGCGGTGACGCAGGCGGTGCGCCGACGAATACCCGAGCCCTCGGTCAGGCAGCCCCGTGCCCGAGCGAACGACTCCGGCCCGAGCCTCGGCCGCCTGCCGCCGTGTCGTGGCTGTCGCCGCCGCGATGCGCCTGCCGGGCGTCGGCAGGCTCCGGCGGGACCTTCCACCGGTCTGAGGCCGTGCCTGAGGTCACCGAGTCTGGTCACGGCCGGACACCACCGGGGACGCTACGGGCTCTGCGCACAGCCCCCACGTCGAGACCGCCCCGGACGATCGCGGCGGCGCAGGGGCCCGCGGCCCGCTCTGCCGTCGACCGGCAGCGGCCGGACGGTCAGGAGCGGGACCAGGCGAGCTGGAACCACTGCACGGCCATGAACAGGATCGCCAGGACCGTGATCACCAGGCCGACTCCGGGACCGGGGGTGTCGACACCCGTCTGCCGGGTCCAGATCGCGAGCATCCCCTCGAACACCGAGTGTCCGCAGCCGAAGGCACAGACCCAGGCCAAGAACCACCGCCGCACGATCAGCGTCAGCGCCGTCACCGCCACGCCGAAGAGCAGCACCGATGCGACGAAGATCCTCGGCAGCACCCCGATCCCCAAGGCCTCGTCGCTCGCCCCGAGCAGGATGTCCACGCCCGTCGCACCGCCCGTCCACGGCAACGCGACCCCCAGGAGCAGCACCAGCACGCCCGCGGCCAGGAACAGGGCCCGCCTGCCGGGCTCGAAGTGGCGCAGGGCCTGCCGCTCGGCCTTGGTCAGGGGGACCCGCCCAGCACGCTCCGTCTGCGTGCTCGCATCCACGGTCTCAGAACTCATCCGTCCGCCTTCTCGCTCATCCGGCCCGACATCCGTCCCCGGCGGGCGTCTGATCCGCAGGAGCACCGAACGACGGAAGCCCCAGGTTGACACCGGGGGTCTGCGGGCGAACACCCGCCTCCCAGTTGTCCCCGGCCCTGGTGCGTCGGTGGGAGAGCACCGTGCCGTCGGCCACCAGGTGGTGCGGGGCGGCATAGTCGATCTGTGTCGTCACGACGTCGCCCGGCCGGATTTCGCCGACGACCGCCGGGCCGACGGGCGCGAAGTGCACCAGCCTGCCGTCCCTCGCCCGACCGGTCAGGCGCCGGGTCGCCCCGTCCTTACGACCCTCGCCCTGCGCGACGAGCACCTCGACGGTGCGGCCGAGCAGCTCCTTGTTCGACGCCCAGGACATCTCCTCCTGCACGGCGATCAGGCGCTCGTACCGCTCTTGGACCACGGCCTTCGGCACCTGTTCGTCCAGTTCGGCGGCGGGCGTGCCCGGTCGCGGCGAGTACTGGAAGGTGAAGGCCGAGGAGAAGCGAGCCCGCCGCACCACGTCGAGCGTCGCGGCGAAGTCCTCCTCCGTCTCGCCGGGAAAACCCACGATGATGTCAGTGGTGATCGCCGCGTCCGGCATGGCGGCGCGGACCCGATCGAGGATGCCGAGGTAGCGCTCCGAGCGATACGACCGCCGCATGGCCTTGAGCACCCGGTCCGAGCCGGACTGCAGCGGCATGTGCAGCTGATGGCAGACGTTGTCCGTCTCGGCCATTGCCGCGATGACGTCGTCGGTGAAGTCACGCGGGTGAGGTGAGGTGAATCGCACCCGCTCGAGGCCCTCGATGCCGCCGCAGGCCCGGAGGAGCTTGCCGAAGGCCAGTCGATCGCCGAACTCGGCACCATAGGAGTTGACGTTCTGCCCGAGCAGCGTCACCTCCAGGACCCCCTCGGCGACCAGGGCCTCCACCTCCGCGAGCACCTCGCCCGGCCTGCGGTCCCGCTCCTTGCCCCGCAGCGAGGGGACGATGCAGAAGGTGCACGTGTTGTTGCAGCCGACCGAGATCGACACCCAGCCGGAGTGCGCGGAGTCACGCCGCGCGGGCAGCGTCGAGGGAAAGACGTCCAGCGCCTCCAGGATCTCGACCTCGGCCTCGTCGTTATGCCTTGACCGGTTCAGCAGGGCGGGCAGCGACCCGATGTTGTGGGTGCCGAACACCACGTCCACCCAGGGCGCCCGCTTGACGATCTCACCTCGGTCCTTCTGCGCGAGACAGCCGCCGACAGCGATCTGCATCCCCGGATGCGCGTCCTTGACGGGCCGGAGATGCCCGAGATTGCCGTACAGGCGGTTGTCGGCGTTCTCACGCACGGCGCAGGTGTTGAAGACCACGACATCGGGGGTGGCGTCGCCCGAGGCTCGAACATAGCCGGCGTCCTCCAGCAGACCTGCCAGACGCTCCGAGTCGTGCACGTTCATCTGGCAGCCGTACGTGCGGACTTCGTAGCTTCGGGTCACGCGGTTCAGGGTACGAGCCGCCGATGCCGAGGTGCTCTGGCGGGGCGTCTTGGCCGGTCGGGCCCGGTCAGCAGCCTTCTGGAACCCGCCGACAAAATACCGGTGAGGTCACGGACGACCGCACCGAGAGCAATTCCGTCGCGGCTGCCGTTATCGTGTGCGGCCATGAGCGCATCGCCAGGGCAGCCACCAATGATCAGCGTGTCCTCCGTGGACAAGTTCTTCGGGCCGCTGCATGTGCTCAAGGACATCAATCTCTCGGTCCCTCGTGGGCAGGTGCTCGTCGTGCTGGGCCCGTCGGGCTCCGGCAAGTCGACGCTCTGCCGGGCCATCAACCGCCTGGAGCCGATCAACTCCGGTTCCATCGAGGTCGACGGCCAGCCGCTGCCCGCAGAGGGCAAGGAGTTGGCCAAGCTGCGTTCCGACGTCGGCATGGTCTTCCAGCAGTTCAACCTGTTCGCCCACAAGACCATCGTGGAGAACGTGATGCTGGGGCCGATCAAGGTCCGCAAGCTGCCCAAGGAAGAGGCCAGGACGCTGGCGATGAGCCTGCTCGAACGGGTCGGCATCGCCAACCAGTCGGACAAGTACCCCGCCCAGCTCTCCGGCGGCCAGCAGCAGCGGGTCGCCATCGCGCGGGCGCTGGCGATGAAGCCGAAGGTGATGCTCTTCGACGAGCCCACCTCCGCGCTGGACCCGGAGATGGTGCAGGAGGTCCTCGACGTGATGACCGACCTGGCCAAGGAGGGCATGACCATGCTGGTCGTGACCCACGAGATGGGCTTCGCGCGCAAGGCGGCGCATCGAGTCGTGTTCATGGCCGACGGCGAGGTGGTCGAGGACTCCACTCCGGAGGAGTTCTTCACCAAGCCGAAGTCGGATCGGGCGAAGGACTTCCTCGGCAAGATCCTGACGCACTGACGGGCAGCACCCGTTCGGAGTCGAACTAGTTCCAGATGGCGGCGCGCGCGGTGCCGCTGATGACAGAAAGCAGGACACCACGATGAAGATCCGCAACCTTGCGGTGACTCTGTTCGTCGGCGCGCTGGCACTGAGCGCCTGCGGGCGTGAGGGCGGGCCTGGCGAGGACGCAGCCGAGCCGGTAGACCGGGACGTCGCCACCGACGTCGCCCTGGAGGGCTCCCCCACCTTCGACGCCATGCAGGAGCGCGGCGGCGTGATCATCGGCGTCAAGGAGGACCAGCCCGGTCTGGGCCTGCTCGACCCCACGACCGGCGAGTACTCGGGCTTCGACGTCGAGATCGCCCGGCTGATCGCGGCCGAGCTGGGCTTCGACCCCGCCGAGGACATCACCTACCAGGCGATCCCCTCGGCGTCCCGCGAGCAGGCCATCGCCAACGGGCAGGTCGACTACTACGTCGGCACGTACACGATCAACGACGGCCGCAAGGAACAGATCGACTTCGCGGGTCCGTACTTCGTCGCAGGCCAGGACCTGCTGGTCCGGGCCGACGAGGAGGAGATCACCGGACCCGACACCCTCGAGGGCAAGGTCGTCTGCTCGGTCACCGGTTCCACCCCGATCCAGCGGGTGCGGGACGAGGGCCTGACCGAGGAGTCCAACATCCGCGAGTACCAGTTGTACTCCGAGTGTGTGGAGCAGCTGCGCAACGAGCAGGTCGACGCGGTCACCACCGACGACGCGATCCTGCTCGGCTACGCGGCCGAGAACGAGGGCGAGCTCCGGGTCGTGGGCGAGACCTTCTCGGACGAGCCCTACGGCATCGGCCTCCCCCTCGATGACGAGGTCCTGCGCAACGCGATGAACGACATCCTCGACGAGGCTCGGGAGAACGGTCAGTGGCAGGAGATCTACGACGCCACGCTGGGCGGTTCGGGTTCCACCGCAGAACAGCCTGAGGTCGATCGGTACTGAGTCACAACGGGACCGGTGGTCACCTACAGCGGTGACCACCGGTCCTTCTCTTGCTGCCGGATGAGGACACGATGAACGCACTGCTGGACGAGATCCAGAACTTCTGGCTGGTCTTCGCCGATAACTCCGACGCCTATGTGCGCGGATTCGGCAATACGCTGCGGCTGTTCGCCGTGGCGGTGATCGGCTCCGTCGCGCTCGGCGCGCTCCTGGCGATGCTGCGAGTCAGCCCGGTGCCGGTGTTCCGAGCCATGGGCACCCTGTACGTGACGGTGGTGCGCAACACCCCGTTGACGCTGGTGTTCGTGTTCTTCGTCTTCGCCTACCCGTACCTGGAGCTGAACAGCTTCCAGCCCTTCACTGCGGCTGTGATCGCCCTGTCGCTGTACACCGCCGCCTTCGTGTGCGAGGTGTTCCGCTCCGGCATCAACACGGTGCCCGTCGGGCAGGCCGAGGCGTCCAGGGCGCTGGGTCTGACCTTCACGCAGACGCTCGGCGAGGTGATCCTGCCGCAGGCGGTGCGATCGGTGTTCCCGCCGCTGGTCAGCGTCCTGATCGCCCTGCTGAAGAACACCACCATCGCTGCGGGCTTCTCCGTCGCCGAGGCGGGAGCGCTGCGCAGCATGCTCTCCGAACGCGGTTATGACGTCTTCTACGGGCTCGTCTGGGTGCTGGTGATCTTCGTCCTGCTGGTCATTCCGCTGACGCTGCTACAGCGCAGCCTGGAGAAGCGTTGGAGTGTGGCTCGATGACCTCGGTCCTCTACGACCTGCCGGGGCCGAAGGCACGGGCCCGAAATCGTCTCCTCGGGGTGCTCGGCATCCTGCTCCTCGCGGGCGGGATCGGATTCGTCGGTTACCGGTTCTGGGCAACGGGCCAGTTCGACGCCGATCGCTGGGAGTGGATCCTCTACGTCAACGTCCAGGTCGGCCTCGGCAACGCTCTGCTCAACACGCTGACGGCCTTCGGGCTCGGAGCGGCGCTGGCGCTCACGTTCGGAGCGGTCTTCGCCGCGGCCAGACTCTCCGACCACGGTGTGTTCCGCGGCCCCGCGATGATCGTGGTCGAGTTCTTCCGGGCCGCCCCCCTGGTCGTGTTGATCTTCATCTTCTATTACGGCCTCGGGATGTCCCAGCTCTGGGCGCTGGTGCTGGGTCTCACGCTCTACAACGGCGCGGTGCTGGCTGAGGTGTTCCGTGCGGGCGTGCTCTCGCTGCCCAAGGGGCAGAGCGAGGCGGCCTACGCCATCGGGATGCGCAAGACCCAGGTCATGAACGTGGTGCTGCTGCCGCAGGCGCTGCGGGCGATGATGCCCGCGATCATCAGCCAACTCGTGGTGCTGCTCAAGGACACCGCGCTCGGCTTCCTGATCACCTATGAGGAGCTGCTGGACTACGCGCGGCTCATCGGCGGTCTCGGGCAGTTCAACCGCCCGCAGATCCCGACCGCGCTGGTCGTCGCCGCGATCTACATCATCCTGTGTCTGCTGCTCACCTGGCTGGCCAGAATCCTGGACAACCGGCAGCGGCGGACGAAGAAGGTCGCGGTCAAGCCGAGCGATGAGAAGAAGGCCCTCGTGGGTTCGCCAGGGGCGGGCACGCCCGGCGAGCCGGGCCGGAACATCGACGTCGGAGACTGACGACTCGCATCGAGACGATCGGGGCCGGGGTTCGCACCGTCTACAGGCGGCGACCCCGGCCCCTCGTCGTGAATCGGATCTCGCAGGCGACGGACCCGGGCTCGGCGCCTCAGGCAATCCGGGTGGCGAGCAGGACGCGGACTCCGTCGGCATGGGTGCACAGGCCCGCGTCCAGGCTGCTCGTCTGGGACGGGGCCGCCTCGATCGACTCACGGTGGGCGGCATCGCCCGGTGCCGGGCGGGCCGTCGGACCGGCGGCGAATCGGTCCGCCCCGGCTGCACCCGCCCCGGCCGCGTCGCGGACCGTCGGGCCCGGCCCCGGATCGACTCGATCCTGCTGGATCGTGGGGGCGGCTCCGCCGATGCCGAGTCGCCGTGTCTCGACGGCCACGCGGTCGGCTGCCGGTGTGTCGAGAGCCGCCATCGTCCCGCTCGGCGTGGGAACGACACAGTGCCACTCACCGATCCGAACCCCCTCGGAGCCGGGGGCGCCCGGCTGGGCCCCGGCAGGCAGAGAGTCCTGGTGCGCTGCGACGACCTGCCGAGCCCGGACGCAGTCGATCGGGCTGCCCGAGGCGTGCACCCGCAGAGTCCCGGTGCGGGATTCGACGAGCCCGCAGTCGGTTCCCGTCGTGTCCGACCGTGCGCCGTGGTCGATCTCCACGCCGCCCGGCGACGGGGAGGGGGCCTCGGGGACGACCGTCGGTCTTCGGTCGCCCGGTGACCGGGACTGTCGGGGCGCGATGTCGGATTCACGGGGCTCACGCGGCAGTTCGGACCACGGGTACGTCGGCCAGGGTTCGACGGTAGGACCATCGGTATCCCTCGGGTCGACGGGCTCGCTCGCGGCAGGATCCGTGGTCTCGATCAGGGGTGATGTGGTGACCGCCGAGGTGTCCGGGTCACCCGGCCGCACAGGCTCGTTCACGCAGCCCGCAGTGATCGCCAGCAGGACAAACGTGGGCATCAGCCACCCGGTGCCCCTCGGGATGCTCGATCTGGCTGCCATGAACGTCGCCTCCGTCATCGTCGCCGAATCGAGATCGGGCACTGCATCAGTGATGCTGACGAAGGTGTCCGCCGACGCCCTCGTCATCGGCCCCTCGCCACAGATCTGGGTCATACGGCACGTCGGACACCTCGACCACCCGAGGAGCGACCGCCGCTGCGGCGTTCCTCCTGGCGGGCACCGGGTCGGTGACCAGGTCTGCCGCGTCGATGCTCAGCCGGTCCACGTCGTTGAGCATTCGAAGGACAGGGCCGATGTCGCCATGCCTGGTACGCAGTGCCGACACGCAGCGCCGCACTTCGCCGATGGCCCGCTGCACCGCCGCGATCTCACCCGTCGTCATACCGACCTCCTCGACTCCCCCGTACGTTCCGCGTGCGGCCCACGCGGCAAGCACCGACTCTCCCGACAATCCTTCCCTGTGACAAGTGACACAGCAGGAGATTCACCAGTAATGGCCATCTCGACCGTTCACCCAGCGTGGTGAACCTTTATCGATTTTGAAAAGAGAGTCGGATTCACCTACTGTGTGAGCCGAAACACGAGCGCGTTGCCAACGTCGTCGAACGCCTCGCGGGCCGCCCGATCGGCCCGTCGACACGACGAGGAGGCAACGGTGAGCAGCCAGCCCGAGAGTCAGGACACCCTTCATCCAGTGATCGCCGAGGTGACTCGGCGCATCGTCGCTCGAAGCGAGGAGTCCCGGGCGGTCTATCTGGCTCGCACCGCCCGTGCCGCGGGCGACGGTCCGGTCCGGGCAGGCATGGCCTGCAGCAATCTGGCCCACGGCTTCGCCGGGTGCGCGGGGCCCGACCGAATCGCCATCCGAGGACTCGTCAAGCCGGGCGTTGCCATCGTCTCGTCCTACAACGACCTGCTCTCGGCTCATCAGCCGCTGCACGAGTTCCCCGGCTGGATCAAGGACGCGGTGCGGGCGGCGGGCGGCGTCGCGCAGTTCGCAGGCGGCGTCCCCGCCATGTGCGACGGCATCACCCAGGGACGAGACGGCATGGAGCTGTCGCTGTTCAGCCGGGACGTGATCGCCATGTCCACCGGGATCGCACTGTCACACGAGATGTTCGACGGCGCGCTCCTGCTCGGCGTCTGCGACAAGATCGTGCCAGGCCTGCTCATCGGGGCGCTGTCGTTCGGTCACCTCCCGATGCTCATGGTCCCCGCAGGCCCGATGGCCTCCGGCCTGCCCAATCCGGAGAAGAGCCGGGTCCGACAGCTCTTCGCCGAGGGCCGGGCGACCCGCGACGACCTCATCGAGGCGGAGGCCGCCTCCTACCACTCGCCGGGAACCTGCACCTTCTACGGGACGGCGAACTCCAATCAGCTCCTCATGGAGGTGATGGGCCTGCATCTGCCCGGTTCGAGCTTCGTACAGCCCGGCACCCCGCTGCGCAAGGCGCTCACCGAGGCCGCAGGCCGCCGAGTCGTGGAGATCCGCCGGGCTGGCGCCGAGTACACCCCGCTGGCCGAGATCGTCGACGAACGCACCATCGTCAACGCCGTCGTCGCGCTGCTGGCCACCGGCGGCTCCACCAACCACACGATGCACCTGGTGGCCATCGCCGCCGCTGCGGGGATCGCCCTGACCTGGGACGACTTCTCGGACCTCTCCGCCGCCGTCCCGCTGCTCGCCCGGATCTACCCCAACGGTCCCGCCGACATCAACCACTTCGCCGCGGCAGGCGGAGTGCCGTTCCTGATCGGCGAACTGCTCGATGCCGGGATGCTGCACCGCTCGGTCAGCACGGTGGCGGGCCACGGACTGGACCGCTATCGCCAGGAGCCACGCCTCATCGACGGCGAACTCACCTGGCGGGACGGGACGGCCCAGAGCCTCGATCTGAACGTGTTACGGGGCGTCGCCGAGCCGTTCGACGTCGACGGCGGGCTGCGAGTGCTGCGCGGGAACCTCGGTCGCGCCGTCATCAAGGTCTCCGCCGTCGCGGCCGACCACCGCACGGTGATCGCACCCGCGAGGATCTTCCCCTCGCAGCATGCCTTCGACGCGGCGTACCGCGCGGGCGAACTAGACGGGGACGTGGTCGTCGTCCTGCGCAACCAGGGGCCTGCCGCCAACGGAATGCCGGAGCTGCACGGGTTGACCCCTGCGCTCGGCTCTCTCCAGGACCGAGGCCATAAGGTCGCTCTCGTGACGGACGGTCGGATGTCGGGTGCATCGGGAAAGATCCCGGCCGCCATCCAGGTGTCCCCGGAGGCCGCCGTCGGCGGGCCGCTGGCCAAGGTTCGCGACGGCGACGTCATCCGGCTCGACGCCGAGCGCGGCACGCTCGAAGTACTGGTCCCAGCCAGCGAGCTCGAAGAACGAGAGACTGTCGACGGTCCCCCCGGAGAGGCCGAGTGGGCCGGGACCGGACGCGAGCTGTTCGGGGCGCTGCGTACGGCGGTGACCCAGGCCGACCAGGGTGCTCGCGTGTTCAACATGCCCCAGCCGGGGCGTATGGAGGTGGAGGCGAACCGATGAGCGCCACGACGAATTCGACCGACCTGCTCGACGTCTCGCCGGTGATCCCGGTGGTGGTGATCGACGACGTCGAGCACGCCGTGCCGCTGGCACAGGCACTCGTCCGCGGCGGCATCGCCGTCATCGAGGTCACCCTGCGCACTGCGGCCGCCCTGCCTGCCATCGAGCGGATCGCCGCCGAGGTACCCGAGATCCTGCTCGGCGCGGGCACGGTGACCGTGCCCGCTCACGCGACGCAGGCCGCGTCGGCCGGTGCCCGGTTCCTGGTCACTCCCGGCAGCACCCGCAACCTGCTGCAGGCAGCCGAGGAGACCGGGCTGCCGGTGCTCCCCGGCGCGGCCACCGCCTCCGAGGCACTCGCGCTGGCCGAACTCGGCTACTCCTCGCTCAAGTTCTTCCCTGCCGAGGCTGCGGGCGGCGTCGGCTACCTGCGATCCCTCGCAGGCCCCCTGCCGAACCTGCGGTTCTGCCCGACGGGCGGCGTCAGCGCGACCAATGCCAAGGACTACCTGGCGTTGCCCAACGTCGGCTGCGTCGGTGGTTCCTGGCTGACGCCTGCCGCCACCCTGGCCGCAGGCGACTGGGACGCCGTGGCAGCGCTTGCGACGGACGCTGCGAGCCTCACCGGCTGATCCCACGCTAACCCCGGCCCGCGGTCGACGGCAGGCCCTCCTCCGGACAGTGGGAGGGGTCTGCCGACGGGCATCCAGCGACGACCAGGTCGGCGGGCCGCCCGACAGCGTGCCGGGTGAACCGCGAGCGATCATGGCCGCCACCATCACTCGACGTCCACTCCGACGGGCGGCGTGCACACCGACGACTCGCCGATGCCTCGCACCCAGGCCACGCTCGTCGCCGGTCAGGAGACCGCAGGAGATCGGCGGTCGAACCTCTGTCACGCCGAACCGTGGAGTCCAGGACCCGCACCAAGCGGGCGTTGACCGAGCAGCTTCGTCCACACCACGCCAGGCTCGACGCGACAAGCTGCGCGACCAACCGACGGGCTGACCAGCCGGCCAACCAATCAACCGACCGGCCCCGCCGCGCTCGCAGTGTCGGCCTCTACCTCGCGCCGGCCGCGCCCTCGGCCGTCGGACTCGCCTCGCCGACGGGCCGGGCCATCGTCAGCTGCGGCTCTTCACCGCCAGCGCCACCGCGTCGGCTAACGAGTCCGCCACCGGATGTCCCGTCGCCTCCAACACCGGGCGAGCTGTCATCCCCGTGGTCACCAGGACACAGCCCGCCCCGACGCTCTCGGCTGCACGAGCATCGTCGACGACGTCGCCGACCAGGACCACCGACGCCGGATCGAGCTCGCCCTCGGCAAGGTGCCGAGCCAGGTGCTCGGCCTTGGAACCCCCGCCCATCGGCCCCACCAGGCCATCGACCCTGGAGAAGAAGTCCACCAGGCCCAGTCGGGCGATCATCTCGGTCAGCGGATCGTGAAACCACATGGACAACAAGGACTGGCTGTTGCCCGCTGCCCGCCAGTCGGTCAGGACCTGCTCGGCATCGACCGCGAGAGCGCACGTGTGCAGCAGTTCGTTGTACGCGCCGTGGTACAGCGTGTCGACCCGTGCCCAGTCCTCCTCGGTCAGCGGTCGCTCGAGCAGTCGTTCATAGCAGGCCTGTAACGGCCGGCTGAACACCGAACGCCAGTAGTCGAGGTCGACCTCCTCGCGTCGGTAGAAGCGGCAGATCGAGTTCACTCCCTCCAACACCGCATGGTTGTCGTTCAGCAGCGTGCCGTTCCAGTCCCAGACGATGTGCGCCTTCGCGCTGTCTCCCGTTGCCCCTGTCGTCACGGGGACACACTCTAAAGGCCGAGACGGCAGCTCCCGCGAACTGTTTTCCTCGGCATCCCGGCTCGAAGGTCGAACGCCTGCCCCTGCCCGCCCGGCACCGCGCCGGCGACTCCGGCCACATTCCGAACGCGGCCGAGCACCCACACACGGAACGAGATCAGCCCACCCGATGTCGTCAGCCAGCGGAAAGGACAGGTGCCGCACGCCGACGAGCACACCCCGTGGGCAGCCGAGGCATCACCCGGTGGCGAGACAGCGCCGTGCTGCCTCTACGGAGACGTCGGGGTGCGCCGACGCAGTGCCCGGGCGTGGTTCGCCGTCAGTCGCGCAGCTCGTCCAACAGCTCGACGTCGGTGCCCTCTGCGGCCAACTCCGCACGCACCACCTGGAACGCCAGCCCCTGCGAGTACCCCTTGCGGGCGAGCATCCCCACCAGTCGTCGAATCCGCACCCGCTCGTCCGCCCCGGCCGAGGCGGCCAGCTTGCGCCGAACGAGCTGCCGAGCCCGTTCCTCCTCCGCGTCCCGATCGAGACCCTGTGCCGCCTCGGCCGCGACCTCGGCGTCGACGCCCTTACGACGCAGTTCCTCCAGCAGTGCCCGGCGCCCCAACCCCTGGTGAGTGTGTCGCGAACGCACCCACATCTCGGCGAAGGACTGATCGTCGATCAGCCCGACCTCGTCGAGCCTGCCGAGCACCTGGTCGATGACCTCCTGATCCACCTCCCGCCGTACCAGGGCCTGGGCCAGTTCGGCCCTGGTACGTGGACGTGAGGTGAGCAGCCGTAGGCAGTAGTCCCTAGCCCGAGCTGCTGGATCTGTGGGTGGGTCATCTGCCTTCCGCTGCTCGGCGTCGTCTCCGTTCGGTGGGGAGGAGCGAAACCTCGCCATCGATCAGAAGTCGACCGGGGCAGGCGACTCCGGGTCGGCCTCGAGCTTCGGGATGATGCCGAGCTTCTCCTGAAGCCGCTTCTCCAACTCGTTGGCGATGTCCGGGTTGTCCCGCAGGAACTTGCGGGCATTCTCCTTGCCCTGTCCGAGCTGATCGCCCTCGTAGGTGTACCAGGCACCGGACTTGCGCAGGATGCCGTGCTCGACGCCCATGTCGATCAACGAGCCCTCCCGGCTGATGCCCTGGCCGTAGATGATGTCGAACTCGGCCTGCTTGAACGGCGGGCTGACCTTGTTCTTGACCACCTTGACCCTGGTCCGGTTGCCGACTGCGTCGCCGCCGTCCTTCAACGTCTCGATCCGACGCACGTCCAGCCGCACCGAGGCGTAGAACTTCAGCGCCTTGCCGCCCGTGGTCGTCTCGGGGCTGCCGAACATCACCCCGATCTTCTCTCGCAGCTGGTTGATGAAGATGGCGGTGGTCTTGGCGGTGTTCAGCGCGGAGGTGAGCTTGCGGAGCGCCTGGCTCATCAGCCGAGCCTGGAGACCGACGTGGGAGTCGCCCATCTCGCCCTCGATCTCGGCGCGGGGCACCAGTGCGGCCACCGAGTCGACCACCACGATGTCCAGCGCGCCGGACCGGATGAGCATGTCGGTGATCTCCAGCGCCTGCTCGCCGGTGTCCGGCTGTGAGACCAGCAGGGCGTCGGTGTCCACGCCCAGCGCCTTGGCGTAGTCGGGATCGAGTGCGTGCTCGGCGTCGATGAACGCGGCGACTCCGCCGAGTCGCTGCGCGTTGGCCACCGCGTGCAGCGCGACGGTGGTCTTACCGCTGCTCTCCGGTCCGTAGATCTCCACCACGCGGCCACGCGGCAGCCCCCCGATGCCCAGGGCGGCGTCCAAGGCGATCGAACCGGTGGGGATCACCTCCATCGGCGGACGTCCTTCGTCGCCGAGACGCATCACCGAGCCCTTGCCGAACTGCTTGTCGATCTGCGCCAGGGCGAGCTCTAGGGCCTTCTCCCTGTTCGGTGCGGCGGGTGCCATTGTGGGTCCCCTCGGGTAAGTCGGATGAACGGGCTGGGCCGGTCTGTAGGGCCCGACGCTAGAGGGTCGGACCGACAACCTCATGTGTCGCGACTCGAGGTGTCATGAGCAAGGCGCCACATCGTGACGCGGCCAGTGCGACCCACACTAGCCGAACACGTGTTCGATGGCAGCGAAGCCACTCGATCGGGGCACTGAATTTCATGACAGAGACACGGCGGAGACACGGCAGAGACGCGGCGACGGACCCGATGGCGCCCGCCGGAGAAACCGACCGAGAACACGGGCGCCTCCCGACTACTTCTTGCCCTTGCCCTTGTCAGCCGAGTCCTCAGTGGACAGTGCGGCCACGAACGCCTCCTGCGGGACCTCGACCCGTCCCACCATCTTCATTCGCTTCTTGCCCTCCTTCTGCTTCTCCAGCAGTTTGCGCTTCCGGGTGATGTCACCGCCGTAGCACTTGGCGAGCACGTCCTTCCGGATGGCCCGAATCGTCTCCCTGGCGATGATCCGCGCGCCGATGGCGGCCTGGATGGGCACCTCGAACTGCTGCCTCGGAATCAACTCGCGAAGCTTGCTGGCCATCTTCGTGCCGTAGCCGTAGGCCGAGTCCTTGTGCACGATCGCGCTGAAAGCGTCCACCGGCTCGCCCTGCAGGAGGATGTCCACCTTGACGAGGTCCGCAGTCTGATCGCCGGACTCCTCATAGTCCAATGAGGCGTATCCCCTGGTCCTGGACTTCAGGGCGTCGAAGAAGTCGTAGATGATCTCTGCCAGCGGCACCGTGTACCGCAGTTCGACGCGGTCTTCGGAGAGGTAGTCCATGCCGTCGAGCTGGCCCCGCTTGCTCTGGCAGAGCTCCATGATCGCGCCGACGAAGTCGACCGGGGCGATCACCGTGCACTTGGTGATCGGCTCGTGAACAGCTCCGATCTTGCCATCCGGCCAGTCGGACGGATTGGTGACCTCGTGCAGCGCGCCGTCCTCCATCTCGACCTGGTACACCACGTTGGGCGCGGTGGAGATGAGATCGAGACCGAACTCGCGCTCCAGCCGGTCCCTGGTGATCTCCAGGTGGAGCAGCCCCAGGAAGCCGCAGCGGAAGCCGAAGCCCAGCGCCGCCGACGTCTCCGGCTCATAGGTCAGCGCGGCGTCGTTGAGCTGGAGCTTGTCCAGGGCCTCGCGGAGGTCCGGGTAGTCCGAGCCGTCCATCGGGTACAGACCGGCGTAGACCATGGGCTTCGGGTCCCGGTATCCCGCCAGCGGCTCCGTGGCGCCCTTGCGCTCTGCGGTGACCGTGTCGCCGACCCTGGACTGCCTGACGTCCTTCACTCCGGTGATCAGGTATCCGACCTCGCCGACGCCGAGGCCCTGGCTCGGCTTGGGCTCCGGGGAGATGATGCCGACCTCGAGAAGCTCGTGCGTCGCCCCGGTGGACATCATCCGAATGCGCTGCCGTGGCGTGATCCGCCCGTCGACCACTCGGATGTAGGTGACGACGCCCCGATAGGTGTCGTAGACGGAGTCGAAGATCATCGCGCGAGGCGGTGCGTCGGCCGCCCCGACCGGCGCGGGAACCTGCCGGACGACCGTGTCGAGGACGTCTCCGACGCCGAGGCCGCTCTTCGCCGAGACCCGCAGCACCTCCTCGGGCTCACAGCCGACGATGCGAGACAGCTCGGCCGCGTACTTGTCGGGGTCGGCGGCGGGCAGGTCGATCTTGTTGAGCACCGGGATGATGGTGAGGTCGTTCTCCAGCGCCAGGTAGAGGTTCGCCAGCGTCTGCGCCTCGATCCCCTGCGCGGCGTCCACGAGCAGGATCGCGCCCTCGCAGGCCTCCAGCGCGCGCGACACCTCGTAGGTGAAGTCGACGTGACCAGGGGTGTCGATCATGTGCAGCACGTGGTCGGTGCCGTCGAGCTGCCAGGGCAGGCGCACGTTCTGCGCCTTGATGGTGATGCCGCGCTCCCGCTCGATGTCCATTCGATCGAGGTACTGGGCTCGCATGGAGCGGGCGTCGACCACACCGGTGAGTTGCAGCATACGGTCGGCCAAGGTGGATTTGCCGTGGTCGATGTGGGCGATGATGCAGAAGTTCCGGATGAGTTCCGGAGGTGTGAAGGTGGTGTCGGCGAACGTGCTCACGAATGGATTCCTCGCGCGGGTGGACGGCTGACGCCCCATCGTCGCACGCGAGCACGTGCGTCCGATGCGTCGCGGTGTCCTCGATGCCGGTCTGCGGCCCGGACGACGCACCCGCAGAAGCAGGCGCGGTGGTGGTCGACGGCCACTGAGCACGAGCGGACCGGGCGGCCCATCCCCGCCAGAGCAGATCCAGCCCGGCCTGCGAACGAGTCGATCACCGTCTGGTCCTCCCCCTTTAGGGTGAGGCGCGTGACAGACGTCTATTCCGCTCGCCCCCATCATCTGCAGGGCGAGGTTCGCGAGATCCCGACCAGACAGGGCGCCACCAGGCTCGCCTATGCCCCCGACCTCGATGGAAAGGCCGATCCAGGCGAGATCGTCTGGACCTGGGTCCCCTACGAGGAGGATCCGAACCAGGGCAAGGACCGGCCGGTGCTGGTGGTGGGACACCGGGGCAGGCGGCTTCAGGCGCTGATGCTCTCCAGCAAGGAGCCCGACCACTGGGAGGAACACGACTGGTTCGAGCTGGGCGAGGGGCCGTGGGACCGCTCCGGCCGCGAGTCGTATCTGTGCCTCGACCGGCTGTTCGAGTTCGACGAGGACGACATCCGCCGCGAGGGAGCCGTGCTCGACGGCGAGCGCTTCGTCCGGGTCGCACTGGCCTTACAGCAGCGCTACGGCTGGGAGGCGGGCTCCGCCTGACGGCGCCCGTGCCGGGTTCGCCGGATCAGCGTGCCTGCCTGCCCGTCAGCGCTGCGAGCATCGCACGCAGACCGGCTAGGCCGGTGAACAGAACTCCCGAATCCCGGCCGTCCTGCGGCTGCGACGCAACGGCTGCGGTGCGGGCATGACCAGCCCGCGCACCGTCACCCGGTCGTCTCGCGTCCCGATCGGCACACCCGTTGCGCGACCGGCGTCTCAGGCGGAGGCGAGGAGGACTCCCGCGCATCCGAGCCGGGCAGTCGTCGAGTCGACTCCCCGCCGCCGTCGAGACGGCGGCGGGCTCCGTCGGGATCGCCTTGGTCCGCCGGGTTTCTCGCCTCGCCGACCTCGTCTGCACGATGCTCGTCGACGAACCGAGGGTGATCCGGCAGCCGGATCACCCTCGGATCAGCGCCGGGGATCAGCGGACCTCGCCGGTGTGCACCTCCAAGGCAGCGCGCACGGCCGACTCCAGTGCTCCCTCGATCCACGCGGGCTTGATCGAGGTGTGGTCGCCCGCGAAGTGCAGCGGCCCCTCGGGAGTCCGCACGCCTGCCTGGAGCCTGCTGAGCTGGCCGGGGGTGAGGACGGCCGCCTCACCGAACGCGTAGCGGTTGCGCAGCCAGCTCTGGGTCTGGCCCGCACCGGTGTAGAAGACCTCGATGCGGTTGCCGTGCACCGCCTCCATGCCACGCAGCGCGTAGACGTATCGCTCGTCGTCCTCCATCGAGTCCCATCGGGCGGCGTCGTCGGCCCAGACGTAGGCCGCGAGCACGACGCCGCCCGCGCTGCCCTCGATCTGGTGAGAGGGGTAGTAGATGAACCGGTTCGGGTTGTCCGTCGCCGAGCCGCCGCCGAAGACGTGGTCGGCAGGCCGGGTGTCGGGCTCGTCGGCCTGCCGGTGCCGGGCGTAGAACTCCTTCTGTCGTTCCGGGATCGCCGAGGCGTCCACCGAGCGCGCCGCACCGAGCCATCGGGTGGTGTCGGCCACCTCGGCGGTACGCGACTGATAGCGCCGATACAGGCCGGGGCTGATCGCGTCGAGCTCGCGCCGCCAGTCGTCCTCGGTGAACTCCCACCAGCGCCTGCTGAACTCCAGCAGCACCTTGGAGGCGGAGTCGTAGTGAATCTCGATGACGGCGCGCCGCTTGGTGTAGGACATCAGGGGCTCGACCTGGACGTGGCGCAGACTCGACAGCGGCAGGGTGACGATGGCGACGTCGGCGGTGAAGGCCTCCCGCTCCGGCAGGGTGTCCCCCGCGTCCGACTCGTCTCCCCCGGTCTCGGTCGTGGTCTCAACCCAGACGGCCGGACCGTCGGGTCCGACGTTGTCGGTGGCCGACTCGGGCCGCTGCGGGTCGTAGTACTCGATGCGCACCGCCCGTCGGTTCATCCGGATCTCGTCGACGAGTCCGGTCCGCAGCGCCTCGGGAAGCCGCCAGCTGCCGCCGTCGAGCTCCCAGTAGGTCGCGGAGGGACTGATCAGGGCGAGGCCTCGGAAACTGTGCACCAGGGACAGCGGGAGGCGTGAGGTGACGTTCTGGAGGGTGCCGATCGCATCGACGGTCGCGTCGCTCAGTCCTGCCTCCTCGCGCAGGTACCGGTCCATGCTGTGGCCGTCGAAGTCGTAGATCAGCCGCGCCCAGCCCTCGACCTGGTCGGCAATCGGGCGGTCGACCCGGACACCGTCCGGACCGAGATCGGAGTAGTAGTCGCGCAGCGGGTCGACGGCGGCGTCGAGCAGTGCCCCCGCCGTCCGGGGCAGGTCGGACGCGGGCACGCCGAACCCGCCGTTGATCCCTCGGGGGTCGGCGGCGTACTCGGACCGACGAGCCTGGACGCCGTTGGCGTCGAGCCAGGTGTTCGAGGCGGGATTCGGGGCGCGGAAGTCGGTGTTCACCGGTCCGCGTCGCCACACCTCACCGGTGTGCGACCGGTAGACGACGGCGGGCAGCGGGGCGTTCTGGTTGCCCGTACCCGGCACGACGTCGACGTTGAAGAACAGCCTCCGATGCAGGCCGAGACGGTCGGCGAGCGCAAGGGTCAGCGGGTGGAAGTCGGGCAGGCGCATCGCACCCGCCTCGGCGTACTGCCGGGGGTCCCGGAAGGGTGCGCCACCGCCGTCGGCGGCGGTGCGGAACGTCTTGATCCGCCCGCCGACGCGATTGGCGTTCGCCTCCAGGATGGTCACGCGATGCCCGGCACGCTTGAGCAGCGTCGCGGCGGCGAGGCCCGCGATGCCCGCTCCCAGGATCAGGACGTTCTTCGGCGCGGTCGTCCTGGGGAGGCCGTCGTCGATGAGGATCTTGAGGTATTCGAGCTTGAGGTCCTCGTTCTCCGGCCCCACCACCAGCAGGTCCCGTGCGACCTGCAGACAGCGCGCCCACTTCTCCGGATCATCCACGGGGGGCTGCATCCGAGCGGGCGTCCGCACGGCCGGTGTCGGGCCTCCGGTCTGCGGCTGGGCCGTAACCGGGATGCCTGCCATCACGCCGAGAGCGGGTACTGCGCCCGCCACGCCCGCCGCCTTCAGGAAGGAGCGGCGGCCCACTGCCTCGCCCGGCCGTCGTGCATTGCCCATGAGAACTCCTTGCGGCTCATGGTGTGTGATCGTCGATCACGAGGTCACCGTCAAGGTCATCGGACCCTGCGGACCCTGAGTGCACCGCGACCCCTCGTTCGCCAATATGCTTAGCTGAATCGAGTGACGGCATGATCACTTTCCGCAGCGCTCACGGCGCCACGGGGAGCGACACGCCGACCGCCATTCCTCCACCGGGGATCGCATCCACCGTTACCCGCCCGCCATGCGCGCCGACTGCCGCCCGCACGATCGACAGGCCGAGTCCGGCACCCGACTGCGCCGTCCGACCGGTGCCGCCCCGACTGAAGGGCTCCAACAGCTCGGTCACTCGTTCCGGCGACACGATCGGACCAGAGGCCGCGACCGTCAGCCGGGCATTCTCGGCATCGCTGTCGGCGTGCACCTCGATCCAGCCCTGCTCGACGTTGTGTCGCACGGCGTTCTCCAGGAGATTGCCCGCGACCCGCTCCAACAGCGCCGGATCGCCCATCACGAGCACCGGCTCGGTGTGCATTGCGACGCGCAGGCCTCGGGACTCGGCCTCGGCCCGCGCGGCCCGCCAGGCGCTCTCCACCACCACGGCCAGGTCGACCGGCTCACGAACGGCCAGCCCGACGGCATCCGTCTTGGCCAGCAGCAACAACGCCTCCACGAGCTGCGCGGCCCGTCGAGTGGCGTCTTGGACCACCCCTGCCATCCGACGCAACTCGGCGATGTCGGCGTCGCCGTCGGCCAGCGTGACGTCCAATTCGGTCCTGATGACCGCGAGCGGGGTCCGCAGCTCATGACTCGCATTGGCCACGAATCTGCGCTGCGAGTCGAAGGCGGCCTCCAACCTGGCCAGCATCTCGTCGAAGGTGTCCGCGAGTTCGGCCACCTCGTCCCGAGCGCCTTCGAAGTCGATCCGCTCGCCCAGCGACTCGGCGGAGAGGCGCCGGGCCGTCGCGGTGACCCGATGCAACGGCGAGAGCACCCGACCGGTGATCGACCAGGCCAAGGTCAGCACCGCCAGCACGACGCAGAGGAAGGCCACGGCACCGACCTCGAGCACCTGTGCTCTGGCGTTGTCTCGCAGGATCGTGGCCAGTCTCGTCGCCTCGACGTCGACGCCGTCGACCCGGATCAACGTTCCAGAGGGGAACTGCGGCACCTCGGCGAGCACCTCGCCGACCAGCAGCCAGCCCAGCCAGAGCAGGATGCCGCTGACCGCGGCGACGAGCCCGGTCGCCAGCAGGGTGATGCGCGCGCGAAGTCCGAGTCCCCGCCTGCGGACCGCGCGCCTCACCGACGCAGCGGTCCGGAACCTGCCGCCGTGTCCGACCCCTCGGTCTTCTCACCGGCGGCGGTAGGCACCCGGTAACCCGAGCCCACCACCGTCTCGATCACGCCAGGATCGCCGAGCTTCTTGCGCAGGGTCATGACCGTGACGCGCACGGTGGTGGTGAACGGGTCGGCGTTCTCATCCCACACGCGTTCCAGCAGTTCCTCGCTGCTGACCACCGAGCCGCCCGCTGACAGCAGGACCTCCAGGACGCCGAACTCCTTTCGGGTGAGCTCGATCTGTCGTCCGGAGCGCGTGACGTTGCGCGAGGACGGATCAAGCTCCAGGTCCTCGGCGATCAGCACCGGCGGCGCGGCAGGCGTGGACCGGCGGCCGAGCGCGCGGACCCTCGCGACCAGCTCGGCGAAGGCGAAGGGCTTGGCCAGATAGTCGTCGGCACCCAGCGACAGACCGGCGACGCGGTCCTCCACCGCACCGCTGGCGGTGAGCATGATCACTCGCGTGATGGCGCCGGACTGCAGGATCTCACGACACAGAGCATCGCCCGACATGCCAGGCAGGTCTCGATCGAGGACCACGACGTCATAACGGGTGATGGCGGCCTTCTCGTGGCCCGACTCACCGTCGTAGGCGGTGTCCACCGCCATTCCTTCTCTCCGTAAACCCCTGGCGATCGCATCGGCCAGTGGCTGTTCGTCCTCAACGACCAGAATCCGCACCGCTCAACCGTGCCATACGAACCTGAGAAAGAGCTGTCGATCCCGCGTTGATTCTGGTCGTCGTCCATGTCTGCACGGTCGAACGTCCCCCGTCCCGTTCGAGGACGGCACAGCGACGGCCGAACCGCCGCCGCAGGAGGAGGGAGAGGCGGACCGGACGGGACGGCTGAGCACGGCAGGCACCGGCAGCGATCCCGGATGCGAATCCCGGGCAGGAGCAGCTCGGGAGACCGCACCACCGACGGTCGTGCGGTCTCCCGAGTGATCGGAGGTGCTACGGCCTCAGAGCTCGCGGGTGCTGACCGAGGGGACGGCGGCGTCGACGTCGCCCATCCGGTCGGCCGCCCACTCGGTGATCCGACGGGCGATGTCCTGCGCGGTGAGCCCCAACTCAGCCAACACCTCCGAACGAGACCCGTGATCGAGGAACCGCTGCGGGATGCCGATGTCCCGCAGCGGGACGTCCAGGTCCGCGTCGCGCAGCGCCGCAGCCAGCGCCCAGCCGACGCCGCCGTGGCGCCCGCCGTCCTCGACCGTCACCACGAGTCGGTGATCCCGAGACAGCTCCACCAGCTCCGGCGGCACCGGCGTCACCCACCTCGGGTCGACCACCGTGACGCCGATCCCCTGATCGGCAAGCCTGCGAGCCACCTCGACGCCCAGCGTTCCGAAGGCACCCACCGCGACGAGCAGGACGTCCGACCGGGGCGTGGTCGTGGCGGCCGCATCGCCGTCGGAGGACTCGTCGGACACGGGATCGTCCGCCCCATCGCCCGCAGGCTCGTAGAGCACGTCGACCGAGCCGGTGCGTCGCAGCGCCGCCAGCTCCTCGATCACCGCGCCCTTGGAGAATCGAACGACCGTGGGCCCGTCGGAGACCTCGACGGCCTCGTTCAGCTCCTCGCGCAGGGTCACGGCGTCCCGGGGGGCGGCGACTCGAATACCGGGGATCATGCCGAGCATCGACATGTCCCACATCCCGTTGTGGCTCGCGCCGTCGGTGCCGGTGACCCCGGCGCGGTCGAGCACCACCGTCACGGGCTGGCGGTGCAGCGCCACGTCCATCAACAGCTGGTCGAAGGCCCGGTTCAGGAACGTCGCGTAGACGGCGACGACCGGGTGCTGCCCGCCCATCGCGAGGCCGGCCGCCGAGGTCAACGCGTGCTGTTCTGCGATGCCCACGTCGAAGCAGCGCTGCGGGTAGGCGGCGGCGAATCGGTCCAGGCCCGTCGGGCCCAGCATCGCGGCGGTGATCGCGACGACGTCCGACCGCTCCCGGCCGATCTTCACCAGCTCGTCGGCGAAGACCGAGGTCCAGCTGTTGCCCGAGGAGGTCGAGGTCGGCTCGCCCGTGACGGGGTCGATCGCCCCCGTCGAGTGCATCTGGTCGGCCTCGTCGTTCTCGGCGGGTGCGAAGCCGTTGCCCTTACGTGTGACGGCGTGCACGATCACCGGTCCGCCGAAGGCCTTCGCGCGACGCAGGGCGGCGTCCATGGCGCTGAGATCGTGGCCGTCGACCGGCCCGAGGTACTTCAGTCCGAGGTCCTCGAACATCACCTGTGGGCTGATGGCGTCCTTGAGTCCCCGCTTCGCGGCGTGCAGCCCCGCATACAGCGGCCCGCCGACCATCGGAATGCTCTGGAGCGTGCGCCTGCCGCTCTCCAATGCCCGCTCATAGCCGGGCCGCAGCCGCAGCGACGACAGGTGCTCGGCGAAACCGCCGATGGTCGGCGAGTAGGACCGGCCGTTGTCGTTGACGACGATGACGAGGGAGCGCCGCTGGCCTGCGGCGATGTTGTTCAGCGCCTCCCAGCACATGCCGCCGGTGAGTGCGCCGTCGCCGACCACGGCGACCACGTGTCTGCGCGCGCCCGCGAGCTGGAAGGCCTTGGCGAGGCCGTCGGCATAGGAGAGCGCCGTCGAGGCATGACTGTTCTCGACGAGGTCGTGCTCGCTCTCGGCCCTGGACGGATAGCCGGACAACCCGTCCCGCAGGCGCAGCCGGTCGAAGCCCGCCTGTCTACCGGTGAGGATCTTGTGCACGTACGCCTGATGACCGGTGTCGAACACCACCTTGTCGTGCGGCGAGTCGAAGACGCGGTGCACCGACATCGTCAGTTCGACCACGCCGAGGTTCGGTCCGAGGTGGCCACCGGTGCGAGACACCTTGGTCACCAGGAAGGACCGAATCTCCTCGGCGAGCTGCTCCAGCTCGCCGAGTTCCATTCGCTTGAGGTCGGCCGGGCCGTGCACGGACTCCAGCAGTGTCACCACTCCACCTCGCTTCGATACCGGTCGCCCACGGTGCGGGCAGCCGCGTCCTCAGGTCCGCTATGTGACCATGCGGCGCGGGACAGTCTACGGACCGGTAACTATCCCGGCTCTCACGGCCGTTCACCCAATGGGCTCGACGGATTGCACTCCGTCGTCAGAAAAGACGTTCTCGGGCGCGACTAGGTTGCCCCGATCGTGGAGCCTGCTCACGAATGTCGGCATTCTTGATCACTCAGGTACCGGCACCCGCAGGGCCGGGGACCGACCCTGCGGGACACGGTCTGATCCCCGGCCGCTCCTCGCCGCCGGGCGAGAAGAGCCTGCCAGGGCGACCACCCGTCGCCCGCCTGTCCCGCACGAACGCAGGCCTGCCGCCGATCAGGCTGAATCCCGATCAGCCGGCCTGCTCCGCGCCTGGCTCCAGCAGCACGATGCACTCGACGTGGTGCGTCATGGGGAAGGCGTCGAAGGCCCGCAGCTGCCGCAGGCGGTAACCCGCCTCGGCGAACAGGCCGACATCCCTGGCCATGGCGGCCGGGTCGCAGGCCACCAGGATCACCCTGTCGGGTCGAGCATCGGTGACCGCGCTGATCACCGCGCGCCCCGCACCCTTGCGCGGCGGATCGAGCACCACCACGTCGGGTCGACGCCTGGCGGAGCCTGCGCCTGCCGATCCCGACTCAGACGACGCGGCGGTGCCCGCCAGCTCCGACAGCATCGTCTCGACCCGACCCGCGTGGAACCGCACCTGCGGCTGGTCGGCCAAGGCCTGCATCCCGTCGCGCACGGCCCGTCGAGAGGACTCCACCGCCTCCACCGCCCCGGTGGGGCCCACCTGGTCGGCCAGCACCGAGGCGAACAGCCCAGCCCCGCCGTAGAGGTCCCAGGCGGTGCCGCCCTCCGGTGCGTCGGCCCACTCGCGAACGACGCCCGCGAAGACGTCGGCAGCCGCCGGGTGCACCTGCCAGAAACCATGCGCCGCGATCTGCCACTCGCGTCCCGCCGCCTGCTGGACAGCCGTGCCGCCGGTGATCTGACGTCCGGCGCCGCGCCTGCCCGGCGAGCCGGGCCCCGGTTCGGCGAGGTGAAGCCGGCCCAGCGAGTCGCTGGTGACCTCCAGCTCCGACCGCGCCCGCCATCGCCGGTTCAACACCTCGTCGAGCGAGCCGGGGACCGCGATCGGGCAGTTCTCCACGGGCACGATCCGATGGCTGCGATGCGCCCGCAGCCCCGGCCTGCCCCGGTCGTCGACGGCCAGCCGCACCCGACTGCGCCAGCCGAGCGGACCGCCGGGCAGTTCTTCCACGACCACCGCGAGCTCGATTCCCGCGATCCGCCGGAGCTGCTCGACGACGACCTGCGCCTTCAGCTCACGCTGTGCGGAGGGGGCGACATGCTGCCAGTCGCAACCGCCGCAGCCGCCGGGGCGGGCCACGGAACAGGGCGGCTCCACGCGGTCGGCAGAGGCCTGTTCGATCTGGACGGCGTCGGCCCGACAGAAGCTGCCGCCGTTGTCCTCGGTGACCGACACCACGACCTTCTCGCCAGGCAGGGCGTGTCGCACGAACACCACCCGCCCCTCATGACGTGCGACGCAGAAGCCGCCATGACCGGGGCTGCCGACCTCGACCTCGAAACGTCGTCCGGTCCAGTCGACCTTCGGCGGTCTGCTCTCGGGGTTCTGGGGTTCCTCGACACCCGCGGTCGCCGTGGTGCGCGCGGCGAGCTCGGGGCGTGCGGCGGACGAGACCGAGGCACCGGACGGCTCGGCGGAGAGGGTCATCAGTGGTCCCGCCGATCGTGTTCGGAATCAGGGACGTCCAGGCCCCGGCGAGCCGCGCCGGGGGCGGACGTCTTCTGGTCGGCGATGCGCTGAGAGGAGGCCAGCTGCCACGGGACGCTGGTCACCATGACACCCGGCTCGAACAGGAGCCTGCCCTTGAGACGCAGGGCGCTCTGATTGTGCAGGACGTTCTCCCACCAGTGTCCGACGACGTACTCGGGGATGAACACCGTCACGACGTTGCGAGGGTTGTCGGTTCGAATTCGTTTCACGTAGTCGAGCACCGGTTTCGTGATCTCCCGGTATGGGGACTCGACGACTTTCAGCGGCACCTGGAAGTTCTCCTCTTGCCAACGACGAGTCACGACGAGGGTATTGGCCTCGTCGACATTGACGGTAACCGCCTCCAACACGTCGGGGCGGGTCGCCCGGGCATAGGCGAGCGCACGCAGCGTCGGACGGTGGAGCTGAGAGACCAGCACGATCGCGTGGTTGCGAGACGGCAGCACCGTGTCGCCCTCGTGCTCCGCCAGTTCCGTGGCCACCCGGTCGTAGTGCCTGCGGATGGCCGACATCAGCAGGCAGAGCACCGCCATGGCGGCGATGGCGATCCAGGCACCCCGCAGGAACTTGGTGACGACCACCACGACCAGCACGATGGCGGTGGTGATCAGGCCCAGCATGTTCACCGCCTGTGCGCGCCGCATCCGCCGCCGCGCCGCCGGATCGGTCTCGGTGCGCAGCAGACCCCGCCAGTGCAGGAGCATCCCGCTCTGGCTCAGCACGAAGGCGACGAAGACGCCGACGATGTAGAGATGGATCAGGTCGGTGACCTCGGCGTTGAAGACGATCACCAGCAGGATCGCCGCCAGCGCCAGGAAGATGATGCCGTTGCTGTAGGCGAGTCGATCGCCGCGGGTGTGGAGCTGTCTCGGCAGGTAGCGCTCCTGCGCGAGGATCGATCCGAGCACGGGGAAGCCGTTGAAGGCGGTGTTCGCCGCGAGCACGAGGATCAGGCCGGTGACGGTCAGCAGGAAGTAGAAGGCAGGCGTGAACCCGTCGAAGACGGCGGCGGCGATCTGGGCCACCATGGTCCGTTGTTCGTAGTCCTCGGGCGCGCCGAGGAGCTGCGTCGCGGGATTCTCGGCGACCTTGACGCCGGTGAGGTGGGCGAGGAGCAGCAGCCCGATGAACATGCTGATCGCCAGGCCACCCATCATGATCAGCGTGAGCGCCGCGTTGTGGCTCTTGGGCTTGCGGAAGGCGGGCACCCCGTTGCTGATGGCCTCGACGCCGGTGAGCGCGGCGCTGCCCGAGGAGAACGCACGCAGCACTATCAGCAGCATCGCGGCGGCGGACAACTCGGTGGCGGGCGCTTCGAGGTCGAAGCCCGCGCTCTCCGCCCTGATGTCGTCGCCGTGGAGGGCCCGGAGGAGGCCGACGGCGACCATCCCCAGCATGCCGATGACGAAGGCATAGGTCGGTATCGCGAACAGCACCCCGGTCTCCCGGATGCCGCGCAGGTTCAACGCCGTCAGCACGACGATGGCCACCACCGCGAACTCGACCTTGTGGGCGGCGACGAACGGCACGGCCGAGCCGATGTTGGCCGCCGCTGCGGAGATGGACACGGCCACCGTGAGGACGTAGTCGACCATCAGCGCGCTCGCCACGACCAGGCCCCAACGCCTGCCGTGATTCACGGCGGTCACGACGTAGTCCCCGCCGCCGGACGGGTAGGCGTAGATGTTCTGCCTGCTGCTGGCGATCACTGCGACCATCACGACGACGACGGCGAGCCCGATCCAGGGAGTGAAGGCGTAGGCGGACAGTCCCGCCACGGACAGCATGAGCAGGATCTCCTCCGGCGCGTACGCCACGCTCGACATCGGGTCGGAGGCGAACACCGGGAGGGCGATCCGTTTGGGCAGCAGAGTGCGGGAGATCCGGTCACTGCGGAACGGACGTCCGAGCAGGAACCGTTTCGCCGCAGTCGCGAGCTTGGGCACGGGCTGAGCGTAGGCCGGAAGTCACCGAGAGGGCCCGATTCAGGGCCGGGCCGACGACGCCATGCGCCGAGAGGCTCGTACGCAGATCGCTGGGGTGCCCGGGACTCACAGCAGGCTCACATGGGCGATCACTCGACCGATCAAGAGGACGTCGCGGGCGACCGTCTCCTCCGCTGTCCACGCGACCGCCGCACCATGCTCCGGTCGAGGACTTCGTGATCACTGCCGCGGGCTGCCGACGCGACCATCCTCGAGCCCTTCGCCGGGAGCGGCGTGATCCGGCCGCACTCCGTCCCGCCGCCGATGCCGGCGCGCTCCGCGACGAAAGTCACGGAGTCACGGCTCGTTCGCTCGAGTGTGGCGGGCCGTCGTCGAGGGCAGGCCGGTCGGCAGCACAGGTGACTGATCCGCCGCCTCTCGAGAGTCCGGCACCGCCGACGACGACCGGAATGGCGGCATGGCGAGAGCCGTGCCGCCGTCGACGAGCCGACGGCACCGCCGGCCTCCCGCCGATCGGCGGCAGGCCGCTCGGCGCCGCGCTCGACGTCCGGCCCGCGCGGTGCCCCGGCTCGGCTAGGTGGGCGGCCCGACCGGCGGTAGCGTTCGAGGCGAGGCCGCGAGGGGGCACTGGTGCATGTCGTGATCATGGGATGCGGACGGGTCGGCGCGTCGCTGGCCACCGCGTTGGACCGGATGGGTCACACGGTCGCGGTGATCGATCAGGACGGGCGGGCGTTCCGCAGGCTGAACAGCGGGTTCGGCGGCAGCCGGGTCGTCGGGGTCGGCTTCGACCGAGCCGTGCTCGCCGAGGCGGGCGTCGACCGCGCCGCCGCCTTCGCCGCCGTCTCCAGCGGAGACAACTCCAACATCATCTCGGCACGGGTCGCCAAGGAGACCTTCGGCGTCGATCACGTCGTCGCGCGCATCTACGACGCCAAACGGGCGGCGGTCTTCGAGCGGATGGGCGTGCCCACAGTCGCCGTGGTGCCCTGGACCACTGATCGCTTCCTGCGGATGCTGCTGCCCGACGGCATCGCCACCGCGTGGCGTGACCCCTCCGGCACGGTCGCCGTGGTGGCACTGCCGCTGAACGAGGGCTGGGTCGGCAGGCGAATCACCGAACTGGAGCGGGCGACCGGCGCACGCGTCGCCTTCGTCATGCGGTTCGGCACCGGGGTGCTGCCGGATTCACGGACCGTCATCCAGGCGGACGACCAGGTCTACGTCGCGGCGCTGTCCGGGACCGTCACCGAGGTCGGCCAGGCCGCCGCCGTACCCCCGGAGGAGAACGACTGATGCGGGTAGCCATCGCGGGAGCGGGAGCGGTCGGTCGCTCGACCGCAGCCGAACTCGTCGAGGCAGGCCACGAGGTGCTGCTCATCGAGCGTGACGCGGCCAACGTGCTGCGCACCGGCCTGGAGCGGGCGAACTGGCTGGTCGCCGACGCCTGCGAACTGGCCTCGCTGGAGGAGGCTCGCCTCCAGGACTACCAGGTGGTCATCGCCGCGACCGGCGACGACAAGGTCAACCTGGTCGTGGCGCTGCTGGCCAAGACCGAGTTCGCCGTCCAGCGCGTCGTCGCCAGGGTCAATGATCCGCGCAACGAGTGGCTCTTCGACGAGGGCTGGGGCGTCGACCGGGCCGTCTCCACGCCACGCATCATGGCGGCGATGGTGGAGGAGGCGGTCGGAGTCGGCGACCTGGTCCGGCTGCTCACCTTGCGGACGGGTCAGACGAACCTGGTGGGAGTGACACTGCCCGGTGCCACTCCGCTGGCCGGGAAGCCGGTGCGCACCCTGCGTCTGCCTGCCGACGCCGCCCTGGTCGCGATCCTGCGGGGCAGCCGAGTGATCGTCCCGCAGCAGGACGATCCGCTCGAACCCGGCGACGAGATGCTGTTCATGGCCACCGTGGACGTCGAGGCGCAGATCCAGGAGGCGCTGCACATCACCCCGCAGGGTCAGCCTGCGCGCTGAGCGACTGGTCACCGCAGTCGGCGCCCGCAGCCGCAGCCCGGCGGCCTCGACCCATGGTGATCAAGGTGGACCGCCAAGGGCCGTGGCGAGCGGGCGACCGGCGCGACACGCGGGTTCTCCCGAACCTGGTTCGGCCTGCTCGGCGACAGGCGGCCGTCACTGCTCCGGTGTCGCCCGGCGTCCTGCATCAGCGGCGGTGTTCTGTGCCGCGTCGTCGACGACCGCCGCCGGGGACCCCTGCACGGCCGCCGCCTCGGTCTCGGCCTGCCGGACAGCCGTCTGCTCGAGGATTCGACCGGATCGCCGCACGGCCCAGATGGTGACCAGGACCGCGATCGCGGTGAGCGGCGTGCCCATCGCGATGCGGGCCACCCCGAGCCAGCCCGTCTCGTCGGCGTCGTAGAGCTGGTTCTGCACGACATACCGGGCGATGAAGAAGACGGTCCACACGATCGTGGCGATGTCGTAGGGCAGGCGGGCCTTGGGCACCTTCCGCCAGGCGAAGCCGGAGCCGTTGAGCGCGGACCAGACCACGCCCACCAGCGGCCAGCGCACGAGCAGCGAGATCAGGAAGGCACCGCCGTAGATCAGACTCGCCCAGATCCCGAACAGGAAGAATCCCCGTGCCTCGCCCGTGCGATAGGCGATGAAGGCACAGATCGCCACGCCGAAGATGCCCGACACGGCGGGTTGGATGGTCTGCTTACGGACGGCCCGCCAGATCCCGATTCCCACCGCCGAGCCGACCGCTGCCCAGATCGCAGGCGTCAGGCTGGTGAGCGAGTTGATGAGAACGAAGACGATGACCGGGATGACCGAGGCGAGAAGGCCTGGAATCCCGCCCATCTGCTCCAGCATCGTCGGGGTGGGCGGCTCCTCGCCCTGGTCCTGGCTCGCGTACGTCCTACGTGCTCGGCCGTCATCGCCGTGCGTGGTCTGAGTTCCGGGTTCCGTCATCCGCTCGTCTGCAACTCGTAGTAGGGGTTGTAGAGCACCTTCTGCCCGTCTCGTTCCGAGATCCGCCCCCAGGCGCGCAGGGTTCGTCCCGGCTCGATGCCGGGGATGCGGCGTCGACCCAGCCAGATCAGCGTCACGCCCTCCGTCCCGTCGAACAGTTCGGCCTCCAACGTGGGCGTCGTGTCCGTGGGGCACAGCGCCACGGACCTGAGTCGACCGAGGACGGCCGCCTCCTCACCAGAGCAGCAGTCGCCGACCTTGCGACAGCCGGACGCCGCCGATCGACTGGCGAGTTCGTCCGCATCGAGCTGCTCCTCGTCGGAGGTGAACCGTCGAACCAGGCGACGCCAGTAGCCGTCACCCCGACTGGAAGTCATCGCACGCTCCAGTGCAGTAGCAGCGGACCGGCGTCCCGGTCCGCTTCCCAGCGTAACCACGAACCGGCCCACGAAAGACCAGCGTGACTCATCTGGGCAGATAACACCAACCATCCAGTGGCTCAGCGGCCGGCTTGCCTACGCTGAGCAATACCGGACTGCTCTTGATGAATCTGCGTCTGCTGGGTGCGTGCGGTCGCCTCCTGCTGAGCCTTGGCCTGTTCGAGATGACGAGAGAGCTGCTCTGGAAGGGTGATGGGCAGCGGCGTCCGCACCGGCATCGGGTTGGTGCCGCGGACCACGACCGTGTCGCGAACCACGTCGTACAGGACTCGAGCCAACTGCGGAGCGTGATCGGTCGGGCCGGTGGCGACGCCGCGCAGCAGCCAGCGAGGCCCGTCGACGCCGATGAACCGCAAGGTCACCTTCGGCGACGCCGCGATCAGTTCGGTGGACCACTCACCCTGCTCCTTGCGGACCCGCGTGCCGTCCTTGCCCAACTGCTCGGCCAGCTCGTGCTTCACCTCGCCCCACAGCCCCGCACTGCGCGGGGCGGCGAACGCGCTCACGGTGAGCCTGCCCATCCCGGTGACCAGGTGCACCGCGCGCACCGGTCCGGACGGATCGAGCTCGACCTGGAGCTGTGCGCCGCTGGGCACCGGAATCCGGACCGAGCCGAGATCCAGTCGGCTCAACTCGTCATTCGGCGCCTCGTGCTCGTCGAAGGGACCCGACTCGACGACGTCGGGCTCCTCCTCCGACGTCTCGTCGGCACCTCGGCCATGTCTGGACTCCCGACGGCGGCCCCAACCGAACATGTGTCAAACCTCCGTCTCTGGTCGGATGCCGGCAGGCCCCGACACGTCGAGCAGTGCATGTCCACCGGTCGAGCCGTAACCGCCTGCGCCTCGTTCCGAAACAGGCAGTCCGGCGACGTCGGCGACCTCACGGAACACCGCGTGCTCCACTCGTTGCACCACCAGTTGCGCGATCCGATCCAGCCTTCGCAGCAGGATCGGGTGACGTGGGTCGTGATTGATCAGGCACACCCTGATCTCACCTCGATACCCGGAGTCAATGGTGCCAGGAGTGTTGACCACGCTGAGTCCGACACGAGCAGCGAGCCCGGAACGGGGATGAACTAATCCGACGAAACCGACAGGCAGGGCGATGGAGACTCCGGTGCCGACCACGATCCGCTCGCCCGGCGCCAACGACACGTCGCTGGTCGTCACCAGGTCGACCCCGGCATCACCGGGCTGCGCGTATCGGGGGACGGGCACATCGGGATCGACTCTGGCCAACAACACCTCGACGGCAGCCACGAGCGGCGAGACTACTCTGGCCGCGTGACGGACAGCGCGGGTACGGCCCTCTCCGAGGTCGCGGCGACACGCGACCCCCACGACACGGTTGAATCGCTCTTCCGGGAGCGGCTGAGCGTGAGCTGGTGGGGCTGGCCACTGCCACTGCTCGGCGCGTCGCTGCTGGCGATGCAGGTGCACATGGGCCATCCGGGAGTCCGTGCCTGGCTGCCCTACGCGGTGCTCGTCCCGCTGGCCGTGGTCGGCATGGTGTGGCTCGGCCGCGTTCGGGTGGGGTTGGACAAGCAGGTGCTGCGAGTCGGTCGAGCACACCTGCCGCTGCGCTTCATCGGCGAGGTCGAGATCGTCACCAAGGACCAGAAGCGCAAGGCGCTCGGCCCGGAACTCGATCCGGCGGCGTTCGTGATGCATCGAGGCTGGGTGGGTCCGATGCTCTGGGTGGAGCTGACCGACCCCGACGATCCGACGCCGTACTGGCTGTTCAGCGTCCGGGACCCGGAACGGCTGCAGGCGCTGCTCGTGGCGGCGCAGCAGGCACAGGCGGACACCTTGACCGGCTCGCGGTCCGGCGACGACTCCGAGGCCGCCGATGACGGCACGACGCGACGTCCCTGATTCGCGACGCGGGGGGCAGACGAATACGGCACCGGAGTCCTGCCCCGGTGCCGTTGCCGTCTCGATCTTCTCTTCTTCTCTGACATCGCCGTCCCACGGGCGTTCCCGCCCGGGACTGCCGCCCTCAGAAGGCGCAGTCTCGGCAGACGTACTGGCCGTCCCGCTGGTTGGCGAGCCTGCTGCGGTGGTGCACGAGGAAGCACCGTGAACAGGTGAACTCGTCTGCCTGCTTGGGCAGCACCTTCACCGTGAGCTCTTCGCCGGACAGGTCTGCGCCTGGCAGCTCGAAGTTCTCGGCGCTGTCCGACTCGTCGACGTCGACTACTGCGGACTGCGCCTCGTTACGCCGTTGCTTCAGCTCTTCGAGCGAGTCCTCGGCGAGCTCATCGGCCTCACTACGTCGTGGAGCGTCGTAGTCGGTCGCCATCGTGTTTCACCCCTGCGATCAACGGAGACATGTTTCATGTCGCTGGAGAACGTCCCAGCTCCCCAATTCGTGCCCACCTCCGTCAGTGACGGAGGTCTCGATCCACCCGATTGCGGGTGACTCGGCGCTCGGAATCACTCCGATCCACCGCGACGATCCCACGCTGCGGAATCGCCTCGCCACCCGTTGTCATCGAGCTCGTCATACCGGGACGTCGCTGCCCCTGCGGCGGGGCGAGGGTAGCCCACGGTGAAGCGGATCGCGCACCGGGTCACCCAACGGGCCGCATCCGATCGCCGCCCGCGCCGCCACGAGGCGCCGCAAACCGCTCTCACCAGCGTGTTCCCGCATGACGCCGACCTCAACAACCTGAGGTGGCCGTGCATTCCCCGGCTACCGGACAGAGCCAGGACACGAAGTGAGGTCAAGGTCGACACGAACGGCCCAGCCGTGGCGCGCGAGCATTCGGCAGGACATAGGCTTAGGACATTCCGAAGCCCGCCCGCCCCCTGCGGCGGGCTCGCCTGAACGGGGAGGCCGGGAGACCGTGGCTGAGGGCAGCGCTGGTTCTGGTGGACGGGTGCCCAGGTACCGGCGACGGAGACCGCTTCCCGCCCTGATCCTTCTTGCGATCCTGGGCGTGCTGGCGGGCTATGTGTGGACCCAGGTGCTTGCTCAGGCCGATGACATCGAGGCGGCCACTCGGTGCAATCCACCCTCGGCGCTGGCCACCGAGGACGAGTCGGAGCCCGCACCCGAACCCGGTGACGTGCGCGCCAGAGACGCGCTCGATCGCACCGACCCGCTGCCTCCAGAACAGGTTCGCGTCTCGGTCGTCAACGCCAGCGGCGCACGCAATCAGGCGACGCTGGTGGCGACCGAACTGGCCGACTTCGGCTTCGCACAGGAGAACTCGCCCGCGAACGATCCGGTCTATCCGGCGGAGGACATGGCCTGCTACGGCCAGATCCGCTACGGCCAGAACAGTGCAGGCATGGCCAGGACGCTGAGCCTGGCGGTGCCCTGCGCGGAGCTGGTCGACGACGGCCGGGAAGGACAGCACGTGGACCTGGCGGTCGGCGACCGCTTCACCGAGGTGAGCCCCAACGCCCACACCCGGGAGATCTTCGACGTCCTCGCCGGCTGGCAGATGGAGCAGACCGGCGACGGCGGCGAACAGAGCGAGGGCGGGGGCGAGGGCGAGGTGCCCGAGGTCTCCGACGAGCTCCTCACCGCCGCTCGCGACGTGCACTGCTGACACCTCGCCGACCCGACACGGCAGGCACGACCAGTCGCATTCGAGGCCCGCGCGTCGGACGTGGCGCGGGCCGAGAACACGCACTCCCCGAAACGGGCGCCCTCGGGCGTGCTCGGCCCCATCAGACCCCTTCGGGTGACGAAGTAGCACCCGCCGGGGGACAGCGTCAGCCAGCCCTGCCCGCCGCCGACGACGGAGGCGGAGGCAGAGGCGGCGCCAGGAAGACGACGATGCTCTCGGGCCGATGGAATCCGCCGGGCTCTGCGGCTCCCCTGCACAGCTGAGGGGGACTGCCCTGCCTCGACGGCAGGCGGGGGCCGCGACGGTTCCGTGGGGCTCTCCTGCGCTTCGAGTCGCAGCGCTTCGAGCCGTCGCACTCGCGGGTACATCGGACGTGCCGCACACCCACGGAATGCCACAACGCCGCGAGCCGCACCCGCACGCTGTCTGCACCCGAGCGGCGGGCCGGACGGGCCGCACGCCCTCGGCGGGCGACACCGTCCGGACCGACGGCGGCCCTGCCGCTCAGACCCTCGCGAATCCCGCGTCGCCGATGGTCTTCCAGAGCTGGTCGGCGATGCCGGGGGCAGCGGCGAACATGAGATCGGCAGGCATGCCGTCCGCCGTCTCGGGCTCCACCGGCAGTCGGACGATCGCGCCTGCCTCCTCGGCGATCAGGGCGCCCGCCGCCCAGTCCCACCGGTTGAGCCCGTGTTCGACATATCCGTCCACCCAGCCCGCCGCGACCGCGCACAGATCGAGCGAGGCCGCGCCTGCTCGGCGGATGTCGCGCACCCTGGGCAGCAGAGCCGCGACCGCCCGTGCCTGCCGCTCGCGGCGGTCCACGGAGTAGGCGAAGCCCGTGGCCACCAGCGAGAGTTCGATCCGCGTGGCGGCGGAGACGTGGAGCGCCACACCGTTCAGCTCGGCCCCCTCCCCGAGCGCGGCGCTCCAGACCCGCCCGGTCATCGGCTCGACGACCGCGCCCGCCACCGACCGCCCGCCCAGCTGCGCGGCGACCGAGACCCCGAACCAGGGAAAGCCGTAGAGGTAGTTGACCGTGCCGTCGATCGGATCGAGGACCCAGCAGAGCCGGTCGGGCTCCGGGGTGCCGCCGCCCTCCTCCTCGCCGAGGATCGCATCGCCGGGCCTGCGCAGGGCGAGCTCGTCCCGGAGCAGTCGCTCGGCGGCCCGATCCGCCTCGGTCACGACGTCGGTGCTGGTGCTCTTGGTCTCCACCCCGCCCGAGTAGACGCTCGGACCGCCTCGCAGGCTCCGGGCCAGCTCGGCCGCGTTGCCCGCCACCTCGATCGCGATGCGACGCAGCTCAGCCGGGCTCGCCGATGGAATCCGATGTTCGTCTTCTCCTTGATGTGCCACCCGTCCATCCGACCACATCACGGCGACGACGGCGCCGGACGCGGCAGAGGCAGGCGCACTGCCTGCGCCAACTGGCTCACCACAGACTCACCATCCTCAGGGATTATGTCCTAAGGTCTCCCCACCATTACTGAATCGAGAAGGAAGGACCTCGGGATGGGCGGCGCTACCCGCGGTTTCGGCATTGACATCGGCGGTTCCGGGATCAAGGGATGTCTGGTCGATCTGGAGGCGGGATCTCTCGAGGGGGAACGACTGCGTATCCCCACTCCACAGCCGTCCCGGCCCGAGGCCGTGGCCGAGGTGGTCGCGGAGATCACCACGGCCTTCAAGTGGGAGGGGCCGATAGGCGTCACGCTGCCCTGCGTCATCGCCGACGGCATCGCGCGCAGCGCGGCCAACGTCGACGACGCCTGGATCGGCACCGACGCCAGAGCCCTGTTCGCGAACCGCCTGGACCGGTCCGTCGACGAGATCGTCGTGCTCAACGACGCCGACGCGGCGGGAACCGCCGAGATGATGCTCGGGGCGGGAGTCGGCCACCGCGGTCTGGTGGTCGTGCTGACCTTCGGCACCGGGATCGGCAGCGCCATGTTCCTCGACGGCAGACTCGTGCCGAACACGGAGTTCGGCCATCTGGAGGTCGACGGCTTCGACGGGGAGAAGCGCGCCGCGGCGTCGGTCAAGGACGACGAGGACCTCACCTACGAGGAGTGGGCCAAGCGAGTCGACCGCTACATCCACGCGTTGGAGAAGGTGATCTGGCCGGACCTGATCATCGCGGGCGGCGGTGTCAGCAAGAAGGCCTCCCGCTGGCTGCCGCTGTTGGACGCGCGCACGCCGATCGTGGCGGCTCATCTGAAGAACGACGCGGGCATCGTCGGAGCCGCCTCCGCCGCCTGCAACGGCGACGATTAGGCGGCCTACGACGCATGATGCGCCCGTCTGGGGGCTCGCACTGAGTTCCCCAAGCCGGATATGTCGTTACAATGGAACGCATACCCGGCCAGCTGCCCCCAGTGAGCTGGCAGAACGGGTGATTCCCCGAACATCTGGCGGCCGAGGTTCGCGACCTGCGGCCTGCCGTGATCGATCGTCGCGAAAGGGCGTACGTGGCAGCCGCAGAAACCGCAACCCGACGCTCCAGCTCCGCCGCCGCAGGCGGCGCCAAGTCGACGACGGCCACGCCGGCGCAGGCGGCCGCGAAGCTTGACGCCGACTCGGCCGCGAAGAAGCCGACCCCAGTCAGGAGGACCTCGACGACCAAGTCGGCGGGCGGGACTTCCAAGGCCCCGGCGAAGAAGGCAGCGCCGGGCACGAAGAAGGCACCCGCAAGGACCACCACCACTCGGGCCAAGAAGGGCTCCGCCAAGGGCGAGGAGCCGAACGAGGGCATGGAGCTCGACGAGGCCGTCGAGCTCGACCCGGCGCCCGGCAGCGACGACCTGGTCGAGGTCGCGGCGGATCTCACCGACGACATCACCGAGGTCGAGGCCACCAGCGAAGAGGTGGCCAAGGCCAACAGCAGTGACTTCGTCTGGGACGAGGAGGAGTCCGAGGCCCTGCGTCAGGCACGCAAGGACGCGGAGCTCACCGCCTCGGCCGACTCGGTTCGCGCCTACCTCAAGCAGATCGGCAAGGTGGCGCTGCTCAACGCCGAAGAGGAGGTCGAACTCGCCAAACGGATCGAGGCAGGCCTCTACGGCGCCGAGCGGCTGCGCAAGGCCGAGGAGGAGGACGAGAAGCTCTCCCCCCAGATGCGGCGCGATCTGCGCTGGATCGTCCGGGACGGCGAGCGGGCCAAGAGCCACCTGCTGGAGGCCAACCTCCGGCTGGTCGTCAGCCTCGCCAAGCGCTACACCGGCCGAGGCATGGCGTTCCTCGACCTGATCCAGGAGGGCAACCTCGGTCTGATCCGGGCCGTCGAGAAGTTCGACTACACCAAGGGCTACAAGTTCTCCACGTACGCCACCTGGTGGATCCGGCAGGCGATCACGCGAGCGATGGCCGACCAGGCACGCACCATCCGGATTCCGGTGCACATGGTCGAGGTCATCAACAAGCTGGGTCGCATCCAGCGCGAGCTGCTTCAGGACCTGGGCCGAGAGCCCACGCCGGAGGAGCTCGCCAAGGAGATGGACATCACGCCCGAGAAGGTGCTGGAGATCCAGCAGTACGCTCGGGAGCCCATCTCGCTGGATCAGACCATCGGCGACGAGGGTGACTCGCAGCTCGGTGACTTCATCGAGGACTCGGAGGCCGTGGTCGCGGTCGACGCCGTCTCGTTCACCCTGTTGCAGGACCAGCTCCAGTCCGTGCTCGCCACGCTGTCCGAGCGGGAGGCAGGCGTGGTGCGCCTGCGGTTCGGCCTGACCGACGGTCAGCCGCGCACGCTGGACGAGATCGGCCAGGTCTACGGCGTCACGCGGGAGCGCATCCGGCAGATCGAGTCGAAGACGATGTCCAAGCTTCGGCACCCGTCCCGGTCCCAGGTACTTCGCGACTACCTGGACTGATCGGACGGCCTGCCCGGCCAGGACGAACCGGAACAGAGCAACGACCGCGGCTCCGAGTCGACTTCGACTCGGAGCCGCGTCGCGTTCGGCGCCCCGTCCGATCGCATGCCTGCTCGCCCCCGCGCCCCCTCGTCGGACCCGGTCGCCGAACATCCCCGCCTCGTGTCGCGCAGAAGCGGGGACCGACCGTCGCGAGTACGGCGAGTCACCCCAAGCCGAACGCCGGAGGATGCGGATGAACCAGGTCACGATCGTCACCGGCGGCGGCCGGGGAATCGGTGCGGCGACGGCCCGCAGACTCGGCGAGGCCGGTCATCGCGTCTGCGTGGGTTACCGACAGGACTCGCGGTCCGCCTTCGAGGTCGTGGCCGCCGTCGAGCGGCACGGTCAAGCGGCGTGTGCGGTCCGCGTGGACACCTCGATCGAGAAGGACGTGGAACGGCTCTTCGACGAGGCCACGGCGATCCTGGGGCCCGTTACCGGGCTCGTCAACAACGCCGGGGTGACCAGCACCGTCGGGCCGCTGGCCGAGCTGGATCCCGCCGCGCTCCGTCGAGTGTTGGACGTGAACGTCACGGGCGTCATCCTGTGCGCACGCAGGGCGGTGCGGGACATGTCCACCGAGCGAGGCGGCAGGGGCGGCGTGATCGTGAACATCTCCTCGGCCGCGGCCACGCTCGGCAGCCCCGGTGAGTACGTCCACTACGCCGCGGCCAAGGCCGCTGTGGACGCCTTCACCCTGGGGTTGGCCAAGGAGGTCGCGACGTCGGGAATCCGGGTCAACGCGGTGGCTCCGGGAACCGTGCACACCGAGATCCATGCGTCGTCCGGGGTGCCGGACCGGGCGGATCGGGTGGCCGCACGGATACCGATGGGGCGCGCGGGACGGCCGGCGGAGATCGCCACGACCGTCGAGTGGTTCTTCACCGAAGGCGCCTCGTATGTCACCGGCGCCGTCCTGCGGGTGGCGGGAGGGCTCTGATCAGCGTCCGATCGAGAACGACGGGCGACGACTGTAACCTATTCTGACCTGCCGGTCTTTATCTCGAATCGGGGATGAAGGCCCCACCGACCCACCGAAAGTCGACTGTGGGTGACAATCACGACACTCGCAGTGATTACTCGGGCAGACGCTAGGCCATCCGGGAAACGAAGGCTGCTGCAACCGGGTGTTAAGACGTGATCCGGCTCGCCGCGAGGCGCGGGAACACTGACGAGACGCCGAGCGTCTGTAAGAGTGGGTGGCAGCGAACACCACGGCCCGTCCATGACGGGCCTGCGGTGGACGCGGCAGGCCCGACGGCGTCGGAACCCCCGACCCGGGACGGAGGGAGAGGCAACATGACAGGAACGCTCACCCGCCCCGAGCTCACCGCTGCAGACCGCTGCGACCGCTGCGGGGCGGCAGCCCAAGTTCGCGCCGTCCTCCCCTCGGGTGGCGAGCTGCTCTTCTGCGGCCACCACGCGAGGGAGCATGAAACGCGTCTTCGTGAGCTGGCAGCCGACATTCAAGACGGCTGATACTCACTGCCGGATCTCGATCGCTCCGGGCGGGGTACCCACGACGGGTCCCCGCCCGGACTCATGTCCCCAGGTCTCAAGGTCCGCGTCGTCTCCCCTCGCCCGCTCTGCGGCCAGTCTGACCGGCCCGGCGGTCAGCTCGCCGCTATGACCCGTTCGAAGGCGAGTTCGGCCGCACCGAGCAGGCTCGCCTGGCCACCCAGCTCGGCGGGCCGGATGCGTACGGACCTGGCGGCGGCCCGGCCGACCAGGCTCCGGTCACGTGCTCGAGCCTCCACCCCCGCCAGCAGGTCGGGGGGCAGTGCGGCGAGCAGGCCGCCGAGCACGACGAGCTCCGGGGCGAGCAGATTCACGAGGTTGACCACTCCGACGCCGAGCCAGCCCGCGTACTCGTCGAGCCTGCCGTGCATCGTGTCCTGCTTCTCCGCGATCGTCCGCAGCTCGGCGACCAGGCGCCGTCGGGAGGCGTCGGCAGGCAGACCGAGTGCCCGGCTGAGGGCCTGTTCGCCCACCTCGGTCTCCCAGCAGCCTCGGCAGCCGCAGTAGCAGAGCCGCCCGCCCGGCCGCAGGACCATGTGTCCCACCTCGCCGACGTGACCGGTCGAGCCGCGCAGGGGCAGTCCACCGGTGATCACGCCGCCGCCGACGCCGATGTCGGCAGACAGGTAGACGACGTCGCCGACGCCCCGCGCCGCGCCGCGCCGGTGTTCCGCCAGGGCTCCGAGATCAGCATCGTTGCCGACCGCCACCGGAAGGTCGAGCGCCTCGCCGAGCAGCGTCCCCAGTGGCACCTCGGTCCAGCGGAGATTCGGCGCCTCGTGAACGAGCCCGTCGGCACGCCGCACGATGCCGGGCACCGACACCGCGACCTCGGCGGGTCGCAGACCGCCCAGGCTCAAGGCCTCCGCCACGGCGGCCACCCGTTCGATGACCACCGTGGGCTCGGTGTCCCCGCGTTGGACGGGACGGTGCCTCCCGACCAGGATGCGGCCGCCGAATCCGACGAGCGCGACGGTGATGCGCTCCACCGCGACGTCCACCGCCAGCACGCACAGCGACTCGGGCCGAGGCGAGACCAGCAGCGAGGGGCGGCCCGCCGTTCCGTTCGGCGCCACCGCCCGCTCGGTGACCAGTCCGGCAGCGGCCAGCCCGTCGACCAACGCCTTGATGGTGCTGCGGTTGAGGCCCAGCTCCGCGGCCAGCTCGGTGCGACTGCCGGCACCGAGTGTGTGCAGTCTGCGCAGCAGGGTGCTGCGATTGTGCCTGCGCACGCCGTCCGGACGGGCTCCGAGTGCCATGGGATCGACTACCGCCCCACGGCGGCGGCTCGTCGACGGGAGACGGCGTCGACGCTGGCGGCGAGCAGCAGTACCAGGCCGGTCACGATGGAGACCATGGCCGCCGACTGGCCGAGGAGGCCCAGGCCGTTGTCGATGGTGGCGATGACGGCACCGCCGATGACGGCGTCACGGACCCGGCCCTTGCCGCCGAACAGCGAGGTTCCGCCGATCACGGCCGCACCGACGGCGAAGAGCAGGGTGTTCCCGCCGCCTGCCTGGGGATCGACCGAGCCGACCTTCGAGGAATAGATGATCGCGCCGACGGCGGCGACGGTGGAGCACACCACGAACACGCTCATTCGCAGCTTCGCGACGTCGATGCCCGCCCGTCGCGCGGCCTCCCGGTTCCCACCGATGGCGTAGAGGTGCCTGCCGTACCGGGTGCGGTCCAGGACGAAGGTGCCGAGGACGAGCAGCACCAGCACGATCGGCACGACGTAGGGAACGCCTGCGATCTGGATGGTCTCGCTGTTGGACCGGTTGATCGTCAGCAGCCAGGTGGCCGACGCGCCGAGAGCGAGCACGGCGCCCACTCGCGTCAGCACCAGCGGCGTGGGCTGGGCGACGAGATCATGACGAAGCCGGTTGAAGTGGCGGATGAGCAGCAGCGCCGAGTATCCGCCCGCTGCGAGGACGAAGAGCAGCCAGCTTCCCCAGATCGGCAGGTTCCCGTTGGCCACCGAGAACATCACGTCGTTGCGCAGCCCCAGCGTGCCGCCCTGGCCGATCAGCTGAAGGACCACGCCGCCCCAGGCGAGGAACAGCGCCAGGGTCACCACGAACGCCGGGATGCCGACGCGGGCGACGAGGAAGCCGGTGATGCAGCCGATGGCGGCGCCGACGCAGATCGCGAGCAGCATCTCCAGCCACGGGTTGGCAGGCACGCCCAGCAGGACCAGGAGCAGCCCGAGGATCGCCATGGCCGCGCCTGCCCAGACCCGCATCACCAGGGCGAGTACGGCGGCGACGACCAGCCCGCCGCAGAAGACGGCGAAGACGGTGCCGCCCATGGCACCGAGCAGGTTGCCGCCCTCGACGAGGTGCAGGGCCATCACGGAGGCGGCCACTCCGGAGGCGGTGCCCGCAGACAGATCGATGTCGCCCATCAGCAGGACGAACACCAGGCCCATGGCGATCACCGCGGTGCCCGCGCCCTGGCTGAGCAGGTTCGCGAGGTTGCCCAGGGTCAGGAATCGGTCCGAGAGCAGCGCGAAGACGACGAAGAGCGTGGCCAGTCCGAGTAAGGCGGGCAGCGCACCGAGCTGGCCGCCGCGCAGCCGGGAGACATAGTCACGCAGCGCCCCTGCGGTGTCCCGTCGGGTGGTGTCGATGCCGAAGCCCTCGGCTGGCTGGTCCGTCGTGGTCGAGGCCGGGCTGGTAGACGAGGAGGCTGAGCCCTCTGTCATGTCGTCATCCTTGCGCGATGAGGGCGCCGCGCTGGCGGCGCTGCCGTGGTCGAGTGGCGAGGCAGGCTCGCGGGTCGACGACCCGCGTCCGGCAGGCTGAGATTCAGAGCGCGACGTTCTCCGGGCGACGCAGTCCGATGTCGCCGGATCGTCCTGCGGTGATCAGCTCGACCACCTGGCTGTTGTTCGTCTCCTTGACCGGCAGCTCCGCGACGAGCCTGCCCAGGTACAGGGTGGCGACCCGGTCGGCGACCTCGAAGACGTCGTTGAGGTTGTGGCTGATCAGGACGACGCCGAGACCCTGTTCGGCGAGCCTGCGGACCAGATCGAGCACTTGGCGGGTCTGGGCGACGCCGAGGGCGGCGGTCGGCTCGTCGAGCAGCACGACCCGGCTCTCCCAGAGCACCGCCTTGGCGATGGCGACGGTCTGGCGCTGACCGCCGGACAGCGAGGCCACCGGCGTACGGACCGAGGACACGGTGCGCACCGAGAGAGCCGACAGCGTGCTGCGCGCGGCCTTCTCCATGTCCGCCTCGTCGAGCAGGCCGCCGCGCAGCCGCTCGCGGCCGAGGAACATGTTCTGCACGATGTCGAGGTTGTCGGCCAGCGCGAGGTCCTGATAGACGACCTCGATGCCCAGCTCGGCCGCGTCCTTCGGATCGTTGATCCGCACCGGCCTGCCGTCGAAGAGGATCTCGCCGGAATCGATGGGGTGGATGCCCGCGATGGACTTGATCAGCGTCGACTTGCCCGCGCCGTTGTCGCCGACCAGCGCCGTGACCTGGCCGGGACGGACGACGAAGTCCACGTCGTGCAGGACGTGCACGGGTCCGAAGCTCTTGTTTACCGCGCGAAGTTCCAGGATCGGATCGCCTTCGGCCACGCCGACACACCTTTCGAGCCGTGAGGGAAGCCGCCGGAGGCCGCGCGTCGCGGCCTCCGGCGAGGATTGAGGACGGATCAGGAGATGCCCTGCTCGGAGCAGGCGTCGGCCACCTCGCCCGCGCAGAGGTCCTCGACCGACACCCATTCGTCGTCGACGACCTGCTGGACGTTCTCGCTGGTGACCAGGACCGGGTCGAGCAGCACCGAGGCGACCTCACGATCTCCCTCGGTGTCCGTGCTGACGTCGGAGGCCAACGCGTCGGCGGCCTCGGTATCGCCCTGGGCCAGCGGAACGGCCAGGTCGACCAGGGCCTGCGCCTCGGTGAAGACCGGCTTGTAGACGGTCATGCACTGGTCGCCGAGCAGGATGGACCGCAGTCCCTCCGGTGAGGCGTCCTGGCCAGTGACCGGCACCTCGCCCGCCAGACCCGCCTGCTGGAGGACCGTGATCACCGCGCCCGCCAGGCCGTCGTTGGCGGCCACGACACCGTCGACCTCGCCGCCGTTGCTGGTGAGGATCTGCTGGAAGGTCCGGCCGCCGACCTGGTTCTCCCACTGGTCGATCGGCTGGCTCTGGACCAGTTCGTACTCGCCCGAGTCGTACAGCGGCTGGAGGATCTCGCGCTGCCCCTCCTGGAAGAGGGTCGCGTTGCTGTCGGTCGGCGAGCCCTGGATCTCGATGATCTGCGCACCAGACTGGTCACCGAGACACTCGACGAGGCCCTCACCCTGCAGCCTGCCGACCTGGGTGTTGTCGAAGGACACGTAGTACTGGGCGTTGCCGCCGAGGGTGAGCCGGTCGTAGTCGATGGTGGGAATGCCCGCGGCCTCGGCCCGCTGCTGGACGGCCGCGCCGCTCTCGTTGCTGAGGTTGGTCAGTGCGAGGACGTCGACTCCGCGCTGGATCATCTGATCGGCGATCGTGGAGAACCGCTGGATGTCTCCCTGAGCGTTCTGGACGTCGGCCTCCACGCCTGCCTCGGCGAAGGCGCTCTCCAGATACGGCTTGTCGAAGCCCTCCCACCGGGCGGAGCTCTCCGTGTCGGGCAGGATGACGCCGACCACCAGGCCGGTGTCCGCCGCTCCGCCGCCGGTCGAACCGGTGTCCTCGGGCGTCTCGGACGCCTGGTTTGCCCCGCAGCCTGCGAGGACGAGAACCAATCCGCTGGTCAAGGCCAACATGCTCCTGACGCGCATGGCCTCCCCTTCTCTTCGTCGAGTACCGAGCGCAGCAGATCCTGCACTGAGGGTGGGGAAATGTTGTGCGCCACAACGTAACCCCCGAACGAGTGATAGGGAACACGTACGTGCCAGCAATCTGGCGAAGTCAGATCACGATCTGGCAAAACTCGACGCGATCAGCGGACGCGACTCACCCAGTTGGGGTCGAACCGCACAACCAGGACACGACAGTTGCGCCGGACGACCATGCGGCGGAGGCACGTCGCCTACGCTCTCCGTACGGTCCGCAGCAGCCCCGCACACGGCGGGCCCGACACCCTGCTTCCTCCAGATGCGTTCGGCAGCGAGACTCCGGAGACCAGATTGAGTGACCCAGCACCCCGCCTGCGGCCGGTCCCGCCCCTGCCGGAGAACTCCGGCGCCTTCGTGAACGGCCGGACGAGAAACCTCGTCAGAGTGCTGCGGTGGTTCGCGGGCCGGACGTCCTTCGTGGAGAAGGAGATCCTCGGTCTCGACGCGGTCGTCCGCCCGGGAGACACCTGCCTGGACATCGGAGCGGAGTACGGTCTCTACACCTATCAGCTGCTGCGACTCGTGGGTGCCCAGGGTGTGGTGCACACCGTCGAACCGCAGCCGAGCCTCGTCAAGGCCCTGCGGGTGGCGTTGCGCGGGCTCGGCGCACGCAACGCCCAGGTCCACGCGACCGCCGTCGGCGCGGACTCCGGCGCCGGTGTGCTCAGCCTGCCGCGCCGCAACGGGCTGCCGGTGCACGGACGTGCCTTCCTCACCACCGGCGCCAAGAACCACGGCCCGAACGCGGAGTTCGCGTCCAACCGGCCGATCCGAGTGCCTGTGACCACCGTCGACGAACTGTGCGCGCGTGAGGGTCTGTCCGAGGTCCATTTCATCAAGGCCGACGTCGAAGGCGCGGAACTGGCCCTGCTGGACGGAGCAGGCCGCGTGCTCAAGGAGAACCGGCCCGCACTGCTGCTGGAGATCGAGGACCGGCATCTGGCCAAGTTCGAGCACCGCGCCGAAGATCTCGTGGCCAGGCTCGCGACCCTGGACTACGTCCCCTACGTGTGGGAGGACGGCTGGCGGAAGACCGAGCAGGTCACCGAGCAGCACCGCAACTACCTGTTCACCGCGCGCCCCATCGCCGCCCGCTGATCCACCAGCACCGAAACGGCGGTCTGCCTCGCGCCCGCGCTGAATCGGCAGGCGGCAGCCGTCTCCCCCGACCCGGCTCAGGGGAGACGGCTCGGCTCTTCGACGCGCTCGGCGGGAATCCCGGCGGTCAGACTGGTCCCGTTGACCGCCGTCGCACGCCGACTCGCAGTCTCGCGACCGCACCGAACATCGGCACCGGCTCGAACACCGGCCGTCGACCGTCGGCGCGCACGGTCAGGAGGCGACAGCGTCAGGAGGCGAAGACAGTGCCGCCGCGACTCACCAGGAACGCAGAGTCGCGATGCGCTCTTCGAGCTGATCGATGGTGGCCATCGCGGTCGGCGGTCCGCCGCAGTACTTGCGCAGCTGGTTGTGGATCGCCCCGTGCGGCTTCTTGGTCCGGTGGTGATACAGGGCGACCAGTGTGTTCAGTTCCTTGCGCAGTTCGGCGAGCCGCTCCGTCGTGTTCCGGCTTCGCGCAGGCGCCGCGGGAGCCGGGGCCGCCGCCTTCTGAGCCTGACGGGCGGCGGCGGCGTCGAGCTGCTGTTCCTGCCGCTGCCGCAGCAGAGCCCGGACCTGATCCGGTTCGAGCAGTCCCGGCAGCCCCAGGTAGTCCTCCTCATCGGAGGTCGCGGCGAAGGCGGCCGTCCCGAACGACGAACCGTCGTAGATGAGCTGATCCAGCTCTGCCTCGGCGCCGAGGGAGGTGAACGCCTTCTCCTCCTCGCCGGGCTCGTCGCGCTGCCGGTTGGCCTCGGCCAGCAGTTCATCGTCCCAGCCGTTCTTCTCCCGATGCGGCTTGCCGATGACGTGATCCCGCTGGGCCTCGAGCTCGCTGGCCAGGTCCAGCAGCACCGGGACGCTGGGCAGGAACACGCTCGCCGTCTCCCTGGCCCCCGGCGGACCCGCCTTGGGCTTGCGAGCCCGGACGAACCGACCGATCGCCTGTGCGAAGAACAGCGGCGTCGAGGCGCTCGTGGCGTACACACCCACCGCGAGCCTGGGGACGTCGACGCCCTCGCTGACCATCCGCACCGCGACCATCCACCGGTCGTCGGAGAGGGAGAACTCGCCGATCCGGCTGGAGGCCTGCGGATCGTCGGACAGCACGACCACGGGCTCGACCCCCGTCATGGTGGCGAGAATCTTCGCGTAGGCCTTCGCCGAGACGTGATCCGAGGCGATCACCAGGGCGCCCGCGTCCGGCATCCCGCCTGCCCGGAGCTGGGAGAGCCGGGTGTCCGCTGCCTGCAACACGGCGGGAATCCATTCCCCCGCCGGGTCGAGCGCGGTACGCCAGGCGCGAGCGGTCTCCTCGGCGCTCAACGGCTCCCCGAGCCGGGCGACGTACTCGTCCCCCGCACTGGTACGCCAGCGAGCCTCACCCGAGTAGGCGAGGAACAGCACCGGCCGGACCACGCCGTCGCGCAGCGCCTCGGCGTACCCGTAGGAGTGATCGGCCTTGCTGCGCGGGGAGCCCTCGCCGTCCGGTTCGTAGGTGATGAACGGGATCGGCGTGTCGTCGCTGCGGAACGGGGTCCCGGTCAGGCCGAGCCGTCGAGCCGCCGGGGTGAAGGCCTCCCGGACGGCGTCGCCCCAGGACTTGGCGTCGCCCGCGTGGTGGATCTCGTCGAGGATCACCAGCGTCTTGCGCCGCTCGGTGCGCACCCGGTGCAGCGTCGGATGGGCCGCGACCTGGGCGTAGGTGACCGCGACGCCGTCGAGGTCCGCCGAGCTGGCCCCGGCCGCGTTGCGGAATGAGGAGTCCATCGCGATCCCCGCCGAGGCGGCGGACTGGGCCCACTGATGCTTCAGGTGCTCCGTCGGAGTCACCACGGTGACCCGCTCGATCACGCGATCGGCGAGCAGCTCGGCGGCGATGCGCAGACCGAAGGTGGTCTTGCCTGCTCCCGGAGTCGCCACCACCGTGAAGTCCTGCGGTGAATCCCGGAGATACCGGGTGATCGCCCGGCGCTGCCAGGCGCGCAACGGCCGCTCACGCGGATCGGCCGCAACCGGCGGATCCATGGTCGAGGAGACGACGAGGCCGTCCGACGGCGAGTGAGCCACGAGGTGCTGCACCTCCTTGCTGGGCGGGCGAGTCCGACTGCGGACAGACGAAGGCCCTCGTGACGGAGACTCCCGCGACGGCGTCGGGATCTCGAAGAGGGCAGCCGGCAGTTTACCCGTCTACGGTGTCGTCCGGCCGCCACCACGCAGCCATCGCACGGTCGGCGACTCGCCGAGCGGACGGCCGGTGATCGGCGGAGACAGTCGATGAACCATCCTGGACATCACCATGGACCAGGTCGACGACACCGACGCTGAGCAGCAACGCGACGGGACCGCCCGAGGACGTACCCGACTCGCCACGCTGTCCCGACGGACGCTGCGCCGAGCCTGGGAGGACGACATCGGCGCGGAGGCGGCCGAAGCCGCGTTCTGGTCGACGCTGTCCCTGCCGCCGCTGCTGCTCGGCGTGCTCGGCAGCATCGGATTCGTCGGCGGCTGGTTCGGCCCCGAGGTCGTCGCGGAGGTCCAGGCCCAGATCCTCGCGTTCTGTGCACACGTCTTCAGTCCGACGCTCGTCGAGGAGATCATCGCCCCGACCGTCACGGACATCCTGACCCAGGGCAGGGGCGGCATCGTCTCGCTGGGCTTCCTGACCTCGCTGTGGGCAGGCTCGTCGGCGATGGCGTCCTATATCGACGCCGTCACCGTCGCCTATCAGCAGTACGACGTCCGCAATCCCGTCTGGCAGCGGATGGTCGCGCTCCTGCTCTACGTGGCGGGCCTGTTCATGGCGATGATCACGCTGCCGGTGCTGGCGCTCGGACCCGATCTGCTCATCTCTCTGCTGCCGGACTCGTGGCAGCCGGGGATCAACCGGCTTGGCGACTGGATGTACTACCCGATCGCCGGACTGCTGCTCACCCTCACGATCACGACGCTCTACAAGGTCGCCCTGCCGCGCAAGCCGCCGTGGCACCGAGGGCTGCCCGGCGCCGTGCTGGCCGTGGTGGTCTTCCTCGCCGCCGGGGTCGTGCTCCGTCGCTACATCGCCTGGGTCTCCGACACCGGCTACAGCTACGGAGCGCTGAGCGCGCCGATCGCCTTCCTCCTCTTCACGTTCTTCCTCGGCTTCGCCATCGTCCTCGGCGCGCATGTCAACGCGGGCATCGACGAGTTGTGGCCGCCCCCTCCCACGCATCGAGAACGGCAGCGCAGACGACAGGAACAGTTCGACCGCGTCACGACCCGGCTGCGGCTGGAACGAGGCAGGCAGGCCTGGCGCCGACGGCATCGCGTACCAGGGCCGTGGGAGATGGAGCAGGCGACGTCGCGACAAGGCGAGTCGGGCGACCGCGCGCCGGGAGCAGGCGGTTCGGCGACCGCTGTGAGTGGCGACACGAGCGATCGGGTCGAGGCGGGACGGACGGCCGGGCCGCTCGGCACCGTGCCGGCCGAGGAGACGTCCCTCGATGCGGTGCCGACGCAGGCCGCGCCCGCCTCCACAGACGTCATCGCTGCGCGGGCCGCCGTTGCGGACCCGGTCGACACCGAGCCCTCCGTTGCGGACGGCACAACGGAGCCGGGTTCCACTACGGCCACGAGACGGGTCGACCCCGGAGACCGTGCGCCCTGACGTGGGTCGGAGACGCCGTCGCCCGGCCGAAACCCCTGCTGCGACGTGTCACCACCTGCGTGGCAGCCGGGCCGCGACGACGGGCCGAGTCCGGTCCGGGTGAGTCAGTCCTTGCCGCCGGGCGGCAGCGACTCGAAGACCTTCTTGCAGTCCGGGCACACCGGCGAACCGGGCTTCGGCGATCGAGTGACGGGAAACACCTCACCACACAGCGCCACCACGTGCGTGCCGGTCACCGCGCTCTCGGTGATCTTGGCTTTGCGCACGTAGTGGAACATCTTCGGCGTGTCGTCGCTGGTCGTGTCGACGCCTTCCGGGCGGGTGTCGACATCGGGGAGCGTCTGCGTCGGAGTACTCACATCGTCCATGATGCCCCAGGCAACCGGCCACGGACTACAGGAGGCGTTGTGACACCGAGGCAACTGGTCGTGAATGAGGAGGTCGCCGACGCCCTCGCGCAGGGACGGGGCGTGGTGGCACTGGAGAGCACCCTGCTCGCGCACGGCCTGCCCGCAGGTCGGAACAGAGCAGTCGCAGCCCGGCTGGAATCGGTGATCCGCACCGTCGGCGCGGCACCCGCGACCATCGCGGTGCTCGACGGCGTGGCCAGGATCGGGCTGTCCGACTCAGAGCTGGACCGGGTCTGCGACCCTGCCGCCGACCTGGTCAAACTGTCCCGCCGTGACCTGGGTCCCGCACTGGGCCTGCGCGGCAGCGGGGCGACGACGGTGGCCAGCACTGCCGCGCTCGCCCACGCGGCGGGCATCACCCTGTTCGCGACCGGCGGCATGGGCGGTGTGCATCGTGGCGCGGAGACGAGCTGGGACGTCTCGGCCGACCTCGACGTGCTGGCGTCCACACCGGTGACGGTGGTCTGCTCGGGAGTGAAGTCGATCCTGGACATCCCGGCGACCCTGGAGGTGCTGGAGAGCCGTTCGGTGCCCGTGCTGTCGTACCGCACCGACAACTTCCCTGCCTTCTACCTGCGCGACTCCGGCCTGCCCTCGCCGTGGCGGGTGGACAGCCCTGAAGCGGCGGCGGCCGTCGTGGCGGCCCACCGATCGTCGGTCTCCGGCCGCGCGGGCGTGGTGTTGGCCAACCCGATCCCCGCCGTGCACGAGATGCCGCAGAGCCTGCACGAGGAGCTGCTGCGCAGCGGCCTGGAGCTGCTCGCCCAGCGAGGCGTGCACGGCAAGGACGTGACGCCCGTGCTCCTGGAACACTTCCACGACGCGAGCGAGGGCGTCAGCCTCGACGCCAATGAGGAGCTCGTGGTCTCCAACGCCGAGCTGGCGGCGGCGGTCGCCGTAGCCCTCACGGATTCGCCATGACGATCCAGCCCCGCGTGGTCGTCGTCGGCGACGCCGGACTGGACGTGGTCGCCTCGCATCGAGAGCCGCTCGCCACGGGCGGCGACACGAGGGCCCAGGTCAGGCTCACGGCAGGCGGCGCAGGCGCGAACACCTCGGTGTGGCTGGCCCGCTGCGACGTGGAACCGCTGCTGGTCGCCAGGGTCGGCGACGATTCGGCGGGCAGGCAGGTGGCGGCGGAGCTGACGGCGGCGGGCGTGCGGTGTGCCTTCACCGTGGACCCGGCTGCGGCGACCTGCTGCGTCGTCGTGCTGGTCGACGCCTCCGGCCAGCGCACCATGCTGCCCGACCGGGGCGCCAGTGCCCGAGTCTCCCCCGATGACCTCGATCCGGGGCTGCTCGACGGCGCCGCAGGCCCTAAGCCCGCACATCTGCACCTGTCGGGTTACCTGCTGCTGGATCGCACGTCTCGTCCGGCAGGCGTGGCCGCACTACGGGCAGCCAGGGCAGCAGGCCTGACCACCTCGGTGGATCCCCAGGCGGGGGCGTTGTTACGGGCCCAGGGGACCGAGGACTTCCTCGCCGCCATCGCAGGCGTCGATCTCCTGTTGCCCAACACCGACGAGCTGGCGGCATTGACGGGCTCCACCGAACCCGAGTCCGCCCGCGCGCTGCTCGATCAGGTCGGCGCCGTGGTGGTCACGACCGGCGAGACCGGAGCGACCTGGATCGACGCCGACCGACAGGTCTCCGTCGAGGCGCCTTCGGTCGAGTGCGTGGACTCCACCGGCGCAGGCGACGCCTTCAATGCGGGCTTCCTGAGCAGCTGGCTGCGGGGCGCGGCACCGGACGACGCCCTGCGGGCGGGGGTCGACATGGGCAGCAGCGCGGTCCGGCAGATCGGCGCCCAGCCGCCGGCCGCCGCCTGCTCGACGGCCTGACGTCGGCGTCCTCCCCCGCAGCCACCTGCCTGCCGCGCGGTTCCCGTCGTCGATCAGGCGTCGATCTCGCAGCTCACCCTCCCTCATCCGATCGGGGGATGAGAAGATCGCGCCCGGCAAGGGCCGACGGCGAGGTCGGGGCGGCCCACGCAGGCGGAGGGGATTCCATGCTCAAGAAGGTGCTGGCCACGTTCGGACACGGTGGGGCGACCGTCGAGGTACTGCCCTCGGTACCGGAGGTCGCCCCGGGCGAGACCGTGCAGGGCGGGGTCCTGCTCCTGGGCGGCCAGACCGCCCAGGAGCTGGGCTCGCTGTCCGTCGACCTCGTCGCCGAGGTCCACATGGCGGAGAACAGCACGCTCGATCCCGCAGCGCATCCCACCGTCACGCTTCCCCTCACCAAGGTCGAGATCGGCAACCGGCGCACGATCGCGCCCGGTGAGTCGGTGATGGTGCCCTTCGAGATCGTCCTTCCCTGGGAGACGCCCATCACGATCAGCCGAAGCGGCTACCTCAGCGGAATGGCGGTGGGCATCCGCGCCGAGGCCGACCTGGTCAGGACGTTCGTCGATGCGGTGGCGATCGCGCCGATCGTGGTGACGCCGCTGCCCTCTCAGCAGCGCATTCTCGACGCGATGACCAACATCGGCTTCGTGCCCAAGGCCGCCGACCTGGAGTACAACTCGCTCCGCGGCGTGGAACAACAGCTTCCGTTCATCCAGGAGATCGAGTACGAGCCGCCGATGGAGTTCGTCGAGCACCTGCACGACGTCGAGTTGACGTTCGTCGCCCGAGCGCAGGACCTCCAGGTGGTGGTCGAGGTCGACAAGCGGGTTCGGGTGAGCAAGAGCGAGGACACCACGGCTCGGGGCGAGACGACCATGGGCGACTTCTCGCTGAGTCACACCGAGTTCGACACGGTGGACTGGGAGGACCGGCTCCAGTCCTGGCTCACGAACGTGGCGAGGACGCCTGCGATCCTGGCCTGACCGAGATCCGAGGTCTCGAGGTACTGCCGCGATGCCGTGCGTCGACGAGGCCGTCGCCTGATTCGACGACGCGGCCCGCCAGGGTCGGCATCGCGGCAGACGCGGGAGCAGGCTGCGGTCCGGCTGCTGGTGCCGGACCGCACTCCGGCAAGTCCTCGGCAGTCGGCGCCCGGGGCACGTGGTCGGGGTGCAGGCTCGGCCTGCTGCTCAGTCGGCGGAGTCGATCACCGGGTGGCTCGTGCCCTCCACCTCGCGGGCCGTCCGACGGAACCGGTTCACGTCCTCCCGCTTTCGCGGCGGCGCGTCGTTCGCGATCAGCACGGCCATCCACGGCAGCGGGATGGAGAGCAGCAGGAATCCGAGGGCGAGCCACCAGATCTGATAAGTCAGGGCCGCGGCGATCACACAGGCCAGCCGTACCGACATCATGATCGAGTATTTTCGCCGTCGTCTGGCGTGCTCGGCCTCATGAGACGGAGCCGCCTCAGTGATCAGAATCGGGCCGTCGTCCTGGTCGGATGCGCTCACGGTCATCACCCCTGCTTCAGCCGCCATCGTGCCACTCCGGCAGCCCACGGGTCAGACCGGACCACGTCGTGACGCACGTCACCGGCGACGGGACGCACGAGGGACTCGACTTGGGTGAAGATCGAGGGTCGATTCCCGGCGGCGCCGATGCCGACGATCAGGACCGAGGACTGAAGGAGAGATCAGGTGCTCTACGGGCTGACGAAGGGCGTGCTCGCGCCGCTGCTGCGGTGGGTGTTCCGTCCTCGGATCGAGGGGCTGGAGAACATCCCGACCACCGGTCGGGTGATCCTGGCCAGCAACCACCTCTCCGTCATCGACAGCCTGATCATCCCGCTGGTCGTGCCGCGCCGCGTCTCGATCCTCGCCAAGGCCGAGTACTTCGAGACCACGAGCGTGGGCGGCAGGCTGCGGAAGTGGTTTCTCGGCAGCCTCGGTCACATCCCGGTGCGGCGCGGCAACGGACGGGCCGCCAAGGACGCACTCGACCAGGCCGAGCAGGTCCTCCGCGACGGCGGGGCCTTCGCGATCTATCCCGAGGGGACCCGGTCCAGCGACGGCAGGATGTATCGAGGACGTACCGGGGTGGGTCGACTGGCCTTGAGCACCGGAGCCCCGGTCGTCCCCGTCGCGTTGAGCGGCACCGAACAGGTCCAGCCGATCGGCAGGCGGCTGCCGAGGATCAGGCCGGTCACCGTGCGGTTCGGCCCGGCGATGGACTTCTCCCGCTACGACGGAATGGCGACGTCGGTTCCGATTCAACGCTCGGTGACCGACGAGGTCGTCTACCGCATCCTCGAGTTGTCGGGCCAGGAGTACGTGGACAGCTACCACCGTCAGGCCGACGCGGCCTAAAGCGGCGCCGGAAGCCCCGGAGGACGGCCGTCCGACGTGGTCGAGGTAATCCGACCGATCGGGCGGCCTGCCCGAGGCCGCGTCCGCCCCGCGGACAGGGCGATCGCCGACCGAAGTGACGAGAGGGGTGCGCGGTGCGCGCGGTGGTGTCGAGGGTCACCCTGGCGACGGTTCGGGTGGGCGACGAGGTGGTGGGAGCGCTCGACGAGCCTGGTCTGCTCGTCCTGCTCGGTGTAACCCACACGGATGACATTTCGCGATCGGTCACGATGGCGACGAAGCTTCACGAACTCCGAATCCTGGACGGCGAACGATCCTGCGCGGACACCCGCGCGCCACTGCTGGTCGTCAGTCAGTTCACCCTCTACGGAGAGACCAGGAAGGGCCGCAGACCCTCGTGGAGCGCTGCGGCCGGGCCGGAACAGGCACGGCCGCTGGTCGATGGGGTAATCGCTGAACTGCGACGACGCGGCGCCCGAGTGGAGACGGGCCGGTTCGGCGCCGCCATGGCGGTGGAAAGTGTGAACGACGGACCGTTCACCGTCATCGTCGAGATCTAGGGGCCCAGGCGGGGCTCGACGACCCGACGCTCGGCCACGGTCAGAACTTTCTCTCAGGCGATCCTCAGGCACGGACGAGCAACCGCTGTGATGACGACGACGTCTTCTCACTGTGCGGCTCGGGAACGAATCCAGCCCTGAGCACGTTTGCCATATAGCCGACGTTCCGAATCCACGACCCGATCAACCGGCGCCCTGGCAAGGCGCTCCGCGGCGCTCCAACGCTGCGGCGTCCTGCCACAGTTTGCCGACATCCCGTGACAGGGAGGGAAGTCCATGACCATCCCGCAGACCATCCCTACCGCCGAAGCCTACGCCGAGGCCGACCTCGACGCACAGGGCCCCGCCGCCGACCTCGTACGGGTGTACCTCAACGGGATCGGCAGAACAGCGCTACTCACCGCTCAGCAGGAGGTCGACCTCGCCAAGCGGATCGAGGCAGGCGTCTTCGCCCAGCACATGCTGGACACCGCGAAGCGCCTCTCCCCGGCGCGGCGGACCGACCTGCGGGCGCTCGTGCGGGACGGTCACCGAGCGAAGAACCACCTGTTGGAGGCCAACCTCCGGCTGGTCGTCAGCCTCGCCAAGCGCTACACCGGCCGAGGCATGCCTCTGCTCGACCTGATCCAGGAGGGCAACCTCGGCCTGATCCGGGCCGTCGAGAAGTTCGACTACACCAAGGGCTTCAAGTTCTCCACCTACGCGACCTGGTGGATCCGGCAGGCGATCACCCGAGGCATGGCGGACCAGGGCCGGACCATCCGGCTGCCCGTTCACCTCGTCGAACAGGTGAACAAGCTCGCCAGGATCAAGCGGGACCTGCATCAGCGACTCGGCCGCGAGGCGACGCACGACGAGTTGAGCGAGGAGTCCGGTATTCCCGCGCACAAGGTCGGCGACCTGCTCGACCACTCGCGTGACCCGGTGAGCCTGGACATGCCGGTCGGGGCCGAGGAGGACGCGCCGCTCGGCGACTTCATCGAGGACTCCGAGGCCACCGACGCAGAGAACTCGGTGATCTCCGGGCTGCTCCAGGACGACCTTCGCCGTGTCCTTGGCACGCTGGACGACCGTGAACAGCATGTGATCCGGCTTCGCTATGGCCTCGACGACGGCCAGCCGCGCACTCTCGACCAGATCGGCCGCAGCTTCGGCCTCTCGCGAGAGCGGGTTCGCCAGATCGAGCGTGAGGTGATGGCCAAGCTCCGGCAGGGCGACCGCGCTGAGCGGCTGCGCGCTTACGCGAGCTGACGGCGCCGCCGCATCACCCGAACGGCCGCGTTGACTTGTGATTCACATCACGGCACTGTTTTGTACGACAACGTGAGCGGGGGCGGTCGGCCGTGTGCCGCCCGCTGCCGCGTCCTTCCGGGAGGTCGGACCCGTCGGGGGCGGGTCCGACCTCCCGTCCACGTGTACCGGAGACGCCCGAGCGGACACCGCCGCACCGAATCCAGGGGACGCGCCAGGCAATGCCGGTGCGCCACGCTGGTACACGGCGCTAGGAGGTGCCCGTAGTCCAGGGCCTGCCTCTCCGCCGCGACTTGCCGGGCACCAGCCATGTGCGCTGTGCGTCGGCGTGCCGGAGCAGCTGATGCCACCGGCACCGGGCACAGCGATCCGCGCCGGGTTCGCTTCGGCGGTGGGCTCGCACCAGCCCGCGGCAATAGGCGCTGACAAGCTCCGAGCGGCCCGGAGGCGGCCTCGCCTCGTGCACAGGGCAACCCAGCCCTACCGCGGGCGCAGCTGACCGGTCGCGGCGACAGGGCGGAGACCGCCAGGAGCGGACCAGCAGCACGGTGCTGCGGGATCTCCTGTGACGTGGGCGCCGTCCGGAGCCGTCTCGGTGACGGCCGTGGTCGATGCCCGCGTGCGAGCCTGCCGGGACGGCCGAGGTCATCTGGAGCCGGTGGCAGGCGGCCACCGCTTCGCCGAGTGGCTCCCCCGTCTGCCGCAGCCGACCCGTCAGACAGGCATCGGGGGCTCGCCTGGACGAACAGGCGACTCGGCCCGCCTCCGTTCGGCGAGACGCCCCGCGCGCAAACGCCGTCACGGAGGACTTCACCCTGGCTCAGCGGTCGATCTCCTCCCCAGGCCAGCGCCCGCTCGCCGAGGCCGACGACGACAGTGCCCGGCGCCGCTGATGCGGCGCCGGGGGTCCTGCGGAACCGGTTCCGGCAGCAGAACGGCGGCGAGTTCGGCACTCGCCGCCGCACAGCACAGTGCCCGGCCCCGCGTTCGCGGGACCGGGCACCTGCTGGGGGGCTGGTCAGTTGGTCATCGGAGCCGATCGCTCAGCTCGCCTCGAGGATCACCGTGCGCTCGCCGATGGGCTCGGCGAGCTCGACGCTCACCGGACGGATGCGGATGTCCATGGTGCACACCGCCTCTTCGCCGGGGCCGGTCTCGACGAGGGCGATGGTGACCGACTCTGCGGTCTCCTCCGCCAGTTCGGCGCTGACGACGGTGCAGCCGCCCTCCTGGCCGTTGGCACCGACCACGGTGCCGTCCTCGCTGGTCCACACCTCCACCGGGTAGTCGTCCGGAAGCGCGGAACTGTCCACCCGCTCGGTCGCGACCGGTGCAGCGTCGGCGGGCGCCTCCTCGATCGGTGGGATCTCGGGCGAGGACATGTCCCGGCTGTTGGACTCGGTCGTCTCGGCTTGCTCGGCCGAGGGCGTCCCGCCGTATCCGACATCGTCTCCAGTATCGGCGCACGCGGAGACTGCCAGAAGCAGGACGCCCGCACTCACTGCATTCATCAGGCGTCTCATGCCTCTAGGACGGACCCCGGGAGACCGCCGGTTGCTCCGAATGCGGTGGTTATCCGTTCGTTATGCAATCCGGCCGGGGTGCGATCCGGCATCGTGGGCCGGGAACGACCACAGAGACCGCGGCATCTGATCAGACATGAACAGCGACCGACGGCATCCTCCTCTCTCGGCTCGCCACCGTCGCCACCTCAGGCTCGGCAGCGTGCTGACGGCCGTGCTGCTGACGGCCTCCTGCGGGTTGTTCGGCTCCGGCCCGCAGGCCTGCGGCTGCGCGCTCCCGCCCGACGACAGCGAGGTGATCCCGACCGTGCAGCGGTTCGCCCAGGCGCTCGCCGAGGACGACTCGGCGGCGGTGCGCGAGTTGCTGAGCCCCGACGCGCAGGCGCCTGCTGCGGACGAGCAGGCGAGGTGGACGGCGCTGACCGACCCGGCCGCGCGCTGGATCGTCGTGTCGGATCACGCCATGAGTTACGACGCGGAGACCGCATGGCTGGTGTTGGGCACGCTTCCCGGCGGGCCGTGGGTCACGGCGGTCGTCCACGACCGCGCCACGGGCGATCCCGGCACCGTGGATCCGAGCAGGCAGGCCGGTACCCCCGCCGAGATCCTGCATGCGGGGTCCGCTCCCGTCGTCGTCCACCCGGACGACGACGGGAGCGGCATCGTCCTGCTCGTGGACGGCGACGGAAGGCTGGCACCGCTGGAGCCGCTCAGCTCCCATCCGCCGCGGCATCTCGTGGAACAGGCCAAGCTCGACCATGAACAAGGCGAGGATGCGGCCGAGGAGTGGGAGCGCCCCGAACTGCGCGAACGGAAGTGGATTCACACCGGAGAACCGCTGGCACGGGGCGACTACACGGTGATCGCGATCACGAGCCTGGCCGACGGCTGGTCGACGGGAGCCTCGACGTTGACGATCGACTGAGCCGCAGGACTGCTCGACGGCCGCAGCGGTCTCACATCGCGCCGGACGTCCCGACCGCCGGAGAAGGCGTAGGGAGGCCTCGGAGCCTGCTGCCCTACGGCCTACTCGGGCGTCCGGGCGTCCCGCCGCAACGGATGGTCTGGCGGAATCTCGACCAGGACGATCCGCATCCCGTCCGGGTCCTCGATCCAGGCCTCGTCGAGGCCCCAGGGTTCACGGCGGGCATCCCGCTTGATCTCCAAGCCGCCCTGCCGCAGTTCGTCCAACGTCGCCGCCAGGTCTCGGACCTGGAGCCACAACGACTGATCGGGGCTCGCACCCCCGCCCCCTTCGCCGGAGACTTCCAGCAGGCCGGTGCCCAGGAAGAACACGGTGCCCACCGCGAACTCGCGGTGAATCGCAAGACCGAGGGTGTCGCGATAGAAGGCGACGGTACGAGCACGGTCCACCGGCCGCACGAGGATCCGACCGCTCAAGACCTCCATCGCCTGCCCCTCTCGTCTTCCGCCCGCTCGGATGCACCCGCGTCCGAGCCTGCACCTGCCGGCGCTGAGCCTCCCAGCGTCGCATGATCGGGTAGACACGACCAGCGCTGTAGACGAGCGTCCGTCCACCCCCGTAGAAATCTGATATCAGTTTGCTATAGTCGGGGCAGTCAAGGACAACAGGAGAACACGATGACCAACACGACCTCGGCAATCGATCAGGTGGCCATGCCCGCCCCGTCGGTTCGCGAACAACGCGCCTTCGTGCTGCCGGGCGGCCTCATGGCATGCCTCGGTCTCATCCTGCTCGCCGCAGGCGTCACCGTGGGGATCATGGGGATCAACGACCAGAGCGGCCTGCTCATCGGACTCGCAGTCGGAATCCTGCTCATCGGAATCATCGTCCTCGCGGGCCTGATCATGGTGCAGCCGCGCGAGGCGCGCGTGATCCAGTTCCTCGGCCGCTACACCGGCACCGTCCGCGACGACGGCCTGCGCTGGGTCAATCCGCTCACCACCCGCACCAAGGTGTCGACCCGAATCCGCAACCACGAGACGACCGTCCTCAAGGTCAACGACGCAGACGGCAGCCCCATCGAGATCGCCGCCGTGGTGGTCTGGCATGTGGAGGACTCGGCGCGGGCGATGTTCGAGGTCGACAGCTTCGTTCGCTTCGTCCAGACCCAGACCGAGACCGCCGTTCGACACATCGCGACGAGCTACCCCTATGACAGCGACGACCCGAAGAGCACGTCGTTGCGGGAGAATGCCGAGGACATCACCGAGCAGCTGTCGACCGAGATCGGCGTGCGCGTCGAGTCGGCAGGCGTGCGAGTGATCGAATCGCGCCTCACCCACCTCGCCTACGCTCCCGAGATCGCCCAGGCCATGCTGCAGCGTCAGCAGGCGGGCGCGGTGGTGGCGGCACGGACTCGTATCGTCGAAGGCGCGGTGGGCATGGTGGAGATGGCATTGGACAAGATCGCCGAACAGGGCGTCGTCGAACTCGACGAGGAACGGAAGGCAGCCATGGTCAGCAATCTCCTCGTAGTCCTGTGCGGCGACCGGTCCACCCAGCCGGTGGTCAACGCGGGCTCGCTGTACCACTGACGCCGTGGCGGACCGCAAGAGCTTCCTACTCCGTCTGGATCCGGCGGTGCACGACGCGCTGGTGCGGTGGGCGAACGACGATCTGCGCAGTGCCAACGCGCAGATCGAGTTTCTCCTCCGCCGGTCGTTGACCACGGCCGGCCGACTGCCCAAGGACGCAGGGAAACCCGCCCGACGCGGCAGGCCGCCCAAGAAACAGACCGAGACACCTCCGCAGGCTGCTCCCGAAGGAGAGCCGGAGAAGTGAGCCCGGCGGCACCCAGGCCGCCGGGCTCCCTCTCGTCGACGGCACCTCGGGCAGACCGTCAGCCGTTCCACGACGTGCGCGGCGCACACCGCGCTCGCCCCCACGGCTGCCCACCCGCCGTGACCAGGAACGACGACGCTCCGATGAGTGGATCGACCCGGCACGCAAACTCGGTCCTGCACGTCCGGTAGCATCGCCGCCGTGCAGCGCTATTGGTGGTTTACCGAGCCGGCCCTGGATGGGCCGGGCGGCGAGACCACGCGCTGACCACAACCCCATCCAGAGCCGGCGAACAGGGATCTTCCGCCCTGTTCTCGCGTGCACTGCCCACTGACGGCAGGCCGGCTCTGATGTCGCAAGGGGTGCGGTCTGCGGAAAGGCGTCGATCATGACCAGCACGCTTCCCTCCACCTCGGATCTCATTCGAGATCGACACATCGCCGAGATCCGACCGCTGGTCTCTCCCGCGCTGCTGCGCGACGAACTGCCGCTGAGCGACCAGGCCGCGCAGGTGGTCACCGACGGCCGCGACGAGGTGATCAACGTCCTCACGGGCCGCGACGACCGTCTCCTCGTCGTCGTCGGGCCGTGCTCGGTGCACGATCCCGCAGCGGCCCTGGCCTACGCGCGTCGGCTCGCGGCGCTGGCGGAGACGGTTCGCGACGACCTGCGCATCGTCATGCGGGTCTACTTCGAGAAGCCCCGCACCACCCTGGGGTGGAAGGGTCTGATCAACGATCCCGACCTGGACGGCAGCTTCCAGGTCAACAAGGGGCTGCGCCTGGCCCGTCGGCTCCTGCTGGACATCCTCGAGCTCGGCCTGCCCGTGGGCTGCGAGTTCCTGGACCCGATCACGCCGCAGTACATCGCCGACGCCGTCAGCTGGGGATCTATCGGGGCACGGACCGCACAGAGCCAGGTGCACCGCCAGCTCTCCAGCGGGCTGTCGATGCCCATCGGCATCAAGAACGCCACCGACGGAGACGTCCAGGTCGCGGTCGACGCCATCGCCGCCGCCGGATCAAGCCATGTCTTCACCGGCATCACCGACGGCGGGCTGGCCGCCATCCTCCGCACCACCGGCAACCCCGACTGCCATGTGGTGCTGCGGGGCAGCACCGCGGGCCCCAACCACGATGCGGAGTCCGTCGCCTCGACAACGGCCCTGCTCCGTGCCGCCGGGCTGCCCGAACGGACCGTCATCGACGCCAGCCACGGCAACAGCGGGAAGGACCACCGCAGGCAGCCTGTCGTGGCTGCCGAGGTGGCCGGGCGGCTCGCGGCGGGCGAGCACGGCGTCGTCGGCGTGATGCTGGAGAGCTTCCTGGTGGCGGGCCGCCAGGATCTGGCCCCCGGCAGGGAACTCGAGTACGGCCAGAGCATCACCGACGCCTGCATGGACTGGGAGACGACCGAGTCGACGCTGCACGGGCTCGCCGCCGCCGTCGCCGAGCGCCGATCGGCCAGGCACGGCTGACCCGGAGCGGTCTATTCCGACCCCGGCCGATCGGGCTGGTCAGAGGTACGTGCGTTGCGGATGGGGCAGGGGCGACGCGGGGAGAGCGAGACGGGAGCCGACGTCGCGGAAGCGGCGGGGCGGCGGGTCAGGCAGGCCGCGCACGCTCGGAGTCAGGTTCCGGTCTCCCTCTCCCCCACGCCGCTCACGTGAAAGGCCACAGGGCTCAGACGAGCCCTTCGAAGGCGTCGTCGAGATAGGCACCGAAATCGGGGCCGCTGCGGTTCGCCAGCACGTGTCGCATCCACGCCGCGCGCTCGTATCCGATCACGGCCAACTCCCACACCTGCGCCACCAGCACCTCACGGATCTCGGAGAACTCCTCCGGCCGCTCCACCGACGAGCGGAACGACCGCTGCCACAGTTCATGAGAACGCATCCACCAGTCCACCGACACCACGCACTGGTCCCGTGAGTCATGGGCCATCAGGTAGGCGACACCGTGCGCGCCCTGATCGCCTCGGACCGACGCGAGGACCTCGACCGCGCGCGCGACACCCGCATCGACCAACTCGGCCCTCGGATATCGCGAGCCCTCGGCTATGCCGTAGCACTTGATCCGCCACCCACCTGCCTCCTCGATGCCGAGGAAACGAACCGGACGCGGGGTATAGGACGTGTCTGGCCGAGACTGCACGCGGCCATCTTCTGGCCATGGGCACCGCTTGTCGACCTTCCGGCGGGAACCGATACCGGACCTATGCGAGCGGGCGACGAACAAGGCGAGGGAGTCAGGTACCGAAGAACAGCCGAGCGCCGAGCGTCAGGGCCATCGCGGCGACCACCGACAGGAAGACCTTGCGCACGAAGGTCGAACCTCGGCTGGTCGCGAGCAACGCTCCCGAGACGCTGCCTGCGATGTTGCACACCGCCATCACCAGCCCGAGCCCCCACAGGACCTTGCCTGCCGGGATGAAATAGCAGAGCGCCCCCAGATTGGTGGCGGTGTTGACCAGCTTGGCCGTCGCCGAGGCGTGTAAGAACGCGAAGCCCAGCAGCCCCACCAGCAGGAATACCAGGAAGGACCCGGTGCCCGGCCCGGCGAGCCCATCCCAGAAGCCGATCGTCATGCCGCCGAGTCCGGCGAGCAGGATCTGCACACGCCGTCCGAAGCGCGGCGTCTCGACGGACCCGAGCGAGGGCTTGCGCCAGGTGTAGATCCCGACGGCGACCAGCGCGAAGAGCACGACCCCGTTCAACACCTGCCCCGGCAGCAGATTCGCGAACGCGGCACCGCCGACCGCTCCGCCGAACGCGATCGACGCCATCGGCACGGCGGTCCACCAGTCGATGCGAGTCCGCCGCGCATAAGTGGGAACCGCAGACGCCGTGCCTGCGAAGGCGGCGACCTTGCTCGTCGCCAGGCTCAACAAGGTGTCTCCACCCGGCATGATCAGCAGCAGGGCGGGCAGCTGAATCAGCCCGCCACCGCCGACGATCGCATCGACCGCGCCCGCAGCGAACGCGGCGGCGCACAGGAACAGCAGTGCGGCCATCGACACGTCGGCGAAGCCAGGCCAATCGAGCGGGTTGAACACCCGTCGAGCCTACGGAGCACGACCATCGTGGGAGGGGCCTCGCGGCGCGAGAATCGTCACAGCGTTCTCGCAGGTCGGCGCGCGGCAAAAGCGCTGATCCGGGGCTGTTAGACTTCGCCGTCGTGCCGTGTGGCATTCCGCTATGGAGGAAGGCTGCCAGCGACCGTCGAGCCTCGTCGCTCACGGGTCATCCCGGCAGCGCCACGACGAACGCGGCACGACAGAACACACATCGAGACCGAGGGGTTGTCGCGTGGCGAACATCAAGTCACAGGTCAAGCGGATCAAGACCAACGAGAAGGCCCGGCTGCGGAACAAGTCGGTGAAGTCCTCGGTCAAGACCGCGATCCGCAAGTTCCGCGAGGCCGCCGACGCCGGTGACAAGGCCAAGGCCGTCGAGTTGAGCCGTGAGGCCTGCCGCAAGCTGGACAAGGCCGCGAGCAAGGGCGTCATCCACGCCAACCAGGCCGCGAACAAGAAGTCGGCGATCGCGCAGCGCGCGAACCAGCTCTGAGCCGTCCCGGAAGGGCTTCGGCCCGCAAAGACCTCCGGTTCCCGACGGCGCTGTGAACGAGTCGCCGCCACGGCACCGGAAAGACGCGGGGCAGGTTTCAGCACCATCGGAAGGACGTCTCGGGTTGCCCGAGGCGTCCTTTCTGCGTCCGGCCTGGTCACAGCCATGACAGGTGTCATCGCTGGCCGTGTCGGCACCGTCGCGGGAGTGCGGTGCGCTGAACGTCGGCAGTGAGGCCCGGCTGTGGGCTCAGGCGGCTGCCGAGACCGTTGCGGACGAGCTTCGACCACCCGCCCGTCGCCGAGGGCGCGGAGTCAGTGCCGGGCGCGGGCGTCGATGATGCCGAAGACCGCGCGTTCCAATGCGTAACTCGCGTCGGCCGCCTGCCCCTTGACCTCGCCGTTGAGTCGGGCGACCAGGTGCATCGCCTCGGCGAGTCCGGCCTCCTCCCAACCGCGAACCTGGGTACGCACCTTCTTGATCTTCCACGGCGGCATGCCCAACTCCCCCGCGAGCTGGAACGGGTCGCCGTTGCGCGCCCCGCGCACCAACGCGATGCTGCGCACGGCGTCGGCCAGGGCGTCGGCGACGAGTACGGCGGGCACGCCGAGCTGGAGTGCCCACCGCAGCGCTTCGAGCGCACCGGCTCGATCGCCGGTCACGGCCTTCTCCGCGACCGCGAACCCGGTCACCTCGGCCCGGCCCCGGTGGTAGCGGCGCACCGTCGCCTCGTCGATCGGCCCCTCGGTGTCGGCGACGAGCTGAGTGGCGGCGGCGGCGAGTTCTCGCAGGTCCGACCCCACCGTCTCGACCAAGGCGGTGACCCCGCCGGGATCGATCCGTCCGCCCACCTGGCGAACCTCGTTGCGAACGAAGTTCTCCCGCTCAGCGGCTCTGGTGATCTTCCCGCACTCCCGGACGTCCGCGCCCGCCTTGCGGAGGGTGGCGGGAAGCTGCTTCGCGAGTTTGGCCCGACCACCGCCGGAATGGACCACGACCAGCACGATCCCGTCGTCGGGCTGCGGCCGATAGGAGACGAGCGCTTCTGCGAGTTCCTGTCCGGCATCCTGCGCGGCGTCCACGACGACGACCCGCCCTTCCCCGAACAGCGACGGGCTCACCAGCTCGGTGAACCGGGGGAGGGTCAGTTCGCCGGCCTTGACCCGCACCGTCTCGGTCATCGGGTCGACCTGTCGCGCCGCCTCCGACGCCGCCCGCACCGCACGCTCGACGAGCAGCTCCTCCTCACCGAGGACGAGCTGAACCGGAGCAGGTGGGGCGACTCGCGTGTTCACCCGCTCATCCTGGCACGGGTCCCCGACCGACCTCCGTGGAGTCGAGTCCGGCAGCCGGCGACCGGCCAGCCGCGACCTCGGTGTCGGAGCGGGTCCGCAGACCCCGGCGGGGCGGCGCGGTCCTCCGGGGTCGGGAAGGACCTCGTCGCAGTACAGCCGAGGTACGGACGTGGCATGTCCGACGTCGGCGCCGCGCTGTGCTCGCCGCTCGGGTCTGCCCTGGTCGGCAGCCGGGATTGCACCTGGTCAGTCGGACCGCCCGCTCGTCGGCCCGGCTCGACGTCCCCCAGGGCACCTCCGAGGCTCGGCGGTCCCACACCTCGGACAGAGGGTGGTTTCGACCCGTTTCGATGCCCTAGGGTTGGTGACACAACTGAACACTTCATCCAGAGGGGTAGAGGGTCCGGCCCTGCGAAACCCCGGCAACCGGCGTCGACAGCCCGGCCGCGTCCAGCGGCATTCGACGATCACGGTGCCAATTCCGGCCCGCGCTGCGGGAAAGATGAGGAGAGGCCTCGCGATGACGACGACCCTGCGCACGCCCACGAACGCCACGCTGGACCTTGGTCCCGCCGCCGCCCTGTCCTGTCGGGAATGCGGGAATCGAACTCCGCTGGCCGCCGAGTTCGCCTGCGCCGAGTGTTTCGGGCCGCTGGAGGTGGCCTACGAGTTCGGCAGGATTCGCCGGGAGGACATCGAGGCCGGGCCTCGATCGATCTGGCGGTATCGCGGGCTTCTCCCGGTGCCCGCCGACGTCGACGACCACGCCAACACCCAGCCAGGCCTCACCCGACTGGTTCGCGCCGATCGCCTCGCCGCCGAACTGGGGTTGAAGAACCTGTGGGTCAAGGACGACACCGGCAACCCCACCCATTCGTTCAAGGACCGCGTGGTCGCCGTGGCACTGGCCGCCGCCCGTGAATTGGGCTTCCAGGTCTTGGCCTGCCCCTCCACCGGCAATCTCGCCAACGCCGTCGCCGCCGCGGCGGCCAGGGCGGGCTGGCGGTCCATCGTGCTGATCCCCTCCTCCCTGGAGCGGGCGAAAGTGCTGACGACCGCCGTCTACGACGGCGCGCTCATCGCCGTGGACGGCAACTACGACGACGTGAATCGACTCGCCACCGAGCTGGCCGCCGAACACGAGGACTGGGCGTTCGTCAACGTCAACGTGCGGCCCTATTACGCCGAGGGCTCGAAGACACTCGCCTTCGAGGTCGCCGAACAACTCGGCTGGCGGCTGCCAGAACAGATCGTCGTGCCGATCGCCTCCGGGGCCCAGCTCACGAAGGTCGACAAGGGCTTCCAGGAGCTGGGGACGCTCGGATTGGTGGAGCCCACGCCCTACCGCGTCTTCGGTGCCCAGGCGACCGGCTGCTCGCCGGTGTCGGCCGCGTTCCGAGCGGGCAGCGACGTGGTGCAACCGGTGCGTCCGGACACGATCGCTCGCTCGCTGGCGATCGGCGCGCCCGCCGACGGGCCCTACGTGCTGGACGCCGTACGGCGGACGGGCGGAGCGATCGAGGACGTCAGCGACGACGAGGTGGTGGCGGGCATCCGCCTGTTGGCCCGGACCGAGGGGATCTTCACCGAGACCGCAGGCGGGGTCACCGTGGCCACGACGAAGAAGCTCATCGAGGCGGGCAAGCTTGATCCGGAGGCCGAGACCGTACTGCTGATCACCGGCGACGGGCTCAAGACGCTCGATGCCATTCAGGACCATGTCGGTCCCAAGGCCACGGTGCCGCCCTCCTCGAAGGCAGTGCACGAGGCACTCGGGTACTGACGACCGGAAGCCTGTGCCGAAGCCGGACAGTCGCGCCGTCGGAGTGCAGACAGTCGTCTCCCCTCCGACGGCGCGCTAACGGCGAGGCCTGTTCCCGCCGTTCCGCCGAAGTCCTCCGGCTGGAGTGTCTTCAGTCGGGGCACCTCACGGCAGTTCGGCGCGGTGCGTCTAAGGCGGTGCCGTCCAGTCGGTCCTCTCTGGGCTTGGCGAGCAGACCCTGCACGTGGGGCCGGGCGCATTCGGCCAGGGCGGATTCGGCGGGACGAATCGGCCGGGCGCAGTCATGGAATACGTGCCGGGTCGACGCCACAGGCGAAGTCGGCGGCGAATACCGGTCCTCCGTCTCCGCTGCGATCGGGATTCGCGGGCGCGGTCGCTCGGTCCGGTCCGGAGCAGGACCGCAGTTCAGCTCCATCAGGCGCCGCTGAACTACCGGCGCCGCCCCGCTACGCCGGGGCAGGCGGCTGCCGTCGGTCGCCGCGTCTCTCCGTGGCGCGGCGATGGACGTCGGCTGCCGAATGACGGCCCGGGACGAGAAACCGCGTCTGTGTGAGCGGCGTCTGCATCTGCGGCGCCCGTGTGTGCGGCGGCAACGCCCACTCGGTGAGTGGCAGCCACGTATGCGGCGACGCCAAGCCGTCACACCCCCGGCCCAGCGGCATCGGACGTGATCGACGACCCGGTCAGGTGAACCGGACAGCGGTACCCCAGCACCGGGTAGCGCCGGCTGGCAACGGCGCGCGGCAGGCGGCATCGCCCGTCCATGACGTGGCCGACTCCGGCGCCGCGCTGAGATGCAGGCTCACATCGACCGGCCTCGTGCCGCACGGAAATGCGGCGGCGGCCGAGACCGAGACCGCCGGGGTTGTCTCCCTCCCTCCCCCTCCCCCTTCCCACCCGCCCGCCTCCACCTCCGCCCTTCCCGTTGGTTCTGCGCCGTGGCGGTTCGTTCCACCCGCCTGCCGCGTCGGCAGGCAAGACTCACCCGGCGCGCCCGCCGGGTGGCAGGTTCTGCCGTGGCATCGGCACCCGCCGGATGGCGGGACCGCCCAACTCGGCATGGGCGGCCATCCGATGTACGGCCCGTCGAGTGTCAGTACCCGAAGCCCGGCGCCCGCCGGCGGCGCCACGTCATGTCCGGGGACGACCCGAGTCGGTGCCCACGACGTCAGGGCAGGCCCAGTCGTTGTCGTCCTGTTCTCCGGCGGCGCCTGCCTTCCAGCCACCCGCCGAGCGACGCGGCGTCCCTTCTCTCACGCAGGTGGGCAGGGCAGACTGCCTCGGAGCAGCCTGCAGAGGATGCACGCTGCCGGGTCCGGCCCGAGCCGGGCACAAGCTACGGAGTGCTCTCCACCGCTCTCCTGACGACGGCCTGGTCACCGTCTCGAACCACCACGGCCACGTCACCGCCGCGATCGGTGCGCAACACCACGGCCCCTAGAGCCGACAGCTCCTCGACCACCGTGGCGCTCGGATGCCCGTAACGGTTGTCACCTCCCACGCTGATCAGAGCTGTCCGGGGCCGGACCGCCGCGAGAAACCTCGGTGAGGTGTAGCGCGAACCGTGGTGCGGCACCTTGAGGATCTCAGCGCCGACATCTGCCCCCGACCGCAACAGCTCGGACTGTCCGGCGAGTTCGATGTCGCCGGTCAACAGCACCCGGCCCGCCGGCGTGGTCGCCCGAAGCACCAGCGAGTTGTCGTTCACCTCCGTTCCCGATTCCGCGTCGACCCTCGATGAGGGGTCCACCGGCCCCAGCACCTCCAGGAGGAGATCGCTCCACGCCAGTCGACGCCCGGCCTGCAGCTCGACCACCGGTACGTCGGCCGCTGCCGCTGATTCCCGGACCCTGGTGTGCGCCCAGTCGGGAACGCGTACCGGGCCGAGAGCGATCGCCCCGACCTCCCGGCCGGTCAACGCAGAGGTGAGTCCCCCGACGTGATCGGCGTGAAGATGGCTCAGGACGATCAAGGCGATCGACCGCACCCCCAGATCGCGGAGGCAGGCGTGCACCGCCCCGGTGTCCGGTCCGACGTCCACCAGGACCACGCGACCCGGCTCTCCGGTGGCCAGCACGACCGCGTCGCCCTGCGCGACGTCACACGCCACCACCGCCCAGTCCTTCGGCGGCCAGCCCGGCGAGACAAGCCTGGCAGGCAACAGGAACAGGACCGTCACCAACAGCATCGCCACCAGGAGGACACGGACCCGCCGGAAGCGCACGATCAGCACCAGGATCAGCGCCAGCACCGTGAGCAGCACCCCGCCCGTCACGCCTGAAGGCCAGTCGATCCGGGCTGCCGGGACGGCAGCGGCGTGCCTCCCGACCAGGATCAGCCACCACACCTCCGGCCCCGCCAGATACACGAGCAGCTCGGCGGTGCCCAGATGAAACGGCGAGACCAGCGCCGCCAACACCCCGAGCAGCGTCGCGGGCGCGACCACGGGAGCGGCCAGGAGGTTCGCCAGGATCGAGATCAGACTCACCTCACCGGACAGCCCCGCGATCAACGGCGCCGTCGCGACCTGCGCCGCCACCGCGACCGCAAGGGCCTCGGCGACACCGATCGGCACTCCCCGATCCCGCAACGCCCCGGCCCAACCGGGCGCCAACAGCACCAGGCCGGCTGTCGCCGCCACCGACAAGGCGAAACCCGGATGCGTCGACAGTTCAGGCAACACCAACAGCAAGGCGATCACCGTGCCTGCCAGCGCGGGCAGCGCGCAACGCCGCCTGCCCAACACCAACGCAAGCAGGGTCACCGAGCCCATCGCCGCCGCCCGAAGCACGCTCGGCTCCGGTCGAGCCAGGATGACGAAACCGACCAGCGCCACGGCTGCGGCCACTGTGGACGGGACCGGCCCCAGACTCACCGCCCGGCAGAGCAGCAGCACCGCCCCGCACAGGATCGCGAGGTTCGCCCCGGACACTGCCGTCAGGTGAGTCAGGCCTGCCGCTTGGAACTCCTCCTCCACCTGCGGAGACTGTCCCCCGGTGTCACCGACGACCAAGGCGGGCAGCAGACCCGCCGGATCAGGGTGCAGCACCTCCGCCGCCGTGCGCAGACCGCCGCGCACCGTGTCTGCGGCGCTCTGCCACCACGAGACCGGCCCGATGTCGAGCGGCGGGCCGCGTACCCGAAGCACCGCCACCGTCAGATCACCGGGACGAGGCGGCAGCAACGCTCCCTCGGCGGTCACCTGTTGGCCCGGCAGCAGCGCCGACCAGCCGGGGTCGTCCGCGAGAACGATCAGTCGCCCACGCGTGTCGCGACGCTGTCCGTCGAGCTCCATCGCGGCCAGCCGGGCACGAACCAGCAGCCGCCCATCACCTGGATCGCCCGCGTAGCCCGCCGTCATCAGTCGAGCCGGGTCGTCGGTGAGCTGCATCCGCACCCGCGCCTCGTCGCCTCGTTCCGCGGCCTCCCGCAGCGGGTGGGCACTCGCATGGCGTTCCCGGACTCCTACCCCGACGGCCGCCGCAGCAGTCAGCAGGCCCGCCGCCAGCACGCCCGCCGTCATGCGTCGTGCGACCCGCACCCCGTGACGGGCACAGAGACCGCATCCGAGCATCACCAGACAGGCCAGGGCGCCGAAGCACGCTGCGGCGAGGTGGCCCGCGTGGATGCCGACCAGGGTCACCGCCCACACTGACAGGGCGGAGGGCACCAGCCGGAGATCCCGTCGTGCCGTCGGCCTCATCATGACGTCACCAGGTCTTTCAGCCGTTCATAGCGCGTCGGACCGATCCCGTCGACCTCCCGCAGATCCTCGACCGAGGTGAAACGGCCGTGAGCGGCCCGCCAGTCGACGATCGCCTGCGCGGTGACCGGACCGACGCCGGGAAGCGCGTCGAGCTGGGCGGCGGACGCGGTGTTCAGATCGATCGGTGCGGACCCCGCCGATGCCTGAGCGGCTCCACCGCCCACCCCGCCGCCGATCACCCCACCATCGACCTCGGCCCCCGGCGGAGCAGGCGCGTCGACGTGGATCTGCTCGCCGTCCGCCAAGGCTCGAGCGAGATTCACCGTGTCGAGATCGGCATCGGGGTGCGCACCACCCGCCGCCGCGACCGCATCAGCCACCCGAGCAGGAGCAGTCAGGGTGACCAGGCCCGGGACGTGGACCCGCCCGACCACGCTGACCACGAGCTCCGCCGCAGGCGCAGGCGTGGCGCTCGTCGACACCACCGCCGACTGCCCCGGTGATCCGTCCGCGGCCGACACACCGGACGCCGCGAGAGGCAGCGCGGGAAGCCGCTCCTCCGTCGGAGCGGGCCGCCAGAGCAGCCCGATCAGGACGACGGCCACGGCGATCACGGCGACACCACCCACCGCGAGCGCGCCGGATCGGCCCGGGTCCAGCCTGGCCGATCCGATGCCTGCCGGGACCCAGCGTCGAACGAGTCTGCCCAGCCGCCGTGGCGCGGCAGGCGGCCCGGCCCGTCCCATGCGGGTCGGACCGGGGTCGCTGCGGTGTCTGCCGCCGCCCGCCGCGACCAGTGGGGCGTCGGAGACCGGACGACGTCCTACGGCGCCGGGTCCGGTGGGACCTCGCGCGGGAGCACTCCCGCCGACGGCCGGAGTGTTCGCGCAGTCGTCCCCCGTGACGATGACGTCGAGCCGTCGTCGTGGGTCGGCGCAGGTCGGCCTGCGTGCCGTCGTCGAAACAGCCATGACGGCACCGTATGCAGGATGCGGTGGCGGGGCGGGGTTGCAAGATCAAGATGTGGATGGCTGGAGCGCTGTGGACAACTCGCCGGGAGCGACACGCGAAAAGGACGAGGCGACGGACGTGGGGCGTAACGTCGGTGGGTCGGGGTCAGCTTGCACCGTCGGGTCCGCCGGGAAGCACGACGGCCCCGAGCACGCCGGGGCCGGTGTGCGCGCCCACCACCGCGCCGAGCTCCGAGATCAGGCAGGCGCGGCAGCCGGGCACCCGCTCCTCGATCCTCGCGGCCAGCTCCACGGCGCGCTCCGGCGCGTCGAGATGATGCACGGCGACACCGGTCTCCCCCGAACCGGCCGCCTCGGCGACGTGGTCGACCAGCCTGGTCAGCGCCCGCGCCGAGGTGCGAACCTTCTCCAGCGGCACGATGCGCCCGTCGTCGACGTGCAGCAGGGGCCGCACCGCCAACGCCGTGCCAAGGAACGCCGCCGCCGTGCCGATGCGACCACCACGCCGCAGGTACTCGAGGGTGTCCAGGCAGAAGAACGTCCTGGTGCGGGCGGCCGTCTGCCCGGCGACCCGCGCCACCTCGTCGCCCGTCGCGCCCGCGCCCGCGGCGTCGGCCGCCACCAGGACCGCGAAGCCGAGTCCCATCCCGGTGGAGCGGGAGTCGATCACATGGACCCGATCGGAGCCGATCTCCTCGGCCGCGAACCAGGCGGCGTCCCAGGTGCCGGAGAGATCCGAGGACAGATGCACCGAGACGATCTCCTCCGCACCGTCGCGCAGCAGCTCGCGATAGACGGCGGCGAACTCGACCGGGGTCGCGCGGGAGGTCGTGACCTGACGGTGCGCCCGCAGGTCGTCGGCCAGTTCCGCTGCGCCCATGTCGACGCCGTCCCGCAGCGACCGCCCGTCCACCAGCACGTGCAGGGGCACCACCCGCACACGCCTCCGCTCCGCGAACCCCTCCGGAAGGTAGGCGGTGGAGTCGGTCACCACGGCCACGGTCACGGTTTACCTGGTGACCCGAGTGGCAGGCATCTGCCGGTCGTCATGATCCGGATCGACACCGGTCGCCTCGTCGGCGGCCTGCTCCGCGGCGGGCCCGTCGGCAGAGTCGCAGGCAGCGCCCGCGAGCAGCAGTTCCGCCACGGCGACGCCGACGTCCTGATGGGCCTGCCAGCCCCAGTGCATCCCGTCGGGATTGCCCAGACCCGCGGCGAGGTGCGCCGTCACCAGCGCGGGCAGGTCGAGCAGCGGAGTGTCGGTACGCGAGCCCCAGGTCCGAACCGCAGCGACGGCCGGGGCGTGACCGGTGTGGACCCCGGCGTACTCGGCGGCCCGATGCACCGAGGGAAGCATCCCGATCACGGTGACGTCCGGGCGGAGGGCTGTGACCGCGGCTCGGCAGTCCTCCAGGTAGCGGACCGTCAGCCTGGGCGGCAGCGCCACCGGCCTCCCGCCGAGCATCCTGGCCAGTCCCGGCTGCAGACGGCGATAACCCGCGCGGACGCGACGTCGCAGACCGTCGGGACGCAGATAGCGCATGCCCTCCCGCAGCACGGTCGGCAGCGGAGAGGGCAGCGTGTCCATACTGCCCACCGCCAGGACCACCGCCCGCGCATGCGGCAGCGCGGCCCAACACCTCGGGTCACGGGTCAACGCCCACCAGGCATCCCGTGCCGTCCAGCCGAGGCCCGCGACCAGTTCGGCGCGCGTTCCCAGCCGCGCCGAGGCGACGTTGGGCCACAACCCCGGCTCGTCGGCCGGGTGCGGGCCTCGGGGACCGTGGAAAGTGAGGGAGTCGCCCAGCACCAGCAGCGTTCCCCTCGCCGAGTCCACCGGACTCACTCGACGACGCCTGCGTTGTACTGACGCAGTCGCCACCGCAGACCGTCGTCCGCCCGCCGTTCCAACACCGTCCAGTGGCAGTTGCCGATGCCGATGAGCTGCGGCCACTGCGCCGGACTCAGGCCGAGCAGCCTGCCGGTGAGCGCGACGATCAGCCCGCCGTGCGCACACAGCATCGCGGTCCCCGTGCGTTCCGCGTCGAGCTCGGCGACCACCGCTTCCGACCGTTCCGCAACCTGAACCCGGCTCTCGCCGCCGGGTGGGCCCCACTGCGGGTCCTCCCGCCACCGCGTCAGACCGCCGGGCCAGCCCTCCTCGACCTCGATGCCGCTCAGGCCCTCCCAGTCACCGATGTGCGTCTCCCGCAGCCGGGTGTCGACCCGAGTGTCGATCCCGGTGATGGCGTGGAACGCCGCAGCCGTGTCCGAGGCGCGCCGCAGATCGGAGGTCACCACGACGCCCGGCTCGAAACGGACCAGGGCGGGCGCCGCCCGCCGCGCCTGGGCACGCCCCTTCTCGGTGAGGTGCGTGTCGAGCTGTCCCTGCAGCCTGCCCGTGGCGTTGTGGTCCGTCTCGCCGTGCCGCCAGAGCACTAGTCGCGACAGGCTCACGCCTGGTCGTCCCCGACGCTGGCCGCCGCATCGGCGTCCTGAGCCCCCGAGCCGGCCGTGTCACCCGGATCACCGCCGTCGAACGGCACCCGAGGACAGTCCTTCCACAACCGCTCCAGCCCGTAGAAGGCACGTTCCTCGGCGTGCTGGACGTGCACGACGACGTCGATGAAGTCCAGCAGCACCCAGCGTCCCTCGCGGGCGCCCTCCCGGCGCACCGGCTTGACGCCTACGGCCCGCAGCTTCTCCTCGATGCCGTCGACGATGGCCGACACCTGGCGCTCGTTGGGGGCCGAGGCGATCACGAAACAATCGGTGATGACAAGCTGATCGGACACGTCCAGCACCACGATCTCGTGGGCCTTCTTGTCCGCCGCCGCACGGGCGGCGACGAGCGCCGTCTCCCGCGCCTCGTCGGTCGCAACCACAGTTCTCCCTCCGTGGCGGGCACACTCGTCGCCCGCTCGAATGCCTGAGCGTACCGGTGCGGCACGGCACGTCGACGCGCCGAGAAACACGGACGACACGGCCCGGCCGTCCACGACGCGCGACGGCGGTCTCAGCCCTGGTACAGGCTCCGTTTGGAGATGTACTGGACGACTCCGTCGGGCACCAGGTACCAGACCGGCATCCCCCCGGCCACCCGTGTGCGGCAGTCGGTGGAGGAGATCGCCATCGCGGGAACCTCGATCAGGGTGACCGAGCCCGCAGGCAGGTGGTGGTCCACCAGCTGGTAGCCGGGTCTGGTGACGCCGACGAAGTGAGCGAGGGCGAACAGCTCCTCGACCCGACGCCACGACAGGATCTGCTCCAGGGCGTCGGCACCGGTGATGAAGAAGAGATCGGCGTCCGGGAGGGCTCGCTGGAGGTCCTTGAGCGTGTCCACGGTGAAGGTCGGGCCGCTGCGATCGATGTCGACGCGGCTGACCGAGAAACGAGGATTCGAGGCGGTCGCGATGACCGTCATCAGATAGCGGTCCTCGGCGGCGCTGATCGTCTGGTCGTCCTTCTGCCACGGCCTGCCGGTGGGAACGAACACCACCTCGTCCAGCTCGAAACGAGCCTGCACCTCGCTGGCGACCACGAGGTGACCGTGGTGGATCGGGTCGAAGGTGCCGCCCATCACACCGACGCGTCGACGCGCAGGACGTGCTGCCGAGCTCACCGCCGTCGTTTCGGCCACGAGCGGGCAGCTTACCCGTCGGTCTGACAGGCGGCGGCCGACCCGAGACTCAGTCCGTCGGTGCGAGGACCTTCCCGCCCACCGCCTCACGCACGAGGATCGCCTCGACGGGGCAGCTCTCCGCCGCGTCGATCACCTCGTCGTGGGCGTCGATCTCCTCGGCGACGGCACTGGCCGCAGCACCGTCGAGCCGGAAGTGGTCCGGCGCGGTGCCCGTGCACATCCCCGAACCGACGCACGCACCCTGATTGACGTCGATCTTCCAGCGACCCATGACGTGATCCTCCCTACCAACCGACCGGCAGGCTGCGAAGCCCCCGGACCAGCATCCCGCTCTTCCATTCGAGAGCATCCTCCTCGACGCCGAGTCGCAGTCCCGGAAGCCTCCGGAGCAACGTCTCCAACGCGACCTGAAGCTCCATTCTCGCCAACTGCGCACCGATGCAGTGATGACTCCCGTGCCCGAATCCCAGATGAGGGTTGTGCTTACGGCCAGGATCGATCTCACTCGCCCCGCAGAAGACCTCCTCGTCCATGTTCGCCGAGGCCAGCGACACCACGACGGGATCGCCCGCGCGGATCACGACATCGCCGAGGCGGACGTCCTCCAGTGCGTAGCGTGCGGCGAGGACGGTGGTCAACGGTACGGATCGCATCAGCTCCTCCACCGTGGATTCGAGGAGATCCGGGGCGGCACGCACTCGATCGATCAGCCTGGGCGTCGTGAGCAGCACGTAGACGAAATTGGGGATCTGAGTGGCGATCGTCTCATGGCCTGCGGTGAGGATGGCGCCAGCCAGCAGCACCATCTCGTCGTCGGTGAGTCGGTCCTCCCCGTCCCTGGCCAGCACCATCGCGCCGAGCAGGTCGTCGGTCGGCTCGCGACGACGACGCGCGACCAGCTCGGTCAGATAGTCGTGCATGGCGAGCCGCTGCCGCCCGACCTCCTCGGGGGACGCCCCTGTCGTGGACAGGATCACCTCGGCCCAGGACCGCAGCCGACCCCGGTCCTCCGGCGGCACGCCCATCAACTCGCAGATCACGGCGATCGGGAACGGCAGGGCGAAGTGCTCGACCAGATCGACCGGCGGATCGTGTCGCACCAGATCCTCGACGAGCCGCTGCGCCGTCTCCCGTGTCTTCAGGCGCAACTCCTCCACCCGCCTGGCGGTGAGCGCCTTGGCCGCCAGACCGCGCAGGCGGGTGTGGTGCGGCGGATCCATCGTCGTGATGCCGACGTTGTGCTGATGCCTGCCGAGCCTCGGCTCGTCACGGTCCACCGACGCGGCGCGGCTGAACCGGGGATCGGCCAGCACCACCCTCGCGTACTCGAACCGGGTCACCAACCAGCCGTCCTCGCCGAAGGGCAGGCTCACTCGGCACACGGACTCGGTCGCGCGCAGCTCCGAGTAGAGCGGGTCGAGCATCAGTCGTTCACTCATCTCGAAGGGGTAAGACCTGACCTCGTGGGGGATCGTCACTCGCTGCTTTCCTCACTCACGGTGTCTGCCAACCACATGACAGCACCGAAAGTAAGCAGGTGACTACCTTGGGTCAATACACCCTTTCGTGAGGCCCCGCGCCCGCCTGCCCGGCGGCGGCCGTCACGACCTGGGTCGGACCTGCCCGTCCCCCCAGACGACCCATTTCGTCGACGTCAGCTCTGGAAGCCCCATCGGGCCCCTGGCGTGCAGCTTCTGCGTGGAGATGCCGATCTCGGCTCCCATGCCCAGCTCCGCGCCGTCGGTGAACCCGGTGGAGGCATTCACCACGACGGCGGCGGCGTCGACCCTGGCGACGAATCGACGGGCCGCGCGAAGGTCACTGGTGACGATGGCCTCGGTATGACCCGACCCGTGCCGCGCGATGTGCTCGACCGCCTCGTCCAGCGAGTCGACCACCTTCACCGCGAGATCCATCGAGAGGTACTCGGTGTCCCAGTCCTCCTCCGTGGCGGGCACCGACTCCGAGAGCAGTGCGGCCGAGGACTCGTCGGCGTGCACCACGACCTCGGCAGCACGCAGTTTCGACCCCATCATCGGCAGGAAGTCCTCGGCGACGGCCCGGTGCACCAGCAGTGTCTCGGCCGCGTTGCAGACGCTGGGACGCCGGGTCTTGGAGTTCAGCACGATGCGAACGGCCTGGTCGAGTTCGGCGGAGGAGTCCACGTAGACGTGGCAGTTGCCGATCCCGGTCTCGACGGTGGGCACGGTGGCCTGCTCGACCACTGCGGCGATGAGGCCCGCTCCGCCCCTCGGGATGACCAGGTCGACCAGGCCCCGCGCGGTGATCAGGTGGCGGACGGAGGCCCGGTCGTGGCACGGCAGGAGCTGGACGGCGTCCGCAGGCAGCCCGGCGGCGACCAGCACGTCACGCAGGATCGCGACGAGCGCGGTGTTGGATCGCTCCGCCGAGGAGGACCCGCGCAGCAGGACCGCGTTGCCCGATTTCAGGGACAGCCCGGCGGCGTCGACCGTCACGTTCGGCCTGCCCTCGTAGACCATGCCCAACACGCCGAGCGGAACCCGCAGCTGACGCAGCTCCAGCCCGTTGGGCAGCACACTGCCGCGCACCACCTCGCCCACCGGGTCGGGCAGCTCGGCGATGTCCCGCAGCCCCTGTGCGACCGCCGCCACGCGCTCTTCGGTCAGGGTCAGCCGGTCCACGAGGTTCGCGGGCATGTCGTTCTCGCGGGCGGCCGTCCGATCGGCCTCGTTCGCGGCGAGGATCTCCGGGGTCCGATCCAGCAAGGCCTGCGCCATCGCCACGAGGGCCGCGTCCTTCTCGGCACTCGTCACAAGCCCCGTGTCGGCGGCGGCCGCCCTGGCCCGGCGGGCCGCGTCGAGGACCTCGGCACGAAGGGCCGCATCGGCGTCGGCAGGCGAGGCGGGCGGGGCCTCCGCAGGACTGGTCCCCGGCTGCCCTGCGGCGGAGGCGGCCTCGGCACCGGCGTTCGCGGTGGTGTCCTCGGCGGCAGCCGCAGCAGCGTCGACAGCGTCCTTCTCGGAGAACCGCTCTGCCTCACCCATCGTCGTGCTGGTCATCTGCCCAGCGTAGAGCCTCGTCGGCACGGGCATCGAGCGACTTCTCGACGCCCGGTGGAGGGCCCGGCCGCGCTCTGCGGTATGCCTGACACCGTGGACGAGCAGGGTTTGCGAGAACTGGCCGAGGAGCGGTTGCGCGCGTTGGCGGGCCCGCAGGCACGTTTGCGAGAAGACCAGTGGGCCGCGATCAGTGCCCTGGTGGTGGACCGCCGACGGGCGCTCGTCGTGCAACGGACCGGCTGGGGCAAGTCGGCCGTCTACTTCGTGGCGACGGCGCTGCTCCGTGAACTGGGCGAAGGCCCCACGATCATCGTCTCGCCACTGCTGGCGCTGATGCGCAACCAGGTGGAGGCGGCGGCCCGTGCGGGCGTGCACGCGGCGACGATCAACTCGGCCAACGTCACCGAGTGGGAGGCGGTGCAGGACTCGGTGGCCGCAGGCGAGGTCGACGTGCTGCTGGTCAGCCCGGAACGGCTGAACAACCCCGACTTCCGAGACACCGTGCTGCCCGCCCTGACCGAGAGCGCCGGGCTGCTGGTGGTCGACGAGGCCCACTGCGTCTCCGACTGGGGACACGACTTCCGACCCGACTACCGCAGGCTGCGAACCCTGCTCACGGAACTCCCGGAGGGGGTTCCGGTGCTGGCCACGACGGCGACGGCCAACGACCGGGTCGTTCACGACGTCACCGAGCAGCTCGGACTCGGGCAGGCCGAGGCGCAGACCCTGGTGCTGCGCGGACCGCTGGACCGCGAGAGCCTGCACCTCGGGGTGCTGCGGCTGCCGACCGCCGAGGCCCGGCTCGCCTGGCTCGCCGAGAACCTGCCGCGGCTCACCGGCTCGGGCATCGTCTACACGCTGACCGTCGCCACCGCGGGCGAAGTGGCCGCCTACCTACGGGAACGCGGGCACGAGGTCGTCGCCTACACCGGTCGCACCGAACCGGCGGAGCGGGAGCAGATCGAGGCGGACCTGCTGGCCAACCGGGTCAAGGCGGTGATCGCCACCTCCGCGCTGGGCATGGGCTTCGACAAGTCCGATCTCGGGTTCGTCCTGCACCTGGGCGCGCCCGCCTCCCCCATCTCCTACTACCAGCAGATCGGTCGGGCCGGGCGTGGCGTGGCCCGCGCGGACGTGCTGTTGCTGCCGGGTCGGGAGGACGCCGAGATCTGGCGGTACTTCGCCTCCCTGGCCTTCCCCCCGGAGGCGGTCGTCACACAGGTGCTCGCCGTGCTGAACGCCTCGGACCGACCGTTGTCGACCTCGGCGCTGGAGCCCAGGGTCGAACTGTCCAGGAATCGGCTGGAGGTCGTGCTCAAGGTCCTCGACGTCGACGGCGCGGTGCGTCGGGTGCGCGGCGGCTGGGAGGGCACCGGGGAGACGTGGACCTACGACGCCACGCGGTATCAGCGGATCGAGCAGGCCAGGCAGTCCGAGCAGCACGCCATGCTCGCCTACCTCGACTCGACCGGCTGCCGGATGGAGTTCCTCCGCACCCAGCTCGACGACCCGGCTGCGGCGTCCTGCGGGCGGTGCGACAACTGCACCGGCCGACGCTGGTCCGACGAGGTGTCCGCCGCCGAGCAGGCCGCGGCCGGTGAGCGACTGCGCAGGCCCGGTGTGGAGATCGGCACGCGCAGACAGTGGCCCACCGGAATGGCGTCATTGGGAATCGAGGCGACCGGCCGGATCGACGCGGGCGAGTCGGCGGCGGAGGGAAGAGCGCTGGGCAGGCTCACCGACATCGGGTGGGGCGGCAGGCTGCGCGAGCTGCTGGCCCCCGACGCCCGTGACGATCAACCGGTGCCTGCGGACGTCGTCACGGCCTGTGTCTCGGTGCTGGCGGCCTGGGACTGGGCACGGCGCCCGGTCGGAATCGTCGCCGTGGGCTCCCGGACGCGGACCCGACTGATCCGCAGCCTCGCCGAGCGCATCGGTGCGCTGGGCAGGCTTCCCGTCCTCGGCGAGATCGCCGTGGTCGGTGAGGCGCCGCGCCGAGCGAACAGTGCGCAGCGGGTCGCCGGGCTGTGGGAGTCCTTCGCCGTGCGGGAGCCGCTGGTGAGCAGACTCGCCGAGATCGACGGACCGGTGCTGCTGATCGACGACCGGGTGGACACCGGCTGGACCATGACGATCACCGCGAGGCTGCTCCGCCAGGCGGGCGTGCCGGCCGTCCTGCCCTTCGCCCTCGCCGTCACCAGCTGACACCGACCGTCTCGCCACGGGTGGCCGTCCGCGTCGACGCACGCGGCGCGGACCGAGACCGCCCGACCCGACTTCGGCTCGGGCGGCGCGGCGCACAGAAGAGCAGCGCTCCCGATCAGCCCGGCGAGGGTCGCGTGACGGCTCGCCCGACCGAGCGAGCCCGCATCAGCCAGGGTCGGCGGACGCCGTCCCAGGGCCGGCGTCCCCGCCCGGCGAGCCGGAGTCGGCAGGCGGCACCTCCGCGGCAGGAATCGGCGACTCGACCCGAGGCGACTCCGGCTGAGCGTGTGCTACCCGGGACAGGACGACCGGAGACGGCTCGTCCTCGGCCTGCTCAGCACGCACCGGCGCGTCCTGCGACGCCTCGGAAGGGCCGGTCGTCGGGCCGAGTGCCTGATCAGCGCCGGACACCGACTGCGGTCCGCCAGTCGGACTCGACACCGCAGAGGCGGGCCGAGACGCCACGTCGACGTGACGGACGAGCTCCGCAGGCACGCCCTGCGGCGACGAGTCGTCGGCACCGATGAGGTACGGGGGTCGGGGAGCCTGCGCACCCGCAGGCCGGCTGCCCGTCAGCGGGCGGCCGAACACCTGGATCGGCCCGGTCTGCGGTGCGGCCGGTCCCTCGGCGGCCGGGGTGACCTGCTCATGGGGCGCCACGGGCGGGCCTGCGGCCGGAAGCGTGCCGAGCCGCCACCGTAGCGACCAGGTGGGAACGAGCGAGGCGATCACGACCGACGGCAGTGCGAAGCTCACCGCGAACGACATCGGGTCGGTGGCAGGCTCGCCGAGGACGGTGGACCACACGACGAGGTCGACCAGCCCGAACAGCAGGAACACCGTCGCGGCGATCAGGGCGGTGCGCCTGCCACGTCGAGGATCGCGTCGCAGGACGGCATGGGCGGTCAGCGACCCGACGACCAGTGCCACCGCCAGGATCAAGGTCATCACCTGTGCGCCGCGCTGCGTCGCGACGTTGAGGAACATGATGAGCCCGTAGATGAAACCGGCCACGCTGGTGACCGCGATCAGCTCCAGCGCTCGCACGACCGCACCCACCCGCTGCACGTTGCGCGGCGACTGGTTCATCGTGCGGACCACCCCTGGTGCAGCGGCCAGCGCGGCGGCGGCAGGCCAGAAGACCAGGCCGCTCAACGGACGGTAGATCGACTCGACGGCCGGGGCGAACACCATCACCGCCGTCACCGCCGCACCGAGCCACAACACGATGCGCCGCCAGCCGAGATCGCCCATCACCAGCCCGACGAACGGAGGCACGGTGAACACGATCATGGTCAGCAGCAGCGACGCGAGGCCGGTCAACGCCGTCGTCGGCACGCCGCTCGCCACGTCGATCAGCCCCAGGACGGTGCTCAACAGCAGGCACAGGACGGTCAGCGTCGCGACGCCGACCGAGGCGATCCGCCAGGCCTCGTCCAGACCACGCGGGACCCTGGGCAGCTCCGCGACGCGAGGGGCGGCGGCGAGCAGCACGCCTGCCAGGCCGATGCCCAGGCCGGAGCCGAAGCCGCCTGCCGTGTCGACGCCGAGGACCAGTCCCTCCACCGAGGCGAGCGTCTCCGGGGTCTCGCCCATCACGATGTCGAGGACCAGCGTCGTGATGACGACGGCCACATACGGCAGGACGAAGGACGCCCGCAGCAGCCAGGCCCGCAACAGGTCGGCCCGCCCGGACAGCGCCCCGGATCGGAGGATGTACGGCACGGTCAGACAGAGCAGCGCGAGGATCGAGGTCAGCACCACGTCGATCCGGTCGGCAGCCAGGCCATGACCGTCCCACGGCAGGGCCAGCGACACGAGGATGAGCACCAGTGCGACGCCGTCCCGGACCCGGTCCGACACCGGAATGCGCGGATAGGGCATGGGTGGCGCGGCAGACCGGACGTGACCACCGGACGCGAAGCCCGGCGGCGCGTCGCCGCGTAGTGGACCTCCCGCTACCGGCGGGATCAGCCCGCCGTGGCGTGCCGCACCGCAGTCGGCACAGCGACTCCCGCTCGAAAGGGTGCGCCCACAACCGTCACACACGTTCACCGGTACCCCTCGTCCGCTCGATCATCGAGCGCCGGTCTGCCCCGCGAACCCCCACGCGAGTCGATCGACGTGTCGTCCGCCGACACGCTCAGTCACCGGACGACACCCATTCTGGCCGTACCGTGCGATCGACTTCCCGCCGGGATCACCCAGTGCACCGCCGCACAGCCCGCGCGGCCCGGTCCGGGCACTGAAGCCTGCGAACGCGCCGGATCAGCTCACGACGACGAGATCGTCGGCATGCACGACCTCGCGGCGGAACTCGGCGGGGAGCTCATGGGAGGACCGGCCGATCAGCTCCGGCAGTTCGGCTGCGTCGTAGGCGACGACCCCTCTGGCCACGACGCGCTCCGTGCCGTCGACCAGCTCCACGACGTCGCCGGCGTGGAAGTCGCTCGTCGTCCCGGTGATCCCCGCAGCCAGCAGCGACCGCCTGCGCTGCGTGACGGCCTGGACCGCGCCGTCGTCCAGTCTGATCCGGCCGGTCGCGCTCGCGGCGTGACCGAGCCAAAACCGGCGGGCGGACAGCCGGGCGCCCGTGACGCCGAAGGCGGTACCCACGTCGGCGGGGCCCAGAGCCCGCACCGCGTCGTCGGCGCCCGCGAGCAGGACCGGGATGCCCGCCGAGGACGCCATGCGCGCTGCGGCGAGTTTAGAGGCCATCCCGCCGGTGCCCAGCCCGTCGGCCCGCCCGTCTCCCGCCCGGACCTCGGCCAGGTCGCCCGCGCCCTCGACCTCGGTGATCCGCCGGGCCCCGCCGTGCCGAGGATCGCCGTCGTACAACGCGTCCACGTCGGAGAGCAGGACCAGTGCGTCGGCGCCGACGAGGTGCGCCGCCAGGGCGGCCAGTCGATCGTTGTCACCGAAGCGGATCTCATCGGTGGCGACGGTGTCGTTCTCGTTGACGACCGGCACCACCCCGAGCGCGAGCAGCCGTTCGAAGGTGCGCTGGGCGTTGCGGTAGTGCGCCCGGCGGACGACGTCGTCGGCGGTCAACAACACCTGGCCGACCACCCGCTGATGACGACCGAAGGACGTGGCGTAGGCGTGTGCCAGCGCGAGCTGACCCACGCCTGCGGCGGCCTGCTGCGTCGCCAGGTCACGAGGACGGCGGGCCAACGCCAGCGGCGCCAGCCCGGCGGCGATCGCGCCGGACGAGACCAGTACGAGCTGACCGCCGCGCGCGCATCGCCCCGCGACGGCGTCCACCAGCGCGTCCAGCCTCGCCGTGTCCAGCCCGCCCGAGGCGGTGGTCAGCGACGAGGAGCCGACCTTGACGACGAGTCTGCGCGCCGCGCCGACCCGCCGTCGCGTCTCCGACAGCACCGCCGCGCCACCGCTCATCCCGTCGTGTCCTCCACGTCGATGCCGCGCCGGATCCGGGAGGCCGCCTTGCGGTCCTTCGCGGGCACCCGGTCGTTGCGTTCCAGTCGCCGGTCGGTTCCCCGGCCGGTCATCGACATCGCCACGCCTGCGGGGGTGGTGGGCTCCCAGTCGAACGTGAGGCCGCCGATGGTCACCGACGCACCGGGCTCGGCGCCCAGGGCCGCGAGCTTGTCCTCGACCCCGAGGCGGGCGAGCCGGTCGGCGAGATAGCCCACCGCCTCGTCGTTGTTGAAGTCGGTCTGCAGCACCCATCGCTCCGGACGGTCGCCACGCACCACGAACGCGCCCGGCTCGGCGGGATTCGGGGTCACGGTGAACCCGCTGTCGTCGACGGCGGTGGGGCGCAGCACGAGGCGCGTCGCCTCCGGGGCAGGCTGTGCGGCCCGGTACTCGGCCACGACCTTGCCGAGGGCGAAGGTCAGCTCGCGGAGGCCCTCCCTGGTCGCGGTGGAGACCGGGAACACCTGGAGTCCACGTTCCTCCAGGTCGGGCCGGACCATGTCGGCCAGTTCGCGCGCCTCCATGATGTCGATCTTGTTGAGCACGACGATCCGGGGGCGGTCGGCCAGGTCCCCGCCGAGTGAGGGCGTGTAGCGGGCCAGCTCCTCCTCCAGCGCCTCCAGGTCGGAGACGGGGTCGCGGCCGGGTTCCTCCGTCGCGCAGTCCAGGACGTGGACCAGCAGCGCACAACGCTCGATGTGCCGCAGGAAGTCGAGTCCGAGGCCCTTGCCCTCGCTGGCGCCCGGAATGAGTCCCGGCACGTCGGCCATGGTGAACACGGTCTCGCCCGCCGTGATCACGCCCAGATTCGGCACCAGGGTCGTGAACGGATAGTCGGCGATCTTGGGGCGGGCGGCGGAGAGCACGGCGATCAGGGAGGACTTGCCCGCCGACGGGAAGCCGAGCAGGCCGACGTCGGCCACGGACTTGAGCTCCAGGACGAGCTCGCGCTCCTCGCCTGGCTCACCGAGCAGCGCGAAGCCGGGAGCCTTACGGGCCTTGGACGCCAGCGAGGCGTTGCCCAGCCCGCCTCGGCCGCCTTGAGCTGCGACGAGCCGGGTTCCGTGGCCGGTGAGGTCGGCCAGGATGTTGCCGTCGGCGTCCGTGATCACCGTGCCGTCGGGGACCTTCAGCTCCAGGTCAACACCGGTCGCTCCGTCGCGGTTGTTGCCCTGGCCCTGCCTGCCGTTGGTGGCGCGGGCGTTCGGTCGGTAGTGGAAGTCCAACAGCGTGTGCACGTTGGAGTCGACGACGAGGACGACGTCTCCGCCGCGCCCGCCGTTTCCGCCGTCCGGGCCGCCCAACGGCTTGAACTTCTCACGGTGCACGGAGGCGCAGCCATTGCCGCCGTTGCCTGCGGCCACATGGATCACCACGCGGTCGACGAAACGGGACACGGCGGTACTCCTTCCCCTGACTGTCCGGGCCGGCGGATCACCGGGCCGGAACGACACAAGGCGAGGGGCGGGCCGGAACTCTCCGGGCCCGCCCCTCGCCGGGGTCGTTGACGTCGTCGGCGGCGGGGCTCAGCCCTGCGCCGGGACGATGTTGACGGTCTTACGACCACGCTTGCTGCCGAACTCGACCGCGCCTGCGGACAGTGCGAACAGCGTGTCGTCGTTGCCTCGGCCGACGTTCACGCCAGGGTGGAACTTGGTGCCGCGCTGACGCACCAGGATCTCACCCGCGCTGACGACCTGACCGCCGAAGCGCTTCACACCGAGCCGCTGGGCATTGGAATCGCGGCCGTTCCGGGAGCTGGATGCGCCCTTCTTGTGTGCCATGGCTGCTCAGGTCCTCACTTGTCGGAGATGCCGGTGACCTCGACGCGGGTCAGCTTCTGCCGGTGACCCTGCCGCTTGTGGTAGCCGGTCTTGTTCTTGAACTTGTGGATGCGAATCTTGGGGCCCTTGGACTGCTCGACGACCTTGCCGGTCACCGAGAACTTCTCCAGGGCGGACGCGTCGTGCGTGATGTCGTTGCCATCGACGACGAGCAGCGCCGGGAAGTTGACCGCGGTGCCCGGCTCGCCCTCAAGCTTCTCGACCTCGACGACGTCGCCGACAGCCACCTTGTACTGTTTGCCGCCGGTCTTGACGATCGCGTACATCAGGACGGAAGTCTCCTGCTACTCGACGATGATGGACGGCGTGCGAACACAGATCGATGAAGCGGATTCTGTGAGACCTCGCACGGCTGGGTCAGCCCGGACGGGCGACCGGCGCTCAGGTTACGTGCCCGGCGGGCAGAGGGTCAAACCGGGGTGGCGTCCGCTGCGGAGGCCCCCGGCCGCCCACTCCCCCTCAGGAGGCGTTCTGCCTGGTCACGATACCGATGAGCGAGCACGAGTCCCGGTGAGTCGGCGGGTTCCCCGCCTCGAAGCTCGATACTGCGGTCGAGGCGGTCCAGCGCGACGGCCGCCGCATGCTCCACCGTCCACGACTCCGTATCGTCGGACAGCGCCTTACCGAGGTCCGGCTGGACGAGCAGTGCGGTGCCACCGTGCAGCAGACAGCGCGCCAGGCCCGCGTCATCGCCGAGATCCCTGAAGACCTCCTCGGCCGCGCGCCACCGCCGACACGCGTGCGCCCGATCGCCGAGCCGCCACTCGGCCACTCCGCACAGCTCCACCGCGTGGGCCTCGGCCGAGTGGTCCTCGACCTGTCTGGCCAGCCATTCCGCCTCATTGAGGTGGTGGAGGGCGTGCTGCGGCTCCCCTCGACGCAGCCGCAGGACGCCCAGGTTGATCCGAACGCCGATCCAGGCGTGCAGATCGGAGGAGGGCAGCCGCTCGGCGGCGTCCCGAAGACAGCTCTCCGCCTCTTGCAGGGCGTCGTCCTCCTGATGGGCGGACAGCGTCCCGGTGAGCCTGCCGTGTTCCGCCTCGAGCAGGCGAAGCACGGCCCACGCGTTGTTCTCCCGACCCGAGAGCGCGCCCGAGTCCGTCATGGTGATCGAGCCGAGTTCCTTCTCGGCCAGCTCGGCCTGTCCCTCGAGTCGGAGCGCGGTGGCGCGGGTGATCCGCGCGAGGTTGCGTACCTCTGCATCCGGTTGCCGCGTCACCCGACCCGGTGATCGCCGCAACCGACGTCGGAGGTCGTCGACCCGTCGCCGGGCGGCCTGCTCGCACGCCGCCTCGATCGCATCGGCGAGTCCCCGCAGGTCGACGTAGCGGCGCTGCCGCGAGAACCAGACCTCCAGGGCACTCGCGATGACCCGAAGTCGACGCAGCTCGTTCAGTCGGACGTCGCCGCTCCACAGGAGCGCGACCATCCGGTCCTCCTCCTCGGCGAACCATTTCTCGGCCCCGGTGCGACGGGTGGGGACGGCCAGGTCGGCCGCATGGAACTCGGCACGGCGGGCATAGAAGCGGATCGTCCCGGCCGCAGCGCGTCGGCGGCCGGGGCGCGCGGGCGCGGGGCGCTCCACGTCGGCGGGCCTGCGCCGACGCCAGGAACGCACGGCCGCGACGCCGATCCACGCCAGCGCAGCCGTGCAGGCACCGGCGGACACGATGATCGCCAGCGAGATCCGGCTGTCCGGCCGCGCGAGGACGGCCTCCGCGAACGCGGCCGAGAGCAGTCCGAGAGGCAGCCAGGCCAGGATCTTGACGACCCGCTCCCGCACCTCGCCGTCGCCTCGACGCTCGTCATCGGCCTGCACGGCGACGCACCCCCGTCAGCCCTCGGACGGCCGTTCGCCATCCCAGTCCGAGCACGATCAACGGCACGATCAGCGAGAAGACCGCCGCCGCCGCGATCGGGCCCGCCGAGGTGTGGAACCAACGAAGCTCGCCCCACAGCAGCAGCGTCAGCGGCGAGGCGGGCGTCCCGCCGAGCAGCAGCCCCATCACCAGGTCGTTCCAGACCAGGACGAACTCGAGCACCGCGACGGCGACGACGGCGTCCCAGTGTCGCCGGATGAGCCCGAGGCCCTCGGCCTGGCGGTCGATCTCGCCCGTCAACGTCTGGTCCAGCGGGGAGGAGGTGGTGAGGAATGCGCCGCGCATCAGCAGGATCGCGAACGGCAGGCCAGCCGCCGTGTGCGCGAGGATCAACGCGAGGTTGAGGGAGGTCCCGGTCAGATTGGTGGCGGCGAACCACTCGGCCATCGGCGCGGCGTAAAGCTGCACAGGCGCCACGGCGAGCAGCGCCAACACGATCACGACGGCGCTGACCAGGCGTGGGCCTGCGACGCTCCAGGCCAGTGCGTGGCCGACCGAGCCTGCGATCACCGCCACCAGCAGCGCCGTGGTGCCCGCCATGAACAGACTCGCCCCGAGCGCGCCGATCAGGCCGTTGTCCAGCGCCGCGCGAAACGAGGCGAGCCCGAGACCGTCGATGCCGCCGTTCCAGAATCCCGTCAGCGCGGCGTCGGCAGGCGACCGCAGGGAGGTCCCGACGAGCACGATGAGGGGCGACAGCCAGATCAGCCCCAGCAGCCCGAGCAGGACCGCGATCGATCGACGCAGGAGAGTCCGTTGTCGCATCGGCGGGCCGATGAGCGGGACTCGCTCGGCGGGTGCGGGCACCGGCAGGATCACGCTGGTCACGCCGCGCGCCTGTCGAACGCCCCACACCGCGCCGAGCGCGACCACCGCGACCATGCCGAACAGCAGCGTGGCCATGGCCGCCCGCTCCCCCGGCGTCGCCTCGGGCGAGCGCCACCAGAGCAGCGCGCCGACCTCGACGTCGGCCTGGAGCGGGCCGGGGACCATGACCAGCATCAGGTCGAACAGCCGAACCGCGGCGACCATCAAGGTCAACAGCACGACGGTGATCACCGGTCTCAGCAGCGGCACGATCACGCGCGTGAGCCGGTGCAGGGGGCGCAGGCCCTCGGCCTTCGCGACCCGCACCAGGTCCGGCGGGATGACGTTGAGCCTCGTCCGGAACAGTGAGACGGCGAAGCCCAGCCAGGCCCAGGTGAAGGCCAGCACCAAGGGAATCCAGATCACCTCGGCTCGATACGGCTGCGGTCCGGGCCAGGGGGGCGTGGTCGACCGCTCCGGGATGATCAGTCGGTGATCGACGGACTCGGTCGCCCCGGCAGGCCCGAGTTCCACGGCGAAACGACCACGGTCGTCGGTCACCGTCTCCACCGGGTCGATGCCGAAGGCGTCGGCTCGCACCGTGACCCCGGGCAGTGCCCCTGACTGGTCATGCAGGGTGCCGGTGATCCGGTTCGGCGGCTGCGAATCGGGGTCGACGCAGGACACGGGATCTCGGTCGGACGTCTCGTCCGACGACTCAGGCGAGCCGGGACGGGGCTCGGGAGCCTCGCGAGGGGTCACCACCCGCAGGTCGACGTGACATCCCGCCCGGTAGTTGAACGTGGTGACCAGGTCGCCCTGGTCGTACAGGCGCGATTCCTCCGGTGCCGTCTCGTCGGGTCGTGCCCCGCCGGCAGGGGCAGGGTCGGCCAGGGCCTCGTAGCCTGCGACGGCGACGGCGCTGATCATCCCTCGGTCGGGGTCGGGGTCGACGAGCAGGCGGAAGGCCGCGCCGGTCACCAGCATCGAGGCGGCCAGCGGGATGAGCAGGGGCAGGGTGAGCAACCGCGAGGCGTCGCCGACGAATCGCCCGAGCGCGGCCACGATCAGTCCGAGCAGGGCCACGCCGACGGCCACCGCCGCCCAGAGTCCGCTGCGCAGCAGCGCAGCGCGCATCGTCTGGTCGGACAGCACCGCGACGTAGTGCGACATGCCGAGGCCGCCGGTCGGTCCGTCCAGCCGGATGCTGCGCCAGATGGTCGCCAGGATCGAGGTGACGAGCAGCGCGGCCAGGAGCACCGCGAAGACGTTCGCCACGACGCGGAGGCTGACGACGGACAGGAAGTGCGCGCGCTGTGGTCGAGCCGCCACGCCGTGCACCGACGGCCCGGTCACATCGCGTCCGACCGTCTCCAGCTCCACGTAGTCGCGAACAGGCTCCGGTTCCGGCGCAGGCTCCGGCCCTGGGGAGGACGCGGGGCTCGGCGCCTCCCCCGGGGCGGACTCGGAACCGTCGGCGGCACGGGATCGAGGGCTGCGCGCCGGGCGGACTGCTGCCGGGCGCTCAGGAGGGTCCCCGCCGTCGCGGGTCGGTTCGTCCACGGGTCAGCCCACCGGGACCCTGGCGCCGCCGTGGACCGGCCGGTCCATCCGCTCGCCGAGCTGGAAGGCGAGCCGGGCGATGCGCTGCTCGTCGGCGCCCTCGACCTCCCGGAGGAATCGCTGCAACTCGGCCCACAGCCTGCCCCCTCGCGCACCGAGCTGGTCAGAGAGGTCGAAGGACAGTCCGCCCGGCGGATCGCGGACCTCCTTGGCCAGCCGGGCGAGCCGGGCATGGCGATACCGGTTGTCGAGGAGGTCGGCCCGCAGCGAGAGGAACCCGCCCTCGCCCGCCCAGATCGTGGCCGCGTCCGCCCCGGCCAACCACTCGACCAGGTCCGTCGCCGTCGACGGCGCCTGGGCCGTCACCACGGCGACGTCGCCGCCGATCACCAGCGGCGCAACGCCGCCGTCCTCGGCACGGGGGAACCGGAAGAGATCCCACTGCCAGCGCCCGTCCTGATCGGCCGGGCTGTGCTCGGCGATCACCGAGTAGACGAAGTCCGAGCCGGTCGTCATCACGGCCCTGTCCCTGGCGAAGACGTCGAGCACCGCTTCGTCGAGTTGGGTGGCCAGCGCCGACACCGCCCCGCCCGCCAGCGCGTACGGGGCGCCCCACATCCCCCCGACCCGGCGCAGCGCCTCCTGCACGCCGTCCCCGCGCCAGCCGATGCCGGTCTCGGCCAGTGTCCGGTAGGCACCGGGGTCGATGCTGAGCAGCACGTTCTCGAAGAAGTCGGTGAGCACCCAGCCGTCGGCGGCCCCCAACGCCAGCGGAGTACGGCCCGCGGCGGCGAGCCTGGCGTTGAGCGACGTCCACTCCTCCCAGGTGGTGGGGACGTCCTCGCCGAGATCGGCCAGTGCCTGCGGTCGGTACCAGACACAGGACTTGTGCACGATCTTGAAGGGCAACCCGTATCGACGACCGTCCACCGACATGACCGACCGCCAGCCTGCCGGGGCCGCGTCGTCGTCGAGTTCCAGCGGAACCAGCCCGCCCGAGGCGACACCGGAACGCAGGAGCCCCGGGCGCGGCAGCATGATCACGTCCGGCGAGCCCACCGGCCGGTCGCCGAGTGCCGCGGCGATGTCATCGCCCATCGGCACGATCTCCGTGCCGACACCGTGCTGAGCGGAGAAGACGTCGAGGACCCGCCGGAAGGACGCCAGCTCCCGCCCGCTCCAGGTCACCGCGACGCGCAGCGACCCGGTGACGGCCGAGCAGCCTGCGATCGGGCCCATGCCGACCACGGCACCGAGCGGAAGGGCCAGCGCCCCGAGAACGGCGCGTCGGGAGACGCCGTTGCGTGCCCTTGACGAACCCCGCGCGGTCATCCCGGATCCGGTGGAACGGTCGACGAGGAGACACCCTCGGGCAGCGTCAGATCGACGACGTCGGCAGCGGGCACGAATCCGTCGAGCCGACGTCGGTCATCGGTGACGACCAGCAGGGCGACGCCGGTCCGGGCGGCAGCCGCGTCGAGTCTGCCCGCCCAGCGCGGGAATCCCGTCCGATCCTCAACGACGACGGCCGGGCGCCGACGGAACAGCACCCTGGCGAAGCCTGCCTGCTGTCGTTGGCCTGGCGTGGCTCGATGCGGATGGCGGTCCAGACTCATCAGCAGGCCTGCCCGTTCGGCGGCCTTGTCGGCCTCGTCTGCCAGTCGCGGGCTCGCCCCGCCACCGGCGCTCAGCCTGCCGAAGACGATGTTCTCGCGGAGGCTCAGGTGTGGGAGCAGCCCGCCGTCAGCCGTGACGAGGCCGATCAACGGCTGCGCCCCGTCGAGGCTTGCGGTGTCCGGTCGGGCTCGTGGTCGTCCGCCGACGGTGACCAGGCCGGTCCAGCCGTCGCCCGTGCCGATCACCGCGTCCGAGAATCGGCATAACGTCGCCGAGTCCGGCAGGACGACACCGGCGATGCCACCGACCGGCACGGCAAGGCTCACCGACCGAGCCATCCCGTCGGCCCGAACGGCGTCGAGAACCAGACCTGCCCCCATCTGAAACCCCCGCACGACGCAGTGCCCTGCATCACACCTAGCATAGCGGCGGGGCGACCCGACAGAATTGCGATCGGAATATCGGCGCGATATCGCTGCGACGGCGGCCCGAGAGACAAGAGAGTGCTCGGCCGGGAATTCGCGGCGGCGGCGACTATTCGCCCGCCGAGCAGGCCGTCGGGTACATCGAATCTCGGCGAATACGGTCGAATCGACGATCCGACCGCCGTGACCCGCCTCGAGAGGCGACGGGGCTGGCGACGATCGGTTCCGGTGGACGCCTGCGGGGCGTTGGGGAGACCGGCGTCTGCTGTCCGGCGGCAACCATTCACCCGGACAGCCGACCGCGACCGCGACCTATCCGCAGATCGACGCACCGGCCTGCGAATCGCCATTCACGAAGCCCGGTTCTGCCGATCGAGGGGTCGGCGACCAGAAGTCGACGGCGATTCGCGACGAAGTGGGCCGGCATTCGATGACGGATTACGCAAACCGCGTCCGAACGTGATTCTCCTGCGGCCGCCCTCGACGGCTGACGATTCGGCGTCGTCCCGGCTGCCTGTGAGAGTTCACCGATGAGCACGTCGGGGGTGGGGAGGAGCCCGGTCGCCGACGCGGCGTGGCCGTGTCGTGCACGTCCCGGCCGGTACTCAGCCGCCGTACGCACCCGGCCCACCGCGCCGGTCCCGTGATATCCCCTCGGGACGAGAACGGCGGGGCCCGATGAATCCAGGCCCCGCCGTCTCGGTCACGCGTTGTCGGTCTGGCTCCCCTTCGGCGGGCCCGCCGGCCGCGCTGCGGCACGCCTGCGCTGCCTGCGAGCAGGCGCCGCCGCAGGGGTCGCGGCGGGCTCCGCCGGAGCGACAGGCTCGACGACCGTCTCCTGCGCCGCCGCTGGAGTCCGCACCGCGTGCCCGTTGCGCCGAGCGGGCTCGGCGGCGGGCTTCTCGACCACCTCGGCGGCGGGCGGCTCGCCTGCAGGCTCGGCCGCACGCGCCTCCTCCGCCGCGCGAGCTGCGTCGGCCTCACGGGCGGCCTTGGCCTCGGCCCGAGCCTCGGCCTTGGTCTGCCGACGCCCCTGACGGGGTGCGTCGCCGTTCTCCCGGCTGTTCTCGACCGGCGCCTGAGCCTCGGCGACCTGCTCCATCGCCTGGGCCGCCGTCTCGGCGACGGTGTCGAGCGCGACGTTGCCCTTGCCCCTGGGCCGCGACCGCCGCGACTGAGCAGGAGCGCTGCCGTTCTGCTTGTCCGAACCGCCCGCGCCGTTGGCCTGGGCTCCGGCCTGCGCCGCATGCTGATGCTGGTGGCTCGCCGTGCCGTTGCCTGCGGCCGCCCCGGCCGTCCCCGACGCGCCGTTGCCCGTCACCGCGCCGACCGGCTCGGTCGAGACGATCACCCCGCGACCCCGGCAGTGTTCACAGGTGGTGCTGTAGGCCTCGAGCAACCCGGTGCCGACGCGCTTACGCGTCATCTGCACCAGCCCCAGGGAGGTCACCTCGGCGACCTGGTGCCGAGTGCGATCCCGGCCGAGGCACTCGGTCAGCCTGCGCAGCACGAGGTCACGGTTGGACTCCAGGACCATGTCGATGAAGTCGATGACGATGATGCCGCCGATGTCCCGCAGCCGGAGCTGCCGGACGATCTCCTCCACCGACTCCAGGTTGTTCCTGGTGACCGTCTCCTCCAGGTTTCCGCCGGAGCCGGTGAACTTGCCGGTGTTGACGTCGACGACCGTCATCGCCTCGGTGCGGTCGATCACCAGGTAACCGCCGGAGGGCAGCCAAACCTTCCGATCCAGTGCCTTGGCCAGCTGCTCGTCCACCCGGTGCTCGGTGAAGGCGTCCTTCAGGCCGACGTGCCTGCGGAGCCTGCCCACCAGATCCGGCGCCACGTGGTTCACGTACGACTCGATGGTGTCCCACGCGGTGTCGCCCTGGACGACCAGGCCGGAGAAGTCCTCGGTGAAGAGGTCACGGACGACCTTGATGAGCAGGTCCGGCTCCTCGTACAGCAGTTGCGGCGCCTGGGCGCGCGGAATGGCGGCCCGCTCCTTGATGATCTCCCACTGGGCACGCAGCCTGCGGACGTCCCGATCCAGGGACTCCTCGCTGGTGCCCTCCGACGCGGTGCGGATGATCACACCTGCCTCGTCGGGGACGATCCGCTTGAGGATCTCCTTCAACCGCTTGCGCTCGACGTCGGGGAGCTTCCGGCTGATGCCGGTGGCACCGCCGCCGGGCACGTAGACCAGGAATCGCCCGGGGAGGCTGATCTGGGTGGTCAGGCGGGCGCCCTTGTGCCCGACCGGCTCCTTGGTGACCTGGACCAGCACGCTGTCCCCGGTGGACAGCGCCTGCTCGATCTTGCGGGCCTTGCCCTCCAGGCCTGCGGCGTCCCAGTCGACCTCGCCCGCGTAGAGCACGGCGTTACGGCCGCGGCCGATGTCGACGAACGCGGCCTCCATGCTCGGCAGCACGTTCTGGACTCGGCCGAGGTAGACGTTGCCCACGATCGATCCGGTGCCCGACGACGTCACGAAGTGCTCGACGAGGACGCCGTCCTCCAGCACCGCGATCTGCGTGCGGTCGCCGCGCTCACGCACGACCATCCGACGTTCCACCGACTCACGACGAGCCAGGAACTCGGCCTCCGACAGCACCGGCACGCGCCTGCGGCCCGCCTCCCGGCCGTCGCGCCGTCGCTGGCGCTTGGCCTCCAGACGGGTGGAGCCGCGTACCGAACGGACCTCGTCCTCGACGACTGGCTCGGCCTTGACCTGCGCGGGCTTGCTCTCCCTGACGTGCACCACCGTGTTCGGCGGGTCGTCGGACCGCGAGGCCGCGTCGTCCTCGGCAGTGCCCTTCCGCCGCCTGCGACGTCGACGGCGCCTGCTGCCCTCCGACTGCTCGCCCTCGGTGTCCTCTCCGTCCTGCTCGGCGGCCGCCTGCTCCTCCGCAGGGGCCTCGGGCACGACGTCAGCGGCGGTCTCGGCGGGCGTGCCGTCCTCGTCGTCGCCGGGCTCCTCGCCGCCCTCCGCGTCCTGGCCGCCTCGTCCTCGGCCCCGTCCCCGGCGTCCGCGTCGGCGGCGACGCCTGCTGCCTGCGTCTTCGTCCTCGTCGACGTCCTCGGGCGCCGAGGGGGAGACTACGGCCTGTTCGACCGGCTCGGCAGCCTGCGGCTGCTTCGCTGCGGCCTGCTTGGCGGGTGCCTGGCGAGCGGCGGGCGCCGCCGCGGGCTGCGGCGGGAGGAAGACCGGCTGCGGCGGCGCGAAGACCGGTGCGGCGGCAGCCCTCGGACCGGAGTCCTCGGCGGGCTGCTCGGCAGCGGCGGCAGACTCCTCGGCGGCCGCGCTCGGGGTCCCGGCGGCCTCCTCGGCGGGCGCCAGCTTCTCGATCACCTGAAGTGCCAGGTCGCGGGACACGCTCGACTGGGCGCTGCGAACCTCGGCCCCCAACGCCTCCAGCGCAGTCAACACGTCCTTGCTTCGTACCTCCAGCAGCTTCGCCAAGGCGTGCACTCGCAGCTTGGCGGGCAGTTCCGTCCCGCCTGCCCGTGCATCGGCAACCCCGCTGCGCTCGTCAGCGGGCGCGTTCTTCATCGACATACAGCTCCTCCGCCCCCGGGCGCGTCCTTGGCCGGACGCGGCCGCGCAGGGGCCTTCCTGTTCGTCTCCGTCGCGTCGAGCGACGGGAATCCTGTTTGAAGCCTGCCGTTTCCGAGCCGGAGCTCGAAAAGCAGCGCAGGCGGATGCCTACGACGCCGTGTGGGCCTGCCCCTCATCCCCTGTGACAGGGATTACCCGACCTAGTCTCGGGCAACCGCTCGATCAGCGGTCAACGGATCGACTAGACGCCCATCATCGTCGAGCCGCCCCTGCGCCATCCGGGTCGCCTTCGCGGGTACCGGCGGCTCCACAGCAGCGACGACGCGAAGCGCACTCAGCACGTCGTCCGGTCGCACGGTCGGAGTCACCTGCCGCACTACCACCACGAGTATCCCATACGGTCTTTCCACACTGCGCCGATCAGCCGTCCCGGCGCGCCGAGCCACCACGGCGTCACGATGCGTGGCGGTCTCCGCAGGTCCGTCCGTCGGGAGGGGACGGCTCGGGTCTGCGACGATGCCGTTCCACGACCGAGTGGCCGTCGCGTGCCCGCCGTCGACGATGGGCAGGTCCCCGCCCTGCACGGGCGCCGCGTCGGCGGCGACGGACGTCGACGAGAACGCGGCGACGGTCAGGCCGGTCGACGAGGCCGCGTCCGACGAGACCGTGTCCAACGACACTGTGGCCGCCGCAACAGCCGCCGACCCTCCGTCGGCGGCGACAGCCGACGTCGCGGTATCCGACCACGCGGCGCACGCGGTGTCCGACCACATCGCGGCCGACGAGTAGACCTCCGCGCGGACGATCGCGGCGCGCGCATCGATGGTGCGGAGGCCGTTCTTGGTCAGCCGCTCGACCTCCACCACCTCCTCGGCCAGCATCCGGCGGGTGGCGTCGCGCAGCACCTCCGGATCGACGCCCGGCACCTCGATCCGCCAACTGCTCGCCGTCAACCGCTCGGCCAGCGAACCCGGACCGGCCTCCACCACGTCGACGATGTCGAGTCCCGGCGGCAGGGCCGCGTTCAGCTCACGCCCGAGTATCGGAGGATCGACGCGCTCGGCCAGCGCGAACTCGACGTACTCGGCCTCACTCGCAGCGCCCGTCGGGGCGGCACCGGCCCAGGAGACCTTCGGATGCGGGTTGAAGCCCTGCGAATAGGCCATCGGCACGCCCGCTCGACGCAGGGCCCGTTCCACGGACCGCGCCACATCACGATGTGAGGTGAATCGGAGCCGGTCGCGCTTGGCGAACCTCAGTCGGAGTCGCTGTACCGAGGGTGGGGACGGGTTCGGTTCGGATCTGCCGCTCAGCTCACACCATCCTGGGCGCCGCATGTGGGGGTCGCGCAAGACCGTACCGCGCCGTTGTGATCGTCCGTTGCTTGTCTCGGCGACGCAGGACTCGTTACCGTCCGCACATCGTGGGGACACGATGCTCGACCGGTCTGTCCCCCCGCAACGAGCTCCTGCCTGCCCGGCCGCGAGCAGGGCAGGGATTCCGGGCGATGCTGCCGGGAACGGGGGCTGCGACGCACGGCGACGATCCGCCGCGAGCGACAGACACCGAGAATGTGATCGACGCGACAGGAGCGAGTTCGTGCCTCTGCTCAGCCCGGCGGCAGCAGCCGTGGCAGGCGTCGCGCTGTTAGCCGCAGGCCAGCTCGCGGCCCCGCTCAAGATGACGCCGCCTGCGGATCTTCGGCAGCCGTCGTGTCACGACGACGGCGAGGCGTATCGGTATCTGGTGCTCTTCGAACCCGGCACGCCCGACGACGCGGCCGAGGCCGAGATCGAGGCGGCCTGCGGAACGACGACGGTGAACTATCCGGAGATCGGCGTCGCGGTCGCTGTCTCGGCAGACGACCGATTCGACACCTGGTTCGGGCCGGATCGGGCCTTCTCGGCGCAGCGGGCGACAGCGACGCGTGCGACGTCCACGCCGAGTACGCGGCGCGGTTCGCAGGCGGCCGAGCAGCTTGGACCGGATGCACTCCCCCTGGACCCTGAGGTCCGCGCTGAGGGCTGGTCGCTACGCCAGGTGCGGGGCGATCTCGCCCATCGACTCGACCTCGGCAGTGCGGACGTCCTGATCGGCGTCCTCGACTCCGGGATCGACGGCGGACATCCCGCGCTGGCCGACGCCGTCGACCCTGGAGCCTCGGCAGGCTGTCTCAGCGGTGCCCCCGACGTGTCCACGGCCGCATGGACGCCGACGAACTCCGCGCACGGCACCCATGTCGCAGGCATCATCTCCTCGAACGGAGCGGGGATGACCGGCGTCGCGCCCGGTGTCCGACTCGCCGCCGTCCGCGTCGTCGACGAGGCGGGCCTGATCTACCCGGAGTACGCGGTCTGCGGTTACCTGTGGGCGGCCGAGCAGGGCGTCGACGTCACGAACAACAGCTACATCATCGATCCGTGGCACCTCGACTGCGAACAGGAACCCGGCGCCCAGGTCGCGACGGAGGCAGTGCGGCGGGCGATGGGCCACGCCACCGATGCAGGCGTGCTCGCCGTGGCGGCGGCAGGAAACGACGCGGTCGACCTCCTGGCCCTGACCGACCGCCCGTCGGCCGGATCGAGCGGGCGCGACTGCCTCCCGTTACCCGCGGGCCTCTCCGACGTGGTCACCGTCTCGGCGGTGGCCGCCGACGGGACCAAGGCCCGCTACAGCTCGTACGGCCTCGGCGTGGTGGATCTCGCGGCGCCGGGCGGTGACCGGCGGCACCCGGCAGGCATCGGGCCGGGACGGTGTGTGCGCTCGACGGTCCCCGGCGGCTACGAGGACCGGTGCGGCACGTCGATGGCGGCGCCACACGTCGCGGGCGTGGCCGCGCTGCTGGTCTCCCAGCGCCCCGACGCCTCGCCCGCCGAGCTTCGCTCGGTCCTGCGCCACCAGGCCAACCCGCTGTCCTGTCCCGAAGAGTACGACCTCAATCTGGACGGGACGCCGGATGCCGACTGTGTCGGCGCCAAGTCGTACAACAGCTTCTACGGCGCGGGCCTGGTCGACGCACTTCGTGCGGTGCGGAACTGACGGCAGCCGCCGCGATCCACGGCTCGAGCCGTCGCCGTGATCACCCGTCCCCGGCGTCCGCTCCGCAGGCGCCGTTCCCTGCTTCAACGACCGCAGACGAGCCGTCGACCGTCCTGCCGGAGGCGCACTTCCCCAGCCGCGACCCTGCGCCCGCCGACCGGCCCGGCCCAGGATCAGGTTCCTGTCGAAAAGGACCGGCCGACGTGCCCTAGGACGGGCTCAGCGCGCCGCGAGGAAGTCACGGGTCGCCCCTGCCACCTGGGGAAACCACGGGGTGAAGTCCGCATGCCCGCCGCCGTCCAGCGTCGCGAGCACCTCCGCCAACGGGGTCCAGCGCAGGGCGCGGACCTCACTCGGATCGACCGCGCCGGGCTCGCCCTCGAAGCGCCCGATCAGGACGTGGTCGTACTCGTGTTCGACGTAACCCTGTTCCGTGTCGGGAGCCCGGTAGACGAAGGCGCCTGCCTCGCTCAGGTCGGCGACCTCCACGCCCAACTCCTCGCGCAGCCGCACCCGTGCGGCGGCCACGACCGACTCGCCGGGCCACGGATGTCCGCAGCAACTGTTGGTCCATCTGGTCGGGAATCTCAGCTTGGCCGAGGAGCGCTGCTGTAGCAGCACGCGATCCCGCCCGTCTACCAGCATCACCGAGAAGGCACGGTGCAGCAGCCCGCCGTCGGAGTGCGCCGCATGAACCGAGGAGCGTCCCAGCGTCCGGCCCTGCTGATCGACCAGCTCGACCAGTCGCTCCTCACGGATGCGCTGCTGCTCCTGCGTCGTGACGGTCATCCGAGGTCCTCCTGGGGGTCGGGGCCTGATCGTCGGTCCTCCCGTCGAGCGAGGCGACTCGCCGTGGGCGACTCCGCCGCCACGGCTCGCCCGCTCCATCCTCCGCACCCGAGGGGAGGCGGACCACAGACCGCGCTGAAGGACTCGACGTGATGGCGCCGAGGCCGTCCGTGTCCTCCAGGATCAGACCTCAGCCGCCTGCGGGCAAGGAGGGATTTCGTACCGGGCTGCCCTGGCCGACGGGACTGATCGGCAGCATCGTGCGTCCGGTCGGCCCGATCTCGATGTCGGTGCCCATCGCCGGGCACACCCCGCAGTCGAAGCAGGGCGTCCAGCGGCAGTCTTCCTGCTCCTGCTCGTCGAGCGCGTCACGCCAGTCCGCCCACAGCCACTCCTTCTCCAGCCCGGAGTCGAGGTGGTCCCAGGGCAGCGTCTCGTGTTCGGTCCGTTCGCGGGTGGTGAACCAGTCGATGTCGACGCCCAGCGCAGGCAGTTCGGCGGCGCAGGCGTCCAGCCAGCGTTGATAGGAGAAGTGCTCGGTCCAGCCGTCGAAACGCCCGCCCTGGCGCCACACCCGCTCGATGACCCGGCCGATCCGCCGGTCGCCCCTGGAGAGCAGGCCTTCGATCAGGGAGGGCTTGCCGTCGTGGTAGCGCATCCCGATGCTGCGGCCCAGGCTGCGGTCCTCGTTGACCGCGGCACGGAGGCGGCGGAGTCGCGCGTCGATCGTGTCGGGGTCGAACTGCGCGGCCCACTGGAACGGCGTGTGCGGCTTGGGCACGAACCCGCCGATGGACACCGTGCACCGGATGTCCTTGTTGCCCGAGGCGGCCCGGCCCGCCCGGATGACCTCCTTGGCCATCCGCGCGATCTGCAGCACGTCCTCGTCGGTCTCGGTGGGCAGCCCGCACATGAAGTACAGCTTCACCTGCCGCCAGCCGTTGGCGTAGGCCGTGGTGACGGTGCGGATCAGGTCCTCCTCCGACACCATCTTGTTGATCACGCGCCGGATGCGTTCGCTGCCGCCCTCCGGCGCGAAGGTCAGGCCCGAGCGTCTACCGTTGCGGGCCAGCTCGTTGGCAAGGTCGACGTTGAAGGCGTCCACCCTGGTCGACGGGAGTGACAGGCCGGTGTTAGTGCCCTCGTACCGGTCGGCCAGCCCCTTGGTCACCTCGGCGATCTCGGAATGGTCGGCGCTCGACAACGACAACAGGCCGACCTCCTCGAAGCCGGTGGCCTCGAGTCCCCGCTGCACCATCGCCCCGATGCCCTCGGCCGAGCGTTCCCGCACCGGACGGGTGATCATGCCTGCCTGACAGAACCGGCAGCCTCGGGTGCAGCCGCGGAAGATCTCGACGCTCATCCGCTCATGCACGCTCTCCGCGAGAGGGACCAGCGGCTGTTTGGGGTACGGCCAGGCGTCGAGATCCATGGTCGTGCGCTTGGCGATCCGCGCCGGAACCCGGTCGCCGACGGGGCGCGCCTCGTCGATGGCACCGTCGGCGAGGTAGTCGACCTCGTAGAACTGCGGCACGTAGACCTGGCCGGTCTCGGCCAGCCTGGTCAGCAGTTCAGGCCGGCCGCCGGGTCTGCCGTCGGCCTTCCATCGACGGATCAGGTCGGTGACCTCCAGCACGGCCTCTTCGCCGTCACCGAGGATCGCCGCGTCCAGGAAGTCGGCGATCGGCTCCGGATTGAAGGCCGCGTGGCCGCCGCCCACGACGATCGGGTGGTCCTCGGTGCGGTCGACCGCGTGCAGCGGGACGCCTGCGAGGTCCAGCGCGGTCAGGAGGTTCGTGTAGCCCAGTTCCGTGGCAAAGCTGACCCCGAGCACGTCGAAGGCGCCGACCGGTCGGTGTCCGTCGACGGTGAACTGCGGGACGTCGTGCTCACGCATCAACGCCTCGAGATCCGGCCACACCGCGTAGGTCCGTTCGGCGAGCACGTCCGGCTGCTCGTTGAGGATCTCGTAGAGGATCATGACGCCCTGGTTGGGGAGTCCGACCTCATAGGCGTCGGGGTACATCAGCGCCCAGCGGACGGTGGTTGTGTCCCAGTCCTTGACGGTCGCGTTCAGTTCACCGCCGACGTACTGGACGGGCTTGGACACCCTGGGCAGCAGCGGTTCCAACCGGGGGAAGACGGACTCGACGCTCACGGCGAACAGGGTAACGGCCGTGCTCCCGCAGGCCGGGAGGCGCAGTCGGCGGGCCTGCCTGCGCGGAGCCGCCCGGCGCAGGCGAGCGGACGCAGGCCGAGGGGATTCGGCGGGAACGGACACCGGCGGACGGACATCGGCGTCAGGACGAAGGCCGTCGCGAGCGCGGCCGCCGGGGGCGCCCCCGCCACGCGACGACCGCGCTACTTCAGCAGCAGGCGCTCCAGCCGCCGCGTGGCGATGACGACGCCGATCCCGGCCATGACCACGAAGTACCCGACATGCCCGAGCAGGCCCCAGCTCACCGCACCCGTGGACAGGCCCCGCATGAGCTCCACACCATGGAACAGGGGCAGACACTGCACCAGCAGCTGCGCGGCCCTCGGGTAGACCTCCAGCGGAAAGAAAGTGGTGGAGAACAATGCCATCGGCAGGATGGCGAGCTGGACGAAGTCGAAGTCCTGCGTCGAGCGGATGAAGGTGGTCGCCGCCATCCCCACCGCGGCGAAGGCGAAGGAGACCAGCACGGCGGCGGGCAGTGCGAGGAGCGCCCACGGCGAGGTGATCAGGCCCATGCCCAGCATCACGCACAGGAAGCCCGCCGAGTAGACGCCGCCACGCAGCACCGCCCAGGTGATCTCGGCGATCGCGACGTCGAGCGGCCCCATCGGGGTGGCCAGCACCGCGTCGTAGAGCTTCGCATGCTTGAGCTTGAAGAAGATGTTGAAGGTGGCGTCGTACACCGCGCCGTTCATCGCCGAGACGGCCAGCAGGCCGGGCGCGATGAAGGCGGCGTAGTCGATCGGGGCGCCGCCGGGAGCGCTGAGCTGCCCGACCATCCCGCCGAAGGCGACGCCGAGCGAGAGCAGGTAGAACAGCGGCTCGAAGAAGCCGGACAGGATGGCCAGCCAGGCGCCCCGCCCGGCGAGCATGGACCGCTCGACCAGCCTGCTCGCCCGACCCGCGTACAGGCCGGGCGGGAAGATCCGCAGCAGCGGCCCCGCGACGTGCCGGGGCGGCGGTGCGCTCTGCTCGATCGTCGTCGGCTCGACGCTCATCCTCACACCACCAGCCGCTTGCGGAACATCCGGCAGGACAACACCGTGCCGACGAGGAACAGTCCGATCAGGTAGGTCAGGTGGCCCAGTGTGGGCAGCGGGGCCAGCGTGCCGAACGCCGCACCCCGGGCCAACTCCGTGCCATGCCAGAGCGGAGCGACCCAGGCGATCGGCTGCAGCGGCTCCGGCAGCCTGCTGATTGGGTAGAAGGTGCCCGCGAACAGCATCATCGGCAGCACGATGAATCGGAAGAGTGCGTTGAAGCCGTCGCCCTCGCCCTGCATCCTCGCGGCGACCGCCACGACCGGGGCGGCCAGCGCCATACCGGTGAGCACCGCGAACACCAGGGAGAGCAGCACGCCTACGCCGGCCACGGCACCGAGCAGGGCCGCGACGGCGAGGAAGGCCACGCCGGAGAAGGTGAGGCGCAGCATGATCCACAGCAGCTTCCCGCAGGCGATCTGCTCCGGGCTGATCGGCGTCGCGGTCACCGCCCAGAAGTTCTTCTGCCACTTGAAGCCGGACAGGACGGGATAGGTGGCCTCGCCCGCCGCGGTCTGCACGGCGCCGACCACGAGCATCGCGGGCGTCAGGTACACCAGGTAGTCCAGGCCGCGGGTGGCCTCGCTCGGCTCGACGAGCGCACCCATGCCCATGCCCATCGCCACCAGGAACAGCACCGGCAGCAGCACGCTGGAGATCAGCGTCGCGCGCCAGTTCAGCCGGTACCAGATCCACTGGCCCTCCAGGACCAGCAGGACCGAGGGGACGAAGCCCGATGCCCGGCCGGTGGAGGCTCTGGCCGTCGGCGGTGCGGCGTCCGAGGTTCGTGTCGTCATCGTCAGTCCACCAGCGTTCGTCCGGTCAGCCGGAGGAAGACGTCCTCCAGCGTGCTTCTGCGGACCAGACTCGACAGCGGCTCCACGTCGCGCCGGTGCACGGCGGCCAGCGACGCCTCGCCGTCGGCGGTGTAGAGCAGCACCCGGTCGGGCAGCACCTCGATGCGATCGGCGGTGTCGGCCACCAGGGGGGCGTACTGCTGCACCTCGCCGGGCGGGAACCGCAGTTCCAGGACCTCCCGGGTGCAGTAGTCCCTGATCAGCTCACGTGGTGAGCCCTCGGCGGCGATCCGGCCGCCGTCCATCACCACCAGCCGGTCGCAGAGCTGTTCGGCCTCGTCCATGTAGTGCGTGGTGATGATGAGCGTGACCCCGGCCTGCTTCAGCCGGAACAGTCGATCCCACAGCACGTGTCTGGCCTGCGGATCAAGCCCGGTCGTCGGCTCGTCCAACAACAGGACCTCGGGATCGTTGACCAGCGACCGTGCGATCGTGAGCCTGCGCTTCATCCCGCCGGACAGCGGTTCGACCTTGTCGGCGGCGCGGTCGGCAAGCTGGGCGAAGTCGAGCAGCTCCACGGCCTTCTCCCGCACGGCCGCGCGGGAGAGCCCGAAGTACCGGCCGTAGACCTGGAGGTTCTCCCGGACCGACAGTTCGAGGTCGAGGTTGTCCTGTTGGGGAACGACGCCGAGCCTGGCCCGGATCTTCGGGCCGTCGACGGCGGGGTCCATGCCGAGCACCCGCAGCTCGCCACCGGTGCGCGGGGAGACACAGGCGATCATCCGCATCGTCGAGGACTTGCCCGCGCCGTTGGGACCGAGGAAGCCGAAGGCCTCCCCGGCTCGCACGGCCACGTCGATCCCCCTGACGGCCTCGAAATCGCCGAACCGCTTGGTCAGGCCCTCCGCATGCACCAGGAAGCCGTTCATCGTCACGAGAGTGAAGGGTATGCCTCGACTCCGACAGAAGAAACCGAATTCGACGGTTCTCGGCCTGTGCGAAGGAGACGCGACGGCCGAACGACCGGTCGAACGGAGATCGACGGCGGAAGAGGGTCTGCCGGCCGACGGGCCTCGACCCGCCTGTGGAGCGGCATCGATGACGAACGGTCGATCGGCCCCGAGGTCAGGGCCGATCGACCCGGAGATCAGATGTTCGGGAACCAGAGCTTGATCTCGCGCTCGGCCGACTCCGGCGAGTCGGAGCCGTGGACCAGATTCGACTCCGTCTCCAGCGCGAGGTCGCCGCGCAGCGTGCCGGGGGTGGCCTTCTCGACCGGGTCGGTGCCGCCCGCGAGCTGCCGGAACGCCGGGATCGCCCTCGGGCCCTCGACGACCAGGGCCACCACGGGGCCGGAGGTGATGAAGTCGAGCAGCGATCCGAAGAACGGCTTGCCGTCGTGCTCGGCGTAGTGCTGCTCGGCGAGGTCACGGGTGACCACTCGCAGTTCGAGCGCGGCAAGGCGCAGGCCCTTGCGCTCGATGCGGGACACGACCTCGCCGACGAGGCCCCGTGCCACGCCGTCGGGCTTGACCAGGACCAGGGTGCGCTCGCTCACGGCCGCTCTCTCTCCTTGACGTCGGCCGACCGGGACGGTCGGCGTCGAGTGACGGCGGGTCTGCCGTCCGTTTCGCCTGAAAGCCTAGTCACGTACCGACGGGTGATCATCATCAGTCCGGCGGCGGCTGCTGGCTGGGCAGCCTGCCCTCGTCCATCCGGCGGGCGACGTCGAGCTTGAACCACACCAGCGCCGCCCACACCAGGGCGAACAGCACCCCGGGGATCAGTAGGAACGGCTCGACCAGCCCGGCGGCCAGCAGCAGGCCCTGGAGGCTGAGCGCCGCCGTCAGTCCCCAGCTGCGGCCCTGGACGCCCGAGGCGAGGAGCAGGAGCACGACGAGCACCAGGACGAAGGTCCAGCCGAGGCTGCCCGCCCCGTCGCCGAGGCGGCCGACGACCAGCAACGCGAGGGCGACGACGATCGCCTCCAGCACCAGCGCCCCCGCCAGCACACCGCGCAGCCCCTTCCAGGGGTCCACGGCGGGCGGCGGCACTGCCCCGGGCTGCTCGGCGGCGCCTTCGGTGGTCCCGGCCGCGCCTGCGGCCCGCTGCGCTGTGCCTGCCTGCACCGCATCGGGACCGGTCACGTCATCGCTCATTCCGGCTTCCTCCCGAAGAAGGCACGGGCCTCTCCTGCGGTCACGACGGATCCGGTGGCGACCACGCCCCGGCCCGCGGCTGGTTCGTCGGGGTCGTCGGTCTCGGCGGACATCCGCAGGGCCGTCTCCAGGGCCTCCCCCAGCGCCGGGGTCACCGTCACCCGCGACTCACCGAAGAGGCTGACCGCCAGCTCACCCAGTGCCTCGGCGGACAGCGCCCTCGGGGACGAGTTCTGGGTGACGACGAAGTGATCGACGACCGGCCCCAGCTCGGTGAGGATTCCGGCGGCGTCCTTGTCGCCGAGCACGCTCACCACGCCCACCAGCCGGTCGAAGGCGAACTCGGCGGCGATGGCCTCGCGCAGCGCCGTGGCGCCGTGTGGATTGTGCGCCGCGTCGACGAGGACGGTCGGCGCGGACCGGACCGGTTCGAGCCTGCCGGGGCTGTGCACTTCGGCGAACCCCTCCCGGATGACCTCGACGTCGAGCATCCGATCCTGACCCGCACCGAAGAACGCCTCCACCGAGGCGAGGGCTATCGCCGCGTTACGCGCCTGGTGGGCGCCGTGCAGCGGGAGGAAGACGTCCTCATACACCCCGCCGAGGCCTTGCAGCCGCAGCAGCTGGCCGCCGACGGCGACGGACCGCTCCAGGACGCCGAACTCCGCGTCCTCCCTCGCGACGGTCGCGCCCACCTCGATGCAGTGCTCCAACAGCACTCGGGTGACCTCGGGGGCCTGCGCGGCCAGCACCGCCGTCGAGTCGGGCTTGATGATGCCCGCCTTCTCCTTGGCGATGCCCAGGATGTCGCTGCCGAGGTACTCGACGTGGTCCAGCGCGATCGGGGTCACCACGCTCACCCTGCCGTTGACGACGTTGGTGGCGTCCCAGCCGCCGCCGAGGCCGACCTCGATCACGGCCGCCTCGACGGGCGCGTCGGCGAAGGCCGCGAACGCCATGCCCGCGAGCACCTCGAACTTCGTCATCCTGATGTCGCCTCGGCCGTCGACCATCGACACGTAGGGCTCGATGTCGCGGTAGACCTCGACATAGCGTTCCGGGGAGATCGGCGTGCCGTCCACGGCGATCCGCTCGGTCACCGACTGAAGGTGCGGGCTGGTGAAGCGACCGGTGCGCAGCCCGATCCGCCCCAGCAGCGCGTCGATCATCCGCACCGTGGAGGTCTTGCCGTTGGTGCCGCCGACGTGCACGACGGGGTAGGCGTGCTGGGGAGAGCCGAGCAGGTCGGTGAGGACGGCGATCCGATCCAGCGACGGCGCGACCGTCGACTCCTGCCAGCGGGTGTCGAGTTCCTCCTCGACCTCCCGCAACGGCTGCAAGGCGTCCGACTCCGCGCTGCTCATGCTCGCTCCCCCACCGCAGCGGGCAGGGCCGCGAGCCGCTCGGTGAGCCGATCGCGTTCCTCGACCGCCGCGTCCCGCCGCGCGGTGATCTTGGCGACCACCTCGGCGGGCGCCTTGCCGATGAACGCGGGATTGCCCAGCTTGCCCTCGCAGCCCGCCAGTTCCTTCTCCGCCACCGCCAGGTCCTTGGCCAGCCGCCTGCGTTCGGCGGCCACGTCGACGGTGCCGGAGGTGTCCAGCTCGATCTTCACCTCACCGGTCGGCAGCCCGACCTCGAAGGACACGGTGACCGAGTAGTCGTCACCGGGCTCGGCCAGCCGGGACAGGGCGCGGATCGCCGGGACGTGATCGGAGAGGTCCGCGCAGCAGGCGCCGCGCACGGCGCCGACCACCGGCTGATTGGGCTTCACCCCCTGATCGGCCCGGAAGCGACGGATCTCGGTGACCAGCCGCTTCAGCGAGTCGACGCGGCGGGCGGCCCGGTCGTCGGGCTCGTGGCCCGCGCGCACCGGCCAGGCGGCGACCACCAGCGACTCGCCGCCGGTGAGTTCCCGCCACAGGACCTCGGTCACGAACGGCATCACCGGGTGCAGCAGCCGCAGCAGGACGTCGAGCACGTGGCCGAGGACCGCTCTGGTCGCCTCGGCACGCTCGCCGCCCTCGGCGATCTGCACCTTGGCCAACTCGACGTACCAGTCGCAGAACTCGTCCCAGGTGAAGTGGTAGAGCGCCTCGGTGGACTTGGCGAACTGAAAGTCCTCCAACCGCTGGTCCACCTCGCCGACGAGTCGGTCCACCGAGTCGAGGATCCAGCGGTCGACGTCGGTGAGCTCCTCGCGCGGCGGCACCGGCCGCTCGACCGTGGCCCCGTTGATCAGCGCGTACCGGGTCGCGTTCCACAGCTTCGTGCCGAAGTTGCGGGACGCGCCCACCCACTCCTCGCTGACGGGGACGTCGACGCCGGGATTCGCGCCCCTGGCGAGGGTGAAGCGCAGGGCGTCCGCGCCGAACCGCTCGAGCCAGTCCAGCGGGTCCACCGTGTTGCCCGCCGACTTCGACATCTTCTTGCCGTGCTGGTCACGCACCATGCCGTGCAGCACGATGGTGCGAAACGGGGGCGTCCCGTCCATCGCGTAGAGGCCGAGCATCATCATCCGGACGACCCAGAAGAAGAGGATGTCGTAGCCGGTGACCAGGACCGACGTCGGGTAGAAACGGTCCAGCTCCGGGGTCTTCTCCGGCCAGCCCATCGTGGAGAACGGCCACAGGCCGGAGGAGAACCAGGTGTCCAGGACGTCCTCGTCCTGATGCCAGCCCGGTCCGCTCGGCGGCTCCTCGTCCGGGCCGACGCACACGGTCTCGCCGTCGGGGCCGTACCAGACGGGGATGCGGTGTCCCCACCAGAGCTGCCGGGAGATGCACCAGTCGTGCATGTCGTCGACCCAGTCGAAGTAGCGCTTGGCCATCTCCGGCGGGTGCACGGCGACCTCGCCGGAGCGGACGGCCTCGCCTGCCGCCTCGGCCAGCGGCGCCACCTTCACGAACCACTGGAGCGAGAGCCTCGGCTCGATCGGCTCCTTGGACCGCGAGCTGTGTCCGACGCTGTGCCGGTAGGGCCGCTGCTCGGCCACGATGCGGCCCTGCTCGCGCAGCGCCTCGCGGACGGCCTTGCGGGCCACGAAGCGGTCCAGACCGTCGAACTCGGTGTCCGTCCCGGTGATCCGGCCCTGCTCGTCCATCACGGAGAGCATCGGCAGGTCGTGACGCCTGCCGATCTCGAAGTCGTTCGGGTCGTGCGCCGGGGTGACCTTCACGGCGCCGGTGCCGAACTCGGGGTCGACGTGCGCATCGGCGATGACCGGGATGCGCCTGCCGGTGATCGGCAGCGTGATGAGGGTGCCGACGAGGTGGCGGTACCGCTCGTCGTCGGGGTGCACGGCCACGGCGGTGTCGCCCAGCATGGTCTCGACCCTGGTCGTGGCGACCACGATGGCGGCGTCGCCGTCGCCGTAGCGCATGGAGACGAGCTCTCCGTCGACCTCCTTGTGCTCCACCTCGACGTCGGAGAGCACCGACCGCAGCTCGGGAGACCAGTTGACCAGGCGTTCCGCCCGGTAGACGAGCCCCTCGTCGTGGAGGCGCTTGAAGATCGTCTGGACGGCGCGGCTGAGCCCCTCGTCCATGGTGAACCGCTCGCGACTCCAGTCGACCCCGTCGCCGAGCCTGCGCATCTGTCCCAGGATGGCGCCGCCGTGTCGTTCCTTCCACTGCCAGACCCGCTCGACGAAGGCCTCTCGACCCAGCTCGCGCCGGCTGGTGCCCTCGGCGAGGAGCTGCTTCTCGACCAGGGCGTGGACGGCGATGCTGGCATGATCCATGCCGGGCAGCCAGAGTGCCTCGTGACCCTGCATCCGGCGCCTGCGCGTCAGGACGTCCATCAGGGTGTGCTCGAAGGCGTGGCCGAGATGGAGACTGCCGGTCACGTTGGGCGGCGGGATCACGATCGAGAAGGGCGGCCGGTCGCTGTGCGGGTCCGCCGTGAAGTAACCGCGCTCTACCCACTGCTCGTACAGTCGAGGCTCCACCTCGGCGGGGTTCCACTTCGCGGGCAGGGTCGACTCCGGGCGGGCATGGGTCTGTGTCACCCGAAAAAGTCTACGGAGCGCAGTCGAGCCTGTTGAGGCGGTCCTCCACGCCGGCGCCGACGCCGTGCCGTTCGGGCCGCTGCGCGTCGGGACGAACCCCCGGTCGCCACCATTCCGGCACCGCCATTGAAGATCAAGAGCGTCGGTCTCGACTGTTATCTTGCGGACATTCGCTTGATCTTTTCAGAGGGGGACGTCGTGACAGAACAGCCGAGCAGGCCTGCGCCAGACGAGCCGTCGGGGGGTGAGACGCCGATGGCGGCGGGCGGGCACCACGGCCCGCCGAAACGCGGCGTGAAGATCGTCGTCACCCTGCTGGCCGTCACGACCGCCGTGGTGGGGGCCGTGCTCTACGGCCCGACGGCGCTGGACGCCATGCTGGCCGCCGACGAGCTCGATGACGCCACCGCCGCCACCGCGCAGCAGACCGAGGAGGCGGACGTCTCCTCGACGGCCTCGACGGTCCCGACGCCCGCGACCCCGCCGGTCCAGCAGGTCGATCTGAGCAGGCCCTATGAGCGCACGGCCGCGGCCGGCTGGGCGGAGGGCGAGGCGGGCATCGTGGGGGCGGAGGCCGTGCCCGTCGGCGATCACGACGCCGACGAGGTGGCGACCGCCGTCGAGGCGGTCCGCGAAGCACTGATCGCTGCCAGGCTGGACCCCCGATCGTTGACCGAGCACGATCCGGAGGGCTATCTCTCCCTGCTCGCGCCTGATCTCCAGACCGGCCTGCGCGAGACCTTCGCCGAGGACGACGTCGAGGCGGGGCTGTGGATCACCCGGATCGGCGAGGACCCGTTGCTGCCGGTGCCGCCCAGGGTGGACGGGGAGATGACCGTCGAACTGGACGAGGACGGCGAGATCCTGGTGCGCACCAACTATCTGTTCGCCTATGCCTTCGAGCCGCCTGCCGACCTCGCGGAGACCTCGGGCCTCACCAACACCGACCTGGTGGTCTTCAACCGCATCGAACAGGACTACTCCTATGTGACCGGGCAGGAATGGGCGGACACCTCACACGGGCTGTGGGCCGAGGAACTGGTGAGCTTCAGCTACGGGATGGCCTGCGACGTCGCCGATCGCGGCTTCCTGGCCCCCGGCTTCGCCGAGGAGAGCCCGGAGCTCGTCGCGATGCCCGACGAGACCGAGATCCAGGGCATGTTCGACGCCACGCAGCCCATGCCCACCGAGGGCAACTGCTAAGCGACGGCACGCCCGCGCCGCCCATGCCGTAGCCGGCCGCATCGCCTGCGCGCCGACCACGGCAGGCCTGACCGACCGGATCCCGCCGACTCCCCCTCCCGGCGGGTTCGGTGTCGAGGCCGTGGCGAGACAGGACGTCAAGACCCCTTTGTCCTCCCGCCCTGCTTGTCGCAGGATGTGAGAATGACTCGCGAGGCGCCTCGGCAGGACATCGACGAATCGGAGCTGGCCGTCTCCAAGCCGAAGGAGTGGGCGGCGGGCATTCCCGGCGTGCTGGTCTCCCTCGGCCGAGGCTTGGAGCAGATGGGCGCGGGACGCACCGTCAGCACACTGCGGCTGCTCAATCAACGCAAGGGCTTCGACTGCCCCGGCTGTGCCTGGCCGGAGGGCCAGGGCCATCGCAGTCTCGCCGAGTTCTGTGAGAACGGAGCGAAGGCGGTCGCCGAGGAGGCGACCCGCAGGCGCGTCGACGAGGCGTTCTTCGCCACCCACTCCGTCGCCGAGCTGGCCGAGCGCACCGACTACTGGCTGGGCAGCCAGGGCAGGCTGACGCACCCGATGGTCCTGAGACCCGGCGGGACGCACTACGAGCCGATCTCCTGGGCGGAGTCGTTCGAGCTGATCGCGGCCGAGCTGGGCGAGCTGGACTCCCCGGACCAGGCCGTCTTCTACACCTCCGGTCGCACCAGCAACGAGGCCGCCTTCCTGTACCAGCTGTTCGTCCGGTCCTTCGGCACGAACAACCTCCCGGACTGCTCGAACATGTGCCACGAGTCCTCCGGTTCCGCGTTGAACCAGACGCTCGGCATCGGCAAGGGATCGGTCAGCCTCGACGACGTCCACCACGCCGACCTGCTGCTGATCGTCGGGCAGAACCCCGGCACCAACCACCCTCGGATGCTCTCGGCGCTGGAGAAGGCCAAGCGCAACGGCGCGAAGATCGTGGCGGTGAACCCGTTGCCGGAGGCGGGGCTGCTCCGGTTCAAGAACCCGCAGAACATCCGGGGCGTGCTCGGCAAGGGCACCGACCTCGCCGACGAGTTCTGTCAGATCCGGCTCGGCGGAGACCTCGCCCTGTTCCAGGCCCTCGGTCACCTGCTGCTGGCTGCGGAGGAGGAGTCGCCCGGCACCGTCCTGGACGGCGACTTCATCCGGGAGCACAGTCACGGCTTCGCCGAGTACGCCGCCCACGTGCACGCCCTGGACTGGGCGCAGGTGGAGGAGGCGACCGGACTCGCCAGAAGTCAGATCGAGACGGTGGCCAGGATGCTGATCGCCTCCGAGCGGACGATCGTCTGCTGGGCGATGGGCATCACCCAGCACCGGCATTCGGTCGCGACGATCCGCGAGATGGTCAACGTGCTGCTGCTGCGAGGCATGATCGGCCGCCCCGGCGCAGGCGTCTGCCCCGTCCGAGGTCATTCCAACGTGCAGGGCGACCGAACCATGGGGATCTGGGAGAAGCCGCCCGAGTCCTTCCTCGACGCGCTGGAACGCGAGTTCGCGCTGCCGATGCCGCGCGAGCACGGCTTCGACACGGTCGCGGCGCTGCAGGCGATGCGGGGCAGGGCGGCGGACGATCGCGGGCTGGTGTTCTTCGCGCTCGGCGGGAACTTCGTCTCCGCCAGCCCGGACACCGAGGTCACCGAGGCCGCGCTGCGGTCGTGCTCGCTGACGGTGCAGGTGTCCACCAAGCTCAATCGCTCGCACGTGGTGCACGGGCGGACGGCGCTGATCCTGCCGACGCTGGGCCGGACCGAGGTCGACGTTCAGCACACCGGGGAGCAGTTCGTCACCGTCGAGGACTCGATGTCTGCGGTGCACGCCTCCCGAGGCAGGCTGGAGCCGGCGAGCGAGACCCTGCACTCCGAGGTGTCCATCGTGGCCAGGCTGGCCCGAGCGGTCCTCGGCGCGGAGCACTCGATTCCCTGGGAGGACTTCGAGCGGGACTACGACGCGATCCGCGATCGAATCGCGCGGGTGGTTCCCGGCTGCGAGGACTACAACGAGAAGGTCCGCAGGCCCGACGGTTTCGTCCTGCCGAATCCGCCTCGGGACTCGCGATCGTTCCCGACGGCGACGGGGCGGGCGAACTTCACCGCGAACCGGCTGGAGGTGCTGCGGGTACCGGCGGGCAGGCTGCTTCTTCAGACGCTGCGCAGCCACGATCAGTACAACACGACGATCTACGGTCTCGACGATCGTTATCGCGGAGTCAAGAACGCCCGGCGGGTCGTCTTCGTCAATCCGGCCGACTGCGAGCAGCTCGGGGTGCAGGACGGCCAACTGGTCGACGTGATCAGCGAGTGGCGGGTGGGTGATCGGGTCGAGGAGCGCCGCGCGGCGGGCTTCCGGGTGGTGGCGTATCCGACCGCGCGCGGCTGCGCGGCGGCCTATTACCCGGAGGCCAATCCGCTGGTTCCGCTGGACTCGGTGGCGGAGGAGTCCAACACTCCGACGTCGAAGTCGATCGTCGTCCGGTTGGAGCAGGCGGGCTGACGCCCGATTCGGACCTGCTCGGACGTCGGACCGGCCTCGGCGGCACGCCGAGTGCCGGTCCGGGTGCGTCAGCCGACGAAGAGCCTGGTCACGGTGCGGACGAGCTCCGCAAGCCCGTAGGCGAAGGGCAGCCCGACCCACAGCCAGGCGAAGGTCATCAGCCCGATCCGGCGACGGGCCGGGGTTCCCTCGGGCAGCGCGTCCTCGGCGCTCATCGGGTGGCTCCCTTCTCGGACTTCGCCGTCTGCTCAGGCTTCGCCGTCTTCTCGGCCTTCTCTGACTTCTCGACGGGGGCCGGATCGCCCTCGGCAGGCTCGTGGTGTCGAGAGTCCACCGGGCGGATCAGCTCGTTGGCGACGAAGCCGATCAGGAGCAGCCCGATCATGACGAACAGGGACAGGGTGTAGAGATCGGCGCCCGTACGGCCCGCCGCCTCCTGCGAGTCGGCGACGGCGTTGACGATCAACGGTCCCAGCACGCCCGCCACCGACCAGGCCGTCAGCAGCCTGCCGTGGATCGCCCCGACCTGGTAGGTCCCGAACAGGTCCTTGAGGTAGGCCGGGACGGTGGCGAACCCGCCGCCGTAGAAGGACAGGATGCCCATCGCGGCGAGCACGAAGACCGGCGTGGACAGGCTGCCTGCCAGGGCGATCACCAGGTAGAGCAGGGCGCCCGCCCCGAGGTAGACGCGATAGACGTTCTTGCGACCGATCACGTCGGAGGTCGAGGACCAGATGAAGCGGCCCGCCATGTTGGTCAGTGACAGCAGCGCGACGAAGCCTGCCGCCGCGCCCGCCGCCACCGGCGTCGCGGTGTCGGCGAAGAAGTCGATGATCATCGGCGCGGCCTTCTCCAGAATGCCGATGCCCGCCGTCACGTTGAGACACAACACCACCCAGAGGCACCAGAACTGCGGGGTGCGCACGGCGTTGCGGGCGGACACGTTCGCGGTAGTGATCATCCGTCGCGCCGTGGCCGCCGTGCGGGGCGGGCCAGGTGGCCGCCAGTCGGCTGCGGGAACCCGGATCAACAGCACGCCGAGAGACATGAACGCGGCATAGGCGAGACCGTGGACGACGAGCGTCGTGGCGATGCCCGAAGAGTCAGCGCCGAAGCTGTCGAGCATCCAGGACGACCAGGGCGCGGCGATCAACGCGCCGCCGCCGAAGCCCATGATGGCGATGCCGGTGGCCATGCCAGGCCGGTCTGGGAACCATTTGATCAACGTCGAGACCGGCGAGATGTAGCCGATGCCGAGACCGACGCCGCCGATGCCGCCGTAGCCGAGCACCACCAGCCAGAACTGCCCGGTGGCCACGCCCAGCGCGGCGACGAGGAAGCCGGTGGAGAAGCAGACCAGTGAGACGAACATCGCCCACCGTGGTCCGTTGCGCTCGACGAAGGTGCCGCCGAATGCGGCCGAGAGCCCGAGCATGACGATGCCGAGTTGGAAGGGCAGCGCGCTCTGAGTTCCCGACAGGTCCATCGCGGACTCCAACGGGGGTTTGAACACGCTCCACGCGTAGGCCTGCCCGATGGCCAGGTGCACGGACAACGCCGCAGGCGGGACGAGCCATCGACTCCACCCCGGCGCGGCGACGATCCTCGACCGATCGAGCAGACCCTGAGACATCGCCACTCCAAGCACGCGACTAACACCGGAACGGGTGAAGGGACGCTACCTCGGGTGACCCCGATCTTTCGACCATCCGGCCGATCGAATTCTCAGCCCCACTACGGACACCGGTCGGACCCGCCGAGATGCTTCCGGTGCATCAGATCCACTACCAGTACTTTTGCCCACAGCGTGGTTGCGTCTACCCCGACGCACGGCGGCAGACCTCCAGGAATCCGACACGCGGACGATCTGCGGCCGAGGAAAGTCCCCGCCCGCCGACCGTCCGCTCATCCCTTCGAGTGACCACTCGAACAAGCGACACAACCGCAGCTTGGCCACGTACCGCAACGACGATGGCGGTTGGTCGTGCCAGGTACCGTCGGGTGATCAGGGCCCCGACTCGGGACCCCGTCCCGAACCCGACGGAGGCACGCAGATGGGACGAGTGACCGTGCGCAGGCAGGTGCTGCGTGTCACGGCGACGGGAGCCAGGACCCGTCCGGACTCGCTGGCGGCCGAGGAACCGCTCGAGACTCGGGTGAACGGCCGCCCTCTCGCGGTGACGATGCGCACACCCGGCAGCGACGTCGAACTCGCCCATGGCTTCCTGCTCACCGAGGGCGTCATCGCACATCGTGAGGACGTCTCGATCGCCCGGTACTGCGACGGTGTCGACGACGAGGGACGCAACACCTACAACGTCCTGGACATCGCGCTCGCCGAGGGAGTCCCGCCGCCGGAGACCGGCGTCGAGCGGAATTTCTACACCACGTCCTCCTGCGGGGTCTGCGGTAAGGCCGCCCTCGACGCGGTCCGGCTGAGCACCCGGTTCTCCCCCGCCGCCGACGAGGCGCGGGTGAGCGTCGACACTCTGACGCGACTGCCGGTCGCCCTGCGCGAGGCACAGCGGGTCTTCGACGCGACCGGCGGCCTGCACGCCGCAGGCCTGTTCACCGGGGACGGCAGGCTGCTCGCCGCCCGCGAGGACGTCGGCAGGCACAACGCCGTGGACAAGGTGCTCGGCTGGGCGCTGTTGGACGGCCGCGTCCCGCTGACGGGCTGCGTGCTCATGGTGTCGGGGCGGGCGTCGTTCGAACTCGTGCAGAAGGCGGCGATGGCGGGGGTTCCCGTGCTGGCCGCCGTGTCCGCACCGTCGTCACTGGCGGTCGACCTCGCCGAGGAACAGGGCATGACCCTGATCGGCTTCCTCCGAGGGGACTCGATGAACGTCTACGTCGGTCGGGAACGGGTGACCACCGCCCACGACACGGACGCGGACCGCGCGGAATCACCCGCCACGCCCTCCTCCAGGTGAATTCACTCCGACGTCACTCGCCTAAACGTGAGCAGCGGTGGCCGACCCGGCACGGCTCGACGACGGTGGGTCTGAACCTGCTCCCAGACCCTGACGTCGAGGAGGCCCTTCCATGGCACCAGACCCCACTGTCGACTCGGCGCGCGATCCAGGCAGGCGCCGTTTCCTGACCATGATCGCGGGACTGTCCGGGCTCGGCGCGGTCGCGGTGGCCACCGGCGGGGCGCTGACACAGGGCACGGCGCACCCGGCCACCGGCATGGCGGGCGGCATGTCCCTCGGGGAGTTGCTCAGCGGCGGCATGTCGCGTGCGGTGGTCCGCCGCGAACAGGTGTGGTCGGAGGCACGCGGCCGGAACGTCGGTCTGGTCACCCTCATCCCCGCCGGGTCGTACGCCCGTCGACTCCCGGTCTGTGTGGTGCTGCACGGCAGGACCGGCAACTCCGAGGAGGTCACCGCCGCACCGATGCCCGACACGCTCGACGCCACGATCTCGGCAGGCGGCACCCCGTTCGCCGTGATGGCCGTGGACGGCGGCGACGACTACTGGCATGAGCACACCAAGGGCGACGACTCGATGGGGATGCTGCTGCGTGAGGTGCCGGTCTGGGCGGCGGCACGGGGACTCGGCATGCCGGAGGCGGCGGTAGGCGTCTCGATGGGTGGTTTCGGCGCCCTGTTGTACGCGCGCAGGCGGCGGGAACAGGGCAGGCCGCTGCGGGCGGTCGGGGCGATCGCCCCGGCGTTGATCCTCAGCTGGGACGAGATGAGCCAGCGCAACGCCTTCCACGACGAGGCGGACTGGGCGAGCATGGACCCGCTGCGCAACATCCCTGCCCTCGGCAACGTCCCGGTGGGCATCTGGTGCGGTACCGAGGACGGCTTCATCGAGGGAGCCCGGCAGTTCATCGAGAAGGCCCGCCCCGAGGTCGCGGAGCTGAGCCCCGGCGGCCACACTCGCGCCTTCTTCGACTCCTCCGTCCCACCCGCGCTGGCCTTCGTCGGGCGCCGACTCCGCTGACCTCCATCACCGCACCCGCAGACGCCCCAGGCCGCCACACCGCCGGGGCAGGCATCGGACCGACCGACGTCAGGGGCAGTACTCGCCGCCCGCCGGATCTCGTCGTCGAGTCGCCGTCGGAGGCTCAGCGCGGCGGGTCTCGGCGGGCGGTGTTCAGGTCCGCCGCCCCCGGGTCCATCAGCCAGTCCAACACCTGCGGCCACGGCCCGAAGCCGGACTCAGGGTCCAGATGCCGCCCGCCGGGCACCACGTCGACCTCCACCCCCAGCGTCCGGCCCAGGATGGTGGTCTCCGCGACGCCGCCCCACGGGTCGTCGACGCCCGCGACCAGGCGCGTGACTCCCGCCGCCCGGCGCAGGCTCCACCCGTCCACCGGTGGATACGGCATCCCGCTCAGATCGGGGTGACGCCAGCGACGACCGGGCGGGGCCACCAGCAGCACGCGATCCGCCCGCCTGCCTCGCCCGCCGAGCACGGCAGCATGATGCATCCAGGTCAAGGCCCCGCAACAGTGCGCGACCACCACGAGCTCGGTGGCACGGGGGACGCGGGCGACTCGCGCCTGCACCACGGGCAGCCAGTCGGCCAGCATCGGCGTGTCCGCTGCAGGCAGGCGCGGGAAGTCGACGTCCCAGCCATGCTTGTAGGCACGGGGCGCCAGCCACAGCTGCCAGTGATCCGGCGTGGGCGTACGCCAGCCGTGCAGCAGGAGCACCTGTCGATCCGACATCTCCGCCTCCGTCTCAACAGCTCTCCGGACTGCCCGCACGACCGACCGTGCCGCCGTCGGCCTGCCGCCGGGCGCACCGCTCGCAGGCAGGCAGGACACCGATCCTCCGTGTCGCGGCACCAGGAGGTCCCGACTGGACTCTTCCCGGCCGGCCACGCCGCCGCTCGACGGAGCAACCGCGAACCGGCACGCTCCGGCCAGACCGGCCAGACCACCAAGGCCGCCTGTGCACGGCCGAGATCGTGCCCCCACCCGCCGCAGTGATCAGCGGCGACGCGGCGACGCCGCCGACCGCAGGCAGACGCCGAGCCGACGTCGGAGCACGCGCTCTCCCCCCGGATGTGCCCGAGGAGATCTCGCTCCCCCACCTGGCCGCGATCAGGCCAGCCGCCGGGCGAGGAAGGAAAGGGTCGCGTCCCATGACTCCTGCTGGGCGAGCGCGATCCCCTCGGCGGAGCCGCCCGCCATCAGGGTCTCGCTCCATGCTGCGGTGGTCGGCACCAGAGGCGGACGCAGGAAGTGCCCCGCGTCGGGGAAGGTCCGGGTCTCGTCCTGATGAGCGATGCCGTGCACGCCGCGTCGAGCCACCATCGCGCGAGCCATCTGATCGGCGGGCCAGAGCTGGTCGTCCTCTCCGCAGAGCAGGAGCAGCGGGGCGTCGATCCGCTCCACCGGGATGGTCGCGCGGTCCACCTCCGCGAGATTGCGCAGCCCTGCGGCGTAGGACGAGCGCAGGTGCAGCGCAGTCGGGCGGGGATGGCGGGCGACCCGATGTCGGATGGCCTGCCCGAGCAGTTCGGGAAGCAGCCTGCCTGCCCGGACCCGCACCCACGGCAGCGGCCTGCCTCGATGAGTCCACGAGGACGTGCGGGCAGGCGGCCCGCCCGCGGCAGCGGCCTGCCACACGACGGAACTCGGGGACACCAGCGCGATGGCGCGAATCGGATGGTGATCGAGATAGGCCAGCGCGGCGAGGGCACCCACACAGCCCGCCGAGGAGGCGAACACGCCGATCCGATCGGCGTCGACCCTGGGATGGGCCGCCAACCAGCCGAGAGCGTCGGTGATCGTCTCGATCGGCACCTCGGTGAACCCCGGCTGCGTTCGCTCGTCACTCAGGTAGTCCACGACGACCGCCACATAGCCGCGCGACGCGAGCAGGGCCGCTCTGGGCAGCATCGCCGCGCCGCCGGTGAACCCCGGCACGATGAGCACCCCTGGGCCGCGCCCGGAACCCGCCGGAGTGAAGACGCTGATGGTGCTGCCCGGCACGTCATGGTCCTGCCGTTCCACCCCAGCGGCGGCCCACCGCCGCACCACCGTCGCGACCGCGGTCTCCGCGCCTGCCTGCGCGGTCACGCGGCAGGTGAGCGAGTCGGGTGCGGCGCTGAAGTCGACGGGCGCCCGCCCCGGCGCGGCGAAGCGCATCGACCACCACGGACCTGCGGGGTCGATGCCCTGATACGTGCCGGTCAGCGGCTCGTGCGTACCGAGGTCGACCAGTCCGGAGACATCGGCGCCATAAGTGTTGAGCGAGGTCCAGGCATGGCCTGCCGCATCGGTGATCCGCAGCTCCAGCTTGACCCCGACGTGTGAGGCAGCGCGCACCCGGACGACAGGCGGCCGGTCCGCCATGCCGTCGAGCGGATCGATCTCCAACTCCATCGACTGCACCGACCTCCCTCGCCCCGCAGGATCGATCTCGTCGTCCCGGCGGCCTGCGGCGCGACGGACGGCACCCGGCGAGCAGCGCCGAAGATCACGCGGCGGCTGGACCTGCACGGCGAACCGCACCGAGAGTCACTTCGTCGGCTGGAGCCACGCAGGCGACCCTGCTCCCTCAGTCGAGCTCCGAGGCAGCGCCTCGCCTCACCCGAGAGCCTCGCAGGCTTCGGCCGCCTCGGCACACCGGCACGACGCGGATCCGACTCCCGGCCCGCCGTGGCAGGTTCACCACGACGGGCCGGGATTGAGCGAATCGACGTCGTCCTCGAGGCAGCGATCGACGTGCGTTGGCGGCGAGGCCCGCCGACGTCAGGCCGACTTCTCGCGGCGCTCCCGCCGAGAGGCCTGGCGGGCCACGATGGTGGGGTTCACGTTCTCTCGCACCGTCTGCTCGGTGATGACGACCTTGGCGACGTCGCTGCGGCTGGGGATGTCGTACATCACCGACTGCAGCACCTCCTCCATGATCGCCCGCAAACCACGTGCGCCGGTGCCTCGGAGGATCGCCTGGTCCGCGATCGCCTCCATCGCCTTCTTGGTGAACTCCAACTCGACGCCGTCGATGTCGAAGAGCTTCTGATACTGCTTGACCAGCGCGTTACGCGGCTCGGTCAGGATCTGTACCAGTGATTCCTTGTCCAGGTTGGTGACGCCTGCGACCACCGGCAGTCGACCGATGAACTCGGGGATGAGGCCGAACTTGATCAGGTCTTCCGGCATGACGTCGGTGAAGAAGTCCATCGCGTCGATCTCGGCCTTCGACCGGATCTCCGCGCCGAAGCCCAGCCCGCGCTTGCCGACGCGGTCCTGGATGATCTTCTCCAGGCCTGCGAACGCGCCCGCCACGATGAACAGCACGTTCGTCGTGTCGATCTGGATGAACTCCTGGTGCGGATGCTTGCGTCCGCCCTGCGGCGGGACGCTCGCAGTGGTGCCCTCGAGGATCTTCAACAGGGCCTGCTGCACACCCTCGCCGGAGACGTCCCTGGTGATCGACGGGTTCTCGCTCTTACGAGCGATCTTGTCGACCTCGTCGATGTAGATGATGCCCGTCTCGGCACGCTTGACGTCGTAGTCCGCCGCCTGGATCAGCTTCAGCAGGATGTTCTCGACGTCCTCGCCGACGTACCCCGCCTCGGTCAACGCCGTGGCGTCCGCGATCGCGAAGGGGACGTTGAGGAGCTTGGCGAGGGTCTGCGCGAGATAGGTCTTGCCGCAGCCGGTGGGCCCGAGCATCAAGATGTTGGACTTGGCGAGTTCGACGTTCTCCTCGCGGCTGTCCTTGGCTCGATCGCCCGCCTGGATGCGCTTGTAGTGGTTGTAGACGGCCACCGCGAGCGACCGCTTGGCGCCGCCCTGACCGATCACGTACTGATCGAGGAAATCGTGGATCTCGGCGGGCTTGGGCAGCTCGTCGAGCTTGACGTCGCCCGCCTCGGCGAGCTCCTCCTCGATGATCTCGTTGCAGAGGTCGATGCACTCATCGCAGATGTACACACCGGGGCCCGCGATGAGCTTCTTCACCTGCTTCTGACTCTTCCCACAGAACGAGCACTTGAGCAGGTCGCCGCCGTCACCGATACGTGCCATGACCGCTGACCTCTGTCCCCTCTGGCTCACCCGGACTCGGTGTGCCTGGCCGTGTACGTCATCGACGGTACCTTGCCTGCCCCCGGTCTTCGGGTGGGCAAGCCTCTCCCGTCGCCGCCGAGTGTGTCGGGACGTCCGACACACTCGGCGTGTCGGGTCAGTTCTGCGAGAGCTTCCGGTACGGAATCACCTCGTCGACAAGACCATATTCCAACGCCTCTTGAGCCGTCAGGATCTTGTCGCGCTCGACGTCTTCCCGGACCTGCTCTGCCGAGCGGTTCGTGTGCCGGGCGAGCGTGGCCTCCATCTGGGTCCGCACCCGCTGGATCTCGTTCGCTTGGATCTCCAGGTCCGACACCTGACCATAGACGCCTTCGATCGCGGGCTGATGGATCAGCACCCGCGCGTTGGGCAGGATCAGACGCTTGCCCGCGGTGCCCGCCGCCAGGATCACGGCGGCGGCCGAGGCCGCCTGGCCGAGGCAGGCCGTCTTGATGTCGGGCCGAACGAACTGCATCGTGTCATAGATCGCCATCAGCGAGGTGAAGGAGCCGCCGGGCGAGTTGATGTACATCGTGATCTCGCGGTCCGGGTCGTCCGACTCCAGGCACAGCAGCTGTGCCATCACGTCGTTCGCCGAGACGTCGTCGACCTGCGAGCCGACGAAGATGATCCGCTCCTCGAACAGCTTGCTGTAGGGGTTGGACTCCTTGACCCCGTAGCTGGTGCGCTCGATGAAGGACGGCAGTACGTAACGAGACTGTGGACGGTGAAGCTCGTTCATCGTGGTGACTCCTAGAGATCGGCCTGGATCAACACGGCGGCCGGGATCAGCGCCGACTCGTGCCCTTGGGGTTGGGCAGCTGGTTGGTACGGCTGACCACATGATCGACGAAGCCGTACTCCTTGGCCTCCTCGGCCGTGAACCAGCGGTCGCGGTCGGAGTCGGCGGTGATCCGCTCGACCGTCTGACCGGTGTGCTCGGCGATGAGCTCGGCCATCTCCTTCTTGTCCTTGATCCACACCTCGGCCTGGATGGCGATGTCGGAGGCGGTGCCGCCGATGCCGGACGACGGCTGGTGCATCATCACCCTGGCGTGCGGGAGGGCGTATCGCTTGCCGGGTGCGCCCGCCGACAACAGGAACTGCCCCATCGATGCGGCGAAGCCCATCGCCACGGTCGACACGTCGGGCTCGATGAGCTGCATGGTGTCGAAGATGGCCATACCCGCGAAGACCGAGCCACCCGGTGAGTTGATGTACAGCCTGATGTCGGCCTCGGGGTCCTCGGCCTCGAGCAGGAGGAGCTGGGCGCAGATCTGGTTCGCGATGTTCTCCTCGACCTGAGAGCCCAGGACGATGATCCGTTCACGAAGCAGGCGCTCGTAGACCGAGTCGTTCAAGTTGAGACCGCTGCTGCTCGAACGCATCTCGGGGGTGGGGATGGGTGGGTGCTGCGTCACGTCTGCCTGCCTTCTCCAACCAGTGATGGGCGGTTCTCGTCCACATCGGCAGCGCTACCGATGTTCCGCCGTCGGTCATCCGGATTACTCAATCGACAGTAACGAACACGGGCGGCGCTGCCTTCCCAGCACCGCCCGTGTTCGCCCAGAGCGTTCTACTTCTCCGCAGCGGCACCCGCTGCATCGGACTTGCCCGTCGTCTCGGCTTCGTCGTTCTCCACCACCGCGTCGCCCTCGATGACCGCACCGGGCGCGGCCTCCGGCTCCTCGGCGGTGCCGAACAGCTCGTCGAGGTCCAGGGTGTTGCCGGAGGCGTCGGTGACCGTGGCCTGCCGGACGACGCCCGCCAGGGCCTTGCCCCGTCGCACGTCGGCGTAGATGGCACCGAGCTGGTTGGACTGCTGGGCCCGCTGCACGTACTCGTCGGGGCTGATGCCGAAGCGCTGCGCCTGGTAGACGATGCGCTGCGTCAGCTCGTTGTCGGAGACGGCGACCTGCTCGGCGTCGGCGATGGTGTCGAGCACGAGCTGCGTGCGCACCGCCTTCTCCGCCTCGGCCTTCGTCTCGGCGTCGAAGCCCTCCAGGGTCTTGTCCTGCTGCTCCAGCCACTCGGCGAACCGCGCCTCGTCGTGGTCGAACGGGTGGATCGCGTCGTGCTTGCGCACCTCGATCTCCGCCTCGACGACCTTCTCCGGCAGCGGGACCTCGGTGGTCTCCAGCAGCACCTCGAGGACCTTGTCGCGGGCCTCCATGCCCTGCTGCATCCGCTTGACGCGGCCGATGCGCTCGCGCAGGTCGCCCTTCAGCTCCTCGAGGGTGTCGAACTCGCTGGCCATCTGGGCGAACTCGTCGTCGGCCTCCGGCAGCTCGCGCACCTTCACGGAGGTGGGCTTGACCTGGACCTCGGCCTCGCGGCCCGCGTGTTCCCCGGCGACGAGCGTGGTGGTGAACGTCTTGGTCTCGTCCTGCGAGGCGCCGATCAGGGCGTCGTCGATGCCCTCCACCAGCTGGCCGGAGCCGATCTCGTAGGAGAGGCCCTCGGTGCGGGCGTCCTCGACCTCGACGCCGTCGACCGTGGCCGACAGGTCGACGACCACGAAGTCGCCCGCCTCGATCGGCCGGTCGACGCCGGTGAGGGTGCCGAAGCGCGCACGCAGCTCGTCGAGCTGGGTGTCGATGTCGGAGTCCTCCACGGCCACGTCGTCGACGGAGACGGCGAGCTCGCCGAAGGCCGGGATGGTGATGTCCGGCCGGACGTCGACCTCGGCGCTGAAGGCGAGCACGTCACCATCGTCGATCTTGGTGACCTCGATCTCCGGCCTGCCGAGGGTGCGCACCTCGCCGCTGTTGACGGCTTCCATGTACTTCGCGGGGATGGCCTCGTTGACGACCTCGTCGAGCACGACGCCTCGTCCGAGCCTGCTCTCCAGCACTCGGGAGGGGGCCTTGCCCGGCCGGAAGCCCGGAATACGGACCTGCGAGGCGAGCTTGCGGTAGGCACGGTCGAAGTCGGGCTTGAGCTCGTCGAACGGCACCTCGACGTCGATCCGTACCCGCGTCGGGCTGAGCTGCTCGACGGTGCTCTTCACGTGATCTCCTTGGGACGTTGCGATCTTGGCTGGCCTGACGTCGCCCGCCACCGGCTTCCTGGGGACAAGAACCGCGGGAGCGCCCTGGCCTGCACATAGTGCTGGTCAACGCCGGGAAGCCAGCCGTGGACTGTTGAGTGCCCCGGTGAACACGGGGTCGGACTGGCTCACAGGGCGCCGCCTGTCGGCGCGATTCTAGGCGAAGTCGCCGAGGGCCCGACCGATGGGGATGCTCGCGAGCGCCACACCTCGCGTTCGGGCGCCACGCCGAGACCGTTCATGACCCGCGCCGCCCGTCCGGTGTCACGGAGGCGTGCGACGACTGCGGCCGGGCCGTCGACTCCTCCGGCCACACCGAGAATGTGGGACATCACGAGGCCCCGCCTCGGCCGGTTCCCGTGACCTCCGGGTCCCACCTGCTCACACATGGTCGGGCTGACAGGATTTGAACCTGCGACCCTCCGCTCCCAAAGCGGATGCGCTACCAAGCTGCGCTACAGCCCGTCGCGCAGATCCTAGCGCACAGCCGAGGCGACCGAGACCGCGTGATCCACCCGGCCGCTGATCGAGATCCGACCCCGTCATCGAAGGCCCTCGGCGGCACGCTAGACTTCGATCGCAGCGCCGTCAGGCGCACTTGCGGGCGTAGCTCAATGGTAGAGCCCCAGTCTTCCAAACTGGCTACGCGGGTTCGATTCCCGTCGCCCGCTCAAGTGGTTCTACCGGTGGAAACGGCGCCTGCTCCCGGTCTCGGGAGGGGCGCCGTCGTCGTTCCGTGCAACTAACGTGCAATTGGCCGTCGTCGTCGCGCCGGACCAGGTCGTTGAGGCGTTGGGCGATGGCGCGGCCCCGCTCGGTCGTGGCGTGCTGGTAGATCAGCACGGCCCACATGGAGCCGTGGCCCTTCCGGTGCATCAGCTCGCGGGTGCGGGCTCCGGCCGTGGCGGCGAGGTGTTTGCCGGTGTGGCGCAGGTCGTGGAAATGGAAGCCGCTCGGCAGGCCTGCGGCGACCACGGTGCGGGTCCAGGCGGTGGCGCGGTGGAAGTTGCCCCGGCGTAGCGGGCCGTCCCGGTCGCCGGTGAAGACCAGGCCCTCCGTGCCGTCTTCGGCGTACTCGGCGCTGTGCTCGCGGGGTCAACGGGCCGTTCCTGGGTCGCCTCCGGGCCGCCGTGGGGCCGTGGGAGACCGCCAACAACGAGAAACGACGCTGACCGACGGGAGAAATCTCCCGCTGGTCAGCGCTGTTCCAGAGCCTGTGCTCAGGCAGCCTGCTTGGTCTCCCAGGAGATCTTGTCGATCTGGTGGTGGGATTACCAAGTCGCGAGCCAAGCAAGATGCCTGGGAACTACAGCGATAGAATTTGGTCGAACCCACACTTGCGTAATTCGTCGAGTCGCCGGAGTGGCGAGTTGCGCCGAACGGTCGATCCCAGGCGGCACGCGCGCAAAGTAGATTCAATGCCTGACTCCCCGTTAGACGTGCCGATGTAGAGGTCGGAGCAATAGAATGGGGGCAGACCGCAGTGACTTCGAAGCGCAAGAGTTCCGGAATGCTGCATCATCTCCTTGTGCTTCTGATGGTCGGGCATCTCGGCTTCGCGTCACGGATCAGACTCCTCACACGACGAAACCGCGGCGCGAGGTAGTGTGCGAACCGTCTGAACGCGCAGGCGGGCACGTCTGGATACTGGTCGGGGACCAGGCAGACGCCTGACAGTGGAGGCGTCGGCCCGGCTGTGTCGAGTCGTGTGGGGCGGTTGCCCTGTACGCGACGTGATCGGGCTGTTCCAGGTCGACGAGATGGCGCCAGAAGCGGGAAGCAGGGCCGTGCCCTGCCTGACCAACTGCCTGACAAGGGCCCATCACGACGGCGGCCCGGCAGACGTCCACGGATTGAACGAGCGCGCTGGCCTGGGCATCGTCGCTCGTCGAACCGGTGTCCCGGTTGCTTGGGGACGAAGAGGTCTTGAGCTCAGGTGTCACCAGCCTGCGGGCTGCAGGCAGAACGAGGCGTCGTCGTGCTGGGATGCTTTCCCGCCTTCGGATCGGTAGAGCGTTTGGGTAGTTTACTGAAACGGGTTGTGTCGTGATCAGTCAGGAAGCGCCACTGTTGACCGTTGCGTGCGGTGCGGTCGCGGACGATGACGCCGAGGTCCTGTAGTCGCTCCCGAAGGTCGGCGGCCTTGTCGCCGTTCTTGTCACGCAGCTCCCGGCCGCGTTGCCGCAGTATTTCGTGGATGTCTGCGGGCAAGTCGGGGGTTCCGTCGATCCAGGGTCGGAACCGGTGCTCCTGCGGGTCGCGGTCCCCGGCCCACGGGTATCCCGCAGCCTGGAATGCGGCAGCGAGACGGCGGGACCCGATATCAGCGTCCCGGCGCAACAGTTCACGTTCATCTGAGCCGACCAACACTAGGTCGTGCGGGTCGACGAACACGGCGGCGATCCGCACGCGCTCGACATAAGTGGACGTCTCGTCGCGGTGCACGGTGACGGCGTCGGCGCCGACGTCGACAACCGTGGTCTCCCGCAGTATCTGCCGCACGAGCAGCATCACCACGAGGAGTCCGGCGACGGCACCACCGCCGACCAGCCACGGTGTCGGTATCAGCGCGAGAAGACGAAGGGGGCCGGGGGCTCCGTCAATCACGTCGAGCAGCCAATGGGTGACCGGCGCGACGAGAAATCCCAGCGCGGCACCCACCGGCGGTCCGATCGCCAGGATCACGCCGAGAAGTACCGACGAGATGCGCACTCGGAAGTGCACAGGTTCGGTTGTTTTCACCCGTTCATCCGTTCCTCGGAAGTCGCCTCTGACGTGGTGCGGTACACCGCCGCGGTCACCGCGATCGCCAGCACGAGAAAGACGGCTCCCTGTCCGAGCTTGGCCGCGAACGACACTCCCTCGGGTAGCGGAGCGACGAACCCGATCAGCACGCTGCCAATGATCATCGATGTGCCGAGAAGCCCGATCTCGCGGGAGCTCCAGCGTCGACGCGCCGCGAACCATCGGAGCAGGACCACGGCGGCACCGAGGAGTCCGACACCGATCGCGAACCCGGTCCAGGACGAGGGCAACACATCGAACGCGACCTTGCCCACGACACCCGCGCCGAGAACCCACGCTGCGGAGACCGCACGCCCGTCAGGAGCCGCACGGATCGGCTGGCCGACACGGGACATGGCCAGCGCCACGAGAACGGCCACGACCAGGAGGACGCCGACCACCTGACCGGCCGAGGGAACGTAGTCGTAGGTGGAACGGCCGTCGCCGTGGACGAGTGCCGCCGCACCCAGCCACAGGAGCAGCGTCACGGCGATGCCCCACCGGCCGAGCAGTGGCCGTCCACGCACGGACGGAACCAGCGCCTGGTGGACGGCCAACGGTGCACCGATGCTCATCACGACGTGGCCGATCACCCAGCCCAGGGTCGCCGATGCGCTCAGCTGCAGCGGCTCGATCAACGTTGGTTCGCGCAGCTCGGCCCAGTAGGGGATGTCCGGCCGTTCCGCCCCGAACATCGCCAGGTCGACCACGCCCGGCATCGCCACACCGAACCCGGCGGCCAGCAGCAGGATCCCGGTCCATCCCCGACCAGTACGCACCGCGATCTCCCGGATCAGCAATGCAGCACCGCCGTAGAGCGGGGTGAAGATCAACAGTCCGATCAGCATGGCCGCCAGGTCACCGGTGGAGGACAGGTAAGCCTGCAGGTACTCGGCCGTGATGGGTGCGCCGACGGCGATCCCGGCCACCGAGGCGAGCGTGACCCAGCGAAGCGACATGCCGCCACGTTAACCGAGTGGCCACTCCATTAACTAGGGTGGGGGTCGTGCCCCGTCCTGTCGATCCAGCGCTCCGGCGAGCCCGTCGGCTCCAGATCATCGACGCGGGCCTGACGGCGTTCGCCGAACACGGGGTCGGAGCCACCACCGCCCAGATCTGCCGGATCGCGGGGATCGGGTCGGGCACCTTCTTTCACCATTTCCCCACCAAGGACTCACTTCTGCTGGCGATCCTGGAACTCGGCGCTGAGGAGACCCGCGCGTTCTTCGCCACGCGGGCGTCCGACGTCGCCCCGCGTCGGACGCTGCTCGACTACGTCACACACGCCGTCGCCGACCTGACCGACCCACGGGCCGCGGCCTTCATTCCCGTCGTCGGTGCCGCGGCGATGCGCCCGGAGATCGCGGCAGCGCTGCAGGTCGAGGAGGACACCATCCGGACCTCGCTCAGGGGTGTCGTGGCTGAGGCCCAGCGGCAGGCTGACGTCCGGACCGACCTCACGGCGGACCGGCTCGCTGTCTGGATCATGCTGTTGATCGACGGCTTCGCCGCACGGGTGGCGGGCGGCGGCTTCGACGCGGTCGCGGAGACGCCCTTGCTCATCAAGCAGGTCGAGATGCTGCTCGACGGTGCCGCATTCGCACCTGACATGCGGCCTCGTTCCCGTTGACCGGGCGGCACCCGGGCAATCTGACTCGCCTCAGCCGTCGCTGACAGCGGTGTACCGAGACGCAGCATGCATGGAGGTCGAAAGACGAACTGCGTGGCGACCGCACCCACATCACCGCCACTGCTGGTCGTCCACGGACGCGACAACGACGCTGAACGGCATGTTCCCACGCCCCGTCCACGCGCACTCGTTGTCTCACGCCGAAAAAACCGGCCGGCTGGCTCGGCAACTCCGGCCGTGGAACTAGCGTGGAATCACGAGCGGTCAATCACGGTCGGTCGTGGTGCCGCGTGTCTGATGTTCACCCTGGTCAGCGACGACGTGCGCCAGTCTGGCGAGGCCTTCCCAACTGGCTACGCGGGTTCGATTCCCGTCGCCGCTCCAGCAGGCAGTACAGATCTGCGCACTCGACGGTCGCCCTGTTCGAATCCGAGCAGGGCGACCGTCGACGTCGTGCCTCGACCGCGCGATGCCCTAGCTGCTCGCGGCGAGCGTCTGCCGAGTGAGAGCCTCGACACGGGTGAGCGGTGCGGTCCAGGCGGCCGCCCAGGTCGCGGGACCCACCACGCCGTCGGCGCCGAGGCCCTTCTCCCGCTGGAAGGCGAGACAGACCTCCCGCGAACCGGCCCCGTATGCGCCGTCCACGGCTAGCGACCAGCCCCGATTGAGCATCTGCTGCTGCCAGGTACGCACGCTGCTGTGCGTCGTCACCGGCGGATAGCGGAAGTAGACGCCGGGCCAGGCGGGCGCGGGCGACGGGCCGCCGCCACCACCCGGATTCAGCGAGCCGTCCTGGACCAGCGCGTACAGCCTGCTGCCCGGACAGGAGGTGGCCAGGTGGTCACGGTGGCCGTTGATGCCGTTCGCGGCGTTGCCCACACTGCGGAGGTTGGCGATGGCCGATCTGATGCCCGCGGTCAGCCCGGCGGGAACGGTGTCCGCATCTCCGATGAGAGCGCACACCCCATACCAGTTCTGATTTCCGGGATTGGTTCCATTGGCCGCCGTCCGGACGTTCGGACCTCGGCCGTGGAAGACGTAATCGTGGACACAGACGAGATGCGTGTAGGCGATGTCGGCCCAGCCGTTGCCGTCCATGTGGCCGTTCTGAATTCCCCGGACCTGCGCCGCGCACTGCGAATGATCGGGACGGGCGACGTTGCCACTGCCCACGTAATGCACGGTCACCCCGCCGTTCTGCGGCGTGATGTTGTTCGAGACGTTCCTGGGCGCTCTGGCTCCCCAGCTCGCTCGGCTCACGAAGGTCGTCATCGGTGGCCTCCCTGCTGACAAGCGACCCCGGCGTCCAGGGGCTCACCGGTGAACTCGTCCACGGCGCCACGTACGAGATCCGCGGAGCCGGGCCCGGCTGCCGCGCCCTGACCGACGGCGGCGGCCGCTGCGGCAGGCGCGAGCACCGTCATCGCCACACCGGCGGCAAGGACGCCGCCGGTTAATCCCAGGAAACCACGTCTTGATCGATCTGGTTCGAACACTCGACATCCTCCGAGGGGTGCCTTCGAATGGACTGAACGGAATCGTCGACGATTCGGTCCGTCTGGAGAATCGTTTTCACTAAGCCCGTGATGTCAATACGAGCTTGGCGGAACCGAATGTCAGCCCACTCCGAGACCGGCGAGAGAGGCGACTCTCAGTTCCCCCCAGAACCATGATGAGTAGCTTTTCAACGCATCGAGCAGACGGAGCGTAACGCGAGGCGCTGTACCGATCAACGGTTCACCGACCCAGCGGCGAAGTTTGTGAATAACCTACAAACTCGTGTCGGTCGTACGACGCACGCGACCTCCCCAGACCGCGGAGCCGCCCCGGCCGGCTTGTCCGCGTTTCGACTGGCTGCCCACCGGGCACGCTGAGCAGGGCAGACGCCGAGGAGCCGTGCGGGTAGAGGAGGCGAGGATGACGGTCGGGACCGATCCGCGGAGCGGAACTCTCACCGACGCCGAACTGCAGAACCTCCACCGGTGGTGGCAGGCGGCTAACTACCTCTCGGTCGGGCAGATCTATCTCATGGACAACCCGCTGCTGCGGGAGCCACTGCGCCCAGAGCACATCAAGCCCAGGCTGCTCGGGCACTGGGGGACCACACCGGGCCTGACCTTCGTCTACGCCCATCTGAACCGCGCGATCATGCGGCGTGACCTGGAGATGATGTACGTGACCGGTCCCGGCCACGGCGGTCCCGGCATGGTCGCGGCCTCCTGGCTGGAGGGCAGCTACGGCGAGATATACCCGGACGTCGGTCAGGATCTCCCCGGGCTGCGCCGACTGTTCACCCAGTTCTCGTTTCCCGGCGGCATCCCCAGTCACGCGGCGCCGGAGACGCCGGGCTCGATCAACGAAGGCGGCGAACTCGGTTACTCCCTGGCCCATGCCTACGGCGCGGCGTTCGACAACCCCGGGCTCACGGTGGCGTGTGTGATCGGCGACGGCGAGGCCGAGACCGGACCACTGGCGACCGCATGGCACTCGACCAAGTTCGTCGACCCCGCTCGGGACGGCGCCGTGCTGCCGATCCTGCACCTCAACGGATTCAAGATCGCCGGTCCCACGGTGCTGGCCCGCATCCCAGAAGAGGAGCTGCGCTCGCTGCTGCGCGGCTACGGACACGAGCCGTGGTTCGTCAGCGGTCGCGACCCGGTGGCGATGCACCATGCCTTCGCGGGCGCCCTCGACGCCTGTCTGGACGACATCGCCGCGATCCAGGACCGGGCCCGCGGTCGAGGCACGATGGAACGGCCGCGCTGGCCGATGATCGTGCTGCGCACCCCGAAGGGCTGGACCGGTCCGGCGACCCTGCACGGCAGGCGGGTGGAGGGCTCCTGGCGCGCCCATCAGGTACCGCTGCCCGCGCCGAGGGAGGACCCGGATCAGCTCCGGCTGCTCGACGCCTGGCTGCGGGGCTACGACCCGGCCGCGCTCTTCCAGCCCGACGGCGCTCCGATCCGCGAGATCCGGGAGCTGCACCCGGCGGGCACCCGCCGGATGAGCGCCAGCCCGCACGCCAACGGCGGCCTGCTGCTGCGGGCGTTGCGACTGCCCGACTTCCGCGACTACGCGGTGGGGGTGGACCGCCCCGGCGGCACCAAGGCCTCCGCCACCGGCGTGCTCGGCGAGTTCCTGCGTGACGTGCTGCGGGCGAACGAGGCCGAGGGCACCTTCCGACTGTTCTCGCCGGACGAGAACAACTCCAACCGGCTCGGCGCGGTGCTGGAGGCCACCGGCCGCGCCTGGATCGCCGAGGCCCGTCCGGACGACGACGCGGCACTGGTCCCGGACGGCAGGCTGATGGAGATGCTCTCCGAGCACACCTGTCAGGGCTGGCTGGAGGGTTATCTGCTCACCGGAAGACACGGCCTGTTCTCCTGTTACGAAGCCTTCGTGCACATCGTGGACTCGATGTTCAATCAGCACGCCAAGTGGCTAAAGGTCTCGCGTGAGCTGACGTGGCGCAGGCCGATCGCCTCCCTCAACTACCTGTTGACCTCCCACGTCTGGCAGCAGGACCACAACGGCTTCTCCCACCAGGACCCGGGATTCATCGACCACGTCATGAACAAGAAGGCCGAGGTCGTCCGCGTCTACCTGCCGCCGGACGCGAACACGCTGCTCTCGATCGCCGATCACTGCCTGCGCAGCAGGGACTACGTCAACGTCATCGTGGCAGGCAAGCAGCCGGAGGCGCAGTACCTGGACGTCGAGTCGGCCGCGACGCACTGCATCAAGGGGATCGGCATCTGGGACTGGGCGAGCAACGACGAGGACGGCGACGTCGACGCGGTGCTCGGCTGTGCGGGCGACGTGCCGACCAAGGAGGTCCTCGCGGCTGTGAGCCTGCTGCGGACCCGGCTGCCCGAGCTGCGGCTGCGCGTCGTCAACGTGGTGGATCTGATGCGGTTGCAGGACGAACGGCAGCATCCCCACGGGCTGCCCGATGCCGACTTCGACTCGCTCTTCACCACCGACCGGCCGGTGATCTTCGCCTACCACGGCTACCCGTGGTTGATCCATCGACTGACGTACCGACGGGCCAACCACGAGAACTTCCACGTGCGCGGCTACAACGAGGAGGGCACCACCACGACGCCCTTCGACATGTGCGTGCTCAACGGCATCGACCGCTTCCACCTCGCGATGGACGTGATCGACCGGGTGCCCCGGCTCGGCCCGACGGCCGCGTATGCGCGTCAGGAGTTCCAGGACGCGCTCATCAGGCATCGGCGATATGTGACGACCCGAGGCGAGGACCTGCCCGAGGTGCGCGACTGGTCGTGGCCGTCGTGGAGCAGGACGGCCTGAGCACCGCGTGCCGTAGGCGGACCGGCTGCAGGCCGCGCCGCTGCGGTCGCTGGTAGTCCGCCGCCGCTCTCGGCCCGACGAGCCACCGGGGCGTCGGGGCGACATCCGGCCTTCACCGTGAACGACGACACGATGGTGGTCGCTCAGCGATTCCGCCTGGTCACCCGGCGGCCGAATGCGTGAATTCCCGCAGGCGACGCGGCCACCCGGCCTAGAGTGAGGATCATGTCCGCCGAACCACCTGCAGGCAGCACACCCCCGCACTCCGCTGTCGCGGACGACCTCGCGGGCAGCCTCGCAGCACGTCGCAGTCTCGGTCCCGACGCGGAGGAGGCGGTGATCGCGTCATTCCTCGAACGCACCGGGGAGTCGATCGACCGGCGGGTCGAGGAGCGAGTCGCGGCCGAGCTGGCCGCGCGCACCGACACGTCCGCGTCGGATCGGTCGGACCGCAGGCGCAAGGACAGCCAGTCGCTCGCGCTGGCGATCATCTCGCTCGCCCTCGCCGTCCCGATCACGATCCTCGCGCCGGTCGGCGCCGGGACGCTGGTGATCGTCTGGCTGGCCATCGTCGCGGTGAACATCAGTTTTCGCACGACCCGGTGATCGAGGGACCGCGAGGGGCACGGCAACGGATCTCCGGCGTCCGGCGACAGGCGCAGGCCACCGACGCGCCCCTGTCTGAAGCACCAGGATGCGGTTCGTCCCTGCTCCTGCCCCGGTCGTGACGCCCTGAGACCTCGTCCGGGCCGCCTGCATCCCACCCGGTGACGAGGCCGCCGCCATTGCTCGGCACGGCGCCCGGATCGATCCGGGGCGCGGGCCTGCCTGCCGAACGCCCCGCTCGTTCACGGCGGATAGCACCGCACCTCGTCGGGCCGCACCGCCGCCCACAGCCGCGCGCCCGCCGCGAGACCGAGTTCGGCCATCGCCGCCGGGGTCACGTCGGCCGAGATCCCCGGTGGATCGGCCAGCCGCACGCGCACGCCGATGCCCCCTGCGGCCACCTCGGCGACGGTGACCGGGCGGCTGCAGGGGACCGCCTCGCGATGCAGGGTCACCGCAGCGGGCGGGAAGGCGACGAGGACCGAGCCGGTCTCGGATCGCCCACCGGCCTGGGCGACCCTGCCGAAACCCTCGATCTCGACGTCGGCGCCGTCGACCGTCCCTCGGCACAGGTTCAGACCGACCAGGGCTGCGACGTAGTCGGTGCGGGGTCGCGTCGCGACCTCGGCGGGGGTGCCGTCCTGGACCACGGACCCCGCTTCCAGGACGACCAGCCGCGTCGCCAGCGCCATCGCGTCCAAGGGGTCGTGGGTGACCAGCACCGCACAGCCGTCGAAGTCGGCGAGTTGCCTGCTCAGTTCGGCACGGACCGCCAGCCGGGAGCCCGCGTCCAGAGCCGCCGTCGGCTCGTCCAACAACAGCAGGCCGGGCCGGACGGCCAATGCCCTGGCGAGTGCGACCCGCTGTGCCTGACCACCGGACAGCCGGGCGGGCAGCCTGCGGGCGAGCTCGGCGAGGCCCAGCCTGCCCAGCCACTCCATCGCCGACGCTCGGGCGACTCGCCGCCGCACGCCTCGTGCCCTCGGACCGAAGGCGACGTTCTCCAGTGCGCTGAGATGCCCGAACAGCCGGTGATCCTGGAAGACGACACCGAGGTTCCTTCGCTCCGGCGGGACGAAGCGATCCGGCCTGCCCGGCTCGTCGACAACCTCGCCCGCCAGCTCGATCCGCCCCTCGTCCACGGGGAGCAGGCCCGCGAGCGCCCGCAATGCGGTGGTCTTGCCCGCGCCGTTGGGCCCCAACAGGGCCACGACCTCCCCCGGCCGGACGCGCAGGGCGAGATCGAGTCGGAATCCGGTGTCGCGGCGCACGATCAGCCGAGCATCGAGAGTCATCGCAGCCCGCCCGTCCACCGTTCCCGCAACGACACCAGCACCAGCACGCAGACCGTCAGCAGCAGCAGACTCAGGACCACGGCGGCGTCCGGACTGGTCTGCAGGGCGACGTACACGGCGGAGGGCATGGTCTGGGTCGCACCGGGCAGGCTGCCCGCGAAGGTGATGGTGGCGCCGAATTCGCCGAGCGCCCGCGCCCAGCAGAGCACCGCCCCCGCAAGCACGCCCGGCGCGACCGAGGGGAGGGTGACGCGGCGGAAGACGAGCCACCGCGAGGCCCCCAGGGTGGCCGCCGCCTCCTCGAATCGTCGATCGGCGCCGCGGAGGGCGCCCTCCACCGAGAGAACCAGGAACGGCATCGCCACGAAGGCCTCGGCGAGTACGACGGCCAGGGTGGTGAAGGGGATCGACACCCCGAACCAGGTGTGCAGTTGCTCCCCGACCAGGCCCCGTCGTCCCAGGAACAACAGCAGTGCCACGCCGCCGACCACGGGCGGCAGCACCAGCGGCAGCGTGATCAGCGCTCGCAGCACCCGACGGCCGGGGAATTCGGCTCGCGCCAGCACCCACGCCAGCGGTACGCCCAGCAGGAGACACAGCACGGTCGCCAAGGTCGCGCACAGCAGGGAGAGTCGCAGTGCCGAGCGCACCTCCGGGGTGGCCAACCGCGCGGGCAGCTCGGCCCACGGGGCGGCGGCCAGCAGGCCGACCAGCGGTCCGATCAGGAAGACGGCGGCCAGTCCCGCGGGCAGGATCAGCATCGGTGGAACGCCGAGGACCCGCGATCGGCGGCGGGCCCGACCGGCAGGCATCCGAGAGGACCGGGGACTCACGGGAGATCGAAGCCGAGGTCGGTCAGCGCCTCTTCGCCTGTCTCGGAACGCACGGAGTCGATGAACGCCTCGGCCAGCAGGGCCTGCGGCGCCTCCGTGACGACGGCGACGGGGTAGTCGTTGACGACCTGAGCGGCCTCGGGGAAGTCGACGCCGCGCACCGTCTCACCCGCCGCCCGGATGTCGGTGCGGTACACCAGCCCGGCATCGGCCTCACCCAGCACGATCTTGGTCAGCACCGCCTTGACGTCCTGCTCTCTGGTGTCCGGAGCCGGCTCGAGTCCGGCCAGATCGAAGACCGCCTCGGCCGCCGCGCCACACGGCACCTCGACAGCGCACAGCGCGATGGTGTTCGCAGGCTGCGCCAGGTCGGCGAGGCCCTGGACGTTCGCCGGATCGTCCGGCGGCACGGCGATCTGCAGCCGGTTCGAGGCGAAGACGACCGCGTCCGAGGCGGTCAGGCCCGCGTCCACCGCCCGGTCCATGGTCGGGATGTCGGCGGTGGCCAGCACGTCGGCCGGTGCGCCGTGTTCGATCTGCTGCACGAGGGTGCCACTGCCCGCGAAGCTCAGTCGCACCGTGACGCCCGGGTTCGCCTCCTCGAAACGGCCTGCCAGCTCGGTGAACCCGTCGGTGAGCGACGCGGCGGCGAAGACGGTCAACTCTCCCGTGAGCGTCTCTCCCGCATCGGACTCCTCCGTCGCAGCAGGCGAGCCGCCGTCGACCGATCCGGGTGCGACGCCGCAACCGAGCAGCGGCAGAGCGCATAACGCCACGGCCGCTCCGCGCAGGACAGGTGCCACCACGCCTCCTCTCCTCTCCGAGACATCGTCGACGATCGCCACCATGACGACGGAGATGCGGAATCATCCGCCGTGCCGAACCGCATCTTCGGCGATGTGTCGACGAATGTCCACCGGCTGAGCGATCGCCGGTCCCTGGACGGTCGTCTCCCAGCCTGCCTGCCTGTGAGAAGGCCCGTGCGGACGTCGGCGGGAGCACCCCGTGCCCGGCGCCACGCCCGCCGCCGACAATTCCCTTGGTTCTCTCGGTGTCACCGAGTAGGACAGGCCCATGACCCGAGATGATCTGCACACCCGAACCCTCACCGATGCCGACTTCGAGCAGCTCGAGGCGGTGTTGTCCGGAGCGTTCCTGCTCGAGGACCCGGAGGTGTGGGAGATCAACCGACGATTCCTGGAGATCGACCGCGTGCACGGGGTCTTCGACGGAACCGAACTGGTCGGCGGGGCGGGCGCGCTGACCCGATCCCTCACGTTGCCCGGCGGGTGGCAGAGCCCCGTCGCGGCGGTCACCTGGGTCGGGACGGCACTCGGACACCGCAGACGCGGCATCCTGAGCAGACTGATGACCGCCCAGCTCCACGGTCTGCACGAGGCGGGGGCGGAGCCGATCGCCGGTCTCGGCGCCTCCGAGGCGGGCATCTACCGTCGGTTCGGCTACGGCGTGTCCACCGAGTGGGCCAAGACCACGGTGCCGGGCAAGGCGCCGTTCCGGCCGGAGGTGGATCTCGGCGGCGATCGAGTCCGTGAGGTGCCTCGGGCCGAGGCGCTGCCACTGATCACCGCGCTGTACGACCGGTCCGCAGCACATACCGGCTGGATGTCGCGATCGGCTGCTCACTGGGAGTTCACCCTGGTGGACACACAGGCGATGCGGACGGGTGGTGCGAGCAGACTGCACTTCGCACTGCACCCCGAGGGCTACGCCGTCTATCGGGTGCGGCCAGGCGGCAGCATCTCGGCGCCGAGGTATCAGATGAGCGTCGTCGAGCTGGGCTCGACCAGCCCCGTCGGGCACGCCGCCGTGTGGCGATACCTGCTGGACGTCGACTGGATCAGCGAGGTCCGCTACGAGAAGTGCGCGACCGACGACCCGATCACCAGCCTGCTCGCCGACCGACGACAGGCGGAGCGCAGTGACGTGGACGCGTTGTGGCTGCGGTTGGTGGACGTCGATCGAGCGCTGATCGCCCGGCGCTACTCCGCGCCGCTGGACGTCGTGCTGGAGATCGTCGACCCACGCTGCCCGTGGAATCAGGGGCGGTGGCGGCTGCGTGTCGACGACGAGGGAGCCGCCACGGTGACGGCCGCCGCCGAGCGGGCGGATCTCACCATCGGGGTCGCCGACCTCGGCGCCGCCTTCCTCGGTGCCACCCGGCTGAGCACGCTTGCCGCGAGTGGCCTCGTGCAGGAGCACCGTGCGGGCGCCGTCGCCGCCGCCTCCCGGTCATTCCTGGCCGATCCGATGCCCTACTGCGCGGTCGACTTCTGACGTCGACGGACTCTCGGAACTCCGGAGCGACCCGCCGCAGGCAGCCGCCGAGCCCGTCCGGACGGAGCCCCCGGACGGGCTGCACACATATCTCCACAGTGGACTGCTCACGATGCGACGTCCGGGCGTGGGACGACGATTCCCTGTCCCTACACCGATATGCCGACTAGATCGACTCGGTCGGGGTCTTGACTCAGGCGATACGCACAACCGGTAACGTCTGAATCGTCGGTTTCGCGGCACAGCCGCACCGAGAACAGGAGGATTCCGTGGGCACCGCAATCGTTCTGATCGTCCTCGCGATCGTGGTCGTCGGTGGGGCGGTGGTGTTCGCGCAACGACGCGCGAAAGCGCAACAGCAAGAGCTGGACGACGCGAAGGCCGACGCCCGCCGCTGGGTCGAGCGCCTCGGCGGTCAGGTGATCAACCTGACCGGCACGAACGACGCGTCGAAGCAGGCCATGGCCGACGCGTCCGAGCGCTACACGGCCGCAGGCTCGCAGATGGAGCAGGCCCGCACTGCAGAGCAGTGCAATCTCGTCACCCAGACCGCGATGGAGGGCCTGTACTACGTGCGGGCCGCGCGTACCGCCATGGGGATCGACCCCGGACCCGAGCTGCCCGACCTCTTCGGTCAGACGCGGGCGGGCAAGGTGACCGAGCAGCGCGAGGTCGAGTTCGAGGGCAGGCAGATGATCGCCTCGCCGCAGCCGGACCAGCATGCCTCGCACTACTACCCCGGTGGTGAGGTCGCGGGCAGGCCGGTGCCGCAGGGCTGGTACAGCGAGCCGTGGTGGAAGCCGGCGCTGGTCGCAGGCGCCTGGGGTCTCGGTTCGGCGCTGCTGTTCAGCGCGATGTTCTCCGGGATGTCCGGGGTGCCCACCGACGTCTACGGCGACGGCTACGACGACGGCTTCGAGGCAGGCCAGGCACAGGCAGAGGAAGACGCCGAGGCCGAGGCCGACTCCGGTGGCGACGACTTCGGCGGCGGGGACGACTTCGGCGGGGGCGACATGGACTTCGGCGACTTCTGAGCCCGCTGCGGTCGGCCACCGAGGCCTGCGCCTGCGCGGCGGACACCGCCACGCTCGACGACGCGACAGACGATGCCGTGTCACCCTGGTTCTCAGCGGGTGACACGGCATCCGCCGTCTCGGGCACCGGCACACCGCTCCGGCCGGGGAACGAGCCCGCCCTGTTCCCCGGGAGCGGCTCGCACCCGCCGCACGGCTTCACACGATCGGCGGCCCGAAGGGGCGGGGCGATCCGATCGGCTCGGTGGCGGATCGCTTCGGAAGCCTGCCGACCGCATCCGATCCGATGGGCGGACCACCGACGAACGTCGCAGCCGGTGCCAGGCCGCCGAGAAGCAGGGCCGACGGTTCCGACGAGGCCTCCGACGCGGCACGGAGATCGGTCGGAACACGGCGGCCGACGGGCCCGGATCGTCAGAACCGATCTCGACCCGCGAGTCCGTCGACGTGCTCCCTGACGGGGCTGCCGCCCTCGGCCGCCGGTCGGGAGCCGATCAGCCTGCCTGACATGCGGGACACCAGTACAGCTTGCGGCCCTGCAGATCGCGCATCAGCACGGTCTCGCCACAGACCAGACAGGGCATCCCCGCGCGCCGATAGACGTAGACCTCTCCACCGTGTCGATCTCGCCTGGGCTCCCGGCCGGTGACGCTCGGATCGTGTTCCGGGCGCACGGTGTCGATGCGCCCGCTGCGCACCCCCTCGCCCATCAGCAGCACCAGGTCCGCCCAGATCGCATCCCAGGTCTCCCGACCCAGACGCGATCCAGGAAGCATCGGCGGCACGCCGTGGCGGAACAGGACCTCGGCGCGGTAGACGTTGCCCGCCCCCGCGAGGACGGACTGATCCAGCAGCAGCGCCGCGATCGAGGCGCGGGAACGGGAGACACGAGTCCACGCCGCGGTGGGATCGGCGTCCGGCCGCAACGGATCGGGGCCCAGCCTCGCCTGCAGCGCGGCGACCTCCGGCGCGAGCAGTATCCGACATGCGGTCGGGCCGCGCAGGTCCGTGACGTGATCCGCTCCGACGATCCGCATCCGCACCTGCCCGACCGGTTCTTCGACCGGCAGGGGATGTTCGACGAAGGTGCCGTACAGCCCGAGGTGGACGTGCACGGTCAGGCCGTTCTCGTAGTGATGCAGCAGGTGCTTCCCGTACGCCTGCGCCTCGCACAGCGTCACGCCGTCCAGCCGGGCGGCCTCCGTGGCGAAGCGACCCTGTGGACTGCTCACCGCCACCGGCCCACCCGCGAAGCGCCGCTGGTGGAGCCGGGCCAGTCGGTGCAGGGTGTGTCCTTCCGGCATCAGCCGATCATCCACCACAGCAGCACGGAGACGATGACATACCCCAGCAGCACACAGGCCGTCACCGCACCGGCATCGCGGAGGGCGAGGTGCAGTCCGAGCTCGCGGCCGCCCCGCGCCCTGGCTCGTCCCAGCAGGACGGACAACAGCAGTGCCACCAGCACGGACGCCACCCCGGCGAGAAACAGCATCACGCCGATGCCGAGTCCGCAGTCCGGAGATCCGCAGATGCCCTCGACACCGCCCGCGACGGCGGGCACGAGGGCCGACTGGCCGAAGTAGAGCAGGACGACGCCGAGCACGGTCGCAGGCGCCGCGAGCAGCGGGACCAGCGACCAGTGCACCGGTCGGTCCGGGACCGCCATCGGCTCAGCCCGTCGGCAGCGGCGGCGGAGTGCCGGTGGACTCGTACTCCGCGATCAGCCCGATCCGCCGCGAGTGCCGCTGTTCGTCGGAGAAGGTCGCGTCGAGGAAGGTCGTGACGATCTCGATCGCCTCCTGCGTGGTGTGCATCCGAGCGCCGACGCCGATGAGCTGGGCGTTGTTGTGGTTTCGCGCCAGCCGTGCGGTCTCCGGACTCCATGCCAGGGCAACCCGGGCACCGGGCACCTTGTTCGCCGCGATCTGTTCGCCGTTGCCGGAACCGCCGATCACGACCCCGACGCTGCCGTGGTCGGCGACCACCCGACTCGCCGCCTCGATGCAGAACGCCGGGTAATCATCCTCGGCGTCGTAGGCATGAGGTCCGACGTCGACGACCTCGTGGCCGAGGCCGCGGAGATGGTCGGCCAGCTCGTTCTTGAATTGAAAGCCTGCATGGTCGGCACCGAGATAGACACGCACGCCGGGCAGTCTGCCAGGTTGCGGCGGCGGAGGCGACGAGCGAGACCGCACCGGCGGTCGAGAGCGGCAATGGACTCGACTCGGCCCCCCTGGATGATCTTCGATGGCGACATGGCTGATGCACGCGTGTTTCGACAGGCCGATCACCGAATTCGGCTGGACTGGGGGCCTGCGGGACTCGCCGCCCTCGCCGAGGACTGCGCGGTGGTGGTCGTCGTCGACGTGTTGTCGTTCAGCACTGCCGTCGACGTCGCGATCGGGCGTGGGGCACGGGTCCTGCCGCTGCCCTGGCGCGACGATCGAGCGGCCGAGGCGGCCACGCGGGCAGGCGCCGTGCTCGCCGGGCCTCGGCGCGGTGCGGGCTGGTCGCTGAGCCCCGCTTCCTTGCGGGATATCCCCGCCGGGCAGCTGCTCGCGCTGCCCTCCCCCAACGGAGCCACACTCTGCGCCACGGCCGCTGCAGGGCAGGCCGCCGTGCTGGTCGGCGGTCTGCGCAACGCGGGCGCGACGGCTCGCCGGGCGCTGACGCTCGCGGCAGGCGGGCCGATCGCGGTGATCGCGGCGGGCGAGCGGTGGGGAGTGAACGAAGGCCCGCTGCGGCCTGCAGTGGAGGATCTCCTCGGCGCGGGAGCGGTGATCGCGGGGCTGGCCACCGGCGGCCTCTCCCCCGAGGCCGAACTGGCCGAGGCGTCCTTCCAGGGATGCCGCGTCCGGATCGCGGAGGTGATCGCGGGCTGCGTCTCCGGCCGCGAGCTGCGCGACGAGGGCTTCGCCGCCGACGTGGAGCTGGCGAGTCTCCTCGACGTCAGCCGAGCGGCACCGCAGCTGGCGGACGGCATCCTGGTCGATGGAGCCCGCCTCGGCTGATTCGCCGAGGCGGGCCGGGGCACGGCGCCGAGCAGCTGCGAGTCTGACGCAGCACCTCGGCAGGGACCACGTCCGACGACAGCACGGGAGCAGAAGTCATGACCGAGCCGCCAGAGCCCGCGCCCGCCGCGTGGTGGAGCGAGATCGCCGACGGAGTGCTGGTGCGGCGACATCGCGAACTGGACCTCTCGACCGGTCTGGTCATCGGCACGCGATCCTGCCTGGTGATCGACACCGGCGGCGATCATCGACAGGGAGCGGCCCTGGCGGCGGCCGTCCGGGAACGCACGTCGCTGCCCTGGGCCGTCGTCTACACCCACGCCCATTTCGACCACTGCTTCGGCACCGAGGCCTTCCTCCCCTGTCCGGTCTGGGCACACGAGCGGCTGCCTGCGGTGCTGAGGGCCACCGCATCGGCCCAACGAGACCAGTGGTCGACGCACTATCGCGACGAGGGCAGGCCCGATCTGGCCGACGCGCTCTCGGCCTCGCGGGCGGTCCCGCCGGATCGCACCGTGACCGATCACGTCGAAGTCGACCTCGGCGGACGGACCGTGGTGCTCGAACACCTCGGCAGGGGGCACACCGATCACGATCTGATCGTGACCGTGCCGGACGTCGACGTGGTGTTCACCGGCGATCTGATCGAGCAGGGTGCTCCGCCCGCCTTCGAGGACTCGTTCCCGCGAGACTGGGCCGCACTCGCGGCCGGACTCGCCGAACGCGGTTCGGCGGTCACCCGTTTCGTCCCCGGTCACGGCCGACCGGTCGACATCGCGTTCGTCCGAACACAGGCCGCGCAACTACGCACTCTGGTCGAGCACGCTGCGGCGCTCGGCGCAGTCTCCTACGCAGCCGAGGAGGGGCCGACTCACCCGTTCGGCGCAGCGGTCGTCCGCACCGCAGCCGACCGACTGCGCTGACCAGGCAGATCGCGGGCGCATCTCACCGACTGATCAAGTTGAGGATGCAACGATGCGGCGGAGTGCACGGCGGATATCGTGAGCAGGTCGATCGGCGGGCGGTACGCCCGCCTGTCAGCCGGGTCCCGGCGCGGTGTGCCGGACCGACAGCCTCTGCCCATCCCGACCGCGAGGGGGTCCCGATGCATGGCGACCGACCTCCGCAGGCACCGCCGCCGCAGCAGCCGCCGTGCCCTCCGACGCCCCCGACGTCTTCTCGACAGACCCGACAGCCCCGCCTCGACGCGCCCCATCCCGCAGGCAGGCGTGAGGAACTCGCCGAGGCGTTGGAGCAGGGCCCGTTCAGTAACGCGCTGCGCCTCGCCATCGAGGTGAGCGGCCTGAGCCTGGATCGGCTGCAACGACGACTGGCCGACCGGGGCGTGCGCGTCAGCCTCACCACCCTGAGCTACTGGCGGCACGGCCGCAGTCGCCCGGAGCGGCCCGACTCGCTGCGCGGAGTGCGCATTCTGGAGGAGGTGCTCGGCCTCCCGGAGGAGTCGCTCACCGGCCTGCTCGGCCCGCGTCGTCCCCGTGGGCGCTGGGTGGCTCGCAGCCACGGCACCGTCGACCTGGATCAGCTCTGGACCGACCCCGACACGGTTCGGGAGTTGCGGGCCCACATCGACGTGCCGCCGCCGAATCAGCTCAGCCCGCTCAGCGTCCAGGACATCGTGCTGGTCGGCTCCCAGCGTGACGAACAGGCGGTACGCACCCGGATGGTCGTGGAGGCAGCGGTGGACGGCGTGTCTCGCAGCTTCCTGGTCTACCGCACCGAGCCGGAGCGCTCCGTCGCGATCACCGCGACCCGTTACTGCACCCTCGGCGAGGTCGTCCACGGTCCGAGCGGCTTCATGGTCGCCGAACTCGTGCTCGACAGGGTGCTCGACGCGGGCGAGGCGACCATCTTCGAGTACGAGGTGGCGGGGCAGCCGGGCGAACCCATCCTGTTCCACGATCGACGCTTCGTGATGCCCACCCGGCAGTACGTGCTCCAGGTCGGCTTCCAGCCGGATGCGCTGCCCGTCCGGTGCCTGCGCTACCACCGGCCCAACGCCGACGCCCCGGAACAGGGGCTGCGGGAGGTCGCGATCGGCGCCTCGCACACCGCGCACGTCATCGAACTGGACGTCGCACCGGGGATCTACGGCATGCGATGGGACTGGGCGGACTGACGGCTCCGCGATCCGGGCTCACACCTGGATCGACTTGACCTCGAGGAACTCCTCCAATCCGAAGCGCCCGAGTTCCCTGCCCACCCCGGAGCGTCGATACCCGCCGAAGGGCGCCATCGGATTGAAGGCCGCGCCGTTGACGTCGACCTGACCGGTGCGCATCCGGCCGGCCACCGCGAGCGCACGATCCTGATCTGCGGAGAACACCGCGCCGGACAGCCCGTAGTCGGTGGAGTTGGCGATCTCGACGGCCTCGTCCTCGTCGCGATACGGCATGATCGCCAGCACCGGGCCGAAGATCTCCTCGCGCGCGATGGTCATCTCGGGTCGGACCTCGGCGAACACGGTGGGCAGCACATAGGACCCGCGATCGAGGCCGGTCGGCGTCTCGGTGCCGCCGACGACCAGCCGAGCGCCCGCCTCCATACCGCTTCGGAGGAAGTCGAGCACCCGGTCCCGCTGCGTCGCCGAGGCCAGCGGCCCGATCCGGGTGGCCGGGTCGGTGGGATCGCCCGGCGTGTATCGGGCGGCGGCCGACTCCGCCAGCGTCACCGCCTGGTCGTGCAGCGATTCGGGGATCAGCATGCGCGACCACGCCGTGCAGGTCTGCCCCGCGTTGATGAAGCAGTTGGCCAGACCGATCTTGACCGCCTTGGTCAGGTCGGCGTCGTCGAGGATGATGTTCGCGGACTTGCCGCCCAGCTCGAGGGCCACCTTCTTGACGGTCCCGGCCGCCAGCGCGGCGACCCGGCTGCCTGCCGCGACGGAGCCGGTGAAGGAGACCATGTCGACCAGCGGATGCGTGGCGAGCGCCTCGCCCACGATCGGTCCGGTGCCGTGCACGATGTTGACGACGCCCGGCGGAACACCGGCCTCGGCGACGATCTCGGCGAAGATCCCGGCGGAGAGCGGGGCGATCTCGCTCGGTTTGATCACTACCGTGCACCCGGCGGCCAGGGCCGGTGCGACCTTCGCCACGAGCTGGTGCAGCGGATAGTTCCACGGGGTGATGCAGCCGACGACCCCGACCGGCTCCCGAACGATCCGCGAGTTGCCGATCTCCTCGGTGAAGGAATACCCCGAGTCGAGCAGGTCCGCCACGGCCGCCGAGGTCGCCACCGGCAGCCCGGCCTGGACCTTCGTGGCGAAGGAGATCGGTGAGCCCATCTCGGCCGAGATGGTGGCGGCGAGATCGGCGCCTCGCGCGGCCAGTCCGCCGGAGATCCTGCGCACGGCGGCCGCTCGCTCCGTGACGGAGGTGGCCGCCCAGCCGGGCCAGGCGGCGGCCGCGGCGCGAACGGCCGCATCGACGTCGTCGGCGGTCCCCGCCGGAATCGAGGCGATGACCTGCTCGGTGGCGGGATTGACGACGTCGATCCGTTCATCGCCGCCGATCACCGCCCGTCCGCCGATCAGGTGACCGGTGCGAGCGGTGCCAGGAGCCGCCATGGGTCCTCCCCGAGTTGTGCGCGGTCGATGCGTCGGCCCCGAGCGTGGCACACCCGCCCGCCGAGGCGCATCCCTCCCCGCCGAGGCGCATCATCCCCGCGAGGCGCATCCCCCTCTGCGGAGGCGGATCCCTCCCCGCCGGTCATCCGGCGGGAAGGGATCCGACCGATCAGGTGAAGTCGAGCTCTCCGGTACGGGTCCGCTTCAACTCGAAGAAGTACGGATAGTCGGCCAACAGCCGCGCGCCGTCGAAGATGCGGCCCGCCTCCTCGCCGCGGGGGATCTTCGTCAACACCGGGCCGAAGAAGGCGGTGCCGTCGATGTGGATCGTCGGCGTGCCCACGTCCTCCCCCACCGGGTCCATGCCCTCATGGTGGCTCGCCCGCAGCCGCTCGTCGTAGGCGGTGGACTCGACGGCCTCGATCAGTTCGGCAGGCAGCTCGGCCTCCGCGAGCGCCTGCGAGATGGCCGTCGGCCGATCCCGGACCCCCTCGACGTGGATCAGCGTGCCGATCGCCGTGTAGTAGGCGGCCAGCGCCTCCGGCCCGTGCTGATGCTCCACGGCGATCGCCACGCGGACCGGACCCCAGGAGCGGTCCATCAGAGCCTGGTAGTCCTCGGACAGCTCACGTCCCTCGTTGAGGACGGACAGGCTCATCACCCGGAACCGGAGGTCGATGTCGCGCACCTTCTGAACCTCGAGGATCCACCGCGACGTGATCCAGGCGAAGGGACAGACCGGGTCGAACCAGAAGTCCACCGTGGTCCTCGCCGCGTTCGTGTTCGGGTCCTGTGCCATGCAGGGTCTCCTCGGAAATCGGTCGGCCTGTCACCCGTCGGGGTGCACCATGAACGACAACCATGCGACATCGACGAGGAATTCCCGATCGGGCTGACCCAGTCGGTTGACTGCCCCGGCCGCGCCGGACGTGATTGGATGCCAGCGACCTGCCCAGACTGCAGACCGAGGTGATCTGTTGCCCGCCCCGAACCTGACCCGCGAAGCCGCCCGCGAGCGGGCCGAGCTGCTGAGCGTGACGTCCTACGCCATCGACCTGGACCTCACCGACGGCGAGGGCGGTCCCGGCGAGAAGACCTTCCGATCCGTCACCACGGTCCGCTTCCGTTCCTCGGAGGTCGGCGCCCGAAGCTGGATCGATCTGGTCGCCGAGCAGGTCGACCGAGCCGTCCTCAACGGCGTCGAGCTCGACCTGGGCGGCTACCGCGAGGAGGATGGCATCGCGCTGCCCGAGCTGGCAGCCGAGAACGAGCTCGTCGTGCATGCCGACTGCCGCTACATGAACACCGGCGAGGGCCTGCACCGCTTCGTCGATCCGGTCGACGACGGCGTGTACCTGTACACGCAGTTCGAGACCTCCGACGCCAAGCTGATGTTCGCCTGTTTCGATCAGCCGGATCTGAAGTCCGTGTACCAGCTCACGGTCACCGCTCCGTCGAGCTGGAAGGTGATCTCCAACGACCTGATCAGCGAGACGACGACCGTCGGCGCGGCCGCCCGACATGTCTTCGCGACCACCCGACCGATGTCGACCTACCTGGTGGCTCTGGTCGCAGGACCCTACGCCGAGTGGCGTGCCGAGTACGAGGACGAGCACGGCGTCATCCCGTTGGGGCTGTACTGCCGCGCCTCGCTCGCGGAGCACCTGGACGCCGACCGCCTGTTCACCGAGACCCGACAGGGCTTCGCGTTCTACAACAAGGCCTTCGGCGTGCCCTACCCGTTCGGCAAGTACGACCAGTGCTTCGTGCCGGAGTTCAACGCGGGCGCCATGGAGAACGCGGGCTGCGTGACGTTCCTGGAGGACTACGTCTTCCGGTCGCGGGTCACCCGGTACTCCTACGAGCGCCGCTGCGAGACCGTGCTGCACGAGATGGCCCACATGTGGTTCGGCGACCTCGTGACCATGCGCTGGTGGAACGACCTGTGGCTCAACGAGTCGTTCGCGACCTGGGCGAGCGTCCTGTCGCAGTCCGAGGCCACCGAGTACACCCAGGCCTGGACGACCTTCGCCAACATCGAGAAGTCCTGGGCCTACCGTCAGGATCAGCTTCCCTCGACGCATCCGGTCGCGGCAGACATCCCCGACACCCACGCCGTCGAGGTCAACTTCGACGGCATCACCTACGCCAAGGGCGCCAGCGTCCTCAAGCAGCTCGTCGCCTACGTCGGGCTGGACAACTTCCTCGCCGGACTGCGGGTCTACTTCGCCCGCCATGCCTGGGGCAACGCCACCCTCGCGGATCTGCTGGCCGCGTTGGAGGAGGCCTCCGGTCGAGACCTGTCCTGGTGGAGCGCGCAGTGGCTGGAGACGACGGGGCTGAACTCCCTGCGGCCGCGCTTCGAACTCGACGACGAGGGTCGCTTCACCCGGTTCGAGGTCGTCCAGGGACCCGCCCACCCCGGTGCGGGCGAGCTCCGCACGCACCGGCTCGCGGTGGGCGTCTACGACGAGGATGAGCGCGGCAGGCTCGTCAGGACCCACCGGGCAGAGGTGGACGTGTCCGGTCAGAGCACCGAGGTCGCCGAGCTGGTCGGGGTGCCGCGCGGAAAGATCGTGCTGGTCAACGACGACGACCTGACCTACTGCGTGATGCGGCTCGACCCCGACTCGCTGGCCGCGCTGATCGACCGGATCTCCGACATCGAGGAGTCGCTGCCCAGGACCCTGTGCTGGTCGGCGGCCTGGGAGATGGCGCGGGAGGCCGAACTCAAGGCTCGGGACTTCGTGGCGCTCGCGCTCGGCGGCGTGCATGCCGAGGAAGAGGTGGGGGTGGCGCAGCGCCTGCTCATGCAGGCACAGACCGCACTGTCCTCCTACGCCGCGCCCGACTGGGCGCCGGAGGGCTGGCGACGGCTGACCACCAGGGTGCTCGAACTCGCCCGTGCCGCCGAGCCGGGCTCGGACCACCAGCTCGCCTTCGTCAACTCGCTCTCCGGATCGGTGCTCACCTCAGAGCAGCTCGACGTGCTCCGGGGCTGGCTGGACGGCTCCGACCCGCTGCCCGGCCTGACGGTGGACACGGACCTGCGCTGGCGTCTGCTGCTCGCGCTGGTAGCCCATGGTGCGGCCGACACCGCCGAGATCGAGGCGGAGCTGTGTCGCGACCCGACCGCGACCGGACGCAGGCATGCGGAGCGCGCGCGAGCACTGCGGCCGACGGCGGAGGCCAAGGAGGAGGCATGGCGACGGGCCGTGCACGACGACGAGCTGCCCAACGCCGTGAACGAGGCGATCATCCACGGCTTCTCGCATCCGGCGCAGAAGAAGCTGCTGGCCGACTACGTCCAGCGGTACTTCGCGGAGGTGGACGACGTGTGGCGGCGGCGATCGATCGAACGGGCTCAGCCTGCCGTCGTGGGGCTCTTCCCGTCCTGGGCGGTCGAGACGAGCACCGTGGAGGCGGCTGACGCCTGGCTGGCGGGAGACCATCCGCCCGCGCTGCGGAGGCTGGTGTCCGAGGGTCGAGCGGGGATCGTCCGCGCACTGGCCGCGCGGGCCTTCGACGACCACTGATTCCGGTGACGGACCACGGGGGTGCGGTTCATGCCGCACCCCCGGCGGTCGGTCTCATCACGGCGGCCTGGACACGGCCGGGCCCACTGCCGCCGCGTCGACAGGCGGTTCCTACCGGGTCGTCAGCTCGTTGCCCGCCTGGTCGGAGAGCATCCGCAGGCCGCTGAGCAGCCCGCCGACGAGATCGCCCTCCTTGAACGAGGCGACCATGCTCATCACGGCGAGCTTGCAGCCCCGGTTGGGCACCCTTCGTGCGGCCTCGAAGCCCGTCACCAGCTCGACCACCCGCCCGGCAGGCGACACGGCGATCAGGACGGCGTCCCGCGCGGCGAACCCGATGGAGGCGTGCAGCTCCTCCGCCCGTGCCCTGCTGTCCTCGCCGAGGCCGCCGAGGTAGATGCTGAAGTCCAGCCCGGTGGACCGACCTGCCAGCGTCAGCGCCTCGTCGAGCCGCGCCAACTGCGACGGTGTGAACGGGAGCGCGGGCTCCTCGTCACGCGTCAGCCTGCGAGCGACGGACACTCGGCCGGTGGACGTCACCACGGCGCCGAGGCCGAGATCGGCATCGGCGGCCTCCACTCGGCGGGTCAGCTCACCAGTTCCCACGAGCACCTCCCCTGGCCGTCGACACGTTCGGGTCGTCGGTCTGCGCTGCCTGGTCGTCGTGCTCCTCGGCTGCGGCTGCCCTGGCTCGCTGGGCCTCGCTCAGGCCCGCGGGGTTCGCGGTCCACCACACCGGTCGGTAGTCCCATTCCTGGCCGGGGCGGTAGCGCGCAGCCCGAGCAGCCTTCTGCCGCAGGGTCAGCATCATCACCACGCCGTAGACCACCAGGGGGATCAGCACGAAGACGAGGATTGTCTCCACTACGGTCACGCCTCGTACGGTAGCCCACGGGTCGACCACCAGGGTGTCTGCGTGTCAACGCCGCCCGAGATCACTCGCCGACGGCGGGCTCGGCCACCCCGGTCCATCGGTCTGCGACGGCGGGCGGGCGGGCCCGGTGCGCCTGCGGCGCGGAACCATCCGATCGTCGGGAATCGCCGCCCGAGGCAACCACGCATCGCGATCGTCCATCACGCTAGGTGTGCGAGTGCTTATACGCCCGCTACGACGGGTAACCCTTCAGCACGGAGTCGCACCGGCAGGGATCACTCGGTCGGACCAGCAGGCTCCCCCGTTCGGACCCGGACCAGAAGGGGGTGAATGCCACTCACATTGGCGGCTTGTCCAGGCCCGCCCAGGCTTCTACTTTCACCTGTACGGGTCTTGCACACATCCAGTAGGCGAAAGATCCGTCCGGATCGACGTCAAGGAGATGACATCATGTTTTTCAACATCCACGTATGGAGCAAGGACACCACCCGTCCCAACGGTAGCCGCCCTACCGCACCGCACAGTGCGACAACGACTCTGCGTACTGACGAGCCTGCCGCGAGAGCGGGGGTCCGAGTGACTCGGTCGACGCCGTCCGCAGGGGTGCGCGTCACGCGCACCGATTCGACGCCGTCCGGGCTGTCCCTGACGCTCGGGGTCCGCGTCACCAGGATGCTGCCTCAGGACGGTGTCCGCGTGACCCGCGACCTGCCCGAGGCCGGGGTTCGCGTCACCCGACGCACGCCGGACTGCGGAGTCCGGGTCACGAGGAGCACGGCGGGCGTCCGGGTGACCAGGCACCTGCCCGAAGCCGGGGTTCGCGTCACCCGACGACTTCCCGAGTCAGGCGTCCGCGTCACCCGAGGTCTCCCCGACGCAGGCGTCCGCGTCACCCGACTCCCGAAGGCAGGCGTCCGCGTCACCCGAGCACTTCCCGAGGCGGGGGTCCGCGTCACCCGGTCTCCCGAGGCGGGCGTCCGAGTGACCAGACAGGGAGTCCGGGTCACCCACACCCCCGTGCGCGAGCTGTCCGGTCGCGGCGTACGCGTCACCCGACGCGGACTCCAGGCAGGCGTGCGCGTCACACCCGGCGGGCGTTGACCTACCGCCTGCCCACACCACGAATTCCTCAGGCGGCGGGTTCGCCCAGGTAAGGCAGCCACAGCGGGTCGGTCTCGCCGCCGGCCAGCAGCCGCCAGTAAGGCCCGGAGGGCGCCCGAGGAATCGTGAGCAGCCGCCAACCGAGTTCCCGGAGCAGCCGGTCAGCCTTGCGGTGATTACACCGCGCGCAGGAGGCGACGCAGTTCTCCCAGGAGTGACTGCCGCCCCGACTCCTCGGCACCACGTGGTCGACCGTCTCCGCCCGACCCCGGCAGTAGGCGCAGCGGTAGCGGTCCCGCAGCATCAGCGCGGCCCGCGTCAGCGGCACCCGGCCGCGATACGGCACCCGCACGAATCGGCTGAGCCGGATGACGGAGGGAACGGACTGGCTGGCGTTCACCGAATGCACCGCAAGCCCCTGCGGGTCGTCGTGCACCACTTCAGCCTTGCCACAGATCACCAGGACGACCGCCCGACGCAGCGGCAGCGCCGCCAGCGGCTCGTAGGTCGCATTGAGCAGCAGGACCTGACGCCTGGCCCAGGGCGAGGGTGTCTCCCCGGCGGGCACCGCCTGCGCAGACGGAGTCGGATCGGCTCTGACGATGCTCGGCGAACAAAGTCTGGCGTTCGCCGGGCGCACGACAGCGGTCGGCGCCCACTCCGCAGGAGCGCCGATCGAAGTGGGTTGTCGATCTGGCACGCAACCACCTCCACCGGTACAGGAACCAGTCGACCACACTTTCGGCCGGTCTCGCACTCCTGAATCGCCGACCGGTCGGTGAACACCTGCGCCCGCGCACGACCGGAGGCGGCGAATGTGACGCGAACTACCGTGGTCCGACCGCCTGCAGCGTGCGAGCGGCCGGACAACCGCGCCACCAGCGCGCCGTGGGTCGTTCTCTAGAGTGCGGGTGTGCCCGCTGACTCGCCGATCTATCCGGACGCCGCGCGCGAAGATCTCATCGAGGACCTGCACGGCAGGGCCGTGGCCGATCCCTATCGCAGGCTGGAAGACCCAGCGGACCCCGCCACACTGGCCTGGCAGGAGGCACAGGACGGGCTGGCCTCGGCGGTGCTGGGTGCGCTGCCCGGTCGCGAGCGGCTGGCCGCCCGGCTGACCGAGCTGGCAGGCGCCGGTTCGGTGTCCGCACCCGTCTGGCGCGCGGGTCGTGCCTTCTTCACCCGCAGGCTGCCCGACGAGGACCACGCCGTGCTGTACGTCCGGGAGACGGCGGCCGACGGCACGACCTCCGAACGGACCCTGCTCGACATGAACCGGCTCGACCCCACCGGGCGAACGACCCTGGACACCTGGTCGCCGAGCCGGGAGGGCACCCTGCTGGCCTATCAGCTGTCGGTGGGCGGCGACGAGCATTCGCTGCTGCACGTGCTGGACGTGGCGACCGGCGAGGTCGTCGACGGGCCGATCGACCGATGCCGGTACTCGGCCGTCGCCTGGCTGCCCGGCGGTCGAGAGTTCTACTACGTGCGCAGGCTGCCGCCGGAGGACGTGCCCGAGGGCGAGGAGCAGTTCCATCGACGGGTCTGGCTGCACCGGGTCGGCCAGGACGCGGCGACCGACGTGGAGGTCCACGGCGCAGGCCTGGACCTGACCAACTACTACGGCGTCCGGGTGTCCGCCGACGGACGCTGGCTCGTCGTCGACGCGCGTCCCGGCACCGCCCCGAGGAACTCGACCTGGCTCGCCGATCTCGCGGCGACGGGCGAGTTGCGGCAGATCAGTGACGAACGCAACGAGGCGATGCTGCACGCCTGGGTGAATCGCGACGGCAGGCTGTACCTGCTGACGACGCTCGACGCACCCCGCTGGCGACTCTGCGTCGCCGATCCCGCCAGGCCGGACCGGGCGGACTGGACCGAGCTGATCTCCGAGGACGTCGACTCCGTGCTCAGCGGCGTCGAGTGGCTGCCGGGAGACGAGCAGGTGCCCGCGCAGCTCGTCGTCCTGCGGGCCCGACATGCGGTGTCGGAGCTGGCACTGCACGATCCGACGACCGGTGCACAGACCGCGCTGGTCCCCCTGCCCGGTCCTGGCACCGTCACCTCACTGTCCACCGTCGACCCCCGCACCGACACCGGGGGCGACCGGCTCTGGTTCGGCTGGACCGACTTCCTGACCCCGACGGGCGTGCGCGGTTACTGGGCGGGTTCCGGCCGAGAAGACCTGGTCGAGTCGGCTCCCGGCTCGGTGACGCCGCCGTCGGTGCGCAGTGAGCAGATCGTGTATCGATCGAAGGACGGCACGCCCGTCCGGCTCTTCCTCGTCAGCCCGGACTCCTCGGTAGCAACGTCGAGGCCCGCGATCCTCACCGGATACGGCGGCTTCTCGGTGAGCCGCCGCCCCGCCTACAACTCAGCCGCCCTCGCCTGGGTGGAGGCGGGCGGGATCTGGGCGACGGCCTCGCTGCGCGGCGGTGGCGAGGAGGGCGAGGCCTGGCATCAGGCGGGCATGCGAGACCGCAAGCAGAACGTCTTCGACGACTTCCACTCCGCGGCCGATGAACTGATCGCCCGACAGTGGACCACGCCCGACCAGCTCGCGATCATGGGCGGTTCCAACGGCGGCCTCCTGGTCGGCGCCGCGCTGACGCAGCGTCCCGACCTGTTCCGCGCCGTCGTCTGCTCGGCGCCGCTGTTGGACATGGTGCGGTACGAGCGATTCCTCCTCGGCCGGACCTGGAACGACGAGTACGGCACGGCCGACGACCCCGAGCAACTGGACTGGCTGCTCGGCTACTCGCCCTATCACCGCGTCACCTCGGGGGTGGAGTACCCCTCGGTGCTGTTCACCGTGTTCGACTCGGACAGCAGGGTCGATCCCTGCCACGCCCGCAAGATGTGCGCCGCGCTCCAGCACGCCACGACGGGCGATCCCGAGAAGCGCCCGGTGCTCCTGCGTCGGGAGACGGAGGTCGGCCACGGCGCACGCTCGGTCACGCAGGCCGTCGCGCTGTCCGCCGACCAGCTCGCCTTCCTGGCGGCGCAGACCGGGCTCGACCTGAGACAGGACTGAGGCCGGGCCGGTCGGCCGCCCGCGCGATCTTCTGCCGCCGTCCCCTGCCTCGTCAACCTGCCTGTCCCGATCCCGATCCTGGCAGCCCGCCTGGTCACGGGCGAGTCGCCGCCGAGGGCCGCATTGCCGTGTTTTCCGTTGGTGCGATGGATTAATCTTGAGGGCAGCGCTCGACATGCCGCCGTCCCGACGGACTCGGTGGCGCCAGGGGGTCGAGCAGCCACGGGAACCACCGGTCACCGGTGGGCGTCTCAACGGCGACGAGGGCGCGAACGAGTCGGAAGGCAGCACCCATGGAAGACCGCGGTTACCCCAGCGACCCGGGCCCCGGCCCGGCTGTCAGCGGCGGATCCTTCGAGGTCGACCCGGAGAACATCCAGAAGTTGATCGACGGGCTGGAGGAGGCGATCATCGAGTTGGAGACGATCAGCTTCGACGCCGTCAGCCAGCTCGGAACGCTACGGGCACCCGGCGCAGACGACTACAGCACCGAAGCCGCGCGAATCATCAGCGAGAAGGCACTCGAGGAGACTGGCGCGCACGGTGCGGCTAACAAGGCCTTCCGTGAAGCCCTGCGAGCCACCATCGACAACCTGACCACCACCCTCAACGAGTACCAGCGCATCGAAGAAGAGAACTCGCAGATTGGGAGCATCGACGTATGAACCGCAACCTGCGCGGCACTCTCTGTGCTACCACGATGGTGCTCCTGGCGCTTGCTGGCTGCTCGACTCCGGTCGACGGAGATGGCAGCTCTCTCGACGAGGCCACAACACCAAGGAGCGAAGACACCGGTGCTTCGACCCCTGCACCGGGAACAGGCACGGAGGCCGACCGGACCATCGACGATTTGGACACCACGTTGCCAGCAGGGGACCCCTGTTCCCTGCTGACCGCCGACCAGCTCGCCGAGTATGGAATCACAGAGCCTGGCTCGCCTCGCAACTCAGCCGTGGACACCCAGCAGTGTCAGTGGATCAGTCGAGACAGCTCTTCGGTCACCAACCTTCTGGTTCATCTCGACGACGCTTCTGGCGGAATCGAGGGTATGCACGAGGACTCGGCGACCTATCCCTTCTTTGAGGGTGACGTCGAGATCGCAGGACGACCCGCCGTGCACCTGGACATCACCGTCGACCCTGTGGGTCAGTGCAATGCACACGTGGACCTGACCGCCGAAGAAACTCTCGTCGTCGGTGTCTTCCTGTCCGAGAACGACGCCAGCCACAGTGATCCATGCGTCAGGGTCGACGAGGTGGCTGGGCTGATGATCGAGAACCTCACAGGAGGGCTGTGAGATGGGTGACATCTTCTTTCCCCAGTGCCGCGCAGTCGACGGGGACGAGATCTACGCCTGGTTCCACACGAACGCGACTGGCCCAGAAGGCACCACCGATGAGAACTATCGGGCCTGGCACGAGATCGGACTAAAGTACCGCGAAGTGCAAGCCACCATCGACCGGGCCGTCGAGGCGGCTCAGGTCGGCTGGTCCGGTGCGGCGGCGGACGGTGCGGGGAACACGATCCGACCGTTCAGTGAATTCGCGGTCAACGCCGAACAGACCTGTACCGACGTCTCCTACAAGGTCGCCTCCCAGAGCGGCTCCTTCCGGACAGCGGCGGGCAACATCGAGAAGCCGCCGGAAGTGCCGAACGAGCCCTGGTACAGCCCGGTCCCGTGGGAGATCGACTACGACCGGAAGAAAGAGGCGAACCAGGAGCAGAGCAGCGCCAACATCGCTGCGTATACCGAATACGGTGCGAACACCTCGGAGAACGTCAACAACCTGCCGGTCTTCGAGCAGCCTGCCGAGGTGCAGATCGCGATGAAGGGCGCCGACACCCTCGGGGTCGACCCGGGTGGGAACGGCGGCGGTGGTAATGGCGGCGGGGGTAACGGGTCCGGGGGCGGGCTCGGCTCCCTTCCTTCCGGCGGCGGGGGCGGGGGCGGCGGTTGGACGCCGCCCGGTGAAGTACCCACCGGCGGCGGCGGCGGCGGGGGCGGCGGCGGGGGCGGCGGCTTCACACCGCCGGGCAACGTCCCGCCGGGAGGTCCGACACCCAACCAGCCACCGTCGATCAGCCCCGACGCGAACATCCCGAACTCGCCCAGCCCGAACTTCCCCGGCCCCAACGGTCCGATCGGTCCCAACGGGCCGAGCCCCGGCGGGCCTTACGGCCCTAACGGTCCGGGTCCGAACGGCTTCGTTCCGCCCGGCGGCGGTGCGGGCGGACCCGGCGGCAGCGCGGGCGGCCCCGGCGGCGGCGGACGTGGACCAGGCGGATTCCGGATGCCCGGCGGCTTCGGCGGCGGTCCCGGTGGGCCCGGCGGCGGCTTCGGCCCCTCGGGCGGGGGCGCAGGCGGCGGCATGGGCGGCCGGATGCCCGGCGGCTTCGGTCCCGGTGGCGGCGGCTTCGGCCCGGCGGGCGGCGGGTTCGGCCCCGGCGGCGGTGGCGCGGGCGGCGGTATGGCAGGCGGCGGAATGGCGGGCGGCGGCCGCGGCGGCCAGGCCCAGGACGGTGAGGACGACAAGGAGCACAAGCGCGCCGACTACCTGGTCGAGACCGACGATGTGTTCGGTGACGGCCAGCGAGTGGCGCCCGCCGTGCTCGGCGAGACACCGCCCTCGAACTACCGCTGACTGGAGACCCATTCCGCGAAGGGTCGGCGTCACCCGCTGAGATGCGGGTGACGCTGGTCTTTCGAGGATCGGGCGGCTCATCCACCTGCCTGAGGAACGATCGCAGTCGGGAGCGACGATGTTGCGGAGCAAGATCACCATCTCCAACCTTGCCTACGACGTGCTGTGGGAACAGGAACGGCTCGAGGAGAAGCACCTGGCGTTGAACAGCCGCTCGCCGGGACGCACCTTCGACGAACGCCGTGAGCTGGTGAACCAGGCCTGGCAGGAGCTCGGCGGCCTCGGCCTGGCCAGGGGCCGCGAGGCACATCCCGACCTGCTCGACGCCCTCCGGCTGATCAAGCGCCCGGAGGTCGAGTTCTACGGGTGGTTCAGTCACGGCCAGAAGGACACGCGGTCGGCGCTGGCCCTCGGCAGCGGCGAACAGGCGCTGCTCGCCAGGATGGCCGACGACGAGCTCAGCCTCGAACCGGTCCGGTCCACCGGGCTGATCGACGCCCTGCTCTCGGCGCTGCCGCCCAACCAGGGTGGTCGCGGCCGTTCGTTCAACTTCCCCAAGGACGCGTTCGGTGACGGCGGCAACGACCCGTCGCGCGAGGGCGAATTCGGTTTCGAGGCGGCACCCGGCGGTGCGGGCGGACCGGACATGAAGGCGTTGAAGCAGCTCCTGGCCATGCCCAGGTCCTGCGCTGGGCAGCTCTATGTGGCACGGCGGGACCGGTTCGGGAAGCGGCACCGGGTCGAGAACGCGATCAGCTTCTTCGATCCGCCGCCGGGCCGCTACATGGCACAGCAGACGCTCGGTCCCGACGGGCGGAACTGGATGGTCGTCGCGCCTGCCAATGCGCGGGCGCTGGGCTCCCGACTCGCCGAGACGGCCGGGAGTCTCGCCTCCTGACCGACGGCGACCGTTCGACCGTCCGGAGACCCCGGCTGCATCGTCGTGGGTTCTGTCACGGCCACGTGCATGAGTTGATCACGAACTCGTGACGTGGACCGTGTACCACGATTACCATGACTCTCTGTGTTCATCCCCACGGCGGCGCCCGACTGCGCCCGTGAAGAAGACTCCTGGTGCGATCGGGTCTACGAGCTCACCGACAATGCTGTCGTCGCGCAGGTCTCCCCTGCGCTGATCACCGCCGTCCAGATCCTCCTGATCTTCCTGGCCGCCTTCGTGATCAGGTTCGTCCTGCATCGGGCCATCGGCCGGGCCACGAAAATGACCGGGGAGCAGAAGGTCCCCACCCTGCTCAAGCCGCTGCGGGACCGAGCGCCCGACGCGCTCGGCCCGCTGTTGTCCGAGCGGCGCATCCAGCGTGCTCGAACCATCGGCTCGGTGCTGAAGTCGATCACGTCCTTCGTCGTCTACGGCTTCGCCCTGATCCTGTCGCTGGACCAGCTGGGCATCCAGATGGCCCCGATCATCGCCTCCGCAGGTGTACTTGGCGTGGCCATCGGTTTCGGTGCGCAGAATCTGGTACGCGACTTCCTGTCCGGAATCTTCATGATGCTGGAGGACCAGTACGGCGTCGGCGACATCGTCGACCTCGGTGACGCGATCGGCACGGTCGAGGCCGTCGGACTGCGGGTCACCACGGTGCGTGACCTCGGAGGCACGGTCTGGTACGTCCGCAACGGCGAGGTGCTCCGCGTCGGCAACTTCAGCCAGGGGTTCGCGGTGGCGGTGATCGATCTGCCGCTGGCGCACTCCTCGGACGTCGACGCGGCGTTGGAGCTGGCGCAGGCGACCGCGGCCGACGCCGCGGCGCAGGCTCCGCTGTCGGAGAGCGTGCTGGAACCGCCGGAGATGCTCGGCGTGGACCAGATCACCTCGGACACGATCACCATCCGTCTGACCGTCAAGGTGCGTCCCGGCAGGCAGTGGGCCGTCGCACGAGCACTGCGGGCGCGGATCAAGGCGGCGTTCGACCGCGCCGAGATCAGCGCGCCCTATCCGACCGGCCGATCCTTCTACCAGGGATGATGCCGTGGTTGCCACCCTGAGGAGAAGAGCGTTGCGGACGTGAGCGAGTATGGACGCGTGGGCGTACCGGAGAACTTCTACGAGGCAGTCGGAGGCGAGCAGACCTTCCGCCGGATCGTCGCTCGGTTCTACGTCGAGGTGGCTCACGACGAACTGCTGCGCCCGATGTACCCCGAAGAGGACCTGGGTCCCGCCGAAGACCGCCTGCGCCTGTTCCTGGCGCAGTACTGGGGCGGCCCGCACACCTACTCCGAGCAGCGGGGGCACCCCCGGCTGCGGATGCGTCACGCAGGATTCACCATCGGTGAGGCCGAGCGCGTCGCATGGCTGCGGTGCATGCGGGTGGCCGTCGACGAGGCAGACCTCGATCCGGTGCATCGCGACCGGCTGTGGGCGTACATGGAGATGGCGGCGCAGACGCTGGTCAACTCCTGGCACTGACCCCCGCAGGCCGAGACGGACGAGTCTGATCATGAGCGGCCCCCGGCACGGGGGCCGTCTCCGCTCTGTGCAACCCGTCTGGATCACGCCGCATCCGGCCGCATCGCCCTCTCTCGCAGTGCCCAAGATCGCGCTACCCAATCACCCGTTTGAGGCAACTTTCCCCCGAAACAGATGGCAGGATGGCTCCCTGTGCGACGATCTGCCGACCTTCAAACCGAGACTGCGGAGAACTCCGCATGGTGGCGAAACGCAGTCTTCTATCAGGTCTACGTGCGCTCCTTCGCCGACTCCGACGGTGATGGTGTCGGCGACATCGACGGAATCCGAGCCCGACTCGGCTACCTCGAGCTACTCGGTGTCGACGCCCTCTGGCTGACGCCGTTCTACCGTTCGCCGATGGCCGACCACGGCTACGACGTGGCGGATCCCCGTGACGTCGATCCCCGTTTCGGCGACCTGGCCGGATTCGACCGACTCGTGTCCGAGGCCCACGCCTGCGGCATCAGAGTCACGATCGATCTGGTACCCAATCACAGCAGTGACCAGCACCCCTGGTTCCAGCAGGCCCTGCGGGCGGCTCCCGGCAGCCCGGAACGCGATCGGTATGTCTTCCGGCCCGGCCGAGGACCCGACGGCTCGCAGCCGCCGAACAACTGGACCAGCATCTTCGGCGGCCCCGCGTGGACTCGACTGCCGGACGGACAGTGGTTCCTTCACCTGTTCGCACCGCAGCAGCCGGATCTGAACTGGGCGAACATCGATGTCTGGAACGACCTGGAGCAGACGCTGCGCTTCTGGCTCGACCGGGGCGTCGACGGCTTCCGCATCGACGTCGCCCACGGCATGGCCAAGCCGGACGGGCTGCCGGACATGGACGCCAGGGCGGACCAGGGTTCGGCCGTGCTGCACGACAACCGGCTGGACCCGCGGTTCGACAACGACGGCGTTCACGACATCCACCGCATGGTGCGCAAGGTCCTCGACCAGTATCCGGGCCGCATGGCGGTCGGCGAGATCTGGGTGAAGGACGACGAGCGGTTCGCCCGCTATCTGCGGCCCGACGAGCTGCATCTGGGGTTCAACTTCCGTCTGGTCGAGGCGGGTTTCAACGCGGAGGTGATCCGCGAGGCGATCGAGCACTCCGTCAACGCGCTCGCCGCCACCGACACGCCCCCGACCTGGACGCTGTCCAACCATGACGTGGTGCGTCATGTGTCCCGCTACGGCGGAGGCCCGCAGGGAGCCCGACGCGCCCGCGCGATGGTGATGGTCGAACTCGCGTTGCCGGGTGTCGCCTTCCTCTACAACGGCGAGGAACTCGGCCTGCCCAACGTCGACCTGCCCGACTGGGCACTGCAAGACCCGATCTGGGAGCGGTCCCGGCACACCGAGCGTGGCAGGGACGGGTGTCGCGTGCCCATGCCGTGGGAAGGCGAGACGCCGCCGTTCGGCTTCTCCACTCGGCCGGACACCTGGCTGCCGATCCCACCGGACTGGGCGGAGCTGACCGCGGAGCGCCAGCTCGAGGACCCCGAGTCGATGCTCTCCTTGTACCGCCAGGCCCTGGAGCTGCGCAAGACGACCTCGGCATTCTCCGGCAGCGAGGTCGAGTGGTACGGCGCACCCGAGGGCTGCTTCGCGTTCCGGCGTAAAGGCGGTGGACTCATCTGCGCGCTCAACACCTCGTCGGTCCCCGTGCCGCTTCCCCCTGGTGAGGTGCTGCTCTCCAGCGGTCCGCTCGGGGTCGGCGAGCTGCCCCCGGACACTGCGGCCTGGCTGCACTGAGCCGCCAGAGAACGACGAAAGGCGCCGGTCGCGATCCAGTCGCACCGGCGCCTTCGTCGTTCTCGGGCGTCCTCGTGACCCGTGGCGGTCGAGCAGTCATCCGGGCGGGGTGCCTGCACCGATGACGTCGTCGTGCGGTCAGATCAGCAGCGGCAGCATCGCGTGTCGACGGCGGACCACCGAGCCGAACCGTGCGTCCAGCCGCAGCCAGGAGTCCGTCGCGACGACGCGAACCTGGTCCTCGGCCTCCCCGCCACCGACGAAGCCCATCCCGGACAGCGCGAACAGGCAGCGCAGCGGAATCTTGACGTCCAACCCGGCTCCGCTGACGGTGAGCACCGTCTGGTCGAGCAGCGACGCGGGGGGCGTGCCGTGCGGACCGGGATTCTCCCTGGCCACCGACACTCCGCGATCGGCGAGCTCGGCGATTGTTCCTGCGGGAACGTCGTCCACCCGCCGCCAGCCCTCCGAGGGAGGCAGTGCGGATCGCCAGAGAAGGTCCTGCGGCAGGCCCGGGTCCAGCCGATCGCCCCGCACCACGGTGAGCGTGGTGAGGAGGTCGTTGGCCCAGACGGTCGTGTCGGCGGGCGCCAGCACGCCCTCGACGGACCGGGTGACCAGCGCGTCGAAGGGGGTGGACACCCAGGCGTCCAGCATCGGGGGCGCGTCCTCGCCGATGCCGGGCCGGTTGCGCAGTCGCACCACGGCCTGCTGATCGAGCCGGACGGCACGCGCGACGAAGGCGCCCAGATCATCCCTGGCCGAGGAGTCGACGAGGCGAAGCTCAGCCACGGGAGTTCACCGCCTGCGGTCTGCCGGTGGGCAGCTTCGCCCGCCACCCGGCCAGGAAGTCCCGCTCCGTGTCGGTGAGCCTGCGCGGCCTGCCGCCTGCGAGGTCGTAGGGCACCATCACCGTCTCTGCGGTCGCGGCGATCGGGTCGTCGGGAGAACGCCCGCTCCGGAGCACGTAGACGAGCGTGAACGACGCCGCTCGCAGCTCGTCGACGGCGATCTCGACCCGGACCGAGGCACCGTCGACGACCAGCGGGCGCAGGTAGTCGACCCGCAGCCGGGCGACGACGGTGCCGTCGGCCATCTCGACTTCGCCGCGTCGCCCGCCCTCGACGAACAACAGCCCGACACGGGCCTCCTCCAACAACGTGACCGTGTTCGCGTGATTGACATGACCGAACGCGTCCATGTCAGACCACCTCGGTGTCACGTCCGCGACATACACACCCAAGGGACGAATGCCTCCCTGCGGATCGACCTCATACCGTTCCTCGCTCACCCTATCGGGGTCGCCGGAGCCGCAGACACGGTCACCGCACCATGCTGCGGATCTGCCGGGCCGCCACCGACAGGGTCGCCAGATCCAGCTTCGTGACGGCGTTGATCGCGGCCAGGGTGGTTCCCGCCCGCTCGAGCCGGGAGGAGTTGGCCTGCTCCCACTGGTCGATCTTCTCCGCCACGGTCTGCCCCTGGTCGCTGTTGCGCAGGACGTCGATGGTGATCTTGCGCAATGAGGTGTAGACGTCGTCGCGCAGGGCGAGCCGTGCCAGCGCGTGCCAGCGGTTGCCGCGTTCGAGATCGCTCACCGAGTTCAGAATCCGGTCGATGTCCAGGTGCGCCGACACCGCGAAGTACAGCTCGGCTGCCTCCTCGGGGCTGCGTTCCCGGCTGACGCCGCCGTCCCGCTCCGCCAGCTCGGCGACCTCGGTGATGTCGAGCAGGCTGAAGGTGTGCAGGAGGGCGGCGATGCGGTCCGCCGTGTCCTCGGGCACCCCGGAGGCGACCAGGTTCTTCGTCAGGCCCGCTGCGGTCTCGCGTTCCCGACCCTGCAGCAGGTCGGGGACGTGCGGGGTCAGCGCCTGCACCACCGGCTTGAATCGCGAGATCTCGGCACCGACCGCCAGCGGCTGCGGACGGTTCGACAACAGCCAGCGCGCCGCGCGATCCAACAGCCGCCGCGACTGCAGGACCAGGTCGTCGGCGACGGCGCTGGGCACCGTCGTGTCCAGCTCGTCGACGGCCCGCCAGAGCGCTGGCAGGTCGAAGACCTCGGTGACCACCGCGAACGCACGCACGGCGTCGGTCGTGGTGACGCTCATCTCCTCGGACAGCCGGAAGGCGTAGGAGATGCCGCCGCCGTCGACGACCTCGTTGACCAGCATCGTGGTGATGATCTCGCGACGAAGCGGATGCTGCGAGATGACGTCGCCGAACCGCTCGCGCAACGGTGTGGGGAAGTAGCTCGGCAGTCTGCCCGCGAAGATCTCGGCCTCCGGCAGACTTCCTGCCAGCACGTCGTCCTTGAGCGCAAGCTTGACGTGGGCCATCAGTGTGGCCAGCTCCGGCGAGGTCAGCCCCTCCCCTGCCTTGTCCATGGCCTTGAACCGCTGGGCGGTGGGCAGCACCTCGAGCTCCCGGTCGAGCCCATGGGTCGCCTCCAGGCCCGCCACCAGGCGCGCATGCACCGACAGCATCGGGGCGGCGTGGGATCGGGAGACTCCCAGGACCGCGTTCTGCCGGTAGTTGTCGGCCAGGACCAGCTCGGCGACCTCGTCGGTCATCTCCCCGAGCAGTTCGTTGCGCCGTTGTGGCTCCAGCGCGCCCGAGGCGATGACCCGGTCCAGCAGGACCTTGATGTTCACCTCGTGGTCGGAGCAGTCCACGCCTGCTGAGTTGTCCAGCGCATCGGTGTTGACCTTGCCGCCCGCCCTGGCGAACTCGATGCGGCCACGCTGGGTCAGCCCCAGGTTGCCGCCTTCGCCGACGACCTTGACGCGCAGGTCACGGCCGTCGACTCGCAGCACGTCGTTGGCCTTGTCGCCCACCTCGGCGTGTGACTCGTCGGCGGCCTTGACGTAGGTGCCGATCCCGCCGTTCCACAACAGGTCCACCGGGGCCAGGAGGATGGCCTTGACCAGTTCCGGCGACGACAGCTGGGTGACCGAGTCGGCCAGGCCGAGCGCGGCGCGGACCTGGGGGGCGATCGGGATGGCCTTGACGCTGCGCGGCCAGACGCCGCCGCCCGTGCTGATCCGCGTTCGGTCGTAGTCGTCCCAGCTCGACCGGGGCAGCGCGAAGAGTCTGCGCCGCTCGGCGAAGGAGACGGCGACGTCGGGTTCGGGGTCGAGGAAGATGTGCCGGTGGTCGAACGCGGCGATCAGCCGGATGTGCTCGGAGAGCAGCATTCCATTGCCGAAGACGTCACCGGACATGTCGCCGACGCCGACGACCGTGAAGTCGTCCTGCTGAGTGTCCACGCCCAGCTCGCGGAAGTGCCGACGGACGCTCTCCCAGCCGCCCCTGGCCGTGATCCCCATCTGCTTGTGGTCGTAGCCCGCCGATCCGCCGGAGGCGAAGGCGTCGCCCAGCCAGAAGCCGTAGGACTTCGCCACGTCGTTGGCGATGTCGGAGAACCGCGCCGTGCCCTTGTCCGCGGCCACCACCAGGTAGGTGTCGTCGCCGTCGTGGCGCACGACCTGGGGGGCGGGCACGGCCTGTCCGGCGTCGAGATTGTCGGTGAGGTCCAGCAGGCCGGAGATGAACATCCGGTAGCAGGCCACCCCCTCGGCGGCGTGTGCCTCCCGGTCCCGACCCGCATCGCCGGTGGGCGCGGGCGGACGCTTCACGACGAATCCGCCCTTCGCACCGACCGGCACGATCACGGCGTTCTTCACCGCCTGGGCCTTGACCAACCCCAGGATCTCGGTGCGGAAGTCCTCCCGGCGGTCGGACCAGCGCAGCCCGCCCCGCGCGACCGCGCCGAAGCGCAGGTGCACGCCCTCGACCCGAGGTGAGCAGACGAAGATCTCGTAGGCGGGCCGGGGTTCGGGCAGGTCGGGCAGTTCGCTCGGCTTGAGCTTGACGGCGAGGTAGGGCCTGGGCTCGCCTGCCTCGTCACGGACGAAGTAGTTCGTACGCAGCGTCGCACGGATCAACGTCACGTAAGACTGCAGGATCCGGTCGACGTCGAGGCTGGTGACCTCGTCGAGCAGCGCCTCGATCTCGGCGAGCGCGGACTCCGTCCCCGACCGCCGCGCCTCCTCGGCCAGTGCGGGGTCGAATCGCGACTCGAAGAGCCTGACCAGCGCCCTGGTGACGACCGGGTTCGCCCGCAGGGTGTCCTCGATGTAGTCCTGGCTGTAGGCGATCCGCGCCTGCCGGAGGTACTTGGCGTAGGTGCGGAGCAGGACGGCCTGCTGCCAGGTGAGATCGGCGCGCAAGACGAGCGAGTTGAATCCGTCGACCTCGCAGCGGCCCTCCCAGGCGGCCACGAAGGCGTCCTGGAAACGACTCTGGAGCTCGGCCATGTTCGGGGTCTGGTCGTCCAGGAGCGCGACGTCGAGCCGGAGGCCGAAGTCGTAGACCCAGCACTGGACGCCGTCGTGTCGATTGACCTCGTAGGGGCGCTCGTCGACGACCTCGACGCCCATCCGTTGCAGGATCGGCAGCACCTGGGAGAGCGTGACGCGCTCCCCGACCATGTAGAGCTTGAACCGCCGCTCGCCCGGTTCGCCGACGGCCGGTCGGTAGAAGGAGATGTCCACATCGCCCGGCCCCGAGAGCGCGAAGAGCCTGCGGAGGTCGGCGAGGCCCTCGGCGGCGGTGAAGTCCTCCTTGTACGCCTCGGAGAACGCCGAGGCGTACTGCCTGCCGCGTTCCGCAGCGGGTTCCGACCGCAGATCGTCGCCGTCGGCGTTCTCGGTCGTCCTGGGACCGTCGGAGGCGATGACCTCCTCGACCATCCGGTCGCTCCAGGTGCGCACCGCCGCGGTGAGCTGATCCTGAAGGATGCCGGTGTCGACGGTCACGTCGGCGTCGGGATCGGTTCGGACCATGAAGTGCACCCTGGCCAGCAACGACTCGCCGATGCGCGCGCTGTACTCGAGCTCGACGCCGTGCAGCTCGCGGAGCAGCACCTCCTGCATCGCCAACCGCGACGTGGTCGTGTAGCGATCCCTCGGCAGGTAGACCAGGCAGGAGAAGAAGCGGCGGAACTCGTCTCGCCGCAGGAACAAGCGCAGCCGACGGCGCTCCACGAGGGAGAGCACGCCCGCGATCGTGTCCTGCAGGGTCTCGGGGTCCGCCGAGAACAGCTCGGCCCGAGGGTAGTTCTGGAACTCCTCCAGCATTCGCTGTCCGGAGTAGGACTCCAGCGGGAATCCCGCCCGACGGATCACCGTTCGCACCTTGCGTGCGACGACGGGGATGTCGAGGACGTCCTCATGCAGGGCGGTGGTGGTGAACAGGCCGAGGAAGCGGTGTTCGCCGCTGACCGCACCGTTCTCGTCGAAGGTCTTGACGCCGACGTAATAGGGGTGCATCGGCCGGTGCACCGTCGACGGTGCGCTGCCCTGCGTCAGCACCAGCAGGTTGGGCGCCAACGCGTGCGCCATGCCGTCCGGGGCGGTGGCGAGGTCCTTGGCGTCGAGGCTGTCCCGACGGAGCACGCCGAGGCCGGAGGCCAGGACCGTCCGCAGCACCGGCTCGTCGTGTCCCGGCTCGTCGACGAGTTCGTAGTGTCGGTATCCCAGGAAGGTGAAGTGACCACCCGCCAGCCAACGCAGCAGGCGCGCACCGTCGCGAACCTCGGTCACCGGCAGCGGCAGGGTCGCCGACTCCAGCTCGGCCGACAGGGAGCGAGCGCGATCGGCCATCCGGTCGGTGTCCTCGACGACCTCGCGGACGTCGTTGAGCACCGAGTGCAGGCTGCGCTCCAATGCCTCCCGTGCCGCCTCGTCGCCGATCGGCGCGATCTCCAGGTGCATCCAGGACTCGACCAGCGAGTCCGTGGGCGGGTCACTGGGGTCTGCCGCGTCCAGCACCTGAAGCAGTTCGCCGGTCAGATCGCGTCGCACCACGACGATGGGATGCACGATGCGGGCCACCGAGGCGTTCTGCCTGCTCAGGCCCGCGACGACCGATTCGACGAGGTAAGGCATGTCGTCGGTGACGATCTGGATCACGGTGACGTCGCGGGTCACGCCCGCCTTCTCGTCCTCCGGGGCGAACACACGGATCGCGGGCCTGCCCGCCACCCGATGCTGTGCCAGCTCAACGTGTGAGGACAGCATTGCGACGAGTTGGTCGGCATCGTGTGCGACGACCTCCTCGGCGGAGACGTATCGAAAGTACAGTCGCAACAGACTGCCGATGGCGGGCTCGGACTCGGCTGCTCGATCGAGCAGCAGATCGCGAGTCCACTCGAGCGCGGCCGTCCTGTCCTGGCGGTGCGACGGTGCCGACTCGGCGTCGTTGCCGGTGGCGATCATCTCGGACTGTGCTCCTGTCGAGGTCATGGTCAAACGACTCCACATCACGGGTACCTCGGTTGTACCAAGGCCGGGGCCAACCTTAGTGCCTGACTCTGATCCCTCTCCGCAAGGCGAGGGCCTGCACCACCGCCCACCGAAGCGGAACAATCGGCCATAACGGCAGTCCTCATCGACGGTGACACGGAATGGCCCGGCGCAACGTCACCATGCGACGCCTGTGCACGAGATCACAGGCGAGCGGATGAGTTCGTCATCTCGTGCGCTGCTTTCGAGGGTGCCGGGAGATCGCCTGCGGCGGGGGGTGTTTCACCCGCCTCAATCCCCCGGAGGTGTCCAGACCTGATCGTCCTCCGAGTCGGCTACGACGTCGGACTCCGGTCCTCGTCGGGGCGGCAGGACCGCCCAGTCGCCACCGGCCTGCTCCGAGGCGACGGAGGACGGGGTCTGGCTGCCGGTCTCCCGGCCTGCGACCTCCGATTGAGGCCTGGCGTTGTCGACGAACGCGGCGGCCCCGAGCTGATTCGCCCCAGGCGGAACCCCGTCGCCGCTGCGCTGCCGGGGCGGTGTGCCCGACTCACCGGGAACGCCGCCGGAATCGCGTGCGGCCTGCGGCGGCTGCCCCGACTCGCCCACTCGCGGCGCGGGCGGCGGCACGGGCAGCTCCAGCCCTCGCAGGCTCGACTCGTACTCCATCATCGCGTCAGCCAGGAGATCCCCGATGCGTAGTGGAGAACGCACTCGGCGCAGTCGACCGGTGCTGGTCACATCGTCGCCCGCTGCCGAGCGCGACACGATCGGCTCCGGTACGGACGTGGCCTGCTCCGGGGTGCCTGCGGCAGGCAGGTCGCCGTACTCCGCCTGGTCCGGGACGGGCGGCGGTGTCTCGGACGGCGTCGACTCGGAGTGCGACACCGACGGCGAGTGCGCAGGCGGCGGTGCTTCCTGCGGAAGTGCCTCCTGCGGAGTTGCTGCTCCGGAAGTGGCGACTGCCTGCCAAGGCTCGGCGGGCGAAGACTCTGCTCGCGGAACGGATGTCTCCGGAGTCGTCGGCTCCGGAACCGGCACTGCGTGCGGAGACACTGCTCCGGAGTTCGCAGCCTGCGGGGACTCGCCGTCGGGCGTCGCGCGGCCCGCTTCGAACTCGACGGCAGGCGCCCCGGTGCCCTGCCCCGGCCTGCCGAGCGCGATCCCGAGCGGTGGGGTCCTCGGCTCGCCGGGATCGACGGACTCATACCCGGACGCGGAGGCGGCGATCCGGGGGATCGGCTCGGTGGGAGCATCCGAGAAGTCCGCGCCCGTCCACGGTGTCGGCGTCGAGCCTGCGGGCACTCGGTCGGTTTCCGCAGGCGACGACTCGGCGGCGGGGCCCGGTATCTGCGGCCCGGACGCGGAGCCTGCCGCAGTCGCGGGCACGTCGTCCCGAGCCACGGCATCCCTCGAGCCACGCAATTCGAAGCCCGGCACCGCATCGCTCCCTGACGCACCCCCCGGCGTCGAAGCAGCGGAGAGATCGGCGGCGTCGGGCGTGACTCGGGGTGGCGGACTCACCCCGAGGTCGGGGTCCGCCGCCCCCGTCGCTGCGGCAGCCGGATCGGACGGCCCAGGACGCACAGCGCCAACAGACGTGGACGAGTCCACCCCGCCGACGTCGGAGCTGATCGCCGATCGATCGCCACCCGCCGATGCCGGGCTGCCCTCCTGTTCCGCAGTGGTGGAGCCGACGTTCCGAGGAGGCACGGCCGGACCGCCGACGGCCCACGGAAACGAGGTCGCGGGCGAGGACGAGAGCGACAGGCCTACACCCGGTTCCCGGGCGGGACGCACCGGGATGCCCGCAGGCGGCGTCGGGGACTCGCTCGCGGCGAGCGTCTCCGCCCGCGCCGAGGCAGGGTCGCCGCGGAACGCAGGCTGATCAGGCGTGGTGGTCTCTCCGCGATCCGATCGGGCCGAGGCGACGTCGAGAGGCAACGCCCGTTCCCACTCCGGTGCTGCGGTGGCCTCGGCAGCGTGTGCCCGACGGCCGGAATTCGCCGACCGGCCCCCCGACCGCCATTCGGCTGCTGCTGCTGCGTCCCCTGCTCCGCCGGAGGTTCCGATGGCGGTCCCTGCGGACCCTGTCTCGGGTGTCCGGCCGTCGGCGTCGTCGTCGTGCGACGCGGATGCCGCCGCATCGAACACGGCCGGGTCGACGGGTCCCGACGGAGGGGACGCCCCCTCCGGTTCGACGGCCTGCGCTCGGTGGGATGCCGGGCTCGGCGGGGCGCCGCCCGCAGCGGTGCGCGGGCCGTCCGTCATGACGGCGACATCCAGCGGATCACCGGTCGGCCGCGTGGGTTCCGGCGACTCGAAGCCGGGTGAGGTCTCGGTCGGAGGAGTCGTCGACGGTTCTGCACCGAAGCTGCTCGCCGCGCCGACATCGGCTCCCTTGGCTCGGGCGTGGTCGGCACCACCACCGCGTTCCTGAACCGGTGGAGGCAGATCCTGAACCGAGTGGACGTCGGCTTCGGCGCCGGGAGCAGGCGCAGGCGGGGCGGTGGGGGCGTGGTCGGTCGGGTCGTCGACAGGACCGGTGACGGCCGGGTGCTGCGCAGCGGGCGCCCGGGCCGTCGGGTCCTGATATTCGGGCTCTCGAGACGCGGAGTCCCCCGATGCGGGGTGCGTGGCGGCGGGCTGTTCGGCGGGCTCCGGGCGAGGCGGTGACGGCATCGGCACTCCGACGCCGAACATGCCGAACGGCATGGGGGGCACCGGGTCCGCCGGCTCCTGATCCTCGTCGTCGGCCCGTTCGTAGGCGAGCAGCGGATCGGTGGTGCCGATGCCCCGGAAGAGCGCCAGCGAACTCGGGGCGAGGTCGATCTCCCCGCCCATCGCCGCCAGCTCGCTCAGGCTGAAGCTGGGCAGCGTGTCGCCGCTGGTGGGCGGTGTGTCGTCGCGGATGACCGGCAAGGGCGCGGTGATCTCGTTCGCCAGTGCCGCATCGTCGGGCAATCCCGATACGGCAGGAGCACCCGACACCGGCATCCCCTGCGGCGGGGTCGGCTGTTCTCCCGGCCTCGCCGCCCAGGACACCGGTCCGCCTGCGGCAGGCGCGGGTTCGGCAGCCCATGACGGAGCGGACTCGGAGCGGTGATCGGCTGCGACGGGCAGTTCCCCGCCGCCCGCCGCCGCGCGCCGCGACGGCAGCGGCTCCGCGGCGAAGGTCGCGCCGAGCGGCCCGGACGTCTGTTCCTCGTCGTGCCGGTCCGACCGCCGAGACACTACTGAGGGCGTCGCAGGCGGGTCGAAGCCCGCCTGCCTCCCGGACGTCGCCTGCCCGGCTGCGCGCTCCACCCCGAAGGCCGGACCCGTCCCGCCTGCTGCGGCGAGCTCGGACTGCACGCCTGCCGAAGCGACGGCCTCGCCCACTGGTTCACGGCCGGAGACCACGCCGGAATTCCCCTCGAAGCCGATGGGGGGCGCGGGGTGGACCAGCTCGGAAACCGCAGGGGCCGACGCTGCTGCGGCCCGGTCGGACGTCTCCGCAGAGGTGTCGCCACGGCGCGAGATGTCGGCGGAACTCCTCACCTGATCGCGGGGCGCCGAGGGGGCCGACGAGCCGGACTCGGACCCCGCGCCGGGCTCGACGAACGTCCCCGGCGGGGGAGCATCGGCGTCCGATCGGCGCGCGTCCATCTGGCCCGCACTCACCTCCGTCGAGCCGGTGAACACCGTGTCAGCGGGCCTTTGGTCGGCAGGCGCCTCGCCAGCAGGACCCACGTCAGCCGGACCCACGTCAGCGGGCACAGCGGCCGTCCGCCCGGCCGAGGCTTCGGTCATCGGTGTCGACGGCGCGGGACCGTCGAAGCTCTCGGCCGTCACATGCCAGGCCTGCTCCGTCGCCGCAGGCGCGCCGACCTGCCAGTTCGACGGCAGGGCCGGGACGTGTCGATCGGCGGGCTCCGCTGCCTGCGGCTGTGCGGCGGCGGGCTCCGCCGAAGGGATCGAAGCGACGAATTCTTGTGCGTGGGACTCCCCGCCCGCATCGTCCGGGCGCCGCGACGAGAAATCGTCCGCAGCTGTGCGGGGCTCGTCGCTGGTCCTCGGCGGGGCTGCTGCCCAGCCGGTCACCCCCGATCCGCCGTCGATCGAGTCGACCACGGCCGGGTCCCCCTGGTCGGCCCGCACCCGCCAGTCCGGCAGGCTCGGCGAGGCCGATTCGCGCGCTGGACCGCCAGGCGGTGGGAGGTCCTCCGCGTCGCGCTCGCCGCCCGCACCCAGCGTCGCCGCAGTGTGCGAGTCGGTCGCCCCGTGCCGACCGCGTGGCGCCGAGAGCGCCGCCCGATCCTGGTCTGCCGCATCCCGCACTGCGACTCCCGGCGGCAGGGTGAAGGCCGCCCGGATCGGCTCGCCGCCGGGTGCGACGGCCTGACCACGGGCGTCACCAGCGGAGTCGTCGATGCGCCACGCCACCGACGCCCCGCCGGGCTGTGCCTCCGCGCCGTCCGCAGTCTCGGCCGAACCCGGGACCGGGCTCGACGTCGCGGTGTACGAGGAGTCGATCACCGGCCCCGACTCGGCGTCCGGCCGCAACAGGCCGGTCAGGGTGGCTTTCAAGGCTGCGGCGTCGCCGAAGCTGGACGAGAACTCCGCAGCCAACTGCAGCCGGGCCGCGCTGACGGCTCGCTGCCTACGCTGCTCGGCGGCGTGCGCGGCGCGGAGGCAGCGCAGCGCCTCGGGCAACTCGTCGACGGCCTCGTAGAGATACGACAGGGCCTGCAGGCTCTCCGAGAGCAAGGGGTCCAGCCCGTGCCGTCGAGCACCGGCCGCCGCCTCCAACAACAGCTCACGTGCCGTCTCCGGCCGGCCGGCAGGCAGGTGCAGTCTGGTGGCCAGCACCACCCGAAGCCAGCCGACGGCCGAGGCCGACGCGGCTCGGACGGGCCGGTCCAGCGTGGCGCGGCAGACGTCCACGGCCAGGTCGGTCCGCCCGCCGTCCAGCAACAGGTGGGCCCGTTCGAGCATCAGCCGCGCATGCGCCTGTCCGCTGTCGGCCGCCGCGCCCCGGACGCCGTCCAGCAGGTCGAGCCCGTGGAGCACGCACTGCTCGGACCGTCCCGGTTCGCCTCGCCTGCGGTGAAAACCCGCCCGCAGCGCCTGGATCATGGCCTGCCGTAGCAATACGTCGTCTGGGTGCAGCGCGGCATCGGACTCGTACAGCCGATCTGCTGCGGACAGCGCCTGGGACCATCCCTCGTCCCGGCTTCCGCCGGGCAGACACTCCGCGAGTTCCAACAGACCTGCGGCGCGCACGTCGGATGCCAGACCGTCGTCCTCCAACACCGGCCGCAGCAGCCCGAAGGCAATCAACGGGGCACCGACTATCCGCGCGCTGTGGGCCAGTTCGACCCGCAGCGGCGCGGACAGCTCGGTGAACCGCTCGACCTCGACCTCACGGAGAGCTGCGATGCCGCGCTCGACGACCACCACACCTCGTCCGAGCCGATTGAGGGCGAACAACGCCATCAACTCGGCGGAGAGTCTGCTGCGGTGATCGCCCTCCTCGGTGGCGAGCCTGCGGGCTCGCTCGCCCGCGAGGAGGGTCACCTCCGGTGCGCTCCAACGGAGTCGCCAGGCGAGCTCCAGAGCGGAACCCACCTCGCCATTCGCCGGTGTCGCACCCCAGGCGGACGCCACCATGCTCCGTTCAGTCGCGTGTCAGTTTGCGTCGGGTGACGCGGTGCGGGCGCGCCGCGTCGGGTCCGAGCCGCTCGACCTTGTTCTTCTCGTAGCCCTCGAAGTTGCCCTCGAACCAGTACCAGCTTCCAGGGGCGTCCTCGGTGCCTTCCCAGGCGAGGATGTGCGTGGCCACCCGGTCCAGGAACCAGCGATCGTGCGAGATCACCACGGCGCAGCCGGGGAACTGCTCCAAGGCGTTCTCCAACGAGCCGAGGGTCTCGACGTCGAGGTCGTTCGTCGGCTCGTCCAGCAGGATCAGGTTCCCGCCCTGTTTGAGGGTGAGAGCGAGATTCAGCCGGTTGCGTTCGCCGCCGGAGAGCACGCCCGCAGGCTTCTGCTGGTCGGGTCCCTTGAACCCGAAGGCACCGATGTAGGCACGGGAGGGCATCTCGACGTTGCCCACGTGCATGTAGTCGAGTCCGTCGGAGACCACCTCCCACACGTTCTTCTTGGGGTCGATACCGCCCCTGTTCTGATCAACGTAGGACAGCTTCACCGTCTCGCCGATCCGGACGGCACCGCTGTCCGCCTGCTCCAGCCCGACGATGGTCTTGAACAAGGTCGTCTTCCCGACCCCGTTCGGTCCTACGACGCCGACGATCCCGTTGCGGGGCAGGTCGAAGGAGAGCCCGTCGATGAGCACCCGCTCGTCGAAGCCCTTCTTCAGCTTGTCGACCTCGACGACGACACTGCCGAGTCGCGGCCCCGGCGGGATCTGGATCTCCTCGAAGTCGAGCTTCCTGGTCTTCTCGGCCTCGGCGGCCATCTCCTCGTACCGGGCCAACCGCGAGCGAGACTTGGTCTGTCTGGCCTTGGCATTCGATCGGACCCAGGCCAACTCGTCCCGCAGCCGCTTCTGCAGCTTCTGGTCCCGCTTGCCCGCGACGGCGAGCCGCTCCGCCTTCTGTTCCAGGTAGGTCGAGTAGTTGCCCTCGTAGACGTACGTCCGTCCCCGGTCGAGCTCCAGGATCCAGGCGGCGACGTTGTCCAGGAAGTACCGATCGTGCGTGACGGCCAGTACGGCACCGGTGTAGTTGGCCAGGTGCTGTTCCAGCCAGAGCACGCTCTCCGCGTCGAGGTGGTTAGTCGGCTCGTCCAGCAGGAGCAGGTCGGGCTGGGAGAGCAGCAGCTTGCAGAGGGCGACCCGGCGACGCTCACCACCGGAGAGGACCTTCACGTCGGCGTCCGGCGGCGGGCAACGCAGGGCATCCATCGCCTGCTCGAGCTGGGAGTCGAGGTCCCAGGCGTTGGCGTCGTCGAGCTCCTCCTGGAGGGCGCCCATCTCCTCCATGAGCTCGTCGGTGTAGTCGGTCGCGAGCTGGGCGGCGATGTCGTTGAAGCGGTCGAGCTTCACCTTGATCTCGCCGACGCCCTCTTCGACGTTGCCCAGGACAGTCTTGTCCTCGTTGAGCGGCGGCTCCTGCTGAAGGATGCCGACCGTGTATCCGGGCGTCAGATACGCCTCGCCGTTGTTGGGCTGGTCGAGTCCCGCCATGATCTTGAGGACGCTGGACTTTCCAGCGCCGTTGGGCCCCACCACGCCGATCTTGGCGCCTGGGTAGAACTGAATGGTCGCGTCGTCGAGGATGACCTTGTCCCCGTGCGCCTTGCGGACCTTTTTCATGGTGTAGATGAACTCGGCCATGCCGGCGATCGTAGAGCGATGCCCGTAGGCGAGACACCTCGGACGGCCTCTCCGAGTCCCCCGCCGGGCATCGGCGGATCGACAGCGCCCGCGCGCAGGCAGGCCAGGGCGCGTGTCCCTGATCCCACGAACGGCGACTCGAGGCGGCGAAGCCCCGAAGAAGCCGGGCTGAGAGCGGGTCGGGGGCCGCCCCCAGCCCGACGTATCAGGTGGCGACCGCCAAGACGGGCTCGGCCGCCGTCTCGCCGCCCGCCTGTTGTTCGGAAGCACGGGCACCATGCCGCTCCGGAGCAGCACGGCACCGGGTGAGGTCCGGTCCGATGGCCGAGGCCGTGAGCTCCGTGCAGTGCCGCCGTTGCCCGTCCACCGCGTACTCACGGGTCTGCAGCCTGCCGTGCACGATCACCGGATCACCTTTCTCCAGCACGGCGATCGTGTGCTCGGCGAGCGTCCGCCAGCAACGAACCGTCACGAACAGCCGGTCGCCGTTGACCCAGTGCCCTCGGTCGCGGTCGTACCGGCGTTCGGTGCTGCTCAACCGGAAGCTGGCCGCCGCCACTCCCTCGGGGCTCCGGCGGAATCGCACTCCGCTGATCAGGTTGCCCATGATCGTGATGGTCGTCTCGTTCATCGGTGCGCCCTTTCCGGGTGTGATCTCCCTGCCTGCCGGGCAAGTGCTGAGATCAGGATCACCGGGACACGTGACGACCGCAACGAAGACCCCGCCTGCCTGTGGACAACCGAAGACATGTGGACGACACGCCGACACGAGACCGGTAGTCGGGCGTTGCGAACGAGGTGTTGTGGTATTCAGGGCCGTTCAGACAGGTTCTTGAGCATCTCGTTGTAGGCCGCGCGATCGGCGTCGCCGTCGCCGTCAGCGCGGCGGTCGTCCCGCCGTGCGGCCCGCCCGTCGGTCCGAGCCCACTGCACCAGCAGCGCGATCAGCACCACCACCACCGGAATCTCCCCGGCCGCCCAGGACAGTCCGCCGCCCAGTCGCTGATCCTCCAGCAGGTCCGTCGCCCAGGGCAGTGCGAGGCTGCGATAGAACGTGTCGCCGATCACGGTGCTGGAACTCATCAGCGCGATGCCGAAGAAGGCGTGGAATGGCATCGACGCGAACAGCAGGCCGAGCCTGCCCAGCGGCGGCAGATTTCTCGGAGCCGGGTCGACCCCGATGACCAGCCAGTAGAAGAGGTAGCCGGTGACGAGGAAGTGGGCGTTCATCGCCAGATGCGCCCAGTGCTCTTGCAGCGCGACGTCGAAGAGTCCCGAGAAGTACAGGATGTAGAACGACCCGACGAACAGGGTGAACACGATCGCCGGATGGGTGATCACCATGGTGGCTCGCGAATGCAGCGCGGCGAGCAGCCACTCGCGGGGGCCGGGCGGGGCATCGCGCCCGGCGGCGGGCAGGGCCCGTAGCGCGAGGGTGACCGGGCCGCCCAGCACGAGCAGGATCGGCACCAGCATCGCCAGCAGCATGTGGGCGCCCATGTGCACGCTGAACATCGCGGGGGCGTAGCGACCGATGCCGGAGGACGTCGCGATCAGCAGCGTCGCGCAGCCCGCCAGCCAGGCGATCGTGCGGCCGAGCTGCCAGCCGTCGCCGCGCTTGGCGAGCCTTCGGACCCCGTACAGATAGAGCCCCGCGAGCACCAGGGCGACGGTCCCGAAGATGAGGTCGAACCGCCAGTCCAGCAGGAGGGCCGTCAGGGTGGGCGGCCCGTCCAGGTCATAGCCGAGCGCCACCTCGGTACTGGAGGGCCCGACCGGGTCGAACTCGCTCGGCGGAGGCGTCTGTCCCAAGGCCACAGACACGCCCACCGTGCCGAGCATGATGAGCACCTCGACCGAGGCGAGTCGGATCAGCGTGCGGCCGGAGCCTGCGGCCACGACATCCGCCACACTGCGCCTGCGTTGGAAGTATCCGACGACGCCCAGCAGGATCAGCGCCGCGATCTTGATCAGCAGTAGCCGCCCGTAGACCGTCGTGAACAGCTCGCCGATGCTCACCCGGACGAGCCCGTTGATCGTTCCCGAGACGGCCATGACGATCCAGCAGACGAGGGCGATGCGCGAGAACCGGGTCGTCGCCAGCGCGAGATGTGATCCCCGCCGGAGTCCGTGGGCGAGCAGCGCGATCAGGCCGCCCACCCATAGGGAGGCGGCGTAGAGGTGCATGAGCAGGCTGTTCGTCGCGACGTCGTGGGCGCCGCCGGTCGCCGAGTGCCCCGTGACGACCACCGGCAGCATCCCGGCCAGCGCGACGGCGAACGCCGCCAGCGCCCACCGCCAGGTGAGGATGAAGCGACAGGCGATCGCCACCGCCAGGGCGATGCCCCCGGTCAGCAGCCACGCCCCGGTCTGCTCCAGCCTGGGGATGAGGGAACCCAGGATCTGCGGTTCGAGCACCTCGTCGAGCGGACGTCCGACGGCCTCCGCCACGAACAACGGGACCACCAGGGCGGAGCCGACCGCCCACACGACCGCCGCCCAGCCCGCAGTCCGCACGGCGGCATAGCCGTCTGCGGCGAGCATGCCGGACGGCTGCGGCGGCACCAGGAACGCGGCAGACAGCAGCGAGCCGATGCAGACGATCGCACCGAGCTCGGCGATCACCCGGACCGCAGGCAGTCCGAGCTGGACCAGAACACCGGGATCGGGCAGTCCGAGCGAGGCGTAGAGGTCGTCGGCGAACAACGCGGTCAGCAGGGCGGCGATCAGCACGGCGAACATCGCGCCCGGCAGCAACAGGCTGACCAGCGCGGTGGCCCGGCGCCGACGCGACCCCGTCGGGTCGGACTTCGGCAGCTCGCTGGTCGAGGACGTCTCGGGAGGCACCTCACGAGACTAGGCATCCGGCCTGCGCGCCCTGGCCCCGGCGTCGCCACCGGAGCACGCGCACAGGCAGGCACGTCCCTCGACTGTGACGTAGGCAATAGGCGTGAGCGGCACGCGGACCATCTCGACGCCCGAGCGAGCCGAGGGTGGATACTTGTCACCAGGCCTGGACCGAGCGCAGCAGGTGGGCACCATGCGACCGGCTCAGGGCACTGCTCACGCCGAGAAGGGAAAACCGCTGTCCAGAATGCCGCGTGCACGGTCGACTTCTCACCGTACAGCGATGCCGAATCAGTTGGATACCGGCTCGGCAACAGACGCGCGCCAAGGCTGAACAAGGACTTCACGCGGGTTACCCTGGCCGCGCGTCGAGCACAGAACGCCTCCGTAGCTCAGCGGATAGAGCGAGAGACTTCTAATCTCTTGGTCGCAGGTTCGAGTCCTGCCGGGGGCACTCCAAGGATGAGAACGGGAGCGGTGCTAGCCATGGCACCCTCCTCGTTCTCGTTGTCCTGTTTGCGCTGGTTGAGTCGCTGCTCTCGGTCGAACGGCCAGTTCCGGTGGTTCGTCAGGAGCCAGACGGCCGGGTGGCGTCGTCGCGGCGCTCGTGTTCCCGAGCCAACGCTCACACCCCCTTGTCCGATCATGTACCGGTTTTCGATCCTGAAGTAGCTGGAGTTCAGGACGCGTGGTGAGTGCACGCGCCTGCGGCAGCATTTCCAGGACGGGGTTCCAGGGCTCGGTCGCGTAGGCGATCGGGACGCAGTGCTGCGCGGCGAAGCGTTCGCGATCCAGGACACCAAACGGATCGCGCGACAGCCGCTCCGCCTTCTCGCAGGTCGTAGCCCGGTTCCGGGGTGGACAAAGACGCGGCCAGCTCGCGCCACCCGCCGTCGCCTCGGGGTAGTCCCCGCATCGTGCAGCAGCACCGGGTCCACGTCGGCGTCGCCGTGAATGATCTCCGGGTCGACGAAGGTGGTGTCGTCGGCCGTTGGGGCCCTCCTGCGTCCAGCCCTTGTCGATGTCCTGATCGCTCACCGGCCTGCGGTCCGCGTGAACGCGCAGGTAGTCCCCAATACGGAGAGCCGAGGCGGGTTTGGTGAACCCGGTCGCGCGCACCGGCGCCTTCGGCGTAATGGTCGGCGTTGCCCACGCGACGGGCTGCCGGAGCGGTTCCGGAATGCGTCGGCGCGGTGGCGGCTTCACCCCGGCGGGAACAGCACCGGGAAACAAGAAGCTGAGCGCGGGTGGCCACCAGGGGTGCTGCCGGTCGTGTTGTGCGCGGTGCTCGCTGGCCCAATCAAGCACACAGACGTCGCCACTGCTCACCACAACCGGCCCCGGCGCGCCGTGGCACCACATCACCGCCAGCGAGAGCCCGTCGACGTAGGCGCTGTCGAGGACTCGTGACGCGACCTCAGCCGGAACGCGTTCAATTCGCGCCACCCGGGCGAAGCCTTCGTCGACGGCACAGCCGTAGGCGGGAGGGCGGACTGTTGCGAACTGGAGATAGTCGCCGACCAGCAGGTTCGGTGAGTCTTGTGGTCCACGCGGACGCACGGCGCCTCCGTCGGGTTGTCGATGGTGCTGGCGAGGAGGGGTCCAAGGGTTCGCCGAGTGTCCGCGGTGGCGGCCGGGCACGCCGAATTTTGGCGGGCATGGGGGCCGCCAGGAGCACGTCGGTCACCTGGTCAAGGGATAGCTGTCGCGGGCTACCGCCGTTAGAGTGACGCCTTCACGATATCCTGGTTACCACTTCGCGAGGATGAGTAATGGAGTCTCAGCAGGCACAGCCGAACGGAACGCCCGGCACATCGCCGTTTCCTCGTGAACCGACTCCGCTCTTCGACGCGATCATCTGCGGCCTCGGACGAGAGATCCCGCCACCCGCCGATCGTCAACCTGCCGCCTCGGCAAGCAATGTGGCATCGCACTGACCGCGTACGCCACATTTGCCGGCTGGCTCCACACTTCCCCGCTCCATCGAGTGACCGTGTCCAGGGTTACCTGCCAGATTCCGAATGTTGACAATGTGACTGGCTGGGTCGTGCAGCCGGTCTCCCACGGGTTCCGGCCCATCAGTCGCCCCAATGCTGGATGATCAGCCTGGCGATCCGCGCCGCCAGCTCCGGCAGTGCCGCGCGTTCCGCTACGGTTCCCGACCGGTGTATCGAGCGCGGAATCGATGAACTGCACCCGGGTCGTCGTCGGCCCAGCGCAGGAACCGCTGTTCAGGCGGCGAGACCTTCACTGATGGCGAGCTGGCACGCGGCAGCGATGCGGATGGTGAACTAGTCCGTCCCGGTGTCGTGCACGCGGGCGAGGGGCAGAGTGTCGCCGGGGACGTTCGTGCCGACGTAGTCCATGGCGCGGCCGAGCACGTGCAGGTAGAGGTGAGGGTGGGGCGGCCTGGTGCCGAGCCTGCCGCGGCGAGTTCGGCGCGTATCTCGTCCTGGTGGTGTCAAGCACGGCTGATCCCCAGGGATCGACTCTCATCGCCGCGATGGTGGCGCGGACCGGTCCGGTCACCCAGGTCTCGAGCGGTATCGGCGCGCACATGCTCACGCGTTCCTCTCGTCGTCCGGATGTCGGCTGGCCCGGAGCAGGCCGGACATCTGCTCAATCCGGTCACCAGGCGAGGTATGGCCGCTGACCTGCGGCGCGCTGGATCAGACATTCCCTCACCTGCCGTCCAGTAAATCTATGTCGCCAGGGGTAGACATTCAACTGCCGCAGGGTGTACTGTTCCCCTTGTTCAGGGAGAGACAGCGTCAGATGGCGCGGGAGATGACGTAACTGCCCGCGAAAGGACAAGCGAGACCGCCATGCGGGACGGAGCCGATCACGGAAGGGGTTCCGGCTGGTGGCGGCCCCGGGGCCGGGTAGTGAAGACGAAGCAGTGGCGGCCCTGGTGCAGCAGACGCGGATGAGCACGAGTGTCCGCGTGCAGTGATGTCAGTTCGCAGTATGCAGTAAAGAAGACGGGCGGATGCGGGCCAGGCAGCGCACGGGCCAGCCCCGCATTCCCCAGCGACATCAGGCGTGCTGGGACCGATCTTGGTAAGGGGTTCCGGCCGGTGATGACCGCAGCGGTACCGAGTAAGAGAGAAACACAGAAAAGAAGGGACAGGGCACATCATTGGATCGCCCGCTGCGGCTGTGCAGTAGCGCCGCGCGGGTACCGCAGTCCCATCGGATTGGAAGGTGGTTCTCGGTTACGATTCAGCGATCCCCGCACAGTTCGCTTTTCGGCTGGATGCGGGTACAACAGTCCGGCGTGGATGCCGGTTGGCAATGATGAAACCCAAACCCCTGGGACCCCGGGTGCCTGTACGGCACCCGGGGTCCCTTGTGATGTGGAGGTGGAATGATCCCTGACCAACACGACCCGGCCGTGCCGGATGGCGGGGCGGACAAATTCGACGACGAGGACTACCCCGCCTACACCATGGGCCGCGCCGCAGACATGCTCGGCGCAAGTCAGAACTTTTTGCGCAGCCTCGACGAAGCCGGTCTGATCCAGCCGCAACGCTCCGCTGGCGGGCACCGGCGTTACTCCCGCCGCCAGTTGCGTATCGCCGCACGGGCGCGGGAACTGGTCGACCAGGGCACCGCCGTCGACGCGGCGTGCCGGATCGTGTCCCTCGAAGATCAGCTGCACGAAGCCCAGCAGCAAAATTCCAGTCCCCAGCGCGCCGACTGACACCGTGGGTGTGCCGCCCTCCGGCGGTACACCCATAACAGCTTGAGGGAAAGTTTGTCTGATCTCGCCGGCGTGAACCCACCAGTTCCGAGACCGCGGACCGGACGTCCGCCGACTCTGGCTTCCGCGCGTTGAACGTTTCCGGTTTCCGGTCAGAGACCGCGAGCATGGTCTGCGGCACGCAGTGGTGCGCCGAGCTGATGGAGGTGGCCGAGGACCTGCCGGTACGAGTGCAGCAGTCCGGTTTCGGCGTAAGGGATCTCGTGGCGGCGGCAGAATCGGTCCACAATCGGCTGAGCGCGGCGCAGGTGCGGGCGGGGCATGTTCGGGAAGAGATGGTGCTCGATCTGGTAATTGAGCCCGCCGAGCACGAAGTCGATGGCCTTCCCGCCGCAGACCTTGCGTGCGGTCAGCACTTGCCGGTGCAGGAAGTCGACCGGCTGCCCAGTCATCGTGGGCATTCCCTTGTGGTTCGGCGCGAACGAACAGCCCATGTAGATACCCCAGAGGGCTTGGTGCACCGCGACGAATGTGACCGCGAGACCGGGTGAGAACACGAGAAACACTGCGGTGAGGTAACTCGCGACGTGCGCGGTCAGCAGTGCGCCTTCCAGGCGGCGCATCTTCGTCTCACCGCGCCACACCGCCCGAATTCCGGAGACGTGCAGGTTAAGTTTTTCGAGGGTGAGCAGGGGAGGAAGAGGAACGCTTGGCTTTTGGCCATCCAGCGGCGAAAGCCCTGTTCATGCGGGCTTGCCGGCTGGTGAAGGCCAGTGCTGGGATGTCGAGGTCGGGGGTTCCTCATGGTTCGGGTTGGCGTGGTGACGGTTGTGCCCGTCGATCCACTACTGGTAGCTCATCCCGACCAGCCCGCCGTGCACGACACCGACCGCGTCGTTGGGACGCCTGGTCAGGAAATCTGCTTGTGCCCGGCATCGTGGCCGACGAACGCCAGTTGCGCGAACACCACGGCTAGGAGGACCGCGATCAGCAACTGCCACCACGTGTCGCTCAGGAACGCGAACCCGACCCACGCTCCGGCGAACACCGCCATGTTCGCGATGATCACCGCTGCGTAGTAGCCGTGGCGGCAGCGCAGCAGCCCCGACCCTCGCGGACCTCGGCGAGCAGATGGCGATAGGAACCCTGCGCGCTGTCGTTCACCGGCGCCGCGTCGCAGGCGCTCCGGCGGCAGAGGAGGAAAACCGAACGCCACGGGTACGGCGCTGATCGGCGTCGGAGAGCGTGTGTCCGGCGGCGTGCGAGACGGGGTGGCTGAACAGCACCGGCGAGACCGGGGCACGGGTGCTGCGGGAACGTACGGGTGTGCGCGACAAAAGAAACTCCTTGGGAAGGGGCCGGGCAGGTGAACACGGCCAGCGGTGACGCATGAGCACCGGACGGCAGCGTCGAGCAGGTCGGTGCGCCGTCGTCGGGCAGAGGCTTGGTCGCAGGTCGGACAGCGTCGTCAAGGCTCCTCGTGACCCAGGGTCGACAAGCACGGCGCGAGCAGGCAGGTTCTGACGGTACGCGCATCGGCGGGCCACCGCGAGCACGGGGCGGGCGGACCTCGCTTGACGGCCCGCCCGCCCATGTGCTCCACTGCATGTGGTTGAAGATTTTTGTGCTCGTTGTTCCCGACGCCGCAGAGGTTTTTGGCGAGCGTCGCCTCGGTGCCCTTTCAGGCTTTCCTTGGTTTCACGCTCGCAGTCCGGCCGCCTCGCACGAGGCTGTGCCGCAATGTTCGACGCGACAAGGAAACGTATATGTCTCAAGGCACTGTGAAGTGGTTCAATTCCGAGAAGGGCTTCGGATTCATCGCCCCCGACGACGGCGGCAGCGACGTGTTCGTCCACTACTCAGAAATCACCGGCAGCGGTTTCCGCAGCCTCGACGAGAACGCCCGCGTGCAGTTCGACGTCGGCCAGGGCAACCGCGGCCCGCAGGCCACGGCGGTGTCGGTCCTCTGACCACCACCACGCCCGCCCACCCGCATCTCCATAACGTTCGGCGTTCCAGGTTTCGCGGTGTCGATCCTGACCTCGACCCCACCTCGCCAAGCGAAGGGCCGGCGGCGCAGTTCGTCTCCTCCCGTGCTCGCCACCTGCGCGAGCACCAGCATCACCGCGCCCGCGCGGCACGCACGGTCGCCCGCATGGCGCGCGACCCGCATGACGAAAGCCTCCTCTTGTCCGTTTGGGACATTGAGCCCACTGCCGACATGGCGCCGAGCTTGGATTCCGCGCTGGCGGGCTACGTCCGCCGGGTAGCCGAGCAGATTGGCGCCCCGTCGACGCGGTGACACACGAAGTCACCGCCACCGCCTACCTCGGCCTCGCCCCCTAGTACCACCGAGCCCCGCAGCGCGACCTGATGCTCGTCTGGGACGAACGACTCGGCTGGTCCATCGCGATCGGACCACGCGGCAACGACCACTCACCCGTGATCCGCCGCCTCTGCGGCCACATCGCACCACCACCCTGCACCGTCGCCCCGTTTGTCATCAACGTCCTCGACGGACACCACAACTGCCAACTCAGCCCAGTACCGCCCCCACTCGACCGGGCAACCCTGGCGGCGCACCTGAGCACACTCCCGCGCAGCGTCCCGGACGCCGACTCGAGCGCACCCGGCGTCCGACAGCTATCTCTGGCAGGCAGTTACCGATCCTCGCCGAGCAACAAGCATCGCGATTCCCTGGATAGCGATCGGCTTCGCACCAGGACATACCGAGGTTTCAGCCGGAAGCGTTCGAAGCCCTTGCGTACGGCCATGGCCGGTCCGTGGGTTCATTGGCTAACCAACGACCAACTGCTGCATCTCGTGGAGGCGGCGAGCCACTTGGGCGGCGACTCACCGCCATCCCTGCGGCTCGTGCTGGCGGGCGCAGCTTGGCGCGGTGATGGGGGTCAGCCGCTCCACCGCTCAGTATCGCCACGAGAAGGCCGCCAAAAGTGGTCGGACGACTAGTTGGGACTGTCAATTCCAGTCAGACCATGAAGCGATCACTTACTACCTCAATGTTCGTCGAACTTGGTGCAGCGTTCTTCGGCCGAACCTCCGCCACTAGAGCCCGCGATGTTGTCGCGCCAACCCGAAGCTGCTTCCGGAGCGTCTCCGCGGAGATCGGAAGCCGGCAACGTCGCCAGTGTTCAGCGTCCGCGCGGCGAGCGCTCTCTACGAGACAGCCGAAGAGCAGCATAGCGTCGATCTTCGGCTGCGAGTCGGGGTGCGCGTAGCGTCCCAGCCAAGGCTGACGTGCACGCCGAAGGACGTCCCCAGCGATCGGGGCCGGGGGAGTTCCTCCGCGTCGTCGCATACGCGGGTGATGGCTTGAGCACCGGTAGACTCACCTGCCGGAGAGCGACGATCAGGGCACGGACAAGGCAGCGCAGACGCGGGCGCTGCGCGGACCGCTGCGGAGATCGACGCTGCGGGAGCTCGGCACTTCGACCGTGGGCATCAGCCAGGTGAGCGAGGTCGAACACTTGCGGCGCAAATCGCTCGACCAGGTCGTTTCCGAGTCTTTGCAACGTCGGGCGACGACGGGGTACTGACCGGCCCTCCCACGTGCGGCTGGCCGCTTCTCGCGTGAAGGTACGCCCATGAAGCTCACGTTGAACAACGGTGTCGAGATGCCCGCCCTCGGTTTCGGTGTCTTCCAGACCGCTCCCGAGGAGACCGTCACAGCGGTCGAGACCGCACTGCACACGGGCTACCGGCACATCGACACCGCGGCCGCGTATGGCAACGAGCGCGAGGTCGGCGAGGCCATCCAGAGCTCAGACGTGGACCGGTCCGAGATCTTCATCGAGACCAAGCTCTGGATCAGCGACTACGGCTACGATCAGGCCCTGCACGCCTTCGACAAGAGCGCAGGCAAGCTCGGCGTCGATCGGATCGACCTACTGCTCCTGCACCAGCCGCTGCCCACCCGGTTCGACCTGACCCTGGATGCCTACCGGGCGCTGGAGAAGCTGCTCGCCGACGGGCGGGTACGGGCGATCGGCGTCAGCAACTTCATGCCCGAGCACCTCGACGACCTGCTCAAGAACACGACGGTCGTGCCCGCGGTCAACCAGATCGAGGTGCACCCGTACTTCGCGCAGCCGGACGTGCTCGCCGCAGACGCCGCGCACCGAATCCTGTCGCAGGCGTGGTCGCCGATCGGCGGCATCACCTTCTACCGCGAGGGCGCGGGGGGCAGCACCCTCGAGGACCGGACCATCATCGGCATCGGCGAGGCACACGGCAAGACCCCGGCTCAGGTGATGCTGCGCTGGCACTTGCAGCAGGGCCGGTCGGCGATTCCGAAGTCGACCCGTCCAGAACGGATCGCCGAGAACTTCGACGTGTTCGACCTCGAGCTCACCGACGTCGAACTCGCCGCGATCGACGGACTCGATCGCGGGGTGCGGCGTGGCCCCGAACCTGCCTCGATCACCCTGGCGAGCGCCGGGCGAGACATCCCCGAAGCCTGACCGCCGTCCAGGAAACGTCGCTGCGCAGCACGCAGGACAGCGCTGGGGTTCGCCGTCAGCCCAGGGGTTCGGTGCCGGTGAGCCGCAGCTCCTCGATGTCGAGGCGGGTCTGGATCTGACGGGCGACCGCGTCGTCGATGACGCCCTCACGGCGCAGACGAATGAGGACCGCACGTTTGCGGTCGAGGGTCGCCAGCCGGAGTCGGGTGTATTCCTCGTTGCGGGTCAACGGCGAGTCCGCCTGCACAGGCTGCGGTGCGGCGGACACCGCCTCTCCACCGTCGGGAACGATCTCGGCGGGCTCGGGTCCTGGTCCGACCGTCGTGTCACTCGACCTGTTCGCCCGGGCGTCGATGAGATCAAGGTGCTCGTGATAGTCGCGGGCGAGCCGGTCGTGGACCTCAGCGCTGATGCCGTGTTCGACCGCGAGGTCGGGCAGGGCGGCGACGGCTGCGGTGGTGATCGCGTGTTCGGCGATCCTCAGCTCGTCTTCGGCGGCGCTGTCGTCGGGAAGCCGGGGCCGCGCCCACCGGACGACGACCGGCAGGAGTGGTCCCTGCACGAGCAGGGTCAGAACGATGACGCCTGCGGTGGCGAACACGATCTCATCGCGTCCGGGGAAGGCCTCGCCGTCGTCCAGCGTCACCGGCACGGACAGGGCGATGGCGAGTGAGACGGCGCCACGGAACCCGGCGACCGCGCTCACCACACGAGCCCGGTGGCTCATCCGGCGGGTCCGCTGGGACGGCCGCCGGTCAAGCAGGCGGATGAGGGAGACGCTGACCACCTGGAATAGGAAGCGGACCACGAACAGCGTCAGCCACACCGCCACGATGACCGTCAGCGCCCAGCCGATGCGCGCGACGTCCATCTGCCGGGACACGACGTTCACCTCGAGGCCGATGAGCACGAACAGCGCCCCATTGAGGAGGTAGGCCCCGAGGGGCCACGCCGATTCAGTCTGTCTGCGGGAGGCGGCCGTGCTGATCCGAGGGGCGACGAAGGCGACGAGAAGACCGGCGACGACGACCGCGAGGACACCGGAGGCTTCGATCAGCTCGGCCGACAGGAATGCGGTGAACGGCACCAGCAGCAGAGCAATGTTGATCACCGTGCTGTCGCGGAGCCGCCGCATCACCAGGTACGCCGCGCCCGCCACCACCGCGCCTGCCATCACGCCGCCGAGGTAAGACAGCAGCACCATCCCGGTGACGGCCAGTGGCGTGTAGTGGCCACCTGCCGCGACCCCGACGGCGATCGCGTAGAGCACGAGCGCCGTGCCGTCGTTGGTGAGGCTCTCGGCCTTCAGCAGCATGAAGTTGCGATGCGGCAGCGTGCGGCCCAGCGCGGCGACCGCGGTGGCGTCGGGTGGGGCGACGGCCGCGCCGAGGATGAGTGCCGCCTGCCACGGCATCCCCAGCAGGTGCGCGACCCCGGCTACGGCGAACGCGGTCGCGACGACGAGGACCGTGCTCATGAGCACGATGCCGCGGAAGTCCCGTCTGATCGACCGCAACGACGTCGTCAGGCTCTCCCAGAACAGCATGACCGGCAGGAACAACAGCAGCACCGTCTCCGGCGGCAACTCGACCTCGCGCAGCGCGGGTACGAAACCGAGCACGACACCGAAGACCAGCAGCAGCAGCAGCGGCACCGCGACGCGCAACCGAGGGGCCAGCACGGCGCCTGCGAGGACGGTGATGCCGAGCACCACCGTGAGTTCGAGCCCGCCCACCCGGCGCTCCTCCCGATCAGGCGCTCTCTCGAGCGCTCACCACGTGGACGCCGCGGTGCCTGCGGGCAGTCATGAGTCGCCGGTGTGTGCGTACCGGAGGCGAAAGTGGAGCGGCACCGCCCCCGATGGCCGTCTCGGTCACCGCGCGAGCGGTGCCACCACAGTGTCATCGTCGACAGTGGTCGATACGGCGATGTAGTTCATGGCGTGGCAGGTCATGCCATCCGATCGGATGACATGAAGCCATGCCGGCCCGTTCGGGCCGAGCCACAGCGCGACCGTGACGTCCCCACGGCTGCAGCCGGCGTCCACCCTGTTGGGGAACGCCCTGACCGCTCGGCTGGCGCTGGACGCGCTGGCCGTGCCGCGCGGCGGGACCGTCGCCGTGACCGGTGCGGCCGGGGCCGGCGGGGGGTACGCGGTCGAGCTGGCCAAGGCCGACGGGCTGACCGTGATCGCAGACGCCGCCCCGGCCGACGCCGAGCTGGTTCTCGGCCTCGGCGCCGACCACGTCGTCGACCGCGGCGACGAGATCGCCGATCGGACTCGCGGGCTGGCGCCCGACGGGGTCCCCGGACTTCTGGACGGCTCGATGCAGACCACTCAGGTCGCCCCGGCTGTCGCCGACGGCGGGGCGCTGGCCGAGGTTCGGGGCTGGGCGGCCCGGCCGAGCGCGGCATCCGGGGCGACCCGATCATGGTGTCGGACGCCATCGAGGACACCGCCGTCGTGCTGCCCGATGACCCCACACGCACTGACGTCTGCCGCGCGGGTCCGCCTGCCACTCGCAGCGGCCACGGCGAACCATCCGGGTCGTCCGCCGCCGTGCGCACCGCTGCATCGGCAGGCAGGCCCACCCCGGAACCAGGTGAGCCTGCCTGCCCTGCTGTGACACCGGTCATCGCCAGACGGACCGGCCTTCGACGGCGTCGAGGACGCGTGCCTCCTTGGTGTCCGCGGCGAACGGATCGGGTGTGTCGGTGCCGTCCGCCGGAACGGGCGGCCGAGGATCGCCCGTGCATTCGGAGTTCGCGGGCGGGAGGGCGCCGTTGATCAGGTAGTCGTCGACTTTCTGGGTCACGCAGGCGTTGAGCCCGTAGTGCCCGTGTCCGCCGCTGTCGCGAAGGGAGATCAGTCGGTGGCCGAGCGTCTCGGCCATCGCGGGGCCGCCTTCGTACTGGGTGGCGGGATCGCCGTCGGCCTGGATCACGAGGCCGGTGGGATAGCCGTCCCGCTCAAGCTCGACAAGGTCCTCGGGCGGGGTGAACGACCGGAAGGTGCAGTTGGTCGGCGCCGCACCGATGATCCCGCTGCCGTTGCCGTCGGCGTACGGGTACTCGTCGCGGTAGCGGCGCATGTCGTCGTAGTAGGTCTCGAGATCGGTGGGCCAGTCCGCCTCGCAGGTGACCGCCTCGTACACCCCTGGATCGACCTTGGGGGTGTCGTCCCCGGTCAGGAGGCCGACGGCGGCACCGGCGTCCGCAGACAGTGCCGTGCCCTCCGAGGCAGACTGCCGCAGCTCCACGACCACCTCGGCGACGACGTCCCAGACCGGCCGGGGTTGGACGGCCGTGGCCAGGAACCGGTCCAAGGTGTCCCCGTCGAACTCCGTGGACCAGTAGGTGGGCCAGTCCGCAGGCCGTTCACGATCCAGCGTGACCGGCTCGGCCGCGAGGCGGGCGGTGAGTTCCTCGGTGGCGGCAAGCACCTCCTCCTGGGTCGTACCCAGGTGGTAGGTGTCATCGCGTTCGGCGACCCAGCCTGCCCACTGCTCGACGTTGAACCGGACACCCACCGACTGCTGTCTGGTCTGCTCGTGCCAGATCCAGTCCGGGTGGATCGAGGAGTCGAGCACGCTGCGGTTCAGCTGTGCGGGAAAGAGACTGCCGTAGACCGCGCCCAGGTACGTACCGTAGGAGAACCCGAGGTAGTTGATCTTCTCCTCGCCGAGGGCGGCTCGGATGACGTCCATGTCCCGCGCGGTGTTCGCCGTGTTGATGTACGGCCGGATGTCGCCGCCCGCCCGCTCGCAGGCCGCCTCCTTCGCCTGGGCGTGTTCGGTGAACTCGGCGAACTGTTCATCGGTCGGGCGGGTGTGTCGCGGCCGGTGGGGGACCCGGTCGCAGTAGAGCCGGGAGGCCCGGCCCACTCCCCTGGGCTCGAAGCCGATCAGGTCGAAGTGTGCGGCGATCTCCGTGTCACGAACTCCCAACGGCATGGCCAGTCCGCCGCCGCCGGGGCCGCCCGGATTGAACAACAGCACGCCCTGCCTGCGGTCCGCGTCGCCCGCCGTGATCCTGCTGACCTCGATGTCGAGGGTGCCGTCAGCGGGCTCGCCATAGTTCACCGGGACGGTCACCATGGCGCACTCCATGAACTTCCACTGACCCTGCCAGGGGTCGACGATGATGCCGTCATCGGGTTGTTCCGAGGGATCCGGCGGTGGCGGGTCCGCACACTGCTGCCAGTCGAGCTGCTGTCCGTAGAAGTCTTCGAGGCCGTCCGGCGTGGCGCTGCTCGGGGTCACCACGGTCCCGAGTCCGACCGTGACTCCCACTGCGAGTACGACGCTCGCGAGGGCGCTGCGTCGTCCTCTCCCTGCTCTGCTCACTATTCGCCTTCCTCCATGCCGACGACGAGTACGAAAGACGGTATGGACAGCGGTGTTTCACGGGCATTTCGCCGCCTGCCGATCCGAAAAGTCGTTATGTCGCTCAAACAAGCACGGCGTTACCGTCCGGATCGGTAATCACCCCCGTGAGCGGAGATGACGATGCGCGTACTGGTCGCGGAGGACGAGAAGGCCCTCGCCGGGTACATCGCAGAAGGACTGCGGGACGAGTCGATGTCGGTCGATCTCGCCTATGACGGCACCACCGCGCTCGAGAAACTGTCCGCCGACTGTTATGACGTCGTGGTGCTGGACCGGGACCTTCCCGGCACCCACGGCGACGAGGTCTGCAGGCAGCTCGTCGAGTACGGCGGTCTCACCCGGGTGCTGATGCTCACCGCATTGGCCGACGTCCCCGACCGGATCGCGGGGCTGCGACTGGGCGCCGACGACTACCTCGGCAAGCCGTTCGACTTCGACGAACTCGTCGCCAGGCTCCACGCTCTCGGTCGCCGGTCTCGACCTGCCGTGCCCCCGGTGCTCCGCAGGCATGGCATCGCCCTCGACTCGGCCCGGCGTTCGGTCTCCCGTGACGACCGGCCCGTCGCGTTGTCCAACAAGGAGTTCGGCGTGCTGGCCGTGCTCATGGCGGCGGACGGCACGATCGTCAGCGCCGAGGAGTTGTTGCGCGTCGTGTGGGACGAGCACGCTGATCCCTTCACCAACGCCGTGCGGGTGACCATGTGCAGGCTGCGAGCCAAGCTCGGTTCACCCGGCGTCATCGAGACGCTGCCCGGTGTCGGCTACCGGCTGGGCGGTCCGAGGTGCTGAGCCGTCTCACGCTGCGGTGGCGCCTCACCCTGCTGCACACCGCCATGTTCCTGATCGTCACCGCCGTGGTGGTCGCGATGGTCTACCTCCAGAACCGCGTCGTCATCATGAGGATCAGCGCCGACGCCACACCCGTGGACCTGATGCCGTCGACCTCGGACCAGCCGGTGTCGGGAGAGACGGCACGGGGCTCGGCCGACCCGTCCATGGAGGTGGCGGACGGGATCGCCATCCAGCAGAACGAGGCGTTGGCGAGCCTGCTCGCCCAGTGGATCGTGGCGTTGACCGCCATGACCGTGCTCGCCGGGCTGCTGGCGTGGTGGGTCACCGGACGGGTGCTGAAGCGGGTACACCAGATGACGTCTCAGGCCCGCCGCATCTCCACCGAGAACCTGCACGAACGACTGGCGCTTCAGGGGCGCGATGACGAGATCAAGGAGCTCTCCGACACCTTCGACGCCGTGCTGGCCCGGCTGGAGAACGCGTTCAACGCACAGGCGCGGTTCATCGCCAACGCCTCGCACGAGCTGCGCACGCCGCTCGCCGTGGCGCGCACGACGCTCCAGGTCGGGCTCGCCACCACGGACCCGGCCCGGGTCCGTCGCGTGCGCGAGGAGTTGCTGCGCAACAACGACCGCTGCACGGCACTGATCAACGGCCTGCTCACCCTGGCCAGGGGGGAGCAGGACCCGCACCGGCTGGAGCCCGTGGACCTGGTCGACGTGGTGCACGACGTCGCCGGTGAACTGACTGCCACCGGGCCCGCCGACCGGCCGCGCCTGCGGATCGACGCGCCCATGCGGTGCATGGTGCTCGGCGATCCCGTCCTGCTCGCGCAGCTGGTGCACAACCTCCTCGGCAACGCCCTGCGCTACAACGTTCCCGGCGGCGAGGTGCTCGTGGAACTCGACACGAGAGGGAGTTTGACGATCGGCAACACCGGCGCGGAGATCAGTCACGACGAGGCGGATCGCCTGTTCGAGCCGTTCTACCGGGGCGCGGTGCGGACCGGTCGGGCCGACGGGGCCGGGCTCGGCCTGTCCATCGTGCGCGCCATCGCCCGGTCCTGCGGCGGCGGGGTCACCGCGCGACCACGGCACGGTGGCGGCCTCGTCGTCGAGGTGGGCATTCCGGCCACGCCGTCGGATTCCGGCGCTCCCGTCGAACGGCTGCCCGGCATGGTGATCGCGGGCTGATCGCGTCGGCCGCCGCCGGACACGGGGTAGGGGAGGATCCGCCGGGATTCCCGCCGCGCGAGGAACGTATCCGAGTGCGTTTCCCGAAAATCATCGGCGAGACGCGCGCTGTGCCGGTCGAGATTGACGATCGCATCGCAGGGAAAAACCATAGTCCGTCATCGGGCTCCGCAGAGAATGCGGGTGTTCACCACTCTGGTCGCCCCCGATCAGGCGGAGAAAGCGGTGTGCACGGCTCCGGCGCACCTCGGTGAGCGGTGAACTGCGGGCGACGACCTGTGGACGGGGTCACGCCGCGAATGCGCCGACATCGCAGCGCGGGGCCGCTCACCACCCTGGTGACCGTGAAGACGCCGTCCGTTCCCGAGCCGAACCTGGCCGGGTAGGCAGGCGCCGCGTCCCGCACAGGCCAAGACTGTCAACAGCACCGCGATGACGGGTGCCGTCACCCACCAGATCCACTTCGGCATGGCGGGGAAGGAACTCCCGGCCGCCGCTCGATCCCCCCGCAGCAGCCCTGCCTACCGGCCTCAGGCCAATGTCCGAAATCCGCTAGACCAGGCCGCGTCGGAGCGGTGGAATGGACGCCGTGAACACCACACTCGCCGCCGAGGACCGTCGCCGGGACGGCCTGCACGAGTCCTCGCGGCCACTCGCCACCGCCCACCCCCGGGCCGGGACGGACACCCCGCGCAGGGGAACCGCAGGCGCCCCGGCCGTCCAGACCGCGAGTGCCGGGGTCGACTGGTCACCGGACCGGCCTGCCGGCGTCCTGCCGACGGGCGACGGCCGCTGATGCCCGAGCGAACCGGGAAGGCGGCCATGCTCACCGACCAGGGTGCGCGGCGATCGAGTGTGCCGGACGGCGGAGGGCGCTGCGCGATGGGCGATCCGGCGTTCGCCGAGCGTTATCGGGCGATCGATGCCCGCGACACCCGCTTCGACGGCCAGTTCTTCACGGCCGTCTCCTCGACCGGCATCTACTGCAGGCCGTCATGCCCGGCACGCACCCCGAAGATGCAGAACGTCACGTTCTTCCTGACCTCGGCAGCCGCCCACGAGGCCGGCTATCGCGCGTGCCGACGCTGCCTGCCCGAGGCGGCGCCCGGCACCCCGGAATGGGACCTGCGTCGTGATCTGGCCGGCCGTGCCATGCGGCTGATCGTCGACGGCGTCGTGGACCGCGAAGGCGTGGAGAGCCTGGCCGCACGCCTGGGCTACAGCGGGCGGCATGTGCACCGCCTGCTGTCGGCGGAACTCGGTGCCGGACCACTCTCGCTGGCCAGGGCACGGCGGGCGCAGACGGCGCGCAGTCTGCTCGTCGGAACGGACCTCCGACTGGCCGATGTCGCGTTCGCCGCCGGCTTCGGCTCGGTGCGGCAGTTCAACGACACCATCCTGGAGGTGTTCGCCGCTCGGCCCGGCGAGCTGCGGGCCAGAGGCAGGCGTGGCGCCGTCGAGTCCGTCGCCGACGAGAGCGCGCCGGAGGGCGGAGCCCCGGTGCGGCTCAGCCTGGCGCTGCCAATGCGGCAGCCGTTCGACGCGCCGGGGCTGTTCCGGTTCCTGGCGGCGCGCGCGGTCGGTGGCGTCGAGGTCGCCGAGGTCGCCGACGAGGACAGGCTGCGGTACGCCCGCACGCTCGTCCTGCCGCACGGACCGGGCGCGGTGGAGATCGTGGCGACCGACGCAGGCGCAGGATGGCGAGTCCAGGCGACGCTGGAGCTGTCTTCCCTTGCCGACGTCGCCACCGCCGTGGCGCGCGTGCGACGAATGCTGGATCTGGACTCGGACCCGGTCGCCGTCGACACCGCGCTGTCCTCGGACCGGGTGCTGGCGCCGCTCGTCGCGGCCACGCCGGGAATCCGGCTGCCCGGCGCGGTGGACCCGCACGAACTCGTCATCCGCGCGATCGTCGGACAACAGATATCCGTGGCCGCAGCCCGTACTCACCTGACCCGTCTCACTGCGACGCTGGGCACGCCCTATACCTCCTCCATCACCGGGCTGAACCGACTCTTCCCCACGCCTGCCGACATCGCGGCCGGGGTGGCCGCGCCTGCGGTGGGCGAGCCGGGGGACCCCGACCGCCCCTTGCGGCTTCCCGGCCGGTCGGTGCGCACCGTCACCACCACGGCGCGCGCCCTGGCCGACGGCGAACTGTGCGTCGACGTCGGCGCCGATACCGAATCGCTTCGCGAGCAGCTCGTGAGTCGACCGGGGATCGGCCCGTGGACCGCGTCCTACCTCGCGATGCGCGTGCTCGGGGAACCCGATGCCTGGTTGCCGGGGGACGTCGCGCTGGTCGCGGGGGCCACTGCTCTCGGTCTGCTCGACCCGGACCTGTCGAAGCAGGCGGCGCACCGTGCCCTGGCCGACCACGCCACCAGATGGGCACCGTGGCGCGCCTATGCCGCGATGCACCTGTGGCAGGCCGCGTCGGCGTGAGACGACCCGACGCCGGACTCGCGCCACGCCGAAGAGTCGGCGTCGATCATTAGGGTTCCCAACCACCTCAGAGGACAGGGAGCATGGCGTGCGCAGGTGGGAACTCGTCGGTGACGGTTCGGACAGGTTCTGGGAGGTCGCCACCGACGGAGCCGAGGTGACCGTCCGATTCGGATGGAGCGGCGCCGCCGGGCAGACGAAGACGACCTCCTTCGGCTCCGAGGCCGCCGCGTCCGCTCAGGTCATGAGGCTGATCGCGGAGAAGGAGAAGAAGGGCTACCGAGCAGTGATCTGGCAGGCTGCTCCGGCACCGACACAGTCGTCGGACCCGGTCAGCCCCGCAGCCGAGGCAGCAGGCTCGCCGGGGCAGCCCGCTCAGCCCGTCGACCAGTCGCTGGAGAATCCCGTGTTCACCGTGCCCGCCAGGTGGTGGCCGCACGTCCACGAGCGGCGCGGCGGACGGGTGCGGTGGGACGCCGTTCCCGAGCCCGACGCGGTGGAGAAGGTACGGGCCACCGTGGCAGGCGCGAAGTCGGATCTGGAGGTCGTGTTCGACCATCCGGAGAGCGACGGACAGTTGGTCGACGTGGTCCGTGCCCATCTCGCCGGGGACGTGACGCCGACGGGCGCCGCAGCGGTGGCCGCGCTGGTGGCCGACGATGCGAGACTGAAGCCCGAGCTTCGGCTGCTGCCCGACGCGTGGGTGCTGGAGCACGGCCTGGCCTTCGCCGCCCGTGCGGCCATCGAGCTCTACCGGATCGAGGTACATCGGGAACGCATCAACCGGGGCCGGGCCGAAGTACTCCGGAAAGTGCAGGGGCGACCGCACAACAGCGGGATCAACAAGGCGATTGCGCGGCGAGTGCGCTCGCTTCTCGCCGCGACGTCGGAGGCCGCGTACGAGGCGGCGGTGTCCGCGCTGGCGCCCCACCGCGTCGACCTGCTCGCCAGGTGCGTCGCCGCATACCTCGTGCCGACGAGACAGGACTGGGTCGACGAGCTCTGCGACGAGATGGAGCGGACCGACACGCTCTCGGACACGTCGATGGTGTTGTGCTCCTTCACCTCGATCGCCCAGCTGATCCGGCTGAGTTCGAACCGGAAGATCCTGTGGGAGTTGGAGCGCCAGGAATTCCTGCACACCCTGGCCGACGGCATCGGCCCCGACCTCGCCCCGATGATCGCGCCGCGCCTCGACAAGAACCTCTACGGGGACGAGCGTGAGCTGATCTTGGATACGCTCGCCGCGTTCCCGACTGCGGAGGCCTTCGATCTGCTGCTGGTCCGGTTGGACAAGAAGCAGGTGCTGCCCACCGTGCTCGACATGGCCCGCAGGTACCCGCTGCTGGCGCTCCGGCGGTTCGCCTCGGCTCGGGAGCCTGCGGTTCGTTCGCTGTTGGCGGATCAGCTGCGGCGTTACCCCGAGCTTGCCGATCGAATCGAGGAGACCGAGGAGACACGCGCGATCGTCGGGCAGCTGCGCACGGCGGCCGCGAGCGTCCAGGAGGCGCCGGTCGAGGCGCTGCCCGCCGTCCTGGTCACGCCCCCGTGGACCGTGCGGCGGAAGGCTGTCACACCGGTGGTGGTCAAGGACCTCGTGGTGCCGGCGTACCGGGCCGTGGCGTGGGCGCCGGGCGAGGAGGCCGAATGGGCGGCGGCCGCCTTCTCCTACCATCACCGGGAGACGGACTGGCGAGCAGCGATCGAGGACTTCCGGGCCGGGAGGCTCGACCACCACCGGCAGGTCGTGATGTTCGAGACGGGACCGGTCGAGGAACTCCGTCCGCTGGTGTCCGAGTGGCGTCCGACGGGACCGTTCCACCACGTCAGGCTGTCCAAGGTGCTGCTGGCTCGGTTCGGGGTCGATGCGTTTCCGACCGTTCTGCACCTCATCGCGGGCGAGAAGCCGGACAAGCTGGTCCTGCCCATGGTCTGCGTCGAGGTGGCAGAGCTCCTCGCGGACCGGCTGGTGCGGTACAAGTCGTCGCGTGAGCTGGTCATGACGTGGCTGCGTCGCCACGCCGTTCACGCGGGTCGGTTCCTGGTGCCCGTCGCTCTCGGTCCCGCAGGTGCCCGGCGCAGGGCAGCGGAGGCGATGGTGCGACTGATTCCGCAGCAGGCGCGGGAGGCGGCGCGGGAGCACGGCCCCGAGGCGGAGAAGGCGATCGACGCCTTCCTCGGCGTCGACCCGTTGTCTCTGCTGCCTGCCAGGATTCCGGTCCCCGGTGAGTGGGCGGCACCGCAGATGTTCCCGAGGGTGCTCCTGCGCGGAACGGACCAGGCGCTGCCGCTCGAGGCCACCGGCCTGCTGCTCACCATCCTGGCGTTGAGCACCCCCGACGACGTGTACGCCGGTGTGGAGATCGTCCGCGAGGCGTGCGAGCCCACGTCGCTGGCTCGTTTTTCGTGGGAGGTGTTCCTGCTGTGGCAGGCGAACGGGATGCCATCGAAAGACCGCTGGGTGATGACGGCGCTCGGCCTGCTGGGTGACGACGACGTGGTGGCGAGGCTGACTCCGCTGATTCGAACGTGGCCCGGCGAGGGACAGCACGCCAGGGCGGTGTCGGGGCTCGACGTGTTGACGGCGATCGGCACCGACGCGGCCCTGATCGCCCTGAACACCATCGCGCGGCGGGCGAAGTTCGGCGGGCTCAGGCAACGCGCCGAGAACAAGATCCGAGAGGTGGCGGCCGAGCTCGGCTTGACCGGCGAGCAGCTGTCCGACCGGCTGGTGCCGGACTTCGGCCTGGACGCCGCAGGCAGATTGGTGATCGATTACGGGCCGCGGAGCTTCACCATCGGTTTCGACGAGCAGCTCACGCCGTACGTGCTGGACGGGAAAGGTGCGCGGCGCAAGGCCCTGCCCAAGCCGGGCGCCAAAGACGATCCGGAACTCGCCCCAGCCGAGCACAAGCGGTTCGGGCAGCTGAAGAAGGAGGTGCGGGCGATCGCCTCCGATCAGATTCGCAGGCTGGAAGACGCGATGGTGGTGATGCGCCAGTGGTCCGCCGCCGAGTTCCACCGGCTGCTCGTCGGGCACCCGCTGCTGCAGCACCTCGTGCGGCGCCTCGTGTGGATCGCCGAGGACGGGCCGTCGTTCCGGGTCGCCGAGGACGGCACTCTGGCCGACGTGCACGACGACGTGTTCGAGTTGCCTGCGGATGCCCAGGTGCTGGTGGCGCACCCGCTGTCGCTGGCCGACGACGTGGCGACGTGGTCGGGGGTGTTCGCCGATTACGAGCTCCTCCAACCGTTCCCACAGTTGGGCCGACCGGTGTACCGGCTCGACGAGAGCGAACAGGCAGGTTCGAGGCTGGAGCGGTTCACGAACGCCGAGGTGGAGCTCGGCGGCCTGCTGAGCCTGACCAGACGCGGCTGGCAGCGAGGAGCGCCGATGGACGCCGGAATCGAGCACGAGATCACCAGACCGCTGCCCGGCGGCGGCGACATCGTGGTGACCATCTCGCCGGGCATCACGGTCGGCATGCCGGACATGTGGGGCGATCAACAGCTCGGCGACATCCGGATCGTGGGCGGGCGGAGCTTCGAAGAACTGCATCCCGTGACGGCCTCGGAGGTCCTGCGCGAGCTGACCGGGCTGAAGCCGAGGCACCGCACCGTCGCGGTGTAGGGCCGCGTCCGGACCCCGGGAGCGCGGCCGCCCCACCGCCTCCCTGGGTCCGGCCACGCCGGTTGCGGACGCGTCCACCGTCGGACGTCCGTCAGCCGCCACGCGAGGCGAATCGACTGGAACCCCGGACACCATCGGTCACTACCGCGACTTCGAGCGGTCGGGCGCCACACGAGTCCCTGCTGCCCCGTCGGTGGGCGATCACACCACCGACGTCCTGCCCTGCTCGCATCGCGCGGGGCCGGGTCAGCAACCCAGGAGCCGAGGTGTCCGGCGGCACGGCACGGGGTAGTCGAGCGGCATGAATCCCGACGCGTTCGGGTCGACGGCGGCTCCGTGCCTGCTGCGGTTCGCCTTCGACCCTCGGTTTCGACTGCTGCTCGCCGCGATCGGTGTGCGGCCCACCACCAGCGGCGTGGTCGTGGGCGCCGACGGACTCGACGTCCGCTTCGGTCCGTGGCGGGTACGCACACCGCTCGCGAACCTGCTGCCTGCCGAGGTGACCGGGCCCTATCGCGCGGCCAGGTCGGTGGGTCCCCGGCTCTCGTTGGCGGATCGCGGACTGACCTTCGGCACCGGTGCAGGCCGAGGGGCCTGCGTCCGATTCCACGAGCCCGTCACCGGCATCGAGCCGTTCGGGACGGTCCGCCATCCGGCGCTGACCATGACGCTCGCCGAACCAGAGCTGTTCGTGCACTGCCTGACCCGATTCCACGAGGACGGCGACAGGAGCAGATCATGACCGCCCTTCGCGCACTGGCACTCGTCTGCAGTCTCAAACCCTCTCCCGCCCGATCCAGCAGCAGTCTGCTCGCCCAGCAGGTGTTGGATCAGCTCGCCGAGCACGACGTGACCGGCGAGCTGATCCGGGTCGCCGATCACGACGTCCGGGCAGGTGTGGAGACGGACATGGGCGGCGGCGATGCCTGGCCGGAGATCCGCCGCAGGATCGCGGACGCCGACATCCTGTTGATCTCGACGCCGACGTGGCTCGGTCACCCGTCCAGCATCGCGCAACGGGTGCTGGAACGACTCGACGCCGCACTCTCCGACACCGATGACGAAGGCCGCCCCGCGATGTTCGGCAAGGTCGCGATCGCCGCCGTCGTCGGTAATGAGGACGGCGCGCACAAGATCATCGCAGACCTGTTCCAGGGCCTGAACGACGTGGGATTCAGCATTCCCGCGCAGGGTTCGACCTACTGGAACGGGGAGGCCATGAAGCCGGTCGACTACCAGGATCTCGACGAGACGCCCTCGGCAGTCGCCGCCACGAACAAGACCGCGGCCCGCAATGCGGCCCATCTCGCCCGGCTCCTGCGCGCGCAGCGGTATCCCGCCGAATAGGGCGCGAATCTCCGCGCCTGCCGGACGAGGCATCCCGTTGCACAGGCTCGACGTCGGCCGCCGGGCGACCCCGGTCACCGCGCCGACATCAGCCCGGCGTGGTCTCCCCGCCGAGCGCGGCGATCACCTCGCCGCTGTAATAGCCGGAGAGCCGATTCGAGGCGAGGAACACGTAGGACGGCGCGAGGTCGTCGGGGTGCGCCGCCTCGTCGAACGGAACCTGGCTCCCGAACTCCTTCACCTTCTCCGCCGGGAAGGTGGCCGGGATGAGCGGCGTCCACACCGGCCCCGGCGCCACACAGTTCACCCGGATTCGCCGATCGGCCAGGGCCTGCGCCATCGCGTAGGTCCAGGCGTGGATCGCGCCCTTGGTGGCCGAGTAGTCGATGAGGGACTTGTTGCCGCGCAGGCCGTTCACCGAGCCGGTGTTGATGATGACGCTCCCGTCACCCAGGTGCGGCAGCGCCGCCGACGTCACCCGGAAGTAGCTGTGGATGTTCACGTCGAAGGTGTGCAGCCACTGCTCGTCGGTGATCTCCTCCGGCGAGTCGACCGGCCGCTGCGTCGCGAGATTGTTGACCAGGATGTCCAGCCCGCCGAGTTGCCGCACGGTCTGATCGACGACCTCACGACACTGTGCGACATCCGCGAGGTCGCCGGGGAGCAGCACACAGCGACGGCCCTCGGCGCGCACCAGTGCGGCGGTCCGTTCCGCGTCGTCGTGCTCCGTCAGGTAGGCGACGGCCACGTCGGCGCCCTCCTTGGCGAAGGCGGCCGCGACGGCACGGCCGATCCCCGAGTCGCCACCGGTGATCAACGCCCGTCTGCCCGAGAGCAGTCCTCGACCCTCGTAGTCGGCCATGGCGTCACGCGGCCGGGGCTCCATGTCCGCCGTGACACCCGGGGGCTTCTGCTGCTGACGCGGCTGCTTGGCGTTCGATTCCGGCATGACTCCTCCTGATTCGGGTCCGTCGTGCGGGCATTCCGTCGTGCGGGCGGTCGGCAAGGCCCGGGATCTGGTCAGCCGCCGGACCGGCTCCCGGCTCCGCTTCGGCCGCAGGCGACGGCGAGACGGCTCGCCGCCTGCCCGGGAGGCTCGTCGAAACCGTGGCGATACCCCGGGACGACCGCAGGGCAGCGCCTGCGTCGCGACACTCGACGACCGAATACCCGTGTCGCAGGCCGGTGAAACGGATCATCGCGCCGCCCAGACATCGGCAGCACGGCAACGGCATCGCCCGCCCGCTCACCCACACGGGCATCGCGTGTCTCCCCAGGCACAAAGCCGCGCACCGCTTAATCAACACGCTGCGGGGTAGTTGAGAGGGCATGCCGACTCCGAAGGCCGCCCCGATGCCCCCGCTGCTCGAGTCAGCACCACCGAAGCCGCTGCCCGGTTCGAGGACGACCTCGTCGGTGGCCGCCGAACTGCGTGCCATCGCTGCGGCGGGCGAACTGGAACTGCCTCGGCCCGGTGCCGGTGACACCGTCGGGCGGTGGGCGGCGCTGGCCGCCCTGGGCAGGAGAGACCTGGTGCTGGCGAGGCTGGCGGAGGGACACACCGACGCGCTGGCGATCCTTGCCGAAGCGGGCCGAACACCGGTCCCGGATGCGCTGTACGGCGTCTGGGCCGCCCGCTCCTCGGGCACCGGTGCCCAGCTGACCGACGGCGGCCTCTCGGGCACGGTGCGCTTCTGCTCCGGCGCCACCGTCCTGGACCGAGCTCTGGTGGTGGCGGGCGACCGGCTCGTCGAGGTCGACCTGTCTGCCGAGGGCGTCCGCGCCCGGCCGGACAGCTGGCAGGCCGTCGGCATGGACGCCTCCGACAGCGCCGACGTCGAGTTCGACCAAGTCCAGGTACAGGCGGACGCCCTCGTCGGACCACCCGGCTGGTATGTCACCCGGCCGGGTTTCGCCTTCGGCGGCGGCGGCGTCGCGGCGGTCTGGCTCGGCGGCGCGGCCGGGATCGTCGACTCCGTGCGGACCTGGCTGGTCGAGCGCGAGCACGTCGACGAACACCAGTGCGCTCATCTCGGCGCACTGCACACCACCGTGCGGGCGACCGAGGCACTCCTGGCACGAGCAGCCGAACTGATCGATCAACCGACCCGAGACTCCGCAGGCTCCGCCGGTCGGGACCACCTCGACCGGCCCGACCAGCTGGAGACACTCATCCAGACCTGTCGTGCCGCCGCCGAGCGCACCGCCTGCGAGGTGCTGGACCGGGCTCCGAAGGTCGCCGGCCCGACGCCGATGTGTCGAGATCGACGGTTCGCGCAACGGCTGGCCGACCTGCTCGTCTACGTTCGTCAGCATCACGCGGAACGTGATCTCGCAACGCTCGGGCGCCGGGTGCTGGCCGGGGAGCACGACCGATGAGCAGCCCGGTCGTCGAGGACGAGTGGCAGGCAGCCCTAGCCGCCCGAGACCTCCGCGCCTTCCGCCTCCAGGACTTCTCCCGTGCGCTGGTGGTCGCCGCGCATCCCGACGACGAGACGCTGGGCGTCGGCGGTCTGCTGCACCGCCTACACGACGACGGCATCGAGGTGACGTTGGTCCTGGCCACCGACGGGGAGGGCGCGTTCCCCGACTCGACACCGGCCGAGAAGTCGCAACTGGCCGAGACCCGCCGCCGCGAACTGAACGAGTCGCTCGATGCACAGGGCCTCGACGCGGTGCGGCCGGTCTGGTTGGGTCTCCCGGACTCCGGCCTGTCCCGCCACCGCCGAGAGCTGACCGAGAGACTCGGCGAACTCGCGAAGGGCCGTGATCTCTGTCTTGCCCCGTGGCCGGATGATCCGCACCCCGACCATCAGGCGGCAGGCCTCGCGATGCTGGCGGCCGCCCCGGTCGGCGCCCACTGCTGGTCCTATCCGATCTGGCTGTGGCACCGGCTCCATCCCGACGATGCATCGATCCCCTGGGATCGCGCCTGCCGGCTCCGACTCTCCGAGACCGACCGACAGCGCAAGAGCGCGGGCATCGCCGCCTTCGCCTCGCAGCTCACACCGGGCCCGCGCGGGGAGGAGCCGATCCTGCCGCCGGCAGTGCTCGCCCATTTCGAGCGGGACACCGAGATCGTCTTCCGCGAGCCGCCGCGCACGTCGGCACCGGAACACCGATTCGCCGAACTCTATGCACGCGACGCCGACCCCTGGCGGGTCTCGACAGACTGGTACGAGATTCGCCGACGGGCGATCGTGTCGGCCGCCCTGCCTGCTCGGCGGTACGGCTGCGCCGTCGAGCCTGCCTGCGGCATCGGCGCACTCACCCTGGTGCTTGCGCAGCGCTGCGACCGGCTGCTGGCCTTCGACCCGATCGCCTCGGCGGTGGAGCGGACGCGCTTCGCGTGCAGCGGTCGGTCGTCCGTCGACGTCAGAGTGGGATCGCTGCCCGCCGATCTGCCGCCGGGTCCGCAGGATCTCCTGGTGTACAGCGAGATCCTGTACTACCTCGACGACCGAGACCTGACCGCGACGATCGAGGCGTCCGTCGCCTGCCTACGCCCCGGCGGCCACCTGCTTGCCGTGCACTGGCGGTCCTGGCCGCCCGAGGCGCCGCGCGACGGCGAGGATGTCCACCGCAGGCTGCTCGCGCATCCGGCGCTGACTCCACTGATCGAGCACGTGGAGGACGAGTTCCTCCTTCACGTGCTGGAGCGCCGATGATCACGGCCGTCGGTGTCGTGATCCCGGCTCGTGACGAGGGCTGCCTGCTCGGGGCGTGTCTCCAGGCGCTGCGCCGCGCGCTCCTGGAGCTTCCTCCACGCCTCGGACGGGCCGTCTGCGTCGTCGCCGACCGCTGTACCGACGACACGGCAGCCGTCGCCAGGGCCGCGTTCGGTGGCTGGCGGGCCGGGCTGGTGGAGTCGAACGGCCGAGAACTCCCCATCGGACTCGTCCGGGATCACGGCGTTCGTGCCCTGCGCCCGCTGCTGCGCGGGCATTCCCCGTCGCGCACCCTCCTGCTGAACACCGACGCCGATTCGACGGTCGATTCAGGATGGGCGCGAGAGCACGTGGCCCGCGCGGCCGAGGGCAGCCACGCGATCGCGGGGATGGCCGACCTCGACCTGCTGTCGCTGTCGCCGCACGCCCGTGCCCGCTACCAGCGGGTCATCGACGGCGTCCGGCGCCGAGAGGGGCACGGGAACGTCTACTGCGCCAACCTGGCGGTCCGCGCCGACGCCTACGCGTCGGTCGGCGGCTTCGGGCCGGTCCCGACCGGTGAGGATCATGATCTGTGGCGAAGGCTGGAGCAGGCGGGCTATCTGCTGCGTTTCGACTCCGGTGCCCGCGTGACCACCAGCCCTCGACTCACCGGCCGGGCCCGACATGGTCTCGCCGATCTGCTGCGCTCCCTGCACGACGCGCCTGCCGATCGAGCGCCTGAGGTCATCGCCCTGGCGGACTCACGTCCCCTCGCCAGCTCCCAGTCGGCCGACCATCCCGGTTCTCGATGAACTGCTTGAACCGTGCCAGGTCGCCCTTCACCCGGTTGTCGACGATACCCAGCTTGTCGCCTGCCTTCTCGACGAATCCCTGCGGATCGATGTCGAACTGCGCGGTGACCCTCGTCTTGGCATCGGCCAGGCGATGGAAGGTCACCACGCCTGCGTGGGTCGGTCCGTGGTCGGATTTCCAGGCGACCCGTTCGTCCGGGTGCTGCTCGGTGATCGTCGCGTCGAATTCACGATGGGCGCCGCCGAATCCGACCCGCCAATGGGTGTGCGTGTCGTCGATCTGACGAATCTCCTCGACCCCCTCCATGAAGCGCGGAAAGGACTCGAACTGCGTCCACTGGTCGTAGGCGGCGGACACGTCCACGTCGACGTCGATCGACTCGGTGATAGTGGTCAAGGCTGCCTCCTTCATAGGATCGTGATTCGGCTTCCACTTGCCCGTGTACCCCGCTCCCCCGGCTCGCGAAACGAGGCGCAGGCAGGCGCGGCGACGACCGGCACGGCGGAGCAGGCTGAAGGCCGAGGAGCGCGAGCCGGGCGACCACCGCCGAACAGCGGGCGGGCGCGCGGTGATAGTTCGAATATAGCGACCGCTCTTATCGTGCTGCCCAGCATTCAGGCCGCAGGAGAGAACGGAGAGTCGACGATGGCTCAGCACCTCGATCGGCGACGTCTGCTGACGATGTCCCTCGCCTCGGTGGGAGCGGGAATCCTCACCGGGATGACGATCCGGCCGGGGGCGGCCTCGGCCGCCGACGAATTCGACCAGGATCTGCCACCGGTGCCGGGCATGAGTGGCGACCGACGGGCCAACGAGATGTGGTATCAGTTCGACGACATCACGCTGTATCACCGGATTCCGGAGGTCGAGCAGGCCTTCGTCGAGATGCATGCGGTGTTCGGCGACGGCTTCGTCAAGCTGATCTATGACACCTGGCTCGAGCTGAGTGCGTCACCGGGATACTCGGCCGAGTTCGCCGAGTTCGTCGCCCCGATTCGGGCACCGCTGCAGGCCCTCTCCCGAGTTCAGCTCGGCGTGTTCGACGCCTTCTACCACCCGCAGTCCCCTCGGCTCATCGACGCCTTCTCGTTCTTCGGTCAGGGGCTGCTCTTCGACCCTCGTCGCGCCGAGTTCGAGTTGGAGGTGCACATGATGGAGGGTGATCCGACGCTGAGCTATCACCTGTGGCACGGGTTCCTGCGCGCGATGATGGTCCTGGACATCGATCGCGCACGATGGGCCCGAATCGACCCGCTGATCGGCCTCGCCTGGGCGCTCCAGTCGATCGCCGAGCCCGAGGCGAGGGAGATCAATCCGCCGCTGCCTCGGGAGACGGTGGGCAGGCTGCGTCGGATCTGGCTGCCCCGCACCAGCAGGCAGACCGACGAGGCCTTCCGGGCGTGGCCTTACCCGGCGGAACACGACTCCGTGCGGGCCTGATCCTGATGCGCACCGCCAGGGACCGCGACACGGCGGGCCCGGCCGGTGCGTCGCCGAGGCCGCTAGTGGTCGGCGGCCGAGGCACCGTCGACTCGGACCACCCGACGGTAGGCGTCGCGCAGTACCGTGCCGGGACCGATGCCGAGTTCCCGATCCAGGATCAGCCGCCCCTGTCCGTACACGCCCAGCGCGTCTGCGCGACGGTTGCTGCGCTGCAAGGCGGTCATGAGCTGGGCACGCAGGCGCTCCCGCAGCGGACAGCGGGCGACCAGCTCGACCAGCTCCGGCACGACATGCGAGTGCTCACCGAGGGCCAGGCGTGCCTCGATCCGATCCTCCAGCGCGGCCAGCCGCATCTCCTCCAGCCTGGGCGTCTCGAGATCCCGCAGCGCCTCGGTGACGTCGGCCAACGCCGGACCTCTCCAGAGGCCCAATGCCGCATGCAGCCAGCCCACCGCCGAGGAGGGTCGCCCCTCGGCCAGTTCGCGATGCCCGAGGCGACTCAGCCGAGCGAAGTCCTCGGCGTCGGAGCGCCGGTCGCCGATGTCCAGCAGGTAGCCTGCGCCGCATCGGACCAGCCTCGCCTCGGGTGCCAAGGCCGCGCGGAGGCGGGAGGCGTAGGTGTGCAGCTGGGCCCGCACCGTCGCAGGCGGACGCCCGCCCCACAGCACCTCGATCAGCAGGTCGTCGGTCATGATCCGGCCGTCGGCCAGGAGCAGCGCCGCCAGCATGGTGCGCGGCTTCTCGCCGCCGAGGACCACCGCCCTGCCGTCGGCGGTGGACACGGTGAACGGGCCGAGAACACGGAATCGCATCCCGCCTCGGCGCTCACCCATCGGCGGGCGACATCGAAGACAGCGGGCCGGGCGAGCGCGCGAGATCGTCAGGGCGGGCGAGGCGCGGAGACCACCACTCCCGACGTGCTCCGGAGGTCACGAGTCGCCGAGGGTCGCTCGCCTTCCGCGCGATCAGCGGGCATCCGATCGGTCGAGACCGGTTTCGGCTGCGGAGTCGCTCCCGCAGGACCGCCTGCCGGAATCCGGTCGGCCGCTCGACTGTCGTCTTCGCCGCCGTCTTCGGGAACTCCGCGATCATGACGGGCGCCTTCCTGGTCAGGTGTCCGGTCGGCAGACTTCGATATACGTCACTCGACGATAAGCGGTGCGGGTTGCGCGGCCCTTGTCTCGGGCTTGCCTGTCGACGAGGCTCTGCCGCCATCGCGCGTCTGAGGATCGGCGGCGTCGTGTCCTCACGGCGGCTGCCGGTGCGGCAGGAGGTTCTCCCCGGACGACGGCGGATCGGGACCGAACGGAACACGACGGCACGCGGGGGAGGCAAGCCGGGAGCAAGAAGCAGGCAGGCGAGATGTCATAGCGTCCCGGGAACTCTCCGGTCTCCGCGTTCGATCATCCGGGTGAAAGGGAAGTCATGACATCGGCGCCAGTCCCCCTCTCCGTACTCGATCTCGCCCCGGTCGGCGCGGATTCCTCCCCCGCCGAGGCGCTGCGCGACAGCGTCCGGCTGGCCCGCGAGGTCGAGGCACTCGGCTATCACCGGTATTGGTTCGCCGAGCACCACAACGTCGCGAGCGTCGCCAGCTGCTCGCCTGCGGTGCTGATCGCCGCCGTGGCGGGAGTCACGACCACGCTCCGAGTCGGCTCCGGCGGCGTGATGCTGCCCAATCACCCGCCGTTGGTGGTCGCGGAGCAGTTCGGAACGCTGGAGGCGCTGCATCCCGGTCGGATCGACCTTGGCATCGGTCGAGCCCCCGCCGCAGACCCTGCAACGGGGGCGGCGCTGCGCCGACCCGAGGTCGAGGACTTCCCCGCACAGCTCGGCGAGCTGCTCCGGAACTTCGGCGATCGACGAGGCGGCGACGGCGAGCGGGTGGTCTCGGCCGTCCCCGCCCGCGACAGCAGGCCGCAACCGTGGCTGCTTGGCGTCAGCAGGCGCAGCGCTGCGCTGGCGGGCATGCTCGGGCTCCCGTTCGCCTACGCCCACCACATCAATCCGCAGCACGCCCGACCGTCGTTGGAGGTCTACCGGTCGGCGTTCCGGTCGACCGGCCTGCTCCCGGCGCCGCGCACCGTGATCTCGGTGGGAGCGGTGTGTGCCGAGACGGACGAGGCGGCCCGCCGCCTTGCCGCGCCTGCCTCGCTGCTCTACGTGCGCCTGCGCAACGGCGACCGCGACCGGCCGCTGCCCTCCCCGCAGGAGGCCGCCGACTACCCTTACACGGCAGATGACCTGGCCCTGGTCGCGCAGCAGAGCGCGGCCCGCTTCGTCGGCTCGCCGGAGACGGTTCGGGCCGGGCTCGACCAGCTGATCGCCACGTCGGGCGCCGACGAACTGATGGTCACCACCCAGGTCGCGGGGCACGAAGATCGCCTCCGGTCCTACGGCCTGCTGGCCGAGGCCTTTGCGCTCGACCGGGCCGCCGTCACGGTCTGAGAGCCTGTCTGTGATCCCCCTGGAGTCGTGAGCGGGGATCAGCGTGGATGAGCTGCAAGGCGGAGGAAAGAGACATAACGGAGTTATGTTGACTGACGACAACGCCGCAGATCGCCGCCGCCTGCCTCGCGCAACAGGAAACTGGGGATTGAAGACAGGCTCTGAGGCTCGGTCGGCGTCGGGCCTCGCCGACGGGATGGCGGCTCGACGCGCCGGATCGGCACCGAGTCGTCGTCTCGGCCCCTCGCCGCCCTGATCGCCAGAGTCCGTCCACGGAGGACGAACCTCCGCGCGATGGTGCCTGCCCGGCGTGGAGATTCTCAGGTTCCGTGCCGTCGGCCTGCGCAGAGGACAGGGCGCCACGCGACGGGGCGCCGACCGCAGGCGGGCAGCACGCCCGGTCGACGCTCGCGACCCCGTCCAACGGCGACACACGCGCCGACCGCTCGATGCAGCGAAGGCACTGCCGGAGTCCATCCCGATCACGGGCGTCTGATCACGGGGGGCCGATCGGGGCCCTGTTCACAGGGGACGCCGGAAGCCCCGAACGGCGATCACGCCCGCCAGGACGCCGACCACGACGCTGATGACGATCGCCGTGATCGCACCGCTGCCGACCGGACGGTCGAGGACCAGGGCACGGGCCGCGTCGATGCCGTAGGACATCGGATTGATCTCGGCGGCGGTGCGCAGCCAGCCCGGCAGACCCTCGGACGGGATGAAGGCGTTCGAGCAGAACATCAGGGGGAAGGTGAGCAGGGTGGCCGTGCCCTGCATGAGTTCGACGTCGCGCACCCGGCAGGCGACGGCGATGAAGATCCAGCCGAGTCCGGTGCCCACCGCCAGCGCGAGTCCCCAGGCCGCGATCGTGCCCGGTATCCCGCCGGGCGGCCGAAATCCCAGCAGTGCGGCGGCCAGGATCAGGATCAGCAACAGCTGCACCGCGCTGCGGACCAGATCGGCGAGACTCCTCGCCAGCAGGATGGAACCCGGCCAGACCGGCAGCGAACGGAATCGCGAGACGATGCCGGAGGTCATGTCGTCGGCCAGGCCGAAGGCGCTGCTGATCGCCGTCTGCAGCGTCGCGTTGATCAGGATCGCGGGCACCAGGAAGTCGACGTAGTTCGTGTCGGCCGGGAAGCTCGGCGTCTGCGCCACACTGCCGAAGATCTGGCTGAACACCACCAGCATCAGCAGCGGTGCCAGCAGATTGGCCAGGATCAGTCGTGGATCGCGCAGCACCGCACGCAGCGACCGGCCTGCCAGGATGAGGACCTGACCACGGATCGACGTCCCCCGCAGCGCAGGGCCCGCCGCGCCGCCCGTCCGACCGATGGTGTCCGAGGGGCGCACGCTCACCGTGCGCGGCGGACCGGTCGGGTTTCCTGCACTCGGCGAGTCCACCTCGCCTGTCGAGTCGACCGGCATCGCCGGACCTCCCCTGATCGAGTCAACTGGAATGCGCGACGCCGTTGTTCATGACGAAGAGGTAGACCTCGTCCAGCCCCGGCTCGGTCAGCCCCAGCTCCTCCGCCTCGATGCCCGCCGCGTCGAGGGCACGCACCACGGCAGTGATCTCACGGGCGGCCTCGACCGCGACCGTGAGTCCGGTGCCGGGCTCCTCCCCTCGGACCGGGTGCAGGCCGGCGGCCCGCAGCGCGGCCACGGCCCTGGTCATCTCGGGTGCGGGCAGCCGTACGGTGACGGCGCGCCTGCCCACCCGAGCCTTCAGCTCCGCAGGCGTGCCGGTGGCCACGACCCGACCGCCGGAGAGGACGGTGATCACGTCGGCGAGCCGGTCGGCCTCGTCCAGATGCTGGGTGGTCAACAGCACCGTGCTGCCGTTGCGGGCCATCTCCTGCACGGTCTGCCAGAGACCGAGCCTGCTCGTCGGGTCCATGCCGCTGGTCGGCTCGTCGAGCACGATGACCTCAGGACGTCCCACCAGCCCGAGTGCCAGGTCGAGGCGACGACGCATCCCGCCCGAGTAGGTCCGGGCCAGCCTCGTCCCGACCGCCGTGAGGTCGAACAACTCCACCAGCTCGTCGGCTCGGCGTCGGGCCTCTCGGCGGCCTGCGCCCAGCAGGCGTCCGATCATGACGAGGTTGTCCAGCCCGGAGATCTTCTCGTCCAGCGCGGCGAACTGGCCGGTCAGTCCGATCAGGCTGCGGACCTTGGCGGCCTGATCGACCACGTCGAGCCCGGCGATCCGCGCGGACCCGGAGCTGGGATGGGCCAGGGTGCCGAAGATGTTGACCAGCGTCGTCTTCCCCGCGCCGTTGTGCCCCAGCAGGCCGAGCACCGATCCGCGCGGCACGGCGAGGTTCACCTCGGCCAGGGCGGTCACGGCGCCGAACCGCTTTCCGAGGTCGACGGCCTCGATCATCGTCTCGGGCACGGTCACGCCTCGACCTGCGGCGCCATCCGCCCGAGCACCACTCGTACCAGCGCGTCGTAATAGCGAATGAAGAACACCGCGACCGCCACTCCCGCCGCGACGGCGATGACGAGGAGTCCGAGATCGGCGGCCTGCCCGCCGGGAGCCAGCGCGATGCCGGTGACGGCCGCAGCCATGAGCAGCACGTTCCGGAGGATCATCGCGCCGCTCATCACCGAGCCGCGCCCGAAGCAGCGGCACTCCGCGAGGACGCCGACCTGGATCGCCCGGAACACCACCGCGATGAACACGGCGAGCAGACCGGCGGCCATGGCGAAGCCGAGCCGGACGGTGCCGGGCAGCGCCACCAGGATCATCGCCGTGGCCTCCCCCGCCACGACCAGCACGGCGATGCTCGTCGTGACGGGCTGCCGGAACTTCGTGAGCGTCCGGATCGTGCCCGCGAACTGCTGGAACGCCGCCACACCGCGCACCTTGCTGAAAAACGCGACGCCGAAGACAACGGCGATCAGACACCGGTCCGCGATCAGCAGATAGTTCGTCATGGAGCGCGTCCTCTCCTTCGTTCGGGTCCACTCGGCGAGCGGCCCGCCGCCGGGTCACCGCAGTGGAACGGACATCACCGTGCGATAGGCCTTGATGTCGTTGCGTTCGCCGATCGGCGTGCCGTCCACCTCCACCCACGCATGGGCGCGGAACGGCTCGATGCACACTCCCGTGCACCAGTCGGCCCACCGGCCGCCCAGGCGGGCCAGCAGCACCACCGCGACGGACCGTTGCAGACAGCCCTGCCCCGCGCAGCGCACGCTGACCGAGACAACGGCGTCTCGCGCCGCCAGGACCTGCTCGGCGGTGGACGGGCGGGCACCGCGTCGGAGCACGCGGAGCACCGATCGGAGGCGACGCGGGGACAGCCGGATCAAGGGCCACGCCGCCGCGACGGCGAACCTGGCGACCAGTCGGCGGCGCCAGGAGACGCGCACCGAGGGCTCGAGCATCACGGGCATGGTCATCGGACGACCACCTTCGCGGCACACAGCGAGTCGATGATCCCGCTGACGTCGGCGGCGACTCGGCCCGCAGCGCCGGGGTGCTGCGCGCACAGTTCGGCGACCACCTCGTCCACGGCGACGCCCGCCAGGATTCTGCGCAACACGACCGCGCCGGTCTCGTTGAGCTGGAAGTATCGGCCGCCCCGTTCGTCCAGCAGCACCATGCCGTTGCCGACGTCGGTCATGGAGACGTCCGGGGTGAGGGTGAAGGTCATCGGGTTCCTCCGGTCAGCGTCGTGGCCTGCGCGCCGGCGGACAACGATCGCAGCCACGTCTCGCAGGCCAGCGTCGCGACGACGAGGCTGAGCCCGGCCGACAGGGTGTGCATACCGAGCAGGGCCGAGCGGAAAGCGTCGACGTCGACCAGCCCGCGCCGGGCGAGGATCATGTCGTCGCAGAGGTCGATCAGGTCGTTCCGGCACGCCCGGAGACCGGTGTAGGCGTCGGCGCTGTACTCGGACTTCGTGCCCCGGCCCAGCAGTTCGGCGGGGACCACACCCCGCATCGCGGCGGCGAGCACCGGCTTGTAGCGGTAGGGGGTGGCCGACTCGGCGAGCCGAACCGCGAGCGAGGCCTCGACGACGTGATCGTCGACGAACGGCGCCTGCCAGCTCACCCCGGACCGGGAGGTGAGGCGGTCGACCCGGCGGATGGACTCGCCGCACTTCCGGACGTCCTGCATCGTCGCGTGCTGGGGGCGCAGCGGACAGATCGGCTCCGGGTCTTCTGCCGCGGTCGTCCGAAGCAGCCCGCGCACGGCGTCCACGCCCGCGGGCGAAATCCACGGCGGGGTCAGGAACCGGCTGGCCCAACCGAAGTCCGGGTCACGCTGCATCTGTTGGATGGGCTTGGTGAGGGTGGCACCGGCGGCCGCCAGCCATCGGGCGAAGCTGGGGTTGCGGGCGATGCCGGTCACCATGGACCGCACGGGCCAGCGGTACATCGACCGATAGCCCCGCAGGTATCGCATCGAGGTCAACGGCTCGCTGCGCAGGAGCGCGTGCAGGTGCGGCGGGGTGGGGAAGAACAGTTCGTCGCCGCCGTGTCCGGTCAGATGCATGGTCGAGCCGAGCGCGGCCAGCCGTCGAGCCTGGTGTTCCAGCCTGCTCCTGGTGCGGATCCAGGCGAACGGCGCCTCGACGTCGGCATCGAACCTTGCGAGCCCGGCAAAGTTCATCGGGGTCTCGGCCCTGCCGAGCAGGACGTGGTTCGCCTGGGGAATCGAGGCGGCGGCCCGGGCCGCCCAGGACTGGTCCTCGTCGTCCGGGTTCGCCGCCTCCCACCGGGTCGTCACGAAGTGGTCGACCCGCCGGGCGGCGAGGAAGGAGACACTGGTCGAGTCCATCCCGCCGGAGAGATCGGTGCTGAGCGACCGCTTCGTCCCGGTGCGTGCAGCCACCGCGTCGTGGAGTGCCGCGCCCACCCGTTCTGCGGCCTCGGCAAGCGAGACGTCCGGTGGTGGCGATGTCCACCAGCGCACGGTCCGCCCGACACCACGATTGTCCAGTTCAAGTCGGCAGCCCACGGCCAGTGCCTCGACATCGCGCCAGAGACAGCGGTCGTTCAACGGCCATGGTGCGAAGGGCGAGACGAGCTGGAGGGCTAGCAGCTCGTCGACGACGTCGGCGCCCGTCAACGCGGCCAGTCTCTGCGGTCGGTCGGCCGCCACGACGACCCCCCGGACCCTGGTGTGGAAGATCTGCCGGGCCGAGGACAGTGTGCCCTGTGCCTGCACCCGTCCGTCGATCGATGCGACCAGGTGGAAGCTGCCTGCCGACGCGCGGCGGAGCCGGTCGAGATCGACGCCGCCGGGCCGGTCCAGCCTCGCGGCGAGGTCCGGTGTGGTCGCCGAGGAGACACCGAGGATCGCGACGCGGCGAGACCCGGCCGAGGCCCAGCAGACCTCATCGTCCGCCCACGCGCCGACGATCCAGGGCCGGCCGGACGAATGCGGAATCAGCCTGCGGCCCGGTCCCACCGCGACCGTCTCGGCGACGGCAGCCCCTTGCGGGCAGTCCGGAAAGATCAGGAACTCCATGCCGTTCTCCCCGTTCCGGTCGTCGTCGGACCGCCGCTGCTGGGACTGCGTCTGCTACCTCGGCCGTCCGACGTCGGCCGAGGTGAGAGGTTTCGCGGGTGCAGGCAATGTGATTCCGGTAGCCCGCCGGGGCCGTCCTGCCGGATGTCCGGACTGCCGGACTCGACGGCCGCCGCATCGTGAAGCGTCCTGCCGATCTCGGCCTGCGTCGCCTCGAACCGGTCCGCCGGTCTCGACCCGGGCACAGCACGGGCCGCGCCGACGCGCCTGCGCCCGTCGGCACGGCCGCACTCGACCGTGTTCGCCTCGTACCGGATTGATCAGCAGACCATGACGCAAGACCAGTCGGCCTCGAATCCCCACGACGGACGGCCCAGCGTCACCTCGTCGAAGATGCCGACCTCCTCCAACGCAGGCGGCTCGTACGATCCGAGCGACTCCGTCACCATCGGTTCACGGTTCATGAGGTTCTCCTCCTTCAGACCGGATCGGTAACCCTTCAACCCAGAAGACATTCGGCTGCACCACGTCGCTTCCGGGCTGCGGTCAATCTAAGTGCGACGGCTTGCGAAGTTCTTGTCTGCACCTTGCATCGGCCGACAGCCGTCCTGATCTACTGCCGTACCCCAATATCGACCGCCGATCACAAACCTGTCTTCCTGCAGCACTGGATCGTTTCGCAGAATCGCAGTCTCCAGCCAGGAGAGCCGACCCGGCGGATCAAGTCCGAACTCCCGGTCCATTAATTCACGGACCCGCCGGAATACCTCCAACGCATCTGCGGTACGCCCGCCGCGATACAGCAGGATCATGAGCTGAGCGGCGAACCGCGGCCTGCCGGGAAATCTCGACGACAACGCCGTCAGCTCCGCGATCAGGCCCGACCAGGCACCCAGTTCGATCCTGAGGTCGATCTGGTCGGTGAGCACGTCGAGCCTGCGTTCCTCCAACGGCAGGCAGAGTTCCATCCGCGCCCGCTCGTTGGTGATGTCCGACAACGGCGGGCCGCGCCAGAGGTCGAGCGCCTGCCCGTACAACGCCAACGCCTCGGCGGCATCGGAGGACTGCGCACGGCTGACCATCGCCTCGAAGCGGTGGGCGTCGACGTGCTCGCCAGGCACGGTGATCAGGTAACCGGCGCCCACGGTCCGCAGGGCGACCCCGCAGGAGGCGGCGTGCCCCCGGTCCAGCCCGAGCGCCGCCCGCAGTCGCGACACGTGCGCCTGCAGGGATCCGGTGGCCGAACGCGGGAGCGGATCACCCCACAGGAGCTGGAAGATCCGCTCACGATGCACCGACTCATTGGCGTTGAGCAGCAGCACGGCGAGCAGCAGCCGACGCTGCTGCGGTCCGATTCTGACCTCCTGTCCACCCCGCCAGAACTGCGTCTCGCCTAACAGTTGAAAATACATGATCCCCCGATCACGAATTCCCGTTCCACGCTGGACCCGGCCGACAGCAGACACCAGGTCGCCGCTGCCGATATCCGCAACCCCATCTCCCCCAGGGCGCCGGACGTCCGACAGGACGACTGCTTACAATCTATGAATATTCATCATCTCGACGTTCCGGCAGTATTAACGGCAGATCACTTTCCCGGTGCCTGACCGCCATTGATTACCAGTGATCAAGATCGGCAACGCGAGGCCCAGGGTAGCACCACGACGCGCTACGAACGGGTGAAATCACTGGTTCACGCCTTCGTGCGGGTCGCCGGACATCGCCGCCGACGGATCAGGAGCATAATGTCGGGATTCCGGCATTTCCGACAGAGTTCACCGACGGAGTTCACCGAAGCGCCGAACCGCCGCCCGCCGGACCGCGACCATCGGTCGACGGCAGGCGGGCGACGAATCGGGGCTAGAGCGCGAGCCCGGCGAGCAGTGCCGCCACCTCCCGAGCCCGATACAGGAATCCGACGTGCGAGGTGTCCAACGTGTGCACGTCGTAGGGGTTGTCCGGGGTGAGGGCATCGGCCTCGGCGATCAGCCGATCCTGCATCGCGATCGGCAGCGACCGGTCACCGGTCAGTCGCAGGTAGCTGCGCGCAACGGTGCCCCAGGTCTCGGCCTTGACGGTCGCGTCCGCCGTCATCACCGCCAGGGACTCGTCGGGCTGGAGGATGTTGAGGAACGCGAGGAAGCTCGCGTCGTCCACATCGGCCAGCACGGCCGCCTTGAGCGCGGCCAGCAGCTCGGGATCGCCGCTGCGGTAGTTCGCCCGCCCCACCCCGAGCACACCGGGGTCGCCGACGTTGAGCGCGGCCAGCGGCGCCAGCAGGTTCTCGGCGAACTCCGGTTCCTGCATGTACTCGATGGGGTTGGCCCGCTGCACACAACTCCAGGCGGAGATGTAGACCAGCCTGCTGATCAGCTCGGGCGCGCGGTCCGCCACGCCGCTGATCGTCAGGCCGCCGAGGCTGGCGCCGACGAGCACCACCGGGCCGTGCCTGCCGACCGTCCTGGCGACGTCGAGAACCTCCGCCACGTTGTCGGCGAGGGTCACTCCCGCCAGGTTCGACGGCTCGGCCGCCCAGGCGTCGAGATCCTGCGGGGCCTGATAGGCGGCTGAGTAGTGCGCGTCGAAGCCGTGGCCCGGCAGGTCGACCGCGTGGCTGCGGTGTCCGAGCAGCGCCAGTTCACGTTGGATCGGAGCCCACATGAAGGAGTTCGACCCGGACCCGTGCACCAGCACGAAGGTCGGAGCACCGCCTGCCTGCGGAGTGGGAGGCACCGACGTCGGATCCTGCGGCGTCGCCGCAGACTCGGCCGTCGGGGGCTTGGAGTTCGGAGCCATGGTCAGTCCTGTCTCTCTCGGGATGCGTCGAACATCCCGGATAACCGACGCGCATTCGTCGGGAAGGCGATGGGAGAGGGTGCTGCGACGGACGAGAGTCGGCACGTCCGTACGCAGGGGTCGTTCGAGATGAGCGAGCACCAGTGGACGACGCGGTCGCGATCCGGCAGGCCGCCGCGAAGGCGGGCACCGCACGGACGACGGCCCGTCGGAGCACGGCAGAACCGCTCGGCACGAGCGGGTTCGGCGGTGTCAGGTGTCGTCGTGTCGACGACCAACAGGAGATCGGTTCACCGGGTCAGCCGCGCGAACGGCGGCGACCATCCGGACCGACCTCTCAGGCGGCGCGAAGCCGGCAGAATGCGTGAGCGGAGACCATGCGGGGGAGTCTACCTGCCGCACGCGGGGCCTCGACGGCGGTATCGGCCCTGGCGGTCTGCGCCAGCCCGGCGTCGAGCCGCGATCGCAGGCCCGACCGCCCGAGAGTCGACTCGCCCCCGGAGCGACCCGCTCGACGCCGCCGATGGACGGACTGCGGCGGAACGGCAGCGGACGACGCGGCGACGGACGGCGGCGACGGCGGGCAGACGCGCCGTCGAACGCCGCTGCTCGGCGACGAACTTCGGCGACGAACTGAAGAGACGATGCGGCGACGCTCGCTCAGCCCGCACCCCGCCTCGGCCGCCGGTCCCGCCCCCGATCGTCCCGCTGCGCATTGGGCCTGCCGTGCACCCGCCGCCGGCCGTCACCACCTCGGCGCATCAGCCGCGCCGCGCCTCAGCCTGCGGAGAGCGCGTCGTGCCAGTCGATGTCGGCGTCCAGGGTGGACCGCCAACGGCGCAGGGCGCGGAAGTCCCCGACGCCCAGCACCCCCGAGAGGCGGCTGCCTCGGCGGTAGAGCGCGATGAACCGGCGGTCGGGGAGCGAGCCCGCGACGATCCGCACCTCGTCGTGTCCGTGCAGCAGACCGTGCGACTGGATCTTGACGTCGTACTGGTCGGACCAGAAGTAGGGCACCGGGGAGAACGGCTGCGTCTCGGTCCCGACCACGGCGCCCGCGACGTAGCGCGCCTGTTCGGAGGCGTTGGTGCGGTGCTCGACCCGCATCTCGGTGCCGTAGCGCGGGTTGAACCAGCGGGCCACGTCACCCGCCGCGAAGACGCCGGGAGCCGCCGAGCAGGTCGCGTCGCAGTGCACGCCGTCCGCACAGCGCAGGCCGCTGGCGGAGAGCCAGTCGACGGCGGGCCGCGAGCCGATCGCCACGGCGACGACGTCGGCGGGTAGCACCTCCCCGTCGGCCGTGCGGACACCGGTCACGGCCCCGTCCTCGACGCGCAGGGAACGTACGGCGGCGGCGGGACCGGTGCGCAGGTCGACGCCCTGCTCACGGTGCAGTTCCGCGACGAAGCCGCCGATCTCGGTGCCGACGACGGCGGCCAACGGCGTCGGGGCGGGCTCCAACAGCCACACGCGGGCCCCCAGCCTGCGTGCGGCGGCCGCGATCTCGGTGCCGAGGAAGCCTGCTCCGACGACGACCAGGCGGGTGTCCGGTTGCAGAGCCGCCCGGAGGGCGACGGCGTCGTCGAGGGTGCGCAGGGTGTGCACACCCCGGACCCCGTCCGTCTCGGGCAGCCGCCTGGGCTGGACGCCCGTGGCGATGACCAGTCGGTCGTAGGCGGCCGCACCGCCGTCGGACAGGGCGACGCGACGCCGCTCCGGGTCGAGCCCGGTCGCGGTGACGCCGAGCCGGAGATCGAGGTCGAGCCCGTCCAGGTCCTCCCGCTGCCGCAGCCGGACACGCTCGGGCGCCCAGTCGCCCGCCAGGATCTGCTTGGACAGCGGCGGGCGGTCGTAGGGCAGGTGGACCTCGTCGCCGATCAGCGTCACCGCGCCGTCGAACCCGTGCCTGCGCACCGTGTCGACGACGGTCAGCCCCGCCACGGACGAGCCGACGACCACGATCCGGCGCGGGGCGGCCCCGTTCTCAGTCATGCCTCGACGGTAGTCCGGCCCTGCCCGGGTGGTGATCGTCTTCTCGTGATCACCACCACTGGACCGGGTCGGCGCGATCCTGTTCCCGCGTTCAGGCGACGTCGCGGCGCAGCGGCAGGGCAATCGCCGTCACCGTGGCGATGAGGAGATAGCCGAGTAACAGCAGTCCGGCGAGCTGGGCGGGGAGCATTCGCACGCCGGTCCCGGCGAGTTCGTCGGCTTGGTCGGCGAGCAGGGTGAATCCCAGCAGCGATGACGTCGCGCCGCCGGGCAGGTAGGGATAGGCCGCGCTCAGACCGGGAACGAACAGCAGCAGGTTCTCCACCGCGTAGAACCAGGCACCCACCACCACGAACGCCAGCAGCTGGTTGCCGACCAGCGCGCCGACGGCGACGCCTAACACGGTGAAGAGCGCCATCGCCAGGACGATCCGCAGCCCCGTCACCGTCAGGGCACCGACGGGGAGGCCCAGTTTCACGCCGTGCACCGCCGCCCCGGCGTAGAGCCCGAGCACGGCCGTCGCGACGACGACCAGCCCGTAGGCCAGGCCCGCCGTGGCGTAGACGAGGAGCTTCGCGACCAGCACCGTCCACCGGCGAGGTGCGAAGAGGAACGTCGCCGTGATCGTCTGGTGCCGGTGCTCCGCACCCATGGCCGTGGTGCCGAACAGAGCGGGGACGAACGTGGTGAGCCCGGCGAGGCCGAGCAGGAGCAGGACGCCGTCGGGGGTGTCGAGCCCCGGCAGGGGCGGGCTCGAGTTCTCCGGCCCGACGACGGCGATCAGGCCGGTCAGGCCGCCGCAGGCCACGGCGGCGAGCAGACCCCAGATCCACAGCCTCGTAGAGCCCAACCTGCGGAACTCCGCGCGAATCAGCGTGGTCATCGGTTCGGCTCCTCGTCGGCGGTCAGTCGCAGGAAGACTCGTTCGAGGTCCTCGGTCTGCCTGGTCAGTTCGTGGACGCGCAGGCCGCGCTCGGCGACGAGATCAGCGAGGTCGGCGGTGGTCATCCCCTCGACGCGCAGCTGGTCCGGACCCATCAGCGCCACGGCGGGCAGACCGGGACCGCCGGTCGGGCGGGCAAGGACGGCGCGGGCGAGATCCTCGGCGTCAGGGGATCGGACGAGGATCGCCTGCGTGGCGCCTGCGGTGAGCTCGGCCGTCGGCGCGTCGGCCACCAGCCTGCCCGACTTGATGACCACGACCCGATCGGCGAGCTGCGCCACCTCGGCGAGGACATGACTCGAGACGAGGATCGTGCGGCCGTCGTCGGCCAGCTCGCGGAGGAGTCCGCGTAACCAGGAGGCCCCGGCCGGGTCCAATCCGTTGCCCGGCTCGTCGAGCAGCAGGAAGTGCGGGTCGCCGAGCAGTGCGACGGCCAGGTTCAGCCGTTGTCGCATTCCGGTGGAGTAGCCGCGAGTCGGCCGGTCCGCCACCTCGGCGATACCCAGCAGATCGAGGACCTCGGACACGCGCGCACGGGGGTGCCCGCCCATCGTGCAGTAGAGGAGCAGGTGGTCACGGCCCGTCCTCGTCGGATGCAGGCCCGCCGAGTCCAGGACGGCGCCGACCGCTGCGGTCGGTCGAGGCAGGTCCGCGTATCGCCGCCCGCCGATGAGTGCCCGGCCTGCGTCGGGACGCACCAGGCCGAGCAGCATGCGCATGGTCGTGCTCTTCCCCGCGCCATTGGGGCCGAGGAAGCCGGTCACCATGCCGGGGCCCACGCGGAAGCTGAGGTCGGACACGGCGGTGACCGAGCCGAAGCGCTTGGTCAGGGCCGTGACCTCGATCGATCCTTCTCCGCTCGTCGAGTGCCTGCCAAGTGGGACAGGCGAGACGCCTGCCGGACAACGTGCCATGGGATCTCCTGCTCTGAAAGGACACGGGCGCCGTCGATCACCGCCGGACACCGCCCAGCTGGACGACACCGCGCTATCTGTTATAGATTATGTATAACAGATAGCATGACGGGGTGCAGCTCACCATCGACCTCGACAGCGAGGTGCCGATCTATCAGCAGATCCGGGATCGAGTCGTGGAGGCCGTTGCCGTGGGCAACCTGGTGGAAGGCGCCTCGCTGCCCTCCACCAGGCAGCTGGCCGCCGATCTGCTGATCAATTTCCACACGGTCAACAAGGCCTACGACCTGCTCCGACAGGAGGGGGTCATCCGGGTCAATCGCAAGAGCGGCGCCGTCGTCCGCCGCGACGGCCGCTCCGGCCCGCCGGAGGCCTCGGTCGCCGAGGAGTGGCAGCGACGCCTGCGGACCCTCCTCGCCGAGGGAGTGGTCCACGGCCTGACCTCAGCGGACGTGCTCGAACGGTCCACCGAGGTGCTCGCCGACTTCGACAACCGACGGGAGGACCCGACGACATGACCCTCTACACACTGCTGATCACGCTGCACGTCCTGCTGGTCACCGGCGTCTTCTGGTCGATCCCTGTCCTGGCCAGACCGACGCTGCCCTTCGGCATCCGAGTGCCGTCGGCGCGGGCCGCCGATCCCGCGATTCGCGGCACGCGCCGCCGCTACCAGCGCGGAGTACTGCTGGCGGGCGGGCTGGCCGTGCTCGGTCTGCTGCTGCCCACTCTGTGGGGCGTGACGCTGCCAGGCGAGATCCTCGCCGTCCTCGGCCTCGTCGATCTGGGGCTGTATCTGCTCGCCTCGGGAGAAGTCCGGCGGGCCAAAGGACGCGGGGCCTGGTACGCCGAGCTGCACCAGGGCGTCACCACGGACACCACGCTGCGCACCGAGCCCGTCTCGTTTCCCGTCGGCTGGCTCATCCCCGCTCTACTGCTCGTCGCGGGCACTGCGGCGCTGGGCTTCTGGCGCTACCCAGAGCTGCCCTCCACCCTGCCCGACCTGAGCTCCCTCGGCACCGACCCGGCTGTCAGGACGCCCGCGTCGGTGTCTACCGCCTTTCTGCCAGTGCTTCTCCAGACCGGCGTCACGCTGTTGGCGACCATCCTGACGATTTTGATCCTGCGGGCGCGGCCGGAACTCGACGCGGAGCGGCCCGCCGACTCCGCCCGGCGCTTCCGGGTGTACCTCGCCGGTGTGGGCAGGCTTCTGCTGTTCACCACGACGTGCCTGAACACAGCGCTGCTCGTCGCCGCGAGCATCGTGTGGGAACTGCTACCTGCCGGCCTGCCCGCGATCCTCCTGATCGCCGCCGTGGTCGTCCTCGCCGTCGGGGCGTGGGTGGTGTTCATGGTCCGAGTGGGGGAACTCGGCAGCAGGCTGCCACAGAGATCCGGCAGCAGGCTGCCCGAGGAGACCGACGCGCCGGAGGACGCCGGCCTTGTACAACGCGACGACGATCGGAACTGGTTCCTCGGCGGCATGGTCTACGTCAACCGACACGATCCCGCGCTCCTGGTGCATCGGCGGGTCGGCGTCTACTGGACGCTCAACCTCGGTCATCCGGCGGCGTGGACGATCCTGTCCGTGCTCGCCCTGACGCTCGGGGCGCTCTGGTGGCTGAACGCCACGGGCATGATCTCGCTGACCGTCCGGGGGTGACTCGCGACGTCCCGCTCCATTCGTCCGCCCGCGCGTCGAGGAGGGCGCGGGTGCGCGAGCGCCGGTCAGCCGTCCTGCTCGTCGACGCCGACGGTGCGCGACTGCTTCCACCGTGCGTCCTGCTGCGCGAACGCCTCCCACAGCAGGTTGAGCGGATGATCCACCGGGTGTGCGGCGCGCTCGCCCCGACGGGCGAACAACCCGGCGAGGACCTGTAAGCCCGGGGCGATGTCGTCGATCAGCTCGATGGTCCGCAGCCCCTGGCCCTCCGGCAGTCGCCCCTGCTCGGCGGCCTCCCCGATCCCCTTGGTGACCAGCAGTGCGCCTCGACTCAGCTCGGAACGCAGCAGCTCGAATCCGTAGTGCACCGTGTCGATCTCGGCCGAGATGTCGAGCGTCGCTCGATAGTCCGCGCCGAACCAGCCGCGCAGGAAGTCCGTGATCAGCCCGCCGACCGGCGTCACCAGCGGGAGCGTGGGCAGCTCACTGGTCCGCATCGTCGGGCCCGGCAACAACGCGGGCGGCAGGTTCGTCACCAGCGACAATCCGCTGCGGCGCCACTCCATGACGTCATAGTCGGCCAGCTCGTCGACGTCGTCGGTCCTGGTCACCACGCTGCCGCACACCAGGTCGACCTGTTTGGCCCGCAGCCTGCCGAAGAGGTCCCCGGAGCGGACGTGCACGACCTTCAGCTCGACGCCGCGTCGATCGAACTCCTCCGAGACGTACTGCCCGGCGTCGGCGAGATACCGGAGGGTGAACCGCGTGGTGGCCACCGTCAGAGTCCCGCCGAGTCTGCGCCTGCACTCGTGGATCTCGTCGAGCCAGCCGCCGAGGGTGCGCCGGGCCATCTCCACGAGGGTCTCGCCGGTGTCGGTGAACAACACGTCCTTGCCACGCCCCTGCTTGAGCACCAGCGGCTCACCGCACAGGTTGCTGAAGTTGCGGTTCAGGGTGTCGAGCTGCTTCTGCACGCTGGACTGCTCCCGACCGAGCGTCCTGGCGGCGCCGAGCGCCGTGCCTGCCTCGCGGACGGCGAGCAACGTGCGGAGCTGGTCCATCGTGGTGTCGAGCAGCGGAAGGGGCGACTGCAACAGTCGACTTCTGCCGCTCGCCGAGGAGATTCTGAGTGGGCTGTGCGTGGACATGCTTCCTTCCCGTCCTCCAGGCCGTCCTGCCGACGATCAACGAATCGTAGTGCAGGGAACTGATCTCGACTACGGACTAAATTTTCTCCAGATCAGGTCGACCATCCGGTGAATTCCACGCAGCCTCGTGTGTAACATCTGATCCGCTCCGCAGGCCGGTTCGCCACGACGCCGGCCCCCGAGTAGTCAGACCGAAATCGAGCCGGAATCGCACCCTGAATCCGGTGTCATTCCCGCCAGAGAGGATATACCGAGCCCCGATCTGACCGCCCACGCGAACGCGGGTAGAACCGTCGGCGAACCTTTCGGCGACCGACGGGAGCCGATAGCACGATCCTTTCCGCCGACGTGGTCGACACGCTCCGATACGCGTCACACCTCACGCGTCCGCGACACCCGAGCACCGCAGGCAGGCGACCACGTCGTCGTGGTCGAGCCCGACAGCTCGAATGGCAGGGAGACCCGTTCCGATGAACCGACCCCAGACTGCCCCTGGTCCGCAGCCGGCGGTACCGACGACGCCTGCTCGCAAGCCGGGGACCCTGACCGGCCTGCTGGTGACGATCCTGATCGCCGTGGTGACGCGGTGACCGGCGCCGTGCTCGGCTGTTCCGGCGGCGAGACCCTGGCCGCAGACGACATCGTGCCGGTCATCGACGAGTCGCCGGAGATCCTGCCGGAAGCAGCCGGAATGTCGGTGACCGAAATACCGGAACGGGTCGGTCCCGCCGAGGGGGACCGGCTGATCGGGGCACGACGGGAGACCTTGATTTCGCACGCCTTGATCGCCGTGTTCGGTGCCGCGATGCTGCTGTTCCGCGGACTCTCGGCACGCCGGGGGACCACCTCGGCCCGCGTCTTAATCACTATTTTCGCAGTGCTCTCCGCATTTCCGTATCTGCTGTTCTTCGGCGGCCATCCGCCGCCCATGGTCGGAATTCTGAGTATTCTCGCGGTGGTCGCTGCGGCAATCGCGATCGTGTTCTGGCTGCTGCCTGCGAACAACAGGTATGCGAAAGCAGACAAAGCCGCTCATATCGGCGGCAGGCGCCGAGAAGGCGCCGACTGAACTCGGCACCCGCCGCCTGCGCGAGGGGTCAGGCGACGGGTGCCGCTCCCATGTCGACCAGGGGGCGACATAGGGGAGGCGGGTTCCCTCGCTCGGTGCAGCAGGCGTCGCCCCGGTGTCGGCACCGGGGCCGCACCGTGGCACTGAGCGAGGGAACAGTCTTGGCTCTGCGTTAACCTGCTGTGGTCGGGGGTGGTGACGACCCTCTCCGCAAACTGATCGGACGTCTCCTCCACAGAGGTAGGACGGGTGAAGGAGCTGCCCCATGACCCTCGCTCTGCGTTACACGGCCCGCAGTGACCGGGGGCTGGTCCGCTCGAACAACGAGGACTCCGTGTACGCGGGCCCTCGGCTGCTCGCGGTGGCCGACGGCATGGGCGGCCATGTGGGCGGCGAGATCGCGAGCCGGGTCGTCATCGCCTCGGTGACGCCGCTCGACGACGCAGACCCGGCCGAGGACCTGCTCGGCGCGCTGCGCGACGCGGCGGTCGACGGCAACAGCGCCATCGCCGCCACCGTCGAGGAGGAGCCCGAGCTCGCCGGGATGGGGACCACGCTCACCGCGCTGCTCTTCGCGGACGACCGGGTGGGGCTGCTCAACGTCGGCGACTCGCGCGCGTATCTGATGCGGGACGACGAACTCGTCCAGATCACCCACGACGACACGTTCGTTCAATCGCTCGTCGACGCGGGCCGCATCACCATCGCCGAGGCCGAGGTGCACCCGAAGCGCTCGCTGGTGCTGCGTGCATTGACCGGCGAAGAGGTCGTGGAGACCACCACCGAGCTGCGCGAGGTGCGCGCCGGTGACCGTTATCTGCTGTGCTCCGACGGACTCACCGACGTCCTGAACCACGCGGCGCTGAGCGTCGAACTGCGCATCGGCGACCACGAGGTCTGTGCCGACCGACTCATCGAGGCGGCGCTGGCCGGTGGCGGGCCGGACAACGTCACGGTGATCGTCGCGGACGTCACCGAGGTCTCGGAGGGCGCGGGAGACGCCGAGGCCGCAGCGGTCGCGGGCGGCTCAGCCGGGTCGAGCGAGCCTGCTGCCGTCGCGGCGACCGTCGCCCCGGCAGGCGCTGCTGCGGCGGACGCCCCGGACGCGGACTCCGCAGCGCCGGACTCCACCGCGCCGGACGGCATCGGCCACGGCGCGGAGACCCCGGCGGCGGACCCGACCGAGCCCGCCGGTCTCGACCGGGCGACCGCAGGGCAGGACCACGCCGAGGCACCGGTCGCGCCCACCGTGTCGGCGTGGTTCACCGAAGCCGACCGGTCGAGCCAGGCGGACGAGGCGCAGGCAGCGGGTTCTCGGGACGTCGAGCGTTCCGGTGCTGCGGGGGCGCAGGCTGATCCGGGGTGGGCGGAGACGAGCCGCCCAGCGGACTCGGCGACCGCGAGCGACTCGGCCGTCTCCGGGCACGCCCCCGTGACCCCCACCAACGACGCCGACCCCGCCGTCAGCACCGAGCAGGCGACCGCCACGACACCCGAGGACGCCGGAGCCGACGGCGGCGCGGCTGTCACCGAGCAGGCTGCGGCAGGCCGGGACGAGTCGAGCGACCGTCGGGAGGACGCCTCGACGACCGACTGGTCTGCTGCCGAGCACCGGCGACAGCCGCGCTCGGCACGATCGCTGCTCGTCGGCGCGGCGGTGCTCGGCGTCGGTGCCGTCGCGACGATCGCCGTGCGGCGCAGGCTCGGCCGCTAGGCGATCGCCGCTCCGCTCCCCCGGGCACGACGCGACCCTCCGGTGCGCATCCCGGGGGCAGGCCGCTCTCACCTCGACTCGGCCCCGTCCGGCTGCGTGGTCGACACCGGATCACTTCGGGGGTCGACCCGGACGATCGAACCGCGTTGCAGTTCGACGGGAAAGCGCTGTTCGTTGCGGTCGATCTTGGCGTTCGCGGCGGCGAGGAGATCGATGCCGCAGGAGTCGGCGAAGCGCAGCAGATAGAGCAGGACGTCGGCAGCCTCGTCCGCGATCCTGCCCCGTAGCGGCCCCTCGGCCAGGGCCGCCGGGATCTCCTCCGCCGCAAGCCACTGGACCTCCGATACCAGCTCCCCGACCTCGCCGGTCAACGCCAGCGCGAGGTTCTTCGGGGTGTGGAACTCCTGCCACCCTCGCGCCTCGACGAAGGCCCTCTGCCGCGCACGCAGCGCACTGAACTCGTCCATGTCCGCAGACCGTAGGCGTACGGCCGGGACCGCCGACGACGCGGGCGACGCACCGTCACGCCGCCCGCATCGTCGCGCCCGGCTCAGCCTCAGGCGATGTCGCGCCAGAAGTCGAGCCGATGTTCGGCGACGTAGTCGACCGGCGCGATCCCGGCGTCGCCGGGGGCCAGCGACAAGACGTTGTCCGCCTCGTCGAACGGCGCCCAGTCGGGCAGGCCTACGCCATTGGGGTCACCGGACCGGGCGAAGTTCGTCCAGTAGGAGATCATCTGGTCGGAGAGCACGAGCTGCGCCGGGGTGAGCAGCTCCACGAAATCCGCGGAGCGAAACAGGTAGCTCGTCTCGGCGCTGTGGAACGCCCCCGATGGCAGGTCCGCCGGGAAGGGGATCTCGCTGGGAACGTCGGAGTCGGCGAACTCGTAGGCATAGGTCGGCACCTTCGCCGCGAACATGCCGTTGTGCCGGAAGGTCGAGAGGGCCCACATCCGGTCGGTCAGCACCGTCGCGAACGCCAGACTCGGCGATGCGTAGTCGGACAGCGGGTACTCGGCCGCCACGAGTGCCGCGTCGGTACCGAAGGCCTCCACCAGCAGGTCCGGGTACTGCTCCGCCGTCACCGGCTGCCCGATCAGGTCACGGAAGGTGCCGACGAAGGTGCGGTGTTCGTCGCGGGTCGCGCCGGAGAGCACCGGCACCGCCGCGAAGTCGCCTGCGGCCAGCAGATCGCCCGGTACGCCGGGCAGGACGTCGTTGTCATAGGCCATCTGCTGGAACATGTTCATCACCTGGGGATAGTCGAGCAGTGTCTCGACCGGCAACGCCCGCAGACACTCCAGCGCAGCCGCCGGGTCGGCACAGCCCAGTTCCCCAGCCAGCATCGAGCCGAGCGCCTCGGCCTGTTCGGAGCTGGTCCAGCCGAACCAGGGCAAGGCGGGCACGCCGGGGAAGACCGAGCCGGCAGGCGCGTCCATCAGCGGGAAGCCGCTCTGCAGGATCGCACGATGGAACAGGCCCTGCGAGTCCGGGGAAACCAGGTGAGCGCTGGTGGCGGTGGCGCCGTAGGAGACCCCGAAGAGGGTGACGTTGTCGGGGTCGCCGCCGAAGGCCGCCGCGTTGCGCTGCACCCATTCCAGGGCCGCGCGCTGGTCCTGGAGACCGAAGGTGCCGGAGTCCGCCAGGCCGGGCAGCCCGAAGCCGCCGAAGAGGCCGAGCCGGTAGTTCACCGTCACGACCACGACGTCGCCGTCCACGGCGAGCCGAGTGCCGTCAAACAGGTCTCCGGAGCCGACCGCGCCGTCACCGTGCAGCCACACCATGACCGGCCGGGGCTCGGCGTCGCCCATCGGCGTGGTCACGTTGAGGACCAGACAGTCCTCGTCGGTGCTCCCGGTGTCGGCGTAGGAGGCGCCGATCTGCGGGCACGGCGAGCCCGGTTCGGTGGCGTCACGCACCTCCGACCAGGACGGCGCGGGCCGCGGCGGCGCCCATCGATTCTCGCCCGTGGACGCGGCGGCATACGGGATGCCCTGGAAGCGTCGGTGGTCATCGGCCACCACGCCTCGGATCGGGCCGGTGTCGACGGTGACCAGGTCATCGCTCATCGGTGTCTCCTGACTCGCGTCGACGGCGGTGTGGTTCGCGCATCCGGTGAGCAGCAGGGCACCTGCTGCCGCCGCTGCCCAGCGGATCGGTCGCGGGTGCGTCATGGTCACCTCCTGGTGGCGAGATCGATCATGGTCGCGAGCTCCTGTCTGATGACGTCGAGTTCGGCGGGCGCCGCGTCGTGCAGCCGCGACAGCACCCCGTCGCGCAGCGCGAAGACGAAGAGCGCCATCGCATCAGGGTCGAAGTCGCGGAACTCCCCGCGCCGGATGCCCTGGCGCAGCAGCTCGGCGAGGGCGGCGTGGTCGGACTCGACCAGCTCGGCGAACGTCCGAGTCTGCGAGTCGGTGATCTCGGTGTCGGCCTGGATACGCCGCAGCGCCAGCATCGAGGCGCGGTTGCCACGGGAGAAGTCGATCTGCGCGGTGAGGAACGCCCGCAGCTGCTCGGGCGCGGTCTCGTGCTCGTCGAGCCGCTCCACCACGAAGGCACCGAACCGGGCGAGCACGTCGCGAACGACCTCCGTGACCAGCTCCGCGCGGTTGGCGAAGTGGTAGGAGATCAGGCCGGTACTGCTCAGCCCCGCCCGCGCCGCGATCTGCCGATAGGTGGCGCGCGAGTACCCCAGCTCTGCGACGGTCTCGATCGCGGCGGCGATGATCTGGGTCCGCCGGGCGCGTTCGGTCACGGTCAGCTCGCCCGAATCAGACTTTGCTTGCATGAGCAGAAGTTAGCACAGTTGAGCAAAAGCAGTCGCTGCGACGCGCAGACATGCCGTTGACCAGGGACGACGGCGGAGCCGCGCCGAATGGCGAGACGGAGGCGACCGGGACCCGCAGGGCGCCGCGATCAGAAAGGGGGCGTCCGCCGGGACGCCGGTGGCGAAGTCGTCGATCGGGCAACGCCCGTCCGACGACCTCGCCACGGCAGGCAAGGCGGTCGCCCACCGAGCGTCGCCGTCGACATTCGGTGACCGACCAGTGGTCAGCGGTGGTGCGAGACGTCAGCAGAAGACGTCAGGAGGACTGCCGAACGTGCAGGTCCGCGCCCTTGGCGAAACGGGAGTGCGCGAACGCGGCGGAGACGAGCGTGACGTGATGGTGCCAGCCCCGATACGAGCGGCCCTCGAAGTCACGCAGCCCGAACTCGTCCTGCAGGGTGTGCAGGTCCGCCCGGGCCCGATGCTGAAGCCTGGTCAGCGACATCACCTCGGACGTCCGCTGTTCGGTCAGATTGGTCAGCCAAACGCTGCCCTGACTCATGCCGTCCGTCGGCCGGACACCCACCAGACGCAGGGCCGATCTCTCGACGACGCTCGGCGACCGCCCCGCCCCCAGCGAGGGCAGTCGTACCGGCACGGAGGTGAGTCGCGCTCGACGCGGTCGGCCCGGCTCTCCGCCCCACCAGTCGATCACCTGGCGATGGCGGGAGTCCATGGTCCGCAGGTACTCCTGCGCTGTCACACGTCGTTCCTGGCGCGGCACGTCAGTGGGCCGCACGGCGGCCAGATGGGGCCCGCCGATCACTTCTTGGGTGGCGCTGACTCGCACCACGAAATTGACACCACGTTCCCCGAGGCCCGCGATGAGTCGGCCCGGATCTCCCATTCCCCGGAGATCGGCCAGTACCGGTGCCGCAGCGGACTCCCAGTCCAACCCGACCTCGTCGATCATGTCGAGCACATACTCCCACTCGTCCTTCGAGTGTACCGATTCGGGAATATAAGCTCGATTCCTTCTGGTAGCGTCCTCGGTCCATCTCGGCGACAGCACGATACGCCAGTCAACCGGGACGCTGGCATACTCGGAGGCCAGGAACAAGCCCATCCCGACCTGACAATTGACCGCCTTTCCCTCACTGGGAACGAATCTGCGTTCCACGCCGACAGAATGCGTGCCACGCTTGGGTATCACCGTGTTCTCGATCACCCAGGCACGTGGCGAGAGTTGCGCGGCGGCCTCCTTGGCCAGCCATCGACGGACTGCCGTCCAGTCCCACGGACTCTGGTTGATGAACTGCTGAAGCGACTGCGCAGCAGGCATCGCGAGCACTTCCTCAGCCATCCGCTTGACGGACTTCCTACCCTTTCCCAGCAGCAGCCCACGCAGGTACACTTCAGCCCAACGTCGCTGGTCAGCCCGCGGGAGCGAACTGAAGGCCTGCGCAGCGAATCGCGAGACGTCGTCACTTCTGGCCAGCGAAAGAGAAGACTTCAAACTGTATCCGGTCATCCTCACCCCAGTCTTACAAGCACGAGCAGCTCGGTTTAATACTCCGTAAGAGTAAGCACTACGGCAAGCTACACCTCACGAAGTCGCCTTGATCTGTCCGGGCCGCTTCCTAGCCCGGAAGTTGAAAGACTCCGCCGAGCGGCGGAATCTATTATCACTCTCCGTAATATAGCCTGTTGAGTCGTCACCCTGGTGTCGCAATCATGCATGGGCAGAGCGATTTGCCGTCGACATCAACATGGTTTCATAAGCCCCAGACGATCACGATCCGCACACGTCAGGGCGCCGTTCACCGCCCGATCAAGCCCGCACGAGGAGGAGTGCGGCCCCCGATCGTCGTAGTGGTTCGCATACTCTCCGCACACGGCAATTGTTGCCTGTGCAACCAACTGTCTCGGGTGCCCGCCACAGGGAAGCACCCGCTGTGGGCCACATCTCAGCCGGCTCCCGATTGCTACCGACGGGTAAGCGGGCCAAACGGCCAAGGACCACCACGACAGGCGAACCGGTGAATGCGACCCGGCGATCAGCCGACAAATCGCCGGCCAAGAAAGAAGAACAGCCAATGAGAAATAGTTCATCGAACCCGGCCCGCACCACGAGCGACGCGGCGGGGCCGAATTGATTCAGCCCCGCCGCGTATGGACGGACAGTGATCGATGGTCAACAGTCTGCGGCCGGCGGGCCGGCGGTCCGGGCGCCCCGACATCGGCCCCGACAGGGCTGGTGCTCACGAATGCCTCGACATAGGTCGACAGCCTCCGACGGCGCCCATTCGGCCGTCGGCCGAATGGGCCATGCTCCCCCGGAGGAAATCAACTCGCGCGGGCAGGTTCAGGCGCTGCTACCTGCCGTCGCGATCGTGATGGAGTGATCGAATCCAGCCAATCGGATCGTCTCCCGCACCTCCGCACGGGCACCGACGAGAATGATCTCCACGCGCGGTCCCATCATCTGGTGCGCCCATACCAGGGCACGGACGCCTGCCGAGGAGATCGACCGCAACGCGCTCATCTGCAGCACCAGGCGCTCTAATGGTCGAGTGCCCGCCTGGTCCACCAGCGACCGGAAGACCGGTGTCGAACTCTCGCCCAGCTCGCCCGCGAGGTGGATCGTGGCCGTCCCCTCGGTGAATCCGAGATACGCCTCGAAGCTCATGTGTCCTCACTTCCGTCGGGTCGTGCCACCAGCACGACCGCCGATCTCGCCGTCAACGTCAGCTCCGGCCCTGCCCAGGCGGGTTCCTCCCCCGCCTCGGCGGCGGCCTGAGCTCGGCCGGTGTCGGCGAAGAGATGCCAGCCGGTTCCCGCAGGCGCGGCCGGGGGCGTGACGATCCGCTGCTCCGCATGGGCGTTGGCCGCCACGAACACGGTGTCGGTGCGCCCGTCGTCTGCCTTCTCGTGCAGCATCATCGCCACCAGACTCGATCCCGGTGACCAGTCCGGCTCCCACGGCCTGGCGCCGTGCCAGCTCACCTCCGGGTACTGCCATCCCGGCGGGGTCTGCCCCTGCGGATGCGCGGCACGCCGCAGCACCGGGTGCGCCAGCCGGAAGTCGATGCAGCGCCGGACGAAGCGGATCAGGTCGGTGTGACCGGCCGCCGCGGCCCAGTCCACCCAGGTGATCTCGTTGTCCTGGCCATAGGCGTTGTTGTTGCCCTGCTGAGTCCGGCCGAACTCGTCGCCTGCGAGCAGCATGGGCACGCCGTTGCTCATCAGCAGCAGAAGCAGCGCATTGCGGGTCTGCCTGCCCCGGAGCGCGCGGATCTCCGGATCGTCGGTCGGGCCCTCGTGTCCGTGGTTCCAGCTCGCGTCGTCCTCGCCGCCGTCGCGGCCGTCCTCGCCGTTGGCCTCGTTGTGCTTGTGGTCGTAGGAGACCCAGTCCGCGAGGGTGAAGCCGTCGTGGCAGGTGACGAAGTTGACCGAGGCCCCAGTGCCCCGCCCCGCGTAGAGATCGGGCGAGCCGACCAGCCGGGCGGCCAGTTCGCCCGCGCTGTCCGGTCTGCCCACCAGGAAGCGCCGCAGCGTGTCCCGATAGCGGCCGTTCCACTCCATCCAACGCCCGTAGGCGGGGAAGCTGCCGACCTGATAGAGGCCTGCCGCGTCCCAGGCCTCGGCGATGAGCCTGCAGTCGGCCAGCACCGGATCATGGGCCAGCTCCTCCAGCAACGGCGGATTCTCCATCGGCGACCCGTCGGTGCCCCGCGACAGGATCGAGGCGAGGTCGAAGCGGAAGCCGTCGATGTGGTACTCCACCGCCCAGTACCGCAGGCAGTCGGCGATGAAGCTCCGCACGACCGGATGGTTGCAGTTCAGGGTGTTCCCGGTGCCGCTGTAGTTCTGGTAGTAGCCCTCCGGGGTCAGCAGATAGTAGGTGGCGTTGTCGATGCCTCGGAAGGACAGCGTCGGACCCCGATGATCGCCCTCGCCGGTGTGGTTGAACACGACGTCGAGGATCACCTCGAGCCCGGCCGCATGCAGCGCCTTGACCAGTTCCTTCAGCTCCCTGGCCGCGCCGTCCTCGGCCGGGTCGGCGGCATAGCCGGTCTTCGGCGAGAAGAAGCCGATCGGGCTGTAGCCCCAGCTGTTGAGCAGGGGCGCGCCGGTGGTCGGGTCACGGTGGGTGTTCTCGGTCTCGTCGAACTCGAACACCGGCAGCAGCTCGACGCAGTTCACGCCGAGTTCCCGCAGATAGGGGATCTTCTCCCGCAGTCCGGCATAGGTTCCCGGTGCCTCGACTCCGGCGGAGTCGTCTCGGGTGAAGCCTCGGACGTGCAGTTCGTAGATCACCAGGTCGGCGGCGGGCAACCGGGGCCTGCGGTCCTCGCCCCAGTCGAAGTCCGATCCGGCGGCGCCGAGGACCTTGCCTCGGTACCGGGGCCGCTCGCCCCATCGCTCGCCGCCTGCCAGCAGCCGGGCATGGGGATCGAGCAGCAGTGCGTCGGGATCGAATCGGGCGCCCGGCGCATGGGCCGGACCGTCGACCCGCAGTGCGTAGTGCACCAGGTCCGGGTCGAGACCGAGCACCGTCATGGCGAAGACGTCGCCCACCCGATAGTCGTCGGGAAACGGGATCTCGCCCAGTACGGAGCCGCGTTCCGGGTCGAGCAGCACCAGGATCATCCTGGTCGCGGTCGCCGAGGCGACCGCGAAGTTGATGCCCGTCGCCGTCGCCGTCGCGCCGAGGGGCAGCGGTCTGCCTCGGACGATGCGGAAGCCGTCGACCCAGCGGACGGCGGAGATCTCGGGCCGCCCGTCGGCTCCAGCGGCGAGCCGCTCATCCGCTCCAGCGGCAGGCCGCCCGCCCGAGGCGACGGCGGGCACGTCGGAGCCGACGACCAGGGCGCCGCCCCTGCCCGCCTGCTGTGTCCGGGAGGCGGCAGCTCCCGAGCCCGCGCCGACGGCGGAGGTCGTCGTCCTGGTCACCGTTCCTCCACTGGGCGCAGCCGGGCCTGGACGGTGAGCGGACTCGCGCTGCGCGGCAGCCGGACGGCCATCGCGTCGGGGTCGAAGTCGGTGAACGGCTCGCCGTCCACCAGCACCCGGTCCAGCACGGTCCGGCCGGGCGGCAGCACGTCCGGTGCCACCCGCAGCAGTCCGTCGGGGAAGTCCGCGTCGGGGCCCGGCCGGAACCACAGGTCCAGCGGCTCGCGACGCACCAGGAGTCTGCTGTAGACGGTGGCCAGGTAACACAGCTCGGCCGCGTGGTACATGCTCATCGAGTGGCTGCCCTTCAGCCGCTCGGTGCCGAGCAGGTAGGGCAGGCCCTCGGCGAGCACCGTGAAGTAGACGCCGCCCTCGTCGTGGTCGAGGAAGAAGGCGTTGTAGAACGCCTCGGCCTCGCGAGCGTGCCGCAGGTGATCGGCGTCGCCGGTGTGGCCTGCGAGGACCAGGTAGGCCAGGATCGCCTGTTCCTGCTGCCACCAGGCCTTCCGGTCGTGCCAGACGAAGTCGTGGCGGCCATCGCGCGGCTGCCGTTCCAGGACGTCGTACCAGCCGCCGCGCTGCGGGTCCCGGCCGATGGCGGGCATCGTCTCGGCGAGGCGCCTGGCGAGCTGCTGATACTCGAACTTGGGGACCGCGGCGTTCATCCTGGTCAGGTTCCAGGCGATCTTGAGGTTGTGTCCGACCACCGCGCGATCCTGCTGCCAGCCCCACTCCCGGTCGGGCGACCAGTCCTCGTGGAATCGCTCCTGCACGAAGGGGCTGCCGCCGGGACCTCGGTCCGGGAAGTGCGAGACGATCATGTCGAAGGTGTGCTCGAGCATGTCCCGGTAGGCCGGATCGCCGGTCGCCAGGTACAGGTTGAACAGGTAGGCGGGGGCGTGATCACCGACCGAGTTCCAGTTCTTCCTGGACCGGTTGCGGCCGAGCGACTCCTCGTGCGGGCTCAGGCGCACGGGGTCGATGTGCGAGAAGTATCCGCCCCGTCTGGGGTCGGCGAAGAAGCGACGGAAGAGCCGGATCGTGCCCTCGATGTCGCGTCGGATGGCGGGATCGCCGGTGACCCGGTAGGTCTGCACCAGGCCGACGAGGGCATAGATCTGCTCGTACGCCGGGATCGCGTGGTAGTCGTCGTCGAACTCCGAGGTGAAGAGCTTGCGCTCGTGCATCCCGTCGACGTCGATGCCGTGGTACCAGTAGGTGACGTCCTGCTCGGTGTCGACGAAGCGCATGTGCTCCCGCAGATACGCCGAGCCCCGGTCGGCCACGGTGAGGAAGTCCTCCTCGCCGGTGAGCAGATAGGCCGAGGACATCCCGTAGACCAACCGCGAGATCGTGTCGGTCTCCTGGACGTGTCGGCCGTTCTTGTCGCCGCCCAGCCGCAGCTCGGTGCGGTAGTCGGCGAAGTCGACCTCCCCGGCGCCGAACTGGGCCCGGCGGTAGAACCCGGCCAGTGCGCGCAGCTGGTCGGTCCACCACTCGGGGGTCTCGAAGACGAAGTCGTCGCCGGCGGTCCCGGACTCGACGAACAGCAGGCTGCTCACCTGGTAGCGAAGGCCGTCGGCCTCGGGGTACACCGGGCCGTAGGCGAAGAGCAGCCTGCCCGGCCGCAGGTGATCGGCGAGGCTGCCGGTGACGTCCACCGGCGGCCCGCCGAGATTGCGCAGCAGCTGCCCGGAACTGCTCTCGGTCAGCTGCAAAGCGATGCGCCTGCCGTCGAGGGTGCGTAACCGGATGCGACCGTCCTGGTAGTCCTCCAGGTAGCCGGCAGTGGTGTCAGAGAAGGTGTAGGCCCGTTCAGCGGCCACCTGATGCCTCCAGTCTCATCAGATATCGGCTCGGCGGCGTCGGCGAGGAGACTGGTCGCCCACGCGCGCCGAGAGGGGACGGTCGTCCCGTCGAGCCTCAGCGCTGCTGGCCTGCGAGCATCTCGATGATCGTCCTGGCCAGCAGGTGGCATTGGTCGACGGTCCGCGAGGTGACCAGGTCTCGATCGACGACCACGTCCTGACCCGAGTAGACGGCGCCCATGTTCCTGACGTCGCCGACGAGGTTGTTGTGGCAGGTGACCGAGCGACCGCGCACCAGGTCGGGTGCGGTCGAGAGCAGCAGCAGGCCGTGGCAGGAGAAGCCCTTGATCAGGTTGGGCAGTCGGAAGGCCCGGCGCATGACCTCGACGGCGGGCGCGGCCTGGTCGACGTTCTCGGTGTAGCGCAGCCGGTCGGCGACCATGCCCGAGGGCACGATCAGCGCGGACAACGACGACAGGGCGTCGTAGTCGAGCTGTTCCAGGTCGCCGTCGACCTCGATCGGCGCGCGCTGCTCGTGGCCGGTGAAGGTCAGGGAGCTGTTGCCCCACAGCCTGGTCAGCAGGCTGACCTCGGCGCCCTCCTCGGCGAAGCGCATCCGGTAGTAGGCGATCTCGTTCTCGACGTAGTCGCTCTCCATCAGGAGTCCGATGCGCCTGCCTGCGAGCCTGCCGGGTACGAACGGCGTCTGTACGTCCATGGTGCCTCGATCCGTTCTCGCGACGCGCCGTCGGGCGGCGCCGCGTCTGGTGGTGTGGGTGTCGCCCTGCTGGGCCTGCGGCGATTCGGGCCTGCCTCGATGCCGGGCAGACAGTGACTCGGGGCAGGCGGCGGCCGGGGTTCGGATGTGGCGGGCGGCAGGCATCGGTCCCCGCGATGCCTGCCGCCCGTCCGCCCACCGGGCCGGCCCGGTGGGGGGCCCGACGTGCCTGACGTCGGGCCCTTCGGCCGGGAGGGCCTGCGCGGTGCGACGTCAGTCGTCTGCCCGCAGCGAGGCCGATCCCGGCATGGGGGTGAAGTCGCGCACGGTGTAGGTGCGGATTCGTGGCATTCCGTCCTGGAGCACCACCGACCAGTGCTCCAGGGAGTCGAAGCCGAGCCAGGTGCTCGACGCCTTCGGCGACCGCCAGACCCTGGACTGCCAGTTGACCCGGATCGACACCTCGGCGTGCAGGGGCGAGGTGAGCTGGACGCCGATGTCGGCGATCTCGTGCACCTCGTCGAAGTAGGTGCTCAGGATCTCGTCCTCGTACCAGCTTCGGACGTCGTCGTGGCTGCGGAGGGTGTGCTGCGGGAAGTGCAGCACCAGGCCCGCGCCCGTCAGCAGTCTCAGCAGGTTGTCGACGTGGTCGTGGCGATCGCGCGCCTCGAACCAGTCGTGCACCAGTCGTCGGACCGCAGTGTCGGTGAGCACCGTGTCGACGCTTGCCACCGTCATGGTCGGTCGACCTCCGTTCTCGTCAGCGATGCGAACTCAGGCGTGCTCGACGTCATTCGATGACCAGATCCACCAGGAACGGGCCGTCGTGCGCGAGCATGGCCTCGATCGCACCGTCCACTTCGTACAGTCGCGTGACCCGTCTGCCGGGGACGCCGAGGGCGCCTGCCAGCTCGGTGAAGCCGATGTCCGGCGAGGACAGGTCGAAGGCATCCGGGTACTGGTGCCGGGGAATGTCCAGCTCGGACCAGTACTGATCGATGTTCTGATCCAGGAGTCGGTAGCGCCGGTTGTTGCAGATGACGAACTTGGCGCCGATCCCGTAGCGGGCGGCGGTCCACAACGCCTGGATGGTGTACATGCTTCCGCCGTCACCGGTGAAGGCGACGACCGGCAGCTCCGGCCTGGCCAGCTTGATGCCCAGCGCGCCGGGGATGCCGACGCCGAGGGAGCCGCCCCTGGTCTGGAAGAACCGGCCGGGATGCCTCGGCGGCAGATGCCGGGCCAGCGGCGGCGAGGCGGTCAGCGCCTCGTCGAACAGGACCAGATCCTCCGGGGCGCGCTCCCCCAGCCGCCGGACGAAGCGCTCCAGCACCGAGTCGTCGATGTCGGAGCTCGGGGGCTCGGCGACGGCAGGGACGGCGGTCACCGTGCCCGCCGGGGCGGGCACCGCGGGGAGCCGCCGCTGGAGTTCCTTGGCGATGGCGCCGAGGGTGAGCTTGGGGTCGGCGACGATGCCCAGGTCGACGGGGAAGTTCTTCGCGATCTCGTAGGAGTCGAGGTCGATGTGGACGAGCTGCGCACCCGGCTTGAACGGGCTCGCCAGGCTCGGGAAGACCTCGGGGAAGACGTAGGTGCCCACGATCAGCACCGAGTCCGCCTCCTGGACCACCCGCGCGCTCGCCGCGCCGAACATGTGCCCGAGTCCGCCGCCGTAGAGCGGATGCGTGGTGTCGAAGTTGACCTCGGAGGAGTTGACGCCCCAGACCTCGGCGCCCAGCGCCTCGGCCACCGAGGTCAGCTCCCGCTGCGCACCGCTGAGGGCGACCCCGTCGCCCATCAGGATCAGTCGGCGCGGGCCTGCGAGCAGCCGCGTGGCCGCGGCGGCCACCAGGGAGGGCTCGGGAAGCACTCGAGTGGACGGGATCGAGCTCGGCACCACCGGTTCGGCGGTCAGCTCGTCGAGGACGTCGGCGGGCAGCCCGACGAACACCGGGCCCCTCGGCGGCGTCATGGCGATCTTCACCGCCCGACGGAGCACCCGCAGCACCGACCCCGGGTCGACGACGCGGGTGGCGAACTTCGTCACCGGCTCCGCCATCGCCACCAGGTCGACCGCCATCTGGGCGTCCATCGCGTCGTAACGGATGCCCGCGTCCCCGGCGATCACGACGAGCGGAGATCCGCCGCGCAGCGCCTGGTAGAGCATCCCGATCCCGTTCCCGAGCCCGACCCCGGTGTGGAGCTGGACCAGGGCCGGTCGCTGCGTGGCCCGCGCATAGCCGTCGGCCATGCCGACCGCGACGCTCTCCTGCAGGGCGAGGATGTAGTCGAGATCGAATTCTCGACCGGCGTCCAACAGCCCCTGTTCCACGGTGCCCGGATTGCCGAACATGTATTTCATTCCGTCGGCCGCGAACTGCTCGAAGACAGCGACCTTTCCTGGTCTGCTTTCCATCATTTCCTCCTTGTCGATTACCAGCCGTGGCGGCGCAGGCCGTTTTCCAGAACCTGCACGAGCAGATCACCCGAGGGCACCGAGTCGGGGGTCGACCGGGCGGTGACGAACGGGTAGTCGACGACGACCGAGGTCTCCTGGCCGACGTTTCCGTGGAATCGACCGCCGGGGCCGGTCGCATCCCGCAGGATGTACTCCAGCGGGTACGGGGGCGGGCCCATGTTGAAGTCGACCCCGAAGAAGCCGGTGCCGTCCTTGTAGTCGTACTCCTTGGGGTGACCGGTCACGTGCCTGCCCGCGATGATGCTCTGCCGCGTCTCGAGATCCCTGGCGAAGGCCAGCACCGCGACGCCGTAGCACTCGGCGAGGATCGGCTTGTCCACGCCGACGAAGCCCAGGACCAGCTCGTGCAGGCGCTCGTTGTTCGCGAGGTCGACGATAGGACCGCTGCCGCCGACGATGACCAGGGCGTCGAAGCTGGTGACCAGGTCGGCCACGGCCGAGGCGTTCCTGCGGTTGTACTCCTCCAGGTCCCGCAGGTGGTTGATGGCGCTGTAGTACGGCCGCTCGGGGAGCAGGTCGGCGAGGCTGAGCGGGTTGTCCAACCGGGGCGACTCGTCGAGCTCGCGGACTCGACGCGCCATGTCGGACGTGGTGACCGACCGGCCGAGCGGCGGATCGATGTAGTCGGGGTCGACGCTCGGCGGGAGGGCGTGGGGACGCTGACCCGTCGGCGTGAGGAAGGTGGTGCGATAACCCGCCGCGTCGAATGCCTCGACCGGTCCGACCAACTCCTCTCCCCAGTATCCGTACTCGGAGAGCACGACCAACATGCGCTTGGTCATGGTTGTCCTTTCGTCACGGTGTGAAACAAGGAATGTCCCGACCTGAGTCGGTGCCCGGCGGCCGCTGCTCCCATGAGTAATTCCGTGATTTCTCGGGAGGTCGACCCGGCTGCGTCGTCGGGGACAACCAGAATTAAACGCGGTGACGTAACCACCGGCAAGGGAATCGCATTTCGCGGCGACGATAGAACGGACTTGACCAGATGGTCTCGACGGCATCCCGCCCTCGGTGACCGAGGTGGAACCGACTTCTGGTGCAGGCTGCCGGTTCCGCAGGCGACGGCCCGAGCCCGGACCTCCCCGGCCGAGCAAGTCGTGGGGCGCCTGACGGCACGACGAAGACCGGCTGTCGATCCGCCGGGAGGCAGCGGATCGACAGCCGGTCTGGGGGGTGGCGTGGTCGCCGGACGAGACCGGTTGTCGAGTCGACGAGGCGTCGGCCGCAGCCGGACCCGCTCCTGTCAGCCGCAGAGCAACAGGTGGGCGGATGAACTCGGGGACGGCCCACGCCGACCGTCGCCGAGAGATGCGTGCGGGCGAACCCGCAGGCTGATGCACCCGCGGGCCGAGCCCGCAGAATTCACACAGCCGAGCCCGCCACCGGGTGACCCGGACCGAGCTCGCGACAGCGTCACCCGGCCTGCGGCCCGATGATCCAGTTCTCCCGCACGGCGAGGGTGTGCACGTAACGGGGCTCGGTGAAGGTGTGCAGGTCGGCCATCGCGCGGCGGTACTCCTCGGTCGCCGTGGCCCGGCGCAGCTCCTCCGCGTCGTCGAACCAGAGCTGATAGGCGCAGTCCAGCACCGCCTCGCCGACGCCGTAGGCGCCGTCGCGGGTGAAGTTCTGGTAGTAACGTCGCAGTCCGGGGATCTTGGCGACCAACGACGCGTGCGCGTCCCGGCTGTACTGGCGGAACTCCTCCAGCGGCATTCCCTCCTTCCGCTTGACCAGGATGAACTGCTTGGTCCCCGGCCGATCGGCCCGCTGCTCGTCGCCGGGGATCACCACGTGGGCGTCGGTGTCGAGCACCAGGCTCCGCCAGAAGGCGGCCCAGCGAGGCTCGTCGAGCCGCGCGCCGTTGAGGAACTCCGGGGTCTGGAGGGAGGCGAGCTGCTCCTCCTCGTTCTCCAGCCAGATCTCGGCGACGCCGCTCCACAGCGGATCGGACTGCTCGCCGGGCACCGTGACCCTCGTGTCGACGCTGTACTGCTTGACCTGCGGGATCTTGCTCGCGTAGCGGACCGCGTGCTCCTCGACCCAGTAGCGGTGGAACTCCTCCTCGGTCATGCCGGGACGGGGGTAGGCGAAGATCAGCTGGTGGATCACGGGGTCTTCTCCTGTCCGACGGGGCGGTAGCGGTTCTCGACGTCTCCGGCGAAGCTCACGTAGTCGCGCAACGGCCAGATGGCCTCGAACTCCAGGTACTCGCGCATCGGTAGCTGGAACACCGAGCGGTCCAGATCGTCGGCCGACTCGGCGTCGACGACCGCCAGGACGCGCTTCTGGCCCGCGACCTTCCAGATTCCGACGCAGTAGCCGGAGTCCACGGTCTCCTGGGCGTGCCGGGTCTCCTCCTCTTCGATCTCCCACAGTTCGTCGAGGCTGATCCGCCCCTCGTGATTCCAGCGCATCTGGCAGAAGAACAGCATGGGTGGCTCCTTCCTGGTTGGTGCATGTGTTCTCGGATTCGGGCCGGTCGACGGCGTTGCGAGCGGCAGGCCCGCTGGTCTCGGTCAGCGCGATGTCGACAGGAGGCGCCCCGAGGAGCAGGCCGTCCGTCGCGGGCTCGGCGAGCCCTCAGCCCCGAGAGGTCGCCGTTGACGGCCGGGCGGCCGCGCGGATCGTCCTGGCGAGGTCGTGGTCCGGGCCGAAGACCTCTGCGGCCAGCTCGTACGGGGTCTTGCCGTCATGGCCGAGCAGGTCGAGCCGGGCACCGGCGTCGAGCACGATGCGGGCACAGTCCTCGAAGCCGTGCCACAGCGCGTCGTGCAGCGGGGTGTAGCCGTTGGTGGAGCCCTGGAAGTCGATGTCGACGCCGGGGGTCTCGACCAGGATGCGGGTGATCTCGGCATGTCCGTTGTAGACGGCCTTGTGCACGGGGACCGCGCCGAAGGTCGGCTCGACGGCGTTCACGTCGGCACCCGCCGCCAACAGGAGGCGGACGATCTCGGTGTGTCCGTCGCGGGCGGCGACCAGCAGCGGGGTGTGCACGTCGTTGAAGCCGTTGAGCACGGGATGCCGGGCGTCGACCTCGGCGCCTGCGGCCAGCAGCCTGCGGACCTCGTCGACGTCGCCCGCGACGACCGCGGCCATCAGCGGTTGGTCGGCGACGGCCCGCTGGTCGGCGTCGAGCCGCCTGCGCAGCAGGGCGTCGGCGGCGACCAGCTTCTCCCGGCCCACCGGGTTGACGTTCATCGCGTACTGGAAGTGGTCGCGCATCGAGAAGCCGTAATGCGTGGCGATGTCGGTCCCGGCACCACGATCCAGCAGGTAGCCGACGATGTCCGGCCACTTGTACCAGAACGCGTCCAGCAGCGGCGTGTGTCCGGTGGTGATGCAGACGGCGTCGATGAAGGCGCCCGCCTCCACCAGCATTCGGACCGTCGCCAGGTCGCCGCGTTGCACCGCCTTGTGCAGCGCGGTGCCGCCCGCCCCGGTGTCGGTGGTGTAGACGTCGGCGCCCGCTCCGATCAGCACCCCGACGGTCTCGGCGTCGCCGTTGCCCGCCGCGATCATCAGCGCGGTCAGCCCCGAGGCGTCCCGAGTGCCGGGGTTCGCGCCGTCGCGGAGCAGGTCGCGAACCTCTTCGGTGCCGCGCCTGCGGACGGCGTTGAGCAGCAGGGTGTCCAGGGTGGGAGTCATGCCGAGACCTCGCGTTCCAGGACCGGCCCACGCAGCGCGCGCAGGATCTCCGACGGGTCGGTGTAGGACTTCCAGTAGACGATCTTGCCGTCCTGCACGGTGAGCCACTGGACGAATTCGATCTCGAACTTCAGGCCGGTCTCCCGAACCGTCGATATCTCGCGAATCACCCCGGCCGCAGAATTGCGGTCGACGGCGATGCGGATGAGCTCCGCATAATCGACGGCCACCACCCGGCCGAATTCCTCAAAGGATCGGCGTACGGCGTCCCGGCCGAGATGAGTGCCGATCCAGGGCATGTCGGTGTTGTATCCCGGCACCGGCGTGTAGTTGACGAACTCGATGTCGTCGGCGGCCAGCTCCAGGGCCGCGTCGATGTCACCGCTGCTCAGCGCATTGAACCAACGGAGCGCGACCTCGGCGGTCGTCGCACCGTCGGCGGTGTTGTTCGGCACGTCGAATTCTCCCTCGCTGTTCGAATTCCGTCCTGCACAAGACACGTCGGCCCGCCGTCGCCGAGGGACGACGAGCGAGCGGGCCGTCTCACGACGTCAGTACGAGTAAACTGTCGAATCGAAAGCGCCAGCTAACTGGCTTGAACTGCCCGATCCACCGGCAACGGCGCTCGATTAGGATTCAACAGCGATCGACGGGACAGGACAAGCATTTCGCGGCGCGCGACGACTACTGCTTGAAGTCGACGACGTCGGAGACCGCGAAGGAAGTCGTGGCCGGGCGGGCCGGGAGTCGCCGGGTGCGGCTCGATCGGTCGTCGGCGGGGCGAGGGCGAGGGCGCGGTCGGTCAGCCCGGCAGGCCGGGGCGGCGACCGACGCCCGGGCGCCGCAGGCCGCGTCGCCCTCGGACCGGTCGAAGGCTCGCAGCAGGCAGACGTGCGCTCACCAGGCGGCCGCCGTCACGCCGACTCCGCGCCGCCGACGGGCCCGTCGTCCGTCGCCGAACCGACCAGCAGCCGGACCACCTCGACGAAGCCCGCCACCAGCGGACTCATCGGCCCCGGCGTGGTGCCGAGGCCGATCCGCAGCGGCGGCACGTCTCGGATCGGCCGCCACACCAGGTCGGGTCGGGCGTAGTAGGCGGCCATCGACTCCGAGCCGATGGAGATGGCGGCCTCGGCGGCGACGTGCTCCAGCATCTCCTCGACGTTGTCGTTCTCCGGCCCCCACAGCGGTTCGGTGCCGTCCGGACGCGGATTGACGGCCCACCAGTCCACCCAAGGCCGAGGCGCGCGTCTGGTCCAGCCGAGCGGTTCGGGGTTCAGGTCGAGGATCGAGACGTCGGGCTGCGCGGCCAGTCGATGGTCTCGGGCCAGGGCGACCATCCGCCGCTCCTCCGCGATGACCTCGACGCGCAGCCCCGTCGTGTCGGCGGGCAGCCACAGGAAGGCGACGTCGACCAGCCCGTCTCGCAACGCGGCCACCTCGCCGCCCCAGTCGAACCGTTTGGGCTCGACGGTGACCTCGGGATGCCTGCCTGCGAACAGGGTCCTGGCCCTGGTGGTCAGCGGCCCGGCACCGGTGGCGACGAAGCCGATCCGCAGCACCTGGGAGGCGGCCGCGGCCACCGTCCTGGCGGCCCGCTGCGCGGTCTGCCAGTCGGTGATGAGTCGGCGGGCGGCGGGCAGCAGTTCCTCCCCCGCCGGCGTGAGGCGCACCTCGCGGCTCGTGCGTTCGAGCAACGGCGTGCGCAGTTCCGTCTCCAGCTGCCTGATCTGCCTGCTCAGCGCCGGTTGCGAGATGAAGAGCTGTTCGGCGGCCCTGGTGAAGTTGAGGTGCTCGGCCACCGCCACGAAATACCGCAGGACGCGAGTGTCGACGTCCATGTCCACCTTCCCCTCGGTGATCTATGTCCAAAGGTTATGGCCACGAGTCTTGGACGCCGCCGGGGGCGGCGCGGTCTCCTGGATCACGCAGAGCAACGGGTCTAGTCCTGGAGGACCAATGACCGCCAACGCCATATCTCGACCGGGCGAGCCTCGCCCGTCTCGGGTGTGGTTCATCACCGGCGCGGCGTCCGGCTTCGGCCTGGCGCTGGCCGAGGCCGCCGTGGCCGCCGGTGACTTCGTCGTGGCGACCGCCCGTCGCCCCGAGTCCCTCGCGGGTCTCGTCGCCGGGGCCGCCGAGCGGGTCACGGCGCTGCCGCTGGACGTCACCGATCCCGAGCAGGTGGACGACGCCGTCAGTGCCGCGCTCGCCCGGTTCGGCCGGATCGACGTCCTGGTGAACAACGCGGGTTTCGGCCACGTCGGCGCCGCCGAGGAGACCACCGACGCGGAGCTGCGCGACCTGTTGGACGTGCACCTGCACGGCCCGGCCGCGCTCGTGCGCGCCGTCCTGCCCTCGATGCGCATCGCAGGCGGTGGCGCGATCGTGCAGATGTCGAGCTTCGTCGGACAGCTCGGCTACTCCGGATTCTCGGCCTACTGTGCCGCGAAGTTCGCCCTGGAGGGCTACTCCGAGGCGCTCGCGGCCGAGGTCGCGCCCTTCGGCATCCGAGTGCTCATCGTCGAGCCGGGTGCCTTCCGCACCGCCTTCGCGGGCGCCGCCCTGCGCGAGAGCCGCCCGCTGCCCGCCTACACCGACATCACCGGTCCGGCGCGCACCCTGCTCAAGAACTTCCACGGCGCCCAACCGGGTGATCCGGTGAAGGCGGCCGCCGTGATCCGCACCGCGCTCGACGCCGAGCGCCCGCCGCTGCGGCTGGCCCTCGGCGGCGATGCCGTCGACCTCCTCGCGCCGCGCCATCGTCGGCTCCTCGCCGAACTCGACGAGTGGGGCCCGCTGGCCAGGACGACCGCGATAGACGCCGCGTGAGCACCCCTTCCACACCGATCCGAGCAGCAGCGCACCGCGCGCCGGATCGCCCGAGTCTTCAGGAGTCATCATGACCGTCTCCATCGATCCCGATCGTCGCGCCGGGCCAGAGCCGGAACCCGGTGCCGACGCCACGCCGATCTCCGACCGCCGTCGGTGGCTCGCCGTCGTCGTGCTCGCCGCCGCCCTCGCCCTGGACTCGGGCGGCGTCGCCGTGGTCAACGCGGCGCTGCCCGCCATCGGCGCGGATCTGTCCATCACCGACACGACTCTCCAGTGGATGATGACGTCGTATGCGCTGACCTTCGCGGGCTTCCTGCTGTTCGGCGGCCGAGCGGCCGACGTGCTCGGCAGGCGGTACGTGTTCGCACTCGGCGTCGCGATCTTCTGCATCGCCGCCGTCGGAGCGGCGCTCGCCCCGAACGCGGAACTGCTCATGGTGGCCCGAGGCCTCCAGGGCATCGGAGCCGCGCTGTCAGGACCCGCCTCGTTGGCGCTGGTCACCCAGCTCTTCCCCGCCGGGCCGGAGCGCTACAAGGCGCTCGCCGTCTACACCTCCGTCGGCGCGTCGAGCTTCAGCGCGGGCGTCGTCATCGGCGGCGTGCTGACCGACGTCTTCAACTGGCGCTCGGTGTTCGTCTTCAACCTGCTGATCGGCGTCGCGGTCCTCGCCGCGGTGCGGTCGGTGCTGCCGAAGGGCACCCGGCGGCGGCTCTCCCTCGACGTGCCCGGTGCGGCGGCCGTGACGCTCGGCCTGCTGTTCGCCGTCTTCGGTCTGACCAGGGCGAGCGAGGAGGGTTGGGACGGGCTCACCCTCGGCGCACTCGCGGCCGCTGCGGTGATGCTGGTCGGCTTCGTGATCTGGGAACGGCGGATCGCCCAGCCGCTGCTGCCGATGGACCTGCTGCGCGTGCCCGCGGTGCGGGCCGCGACGGTGACCGCCGTCGTGTTCTTCACCGCCGTCCTCGGCGTGCTGTTCTTCGCCCCGCTCTATCTCCAGGGCCTGCTCGGCTACACGCCGATGCAGTCCGGTCTGGCGATCCTGCCGATGGGCATCCTGGTGATCATCTCCACCAACATCTCCGGCCGGTTGATGGTCCGGGTCGGCCAACGGAACCTGATGATCACCGGCCTGCTGCTGTTGGCCGTCGGCATGGTCCTGTGGGCACGCACGCCGCTGGACGGCGGCTACTGGCTCGACGTGTTCCCGGCGGTCGCCGTGATGAGCATCGGCCAGGGCACCGCCTTCGCCGCCCTGACGGCGGGTTCGCTGACCGGCGTGCCCCAGCACCAGCACGGCGTCGCGGGCGGCTTCAACGTCACCGCCCAGCAACTCGGCGGCAGCATCGGCGTCGCGTTGCTGGTCACCGCCGCCTCCGTGCTGAGTCCCGGCACCGATCCCGAATCCGTGCTCGGCGGCTACCACGTCGGCTATCTGGTCGCCATGGGCCTGCTGGTGTTCGGCGCCGTGCTGGTCGCCGTCCTGCTTCGCGGTGAGCGCTCCGGCTCCCGCGCCACCCGATCGGGAGAGGAGACCACCACGAACTGACTACTCACCCCCCGGTGGGGAGGCCGGGACCACTCCCGCGCCCCCGGCTTCCCCGCCTGCTCGGCCCGGCGTACCCCAGGCGCCGCCGCCGGCCCCGTCGCCCGGAGACCGCCCCCAGGGTCTCCGGGCCCCAGGGCGTGTTCCCGGCGACGACGAACGGGCCGACGCAACCGACCGAACCGACCAGCCCGCAGGACGCCCCGACTCCGCGACAGCCCCGCCGACCCGCCACAGGAGACATCATGCGAACGAGACACCGGATCGCGCTCGTCGCGACAATCCTGCTCACCCTGTCGGCCTGCTCCGCCACGGATCAGACCGCCGAGACGCCCCCCGACCGAGCGGACTCGGCCGGCGCCTCCGCCGGGGCCGACGGCCCGCCGCCCACGGCGGAGGAACGCGCCGAAGCCGAGGAGGTGGCCGTGCGATTCCTCGACGCCGCGAACGCCGGTGACGAGGAGGCCGTGGCCGAGGTCTTCGCCGAGGACGCCCGATTCGACAGCGTGGGGCGGATCTACCCCTCGCGTGCCGACATCATGGACAGGTTCCTGGTCCCCGAGGTGCTCGACGTCGGCGGCAGCTACGAGGTCGTCGAGACCCGCTGGGAGGGCGATCGGCACGTCGTCCACTACGACTTCGAGACCGGCCGAGGCGGCCGGGAGTCCTTCACCTACGCCTATCTCGTCCGCGACGGCCTGATCCAGGACGTCGTCGGCCGTTACCTCTGATCGACATCTCTGATCGACGACAGGAGAGTTCAGTGACACAGCAGCGCAGACTGGGCACCGACGGGCCCGCCGTGTCCCCCATCGGATACGGGGCCATGGTCCTGCTGGACGGCATGTACGGGACCAACGACGACGCGAACTCCGCGAAGGTGCTCGCGCACGTGCTGGACCAGGACGGGCCGGTGCTCCTCGACACCGCCGACGCCTACGGGGCGAACGGCGAGAACGAACAGGTCCTCGGGCTGGCCCTGGCGGGCAGGCGGGACCGGGCCGTCGTCGGCACCAAGTGGGGGATCGTCTACGAGCCCTCCGCCACCGCGAACAAGGTCACGGCCACTTACGCCAACTCCATCACGGTGGACGCCCGGCCCGAGCGGGCGGGCGCGGCGATCGACGCCAGCCTGCGCAGGCTCGGCATCGACGCCGTCGATCTCTGGTACCTGCACTTCCCGGACCCCGGCGTGCCGGTGGTGGAGACCGTGGCCGCGATGGCGGAGCAGGTCACGGCGGGCAAGGCCGCGCATCTGGGGCTGTGCAACGTGACCGGCGAGCAGCTCAGGGCCGCCCACGCCGTGCACCCGATCGCCGCCGTGCAGGTCGAGTGGTCGCTGTGGACCCGCGACGTCGAGGCCGATCTGATCCCGGTGGCACGGGAACTGGGCGTCGGCATCGTGCCGTGGGGCCCGCTGGGCACCGGCTTCCTCGCGGGCAGCGCGGACACCATCGGCGCGGGCGACTTCCGCAACAACGCGCCGAGGTTCGCCCAGGACAACCTCACGGCGAACCGCGACCGGTTCGCGCCGTTGGCGGCCTTCGCCGAGCGCAAGGGGATCAGCCGGGCGCAGCTCGCGCTGGCCTGGCTGCTCGCCCAGGGCGAGGACGTCGTCCCGATCCCCGGCACGACCAAGCCCCACCACATCGACGACAACCTGGGCGCCGCGCACGTCAGCCTGAGTGCGGCCGAGCTGGCCGAGCTGGACGGGCTGGCGCCGAAGGGGCTCGCATCGGGCCCCTCCCTGCTGGACTTCGAGTCCGCAGCGCACTGAGGAATCGGCGGACGCGGGGCGAGGGCTTCCCTCGCCCCGCGTCCGTCTGCTCGCCCCCCGGGTTCCGATCGAATGATCGCCCGAGCACCGGCCGGGACACGCTCCGCCGCGGCGACGTCTCCCGTCGCGTCGAGCCGACGACACCCGCGAGTCGCCGAGTCGGCAGGTGCGCATTCTCTTTTCTGAGCTGATTCTCGCAGTACACGCAGTCGCCTCGAATCAGTGGTCTCACGCTTCTCCGGCTGCCATTCTTGATGAGGAGGAATCGCGATATCTGCGCATTCGAGCGCATCGTCGAGATCAGTTGAGAGGACCGTGAATGGACACTCGTCGAGTACGCGAGATCGTCACCGACTGGTATTCGGCCATCGGGGCGGGCGACACCGATCGAATCATGGCGGGACTGTCGCCGTCGATCGTTCTGGAACTGCCGCTGGATCAGTGGAACGCGGTGGTGCCCTATCTGGGCGTCCACGTCGGACGGCAGGAGGTCGCCGAGGCCTTCCGCATTCGGGCCGAGACCACGGAGGTGCTCGACTACGGCCTGCGCGGTCTGTTCGTCGACGGCGACACCGCCTGCGCCGTGGTGTACACCAAGGCCCGCCACACCAGGACCAAGGTGCTGTTCGAGATCGAGGACATGCACCGGCTCGTGGTCAACGACGCCGGGCTGATCAGCAGTTGGAAGGTCTACTTCGATGCCAACGGCGAGGTCGCGGCATTCAACGCCGACCGGGAGGCCCGGCTCGTCCAGGCCGTGCGGGACCGCGATGTGGCCCTCGTCGGCGAGCTGTTGCGGTTCGGGGGCGACACCGGCATCCGAGACGACCGAGGCCTGTCGCCCTTGATGATCGCGGCGGGTCAGGGCGATCTGACGGTCGTCCGCGCGCTGCTGGCGGGCGGTGCCGACGTGCTGGCCACCGACCCGGTCGGCCAGACGGCGCTGCATCGCGCCGCCGAGCACGGCGACGCCGACGTGGTCCGCGAGCTGCTGCGGTCCGGGGCGGTGCTCGACGCGGTCGTGGCCACCACCGGGCAGACGCCGCTGCACATCGCCGTCCGACACGGCAACCCCGACGCGGGCCAGGCTCTGCTCCGCCAGGGCGCCCGGCCGGGCCAGACCGACCACCTCGGACGTACGCCGCAGGATCTGGCCCTGGAGCTGCTCGGACCGGACAACGCGCTGACCAGAGACATGGTCGTCGCCCGCTGAGGTCGCGCTGTCACTGAGGTCGCGCCCGTCGGGCAGGCGGTCTGGGCCGTCGTCCAGGGCGGCGGCAGGCCCCGGCCGCGCCGCCCTCGGCCCGGTACAGCGGTGTCAGGCGTACTGGAGGTCGGCCACCGCGATCCGGTCGCTCTCGAAGGTGAAGCGGTACCGCGCCTGCCAGCCGTCGGAGCCAGCGGGCGCCCAGTGCACCAGGAGCTCCTGGCCGTCGGAGGTGGGCGTGACCTCCAGAACCGCGAGGCTGCCGCCGATCACCTCCCGGTCCGCCCAGGCCCGGATGGCGTCGTGACCGGCGATGCGCCGAGTCACGTCGATCACCTCGCCGTCCGGGTCGAAGGCGTCGACGAGCCCGTCCAGGTCGCCCTCGGCCACCGCCGTGACATACGCGGCGGCGGGCGCGGCCACGTCGGCCGCGGCGCCGTCATCGGGGGATTCACTAGCGTCACCCGGCCCCGACTCCGCTGAGCCGCCTCGGTCGGGCGCGGCGTCGGTGGCGCCCGTGCAGCCCGCGAGCGTTCCCGCCGCGAGCAGCAGGGTCAGGGGCAGGGTCCACATCGGTCGTCCGGTCATCGCGGCCTCCGGCTGCTCGGTCGTCCTCGACTGCGCGCGCCACGACGGGCCCGTCGATCGCGGCAGGTGATCGGCCCAGGCTTGCATCGGCGATCCGCTGCGGTCCAAGACCTGTTGCCATGCGCGCGAGGCATCGCCGAGCCGCCCGCGCGGGCGAATCACACCGTCGCCGTCTCGCTCGATCCCGAGTCGCCTCGGCGCTCGGCGTCGCCCGATCCGAGCTGGGCGACCTACCAGATCGACGGTGCGGAGAAACCGCCGACAAGCCGCCGACCGCTTCGTCAAGTCGGCTTAATGGAAACCGACTATTGGCCTGTTCAGACCGTATCAGGTCACCATTGAAGAACAGTACATCGGCCGCAAGGAAAGGATGGTCGTGAGCGGAAGAATTGTCGTAGAAGACGTGTCACCGGCGATCGACGAAGGCCGTCATCCGAGTAAGGGAGTGGTCGGCGAACACATTCCGGTGCACGCGACGGTGTGGCGCGAAGGGCACGACGCCGCCGCCGCGACCATCGTCTGGGGCCGCCAGGGCGATCGGCTGTCCCGCCGCACGCGCATGCGGCTGGCCAACGCGGGCGAGGACCGCTGGAGCGGGACCGTCGTCCCCGACGAGCCGGGCCGGTGGAGCTTCCGGGTGGAGGGCTGGTCTGATCCGTGGTCGACCTGGCGCGCGGGGATCGAGGCGAAGCTGGCCGCCGGGCAGTCCGCCGAGGAACTGGCCAATGACCTGGAGATCGGCGCGCGGCTGGTGGATCGAGCGGCTCGGCGGCCGGACAGCGCGGCGGATCGCGTGGTCCTGCGGGCCGCGGCGATCCGGCTGCGACAGAGCGGGGCCTCGCCCGAGGAGCGGATCGCGCTCGCGCTGTCGGATGCGGTGGTGCGGGTGATGACGGAACAGCCCGTGCGGGACCTGGTGACCTCGGGCCGCGTGCACCACATCTGGGTGGACCGACCGCGCGCGGCAGTGGGTTCCTGGTACGAGTTCTTCCCTCGGTCGACCGGCGGGCACGATGCCGAGGGCAGGCCCGTCCACGGGACCTGGCAGACCGCGACCACCGAACTCGACCGCATCGCGGCCATGGGCTTCGACGTCGTCTATCTGCCGCCGATCCACCCCATCGGCCACGTACACCGCAAAGGACGCAACAACACCCTCACCCCGGGACCCGACGACGTCGGATCGCCGTGGGCCATCGGATCACCCGACGGCGGACACGACGCCGTCCACCCGGACCTGGGGACCCTCGCGGACTTCGATCAGTTCGTGGCCCGCGCCACCGAATTGAACCTCGAGGTCGCCCTCGACCTCGCCCTCCAATGCGCCCCCGACCACCCCTGGGTCCGCGACCACCCCGAATGGTTCACCACCCGACCCGACGGCACCATCGCCTACGCCGAGAACCCACCCAAGAAATACCAGGACATCTACCCCCTCAACTTCGACAACGACCCCACCGGGCTATACCAGGAGATCCGTCGCGTCGTCATCCACTGGATCGACCACGGCATCCGCATCTTCCGGGTGGACAACCCCCACACCAAGCCGCCCGAGTTCTGGCACCGCCTCATCACCGACCTCAAGACCAGACACCCGGACGTCCTGTTCCTCTCCGAAGCCTTCACCAGACCCGCCCGCATGTACGGACTCTCCCGACTCGGCTTCACCCAGCACTACACCTACTTCACCTGGCGCACCACCAAACACGAACTCACCGAATTCGGCACCACCATGACCGCCCACGCCGACGAGGCGCGCCCCAACCTCTTCGTCAACACCCCCGACATCCTGCCTGCGGCCCTGCAGAGTGGTGAGCCCGCGATGTTCGCGCTGCGGGCCGCGCTGGCGGCGACGCTCGGCCCCAGCTGGGGCCTCTACGCAGGCTACGAGCTGTACGAGCACGAGCCGCTGCGGCCAGGCGCCGAGGAGTACCTGGACTCCGAGAAGTTCGAGCTCCGGCCACGCGACCATGCGGCGGCCGTCGAGCGGGGCCGCTCGCTAGAGCCGTGGCTGACAAGGCTCAACGAGATCCGACGGGCGCATCCGGCACTGGGCAGCCTGCGCACCCTGCATTTCCACGAGGTCGACAACGACGACCTGATCGCCTTCTCCAAGCGTGACCCGGCCAGTGGGGACACGGTCATCGTCGTGGTCAACCTCGATCCGACCGCAGCCCAGAAGGGCACGGTCCGGCTCGACCTCGCGGCGCTGGGTCTGGCTGCGGGCGCCGCCGAGGAGACCCGGTTCACCTGTCACGACGAGGTGAGCGGCGAGGTCTTCGACTGGGGCACGACCAACTTCGTCACGCTCGACCCGCCTCGCGGCGTCGCGCACATCCTGTCTGTGGGGGACCGATGAGCACCCGAGTGGCACCACGCATCATCACCGAGCCGAGCGCGGACGACTTCGCCTCGGCGCGAGTGCTGACGGTCGAGCCGGACTGGCACAAGCGGGCCGTGTTCTACGAGGTCCTGGTCCGGGCGTTCTCGGACTCCGACGGTGACGGCACCGGCGACCTGCGCGGTCTGGCCGACCGGCTCGACTACCTGGAATGGCTCGGGGTGGACTGCCTCTGGCTCCCCCCGTTCTACGCCTCACCGCTGCGCGACGGCGGCTACGACATCAGCGACTTCCGCGCGGTGCTCCCCGAATTCGGGACCGTGGAGGACTTCGTCCATCTCCTGGACGAGGCCCACCGCCGAGGGATCCGGGTGATCACCGACCTGGTCATGAACCACACCTCCGACCAGCATCCGTGGTTCCAGGAGTCCCGCCGCGATCCCGACGGGCCGTACGGGGACTTCTACGTGTGGAATGACGACGATCAGCGATACCCGGACGCGCGGGTCATCTTCGTCGACACCGAGGCCTCGAACTGGACCTACGACCCGGTCCGAGGCCAGTACTACTGGCACCGCTTCTTCCACCACCAGCCCGACCTCAACTACGACAACCCCGCCGTCGCCGAGGCGATGCTCGACGTGCTGCGGTTCTGGTTGGATCTGGGCATCGACGGATTCCGACTCGACGCGGTGCCGTATCTGTTCGAGCGGGACGGGACCAACGGCGAGAACCTGCCGGAGACGCACGACTTCCTCCGCCGCTGCCGCAAGGTCGTCGACGACGAATACCCGGGCCGGGTGTTACTGGCCGAGGCGAACCAGTGGCCCAGCGACGTCGTCGAGTACTTCGGCGACCCCGACGTGGGCGGGGACGAATGCCACATGGCCTTCCACTTCCCCCTCATGCCCCGCATCTTCATGGCCGTCCGCCGCGAGAGCCGCTTCCCCATCTCCGAGATCCTGGCGCAGACGCCCCCGATTCCCGAGGGAGCGCAATGGGGGATCTTCCTGCGCAATCATGACGAGCTGACCCTGGAGATGGTCAGCGACGAGGAACGCGACTACATGTACGCCGAGTACGCCACCGATCCTCGGATGAAGGCCAACATCGGCATCCGCCGCAGGCTGGCCCCGCTGCTCGACAACGACCGCAACCAGCTCGAGCTCTTCACCGCCATGCTCCTCTCCCTGCCCGGCTCCCCCGTCCTCTACTACGGCGACGAGATCGGCATGGGCGACAACATCTGGCTCGGCGACCGGGACGCGGTGCGCACGCCGATGCAGTGGGCGCCGGACCGCAATGCGGCCTTCTCCACCTCCGATCCGGCCCGGCTGTATCTGCCCACGATCGCCGACCCGGTGTACGGCTACCAGGCCGTCAACGTCGAGGCGCAGCAGAAGACGCCCTCCTCGCTGCTGCACTGGACGCGACACGTCATCGCGGTGCGCAAGGCGCATCCGGCGTTCGGCGTGGGTGACTTCACCGAGTTGAGCTGCTCGAATCCCACCGTGTTGGCGTATCGGCGTCGTGCGGTGGCCGCCGACGGCACCGAGGATCTGTTGGTGTGCGTCAACAACCTCTCCCGCTTCCCGCAGCCGGTGGAACTCGATCTGTCGGAGTACGCGGGGGCGCAGCCGATCGAGTTGACCGGCGGGGTGACGTTCCCGACGGTGGGTGAGCTGCCCTACATGCTCACGCTGCCGGGCCACGGTTTCTACTGGTTCGCCCTGCACCGGACGGAGGCGTCGCGATGAGCGAGACCACGAGTACGCCGTGGCCGCAGCACCTGGAGCAGGCGTTGGCGGGCTGGCTGCCCTGGCAGCGGTGGTTCGCGAGCAAGGGCACGCCGATCGAGCGGATCTCGGTGGCGAGCTGTGTGGAGCTGGTCGACGATCTCGACGAGGGCGGTCCGCGCGGTCTGCTGCTGGTCGCGGCCGTCCACTTCGTCGACGCCGAGGCGCCGGAGCTGTATCAGGTGCCGCTGGGCATCCGGCGGAGTCTGCCCGCCGAGCTGGAGTCCTCGGTGATCGCCGCGCTCGACGACGTCGTCGTCTATGACGCGCTGGACGACGCGAGTCTGTGCCGGGTGCTGCTGACGCTGATCGGTCGGGGCGCCGAGGTGGCGGGGGTGCGCTTCGTCGCCGAGCCGATCGCCGGGTTCAGCGCCGCGAACCGCAGCGGCCTGACCGCCCGGCGGATGACCTCGGAACAGTCCAACACCTCGGTGGTCTTCGCCGATCGCTACATCCTCAAGGTGTTCCGCAGGCTCGCCGAAGGCGTCAATCCCGATCTGGAGCTGCATCGGGCGCTGCGGCAGGTCCGGTCCTCACACCTCGCGACACTGCTCGGCTCGATCGAGGGCTCGATCGGGGGCAGGCCGGTGACCTATGCGATGTTGCAGACCTTCGCGGCGAACTCGGCGGAGGGCTGGTCGATGGCCACGGCCAGCGTGCGGGACCTGCTCGCCGTGCAGCCGTGCGCCCCGCCCGCCGCGGGCGGCGACTTCACCCCGGAGGCGTTCCGACTGGGCGCCGCTGTGGCCGAGGTGCACGCCGATCTGGCGACGGCGTTCGGCACCACCACCCTGCGCGGCGCCGAGCTGCGTGCGCTGAGCGAGGGCATGTCGACACGGCTGGCGGCGGCGTTGCCGCAGGTGCCCGCGCTGGCGCCCTATGCGGCCCTGCTGCGCCGCCGGTTCGCCGAGGTCGCCGACCTGCCCGGGGGCGTGCAGGTGCAGCGGGTGCACGGCGATCTGCATCTCGGGCAGGTGCTGCGGGCACCGACGCGCTGGCTGCTCATCGACTTCGAGGGCGAGCCGTCGGCGTCCATCGCGCAGCGGACGGAGACGCACTCTCCGCTGCGGGACGTCGCGGGCATGATGCGGTCCTTCGACTACGCCGCCCAGCATCACCTGCGGTCGGCGACCCCACAGCCGGGCACGTCGATCGAGGCGTTGCGCGATCGGGCCGCCGAGTGGGCCGCGCACAATCGCGCGGCGTTCTGTCGGGGCTACGCGGACGTCGCGGGCTTCGATCCGATCGATCAGCATGTGCTGCTCACCGCCTACGAGTTGGAGAAGGCCGTCTACGAGGCGGTGTACGAGACGCGGAGCAGGCCGGACTGGCTGGACATCCCGTTGCGGGCGGTCCGCGAGCTGACCGGGCTGATCGAGGCGCCGCGGTGATCGAGGGCTCGATGACCGACTGCCCGACCCCCCGAGACGCGCTGCTCGACGCGGGCGTCCCGAATGCGGATCGGCTCGATGAGCTGCTCGCCGGGACGCTGCGTGATCCCCGGCTGCTGCTGGGCGCGCATCCTCGGCCGGACGGCACGCTGGTGCGCAGCTGGCAGCCGGGTGCCGAGGAGGTGACGGTGGTCGGCGCCGACGGCAGGCGGACCGTCCTGGCGATGGCGCATCCGGCGGGCCTGTTCTCCGGGGTCGTCCCGGCCGGGTTCTTCCCCGGCCTGCGACGGGGCGGCTTCGGCAGCGGGCCGCCGGACTATCGGATCGAGGTCCGCCGGGCCGGTCGCACGGAGCTGCGCGAGGAGCCGTACCTGTTCGACACCGGCATCGGCGCGTTCGATCTGCACCTGATCAGCGAGGGCAGTCACGAGGGCCTGTGGCGGGTGCTCGGCGCGCACCCGCAGGCCCGCGTCGTCGGCGATCGATCCGTGCCGGGCACGTCGTTTGCGGTGTGGGCGCCCGGCGCCCGAGGCATCCGGGTGCGCGGCGACGTCGACCGCTGCGCAGGCCGGGCGACGCCAATGCGGGCGCTGGACGGCTCGGGCGTCTGGGAGCTGTTCGTGCCCGGTGTGGCCGAGGGCGCGGGCTACGACTTCGAGGTGCTGGGCGCCGACGGGGTCTGGCGGGCCAAGGCCGACCCGCTGGCCTTCTCGGCCGCGCCCCCGCCGGGGACGACCTCGGTGGTGCATCGGTCGCGCTTCACCTGGTCGGACGACGAGTGGCTGGCCCGGCGGGCGAGCAGGCCGTGGTGGCAGCAGCCGCTGAGCGTCTACGAGGTGCATCTGGGCTCGTGGCGGCCGGGGCTGGGCTATCGCGAGCTGGCCGCCCGGCTCGCCGACCATGTCACCGAGCTGGGCTTCACCCACGTCGAACTGCTGCCGATCGCCGAACACCCGTACGGCGGCTCGTGGGGCTATCAGGTCACCTCCTACTACGCCCCCACTGCCCGCTTCGGCGGCCCGGACGACTTCCGCTGGTTCGTCGACCACCTGCACTCCCGAGGCATCGGCGTGCTGCTGGACTGGGTGCCCGCCCACTTCCCCCGCGACGAGTGGGCGCTGGCCGGTTTCGACGGCACACCGCTGTACGAGCACGCCGATCCCCGGCGCGGCGAGCATCCGGACTGGGGAACGCTCATCTTCGACCACGGGCGGCCGCAGGTGCGGAACTTCCTCGTCGCCAACGCCCTGTACTGGGTGGAGGAGTTCCACGTCGACGGGCTCCGCGTCGACGCGGTGGCCTCCCTGCTGCACCTGGACTTCTCCCGCGAGGACGGCGAATGGGAGCCCAACGTGCACGGTGGGCGGGAGAATCTGGAGGCGGTGGCACTGCTGCGGGAGCTGACCGAGCGGATGGGCCGGGCCCATCCCGACGTGCTGCTCGCCGCCGAGGACTCCACCACCTGGCCGGGTGTCACCCGCCGCACCGACGAGGGCGGGCTGGGGTTCGGGCTGAAGTGGAATCTCGGCTGGATGCACGACACCCTGGACTATCTCGGCCTCGATCCGGTGGAACGGGCCGCGCAGCACGGCAGGCTGGCCTTCTCGTTGAGCTATGCCGACACCGAGAACTTCCTGTTGCCGCTCTCGCATGACGAGGTGGTGCACGGCAAGGGCTCGCTGTGGTCGAGGATGCCCGGCGACGACGCGGCGAAGGCGGCGGGCGTGCGGGCGCTGTTCGGCCTGATGTGGGCGCACCCCGGCCGCAAGCTGCTCTTCATGGGCGGCGAGTTCGGCCAGGTCCGCGAGTGGTCGGAGGCGGCGGGTCTGGACTGGGAGCTGCTCGACGACCCGAGGCACGAGGGGCTGCGGCGGCTGGTCGCCGAGTGCAACCGGCTGTACCGGGCGCTGCCCGCCCTCTACACCGGGGAGGACGCGGGGGCAGGCTTCAGCTGGCTGGACGCGACCGACGCGGTGAGCAACGTGCTCGCCTTCCTCCGCCACGGCGCCGACGGCTCGACGCTGGCGTGTGTGGCGAACCTGGCGGGCGTGGCGCATCGCGAGCATCGGGTGGGCCTGCCCGCCGCCGGGATCTGGCGGGAGCGGCTGAACACCGACGCCCGCGAGTTCGGCGGCGCGGGCACGGGCAACCGGGGCGCGGTGACGGCCGAGCCGATTCCCTGGCAGGGCAGACCAGCCTCGGCGGTGCTGCACCTGCCGGCCTCCGGGGTGGTGTGGCTGACGCCGGAGTGAGCGGGCGACGTCCCGGCCGGGCTGAAGCGGGCCGCAGGCCGGGGCGGGGCCGCAGCACGGGGCCGATCGGGCGTGGGCTGCCGATTCGGCTCGCGGAGATTCGGTCGGTGACCGGCGGCTGGAATTACTCGGCGAGCCGGAACGGCCCACGTCGCCGATGATCTGTGGCTGCACACGGTGCCGAATCCGGACTTCCGGACTGGAGCATCAATCCCACCAACGAGGTGCTACACGGCGGGCGGCGCGGGCCCGGTCGGGACGTACCAGGGCACCGTGTCTGACCCGCTACCCCGTTCAGCAGGTCGGCGGGGAGACGATCCTCGAACTGTGGGTTCCCGCCGAGGAGCTCGACGAGTTCAACGCCCACTTCGTGGGTGACGTTCAGGTGGTCCACGAGTTCCGTTGAGCGCGCGCCGCCTGCCGCGTCACGACGAGGCGGCCCGACGGGCGTTCGCCCCGGAACCGACGGTGCGCTGTGGCACCATCCCGAGTGTGAGCAGCACACCCGCCACCGCGCGGCACCTGCGCGAACTCGCCCGCCTCCGCCGTGTCCGCGACCGGATCGACCGGGAGTACGCGCAGCCGCTGGACGTCGAGGCGCTCGCCCGAGGCGTGCACATGTCGGCGGGGCACCTGAGCCGCCGGTTCCGGCTCGCCTACGGGGAGTCGCCGTACGGCTACCTCATGACGCGGCGCATCGAACGCGCCATGGCGCTGCTGCGGCGGGGCGACCGCAGCGTCACCGAGGTCTGTTTCGAGGTCGGCTGCTCCTCGCTGGGCACGTTCAGCAGTCGATTCACCGAACTGGTCGGCATGCCGCCCAGCGCCTACCGCCTCCACGCGGCGCGCGCGACGGCGGGAATGCCGTCGTGCGTGGTGCGGCAGGTGACCAGGCCGGTCAGGAATCGAGAAGCGCCGTCACCGAGCCGCACCTAGCCTGACCACCATGAACGTCACCATTCACGCAAGCTTCCTCCCGCACGACGACGCGGAGGCCGCGCTGGGCTTCTACCGCGACCTCCTCGGCTTCGAGGTGCGCAACGACGTCGGCTACGCCGGGATGCGCTGGCTCACCGTCGGCCCCGCCGACCAGCCCGACACGTCCATCGTGCTGACGCCGCCCGCGGTCGACCCCGGCATCACCGAGGAGGAGCGCCGCACCATCACCGAGATGATGGCCAAGGGCACCTACGCGGGCATCCTGTTGGCCACCGCCGACCTCGACGCGACCTTCACCCGGTTGCAGGAGAACGACGCCGACGTCGTCCAGGAGCCGACCGAACAGCCCTACGGCGTGCGTGACTGCGCCGTCCGCGACCCGGCGGGAAACCTGATCCGCATCCAGCAGCGGCGGTGAGCCTGCCGAGGATCGCGGCCACGACCTGCACCGTCCCGGCGGCGGCAGGCGCAGAGAAGGAGACACGATGAGCACGGCCAAGCGGGCGACGGCGCAGTCTGCGCTGCACGTCGCCGACACCCACGAGGAGATCCGGGTGCACGGCGCGCGGGAGAACAACCTCGCCGACATCAGCGTCGAGATCCCGAAGCGCAGGCTGACGGTGTTCACCGGCGTGTCCGGCTCCGGCAAGAGCTCGCTGGTGTTCAACACGATCGCCGCGGAGTCGCAGCGGATGATCAACGAGACCTACAGCAGCTTCGTCCAGGGCTTCATGCCGACGCTGGCCCGGCCCGACGTCGACGTCCTCGAGGGTCTGACCACCGCGATCATCGTGGATCAGCAGCGGATGGGCGCCGACCCCCGCTCCACGGTCGGCACCGCCACCGACACGGGTGCGATGCTGCGCATCCTCTTCAGCAGGCTCGGTCAGCCGCACATCGGCTCGCCGCAAGCGTTCTCCTTCAACGTCGCCTCGGTCAGCGGCGCGGGAGCGGTCTCCTTCGAGCGCGGCGGCAGGACCGTCAAGGAACGGCGGGAGTTCAGCGTCCTGGGCGGCATGTGTCCGCGCTGCGAGGGCCGGGGCACGGTGTCCGACATCGACCTCACCGAGCTGTACGACGACTCGAAGTCGATCTCCGAGGGCGCGTTCACCATCCCCGGCTGGAAGTCGGACAGCTGGTGGACCGTGCGGACCTATGCCGAGTCGGGGCTGCTCGATCCGGACAAGCCGATCCGGGAGTACACGAAGAAGGAGCTGGCCGACTTCCTCTACCGGGAGCCGACCAAGGTGAAGGTCGAGGGCACGAACCTCACCTTCGAGGGCCTGATCCCCAAGATCCAGAAGTCCTTCCTGTCCAAGGACAAGGAGGCGATGCAGCCGCACATCAGGGCGTTCGTGGAGCGGGCCGTCACCTTCACCACCTGCCCCGAGTGCGACGGCACCCGGCTCACCGCGATCGCCCGATCGTCGAAGATCAAGGGCGTCGACATCGCCGAGCTGTGCGCGATGCAGATCAGCGACCTGGCCGACTGGGTCCGGGACCTCGACGAGCCGTCGGTGGCGCCGCTGCTCGTGACGCTGGGCGAGACGCTCGATTCGTTCGTGGAGATCGGACTGGGCTATCTCTCGCTCGATCGACCGGCGGGCACGCTCTCGGGCGGCGAGTCGCAGCGCGTGAAGATGATCCGACACCTCGGCTCCGCACTGACCGACGTGACCTACGTCTTCGACGAGCCCACCATCGGCCTGCACCCGCATGACATCCAGCGGATGAACGACCTGCTGCTGCGGCTGCGCGACAAGGGCAACACGGTGCTCGTCGTGGAGCACAAGCCGGAGACGATCGCGATCGCCGATCACGTCGTCGATCTCGGCCCCGGCGCGGGCACGGCGGGCGGCACCATCTGTTTCGAGGGCACCGTCGAGGACCTGCGGGCGTCCGACACCGTCACCGGCCGCCATCTCGACGACCGGGCCGCGCTCAAGGAGACCGTCCGCACCCCCACCGGCGCCCTGGAGATTCGAGGCGCGACGGCGAACAACCTGCGTGACGTCGACGTGGACATCCCGCTCGGCGTCCTGGTGGTCATCACCGGCGTCGCGGGTTCCGGCAAGAGTTCGCTGGTGCACGGGTCGCTGCCGAGGACGGCAGGCCCGGACGGCGCGGAGGTGGTGTCGATCGACCAGAGCCCGATCCGGGGCTCTCGGCGCAGCAATCCGGCGACCTACACCGGACTGCTCGACCCGATTCGCAAGGCCTTCGCGAAGGCCAACGACGTCAAGCCCGCACTGTTCAGCGCCAACTCCGAGGGCGCCTGCCCGAACTGCAACGGCGCGGGCGTGATCTACCTGGATCTGGGGATGATGGCGGGCGTCGCCACCACCTGCGAGGAGTGCGGCGGGAAGCGGTTCCAGGCGTCGGTGCTGGAGTACCACTTCGGCGGGCGGGACATCAGCGAGGTCCTGGCGATGCCGGTCACCGAGGCCGAGGAGTTCTTCGGCTCCGGGGAGGCGAGCATTCCTGCCGCGCACCGCATCCTGACGCGGCTGGTCGATGTCGGGCTGGGCTACCTCCGGCTCGGCCAGCCGCTGACCACGCTGTCCGGTGGCGAACGGCAGCGGCTCAAGCTGGCCACCCGACTGACCGAGAAGGGCGGCGTCTACGTCCTGGACGAGCCGACCACCGGCCTGCACCTGGCCGACGTCGAGCAGCTGCTCGCCCTGCTGGATCGGCTGGTCGACGCGGGCAAGTCGGTCATCGTCATCGAGCATCACCAGGCGGTCATGGCGCACGCCGACTGGATCATCGACCTCGGCCCCGGCGCGGGCCACGACGGCGGGCGGATCGTCTTCGAGGGCACGCCCGCCGACCTCGTCGCCGACCGCTCCACCCTCACCGGCGAGCACCTCGCGGCGTACGTGAGCGGTTGAGCCCGGGCCGCCTGTGGCGCGGCAGTGTCGTCTCCTCCGCCGTCTCGGCTCGTCGACTCGATCGCGAGCCGAGACGCGGTCGGCGACCGGCCGTGAGGCACCGCCCCACCAGCGACTCTGCCCGCGAGAACCGCGCGCCGTGATCGCGGGCGCTCGTCATTATGCTGACTTCGTGACATCACCAGCCGACCGAGCACACGCACTGCGGGCCGATGCCGCGCGCAATCGCGCTCGGGTGTTGCAGGTCGCCAGGGAGCAGTTGGCCGCAGGCGACGACTCCCTCCAGCTGAACACCATCGCCCGGCTCGCCGGAGTCGGCGTCGGAACCGTCTATCGGCACTTCTCCGACCGGCACGCCCTGGTGGAGGCGCTGTCGGCGGAGCGATTCCACGAGCTGGTGGCCGAGGCGCAGGCTGCGGCGGCCGAGGCGGATGCCGTCGCGGGCCTGCACCGCCTGCTGCGGTTCACGCTCGGCCGTCTCCCCACGAACCCCGGCTTCGCGGCCGTGCTCGAATCCGCCGACGACGTCGATCCGCAGACCTCGGCGATGAAGGCCGAGCTGGACCGCGCGGTCACGGAACTGCTCGATCGCGCCCGCCGCGTCGGCGCCGTGCGGCACGACATCGAGGCGGACGACGTGCGACGACTGGTGTGCGGCGTCGACCATGCCGTGCGTTCCGGCGGCGGCGATCCCCGGCACGCCGAGCTCTACCTCGACGTCCTGCTCGAGGGCCTGCGTCCCCCGCGCTGACGCGGCGGCCTCGTTCCGAGACCCGGACACTCGACCATAAGCGGATAGATATCCGATTGTGCTACCGTCGGCGACCGTAACCGGATAACTATCCGGACAGGCGTGCGACGGAAGGCGACACCATGGACCGAGGACGGGCAGTAGTGACGGCAGGCACCGGAGGAATCGGTCTCGAGACCGCGATGGGCCTGGCGGCAGCCGGGCACGCCGTCACCGTGGTCGGCCGAGACGCCAGACGCGGTGCTCTCGCGCTGGAGCGGATCGGCTCGGTCGCCACCTCGGCGAAGCCTCGCTTCGAAACGACCGACCTCGCCTCGCTCGACGACGTCCGAGCGCTGGCCGCCCGGCTCGCGGCAGCAGGTCCCTTAACGCTGCTGGTCAACAATGTCGGCGGGATGTTCACCGACCATCGGCAGACCGTCGACGGCATCGAGGCCTCGTTCGCCGTCAACCACCTCTCCCCATACCTGTTGACCGAACTCCTGCTGGAGCCACTGCACGCCGGCGGACCGAGCCGGATCGTGAACGTCAGCTCCGGCGCCATCCAGGCCGCCAAGCCCGTCTTCGACGCCGTCGAGCCGCCCGGCGCCTACTACGCCTTCCACTGGTACGGCCGGGCGAAGCTCGCCAATCTCGCCTACACCTGGGAACTGGCCGAACGCCTGCGCGGCACCGGAGTCTCGGTGTTCGCGGCCGACCCCGGCGGCGCCGCCACCGAGATGACCGACGGCACCCTGCTCTCCCCCGAGATCGTCTCTCCGGGACTGCGTCTGATGTGGCCGCTGGTCCGGCGGGTCTTCGAGCGCTCCACCTCCGGGCCTGCATCCGAGGCGTCGAGATCGTCCGTCTTCGCCGCCACCGACGCGTCCCTGGCCGGCCGGACCGGCCTGCTGATCGGGTCTCGATCTCGCCCCGTCCCGCCCGCGCGCAGGAGCACCGACCAGCGACTGATCAAGGACGTCCGCCTGCTCAGCAGACGGCTGGCGCCGCTGCGTCCCGCCTGACACCGAGTCGCCGGGCGAGGGCCTGTCCCCCGAGAGAGCTACGCGCAGGTGTCCTCCGGATGGTGACGATTCCGGGCCCCGGAATCCGTACCGTTTTCATCACTAGCAGTGCGGTACCGGAATTCACCGGGATACCGCCTGATTCTCCGTTCTCTCTTCTCAGGAGTGGCTTGATGATCCGCAATGGCAGGGCCTCCGCTCTGATCGCGCTGTTCGCCGTGGCCGGGGTAGGACTGGCCGGCTGCGGAGACTCCGCTCCCGAGGAAGCCGCGCCCGCCACGAACTCGTCCAGTTCGGACACCACGGAGCAGGCCGACGACGCGGCCCCGTTCACCGGCGTCCAGCAGATCGACGTCGACGGCAGTTCGGTGAACGTGTCCTGTTCCGGCACCCCGACCGACGGCAGGCCGGTCATCGTCCTGCTGCACGGGGGCGGTCACTCGCTGGACATGCTGGCCGATCTCCAGGACACCCTCGGCGAGACCGACCGAGCCTGCTCCTACGACCGGCTCGGCGCGGGTGCGAGCGATGCACCGAGCGAGCCACAGACCATCGAGAGCAGCGGCGTGGTCCTGACCGGCGTGCTCGACGAGGTCGCAGGCGACGCGCCCGTCGTGCTGGCCGGACATTCACTGGGCGGGCTGCTTTCCGCCAGGTACGCGCCCGATCACCAGGACCGGGTCGCCGGCCTCGTCCTGATGGACGCCACCTCGCCGACCCAGGCAGCCGACCTCGCCAGGGACGTCCCCGAATCCGCCGGCGGACCGGCCGCCGACCTTCGCGACCAGACCTTGGCCGTCATCGACGGCGAGAACCCGGAGATGCTCGCGTTCCCCGACGCAGACGTCCGGTCCGCAGGGGACATCCCGGTGGAGGTCGTCCAGCACGGCGTGCCGTATCTGGAGGAGGTGCCCGAGTACGGGGCGGCCATGGAGCAGGCCTGGGCCGAGGGCCAGGAGAAGTGGCTCGCCGTCTCCAGCAACAGCACCCTGAGCACGGCCGAGAACAGCGGGCACGAGATCTATCTCGACGAGCCCGAGGTCGCCGTCGAGGCGATCCGGCGGGTGGTCGAGGCCGCCGGGCAGCGCTGAGCCACGCACGGACGATCAGCACGAAGAGGGGGTCCGCACCGGACGGGGGATGCGGACGGCGGCGCCGGGTTCGATCCGGCGCCGCCGTCCCTTTCGTCGTGGCAGGGTGTCCGCGACGGACATCCGTGGCGGGTGTCGAGCGCGGTCGATCGGATGCGGTCCTCGCCCACGCAGCGGACAGGCGTCTGGAGCAGGCCGGGTTCCGCGAAGCCGAGCGACGCCCGCAGACCGACAGCCTCGACGGGAAGGCAGCCGAGAGACGGGGCTTGCAGGCGGCAGCGGTGGTGCGGAGACGGCCGCAGGCAGGAATCCGCCCGACACGCAGGCTTCGTCGGCCGGACAGTGCTGCCGCGTCAGGCGACCATGCCGTGGCGGTAGGCGTAGACGACCGCCTGGACCCGGTCTCGAAGTCCGAGTTTAGCGAGGATGCGGGAGACGAAGGTCTTGACGGTCTCCTGGCTGATCACCAGCGTCGCGGCGACCTCGCCGTTGGAGAGTCCGTCGGCGATGAGGCGCAGGACCTCCTGTTCGCGGGGCGTCAACGGGATGTCGGACGAGGTGTCGTCGACGGGGCGGATGCGCGCGGCGTACCGGCCGACGAGTTGTCGAGTCACCTCCGGGTCCAGCAGCGCCGCGCCCGTCGCCACGGTGCGGATGCCGTGCAGCAGTTGCGCAGGCGGCGCGTCCTTGAGCAGGAACCCGCTCGCCCCGCTGCGCAGCGCCTCGTAGACGTACTCGTCGAGGTTGAAGGTCGTCACCACGAGCACCTTGGCCGGTCGCTCCACACCGGCACCGGCCAGTAGGCGGGTCGCCGCAATGCCGTCGAGCACCGGCATCCGCACGTCCATCACGACGACGTCCGGGTGAAGCCGGTTCGCCAGTTCGACCGCGGCCTGCCCGTCCCCGCACTCGCCCACGATCTCCAGATCCGGCTGCGCGTCGATGATCGTCACCAGCCCGGTGCGGATCAACACCTGGTCGTCGCAGACCAGGACCCGGATCGGGGCGGTCACGACGGGCTCCCGGCGGGGATGCGGGCCCGCACGAGGAAGCCGCCCCCGGTCTGCGGCTCCGCATGGAAGTCGCCGCCGAGGACGTCGACCCGGTCGCGGAGACCCGCCAGACCCCGCCCGCTCCCGCCGGGGGACCCGGCCTGCGAGCCGGAACCGTCCGTGCCGACCTCCACGGTGATCTCGCCTTCTCCGTGGTGCAGCTGGACGGAGGTCCGGCTGCCGTGGGCGTACTTGAGGGCGTTGGTGAGGGCCTCCTGCACGACCCGATAGGCGACGAGGTCGGCACTGCCGGTCGAGACGGGCGGCGTGCCCTGCTCGAAGAACTCCACCGGCTGCCCGGCCCGGCGCGTCTGCTCCACGAGAGTGAGGACTCGGCCGACGGCAGGCGCCCTGGTCTCGGGGCCGTGGTCGGGATTGAGCAGGTCGAGCAGGTGCCGCAGATCCGTGATGGCGCGGCGGCCGGTGTCGGTGACAGCGGTCAGGGACTCGTCGAGGCGATCCGGCGCGGCGGTCAGATACCGCGCCGCCTCGGCCTGCACGACCATCGCCGTCACGTGATGGGTCACGACGTCGTGGAGTTCGCGAGCGATGCGGGTGCGTTCGGCGGTGCGGGTGTCCTCGGCGACACGGCGCCGCCGCTCGGCCTCCATGGCGCGGGTGGAGCGCAGCCACGCCCCGATACACCAGACGAAGACCAGCGCCAGGTAGAACGTCACGAACCCGGCCACCGACTCCCCGGTTCCGAGCTGGGAGAGCACGATCGCCAGCGGCAGATACCCCGCCACCGAGAAGAGGAGCGCGGTGGCGCGGCGTCGTCGTTCCAGGTGGACGCCCGTGCTCAGCACCGCGATGGCGAACGCGGTGCCCGCAAGCGTGTGGTAGCCGCCGAGCTGATCGACGGCGAAGCCCGCCGACACCAACAGCAGGCAGACTGCGGGCCGCTTCCGACGAATCGCGAGCGGAAGGCACTGAAGGGCGATCGCCACGACGGCCAGCGCGTCGAAGGGTCGGTCGGGCATTCCGCCGAGCTGGGTGCCGTGGTTGTGGAAGGAGGGCACGAACGACGTGGCGAGGAACAGTAGTCCCAGCGGGAGATCCCGAACCGAGACGTCGAGGCTGCGCCAGGATTCCAGGGCACGCCGGCGGTGATTCACGGACAGAGTGTAATCGGTAGCCACCCTCGTCCGGGTGAGCCTGCGGCGCCGCAGGGGGAGGGTGACAGACCGAGCAGGCCGGAGCGCTGAATGATCGCGATCTGCGACTGAGCATGCGGGCCGGCCGAGAAACCGTTGGGCCGGCCGGCACGGCAGTGTTTGAATCACGCTGTGTCGATCGTTCTGAGCACTCCGGAATCCGACGAGCTGGCCGAGGCCGTTCGTGTGCTGCGCGAGTGGCAGCACGACGGGGCGTCGGTGCCGTTGCATCCCGGCGACCTGGGCTGGTACTGGCGATTCGGAGCGGAGGCGACGGCCAAGGCGGTCCGAATCTGGCGTCGCGACGGGCGGATTCGCGCCCTCGGGCTGCTGGACGGTTCCGGTCTGGCGCGGTTGGGGATCGCACCGGGCGCAGCAGGCGACGAGGACCTGGCCCGCAGGCTGGCCGCCGACGTGTCGCAGCCCGAGCGCGGTGTCCTGCCGCAGGGAACCGCCTCCGTCGAGGCGCGCTGGCGAGGCGTGTTCCACGAGCTGCTGCTCGACGGCGGGTGGGAACTCAGCAAGCCGTGGACACCGCTCGTGCGTGACCTCGCGGAGCCGGTGGCGGACTGCGGCGTGCGCATCGAGACGACCGGCCCGGAGCAGGCCTCGGTGCGGGCCGCCGTGCAGCGCGCGGCGTTCAGCAGATCGACGTTCACCTCAGAGCGATGGCACGCGATGACCACCGGACCGCCGTACGCCGACGCCCGCTGCCTCATCGCGTACGACGATCACGGCGTCGCGGTGGCCACCGCAACGGTGTGGTCGGCCGGTGCGGGAAGGCCGGGTCTGCTCGAGCCGATGGGCGTGCACCGTGACCATCGGGGGCACGGCTACGGCAGGGCGATCACCGTGGCCTCGGCGGCCGCGCTGCGGGAGCTGGGCTCGTCGAGCGCGACCGTGTGCACGGCGACTGCCAACGTCGGCGGCGTCGCCACCTACCGCTCGGCAGGCTTTCGTCCGCTCCCCGACGTGCGGGACCTGCGCCGGAATGCCTAGGGCGGCATTCGGCTGGCGCAGGTCGGCGGCGATGCGGAATCCGACATCGTGTCGCCGAGGACGGGGAGGCGGGCGGCGTCTCCGAATTTCGATTCCGCTACCAGGAGTCGGGCTAGGCGCGGATTGGGCGCCTTGGTGCGACTGACATCGTTTCTCGTCATCGTCTCGCACCGAGGGGGATCGACGCCCTAGAACACACACGTGCCGTCCTTGTAGCAGCCGTCAGCCTGGTAATCCACACTGGCCACCAGCGGCGACTCCCGCTTGATCCGCGCGGCCAACTCCTTGCCCCGCTCGATCCAAGCCCGCTCGGCTTCAGGAGTCGGAAACTTTGAATCGGGCGGGTAGGACCTGTCGAGGATGGCCTGATACTCGTTGTCCCATGCGATGAGGTCTGCGACAAGACCGGGACCCAGCCGTAGATGTTCAGCCGCTTCCTCAACAGACCAGTTCGTTCCCGCACCTTTCCTCACATGGTAATAGAACGGCCCTTCGTAGAAGCCCGCGAGAAGCGCAACGTCAACGGTCATTTCCTCAGAACTCCCTGGCGATCGTCGGTCGAACCTTCTGATAGTCATGCATTGGATGAGCCGTGATGATGAAGCCATTGTCAGCAATGGCTACCGCCACGCGCTGAACACGCCCATCGAATTCCACGTCGTATACTTCTCGATCTTCACCAATGTAGCCTACCAGGGTTCCACGATCGATTCCTGCAAATATCAGGTCGACGATGCAATCCGCAGAAATACCTTTGTCCTCAAAGTTTCCTTCACGCTTCGGCCGGAGAATATGACGAAGACCAGCGCGTTCGGAGCCGGCTTCCAGCCAGACGAGATGACCGTTCCGATGCCGAGTCATTCTGAGTATCTTATCTGGGCTGACTTTTGCCTTGGCTCGACGGAGTTCCGCGATCCAGCCCGCGTAGCGAACCTCCGGTCCGGGGCTTTCTCCCGATTCAGACTCAGGCTTGGCCACCGACAACGCAGGGCCCATCGACGCTCCCGGACGCAATGACTCACCTGCTGTCGCGAGGTCTCCTCCGCCAACGACAGGCTCTGCCCCGACCCCGGCGATGTCGTGGCAGTACGTATCGATGAGGGCCTGGGTCTGGGCGAAGAGGGCGTCGGCCGTGCGGACGTCCTCGCTGGACAGTCGGGCGAGGTCGGCGATGCCTGCGACCTCGGATTGGGTCGAGCTGGCGGTGGCGGCGGCGAAGATCATGGCGCCGTCGACGATCGCGGCATCGGCCTGGGCGGTGGCAAGGCGGGCCGCAGTGAGTAAGGCATGGGCTTGCCGGAGCTGTGCGACCACGTCGGTGACGGACACGAATCGACCCCCTACTCTTCGTGACTGTCCCTATGGTGCCGCAGAGGCGAGACACGGGGAAAGCAGGGGGTCGATCGACGATCCACGGCTCTGGCTGAGCGGAACGCCGAAGGCAGTCCGCCAAGGAACACGCTGAACCCGCCATCTGCGGCGGTTCAGCTCGTCCGGTTGCCCTTCGCCCTGGCCAGGAAGGCGTCGAAGGCAGCACGGTCTACCACCAGCGTCCCGCCCCCACGGTTCTTCGTGTCCCGGATGCCGACTAACCCGGGGGCGTAGCCGATCTCGACGCAGTCGGTCTGAACAGCGCTACGGCTGGACTTCCGCCAGCCGTTGAGTTGTGCCGTCATCTGGTCGCCTTCCGGTGATAGGACAGGTAGTGCTCGATGAGAGCCGCAGATTCAGCCGAACTCCGCGTTTCACTCAAGATCGTTTCGCGCGCGGCGACGAAGTCAGCGACTTCGCGCACATCATCGACGAAGACGCTGGCTGAGATGTGTTCGAGGTGCACCACGGGCGTGGCCTTAGAGAACTCGTAGATCGAGAAATTCCCAGCAGAGCTGAGCGATGCCCCGATCGCAGCGGGCACGACGCGCACGTCAATGTGATCATGCCTCATCCACTCGGTCAGGCGAGCCAACTGCTCGGCCATCGTGGCATGACCCCCGACAGGACTCTGCAGCGCCCATTCTGTGAGGACGGATGTGAACGTCGGCGGCTCGGCTGATCGAAGTATGTCCTGGCGTCCCATGCGGTACATGACCCGCGCACCGATAACAGTGTCGTCGAGGAGCCCGCCTGCGGCGCTCATGATTGCGTGTGCGTAGGGGCGCGTCTGAAGCAGGCCGGGAATCAGGAGCGGCGTCACCACGGTCATCGAGCACGCATCGGCCTCGTAATCGACCAACGTTGTGAGCTGCTTCGGAACCCCTGCTCCAGTAACCGTCCACGTACCACGATGCACGTCGCGTGCCATCGCGAGGATCTCGCTGCGTCGTTCACCCGTCACTTGGAGGACACCCAGGATCCCCGCAGTGTCCTCGACGCTCGGCGGCTGTGCGCCGGTCTCGGCTCGTGCGATTCGCGTGTGGTGAACGCCAAGGCGGATTGCCGTGGCCCGTTGTGTGAGGTCAGCAGCTTTCCGCGCTTCGGCAAGTGCCGATCCGAGCGCGCGAGCCCGAGGAGACTTCGCGGCCTGCCTGCTGCGGTTCATGCAGCACAGGCTAGATCACGAGTGCCGCCGCACGGGTACACCCGATCGAGCCATTGACTCACTTGGTTCTGCGCAACCATGCTGAATCAGCGCAACTTCGGTTAGATGAAAGGCGTACCCATGCCCCATCTCTTCATGATCATCGGCCCACTCCTGATCGGTGCCGTCCTCGTCGCGTTCCGCTGGGCCGTGGCCGAGTCCCGTCGTGATCCGGCTCCGCCGCTCGGAACACGGCAGGTGCTGCGCGCGGCACGCCGTGGCGGGCCGTCGCGATCCGCAGTCCCCGTACGCGTGGCGGCGTGCGGCGCGGAGACGGTTCGCCGCGCCTCGGCATCGCAGCGGAATCTCGGCGGTGCGTCGTGATCGCGCTGCTCGTCCTCGGATCGGTGTTGGTGGCGGCGGGTGCCGCGCTGACGTGGTTCGGACATCGCCCCGCTCGCACCAGCCCGCGACCGGCCCATTCCGCTGAACGCACCCGGACCGGCGGGGTCTCGGCCGCCAGCATCCTCGCGCGGTGCGCGGCGGAGGCGGCCTCGGCGCAGCTGGCCTCGGGGTTTCGTCCGGGGTGGGCCTCTCCCGCTCTGGGAGTCGGGCGGTGATCGGCTCACGGTCGGTGGCCGCGCAGTGGATCGTCCACTGCGTCCGCCAGTCGACGTTCCTGACGGTGTCCCCGGCGGGCCGTTTCCTCCTGCTGACGGGCGATCGAGGCGACCGGCCCTCAGTCACGGCGGAGCTCAGCCGCGCCGACGCGCGCAGTCTGCTCGCGGCGTTGGACGGCGGTCACGACGTCTCGCTGTCGGCGATGCACTACGGCGAGTCTCGGCAGGTCCGCGTGCTGCACGCCGCCGAGATCGTCGAGCTGTCCATCCTGGACTTCCACGATCTGCTCGGCCGTTGGCTGGTGGACGCGGCCCGCGTCGCCGACCTCGCCGAGCTGGTGCGCGCCGCGCTGACCGAGGCGGTGGCCTCATGACCGGCGGCCCGCTCGCCTCGGTGACGCAGCTGCGCCCCCGCCGACCCGGCCGACCGGCGAACCGCCTCGTCCCCCTCTCTACCGGGCCGGTGGAGTGGTTCGTCCGCTCGGTCTGTCAAGGCGACACCCATCACGGGCAGGTCGAATACCGAGTCGGCTCGATCCTGGTGCGGCCCGCCTGCGGCGAGCGGAGCTTCGCGGCGCTCAACTCGATCCCGATCCGCCAGTGCTACTACGACGACCAGGAATGTCGTCGCTGCCTGGCCCTGATCGACGTGCGCGGGCTGCGGTCGGCGGCCGCGCCATGACCGCCGCGAGCCTGCGGCGCAGTCGAAGCCGGCTCCGCCTCATCACCTCGTGGCCCGCCCGGCGCGCGGCGCGGGTGCGGCCGTATGTCCTCGCCGTCACCGGGGGTTCCGCCCCGACTCGTCCGTTCGGAGACCGAGCTTGACCGAGACCCCAGAGCCGCCCGACGCCCCAGAACAGCCCGACAGCCCCGAGCACCCCGCGACCTCGCCGAACTCGGCAGACGCAGCAGGCCCCACACCCTCCCGGCCTCCGACGCAGCACCACGAGGCCTGCCCCGCCCGCGCCACCGAGCCGATGCTCATCGAGCAGATCACGCTGCCGACCGTGGGCCTGATCTGCCAGCGGCACGCCGTGTTCGTCAACGCGGGCGAACCGGTCCCGGCCGAGGGCGCACGAGCCCTCGCGCTCTGCGGGGTTCCGCTCACTCTCGGCCCCGCGCCGCAGGAGATGCTGCCGGGCGTGCCTGCCGAGGTCGTGGACTGCGCGGACTGCCAGGCGATCATCTGGAACAAGCCCGACGCGCGCCCGGTGGACGTCCGGCAACGGCTGTGCATCCGCCGAGTCGGCACCGTGGACGTCCACCTCGTCGACGCCGCAGGCCTGACCGCCGTCACCATGACCGCCCTGTGCGGCGCCGTCTTCCACCTCGGCGACGCACTCGAACAGCTCGCACCGGGGGCGGGCGCCCCCTGCACCCGCTGCCTGCTCGCCTCGTAATCGACCGCGCATCGCCGACGACGTCCTCTTGTGTCAGCCGTCGCCCTGCGGTGACACGTCGGCTCAGCGCACCTGACATCGGCAGGCAGGCACCGGGACCCGGTGGGGCTTCGGGGGCTGCACGGAACGGGGCCGGGCAACACGCGGGCATGGGCCGAGCAGCGAGCCTCTCCGACTTGCTCAACGCGTAAGTCTCTGCTTACATATCTCCCCGTGGATCGATTCGAGGCACTCGGCGAGCCCAACCGACGCCGCATCGTCGAACTCGTCGCCGCGCAGGCCCGCAGCGCGGGCGAGATCGCCGCGCACTTCTCGATCAGCAGGCCCGCCGTCTCCCAACACCTCCGGGTGCTGGCCGAGACCGGCGTCCTCACCGTGACCGCTCAAGGGAGACAGCGGGTCTACTCGCTCGACCCGACCTCCCTCGACGAAGTCGAGAACTGGCTCGACGACCAGCGAGAACGCTGGGAACGGGCCCTCGACTCGCTGGAGGAGGCCATGGAAGAGGCCATGGACGCCGAACACCGAACCCCAGGAGGGACCGAGACATGACCACTCGACACACCGCCCGACGCGGCACCCTCGGCATCAGCGAGGACGGCACCTTCCGCATCCACCTCGAACGGCGGCTCCCGTACGCCCCCGCCCTGGTCTGGGAGTGGATCGTCGACCCGGATCGGCTCGCCCGCTGGCTGCCCGGCTGTCGGATCGACCCGGTGGTGGGCGGCGAGGTGCACTTCGACTTCGGCGAGGAGGGCGCCGCGACCGGCACGGTCCTGGAGGTCACCCCGCCAGGAGCCGAGGGCGGCCTCACCCACACCTGGGTGTGGGAGGGTGTTCCGGACTCGACGGTGCGCTGGACGGTGGCGGCAGGCGACGCAGGCGAGGGAAGCGTGCTGACCCTCGTCCACAGCGAGGTGCTCCGTGAACCCGCCGCGGACTTCGCCGTGGGCTGGCACGTCATGCTCGACGCGCTGGAACTGATCATGGCAGGCGAACCCACCGACGCGGCATGGGGCGCGATGGAGGAGATCGCGGGTCTTTACCAGTCGAGTTGACCGTGCGACGGTAGATCATCGGCGTCGTCTCCGGGTTCGCCGGTGCGGGCGCGATGCCCAGGCATGGCGGTCCCCGCCGAGCGCTCCTGGAGGGTGCGCTCGGCGTCGTCGAGTCCGGGCGCCCTGGCGCGCTGTTCGACGCACCGGGAGTTCGGGGGCGCCGAGGTGCACGACGTGGTGCACCGGCCGACGAGTCCATCGGTCGGTGCGACGGCGCAGCGTCGGCGTCGGCGAGGGTCCGTTGTTCGCAGACAGGCGAGGCGCCTGTCCAGGAAGATCTGAGGTGTCGCGGTGCGGGTACTGGTGTACGGGGCGGGCGGAATCGGTCTGTACTTCGCGGCTCGGCTGTCCCTCGCGGGCATCCCGGTCACGCTCAAGGGCCGCACCGCCACCGTCGCCGCCGTGCGGCGGACGCCGATCACGATCCGCCACGGATCAGGTGTCGCCGTGGCGCCCGCCGTGCGGGTCGTCGACCGCCTCGAATCCGAGGAGAGCTTCGACGCGGTGATCCTGGCGGTCAAGGCCTGGCAGGTCGACGAGGCAGCCCACGAGATCGCGCCCGTGCTGGCCTCGGGCGGCCGGGTGATCACGACGCAGAACGGCGTCGACTCGCCCGCGCACGCCGGAGCCCACGTCGGCGAGGACAACGTCATCGCGGGCACCTGCGTGGTGATCGCGCAACGGCTGGACGCCTCCACCGTCGAGTACGTCGGCTCGGACGCGACCATGACCCTCGGCTACCTCGCAGGCGGCGAGGCCGACCAGCCCGCGCGGCAGACGATCGCCGCGCTCACCCAGGCGGGGATCACGGCGGGCTGGACCGAGGACATCCGACGGGCACTGTGGAAGAAGCTGGCGCTGATCTCCTCCTACGGCGGCGTCGGCGCGATCAGCGGCGCCACCGCAGGCGAGACCCGGGCCGTGCCGGAGTCCCGCGAACTGGTGACGACGGCGATGCGCGAGGCGTTCGCCGTGGCGCAGAGTCTCGGCGTGGCGCTGACGGACACCGATCTCGCCGACATCCTGCACACCTACCTGCACGTGTTCTCCCCGGAGACCACGGCCTCCATGCAGCGCGATCTCGCATCGGGCCTGCCCTCGGAACTGGCCGACCAGAACGGCGCGGTGGTCCGACACGGCAGGGAACAGGGCGTGGCGACGCCGGTCCAGGCGACCATCTACGCCAGCCAGCTCCCCCGCGAGACGGCGGCGCGGGGGCGGTGAGCGATGCGGACGGGTGCGGCGTGATCGCGGAATCGCCACGGCAGCTCGCATCCGCCCGTCAGCCCGCACCACACCTCCCGGGGCGCCCGGCCGATCGACACGCCTGATCAGTCAGACAGGCGAAGGAGGGCCGAGCCGTCGGGATCGTCGAGCCACAGCGTGTGTGCCGTGGGCGTGACGGTGAAGCCGAGTCGGGTGATCTCGGGTCGGCCGTGGCGGTTCCACCAGTCGACGACGTCGAGGTGTTCGGTCCACAGGGAGCGGGGGCCGTGCTCGACGACGTCGGCGGTCTGCCTGTCAGGGCTGGGCGAGACACGGGCCCACGAGCCGGATGCGGTGTGGCCAAGAAGGAGGCGGTCGCCGTCCCGGCGGTGCTGAACGACCTTCTGCACGCCGGGCAGGACAACCGATACAAGAAGGTCGACGGGGCGTTCGTCGAGGTCGCGGGTGAAGCGACCAGGATGACCGGGACGGTCGGGCGTCGCCGAGGCGACGAGGTCGCGGGCTGTCGGTGCGGTGTGGTCCGCAGCAGGGCGGATGTGCATGAAGGCTGCGTAGTCGAGAACCCGACCAGTGGCGGTGTGCTGCTCGTCGAGGCGGAGCAGGATCAGGCCGAGACCGAGGTTCGCGAGTATGAGGCCGCCTGCGCGGACCTGATCGAGCCAGGGCGGTGGGATGCGGTGCAGCCCGCAGGTCGTGATCAGCCGATCGAAGGGCGCGTGGTCGGGTGCGCCTGCTGCACCGTCCCCACAGAGCACCGTGGGGCGAAATCCTGCCGTGTCCAGTGCTTGCCGGGCGCCCGCGATGAGTCCGGGGTCGATGTCGATCGTGGTCACGGCGTCCTCGCCCAGTGCATGGCTGAGCAGGGCGGCGTTGTAGCCGGTGCCGGTGCCGATCTCGAGTACTCGGTGGCCGGGATGGGCGTCGAGAGCTTCGAGCATCAACGCCATCAACGAGGGCACGCTGCTGGACGAGGTCGGGGTCCCGCCGTCGTCGTGCTGGGTGAGCAGTGAGGCATCGGAGTAGGCGAGCCGCAAAGCGGCTCCCTCGGGATCGGCGTCGAGCACATAGTGGACGGTCGCGGAACCGGGCAAGGTGAACCGCTGAACGAATTCATGGCGGGGAACGGCTTCGAAAGCGGCAACCCATCGCGGAGAGGACAGCCTCTCTCGACTGACCAGCTCGGCGGTGAGCTGCCTGCGCAGCGTCGTGGCATCGGCGGGCGGGGCGGTCGTCACGGTGGGTCTCCCATGGTGAGTGCATCGGCCAGGGCCGACGGGATAGGAAGGCCGAGGGCGGTATGCAACCAGCCCCACTGGCCGTTCGGATTGATTTCGAGGAACACCCACTCATCGGCAGGGGTGACCACGAAATCCAGTGCGCCGAAGATCAGGTCGAAGTGCTGCATCAGCTCATGTATCCGCGTAGTGACGTCCCCTGGCGGGGTGATCACCGTGTAGGTATGTCCGGCGTGATCGGCCCGCCAGTCCTGCCGACCGATCTCGGAGTCCACGTCGATCCGCACCGCGAACAGCCGATCGCCGACCACGGTCACCCGTACCTCGAACGCCTTGGGCACCCGGGCCTGGAACAGATGAGCGGCCCGCTGGACGCCGTCGGTGATCTCCGCGGCGTTGACAGGCGTCGTGTAAAGGGCGGTCATGCGGCCTGACTCGGTCCCGGTGCCTCCGTGAAACGATTTGTAGACGGCCCCGTCAGGCTGGGCCGCGACGAACTCACGAGCCTCGTTCGGATCATTGGTCACCAGCGATTCCGGCACGGTCAGCCCGAGCGCCGCCGCCACGACGAGCTGACCGGGCTTCACCCCGGCGACTGCGTTGCGATGCGGGTGATTGATCCAGCGGCACGGCAGCGCTGCGAGCAGGCCGCCGAACCCCATGCGGGACTCGACGACCGCCCACTGCTGCTCGGTATCGGTCATCCCCTTGTGCGGTGCGAAGCGACTCGGCTTGCGGTACCAGACACCACGCACCGCATCAAGGTCACAGACCCCTCCGCCCGTTCGTAACCGTCCGTCCCACCGGCCGTCGACGAGACGCGCATCGAGGGACAGCGACTCCGGGAAGTCTGCGAGATCGAATCGAAAAGCGAGCTCGCGACGCCGGTCCAACTCACGAAGCACGAGATCCACGGTCACGTCGAACTCGCGACTGATCACCATAACCGGCACGGTATTGCCACTTTCAATCAATCGACGGGCTCGACGTCAGTGAATTCCTGATTGTCTACCTTGGTGATCGTGGTGTTGTTCGTCGTTGCGGTCAACGGGGAGTCCACGAGCAGGCTGCCGTCGGAGAGCACGGCCATCTGGCGGTCCTGGTCGTAGCGGTGGTTCTCCACGACGGTGATCTCCTCGTCCAGCACGACAGTGGAGCACGCCAGGCCGAACGGCCGCAGGGCGCCTTCCGACGGCGTGTCCTGCGATACCGGAGGACGGAGCCGAGAAGCGGGCAACAGATCAGGCATCAGCAAATCCGAGTCGGTTGTGATCGACATTCTTCCTTCTCCTCCACTCGGGTGCGACAAGGAAGGCATCCGTATGGCCATGTCGCTGTCACGCGATCGTCAATGGGATGGGCGATGCCCACTTGATGCCATCGCCTCGACGCAGCACCTCTGTCATTGGAGGCGACGTTACGGGTGACGACACGCGCGATTTTGCCAAGAAGGCAAAACATATCCCGTTCACCCGAATGAGAATCACTGAGTGGGCGCGACTCCCATCCGCCACGCCAGACCACGTAGTTCCCGGCGGCCTGCTTCGCTCCGGGAAGATCGGAGCAGGCCGCTTACCGCCTCGCGGACGAACGGGTTGTTGCGCACCCGCTGCGGCGCGATCTCCTCGGCCCGTCGCAGCGCGCGGATCCCCTCGTCGCGGGTGGCCCGTTCCGTGATCAGCGCTCGTCCCAGGTCGGTCCAGTACATGCACTGACGTGCTCTGGCGGGCAGCGCCGCCGGATGCACCCCCCGAGCCAGTTCGGCGACCTTCCCGCCTGCCCCGAGCTCGGTCATCAGCGACACCCGCCAGATCCCGACGTTGTCGGACCCGAAGTACAGGAAACCGAAGTTCTCCGCTCCCTCAGGGAGTCGACCTGCCAACGCGGCAGCCTCATCGAGATGCGTCGAGACGACATCGGCCTTCTGCTGCGCGGCGGCCGCCAAGGCGGCGTTGAGGTGCAGCATTCCCGAGATCTGCACGGCGTTCGCATCTCTGACCACCACCGCGTCGACCGCCCGCACGCTCATCTCGTACTGGCGAGCCCTCCCCAGCGAGCCCGCCGCATGGCTTCGCAGCCAGCTCGCGAAAGCGGTCCACTCCGGTCTTCCCAGCTCGCGGGCACAGCCCTCGGCCAGCCTCGCGGCCAGTATCGGCAGGCCCCGCACACCGAGATTCTTCGTCAGCACCGCAGCCGAGTGGTAAGCGTGCAGCAGTCCGACGAGAATGTCACCACGATGCTCTGGTTGTTGCACGTAGGCAGCGTGCAACTCCGTCAGCAGCCCGGGAACGAGTTGCCCCTGGCCTGCATAGTCGGCGTCGCGCCGCAACACCGTGTTCAGATGATCGACAGACTTCTCGATCTGAGCCCATGGACGGGCTCGAACTCCCGGATCGGTACCCAGATCCAGTTCTCCGAGCACGATCTCCATCCTGGCGAGCGCTGCATGCGCCTCTGAGCTGACGGGGTCCGTCGGCTCGTACGGCTGTCCCGTGAGATCGGTGGGCGATACACGCAAGGCTTGAGCCAACGCCTCCAGGATCGACCGGCGATTCACCGTCCGCTCGCCCCGCTCCAGGCGAGAGAGATACCCGGCGGACATCCCTGCCAGTTCGGCGGTCACGGTGAGGTTGAGCCGTCGCCAACGCCGCACCTCACGAATGCGATGACCGATCAGCGCGTCCTGAACGTCCACGTCAGGCTCCTTCAATTCCCTTGAAGTCGAGACATCGGCGGGGTGGACGCACCGATGGTGGCGCTGTCGTCGAGTGTATCGCCGCAGGCAAAGCACCAAATCTGCGCAGAAGTCTTCGCCGTGCACCCGCATCAACGGATGCTCCTCGCTCGACCGGATTCGCCCGCCGACTGCCTACCTGCCCCCTACTCCCCCACCAACGCCAGCACCCCGAACCCCGCCAGCTCCGTCCGACCCGCACACCGCCCGCCGCGCAACAGATCGACGCAGGCAGGCAACTCCACCGATACGGGGTCCGGACCGTGGTTGATCACGAACAGCACCCGGCCGCGGCGGGTCGCCGTCACCCCGGCGGGCAACCCGTCCAGGACTCCGGTCACCCCCGCATCGGTGCACACCTGCCGGGTCAACGCGGCCAAGGCGGTGGGATCGGGCTCCGTCGCCACATACCAGGCCGTGCCCGTGCCGAACTCGTGGCGCAGCACCACCGGCCTGCCCGCCCGGCGTCCCTCCGCGACCTCGGCCACCACCTCGGCGCCCTCCGGTCGTAGCTCCTCCAGCCAGTCGCGGGCCTCGAATCCGCCGAGCAGCGTCGAGGAGCACCGCACCGTCTCGCCCTCGGGAAGCGGATCAAACTCCTCGATCCGCAGCCCCAGCGCCTCCCGGAACGGCGCGGGATAACCGCCGAGGCGGATGTGGTCGTGTTCGTCGACGATGCCGGAGAAGTACCCGAGGACCAGGGTGCCGCCGCGCGCCACGAAGGACGTCAGGTTCGCCGCCGCGTCGTCGGTGACCAGGTAGAGGCTCGGCGCGATCACCAGCCGATAAGCGGACAGGTCGGCGTCGGGGGCCACCACGTCCACCGCGACGCCGAGCCGGGTCAGCGCCGCGTGGAAGCCTCGGAGTCGGCCGAGCACGTCGATGTCGGCCGTCGGGTGGGCGTCGAGCCGCACCGCCCACCAGCTGTCCCAGTCCAGCACCAGGGCCGCCTCGCACTCGACCTCGGCGTCCACCACCTCGTGCAGCTCCGCCAGCTCGGCCCCCAGCTCGCAGACCTCGCGGAAGATCCGACTGTCGGGGCCCGCATGGGGAACCATCCCCGAGTGGTACTTCTCCGCCCCGGCGCGGGAGGCCCGCCACTGGAAGAAGCAGACGGCGTCGGCGCCCCTGGCCACCGCGTGCAGCGACTCGGCCCGCAGCTGTCCCGGCGCCTTGGCGGCGTTGCGGCGCCGCCAGTTGACCGCGCTGGTCGCACCCTCCATCAGGAACCACGGGCCGCCCGCCAGGGAGCGCATCAGGTCGAAGCCCAGTCCCGACATCTCGTGCGCGGCCGGATTGGTCGGGTCCGGGTACCAGTCGTGAGAGACGACGTCCTCCCGCTCGGCCAGCGCCCGGTAGTCCAGCGGGGCGTCCAGGCCGAGGAAGTTCGTGGTGATCGGGATGTCCGGCGTCGCGGCGCGCAGCACGTCGCGCTGCACCTCGAAGCACTCCAGCAGCGCGGCGGAGGAGAAACGGCGGAAGTCCAGCTGCTGGGCCGGATTGATCAGGTACGGCGCCCGTCGCGGCGGCATGATCTCCGCCCAGTCCGAATAGCGCTGGCTCCAGAACACCGTGTGCCAGGCCTCGTTGAGCGCGGCCAGGTCATCGCCGTAGCGACTGCGCAGCCAGTGCCGGAAATGTGCTGCGCTGACGTCGCAGTGGCAGACCTCGCACAGCTCGTTGTCCACATGCCACATCGCCAGCGCCGGATGGCCACCGTACCGCTCGGCGAGGTCGGTCGCCAGTGACAGGGCATGCCTGCGGTAGATCGGCGAGGACGGGCAGAACTGGTTGCGGGAGCCGTACAGCAGCCGTCGGCCGTCGGCGTCGACCGGCAGCGTCTCCGGATGTCGATGGCCGAGCCAGGGCGGCGGGCTCGCGGTCGGCGTGGCCAGGTCCACCGCGATCCCGCCCGCGTGCAGCAGGTCCAACACCTCGTCGAGCCAGCCGAAGTCCCGCGCGCCCGGCGTCGGTTCCAGCCTGGCCCAGGAGAAGACGCCCACCGTCACCAGATTCACGCCGGCCCGGCGCATCAGCTCGACGTCCTCGCGCCACACCTCGCGCGGCCACTGCTCCGGGTTGTAGTCGCCCCCGAAGACCAGGCGTCCCCGGGTCACGTCCGCGATGTCGCTCATGCCACGCACTCCCTCTCGTCGCACCGTCGGTCTCGGCCGGGAGCCGCATGGTCGGCGCCCGCAGCCGGGTGGAGCCCGGCCACCGGCCGCGCCCCGGCGGCGTCACCGCCCGAAGCGCGACCGGCCCGGCGTCTCGGACCTCGTGGTCGAGAGGCTGGATTCGACCCGTGCCCGCTGCTGTCCGTCCGCCGCCTGGTCGTCGGCCCGTTCGCGGCGCCCCGGTCTGCTGCGATCGGTGCGGCAGGCAGCGGGTTCAGCAGCCGAGTTCGGCGGCCGCCTTCTGAGTGCCCGACACCCGCGCCTCGATCTTGGCGAACGCCGTGTCTCGCGAGGTCGAGACATCGTCGGCGTACGGCGCGAACCCGCAGTCGTCGCACGTGCCGAGCCGGTCGGGTGAGATGTACTGCGCGGCGCGCAACACTCGATCACGCACCTCCTCCGCCGTCTCCACCCGAGGGTCGATCGGGTCGACGACACCGACGAACACGCGCTGATCCGGTGACGATGCCTCGGCGACCGCGGCGAGCACCCGATCCGGGTCCGGCTCGCTCGCCAGCTGGAGGTAGAAGCGGCCCGCACGCAGCGAGAACAACTGCGGCAGCAGCTCGGCGTAGTCGACGTCGAGGCTGTGCGTGGAGTCCTGGTCGCCGCCGGGAGAGGTGTGCACGCCGATCCTGGCCCGTTCCTCGGGAGTGAACCGGTCGAGCACCGTGTTGTTCAGCGCCACGAAGTCGCGCAGCACCCCGCCGGACGGATCGAGTTTGAGCGAGAGCCTGCCCTCGGTGAAGTCCAGCTGCACGGAGTCCGCGCCCGCGTCGAGGCACTGACGGATGTCGCGCTCGGCCTCGTCCGCGAGGTCGGCGAGGAACTGCTCGCGCGGGTAGCCGTCGATGCCGTCGGCCGGGTAGAGCAGGCTCAGCGCGGACGGCGCGATCAACGACTGCTTGACCGGCACCGAGGCGACCTTCCGCGCCGCCTGGAGGTACCGCACGGCGTGGACGCCGTAGCGGAACGGGCCCGTGGTCAGCCGAGGCAGCATCCGCACGTGACCGTCGGCGAAGGGGATCACCACGCCGTCGGGCGCGAGTCCGTCGACGCCGTCCAGCGGGTACGTCATGAAGCTGGACTTGGTCTGCTCTCCGTCGGTCACCACGGGCGAGCCGATGGCGGCGAGGCGCTCGACGGTCTCCCGGACCGCGCGATCGGCCAGCGCGTCGAATTCAGCCTGGTCGATCGTCCCGGCGGCCAGATCACCTCTTCCACGCAACAGATAGTCGGGACGCGGGATGCTGCCGATCGGCTCGGTGGGCAGAGACAAGAGGTACTCCTCGGCTGACATGGTTCACGACGAACAGGAAGAGAGGCCCGCGTACGACGCGGACCTCACCTGTCCAGTCAATGGGCAGCCGGACTTCGCCGTCAAGGCGATACCGGGTGATGTCGTTAGCCCGTTCAGGACGATCAGGAAAGGATTCACCACGATGAAAACCTCAGTCTCAGCAACGGATTTCCTCGATCGGAGTAAGCCGCCACGGGCGTCCCTTTCGGACGCCTGTCACGTCGCCGCGCCGTCGACCGGCGGCTCGCCGTCGATCGGGCAACCGACGGGGCGGCGTCCCTCAATCCCACGTCGACCCCGCGTTCCAGGCCGGTCGGCACCGCTCTGCGGCGGACCCGCTCCGCGTCGCCGCCGCACGCGAACCCCATGCACCACACCGAGATCCCGAGCAGACGCGCTTCTCCCACCCAGTCGCGGGCACCTCGACATACCGGCCCCGTCTCACCCCTTGACCGCGCCGATGATGACGCCCTTGGTGAAGTGCCGCTGCACGAAGGGATAGACGAACAACACCGGCAGCACAGCCAGCACGACGACGGCCATCTTCACCGCCAGCGTCGGCAGCGGCCCGCCTGCCACCGAATCGATCGGCCCGGCGCCCGGAATAGGAATTCCCTCCAGGACATAGGTCCGCAGCACCAGCTGCAAGGGCCACTTGTCGTTGTCGCTGAGATACAGGAAGGCGTTGAAGAACGCGTTCCAGTAGCCGACGCCGTAGAACAGGGCGATCACCGCCGTGACCGCCTTGGACAGCGGCAGCACCAGCGAGACCAGAATGCGGAACTCGCCAGCCCCGTCGATGCGGGCGCTGTCGGTCAGCTCCTGCGGGATGCTCATGAAGAACGAGCGCATCACCACCAGGTTGAACGCGGCGACGGCGGTGGGCAGCACCAGAGAGGCGTAGGTGTCGAGCAGTCCGAAGGTCTGCACCGTCAGATAGGTCGGGATGAGTCCGGGGCCGAACAGGAAGGTCAGCAGCACGGCGAACAGCAGCGGTCGATGGGCGAAGGAGCCGCGCCGCGACAGCCCATAGGCCGCCAGCACCGTCAGCGTGGTGCTGAACAGCGTGCCGAAGAGGGTCAGTCCGGTGCTGACCAGCACCGATCTGGTCACCACTCCCCCGGAGAGGATCTCCTCGTACGCGGCGAAGGTGAAGCCGTCGGGCACCGCCACCAGCCCGCCCGCCCGCGTGATCGCCTCCTGCGGCGAGAGGCTGGTCAGCACGACGACGTACAGCGGGAACGCCACGGCGAGCACCACGAGGGTGATCACCACGGCCTTCGCCGTCCGCCCCAGCGGCGTGGGCTCCTCCTCCCAGGCAGGCCGCAGCGGATGGCGGCGACGACGCGGCGTGGTCGTCTCTGGTCTCTCGGCCATCGTGGTCATGAGCGCGAATACACCCCCTGCTGACCGAGCAGATGCGCGGCCTTGTTCGCCCCGAGGACCAGCAGCAGGCCGACGACTCCCTTGAACAGGCCCGCCGCGCCCGCGTAGGCGAAGTCGACGTTGACCACGCCCTCGTAGTAGACGTAGGTGTCGAGCACCTCCGAGGCATTGACCCCGACGGCGCCGCGTTGCAGCAGGAACTGTTCGAAGCCGACCGACAGCGCATCGCCGAGGCGCATGATCAACAGCAGCACGATCACCGGTACCAGCGCGGGCAGCGTGACGTGCCACAGCCTGCGCCAGCGGTTCGCCCCGTCCACGGCCGCCGCCTCGTACAGATCGGCGTTCACCGTGCTCAGCGCGGCCAGGAAGATGATCATTCCCCAGCCCGCGTCCTTCCAGATCCCCTCGGCGGTGACCAGCAGGATGAAGGTGTCCGGATTGGTCATCAGGTCGATGACGCCGAGGTCGTTGCGCCGCAGGAAGTTGTTCACCACCCCGGCGCCGCCGAGCATCTGCTGGAACAGCGTGATGACCAGTACCCAGGAGAAGAAGTGCGGCAGGTACACCACGCTCTGGATGAACAGCTTCAGCCGGGCGCTGAGCAGGCTGTTGATCAGCAGCGCCAGCACGATCGGCACCGGGAAGAAGAAGACGAGCTGGAACGCGGTGATGCCCAGCGTGTTCGCCGTCGCCCGCCAGAAATCCGGGTCGCCGAACAGCCGCTCGAAATTGGCGAAGCCGACGAACGGACTCTCCAGGATGCCCACGAACGGCGAGTAGTCCTGGAAGGCGATCACGTTGCCGAGCAGCGGAAGGTAGTGGAACGCGCCCAGCACCAGGATCGTCGGTGCGACCATCAGCAGCAACGGCCAGTCGCGGCGGAATCGACGACGCCGGTCCGCCCGGCGCAGCGCGGCACGAGACGGTGGGACGGGCTCGCGGGGGCCTGCCTGCGTGGAGGCCCCCGCAGCGGGTTCTGCGGCGTGGAGGGTCATCGAGGCGCCGTTCTCAGCGTCCGGCGTCGTCGAGCGCCTGGGCGTAGAACTCGCGCATCTCGTCGCCGCCGTCGCGCCGCCAGCCCTCGATGACCGAGGGGAGTTCGCTCACCGGCCTGCGCCCGCGCAGCAGGTCCTGGAGCTGGTCGTCGAGCTGCTGGACCAGTCCGGTCAGGCGCGGCGGCTCTTCGATGCGCAGCCCGTCGGTGAGCTTGTCCACCTGGAACGGAGCGACTTCGGCCTCCCAGGCGTGCATCGCCTCGACGTAGCCGGGGTACTGCGACTGGTCGACGATGTAGGGCGGCTTGGCCAGGAAGCCGTAGGTGATGGTGATCTCGCGGGAGCCGAGGTCGGTGAGCGCGGGTGCACCGTCGGCGCCGCGTTCGCTGTGTTCGCCCTCGATGCCGTAGTTGACCAGGTAGTTCTCCTCCGAGCCGATCGGCGCGGCACAGAAGTCGAGGATGCGCAGCAGCTCCTCCACCCGCTCCCGAGGAAGGTCGGACCGGATGAAGGTCATCAGGTTGGCCGCCTCCTGGGTGTAGTAGACGGGTTCGCTGCCGTCGTGGGAGAACGCCGGGAACGGCCGCATGTCGAAGTTCGGATTGGCGGGAAGCTGCCGGGCCAGCGCCTCCTGCCAGGCGCCCATGCCGTCGCTGAACAGCCACAGCGCACCGCTCTCGAACAGCTCCTTCTCCTGTCCGGTGGTGCTCCCCGCGACGGTGGGGTGCACGTGGCCCTCCTCGAAGAGCCGGGCCATGAAGGCGACCGCCTCGGCGAAGGCCTCGGTCTCGGCCTCGTTGACGAGGTTGCCCGCCGAGTCCCGGCTCCACTCGGCCGGGACGCTGAACATGCGCTTGACCTCTAAGAAGATGTTGCCGCAGGCCCACCGCCCCGCGTCGGGATCGGTGATCTCGGTGCACAGCCGGTAGAGGTCGTCGGCGCTCTGCGGCGGCGCCAGTCCGGCCTGCTGGAAGAGGTCGTGGCGGTGATAGAGGGCCAGCGGGAACAGACCCGCCGGAGTCGGGACCGCGCGCAGTCCCTCGTTCCAGACGCAGTACGCCCAGGAACGGGTCGGCAGATTGGCCAGCCGCGGGTACGCGGCGACCGCATCGCCCTGGAGGTACTCGGTGAGGTCGGTGAAGGAACCGCCGACCGCCTCACCGAACCGCGCGGGCACGTCCCAGTCCGGGATCACGGTCAGCTCGGGCATCTCGCCGCCCGCCAGCTGCGCGTTGAGCCGGGCCGCGTAGTCGCTGCCGTTGACGACGCTGAAGTTCACCTCGGCGCCGAGTCGCTCGTTGACCGCCCGGTAGTAGGCGTTGTCCGACGGCGCCAGCGGCCAGTAGGCCGGGGTCATCGCCGTCACCTCGCCGCCCGTGCCCGGCGTCTCGGTGACCGCCCGGATCAACTCGCCCGGATAGCTGGTGTAACCGGGGACCGAGCCCTGCACGCCGGGCAGGTCGGGCGCGGCGTACTCGATCGGCGAGTACGAGGGCAGCAGTGCGGTCAGCCGGTCCTCGCTGGTGACCGAGCCGCCGGAGGTCGACCCGCCGCCGCCCGAGGAGCAGGCGCTCAACAACGGACCCGCCGCGGTGACGGCGGCGCCCGCGCCGAGGGCGGACAACAAGGTTCTCCGACTGATCCTGGCTTCGCTGAAGGCGTTCACGGAATCTCTCTCTCGTGTGGCGGCGGGGCGGAGGCGCAGGCAGCTCGCGGGCCGCCTGCGCCGGATGACGCCGAGATCACCCGTGAATCGGCACCTGCGCGCCCGCGCGCAGATACACCGGGATGCGGTGCAGCGGGGCGTCGGCAGTCAGGGTCTGCCCGCCCTCATGAACCTCGCCCGTCCAGGCGTCGGTCCAGGTATCGCCCGCCGGGAGGTAGACCGGCCTGGCCCGCTCGCCGAGCGCGTAGACCGGGGCCACCAGGACGTCGGGGCCGAAGAGGAACTGGTCGTCCACCGACCAGGCGGCCGGGTCGTCGGGGAAGTCGACGAACACCGGGCGCATCGGGGGCAGCCCGGTCTCGTGGGCGACGCGCATCTGGTCGAGCACGTAGGGCCGCAGGCGCTCCCGCAGGTCCAACGACGTCTTGATGAGTTCGTAGGCCTCGTCGCCGAAGCTCCACACCTCGTTGGGACCGCCGCTCATGGTCGGACCGAGGCCCATCCTCGGCGCGCGGTCGCCGTGCAGGCGGAACAGCGGGCAGAAGACGCCGTACTGGAACCAGCGGACCACCAGCTCCCGGAAGTACTCCGACTCGGGGTCGCCGCCGTGGAAGCCGCCGATGTCGGTGGTCCACCACGGGATGCCGCTGACCGCGACGTTCAACCCCGCCCGGATCTGCTCACCGAGGGACTCGAAGGTCGCCGCGATGTCGCCGGACCAGAGTGCGGCGCCGTACCGCTGGCTGCCTGCCCAGGCCGACCGACACAGCGAGACGATCTCGGTCTCGCCCTCGGCCCGCATGCCCTCGTAGAAGGCCCTGGCGTTCTCGGTCGGATAGCTGTTGAGCACCTCGAGGCCCGGCCCGGCGTGCAGGCGCAGGTTACCGGGCGTGCCGGGCTTGATCTCCGGTTCACAGGCGTCCAGCCACCAGACCCGGATGCCGTGCTCGTAGTAGTTCTCCCGCACCCGGTTCCACACGTACTCCCTGGCCTCGGGGTTGGTGGAGTCGTAGAACGACACCCCGATGCCGACGGGGGACTCCACGCCCTTGTCCGGCCAGTCCGCATGCACCGGCGGCCCCTGGTCGGTGGCGATGAACAGGCCCTTGTCGAGCATCTCCGGGTAGTTCTCGGCCAGCGGACTCACCGACGGCCAGATGGACACCATCAGCTTGACGCCGAGTTCGGACAGCTCGCGGACGGCGGCGGCGGGGTCCGGCCACTCCACCGGATCGAAGCGCCACTCGCCGAGGTGGGTCCAGTGGAAGAAGTCGCAGACGATCACCGAGAGCGGCAGGCCCCGCGTGTGGTACTCCCTCGCGATCGTGAGCAGCTCCTCCTGGCTGCGATAACGCAGCTTGCTCTGCCAGAATCCGGCGGCCCAGTCCGGCAGCATGGGTGACCTGCCGGTGGCCGCCGCGTAGTTGCGGAGCACGTCGGCGGGGCCGGGCCCGGTGGTGATCCAGTAGTCGATCTGCCGCGCGGAGTCCGCCACCCAGCGCGTGCCGGTGACGCCGAGCTCGACCCGTCCGACGGCCGGGTTGTTCCACAGCAGCCCGTAACCCCGATCGGACAGCAGGAACGGGATGGTGACCTCGGAGTTGCGCTGGATCAGCTCGACGACGGCGCCCTTCTGATCCAGCAGGCCGTGCTGGTGCTGGCCGAGGCCGAAGAGCCGTTCGCCCTGGTAGGCACGGAAGTTCTGCTCGATGCGGTGGTAGCCGTTGCCGACGCCTGCGAAGAGCCGAGGCCCCGGCCACCAGAAGTGGATCGGCTCCTCGGCGAGCAGCTCCTCCTCGGTGTCGGTGCGCAGGAATCGAAGCCTGCCCTTGACGTCGACGTCGACCCGGATGCCGCCGTTGATCAGGCTCGCGCCCTCGGCGTCGATCTTGCACTCCGTCTCGGCGGTCGGCCGTTCACCGAGCGCGCCGGGCAGATCGGAGTGCAGCACCGTGTGGCCGACCCGCACGCGGACGCTGTCCGCACCCCACGGCTCGATCCGCACCACCTGGTGGTCACCACGCCACTCCAGGCCGTCCGGGATCTCGCGAAACTCGCTCACGCGGCTCTCCTCCATCGTGTCGCGATCGGTTGTCGAAGCGATTCGACCGACGGCGCATGCGGGTCCTTCGCATACGGCGGGGTCGCACCGTCCATCGGTGCTCGGTGAGGTCCGGGGTGTCAGTCGACGCGCGGCCGACCGGTGCTGCGCCGCCCGGTGAGTCGAGGCGGCAGCAGGGTGACGGCAGGCGCCCGGTCGCCCGCGGTCTTGGTCATCAGCAGTTCCACGGCGTGCCGTCCGACGTCTGCCGAGGGGATCTGCACCGAGGTCAGCGGCGGGAACGGCAGTTCGGCGGCCTCGTCGGGGCAGATCGCCACCACCGACACGTCCTCGGGAACCCGGCGGTCGAGCCTGCGCAGCACGTCGAGCAGCGGTCCTAAGGCCGATTCGTTGTGCACCACGAGGCCGGTCAGTCCCGGCTGCTCGGCGAACAGCTCGCCGACGGTGGCGGCGACGGAGTCACGGTCGAGCTCGCAGGACCGCGTCGTGCTGGCGACGCCCCGACGCAGGGCGGCGCTGGTGAACCCGGCCATGGTGCGGTGCGCGTAGCCGGTGTCTCTCTCGTAGACGACCTTCGGCGCGCCCAGCAGCGCGACCTCGGTATGGCCCAGGTCGGCGAGGTGATCGACGCAGAGCGCCCCCGCCGCGACGAAGTCCAGGTCCACACAGGTCAGTCCGGTGGAGTCGGCGGGGAAGCCGATGAGCACCGAGGGCTGGTTCAGCTCGCGCAGCAGCGGCACCCGCTCGTCGTGCATCTCGACGTCCATCACGATCAACGCGTCGGCCATGGCGCTGCCCGCGACGCGACTGATGCCCTTGGCGCCCTGATCCGCCGTCACCAACAGGACGTCCTGATCGTGTTCGCGCGCCGAGGTCACCACCGACAGCACGAACTGCATGACGACGGGGACGTTCACCCCGGTGCGCAGCGGCAGGACGAGCGCGATCACGTTGGTCCGGTTGCTCGCCAGTGCTCTGGCCCCGGCGTGCGGGTGATAACCGAGCGCCCGGATGCTGTCCTGAACCCGCGACCGGGTGCCCGCCGAGATGGCCCGCCGTCCGGTGAGGACGTAGGACACCGTGCTGGGAGCCACTCCGGCGTGGCGGGCGACGTCAGCGATGGTGACCACGGTGGACCCCTGACTCTTGTCGTGAGTTACGTCACGCGAAACGGTTCGATTGCCAGGACGTTACGCCCGCGATTCGACACCGGGCAATACGCCGTTCAGCCGCAGACAATCATCCGCTAAACCGCCGTTGACCAGGCACGACACAGCGCACCGACCGGGCGGTCTCCCCGCCCGGTCGGTGTGGCCCGCTCGCCCGATTAGTCGATGGGTCGCTCCAGCGGTTCGATGCGCAGACCGGTCACCGTCGTGCCCTCGTCGACGAGGACCAGGTACAGATCGACGGGCTCCGGCGGTGCGGAGTCGGGTTCTCTGCCGGGGTGTCGGCCCTGACCCGCGAGCCGCCGGGACGGCAGCTCGGCGATCACGGCGGCGGCCCCGAGGCCGGTCGCCCCGGCGGCGACGGGCTGCGGGCCGCGCACCGGCCATTCCGCGTCGGCGACGACGTCGCGGAAGACCCGACGGTCTCCCTCGCCCGTCACGACGAGCTCGGCGAGCACCGCGCCGCCCACCGGATCGCCGATCCGCAGTTGGATCACCGAGGACTTCGTGTCGTCCCTGGCGGCGGACACCGTGCAGCGCAGCGGCCCCACCGGCAGCACCACCCGGTGGAACGCGGCCCAGGCACCGGACTCGGCGGCGTGCACGGCCGTGCCCTCGGTCCTGGTCTCGTCGACGAGGCGGATGCCGTGCACGGCGTCGAAGTCGACGGCCCGCACCCGACGGCCCGCGAGGATCAGCGGCCCGACGACCTCGCCGAGCACGTCCAGTTCGGCGTGCGAGCGCAGGTCGGCGGAGGAGGCGCCGACGGAGAGTCGATGTCGGGAGGTCTCCACCACCATCCGGGAGCTGGTGACGTCGAAGAGTGCCAGGTCGCGGACGGACACGGGGAACTCGACCGTCTCGCTCTCGCCCGTCGCCAGGTGGAGCCGCTGGAACGCCCGCAGCGCCAGCACGGGCTGCACGGCGCGGGACTCCTCCTGTCGGGAGTAGAGCTGGACGACCTCGTCCCCCGACCGACGGCCCACATTGGTCACCGTGACCCTGGCGGTGACCGTGTCGTCCGGGCAGGCCTGTGCCGCGTCGAGTTCCAGCGGTCCGTAGTGGAACTCGGTGTAGCTCAGCCCGTGCCCGAAGGGATAGAGCGGCCTGCCCCGGTAGTAGAGATACGTGCTGCCCGAGCTGATGATGTCGTAGTCGAGTAGGTCGGGCAGGTCGGTCGTGGCCCGATACCAGGTCTGGGGCAGCCGACCGGCGGGCGAGTAGTCCCCGAAGAGCACCTCCGCCAGCGCCGTGCCCGCCTCCTGGCCGCCGTGGGCGGTCCAGAGCACGGCGGCCAGATTCCGATCCGCCCAGGGAATCGCCACCGGATAGCTGCTGACGATCACCAGCACGGTGCGGGGATTCGCGGCGCCGACCCGGCGCACCAGCTCCTCCTGCGCGGCGGGCAGCTCCAGCCGAACCCGATCCTCGGTCTCCCGACCGTTGATGTGCGGATCGTTGCCGATGACGATCACCGCGACGTCGGCTCCCGAGGCCGTCTCCACGGCCGTCTCGACGCCGCGCCGGTCGACGTGGATCGTGAACGCCGTCCCGGTGGTCTGCTGGTCGCCTGCGCTCTTCCGGTCCTCGGTGTCCGAGTGACCCTCGGCGACGTCGGCCCGCAGCACCCCGTCGGCGTCGACCCGCACCCAGCGGGCGAGCGCTCGGTTGAACAGCCGGACCCGTCCCGAGCCGGCCTGCTGGATCTCGAAGGTCTCGTGCACCACCCATTCGCCGGGCATCACGCGGTCGTTGACCAGGCTGCCGTCCGCGCGGGCCGAGACGTACCGCGCGTTGGCCGCCGACCGGAGGGTCTGCACCCCCTCGCCCCAGTCGATCAGATCGAAGCGACAACGGTCGCCGTCGACGCCGGTCGCCTCGACCGCGTCGAGAAGCCGCAGCGCACCGCCCTCGGCGGCCGGGCCCGCGCCGACCAGCCTGCCGTCGGCCGAGACCAGGCTGATGCGGTCGACGCCCTCGTCGGCGACCACGTCGGCATCCGAGGCGGCGGCCAGCCCGCCTGCGGGCGTGACCTGATAGGGCAGGGTTCCGCTGTACCAGTCCTCGTAGAGCACGTCGGCGTGCGTGCCGATCACCGCGATCCGGCGGATGTCGGCCCGGCGCAGCGGAAGCAGCTCGTTCTCGTTGCGCAGCAGGACGACGGCCTCCCTGGCCGCCTCCCTCGCCAGCTCCCGATGCGCGGGCGAGTCGATCACCGCATCGGTGATCAGGGCATAGGGGTTGATCGCGTCGGCCGCCCCGGCACCTCCCCCGGCGGAAGAGTCCGATCCCGTCGTCACCGCCGCCGGTGCCGGATCGAACTCGCCGAGCCGCAGCCGCAGCAGCAGCAGGCGGCGCAAGGCCCGGTCCACGTCGGCCTCGGTGATGAGCCCGCGCCGCAGCGCCTCGCGCAGCTGCCCGGCGGTGAACTCGGAGTCGGTGTCATGGTCGGTGAAGCTGTCCACCCCGGCGAGCAGCGCCGCCGCGTGGCCGGTGGGCTGATCGGGGTGATAGCCCTGGACACCGGCGATGTTCGACGGCGCGTGCGCGTCACTGCACACCACGATCTCGTCGTCGGCCCAGCTGCGCAGCATCCCGAGCAACTCGCCGTCGGTGTGCGCGGGCCTGCCGTTGACCAGGTTGTAGGACGGCATCACGCCGACGGCGGCTCCCGAGGCGATCGCGGCCCGGAACGCGGGCAGCTCGTATTCGTGCAGTACCCGGGCGCGCAGGTCGGAGGAGGTGGTGTCCCGATCGGTCTCGTTGTTGTAGCCGAGGAAGTGCTTCAGCGTCGGGGCGGTCTTCAGATAACGCGGATGATCGCCGCGCAGTCCGCTCGCGTAGGCCACCGAGAGGACGCCGGTGAGCAGCGGGTCTTCTGCGTAGCCCTCCTCGTTGCGTCCCCAGCGCGGATCGCGCAGCAGGTTGACCACCGGCGCCCACACGTTGAGGCCGCCGTTGACCGGGTCCCGGTGATGGAAGCCCCGGACCTCGTCGCCGGTCGCGGAACCGACCCGACGCAGCAACTCGGGATTCCAGGTGGCACCCAGCCCGACGGCCTGCGGGAAGACCGTCGCCGGGCCGACCCAGGCCAGGCCGTGCAGGGCCTCCATCCCCGTGTGGAAGGACGCCAGTCCCGCCGAGGGCACGGCGGGCTGGAACTGGTGGAGCATGAGCAGTCTCGTGTCGAGATCCAGCAGCGACAGCAGTGCGGCGATGCGGCGATCGGGGGGCAGCGCGGGGTCGAGGTGAGGTGGAGCGGCTGGCCTGCCTTCGGTCGAGTCGTCGGGCTGATCCGGGCTCACGGACGGACCTCCTCATTCGCCGACAGACGCCGGGGCGACTATCCGAGACCCGTTCGACGATCGGTCGATCGCCCATCGAATATGGCGTCGAACAATTCGCGAGAATTCATCGAATTCCGATGTCGAAGCGCTTCGATTACACCCTCAAGTCAGCATCGGCTCATCATCGTTCTGCTTATAGAATGATCGGGATTCCGAAGTTCGCAGATCGGAACCCGACCGTCAAGATGTGAATCAGCGATGGAGCAGCAGGAGTCAGCCCAGGCAGGACACTGCGGCAGCCGCCGCCTGCGCCGCACCGTCGGTGTCGAGATGCCCGTCGGAGACGACGATCAGCAGTCGGCGCGCGAGCGTGTCGGCGGGGGCCAGTCGAATCGGTTCGTCGACGGCCAGTGAGGAGCCGATCCCCGGGTAGTCGGCGATCCGGACGAACCAGGGATCGGCGGCGGTGCGGGCGTCGCCCGCCAGGAAGACCAGCGTGTAGCCCGCACCGTGGAGTCCGTGTCCGTGCACCGCCAGCCAGTCGGCCGTCGACTCGTGCACGCCGTTCTCCCCCGACGCCTCGGCGGTGAACACCGTGGGAGCGATGGTCGAGGCGGGCAGCCGCCAGAAGAAGCCGCCGTAGCCGCCGCCTGCCTTGCCGTTGGTCGCGGGACTGCCGAGTTCGATCTCGGCCTCGGTGGCGTTGGTCAGTGTGAAGGCGAAGTCGAGCACCCAGGCGTTCGACGTGTCCGCAGGCCGGACGGCGATCCGCCGCCGCTCGACGAGCTGGAGTCCGCCGGTCGGGCTCCGCCAGTGCAGCTCTTCCTCGATCTCCTCGGGGCGTCGGAGATCGGGCCTGGCGGCCAGCAGTCGACTGCGGTCGATGCGGCCGTGATCGGCCTGCCAGGTCGGACCGCCCTCGCGGAGGAAGGTCCGGCCGCCCCAGAAGTTCGTCTTCGCGACGTCCTGCAGGGCCACCGAGACCCCCAGGTGCCACGGGTGATCCTCGGGCGCCGAGTCGGTCACCACGACGCCTGCGGCGGTGCGCACGGGGTGCAGATACGGCCGAGGCCCCTGGGTCGTGCGCAGGCTCGGGTCGGACACCACGGAGCGGACGACCGGATCGGCGCCGAGCCACAGCTCGATCTCGGTGCTCGCCTCGGCGGGCGTTGCCTGCATGGACATCATCGACCTCACCTGGACGGAGCGGGCGGTGCCCGATCCCTCGGAAAGCGCTTGCCGAAGGTAGGAGAAGACGCGCCGCACTGTCAACCGCGACGATCGTCGTCGTCGACGCGGCGAGCCCCGGCCGTTCGACCAGCTCAGGACGGCGACACCGCTGGACGGACCACGGCCGCGCGGACCCCGGCACGCCACGCCCGCCCGACACCGACCGGCGCCCACTGGCCTCACCAGGGGTGATGACCTGCACGATCAGCCGGGAGCGCTCCCACATCAACACCGCACCCTCCCGTCGTCCGACGCCACCGACGTCGTCGCCCCCGTCAGACAATGATCTACGCTCGTCTCGATTCGACGTCGAAACGCTGTCACCAGCATCGACGCCGAACGGTGAGATGGGAGTCACAACTCGATATTGACACCGGGGCAACGTGGGCGCAACCATCTCCCTAGCCGCGAGCGCTCGAAAATGGGAGCGCTCCCGGAATTCGGTCAGCGCCGATCGATTCGATGACGAGGGCCGAGCGCGTCGCCGGAGTACCTCCCCGCGAGGAAGGAACGAGCTAGTGCGCCGACCAGTCAGACGCCGTGGTGTCCCGCTTCTCGTCGCCGCCGTGACGATCCCGTTACTCGGGACGGCCGTGCCGCAGGCAGCAGCTCAGGAAGAGACAGAGCAGATCAGCAACGGCGACTTCGCCGAGGGAACAGCCCCCTGGTGGTGGACTCCCACCGCGCCCGCCGCCGTCGTCGACGGCGCGCTGTGTGCGGAGGTCGAGGGCGACACGATCAATCCGTGGGACGCCATCGTCGGCCACAGCGGAATCCACCTCCAGCCGGGCGAGTCCTACGCCCTGTCCTTCACCGCCTCCGCATCGGCTCCCGTCATCATCAACACCAACGTCCAGCTCTCCGTCGAGCCCTACACCCAGGAGCTGAGCGAACGGACCACGCTGGGCGCCGAACCCGTCGAGTTCTCCTACGCCTTCACCTCCGGCGCCGACACCGAGAACGCGCAGGTCGCCTTCCAGCTGGGCGGGGCCGCCGAGCCGTGGACCTTCTGCCTGGACGACGTGTCGCTGCGCGGCGGTGAGGCTCCGCCGCCGTATGAGCCGGACACCGGGCCGAGGGTCCGGGTGAATCAGGTCGGCTACCTGCCGTCGGGACCCAAGCAGGCCACGGTCGTGACCGATGCCGCCGAGGCACTGCCGTGGGAGCTGACCGACGCGGCCGGAGCGGTGGTCGCCGAGGGGCAGACCGTCCCGCAGGGCGTCGATCCCAGCTCCGATGAGGCCACCCACGGAATCGACTTCAGCGAGGTCACGGCGGAGGCCACCGGCCTGACGCTGAGCGCCGACGGCGAGACCAGCCATCCCTTCGACATCGACGCGGGCCTGTACGACACGTTGCGGACCGACGCACTGGCGTTCTTCTATCACCAGCGCAGCGGCATCGAGATCGAGGCGGAGCACGTCGGCGAGGACTACGCCCGCCCGGCGGGACATCTGGGCGTCGCCCCGAACCTCGGCGACATCGAGGTGCCGTGCCAGCCGGGAGTCTGCGACTACACACTGGACGTCAGCGGCGGCTGGTACGACGCGGGCGACCACGGCAAGTACGTGGTCAACGGCGGCATCTCGGCGGCGCAGGTGATGGGCGTCTACGAGCGGGCGCTGGTCGAGGGCGACACCGAGGCCGTCGCCGACGGCACCCTGTCGATCCCCGAGCAGGCCAACGGCGTGCCCGACGTACTGGACGAGGCGCGCTGGCAGCTGGAGTTCCTGCTGAGCATGCAGGTCCCGGCGGGTGAGGAACAGGCGGGCCTGGTCCACCACAAGATCCACGACGCGGCCTGGACCGGACTGCCGCTGCTGCCGCACCGCGACCCGCAGACCCGCGAGCTGCATCCCGTCTCCACCGCCGCCACCCTCAATCTGGCGGCGGCGGGCGCCCAGTGCGCCCGACTGTTCGCCGAGTTCGATCAGGCCTTCGCGGATCGCTGCCTCGCCTCGGCCGAGACGGCCTGGGACGCGGCCAACGCCCACCCGATCCACTACGCCGACCCGCTCGACGGGATCGGCGGCGGCGCCTACAGCGACAGCGACGTCACCGACGAGTTCTACTGGGCGGCGGCCGAGCTGTACCTGACCACCGGCGCGGCGGACTACCTCGACGCGGTCACCTCCTCGGAGCACCACGGCGCGCAGGCCTTCACCGACTGGGGCTTCGGCTGGGCGGTGACCGGCCCGCTGGGACTGCTCAACCTGGCCACCGTGCCGAGTGATCTGCCCGCCGACCAGCTCGCCCTCGTGCGTGCGGCCGTCGTCGACGGCGCGAGCCGCTACGCCGAGACGGCGGCGAACGAGGTCTACGGCCTGCCGTACGCCCCGGAGGATCACGCCTACGTGTGGGGCTCCAACAGCCAGGTGCTCAACAACATGGTGGTGCTCGGGGTCGCCTACGACCTCACCGGCGACGCCGAGTTCCGCGACGCGGTCCTGACGGGCTGGGACTACCTGCTCGGCGGCAACCCGCTGAACGTCTCTTACGTGACCGGTTACGGCGAGTACGACGCCCGCAATCAGCACCACCGGTTCTGGGCGAACCAGCTCGACCCGTCGCTGCCCAACCCGCCCGCGGGCTCGGTGGCGGGTGGTCCGAACGTGAGCCTGGACGACCCGGTGGCCGCCGAGGCGCTGGCGGGCTGCGCGCCCGCGTTCTGCTACATCGACGACATCGAGTCGTGGTCGACCAACGAGGTGACCATCAACTGGAACGCCCCGCTCGCCTGGGTGGCGGCGTTCACCGCCGACGTGGCGGGCGCCGACGGCCCGCCCACCGAGCCGCCCGCCGGGACCTGCGACGTGTCCTACCTGGTGCAGAGCCAGTGGAACAACGGATTCACCACCCAGGTCTCCATCACCAACACCGGCGACGAGCCGGTGCAGGGCTGGGCACTGGACTGGACCTTCGACGGCGACCAGCGGGTGACGCACTCCTGGAACACCCAGCTCGTCCAGCGCGGCGCGGCGGTCTCGGCCGCCGACATCGGCTGGAACGCCACGATCGCCCCCGGCCGATCGGTGACCTTCGGCTTCAACGGCTCGTTCAGCGGCACCAACGGCACCCCCGGAGCGTTCACGCTCAACGGGGACGCCTGTGCCTGAGTACCGCTGACCACGACGGCGGGGCCCGGCGAACCAGGACGCCGGGCCCCGCCCCCCTTTACTTCTCTGGGTGCCTCGATGCAGGACCGCCCGAGGCGTCGACGCCCGCAGGGTGCTCGGTCCACTCCGGGCAGTCTCTTCCGAGGATCGGCCCCGGTCTCCACAGACCGGCCCGGCCGAATCGGAGATGCTCGCGACACCTCCGTCACCTCCGCCGTCTCGTCCACCGGACCTCTCCTCCTCGGCGATCTCGGCTCGACGCGACGATCAACCGCCGACGGTCCACGGCCCGGCCTGCCTCAGGCCAGCAGGCCCTGCTCGTACAGGTGGTCGAAGACGATCTTGTCCACGGCCGAGACCCGCTCGCGGTCGGCGTAGGACAGCAGCGCGATCTCCTCGATCTCCATGGACGCCGTCGGCGTGCCGACCGCCTCGGCCGTGTAGCAGGTGAGCCGCACCAGCACTCCGGCAGGCTTGCCGTGTGCCTGCGCCTCGAAGGTGCCGAGGCGTCGGGCGGTGTCCGGCACGATCTCGACGGCCAGCTCCTCCCGGACCTCGCGAATGAGGGTCTCGACGTCGGACTCGCCGGGCTCGCGTTTGCCGCCGGGGAAGTAAAAGACGTCCCGGCCCCTGGTCCTGGCGCTGAGAATCCGCCGGTCCGTCAGCCGAACCCAGGCCACCTTGTCCACGGTCACGACTCGGCCCGCTCCGCAGACGCTCTCTCGGTCATCCTCATGGGTCCATCCTGCCCGGTGATGCACGGCGTCCACGGACCCGGCGGCAGCCGAGGTCGGATGCTGCGCGGGGAGCCGGGGGCCGCTGGAGAAGCCGAGAATGCCGGCCTGTTCAGCGCGGCGCGGCCATGCCGGGGTGCGCGATGGGGAGGCCTGCCAATGTCGCCGAGCCGAGCAGCCGTCGATCGTAGGTGACGAAGGCCGTGAGTCGGTCGCCGAAGACGGCCTGCGCCGTCGCCAGATGGATCGCAGCCAGAGATCGGAGTCCCGGGTCCGAATACGCGGCGGCCGTTGCCCGAACGACTTCGTCGATCTCATACACGGCGATCCTTCCGAGGACCGCTGGAACCGAACTCAGCAGTTGCGGCGCACGTCGCAGCAGTGCTCGTGGGATTTCGATCTCGGCGAGAGCCGACGAGACCAAGACATCGCCCTGCCTCTCGGAAAGCCACGCCGTGAGATCCGCGCTCTCCTGCTCGCGATGAATGAGCTTGACCAGAGCCGCGGTATCCAGGTAGATCATCAGTAGCGCTCTTCGTCACGGAGTGAGCCGATGAGTTCACCTGCTTCGAAATCACCTTGTACCGGCCCGGGCGGCAGCGGGATAGGGCCGGCGAGACGAGGAGCACGCAGCCTCCCCAGCGCGAGAAGATCCTCATACCGTGACGCGAGGGCAGGAACTATGCGCGCGATCACCGTTCCGCGCTCGGTGACGTCCAAGGCCTCGCCGCGCTTGACCCGCGCCAGCACGCCTGCGGTGTCCTGATTCAACGTGCGAACGGGAATTTCAGCCATGACGACCTGGTAGTACATCTCGTAGTACGAGCGTCGCGATCAAGCGTCACCCGATAGTGCGGGATACCCCCTGGGCCTATGCTGCACGTTCGCAGGCCAGGGCCGCGCCGCCTCGCCGTTCGCGCGGTTGCCATGCATACCCCTCGGGGGTAGGGTTCCGTGAGGATGGCAGGGGCGAGACGACCCCGTTGCACTGATCCACGCCGCACCGGTTCAGGCGATGCTCCGCCCGCGACCACCAGACGAGACGACACACCACACCCAGGCCGAGGAGACCGCGATGACCACCGAGCAGTTGAACACCAGCACCTACACCGTCACCGGCATGACCTGCGGGCACTGCGTCAGCTCGGTGAAGGAGGAGGTCGGGGAGCTGGCCGGGGTCACCGACGTCGCCGTCGACCTGCCCACCGGCCAGGTCACCGTCACCAGTGTGACCGCGCTCGACGCCGAGGCCGTGCGGGCAGCCGTGCAGGAAGCCGGATATGAGGTGACCGCCTGAGATGAACGTCGCCACGCGCCTGGGCGCGTTCCTGCTGGCCGTGGCCGCCGCGTTCGGCCTCGCCTACGCGGCGGGGCAGTTCGCGGGCCCCGTGGGCGAGGCCCCGCCGCCCGCCCACGAGGTCCCCGGCGGCGCGCCGCACGAAGTCCACGATCCCGGCCGCTGACGGCCGTCGAACCGCCGATTCACGGCACCGAGAGACTCCAGGGGAATGGTGATGGCCGCAGTCGCGCACGGCGAGCAGCAGACGACGGACGTCGAGAACGCGCGTGGAGAGCAGGACGCGCAGATCGAGCTGATCATCGGCGGCATGACCTGTGCCTCCTGCGCCGCCCGGATCGAGCGCAAGCTCAACCGGATGACGGGTGTGCAGGCCAGCGTGAACTACGCGACCGAGAAGGCGCGGGTCCACTTCCCGGTCTCGCTCTCCCCTGACGAACTGATCGCGACCGTCGAGCAGGCGGGCTATACGGCCGCCGTCCCGCCGCCGCCCGCTCCCGCCGCCGCTGCGACCTCCCCCGATGAACAGGAACCGAGGGCCGAGGATGCCACGCTCGCGGTCCTGCGGCAGCGGATGCTGGTGAGCGCAGCGCTGTCGGTGCCGGTCATCCTGCTGGCGATGGTGCCTGCGCTGCAGTTCACCTACTGGCAGTGGGCCTCGCTGACGCTGGCCGCGCCGGTGGTCGCCTGGGGCGCGCTGCCGTTCCACCGGGCCGCCTGGACGAACCTGCGCCACGGCGCCGCCACCATGGACACGCTCATCTCGATGGGCACGCTGGCGGCTCTGGCCTGGTCGGTGTACGCGCTGTTCTTCGGCACGGCGGGCGTGCCGGGCATGATCCACCCGTTCGAGCTGACCATCGAGCGCACCTCCGGCGCGGGGAACATCTACCTTGAGGTCGCCGCCGGGGTCACCACCTTCATCCTCATGGGTCGCTACTTCGAGGCCAGGGCCAAGCGACGCAGCGGAGCGGCCCTTCGGGCGCTGCTGGAACTCGGTGCGAAGGACGTCGCAGTCCTGCGGGACGGCAGCGAGCTGCGGATTCCCGTCGATCAGCTCGCGGTCGGGGACCACTTCGTGGTGCGGCCGGGCGAGAAGATCGCCACCGACGGCGTGATCACCGAGGGCTCCTCTGCCGTCGACCTCTCCATGATCACCGGCGAGTCCGTACCGGTGGAGGTCGTCGCGGGCGATGCCGTGACCGGCGCCACCGTCAACGCCGCAGGCAGGCTGGTCGTCCGGGCCGCCCGTGTCGGCGCGGACACGAAGCTCGCGCAGATGGCGCGGCTCGTCGAGGACGCTCAGACCGGCAAGGCCGAGGTGCAGCGGCTGGCCGACCGGATCTCCGCCGTCTTCGTACCGATCGTGATCGTGCTGGCCGCCGCGACGCTGGGCTTCTGGCTGGGCGCGGGAGCGGGCGCGGCCGGGGCGTTCACCGCCGCCGTCGCCGTGCTGATCATCGCCTGCCCGTGCGCGCTCGGGCTGGCCACTCCGACGGCGCTGCTCGTGGGCACCGGCCGGGGCGCCCAGCTGGGCATCCTGATCAAGGGTCCGCAGATCCTGGAGTCGACCCGCCGGGTGGACACCGTGGTGATCGACAAGACCGGGACCGTCACGACCGGCCGGATGACCCTGGTCGACGTCGTCGCCGCGCCTGGTGAGGACGCGGACGAGGTGCTGCGGCTGGCGGGCGCGCTGGAGGACGCCTCCGAGCACCCGATCGCCGTGGCGATCACCGCAGGCGCCCGCGAGAAGACGGCCACGCTCCCCCCGGTCGCCGAGTTCGCCAACTCCGCAGGGCTGGGCGTGACCGGCCGGGTCGACGACCGCTCGGTCGTGGTCGGTCGGCCCGCGCTGCTCGCGGAGCGGTCGATGCCGCTGCCCGCCGAGCTGGTCGCCGCACAGGACGCCGCACAGCAGCAGGGACGCACCACGGTCGCCATCGGCTGGGACGGCCGGGCCCGAGGTCTGCTCATGGTGGCCGACACCGTCAAGCCGAACAGCGCGGCGGCGGTCCGAGAGCTGCGTGCCCTCGGGTTGACCCCGGTGCTGTTGACCGGCGACAACGAGACCTCGGCTCGGGCCGTCGCCGACGAGGTGGGCATCGAGCAGGTGCACGCCGAGGTGCTGCCCGCCGAGAAGGTCGAGGTGATCGCCCGCTTGCAGGCCGAGGGACGCGTGGTCGCCATGGTCGGCGACGGAGTCAACGACGCGGCAGCCCTGGCGAAGGCCGACCTCGGACTGGCGATGGGCACCGGAACGGACGTGGCCATCGAGGCGAGCGACCTGACCCTGGTCGGCGGCGACCTGATGTCGGCCGCCGACGCCATCCGCCTGGCCCGCCGCACCCTGAGCACCATCAAGGGCAATCTGTTCTGGGCCTTCGCCTACAACCTCGCCGCGCTGCCGCTGGCGGCGGCCGGGCTGCTGAACCCGATGATCGCGGGGGCGGCGATGGCCGTCAGCTCGGTGTTCGTGGTCAGCAACAGTCTCCGGTTGCGCGGCTTCAGCCCGCTGCGGCCTACGGCGGACTCGCCCGCCCCGACGCGGCCGCGCTCCACTGCGTCGGCGGTCCGCTGACGCCGGAGTCCGGGTCGCCGACGCGGTGCAGGTCCGATCACCGGCACCGCGGGCGGCGCGACTCGGACGAACCTCGTCGATCCGGTGGACCAGGGACGTCCGCCGAGGCAGCCTCGGGAGCCTCCGGCGGGCCGAAGCGGGCTTCTGCGAGGCCGTCAGATCGGGTCGCCGCCCGACTGCTCGCCGCCATGGCGCGGATCGACCTGGGCCGGATCAGCCGTCCCCGGAACGGACCGACACCGGCTGTGCGGCAAGGCGTCCGCTCGCGGGGCGCCGTCGATCCAGTTCCAGGGCGATGCCGACGAGTTCGAAACAGTCGAGCGCGTCCACCTCGGCGACGTCGAACCAGCGGGCCTGATCCGTGGAACCGCCGACCTCGTGCCGCAGTTCGCCGCCGACGATGTGCACGGCGTAGAAGACCTGGAAGGCGTGGTGATCGACCGGCGCACCGCCGCGGACCACCTGCCGCCGTTGACTGTTCACGCCCAGTAGCGCGTCGACCTCGACCTGGTAGCCGGTCTCCTCCTCGACCTCCCGTCGAACCGCGTCGAGCGGGTCCTCGGCGTGGTCCAGCCCACCCCCCGGCAGCGTCCACCGAACGCCGCTGCGCCCCACCCATCTGGCAAGCAGGATCCGATCACCCTGACGGCACACCGCGTAGGACCCGACTCGCACCTCGCGCGTCGCGGCGGAGTCATTCTCGACGACATCCATACGCACCCCCACTCTCGGCCGCGTTCGGTCGGTGGTCGCACGGCACCGTCCGCCCACGCCCGCTTCGGACGCTATCGAGGCGCGCCCTGCCGGACGTGACGATCCGCACCCGGCCCACCGGATCGGGGTAGGCCTGCGCCGATCCCGGCCGTCGGCGCCCGTGTTCGCGATCACGGTAGACCTCCGGAAGCCGACCTGCCGTGTCCTTGGTCACTCTGACTCGGCCGGGTGACGGAGAACACGAGGGCCGTGGCAGCCGGCTCAGGCTGCCATCGGCGGGATCGGGCGAACTTCGGGCCGGTAGAGTATGGGGACGACCGCGTCACGGACGTCCCGGACACGTCTCGACCCCGCAGTCCGCCTGCGGGAAGCACCGCCGAAGTGCTTCACTCCCTCGGCCGATGCCGCGTCCGGAATCGGGTTCATGAACGGTCTTGACGGCGCACACGACGACCGTCCGACGGCCGCTCACAACGCGGGCGAAGCACACGTTCCCGTAGGGCTGCTGGTCCGATCATCGGGTGACAGACCAACACCTTCTGTCAGGCATCCGAGGTGACGACGAGGAGACGACACGCGTATGACGGTCGGCGAGAACGGCGAGAACGGCAAGAACACTGCCACGAAGAACAGCACGTCGCGACCCGGGACCCGCCGGGCGAGCTGGGACGTGCTGCGGGCCGTCGCCATCGCGCTCGTGGTGGTGCAGCACGCCACCTGGGGCGGCCCGTTCCTCGTGCCGGAGCTGGAGGAACGCCCGGTCTTCCTGAGCCTCCAGGCGGGCGCCTCGATCCTGATGATCATCTCCGGGTACTTCATCTGCCAGACGCTCAGCTCCAGCGGCCCGAGGGCACTGTTGCAGAACCGGCTGGTCCGGGTGATCCCGCCGATGGTCGCCGCCGCCGTCCTCACTCACGTGATCGTCCATCTCTGGGGTCCGGAGTCGCTGGAGCGCAGCTTCGCCTCGCTGATCGGCACGATCCTGGTGTATCCGCCGGGCCTGATCGAGGGCATCAGCCGCACCGACGGCAGTTACTGGACCATTCCACTCCAGGTCACCGCGTTCCTGGTCACGGCACTGCTGTGGCCGCGCCGCTGGCGCCACGGCCTCCGGCTGCGGATGACGCTGGCCATCGCGGCGGTGGTGCCCGTCGCGCTGGAACTCGTCAAGAGCGCCGGGCCGGGACCGAGCCTCACCCGAGGCATCGAGATCGCCGAGACCGTGGGCGCCGGGCGGGTGCACCTGCTGGCGGCGGGTGCGGCGTTGTGGCTGTGGGGCACGCATCGCTCCGGCAACGGCGTGCTCACCATCGTCGCGGCCTCGATCATGACTCAGTTCCTCACCTCGTCCGACGTCGCGGGCGCGGTCGCCATGGCCGTGGCAACCGTGGCCATCGGCGCGGCGGCGCGAGGACCGGACTGGAATCACCCGGTCCTGCGGCCGGTGGTCTGGCTGGCAGGCATCTCCTACGGCGTCTACCTGGTCAACCACAACATCGGTTACAGCGTGATGTACCGGCTGTCGGAGGCCGGGGTGCCGCCGATGGCACAGTCCGCCGCGATGATCGTGTGCTCGGTGATGCTGGGCTGGCTACTGACCAGGCTCGTGGAGGAGCCGATCGCCCGGCGATTCCGGTATCGCCGCAAGAAGGCGGCGGCCCCGGCGACGATCGAGACGAACAGTTCCGAAGCGCATCGGATCGACCCGCACGGCACGTCGACCGCGCACGACACCGTGGAGTCGGGAGCACGGTCCGATCCCGCCACGCGGCTCGTCGAGTCCGGCACGACCGCGCCCGCACACACCGTCTCGACGACCAGGGACGAGGCGGTCGACGCCGGCCCGCGGCAGGCTCCCGAGACCGAGGCGCGGCGGCAGGCAGGCGGCCTGGACTACGCCGCAGGCCGGGAGGACGGCCGCTCGGAGGATGAGCTGCCGTCGTCGGAGCGGGCGGCGCGTCGAGCCGACTCGGAGGCGGCGCTGTACCGCTGACCGGGGCGTCGGGCCGGGACAAACCGCAGCTCACGCACGACCGTCCACGCTGGGAAACCGCTGGTCCCGCCGCCGGACGGGTGCTCGGCGTACCGGTGATCTCGGATCGACCGACCGCCGAACGCCGCCACCTTTACCCACGACCAGCCCCGGAATCGGTCCAGCTCCCGAGGAGCCGCTGGTCGAACACACCCGCTCGTCGAGCATCGGTGCCCCGCCCGGCCCCCTGCCCCCACGATCGGCCACCACGTCGAGACGCACTGTGTAGGAGCGGTCAGACCACCCGCAGCGAGATCGTCGTGGTGTTTCGGGTGCCGAGCAGACTCTGCAGGCTGTGATGCAGCCATTGCATGGTCTCCAGCGCTCTCGCGTGATGCAGCGGACCGGCGTCGATCGGCACGCAGCCGATGCTCTGCACGAGCCGCACCATCGTCATCCGCGCCTCGGGATCGTCGGTGGCGATGAAGACGTCGAGCGACTCGTCCCCCGCGAGGGTGCCCGCGAAGGTGGTGTTGAAGGCCTTGACCACCGAGGTGCCCATCGGCGCGAGTGCGGCGATCCGCTCCGCCATCGAGAACCCGGCGGGACTGTGCAGCTCCACCAGCGGTCCGGCCGGATTGGTCGCGTCGACGACGATCTGTCCCGGCAGCTGCTCACCGTACTGCTCCATCAGGTCGGGCACGGCGGCGCCGGGCACGGCCAGGATCACGAGGTCGACCGCAGGCAGCGGATCGCCGATGGTGCTCGCGGTCACGACGCCCGCCCCCGCCGCGCCGAGCAGGGCTGCGAGGCGTTCGGCCCGTTCAGTCGTCCTGCCGAACACGACGACCTCGTGCTGACCGCGCAGCAGCCGATCACCGAGCCCACCCGCCAGGGCACCGGTTCCGACGATCGCGATCCGCATCGCCGACCTCCCGCTCCTGAGCCTTGTCGAGGGGCGCTTTCGCGCTATGCCAGCCAACCCTTGACGGCCGGAGCGCGCCCGACGAGCATCGAGAGTGCACCGCGTGGTTCACACCGTCTGTGAGCCGTGGGCGACGGTGCCGTGCCACGGGTGTGCCTGAAACTCATGCCGATGGCGGATGTCCGACAACGCATTCGCCACAGCGGCGCGGCCGTCGTCCACCGATTCAGTGGTTTTCAGTTCAACAGGCAGAAGACAGCCGGTTGACGCAGGATTGATCACCGGTGAGGCGACCGGTCGGCGCGGCCCCGTTGCGATCACCACGATCTCCAGCAGGCAGGATGAGACCGTCAACCCACCACGGAAGGGACGTCGCGGTGAGCGGACGACTGGTCGTCGACGAGGTGTCGCCAGTGATCAGCCTCGGTCGGTATCCGGCCAAGGCGGTGGTCGGCGAGCATGTTCCGGTGCAGGCCACCCTGTGGCGGGACGGGCACGATCGACAGGCCGCGAACGTCTCCTGGCGAGGTCCGGCCGACCGCGTCGCACGGCAGACCCGCATGGTGTTGACCGATCCCGGCTTGGACCGCTGGTCGGCGGTGATCCGACCCGATCAACCGGGCATGTGGACGTTCCGAGTGGACACCTGGTCTGATCCATGGGCGACCTGGCGCCATGCGGTGGAGACGAAGATCGGCGCTGGTCAGGGCGCCGCCGAGCTGGCCAACGACCTGGAGACCGGCGCCCGGCTGCTGGAACGGGTGGCCAGGAGACCGGGCAGTAGAGCCGTGCGCGCGGCGCTGACCACGGCGGTGTCGGCCCTGCGCGACGCGGGCAGACCGCTGCCGCAGCGGGTGGCACCCGCGTTCGACGAGCCCGCCGACACCGTGATGACCGAGCAGCCGGTGCGCGAACTGGTCACCAAGGGGGTCGTGCACCAGCTCTGGGTGGATCGGGAGCGGGCGCTGGTCGGTTCCTGGTATGAGTTCTTTCCTCGGTCGACCGGCGGGCGCGACGAGCTGGGCAGACCGGTGCACGGAACGTTCCGCACCGCCGCCGCCGAGCTGGAGCGAGTCGCGGACCTCGGCTTCGACGTCGTCTATCTGCCGCCGATCCACCCCATCGGCCACGTACACCGCAAAGGACGCAACAACACCCTCACCCCGGGACCCGACGACGTCGGATCGCCGTGGGCCATCGGATCACCCGACGGCGGACACGACGCCGTCCACCCGGACCTGGGGACCCTCGCGGACTTCGATCAGTTCGTGGCCCGCGCCACCGAATTGAACCTCGAGGTCGCCCTCGACCTCGCCCTCCAATGCGCCCCCGACCACCCCTGGGTCCGCGACCACCCCGAATGGTTCACCACCCGACCCGACGGCACCATCGCCTACGCCGAGAACCCACCCAAGAAATACCAGGACATCTACCCCCTCAACTTCGACAACGACCCCACCGGGCTATACCAGGAGATCCGTCGCGTCGTCATCCACTGGATCGACCACGGCATCCGCATCTTCCGGGTGGACAACCCCCACACCAAGCCGCCCGAGTTCTGGCACCGCCTCATCACCGACCTCAAGACCAGACACCCGGACGTCCTGTTCCTCTCCGAAGCCTTCACCAGACCCGCCCGCATGTACGGACTCTCCCGACTCGGCTTCACCCAGCACTACACCTACTTCACCTGGCGCACCACCAAACACGAACTCACCGAATTCGGCAGCGATCTCGTCGCCCACGCCCACGAGGCGCGGCCCAACCTCTTCGTCAACACCCCCGACATCCTGCCGACCTCCCTGGCCCACGCGAGTTCGGCCGCGTTCGCGATCCGCGCGGCCCTCGCCGCCACGCTGGCGCCCACCTGGGGCGTCTACGCAGGCTTCGAACTCTTCGAGAACGAACCCGTCCGGCCCGGCTCCGAGGAATATCTGAACTCGGAGAAGTACGAACTGCGGCCCCGCGATCACACCAGGGCGCTGCGGGAGGGTCGATCGCTCGAACCCTGGCTGCACACCCTCAACGAGATCCGACGCCGGAATCGCGCGCTGGCAACACTGCGCACCCTGCGCTTCCATCACGTCGACAACGACGCGCTGATCGTCTACTCCAAGACCGATCCGGCCACCGGGGACGCCGTGATCGTGGTCGTCACCCTCGATCCCGCCGTGCCCCAGGAGGGCACCGTGTGGCTCGACCTGCCCGAGCTGGGCCTGGCATGGGACGACCGGTTCACCGCCCATGAGGAGGTCACCGGGGCACGCTGGGAATGGGGCCAGGCGAACTACGTGCGGCTCGACCCGCACAGCGCCGTCGCACACATCGTCTCGGTGCGACGACCGTGACCATCCCGGTCGTGCGGCCTCGATACCCTACGAGCGACGGCGGCGAGCGGCGGTCCGACGGTAGGGAGCCATGGTGACCGACGACAACGCCGAAGATCGCCGCGCCGGCCCCGCGCAACAGGAAGCAGGGATCAAAGACAGGCCCCGAAGAGTCTGTCTTCGATCCCTCTCCGTCGTGAGCGGGGATCGGCGTGGATGAGCTGCCAGGCGGAGGAGGGAGCCATGGCGGAGCCATGGTGACCGACGACAACGCCGCAGATCGCCGCGCCGGCCCCGCGCAACAGGAAGCAGGGATCGAAGACAGGCCCCGAAGAGTCTGTCTTCGATCCCTCTCCGTCGTGAGCGGGGATCGGCGTGGATGAGCTGCCAGGCGGAGGAGGGAGCCATGGCGGAGCCATGGTGACCGACGACAACGCCGCAGATCGCCGCGCCGGCCCCGCGCAACAGGAAGCAGGGATCGAAGACAGGCTCTAAGATCGTCGACACGCCACGAACTACCGGTGAGGCCGCTCGGTGTCGTTCGGTCGATCAGCAACCAGCGCGGGCCCGCCGCTCGCGCCGACACGACGGCCGTTCTTCCAGTGACCGAGGTGACGCCTGATGCCGACCACGCAGTCCTGTCCACCGCACCCGGAGGAGACCGGCCGACTGCTGTCGGGGGCCCACCACGATCCGCACTCGATCCTCGGCGCCCACCCGCATCCCGACGGGACGCTGATCCGCACGCTGCGGCCGCATGCCGACTCGGTGACCGTGGTGACGGCTGGCGAGCGCCACGTGCTGGCCTCCGTCCACGAGGACGGCCTCTTCTCCGGTGTGATCCCGGAGCCGCCCGGCGACTACCGGCTCGAGGTCGGCTACGGCACGCACACCGAGGTGGTCGACGACCCCTACCGCTGGATGCCGACCGTCGGTGAGCTGGATCTGCACCTCCTGGCCGAGGGCAGACACGAACGGCTCTGGGATGTGCTCGGCGCTCATCTCCAAAGCTATGAGACGTCGCTGGGCGTGGTGGAGGGCACCGCCTTCACCGTGTGGGCGCCCCGGGCCCAGGGCGTGCGGGTCTGCGGCGACTTCGACGGCTGGCACGGGGTGCGCACCCCGCTGCGCTCGCTGGGCTCGACCGGCGTGTGGGAGGTGTTCGTCCCCGGCGTCGAGCCGGGCACGCGGTACAAGTTCCGGCTGCTCGACGCCGACGGCCGCTGGCATGAGAAGGCCGACCCGATGGCCTTCGCCACCGAGGTGCCGCCCGCCACGGCGTCCATCGTGACGGTGTCCGACCACATCTGGCAGGACGACGACTGGGTGGCCCGGCGCGACGCCGCAGACCTGTCCCGAAGCCCGATCAGCGTCTACGAGGTGCATCTCGGCTCATGGCGGCGCGGGCTGGGGTACCGCGAGCTCGCCGAACAGCTCGCCGACCACGTCGTCGAACTGGGCTTCACCCACATCGAACTGCTACCCATCGCCGAACATCCCTACGGCGGATCCTGGGGCTACCAGGTCACGTCCTACTACGCCCCCACCGCCCGCTTCGGCTCGCCGGACGACCTCCGCCATCTGATCGACGTGCTTCATCAGCGGGGCATCGGCGTGATCGTCGACTGGGTGCCCGCGCACTTCCCCCGCGACGAGTGGGCGCTGGCCCGGTTCGACGGGACCCCCACCTACGAGCATCCCGATCCCCATCGGGGCGAGCATCCGGACTGGGGGACCTACGTCTTCGACTTCGGCAGGCCCGAGGTTCGGAACTTCCTCATCGCCAACGCGCTCTACTGGGCCGAGGAGTTCCACATCGACGGGCTCCGTGTCGACGCCGTCGCCTCGATGCTCTACCTCGACTACTCGCGGGAAGACGGCCAGTGGACGGCCAACGAGCACGGCGGCCGGGAGAACCTCGACGCCGTCCGGTTCCTTCAGGAACTCAACGCCACCGTCTACAAGCACCATCCGGGGATCATGATGGCGGCCGAGGAGTCCACCGCCTGGCCGGGCGTCACCCGCCGCACCGATCTCGACGGCCTCGGCTTCGGTTTCAAGTGGAACATGGGCTGGATGCACGACTCGCTGCGCTACGTCGCGCTCGATCCGGTGCACCGCGCGCATCACCACGACGAGCTGACGTTCTCCCTGATGTACGCCTGGAGCGAGAACTACCTGCTGCCGCTCTCGCATGACGAGGTGGTGCACGGCAAGGGCTCGCTGTGGTCGCGGATGCCCGGCGATGACTGGAACAAGGCGGCCAACCTGCGCAGCCTCTACACCTACATGTGGGCGCATCCCGGCAAGCAGCTGCTCTTCATGGGCGGCGAGTTCGGTCAGATCGCCGAGTGGTCCGAGTCGGACTCGCTGGACTGGCAGCTGCTGGACCAGCCCTTGCACGCCGGACTGCGGCGGCTGATCGGCGATCTCAACGCCGCCTACCGCGCGCACCCGGCCCTGTTCACCCGCGACACCTCGTCGACGGGCTTCTCCTGGCTGATCGCCGACGACGCGGCGAACAACGTGCTCGCCTTCCTCCGCCACGGCGAGGACGAGCAGGGCAGGCCCGTCGAACTGGCCTGCGTGGTGAACTTCGCGGGCATCCCTCGACACGACTACCGACTCGGCCTGCCGAAGGCGGGGCGATGGCGGGAGATCCTCAACACCGACGCCACGGCGTACGGCGGTTCCGGCGTCGGCAACGCGGGCGAGGTCGTCGCGGAGCCGGTGTCCTCGCACGGCAGGCCCGCCTCGGCGGTCTTGCAGCTGCCGCCCGCCGGGGCGATCTGGCTGGTGCCCGAACAGTGACGCCGAGTCGGGCGACGTGAGCCGCTCGGCGACCCTCGGCGGCCGACTTCCGGCGGCCGTGCTGGTGCTGCTCCTGGCGCTCGCGCTGGTCGCCGACGGCTCGGTGCAGTGGGGCACTGACCCCGAAGACCTCGCCGCCGGCGGCCTCGGGGCCGGCAGCGTTGCCGCCGAGGGCAACGACACCGGGTCAGGCTCAGCGGGACCCGGCACGACGGCGGCAGAAGCAGCAGGCGCCGAGGTAGATCGGCTGGCGGACGCTGCCGTCGAGGATCTGCTGGCGTACTGGGCGGAGACCTTCGAACCCGCCTTCGCTCTTCCCTGGGTGCCGCCGACCGGCGGGCTGCACGCCGCCGACGGCATCGCCGACGTCGGCCGGAAGGCGCCGCCGTGCCTCGCGAGGACCACCGAGATCGCGGGCTCCGCCTACTACTGTGAGTCGGCCGACGCGCTGGTCTGGGATCGCGGCGTCCTGCTGCCGGTGCTGGCCGAGGATCACGGCCCGGCCGGGGTGACCGTCGTCCTGGCCCACGAACTCGGGCACCGCGTGCACACCAGGCTCGGGGTGGACGACGCCGCGCGCCGCACCATGCCGGAGCGCTACCCCGTGCTGTTGAGCGAGGCGATGGCCGACTGCTACGCGGGGACGTACTTCCGCTGGGCGGTCGACGGCGGCGGCGCATCGGGCTTCACGACGGCCGAGGTAGATGACGCGTTGGCGGCGCTGGTGCGATTCCGGGACCCGATCGTCGTCGGCGAGCCTCCCGAGCGCACCCACGGCGGCGCGCTGGACCGGGTCCTGGCCTTCCACGAGGGATATTCACAGGGGGCGCGGCGCTGCGCCGCGTTGACGACGCAGGACCTCGCCCCACCGCCGCCCCGCCAGGATCGACCGTTGCGCAATCGGCCGCTCGCCGAGCTGAGTACCGAGGACCTCGGCACCTACTTCGCCGACCTGGCGATCCGGCACGGCGGCCACGGCCCAGCTCCCGTGGTCCGCACGGTGGCGGGCGATCCGGACTGCGGCACAGGCCAGGGCCCGGTGGCCTTCTGTCCGGCGGAGCCCGCCGTGGTGATCGGGATCGGAGCCGACGGCGACCTGGCCGAGGTGAACAGCAGGATCGGCGATCACGCCGCCGCCACGATGGTGGCGGGCAGGCACGCCCTGGCCGCCACGACCCGACTGGGACTGCCGATCGACGACCCGACGGCAGGTAGGCGGGCGGTGTGCCTGGTAGGCGCGTGGTCGGCGGCCGGGCCTGCGCAGGCAGACCGGACCGAAGCGGCGGCGGACGACGGGCAGGGTCGGCGGAGTGCGCATGTCGAGGAGCAGTGGTGGGGCGTGGGCGATCTCGACGAGGCCGTGCTCCTGCTGCTGGCCGACGACCAGCCCGCGCGCGATGTCACCGGGTTCGCGGGGGACGGCAGTGGTCTGCAACGGGTGCTCGATTTCGCGGCCGGCCGCCGCGACGGCGCCGCAGACTGTCTCCGACGCTGATCAGCGCATCGCGCGTCGGACCGCGCCGGGCGCCCTGTCCCAGGCACGGGATCGACGTCCACCGGCCGCCTCGAACGGAGCAGACGGATTACCTCACACGAGATTCTCCGGGCCAGTATGGTGCTCTCCGGGTGAGGTGTCTGGTCCGGTTCATCCCGTGCGGACGTCATCCAATCCGTGATGGTTCACGATCGGTCAGGACGTAGCGTGCGAGTGGCCCTCTCCCGACGAAACACCTCGGCACTGACGACGGGCGTCGCGTTGATCGCCGCCGTCAGTCTCCTGATCGGCTGCGGTCCGCAACGGGTGGCGGGTACCGCCGTCCCGTTCGGCGGGCTGGACCCGGCCACCGTCGCCGGGCTTCCGGTGACACACGGCCCCAGCGGCCCTCGCGAAGGCGCGCCCCGCATCGATCTCACCTACGAGAACGGTAACGGCGGCGAGATGGATCGGCTCGCGATGAGCGCGGTCGCCGACCTGTACGACTACTGGGCGACCGAGTACCCGGACACGTTCGACGGCCTGGCGTTCGAACCGGTGGCGAGGCTCGCGTCGTACGACGCCGAGCAGTCGCCCATCGTGATCTGCGGGATGGACACCAGCGGCGTGCCCAACGCGTTCTACTGTCCGCCGGAGGACGCCATCGCCTGGGATCGCGGTGTGCTGATGCCGATGCTCGATCAGCAGTTCGGCCCGATGGCGGTGGTCACCGTGCTCGCCCACGAGATGGGGCACGCGGTGCAGTACAAGTCCGGCAACATGACGGCGGACATGCCGACGATCCTGGCCGAGCAGCAGGCCGACTGCTACGCGGGCGGCTACTTCCGCTACATCGCCGACGGGGACTCGCCGTATTTCGAGGTGTCGACCGGTGAGGGACTCAATGCCATCCTCGCCGCGCTGTTCTCCATTCGCGACCAGGCAGGCACCGACTTCCGAGGTCCCCAGGCACACGGCAACGCCTTCGATCGCACCACCGCCTTCATCTTCGGCTTCAGCGACGGCGCGAGCCGCTGCGCGGAGATGGACGTCGAGGAGATGCAGCAGCGGATCACCCAGCTCGAATTCGCCGAGAGCGACGCGACCGGCCAGCTCGAGGTGAACGAACAGCACGTCGCGCTCGTGGAGCAGAGTCTCGCCGAGGTCTTCGCCGAGGAACTCGACCAGGCGCCCACGCTGGACCTCTCCGGGACGAACTGCGGCGAGACCGAGCCCGCCGCCTACTGCGTCGAGGGCAACAGCATCGGACTGGACATGCCGGAACTCGCGGCCATCGGCACCCCGCCGACCCCCGGCGGCGACCCCTCGGCAGCGGGCATCGGCGACTTCGCCGCGTTCGCCGAGATCGCCTCGCGATACACGATGGCCGTGCAGGAACAGGCCGGACTGTCGTTGGAGGGCCAGTCGGCCGGGCTGCGGACGGCGTGTCTGACCGGTTCCTGGGCGGGCATGCTGATGCCGAACCGCTCGCCCGACGCCACATCCTACGCAGGCCTGCGCATCTCCCCCGGCGACCTCGACGAGGCGGTGGCCGAGCTGCTCAGCCAGGACAGTCTCATCGCCGCCGACGTCGACGGCGCCAGCGTGCCCTCCGGCTTCGCCCGCGTCGAGGCCTTCCAGGTCGGCTTCGAAGAGGGCAACGACCCCTGCACGGAGCAGTTCGGCGACTGATCGGCCGAGCCCCTGCCCGGTTCTCCGACGGCGGCGAGGTCGCTGACGGGGCGATGTCGGATCATGAGCTCGGCAGCGGCCTGCCTCGGACGTCGCGGCCCCATGCGACAAGCCGGGCGAGTGTGGTCGATCAGCGGCGTGATCCACCGTGGGCTCGGCGGCAGGCGAGGCAGGCGCAGGCACGTCCGGCCCGTCACCGCCGGAGCCGCAGGCAGCCTCAGCCGGCCTCGGGGGCCCGCCGCTGCCGGGCGGCCTCGTACAGGGCGATGGAGGCCGAGGCGGCGGCGTTGAGAGAACTGGCCGAGCCGACCATCGGGATGCGGACCAGCTCGTCACAGCGGGCGGCCCATGCGGTGCTCATCCCGGTGGTCTCGTTGCCGATGACCAGCATCGTCGGGCCGCGCAGCTCCGCGTCGGCGATCTCGTGTGCACCGTCCTCGCTCGTCCCGATCACGCGCAGCTCAATGCCGCCCGCCCGCACCTGGTCCACCCAGGCTGCGGCGTGTTCGCCTGCGGCGACCCGCACGGCGGGCATCGCGAAGAAGGAGCCCGTGGTGGCCCGGATGGTCTTCGGGTCGTAGAGGTCCGCGGCATGCCCGGTGATCAGCACCCCGCAGGCACCCAGCGCGTCGGCGGAGCGGATCACCGTGCCGAGGTTGCCGGGACTGGTCGGCCGGTCGAAGGCGACGACGAGCATGTCCGGTCGGACGGGGATTCGCGTCAGGTCGTCGGCGGGGATCTCGGCCACCGCGATGAGCTCCGGCGGCTTGTCGTCCTTCTGCCCCAGCTCGGCCATCAGCTCCGGGGAGAGTTCTTGGACCAGCGCGACGGGGGCGGTGGCCAGGATCTCCGTCGCCCAGGCGGACAGTCGTCCCGAGACCCGCAGCAGCGATCGCAGCGGCCACTGCTGCTGCACGGCGATGCTGATCGGCCGCACGCCTTGAACGAGGAACTCCCCCAGCCGCTGACGCTTGTTCCGATTCGTCACCAGGGCCTGCCACTGCTGGAAGGCGGCGTTGCGCGTGGTGATGCGAAGCGTCTTGGTGGGCCGGGCCGTCACGCGGTCGACCCTAACAGCGCTGATCGACCGGAGCCCGCGCGGCGACCCCGCGCCGTGGAAAGGGGCGCGGGGCCTCGCGGCGACACCCGACTCAGGTCAGTACAGCGCGTTGGCCAGCGCACGGCGGGCGGCGATCACTCGCTCGTCGCCGACCGGATACAGCTCGAACAGCTCCACCAGGTGGCTGCGCACTCGGTTGCGGTCGTCTCCTGCGGAGCGACGCACCGTCTCGATCAGGCGTTTGAAGGCCGCCTCCGCGTCCTGGTCGGCCACCTCGGCATCCGCGGCGGCAAGCTGGGCGTCGATGTCGTCCGGTGCGGCATCGGCCCTGGCCACCGCAGATCGGTCGACGTTCTCGGCCCTCGCCAGGAAGCGCACCTGGATCAGCGCGGCCTTGACGTCCTCGTTCGCGGGTTCCACGTCGAGGATGCGCTGATAGGCGGCTTCTGCCTCGGCGTAGTCGCCGCGCTCGACCGCGTCCTCCGCCTCGACGATCCTCGGGTCCTCGGCGGGCTCCTCCGGTTCGGCGGCGTCCGGGCCCGCGGCCTCGGCGGCGGCGATCCCGGGCAGCTTGTCCCGCAGCGCGTCGAGCAGCTGGCTGATCCACTGGCGCAGCTGCGGCTCCGGCTGAACACCCGAGAAGGCGTCGACCGGCTGGCCGCCCGCGATGGCCACCACGGTGGGCACGGACTGGACGCCGAACACCTGGGCGATCCGCGGATTGGCGTCCACGTCGACCTTGGCCAGGATGAACGTGCCCTTGCCCTCGGCGGCCAGCTTCTCCAGGACCGGCGACAGCTGCTTGCACGGCTCACACCAGGTGGCCCACAGGTCGACGATGACCGGAACCTGCATCGACCGATCGACGACCTGTGCCTGGAACTCGGCCTCGGTGACATGGACGACGTACGGAGAGTCGGTGGCATCGCCGCCGTTTCCTGCGACACCCGCTCCACTGCCCGCACCGGGCGTCGCCGCAGGTGCGGCGCCTGCGGGCCGGGCGCCGGGACGCGTGGACTCGGCCCTGGCCTTGAGCGCGGAGAGATCCAGCGCGCCGGACAGGGCGGCGGACAGGGCGGCGGTCTTACGTGGGTCTGGCCTCGTCACATTCACCATCCTGACACGAACGGCCGCAGCCTCGCCGAGCCGGTGGCAGAGATCGCGAAGAAGCTCGCAGCACACCGGCTCGACGAGCGTGGTCAGAAGCGTGCGGGCTCGGTGTAGACGCCCCATTCGGCGCGCAGCGCGTCACAGATCTCGCCGAGCGTGGCCTCCACCCGGACGGCGGCCAGCATCGGTTCGATCATGTTCCCCGTCCCGCGCGCGGCCTGCACGAGATCGGCCAGCGCGCGGTCGACGGCGGGCGTGTCCCTGGCCGCGCGGCGCTCGCCGAGAATCCGGTTCTGCTCGCGCTCCACCTCGTGGCTGACCCGCAGGATCTCCAACTCGTCAGAGATGGAGCCGGTATGCCGGTTGACGCCGACCACCTGCTTCTCGCCCTTCTCGACGGCCTGCTGGTAGGCGAACGCCGAGTCGGCGATCTCGCCGGTGAACCAGCCGTCCTCGATGCCACGCAGGATGCCGGAGGTCATCTTGCCGATGGGATGCCGTCCCGAGGGCACCGCGATCGCGGCGAGGTCGCCGATGTGCTCGAACACCCGCTCGGCCTCGGCCTCAATGCGGTCGGTGAGCGCCTCGACGTACCAGGAACCGCCCAGCGGGTCGGCGACGTTCATGACCCCGGTCTCCTCGGCGATCACCTGTTGGGTGCGCAGCGCGATCTGCGCCGACTTCTCGCTCGGCAGGGCGAGCACCTCGTCCAGCGCGTTGGTGTGCAGGGAGTTCGTGCCGCCGAGCACGGCCGCCATGGCCTCCACTGCGGTGCGCACGATGTTGTTGTCCGGCTGCTGCGCGGTCAGCGACACCCCCGCCGTCTGGGTGTGGAATCGCAGCGACTGCGCCTTCGCCGTCTTCGCGCCGTAGACGTCGCGCAACCAGCGCGCCCAGATCCGGCGGGCGGCCCGGAACTTCGCGATCTCCTCGAAGAAGTCGATGTGGGCGTCGAAGAAGAAGCTCAGGCCGGGGGCGAAGGCATCGACGTCCAGGCCTCGGGACAGGCCCAGCTCGACGTAGCCGAACCCGTCCGCGAGGGTGAACGCGAGCTCCTGCGCGGCCGTCGCCCCGGCCTCGCGGATGTGGTAGCCCGAGACCGACAGGGGCTTGTAGGCGGGGATGTTCCCGGCGCAGTACTCCATGAGGTCGCCGATGAGCCGCAGGTGCGGCTCCGGGGAGAACAGCCACTCCTTCTGGGCGATGTACTCCTTGAAGATGTCGGTCTGAAGCGTGCCGTTGAGCCTGCGGATGTCGGCGCCCTGCCGCTCGGCCGACACCAGATACATGCAGAACACCGGCACGGCAGGCCCGGAGATGGTCATCGAGGTCGTGACCTCGTCGAGCGGGATGTCGGCGAAGAGGAGGTCCGTGTCGGCGGCGGAGTCGACGGCGACCCCGCAGTGTCCGACCTCGCCGAGCGACTTGGCGTCGTCGGAGTCGTGTCCCATCAGCGTGGGCATGTCGAAGGCGACCGACAGGCCGCCGCCGCCCTGCGCCAGGATCATCTTGTAGCGCTCGTTGGTCTGGGTGGCGTTGCCGAACCCCGCGAACTGGCGGATGGTCCACGGCTTGCCGCGATAGCCCGTCGGGTGCAGGCCCCGGGTGAAGGGGAACTCCCCCGGCCAGCCGATCCGCTCGAAGCCGGTCGGCTCCTCACCCGGCGCAGGCCCGTACAGCGGCTCGACCGGTGAGCCGGAGAGGGTGGTGAAGTCGGCGTCGCGCACGCGGCCCGCCGCCTCGGCCTCGGCGTAGCGCTTCTCCCACCGCTCACGGCCCGCCTCGGCCTCCCGGTGTCGGGCCTCGGTCCCGGTGTCCGCTCCCTGGCTGCCGGCAGCAGCGCCCGCCACGGGGCTGCCTGCCGCAGAACCCACGAGGGGGCTGCCCGCCACAGCGCGCTCCGCAGGGCTGCCCGCCGCAGTGTCCGCTGCTCGGCTGCCCGCCTCGGTGTCCTCTGCCTGGCTGCCCGCCTCGGTCCCCCTGCGACGCGACGTGCCGTCCTGCTCCATGACTGTCTCCCCGAAAGTGGCCGACGGTCGGCGGTGGCCGACGACCCCATAGTAGGACGTCCTACTATCGGATGGCCATCGAGACCTCGGCGCCCCGTCACCGCCTTCGATGCTGCGGTCTGCGGAGAGACGTCGCCTGCCGAGACGCGGCCCTGCCGAGAGACCCTCCCGAAGGCCGCCGCCCGGCGGACGCCTGCAAGGAGCCGTCAGTCCTGAGCGAGCCGCGCCTCCACCCGCTCCACCTTGGCCCGCAGCTGACCGACGTGCCCTGGTCGGATGTCGGCCTTGATGACCAGGCTCGCTCTCGGCGCAGCGGCCAGCACCGCGTCCGTCGCCCGGCGCACCACGTCCATCACCTCGTCCCACTCCCCCTCGATCAGCGTGAACATCGCGTTCGTCTCGTTGGGCAGACCCGACTCGCGGACGATCCGCACGGCGTCGGCGACGGCGTCGCTGACGCTCTCCGAACCACTGCCCGCCGGGCTGACACTGAATGCGATCAACATGTGACTCTCCTTCTCCGCACCGCGCTGCGGCGCTCACCGCCGGGACTCGACCCGTCGCCACCATCCGGTGACGCCCGTACCCGGACTGCCCGAGTAGATCGCGTCGCACCCGCCCGAGTACACCCGCACCGGACGATGATCTCGCCGGGCGCCCGTGGCGTGAACGGGTGCGACACCGGACACGCCGTGCCTGACCACCCCGAACGACACGCCGTGGCTCGGCGTGTCGAGTTCGCGAGTCGCCGAGCCAGGGCCTACACCGCCACTAGAGCTACCCGTCGGTACGGCCGTCACGCTGGCAGGGTTCGGACGCTGCTAGCGTCGATCCTCATGACCGGCCACCGACCACTTCCGTTCGACCCCATCGCCCGTGCGGCTCGACTCTGGTCCGACCGCATCGGCTCGTCGAGCACGATGGCCGCGGTGACCAGCGTGATGCGGGTCCAGCAGATCCTTCAGTCCGCCGCCGACGCGGCGCTGCGCCCGCTCAACCTGACCTTCGCGCGGTACGAGGCCCTCGTGCTGCTGTCGTTCTCCCGCCAGGGAGCGCTGCCCATGCGCGTCATGGGCGAGCGACTCCAACTACACCCCACCAGCGTGACCAACATCGTGGACCGACTGGAGAAGGACGACCTGGTCAAACGAACCCCGCACCCCACCGATCGCCGTACCACGCTGGTCGCCATCACCGAGACCGGCCGTGAGCGGATGCAGGCGGCCACCAGCGCCGTCACCGAGGTGCACTTCGGTCTGACCGGGTTGGACGACGCCGAACTGACGCAGCTCACCGGGCTGCTCGCCAAGGTCCGGCTGGCCGCGGGCGACTTCGACGCCGACGGCGAGGCCTGAGCCGCGAGCAGGCGCCCTGCCGACGTGGTCGGCGGGGCGCCACCGGCGCCGGGTGACGCCTTGACTCAGCTCGCGACCGAGGCCGCCTGCTGCGGAGTCTGCTCACCGAGGCGCCCGGTCCGTCGCGCCCACCGCTCGAAGACGACCGTGCCCAGAGGCGGCACACTGGCGATCAGCGCCCACACCGTCGTCTTCGTGTCCCACTTCAGCTCACGTCGGACCAGCACCACGGAGGCGACGTAGAGGACGAAGAACGCGCCATGGATCGGGCCGAAGACCTCCACGCCGATCTCGGTGTTGACCACGACGTACTTGAAGAACATGCCGATCAGCAGACCCGTCCACGACAGTGCCTCCGCGACGGCGACGAGGCGGAATCGGGCGGCTATCGTGGCGAACACGGTCTTCCTCCATCGATCGGCGGATCTCGAGCGGCGGATCTCGAGGCGTCGTCCGAGCCGCGCCGCGAAGACGACCGCCGAGCGTGCCCGGCTGCGGACGTCCGTCGCACCTGCGCACCTCGACGCGCTCGCCACTGTAGAACGGCACTCACCCCGCCGAGCGACCCCCTCTCGAAGGGGTCCGTCCGGTCCGGGACGGGAAGTCACCCGCAGGACGGGAGCGTGCTGACCGCGACCGTCAGCCCGACGGGCTTGAATGACCGGGTGACGCGGTGGGTGCTGCATATCGACATGGACGCGTTCTTCGCCGCCGTCGAACAGCTCACCCGACCCACCCTGCGCGGCCGGGCCGTGCTGGTCGGCGGGCCGGGCCCGCGCGGCACGGTCGCCGGGGCGAGCTACGAGTCGCGGCGGTACGGCGCGCGCTCGGCGATGCCGATGGCCCAGGCTCGCAGACTCTGCCCGGTCGCCACGGTGCTGCCGCCGAGGTTCGCGGTGTACAGCGCCGCCAGCGAACGCGTCTTCGCGCTGCTCCGCGACTTCTCCCCGGTGCTGGAGCGGATCTCGCTCGACGAGGCCTTCACCGAGCCGCCGGACCTCCAGGGAGCGACGGCGGCCGAGGTTGAGGCGGCCGTGCGCGCGCTGCGAGACCGCATCCGAGGCGAGTTGGGGCTCGTCGCCTCGGTCGGCGCGGCGAGCGGCAAGACCATGGCCAAGATCGCCTCCGATCTCGCCAAGCCGGACGGACTGCTGGTCGTCCCGCCCGGCGGGGAGCGCGCCACGCTGCGGGACCTGCCGGTGCGTGCGCTATGGGGCATCGGCCCGGTCTCCGAGGCGAAGCTGCACCGCATCGGCGTGCGGACACTCGGCGAGTTCGCCGCGCTGGACCTCGGGGACGTCACCGCCCTGCTCGGTCAGGCGATTGGCACCGAGTTGCACGCGCTCGCCCAGGGGCGGGACAGTCGCCCGGTCGCGGAGCGGGCGGAGACCAAGCAGGTCAGCGCGGAGACGACGTTCGACGAGAACCTGACCGATCCGGCACAGCTCGCGGACGAGGCGCGGTCGATGGCCGAGGCGGCGCACACCCGGCTGGTCAAGGCGCACCGCGCCGCCCGCACCGTGACGGTGAAGGTGCGCGACGCCGACTTCACAACCATCAGCCGCTCCGAGACGATCAACGCCGCCACGACCGATCGAGGGACGCTGACCGCGATGGCGCTGCGGCTGATCCGACTCGCGGTGCCGTTCGGGACCCAGGTGCGGCTGGTGGGCGTCTCCCTGTCCGGACTCAGCACGGGAGAGCAGGAGCCGCTGTTCGAGCCGGTCAGCCCGACGACACGTCGGACCTTCGGCGGCTCGGCGGTGCCTGCGCCGTCGGGGGTGGAATGGGAGCCGGGACCCGACGATGCCGAGCCGCCCGACGTGACCGTCGCCGACGTGTCCGCCAGGGCCGAGCCCGTCCGGCCTGCCGGGCAGGCGGACCGTCATGACTCGACAGAGACGGGCGCGACGTCGGAGGTCGTCACCCAGGACTCGGCGGCGTCGGGCGACCACCATCCGGGCGGCAGGCCGGTCGCCGTCCCGCCGGGAGCGGCCGTCACCCGGCGGGCAGGCGACGACGTGTCGCATCCCGAGTTCGGGCACGGCTGGGTGCAGGGAGCGGGCGTGGGTCGGGTGACGGTCCGGTTCGAGACCCAGGCGACCGGCCCTGGGCCGGCCCGGACTTTCGCGCTGACCGATCCGCTGATCACGACGGCAGACCCACTGGACAGCCTCGGCCCCGCCTTCCGACCGGGATCGGCCTCAGCCCGGCCGTCACCGGAGGAGGAGTGAGGCAGGCGCTGTCCACCACCGTCCTGACCGCGGCGAGCCGTGCCGATCGCAGGCTGAACCGTCGACAGCCGCGCTACGCGGCCGAGCTGCCGAGGGCACCGCTCAGCCCCGCAGCTCCGTGATCAGCTCCTCGGCGGCCGAATAGGGATCGCTGCGGCCGTCGACGACCCGCCTGGCCAGCTTCTCCAGGGCGACTCCGCCCCGCAGTTCGCCCATCTCGGCGCGCAGCCGGGCAGCCGTGACGGCCTGGATCTCGTTCTCCGCCCGGCGCACCCGCCGCGCGTCCAGCTCGCCGTGCTCGACCATCCAGTCCCGATGGTCGGTGATGGCCGCGACGACCTCGTCCACACCCTCGCTCTTGGCCGCGACGGTGCGCACGATCGGGGTCCGCCAGCTCGGCCCCTCCTTCTCCCGCCTGCCCAGCGAGATCATGTACTTCAACTCGCGCACCGTCTGGTCGGCGCCCTCCCGATCGGCCTTGTTCACCACGAACACGTCGGCGACCTCGAGGATGCCCGCCTTGGCCGCCTGGATGCCGTCGCCCATGCCGGGAGCCAGCAGTACCAACGTCGTGTCGGCCAGCGAGACGACGTCCACCTCCGACTGCCCGACGCCGACCGTCTCGATGAGCACCACGTCGAAGCCCGCCGCGTCGAGCACCCGAAGGGCCTGCGGGGTCGACCACGCCAGCCCGCCCAGATGTCCTCGGGTGGCCATCGACCGGATGAAGACGCCGTCGTCGGTCGCATGCTCCTGCATCCGCACCCGGTCGCCGAGCAACGCACCTCCGGAGAACGGCGACGAGGGGTCGACCGCGAGCACCCCGACCCGCCGTCCCGAGGCGCGCAGCGCCTTGACCAGTGCCGATGTCGAGGTGGACTTGCCCACTCCCGGCGGCCCGGTCAGTCCGACGACCTGCGCCCCGCCGGTGTGGGGGGCGAGGGCGGCAGCCACCTCGGCCAGCGCGGGACTCCCGTCCTCCACCAGCGAGATCAGTCTGCCCAACGCTCGAGGCTGTCCGTCCCTGGCCCGCCGTACCAGCTCGGACACCGTCATTCCGCGCACCATGAGACGCCTACGCCTTCGGCACGCGCAGGAGCAGCGCGTCGCCCTGGCCGCCGCCACCGCACAGGCCCGCCGCACCGACGCCGCCCCCGCGCCTGCGCAGTTCCAAGGCGAGATGCAGGACGAGCCGCGCCCCGGACATCCCGATCGGATGGCCGAGCGCGATGGCACCGCCGTTGACGTTGACGCGGTCGGCAGGCACTCCCAGCGCCCGGCTCGACACGACGCCGACGGCCGCGAAGGCCTCGTTGATCTCCACCAGGTCGAGGTCGTTCGGGGCGATGCCCGCCTTCGAGCACGCCGCCGCGATGGCGTTCGACGGCTGTTCCTGGAGGCTGGTGTCCGGACCGGCGACCATGCCGTGCGCGCCGATCTCGGCGATCCACTCCAGTCCGAGTTCCTCAGCCTTGGCCTTGCTCATCACCACGACGGCGGCGGCGCCGTCGGAGATCTGCGACGAGGAGCCTGCGGTGATGGTGCCGTCGGCGGCGAACGCAGGTCGGAGCCGCGCCAGCGTGTCGACGGTGGTGTCGCCCCGAATGCCCTCGTCGGCGTCGAAGACCACCGCGCCGCCCTTACGCTGCGGGATCTCCACCGGAACGATCTCCTCGGCGAACACCCCGCGCCGCGCGGCGGCCTCGGCGGTCTGGTGGGACCGGGCGGCGAAGGCGTCCTGCTCGTCCCTGGTCAGCTCGTGGCGAGCGTTGTGCTTCTCGGTGGAGAGACCCATCGCGACCTGGTCGAACGCGCAGAACAACCCGTCGTGCGCCATGTGGTCGACGAGCTGGACGTCACCGAACTTGAAGCCCGACCGCGATCCCGGCAGCAGGTGGGGCGCCTGGCTCATCGACTCCTGGCCGCCCGCCACGATCACGTCACATTCACCCGCCCGGATGAGCTGGTCGGCCAGGGCGATGGCGTTCAGACCGGACAGGCAGACCTTGTTCACGGTCAGCGCGGGCACGGTCATCGGGATGCCCGCTGCTGCGGCGGCCTGCCGCGCCGGGATCTGTCCCGCACCGGCGGTGAGGACCTGGCCCATGATGACGTACTGCACCTGGTCGGGAGTCACCCGCGCCCGGTCGAGGGCCGCCTTCACGGCGACGCCGCCGAGTTCGGCGGCGGAGAAGTCCTTGAGCGATCCGAGCAGGCGGCCGATCGGCGTCCTAGCCCCGGCGACGATGACGGAACCGGTCACGACTGTCTCCTTGCGTGTGGGGGAGAGTTCGGCGAGCGGGATGCGGTGACATCGGCTCTGCTCGGACCCTACCCGGCTCTACCAGATCATCGGAGTCCCTGTCCGCGAGATCGTCCCGATGCCGCATTCGATCCGCCGTACCACTGCGCAGGTGCCCGTCGGGCAGCGGGCTGCGATGCGACGACGGCCGCCGAATCGACGCTGCCCAGGTCCTACGGTCGGGCCGAGCGGCAGGCGTTCTCGGCGCGAAGCCGGATCACACGGAAGGCGCAGTTCGGGGTATCGGCTCGGTTCGGTCGCAGACCAACGGCAGCGCGCCCCAGGCAGGACCGGCCGCCCCAGACAGGACCGACGCAGCCAGATCCGGGCGCGCGATCGCCCGCCATCCGACGGAGATCACACCGACCGTGCCGGAACCGGCAGGCAGGCGGGCGGCTCCGGTGGCGACGACGCGACCGGGTGCAGCCGACGCGACCGGGTGCGTGCGGGCGGCCGACGTGGCTGCCGAGCCCGGCGGCTCGCGACGTCAGCCGACGGCGCCGAGGCTCCGCCAGGCAGGAGTCAGCGGCCCGCCGAGCGAGGCCTGGTGTGCGCACCAGGCGGGAAAGGTGGGCGAGAGCAGATCCGCCGCCGCAGCCAGGATCGGGGCCTCCGCGAAGTCGTGGGTCACCGCCCCGACCGCAGCCCAGCCGGTGAGCAGCGCATCGCCGGGTATGCGTTCGGCCGCCTCGACGAGCCGCCGCGCCAGATCGGCGTCCTCGTGCAGCCGGTTGGCGTTGGAGGCGAGCAGATCGTGGGCGCGATGCACGTCGAGCAGCCTGCTCAGTTCGCGCAGCGGGTCCCGGTGATCGTCGACTCGCAGGTCCAGCGGGAGCACCTCGGCGCCGTCCGCGCTGCGGACCACCAGGCCCGCCGACTGCTGGCCTCGGACGTCGCCGCCTGCCTGCTGCCCGGCGCGCAGGGCGGCCAGCAGCCGCCGCGCCAGCGGACCGGTGGTGTCCAGGAACGTCTCGGACATCGCCTCGCACACGCTCGGCAACGCCAAGAGGTTGCCCTGCACGGCGTAGTGCTCCTCCGCGAGGCCGGTCGCGTGAGCGGGCGTCTCTCCGCCGGTCCAGCTGCCTGCGCCGTCCTTGCCGACAGCGCCACACTGCACCTCGGGACCCGGTTCGACGATCGTGACGGCCTGCTCCGGGTTCACCCCGGCCGCGATCTGGTCGATGATCAGCCGCTGCTCGGCGGTGCCGCCCGCCGCCAGCACCGCGACGGCCGCCACCCCCGGTTCCACGACGATCGCCCTGGCCCCGATCGCGAGCACGCAGCCCGCCACCGCGGCGCCCAGCTCACCGGTCGTCGAGTCTCTGGCAACGATCGAGAAGGTCACGGCGGAACCGTAGTTCACTCGCGCCCGTGGTGCGGGTGCGACAGGTACACCTCGGCCCGATCTCCAGGTCACGATCGGATCGACCCCGGCCGACGCCGAGTTCGCCTGCTCACCCGCGACACGAGCGCGAGCCGCCGCGAGGAGCGGGACGCGAAATCGACCGGCGGTCGCAGGACGGCGCGGCCGAACGGTGGGCCGTCCTGCCGACATCCCGATCCGCCCCCCTGAGCAGCAGACGACACCCCCTTCGCGGGCTCGGTTCCCCGGTCGGGCGTCATTAAGCTGGGTGACCATGCACAGCGAGATCTCGTCCTACGTCACGGCGATCGATCACGTCGGGATCGCGGTCCCCGATCTGGACGTCGCCATCGCCTTCCATCGAGAGCATTTCGGCCTCACTTCGGTGCACCAGGAGGTCAACGAGGCCCAGGGCGTGCGGGAGGCGATGCTGCGGGCTCCCGGCGACGACGGCGAGGGCACTGCGGTGCAGCTTCTCGCCCCGCTGACGGCGGAGTCGCCCATCGCGAAGTTCCTCGAACGCAGCGGTCCCGGGCTCCAGCAGTTGGCCTACCGGGTGACCGACGTCGCCGCCGTCGCGGAGCTCCTGCGCGCGAAGGGGCTCCGAGTCCTCTACGAGACGGCGCGCCGAGGGACGTCGAACAGCCTGGTCAACTTCGTGCATCCCAAGGACGCGGGAGGCGTGCTCGTCGAACTCGTCCAGCCCGCGGACCAGGTCGAGGCGGCCCACGATCCCGAGGCCTGACGCGCCCTTTCGAGATCCGCGCCGCTCCGCGCGACCGAAGGAGACGCCGGGACGACGACCGGCGGCGAGGAACGGACCGCCGCCCGGTTGACGCATTCCTGCGTGCGCCGCCGGGACGCTGTGGCTAGTCGTACCCACGCGGCTCGCCGCCACGGGGGTCGCCGCCGCCAGCAGGGGTTGACGCTGCGCAGATCAACGTCACCACATCGGGCGGTTCACTCCCACGATCGTGGAAGGCGGGGTGGCCGCTACCTCGGGGCGCAGGCGGCGGGCCGCAGCCGCAGATCGCCGTCTCGCGCCGCCAAGCCTTGTCCACACTCGCCGTCGTCGCCTCGTCCCGACCGCACCCCGAACGAAGGGTCACCGACGGCAGACGGGGCCGGTACGCCCGAAAGGATCACTCTCTGCATCCACTGTGGACCGTATCGTGCGATCGCGTCGAGTTCGACTAACGCGCGAGCGCCGAAACGGCAACCCGAACCGCGTCTCGTCAACAGGTCGGCGGACATGGTGAGCAGAATCGCGAAATCCGGGTAGACATTGACCAAGAGTCAACCCTGATTCACCGTACTGGGCAGGTAGCGTGACAACCATGGGCCTCGCTGACGACCGTGATCTTCTCCCGTTGGGCTCCGGCTTCGAGACAGTCCGGCGCGGCGGCTACAACCGTGCCCAGGTCGACGAACATCTGGAGCGACTAGACACCGACCTGCGCATCCTGGCAGCCGACCGCAACGCGGCTCTCTCGCAGGCCACCGACCTGGCCAGGCAGCTGGAGGGCACCCGCGCCGAGGTCGAGACGCTGCACGCTCAGGTGGAGCGACTGAGCCAGCCTCCGACCAGCCTCGAGGGAATGAGCGAACGGCTGCAGCGGATGCTGCGCCTCGCTCAGGAGGAGGCCAACGACATCCGCGCCCGCGCGGAGTCCGACGTCGCCGAGGTCAAGGCCAAGTCCGAGGCCGAGATCGCCGAGCTTCGCAATCATTACGATCGCCTGATCACCGAGAATGAGAATCGGCGTCAGGAGATGGAGTCGGAGCACCGCACCGTCCTGGAGAACGCGAACCGCGAGGCGGAACGCACAGTGACGGAGGCGAGGAACGAGGCGACCAGGCTGGTCGCCGACGCCGACCGCGCCAGGAAGGCCGCAGACGACGAGGCGGACGCCCGCCGGGTCAAGGTCGACGAGGACTTCGAGATCGCGATGTCCGCCCGCCGGACCGACGCGATGCGGGCACTGGCCGAGCAGGAGGCGCACAGCAAGGCCGAGGCGGAGCGCCGCGTGCGCGAGGCGACCCATGAGGCGAACCGGCGACTTCAGGAGGCCACGGGCGAGTCGCATCGCCGCGTCCGCGAGGCCACCGAGGAGTCCAACCGTCGGGTCAGCAAGGCACAGAACCAGGTCGAGACCCTGCGCAAGCACCGCGCCCGGCTCTCCGATCAGGTCAGGGCGATCAACGGCCTGCTCGCCGAGTCGCTGCCGCTGATCCAGCGGTTCGAGGAGGAGGCGGACGCACCGTGGCCGCACTTCGCCCCACCGCCGCCCGCCCCGCAGCAGCAGCCGCAGAACCAGCAGGCCGCCCAACAGCAGCCGAGCCAGGCTCCCTCGGCCCCGCCCGCCGCGGCGCCCGGCTTCGACCCGCCCACCCAGCAGCTCAGGCTGCCCGACGGCCCGCTCTCCGCGAGCTCCGGGCGCCCTAGCAAGGGTGCCGACTCCGAGCCGAGTGCGGGCGGGTACACGACCATCCTCGCGAAGCCGACGGTGAACGCGGAGTCCACCGAGATACTGCGCACCGACGGCGCGGCGTCGTCGAACGAGACCGAGCTGTCGGACGCCGCGGCGACGCCGGCGCCGGGCCCGCCCGCAGGTCAGGAGATCACGCTTCGCTGGTCGGAGTCCTCGGTCGGCGGCGGCACCCGGATTCAGGAGCCGGTGGGCGTCGAACCCGAGCGGACCGGCGAGCCCGCCGCCGAGTCGTCGGGACGAACCGACGAGAACGGGTCGGCTGCCGCCCCCTTCAGTCAGCATCAGGAAGAGCAGGCAACCGCCACGCTGCCTCGTCCCGACCGCAGCCAGACCTGAGAGCCTGTCTTTAATCCCCACTTTCCTGTTGCGCAGGGCCAGCGCGGCGATCTGCGGCGTAGTCGTCGGTCACCATGACACCGCCGTGGCTTCCTCCGGTCGCCGTGCAGCACAGCCACGCCGATCCCCGCGCACGACGGCGCGGGACCGAAGACCGGCACTGAGGCGTCTGCGGCGGGGCCGAGTCATCGGCCCCGCCGCTCGGCCAGCCACGGGAGCACTGCGGCGAGGAACGCGGTCGGGGCCTCCATCGGCACCAGATGCCCCGCATCCGGAACGATCTCCAACCGCCCGTGCGGGAGCAGCTCCACCAACCGCCGCGCCCCGTCGGGCGGGGAGAGTTCGTCCTGCTCGCCGACCACGATCAGCGTCGGCAGCCCGGAGTCCCGCAGCACTGCGGTGGAGTCCGGGCGGACGGCCATCGCACGCTGCGCCCAGGCGACCCCGGCGGCAGGCTGCTCCTCGATCAGCCTCCGGAGCCGGTCGACGACCGCCGGGCGGGTCTGATGGGTCGAGGCGGCCGCGAGTTTGGGCAGCATCGCGGCGGCGATCCAGTCGGCGGTTCCCTCGGTCTCCGCCCGCGCGGCCGCGTCGAGGCGTGCCGCGCGCGGCGCCTCCTGGTCGGCCTCCGACTTCGTGTCGACCAGCAGCAGACCCGCGACCCGTTCCGGTGCCAGTCGCAGGAGCGCCATCGCGGCGTAGCCGCCCATCGAGGCCCCGCCGACGATCGCTCGCTCGATCCCAAGCCGGTCCAGCAGGGCGACCACGTCGGCGGCGACGACCGCGAGGTCGGGAGCGGGCGTCTCGGCGTCCTCCTCGGCGAGCGGTGCGGTCCCCAGCCCGCGTTGGTCCGGGGTGATCAGTCGGACCTCCGCCGACAACGCGGCACGGACGTCGTCCCACATCCGCGAGTCGAGCGGGTAGGCGTGCAGAAGGACCAAGGGCAGGCGGTGATCGGCAGCTGTGGACATGAGAGCCATCCTGCCGGCGGGCTCGCCTGCGTCTCATCGAGAAAGACCGGCAGCACGCTGCAACGACACGACCGAGACCTCATACCGTGTGTCGGCGAGGTCCGGGTGGGGTGCGTCGGTTTCGCCGTCCCGGTGTCGTGATCGGACGGCCCGGACACGGCAGGCGCGCCCCGGTGGCCCGAGCAGGTTCGGTGATGGCACTTGGTTCCACTGTCGTCGTGCCATCGCGACGTACCGGGCGAGGGCGCGGGGTGAAGACCGACGGGCACCGACGACCGGCGGGTGGCCTCGGGCGGCCGGTCGCAACGCCGGAAGGAGGCCGGTTCGGCGGTGGCGGGCCGACGGCGAGTCCTGCCCCGGTGCCTGTGCTCACCAGACGGCCCGTCGCCACGGGCAGGCACGGCGATCACCTGATCGGACACCGTGGGACTCCGGCGATGCGTCCGCCGCAGACCGGGCCGCCGAGCGGCGTCGAGTGAGTCGGCCTGCGCCGCAGGCCCCCGGCACCGCCCCAGTGGGCTCAGCCCCGGTGGACGGCGAAGTGCACCGACTCGCACGGACCGTCCCAGCTGCGCGGCAGCGGTGTCGGTACCGTCGGCGCCACGATCGAGACGACTCCGTCGAGAACCTCATCCGCGCGGCCGACCCAGAGGTGGCGGGCGCCCGGATACGCGGTCACCTCGGCCTGGGGTACGACCGCAAGTCGTTCCCGTGCCTCGGCGGGCCGCAGATAATCGTCCAGCTCGGGCACCAGGGCGTGCAGGGGCCTGCCCCAGCTCGCCCAGGCCTGGAGATGCTCCGGACCGCTGAAGCGCAACGGCGGCGACAGCAGCACGGCGCCGCGTACTGCCGGATCGAGGCCGTACATCAGGGCGAGATCCGCGCCGAACGACCAGCCCAGTGCCCAGATGTCGGGCAGCTCGTGGCGGAGGGCCCAGGCCACGGCTGCGGCGACGTCGAGGCCTTCCCGTCTGCCGTGATCGAACTCGCCCTCGCTGCGCCCCGCTGCACTCGCGGTCCCGCGCGTGTTGAAGCGCAGCACGGCCAGATCGGCCAGTGCGGGCAGTCGCCAGGCGGCCTTGCGGTAGAGCTGCGAATCCATCATCCCGCCGTGGGTGGGCAGCGGATGCAGGCATAACAGCGTCGCCCGCGGGGGTCGATCCGCAGGCAGCGCCAGCTCGCCGACGAGGCTGAGGCCGTCGGCGGTGCGCAGAGTGATCGCCGTCCGCCTGCCGGGCAGCACGGTGCTCGATCGAATGGGAGTACTCATCGCCGTCGATACTGCCCGACGCCGCAGGCCAGGCAGCCTCACCCGGCCCCCGCCGGTCGCCGGAGCCGTTGCGCACGCACCGGGCGGCGACGGCCCTCCCGACGACGTGAGCAGGGGACGGCGGCAGTGACGTGTGTCTCGCCGAATCGCGTGCCCCCGGCGCGCTGGTCACCGACCTCATCGGCGGAACGGCTAGCCTGTGCCCCCGTGCCACGCCGTAACCAACCCCGCCGTGCGGGCTCCGCCGCAGCATCGAGCGAGTCCCGCACCATCGGGGCGACCCTCGGATCCGCCCATCGGGTGGCGGCACCCGACGGCGACTGGCTGGTCCGCACCGTTCCGGGCGCTCAGGCGGCCAAGATATATCGGTGCCCCGGCTGCGATCACGAGATCAGAGCGGGCATCTCACACGTCGTCGCCTGGCCCGCCGAGGATCACGGCGGCGTCGAGGATCGTCGGCACTGGCACACCGGGTGTTGGAACGCGCGGGGCAGGCGCGGCCCCACGGCGCGACGCCGCTGACTCCGGCCACCGTCTCCTCCCGAACCGGAACCGAGGCACCGGCACGAGGCCGGGCATCGCACCGGGCGAGCGGGACGAACCGATGGCGCGGACGAGTCGCCCGGCTCGGCAGCCGACGTGCGTACGCCGGTCGGGTCCTCGAACCGACGGCGACGCGAGATCAGCCCTCGAAGCGACGTGCCGCCAGGTCCGCCACGCGACGCAGTGCCTCGGCCGCATCCGGACCGACGGCCAGGACCCGCACGGTCGATCCGCCGCCCGCACCGAGGCCCATCAGCGCGAGCACGCTGGCGGCATCGGCGAGCCGCTCCCCGTACTGCACGGTCACCCGCGCGTCCAGCCCCGCCACGCGGCGCGCGAGCAGGGCAGCAGGTCGGGCATGCAGGCCGACGTCGTTGCGCAGCTCGACCTCGATCTCGCCGCCGGGAGTCTCCGAGGCGAGTACCGAATCCGAGCCGAGCGCGAGCGCCGACTCGGCCGATCCCGGCGACGACCCAGCCGCGTGCGCGAGCGCCTCGTCGCCTGCGGGCACCGCCGTCGTCTCGGCAACCCCCGTCGTCGCGACCGCCGTCGTCGCGACCGCCGGGTCGGCGGCGCCGAAGCCGGGATCGGCCAGCGGCCATTCCGCGTCCGCTGCGGCGGAGGACGCGGTCAACGCCACCGACTCCAGGTCCGCGCCGCCCTGGGCGGCGACGGCCGCCGCGACGGCGCCCTCGACGAAGGGTGCGTCGGCGACATAGGCCCGGCCTGGGTCGTCGAGCGCCTCCACGGCCAGTTCGGCCGTCATCTGGGCACTGCCGATGTCATAGAGGAGCACCACGCCTCGCCCCTGTTCGGCCCGGTCCACCGCAGCGGAGACCAGTTCGAGGTCGGAGCCCAGTTCGCCGCCGGGCAGGCCGCCCGCCGCCTCGATGCGGACGTCCGGTGCCATCTGGCCCGCCAGTTCGGCGAGGCCTGCGGCAAGCTGCCTGCTGTGCGAGACCAGCACCAGCCCGACGAGGGTCATGCGTCCTCCCCCGGTGCGATGCTCGGCCCGGTGGGCCCGCCTTGGTCGGTGCCCTCGGCCTGCCCGGCCGGGCGCCAGGACGCGGCGGAGGCGGCCAACGACGCCAGGATCAGCGCGGTCGACCGGGCGCCGGGGTCCAGATGTCCCGCGCTGCGCTCTCCCAGGTAGGAGGCGCGGCCCTTGCGAGCGATCAGCGGGACGGTGGCGTGCGCGCCGGCATCGGCAGCGGCCGAGGCCTCGGCGAGCACCTCGGCGATCGTCGCGCCGCGTTCACTCGCCGCCACGGCGGCCGACGCGGCGGGCTGCAACGCGTCCACCATCGTCTTGTCGCCGGGCTCGGCCCGGCCCCGCGCCACGACGCCCTCCACTGCGGCCGTCAGCGCGGCCGCGACGGCCGCCGCGTCCAGCACGGGACGGTCGCCGATCGCATTGCCCGCCCGCAGCAACGCCGTGCCGTACAAGGGTCCGGCCGCACCGCCGACAGTGGAGATCAGAGTGGAGGCGACCAGCCGTAGGACGGCGCGGGGAGTGTCGTCCTCCGCCGAGGTCAGCCGGTCGGCGACCATGTCGAAGCCGCGTCGCAGGTTCTCGCCGTGGTCACCGTCGCCGATCTCGCGATCCAGCATGACGAGTTCGTCTCGGTGTTCGCGCACGACCTCGGCCACTCGAAGCCATGCCGCCGCCGTGCCCGCCCCGTCGCAGCTCATCAACGCCCCCATCGCAGTGCAGGAGTGCTGACGGGTGCATCCCACCACTCGATCAGCTCATCGGTCAGGCGTAGCAGCGTCAGGCTGATGCCCTGCATCTCCAGGCTTGTCACGTACGGCCCGACCAGGCTGCGCTCCACGAGCAGGCCGCGCTCGGTCAGCAATGCGGCGGCGCTGCCATGGGCCAGGTACAGCTCGATGAGCGGGGTGCCGCCCATCGAGTTGCTGAACAGCAGCACCCGGTCGCCCTGCTGCCACTCCAGGTCGTCGAGCACCGGCTGCAACAGCTTCCGGACGAGGTCCTGAGCGGGAGCGAGCCGGGTCTTCTCTCGGCCGGGTTCGCCGTGGATGCCGATGCCGATCTCGATCTCGTCCTCGCCCAGGGTGAAGCTCGGCTCGCCCGCGTGCGGGACAGTGCAGGGAGTCAACGCCAGACCCATGGTCCGCACGCTCGCCACCACGGTCCTGGCCAGCCGTTCACAGGTGTCGAGGTCGGCGCCGGACTCGGCGGCGGCGCCCACGATCTTCTCGACCGGCAACGTGCCCGCGACGCCCCGACGACCTGCGGTGAACAGCGAGTCCCGCACCGCCACGTCGTCGTCGACGATCACGGTGCGGGCGTCGACGCCGTCGGCCGCCAGCAACTCGGCAGCGGTCTCGAAGTTCAACACGTCGCCCGTGTAGTTCTTCACCAGCAGCAGTACGCCCGCACCGCCGTCGGCGGAGGCGACCGCCGCCTGGACCTGATCCGGCGTCGGCGAGGTGAACACGGGGCCGGGGCAGGCGGCGGTCAACATGCCCGGCCCGACGAATCCGCAGTGCAGGGGTTCGTGCCCGGAACCGCCGCCGGAGATCACGGCGACCCGGCCTCGGATCGGAGCATCGGCCCGGACGACATAGGCGGGGTCGGTGTGCACCCGCAGGTCGGGATGCGCCGCGGCCATGCCGTGCAGCGCCTCGGTCACGACGGTGGCAGGATCATTGATGATCTTCTTCACTGCCGTGCTCCCCCCAGACAGCCCGCCGAGTCGTCGGCCGCCCGTGCACCGCGAGCGAACCGCCGTCCGACGGCCGTGACACGCGACTTCGGGTGACCTGCCAGGACTCAGCGACCGTAACGCATCCGGACCAGGCGCAACAGCCGGCGGACGGTGCCGGACCTCCTGCCGAAGGTCAGAGCATTGATCAGCGGCCTGCCTCGTCGCCTGGTCACCGACTTGACCGTGGCGAACTCCCGCAGCCCGTCCGCGCCACGTACCCGACCGTAGCCGGAGGCGCCGACGCCGCCGAGCGGCAATGCGGGCACGGCGCCTGCGGTCCCGGCGCTGTTCACCGCGATCACACCCGCCCGCAGGCTCGCCGCGACCTCCTCCCCCCGGCTTCGGGAGAACACCGAGGCGCCGAGGCCGAACCGGGAGGCGTTGGCCAGCCGCACGGCCGTGTCCAGGTCGGGGACGCGGTTGATCACCAGCATCGGACCCCTGGTCGGCTCGGTGAGCACGGTGGAGTCCTCCGGCACGTCCAGCAGGACCACCGGTTCGACATAGGGCGGACGGAGCGACTCCAGTCCGCCCACCAGGCAGCGCGCGCCCTGGTCGATCGCCTCGGCGAGCTGTTCCCGGATGACGTCCACCTGGCTGGACTGCTGCACGGGCCCTAAGTCGGCGCCCGGCTGACCGCCGGGCCGCAGCCGGCGTGCCCGCTGCTCGACCAGGTCGACGAACCGGTCCGCGACCTCGTCGACCACGTACACCCGTTCCAGGGAGGTGCTGCTCTGCCCGGCATTGGACATCGCGCCCCACACGGCGGACTCGGCCGCGTCGACGAGATCCGCGTCGGAGTCGACCAGCATCACGTCCTTGCCGCCGCATTCCACGACCACCGGCGTCAGCGTCTGGGCACAGTCGATCAGCACCCGTCGGGCCGTGTCGGCCTTGCCGGTGAAGGAGATCTTGTCGACGCCTGCCGAACACAGGTTCGCACCGGTACTCCCGTCCCCCGTGATCACGCTGAGCACCGGGTGCTCCGGCACGATCTCCGCGAAGGCGACCGCGAGGGCGACCGCAACTCCCGGCGTCAGTTCGCTCGGCTTGAGCACCACGGTGTTGCCTGCCGAGAGCGCGCCCACCACCGAGCTCATCGGAGCGAACGCGGGCTGGCTCGCGGGACCGATGACGCCGACCACCCCCAGCGGCTGATATTCGACGGTGGAGGCGTGGTTGGTCATCAGCCTGCCGGTGGCCACTCGCCTGCGCCGCAGGATTCCCTCGGCGTTCTCCGCCGCCCACCGCAGGTGTTCGAGCACCATCAGCAGTTCCAGTCGGGCATCGTCCAGCGGCTTGCCGGTCTCGGCACAGATCAGGGCGGCCAGCTGCTCGATCTGTCCGAACAGAGCGACCCGCCAGCGGTCCAGCCGGGCTCGCCTGCCCGCGAACCCCAGCTCCCGCCACCAGGCCGAGGCGGTGCGGGCCTCGGCCACCACCGTGACGACCTCGGCGGGCGAGGTGAGTCGATGCCCGCCGACGACCTCTCCGGTGCGCGGGTCATAGGAGGTGAACTCGGCGGGTTCGGCGCACGCCCGGCGGTCACCGTCCTCGTGGGCCCGGCCGGGATCGGGGTCTGTTCCCCCCGATGAGGGGGGTGTGGGACCGGCGGGCTGATCGGTGTCGCTCTGTCGCATAAGCGTCCTCCCACCGGTGACGAAGTCGGATCAGAGCGAAGATTACGCCGCACGGTCGAGGCGATGCTCCCCCGACCAGCGCGGGTCGATGTCCGCCCGGCGATGCCTGCCGATGATCAGGCCGGGATGCGGTCCTTGACCACGCCTGCGATCTCGGTGGCCAGTGCGCAGGTGTCGACGCCCTCTTCCAGGATGTCGGACATCGACACCGTCACCACCTCGAAGTCGATGGTGTCGCCGAAGGGCGCGTGAGCCCAGGACACGTCGCACTCCGGGTACACGTTCTCATCGAGGACCCGGTAGGCGGTGGTGCCGTCCAGGTCGATCTCCTCGGCGTCGTCGCTGCCTGCCGGGTCGTAGTAGGTGTTGAAGTCGACCTCGAGTTCGACGCCGCCGCGCGACCAGGTGCAGTCGTGCAGGCCGTTGGAGTACTCCCGGTATCCCTCGCCGACCCAGCCGATGACCTCGTCGTCCTCGGCCGTCTCACACGCGTCCAGGCCTGCCAGCAGACCGGTGCCCTCGGCGTTGTGCGGCGGATCCTCACGGAGGAGTTCCACCGCGTGCTCGGCGAACTCCTTGCCGGTGGCGCAGACGTCGTCGACCTTGGCGTTCAGCTGGATCGTCAGCGACTTCGCGTTCTCCCCGTCGGTGGTGATGACGCGGACGAAGCAGACCCCGCCACCGTCACCGTCAACGGACTGGATGTGGGTCTTGAGGCCGCCGATCTCCTGGGTGGCCTGCTCGGCCTCGGAGAACACCGAGTCGCCGACGGTGAAGGTCAGCCCGACCGACTCGCCCTGCGCGTCGGAGCTGTAGAAGCCGCATCTGCTGTAGCCGCTGCGGAGGGCCTCGGGGGCCTCGCCGATGCCCGCGAACTCCTCCTCGTCGAGCAGCCCGCAGGGATCGACCGAGCGAAGAGCCGCCGGGCTGAACGCCTCGTCCTGGGTCTGTGGCTCGCCGCCGCCCTGATCAGTCTCGGTGTCGGGAGGGGGTGGGGCCACGTTCTCCCGCTCCCCAGCGGGCACGGTGGTCCGCTCGAAGGTGACCTTGGCGAGATCGGTGCTGCCCGCACAGCCCGCCGCCAGCAGCAGCACGGCCGGGATCAGGGCGAGTCGTAGACGGCGAAGACGGCGCACGGACAGCACGGTAGCGCCAGTCACCGGTCAGTGAGGTAGCAACAGACAATCCCTCAGACGGTCGTCGCCCTGCGGAGCGCAACCCTCACGGATTGTCGTCATCTCCGCGATCAATCAACCGAGGGTCCACCACGACGGGACGCAGTCTGGCCCACAGGGCGAAGAGCGCGGCCACCAACAGCATCGCCAGGCCTGCCCACAGATTGATGGCGACCCCCGCCGCCTTCGCCAGGTCCTCGTCCGTCGTGAAGCCGACGCCGAGCACGGTGAGCACCCCGCCGTAGAGGACGAACAGCAAGGCCAGGATCCACCGGAGGTCGAACAGCCCGGCGCCCCGATGGGCCTGTGCCGACCGCGCGTGGTGCTCGGCCATGGGCGTCCTCCTCACGAATAGTCGTCCGCTCGACGGACGCCGACGGTCAGCCGAAGATGACGTTCAGGATCGCGACCAGCACCAGGGCGCCGCCGCCCAGCAGCGCGGGAGAGCGGTACCAGCCCGCGTCCCGCCCGGTCGTGGAGTGCGTGCGATCGGCCTTGGGCGTCAGGCTCCAGACCAGCCCCACCAGCTCCGTCTCCGGCTTTGGGCGGGTCAGCATCGTGACGACCACGCTGACGACGACGTCGACGACGAACGCGGCACCCGCCCCGAGGAAGCTCGCGCCCTGACCCGGCAGGTCCCACACCCCCGTCTCCGCCAGGACCGAGACCGTGATGGCGGCTGCGGTGCCCGAGACGAGGCCGATCCAGCCTGCGGCCGGTGTCATCCGCTTCCAGAACATGGCCAAGATGAAGGTGGCGAACAATGGTGCGTTGAAGAAGGAGAAGAGCTGCTGAATGTAATCCATGATGTTGCTGTAGCCCGCTGCGATGAATGCAGTTCCGATCGCGATGATCGTACCCATCACCGTTGCTCGACGGCCGATCTTGAGATAGTAGCCGTCGGGTCGATCACGACGAATATAGGTCTGCCAGAGGTCATAGGTGAACACCGTGTTGAACGCGCTGATGTTGGCCGCCATGCCCGCCATGAACGCGGCGAGCAGACCGGTGATCGCCACCCCGAGGATGCCGTTGGGCAGGAGATCACGCATCAGGACCGACAGCGTGTCGTTATAGGTCAACTCGCTCTCGCCGCCCGCCTTCAACGTGGCGAGCTGCGGGGAGAGCACACCGGCGATCATGCCGGGGATCACCACCACGAACGGAATGAACATCTTCGGATACGCGCCGATCAACGGCGTACGACGGGCCGCCGACATGCTGGATGCCGACATGGCTCGCTGTACCTCGACGAAGTTCGTCGTCCAGTATCCGAAGGAGAGCACGAAACCGAGGCCGAACACGATTCCCAACGTGCTGAGGAAGGAGCTGCCGAAGCCCGTCAGCTCGGTTCCCGGCCAGGCGGCGAGCTGTTGCCGCCCCGCCTCGGCCGCGACCCGATCGGTCAACCCCTGCCAGCCGCCGACCTGGATGAGACCGACGATGGTCAGTGGCAACAGGGCGGCGACGATCACGAAGAACTGGAGGACCTCGTTGTAGACGGCCGCCGACAGGCCGCCGAGGGTGGTGTAGCTGAGCACCACCGCCGCCGCGACGACGACCGACACCCAGATGGGCCAGCCGAGCAACACGTTGATCACGAGCGCCAGGGCGAAGAGATTGACGCCCGCGATCAGCACCTGGGCGGCGGCGAAGCTGAGCGCGTTGACCAGATGAGCACCCTTGCCGAAACGACGGCGCAGATACTCGGGAACACTGCGCACCTTGGAGCCGTAGTAGAACGGCATCATGACGATGCCGAGGAACACCATCGCCGGAATGGCGCCGATCCAGTAGTAGTGCATCGTCGGCATCCCGTACTGGGCGCCGTTGGCCGACATTCCGATGATCTCGATCGCGCCGAGGTTCGCCGAGATGAACGCAAGTCCTGTCACCCACGCGGGTAGTGACCGACCGGAGAGGAAGAAGTCCAGACTGGTCGACACCGAACGCCGTGCGAGATAACCGATCAACAAGACGAGTACGAAGTAGACGGCGATCAGCGCGTAGTCCACCGGACCCGCATTCAGGCGCAGCGTCTCTTGCGCAAGAATCACCGAAGCCACCTCTCGACGGGTGAACACTCGACGCGCCCGGAACGTCGCAGGGCTGTCTCGCAGAAGACTAACCCGGAGCGAGATGAACCGCTCTGCCATCGGACGCGGCCGAGACCGGCTCGAGCGGAGCCGGTCTCGCACGCGCGCGTGCGACGTCAGTCTGGGTGTCGGTGGCGGCCGGAGAAGGCCGGTGTCAGAAGAGGCGGAACTCGTCCGGCTCGATGCCCCGCAGGGCGTCGTAGTCCAGGACGACGCAACGAATGCCTCGGTCCTCGGCCAGCGTCCTGGCCTGTGGCCGGATCTGCTGCGCCGCGAAGATGCCCCGCACCGGGGCGAGCAGTGGGTCGCGATTGAGCAGTTCGAGGTAGCGCGTGAGCTGTTCGACGCCGTCGATCTCGCCCCGCCGCTTGATCTCGACGGCCACCGAGGCGCCGCCCGCGTCGCGGCACATCAGGTCGACGGGACCGATCGCCGTCGGGAACTCCCGACGCACCAGGGTCCAGCCGTCGCCCAGGGTGGCGACGTGCTCGGCCAGCAACTCCTGGAGGTGGGCCTCCACGCCGTCCTTGACCAGCCCCGGTTCGACGCCCAGTTCGTGCCTGCTGTCGTGCAGCACCTCGTCGATGGTGATCACGACCCGCTCGCCCGCCTTGTTCTGCACGGTCCAGATGTCCGGGTCCTCGATCAGCCAGCAGGGCGGACTCATCCAGTTGAGCGGCTTGTAGGCCCGGTCGTCGGAGTGCACCGACACCGACCCGTCTGCCTTGATCAGAAGCAGCCGATTGGCCATCGGAAGATGGGCGGTGAGCCTGCCGACGTAGTCGACCTGACAGCGAGCGATGACGAGACGCACGCGGCACAGCGTAGAGAAGGCGATCGTTCGTCGGCCGACGCCCCGTCACACGGCGGCGACGCCAGCCGACGTGCGCTGGTCAGCCGCCGGTGTAGAGCAGCCGGTTCGGCGTGCCCTCGCCCGCGTCCGTGATCACGTCGCTGGTGGTCCACGAGAGGGTCACGGCGGCGACCTCGCCCGGCGTCGCGTCCGGGTCGGCCTCCAGATAGAGCGCCACCGCGCCCGCGACGTGCGGCGAGGCCATCGAGGTTCCGTTGATCGTGTTGATCGCGTCATCGGCGCCGATCCACGCCGAGGTGATGTCCACGCCGGGGGCGAACAGGTCGACGCACTCGCCGAGGTTGGAGAAGCTCGCCCGGACGTCCGCGTCGTCGGAGGCGGCCACGGTCAGCGCGGTAGGCGTCCTCGCGGGCGAGGCGTTGCAGGCGTCCTCATTGTCGTTGCCCGCCGCGACCACGTAGGTGATGCCGCTGGCGATCGACTCGGCGACCGCCGCGTCCAGCGCCTCCGAGACGCCGCCGCCCAGGCTCATGTTCGCCACCGAGGGCGCCTCGGCGTTCGCGGTGACCCACTCGATGCCCTGGAGCACGCCCTCGATGGTGCCCGAGCCCCCGCAGTCGAGGACCCGCACGCCCTGAATGGCGACCTCCTTGGCGACGCCGTATTCGGTGCCGCCGATCGTGCCCGCCACATGGGTGCCGTGGCCGTTGCAGTCCGCCCCGTCCCGACCGTCGCCGATCGCGTCGAAGGCGGCGACGGCCCGGCCGTCGAACTCGACGTGCGTCGGCTGGACACCGGTGTCGATCACGTAGGCGTTCACCGAGAGGGCCGTGTTGCCATAGGTGTAGGACTGGTCGAGCGGCAGCTCCCGCTGATCGATCCGGTCGAGACCCCACGTGGGGTCGAGCTGGGTGTCGGTGAGGGAGACGGTCTGGTTCTGTTCGACGAAGGCGACGGCCGGATCGGCGGCGAGCAGGCGGGCGGCGACCTGGTCGAGCTCGACGGAGAAGCCGCGCACGGAGTGCTCGAAGGTGTGCCGCAGCTTCCCGCCGTAGACGGCGATCAGGGAGTCGACGGCGGTGCGCACCGATTCGGGCGCCAGCGTGTCGGGCAGCACCACCAGGTAGCTGTCTCGGATCGCCGTCGGGCTGGCCGCCGCGCGGATACCGCCCCGCTCCTCGTCGAGGCCGGTGCCCGACCCGCCTGCCTCGGCCGCTGCGCCCGTCCCGGTCGGGATCGCCGACGCCGACGTCGTCCCCCCGCCTCCAGTGTCCGGGGCCGCCGTGCCGACCGACGCCGTGCCGATCATCAGCCCGACCGTCACCGCGCTCACACAGGCGGCCCAGCGCCGCCGATCGTGGTGCACCATCTGTCGTCTCCTCCCGAGCTGATCAACACGTCACCTCCTGCGTACCGGCAGCCGATCGCGACCACCAGCAACATCACGCCATGGCGACGATCGATCACCCGCCCGTGGAAACCCCGCCGGGGAACCACTCCCGGGTGCGGCATCATCTGTCGGCATGGAGACGGTGAGTTCCCGGCAGGTGTACGCCAATCCGTGGATGACGGTCCGCGAGGATGCGATCCGGCGACAGGACGGCTCGGCGGGCACGTACGGCGTCGTGGACAAGCCGAACTACGCGTTGATCATCCCGGCGGACGGGGACCGGCTGCACCTGGTCGAGCAGTTCCGCTATCCGCTCGGCCTCCGACGCTGGGAGTTCCCGCAGGGCACGGCGCCGGACCGTGCAGTGGTGGAGCAGGCGGTGCTCGCCGAGCGGGAGCTGCGGGAGGAGACGGGGCTTCGCGCGGCCAGCATGGTGGAGATCGGCCTGCTCGACGTGGCGCCGGGCCACTCCAGTCAGCGCGGGCGGGTGTATCTCGCGACCGAGCTGACCGAGGGCGAGGCGCAGCGCGAGCACGAGGAACAGGACATGCGAGGCGGGTGGTTCACCCGGACGGAGTTCGAACAGATGATCGCCGAAGGGCTGATCACCGATGCGCAATCGATCGCGGCGTACGCGCTGCTGCTGCTGCACGACCGGCGGGCAGGCGTAATGCCCGCATCGAGCGACGGGCTGCCGGTGAGCCGCACCGATCGACCGGAGTGAGCCGTCCCGACAACCGGTCAGAACACGGCGGTCGGGCACGGCACGCCTGCGGCAGCAGGCCGCGACGCGGTAGCGGACGCCGGACGCCGGACGCCGGACGCCGGACGCCGGACGCCGGACGCCGGACGCCGGACGCCGGACGCCGGACGCCGGACGCCGGACGCCGGACGCCGGACGCCGGACGCCGGACGCCGGGAAGAGTGTGTTCTCCCCGGCATCCGATCGGTCCGTCGACCGTCGTCTGATCAGCTCTCGGCGAGCACCGACTGGAGGAACTTCTGGGTCCGCTCCTGCTTGGGCTCGTCGAAGATCTCGGCAGGCGGCGCCGCTTCGATGATCCGGCCCGCGTCGAACATCAGCACGCGGTTGGAGACGTCCCTGGCGAACTTCATCGCGTGCGTCACGCACAGCATGGTGATGTCGCTGGACCTGGCGACGTCACGCAGCACGTCCAGCACCTCGGCCGCCAGCTCCGGGTCCAGCGCCGAGGTGACCTCGTCCAGCAGCAGGATGTCCGGGTCCATCGCCAGCGCACGGGCGATGGCCACCCGCTGCTGCTGCCCTCCGGAGAGCTGCGAGGGGTAGGCGGAGACCTTGTCGCCCAGCCCCACCATGTCCAGCAGTTCCCTGGCCCGCTCCTCGGCCTCGTCCTTGGACTTGCCCAGGACGTGCACCGGAGCCTCGGTGACGTTGCGCAGCACCCGCATGTTCGGAAACAGGTTGTACTGCTGGAACACCATGGTGATCCGGCCGCGCACCTTGCGGATGTGCGCCTCGCTCGCCGGGGCGAGGCTGCCGTTGCGCTCCTCGTGGAAGAGGTAGTCCTCGCCGACCTTGATGGTGCCGCTGTCCGGCTTGAGCAGGGTCATCAACATCCGCAGGATCGTCGTCTTGCCCGATCCGCTCGGCCCGATCAGCGTGACCCGCTCGCCCGCTCCCACGGAGAACGAGAGGTCGTCGAGCACCACGTTCTTGCCGAAGCGCTTGCTGATGTCGTCGAACCGGATGAAGTCGGCCTGCTTCGGGCCCTTCTCGGCCACGGCGCTGGTCGCCTCGGTCATCGGCTTGCTCCCCTTCTCATTCTTTCCGCCGGTCACGCGGCTCGGACCTGACCGAATCGGCGTTCCAGGATCCTGGCGAGCCAGGACATCACGAGTGCGGTCACCAGGTAGAGGATTCCGGCCATGGTGATCGGCTCCGCGTAGAGGAACGTCTCGGAGCCGATCGCACGGGCCACGGTCAGCATCTCGACCACGGTGATGGCGACGAGCGTCGGCGTGTCCTTGAACATCGCGATCACGTAGTTGGCCAGCGCAGGCATCGCCCGAGGCAGGGCCTGCGGCAGGATCACGCTGGTCCAGGTCCGCCTGACCGGCAGGTTCAGTGCTCGCGCCGCCTCCCACTGGCCGACGGGCACGCCGTCGATGCCCGAGCGGTAGACCTCCGACACGTACGTGGCGTAGTGCACGCCGAGTCCGATCGCGGCGGTCGTCAGGGTGGAGAAGCTGATGCCCACCTCGGGCAGCACGTAGAACAGGAAGAAGAGCTGCACCAGCAACGGGGTGGAGCGGATGAACTCGATGACGATCGACGCGGGAACACTGATCCACAGCTTCGTGCTGCGTCGCAGCAGAGCGAACCCGAGGCCGAGGACGAGCGCGATCAGATACCCGAGCACCGTCGCCTGCAACGCCACGACGAGCCCGTCCAACAGGGCAGGGACCGAGTCCCAGAACACGTCCCAGTTCCATCCGGTCATGCCGAGGCCTCCGTCCTGCGGAAGATGCGGGCGATCATGCCGGGCGGAACCGTCCGGCCGAGCGATGCGGCGGCCCGTCGTTCCAGAAAGCGCATCAACACGGTGAAGATCAACGCGATGACCCCGTAGGCGACCAGCAGGCCGCCGAACACGCCTGCGGTGTTCTGCGTCGAGGCCCGGACGAGCTGCGCGCCGAAGGTCAGGTCGGAGAGGTAGACGATCGACACCAGCGCGCTGGCCTTGAGCAGTTCGATGAGGTTGTTGCTGAAGGCGGGGATCATCGCGACGATCGCCTGCGGCAGCACGACCTTGCGGGTCCGCTGCCACGGGGTGAAGTTCAGGGCCGTGGCGGCCTCGAGCTGGCTCTGCGGGATCGCGCGGATCGCACCGCGCACCACCTCAGCGCCGTAGGCGCCGATGTTCAGTGCCAGGGCGAGGACGCCTGCGAACAACGGTGCCAGCTGGTAGCCGAACCGAGGCATCACGAAGATCAGCCAGAACAACACGATCAGGGCCGACATCCCGCGGAAGGTCTCGGTGTAGAGGAAACCCAGCGCGCGGAGGAACTTCTTCCTGCTCACCCGAGCGAGCCCGGCGGCGAACGCGAAGACGAGGCCGAGCAGGGCACCGAAGACCGTGAGCTGGAGGGTGACCACCAGCCCCTCGATCATGTATTGCCAGAGTCCCGGAGACAACGGGGCAACTCCTTCCGGTCAGGCCAACGGTGCCTGGCACAGTTCTTCGGCGGTCAGGTCCGTCATCTCGTCCTCGGTGAAGCCGAAGGGCTCCACGATCGGCAGGAGCAGACCCTCGCTCTTGAGGGTCGCCAGCTCACTGTTGAAGGACTCGACGATGTTCGCCTCGCCCAGCCGGAAGCCGAACCCGCCCGCACCGTTCTGGTCGACGCCGTCGACCGTCGGAATGAAGGGCGGCTCGGACAGCTCCAGCCCGGAGTCGGGTCTGCCGCCCAACGCCGAGCGCAACGAGAGGGTGGAGAGAAGGAAGGCGTCGGCCCGCCCGGCGGCGACGCCGTCGATGCCGGAGACCTGATCGGGGAAGACCACGATCTGATCCGAGGGGACGCCCACGCCGGTGGCGACCGACTCCTCCACGCCGCCGACGATCACGCCGAGCACGACGTCGGGATTGGCCACGACGTCCTCCAGCGTGGTGAGGCCCAAGGGATTGCCCTCGGGGACCAGGAAGGCGTAAGGCGCGTTGTAGTCGGGGTTGGTGAACAAGATCTGTTCACAGCGGGCGGGCGTGATGTACATGCCTGCGGAGATGACGTCGAACAGCCCGGCGTTGAGGCCGGGAATCAGCGAACTGAAGTCGGCGAGCTTCGGAACGAAGCTGTCGACCCCGAGTCGACGGAAGATCTCCTTGCCGACCTCGGCGGCCTGACCGGTCAGGTCGCCCTCGGAATCGATGTAGGCGAAGGGCGTCTCGTTGGCGAATCCCATCCGGACGTTGCCGCGATCACGCAACTGATCGAGCAGATCGCCACCACCGCCCGCAGTGGAGAGGTCGATCGAGCTGCACCCGGCGACGCCGACGCCGAGCCCGACCGCCAGAAGGCCGCCGGTGGCACCTCGTATGAAGTTTCGTCGGGTGACGTTCGCAGCTAGCACGGAAGGCCGCTCCCCCACTCGGTGACAGGACGATGCGAGTCGTCACGCTGCGGCGACTCGGCGTGTCGAACGTAGGCGGGACACCTGGTGCGGTCAAAGGTAGGCGCTGACCGTAACGCGTGGCGTTATACGAACGAGATAGGAAGTGACGGCGGTCATTCGGCCATCGGATCAAGTCGCAAACTGTGGGTTACCAGCGATTTCACCCGTTTGCCTGACACGATCGCCACCACTGTGCTATATGGGTCACTATTAGGTCACGATCGGCCGCGCGCTCGCCCCCGTGTCGGACCTCACGATTTCGTCCGGCGCCCCGAGCAGTGTGCGAGGAAGGCCGTTCACCAGCCGTAAAGCAGTATTAACACGATCGGGAAAGATCGGCGGGAATGTCGACAACGCTGCGCCGTCGAGTGATTAACCGACTACTGCGTGTTCGCAACAAAAACGGACGTTCCGGACCGCGAGACCGCCTTTTCCCGGAAATGCGCGCGAACCGCCGAGCAGGCGTGGCTTCGGGCTCACCCGAGCGAGTGAGCGGCCAGGGATGATCGGGGACACCGGATTCGAGCCGTGCCGAACGGGACGCTCTGCGGCCGCAGCACCACGGCCGTCGACGCCTGCGCCGAAAAGGCAGACCGCCGCTCCGGAGGCGGAGAGCACGAGAGAGCGCACGACGCCCGGCCCCGCACGACGAAGGGGCCGGGCGTGGACGGGCGTGGGCGGGCAGCGCAGCAGCAGGCAGCGCCCCGGTCGGGTCGCTGCCGCTGACTTCGACGGCGCGAGCGGCTCCGCTCGGGCTCAGCGCTCCGGCGGGGCCGACACTCGTTCCACCGAGGCGCCCAGCGCGACGAGGTTCTCGACGAACCTCGGGTAGCCCCGGTCGATGTGGAAGACGTCCCAGACCTCGGTGACGCCGTCGGCGCACAGTCCGGCGAGCACCAGGCCTGCCCCGGCCCGGATGTCCGAGGCCCATACCGGAGCGCTGGAGAGGCGTTCGACGCCCCGCACGACCGCGTGATGGCCGTCGGTCCGCGCGTCTGCCCCGAGCCGGACCATCTCTTCGACGAACCGGAACCGGGCCTCGAAGACGTTCTCGGTGATCATCGAGGTGCCCTCGGAGACCGCAGACAACACGATGGCCATCGGCTGGAGGTCGGTGGGGAAGCCGGGATAGGGCAGCGTCACGAAGTCCACCGACTGCGGCCGGGTGGCCATGACCACCCGGAAGCCGTCGGTCCTGGTCGTCACCTCGGCGCCCGCCGTGCGCAGCTTGTCCAGCACCAGTTCGAGATGCTGCGGGTTCACCCCGTGCACGTCGACGTCACCGCAGGTGGCGACGGCGGCGATGGCCCAGGTCGCTCCCACGATGCGGTCGCCGATGACCCGGTGCTCGGTGGGCTGCAACGCACTGACGCCGTGCACGGTCAGCGTCGAGGTGCCCGCACCCTCGATCTTGGCGCCCATCTGCTGGAGCATCAGGCAGAGGTCGACGATGTCCGGTTCCCTGGCGGCGTTGTCGATCACCGTCGTCCCGTCGGCCAGCACCGCAGCCATCAGGATGTTCTCGGTGGCGCCCACGCTCGGGAAGTCCAGCCAGATCTGCGCCCCGTGCAGGCCCTCGGCCTCGGCCACCACACAACCGTGCTCGATCTCGCTGGTGGCGCCGAGCTGACGCAGGCCGTTCTGATGCATGTCGAGCGGGCGCGATCCGATCGCGTCCCCGCCCGGCAGCGCCACCACGGCACGCCTGCACCGCCCGACCAGCGGCCCCAGGACGCACACCGATGCCCGCAGCTTGCTCATCGACGCGAAGTCGGCTCGATGGCTCGGCTCGGCGGGGGTGGTGATGGACACCGTGTCGCCCTCGATGGACACCTCACAGCCCAGCCCCCGGAGCACATCCGCCATCAGCGGGACGTCCAGGATCTCGGGACAGTTGGTGATGGTCGTGGTGCCCTCGGCCAACAGCGCAGCCGCCATCAGCTTCAACACGCTGTTCTTGGCTCCGACGACGTCGACCCTGCCGACTAGCCGGGCACCGCCCCGGACCTGGAAGTGCTCGCTCACAGACAAGCAGGGTAGAGGTCGACTCCTCGCCGTCGCCCCACGGGTTCGCTAGGCTGCCCGCATGTCGGTGCACCTGACCAAGATCTACACGCGAACGGGCGATGGCGGTATGACTCGCCTGGGCGATGCCTCCCAGGTGCACAAGACCGACGTGCGGCTGGCCGCCTACGCCGACGTCGACGAGGCGAACTCCGCCATCGGCGTGGCGTTGGCGCTGGGCAGTCCGAGCGAGTCGGTGGTGGCGGTGCTCCGCCAGGTCCAGAACGACCTGTTCGACGTCGGAGCCGACCTCTGCGCGCCGATCGTGCCCGATCCGAAGTATCCCCCGCTGCGGATCACGCAGGCCTACATCGATCGGCTGGAGGGCTGGTGCGACGAGTTCAACGCGGACCTGCCCAAGCTCGACTCCTTCATCCTGCCCGGCGGCACCCCGGCGGCGGCCCTGCTGCACGTGGCCCGCACCGTGACCCGGCGGGCGGAGCGCACGACCTGGGCACTGCTCGCGAGTGATGCGGCCGAGCAGACCAACGCCCTCACCGCCAAGTACCTGAACCGCCTCTCGGACCTGCTGTTCATCCTCTGTCGGGTGGCCAACCCCGACGGCGACGTGAAGTGGAAGCCGGGCGGCGACCAGTAACGGCGACGCCGCGCCCATGCGATCCGCCTGCTGGTGGACCTCGGGCTGCCCGGCAGCGGCGATGCCCGTCCCCAGCGGCAGGCGCGTCGGCGCAGTGGTCTCGTTCGGTGTCGCATCGGTCGCCACCGGCCGTGCCCGACGAGCGTCCGACCACGAAAGCCGCAGCCGTCTCGGACCTGTCGGTCGGACGGGCAGCACAGCCGGCTCACCAGAGGCGGCTACGACGACGGCAGCCGTCCTCATCCAGTCCCGCGCGAGTCAGACGGTGTGTCGCTGGACTGCCTCTCGCCCGTGCCGTCGGCCCGGGGATGCGGCGGCACGGCGCGGGCAGGGGTCACGGCGAGGGCAAGGGTGCCGAGGCGACTGCTCGGCTGACCGGACTTCGGAGCGACTCGGTGACGGCACGCCCACGCCCGACGGCGCACGCGGCTGCGGCGTCAGGTGAGTGCACGGCCTGCCGGTGGTGAGTGTCGACCATGCAGGCGAAAAGGTGGATCACACCGGACGGCTGATTCGCGGCTTGCTGCCCGACATGATCGGAGACACGAGAACGGGGCCGTGGTCGGACACGTGCCGGGTCGCGGGAGTCGACACTCGGCATCAGGCGGCGGGAGAGGCCGCCATACCGGGGTGATGCACCGCAGGCCTCGGACCGAGGCGAGGCGGAAGGCGGCGAGTCTCAGCCGGGAGACGTCAAGAGCGGGACGCTGCTCGGCAGTCAGGAAGCCCAGGGGACGCTGTGGCCGGGCGGCGCCGACTCCAGCCAGGACAGGAATCCGGTCAACGCGTCCTGCGTCATGGCCAGTTCGATCTCGCGCTCGTTGCCCGCACACCGCAGCACCGTCGAGCCGACGGGCATCGCGTAGGCCTCCGGCGCGGAGGGCGCCCGGCGGCTGGAGATCTCCAGGCCGGTGCGCTGGACCACCTGGTCCGGGCCGGAGCGCAGGCTCAGAACCCGGAACCAGAGGAAGTCGTCACCGCGATAGTGGCCCACCCCGAGGTGCCAGCCCCGAGGGCTGTCCTCCAGGCGCGTCCGCAACGCCACGTCGATCCCGCCCGCGCGCCGCAGCAGTCTGATTCTGCGGAGCACGAGTAAGCCCAGTACCAGTGCGGCAGCGAACAGGCCCACTCCGACGGCCTCGACGACCCACACGGCTCGGCCCCCGTCCCCGTCGCGCTGGGCTCAGGCTGCCTGTCCGGCTGCCCGCAGCCTCGCCTTGGCTCGACCCCGGATGTCGGCGTCCTCGCTCTCCAGATCGGCGCGAGCCTGCTCCACGTTCACCTCGGCGGCCAGGTCGGCGTCCTCGGCGAGCACGCTCACCCCGTCGCCGGTGACCGACAGGAAGCCCCCGTGCACCGCGGCGCGGAGGACCTCGCCGGAGGTGGTGGTGATGCGGACCAGGCCGCCCTCGGCAAGCTGGGCCAGCAGCGGTTCGTGATTGGGCAGGATGCCGATCTCGCCCTCGATGGTCTGGGCCACGACGAAGCTCGCCGTACCCGACCAGAGACGACGCTCTACCGCGACAAGCTGGACGGACATCTCTGCCACACGCATCTCCTTCGTCGGCTGCCTCCCCGCAGTCTAGACAACGGACTTCCAACCTTCTCCCCCCTCCCGGTGTCTCTACCTGTGACGTTCACTGAACGAACGAGGGAGTGATGAGTGAGACGACCCGAGGCGGAGTTCGAGGACTTCGTCAGGAGCAGATCGACCGCCCTGTTACGCACGGCATACCTGCTGTGCGGCGGTGACCGGGGCGCCGCCGAGGACCTCCTCCAGGACGTGTTGGAACGCATGTTTGTGCGCTGGTCACGGGTCACGGGCTCGCCGGAGGCCTACGCCAGGGCGGCTCTGGCCAACACCGCCGCCAACCGCTGGCGGCGGCTGTCCCGACGGGTCGCGGAGGTGCCCCTGTCGGAACGCGCCGATGAGGACGAGCACGCCGGGGCCGACGAGACGGTGTCCGACCGAGACGCGGTCTTGCAGGCGCTGCGGGAGCTGCCGCCGAGGATGCGTGCGGTGATCGTCCTGCGGTATTTCGAGGACCTCACCGAGGCCGAGACGGCCCGTGCGCTGGGCTGCGCGGTCGGAACGGTGAAGAGCCAGACCTCGCTCGGGTTGACGAGGCTGCGGCGGGTCTACGCCGAGAACGACCGGGAAGAGAACGACCCGCACGAGAACGACGCGGAATCACTGCGAGCGACACCGTTGAGGGGGGCATTCCGATGACCGAACCGACCAGGCTCACCGAACGGCTGGAGGAGATCGTCTCGGACGTCGAGGCCGACCCGAGCCTCGCGCACCGGGTGCTCTCTCGTGGCAGAGAACGCAGGAGGAAGCGACGGACCATCTTCGGCGCGGCGACGGCCCTCACGGTGGTGCTGGCGGCGGGCACGGCCCTGACGGGCTGGCTGCGCGAGCAAGAGGACGGTGCCGACCCGGTCATTCCCGCCCAGGGGAGGTTCGGCGAACCATCGCCGGTGCTCACCGAACGGCTGACCGGCGAGCCCCGAGGCGATCTCGCCGAGGATGCGGCATTCCTCGCCGAGGCGGAGGCGCTCTGGCGGGAGCAGGCAGCGGACGCGATCACCTGGCTCCGGTACCCCGACGGGCTCGTGCTGACCGGTGAGCCGAACGTCCATGCCGCCTTCGAGACCCCGGCGGGGCCGGTCGCCGTCATCACGCAGGCCATCACGAGAAACGACGTGGAGGCGATCAGCGGCGTGGTGGGGCCGGATGCCCAGGGCCGGACACGAGTGCTCAGCGCCAACCCGGACGGCGGGCGACTCCTGTCGAATTTCGTCGGGCCAGACTCGCGAGTACTCGTCGTCGTCGATGCCGACTGGGGACATGTCTCGCTGTCGGAACACATCGACATCGACCCCGCCACCGGCCTGCCCACCCGCCACTGGCGGGAGGTCCCGCTCGACGATCACATCGGGATCGCGGAGCTGGACTCACCGAGCCCTCCAGAAGGTCTTGATCTGTCCCCGACGCCGGAGGGCAGCATGTTCGACGGCGGGCCCGCAGGCAGGGCCGTCCAACCCATGTTTCCCGAGGGCCGTCGTGGCGACCACGATGAGCCGATAGGTCACCAGACCACGTATCCCGGCCCGCTGCTCGCGGGCACCTCATCCGACGAGGACGGTCGCCCGCAGGCGATTATCGAGGTCGGCCAGATCGCCGATCGATCCCTGATCAGGAATCCGAGTAGGCGCCTCTTCGGTGCACTCACCGAGGCTGGCGTGATCGCCCCCCTAACTTCTAGCTTTTCCGAACTGGCCGCATTGGCGCTGCCCGACGGGCGAACTGCGCTGATCACCAACGTGAGCTATGGCCCCACCGCACCGCACCTCTACGCCGTGATCGTCGATGGAGCGGAGCACGAAGTCGTCTACGGCGGCCCGATCGACGTCGAGTCGCCGCTGCCGGTCGCCCTGCGGTTGCCCGATGACCAGGGCTGGGCGGTGTTCGACCATGAGTCGGAGCTGCGCTACCGCGACAGCCCCGACGCCGAGTGGCGGGACGCCCGGGCCGAACAGGGTGCGGCGCTGCTGCCGCCCACCGCCGTCCAGGTCGAGGTACGCGACGCCGACGGCGGCAGCGTGGTCGTCGATCTCGACGACTGACGCATCCGCCGGGCATCACCGACAGAACGAACGGGCCGGACCCCCATTGGGAGTCCGGCCCGTCTCGCGTGCTGTGCGGCTTACTTGGAGAGCTCCTGGTGCCTGCGCTCCAGGTCCTCCAGACCACCGATGGAGAGGAAGGCCTGCTCCGGAACGTGGTCGTACTCGCCCTTGGCGATCTTGTCGAAGGCCTCGATGGTGTCCTTCGTGTCGACGAAGGACCCCTCCTGGCCGGTGAACTTCTGCGCCACGAAGAAGTTCTGCGACAGGAACCGCTCGATGCGCCGCGCCCGGTTCACCGTCAGGCGGTCTTCCTCGGACAGCTCGTCGAGACCGAGGATCGCGATGATGTCCTGCAGCTCCTTGTTCTTCTGCAGAATCCGCTTGACCTCCTGGGCCACCCGGTAGTGCTCGTCGCCGACCACCGAGGGGTCCAGAATCCGCGAGGAGGACGTCAGCGGGTCGACCGCCGGGTAGATGCCCTTCTGCGAGATCGGCCGGGACAGCTCCGTGGTCGCGTCCAGGTGGGCGAAGGTCGTCGCCGGGGCCGGGTCGGTGTAGTCGTCCGCGGGCACGTAGATCGCCTGCATCGAGGTGATCGAGCGACCCCGCGTCGAGGTGATCCGCTCCTGGAGTTCACCCATCTCGTCGGCCAGCGTCGGCTGGTAACCCACGGCCGAGGGCATCCGGCCCAGCAGGGTGGACACCTCCGAACCCGCCTGGGTGAACCGGAAGATGTTGTCGATGAACAGCAGCACGTCCTGGTTCTGGACGTCCCGGAAGTACTCGGCCATGGTCAGCGCGGACAGCGCGACCCGCATACGCGTGCCGGGCGGCTCGTCCATCTGACCGAACACCAGCGCGGTGTCCGGGAGAACGCCCATCTCCTCCATCTCGAGGAAGAGGTCGGTGCCCTCACGGGTCCGCTCGCCGACGCCTGCGAACACCGAGGTGCCGCCGAAGTTGCGGGCGATACGGGTGATCATCTCCTGGATGAGCACCGTCTTGCCGACACCGGCACCGCCGAACAGGCCGATCTTGCCGCCCTTGACGTACGGGGTCAGCAGGTCGATCACCTTCACGCCGGTGACCAGGACCTCGGTCTTGCCCTCGAGCTGGTCGAATGCCGGGGGCTTGCGGTGGATGCCCCAGCGCTCGACGTCGTCGGCGTGGCCGGGCTTGTCCAGGCACTCGCCGAGCGCGTTGAACACGTGACCCTTGACCGCGTCGCCGACCGGCACCGAGATGGCCGCGCCGGTGTCGCGCACCGGAGCACCTCGGACCAGACCGTCGGCCTGCTGCATCGAGATCGTGCGAACCATGTTGTCACCGAGGTGCTGTGCGACCTCGAGCGTCACGGTCTTCTTCATCTGCTCGAAGGTGATCTCCACCTTCAGAGCGTTGAACAGGGCGGGCACCTCGCCACGGGGGAACTCGACGTCGACGACCGGGCCGATCACCCGGACGACGCGACCGGTGCCAACAGCGGTAGCAGCCGTCATCTCACTCATCACTTCCTGCCGCGGCGAGCGCGTCAACGCCACCGACGATCTCGCTGATCTCCTGGGTGATCTGGGCCTGGCGGGCCTGGTTGGCCTGCGTCGACAACGCTGTGATCAGCTCGTTGGCGTTGTCAGTCGCCGCCTTCATCGCCGTCCGGCGTGATGCCGACTCCGATGCCGCCGCCTCCAGCATCGCGGCGAACAGCCGCGTGTTGATGTACTTCGGCAGCAGCGCGTCCATCAGCGTCTCGGCATCCGGCTCGAACTCGTACGAGGGAGGCGGGGCGGTCGAGGTCTCGCCCTCCTCGACGTACTCGACCTCCAGCGGCGCCAGCCGGTGGGCCACCGGCCGCTGGGTGAGCATCGACCGGAACTCGGTGTAGACGATGTGCAGCTCGTCCACGCCGAGGACGCCGTCGGAGCCCGCCGAGTCGTCCTCGTCGTCCGCGCCTGCCAAGAATGCCTCGACCAGCGTGTTGCCGACCTTGGCCGCGTCCGTGTACTCGGGACGCTCGGAGAAGCCGGTCCACGAGTCGGCGACCTCACGGCCCCGGAAGCTGAAGTACTTCAGCCCCTTGCGGCCGACCACGTAGAGCACCGGGGTCTTGCCCTGTTCCCGGAGCAGAGACTGCAGCTCCTCCGCCGCCCGGATCACGTTGGCGTTGTACCCGCCGCACAGACCCCGATCGCTGGTGACCACCAGCACGCCCGCGCGCTTGGGCTGCTTGCGCTCGACCAGCATCGGGTGGTCGAGCGTCGCGGCCCCCGCGAGGGCGGACAACACGCTGGTGATCTCGTCGGAGTAGGGACGGGCCGCCTGGACTCTCGCCTGGGCCTTGCTGATCCGTGAAGTGGCGATCAGCTCCTGCGCCTTGGTGATCTTCCTCATCGCCTGCGTCGAGCGAATCCGCTGACGCAGCTCACGTATCTGGGCAGCCATCCGTCACCACGTCACTTCTTGGCCGGAGCCGGTCGGTGAACCTTCACGGACTCCTGACCGACGTTCTCGGCTTCCATCGCCTCGGCCTCGGCCTCGCGCACCACGACCGACGAGCCGTCGGAGGCGGTGAACTGCTCCTTGAACTCGTTGATCGCCGCCGTGAGCCGCTCCTCGTTGTCCGAGGAGAGCTTCTTGGTCTCGACGATCTCGCCCAGGATGCCCTCGTGCTTGCGACGGAGGAAGTCGTGCAGCTCCGACTCGAAGCGACGCACGTCCGCGATCGGCACCGAGTCCAGGTAACCCTTGGTACCCGCGTAGATCGAGACGATCTGCTCCGCCACCGGCACCGGGGAGTAGGCGTCCTGCCGCAGCAGCTCCATGAGGCGGGAGCCTCGGTCGAGCTGTGCCTTGGAGGAGGCGTCCAGGTCGGAGGCGAAGGCCGAGAACGCCTCCAGCTCGCGGAACTGCGACAGGTCGATCCGCAGCGTTCCGACGACCGTCTTCATCGCCTTGGTCTGCGCGGCGCCGCCGACTCGGGAGACCGAGACACCCACGTTGATGGCGGGACGCTGACCGGCGTTGAACAGGTCGGACTCGAGGAAGACCTGACCGTCGGTGATGGAGATGACGTTGGTCGGGATGTAGGCCGACACGTCGTTGGCCTTGGTCTCGATGATCGGCAGACCGGTCATCGAGCCTGCGCCGAGCTCGTCGGAGAGCTTCGCGCACCGCTCCAGCAGCCGCGAGTGCAGGTAGAACACGTCACCGGGGTAGGCCTCACGGCCCGGCGGGCGACGCAGCAGCAGCGAGATGGCGCGGTAGGCCTCCGCCTGCTTGGTCAGGTCGTCGAACACGATCAGGACGTGCTTGCCCTGGTACATCCAGTGCTGGCCGAGGGCCGAGCCGACGTACGGGGCGATCCACTTGAAGCCCGCCGAGTCCGATGCCGGGGCGGCGACGATGGTGGTGTACTCCAGCGCGCCCGCCTCCTCCAGCGCGGCCTTGACGCCCGCGATGGTGGAGCCCTTCTGCCCGATCGCGACGTAGATGCAGCGCACCTGCTGCGTCGGGTCGCCGGTCGCCCAGTTGGCCTTCTGGTTGATGATCGTGTCGACGCAGACCGTGGTCTTGCCGGTCTTACGGTCGCCGATGATCAACTGTCGCTGGCCACGACCGATCGGGGTGATCGCGTCGATGGCCTTGATACCGGTCTGCATCGGCTCGCCGACCGGCTGCCGCTGCACGACCGAGGCGGCCTGCAGCTCCAGCGGGCGGGTGGTCTCGGCGACGATCTCGCCGAGTCCGTCGATGGGCGCACCCAGCGGGTCGATCACCCGGCCGAGGAAGTTGTCGCCCACGGGCACGGACAGCACCTGTCCGGTCCGCTTGACCTCCTGGCCTTCCTCGATGGTGTCGTAGTCACCGAGGATGACCGCGCCGATCTCCCTGGCCTCCAGGTTCAGCGCCACGCCGAGCACGCCGCCGGGGAACTCCAGCAGCTCGTTGGTCATCGCCGAGGGCAGGCCCTCGACATGGGCGATGCCATCGCTGGTGTCGACGACGACGCCGACCTCTTCCCGGTTGACCTCCGGGGAGTAGCTGGAGACGTACTTCTCGATCGCACTGCGGATCTCGTCCGACGAGATCGTCAGCTCCGCCATGTCGTTCCTGCTCTCGCTTCGTTCTCAGGCATTGTCGGGTTTGCGGTGGGTCGTGATCGAGGCGTCGTGGTCAGCCCGCGAGCCGACGACCGAGCGCGGCCAGCCGCCCTGCGGCGGTGCCGTCGATCACCTCGTCGCCGACTCGGATCAGCAGTCCACCGCCCACCGTCGGGTCCACCTCCAGGTGCAAAGCCACCTGACGTGCATAGATTCGGCTCAGCGTCGCGATCAGCCTGGTCTGCTGCGCCTCGGTGAGGGGCACGGCAGTCCGTACGTGGGCGACCGAGCGCTCTCGCCGGGCGGCAGCCGCACCGGCGAGCTCGTCGATCTCCTCGACCACGTCACCGCCGCGCAGGCGGTGCAACAGGTCTTCCACCAGCGCCAGGGTCACCGACTCGACCTTGTCGGCCAGCAGACCGCGCACCAGCGCGGTCTTGCCGCCGACGTTCCCAGCCGGATCGGCGAGCAGCTGTTCGAGATCGGACCTGCTCGCCACGATGCGACCGAGCCGGAACAGCTCGTCCTCCACCGCGTCGAGGCGTCCGTTCTTCTCCGCACTGATCAGCAACGCGGTCCGGCCGAGCAGCACGATGCCGTGGACCAGCTCACGCGGGCTGGACCAGCGAGCGCCGACCGCAGCGGCCAGCACCGCGAACGACCGCTCGCCGACCTTCTCGCCGAGCACTGCCCGGATGAGGCCCTCGCGGGTGGCGGACTCGGCGGAGGCGTCCGCCACGGCCCGCCGCAGTCCGGCCTCGCGGCCGAGCAGGCGAGCCACCGCGCTCAGGTCCTCGCCCAGCCCGGCCGCCGCCTCGGCGGTCGCGCCGTCGAGTTCGGCGAACAGCCGTCGCTCGGCTTCGGCGAAGGCGTCTCGACTCGCGGCGTTGAGTATGGTCACCGCAATCTCACCGTCCTCATCTCTGGCTGGCCCGTGCGCTGTTCACGGCATTCGTTCACGACTTGGCCGGCGCCGACACGGAGTCCAGCTCGTCGAGGAACCGGTCCACGGTCCCCCGCTGCCGGGCCTCGTCCTCCAGGGACTCGCCGACCACTCGTCCGGCCAGGTCGACCGCGATGCGCCCCAGATCGCCCCGGAGCTCCGTGACGATCTGCGCCCGCTGCGCGTCGAGCTGAAGCTGACCCTGCGCGAGGATGCGCGCGGACTCCTCCTGAGCACGCTGCCGCATCTCCTCGACGATCTGCTCGCCCTCGGCCCGAGCGTCGTCCCGAATCCGGGCCGCCTCGGAACGCGCCTCGGCGAGCTGGGCCTTGTACTGCTCCAGCAGCTCCGCGGCCTCGGCCTGCGCGGCCTCCGCCTTGGCGATGCCGCCTTCGATCTTCGCCGAACGCTCGTCGAGCAGGGCGCCGAAGCGGGGCATCACGAACTTCCAGAAGAGGAAGGCGATGATGACGAAGCAGACCAGGGACCAGATGATGTCGTACGAGGCAGGCAGGAGCGGGTTCTGTGCCTCCGCCAACACTGCGTCAATAGCCACGTTGGTCACCTAACTCGTTGAGTGTCGGCTCAGCCGAGGCCGCCGAAGAGGATGCCCGCGACCAGGCCGAGCAGGCCGAGCAGCTCGACGAAGGCGATACCGAGGATCATGGTGGTACGCAGCTGGCCCGCGATCTCGGGCTGACGGGCCATGCTCTCGACGGTCTTCCCGACCAGGATGCCGATACCGAGGGCCGGGCCGAGCGTCGCGAGGCCGTAGCCGATGGTCGCGATGTTTCCGGTGATGCCGGCCTGACCTTCGGTCGTCTGGGCGAGGATGTCGACCGACTGCGCGAGGATGTCCACTTTCCTGTCTTCCCTTTCCTTTGGCCCCTCGACAGTCCTGCCGAGAGGTCGTTCCTGACTCCGCTCTGACGCTGCCCGCTCTTAGTGCTCGGCGTGCTGCGAGAGATCGATGTAGACCGCGGCGAGCAGAGTGAAGATGTAGGCCTGCAGGACGGCGACCATGATCTCAAAGAGGGTGAATGCGAAACCCATGGTCAGGGTGAGCAGGCCAGCAGGCGCGATCAAGGCGGAGCCCGCCTCGAAGAACAAAAAATGGGTGGCTGAGAAGAACAGCACCAGGATGATGTGACCGGCGAGCATGTTCGCCAGGAGTCGCACCGTGAGCGAGAACGGCCGGACCACGAAGGCCGAGGCGAACTCGATCGGGATCATGATCGGCGCCATCCACCCGGGGACCCCCGGCGGCATCACGGTGTTCTTCAGGAACGCTCCGCCGCCCTGGGCCTTGATGCCCGCGACGATGAAGACCACCCAGACGAAGAGGGCCATCACCAGTGGGAAGCCGATGAGACTGGTGGCGCCGATGTTGAGGAACGGGATGACTCCGGTGATGTTCATCCCGACGATGCCGAAGAACAAGATCATCAGCACCGGAAGGAACCGGCGTCCCTGGACCTTGCCGAGGATCTCCTCGGCGATCTGCAACCGGACGAAGTCCAGGCACCACTCGGCGAAGTTCTGCAGGCCACGCGGCACCAGCCTGGTGCGACGCAGCGCGAAGATGAAGAACAACGACAACGCCAGCACCACGAGCAGGCGGATCAGCATGATGCGGTTGATCTCGAAGATGGTGCCTTCGAACAGGACCGCAGCGGGGTAGAACTCCTCCAGGCCCGGCGCGTGGAACTCGGGCGCTCCGCCTGCGGCCAGCGTGGCGGCCAACACTTGCGCGTTCAGTGTGGTCTCCCTGGTCGGAGCCGGCTGTCGATCCAGCCCGGCCGAAACGGACGTCGATGATGGGGCACACCGGGGCCATGCTCAAGCAGAGTTACGAAGTGTCGGCCTGGAGCGTGTCCACAGTGAACCTGCGTGATCCGGACATCGCGGCTGCGATACGGACGTAGGTGACAGACCGAACAGGTGCCCTCACCCATTTGGGGAGAATGTCCGTTCGATCTCATCCTGAGGCGAACACTACCAATCGCCGGTCAGAACCTCGAACACCAGGGTCATCACGCTCACCTAACCTCCGTGGTCAGGCGCTCCTGTCACCCATTGGCGAGACGCCGGTCACATCCATTTCGTCACCTTCGGTGGCCTTTGCGGCACTCGATGGGTTCGGATCGACATACAGGGTCTTCGCTCGGAGCAACGCCCGCGTCTGCACGGCGAGGATGCCGACCACCGTCACCACGAGGACGGCGAACAGCACGCCCCGCGAGTAGAAGTCCTGGTCACGGATCAGGAAGAGCACCACGAAGAGGACCACCATCTTGCCGCCCCAGGAACCGAGGACGGCGGCGGCCATGGCCACCGGGGAGGCATTGGCGGTCGCGAGGGTGGCCACCAGCGTGACCAGCAGGAAGCCTGCGGCTATCGCGACACCCAGCACCGCGCCCCAGACACCCGACAGGTCGGCGACCAACCAGCCGATGCCCACTGCGGGCAGGGCGAGGATCAGCGCCGCGAACGAGGCCTGCCGCAGGGCCGAGCGCAGCGCTTCCGTCGTGGAGACAGCGGTCACCGGGGACTCCTCTTTCGTGCGGTCATTCACCCATTGTGCCCAATACGCCCACCGGCCCACACCACCGGCGGCCGGGAGCGGCCCGGCTTCGGCATCACCCGCCCGACGCCGACGACGTGGCGGGCGCTCGGGAATGGCGGATTCCGGTCGTCGTCACTGAACACGCCCTTCGGCGGCGAGTCGGCGCTGACCAGCGCCGACTCCATCAACCTTGCGTCGGGCCGCCGCGCGGCTGCCTGTGTCGAGGGGACGACTCCGACGACGTGACTCGCCCGCCGAGTCCGGCGCGGAGTGGAACATTCGGCGAACTCTTGTCGAACATCGACTCGCCCGCGTCACCCGCCGGAGCATCACACGGGCGTCGACCGACGGCCGGGCGGATAGGCAGCCGAGCGGTTCTCGGACGGCCGCCTGCGCCCGAACGAGACCCGGTGCGGTGCGCCGTCGACCGGGCTACCCGCAGGTGCACCGGCCGGGATTCCCGCGACCAGGCGTGGCCCGACCGGCCGCCGCCGGATCGGGCCCGATCCCCGCCTGGGCGCGTCCCGGCCGGACGCGCCACACGCCTCGCTCAGCTCGGCTGAGCCCGATCCCGACGCCGAGCCCGCAGCCTCGGGATCGCCGAGGTGATGACCACGATGATCAGCGCCGCGCCCATGCCCCAGCCGACCACGACGGGTTCGAACAGGGTCAACGCCACGGCGCCGAAGGCCAGCACGCCTGCCCACAAGTAGATGAGCAGCACCGCGCGCCGCTGCGAGTGACCGATCTCCAGCAGCCGATGATGCAGGTGCATCTTGTCGGCGCTGAACGGACTCTGGCCGCGTCGAGTCCGCCGGACCACGGCCATGATGAGGTCGAGCATCGGCAGGAAGAGCACCGCCGCCACCACCACCAGCGGCGAGAGCAGCGCCAGCGCGTCGGAGCCGCCGTACCGGGAGTAGTCGATCCGTCCCGAGGCCGTCGTGCTGGCCGCCACCAGCATCAGGCCGATCAGCATCGACCCGGAGTCGCCCATGAACAGCTTCGCGGGCTGGAAGTTGTAGGGCAGGAACCCGAGACACCCGCCCGCCAGCGTCGCGGCGATCAACGCGGGCGGATAGGCCACGACATCCTCGAGCAGGGTCATCGAGAAGGCCCAGATCGCCAGGGCGGAGATCAGGCCGATCCCCGCCGCGAGCCCGTCGAGGCCGTCGACGAAGTTCATCGCGTTGATCATCGCCACCGCGAGCAGGACGGTCAGGACGCCGCCCTGGTTGTCGCTGAGCGAGAGCAGCGATCCGACGCCGCCGTCGACCCCGCCCCAGGGCACCCAGAAGAAGAACCACTGGACACCGTAGAGCACCAGAATCCCCGCCGCGGTGACCTGGCCTGCGAGTTTCGTCAGCGAGTCGAGTTCGAAACGGTCGTCGAGTCCGCCGATCATCACGATCACCGCACCCGCGACGATCACCGCGATGATGTCGTTGGAGTACTCGAACGCTCGGCTGAGCACCGGCAGCCGGAAGGCGAGCAGCATCCCGGCGAGAACGCCGATGAAGATGGCGATCCCGCCCATCCTCGGCATCGGCTTGACGTGCACGTCACGTTGCCGAGGATGGGCGACCGCGCCGACCTTGATGGCGAAGAGCCGGATCACCCCGGTGATCAGGAAGGTCACCGCCGCCGCCGTCAGGCAGACCAGCAGGTATTCCCGAACAGGCAGTCCCACTGGGACGAAAGCGGACGGAACGCCCACGGAACTTCCTTGTCAGCTCAGGCGGGGCGCGGGTAGGCGGGGTGGGCGGCGACGAGTTCACCGACGGCGGAGGCGACCTCGGCCAGCTCGGCGTCTCCCGCCTGCGTGCCGGGCTCGGCCCGCACCGCGCGGGCGATCAGCGAGCCGATCTGGGCCATGTCGGCCTCGACCATGCCCTGGGTGGTGACCGACGGGGAGCCGACCCGGATGCCGGAGGCGGTCATCGGCTTCTCGGGGTCGTACGGAATGGCGTTCTTGTTCAGGGTGATGTTCGCGGCGTCGGCCCGCTGTTCGGCCTGGGCGCCGGTCACGCCGAGCCCTCGGAGGTCGATCAGGGCCAGGTGGGTGTCGGTGCCGCCGGAGACGGCCCGCATGCCCTCGGCCTCCAACGACTTGGCCAGCGCGCCCGCGTTGGTGACGACCTGCGCGGCGTAGGCCTCGAACTCCGGGGTGGCCGCCTCCTTGAGCGCCACCGCCTTGCCTGCGATGGAGTGCATCAGCGGCCCGCCCTGGTTGAACGGGAAGATGGCCTTGTCGATGGCCTTCGCGTGCTCCTCGCGGCTGAGGATCATGCCGCCGCGCGGTCCCCGCAGGACCTTGTGCGTGCTGAAGGTGACGACGTCGGCGTAGGGCACGGGCGACGGGATCGCCTTGCCTGCCACCAGTCCGATGAAGTGCGCCGCGTCGACCATCAGGATGGCGCCGACCTCGTCGGCGATCTCCCGGAACGCGGCGAAGTCGATCAGCCGGGCGTACGCGGTGGCGCCCGCGATGATGATCTTCGGCTGATGCTCCCTCGCCAGGTCGCGGACCTGGTCGTAGTCGATCAGCTCGGTGTCCTTGCGGACGCTGTAGGAGACCGGGTTGAACCACTTGCCCGAGAAGTTGACCTTCGAGCCGTGCGTCAGGTGCCCGCCCTGCTTGAGGTCCATCGCGAGGATGGTGTCGCCCGGCTTGGCGAAGGCCGCGTAGGCGGCGATGTTCGCGCTGGCACCGGAGTGCGGCTGCATGTTGACGTGCTCGGCGCCGAAGAGCTCCTTCGCGCGCTCGATGCCGATCAGCTCGGCCTTGTCGACCTCCGCGCAGCCGCCGTAGTAACGACGACCGGGGTAGCCCTCCGCGTACTTGTTCGACAGTGTCGAACCCAGTGCGGCCAGCACGGCCGGACTGGTCAGGTTCTCACTGGCGATGAGCTGGAGGCCGCCGCGCAGCCGGCCCAACTCACCCAGGACGACGTCGGCGATCTCCGGATCGGATGACTGGAGGGCACCGAAGTCCGGGCCCCAGAACGGCGTGCTCACTTCTGCTTGCTCCTCGCGCCTGGCTCAACGACGTGCGAATGCTTCGGCAACGCTACTCGGAGCGGCCGGCGCTGGGGAAACCGGCCGTTCAAGATCATTCGACCGCGATGTCGACGCCGAGTGCCTCGGAGATCTCCGCCGTCGAGACGGCGCCCTCCCGCAGCACCCTCGGCGATCCGCCGGTGAGATCGACGATCGTGGAGGCGACCGCGTGCTCGGCCGCTCCGCCGTCGAGATAGACCCGGACGTCGTCGCCGAGCTGATCGCGGGCGGCCTCCGCCGTCGTCGCGGGCGGGCGACCCGAGCGGTTCGCGCTGGAGACGGCCATCGGGCCGACGTCGCGAAGCAGTTCGAGCGCGACCGGGTGCAGCGGCATCCGCAGCATCACCGTGCCGCGAGTCCGGCCCAGGTCCCAGGCCAGTGACGGCGCGTGCGGCAACACCAGCGACAACCCGCCGGGCCAGAAGGCCTCGATCAGGGTGCGGGCCGAGCGCGGAACGGTCAGCACGAGGCCGTCGATGGTCGACCAGGAGCCGACCAGCACCGGGACGGGCATGTCCGGGCCCCGGCCCTTCGTACTGAGCAGGGAGCGCACGGCGTCCGCGTCGAAGGCGTCGCAGCCGATGCCGTAGAGCGTGTCGGTGGGCAGCACCACCAGTTGACCGGCGCGCACCGCGTCGGCGGCGGCGGCCAGCCCTGCCTGCCGGGTGTCCGAGCTGTTGCAGTCGTAGCTGATGCTCACCGGACGATCCTGGCACTCACCGGTCCGGGCGCGGTCAGGGGGCCGGAGCGAAGGGGTTCGGCGCGGCGCGGGGCCGGCGTGAGTCCGGTGTGGGGAACGGGTCCGGCAGCGCGGCGAGTCGGGCGTCGACGGTGCGCAGCGCGTGTCCGCGGAGGCCGGAGTCAGGTGCGGGTCGCCGGTTCGTGAATCCCGCGATCGCCGGGGTCGGCCGCGGTGAACCGACTCGCCTGCGGCCCGCCGCACGGGCTCACCGGAGAGCGGCAGCCGACGGGTGCGGACGAGGTGACGTCCGAGACCGAGGCGGGCCGAACACGCTGCCCGGGGGCGGCGGGTCCGTCTCGGTCTCGGACGTCTGCGATGCGGGTAAGACTCAGTCGTCGTCCCCGCCCCGGAGGAAGCGGCGTGCCGCACGCCTGCCTGCTCGGCGTTCATCGCGGTTGGCGGTCTTGTTCATCCGCTGTCGCTCATTGCGGCAGAAGCGATGCGGACAACCGGAACAACACGTGCGGCCGAACGGCGAGAAGCTGTCGGTCTCCCATCGGCAACGGGTGTCGGTCTCCTCCCGCGTCGGACGTGGCGGGAGGTCACAGGTGCCGAAGCGGTGATCATGAATCGGAGGGGCGGCGTGCTCGATGCAGCGCACCCACATCGGTTTCGTCCTGTCCGAACGGGACATCTCGTTCTTTCTCAGACCCGCCGCCCGTGCTCCCGGAGTCTCCAGGCGGGCGGCCAGGTATGGCATCGCACGGCGTCACGCTCCTTTCGGCTGTCGTGCGGTCTTCTACTGAGTCATCGCCTGCTGCGCATCCGTCGGCTCCGCCACGATCGGACGTCGCGTTCGATGTCCGATCGAGCGGCACCACCGCCCGACCCACCCGCCAGAGCCGTCTCCTCGGGCCCGGCCCCGACTGCGCAGAGCCGGTCAGGGTATCGAAGACGGGCGGACCAGGGCAAGATCGAGGCGCGAAGAACCGTCGAGATCGATCACCGCGTGCCGGTGCGGCGGGCCGTGGCGAAGCGCGGTCGCCCGGCGAGATCCGAGTGGGCGGCGACGTCGGTGAGCACCTTGCGCGCCGCGAGCAGCGCGGGAACGGACTCGCCATGGGTGTCGTCGTGCTCGATCGCCACTCCCCCGCCCGGCCGCAGCAGCCGCGCGGCCGTACTCACGACCGGCCGGATCACGTCCAGCCCGTCCGGGCCGCCGAACACCGCCTCGAAGGGATCGTGCTCGGAGACCTCCGGCTCGACCTGGGCCGCCAGCGGCACGTACGGCGGGTTGCACAACACCAGGTCGACCGTTCCGTCCAGATCGGCCAGCGTCGCGCGGTCGGTCACGTCGCCCGCGTGGAGCCGGATCGGGGTGTCCCCCTCGGCGGCCCGCGCATCGGCGTTCTTGCGCACCCAGGCCAACGCGCGCGGCTCCCGCTCCACCGCGTGCACGATCGCATCGGGCCGGGCGTTCGCCACGCCGAGCGCCAGTACGCCGGAACCGGTGCACAGATCGACCACGACCGGCCTGCTGACCCCGGCCAGCGCGGCGAGCCCCCATTCGAGCAGCAGCTCCGTCTCCGGGCGGGGAATGAAGACGCCCGGCCCGACACTCACGGTGATCGCGCCCGCCGGGGCCCAGCCGAGGAGATGCTGGAGCGGGATGCGCTCCGCCCGCCTGCGGACGAGTTCGTGCAGGTTCTCGATCACGTCCTCGTCGACCAGGGTCACCAACGCCAGCCTGCCTCGCGACACGCCCAGCACCTCCGAGGCCAACAGTTCCGCGTCGGTTCGCGGGCTGCCCACCCCCGCCGCTCGGAGAATCCGCTCGGCCTCCATCAACGCCATCCGCAACGGCTGTCTGCTCACAGTCCGTCAGCTTGCCATGTCGTGGCCGTCACGCATCTCACTCGTCTCCCGACGAGCAGGCCGGCCCGCGAAGCAGTCGAGGAACTCGCGATTCCATCCGGTCGTTCGGAAGCGGATCGAGCGGGGCTCGGCGCGGTGATGCGGGTCGGTGGCGGCGGCCGGTGGCGGCGCGACGATGCGGCGCCCTCTCGTCGCCGACATCGGGTCGTGCCCGGCCCGCACGTCGATGAACGTCTCGCCCCCTTCCGTTCAGGCAGGCCATCCGTCGGGCCGCCGCGATCCGGGCAGGCGACGAAGCCGGTGGCAGGGCGTCGACAGCTCAGGAATCAACGGCGTGGCCGGGTCAGCGAGCCTGCCCCGCCTGTTCCATCCGCTCTCGGCGATCAGCCTCGCCGAGGGCGTCCAGCACCTGGTCCAGCTCCCCCGCCAGCACCTGATCGAGATTGTGTGCCTTGAATCCCACCCGGTGATCGGAGATCCGGTTCTCGGGGAAGTTGTAGGTGCGCACCCGCTCCGAGCGGTCCACCGTGCGGACCTGGCTGCGCCGAGCCGCCGACGCGGAGGCGGCGGCCTCCTCCTCGGCCAACGCGAGCAGGCGGGCCCGCAGCACGTGCAGCGCGCGAGCCCTGTTCTGCAGCTGACTGCGCTCGTTCTGACACGAGGCGACCAGTCCGGTCGGCAGGTGGGTGATCCGCACCGCCGAGTCGGTGGTGTTCACGCTCTGCCCCCCGTGGCCGGAGGCCCGGAACACGTCGATCCGCAGATCCTTCTCCTCGATGTCGATCTCGATGTCCTCGACCTCGGGGAAGACCAGGACCCCGGCGGCCGAGGTGTGGATCCGCCCCTGCGACTCGGTCACGGGCACCCGCTGGACCCGGTGCACCCCGCCCTCGAACTTCAGTCGCGACCAGACGCCGTCCGGGCCGGTGCTCCCGCCCTTCACCGTGACCGTGACGTCCTTGTAGCCGCCGAGGTCGGAGATGTTGGCGTCGAGCACGTCGGTCCGCCAGCCCTGGCGTTCGGCGTAGCGCTGATACATGCGCAGCAGGTCGGCGGCGAAGAGCGCCGACTCCTCGCCGCCCTCCCCCGCTTTGATCTCCAGGACGATGTCGGAGGCGTCGTGCGGGTCGCGCGGCAGCAGCAGCTCGGTGAGGCGTTCGGCCAGGATCGGGATGCGGGCGGCCAGCTCCTCGGCTTCGGCGGCGAACGCCGGGTCCTCGAGGATCAGTTCGCGGGCGGCCGTCAGATCGACGCGGGTCTGCTCCAGCTCACGTGCCGTGCGGATCACCGGAGCGAGTTCGGCATGTCGTCTGCTCAGCCTGCGCAGCAGGGCGTGATCGGAATGCACCGCAGGGTCGGCGAGCCGCTCCTCCAGGTCGCCGAACTCGAAGGACAAGGCCTCCAGCGCCGAGGTGTCCATCCACCGATCCCTTTCGTTGGGCAGCCGACACGACAACGGCGCCCGACCACTGCTTCAGGCAGCGGTGCGGGCGCCGAAGGAGCGGCTACTTGGCGCGCTTTCCGTAACGAGCCTCGAACCGGGCGACGCGGCCGCCGGTGTCCAGGATCTTCTGCTTGCCCGTGTAGAACGGGTGGCAGTTGGAGCAGACCTCGACGGTGATCGAGTTGTTGGTGCTGCTGCTCCGCGTGGTGAAGCTGTTCCCACAACCACAGTTGACCTGGGTGGTGGAGTACTCGGGGTGGATGCCGCTCTTCACGTCTTGTCCCTTTCATCGTGGCCGCCGGGTCCCCGCTGCGGCGCTTCGCGCACAGCCTTCTCGACCAGGGGTGAACCGGTGCCGGACTCGACTGTTCAGTCTGCCAGATGTGCCGACCGCCCCCTGCAACGCCATCAGATGCGGACTTGTTCCGCGATCCCGGCGTCCCTGGTCGCCACGGGTGCCATCCAACGCGCGAGGACGACCGCCCGCCGAGACTCGGCGCCGCCAGGCATGCGGATTCGAGATCGAACCAGCATCCTGTCTCGGTGTTGTGTCGCGTGGCCGATCTGGTGACCGTGCGGTCGTGGCTTCTCCTGCCGCCGCTGTTCTTGGCGACGGTCGTCGGACTGGCCGGAGCGATCTGCGCGGTCGCAGGCACCGACGTCGCCCTGTCCAGCCCGATCCTGTTCGGGTCTGCGGCCGCGATAGCCATGGTGACCAGCGTCGACGTCGACTGGCACGGCATCCGTGCTCTGCGCTGGGCGGGGTGGGCGTACGTCGGAGTACTGCTGCTGCCCGCGTTGATGATCGACGGCATCGAGCTGCCCGTGCCGATCGCGCTGGCGATCGGGCTGGTCGGGGCGGGCTGCTGGGGTGCCTTCCGGGTCGGGTGTCGCTGATCGGACGGCCCGCGCGGAACCCGATCGCAGGCATCTCGACGGCCTGGCAGGTCAGGCGGCAGCCGATCCGCCGAAGCGCGCCCCGTCAGGCCTGCTCCGCCGCTCGTCATCGAGACGAAGGCCACGGACCGGGGTCCGGCCTCGGCCTGCGGGGGCGGTGAACGAGACGGCCCGGCCTCGTTGTCGAGACCGGGCCTGCTCGGCTAGCGGCAGGCGATCACTGATCGCCGTTGCCCGGTGTGCTCTTGGCCACCTGCATGAGGAACTCGATGTTGGTACGGGTCTTGCGGAGCTGCGTGAGCACCAGGTCGAGCGCCTGCTGGTCGTCCAGCGCGGCCAGCACCCGACGCAGCTTGTGCGTCACGGCCAGCTCGTCCGGCGAGAGCAGCAGCTCCTCCTTCCGCGTGCTCGACGCGTCGACGTCCACGGCCGGGAAGGTCCGCTTGTCGGCGAGCTTGCGGTCGAGCTTCAGCTCGGCGTTGCCGGTGCCCTTGAACTCCTCGAAGATCACCGTGTCACCGGTCGATCCCGTCTCCACGAGAGCGGTGGCGAAGATGGTGAGCGAGCCGCCGTTCTCGATGTTGCGCGCCGCACCCAGGAACCGCTTGGGCGGGTACAGCGCGGTGGAGTCGACACCACCGGAGAGGATCCGGCCCGAGGCGGGCGCGGCCAGGTTGTAGGCCCGGCCCAGTCGGGTGATCGAGTCCAGCAGCACGACGACGTCGAAGCCCAGCTCCACCAGCCGCTTGGCCCGCTCGATCGCCAGCTCCGCGACGGTGGTCTGGTCTGCGGGCGGCCGGTCGAACGTGGCCGCGATGACCTCGCCCTTGACCGAGCGCTGCATGTCGGTGACCTCTTCAGGCCGCTCGTCGACGAGCACGACCATCAGATGGCATTCGGGGTTGTTCGTGGTGATGGCGTTCGCGATGGCCTGAAGCACCATCGTCTTACCCGCCTTGGGCGGCGAGACGATGAGCGCCCGCTGGCCCTTGCCGACCGGCATCACCAGGTCGATCACCCGAGTCGTGAGCACGTGCGGCTCAGTCTCCAGCCGCAGCCGCTCGTTCGGGTACAGCGGCGTCATCTTGGTGAACTCGGGCCGGTTGCGGACCGCGTCCGGCTCCAGGCCGTTGATCGTGTCGACCCGGACCATCGGGTTGAACTTCTGCCGCTGCTGCTCGTTGTCGCGCGGCTGGCGCACCGCGCCGGTGATCGCGTCACCGCGACGCAGGCCGTACTTGCGCACCAGCGACAGCGAGACGTAGACGTCGTTCGATCCGGCCAGGTATCCCGAGGTGCGGACGAACGCGTAGTTCTCCAGCACGTCCAGGATTCCGGCGACCGGGAGCAGCACGTCGTCCTCGCGGACCTCGGGCTCGTTCGCGACACCGCCGCCGCCGCCGCTGCCACCCTCGGTGCGGGTGCGGCCACGCCTGCGGTCGCGGAAGCGCCTGCCGCGCCGCCTGCCGCCGCCTGCCTCGTCATCGTCGTCGTCGCGGTTGTCCCGCGAGTCCCTCGGCTCGCCACGGTCCCGGCCCTCGCCACGGTCGCGGCCCTCGCCGCGCTCCTGACGCTCGCCACGGTCCCGGTTCTCGCCGCGCTCGCGGCCCTCGCCACGGTCCCGACCCTCACCGCGGTCGCGGCCCTCGCCGCGCTCCTGACGCTCGCCACGGCCTCGGCCCTCGCCGCGCTCCTGACGCTCGCCGCCACGGTCGTCGCGACCGTTGCGCTCGGCACGGTCCTCGCCCGTGGAACGGTCGCCTCGACCGTCGGTCTGCTCCTGGCTGCCTGCCGAGCGGGTCGACGAGCGACGACGGCGCCCGCGACGACCGCCCTCCTCCTCGGCCTCTCCGCCGGACTGGGCAGGGGCGTCCTCGGTCTTGGTCGGCTGCGGAGTCTCTGCCTTGGGAGTGGCAGGCTTCTCCGGGATCTCGACCGCCAACTGCGCAGGCGCCTCGGCCTGCGGCGCGGAAGTCCGCCGAGTGGAACCGCCCTGGCGTTCCCGGATTGCGGCGATCAGATCCCCCTTGCGCATTCCGGTCGTGTCGGAGATGCCCAGCTCGCCCGCGAGCTGGCGCAGCTCGGCCAGCACCATCCCGGACAGGCCGCCCCTACGACGGGCAGGCGTGCCATTCGACTGAGTCACGACATCCCCCTGACCTGCGACGTCCTGGCGTGAACTCGGCTCACCCGTCTCTGTCTGGCCCGCGGCTGATCCGGCGGTGGCCGCCTCGCCGCTCAACAATTCGGTGTTGCTCACTAATGTCCTTCCTGACCGGTCCGCGCCTCTCTACGCGGGCCAGCGGACCTGTCGCACTGCGGATGCAGGGCGACAGTGTGGGCGAAGGCGAAGATTCCTGACAGCGACCTGCCCTGGAGGTTCCGTACCTACGCGCACCCTGCTCGCTCGCTACCGGCGATTCCTGACGCTGACACCCCGTATCCACGAGGACGACGGGACCGCTTTCGCGGGCTCCCTCTGCCACCAGGGCGTTCGGGTACTCACCAGCGTTGACCTCGTATGAAGAGTGAAGAGACCAGCGTGAGGTGAGAGATGCGGCCCGAATACTGATGACTCGGGCACTGCACCGGCGCCCGTGCGCCCGGTGACTGATCTCCTTCGAGGGTAGACCGCTGACCAACCACATGCAACAACGGAACCGCCAGCGTGTCCCCCCGTAGTGTCCCCAACCCTACGGCACGTCGGAGTCCGTCCTGGTCGGGGGCCGGCTGCCGGGTCATTCGATCACGACCCGGACCCCGGTCGGATCGACCGCCACCGGGTGCACCGCAAAGCCTGCGACCTCGACCGACTCCGGCAGCACACCCGCCTCGGGAAACGCGAGCACCGACGGCCCCGCACCCGAGACGGCGGCGGGCACCCCCGCCGCTCGCAGCGCCGTCACCACGGCCATCGTGGCAGGCCAGGCCGCAGCCCGATAGGGCTGGTGCAGGCGGTCGTCGATGGCGGGCAGCAGCAGGTCCGGTCTGCTGGTCAGCGCCGTGACCGCCAGGGCGGCACGACCCAGCGCGAAGGCGGCGTCCGACAGCGGCACTCGCTCCGGGAGCAGACCCCGCGTCACCGCCGTCGTCGACTCGGTCGCAGGCACCAGGACGACAGGACTCAGGGTGTCGTGCGGCTCCAGCCGCGCAGCCCGGAACGGCCCCGTGTCCCCGTCGCGCCACGCGACCACCAGCCCGCCGAACAGGCTCGCCGCAGCGTTGTCGGCATGTCCCTCGAAGCGGGCGGCCAGGTCGAGCGCCCGCTCGTCCAATGGTCGGCCGACCAGCGCACAGCCCGCCGCCACCCCGGCCACCACCGCAGCGGCCGACGAACCCAGCCCCCTGGAGTGCGGGATCGTGTTGGCACAGCGGATGACCAGGCCGGGCACCGACTCGCCCGCCGCCTCCACCGCAGCGCGTAACGCCCGGAACAGCAGGTGACCGTCATCGGTGGGCACCTCGCCCGCCCCGGCCCCCTCGACCTCGATCACCAGACCGGCGGGTGCCGTCTCGACCGTCACGACGTCATGCCAGTCCAGGGCCAGCCCCAGCGCGTCGAAGCCGGACCCGAGGTTGGCAGTCGAGGCGGGCACCGTGACCCGCAGGCGCGTCACACCAGCTCCAAGGCCCTCGCCACGGCCGCCGGGTCCACCGGCAGGGGCTCGACCCGCACCGGCGTGCCCAGGGCCGTGTCCGGGTCCTTCAGTCCGTGTCCGGTCACCGTGCACACGACGACCGAGCCGGGCGGCACGCGCCCCTCGGCCACGCTGGCGAACAGCCCCGCCACCCCTGCCGCCGAGGCGGGCTCCACGAAGACGCCCTCCCGCCGCGCCAGCAGGTGATACGCCTCCAGGATCTGCTCGTCGGTCACCGCGCCGAACCGGCCGTTCGAGGCATCCCGCGCCGCCACCGCGCCCGCCCACGACGCCGGGCTGCCCACCCGGATGGCGGTGGCGATGGTCTCGGGCCTGGCGACCGGCTCGCCAGAGACCAGCGGGGCCGCGCCCGCCGCCTGGAAGCCGAACATCCTCGGCGTGGAGTCCACGACGCCGTCCTCGGCGTACTCGGCGTATCCCCGCCAGTAGGCCGTGATGTTGCCCGCGTTGCCCACGGGCAGGAAGTGCAGGTCGGGGGCGCGCCCCAGCTCGTCGCAGATCTCGAAGGCCGCCGTCTTCTGGCCCTCGATCCGCACCGGGTTCACGGAGTTGACCAGCGTGATCGGATGCTCGGAGGAGGTCTTGCGCGCGAGCTCAAGACAGTCGTCGAAGTTGCCGTCCACCTGGAGGATGCGGGCGCCGTAGGCGACGGCCTGCGCCATCTTGCCCAGGGCGATCTTGCCGCTGGGGACCAGCACCGCGCAGGTCAGGCCCGCCCGGGCGGAGTAGGCGGCGGCCGAGGCCGAGGTGTTCCCGGTGGAGGCGCAGATCACCGCCTTGCTGCCCTCGTGCAGCGCGTGGGTCATCGCCACCGTCATGCCTCGGTCCTTGAAGGAGCCGGTGGGGTTGGCCCCCTCGACCTTCAGGTAGACCGTCGCGCCGGAGCGCTCGCTCAGGTACGGCGCGGGCAGCAGCGGCGTCCCACCCTCGTGCAGGGTCACCGCCCGCGCACCCGCCGGGATCGAGACGCGGTCCCGGTAGGCCTCGATCACTCCGGGCCAGCCCGATCGCGCAGACTGCCGGGCCGCCACGGGATCGACCACCGAGGCGTCGTTGCCGCTCACGCTTCCTCACCCTCCACTCGCATCACGCTGACCACCTCGCGCACGGCGGGGAGACCGGCAAGCTTGTCCACTGTCGACCGCAGGGCCGCGTCGCTCGCGGTGTGCGTCACGAGCACCAGGCTGGCATCGTCGCTACGGCCCTCCTGCCGCACGACGGCGATGCTGACCTCGTGCTCGGCGAAGACCGTCGCGACCTGCGAGAGCACCCCGGTCTTGTCCGCCACGTCCAGGCTGACGTGGTATCTCGTCGGCGTCTGCCCCATCGGCCGTACCGGCAGGTCCGCATAGGCCGACTCGCGGGGGCCTCGACCGCCCGCCACCCGATTGCGGGCCACCGCGACCACGTCGCCGAGCACCGCGCTGGCGGTCTGCGCGCCGCCAGCGCCCTGCCCGTAGAACATGAGCTGTCCGGCCGCGTCCGCCTCGACGAAGACCGCGTTGAACGCGCCGCCGACCGAGGCGAGCGGGTGGTCCCGAGGGATCATCGCCGGGTGCACGCGCACCGAGACCGACTCGGTGCCCGTGCTGTCGACCACTCGTTCGCAGATGGCCAGCAGTTTCACCGTGCGACCCAGCGTCCGCGCCGCAGCGACGTCGGCGGCGCTGAGCCCGCTGATGCCCTCCCGGTGCACGTCCTCGGCTCGCACTCGGGTGTGGAAGGCGAGGGACGCCAGGATCGCGGCCTTCGCCGCCGCGTCGAACCCGTCGACGTCGGCGGTCGGGTCCGCCTCGGCGTAGCCGAGCCGACCCGCCTCGTCGAGCGTCTCGGCATAGCCCGCGCCGGTGGCGTCCATGGCGGAGAGCACGTAGTTGGTGGTGCCGTTGACGATGCCCATCACCCTGGCGATCCGATCGCCCGCCAGCGACTCGCGCAGCGGGCGCAGCAGCGGGATCGCCCCGGCCACCGAGGCCTCGAAGTAGAGGTCGGCGCCGGAGGCGTCGGCCGCCGCATACAGCTCGGGCCCGTGCTCGGCGAGCAGCGCCTTGTTCGCGGTGACCACCGAGGTGCCCGCCTTCAGCGCCCGCAGCAGGAGGCTGCGGGCGGGCTCGATCCCGCCGATGACCTCCACGACCAGGTCGGGACCGCTGTCCACCAGCGCCTCGGCGTCGGTCGTCAGCAGTTCGGGGGCGACGTCGGGATGCCGGTGCGGCCTGCGCACCGCGACGCCGGTCACCACCAGCGGTCGGCCCACCCGCGCCGTCAGGTCCGCCGCCTGGTCGGCCAGCAGCCTGACGACCTCGCTGCCCACCGTTCCGCAGCCCAGCATCGCGATGGTGATCGGAGCACCGTTCTGATCGTGCACGTCAGGACACCTCCAGCCGCAGCAGATCGTCCTCGGTCTCCCGACGCAACAGCACCCGGTCGGTGCCGTCGAGCACGGCGACCACCGGCGGACGAAGCACCCGGTTGTAGCCGTTGGCCATCACATAGCAGTACGCGCCGGTGGCACCCAGCGCGATCAGGTCGCCGGGGGCGAGGTCGTCGGGCAGCCAGCAGTCGCGGACCACCACGTCGCCGGACTCGCAGTGCTTGCCGACCACCCGGCAGAGCGTGCCGGGGCCCTCCGCGCCGCGCGAGACCAGCCTGCAGTCGTAGACCGCGTCGTAGAGGGCGGTACGGATGTTGTCGCTCATCCCGCCGTCGACGCTCACGTACCGCCTGCGGGTGTCGTGTCCCAGCTCGACGTCCTTGATCGTGCCGACCTCGTAGACCGTCACGGTGCCCGGCCCGACGATGGCCCGCCCCGGCTCCACCGCGATCTTGGGCACCCGCAGGCCTGCCTGGACGCACTCCCGCGCGACGATGTCCCGTAGCTGACGAGCCACCTCGGCGATGGGCGGCGGGTCGTCGTCGACGGTGTAGGCGATGCCGAGCCCGCCGCCGAGGTCGATGGTCTCCACCGAGGCCAGTGCCGCCGCGCCGTGCTCGGCCACCAGGTCGGCGAGCAGGCCCACCACCCGATGGGCGGCCACCTCGAAGCCCGCGACGTCGAAGATCTGCGAGCCGATGTGACTGTGCAGTCCGATTAGTCGAAGCGTGTCGCCCTTGAGGATGCGGCGCACCGCCTCCGCCGCATGGCCCGCCGCCACCGAGAAGCCGAACTTCTGGTCCTCGTGGGCGGTGGCGATGAACTCGTGGGTGTGCGCCTCGACGCCGACGGTGACCCGCACCATGACCGGCTGGACGCGACCGAGCCGACGGGCGATCTCCTGAAGTCGGACGATCTCGTGGAAGGAGTCGACCACGACGACGCCGACGCCCGCGCGGACCGCCGCCTCCAGCTCCGCGACGGACTTGTTGTTGCCGTGCAGGGCGATCCGCTCCGCCGGGAAGTCGGCGCGCAGGGCGACGGCCAGTTCTCCGCCGCTGCACACGTCGAGGCTGAGCCCCTCCTCGTCGACCCAGCGGGCGACGGTGGTGGAGAGGAAGGCCTTGGAGGCGTAGTGCACGAGTGTCGCGTCGCCGAACGCCGAGGCGTACTCGGCGCAGCGAGACCGGAAGTCGGCCTCGTCCATCACGAACAGCGGGGTGCCGTGCCGGGCGACGAGGTCGCGGACGTCCACGCCCGCGAACCGCACGGCGCCGTCGGCCCCTCGTGCCGCGTGACGCGGCCACACCAGGGGGTGCAGCTCGTCGAGCTGCGTGTTCCCCTCGGGGCGGGGGCCCGCCGTGTTCGTGGGAAGCAGCACGTCGGCGTGCCGGGGGCCAGCGGGGTGCGCTCGCATCATCACATCCGTTCCGGAGCGCTCATGCGCAAGAGGGCAAGACCGTTGTTCAGCACCTGGCGACTCGCCGCGCAGAGCAGCGCGCAGGCGGCGTGCTCTGCCGAGGGCCGCTCGTCGCCGCTGGGCAGCAGTCGCCCGGCGTCGGCGAGGCGTCGGACGTCGTCGGCCAGGTCCTCCAGGTATCGGGCCACCCGGTCGGGTCGGGCAGGCAGGGCATCGGCCACGACCGAGGGGAACTCGCTCAGCCTACGGGTGAGGGTGACGTCCTCCGGCCGACCGTCGGCGTGCTCGGCGTGCCCGGCGGCCCGCTCGGCCGAGCCGGGCAGGGCGACGCCCAGCAGGGCCGCGCCGCGCAGCAGCATCGTCAGCCGCGCGTGGGCATACTGCACCCGAAAGAGTGGATTCCGGTCGGTGCGGCCACGCCATCGCTCGGGGTCGAACCGCACCGAGGTGTGCGGCCGAGCCCGCGCGACCAGGTACCGGGCGGCGGCCGCGCCGACCATCGTCGAGCGCTCGGCCGCGCCCACCGACACGCCCGCCTGATCCACGACGCGCACGGTGTCGGCATGGGCGTCGAGGTCGAGACCGCCGTCGGCGGGAAGACCGTGCCCGGCGCCCGCCAGCAGGACGTGATGCAGCACGTCGGGGCCGGTCGGCTGCTCGATGGCGATGTTCACGAAGCCGGGACCAGCGGCGGCCGCCCCGCGCACGCCCGGTGCCCGGGCGAGTCCGTCCGCGAGCAGTCCGGCGAGTTCGCGGGCAGGCAGCCCCACCGGACCGGCCGCGCGCAACGCGAACGTGGTCGCGTACTCGCCGTCCGTGTCCGACACGGCGTCTCGGCGGCGGACCACGACCGGAGCGGGCAGCAGCGAGACGTCCAGGCCCCGGTCGGACAGCACGTCCGCCGCGACGACCCGGACCAGCTCGGCCAGCTCCTCGGCGCTCACCTGGTGGATTCTAGAGTCGGGTATTCCCTGCTCATCATGCCCTTACCCTGCTCCCAGTCCGTGGGATGGGCGCAGGAGGAGTCCCCGCCCCGCGTGACGCAGATCGCTCCCGCCGACGGCATTGGTCCATCTAGCTGACTCTGTGCTGACGAGACATCCCTACACTGGCGCCCGGCAACGTCAGCATTGTGCGCGGTACGGAGACGAGGTCCGGCAGGGATGGCCAGCGGAAAGAGTGCGAAGGCACTACGAAACGCCCGAGCAGCAGTGGTGACCCAGAAGCAGCGGCCGTGGGGCACCGTGGCAGCGGTCTTCGCCGTCGTCGTCTTCGCGGCGGGTGTCTTCTTCTACGTCTACAACCGGTACGACGCCACGGCGGACATCCGGGCGTTCACCCCGACGGCGGAGAATCAAGATCCGTCCACCGACATCGAGGGCATCGTGGTGGAGGAGTTCGAGGCACAGCAGCACGTGCTCTCGCCCCAGCGCGTCGCCTACGAGTCGTCGCCGCCCTTCGGCGGACCGCACGACCAGATCTGGGCGGGCTGCGACGGGGTCGTCTACGAGGAGGCCGTGCGCACCGAGCACATGGTCCACTCGCTCGAGCACGGCGCGGTGTGGATCGCCTACAACCCTGACCAGGTGGAGGGCGAGCAGCTCGACCTGCTCGTCGACCGGGTCGAGAACCAGCCCGCGATGATGCTGTCGCCGTACCCGGACCTGGACAGCCCGATCTCCCTCCAGGCGTGGGGGCACCAGCTCAAGCTGGACGACGCCGAGGACGAGCGGATCGATCAGTTCATCATGGCGCTGCAGCTCAACGCCTACACGTACCCGGAGGTCGGCGCGACCTGCCAGGCCAACCCCGGCGCCTTCGACATCGACGCCCCGCCCGCCTTCGACGCGAGCGAGCCCGGCCCCGACTCGATGCCGATGAACGGCAACCCCGAGGACTTCGGCGGCTTCACCGGCGAGGGCGACCAGGACATGGGCGACATCGACCCGAACGCCCCCGTCGACCCGGACGCTCCGGTGGACCCGGACGCGCCCGCGCAGGACGGTGAGAACGGTGCCGACGCCGAGGAGACCGAGGGCGATCAGCCCGAGGACGCCGAGGAGCCTGCCGGCGACGGCTCCAGCAGCGACTGAGGGCCGTCCGCACCGTGACCGAACGCATCCCAGAGGGTGACGAGTCGTCCGCCGAGACCGGATCTCGGCGGACGACCGACCCCGAGTCGACCGGTTCCGCAGCCGTCGGCGAGTCCGACGCGCAGGCGGGTGTCGGTGCCGCCGCGGCCGCTGCGGGCACCGAGTCCGTAGGAGCGGGCGCCGAGGACACCGGACCGGCCGAGACCGGGCAGGCAGGGGAGGACACGGGGGAATCCGCCTCCTCGACGAACTGGGTGCGTGTCCTCGTCGCTTCGGCGGCGGTGCTCACCCTGCTGCTGCTCGGTGCCGCAGCGGGCATGCTCATCGGCCTGCCCGGCTCGGGGAACAGCGCGGCGCCGCCGGAGAACTCGGTGGACGTCGGCTTCGCCCAGGACATGACGGTGCACCATCGCCAGGCCACCACGATGGCGACCCTGTACCGCGTCAACGGCGAGGACATCGGCATCGACACGCTCGCCTTCGACATCGACACCAATCAGCGGACGCAGATCGGCTGGATGCAGGGCTGGCTCAACCTGTGGGACCGACCGTTGACCCCCACCGAGGGCTACATGGCCTGGATGCGCGACGACGCGGGCCACGGACACGGCGGTGACGCAGGGGCCTCGGCCGAACAGGCGATGCCGGGCATGGCGAGCCCGGACGAGCTGGAGCGCCTGCGCTCACTGCGCGGCGCCGAACTGGACGTCTACTTCCTCCAGCTGATGCTGCGGCACCACGAGGGCGGCGTGGAGATGGCGGCCTATGCTGCCGAACGGGCCGCGATACCCCAGGTGCGCAATCTGGCGAGCAACATCCTGAACCATCAGACGGCGGAGACGCAGAAGATGGTCGGCATGCTGGCCGAACTCGGGGCCGAACCGCTGCCCTTCGAAGGCTGAGCCGACCGCGTCCCGCTGTTCACAGACGGTGACGCGGCCAGGCGTCGGGCGGACCGTCCTCGTCGAACCCCTGCCGCCTCGCGGGCCGTGAATCGTGCGGTCTGCCGTGTGGTGTGGCCGGCCACCCCACCCGTCGACCACACGCCGCGCTTCGCCCCGGCGGAGGCTCGACGCACGGGCTCGGACTCAGCGGCCTGCCGGTTCGACGGCGGCGGGCCTGAGCGGCGCGAGCGGCCGCAGCGGCCCGCCGAGGCCGCCGACCGCCGACCTTCCGTCGGCGCCCGGCCTCGCTTCGTGAGACCGAGAAGGCCTGGGAACGCCTCCGCCGGGCCGGTCGCTGCCGCGCCGGGCGCGCCTGCGCTCGCGACCTGGCATCGCGCCTGCACCGGCCGTCGGTGCCCTCGTGTTCACCCGCACCCGGGTCTCCGCCGATCTCCTCGACTCCGGACGCGCGCCGACCCTCCCGCGACCGCTGCCACCGGGTCCCCGGCATCCGCTCCACAGCCGTCTCTCGTATCCGCGGACCCAGAGCTGTCACAGCCGGGCTCGCCGTCCTGTCAAGAAGGGTGCAGACATTCCCCGACGAGGCGGTCGTCGCCTCCCTAGGAGACCAGGATGAAGATCGTGGTGATCGGTGCGGGCTACTCGGGCACGGCTGCGGCGAACCGGCTGGCCAAGAAGCTGCCGAAGGCCGAGGTCACGGTGATCAACCCTCGACCTGACTTCGTCGAGCGAGTCCGGCTTCATCAGCGGGTCGCGGGGACGGCCGCCGCCGCGACGCCCCTGACGACGATGCTCCGGACGGGGATCACGTCGCTGGTCGGCGCGGTCGACAAGGTCGGTGCAGGCAGCGTGACCCTCGATGACGGCAGGAGTCTCGACTACGACTACGCGGTCCTCGCCGTCGGCAGCACGGTGCAGCCGTTGCCGGGAACGGTTCCGGTCGGTACCTGGGAGGGGGCGGAGCGGGCACGTGAGGCGCTGGCCACGCTGGGCGCCGGCAGCACGGTCGCGGTGGTCGGCGGCGGCCCGACGGGCATCGAGACGGCGGCGGAGATCGCGGCCGCGCGGCCTGATCTCCGGGTGCGGCTCGTCGGGTCGTCGGTCGCCGGGTCCTTCTCGCCAGGGCCGCAAGCACGAGTCCGTGCCGGACTGGAGCGGCTGACCGTCGAGATCGTGGACGACGAGGTCACGAAGGTGACCGACGGCGTCGTGCACCTGCGGTCGGGCGAGACCTTCGCCGCCGATCTGACCCTGTGGGCGATCGTGAGCGGCGTACCCGATCTGGCGGCCCGCAGCGGTCTCGCGGTCGACGAATCGGGCCGGGCGATCGTGGACGAGTCCCTGCGCAGCGTCACCGACGAGCGGATTCTCGTGGTGGGCGACTGCGCGGCGGCGACGGGCGGCCGGATGGCCTGTCAGGTCGCCGGACCGCAGGGTGCGCACGCGGCCGACACCGTGGCGCTCCTGGCAGGCGGGCGCGCGCCCGCTCCGTACTCGGCGCGCTACCTCGGGCGGGGCGTCTCCCTGGGCCGGAAGGACGCGGTCGGCCAGTTCACCCGGCGCGACGACACTCTCTTGCGCGCCTATGTCGCCGGGGGTCCCGCCGTGGTGATCAAGGAGATGGGGACTCGAGGCGCGAAGTTCTCGGCCCGCGCGGGGATCGGCTCCTGAATGGGCGGCGACCGACGGCAGCCGATGCCGGACGAGCGAGGGCCGCGACCGGTGATCGCGGGGCATCGTCTGGCCGGGAAGCGGCTGCGGCATCAGATCCGACGGCTCGGCACCGCGCGAGCGCCGCGTGTGCCGAGGTTCCGACGGCGGCCGGTCACCGAGGGCCGCTCTGCCGCCGCGCGCGGTGCGGCGCGGCAGGCGATCCTGCCCAGGCCCGCCGGTCCGGCCGACTCGTCGAACAGTGAGCAGGAGGTCACGGCATGACCGATCACGAGCGACTGCTCGACGAGCTGCGGCCCGGCGCATTCGCGATCGCCTACCGGATGCTCGGCAGCGTCTCCGAGGCTGAAGACGTGGTGCAGGAGGCGCTGCTGCGGGTGCATCAGGCGCTGGAGGGGGGCGAGTCGATCGCGGTGCCTCGGGCCTTCGTGGCGACCGTGACCACCCGGCTGGCGATCAACGAGCTGCGCTCGGCGCGGGCCCGTCGGGAGCGCTATGTCGGCGAATGGCTGCCAGAGCCGATCATCACCGACGGCCGGGACGACCCGGCTCGGCACGCCGAGACGGCCGACTCCCTGTCGCTGGCCCTGCTGGTGCTGTTGGAGAGTCTCTCCCCGGAGCAGCGCGCCGTGCTGCTGCTGCACGACGTGTTCGGCTACGGCTACCCGGAGATCGCGGTGATCGTCGGGAAGAGCGAGGGCAACGTGCGGCAGCTCGCCAGCCGCGCCAGGCGCCACGTCCGGCAGCGCAGTCCTCGGTTCCAGCCGACGCGGGAGCAGCGCGAGGAACTGGCCCGACGATTCTTCGCGGCGGTCGAACAGGGCGACCTCGCAGGCCTGGAGACGTTGCTGGCTCACGACGTGGAGCTGACGGGCGACGGCGGCGGCAAGGTCCCGAGCCTCGCGCGGTCGTTGCGTGGACGCGCCCGCGTCGCACGCACGCTGGTGGTCAACTGGGGCCGGCTGGGTGCCCTGATTCCCGAGGTGTCCCTGCACCCCGTCGAGGTGAACGGCGGGGCGGGCGCCCGGCTGCACCGGGGGCGGGAACTGCTCGGGGTCTGGGCGCTCGACATCGCCGACGGGCAGATCACCGGCATCCGCTCGATCGCCAACCCCGACAAGCTGGCGCACCTCGGGCCGGTCGCCGACCTCAACTCGATTCTGCGACCGGGGAGAACCCGGCAGGAGAGCTGACGGCGCTCTCCTCGGTCCATGACCGACGGCCGAAGCCGGGCGGCGATTCCTGGCTTCGGCCTCGGCGGGCGGCTACCAGGTCAGTTCCTGGCAGCGGACGGCGCTGGCGGTGGACTCGATCTGCAGGGTGGCGTGCTCGATCCGATACGTCTCGGCCAGCATCCGCTGTGCCGAGGTCAGCACGGCGTCGGGATCGGAGCCCGCCGTGCCCTCCGCCACGATCAGATGGGCGGCGAGCACCTCCATCCCGGAGGTGAGCGTCCAGACGTGCAGGTCGTGCACTTCGGCGACCCCCGGCAGGTCCTTCAGCCGCCGCGTCAACTCGGCGACGTCGAGGCCCTCCGGAGCCTGCTGGACGAGGATGCGCAGCGCCTGGGCGGCCAGCCGCAGCGTGCGGGGCACGACGAAGAGCGCGATCCCGATGGCCACGATCGGGTCGGCCAGCGCCCAGCCGAAGAGCACCGTCACCGCGCCGCCGAGGAGGACGCCGATGGAGGCGACCGTGTCCGCGAGGACCTCGAGGTAGGCGCCCCGCATGTTGATGCTCTCCGATGCCCCCGAGCGCAGGAGCTGGAAGGCGATCAGGTTGGCGACGAGTCCGGCGCCCGCCGCCATCATCACGGGGCCGCCCGCCACCTCCGGCGGATCGGCGAAGCGACCGACGGCCTCCACGAGGATGAAACAGGCGACGACCAGCAGCAGGACGGCGTTCGCCAACGCGGCGAGCACCTCCAGCCGATAGAGCCCGAAGGTGCGGGAGGAGCCTGCGGCCTTGCGTGCCGAGGCTCGCGATGCCGCGATCGCGGCCAGCGCCATCCCGATGCCCAGGACGTCGGTGAGCATGTGGCCCGCGTCGGAGAGCAGCGCCAACGAGGACGTCGCCAGGCCCACCACCACCTCGACGACGAGGAAGACGAGCAGGACGAAGAACGCCAGGGCGAGCCGTTTCATCTGCCGTCCCGATGCGCTGACTGCCGGCACTCCGTGCCCGTGACCGTGTCCCATGACCACCTCCGCCCAGAACATATAGTGACATGCGCATGAATGCAAAGATCCTCGATTCGACTCCCAGTCCGTGGACCGATGCGGCCGGGCGCCACGGGTGGGCGGGCGCTCACTCGGCGACTCGATCGCAGCCCGACGGCAGCGGCGCCGCCCCTCGTCACCGACCAGGGGGCGACTCGGCACCCTCGCCGAGATCAGCGCCCACGAGCAGGCCGCCGCGATCGACGAGGACGCCGACTCCGCGAACCGGCCGTCTCCGCCCGCCGGCGCAGCGCGGCCGCCGCCGAAGCCGTCCGACCGGCACTGACCAGCGCGATCATCGACCCGCCCCGTCGACCATGGGCCCGGGAAAATCGCCTGTCGGCGTGCGCTAGGATTACTCCCGTCGCCACGGCGACACGCCGTCGTAGCTCAGGGGATAGAGCACTGCCCTCCGGAGGCAGGTGTCGCAGGTTCGAATCCTGCCGACGGCACACTCGTCACATCCGATGAAGGCCCGCGAGCAGCGAAGTCACGCTCGCGGGCCTTTGTCGTGTTCGCTGCGAATCCTCGGGGCTCAAGCAGGTCGTCTGCCCGACGATCCGATCGGCCGCCTGCTCGCCGGGCGTGTCGCCTGCGGCCCGCCGGACGGCCGGGTGCGCGACGGCAGAGCAGGTCTCGTCGCAGCAGGTCGGCAGGGTGGGCGCCGATCAAGGCGGCGGCTCGACCGGCGCCAGAACGCACGGCGCGGGCGGCCTCGCCTGCCGTCGCACGCGACGCGGCACCCACGCGGGATCGGCTCGCAGGCCTGAGACCGACGCGGCCCGGCGGACTCAGCGAATCTCGCGCCCGCCGAGGATCACCCTCGTCGGGGTCCGCAGGAGTTCGACGTCCTCGCGGGGATCATGCTCCAGCCAGATGAGGTCGGCACGATCCCCGGCACGCAGCCGGGGAAGATCGAACACCTCGCGCGCGGTCCAGGACGCGGCACCGATGGCGTCCGCCACCGGCAGTCCCGCCTCGATCAGCCAGCGGATCTCGTCGACGAGCGCCCCGACCGGCAGGTCGGTGCCCGCGAGCACGGTGACGCCCTCCTCCCGCGCCCGGCGGACGAGACCGGGGTGTGCGGCGAAGCCATCGGCGTACCAGCGCCGCATCGCCGAGGGGACGGCGTCGTCGGTCATCGCCGAGGCCAAGGCGGCGAAGACGCCGCCGGTCGGCACGAGCGCCCCGCCGCGTGCCGCCAGATCGGGCAGGACCGACCACGGGAGATGCATTCCGTGCTCAATCGTGTCGGCCCCGGCGTCCACGGCGTCGCGGCCGGCTGCGGCGCTCTGGGCATGCACCGCGACCCGTGCTCCTCGACCGTGGACGGCGACGACGGCTGCCGTCAGCGCCGTCGCCGAGAAGGTCGGTCCGTACCCTCCCTCGTCGTCGAACCAGTCAGCGATGATCTTGCTCCAGCCGTGGCCCGCCTCGGCGACGCACGCGGCAGGCAGTTCCTCGTCGGAGACACGGCGTCCCCAGCCGGGTATGAAGCGATCCGGTGCGGCGACCGGCACCCCGGCCGTGAGGACCAGCGGACCGCCGGGCCTCGCGAGTGCGTCGGCGGGAAGCGGCTGCGGGCTCCCCAGCACCCGGACGGCGCCGACGCCCGTCCTGGCCAGCTCTTGCAGGTCACGCTCGAGCACGTCGAGGTCCAAGGGCCCGCCGACCTCGGCCACCCCGATGTGGAGGTGGGAGTCCATGAGCGCGGGGAGCATCCAGCCGCCTGTGGCGACCGTCCGAGCGTCGTCGACCGGCTCCCGGCTGATCGCCCCGTTGTCGATCCACAGATCGGTCTCCCGGTCTTCCGGGAGCAGGCGGGCGCGCAGATGCAGCGCCGCCGTGTCCGCAGAGAGATGCCCCGTGCTCGTCACCATCGTCCTCTCGCCGCGTGCATCGTCGGCAAGCGTGACATAAGGGTCGTCTCCCGCCGGGGGTGCTCCCATGCCGCCCGTTCCGGCGCGGATGCCCCGACGAGGCGAGGTGGTACACCGCCCCGCACCCGACCGGGAACCCGGGAACCCGGGAACCCGGGAACCCGGGAACCCGGGAACAGGACGGTCTCCCGATGGGCATTGCCGAGCCGGCCTGCACCGGGTCGATCTGCCGAGGCGGTGCCTTGATGTCGTCGCGACGATGCGGGCGGCGGCCGAGGTGTCGGTGGGCGGCGGCATCCGCAGCGAGGTCGACATCCTGCGGGTGGCGACCCCCGGCGCGAGCCGTGCGCCGATCGGCAGGCGATCCAGCCGGGGACGGGCTGGTCGACGACGAGCCGGGTAGCCCCGGTCCGCGATCCGGCGCCTCGATGGAGCAGGCCGCCCTGGCGACGGACCTCCGCCAGGCGGCCGCCGTTCGTGACGTGGACGTCGACGAACGGCGGCCGCTCTTCGGCAGGAGCCCTGCACCGGCTGAGCCGGTGGTGGATGCGGAGCCGAGGCCGTCTCGTCAGGCACCCGGCCGGGGCGACGCGCCGACGAACCGGTCTCGGCGGCGGGCGGTCGCCCGCCTGCGGTCAGCCCCGCCTCGGCCGGCCCGCCAGCGATCAGCCCGCCGCGGCCGGTTCGTCCGCCGGGTCGCGAACCTCCTCGACGATCAACGGGTAGACCCCGTTCTCGTCATGGACCTCGGCACCGGTCACCGGCGGGTTGAACACGCAGACCGTGCGCATCAACGTCGTCGGACGAAGCTGATGGCGTTCGTTGCCGTCCAGCAGATAGAGCGTGCCCGGGGCCAACTGGTGGACGATGCCGGTCTCCTTGTCGAGCAGTTCGCCCTCGCCTTCGACAACGAACACGGCCTCGATGTGGTTCGCGTACCAGAAGTCGTTCACCGTCCCCGGATACAGCGTGGTCTCGTGGACCGAGAAGCCCACGCCCTCCTTGGCCAGCACGATGCGCTTGCTCCGCCAGTTCGGCGTCTTGACGTCTCGGTCGCCGTCCTCGATCTCGGCCACGGAACGCACGATCACGACTGCCTCCACTCTCGTCCACCGGACTCGTCCGCCGGTCGTCTCACGGGATCGTCACCAGCCGCAGCCCGTCGGCCTCGGCAGCCCGGTGCCGCTCCACCTGCAGGTCGGCCAGCGCCAGCGCCGTGACCCTCGGCGGCACCCGGCCGTGATCCCAGTCGGCCACCAACGGGGCGATCCTGGCAAGCATCTCCTGTCGCAGCACCGAGAACGACAACGCGGCGTCCGCGTCCACTCGCCCAAGGAGCAGCCACCACGCCCAGGCCGCCGCACCGGCGTTCGCCACGAAGTCCGGCATGACGGGGATGCCCCGCTCGGTGAGCCTGTGCTCGGCGGCGGGCGTGGTGGCGACGTTGGCCGCCTCCACGACGACCCCGGCGGCCACCGCGTCGGCCGTCTCCTCGGTGATGGCGTAGGACACGGCCGCCGGGACGAGCAGGTCGACCTCGGCGCTCAACACGGCCTCCCTCGGAAGCCGGGTCACGCTCTCGGGCACCTTGGTCCGGTCGATCTCGCCGAAGCGGTCGCGGGCGTCGAGCAGGGCGGGGACGTCCAGCCCGGCCGGGTCGAGCAGCGCCCCGACCGCGTCGGCGACCATCACGACCCGCATTCCGGCCTCGTGCAGGTACCAGGCGGCACCGCCGCCCATCGTTCCCACGCCCTGGACGGCCACCGTCGTGTCGGAGTTGTGCCAGCCGCGCGCCGCCGCCACGCCGAGACAGCTCTGCGCGACGCCGTAACCGCCCACCACGTCGCCGAGCAGATAGCCGCCCGGCACCGGCGAGTTCAGTCCCGCCCGGACCCGGCGCAGGGTCAGCTCGGGATTGGCGGACCGGCGGATCGCGGCGTGATAGGACTGGTCCAGCCCGACCTCGCCGAACACCTCGTCGATCAGGTGCTGCGGGACGCCGAGGTCCTCCGCAGTGACCCAGTGGTCGTCGAGCCAGGGGCGCATGGCCTGGACGAAACGGCGCAGCACGCCCTTGGCCCTGGGGTCCTTCGGGTCGCAGTCGATCCCGCCCTTCGCACCGCCCACCGGCAGGTCGAACACCGCGGCCTTGATCGCCATGCCCCTGGCCAGGTCCTCCACCTCGGACAGGGTGCAGCCCGCGCGCATCCTGGTGCCGCCGGTGGCCAGGCCGGACACCAGCGTGTGCACCACCAGGTATCCGCGAACCCCGGTATCGCGGTCTGTCCATGTCACCCGAACCAGCGGGTCGTCGTCGATGAGAGCCACCAGCCGAACCTCCTCCCGTGTGCCGTGCAGCCGCCGAACGCCGTCGGGCGTCCGGCTGAGGCCGATGAGGGATGCGTGCACCGGCGGCGCCATCCGCGCCGCCGCACGCCGCTGCGCCCGAAACGGGCTGTCACAGCCTGAATGAGAAGACCCGAAGCAGACAGAGCCAGGCACGCAGACCACCACTGATCGTCATGGAACGCACCTCCACACTCCGCCGCCGGGACGTCACCGAAAGCTAGCTCCGGTAGCGATTTATTGTCAACAATCTGACGATCCTTCGACCGGTAGTGGCGAGATCGGCCGAGCCGGAGTCGCACGTCACGGGCTCGGCCGAGCCGTCTGCCGCGCGGAGATCACCCACTCGGCCGTATGAGAACCTGCGGCTGCGACCGGGCTGACGCGGCGCCCGGCCCGGCACCCGAGGCCCGACGAGTCGTCGCGCACGCCGCCACCGCTTCGGCGCAGCCACTCAGTCCATCGGAATCGCCGATGGCATTCATCCCGATTCATCGTTTGTCTCGATGATGACGGGTCCGCAGAATGGCCGCATGACGAGAGACATCCAGCGCTACGTCGCATTCAGTCGGCAGCCCGACGGCGGGAACCCGGCCGGGGTGCTCCTCGACGCCGACGGACTCGACGAGCAGGACATGCTGCGCATCGCCGCCGAGATCGGCTACTCGGAGACGGCGTTCCTGACCCGCCGGGGCGACCGTCGTCATCTGATCCGCTACTTCAGCCCGCTTGCCGAGGTCGCCTTCTGCGGGCACGCGACGATCGCGTCGGCCGTCGCGCTCGGCGAGTCGATCGGGCCGGGCCCGCTGGTGTTCGACACGCAGGCAGGCGAGATTCCCGTGGAGGTCCGCAGCGAGTCGGACGGCGGCCTCCTGGCCACGCTGACCAGCGTCCCGACCTTCGCGGAGCCGCTCGAACCCGAGCCGGTGACGCGGGCACTGGACCTGCTCGGCTGGGCAGCGTCGGATCTGGACCCCGACTTCCCGCCGACGGCGGCCTTCGGCGGCAACCGACATCTGATGCTCGCCGCCGGGAGCAGGCAGCGGCTCGCCGACCTGGACTACGACTTCGACGGCCTCGCCGAGCTGATGCACGAGCACGGCTGGACCACGGTGAACCTGTTCTGGGCGGAGTCGCCGACCCGCTTCCACGCCCGGAACCCCTTCCCGATCGGGGGCGTCGTGGAGGACCCGGCGACCGGCGCCGCCGCAGCCGCGTTCGGCGGACTGCTGCATGCCCTGGGTCGAGTGCGGGAGCCGCTACAGGTCCGCATCCGCCAGGGCGAGGACATGGGGAGGCCGAGCGAGCTGCTCCTCGACCTCGAACCGGGCGACCGGCGGGTGCGGATCTCCGGCACGGCGACGTCGATCGGCTGACTCGGCCGACGCCGCCGCCCGAGACGCTGCGCCCGGCCGGGTTCGGCCGACCAGGACACGGGAGCGAACACGGCCGAGGCGAGGCTCCGCAGGCGTCAGACGGACGCCGACGGCCTGCCGCGCCCCGAGTCGATGACCCCGGCCGGTCTACGGCCGGGGGTCGTCGGCGGCTCGCTCAGTGCCCGATCAGGTCGAGTCGTCGTAGCGGTTCTGGCTCGGCGGCGTCTCGCTGGGTCGCAGATCCACCTCGGAGGGAGTGTCCGGGTCCAGTTCGGCGAGGCCCGCCGCAGCCAGCTTGCGTGCCTTGCGTTTGTCGTGCACGCGGGCGAGCTGGCTGGCGATGCCGAACAGCAGCACCAGCGCGGAGGCCAGGACCACCATCGACAGCGGGTCCTGGCCCGGCGTCGCGAAGGCCGCGAAGACGAACAGGCCGAAGACGATGCCCCGCCACCACTTCTTGAGCTTGGCGTAGGGCAGCACGCCCGCCCGGTTGAGCATGACGACCAGCAGCGGCAGCTCGAAGCTGATACCGAAGATCATCAGCAGCAGCAGGATGAAGCCGACGTAGGCGCCGCCGGTGAGGGCGGTGAAGAAGTTCCCGGCGCCGAAGCTGGCCATGAAGTACAGGCCTTCCGGCGCGACCAGGTAGGCCAGGACCGCGCCGGTGATGAACAGGACGCTCGCGCAGGCGACGAAGATGCCCGCGAACTTGCGTTCCTTGGCATAGAGGCCCGGCGTGATGAACGCCCAGATCTGGTAGAGCCAGACCGGCGAGGACAGCACGGCACCGGAGGCGAACGCGAGTTGGAAACGCAGCCCGACGACCTCGAAGGCCGTGGTCTGCATCAGCTGACAGGTGCCGTCGTTGGCCTCGAACCGCATGTCCGTCGGCAGCGAGCAGTACGGCCCGGTGATCAGCGAGGACAGCGTCGGGATCGGCCCCGGCCCGAAGTCGAACCAGATGAAGCCGATGATCGCGCCCACCAGCACTGCGGCGAAGGCCAGCGCCAGCCGATATCGCAGCTCGTAGAGGTGCTCGATGAGCGGCATCGTGCCGTCGGGGTTGCTTCGCCCACGGCTTCCACGTCGGCCGAACCGAAGCACCTTCAACCAGCGCAGCGACCGAATCCATCGGACCACGACCAGGCGACCTGCCTTCTCTCTGATGTGCAGCAGCCGGTCTGGAGCGACCGACGGTTTCCCGCTCCGGCGTCACTGCCGGGCGAGACGACTCAGCGCTTGTCGTCCTGGACGGGCTGAGCCGCCTGGAGGGGCTGGGCCGCCGGGACGGGCTGGGCCGCCTGCACCTGCTGCACGGGGGCATTCTCGACGGCGGGCGTCTCGGCCGTGCCGTCGTTGCGGAATCCCTTCGTCTCGGCCTTGAGGATTCGGGCCGACTGGCCGAGCGACCGTGCCATCTGCGGCAGCTTCGTCGCGCCGAACAGCAGCACCAGTACTCCGGCGATGATCAACAACTCGGTTGCGCCCAGACCGAACATTCGCGGGCCTCCCATCAGTGGCTGGGGCCGATCGTACGCAGCCGACCCCGGCGATAGCGAGAGCGGTGGCCCATCGTTGTCCGTGACTTCTTCTCGGGTCCACCGCCTCGTCGGCCCGTCCGGACCACGCGACCGTCGGGCACCGAGCCCGACGCCGGGTCATCGGTGCCCGCCGACGGGGCGGGGCCGGGGCGATCCGGGTCCGAGACGATCGACGGCAGCGCATCGATGCAGATCGGCGGCGAGCCGATGAGCACCTCGTGCCGGACGCCGACCTGCCCCGTCATGACGGGCGGAGATCCGCGATGCGGCGGGCCCTCGGCGCGGGTCCGGCGAACCGTCGGTCGGCGGGCCCGGCACCTGCTCACCGCGATCTTGACCGTGTACCACCCCGATTCACCGGGTACCGCAGTAAAAGACCCCTTCTCACGTTCGTCAGGAGAGCACCGATGAGCACCGCAGCACGGCCCGCCGCGTCACCGACCACCCGGCTGGGCAAGAAATCGCCCGCCGGCGACGTCGTCCTCGATTACCTGCGCAGACAGGAGGCCGCGTTGCTCGAGAACGAACAGGCCTTCCACCGGGGCGAGCCGGACGCCGTGCACCGGATGCGAGTCGCGACCCGACGGATGCGCAGCGCATTCCAGTCCTTCGGCGCGGTCGTCGATCGCGCCGAGACCAGGAAGCTGACCGACGAGCTGAAGTGGCTGGCCGGTGTCCTGGGGCAGTCGCGCGACGCCGAGGTGGTGACCGCGAGGCTGCGCACCCGGCTCGAAGACACCGCCCCGGAGCTGCTGTTGGGCGAGATCGACCGACAGCTCACCCGGCGGACGGCCCGCAGACAGGCCACGGCGGACGAGACGGTGACGGCGGTGCTGGCAGGCTCGCGGTACCGGGCGCTGACCGAGTCGGCGCGGCTGCTGCTCGAACGGCCGCCGCTCACCCCGGCCGCCGAGCAGTGGGCGGCCGAGGTGCTGCCCGCGCTGGTGGCCCGCAGCTGGCGCAAGCTCGACCGCGCCGCGCGCACGGCACTCGCGACGCCGGTCGAGCCGTCGGAATCGGCCGGGGCGGCCGCCGCCGGTTCGAGCGGTGCTCCCTCGACGGTGCCCGTGTCGAACGGCGCGCGGGCTGCGGCGCTGCACGAGGTCCGCAAGCTCGCCAAGCGCACGCGCTACGCGGCCGAGGTGGCCCGCCCCGCCGCAAGGCGGAAGGCCCGCAGACTGGGCAAGGCCCTGCACCGACTCCAGCACACACTGGGCGCCCACCAGGACACCGTGCTCAGCCGCGCGATGCTGCGGGATCTGGGAGCACAGGCACAGACGCAGGGACGGAACGGATTCACCTTCGGCCTCTGGTACGGCCGGGACCAGGAGATCGCCCGGCGCATCGAGGAGGACTTCCCCGGGCACTGGCAGCACGCCGCGCGCCCCCGGCTGCGGCGGTGGACGAGCTGACCCGCGCCACCCGGCGACGCGACGGGACCGACGGGCCCCGCCGTGGCGGCGGGACCGATGCCGCACTACGCCCGGCGCCGCCGGCTCGCCGTGATCCGATGAGATACCGACGGGCTCGGCGCCTCGGTCATCGCACCGCGAGGCGGTAGTCCCCGGTGGCACAGCCGGTGATCCGCCAGCCGCCTGCGACCGCCCGTATCAGCACGTCCCGCACGCCGTCGGCCTGCACGACCGGCTCGGCGCGACCCGGCACCCAGACGTCGAGGACGCAGCTCGACGCCGTCTGCTGATTGCTGCCCGCCAACTCCATCGTGCGTCGGGCCGGATCGGAGACCAGCCGATGCAGCCTGCCCGGCGCCGCCCGCGGATAGCTTCTGCCCAGTACCTCCGCGACCTCGGTGTCGGTCTCGGCGCCGCCGGAGTCGCAGCCTGCCGCGCCAGCGGTCGCGCTCCTCGGCGGCACGGGTCCCGACTGCTGCCCGCAGTCGGGGGCGGCCCGCCAGAAGGCGCCGCCGAGTCGATGCCGATCCGCGACGACGGCCTGACCACGCAGGAGGTCCCCGTCCCCCGCCGCATCCGCCGCCGCGCCCCACTCGCTGATCCAGAGTGCGGCGCCGTGGTCGGCGACCAGCCGTTCGGCCAAGGCCAGTCCTCGTCCGAGCCGGAGAGCCCCGGCCTCAGCGCTGCGGCCCGGCCCGGCCGCCGCCCGTGACGGCGGAGCGAACACCAGCCGAGGATCGTCGGTGAAACCGGGCGGCGGCGGGACGTCGACCCCGACGGCGGCCCAGCCGGCGCTCGGCTCGACGAACACCGGGTGCGGGAAGCCGCCCGCCACCGACTCCTCCGCCGTCCGCACCGCCCGCACCGCGCGGTCGTAGAAGCGGCCGAGCAGGAGACCCGAGGTCAGTGGGGGTCCGTCGCCGATCCGGGGATCGTCGAGCAGGTGGAATCCCGCCACCGCCGAGTTCGTCGCGAACTCGCCTGCGAGGCGGCCCCACAGGTTCACCAGTCGCGTCTGGCTGCCGTCGTCGTCGTAGGCGAAGTCGGTCGGGTCGACGAGCCGGGCGCCTGCGGGATCGGGGGATGCGCAGGGCCCGACGTCCGCCGAGGACACGCCGGGACCCGTGGGCTCGCGATCGGGCTCGCCGGGGCAGGGCATGGCAGGTCGAATCAGGTCGGCGTGCAGCGCGAGGACCGTGTAGACCTCATGCCGCGCGGCCTGATCCACCAGAGCGCGGATCTCGGCGAGATACGCCTCGTCGACGCGCCCCGGCGCTGGCTCCAGGCGATGCCTGGAGACCCCGACGCGGATGACGCCTGCGCCCCGGGCCGCCAGCGCCGCCAGGCTGCCCTCGCCGACACCTGCCGCGCCTGCGAGGAGATCCGGGACGTTGACGCCGCGCAGAAGCACCGCCCTGCCGTCGGCGGTGCCGAGCACGGCGGGCTCGCCGGGGTGGACGGTGAGCCGGGGAAGGCCGGTGCCCTGCGGCAGTCCCGGCTCGGCCAGCAGCAGGTCGTCTCGGCCGATCCGACTCGGCTCGGTCGGACTCAGTGCCAGCGGCGCGGCGAGGATCAGGACGAAGGCCAGCGCTGCCAGGGTGGGCAGGCCTCGGACGCGTCGCAGGGCGATCAGCCTGCCCGCCGAGGTCGGCCTGCCCGAGATCGGCCGCCAGAAGGCGCTGAGCACCACCGCACCTGCGGCCACCCCGCCGACGACGAGCCCGTAGGAGAGGCCGTCGGCCTGCCGGATCAGCACCAGCGAGATCCACCATCGATCACCGCCGAGGCGGTCCGCCGGACTCGGCGTGCCGAGCAACGCCAGAAGCTGGGCCAGCCCGAGCATCGAGGCCCCGAGCGTCGTGGCGATCCAGCCGGCCAGGAATGCCGACCTCGCGCGCCGCCTCGCCCCGATGTGCCGGACGAGCACCGCGAACACCGCGACCGAGGCGGCGGTGAGGATCGTCAGACCGACGAGATAGCCCGCGACGCCCGCTGCCCGGCTCGGCGCGAGGAGCCGCAGACCGTGGTCATAGGTGAATCCGAGGGAGGAACCCGCCCACCAGTGGCCGCCCAGCCACGGGCCGACCAGGCCGGTGAAGCTGACGAGAGCGAGTCCGTAGACGATCACCATCCGCCGGTCGGCCCGCCGGACCACCGGGTTCTCGGTGTCCGTCGTTCGGTCGTTCTTCCGCCTGCGATGCAGCAGGGCTGCGGTCAACGCCGACGGCCAGCAGCACAGCAGTGCCGTGACCCCGGTGAATCCGCTCGCCCAGGCGAGGTGCCCGAGCGTCTCGGCGAAGGACAGCGCACCCATGCCTGCCGGTGAGGCGAGCAGCGGTGCGACGGCGAGCAGATCGGCGGCGGTCCTGCCGATCATCGCGGCGAGCACCGTGGCGCCCCAGACGAGCAGGAAGATCCACCACCACGGCGCGCGGGGTCCGGCGTCGCGTAAGACGATCGAGGTCGACGCCGCCGTGCCCAGCAGGAGCACGGGTAGCAGGAGCAGGAGCGGGGCGACGTCGCGCAGCCCGCCGACGGCGAGCGGACCGCCCTGCGGCGGAGTGTGCAGCGCGATCAGTCCGGTCGGGTCGATGATCACGCCCGCGCCGATGATCAGCATGAGGACCGCGACCGACGCGAGGACCGGAGTGCGGCTCATCCGGCCGAGTCCCGACATGCGCATGCTGTGTGCCTCCACGGCGCCGATGTCGGCAGGGCGCACCGCGAGCAGTGGCTCGTGCCGCCCCGCCGACGAGCCCTCGGGCGAACCGGCGGGCGCCGCCCCGTGTCGACCTCGGGTGTCGACCGCCCCGCGCCGACCGACACGAACGGTCCCGACAGGTCGACGGTCCGCCATCGGACCCTACGGCCACACCGAGCTCGACAGCGCCGAAGTCACCGGATCGTTGGCAGACCGGGGTAGGGCGACCGGTCTGCGTCCGGTGCGCTGCGGCAAGGGCTCGGCGGCGGTCCTCGCCGTGCTGCTGCGGCGTCGACGCTGGCATTCCGCCATCGGGGAGTCCGCCCCCGCGCGGTGCCTCGCTCCGGTTCGACTGCGTCATCCTCGGCGCCGCGGGCCCTGCTGCGGGCCCCATGACCGGGATGGACGCCTCGAGCATCGACTGCGAGTCCCTCCCCGGACCGACGCAGGCGGGTGCTCGTGGTCGCCGACCTCGGCACGCCGGGGCGAGGGCTCCGGTTCGACCGACTCCCCCGGCCCGGCTATGACCGGGTGGCCGATCAGGCCGGACCGCCGACACCGAATGAACCGCCCGACCGCCACACCGCCGGCGGAGCGCCGGCCAGCACCCGCCGGTCGAGCGGACCATCCCTCGAAACGGCGGAACGCATCTCACCAGGCGGAACAGTGTGGCGTCCTTATGGGTTAGCTGCATCACGTTCGAGATGAACGCGAGTCAAGGTCGTGTTGGACCGCCGGGGGTATGCGCTCTCCCCAGACCCCCTGTACTCGTCTGGAGAATTCGTTGAGCTTCACCGGTCAACTCACCGACACGACTCGAACCGCCCCGTCCGTGCCGTCGCGCTGGCGACTCGCTCTCATCCTCGGCGCGATCACCGCCGTCGGACCGTTGTCCATCGACATGTACCTACCCGCGTTCCCGGACATCAGCGTCGAGTTCGACTCGACCGCGGCCCAGGTGCAGTTGACCCTCACCGCCTGTCTGATCGGCCTGGCGTTCGGCCAGCTGCTGGCCGGTCCGCTCAGCGACGCGCTGGGCCGACGCAGGCCGCTGCTGGTCGGCGTCGCCGTCTACCTGATCGCCTCCCTGCTCTGCGCCTTCGCGCCCTCGACCACGGTGCTCGTGGTGCTCCGCTTCGTGCAGGGCATGGCGGGGGCGGCCGGGCTCGTCATCGCCAGGGCGATCATCCGCGACCTGTACACCGGCGTGGCCGCAGCGAAGTTCTTCTCGATGCTGATGCTGGTCACCGGCGCCGCACCGATCCTGGCTCCGATGATCGGCAGTCAGCTGCTGAGCTTCACGTCCTGGCGCGGCGTCTTCATCATCCTCGCCGTGTACGGCGTGGTGATGGGCATCGCCGCACTGGTCAGCCTGCCCGACACCCTGCCCAGGGAGCAGCGGCGCCGAGGCGGAGTGAAGGACACCCTCGGCAGCTTCGGCCGCCTGTTCCAGGACCGCTCCTTCGTCGGCTACGCGCTGGCGGGCGGCCTGAGCTTCGCAACGATCTTCGCCTACGTGTCGGCGTCCCCGTTCGTCCTTCAGGTGGTCTACGAGGTCTCGCCGCAGGTCTACGGCCTGCTGTTCGCGCTGAACTCGGTGGGCATCCTGATCTTCGGACAGATCAACGGCTGGCTCGTCGGCCGGGTCGCGCCCCGCACCCTGCTCAACATCGGCATGGCCTCCTCGGTCACGGCCAGCCTCGCGCTGCTGTTTCTGGTGAGCACCGGCCTGTTCGGCCTGCCCGGGGTGATGGTCGCGCTGTTCGTCGGCGTCTCCAGCCTCGGCCTGGTCATGCCCAACGCGACCACGCTCGCCCTCGCGGAGTACCCCAACGCCGCAGGCGCGGCATCGGCGCTGCTGGGGACGTTGCAGTTCCTGCTCGGCGCGCTGGCGGCTCCGCTGGTCAGCCTCGGCGGCGAGAACACCGCGCTGCCGATGGCGGTGGTCATGGCAGCGGTCTCACTCGGCGCGCTGGTCATCTACCGCACGATGACCCGTCCCATCCCGGCCGAGGAGCAGGAACTCGCGGCCGTGATCAACGAGGAGACCGGGGCGGAGGCCGCCGCCACCAGCGTCCGCTGATTCGCTCGCTCGTGTCACCGCGTCCCTGATCGGGTTCTCCCGGTCAGGGACGCGCTGTCGATACAGTCGGCTCCGTGCGGATTTGTGTGTTCTGCGGATCGTCTGACGGCCGAGGCCGGGTCTATCTCGACGCGGCGCGCACGCTGGGACGGCTGATCTCCCGACGTGGCGACGTACTCGTCTACGGCGGGGCCGCCGTCGGCGTGATGGGCGCCGTCGCCGATGCGAGCCTGGACGCGGGCGGCCGAGTGGTCGGGGTGATCCCCCGTCAGCTCGTGGAACGCGAGATCGCCCATCCGAGACTGACGACGCTCCATGTCGTCGCCGACATGCATGAGCGCAAGGCCATGATGGCCGCGAACGCGGATGCCTTCATCGCGATGCCGGGCGGGGCGGGCACGCTGGAGGAACTGTTCGAGATCTGGACCTGGGCACAGCTCGGCCTGCACGCCAAGCCGATCGGCCTGCTCGACGTGAACGGCTATTACGAGCCGCTGCGGGCGATGATCGATCACATGACCACCGAGGGCTTCCTCCAGGAGCGGCACAGCAGGGCGCTGCTGATCGACTCCGACGCCGAGCGGCTGCTCGACAGGTTCGCCGACTACCGGGCGCCGGGCCCGAAATGGGCTCCCCACGAAGCCGCGGAGGCCGCCGACTTGTTCGGGATCACCGAGAAGTGACCCTCACGGGGTGAGCGGGATACGCTCGGTGATCATTCCCGCAGGCGATGCGTGAGGTGATCCGATGGCGAGCGACGACGGGCTCGACACGACGTCGATGCCGCACCACTCCGACGACCACGCTTCCGACCGACCGGGCTCCGGCGGGGCGGACTCGGCGGGACCGGACGCCGAACCCGACGGGGTGCTGTCCCTCCCCTTCCCCGACGCCTTCGGGCTGGACCCGTCCCCGACCTGGGCCGCCCTGCGCTCGAACCGGCCGATCGTCCGAGTCCGGACACTGACCGGCGACGAGGTCTGGCTGGTGACCCGCTATGCCGACGTCCGCACCGTGCTCGGCGACCCGCGGTTCTCCCGCGCGCTGACGGTGCGGCCGGGGGCGCCTCGGACCGCCGTGGCCACGCCGAGGCCGCAGGCCATGACGGCGATGGACCCGCCGGAGCACACCAGGCTGCGCAAGCTGGTCACCAAGGCCTTCACCCATCGGCGCATGCAGCAGATGCGGCCCTGGATCGCCGAGACCGCCGAGAGACTGGCCGACCGGTTGGCGGATCAGCCGCAGCCGGTGGACGCCAGAGCGCATTTCGCGCTCCCGCTCCCCATCGCGGTCATCTGCGAGTTGCTCGGCGTCCCTGCCGACGACCGGCCGCTGTTCCAACGCTGGTCCGAGCAGGTCTACAGCATGGAACTCGCGCAGCGGAGTCAGGTGGAGGCGGACTACGGCAGCCTGGAGGCCTACATCGGCGAGCTGGTCGCCACGAAGCGCCGGGCCCTCACCACCGATCAGGCTCCCGCCGACCTGCTGGCGGAGCTGATCCTCGTGCGGGACGAACGAGACGCGCTCTCCGAGGACGAACTCGTCTCGCTCGGCCTCACGCTGTTGGTCGCCGGGCACGAGACGACGGCGAACCAGATCGGCAGCTTCCTGATCACGCTGCTGCGCGAGCCCGCCCGATGGCAGCGGCTCGTGTCGGCTCCGGAGGACATCCCGACCGCCGTCGAGGAGCTGCTGCGGTTCAACCGGCTCGGCGAGACCGGGCAGTACCGCGTGGCGGCCGAGGACGTCGAGCTGGCCGGGGTGCGGATTCGCGCGGGCGACGGGGTGATCGCGGCCATCGGCTCGGCCGATCGCGACGCTGCGGCCTTCGACGCGCCGGACGAGCTGCGGCTGGCACGGACGGACAATCCACACCTGGCATTCGGGCACGGCGTGCACCACTGCCTCGGTGCGCCGCTCGCCCGTGTCGAACTCCAGGAGAGCCTGCGAGTGCTCACCGCGCGGTTCCCGACGATGCGCCTCGCGGTGGCGCCGGAGGAGCTGCGCTGGCGACGCGTCTTGATCAGCGGAGTCGCCGAACTACCGGTGTCGCTGTGACTCTCCGGATTTACTACCGGACGGGAATGATGCAAATACTCCTTTCGGGTGAAACCGTGGCGGCCAGAAGTCGGTAGTCGGTTGGTGCGTTCACTCGTCGCAACAATGCCTACCAGGCCGTACCGTGAAATCACTCTCCTTCCTGGAGTCGAAGTCGGACGTCGGTTCTCGACGTCCGAATCCCCAAGGCGGGACAGGGACCGCGCCCTTCCCTGTCCCGCCCGTTCACCGCAGGCGGCGGCCGAACCCCGGGCAGGCCGACGACCGAGGTCACTCGCCCCGAGCTCCTCCCGGCCCGTCGTCAGCCGGTCGCGAACCGATAGCCGGCATCAGCCGGGTGAGCACCCCGGGCCGCGCCGTCGCCGCCGTACCCCGCACCGGATCCTTCGCTCGCGGCATGCGACCTCGTATCGCGCCTGGTCATCGCGGGCGGCGCAGCCCGGCCAGCACGAGGGTGATGACATCGTCGGCCTCGGCCCGCCAGTTCGGGCGGTCATGGGCCGCACCGATGCCGTGCAGCGCCATCATCACGGCACCGGCGTCCACGTCGTCGCGAACGGCGCCGTCCTGCACGGCGGCGGCCACCAGGTCGGTGACCGCCTGCTCCAGCGCCCGGCTGCCCTCGGCGAGGGCGCCCGAGCGATCGGCCATGATCGTGGCCAGCGTCCGAGCCAGGCCCTCGTGGGTGTCTATGTGGTCGACCATGCCGCGTAGGAAGGTCGCCAAGGCCTCCGTCGCGGGCAGCGTGGTCTGTAGCAGGCGGGCGCGGTCGCACAGCACGGCGACCTCCCCTCGGTAGACCGCCTCGGCCAGGGCCTCCCTTGTGGGGAAGTGGCGGTACAGCGTGCCGGTGCCCACCCCGGCCAGGCGGGCGAAGTCATCGAAGCGCAGGTCGAAGAAGTCGCCTGCGTCGAAGACCTCTCGCGCCTTGGCGATCAGGACATCGCGGTTGCGTCGGGCGTCGGCCCGCAGCGGCTTGTCGGCGGTCATGCGCTACCTCGCGGTTGACAAATGGAGATGATCTCCATATTTTGGAAAGTGGAGATCGTCTCCAATTCGATCGTACCCCACGAGGTGCAGCGTGAAGATCCTGATGTTCGGCCGAGGCGTGATCGCCACCCTCTACGGCTGGGCCCTGGAACAGGCGGGACATGACGTCGAGTTCTACGTCCGGCCGGGCCGCGCGGCGACGTACGGAGACGCAGTGGACCTCGACCTGCTCGATGCGCGGCGCCGGGTGTGGGGGCAGCGCGTCGTCGAGAAGTGGCCGGTGCGCTACCGCGAGGCACTGGAGCCGGACCACTCCTTCGACCTGATCGTGCTCAGCGTGCCGCACCACCGCCTCGCAGAGGCGACGGCCTTCTTGTCCCCACGTGTCGGCCACGCCACGGTGCTGGTCTTCGGCAACATCTGGACCGAGCCGCCTGCCGCGATCGGCACACTCCCTGTCGACCAGATCGCCTGGGGCTTTCCCCAGGCCGGTGGCGGTTTCGACGCGGACGGCGTGCTCCGTGGGGCGCTGCGGCCGTCGGTCGTCTTCGGCACCCTCGGCCGACCCCCGACCGACCGGGAGCGGGCCGTGCGCCAGGCCTTTCGCGAGGCCGGGCTCCGGATTCAGGAGCAGCCTGACTTCCGAGACTGGCTCTGGGTCCATTTCGCATTGGGTGCAGGCCTGCTCTCGCAAGGCCTGCGGCGGGGTTCCCTGTCCAGACTGGTCGGGGCGACGAGCGACCTGCGCGAGGGGCTGCTGGCCGGCCGCGAACTGCTGCCGCTCCTCCAGGCGCGCGGCCTCGACCTGCGACGTCACCGGGGCAGTGTGCTGCTGTTCCGGGCGCCCACCTGGCTGACGGCCCCCGCGCTCGCCTGGCTGACTGCTCATGTCGCGCTCGTGCGCGTGAGTTTCTCGGCTCAGTCCGCCCCCGACGCCGAGGAGCCGCGTGCGGTCTGCCGGGACACCCTGGCCGAAGCACGACGGTTGAACATCTCGGTACCGCGCCTGGAAGCGGTGGAGCCGAGCTTCGCGCGGGAGGGGACGGGGCAGGTTTGAAATACCGATGTCCCGGTGGTCCTTTGCGGCTCCTCGGTCCGCCGAGTCCCAGAACCGAACCCGGTCGCACTGGTCGACCAGCTGCCGTTCACACACGGCTTTTCGCTGTCCAGCCTCTCTCGCCTGTCCGTGACGTCGTGGAAGGAAAAAGTCATGACCACCGCCGAGAAGCACGAGTTCCCCATGGCCCGTACGTGCCCGTTCGCGCCGCCGCCTGCGTACGAGGAGATCCGCGAAGAAGAGCCGGTCTCGCGGGTTCGCCTGCCCGACGGCGGGTGGGCCTGGGTGGTCAGCAGGCACGAAGACGTGCGAACCGTGTTGAACGACCGGCGGTTCAGCGCCGACCGGCAGCATCCGGACTTCCCAGCGCTGGTCGAGGGCGAGGCGGCATCCCGGCGGCCGGACGAGGAGCGCTTCCTGATCGCCATGGACCCGCCAGAGCACGGGCCTGCGCGCAAGGCCGTACTCGGCGAGTTCACGGTGCGCCGGTTGGAGGCGCTGCGGCCGAGGATCCAGGAGATCGTCGACGAGCGGATCGACATGCTGCTGGCCGGGCCGCAGCCCGGTGACCTGGTGGACGCGCTGTCGCTGCCGGTCCCGTCGCTGGTGATCTGCGAGATGCTGGGTGTGCCCTACGCCGACCATGAGTTCTTCCAGGAGAACACGGTGAGGGTGATCAAGCAGTCGACGCCGCCCGAGGAGCGGTGGGCGGCGATGGGGGCCATCCAGGGCTATATGGCCGACCTCATCGCGGAGAAGGAGAAGAACCCGCCGGACGACCTGCTCGGGCGGCAGATCGTCACGTTGCGCGCGAACGGCACCTACCGGCGGACGGCACTGACAAGCATGGGCTTGCTGCTGCTCGTGGCAGGCCACGAGACGACGGCGAACATGATCTCGCTGTCGACCCTGGCGTTCCTGCGCAACCCGGAGCAGCTCGCGATGATCAAGGCCGACCCGAGCAGAACGCTCAGCGCGGTCGAGGAGATGCTGCGGTACTTCACGATCATCGACGTGGCGACGGCCCGGCTGTGCGTCGAGGACGTCGAGGTCGGCGGGCAGCTGATCCGCGCAGGCGAAGGCGTGCTGGCGCTCGGCTATTCGGCCAACCGGGACCCGAGGGCGTTCGAGAATCCGGACGAACTCGACATCGAGCGCGGCGCCCGCCACCACGTCGCGTTCGGGTTCGGGCCGCACCAGTGCCTGGGCCAGAACCTGGCCCGGATGGAACTCCAGATCGTGTTCGACACGCTGTTCCGCCGTGTCCCCACGCTGGAGCAGGCGATGGACATCGACGAGCTGCCGTTCAAGGACGACGCGAACATCTATGGCCTGTACCAGCTCCCGGTGACCTGGTAGCGGACGAACTGCCATCCCCGTCGCAGGAGGCGAGGGCCATGAAGATCATCGTGGACACCAGCAGGTGCGTCGGTGCCGGACAGTGTGTGCTCACGGAGCCCGCGCTGTTCGACCAGAGCGAGGACGACGGCACCATCATCGTGCTGAACGAGACGCCGGAGGGCGAGCTGGTCGAGAAGGCCCGCGAAGCGGCGCACGTGTGCCCTGGCCAGGCCCTCTCCCTGGAGGAGTGAGTCGATCCGTGGATGGCCTCACAGCCTGAACGGATCACGCTGATCGGGGTGGGACGCCGAACGGCGCGTCGTCGCTCGAACAGGGCGAACTCGCACGATGCGGCACCAGGCCGTCACTGCCGTGTGACAGTGTGCCTCGGCCGACCGGGATCACGCCGGCGTCGTGGCAGGCGTGTCGGCGGAACTGGTCGTCCAGTTCGGCATTTCGCCGGGCACGTTCGAGGCTCACCGCCGGATGGGCGCCCGCGCAGGCGAACACCTCGGCAAGGCCGCGGAATCGGGAGCGACGACAGGCGACCCTGCCGCCGCATCCCGACCACACCCCACAGGCGCGCTCCTACCGCGAACACGCGGGCGCGTCTCGCGTGATCAGCCTGCGGTGATCCCGTAGGACCGCAGCATCGTCTGCTCCACGGTGTTGCCTGCCGCGTCGGCCGCGCTCGCCCGCAGGGAGACGAAGCCGTCCTCGGCCGGGTGGGTGAGCAGCGCCGTCGCGCCGTCCTCGGTCGAGGTCACCTCGACGGCCGTCCAGGTGGCACCGTCGTCGTAGGAGACCTCCAGGCTCAGCTCGGTCAGCTGGTCGTCCGCCACGCCGTTCACGGTCAGCTCCAGCGGATACTCGACGCCTGCGGGCGCCTGCCCGAGCTCGTCGACCTCGCCGCTGAAGCCGACGCCCAGCAGCGGCAGGCCTTCGGGCAGCTCGCCGTCGACCGTGCCGGAGGCGAAGGTCCACGACGCGTCGATCTCAGTGCCGTACACCGACCAGGGCAGCGCGCGAGTACCGGTGACGTCCAGGGTGAACACCTCGTCGCCCGAGGGCACCGCGAACAGTGCATTGCCGATCCCCGGCTGGGTCCCGATGACCTCACTGCCGTGCGACAGCGTGGTGGTGCCGACGATGGAGGTCTCCGCCATCGAGAAGTAGCTCACGGGATCGCCGCTGGGATCGAACACTCCGGGGTTGACGAGGATCTCGTCACCGAACCGCTGCCCGGCGGGCACCGTCTCGGTTCCGACCCCGACGCCCAGCGGTGCGCTGTTCCACGTCGCCGTGCTGTCCCCCGGCTCGTACCTGTTCTCCTTGGAGTAGTCCTCGATCGCCTCGACATCCGAGAAGGTGAGGAACTCGGTCCAGTCGATGTCGCCGGTGCTGAAGAGTTCGAGCCGCTGGGTGGGCACCTCGATCGGGAAGCTCAGCCCGAAGGTGAAGCCGTCCTGCGGAAGAATTCCCATCGCGCCTCGAGAACCCGACGCCGGGACGCCCTGCGCGTGGTAGTCGGTCTGTACGCGAGCCAGATCGGCATCGCTCACCGCGAAGGTCGGCGACTCCGGAATCCCCGACTCCTCCAGAACGAGGTTGTACCCGTAGGGCTCGGCCGTACCCTCCGGTGAGCCGAGCGACGGGCGGTAGACGAAGCGCAGCCCGCTGTCGCCGGGGTCGGTCGGCACCGCGAACGGGTCCAGAACGCCACCGAAGCCGGCCATGCCGATGCTGGTCTGTCCGACGAACAGTTCAGTGACGGTGCCTTCGATGACGGTCTCTCGGTCGGTCTCCACGGCCACCGGGACGCCCTGGGTGCCGTCGAGGGTGATCGACGCGTCCGAGGTGAGATCGATGTCCAGCTCGGCCACGGCGGTCATCGAGCCGCCGACGACCTCGCCGTCCTCCTCCACGTACTCGTCGAGGACCGCGACCACGTCGTACTCGCCTGCCGGAAGGCGGGCGGTGATGTTGCCCTCGGCGTCGGAGTCGACCAGGGTGCTGTCGCCGGTCTCGCGGTTGGCGGCGACGATGAAGGGGAACTCGACTGGGGTGCCGGACTGGGTCGTGGCCTCGATGGACAGGTCGTAGCTTTCGGGCTCGAGGAAGGCGCCCGCCGCCGTTGAGACCGTGGTGTCGCCGTCGGTGCTGGTGGCCAGGACCGAGCCGCTGAGGAAGCCGAGCTGTGCATTGGCCGAGGGGTCTACGGTCAGCTCGACGGTGGTCTCGCCGCCTGCGGGCACGGTGATCTGCTCGGCGCTCAGGCTGAACAGCCCGTCCGGCGCGGGTGTGCCGTCGGCTCCCGCCGCGTCGAACGTCAGGTCGAAGGCGGCGTCTTCGGTTCCGGTGTTGGTGTAGGTGAGTTCCCGAGTCGCCGGCTCCTGGTCATGCGGGTACGGGAACGCCCCCAGGCTGAGTGAGGAGGGCGAGGCGAGGACCTCGGCCGACACCGCAGCGGCGAGGTCGAGCCTGCCGGAGCCTTGTCCGGTGACGCCGATGCCGTCCAACGGAACGGAGGAGCCCGTCAGGGCGGCCTTCAACTCGTCGGCCTGCCACTCGGGGTGTTGGGCGGCGAGCACGGCGGCAGCACCCGCGACGTGCGGAGACGCCATCGAGGTGCCGCTCAACGACGTGTAAGGATCGTTATCGGTCGTGCCGCCCGCACGGGCGGAGATGATGTCCGAGCCGGGCGCGGCGATATCGGGCTTGATCGCCTTGTCACCGAACCTCGGGCCCCGACTGGAGAAATCGCTGAGCTCGTCGGTCTTGGTGACACTGGCGACGGCCAGCGCGGCATCAGCCGCAGCCGGCGAGCTCACCGACTCCTCGGCGCCGAAGTTGCCCGCCGCGATCACATACAGCGTGCCACTCTGCTCGGTGAGGGCGTTCACCGCGACCGACAACGGGTCAGTGCCATCAGTCGGCCCGCCCCCGAGACTGAGGTTCGCCGCGTCCACGCCCTGCTCGGCCGCCCACTCCATACCCGCGATGATCGCGTCATCGGCGCAGAAGCCGTCGTCAGTACAGACCTTGCCCACCAACAGGCTCGCGTCCGGGGCCACACCCCGGTGCGCACCGTCAGAAGCCGCACCGGTGCCCGCGACCGTGGCGGCGACATGCGTGCCGTGGCCGTTGCCGTCGTGAGGTCCGTCAGGGTTGCCGGTGAAGTCCTCCGCCTCGACCACCACACCTTGAAGGTCCGGATGCTCGGCGTCATAACCACTGTCGAGCACCGCCACCGTCGCACCCGCACCGGAGTAACCGGCCTCCCACGCCTCCGGAGCACCGATCTGCGCGTTGCTCTCCTCGTCGAAGACCTCAGCCCGACCGTTCAACCACACCCGGTCAACCCCGCCCGCGAACGTGGTCTGCTCCGCACCGAGCACCTCCCAGACCTCCGCAGCGGAACCCGACTCGGTCTCCACCACCACGCCGCCCACACTCGGCAACTCCCGCACGACCTCCGCACCCACCGCAGACAACGGATCGGCAAGCGGACGATCGACACCCGACTCGTACGACACGATCAACGGAAGCGGACCCGCATCACCGAAACCCTGCTCGAGAAGACCGGTGACATCGAAGAGTCGTTCGTCGAGCCTGCCCGTCTGGACCAGACCGAGCGCGTCCGCCGGAATGACGGAGAGTGTGTCGCCGCTCGCGATCCGGTGGAAGGCGATGTTCTCCCGTCCATCACCGGGCAGCACCGTGACGGACGGCAGGCCGTCCGACGTCCTGGCGACCCGAAGCTGGTCGCCGGTGATCAGCGTGAGGACCTCGGACTCCGCATTCGCGAGGGGGCTCGTGTCCGCTCCCCCGCCGCCCGCGACCTCCTCGGCCCCCGCCTGCACCGCGCCCGCGGCAAGACTGGAAGTCAAGGCAAGTCCTAACACCACTGCGGGTACTTTTCTGCGCCTCATCGCCACCGTCCTCTCAATCGACCGTTCGGCCGCCGCTACTTGGCCCTTTCGGCGGAGAACCGTTCCCGACGGACTCGACCGATAATCGGAAATTAACGAACCGATCACAAATATAGTCGCCATTTCGTATGCCGAAGCAAACCAGTGATTCAGATCACTTCTGATATGAGATAAGCAACCGGCAGCCCGGAAAGGAGTCGGAACAACCCTGAAACAGCACAGTGCCCGGCCGACGAGGTCGACCGGGCACTGATTGCGACGGGGTCGGCTCAGGCGCCGGCGACCTCCGGCGACGAGCCGGTGGACTCGGCGTCCGCCTCGGCGTCGACGGCGTCGGCGGTCTGCTCGCCCGCCTCCGACTCGGCCTGCGGCGCAGGCTCGTCGAGGTCGCCCAGCAGTCGGCGGGCCTCCTCCAACTCGGCTTGAAGCTGCTCCACCTTGGCACGCTGCTGCTCACGCGCGGCGTCGAGCACCGGCTGCACCGCAGCGTCGGCCTCGGGGTGCAGGATCTTCACGGCCTGCGCCACGGCGCCCATGCTGACCGTCGTCGGCTTGAGCGCCTTCTTCGTGCCGACGGTCACCTCTGCCGTCCACAGCCCTTCGGCGGTGGAATTGAGGACGATCGTCGCCGCGGCACCCGGCTTCGCTCGCTTGCCTGCGGCAGGCTTACGAGTCGCGGTCGGCTCGGTCACTGAATCTCCGTTCTCCGTACTGGGTCGAGGCTTGGCACCCCGGCTCGTCGGCGCAGGCGGGGGCTCGGGCGTCCAGACCGGTTCGATCGGGCCGGGGACCGAAGGCTGTTCGGCCTGCGGGGTCTCCGGCGAGTCCGGCTTGCGCGGCTTGCGGGCGGGCTTGGTGAGCGTCACCTCGCCTGCGGAGAACGAGAGCACGTCCTGTGACCCGGTGGGACGAACCTGGATGAACTCCCCCTCGGCAGGCTCGTCGAGAGCCGTCACCTTGCCGGATCGCCCGGACTCGACGCCGACGGCGCGGGAGGTGAACCACACCATGGGTGGGCGCCCCGCCGCGAGTTCCGTCGCTAAGTATTCAAGGTCCTGCTCGGACAGCACTCGGGGCATCGCCTCTCCTTGATCAACAATTAGCCCTATCAGGTTGCCTTATCGCACCGACAGGAACGTCACGTGGTCCGCCGGAGACAGCGATGCTCCGTCCAGACCAGTGACTGATGGACCGTTCAGCCCACACCCCGCCGTGCGAACGGGGCATCGCCGTCGGACGATAGGCCCATGCGGAAAGCGAGCCATCAGGCCGACGGGGTGCAGGCCTCCTCTCATCTCGTCGCCGAGTACACATCGGACGGCGAGGACTGGACCATCACCGTCTCGAACGGGGTCGAGACCCGCAGCGCACACGCAGCAGGCATCCTCGCCGCACGGGAGGCCACCGACCGACTTGCCGGGGAGCTCCACGCAGGCGAAGGAAGCCCCACCATCGTGCATCTGCTGGACGGAGACGCACTGGCGTTCACCTCCGCGTATCTCACCGCCCGACACGTCTCCCCCAGACCCGACCAGCCACGGGCCGCCGAGGCCTCGCCCGAGAACTCGGTCGCGGCAGACGCCGGGGCCGACGTCGCAGGCGAGGAGAAGACCGCCGACGAGGCACCGCGCAAGAAGAAGAGCACCGCATCGCGGCGACGTCGCGGCACCCGCACCGCCACCGTATCCACCGAGGACACGGAACAGGGCTCAGCGACCGGCAGCGCCGCCGATACCTCGGGGTCGGACGACGTCGAGCGACCGGAGGCCGACTCGGCGTGAGGAGACGATGGCGTTCGGGGGCCGCTGCACCCCCGAACGCCGCTCATCCGATGTCAGCGAAAGAGCCTGCGCAGAATGGCGAACACGACCAGGGCCGCGATCACCATCAGCGAGATGCGGACCTTGGGATTGTCGAACTTCGCGAGCACGCTGGTCTGCGCGGTCTCGACGAACCGCTTGGGATGGGCACGGGTGCCCAGCTCGTCCAGGGTCTCGGCCAGCGCGTCGCGGGCCTGCTCGATGTCGCGTTCGATCTCTTGGGGATGGCGGGCCACGTCTCCTCCTCGCGCTGATGCGGTGCGGACAACGTTAGATCACCAGCTCGCATGCCACGACGGGGCGGTTGACAGCCTCATCCGCACGGTGTTTTATAACGCCGTTACCAAATGTGGGCGGGTACGCCTCGATCACCAGAGGGAATGACGACCATGACTGCGACACTCCAGCCGCACACCCGGATCATCGCGGGTCTGGTGCTGCTCACCGTGGTCGGCATCGCCGTCGGCGGCTGGTTCATGACCCGCATCGCCCAGGGGCGGGTCCCGATGACCGACTTCCAGAAGTCCTTCGCCCGCGCCGGACACGGCCACGCGGGCGTGCTGGTGATCCTGAGCCTGGTCGGCCTGCTCTACGCGGACATGATGACCGGCGCACTCGGCTGGGCCGCCCGACTCGGCCTTCCCCTCGCCGCGGCACTGATGTCCGGCGGCTTCTTCGCCTCCTCGGCGGGACGGGGTCGCACCAGCCCGAACAAGGCCGTCGTGCTGCTCTGGGCCGGAGCGCTCTGTCTGGTCGTCGGAGTCGTCAGCCTCGGCATCGGGCTGCTGACCGGATCGAGCTCCTGATCAGGGCGAGCGTCGCGGGGGCATCGGGCGCGGGTAGGCTCGAACCGCTGCATGAGCCGTTCGGCGGCCCATGCTTCGGGGCCGTGGCCCAATTGGCAGAGGCACACGGTTTAGGTCCGTGCCAGTGTGGGTTCGAGTCCCACCGGCCCCACCGATGCAGTCATGGTGCGAACCACTCCTTTCGGGGCCGTTTCCGCTGTAGAGCGGTTACGGCCTCGTTTGCACTGCGGAGTGGTGGGATGCGGAACACGGGCTTGAGCGTGTCGGGTCCGGTGATGGTGACCTTGGCGACGAGGGCTTCGATGAGGGCTCTGGTCTGGGGATGGCCGCCTTCGGTGATCACGCCGCCGAGGTGATCGGCGACCTCGGCCGGCGCGGCGGCGTCGGGTCCGTCGTCATTCTGGCGGCTCGGTACCCGACTCCGATCGCAGATTCAGTTCCGGGATCGTCTGTTGAAAGTACTGGCCGACACTGGTGCGGACCTACTGGCGCTGGAAGCGGTGCCAGATATGGACGGGGAGAGGCGGTGGCCGTCGCCGGGCTCGGTTGACCGGCACCACCCGGCCCGGCAGGGATGCGCGCCGCGAGGAGATCGCCTCAGCTCGAACACGGGAGGAAAGCCCGCTACAGCTCGTGGTTGGCAGACAGTGCCATTCGCTCGGGCTCTCCACAGCTCCTGTCGGGTGGGCGGGGTGCGCCTGCGCGCCTCAGACCTGGGCGGAGCCGCCGTCCACGGCAAGCTCGGAGCCGTTGACATAGCTGGACGCATCCGAGGCGAGGAAGACGGCTGCCGCGGCGATCTCTTCGGGCTCGGCCAACCGGCCGAGTGGAACCGACGCCCCAGCGGCGGCGACCGCCTCAGCTGAGATCAAGTCGACCAAACCCTGCGTGCGGGTACCGCCGGGGGAGAGCATGTTGATCCGGTACCGACGTTCCCCGGCCTCGTGGGCGAACCCGCGAACCAGGTTACGGATCGCGGCCTTGGTCGCCCCGTACACGGGCAGGAACGGCTGGGGCCGCGAGACCGCCGTCGATCCAGTGAGGATGATCGACGCCCCCGACGAGAGCAGCGGCAGCGCCTTCTGCACGGTGAACAGCGAACCCTTGACGTTGGTGGTGAACATGGCGTCGAACTGCTCCTCGGTGATCTCGCCCAAGGGCGCCACGATCGCGATCCCGGCGTTGGCGACCAGAACATCGATCCGACCCGCCTGCTCGGCGACCGTCGCATAGAGCGCGTCGAGGTCCTCGAGCCTGCCCACGTCACAGCGGACCCCGGTCACCCCGGGACCGAGTTCGGCCTCGACCTCGTCGAGCTGCGGCTGGCGACGGCCTGCGACGAACACCCGGGCACCCTCGTCGAGGTAAGCCCGCGCAATCGCCCGTCCGATACCCGCGTTCCCCCCGGTCACGACCGCGACCTTGCCCTCCAGGACCTTCATGGCAGCTTCCCACTTCCCTGTTATTGACCGACCAGTCCATAAAACTTCATGTGGACTGATCGGTCAAGAACTCGGTCGGTGATCTACCTCATGCCATTCCGAGAACACTCAAGACTGAGGCAGTAGACCGTCGAGCAGGGTGTCGGCCATGATCAACAAAGCGGCCGGATCCTGACCCACTCGGCCGAGGACGATCAGTCCGAGCTGACCCGCCAGCACCGCATGGGCGGCGCCGTCCGGGTCGACATGAGGCGCGATGTCGCCCTCGCGCTGCGCTCGCCGTATCGCGTCGACCAGCACAGAAGTGGTCGCGGCGTAGCTGCGCCGAGCCTCGGCCGCCACCTCGGAGGTGCTCACGGAGAGCTCCATCGCGGTATTGGCGAGCAGGCAACCCCGACGTGCCTGTTCGCCGCCAGGATCACGTACGGGGCCGGTCACGAAACCGCGAATCACATCGATGGCGTGGTCGGCCTGCTCCAGCCACGTACGCAGCATCCGATCATTGGCCTCGTCGTACTCGCGCAGCACGCGCAGGAACAAGCTCCGCTTGTCTCCGAACGCCCCGTACAGACTCCCCTTGCCCAGTCCGCTGGCTGCCAGGAGATCTTCGAGTGATGTGCCTGCGTACCCGTTGTCCCAGAACGTCGCCTGCACGGCCGCCAAGACGCGCTCTTCATCGAACTGGCGTGGACGCGGCATGCGCCCAGGCTACCTATAGTGGACCGCCCGGTCCATCATTGCGCCACGAGGCGACATCAGCCACGCTGCCCACCGGCCACCGCTCACCGCGCGCGCCCGGTGGTCTTCCACAGTTCCCGGTGGCCGTCGTGAGTAGTCCGTCCACGATCAGCGACCAGACTGCCGCCGTCGTCGCGGCCGCACCGAACCGGGAGTGGATCGGCTCGGAGGTACTGGACGTACTCCGGTGCGGCATAGCGTGGCGAGATGAGTCAGCAAGAGCCGATCGGCGTCCTGGTGCGTCGCTGGAGAGAACGACGCAGACGTTCCCAGCTGGATCTCTCGATTGCGGCGGACGTCTCCACCAGGCACCTGAGCTTCATCGAGGCCGGCCGGTCACAGCCGAGCCGCGCCATGATCGAGCGGTTGTGCGACGAGTTGGACGTGCCGTTTCGCGAACGCAATGGCTTCTCCACGATGCCTCGCGCGTTCCCCGCACAACGAAGGCAGACGTACTCGAGCTCGGAGGCAGACTTCCCATGACATCGTTCGGTCGCGTGGCGCAGGTGCGGGCTTCGGACAGCCTGGCTGACTGGATTCGCACCCACGGGCATTCGGTGTCCACGCTCGACCTCGACGCTCCGCTGGAGGACCTCGGCCCGTTGGCGGAGATCGTCGGATCGGCGCGCGTGGTGGGGCTGGGCGAGAGCTCCCACCACGTCGAGGAGTTCTACCAGTGCGCCATCGGATGCTGCGCTTCCTCGTCGAGCGGTGCGGCTTCACCGTCGTCGCGGTGGAAGCGCCGCACGCGCTGGTCACGCCGGGGTCGCCTCTGGCGACTTCACCTCAGCCGGCGATTTCCCCTTTCAGGAGGCGCCGCTCGCAGCGCTGGAACATGACACGATCGAATCGGCCTTCCCTGCCTCGCAGGCATGGACGCTCGTCGATCTGCCCCCGTCCACCGCAGTCTCGGATGCCGAGGCCTATCCCCGGATGCGCACGGCGGACTATTTCTGCGACCAACCTGCCTTCCACTGTTTCGACGCGCTGGTCTGCGTCGCCGAGACTCACGGAACGCGGCACACCCGCCCGGTCTGACCGGGAGTCCTCGCCGTCGTGTCGCAGGCTTCGGCACTGCTGCCGCGAGGAGCCCGCGCCGAGGTCGGCGCGTCCCACTTGATCGTCACCCGGCGGCCTGGCCGACCGGTGCTACGGTGAGCGGTCACTCACCTTGACGACAGGACCCGATCCCGATGGAGACCACAGAGCGAATCCTCGACGCCGCAGCGCGAGTCATGCGAGAGGAAGGCCTCGCGAAGACGACCACGAAGGAGATCGCACGGGCGGCGGGATGTTCGGAGGCGCTGCTGTATAAGCACTTCGCCGACAAGCAGGAGATCTTCGTGCGGGTGCTCACCGAACGGATGCCGCCCATCGCCATGGACCCGGGCATGGTGGGGCAGGGCAGCGTCACCGGCAATCTCCGGGTGATCGTCGAGGGGCTGCTCCGCTTCTATGCGCAGAGCTTCCCGATCGCCGCGTCGATCTTCAGCAGTCCCAGCCTGCTCGCCGCGCACCGGGAGAGCATGAACGCGCGTCAGAAGGGGCCGCACCTGGCCGCCGCAGCGGTGCGGTCCTATCTCGACGCCGAGATCGCCGCCGGTCGGGTGTCGTCCACGGTCGACACCGACGCCGTCGCGGTGACGCTCACCGGAGCGGCGATGTTCGAGGCCTTCCTCGCGGCGTTCGCCGGCCACGACGAGCCTGCCGAGGTTCCCGCGCTCGCCCGCCGGGTGGTCGCGGTCGTCGCCCCGGCCCTCGCAGGCTGACGCACGACGCCCTCGGCCTCCGCACGCCGCAGTCCCGAGTCCTTCGGCCGGCAGCAGTCCCGAGTCCGTCGGCCCGCAGCAGCATCGGCGGCGCCGCCCGAGGAGCGATGCCGGGTCGCATACTCGACTTCCGGCCTGCACCTGTGCCCGGCGCAGCCGCCGTCCGACGACAGACCGACCGCACCGACCGTGAGGAAGACACCATGCCCGCTGGCCAGGAGTCGCGCGCGTCCGCAGAGGCCGTGCCGTTTCGCATCCACATCGAGGAGGACGTCCTCCACGATCTGCACACTCGGCTGGCCATGGTCCGCTGGCCGAGGATGACGCCGTCGACCGACTGGGCGGACGGTGTCGACTCCGCCTACCTGCGTCGGCTGGTCGACTACTGGCGCTCCGGCTACGACTGGCGGTCTCAGGAGAGCTTACTGAACCGCTATCAGCAGTACACGATGCTGATCGACGGCCTCCGGGTCCACTACGTCCACCACCGCGCGCGCAACGGGTCCGGGATCCCCCTGCTCCTCGGGCACGGGTGGCCCAGCACCTTCGCCGAGTACCTCCCGCTCGTCCGCATCCTCACGGAGCCGAAGTCGGTCGGCCTGCCCGGTCCGGCCTTCGACGTCATCGTGCCGTCGCTCCCGGGATACGGATTCTCGGACCGACCCGACCGCCGGGACGTGAACTATCGCTTCGTCGCCGACCTCTGGCATCGACTCATGCGCAATCTCGGCTATCAGCGCTTCGGGGTGGGCGGGGATGACTTCGGCGCCGGCGTCGCAACGCTGCTCGCCCTCGAGCATCCCGAGTCGGTCATCGGGGTGCACCTCACCCATCCGGAGATCACGCCCTACCTCGGCCCCGGTGCGCCGCCGCTCACCGATGCCGAGACGGCCTACCGCGAGGAGGCGCGACTGTTCTACCAGACCGACAGCGGATTCCACGCCATCCAGGCCACCAGACCGACCACGCTTGCCTACGGCCTTGACGACTCCCCGGTGGGGCTGGCCGCGTGGATCGTCGACAAGTGGCATGCGTGGACCGATCACCGCGAGAACTTCGAGAGCTACCTCTCGCGTGATCTGTTGCTGACCACGATCATGATCTACTGGGCCACCGGAACGCTGAGCACCTCGATCCGGGACTACTCCGACAACACCGCGTTCCCACCGGCCCTGACGCAGACCAGCAGGGTGACGACGCCGACTGCCTTCGCCCTCTTTCGCAACTACCGCCGCTCCCCCGGCGTCCCGCCGCGCGAGTGGCTCGAGCGGCTGTACGACGTCACCCGCTATCAGGTGTTCGATCGCGGTGGCCATTTCGCCCCGGTGGAGGTTCCGAAACCGGTTGCCGAGGACATCGTCCGGTTCTTCGCGGAGCTGTAGACGTCGGCGCGACCCCGCCCGCGCATCGGGGAGTCGGGGAGAGCCCTGTTCACCGTAGAGACGTCGCGACGCCGTACGGCCGTCTCCTGCCTGAGGCGCCGAACGGGTCGGGCCAGCTGCGCCGCTGAGGTCGGCCTCCCCAGCATCGACGCGGTCCTGAGCAGAACGCCGACTTCCTCAGTGGCACATTCCAGCCCGGTCGTCGGCTCAGTGCGCTGCCGGTCCGCCCGGTGCAGAGGTCCGCGGCATAGGGCCGATCAACGAAGACGGGGTTCCAGGACGTCCAGCAACGCGTCGGCAAGGGCGTCGATCTGCGCGGCGGCGGCCACATAGGCCGGGTCGCCCCGGCCTGCCGGATCTGCCAGATCGATCTCCGATGCGGACAACGGCAGGGGCGGCGACGCGAGCAGGCCCGCCAGGTCGGTCCCCGGCGACGCGGTCTGCGCCCTGGCGATGAACTCGGCCCACACGACGATGCGTCCCGCGATGTCGGGGTCGGCGGCGGACTCGGCACCGCCGTCGGGTCCCGACGCCACGAACTCGGCGAACACCAGGTCTCGATGGGCGACGGTGGCGCAGAGGATCAGATCCGCTGCCCGCACCAGTTCCGCCGTCGCCTGGACGGCCGGGCGGTCGCCGACCACGATTCCCCTGGCTCCAAGCACCGCCACGGCGGGCGGGGCGATCGTCGACTCGGCACGGACACCGGCGGAGGACACCTCGAGGGGGACTCCTCTGGCGTGGGCCTTGGCCGAGGTGATCGCCTCCGCCATCGGAGATCGACAGGTGTTTCCGGTGCAGAGGAAGAGGATGTGCATCCTCGGAACGATATTCGAGCAGGTCCGAAGGGCGAATGACCGTCAACGACCGAGGGATTCGCCGAAGGGCGGGCCGTCGGTGGGCTGCACCGTCTGCCGAGCGGCTCGGGCGGCGCTCCGCCTATCGGAGTCGACCTACGGTGGGCTCCGATAGGCGGGGACGTCGTTCTCGACGAGCCGAGCAGGAGGGTGGCTCGCCGCCGTGCAGCACGGTCGTAGCAGGGTGGTGACCGGGTGGTCAGGGACCGGCAGTGCGGGGTCCGCGATCAGCGGACTCGGCAGACGTCGGGTGCAGGGACACCGCAGTGCCAAGACACCGCAGTTCGGCGACTCGGCACGACCGTGCCTGCGCAACGGCGGGCCTACACGATCACGGCCCGGGCGGAACCGAACCTCAGCAGTACAGGGCCTCACCTGGCGTGGTGCCCAGGATCGCGGTGAAGTTCCGATAGGCGCTGACCCTGGCCTCCACCTGAGCGGGGTTGCCGCCGTTGCACTCGATGCTGCCGTTGATGCTGCGAATGGTCTCGCCGAAGCCGTGACCGTTCACGATGGACTCATGGGCGGGCCGGTGACCCGCGCCGCTCTGGGTGTTCCAGAACCAGAGGCCGGTCTGCCAGGCCACCGCAGGGTCGTTCTGGACCAGCCAGGGATTGTTGAGCAGATCGAGGCCGAGCGCGTCGCCCGCCGCCTTGTAGTTGTAGTTCCAGCTGAGCTGGATCGGCCCCTTGCCGTAGTAGGCCGCCTGGCCTGCCGGGCAGCCGAACGGCTGGCTCCAGTCGCAGTAGTGCGGGTAGTTGGCCTCGTTCTGCTCGACGATGTGGACGAGTCCGCCCGTCTCGTGATTGACGTTGGCCAGGAACGCCGCAGCCTCCCGTCGCCGGGTCGTCTCGTCGCCGGTGTTGGTGAATCCGGGATAAGAGCCGAGGGCGGCGGTCAGCCCGCTGTAGGTGTAGAAGGGATTCCGGTTCGGGAACATCTGATTGAACTGAGCCTCGCTCACCACGAACGACTGCTCCACCGTCGTCGAACTCGTCTCGGGCGACGGCGCCGCCGCGGAGGCGACGACCGTCGGCACGGCGACGGTCAGCGCACCCGCGAGGGCTAAGGAGGCCAGTGAGGCCATGAGGCGCTTCCTCGGCATGTGATCGCTCCTTCGTTGGACTGCGAAGCACACCCGGTGGGCGCCGATGCGAACTGCCATGCCGAGTGCGTCGCTGGAGGTAGCCGGATGGAACGACTACCAGGGAACCGGATTGGTCTACACCAGTCAAGGAAAGAACGAGATTAAACCGAATCCGGTGATCTCTTCACCGCCGGGCGGTCCTGCTGCCGGGTCGAGCGGTGCAGGCGATCCGTCGCGCCCGCCGCGGCGTCGCCTGGGCTGTGCTGATTCACCGTCAGTCGACGAGCGCGACGTAGAGCGGGCTGCCCAGCAACACGGTTGCGGCGCCCTGCCCGGCTGCCGTCCGCTGCGTGCTTGGGCCGTGCAACAGCCGTTTCGCAACGAATTCGACGTGTTGGGTGGGACCGTCGAGCAGCGCGTTCGCCCGCTCGACAAGCTCCAACGCCGCCCGATTGCCCGCCGGCAGAGGATCGCCTGCCGCCGTGTCCAGTGAGTCGTCTGCCACTGTGACGCCGAGGTCGTCGACAAGGGTCCTGGCACGCCGGGTGCCGTACCGCACGACCTTCCCGAGCGCGTCCAACATGGTCGGTCCGCTGGAGCCCGAGAATCCGGCGTCGTTCGGGGCGGAGGCGGAGCCGAGCACGTGGCCGATCGAGCCGCCCAGCCCGAGGACCGTGTGCTGAGTGCGCCCGCCGAAATAGACCAACGGCGTCCCGTTCTCGGTGAAGTGCGCTCCCCACTGCATGGGCAGCAGGCCCCAGAGAAACTGGCCGGGTTCGTCGACCGTGCCGAGGTCGCCGTGTTCCTGCAGGTGCCGAACCACCCGCTCCACCCGTGCCACGCGATCCGAGCCCGCCGATTCGGAACTGCGCTTGGCGCCGAGCACGGTGAGATTCATGCTGAACTCGGCCGTCCGGCGCCCGGTGAATCTCGGGTCGATCTGCGACAGCAGCATGTCCACCTTGGTGTCGCTGATGTAGAGGTAGTAGCGCAGGGACATGCGAGCTCCTTCATCGCGACTCCCGGACCGACGCCGCCTGCCGCGTGCACGCCCGTGACCGGGGTCCGAGCGAGAACGGAACTCGACACGGTCGGCCGTGCCGTGTTCCATCGGGCTGCACCTCGCCGGCGAGACGTCGTGATCAAGGCTAACGGCCGACGACCGACGGCGAGGACGTCCTCGATGCGACGGCGCCAGACCGGGGAGCACGACCTCGGCTGTCGCCGCAGAACGGCGGCAGCCGGGCGGCACGACCCGGCCCGCACAGCGAGGTGCGGACACCCGCCGGTGAGTCCAGCCGACTGATTCTGTCTCTCGGTAGCTCCTTGTGACCCAAGATCACCCGTCCGGCGGAACTGCGATGCTTCTTTTCGGCCCTATTGTGATCTCCTTCAGTCCGGGGGGAACGCGAAGAATGCCGAACGAGGGGGACTCGGCCGAGCAGACCGCAGCAGGCGTGGGCAAGCACGACCCCACAGCACCCGACCCGAGTGCGCCGCAGCCGGTCGAGCCGCCGACGACCGAACGTGCGCACGAAGTCGGGTCCCGTGGCCTCGCGTCACCTGGTGCCGAGCAGGCTTCCGCCGCCGACCCGCGCTCCACCATGGACGAGAATGCTGCGGCCCTGTCACTGGACGGGTCGCCACCTGCAGTGCCTCGGCCGCCCGTGTCCCCACCGGACGGGTCTACGCCGACCACCGCGACAGGCACCCCCGCCGAGCTGGCCTCCGCCGAGGACGACGCCGCCGACGCCGCCGACGCCGCCGACGCCGCCAAGACGACCCTCCGACACCGCGCGGCGCGTGGCGTCCGATCGTGGATTCACGGCGCCGGACGCGGACTCCGCAAGGCCACCCCGTACGGGATCATCGCGTTCCTCGCGGCCTCCGCCGTCGCACCGATCGCGGCGCCCGCGTTGGAGACGACCGAGGAGTTCTCCGCCGCGCTGGATCAGCTCGGCAGCATGGGCAGCGGCTACCTCGGCGATGTCCTCGCCGACACCGCAGGAAAGATGCGTGACCGGGGCGGAGTGAGCGGAGACGAGGAACCGCCGCCGTCGGAGGCTGCCTGGCGCGAGGCCATCGCCGAAGCCGTCGCCCCGTTGCTCGCCGCCACCGACGACCAGGGCCGGGCGATCCGCGCGGAGATCACCGGCCTGCTGCGCTCGGTGGACGCCGTGCCGGTCGCCTTGGCCGAGGCCACCGGCGACCTGCATCGCGAGCTGACCACCGCGATGACCCTGGTCGGCGGACGATTCGATGAGCTGAGCTGGCTGCTCACCGAGACACAGCGACTGCTCGCCGAGCTGGTCGTCGCCCAACGCCAGCAGACCGACCTCGCGATGCGCACGCTCTTCGAGGTGACCGAGAGCCGCCGACGCGCGCTCGCGCCCCGCCGCCGATCGACGACGGCGGGCTCCCCAGCATCAGAGCCGAGCGCCCGTCCCTCGGTGCCGATCGGCCCCGAGGCGTCTGACACCGACGGCGACGAGTCTCCGAGCCCGACGCGACCAGAACACCCGCCCGACACGAGCACCGACGGTCCGGCGCCGTTCCCCGGCCTGAACAGCTTCCGTACCGAGGACGCCGATTGGTTCTTCGGTCGCGACGAGCTGGTCACGCTGCTGTTGAGCAGGCTGGCCGAGCAGCTGGACGGCGGCGGACCGCTGCTGGTGGTCGGCGACTCCGGCGCGGGAAAGTCCTCGCTGCTCGCCGCCGGGCTGCTGCCTGCGGTTGCCGACGGCGGGCTTCCGACCGAGGGCGCGGAGAGCTGGCCGTGGCTCCGGATGACGCCGGGCCGGTCACCGCTGACCGAGCTGGTCGGCCGGACGGCGGCGCTGGCGCAGGTCTCAGCGGTGCAGGCGATCGGCGATGTACGGGCGGCACCGACGGCGTTCGGCGCACTGGCCGTGCAGGCCGCCGCGACGTCGGGTCGAGCGGACGCCAGGCTGGTGATCGTGGTCGATCAGCTCGAAGAGCTGTTCACCCAGTGCACCGATCAAGCCGAGCGCTCGGCCTTCGTCACCGCGCTGACCAGCGCGGGCTCGGCACTGGTCGTGACGGCCGTCCGGGCCGACTTCCTCCCGGACTGCCTGCGGATCGACCGCCTGGCCACGCTGCTCAGCGAGGGCCACGTCTCGGTCTCGGCCATGCGGCCCGCCGGACTTCGCAGCGCGATCGTCGAGCCCGCCGCCCGCGCCGACATCACGCTGGAACCGGGACTGGTCGAGCTGCTGCTCACCGAACTCGTCGGCGACCACGGCACGCAGCCTGCGGCGGGCGCGCTGCCGCTCCTGGCACACAGCCTGCGCACGACCTGGCTTCGCGGCGGCGGTCGCCGGATGACCGTTGCGGACTATCAGGCCGCAGGCGGTATTCACGGGGCGGTGGCCGAGACTGCCGAACGCATCCATCAGGATCTCGACGAGACGGGCCGCCGCACGCTGCGCACGACCATGCTCGGCCTGGTCTCCCTCGCCGAAGGCGACCGGCCGGTCCGTCGTCGGGCGCCGCGCGCCGCCGTTCCCGAGTGGCTGCTGAGCCGACTGGTCGCCGCGCGACTGGTCACCGCAGGCGACGAGAGCGTGGAGTTCGCCCACGAGATCCTGCTCTGGGCATGGCCGCGCCTGGCGGGCTGGGTCCGGGAGGATCGGGCCGGGCTGGTGATCCGCCGCAGACTCGACGACTCGGCGCGGTACTGGGCAGAGTCCGGTGAGGACCCGAGCGGGCTCTACCGCGCGGGCAGGCTGGCCGCCGCCCGCGAGTGGGCCGAGGGTCGGGACGACCTCACCGAGGAGGAACGTCGCTTCCTCGATGCAAGCACGGCCGGGGAGCAGGCCGAGCGCCTCGCCGAGCTGCGCGTCACACGCAGGCTTCGAGGTCTGGTCACCGGACTCGCCGTGCTGTTGGTGATCGCGGTGGCCGCCGGTGGGATCGCCTGGCGGTCGAACCTGGAGAGCGAGGCGCAGCGGCGGATCGGGCTGTCCCGACAGTTCGCAGCGCAGACCATGGCGGCCCTGGAGACCAATCCTCGCCAGTCGATGCTGTTCGCACTGGCCGCCCTACGAGCCGCCCCGACGGTGGAGGCGCGGGGCGCGCTGCTCGCCGCGCGGCGGACCGACTACGCGGGACGCTACGGCGCCGATGAGGCGGAGTCCGCCCGGACAGTGGCGGTGTCCGCAGAGAGCCGGCGGATCGCCGTCGGCGGGCAAGGCGGATTCGACGTCTATGACGCCGACACCAGGGAACGGGTCGACGCGGACTGGGACTGTCACACCGCCGACGTCTACGGCACGGCCTTCTCGGCGGACGGGGGCCTGTTGGCCACCGGATCGCTGGAGCCGGACGGCATCTGCCTCTGGGAAACGACGACGAACACCCTGCTGCGTCGACTCCCCGGTTACGGCGTGCTGGACGTGCGCCTCGACGGTGCAGTGATCGCCTCGGCAGGCGGCGAGGCAGGCGACCGGCTGACTGTCTGGGACGCGCAGTCCGGCGAGGTGCTGGCCGAACTGCCGATCAGCGCGCCGCCCGCGAGCATCGCGTTCTCCCCCGACGGTCAGCGGCTCGCGGTGGGCTTCGGTGACGGAACGGCACTGTTATGGGAGATGGAAACGGGTGTCGACCCCGTTCTACTCGACGGTCACGCCCCGCCAGAGGGCACTCAGGACCCGGTCGGGCACATGGTGACCGTCGACTACGCCCGCAATACGGGAATGTTGGCCACGATGGGACCGGACGGCCTGATCCTGCTGCGGGACGGAATGACCGGCGAGGTGGTCGACGAGCTGCGCGAGTCCTCGGGAACCGGTGGACCGTTCGCCTTCAGCCCGGACGGCTCGACGCTGGCCACGGCCGTCGGCAGCACCGTGCGGCTCTGGTCGATCCGGTCGCGGACCTGGGAGCCGGTGGAGCTACAGTTCGCCACCGCCTGGGACGTCGGCTGGTTGAGTGACAGCGATCTGATTGTCACTACCCTCGATCAGGGGACGTTCCGGCGTAACGTCACGCCACGAGTGCTGAGCGGCGGCGATGAGCCGCTGACCGTCGGCGACTTCTCCCCCGACGGCGATCTCCTGGCGGCCGGGGACGCGGCGGGCACCGTGCGGTTCTGGAATCCGGACGACGGAACGCTCGTGCACGAGTCGGCGGCGGAGGGCGGCCCGGCCGTCGTCGCCTACGACCCGAGCGGGGGCGGCCACGCGGTGGGCCGGGCCGACGGAACGATCGCGCTGCACGGGCCCGACGGTGTCGAGTACGACCGCTGGAGCACCGAACCGGCCCAGCCGGTGGCCGAACTCCGCTTCTCGCCGGACGGAACGCGCCTCGTCGCGATCACCGACGACCGGTCCACCCCGGATCTGACCGACGACACGCCGAGACTGTGGATGTGGCGGGTCGGGGACGAGGACCCCGAGCCGCAGGTTCGCGAGCTGTCGTGGGTCGCCGCCGTCCGGTTCAATCGCGACGGCACCGAGCTGATCGTCTCCGATGACGTCACCTTCGACGAGGACAGAGCCGACGGTCCGCCGATGCGGATCGACGTGCTGTGGGCAGCCGACCTCACTCCCCGACACACCGTCATGGCGGACGAGTCGTCCGTCAGCGACCTCGCCGTCTCCCCGACAACGGACTCGGTGATCAGCACCCACAGCGACGGCAGGCTGCGGGAGTGGTCACTGGACGACGGCACGCTGCTGCGCACCTTCGCCGAGCACCCCGTCCCCGTCCGAGGCCTCGCGATCTCGGCGACCACCGAACTGATCGCGACGATCTCACCCGACGACCGGGCGATCCGACTGTGGGACCTGACCTCGGGTGACCTGTTCGCCACCCTGACCGGTCATCAGAACGGCATCAATCAGGTGATCCTCGTCGAGGACGGCATCGGCGGGGTGACCCTGGCGGGCCTGGGCGAGGCAGGCGCGGTGAGCCTCTGGCGGCTGGACGTCGACGACGCGGTGGCCGAGGTCTGCGCCGCGCTCGCGGGCCCGGACCTGGCCGAGGAGTGGGCGGCTCTCGACGTCCCCGAACCGCCCTGCCCCTGATCGCAAGGCCTGCCCTCGGGCCTGCAACCGGGCGTCCCGACACCGGCCGGGTGGCTGCTCGCCACCGGCCTGCGAAGCCGAGCCGGATCGGCCCGCGCGTCGTCACGGACACGCGGGCCGGGGCCGCCGCCTCAGTCCATCGACGACGCCGCCGTCGGCACCGCGTTGTCCGCGATCACCGAGGCGTACCGCCGTCCGCTGCCCTTCACGATGCGCTGCTGGGTTTGATAGTCCACATAGACCAGCCCGAACCGCTGGCTGTACCCCGCCGCCCACTCGAAGTTGTCCAGCAGCGACCAGGCCAGATAGCCCCGCACGTCCGCGCCCGCCTCGATGGCGGCGTGCACGGCACGCAGGTGCTCCAGCAGATAGTGCTCGCGGTCGGGGTCGACCACGCTGCCGTCGGCCTCGATCCGGTCCGGCCAGGCCGAGCCGTTCTCGGTGACCATCAACGGCACCTCGGGATAGTCCCTGCTCAGCCGCACCAGCAGGTCGGTGAGCGCGGCGGGCTCCTGCTCCCAGTCGAACCCGGTGAGTGCGCCGCGCGGCGGCAGGTGGCGCACGCCGCGCAGGCCCGGCATTCCGCCGGAGACCACCGCGGGATCGGCCGGGGCAACCCGACTGGGGCTGTAGTAGTTGATGCCGAGCAGGTCCAGCGGCGCGGCGATCAACTCCGCGTCGCCCGGCTGCACCACCGTGTCCCAGTCCCCGAGCCAGCTCACGTCGGCGAGCACGTCCGACGGGTAGGAGCCGCGCAGCAGCGGGTCGAGGAAGAACCGGTTCTGGAGCCCGTCGACCCGCCGGACCGCCTCCCGATGCGCCTCGTCGTCCTCGTCGACGCGGACGGCCGCGAGGTTGAGCACGATGGACAGGCGATGCCGCTCACTCATGGAGGCCCGCAGCGTCGACGCGGCCAGGCCGTGCCCGAGCAGCAGATGATGGGCGGCGGTCAGCGCGCCCCTGGCGTCGGTCCGCCCCGGCGCGTGCAGCCCGGTGAAGTGTCCGAGATAGGCGGAGCACCACGGCTCGTTGAGCGTCGTCCAGTCCTGGATTCGATCCCCGAGCCGGGCGAAGACCTGGCCTGCGTAGTCGGCGAAGCGGTAGGCGGTGTCGCGATTCTCCCAGCCCCCGGTCTCCTGCAACGCCTGCGGCAGGTCCCAGTGGTAGAGGGTGAGCATCGGGTCGATGCCCGCCCCCAGCAGCTCGTCCACCAGTCGGTCGTAGAAGTCGAGTCCGCGCGGCTCCAGCGTGCGACCGTCCGGCTGCACCCTCGGCCAGGCGACGGAGAAGCGGTAGACGTCGATGCCCAGCTCCCGCATCAACGCCACGTCCTGGGGATACCGGTGGTAGTGATCGCAGGCCCGCGCGCCGCTGTCGCCCGCGTGGACCCGCCCCGGCTCGGCGGCGAAGACGTCCCAGATGGACGGGCCCCTACCGTCCTCGGTCGCGGCGCCCTCGACCTGGTAGGAGGCGGTCGCGGTTCCCCAGCGGAAGTCCGAGGGAAAGATCAGCGATCCGGCGGTCGTGACGGCACCGGAGGTCTCGACTCGGCCCGCTGAGTCCGTTACGGCCATGTTCTTCCTCATCCCTTCACAGCGCCTTGCATGACTCCGCCGACGATGTAGCGGGCCAGCAGGATGAACAGCACGACGACCGGGAGGACGCCCAGCGTCGCCCCGGTCAGCATCAGCGAATAGTCGGTGAAGTACCCGCTGGCCAGATTGGACAGCACGATCTGCACCGTCGGACTCTCGTTCGGATCGAGCACGACCAGCGGCCAGAAGAAGTCGTTCCAGGCCGTCATGAACGTCAACATCGCCAGCACGGCGGCCTGCGGACGCACGGCGGGCAGCGCCACCGTCCAGAAGGTCCGCAGCACCGAGCAGCCGTCGACCCTGGCCGCCTCGATCAGCTCGTACGGCACGGTCTCCTCGCAGGCCTGGCGCATCCAGAAGACACCGAAAGCGCTGACCAGCGCCGGGACGATCACCGCTTCGAGCCTGCCGTACCAGCCCAGCTCGCTCATCAGCATGTACAGCGGGATGATGCCCAGCTGCGTGGGCACCATCATCGTTCCGACCACGAGCACGAACAGCCAGCGGCTGCCGGGGAAGCGCAGCCGGGCGAAGGCGAAGCCCGCCAACGCGGACAGGAACACGTTCGACGCCGCGACCGTGGTCGCCACGATCAGCGAGTTCTGAATCGCCAGCCAGAAGTCCACCGTGTCGAAGACCCGGCTGATGTTCGCCAGCAGGTTGCCGCCCGGCAGCATCGGCGGCGCGGCCTGGGCGACCGCGCTGTTGTCCCGGCTCGCCACGACGAACGACCAGTACAACGGGAAAATCGAGGCCACCGCCACGGCGGACAGCACGCCGTAGACGAGCAGGCCCGGCCTGCCGCTGCGCCGCCGAGAGTCCCCGGGGCGCGGCCGCGCACGGCGTACGGGCGGGGTGGGGGTCATCGTCGACATCGTCACGCCCCTTCAGTCCTTGGACGCGATGCGTCGACTCAGTCGGTAGTTGAACACTGCGAAGACCAGCACGATCAGGAACAGCGCCCAAGCGATGGTGGAGCCGTAGCCCGCGTCGCCCAGTCGGACGCCCTCCTCGTAGAGGTACATGGTCACCGTCTGGAACTCGCGGGAGTTGCCGCCGACGCCCGCCGTCCCCTTCGGGTCGAAGAGCTGCGGCTCGGCGAAGAGCTGCAGCCCGTAGATGGTGGACACCAGCACCGTGAAGATGATCGTGGGGCGGATGCTGGGCACGGTGATCGCCCAGAAGGTCCGCCACCGGGACGCCCCGTCGATCTCGGCCTGCTCGTACAGCTCGCGCGGGACCGACTGCATCGCGGCGAGGTAGATCAACGCGTTGTAGCCGGTCCACCGCCACATGACCATCACGCTGATCGCCAGATGGGAGGCCCAGGTGCCGGAGCGCCAGTTGATCGGCTCGATGCCGACCCAGCCGAGCACGTGGTTGATCACGCCGTAATCGCGCCCGAAGAGCTGCGCGAAGACCAGCGCTACTGCCACCACCGACACCACGTTGGGCAGCAGGACCCCGGCCCGCCAGAAAGTCCGGCCCCGCAGGCGCCGATCCAGCAGCGCGGCCAGGCCGAGCGCGGCCAACAGCTGCGGCACCGTGGAGATCACGAAGATGCTCAGCGTGTTGAACAGCGCGTTCCAGAAGTTCGGGTCGGCGAGCAGCCGGGTGAAGTTGCCGAACCCGACGAAGCCCTGATCACCCAGGACCACGTGCCAGTCGTGCAGCGACACCCAGCCGGTGTAGAGCAGCGGGAACAGCCCGAAGCCGAGGAACACCGCGAAGAAGGGCAGGATCAACAGGTACGGCGTGCCCTTGAGGTCCCAGCGGGCGAGCCGGGTCCGCCACGACTCCCGCTCCCGGCCGGGCTCGCCGCCCGCCGGGGACGGCGTGTCCGGCGGCGAGGTCGACGCAACCACCATCAGTTCTCCCGATCAGCGTGTTGGAGAGGTGTCTCAGCCCAGGTCTCGCTCGGACTGCTCCACCGCGTCGGCGAAGGCCTCGTCGGCGCTCTGCACGCCTTCCTCGACCCGGCCGAGCGCCTCCTGGAATCGGCTGCGCACCGAGAAGTCCTGGGTGCCCCGGTAGTTGGGCTGGAGGCTGTCGGCGGAGGACGCGAAGATCTCGCCGACCGGGGCCTCGTTGAAGTACTCGTTCACGTCGCCGAGCACCTCGGGGTCGTGGTAGACCTCGGGCTGGCTGGGCAGGATGCCCTTCTCCAGGAACAGCGTCTTCTGCTGCTCGGGGGCCGTCAGCCACTCGGCGACCCGGTAGGCCAGCTCGGTGTTCTCGCCCTGCGCCGGGATGGTCAGGATCGAGCCGCCCCAGTTGCCGCCGCCGCCGGGCACCGAGGCGATGTCCCAGACTCCGGCGTTCTGCTCGCCCGCCGCGCTCTCGATCTGGGCGAGCATCCAGGCCGGGCACGCCATCGTCGCGAAGCCGCCCTGCGCCAGGCCGACGTTCCACTCCTGGGTGAACGGCTTGATCTGCGCGGTCTGACCGTCCTCGGCCAGGCTGCCCGCCAGGGCGAAGGCGTCGCGGATCACGGGGTTCTCATCGGCGATGTAGCTGTCGTCGGCGGCGGCGAAGTAGCCCTCCGGCGCCTGGTTGATCATGCTGCCGTAGACGTTCTCTGCCGAGTCGGCGAAGGCGACGTCGGGGGTCGCCGCGCTGAAGTCGTCGGCGACCGAGGCGAAGTCCGCCCAGGTCGGCCAGAGCGCGGAGACCTCGTCGCGGTCGGTCGGCAGGCCTGCCGCCTCGAACAGGTCGGTGCGATAACACATCGCGAGCGGGCCTGCGTCGGTGCCGAGTCCCAGCACGAACTCGCCGCCGTCGGCGACGCCCTGCTCCCACTTCCACTCGGCCCAGCGGTCCTGGATGTCGGAGGCGCCGAGCGCGCCGAGTTCGACGAACAGCTCATGGGACTCCCGGTACTGGGGGATCCAGCCCTCCTCGATGGCGACGATGTCCGCCGCACCGCGACCGCCCGCGAGCTGGGTCTGCAGCTGCTGGTGGTGGGCGTCGAACTCGGACACCCTCGTCTCCAGCGTGATGTCGGGGAACGCCTCGGCGAAGTCGGCCTGGAGCGCGTCGTAGCCGAAGTCCCCGAACGTCGCGACGACGATCGTGTCCGCGTCACCCGCTGCCTGACCTCCGCCGCAGCCCGCGAGCAGGGTCGCCGCCGCAGCGGTCAACGCCGTCGCCGCGACCCGAGCCGGTCGAATGCCTCCCATGACGTCCTCCTTGACGTGTGTGACCGCTCACCCAGGGGTGAGAGCGCTCTCACAGTCATGCATCGGGGGATCACTGTCAAGAGTCGAGGAGGTCGTCGAATTCGATCCGTGATCTGTTCCGGGCGCGACGTGGTCCGGGGGCGGGAGCCCGTGGTGCGGCGACGCTCGACGGGGCGTGCTGCGGGGGCGACCGACGCGGCGGACTGCCCTGCGGCGCGCGACGACGGACCGGCATCCGGCATCCGGCATCCGGCATCCGGCATCCGGCATCCGGCATCCGGCATCCGGCATCCGGCATCCGGCATCCGGCATCCGGCATCCGGCATCCGGCATCCGGCATCCGGCGAGCGTCGGGGATGGCGGGGCGATCTGGTCGCCCCGCCCTGCGGCCTGCTACAACTCGGTCAGCAGCCGCCGCATCGTCTCGATCTCGTCGACCTGCGTGACGAGGACGTCTTGGGCCATCGCGACCACCAGCACGTCCGCTCCCTCGGCGAGGACCTCCTCGGCCATCGTCACCGCGCCCTCGTGATGCACGATCATCAGCTCGAAGAACAGCCGGTCGAACGCGGTGCCGTCGGACGCGGCCAGTTCCGCGATCTCCTCCTCGGTGGCCATGCCCGGCATGTCGGCATGGTCCGAGGACTCCGGGTCGACGCCGTCGGCAGCCTCGTCGGCGGACCCGCCGTGACCGTCCCCGTGTCCCTCGTGTCCGTCCGAGGTGGGATGCGCCGCAGCATCGGAGTCGCCCTGCTGATCCAGCCAGCCCTCGAGCGCCCCGATCTCCGCACCCTGGGCGTCGGAGATCCGGCTTGCGAGGCTGCGCAGCTGCTCGTGATCGCTGCGATCGGGCACCAGTGCGGTCAGCTCTCCCGCCTGCTCGTGGTGCGGGATCATCATCCGCACGAAATGCTCGTCGGCCGCGTTGGCCGCAGGCTGCCCGCCTGCGTCGGCCAGGTCCGCATCGGACGCGTCTCGGGGCTCGTCACCGGGGGCGCCGGGCATGATCACCGGCGCGCCGTCGCCCGTCGATGCCGTCTCCGCCTGCGGATCGGCCGTGCAGCCCGTCAGGCCGACGACGATCAACCCCGCCACCGACAGTCGCGACAGGACGTGTGAGAGACGCACTGTTCACCCCTTCCGACCGATCTCGACACCGATCCCGACTCCGGGCCGTCGCGATCTCCGCCAGCGTCCCAGAGCCTGAAAACCGACTCCGAGTAACTATTGCCACCGATCCCGTGACGGCCATACTGCAAGGACCCATGTTTTCTCCAGGCCACGCGCAGCACAAGTGAGGGAGCAGCTGGTGAGACCAGTCCTACGAAGAAACTCCCGCCGCCACGCACGCAGAGCCGGTGTTCTCGTCGGGGCGATCGCCCTACTGGCGACGTCCGTCCTGACGGTCCCCGGGGCCGCCGCACAGTCCACCGAGGACCCCTCGCCCGACGGCCCGCCCACGCCTGCCGTGGCCGAGCAGATCGAGCAGGCCCCCGGCGACGGCGTCTCGCACAGCAGCAACATCCGCAGGCTGGCATCCCTGCCCAAGGAGCCGCCGTTCGACAACACGGCGGCCTTCAACTCAGACATCGCCTTCCAGGACAGGTACGCATACGTCGGGAACTATGACGGCTTCGTCGTCTACGACATCCGCAATCCCCGGAAGCCCAGGATCGCCACCCAGGTCTACTGCCCCGGCGGCCAGGGTGACGTGTCGGTGAGCGGCGACCTGCTCTACTACTCGGTCGACTATCCCCGCAGCAACAACACCTGCGACAGCGAGCCGAGCAACGCAGCGAACCCCGACGCCTGGGAGGGCATCCGGGTCTTCGACATCAGCAAGCCGACCCGGCCGAAGTACGTCGCCGACGTGGCGACCGACTGCGGTTCGCACACCCACACGCTGGTCCCCGACCACGAGGGCGACGCCGACTACCTGTACATCTCCTCGTACGCGCCGTCGGTGAACTTCCCGAACTGCGCCCCGCCCCACGACAAGATCTCCATCGTGAAGGTGCCGCTGGACGACCCGTCGGCGACCGAGGTCGTCGCCGAGCCCGTGCTGTTCCCGGAGGGCGGGAACCCCGGCCCGCCCGAGGGAGCCCGCGCCACCACCGGCTGCCACGACATCACCGCCTACCCGGAGAAGGACCTCGCGGCGGGCGCCTGCATGGGTGACGGCATCCTGCTCGACATCTCCGATCGGGAGGCTCCCGTCGTCATCGAGCAGGTTCGCGACGACGTCAACTTCGCGTTCTGGCACTCGGCGACGTTCAACAACGAGGGCACCAAGGTCGTGTTCACCGACGAGCTGGGCGGTGGCGGCGCCGCCACCTGCAACGCCGAGATCGGCGAGACGCGCGGCGCGAACGGCATCTACGACGTCACCGGGTCCGGCACCGATCTGAGCCTGGAGTTCCGCAGCTACTACAAGATCCCCCGGCACCAGGGCGCGACGGAGAACTGCGTGGCGCACAACGGCTCGCTGATCCCGACGCGCAACGGCGACTACATGGTGCAGGCCTGGTACCAGGGCGGGGTCTCCGTGTGGGACTTCACCGACTCGGCCAACCCGGAGGAGATCGGCTACTTCGACCGCGAGGCCTTCGACCCGGAGACCCTCCGGACGGCGGGCTCCTGGTCGGCGTACTACTACAACGGCTACATCTACTCCAGCGACATCCAGATGGGACTGGACGTGCTGGAGGTCAAGGACCGCAGGCTCAACGACGCCAAGCGGGTCCGCTACGACGAGTTCAACCCGCAGACCCAGCCGAGCTACCGGCGCTGAGTCCGCCCGGCGGCGTGGGCTCACGGGCGCGCTCCTCGGCGACGGCCGCGTCGACGAGGTGATGGCCGCCGCCGCAGCAGGCCGGGCAGGCAGCAGGCCGACGACCCAGCGGCGCCGAGGATCGCTGCTGCTCGCGGCCGACGTCGCTGAAGCCCCGGCTTGGACGGCATCCTGCGGCAGCGTTCCTGCGTCGACGCGGGCGAACGTGATCGCAGGTCAGGGCGGCGTGATCCCCGGCCGAGGCGCCGGGCCGTCCCTGCGTCGGACCACCGAGTGTGCGCGGCGGTCGACGTCGGCGTTCGACGCGCAGGCAGCAGGCTAGCCAGTACCGATCGGCATCGTCGTCGGCACTCGCCGCAGCCGCCAGGACCCGCCGCGTCGGACCACCCCCGATCAGCGCCGCCGAATCCCGGTGAGCAGGCTGAGGATCGCGCCCAGGGCGGTGCACCCCATCGCCAGGCTCAGCGGCGACAGCGTGCCAGGACTGATCAACACCGACACCGCCCACCAGAGGAGCAGCAGCAGGCCCGCCGCCAACGGCGTCCCGACGAGCAGGACGCGCGCGTCCCGCACCATGACCCGCGACGAGGACGCCGCCGCGCGTCCGTCCAGCACGATCGGCCAGGCCACGACGACGATCGCCCCCGCGAGCAGGAGTCCGAGCACCCCGTCGAACCGGCTCGAATCCGGGCTGGACTGGATCATCAGCGCCAGCGTGCCGAGCCCTTGGACCAGCCAGACCCGCCGCAGCAGGGTCGGCACGCCCGCCGTCCGAGTCGGTCGTGCCGGTCGAGTCGACGAGGGGGACGCGGCGGGTCCTGTCCGGCCCGGCGCGGTTCGGCCTGCCTCGCCACGGGTCGCCCCATCCCGAGGACCGGCGGCCGTCCCGCCGCTCGACGGTCCGTCCGCCGCCTGCCGGTCCTGATCGCGACGGTCGCCGCGCAGGGTCGAGAGCACACGCCGCCAGCCGGTGCCGCCGTCGGCCGCATCGGCGGGCGGCTCGGCGGCGGTGCTCGTCGCAGCGTCGTCCCGAGCGGGCCGCCTGCCCACCGGTTTCGCGCCCCGGCGCGGACCGCCGCCGCGTCCCGCAGGCCCGCGACGCTCCTCGGCGATCCGGAGGTTCGCCTCGATGTCGGCCTGCTGATCGGGATCGAGCGGAAAGCCGAGGGCGCGCCGATAGGCCGCGGCGGCACCGGGCCGGTCGCCGCCTCGCAGCAGGGCGTCGCCGAGCACCTCGTGCGTCCTGGGCTCTTCCGGGGCGAGATCCACCGCCCGCGCGGCCGAGGTCGCCGCCTGCTCGTACAGGCCCCGATCCCCGCCCCAGATCAGCGCCTCGGCCAACGCCACGTGACACCGCCACTGCGAGGGCTCGCGCCGGACGGCCTTGCGGGCGGCCTCGGCGGCCTCCGCGTGCCTGCCGAGATCGCAGAGCGCGAGGGAGCCCAGCAGATGCGGCCAGTGGTGGGTCGGGTCGACCACCGAGGCACGCCGCGCGAACTGCTCGGCCTCATCGGCATTCCCCGAATGCAGGCAGGCCGCCGAGAGTTGACACAGGGCCGACGCGTGGTTGGGAGCGGCCGCGACCACCGGCCGCAGTAGTCGAATCGCGGCCGTGTGTCTGCCCGCCTCGCTGAGAACGGCGGCACGGCGAACGGTCGCGTCCGCGTCCACGTCAGACATCGATCCCGCCACCCGCAGCCCCAGTCCGGTCCAGAATGCGATGACCCCTCATACCCAGGGGCGGGGCCTCACCGATGGTCACACCCCGTTATTACCACGTCACCATGATCACGTGACAGCGCCGCAGGACACGAGGCGTTCTCGTCTCGATGAAAAAAGCGGTTGCCGTCGCACGGCGGTGCTCCCACACTCACCGCGTGATCCTCAGCCCGCAACGGGCCGCCTGCCCGGACCGCACTCCCGTCTCCCCTCGGCCACGACGATGTCGGGGCGGCACCCGGCACGGCATCGCATCCGTCGGAACCACACCGGACGGAGCCGCGCAGTGAGCGACGAGATCGTGCGACCGATGCTGGCGAGCGACGTGCCCATGCTGGTCGCGGTCAGCACGGCGGCGGGCCGGCTGTTCGCCGAACACGGCATCGTCCTGCCCGAGGACGATCCGGCGGCGACCATCGCCGAGGCCGACGACGTCCTGGTGGCCGACCTGCCGTCGGCCGGGCCGGTCGGCTTCGCCGCAACGACCGTGCTCGACGGCGACTGGCATCTCGCGGAGCTGGCCGTGCATCCCGCCTACGGCCGACGCGGGATCGGCGGCTCGCTGCTCCGGGCCACGGTCGACCGGGCTCGACGGCGCGGCTTCGACCGGGTCAGCCTCACCACCTTCGCCGACCTGGCGTTCAACGCGCCCTGGTACGCGCATCGCGGCTTCCGCGTGCTCGCCGAGCGCGACCACGGCCCCGAACTCGCCGCCCAACGGCAGCTGGAGATCGAAGCGGGGATCACGGTGGCCCCGAGGGTGGTCATGGTTCACGACCTGCGCTGACGCGACGGCGCCGCAGAACCCCGCTCAGCTCGACGCGGCAGACGAGGCGGGCGGACTCGGCAGCTCCGCCGAGGCGGCGGGCTCGGACGGCTCCACCACCGACACGGCCTGCGCGGCCGGGGCACCAGCGGCCGGGGCACCAACGGCGGGGGCACCAACGGCAGGGGCAGGCGTCGGCGCGAGGACCTCTTCCGGCGTCGACGTCGCGGCGACCGGGCGAGCCTCCCGCCCGGCGGCCGCTCCCGCGCCGACTCCCTCCGCTGCCGTCGCACCCGTCCCCGCTCCCCCGGCGGCCCGAGGCGCGGGCGGTATGCCGAGCAGCACGCCGACCACCACGACCACTCCGGCGATCAGCTCCACCGTCGTGGGGACCTCCCGCAGGACCAGCCAGGCCGTGGCGATCCCCACCACCGGCACCAGCAGCGAGAAGGGCGCGACCACCCCGGCGGGATGTCTGCTCATCAGGGTCGTCCAGATCCCGGTGCCCACCACCGTCGCCAGTCCCACGACGTAGGCCAGGCCCGCCAGCGCGAGCAGCCCGCCGGGCTCGCCGACGGTGCGCAGGGCGTCCCAGCCCGCGGTCGGGCCCTCGAACAGCAGCGACAGCGTGAACATCGGAATCGGCGGCACCACCGACATCCAGAGGGTCAGCCGCAGCGGGCTCTCCGGGCGGGCCTGCCTGCTGCACAGATTGCCGAACGCCCAGCCCAGTGCACCGCAGAGGGTCAGCAGCACGGGCAGCAGGGCGGCGAACTGCGCCCGCTGCCAGCCGATCACCGCCATCCCGGCGACGGCGAGCAGGATGCCGCCGACCTGGCGAGCGGTGATCCGCTCCCGCAACAGCAGGCCGCCGAGCAGGACGGTGAACGGGGCCGACGCCTGAAGCACCAGGGACGCCAGCCCCGTCGGCATCCCGACGTCCATGCCGATGAACAGGAAGGCGAACTGCACGGTGCCGAAGCCGAGCCCGTACCCGACCAGCCAGTACCAGCGAACCCCCGGCCTACGGACGAACAGCATCGTCGGCACCGCCAGCACCGCGAAGCGCAGCCCGCCGAAGAACAGCGGCGGGAAGTGATCAAGGCCGTAGCGGATGGCGAGGAAGTTGAGCCCCCACAGCAGGGCCACGATCAAGGCCAGTCCCCGGTCACGCATCGGCATGGCACCCAGCCTGCTTTCCCGACGGCGGGAATACCACCGAGAAAGCCGCTGTCACCTGTGTCTTTGCCGACACGGGCCGGTGCCCCGGCCGGCCGCAGTGCCGTCTCGACCGAGTCCATCAGCCGCTGCTTCGCCGAGGCCGTCACGGCGAGCCGGTCGATCACGACCTCGATGTCGCGCTTCTCCTGCTTCTCCAGCTTGGGCGGATCGGTGAGCGAGCGCACCGCGCCGTCGACCCGGACTGGCGACCGCAGGCAGCACCCCGCCAGAAGCGCCCGATCGGGACATCGGGAGCCAGCCTCGTCGCGCGGGCGAACGCCCGTTCTCAGAGCCTGTCTTTGATCCCCCTGGAGTCGTGAGCGGGGATCAGCGTGGCTGAGCTGCCAGGCGGAGGAAAGAGACATAACGGAGTGTCGACTGACGACAACGCCGCAGATCGCCGCGCCGGCCCCGCGCAACTCCGAAAGTGGGGATTGAAGACAGGCTCTCAGCCCGGCCGGTCGCGACGCAGGAGCGTGGCGGCGGCGCGGACCCTGGGATCGGCCAGCAGTTCCTCGATCGTCACCGGCAGCGGCAGGCGCCAGTTCGGGTACTCGTCGACCGTGCCCGGCAGGTTCGGCTGCCTCGGCTCGCCGATCAGGTCATACGGCGCGGCGAGCAGCAGCCTGGCCGGTGTCCTGGCGAGCAGGGCATGCATCGCCAGGATGATCTCCGCCTCGCTCCGCTCATCGTCGCGCAGGCCCTCGCCGGGCGCTCCGGCCGAACCGAGGCCCGCCCCGGTCGAGACCGAGCCACGCGCGGGCAGCACGCCCTCGTCGGTCAGATAGGCCACGAACTCGGCCCGTTCGGCGGCAGCCCGGACGCGCTCGGTCTCGACATCGGAGGTGAGGACCCCGAGTTCGGCCCGCACCCGCACGTGCTCCCCCCGCAGGAAGCCCGCCGCCGTCGGGAGATCGTGGGTGGAGACGCTGGCAGCGGCGAACTCGCCCCAACGGTTCACCGGGAGCAGCGTTCCGGTCGGCAGGTCGGGATCGTCCTCATCCGCTCGTTGGAACCACAGCACCGAGGAGGACAGGATCTCGCGCTCGTGCAGGGCCTCGGTGACGCCGTCGGGGACGGTGCCGAGGTCCTCGCCGATCACCACCGCACCCGCGCGGGTGGCCTCCAGGGCGAGGATGCCCAGCATCGCGTCGGCGTCGTAGCGGACGTAGGTCCCCCGATCAGCGGTCTCGCCCGGCGGGACCCACCACAGTCGCCAGAGCCCGAGGACGTGATCGATGCGGATGCCGTCGGCCCGACTCAGCACGGCGCGCAGCATGTCGCGGTAGGGGGCGTAGCCCTGTTCCGCCAGCCGGTCCGGACGCCACGGCGGCAGTCCCCACCGCTGTCCCTGTTGATTGAAGTCGTCCGGCGGAGCGCCGACCGAGACCTCGGTGGCGAGCACGTCTTGGAGCGCCCAGGAATCCGCCCCGTCCGGCGTGACGCCGACGGCGAGGTCGGCGATCACGCCCACCCGCATCCCCGCGTCCCGGCCCGCCCGATGGGCCGCGTCGAGCTGATCGACGCAGCAACGCTGCAACCAGGCGTGAAAGCCCACTCGGTCGGCCAGTGCACGCCGTGCGTCGTCGACGGCGGGCGAGCGAGGATCGCGTAGGTCGGCGGGCCAGTCGCGCCAGTCGGCGCCGTGTCGTTCCGCCAGTGCCGCGAAGGTGGCGAAGTCCCGGAGCGCGGGCTGCTCGGTGAGGTCGAGCGGCGCGGCCGATGGCCACAGCAGCTCCAAGGCGGCCTGTTTGGCCTGCCAGACTGCGTCGTAGTCGATGCGCTCGCCGCCCGCCGGGATCGCGAGTGCGTCGATCACCTCGCGTAGCCCCTGCCCGGCAGCCTGGTACTCGGGCAGTTCGGCGATCCGCAGGTAGAGCGGGTTGGCGAAGCGCCTGCTCGACGGCGAATAGGGCGAGGCCTGGACGGGCGTGGTCAGCGCGGGGGCGTGCAGCGGGTTGAGCAGCACCACGTCGGCGCCCAGCTCGGTCGCGGACCGGCCCAACAGCTCCCGCAGGTCGCCGTAGTCGCCGATGCCCCAGGACTCGGCGGAGTGCAGGGCGTAGAGCTGGACCATCCAGCCCCACGCGCGCGGCACCTGCGGAACCGAGCGGGGCGCGACGACCAGCGTGGTGAGTTCGTCCCCGGTGCGCAGCCGGTGCCAGCCGATCGGCAGGTCCGTGGGCAGTCGATCGACGACCGCCCTGGCCCCGCCGTCCTCGAGCTCGATCACGGCGGGGCCGGTGAGTCCAGCCGACTCGCCCTGTCGCAGCACGATGGTGGCGGGCATCCGGGAGCGCCGCTCGGCCGCCGCCGCGAGTGCGGCACGCACCGCGACCGGGGTGCTCGCATCCACCCCGAGCCTGCCGAGCACCGCGACGACCACCTCGGTGGGGACGTCGATGCGCTGGTGCCGCCAGTCCTCGTACCAGGTGGCGACGCCGTGTTCCTCGGCCAGGGCGGCCAGTTCCTCGTTCACCCGTGCACCACCGATTCCGCTTCCGCCGCTCGACCCGACACGGGCGAGTCGTCCCGCCTGCCCGCACGATCGCCGGGCCGTCTTCTTGATCGTCGCCCACCGGGTCCGGAGCCCACAAGCTCATCGGTGTGGAACCACTCCATGCGAGGGTGTTCCCGCGGAGGGGCCCGGCACCGCTGCGGCTCAGGTGGGCGAGGGCTCGGCCTGCGGTCGGGAGAAGAACGTCGCGCCGCCGCTGGCCACGATGACCAGGCCGATGGCCACCACTTCCACGATCGAGAGCCGCTGGCCCAGCACGAGGAAGCCGGCCAGCGCCGCCATCGCGGGCCCGAGGCTCATCAAGACGCCGAAGACGCGCGCCGGGATTCGGCGCAGCGCGTGCATCTCCACCGAGTACGGCAGCACGGAGGACAGCAGCGCGACGGCGAGTGCGACGGCCAGGGTCGACGGGACGAACAGCGCCGTCCCCGCCGAGGCGATGCCCAGCGGCAGTGCGATCACCGCGGCGACGCACATGGCCAGTGCCAACCCCTGCACACCGGGGAATCGTCGGCCCGCCTGCGCGCTCAGCAGGATGTAGCACGCCCAGCCCGCGCCTGCCCCGAGCGAGAAGAGGACGCCGACCGGATCGAGTCGGTCGAAGCCGCCGCTGCTCAGCAGGATGACGCCCGCACCCGCCAGCAGCACCCAGGCCACGTCGCGGAGACGCCGCGAGAGCACGACCGCGAGACCGAGCGGGCCGAGGAACTCCAGCGTGACGGCCGGGCCGAGCGGCATCCGCGCCATGGCCTCGTAGATGCCGATGTTCATCGTGGCGAGGGCGAGGCCCAGTCCGACGACCGAGATCAGGTCACCTCGGGTGCGACCCCGAAGTCTCGGTCGGGTGATCGCCAACAGGACCAGGGCGGCCAGCGTCAGTCGGAGCGCCACCGTGCCCACCGGGCCGAGAAGGACGAACAGCGAGACGGCCACCGCCGCGCCGAACTGGACGGAGAAGCCACCGGTCATCACCAGCAGCAGGGCGGCGGGCCTGCCGCCCGCCGGAGATCCCGAACCGCCCGATGCCCCCGCCGTCGGTGTTCCGTTCGTCAGCTCGCCCACGGGCGAGACGGTAGCCCTACCCGCGCCGGGGGCAGGGAGCGCGACGTCGGCGGTCACGCGGCGGAAATGGCGGATCACCCCGAGGGACGGCCTCGCTACCGTCCCCCGCTCGGGTGATTTCGCTTGATCCGATCGGGGCGTCCCGAGGCCCGACCGGATCGACGATCGCCACCGACCCCGCCCGGTGACCTCCGTGCGGGGCGCAGGCGGTCGACGACGGAAGACGACACGCCTGTGACGACGTCCCGCGACCTCGTCCGCCTGCGCAGGCAGGTCGTCCGGTGCAGGCGGGAGAGGGCATGGGCGGCCCGACTCAGGTCGGTCCGGTGCGCCGCCGCTCCCGCGACCACCCCGAAGGCCGAGCCAGCCGCCCAGAGATCATCAACCCCCTAGCCTTGCCACTTCCGTGGCGGAAAAACTCACACAGAGCAAACATTCGGGCCGCCGTCAGGCGACGAATCCACGAAAACGAGTGAGTCATACGTCACAACCGACGCCTGGCATCGCTGTTCGGTGCGTCGACTCAATGAGAAGGTCGACAGCGCCCCGAGCAACTGTCGTCACAGGATCGGGCTCGTGGAGTCTCCCTCGGGAGAGCCTGCGAAGGCACAACAGCGAAGACATAGCCGGTGACGGCGGAATGTGGGGTCGTGGTGGTCCGCAACCAATGGTCGGTGAACTGCCGAGATGTGGCGGGCAGAAAGCGGGATCTGACCGTTTTCGTCAATGACGGCCAGATCGTCATCGTGGCGCCCCCCGGCGAGACGGCGGTTCTGGCGCCGTTGGAGGTCGGCAGGCTCAGAGCCGCGTTGCGTGACGCGGTGGTCACCGCGTCCGTAGCCTCTAAGGAATGAGCGGAACCGACACCGACGACCGGCCCGTCCGGTCTATCAGGATCGCCGACACCGCGGACATCGCGGGCTTCTTGGCGCTGTTGGACGACGCCGTCAAGTGGCTGTGCGAACACGGTTCCGAGGGGCAGTGGGGCTCGACGCCGTTCTCCGCACGGGAGAGCGCGGTAGACCGCGTCACGACGTGGGTACGCAGCGGCCGAGTACACCTCGCCGAGCAGGACGGGACCCTGCTCGGCGCCATCGCGCTCGGCCCGGCTCCCGACTACGTTCCGCCGACGACGGTGCCCGAGGTCTACGTGGTCGCTCTCGTGTCCGGACGTGACCCGGCCGCCAGAGGCATCGGCGGCCGACTGCTGGAACTGGCGCGGGAGTTCGCCGTCGAGCAGGGTGTCGACCGCGTACGCCTGGACTGCTGGGCGGGCGGCGAGGGACGTCTGATCAAGTACTACCAGGATCGCGGATTCGAGCCGATGGAAACCTTCGACCACCACGGCTGGCCCGGCCAGATCCTCGAACAGCGTCTGGTCAGTCGATGACGAGCGCTCCGGCGGGCGGCGGGCGCCCGAGATGAGCCGGTCGGACACCCCGAACAGCGTCTGGACCGGCCTGCGCGGCATCCGCACTCTGATCGACAACGGAGTGCTCCGCCCGATGCGCCCCGATCGACTGATCCGGATGCTCGCCGCCATGTGGCGGTGGAACACCAGTCTGCCGCTCGGCTATGCGACGGGCGCCGTTCGGCACCCGGACCGGCCTGCGGTGATCGACGAGCACGGCGCCGTCAGCTATGCGGAGCTGAGCGAGCGCACCACCCGGCTGGCCAACGGGCTGGCGGGCCAGGGAGTGCGGGAGGGCTCCTGGCTGGGCGTGCTGTGCGGCAATCACCGCGCACTGGTCGAGACACTGGTGGCGGGCAGCAAGCTCGGGGCGAAGATCCTCCTGCTCACCGATGCCCTGTCCCCGGCCCAGGTCGCGCGGTTCCTCGATGACCAGCAGGTCGACACCGTCGTCATCGATCATGAGTTCCGCCCGAGGCTACGGGCCGTCGACCGTGCGCTGACGACGATCATCGCGTGGTCGGAGACACCGGTCTCGGCGATCACCATCGAGCAGCTGATCATCGACTCGACGTCGACACCGCGAGCGCGGCGACAGGACCCGGAGGACGTCGTCGTCCTCACCTCCACCAGCCACGGACTGGCCACCGCCGTCCCGAGCCGAACACCCTCACGCATCACGCCCGCCGCGACGGTGTTCGGCCGCATCCCGCTGGAGGCGGGCGAGCGGACCCTCATGGCGGCGCCGCTCTCCCATACCTGGGGCATGTCGGCGCTGCACTTGACCGTGGTCCTCGGCGCGACGCTGATCCTGCTGCGCGAGCCCGACGCCGCCTCGATGCTGTCCACGCTGCGCCGCTATCGCTGCACCTCGATGTTCACCCGGCCCTCGATGCTGCACGGGCTGGTCGAGGCCGGTCCGCCGCCGGAGGGCCTGCCCGCCCTGCGCGCGGTCGTCTCCACCGGGGCGCAGCTGCCCGGCGAGCTCGCGGCCCGGTTCCGGGACGAGTTCGGCCCGGTGCTGCACAACCTCTACGGCACGACCGAGCTGTCCTGGGTCAGCATCGCCACCCCCGCCGACCTGCGCCGCGCCCCCGGCACCGTCGGACGGCCGCCGCGCGACATCCGGGTGACGATCCGCGACGAACAGGGGACGCTGCTGCCGCCGGGCGAGTCCGGACGAATCTTCGTCGAGGGCGCGGGATGGGAATTGCAGCGCGAGCAGGACACCATCGCCCAGTCGTTCGGCCCGGCGGGCCGGGCGTTCACCGGCGACCTCGGGCATCTTGACGCGACGGGACTGCTGTTCGTCGACGGCAGCGCCTCCGACACTCATTCGACGGATCATGAGTGAGCCGCGCGGCGATAAGGCAGGGTGAGGCCGTGACTTCGACAGAGACGGGCGCCGGGAACGCGACACCGCTGCGTGAGGTGCGGCTGCGCCCACCCGAGCACCGCGTCAGCAGCAAGGCGATCATCTGGTGGACGCTGCGTTGCGTCTTTGGTTGGATCGTCGTGATCGCGCCGCTGCTCGTCGGCCACTTCCTGTGGACGGACCCGCCGATCCCGCTGGACCTGACCTCGGCTGTCGCGGGTGCGGTCGCCGTGCTGCACGTCGCCGTCATGCCGACGTGGCGGTATCGGGTGCACCGCTGGGAGCTCAGCGAGCACGCCGTCTACACGCAGAGCGGCTGGCTGAACCAGGAGTGGCGGGTCGCCCCCGCCTCACGGATCCAGACCGTCGACACCGAACGCGGGCCGCTCCAACAGCTCCTCGGCCTCTCGACCGTCACCGTGACCACCGCCTCGGCGGCCGGACCGCTCCAGATCACCGGGCTGGACCGGGACCAGGGCATCCGCATCGTCGAAGAGCTGACCGCCACCACCGAGGCGAATCCGGGTGACGCGACGTGACCAGCGGTGACACCGAAGGCCCTGTCGTCCGCGCAGGCCGTGAACCCGAGTCCCCGACGAACGGCGGCGTTCCGAGTCCGCCGACACCGACACCGACCCCGCAGAACGGCAGCCAGGTCGAACCGCGCGTCGGGGCGGGACAGGACAGCGGCGATCCGGACCCCGAATCGGCGACCCCCGCAGCCGGCAGCCGCTCGGCGGGCCCGCAGGCAGCCGAGACGCCGAGGGACCAGTTGGTGCCCGCGGCCGAACCTCCGCTCGCCCCCGCAGGCGGAGCGTTCTCCTTCGCGCCGTACCCGTACCCGGCAGGCGAGTTCGCGGGCCACCCCGGCTCCGCTGCGCCGCCCCCGCCCGAGGCGGAGCTGATCGCGGCGGAGCAGTCGGATCAGCGGCTCGACGCGCGCGTGATCGCGGTCAAGCCCCTCAACGAGGCGTTGGGTCTGCTTCCCGTGCTGCTGCTGGCCCTGGTGGTCCAGGGCGCCGATCGCTGGCAGTTCCGGGTCGCCGCGGTGATCGCGGGTCTGCTGCTGGTCAACGGTCTGATCCGCTGGCTCACCACGCGGTACCGGATCAGTGAGGACCAGGTGCTGCTGCGCACCGGCTGGCTCTTCCGCACACGTCGCGCAGTTCCCCGCGACCGCATCCGCACCGTCGACCTCACCGCGAAGCTGATGCACCGCATCTTCGGCCTCACCACGGTGAAGATCGGCACCGGCGGCCGTAAGGGTGCGGGGCTGAGCGACGAGATGACGTTGGACTCGGTGTCGCGGGCCGAGGCGGAGCGGCTGCGTCAGGTGCTGCTGCACCGTGCGCCCGCACCCGTCACCGCCGATGCGGACGCAGGCGCGGAGCCCGGCGACACCGGGGCAGGCCTCGCAGGCCGGGTCCAGGCCGAGCAGCCCGGCACCGTGCTGTCCCGCCTCGACCCGCGCTGGCTGCGCTTCGCCCCGCTCACCCTCGCGGGTCTCACCGCCGTCGGCGTGCTGGCAGGCCTGAGCATGCAGTGGATCCAGGAGCTGTCCCTCGACGAGGTCGGGCTGATCCGCGACGGGTTGACCTGGCTGGACGACCTGCCCGTCGGGCTGCTCGTCGGCGGGATCATCCTCGCGCTGCTGTTGATCAGCACGATCCTCTCGCTGGTCGTCTACGCCATCCGTTATTGGAACTACGTCCTCACCCGCGAGACGGACGGCACCATCCGCGTGCGACGCGGGCTGTTGACCACGCGCGCGGTCTCCCTGGAGGAGAAGCGGCTGCGCGGCGTGGAGCTACAGGAGCCGCTGCTGCTTCGAGGCGCGCACGCCGGGCAGGTCAACGCAGTCGCCGTCGGCATCAGCGCGGTCTCCCCGGACAGCAGCCAGCTGCTCCCGCCCGCGCCGGTGAGCGAGGCCCACCGAGTCGCGGCCGGGGTGTCTCGTCAGGACCGTTCCCCCACGCAGACCGCGCTGAGCAGGCACCCCGCCGCCGCACTCTCCCGCCGCCTGGTCCGCGCCGTGGTCCCCGCGCTGCTGCTGGCCTGCGGCCTGTGGGCGCTGACGCTGCTCGGCTCCTGGCCGTCCTGGCCCGCCTGGGTCGCCACGGCGCTGGTGCCGGTGGCGGTGTTCCTCGGCGTGGATCGCTACCGAAGCCTGGGGCACTCGCTGGACTCGCGTTACCTCGTCACGCGCCACGGCTCGCTGAGCCGCAACACCGTGGCGCTGGAACGCGACGGCATCATCGGCTGGAACATCAGCCGGTCGGTGTTCCAACGCTCCGCAGGCCTGGTCACCCTCACCGCGACCACGGCGGCGGGCGGCAACGCCTACTCGGTGATCGACGTCGGCGAACCCGTGGCGCTCGGCGTCGCCGACGAGGCGGTCCCCGATCTGCTGCAGCCGTTCCTGATCGGCGCGAAGTCGCCGGGCGGCGGCGCCGCGACACACCAGCAGCCCGTCGGGACGGCGCAGGTCGAGCACCTAAACTCGTCGTCGTGAATGACCGGTTGGTATGGATCGACTGCGAGATGACCGGCCTCGACCTGAAGTCCGACGCACTGATAGAGATCGCCGCGCTCGTCACGGACGCCGATCTGAACGTGCTCGGCGAGGGCGTGGACATCGTGATCAGGACCGAGGAGTCCGCACTGGACGGGATGCCGGAGGTGGTCCGGCAGATGCACTCCCGCTCCGGTCTCACCGAGGAGGTCCGACGCTCCACCGTGACGATGGCCGAGGCGGAACGCCGGGTGCTGGAGTTCGTCCGCGAGTACGTCCCGGATGCCCGCACCGCGCCGCTCGCGGGCAACTCGATCGGCACCGACCGAGGCTTCATCGCCCGCGACATGCCCGAGCTGGACGCCCACCTGCACTACCGGATGGTGGACGTCTCCTCGGTCAAGGAGCTGTGCAGACGCTGGTACCCGCGCATCTACTTCGCGCAGCCGGAGAAGGGCCTGGCGCACCGGGCGCTGGCCGACATCAGAGAGTCGATCCGCGAGCTGCGGTACTACCGGCAGACGGCGTTCGTCGCCCAGCCGGGGCCGACGACCGAGCAGGTGCAGGCCGTCGCCACCCGGCTGCTCGGCGAGACCGCCGAGGTCGGCGGCACGGCGCTCGCGCAGGAGAAGGCGAGCGGAGACGCCTGATCACCGGCGCGAACGACGGGTCGAGCCGCTAAAGGGGAACCCGTTTCCGATGCCGAGTACGGACACGCTAAGCTGTGCCACGTCACGGCGGCTGCGACCGTCGGATCGTGGTGGGTGTAGCTCAGCTGGTAGAGCACCGGGTTGTGGTCCCGGGGGCCGCGGGTTCAAGTCCCGTCACTCACCCCAGCCGGACGAGGTCCGAGCCTGTCGATTGAGGGATTCTCCTTGATCGAGGCTCGGGCCTCGTTCTCGTTTCGGGGCGTTCTCCGTTCCGGCGCGCGTGCGTGTCGGCTTTGGATCCCGGCACCGCATCGGGTGTCGACCGGCCGGGCCGTCCGCGTCGTCGTCCTGGCGACAGGGTGCCGTTCTCCGCTGGACGGCACGCTGTCCGGCACGGGCGGGCACACTCCCCGCATCCCGCGCGGCGCAGGCGGGCAGGCAGCCGTTTCAACGATGTTCTCCTGGTCCGGTTCGACCAGTCGGGCCCGATCCCCGCCGCGATGCGTGGTGCCTGCGGTCGGCTCCCGGCCCACGCGATCAGCGGCATCGGCGCCAGCAAGGGCGGCTCACCGAGCCTGCGGAGGTCCACCGGCCGGACCGACGATCGTGACGTCTCGAGCTCAGGCACTCCGCCCGAACAGCAGGTCCAACTGCGCATCGAACACGGCCAGCGCCGTCTCCGGCGAACAGTCGCCGCTGAGCGCCTGCATCCCGAGCCCTTCGACCAACGCCGTCAATGCCCTGGCCGCGTGGGCTGGCTCGAGGTCCGCCCGCACCTGCCCTGCCGCCTGCGCGGCACGGAGATGATCGGCAACCAGCAGCTGAAGGCGGGCGTTGTCCGTCCGCACGGCGGCCCCGATCTCCGGGCGGCCTGCGGCATACGCCAAGAACGCCAACGCCACCCGCCCCTCGGTCCGCCGTGCTTCGTCGAGCGGCAGCAGCTGCACCAGGAGTCGTCTGACCAACTCGGTGACCGGCGCGTCGCCGCCGGGGGCGTCAGCGGTGAGACGAACGGCGACCTTCTCCCGGATCACCTCCATGGCGAAGGTCATCATCTCGTCCTTGCTCCGGAAGTAGTGCTGAACCATGCCGGAGGTCACGCCCGCCTCCGCCGCCACGTGCCGAAGGCTCACCGCCTCGACCCCCCGTTCGGCCGCGACGCGCATCAGCGCGTCGGCGATCAGCGTGCGCCGCTGGTGATGGTCGACCTGCTTGGGCACGGGCACATGGTGCCACATTGACAACGGTCGTCGCCGCTTTTACATTGCAGTCGAAATGCAAAAATCACAGTGAGGCGACCACCATGCCGCTGCCGACCCTGCCCTTCGACCGCCTCCACCCGCTGGCTCCCCCGCCCGCCTACGCCGACCTCCGTGACCGGGCACCGATCGCCGCCGTCACCGCAGAAGACGGGCAGCCTGCCTGGCTCGTCACGTCATACGACGCGGCGTCCACGGTCCTCGGGGATCCCCGATTCGGCGTCTCCCGACCCGGCGATCCCCGGTCGGAGGACGCCACCCTGCTGACCGACGGAGAACCGCACGCCCGACTCCGTCGCCTCGTCGGAAAGACCTTCACCCGACGTCGGATCGCCGCCCTCCGCCCGCGCGTCGAGGCGCACGCCGCCGCACTGGCCGACCGACTCGCCCACGGCGACCAGCCTGCCGACCTCGTCGCCGACTTCGCCGCGCCGCTGTCGATCACCGTCATCAGCGAACTCCTCGGCGTCGACATCGCCGAGCGGGACCGCTTCCGCAGGCTCGCCGATGCGGCAGGCGCCGCAGACTTCCTCTCCGCCGAAGGCGACCGGGAGGCCGCACAGCAGGCCTGGCGCGAGTTCGGCGAGTACGTCGGGGGCCTCGTCGCCGCGAAACGCGAGGAGCAGGCGGACGATCTGCTGAGCGCTCTGATCACCGCGCACGAACGCGACGACGACCAGCTCACCGATGGCGAGCTGACCACGCTGGCCCTCACGATTCTGGCCTCCGGGTATCTGACCGCGACGAACGCCGTCTCGGTCGGTGCGCTCGTGTTGATCGACGAAGGACGGCTCGCGGCGTTCCCCATCGAGCCTGCGGCGATCGACGCGGTGGTCGAGGAGGTCGTGCGGCTTCAGATCGCCCTGATCGGCGAGGTCTTTCCGCGCTGGGCGCACGAGGCCGTCGAGTTGGGCGGCGTGACGATCCGAGCGGGTGACCGAGTCCTCGTCCGGTTGGGGGCGGCCAACCGCGACCCCGCCAGGTTCGACCAGCCCGACAGCTTCCGCCCCGGCCGGAGCGCAGGTCACCTCGCCTTCGGCCGTGGACCGCATCACTGCCTCGGCGCAGCCCTCGCCCGGCTTGAGATCGGCGCCGCGCTCCACGCGCTCGCGCAGCGCCTCCCCACGCTCGCGCTCCGGGGCAGCATCGACGATGTCAGCTGGTCACGCAGTCATGCCGATGCAGGCCCGACGGCCGTCCACGTCATCTGGTGAGGAGGCTCGTGCCCCGCCGACGCGGCCGGTGCCCCTGGCGACGGACGGCCTGATTCTCAGGTCGGGTCGTCCGGTCCGGATCGGTCGGCCCGTCCGCCGCCGAGCCCGCCGAGGGATGGCACCCACGGCGCGGGCGAACAACTCGTCGTCGAAGCGGGCCTCGTCCAGGTGTCCTGAGGCGTCCAGCGTCGGGTACCGCGACGCGGCCCACGAGGAGGCGCTGCGCCTCGGCTGCCCCCGGCAGGCAGGCCCGCCTCCGTCGGCATCACCGCACCGACGGCGAGCCCGCCCGGCTGATCTACGACGTCGGCGCTGCACTCCGACTCGGGACGCTGGGTTCGCGCCCGCGCCTCGGGCAATCGGGCAGGGTCGGCGCCGGGTGGGCAGGCAGACGCCGACGGCGGGCCCGAAGCGCCTCAGCAGAGACGTCGGACCCGCCGTCCGGGAAGGGTCGAGACGATCGGGTCAGCGGCGGCCGCCCGCGCTCCACTCGTCCCAGGAGATCTGCCAGTCGTTGTAACCGCCACGTCCCCCGTCGCCGGGCAGCTCCTGCCCGCCGGAGTTCTCGATGATCACCACGTCACCGCTCTTGACGTTGTCGTAGAACCACTTGGCGTCCTCGGTGGAGAGGTTGATGCAGCCGTGGCTGTCGTTGGCCTGACCCAACAGGCCGTTCCACGGCGCCGCGTGCACGAACTCGCCGTTGTTGGCGATCCGGGTGGCCCACTGGACGTCGGTGACGTAGCCGCCCGAGGCGACGTCGAGGCCGTAGGTCGAGGAGTCCATCGTGTACTGCGCGTGCTTCGAGGTGGCGACGTGCACGCCGTCCCAGGACTGGAACGGCGCCTTGCCCAGCGAGGTGGGCATCGTCCGGACGACCTCGCCGTTGATCTCGACGGTGAGCTGATGGGTGGCGCCGTCGGCGCGGGCGATGAAGGAGTCGCCGACGGTCAGCGTCGACTGGCGGCTCTCCTTGCCGTAGACGCCGTTGCCGAAGTGCTTGCCGTAGACGTCGGCGTCGATGGTGATGACCGTGCCGGGCTCCCAGTACTCCTGGGGACGCCAGTGCACCCGCGTGTCCTCGAACCAGTAGAAGGCGCCCTCGACCTCGGGTTCCGTGGTGATGGAGATCGCCGCCTCCACCGCGGCCTTGTCCTGGATCGGCGTCCCGTCGAAGTAGAAGGCCAGCGGATGTCCAACCCCGATGGTCGCCCCCGGCAGCGGCGAGAAGCCGACGTAGGCCTCGGCGCTCGGCGTGGCGGTGGTGAACTCCGAGGTCTCGGTGACGGTCTCGCCGTCGGCGTTCTCCCCCGTGGCGGTGAGCGTGTAGGCCCGGCCGTACCCGAGCGGCTCGGCCAGGGACCAGCTCAGCCCGTCCTCGGCGAGTTCCCCCGCGACGGCATCGCCGTCCGGATTGGTCATGACGACCTCGGTGAGGACCCCGTCCTCGGCGGTCACCTCGATCGGATCCCCCGGCGCGACGTCGGTGCCCGCATCAGCGGGCAGGGAGAGCGTCACCGGCGGAGCAGGCGGCGCACTGGACGACTCCGGGCTCCCCGCGCCACCGGCACTCCCACCGGCCTCCGAGGTGCATGCCGTGACCAACAGCGCGACGAGTCCGGCGGCGACGGCTAACGCAGGCCTCCGCACCGCACGCAGCCCGCCCTGGTCGCCGGAACGAAGCGTTCTACTCACTGTTTCCCCCATGCCGCCATCGGGCGGCTCGATCCCTAGCCTGAACGGGGGTATGAGTCACAACCGCCCCCAGTCGGACCGGTGCCCCCCGAAACCTCTTTGCCCAGATAGACGCCGCAACACCACGCCTGGTTGCATCCCCAAGCCAATCGATGCCAAGGCTCTCCTGTCAGCCTAATGGGGGAGCCCGTCAACCTCGATCGACTTCGCTCGTCCGAGCCGGCGGCCACCCCGCACGGCACCCGGTCGTCCGACCGGCCTCCTCGTGTCGCCACCTGTGTCGAGCCGTCGGGCCGGGGGTCGGATTTCAGGGTCCGACGGGGCCTGTGTTACTGTTCTGCCGCGCCGCACGGAGAGCATCCTGCGGGGCGAAGAGAGATGAATACGCGGCATTAGCTCAATTGGCAGAGCAGCTGACTCTTAATCAGCGGGTTCGGGGTTCAAGTCCCTGATGCCGCACTAAGGTCAAGATCCCGTTGACCAGTGCGTATGTCGTAAATCTAGATCACCTTAGCGCCGGTCTGCCGGGCACCTGTCCAATAGGGTGTCCAATAGGTCGGCGCTAACGTGCGTCTATGGCCAGAACGAAGCGCGTCAAGGACCTGACCGGCATCCGGGCGCGAGGCTCGCGGTACCAGGTGCGAGTGTTCACCGGCTACGACCCGAACATCGGCAAGGCGATCATGGTCACCCGGTCCGCCAAGACCGAAGACGAGGCGATCAAGATCCGGGACCGCTTCCTGGGCGCGAGGCGCGGGACCACAAGAGATCCAACCCCGGGGCAACGTTCGATCAGTTCTTAGACGAGTGGCTGCGCAGTCACGAGGTGGAGAAGACCACCGCGAGCGCCTACACGCTGCTGGCGACCCGCCCCACGTTGGGCCGGACGACGCTCCCGCGAATGATGCAGCTCGGCCCTAAGGTGTTCGAGGACCTCTCGGCGGAGTTGAAGCGCTGCCGCCACCGATGCAACAAGACCAAGGGGGATGTCCAGGATCCGAAAAGAACACTCGTCAGCCGAGCCTGGTCACGACCGACGTTGTCGTCACCCCGCCTGAACCCTCGCCTACCGCGAGAAGCGTGAAGATGGCCACGCCGCCGAGTATCACGCAGAAGACGCCGACCGCCGCGACCGTCTGATACAGCGGACGATGCCGCCTCGCGCCGTTGCGAATGCCCAGGAAGCCGATCAGCACAGCGGCCAGACCAGGAATCGGCGACAGCGGAAACGCGACCACCAGCAGAATCACGGCGAAGAGGGCGGAGAGTGCGCCCACCACGGCCAGCCACGGGCCCACGGTGCCTGCGGATCCGGGACCCTCAGAAACCGACATATCGACAAAGCTAGCAGAGGACGATCGATGAAATCGATCATCGACGGCCCTGCTCACCCGCTCGCACCACCGCCTGCCGGTACCGGCACACCGACCCGCTCGGCCCCGCCCACCGCCTAAAATCCAGTGGTGAGCCCTTCGCCGCTTCGGATCGTCGCCCTGTTGTTCCCGGACGTCACCCAGCTCGACCTCACTGGACCCGCGCAGGTCTTCTCCCGACTGCCGGACACCGAGGTGCATCTCGCCTGGCATGACACCCGGCCGGTGGTCACCGACTGCGGCTGGTCGATCGTGCCGACGACAACCTTGGCGGACTGCCCGCAGGCCGACGTCCTCTTCGTGCCCGGCGGCAAGGGCGCCTTCGACCTCTTCGACGACAAGGTCGCGCTGGACTTCCTGCGCAGGCAGGCTGCGGGCGCGTCCTGGGTCACCTCGGTGTGCACCGGCTCTTTCACCTTGGCGGCGGCGGGGCTGCTCACGGGTCGCCGCGCGACCAGCCACTGGTCGGCGCTGCCGATGCTCGCCGAACTCGGGGCGATCCCGACCAGCGAGCGGGTGGTGATCGACGGGAATCGGATCACCGGTGCAGGCGTCACCTCCGGGATCGACTTCGCGCTCGTGCTGGCGGCGAGGATCTTCGGGGACGACGTGGCGAAGCGGGTCCAACTGCGGTTGGAGTACGACCCGGCGCCGCCGTTCGACGCGGGTTCGCCCGCGACGGCGGACCCGGAGTTGGTGGCGGCGACCATCGGCAGGGTGGACGAGGCACGGCTGCAGGCAGTCCGCCGGGCGGCGGCCCGACTCGGCGAGTCAGCTCGGTGACGAGACCGCCTCGGCATCCGTCTCCGCGCCGAGACAGAACTCGTTGTCCTCGGGATCACCGAGGACGATCCAGTCGTCCGTCCTGCTCAGCACACGCGCCCCGAGTTTGATCAGTCGATCGGCCCCGGCACTCAGGTCGTCACACCGCAGGTCCAGGTGCAGTCGATTCTTCGCGATCTTGGGCTCGGGAACGAGTTGAAAAAACAGCCTCGGTCCCCCGTCGGCCCTCGGCTCGACGAGGACCAGCGGATCGTCCTCCGGGTCGTCGATGCCCTCGGCGCGCAGGCGCGCGAGTTCCTCCTCGTCGTAGGGGGCGACCTCGTAGTCGTCCAGAGCGGCGGCCCAGAATCGGGCCAGCGCGGCCGGACGAGCGCAGTCGACGACGATGTCATGCAGTCGGATCACGTCGGCGATTCTGCTACATGGAATCGACGCCGCCCACTGCATTTCGCCGGTCCCCTGCCGCCCGGTCCCCTACAGTCCGACGCATGTCACAGTCGGAGATCAGGCCACCACTGTCGGTGCGGCGCCCACGCCTGTTCCTGTGGCTCGGTCTGGGCGGCCTGTTGGCGACCGGAATCCTGCTGCTGTACGTGAACCTGCTGTTCGTGGTGGCCGCCGCAATGTCCTGTGCCGAGCCTGCGAACTGCTCGGTGCCGCGGAACGTCTTCCTGCTCTACGGGCCGACTGCGACGCTGCTGGCAGGCCTCATCACCGGTGGGATCGGCGGGGAACGCGCGATCCGCGCGGGCAGGCCCGTCGTAGGCTGGGTCGGGTGGCCCTGGCTGTTCTACGCGGCGGTCTTCCTGGTGGCCCTGATGGTCTCGTTGTGACCAGGCGCTGATCGTCGCCCGTGAACGGCGAAGCAGGCAACCCGCCGACCCCGCCGCCGCGAGCCCGTGGCTACAGGTTCTTCTCGATGTTCTCCAGGTACCGGTCCATCGGGTGATCTTTGAGCGCGTCGCTGCCCGGCAGCAGCAGCTCGTCGGTGTGACCCCCCACCTTGTCCGCGATGCCGCCCCACAACGACAGCTGCTCGTGCAGCGCCCCGGTTCGATCGAAGTATCGGGCGGCCTTGACGTGCCGGAACACCGGCTCGGGCGGCAGCTGGGGGACGATGTCGTTGTTGTTGACGAAGCGGAAGGTTCGTCCCTCCAGCGCCTCGTCGTAGGCATGCGCGAGCCGCGGATCACAGGTGCGGGGCTGGCCGAAGGTATAGACGCCGTCGGGGGTCAGGTTGGGGTCCTCGAAGTACAGGGTCGCCGCCGCCAGCATCGCCAGCGCACCGCCGAGGCTGTGGCCGGTCAGCCAGATGCTCTGGTCGTTGGTGCGGAGTTCCTTGATGCCTTGGCACACCAGGGGAAGAACCGTCGCCAAGGCCTGGTCGAAGCCCAGGTGCACCAGGCCCCGGTCGGCAGGCCCAGGAGCGACGGGAGTGGTCGCGTCGGTGAGCCAGTCCTTGATCTGCGTGATCTCGGTGCCCCGAAAGGCGAGGATGATCATGTGATCGCTGGCGGCCAGGTACGCCTGTGTGTCGTCGAGCGGCACCGGCAGATCCCGCACGACGTGCAGGAAGCGGAACCGGTCGAAGCCCCAGCGCGCCGTCTCCGCCCGGATCTCCTCCTCCCCCGAATAGGCGAGCTTCGCGGCCTTGCCCAGCCAGTAGGCGTGGTCGAGCTGGTAGCCGGTCACGCGGTGATCGAGAGCGGAGACAGTCATCGGTCGCCTCTTCCGTGGGGGCGTGAGTTCCGCTGCCGCACGGGCGAAGGCGACATACGGGCCGGGCGCGAGCCGCTGGTCACCGAAGCCGGCCCGGACTCGATCGCGAGCGATCACGATCTCCCCGTGGCGCACAGCCGAGATCAGGTCCGTCGGGCGGCAGGGGTTCTGGACAGTGCGACGGTAAGACCGCCGCCGGTCATGATCCAGTTCGACCACCTCATCCAGCGACATCCGGTCGAGTGAGGATGCCGAGGGCGGCGATGCGGTGCGCGGCGATCATCGCGAGGTCGCAGGCGTGCTGCGCAGGTCGGCCCGTCGACACGAGGCCGTCACCCGGCAGGACGGCGATCCGACCGGCCTGACACGACCGGGTGGGGAGAGCCCGGTCAGGCTCTCCCCACCCGTGGTGGTGCGATCGGACGCCGAAGCGTCAGCTACACGCGGAGTTGTTCAACGAGAACGCGGCCGGTGCGACGTGCGCCCCGCTCAGCGTGCCCTGGAAGCCGAAGCTCACCGAGCCGCCTGCCGGGATGCTCCCGTTCCACCCGCTTCCGCTGGCGGTGACCTGACTGCCCTGCTGGGTGACCGAGGCGTTCCAGGCGCTGGTCACCTGCTGACCGCTCGGGTTCGTCCAGACCAGCGACCAGCTCGGCAGCGCGGTGCTGCTGGTGTTGGTCACGGTCACCTGGGCGACGTAGCCCGCGTTCCACTGCGACTGGACGCTGTAGCTCACGCTGCAGCCGGTGACCGGGCCGGGGTCACCGGGGTCACCGGGGTCGCCGGGGTCGCCCGGGTCGCCGGGGCCGGAGCCGAGCGGCGGGTGGGCATTGGCCAGCAGCTCCTGGAACTGAGCGGAGAACCAGTGTCCGGAGATCGGCGCGTCGGGCAGTGCACCCGAGGGGTTGTTCTGGTTACGCGGGTTCCCCTCGTAAGTGGGGTCGCACATCCGGTCGAAGCCCTTGCCCTCGTCGTTCGGGATCTCCTCGCTGGAGCCGTCGGACTCTCCCGGTGGCTTGGCCCAGACGTAGGCGTCGATGCCTGCGGCGGGCGAGGCGGTGGGCCGCTCGCCGAGGCCCGCACCGGCCTGGTTGCACCAGTTCCCGGGGTTGATCCGGCGGTCGTAGCGTCCGCCGTCGACGTAGGCGTCGGCGCTGGTCTCGGGGCCAGGTCCGGTCGGTCGCTCGCTGCCGCCCCAGCCGTTGCGGGAGGTGTCGATCAGCATGCCGATGTCGGAGTTGAAGCCCGCCGAGATCGCCTCCTGCCGGAATGCCTGAGCGAAGCTCAGCTCATCGACGTAGTTGTTCCAGTCGATCCAGCTGGACTCACCCCGGATCGGCTGACCGTTGATGGTGTCGCCGATGGAGAAGTTCTCCTCCTCCAGTGCCGAGAAGTTGGCGGTGTTGGCGATGAAGCCGTGCACGTCGTCGGGGGTGGCGCCATTGGCGTTCGCCGCCTCGAAGAACAGGTCGGCGGAAGCCCCGAAGTTGTCCTCCCAGCCGATCCAGCCGTGGTGGCCCGCGTCGACGTAGTTGTAGACGTTCGGGATCGCGCCGAGCTGGGCCAGGGCGTAGCCGACGCCGTTGACATAATTGCCGTTGGCGAGCATCTCGTCGCACTCGGGCGTCGCGGTCTCACGTCCGCCGACGTTGGTGACCAGGTTCGGCAGCGAGTCGATCTCGATGATCGTCGCGATGCGCAGGCTCGAGTAGGCCGGGTCGGCCAGGATCTCCGCGATCGGGTCGATGTACTCCGACTCGTATCGGGGCAGCTCGTCGGGGCCCAGCTCGCCGTTGGAGGCGAGCGCGGCGCAGTCTCGCCCCGGCAGGTTGTAGATGATGACCTGGAACAGGTCCGCGCCCTGGGAGACGGCCTCGTCCAGGTGGTCGCGCAGCCCGTAGTCACCCGTCGTCGGGCTGCCGTTGCCCTCGATGGCGCTGATCCGGTCCATCCACACGGCGGTGGGCTGGTCAGCGACGGCCGAGCCGCCGGGCTCGGCGGCGGCGTTGGCCGCCCAGATCGGGTTCACATAGACCTGAGCGCCGTCGTACGGATTGTCGACCCGCTGCTGCGCAGGTGCCGGATCGTTCTCCGCACCGATGGCCGTCTGACCGACGGCGAGTAAGAGTCCAGAGGCGAGAACCATCGCCGACGCTGCGGCGGTGCCGCGACGGCGACGTGATTCCCTCGCCTTGCTTGGGGAGTCATATCTCATTTCGGCTCCTTGCTTGTTACCTCACGACACCCTTGTCCGAGGCGGTAAGCGCTTCGCGACGGACCATTGGGAGCGCTCCCAGAACGGACTGTACCAATGCGGTAACAGGCTGAAAAGAGGGCGTAACGCGAAAACTGTGTTCTGGATCACCGATGCGACTCCGACCACGTTCGCTTCGACGAAGGAAACACCAGGTAGGGACGCCGGGAACTCGCCGAGAGGTCGGCCGAGAAATTCGTTCAAGGATCACGCAGATCACCGGACGGCGACACGGGGCATCGGCGGCGCCCTTGTCCAGGACGGGCGGGAACACTCTCGATCACGCTCCGACCGCCGGAGCTTCCCCGTCGATACGTGCGCTGACCTGCATTGAGAGCGTCGGATGTCGAGAATCAGGCCCCGCTGTGCATGATCACCATTCGGGGCCGTCGAACCCCGTCGACCGAGGCCCCTTTTCGCGCGAGCGGTCTTCGATCCGATATCGACGTCCCGCATTCCCCCGACGAGGAACGCCCAGGCAGCGGGGTTGTCGAATCGTCGATTCGAAGCGATTCACCCCACGCGGCGGGCGGCGAGGACCTCGGTGCGCACCCCCGACGGGCCACGATCATCGCGTCCTCGCACCGCCTGAACATGGGAACGCTCCCATGTAATTCGGCGAGCTGCGGATGCCGGGGCCGGATCGGCTCGCCCCGCTTCGATCAGGTCCGCGAGGCCAGCGCGGCGGCGACCGCGTCGAGGATGTGCGCCCACGGCAGATCCCGCTCCGGCTCCTCGGCGGGCTCGGCCAGGGGGAACACCTTCGGGCCCTCGACCAAACCGACGCCCGCGTTGCGCAGTGCGGCCAGATGCCCAGGCCAGGCCGGGTGTCTGGCGTGCGCGGCGTTGACGCGTGGGAAGACCACCACCGGCACCCGAGGATCACCCACGGCCTCGCCGACCTGCGTGAGCGCCTGGTTGTCGCCGATGCCCAGCGCGAGTTTGGCGACCGTGTTGGCGGAGGCGGGCGCCAGCACGTAGCAGTCGACCGGCGGATGCGGTCTGGCCGTGCCGGGCAGCCGGGACTCCGATCGCACCGGGAGTCCGGTCACGGCGGCCATGGCCTCGACCTCGCCGACGGCATTCAGCCAGCGGGCTGCGGTGGGGGTGAGCGTGACGCCGACCCGCCAGCCGCTGGCCAGCGCGGGCTCGACGAGTCCGGCGCGCAGTCGCTCCAGGCCGCCCGCCGCCGAGGCCACGATGCCGATCATCGGCGGTCGGGCTGCGCCGGGCGAGGTCGTCACGCCTGTCGTCATCGCCTGCCGCTCCGATCTCGATCAGCCGGGATTCCGCCGCCGTTCGCCGAGAAGTGCGCCCGGCAACCGCTGGCCGGTCGGCCCCGGCCGGGGTGACGCGAGGACGCGCCGCCTGGCGGGAGGCTAGCAGCAGTCGACACCGCGAATGCCGTCGAGATCAGCCGAGGCTCGGTCCGAGCGCGGGGCCTCGCCTAGGGCAGCACAGCCGCCCTGACCAGGCAGGACACCGACACCGGTCGCGCTCCATCGAGGCCGCGTCCGTCAGCCCGACGAGACGATGCGGCCCCCGCGCCACGTCGTCGCCGACGGCAGCCGCCGCAGCCGTCCGTCCGCTGGAGGTCATCGATCGGGCACGCCGTCCTGTTCGCTCCTCTCGCCTAACCGGTCGAGAAGCCAGTCATGGAAGCCCCCGATGTGGTGTTCGACCGGGACGAGCACCCCGCCTCGGGCATAGGCCCTGGAGGCCATCGCGGGCTGACAGCGTTCGCAGGCCTCGAAGTCCTGCCGGTTGACCCGGTCGAACAGCTCCACCGACGCCGAGGTGTCCGCGCCGGCGGCCACCACGTCGGGGGCGTAGAGCCAGTCGCACTCCACCAGGGTGCGATCCACGGCCAGCGGATACATCCGATGCAGGATCACGTGATCCGGCACCAGATTCAGGAACACCTGCGGCCGCACCGTCGCGGCGTAGTAGCGGCGGTCCTGGTCCGCCGCGATCCCCGGCAGCCGCGCGAAGCCCGGCCTGCCGTCGATGGTGAAGCCCTCGGCCTCCTCGGCGAACGCGGCGCCGTGTCCCACGTAGTACTGCGCGGCGTAGCCCTCCGCGAACTCCGGGAGGACGTCGGTCAGCTCGGGGTGAATCGTGGCGCAGTGATAGCACTCCATGAAGTTCTCGACGATCAGCTTCCAGTTCGCCCGCACGTCGTAGGAGATCCGCCTGCCCAGCGACAGGCTCTCCACCTGGTACCGCTCCACCGCTGCCGGGTCGCCGAGTCGCTCGGTCACGGCGTCGATCACCGTGTCCTCGAAGGACGGCGGCGCCGAGCCCAGGCACACCCACAGGTAGCCGAGCCAGTGCCGCAGGGCGACCGAGATCAGGCCGTACTCCGTGCGATCCACCGCGCCGAGCGAACTCAGGTTGGGCGCGGCCGTCAGTCGTCCGTCCAGCCCGTAGGTCCAGGCGTGATAGGGACACTGGAGGCTGCGCCGGACCGTTCCCGACTCCTCGACGCACAACCGGGCGCCCCGGTGCCGACAGATGTTGAGGAAGGCGCGCTGCACACCGTCGCGTCCCAGCACGAGGAGCACGCTCTCCCTGCCGACCTGCACGGTGCGGAAGTCGCCGGGAGCACGCAGGTCGGCCGCGCGGGCGGCGCAGATCCACCCGGCCTCGAAGATGCGCTGCTGTTCTCGTTCGAAGACGGCGGGATCGGTGTAGTAGCGGCCGGGCAGGGTGGCGACGAGTCCGGTGGGGCCGTCGGTGGTCGTCATGATCGTTCACCTCTCGGATGCCGAGTCGAGCCGGATGCCTGGGCGGCGCAGGCCGGGCCTGCGGCGGGGAGGTCGATGTCTGGCTGCGGAGTGCGATCGCAGGGCAGGCCTCGGTGCCTGCGGGGCCGGGGCCCGCATCGCGACGGGCGCGTGGGCGAGATCGGCCGGTTCTCGGTATGGGCGCGCGGTCGGTCACACCGAGGAACCGAGGCTCGACGTCGCACCGCAGGCTCGGATCACGAACCCGCTGCTGACGCGCGCCGCAGGCGGCGGACTGCTCACCCCCTGGCGGTCATCGGCGCATCCGGGTGCCCTCCGGGTCGAAGAGGGGTTCGGCGGCGACCTCGTAGGGGAGTCGCTCGCCGAAGTACTCGACGTCGACCGGCAGTCCGGGCTTCGCGTGCTCGGCGGGCAGCCAGGCGTAGGCGATGCCCAGCCCCAGCGTGTGGCCGTAGCCTGCGCTGGTGACGTGGCCGACCGGCCTGCCGTCGACGAACACCGGTTCGGCACCCAGGACGGTGGCCGCCGGGTCCGGGGTGACCAGCGCGCAGAGTCGACGGACAGGCGGCGAATCCCGCCGAGCCTCGATGACGTCGCGACCGACGAAGTAGCCCTTGTCCAGGCGTACCGCGAAGTCGACGCCTGCCTCATACGGGTCGTGCTCGCCTGTCATGTCCAGCCCCCAGGACCGGTAGCCCTTCTCCAGTCGCATGCTGTCGAAGGCGCCTCGGCCCGCAGCGATCAGTCCGTGCGGACGGCCCGCCTCCCACAGCGTGTCCCAGAGCAGCCTGCCCAGATCGGCCGTGGTGTACAGCTCCCAACCGAGTTCGCCCACATAGGACAGTCGCATCGCCGTGACGGGCACTCCGCCGACGTGGATCTCCCGTGCCCGGTAGTAGCGCAGACCCCGGTGCGAGACGTCGTCGTCGGTGAGCCCGCTCAACACCTCTCGCGCGCTCGGGCCCCACAGGCCGAGACAGCAGGTACCGGGGGTGATGTCGCGGACCTGCACCGAACCGTCGCCGGGCAGGTGACGTCGTAGCCAGTCGAGGTCCAGCGGGCCGTTGGCGCCGAGTTGGAAACGTTCTTCGCCCAGCCGGGCCACCGTGAGGTCGCTGCGAATGCCGCCGTCGTCGCCGAGCAGCAGCGTGTAGGTGATCGAGCCGATCCGCCGGATGACGTCGTTGCTGGTCATGGTCTGGAGGAAGTCGGCAGCACCAGGGCCGGTCACCTCGAGACGAGTCAGCGGCGTCATGTCGAACAGCGCCGCCCGACGTCGGGCGTGCCGGGCCTCGGCGCCGACGATCGGCGACCAGTGCCGCGCCGCCCACTCTCCCGGCGCGGCGACCTCGGCGAGTTCGGGAAGATTCTCGTTCTCGGCGTACCACTGCGGCCGTTCCCAGCCTCTGACCTCGGTGAATCGGGCGCCGAGTCGTTCCTGTCGTTCGTAGAACGGGCTGGCGCGCAGGGTGCGCGGCACCTCGATCGGCCGGTGCGGATGAACGATGTCGTAGACCTCGCCGAAGCTCTGCGCGCTGCGCACCCGGACGTACTCGGGCGTGGTCTGCACCCGCTCGAAGCGGTTGAGATCGCAGCCGTGCAGGTCCAGGGCGGGTTGTCCGTCCACCAGCCATTCCGCCATGGCCCGCGCGACGCCCGCCGAATGCGTGATCCACACCGCCTCGGCGAACCAGCAGCCTTCCAGCGAGGGATGCTCGCCGAGCAGCGGCATCCCGTCGGCGGTGAAGGAGAACAGCCCGTTGATGCCCTCGTCCACCTTGGCATCGCCCAGGACGGGAAGCAGTTCCTGCGCGGCCGACCACGAGGGTTCGAAGTCCTCGGAGGTGAACTCCAGCACCGAGGGCATCCGCGTGACGGCCTCGCCGACGTGCAGGATCGCGGCGGCATCGCCGTGGCCAGGCGGGGCAGAGCCGCCGTGGCCATTCGCGGCAGAGCCGCCGTCGCCACTCGCGGTAGCACCGCCGATGTCCCACGCCGAGATCGGCATGGGTCGATGGCCGTAGGCCCCGATGCCGAGCCGGTCGCCGTGCGTACGGAAGTAGAGCCCGGCCCCCTGATGTCGCAGCATCGGCAGCTCCGCACTGTCGATCTGCCGACCGGCGGTTCGCCGGAGCGCGGGCAGCGTCGTGGTCTTGGCGTACTGGTGGGCCATCGGCGTGAGCGGGATCGACAGGTCGACCAACGCGCCGATCCTCGGGCCCCACATTCCCGCGCAGCACACCACGACGTCGGCGCGGAATCGCTCGTCCTCGGTGCGCACCGCGCTGACCCGACCGCCTACGCGGTCGATCCCGATCACGCGCCTGCCTGCCAGGAAGCGGGCCCCTCGCTCCGCGGCTCGGTCGGCCTGCGCGCGGGCCGCTGCGACCGGGACGGCGAGTCCGTCGGAGGGGATGTGCAGTCCGCCGAGGAGCCGTTGCGCGTCGAGCAGCGGGTGCAGTCGGGCGGCCTCCTCGGGGTCGACCAGCATCGAGGGAACTCCCCAGGAGGTCGCCCACCCGTGTCGACGGTGCAGGTCGGCCCAGCGCTGTGGGGTGCGGGCCACCTCCAGGCCGCCCACCGATCGGAAACAGGGCGCATCCCCCGCCGACCTCGCCGTCGGATCGGTCAGTGCGCGGTACTTCTCGACGGTGTACCGCGCGAACCGGGTCATCGTCTGGTTCCCGGTGGTCTGGAACACCAGGCCGGGAGCGTGGGACGACGACCCGCCGGTCTCGAACAGCGGGCCCTGCTCGAGCACGGTGACATCGGTCCAGCCACGTTCGGTGAGCTCGTCGGCGAGCGCGCAGCCGACGATTCCCGCGCCGATGACGACCACCCTCGGGGATGCGGCCACCTCGGAACCTCCTACGGATTCGACAACGAGACGCCTACGGTCTCCAGCGGAGCGAGGCGAGAGGGACGAGACCCCGACCGGGGTCGCCGAGACGGGGGATCAGCGCGGCAGGAGAGTCCACACTGGCCGGACGGGCCGAATCACCGCTGCTCCGCGGTGGGCCGGGCGGCTGGCGGGCGTGTCCGGACCGAGCGAGCCATCGTTCATCCGACCCCGTCCTTCCACACCGCAACCGCCCCATCTGTTGCACAGCACGAAGTGTGTCGCTCAATACGCAACAAAATCCTCGCCCCGTCGGGCAGTGTCAATAGGCCGTTTCGGCGTCGCCGAGGGTGCATGCCGAACAGGCCAGGTCCGCGTGTCGAGCGGGTGAGGAGGGCGTCGAGACTCCGGTGGGTATGCGCGGTTCTCACCCGAAGTCGCCTGCGGCGGAAACGGCCTCGCCGCTCGCGGGAAGCCTCGGCCGCTCGATCGGCGGCGCGCTGGTTCAGTCGCCGAGGTAGCCGAGCCGGTGGGACAGCTCCCCGGCGGCGGCGATGAGCTGCGGCGCGACCTGCCGGATACGCCTGCGCGACAGCCGGTAGGAGGGCCCGGAGGCGCTGATCGCGGCGAGCACCGCGCCGTCGGGTCCTCGAACCGGTGCGGCCAGCGCGTTGAGGCCCAGTTCCAGTTCCTCGAAACAGGCGGTGTAGCCGTCGCGAAGCACCTGGTCCAGCTCGGCCCGGAGATCGGCGACGTCGGTGACGGTCCTGGGCGTGTAGCTCTCCAGCTCCTCCCCCAGCAGTGCCTCGCGCTGCCGGTCGGGCAGGTGCGCGAGGAGCACCTTCCCGCTGGAGGTGGCGTGCAGCGGGGTGCGCTGGCCGACCCAGTTGTGCGTGGTGACCGACGCGGCGCCGCGCACCTGGCTGATGTTGATGGCCACTCCGCTGTCGGGCACGGCGACGTTCACCGTCTCGCCGAGCTGTTCGGCCAGCGACTGGCACACCGTCTGGCCGAGCTGGGCGAGGTCCATCCGGCCGGTGGCGGCGCCCGCCAGTCGGACGATGCCGAAGCCGATCACGTACTTGCCGCGCTGCCCGAGCTGCTCGACGAGGCCGCGCTGCTCCAGGACGGTGAGCAGTCGGGAGGCCGTCGACTTGTGGACACCGAGTTCGGCGGCGATCTCGGTGATGCCGGACTCGCCGTTCTTCGCGAGCAGTTCCAGCACGCTGATCGCCCGATCCACCGACTGCACCAGGTTTCCGCCGGTCTTGGCCGATGCCCTGTCCCGTCCGTTCACCGCCGTGTCATCGCCCATGGCGCCAACCGTAGCCGCCGGGAACAGCCCCCTCGGACAACCCGAGCGGCGTATTGACGACGCCGGAACACGCGCCGCACAGTGTTGCGTACTCCACACCATGTTCCGCTCTGCGCAACTGGAGGCCGCCGTGATCCCCGTCTGCACTCTGGCCGAACTCCCGCCCGGCGAATCCGTCCGCATCCTCGCGCCCCGACCCGTCGCGGTCTTCAACGCCGACGGCGAGTTGTACGCGATCGACGACACCTGCTCCCATCAGGACGCCGCCCTGTCCGACGGCTGGTTGGAGGGCTGCCTCATCGAGTGTCCGCTCCATGCCGCGATGTTCGACCTGCGCACCGGAATGCCGACGGGTCCGCCCGCCCGGCGGCCGGTGCGAACCTACCCGGTGGTCCTCGTCGGCGACATGATCCACGTCGACACCTCGGTGCGGGAGCCGGTCGCATGAGAGCCGTGACGGTCGTCGGCGCGGGGCTGGCAGGCTGGCACGCCGTCCGGGAGCTGCGCGACCAGGGCTTCGACGGGACGATCACCGTGATCGGCGCGGAGCCGCAGCGGCCCTACGACCGGCCGCCGCTGTCCAAGCGGTTCCTGCGCGGCGAGATCGACGAGGCGGAACTGGCGCTGGCCGACGAGGCGGAGCTGGCCGAGGTCGACGCGCACTGGCGCACCGGTCGCCGGGCCGTGCGACTCGACCGACACACCAGGACGGTCGAGTTGGACGACGGCACGCTGATCGCCTCCGACGGCGTGGTGATCGCGACCGGTGCGCTGGCCAGGACGCTGCCAGGACTGACCGACGTCGCCGGGGTGCACACCCTGCGCACGCTGGCCGATGCGCGGGCGCTGCGTGCGGCGTTGACCGAGGGCACGCCGAGGACGGTGGTGATCGGCGCGGGCTTCGTCGGCGCCGAGGTGGCGGCCACCTGCCACGCGCTCGGCCTGCCGGTCACGGTGGTGGAGGCGCTGGACGTGCCGCTGGCGCGGGTGCTCGGTCCGACGGTGGGCGCGATCTGCGGTGAGCTGCATCGGGATCACGGGGTGACGATGCACTGCGGCTTCGGCGTCGCCGGGCTGCGGACCGAGCCGAACCGGGGCGACGGCGCCGGCGGAGACACGGACCGAACGGGCTCGACGCGGGTCACGGCCGTCCTGGGCCGCGACGGCCGGGAGCTGGCCGCCGACGTGGTCGTGATCGGGATCGGTTCCCGGCCTGCGGTCGACTGGCTGGCGGGCTCCGGGGTGGACATCGCCGACGGGGTCGGCTGCGATGCCGGAGGCGCCACCGCGCTGCCCGGCGTGGTCGCGCTCGGCGACGTCGCGCGCTACGCCGATCCGGCGGGCGGCTCGCGGCGGCACGAGCACTGGACGGCGGCCGTGGAACAGGCGCCCGTCGCGGTGCGGACGCTGCTGACCGGTCGGTCGCGCGGCGAGAGCGGCACCGATCCGGTGCCCAACCGGGTGCCGTACTTCTGGTCCGACCAGTACTCGACCCGCATCCAGCTCGCCGGGCACCCCGACGCCGACGACGATCTGGCGGTGGTCGAGGGCTCGTTCGCCGACCGGGACTTCGTCTCCGTCTATCGCAGGCAGGGCAGGCTCACCGGCGTCGTCGCGATGAACCGGGGCCGATGCTTTACTCGGCTGCGGCGCGAGTTGCGGGCCGAGGTCGAGCGGGCCGTCGAGTCGTCGCCTGCGGCCTCGACGTGACGGCCCGCTCCTGATCGCGCGTCGGGTGTGCCGGGCGCGATCGGGATCGACGGCCGCCGCCCCGGCCGGACCGCACTCGGCAGCGCCCGCACTCACGGCAGATGTTGGATTCTCCATGCCCGGATTACGTCGAAGACCAGAATGTGCCGTCCGAATATCGCGAGCCTGCGCGCCCTGGGCGGGCGACTATAGGTGCCGAGCTGTCACCTGTGTTCGTTCGATCTGAGGATGAGAATGTCGTCTCGGTTAGACTCCAAGGTCATCATCATCACCGGTGCCACGTCGGGGATGGGGAAGGCGGTGGCGGAACGCGTCGCGACCGAGGGCGCCACCGTCGTACTCGCCGCTCGCGGTGCGGACGTAGGCGAACATTTCGCCGCCGAGATCCGATCCCGGGGCGGGAAGGCCCTGTTCGTGCCGACCGATGTGACGGTGGAGGATTCGGTCGCCGCTCTGGTCAGGACGACGGTCGAGCGATTCGGTCGAGTGGACGGCGCGTTCAACAATGCGGGCGGAATCACCGTGATGGCACCGGTGCAGGACCTCGACGAGGCCGCCTGGCGAGCCGAACTCGACCTCAATCTGACGAGCGTGTTCTACGGAATCAAGCATGAGGTGCCTGCCATCCTCGCCTCGGGTGGTGGGGCCATCCTGAACAACGCCTCCAACCTCGGGGTGGTCGGGATGGCCGCCCTCGCGCCCTATGTCGCGGCCAAGCACGGGATCGTCGGTCTGACCAGGGCCGCCGCATTGGAGAACGCCGCACACGGTCTCCGGGTGAACGCGCTGCTCACCGGCGGTGTGGACACCCCGGCCTACCGCAGTAGCACTGGTGCGACGCAGCAGGGTCGGGAGATGATCGCCGGTCTGCACCCGGTCGGTCGCGTCGCCCAGCCCGAGGAGATCGCCGCCTTCGCCGCCTTCCTGCTGAGCGATGAGGCGAGCTTCGTCACGGGCGCGGCGCTTGCCGTCGACGGCGGCTTCACCACTCGCTGATCCCGGAATCGCCCGTCAGGACTGCGCTGTCCGGCCCTGACCGGCGATCACCACCGCAGCGCCGGAGACGTCGTCAACGACGTGGACCGGCGGCGGGCGCGGTCCGCTGCTTCCGGCCGCGCCTATTCCCGCCCGGACATTACCAGTAGGGCTCATCACTATTCGGAACACCGTCGCCGGAACGGGGCCGATCACGACGGCATGAAGAAGCCGCCACGGATGGTTCGGCATCCGGTCGGACGGGTGAGCGGCAGGCAGCTCTCGAATCGAAGATCGCCGATTCTGCTTCGGCCGTTCGGGATCAGAAACGTGCCAATGAATGCAATGAGCCGTTCGGCCGGATAGCCGTCGACTGGTTTCGCGACGACCAGGAGAATACCTGTCGCGAAACAGTCGGGCGTCCCATTCTGCAGACTGCCTCCGGGACCGCGCCCCGTTCCCGGCAGGACAGACGCCTGCTGACCGGCCGCCCCTGCATGCCCCACGCGGGCGAGCGATCAGACTCCGCGCGGGAGAAAACCACTGGACGCCGTCGGTATGGTGGACCACATGACATGCTCCGGCGCTCGCACGTTGCGCTTGTACTTCCACTGAAGCTCCTCGTCGGAGCTGTGACGTCGCCTGATCAGCCGCCGCGTCCCGGGCCTTGACGGTCCCGGCGCCGTGCCGGGCGACGTCCTCGGTGCAGCCGACCCGAGTCGGCACGACAAGCACACCCCGCAGGCCGCTCCCCGCTGAGCTGTTGCCCGCCCGGCTGCTCTCTCGCCGGACCGTTCTCCGCTGATCCGCAGCCGTTTGCGCTGCGTACGGCGGGTCGTCCCGTGCTGAGCAAGCCGTCCGCGCCGCGTCCCGCGCCGGTCACGGTGCCACGCGGCCGGATTCGTCGTGCCGCCCGCAGCTCCCCTCGGTGATCTCGTCTCTTCTCGCACCGAAGGTGGATTCACCATGCGCACCAACCGCCAGAGAACCACTGTGCTGACCAGCACCGATCCCGGAGAAGCCGCCGAGGCGGCAGCCGGGGAGATCCCAGCGACCCCCACCGCCGCCAACGGGCGGGTCTTCCAACTCGCGCTGCGCGACGCCGTGCGGGCGCCGGGCGGGCGAACGCTGCTCGACGGCGTCACCGTGTCCGTCGCCGCAGGCGAGCGAGCGGGCGTGATCGGCGAGAACGGCTCCGGGAAGTCCACGCTGCTGCGCCTGATCGCGGGGCTGGACCGGCCGGATGGTGGGGAGGTGACCGTCACCGCGCCCGGCGGCCTCGGCTACCTCGGTCAGGTCCCGGACCTGCCGCCGTCCGACACCGTGCAGAACGCGATCGACCATGCCCTGGCCGACATCCGCGACCTGGAACGCCGGATGCGGGATGCCGAACGGGCCCTCTCCGACGCCCCGGCGGAGGAACTGCCCGACCGACTCGTCCGCTACGGCGATCTCGTCGAGGCCTTCGAGCTGCGGGACGGCTACGCCGCCGACGCCCGCGTCGACGCCGCGATGGACGGGCTCGGGCTCGCAGGAATCGGCAGGCACAGGCTGCTCGGCTCGCTCTCCGGCGGCGAGCAGTCCCGGCTGGGCCTGGCCTGTCTGCTGGCGGCATCGCCGGAGCTGCTGCTGCTCGACGAGCCGACCAACCATCTCGACGCGGGCGCGCTCACCTGGTTGGAAGACCGGCTGCGCGGGCATCGGGGAACCGTCGTCGTGGTCTCCCACGACCGGGTCTTCCTCGATCGGGTGGTCACGACACTGCTTGCCGTGGACGCCGAACGGCACGTCGTCGAGCGACACGGCGGCGGCTATGCGGGCTACCTGCGGGACAAGCAGGCCGAACGCGATCGGTGGGAGCAGGCCCATCGCGACTGGCTGGCGGAGATCGAACGACAGACGGCGTTGGCGTCGTCGGCGGCGAACGTCCTGGCGGCGGGACCTCGGCGCGACACGGAGAAGTCGTCGCAGCGGCATCAGCGCTCGGTGGAGAAGCAGATCTCCGCGCGGGTGCGGCAGGCGAAGGAGCGGGTGCGACGACTCAAGGAGTCACCGGTCCCGCGTCCGCCCGCGCCGCTGCGCTTCCGCGCCACACTGCGCGGCGGCGGCGAGGACGGCTCGCGATCTCCGCTGGTCACGGCCGATCAGGTCCTGGTCGGGGACCGACTCGACGTGGCGTCCTTCGACGTGCGCGGCGGAGATCGGGTACTCATCACCGGCCCGAACGGCGCGGGCAAGAGCACGCTGCTCCGGGTGCTCGCCGGTGACCTCGAACCGGATCGGGGACGGGTGCGCAGGCCGAAGCGGCTGGGCTGGCTTCCGCAGGACGACCCGATCGGCGACCCCGATCGCACGCTGGCGGAGGCCTTCGCGGCCGGGCTGCCGGGCCCGTCGACGGAGCATCGGGGCGGGCTGACGGCCTCCGGTCTGTTCCGTTCCGGCGAACTCGACACACCGCTGAGCGGGCTCTCCATCGGGCAGCGCAGGCGGCTGTCACTGGCGAGGCTGTTCCGCCGCGAGGTGGACCTGCTGTTGCTGGACGAGCCGACCAACCACCTCTCCCCCGCGCTGGTCGAGCAGCTGGAGGAGGCGCTGGCCCAGTACGCGGGTGCCGTGGTGATCGTCTCGCACGACCGGATGCTGCGCTCCCGCTTCACCGGTCGCGTCGTCACGATGCGGGCGGGCAGGCTGGTCGACTGAGCTAAGAGCCTGCCTTTGATCCCCACTTTCGGAGTTGCGCGGGGCCAACGCGGCGATCTGCGGCGTTGTCGTCAGCTGATCCCCGCTCACGACTCCAGGAGGATCAAAGACAGGCTCTCAGGGTGCGGGGTCGGCGGCGGTGGTTCGTGGATCTCGGGTGCTCTGCCGGAGTCGGGCCACGGCAGAGCACCCGAGAGGTTCGGGCTGCGGCCCGAGCCACCGGGTGGGCGCCGGTGTCCGGGGATGCCCGGGCCGCCTGCCTGCTGCGGACGGATACAGCAGGCAGCCTCGGCAGCGGCGCGGGCGCCAGGCGGGATGGCCGCCCGCGCCGCCGGTGGTCCGAACCACGCGGGGGTCCGCGTCGGGGGAGGTTCGGACCGCCCCGGCCGGGCGGGGGCTACGCCCGGATCAGGGAGTTCACGGCTCTCGCTTCTCGGTGATCCCCGCGTCGCGTCTGAAGCGCTGCCGTAGTGCGCGGGCCGGCCGTGGCCACGCCGTCCGGTCGCTCATCGCGGGGCCGCCGATGCCAGGTGCGGGATCGGTGCGGCGGGGGTGGTGGTGAGTCCGAGGCAGAGCGGGCAGCGTTGCTCGTCGTAGTAACAGACGCGCAAGGGCCGCCGGTTCATCGCGCGAAACTCGACCGCCGGCGCGCACACCGGCCGGATCAGATCGGAGCCGTTCCAGTCGGCCGGGGCCAGATGGGTGTCCCCGGTGCGCACGCTCCGCACGAACCAGGCCGTCGCCGTCACGACGGAACCGCCGGAAAGCAGACGGCGCAACGCAACAAGCGAAGCCACTCGGCCACCGACACGATCGCCGCCCCGCAGACCGCGACGTCGAGTGAGCTGTAGTCCTCGTCCCGCCGATGCTCCAGGCGGCGGAACCGCCCGCCCCACCTCGGCGGATGGTCCGCCGAGGGTTCCTTCGGCCGAGGCGCGGCCGGGTCGGCGGCGGGAGAATCGGAAGAAGAGGAGCCGCCCCGTTCGGCGGGTTCCCCGCTCCGAATCGGTGCCGTCGGGGAGCCGAGGTCGGGCCTGCACCCCTCGGTGCGAGGCGGCCGGCAGGCCTGGACGGTGGCGGAGGCACCTGCGCCGCCCGTCATCGGTGCACCAGCTGAAGGCGGCGGCGATCGTGGATGAAGTAGCGGACCCGCGAGGCACGGGAGTACACCGCAGGCTGCGGCGCCCGCAGCTCGACACCGCCGAGCACCACCGAGATCAAGGCACAGCACGGCACCGGCCGAGGACGGCGAAGCAGCCCGTGCAGCCACTGACCCACCGCGCGCCTCACGTGAGGCTCCCCGAGAAGGCGTGCACCCAACCCGCAGGCACGGCGGGGACCGGAGTGGAGAGCCGGATCTGCGTCGAGTCGACGGCCACGGTCCGGCTCGACGGGATCGGCGGCGCCGAGTACTGCGCGGCTCGGCGCCGGGACGGCGACTCGCGCCGGGCGGGGGCCTCGGCCTCGACTTCAGCAGACGCCGCCTCCGCCCGGACCCTGGCGATCACGTGAGCAGCGCGCAGCCGCTCCTCGACGGCGCGAATCCGCCGCCAGTCCTTTCGCGACGGTGGACGTCGACGCGGATGCGACTCCCGCCACCGCCGCCAGGCGAGGTCGAAGACGCCGAAGACGAGCAGGGACGCACCGACGGCGGTCAACGTGGCGAACAGATGATCATCGATGAACCTCACCGCGCCGATCCCAACGCACCCACCGGGCCAGCAGATAGATCTTGTGTTGGACGATCCGCCGTTAGGCTCTCGGCGGGATGAGTCACGACGGTTGCCACGTCGTAGCTCCTCTCGTTGTGGAGGGGCCGGAGGCTTGGAGGTGTCCGGCCCCTTCGCTGTTCCTGGAGTTCCGCCAGCATGGACGACCCATATCCGAGGATCAAGGTAGCCGAAGGGAAAATTTTCGATTTAGCCCAGACGGACTAACCTGGTCGAGTCACGCCTACCCCGTAGAGTCAGGCGGCCAAGGGCCGAGCGACGTCGAGAACAGGAGGACAGATGGCAGAGGACTTCCGCGCAGGGGTCCGCATGCGCCGGATCGGCCGTGAGCTGCGGAAGTGGCGGAACGAAGGCGACCTCAAGCTTGCCGACGTGACCAAGCGACTCCGCTGGTCAACGTCGAAACTGAGCAAGATCGAAAACGCTGCGCAGACGATCACTGTCATCGACGTGCTCGCGTTGGCGCTCGTGTACTCGGTGCCCGAGGCCGAGCGCGACCGCCTCAGCAACGCAGTGCTGACAGCCCAAGAGCCTGGGTGGTGGCAGCAATACGGTGACGACGTCCTGTACGAGGCAACCCAAGACTTCGTAGAACTCGAAGCCGACGCAGCAGCAGAGCGCACCTTTACCGCGCAGCTCGTCCCCGGCTTGTTCCAGACCGAGAGCTACGTTGCCGCGCTCGGCCGCGCATGGGTACCCCAACCATCTGCAACGACGGTCGCCAACCGCACTGAAGTGCGACGAACACGACAGTCACGGCTGACCGGAGATCGCAGTCTGTCCGTGGAGGCCGTCATCTGGGAACCCGCGCTGCGTCAAGGCGTCGGCGGACCGGACGTGATGCGCGAGCAGCTCACCCATCTCGGCAAGCTGTCGCAACTGCCGAACGTCTCCATCCAGGTTCTACCACTTGGAACGGGTGCGTTTCCAGCGATGGGTAGTGGCTTCGAACTCCTGTCGTTCACCGAGCCGCATCTCGATGACGTGGTCTATGAAGAACACCTCACACACGGCATCTACCTGGAAGAACCCGAAGAGGTAAGTGCGTATAGCCTGAACTTCGAGGGGTTGAAGGCGACAGCACTTGACCCTGAGCGGAGCCGGCGGCTGATCGCCGATGCGGCCCGCGCATGAACCATCAGACAAGGGGACCGATGATGACCGCTACCTCGGACCTGTCACACGCAAGGTGGCGCAAGAGCAGCCGCAGCAACAACGGCGGAGGCGGCTGCGTCGAGGTCGCTCATGCATTAAGCCTGGTCGGCATCCGTGACACCAAGAACCGCGACGGCGGAACACTCGCCGTCGCGCCGGCAGCCTTCGGCTCGCTAGTGACCGCGATCAAAGACGGCCGACTGCGCTGATCACCTGCCTCCAGGACCCCGGCCGCACACGGCGACCGGGGTTCCTGCGCCTCACCGTGCCGAGTCTCGCGGTCCCGTCACCAGTCGAGTCCAAGTCCACAGTGGACTGAATCGGCATCCCGCCGGCCCCAAACCCGCTTGACGACCCGACCCCCTCCTGCGGCACCATGGCCGGACACACACAGTGAGGAGTCGAGCATTGTCGGTCACCGACGTCGTCGCCCGGCTTCGCCAGGCACACGCGCTGCTCACCGAAGCCCGCCACGCCACCACCCAAGCCGACGCAGCCATCACCGACGGCGCCACCCTCTTCGCCAACGCCACGGCCGGCTCCACCCAGCCCGAAGTCGGACACATCAACCACCTCGCCACCGCCTCCAGCGAGGACGTTCGCACCGCCCACGCCCTACTCCTCGGAGCGCAAGAGGTAATCGACGCCTACTGCCACGACATCGCCGGACACGGCATCGGCGACAGCAGTACCGACATCGCCCAGTCGTCGTCATCCTCTGCGCCGAAAATTACCGAACCCGAAAACCGCTACACCGATTGGATCGCGGAACTCCGCCGCAGCGGCACGAAAGTCAGTCCGGACCGGATCGTCTGGATGATCCGACATCAGGATGGACATCTCGTCTGGCTAGAAGTCGGCACGGACCGTTCAGGCCTGCGACACGTCTTGACGACCACTAGGATAGGAAATTTTTCCGACCAGGGTGTCCCTGTCAGCCGCATCCCGACCTTACTCCGCGAAGGCATCGAACACGGCCAGCTAGTGGGATACCAACGAGACAGGGAAGTCTACGAGATAGACATCGATGGCACGAGGATGAGGTTTGCAGTACTGATAGGATCCAACGGCTACATTATCACTGCGCATCCGATCAAGCTTAGCGACAAGATTCAGAACCAGCGAAGGAAGAAGTAGAGTGAACTTGAACCAACTGCCCATAGCACTACTAGCCGGATTTGACGAAGGACCATTCTATTATCATGTAAAAAAAGGCGAAGGAACCAATTGGACAATCACGCAGGCTGCGGAGCATCTACAGCTGAAACCCAGCCTTGTCGAGGCTCTCACCGCCTGGGATGAGGATTATCAGGGAATCCTGGACATGAACGACCCGCGAGAGTCCGGTTTCCCCAGCCCGGAGGCCGAACGCGCCTGGATCGAGACAGGCCGAGAGCTTGCTGCTCGACTCAAGCAAGAGTCTCCCGTAGTCGCCAGCGTCGACTACCAAGCGGACGGGAGCATCCCGCACGGGACCTGCGTCTTTTGACAAGCCCAGCCGGTGATGCCAAGTAAGAAACGATGAGCGAGGAGAGTATTATTTCGGTCTCCGTGACGATTCTCGCTGGCTACTTGGACGACCCCGTCTGGTATCAGCTGACCGAGGACCAGGACATGCTGCACGCCGTCGACGAGGCAGCGGAGCAGCTCGGACTCACCGATGGCCTAGCCCGCGCTCTCACCGCCTGGGACGACGAGTACCAAGCCACCCTGAACCACGAGTACCCGCCCGACTCGACCTTCCCTAGTCCCGCAGTCCGACAAGCCTGGGTCGAACGCGGCAAGGAGCTGGCCGCCCAGATCAAGCGAGAGTCTCCCGTGGTCTCCAGCGTCGACTATCAGGCAGACGGATGCTACGACAAGGGAAGCTACGTCTTCTAAACCAACAGCCGGGGAGGGGCTCGCTCACGACAACTTCGGAGTGACTTTCTCCCCATCGACGTCGCCATGCTCGCAGGCTACGACGAAGGACCGTTCTATAATTCTGCGGCAGGGGGCTCCGATCACACCATTCAATTGACGAGGCGGCGGAGGAACCCCAGCTCAGCGCCAACATAGTCGGCGATCTCATCGCTTGGAACGATGAATACTAACTAGCACTTGATCAAGAATATCCCCCGACGCCAGGTTTCCCACTCCCGCAGCCGAACGCGCCTGCCGAGATAGCACCAAGGGGCTGGCCGCGCGAGTCAAGCGGGAGCTCCCGATCGTCGCCGCCGTCGACTACCAGGCCGACGGCTACTACCAGGACGGAACCTGCGTTTTCCAAGCCTCGGAACCGGCGCTCGGCCCAGCGCGGGCATGGCCGTGATCCCCGCTGATCACCCAAGCCCGCCGCCCACCGACGCCCGAGAACCCCCACCGCATCGTTTCAAGCCCGTCGAATCGAGCCGAGGCCGGGCCCGAGCCCGGCCTCGCCCCTCACCTCACCCCAATCCCCACCACGCCTGCGCCGCCGCCTCCAGGGTCGGCTCAGCCGGGGCGGGCAGGCGCCGTAGATACCAGGGCAGCGTTCCGGAGCAGTGCAGCAGCGCATAGGCGAGCAGTCGCCGCGAGGTCTCCGGCGTCAGCCGGTCCGCGCCATAGCCGTAGGCCGTGAGCAGGGTGCGTAACGCGGTGGAGTCGCCCGCGGTGACGAACAGGCCCACCGAGGCGAAGTCGTACTCCGACGCGCCGCGCATCGCGGGCTCGAAGTCGAACAGTCCCGACAGCTCCCAGCCCTCGTCCCCCGGCGTCACCAGCAGGTGCTCGCCCATCACCTCGCAGTGCAGCAGAGCCGACGTCGCCTCGGTGTGCAGGTCGACCGAGTCCAGGAACTCCGGGATCTGCTCGGCCCACGCGGGTGCGAGCCCGGATTCGAGCTGCCGCTCCAGGCAGTTCGCGCGCTGATCCTCGATGAACTCCGCCCAGTCGGCCGGGCCGAGTTCGTCGACGGCCGGGGTGTTGACGGCGTGCAGCTCGGCGAGGGCGGTGCCCAGATTCTCGGCCACCGACGCCCGGTTGTCCGGCGGCAGCCGTCGCCACACTCGCGCCAGGCTGGTGCCGCGCAGCCTGCTCATCAGGAGGTACGTCCAGCCCTCGAACTCGCCCACCCGTTCCGGGACGGGCGTGGGGATCGACAGTCTGCCGTCGATCGCGTCGAGCACCGAACTCTCGATGCCCGCCTCCTCGGCGTAGACGCCGGGGTAGAGCTTGAGGACTCGGTTCGCCCCGATCGCATAGACGGGCAGCGAGCCGTCGTCGAAGCGGTCGACCTCCTCCCCGTCCAGTCCGAGTTCGGCGCACAGGGCGTCGACACCTGGGCGAATGAGGTCGTCGTCGTCCGCGATCGCGTCGTACTGATCTTCGGTCTCGGCGACGGGCAGGAGCGTTCCCGGGGGCATGTCGCAGACCGTAAGCCATCCGCCCCACATTCCCGGATGAATTCTTGAACTCGCCATCGGACGACGGGCCCGCAGCGGAGTGGGCTCGACGCCCCAAAACGGTCTTCCCGAGCCGGTAGCGGCCGTGACCAGGCCCGCCGCCCGGCGGGGAAGAGCGGACGGACACTGCGGGTTGAAGCAGGGGTGAGGACCGAGGAAGCGGCTGCCGACGTCGACGTGGTGGTGATCGGCGCGGGTCAGGCCGGGCTGTCCACCGGCTTCCACCTGCGCCGGACCGGCCATCGGCCCGAAACCGGTTACGTGCTGCTGGACGCGCCGCCCGGTCCTGGCGGCGCCTGGCAGTTCCGGTGGCCGACGCTGCGGATGGCCACCGTGCATGGCGTCCACGACCTGCCCGGCCTGCCCATGGGGCCGGTGGACGAGACCGCGCGCGCCGCGACGGTGGTGCCTGCCTACTTCGCGGACTACGAGAAGCACTTCGCGCTGCCCGTGCATCGCCCGGTGCAGGTCCGCTCGGTGCGTCCAGAAGACGACGATCCGCAGGGCAGGCTGCGGGTGGAGACCGACCGGGGCGAGTACTCGGCACGGGCGGTGATCAACGCGACGGGCACCTGGACCCGCCCGTTCTGGCCGAGCGTGCCCGGTCAGGCCGACTTCCGTGGTCGACAGCTGCACACCGTGGACTACCAGGGCCCCGCCGAGTTCGCCGGAGCGCGGGTGGTCGTCGTCGGCGGCGGCTCCTCCGCGATCCAGCTGCTGGCCGAGATCGCAGGCGTCGCCGAGACGACCTGGGTGACGCGTCGACCGCCGGTCTTCCACGAGGGCCCCTTCACCCACGAGCACGGCCGGGCGGCGGTCGCGCTGGTCGACGAGGCCGTGCGGGCGGGCCGTCCGCCGGAGAGCGTGGTGGGTGTGACCGGTCTGCTGCTGACCCCGGAGGTGCGGCAGATGCAGGAGGCAGGCCTGTTGAATCGGCTGCCGATGTTCGACAGTCTGTCGCAGGACGGCCCGGTGTGGGACGACGGGCGGGCGGTGTCCGCCGACGTGATCCTGTATGCCACCGGATTCCGGGCCGCGCTGGACCACCTGCGTCCTTTGCGACTACGGGAGCCCGGCGGCGGCATCGTCGTGGAGAACACCCGCGTCCCCGCCGAGCCGCGCGTCCAACTGGTGGGATACGGCCCCTCCGCCTCCACCGTCGGGGCGACGCGCGCCGGTCGGTTCGCCGTCCGCGACGTCAACCGGCTGCTGGGCCGGGCCCCGCTGGGCAGCTCGGCGGTGCGCTGAGGCGCCGCAGCCGAGGCCCGGCATCGGAGCTCGGATCGGCGGAGCAGGTCGGGCCGTCGAACGACGTCGGGGTCGGCTGACATCGGCCGGCGTGTCGGCGACGACGGCGGCCCGGCGTGGCAATGCTCGGATGGGCAGAACGCGCCTGATGAGCCCGCTGTTCGGCTGATCCACTGCCGCTGAACGGGGGAACAAAGCCGTCCGGCAGATCACGAATCATCGAAATTGCGGATCGCGCCGCCGTTCTTGGCGTCGTGATCAGTGTTTCCTATTCCGCCCGTCGGCGTTATCGTCGGCCGATCCGCGGGCCTGCCATATCGGGCCTGTCGAGAATGCACCGAGTTTGACAGGATCGGCGGCGCCGGGGCCGCGACAGACACGATGCCCGCACGCGATCGACCCGGTTCGGCAGGCATGAGGAGGCACGATGTCGGAGCCGATCAGGCACCGTGGCCGTGGCCGCCTGCCCTGGCTGCTGCTCGCCACCGTCCTCGTCACCGCGCTGCTCGCGTGGGCGGCCGTCGACCGCTTCCCGAGTCTGCTCGGCGGACCGGACTGCTCGGACTCGGTGACGCTGACCGTGATGGCCGCGCCGTCCGTGGCGCCGCTGCTCGACGAGGTGACGACCGAGCCGAGGACGGACGAGAACGACGACTGCTATCACGTCGACGTGCGCTCCGTCGACTCCGCCGAGGCCGTGGAGGTGCTCGCCGATCCTCGGGAGGCGGCCGAGTACGCGGCCTGGCTCCCGGAGTCCAGCATGTGGTTGCGGCGGGCACGGGCGAACGGTGCCACCGAGGTGCCCGACTCCGGCGGCTCGATCGCGTCCTCGCCGGTGGTTCTCGCGCTGCCGCCCGACGCGGCGGCCGAGCATGGCGACGACCCCTCGTGGTCGGCGCTGCTGGGTCCGGAGGCGGGCGAGCCGAGCGTCTGGACGGCCGATCCCTCGCGCAGTGCCACCGCGACCTCGATGTTGTGGAGCGTGCGCAGACTGGCGAGAGACGCCGAGGACCCGGTGGCGGCGGCGACCGGCCGCTTCCGGCTGCTCGCCGAAGAGCTGGCCGCCGACGAGGACGAGCTGTACCAGCGGCTCGCCGACACCGACGAGCTGCCCGCCGCACTCACGACGAGCGAGCAGCGGCTCCTCCAGTACCGGGCCGACGCACCCGAGGTCGAACTGCGGGCCGCCTACCCCGAGCGGGACGCGCCCTCCCTGGACTTCCCGTTCGTCCCGCTGCTCGACGCCACCCAGCGCGAATGGACGGCGGCGGGCGCGCTGGGCTCGGTGCTGCGGTCCGCCGAGACCGTGCGGCTGCTGGGCGACCACCGACTGCGCACGCCGGGCGGCGAGGCCATCGGCGAGCAGGACGCGCCGGAGTCGATCCCGCCCGTCTCGCAGCCGGACACATCGGACGTCGACGAGACGCTCGGCATGTGGGCGGGTGCCTCCCGCAGCGGTCGGCTCCTGGCTGCGCTGGACGTGTCCGGCTCGATGAACGACGACGTCCCCGGCACCGGTCGGACCAGGATGGAACTGGCGATCGGCGCAACGGAGCAGGGCATCGGGATGCTGCTGCCCACGACCCGACTCGGCCTGTGGACCTTCTCGACCCGGCTCGACGGCGACCTGGACTATCGCGAGGTCCTGCCCGTGCTGCCGGTTCGGGAGCACACCGAGGGCAGTGGGCTGGACGACCTGCGGTCGATCACCGCGCAGCCCGGCGGCGGCACCGGGCTCTACGACACGACACTGGCCGCCTACGAGGCGGCCAGACAAGGTTGGGAGCCGGGGCGGACCAACACCGTCGTCGTCCTCACCGACGGCCGCGACGAGGACTCCGAGAGCATCGGGCTTCCCCGGCTGCTCTCCTCGCTGCGCGATCTGCAAGACCCGACCGCGCCGCTGCCGATCGTGCTGATCGGCATCGGGCCGGACATCGACGTCGATGCGCTGCAACAGATCGCCGACGTCACGGGCGGCCGGGTCTTCACCGCCGACGACCCGGCCGACATGGGCGAGATCTTCCTCGGCGCCCTGGGCAGCCAGCTCTGTCAGCCGCCGGGATGTGAACCGGGCTGAGCGGGGGGCAGCGCGGAGCCTGCGGCGGGCAGGCCGAGGACCGTTGATCACGACTGCGCGGAGTCGACGCCTCGGCGCGATCGGCGAGACGGGTGCGCCGAGGGAAGGCAACGGAACCGGGCGGGCCGGACGCCCGGCCCGTCAGCAGGGCTCCGAGGCGCGCTGCCCCGCTGTGCTCCGGCCTGCGCGCACCGACCCGGCGACGTGTTCGGCCTCCACTGCGCAGGTCTGGTTCGAGAGGCCCGAGACTCGCCGAGTACTCGACGTCGCGCGAGGAGAGCATCGCCCCTCGTCCTCGCCTGCCCGGTTCCACCAGCTCGGCAGGCCCGGAGCCTCCGCCCGCGACAGCCCCGCGACGACCTGCGGGCAGCCGAACAGTCCGGTGCTGCGACGGACCGTCTCCACAGCCGAGGCGGGAGACCGCCTGCGGCGCGGCACGAGTCGGCGGCGACTCGTCGCGCGGCAGGCGAGACCGCTCATTCGACGCCGCAGCGCTGCGCGTCGCTGATCCCTGCGTTCCTGCTGCGCGGGCCCGCACGGCGATCCGCGGCGTCGTCGGTCGCCATGCCCCCACCGTGGCTGCCTCCTGCCGCCGGGCGGTTCCTCCACGTTGGCCCCGCTCACGACTCCAGCGCCGATCAGCGACCGGCGCTAAGCAGTCCGGCTCGCAGGCATCGATCCCGGCATTGATCGCACTTTCGAGTAGAAAATTGCCGTCCACCCGAACTAGCGCCGAATGGTCGCTATAGTCCGGCCGTCAATCAGCCGAGACCATGAGGTTTCTTCGTGACCATTCCCGTTGTACCGGCGGAGGTATTGTGGTTCCGCCGTTTCCTGCCGATCACCGCGCCCCGCGTCCGGCTTTTCTGTTTCGCGCATGCGGGCGGCGCCGCCAGTGCTTTCCGAGGCTGGCCGCAGGGCCTTTCCCGAGACGTCGAGATGCTCGCCGTCCGCTATCCCGGCAGACAGGACCGGCTCGGTGAGCCCGGCGCCGAGCGGATGGACGATCTCGTCGAGCCGATCGTCGCCGCGATGGCGCCGTTCCGGACGGAGCCGATCGCCCTGTTCGGTCACAGCATGGGCGCCGCCGTGGCCTACGAGGTCGCCGTGCGGCTGGAACAGCTCGGCACGCCCGCCCTCGTGTTGTTCGTGTCCGGATACCCCGCACCGCTGCATCACGACGCCCGGCCCTTCGCGCCGCAGGACGACCGGACGATGCTCGCCGAGATCCGGGCCATCGGGGGGCCGCAGCTGGCCGACCTCGATCCGACCCTGTTGGAGTTGATGCTGCCCGCGCTGCGCGCCGACTGGAACGTGTTGACCACCTATCGCCCCACGCGAGGCCGACCGCTGTCCACCCCGGTCGTGGCCTACGCCGCATCGGACGACGCGCTGGCGCCGATCGACAGGGTCGTGGACTGGGCGGAGGTCACCACCGCTATGTTCGCGCACCGCACGTTCGTCGGCGGGCACTTCTACCTGGTCGATCAGGAGTCGGAGCTGACGAGCGACCTCACCCGACATCTCGCCTCGACGGGCCGGTCGGCCCGACGCTAGCGGGGCGCAGGCGTCACCGATCCGCCCCGTCCTCTCCAGCGGGGTGGACGGGCGCCTTCGTCCAGGAAGGCCTAGACCGGCCCGGCCGTGTCGGCCGGGTCGTCGACGCCGAACACCGGTCCCGGCCAGTGCGCGATCACATGATCGCGGCACTCGGCCGGGGTACCCTCCGCCATGCTGACCAGCCAGCCCGGCGGCGTCGGCGCGCGGACCGGCCAGAGCGCATGCCTGCCCTCGTCGTCCACCAGCACCCGGACCCGCGACGCCGGGTCGGCGAAGAAGTCGGTCATCGTCTGAACACCTCATTCGTTCTCGGCCCGGCCCTCGCACGCAGCTGCTCCGTACTCGATCCGCCCGTACTCGGCCCGCGCACGCACCGGCTCACTCAGTCTCGGCTCGGCAACGGCTGCTCGGCCGCCGCGATGGCCGCGATCACCCCGGCGACCGTCGGCAGGTCGAACACCATGCGCACCACCAACCGCACCCCGAGCCGGTCGCGGACCGAAGACGCCATCCGCAGCACCAGCAGCGAGTCGCCGCCGAGCTCGAAGAAGCCGTCGTCGACGCCGATCTGGTCGATGCCGAGCACCGTTCGCCAGCATTCGGCCACCGCTCGTTCCAGCTCGGTGGCGGGCTCGCGGAACGGCGTGGTCAGCATCGGACGCGGCTGGAGACTGCTGCGGCCGAGCGCGCACGGCATTCCCGAGTCGTTCCCAGCCACTCCGCCGTCCCGAGGATCGGAGGTCGGCCGTAGATCGCCGAGGTCCCGGCCGTTCCCGTCCTTCGCCGAGCCGTTCACCGTCGTCCGGCGCTCCGCTCGATCCACGGCGGCGGAGGCGCCGGTGCCGTTCGACCCGTCCCGGCGATCCGGTGCCGCGAGGGGCGCATCCACCGAATCGCCGGTCAGGGCCTCGCCCGTCGCGTGACGGACGACCCGGTCCAGCCAGTGTCGTCGCCGTGCGAACGGGTAGCGGGTGAGGGGGACTCGCCTGCCAGGCGGCAGCACGCCCGCCCAGTCGACCGCCACTCCCTCGGTCCACAGTCGTCCGAGTGCGCCCAGCAGCACGGCCGAGTCCGGGCGCTCCTCCTCGCGGCTCTTCGCGGCCTGGACGACGACCGTCTCCGATCCGAGGCACTCCGTGGCCAGCCTGCCCAGCCCTCGGCCGGGGCCGACCTCGATCAGGATCGGGTCGTCCTGCCCGGCCAACGTGGCCAGACCGTCGGCGAAGCGCACCGTGCCGCGCAGGTGGCCGAGCCAGTAGCCCACGTCGGTCGCCTGCTCCTCGGTGATCCACTCGCCCGTCACGTTGGAGACGTACGGCACGGTCGGGGCGCCCAGCGTCACCCGGCCCAATGCCGCCTCGTAGTCGGGCAGGATCGCGTCGAGCAGCCAGGAGTGCGCGGCGCCCGCCACGTCGAGCCGCCGATTCCCGACGCCCGCCAGGTCGAGCCTGGCGCGCAGATCGGCGACGTCCTCGGCGGGACCGGACACCGAGCAGACCTGTGGCGCGTTGATCGCCGCCAACGACAGTCGCTCGGTGAGATACGGCGTCAGCTCCGCCTCGCCGAGGAACACGCTGAGGGTGGCGCCGCCCGCCCGCCTGATCAGTCGTTCGCGCTCCACCATCAGCGGCAGGACGTCCTCCAGCGAGATCACCCCGCTCAGGCACGCGGCGGTGTACTCGCCGAGCGAGTGTCCGAGCAGGGCGGTCGGGGTGATGCCGGCGGCCATGAGCAGCCGCGCGACCGCGTACTGGGTGCTCAGCAGCCCGGCCAGCACGCCGGGCACGAGGCCCCGCTCGCCTCGGTGGAGTACGGCGCGGAGATCCCGGTCGAGCACCGGCCGCAGGATCTCCGCACAGCGGTCCAACTCGGCGCGGAAGACCGGCTGCGTCTCGTAGAGCTCTCGTCCCATCCCGTCGTACTGGGCGCCGCCGCCGCCGAAGAGCAGGACGACGGGGCGGGCGCCTGCCGGGGCGAGCTGCGGTGCGAGGGGCAGTCGGAGGCGATGGACCGCGCTGTCCCGGTCGTGACACACCACCGTCCGCCGGTAGGGCAGGGCACGCCTGCCGACGCGCAGGGTGTGCCCGACGTCGTGGACGTCGAGTCCGGGCCGGGCGGCCAGATGGTCCGCGAGGTCGGCGCTCATCCGCTCCAGATCGCCTCGGGTCCGGGCCGACAGGGGTAGCACCGTCCATTCCGGAGCCGCCTCGCCCGTGCTGCTCGGCGGGGCTTGTTCCAGGATGACATGCGCGTTCGTGCCGCCGACGCCGAAGGAGCTGACGGCCGCCCGGCGCGGCCCGGTGCCCGGCCAGTCGATCGGCTCGGTGTTGACGTGGAAGGGACTGCTCTCGAAGTCGATCGTCGGGTTGGGCTGGGTGAAGTTCGGATGCGGCGGGATCAGGCCGTGCTCCAGCGTGAGCACCGTCTTGATCAGCCCGGTGACTCCGGCGGCGGCGTCCAGGTGACCGACGTTGGCCTTCACCGAGCCCAGCGCACAGAAGCCTCGGCGATCGGTGCCCCGTCGGAAGGCCTCGCTCAGCGCGGCGACCTCGATGGGGTCGCCGACGAACGTGCCGGTGCCGTGCGCCTCCACATAGCCGATGTCGGCGGCGTCGATCTCGGCGTTCGCCTGCGCGGCCAGGATCGCGGCGGTCTGGCCCGCCCGACTCGGCGCGGTGAAGCTCGCCTTGCCGGAACCATCGTTGTTGATCGCGGTGCCCTTGATCACGGCGCGGATGTGGTCGCCGTCGGCGAGCGCGTCGGTCAGGCGCCGCAGCACCACGACGCCGACGCCGTCGCCGCCGATGAAGCCCGCGGCATCCCGGTCGAACGGTCTGCATCGGCCGTCCGGCGAGTAGGCGCCCTGCTCGACGTACCGATAGCCCAGCTTGTCGGGGATCACGGTGACGCCGCCCGCCAGCGCCGTGTCGCACTGAAGGTTCAGCAGGTCCTGGCAGGCGAGGTGGACGGCGACGAGCGAGGTGGAGCACGCCGTCTGCACGGCGAAGGCGGGCCCGGTCAGGTTCAGCGCGTAGGAGACGCGGTTCGCCAGCGTGTCGGGCAGGTTGGCGACCTTGGCCACCATGCTGGTCATCGAGAACTCGCCGCCGTAACGCGGGTAGACATGCGACAGGTAGTACTCGTTCTGGCTGGAGCCGGCGTAGACGCCGATCGGGCCTGCCGGGCGGTCCGGGTCGTGGCCTGCGTCCTCCAAGGCGTGCTGGCAGGTCTCCAGGAAGACGCGCTGCTGCGGATCGAGCATCGCCGCGTCGGTGGGCAGGAAGCCGAAGAACTCGGCGTCGAAGCGATCGGCGTCCGGCATGGACAGCGCGACCCGGACATGGGTGTCGTCGGTCAGCAGCGCCGGATCGCCCCCGGCGGCGAGGAACTCCTCGTCGCTGATCGGGCGCACGGCCTCGCGGCCCGCGACGAGATTCGCCCAGAACTCGTCCAGGTCCTGCGCGCCGGGGAACCGGCCCGCCATCCCGATGATCGCGACGTCCCATTCGCGAGCGCCTGCGAAACCATCAGCCATCGTGCGGTGCTCCTCTTCGTGTCCTGACCGAGTTCCTCGCGGCGATGGTGTGACGGCGGCGGGCCGCCACATCGGATTCCGGGCGGGCCGCCACATCGGATTCCGGGCGGGCCGCCACATCGGATTCCGGGCGGGCCGCCACATCGGATTCCGGGCGGGCCGCCACATCAGACTCCTGGCCAGCCGCCACCTCGCACTCCGCGGCCGCAGCAGGCTCCGCGCCGTCTGCAACCGGCTCCGACTCCGGGCAGACCGCCATGAAGCCCGCGAAACCCGCCCCCGGCCCCGGCTCCGGACCGGGCGCCGACTCCGCGCCTGCCCGGGCCGCCGGGCCTGCCGGGCTCGTGGGCCGCCCTCGCCCGTCCCACGGCGCCGCTTGCCTCGGGGTCGAGTGCCCCGGGGCGGACTCCGCCCCGTCGGCAAGGAGTCGGGCCTGCTCGGCCACCGTCGGATGCGCGTACAGATCGGCGAGCGGGATGTCACGGCCTACGAGGTCGACGAGGGCCGTGTGCAGTCGGGTCATCGACAGCGAGTGCCCGCCGAGGTCGAAGAAGTTGTCCTGCGAGCCGATCATCGAGCGGCCGAGCACCTCCCGCCACACCGAGGCGACCCGCTTCTCCAGCCCGCCGCGTGGCGGGACGAATCGCGTCGAGACCGGCTCGGCGGGCAGGCTCCTGGCGGCCAGTGCACGTCGATCGACCTTCCCCGAGGTGGTGCGCGGCAGGTCAACGAGGAATTCGCAGCGCCAGGGCACCAGATGTCGGGGCAGCGTCCTGGCACAGTGTTCGCGCACGGCGTCCGAGGTGGGCGACGCCCCCGCCACCGGCCGCAGGTAGGCGTGCAGCCGGGGATCGCCGGGATGGTCCTCGCGGACGACGACGGCGGCCGAGGCGACCTCGGGATGGTCGACGAGCACCGACTCGATCTCACCGAGTTCGATGCGGACGCCCCGGATCTTGACCTGCGAGTCCGTCCGCCCCGTCACGTGCAGCCTGCCGTCGGCATCCCAACAGGCCAGGTCACCGGTCCGGTACATCCGGGCGCCGACCGGGCCGAACGGATCGGGCAGGAAGCGCAGCGACGTCAACGAGGGCTGGTTCAGATAGCCCCTGGCCACGCCGGGGCCAGCGAGATACACCTCGCCCACCGTTCCCGGCGGCACCAGCCGCAGCGAGGCGTCCAGGACCAGCACTCGCATTCCCGGCACGGGGCGGCCCACCGCAGGCCGGTCCGTCTCGGCCAGCGGATCGCTCATCGTCGCGCACACCGTGACCTCGGTCGGGCCGTAGGCGTTGATCAGCACGCGAGTGCCTGCCCACTGCCGTACCAGGTCCGGCGGACACGCCTCACCGCCGACCACCAGCGTCCGGACGTCGGCGAGGCCGTCGGGAGGCAGCGCCGCCACCGTCGACGGCGACAGCACCACGTGGGTGACGCGCTGCTCGGCGAGGAGCCGGGTCAGTTCCGGTCCCGGCCGCAGCCGGTGCGCGGGCGCGCAGACCAGTGCGGCGCCGTTGGTGATCGCCTGGAGCAGCTCCCAGACGGCGGCGTCGAATCCCGGCGAGGCGAACCGCAGGACCCGATCCCCCGGCTCCACCGTCCAGCCGATGCGCCGGGTGGCGGCGAGCGCGGCGAGGCCTCGATGCTCGACGACGACGCCCTTGGGGACGCCGGTCGAGCCCGAGGTGTAGATCAGATAGGCGGCATCGGCCGGGGCCGACGGCGCGAGGCGGTCGGCGTCCTCCAGCGGCTCGGCGGTCAGCGCCGCAAGCTCGGACCGCACTTCGGCCGAGTCCTGATCGAGCAGCGTCCAGCTTCGGTCCACGTCGTCGCGCCGAGCGGTGGCGCCCGCCTGATCGGTGATCAGCAGCATCGGCCTCGCATCGGACAACATGGTGCGGATTCGATCGGGGGGCAGCTCGCCGTCGATCGGCAGGAAGGCACCGCCCGCCACGATCACCGCGAGCGTCGCGACCACCGAGTCGGGCGTGCGAGGCAGCGCGACAGCCACGACTCGTTCCGGTCCGACGCCTCGGGACACCAGCAGCCTGGCGAGTCGGTTGACTCGCGCGCTCAGCTCGGTGTAGCTCCATTCCCGATTCTCGAAGACGACGGCGGGCGCGGCGGGCGTGGCGGCGGTCTGCTCGGCGAACAGCGCGGCAAGGGTTCGCTCCGGCGGAGGCGGGCTGCCCGCGCCCCAGCGCAGCAGCGTCGTTCGCTCATCGTCCCGGACCCGAGGAATCGCCGCGATCGGCCGGGCGGCGTCGAGAGCGACGAACTCGGCCAGGTAGTCCGCCAGCCGACGGCCCAGCGCGGCGAGGTCCGGTTCGGCACCGTGGCCGGGGTCACCGAGAAGATCGATGTCGATGCCGCCGTCGGGGCCGTCGTGGACGTCGATGCTCAGGCCTGCCTGGCGCCCGCCGGACTCGAACTGATGCAGGCTCGCGACTTCACCGGCGAAACGGAGCGGCCTGCCGACCCGGTTGATGTTCACCGTCACGCCGTAGAGCGGTCGATGGTCGGCGGAATCACGCATCGCCCGCAGCTCGCGTTGCGGAAGCCGCTGATGCAGCACCACGTCCCTGGCCTCGGCGGCCACCTGGCGGATGAGTTCGGCGGGGGTCTGCCACGGCGGCATCGGAATCCGCAGCGGCAGGATGTCGGCCGTCATGCCCGGCACGCTCAGGGCCAGACCGCCGGTACGGCCCTTGACGGCCAGGCCGAGCGTCACCTCCTGCGGACCGTTCGGCGGCGTCAGGAAGCCCGCGAGTGCGGAGAGCAGGAACACGCTCCACCCGGTGCCGGATCGACGCGCCGCCGCCGACAACCGGGCGGTGTCCTCGGGAGACCACCGCAGCCGCCATCGGCTCCGTGACGCGGAATCCGGCAGCGCGGAGCAGGCTGCCGACGCCGCCGGGAGGGCGGGCGGGGTGATGGGCGGAGGTCCGGCAAGGACCGAGGTGCGGTGCTGGGCCGACGAGCACGAGTCGGACGGTGCCCGTTCGCTCCGATCGGTCTCCTCGGCGTCGACCGGGACCGACGCCGTGGAGACCGACGCCGTCGAGGTCGGCACGACGGGCACGGTGTCGGCAGGCACGGTGAACGGGACGACGGGTGCGAACAGCGGGAAGTCGGTGATCGGGTTCGATCCGGGCAGGGTCGACCCTGGCAGGGAGACCGATCCCCGGGATGTCCCGGGCACCTGCGGCGCAGGCTGAAGGGGGATGACGGCGGCCTCCCCCGCACCGGCTTCGACGACGACCGCCGAGGGCAGGATGCGCTCCGGCGTCGCCCCGTCCGACGAGCGCGGACCCGTCGCGCGATGCGGCACCACCGCGGAAGCACCGGGAGCGACCCCCTCCGCGCCGCGTCCGCGCCGCGCGGCGCCGAAGACGACGGCCTCGCCGCCCGTCTCGGCGGCCTTGGCAAGCCGATCCGTCCAGAACTCGTGATCGCGCCCCGCCGCAGCGGAGCCTCGGTAGGCGGTCTCCTCGGCGAGCAGGGCGGCCAGCGGTCCGAACGGCGTCGCGGGCAGCGGCGTGCCCGCGACCAAGGCCGAGTACACCGAGGCGACCCGCCGCAGCAGCAGGGCGCTGCTGTAGCCGTCGAGCAGCAGGTGATGCACGTTCTGGTACCAGAGCACCCGATCGGCGGACAGGATGAACACCGCGAACCCGAACAGCCGGTCGCGCAGCGGATCACGCGGCACCGCCAGGTCCTCGTGCATCCACCGCACCGCCGTGGCCGCCGGATCGGGCTCGCCGCTGGAGCCGTATCGCGGCTCGCCGCTGGGACCACGTAGCGGCTCGCCGCTGACGTCCCTGATCACCAGCCACTCCCGCACGACGCGGTCGAGCTCGTCCGCGTCGCCGACCATCTGTCGGATCTCGCCGTCCTGCTCGGTGAAACGGACCCGCAGGCACTCCGTCTCACGCACCGCCGTCCGCAGCGCCGTCACGAACTCCGCGAGACGCAGCCGACCGGGGATCTCCAGACATCCGCCGGTGTTGTAGGCCGGATCGGCGGGATTCAGTCGCTGTGCCAGCCAGATCTCGTTCTGGGCGACGGTGAGGGGAAGCGCCTGCTCGGCAGGCGTTCCTGCTTCGGCCGCCGATGCATCGAGTGACGAACCGTCCTGTCTGGTCAGGCAGCCGAGAGCCGAGGCAGGATGCGCCGCGTCGGCGGGTGGTGCGGCCCGCGATGTCGCACCGACGGACTGGGGCGGGTCGATCGCGTCAGTCATGCCGATCGACCATCCGCCGGGCCGAGCACCAGGCCTGCGGGCCCGGACTGCAGAAAGGCGGGCGTCGGGCCCACCGGCACCTCGTCGACCGGGAACAGCGCCGGGTTGAAAGCCTCGTGCACGAACAACACGGGCTGGTCGTCCAGCAGGATCAGGTACTCACGGAAGGCACAGCGTCCTGTGGCCCGGCCGGGCCAGCGCGTGCGACCACGCGCCCTGAACTCGCGTCGTTGGGCGAGGCCCAGACCGTCAAGCCCGATCCCGATCGGAGTCTGCGCACTGGTCAGCGCCGTCGCCACGTCCTCCGGCAGACCGACCGGCGCGACGGTGCAGTTCAGCGAGAGCAACCGCTCCCCCACGTCGAACAGGGCGGAGCGGCGCAGGATCACCTCGGCCCGTTCGGCGGTGGCACGCAGCACCGAGGCGACGTCGGCGGGCACCAGCAACCGATCGACGATCCGCTGCTCCAGCAGCCGTAGCGAGATGGTCGCGCCCGAAAGCTCCGTCAGAAGTGCCGTCGTCGAACCGCGATGCTCCAGTATTCGCCTGGTGATCGCGGCGCCGAAGGCCCCGGACACACCGTCGACGGGATCGTCGATCAGGTCGTCCGCCGAGACGATCGGCGTCCCGCCTGCTGCCTGCCGCTGTGGAGTTCCAGCGGCTCGCCGCTCCGGCGTTCCAGCGGCTCGCCGCTGTGGAGCCCCAGCGGCCTGCCGCTCCGGAGCCCCAGCGGCCTGCCGCTGTGGGGTCATCGCATCGCTACCCGTCGCTGCGGACACGGTGGCACTCCCTGCTGGTCACGAGTGAGGACGGAAATCGGACGTGGATCTCACCAGCAGCGAGCCGGTGAGATCCGAGGCACGGACCCGGTCCAGGGCCGAGCAGACGGCGACGAGCCCGGCGAGGTGTCCCAGCAGCTCGCGCTCCGAGTCGCCGGGTGCGGGCAGCAGGCCGGTGGTGTTCCCCGCCGGACGGGGCCGACGGCCGGGAAGAGCGGTGGCCTGCTCGTCGTCGGGAACGGCACCGTCGGTGACCACGGCATCGTGATCGCGTGGTCGACGGAGCAGCAACGCGACGCCGACATCGTCCGCAGGCAGCGATTCACCTCGGTCCGCAGCCGCCCACTGCCGGTGGACGGCGCGCGTGCGCTCGGTCGGCGCCAACTCGACGCCGATCAGCAGAACCTGTTCGACTCCGTCGTCGTCCAGCTGCAGATCGGCACTCGCCAGCGCCTCCGCGGTGAAATCGCGGCGCAGCGAGAGACAGGAGACCGGGCCGCTGATGCCGTGTTCGATGCCGACCATGCCGACGCCCGCGCTGTGCACCGACTCGTAGAAGAACAACGGATTATGCGGCAGGCCGCGAAGCTGGCGGCGGGTGTGCTGGTCGACGGTGGTCGAGTCGCCGAACAAGGTGGCGAGCACGATCCCGGTGGCACCGCCGTCGATCGGCGCCCGAGCAGCCGCCGCCCTGAGGAGCCGCCGGGCGGTCTCGGCCACCAGCGGGGAGAACCGGGACATCGCGAAGCCGGGCAACGGCGGCAGCGCCCGTTCGGCCGCACCGGGCAGACCGGCGGCGGCCGCCCCCCAGGGCAGCAGGCAGGCGGCCTCGACGACCTCGAGAACTCCCTGCGGGACAGGCGCATCGGTGACCGGTGCGGAGCTGGCGGGACCGGAGCCCGTCGCGGCGGTCACGGCCTGCCCACCAGGATCGCGGTGTTCAGCCCGCCGACCGCCGAGTTCACCGTGAGCACCCGGCGAAGCGCGATCCGGCGGGGTCCCTCCGGCACGTAGTCCAGGTCGCACGCCGGATCGGGATCGCCGTAGCCCACGGTCGGCGGCACCATGCCCTCCCGCAACGCCAGCAGCGCGATGACCAGCTCGACCGCTCCGGTGGCCTCCAGCAGGTGACCCGTGCTGCCCTTGGTGGAGCTGACCGGGACCGAGGAGGCGTGTGATCCCAGCACTCGATGCAGGGCGGCCGTCTCCGCAACGTCGTTGGACCGGGTCGCGGTGCCGTGGGCGTTGACATAGTCGACCTGTTCGGGGCCGACGCCTGCGAGACACAACGCCGAGGCCGCTGAGGCCGCCGCCCCTCCCCCGGTCGGATCGGGCCGGACCAGATGATGCGCGTCGGCGGACATCCCCCAGCCCTCCAGGCGTCCCAACGGCTCCGCGCCCCGACGTCGAGCCCTGGTCTCGGACTCCAGCACGAGCATGGCGGCGCCGTCTCCCAGCAGCAGACCGGCGCGGTCCGTGGAGAAGGGGTGCATCCGAGGAGCTTTCGTCAGGGCCTTGGCGGCGTCGAAGTTCCGGAAGGCGTGCGGGCCGACGAGGGAGGCGCCGCCGCAGACCACGGTGTGGGCTCGACCGCTGCGGATCAGGGCAGCGCCGTGGACGATCGCATTGGTCGACGCGACGCAGGCGTTGACGAAGGCACGGGTCGGCCCGGTCAGGCCCAGGCGGCGGGCGACGTCCTCGGCGAGATGCGCGGGCACGCAGTCGGACAGGCCGAGGGCGCCGCCCTCGTCGGTCGTCTCGCCGTCGGTGTCCCAAGGGCAGGTGGCGGTCTCCTGCGAGGCCCGGGCCTCGGCCTTGTCGAAGCCGGACCAGAAGTCGGTGTGTGCGACGTCGTCGCCTGCCGTTCCGAGCAGCAACGCGGCATCCAGCGGACCCTGCAGACCCGCACCGGCCAGGGCGTCCCGTGCACAGGCGAGCACCACGGACCGCTGTCCGGGGGAGCCGCCCGACCACGCCGCGAGTCGCGTCGAGTCCGGCCCGTCCGCCGGGTAGATCGCGGCGTGGCTCGCTCGAGACCGACTGACGTCGAACCGCCGGACGGGGCCGAAGGCGGCTCGACCGGCGAAGACGCCGCCCAGCAGCGCATCGAGACCGAACCCGAAGGCGGTGAAGACGCCTAAGCCGGTCACCACGACCTTCTCACCAGACACTCCGTGCCTCCGAGACTGATCGCCCGGCCCGGTTGAGGTACTCGTGCAGCCCCGCGACGGAGGTGAACTCGGTCAGCTCCTCATCGCGCGGATCGATCCAGACTCCGTGCCGTTCCTCCAGCACGTATAGGAACCAGACCAGCGAGAACGAGTCGAGCACCAGCTCGTGGGCGTTCGCGTCGACGTCCTCCGTCGCACCGGGCACGCCCGCCTCCGTCAGCAGTGCACGCAGGACCTCCATGCTGATCACGTGACGGCCCCGGAAGGCTGCGCCGCCGAGCGCCGGTCGACGATGAACTGGACGAGGGCGCCGATGGTGCCGGGCGGGTCCTGATAGAACTCCTCGTCGTCCAGCCCGACGCCGAACCGCGCCTCGGCCTGCACGACCAGCTCGACCAGGAACAAGGACTCCAGTTCCAGCGGAGTGTCGTCGGTGACGTCCTGCCCGATCTCCAGGTGCAGCACGTCACGCAGCACCTCGACGACGAAGTCACGTACCTCTGTCTTCACTCACTTCTCCTGTCGGTTCAGTCAACGACCCTGGGGCGGGCGGCATGCAGCAGGTCACGGTCACGAATGAGCTTTCCGGTGGCGGTGCGCGGCAGCGCCGGACCGAGGTGCACGCGTTTGGGCACCTTCACGTGGCTCAGGCGCTCTCGGCACCAGGACAACAGGTCCGCCGTGCTCAACACGCCCGAGACGCCGACGTGAGCCTCGATCACCTCGTGGTAGGTCACGACGGCCTCGTTGACCTGCTCGTGCTCGTGCAGAACCGCCTCGATCTCGGTCAGGTCGACCTTGAGTCCGCCGATGGCGATCACCGAGTCGGTCCGGCCGAGGATGCGCAGCGCGCCCGTCTCGGCGTCCTGATCGGCGCGGTCGAAGGTGCGCAGCCAGCCGTCGACGACCCGCACGATGCCGTCGGACCGCACATAGGGGGTCTCGTCGATGGCGATGAACAACTCGCCGCCCGAGCAGCGCACCGTGATCCCCGGCAGCGGGACACCGACGGCCTGCGGGCCGAGCCGCCCGGTCAGGTCGGCGGCGATGACGCCGACCTCGGTCATTCCGTAGACCTGACCCAGCCGGATGCCGAGCCTGCGCTCGACCAGATCGAAGACGCCGCGATCGAGCACGTCGCCCGCGCACACCGCACCCCGCAGGCTCGGCAGCGGGGGCGGGTCGAACACCGAGGCGAGGAGTTCGAAGTGGGTGGGGACGCCGAGGATCATCGCGACGTCCTGCCGGGCGGCCAGATCCAGCAGCTCGCGCGGTCGGACGCTGAAGGTGAGCACGAGCGTCGCGTTCACCCGCAGCGAGTGCAGCACCCCGACGATCAGCCCGAAGGAGTGCGACATCGATCCGAGCAACAGGACTCGTTCGCCCGCAGCGGGCGCGCCTGCCAGCAGGGCGATGCGGTCCAGCTCGGTCTGGAGCGACGCCGCGGTCCTGCCGATGATCTTGGGTCGTCCGGTGGACCCGGAACTGCTCTGCACCAGACAGTGCGGCCCCTGCGCAGGCCGACCGCCGCCGGTCGATCGGGTCAGCACCTCGCGGGTCGCCCGGAACACCGCCCTAATCTCGCCTGCGGTGTCCGAGTGCAGTTCGAACTGCGGTTCGTACCGACGGAACAGGCGATCGACCTCGGCGGGTTTGGCGCGTGAATCGACCAACAGGACCTGGGCGCCGCAGCGCCAGAGCCCGAACAGAACGTAGAACAACGTGCAACTGGGCCCGATGCGCAGGGCCACCGTAGTGCCGGGGCCGATTCCGTCCCGCTGAAAGAGATCCGTGAATTCCTCGACCCGGGCGATCAGATCGCCCCTGGTCACGTTCTCATCGCCGTGAATCCACACCACGTCGTCGGCCGCGCCGTCGATCAGTTCGGCAATCCAGGTGGACAGGGCCTCCCAGTCCGCCGGTCTGTCGTCTATCGTCACGATCATCCGATCTCGCCACACGGTGACCCGACCGAGTCGATCGAGTCTTGAATAATCGTCATGCTGATTTCAGGATCGGCACGGCAGCCGATCCGACACGATTTCTCGGATCGAGCAGATTTCGCCGTCGAATACGGCCAGGTGACGTCCCGCCGGTTCGACGGCGGCAGCTCCAGTGGCGACCAGGACGTCAGCAGACCACGGCGCGGCGCGGCGAGAGCAGGAAGATCAGGTCCGGCCTGCCGCCACCGACAGTCGCCTCGCCTCGTCGCGCTCGGCGGTCACGGGATCGACGACGAATTCGAGCAGCCCCAGCTCTCCGACGTCCCCTCGGGACCGCAGGCTCAGCCCTGCCTCGGCGGCGAGCCGCGCGAACTGATCGGCAGACCGCTCCAGACTGCCGAAGAGCAGCAGCATACGGAGGTCCATCGCGGCGAACGCGGCGTCGGCCGCCCGGCTCGGCGACTCGTCCGACCTGATCCGCTCGACCACCAGCAGCCTGCCGCCCCGGCCCGCCGCCTCGGCACAGCGACGCAGGATGGCGACCGCCTCGGCGTCCGGCCAGTCGTGCAGGACCTGCGCGAGGACGTACAGGTCACCGCCGTCGGGCAGCCGTTCGAAGAAGCTGCCCTCGACCACCGTGCAGCGATCGACGAGCCCGGCCGCCGCGAGTCGCTGCCGCGCGGCCAGCGCGGTGGCGGGCAGATCGACGAGCACGCCGCGCATCGTGGGATGGATCCGCAGCAACGTGCTGATCAGCGTCCCGTCGCCGCCGCCGACGTCGACGACCTTCGACACGCCGGACCAGTCATGCCGTTCCGCCAGCTCCTGACCCCACTCGCCTGCCAGTTCGGCGAGATAGGAGCCGAACGACTCCGACAGCGCAGGACTCGATTCGAAGTCACGCCACACGGAACAGCCGAAAGTCTTCGGATAGGCGGCCTCACCGGTGCGGATCGACTCCAGCAGACCGGAGTAGGCCGTCTCCATCCGCCCACCCGCGCCGTCCAGGTCGAGCCACTTTCGTGCGGCCCCGCCCATCATCTCGCGAGCGACCTCGGTGAGCGCGAGATCGCCTGCGGCCGATTCCACGAACACACCGCGGCACACGAGCAGACGGAGCAGCCGGGCCAACGCCACCTCGTCCGCAGAGACCCGCGCCGCCAACTCGCTCACGGTGGTGACGCCCTGGTCGACGAGTTCGGGAAGCCGCAGCGTGACGGCCACCCGAATTGCCCAAGGAGTGAGCAGATCGGCCAGGTCCGACAGGGTCTTCGGCCGATCGTGTTCGAAATCGATCACAGACAAGACTCTAACAGCGGGCTCGACACCCAAATGGCCGTATTACCTGAAGGTGTCGGAAATGATTGCCCCGCCGTGGGAATTACACCCTAAGTGAGGATTCAATGGAGCATTTTCCCATCAAGAGACAGACGGCTTAGCGCCGCTCACTCAGGCAGCCGTTCACTCGATAAGAGGGATAAACAAGCACACACGGCGACGAGTCGGGGATGCCGTTCCGCGCGGCGCCACCCGACGGCGAGATCGCGACGGAACGCCGGGCCACTCTCGACCTCGGCGTTCCCCGTCCGGCGGCGTCTTCGGCCCGCGAACCCGAGGGCGGGCGATCGGGCGCGGCCGAACCTGCCCGCGAAACCCGACCCGAGCGGCAGCGCAGCCGGACGCGACCACCGCCGGTGGTCCGCTCCGACTCCGCTTGTGCCGTCTTCGATTCAGCGCGTGGAACTGATCCGGGCGGCGCCGAGCACCAGATCACCCGAGTCGGCGTCCGGGCGGTACAGGACGGCGACCTGGCCCGGCGCCACGCCGCGCACACCCTCGTTCAGCCGCAGCCGCAGCGCATCGCCCTCTTGGTCGACGACGGCCGAGGCCGTGCCACCGTGGGCCCGGATCTGCACCACGCACTCGGCGGGGCCGCCCTCGGGGCGTCCGCCCGGCCAGACCGGCGCGTCGGTGATGATCTCCCGGACCTCCAGCCGCTCGGCGGCGCCGACCCGCACGGTGCGCGAGACCGGCTCGACCGACAGCACGTACCGAGCGCGGCCGTCCGACGCAGGCGTGCGCAGGCCGAGGCCCTTGCGCTGACCGACGGTGAAGCCGTGCACCCCGCCGTGCGTGCCGAGCACCTCGCCCGTCTCGTCATCGACCAGTGCCCCGTCGGTCGAGCCGATCCGCGAGTCGAGGAACCGGCGCGTGTCGCCGTCGGGGATGAAACAGATGTCATGGCTGTCGGGCTTCTTGGCCACCGTCAGGCCGCGCCGCTCCGCCTCGGCGCGGATCTCCGACTTGGGCGTGTCGCCGACCGGGAACATCGCGTGCCGAAGCTGGTCGCCGGTGAGCGAGGCGAGCACATAGGACTGATCCTTGTCCGCGTCCACCGCGCGCCGCAGCTCCACCCGGCCGTCGTCGTCGACGGCGAGCCGTGCGTAGTGCCCGGTGCACACGGCGTCGAAGCCGAGTCCGAGCGCCTTCTCCAGCAGTGCCTCGAACTTGATGCGCTCGTTGCATCGCATGCACGGGTTCGGCGTGCGACCTGCCGCGTACTCGGCGACGAAGTCCTCGATGACGTCCTCGGTGAACCGCTCGGCGAAGTCCCAGACGTAGAACGGGATGCCCAGCAGGTCGGCCGCGCGGCGCGCGTCGTGCGCGTCCTCGATGGTGCAGCAGCCGCGTGAGCCGGTCCGCAGCGTCCCCGGCTTCGCCGACAACGCCAGATGTACGCCGACGACGTCGTGTCCCGCCTCGACCGCCCTGGCCGCCGCCACGGCGGAGTCGACGCCGCCGCTCATCGCCGCGAGTATCCGCGCCACCTCACACCTCCGCCGACACGGTACGTGCCGAATAAGTCGAGTCTGTGGAATCGGTCGAGCCGACGGCACTGCCGTTGCCCGCCGGTCTCCCGTTGCCTGCCGGGGCGCCCGCCGAAGCAGGCGAGTCGCCGCGGCCCCCCTCGGGCCTGCGCCGCCGGAGCGCACCGCTGCCCCTCGCCCTGTCGACCACCGAGCCGATCACCGCGCCGAGTTCCAGGACGTCGTCGAGCGTGGAGGCGTGCCCGAGCGAGAAGCGCAGCGACCCCCTGGCCGCCGCACGATCCGCACCCATCGCGAGCAGCACGTGACTCGCCTCCGCGACGCCTGCGGTGCAGGCCGAGCCGGTCGAGCACTCGATCCCCTTGGCGTCCAGCAGCATCAGCAGGCCGTCGCCCTCGCAGCCGGGGAAGGTGAAGTGCGCGATGCCCGGCAGCGCCGCCGCCGACGGCGCCCCGGCGGCCGTCCGCACGCCTGCGGCCCCGTTGACCACCGCGTCGGGCACGGCGTCGAGGACCCTGGTGACGAGTTCGTCCCGCAGTCCGGTGATCCGGGCCGCCGTCTCCGTCTGCTGCGCCGCCGACTCCTCGACCGCCGCGCTCAGCGCGATCACGGCGGGCACGTCCAGCGTTCCGGAGCGGACGTCGCGTTCCTGCCCGCCGCCGTGGAGTAAGGGGGTGCAGGAGACGTCTCGGCGCAGCAGAAGCGCTCCGACACCGATCGGCCCGCCGAGCTTGTGCCCGGTGAGTGTCAACGCGCCGGCACCGCTGGCGCCGAAGTCGACCGGCAGCATCCCGACCGCCTGCACGGCGTCGGTGTGCAGCGGGACGTCGTACTCGGCCGCGATCTCGGCGAGCTGCTCGATCGGGTTGATCGTGCCGACCTCGTTGTTCGCCCACATCACCGTGACGAGGGCGACGGTCTCGGGCTCCGAGCCGATCGCGGCGCGCAGCGCGGCAGGCTCGACGCGACCCGTCTCGTCGACGGGGAGCCAGTCGACCTCGGCGCCCTCGTGATCGGCCAGCCACTGCACGGCGTCCAGCACCGCATGATGTTCGGTCGGCGAGGCGAGCACCCGGCGGCGGCGGGCATCCTGATCACGCCGCGCCCAGTAGATCCCCTTGACGGCCAGGTTGTCGCTCTCGGTGCCGCTGGCGGTGAGGATGATCTCCGAAGGGCGGGCGCCGAGGGCGGCGGCGAGCCGCTCCCGGCACTCCTCCACTCGCCGTCTGGCACGTCGTCCGGACGCATGCAACGAGGACGCGTTGCCCAGCACGGTCAACGCCTCGGTCATCGCGAGAACGGCCGATCGCCGCATCGGAGTGGTGGCCGCGTGGTCGAGGTAAGCCATGGTCTCACCAGCGTAACCGCGAGGGTCGGAAGGCGTGGCGCCGCCAGACTCTCCGTGGTTCGGCTGTGAACGGCGTCTCACTTCGTCGGCGGCGGGCATGGGCGGACGGCCCGGCCACGCCTCGGCCGAACCGTCTCGCCCAGAACCAGGCCTGGCGGGTGGATCAGCTCCGCCAGGCGTCATCCCCAGCCTGCGGGCCTGGTCAGGCCTTGCGCCGGGTGACCTCTTCCGTCAGCTGCGGCGCGACCGAGAAGAGGTCGCCCACCACACCGAAGTCGGCGATCTCGAAGATCGGCGCCTCGGCGTCCTTGTTGACCGCCACGATGGTCTTCGACGTCTGCATCCCGGCCCGGTGCTGGATGGCACCGGAGATGCCCAGCGCGATGTAGAGCTGCGGGGACACCGACTTGCCGGTCTGGCCGACCTGGAACTGACCGGGGTAGTACCCGGAGTCCACGGCGGCACGCGAGGCGCCGACCGCGGCACCGAGGACGTCGGCGAGCTGCTCGACGACGGCGAAGCTCTCGGCACTGCCGACACCGCGACCGCCTGCGACGACCACCGACGCATCGGTCAGCTCGGGGCGGTCGCCACCCACGACCGGCTCCTGGCCGGTGATGCGGGTGATGAGCCTGGCGTCTCGCTCGGGGACCTCGACGGACTCCTCGGCCGCAGCACCCTCGGCGGCCTCGGCCTCCACCGCGCCGGGACGGACGCTGAGCACGGGGACGCCGGTGGTGACCTTGGACTTCACCACGTAGGCGCCGCCGAAGGCCGCCTGAGTGGCGACGCCGTCCGCATCGACGCCGTCGATCTCCACCAGCACACCGGAGCCGGTGCGCACGGCCAGCCGACCGGCGATCTCCTTACCGGTGATCGACGCGCTGACCAGTACCGCAGCAGGTGCGGACCGCTCGATGAGCACCGCCAGCGCATCCACCGAGGGGGTGATGAGCTGGGTGTCGGCGGCGCCCGACTCGGCGGCGTAGACCTTCGCCGCGCCGTAGCCTGCCAGCGCCTGACCGGCCTTGGCGGCGACGCCGGGAGCGCCGACCACGACGGCGGAGGGCTCACCGAGCCCGCGCGCCAGGGTCAGCAGTTCGAAGGTGCTCTTCTTGACCTCGCCGTCGGCGTGGTCGACGAGGACCAGGACCTCGGACATGACGTTGCCTTCCTCTCGTCGTCAGCCGTCAGATGAGCTTCTGGCCGACCAGGTACTCGGCGATCTGCGTGCCGCCTTGTCCCTCGTCCTCCACGCGCTCGCCCGCGCCGCGCGGCGGCTTGGGTGCGGACTCCACGACGGTGGTCCAGGAGCCGCCCAGGCCCACCTCGGCCGGGTCGATGCCGAGATCGGCCAGCGTCAGCGTGGTCGTCGGCTTCTTCTTCGCCGCCATGATCCCCTTGAACGAGGGGTAGCGAGGCTCGTTGATCTTCTCGCCGACGCTCACCAGCGCGGGCAGCTCCGCCTCGAGGTGCGTGATGCCCTCGTCGGTCTCCCGCTCCACCCGGATGGTCTGCCCGTCGATCTCGACCTTGCGGGCGTGGGTGAGCTGCGGCAGGCCGAGCAGTTCGGCCAGCATCGCGGGCACGGCGCCGCCACGGCCGTCGGTGGCCTCGTTGCCCGCCACGACCAGGTCGACGTCGGCCACGGTGCCGATCGCCTTGGCCAGCACCGTCGCGGTCCGGATCATGTCCGTCCCGTGCAGGGCTGCATCCGAGACGTGCACGGCCTTGTGCGCGCCCATCGCCAAGCCCTTGCGCAGTGCCTCGGTGGCGCGGTCCGGTCCCATGGACAGGACGGTGACCTCCCCGCCGTGGGCCTCCTGGAGGAGCAGCGCCTCCTCGACGGCACGTTCGTTGATCTCGTCGATCACCGCGTCCGCCGAGTCACGGTCCAACGTGTGGTCGGCGTCGTTGAGCTTGCGCTCGGAGTAGGTGTCGGGCACCTGCTTTACCAGCACGACAATGTTCATGGGTCCTCGTCGACCTCCTGCGGAATCGGGGTTCGCCCGGCGGATCATCGCCATGACCCTGCCAGGTCCATGCCCCAGCGGCACGGTGGTGTCAGCCACAACCGACACCAATGTTACTTGCGAGTAGCCTCTCCCGACCCGCAGCGGACGACAACCGCCGGGTGACCGTCGTCACCCGGCGATCGAAGAACCGCCCACGGCGGGAAGACCTGCTCGAGAGAGGATCGCGCACTCCGACCGACGCCCGCGCGGCGCACCCGAGGAGCGGCGGCGCCCGGCGCCCTTCCGGCGACGCGAGGCAACCGCTTGCCGACGCTGAGTAGCCGAGATCGGCGGCCTCTTCTAATCTCGGACGTGCTCGATTCCGCTTGTCGAAGCCCAGCCGAAAGGCAGTCGATCACATGCTTGTGTGCGCCACCTGCAACGGGACCGGGACCGTGATCGACAGAGATCGCAGGCCGGTCGAATGCCCGTTCTGCCAGGGGACGGGCAGCAACTGACTCAGTAGAAGTCCGCATCGCCCTCGTCGCCGTTCCACGGCGCCTGCGGCGGGGTCTCGTAGACGTGATCCCTGGCCCATTGGGCACATCGACCGCAGCGCGCCACGATCGGGTCAAGATCGCTGGCCGCGGGGACCATCACCCGACCACAGACCGGGACGTAACCCGCAGGATTAGCGGGCTGGCCGATCTGCGAGGCCTTGATCCCGTGCTGAACCGGTTGGTCGAGTGCACGCACCCACCACAACGGATACTCGGTCTGGCTCGGGCGAGCTCGACGTTGCCATTCCACGGTCTCGCCCGACCGCCCGAGCCATCGTCGAAGCCCATCGAACATCGCGGCCATCATCCCCCCGATCTGTGAGCAGGCTAACAAGCGGGATTCCTCGGGGAGACGGGAACCGAGGCGCCCGACGATCTCGATCGAGTGTCATTCGGGCGACGAAAGAGTGGGTGGGAATCGGAAAGCGACCAGTGCTCGCCGATCTCGGCGCTTCTTCTCGGGACGAGGACCGCCTCTTCCGGATTCGTCGCTCTCCCGCCGCCTCAGGTCTGCGATGTTCCGCTGCGGGCGCCGTCCGGAACGACCGCCTGCCGTGGTCGCCTGCCGGGGCCGGCTCGCAGGCGACGGGCGGGCGAGGGAGTTCGCCCACCTGGGACCGGCGTCCGGCGCCGTCTCGACGCGGCGCGGGACCGACTTCGCTGCGGCTCAGGGCGGCGGCGGGTCGGCGGCGGTGACCATCCGGCCGGGCGACTACTCGGCCTCGGCGACGTCCGGGCCGTAGGCATGGAGGAAGGTGCGGACCGCCGTCCGCGCAACGGCCGACAGCTCCGCGTCGGGGAGACGACGAGTACCCAGCCTGGCCCGGCCCTCCAACGGCCCGGTGAGCAGTGCGCTGAACTGCTCGGCGGCCTCGACGGGGTCGCATCGGCGCAGCCTGCCTGCAAGGGAGAGCCTGGCCAGCCGATCGGCCAGCGCATCGGTCACTCGGTCGGTGGCACGGCCCCGGACGATGTCGATCAGGTCGGGGAACTGGGCGAGTTCGGCGTAGAGCAGCCTGCGCAGCGCCCAGGAACGATCGTCGCAGTAGCAGCGGACCAGGTGTTCGCCGACGTCCTCCAACAGCACGCGGACGTCGTCACCGTGGTCGAGCAGTCGCTCGACGGCGGCAAGGTTCTGTGCCATCGCTCGATCGGCGTCGGCGGCGATCGCCGCCCGGAAGAGGCTCTCCTTGTCGCCGAAGTGGTTGTAGACGGTCGGCTTCGCCACCCCCGCCTCGGCCGCGATCACACTCACGCCTGCGTGGGCATACCCCTCACGGGCGAACACCGTGAACGCGGCCGCCAGGATCGCCTGCCGCTTGTCGATGCGTCCCCGTGCGGCGCCGTGCCCCGACGCGGCCGAGGTCGTCGCTCCGGTCACGCCGAAACCTTAGCGTCGGCGACGACTGACTGAACCATCGAGTTCATCCTGATGAACCGCCGCACGCCCTCCGCGCCTCAATCCGGCTATAGTGAACTCGTGAGTTCATTTTTACAAACCGACGGGTACATTGGTGCCTCGGCCGCCAAGACGCTCGTCGTCACCGGCGGCACGGACGGCCTCGGCAGGGCGGTCGCACTCCACTACCTGGCCAGGGGAGCGGAGGTCGTGATCATCGGCCGGGACGCGGCGAAGGGCGCGGCGCTGCTCGCCGAGGCCGCGCGGCGCGGCGCACCGGGTCGTGCGCACTTCATCGCCGCAGACCTGAGCCTCATCGCGGAGACCAGGAGCGCGATCGAGGAGGTCCGCTCGCTGGTCGACTCGATCGACGCGCTGGTGTTGTGCGCGCGGCACTTCCACTCGACGAGGACGGTCACCACAGAGGGCTTCGAGAGCAACCTCGCCCTGTTCTATCTGAGCCGGTTCGTGACGAGCCACGACATGGTCGACCTGCTCGACGCGGCGCCCGAACCGGTGATCCTCAACGTGGCGGGCCCGACCGGCACCGGCGCCGCCGAGATCCGCTGGGACGACCTCGGTCTGGAACACGGTTACGACGGCAGGACGGCGATGCAGCACGGCGGCCCGCTCAACGACCTGCTCGGCGTCGGATTCACGCTGCGCCAGCCGACGTCGAAGGTGCGCTACGTGCTCCTGCACCCCGGCATCGTCGACACTGGATTCTCCGGGCAGTACGACGCGGCGGACGCGGCCCACGTCGCCGCGATCCGCGACATCGCCGCACCGGTCGAGCAGGCCGTCCGCCCGATCCTCGCCGTCCTGGACGAGCCGCCCGCCGCGCCGCTCAGCGCCGTCGTCCAGGGCGTGCCGATCAGCATCGAAGGACCGGCGTTCGACGTCGAGGACGCGAAACGGCTCTACGCCGAGACCGAGCGGCTGCTGTCGCGATGACCGCCGCCTTCGTAGCAGCGGGCCGCCGTTCGGTGCAGGCAGTCGCACCCGACGCGCCGCCCTCCCCCCGTCTCGGACCGTTCCCCCGAACGCCCGCCCGCCCCGCCCGGTCGCGTAGGCCGCGGCTCCCCCGATCTGGAGAACCGACATGATGCAGCCCGTGACGCAGGAGAGCCTGCGCCGCCTGCTGGACACGCCCGTCTTCGGGATCGTCGCGACGATCCAGCCCGACGGCACCGCGCAGCAGTCCGTGGTCTGGGTCGGCCGTGACGGCGACGACGTGCTCTTCTTTCTCGCCGTCGACAGCCGCAAGGCGAAGAACCTCCGTCACGATCCTCGGGTGAGCGTGCTGCTGAACCCCGCCGACGCCCCGCACACCTACGCGGTGATCCGAGGCATCGCGACCTTCGAACCGGACCGCACCCGCGCGCTGCGCGACGAGCTGGCGACGAAGTACGTCGGCGTCCCCTACGCGGAGCACGTCGCGCGGACGCCGACGGCCTCCTACGAGGGCGCGATGACGACCGTGCGGGTGACTCCGGACAAGATCCTCGGGCGTCTCTGAGTCACTCACTCGGCACCCTGCCGGGCCGCGCCCCGCGTCGCACCGAGGGCGGCCCGGCAGGCCGACGGAAAGGTGTCGTCTGGGTCCGGCCCGGGCCCGCCACCCGGCCAGGCGACCCGCGATGACGAGCGAACCGACGACCTCGCGCTGTTCCGCTCGACGTATCTGCCGTCCCTCGTCTCGGAAGAGGTGCTCGCGGACAACCACCGGCCGCTGTCCTACCGAAGCCTGATACCGCTGGCACACGATGCGCGCAGGCCGATGTTTGATCTGCGTGCCGCCGACGGAGCCATCGGCAGCACGCAGAGCTACGTGCAGAAGTGCCTCCGCGACTTCAAGCAGTTGGCCAGGACCCTCGTCGCGCGGGTGGAGGAGGTCACCGGACGGCCCGTCGGCATCCAGAGCGAATGACGTTTCCACGACAGGACATGGCCGACCCGGAGTCTCACTCACCGCCGGGGGAACTGCCCACCCTCGCCCCCGCCGCAGCCGGATAGGGTGCGGCGATGTCCGCCGATCACGCCCTCGTGTCGCTACCGCTCACCGGGGAGCGCACTCTGCCGGGCATCGCCAGGGAGAACTACTGGTTCCGTCGTCATGAGGCGGCGTATCTCGCTCTGCTGCCGCACTGTCGTGGGGCCCGGGTGCTGGACGCGGGCTGCGGGGAGGGTTACGGCGCCGCCATGCTGGCCTCGGTGGCCGAAGTGGTCGTGGCCGTGGACCTCGACGCCCCGGCCGTCGCGCACGTCGGGCGGGCCTATCCCGGGGTCGGTGCCGTGCGGGCGGAGCTGACCACGCTGCCCGTCGCGACGGCGAGTGTGGACGTCGTGGCGAACCTCCAGGTCATCGAGCACCTGTGGGATCAGACCGCGTTCCTGGCCGAATGTCGCCGGGTGCTGCGACCGGGCGGACTGCTGCTGCTCACCACGCCGAACCGACTGACGTTCTCGCCGGACGGCACCACGAACCCCTTCCACACCCGCGAGCTCGACCCTGCCGAGCTGGCCGAACTGCTGTCGGACGCCGGTCTCGTCGTGGACCGGCTCGCGGGCCTGCGACACGGCCCCGCTCTACACGAGCGGGAGCGACGCCGGGGCGGCTCGCTGATCGAGGAGCAGATCCGGCTGGCGGTCGAGGGGCGGGACTGGCCTGCCGAGCTGGCCGCCGAGGTCGACGCCGTGCGCGCCGAGGACTTCGTCATCACCGACACCGACGTGGACACCAGCCTGGATCTCGTGGCCGTGGGACGGCGACCGTGACCGGCATCCGGTCCGGCGAACCACTCGGCGAGTTCAGTCTCGTCCTGCACACCCACCTGCCGTGGCTGGCCCGGCACGGCAGCTGGCCGGTCGGCGAGGAATGGCTCTACCAGGCGTGGGCCGACTCCTATCTGCCGCTGGTGGAGCTGCTGGAGCGGCTGGCCACAGCGGGGCTCCGCGACCAGCTCGCGCTCGGCCTCACCCCGGTGCTCGCCGCCCAGCTGGACGATCCGTACAGCCTGCGCGGTCTGCACGACTGGCTCGGCAACCGGGTGCTGCGCACCAGACACGCGGCCGTCCGCTGGCAGCAGGGCAGGCCCGAGCTGCGCGAACTGGCTGCCGCCGAGCATCGACGCGCGACCCGAGCCCTGGAGCTGTTCGAGACCCGCTGGCGGCACGGCGCCTCGCCGTTGCTGCGGCCGCTGGTCGACGCAGGCGTGCTCGAGCTGCTGGGCGGTCCCGCGACGCATCCGTTCCAACCACTCCTGCACCCCCGACTGCGGGCCGAGGCCCTGCGGGTGGGGCTGGCCGACGGGGCACTGCGCCTCGGCAGTCGGAGCACTGGGATCTGGGCGCCGGAATGCGGCTTCGACCCCGGTATGGAGACCGGCTACGCCGACGCCGGGGTGACGCACTTCCTCGTCGACTCCCCCGCGCTGGCGGGCCGCACCTCGGCGGCGCGGCCGGTGTGGGGCTCCGACGTCGTCTGCTTCGGCCGGGACGGCGAGATCGCCGAGCGGGTGTGGTCGCCGAAGGTCGGTTATCCGGGTCACCCCGCCTATCGGGACTTCCACACCTACGACCATCCGACCGGGCTCAAGCCCGCCAGGGTCACCGGTCGCACCGTCGCACCGGAGGACAAGCAGCCCTATCGGCCCGATCTCGCGGCGGCGGCGGTGGCGGAGCATGTCGCGGACTTCGTCGACGCGGTCGTCACGCGGCTGCGGGAGCACCGCGACTCGGACGGCCGACCCGGCCTGGTGGTCGCGGCCTTCGACACCGAGCTGTTCGGTCACTGGTGGCACGAGGGCCCTGCCTGGCTGGCGGGCGTCCTGCGTGCTCTGCCCGAGGCCGGGGTCACGGTGACCACGCCCCGCCGCGTGCTCGCCGCAGGCCGGGTCGGCACTCCGGTGGAGCTGCCCGCCTCGTCCTGGGGCGCGGGCAAGGACTGGCGGGTGTGGAATGGCCCCGCCGTGGCGGACCTGGTGGCGACCAATGAGCGCCTCCAGCATCGGCTGCTCGCCGTGGTCGACGGGCACCGCTTCGGCGCGGGGCGGGATCGGGTGCTCGACCAGCTCTGGCAGGAGGCCCTGCTGGCCTGCTCCAGCGACTGGGCCTTCATGGTCACCCGCGACTCGGCGGCCGACTACGCGCGGGCCCGTGCGGCCGAGCACACCGCCGCGTTCGACCGGTTGGCCGACCTGCTGGCGGCGGGCGACCGTGCCGCGGCCGAGACGGAGGCGGGCAGGCTGCGGGTGATCGACGCGCCCTTCGGCGGACTGGACGCGCGCGGTCTGCTTCGCGGGCGCGGCACGGCACGCTGATCAGGCGGTTTCCGAATGAACCCGACCCGACCACGGTTCCGGCCCGCATCGCCACGCAGGCAGGAACCGTGGTCGGCAGGCTCGATGCCCGGCCGCGATCACAAGACGCCGGTGCCCTGGGTGGACTGATCCACGCTGTAGTGCGAGCCCTCGGCCTGCCTGGCCGCGCGCATCCCCTTGACGTCGACGGGGCGGACGGCCGCCGGAGTGTCCGGCGCGGACCGTGCTCGCAACCGGTCCTTGACGACGATGCCCACCACGCTGACGACCAGGAAGACCGCCAGCGCCAGCAGCACCCATCCGAACGGCTCCATGTCGACTCCCCCAGTCAAGTCAGCTCGCTACCACCGTGGTTCCACCGTACCGACCGGGTGATCCTGAACGTGGGTTTGCGAGGATCTGTGGATGCGGGTCCTGATGTTGTCCTGGGAGTACCCACCGGTGGTGGTCGGCGGGCTCGGCAGGCACGTCCATGCCCTGGCGGAGCAGCTGGCCGCGCAGGGACACGAGGTGATCCTGCTGTGCAGACAGCCCACCGGCACCGACGCGAGCACTCATCCGACCGAGGTGGAGAACAGGGCGAAGGTACGGGTAGTGCGCGTCGCCGAGGACCCGGCCCACCTGTCCTTCGAACACGACCTGGTGGCCTGGACCCTGGCGATGGGCCACGCGATGGTCCGGGCCGGACACGCGCTGCTGCGCGGCTGGCGACCCGACGTGGTGCACGCGCATGACTGGCTGGTGGCTCATCCCGCCATCGCGCTGGCCGAGGCCGCCGAGGTGCCGCTGGTCACGACGCTGCACGCGACCGAGGCCGGTCGCCACAGCGGCTGGCTGTCTCAGCCGCTCAACCAGCAAATCCACTCCATCGAGTGGTGGCTGGCCAATCGGGCCGATCAGCTGATCACCTGCTCCGTCGCGATGCGCCACGAGGCGGCCCAGCTCTTCGACGTCGAGCCTGCCGAGATCGCCGTGCTGCACAACGGGATCAGCCCGAACCCCTGGCGAGTGTCACCCGCCAAGGTGGCCGAGGCGCGGGCCTCGGTGCAGGCGAAGGACGCCCCGCTGCTGTTGTTCTTCGGCCGGATCGAATGGGAGAAGGGCGCGCAGGACGCCGTGGCCGCGCTGCCCGCGATCCGCCGCAGTCATCCCGGAGCAGTGTTGGCAATCGCCGGTCAGGGCGGCTACCAGGACCGACTCGTCGACGAGGCTCGCAGACACCGGGTACGCCGGGCCGTGCGACTCACCGGCCAGCTGCCCGATCAGGAGCTGGCCGCGCTGCTGGCCGCCGCCGACGTCGTGGTGCTGCCCAGCCGATACGAGCCCTTCGGCATCGTGGCGCTGGAGGCGGCGGCAGCGGGTGCCCCGCTGGTGGCGTCCACTGCGGGCGGCCTCGGCGAGGTGGTTCGCGACGGCGAGACGGGGTTGTCCTTCGCACCCGGCGACGTCGCGGGGCTGACGGCCGGGGTGCGTCGAGTGCTGGCCGATCCCGCGAGTGCGGCCCGGCGGGCCTCGGCCGCACGAGACCGGCTGAGCACCGACTTCGCCTGGCCCGCCATCGCCGCCGCGACGGCGGACGTCTACGCCGCCAGCGCGCTCACCCTCGCGGCCGCACGCCCCAGGCCTGCCTCGCCGCCGCAGGTCGATCATCCGGGGGCGGATCGGGGACGGGACCTGCCCCGACCCAAGATTCCCTCTGGCAACCTGTTGCTCGGGTGACGCACGGCCGTAGACCAACACCCTGCGTCACGACGGTTACGCGGCCGATGGTCGTCGATCGACGACGGTGCGAGGATGAGCCGTGCGCTACCGACTGCTCGGCCCGCTGGAGTTCCGCACGGGCGTCGAGTGGGTCAGTCCTGGCTCACCCCAGCAGCGACTGACTCTCGCCGTCCTGTTGCTGCACGCACCCCACACCGTCTCCTCCGCAGCCCTGCTCGGCGAGCTGTGGCCGGAGCAGCCACCCCAGGACGGCGCGGCGGCCGTACGGCGCGACGTCGACGAGGTCCGCGGGCTCCTCGCCGAGCACGGCGGCGATCCGATCCGCCAGGACCAGGACGGATACCGCATCGACCTCGGTCCCGACGACGTGGACGTCACCGTGTTCACCGCCGACGTCGACGCGGGCGTTCAGGCGATGCGCTCCGGGCATTTCCGGGAGGCGATCGACTCCTTCGATCGGGCGAGGACCCTGTGGCGCGACACCCCGTTCTCCGACGTGCCCGCCTCGCCGCTGATCCTCGCCGAGCGCCCCCGCGTGCTGGCGACGATGCGACGATGCCAGCTCGGCCTGATCGACGCGCGGCTGGCCACCGGCGATCTCGGCGAACTCGGCGGTGAGATCGACGCCGAGCTGACGAGGCACCCGCTCAGCGAGGACCTGTGGATTCGCAAGGCACTGCTGTGCAACCAGCTCGGCAGCCGCGCCGACGCGATGGACGTCTTTCATCAGGCGCACGCGACCCTGGCCACCGAGCTCGGGATCGAGCCTGGCGAGGAGATGCGACGGGTCTATGTCGGCGTCCTCGACGGCGAGCCGCCCGCCGCGCTGCTGCGCATCCTGGGGGTGAGCGCCCCGACGTCGGCGGTGAGCGCTGCGCCTGCCGTGCCGCCGCGTCCCGACGCCTTCCTCTCCGAGCTGCCGCCCGTCTCGCCCTATTTCGAAGGGCGGGCCGAGGAGATCGCCGTCCTCGGCGACCTGTTGGACACCACCGATCCTCGGGCCGCCACGGTGGTGACGGTCAACGGAATGGCAGGCTCGGGGAAGACCACACTGGCCGTGCGCGGATGTCGAGCCGCGGCCGAGCAGTATCCGGACGGGCAGCTCTTCATCGACCTGCGTGGGCATTCCGGCGACGAGCCGTTGAGCCCGCTCGCCGCCGTGGGCCGGGTCCTGTACGCGCTGGGCGTGTCGGGCGAGGAGATACCCGGTGAACTCCACGCGGCGACCGCCCGCTACCGCGCGATCTCGGCGGGCCGACGGCTGCTGATCCTCGCCGACGACGCCAGGGACGCGGCGCAGGTGAGCCCGCTGGTGCCGGACAGTGCGGGCTCCCGGCTGGTCGTCACCAGTCGAGGCAGACTCGACGGGCTCGCGGCGCCGAACGGTGTCCGGACCGTGCCGCTAGACCCGCTGGCCGAACCCGATGCGCGGACCCTGCTGACCGAGGTCATCGGGCCGGAGTCGGCGGATCGCCCTGATCTGCTGGACACACTGGTCCGGCTCGGGGGCGGGCTGCCGTTGTCGCTGCGCATCCTGGGGGCGCAGCTGCGGCAGGCCCCGGAACGACGCTTCGCGGAACTGACGGATCGGCTGGCGTCCGGCAGGCTGCTGACGGCCCTGGAGATCCAGGGTGATCCAGCAGCGTCCGTCCGCACCGTCCTGGATCAGTCGTATGCGACGCTGCCCGAGGAGACCCGTCGGTCGTTTCGGTGGTTGAGCTGGCTGCCAGGCCCGGAGATCGACGCGCGAGCGGCGGCCGTGGTCCTCGACGGGGACGTCGAGAGCGCCGACCGACTGCTGGCCCGGCTCGACGCAGATCAGCTTCTCCAGCAGCACGGTGCCGGGCGCTATCGCCTGCATGACGCGGTCCGCGAGTTCGCGGAGGAACGCAGCGACCACGAGGACTCGGAGCGGGATCGGTCGGTCGCGGTGCGCCGGGTGCTGCGCTGGCAGCTGGGCCGGGCCTGGACGGCGATCGGACAGGACCGCGCGTTCTGCCCGACAGGCCTCGACGAGGAGCTGGCCGACTTCGACCCGGCCGCCTTCGCCCTGCCTGCGGGCTGGACCACGCTGCGGTGGTGGGACCTCGAACGCGCCACCATCGCCGCAGCGGCCAGAACCGCGATGCATCGGGGCCTCCACCGGGTCTGCTGGATGCTCAGCTACTGCCTCACCAGCTATCTCCAGCAGCGGCTTCGCCTCACCGAGTGGCAGGAGACCTCGGAACTGGGCACCTCGGCGGCGCAGGCCGCCGACGATCGGGAGGGCCGGGCCTGGCTGAAGAACGCCGAGGGAAAGCTGCTCGCCCAGCTCCATCGGCTGCCCGAGTCGATCGAGGCCCTGACCGAGAGCGTGCGGACCTTCGGCGAACTGGGCCATGTCGAGGCGGAGCTGATGGTCGTCGGCAACCTCGGGATCGTGCACTCGCTGCACGGAGACGACGCGCTCGGCGTGGAGCTGCTGGAACGGGCGGTGGCGCAGAGCGAACAGCTCGACGCACCACAGCGCCTGCACGTCGGACTGAACAACCTGACCATGGGCTATCTCCAGACCGGTCGCGCCGACGAGGCCGTCGCCACCGGCAGGCGCAGCCTGGAGGTGCTGGTCGGCCTGGACTACCCCCTGTTGAACGATGACCGCGGGCGGGCCCTGGACTCGCTCGGGCAGGCCTATCGACGCGCGGGACTGCTCCATGAGGCGGTGCGGGCGCATGCGGCGGCGCTGCGGGACTTCGAGATCGCGGACAACTCCGTCGACCGGATCGTGTGCCTGCACAACCTCGGCGAATGCCAACGACTGCTCGGCAACCACGACAGCGCGGTGGCGATGTTCTCCCTCGCGCTGGACTACCAGCGCATCGCCGACGACGACTGGAGCATCGCCCGCGCCCTCGGCAGGCTCGGCACGGAGCTGATCGAGGCGGGCCGGGCCTGGGAGGCTCGCGCGCCCCTCACCGAGGCGGCCGAACTGCTGCGCAGGCTCGACGTCGGCCGCGCCGACGAGCTCACCAGGCTGGTGAGCACCGGCGATCTCGCGGGCCGGGCGGACGCCCTCGCCGAACTGTTCGCGGTCCGGCGGTCCTGATCGGGGCTGGCCGGCCGGTTCAGGGCGCAGGCCCGCGATTCGAGAGGTCGGTTCACGATCTCGCCGGTCGCCTCGGGGCTGCTCGCGCACGGCGCCGACGGCGGGCGCTCGTCCGTACCTGCCGCACGCCTGGTCGGCAGGCTACGAGTGGGCGGCGAGGCGTTCGGGCCTGCGGGGCCGTGTCCTGGTCACCAGGAGCGGCTGTTCGTGCCGAGCCGGGCGGCAGGACACGCGGCCGATCCCGACGGGTCCGCCCCCGACCGGACCTCGCCCATCGGGTTTCCCCGTGATCAGCCGACGAGGACCCGCACCGGATCTTCGAGAACGTCGCGAGAGCGGCACGAGATCCGTGACCGGTCTGCGGTGCGTTCAGCGCTGGTCAGCGGTGCTCTCGGCGGTGCCTGCCGAGTCGGAGGCACCCGCCGACGTCGGGTCCTCCGAGGACATCGGGCTCATCGACGCAGGCGCGGATGCGGTGGCGGGCACGGCGGCGGTGCTCGTCGCAGGCGCGGCGGCGGCCGGCTCCGCGGCGGGAGGCTCCTCGGCGTCATGGCGAACGGCGACGGGCCGCCGTCCGGCGGCCGCCTCCGCCTTGCGGGTGATGTCGGCCAGCGCGGCGGCCTGGCGGGCGCGGGCATCGGCGTTGGCGACGAAGTCGGCGTGGCGGTCCCGGACGACCCTGGCGGGCGCCCCGACGGCGACCGCGAAGTCCGGAACCTCGCCCCGCACCACGGCATGAGCCCCCAGCACCACGCCCCGGCCGACTCGGCTGCCGCGCAGCACCGTCACCTTGGTGCCCAGCCAGCAGTCCGGTCCGATGCGCACCGGGGTCTTGACGATGCCCTGGTCCTTGATCGGTCGGTCGACGTCAGAGATGACATGGTCGAAGTCGCACACGTAGACCCAGTCCGCGACCAGCGTCGCCCCGCCGATCTCGACGTCCAGGTAGCAGTTCACCGTGTTCTGTCTGCCGAAGACCGCCTTGTCCCCGATCCGGAGCGAGCCCTCGTGGCAGCGGATGGCGTTGCCGTCGCCGATGTGCACCCAGCGGCCGATCTCCAACCTGCCGAGACCGGGCTCGCAGTCGATCTCGACGTTCCTGCCGAGGAACACCATGCCGCGCAGGACGATGTGCGGCCGGGTCAGGCGCAGCCGCAGCAGCCGCCAGTATCGCACCAGGTACCAGGGGGTGTAGGCGCGATTCCGCAGCACCCAGCGCAGCGATTCCCTGGTGAGGAAGCGAGCCTGCCTCGGGTCCGGGCGCAGCCAGGACCGCAGGCCGATCAGCAGATTCGACATACCGCTCACCGGTCCAGAAGCTAGCACCCGAGGCGGAGCGGGACGAGGAACGATCAATTCGACGGCGTTCCGCCCGGCCCGCCGCCCGAGCACCCCGCCGCCCGATCGCCTCGGCCACGGCGCGGTCGGGATCGGCGGGAGTTCACCCGACGCCGACCGCCGGTCGCCCCTGTCGGCGGCGACCGGCGGCGCGGCGACTTCAGCGGGGCAGAGTCGGCGTCCGAGGCCTCAGGCCCGGTCTGATCGAGCGGCCTTCCGACCGGTGATCAGGACGTTGTAGAAGACGTCGCGCGGCAGCAGGCCTGCCAGCCGTTGGTCCAACCAGGACAGTCGTTGCCAGGTGCGATAGGCGAACATCGCCCAGCCGAAGCCCAGCTTGCCCTGCGGAACCGCCGCTTCGAAGGTCCGCACCGGCCAGCCGAACAGCGCTGCGGCGAACTCCTCCGTCCTGGCGTGCACGCGCACCGCGCCCGCCGCCCGAGCGGTCTGCTCCAGCTCGGACGGGACGAAGGTGTGCAGGTCGACGACCGCCTCCAGGGCTGCGGCGCGGGAGGACTCGTCGAGCTCCTGCTGCGGGCGCCGCCAGGCCGCCAGCGCGGGCAGCCGGGTGATCCTGGTCGTCAGCCACCAGGTGGCCCGGCCGAGCCTGCGCGCGTAGTAGTCACCGATCCGGGTGGGGTCGCCCGCGAAGACGAACCGGCCGCCGGGCTTGAGCACCCGCAGCACCTCCCGCATCGCCGCCTCGACGTCGGGGATGTGGTGCAGGACCGCATGCCCCACCACCAGGTCGAATGTGTCGTCCGGGTAGGGGATGCGCTCCGCGTCGCCGACCCGCCCGTCCACGTCGAGGCCGAGGTTCTCCGCGTTGCGCAGCGCCGCCTTCACCATGCCGGGCGACAGGTCCGTCACCGAGCCCTTCTCGACGATCCCGCCCTGCATCAGGTTGAGCAGGAAGAAGCCCGTGCCGGAGCCCAGTTCCAGCGCTCGACCGTAGGGCTTCGCAGGCACGCCCGCCGCGTAGTGGAACCGGCCGACGGCGTAGTCGACGCAGCGATCGTCATAGGAGATCGACCACTTCTCGTCGTAGGTCTCGGCCTCCCAGTCGTGATAGAGGACGTTCGCCAGCTTCGGATCGGCGTAGGCGGCCTTGACCTCGGCCTCGGTGGCGTGCGGGTTGGGCGCTGGATCGGTCGGGACGCGACCGTCGGTGCCCGTCGGCTCGTGGCGCGGGACGTCGTGCGCCGTGACGTCGTCGACCTCGTCGAGACGAGTGGTGCCCTGCCGTTTGATGCCGGGTCGTCGCATCGGTGTCTCGCTCATCTCAACGGCCCTCGAACTTCGCCTTGCCGGGGCCGTTCTCGACGAACGAGCGCATCCCGGTCTTCTGGTCCTCGGTGGCGAACATCGCCGCGAACAGCCTGCTCTCCAGCGCGAGTCCGCTGGCCAGGTCGGTCTGCAACCCGGTGTCGATGGCGGTCTTCGCTGCGGAGAGCGCCTGCGCGGCACCATGAGTGAAGCGATCCGCCCAGCTCAACGCGGTGGCGTAGACGTCGTCCGGTGCCACGACCTCGTCGACGACGCCGAGCGTCAGCGCCTCGGCGGCCTCGACGAACCGACCGGTGAAGATGATGTCCTTGGCCTTGGCCGGGCCGACGAGCCTGGCCAGTCGCTGTGTGCCGCCCGCACCCGGCAGCACGCCGAGCAGGACCTCGGGCTGACCGACCTTGACGTTGTCGCCCGCGATGCGGCGATCCGCGCACAATGCCAGTTCGAGGCCGCCGCCCAGCGCGTAGCCGGTGACGGCGGCGACCACGGGCTTGGGGATCTCCGCCACCGCGCGGAACGCGGAGGAGAGCTGCGGCGCGCGGTCGGCCATCTGCGCGTAGGTGAGATCGGCCATCTCCTTGATGTCCGCCCCGGCGGCGAACACCTTGGGTCCGCCGTAGATCACCACGGCCCGGATGTCGGCGCGGACCGACGCCTCGGTGGCGACGGCGCGGATCTCCTCCTGCATCTGGATGTTCAAGGCGTTCATCGGCGGCCGGTCCAATCGGATCGTGCCGATTCCCGCGTCCACTTCCAGCCTGACGAACTCGCCCACGCCCGCGTCCTCCTCGACATCATCGTGGCGCTCCGGCGGCGCCGCCGACAGTCGAAGATCGACCGTCGCGCACGCAGGTTACCGCGCGGTAGACCGCCCAGGCGGTCAGCTGCCGGGGCGTCGCCAGGCGAAGAAGCGATCACCGGAGCGCTGGAGGACGAGGTCCTGGCCGAAGGTCGCCGACAGGTTCTCCTCGGTGATGACGTCCGCCAGCAGTCCCTGCGCGACGACCCCGCCCTCGCGCAGCAGCAGCGCGTGGGTGAAGCCGGGCGGGATCTCCTCGACGTGGTGGGTGACCAGCACGAGAGCGGGCGAGTCCGGATCGGAGGCCAGCATCGTCAGCCGAGCGACCAGGTCCTCTCGTCCGCCGAGGTCCAGACCGGCGGCGGGCTCGTCGAGGAGCAGCATCTCGGGGTCGGTCATCAATGCCCTGGCGATGAGGGTCCGCTTGCGCTCCCCCTCCGACAAGGTGCCGAATCTGCGGTCGGCCAACGCGCCCATGCCCAGCGAGCCGAGCAGCTCGGTCGCCCGGTCGAGATCGAGGGCGTCGTAGTCCTCTCGCCACCGGCCGAGCACCGCGTAGCCTGCACTGACCACGACGTCGCGCACCACCTCGTCCGGCGGGATGCGGGCGGCCTGCGCGGCCGAGCACAGCCCGATCCTCGGCCGGAGCTCGAAGACGTCGACGCCGCCGAGCCGCTCACCGAGCAGGTGCACCGTGCCGCTGCTGGGATGCAGCTCCGCTCCTGCCAGCCGCAGCATGGTGGTCTTGCCCGCGCCATTGGGCCCGAGGATCACCCACCGCTCGTCGACCTCGACGCGCCAGTCGATGTCCCGGACCAGATTCGTCGGTCCGCGCCGAACTCCGACTCCGTCCATGCGGATCACCAGGTCCGTGGTGTCCGCCGCCTCGTGGCCGCCGCTGTGCGGCCGTCCGTCTGTCGTGCCCTGCAAGCCCCGGTCGGTCACCAGGCCATTCTGACCGTCGCCGCCGGTCGGGCCTGCACCGGGAGTGTCGTCGTGCGTTAATCGTGTGGTTTTCGTCAAGACGGCCCCGGTGTCCAGCGGAGTTGTCTACTGTCCGCCCTGGCAGCTGCTCAACGACGCTGAGGGGACGGGATGAGCGAACAGACTGACCGGCGTGCCGCGCTGGAGGCACGCAACGCGGCGATGCGGGAGCAGGTGGCGAATCTGACCACCCAGTTCCAGCAGCAGATGTCGGATCTGAAGGACGCGCAGTCCAGGGCCATGGCCGTGACCGGCGAAGCGGTGTCGCCCGACGGACTGGTCACCGCCGTCGTCGACGCAGCGGGCACGATCACCCGCCTGGACTTCGCGGTGACGGCGTTCAACCGCAGCACCCCGGAGAAGCTCTCGCGCACCGTGGTGGAGACGATCGTCCGCGCCACCGCGCGCGCCAGGACCGAGGTCAACGAGGCGATGACGGCGACCCAGCAGGGGCCGAGCATGGATCTCGGCGACCTGATCGAGGGCGCGCCCGCCCTGCGGGATCTGCTGCCCACCATGCCGCCGCCGCCCACCCCGCCCAGCGCGGCGCCGCCCGCGCCGCCGCGCAGGCCGCGTCCGCCGGAAGACGACGACGAGGACTTCGGCGGCGGCTCGTTCATGCGCTGAGCCGTCGCGTCGGTGCGACCACACGGACCAGGGTCCGCGTGCGCCACGACATCGGTGATTCGCGCGGCCGTGACTCACCGAGACCCGCAGCACCGAGTCATGCCGTCCCCCAGCCGGGCGTCCCCAGTCGGACGTCCTTAGTCCGGACGTCGACCGGTGCACCGCTATCCGTCTCATCGAGAAGGACACCGCCATGGGAAATGACAACATGGAAGTCGATCCGCCTGCGCTGCGCGCACGGTCGCCGCAGTTCGACGCGGCCGCGGACCAGTTGGAGGGCGCCGGAACGTCCATTGACGGCATCGTCTCGACAGAGGGAGAGTGTTGGGGCGGTGACGAGTCCGGCATGACCTTCGCCACCGACTATGTCCCCGCTGCGCAGGCCGCCCAGGAGAACATCTCCGCGTTGGTGGAGGCGCTGCGCGGAATCAAGCTCCAGCTCGACGCCGCCGCCGACACCTGGGAGTCGATCGACCAGGACGCGGCCGACGGCTTCAGCCAGATGGCGTGAGGGGTTGACATGGGCATCGAGATTCCCGAATGGGTGCAGTGGCTGACCCCCATCGTGGTGGGCGCGAGTTGGCCGGAGGGCGACGAGACGGCGCTGCGCAGGCTCGGCGAGGGCTGGACGAGCACGGCCGCCGAGGTCGGCTCGGTCGCGGAGGCGGCGGAGGCGGCCGGACAGGCCGCGCTGTCCACGATGGAGGGCGACACGGCCGACGCCTTCCGCGAGTTCTGGGGCCAGTACGTCGTCAATGATCCGCAGTTCCTGCCGAAACTTCAGGAGCTGTGCGACGAACTCGGCGCGGCGTGTGACAACGCGGCCTTGGAAGTCGAGTACACGAAGCTGAGCATCATCGCCGCGCTGGTAATGCTGGCCGCCTCGATCGCCAGCATGGTCGCGGCCGCGTTCGTAACCCTCGGCGCAAGTTCGGCCGGAATTCCGATCGCACAGGCCGCGACGCGGTCGGTGGTTCAGATTCTCTTCCGAGAACTCGTCAGGCAACTGGCAATCAACCTGGGCGTCGACATCGCAATCCAGGGCAGCCAGATGCTCGCTGGGAACCGAGATTCCTGGGATACCGGCAAGACGGTGAGCGCAGGTATCACCGGGCTGGCTTCGGGGATCGCTGGCGGCCTCGGCGACGCATTCCTACCGACAGCAGCAGTCGGCAGCTTCACCGACGCGGCCATCCAGGGCGCCACGAACGGAGCGATCACCGGCGCCGGTGCAAACCTCCTCGACCGAGGAATCAACGATTTTCGCAACGGGGAGGCCTCCTCCTTCGGCGACTACTTGCAATCGGGTGCCCAGGGCGCAACTGTCGGCGGTACGAACGGAGCCGTCTCCGGTGCGAACGGCCACGCTCAGAACCTCTGGGACGGCAACCCAGGCGGCCGCACTGGAGACCGTCCACTCGACGTCACCCCGCCGAACTACCCCGTCTCACCCGGTGATTACAACGACCAGCAGTTCTCGAGCCAGCCGGCACCGAGTGACGTGCCATGGTTCGGGCCGCCCGGAACGGCTCCGCCCACCATGCCTGAGATGCAGAACGACGGAGGCTCCGTCCCGATGCCGGAGGTACAAGAGCCAGGCACTTCCGGCACGCAACACGCCTGAGCGGAACGAGGACGCCGCTCGCATTCACATCCCGCGATGCGGTGTTCCTCTTCACACTTGGGTTTTTACTGTTCACCGTGTGACGAGTCATCATCCCGCTCCGTAGACAGGAGAGGACATCACCCCGGTGCCGTTGTTTCCCCGTACGGTCCCGAGCGAGGCCGCCGAGCGTGATCAGGCGACGTTGCAACGGCGTTGGGACCAAATACGTCCGCGACTCATGCTCGCCCTTCTCATACTGCCGATCGGCCAGGTCGTGTTGTTCGGTGGCCTGATGATCGGCTGGGTCGTGCTGCCTGGCGTATTGCTGACCCTCGTTCCGACGGCAGGCGTGATACTGGTGGTCCGACAACTGAGGCGTGGACCGAAGCTGATCACACCGTCGGAGTGGACGGCGAGCGTTGCTCTCAATGCCATCTTGTCCATCCCGATCGTCCTCCTGCCCTTGACCGGCACAGCGGCACAGCAGTACTCCGCAGGGTTCCGAGGAGCACTCGTCCTCGCCATCGTCTTGATTCCCGTCATCTGCCGGCTACTCGTCTGGCAGGCACGCCGCATCCTCATGGCTGAACCGCTGCGGCTTGTCGCGGCCAGTGACTTCGTCTTGGACTACCGACTGCGCTCCAATCGGTGGTTCGCCACCATCACCCTGGACAAGGACCGGCTGCACTGGGAGGCATGGCGAAACTCACTCGCGCGAAGTTACGGGGTCGCGGTCAACAAGGTCGACGTGAGCAGTTCCATCCCCTTGGCCGCGGTGCGAGATGTGAGTCTCCGCATCGTGCACGACACCGAGGGGGGACGTGTCTGGATGCGTGGCCATCTGTGGCGATTGAGGATTCGTCCCGGCCCTGCGCTGGTTCTGCACACCCACTCCGGTGAATGGGTACTGCCGATGACTCGACCCGAAGCGCTGAAGCCGGTACTGCTGGCACGAGCCGAGCACATCCGCGCCAGGATCAAGCAGGGGACGTCACGACCGGAGTTCCGTCCGCATAGGCCTGAACCGGAAGCGAGCTCGTAGGCGAGTCCGGTGTGCCGGCGACCTCGACGATCTTGTTGATCCATCCCGCAGAGACACGCGCACCTGTAACGCGCAGGCCCTGCCAGACCAGCCGAAGAGAGGTCGTCAGCTCGGTGTCACTGATTCCCAGCACGGTGCCCGGCGCCGTGCCAGAAGCCAACCGGGCCGCGCTGCGACGGCGCTGGAACCAGGTGCGCCCGATGTTGATCCTCGGGCTGCTCGTACTGCCCGTCGGTCAGCTGACGATATTCGGCTGGGTGTTCATCGACGGCATGGGTCTCGGCTCCATCTTCCTCATGATCTTGCCTGGGTTCTCGACAGCGTTCGTACTCTGGCAGCTCGCACGCAAGAACACCCTGCTGACGCCGTCCGAGTGGAAATACAGCACGCTGATCAACGCAATCCTGTCCATTCCCTTCCTGCTGATCCCCCTGCTAGGCCCGGCCCGTGTCGAGTACATTGCGGGCATCCGAGGTCCGCTCATTCTCACGGCAGTCCTACTTCCTCCGGTGTGCCTGCTGCTCGTCCTGCAGGCCAGACGCATCCTCGTCGCGGCGCCCGTCTCCGTCGTCGCAGGCAGCGACTTCGTACTGACCTATCCGCTCCGTTCCGAGCGGTGGTCCGCCTCGGTCATCCTCGACAAGGATCGGCTGCGCTGGGAAGCGACCACCAACGAAGTGGGCAACGGGTATGGATCACACGGCTCCCGAGTCGACGTCACCGGAGCGTTTCCGCTCTCCGCCGTCCTCGACACCAGCGTCCGCATCGTCCGCGAGGACGACGACCACCGATCCTGGATGCGCGGTCAACTCTGGAAACTGCACTGTCCATTGGGCCCGGCGCTGGTACTCCACGCCAAGGACGGCGAGTGGTTGATGCCGATGAACGCACCCGATCGGCTCGCACCCATCGTCCTCGCCCGAGCCGAGCACCTCCGCGCCGAACGCGCCCGCGCCAGAAGAGAGGGCGGGACCAAGGCCTTCTGACGAGGCGGATACTCGACCATCAGAAGCACGTGGACCGCCCCGACCGAAGAGAGGTCGTCACCGCAGTGTCGCTGATCCCCCGCACGACTCCCGGCGCCGTCCCCGAGCACAACCGCGAAGCGCTGCAACAGCGCTGGGATCGCATCCGCCCGATGCTGCTGCTCGGGCTCCTCGTGCTGCCCGCCGGTCAACTGGTCGTCTTCGTGGGAATCTTCCTCGATCACCTGGGACCACGAGGTGCTGCCACCGCGCTCCTGCCCGGCGTCCCGCTGGCGATCGTGCTGACGCAGCTCATCCGGAACAGGCTGCTGCTGTCGCCGTCCGAGTGGCGGTCCAGCACCGTGCTGACCGGTGTGTTCACCGTCCCCTTCCTGGCGTTCCCCGTCTTCGGCGGAGATCCTGTCGACTACCTCGCAGGCTTCCGAGGCGCGCTCGTCGTCATCGCGGTGCTGCTTCCCGTGGTGTGTCTGATTCTCGTGGTCCGCGCGGGCCGAATCCTGATCGAGTCGCCCGCGACCGTCGTCGGAGCCTCCGACTTCCAGCTGGTCCATCGGATTCGATGCAGGCGGTGGTCTGCGGACGTCACACTGGATGAGGGCCTGCTGCGCTGGCAGGCGCTGCGCGGCTCGCTGAGCAAGCGGAATCACCGCAGGCAGATCGACGTGGAGGGTTCGCTGCCCCTCACCGAGGTACTGGACACCGGTGTCCGCATCGTTCGCGACACCGACCGAGGCCGGGTCTGGATGCGCGGCCGGTTCGAGAGTCTGCGGTGTCCGGCGGGCGCGGCCCTCGTCCTGCACACCGGCGACGGCGAATGGCTCCTGCCGATCACCGAGGCCGACAAGCTCGGGCCGATCCTGCTCGCCCGCGCGAATCACCTCCGCGCCACGGCGGCTTCCGGTGATCCGGCTGTCCCCGGTCGACCGCCTGAACAGCTCGCCTGAGGCTGCCGCCGGACCGACAGCGAGCCTGAGCCCCGCCGCCTGCCACGCCCGCAGGCCGTTCAACGGTCGCCGACCTCGCGCCCGACGTACCCCTACCCCTTCCTTACCGCGACAGGCCGCCCGCCCGTCGCCCGCCCGCGCGAACTCGGTTACCTCGCCCCCGCCGCCCCGGCTACCCTCACCGACGACCGGGACCGAGGCGAAGGAGTCGACGTGACGCAGACCAGGCACGTCGAGCTGCCGACGCGGTCGGGCGGGCCCTTCCCGCTGGGCGCGCACCTGACCCCCGACGGAGTACGGTTCGCGCTGGCCTCCGCTGTCGCCGATGCCGTCGAGGTGTGCCTGGTCGACTCCGACGACGCGGGCGGGCTGGTCGAACGCCGGGTCGAGCTGACGCAGCGGACCTACGGCGTGTGGCACGGCATCGTCCCCGGTGTGGCCCCCGGCAGCCGCTACGGATTCCGCGTGCACGGCCCGTACGAGCCTGCCAGGGGCCTGCGCTGCAATCCGAGGAAGCTGCTGGTCGACCCGTACGCCCGACAGATCAGCGGCAGCCTGACCGACGTCGATGCCGCACTGGGCTACCGCGACGATCCGATGACGGGCAGGCCGGACCACGTCGACTCGTTGGGCAGTGTGCCGCTCTCGGTGGTCACGGCTCCGACGGCACCGCTGCGGGACGTGCGGCCGGAGGTGCCCTGGGAGGAGACGGTCGTCTACGAGCTGCACGTTCGCGGATTCACTCGCAGCCATCCCGACATTCCGGAGCACCTGCGCGGCACCTACCTCGGCGTGGCCCACCCGGCCGCGCTGGATCACCTGTCCCGACTCGGCGTCACGGCGGTCGAACTGCTTCCGGTGCACGCCGCGTCCTCGGAGGCGGGCCTGCTGCGCCGAGGCGCGCAGAACTACTGGGGCTACTCGACTCTCGGGTTCCATGCGCCGCATGCAGGCTATGCGAGCGTGCCGGGCCGTGAGGTCGCGGAGTTCCGCACGATGGTGACGGCCCTGCACGCGGCAGGGATCGAGGTGCTGCTCGACGTCGTCTACAACCACACCTGCGAGGGCGGCCTCGACGGGCCGACACTGAGCTTCCGGGGCATCGACGCCCCTGCCTACTACCTTCAAGACGCCGAAGGCCGGGCGGTGGACATCACCGGTTGCGGCAACACGATCGACGCGGCATCGCCGACGGTGATCCGGCTGGTGACGGACTCGCTGCGGTACTGGGCGGAGGACCTCGGCGTGGACGGGTTCCGCTTCGACCTGGCCAGCGCGCTCGGCCGGGGTCGGGGCGGTCCGTTCGACCCGGACGGCGGACTGTTGACGGCCATCGCCTGTGATCCGGTGCTGTCTCGGCGCAAGCTCATCGCCGAGCCGTGGGACGCGACCGGCGAGGGTTACCGGGTCGGCGGCTTCGGCGTGCAGTGGTCGGAGTGGAACGGCCGCTACCGCGACACCGTCCGCGACTTCTGGCGCGGCGCCACGGGCGTGGCAGACCTGGCCTACCGGCTCGCGGGCTCTTCTGACCTGTATCACGACGGCGGGCGCAGGCCGTGGGCCTCGGTCAATCTGATCACCGCCCACGACGGCTTCACCCTGCGCGACCTGGTCTCCTATGAGCGCAAGCACAACGAGGCCAACGGCGAGGACAACCGGGACGGCACCGACGACAACCGGTCGTGGAACTGCGGAGTCGAAGGCGAGACGACGGACCCGTCGGTGACGACGCTGCGAGCCCGCCAGGCACGCAACCTGCTGGCCACCCTGCTGCTGTCCACCGGGACGCCGATGCTGACCGCGGGCGACGAGCTGTGGCGGACGCAGGGCGGCAACAACAACGCCTACTGCCTCGACGACGAGACGTCCTGGCTCGCCTGGCCGGGTGCCCGGACCGGGTCGATGAACGGCGAAGCCGTCGCCGTGGGCGGCCCGCAGGAACGCACGGCGCGGGAGCTGCTCGACTTCACCCGCACTCTGATCGCCGTGCGCCGCGAGTGCCCCGCCCTGCGGCAGGCCGAGTTCTTCGAGGGCCGCACCACGCCCAGCGGAGCGCCCGATCTGGCCTGGCTGCGTGCCGACGGCGAGGAGATGACCGAGATCGACTGGTTCGACCCCGATCGCCGCACCCTGGGAATGTGGATCGACGGCGGCGACTGCCGATCACACACCAGGTCCGGACTGCCGGTGAACGATCATTCGTGGCTGCTCGTACTGCACGCGGGCGGCGACGAGGTTCGGCTCACCCTGCCCGGTCTCGTCTTCGGTGCCCGGTACACGCCCGTGTTGACCACCGGCACCCCCGACGGAAGGCCCTCGGACGCCACGTCGCTGCCGGCAGGCGACTCCCTCGCCCTCCCCGGCCACACGCTGCTGCTCTTCCGCGCCGACGCCGTGCGCGCCGACGGCTGAGGCGGCAGACCAGGGCTCGGCGTCCCACCCGGTGGGCAGCTGCGCCGGTTCGCCCCCGGGAAGCTCGGCCCGTCCTGGTGGATCGGTCATCCACCTGTCGTTCGAAGAACAGCAGGAAGCTCCGCGGTCGCTTCAATCAACGGCAGGCCTGATCCTCCTCATGCCGGGCTCCCGCAGCCTGCCGTCTCACCCAGTGAGCAGTGCGTGACCACGGCGTCCGGGCGTGCCACCATCAACGTCATGTTCCGCTCGCTGTTGACGTGGTCCGACCGCCCGGTCGACCTCCAGCGGGTCTCTTCGAGCACCTGTAGTCGGGGAGAGGACGAGACCTCCCGCTGACCGGCGTGTCCCAGGCATCCACGACCGCCCCTGCCGTCGCGTGCGCCCTGCCGAGGTCCGTTCGCCTCCCCCGCCGCCGTGTCCCGAGTGCGGGAGTCCGTCTGAGGCGGCCCCGTCTCGGCAGCCCGTCACCACGCCGAGGAGCATCCGATGACCAGCACGCTGCCCGAACTGTCTCCGCTGCCGACGCTGTCCGACTCCCCTGCCGCGCCGGAGTCGCTCGCGCTGCCCGAGTTCGACGTGCATCCGGGTTTCGACCATCAGGAACTGCGCGCGCACATCCCGGCCGCACGTCTGTTGTGGACGCCCACCGAGCTGCGCGATCTCACCGTCACGGTGGCTCGCGAACTCGCGACACCGCTGCATGAGCTGGCCGAATATGTCCCAGCGCAACGCTGGTGGGCGCGGCTGGCGCTGACCAAAGGCGTCGAGCTGTGGTTGTTGACCTGGCTGCCCGCGCAGGGGACGGAGCCGCACGACCATGCAGGCGCGGCGGGCTCGTTCACCGTGCTCAGCGGCGAGCTGACCGAGCACTACGTCTATGCGCCCGGCCCGGTCCGCACCCGTACACACCACAGCGGGGCCGGGATCGGCTTCGGCCCGCGCCGCGCCCATCAGGTGCTCAACCTCAGCGCGGGGCCTGCGGCCACCGTGCACGCCTACTCCCCGCCGCTGCTGCCCACCCGCGAGTACGCCGACCTCAGCCAGGTCCCGGCCGAGCTGCCCAGCGTGGCCAGGGCGACGTCGTGAGCATCGACGATCGACTGGCCGCCGCCAGGACGGGCCTGCGCAGGCACGATCCGCAGGAGGCCGCCGCATTGCAGCGCGACGGCGCCCTGTTGATCGACATCCGGCCGAGGGACGATCGGGCGGCCGACGGCGAGATCCCCGACTCCATCCCGGTGGAGCGGATCGTGCTGGAGTGGCGGCTCGATCCGGCGAGTGCGCACCGGCTGCCGCAGGTGGACGCCGAGCGGCCGGTGGTCCTGCTCTGCAATGAGGGATATGCCTCCAGCCTGGCGGCACGGGATCTGAGCGAACTGGGGCTGCGGCACGTCGGGGACCTGATCGGCGGCTTCCGCGCCTGGCGGGCGGCGGGACTGCCGGTCGTCGACGGGGGCGGGCCCGCCGTGCCCTGACGCAGGCACGAACGGCACCGGCCCGGGCCGATGCGGCCTGGAGTCGGTGTCGGCGGGAGCCTTCACCCACGCAGGCCCGTGCCGACCAGACGCAGCACCGATTCCTGGCGCACTGACGGCGGGCGCGCGGGCTCGTCTCGGCGCCGACGGTGTGCCGAGCGGCATGGTCCGGGCGGCGGCGGAGCGGGTGGGGCTCGCCGCCGCCGGACCTGCTCGGCCTGTCTTCGGCCGGGCGGGCCGCCGGGAGCCCGCGCGCGGCGGGAAGGTCGGCCGGCCTTCTTGCAGTCGGTGATCTCGATGCGCGCGTAGCGGCACGGGTCCCCGGCGGGGCTCCACGAGATCAGTCCCGGTCGAGGGCGGCGCAGCGGCGTCGGGCATCGTGTGTGCGTGCGACTCCTGCGGTTTCTGCGACGCCCGGCGCTGCTCCTGCTCGTCGCGAGCGTGCTCGCGGTGATCGTGATCGAGACGAGCCTGACCGGTCTGCCCATGGCCCTGCTCGGCATCCTGACGGCGCTGCTCGGTGCGGCGGCGGGCGTGATCGTCGCGCAGCTCGTGCTTCAGCTCGGGATGCTCACCGGCGGCCTGCTCACCAGGGCGGCGATCACCCGCGTGATCATCGGGGTCGGCCCTCGGCTGCACGCGTGGACCGCGGCTCGCCGGACGGTGGTGCTGCGCGCGGTCCCGCTCTTCCTCTCGGTGAGCGTGGCCGCAGGCCGGGAACCGGTCCGCCTGCGCATGTGGGGCACCGGAGCCTGGGCCGCGCTGCTGGGCCTGGCGAGCACCGCCGCCTCCTGGCTGGTGTTGTCGGCGGATTCCCTCGGTCGCGGGGTGGCCGTCGGTGTGACGGCGACGGTGCTGGCGTCGCTGGTGCCGCGCCGGGACAGCAGCGTGACGTCCATCGGCTGGCTAGTGCTCAGCCTGCCCAGGATCGGTGCCGCCGAGGTCGCGGAGATGTCCGCGAGCGTCTTGGCCGGGCAGATCACCGAGGCCCTGAACGCGGGCAGGCTGGCCGACGCACGGGCCGCGCTGGCCGAGATGACCGACCGACACGGCGACAGCTGGGCCACCGCCGCCTGCCGGATCGCAGTGTGGGAGGCGGAGGGGAACTACCGCGAGGCGGTCGGCCTGGCCATGCGGCTGAGCGCCGACGAGTCCATCGAGCTGCGCCGTCGGACCGCGACACTGGTGGGCCTCGCGGGTCTGGTGGTCTCGGCGGTCGAGGCGGACCAGCTGCCCGCCGCAGCGGCACTGCCCGCAGGCGGCCATGCCCTGGAGCAGGCCGAGAAGCTGGGCTTCCCCGCGTACAAGCTGCACGGAACGAAGGCCGCCTTCGCCCTGCTCGAAGGCAAGACCGCCGAGGCCATCCGGCTCGCGCTCCTCGCCGAGGACTTCAGCCACGGGCCGCTGGCCCGCGCCGACAACTTCGCCACCCTCGCCCGCGCCAGGATGGCCGCAGGCGACAACCGATCCGCCCGCGAGGCCTTGGCGCAGGCGGAGGAGCACGCCGCCTGGTGGCCGCGAGTGGTCGCCTTGCGGACTCGGCTGGACATCGCCTGAGCAGCGGCCGCGCCTGCGCCTGCACGTCCGTCCCCGTCTACCGACGCGATCGGTCTTCGCGGAACGCTCAGCGCCGCAGTCGATTGAGGAGCGCGACCAGCACGGCCCGTTCCCGAGGCGGCAGCGAGGCCGCGCCGTGGCCGTCGGCCGTCGCCGTGCGCAGGGTGTCCACGACCGCTTCGAGGAATTCGATGCCGTAGTCGGTGAGTGCCAGTCGTTTCTCGTTGCCTCGGCCGGTGACGGTGAGGTAGCCGCGGTCGGCGAGACGGATCACGCTGTGGTCGAGGCTGCGGGGCCGTAGGTCGAGTGCGGTGTTGGCGATGGCCTTGCGCATCGGTCGGGGCGAGCGGGCCAGCAGCCGGAGCAGTCGGTAGTCGTAGACGGAGATGCCGTGACAGTTCCGGAGCGCGTCGGCGGGCTGGACCGTCCAGCGTTGGACGGCGGCGATCAGCGTCTCGCACATCACCCACGGCTCCGCCGCCACCGCGCTCGCGCCCACGGCGACGTCGAGCGGGACAGGGCGCGGAGTGGGCATCGGCGGGCGCGCGTCGCACGGCCTTCCCGGCGGCGCGGCCACTGACGCGGCCGCCGACGAACCGCCGGCCTGAGCGCCGAGCGCCCGCCTGCCGGACAGGATGGAATCAGTCGAACTGGTGGCGGACATTCGCCGTTCTCTCCTCGGGATGGTCGGGTGCAGGGGTGGTCGGTGTCGGCTCGTTCTCGGCCTGCTGGCGCGAGCCCTTCCGCAGAAGGTCCGGTCATCCGGGTCGGGTGTCCGGCAGGCAGGCAGAAGGCCGGCGGCAGAGCATTCGGGTCATCAGCAGGTGCACGGGAGTCAGCACTGGTCGGGACGACCGGCCTTACCGGAGTCGCCCGGCTGTCGCGGTCCCGGAGCTGCGAGGGGTCGTGCGTCCCCGAGGCGATCGAAGGACGAGACTGCGGGATGGCCGCCGATCGGCGCCGCGTCCACATCGCGGGCCGCCGCGACCCGTGAGCCGATCGACGTCCGACGTGCGGAGGGTGGGCGGGCGTCGGCAGGTCGGTCGGGGCGGGATCGTCCGGAGCCGCAGGGTCCCGGAGCGGAGCCGGTGTACCGATCCGTCGCCCGCTCGGCACATGACCAGCACGGGCGCAGCCCGATCAGCCGAAGACCGTCCACATCGCACTGCTGGGCAGGCCCCACCCGTAGCCGCTCCCCACATGCCGCCGTCACAGCGGTGCCGTCCACGGGCCGGGCGCCGAGGACCAGATGGCGGTCAAGCCACAGCCCGGCCGAGGGCGCCGCGTCCAGGGTGAACCACGTCGGGTCGTCGACGCTCACGCGGACACCGCCGTCAGCGGTCGCGGGGCAGGCGTCCGCGCGGTGGAGTGTCTGAGGCACAGCGGGCAGCGTTGGTCGTCGTAGAAGCACACTCGCATCGGTCGCCGGTTCATCGCCCGGAACTCCACTTCTGGCGCGCAGACGGGGCGGATCAGGTCGTAGCCGTTCCAGGCTGCGCTCCAGAGGTGCGTGTCGCCGGAGCGCACCGTGCGGACGAACCAGGCCATGCCGGTCACGGTCCCTCCACCGGGAAGCACCTCGGGCACCGCAGGAGGCGTACCCACTCCTCCACCGACACCAGCACCGCCCCGCACACCGCCACGTCGACCGTCTGGTACGACTCGTCTCGGCGGTGTTCCAGCCGACGGAATCGTCCCGCCCACCGCTGCGGCGGCTGAGGGAGCGGCAGACGTCCTTCGCTCGGCGACGTCGAGTCGCCGCCCCGCTGCGGTCCCACGTTCCCTGCCCACACGACGAGCCCGGTCACGTCAGAGTCCCGGTGAGCACCCGCGTCCATCCCGGCGGCGGCGGATCGACAGGCCGACCGGCATTCTTGAAGGCAGCCTGCCGACATTGAGCCGCGACCACGTCGAGCCGACGCCGCACGGCGGCACGCCTCGCCCGCAGCTCGGCATCAGCCCGAACGCGCGACCGCCCAGCCACGGTTCGGGCGTCGGCGGCCCGCTGTTCGGCGGCCCGAACGCGTGCCCAGTCACGACGGGACGGCGACCGTCGAGCGGGATGCGCCACCCGCCACCAGCGCCAGACGACGTCTACTGTCGGCAGGCCGATGCACAGGACGAGGAGCACGGCGTAGACGGCGTCGGCGGCGGGGGTTGTCATGAGGACCATCCCGAGGACCCCGTGAGGAGCGTCCGAAGCTCGCTTTCGTCGGCAGAAGTCCTTCGGCAGGCGGCGTCTTCGGCAAGCCCAGCAAATTCCGGACTGTCAGGCATTCCCTTGGTCATCGCACCTCACATCGAAGTCATGGATCAATCAGGAGTCGGGATGCGGACTGTTCTCGCCTTATCGGCTGAATGTCACTTTCGGTGATCTACTCGTCACGTCTACTATCGAGTTCGGTACTCGCGGATTCGAAGAGATCCGGGAACCACGCATGACATGCGCATGACCATGCATCGGGAGGTCGGTCAGACATGGAGCGTTTCGGGGACGTACTGGCCCGACTACGCAGGCAGGCCGGCCTTACACAGGCCGAGCTGGCCGACGCAGCACACTGGAGTCAAAGTCAGATCAGCCGAGCCGAGTCCCACAAGTGCACGCCCGATGCACCGACGGTTCAACGCTTGGACGAGATCCTTGCCGGCAACGGTGCGCTAACCGCCTTCTTCGTCGCCACCGAGACAAAGAAGGGGCAGATGCCGATGTCCATCAAGCCGTGGGGAATTACCGATATCGTGCGGAGACTCCATCGCAGCGACGTCGGCGTCCACACACTCGACCAGCTCGCACTCGCCACGGAGCAGATGTGCTGCGACTACGCCTGGCGCGACGCGCGGGAACTTCATGGCGAGGCCATGGGCTGGCTCTCCTACGCGAGTTCGCTGCTGGACGGTCCGACCAGCCTGCGGGAACATCGCGAGGTCCTGCTCGTCAGTGGCTGGCTGATGCTCCTCCTCGGCTGCCTCGAGTACGACCTCGGCCTGGCTCGGCAGGCCGACCTCACCCGCGCGGCGGCGCTGGAGATCGGCAGGGAGATCGGGCACGGCGAGATCATCGCCTGGTCGTTCGAACTCAGTGCCTGGTTCGCCCTGACTCAGGGCAGGCTGCGGGCGGTGTCCGATTACGCGGCGGCGGGCACTTGCGCAGCACCGAACTCCTCGGTCGCCGTCCAGCTCGCCGCTCAATCGGCCAAGGCTCAGGCCCGCATGGGCGACATCCAGGCCGTGCATCGCGAACTCGACGACGGCTTCCGGCTCCTCGGCAGGCACGATCACCCCACTCGACCGGAGAATCACTTCGTCATCGACCCGACGAAATGGGACTTCTACGCCATGGACTGCTATCGCCTCGTCGGCGACGACACCCGTGCGGCCGACCATGCCCACGAGGTTCTCCGGCTCTCTCGGCTGCCCCATGGGGCAGAGCGCAGTCCCATGCGCGCCACGGAAGCCCGGTTCACCCTCGGTATCGGCTCGCTACGCAACGGCGACCTCGACGGCGCCCACGCCTGGACCCGAGCCGCCGTCGAGGTAGATCGACGTTCACTGCTGCCCTTCACGATGCTCGCGCAGGAGGTGCATGCCGAGACCCGCCGCCTCTACCCACGAGATCCCGCCGCCGCAGAACTCCGGGACTATCTGACCGATACCCGGGCCGCGCTGCCGAGCTGACTACCCAGCACGAAGAAGGCCCGTGGTACGGGATCGGAACGATTTGATCGCCGTCGCCGATGAGGCGGATCATCACCGCATGGGAGCTGTGAACTCGTGAGAGAGACGATCCCTAATCCAGCCTGCACGGGATGGCGGACCTGCCAACGCTGTTCAACTGCCCCCTGAGAATGGGAACCGTGTGACGCCTCCGTCCCGCCGATCACGCTCCGGCCCGACTGTGCACTGTGGCAGAGTCCGCCGAACGCAGGTCGATGACGGCCCGCCCAGACGAGACGAGGTGTCGGACGTGCACGAGCAGTCAGAGTGGGACCTGAGCTTCTTCCCGCCGCCGGTGGACTTCGACGAGCTTCGCACCGAGTCGGATTTTGCCGTGGTGACCGTCAGCGGCGCCGAGATCGTGGAATGCGAGCGCAGCATGACCGACGGGATCGTGTCCGCGATCAGCCTGCGCCTCTCGCTTCCTGACCAGGAGATTCTGGTGCAGTCCTGCGCGGACGACCGGAGCGAGTCGGACATCGGTGCAGTGGCGGCGAGCTTCCTCAGCGGCCCCGGCCGCGCCAGAGTGCGGCCGTCGCGGACCGCTGTCGAGGAGAGGTCGCACGCGTCGCCACGAGTCAACGGCAAGCCGAAGAAGGCGACGCTGCTGCACTCGCGCGCCGCCACCTGCCTCACGTTCCACCACTCCGGACTGTTCGTGATCGTCGCCGCCGCCCGGTCCACACCGGTCCCCGTGCAGGACCTGCCCTTCACCGTCGCCACCGGCCAGGCCCCCGGCATCGATCTATCAATAGGCTGACGCCGAGCCGGGCATGCGCCGTCCGGGACTGCATCAGCCCTGCCCGTGCACCGTCGCGAGCGAGTTCGGTGCGCCGCCACGCACGACGTTCGACGACGGCCGGGAATCCCGGAGTTGCCGGGACGACGACCGGCAGGCCGCCGAGACCCCGGCGAAGTCGTCACCGAGAAACTCGCTGGCCTCGCCGACGAGCAGCCGACTACGTTGCCGCGCATGATCGAATTCGGTGATCCGGCATTCTTCGATCGTTATGCGGCCGACTACGACCAGGGAACGAATCCCGACCCGACTCTAGGCCGTGGAGTTCCTGGCCGGTCTCGTTCCCGACGGCGGGCGGGTCCTGGAACTGGCCGTCGGCACCGGGCGGATCGCGCTTCCGCTGGCGGCGCGGGGCATCGCCGTGGAGGGCATCGAGGGCTCGCCCGCGATGGTCGAGCGCCTGCGGGCGAAGCCGGGCGGCGCGGCCGTCCCGACGACCGTCGGCGACATGGCCGAGGTCGCGGTGACCGGCCCGTTCCAGCTGTCCTATCTGGTGTTCAACACGCTGTTCAACCTGGTCACCCAACAACGTCAGCTCGACTGTTTCCATAATGTCGCGAAGGTCCTGGCACCCGGCGGCCTCTTCGTCCTCGAGTGCTTCATCCAGGACGTGAGCGAGTTCGACCGAGGCCAGCGCGTCGCCACCCGCGCACTGACCGAGGACTCGGTGAAGCTGGAGTACCAGCTGCACGACCCGGTGGAGCAGACCGTCACCTATCAGCGCGTCCGCATCGGCGCCGACGGCATCACGCTGAGCCCGTTGCGGCTGCGCTACTGCTGGCCGAGCGAGCTCGACCTGATGGCCCGCCTCGCCGGAATGCGACTCCGCGAGCGATACGACCACTGGGACCGCAGCCCGTTCACCACGGCCAGCAGGCGGCACGTCTCGGTCTACGAGCGGATCTGACGGCGGCGCCGAGCCACACACCCGGAGTTCGCCGCCGTCGTCCAGATCAGTCCGCCAGCACCACGCGCCCGAATTCGGCCGGGGTGGACAGCAGGCGATGCCGGGGCAGCACCCGCACCGTGTAGCCGGACGGGCCCGCGTGGGGCAGCGGGACCTCGGCGCGGTAGTCGACGCCGCCGAGGTGATCCATGGAGCGGGTGACGACGTCACTCAACTCGCCCGCCTCGTCGGCGCGGCCCACCACCGCCTGCACGTCCACCTCGGCCGGGTCCAGGCCGCCCAACTCCACCCGCGCTCGCACGGTTGCAGGCGTGCCCAGCGAGGGCGCGGGCTCGCCGTCGGCGGTCAGTGTGCTGTCGACGATCCTGATGTGCGGCCAGGCGGCCTGGAGCCGAGCGCGATAGCCCGCCAGCTCCCTGGCGCCCTGGTATCCGTCGGCTCGCATCGCCGAGGCAGCCCGCGCCGCAGGCAGGTAGCAGGACTCGACGTACTCGCGGACCATCCGGGAGGCCTGCACCTTGGAGCCCAGACCCGCCAGCGTGTGCCGCACCATCGACATCCAGCGCTGCGGGACGCCGTCGGTGCCGCGCTCGTAGAACAGCGGGGTGACCCCGGACTCGAGCAGCCCGTACAGCGCCTGCGACTCCAGGTCGTCGCGCCGCACCGGGTCGGTGACGCCGTCGGCGGTGGGGATCGCCCAGCCGTTGCGGCCGTCGTAGAACTCGTCCCACCAGCCGTCGCGGATCGACAGGTTGAGTCCGCCGTTGAGCGCGGACTTCATCCCGGAGGTCCCGCAGGCCTCCAGCGGGCGCAGCGGGTTGTTCAGCCACACGTCGCAGCCCCAGTAGAGATAGCGGGCCATCGACATGTCGTAGTCGGGCAGGAAGACGATGCGATGCCGGACGTCGGCCTCGTCGGCGAAGCGGACGATCTGCTGGATCAACGCCTTGCCGCCGTCGTCGGCCGGGTGGGACTTGCCTGCGACGACGAGCTGCACGGGGCGCTTCGGGTCGAGCAGCAGCTTCCGCAGGCGGTCCTGATCGCGCAGCATCAGGGTCAGCCGCTTGTAGGTGGGCACCCGGCGGGCGAAGCCGATGGTGAGGATCTCGGGATCGAAGACCGAGTCCGTCCAGTCGAGTTCCAGCTCGGCGGCGCCGCGCTCGATCCAGGCCGCACGCACCCGGCGGCGGACCTCGTCGACGAGCCGACCGCGCAGCGTGGAGCGCAGCTCCCACAGTCGGGCGTCGCTGACCGGCTCGAACCCGTGGGCGCCCTCGCCGTGCTCGACGCCCTGCTCCGGGTCGCCCAGCAGGTCGATCATCTCGCGGGACGACCAGGTGGGACCGTGGACGCCGTTGGTGACGGAGGTGATCGGCACCTCTGCGGAGTCGAAGCCCGGCCACAGGCCGCGGAACATCTTCCGGCTGACCTCGCCGTGCAGGGCGGAGACGCCGTTGGCCCGCTGCGCCAGGCGCAGGCCCATGTTCGCCATGTTGAACATGTTGGCGTTGTCCTCGGCACCGAGCGCCAGCACGCGGTGGGTGGGGACGCCGGGCAGGAGGTCCTGTTCGTGACCGTCGCCGAAGTAGTGACGCACCAGGTCGACGGGAAAGCGATCGATGCCCGCGGGCACCGGGGTATGGGTGGTGAAGACCGTGCCCGCCCGCACGGAGGCCAGGGCCTGATCGAAGTCCAGGCCGTCGCCCGCGACCAGTTCGCGAACCCGTTCCAGGCCGAGGAAGCCCGCGTGGCCCTCGTTGGTGTGGAACACCTCCGGCTGCGTCGTGCCCACGAGTCCGCAGTAGGCACGCACGGCGCGGACCCCGCCGACGCCCGCGAGGATCTCCTGCTTGATGCGGTGGTCCTGGTCGCCGCCGTAGAGCCGGTCGGTGATGCCGCGCAGGTCGGGATCGTTGCCCTCGACGTCGGAGTCCAGCAGCAGCAACGGGATGCGACCCACCTGCGCACGCCAGATCCTGGCCCGCAGCACCCGGCCGCGCGGCATTCCGACGTGGACGAGGATCGGCGCCCCGGAGGGATCGGTGACCAGGTCCAGCGGCAGACCGCGCGGGTCGATCACCGGATAGTGCTCCAGCTGCCAGCCGTCCCGCGAGAGCGCCTGGCCGAAGTAACCGGCCCGGTAGAGCAGGCCGACCGCGACCAGCGGCAGACCGAGGTCCGATGCCGCCTTCAGGTGGTCGCCCGCCAGCACGCCGAGGCCGCCCGAGTAGTTGGGCAGCGCCTCGGTGACGCCGAACTCCATGGAGAAGTAGCCGATGCCTGCGGGCAGCCCCTCGATCTCGCCCGCCCTGCGCTGGTACCAGCGGTCGTCGTCGCAGTAGCGCGCGAGGTCGTCCTCGGCGGCGGCGACCCGCGCCAGGAAGTCGTCGTCCTCGGCGAGGACGTTCCAGCGTTCGACCGACACCTCCCCCAGCAGCCGCAGCGGGTCGCCCTTGACACGGGCCCACGCCTGCGGATCGACCTCGGCGAAGAGGTCCTGAGTCGGCGGGTGCCAAGTCCACCGCAGATTGGTGGCCAAGGTGCTCAGGGCGGCGAGCGGCCGGGGCAACTGGGCCCGCACGGTGAAGCGGCGCACTGCTCTCACGCCAGCGGACCTTACGGGACACGCGGCACGCGGCGGGAGGTCGGACACTCGCCGGGAGCGCCGTGTCGATCACGCCGGGGGCCGGAAAGCGCTTACCAAGCGTGATGATGTCAATCAGTTACCTGCATCGTCACCTTCCCGACACCTTCGCGTGAGTGGCGTCCCTCGAGAATCACTCTTCTCGGCTAATCAGTCGCCGTCCGCTCGCATGACCCACCGAACGGGGAAACGATGGTGTCTTCGGCCCGGCACGGAGTGGGGGAAGGCACGAGTAGTCAGGATGTAAAGCGATGGGTCTGAGATTCTTCCTGGTCAGCGCGATCGCGATGATCGCCTCCGCGATCGTGGGGATACTGCTGGGGGCGGTGCTGTCGACGCTGCACGCCGATGTCCAAGGTTCCAATCGGTCACTCGGTCCACCGTCCGCATGGTCGGTCAGCGACTCCCTCGGCAGCGACGTCCGGGATTCGAACGACGCCGGTTCCGCAGGCCACCGCACGACCCCGACGAACGGCCTCGGCCGGACGGGCTAGCGTCGGCGGCCATGAGCGAACAGACACGCCTGGCCGAGGGAGACGAGGCCCCGGACTTCACCCTCACCGACTCCGAGGGCAACCCGGTCTCACTGCGCGACCATCGAGGCTCCTCGGTGATCGTCTACTTCTACCCGGCGGCCAACACGCCGGGCTGCACCAAGCAGGCCTGCGACTTCCGCGACAACCTCGGTGACCTGAACGAGGCCGGTCTGACGGTGCTGGGCATCTCGCCGGACCCGGTCGCGAAGCTGCACGGCTTCCGCGAGGACCAGGGCCTGACCTTCCCGCTGCTGTCCGACCCGGACAAGACCGTCCTGACCAGGTGGGGCGCCTTCGGCGAGAAGAAGCTGTACGGCAAGACCGTGACCGGGGTGATCCGCTCGACCTTCGTCGTCGACGAGTCCGGCCGGATCACCAAGGCCATGTACAACGTCAAGGCCACCGGTCACGTCGCCAAGCTGCGTCGCGACCTGGGCCTGGCCGCGTCGGCCTGACGCCCGAGCACGCCGCCTTTCGGGCGGGAGCGCGTCGGTGTGCCGGGGACGCTGCCCCGGCACACCGGATCGGCGGCACGGCGCCGAAGCGTTCTACTCGCCCTGATCGGTGGTGAGAGACCGCAGGCGCGGCAGCAGGGCGCGCAGCGCGCGGCCCCGATGCGAGGCCGCGTCCTTCTCCTCGGGCGTCAGCTCGGCCGAGGTCCGGGACTCCCCGGCGGGCAGGAAGACCGGGTCGTAACCGAAGCCGTTCTCCCCGCGCGGCGCCCGCGCGATGCGGCCTGCCCACTCCCCTCGGACGAGGTACTCCGAGTCGGCCCCGTCGCCGGGCAGGGCCAGCGCGGCCACCGCGACGAAGGCCGCGCCACGGCGCTCGTCGGGCAGGTCGGCCAGCTGTGCGAGGACCAGTTCGAGGTTCGCGGCGTCGTCGCCGTGGCCGCCGCTCCAGCGAGCCGACAGCACACCGGGCATCCCGTTGAGCGCGTCGACCGCCAGTCCGGAGTCGTCGGCCACCGTCGGCAGCCCGCTGGCCTCGGCCCCCGCCCTCGCCTTGATCAGCGCGTTCTCCTCGAAGGTCGCGCCGGTCTCCGGCACCTCCGGGTACTCGGGAACATCGCCGAGGCCGACGACCTCGATGCCCGCCACTCCTTCGGCGAGCAGGATGCGCCGCAGCTCACGCAGCTTCTTCTCGTTGCGCGAGGCGAGCAGCAGCCGCACCGACCGGGCCGTCATCGGTTGACCTTCGGCGGGAGTTCGCCCGGGTAGGGCGCGGCGAGCGCCTCATTCTGCAGATCGTTCAGCCGGGCACAGCCCGCCAGCGCGACGTCGAGCATCGTGTCCAGGGTCGTGCGGGCGAACGTGCCGCCCTCCCCGGTGCCCTGCACCTCGATCAGGGTGCCCGCGTCGGTGGCGACGACGTTCATGTCCACCTCGGCCCTGGAGTCCTCCTCATAGGGCAGGTCCAGGCGCACCTGCCCGTCCACCACCCCGACGCTGACCGCGGCGACCGCGCAGGACAGGGGCTTGGGATCGGCCAGCAGCCCGCCCGCCTCCAGCCAGGTGATCGCGTCGGCCAAGGCGACGTAGGCGCCGCTGATCGCGGCGGTGCGGGTGCCGCCGTCGGCCTGGATGACGTCGCAGTCCAGCGCGATCGTGTTCTCCCCGAGCGCGGCGAGGTCGACGCAGGCCCGCAGGGACCGCCCGATCAGCCTGCTGATCTCGTGGGTGCGGCCGCCGACCCGACCCTTCACCGACTCACGGCCGGAGCGGGTGTGTGTGGCCGAGGGGAGCATCGCGTACTCGGCGGTCACCCACCCGAGGCCGGAGCCCGCTCGCCACCTCGGCACACCCGCCTGGACGCTGGCCGCGCACAGGACCTTGGTACGGCCGAACTCGACCAGCACCGATCCGGCGGGCCACTCCTGGTAGCCACGGGTGAAACGGACATCCCTGAGCGCGTCGTTCTCTCGACCATCTGCACGTACCACCCGGTCACCCTACCCATCGAGCGGTCCCGATTCGATCGGCGTGTCGCCGGGGTTCACCCGACGGCACCGCGCCCGGCCCAGGGCGCCGCTCGGCCGCACGCACCGACCGCCATCGAGCTGACCGGCCATGACGGGTGCCGCGACGATGAGCCGAGCCGACGTCGCGGCTCAGTCGCGCCGGGTCTGCCACGCCGAGACCGGTGGCGGCGCCCCGGCCCAACTCGTCACCCGATCGACGCGCTCACGGTCCGCACTTGTACGGACACCGCGAGCTAGCCTCGGTGACCATGGCGGAGTTCACCCTGTTCCAGAACGGCGAGCGGGTGACGGAGCCCCTCGCGGAAGGCGACCTCGGCGCCCGGCTGGCGGACCCGGGCATGGCGGACTGGCTGGACCTGCCCGCGCCCGATCCCGCGCTGATCGATCGCATCGGCGAGGCCCTGGGACTGCATGAGCTCGCCGTCGAGGACGCGGGCGACGAGCGGCAGCGGCCGAAGCTGGACCGCTACGACTCCCATCTCTTCCTCACCGTGCATCGCGTGGTGCTCGACGAGCAGGACGACCTGCTGGTGTCGGAGCTGGCCGTGTTCGTGACCCCGCACGCGCTGGTGACCGTGCACAAGGACACGAACCTCCACCCGACCGACGTGGCGCGGCGGTGGGCGGCGGCAGGCCGGGAGCGGGGCATCGACTACCTGCTGTACGCGCTGCTGGACGCCGTCGTGGACAGCCACTTCGACGCGGCGCAGGCGTTGGAGGACGAGGTCGAGGAACTGGAGGACCTCCTCTTCGCGGAGCCTTCTCAGCTGCACACCGTGCAGCGGCGATCACTGCGGCTGCGCAAGAACCTCCTGCGGCTGAGCCGGGTGGCGGCGCCGCTGCGGGAGGTGCTGCTCGGGCTCATGCATCGCGACATCGGGCTGATCGACGAGCGGCTGATGCCCTACTACCAGGACGTCTACGACCACGTACTGCGGGTGACGGAGTGGGTCGAGGGGATGCGCGAGCTGGCCTCCGGAGTGCGGGAGACCCAGCTCGCCCTCCAGGGCAATCGGCTCAACGTGGTGATGAAGAAGGTCACCAGCTGGGCGGCGATCATCGCCGTCCCGACGGCCGTCACCGGCTACTTCGGCCAGAATCTGCCCTATCCCGGTTACGGCGATCATGCCGGGCTCATCGGCTCCTACGTCGCGATCCTCGGCTCCTCGCTCGTCCTGTATCTGCTGTTCCGACGCCGAGGCTGGCTGTGATCAGCAGGCGGAACAGGCCAGGGCCGGGAGGTGCAGGCCGCGCGCCCGGCCTTCGGCGAATCCGAGGCGAGTCCGCCGCAGCGGTCAGACCTCGTGTCGATGTCCTGCGACGGCCCGCAACGTCGGGCCCGCGAACGCCCCGGCTGCCTCCGCCACGACCTCGTCGGCGTCGAACCAGCTCGCCACGTGGGTGACCAGCAGCCGCCGAGACCCGGCCGTGCGAGCCAGCTCCCCCGCCTGCCTGCCGGACAGGTGGAGGTCGGGCACCGCGTCGGGGTGGTCGGGCCAGGTGGCCTCGGCGAGGAGCAGGTCGGCGTCGGCGGCCAGGTCGCGCAGTTGCGGGCACGGCCCGGTGTCGCCGGTGTAGGCCAGCACCCGCCCCTCATGTCGGATGCGGAAGCCGTAGGCCTCGCACGGGTGCGCGACCGGGAACGCGGTCACCTCGAAGGGCCCGATGCGCCGGGTTCCCTCGCTGAGCGGCTCGAAGTCGTAGACGTCGGAGAGATCGGTCTCGGCCCGTTCGGCCGCCGAGGGGGCGTACGCCGCACCGAGCCGGTCGGCCGCCTCCGAGGGAGCGTGCAGGGGCAGCCGGTGCAGGCGGGGGTCGTACGGCGGGCGTGGGTGATAACGCCGCAGCACCGTGAGCGCGCTGACGTCCGCGCAGTGGTCCGGGTGCAGGTGCGAGAGGAGCAGCGCGTCGAGGGTGAAGGGATCCCGGTGGCCCTGGAGCGCGGCGAACGTGCCGTTGCCGAGGTCGACGACGAGACTCGCGCCCTCGGCCTCGATCAGGTAGCCGGAGGAGGCGGCGCCGGGGCCGGGTGTGCTGCCGGAGCAGCCGAGGATGGTCAACAACACCCGTCCAGCCTGCCCGTCCCGGCGCCGGGACACCAGAGCGAAACGAGTCGCGGCGGCCGCCGAGGAACAGCGGGCCGGGTTCGCGAACGAACTCCCGGCCCTGCCCAGACCGTCGTTGGACCGGCCCCGGCCGCCTGCCCTCGGCTCGGGCTCTGGGTTCGGGCGCCGGGTTCAGGCGAAGGCGGGCCCCAGGAAGCGGCGGGCCAGCCGTTGGAAGGAGATCGCGTCGCCGGTCGCCGCGAACTCGCGATCTACGGGCTCGTCCGGGTCGGCCTCGCGCAGCAGATCGGTCTCGGTGAGCACCCGCACCACGTCCTTGGCGGTCTCCTCCGCGCTGGACACCAGGGTGACGTCCGGCCCCATCGCGATCTGGAGCACGCCGGTGAGCAGCGGATAGTGCGTGCAGCCGAGCACCAGGGTGTCGACGTCGGCGGCCTGCAACGGCTCCAGATACCCCTGCGCAAGACCGAGCACCTGCCTGCCCGAGGTGATGCCGCGCTCCACGAAGTCGACGAAACGGGGACACGCGACGCCGTGCACCGTGATGTCGCGGGCGGCGGCGAAGGCGTCCGGGTAGGCGCCGGACCGGATGGTGGCCGCCGTGCCGATCACGCCGACCCGCCCCGACCTGGTGGTGGCGACCGCGCGCCGAACCGCCGGGAGCACGACCTCCACGACCGGGACGGGGTATCGCTCCCTCGCGTCGCGCAGGCAGGCCGCCGAGGCGGTGTTGCAGGCCACGACCAGGATCTTCACCCCGTCCGCCACCAGCCTGTCCGCGACCGCCAACGCGTGTTCGCGCACCTCGTCGATCCGCAACGGGCCGTACGGGCTGTTGGCCGTGTCGCCCACATAGCGAAGCCGCTCGGCAGGCAGCTGATCGGCGATGGCCCGCGCCACGGTCAAGCCGCCGACGCCGGAGTCGAAGACCCCGATGGGCGCATCGCGGTCGGGCATCTCAGCTCAGCCCGGGAGTCAGGGTCGGCCTGCTCTGCTGCTTGGCCAGGGACTTCGCCACCAGCCAGGCCGCCAACGCACCGCCGAGGGCGCCGAACAGGTGGCCCTGCCAGGAGATGCCGGGCTGGCCGGGCAGGACGCCCCAGAGGATTCCGCCGTAGAAGAAGAACAAGACGATGGCTACGCCGATCTGCGGCAGGCTTCTGCTGAACACGCCGCGCACCAGCAGGAAGGCCAGCCAGCCGAACACGACGCCGGAGGCGCCGATGTGCAGGGTTCCCATGCCGCCCGCCAGCCAGACGCCCATGCCGCCGACCAGCCAGATCAGCGAGGTCACCGCGAGCCACTGACCGACGCCGCCGGACATCGCCAGGAAACCGAAGATCAGGAAGGGCAGCGAGTTGCCCATCAGGTGCGCCCAGTCGCCGTGCAGGAACGGCGCCCACAGCACCCCGCCCAGGCCGGAGAAGTCCAGGGGCCTGATGCCGTGGCCGTTGAGTCCGCCGGGCGACAGCGGGGTGCTCGTCAGCACGTTGATCAGGTGTACCACCCACAACGTCGCCGTGAACCCGACCATGACGATCGCCGCCTGCTTCGGCTGCGGCGGGAGGACCCGCTTGGCAGGCGGGCGAGGCGGCTTGGCATGAGCGAGAGCATCCACGAGAACGAGCCTACGCACGATCGCGACCCCTGCATCGGGGTCGGCCCTGAGAAGCCCCGGATCGTCTCCGATCCGTTTCCTGCCTGCAGCGGCTCGTCGCCGGCCGGATCGGCGGCTGGACCGACGCGGTCAGTGCGGGGCGTCACAGGCCTCCGTCGACGCCTTCCGCAGCGCGCACCGCAGGCGACCAGGACGGCTCCCCGCGCGCCGTGACGACGAGCACGTCTCTCGAGCGACGTCGTCCGATGCCGCGACGTGTGGGCGCAGGCAGCCCATGATCGGCCCCCATCGTCGGCGCCGACGGGGCGACTGATATCGATTGCGGGTGAACAGTCGATCCGGTCGACGGCGGAAGCCCCCGTGCAGGGGGTCCGCACCGACCAGCCGACCCCGGCCGGCCGTCAGGACATCCCGAAGGAGCCAGTCGCCGTGGTGAATCATGCGAGCTGCGAGGTGGCCGTCGAGCAGGCCGCCGCCGAGGGCGCCTGCCCGACCTGGGACATCACCGCCGAGTCGCTGCTCTGGGTGGACACGCCGAACGCCCGCGTGCACCGCTATCAGCCCATCACCGGCGTCGACGTCACCATGGACCTGCCGCAGCGGGTAGGCGCCGTGCGCCCGAGGGTGCGGGGCGGTCTGGTGGCGAGTCTGCGAGACGGCATCGCCCTGATCGACTCGGACGACACCCGACGCTGGCTCGTCTACTGGGCCCGTCCGGATGCCGAACCCGGGATGGCATCGGTCGACCCGGCGGGCAGGCTGTGGGCGGGCAGCCACGCCGCAGCGGCCGATGCGACCCGGTGGCCCGCGACGGCACGGTCCGCGAACGACGAGGCCCCCGCGCCGATGTCCGCTCTCGACCCCGCCACCGCACCGGCCGGGGCCGCAGGCCGGGGCTGGCTGGCCAGGATCGAGCCCGACGGGGCCGCGTCCACGCCGCTGAATCCGGCCGCCGAGATCACCGGGCTCGGCTGGAGTCCCGACGAGCGGTCGATGTACGTCGTCGAGCGCGGCACGCGGCGCGTCGACGTGCTCACCTTCGATCGGCCGACGGGCGCAGGCACGGACCGGCGGCCGTTATTCGAGGTCGCGGACAGTCCTGGCGAGCCGAGCGGGCTCTGCGTCGACGCCGCAGGCTGTCTGTGGGTGACGATCCGAGGCGGCGCGGCGATCCACCGTTACACGCCTGCGGGAGCCCTGGACCGTCGGATCGAGCTGCCCGCCGTCGAGCCGACCGGCTGCTGCTTCGGCGGGTTCGGCTTCACCGACCTCTACGTCACCACCGCGACGCCCGCGACGGATTCCGGGCTCGAGCAGGACGGCAGGCTGCTGGTGCTGCCGGACCTCGACGTCGGGCTGCCCGACACCCTGTTCCTCGGCTGAGCCCCTTCGGCGACGGAGTGAGCGGTGGGAGCCGAGGCCCGTGACGGGTCAGGCCGACGAGGCCGGTCGCCTGCTGTCGCCCGGCACGCAGGCCGCCATGCGATCCCGGTCGGGCCCGCGCGGGATCGGGTCGCGGTTCGTTTCGACGATCCGCCGCTCAGCGGAGGCGGTGCCGTCCCGAGTCGAGGCGTCGCCGTCCCGACTCGGGCTCCGTCAGGCCCAGAGCTGGCTGTCGAGGCGCTCGGCCGCGTCCTCGAGATCCCCCGTGTAGACGCCGGTGGAGAGGTACTTCCAGCCCGCGTCGGCCACCACGAACACCACGTCCGCGGTCTGACCCGCCCCGGCGGCCTTCTCCGCGACGCCCAGCGCGGCGTGCAGGACGGCCCCGGTGGAGATGCCCGCGAAGATGCCCTCGGTCGAGAGCAGCTCGCGGGTGCGGCGCAGCGCGTCGAAGGAGCCGACCGAGTAGCGGCCGGTCAGCACGTCGGGGTCGTACAGCTCCGGCACGAAGCCCTCGTCGAGGTTGCGCAGTCCGTAGACCAGCTCCCCGTAGCGCGGCTCGGCGGCGATGATCTGCACGTCCGGCTTGTGCTCCCGCAGGTAACGGCCGACGCCGACCAGCGTCCCGGTGGTGCCGAGGCCTGCCACGAAGTGCGTCACCTCGGGCAGATCGCGCAAGATCTCCGGCCCGGTGCCCCGGTAGTGCGCCTCGGCGTTGGCCGGATTCCCGTACTGGTAGAGCATCACCCAGTCCGGGTGCTCCTCGGCGATCTTGCGCGCGGTGGCCACGGCCTGATTGGAGCCGCCCGCCGCCGCCGAGAAGATGATCTCCGCGCCGTAGGCCTTGAGCAGCTGCCTGCGCTCCACCGACGTGTTCTCCGGCAGCACGCAGACCAGTCGGTATCCCTTGAGCGAGGCCGCCATGGCCAGCGCGATCCCGGTGTTGCCCGAGGTCGGCTCCAGCACGGTGTCACCGGGCCGCAGCCTGCCGTCGCGCTCCGCCGCCTCGATCATGGCCAGCGCGGGCCGGTCCTTGATCGAGCCGGTCGGATTGCGGTCCTCCAGCTTCGCCCAGAGGCGGACCGACGGCCCCGGCGACAGGTGCGGCAGCCCGACCAGCGGGGTGTCGCCGAGCGCGTCGAGCAGCGAGTCGTACCGAGCCATCAGTCAGTCCTCACCGGGCCCCTTCTCGACAGCGTGATCAGCGCATCCCGCCTGCGACGGCGGGCAGGATCGTGATGTTGTCGCCGTCCTTGACCGCCGCGCCGAGCCCGCCGGAGAACCGGACGTCCTCGTCGTTGACGTAGACGTTGACGAAGCGGTGCAGGGCCCCCTCCTTGACCAGGCGGCCCTTGAGTCCCGAGTAGCGGTTGTCCAGGTCGTCGATGATCTCCTGGAGCGTGGCGCCGTCGGCAGGCACCGACTTCTCACCCTCGGTGTGGGTGCGCAGGATGGTGGGGATGGACACGGTCACTGCCATGGTGAGACTCCTGTCGTGGCGGAAGGAAGGTTCCAGCGTGATCCGGGCACACGCCGCAGGCGGCGTGGCGCGAGGAGATCAGCGACAGTCGGGCACGTCGTCGGCGCCCGTGTGCGAGAACATGTAGGACTCGACGACCTCGACCGGCTCTTCGGTGATCTGACCGTCGACGATCCGGTAGGAGCGCAGCTCGTGCTCCTCGGGGTGCCTGGTCGACACCAGCACGTAGTGCGCCTCGGGTTCGCCCGCGTAGGACACGTCGGTGCGCGACGGGTAGGCCTCGGTGGCAGTGTGCGAGTGGTAGATGACCACCGGCTCCTCATCCGCCTGATCCATGGCCCGCCAGACCTGGAAGTGCTCCGTGGAGTCGAAGCGGTAGAAGGTGGGCGAACGCTCGGCGTTGACCATCTCCACCAGCCGCTCGGGCCGATCCGAGCCCGCCGGGCCCACGATGACGCCGCATGCCTCGTCGGGATGGTCCCGCCGAGCATGCGCGACCATCGCGTCCACGAGGTCGCGTCGGATCACCAGCACGCCGCCAATCCTACGTGTCACGTCCAGCAGGTCCAGTGGCCTGGGCTGTGACGTCGGCGGCGAGGGGCGGCGGCGAGCCGGGCGCTCGCACGGCACCGTGCCGTCGGAGCGCGGCGCGGCCGCCGAGGCGGGTTCGCCGATGCCGGTTCAGCCGAGGCACGCTGCGGAGCGAGCCGGACGAGTTCGGCCAATTCCGGGGCAGTCGACGGCGCAGCGGATCAGTGAGCGACGGCGGACGGGTAACGCTCCCGATAGGCCTGACGACCGGCGAGCCCGGTGGCCGTCAGCACGCCGCGCACCACCGCCCTCGCGAAGACATCGGCCGCGGCCTGGGCCAGTTCGTCCACCGCGACGACCCGCGCCGCCGGTGCGGCTGCGGGCCTGTCTCCGGTGGCCAGGACGAAGACGGCGTCGCCGTCGAAGATCGAGTGCGCGGGCCGGATCGCCCTGGCGATGCCGTCGTGCGACACCGTGGCCACCCGCCTGCACTCGGCTTTGGTCAGCTCCGCGTCGGTGGCGACCACGCCGATGACGGTGTTGAGCGGACGACGGCCCTGCTGCGGCGCGGCCCGCCGCACCTCCCCCGCGTCCGGGTCCACCAGTCCGAGCCCGCTGCGGGTGCCGGAGTCGTCGTACCAGGGCAGCCCGGTGGCCGGATCGATCACCTCGCCCATCGGATTGACCGCGACGAGCGCACCGACGGTCGTCCCGTCGGCGAGGACGGTGCTGGCGGTGCCGATGCCGCCTTTCAGCGTCCCGGCGCTCGCCCCGGTGCCCGCGCCGACGGAACCCTCGGCAGGCCGATCGCCGGTCGCCCGTGCACAGGCCTGGTAGCCGAAATCGGCCGTGGGCCGCAGCCCCCACTCACCGAGATCGAGATCGAAGAGCACGGCGGCGGGCACGATCGGCACCACCCGGCCCGGCTCGGCCGACACCGACAGCCCGTGCCCGCGTTCGGCCAACCAGCTCAGCACGCCGTCGGCCGAGGCGAGGCCGAACGCGCTGCCTCCGCTGAGACACACGCCCTGCACCTCGTTGACCAGGTTCGACGGGTCAAGCAGGTCGGTCTCCCTGGTGCCGGGACCACCGCCGCGCACGTCCACGCCGCCCACCGCTCCATTCGGAACCAGCACGACGGAGCAACCGGTGGCCCAGCCGTCGTCCGAGCGGCCGTACTGCCCGACGAGCAGCCCGCCGACGTCGGTGATCGCGTCCAGCGGGCCGGGGTTCGGGTCGGGGCGCATGCGGCTTTAGTCGACGGTGAGGCCGTGGACGAGGGTGTCCTGAACGACGGTCAGCCAGTGATAGACGCTCAGATGCGGCTGGCGGGGGTCGTCCTCCGGCAGCTCCTCCGGCATGTCGTCACTCACCTCGAGCACGGTGCCCAACGCGAGGCGGACGTCGTTCAACGCGGCCAGCCAGGCCGAGGCCTGCTCGTCGTCGAGCCTGATCCGCCCCCCGTCGGGCGGGCAGGTGGCCAGGACCACTCCGGCGACGCCCGTCTTGAGGTCGACGACCTCCGGCTCGTGCATCGAGCGCAGCGCGGCGGCCGAGTCGGCCTCGCCGGGCGTCAGCTCCTCGCCCTCTGGCGGTCGGTGGAAGTCCGGCAGCAGCCTGCGCAGCACCCGTTCGTCCGGGGGCGTGCTGGGGCCGGTGCGAATCCCGGTCAGCGCGGACAGCTCGTCCTGCGGGGCTTCTTCGGCGCGCGCGGTCAGCATCTCGCGCAGCTGGCCGACCAGGCCGCGCAGAATGGCCGCCTCCTGCGGGGAGAACTCGGCCACGATGGCGTCGCCTCGACGCCACCAGCCGTTCACGAGTCCCGCTGCATGGTCGCCCAGAGGCCTGCGGCGTGCAGCTTCGCCACATCACCCTCGACTTTCTCCTTGGACCCGGAGGAGACCACCGCACGGCCCTTCTGGTGCACGTCCAGCATCAGCTTGGTGGCCTTGTCGCGGTTGTAGCCGAAAAGCTTCTGAAAGACGTAGGTCACATACGACATGAGGTTGACCGGATCGTTCCAGACTATGGTCATCCAGGGCTTGTCCTCCGCGCCGAGCGTCTCGGCGCTCGGGTCGACCTGGGTCTGTTCCAGTTCGACTGGCGTGCTCATTCCTCCATGGTGTCACGTCCGGAAAAGACGTCGAGCGCGTACCTGTGCTCGCGCGCGAGTACATCCCTCGTGTAGTGCACTCGCAACGTACGCTCCGCCCATGAACGCTGGCCTGGGGAAACCGAGCACCGGAATGCTCACCGACCGTTACGAGCTGACGATGCTCGCGGGTGCACTACACGACGGCACGGCCGCACGACGCTGTTCCTTCGAGGTCTTCGCCAGGAGCCTGCCCGGCGGGCGCCGTTACGGCGTGGTCGCGGGGGTCGGCAGGCTGCTGGACGCCCTTGCCGAGTTCCGGTTCGGGCCCGACGAGCTGCGGGTCCTCCGGGAGAACGCCCTGGTGGACGAGGACACGCTGGCTTGGCTGGCCGACTACCGCTTCCAGGGCGAGATCGACGGCTACCCGGAGGGCGAGCTGTACTTTCCTGGTTCGCCGGTACTCACCGTCACCTCCGACTTCGCGGACGCGGTGCTGCTGGAGACGCTGGCCCTCTCCGTACTGAACCACGACTCCGCGGTGGCCTCGGCCGCCGCCAGGATGGCCAGTGCGGCGAACGGGCGCAGGCTCATCGAGATGGGTTCTCGCCGAACCCACGAGGAGTCGGCGGTGGCCGCCGCCCGCGCCGCCTACCTGGCGGGCTTCACCGCGACGTCCAACCTCGAGGCGGGCAGGCGGTACGGCATCCCGACCGCCGGGACCTCGGCGCACGCCTTCATGCTGCTGCACGACTCGGAGGCGGCGGCGTTCCGGACGCAGGTCGACGTCCTGGGCGTCGACACCACCCTGCTGGTGGACACCTACGACATCACCGAGGGCATCGCGACGGCCATCGAGGTCGCGGGGCCGGGGCTCGGCGCGATCCGCATCGACTCCGGCGAGGTCGGCGTGCTGGCCAGGCAGGCCCGTGAGCAGCTCGACTCACTCGGCGCGACGGGGACTCGCATCCTGGTGTCCGGCGACCTCGACGAGTACGCCATCGCGGCGCTGCGGGCCGACCCGGTGGACGGCTACGGAGTGGGCACCTCGGTCGTCACCGGCTCGGGGGCTCCTACGGCGGGCATGGTCTACAAGCTGGTCGAGGTCGACGGCAGGCCGGTCGCCAAGCGCAGTCAGAACAAGGCTTCGATCGGCGGGCGCAAGGCCGCGCTGCGCAGGCATCGGCCCACCGGGACGGCCGTGGAGGAGGTCGTCTACCGGGTGCACCCGGACGCCGAGGTCCCCGCGCTGGGTGAGCACGACCGCAGGCTCCAGATCCCGCTGTGGCGTGAGGGGGCCCGCGTGCCGGGACTGCCGACGCTGGAGGAAGGGCGCGAGCGGCTACGCCAGGCGCTCGTCAGCGTCCCGTGGGAGGGCCTGACCCTGTCGCGCGGCGAGCCGGTGCTGCCGACGACGTTCGTGGGGTGACCGTCCCGGCCGGTCGCCGGCCGGAGCGCCACGTCGGTGCCGTGCACAGCGTGCCCCCGGAGTGCCGTGCGCAGTGTGCTCATCCAGACCGTCACCGACGTTGAAGTCACGGTGGTGGGCGACGACGGCGGGCTCGGCGTCCCTGCCGCCCGAGGGCTGCCGGCCGGGTGAGTGGCGGGCAGGCGTGGTCGGCGGCCTGGTGCGGCCGGTAGGGCCGGCATGCCCGGTCGGCATGCCCGGTCGGCATGAAGAAACCCGGCCGATCGGCGTGATCTGCGCAGGCCGGTCTCGTTCGTCGGGCGTGACGGCGCGGACGTCGACGCTCGCGCCGGACTCCGGCACCGATCCACGTGGAGCCGCCGGGCACCGGACGTCGACGACGGGCTGAGCTGTGGACTGCGGTACAGAGCTAGCCGCGCCGGGTCGCCGAGGCCACCAGCGAGGCGGCTACCGAGCGGGCCCGGCGCGGCGCGTCGGGGACGCTGCCGGTGGCGTGGCTGACCAGCGCACCCTCGTGCAGGAGCAGGATCAGACCGGCGAGGTCCTCGGGCTCGGCGAGATCGGCGGCGACGGCGAGATCCGTCAGGAAGTCCAGCAGCCAGCGCTTGTGCTCCAGAACCGCGAGGTGGCCGGGGTGATCGGCCGAGGGCAGCTCGGCGAGCGCATTGACGAAGGCGCAACCGCGCGGATCCGCGCGGTCCATCCACTCCTGGAGGGCGTCGAAGCTCGCGAGCAGCGCCTCCTTGGGCGAATCGGCGTGCTCGGCGACTCGCGCGGTCAGGAATTCACGCCACCGCCGATCCCGTTCTCGCAGGTAACGGGCCACTAGGGCGTCCTTGGAGCCGAAGCAGGCATAGAGGGTCTTCTTCGTGACGCCTGCAGCCGAGGCGAGCATGTCGACGCCGACGGCGTGGATGCCACGCCGATAGAAGAGGTTCGAGGCGACTTCGAGGAGCAGTCGACCGGCCGGGGTCAGAGGCTCGTCTGCGCTTCTCATACTCGCCATGCCGTGACTATACCGACCGGTGAGTTGACAGGGAGACCACAGCATGATGCCGTGGGTATACCCACCGATCGGTATACCAAGGAGGAATCATGCGTGCAGTGCAGCTCACCGGCTTCGGCGGACCGGAGCGACTCGTCTACCGCGAAGATGTCCCCGACCCGGTGGCGGGCGCAGGCGAGGTCCGCGTGCGCGTCGGCGCCGCCGCGATCAACAACACCGACATCTGGACCCGCGAGGGTGCCTACGGCACGGCGGACGACCCAGCCGCCACGACGGGCTGGCGACGCGAGCCGCTGGTCTTCCCCCGCATCCAGGGTGCCGATGTCGTGGGCCGGATCGACCAGGTGGGGCCGGATGTCGACGCGGGCCGGATCGGGGAGCGAGTCCTGATCGATCCGATGCTCTACGAGGGCGACGAGCGGGCGCTGGTCACCACCGACTACCTCGGGTCCGAGCGCGACGGCGGCTTCGCGGAGCTGGTCACCGTGCCCGCGACCAACGCCCACCCGGTGGAGAGCCCGCTCAGCGACGTCGAGCTGGCCTCCTTCCCGACGTCCTCCGTCACGGCCCTGCGCATGCTCGACCGGGCCGGGGTGACCGGAGCGGACACCGTGCTGATCACCGGCGCCTCCGGCGGAGTCGGCGTCGCCGCCGTCCAGCTCGTGAAGGCCAGGGGCGGCCGGGTGATCGCGGTGGTCGGCGCGGGCAAGGAGCAGCAGGCACGCGACCTCGGCGCCGATGAGGTCATCGTCCGGGGCCATGCCGACCTCGACGAGGAGGTCAGGTCCCTCGACCAGGGCGGCGACGGACTCCTCGACGTGGTCGTCGACGTCGTCGGCGGCGCGGCGTTCTCCGCGCTGCTGCGGAGCCTGCGGCCGCTCGGGAGATACGTCGTGGCGGGCGCCATGGCGGGACCGGTCGTCGAGGCGGATCTGCGCACCATCTACCTGCGGCAGCTCCAGATCGTCGGCTCGTCCTTCGGCACCCACGATCAGTTCCGCGCCCTGCTGGGCCACATCACCGCAGGCGAGATCCGCCCGTCGGTCGCCGCGACCTACCCGCTCCGCGAGCTTCGGCGGGCACAGGCCGACTTCGTCGCCAAGCGGCACGTCGGCAAGCTCGTGATCCTGCCGCAGGCGGAGTGACCGGCCACGCCGAGTCGGCCGCGACCGTCGAGAACGGTCGCGGCCGACGAGGCCGGCTCCGATCCGCTGCGGTATCCGCCCACGGCGAATCGTCCCCGCGCACGCGGGGACGGCTCCGCAATGTCGATGTCTGCACCCCACCGGCCGTCGGCTCCGCAGGCGGCGACCGCTCCCCCGCAGGACGCGGGCAAAACGGCAGCTGGTGTGGGCCAGGCGGGCGCACCGCAGGCAGCCCCCTGCGCGTCCATCCGGCCGAATCGTCCGGCCCTGATCAGCCGATCATGATGCGGCCGAGCAGAGTAATCGACGTCAATTCACTGCGTTCGAACGCGGCCCGACGCACGATGATCCACGGCAGCGGGGCGGCGCGGTCACCGCGCGCGGGGCAGGGGGCTCCGGACGTCGACCGCTGTCCGACTGAAGGGATCACGGGGGACATGCGAAAGATCGCGCGATCAGTGTGCTCGATGCTGGCCGTGGTGGGCGTTCTGCTGACGACGGGCGGCGTCGCTGCGGCATCGGCGAGTGAGCCGAGCGAGGGGCCGGGCATCACTGCGGCCTCCTGCTCGGGAACGGTCAGCTACTCCGAGATGCTGCCCGGCGGCATCGGGGAGTTGACGATCTACTACAACAGCTCCGAGGGCGGGACCAACAGCGCCTGCCTCTACCACCGGGGCTCGACCTATGGCGTGGCGGCGCCGACCTCCGTGCAGATCCATCGGTGCATGGAGAGCAGCGGCGAAGGACGGCCCTGCACGATCGACGTCTCTTCTCGCACGGACTCCGGCAATTTCCAGTACTACGCGGGGCCCGTCGGGGTCAACAAGACGTCGAACCGCTGTGTCTCGGCCGTGGGCCACATCGCCCTGGGCGGCCGGGTTTACGGGCTCGACAGCGGCAGGCAGGGCTGCTGAGGTCCGACTGACGACGGCGCGGGGAGGCCGGAAGGCCCCGTCCGACCCGGTCTCCCGTGCGTCGCCTGGCTCTTCGACAAGATCGACATGGTCGTCGAACGAACCGGTCTCGCACGGTGCTCTCGCCCGTCGTCGCTGGTCGAGTGACGACGACGGTGTGCTTCCGGTTCCGCATCGTGTGATGCGGAACATCGGTCCGCCATCCGGGTGTCCTGCGTCCCCTACTCACGTGACAGGCCCCCGACAGAGGACTGAATGGATACAGCGGACGGGCCGTCGCGCCGAAGGGTGCGACTATCCTTCTGGCTTAGGCCGACTCGGGGGTGGACGTGACCAGAGCACTGATCGTGGTGGACGTGCAGAACGACTTCTGTGAGGGCGGATCACTCGGGGTGGCAGGCGGGGCCTCGGTGGCGGCGGCGATCTCCCGGCACATCGCAGGCTCGGAGTACGACCACGTGATCGCCACTCGGGACTACCACGTCGACCCCGGCGACCACTTCTCCGACGAGCCGGACTTCGTGAACTCCTGGCCCGTGCACTGCGTGGCGGGCACCCCCGGCGCGTCCTTCCATCCCTCGCTCGACATCGCCGCCGTGGAGGCGGTGTTCTCGAAGGGTGCCCACGCGGCGGCGTACTCCGGCTTCGAGGGCTTCGACCCGGACGGCCGCACGCTGGCGGCATGGCTGCGGGAGCGATCGGTCGACACCGTCGAGGTGGTGGGCCTGGCGACCGACCATTGCGTCCGGGCCACCGCGCTGGACGCCCACGACGAGGGCCTGCACACCACCGTCCTGCTCGACCTCACCGCAGGCGTCACCGTCCCGTCCGTGCAGCGGGCGATCGAACAGCTGCGCGGCGCGGGCGTCGGCCTCGTCGGCACCCCGGCGGGTCCGGCCGCCTGATCTCCGGTCGGGCCGAAGAGGTCGCCGCGCCACTCGCGAGATCAGCAGCGGTCGGCCCGTCAGCCGCGAGGGAGAGACGTCTCGCAGTCGGCGACCCGGCGTCGCGGAAGGAAGCCTGCGGCTCGACGTCCGGACTCCCGCGTGCCCGGCACCGTCGAGCGACGGCCTGACGAAGGCCACCGGACCCCGCCGGAATCGTTGCGCCTTCGGCAGTTCAGGCCGCCGGGGCTCGGCCGCCCAGGACGACGACCAGAGTCCTCGGCGGGCCCGCCAGAACCCGCTCGCGACGCCGCGCGTGCTCCGGGCGCGAGACGATCTCGACCTCGGTCGAGACCTCGCGGCAGCGCGCTCGAGGCCGGGTCGAGCCGACACGTGTCCGTCACCACAGGGGTATGGCGCGGGCGGCCTGCCCGATTAGGGTCGGCAGTCGATCTGTCCAATGCCTGGTCAGTCGCTGGGAGGTTCACGTGTCCACTGTCGCAACGTCCGCATCGATCGCTCGGCCGCGAGTACTCGCTGATCTGGTGCCCGGTGCACTGGCCCGCGATCTCGCCCTGGTCGCAGCAGGCGCGGCACTGATCGGGCTCAGCGCCCAGGTGGTGCTGCCGATCCCCGGAACGCCGGTCCCCTTCACCGGCCAGACCTTCGGCGCGCTGCTGGTGGGCTCCGCGCTCGGCTGGCAGCGCGGCGCGTTGACGATGCTGCTGTACCTGGTCGTCGGCGCGATGGGCATGCCGTGGTTCGAGGGCGGCTCGTCCGGGCTGAGCGGAGTGACCGTCGGCTACCTGTTCGGCATGCTGCTGGCCGCCACGCTGGTCGGCGCGCTCGCGGGCCGAGGCGGTGACCGCACGGTGCTGCGGACCACCGGGACGATGGCGCTCGGAAACCTCGTCATCTACGCGGCCGGCGTGCCGGGCCTGATGATCATCGGCGGCATGAGCCTGCCCGCGGCCCTGGCCGCAGGTGTGGTGCCCTTCCTGATCGGCGATGCGATCAAGATCGCGCTAGCGGCGGGCGTGCTGCCCGCGAGCTGGGCACTGGTGAACCGTTTCCAGCGCTAGACCGACACGGGCCTCGGTGCCTGGGCTGTGCCGATGAGCGCTGCGGCGCACGGCGCGGCGAGACAGGCATCGAGGTCTGCGCTGCCGACGTCCCGGATCGTTCCGAGGCGTCGGCGTCGGCGTGGCGAACGGCCGGCCCACCGCTCCCCCTGGCCGTGGCAGGCTCACCTCGGCGGAACGCAGGTCGGCGCACCGGGAGCCGACCAGGAGTCCCGAGCGGCCCCATGGTCGGCCCGCCGCCAAGGCCCGCAGCCCGCGCGCCCCCGTCAGATCGCGGAGTCTCGACATCGCCCGAGTCCGGCAGGCCGGGCGCCACCGGAACCGCTCGACGCAGGTCAGGGCGGGACTTCGACCGGAGGCCGGTCGGCGACACAGCGGATCGCCTTCCCGCAGCGTCACCTGACGGAACGACCATCGAGGGAAAAGCACCGGGCGCCCTCACCGTTTCATGATCACGGCGAGTACGGTCCGGTTACATGTCCACCCTGTCGCCGGACGCCCGGTCGATTGTCGCCGCCGCTCGCGAGGCCGCCCTCGCCCACCTCGCCCGCCTCGAAGCCGCCGAGAGTCTCCTGGTGGCCGCGCATGTGACCGGTTCGGCCGTCCTCGCCGACTACTATCCCGGCCGCTCTGACCTCGATCTCCTCGTAGAGGTGTCCCGCACGCCCACCGAGGCCGATCTCGAAGTGATCAACACCGCCCACCAGGGCCTCGGCCTCTCCGTCCAGGCGACCTACCTGCCCGCAGGCGGCCTGACGAGCACCCCCGACGCGGCGGGCGACGGCCCCTGGGTCAACGAAGGCGAGCTGCACACCGACGAACGGTGCTTCCAGCTCAACCCCGTGACCTGGCTGGAACTCGCCCGCTACAGCGTCACCGTGCACGGCGAGGCGCCGACCCCGACCATCGACGTCCCCGCCGCCGCCGAGTTCTGCCGGACCAATCTCCGGGAGTACTGGGCGCCGCTGCTGGACCAGGCCGAGGCGCTGATCGAGGGCCGCGAGCCCGACGAGCCCGCCGTGCCGGAACCGGTCATCTGGCTGGCCTTCGGTCCGCCCCGGCTGCTGCACACCATCCGCACGGGCGAGGTGATCAGCAAGACCGAGGCGGGCAACACGGCCGCGGCGGAGTGGCCGGACCTCGCCGAGCCGCTGCTCGAGCTGGTCGCGGCGCGAGCCGGGACGCCGATCGCCGTCACCGTCGCGCACGGCCGAGCCGTCGTCGAGTCCGGCAGGCGGGTCCTCGCCGAGGTGTGATCGCGTCCGCGAGCCGGGGCGCGGCCGGGCAAGGCACCCGTCTCGGCCGCGCCCCGGCGCCGCCTGCCTCGCCACGCGGCGGAGCAGGCACGATCACGGCCGATTCCGACTCCCGCCCGGCCGCCCGCGACAACCCTCACCTGCGCCCGGCCGCGACGGCATAGCCGGGTACCGTCCTGATCCGTGCCCGACGCCGTCACCACCACCGCGCTACCCGATGTCGCCACCCTGCTGGCCGAGGCCGTCGGATCACTCGGCGGCAGCGAACGCCCTGGTCAGGTACGGATGGCCGAGGCGGTGGCGGAGAGCATTCGCGGCGGCGCGCATCTGGCCGTGCAGGCGGGCACCGGCACCGGAAAGTCGCTGGCCTACCTGGTCCCCGCGATCAGGCATGCCATCGAGGCCGACTCGACGGTGGTGATCTCCACCGCGACGATCGCCCTACAGCGACAGCTCGTCGACCGCGACCTGCCCCGACTGGCGAAGGTCCTGACGCCGCTGGTGAACCGCGAGCCGAGCTTCGCCATCCTCAAAGGACGCCGCAACTACCTCTGCCTGCATCGCATCCACTCCGGAGCGCCGGAGGACCCGCAGGACACCGCCTTGTTCGACCCCTTCGAGGTCTCCGCGATGGGCAGGCAGGTCAAGCGCCTGCACGAGTGGTCGTCGGAGACGGAGACCGGCGACCGCGACGAACTGGTGCCCGGCGTCACCGATCAGGCCTGGCGGCAGGTCTCGGTGACGGCCAAGGAATGCCTCGGGATGTCCCGCTGCCCGGTCGGCGTCGACTGCTTCGCCGAGCGCGCCAGGGCACAGGCGGGCCGGGCGGACGTCGTCGTCACCAACCACGCGCTGCTCGCGATCGACGCCATGGGCGACGCACCGGTGCTGCCAGAGCATGACGTGGTGATCGTCGACGAGGCGCACGACCTGGTGGACCGAGTCACCTCGGCAGCCACCGCCGAGATCACCTCGGCCTCGGTGGTCGCCGCCGCGCGACGCTGCGGCAGGCAGGTCGACCAGCAGGTGGTGGATCGGCTCATCGAGGCGGGCGAGGGCCTCTCGATGGTGTTCGAGGACTCGCAGCACGGCAGGCTGGAGGCGCTGCCGCCCGCGCTGGGGGCCGCGCTGGCGACGGTGCGGGACGGGGCACACGCGTGCATCACCGCGCTGGGCACCGAACGGCGCGAGGACGTGGACGGCGCCACCGAGCGCAGGCTCGCACTGGCCCTGCTCGACGACGTCCACGACACCGCCGAACGTCTTCTGGAGGCCTTCGACGGTGCGGAGGCCGAGCGGCACGACGTCGTCTGGCTGGCCGGGGGGCCACGTGATCCACACGACGCGACGCCCACCACCGTCCGGGTGGCGCCGCTGGGCGTCGGCGGCCTGCTGCGGGAACGACTCTTCGGGCCGCGCACGGTGGTGCTGACCTCCGCGACCCTCGCACTGGGCGGTTCCTTCGACACCCTGGCCCGCCAGTGGGGCCTGCCGCCCACCGGACCGCAGGCCGCGCGGGCCGCCGGGACGGCGACGTCGACCCCGCCGCCGTCCGACGCCGCCGACACGCCCTGGCAGGGCATGGACGTCGGTTCGCCGTTCCAGCACTCCAAGAGCGGCATCCTCTACATCGCCCGTCACCTGCCTCCGCCGGGACGGACCGGCCTCCACGAGGACTACCTGACCGAACTCGCGGAGCTGGTCGAGGCCGCAGGCGGCCGAACCCTCGGGCTGTTCTCCTCCATGCGGGCCGCCAAACAGGCCACCGAGGCGCTGCGGGACCGACTCGACGTCCCGCTGCTGTGCCAGGGTGAGGACAGCACCTCGCTGCTCGTGTCGAAGTTCGCCGAGGACGCGAGCACCTGTCTGTTCGGCACGCTCTCGCTCTGGCAGGGCGTCGACGTGCCCGGCTCGGCCCTGCAACTGGTCGTGATGGACCGGATTCCCTTCCCCCGCCCGGACGATCCGCTGGCCTCGGCGCGACAGCGCGCGGTCGCGGCGAGCGGCGGCAACGGCTTCATCACCGTCGCGGGCACCCACGCGGCCCTGCTGCTCGCCCAGGGCGCGGGCAGGCTGCTGCGCTCGGCTAACGATCGCGGCGTGATCGCGATCCTGGACCCTCGGCTGATGACGGCCCGCTACGGCAGCTTCCTGCGGGCGTCGCTGCCGCCGTTCTGGACGACCACCGACCCCGAGGTCGTCCGCGCCGCCCTGCGTCGCATCGACGACTGACCCAGGACGACGAACGACTCGGCGGCGGGGAGGCCCACCCGGACCCCCGGCCGCCGTGATCGCTGCCCGGCTCAGTAGTCGAGCGGGACCCGGCGCAGCACGCCCTCGGCGGCGTCAGCCTCCTCGACCTCGGCCCTGGTGACGCCCAGGACGAACAGCACCGCGTCCAGGAACGGCGCGGACAGCGCCGTGTCGGCCACCGCCCGCAGGGCGGGCTTGGCGTTGAACGCGATGCCGAGCCCGGCGGCGGAGAGCATGTCGATGTCGTTGGCCCCGTCGCCGACCGCGACGCACTGTGCGAGCGGAATGCCGAAGGTGTCCGCGAACCGGCGCAGCGCGGTCTCCTTGCCCGCCCGGTCGACCACCTCGCCCAGCACCCGGCCGGTGAGCCGACCGTCGACGATCTCCAGCTCGTTGGCGGCATGGAAGTCGAGTCCGAGATCGTCGACGAGATACTGCACCACCTGCGAGAAGCCGCCGGAGACCACGCCGCAGCGGAAGCCGAGCCGCTTGAGGGTGCGCACGGTGGTGCGCGCGCCGGGCGTCAGCTCCAGCAGCTCCGCCACCTCGGCGAGCACGGTGGCGGGCAGGCCTTCGAGCGCGGCGACGCGACGATGCAACGACTCGGTGAAGTCGACCTCGCCGCGCATCGCCGCCTCGGTGACCGCACGCACCTCGGCCTCCCGGCCCGCCTTGGCCGCGAGCATCTCGATGACCTCACCCTGGATCAGGGTCGAGTCGACGTCGAAGACCACCAGCCGCTTGGCCCGCCGCGCCAGCCCCGCGCGCTCCACCGCGATGTCGACCCCGGCCTTGGTCGCCACCCGGGTCATCGCCGAGACCAGCCGGGCGTCGGACTGCGCATCGCCGCCGTCCGCCGCGACGAGCAGTTCCAGACCGGTGACGGGGTAGTCGGCGACGCGCCGGATCGAGTCGATGTTCACGCCCTCGGCGGCCAGTCCCCTCGCGACCATGGTGAAGGCTCGGGCGCTCAGCGGACTGCCCAGCACGACCAGCGCGTGGGTGGGGACATGGCGGGCATGCTCCGCCTGTGCGCCGCCGATCACCACCTCGACCTGCATTCCCACGCTGGCCATCGCCTGTTCGACGGACTCCTGTAGGCCCTCCGGATCGTGCTGGGTGTCCACCAGCACTCCCAGCACCAGCCTGCCTCGGATGACGACCTGGTCGACGTCCAGGACGTCGACGCCGTGCCGGGTCAACGCGGCGAAGAGCACCGAGGTGACCCCCGGCTTGTCCAGGCCGGTCACGGTCATCAGCACTGAGGTCGATCCTGTCGCTGTCACTGTCGTTCCCGCTCCTCCTGGCCGACGTCAGAACCGGCCGCTGAAATCGATCGAGCCCCGTGCCCGGCGGGAAGGCCGGAACACGGGGCTCGACGAAGAGACTGCTCGACGCGGTACGCGAGAGCCGACGGGACTACTTGTCCCGAGGGTCGTCGGTCTTCTGGTCTTCCGGCTCCAGAGCATGGGTGAGCCGTTCAGAAGGCGCGGGCGAGCCGTCGATCTCCCCAGGGGGGCCGTGCTTGCCGCCGGTATGCGCCTCGATGCGCATCCGCTCCACCATATGTGGATAGTGCAGCTCGAAGGCAGGGCGTTCGGACCGAATCCTCGGCAGTTCGGTGAAGTTGTGCCGAGGCGGCGGGCAGCTCGTCGCCCATTCCAGCGAGTTGCCGTAACCCCACGGGTCGTCGACGGTGACGATCTCGCCGTAGCGGTAGCTCTTGAACACGTTCCACAGGAACGGCAGCGTCGAGGCGCCCAGGACGAACGCGGCCACCGTCGAGATGATGTTCAGCGTGGTGAAGCCGTCTTCCGGCAGGTAGTCGCCGTACCGGCGGACCATGCCCTCGTTGCCCAGCCAGTGCTGCACCAGGAAGGTGCCGTGGAAGCCGAGGAAGGTCAGCCAGAAGTGCAGCTTGCCCAGCGGCTCGTCCATCATCCGGCCCACCATCTTCGGGAACCAGAAGTAGATGCCCGCGAAGACGGCGAACACGATCGTGCCGTAGAGGACGTAGTGGAAGTGCGCCACCACGAAGTACGTGTCCGAGACGTGGAAGTCGATCGGCGGGGAGGCCAGCAGCACGCCGGACAGACCGCCGAAGAGGAAGGTCACCAGGAAGCCGACGCTGAACAGCATCGGAGTCTCGAAGGTGAGCTGGCCTCGCCACATCGTGCCGATCCAGTTGAAGAACTTGACTCCGGTCGGCACGGCGATCAGGAACGTGGTGAAGGCGAAGAAGGGCAGCAGCACCGCGCCGGTGGCGTACATGTGGTGTGCCCACACCGTCACCGACAGGGCCGCGATCGCCAGCGTCGCGAAGACCAGGCCCTTGTAACCGAACAGCGGCTTGCGGCTGAACACCGGGAAGATCTCGGAGACGATGCCGAAGAACGGCAGCGCCACGATGTAGACCTCTGGATGGCCGAAGAACCAGAAGAGGTGCTGCCAGAGGATCACGCCGCCGTTGGCCGGGTCGAAGACGTGGGCGCCCAGATGCCGATCGGCCATCAGCCCCAACAGAGCTGCGGTCAGGATCGGGAACGCCATCAGCACCAGGAGACTGGTGACCAGGATGTTCCACGTGAAGATCGGCATCCGGAACATCGTCATGCCGGGCGCACGCAGACAGACCACCGTGGTGATCATGTTGACCGCGCCGAGGATGGTGCCCAGACCACTCACCAGCAGCCCGGCGATCCACAGGTCGGCACCGAGGCCGGGCGAGTGGATGGCACTGGACAGCGGCGTGTAGGCGAACCAGCCGAAGTCGGCGGCGCCACCGGGGGTCAGGAACCCGCCGATCACGATCAATCCGCCGAACAGGTACAGCCAGTAGGAGAAGGCGTTGAGTCGAGGGAACGCCACGTCCGGCGAACCGATCTGCAGCGGCAGGATGAAGTTCGCGAAGCCGAAGAGGATCGGCGTGGCGAACAGCAGCAGCATGATCGTGCCGTGCATGGTGAAAAGCTGGTTGTACTGCTCCAACGAGAGGAACTGCATACCGGGAACCGCAAGCTCGGTACGCATCAACATCGCCATCGCGCCGCCGACCATGAAGAAGCCGAACGAGGTGACGAGGTAGTAGATGCCGATCTGCTTGTGGTCGGTGGTACGCAACGACCTCAGCAGGAAGGAGCCCTTCGGCGCCTTGCGCGCCGGATACGGGCGTGTCGCAATCGGCTGGGGAGCGACGGCCGTCACGGTGCCTCCTGCACTGGCCTGGTAGACCTGTCTTCACCTGCGTCAGCGGACCGGATGGACCGCACACGCTCGTGTCGGATCGTAAACCGCTGCCTCACGGCCGGCGCACTCGGGCCGTAGCCGGCCTAGTCATCGGCGTCCGTTCCCGCCCGGATCACCCGCCGCCGTCCCCTCTCGCCTGCCCGCCGCGTGGTGTCGATCACCGGTCCGACGAGCCGTGCAGGACAACCGGGCCCGGCTACGGCGGCGGATCGACGTCGGGGCCTCGCGCCCCCGGGGCGGGCGGCTTCGCCGGAACGGCCGCGGCGAGCCTCGGTCGAAGAACCGTCATCGCGTTGCGCGCCGGACTCGGCCCCGCCTTGCCTGTATCGTTCCCGCCCGGCGGAATCCAGGTACGGGCTCGCGTTAAACATCGGCCGAATGCCGGGGCAATACCGACGAACGGGTGATTTAGCTCCTTCGGCGCGGACTCTCGACACGTCGTTCAAGATCGGTATGCTGATCAATCGTTTTCATCGTGAATCGAGGTGTTCGATGACTTCCTTACCTGGTGGCCTGCCGAAAGTCGTGGACGTGGAGAAGCCCAGCGCGGCGCGGGTCTACGACTACTACCTCGGCGGCAACTGCAATTTCGCGGCCGACCGCGAGCTGGCCAAGAAGGTGGCCACCGCGCTGCCCGGTGTCAACGAGGTGGCCAGAATCAACCGGGCCTTCCTGGGCCGAGTGGTGCGATACTGCGTCAAAGCGGGCATCCGACAGTTCCTGGACATCGGCTCCGGGGTGCCGACGGTCGGCAACGTGCACGAGGTCGCGCAGCAGGTGGAGCCGCGCAGCAGGGTCGTCTACGTCGACAACGAGCCGGTCGCGGTCGCACACAGCGAGATGATCCTGGAGGACGTCGACCTCGCCGAGGTCGTGCACGCCGATCTCCGAGATCCCGCGAGCATCCTCGAGTCCCCCCACACCAGAGCGTTGATCGACTTCGATCAGCCGGTGGCGGTGTTGATGGTGGCGCTGCTGCACTTCATTCCCGACTCGGATCGGCCGCTGGACGTCATCGCGGCGTATCGGGATCGGATGGCGCCCGGCAGCATGCTCGCGATCTCGCACGTCACAGACGAGTCGCTCACCGAGGGAATGCACCGCCTGGTGGAATACTACGCGAGCAGCACGAATCCGGTCACGATGCGAAAGCATGATCAGGTGAAATCGCTGTTCTCGGGCTTGGAACTCGTGGCGCCGGGCCTCGTCTGGGCACCCGAGTGGCAGCCGGAAGACCCGACGTCCGTCGGCCCGCACCCGGAGAACTCCGGTATACACGCTGGTGTCGGATTGAAGACCTGACGAGCAGAACAGCACCGCCTCGCCTGTCGCCCGACGAGTCGGCATCAACCGCATGTTCACGGTGGAGAAGCAACCAGGTGGATTCCCCACAGGCTCTTGATTTCGTCCGGCGTTGGGCCTCCGCCATGACGCGGACGACCTATGTCCCGCTGGAACGCGCGGACATCGAGCGGCAGCTCCACACGTTCTTGAACCGGCTCGTCGGGGCGCTGGCAGCGGAGCCCTTCAGCACGGTCGTCGCGACCGACATGGGTCGTCTGCTGGTGGAGGGACACTTCACCGGCCCGGACAGTCTCGGCAGCACCACCGCGCTACTCGGCCCGCAGCTGTTGGACGAGCCTCGGCTGCGCGGGGTCGATCGACTGCCGCACAAGGTGGTGGCACTCCTCGGCGAACTCGCCGCCGGGTACTCCGTCGCCCTGCGCGATCAGGTGCTCGACCGGCAGGAGCAGCTCAACCGTGCCCTGCTCAGCGCGAAGAACAAGGCAGAGCGGGACCTGCGGGCCAGCGAGACCAGGCTGCGGGAGATCTTCGCAGGCTCCGCGCTGGGCATCGTCATCAGCGACGTGCACAACGAGATCGAAGAGGTCAACGAGGCCTTCGCAACCATGCTGGGTTCTCCGCAGGAGGCGCTGACCGAGCTGAACCTGCTGGACCTGATCCATCCGGAGGAGATCGACACCGTGCGCGAGTACTACGCACGGCTGCTCGCGGGCGAGGTCACTCGGATTCAGGAGTACGCCAGGTTCACCGATCCCTCTGGCGAGCCGGTGTGGGGCCGGATCTCGGCCACGCTTCTGTTCGACTTCCAGGGCGGCCCGCGCGGCCTGGTCACCATGGTCGAGGACGTGACCGATCAGAACCTGCTCCAGGAGGAGTTCAGTCGCCAGACCCTGCACGACGTGCTGACCGCGCTGCCCAACCGGCAGTACCTGGTGAGCCATCTGGAGCGGGTCCTGGCGCGCGCGAAACCGGACGCGCTGATCACTCTGTGCCATGTCGGACTCGACGGACTGACCGTGATCAACCACGGCCTCGGCCACACCGCGGGCGACTTCCTGCTGCGGGAGGTGGGCAGCCGCCTGACCTCGGCGGTCCGCGGGGAACGCGCGATGGTGGCACGACTGGGCGGCGACGAGTTCGCGATCCTGATCGAGAACACCGACGAGACGCCGGACGCGGGCGCGCTGAGCGCGGCGATCTCCTCGGAGCTGACCGAGCCCGCCTACTACCGCGAGAACGGCCTGGCCGTGTCGGCCTGCATCGGCATCGTCCAGCGGATCGCCAGACAGATCGTGACCACCGAACTGCTGCGCGACGCGGACATCACGCTGCATCGCACGAAGTCCGTCGGCAACGGGCAGTGGAGCCTGTTCGACTCCCGGCAGGACGAGGTGCATCGCGAGCACTACCGACTCGCGGCCTCGATGCCGGGCGCGTTGGAGATGGGCGAGGTCCGCGTCGAGTACCAGCCGATGGCGCGGGTGGCCGACGGTGAGGTGGTCGGCGTCGAGGCGCTGGTCACCTGGGACCATCCCGAGGTCGGCACGCTGGACCACGCGCAGTGCCTCAGCCTCGCCAACGAGACGGGACTGATCGGACAGCTCGGCGGCTGGCTGCTCGACGAGGCATGCAGGCAGGGACTCCGCTGGCAGCGGGAGTTCGATGACGCGCCGCCGCTGGTGATCAACCTCACCACCGACCAGGCCTGCGATCCCGATCTGCTGCGCCGGGTGCGGCGGCTGCTCGACGAGACGCAGTACGAACCGGCGAAGCTCTGGCTCGGCTTCCCGGCGGGCGCCGTCTCCCGGAGTGATCGCGAGGGCGGGGAGAACGCCGCGCTGCTGCGCGAACTGGGCATCGTGATCCTGATCAGCGACTTCGGCACAAGCTATCTCGACCTGCACTGTCTCAGGCTGCTTCCCGACGCGCCGGTGCGGATCTCCAATCGCCTGCTGGCCGAGCTGACCGCCGACCCGTGCGAGGACTCCGTGACCAGCGAGGCCGTCACCGCAGTGGTCAAGCTGGTGCATCGCGCGGGCCGCACGGCCATGGTCGGCGAGATCCGCACCGCAGAGCAGGCCGAATGGATCATCGAGCTGAAGGCCGACGTCGCCCAGGGTCCATACCTGGTGGCCTGCACCGATGCTGAGACGCTCACGCAGGCGCTGCGCGACCAACGGCGCGGCTGAGTTCGCAGGACGCGGCGGCAGCGACGGAAAGGCCGCGATCGAGGCCGAGGACCCCGCTGCACCGGGCAGGCGCGCCGACGCCTGTCCGATCCCCCGACCCCGACACCGCTCCCTGCGGACGACGGACGAGCGCTCGGAGGCTGCCTCTCGGCGTTCGAGCAGCGTTGCGGTGGAGTACTCCCCTGGCTCGCCGGTGTCGACGCGGACGGCCGACCACGGTTCAGGCAGCCGAGTCGACGAGGTGCCTGCCGAACCACCGCACGCACGACAACGGCCCCCAGGACGATGTCCTGGGGGCCGCGTCTGCTGGTAGCGGGGACAGGATTCGAACCTGCGACCTCTGGGTTATGAGCCCAGCGAGCTACCGAGCTGCTCCACCCCGCGCCGTGTCAGATCCGGTTCCATTTTCTCGAACCGCTTCTCTCTGACAGGGAGAAAGTTAGCACGCCGGGAGAACCCCGAAATCAGGGGGGTCCCTTAAGCCGATCTCCGGGAGGATCGGCGCGCTCCTCAGCCCGCTGATCAGCCGTTATTCCACTCCGCGCCGAAGACGGCGCGTCGAGCGGCGGCCGGGCCGTCACTCTCGCACTCGGCGACGCGGAGGCCGCGGAGGCGTCGACGGCCGCTCGGCCCGCCGACTGAACGGAACGGGCCTGCTCGTACGGTGCCGTCATCGAACTAGTCGAGGGGGACACCGCCGTGACCGACGCCCTGACCGATCGACTGACGACCGGAGTGGGCGTGATCACGCTCGCCCTCGGCGCGGCCCTCACCGTCGCGCCCGAGCGGACCGCCGCGATCCTGCGGCTGGGCGGCAGCCGGACGGCGGCCCGGTCCATCGGCGTGGCAGACCTGGCGATCGGCTGGGGGTTGCTGCGATCCCGCCGCCGCGCCCCCTGGATGGCCGCCAGAGCGGCGCTCAACCTCGTGCTTGCCACCCGGTACCGCGCGGAGGCGAACCGGCAGGACGGCCTCGCAGGAGCGCAGGCCGGGGCGGTCGGCATGAGCGCGCTGACCGTCTTCGACGGCACGCTGGCCCTCCGGCTGGCGCGCGCGTCCGTCGACCGTTCCGCCTCGTCTGAGCGCCCCTCTCGGCCGCGCTGAGGCAGGACGGGCGCAGCCGGGTCGGGCCACACCGGCCTCGGAGGCCCGGCCGGGCACCGGACGACACCGCCCCCGCCGCGCCCGAGGCCTGCCAGACGGGCAGACCGGGCACGACGGGGGCAGTGGTTCGGCTCTGGCGCGGTGGAGCCACCGCGACGAACTCACATGTTGATCATGTGACCGGCCAGGCCGTGGACGGCCTCCTTGACCGCCTCGCCGAGGGTCGGGTGCGCGTGCACGTTGCGGGAGATCTCATGCACGGTGAGGTCCCACTGCTGAGCCAGGGTCAGCTCCGGCAGCAGCTCGGTGGCCTCCGGGCCGATGATGTGAGCGCCCAGCAGCTCGCCGTGGGTCGCGTCGCTGAGGATCTTGACGAAGCCCGCGGTCTCGCCGAGGCCGTGCGACTTGCCGTTGGCGGTGAAGGGGAACTTCGCCACCTGGACGTCGAAGCCCTTCTCCCTGGCCTGCGCCTCGGTCCAGCCGAAGCTGGCGATCTGCGGCTGGCAGTAGGTGGCCCTCGGGATCATCACGAAGTCGAGTTCCATCGTCTCGGCGCCGCCGATGGTCTCCGCCGCGATGACGCCCATCGACTCGGCGGCGTGCGCCAGCATCAGCTTGGCGGTGACGTCGCCGATCGCGAAGATGTGCGGCACGTTGGTCCGGCCCCGGCCGTCGATGTCGATGGCCCCGCGCTCGGTCAGCGCCACACCGGTGTTCTCCAGGCCGTAGCCGCCTGTCCTCGGCTGGAAGCCGATGGCCTGCATGACCTTGTCGGCCTCCAGGGTGCGCTGCTCCCCGTTGGTGGAGACGACGACCTTGACCGAGTCGCCGGAGTCGTCGATCGACTCCACTCGGGTGGAGGTCAGCACCTCGATGCCCAGCCGCTTGTAGCGCTTGCCCAGCTCGGTGGAGACCTCGACGTCCTCCAACGGAACCACGCGATCGAGGAACTCCACGATCGTGACCTTGACGCCGTAGTTGTGCAGCACATACGCGAACTCGACGCCGATGGCGCCCGCGCCCGCGATGATGATGCTCGCCGGCAGGGTGTCGCTGAGGATCTGCTCCTCGTAGGTCACGACCCGCTCGCTCAGCGAGGTGCCGGGCAGCAGCCGGGTGGTGGCGCCCGCCGCGATGATGCAGTTGTCGAAGGTGACCGTCTCGGTGCCGCCGTCGGTCAGACTCACCTCGAGGGTGTTCGCGTCGGTGAAGCTGCCCCGACCCTTGAACTGGGTGATCGAGTTCTTCTTCATCAGGAAGTGGACGCCCTTGACGCGCCCGTCCGCGACCTTGCGGCTCCGCGTGTAGGCGGCGCCGTAGTCGAAGTCGACCTCACCGGTCGTGGTGATGCCGAACGTCTTGGCCTCGTGCTTGAAGATGTGCGCGAGCTCGGCGTTGCGCAGCAGGGCCTTCGACGGGATGCAGCCGACGTTGAGGCAGACCCCGCCCCAGTAGCGCTCCTCGATGATCGCCGTCTTGAGTCCCAGCTGAGCAGCCCGGATCGCGGCGACGTAACCGCCTGGCCCCGCGCCCAGGACCACAACGTCAAAGTGCGTGCTCATGCCTACGACCCTCTCCTGTCCACCGATTCGCCGGCTGCCCTGGCACCCTCGTCGACTCTCGTCGACGCTCGGCTCAGCCGGAAACGACGTGGTCGCGACGGTCTCGGACTTCTCCTCGCACCTCGCGCCCTCCGTCTTCTTACCCCTACCGCCGAGGCGGCCGAGGTGAACTCCTCGACCGTCGTCCCGGTGCGTCCACCCTATGAAGCCTCCGCCGGGCACGCCGGGCCGGGTGGACTCAAGGGACACCGCCGCCCGGCACGCGCCCCGGCGAGCGCCTGTTCACGCGAGCGCCTGACTGCACAACGCACGACAGACCCGCCGTCATCCCGCCGCCGCGCACCGTGCGGCGGCGGCGACCATGGGTGACGGGCGGCGACTGCGCGCGGGCACCGCCGCCGAGTCCGGCCAGGTGTCGGGGGCGAAGGACACGGCAGACCTGCGCGGTGCGCGGGTGCGATCTGTCGGTCGGTCGGCGCACGATCGGGGCCGGACGGCTCCTCGATCAGCTGCGAGGCCCGCCGGCCGGTCGCCGATCCCGCCGGACCGCACGATGGTTGCACGGTCGACCATCCACCCGAATGGACGTAGGAACCCGAGATCTCCGATTCGATACTGAGCCGATGAGGAGACCGATGACACACCTGCGGTCGAGATTTCCGACGATGATGCTCTCCGCCGCCGTGGTGACCTCCGCCGCCCTCGGATCGACGGCCCTCGGCCCGGAGGCACTAGCCGCTCCGACGACGCCGGACCCACGAACGGAGGTGCTCGCGCCCGACGACTCGCCTGCCTCGGAACAGGTCGCCACAGGCCGGGCCGCCGACCCGGTCCGAACAACCGGCCGGGGACCCCACCTCGACCCCGTGCTGGTCGACGGGGTGACGGCGCCGGTGTACTCCTACGCGGACGCGATCCGCGAGACCGTGTGGGTAGACCTCGGCATGGACCTCGATCGCGACGGCAGGAACGACCGGGTGGCCGCCGACGTGATCCGCCCCGCCGAGCCTGCGGCCCTCGGCGAGCAGATCCCGTCGATCGTGAACGTCAGCCCGTACTTCACCTGCTGCGGTCGAGGCAACGAGGCCCAGTTCAAGACCTACGACTCCGACGGCGTTCCCATCGGCTTCCCGCTCTACTACGACAACTACTTCGTGCCGCGCGGCTACGCCGTCGTCCTGGTCGACGACACCGGCAGCAACCGCTCCTCCGGCTGTCCGGACACCGGCGGAGAAGCCTCGATCTCCGCGGGCGCGGCCGTCGTCGACTGGCTGAACGGCCGGGCGGCAGGCTTCGAGGCTCCCTTCGGCGGCGCCGAGGTGACCGCGTCCTGGTCCGGCGGCGCGGTCGGCATGATCGGCAAGTCCGCCGACGGGGCGGCGGCCAACGGCGCGGCCACGACCGGAGTCGACGGACTGCGCACCGTCGTGCCGATCGGCGGGGTCAGCTCGTACTACCCGATCTGGAACTCCCACGGCACCTGGTCCGGGTACCCGCAGTCCAGCGGGCCGCCCGATCGGCTCAACCCGCGCGCCCAGGTGTTGTGCGCACCGCTGACCGAGGAACTGGAGGAGTTGGGCGGCACCGACGGCGACTGGAACGACTTCTGGATCGAGCGGGACTACACGCTGGCCGCCGATCAAGTGCGGGCGAGCGTGTTCGCGGTGCACGGCTTCCACGACGTCAACGTGGCGCCCAGCCAGTTCGGCCGCTGGTGGGACGCCCTCGCCGAGGCAGGCGTCGAGCGGAAGGCCTGGCTCAATCAGGCCGGGCACGTCGACGGGTTCGACCTCGACCGCGCCGAGTTCGTGGCCACCCTGCACCGCTGGTTCGACCACCATCTCTTCGACGTGGACAACGGCATCGACACCGAGCCGATGATCCGCATCGAGCACGCCCCGGACGAGTGGGCCGACGAGGCGGACTGGCCGCCCGCGAGCACGCGGCTGCACACGCTGTGGCCCGCGCTCGGCGACGGGACCGGCGCGGACTCGCTGGTGACGACCGGTCCCGAGCCTGCGGCGATCCGGACCTTCGTGGACGACCCCGAGCGGAGCAGGCACGATCGGGCGCTCGACCCGGAGGAGCAGGCGGGCGACCGGCTGGTGTTCCTCGGCGAGCCGCTGGCCGAGGAGACCCGGGTGTCCGGAACGGCGTCGGTGACCGTGCGGGTGCGCTCCTCCACGCCGCTGGCCAGGGTGAGCGCCGCGCTGGTCGACTACGGCCCGGCGACGATCCGGGATCACGCGGGGCCTGGGCAGGGCATCCGCACCCTGGAGACCAGGTCGTGCTGGGGAGAGGGCACCGAGGCCGACAGCGCCTGCTATCTCGACACCGAGACCACGACGACGCGGGTCGATCACCAGATCATCGCGTCGGCCGCCGCCGACGTCGGTCGCTTCGAGAGTCCTCGCTACCGGGTGCCGCTGCGTCCGGACCGGTCCTACTCGCGGACCTTCGAACTGTCCACCACCGACCACGTGATCCCCGCCGGACATCGGCTGGCACTGATCATCGCGGGCACCGACGCCGCCGACACGATCCTGCCCGGCGAACGGCCGGAGATGACGCTGGAGCTGGCGGGCACCTCGGTGTCGATCCCGGTCGTCCAGGACTGGGCAACCGGGGGCGGCGGCACCGAGGGCAGCCGAATCGAGGAACGAGACACCGGGCGGTGAACCCGGTCAGACAGCGCGCGCAGAGCCGAGTCGGCGCGCACCGACCGGTCGACGCCCCGATACAGGGCTGAAACCCTGCGTCGAGCGTGACGTCGGCGCCCCGAATGCACCGACGTCACGCTCGACGTGCCGCCTGGGTCCGTCCGCCGGACCCGTTCGCAGGTGATCGACGATCAGCCGACCGCCAGGGCGGTGATACGGGTGGACTGTGCTGAGGAGAAGTTGTCGTCGCTGACCAGCAGCAACGTCCGCTCTCCCCCGGGCAGGATGGGGCCCCAGGTGATGCCCTCGATGTTGTCCAGCGTCGCGCCCACCTCGCCGAGGTCGACGAGCAGGCGCTTCGACGCGGGCCGGAAGTCGCCGTCCGCGAGCGAGTGTCGATTCAGGACGTCGGTGGCCCAGGCCGTGGAGAACTCGTAGACGCGGACGCTGGTCCCCGCGTCGCTGACGTAGGCGCGTTCCACCGCCAGGAACCGGGTGGGGTCGACGGCGTCGTACGCGAGGAGTGAGGAGAGGCCGTTGCTTCCCCTGGCTCCCGGCCCCGGCTCGGTGAACACCGGGTCGAGCGGATAGGCGTACTGGGCCCGCGCGGGCCCGCTCCGGTCGTGCACGGTGATCCGGGTGACGGCGCCCTGGTCGGGCGTGGGAGGCGGGCCGTCCTGCTCCAGCGGAGACTCCAGGGCCGAGACGAGCAGGCCGCCGCCCGCCGCGAAGGTCAGGCCTTCGAAGGTGTCGTTCACCCGAGGACCCGACTCGCCGAAGGTCATCTTCTCCTGCGGGGCCGTCGGCACGTCCCGGAGGTAATCGCCGTCGGCGGTGGACAGCCGGATCGCCGGGTCCATCAGCACTGTCGCCGGGTCCTGGGGGGTCTGCCCCGGCAGCACGTTGCGCTGTCCCTCGGAGGTCCAGGCGACGTCACCGGTCCACGGGTCGATGCGCAGTTCCTCCGGATCGACCGTGCCCAGGGCGTTGCGCTCGGCCACCGGGTGCTCGTGCTGCTCGACGCGCCATTCGTCGATCGTCGGGTAGAACCGACCATCAGGGCGACGGAAGGACGTGACGTCGATCAGCTCGACGCCGTGCAGGCCGTCGGCGTCCAGCTCGATCTCGGCGGTGTAGTAGCGAGCCGGGCTGTGGTCCGACCAGTCGTCACTCAGCAAGGCGTACTGCCCGGTGCGACGGTCGTGGTCGATCGAGGAGAGTCCGCCGACGACGGTGTCCTGGAAGATCAGCCGATGGGCGATCGTCTGTTCGCCGAGCAGTCGGACCGTCGGCTCCTGTGCGACGGCGGCGGACTGCGGCACGAGCAGAGTCGTCGCCACGATCGCCGCGAGGATCGAGGCCGACATACGAGAGGACATGGCGAGCATAGGACTCGATCGAAGTTGATCTCGTCCAGCTCAGCCGCCGATCTTGACCCGTTCGAGCTAAGCCAATCGCCCGATCGAAGCTACTCGACCCCCTGCGCGCGGCGGGCGAGGAAGTCGCCGACGAGCCGCGTGCCCGGTGCGACGCGGGCACCGCCGCCGGGGACCGGATCGACGTCGTCGGCCTTGATCTCGGCTCCGCATTCCGAGCAGCGGACGGTGGGAATGAAGGCGTGTCCGCAGTCGTGGTGTCGGAAGGTGATCGGCGGTTCGGTCAGCCCCGCCCATCGATCGCCCCAGGCGGTGAGCGCCAGCAGGATCGGCACGAGGTCGCGCCCCGCCTCGGTGAGGCTGTAGCCGTGACGCACCGGTCGCTCCTGGTAGGGCGTGCGCTCGACCACTCCGGCGTCGACCAGCGCGGTCAGTCGCATGGTGAGCAGGTTGCGGGAGATCCCGAGGTCGCCGACCAGCTCGTCGAAGCGGCGCGCGCCCAGGAAGAGATCCCGCAGGATCAGCGGCGACCACCAGTCGCCGACGAGGTCCAGCGACCGGGCGAGAGAACAGTGCATCTCGGCGAAGCTTGTCTGACGCATCCTCGACATCCTAGTCAGTTGTTCTATTGAACTTTATCTGTCTACGGTGGGCTCGCACGGTGAACAGACTGGAGGTGTCCTGGTGTACCACCGCTTCGTGGCACGTCGCGTACGTCGGATCTTCGCCATGATCAGCGCCGGTGACTGGCAGCCGATGGTCGACGGGATGGCGCCGAGCTTCACCTACCGATTCCACGGCGAGCACGCCCTCTCCGGCAGCCGCCACACCACTGGGGCGCTGCGCGCCTGGTGGGAGCGATGCTTCCGGCTGATGCCGGACCCGACGTTCCGGGTCGAGGAGGTGCTCGTGACGGGTCCGCCCTGGTCGACCCGTGTCGCGACGGTGCTCACCGTCACGGCCGACCTCGCCGACGGCTCGCGCTATGAGAACGTCGTCCATCAGTTCGTCCGGATGCGCTGGGGCCGGATCACCGAGGTCCGCACGCTGGAGGACACCCTCGTCCTGCAACGGGCGCTCGATCGGCTGGCCGCCTCGGGATTCGCGGAGGCGCACGCCGCACCGATCACCGACTGACGATCCGAACAGCCGCCTGCGGCACCGACAGGCAGCCGGATCGGAAGCCGCACGGCATCGACCAGAGACTCTCGCCGCCCCGACGGCGATACGCCCGATCCCTGCCCCCGACTCGGCTTCCGATCCGGACCTCCCCCGCCCCCTACCCTCGGACGGCGTGCCCGCCCGGCGCTCCCACCGCCGGATCGGTCACCACCATCCGCTCCGGCTCGTCGTCGGCGGCCTCCATCGCCAGCACGACGAGCACGGCGTCCAACAGGACGATCACCTGGTCACCGACCCGACGGCCCCGCTCCTCCACGGCCAGGCCGATCAGGGCCAGCGTGCCCGCCCGCTGACGCTGCCGCCGCTGCTCACGGTCCTCCCCGCCCAGCGGGCCCTCACGCTCGTCGAGCGCCCGCCAGGCCGCGACGGCTCGATCCGCCGAGGCGCGGGGCAGCCGGACCTCGATCCTGGGCAGCGTGGTCCCGACCAGGCCCGCCCCGAGCTCCGCGAGAGCCAGCGAGTCCCGGCGATACCGCCTGCGCCGTGGCGTGTCGTCCTCCACTGTCGTCTCCCTTCTCGTGCGACGAGCCCGGTGCGGGCCCGAGTCGTCGTCAGTCGTCAGTCGTCAGCGAGCGCGTGCATGGGCGAGCTCTTGGCCGCCTTGGCCGCCGGGATCAGCGCCGAGAGCAGTGCCATCCCCAACATCGCCACCAGCACAAGCCCGAGCTGGTCGAACGGAATGCTCGGCTCGGCACCCAACTGCGGGTCCGCAAGCGTGATCAACATCGCGTAGCCGGTGCCCAGGAGGATGCCGAGGACGGTGGCGTAGCCGCCGAGGATCGCGGCCTCCCAGCTGAGCATCGCCCGCAGGCCGCCGCCACGAAGGCCGAGCGCCCGGAGGAGTCCGTGCTCCTGAGTCCGTTCCACCACCGACAGCGACAGCGTGGTGGCGACCCCGACCATGGCGACCAGGACCGTGATGCCCACCAGCCCGAGGGCGACCAGGCGCAGGGTGTCGATGATCTCCTGGAACATCTCCCTCTCGTCGCCTGGGAAGGACAAGTGGATCATCGGGTCCACCGGTACCAGGCCCTCGACGGCGGCGCGGAAGTCCGCCTGCTCGACGCCGGGTGCCGGATTCGCCAACAGCACCACCGGCGATGCGTCCGGATCGATCCTGGCGATGTCGTCCGGGTGCACCACGACGACGCCCATCGTGCCGGTGTTCTCGTAGAGCGCGGCCACCTCGACGGTGACGTCCCCGCCGTCGGTGGTGATGGTCATGCTGTCACCGACGGTGAGTCCCAGATCAGCCGCCGTCTCGGTGTACAGCCCGACCTGACCCGCGCCCCAGCCGTCGAAGCTGCCCTCGGCGGGAGCACGCACCACATCCGGCAGGCTCGTGAGGTCCAGGCCTCGGACCGTCAGGTCCGTCGCCGTCGTACCTCCGACGGTGAGGTCGCTCAGCGTCTGGGTGACCTCGACGAGCTCCCCCACCGCCGGATCGTTCCGCAGCGACTCGACCACCTCTGACGTGATCGCCGACGGCTCCTCATAGTCGGTGTAGCTGGAGATCGTCACGTCGGCGGGGCGAGCAGCCGCGAGGCTGTTCTCCGCGCCCGTCTGCATATTGGACAGCGAGACCAGGACTGCCGTGACCAACGTGACGCCCAGGGCGAAGACCGCGGCCGTGGTGGCGGAGCGGCGCGGGACCCGCAGCGTATTGCGGACCGCCAGCCGGCCCGAGATGCCGCCGATTTTGGTCAGCGGCTTCTCCAGCAGACCGACCACGCCACGCAACACGGCGGGGCCGAAGGCGAGGAAGCCCACGAACAGGGCGCAGCCAGAGGCTGCCGCTGCGAGGATGCCGAGCTGGGCGGCATCCGGCATCACGATCGGCACCGCCGCGAACCCGGCCGCCCCGAGGACCGCGAGTACGGCGAACACCATGCGGAGCCTGCCGATGCCCGTTCCGCTGTCGCTGAGCGCGGCGACGTTCATCGCCGCGACCGGAGGAATGCGGGAACCCCGGATCGCGGGCACGGCGGCGGCGGTGACCGCGACCGCGACGGCCAGCACCAGGCACCACACCAGGCCGATCGGCGAGACCACGAGGGAGATCTGATTGCCGGTGAGAGCCCCGGCGATCGCCAGACCCCCGTAGCCGAGTCCGACCGCCGCCGCGACACCGGCCGCGCCTGCGACCAGGCCCGACAACGCGGCCTCCACCAGCAGGGCGCGCAGGATGTGGCCGGGCTGGGCGCCGACGCAACGCAGCAGCGCGGTGCGCCGACGGTTACGGACCAGCAGGATGCGGAACGTCGAGGCGACGATGATCGCTGCGGCGAACAACGCGATGAACAGGAACACCGACAGCAGCATGAACACCTGGTCGGCGCCCGCGTCGGCGTTGGCCAGGTCACTGGCGCGGCGCTCGGCGCCGCTCTGAACGCTCGCGGCGTCCCCGAGAACCTCGCTCATGGCCGCCACTGCGGTGGCCGGGTCGGTGCTTGCGACGAGGATCTCGTCCCAGAACTGGGAACCGAGCCATTCCCGGACGGAATCCGGGTCACCGATCGCGACGAGGTCAAAGGCGTTGGCGGACTCGGCAATGCCGCTGACGGTGAGCGTCAGCTCCTGAGTGGACTGGTTCCCATCGAGCGTCTCCAGGGTGAAGATCAGGGGGACGGTGTCACCCACCCCGGCCGACATCGTCTCGGCACTGGCCGAGGAGAGAACGACCTCACCGGGTCCGGCAGGCGCCTGCCCGTCGACGATCTCGGTGTCGGCGAGCGGACCGTCGAAGATGCCGCTGGTCGCGATGATCATCTGCCTGTTGGGAGCGGTGGCGAACCCGGTTATCGCAGGCACGGTCTCGGTCACCTCGGGCAGGGCCTGGACCTGGTCGAAGTGTTCGCTCGTCAGTCCGTCCGCGTATTGGAAGTCCGGGCTGGCGATGGCGTCGACGTTCTCGGACACCGAGGTGAATCCCGAGGTGAACTCGGTGCGCAGCGTGTCGGTGAATAACACGGTCCCGGCGGTGAACAACGTCGCGACGCCGATCGCGACGCCGGTCAACAGGATGCGCGACGGCCGATGCCGGATCTGGGCGATGGATGCCTTGATCAGTCCCATTCGTCTCACCGGCTCACGTCGTCGAGAGCGGCGAGGACCTGCTGGCGGCTGGGCTCGCGGAGTTCGCCCGCGATCCGGCCGTCGGCCAGCAGCACCACCCGGTCGGCCTCGGCGGCGGCGGCCGGGTCGTGCGTGACCATCACCACGGTCTGACCGAACTCCTTGGTGGAGCGGCGGAGGAAGGCGAGCACCTCACGACCGGTGGAGGTGTCGAGGTTGCCCGTCGGCTCGTCGGCGAAGACGACGTCGGGACGGTTGGCCAGCGCGCGGGCGATGGCGACCCGCTGCTGCTGGCCGCCGGACAGCTCCGACGGGTGGTGACGCAGTCGATCCTGGATGCCGAGGACCTTGATCACCGTGTCGACCCACTCCCGGTCGGGCTTGCGGCCCGCGATGCTCAGCGGCAGCAGGATGTTGTCCTGGGCCGACAGCTCGTTGAGCAGGTTGAACTTCTGGAACACGAAGCCGATGCGGTCGCGGCGCAGGTCGGTGAGCTGGCGCTCGGACAACGCGGTGATGTCGGTGCCCCCCAGGACGATCGTGCCCGAGGTGGGCCGGTCCAGACCCGCCATGCAGTGCATGAGAGTCGACTTGCCCGAACCGGACGGGCCCATCACGGCGGTGAACTCGCCCTGGTTGATGCCCGTGCTCACCGCGCGCAGTGCATGGACCTGGTTGTCCTGGGTGCCATAGACCTTGCTGACGGCATGGGTCGTCACGATGGTCGCGGTGGCGGTCGTCGTCGTCGACATGTCGGTATGCCTGTGTCCTCTCTTGGTTCGGGGCAGTTCGTGGGTGTTCGTCAGTGCCGGAATGTCAGTCGTCCTGGTTGTTCGCGAAGCAGTCGATGCTGCCGTCTTCGCCCGCGGTCTGCTCGTCGATCACCTCGTCGTCGACGAGGATGCGGCAGACCGTGCCGGGCTCGGCGTCGGAGACCCGGAGATCGTTGAAGCCGAATCCGACGGACTCCGCCATGGACCAGGGCAGGTCCTGCTCGGTGAGCGTCGGATCCTCGCCACCGGCGAAGCCGTGGCCGATCATCGCCGTGCCGGAGCCCTGAACCTCCATCTGGACGTCGTAGGTCGCGCCGACCAGCCCGCAGCCCGCGAGCAGCAGCCCGGTCGAAGCGAGCGCGGCTCCCCACGCGGCTGTGGTGAGGCGGCTCCGCACGTGGTCCTCCTTGATCAGAAGTGCTCTGTCTCGGAAAGCAGCATGCGGGGCGCGGCCCGGTGCGTAGATCGGCCGATCGGCCGGGATGTGCGCGTCGGGTCAGCCGAAAGTCCTAGCCGATCGGCGGGGGCTCATCGCCGTGGCGACAGGACCCGGCGGCCGGACCGAGCGGACGACACGGCACGGCGGCGCACTCGAGGCGCAGGTCAGCATGGGTGCTTGTCTACGGGAGCCGCCCAGGAAGCCCTGACGCGTGGGGTCGCATCGCCACCCCGCGCATCGCGGTCCTCGACCGCCACTGTTCCTGCCGCCGCCGCACCGCGCAACATCCTCGGCTGATCGGCGGCCGCTCCGGGCGAAGGCGCTCGATCACCCCGGAGCCCGCCGCTCGGTTCGAGGCTCGGGCGCAGGCTTCCGCGATCAGTCCGTGCTCTGCGCGTTGGCCCCACACCAGAGTTCCTCGTCCCCGGCGGCGGCCACGGCGCGGTCGACTTCGACGCCGTTGACGGAGATCGTGCACTCCATGCCCTCGGCGGGATCGGTCACCCGCAGATCGCTCTGGCCGAATCCGATGTTCGCGGCCTTCCGCCACGACGCGGCCGGTTGGTACTCGTACACCCACTCGGTCCCGGCGAAGTGGTAGTAGATCGCCGACGGCTGGTCGGGCCCGTCGACGTGCATCTCGATGGTGAAGACCTGCCCGGAGAGCCCGCAGCCGCTCAGCAGCCCGACGAGCGGGGCCCCGAGCAGCAGCGCGGCGAGCATCGGCACGAGGCGGCGCCTGCCACGGCGATCGGCGGGCGACGGGCGAGCGGACATGACGCTCCCGGAGGTGTTCGGGGACGGCGGTCGTCGACGATGCTCGCAGCAGGCCCGTGCCGCGCGCACGCCGGCCCGGCGCGGTCTGCCCTCCCCTGCGGGCGCGGGCCGTTCTTCGTCGCGGCGATGCCGACGGAGCGACGCGCGCCGCCTCGGCCGAAGGTCTGATTCGCCGGGCCTGCCTGAGCATTAGGGTCGGCGCCCATGAGGCTCCCGCGCCCGCAGGACAGGTGGTTGCGCCGTCGCACGATCGCGATATCGGTGTTCGCAGCCATGATGTACGCGATCGAGGTGTCCCTGCTGGCGCCGGACGTCTCCAGCGTGGCGCTGGCCGCGATGCCGGTGGTGCTGCTCGGCCTGATCGTCTTCGCGGCCCGGTCTGGGAGGCACCCGCAGGCGGCTCTCGTCGGCGCGGGCCTGTCGCTGGCGGCCACTGCGGTGATCCACTCGACGATCCTGCAACGCACCTTCGGCACCGTGGAACTGCTGTTGCTGCTGGTGCTCGTCGTCGGCGCCGCCCGGCACGGCTCCCGACGGTCGGCGATGGCGGTCGCCTTGGCGGCCTCGGTCGCCTCGGCCGTGCTGCTGCTGCGCTCGGTGGCCTTGTGGTGGAACACGGCCGAGCTGGGACTGCTGCTGATCCTGGTGACAGTGGCCGCGATGTTCCTCGGCCTGCACCTGCGGGAGGAGGATCTGCGCCGGACGGCCACCGCCGAGCAGGTCCGCCGCGCCGAACGACTCGACCTCGCGGGTGACCTGCACGATCACGTCGCGCATTACGTGACCGCGATGGTGGTGCAGGCACAGGCGGGCCACGAGATCGTCGAAGGCGACCCGGCGACCGGCAGGCAGCTCTTCGCCAACATCGAATCCATCGGACAGGAGGGGCTGACCGCGATGAGTCGCATGGTGGGGCTGCTGCGCGAGGGCGCGGCGGCCGAGGAGACCCGCACCGTGCCGCAGGGCCTGACCGCCGTGCACGAACTCGCCGCCCGGAACTCCGCCACCGGCCCGCAGACGAGCGTGGAGGTGCGGCCCGGCGTCGATCCGGGAAACTGGTCCGCCGAGCTGAGCCGGTCGGTGCAGCGACTGGTGCAGGAGGGCCTGACCAACGTCCGCAAGCACGCCCACCACGCCACCTCGGTGCGGGTGGTGGTCGACGCCGAGGGTGACGACGTCGTCGTCCGGGTGCGCGACGACGGGACGAAGTCCGGCCGCGTCCGCTTTCGTTCCAGCGGCTTCGGGCTGATCGGGCTCCAGGAACGGGTCTCGATGCTCGGCGGGACGCTGTCCAGCGCGGCCCAGCCGGAGGGCGGCTGGGAACTGCGCGCGACCCTGCCTCGCACGGCCAAGGCGGTCCGATGAGCATTCGCGTGGTGATCGCCGACGATCAGGCCATGATCAGGACCGGCTTCCGACTCATCATGGAGGCGCAGGAGGACATCACTGTGGTCGGGGAGGCTGCCGACGGGGTGGAGGCGCTCACCCTCGTACGCGAGCTGCGGCCCGACGTCTGCCTGATGGACGTGCGCATGCCCGGCCTCGACGGCATCGACGCGACCCGGCGCATCGCCGCGGAACCGGGCACGCGAGACACGAAGGTCGTCGTGGTCACGACCTTCGACCTCGACGAATACGTCTACGGGGCGCTGCGGGCGGGCGCGGTGGGGTTCGTGCTGAAGAAGTCCGGGCCTCGGGTGCTGGTGGACGCGGTGCGCGCGGCGGTGGACGGCGCGGCGCTGCTGTCGCCGACGGTGACGGTGCGACTGCTGGACGCCTTCGCGCGGCCCGGCCCGGACCGGACGCCCGAGTTGATCGAGCCGCTGACCCCACGGGAGCGGGAGGTGGTGCTGCTGGTCGCACGGGGCGCGACGAACACCGAGATCGCTGAGGGACTGTTCATCTCGATGGGGACCGTGAAGAGCCATCTGACGCGCATCCAGCAGAAGCTGTCCGCCCGCAACCGGGTGGAGATCGCGGCGTGGGCCTGGGAGCACGGGCTGGTGGCGTGAGCGGGCGTCAGCCCGCGAACCGAAGACACAGTGCGGGCGCCAGCCCCCGGAACCGAACACACAGTGCGGGCGCCAGCCCCCGGAACCGAACACACAGCGCGGGCGCCAGCCCCCGGAACCGAACACACAGCGCGGGCGCCAGCCCCCGGAACCGAACACACAGCGCGGGCGCCAGCCCCCGGAACCGAACACACAGCGCGGGCGCCAGCCCCCGGAACCGAACACACAGCGCGGGCGCCAGCCCCCGGAACCGAACACACAGCGCGGGCGCCAGCCCCCGAACCGACCAACAGCGGCGCAGGACGCCGAGAGCGAAGACGCGCTCTTCGTGGCCCGGCGACGAGCGGTGCGCCTCGCGGTCTGCCGCGCCGACCTCGCGCGGTGCCTGCCCGCCTCCTCAGCTGACGACCTGGGCGAGGACGGTGCGGAACAGCTCGCGGTCCACTGTCGCGGCGTCCTCGGCGAGCCAGCCGCCGATCTCCTCCAGGAACCACTCCGGGTTCATCGGCGCGGCGGTGTCGTCCAGCGGTTCGTCGGTGGTGATCCGGCCGGTTCGGCTGGGGTAGAGCAGCAACGCCCCCCGCACCTCGACGTCGGGGAGCATCGTGCGGTACGCCGCCACCGCCTCGGGTAACCGGATCGAGCCGCCCCGGAAGACGTGGCCGTTACGCCAGAGCGTGCCGTCCTCGTCGGCGACGTAGTGGCCGGGCAGCCACTTCTTCGACTCGATGAGCACCAGCCTTCGTCCACAGAGGACTGCGTGATCGACGTCGGCGAACACCGATCCCGGCCAGGCCAGCCCGTGGAAGATCCGCGCGCCGGGCAGCCGGGTCAGGTATCGGTCGAGCAGGTCCGCGGTCAGCTGCCTGCCGATGTCCTCCCGCTCGTCGCCGGTCTTGCCGAACACGCGCTCGGTGCCGAACTCCGAGACGAAGTCCTCGTCGAGGCGGTTGGCGGCGACCTGCCTGCGGACGGCGCGGATCGTCATGGTCACGGCGCCGGACACCAGCAGCAGCCAGGCCACCAGGGTCACCGGAGCGCCGAGCAGCATCGGAGCGACCGTCACCAGGACGAGCACACAGGACAGCGGCAGCAGCAGCGGTGCATGGCCGAGTCCGGTGGACGGCAGGTACCGCACGGCCCGACGGACGTCGAGCGTGTCCCACCAGGGGATGCCGCGCGGATCGATTCTCGGCGACGGCGGCACGTAGTCGGGGTCCTCGCCGAGGTCCCACTTCCGGGTGCTCCGGTTGCGCCCCAGCCACGGCGTTCGCCGCAGCGGAGCCGCGTGCTCGGTGGCGACGTGCGGCCGGGAGGCCGGCAGGCGGCGCAGGGTGGACGACCGGTCATACTCGGCTCGCAGCACCGGGTCGTACAGCGTCTCGTAGGCCTCGGTGAGCAGCCGGAAGGCGCCGGAGGTGCCGCCCGCGTCGGGGTGCATGGTCTTGGCCAGCTGCCGATAGGCCGTCTTGATGTCCGCAGCCGACGCGCTGCGGCGCACGCCGAGCAGCTCGTAGTGGTCGACCATGTACCCGACTCCGATCGCCGTCGATACCCGCACGAATCCGCCCCGCGCGCCCGCCGACTCCACCGAGGATGCCGCCGACGAGACGCCGGGGGCCGTCGTGTCACGACGATGATCACATCACCGCCGTTCGGGTGACGAGCGCGGTCAGCCGAGCCTGCTGGGGACTCGGGATCAGCCCAGGCCAGGTCGGGTCGGCCGCCTCGACTGCCCCGAGCGAGCGCTAAGCGACGGTCTGGGTACCGATTCTCCTGTACCGGGTGGAGATTCTGTCACTTTCGGGGCCGCCCCGACTACGGTAGGCGCATGAGTCAGCGGATCGGTTCGCGCGAGCTGCGCCGAGACGAGGCCGAGATCATCCGTCGGGTCGAAGCGGGCGAAAGCTTCACCGTCACACAGGCAGGCAGACCGGTGGCCGATCTCGTTCCGCATCGCCCCGGCGGACGGCCCGCGACGACGGACCGGACGCTGGGCGCGGTACAGGCCGAGTTCCGCAGCCTGCCGCCCGTGGACGCGTCCCGCTGGGACCGGGATCGACGACGCTCCGACTCCCGATTCGGCGCGGACGACCCGCTGGAGAACCCCTGGGATCGCGGGACGAGGCACGGCTCCGCCGTCACCGCCCGGCCCGCCCGACACCCCGGCGAGGGCTCCGGCGAGCGTGCCGACGCGGGGAGCGCCGAGGGATCGCCTGCCGACACCGTCGCCCCTGCGACGGGTCTCGCCGCCGTGGTCGGCCGAGGGACTGCCGACTCCGCCGGTCGCCGGAACGACCGCAGCGCGCCGGGCGGCTCGTACCCCCGATGACGACTCCGACGACGCCTGCACGAGTGCTGCTCGACACCTCGGTGATCATCGACCTGGACCGCATCGAGCTCGGCGAGCTGGCCTCGGCACGGCCGCTGGTCAGCTCGGTCAGCGTCGCGGAACTGGCCTACGCGTTGGGCACCACCGACCTGGTGGAGCGACACGCGCGGGTCGAGCGCTACCACGCCGCGCTGCGGCGGATCGACGTGCTGCCCTTCGACACGGCCGCCGCCAAGCTGTACGGCGTGCTGGCCACTCTGGTGCGCGAGACCGGCCGGAAGTCCGTCCCCCGTCGGGTCGACCTCCAGATCGCGGCCACCGCAGCGGCCCGCTCCCTGCCGCTGCTCACCCGCAACCCGAAGGACTTCGCGGCTCTGCACCGACTGATCCGGGTCATCCCGATCTGACCGGCGGCCCGCCTCGCGGCACCGCGACGGGACACCCGGACCGCCTGCCGCCTGCCGCGTCGCCGTGGCACTGCACCGCCCGCCACGACGAACTCCGGCGATCAGCCCGCCGGAGCAGCCAGCCACGCGTCGATCTCCCGGTGCAGGCGTGTCCTGGTGGTCGTCGGGGCGAACGAGGCGTCCACCCCGGCCCGCGCCAGCTCGGCCAGCGTCGCGTCGTCGTAGCCGAAGGCGTCCCGCACCCGCCGGTACTCCTGCGTCAGGTCCGCGCCGGTGACGTCGGGGATGTCGGTGTTGAGCGTGACCGCCAGGCCCGCCGCCCGCAGGCGATCAGGGCACGGGCAGCATCGGAGGCATGGGGTTCGGGCACCTCGGCGAGGCTAGGTCGCACCCGAGCCACCGGCAATCGATTTCCGGGCTGATCGGCTGCCACGGGTCGGCACAGGTCGACGCCGCCGACGAGCCGCCCCCGAAGCCTCGACACCACGAGCACCGTCGCCACGACGAACCTCGGGATGCTCGCCGTCCTCCCGGCCCCACCGTCCTCGGGACGAACTCACGCTGCCCGTCTCCGCCGAGGCCCTTGGACACCCGACCCGCCGACAGCCGCACCGCCGCGCGCGAACGCCGCCGGGGCACCGAGATCGCCTGCCTCGGCGCCGATCCGCCCGGCCGTGATCGACGACGGGATGTCCGATTCGCCGCGCTTACACTGTGCCGATGGCGGTGTGGGAGACGACGAGGGCGGTGCGACGCGCCAAGGACGTCATCGACCGGGACTTCGCGGCCCCGCTCGACCTCGATCGGCTCGCTGCGGTCGCCGGGTACTCGCGGCACCATCTCTCCCGACGGTTCCGGGCGATCTTCGGCGAGACGCCGATCGCCTATCTCACCCGCAGGCGCATCGAGCGGGCCGCCTACCTGCTTCGGGCGGCGAACCTGACCGTCACCGAGGTCTGCTTCCACGTCGGCTTCGCGAGCCTCGGCTCGTTCAGTTCCCGCTTCCACCAGCTGATGGGTCGGTCGCCCAGCGAGTACCAGCGGCATCATCGGGCGCGATCAACCGACATCGTCATCCCCGGCTGCTTCGTGCTGGCCTGGTCGCGGCCCGGCCCGGACGCCTGATCACTCTGGGAGAAGCACCGCAGGCCGGGCCTGCCTACGGTCGAGTGACACCGATCGAAACAAGGAGCGAAGACGATGTCGCAACGCCTGACCCACACCTGCCTCTACGTGCTCGACCAGGATTCCGCGAAGAAGTTCTACACCGAGCGGCTGGGATTCGAGGTGCGCGCCGACGTCGTCATGGGTGGCGAGTTCGAGGGCGCGGGCCAGGGGTTCCGCTGGTTGACCGTCGGGCCGCACGATCAGCCCGACGTCGAGATCATCCTCGCGGACGCAGGCATGGGACACGACGATCAGACCCGGGATCAGCTGCGCGACCTCATCGCCAAGGGCGCGTTGTCGGCGGGATCGCTGGCGACGGACGACTGCCGAGGCGACTTCGAACGCCTGCGCGCGAACGGCGTCGAATTCCTTCAGGAGCCTGCCGACCGCCCCTACGGCATCGAGGCGGTCTTCCGGGACGACTCGGGGAACTGGTTCAGCTTGAATCAGACGTTCGGCTGACTCCGCTCTCCCGTCCCGGCCGACCGCGCCCACCGGTGGTTGCGAGACCGACCCGCCCGTCGCGGCGGGTCGCCTCGCGGCCTTCTTCGCGGCCGACCCTGACCAGGCAGGCCTGCCACACCCGGTATCTCCACGACCGCACCGAGGGCAGCCGCGAGTCCTGACGATCACCCTGCCATCGGCCGCACGGGGCGAACCGGCTCCCGCAGGTTTGGCACGGGAATACGCTGTGGCCGTGGCGGCACCTCGATCGCACGAAGCGACGACGACGGCTCCCTGCCCGGCGTCCATGGTCGGACGGCCGGGATCGATCTCGGGCGGGGGCAGCGCGGGCGGACCGGGTGCCAGACGGGCAGCCGGGACGGGGTCGGGCGACGGCTCGACGACCGCCGAGAAGGTCGGGGCAGGCGGCGCGACACCGCAGGTCGACGGGACTCGACTCGGCCCCGAGCCCGTCCCTCCACGCCACCCGTCCGACGACGGTGTGGACCCGGCCGCCGTGGAGGTCTGGGAACGTCATCTCGCGACGCTTCCGGTGCGCCGCTCCCGGCAGGACGCCCTGCGGGCGCGGCGCCGCCGGGGCTACGAACGCGCGGCCCTCGGCTGGGGGCTCGGCACCGTCCCCCGTCAGTCCGTCGGGCCGGTCTCCTTCGAGTCGGAGGCCGTCCGCATCGTGGAGATCGCCCTGGTCCTGGCTCCGGTGCTGCTCCAGACCAGCGCGTACGCGCGGGAGCTGTTCATCGCCGACGGAGTCCGCCAACAACAGGAACTGGATCGGCGGATCGCCCTGCGCATCGAACGGCAGGCGGTCCTCACTCGGGAGACCGCACCCGTGCAGTTCGAGGCGTTCATCGACGAGCCCGTCCTGCTGCGTCCGGTCGGCGGTCTGCGGATCATGGCGGAGCAGCTGCGACACGTCGTCGCGATGGCCCGTCGTCCCAACGTCCGCGTGCGGGTCGTCCCGTCGGCGGCGGGCGGCCCGGTGCGGCTGGACGGCGGCCTCCTCATCCTGGACTTCCCGCTGCGCTCCACCGTCGTGCACCTCGAGCACGGCAGGCTGCACGGCCTGCTGGACCGTGCCGAGGACACCGCCGTGTTCAGCGCCATACTGCCCGTCCTGGCCGCGACGGCGCTGGCCCCGGCGGAGTCCCTCGCGCTGCTGACCCGGCTGGCCGAGGAGCTGGAGGATCGATCGTCCTGAGCGCCGGCGTCGCCTGCGTCGCGGGCCGGAGTTCGCGACGCGCCGGGACGATCGACGTCCGGTCCTCCTCGCAGGTCCGGTGTTCCGGCGCCGATCGCTCGGAGCCGCCGGATCAGGGCGCGAGCGCCGAGCCGATGTCGACGCCGAGCTCAGGTGCACAGTGCGCGAGGAAGGCAGGCCAGATGCTGCCGGTACGGGCGCGCACCCAGGCCATGATCACCCCGGCGATCCCGGTGGCCAGGACGGCCGCGATGTCCACGCTGAGCCCCTCGGCCGGATCGAAGAGCACGCCGTGCCCCAGCCCGAAGCCCAGGCTGGTCAGCACCAGGCCCCAGCCGACCTGCGCACCGAAGAGCCGCCACGGCGTGCCGAGCACGCGATCCAGGACGGCGAGCATGGCGCCGCGCCAGATCAGCTCCTCGGTCAGGTTCGGCACGGTCGCGTCGAACAGCACCCGTTCCACGCTCGGACTCGGCACCGAGCCCGGCTCCGTGAACCCGCCGAGCACCATCAGACCTGCGGGCAGCAGGAAAGCGGCGATGATCAGGATCGACACCGGGCGCAGCGAACCGGGTTCCAGCCGCCATCGGAGCCCCGCCTCGGTCGTGGCCCAGCGACGCAGCACGAGGAACAGCAGGCAGACCCAGGCCAGATCCAGGAGCTTGCCCTGCCAGTTCCACTCCAGATCGGCGAAGAAACCGATCCTCGGCAGAGCGGTCGACAGCGCGGTGAGCGCCAGGAACGCGCCTGCGACCGCCGACGCGAGCAGGGCACCCGGCGCACGCCTGCCCACGAGATAGGCGACCGGCGCCAACAGGGCCAGCAGGATGACGGCCCACAGGACGGCGGCCGACATCTCCTGCCAGACCTCGCCCGGCCCGACCAGCACGACCGCCAGCGCGGCCACGAGCACCACGGGGGCGAGCACGGGCAGCACCCAGCGGGCGGTCTCCGTGGGACGCGGCAGCGGTTCCTCGAGAGACTTCGACCCGGTCATTCCGGCATCCAAGCAGGTCCGACCGCCGGCCCGGCGCTGACGGTTCCTCGACCGGCAGCCGAGGACACCGCGGCCGGTGGGGCGGGCGCCGGGTTCGGGGGGCCGCCGACCGCAGGCGGGCGCTCGGCCGTCGGCGGGAGGCCGTCGGAGCCTCGGGCGGCGGCCCGCCCAAGGCCAGACTGTGCCGAGTCCACTGTCGGCCGGGAATCCTGCGGCTGAGCCGCTCCCTGCGGGCCGCTCCCGGTGAGCCGCTCCCCGAGAACGAGGCCGCTCCCGACGAGGCTGCTCCGCAGGAGCTTCTCCACCTGGTGTCGCTGCACGTGGCTGCTGCTGCCGGGCCTGCGCCCGCTCCGATTCGCACTCACGCGGCGGGTCGGGACGGCACGACCCCCGTCCCACCACCGCGTTCACACGATGGAGTCAGAAAGCGACCAGCCCGCGCCGCCTGCGGACCCAAGGGCATCCCCGCCACGAAGATCATCACGGTGATCGACGCATCACGCCGGCGGACGTGATCGAAGGAGAGGAGTCAGGCCGTGAATCCCCGCACTCGTGACCTCGCGGTGCCGCACTCGTTGGCGGCCACCGCCGCCGACCGCACGGACGGAGAACTGGTCCTGAAGGGAATCCAGCTGGAGTGGACGGTCGGTGGGAACAGCGGCGGAGACTGGCCGCCGCCCGTCGACTGGAACGACGGCCGGGCCCCCTATCCGCACCTCTACGAGGTGTGGCTCAACGGCGGCGCGATCAAGCAGACGGCGGTCCTGTTCTGGGCCGACTGGGCACCGAGCTGGCAGGCCGCCCGGACACACTGGGTCTGCCTGGGCACCGATCCCGATCCGGAGTACCGCGTGACGATCCGCGCCAGGCTGGCCGACGGCACCTGGAGCCCGTTCACCGACGAGGTCGTCGTCACCACGGGCGACGCCCGCGCCTACTCCGCCGTGGCTCCCGCCGTGATCCTCGTCCAGGCACCGGTCCCCGCACCGGATCGGCACGGCAGCCTGGACCACCCCGTGAGCCGCGCCGTCCTTCTCGTCCGCAAGGACGACTCGGCGGCGGCCCGTCGGCGCGCGCGCGAGCTGAACACCGCCGCCGGACAGGCGGTGACGCCCCCGGCAACGGCGATGCTGGCTGATCCGCCGTGGAACGGCTCCTATCTGGAATATCGGAAGTTCTTCCGGGGTGGGGACGTGGCCTCGGCGGGCAACCCGCTGTACACCGGCCTGGACGAGGCGGGCGAGCGGCCGAGGACGATCCTGTCCGCCGCCGACGCCGAGCACTCCTTCACCTACCGCCGCAGCGCGCACCACGTCGACCCGACCTGGACGCACCAGTGGTTCATCACCAGAGACGACTGGAACCCGGAGGGGGCGGTGTCCTGGGACGATCTGGAGCCTGTGCCGTTCATGACCGAGGTCCACGGCGACCCCGGCACCACCCACCACGCCACCGAGGCGGTGCCCGAGAAGAAGACCGGCAGGCATGTGATCGTCACCGTCTGGGGCGGCCACGGCGGGCCCGGCCTTCCGGACGGCAGGCTCGCGGGCGAGTTCTTCGTGTCCTGTTCCGACGTCGAGTTCGTCTAGTCCCGCCGCACGGCATCCGGCCGTGACATGGCGAGCGAGGACGCGATCCGGCCCAGCGTGGTGCCGGTCGCAGCGGCCCCGCTCCGCCACGGCCCCGCCCGCAGGTGCGGAGCGAACCACCGAACCCGGCCCGCCCCGCAGCAGCCGCAGCCCCCGCTCAGCTCATCGGTAACCGGCCGGGTCCACGGTCACGCCCTTGTTCTCGGGCTGCTGCGTCTCGGCGTAGTAGGCGGCGAAGTCGGGACGAGAGCCGTCGACATCGGTGAATCCGTAGATCTTCGCCAGCTGCCAGCTGGCCAACGACTGCCCCGCCCACCGTGCGACGTCCGGGTCCGCGGCCAGCGCGGCGGCCGCCCGCCCCACGTACGCCGGGCTCTCCGACAACGCGAAGAAGGGATCCTTGGCGATGGCGTCGCGCCAGGTCCGTTCGGTGACGCCGAAGTGGTCGAGCATGAACTCCGAACGCAGGAAGCCGGGGGTGAGAGCCAGCGCGGTGACGCCGTGCGGGCGCAGCTCGGCTGCTTGCGCCTGCGCGATGCGGATCACCGAGGACTTGACCAGGTCGTAGAAGAACGAGCCGCGATACTCGGAGTCGGCAAGCCCGTCGGTGATCTCGATGACGAGGCCCCGGCCCCGGGCGACCAGCAGCGGCAGCGCGTGCCAGCTGGTGATGACATGGGTGTCCACCGCGAGCCGCTGGAGCCGGAGACCGGTCTCCAGGGACTGCTCCCACAGCGGCTTTCCCCAGACGGTGAGCGGGTCGCCGCCCCAGACGTTGTTCACCAGGACGTCCAGCCTGCCGTCGTTCTCGGTCTCGATCCTGGCGACGAGGTCCCGGACCTGATCCGACTCCAGGTGGTCCACCGGCACGGCGATGCCCCGGCCGCCCGCCGCGGTGACCAGCTCGGCGGTCTCCTCGATGGTCTCGGGCCGCGCCATCGGCGAGTTGCCCGGCGCGGTGGTGCGACCGGTGACGTACACCGTGGCGCCCGCCGCGCCGAGCTGAGTCGCGATCCCACGCCCGCCGCCTCGGGTGGCCCCGGCGACCAGGGCGATCTGTCCTTCGAGCGGTTTGATCACTGCTTCGTCTCCTCGGCACGTCGTCGGTACGGGTCGAGCAGCATGGTCAGGTCGCGGCGCACGGCATCGGCGAGACGGCCCGTCCTGGTCATCGCCCAGGTGATCTGCGTGCCGTTGCGGACGGAGTCCAGCGCAGCCGCCAGCGCATCGACGTCGATGTCCTCGCTGATCGCCCCCGCCGCGACGGCGGTGCGCAACAGCCGGGCCAGCTCCGCCTGTACCGCGCGGGCGTAGTCCCCGAGCAGCGTGCGGAACTCCTCGTCGGCCAGCTCCAGATGCAGGAACGCCAGGTGGTTGGCGAACTCGTCCGGACTGCGATCCGGCCCGACGGTGGCCGCCACCGCCCGGATGACGCCCTCCACCGGATCGTCCGGTGCCTCGGCGAAGGCCGCACGCATCGGCACGTGAAATGCCCGCTGGGCCAGCCCCGAGCCGATGAACGCCAGCAGCAGGCCGCGCTTGCTGCCGTACCGCTGCACCAGCACCCCGGTGGACACCTCGGCGTCGCGCGCGACCTCGGCCAGCGTCAGCCGCACGGGACCCACCCGCCCGACCGCCGAGGCCACCGCCGCCATGATCCGTTCCTCGCTCACCGTGCGCGGCCTGCCCGCCATCTGCCCTCCCCAATTAATAACTGCTCGTTCATTATTAAATGGAGCGGGCGGAGCGGTCAAGCCGGAGCGCAGCACGACACGACGAGCGAGCAGCGTCGTTCCGATGCGTGATCGATCCGATACTCGACGTCACAATCGCCGGGCGCTAAGTTCGAGTGCGGGGAAGGTCGAGCGGGAGGGGGCGCAGTGGGGGCGATGGTGCCGGTGCAACGCATCTACGCGAAGATGAGATTTCGGCAAGTCGTCGAGGAGCTCCACACCGCCGAGTTCGAGAAGTTCTTCCATCGCCTCATGGAGCTGAGTGCACCGGACTATGTGCCGGTCCGAACGCACGGCAACATCGGCGACCGAGGTGCTGATGGCCTCAGTCTGCACGAGGGAAGTCTCTACGCCTGCTACGGTCCCGAGGTGTTCAACGCGGAGGAGGTCAGGTCGAAGTTTCGCAAGGACCTGAACAGTGCCGTCACACACCGATCAGGCCAGTTCTCCACCTTCGTCTTCGTGCACAACGATCGCCGACGAGGAATACATCCCGAGATCAGCAAGATGATTCAGCAGGCGCAGCTCGACCACCACCCGGTCAAATTCCAGCAACTAGGACCGGACAAACTGTGGTACAAAGCCATGGTCCTCGATGTCGTCGCGATCGAAGAGCTGCTCGACTGCCAGATCCCGATCGAGAACCTCGTCTTCGGCATCAGCGACCTCGCACCACTGATCGAGCATCTTCGGAGCAACCGACCACAACCGGATCAGTTTCGCCGAGTCGAGCCGCCGCCTGCCGCGAAGATCGAATTCAACGAACTCGGCGATGAGGTCCGCGAATTCCTCGTGATAGGGCTGCGAAGCACCCACCTGATCAGCGCATACTTTCAGGGCCGCCTTGACGCCTACGCAGAGGACCAGGTAGCCGCAGGCTTCACCGCCTACTACGACGAGGCCCGCCGCGAGCTCGAGCACCGCGACTCCGAGAAAATCATCGCGCGCCTTCAGGAACACATCCACGGGAACAAGATTCCCACGCCGAGTGCCTCGCTGGCAGGCTGGGGAATACTCGCGTACTTCTTCGAACGCTGCCACATCTTCGAGACGCCGCCTGCAGACTGGTCAGGTTCGACCGCAGAACAGGCAGCCACATGATCCTGCCGACCAAGGGAATAGCGCCGGATCGGGCATTGGTCACCGTCGGTGCCCAGATCCTCCGCCAGCTCGACGCCCCGCTCACCGTCAGCCAGACCTGGAGCAGGCTGCGCGAGTGGCGGGCGGCCAACCATCACCCCGCTCCGATCTCCTTCGGTTGGTTCGTCCTCTCGCTCGACGTGCTCTTCGCCCTGGGTGTAGTCGAGTTCCGGGACGATCTACTCACCAAGAGGAGGGTCGACGATGCTGCGGCACCTCAGCGCCGACTATCCTGAGTTCAAGTCGCTACGCTTCCAGCCTGGTCTGAACCTGCTGGTAGCCGATACCACCCCGCAGTCGACAGAGACCGACAGCAGGAACGGCGCAGGCAAGTCCAGCATGGTGGAACTGTTGCACTTTCTCCTCGGGTCGCGAACCGATCGCAACCACGTTGCGCTGCACAAGAGGCTGAGTGGCGTCATCTTCGAGTTGGGCATCGACTGGCCGCATCTGAATTCACCGCTCGTCGTCCGCCGCACCGGAAGTCAGCCGGACCATGTACTCCTCGAACCAGACATATCCAGCGCTCGCGCGGGCCAGCTGTTCGATCTCACCACCGGCCGAATCAAAATTGCGGAGTGGAATCAGCTGATCGAGGCCGAACTGTTCCACCTGCCTGCCGAGCACCCCGGCGTGAGCGGGCGAACGCTACTATCCTTTCTCATTCGCCGGGTCTCCACGCACGGCTTCAACGATCCGATCAAGGCGGTCTCCCGCCAGAGTGACACCGAGGCAAGCACCAACCTCTCCTACCTGCTCGGACTCGACTGGAGACTCGCGAGCCGGTATCACGAGCTCAAGGATCGGGAGACGACGCGGACGCAGCTCAAGAAGGCCGTCGACGATCCGGTCTGGGGCCGAATCGTCGGGAAGCCCGCAGAACTGCGCGGTCAGATCACCGTCACCGAATCCCGCATCCGCGATCTGGAACAGCAGATCCGAGATTTCCGGGTGGTCCCGCAGTACGAGGAGTTGAAGAAGTCGGCAGACGCGCTGACTCGCCGAATCCAACAGATCGGCATCGATGACGCCATCGATCAGCAGAACCTGGATCAACTCGAAGCGGCGCTCACCGAGGACGTCGATGTCGAGATCGACTACCTGGAGACCGTCTATTCGGAGGTGGGCATCGTCTTCGACGGCCAGATCCGCGAGCGGTTCTCCGACGTCCGGAGCTTCCACGAAGCGGTGGTCCGGAATCGCAGAACGTATCTGAGTCAGGAACTGGGGACGATTCGGGCCCGGCTGGCGAGCAGGCGAGCGGAGCGTGCTGCCCTGGGCGAGGAACAGCGCCACATCCTGCGGAGACTGAACGAGGGTGGCGCATTGGAGGCGTTGAACCTGCTCCAACAGGCCTCGGCCAAGGAAGAGGCCGACCTAGGTTCGCTCCGACACCGGCTGGCGGCTGCGGAGACGCTGGAGGCAAGTAAACGGGAGATCACAGCGCAACGCGACGCGCTCACTCAGGAGATCGCGGATGACCTCGCTGAGCGCAGCGAGCAGACCACCCAGGCGACGCTGCTGTTCTACGAATACGCCCAGCGGCTCTACAGCGACGTCCGAGGCGCGTACCTCGTGATCGAGCCAGGGCGCAGCAGCCTGAAGATCAACCCGAGGATCGATGACGACGCGAGCCGCGCCATCCTCAACATGAAGATCTTCTGTTTTGATCTCGCCGTCGCCGTGGTAGCACACCGAGCAGGCCGGGGGCCTGATTTCCTCGTTCACGACAGCCACCTGTTCGACGGCGTCGACGATCGACAGATCGCCGCAGCCCTGGGCCTCGCCGCAGAAGTCGCCCGACACGAAGGCATGCAGTACGTGGCGAGCATCAATTCGGACGACCTGGCGAAGGCGGAGAATCGCGGATTCGCGCCGGCGGCCTACGTGGTCGATCCGAGGCTCCGGGACTCCTACGAGGACGGCGGGCTCTTCGGCTTCCGCTTCTGAACGTGGTCGTCCGGCACCCAGGGGCATCGACCAGGCGGACTGATGCCAGGACCTCGGACAAGTGCGGGCTGCTCTCTCGCCGACTCGACCCGACCGATGGCCGGGACAGCGGGACCGGGCTCGCACCACCGCCCGCCATCGGCCTGGGAGGAGCCATACGCTCTATCAGCCCGCTCCACTCTAGTTGAAATGACAACTAAATTTGATCGACACTGAAACGATCACGCCGACAAGATCGTCCGGTGCGGTGCGTCTGTCTCTCGCGGGTGGCTCGGCGGGGCCGGGTCAGGCCCGGTAACGACCGCAGCAGGCAGCGAAAACATGGGGCGCCGTCCCCCAGCGACAGCCTGTCGAGCGGCTCCCCCGCCGGGAAGACCTGTCCGCAGAGCGCAACCAGGACCTCCGGCGCATCCTGGGCGGAGTCGAGTTCGACGATGTGCACCGCTACGGCACCGACCCGCCGAACGAAGGCCCGCACCACGGATTCGGCGCCGACCGATGCCGTCGCCGGTTCGAGGTCGGCCCGGCATCCTGCATCGGCGACGGCCTGACAGTCCGCACAATCGGCCACGTGGGTGGCCGGAATGCCCGGCAGCACCTCGGCGGGCGCCGGGCCGATGGTCACTCGTGCCCGACACAGGGTCTCGGCCACGTCGCCGTCGAGGGGGACCGAGTCGCCGACGTCCAGGAACACCAGATGTCGATCCAGGATCAATCCGACGACGGGAAGCGCGTCCTGGCTGCGCAGCATCGGCTGGTCAGTCACCTCCCGCTCGCCCGTCATCCCCTGCCCCCGGTGACCGCGCGGACATAGGGCCGCACCCGCGCCGCCCGCAACCGATGCACGACCGCCACGGCGGTCCACGTCGTGAGGGTCCTCATCGGACGACCGCCAGGTGGCGTGGCCGGGTGGTGCGGGGCTCCGGTGCGGCGGCCAGGCAGACCGGGCACCGCTGCTCGTCGTAGTAGGGCACGGCGACGGGCTCGCGGTTCAGCGCGGTGAACACCGTCGTCGAATCACACACCGGACGGATACGGACGCGGCCGTCGGCGGTCCAGTATTCGGCCTCGGCGCGATGGGTCCCCCCGTCCTCGACGGCACGGACGAACCAGGGGCCGCCCGTCATCGTCGGCCGCCGCAGGCGGTCTCGGCGGCGGGCGCGACATGGCCGGACAGGGCAGTCGCCCTACGCGGGGCGTCGGCAGCCGAGCCGAGCCCGACGAGGACATCGGCAGCACCTCGGACGGCGGTGTCGGACCTGTTCGGGGTGTCGATGCCGTTCGGGGTGTCCATGCCGTTCGTAGCGCGGGCGGCGGTCAGCGCCCGGCGCAGTGCGTCGGCCAGCTCGGCGACACGATCGGCGTAGACGAACCAGCGGCCCAGCACCGCGGCTCGGCTGCGGATGGAGATCTCCACCCCGTCCGGACGGGGCCGGACCTGAAGCCGCCGGGTGCCGGTGACGCCGTTGATCGCGGGCAGGTCGATCGTCCGCCCGGACTTCAGGGAGTCGAGCACGTCGACCGCGTCCGTCGCGCTGATCGCGGCCCGCACGGGGTCGGCCCCCGGGCGGACTCCTTCGACGAGCACGCCGTGCCCGCCCGTGGTGACGAACATGTTGCCACTCCGAGTATCGGTATCAAGAAACGATGCATCCAGCCGGGTCATAACCGCACCGCCATCGCCAGTCGCTCCTCGGTCAACCGGGCCAGGATCGACGCGAGAGCGACGCTGCGGACGTGTGCGCTTCGAACAGGCGGCGGGCGATATCCCCAGAATGCGAGGGGAAATTCTGCGGCGAGCAGGAGTACGCCGAGGGCGATCAGGCCGATCACGCGGTGTCACCTCCCTGCGGCGAAAGGCGGTCAGAGGAGGCGGAACCGAAGAGGAGCCGCTCGGTCTTCCCCCCGCGCATGCCGGGCGCACTACGAAGCAGACGCGGCGGCCCCGGCTCGTCGTCCCTCCTGCGGCCAGTGTCGATGACGCCCCGCGCCACGAAGGCCACGAGGGAGTGCAGGTCGCCGCTCAAGGCTTGTCGCGGCATGAGTAGCCTCCTTTCCAGTCTGGCCGGAGCCAACTCCGACCAGCGAAAACGCTATCTTTGCCAAAATATCGCTTATTTGCCAAAGTTTTTCAACGGCTCAACCGGGTGAAAGTCGACCGCTGGAGGCGGACATGGCGTCCAAAGCACTTGCTCGCGCGATCGGCGCTGAGCTACGCGAGCTTCGCAAGAAGCACAGCCTCACCCTGGCCGAAGTAGGGAGGGCGATCGGGTACTCGCCGACCACCATGAGTCACACCGAGACCGGCAAACGTCTCGCCAGCCCCGAGGACGTCGCATCGATCCTCACCGTTTTCAGCGTCACCGGCCGCGAACGCGAGCGCATCGTGCAGATGGCACGAGACGCCCTGCAACCCCGCTGGCTGGAGGTCGGTATCGACGGCCTGCTGCCGCAGATCACGGCGATGGCCGAGTTCGAGTCGACAGCTGAGCGGATCACTACGGTCACACCGCTGTTGGTGCCTGGGCTGCTCCAGACCGCCGATTACGCCCGCGCCATCATGCGTGGAGCCCGGGTGCCGAAATCACAGGTCGAGGGCCGCGTGGCATTGCGGATGGGCAGGCAGGCCATCTTGGACAGGACGGCGATCACCTATCACGCGATCATCGACGAGGGTGTCCTGCTACGTCGGCTGGGAGGCTTCGAGGTCATGGCCGCGCAGCTCCAACACCTGCTGACGATGGCCGACCGGCCGAACATCACCATTCAGGTGGTCCGGCTCGACGTCGAATGGCACGACGGGTTGGAAGGTTCCTTTGTGGTGCTGGAGTTTCCGAAGACACATCCGGTCGTGCACCTCGAACACCGCGCGTCGGGGCTGTTCCTCGACGAAGACGACGCCGAGGATGTGGCCGAGTACATCGAGGCCGCAGCTAAAGTTCGTGATGTGGCGCTCAGCGCCACCGCCTCAGCAGAGCTGATCAGGCATCGCCTCACGGAGATGGAGCACGGACATGACGACGGTACGCCTCACGGCGTGGCGTAAGGCGTCGCGTAGTGGCAGCACATCCGATTGCGTCGAAATCGGCTATGCCCCCGGCTTAGTCGGCATCCGCGACACCAAGAACCGCGACGGCGGCACCCTGCTCGTCGATCACTCCGCCTTCACGACGTTCCTCGGCGCGGTCAAGACCAGCAGAATCGGCTGAGAAGTACCCCGGCGTCGAGTGACGGCCACCGCATTCGGCGCCGCCCGTTCCGACCCGGAGCAGGCCGGCGGACCCCGGCAGCCGAGATCGTCAGCCTGGTGTTCGCCCAGGGACAGGCCCCTGCCCGACTGCACGGCGGCGAAGGTCCGGTCTCTCCGGGGCCAAGGCGATGGCGCGCGCCGTGCAGCCGGGTTCGGCGCCGAAGGCCCGCCCCGGCCGAGGACCGTGCCGGGGAAGGCGCTGCGCACCGAAGTCCTGTCTCGCCCAGTAGCACCGCACCGACCACGCCGCCGATCACGGATTCGCCGCGCGAACCCGCTCGAACCGCCGTCGCCGCGCAGGCGAACGGGAACCGTCCGCGAACCGCTCTCAGGCCCGCCGCATCGCCCGCACGCCGACCACCAGGCCGACTGCGGCCACCGACCCGGCCGCGACCGCGCCCGCGCCCACCGTCGTGGAGAGGATCTCGCCGCCGAACAGGGCCCGCTGCGCCTCGACGACGTAGGACAGCGGGTTGAAGCCTGCGACGGCCTGTAGCCAGCCGGGACCGTCGTCGACCGGCAGCAGCATCCCGCCGAGCAGCATCAACGGGAACAGCAGCGTCTGCTGCACGGTCCAGAACATCCACTCCTGATTCCGCGCGGCCAGGGCCAGTGCGAACGACAGCGCACCGAGCCCGACGCAGAAGACCCCGAGGATCACCAGGCCGACCAGCACGCCCAGCAGGTTCGGCCGGAAGCCGAGTGGGAACGCGACGAGGAGGATGATCGCCGCCTGCGCGAAGACCGGCACGATCTCCTTGAGCGACCGGCCGATGATCAGCGCGGGCCTGCGCAGCGGCGAGACGAGCAGTCGCTCGTGCGAGCCGGTCTGGATCTCGAACTGGAGGTTCGATCCGGTGGTGGAGGTGCCAAACAAACAGGACATCACGATGACGCCGGGGACGAACCAGGCGAGGGCCGCCACGTCGCCGCCGACGTCCTCCGGGAGCAGCGGCATGAACAGCGCCAGGAAGAACAGCGGCTGCACGAGAGAGACGAGGATCGAGAAGGGACTGCGCAGCACGGGACGCAGTTCGCGGCTGAAGACGGTGACGACGTCACCGAGCAGAGTGGTGTTCATGCCGCACTTCCCTGTCGGGCCGGGACGTCGGTGGCCTCGACGGACGAGCCGTCCTCCCGGAGGCTGCGACCGGTCAGATTGAGGAACACGTCGTCGAGGGTGGGGCGCGCGACCTCCACGGCGGACACCGTCAGCCCCGCGTCATTCATGCCGCGCAGCAGCATCGGGGCCAGCCCCGTTCCGCCCACGGCCTCGACGACGAGCAACGGGCCGAGACATTCGATGCGCGCCGGGCCCAGGAGACGTCGGGCGTGCGCGGCGGCCTGCGCGGCCGTCGGAGCGTCGGCGAACTCGAGGGTGATCCGATCGCCCGCGTGCTCCGCCTTGAGCCGCGCGGGAGTGTCGTCGGCGATGACCAGGCCGTGGTCGATGACGATGATTCGATCGGCGAGTTGATCCGCCTCCTCCAGGTAGTGCGTGGTGAGCACGACGGTGGTGCCGTGCCGGGCTCGCAGATCGAGGATGTGCTGTCGGAGATTCGCCCGATTCTGCGGGTCGAGTCCGGTGGAGGGCTCGTCCAGGAACAACAGCGTGGGCGAGTGGATCAGACCCAGCGCGATGTCCAGCCGCCGCCGCTGACCACCGGACAACGAGGAGACCACCCGGTCGGCGACCGCCGAGAGATCGAGGGAGTCGATGAGTTCCGCGGCGCGGCGGCGGGCCGCCGGGATCGGCAGGCCATACGCCCGGCCCTGGCTGATCAGCTCGTCGCGGCCCCGCTGACTGTGCGCGGCACCGTTGCCCTGCCCGATGTAACCGATCCGCCTGCGCACCGCCCGTGGCTCGGCGGCCACGTCGAACCCGGCGACCTCGGCGTGTCCCGAGGTGGGCGGCAACAGGGAGGTGAGCATCCGCAGAGTGGTCGACTTGCCCGCACCGTTGGGGCCGAGCAGCGCGACCGTCTCACCCGCCTCGATGTGGAGGTCCACGCCGCGCACCGCTTCGACGGTCTGCTTGTTGACGCTGAAATGCCTGGTCAAGCCCCGTGTTCGGACCATCGTGCTGTTCATGCGGCCAGATTAGGATCGACTGCGGTCAGCTTCTGGCCTCGGTGCGCCCCGGCGTCGATGTCGATTCGGACCACGGGCTCGACCACCCGGCCGAGCAGGCGGTGATCATCGACGACTCGATGTTCGAGCAGCAGGCCTGCCACGCACCGGAAGGCGTTTCCGGCACCGCCCGCTCGCCTGCTCCAGGAGCGCGGGCCGCTTCTCCCCGGAGCGCCCGCTAGGGTCGTCCATTCGCCTTGCCGCCGTCGTCCCACGGTGGACTCTCGGTTCGTTCCGCAGGTCGGCTCCGCCGTCCGAACCCGCTGCGGGCTCCCCGGCCACGACGTCCGCAGCCTCCGCCCACTCCCGTCCAGAGATCGGAGCCCGCCACGATGTCCGTGCCCTCTCCCGCCGCCGACGCCGCGCCTCCGATGGCGAGCGACGAACGCATCCCGATCTCGGCCTTCGACCAGCCGGATCGAACCATGCTCATCGCGGCGATCCGAGACCACTGCGCCCCGCTGCTCGGCCGTCACAAGGTCGTCGCCGATCGCTCGATGCCCCATGGCGAGGCGGTGGTCGTCGAGCTGGCGGCCGAGGACGAACGACGCTGGATCGCGAAGAGCATCCTGCGTCCGTCGCGGTATCGGAAGGAACTGGCGGCCCTGCGGACGCTGGCGCCGATCCTCGGGGAGCACGCCCCGCAACTCATCCACCAGGACGACGCCCTGCGGCTGATCGTGATGACGCGCGTGCCCGGCGAACCGATGCCCGCCGATCCGGCGCACCAGGACCCGGCGTCCTACGAGCAGGCGGGCAGGCTCAGCAGGCTGTTGCACGACAGCGCCCCGCCGGTCGCCGCCCCGGCCTACGCGGCCGAACTCACCGCGAGCCTCGACCGCTGGGCGGGGGCAGGCTCCCGAGCAGGCCTGCTGAGCCGGGCCGAGATCGACTTCGTCGCCGACCGGATCGCTGAACTGGCCCGACTGCCACCACCGATGACGGTGCCCTGTCACCTCGACTACCAGCCGAGGAACTGGCTGGTAGACGCGGCAGGCGTCCTGCGCGTGATCGACTTCGGCGCCGTCGGTCTCGACCGGTGGCTCCAGGAAACCAGCCGCATGACGCATCGCCAGTGGCGGGAGCGCCCCGAGCTGGGGGATGCGTTCTACGCGGGCTACGGCAGGCGGCCCACCGAGGAGGAACTGCACGTCCAACGCTGCCGGGACGCCCACGGCGCGTTGACCACCATCGTCTGGGCGCACGAACACGACGATCCCGGCTTCGAGGCCGAGGGCAGGCGGCTGCTCGACGAGCTCCGCGCCGAGGGCTGAGACCGAAGACGTCGGGCGGCACCGCTTTCTACCCTGGCGACATCGGTGCACCGGTGCTGTTCCTGCGCAGCACGCCGTGGCACCTCTCGGACTTCGACGTCATCCTTCGGATCGGTCGCGCATGCTGCACGAGGAGATGCGGCGGGGTCGCCCGCTGTCGGTCTAGCTGTCACCGCTTCGTCCTGCTCGCTCGGTCGCCCTGAGCGGCGCGGCGGAGGCGTGGGACGCCGCGCCCTCGCGCCGTCACGGAGGATCGAGTGGTGTTCCGGTCGGCGGCAGACCAGCCTGAGAAGTCACCCGAACCGGTCGGGCAGGCCGCCCCTCGCCGACGGCGGCCGTACTCCGGCGAGCCGTCGCACTGAAGCACCTCGCGCACTGACACGGGCAGGCCGCTCGCCTATCGACCGCTGCGCGGGCAGGCGGGAGGCCGTGTCAGACGTCCGCGCGCAACGCCTGCTCGACGAAGCCGTGCACGTTGCCCATCATCCGCGCGAGGAGTTCGTCCTCGGTAAGACTCTCCCTGGTCTGGCGCATGTCGGGTTTGCGCTTGCCGCGCAGATAAAGCGGGCAGGCCAGGTCGGCGCAGACGTAGGTGCCGACGGTGTTCCCCAGCCTGCCTGCCGCGCCTGCCCGCCGCGCCGAGAAGAGCGCGATGTCGCTCAGACTGTGCACGGTGAGACAGAAGGCGCACATGTTGGACCGGAGTCCGCTGCGGCGGGCAGGCGCCGCCCGCAGTGCCAGCCCGATCGTCTCCTCGCCCTGCGGCACCACGAGATACGCGCGTTCCCTCGCCTTGGCGTCCCGCCAGCCGAGGAAGTCCTGAACCTCCCAGGCGATCTCGTCGAACCGCGACGGCAGGGACAGCGACTTCGCCTCCCCCTTCGAGCAGTTCACGAACGACTTCCTGATCTCGTCCTGGGAGAGGGCCTTCATCACCGTGTCCTCATTGCGCAGCCGTTCGCCGCGACGGCCGTGCGGAGTCGCCGCAGGGCAGCCGCAGGCGGACGAGGCCGGGTGCCCCGTCTGTCTTCTAGCGGACCGTAGGCCGGCAGCGTCGGCCGTGCCCACCGGTTTTCCGCCTGCCGCCCGCTGTCGGCCTTGCTCGGGTGTGGTGGCCGCTCACCCTCGGTCGCCGACCCCGGAACGCGCGGCGACAGGCCTGCGGGCTGGTGCCGCCTGGCTGGCCGACACCCCCACCGGGATCGACAGATCGACCGGCACGACGCCGTCCATCGCCAGAACCGCGACGGTGTGCATGACAGCAAGATAGTCATCCGCCGGGATTCGGCCAAGGCGTGGCGGCGGCATCATCCGGCGGCGGACAGGTCTGCGCGGGGCTGCGTCGGGCTGATCGACGTCCCCCTCCGTGCTGGTGGCGCAATCGTGCGACGGCCGGCGCGGGGATCGGGCAGGAGCGGCGTGGTCTGCGGTCCCGGAGCGCGTCGACGACAGAACCACGTCGGCAACGGATCACCGCTGCACCGCGCGATGTCGAGGCGTGGTGGCGGCCGAGGCCTTGCTCGTGTCGATGGCGCATCGTCGTCTGAACGGCCGAGCCTCGGCCGCGGACAGTCGAGGCTCAGCTCACAAAAGAGCCGGACGGGTGAAATTGCGGCGCCGTCGCTGGTCAATCGACCGTCACTGCCCCGAACGGCGGCACCACTACACCATCCGGCCTATTGATCGGCAGCGGTGAGAGCGTTCTCATAGGGGCGCCGGCAGGTCCGATGCGGTTCCGTAACCGAGGAGTGATCGCGACTTGATGAGCACAGGAGGCGGTTCGGCGGCGCGCCCTCCCCAGCGCGCCCCCGCCCGAGCCGCCCGCACCACGCGGAGACCCCGCAGCTCGGCGCCCGGCGGAAGACCGGCACCAAGACCGGATCTCGCCCGCGACCTCGACACGGCGTGATCACCGCGAGAAGACCTGCCCGGCAGCCCCGGCAAGTCCAGCACAGCTCCCCCGCCCGCCGTCCCCCTGACGTCGGCGGGCGGGGAGACCCGGCCTCAGGGCCGGAGATCAGGAGAGATTCGCATGGCGACCAGGAGACTGTTCCTCGGCGGCCTCGCCGCGTCAGCGCTCGGCGGAATCGCCCTCGCCTCCGAACTGCGACCCCGCAGCACCGAACCGACCACCGCAGGCGTGCGCAGACTCGCCGTCGACGCCCACACGCTGCCGCTCACGATCGTCAACAACACCGGCAACTGGGACAACGCCTCGATCCACATCTACATCGTCGGCGTCGACCGCATCACCGGCAGGCAGTCCCGCATCACGCCAGAGGGCGCGATCGTTCCCGTCTCCCTCGCCGACAACGGCCCGGACGGCTACGCCGACTACTCGATCCCCCTGGAGAGCAGCGGAAACACCACGATCAACCTGTCCAGCATGTCCGGCCGGGTCTACTTCTCCCTCGGCGAGAAGCTGAAGTTCCGCGTCAATCCCGGCGACGCACTCGTCTACCCGGCAGGCTGGGTCTCGGCCGACCCGAACTACGAGGTCATGCACGACTGCATGGAGTTCACGTTCGACGACACCGGGATGTACTGCAACACCACCATGGTCGACATGTTCAGCGTCCCGCTGGCCATCGACCTCACCGGCGAGCAGTCGCAGACCACCGGCACGCTCGTCGACGGCGGCCGCGCCGGAATCTTCTCGGGCGTGGGACAGGACCCCGACTTCGCCCGGCTGGTCGTCGACGACCTCCGGGTGATCGCGCCGGGCCACGGCATCAACTCGGGCCTGTTCGACGCGAACTACTTCGACCCCTACATCGACCAGGTGTGGAGCAAATACTCATCGGAGAACCTGACCGTCAACGCCAACAACCGCACCTTCACCGGCCGGGTCAACGGCGACGTCTTCGAGTTCGACGGCGGCGTCTCCGCATTCAGCAGGCCGACGACCTCCGACGTGCTGTACTGCAACGGCGCACTGGACGCCCCGAACGACGGCGTCACCGGCCCGGTGGCCGCCGTCCTCGGCTCCGGCCTCAACCGCTCGACGCTGCACGACAACCCGGTGGCCCCCAGCACCGATGCGTCGTCGTTCTACCGCACGCCCGTGTCCAACCACTATTCGCGGGTTCTGCACGAGAACGCCGTGGACGGCCGCTCCTACGGCTTCCCCTTCGACGACGTCGCGGAGTTCGCCTCCTACGTCCAAGACCACGCCCCGACCGGCATCACGGTGACGCTGACGCCGTTCTGATCGGCGCGGGCGCCGCCGCAATCGGGCTCTGATCCGATGCCGATGCTCCGCCTGGGGAGTCCGACGCTCCCCGGGCGGGGTCGCATCGCTCGCGGCGTGGGACGTCGGTGGAACGTTTTAGTGAACGATGCTGAAATGATGCGCTGGCAGCGGCTTCGAGGATCATCGTCACATTTTATGTTCGACTTGGAGGACTATTAGACATTCTTATCTGAGATCTCCCAGGACAGGCACTCACCTGACCACAGGACAAGACGCGCGGTGCGGAAATCTAACGTGATCCCATTCCACTCGTCAACAGAATTGACAACTATCGAAATTTTCAGTATTTCGCCGAGGCCGCATTCTCCGATTCCGATTATGGGTTCATAGCTCCACTTATCGTCAGGCCAGCACCACCCAGGCAGCAGCGGCCATCGACCTTCCGATATGCCCATCTGCCAATCTGTACCACAATAAAGGAGAACCGAATCCTCCTGGTCAAGCAAGAACTCCACAGCCTCGAACGACGAAGATATGCCACACCTAGCGAGATACGTGATACCGAACGCCGACGTAATACGTTGCCCAACCCTCAGAAAATCAGAAACCCGCTGCTCAATCATTTGCCGACCATCCCCGATAATCCTCGGCCTGCTCAAACCACCTATTTGGCTTACTCATGGGAAACATCGTGACAAACTGCCCGCTGCTCTTTGTCACGAGAAGATCACTTCCTCGACGATAGAAGAAATAATCACTTCCCCCACCAATAAATGGATTCCAATCGCCTTGCCGCACCTCATCGCAAGACCCGCGAACCTCCGTGATCTTATTACGGAACCACTGCCGCGAAGAACTATCACCGGGGTTAAGTCCGTAGTCCTGAGCATGTTTTCCCCACTTCTTACCGAACTGACCCTCGTCGATCGAAAGCTCAGGTCCGCATTCCGAATTATGAACAAGAGCCGAGGATCTTCCTGCCAGCACATAGTACGTGTGCAGCCTGTCGACAGTGAGGTTATGCACCTGCCGTGGCGCGCTGTAGGTGTCGACGGCGGTGACCGCTGCATCCCGGTGGTCGGCCGTCTCGAAGCGGTGGCCCGGCTCCAGGTCCTCGGCGTTGACCCAGGCGTTCAGGTCCGCGACCCAGAACGGGTGCTCGGCCGTCGCGGTGATCGTGTCCGTGCTGCCGTCTTCGGTGACGATGGTGACGTCGACCAGCTGCTTGACGCCGTCACCGACGATCGTCGCGGTCACCAGCTGAGGACTGGTTTCACCTGTGGTCGGGTCCGTCGCCAGGACCTCGTCGCCGACCCCGACCTCCTCGATCGGCTTCGTCGACCCGTCCGCCATGAGCACCCCCCGTGTCCAATCACTACTCGCGGGTGCTGCACGAAAACGCCGTGGACGGCCGCTCCTACGGCTTCCCCTTCGACGACGTCGCGGAGTTCGCCTCCTATGTCCAGGACCACGCCCCGACCGGCATCACGGTGACACTGACGCCGTTCTGATCGGCGCGGGCGCCGCCGCAATCGGGCTCTGATCCGATGCCGATGCTCCGCCTGGGGAGTCCGAAGCTCCCCGAGCGGGGTCGCATCGCTCGCGGTGTGGGACGTCGTCGTCCAGTCTGAGCCCAACGGCTCGGAATCACACCGTCCGCCCCGATGCCATCCGGCGTGGCGAGTCTTGCCCTCGAAGCGGCTATCAGCCCTTATTCGAGATCAAGACAGACCATAGATCTTCGGCTGCGAGAAGATGACTACCCGGCGGAGTCTCAGCGACGACGTAAAGGTTCACGTGAGATCCGGCCACGCGATAACGCCGATACCCATGCTGCGATTGACATTCCTCCAACGAGTAGCCCCCACCTCGCTCGATTTCGTTGCGCACTGGGCCGAGATGAACAGCGCCCTCAACCTCTCGAAACGATACGTCCAGAGCGGCGGGAATCAATCCATCGCTGCCGTGCACTAGCCGATGAACCTGTATACCGATCGTCTCGCAGGATCCGGATAAGAAGTTGAACTCGAGAATACCGTAGTCCAACCGCAGAGACTTTTTCGTCCGGCCCGCGACGCTCTCGTTCCCCAGCACATCACGTATCCGCTCCGCTGAGACGCCGAGGCCAAGGCCGGCAACCTTCCCCGTCAGCGCCGCCTCTGCGAGGAACTCGACTACCCTCACTCAACCCTCCCCGCGGCCTTGATGACATGGGTCCTGGAGAACCCAATCACGAGCAGTCGCTAGGCAGGATTCGAGATCACCAGGCGACGCCAGGTGGCCACCTCGCGTCCGAACTTGACCCGTTTCCGCGTTCGCCAGATCCTCCTCGAATTCCCCGGTATCCCATAGCACCACCTGGGCCATGAAGTTACCGCCATCAAGGATCCAGCTCACCGACGTCAGCTCACCCTCATTAGGGAATGTCTCAATCTCTGAAATATCCCGCAGAGCCTCTATCTTATGGATTTCCTCTCGGATCCACTCCTGTGCCCGTTGCAACAGCGCACCACCTAGGAACATCCCCATCCTCCCAGCTTGATGTTCTTCGCCTCAGGGAGTTGAGGAACAGGGTTCCCCTTCTTCTGCGCCAGACGAGCAAATATGGTATCAGAATCTGACATCTTGAAGTCCCCCGGCCTGCCGCCAGGAATAAGTGAAGATTGTGGCACGTCGAATTCTGCGTAAACGGATCCCGGACGTGCTGATATGTATGCGTCACGACTTGCCGGATACACAACGTAGGTGAAACCACCCCCACCACGTTGAACCATTCCGGTCTCCATCATCGCCTGATGCTCTGCCCCAGACATCCAACGTCCAACAGTCACCATCCCGTCGTCTGGGGAGTGGCCACCGCTGTTGTGAACGAGGACTGGTGTCTGCCCAGCGAGTAGATAGTACGTGTGCAGTCGACCGACGGTGAGGTTACGCACCTGCCGTGGTGCGTCGTAGGCATCGACGGCGGTGACTGAGGCATCCCGGTGGTCGGCAGTCTCGAAGCGGTGGCCCGGCTCCAGGTCCTCGGCGTTGACCCAGGCGTTCAGGTCCGCGACCCAGAACGGGTGCTCGGCCGTCGCGGTGATCGTGTCTGTGCCGCCGTCTTCGGTGACGATGGTGACGTCGACCAGCTGCTTGACGCCGTCACCGACGATCGTTGCCGTCACCAGCTGAACGCTGGTCTCGCCCGTGGTCGGGTCCGTTGCCAGGACCTCGTCACCGACCCCGACGTCCTCGATCGGCTTCGTCGACCCGTCAGCCATGAGCACCTCGGTGCCCGCAGCGAAGCTGTTCGACGTATCGCAGGAGCCGGCATCGGTGAGGTTCGTCGGATCGGTGTAGGAGACCTCCGACGGAGCCTGATCGTGCACGGAGATGTTCGTGATCACCGGCCCCGAGGAATCGAGAAGATCCCGCTGCAACTGCTCGTAGGACGCAGCCACGTCCTCCACTCGGTCCGACAGATCCCCGACCGCCCACGCAGGTAACGACGGCGACGTCGACACCGACGGTTCAGGACCGTCGCCGTACCACGGGTCGTCCCAGCCGTCCGGCAACGCCACCGGGTTCTCGATTGCGTTCTCGCGGTTCAGTCGGCGTGCCTCGATTGCCGGGTCCGGGGGCGGCGGTACATAGTAGGTCCAGGTCCCACCGCCGGAGCCGGAACCAGGCCCGGAGAGGTACCAGAATCCAGATCCGCCGCCGCTGCCGGAACTCCAGTTCATCCCAGCCCAGAAACTCGTGAACCAGTGTCCCCACCCGCCACCATTGTTGCCAGACGCTGCACACGTCGGGAAGCAGTTGTTGTTCGCCTGGTCATACCACCCGTTGGTTGAAGGCGGAGCCGCGCTGGCCGAACCGGGAACCTTCCGGTTCGTCATTGAATCCCAGGCGTTACTGATCCCGTCCACAATCGAATTTCCTGCGTCGGCACACTTCCTGGGATTCCTCGCGCAGTACTTCGCCGCTTGTTTCGCGGCTTCGATGGCAAGCCACACAGCCCAAGGTAGGTGCCCATCCGGGTCAACGAAGTTCGTCGGCGCCCCCGCCCCGTAGGTGTACCGGTTCGTCAGGATCGACGGGCTGCTCGGGAGGTCGATGTCGTCCCGAGACAGGAACGCGGCACTCGCGGGGTCGTACCAGCGGGCGCCCATGTTGGTCATGCCGGTGTCAGGGTCGGTCCAGTCGCCCTGGAACCCGATGATCCCGGTCGATCCGGCCGTGTCGACGACCTGACCGAAGGGGTCGTAGGCGCGGGAGCCGGTCAGGGCAGCGCCGGTGACCGGCAGTCCGCCGATCACGTCCCCGTGCCGGTCCGAGACCGCCAACGCCACCGCGTCCGCATCAGACCAGGCCAACAACTCGTCGTCTGGGCCCCGGCCGAAGACCGAAGCGCCGTCGGACACCGGCTCGATGCTGAGCCCGGCATAGGAGAACCCGCCCACGCCGTTGCGAGCGACCACCCGGTCCAGCGCGTCGTAGTCGTACGTCGTGCCGCCTCGGGCGATCAGCCGGTCGAAGGCGTCGAAGGAGAACTCCTCCACCAACCCGGAGCTGTCCCGACCGGCCACGGTGCCTCGGGCGGTGTGCTCATAGGTGTAGTCGCCGTCGGAGAGCAGGCGGTTGCGCTCGTCATAAGCGGCCGTCTTGTCCCCGACCGCGATCCGGTTCCCAGCGCCATCCCAGTCGTACTCGGTCGTCTCGCCCGCAGGCGAAGCCCACGACGTCAACCGCCCTGCCAGGTCGTAGCCGTAGGTGTTCTCCCCCGCCCCTGCGGTCCCCGAGGTCGTCTTCGACGTCAGCCGGTCGGCCAGATCGAAGCCGTACTCGATCGCGGTGATCTCCGCCCCGCCCGCGTCGGTGAGGACGTCCCCGGTCTGCCTGCCGAACTCGTCATAGATCAGCGCACGAACCCGGCCGTCGCCGTAGTCGATGCTCGACAGCTGCCCGGCCTCGTCATAACCCAGTTCCTGCCCCACGCCGGTGAGCCCGTCGGCCACCGATGCCAGCCTGCCGTCGTCGTAGGAGAACGTCGCCTGCCCGGCATCGTCGATCCGAGACACCGGCCTGCCCGAGGCGTCGTAGCCGAACTGCGCCACCCCGCCCGGCCCGCCCGCTGTGACCAGGTTCCCTCGGTCGTCGTAGCCGTAGGTGTTCAACCCCGCAGGCGTTCCCGCTGCGGTCACGCGCCCCAGCGCGTCGTAGTCCAGGACTCGCTCACCGGTCGGCGCTTCCGCTCCAGAGCCGTTCTCCCGCACCAGGTTGCCCAGGGCGTCGAACACCCGATCACGAGTCACCCCACCCGGCGAGACCATCCGCACCGGATCACCCACGACGTCGTACGCCGTGGTCCAGGTGCGATCCGCCGCCGCCGGATGAGCCTCGGTGGCAGGCTCGATCACCGACTCCACCAGCCCGAGACTGTTGTAACCGGTGTAGGTGGCATGACCCCGGCCGTCGGTGAACCGCGTCGGATTCCCCGCCGCGTCATAACCCAACGACGTCGTGATCGACTCGCCCTCGGCGACCGGCTCGGTCTGCTCGACCACCCGACCCAACGCGTCGTAGACAAACGTGCTCGTCGCCCCCACCGGATCGGTCACACCGGTCTGGTTGCCCGCCGCGTCATGGGTGAAGGAGGTCTCGCGCAGCCGCGCGTTGCTCTCCGGGTCCCGGCTCGTCTCGGTCAGGATCCGCCCCGCCTGGTCGTAGCGGGCCAGGGTGACCCGGCCTGCTCCGTCCACGGCCCGCAGCGGCCGTCCGAGTGCGTCGTACCCGGTCTCGGTGCGCACGCCTGCCGCGTCGATCGTGCGGATCGGCTGATACAGGACGTCGTACTCGTAAGTCGTGGTGTCGCCGCTCGGATCGGTGGTGCTGAGCAGGTTGCCGACGTCGTCGTAGCGAAGGTCGGTGGTGAAGGCCCCGGTGGTCGGATGCCGTTCCAAGGCGGTGTGCGTGAGCTGCCTGCCGAGATCGTCGTAGGTCGCCTCGACCCTCGCCCCGGTCGGGTCGGTGGCCGAGCGGAGTTCGCCGACGCGGGTGTAGCTGTACTGCCACACCCCCGGCTCCGCGCCCTCGATGCGGGGCGGATCGTGCACCTCGGTCAGTCGGGACAGCTGGTCGTAGACGAACCTGGTCGAGTTCCCCGCCCCGTCCGTCACGGACAGCACGTTGGACAGCGCGTCGTAGCTGGTCTCGGTCGACAACCGGATCGGCTCGTCGGAACCCGGCGGCAGGTAGGACGGCGACGAGAGCCGGATCTCCCGGCCTAGATCGTCATAGTCGATCTCGGTGATCTCCCCGTTGGGATCGCGCTGGGCGACGACATCGCCGAAGGCGTTGTACCCGGTGGCCGCCGTCGGCCTGATCGTCTCCGCGGGCGCCCCCGGCTTCTCGACCGGGACCGGCGGCGCCGTCACCGACACCAGCCTGCCCACCTCGTCGTAGGCGAGATCGGTGGTGAATGCGGCCGGATCGGCGTCCTGGACCGCGCCACGCGGGTCCGTCTCGGTGATGAGGAGACCGCGTTGGTCGAACGCCCGCCGAGTGGTCAGCCGTTCGCCGTCGTTGACGACGGTCTCGGTGACCGGCCTGCCCGCCTCGTCGTACTCGAACTCGGTGACGTGCGGCGAGGCCGCCCCGAGGCCGGGAACGTTGGAGTTGACGCCTGCGTGGGTCACGGAGGTGACGTTGCCGACGGGGTCATGGGTGAAGGCCGAGGAACGGCGGGGGCCTGCGGTATCGGTCCGGGTGATCCGGCCGACCGCGTCCACGGTGATCTCGGTGTCGAGGCCTTCGGCGTCGACCTGCCCGATCAGGTTTCCGGCCGCGTCATAGGTGTTCTCCTGGGCGACGATGTCCCGCTCGCCGCCGTCGGGGTCGGCGACGTCCAGGTGCGTGACGCGGCGTAGGAGACCGTCGTAGAAGTACTCGAAGTGGGTGAGCCTGCCCATGGCATCGCTGTGGTAGGCACGGCGGCCGCTCCGGTCGTAGGTGTTCGCCTCCAGGACCAGGTAGTCCTGGGGCTGCTCCTCGACGTCCTCGGGGTCGCCGTTCCATCCGCGCAGGCGCACCTCGGCGATCTGGTTCGTCGGCGTGTAGGCGTATTCGAAGCGGTTGCCTGCGGCGTCGACGGTCCAGGTGTTGTTGCCGAAGTGGTCGTACCCATAGCTGGTCTCGCCGCCCTCGGGGTCGGTGACCCGCTCCGCGCGGCCCTGCTCGTTGAAGTCGACCGTGCTGACGCGCGGATCGCCCTCGGGGCCGTCCTGGGTCGCGACGCGAACCGTGTTGCCGTCGGCGTCGTAGGCCGTGGTGGTGTGCAGCAGGTGACCGGTGTCGTGCACCGCATTCGTGGTCGCAGGCGCGATCGTCTCCACCGGGCGCGACAGCGCGTCGTAGGCCGTCGTGGTGGTGACCCCGTCGGGGAACGAGTCGGAGAACTCCGTCTCCACGACCGTCCGGCCCAGGGCGTCGTAGGTATAGCGGGTGCGCAGACCGCTCGGCAGCGTGACCTCGGCCAGGTCGCCCGAGGAGTAGTACGCCCGGCTGGTGACCGCTCCGTTCGCATCGGTGCTGGCGAGCAGCATTCCGGCCGGGACGTTGCCGCCGCCGATCGCGGCCTCGCCGCCTTCGCTGTAGGTGTGGCGGGTGGTTCCGCCGTCCGGGGCGACCTCGGTGATCAGCTCGCCGTCGTTGTCGTAGGTGTAGGTGGTGCGGAAGCGGTCGTCGTCCGCGCCGCTGGATCGCCCGTCACGAACGGCGATGAGCCGGTCGTTGCGCGGGTCCATCATCTGCCCCGGATTGAGGAAGTAGCTGTACCGCGTCGTGTGGCAGTCCGCGTTGGAGGTCCGACAGGTGCGGGTGGACAGCCGGTTTCCTCGTTCGTCGTTGGTGAAGGTGACCTGCTGGCCGAGTTCGTCGGTGATGGTCTGTTGGAAACCGGACTCGTCGTAGGTCAGCGTGCGCACGCCCTGGCCCTGGACGGGCTGGGCGTTGCCCCAGTCGTCTCCCGGACGCACCGGGATGCTGCAGAACCCCTCCTCGGTGAGGTCGCAGTCCGGCGGGTCCACCGGTTCCGCGTCCGGCGGCAGGTCCTCCTCGCGGACGGTCAGGCCGACCGGCGAGACGTAGCGCAGTGCTCGGCCGTGGAGCGGGTCGAAGTCGTAGTGGTGCTGACGACCGGCGGGATCGGCCAGGTCGGTGCTGCGGATCGGATTGTCAGTGCTGCCGCCGTAGTGGGGCACCCCGAGACGCCAGGTCCCGCCGTCCCGATCGGTGTACTCGGAGACCCGCTCGTTGACGTCGTCATAGGTGATCTGTCCGGCGATCCGGCCGCTCGGCAGCGTCAGTTCGACGAGCTGGGCCGAGGTGGCTGCGGCGGCGTAGTGCGCCTGGACGGCGGGCAGGCCGAGCGGGCGCTGGTAGAGGGCGACCTCGTCGATGTCGCCCTCGAAATACCACGGTGACTGCCCGGGCCAGCCGGGCCAGTCGTCGTCGCCGACCTGGTAGGAGACGCCGAGCTGGCCGTGGGTGTGGAACATGTCGATCTCGCCGTCGCGGCTGCCGACCTCCGCCCCGTCCAGGTAGAGGGTCTGCGTCGCCAGCGAACCGGAGAGCACCGCGTGATGCCATTCGCCGTCGTTCACCGTCTCGGTGGTGCCGATGGGCTCGGCCTCGCCCTGCCACCACTGCCCGTACAGGCGCCCGTCGGTGCCGACGTACAGCGCAGGCAGCGATCCACCGGGGGAGCTGCCGAACTCCCTGGTCTGGAAGCCGACCAGCGGTCCGCTGTCGGTGGTCCGGAACCACAGTTCGATCGCGAGGTCTCGACTCTTCCTCACCGCGCCCGCCGGGAGCGCCACCCGGGAGGCGGTGCCGTCGAAGCGCGCGGCCGTCTCGCCGGTGCCGCTCAACGCTCCTGGCACCCCGAGTTCGACGCCGTGGTGCGTTCCGTCGTCCTCCCCGAGGTGCAGGCCGACCTGGCTCGTCGCCACCGCTCCGCCCGGTTCGCCCAGCCGCCAGTACGAGTCTGGTCTGGAGTCCAGCACGGTGGTCCGGTAGTGGGAGCCTTCGGTGTAGTCGTAGCGGGTGCAGCCGTCGGTGGGATCGCAGACCTCGACCAGCCGGTCACCGTCGTAGGCGTAGGTCCATCGGAGTGCCTCGCCGTCGACCGCGTCGGTCGTCACCGAGGTCACATGCCCGTCTGCCCAGGTGAAGTGCAGGGAGCGGCCGCCCGGCCTGCTCGATGCCGTCTGGAGTAGACCGGCCGAGTCGTAACCGAGGTTCATTGCGCGGAAGTGCGCGTCGAGGATGCTGGTCAGCCGACCGGCGTCGTTGAACCGATAGGTGGTCCGAGACTTGTCGAACAGCGCCCAGCCGCCCTCCGGCACGGCGCTGAGGCTGGCGTATCTGCCCTGTGGCGCGGAGAAGGTCCCGGTCGGGTTCCGACCGAACCGCACCTGCTGGCCGTCGGGGTAGGTGACGACGACGTTGCCCGAGCCGTCCGCGTCGGGCACCACCCGCATGTCATAGGTGCTCGCCCAGCCGGAACCGAAGGCCAGGTCCCGACGCGGATCGAGACTGTTGTACGTCCGCAGCACATTGAGCGCAGGCCCGGCGGTGCGGACCGACACGTCCATCGCGGAGGAGAAGTAGTTGCCGACCTGCGCGTCGAAGTCGCGGACGTTCGCGCTGTACGGGGCGTTGCCCAGGTGCGCGGTGATCTCCGGCTGCGGCACGGCCGTGATCAGCGTGCTGTCCCCGACGGCCTCGCTCTCCGTCGCGCCGTCGCCTGCGAAGGCCTTCCAGGTGTACTCCTGCGACCAGCGCAGCAGTCCCTCGGGCACCGTCCAGGTCTGGCTGTCCTGCCAGCCCGAGTCGTGGCACGCGCCGTCTCCGCAGATCTCGAACTTGAAGTCCAGCGACGCGTCCGGGGGCGCGTCAACGTCGATCGCCGCCGCCCACAGCTGCGGCGTCAGCGTCGGCGCGAGATGGCCGTTGTGCGGATACTGCGCGGTCAACACCGGGGGGATCTCGAAGGTGCGCAGCGCCAGCCGGGCCGGGGGCACCTGGTGATCGGTGAAGAAGGTGCTGCCGGTCCGGCGCATCGTGAAGTCGAGCCAGTAATCCCCCGGTTCTAGGGGATTGATGTTCGCCTCCAGCGTCACCGACGATCCGCGCGGCACGTCGCCCGTCAACCTGGCGGCGGGCCGGGTGCTGATGATCGAGCCGTTGGCCCGGAAGAGCCGGTATTCGAGTGCATAGGTCGACGGGGTCCAGGTCTGGGCGCCTCGGTTGGTGACCTCGAGCTGGATCGTCCCGCCCTGGGTCCGCGTCACCGGCGGCTCGGGAACGGCCTCGACGAAGCGATAGTCGGCGTCGTACGGGCTGTGGGTGATCGACAGCCGAGGCGGGTTCGCGGTGCGATGCGAGGTGAAGCGCTTCCAGCCGAACACATCGGACTCGGAGGCCCGCACCGTCAGACCGTGATTCGGTCGAGAACCCGACACCCAGCCCTGGATCAGGTCCGTCCCGCCGGAGCCGAGACTGATTCCCGCCCAGCTGTTCGGGCAGTTGGAGGTGGTCGACCCGCTGACGATATGGCCGTAGGCGAAGTTCGCGCTGCCCAACGACGAGCCGTGCGCCGGGCCGGGATAGCCGAGGGAGTCTCCCGAGGACCACGGTGCCGTCACGCCGTGCACCGTCACCCGTCGAGGCTGGCAGGAGTACGAGTGGAAGTTGTGCAGGTTGAGCCGGGCGCCCAGGATGCGGTGATTCCGCAGCCGTGTCTCCACGCCACCGAACTTGAGGTATCCGGCGCTCTGGATTCGGTCCACGCCAGAGCCGACCGTGCCGACCTTGATCTCGTCGTTCGCCTCTTTCCAGGTGGACCCGCTGCCGTCGCGCATCACCGACACACTGTCGGTGCTGCCCGCTCCGTCGTGGTCGGCCAGCGTCTCGACGGACGCGGTCACGATCACGGGGAACTCGCGGGCCGGATCAGCCAGCCACTCAGAGTCGACGACGACCCGAAGAGCCTGCTCCCCCGCCTCGCCCTCGACGAGTTCGATCTCCGAGGTGCCGGGGTCCCGATAGTCGCCGGAGCGGTCGTCCCGGTTCGCATCCGTGGTGGTCGGCACGGCGATGAGCGCCTGCTCAGCACCAGCCTCATCGGCGAGCACGGCCGATCCGTCGACGAGCGAGGCCGTCAGGTCCGAGGTGCGCAGGGGCAGCACCACGTCCTGTGCCGCCTCGGCACTGTGGAGGATCAGCCGTTGAGTCACCCCGCCGGGCCGGGACTCGATCTCGACGTCGACACCCGGCCGGACCTCGGCATAGGCGACCAGATCGCCGTCGGCCACGCCTGCGACCGCGTCGGCCTGCTCGAGCGCCAGCCCGACCGTGCCGCCGTCCGCGACGGTGAACTCCGAGATCGTTCCCGACGCCTCCGGAGCGATCCGGATGTCGACCGAGTCGGCGGAGTTGCGCCAGCCGCCGCCCTCGACCTCCACCAACGTCGGATCGACGGGCTGCCATGAGCCCTGCTCGTCGAGGAAGTTCACCGGCTCCTGGCTGAACTCGGTGGTCAAGGTCCCGTCGGCGTTGGCGAAGGTGCGCTCCAGCTCGGCCCGTTCGTCGGGGAGCTCCCGGCTCGTCTCCGGATCGAAACCGGCGGCCTCGGGCGCGGTGGCCGCCACCGGTTCCGCGGTGTTGGGCTCGGCTTCGGGAGTCGGAGGCATCTCGAGCTGCGGATGGTCGGCCAACGCCGATCGAGGCCAGAGGTCGTCGTCGTCCCGCTCGCCCTCCTGAGTCGGCAGGTCCGCCGCCATGCCCCAGGCCTGCTCCGGAGACGGGATGGACGCCGGGTCCACCATCGACCGCAGCAGCTCCTGCTGCTCGCGGAGCGCCAGCTCCGACGCGGCAGGGCCGATCAGCCCGGCGAACAGTCCGACCGCCGTCGCCATCGCGATACCGATGACGACAGGCGACCGCCGCCGCGTCGTAGGAGCCGAACGCGCAGCGTCGAACCCAGACAAGATTACCCCCGCACAGCCGTGACCGAACGATCATCGAGCCCACCTCGAGATCGCCGCAGCAAACAATGCGGGAGCGCTGGACGGAGCACAAGACTCACCTCGACACCAACGGCACCGATCACTCTTTCGGCCCATCCGGGACATTTCCTACGTGATCGAGGTCACGGAAGCTGGATCTTTCGGCATGGTGGCGCATTTGATACCGGAAATAACTCTTCGACTTCGCCAGCCATCGTGTGAACAGAAAACATCGACCAGAGTTCGGCGACCCCGTAGTAGCGTCTGACACAGACCGAATCTCAGGATTCTCAATGGCCATGACGATGCAGCCACAGCAGCCAAGGGGATACGACAGGGTGACCAGAACCAGGACAAGAAAGAATGCACTTCTCGGCACTGGACTTGCGGCAGCATTACTTGTCGTCAGCGTGCCAATCACCGGCAAACAGGCAGTCGCGCAGGACGAGCCCGTACTTCGCTGTTCATCGAGCGTGCCCGTATTCGACATCAACCAAGCCGGGCAGCTTCGACTCAACGGCCATCGCGACGCGATCGCAGGCGCGGAGGACTGGGACGCCGCTCGACACATCGGCAACGAGTGGCTGGGAAACACACTGGCCGGTCCGGACGGCCGCATGTTCGAGATCGAGGGCGACGGCCTGCTCCGCGTCTACCAGTGGTTGGGCAACGGCTGGGAGCGCTATGGGGAAGACCAGGCCTACTCGCGAGACGTCCAGACCGATCTCGGCGGCTACATCGGCGAAGAATGGCGGGACAGGATCACCGTCGACTCGCAGGGCGCCTTCTATTTCATCCGAAGCGACAATACACTGCATCGGATGACGCTGGACGAGAATCTCAATCGCAGCCTGGAGATCATCGACACCGGCTGGCTCGAGTTCGATCTGATCGCCGCCGCAGGCGACGGAGTGATCTACGCTCGAACCGAAGTCGGAAATCTTTACCGATACCATTATGACGCGGACTCACAACGCTGGTTGCAACGACGCCAATACATGGGACCCGGCTGGGAACGGTATCAGCGGGTGGTCTCCCCAGGCGGAGACGTCCTTTATGGAACGGATGTCAACACAGGAAATCTTCGGTGGCGCCGATACCTCCCGCACTCAGGGGGCGCCATCGACCATCGCACCGTCCACACCGGAATCGCGTGGACGAGCAATCTCGACACCGCCATCACCAGTAACGCCTGTGAATGGTCGGTGACGCCCAGCGTCAACCGACCTGTGGTGACCCCGATCGAACAACCACGCAGCACCCTCTTCGAAAGCTCGGACGGTCACCTCCAGTTCTCTTTCGTGGATCGCGAGCGGCGACTGCATCATGGCGACATGCCGGACCCGACGAGCGGCACTGCACGGTGGACGTCGTTCCTCGGGAATACGTCCTTCAACGGTGTCCCGGCCATCGGGCAGAAGGGAGCCAACAGCAGGCTCTTCATCCTGGGACAGCAGCTCGACAGCAGCTTCCGCAGCGTTTCGGAGATCGGCAGGGGCGCGGGCTGGACCGAGCCTGCACCCGAGGGAGGTCTCACTCCAGCTGCCGCGACGATCGCGCACGACTCGGACGGCAACCCCGTTGCCTTCGCCGTCGACGACACCGGCAGGCTGTGGAGTTCGACCCTGACCGGCCTGACCTATCTCAGCGGCTGGCGAGAGATTCCGGTAACGCCCGCACTCGCTGCGGAGCCCCCGACGATCACCCAGCTCGGCGCGGATCTGCACTTCGTCGTGCGCACCGACACCGGTGAACTCGTCGAGAATCGCAGGCGGGGCGACACGTGGCAGAACGCGACCTGGACCGCGCTGGGCAAGACCACCAGCAGCCCGCCTGCGGCGGTCGCCAGGACCGACGGCAGCGTCACCGTCTTCGCCGTCGAGGACGACGGCCAGTTGTCCATGCGGGAGGCAGGAGGCGACTGGAGGGTTCTGTCCGGTATTCACGTCACCGGGCCGCCCGCCGCGACCATCAGTCCCTGGGGAACGTTGGAGCTCCTGGCTCGCGGCACCGACGGTTACATCCACGCCACCGGACAGGTGGCGCCCGGCAGCACCGATTTCCGCCCCTGGTGGGAGACGTCCCCAGTGGAGTCCGCGACAGATCCGAGTCTGATCTCCATGTCGGGCGGGCTGCTCGTCGGTTCCTTCCGCGACCGGACGGGCACCTTCTATACCTTGGCCGCCGCAGCGATGGCACGGACCGCGACCGACGACGACCGCGTGCCGAACTACGTCAGCACGCCCGTTCACCGGCCCTGAACACGGCGGTCTCAGCCGACGAAGAACCACCCGACGGTTGCGCTGACGGCGGCTGCGTCGGCAGGGAGTGATCGGGGAGAACAGCGCGGCCGCTGATCTCTCGGCAACGGCAGCCGACCTGCGCCGCCGAGGGCACCCCTTCCCTGGTCGGGAGGGGTGCCCTTCAGTCGTTCATCGAACAGCGTGGTCGGCGCCGACGGGGTGAGCGGCACCCTCCCGGGCAGGCTGACGGCGTGAGTGACCACGACGTCAGGTCGGACATCCACTCCGCCGTCAAGGCGACGCCCGGCACGCCCACCGTTCGGCCGTACCGAAACGAGAACTCGGCGCGGCGACGTCCCCGGCTGCCCCGCTCGGCTGGTGCGACGATGTCGCCAGAACGCGACCGGCCACGCCACCCGCAGGACAAGCTCCGGGCGCAGGACTCGCCGAAACTCCGCCTCGCCGCAGCCCGCCCGCTCAACCCTGGTGGTCCGACACCCATCGCTCGACGTCGGCGGAGCGGATCGGCAGCTCCGCCGACAGGATGTCGGGCGCGTCGGCGGTGACCAGCAGGTCGTCCTCCACCCGCACGCCGATGCCGCGCAGCTCCGGCGGCACTGCGGTGTCGTCGGGGTGGAAGTACAAGCCGGGTTCGACCGTCAGCACCATCCGTTCCGCCAGCGTGCCGTCGTGGTAGGCCGAGGGCCGGGCGTTCGGGGAGTCGTGAACGTCGATCCCCAGGTAGTGGCCGATCCCGCAGACGATGAAGCGGCGATGCTGCTGTCCGGCCGGGTCCAGGGCCTCGTCGACGGACACCGACAGCAGTCCCCAGTCGTGCAGGCCCTCGGCGAGCACCCGCAGCGCCGTGTCGTGGAAGGCCAGGTAGTCCCGCCCGGGTCGGACCTCCTCGATCGCCGCGAGGTGCGAGGCCACGACCAGGTCGTACACCTGTCGCTGCGCAGCAGTGAAGCGGCCCGCCGCCGGGAAGGTCCTGGTGACGTCGGCGGTGTAGCAGGACCGCACCTCCACGCCCGCGTCCAGCAGCACCAGGTGATCCGGCCGGACCTCCCCGTCGCAGCGGACCCAGTGCAGCACCGGGGCGTGCGGGCCTGCAGCGACGATGGTGGCGTAGCCGGGTCCGTTGCCCGCGCTGCGGGCGCTGCGATCGAAGGTGCCCTGCAGCCAGCGTTCGCCGCCGCCTTCGATCGCCCTGGGCAGCTCCGCCGCCACGTCGCCGAACGCGGCGATGGTGGCGTCCACGGCCCCGCGAAGCTGTTCGATCTCCCAGTCGTCCTTGATCCGACGCAGCTCCGAACAGGCCCGGCGCAGCTCGCCGCCGCCGCGCCCGTCGGCGAGGGCGTCGAGCAGTGGATCGACGCCCGTGGCGACCAGCGTGGGCGGGCTCATGCCGCGCAGGGCGCTCGCCAGCCGGTCCAGCGGCAGGCAGGTCAGGCCCAGCGCCTCGCTCCACTCGGCCAGACCCGGCTGCGGGCCGTTCCACAGCGCACCGTGGTGCGGGTCAGCGAAGAAGTCCGCCGCCTCGGGCCCGGCAGGCTCGTTCAGGTACAGCACCGCGTCGTGTCCGCCCGCGGTCGGTGTGATCACCAGCACCGCGCCCTCGGCGTCGCAGCCGGTCAGCCAGACGAAGTCACTATCCGGGCGGAACTCGTGGTAGGTGTCGTTGGCCCGCAACGGCGCCCGGCCCGCCGCCAGCGCCAGCCGCCTGCTGGGCAGCTCCTCGGCCAGTCGGCGCCGATGCTCGGCCGAGGCCGCCGCCGTCCCGGCAGGGAGGTCGGGCCGGGTGGGCTGGGCGGACCAGCCCTTCTTGATGTCGCCGAGGAACCCCGCTGCCTCGCTGAGTCGCACCCGCTTGCGCGCCATGATCCACCTTTCTGCCATGCGATACCGGGATTCTGCGGGTCCGCAGCCGCCCGCGAGCCCGTCCCGGCGATGTCGCCGCACCCGAGTCTGACCGACGCGGCGCCGACAAGCGTCTCGCGTGGGGAATCGAGCACCGACGCGACGGGCCTGTCTCCGGCGACGAGGAGCGGCGGAGCCATGAGACGCCCGGCCGGCGTCCGTCGATGACGAGTCCCAAGACTCCCGGAGTCATGGTGCGCGTGGTTGCGGACCGAGCTTCCGGACTCGGCCGGCGCGAGCATCGCGGCCCCGACCGGCAGCCCGTCCTCGACTCATCCCGGAATCCCTTCGGCCGCACCTGCGACCGCCGCCGACCCGGGTACCACGGCCGGATGGGCAGCACGGCGGGCAGGCTGCGTACGCCACCGTCCTCGACGGCCTGCCGCGAGCCCGGGTCCGAGGGCGGTGGACGGCGACCTCGTGGTGGCGGTGTTCACGGAAGGGCTGTTCGTCTCACGAACGGATGCGGACGATCAGGCGGCAGTCCGCGCGGGCCCACGGAGGAGCTCACCCTCGTGGTGCTTGCCCCGGTACGGCAGGCGCAACGCGGTGGACAGCTCGTTCACGGGACTGCCGCTGCATCGGTGACGCGGCAGAGGGTCGACGGGCTGGGCCTGCGCCGCGCTCGAATCGTGATCCACGAACTCCGTCGCCCGCACGGTGGGGATGGACACTTCCGGCGGCAGGCGGGCGTTGTTCGGCCTGCGGCCATCTGCGGGTCACTCGGGCGAGGCAGTGTGCGGGACGCTCGCTCGACCCTGGGAGACGGACGTGAACGACCCGCACAGCACCGCAGGCCTCGACTCTGCTCGCACAAACCCCGACGCGAACTCCCCCGCAGCCCAGGACGCAGGCGGCAGGCAGTCAGCCGCGACCGGTGCACCTGACCGGCAGCCCGGCCTCGGCAGGCGGGCCCTCCTCCAGGCTGCGGTGGCCGTCCCCGTCGCGGGTGCGGCCGTGGGACTTCCCACCGCCTGGCAGCCCGCAGCCGCACATGCCGAGGACGGCCCTGACCGAGACGTGACCACGAGCCGAGCAGGCGGTTCCGAGAATCCACGCTTCCGCATCGCCGTCATGCCCGACACCCAGTACCTCTTCGACGAAGACAGCTCGGATCCGACTCCGATGCGCGAGGCCTTCCGGCATCTGGTGAAGCGCAGGCGCGAGGACGACATCGTCTTCGTCGCTCATCTCGGCGACGTCACCGAGCACGGCAGCGAGCACGAGATCGACCTGGCCGACCGGGCGTTCCGCGAGCTCGACCGTAAGCTGCCCTACAGCGTGCTGGCGGGAAACCACGACGTGGACGGCAGCACCGACGACCAGCGCGGCGATTCGCCGTATCTCGACGCGTTCGGCCCGCATCGCCTCCGCCGGACGTCGACCTTCCTCGGTGCCTCCCCCGGCGGCTACAACCATGCCCACGTGCTGCGGGCCGGTGACCGGGAGTGGCTGATCCTCGCGCTGGACTGGCGAGTCTCCGATGCGGGGCTGGCCTGGGCACGCACCCTGCTGGACGAGCACCCCACGCTGCCCACGATCCTCACCACCCACGACCTCGCCTCGGCGGGCGAGGACGGCGTCGCGCGCCTGTCCGATCACGGCACGCGGCTGTGGGAGGGACTGATCCGGGACCACGACCAGGTGTTCCTCACCCTCAACGGGCATTACTGGCCGTCGGGGCGCACCGTGCTGCGCAATGACGCGGGCAACGACGTGCACGTGCACATCGCCAACTACCAGGACGTCTACTACGGCGGAGCCGGCCTGCTGCGGCTCTACACGTTCGACCTGGTCCGCAACACGATCGACGTCGAGACGTTCTCGCCGTGGCTGCTCGGGATCGACGCGGACGAGCGGACCCCGCTGGAGGCCGAGACGGTCGAGCGGACCGGCGAGGTCGACCGGTTCAGTCTGTCGATCGACTTCGAGGCGCGGTTCGCGGGCTTCGCCCCGGTTCCGCCGCCCGCGTCGCGTCCGGCGGAGGCGGTGATGCCGAGAGGCACCGTCGCGTACTGGCGGTTCGACGAGCCTGGACTGGCAGGCGCGGGCGCGGCGGCCGACGGGGAGCCGGTCGACCGTGACACGGTGGCGCGCGACCTCACCGGCAACGGAAACGACCTGGTGGCGACGCGACTGCACGACGGCCCCGCCGAGGTCCTGACCTTCTCCGGCGAGCACCACCCGAACCAGCCCGCCCACGCGAGTCTGCGCTTCGACGGCGGGAAGAACCCGGATCGCGGGGCGGTGCTGCGGGCCGTGGCGGACGCGCCGATCAACGGCATGACCTTCGAATCCGGCTACACCATCGAACTCTTCGCCAGGCTGCCCGATCCGTTCGAGGGCGATCACTCGTTCATGGGTCTGCTGAGCTGGGAGGGTCGCGCCGGGGACGCAGGCAAGACCAGTGGCTGGTCACAGGACGAGCCAACGTGCAGCCTGAATCTGTCCGGTGAGCGGTTCCTCCAGTACGTCGTCTACCCGACCGATCGGGACGCCGACCCGACCTCGTGGAGCCATGCCCTGCCGGTGGGCCGGTGGATGCACATCGCCGTCGTCAACGACGGACGACAGACCGTGGTGTACGTGGACGGGTCGCGGATCGCCCGCAACCCCACCCAGCGGTCGAAGGGCATCGCCACGCTGGGCAGACCGTTCGCCATCGGCGGCACCCAGTTCGCCGAGCAGTACAGCCACGGCTTCTACGGCTGGATCGGCGACGTCCGCATCTCCTCCCGCGCCCTGCGCAGCAAGGAGTTCCTCACCGCAGAGGGTCGGTGACGCCGATCGGCGCTGCGTCGCCCGCACGGTTCGGGGGCCGCTGCGGGCGACGCCGCCGTCGGCGCCCGCTGCGGGCGGCGGTATCGCCCCACGGGCATCGGGATCGGCCGTCACTGACGGTACGGCAGGCATCCCCCGTTCTCGGGACGACGTCGGCCCCGCCGATGTCTACGCTGACGGACATGACGCAGGCGGAGTCCCAGGGCGTTGCGGACACCCGGTCCAATCGCGAACGCATGGCTGCGGGTGATCCGTACGTCTTCGACGACGAGCTGGCGGAATTGAGCGATCGGGCGATCAGCCTGGTCGCTCGCTTCAGCGAGGTCTGCCCGCACGATCCGGGCGCCGGGCAGGAGATCCTCGTCGAGCTGCTCGGCGCGATCGGCGAGGGCACCGGCATCCGGGCGCCGCTGTACTGCGACTACGGCTTCAACCTGCGTATCGGGGCGCGCAGCTTCGCGAACTTCGGGCTCGTCGCCCTGGACGTCGCCACGATCACCATCGGCGACGACGTGCAGCTCGGCCCGAACGTGCAGCTCCTCACGCCGACGCACCCCGTCGCCCCGGAGCCGCGACGGCAGAAGATCGAGGCCGCCAAGCCGATCACCATCGGCGACAACGTGTGGCTCGGCGGCGGCGTCATCGTGCTGGCGGGTGTGACCATCGGGGAGAACACCGTCGTCGGCGCGGGTGCGGTCGTCACCAAGGACCTGCCCCCGAACGTGGTCGCGGTCGGCAACCCGGCGAAGGTGATCCGCTCAGTGTGAGAGGACTCTGCGGCGGCTTCCCCGCCCGTCGCCGACGCCGCGATGCCTTCGCCTGCACGTACGGGGCTGCTCGGCGGTGCAGCGCCCGTCAACGCCACGGCCCCCGGAGCGAGGACCGGCCGTCGCAGCAGCCTGAGTGATCGGTCTCGAGACCACGGCGCGGCGGTCATGACGGCTCCGGCCGACACGGGCCGAGACATCGCATTCGAATCACGGTGGGGGTTTCTCCCGCGAACCAGCCCCGCGAGAACCCGGTCCGGGGCAGAATCCCTCGCAACGCGGCGCCACGGCAGTAGGCGCCCGCACCACCGCGACATCGGCTGTGCCCGGCCACGGGTCATCACCCGTCGGCACGCACCCGCCCCGGTTGAGCACTGTCGCGATTCACTTCCCTTCTCCTAGGAGGCCGAGATGCGTGGCTCTGTACGCGCGTTCCTCGCCGTGCTGTTACTGGCGTTGTTCCCCGTCTTCGTCGTCGCGCTCGGCGTCGGCGGCGTCGTCGCGGGCATCGTCGTCGGCGGACGCGGCGGGATCTACCTGGCTATCGTGAGCCTCGGGCTCATGGTGGCGCTGGGCTTCGCCCTGGTCCAGGCACTACGCACGCGACTCACACCGCCGGACGGACCGAGGATGACCCGTCAGGAGCAGCCCGCGCTCTGGCAGGTGGTCGACGAACTCGCCGCGCGCGCCCAGACCCGCCCGCCGGACGAGATCATCCTGGTTCCGGAGATCAACGCTGCCGTGCAGGAGGACGCGCGCGGTCTCGGTCTGCGTGCCGGCAGGCGGTACATGATGATCGGGCTGCCGCTGCTGGCCGGGCTGAACGTCTCCGAGCTGCGGTCGGTGCTCGCCCACGAACTCGGCCATTACGGCGGCGGCCACACCAGGATGCTCGCGATCAGCTACCGGGGCGCCGAGACGCTGAGCAGGACGGTGTCTCGTCTCGACTCCGGACCGGCCCGGTGGGTGCTCAACGGGTACGCGTGGCTGTACCGGGTGATCTCGCAGTCGGCTCGACGCACTCAGGAACTCCAGGCGGACGCCTACTCGGTGGCGGCGGCGGGGCAGCGAACGGCGATCGACGCCCTGCGCAAGATCGCGACGATGAGCCTGTTCTGGAACGCCTTCGGCGAGCGATTCCTCCACCTGCCCGTCCTCTCGAAGCGCACTCCCGACATCCTGCTCGGCTTCCGCACCTTCCTGGATCATCCCGAGCAGCAGCGGATCATGGCCGAGGTCGAGCCGCAGGTTCTGGACACCGAGCCGAGTTCCGTGTTCGACAGTCACCCGACGATCCGCCGCCGGATCGCCGCGATCCAGGCGCTGCCGGACAATCCGGCGCCGCCCGACGCGCGTCCGGCATGGGCGATCGTGCTGAACCCGGCGCAGGTGCTGCCCGCCGCCGAGGGAGCGCTGTACATCAACGGGGAGATCGGCCCGCGCGCGAGCTGGGCGGACATCGTCCGGGTCGGTGCGGCCGAGTCGGCGTTCAAGGGCGCCGAGACGCTCGCGCGGGCGGCCCACGAATCCGGCGCAGCGCCCAGCGGCACCCTCGGCGAGATTCTGCAGGCGGTGGGACGCGGCGAGACGCCTCGCCTGCTCGGGCCGCTGCTGCGGGACGGCGTCGATCCTCATGAGGCCGCCGATGCCATGCGCAGCGCGATGACGGAGCTGCTCGGTGACGTCGTCGTGGCGGCGCTGGTCAGTCAGGGCCGGGCCCGACACGAGTTGAACTGGGGCGGTCCGTGGCGGGTCATCGGCCCGGCGGGCGAGCTGTCGCCGGACGATCTCATCGGTCCGGCCGTCGCCAACCCCGCACTGGTCGGGCAGCTCGTCGCGAAGCTGAACCAGCTGGGCGTTCCGCTGGACTTCGTGCGCAGGCCCGCACCGCCGGACCCCGCCCGACAGGCGCAGGCAGGCGTGCCTCGGTTGACGGCCGTGGCACCCGCGATCATGGCGTTCAAGAAGATGTGGGACGGCTTCGTGACCGACGCCGGCCTGCTGCTGATCCCGTTGAAGGCAGGCGGGTTGGCCAGTCAGAGTCTCGCCGGAGCCATGGGACAGGCGGGGCAGGCGGGGCGCAAGCGACTCAACGATCTGCTGGCGAACGGCCCGGAGGCGTTGTTCGCCAGGCCGGACGCGCGGTGGCTCCGGACGCAGGACATCCTCGGGGGCGAACGGAAGTCGCTCATGACCGGCGGCGGCAAGTTCGTAATACAGCTCACCGACGGCACCTCCGTCACCGTGCGCACCGACGTCGACGAGGTGTACGAGGTGCTCACGGAGTTCGTAGAGTCGCTTCCGCAGCACACCCAGGAGCCTGCCGGGCGCTGAGAACGAATCCCGGCTCGCCGCCTGCGCGTGACTCGAAGCGGGCTCGGACGCTGGCCAGGGTCCGCTCGGATGAGCGGGTCGGCTGCCGCAGGCGGCGAGCTCGGTCCGGGGCCCTCAGCCGGTGAGGTCGAGTGCGGCGAGGGACTCGGCCGACAGCGCGACCTCGTCGCCCTCCCGGGCCACCGCGCTGGAGCCTTCGACCTCGTAGTAGCCCTGGGTGGTGTCGACCAGGACGTGGCGTCCGTCCTCGAAAGCCGTCAGCAGGAGGACGTACTCCTCCCCTTCGACGAGGTCGGCGGACATCGGGGTGCCGCCGTCCGGGCAGAGGAAACAGTCATCGGGCGGCGCGACGGAACCCGAGGTCGCTCGGCGACGTCTCTTTCGTAGCCCGAGACTCGAGACCCCAGGAGGTCGCGCGGCCCATGACCGGCGTCGACGTCGTCTCCGCACGCCGATGAGGCTGCCGATCAGGGTGCACCGGGCCCGGTCGGGACCGGAGGAGATCCGCGTCATCCGGCCCGCGTCGCCGCCGACCCGCACCGTGCTCGTCGATCACGACCGACATCTGCACGTCTACCTCGATCAGGCGGGCGCCCGACTGCTCGGCGGGCTGTGGCTGCTCGCCGCGCGCTCGGCCCGCTCGCTGATCCACCTGCCGCTCCGGGGTGGTCCCCGGCCTGCGGCGCACGGCGAGCCGGGCAGACGGCTCGATCTGGTGCTGCTGCATCACTCGCGACAGTTCCGGCCGTCCCGTTGGCGGCGGGTGCGGGCGAAGCTCGACACCGGCCTGCCGCAGACCGCGAGCCTGCCGGAGGCAGCGCGGCTCGGCGAGGTCGCGGTCGATCATGCGGCGCGGCACCATCGGGAGAACCGGGACCGGTTCCGCCAACGGATTCATGCCGAGACGTTGTTCCTCATCGGAAGCGCACCGGTGTTCCGGGAGACCGCCGGACGCTTTCTCGATGTCGCCGAACACGGGCCGCGCCACGCCTCGACGCATCCAGGGCGGCCAGGCCTGCGCACCGCGTTCCACTCGACGGACGGCACGCTGGCCGACGGCCGCGAGATCCACGTCGAGTACTGCGCGGAGTGGGAGCCGTCCGGCTCGACCGGGTGAGGACACCGAAGTCAGCCAGGCCGGGTGTCGGCCTCGCCGGTACGCCAGGAGCGGCGGAGCCGACGAGGTGCGCCACGAACAACGTGAAGCCTCGATCCACCCGACGTCGATCCCCGCGCGCGGCGAGGTGCTCGAGCTGGCAGCCTTGGATCTGCGCCGCGATCTGCTTCCGCCAGGCCTCGACACGCTGATGCCCTGCCCTCGGCGCGGCTACCGTCCGGCCGCCGCCTCCGTCAACCGGACCCGCCGCAGGAGCTGGGCGTTCAACGCCACCACGATCGTCGACAGGCTCATCGCCACCGCACCGAGGGCGGGTGGCAGCACGAAGCCGACGCCCGCGAGGACGCCCGCGGCCAGCGGCACCGTGATCAGGTTGTACGCGGTGGCCCAGGCGAGGTTCTGCCACATCTTGCGGTAGCTCGCCATGGACAGTCTGCGCACGGCGAGCACCGCACGCGGATCGTCGGAGGCGAGCACCACCCCGGCCGACTCGACGGCCACGTCCGTGCCCGCCCCGATGGCGATGCCGACATCGGCCCTGGCCAGTGCGGGCGCGTCGTTGACACCGTCGCCGACCATCGCCACCCGATGCCCGCGTTGCTGCAACTCCACGACGGCGCCGTCCTTGTCGGCGGGCAGCACCTCGGCGAACACCTCGTCGACGCCCAGTTCGCCCGCGACCGCCTCCGCGACGCCGCGTGTGTCCCCGGTGATCATCACGACCCGGACGCCCTCGGCATGCAGGGCCGCGACGGCCTCCCGTGACTCGGGTCGGATCTCGTCGGCCAGCGCCACCGCACCGATCACCACACCGTCTCGGAGCACGTGCAGGACGCCTGCGCCGCGCCCGGTCCACTCGTCGGTCGCCGCAGTCAGGTCGGGGGGCGGCTCGATGTCGTGTTCCCGCAGCAGGGCCGGGCCGCCGACGGCGATGGTCGCGCCGTCCACCACGGCCTGCACACCTCGGCCGGTGAGCGAGCGGAAGTCCTGCGCGGCGGGCACCTCGCCCGACTCACGAGCCGCCGCGACGACGGCCCTGGCCAGGGGATGCTCGGAGTCCAGCTCCGCCGACGCAGCCAGGGCGAGCAGCTCCGCCCGCGAGACGCCCGCGACCGGGACGACCTCCGTGACGGCGGGACTCCCCTTGGTCAGGGTGCCCGTCTTGTCGAACAGCACCGCGTCCACGGTCCGCATCCGCTCCAGCGCCAGTCGGTCCTTGACCAGGATGCCCGCCTTGGCCGACATCGCCGTGGAGATCGCGATCACCAGCGGAATGGCCAGGCCGAGGGCATGCGGGCAGGCGATGACCAGGACCGTGACGGTGCGCTCCACGGCCGTGGTCGCCTCGCCGATCAGCGACCACACCACGAAGGTGAGGATGCCCGCGCCGAGCGCGAACCAGAACAACGCCGCCGCGGCGCGATCGGCCAGCGCCTGCGCGCGGGACCGCGAGGACTGCGCCTGTTCGACCAGCCGCGCGATGCCCGCCAACGCCGTGTCCTCGCCGACGGCGGAGACCCGGACGCGCAGGGCGGAGTCCGTCGCCACCGTGCCCGCGACCACCCGCTCCCCGGCCGCCCGACGCACGGTCGCGGACTCGCCGGTGATCATCGACTCGTCGACGTCGGCGGCGCCGTCGATCACCACGCCGTCGGCGGGTACCCGGCCGCCGGAGCGCACCAGCACCAGATCTCCGACGGCCAGGTCGGTCAGCGCGACGGGGTGCATCGTGCCGTCTGCCTCGATGCGCTCCGCGCTGTCGGGGAGGAGTTCCGCGAGGGCTCCCAGCGCCCCGGTGGCCTGGCCCAGCGCCCGCATCTCCAGCCAGTGTCCGAGCAGCATGATCACCACCAGCAGGACCAGCTCCCACCAGAAGTCCAGGTCGAGACCGCCGATGCCCAGGGTGGTCAGCCCGCTGGCCACGAAGGCGACGGAGATCGCCAGGGCGACGAGCGTCATCATCCCCGGCTGCCGAGCCCGCAGCTCGGTGACGGCGCCGGTCAGGAACGGGCTGCCTCCATAGACGAAGACGAGCGTGCCGAGCACCGGCGGCATCCAGGTCGCGCCCGGCGCGACCTCATAACCCAGCAGCTCGGCCACCAGGTGGCTGGCGAAGACCACCGGCACCGAGAGGACCAGACTCAGCCAGAACCGGTCGCGGAAGGCGGCGGCGTGGTCGCCGTGGCCGGAGCCGCCGTGATCGGAGCCGTGCTGACCCGAGCCGTGGTGGCCGTCAGCGGCGCGATGGTCCGTGGCGACGCCGCGCATCCCGCCGTCGTCAGGTTCCGCATCGCCTACTCGTCGGCTCGCCGCGCCGCCCCGGTGCTCGCTCACGTCGTCGCGCGCTGCCGGACGTCGATCGCTCTGGTGACGCTCGCTCATCACTGCCTCCCTCGCCCCAGACCAACATACCCCCTAGGGGTATGTTGGGCTTACGCCTGACGCGGATCTCTCACTCTGGCGGCACCGCCCGGCCGCCTGGCGCAGACACGGCAGCCAGGCGACCGGGGACGAATCACACCCGTCATCACGGTCAGCCTGACGGCCTGGGGCGATTCGCGCAGCCCGAGATCGTCTTCGTCGCGCCGCCGGACGACGATCCGGGCACCGACTCTGCGTCCCGGTCCGCCGCGTCGGCGCGGCACGGCGCAGGCCCGAGCAGCGACACCGGGCCGGAGTGCTCAGCGGCGCGAACACAGGAGCACGGTCACGTCAGATCGGCAGTCTCGTGCGGGCAGGTCGGACGCCGCTCACGCAGGCCGACCCGGCGCCGCTCGACGACCGAGCAGCGGCCGCCGAACCGGGCCGGGAACGAGAGCACCCGGTGGCGGGATTCGGCGTCATCGCGGTACCCGCCACTTCGCGGCGAATCGACCGGCAGGCCGGTGCCGAGCGCGCCTGTGCGAGGAACGGCACGCCTGCGGCAGGCGCGGACCTCACTCCGGACGCGGCCGATCGCGGATGAGACCCGTTCGATCACGGGCAGGGACCGGCGAGCCCCGATACGCCGGTGACCTGCGGATTCGACCAGGAAGAAGAGTCAGGAACGCACCAGCCGGGCAACGGCCTCGCTGGCCTCACGGACCTTCTCGGTGGCCGTGTCGCCGCCCTCGGCAATCGCCTCGGCGACGCAGTGCTTGAGATGCTCGTCGATCAGGCCGATGGACACCGATTGAAGCGCCTTGGTGGCGGCGGAGATCTGGGTGAGCACGTCGATGCAGTACTCGTCGGCCTCCACCATTCGCTGTAGCCCGCGAATCTGACCCTCGATCCGACGCAGTCGCTTGAGGTAGCCGTCCTTACCTTCGGTGTATCCACGCATGTCCATCTCCTCGTTCGGGGCACCTCGATCCGAGGATACCCCGTACCGGTACTTTGAGGCCGCGACTTCCACCCCCGTCACCAGCGACGATGTACCCAAGGGGGGTACCGCATCGGACGGCGTTCCCGGCGGCGCACAGGCTGGGACCGCCTTCGTGGCCGACGGGGCAGGAGAGCCTCGGCCCTGCGACGGGGAATACCGCTCCGGGGTACCGCAGGCTGCGGACGGCGACGAGGACGAGGCCGGACCGTCGACCTGCTGCGACCGGTCGACCACTGTCCGCAGCGGTCCGCCCGGGTGCCTCGGTCAGGAAGGCGCATCCGCCCGCGAAGGGCCTGCCGACGGCACCGGACCGCGAACCGGTTCCCGCCGCGCTCGCTCAGGCGATCGTGGCGCAGGCATGTCGGAACAGCTGGTTGTCGTCGGTTGGTTGTCGTCGGTCTGCCGCCCCGATCACGGGGCAGGCAGGAGCGACGACGGCTGTCCTCGTCCACGGCACGGGCGGCGATCGCGCGCGGTTGCGCGCCGGGACGCTGCCGTCACGCAGGTTCCGGAGGCGGCCCCGACCCACCGGCGGAGCTGCTGCCTCGACAGGCAGGCCGCCGAGTCCGTTCCACGTCGCGGACCACCTCGCCTCTCGGCGCGGGAGGCGAGGCCCATACCGGACCTGCTCAGTCCCAGGTCCGCGTGGTCGAGGCAGGCGGCAGGGTGGTGGGCGCGGGACGCAGACCGTCGGTGAGCAGGGTCAGGTAGCGCCTGCGATCGGCGCCGTCCACGTCGTCGGGGTGCACCACGGCGAGAATCATGACGATGACGGCGGCCACGTCTCTGGCCTCCAGCTCCGGCCGGACGAGCCCGGCCGCCACGGCACGCTGCACGAGCCTGCTGATCAACCGGACACAGCGGTCGAACACCCGCACGTCGATCGAGTCGGCCTCGCGAGCCAGCGCGAGGATCACCTCGCGCCCCGCCAGCACGTCGACGGTGGCGTGGAGGAAGCCCACCAGGTCCTGCCACGGGTCGTCGGTCTCCACTGCGGCGGGCTCGACCTCCGTGAGGAGGTGGGTGAAGACGGCACGCACCAGCTGATCGCGACTGCGGAAGCGGCGGTAGACCGTCGCCACGCCCACACCCGCGCGGCGCGCGACCTCCTCCAGCGTCACGGCGGGCCCGGCCTCCTCGAAGGCCCGACCCGCCGCCACGACGATGCGTTCATAGTTCCGTGCCGCATCGGCCCGGAGTACCTGCTCGTGCGGCACCGGCATCCGCGCACGTTAACAGCTCGACGCCCGCCGGGCGGACCACCGAATCCCTGGGACGGCGCGAGAGCAGCCGCCCCGATTCGCCCCGAGCGGCCGCCCGCCACGGCCCGCGCCCGGGGCGGTGCGGTGTGCACCGCCGGCGACCTCGGGGGCTCGGCGTCCCTCGCCGAGGCAGGACCCTCCGCGTCGGGTGAGCGATGGAGACTCGGTGGTCGGCACAGCCGTCCCGACGCCGAGGACCGGCCGACGGGGTCACGCCTGCGCGGTGCCCCGCGTCCGCACCACGGCCCGCCGACGTGCGCTCACCAGGTGACGGGCAGCGATCGCACGCCGTAGACCGCATGGGACGCCCGGAACTCGATCTCCTCGGCGGGGAGCGCGACCGCGAGGTCGGGGAACCGTCGCAGCAGGGCGGGGAAGGCGATGCGCAGCTCCATCCGGGCGAGCGGCGCCCCGAGACAGTGATGCAGGCCGTGGCCGAAGGCGACGTGGCCGGGCGCCCCTCTGGTGATGTCGAACCGATCGGGGTCGTCGATGAGCGCCGGGTCGCGATTGGCCGACGACAACGCCAGGACCACCTGCTCGCCTGCCGGGATGGTGTGGCCTGCGATCGTGACCTCGGTCGTCGTCGTCCTCGGCGCGCCTGCATGCACGACCGTCAGCCAGCGCAGCAACTCCTCGACCGCAGCGTCCACTTGCCCCGGATCGTCGCGCACCATGGCCGCCTGCGCCGGATTCCGCAGCAGCGCCAGCGTGCCGAGCCCGAGCATGTTCGCCGTCGTCTCGTGCCCGGCGACCAGCAGGATCGTGGCGATGCCCGTCAGCTCGGCCGAGGTGAGCTCGGCACCGTGTTCCCGCACCAGCATGCCCAGCAGGTCCTCGCCGGGCTCCCGCCGAGCGGCCTCGACGAGGTGTCCGAGGTACTCCCGCGTCTCCAGCTCCGCCGTCTTGCGCTCCTCGATCGAGGCCGACAGATCGAGCATGAGACTGCTGCGCTGCTGGAACTCCGCGCGATCGGAGTACGGCACGCCCAGCAGCTCGCAGATGACCAGTGAGGGCACCGGCAGGGCGACGTACTCCACCACGTCCGCAGGACGGCCCGCCCGTTCCAGGTCGTCCAGCGCCGCGTCCACGATCTCGAGGACCCGAGGCTCCAGCCTGCGCATCCTGCGCATGGTGAACTCCGGGGTGAGCATCCGCCGCAGTCGACTGTGGTCGGGCGGGTCGAGGGCGAGCAGGTTCCCCGCCCGCAGCGCCGCCAGTTCCTCCTCGCTGTAACCGGGCCCGTCGGACGGAGTCGGCGGCTGCAACTGGGCGTTGCTGAACCGGGTCGTGTCGGCGAGCGCCTCCCGCACGTCCTCGAACCTGGTCACCAGATACAGCGGCGGCGCAAACGACGTCACCAGGCGTCGCACGCCCTCGGTCTCCCGCGAGCGGCCGAGCTCCTCGACCGGGTCGAACTGCACCCGTCGCATGTGCAGTGGCATCTCCGGCGCTCCGGCCATCGCCCCTACCCTTCCCCTGCCCTGGTGATCTCCGCATCGACGTTACCAGTTAATCGACAGTCGACTATCACTTCAGCGGACGGCAAGGGAAGGAGAGGGCCGACCAGTGCAGGACGGGTCCACAGTGGATCGATGACGACGATCCGGGCGTCGGCCGGGCGTCATGCGCCCGCGAGCAGAGCCGCCCGATGGGCCCGCGCCCAGGACTCGAAGTCGGTCGGCGGACGCCCCCAGCAGGCGTTCGACGTCGTCGGTCACGACGGCGTTGTGCCCGGTCCGCACCCAGGCGACGCCGGTCATCGCGATGTCCGCAGCGGCGGTGGAGCGGCCCGCCGCGAACAACTGCTCGCGTGCCGCCGCCAACGGCAGGTCGACGGTGGAGATCGGCCGGTCCAGGAGTCGGCTGAGGATCTCGGCCTGTTCGTCGAGAGTCAGCAGCTGCGGACCGGTCAGGGTGTAGGTCTGCCCGGCGTGCCCCTCCCCCGTGAGCACCTCGGCCGCGACGGCGGCCACGTCGACGGGATCGATGACGCCCTGGCGGGCGCCTGCCGCCGGGTCGGGGATCGGCCCGCCCGCCGCGATCACGGGAGCGGAGTACAACAGATTGGTCGCGAAGGTGGAGGGACGGAGCAGTGTCCACGGAAGACTCGACGCCGCAGCGCATGGACGTGCCCGGCTGAACCGCGTCGCGGCGGGACGAGCGACGGACGCGCCGTCCTCGATGCCGCCCCGCCGACCCCCGAGGTGCTCGTGTCGATCGGCGGGGACGCCGACGTCTGCCGTCGCGTCGGCCCGGCGAAGGCCGCCTGCCCCTCGCCGGAGTCGACGGGAGATCGGTCTCTCCCGGTTGCGGTTTCACGCCCCGTCGCCAGACCGGCGCGGGGCGGCAGGCGTGGCGCGGACTCGGACTCGGACTCGGACTCGGACTCGGATCGAGGCGACACCCCATCGCCGCAGGCGCGCACCTGCCCGGGAATCCCGGTCGTGCTCAACACCGCTCCGGCACGCCGCACCAGCCGGTGAGGGCGTCGCGCAGGTCCTCGGCCGTCGCGGGCCCCGCCGAGTCGGCCGCCCAGGCGACATACCCGTCCGGCCGGATCAGGATCACGCGGGCAGGCGCCGCCGCCTCGGGGGCGTCCCCGGCATCGCGGTCGCCGCACCCGATGACGGCGCTGACCGCCTCCACCCGGCCTGCCCACTGCGCCGCGACCTCGAGCAGCTCGGCGTGCCCCGCGAGGTCCAGCAGCACCGGCCTGCCGTCGCGCAGCAGCGCGGCAACGCTCGTCGCGGTGTCGCCGCGCCGCAGGACGAGGTCCGGCATCCAGCGCCCGACCAGCGGGTGCGAGCCGTCGCCGAGGCGGGTGTCGTAGCGAATGTCGGCGCCTGCCATCAGATCGGCGATCCGCCGGACGTTCGTCTCGTCGTCGAGCAGCTCCCCGAACAGCTCCCGCAGCGCGGTGACGTTCGGGCCCGCCGCGAGCAGCGCCGTCTGGGCGCGCGTGTGCATGACGACCCGACGTCCCACCGGATGGCGTTCGCTCTCATAGGTGTCGAGCAGCCCGGCCGGGGCCCGGCCGTCGATCTCGGCCGCCAGCTTCCAGCCGAGGTTCAGCGCGTCCTGCATCCCCAGGTTCAGGCCTGGGCCGCCGACGGAGGAGTGCACATGCGCCGCATCGCCCACCAGGAACACCCGACCCTGCCGGTAGTGCTCGGCCTGCCGGGAGTTCGCGCTGGTCGACCGTTCCAGGATCGACGGCACTCCGTCGGCGGGCTCGCTCATGGGAACGTCGCCGCCGAGCACGCGCCGCGCCGCGTCCCGCAGCTCCTCGATCGGCATGACGGTGCCGGCCGGCACCGGCCTGGCGGCCGACTCGTATACGGTGACGCGGTACAGCCCCGGCTGGAACATGCCGTAGGCGAACATCCCGGTCTCGGTGCGGGTGAAGGTCCTGGGCTGCAGCCTGCCCACTCCGGCGATCTCCAGCTCACCCGACTCGGGGACGGCGACCGGCGGGGCGATGACGACCTGCCCGCTGCGCTGGACGAAGCCGCTGTCGGTGATGCCGGGGAAGTCGATGCCGCTCAGTCTGCGGACGGCGCTGCGTCCGCCGTCGGCGCCGACCAGGAATCGCGCGGCGATCTCGTGGCGGCCGTCGGGCCCGTCGATCTCGGCGATCACGCGCTCGGCGTCCTGGCGCAGAGCGATCAGCTCATGACCGCGCCGGATCTCCACGCCCAGCTCCCCCGCGCGCTCGGTCAACACCTCCTCCATCCGACGCTGCGGAATCGGCAGGGCGAAGAGGTCGTGGTCATCCATCGTGGACAGATCTAACGGCATGGCGCCGAACTGGAAGCCGGGCAGCCGGAACGGCGATCGGTCGTGGCCGCTGAACCGCCCGGCAAGGCCTCGATAGTCCAGCGCCTGCACGACCCGGCCGATGAGGCCGTTGGCCTTCGGCCTGCTCGACGGCTCGGTCAGGCGCTCCACCACGATCGGGCGCACGCCCGCCTGCGCCAGCTCGCAGGCGAGCAGCAGACCGTTGGGCCCGGCGCCGACGATCAAAACGTCCGACAGCGAGTCGCGTGCGGTCAGCTCGTCTGGCTCGGTCTCGTCGCGGGCAGTCGCATTGATGGTCATCGGGATGCCTCCTTGCTTCGCCCTGCCGAATCAGGGCATGGCGAGATCGCCGCCCGGACGGGGCGTCCGGGCGGTAGGGGTCAGAGCTGCGTGTTCCGGGGGCGAGGTGTGCGCCGAACTCGGCGTCGGCGAGGAGAGGCAGCCTGTGGCGAGGCTGGTCAGGGTGGCGGGGCGCGCTGCCTAGCGGCCGGGCTCCGGCAGGCCCGCCGTGATCTCGGCGAGCGCGGCGCGCAGCAGCCCGCCGAGCGGAACGGGCGGATCGGCTCGCAGCCAGTGGCGCGTGGCGACGTCGATCGCCGAGCCGATCGCGGCAGACACCAGTGTCGGATACATGTCCTTGTCGGGGTCGGTGCCGGTGCGCTCGCCGATCGCCAGCGCCCGTTCCCGGTCGGCGGCGGCGCTCGCCTTCAGGAACGCGCCCTGCAACGCGGGCTCGCCGACCAGCAGCGCGACCCCGGCGGTCCACTCCGGATCGGGACTCCGCTGCTCGTCGCCTGCGTGGGCGTGGACGGCGTGGACGGCGTGGATGACGGCGTCCCACAACGGTTCCTCGGCCGGGCGCTCGCGGAGGAGATCGGCCATGCGTGCCGCCCGGTCGAAATGCCGCCAGACGACGGCCTCGGCCTTGCCCTCGAAGTAGTTGTTGAACGTGCGCGGCGACACCCCCGCCTCGGCGGCGATGTCCTCGATCAGGACCGCGTCCAGGCCGCGTTCCACCGTCAGCCGAAGCGCGGCCCAGCTCAGCGTCTCCCGAGTCTGCTGCTTCTTGCGCTCGCGCAGTCCTGGGCCGGTGTCCCGCGACGTGGTCATGACGGAAGCCTAACCATAATCTTGCGGGCTGCGCAATATTGCCCGGTCCGCAATTTTGCCTAAGGCGCAGAATTGTCGCGGCGGTCGCGCGCGGACGCCCGGCGCCTGCGCCCGCCTTGCGCGGGAGATCAGGCGGCCTGCGGACCTCGGACCGGTCCGCGCCGAGGCGGCAGGACCTCGTCGATCAACTACACGTCGATCGACGCCGCGGTGATCAACGCCGCCACCCCGCCGACCACGGCCTCGTGACCGGCAGAGATCGAGTACGACCTGTCCGGCCCGACCAGAGGACCGACCCCCGCCGAGTTTTCATGACACGGTGGACAGGATTGAATGGACGAAGATCCGGGCGCTCACCGCCGGTCGACGAGCAAGGGGTGACATGGGGTGTCGTGACTGCCGGTTCTGTACGGAGCCGGGCATCGTCCAGGGTGGCCGAAAGCTGGCCTTAGGCCTGCTGTACCTGGTGACCTTGGGGGTCGCGTGGCTGCTGCTGGCGATGGTCCGCGTCTTCCAGCAGCGGTGTCCGCAGTGCAGACACCGGCTCAAGTTCCACGCCCGCAGAGCCGACGGATCGTTCCGCGACTAGGCAGCGGGCGCAGGTCACCCGGCGTCACGAGCCGGTCTACTCAGGCGATGTCCAGCAGAGACCGGAACGGCGCCGGTCGACTGTCTGAATGAATGGGGCGAATCCGCTCCCGCCTCCACGACGCCGGGCCCTGGAGCGGACCACGGGTGGCGATCTGCTCACGTCGCCCGTTCTCGATGCTCAGCCAGACCTGATCGGCAAGGCTGCCGTACCGGGCCAGGGACACCCGTTCGCATCTTCGAGCACGAGGCGCGATCGTTCTCACACCCGGATTCACCCCCGCTCCTGCCAACCCAAGCCCAGTTCCGCCTCAGCAGGAACGGCTGTCTGGTGGGCTGGTCATGTCCGCTCGGAACGGATCGGCCCCGATCCGAGGGGCACCGACGGGCGGGCGGATCGGACACATCCGGCGCTCGGACGTCCGGCTGCCGGCTATGCTCCATCCGGCCAGGCGGGCACGGCACGGCGTGGGAGGCGAGCTGATCATGTCGATCGAGGTCCTGCGGCTGCGCTGCCGAGGCCACGCCGCCGTCCGGGGAACCCACGCCAAGACGCTGGAGTTCTCGACGGACGCCGACATCACCGCCAGGGCGACCTGCGTCATCGGGGTGGCCGCCGAGTCCGTCGGGCCCGCCGAGTCCGCGGTGGCCGGGCCGCTGCGGATCACCATCTCCGCAGGCGGCGTCGAGGCCGTCGTGCACGCCACGGGGAACTCACTGTGGCAGCCCGGGTCGTCAGCGGTGGTGCGGCGCAGTTCGGAGCGACTCCCCGACACCCTGGCCACCGATGCGGATCTCTCGGCGGCGGGACTGCCGCGCGAGCTGATGCGGCAGGCGGCGGAGCCGACGGCCGAGATCGACGTGCTGGTCGAGCGCGCACCGGGGCCGCCGGGCGGGGTCCTGGTCCGGTTCCGCGCGGGGCCCGGCCGAGAGCATCGACTGGCCGTGGAGTGCGCCGCCGCCGATCTGGTGATCGCCGAGGACGCTGCGGCTCGCGCGGTCGTCGCCGCGCACGGCGCCCGAGCCGGGCGAGCGGCCGAGGCTGCGGCCTGCCTCGCGGCGGGCGGCCGAGTGCTCGCCGTGTCCACATCGGACGTCACCGATCCGTCGGTGACGGCAGTCCTCGCCGCGCCGATCCGTCCTGCCGTGGAGGTGCTCGGGCTGCCGCCGGAGCTGGCCGTCTCGGCGGTCTCACCGCAGACGACGCCGGTGTTGTCGGCAGGCCGACTCCCGCCTCGCGAGGTGTCTCGGCTGGTCGCCGCGCATCCCGGCACCGCCGTCGTCTTCGGCGCACCGGCCGCCGAGCTGCCCCGAGTGCTGGCGGAGGTCGACCGGCAGGCGGGGCCCCGGCGGGTGGCCGTGGTGAGCGCGACGCCTGCGGGCGCCGAGCGACCGTGGTGGGGGCCCGCCACCGAGCTTCGGGCTCCGGAGCGGGGCGACGTGCTGTGTCGGGTGGACGCCGAGCAGGACACCGACCTGCTCCCCCGGGTGGACCCGACCAGCCTGGTCAACGCACTGTTGGCCGACTCGGTCTCCGCAAGGACCATCGCCCTCGCCCTCGCCGCGCAGCCGGGCTGGTCGCGCCGGAGTGCCTACGACTTCGTCCTCGCACTCAACGAACGTCCCTCGCGCTGAGCGGCGCAACCCGATCGGGGCCGACATGGCCCGGCCTGCGCCCACGATGATGGGCAGGCCTGCACGCGGGGCACACCATGCGAAGGCTGCACTATTGTGCGGCCTTCCGCACAATAGTGCGGACGCCGCACTGTCTGACCGAGGCGACCGGGAGGGCCGATGGAGCTGAGCCGCCCGTTCGCCACGATCACGGCCACTCTCGACGGCGACATCCTGGCAGTGCTGGCCCGGCATCGAGTCACGTTCACGACCGGGCAGCTGCACCGCGCGCTCCCGCAGTTCTCCCAAGCGGGGATCCGCAAGGTGTTGAGACGATTGACCGAGCAGGGCACCGTGCACACAGCGAGGATCGGCAGCGCTTACGCCTGTCGCCTCAATCGTGATCATCTCGCGGCGGAGACGTCATCGCGCTCGCTCGGCTTCGCGAGACGTTCCTCGAACGTCTCGGGAATCGCCTGACGTCGTGGTCGACCCCGCCCCGCTACGCTGCGATCTTCGGCTCGGCGGCCCGAGGTTCGATGGTGCCGACGAGCGACGTCGATCCGCTGCTGATCCGACCCGACGACGTGGACGATGATCGCTGGGAGGGCCAGGTCGACGACCTCGCCGCCGAGGTGACCAGGTGGATCGGCAACGACGTCCGGCCCCTGGAGTTCACGGTCGCGGAGCTGGCACATCGCGGGAGCGACGAGCCGGTGCTCCGCGACGTGCTCCGCGAGGGCGTCACTGTTGCCGGGGCCCGCGGCTGGCTGGCAGCCAGACTGGCAGGACGAGAGGATGACAAGGCCTCGAACAACACCGGGGCGGCCCGACTCGATCATGCACCGTCGCCCCCGCCCGCGTCCCTCGCGTTGATCACACCGCGCAGCGCCAGGACGTCGAGCTGATCGCGGGAGGAGTTGAGTCGCCTGGTCCACGAGGTGGCCAGTGCGTCGATCTCCTCGGCATCGAGGTAGTCGGCCTCGTCGAGCCGCCACCGCTGGGCGGCGAGCACCGGGGCCAGGTCACGCAGTGCGGAGGCGGGCGTCGGCTCCGGATGCGTCCCGACCTCCGGCACGGCGGGCCGCCAGGCATGCAGGTTCAGGGTGATCAGGAACTCGGCGTTCGGCACGCAGACGGCCGCCAGGTCACGCAGCATCGTCAGGTCGGAGCCGAGCATGCCGCGCAGCAGGCTGCCCCAGGGCATCAGGACGTGCACCTCGGTGACGCTGTGCAGTTCGGCGGGCAGTCGTTCCACGCCTGCCCACACGTACAGCAGGTTGGACACGCCGCCCTTGGCGGGCTTCGCCGCCGCCTTGGCCGCGATCCGGCGCAGGTTGTCCTTCGCCGCGTCGAGACCGACCACCAGCTCGGCGGGTCGGCGGCGGGCGACGTGGTAGGCGTGCTTGCCATCGCCGGTGCCCACGTCCAAAACGACGCCCTCGTGTCGTGACACCAGCTCGTCGAAGTCGGCCGCACTGGTGTCGACGACCTGTTTCCCGGTGACACGACGCATGGCCGGTGAGCCTAGCGCCGCAATCGGACGTGCAGCCGCACCCGGCGTACGAACGGAATGAGGCCCGCGCGTCGGCGGCAGACGCCGGGCGCGCGCCCGGTGGTGGTCGCACGGCTCGACCCCGCCGCGTGGGGCGGCTCTACGTCGGCGCATCGGCGGCAGGGCTGCTGATCAACACCGGCACGGGCTTCGTGCCGAGGCATGGGGCCGCCGTCGGCGCGCCGGGCGCCTGCGGCGTCGCGTCCGGCTGGGGACGAGAGTAGTGAGCCGATTTCACTGAACACTCCTTTTATCTGTTGAGGAACACTCCGGCTCGACTATGACGCGCGCCTTCCGCAGTCGGTTCCCAGCAGTTTCGGACAACACGACGGGCGACCCGAGCACGAACCGTCGGTAACCATTCGGCAATAAACAGTATGGCCACCGGCAATCCATGCTTCACCGCTTCGACGAGAGGTGCACGGAGCGCAATCGGGGGCGCCCGAATAAGACGTCCACCAGGCGGCCACACAGGACCGGAGACGATCACGTCGACCACCTCTTCCCCCCTAGCACAGAAGCCACTAGCTGTCCAGGACAGCTACCATTGTTGAAGATCCAGTGGACCTCACTAAGCGTATCCTTGACCGGCTACTCGACTACCCGGAAGACATCTGCGGCGGCGGCTCGCCCGGGTGCACACTGGTAACTCCTTGGCTGGCGAGCAGCTGGTCAGAACAGCACTAGGAACACTTGACCTCGGCCAATCGTGTGTTAGGCTCCCGCCGGGAAGCGACCGGCCATCTGGGGGCATCAACGGCGTTCTATGAATCGTGCTGAATACCGTCGGCGACCCATTTCCTGCACCCGATCAGTGGCCGGTCTACGATCGCCGACTTCCCTACGACGTCCCACTCGACTCGCCAGCTGGGGGTAACGGCATGGCTTATTCGGGTCACCGCGAAGCATTGCGAATACTCAGATCCTTATTAGACGAGAGTAGCACCCACAACGGTCGATTGGCACTCGTCACCGGAGGTCCGGCGAGTGGCAAGACCGAATTACTGCATCGACTGTCACGGTACGCAAGTGAATCCGGTGCACTCGTACTCAGCGCCACCGGATCACGCGCCGAATGCGTCCTGCAGATGGGTGTGGTCGAGCAGCTCTTCTACAGTTCCGACGTACCGCCGGAGGTCACCGACCAGGTATCGCGACTCGTCACTGCCGAGACGCTCACCGTCGAGGATGTCGGGCCTGACATCCGGTCGATCCACCACACCGGGGCTCGTATCCTCCAGGAGATCTGCGCCGCACTGCTGAAACTGGCGCGCAGGCGCCCCGTCGTCGTCTGCATCGACGACGTCCAGTTCGCTGACAGCTCTTCCTTACAACTTCTCCTCTATCTGCGCCGCCGAATGCAGTCCGCATCGATCCTGCTCGTGTTGAACGAATGGGAGTACCTGCAGACGACGTTGCCGCTCTTCTATGCCGATCTCACCCGTCGCAGGCATCACCGAATCAGGCTCGGGCCGTTGTCGATCGAGGAGATCACCGATCTACTGGGCGAGTCGATGTCCGCGACGAACGCCGGCCGCCTCGCGCCCGCTTACGCGGACCTCACCGGCGGCAACCCGATGCTGCTCAATGCGCTGTTGGAGGACTACGAGAGCGGCGAGTCCTCGGCATCGACCGCCGACGACGATCCGCAGCCGGTGGTGGGTGCCGCCTTCGCGAGGGCCGTCCAGGCCTGTCTGCACCGCTGGGACCCCGATCTGCTCGGGGTGGCGCGCGCGGTGGCCGTGCTCGGTACCCAGGCCACCCCCGCGCTGATCGGCAGGCTGGCGGGGCTGATCCCGGAGACCGCCGGTCGCATCGTCGAGATCCTGACCTCGGCGGGCTTGTTGCAGGACGGTGCCTTCCGACACCCGGCCGCGACCAAGGCGGTGTTGGACGGCCTGCCCTCGGTGGAGCGTCCCCTCCTGCATCTGCACGCAGCCGAGCTGCTGCACCAGGACGGCGCCGCGGCGCCGAAGGTCGCCGCGCACCTCATCGCGGCGGACGAGGTCGACGCGGACTGGTCGGTCGGCGTCCTGCGCGACGCCGCCGAACAGGCACTCATCGGCGACGAGGTACACATCGCGGTGCGGTGCCTCGACCTGGCGTTGCGCAGCACCGAGCACGAGGACGAGCGGCTCAAGATCTCGGTGTCGCTGATCAGGGCGCTGTGGAGCGTGAATCCGTCGGCGGCCGCGCTGCACCTCGCCGAGCTGCTTCCCGCGCTGGAGGACGGCAGGCTCGCGACGCGCGACGCAGTGACCGTGGTGCGGCACGCGGTGTGGAACGGCAACCGCACGACGGCGGCGAAGGCATTGGACACGCTGCTCGCCGCACCTGGCGGGATCGACGCGCAGACGTCGGCGGAGCTGCGCATCGCATACGAGTGGGTCTTCGGCTCGGCCCAGGACGTCTTCGGCGCGCTCAGCACGACGTCGCCGCCCGCGGGCGAGGACCCGCTCGTCGACACGACGCGGATGCTGGCCACCGTCTGGGCGCACGGCGGGGACGGCGCAGCCGTCGCCAGCGCCGAGCACATCCTGCAGAGCTGCCGCTTCGGCGGCATGGCACTGGAGATCGCGGCAACGGCGATCCAGACCCTGGTCTACGGCGGGCAGCCGGATCGCGCAGCCTGGTGGTGCCGACGCCTCGCCTCGGAGGCCGATCGTCGGGGCGAGGTCACGTGGCAGGCCGTCCTGGGCGCACTGCACGCGGACATCCTGCTCCGGCGCGGCGACGCCGTCACAGCAGTCGAACACGCCGAGGCCGCGTTCCACCGGCTGCCCCCGCGCGGCTGGGGCGTCCAGATCGGCTATCCGCTGGGGACTCTGGTGCTGGCCGCGACCGCTCTGGAGCAGCACGAGAGGGCTGCGGAGGCGCTGCGGCATCGGGTCGGGGAATCGACGTTCACCACGCAGTGGGGACTGCGTTACCTGCATGCCAGAGGCCACCATCACCTGGCCGCCGGGCGGGTGCTGGCCGCGATCAACGACTTCCAGCGCTGCGGCCGACTGATGAAGGAATGGGACATCGACTTCCCCATGCTGGTGCCGTGGCGCAGCGGCCTTGCGGAGGCCAACCTCCAGCTCAGCAGGCCCAGGGTGGCTCGTGATCTCGTCAGGCAGCAGCTCGAGCGCGTCGGGACCGTCGACGAGCGGACCAGGGGGATCTCGCTGCGGACCTTGGCGGCCAGCAGCGAACCCGCGCAGCGCAACGCACTGCTGCGTCAGGCGATCGACTGTCTGCGCAGCTCCGGCGACCGGTTGACACTCGCCAGGGCATTGCGCGACCTCAACCAGCTGCGCCAGGCGGGCGACTCGGACCCGGCCCGTGGCCGGCCACGCGCGGAGGCGACCGAAGCGGGCATCGGCCGCCTGCCCGCGCCCACGGGCACGCACACCGGTGATCAGGACGTCGGAGCCGCGAGGACGGGTCGGGATGCCGAGGTCATCGGACTGCACTCCCTCAGCGAATCGGAGCGCCGGGTCGCTGAGCTGGCGGCGATCGGACACACGAACCGCGAGATCAGCGATCAGCTCTACGTCACGGTCAGCACCGTCGAACAGCATCTGACCCGGGTCTACCGCAAGCTCGGCGTGAAGAGCAGGAACGACCTGCCCGCCGTGACGAACGCGGCCGCCACGAGGTGACGTCTGATCGCGCTCGCGCCGGACGACCCGGCGTCGAGTGACGCAGATCGGACACCGACACGAGGCGCGGGCCTGCACAACCGGGCCCCTCCCCGAACTCCGGCGGCACACCGGATCGATCGACATCGGTCACCGCCGCCGACCATGCCCCCGCACCTGCGTACTCGCCTCGGGATCGGACGCCCGAGACAGCATCAGGGACTACAAGGAGTGTCATATGTCAACCACATCGTCGTGCCGGATCTGCGGAGATACGGTCAACGAGTTCATCGACTTCGGGAAGCAGCCGGCATCTGACGCGTTCGTGACGCCGGGCGAGGAGGCACAGGAGTTCTTCTTCCGGCTCGCCGTGGGGATCTGCCAGACGTGCGACATGGTGCAGCTCATGGAGGAGGTCCCCAGGGAGAAGATGTTCCACGAGGACTACCCATACCTGTCCTCGGGATCGACCGTGATGCGGGCGCACTTCGAAGGCCTTGCGCAGCGTTTCCTGAACACCGAGCTGACCGGCGACGACCCGTTCATCGTGGAACTCGGCTCCAATGACGGGACGATGCTGCACACCATCGCCACGGCAGGCGTCCGGCACCTCGGCGTCGAACCGTCCGGCGGAGTCGCCGAACTGGCCGCCACCAAGGGCATCCGGGTGCGCAAGGCCTTCTTCGAGGAGTCGACCGCCACGTCCATCCGTACCTCGGACGGGCCTGCGGACGTCATCTACGCCGCCAACACCCTGTGTCACATCCCCTACATGGAGTCGATCCTCCGGGGTGTGACGACGCTGCTCGCGCCGAACGGCGTCTTCGTCTTCGAAGACCCCTACTTCGCCGAGATCGTCGAGCGGGCCTCCTTCGATCAGATCTACGACGAGCACTTCTACTTCTTCACCGCCCGCTCGGTCGACGAGATGGCCCGGCGGCACGGCCTCGAACTCGTCGACGTCGAGCGGCTCGCCGTCCACGGCGGCGAGGTCCGCTACACCCTGGCCCGGCCGGGAGCACGGCAGCGGACCTCGGCGGTGACCGAACTGCTCGCGGCGGAGGAGGCCGCGAAGCTGACCGATCTCGCGACGCTGACCGACTTCCGGACTCGGGTCGAGAAGAACCGGGACGACCTGCTCACGTTCCTGCGGGAGCAGCGGGACAAGGGCAACCGGGTCGTCGGCTACGGGGCGACGGCGAAGAGCGCGACGGTGACCAACTACCTCGGCATCGGGCCGGACCTGGTCTCCTTCGTCTGCGACACGACGCCCGCCAAGCAGGGGAAGCTGACGCCGGGGGCGCACCTGCCGGTTCGGCCGCCGTCGGCCTTCCACGAGGACTACCCGCAGTACGCGCTGTTGTTCGCCTGGAACCACGCCGAGGAGATCATGGCCAAGGAACAGGCGTTCCGCGACTCCGGCGGACAGTGGATCCTCTACGTCCCGACCGTGCACCTTGTCTGAGCACGCGGGCGGCTCCATGGTCGACACGGCAGCACTCGTCGACACGGCAGCACGGCACGACATCGACGGCACCGAGACGGCGAACCCGGCTCGGCGCATCGCGGTGCTGGGCGCCTCCGGCTTCATCGGCTCGGCCGTGGCGGCGGCGCTGGCCCGCCGCCCGGCCCGGCTGCGGCTGCTGGCCAGGGGGCCGAGCCCGGTGCCGCCGGAAGCCGTGGACGCGGAGGTGATCACCGCCGATCTCACCGACACCGGGGCGTTGGCCGAGGCAGTGGCGGACGCGGACGTCGTGCTCAATCTGCTGCTCTACACGGGCGGCGGGACGTGGCGGGCCGCCGAGGCGGACCCGCACAGCGAGCGGACCAACGTCGGAGTGACCCGTGATCTCGTACGCATCCTCCGGTCGAACCCGCGACCGGGACCGCCGCCGATCGTCGTGGTGCCGGGCTCGACCTCACAGCTCGGTGCAGGCGGCTCGGGTCTCGTCGACGGCACCGAGGTGGACGAGCCTGCGACGGTCTACGACCGGCAGAAGTCGGCCGCCGAGAAGGTGTTGACGGACGCCACCGCCGATGGCGTGCTCCGAGGCGTGTCGCTGCGCCTGCCCACGGTGTTCGGCGCCGCCCCGCACGCCGCCGACCGGGGCGTGGTGACGGCGATGGCTCGACGCGCGTTGGCGGGCGAGCCGCTGACCGTGTGGGACGGCGGCGAGACCGAACGGGACCTGCTCCACGTCCGGGACGCCGCCGAGGCCGTCCTGGCCTGCGTCGATCATGCCGACGCGCTCTCGGGCACGCACTGGCTGATCGGGACCGGACGAGGCACGACCGTCCGCGCACTGTTCACCGCAATCGCTGCGGTGGTCGCCGAGCAGACCGGTCGCCCTGCGGTGGACGTCGTGTCGGTGCCCGCCCCCGTGCACGCGACGGAGATGGACTTTCGCAGCATCATCGCCGACCCGACCCGATTCCGGACGGTGACGGGCTGGCAGGCGGGAGTCGAGCTGCGCGCGGCGCTGAAGCACACGGTGGCTGCTCTGATCGAGGAGACCGCGCACGAGGAGTCCCTCTCGCCGCGGTCCTGATCCGGCAAGGCCGAACCAGGAACCGCTCGACAGGCAGCAAACAGCCGGCCACGGTCGACGTGCCGCTCCCGTCCTCCAGCCCGACAAGGCCGCCGACCGCGGCAGACCGGGCGGCACGTCGACCGAGCACCGCAACAGGTCCGCCGCACCCCGGCCCGCCCAACGGGCGAACGGTCTCGGCCCGCCGAACAGGCGAGAAACCGCCCTCGGCGAACACGCGAAGACCCCGGCCGCCGCCGGGAAAGGCGGCAGCCGGGGTCTCGTCAGGTCCGACCGGAACCGGGTGTCGGCGGTGTGATCGCCTCAGCTCACGACCAGGTTCCGGCGGCGGAACACCGTGATGGCGATGACCATCATCACCACGGCCATCGCCAACAGGACGCCCAGTTCGAGCATCACCTGCCCGACTCCGGTGCCGGGCGTGGTCAGGGTGAGCAGCGCGTCCATCGCCCAGGCGTGCGGGAAGACGTAGCCGACCGCGTTGAGCGCGTCGGGCGCGACCTCCCTCGGCCAGAAGCAGCCGCCGAGCATGCCGAGGATGATGCCGATGGGCGGCCCGATCGCGGGCGGATGCGAACTCGACTTCGCCAGGCTGCCGACCAGCATCGCCGCGCCCGTGGCTACCAGGCAGAACGCTCCGACGATCGCGATGACCGCCAGCGGATCGCCCCAGCTGGTGCCGAACATCAGGCTGCTCACCACGGTGATGAGCAGGGCCTGCGCCACCGCGACGAGCAGCCTGCTGACGGCCTCGCCGAGCAGGACGGCCCGCTGACTGACCGGGGCGGCCAGGGTGCGCCGCGTCATGCCCAGCCTGCGGCTCTCCACGAGTGCCGCCGCCACCGCCATCGAGTTGATGAAGGTGAACAGCAGCAGGTTGGCGGGCGCGGTGTAGGCGAAGCCGGTGGGCGTGCCGTCCCCGGAGCCGGAGGTGCTCACCGTGACGGCGACCGCCTCCTCCTGCGCGGCACGGACGTCGGCGGCGGCCTGCTCAGGGGACGAACCCGCCGAGGTGGCTGCCCGCGTGGCCTCCAGCACCGCCGACACCTTGCCGAGCGAGGCGTCGATGGCGCTGCGGGCGGCCATTCCAGTGCCGTTCATCTGGGTCATGACCAGGTCGAGTTCGGTGGAGCCGCTGGGAATCACCAGTCCCGCCGCGAGTGAGCCCTGCCGGACGGCGTCGCCCAGCGCATCCGCGCTCTCGACGTCCTCGACGGCCAGCGAGGAGTTGTTCCGCAGCTCCGCGAGGATCGCCTCGCCCGTCTCGTCGACGTCCTGGGCGACGACGCCGACCGGGATCTGTGCTCCCGAGGAGCTGCCGCCCATGGCGAGTCCGACGAAGATGATGGCGATGAACGGCATCACCACCATGAAGAACAGACCCATCCGGTCGCGGGTCTGGCGGCGAAGGTTGGCGGCGACCAGCGCGCCGACGGCACGCAGCGTCATCCGAAGAGTCCTTTCCGAAAGCGGAGCGCGGCGAGCGCACCCGTGACCAGCGCGATCCCGCCGATCACGGCGAGAGGAACCGCGACCGCGCCGATGCCGCCGCCGGAGACGGCGAGTTCGGACAGGCCGGTGGACGCCCACCCGTTCGGCGTGATCAGCGCCAGCGTCTGGAGGACGTCCGGCAGGTTGTAGAGCGGGACGAGGCTGCCGCCCAGAACCGCGAAGACGAAGGCGATGCCCAGGTTGAAGCCGTCGGCCTGTGCGTCGGTCTTGGCGCCGCTGGCGATGAGCATCGTGATCGCCGTCGCCGCGAGCGCGTGTGCGGCGCACAGCGCGAACACGGCGAGTGGATCACCCCAGCTCGTCCCGAACAACAGCACCGACGAGCCCCACGTGACGCACATGCTGGTCAACGCGAGGCCGAAGCCGACGAGCCCCTTCCCCGCCACGGCCGTCCACGGTGGAACCGGTGCCGCCCTGATGCGGCTGAGCGTCCCGTTCTGCCGCTCGGTGAGCAGACTCCGCGCGGAGGTGCCCACGACGAGGAAGGCGAACAGCACGGCCATGCCCGACCCGTAGTAGACCGAGGAGTCGATGCTGCCCCCGGTCATCGGGTCGCTGTTCAAGGTCAGCGCGGGGCCTTCGGCGCCGTTGGCCTCGACGAACTCCCCGACCTCGTCACTGGGCACGCCCGCGTCCAGCGAGGCCCGCACCGCCAGGGTGCGTGCCTCGACGAGTGCCGAGATCCGGTCGACCATGCTCGTGGCGACGACGCCCGCCAACGGCGCGGCCTCGGAGGTCATGACGTCGACCTCGCCGCCTCGGCCGTCGCCGACGCTGTCGCTGAAGCCGGGGGGGAACACGATCGCGGCGCCGATCGCGCCCTCGTCCAGTGCGGTGCGAGCCTCGTCCTCGGCGTCGAAGGCCTCTAACGTGAGGATGCCCTCGAGTTCCTCGGAGTCCAGCGCCTCGCTCTGGACGCTGGCCGGGAACTCGCCGCCGTCGAGGTCGACGATGCCGATCGTGGCCCGCAGCGGCGGATCGTCGCCGCCGAGGGCGAAGCCGAACATCGAGGCCAACGCCACCGGGGCGACCAGGGCGATCAACAGCGCCGTGCCGTCACGAAGCCGGGTGCGCAGCTCGTGGCCGCTGACCACCAGCAGTGCTCTCAGCATGATCAGTCCCTCAGCTTGCTGCCGGTCAGGTGCAGGAAGGCCGCTTCGAGGTCGGGTTCGACCACCTCGACGCCGGTGACGGCCGCCGAGCCCTCGACGGCGCCGATCAGCGACGGCAGCAGGTGTCTGCCGTCCTTGGCGACCAGCCGGACGGTCGAGCCGTCGACCACGACGGCCTCGGTGACGCCCTCCACGGTCCGCAGCTTCTCCGCCGCAGTGGTGAGGTCGCCGTCCAGCACCAGCTCCACGCGGTCGGCGGTGCCGAGCCGGGAGACCAGCTCCTTACGGGTGCCCTCGGCCACCAGCCTGCCTCGGTCGATGACGCCGACCCGGTGGCTGATCCGCTCGACCTCCTCCATGTAGTGGGAGATGTAGAGCAGGCTCATGCCCTGCTGGACGAGGAGTTCCACGCCGTCGAGGATCGCCTTGCGACTCTGCGGGTCCACGCCGACCGTCGGCTCGTCGAGCACGAGGATCTTGGGCTCGTGCAGCAGCGCGGCGCCGATGTTGATCCGCCGCTTCATACCGCCGGAATAGCCGCTGATCTTCTCGTCGGCGCGGTCGGTCAGCGTGACCAGTTCCAGGACCTCGTCGATGCGTCTGCGCAGGTCACGTCGGGACAGGCCGTAGAGCCTGCCGAAGTAGCGCAGGTTCTCCCGGCCGGTGAGCTCGGGGAACAGCGCGATCTCCTGCGGCACGTACCCGATGTGCGCCTTGGCCTTCATCGGGTCGCCCGCCAGGTCGGCACCGCAGATCCGCACGGTTCCCTTGTCGGGTCGCAGCAGGCCGACCAGCATGGACACCGTCGTGCTCTTGCCTGCCCCGTTGGGGCCGAGCAGGCCGTACGCCTGCGCGGGCTCGATCTGGAAGCCCACGTCGTCCACGGCGAGGTTGTCGCCGTAGCGCTTCTCCAGACCCTCGCACACCAGGGTGGGAGTCATCGGGCGCCTCCTGAGGAACAGCCCTCGATGTGCTCGGGCGAGGTGCGGTCCACGACGTTGTTCTCGAAGTACTGGCGTTCGAGGCCGTCACTGACGTCGACGTCCAGCGGCTCGTTGCCGGTGATGCGGTTCCACAGCACCTTGTTGTCCGCGACCTCGCCGCCGCCCCACTCCGTGGAGGAGGCCATCGCCACCGCGCCGCCGATGACCGAGGGCCCGCTGGGTCGGTGATCGACGATGCGGTTGCCGACGACCGTGGTGCGACAGGCGCCGATCAGACCGACGCCGACCCCGGAGATCGGCGGACCCGCCGCGCCGAGCCCCTCGGGCTCGACGCCTGCCGACAGGCCGTTGTCATACAGGTCGTTGTCGGCTACGAGGTTGTCGGTCGCGCCACCGGGCGGCTCACCGGGGTAGGCCTGGTTGAGCACCAGGACGCCTGCGGCGTTGCCGTGACTGCGGTTGCGTCGTACCTGGGCGAACGAGGCGTTGTCGACGAAGATCCCGAAGGCGTTGTCGAAGGTGTCGTTGTCCTCGATCAGCGCGTCGGAGCGGGAGCAGAAGCTGAGGGCGATGCCGCCGTATCGGCTGCCGGACGCGGTGCAGCGCAGCACGCGCACGCCGCCGGACTCGCGGACGTAGACGCCCCAGAGTTCGTTGTCCCGCACCACGAGGTCCTCGAAGTCGAGGTCGGAGGTGGTGTGCGCGTACACGCCCGCGCCGCTGAAGCCCTGCACGGTCAGGCCGCGCAGCGTGATGCCGGTGACGCCCTCGGCGTGGATGACGATGCCGCTGGAGACCTCCGTGGTGGCATCCGTCAGCTCGGGTATCCCGTCGGGAGCCGTCCCGCCGGGAATCAGGACGGTCCGCTCGGCGCCGTCGCCGACGAGTGTCACCCCGCTGTGTCTGATCAACAGATGTTCGGCGTAGGTACCCTCGGTGAGTCGGACGGTGGCGCCCGCCCCCGCGCTGTCGAGCGCTTGCTGGATGGATTCGCCCGGTCTCACGACCGTCTCAGCAGGGGCTTGAGCTAAGGACATCCTGGTGCTCCCTTCTTGGTCATCGTCTTCGCGGAAGTCGTCACCACGGCCAGTGCGACGAGCACGCTCTCGTCCAGGCCCCAGCGGGCGGCGCCGGTGACGCTCAACCCGCCCTGACCGGGTGCCAGCCGCGCCAGTGCGGCGGTGCGGCTCGCGCCGCGCACGGCGTAGGTGTCGGTGGTGGTCAGTGCGAACCCGGTGGCCGCGCCGAGGCCTGCCGCCGCCTCGTCGAGCAGCGCAGTGACCTCGTCGTCGATCTCCTCGGCCTGCGCGGGGACCGCAGGGGCAGGCGGCGGGACGGACCCGACGGCAGACGCTCGTTCGAAGTCATGCCAGCTGAATCCGTCCGGACGGCCGCCGACCGCCTTGATCAGGCATTCCTTGACGGCGAAGTCGGGGGCGGCGTCGGCGGCGCCCGTGTGCAGCTTTCGCTCGGACGGCGTGGCGACCTGTCGGAGGTAGACGTCGCCGAGGTCTGAGAGCATGCGTCTCAGTCGGCCTCTCTCCACTATGTCCACCCCGAGCAGTACCGCCACCGTCGTCACGCAGGCACGCTCGCGAACTTTGTCATGAACCGCGCTAGATGAGAAGAATACTCATCTCCGCGTTCGAGCATCGGGATATGACCGCAGTCCTCGATGAGGACCATGTCGCTGGTGGGATGGGCCTCGACGACGTCGACCCAGGCGTCGACCGGCGTCATCCGATCGTGTCTGCCCCATAGGTACAGCGACGGGCAGCGCACCGTCTCCAACGCGGCCTGCACCGGATAGGACCGCGTCGCACGAAGGCTGCGGGCCATGCTCAGCATCGAGTTCGGCTGCTCCAGCAGCGTTCCCGTCTCCGCGAGCTGCTCGTCGCTGAAGTGGCGTCCGGAATGGAACAACGCCGCCATCATCCGCGCCTCGAACTCGGGTCCGCTGGGCTTGACCCCGGCTCGACGGTCCATGCTGAGTCCTACGTCCGGGTCGGCGGTCAGGCCGGGCGCACCGCTGACCACGATGCCGCGCACCCGGTCGGGGAACCGCAGGGCCAGATCGATCGCGACGAGCCCGCCCAGCGAGTTGGCGCAGACCACGAGGTCCTCGACGCCTGCCGCGTCACAGACCGCCAGCATCGCGTCGCCGAGCCGCTCGATCGACCCCGCGACCTTGCTGTCCACCGCGCAGACGGGCTGATTGGTGCGCAGGACCGACCAGCCCGCGTCCGACAGCGCCTGATACGGGTGATCCCAGATCCAGCCACCGGCGAACAGGGCGGAGACGAACACTGCGGTAGGCCCGGCACCGCCGTCAAGCCGGTGGTCTGCGGTGAACAACGTCATGAAGCGCTCCAGTCACAGTAGGGGTTCTGGCTCCGGGGCCCATCCGCAGTCGCACGCGGCGGCACCGGGCTCGACGCCGTGCATCGTGACGACCGAGTCGCACTCCGGGCACCGCGCGTACTCCCGGATCGCGGTGGGCTCCCAGATGCTGGTCAGCGCCCGCGTGCAGAGTCCGCTCTTGAAGAACCGGCGCATCGCCCGTTGATGCGGTCTGGCGTGCACGGCCCGCACCGACTCCGCCCGGTCGAAGGCCGTCAGGGTGAACTTCCGGCGGCCGATGTCGAAGGTCGAGGCGCCCAGGAAGCCCTGGGAGGCCCGCAGCGACTTGACGACCTCCACGCTCAGCAGATCGACGTCGGCGGCCTCCGCGTCGTCGCGGATCTCCAGCCAGGTCAGGGCGAGCACGCCCGGCGGCGTCGTGCGCCCCACCGAGGTCCGGGAGCTGACGCCGAACTCCCGATCACCGTCGGCGGCAGGGGTGAACCGGGCCTCGAAGCCCAAGGCGGCGGCCACGGCGAGCCGGTCGAAGGTCCGCACCACGTGCGCCCCGTCGGCGTCGGCGGTGACCACGTCGGTGCCGCGCACCGCGACGGCGCCGCCGGTGGCGGGCATCCCGAGGTACGAGGAGCGGTGATCGGCGGTGAGCCGCCAGGAGACCAGGACGACCTCCGCCGAGGGGACCAGCTGCTCGATCTCGATCCGCAGTCCGGCGAACCGCGCGAGCACCTGCTCGGCGTGGGCGAGAAGCGCGTCGCCGGCGATCGGCTCCTCGGTGTCCGGGTCGCTGAACGAGGCGACGGAGTCCGCGACGGCCGAGGCGTCACCGGTCTGCCAGGCCGCCAGGTGCGCTCGAACGATCTCGATGAGTTCCACGTTCACGCCGCCTCGCAATGGTGGTCTTCCGGTAAGGGCGCCGAGGCGATGGCCACCGACAGCGCCGTGTCGCGGGTGTGGCTGATCGACACCCGGATCTGCTCTCCGCCGCGCTCCGCCGCTCGGCGGGCGAGATCGCCGCTGAGCCGGACCCTCGGCGGATGGCCGTGCAGGCACGCGGCGGTCGCCGCGCACATCGGCGACGGCTGCGGAAGCACCTCCGCCTGACCGAGGTGCTCTGCCGTCTCCGCCACGGCCAGCAGGCGCAGCACCGCGTACTTCGCCGCCAGCCTGCCCGCCCAGTGCTCCAGGGTGCGGCCCGCGCCGGAACGCAGCCGCTCGGCGCGGGTGAACACCTCGTCGATCGACACCGGCTCGCCCCGGCCGGGTGCCCGGTCGGACGGACTCGCCGCACCCCGTCCGGCATCCGCGCCGTCCGGTGCGACGGGCTCTGTATCAGCGGGCCGTCGAGCCGACAGGCCCACGAGGAGCTGCTGCGGCTCGGTCAGCCCCGCGAAACGGACGACGGCCGAGCCCGCCCGGTTCATGCGGCCCCGGCCTTGACGAGCCTGCGTGCCGCCGACGGGTCGGCCATGCTGACGCAGCGGGTCGGGGTGCCGCGCAGCAGGGCGGTGAGGGTCTTGCTGTCACCGACCTCGACGCAGGTGGCGCCCTCGATCCTGGTCATCGTCTCCGCCCACCGCACCCGGCGGGTGAGCTGCTCGATCAGACAGTCCCGCACGACGTCGAGGTCGGTGGTCGGTTCGGCGGTCGCATTGGGGATCACCGGGATGCGCGGCGCGGCCATCGGCTCCGCGCGCACCGCATCGGCCCACCGCTGCGCGACGGGTGCCATCAGCGGCGAGTGGAAGGCGTCGCTGACCTCCAGCGGGCGGACCTTCCCCGGGCTGTCCACTGCGGTCACGAATCGCTCGATCGCCGCGCGGGAGCCCGACACGACCACGTTCTCCTGCGCGTTCTCCAGCCCCACCACCAGCGGTTCGTCGGGAGTGGACGCCTCGGCGACCAGCGCCTCCACCTCCGCCTGCTGCATCCCCCGCACGGCGGTCATCCCGCCGAGGCCGCCGCACTCGGCCATCAGCCGCGCCCGCGTGGAGACCAGCCGGAGCGTGCCCGCCAGATCGAGCACCCCGGCCGCGTGCAGCGCGCTGATCTCCCCGACGCTGTGCCCGGCGACGATCTCGGGCTCGTGGCCCTCCTCCGCCAGCACCGCCAGGGCCGCCAGATTGCACACCGTGACGGCGGGCTGGGCGTTCTCGGTCGCGATCAGCGCGCTCGTCGGCCCGGACGCGCAGAGGGCCGAGACCGGCGCGGGCAGGAGTTCGTCGGCCCTGGCGAACACGTCGGCCGCGACCTTCCTGGCCCGCAGCCGCGCCCCCATTCCCACGCGGAGCGTGCCCTGACCGGGAAAGAGAAACGCGAGCATGATCTGACCTCCTGACTCTGGAGAACCTCGGCACTCTCTACAGCCGCCGGCGGCGCCGCGTCGCCCCACTGGCCTGCTGGGTGCCCAGGAAGCCGAGGAGGAGTTCGTTGACCCGCTCGGGGGCGTCCAGCGGAATCCAGTGGCTGGCGCCCTCGATGCGCTCGTAGCGCCACGGTCCCTTGACGTGCCTGCCCGACTCGGCCATGCCCTCCTCCAGCAGGGCCTTGTCACCGCTGGACCAGATGCCCAGCGTCGGCGACAGCACCGGCGGGAAGTTGCCCTGCGGCTCCAGTTCGGCGGCGGGCGATCGGTTGGCGCGGTACCAGTTCAGCCCCGCGGTCAGCGCGCCCGGCTTGGCCAGTTCCCGCAGGTAGCGCGCGTGGTCGCCCTCGCCGCCGATGATCTGCTTGAACAGTCGCCATCCGTTGCGCCGCAGCAGCTGCTCGCTGACGCCGGGGAACTGGTAGTAGAGCATGTACCAGGACAGCTCCCGCTGCGCGATCGACGGAGTCAGCGAGGTCGCCGGGTGGCCCACCGACAGCACGGCGAGGTGGTCGACCCGCCGAGGCATGAGGAAGGCGTACATCCACGCCACCGCGGCGCCCCAGTCGTGGCCGACGACGTGGGCCTTCTGGATGTCCAGCGCCTGGGTCAGCGCGACCACGTCGTTGATGATGGTGCGCAGGGTGTAGGCCTCGATCTCCTGCGGCTTGCTCGACTCGCCGAACCCGCGCAGATCGGGCGCGATGACCCGGTATCCCGCGTCGAGAAGGGCCGGAATCTGATTCCGCCACAGGTAGGAGGAGTCGGGAAAGCCGTGCAGCAGCAGCACGGGATCGCCATGGCCCTCGTCGACGAACGCGATGTCGACGCCGTTGACGTGCAGCTTCTTGTTGGTCACACCGTCTCCCTCAGCAGCCGCTCGGCGAAGAACTCGCTGAACCCGAACTCCGGCACGTTCTCCGGGCCGACCATGTTCAGCAGGCCGGTGACCTGGAAGGCGTCGTTCTCGGTCATCAGCCTGCGGGCCCGCCTGCGCCGTTCTACGGCGTGCGGCCCGAACTCCACCTGTAGCTTCGTCATGATCTTCGCGCCGTAGTGCAGTCGCTCCATCCGGGCGTTGCGCTCGGAGATGAACGGCTCGAAGGCCTCCTGCGACCAGTCGTCGCCACCGGTCAGCACCTCACACACCATCCGCGCATCCCGCAGGCTCGTGGAGAGCCCGGTGCCGAGGATGGTGTCGCTGGTTCCGGCCTCGTCGCCGATGAGCACCACGCCCTCGGCCAACGGCTTCTGGTCGGTGATGCTCACCACCGACGGCCACACCACCAACGGCCCGGCCTGTTTCGCTGCCTGAACCGCTTTACCGCCGTCGGGCAGTGCGGCGAGGTCATAGGCGGCAAGGAAACGCTCGACGCGGTCTGCACCGCGATACTTCTCCTGGTCGCCCGTGGCGAAGTTCAGGTAGAGCCGCGCCCGGCCGTAGCCCTGCGGGAACACCATGAACATGACGTCGCCCTCGGTGCCCATCGCCTGCACGTCGACCGGCCAGTCGTCCAAGCCCTCCACGAGCATTCCGGCGCCCCAGTGGTGGACCTCGGTGGTGGTGCTGACGCCGATCTGCCTGCCGACCGCACAGGCCCGGCCGCTGGCGCCGAGCACCATGCGGGCCCGGACCTCGTGCTCGCCCTCGCTGGTGCGGTATCGCACCGACGGCTCCCGGCCTGCCGTGACCTCGATCTTGGACGCGCCCATCACCACCTGCGCACCCAGGCGCACGGCCTGCTCCGTCACGGCCTCGCAGACGCCCCAGTGCGGGAAGGACTGCGGGCCGCCGACCTCCGGCAGGAAGCGGGTCATGTCCACGGCCATCGCGTCGTCGGGGTGCACGACCTCGTCCCACTGGACCCACTCGCGGATCTCCCAGGCACCGCCCGCCGCGAAGGCGTCGTCGACCCCGAGGAGCTGGGTCTCGCGAATCCCCCATGGCGCGAGCCACTCGCCACGCACCAGGTCCGTGTAGGTCTTCTGCTTCTCCAGCATCAGGACCGACAGACCGTGCGCGGCCAGGTTGCTCGCCGAGGCCGATCCGGCGATGCCGCCGCCGATCACGACCACGTCGACGTCGTCGTGGGTCACTTCCCCCACCCCTCCCAGAACGTGCGCTGGCCGGCGTCGATGCGCTCCGCCGGTCGGAAATTCGTGCCGAGCGTGTACGCGACGGGCACCATGCAGACCTGCGTCACGCCGGACGGGATGCCGAGCAGCTCCGCCGCCTGCCGCGCGAAGGGCAGGTGCATGCAGGTGATCGTGCTGCCGAGCCCTCGGCTGCGCAGGGCCAGTTGCAGGGACCAGATCGCCGGAAAGATCGAGCCGTAGAACGTGCTCGCCCGCAGCTGTCCGAGCCGCACCTGGTGAGCCGGATCGTCGGCGGGCTTGTGCGCGTTGAGGCGTTCCCACTCGGCGTCGATCGTCGCGGCATCCGGCGGCCTGCCCACGACACAGGGCAGGATCAGCGCGGGCACCCTGGCGACGGCCGCAGGCAGCGCGGCGGCCGACTCCTCGTTGCGGCGGGCCTGCGGCGAGTTCCGCCGCCTGCCCGACTTCGTGGAGATCTCGGCCTTGTGGAACCGCCAGGCCCGGCGGAACAGCTCGGCCAGCGACTCCTTGGTCTCCGGATCGGTGATCACCAGCCAACGCCAGTTCTGCGCGTTGTCGGCGGTCGGCGCCTGCACCGCCAGGCGCAGCGACTCCTCGATCAGCTCCCTCGGCACCGGGGTGTCCAGGTCCAGCCTGCGCCGGACCGACCGGGTGGTGCTCAGGAGTCGGTCGGTCTCGGCGAGGTCGAACGGCGCCGAGTTCACGGCTTCCCCAGCAGGATCGTGCCCCGCAGCGAACCAGGCGCCGAGGTCAGCGCGAGCGCCGAGGTCACCTCGCCCGCCATCTCCGGCTTGGTCACATAGCGGTCCATGGCGCCGAATCGAGGGCTGGTGAGCCCGACCAGCGCGGGTGCGACGCCGTCGCGGACGGCCATGGCGGCCACCGCGAGGTTCATCGCGCCGGACGCGGCCTGGCAGTCTCCGGTCTGGCCGACCGGGCTGGTGAGCAGCCCGTCGGGAACGGCGTCGAACAGCACGGCCGCCTCGTCGGCGTCGGCGCTGCCGCCGGTGCCTGCGCCGACCACCAGACCGACGTCGGCGACGGACAGACCGTCGAGGCTGCGCCTGATCAGCTCGCCGTCGCCGTCGGCTCCGTCACTCGCCGCGTGGCGGGTGCCGAGGATCTCGGCGTAGGGCCTGCCGCCTCGGGCCCGGCAGTGTTCGGCGGACTCCACCACGAAGGCCACCGCGCCGGAGCCGGGAATCGTGCCGTCGTGATCCCGGCCGTAGGGCGTGGTGCCGGGTGCCTCGGGGGCAGGCTCCGCCGTCTCGTCGGCGGCCACGACCAGCACGACCTCGGCCTTGCCCGACCGGATCGTCTCGACCGCGCAGTCCAGTGCGATCGAGGCGGAGGCGCCGCCGTTGCAGATGGTGGTGGTGGGTCCGCGCAGACCGAGGGTCTGGCAGACCGCGCCGCCCGTGGCGTTGAGCACGACGTTGGAGAAGCTCAGCACCGAGGGCTTGTTCGGGTTGGCCGCGACGCTCTCGTCGAACCCGCCGGTGCTCTCCACGGAGCCCGCCGCGGTCGCGAAGATCACGCCGATGTCCTCCATGGCAGCCCTCGGCAGCTTCAGGGCGGCGTCCTCCCAGGCCAGCCGCGAGGCGGCGATGGCGAGGCGGGACAGGTCGTTCATGTGCCGCCACAGGGAACGCGGCGCGAAGGTCCGCCCGGTCAGCGACGGGACCTGCCCGGCGGCCTGTCTGCCGGTGGCGATCGCCTCGGCGAGGTCCGCGACGCCGATGCCCAGTCCGCTCACCGGTCCGAGACCGCTGATGACGACCGGCGTTCGCGGCAGCTCCTCGTACTCCCGTTCGCCACGCGGGGTGGTGAGCACCAGCGAGACGTTGTTCCCGCCGAACGCGTAGTTGTTGGAGACCACCGTGTCGATCGGGAAGGACCGCGCGGTGTTCGGCACGAAGTCCAACGGCGGCGGGCCCGACTCGGCGGGCGCGGTCGCCGGGTCGGCTGCCGCGTTCTCGGTCGCGTCGTTCTCCGGAGCCTCGTCGAAGCCGATGGTGGGCGGGGCCGTCCCGTGCCGCAGCGCGAGCACGCTGGCCACCGCCTCCACGGCGCCCGCCGCACCGAGGGTGTGCCCGAGGAACGACTTGATGCTGCTGGTCGGCACCTGTCCGGCACGATCGCCGAACACGGTGCGCATGACCTTGATCTCCATCGAGTCATTGGCGGGCGTGCCGGTGCCGTGCCCGGAGACGTAGCTGACGTCCTCGGCCGTCATGCCCGCGTCCGCGAACGCCCGACGCATCGCGCTGGCACCGCCGCGACCGGTGGGATCGGGAGCGGTCGCGTGGTAGGCGTCGGCCGAGAGCCCGTAGCCCGCGACCTCGGCCAGCGGCGTCCCGCCCCGAGCCAGCACCCGATCCAGCGGCTCGACCACCAGGAAGGCGGCGCCCTCGCCGAGGTTCAGGCCGTCGGAGGTGCTGTAGGGCCTGCACGGCCCGGTGCTCAGCGCCTGAAGACCGGCGAACCCGGCGTAGGTGCCGAACAGCAGGGGGTCGACGCCGCCCGCCAGCACGACGTCGGCCTCCCCGGTGAGGATCTTGTCCCTGGCCAGGCCCACCGCGTTGCCGCCTGCCGCACAGGCGGTCGACACCAGGATGCGCGGTCCGCGAGCGCCGAGTCGGCCCGCGACCACGTCGCCGGTGCGGTGCATCGGCTGGTATCGGCCCTCGGCGTCCGGCGTCGCCTGACACTTGCCGAGCACGATGCCGAAGCGGTCGCCGTCCACGACGTCGGACGCCAGCCCGGCGCCCGCGACGGCCTGCCGCGCCGCGACCAGGGCCAGTTGAGCGGTCCGATCGAGGTCGGCGTCGCCCGCCGGGAGTTGATCAGTGATCCACTCGGTGGGGACCTGCCCGGCGAAGCGGGCGTCGAAAGCCGCGTAGGCCCCGTCCGAGATCGGCGTGATGCCGCTGTCCCCGGAGGTCAGCCGCGCCCAGAACTCGACCGGATCACGGCCGATGGCACAGATGACACCGAGTCCGGTGATGACGACTGGTCGCAGCGCCATGCTCGTGTTCCTCCTAGACGATCAAGCGATCAGACGATCGGAATGCTCCAGCTCTTGGGCGAGACGTACGGGCTGGTCAGCGTCTCGATCTCCGCGTCGCCCGCCGTCAGGTCCAGCCCGGCGGCCGCGAGATCGGACTCGACCCTGGCGAGCCCGAGCGCGGCCCCGAGGCCGACGCTGTACACGGCGTGCACGACCTCGCCGATGTCCTGCCCGGCGGCCAGCACCCGCGTGCCCGGCGCGGGAACGGCGTCGCCGCCCCGGAAGCCGATGGTCCGGGGGCCGCTCTGCTCGGCGAAGGCCGCGAGCACGGCGTCCCGCCCGACGAAGGACTCCTTGGTGATGTCCACGAGCCAGCCCGCGCCGACCTCCAGGACCCCGGTGCCCGCAGGCGCCTCGTGGCGGACCACCGGCTGGCGGACCTCCAGCATCGCCAGCTCCAGCACGTCCTGCCCGGCGGGGACCGCGTGCTCACAGGCCTGCGTCCACAGCTTCTTGGCGGTCTCGTGCGCGGCGACGACCTTGTAGCCGTACTCGCCGCTGGAACCGGTGCGGCCGAACAGGATGTCGGCGCCGTCCCACTGGGTGTCCACGACGCTGTCCAGCGGAAGCGCGGCCAGCTCGCTGTCGATCAGCCTGCCGATGACGCCCCAGGAGTACGGGCCCTCGACGGCGATGACGGTCAGCTCGTCGGAGCGGTCGACGATCTCGACCTCGTCCGCGTTCTGCGACCGGAGGTACTCGATCAGCCGAGTGCCCGCGCCGCAGGAGCTCTCCAGGATCGCGCCGTCCTCTCGGCCCCAGACCACGACCTGATCGACGATCGCGCCCGTCTCATCGAGGATCAGGCTCGTGGTGGAGCGCTCGGACGTCAGGTACTCGACGTCGCGGGCCAGCACGCGCTGGAGGAAGTCGCCTGCCGAGGAGCCGCGCACCTGCACGAGCCGCGACCCGCCGAGGTCCAGCACGGCGGCCCGGCCGCGGATCGCCTCGTACTCGGCCTCGGTCGTCGTGTAGCGCAGCGGGACGGAGGCCTCCAGCACCTGGCCGTAGACGGTTCCCTCAGGATGAACCGGGGTGAGTGCGGATTCCATTCGTCACACCTTTCTCAACGTGTTGTTGGCGCCGGGGTCGGTGATCGTGATGACGCCCTCGGCGGCGACCTGGTCGTCCGTCCTGGCCACGACGCGGTACTCGCCGACACCGCGCGCGCCTGCGGTGCGCACGGCGGAGAGCACGATCCGGTCGCCGGGCACGATCCGCTTCTTGAAGCGCATCGACCGGACTCCGGTGAGATAACTGATCTTTCCCGCGCCTGCCAGCGAGAAGACGACGCCCGCCAGCTGGGCCATCGCCTCGATGACGACGATGCCGGGCAGGATCGCCTCGTCCGGGAAGTGTCCTTGGAACCAGAACTCGGTCCCGGCGACGTTCTTGATCGCCACGCCCTCGACGCCGGGCTCGACCTTCTCGATCCGGTCCAGCAGCAGCATCGGCCACCGGTGCGGGATCAGTTCCTTGATCTGGTCGTTGCTGAGATTGGTGAGCGTCTTGGGCTTCTCGGCGCTCGGCGCCGAACTCGCCTCCGGGCTCGCGGCGGAACTCGTCTCCGGAGTCACGTCCGGCTCCACGTCGGTGCTCGTCATGCCACGGCTGCCTGCGCCGTCCGCAGCGCAGGGTTGACGGAGTCGGCGAGCCTGGAGACCGAGCCGAACACGGACATGTCGCTGTCGTAGAGCGCCACACCGAACTCGGCCTCGATGGCGACGTAGAGCTCCAGGACGTCGAGGCTGTCCAGTTCGAGGCCCCGGCCGAACAGCGGCTGGTCGTCGCTGATCCACTCTGGCTCGATCGGCAGGTCCAGCCGCGACACGATCATCTTCTTGATCTGGGCACAGGTCTGCTTCCGCTCGCCTGCACGCGCCCGCAACTCGTCGATGGTCATCTTCTCTCCTTGCCGGTCGTTTCGGGTGACGCTCCGCTAGCCGAGCCCGCCGCCGTTGGCGACGAGCACCGCCCCGGTGACGTAGGAGGCGTTCTCGGAAGCCAGGAAGCTCACGAGTCGCGCGATCTCGTCCGGGCGTCCCATCCGGCCGAGTCGGATTCGGGACTCGTACTGCTTGCGGATGGGGCCGGACAGCGCGCGGGTCATGTCCGTGGCGACGAAGCCGGGCGCGACCACGTTCGCCCGCACGCCGTGCGGGGCGGCCTCGTAGGCCAGCGCCTTGGTGAAGGAGATGATCGCCCCCTTCGACGCCACGTAGTTCGTCTGTCCGGGGAACCCGCCGTCCAGGCCGCTGGAGGAGGACAGCGTCACGATCGCGCCGCTGCGCTGGTGCTGCATGATGCGCAGCCCCTCACGGCAGGACAGGAAGGTGCCGGTGACGTTGACGTCCATCGGCTCGCGGAACTGCGCGAGGCTCATGGCGACCAGGTGTCGGTCTCGGGTGATCCCGGCGCTGGTCACCAGCACGTCGAGCCTGCCGTGCACCGATCGGACGGTCTGGAACATCTCGCGGACCGCGGTCTCGTCGGTGACGTCGGCGCAGATCGCCGTGGCCTTGCCGCCCGCCTCCTCGATCTCGGCGACGGTCTCCTTCGCATCGCTCTCGGAGCGGGCGTAGTTCACCAGGACGTGGGCGCCCTCGCTTGCCAGGTCGAGTGCGGCGGCGCGGCCGATCCCGCGTGAACCGCCGGTCACCAAGGCCACCGAGCCTTCGGGGAAAAGCATCCTCGTCTCCAGCCGTCGGCGGTTCGTCACATTCACGGACAGGCGGGGGCGTCGTCGTCCTCACCGTGGCTCCGTCGATGGGATGCACCGCACCGGATTCACCTCGAACGCGTCTGGCGGCGCGGACCCCGGTCGTGCAGGGGCAGCGATGCCCTCGACCAGCGCGTTCGCAGGCTCGTAGTTCTCAAGCGTCATGTCCGCCTCGCTTGAGACCGAACGCTAGCCGGGCCGGTTATCACGGTCTTCTCGTTTCGATACTCGGCGATTGACCAGCGAGATCGCAGCGGCGATCCTCAGCCGCATGACAGAGAACGAGGTCGAGGTCCTGATCGTCGGCGGCGGGCCCGTCGGCCTTGCCACCTCGATCGAGCTCTCCCGGCACGGGGTCTCCTCGTTGCTCGTCGAGAAGCACGAGGGGACGTCGATCTTCCCGAAGGCGCGGCTCGTGTCCACCAGGACGATGGAGATCGTCCGGTCCTGGGGCGTGCAGTCCGCGGTGGAGGAGGCCGGGCTGCCGCGCGACGACAGCCTCGCGCTGGGCATCGGCCCGACACTGACGTCGCCCGACTTCCGCCGCGAGGTCGCGCGCATCCACGAGGACGCGCCCCAGAGCCCCACCTACAACTACATCTGCGCCCAGGACGGCTTCGAGGTCATCCTCCGCGAGCTGGCCGAGTCGCTGCCCGGGGGCGAGGTCCGCTTCGCCACCCGGATGACGCGGCTGGCGGTCGACGACGACGGCGTCACCGCCACGATCGCCGACGCCGACGGAGAACGGCAGGTCCGCGCCCGCTACGTCGTGGCCGCTGACGGCAGCCGCAGCGGCGTCCGCGAGTCACTGGGCGTCGCCGTGACCGGCCCGCCGCCGTTGAGCCACATGGTCAGCGTCCTGTTCGACGCCGACCTCGGCACCCTGCTGCACGATCGCCTCGGCGCGCTGTACTTCGTCTACGGCGAGGTCTACTGCGCGGTGGAGTCGGTGGACAACAGACGGCGGTGGACCCTGCAGACCGGCTACGAGCCCGACCAGGGCGAGAGCGCGAGCGACTTCACCCACGAGAGCTGCATCGAACTGGTGCGGGCCGCCGTCGGCGTCGCCGACCTCCCCGTGCGGATCGTCGGGATGCTGCCCTGGATTCAGCAGGCCGTGGTCGCCGAGGAGTTCCGCAGCGGTCGGGTGTTCCTGGTCGGCGACGCGGCACACGTGGCCACGCCGCAGGGCGGCTTCGGGATGAACTGCGGCATCCAGGACGCGCACAACCTGGCGTGGAAGCTGGCCTCGGTCCTGCGCGGCGAGGCAGGGGACGCCCTGTTGGACACCTACTCGACCGAGCGCCGCCCGGTCGCGGACTGGACGGTTCAGGAGAGCCTGCGCAACGCGCTCATCACCATCGACATGATGGAGGACCGCCTCACGATGCAGGAGGCGGGCGACCTTCAGGCGCATCGGCGCCGTGCGGAGGGCCTCGTGCTGGGCTACCGGTACGAATCGCCCGCCGTCATCGCGGACGGAACGCAGGCCCCGGCACCGGAAGACCCGTACGAGACCTATCTGCCGACCGCCCGGCCCGGCCATCGTGCGCCCCACGTCTGGCTCTCGCACCGGGGACGACAGGTGTCCACGCTGGACCTGTTGGGCACCTCGCTCACCCTGCTGAGCCCGGCGGGCAGCGGTTGGGACGTCGCCGCAGCACAGGCGGCCGACCGGCTGGACGTCCCGCTGGACGTGCTGCTGATCTCGCCGGACGATCCGGCCTTCCCGACCTCACCGACCTGGGCGAAGGAGTACGGGCTCACCGACACCGGCGCGGTGCTCATCCGCCCGGACGGCCACGTCGCCTGGCGCTGCGCCGAGGGCGTCCCCGCCGCCGACGACCTGGTCAAGGCCGTCGACGCGGTGCTCTGCCGGGGGTGATCGGGCCTGCTGAACACGCAGCCCGAACGGTGATCACGGCTTCAGCCCCTGCCGGGCGCGGGTGGTGGCCCGGAGTTCCTGATAGCTCGACGCGAAGTTCATCCACCAGCCACGCGCATCGGATGCCGTGATCGCCTGAGCAAGCTGTTTCGCGGACTCGGTACGCAGCGCCTGGATCGACGTGTCCTGCCAGGGCTCGGTGGCGTACCCCTGCGTCGCGTACTCCCTCGCCTGCAACAAGGTCTCGATCTTGTCGGCATCGTGGGCGACCTTGGACTCCAGGGTCTCGGTGTCTTCGTACTCTGCGGTCAGCCCCTGGAAGACGGTCGCGAGTTCAGCCGGCAGTGCTGCCGTCTGATGGGCCGTCACAGCCTGCGGGACGGCAGTGGTGACATAGGCCCGGCCGACGGAGGGCACATCGCCGATGCGAGTCTCGGGTACGTCGTGCATGAGGCACAGGGCTGCGGTTCTCCCAGGATCGGCGCCTTCCATCGCCGCGAGCGCCATTCCGATGATGCCGACTCGGAAGGAGTGCTCGGCCACGCTCTCCGGCTGCTGGATGCCGAGAAGCTGCCAGCCGGAGCGAGGCAGGTTCTTCAGGTGTCCGGCCTCATGCAGGAAGGCGCCCAGACCGACCAGCGGATGCACTTGGCCCTCGGGGACCGGCAGGCTTGCCTGTCCAGTCACATACACACCGCCTCCGGGTCGACTCTGCACGAAACCCTCGTCCCGCACCGTGCGAATCGCCGAGCTGACCGTTGCTCCGGTGACACCGAAGAACTTCGCCAATTCGTCCCCAGTCGGTAGTTGCGCCTCTGGTTCGAGCTCGCCGGAGAGGATCGCCGCGCGGATGATCGCCGCAATCTTGACGGAGGGGCTCCGAGGGTCGTCCGGGTCGAGTGGCTGCATGACATGAGCCTATCCGCCTGATCAGAGCCGAATATTCTGATCGGCGGACCACTCGATCCCTCCGAGATTCTGCCGACTTCGATCGCAGCCGCCATGCGATCACGCGGTTGCCCGACGGGATCAGACCATTGATCACAGCCCCGCGACTTCAACCATTCGGTCCGCCGCTCGATGATGTGGGCCGCGCGATCCACGTCGCCAGAGGTCGCGCGACGCATGAGGTAGCCCATCAGTGCCCTACCTCGTAGGTGAGAGTCCACTTGTTTGACGGGAAGATGCTTACCATGTGCCGCATGGGAGTTCCGTCCGCGCGTCGCGACGTCCGGCGGTGTTGGACGACCGGGAGGCTGGCGGGGATGTCGAGTGCGGCCATCTCCCGAGGGTGAGGACGTCCGCTTGAGAAAGGTTGCCCGCCTTGCGCAGCCGTGCCAGGTTCACGGCGAGCGGCACGTTCAGGTCTCCTCAGTCGGGGCGGCCGGGTGCCCGGCGTCGCACAGAACGGGACGGCCGTCGCCTCTGAGCGCAGCCATGCCGACGCTTATCGTCCGGTGCAGTGCGGTCTTCACCAGTTGCGCCGCGTCGTGGAGCGTGTACAAGCCTGCGGACCTGATCTCCGAGTCGTTCGACTGGATCGGGGCGACGTCGGAGTCGTCGATCTGCCCACCGTCGAAGATGAATGCCATCCCTTCGGGCATTGCACCGGACGCGGGAACGTGGTTGATGACCAGCAGCCCGCCCAGCCTGCGTGACCAGCCAAGTTCCTCATGAACTTCTCTGGCCGCCGTGGCCCATGGTGATTCCTCGGCTTCCACGGCGCCGCCGGGGATCTCCCACTCGGTCTTATATGTGGTCTCGACGAGCAGGACACGTCCATCGGCGTGATGGAACAGGACTCCGGCCGACATGCGCCGTCGATGCAAGGCGCGGATGTAGTCCTCGTAGTCCAGCAACTCCACGCACGGGAGATTACCGGCGTTGACCAATCCACAGTCCCTGCCTCACAGGCAATGAACGCCGACCTTCACCCGAGAAAGCCGCCTCTCACGCTCTTCTGTCGGACCTTCCCCTGCCGGCCCTTGTGGTTGCGACCCAGACAACCAGCGGCGGACTGTTCCCATGCTCGCCGCACTCGCAGGCAGGGGTGCCATGCTGACCTTGAACGCTACGGAGCCCCGAGCGATCCAGGGTTCCGCACCCGCGCGCCACGCCCCTAGGCGAAGCTCGGCCGCGTCCGCCTGCCGCCGAGATCCAGTTGCAGGTCCTCCAGCTCCTCGCGATGCAGCGGCAGCGACGGGGCCAGCTCCTCCAGGGATCTCGGTGGATGGGAGGACAGGCGCGCCGCCGCCATGCGCAGCGCCATCGGGAAGCCGCGAGAACTGAGCGCGAGCCTGCCCGCCGCCGACGGCTCGGCCGCCACCCTGGCTCGGCCCACGAGCATGACGAGCAGTTCCCGGGACTCCTCCGGGCGCAGGGGGCCGACGAAGCTGCGGAACGCACCCTGCCGCGCCACCAAGTCGTCCAGGGCGTCGCGACTCGTGATGATCACTCGACAGTGGATGCCGCCCGGCAGCAGCGGCAACACCTGGTCGGCGTCGCTCGCACCGTCCAGGACGACGAGCAGCCTGCGGTGGGCGGTCATGGAACGGAAGAGCGCCGTCTTCTCGACCAGGTCGGCCGGGATGGCCCGGTCCGGCACGCCGAGGCCGCGTAGGAACCGGTCCAGCACGATGCTCGGCCGCAAGCTCGACGCCGGATCGCCGTCGCCCAGGTCGGCGAACAGCTGACCGTCGGGGAAGAGATCGAGAGCGCGATGCGCCCACCGCAGTGCCAGTGCCGTCTTGCCGACGCCCGAGGGCCCGGCGAGGATCACCGGCGAGGGCGAGGCCGTCTCGGCGCGCGGAGCAAGGGCGGCGTCCAACTCCCGCTCCGCCTCGACCCGGCCCGCGAAGGGCAGCGCCTGGGGCGGCAGTTGGGAGGGGACGACGAACTGTCGGTCCTGGCCGGGGGCGCTGACGGGCGACGGGGTCAGGTCGGCTGCGTCGCGCAGGATGCGCTCGTGCAGCTGTCGCAACTCGGGGCCGGGTTCGAGGCCGATCTGCTCGATGAGCTGACGTCGCGCGTCGTGATAGGTGCGCAGTGCCTCCGCCCGCCTGCCCGCCCGGTACTGGGCCAGCATCAGCTGCACGCGGGCCCGTTCCCGCAACGGATGCTCCGTGACCACCGGAGTCAGCTCCGCGATGACCTTCTGATGAGCACCCAGCTCCAGCTCCATCTCGACGCAGCTCTCCACCGCGTCGAGATGGGCCTCCTCCAGCCCGGCCGCCTCGCAGCGCATCCCGTGGACGCCCTCGAAGGCGACGCCGCGACGCAGGGACAACGCGTCGCGCAGGATCGAGACCGCCTGCTGCCTGCCGCCTGCGGAGGCCTCCCGGCGGGCTGCGGTCACCAGCGCCCGGAATCGGGCCCAGTCGATCGCGTCGGGATCGGCGTTGAGCGTGTAGCCGGGGTTGGCGGTGGTGATCACGTCGTCCCGGCTCGTGGCCCGACCGCCCGCCTGCTGGCCGAGGGCACGGCGAAGCCTGGACACGCAGGTGGCGATCTGAGCGCGGGCGCTCTTGGGCGGAGCGCCCGCCCACACGGCGTCGATGAGTCTGCCGACGCTGACGACCCGATTGGCCTCCAGCACGAGCATCGACAGCACCGCGCGCTCCCGCGCACCGTCGAAGCGCACCGCCTCGCCGTCGCGCAGGACGGTGAGCGGCCCCATGATCCGAAACTCGATCACGCCCGCCATCAGACCGTCCGTGCCAGGTACTTCTCGATCTCGTCCGCCGCCCGGGGCGCTCCGCCCGCCGCGCGGATCTGCTCGCGCATCTGCTGCGTGCTGCGTCGGATCGACTCGTCGGCCGCGACGTCGAGCACGGCCGTGATCAGCCGGTCGGCCGTGACGTCCTCGGGCTGCATGGTGCGGCCGAGGCTCAGCTCCGCCAGCCGGTTCGCGGTCACGCCGTCGATGGAGGAGGTCGGGACGACGACCATCGGGGTGCCTGCGTGCAGGGCCTCCATCACCGTGCCCATGCCGCCGTGGGTGACGGCGACCTCGGCGTGCTCGAGGACCGCGACGTGCGGGACCCAGCGGTGCACCTCGACGTTGGGCGGCAGCGGTCCCAGTTCCGCCGGGTCCATCCCGCCCGCCACGGTGATCACCGCATGCCAGGGCACCCCGGTGAAGGCTCGCACGCACTCGCGGAAGAAGTCGGCATGCTCGTTGAAGACGGCGCCGAAGGAGATCAGCACCACCGGCAGGCCGCTCGAGGGCGGGCTCCACTCGCCGAAGAAGGCCCGCTGCCCCAGGCAGGGGCCGACGAAGGCGAAGCGCTCGTCGAAGGTGTCGCCCTCGATCTGGAAGGACTGCGGAATGTTCACCACGCTGAAGTCGGGGACCTCCCACCACAGTTCCTGCGGCGAACCCTCGATCCCGTGGGTGTCCATCAGCGCGGCGATCCTGGCGAGCTGCTCGCCCACCCAGTCGGGCATGGACTGCTCGGCGCCGTCGGAGTTGTAGATCGAGTTGATGTAGGAGTAATTGCCGTTGGAGGCGAACATCGGGATGAGCTGTACGGCCGGGATGCTCCACTTCCTGGCGAGGATCCGGCCCGCGTAGAGCATGGAGATGTCGTAGGCGATGGCGTCCGGCCGGTCGTCGACCAGCCGGTCACCCGCCCGATCCAGCATCGCGGCGCTCTCGCTGAGCAGCAGCGTCATCAGGTAGAGCGGGTCGTAGGCGACGTCGGTGAAGTTGGCCTGCCGATAGCGGGAGTCGTAGACCAGTGCGGTGGCGCCCGCCTCCGTCACGAGGTCCACCATCGTCTCGCCTGTCAGATAGGTGACGCGGTGGCCTCTCTCGACCAGGGCGGTCACCACGGCGAGGTTCGGGAGCACGTGTCCGTGGTCCGGGTGGCTCATGAACAGGAAGTGCTGCCCCATCTCGATCACTCCGTTCTCCGGGCATCACGCTCCGGACCTCTGGTGCCCGCGACGACCGACATACGCGGCCTCGTCCTGGTGTCCGCACGACGCGCACCGGGCCGTCGCAGGCTTCGCAGCAGCCGACCGCCCGCACTGACCGATTTCTTCGGATGCCGAACCGCCTCGACGTCGACGAGTGTCACGCTAAATGACGAGATCCGACGGTGGACACCCCTAGATCAGATTCGAAGGACGCCGTTGGAGAAATCGAATGCCGAACCACCGGCGGCCATTGGTGACGGCGCTCACATCTCCTGATCAAGGGTGGCCCACCCGCAGCCACGGGACCGTCACCAGCTCAGATGTCCACCCTGGTCCCGACGAGCTCCCTGTTTCGAAGGGCGCGGACGCTATCCCGCCGACGCGGCCCACACAAGCGGAATCGACCAGGTCTGGGGCCGACCGCCGGCCGAGGACGGCTAGGGGTTGCTCGGGTTTTCCGGCGCCCATTATGTTCCCTGCGAATAACAGGAAAGGGGCCACCATGACGACTCGAGTGTGGGATTATCTACCGGAATACGAGAACGAGCGCGCCGAGATACTCGATGCCGTCGAGACGGTGTTCGGCTCCGGTCAACTGGTCCTCGGCGCCAGTGTGCGGGGCTTCGAGGCGGAGTTCGCCGCCTACCACGGCGTCGAACACTGCGTCAGCCTCGACAACGGGACCAACGCGGTCCGCCTCGCGCTCCAGGCATTGGGCGTCGGCCCCGGCGACGAGGTCATCACCGTGTCCAACACCGCGGCGCCGACCGTGGTCGCGATCGACGCCGTCGGCGCCGTTCCGGTCTTCGTCGACGTCCGACGCGACGACTTCCTCATGGACGTCGAGCAGGTGGCGGCGGCGATCACCCCGCGCACCCGGTGTCTGCTGCCCGTCCATCTCTACGGCCAGTGCGTCGACATGGCCCCGCTGGAGCGCATCGCCGCCGAGCACGGGCTGGTGATCCTGGAGGACTGCGCGCAGGCCCACGGCGCCCGCCACCACGGACGGCTCGCCGGGACCATGGGCAAGGCGGCCGCGTTCTCCTTCTATCCCACCAAGGTCCTCGGCGCCTACGGCGACGGCGGAGCGGCCGTCACCTCGGATGCGATCGTCGACCGCAATCTGCGGCGCGCTCGGTACTACGGCATGGACGACGTCTACTACGTCGTCGAGACCCCCGGCAGCAACAGCAGGCTGGACGAGGTGCACGCCGAGATCCTGCGCCGCAAGCTGCCCAGGCTGGACGACTACGTCGCCCGACGGCGGGCGGTGGCCGAGCGCTACGCCGAGGGCCTGGCCGACACCGACCTGGTGCTGCCCTCGGTGGCGGCGGGCAACGAGCACGTCTACTACGTCTACGTGGTCCGGCACCCGCGACGCGACGACATCATCGCGCGGCTGAAGGAACGCGACATCCACCTCAACATCAGCTACCCCTGGCCGGTGCACACCATGACCGGCTTCGCCCACCTCGGCTACGAGCGCGGCGCACTGCCGGTCACCGAGGAGCTGGCGGGCGAGATCTTCTCGCTGCCGATGTATCCCTCGCTGTCGCAGAAGGTGCAGGACGAGGTGATCAGTACGCTCCGCGAGGTCCTGGAGATGCTGTAGCCAGACTCCGCAGGCACACGACCAGGCTGCGTGCCTGCACGTTGAGATAGAAGCTGTGCCGCATCAACTCGGCGAGCTGGTGCAGGGTGAGCCACCGATAGTCACCCTGCGCCGGCAGGGCCTCGAGGTCGGTCTCCACCACGAGGTAGCGGTTGCGGGCGCCGAAGAAGCGTCCGCCTTCCTCGGAGAGGATCGTGTCGAACCTGATCCTCTCCGGTGCCGCGTCGAGGACCTCGTCGAGGAACGGCGGGCGGGCGGCGGCGGGCAGCACGTCGTAGTTCTGCGGCACGCACTGCACCGTGGGCGCCAGCTCCGTCACATCGGTGTATCCGGGTTCGGTGCGCGCGTGCATCAGCACGTGCAGCACCCCGTCGATCGGCTTCACCAGGAACGCGACCACCCCGGTGCCGATCTGCTCGATCATCGGCTGAGTCCAGCTCGCGATCTCCCGGCCGCCCGCGTCGACGCCGACCCCGATGACGTCGAAGAACCGGCCCGTCTCATGGAAGATCCTGGCACCGTCGTGCTGCCATCCGCGTAGCTCGGCCAGCGGACCCCGCTCGGCGTGCAGATCGGTGCGGATGCGCGTGTCGGTGATCCAGCTCAACACGTCACCGGTCGTGTGCAGGCCGCGCTCGGCCACCCGAGACCGCGCCAAGGCCGACTCGAAGTCGGTGCTCGCCCCGACGGCCGAGGTCAGGCAGGCCGTCTGCTCCGCCGGGGCGTTGTCCGAGACGACGACGTCGACGCCCGCGAACGGCAGGCAGGCCAGCACGGTCCTGGCGTCCATGTTCACCAGGTCGGGAACTCTGAGCAGCTCGTAGACCTGGCCGAGGGTCAGCCAGCAGAAGCCGTCCTCCAGGGTGAGGTCGTCGGCGGCAGCGCCGTTCTCAGGCACCTGGACGATCATGTTGCGATTGCGTTTGCGGTAGAACCACGAGCCCTGTTCCGACTGGCGGGTGTCGGCGATGACGTCGGCGGCGGCCGGGTTGCGGAAGTAGTCCAGGTAGGGGACCGAGCGTCCGCCGTGGACTCGCGTGTAGTTGCTCTTGGTCGCCTGCACGGTCGGCGACAGCTGGAGACCGTTGTGGTTGCCCGGTTCGTGCTTGGCCTGCATCAGGCAGTGCGGCACGCCGTCGAAGTCCTTGATCAGGATGCCGAGGATGCCCACCTCGGGCTGGTTGATGATCGGCTGCGACCACTGCGGCACCGGGCCGCTGGTGACCCGGACGTCCAGGCTCTCGACGCTGAAGAACTTCCCGCTGTGGTGCCGGATGATGCCCGTGGCCTCGTCCTGCGCCCACCCGGTCAGCTCGGCCAGCCCGAGCCGCTCCACCGTCATGTGCGTGCGGTCGGCCACCCCGGCGAACCATCGATGAAACTCCGTGACGTCCGCGAACTGGACTCCCCCGATGCTCAGCGGCTCGGCGATCCTCGCTCGCGCCGACGGACGAGAAGGGGCTGACATGAGGGCTCCTTAGCGGTTCGACAGCGGTGCGACGTCGATGCCACGACGTCGCAACGCGACCCGGAGGCAGGCGGCCCGGCGCGGGTCACGACGATCAGGGCGAACAGCGGACACGGTCGTCGACGCGACACCAGACGAGGACGAGGTGCCCACGCCCGCGCGCGGACGTCGCGACATCACGACACGCGATAGCCCTGCTGGATCTCCAGACACGCGGCGTGATCGGGCAGCAGGCCCTGTGCCCGGGCCTCGGCCAACGACAGGGCAGCGCGGTCCCGCTCGGACTGGATCACGGGCAGCCGCTCGGGCAGCTCCAGTCCGATCTCGGGATCGAACGGCGACAGGGCGAGTTCGTTGCCCGGCGAATAGTTCTCGGACAACAGATAGTGGATCAGCGTGTCGTCCTCCAGCGCCACGAAGGCGTGGCCCACGCCCGGTGGGAAGTACACGCCTCGGTAGTCCGTGGAGTTCAGCGCGACGGTGTCCCACCGACCGAAGGTCGGCGAGCCGAGCCGGAGATCGACGACGAAGTCCAGCGCGCTGCCCTGCGGACAGTGGACGTATTTCGCCGTGCCCGGCGGTGTCCTGGTGAAGTGGATGCCGCGCAGCACGCCCCGGCGGGACCGGCTCTGACTGACCTGCGCGATCGGGAACAGCGGATGACCGAGCGCCGCCACGAACGCGGGCTCCTGATAGTGCGAGACGAACTCGCCTCGTTCGTCGGGGAAGACGTCGGGACTGAACTCGAAGGCTCCCTCGACGGTGAGTTCCCGCGCCTTCATGCGACCGTCACCGAATCCGACGAGCCGGGCACGGATTCCTCCTTCGCAGGCACGGATTCCTCCTTTCGCGCGGGCAGGCCCGAGACTCGGGCCGTCCACCACGGCGACGGGCGGTCGGCGACGGCACGGCGCCGTCGAGCCACCGGCGAACGCCGGATGATCCTTCGCCCGGAAGTGTGCTCAGCCCCGGTGAGGCAGGTCAACGAACTAGGGGGCGCCCGGCGAGAAGTCTGGGGTGGGGTTGGCCGGGTGCCGGGCAGGCGGGTCGATAGGGGTCGGCGGTCTGCAGACGGAACACCTCACCACGATGCGGGCGCACTCGGCCTGCCACTCCGCAGTGGAGCACGACGTCCTCATCCGACGGGGCATCGGCGGCCCGCCGAGGACCAGGCTCGACCCGGCCGCCCGGCTCCGCGTCCGACTGTGCTGCCACCGCACCGAACTCGACGGCGATCCGCCGCCTGCGGTCGCTGCCGTCCTCAACGCGGTGATTCAGCGCGAGAGGATCAGGCGGCGGCCCGGCCGGTCATCCTCGCGGCGACGACCCGGCGAGACTGCGTATCGCCTCGACCAGCTCTCCGGCCCTCGGCGCCGCCGCTGCGTCGACCAGCCACTGCGACATGGCGCCGTTGATCAGGGTCAGGGCCAACGAGCCGGTCGTGCGGGCCTGCTCCTGCGTCACGACGTCTGGTGCCACCCCGAGCACCATGGCGGCCAGGTCACTGCGGACCTTGACGAAGGTCGCCGCCAGCTGCTCGCGCACGTCGGGGGCGAATTCGGCCTGGGCAAGGGCCTGAGTGCTCGCCACCATCATCGACCGCTGTTCAGGAGCGGTCGCCAGCAGGCCGGTCAGGAAAGCCTCGAGGCGGGACTCCGGCGTGGTGCCCGGCAGGAACGCGGCGGCGCCCTCGATGGAGCTGCCCCACTCGGTGAACGTCTCCATGACGGCCGCGTTGAGCAGCGCGTCCTTGGTGCCGAAGTGGTACCCGATGGAGGCGAGGTTCGCTCCGGTGACGGCGACGATGTCCCGCGCGGTCGTGTGGGCGTAGCCCTTCTCGATCAGGCACTGACGCGCCCCGGCCAACAGGTCGTCTCGCTGTCCCATGCGGGCATGGTACCGGCACGAGTCACACAAACGTCTCACACATGCGTTCTATACAAACGTCTTGTACGTTTGTATAGAACGTGCGTATGCTCGGCATACCGGTGATCACCCCGGCGACACCGAAGACCTGAGGGCGTCATCCGCGCCTTCGGTTGCCGGGCTTGCGCTGATCGCCGTGCGCCCAAAGCAGCAGGCCGACGAAAGGACCGCCCAGCCATGACCGATATCGACGTCCCCGTCCCGCCGACCCCTTCGGTAACGGTGGACTGGACCAACCCGACCTCCGTGTCGAAGACCGTGCTCACCACCCACATCTGGACCGCACCGCCGATGCGGCGCGACTCGCCGATTCATGATCGAGTCTTCGAAGCGCTTCGTGAGTTGCGAGCCGACTACGTGCGCTTCCTGCCCTGGTTCACGCATCCGACGCTCTCGGTGCCCGCGCTGGAGCCGCCCACCGAGGCGGGCACGTCGTGGAACTTCGGCAACCTCGACCCCTTCGTCGAGGACTTCGTCAAGGCGAGCGAAGGCCGCCCGGTCGTCGCGAACTTCGCGACCATCCCGGGCTGGATGCTCACCACTCCTCCCGAGTACTCCACCGACCCCGACACCATCCACTGGGAGTACGAGAACAGCAGCGGATTACGAGACGAGACGTTCACCGAGGTCGCGGACTACTTCTTCCGCGTCGCGAGCTGGTACATCGCTGGCGGATTCACCGACGAGAACGGGGTCCGCCACGAGTCCGGCCACCGCTATCGGTTCGCCTACTGGGAGGTGCTCTGCGAGCCCGACTGGAACCTTGGGATATCGCCGGAGACCTACACCCGCCTCTATGACGCCGTCGTAGAGCGGCTACGGCCGCTGGACCCGGAGATGCGGTTCGTCGGTCTGTCTTTGAGCCATGTGCACCACGACCCGGAGTACTTCTGGTACTTCCTGGACCCGGTGAACCACCGGTCCGGCATCCCGCTCGACGCCGTCTCCTACCACTTCTACGCCACGCCGCAGATCATCAATCCGTTCTCCCCCGAGGGCAACGCGGGCGAGGAGACCTGGAACAGCACGTTCTTCGCCCAGGTCGACGCCTTCCTCGATCAGGTCAGGTTCATCGACTCGATCCGAATCCGACTGTCCCCGAACACGAAGACATTCCTGAACGAGATCGGCACCTACCTCGCCGATCTGATGAACCCCGACCCGCAGATCCCGGACTGGTACTGGACGCTCAGCGGATCGGTGCACGCCTATCTCTGGGCCCGCTGCGTGGAGCTGGGCATCGACCTCGTCGGGGTCGCCGAGTTCATGGACTACCCGAGCATGATCCCCGGCGTGACGCTCGTCGACTGGGACACCGGCGAGCCCAATGCCCGTTACCAGGTCACGAAACTGCTTCTGGACCACTTCGGGCCCGGTGACACGCACGTCGAGGCGAGGGCGGGCTACCCGCAGTTCGTCGACGCACGATTGTTCGTGCAGGCCGTCCACACCACGGAGGGCGAACGCAAGATCTTGATCATCAACAAGGGTGCCGCCGAGGTGGCCCTGGACCTCGACGAGGCGAGCGGGACGCTGTCCTTCGTGGACGTCACCACGGGATCGAGGCCGCCGGTGTCCCGGCCGGTGCAGGCGGGCCGACTCACCGTCGGCCCGCACGCGACTGCGGTGTTCACCCTCGCCGCCGAGTGAGCCGAGGCGGGCCCTGGGGGTGCCCGCCTCGCCACGTCGGCAGGGATGCCGGAGCCCGGAACAGGACGTATCCGCTGTTCCAGGGCTCCGGCGACCCGCCTCGTCTCGGTGATCAGTCACCGGACGGCAGCGAGTTCTCCTTGTCATCGTTCTGCGGCTTGTGCCTGCCTGCCTGGTCGGTGACCGCAGCGCCGATGTCGCCGACGTCCTCCCGGACCCGGCTGCCGTAGGGGTTGGGGGCACCCTCGGGGGTGTGGTTGCCCACCCGCCAGTTGAGGTCGTTCTCCAAGACCTCCCGCGCGTGCGCAGGGTTGTTCGCAGGCGTGCTGTAGCCGCCCTCGCCTCGGGTCGACGCCGACAGGGCGTCGGTCCGGCCCGCCATGCCGCCCTGCGCTCCGCCGACGCTGCCGGTGATCGCACCGCCGACGATGTTGCGGGGGTCCCACTGGCCCTGCGTCACGCCCTGGCCGACGAAGTCGACGGCACCGCCGACCGCGCCGCCCGCAGCCCCGGACGCCGCACCCTGCAACGCCGCCCCGCCGAAGCTCCGGCTGGCGCCCGAGGGGATGAAGCCGCTGACGGCGCCGCCCGCGGTCTGGCCGATGCCCGCGACGACACCGTTGACGACGTGGTTGCCGAAGTTGCTGTTGTCGAACGTGGAGCGGTCGCCCCTGGCCATCTGGAAGGCCTGGATGCCGTAGTCGGTGACCAGGTTGGTGGCCACGCTGAGCAGGATGTTCTGCAACAGCTTGATCAGGATCTGTCGGATGGTGAACTGCGTGGCGAGCTGGGCGACCGGAATGCCTGCCGAGGCGGTGCCGAAACTCGCCGCAGCCGCCGCGAGCAGCGCGATGATCTGAATCGCCAACGCGGCCAGCGCGACGTAGATGCTGATCTTGGCGTGCTCGACCTCCAACGCCATCTCGTCGCAGCCGGTGGACAGCTGCTCGGACAGCTCGGTGAGCTGCCCGAGGTGCTCCGCGAACTCGTCCCAGTAGGCCTGGAACTGTTCGGCGGTATCCCCCTGCATCGTCCCGACGGCGGCCGAAGCAGCCGAACCGGCGGTCTCCAGCACCGAGGCGACGTCGGTGCCCGCCGTGGACCAGGCCGCGCCCAGCTCGCGGAGCTTGTCCTCGTCGCTCTCCGGCCAGTCCGCGCCGAGCGCGACCGAGGCCACCCACTGCAACGACTCGGGTAGTTCCATTCCCATGACTTGCTCCTGAGATCAGTCAGTAGCCCAGGCCCTCAGCCTGTCGGCTGAATGCCTGTTCGGCGGCGAGGTCGTCGGCATCCCACTGCTCGGCCGAGGCGTCGAGATTCACCTTGATGTCGTCGAGTCCCTCGGCGAACGTAGTGAAGGCGTTGGTGCCCTCCGTCGCCGCAGGCACGTAGGCCTCACCGAAGGCCGTTCCCGACTCGTCGCCGCCCCACGCGCCCGTGGCGGCGGACATGCTCGCCTCCAGCCGCTCCAACGCGTCGCGGAGCTGGTCCGCAGCCGAGGAGAACTGCGGAGACGCCGATCGCAGCGCCGTCGTATCCGCTCGGTATCCGTCACTCACCAGTTCCCCCTCTGAAAGATGGAGCCGCCGCCGTCGTCGTCATCGGGCTCGTCGTCCGCAGGCCGCCGTCGCGGTGCCGACCGGGGCGGTTCGCCGGGCGGCTGCGGCCGACCGGGGGCGGGCCCGTGGCCGGGCGGCGGAGCGGGCTGGCCGAAGGGCCCGGGCGGCGGAGCGTGCGGCGGGCTGTGGTGCGGCGGGCTGTGCGGCGCGAATCCCGGCGGCGGCGCCGCGTTCGGCGGCCCCGGAGTCCGAAAGCCACCAGGCGGCGGCCCCGACCGGTCCGTCGGTGCCGGGGCGCCCTGGCCGGGCTGTTCCTCGGGAGGCTGCAGTGGTCGAGTCGCCGTCTCGAACAGGCTGCGCAGCGACGGCATGCCCTCGACCACGTCGCCCAGGTCCACCACCGGTGCCTGCGCGAGACTGCCAAATGCGCCGCTGACCTGGGCCTGGGCTCCGGCCTTGGCGGCGGCGAAGGTGTCCGAGATGGAGCGGGCGAGCCGCTCAGGAGTGCTGCGGGCGAAGGCGGTCGGCGCGAGTCGCAGCTCCGCCATCCCGCCCGTCGCGTCGACCGTGATGCTGACGAGCCCGTCCGGCGAGGTCGCGGCCCCGCGCGCCGCCGAGGCCTGCTCCTGCGCGGCCTGCAACTGTTCGGTCTGACTGGCGAGCTGCTCGGTCAGGACGGCGGCCTGTTCCTTGAGCGTCGCCATCCGTCCTTCCAGCTCGGCTCGTCGCTCCGACGGACTAGACATGCACACCACCATGAGAATCGTCGACGGACGTCCGAGCACACCGGAACGACGTCCGCTTCGCCTTGCCGGACCGCACCGAGGACGACGGTCGACAACGTCGACGACGGCGCGCCGACTCTGAGGATCTCCACCGCGTGGTTCCGGCGGCAGGTCAGGCCTGCATACCGGGCTCAAGGCTAATCCGCCGACGCACCGAAGAATGCGGGCCGACCGACCGTCATTCGCCCGAACGCGTCACACCTCGGCGCCTCGCCGGAACCACGACGAGGAACGAGAGATCGGCCGAGCAGACACTCGAGGAGTCGACGACCGCCGCACTCGCGGGCGGCCATGTAGTGCTGTTCGAGGGGGGTGGATCGATGCGCGGCGATCGGATGGGTCAGACCGGAATCCGTCCCGGGAGACATCCGGGGGCCGCGAGGAGGAGATCACCGTTTCGACATCGCAGCACCGCTCGCGCTGAGTACGCTGACCCGTCGCCATCCGGTGTCGATTCTTGGAGGGACAGTGACGCAGCAGGCGGCCTCCGGCCGATTGATCGGCGGGCGGTTTCGGCTGGTCGCCGATCTCGGTTCCGGCGGGTTCGGCCGGGTGTGGCAGGCGCGCGACGAGGTCTTGCACACGGATGTGGCGATCAAGGAGCTGCGGCTCCCTCGAGAGGTCACCGCCGCCGAACACACCGAACGTGCGGCCCGGGCCGCACGCGAGGCTCGCAACGCCGCCCGATTACGCGACCACCCCAACATCGTCGCCGTGCACGATGTCGTCCTCGAAGACGACATCCCGTGGATCGTCATGCGACTGGTCGACGGCAGCTCGTTGGAGGAACATCTCGTCCGGCATGGGCCGCTGTCGGTGGAGGACACCGCGAACGTCGCGACTGCGCTGCTTCGGGCGCTGCGGGCGGCCCATCAGGCGGGCATCGTGCACCGCGACGTCAAACCGGGCAACGTGATGATCACGACCGAGGGCGAGGTCCTGCTCGCCGACTTCGGGATCTCGGTCCACCACACCGACACGGCGTTGACGGCTACCGGAGCATTCCTCGGCTCCTCGGAGTACCTGGCCCCGGAACGGTGGCACGGCAAGGAGGCGACGGCGGCCAGCGATCTGTTCTCGCTCGGGGTGACGCTGTACCAGGCCGTCGAGGGCATCTCCCCCTTTCGCCGCGACACACCGGCCGCCACGCTGACGGCCGTCCTGTTCGGCGAGATTCCGCCGCCCCGGCTGGCAGGCAGGCTCACGCCGCTGCTGACTCGGCTGATGAGCAAGGAGCCCGACGAACGACCGTCGATCGCCGAGGCGCTGGCCGTCGTCGACCCGTCTTCCGCCGACGGGCGGCCCGGCGAGTCCGGCGCCGCGCCGAGGACCGCTCGTCACACCCGAGTCCTCACGAAGGTGGAGCAAGCGGCGCGGAAGAAGGAGGCCGCCGAGGAGCAGCCCGCAGCGGCCGAACGGCCTGCGGCAGCAGACGGGCGGCCCGCTGCCGAACAGCCCTCGACAGGCACGCCTGCCGACCAGGGGCACTCGGGGCGGTCGACGCCGCGCGTGGCGAAGCAGCAGCGATGGCAGGGCACGGGCTACGTCGTGCTCATGACGTTCGTCGTCCTCGCAGGCGCCTACAGCCTCCTCGTCCGCTACCCGGAGGTCTTCATCTATGCCTGGGACTTCATCTCGAACACGGCTGTGGCCGACAGTCAGCGTGCAGGGTTCCTGCTCATGATCCCCATCGTGTGGATCTGTTATCGCACCGCTCGATTCGGCTCCCGCATCGCCGAGACCGTGCCGGAGGGAGGCGGGGCGACGGTGACCACCATCGTCCGCATCATCGGCTTCGCCGCAGGGGGCACCGCCGCGTTCTGCGCGATCTCCGGCGCGGCGTTCCTGATCGGCATCGCCTTCTCGGCCCTCGCCTATCTCGTGATCGTCCTCATCGCGGCAGGCTGGGAACGGGAGGCGAAGCACTCACGCTGACCGTCCTTCCTGGCGCTCGGCCCGTGCCCGGTGCGGGCGGTGTCCGACTCCCGCACGTCCGCCCACATCGACAGCCCCGGACTGCGGCGCCGCCGGATTCTTCGGTAGTTCGGCAGGCAGGGCTCCCCTGCGACCCCTGCCGGCCGGAGCCTTTCGGCTCCCGCCTACAGGTGACGCGGCAGGCCAGCGCCCGGCCGCCATCACCATGCGACGACGGGCAGGCCCGTCAGCACAGCGCCGCCAGCTCGGTTCCGGGGGACGCCAGGAGATCACCCGCGCGGCAGGAGCGCGGATCGCGCCCGTCGTCATCGGACGAAGTGCGGCCCCGCCTTGGTCATCCTGAGTGGAACCTCCCGCGCTCCCCGACCGCGATCACGACAGGTGTTCGATGATCCGATTCGCGGCATCGGTGGCCATCCGGCGCATCGCCTCGGCCGTCTGCGCTCCGACGTGCGGCGTGATGATCACCGTCGGCTCCTGCCGCAACGGGTGATCCGCCGGAAGCGGCTCGACCACCGTGACATCGAGGCCCGCACCCGCCAGATGGCCCCGTCGCAGCGCGGTGAGCAGCGCCGCCTCGTCGAGGGTGCCGCCCCGCGAGGTATTGAGCACCACGCCGCCCTTCGGCATGGCCAGCAGCTCGTCGAGGCCGATCAGCGAGCGGGTCTCGGGGGTGAGCGGCACGTGCAGGCTCACCGCATCGGAGGCGGCGAGCAGCTCCGCCAGCGTCGCGGGCTCGGCACCGTCCGCCGCGATGTCCTCCGCCGAGCGCATCGGGTCGAAGGCGAGCACCCGCATCCCGAACCCGTGGCGGGCGATGTGCGCGACGCTCGCCGCGATACGCCCGAAGCCGATCAGGCCCAGCGTCGAGCCTGCCAGCTCGCGCCCCTGGATCGAGGCTCGGACGTCGCCCTCGCCTCGGACGGCGATCCCGATGCCCCGCCGTACGGCGAGCAGCAGCGCGATGGTGTGCTCGGCGACGGATCGGGTGTTGGCGGTCGGCGTGGTGGTGACCGTGATCCCCCGCTGCCCGGCCGTCACGAGGTCCACCGTGTCGAGGCCGACGCCGTGGCGGGCGACGATGCTCAACGCGGGCGCTCGGCGCATCATCTCGCCGTCGACACGCGCCGTGCGGAGCAGGATTCCGACGACGCGGTCCGCGATCTCCTCGAACGTCGTCGCCTCCTCGCCGTAACCGAGGCGGACGTCGGCGTGCTCCCGCAGCAGTACCAGCGCGTCATCGTGGACGGGCCGGGGAATCCAGACGATCGGCGACTCAGCCACGGGGCACGAGTCCCTGGTTCGCGGTGCGTCGCTGCGCCTCGCCCTCGATCAGCTCCCGCGCGATCCGCACGACGTCGGCACGCTGCTCTGCGGGCACGATCGCGACACCGTCGTCGTCGCCGACCACCCAGTCGCCGGGTCGGACCGGCACGCCGCCGACGGCGATGGTCCCGCCGATCCGGTACGGCCCGGTCTTCCAGGGTCCGGCCGGGGTGACCGCCCGCGCGAAGACCGGCACGCCCAACTCGGCAAGTTCGGTCACGTCGCGGGCCGCGCCGTCCAGGACGATGCCCCCGATCTCCAGCGCCCGCGCCTTCTGCACCACCAGTTCGCCGATCAGCGCCCGTGTCTCGTCGCCGCCGCCGTTGACGATCAGGATCTCGCCGCGCCGGATGGTCTCGAACGCGGCGTGCAGACCCTTGTTGTCGCCGGGGCGGGTCCACACGGTGAAGGCGGGTCCGGACAGCGCCGCGCCGGGCCACAACGGCCGGATGCCGTGGGCGACCCCGAACCGTTCCATGGCGTCGGACAGGGTGGCGACCGGCAGGTCGGCCGGGGACGGATAGCCGTTGATCGAGTTCACGATCCTCCTTCTCGTCGTGCGGTGACGGCGGCGTCGGCGCAGATCAGGACGGGCGCGCGAGGCCTGCCTCGGCCGGGCCGTCACCTCGTCAGTGCAGGGCGGGCGGCAGTCCGGTGCGGGCGATGTCCTCGGCGCAGGCGCGGACCGCGGCCACGAAACCGGGGATCTTGTCCTCGGTGAACCGGATGGTGGGTCCGCCGAGGGCGAGCACCGCCCGTCGGGCGGGTGCGTCGGCGCCTGCGGCCGGATCGGCGGGAATCGGCACCGCGAGTCCGGTGTTGCCCGGCTCGCGCCGCCCGTGCGAGATGCTCCAGCCGTTCGCGAGGGCCGACTCGACGCCGCGCCGGATGGTGTCGGCATCGCTCTGCGACTCCGGTGACCGGGCCGTCCGCTCGATCAGCTCGTCACGCTCGGCAGGCGGCTCGAGGCCAAACAGGACCAGGGCTGCGGAGCCGCCCCACATCGGCAGTTCGTCGCCCGTCTGCACGACGTGACGCAGCATGTTCGGACTGGGTGCCTGGCCGACCACCACTCTGTGCAGGCCCCGGCGCACGTAGAGGCTCACCGTCTCGCCGGTCGCGGCGGCCAGCTCCCGCATCCGCACGAGGCTCGCCGCAGGCAGCGTCCACGCGGCATCGGCGAAGGCGGCCAGGCCGATCATGCGGGTGCCCACCCTGACCTGCCCGTCGGCACCGAACTCCAGCATGCCCTCGGCCTGCAGGGTCTCGACCAGCCGCAGCACGGTGGTCCTCGGCAGGCCGGTCTCACGGACGATCTCGGCGACGCCGAGCGACATCCGGTCGACCGAGAACGCCCCCAGCACCCGAAACGCCCGGCTGACGGCGCGAATGCCGCCGCCGTCGCCCTCCGGAGCGTCGGCTCCACCGGACCTCATCCCCAGCCCCTCCTCGTCGAGACGCGACATGGTTGCACGCAACCAACGGTGACTATACCATCAGGCGGTCATAAGTGTCCGCCAGGTGGACATCGTGTGTTCAACCCAGGTCACAAGGGAGTGATCATGCCGAGCAGACGCCAGGCTCTCTCGGTCCTCGGGGTGGTCAGCACCCTCGTGCTGACCGGATTCGCCGCCGTCGACGCGAGCCAGTCGACCTCCGGGGCGACGCCGAGGTCGAACCTCCGGGTCATGGCACCCGCAGCTCCCGGCGGCGGTTGGGACCTCGCCTCCCGCGAGTTCCAACAGGCCCTGCGCGGCGGCGCCGTCGTCAACAACGTCCAGGTCATCAACGTGCCGGGCGCGGGAGGGACCATCGGTCTCTCGCAGTTCGTCGAAATCGGCGCCGACCCGACGCAGCTGATGATGACCGGCACCGTGATGGAAGGTGCCATCAACGTCAACGGGTCCTCGGTCGACCTGCTGGACACCACGCCGATCGCCCGCCTCGCCGAGGACTACGAGGTGATCGTCGTCCCGGCCGACTCGCCGTACGAGACTCTCGAAGACTTCCTCGAGGTATGGCGCGAGAACCCGCAAGGTCACGCGGTCGGCGGCGGCGGACTCGGCGGCACCGACCACCTGTTGACCGGGCTCGTCGCCCGCGAGGCGGACGTCGACCCCGAGCAGGTCAATTACGTGGCCTACGCGGGCGGCGGCGAGGTGCTCACCGCCCTGCTGTCGCGGACCGTCGAGATCGGGGTCAGCGGCTACAACGACTTCCGCGACCAGATCGAGGCGGGCAACGTCCGGGCGCTCGCCGTGTCGGCGGAGGAGCCGGTCGAGGGGATCGACACCCCGACCTTCATCGAACAGGGCATCGACGTCGCTCTCCCCAACTGGCGCGGCCTGGTCGCCCCGCCCGGCATCACCGACGAACAGCGTCGGGAGCTCATCGCGGTCGTCGACGAGGCCGTCCAGACCCAGGAGTGGGCCGACGCGCTGGACCGGAACAAGTGGGAGGACAGCTTCCTCTCCGGTGAGGACTTCACCGAGTTCATCCGCGAGGACCAGGCCAGGGTCGATGCGATCATCGAGGAGCTGGGACTGTGAATCGGACCGCCGCAGACTTCCTGCGCCGCCGCACCGGGCTGATCATCCCGCTGCTGCTGCTGATCATCGGCATCGTGCTCGGCGTCGGTACGGTCACCATGGACGTGCCGGCCAACACCGCATCGCCGGGTCCGCAGCTGTTCCCGGTGATCATCGCGATCGCCTGCGTGGTGTTCGCCGTCCTGCTCACGATCGACGTCCTGCGCCGTCCCGAACCCGCGCAGGTCTCCGAGCCGACGCAGGCCGCCGACGTCCCGCCGGTCGCGCACGCCGTGCACGCCGACGATGACGCCGCCGTGGACACGGCGGACGAGGAGCCGACTCGGGTGCGGAGCAACCACCGCGCCCTGGCCGGTGCCGTCGCGACCGTCGTCGTCTTCATCATCCTGCTGAACCCGCTGGGCTGGCTGCTCTCGGGCGCGCTGCTGTTCTGGGGCATCGCCCGGGCGCTGGGCAGCCGCCGCGTGGTGTTCGACATCTTCCTCTCGCTGGCGATCTCCTCGATCGTCCAGCTCGCCTTCTCCGCAGGCCTCGGCCTCAATCTGCCCCCCGGCATCCTGGCGGGAGTTCTCTGATGGAGTCACTGGTCAATCTCGGTGAGGGCTTCCTCACCGTGCTCACCCCGATGAACATGCTCTGGGTGTTCATCGGCGCCGTCCTCGGCACCGCCGTCGGCGTGCTGCCCGGTCTCGGCTCGGCGATGGCGGTGGCGCTGCTGCTGCCGGTCACGTTCTCGCTGGACCCGATCGGCGCGTTCATCATGTTCTCGGGCGTGCTCTTCGGTGGTCTCTTCGGCGACTCGATCGCGGGCATCCTGATGAACACGCCCGGCAACAGCACGGCGATCGCCGGGTCGATCGAGGGCCATCGGATGGCCAAGAGCGGACGTGCCTCCCAGGCCCTGGCGACCTCGGCGATCGGCGCGTTCATCGGCGGCATCGTCGCCTCGATCCTGGTGGTCTTCTTCGCGCCGGGGCTCGCCCAGCTGGCCACGCTGTTCGGCCCGGCCGAGTATCTCGCCTTGGCGATCTTCGCCTTCGTCGCGATCTCGGCCGTCGTCAGCGAGTCGGTGATCCGAGGACTCGCCGCGCTCGTCATCGGCCTGGCCATCTCCGTGGTCGGCATCGACGGCGCATCCGGAGCGGCCCGGTTCACCGGCGGGCTGCCCGAGCTGTTCGACGGCATCGACATCGTCGTGATCACCGTCGGCCTGCTCGCGCTCGGCGAGGTGTTCAACGTCGCCGCCCGCCGGGGCACCAAGGAGGACACCCGGCTGCTCCCCTCCACCGGCAGGCTCTGGCTGTCGCGGCGGGAGTTCCGGCTGGCACTGCCCGCCTGGTTCCGGGGCACGGCGATCGGCGTGCCGTTCGGCATCATCCCGGTCGGCGGCTCCGAGGTGCCGACCTTCCTCTCCTACGGCGCCGAACGGAAGCTGGACTCCCGGCGGCAGAAGCCGATGTTCGGCAAGGGCGCGATCCAGGGCGTCGCCGGTCCCGAGGCCGCCGGGAACGCGACGGCGGGCACCGCGATGGGCGCGCTGCTCGCCCTGGGCCTGCCGACGTCGGCGACCGCGGCGATCCTGCTGGCGGCGTTCCGTCAGTACGGTCTTCAGCCGGGACCGCTGCTGTTCGAGCGGGCCAGCGAGCTGGTCTGGGCGCTGCTGGCCAGCTTCTTCATCGGCATGGTCGTGCTGCTCATCCTCAACCTGCCCTTCGCACCCCTGTGGGCCAAGCTGTTGAAGGTGCCCCGCCACTACCTCTACGCCGGGATCACGGTGTTCGCGATGCTGGGCGTGTACGCCACCAGCAGCAAGGTCTTGGACCTCGTGCTGGTCCTGGCCATCGGCCTGTTGGGCTTCGCGATGCGCCGGTACGGGCTGCCCGTCGCGCCCGTGCTCATCGCCGTGATCCTCGGACCGCTCGCCGAGACCGAGTACCGGCGAGCGATGGCCGTGAGCGAGGGCGACCCGGCGGCGCTGGTCTCCAGCCCGATCTCGATCACCCTGTACAGCCTGCTCGCGCTCGTCGTCGTCGGCCTGCTCATCCAGCGTGTTCGGCGACGTCGTCAAGAGAAAGCACTGGTATGAACGACGATTCGTCCGGGACTCCGCCCGAGGCCGGGTCCGGCCCGCTCGCCGGAGTCCGGGTCCTCGACCTGACCAACGTCCTCGCCGGGCCGTACGCCTGCTACCAGCTGGCGCTGCTCGGCGCGGACGTGGTCAAGGTCGAGATCCCCGAGGGCGGTGATCTCGCCCGCAGGCTGGGCGCCTCGGCGGAGCTGAACCGGCAGGAGCTCGGCGCCTCGTTCCTGGCCCAGAACGCGCAGAAGCGCTCGATCACGCTCAATCTCAAGTCGGAGTCCGGCCGGGAGGTGCTGCGCAGACTCGTCGCGAACGCGGACGTGCTGTGCGAGAACTTCCGGCCGGGCGTGCTCGACCGGCTCGGCTTCGGCTGGTCCGAGCTGAAGCGGATCAATCCGCGCCTGGTCTACTGCGCCATCTCCGGCTTCGGTCAGACGGGCCCGTTGCGCGCCAAGCCCGCCTACGACCAGATCATCCAGGGCGTCTCGGGGATGATGAGCGTGACCGGCACCGCCGACACCGCCCCGCTGCGGGCGGGCTATCCCATCGCCGACACCCTGGGCGGCCTGGCGGCGGCCTTCGCGATCTCCTCCGCGCTGCTCGGCCGCGCACGCACCGGCACCGGCTGCATGATCGACGTCTCCATGCTGGAGACCGCCGTCACCGCCATGGGCTGGGTCGCCTCCAATCACCTGATCGCCGATCAGCAGGCCCGCCCGCTCGGCAACGACAACGGCACGGCGGCGCCCTCCGGCACCTTCCGCACCGCCGACGGCGAACTCAACATCGCCGCCAACAAGCAGCAGCAGTTCGAACTGCTCTGTCGGATCATCGGTCGTCCCGAACTGGCGACCGATCCGCGCTTCGCCGAACGCGAGGCGCGCAAGACGCATCGGGCCGCCCTGACCGCCGAACTCGAGGCGGCCCTCACCACCCGCTCCGCCGCGCACTGGGAGGAGGCACTCAGCACGGCGGGCGTGCCCGCAGCCGCCGTGCTGACCGTGCCGGAGATGCTGGAGAGTCCGCAGATCCGCGCCCGCGAGCTGGTCCACGAGCTGCCGTTTCCCGGCGAGGCAGGAGCGGGCCCGCTGCGGGTCCTCGGGCACGGCATCCACCTCGACGGCAGCCCGAGCAGGCCCGTGCTGCCCCCGCCGACGCTCGGCCAGCACACCGAGGACATCCTCGTCGAGCTCGGCTACGCCCCCGACGAGATCGCCCGGCTGCACCAGGAGGACGCCGTATGACCGAGGTCCCCGGCATCGCCGACACCACCGCGTGGTGGTCGACCGCCGTCACCCGCATCGCCCCGGGCGAGATCGAGCTGCGCGGCTACCCGATCGAACAGCTCATCGGCAGGCTCGACTTCGTGAGCACCATCTGGCTGCTGACGAAGGGAGCGCTGCCGACCGAGACGCAGTCGCGGCTGCTCCAGGCGGCGCTGGTCGCCAGCGTGGACCACGGCCCGCAGGCTCCCTCGATCGCGAGCGCGCGGATGGCCGTGACCTGCGGAGTCGGGATCAACTCGGCCATCGCCAACGGCGTCAACGTGCTCGGCGACACCCACGGCGGTGCGGGTCAGCAGTGCGTCGCCGTGCTGCACGGCATCGCCGCCACCGTGGCGGAGACGGGACGCGACGTCGACGAGGTCGCGGCCGAGGTCGTCGCGGAGCACCGAGCGAGGAAGGCGTACGTCCCCGGTTTCGGCCATCGCTTCCACCCGCGCGACCCGCGCCGCGACGTACTGCTCGGACTCGTCGAGGAGGCAGTCACCGCCGGACAGCTCAGCGGCGAGTACCTACGGGCCGGGGTCGCGATCGAGAGTGCCCTGGCGACCGGAACACGCAGACCACCGATGAACATCGACGGCGTCACCGCCATCGTCTACGCCGAACTCGGCGTCGAACCCGAACTGGCGCGAGGATTCTTCGTACTGGCCCGCTCCGTCGGCATCCTGGCCCACGCCTGGGAAGAGACCGGCACGGGCCGCCGGGTCAAGGGCCCACTGCCGCCCCCACTGCTCGCCGACTACACAGGCGAGCCGACACGCGAATACCCGGAGGGCTGAGCGGACCGACGCCCGGAGTCGGTGCGGCGGCGCGGTGTGTCCGCGCGGTCGCAGGCTTGCGGCGGAGGGCGTGGCGGTGCCGTGGCGGCGGCCCCGCCACGTGGCGAACGGCGTCGTCAGCTTCGCCGGGCAGGCGGCGGTGTGGTGTCAGCCGAGCCAACCCTGTTCGGCGACGATGACGAAGAGGCTTGGCCGCCGCAAGCCGTTCGACATGACACCGCTGTTCGCACGGGACGGGAGAGTGGTGGAGCCGGTCTCCCGCTCGGCGTGTCGTGCGCGCGGGCTCAGCGACCCGCATATCTCGGTGGTCGGGGAGCATCCCATCCTGCGTACGCACGTCGAGACCTGGGCCGCAGTCCACCGGCAGACCTGTAGCCCGCATCTGTCACTGGACCTCATCCGACGCGCACGAACCGACCTCACATGACTGCCGGCCGGACGATCGACGTCGGCGACAACTTCTTCGACCTCGGCGGCGACTCGGTCAGCGCGAACCGGGTGGCGGCCATCTGATCGATCACGTCGTCCCACACGACCCCCGGCGCGAGCCGCGAGGAGATCGGCCGCGACCAGAGCTGCGTCGTCGTCGAGATCCGCGACATCAAGGACCGCGACGGCGGCACGCTCTCACCGAGTGTGTTCACCGCGCTGGTGACGAGGGCACGGCGATTCTGGCAAAGGGCCGTGTCGAAAGTCCGATGTATATGGTCAGGCCTGTAGGTGAAGCGTCCATCCGGAGGTGTTCTGGCCGACGCCGGGGGCGAGGCGGGGCGGTGTAGGTCTCGGGGGCGGGGCGGCTGGCGGTCTCCAGAGGCCGGTGCTGCGGCCGGTCACCTACACGCTGGATCGCAGCGCGAGCCGCAACTCCCGGGCCCCAGAGGTGTGGGGGTGACGCCGGACGAGGTCGAGACCGATATGGCGAATCGCCGGGCGGCCGGTCAATTCGGTGGGGGCCTCGTGGTAGGCGGCCAGCAGCGCGGCGGCGGTCTGCTCGGGACGGCCGTGCATCCACCAAGCGCGGGCCAGGTCGGTGTGCAGGCGGCTCCGGCGCTCCGCAGTGGCGAAATGCTCGGGCCTCAGCCCGCGAGCGGCGTCCAACGCCTGGCTGGAGTCCCCGGCGGCCCGGTGTACCCCGATCTTGTAGAGCTGGACTTGGGCCGGGGTGACCGCGTTGCCGCCAACGATGACCGGACGGTCGAGCCCGCACACGGCATCCTCGGCCGCGCCGATCAGGTCGACGGCTTGATCCTGGTCGCCGTTGGTGGCCGCGGAATATGCTGCGGTGCACAAGATCTGGGTGAGGACGGCGCGCTCCGCGGGAACGGTCAACCCGGTGGCCTGCACAGCACCGATCGCGCCGAGCGTGACCCGTTGAGCTATGCGGGGCCGACCCTCGTGACGCAGCACCACGCCGATCGCGCGTGCCGACAAGGCTAGCGCGAGCGGAGAGTCTGCGCGGCGGGCGTGGTTCATGGCGCGGTCGGCGGTCAGGCGGCTGACCTGGTGCTGCCCGAGCTTGGTCAAGGTGTGGGTCGCGAGGTTGTAGCAGGCCGCGACCGTTGCTTGGGAGCGTGAATCCTGGTGGACGTCGGCCAGCTCGTGCGCGGCGGCCAGCAGGCCCGGCAGTCCCGCGACCAGAGCGGTGTACTGCGCCCGGTCGAACAGGGCCTGACTGACGGCCATGCTGGCGGTCACAGTGGACTCGGTGACCTGGCCGCGCGCAGCGGGCAGGGCGACCAGGGCATCATCGAGGCGGGCCAGCACGGCGTACGGGACGGCCAGACCGGCGGCGGCGGTCAAGAACTGTCTGCGCTGCACGTGCCCACCGCTTCCATCGATGTGCTGTTGATCGTCGACAGTAGCGAGTCCCAGCCGCGACGGCGCGATGCCATACCGGGACGCGACCGCGCGCAGCTCCTCGATGTCCAGCCGCCGCAGGTTGTGCTCGATGCGGGAGAGCGTCGAGCTGGAGAACCCGATCAGTCGGCCCGCCTGTTCCAGCGTAAGCCGTAGGCGCAGGCGCTCGGCACGCAGGACGTCCCCCACGGTGTCATCGGCCACGACACGATCATCACCCCCGCGCCGCTACTACGGGAGCCCCGTTCGGGTCAAGAGCGTGCCCACGATCGGTGCGGGCGCACCCACACTCCGCAATCACGATCGTCGGCACCGGTCGCCGACCGTCTACTAGACACCAGCACATAAAGGAGAGCCACTGTGGACCTGACCGAGACCGTCGCCGCCGAGGTCGAGCGGCGCCTCGACGTCCGACTGGACCGCTCGACGAGCGCGACCGGGGCGTGGGCGGAGTCCGCCGGGCATCGCACCGACCGCGGCACCTGGGTGCGGGTGACCTCGCGCGGAACCGGCTGGATCCAGCCCCAATCCTGGGTCGGCGCGGAGGCCGCCTCCGTTATCTCTGGTGTGCCGAAGCCCGGCTGGGTGCAGTCCGCGACCTGGCGCGATCCGGATGGCACCACGGTGTGGCGTGCCGAGGAGATGGAACTGGTCGGCGAGTCGGTGATCGCCACCGGCGGTGCCACCCTCGCCGCCGACCCTGGACTACCAGACGCCTGGTGGGCGGAGCTGCGCGCCGCGCTGACCGCGCTGGGCGGGTTCACCACGTTCCGCGTGTCGGGCCGTCAGGAGCTGATCACCCGGCGCATCAGCCAGGTACTCGGCGAGGACGTCCACCAGATCGACACCACGGTCACCGACTGGACCACCTCTCACGGTGACCTGCACTGGGGCAACCTCACCGGACCCCGCCTGGTGATTCTCGATTGGACGGATTGGGGACTGGCCCCGCGTGGCAACGACGCCGCCTGTCTCTGGGCCACCGCGCTCGCCGTCCCGGCGGTCGCCGACCGAGTCCTCGCTGAATTCGCTGCGGATCTCGATACTCGCTCCGGCCGGATCGCCCGTCTCTGGGTGACCTGCAATCTGCTGCGCCTGGCCGCCACGCGCGCCGACGCGCACCCCTTGGCCGAGCCAGCCCGCAAGGCCGCAGGCGAGCTCATCATCGACCTGTCCTGACCCCGACACCAGGGAAGGGGGTGAACCCCGTGGAGATCACCGTCGAGAACCTGATCAGCGTCACCGGCCGCACCGCACTCAGCGGCGACGGCGCCACCGGAGACAGCGGCGAGAACAAGGACGGCTGACCAGACCCGTCCCGCACCCCAGGTCGGGGCGGGCTGCCCAAGCGGCGCCCGCCCCGACCGCTCCCAGCCCGACAGCCAACGGAGAGGATGCGTCGTCATGGATCATCGGCTTGTGCACGGCATCGAGCACGCCTTCGGTTGGGCCGGCCCAGACCGGCTCGGCCGCGAGTTCGCCCGCGGTACCCTCCCCGACCCCGAACTGTGCGCGCGGCTCCTCACTCCGGCTCGACTGCTCGACCTCATCTCCCGCCGTGAACTGCACAACCCGCAGCTGCGGATGCTGCGAAACGGCGCTGACCTGCACCCGCGCGAGTACTTGGCCCAGCACCCGAGCAGCCGCGGCCACCGGATCTCCATGGCCGCCATGCCCCGCATCGGGCACTACCTGGAGCAGGGCGCCACTCTCGTCTTGGACGACCTGGCCCCACTGGACGCCACCCTGGAGGTCGCTTGCCGAGCCCTGAGTTGGTGGAGCGGCGAGCACACCCGGGTCAACATGTACCTGACCACCCAGGAAGCGTCTGGGTGGGGCATCCACTGGGACAGCCATGACGTCCTGGTCGTACAGCTCGACGGCACCAAGAGCTGGGAGGTGCGCGGCCCAACCCGACCCGCGCCGATGGAACGTGACGCCGAACCGAATCTCGAACCTAGCGGCGAGATCGTATGGAGCGGCACCCTTCGTACCGGGGACGTCATGCACATCCCACGCGGTTGGTGGCATCAAGCCACCCGCACTGGACGCGGGAACGGGCACAGCCTGCATGCCACCTTCGGCCTCACGCAACGCACCGGTGTCGACTACCTCGCCTGGATCGCCGACCAAGCCCGCGCCACCGGCGAGCTCCGTGTCGACCTCGGCCAACGGCCCGACACCGACCAGCACCAGCGGCTCGCGGCAGTCGCCGCCGACCTGCTGCACAGGCGCAGCCCGGCGGACTTCCTCGCCACCCGCCACCGCGAGGACACCCGCACCCGGCACACCACCGCGTTCGGGATCTTCGGCCCACCCCGCGCCGTGGTGTGCGTGACCAACTTCCCGCCGGAACTAACGGTCGACGACGACATCGTGACCGTGCAGGCGGCGGGCAAGAAGATCACCGTCCCGGCCGTCGCGTTGCCCGCGCTGCGCCCCCTGCTCAGCGGCAACCCGGCCGACCTGGCCGATCTCGCCTCCCACACCGGCGTCGACACCGCCGCCCTCGCCGCAGCGTTCACCGGTGCCGGGGTCTGCGCTGACCTCACCGCGGATCTGGCCACCGGCTACGACGGCACGACTACCACCAGCCAACCGGCCACAGCGGTCAACGCCTGACAGCCCTCCCCGCAGCCACTGACCGGTCAGAACAAGGTCGGCGCTTCCTCATGGCCAGGATCAAGTGGGCCGGTGAGCCGGAGGCGATCTACCTGGACGGTCGGACGTGCCGGTCGGTGGCCGGGGAGCGTCCTATCCTGCGCACAGCGTCGCGGCCGGGAGGAAGGCGTACGTCCCCGGGTTCCGCCATCGCTTCCACCCGCGAGACCCGCGCCGCGACGTACTGCTCGGACTCGTCGAGGACGCGGTCACCGCCGGACGCCCACCGCGCTCGATCGAGGCCTTCATCGCCGAGCATCACGATGAACTGCGCGTACGGGTTCCCCGTCCGCAATGGCCATCCGATCAGGATCGAACGTGACACAGGCGCGCAGGCCGGGCGGCGAGCAGGCCGTGGTCACGCACCGACATGTCGAAGGCGGACGCCGGTCCGCCGTGGCCCCGATCCGAAAACTCGACTCGCCGTGCGCCGTCACCGTGCTCCCGGCAGACGGACCGCGCGATACCCGCTGAATCCCCCTCACCAGCTCGAATCGGTTCGATCCCACAGCTGACCCAGTCCGGTCGCTGGTCTGTTCGGAGTAGCCCGAGCCGCCGTCCGGCGGGCATCCATCTTGTGGTGTCCGAGTTGTTGCGAAGCCAAGAGACTGGGAATGCAGTCGCAATCCCCTGCCCTCTCGAGACTTCGAGGTGACGAGTCAATGCGCCTGAATCGCCTAGTTCCCACGATGGTCGGAGCCGCCACCGCGCTCTTATCCGTCATCGGACTGAGCACCACCACCATCGCCGCCGAACCGGCCACCGCCGCAGGCGGTGAAGTCCCCGCCGTCGCTCCCGTCTCCGCCGTCGCGGCTCCCGAGACCGACGGCGCGCAGACGTTCATCATCGACGGCGAGTTCGCCACCGACGCGCCGTGGGCGGCGCGGATGTTCAGCAACGGTTCTCCCGTCTGCTCGGCGACCATCATCGCCCCCGAGTGGATCCTGACCGCGACGCACTGCGTCGGCTCGCCCAGCGCGACGACCTTCCGGGTCGGCAGCCTGGACGCGAACGGCGGCGGGACGGTGGTCGGCGTCGCCGAGACCGTCGCGCACCCGGTCGCCGACATCACGCTGGTACGCATCGACCAGGCGGTCGACGCGGTGTACGCACCACTGGGGACGGTGGGCGACGCCAGGGTCGACGACACCGTGCAGCTCTACGGCTGGGGCGCGACCTGCACCGGCAACGAGTCGGGCTGCCAGTCTCAGTACCTCAAGTACGCCGACACCCGCGTGCACACGCTCGACGCGCAGGACTGGCTCGGCGGCGACGCCATCGGCGTCACCAGGATCAACGGCATCGCGGCGGGCGGCGACTCCGGCGGCCCGATGTTCGCGACCAGCCCGGTCGACGGCGGCTACTACCAGGTGGGCGTCGCCTCGACCAGTGACCGCGCCACCGTCTCCTTCTACACCGACATCACCCGGTACCGGGACTGGATCAGCTCCGTCGCGGGCGTCTGAGTCGCCCGACCACCGGACCGGAGGCTGGGCGCCCCCGACCGTCACCGCCGACGGCCCCTGCCCACGCCGAAGGCCGCGCCGCGAGCAGCGTTGCTCGCGGCGCGGGGTCCGGCTAGACCAGCTCGTCGTCCCGGTTCTTGATCTCGGCCTGCTCGCGTGCCGCGCGGCGGCGCAGGATCAGCGCCCGGATCGCGGGCAGCAGGGCCACCAGGACGAAGGCCGCGAGCAGGGTTCCGGAGATCGGCCGGGTGACGAAACCGGTCGGGTCGCCGTCGAAGATCAGCAGCGACCGCCGCAGCGAGTCCTCCAGCAGCGAGCCGAGCACGAAGGCCAGGACCAGCGGGCCGGGGTCGAAACCGCATTTCTTCATCAGGTAGCCCAGCGCGCCGAAGACGATCACCAGGATGATGTCGAACGGATCGTTGCGCACCGTGTACACGCCGACCAGCGTGATCAGCACCGTGATGGGCGCCAGGATCGTCGGCCGTACTCGCAGGATCTTCACGAACAGCCCGATCAGCGGGATGCTCATGATCAGCAACAGGATGTTGCCGATGTACATCGAGTTGACCACGCCCCAGAACAGCTCGGGTTCCTCCGAGACCAGTCGTGGTCCCGGCGTCACGCCCTGGATGAGCAGCGCACCGAAGATCACCGCCATCGTCGCGTTCGCCGGAATGCCCAGCGACAGCAGCGGGATGAACGACGAGGTCGCGGCGGCATTGTTGGCGGTCTCCGGCCCGGCGACGCCCTCCACCGCCCCCTTGCCGAACCGCTCCGGGCGCTTGGCCCGGCGCTTCTCCACCGCGTAGGCGGCCATCGAGGCGATCGTGGCACCGCCGCCGGGCAGGATGCCGAGCACGAAGCCCAGTACCGAGCCGCGACCGATCGCGCCGGAGGACTGCCGCAGGTCCGACCGCGAGGGCCACACGTTGGCGACCTTCGACGGTGCCCGCGTGGCGCGGTGCCGCTCCTCCAGGTTGTAGAGGATCTCGCCGAGGCCGAACAGGCCCATGGCGATCGGTACGAAGTCCAGGCCGTCGGCCAACGACAGGTTGTCGAAGGTGAACCGCTCCACTCCGGTGAAGCCGTCCCGCCCGATGGTGGCCAGCAGAAGGCCGACGCAGGCGGCGATCACGGCCTTGAGCCGGTTGCCCCCGCCGATCGTGGAGACCAGCAGGATGCCCAGCAGCGCCAGTGCGGTGTACTCCGGCGGCCCGAAGTCCAGGGCGAAGCCGGTGACCACCGGGGCGAGCAGCGACAGGGCCACGATGGAGACGGTGCCGCCGATGAAGGAGCCGATCGCCGCGATGCCCAGCGCGGTGCCCGCCTTGCCCTGGCGAGCCAGCGCATGGCCGTCGAAGACGGTCACCACCGAGGAGGCCTCGCCGGGCAACCGCAGCAGCACCGAGGTGATCGTCCCGCCGTACTGGGCACCGTAGAAGATGCCCGCGAGCATGATGATCGAGGTCACCGGCTCGATGCCGAGGGTGACGGGCAGCAGGATGGCGATGGTGGCGGCGGGGCCGAGGCCGGGCAGCACGCCGACCAGCATCCCGACGACCACGCCGATCAGGCAGTAGAGCAGGTTGATCGGCTCTAGGACGACGCCGAAGCCGTCCAAGACCGGTGACAGGTCCACGGACACTCCTAGAACAGGTGCGGAATGGGAACGGAGAGGGCCACCACGAAGATCAGATAGAAGGCGACGGTCACGGCGATGCTGGTGATGATCGAGGTGCGCCAGCTCTCGCGTCCGAGGAATCGAACCCAGACGAAGGTGAGCAGGGCAGCCGGGATCTCGAAGCCGATGGTCTCGATGACGGCGACGAAGCCGACCATGGTCGCCAGGCCCGCGAGCACCAGCAGTGCGGTGCGGGAGAACCGCTCGCCGTCGGTGGCCTTCGGTGCCATCGCGACCAGAGCGGCGGAGAGGACGACCAACACGACGCTCACCAGCATCGGCCACATGCCGGAGCTGGGTGCGCTGGCCGTGCCCACCCCGAGCGACACCGAGCCGATCAGCATGGCCACGCCGAGCAGGAACACGGCGACGGCGGTGACGAGCCTGCCCGCCAAGCCGATGGGCGGCGGGCGGTACTCCTCTTCCGCCTCCTCGACGGCCGCGACCGCCTCGCCGAGGCTCGTTCCGACCAGCGTCTCCCCGGCGGGCGATTCGGCGGCCTGCCGCTGTTCGGCCGCCGTGCGCGTCGTGGGCGTGGGGGTCACGTCCGCCTTCGCCGGGCCGCCCGTCGTGTCCGTCACGCGCGAAGCGCCGCGATCCGCCTCATCGAGGGGACCGGTCACTGGTTACCGCCCATGTCGATGTCGAACTCCTCGACCATGTCCTCGTAGGTGGTCAGGTTCGTGCTCCACTGCTCACGCAGTTCCTCGCCGTCGACCTCGTTCGGCGTGAGCTGGTTGTCGGTGTTGAACCGCTGGTAGTTCTCGGAGTCGAAGACCGTCTGGAACGAGGCGCGCAGGGCGTCGATGACCTCTTGCGGGGTGTCCTTCGGCGCGAAGACGGCCCGCGACTGCTGCACCTCGACGTCGTAGCCCTCCTCCACGGCGGTGGGGGTGTCCGGCAGGTAGGACGGCCGCTCCTGCGCGAAGGTGACGATCGGGTTCAGCTCGCCTGCCCGGATCTGCTCCATGGCCTCGCCGAGCTGGATCGACCCGACGTCGACCTGGCCGCCGAGCACTGCGGTCAGCGTGGGCGAGCCGCCGTCGAAGGGCACGGCGGTGGCGGTGACGTCCGCCTGTGCGAACAGGGCGGCCTGGGAGAGCTGGCTGCCGGTGCCGACGCCCGTGGTGCCGTAGGTGATCGTCCGGCCCGCGTCGACCAGGTCGTCGACGGTGGCGAAGTCCGAGGACGCCGCGCTCACCAGGATGTAGTCGTCCTGGGACAGGCCGGTGATGATCTCGTAGTCGGCGATGTCGACGGCCTCGCTCTCGGAGACCGCGAGCGGCGTGATGTAGGCGAGGCTGCCGTTGAAGATCATCAGGGTGTGCCCGTCGGCCGCGTCCCCTGCCAGCTCTTGGGCCGCCAGGGTGCCGTTGGCGCCGGGCTTGTTCTCGACGGTGATCGCCACGCCCAGATCCTCGGTAGCTCCGTCGGCCAGCGCACGGGCGATGAGGTCGGTGCTGCCGCCGGGCTCCTGACCGACGTAGATGCTGATCGGGTTGCCGTCGGGGAAGTCGGCGCCTTCTCCGGAAGCGCCCCCGAGGTTGCCGCCACAAGCGGACAGGGAGACGGTCAGAGCCAGCCCGAGGCCGGTCACCGCCCACCGGCGCTGGCCGATGCTTCTGGTCATGTCGTCTCTCCTCTTCGAGAAGCCGGCAGTCCGGCAGCCGGTGCTGTGAGTGGCGTCACGAGCGCCTGGACGGGGGAAGAGTAGGAACCTGGTGTCATACCTGTCCAGATCCGATGCGGTATGGATCGATACTCTCGCGGCATGAGGAGCACCCGAGGCGACTCCGGTGATCGACGAGGGTGACGCGGGCGTCGCAGCTCGGACACGAGCCAGCGGCGGACCGGCGACGCGGCGGGAGACTCGCACCGGGGCCCGGTCGCCGTCGGCTCGCTGGATCGTCTCGGCGGGCCCGGCATCGACGAGGCGGCATCGCACACCCGGAAATCGCCTGGTCATCACCAGCGCGGGCGGGCGTTCCCCCAGTGCCGGATCGCGTCGCCCAGCGCCGTCGTCGCTGGTCGGCGCCTCGCGATGCCGCCAGAGACCGCGTCGTTCCGCCCGGGGAAACTCACGCGCGGACCGGTGCGGCGACGGCTCGACCCACGGCACTCTCGACGGGCTCGGCCCGGCTGGCCGACGCGCCTGCCGCCGTCGATTCCGCCGCGATCCTGGGCCGCCGAGCGGGGGTGGGCCTGCTCGATGGGGAGACCGCCCGAGGGCTCGCCCAGGGGTCGGCGGACCGCGCGGGACACCGGCCGAGACGATGCGGGCCGACGAGCCCGCCGGGTATCGGTTGAGTCTCGACCAGGCCGCGACGACCGTTACCGAGCAGGCCGAGCCACGTCGGCCGCGAGGTCGCACGCCGGCGAGTCGGCTCTCGACGAGCGGCCGAACCGGGCTGCGGCGGCCGCCGCCGTTGCCTTGATGCCCTGACGGCATCGAGTTATGCGAAAAGGCTTCTAGACAGGCATCGGTCGGCCTTCCTACGGTGACCGGGACCACCGGCCGCGCGCGGCGTCGACCCGAGTGCCGCACGGAGCCGTCGGACCAAGGACGCCCACCCCGTGCCGCTGCTCCCTCCGGACGACCTCGCAGTCCGGCGATCTGCCCACCCGCAACCGAGGAGGAGACCGTCATGACCGGCCGAACCCCCACCGTGGCTCGCGTCCAGGCGGTTCCCGTCGCCGGACACGACAGCATGCTGCTGAACCTGAGCGGCGCCCACGGCCCGTTCTTCACTCGCAACATCGCGATCGTGACCGACAGCGAAGGCCGGGTGGGCGTCGGCGAGGTGCCCGGTGGCGAGGCGATCCGACAGACCATCGAGGACGCGGGCGAGCTGCTCGTCGGACAGCCCGTCGCCCGGCTCGGACGCCTGCTCCGGTCCGTCGCCGAGACCTTCGCGGCCCGCGACGCGGGCGGGCGGGGACAGCAGACGTTCGACCTGCGCACCACGGTGCACGCGGTGACGGCACTGGAGTCCGGCCTGCTGGACCTGCTCGGGCAGCACCTCGGCGTCCCGGTCGCCGAGCTGCTCGGCGACGGACAGCAGCGCGAGGCCGTCCCGATGCTCGGTTACCTCTTCTATGTGGGAAATCGACGCTCCGCCGCCGAGCTGCCCTATGTCGCCGAGGCCGAGCCTGCCGACGAGTGGGAGCGGCTGCGCCGTGCGGAGGCGCTCACCCCGGAGTCGGTGGTGGCGCTCGCCGAGGCGGCCCGGGCCCGTTACGGCTTCACCGACTTCAAGCTCAAGGGCGGCGTGCTGCCCGCAGAGCAGGAGATCGAGGCGGTGCGCGCGCTGGCCGGACGGTTCCCGGACGCGCGGATCACACTGGACCCCAACGGCGGCTGGCTGCTGGCCGACGCCGTCGAGCTGTGCCGCGACCTGCATGACGTGCTCGCCTACGCCGAGGACCCGGTGGGACCGGAGGGCGGCTTCTCCGGCCGCGAGACGATGGCGGAGTTCCGCCGAGCCACCGGACTGCGCACCGCCACCAACATGATCGCGACCGACTGGCGACAGCTGGCCCACGCCGTCCGCGCGGGCGCGGTCGACATCCCGCTGGCCGACCCGCACTTCTGGACCATGCGTGGCTCGGTGCGCGTCGCCCAGCTCTGCGCCGACTTCGGCCTCACCTGGGGTTCGCACTCCAACAATCACTTCGACGTGTCGCTGGCGATGTTCACCCACGTCGGGGCCGCCGCGCCGGGCGAGATCACGGCGCTGGACACCCACTGGATCTGGCAGGACGGTCAGGCACTGACCCGAGACCCGCTGCGCATCTCCGGCGGGCAGATCACGGTGCCCACCGCCCCAGGGCTCGGCATCGAACTCGACACCGACGCGCTGGCCGCCGCACACGAGCTGTACCGGGAGCACGGACTCGGCGCCCGCGACGACTCCGTGGCGATGCAGTACCTGGTGCCCGGCTGGGAGTTCGATCCCAAGCGGCCGTGCCTGGACCGCTGACCACACACCAGTCCGTCCCCTCGACGTTCTCGGACGAAGGAGTCCCATTCCATGACCAGCACCGCGAGGGAAGGCGCCGCCCCCGCCGTCCTCGATCGGATCACCTCGGTGACCTTGTCCTCGGTGACCCTGCCGCTGCCCGGCGGCATCAGCGACGCGAAGGTGCTCACCGGCAGACAGCGGCCGATGACCGAGGTCGCGTTTCTCTTCGCCGAGATCCGCACCGAGGGCGGCGCGGAGGGGATCGGCTTCAGCTACTCCAAGCGGGCGGGCGGGCCCGCTCAGTTCGCGCACGCCCGTGAGGTCGCGCCCGACCTGATCGGCGAGGACCCCAGCGACATCGGTCGACTGTGGACGAAGCTCGTGTGGTCGGGTGCCTCCGTCGGGCGCAGCGGCGCCGCCACCCAGGCGCTGGCCGCCTTCGACGTCGCGCTGTGGGACCTCAAGGCCAAGCGCGCCGGACTCCCCCTGGCGAAGCTGCTCGGTGCCCACCGCGACTCGGTGCGCTGCTACAACACCTCGGGCGGATTCCTGCACGAGTCCATCGATCAGGTGATGGACAACGCCACCCGCACCCTGGAGGCGGGCGTCGGCGGCATCAAGATCAAGGTCGGGCAGCCCGACTGGGCCGAGGACCTGCGGCGGGTCGCCGCCGTCCGGGAGCACATCGGCGACACGGTGCCGCTGATGGTCGACGCCAACCAGCAGTGGGACCGGCCCACCGCCATGCGGGTCGGCCGCGCGCTGGAGGAGTTCGGCCTCGTCTGGATCGAGGAGCCGCTCGACGCCTACGACGCCGAGGGACACGCCGCCCTCGCCCGGTCGCTGACCACCGCCGTCGCCACGGGCGAGATGCTCACCAGCGTCGCGGAGCACTACGAGCTGATCCGCCACGGCGCGGTCGACATCCTCCAGCCGGATGCCCCGCGCATCGGCGGCATCACCCAGTTCCTCAAGCTCGCGACGCTGGCCGAGCACCGCAACCTCCAGATCGCGCCGCACTTCGCCATGGAGATCCACGTCCATCTGGCGGCGGCCTACCCGAACGAGCCGTGGGTGGAGCACTTCGACTGGTTGTACCCGCTGTTCAACGAGCGGCTGGAGACCACGGGCGGGCGGATGCACCTGTCCGACCGCCCCGGACTCGGCATCACCCTCAGCGAGCAGGCCCGCGCCTGGACCGTCGACCGAGTGGAGATCGACGCACCGTACTGAGCGCGTCGGGCGGCGCCCTCGCCCCGAAGTGCGCGTCGGGTACCGCAGGGCGCCGCCACGCCGGTCGCCCGGCGTCCGACGACCGGCACGCAGGCCCGGTTCGGCGGTTCGCGCGGACCGGCCGCCGCTGTGCCCGGGCCTCGGTCGCGCCGCCGACCCGCTGCCCGGCACAGGATGGACACGTTTCGATCCGTCGAGGCCGCAGGAGGAGGAGTCACAGTGCCGGACACCGACGATCACGACGTCGTCCTCATCGGCGCGGGGATCATGAGCACCACCCTCGGTGTCCTGCTCGCCCGCCTCCAACCGGACTGGCGCATCACGGTGGTGGAGCGGCTGCCCGATGCCGGTCTGGAGAGCTCCCACGCCTGGAACAACGCGGGCACCGGCCACGCGGGGCTCTGCGAGTTCAACTACACGCCACGCAGGCCGGATGGCTCAGTCGATCCCGAGGGCGCGCTGCGGATCGCCGAGCAGTTCCGCACCTCGCTGTGCTTCTGGGCGCAGCTGGTCGAGGAGGGCCTGCTCGACTCCCCCGGCGACTTCGTCCGCTCGGTGCCGCATCTCGGCTTCGGCCGGGGCGCCGAGGGGGTGGCGTATCTGCGGGCCAGGTTCGAGGCGGTGCGCGGCCATCCGCTGTTCGCCGATCTGGCCTTCTCCGACGACCGTGCGGTCCTCGCCTCCTGGCTGCCGCTGGTGTTCCGGGACCGGTCCGCGCGGGAACCGGTCGCGGCGACCCGCTCCGCCCAGGGCACCGACGTCGACTTCGGCGTCCTCGCGCGCGGGCTGCTCGCCGCCCTGCGGAGGCAGGGTGCGACGGTCCGGCTGAACCACGAGGTGCAGGCCCTCCACCGGCACGGCGAACGGTGGCACCTGGCCGTCCGGGACCGGGTGACCGACCGGCGTCGGGGCCTGCGAGCCCGCTTCGTCTTCGTCGGCGCGGGCGGCGCCACGCTGCCGCTGCTCCAGTCGGCGCGGGTGCCCGAGGTGCGCGGGCTCGGCGCCTTCCCGATCAGCGGCCGGTTCCTACGCGCGTCCCGACCGGAGCTGGTCGCCGCACACGCCGCCAAGCTCTACGGCCACGCCGCGCCGGGCGCGCCTGCGCTCTCGGTGCCCCACCTGGACCGCCGAGTGGTGGACGGGCAGGAGCACCTGCTGTTCGGTCCCTTCGCCGCGTTCTCTCCGCGCTTCCTCCGCGAGGGCAGGCTCACCGACCTCGTCCGTTCGGTCCGCGTCGACAATCTGTCGACGCTGGCGGCCTCGGCGCGGGACAACCGGGACCTGATGGCCTATCTCCTCCGGCAGCTGACTCAGTCGCCCGCCGACCGGCTGGCCGCGCTGCGCGAGTTCGTGCCCACCGCCCGCGCCGAGGACTGGGAACTCGTCACCGCAGGCCAACGTGTCCAGCTGTTGAAGACCGTCGGCGGCCGAGGCACCATGGTCGGCTACGGCGCCGAGACCCTCGTCTCGGCGGGCGGATCGCTGGCCGCCCTGTTGGGCGCCTCCCCCGGTGCCTCGGCGTCGGCCTCGGCGATGATCGACGTGCTGGCGACCTGCTTCCCGGAGCGGATGTCGGACTGGGGGCCGCGACTACGCGAGGTGGCGCCGTCGGCGAGCCCGGTGCTCGGATCGGACCAGGCCTCGGCAGCAGAGCGACTCGCGCAGGCTCGTCGAACCCTCGGACTCGTCCCCGTCTCCGCCGTCCCGGCCGAGGACGACCCCGCTCGGCGAGGATGCCCGGCCCCGGGACGAGGCCCCGTCGCCCGACGGGACGACCCGGCGCACCGATCGGAGAGCCCCGTGAGCAACGCCGTCGACCGAGATCTCCTCGTCCGGCTGCACGAGGCCGTCGGCTCGGCGGGCCTGGTCACCGACCCCGACCGGATGCGCGGTCACCTCACCGACTGGCGCGACGCCTACCGGGGCCGCGCCGCCGCCGTCGTCCGCCCCGGCAGCGCCGAGGAGGTCTCGCGTGTGGTGGGCCTGTGCCACCGGGCAGGCGTCGCCGTGGTCCCCCAGGGCGGCAACACCGGGCTGTGCGGCGGCTCCGTCCCGGACTCCTCCGGCGCCCAGATCGCGCTCTCGCTGACCCGGCTGCGGCGCGTCCGCGAGGTCGATCCGGCCAACCAGACCATCACCGTCGAGGCGGGGGTGGTCCTGGAGAACGTGCAGCGGGCCGCGCGGGAGGCGGGGCTGCTGTTCCCGCTGTCGCTGGGCGCCCAGGGCAGCTGCACCATCGGCGGCAACCTCGCGACCAACGCGGGCGGGACGGCCGTGCTCCGCTACGGGACGATGCGGGACCTCACGCTCGGGCTGGAGGTGGTGCTGCCCGACGGCCGGGTGTGGGACGGCCTGCGCGGGCTGCGCAAGGACAACACCGGGTACGACCTCAAGCACCTGTTCATCGGCTCCGAGGGCACCCTCGGTGTGATCACCGCCGCCGTCCTCACCCTCTTCCCGGCGATCCGCAGCCGCGCCACCGCCTGGGTCGCCCTGCCCGATCCGCAGGCCGCCGTCGACCTGATCGGCGTCCTGCGGGCCACCGCAGGACCCCGGCTGACCGGCTGCGAGCTGATGTCCGCGCAGAGCCTGGAGTTCGTGCTGCGGCACGTGCCGGGAACGCGGGACCCGTTCACCGGCGCGCATCCCTGGTACGCCCTGGTCGAGCTGAGCGACCCGATGGCCGACGCAGGCCTCGACGCGACGCTCGAGACCGCGCTGGGCGCGGCGTTCGACCGGGAGCTGCTGCTCGACGCCGTCGTCGCCGAGGGCTCGGCGCGGATCGCCGCGCTCTGGAACCTGCGAGAGGGGATCTCCGAGGCGCAGAACCAGGAGGGCCCCAGCCTCAAACACGACGTGACCGTGCCCATCGGCAGCATCCCGGCCTTCGTCCGGGAGACCGACGAGGCGCTGCGAGCGGCCGTGCCGGGCATCCGGATCGTGACCTACGGGCATGTCGGCGACGGCAACCTGCACTACAACCTGAGCGGGCCGCTCGACATGGAACCGGACGTCTTCCGCGCCCGCGCCGAGGAACTCGCCCGGATCGTCTACGACTCGACCGCGCGTTTCGCGGGCAGCATCAGCGCGGAGCACGGCCTCGGTCAGTCCAAACGCGACCTCCTCGCCGACTACAAGCCCGCCGTGGAGATCGAGTTGATGCGCGGGGTCAAGCGACTTCTCGATCCGGCGGGGCTGATGAATCCCGGCAAGGTGCTGCCCGCCGAGTGACCCGAGGACGCGGCGGCGCCCGGACCGCTGGCGGCGGTCGGGACGGGGTGGCTGCCGGACCGAAGCGGCGGTCGAGACGGGCGGCTCTGCCTGACCGGCAGGCAGGCGGGCAGGGCGCGCGGCCTGGCCGCCGATGGCGACCTGACGACCGGCGACCCGGGGCAGCCGAGGCAGCACAGCCGACCGGCCCCGCCGGGGACTCACCCCGGACGTTCGGGCTCCGGGCCACCGATCTCGATGCGCTCGCCCGGCCGGACGACGCGGCCTCGGCTCGGCTGGACCGGTCGCCGACTCCGCTCGGCCTCGGGGGCCACGACGCTTCGGCCCCGACAAGCAGCCGCACTCAGGTATTCAGGTAGCCTTAGTAAGCATCCTGAAAAGGTTTCCGAAGTACCTGTCCGCTGTCCGCTGTCCGCTGTCCGCTGTCCGCTGTCCGCTGTCCGCTGTCCGCTGTCCGCTGTCCGCTGTCCGCCACACCGGCCGTCCGGGAAGGACGATCGCGCAATGACCGAGTCACCGACGTCGGCTCCGCCCGCCCCCCTGCCCCAGCTGATCAGCGGGCTGTTCGACTGGGTGGCGGCCGGACTGGCCGCGCACCTGAGCAGTCAGGGTTTCACCGATCTGCGGCCGACCCATGTCGTCAACGTCCTCCGGCACCTCGACTGCGGCGGCACCAGGCCGACCGTCCTGGCCGACCGGGCAGGCATGACTCCCCAGGCGATCAGCGAACTGGTCGCGCATCTCGAACGGGCGGGCTACGTCCGCCGGGTGCCCGACCCCTCCGACGGTCGGGCCCGGATCGTCGTCTACGCCGACCGAGGTGAGGCAGCGGGCGACGCCGCAGCCCGGTACTTCGCCGAGCTGGAGACCCACGGCGCCCGCCTGGTCGGCGCCCAACGATTCGACGACGTCAAGACCGCGTTGGAACAGATCCTGAGTTCGGGACACGTCGACGCGACCGGGAGCACGACGTGACGCCGGGGCGGAGACGATCCGATCGGCTCGTGGCCTGCTGGGACGGCCTGGCCGCAGGCTACGACCGGCGCAGTGCGACGGTGGAGCAGAAGTACCTCGGCGACAGCAGGCCGTGGGTCTGCGGTCGCGCCCTCGGTGCCACGCTGGAGATCGCCGTGGGCACCGGGCTGAACTTCCCGCACTACCCCGCCGAGGTCGAGCTGACCGGCATCGAGTGGAGCCCCGCGATGCTCGACATCGCCCGGCGTCGCGCCGAGTCCGCGGGCCGCCGCACCGACCTCCGGGTCGCGGACGCCACCCGGCTGCCCTTCCCACCGGACTCCTTCGACACGGTGGTGAGCACGTTCGCGATGTGCTGCATCCCCGATCACCGGCTCGCGCTGGCGGAGGCCGTCCGGGTCCTGCGCCCCGGCGGGCGGCTGCTGCTCGCCGACCACGTCGCGGCGTCCGCGTGGCCGCTGCGGCTGCTGCAACACCTCGTCGAACTCGTCAGCATCCCCACCCAGGGCGAGCACTACACCCGCCGCCCGGTCCGCGATCTCGGCGCACTGGGGCTGACGGTCGTCGAGACCCGCCGAACGACCTTCGGCGCGATCGAACGGGTGCACGCCCACAAGCCCGCCGACTGATCCCGGCGCGCCCGACGTCGCGACACTCACCACCCGCCGAGGCCGCTCCTCGCCCACGCAGCAGGGGACCACGCCCCGCGCGCGGCCGCAGGGCGGCAACGCGGCGCACCGGCCGTCGGCGAGAGGCGGCCCCGCAGCACGTCGGTAGGGGTGCGGCCGCCCGCCGAGTCACCGCGCGCCCACGCAGGCAGGCCGGGGAAGCGACTCGACGCTCGTGCCGAGGGCGAACGCGTCGTGCAGGAGCCCCGCGAGCGTGGTCAGCTGCGGCGCCGCGCGGTCGGTCCGCCACACCAGGCCCAACTGCGAGGGCTCGGCCAACCCGTCGACCGGCAGGTAGCGCACGTCCTCGCGGCGGGTGCGCTCGGCCAGCGGACGGCAGACCAGCATGGCGTGGTCGCCACCTGCCACCAGGGCGAGACCCTCCTGGATGGTGGCGATGCCCGTGGTGGAACGGATCGGCATGCCTGCGGGCGTAGCGGGCGGCACGCGGGCGTTCAGCCAGTAGTCGGGCGCGTCACCCCGGCGATAGAGGACGTCCAGACTCGCCAAGTCCTCGACGTGCACCTCGTCTCCGACGGCGAGCGGATGGGACGCGGCCACCGCGAGCAGCTGGTCCTGCGGCGGGAAGCGGTAGCCGACGGTCAGCGCGGGCTCGCGCACCGGCAGTTCGACCACGACGGCGTCGAGCCGACCGTCCAGCAGGTCCGAGAACGGCGAACCGAGCGGGATCTCGCTCAGCAGGACCGTCACCTCGTGCTGCGCGCGCAGCCTGCGAAACGCGACGGTGATCTCCTCGTAGACGCTGCCGTGGAAGCCGATGCGCAGCTCGCACAGCGCACCACGCCTGGCGCGTTCCCGAGCACGGCTGAACACGGTGTCCAGCGCGGCGTAGGCCGGGCCGACCTCCTCGACGAACTGCGCGCCGAACCGGGTCAGGGCCACGCGTCGGCTGGTCCGTTCGACGAGTCGCGCCCCGACCCTGGACTCCAGGGCGGAGATCAACTGGCTCACCCGGCTCTGCGAACAGCCCAACCGGGCCGCCGTGCGGCCGAAGTGCAACTCCTCGGCCAGCGCGAGCAGGCACTCGATCTGCTGGACCTGCACCTGATTCATCGCTTTCCCCTCCCCGCCCATCGATCACCCTGACTGATCGAACGTTGAACAGATCGTCGTTGTTCGCCGCCGAGGCCCGCAGTTGACTGACGTCATGGGTTTGTCAACGCCGGTCGACACCACCGGAGCGAGTTCGGCACGTACCACCGGTCGGCAGTGGGCGGCGGTCGCCGTGCTCGGCCTGAGCACGTTCATCGTGGTGACCTCCGAGATGCTGCCGATCGGCGTGCTGACCCCGATGGCGGAGGGCCTGCGCATCTCGCCGGGCACCACCGGATACAGCCTGACCATCACGGGCCTGGTCACCGCCGTCACCGCGCCGCTGGTCCCTCGGCTGCTCGGCGGGCTCGACCGACGCATGGTGCTCGCCGTCGCGATGGTGGTGCTGGCCCTCGGCAACGTGCTGACCGCCGCCGCGCAGGGCTTCGGGCTGCTGGTGGTCTCCCGCATCATCCTCGGGTTCGGCATGGGCGTGGTGTGGGGGCTGGCCTCGGCCGTCGCGACCCGGCTCGTGGCGCCCCGCGACGTCGCGCTGGCGGTGTCCTTCGCCGTCGGCGGCGTCGCGGCGGCCTCTGTCATCGGCGTGCCGCTCGGCACGATCGTGGGCAACGCCTTCGGCTGGCGGGCCGCGTTCGCGGCCCTGGCGGCGACCGCCGTGCTCCTCGCCGCCGCACTGCTGCCTGCCCTGCCGCGACTCCCCCAGCCCACCCCGGTGCACGACTCGACGTCCGCCTCGGCTCCGGAGCCGCTGTTGCGCAGTGCCCCGGTGCTCGCGGGTCTGATCCTGATCGTCTTCCTGGTCACCGCGCACTTCGCCGCCTACACCTACGTGCGCCCGGTCCTGGAGGAACGCACCGCATTGACGCCGTCGGCCGTGGCGCTGCTCCTGCTCGTCTACGGCGTCTTCGGGCTGGCGGGAAACTTCGCCACAGGCGCCCTGGCCGCCCGCCGGGCCCGCGCCACGGTGCTGAGCCTGGCGGTGGGCATCACCGCGTCGATCGCGCTGCTCGCGCTCTTCGGCACCGTCGCCTGGCTCGCCGGGCTGGCAATCGCCCTGTGGGGGCTGGCCTACGGCGGATTGTCGGTGGGCGGGCAGATCTGGATGACGCAGGCCGCGCCGGACCGGATCGAACACGTCACCGGGCTCTACGTCGGCGTCTTCACCGGCGCCATCGCGCTGGGCGCCTTCCTCGGCGGCACCGTCGTCGAAGCGGCGGGCGTCGTCGGGCTGCTGTGGGGCGCGGCAGGCTGCGCCGTGATCGCGCTGCTCGTGGCGCTGTTCGGCCCGGGACCGACTCCCCGGCCGCGTGCCAAGGCGGCGGCCCGGGCTGCGGAGGCGTGATCATGACCCCGTCCGCCGAGAACCCCGCCGCACGGCCCGCCCGCAGGCCGATCATGCTGCTCAACGCCGCCTACCTCCCGAGCAGCCACGACTGGCGCACCGAGACGGGCCGCGCCCACTCGCCCTTCGACGTCGAGACCTTCCTCCGCGAGGCACGCCGGGCCGGGGCCGCAGGCTTCGACGCGTTCTTCGAGCACGCTCGGTTCACCGGCACCCCGGAGGACATCGCCGAGCAGCTGCGTCGCTGGTTCGACGAGGGCGGCGTGGACGGTTTCCAGATCATCCTCGGCAACGGCTTCCCCGCGGTGTGCGACATCGTCCTGCCTCGGCTGCTGCACCGACCGGGCTGGGGGCTCGATCCACGGTGCCCCGACAAGGCCGCCGCCGGCGGTTCTCCCACGGTGGGCGCAGGCGCGTCCCGGCCGCCGCGCGGTACGGGCGACGGGCACAGACCGGGTCTCGCGGGGGCACCGATGCCGGTCGGTCGGCGCGCCTACCGCATCGGCCGGGGGCGGCCGGGCCGGTCAGGCACTCGCCCCGGACACCGACTCCGAGAACGCGCGCCACTGCTCGTCGGACCGGTCGAGGGCATCGGCCGCTGCCGAGGCGTACTGCGTCGCGTCGGACCCGAGCAGCAGGCGAACCGGGGCGTCGGCTCGATTCGCCAGCTCACGGACGGCCGCGGCGACCCTGGCAGGCTCGGCGACGTCGAGGGAGGCGGACCGCAGCATGGCGACGAGACTGCCGACCGTCTGCTGAGACGGCTCGCTGATCGGCGGGATGGTCATCGACGAACCGGCCCAGTCGGTCCGCATCCCGCCCGGCTCCAGGACGGTGACCTTGATGCCCAGCGGCGCCACCTCCTGAGCCAGGACGGTGGAGAAGCCGCCGACCGCCCATTTGGCGCTCTGATAGGCGGCCAGGCCGACCGTGCCGATCCGGCCGCCGAGCGAGGAGACCTGGAAGACGTGCCCGGAGCCCTGCGCACGCAGGATCGGAAGCACCGCCCTGCTGACATACACGACGCCGAAGAAGTTGGCGTCGATCTGCGCCCGGAAGTCCTCCAGGGTCACGTCCTCGACGGCGGCCACGTCGCCGTAGCCCGCGTTGTTGACCACGACGTCGTAGCGGCCGAACGCAGCGAAGCCCGCCTGCACGGCCCGCTCCACGTCGACGCTGCTGGTGACGTCCAGCGCCACCGGCAACACCCGGTCGCCGTGGCGGGCCACGAGATCGTCCAGCTGTTCCGGCCTCCTGGCCGTGGCGACGACCCGATCACCGGCGCCGAGGGCCTCCTCGACGATCGCGCGGCCGAGGCCTCGGGAGCTGCCGGTGACGAACCAGACCTTCGACATGGGTGCTTCCTTCCCTGATGACACCGATGAGCTGCCGGCACCGATTTACGTACCGGAAGTCTCTTACGCGAATCACCGTAAGGGACCGTCGGTACGGTGTCAACAGACCATCGGTACCGTAAAGTCGCCGCCATGATGGCCTTCCAGCGCGCCCGCAGCGAAGAGAACCGCGAGATCCGCAGGCAGGCGATCCTGGACACGGCCACGCAGATGCTCGGCCAGATGTCGGTCAACGACATCAGCCTCAACGAGCTGAGCCGCCGCAGCCTGCTCGCCAAGTCGGCGATCCTGCGGTACTTCGAGTCCCGCGAGGCGGTCCTGCTCGAACTGCTGGATCGAGCCTGGACGCGGTGGACGGCCGAACTCGCCGACCAGCTGCCGACCGGAGACCCCGCCGAGAAGCCCGTTCGGCAACGCTGCGACGAACTCGCGAGCACGCTCACCCGCAGCCTGGGCCTGCGACCCGAGCTGTGCGACCTGCTCAGCGCGCAGGCGGGCGTCCTCGAACACAACGTCTCCCCCGAGGTCGCACGCCGGTACAAGAAGGCCGCCGTCACCAATGTCGCCGCCCTTGCCGACCTGACGCACGCGCAACTCCCCGAACTCGGCGAGACCACCGGCACGCTGTGCGGGCAGATCATCATGGCCGCAGGCGCCGTCTGGGTCAGCTGCCTGCCGTCCGCCAGCATGCTCGCCGCCTACGAGATCGATCCCGAACTCGCGAAGTTTCGGCTGCCCTTCGAGTCGACGCTCCACACCATGCTGACCACCCTGATCACCGGATCGCTCGCCCTGGCCCCCTCCGAGGGCGACGTCGACTGACGCCGCCCGACCGCGCAGCGACACCATCCGCGACGGCGCCGACCGGCATCGGCGGATCTCCGGGTTCTCGTGACTTCTGGATCGTCGTGTTCTCTGGATCGTCGTGTTTTCTGGGGCGCCCTCGGGACAACCCGCGACGGCCGCCGAACGGCGCCGGAGAAATCGAGTCGCCCCGGTCTGCCGATGCAGGGAAGACTGTCCGCGTGACCGCGCTTCCCCTGGTTCCGCCGTCCGAGGCTCCGTCGTACGGAGCCGTGCGGCTACGAGCCTTCGACGAGCGTGACGTGGCCATGCTCCAAGACCTGTCGACCGATCCGTACGTGCCGGACACCGGCACGCTGCCGGGCGACGCCGGGCGCGCGGAGGCCCTCGCGTACATCGAACGGCAGATCGGCAGGCTGGACAGCGGGGCCGGTTATTCCTTCTGCGTGGCGGCGAAGGACACCGACGAGGCGCTGGGCACCGCCGGGCTGAACCTCGGGCAGCTCGCCGCCGGTCGGGCGTCGGCGGGCTACTCCGTCGCACCTCGGCATCGGGGGCGCGGACTCGCGGGCCAGGCGCTCATCGCGCTGACCCGCTTCGCCTGGTCCGTCTCGGGGCTGCATCGCGTCGAGCTGTATATCGAACCGTGGAATCGCGCGTCCTGGCGTACGGCCGAACTCGCGGGCTACGTCCGCGAGGGGCTGCTGCGGAGCCATCAGGAGATCGGCGGCAGGCGGGTGGACATGTACCTGTATGCCGCGATCGGGCAGCCCGAGGGGCACCGGACCGCCTCGGCCGCGAACACCGGCTGAGGATCCGACGTGGTCGGCACACGGACAGCGCAGGCACACCACCGACGACCCGCGACGGACGCTGTCGCCCACGCGCGTCCGTCCGAGAAAGGACACTCGTGATCGACTCGGGTCTGGACGGCGTCGTCGTCCTGGTCACCGGTGGAGCAGGCGGCATCGGCGCCGCGATCTCCCGCGCCTTCGCTGAGCAGGGAGCGCACGTGGCAGTGCAGTACTTCGACGGGCCGGAACCGCCCGCAAGTCTCCGGTGGGAGCACGCGAGCCCGGCGAAGAACGACGCCGAACGGCTCGTCTCCTCGTCGGTCGGCGGCGTCGCCGTCGGCGCGGATCTGGCCTCAGCGGACGCCGCGCCGAGGTTGTTCGACTCTGTCGAGCAGCTGCTCGGCCCCGTCGGCGTCCTCGTCAACAACGCCGCGCACTGCGAGAGCCCGGACACCTTCGCCGAGCTGACCTCGGCCGGACTCGACCGGCATTACCGGGTGAACGCGGTGGCCCCGGCGATGCTGATCGCGGAACTCGCCCGACGAAGCGGAGGCAGACGTGCCTGCGCCGTGAACATCTCCACCGACGCCGCGCGCGCGTTCCCCGGCCAGATCGGTTACGGCTCCTCGAAGGCAGCGTTGGAGGCGGTGACCAGGGCGGCGGCGCTAGACCTCGGACCACAGGGCATCAGAGTCAACGCCGTCGCGCCCGGCCCGGTGCAGACCGGCTGGATGAGCGAGGAGCTGGTCCGCGACGCCACCGACATGATCCCGCTGCGGCGCGTCGGCACCCCGGCGGACATCGCCGACGCATGCGTGTTCCTGGCCTCCGAGCAGGCACGCTGGATCACCGGCCAAGTGATCCAGGTCGCGGGCGGGCACGCCTTGTAGCCGGGAGGGTCGGCGCTCCGTGAGGTCGCCTGCGAGCACCGGATGTCGCGCGGCAGGCACGACCGGCCGGACCCGCCTGCCTGCCCTGCGACGGGCTGCGCAGCCTGCGAAAGGCCGGGGCAGGCGGGTGGAGTGCGAGAGACATGTCACGATCCGACGGCCCGGCGAGATTCGCTCGGCGAGGAGGTGCGCGGCCGGTGCCACCAGGCCTGCGGCGGAGATCCGTCGGACACGGTCCGGCCGGGCGCTCGACGATCGACGACGGACCGGCCGGGCCAGGGCAACCGTTCGATGCTCCGGTCCGTCGGGCCGCCGCCGTCATCGGGTCCGCCTGGTCAGAACTCCCGAAATCGGCCGGGTGCCTCGGGGTGGACCGTGTCCACGACGAAGGCGCCCACGCGTTCACCATTCTGGGAATGCGCACCGGTGGTAGTCGCCTCCGTGGGTGCGAAGACCCGATGCCGTTCGCCGGACGCATACAGTGCGTCGGCGAACCGCGATGCCCCGGTGTTGCCCTCCCGCCCCGTCTTACACGCCATGAGGATGAGCGGGTGTCCGGTTCCTGTCATGGTGTTCTGATAGGCGCTGGTGCCGGTGACGATCTTTCGATAGTCCTCCGGTGAGACCATGAGGTTCTCCATTTCACCGTGGCGCCCGGTCGGAGCCTGGACCGTGAACTGACGCCCGTTCGAGTGCGATATCACGGCGAACGGGCGGTATCCTGCGGCCACGTCGCCTGCCCACGGAGCAGGCCGCCGATGCAGGTCGTTGGTCCAGGTGGGATGCTCCCAATACTCCCGCTTCCAGGAAGTTCGGCCTTGCGACCAGCTCTGCCACGTGTACGAGTCCTGTGGCTTGCTCGGGAAACCGACTCCGATCGTTCGGCCGTGTCTGTCCCGCAGTGTCTCGTGCCGCACGCTGCCTGCATAGAACTCCCGCCGGACCGGGCGCCCGTCTGGTCCAATGGCGACGCCGCGAACGACGTCCGGGTCCTGCCTGGCGGATGAGCCCGATGAGCTCGTGTAGTGCCGCGATCCGATGGGATATCCGTAAGGATCGACCAGGCGGTTGGTGAACTGCATGGAACTGCTGCTGATCGTGGAGCCGTTGCCGCCTGCCGAGCGTGGGGCGGGGCCGCTGTCGGGAAGTCCTCGGGTGCCGGTGGGGGTGATGGCGGGTGCGCCTCGGGCGCCGGGTGCGTCGTCGAGTCCTCGGGCGCCTGCGGTGGGAGTGATGTCGGGGGCGCGGCCGCTGCCGGGATCGGCGGAGAGCAGCGGTCCCGAGTCTCCGCCACTTCGGGCGGTGGTCGGGGTGGTGGTGGGTGCGTCGAGTGCGCGGGCGGTGTGGCTGTCGCCGGGCTTGATGGCCTTGAGGCCTCGGGCGGCGGTGGCGAAGTCGTCGCCGAGTGTGCCGAGCAGCGGCTTGAGCCGGTTCAGGGAGGTGGTGAGCTTGGTGATGAGCTGGGCGATGGTCGCAGCGGTCTGAGCGACCTTGGCGACGACCTTGGGAACCACCCAGATCAGCCCGATGCCGAGGGTGAACAGGACCTGTAACGCCCACGAGACCATCGAGCCCACGACGTCGGCGATGATGTCACGGACGGCATCCCGCACGGCCGAGACGACCTCGCCCGCTTTCTGGATGCCGTCGGCCGCACCCTGGGCGGCGGTGCCTGCGGCCAGGATCAGGTTCGCGGTGTCGGTGGCGCGTTCGCGGTAGGCGTCGGCGGCCGCACCCGTCCAGGTGGCGGTGTCGTTGTTGATCAACGCGCCCAGCTCGAACGATACCGCGCCGACCTCGCCCGCGACGTTGGACCAGGTCTCGGCGTGGGAGCGGATCTCGTCGGGATTCCCCGCCAACGCGTCCAAGGCGTCCGACAACGGACCGACGTGTTCGATGAGCCACCCCACCCCGTTGGAGATGATCGTCGCGAACGGGTCCAACGCGGACAGCACCAGATCCGCCACCCCCAGACCGGCCTCCAACCAGTCCCCACTCTGCACGGCCTCGGTCGTGGTGTTCACCGACGCCACCAATGACAACCCCGACGTCGACGACGACGAATCCACCACATCCGCCACTAACGGATTACTCACCAACAACCCCTCTCACCACACACCCGCCCACCACCGACACACCCGTCGGCGAATGCACCGGTGTCGCACACGTGCTCGACCTGCCGGGCGAGCATCGGAATCAGATTTCGATGGAGTCGGGAGACCCATGGCAGTCCCCACTCCGGTCGACTCGCAGTCGGTATGCCCACTTCGCCGCAGTAGCTCGAATCAGTGGACAACCGTCGTCGGGCCCCGACGTCTCCGGGGTCCGACCCCCGACAATCTCCTGGTTCTTTCGACGCCGACCTCGAAGCAGTTCACCGGCGCGCCAGGTTTCGTCGTCGAGGACATCACCGCCACCGATCATGCCTTATCCGAGAATGACGAGCGACACCGTATCGGCGGCGCACCAGGAGCTGCCCGAAAGAACACCACGGGATGCCCTTTCCTCGACATTCCAGCATTCGAGAAACCCGGGGTCCCCATCGATGGAATCAAACGCAGCGATATTCGACGACCGCTGCACATATACGGCGGCATTCATCCGGCTGGCACACCGAAGAACGATCGCATCCGGTGCGGCACCCGATGCCTCGGCAGGCCCCGTCGGGCGTCGCCAGGCTAGTAGAACCGCCTGAATTCGCCGCGTCCCGTCCCGTCCGCCTTCACCGAGATGAAGGCTTGGCCACCGGGCAGGAGGTTGATACTCGCCTCGTTGTTGGGGGCGTAGATGGGCCGGTTGTCGCCGGCTTCGCGTGCTGCTCGGGTGTACCTCTGCGCAGCATCCATATCTGGCGCACCCGTGTCACACGACACCATGACAAGCGGATTGATATTGGGTGCCATGTTGCTCTGGTAGGCCCGGTGACTGGTCAGGATCTTATGGTACGACTCCGGTGAGACCCAGAGGTCTTCCAACTCGCCGTGGCGGCCGGTCGGGGCTTGGACCTTATATTTGTGTCCGTTCGAGTGTGTCAGTGCGACGAACGGGCCGGGATAACTGGGATTGCCTGCCCACGGAGCCCAATGATTCTCATACCATCCGTCTCGGGACGTTTCGAGGTATTCCCGCTCCCACCTCGGAAGTTCCGCCTTCGCCCAGTCCCGCTCGTAAGCCATCGTCGCTCGGTTGGTGGAGAACGAGACTCCCAGTATTCGGCCGTTCCTGTCCCGCAATGTCTTCGAGGTCACGTCCTCGGGGCGGAAGTACTTCCTCGTCGCGGTCCCGTCGGAATGCAGGACGAGGCCGGCCGCATACCGGTCCCGGCCCGACTGCGCGGCGGAGGGTCGTGAAGAGCTCGAGGATTCGCCCAGCCCCGGCATGTACGAGTAGCGATCCGACATGGTGACGGAGTTCTGCATGAAGTTCGGTGGGAGCGGGTGGCGGACGCCGTCGCGCGGGGGCGCGATGCCGCCGTCGGGCAGGCTTCGGGTGCCGGTGGGGCTGATGTCGGGCGCGCCTCGGGTGCCGGTCGCTCCGTCGGGGCTGCTGCCTGAGATGTCGGGTCGTGGGCTGCCTGCGGGGTTGTTGTCGGCGGTGATGGGGGGTCCGGTGTCGGGGGTGGTGTTGGGGGTGTTGGTCGGGGTGGTGGTGGGTGCGTCGAGTGCGCGGGCGGTGTGGTTGTCGCCGGGCTTGATGGCCTTGAGGCCTCGGGCGGCGGTGGCGAAGTCGTCGCCGAGTGTGCCGAGCAGCGGCTTGAGCCGGTTCAGGGAGGTGGTGAGCTTGGTGATGAGCTGGGCGATGGTCGCAGCGGTCTGAGCGACCTTGGCGACGACCTTGGGAACCACCCAGATCAGCCCGATGCCGAGGGTGAACAGGACCTGTAACGCCCACGAGACCATCGAGCCCACGACGTCGGCGATGATGTCACGGACGGCATCCCGCACGGCCGAGACGACCTCGCCCGCTTTCTGGATGCCGTCGGCCGCACCCTGGGCGGCGGTGCCTGCGGCCAGGATCAGGTTCGCGGTGTCGGTGGCGCGTTCGCGGTAGGCGTCGGCGGCCGCACCCGTCCAGGTGGCGGTGTCGTTGTTGATCAACGCGCCCAGCTCGAACGATACCGCGCCGACCTCGCCCGCGACGTTGGACCAGGTCTCGGCGTGGGAGCGGATCTCGTCGGGATTCCCCGCCAACGCGTCCAAGGCGTCCGACAACGGACCGACGTGTTCGATGAGCCACCCCACCCCGTTGGAGATGATCGTCGCGAACGGGTCCAACGCGGACAGCACCAGATCCGCCACCCCCAGACCGGCCTCCAACCAGTCCCCGTTCTGAATAGCGGTGTTGGTGGAGTTCACCGACTCCACCAGCCACAGACCCGACGTCGACGACGTCGAATCCACCACATCAGCCACCAAAGGATTACTCATCGTCCGTCTCTCTTGTGATATTCGTCCAGCCGTCGAGCGGACCGGCCTGGTGGTGAGCTCGAACGCGGTGTCGCCGCGCCTACTCGACGTGCGGCGGGAGGGAGTTCATCTCGACCTCGTCGGGCAGCGAACCGCCCCAGACGCCCACGTGTCCGGGCCGAGGTCTGGACGAGTCCGTACCCGAGTCCCTGTCCGGTAGCCGACGTCGTTCCTCGGCCGACTTGTGCTGCGAGGCAGGTCCGGCCTGCGGAGCGTCCGGCGGCGGGCCGTCGCAGAAGACGTCGGCAAGCAGGCGCATGGCCGCCGGGCCGTCCGGGTTGATCAACACATCGGTCGCCGCAGGCAGGAGACCCACCAGCTCCGCCGCCGACACCCGACGCCACAACGGCGCCTCGACGCGAGCCCGGTTCACCGCGGCGGTCACGACGACGACACAGGGCACGTCATCCGGCGACGACCCCACCAGCGGGCTCCCGTCCTCGGACACCGGCGTCTCCAGCACCGCGCTCCACAACAACGGCACGATCTGACCGGCCGCATCCACGTCCCCGCCCAACGCCAGCCGGATCGCTGCGTCGGCAGGGTCGGTGGGAACCCTCGGCCCGGAGGGCAGAAAGCCCGGATTGGGCTCGAACAACCCCAGGCCACCCTCCGCGTCGAGCGGCCAGGCCCCCACGATCGCCTCCGGCGGCGGCGTCTCACCTTCGCGATAACGCCACTCCTCGGACGTCAACATCACCCAGTCCTGCCGATCAGCCGCCGTCGCCTGGGGTGCGTGATCATTCACTGTGTCGTGCTTCTTCCTCGTCGGTGTGCCGCGCCTCGCCGTCGACACGGCCGGGACGAAACGGATCTCCTCGATGGATCAGTAGCCCTCACGGAGCGCGTCGAGCCTGCTCTTCTGGCCCACACGCGCTACCCGAACAGGGCTGACGGACCAAGGAGCGTCGTGAGCAGATCGACTGTGCCGAGTCCTTCCTGCGTTTGTTGTGGACGCCGAAAATCCCGTCGACCGGCCCGGGATCTCGGCCGATTCAGCGGCGCCATAGGTCGCTACCCATGGTTTACCACCGCCCGATCCTGCCCTATCCGAATCGGTCGCCAGACACCGTATCCCCGGCACATCTCGGGCTGCCCGAACGGACAGCACAGGCTGCCCTTTCACCCGCCTGACCAATGGTCGTCGAACACCTCGGCATTTATTCACCGCGTTCGATCAGGCCGTCATATCGATGCATTCATTCGCGTCGTCTTTTATTCGCCGGTTCCACCGCCGGGTAGATCACGAGAGGCTGCGCGAGCAGCCGGTGACGAGAGAACGCCCTCGGCGCGCGCTGCGCGAAGGCGAGTTCATCATCTTCGCGCAGTCCACCGGACCGATCTCCTCGCCGAGACCCACGACGACCTCGTACGGAGCTGCGGCGGGAGCGAATTTGATCATCGAACCCGCCCGCCTCCGTGCCCGGGCGGCTCCGTCGGAATGAGCCGTCCGGATCACTTCGCATTAGGTCGAGTACACCAGGCACGGCGGACCAGACGGCCCAGCAGGCAGCCCTCGGACCCGGTCGTCCGTGGGACACGACCTCGGGATCAGCCCGAGTTGTGCGCCTTCCCGACGATTCCGACAGGCGCACGACAGAGTCGCGCACAGGGTGGCGGCGAAGTCGACAGCATGACGTATCGGCGGAGTTCGAAAGCTCGGCACGAAACAGCGGTGACTGCGGAGTCGAGAATGCTCAAATTCCGAGTCACAGTACCGCACCACGATTCACGCAAACACCGCTCAGCAGAACGAGGACCCGGCGTTCTCGGACGGCGCCATGGAATAGGCTTGGCCATTTACCGCACGGAGGGCTTCCCAGCAGAGAGATCATCGACTGATTTGGTACAGCAATCGATTCGAGCGCTGTCGTCGGCGGAATTCGCAATGTCGAGACAGCTCGTCGTCACTCCGTCGTGCGACATCGACGTCGTATTCTGAGTCCCCGCCGCAGGCGATGCGGTCCCGGCGGCCTTGCCCCTGGGCCTGCCTTGCTCCCGGGCTAGCCCTGCTCCCGGCCGAGTCGCTGGTTCGGCGCGGCCAGTGCCGGGATCACGGGATGATCGCGGAGCGCCGCGACGACCGCGTTCACCGCCGCGCGCTGCGTGGCACCCCGCCGCACCACGATGGTGATGTTGCGATGGACCGGCGTGCTCAGCTCCCTGGTGACGACGTCGTGGGCCGGCGTGACAGCCAGCGCGGGGAGCAGGGCGATCGACCGGCACGACTCGACGTGGTGCAACAGCATCAGCGTGTTACTGAACCGGCAGGCCACTCGAGGTTCGAAGCCCGACTCTCGGCACAGCCGCGTGGTCAAATCCGCCATGTACGACCGAGGTCGGTCGACTGCCCAGGTCTCCTCCGCACACGCCGCAAGGTTTACCGTCGTGCGGCGGGTGAGCGGGTGTCCGCGCGGCAGCACCAGCACGATCGTGTCGATCCCCAGCGGAATGATCTCCAGGTCCGCCCCCCACTCGAGCCCGGAGTAGTCGGTCGTGGTCACGATGACGTCCGCCTCCCCGGCCCGCAGGGCGGGCCCGCTCTCGTGCGGCTCCGACTCGATCAGTTCGAGGTGCAGATGCGGATGGGTAGCCGCCAGTCGCGTCGCCGTCGGCACCGCGAGGGTGTAGATCGCGCTCTGGAACACCCCGAGCCGGACGGTGCCGATGGGCTCGTCGTTCAGGGCGCGCAGCTCGGACTCGGCCTCGGCCATCTGGTCCAGGATCTCGCGGCCCCGGCGAGCCAGCAGGAGACCGGCCGGGGTCAGCCGGACGCGCCTGCCGGTCCGCTCCAGCAGCGTGCATCGGGTCTCGGCCTCCAGCACGGCCAACTGCTGGGACACCGTCGAGGCGCTCAGGTGCAGGGTCTCGGCGACCGCGCGGACGGTGCCAAGGGTGTCGAGCAGGCTGAGCAGCCGCAGTCGCCATGAGCTGAGCACGCTCACGACTGTACGGTTCTGCCGAACAGAAGCGTGTGATCTGTGCGATGGACGTGCGCAGCGGTCCGTCCCTACCGTCGGCGACATGCCTACCGAGAGAGCCCTCGCCGACCCGGCCCGCCATCTCATCCGCTACTCCGGCAGCAACCCCTTCCTGCCGGAGGTCATCGCTCGCGCCGCAGGCACCTCGGTGTTCACCGAGAGCGGTCGCGAGCTGCTCGACTTCACCTCCGGCCAGATGAGTGCGATCCTCGGACACTCGCATCCGGCGATCGTCGAGACGGTGAGCGAGCAGGTCGCCCGTCTCGATCACCTGCACAGCAGCATGCTGAGCCGCCCGGTCGTCGAACTCGGCCGACGGCTCGCCGAGAGCCTGCCCGCTCCGCTGGAGAAGGCGCTGCTCCTCACCACCGGGGCGGAGGCGAACGAGGCTGCGGTGCGGATGGCGAAGCTCGTCACCGGTCGGCACGAGATCGTCTCCTTCGCCCGCTCCTGGCACGGGATGACCCAGGCCGCCGCGAACGCCACCTACAGCGCGGGCCGCAAGGGCTACGGACCCGCCGCACCGGGCAACTTCGCGCTGCCGGTGCCCCACAGCTTCCACCCCGACATCGTCGACGCCGAGGGCGTCCTCGACTGGCGCCGCCAGCTCGACCTGGGCTTCGACCTGATCGACGCCCAGTCGGTCGGCAGTCTCGCCGCCTGTCTGATCGAGCCGATCCTCAGCTCCGGCGGCATCATCGAACTCCCGCCGGGCTATCTCGCCGCCCTCGCGCAGAAGTGTCGGGAGCGCGGCATGCTGCTGATCCTCGACGAGGCGCAGACCGGCCTGTGCCGGACCGGCGACTGGTACGCCTTCGAGCACGACGGCGTCGTTCCGGACATCATCACGCTGTCCAAGACGCTCGGTGCGGGGCTGCCGCTGGCGGCCGTGCTGACCACCGCGGAGATCGAGCAGCAGGCGCACGACCGAGGGTTTCTTTTCTTCACCACCCATGTCAACGACCCGCTGCCCGCCGCCGTCGGCAACACCGTCCTGGACGTCCTGATCCGCGACCGGCTCGACGAGCGGGCCCGCGAACTCGGCGCTCGGCTGCGCGGCGACCTCGACGAACTCGCCACCCGTCACGAAGTCGTCGGGGACGTCCGAGGTCGGGGTCTGCTGCTGGGCATGGAGCTGGTCGGCGACGACGTACTGGGTGCGGGCGGCGCGGATCGGCTCGGCGCGGCCGTCACCCGGCGCTGCTTCGAACTCGGCCTGCACATGAACATCGTCGCGCTGCCCGGGATGGGCGGCATCTTCCGGATCGCGCCGCCGCTGACGGCGAGCGACGAGGAGATCTCCCGAGGCGTCGCCATCCTCGACCAGGCGCTGCGCGCCGCCGTCAGCGAACTCTGAGAGCCTGTTTTCGATCCTCCTCCGTCGTGCAGCAGGAAAGTGGGGATCAGAGACAGGCTCTGAGACGTCGAGACCTCGGCCGCCCGGCCGTGGGAGGCGCTGGCACGAGCGGTGTCGATGATCAGTCGCTCGGCCCGGGGTCCGTCCTGAGCGAGGTCGGGCGACCTCGCTCAGGACGGCGGGGGCTGTCTACCGGACCAGGGGGCTAGTCCCCGTCGAGGCGGCTGGTGTCCAGGCCGTGCTCTTCGTCTCTCGGGGGGACCAGGTGCACGGGAAGGCCGATCGGCGGGACCTTCCAGTTGTCCTGATTCCGCCAGTCCTCCATCAGACCGGGGTTGGCAGGCGGTGTGGACGGGTCGGGCTGCGGGGGCGCGGGGGTGGGGTCCGGATCGAGCGGCGGCGCGCCGTCCCACTCCTGCCAGACCGCCCCGCCGCCATTCGGCTCGGCCGGCGGTGTGGCAGGCGGCCTCGGCTCCTGCGCCCAGACCGGCGCACTGCTCTCGAAATCAGCAGGCATCGACACCCCAGGCCCCGACGCAGCCGGCCTCGGCTCCTGCGCCCAGACCGGCGCACTGCTCTCGAAATCAGCAGGCATCGACACCCCAGGCCCCGACGCAGCCGGCCTCGGCTCCTGCGCCCAGACCGGCGCACTGCTCTCGAGATCAGGAGGCATCGACACTGGCCGGGAGGTAGGCGGCGGTGGGGAGGGCTCGTCCGGCGTCAACGGCGGTGCGCCGTCCCAATCCTGCCACGTGGTCCCGCTACCGGAGCGACTCGACGGCGGCGGGCTGCCAGGGTCGGGCGTCGACCCGGGGCTGCTGCCGGGAGTGGAGTCGAACGACGAGCCTGCGGTGATGCCGTCGAGGCCCGACTTGTAGCCGACGGCCCCGGCCAGGCCGCCGCCGATGGCGCCGCCCAAGGCTCCCGCGCCGAGGGACTGTTCACTGTGCGGATTCGTGTCGTCGTTCGGGTCGGACTGGAACTGGTTGTTCAGCGCACCCCCCATCACGCCGCCTGCGGTGCCGCTCGCCATCCCGCCGATGATGGCGCCGCCCCAGTCGGCCCTGCCCGGGTTGAGGCCGGGGACCTTGTCGCCGATGGGCTTGATCAGGTTGTCGGTGATCTTGCCGCCGAAATTCTTGGCGATCCCGCCGAACACGCCGGAGGCGACCCCGCCGCCGATGCCACCGGCCACTCCCGCCAGGGCAGCCGCCCCCGTCTTGCTGGTGTCCCAGTCCTTGCGGTCGCCCGCCGCCAGCTGGCCGATCTGGATCGCCGCATCGATGAAGAGGTTGACGCCCAGGTTGATCACGACCTGCTTGATGATCTCCCGGATCATCGTCGACAACGCCTGCACGATGGCGCGCACCACGCCCTGCGTCGCGGCCTGCGCGGCGGGGATCGCGGCCGTGCTGGCGCCGAAGGTGATGACGGCCATGGCCAGCATCACGGCGATCTGAGCGAGCAGGATGGACAGCGCGACGATGATGCTGATCTTGGTGTACTCGACCTCGAGCGCGACGTTGTCGCAGGCCTCGCCGAGTTTCTCGCACAGCATCTTGAGCACCGGCAGCGGCGCCTCGTCGCCCTGGGTGAGACCCTCGCCGAACTTCTTGAACTCTTCGGCGGTGTCGCCCCGCTCGATCGCGCTCAGCATGTCGGCGACGGCGGCCTGGGTGTCGCCGAGCACGCCCTCGACCTCGCTTGCGCACGTCGCCCAGGCTTCCCCGAGCCGCCGTAGGGCGTCCTCGTCGCCTTCGGGGAAGTCGGATCCCACGACGACCGATGCGAGTTCCTGTAGGCCGGACGGCATCGTGATGGTCATAACGCCTTCCCGATGCTCTTCAGGTTGTCGGCGGAGACGAGATCGTCCGACTCCCACTGGTCGGCAGACAGGTCGAGGGCGTCCTTCGTCGCGTTGAGCTCGGTGGTGAGGAACTCGCGGCCCTTGTCAGCCTCCCCGACGGCGGTGGTGTACTCGGCCTCGAAGGCCGCGCCGGACTCGTCGGCGCCCCAACAGGCCCCCTCGGCGTCCCGTACGTTCTGGAGCGCAGCGAAGGCCGCGTCGAGTCGGTCGGCGGCAGCGGCGAACTTGGGCGACTTCGCCCGCACGGCGTGGAAGTCGACGAGCATGTCATCGGCCATCAGCTGTACCTCTCCTCCCACCGGGACGCCAGAGCGTCGTCGTCGTCCTCGTCCTCGTCGTCGTCCGCAGCGGCGCGAGTGGTTCCTTCGTCGTCATCGTCGTCGCGGGGAGCGCGGGACGGGACCTCCGGCGCAGGCGGGATCAGGCCCTTCAATGAGGGGGCGCCCGCGAAGAAGTCCGGCAGATCCGGCATGTCGGCCATGATCGGCGCGAAGGCCTCGTCGGCCTGGGCGCGTGCGTTGCGCGCGGCCGCCTGCATCGTGAGGACGATGGTCTCGGAGAGCTTCAGCGGGGTCGTGGACCGGAAGGCTGCGGAACTCAGCTGCAGATCGGTGACGATCCCGGCGGAGTTGACCGCCACGGTGACCAGGCCGTCCCGTGACGTGGCCCGCCCGGTCGTGGCGAGCGCCTGTTCCTGAGCCTGCTTGAGCTGTTCGGTCTGGCGGCCGATGCCTTCCAGCAGCGAGGTCATGTTCTCGCGCATGGCAGCGTTGCGTGCTTCGAGTTCCGCGCGCCGACTCGAGGGGTTCGTCATATGCCCTGCCTGTCGTGAGGAGGATCTTCGGTCGAGTTCTGCCGGACACGGGGATGGCCCGTTGCCGGGGCGTGTCCGATCACCTCCAGACCTGAACGGGACGAGCCGCGACGGCTGCCGGGCAGCAGGCGAGTCGTCAGATTCTGCACTCATGGATCGATCTTCATGGAGGTTTGACACCGGCTGAGAGACACTCAAGTGCAACTCTGTCGAACATTCAGGCAACTTTGCACGTCAAGGCCGCCGCCGTCTAGATCTGGTCCGAGACCGTGCCTGCCGTCACGAGCGGACGTGTCTGCTGTGGAACGTCGTCGACGCTCGACACGGCGTTGCCGATGATCATCTGGTCGCTCGACGAGCGACGGTCCGAACTGGAGTGCCGCAGCGGAGACTCCCGACCACGGGAGGCGGATCGACCTCGCTCGGCGGGTCGGTCCCGAGGCGAGCCGGCCGGAGTCCGTCCCGGCGGCGCAGCCCTAGCCTGCCGCAGGAGACGATCGGTCCTCGATGGACACCTGATGAGAACCGTCGGCGGCGAGGTGTTCCTGCTCCAGTGCCTCGCTGTGGGACAACAGTTCCGCGTAGTCGATGGCGGCGCCCCGCAGGAGGGTCTCGATGACCTGCTCGGCGCTCTCGTCGTCCAGGTGTCTGCCGAAGAGCGCGCGGTAGTGGGCGAAGGAGGCGATGACGTCGAGAAGCTGCTCGACGTCGACGTCTCGACGCACGTCGCCCCGATCGACGGCGCGCAGGAGCGTCTCTCGCACGGCCTTGCGGGAGGGTTCGATCACCGATCGCAGGTAGCGGTCGTGCAGCTCGGGGTCCTGGATGCACTCGGCGTACAGGGCACTGAACGCGTCCGGCCGGATGGTGCGGTAGGCGGTGAGGAACAGGGTGAGGCTCTCGCCGAGGTCGCACAGCGTGCACCCGGTGTCCGGCGGCGCGGGGACGTCCAGCCTGCTCTCGATGGCCGCGAGCACCAGTGCCGCCCGACCCGGCCTGCGCCGGTAGATCGCGGGTCGTGAGGTCCCGGCACGACGCGCGACCTCGCCGAGGCTGACCCCCAGGTAGCCGCGCTCCTCGAGCAGTTCCAGCGTGGCTGCGGTCACGGCGGTGTCGATATGCGCATCCCTGGGCCGCCCGGCCGGTCGGCCTGCTACACCGTGCGCGTTCCCCTCGGGCGTCTCCCCGCCGCGCTCCAGCTCTCGGTGTGCCTCCGCCCGGTGCTCCTCCGCCATGCGGACAGGTTACTACCGACCATTACGAGTCGTCCCGTAACGAATCAGGCCACCACGGCGCCCTCGCATGGGTTACATTACGACACGTAACGTATGTCGACGCAGGAGATCTCCATGTCGTTGATCCGCCGGGCCTCGTCCGTGCCCGAACGCGGGGAAGACCCCGGCTCCCCACGCGGTTCCAGGACGGCTGCGGCGATGACCGCCGGAGCTGCCGAGTCCCCCGACCGACTCGCCGCACTGCCGACGAGCAGCACCCAGCAGAAGGAGCCGACCCGATGAACGTCCAGAACCCCGTGTCGCCGGAGACGGCCCCGGACCGACCCGTCCGGGCCACCGCCAAGGAGTGGGCCGGACTGATCCTGCTGGCGCTGCCGATGACGGCGCTGGCGACCGATCTGACGGTGCTGTTCTTCGCCCTGCCCGCGCTCAGCGCCGATCTCGAACCCAGCGCCACGCAGCTGTTATGGATCACCCACGTCTACGGCTTCCTCATCGCAGGCTTCCTCGTCACCGCTGGCCGGGTGGGCGACCGGGTCGGTCCCCGTCGCCTGTTGTTGATCGGGTCCGCCGCCTTCGGCGTGCTCTCCGTGGTGGCGGCCTTCTCCACCAGCCCCGAGATGCTCATCGCCGCGCGCGCCGCCCTCGGCATCGCGGGAGCCACCCTGATGCCGTCGCTGTTCTCCCTGCTCCGCACCATGTTCCACGACGAGAAGCAGCGGCGGCTGGCCATCGCGATCATGTTCAGCACCTTCACCGTCGGCGGTGCGGTCGGCCCGGTGCTCGGCGGGGCACTCCTGGAGTCCTTCTGGTGGGGCTCGGTCTTCCTCATCAACGTCCCGCCCATCGTCCTGCTCCTGGTCGGCGGCACGATGCTGCTGCCAGAGCGCGTCGAGCGCGATCACTCCCGCATCGACCTGGTCAGCGTGGTCCTGTCGGTGAGCGGGATGCTCGCGATCGTCTACGGCCTCCAAGAGCTCGCCGCAGGCCACGAGACCGGCGGCGGCACGCTGTGGCTCGCGCTGCTGAGCACCGCCGCGGGCATCGGCGTCATGAGCCTGTTCGTCCGCAGGCAACGGCGCATCGAGGCGCCGTTGTTCGACCTGGCGCTGCTGACGAGTCGGCGCATGGCGGTCTCGCTGACAACGCTGCTGTTGATGGGCATCAGCGTGACCGGGCTGTTCTACCTGTTCACCCAGTACCTCCAGTGGGTCGGCGGCCTCTCTCCGCTGCACGCCGGACTGTGGACTCTGCCCTTCATCGTGCTCAACATCGCCGGAGCCATGCTGGCGCCCGGCCTCGCCGAGCGCCTGCGGCCTGCGGTGGTCGCGGCGGCAGGGGTCTTCATCGCCGCCGTCGGCGCAGGCTGCCTGCTCGTCATCGCCGCCGGTCCGGACCCATCGCTCGTCCTGACCGTGGCGGCGATCTCGATCGTCGGGCTCGGGCAGGGCGGCGCGGGAGCGCTGCTCAGCGACCTGATCATCTCCAGCGCCTCGATCGAGAAGACCGGCTCTGCGGCCTCCGCTCAGGAGGTCGGGGGCGAGATGGGCTCGGCACTGGGCATCGCCGCAGGCGGCGTGGTCGCGATCCTCGCCTACCGTCACTCGCTGTCCGACGTTCCCGCAACCGTTCCCGAGACCGCTGCCGAGGCCGCCAGCGCGGGCGTCCACGAGGGGGTCACCGTCGCCGAGGGTCTGCCCGCCGGCGGTCCGGAGCTCCTCGGCGCCGTTCACGAGGCAGTCGGCCTGGGTGTCCAGGTCTACGCCGGAATCGCCTGCGTCCTCCTGGCGGCGACCGGGGCGTTCCTCGTCGCCACGCTCGTCAGGCAGCGCACCCCGGCCTGAAGCGGCGTGCTCCGACTCCCCGCCGCAGCGTCTCGGCGCACTCCGCACCAGAGTGCTCTACGTCGCACGCCTGCATGCCCTGCACCGCATCCGGTCGGCGATGCCTCGGCTCCCGGTGTGCTGCCCACACCGGGACGCCCGGGGCATGGTCGGGCCCGACAGCCGAGTCAGGAACTGCCGACCGTGCGGCTCGCGGCCGTACCTCGCGGCCGCCGGGCGACCGCTTCCCGCCGGGCGGTCGTCCGGTCCCCCGCCCGTTCGTCGGCTCCGCCCCGGACGGGCTCCGATCGGCCGGGCCGATCGACGCAGCGGAAGCCGACGCCTCACAGCCAGTCGTGTTCGCGTGCGTACCGCGCCGCATCGTGGCGGGTCCGGGTCTGGGTCTTCTGCATGGCGCTGGAAAGGTAGTTGCGCACCGTGCCCTCGGCCAGGCGGAGCCGGCCGGCGATGGCGGCGGCCGAGTACCCCTCGCCGGTCTCCCGCAGGACGTCGAGCTCGCGATCGGTGAGCGGGCAGTCGTCGACGACGGCCGACGCGGAGACGTCCGGGTCGATCCATCGCCTGCCGCCGTGCAGGGTGGCGACGACCGAGGCGATGTGCGCCGGTTCCGCCGACTTGCTGACGAAGCCCTGGACCCCGAGTTTCAACGCCTTGCGGAGCACTCCCGGCTTGGCATGGCGGGTCAGCATGAGGATCACCTGGTCCGGCTGCACCCGGCGGATCGCCGCGACGGCGCCGAGTCCGTCCACGCCGGGCATCTCCAGATCGATGACCAGTACATCGGGCCGATGCCGGATCGTCGCCTCGACGGCCGTCTCGCCGTCCTCCGCCTCGGCGAGCACGGTGATGTCGCCTTCGAGCGGGAGCAGCGCGGCCAGTGCCTTCCGGAGCAGGGCCTCGTCGTCGGCCAGGACCACCGTCGTCATCAGCCGTCCTCCCGCCCTTCGGGGCGAAGATGCGGAAACGCCGCAGCCGTCAGGAACCGGCCGTCCTTCTGCTCCACCGTCAGCTCGCCTCCGTCGCCCGCCAGTCGATCTCTGAGGGTAGAGAGCCCGCTGAGGTCCGGCAGGGGAGCCTCCGGCGCACCGTCGTTGCGGATGGCGATCCCCGCCTCCGACAGAGTGATCCGCACGTCTCTGGCCTGCGCATGCCGCAGGATGTTCGTCGTCGTCTCACGGAGGACCTGGCCGAGCAGTTCGTTGGCGCGCTCGTCGACCTCGCCCTCCCGGACCACGCGTACCCGGATGCCTGCGGCCTCGAAGAGGTTCTTCGCGTTCTCCAGCTCTGCGGACAGGTTGAGCCGCCGCTGCGCGTAGGCGAGTTCCCTGGTCTGGGTGATGGTGTCGGCGACCAGGGCGTGCACCTCGCGCAGTTCCTCCTCCGCGCGATCGACGTCGATGCGTACCAGCTTCTGGGCCAGCGCGACCTTCAGCTTCACCACATGCAGGGTGTGACCCTGGATGTCGTGCAGATCGCTGGCGAAGCGGATGCGCTCCCTGGCGACCGCGATCTCGCCTTCCCGATCTCGCGCCTCCTCCACCTCGGTGAAGAGTTCATAGAATGCCCGGTTGGCGGCCATGAAGCCGATCGCCAGCACGGTAATCCCCACCGGGAAGCCGACGTTGCCGACCAGTTCTCGGACCACGTCGTCCGGAGACCGCACCACCGTCAGCGCGCCCACGACGCCGACGAAGGCGGCCAGCACCAGGGTGGCCAGGCCCCGGCGGCGAGGCAGCGCCGAGACGACCAACGGCCCCACGATGGTGAGGCCGTAGAACGCGCCGAGGGAGACGTCGTCGCCGACCGACGCCCCGTAGACCCACACTGCCGCGGTGACGAGCAGGCACGGGATCGCGACGCGAGCGAGATCGTCCACTGCCCACCGCAGCGCCGCCACCAGCCCCGCCGCCGCCCCCAGACTCAGCACGACGGCGTTCATCCAGGTCTGGGCGAACACCGCCACCAGCAGCGCGCCCACAGGACCGAGGACCACGAGCAGGCCGACGACGTTCAGCCTGCGCAGCCGTCGCCTCGGCGGATCGATGTGCTCGGACATCGCGGATGTCTCTCCCTGGTTCGGCCTCACCGGTCCTCGTCCTGCCGCCTGCTCTTCATCCCGAGCAGCGAGAGCGCGAAGCCGCTGAGCACGGTGACGAACGCGGCGGCCCACATGGTCCACTCTTCGGCCTCGAACCACGGCCCCAGCTCCGCCGGGAACAGATCAAGGCCGCCGTAATAGAGGAGGAATGCCACGCACACCAGGCCGAAGACGATCACGTTGATCGTCAGCAGGATGCGCAGGGGGCGGGTCTCCATGGGTGGCTCCGAGATCGGATGACGGGGTCTGCCCGCGCAGTATCGCCCCGACGCCGTCGGAGTCACCAGTGACACCACGTCATGTCTGACCCCGAAGAAATGTCATGGCGAGTCATGACGCAGCTCCACTGCCGATCAGACGCTGCCACGACTGAAATGAACGGCATGCACACCACACCGGTCATCGACGTCGAACGGTTGAATCTCACCTACGGCGACTTCCACGCCGTGAAGGATCTCTCCTTTCAGGTACGGCGCGGCGAACTCTACGCACTGCTCGGCACGAACGGAGCGGGAAAGACCTCCACCTTGGAGATCATCGAGGGCCACCGCAAAGCCACCTCCGGCACCGTACGGGTATTCGGCAGGAGTCCGCAGGACCGGCGCGCCGTGCGCCCCAAGATGGGCGTGATGCTGCAGGAGAGCGGATTCGCACCGGACCTGACGGTGCAGGAGACGGTCTGGCTGATCGGAAGGCTCACCCAGCGCACGGACACCGTCGAGCGGGTGCTCGGCATCGTCGACCTCACCCGGAAGGCGAGCACCAAGGTATCGCAGCTCTCCGGTGGCGAGAAGCGACGGCTGGACTTCGCCACCGCGGTGTACGGAACGCCGGAGCTGATCTTCCTGGACGAGCCCACCACCGGCCTGGACATCCAGTCGCGGGACGACCTGTGGGACGCGGTGGACAGATTGCGCGAAGACGGAACCACCATCGTCCTGACCACGCATTACCTGGAAGAGGCCCAGCAGCGCGCCGACCGCATCGGCCTCATGCACCAGGGGGCCTTCCATCAGGAGGGAACCGTCTCCGAGCTGACGCGGACGCTGCCCGCCGTCATCCGGTTCGTCCTGCCCGGCGACGCTCCCGTGCTCCAACTGCCGCTGCCTGCCACGCGGGAGGGCGACGGACGGTTCCTCATCAAGACCCCCGACCGGCAGCGGGATCTGTACCTCCTGCTCCGTTGGGCACACGAGCACGCGGTGGAGCTTCGGGATCTCGAAGCGGGCCCGACCGGGCTCGACGACGTCTTCCGCGCCATCGGCAGCGACTAGAACTCTCTTCGCACTCTCGCAGAAAAGGATCTCCCCATGCTCGCGATCGCTCGCAGCGAACTGATTCAGATCTTCCGCAATCGTTCCGTGCTACTCACCATCTTCCTCGTCCCGGTGGCGATGGCGGCATTCTTCATCTATCAGCATGAGATCTTCGAGAGCATCGGCGGCGGTCTCGGCGTCATCGCGGCTCTCCTGGTCTTCTATGTAGCGGGATTCGGGCTCTACACCACGGCGGTGACCACGCTCGCCTCGCGTCGCCAGAATCTCTTCCTCAAGCGGCTGCGGTCCACCTCGGCAGGCGACGCGGGCATTCTGTCCGGCCTGCTGCTCCCGGTGACCGCCATCTCGCTGATCCAGGCCGCCCTGGTCCTGATCGTGCTGGGCGTGGTCGCCGGGGCGCCCGCCGACATCCCCCTCCTGGTGGTGGCCGTCCTCTCGGTGGTGGTCATGATGGTCGGCCTGGGACTGGCCACGGCGGGAGTCACCAACTCCCCGGAGCACGCCCAGGTGACCACGCTGCCCATCGGCGTCGGCACCATCGCCCTCGCCAGCTGGGTGGGCTTCAGCGGCACCGAGGACCTCACGCTGCTCAAGCGGCTGTTGCCGGGCGGCTCAGCCGCCGAGCTGGTCGTCAACGGCTGGAACGGCGGCGTACCACTGTCGGACTCCCTGCTCCTGCTCGTCCCCACGACGGCCTGGGTCGTGGTCTCCGTCGTCCTGGCCGCACTGTTCTTCCGCTGGGAGCCGCGTCGCTGACGAGACTTCTCCGCGAGCGACTCGGCCCTGGCCGAGTCGCTCGGAGGGGGTCCGCAGCCGCTCAGGCTCTCCGACGGTCCTGTTCTCGCAGTGAACAGCGACCAACGGGCTTGCGGATCTGTCAGGACGCGGACTCGGATTCCACGCCCTGTCGGATGCCCTCGAGAGTGGCCGTCATCATCGGGTCCATGGTGGAGTCGAGGAAGGACTCCACGCTGGAACGCAGCACACCCGCCGTCGGCAGCAGCGAGTAGGTCCAGTTCACTCGGGTTCCGTCGCCCTCGGGAAGATAGGTGAACTCCGCGACACCGTGCCGGACGGCGATCCGCTGGGCGGGCCGGGTGAACCCCCACACCATGTACTGGAACCGCTCTTCGGTGTCGACCAGCATCTCCTCGGCAAGGTAGTGCCCGTCCTCGAACTCCACGCGACGACGAAAACCCGCCCGCTGTCCAGTCTCCTCACTGCCTGCCAATGGGGTCGTACCGATGACTGCCGGCTCGCCCTCATCGAAGTCGACGAGGTCTTCGAGAGTGATCGCCGGATCGTTGACCCAGGCATGGACGGCCGCTGGTGTCGCATCGACGAAGACCGAATGCGTGCGCGAGACATAGCCGTCCTCCTGGAGCTCAGGGCGCTCGCCCCGATAACTCGGCGGGCTGAGCGGCGGGGTGAGGAACCACGCGGCAGCAGCCAGCGCGACGGTGAGTGCCGAACCGGTGATGAGCAGCCTGCGACGACGCATAGTGCGAGCCATGAAGTCTCTCCGTTCCCGAGGTTGACAGTGTCAACCCTAGAAAGGCGAGGTTGACGCTGTCAACTTCCGACCGGTTCCGCGAGAATGGACTGACATCGACCTCGACTCGGCCGTCTCGCACGGATGCGGTGCCGCACGCAGGGGCACGCCGGCTCTGCCATGCTTGACGGCCGAAACTCCCGGGTCACGCAGTCGGTGCGACCGCCCCCTCGTTCCCAGATCGGATGTGACCGCACGATGCCGAGCACTCGCGAGGTTCTGCTCACCGCTGCCACCCGGCTGATCGACGAGGGCGGCGCTGGTGCGGTGACCCTGCGGGAGGTCGGCCGCCTCGCCGGGGTGTCCCATAACGCGCCCTACAAGCACTTCGCACACAAAGAGGCGCTGCTGGCCGCCGTCGCAGCCCGAGAGCTTGAGGTGTACGCGAATCTGCTGGAACCACAGGATGGCCGATCAGCCACCCTGGAGGGTGCGCTGGAGGACTACCTCGACAGGGCGATGCGTCATCCCGAGCGATTCAGACTGGTGTATCAGCGCTGGACCGTCGTCTCCGACGAGCTGGGAGCGGCCGCCGCGCACGCGACGACCGCCCTGGACGCACTCATCGCCGTCGGACAGCGGGAAGGCCGAATTCCCGGCGATTCCCCCGCTCGCCCCGCCGATCTGCTGCGCGCCCTCACCCACGGAGCGATCGAACTGACCCTTACCGGACATCTCGGCAAACGCGGTGATGGCCGGACGCCACGGGATCTCGTCGCCGATCTCCTCGAACTCATGGGACCTTCACGAACCTGAGCGGCTCGTCGAGCAGTGCCCCGAGAACCCATCCCCCACGCCAGGACGTGACCGTCGTCGCCGCCGGATCAAGGCCGGTATGGCTCCGGATGATCCTGCCGTCCTCGGTCAGTTCGAGCAGGGCACCGGGAAGAGGATCGCCGTTCAGCAGGTCCGCAGGCAGTCGCACTGCGACATGGCGGGCGACCACCGACGGGAGGATCACCTCGTCGAGTGCCTCGACGCGCTCGTACGTCGCCAGGATCAACCGGCCGTCGGAGTCACGGGTGAAGCCGTCGGAGATGCCTGGAACGTTGTCGAGGAACACCTCTGCCGTTCCGACCCGGTCTCCCCCGATCCAGAGGCGGGTCACGCGGTAGCGCGTCGACTCCCCGACCAGAACGGACTGTTCGTCTTCGGCGAGGACGATCCCGTTGGGGAAGTACAGACCCTCGGCAATCACCCGGATCTCGGTCGTGACCGGGTCGTAGGCCAGCACGCGCCCCTGAGGTCGGCCTTCGAGGAAGTCGTAGAGCGAATACGATGCGCGCGCGCCCAGCGTCGTCGGCGTGTACTTCCCGTTCGAGTCGGTCAGGTACACGATGCCGTCAGAGGCGACAGCGAGGTCGTTGGCGGATCGGAGCGGCTCTCCACCAGCCGAGTCCGCCAGAAGACGCACCTCCCCGGCAGGGGTCACGGCCTGGAGACCGATGCCCTGGTTCGCAACCAGAAGCTCCCCCGACGCGGCGAACTGGAGCCCGAGCGGCCTGCCGCCGACCTCGGCGAAGGTCTCGATCTGCCCCGCATCGGGGTCGACGCGCAGAATGCGCCCATCCCGGGTGCTGACGTAGAGACGCTCATCGGCATCGACCGCGACGTCCTCCGGCCCGTTGAGGTCCTCATCGACGAGGACGCCGACATCGGTGCCGATCGCAGCCCGCGATTCCGCGGGAACAAGGGCAGGCGGAACCCAGGTCACCGGTTCGAACGGCTCGACAGGCGGGGGCACGAGGAGAAGGAACGCCGCCAGCGCGAGGAACGGAACCGCCACCACCCCGGCGAGGACGGCCCACCACCCGCGTCTCCCCGCGATCACCGGGTCACCTCGGCGCGGGCTTCGCCCTGCGGCGTCCGCGCTCCGAGCACGACGGCCAGGATCATGCAGACCGCCGCAATCACCATGGTGGGCACGCCCTCGGCTGCCGCATCGCGCGCCACGTAGGAGAAGGAGGCCGTGGTGACGACACCTGCGGCGAAGGCATAGGCGATCGTCAACCCTCGGCGCGCGAAACGGGCGGGCAGCAATGCCGAACCGGCGAGCAGACCGATGAGGACGAGGTCGGGGACGAAGAAGAGATGGTGGATTCCCCACCGATCCGGACGCATCACGGCGGTCAGTGTCGCGACGGCCACGACGAAGGCGATCCCACGCGCAAGGAGGACGGTCATCGGTCGCTCCGTCCGCTGCGCGCACTGCGGAGCAGCTCGACGAAGACGTACGCGCCGAGGAACACGATGCAGAAGGCGTCGAACCACACACTGAACGCCGCGAGATCGGCCCGCAGGCTCGCGTCAGGCAACAACAGACCGAGGAACACAGACTTCGTGAGGATCGCGGCCGACGCGACGACGACCCGTACCGAAGGCCGGAACGCAGCCCACACGAGCCCCGCACCGAGGACGAGTTGCAGCACTCCACGGTGCTGCAACAGCCCGACGATCATCGGGTCCCGCGACGCCACACCATAGGTCCAGGTGAGGACGCCGGGGTCGATCAGAGCGAAGACCGGAGTCGCGGTGATGCATCCGAGAACGACGAACACGGCCGTCATCACGGCAGAGCGCACACGTGGTGCAGAAGCGGGCATGATTCGCCTTCCAATCGTCAGCAGTACTGACGATCAGCTTAGCTGACGAATCGTGCGCGCCGCGCTCCCGTCAACAGCGGGGTGCCCGCGCGGCGAAGAGCGCGCCCAACAGCGTGGTCAGCTGCTGTTGCTGCGTCGGGGAGAGGGGTTCGAGGAAGTCAGCCTCCGCAGCCCTGAGGTCGCGCGCCGCCGCCGCGAGCAGCCCCGCGCCCGCCTCGGTCGCCGACACGGCCAGCCTGCGTCGATCGGAGGGGTTGCGCCGCCGCGCCACGAGCTGCCGTTCCTCGAGGCGGTCGACGACGGCGACCATCGTCGTCCTGTCCAATCCGCTCAGCCCGACGAGTTCCGCCTGCGAACGTGACTCGGTGCCGAGGAGCGCCAGCACCCGCAGCTCCCGCGCCCGGACGTCATACGGCCGCAGCGTCTCCTCAATCACACGATCAGCGCCGATGCCGAGGCGGTGCAACAGGAAGCCGGTCGACTCCGAGAACACGCCCAGCTCACTCATCTGACCTCCTTGGCGACGTTCGGCGTCGATGCCGTCCATCGTTTCACGCCACCAAGGAGAACCGCTGACCAGGCGCCGTCCAAGACGGTCCGAACAGGGAGTCGCGGTGATCTTGCCCCGAGCTGTGTGCCACCGGTGGACTGAGCGCTACCGCGCCGTCAGCCGGCCCACGGGGCGGGCGCTGTCGTGAACTCGACGCCCGCCCCGTGGTGGCCACTCGCGCAGGCCACCGCAACCCCGTACCCGCAGCAGAGATCACCCGTCGGGTCGGACGGTCACCACGTCATTGCTCATAGGCGCTCGATCCAGACGTTGCGGAATCTCGGGTTCTCGCCGGGATCACCGTGGTCCTGCAAGCGGATCGGGCCCTGCGCCGGAGTCTCCGGCTGGCCTGCCCCGGTGGGACCCTCGATCGCCACGTCGTCGTGCACCAGCTCGCCGTTCCACCACAGGCTCACGCGGGCATCGGCGATCTTGTCGCCGTCACTGTCGAAGCGTGCGGCCTGGAACTCGATGTCGTAGGTCTGCCACGTGCCCATCTCGGTCGCCGCGTTGACGTCCGGCACCTTCTGCAGGTAGATCGCGCCCGCATCGTTCGTCGCGGGCGGATCGATGCCGAAGGACTCGAGCACCTGGATCTCGTAGCGCTCCTGGATGTAGACCCCGCTGTTGCCTCGGGCCTGCCCGGTCACCTCCGGCGGGTACTGCGGCTGGAACCACTCGGCATGCATCCGGAAGTCGCCGAACTTCTCCTTGGTGCGGATGTCGCCGCCGAAGGACTCCATCGAGCCGTCCGCCACCGGCCACGTCGCCGGGCCGCCTGCCGTCGCCTCCCAGGCGTCCAGGTCCGTCCCGTCGAACAGGGTGATCCGCTCGGAGGGCGTGACGGTGAGCTTGTCGAAGTTCACGTGGCCCTCGTCGTCCTCATCGTGGACGAACGCGATCGTGTTCCCGCCTTCCCGCAACGGCACCGACTCGACATGGGTCGCCCACTGGTTCCAGGCGCCCGTGTGGGCGAGCCAGACCTGCTTGTGCTTCTCGCCGTTGACGTACATGCTGATCGACTTGGTCGTGGGATTCGGATGGTCGACGTTCAGCCCGTTCGCGTACCGCAGGGCGAGGTCGTGGCTGCCCTCCTCGTCGGCCCGGACGGCGAACGTGGTGCTGGCGCCCGGCTCCCACATGCGGTCGACGAACCCGGAGCCCGAGTAGCCTGCGTGCTCGGTGTTGTAGCCCGCGCCGCCCGCCAGCGCGGCGGACTCCGCCTCGTACTCCGGCGGGGCCGTCGTGCCGTCCGGCAGCGTGTTGAGGGTGTACCAGGCCTCCGTGCTCCACAGCTCCTCGCCGGACTCCGCGGCGAACGGGCGCGGCGAGTGCACGTGCACCACGCGACCCGGCAGCAGGCCGTCCACCGACAAGGTCACGGTCCTGCCGTCCTCCGACAGCGTCGCCGAGGTCGCCGCCAGGGTCTCCTCGTCCACCTTCGGGCCGCCGTACTGCGGCGCGGCCACATACCGGAACTGTTCGATGTCGTACTTGGACGCCAGGTCCTGCGCGGTCTCCTCGGACAGCGGCTGGGTGTACTCGATCTCGAAACCGCCGTCGACCGCCCGCATCGCGAGCATGTCGAAGGCCTCGTCGCCGGACAGGGTCAGCTTCTGCAGGCCGTGCCGCAGCTTGCCCGCCTGACCCCAGTTGCCCTCCGAACCGATGCCGCCGGTGTAGATCGCACCGTCCGGGCCCAGGCTGATGCGGCTGGTGCCCGCCTCCAGGCCCTGCGTCATGCGGAAGACCGCGCCCTGGTATTCGCCGCCGATCTCCTCCAGGTAGGCCCGTTGCAGGCCGCCGTAGGTGACGTCACCGAAGATCATCTGCCCCTCGAACACACCGTCGGGCACGATCAGGGGGTTGGTCGGCGAGTTCGAGATCTCGCCGTGCGGCAGCCAGAGCACCGGGTCGCTCACCGGCTGGTCGTCGTACGGGCCGTCGGGATTCATGTGGTGGTTGAAGAAGCGGTCCTGCTTGATGTGCAGCAGCTTCGACGTGGGCAGATAGTCACCCTGGTTGTCGGTGATGAAGAGATCGCCCTCCGGGCCGAAGCCGAGACCGTTGGGGGTGCGCAGCCCGCCCGCGAGATAGGTCACCTCACCGGTGTCCTTGTGAACCTTGAGTGCGGTGCCTCGATTCTCCACGGGCTGCGGGTCGGCGGTGGCACCGCCGGGGACCATCGCGATGCCGAGGCTGACGTAGAAGTGATCGTCCTCGTACAGCAGACCGAAGGCGAACTCATGGTAGTTGCCACCGAACGGCCAGGTCGCGACCGTGCGGTACTCGTCGGTCACCTCGTCGCCGTCGTGGTCGATGAGCGCGGTCAAGCCGTTCTTCTCCGACACGTAGATCGTGCCGTCGACGTACTTGATGCCCATCGGCTCCTGAAGATCCTCTGCGATCTTCTTGTAGGTCACCTGGGACGGATCGGTCTCGCCGACGACGTTGTCGACCAGGTACACCTCGCCGCGCACACTGTCGCGCGAGCCGCCCCACGTGGCGATGGCCATCCGGTCGTCCGGCAGCCAGTCGATCCCGCTGACCTGCGGTTCGAATCCCTCGGGACGTAGGTTGTGGAGGGTGTAGTTCGGGTGCACCTCGGTCAGGGGCAGGCCGTCGCCGGGCGACTCGTCGACCCCCTCGCACTCCTTGCGTCCGGGGGAGGTGACGCGCGTGACGTCGGCGTCGGTGCTCAGCACCGAGTTGGGCACCAGCGTGAAGTCGTTCGCACCGGGCGGCCGCCACTCCAGTAACAGGCGCTGGTCGAAGTCGCCGTCGAAGTGGTCGATGTGCAGGGCCTGGTAGCCCTCGGTCAGGTCGATCGACCCGTCCTTCGGCGTCGCGCCGTGCCTGCCGCCGTGGTCGATGACCTCGGTGCCGTCCAGGATCAGCCTGGCGCCGTCGTCGCTGGTGAGCCGGAAGTCGTAGGTGCCTGCGGTGTCGATGTTCAGGTAGCCGGTGACCTCGGTGACGAACCGGTCAGCGATGCCGAAGTCCTCAATGGTCGTCCAGTCGATCGTCGGCATGAGCTTGTCGATGTTGGGTGTCTGGAAGGGTTTGAGGGTGCAGTAGTCCTCCAAGGGGACCTGCACGTCGAAGACGCGCATCGTCACCCCCGGTTCCTGCGGCGGAATGTCGGGCTGTGCCATGGTCGGGGCTGGGAACCCGACCATCAGCACCACGGCGAGCAGGGCGACGGGCAGCCGCATGGGCCTTCCTCCTCGGGCAGGGCGCGGCCCACGCTCCGCTGCGCAACGACCGCGTTGCACACAGCTAAGGGCGACTTTCGTATCTATGTCAACGAAAGTCCGAAGCAAATTTGCGAAAGCGGCCCGAGCCTGCACGTCCGCATCGCTGCGCCGAGGCGGATGTCGTCCGCTTGCAGCACATCGCCGACGTCGGCGGCCGAAGCACCGTCACCCCGGCCGCGTGGCCGAGCCCGAGAGGCCGCCCGCAGCATCGATGACGGACTCGGGGGTCACTCGCGATGCGCGGCGGACGGACTCGCGAGGACGCCGCCGAGTGCCAGCTCCAACAGTCGACGAGCGCTGCCGGGATCGCCTTCGGCGGCCAGCGAGATCGCATTGGTCAGGACGATGAGTTCACGCGGCGTCACCTCAGTGCGCAGCACGCCCGCCGCCATCGCGTTCGAGACCAGACTCGCCGTCGCGTGATTCATCAGGCCGTGACAGCTGTTCTCCTCGGGAGCCTCGCCGTCGGGCCCGGAGAACAGCGCCGTCGAGAGTCCGCGCGTGGTCGTGGTGTAAATCGTCAGCTCGTCGAGCCAGGTGGTAAGCGCTTCGCGAGGGGCGACGGTGTCGACGAGCTCGCCCGCTCGACGGCTGAGCCGTTCCACGCCCTCGTGGAACACCGCGTTGAGCAGGGCGTGCCGCGAGGGGAAGTGGCGGTGCAGGGTGGCCGAGCCGACGCCCGCGCGGCGGGCGATCTCCTCAAGAGAGGCCTGCGCCCCGTCCCGCTCGATGACCGCCGCGGCCGCCTCGATCAGTCGTCTGCGATTGCGTCTGCTGTCCGCCCGACGCGCCGGAGGAGCCTCGTTCACCGTCGCCAACCAGCCTTCCCCGACTCAAACGGAGGGACGCCCCATATTAGCCTGGACAAAACGGGGTGGCACCCCATATCGTGGCGATCACGAAACGGGGTACCACCCCGTTTTCTTCGTGCTACGGGAGGTCGACGTGTCAGATTCATCGTTCGTGCTGGTCACCGGGGCGACCGGTCAACAGGGCGGCGCGGCCGCCAGGGCGCTGCTCCAGGCGGGACAGCAGGTGCACGCCCTCGTCCGCGATCCCGCCGCACCGAAGGCGCGGGCACTCGCCGATTCCGGCGCCATTCTCACGACCGGCGACCTGACGGACCCGGCCTCACTGCTGTCGGCGCTGGACGGAGCCCGAGGCGTGTTCTCGGTGCAGGTGCCCGACTTCACCGATCCACTCGGCGACCGGGAGGTCCGGCACGCCCGCAACCTGGCCGAGGCGGCCGCGCAGGCCGGCGTCGAGCAGATCGTGCACACCTCGGTATCCGGAACAGGAACCAGGGAACCCTTCGACGTCGAGCGATGGGGCGCCTTCGTGCGGCATTACTGGGGCAGCAAGGCTTCGGCGGAGCAGGCGGTACGCAACGCGGCGCTCCGCCACACGACCATCCTGCGGCCGGGCACGTTCATGGAGAACTTCGTCTACCCGTCGTTCTACTACCCAGAGGGCAGGCCGGACCGTCTGCTGCTCGCCTTCGATCCCGAGGTGCCGCTGCCCTTCGTCGCCGTCGCGGACATCGGTAACGCCGCCGCGACCGCGTTCACCGAGCCTGAGCGGTTCGACGGCGTGGAGCTGGAACTGGCGGGCGAGCTGCTGAGCCCCCGGACGGCGGCTGCGATCCTCTCCGACGTCCTCGGCAGGCCCGTCACCCTGTCTGCCGACCCGGCGGAGGCGGCCGAGGGCCTGCCCGACGAACTCGTCCGGTCGCAGCAGTACACCAGCGAGGTAGGCGTGCCTGCACATCCCGACCTCGCTCGTGCCCTCGGACTCTCGACGACGTCCTTCGCGGACTGGGCGAAAGCCGCCTTCTGATCGAAGAAGCCCGCGGGCAGCATTCCCCGAGTGCGGACTGCGGCGCAGCGGATCGCCCGGCGCGGCGGCCGGGGAGAAGGCGCGCCGGGCGCAGTCCGGGGTGTGCGGGCGACGCCTGGCCAGAACGGCAGGATCTCGTGCCTGCCGACGGCAGCCCAGGAGACTTCAGGACATCGGCGACAGTCGGTGCATCTCGATGAGCCCCACTCGCCCATCGCGGACTCGAGCCTGCGACCCCGCAGTCCGACAGTCCTGCCATCGCACCTCGTCCGGCCAGGCGAGAAGAAGGCGCAGCAGGCCTCAGCGACGGCAACCCGCCGGGCGTCGGAGCAGGTTTGTCACCGGCCGCCACCGCCGGACCAGCGCCTCGCCCGGCTGCACATTCTCCGACTTGAGTACCGGGCGCCGGACCAGCCGCCGAGCCGGTTCGCCACGCGCCAGGCACGCGATCCGCATTCCGCGGGCGGAGACGGCTTCCGCGCGGGTGCGCGGGGGGCAGGCCGGGCCGATTCCGGACCTGCCCTGGACTGTGACGTAGCTCGCAATCAATTGAGTGTGCCGCAAGGGCACGGTTTCTCCTGTTCTTCACCGGCCGGGCGCACCAGGCGATTCGCGCGGGCAGGCGCCGAGTCAGTTCCCTCGCGGCTTCGATCCGACGGTTGAGAACCCGCACCGAGACAGCCGACGGCGACCGCCACTGCTCCAGACGCCCCGCACCACGACGACGGAAAATGGAGGCTCTGTGTACGACACGATCATCGTCGGCGCCGGATCTGCGGGGGCGGCAGTCGCGTCCCGACTGACGGAGGACGATCACCGACGCGTACTGGTGCTCGAGGCGGGCCCGGACTACCGCTCCGCCGAGACGTCCGCCGAGCTGCAGAGCATCGAACCCGGCAAGATCAAGGTGGCGCTGCAGCTGGCGGCGACCCACACCTTCCCGAATCTGCAGGCCACCAGGTCGGCGACACAGCCCCCGATTCCGTATGTCCGGGGGCGCGGCGTGGGCGGCAGCTCCGCCATCAACGGGCTGTTCGCGATCCGGGCGACCGTGGAGGACTTCGACGGCTGGGCGGCGAACGGCTGCACCGGCTGGGGCTACGACGACGTCCTGCCGCTGCTGAACCAGATGGAGAACGATCGGGACTTCGGCGGCGAGGAGTACCACGGCGCCGAGGGGCCGACCCCGATCCGCAGGCCGCGCCGCGAGGACTTCGCCACGGTCGAGTCGGCCGTCGATCAGGCCACCCAGCGGATGGGCCACCCGTGGGCGCCGGATCACAACGCGCCGGGTTCGACCGGCGTGTCCCCGTACGCGTTCAACAGCTTCGACGTGCGACGGGTCTCGACCAACGACGCCTACCTCGAACCGGCCCGCGAGCGCCCCGGCCTCCATGTGGTGGGCAACGCCCTGGTCGACCGGATCATCTTCGCGGGCCGCCGCGCCGTCGGGGTGCGGGCGATCGTCGACGGCGAGGTCACCGAGTTCCGCGCGGCCGAGATCGTCGTGTCGGCGGGTGCCGTCCACTCGCCCGCGATCCTGCAGCGCTCCGGCATCGGCCCCGCCGCGGACCTTCGACGGCTGGGCATCGAACCCCTCGCGGACCTCCCCGTCGGACACGGTCTCCAAGACCATCCGGGGATGGTCATGACCCTCGGCCTGCACGAGCCGCCGGACTACGGCGGCCACCCGGAACGCGGTCAGCTCTGCCTGCGCTTCACCACTGGGATCGGCGACGAGGTCAACGACGCCATGGTGGCCACGCCGGGCGCCCTGGGCATCGGCGTCCCGGTCGCCGGGCTCATCGGCTGGGGAAACCGGGTCACCTCGACCGGTCGAGTCCTGCTCGCCGCCACCGACCCGACCATCGACCCGACGGTCGACTTCAACATGCTGTCCGACCCCGACGACCTGCGGCGGTTCCGCGCCGTGATCGACGAGATGCGGGCGATCGCCGAGCAGCCGGAGCTGCGGAAGATCACCGCCGTCATGGGCTTCGGCGCGGAGATGACTCCGCTGGCGGCGACGATGTCGGACCGTGACTTCGCCGAGTTCGCCCTCGCCAACGTCACCGACACCGTGCACGCGAGCGGCTCCTGCCGGATGGGCGACCCGAACGATCCGGGGGTCGTCGTCGACCCGGCAGGGCGAGTGCTCGGCATCGACGGGCTGCGTGTCGCCGATGCCAGCGTGTTCCCGTGGGTGACGCGAGCGAACACCAATCTGACCGCGATCCTCGTCGGCGAGAAGATCGCCGCCTCGATGCGTGATGGGAACGGCGCCTGATCGAGTCCGCGGCCTGCACCATCCGTGAGTTGATCGGCGACACGTGTGAGCGGCCGACGCCGTCGCGAGGGCCGTCGCCACGCTCTCGGGCGCACTGGCGCGTTGCGGATGCAGCGACTCCCCGGAATCCGGATCAGTCAGGACCGGCGGCAGGCTCTCCGTCGGAATCCGTGCGGGTTCGATGATCGAGGAGGCCCTGGGCAGCGCGAATCCGGCGGCCGCAGCGGGTTCGGGTGCCGAGCTGGGCACCGACCTCGCGCGGATGACGGCGTCCATCCCGGTGGACCGACTGGTCGCCTTCTCCGGCGGCGAGCTGGACAGGACGGGATTGCAACGGCTGCTCGACGCGGCGAACGCGCAGCGGAGGGCAGGGCGGCGCCAAGGGCTGCTCACGCCCGTCAGGAACGCGGGGGCCGTCAGGAAGCCGGTTCCCCCGCCTCCGGTACGGCCTTCGAAGGCGATCCGCAGGGCCGACGCCACCGTTCGGCGGATTCCGTCAGACAGCGCCCTGGGCGGATGGCCGAGGTGGTCGGGTGAACGACGACTGAGGGCGGCGCGCGCCAGCGCGGCAGAGACGCTGCGATCGGTTCGCGCACCGCCCTTCTGCTGCTGGGCGACGACGCGCACCGCATCGGCTGCACGCAGAAAGCCCCCGCCCACAGGACAGAAAGTTTCGACTCCTGTATCGGACCACCTGCCACCGTCTTCGGTCGCGACCGCCGCCAGCCGCCGACCTCGACACCGCGACGACCTTCTCGGAACAGCCGCTAATCCACGAGGCCTAACGCACATTGGCCGAAGTGGCCGCAGGCGATTCGCGCATCTGCCCACTCGAGGAAGTAAATCGACGAAGGCCCGGATTGCCCGTTGACAGTTTCCATCATTTTCCCGAAACTTTAGGAGTCGTTTATGGGGTGAGTGAGCACCCGTCACCGACGCCCCATCGGTCTGCTCAAAGGAGAGCACCATGATCAGAACGAGACGAAGGATGGGACCGGTGGCCGCCACGGCGTTGGCGGCGGCAATGCTGATGCTGGTCGGAATGCTGACCGCGATGACCGGAACCGGCGGCGCCCTCGCGGCCGGTGAGGCACGCAACGCGGCCGAGGAGGCCCATTCGCCACAGCCCATGCAGGCAGGCACGCTGTGGGAGGCGGCGCAGCGGACCGGTCGCTACTTCGGTACGGCGGTGGCGGCGAACAAGCTCTCGGACTCGACCTACGTCGGCATCCTGAACCGCGAATTCAACTCGGTCACGGCCGAGAACGAGATGAAGATCGATGCCCTGGAACCGCAGCAGGGTCAGTTCAACTACGGCAACGCCGACCGGATCGTCAACCACGCGATCCAGCAGGGCATGGATATTCGCGGGCACACGTTGGCGTGGCACTCCCAGCAGCCGCAGTGGATGCAGAACATGAGCGGCAGCGCGCTGCGTCAGGCGATGCTGAACCACGTCACGCAGGTGGCGACCCACTACCGGGGCAGAATCCACTCGTGGGACGTGGTGAACGAGGCCTTCGCCGACGGCTCCTCGGGCGCACGTCGTGACTCCAACCTCCAGCGCACCGGCAACGACTGGATCGAGGCCGCGTTCCGCGCTGCGCGGGCGGCCGATCCGGGCGCCAAGCTCTGCTACAACGACTACAACACCGACGACTGGTCGCACGCCAAGACCCAGGCCGTCTACCGCATGGTGCAGGACTTCAAGTCCCGAGGCGTCCCGATCGACTGCGTCGGCTTCCAGGCGCACTTCAACAGCGCCAGCCCGGTGCCGAGCAACTACCACACCACCTTGCAGAACTTCGCCGACCTCGGCGTCGACGTCCAGATCACCGAACTGGACATCGAGGGCTCCGGCAGCAGCCAGGCCGACAACTACCGGGGCGTGACCCAGGCGTGCCTGGCGGTCGCCCGCTGCACCGGCATCACCGTGTGGGGCATCCGCGACAGCGACTCCTGGCGTGCCTCGGGCACCCCGCTGCTGTTCGACAACTCCGGTGGCAAGAAGGCCGCCTACCACGCCGTTCTGGAGGTGCTCAACGGCGGCCAGGCGCCGCCCACCGACCCGCCCACCGATCCGCCGACCGACCCGCCCGGCCCTGGTGGCTGCACCACGACCTATGCCGATGGTCAGCAGTGGGGCGACCGGTTCAACGGCCAGGTGACCGTCTCCGGAACCAACAACTGGATCGTCACCGTCACGGTGAACAGCCCGCAGCAGGTCATCGCCACCTGGAACACCAACGCCTCCTGGGACTCCAGCGGCAATGTGATGACTGCGCGTCCCAACGGCAACGGCAACGTGTTCGGCTTCACCATCCGGCACGGGGGCAACTGGAACCGACCCAGCGTGACCTGCCGCACCGGCTGACCATCCGACCCGCCTCGGTGATCCGGGCGCGTGCCGGGCGTGCCCGGACCATCCGACGGCGTCCGGGGTCTGGTGGCGAGGCGACAGGCTTCGCCACCAGACCCCGCTGCGCTAGCCGATCCCCGGCCGCTGGCGCTTCACACCTCCCCGCCGGGCCCGAGATCTGAGTCCAGGTCCCTCGACCATCGCGGCCGCAGCAGGTCGGGGGTTCGGCCTCGGCACAGACCAGGCCGTGGCCCGTCGCCGTGGCCGCGAACGGGCAGCAGGCGACCACGACCGCGCCGATCGGCAGGCACAGATCGGATCGCGGATCAGCCTGCGCAGGCCCACCGCGAGGGTGAACACCCTGGGACTGCTCCATCCCGCGCCGCAGCACGCGTCGGCGGATGGGCCCTCGACGGCGCCTCGCCACCGTGTGCGTCACCGAAGTGACTGCGCTCCGATGACGGACAGCACCTGCAACTTCTCATAGCTCTCGCTGCCGGGAACAGCGGTGTAGACGAGCAGGGAGTGCACCTGGCCGGGATCGACCAGGATCTGGCAGGTCAGTTCCAAGGCGCCGACCTCGGGGTGGATGAAGTACTTGGACTCGTGCGGGCGTATCCCCACTTCGTGGTCGTCCCACACCCGTCGGAACTCCTCGCTCTGGGCCAAGAGCAGTTCGGCGAGGTGCGCAGCCCGAGAGCCGGGGCCGCGAAGGGTGACGATCTTCCGTAGTCCGGAGGCGTACATCCGGGTCAGGAACGGATGTTCTTCCGGCGCGTGAATCTCTCGCGAGGCGGGATCGGTGAACCACCGGTATCCCTTGCTGCGGGCGGGTCCGGTGTAGCGCGTGGTGTCCCCGGTCAGTGCGACGCTCATCGGGGTCTGCCGCAGGGTCTCCCCGAGCTCGGTGACGATCTCCGCCGGGGTGTCGTTCAGGCGATCGAGCACCCGCAGCAGACCAGGGCTGATGTGCTCGCTGAGCGTGCCCCTGGTAGGCGGGTTGTGCCCGGCGAGGTGGAACAGGTGGTCCCGTTCGTCGAGTGACAGGTGCATCCCCTGGGCGATCGAGGTGAGCATCTGATGCGACGGCTGCGGTCCGCGTTCCCGTTCGAGTCGGGAGTAGTAGTCGACCGACATATGACACAACGAGGCGACCTCCTCACGCCGCAGTCCGCTGGTCCTACGACGCGGCCCGCGCGGCAGGCCGACGTCTTCGGGTTGCAGCGCTTCACGGCGGTGGCGAAGGAACTGCGCCAGCCCGGTGCGGTCGATCAACACGCTCCTCCTTCTGGGGTCCTGCTCGTTTCTACCGCTGGCGAGCACAGCAGGCCACGGCCCGCCGATCCCCCCTTCCCGAGCGAGGCGTGACCTGGCGAGCCTCGGATCGGGAGGCCGTGGTTACCACGCCGCCGTCGCCCCAGGATCGATGACGTGATCCGAGGACGAGAGCAGCGAGCGGGACCGAGCCCGCGGAGAGGCCCGGTTCGACACGCGGGGTCGCCAGACGATGGCACCGCGGTACGCGTCGTCGGGTGCGAATGTGGTGCTCGACCACCCCCCCAGACCAGCACAGACCAGCACGAGGCAGGCGACGCGATGCCGTGATCACCGACGCTCGCGCCGGGGACGCCTGCGCCGAGATGTCCGCCCGGCGGCGGCGGGAGTCGCGGCGAGATCCGGGCGACACACGTACCGCACCGACGACCGCGACACAGCCCGTGCCGAAAGAAGGAGCAGAAGAATGTCACGTCAGCCCATCGACGTCACCGTGCCGAACCTGTCCGGAAAGCGCGCGATCGTCACCGGCGCGAGTGACGGGATGGGCCTGGGAATCGCCACCCGACTGGCCGAGGCAGGCGCGGAGGTGATCATGCCGGTGCGCAACACTCGCAAGGGCGCGAATGCGATCGCGACGATTCACCAGAGCATCCCGAAGGCGAAGCTCTCGCTGCGCAGTCTCGATCTGTCCTCGCTGGAGTCGGTCGCGGCGCTCGGCGAGACGCTCCGTGCGGAGGGGCAGCCCGTCCACCTCCTCGTCAACAACGCGGGCGTGATGACCCCGCCGAGCAGGCAGACCACGACCGACGGGTTCGAACTCCAGTTCGGCACCAACCACCTCGGTCACTTCGCCCTCGTCGGCCACCTCCTCCCGTTGCTGCGCGCCGGTCGTGCCCGCGTGACCTCGCAGATCAGCATCGCGGCCCGTAGCGGCGCCATCAACTGGGACGACCTGAACTGGGAGCGCGGCTACCACGGGCAGCGCGCCTACAGCCAGTCCAAGATCGCATTCGGCCTGTTCGGCCTCGAGCTGGACCGGCGCAGCAAGGCCCACGGGTGGGACATCACCAGCAACCTCTCCCATCCCGGAGTGGCCCCCACCAGTCTGCTCGCCGCTCGGCCGGAACTCGGCCGCAGCCAGGACACGGCTGCGGTCCGGCTGATCCGCGCACTCTCGGCCCGCCGCATCCTGCTGGGCACCGTCGAGACCGCGAAGCTGCCCGCCCTCCTGGCCGCAACCGGCCCCGACGCCAAGGCAGGCACGCTCTACGGCCCGCGAGGCCTCGGGAACCTCGGCGGCCCGCCCTCGGAACAACAGCTGTACCGCCCGCTGCGCAGCGCCGACGACGCGGCACGCATCTGGGAGGTCTCCGAGCAGCTCACCACGACCACGTTCCCCGTCGTCTGACCGTGCTCGCCTGACGCGCCGATCGAGAGGCCTGTCGAATTTGCCGTCCCCCTCTCCCCCGGGGCCCCTGGTGAGTGGTCCTCAGCGGTGGCGTGGCCGCCGTCGGCCCGCCACGGGATGGCGAGTGCTGTGACACCCGAGGCGCCTCCACGACGGCGGTCCGAGTGTCGCCGAGGCTGATCGACACGCGATTCGGCAGGCCGTCCGAAGGTGGGCAGGCGGCCTCGACGTCCGAAAGTGCCGGGGCAGGGGCGCACCCGCGCCTGCCCGCGAACGAAACCGATCACGCCTCGGCGCCTCGATCGGGGGCGAGCTTGGCGATGTCGGCGGCGTAGACGGTCATCCAGTGCGGGTGCAGCCGGTAGTAGACGATGCCCTCGTCCCAGTCGAAGAAGTCGTCGCCGTAGAAGCCCTTGAGATAGGCGAGAAGATCGGGCCAGTCCTCGGCAGGCTGGCCGTTCCTGGGGTTGAGAACCTCCACCACGCCGTGGGTGAACACCCCCAGGTCCTCACCACGCAGGTGTGCGGCGCTGACGGCGGGACGGGCCGCCAGATGACGGGCCTTGGCAGCGTCTACCGCCGTGCCGAAGTGCCACTTCCCGTGCAGGAAGTGGCCGTCGACGCCACTGATCCTCGGCTCGCCCTTCGCCGTCACCGTGGACAGCGCCAGCGTGCACATCCCGGTGAGGACCCCGGTGAGCTGCTCCGCACTCAGAGTGCTCTCGGCGTTGATGATCGAGCGCAGGTGCGGGGTCGAGCGGAGCAGCGAGGCGTCCAGGAGCGCCTGCAGTTCGGTGAGGTCCTCGGGGGTCTCTCGCATGGAAGCACCCTCGTTCATCCGTAGGTCTCGGCCCACCTCGAGTGTCGGGGCCGACTGACGGAGCCAGTCTGAAGCGGAAACCTGACACCTGCTGTCAGGTTGCGACCCGCCTTCGGTCGGGCCGGTCGGAACACGGCAGCCCCGCCCGCGAACAACCGCGGATCTCCTCCGACGAGACGCCGCCCGCCGTGGTGACGCCGGCTCGCCGGTCACCGTCCTCGCCGCTCCGGGACCGGTGGTCGACAGCGACGCAACTCACCGGTCGGTGTACGTCAGCGACTCGGCGAAGCTTCCTCGAACAGCATCGGCTTCGTGGCGCCTGCCCTGGTCACTGCTCGGCGTCGCGGACCAGGAGTGCGATCTGCACCCGGTTGTCGACCGCAAGCTTGGCGAAGATGTTGCCGGTGTGCGCTTTGACGGTCGCGATGCTGATGTGCAGCCGTTGGGCGATCTCCGGGTTGCCCAGCCCGTCCGCGATGGCCCGAGCGGTATCGAGTTCGCGCTCGGTCAGGGTGGACAGCCGTTTTCGGGCGGCGTCGCGGGCCGGACTGCGAGCCTCGGCGGAGTGCGGCCCGGTGGCTGCGGCGATCACCCGTGCCGTGGCCGCCGGGGACAGCGCGGGGTTGCCGTCCGCGACGGTCCGCACCGCCTCGGCGATCCGCGACGGCGGGGTGTCCTTGAGGACGAACCCGAGCGCTCCGGCGCGCAGTGCGCCGAGCACCAGGTCGTCGGAGTCGAAGGTCGTCAGCATGAGCACCCCCGGCGGCGCGGGCCGGGTGAGCAGCTCCCGCGTCGCACTGAGGCCGTCCCGGCCGGGCATCCGCACGTCCATCAGCACGACGTCCGGCCGCTGCTCGTCCACCACGGTGATCGCGGCATCCCCGTCGGCCGCCTCTCCGACGACGGTCAGGTCCGGTTCACCGTCGAGGACGAGCCGCAGCGCCATCCGCACCAGTTGGTCGTCGTCGACGATGACGACTCGAACCGGCTCCCGCTCGTTATCCACTCGTGCTCTCTTCTCGTGATGACGGCCTGGGCCAGGGCAGCCGCGCGGTGAGGAGATATCCGCCGTCGGGTGTCGCGTGGTGGTCGAGTTCTCCGCCCGCGAGAGTGATTCGTTCGGTGAGGCCGAGAAGGCCGAATCCCGACGTCGGCGATCGGCCGATCTCCTGGGTGGCCCGCGAATTGCGGACGCTGATGTGGAGTTCGTCTCCTGCCGTTCCGTCCAGGGTGATGCGTACGCGTGCGCCGGGGGCGTGCTTGGCGGCGTTGGTCAATCCTTCTTGGACTATTCGGTAGCAGTTTCGTCCGACGGCATCGGGTGGTGTCGCGGTCACGGTGGTGGTGAGCGTGACGTCCAGTCCGGAGGTGCGGGCGTCGGCGACCAGCTCGGGGAGCCGCTCAAGGGAGGGTTGTGGCGGTTCCGGGGCACCCGGGTCAGCCCTGAGCACCCCGAGGACGTCGCGTAGTTCCTCCAGCGCCTGATGCGAGCCCTCGGCGATGCCGCGGATCAGCACGCCGTTCTCCTCGGCGGTGAGATCGCTGCGGTGGTCCAGCACGCCCGCCTGCATGGCGACCAGCGAGATCCGGTGCGCGAGCACGTCGTGCATCTCTCGCGCGATCCGGTTCCGTTCCAGAGCCCGTGCCTGCGCCGCTCGTGCGGTCTGTTCCCGTTCCGCGCTCTCCGCGCGTTCTCGCAAGGACTGCACTTCGACCCGCCGGGCGCCGATGGCCACGCCGATGGCCACCGCGATGCCCGCACTCAGTAACGGGAGTGCGAGTTGCAGCCAGATCGCGCTAGGCACGGCCCGGATCGGGTAGAGCCCGAGAGCGAACTGCGACGCGGTCACGTAGGCCAGCACGACGATCCCGATCTCGACCGGACGGCGACGAGCGGAGATCGAGCACAGCGCCAGCAGCGCGGCACCGGTGGCGAGTGCCGACGCGGTCGAGGCGATGGCGACCGTCGTGGCGACGGCGAGCGGAAACCGCCGCCGCCACAGCAGCACCGTCAGGCAGCCAAGAGCGACCAGCGGATCAACGGTGGCGAACCAGGAACACGTGTCGGCCGCGCATCCCGGCGGCAGCTGCGCACCGATGGCGAGCCAGAAGGGAATGCCCAGTGCCGCAGCCGCCACCAGCCGCCAGGCCTGCTGCCACCCCCCGAGTCGTGGCGCGACGTCCGTCTTCACCTGGTCATTATCGCGACGCCTCCCTGCCGACGCAGTAGACCGAGGGCTGGGGCGTCCTCGACTCTGGTCGAATCACCGCCTCGACTCTCGTCGAAGACCATTCGAGCCGCCGGTCCGATGTGCGGGCAGCGTCGGACGGCCAGACTCGTTCCGGTACCCGAACAACCAGAAACGAGATCGAGAACGCGACAGCAAGGGCGGCTGTCCACCTGTTGGCGTGGCCGGAACGGTGCTCAAGGGCGCCGGGTCCGCAAAGTCGACCAGCCCCACTGTGCGTTCTCGTCGGGAGTGTGAAACAGATGGATCGTCAACGGAGCGTCGGGCGAGGTGTGATCCTGGCGGCCGTACTCGGGCTCACCGGGACAGTGCTCGGAATGCCTGCCGCGGCCGCCGGACCGGGCGACGAGCCTGCTCCACCGGTGGAATGGGGCGAGTGTCCCGAGGATGTTCCCGACGACCTGGCGCAGTTGCAGTGCGCCACCGTGCCGGTGCCCCTGGACTACAGCGACCCCGACGGTGAGCAGATCGAGATCATGATCTCTCGCCTGGCCAGTAAGAACCCGGACAAGCGGCGCGGCGTGCTGCTGCTGAACCCCGGTGGTCCGGGCGGGACCGGGTTGGATCAGCCCAACTTCCTGAGCACCCAGGGCATGCCTGCCAGCGTCCTGGACAGCTACGACCTGATCGGCATGGACACCAGGGGCGTCGGACACTCGACTCCGGTGAGCTGCGGCTTCGCAGGCGATCAGGAGTACGCAGGCAACATCCCGCCGTACGCGGTGGACGACGCCGGGGTCGCCGATCAGGCGGCGATCGCCCAGGGCGTCGCCGAGCAGTGCGCCGCGAACGACGACGAAGGACGACTGCGACACCTGTCGACGGCGAACATCGCCCGCGACCTGGACCGGATCCGCGCCGCACTCGGTGAGGAGAAGGCCAGCTTCCTGGGGTACTCCTACGGGACCGCGCTGGGCGCCGCCTATGCCTCGATGTTCCCCGAACGCGCCGACCGGATCGTGCTCGACAGCAACATCGGCGACACCCACCTCGACCACGACGGCATGCGCCGGTACGGCCAGGGCATGGAGGAGACGTTCCCCGACTTCGAGAAGTGGGCCGCCGCCCGGCACGACGCCTACGGCCTGGGCAGCACGCCCGAGGAGGTCCGCGAGACCTACTTCACCCTCGCCGAGCGACTCGACGAGGCCCCCGTGGAGGGGATCAACGGCCAGGTCTTCCGGCTGGCCACCTTCGCGACGCTCTACCGGGAGGCGTCGTATGGCGGGATGGCGCAGTACTGGCAGTCGCTGCTGCACTCCGAGGCGCCGGTGAGCAACGCGCAGACGAACCCGGTGGCGCCCTCGCCGCATGACAACAGCTGGTCGGTCTTCCTCGCGGTGACCTGCAACGACGTCGAATGGCCCGAGGACGTCGAGACCTACGAACGAGCCGTCGCCGAGGACCGCGAGCAGTACCCGCTCTTCGGCGCGGCCGCCGCCAACATCACGCCGTGCGCGTACTGGCAGGAGCCCCTCGAGCCGCCGGTGGCAGTCGACGACGACGGCCCGACCAACGTCCTGATCGTGCAGAACCAGCGCGACCCGGTCACTCCGCTGCGCGGCGGCGAACTCCTCGACGAGAAGTTCGGCGACCGATCCCGACTCGTCAGCGTCGACGGAAGCGGCCACGGCGTCTACGTCCTCGGCGACAACCCCTGCGCACTCAACGTCACCACGAAATACCTCGTCGACGGCACGATGCCCGAGAAGAACCTGACCTGCGACGCGGCCTGAACCGCAGGCGACGAGACGAGTCACGACGCTCCCATCGCGGGGGTGGGGCGGCCATGGCCGCCCCACCCCCGCAGTGCGCGGTTCTCCCGAAGTCGACCATCGCCGATGTCACGGTCCGTCCCGTCTCGATCGGTGGGTCGAATCGGCGCGACGTCACAGGCATGGCCAGGATGCTCAGTACTCAGCGGGCCGCCGCTTGACTTGCAGGCGGCGTCAACCTAGGTTGACTGCCATGGAGGGCGTCCGCACCGCTACTGCGATAGGCGCGGAAGCAATGTCGTGTGTGAGGCACATTCGCATGCCCGCCGGGCCGTGTCGCCGGACCGATCAACCGGAGACAGGCGTCGTGGGACGAGCACGGCGACCGGACCGACCTGAACCGGGGCCGCCGCTGCGTTCAGCGCGTCCGGGCAGCGGTCCACGAGAAGCCCTGCGGAACGGCCATCCGATGAGAGTTCGACTGGGGAGAGACGGGGTCCGATGACGACTGTATGGGCGAAGAATTTCCACGACGTTCCTCGACTGATCGAGCTGGGCGGCGACGCCCTGTGCGTCCGGATCAGAGGCAAGGGGCCGACCGTGGTGCTGGAGGCCGCAGGCAGCGGCCAGGGCGTCGGCGGCGCCTGGGGGCCGGTCGTCGAGGAGCGGCTGGCCGAGGTCGCCACGGTCGTCACCTACGACCGCCGGGGCGTCGGACGATCCGCCGGGACACCACGACGCACCATCACGGCGATGGCGGACGACCTGCACGAGCTGCTCCGTGCCCTGGAGATCGAGCCTGCGATCGTCGTCAGCTGGTCCTACGGGAGTCTCGTCTCGGCAGTACACGCCGTACGGCATCCAGGGGACGTGGCAGGTCTGGTGTTCGTCGACCCCACGCCGACCACTCCGCCGCCCACTCCGCAGGCCGTGCGGGTTCCACTGCAACACCTCGCGGTCGCGCAGCTTCGCGTCATGGGATGGGCGTCCGCGCACGGGTTCTTCGATACTCGGCCCGGAATGCGGATGAGCGCCCGGCTCGCAGGCCCCGAGGCGACGAACGAGATGATCGAACAGACGACCGGTTTCTACCGAACGCCGCAGGCGATTCGCGAACTGGCCGACACCCTCTCCCGGATGGACTCGCATCTCACCGAGGTGGCTGGGATCCTCGGCGGCTCAGACGCCCACTTCCCTCCGGTCCCGACGACCGTCATCTCCGCAGGTCGCCGCCCGGAGCGGATGCCGGACGCCCACCGCGCCCACGTCGACGGCAGCCACAGCCTGCTGGCAGCGCTGGCGCCAGGAGGTCGCGTCGTCGTCGCCGAGCACGCCACCCACCAGGTCCCCTACGAGGATCCCGACACCGTCGTTCGCCACGTGATCGAGTCGATGACCGGCTCCCCGTGATTCGACAGACCGCCGATTCGACGCGGAACTGTTCCATCGGCCGGTGGCGGCACGTCCGCGCGGACCACTCGCCAGCACCGCGCACCCGCACCTCCGCTGCGGCGCGCTCCCGAGGCGCTCCTTCCCCTGCGGATCGGACCGCCTGCGATCTGCTCGCCTTACCGAGGCCGTCCGGGCTGTGCTCCAGAACGACCTGAGACGACGGCGGTGCGGCAGCATCCGAATCCACTCGGCCACGGTGTGGCTGCATCCCGCGTGCCAGTGCAAGCCCCGGACAGCAGCAGCCGGCCGGCTGCCGTGCTCATGAGCAGTCAGCCCTTCCGGCGGAGGCAGTGGGCCGAGGCAGGGCGCGGAAGACCAGCATTGATAAGGTCTGCTCCTCGCGCGCCGTGATGTGGAGGCATCCTGTGGTCACCTATGCTGCCCTTCTCCTGCCCTCGGCGAACCGCGTATACGCCCGGTCGGCGATCGATCTCATGGTCGCCGAACTGAAGGTACTGAACCAGGCCGTACTCGCCGGAAGGCTGCAGTCGATCGAGCACCGGACGATCGGCGGAATCGGCTACGTCACGTTTTCCACCGAATCGCCGCTGACCGAGGACGAATCCGACCTGTTGTCGAATCTGTCGACCGTCTACGCGCTCTTCCGGCGGGAGGGGGAACTCCTCGCGCCCGTACCGCTGAATCCGCTACAGGAATACGACGACGATCTGCTCACCATCCTCAAGTATTCGGGCAAGACCAACCAGGAGTTCACCAAGCTGCTGCTCAATGTCACCCTCTGGAGCTCGGCGTTCGGGGACCGGATGCGCTCGCGGCGCTTCTCCGTGCTGGACCCGCTGTGCGGGCGCGGCACGACGCTGAACCAGGCGTTGATGTACGGGTACGACGCGACCGGCGTGGACATCGACAAGAGCGACTTCGACGCCTACTCGGCGTTCATCCGAACCTATCTGAAGAACAAGAGGCTCAAGCACAGCGCCGAGATCGCGCGGCTGCGCCGCGACGGCAAGGTGCTCGGCAAGCAGCTCACCGTCACGATGGCGCCGGACAAGAGTCGGTACAAGGAAGGCGACGTCCAGCACCTCAGCGTCTGCAACCTGGATACGACGGAGGGCCGCAAGGCGTTCCGGGCCCAGTCGTTCGACCTGCTGGTGACCGACCTGCCCTATGGCGTTCAGCACGGCAGCCACAGCCGTCAGGACGGCCTGCGGCGCGGGCCGCTGGCCCTGCTGGACGCCGCGCTGCCTTCCTGGCTCGAGCTGATGCGCCCGGGCGGCGCGCTCGGAATCTCCTGGAACACCAACGTCGCGGGCCGGGACGACGTTCTCGAGGTGTTGCGGGCCGCCGGGCTGGAGCCGCTCGACAGCGAGATCCACCGGGGCTTCGTACACCGCGTCGATCAGGCGATCGTCCGCGACATCATGGTGGCGCGCATCCCGGTATAGCGCGGGGACCGCGGTCGATCGCCATCCCGCCGACGGGACACGAAACCTGTACTCAGCTGGTGATCCGAGGCAGCCGCCTTCCCCGCCCGACCTATCCCGAAGATTCCATTCATGTCGCCTGTCCCGTCATCCGAGTACGACGTCCGCCATTCCTGCCTGCTGTGCGGCGGCCCGTTGAGGACGATTCCCGACCGTGCCCTCAACAACTACGGGGAAGTTTCGTTCGCCCCAGGAACATCCATCCGCCCGAGACCCGATTCGCGATGGAACCGACCCGCTGCACCGGCGCGGAGCAGTCATACGGACTTCTTCGGCTGCGGCCCTCGACGATGTCGCCGCCGTGTCCTCGCCGACCGGAATTCCGTGGGACAAGTCCATAATCCCGGAACCGGGAGAACGGTCCGCGTATCCGAGGTCCATCGGCTCGCCGCGGAGCAGATGGGTCCACCGCCGATCTTCATACGGTCGTCGGTTCCCGAATCGCCCAACCCCATGGCCGATATGAGCCGCACGCGGGGGCTGAGCCGGCACCCGAGCATCGACCTGACCGAGGGCATCCGGGGCTGTGTCGTCGAAGAACGCCGAGTCCTGGCGATCGAGGCGTCCGGGTGGTTCGTCGTGGCGCGGCGTGAGTGCTACCGCCCACTGTCGTCACGGCTGCGCGACTGCGCCCGCGCATCCCTGAGCCTGCGCCCTCCGTGCCGAGCGTGCAGTGATCCAGAGGTGCGACCGGCCGCCGCGATCGTGTCGGAAGGGCAGAGAACACTGCCTGGCGGGGACGATAAATCGGGTAGGGGCCGCTCCAGGACATCGAACGCCCCGGATCACGCTCCGCACGATCGGAGCCGCCGATCCCTGCGAGACAGCGCCGTACCTGCGAGAACACCTCGACACGGCGGCACGCGGCGTCTCCCCCGCACCCCGCTGCGCCTGCCGATCGCGCTCGGACGCGGATCGGCGTCGGCCTCCTCGGCGGCGGGCCTGCGGCGGGCGTCGCGGGAGAATGGGATCGTGATCAGCCGCCTCCCCACCGAGACCACTTCGGCGTCCGCCGGATCCGCGCACACCGGCGAGAGCCAGGACTACGCCACGCGATCGTACGAGGAGGCCCTGGCGCTACGGCCTTCACTCGACGCCGGACTCGCCGCCGCCTTCGGTGCGATCCCGCGTGCGGACGACGTGCGCGTCACCGTTGATTCGGTACCGGCCGAGGACGGACACTCCGTCGAACTCCGCTGGCATGAGCGCCAGGACACCCCCATCCCCGGTTCGGCGGTGGTCTACGTGCACGGCGGATCGATGGTCGCGGGCAGGCTCGACGACTACGAGCAGCTGGTGAACCACTACGTGCACCGCACGGGCGTCCCGTTCTTGTCCGTCGGCTACCGCCTCGCACCGGAGCACCAGGGAACCCTCCCCGCCGCCGACACCTTCGCCGGGGTCCGCTGGCTGTTCGAGAACGCGGAACGGTTAGGCGTGGATGCGGCGCGGATCGCCGTCATGGGCGACAGCGCGGGCGGGGGCATCGGTGCGGGCGCAGTGCTCCTCGCGAGGGACCACGGCCTACGCCCGGCGGCACAGATCCTGATCTACCCGACGCTCGACGACCGCACCGTGACGCCGGACCCGACCCTCACCGAGCACGTCGTCTGGTCCTACGAGGGCAACCGCACCGCCTGGACCGCCCTGCTCGGGACCGCACGCGGCACCGACGCGGTACCGGCGGCAGCGGCCCCGGCACGCACGACGGACTTCTCCGGGCTGCCGCCGACCTACCTCGAGGTCGGGCAGCTCGACATCCTGCGAGACGAGACCCTCGACTACGCCCGCAGGCTCTACCAGGCAGCCGTGCCCTGCGAACTCCACGTGCGCCCCTCGGCCGTACACGGCTTCGACTGGATCGACCCGGCCACCGAGATCGCCCAGCAGGCGATGCGAGACCGCATCCGGATGATCAACTCCTTGTGACCGCGCTTCGGAGGCGACGATCGACACTGTGCACCCCGTCGTCATCCGGCCGGCATGAGCAGCCGCACGGCAATCGACCGTCCGCGCCTGAGATGAGCGTCGAGGGCGTCCGAAGATGTCGGAGCGGTGCGGCTCGTCGGCGCTGGGCAGTGCCGCAGCAGCCCTGACGGGCCGCCTCGGCCTGCCCGGCGTCGTCCTGCAACGCAACCACAGCAGGCCCGGGAGCGACGTCACCTGCGCGTGGTCCGGAGGCTCGCACCCGCCGGAGAACACGCCAAGCGAGAAACGCCCGCGTCGTCCGCGGACATTGCTCGCTGACAAGACTGTGGAGGTCAGGGGACCTAGCGTTCACGCAGGATCAGCTGGCCGGCCGTGATCGTCTCGGCGGAGTCGCCCAGGTTTCATGAGAGTGCCCTCGAACATCAGCCGACGTTCGTCGGCTGCGATCCGGCACACCCGCTGCGTCTGCGCTGGTTTGCGCACCTGCGCGATCGTGCCATGCGCTGCCGGAACTGCCCGGTCGTCACGACAAGCCCGGCGAGGCCGGATGGAACAGCCGGAGCCTGCGGACGCGGTCCCGATCCAGGTCCAGCAGCCAACACGCCCGGGCGGGACAGCCGGCCACACCTGGGGGATTGAGCACGTCGATCTGCCAGACGAGCACGTCACGGCCGGCGACCGCGGTGACCAGCCGCTGCCGGATGCCTGAGTCCACGCTCTTTGCCATGACGTCGGCAACCCCGCGGATGCCGTGGACCTGGCGCCCGTCGGTCCAGCTCGCGGTGGCGTCGGGATGCCAGCGGTCCCGCAGCACCGAGGCGAATTCGCCTGCGTTGCCCGAGGCGATGGTGTACTCGGCCTCGTGCCTGCGGGCACGGGCGAACGCGCTCGCGTCGTCCGGGAACGTGTGCTCGGTCGCACTCAGCTCCCGGAGCAGCACGGTGCGGGCCTGGTTGAGCCGGCTGCGCACGGTCCCCATGGGAACGCCGCAGGCCAGCGCCACATCCTGATAGGACCGGGCAGCGGTGAAGTACCGCAGGAACGTCACTTCCTGTAGCGGTGGCGAGAGCCGCTGGATGGCATGCCAGACCCAGTCCCGTGCTGCGGCGCGGTCCAGGGCCTGGTGTGGATCGGTGGACACTGAAGGCGGCTCGTCGAGGGCAACGGGGGAAGGCGAGCGCAGCCGCATCCGGCAGCCGTTGCGGACGATGGTCCGCAACCACGGTCCGAGGGCAGCGGGATTGCGCAGATCGGCGAGACGGCTCATGGCGGTCAGCGCGGCGTCCTGCACAGCGTCCTCGGCCTCGACCGGATCCCCGAGCACGGCGATCGCGACTGCGGTCATGCCAGCGCGATGCCGGGTGAACAACGCACCGAAGCTGGTGCTGTCACCTGCCAAGGCGAGCGCCACCAGCTCTTCATCCGGCGTCACAACCGCGAGTATGCCAGGGCTCGGCAGGCAGGCAGGCAGTCGCGGGTCCGGATGGCGGGTGATCCGGCGGGAACAAGTGCGTGCCCGACCGTTTTTCTTTCCGTCTCGTCGAACTTTTCTGGTCCGGGCTGCATCTCGTCGGCAGACCCCACCACCTCCGGTCGGGGCATGACCTGCGAATGGAGACAGTTCGTGACGAGCACTTCCACCTTCGTCCTGGTACCGGGCGCCGGACACGGCGGCTGGCAATGGACGCCGGTCGCCCACCGGCTCCGCGCCGCAGGCCACACCGCGATCACGCTCACGCTGCCGGGATTCGCCGACGGTGACGAGCGCGCCGCACTGCGTCTGTCCGATGCGGTCGAGCACACCGTCCAGGCGGTGCTCGACCGCGAGCTCACCGACGTCACCTTCGTTGCGCACAGCTGGGGCGGTTATCCGGTCACCGCCGCCACGCACCGGCTCGCGGGCCAGGTCTCCAAGGTGATCTTCTACAGTGCCCTGGTCCCCGCCCGCGGCGTGCCGCTGGTGGACGAGAACCCGGACTACGCCACGATGATCCGGGACGCCATTGCGGCGAGCCCGGACGGTACCGTCGACGTCTCCCGGGAGCTGGCAGGCCTGCTCGCGCCCGACGCTCCCCAAGCCACTCGTGACCTGCTGTTCGACTTGCTCGAACCCACTCCCGGCGCCTATTACACCGACGCCCTGGACCTGCCCGACCTCACGTCCCTCGACGTGGACCTGGCTTATCTGCTCGCCGAGAACGACCAGGTCCTGGCGCGGCCGGGCGCCGAGTTCGCCACGCGCCTCGGCTTGAGCCCGGTGATCGTGCCAGGACCCCACGACGGCATGCTCACCCATCCCGACGAGGTCACGCAAGCGATCTTGCTCAGCTGACGGCGCGTCGGTGCCGGAAGTCCAGACCAGCGGCGGGGCGCCGATGCTCCGGCGTGGATCATCGGGGCACCCGCACGGTGGTTCCTCCCCGTCGACCGGGGTCGCGGACCGATCTCAGATCGCACGTCGAGTCCGTTCAGGGCTTCCCGCACGGCGGCATCGGGTCCGTCGTGTCGCTGGTCGCAGATCTGCGAGTCCTCGGCGAGCAGGTGGCTCGACAGCAGCACGGCCCTGGACGGAAACCGGTAGCCGTCCGGCCGAACTCGCACCCTTCGGCCTGCACCGCCTCGCAGCCGGACCCGCCCTCGCCCACTGACGCAGGACGGTCGGCGGGAACCGCGATGTACGCCATCAGTGGCCGCGCGGTTCCCGTCGACGGACGAAAACTCACGTCGAGCGGTGCCGCCTGGCGGCCTCGCCCTCGGCCAGCAGGTACTCGACCTCCGCGACGCGGGAGCGCAGCGCATCGACGACGCGGTCGGCGTGACGGTAGTGAATGGTTCATCGACCCAGCGGAGTCAACCGGAATCGACCTCCAGGCCGCGTCGACTACGCCCGCGGGCTCTACCGGGCAGGCGTGCCCTGCGGACTGCACGTACGCTCCTCGGCCGTGCACGGCTTCGACTGGATCGACCAGCCGCCGAGATCGCCCAGCACGCGATGCGCGACCGCGTCCGAGTGATCAGCTCGTTGTGACCGCGCATCAGATCATGGCGGCGCGCATCCCGGTGTAGCGCGAGTCCCTCCTTAGTTCGTGCGATGCGACGTGGATCAATCGGCGGGGAGGGTGATGACGGTCTTGCCCCTGGCGCCGCCCTTGGCGAGCGACTCCAGCGCCTGGGGGGTCTGATCGAACGGGTAGGTCTTCCCCACGACCGGGCGAAGAACGCCGCTCTCGACGAGCGTGGTGATCTGGCGGAGCTGGTCTCCACTCGCATGCATGAAGAGGAACTCGTAGCTGACACCGAGCTTCTTCGCCTGCCTGCGGACCTTGCCGCTCAGCACGGTGATCGCCAGCCGCAGCACGGGGTTCAACCCGGCCGTCTTCGCGAACAGGGGGTCCGGCGGGCCGGAGATCCCGATCGCCTTCCCCCCGGGACGGAGGACCCGCAGCGACTTCTCGAGGTTCTCCCCGCCGAGGCTGTCGAGCACCAGGTCGTAGCCGGAGAGCTCCTTCTCGAAGTCCTGCGTGCGGTAGTCGATGACGGTGTCCGCGCCGAGCTCGCGAACGAAGTCGGCATTGGAACCGCTCGCCGTGGTCGCGACCGTCGCGCCCAGGTGCTTGGCAAACTGGATCGCGACCGTACCGACCCCACCTGCGCCTGCATGGATGAGGACCTTCTGGCCTGCCTGCACGTTCCCGCGCTCGACGAGCGCCTGCCACGCGGTCAACGCCACCAGCGGCAGCGAAGCCGCCGCCACGGAGCCGAGGGATGCGGGACGGCGAGCGAGGTCGGACTCGTCGACGGCGACACGTTCGGCAAAGGTGCCGATCCGCCCGTCACGCGGACGGCCGTAGACCTCCTCGCCTGGCGTGAACCCGCGCACCCTCGCCCCGACACGGACCACGGTCCCCGCGACGTCGTGCCCGAGAATCAGCGGGAGCTTGTACGGGAGGATCCGCTTGAATGCACCTTCCCTGATCTTCTCGTCCAGCTGGTTCAGACCTGCCGCGACGACCCGAACGAGCACATCCGTCTCTCCGACGACGGGCTCGGGGACGTCCTCCTCCGACAACCGACCCTTGTATTCGTGGACGACGAACGCTCTCATGATTCGCTCTCTTTCTCTGACGGTTTGCGACTAGGCCGATGCAGATGAGTCAGCTGCCAATCTGATCGGTTCGGCGGGATCCCCACCTGACACGGAGGCGGCATGGACCAACCACGCGAGTGATGACGCATCACCGTCAGCACAGGCAAGAGAAATCAGACAGCATCCATTCGCCGACGCGAGCGTCAGCCGCCGTATCAGCGAGCGGCAAGTGGGAATCTGGCTCAGCGGTGAGCTCTCGCAGCCCGGGGCTGTTTGTCTCGCACCGCTTGACTCCGATCGCCTGGCAGGGCCGTGGAGACACCTCGAGCCGGACCTGGACATCGGCGATGTGACTATCGGCAGTAGACAGCGCCGATATCGCAGCGTTACTTGTCGCGATCCGTGGAATCGGAAAGAGGTCGATTCGCGTGGTCGTAGTCCTCCTGCGATGCTGACACATCGCCGAGGTGCGTGATCGCCCATTCCTGTAGTGCGCGTAGCGGTTCGCGCAGGGTACGGCCCGCCTCGGTGAGCGTGTACTCGACGCGGACCGGAACTTCGGGGTGAACGGTGCGGTGCACGAGCCCGTCCCGTTCGAGCCCGCGGAGAGTCTGGGTAAGCATCTTCTGCGAGACGCCCTCGATGCGTCGACGCAGCTCTGAGAAGCGGGCGTTGCCGTCCCAGAGGGCGCCCACTATCAGCACCGTCCAACGGTCGCCGACGCGATCCAGGATGTGGCGAGTCGGGCAGTCCGCGCGGTAGGGGCTGCCACGGAGCACCGACTCGGCCTGGGTGGTTACCACAAAGTGCCTTCTTCCCATTGGAGAGTTGCACTCATACGGTAATCGCAGCGCCGCATCCGGCGCCACGCACTCCACAGAAAGGTACTTCGTGTCTCGAATTACTGTCCTCGGCGGCACCGGTTATGCCGGTTCGGCCATCGTCGCGGAGGCCGCAGCACGGGGTCACCGAGTCACCGCGCTGAGCCGCTCCCTCCCCGAGGCGCCACTCCCGAACGTGACCTACGTCCAAGGCGACGCCGCCGATGAGGCAACGCTCTCGGCGCCCATCGAGGGCGCGGACGCCGTAGTGGGCGCCATCGCCCCACGCGGCCCGCTGGCCCACACGTTCCGCGACGCCTACCGCACCATCGCGCGCCTGGCCGATGACGCAGGCGCACCCCTGTACGTCGTCGGCGGAGCCTCGTCGCTGCGCCCCGCGCCCGGGGCGGATCGCTTCGTCACCGACCTCAGCGACATCCCCGCCGAACTTCACGACGAGATCCGCTCCGGGGCGGCGCTCATCCTCGAGGATCTCCCGGCCGCACCCGCGACACTCGACTGGATCTTCGTCAGCCCGGCGCTGCGGTTCGGCGCCCGGATGCCGGGCGAACGACTCGGCCGTTACCGGCTCGGCGACGACGTCGCGGTCCAGCCCGACGGCGGCGCGATCTCCGCCGCTGACTATGCCCTCGGGTTCGTCGACCTGATCGAGAAGGGCGAGCATCACCGGGTACAGGTCAATCTGAGCCACTGATCGGAACGGCTCCGGAAGGGTCGTCTGGTTCCGATGAACGTGTTGAACGCAGTGGAACGCACAGCCATGCTTTAGTTCCGATCCCGGTTGAGTGGGGTGAAGACGACCGAGACTCACCGCCTTCGCCACTCGTCCCCGATCACGAAGTCTTCATCGGCACGGTCGGGCGGACCGATCCGTTTGAGATCGCTGACGGCAACGGCGGAGAGACCCATGGCGAGACCGCGCGGCGCGAATCCCCTCGGTGTGGCCGGTCTCGTGCGCCGGGGTCCCCCGTGAGAGCTATCCGAATCGTCCCCTCGGCGGGGATTCCGCGACGGCCGAGCGCTCATAGCCTTCACCGGGTCACCAGATCAGGTGGCGATTGATCAGCCGGAGGTCATGAGTGGACGCGGAAGCCGCCGAGCGCACGGATCACGAGATCGGGCGTTTCCACCGCGTCTTGCGGTCTCCGCTCGGGTGGATGCTGGTCGGCACCGTCGGCATCGGCGGAGTGTCGGCGCTGTCCTCAAGTGGGCACCCGGTGCTCGCCGTCGTCGGGGCCGTGGCCGCCGTCGCCGTCTACTGGGTGGTCATGCGCTACGTGGCGCGGCGGAGCGTGCCGGAGATCGCGCCGAGGCGGGCGGTGTCCCACGCGGCGATCGGCATCGCACTCGGTGTCGTGCTCATCGCCGCCTCGGTGCTCATGGTGATCACGGAGTTCTCGTTCACCCGCTCGTCCGGCGGCATCACGGCGATCGTGGCGAGCATGGTGGTCGTACAACTCTGGGCGGCGGTGACCGAGGAGCTGATCTTCCGAGGTCTGGTGTTGCAGGCGTTGGAACGGCTGTGTGGCAGTGGGATGGCACTGGCGATCACCGCTGTGCTGTTCGGGCTCCTGCACCTGGCCAACCCTGGTGCCACGGTGTGGAGCTCGTTCGCGATCGCCGTCGAGGCCGGGGTGCTGCTCGGTGCGGCGTTCCTGTGGCGGCGCAACCTCTGGCTGGTAATCGGCCTGCACTTCGCGTGGAACACCAGCGTGGCGTTGCTCGGCATCCCCGTCTCGGGTCATGAGGCCGTCGGGGTGCTGACCGCACAGCCGACCGGCCCGGACCTGTTGACCGGGGGTATTTTCGGCATCGAGGCGTCGATCGCCCCCATAGTCGTGAGCCTGCTGCTCGCCACGCCCATGCTCATCGCCGCGCGCAGGCGCGGGAACCTGGCGCCATGGCGCCACCGCTAGGCTGCGCAGGATGCTCGTCGACACGGCATCCCTCCGCGCCATGGTCCGGCGGCGCGATCACCCGATTCCCCGCCAGGACATCGCGTTGGCGGTGGGAGTCGCGGTACTGGCCTTCGTCCCCACGGTGTCCCACATCGGGCCGGAGATCGGCGATCTCCCCCGGCTGCAGGTCGGCACGTCCGGCGGGGCGATCGGACTGGTTGTGACTCTGGCGCTGTGTCTGCCGCTGGCGGTACGGAGCCGGTGGCCCGCCGCGTGCGTCCTGATCACCAGCGGTGCGTTCGCGGTCAGTCAGGTGCTGGGCTACCCGGACACGTTCGGAAAGGTGGGATTCCTCCTCGCCTTGTATGCCGCCGGAGCACACCTCGTCCGGTTCCGGCTGGGGCTGGGTGCGGTGCTGACGACGAGTTACGTGGTCCTCGTGGTCGTGTTGCACGAACTGGGGTCACCCCAGGGGTTTCTCGACTATCTCGCGTTCTATCTGTTGACGGCGGTGATCTGGTTGGCTGGGAGCGGTGTGCGCAGGTGGCGCGCCGAAGGAGCCGAACGCGAGCGGCTGGCCGCAGCCGTGGCCGCATCCGCCGAGCGGGCGCGAATCGCTCGTGACCTCCACGACGTGGTCACCCATCACGTGACCGCGATGGTGGTCCAGGCCGACGCGGCACAGTTCGTGCTCGACACCGCACCGGCACGCGTCGAAGGAGGGCTGACCGCCATCAGCGAGACCGGGCGCCGGGCGCTGACCGAGCTGCGGGCCCTGCTGGATGTGCTCGAGGCGACCGGCGACTCCACGACCCCGGCCAAGACACCGACCATGGGCAGTGTGGGCGACCTGGTCGAGCACGCCCGGATGTCGGGTCAGCCCGTCGAGCTGACCGAGCAGGGCGTCGGCAGGCCGCAGTCCGTCGACGTGGAGCTGGCCGCTTACCGGGTGATACAGGAAGCGCTCACCAACGCCATCAAGTACGCGACCGGGCGACCGACCACGGTCCTGGTCCGACACGGCGAAGAGCACGTCGAGATCGAGGTGACCACCACAGGAACCGCCGCCGACACACCGGTCGCGCCGTCGGGAGGACGCGGTCTGACCGGGCTGCGGGAACGGGTGCGGATGCTCGACGGCGACCTGGTGGCCGGTCCTCGCTCGGACGGCGGCTTCCGCGTCCATGCCCTGATCCCGTCGGGCAGTGCCGGATGACCGAGTCGATCCGCGTCCTGATCTGCGAGGACCAGGAGCTGGTGCGCACCGGGTACGTCACCATCTTCTCGACACAGACCGACATGACGGTCGTCGGTGAGGCCGCAGACGGCCGTGCGGCGGTGGAGCTGGCAAGGCGGCTGCGCCCCGACGTGGTCGTGATGGACGTTCGCATGCCGGTTCTGGACGGCATCGAGGCGACCCGGCGGCTTGCCGGCCCCGGTGTCGAGGCACCGCCGAAGGTGCTGGTCGTCACCACCTTCAACGTCGACGCATACGTCTACGAGGCACTTCGCGCAGGCGCCAGCGGCTTCCTGCTCAAGGACACCCCGCCTGCCCGACTGCTCGACGGCATCCGCACCATCGCCCGCGGCGAGTCCCTGCTGGCGCCCGCAGTCACCCGAAGCCTGATCGGCCGCTTCGCCGAACGACTGCGCCCGACCGACACCTCGCACCCGGAACGAGACCACGTCGTGCGGACGCTCACCCGCCGCGAACTGGAGGTTCTCCAACAGCTCGCCGCAGGCCTGTCCAATGCCGAGATCGCCGAGAAGCTGGTCATCTCCACGGAGACGGTGAAGACCTACGTATCCCGAATCCTCACCAAACTCGGCTTACGGGACCGCGTGCAGGCAGTCGTCCTCGCCTACCGGATCGGTCTGGTGCGCAGAGAGGACTGATCGCGGCACGCCGAGCCGACTGTCGCGACACGTGCTCAGATCACCGTCGTACCCAGCGGTGGTCAGCATCCAGGTCGACATTGCCGCCGACACTGCCGGTGACGACGTGGCGGCAGGCGAAACGATCACGGTCTTCCAGGACGGCGACGGCTTGTTCCACGGCGGCCGGCGCTATCGGCGCCTCCTCAGCCAACGTGTGACCCGCAGCGGTGAGCTGCACCCGACGGCTCGAACACACCGAGAGCGGCGTTCGAGGGCCTCCTCGAGCTTCCAGATCTGATGGCTCAGCGACGGCTGGGAGAGATAGAGACGGATGACTGCGCGACCGAAGTGAAGTTCCTCGGCTACGGCAATGAAGTAGCGCAGAACGCGGGAGCGGATCGATAGACGAATCCTATCGGCGGGCGTCCTGGCAAGTCTTGGACGCCCGCCGATCACCGCCGTAGCGTCGTTCTCGACACGCCGAGGACGTCGCAAGTGCCCTCGTCAAGGCTGGTCAAGCCGGGTCTTGTCCGATTCCCGTGATCGCGCGGTCCGGGCTCGGCCTGCTCGTCTACCGGGTGGCGCCACCCGAGCTCTCTGACTCTGACTGTCGAACGTCGAACTCGTCCACGCAGGAGAAGACATCGTGACGCGTACCGCAAAGGCCGGACTCGAAGCGCTGCTCACCCCCGAGGAGAGCGTCCTGGTACTCATCGACCATCAGCCCTTCCAGTTCGCGAACCTCAACAGCCACGAATCGACCATGATCGTCAACAACGTGGTCGGCCTGGCCAAGCTCGCGAAGGGACTCGACGTCCCCACCGTGCTGACCACGGTCATCGAGGAACGCGGCGGTTACCTCATCAAGGCCCTCCAGGACGTCTTCCCGGACCAGAAGCCGATCAACCGCACACTCATCAACACCTGGCAGGACCGCAACGTCGTCGACGTCGTGGAGAAGACCGGGCGCAAGAAGCTGATCATCGCCGGGCTGTGGACGGAGATCTGCGTCGCCATGCCCGCCATCCAGGCAGTGGGTGAGGGCTACGACGTCTTCGTCGTCACGGACGCCAGCGGCGGGGCCACTGCCGAGGCGCACGACATGGCGGTGCGTCGCATGGTGCAGGCAGGCGTGGTGCCCATCACCTGGACGGTCCTGGCCGGTGAATGGCAGCGCGACTGGGCCGACGAGGCGAGGGCAGCCGTGACCACGCCGGTGCTCGCCGAACACGGTGGCGGTAGCGGGATCGCGCTCGCCTGGGAGCTGCAACTGCTGGCCACGCCACCCACCACCGGTGGTGTCGGCGTGTAACGCAGGAGCTTGCCGAGTCGGCGGCGGGTCTGGCGCGCATGGCGTGCGCCAGACCCGCCTCCCGGTGCGTCAACGAGCGGTCGGCGAGCACACACCACCAAGACAGGCGCAGAAACAGCTCGAAAAGATGGTCATGTCCGCAACCGCCACCGACGCGCCCGGCGAGGGCACCGTGGGAGACGACGCAACTCATTCGAACGGCACGTTCCGTACCCGGAAGCCGACGGCACATACGAGGCGATCACCATCGGGGTGGGCGCCTGCAACCTCTACACCCCGGCTGGGAAGAGCCGCACTACCGCGACCTGGCGAACGTCGTCGTCCATTCCGATCTCGATGCCGCTCGCGACGGTCCTGCCGTGCGGTGGCAGGCAGCGGGGGCATCAGGTGAGCAGGCGACGGCGGTAGCCCTCGGCCACCGCCGAGGCTCGATCGCGAACGCCGAGCTTGTCGTAGATGTGTTGCAGATGGGTCTTGATGCTCGCTTCGCCGATGAACAACGCTGTAGCGGCCTCTCGATTCGAACTGCCGTTCGCGACCAATTGCAGCACCTCCTTCTCTCGATCGGTCAGTGTGCCTGCGCCCGGCCGCCGAACCTGCCCCATCAGGTGCTGCGTCACCGACGGCGCGAGCACCGACTCGCCACGCGCGGCTGCACGGACGGCTCGCATCAGCTCGTCGGGCAGAGCATCCTTCAGCAGATATCCGATCGCACCAGCCTCGATCGCAGGCAGTACGTCGCTCTCGCTGTCGAAGGTGGTCAGGATCAGCACTCGGGCACTCGGGACCCGCTCGCGCAGGGCTGCGGTCGCGGCGACGCCGTCCATCCCGGGCATCCGAAGGTCCATGAGCACGACATCCGCGGCCAGCAGCTTCGCACGTTCGATGCCCTCGGCGCCGTCCCCTGCCTCACCGACCACGATGATGTCCTCGGTGTCCGCGAAGGTGTCGCGAAGACCGCCCCTCACGATCGGATGGTCGTCGACGATCACTAGTCGAATCATCGGTCGGTCTCCCCCTTCGACCCCGCACCCCCGGGGGCGATCGCCGGAACGCGCGCACTGACGGAAGTTCCCTCACCCGGTGCGCTCTGCACCTCTATGTGACCGCCGACCCCTCTGATGCGTTGGCGCATGCTCGTCAGGCCGAAGCCGGTACCGGCCGCTTTCGCGAACCCGCGTCCATCATCCCGCACGTCCAACAGCACCTCGGCGCCCGTGTACGACAGCGTGACCCCGACGCGCGAGGCCGCCGCGTGCTTCGCCACGTTGGTCAGCGACTCCTGCGCGACCCGAAAGAGCGACACCTCGATCGCCGGGCTCAGTGGCTCTCGGTCGCCGGTGACCTCCACCTGCGCTCGCACCCCATGGTCCTCCGCCCATCGCTCGGTCAACGTGCGCAGCGCGTCGGGGAGGTGCGCTCGCCCGAGTTCCTGGGGAGCGAGCGCCTGCACGGACCGTCTGGCCTCGGTCAGACTGCTGCGCGCGAGCCGAAGTGCCCGCGCGACGTGCTCTTCCGTCTCGCCCTGCACACTCGCGGAACGCTCCGCGGCCTGGAGCTGCGTGATGATGCCTGCGAGCCCCTGGGCCAGAGTGTCGTGGATCTCGCCTGCCAAGCGCTGCCGCTCATCCTGGGCTCCGGATTCACGGGCCTGGACGACCAGTTGGGCATGGAGCCCGGCGTTCTCGTGCAGTGCCGCCTCGAGTCGCTCGACCAGTTCCTCCCGCTTGCGTTCCGCTGATTCGTTGCGCGCCGTCAGCAGGATGCCCGCCGCGATCGCCGCGGTCTGCACGGCGACGATCAGGGTGAACTCCGCGAGCGACTCCGGGGTCGGGTCAGCCCACACCCGCATCGCCGAGCCGTTGAGGGCCACGGAGGTGGCCAGGACTCCGAGCACCCCCAACGGCCACGGTGTGAGCAGGTGCGCGTGGAAGAAGCCCGCGATGGTGAAGACGAGGAAGATGTCGGAGTACGTCATGAGGGTGACGCACAGTGCCAGCAGCCCGACGAGGTAGATGCCCGCCGACGCGGGCCGGAGCATCCTCCTCCTGAGGGGCAGCGTGTGCCCGAACAGCACCCACAGCACCGAGGCCACGACCAGCCCAAAGACGGATGCGCCCACGGGCCAGAAGCGTTCGCCGGAGGCCGGCAGCACCCACGCGAAATAGATCGCCGTCGAGATCGTCAGCAGCAGCCACGGTGTGAACAACTGCAGAAGGTCCCAGACCCGCAGCTGATCCTCTTTCCAGGCCAGCTGGGAGCGATTCGCGATCTCCGCACCTTCCGAGACGGCGGAGTCGTGCGTCCCGGAGTTCGGGCGCTCCACGGCCCCGGCATCCCGCGTCATCGACACCTACTCCCAGCGGAAGAGTTTCGCGGCGACCGCGCTCGCAAGCAGTGCAATACCCGCCATTATGGCAATCTGCAGCCAGAAGGGCTGGCCACCGGCGGTGGCGGTGATCTCGCCCGCTTCGGCGGACCACGCCGCGGTGAGAGCCTGCAGCCCGGGCGGGATGAATTCGCCGACCTCGCGCAGCACGTCGGGCATGACGACACGGGGCAGGAAGGCCCCGCCGAAGAACATCAGCGCAACGAACAGGAGGGTGCCGATCTGGTTCGCGGCACTGCTCGTGCGAACCACGGCCGCGGAGATCATGCCCAGCCCGAGCAGCGCCGCATAGCCGACGATGAAGGCGACGATGAACTCCAGGGGTCGCTCGGGCGGCGCGATGTCCAGCACGGCCCACGCGAGGAAGATCATGAGTGCCGCGGAGACGACCACGGAGGTGAACGCGACGATCATCTGCGCGAGCAGGACGCTCCTCGGATGCGCAGGAGTGGTCGACATCCTGCGCAGGATGCCGCGCTCACGATACGTCGCGATCACCGACGGGACGTGCTGCACGGCGATCATCACCATCCCGAACACCAGTGCGGTCGGCGCCCAGATGTCGATGGACCGGAGCCCGCCGGTCTCCGGCGTCGACTCCCTGAGTGCCGGGACGGCACCCAGCCCGAGCAGGAGTGCCGTCGGGAACAGCACACCGAAGATGACGGTGGCAGAGTCTCGAAGGAAGAGGTTCGTCTCGACCTTGATCATCTTCCGGAGAGTGCGCATCAGTCAGCCTTCCTCTCGGAGGGTTCCGGGGATGATTCCGGGGCGCGTCCCGTAAAGGCCACGAACGCGTCGTCGAGGTTGCGCTGGTCGACGCGGAGATCCTGCGCCACGACCTCCACCCTGCCGAGAGCCCGTGCGACGCTGCTCAGAAGCTGTCCCCTGCCGGTGACCAGCCAGCGGCCCTCGGTGACCTCGACATCGGTCACGTCGGGAAGCTCGGTCAGGACGCTCTTGTCCAACGGCTGGGTCACGCGGAACCGGACCTGCTGCGTCGCGCTCGCCTGCGCAATCAGCCCTACCGGCGTATCCACTGCGGCAACCCGGCCACCATGAATGACGGCGATCCGGTCGCTGAGGCGCTCCGCTTCATCCATGAAGTGCGTGACAAGGAGGATCGTGACGCCCGTGTCACGAACCCGCTCGATGAGGCTCCAGGTATCGCGCCTCGCCTGCGGGTCCAGTCCCGTCGTGAGCTCGTCGAGAATCGCGACCTTCGGATTGCCGACCAGAGCGAGCGCGATCGACAGTCGCTGCTTCTGCCCGCCGGAGAGAGCCTTGTACTGCGTGTTGCGCTTCTTGGTGAGACCCAGGAGCTCCATGAGCTCGCGCCAGTCGGCGGGGTCCCGGTAGAAGGAGCTGTAGAGCTCGAGCGCTTCGGTGACCTTGATCGCGTCTGGGAAGCTGCTCTCCTGCAGTTGCACGCCGAGTCGCTCACGCACCTCCGCCCGGTCCTTGACCGGGTCGAATCCCAGCACGGAGATCGAGCCCGAGTCGGGCGTTCGCAGGCCGGCGATGCTCTCGACGGTGGTCGTCTTGCCTGCGCCGTTGGGCCCGATGATGCCGAAGATCTCCCCCTCTTCAACAGTGAAGGAGACGTCGTCGACGGCAACGTGCCGCCCGTAGCGCTTGTGCAGATTTCGCACTTCCAATGCGGACATATTGCGAAGTTACGGGCGCACCGCACCCCGCCAGATCGACCGTGGCGTCTGAGCTGGGGTTGATTCGCGCCTCCACCGTTCGGTGGATGTACGGCACCGTGCGGAGCCCCGAAGCTCTGTCGGTCGTCGCGCCGCCTGTCACCGCGGCAGGCGGCTGACCTGGGGGGACGGCGGTGGAACCGACATGCTCGGCCTCCCACGCCTGGCCCGGTGCTCGGATCAGCGAACCGCCGTGGGTCTGATGGAGGCTCTGGTCATCTGATTCCGGCCAGTGCCCTCGAGCCCGTCCGGGTGGCGGAGACGGCGTCCTCGACCTCGGCGGACGGGACGTCGCCGAGGCAGCCTGCCTGCCACCTGCTGTGGATCTCGTCCTTGTCGTCGTCGGCAAGGGTGGTCTTCAGATACGCGCCGACGCCGAGGTAGACACCGGTGACCCTGGTATCGAGCGGGCGCCGTCCGGTCCCCAGCCGGGCTTCCTACGGAACGGGCTCCCCGGCGCCCACTGGTCTCGATGGACTCGCGCTGCCCGCCGCCGCAGGCACCGAGCCAGAAGAACGTCTCCTCCAACCGCAGGCGGCGAACGACGAGCCGCGACGCCGAACCGGGTGGGGCGACCACGGCCGCCCCACCCCGTCAACGCTGCTCGACGACCCCGACGAGAACCCGGCGACCGATGCGATGTCTCCGTTCTCTCTTCGCAGCATCGACCCGTGTCCGGATCACCCCGCAGATGCCGCAGGCCTGGGGGCACGTGCCCGCCCCACCGGCCGGGACCCGTCGCGCGGCATGATGCGGCGCAGGATGTCCGTGATCGTGATCACCCCCACGACCTCGCCGTCCCGTGCGACGAGCGCAAGTTGTTCGCTGCGCGCGCGCATCTGCGCAAGCACCTCGTAGACAGCGGTGGCAGCGTCGACGGTCAGCAACGGCCGGGCGATGCCGTCGACAGGCCGATCGGGTGGTTCCAGGAGGCAGTCGCGGACATGGACCAATCGGGTCGGCGCACCGCGCTCGTCCGTCACGAGGATGCGCAGGTGGCCGGACTGCGCCGCCGCACGCTGGACGTCATCCACCGACGCACCCGGGCCGACGGAGGCCAACAGGCCCCGCCGCTGGACCAGATCACCGACGGTGAAACGCTCCAGCTCGAGTACGTCGGACAACTGCGTGCGGAAGGGGGCCTCGAGCGTTCCCACCGAGGCCGAGTGCTCGACCAGCTGGCGGATGGTGTCGACGTTCTGCCCACCGACCGCCGCCCGATCCACCGGCGTGATCCCGCTTGCGGCGACCAGCCGGTTCGCCAAGGCGTTGACCCACAGCAGCAGAGGCCGAAACACCCATGCGAACGCCCGCGAGGGCACCGCGATGATCTTCGCCGCCGTCTCCGGATGGGCGATCGCCCATGACTTGGGTGCCATCTCCCCCACCACGAGATGCAGGAAGGTGACGAACAGCAGCGACAACGCGAATGCGCCGCCGTCGGCGAGCCAGCTCGGCAGCCCCCAGGATGCGAACAGCGGGGACAGCGCGTAGTCGACGGCCGGCTTCGTGACGGCGCCGAGCGCGAACGTACACGCGGTGATCCCGAGCTGTGCCACGGCCAGCATGATGGTGAGCTCATGCGCGCCGCGAAGGGCCGCACGCGCGGACCGACTCGTCGCCGCCTCGGCCTCCAGGCGGTGACGGCGCGCACCGAGCAGCGCGAACTCGATGACGACGAAGAACGCGCTCAGGATGATGAGGAGCGCCGTGATCACGGTGACGGAGAGTGCGTCGCTCATCGTCCGTTCCCTTCGTCGCCGTTGATGTGCCGCGTGACGTCCGTGCCGCGCTCCTCGACGAGTCGCGCGCGGAGCTCGCCGGGAACATGTCCGGACAGGTGGAGGACCTCGATGTGGAGCGTCCTGCGCACGGGCTCGGCATCGACCAGGTCGCCGGGGTCCTCCGGCAGCGGCACCTCCACTGCTTCACCGCCCGCGGGAAGCGCGCCGTGGTACGCGATGAACAGACCGGCAAAGGTCTCATAGTCGCCCGGCGGCAGGCCATGCCCGAGGGCGCGTTCGACCTCGTCGACGTGGATGTCGCCGCCGACTCGCCACACATCGGACGCCTCGGCGACCACCCCGGGCGCGGCCGCCGCGTCGTGTTCGTCCGTGAGCTCTCCGACCAGCTCCTCCGCGAGGTCCTCGACCGTCAGAATGCCCGCGAACCCGCCGTACTCATCGATCGCGCAAGCCAACTGACTCCGCGCCTGCGTGAGCTGCTCCAGTGCATTCGGCAACGGCATCAGGGTCGAGACCAGCACCGGCGAACGCATGATCGTCGTCACCGGCGCATCGTCTGGCGCGTCACTGCGCAACAGGTCGACTAGTTGTACGGTCCCGACGGGCTGTTCCTCGCCGTCCAACACCGGGTAGCGGGTGTGGGCACCCGCCATCAGGCGCCGCAACTCGCCGATGGTCGTGGAAGCACTCACCACCCCGACCTGCGAACGCGGCACCATCGCGTGCTCCACGTCCTGGCCAGGGAAGTCGATCACCCGGTCGATCAGCATCGACAGCTCCGGCGGCAGATCGCCGCTCGCCCGTGAGTCGGCCACCGCGCGCTTGAGATCATCGGCGTTCATCGTGATGTCGACGTCGTGCACCGGCTCCACGCGGACCATACGCAGTAGGAGGTTCGCAGCATGATCGAACAGCGTGATCAGCCACCCGAACACCGCCAGGTAGATGAGCGTGGACCGGGACAGGCCGAGCGCGAGCCGCTCCGGAGCTGCGATCGCGAGATTCTTCGGGTACAGCTCGCCGAAGATCATCTGTACCATCGACGCCACCACGAGCGCCCCGACGGTTCCGACGGAGACGGCCACCGCCGGTGACAGACCCGTGTCGCCGAGGAGCGCCGCGAGGGACTCTCCCACCAGCGGCTCGGCGACGTAGCCGATCAGCAGGCCGGTCACCGTGATGCCCAGCTGGGCACCGGACAGCATGAACGACGTGCGGCGGGTGACCTGCAATGCGCGGCGTGCCGCCGCGTCGCCCTCGCCTGCCCGTGCGCGCAGCCTTGCCCGATCGACGGACATGTAGGCGAACTCCTGGGCGACGAAGTACCCGTTCGCGGCGATGATCACCAGGATGACGATGATGCCCAGCAGAAGTGTCAACGCGGCGGCGATCACGACATCACCTCGCCGCAACGATCGCGACAGGCCCCAGTCGAGGACTGGGGCGGGGGACTGGGAACGGGGTCGTCGACAGACGACCCCGGGCTCGCGGACGAGTCCATAGAAGGTTTCACTCTCCAGTGACGACAGGGCCGCGCGGAGGGGTCAGGTGACCCACGGTACGGCCGCGCCCGATAGTACGGGTGGGAACTATGTCCCATTTGCGAGACCATTTCGCGTTCACCGCCCCGAAGCGCGTCGCCTCTCCCACACTCCGCAGGCACCGGCCACGACCACCGGAAGTACTCGAACGCGACAGCCGATCGGCCGTCGAGGGTCGTCGTCGCCGAGCACGCCCCCAGACTCCCTACGATGATCCAGACGTCATCGTTCGCCACACGATCGAGTCGATGAACGATGGCCCTTGACCCGAGATCCGCCGACATGGTGAAAGATCCGCGAGACCGGCGGAAGCCGGCCACGTCGACGCAGGCAGACCGCACACCGGAGACCAGCGCTCGCCCACCGAGGGACCGGCGACCTCGGCAACGCGCCGCACGCCATTGAGGTGGCGCTGTCGCACCGTTCGGCGGTCACCGATGCGGAAGGTCCGACTCGACACGGCGCACGCCCACCTGCCGCCCACCGACGAATCAATGAAATGCGCGGTGTTCTCCGGGGTGATTCAAGGCTCCCGTGATGATAAAGTGATCACGATGACGAACAACGACGCACGTGGCGACTTCGCTTTGTCTCAAGAGCAACGCGAACAGTTCGATCGGGAGGGCTACATCGGCCCAGTCCGGATCTACGAGCCGGAAGAGATGGAGGAGCGGTGGCGGTCGATTAGACGTCAACTGGTTGATCGATCCCATGCTATCTACGACGCCGAAGCCCGGGGTTCGGCGACCAACATTGCGAATTATGACCGCCATTTAGACCTTGATCTGCTCTCGGAGCACATCATGAACCCCAGGATCGTCGACCGGGTGGCGTCGATCCTCGGCCCCGATGTCCTGTGTTGGCGCACTGAATTCTTCCCCAAGTACGCAGGCGACGAGGGAACGGACTGGCACCAGGCAGCCACCTTCGCGAACGCCAGCAAAAAACCGCAGATCGCCTGGCCGTCTGAGGACGGCAAGCCTGCGTTCGGCGGCACCATCACGGTGTGGACGGCATTCACCGACTCGACGCTGGAGAACGGCTGCCTCCAGCTGATGCCGGGGACTCACCACCACATGAACTACGACGAGTCAAAGCCCATGGACTTCCAACCCGAAACGCTCAATAGCACGGAGAAAGAAGGAATCAAGCGGGGCTTCTTCGGCTACGATTACCGGCAGTTGCAGAAGGATCCCAACTGGAAGCCGGACGAGTCCCAAGCGTTCCCTCTGGTCATGAAGCGTGGGGAGTCGGTCATCTTCTGGTCCACTCTCATGCACGCGTCCCTGCCACACACGGGTAGCGTGCGGGACTACCGCATGGGATTCGCGGCCCGCTACGTGCCGACCAAGGTCAAGGTCTACCCGAACACCGATGACGTGGTCGAGTACGGCGGCGAGATCGATCTCTCGAAATACGGCGCCGTGCTCGTCTCCGGCGTCGACGACTACGGCATCAACCGAATCGCGACGGAGAACCAGCGGGGTTACCCATTCCGTATCCAGTAGTCCGCGAGGCCGGGTGCTGTGGTGCTGGTCCGTCGGCCGGAGTCACAGCGCCCGGCAGGCTTTGCGGTCGATCTTGCCGTTGGCATTGAGCGGCAGCGCTTCCACGTGCACGAACCGCGCGGGAATCATGTGGCTCGGCACGTTCGGGAACAGTCGGCGGCGCAACTCGCCTGCATCGACGGCCACGCCGGTGTATACCGCAGTGAGCTGAAGGTCTTCGGTCGGGCCGGGGCCTGCGACCACGACGACGTCACCGACACCTGCCCACTGCCGCAACGCGGCTTCTACGTCACCGAGTTCGAGGCGCCTGCCCATGATCTTGACCTGGTCGTCGAGGCGACCCAGGTGAACGAGATCACCGTCGATGTCGGCCACGCGATCACCGGTGCGGTACCACGCGGCACTGCCGACCAAGCCGGCATCGCAGGCCGCATCGGGATCCCAGAAGCGGCCTGCGTTGTCCGCCGGGTCGAGATACCCGTCGAACCGCTGCGGCCCTCGGACCTGGAGCTCACCGGTCAGCGGGTCGATCCGGTACTCGAGATGCGGGTACACCGGGCCGATCGGCACCGTTGCATTCTCGGTCTGCGGCCACGCGGCTCGATCGGCAGGCAGTTGGTACGTGGTGACCGTGATAGTGCTCTCGGTCGGCCCGTACAGGTTCTCGATCGTGCTGTTGGGCGCGGCGTCCGACCACACGCGCGCCTGCTCCAGGGTCAGTTGCTCCCCCGCGAACAGGCTGCGGCGCAGCGTGGGCAGGCTGCCCGGCTCCAGCGACCCGGCGTCGTGCACCCACGAGACGATCGAGGGCACCGAGTACCAGTGCGTCACGGCGTGATCGTTGACGAACCCGACCGGATCGACCAACTCGGCGCGCGACGGTGCCACCAGCGTGGCGCCACTCCCCCACGCGACGGCCATGACGAACACCGACGGGTCGAAAGTCAGCCCGAACGTCTGGGACATACGGCAGCCGGGACCGATGCCGTACCGGTCCAGCTGGTACCGGACGAAGGCATCGAGATTGCGATGCCGGATCGGCACCCCCTTCGGCACGCCGGTGGACCCCGAGGTGAACAGGATGTACGCGATGTCTTCCGGGTCCTCCGCGTCCTCGACGGCGTCCGCCACGCGCTCCTCGGACAACCGTCTGGCATCCTCGCTGCCGACCTCGATGATCGGCAGGTCGAAGCCGCTCGCGAACTCGAGGTCGCGGCCGTCATCGACGATCAGGGCGTCGAGCTCGGCAACCTCCACGACCTGGCGGTTGCTCTCGGCAGGATAATCGACATGCATCGGTACCACCGCGTTGCCGCCGCGCACCACGCCGAGGTAGCCCGCATAGGCCCCCACGCTGCGCGCGGCCAGCAGCCCGACCCGGGCCGGGCGCCGAGGCACGGTATCCGCGACGATCGAGGCGACGCGTCGCGCGACCCGATCGAGCTCCACGTAGGTCCATTGCTGCCCGGCCACCACCAGCGCGATCTCATCAGGTAACCGGTCAGCAGTGGCAGTGAACCAGGAATGCAGCGTTCTCACTGGGCACGTCCCTCTCTATGCTCGGCGACCGCCCGAGGCGGGGGCAGGGTGCGGGGATCCTTACCGAGGCCGCGCCAGGATGCCTGCGACGGCGGGGCCGGTCCGGCGAACGATCGGCATGTCCATGACCTCGCTGTGCAGGCACGTCAGCCGATGCGTGTCGACGCCACCGGACGAGAGGTCGGTCCACGTGATCCCGATCCGGCTGCGTAGCGGCCCGGTCTCGTCGGTCTCGAAACTGACGGTGTGGCCGTCGAACGGTCGGGATCGATGAGCTGCCAACAGGCGAAAGCAGTGCGTGGCAGTGTCCAGCAGCTCGCCGAACAGGGACTCGGTCAACTCGTCTGCTTCGCTGCCGACGGATCCGCGGATCGAGTCCGTGATCGCCTCCATGGCCTCCGAGGAGACGGCCTCGTCGGCAGGAATCACCCGAGGAACGCTTGGAACGGCGTCGAGCAGGACTAGATCGCGCACCGGACGTCCGGACTCCTGCGCCAGCACCGCGATCTCCTGCGCGACGACCCCACCGAGGCTCCATCCGACCAGCGACAACGGACTGCCTGGGCTGACTCCGGTGATGAGATCGAGATAGGTCTCGGCCACCTGCCGCAGCGTTCCCGGCCGGTCCGCACCGGAGATCAGACGCGTCGCCTGCAGGCCGTAGACCGGGCGACCCTTCGGGATGAAGGGCAGGAATCGTGCATAGGCCCAGCTGAGACCGCCGATCGGCGGCAGGAAGAAGACCGGGTCGAGGTCGCCGCCCGCGCGCAGTGGGAGCAGCGGCGCCAGCGCGTCGGGCACCGGGCTGCCGAGGCGATCGACGAGTCCGGCCACCGTCGGCGACTCGAGCAGCCACGGGATCGCGACGTCCACCCCCAGCACCGCCCGCACCCGTGACACCAGACGCGGGATCAGCAGCGAGTGCCCGCCGAGGTCGAAGAAGTCGTCGTCGATCCCGACCAGCTCCTGGTCGAGCACCTCGGCGAAGAGCTGGGCGAGGATCTCCTCCCGGGAGTTCCTCGGCGCCCGGCCCGCAGCCGACAGCTTCGACGACGACCCGCCCGAGACCACCTCATCGGGCGGCGACGCGGGGACGAGACGCCGGACCTGAATCCGGCTGTCTGTCCGGACGCTCGAAGCATGGCCGTTGGAACGCGCCGGCGAGTCGGGCACCGGGTTCTCCAGGCGATCGACGAGTCCGGCCACCGTCGGCGACTCGAAGACCCACCGGATCGCGACGTCCACGCCCAACACCGCCCGCACCCGTGACACCAGACGCGGGATCAGCAGCGAGTGCCCGCCGAGTTCGAAGAAGTCGTCGTCGATCCCGACCGACTCCCGGCCGAGCACCTCGGCGACGAGCCGGGCGAAGGTCTCCTCCCGGGAGTTCCTCGGCGCCCGGCGCGCAGCGGGCGACTTCGACGACGACCCACCCGAGACCGCCGCGTCACGTCGCGACGCGGGTGACGCCCCGGCACCGACAAGACGTCGGACCGGTTCCTCCCGGTCGAACGGAACGGCGTCGGCCGACAGCAGGCTCGCCAGCTCGACATCCGGTTCGGCGATGGCCCGCAGCGCGAGCGACCGGTAGTGCTCGGCGAAGGAGGCGATCGTCGCTCGGTCGAAGAGTGCCGTACGGAACGCGATGTCGGTCTCGAAGCCGCGGTCGCCCCAGATGACCGACACGCCGAGTTCGAACTTGGTCGTGCTGTTGTCGGTCTCAAGACGCGTCACGCCGAGACCTCCCCATCGGTCCTCTCCCGACGCCTCGTACTCCACGAGGAGAACGGTGTCGAACAGGTCAGGACGCAACCCGCGTTCCGTGGTCGCGAGGGCGGAGACCAGACGGGCGTACGGGTATCTCTGGTTCTCGTAGGCGTCCAGCAGGGCACCCCGCACCTGACGCAGCAGATCCCGAAAGGTGCGCTCGCCGGACGAGTCCACCCGTAACGCCATCATGTTCACGAAGTAGCCGACGGCGTCGCGGAATCCGTCGGGTCGGTTGGAGACCGGGCTGCCGACGACGATGTCCCGCAGGCCGGTCAGATGCGCGACCGCCAGATGATGCAGCGCATGGGCGAACATGAAGGGCGTGAGCCGCTCCTGCGCGAGCAGCGAGCGAACGCCCTCGAACTCCTGCTCGCCGACCGTGAACTGCGCGAGATCACCGGTGACCGACGAAGCCGAGGACCGGGGGCGATCGGTCGGCAGCGTGAGCTGCGGGGCGCCGGAGAGAGTCGCGCGCCAGAAGTCCAGCTCCTCGCGACTCTCCTCCCCGTCGAGCCATGCCCGCTCATCGATCGCGAACCGGGCGTACTGGCCTGCCTGCCCCTTCGACGAGGCCGCACCCAGCTCGTCGGCGTAGAACTCGGCGAGTTCGTCCACGACGATGTCGAGAGAGCCGCCGTCGAAGATGATGTGGTGCGTAGCCAGCACCAGCACGTGTTCCCGGTCGCCGCACCTGAGCAGAGTCGCCCGGAACAGCGGGCCGGTCGTCAGGTCGAAGCCCCGGTCGGCCTCACGTAACAGCCGTTGCCGCACCCCGGATTCGCCGCCCGCCACGTCCTCGACGAACAATGGCACGCGCACGTGGTCATGGACGACCTGACACACCTGGTCGTCGCGTTCGACGAACGTCGTCCGGAGAGCTCCGTGCCGGGCGACGAGCCGGTCGAGCGCGTTCTCGAGCGCGGGCACGTCGAGTTCACCGGTCATCCGGAACGGAAAGGTCATCAGGTATTGAGACGTGCCTGGCGTCACCTGGTCGATGAACCAGAGTGCTTCCTGACCGACCGAGACGGGCGCTAATCGAGGCTCGGCCTCAGTCGCCACAACTTCGGTCCCCTGGTCCCGTCGCTGGGGCATCACCGAGTCCGACATATCACCTTCATCGAGTCGACGCGCTGTCGGGCGATGCTAACAGAGGAGATCATGTAACTCGCTCCTGTTGCGACACCACACAAGCAGTTTTAGAGCGACGCATCGTCATGTCCGCCATGCCTGCTCACCCGCCTGTGTCCAGCAGGGCGCAGAAGTCGCGCAGTCGCGGGTGATCGAACAGCTTCCGCATGGTCACGGGCGCAACCTTCCGGCGGACGACCGCCACAACTCGGCTCGCCACCATCGAATGGCCGCCGAGCTGGAAGAAGTCGTCGAACGGCGACTCGACCGGGACCTCCAGGAACTCGGCCCAGATAGCCGCGACGGCCGTCTCGACCGGTGACAGGGTCGTGTCGTCGGCCCCGTCGGCCGTTCCCGCGTCGGACGCCACGGACTCAGCCGAGCCGGCGACCGTAGTCGGGGACGCGTCAGGGACGAATCGGGTAAGCACGTCGGTCAGCCCGAGAGAATCGATCGGCGCCTCGGGATCGCGCACCAACGCGGCCAGGATCTCCTGGTAGGCGTCCCGGTAACCCGCTGCGGTCTCGCGCGAGTACGAACGCAGCGCGAACTCCCAGTCGAGGACGACCACGGAACCCTCGATATAGGTCCACGTGATGACGTCGAACGGGCCCTCGACCCGGTATGCCGGAACTCCGGACTCCCGTTCGCTACGGGCTGCGGACCCGCCCTTCGCACCTGCGGTGAACATGGTTTTGATCAGGTCGTCGCCCGATCCTCGGCCGGAGCCGTCGAGCTCGGCGATCGCGCGGCTGTAAGGCAGATCCTGATAGTCGAGCGCGTCCATCACGTCGAGGGACACGGCTTCGAGCACGGCCGCGAAGGAGGCAGACGTGTCGATCGTCGACTTGATCACGAGGGTGTTCACGAGCATCCCGACCGTGTCCACGAACCGTCGCGACCGCCCTTCCGTCGCGGTGCCCAGCACCACCTCACGGTCCTTCGACGCGTGGGCGATCATGATCTGCATCGTGCAGAGCAGAACGGTGAACGGGGTGGCCCGCGATCGGCGGGCGTAGTCGAGCACCTCGGCCGCGAGTTCGGGCTGGAGGACGGTCGACACGGAAGAGGTTCGATGGGTGCCCTCCGTCGACCTGCTGCCGCCGTCACCCGGCAGCACGCTGCCACGTGCGCCTGCGAGCCGGTCTCGCCAGTAGTCGAGCTCATCGCGGAGTCCCTGCCCCGCGAGCGCGGCGAGTTGCTGCCGGACCAACTCGGTGTAGCCGGGGGGAGCGGGCGGGAGATCCGGAAGAGTCCCGCGTCGTGCCGCCTGGTGGAACGCCTCGAAATCCTCGAGCACACGCGATAACGACGGTCCATCACACGCGATGTGGTGGGTGGTGATGAGGAGCGACGTGCGCTCCTCGGCGACGCGGATGACGGCGAGCCTGATCGGCAGGTCCGCAGCCAGGTCGAACGGCGCATTCGCCTCGTCATAGAGAGTGGCGGCGAGCCGGTCCGCGTGCTCGGCCGCCGGCACGTCGCGAAGGTCGGTGACCGTGACGGGCAGCGGACCCGGGTCGCTTGACACGACCTGGACGACACCGGACTCGGTCTCATGGAATGTCGTGCGCAGTGCCTCGTGCCGCCGCACCGTCTCGTCGAATGCGAACCGGATGGCGTCCAGATCGAACTCGCCCTCGACGTGGAGGGTCTCGGGGAGGTTGTACGCCGCGCTGGCCGGGTTCAGTTGCCAGAACACCCACAGGCCCTCTTGCAGCGGGCCGATGGGGAGTGTGTCGGTCGTTCGATCGATCAATGGGACCGCGCCCTCGATCTGCGGGGAATGCGCCCCCACCTGGTCATGTGTTGTCATCTCCGCCCTTCGCCACACCGGTGGGACCGAAGTCGTATGAAGTCAGGACACTACCCGCGCTGCCACCCAGCCGGTACCATCCTCGATCAAACACCGGGCCTCTTCGACACCCAGCTCGATCCCGACTTCGCCGAGGATTGGCGGTCAATGGCAATCTGGAAGCACAGCCGCAAAGACGCGATACTGGCGGCTATCAGCGTCGCGCAGTTCGCCATCACGTTCACGCTGGCGAGCACCTGGAACCTCATGCCGCTCGCGGGGCGAATCACCGGTGGAGTCCTGCTCACCGCCATGATGGCCTACAACACCATTGTCGTATCCCACCTGTTCACCCACATGCCCTGGTTCGTGAGCAGCAAGCTCAACGCGGTCGTGTCGATCATCAACTCGGTGAACATCGGCCAGTCGGTTCAGGCGTACGAGTTGACGCATGTCCGCAACCACCACCGGTACAACAATGACCGCCCCGAGGACGGTCAATCGACCCGCGATCGTTCGTCGACGTACCGCCACGGCAAGAATGGCCAACACGAGCCGCTCGTGTCCTACGCGTTGCGCGGGGCCGTGGATTCGATTATCAGCCGGGCCAGGGAGCTGGCGATGGTCGTTCGACTGTGGCGGGTCGGTGCACGCGAGGAGAATCTACTCGCGCTGGCTTCCAAGAAGCCGGACCGGAACAGGCGGGAACTGCGTCAGATCCAAATCGATCGGGCCGCCCACTGCCTGGCGCTGGTCGGCTTAGCGGTGATCTCCTGGCAGTGGACGGTGCTGGTCTACCTGCCTGCGTTCTTCTGCGCACTGACGCTGGTGAACGTGCAGAACTACTACCGTCACTACGGTGCGAACCCGGACTCCCGCATGACCGACTCGGTCAGCCACTACGGCCGGTTCTACAACCTCGTCACGTTCAACGACGGGTACCACCAGGAGCACCACCTGAGTCCGGCCACCCACTGGTCGCAGATGCCCGCGATCAACGCCCGCCACCAGGAACGACTCGCCACTCAGCCGCGCATCATCAGCCCGGTCCCTGCCATGCTCGGTTTCCTCGACCGGCGCCGGTCGCTGCTGCATGAGGGCCAGACGAAGGACCCAAGCTGACGTGATCCCGAATCCTTGCAAGATCGAAGGCTTCTTCGGCCGGTGGGACCCTGAGGTGGAGTACTTCGCCTGTGCCTCCGACGTCGATCCGCTGTCCCTCCGCGACCTGCTGGAGCTGGCCGACGCCGATACCAGGGCATTGTGGAACGGGCTCGAACTCGGTTACACCGAGACCACCGGCCATCCACTGCTTCGCGAGGCGATCGCCGATCAGTACCCGGAGACCGCGGCCACCGAGGTCACCGTGTGCGCGGGCGGCGCCGTCGAAGCGCTGTTCCTGCTCGCGCACACCCTGCTCGGCCCGGGAGACCACGCGGTGGTGGTGTGGCCTGCCTTCGAGTCACTGCACCGGATCGCGCCGTCGCTCGGCGCCACGATCACCGGCGTCGAACTGGACGCCGACAACGGGTGGCGACTCGACATCGACGCCGTGCGGAAGGCACTGCAGCCGAACACCCGCGCACTGTTCGTCAACTTCCCGCACAACCCGACCGGTGCGCTGCCCAGCCACGCCGAGTTCGCCGAGCTGCTCGCGATGGCGGGCGACGCAGGCGTCACGGTCGTCTCCGACGAGGTGTACCGCCATCTGGAGTACGACGACGCCGATACCCTCCCGGCGGCCTGCGATCTGGACGAGCGCGCCGTCAGCGTCGGTGTGATGTCCAAGGCGTACGCCCTGGCGGGGCTGCGCATCGGGTGGTTCGCGACCCGCAACCCGGCCATCACCGCTACGGCCCGAACCCTCAAGGACTACACGACGGTCTGTTCCTCGGCGCCTGCCGAAATCCTGTCGCTGATCGCGCTGCGAGCTCACGATCACCTGATCGAGCGCAGCCGGACGATCATCAAGGCCAATCTCGCCCATGCCGAGTCGTTCTTCGGCAGCCATCCCGACACGTTCGCCTGGGCGGCACCGGCGGCGGGCATGCTCGCGTTTCCACGGCTGCTGCTGCCCGTCCCGGTCGAGGACTTCGTCACCGATCTGGTTCGCGACCAGCGTGTCCTACTGCTGCCCGGAACCGTCTTCGACACCACGGACAACCGGTTCCGGGTCGGGCTCGGTCGTTCGGCACTGCCGCAGGCCTTCGAGCGTATGGAGGAGTTTCTCACCGCCCGCGGACACTAGTGGGACGCGCCGAATGCCACGGTCGTCACGGGTTGTCCTGGTCGGACACCGCAGGGTTTCGCAGCAGGAAGATCCGGGGCTCGAGCTTCCCGATCATCTGGTAGACGCCCCACAGGGCGTTGGCGAGTTCGACGCGGTAGTCGGCATCTCCGAGTTCGGCCCGTAGTTGCTCGGACTTACGGATCAGTCGGGCCGCGTACAACAGCTGCCGGGACGTCAGACCCTCGCCGTCCTCCTCCCAAGCCTCACGCCATTCGGAGCCGATGACGTCGGTCGACTCGATGACTAAACCGGCCGCCGACGCCCGCTTCTGGAAGTCGTCCGGCGACATGCGCTCGGGCGCGACGACCAGGCCGGCGTAGAGCTCGGCTCTCTCCAACGGCTCAAGGCGGTCGGTGGCAAAGGTCTGATACAGCAGCAGGTGTCCGCCGGGCTTGAGAACGCGCCGGGCCTCGGCCAGTGCCCGGTCGGCATCGACGACATGAAAGAACATGTCCCGGCTGAAGATGAAGTCGAACTCGCCGTCGGCAGCGGGGATTTCCTCCATCATGCCGGACCGGATCGACACCTTGCTGCCCAACGGATGCTCGGCCACGGCGGCCCGCGCCTGCTCGTTGTTACTCGCCACTGGATCCACCGAAACGGCATCGCAGCCGAACAGGCTGGCCAGCGCAAGTGAATGCGACGCGTCGCGCCCGCCGATATCGAGCACGAGATCCCCCGGCCCGATGTCAAGATCGTCGACCAGTTCGTACAACATGCTGGATCGCCGGGGCTCAAAACTGCGATACTGAGCCCGGTCGGCCACCTCGAGGTGGCGGGAGGTGTACATCTCGTCGATCGTGATCGAATCGATCTCTGCCATTTGAGTCTCTCCAGGTCGCATCGCAGCCGGAATGCGGGTCGGGGGCGGGAGTAAGATTCACGTGCATCCAGCCGCCACGGCCGGTTGTGGTTGGTGGGAGGATAAGAAGTGCGGGCCGGAGTCGTTGCCTGCGGACAGTCTAGCGCCCTGGTTAATTCGGTTGGCGCGCGAGTAACCTACTCGGCAGGGCGCTAAGCTCATGCCGTTGGTTGAAGAACACACGGAGGCAGCTCGTGAACGAGAACGACGTGGACAACCGGACCTACTCGGTCGTAGTCAACGAGGAAGAGCAGTACTCGATCTGGCTTGCCGGTCGATCGCTGCCTGCCGGCTGGAACGAAATCGGTCACACGGGCAGCAAGACCGAATGCCTGGACTACATCGGCGAGGTCTGGACCGACATGCGACCCAAGAGCGTGCGGCAGGCGATGGACGCTCGCGGATAGCCGACACCGGCTGAAGAACCGCCGCCATCGAGGCCCGACCAAGGGCGCCGTCTTCACCGAACCAGGGGCAATTCATATGGACACGTTCTGGGCCGAGCGCGACTCCCTCGGCCGACTCGGCGCATTGCTCCGCGCGGCGAACTACCGGACCGATCAGCTGCCGACCCTGCTCGCGCTCGATACGTCCAGCGACACCGTCCTGTCTGACATCGGGCGGTTCTCGCTGTACCACCTCGGAGAAGTGTCGCTGATCGACGACCCTGCCGCGGTCCTGTTCGAGTTATTCCTCCTGGGTGGACAGGTGCAGGCGGAACGGTGGAGGCTCCTGGCTCCGGAACTCGCCGCCCTGCTCGTCGACCTCGGGCTGGTCACGATCCTTCCGGATCGCGAAAGGCGCGGCACCGTCGCCATCACCGAGTACCAGGACGGGTTCTTCCTCTCCGACCGGCTGTTCGAGCACGGTCCGGACGGCTTCACCCGAGACTGGCCCGACGGCGGGTGCATGCCGCCGCACGCCTCATCGATCGAACTGCTCCGAGGCGTCGAAGACCTCGATCTGCCGGGCCGATCATTCCTCGACATGGGATGTGGGAGCGGCTTCCTGTCCCAACTGGCTGCTTCGGGTCATCCGCAGCGGGTGGGCGTCGACATCGGCGCCCGATCAGTGGCCTACGCCACCGCGAACGCCGCGATCAACGGTGTCGACGCCCGGTACGTCGTCGGCGACTGCACGACCTACACCGACCCCGCCACCTATTCGCGGATCGCGTTCAACGCTCCGGACAGCACCACCGCGTTCGCTTTCATCAACACCACGCTTCGTGACCTTCTCGACCAGCGAGGCGTCGCACAGGTCTGGTTCGACACGGAGATCACCGCTGCGGACGGGTCACTCGACGGCCTGCTCCGCCGAATGATCCCCGACCGGGACAGCTGGCACCTGAGCACGGCGACCGACAGTTCGTCGCCGTTCACGCTGAGCCGAGACATGGTCCGCGACCGCTGGATACCGCCGCATTCACTGCTGGCCGTCGGGCGGGCTGAGCGGGCCGCTTACCTCGACGCACTCGCCGAACGAGAGGTACTCGAAGTGCAGAGCGTCCTGCTGTCGCTGCGCGCTAGCTGACGCGGTTCACGAACCCCGCATCGACCGGGAGGTCCGTGCCGGTGATGTAGCGGGCCTCGTCCGAGAGCAGGAACGCGACGGCGGCGGTGATGTCGGAAGGCTCCAACAGCGTCACGTTCTGGTCACCCCCACCCTGCTGGGCCTGCGCGTCTACGTACGCCTGCATCCCCTCGTTGACCGCCATCGGGGTGTTGACCGCCGCAGGGTGCACGACGTTGACGCGGATGTTGTCCTCGGCCAGCTCGTTGGCCAGCCCACGCATGATTCCGACGACGCCGTGCTTGGCTGCGGTGTACCCGCCCGCCCGCTGGCCACGCAGCCCCGCGGTCGAGCCGATGAAGACGATCGAACCGCCTCGCCCGCGAGTGACCATGTACGGGATGGCAGCCTGCACGGTGTTCCAGGCCCCGGTGAGGTTCACGGCGATGACGTCATTCCATGCCTGCTCTTCCTGCTCCGGCGTCGTCATCCCGAACTGGGCGGTGCTGATGCCTGCATTCACCACCACGAAGTCCAGCCTGCCGAACTGCTCGACTCCCTCCTGCACGGCCTTTCGCAACGCCGCACCATCACGCACGTCGGCGACCCGGGCGACGACTCGCCTGCCCAGTGCCTCCACCTGTCGCACGGTCTCGGCCATGTCGTCTTCCGACGCCATCGAATAGGCCGCGGATTCGACATCACGACAGATGTCGACACCGATGATGTCCGCACCTTCGGAAGCCAGCCGCACCGCCTGATTGCGCCCTTGACCTCGGCCGATCCCAGTGATGAACGCGACCCTGCCGTCGAGACGATACACAACTCTCCTTACGTCGAATGCTGGCAAATCACTACGCCGACGCAGCCGAGCCCCCCAGCTCTCGGAATTCTCGTCGAATGCGTCCGCCCGGATAGAATATTACTGTTCAGCCGAGTGGGAAGGCGGAACAAGTGCATTGCGATCCACCTTGCCGCTTTCGCTCGTCGGCAAGGTCGGGACCAGTCGGATGTGCTGCGGAATCATGTAGTGCGGCAGTAGGTCGGCCAGGCTGCACCTGATCGCCCGCACGACCCGGTGTGCGTGCTCGGGGTCATCCGCCTCGTGCGTGTGGTGCGGGGCGGCCGCAGTGGACGGAGCCGCGACGACGTGGGCCAGGAGGCTCGAATCGCGCCCGGCGGGACTGTGCAGCACCACGGCGGCGTCGAACACGTCGGGACAGGCTCGCAGCGACGCCTCGACCTCGCCCAACTCGATGCGGTGACCGCGCAGCTGCACCTGATCATCGATGCGGCCGCGGTGGACGTAGCTGCCCGTGGCCTCGTCCCAGCTGGCGAGATCGCCGGTGCGGAAGCAGTGTTCGCTCGATCCGTCGTCGCCGATCCTGGTGGGGAACCGCTCGCGGTTGAGCTCCGCGCGGCCGAGATAGCCGTCGCTGATCCCGGCACCGTCGAGGAGGATCTCGCCGACGTCCCCTGGCTCGACCGGCCGCAGCTGCGAGTCCACCAGTCGCATCCGCACGTGGGACAGCGGCGTGCCGATGAGGGTTCCCGGCGCGGAGCGCGAGAAATCGGCTGCCGTCATCTGTCGCAGCGTCACGTGCACGGTCGACTCGGTGATCCCGTACATGTTCGCGATTGCCGGGCGGCGGTCGGCGGGCAGTGCCGACAGCCACTCCGAGACCGACACCGGGTCGACCGCCTCACCACCGAAGACGACCTGGCGCAGCGCCAGCTCGTCCTGCGGACCGTCACCCGACGCGACGAGATGCCGGAAGATCGACGGAACCATGTTGCACACGGTGACACCGGAACTCGCCAGGAAGGAGACGAACTCCTGCGGGTCCAGCCGCACATTCTGCGGGACGAGGACGATGCGGGCGCCCGACAGCAACGGCCCCCACATCTCCCATACCGAGAAGTCGAAACTGAAGGAGTGGAACAAGGACCAGACGTCGGTGGCCGCGAACGGCATTCGAGCGCGGGCGGCGTCCAGGAGAGCGAGCACGTTGCGGTGCCTGATCGGCACCCCCTTCGGCCGCCCGGTCGAACCCGACGTGTAGATGACGTACGCCGGTGCGTCGGGGCCGACGGGCGGGTGGGCCGTCGACCGACCCTGCGCAGTCGGGGCAGGCATCGCCACACACGGCAGGCCCAGGACCGGTTCCGTCCCCGAGGATTCGCCGAGGACCAGTGTGAGCGCCGAATCCGACGCCATCATGGCCAGTCGCTCGGCCGGATACATCGGATCGAGGGGCACGTAACCGCAGCCGGTCTTCAGCACGCCCAGGATCGCGGCGATCCAACGCGAGTCACGGGGCAGCAGCACTCCGACGAGACCGCCGGGTACGACCCCGGCCGCCATCAGCTCGGCGCAGACCTCGTCCGACCATGCGTCGAGCTGCTGGTAGGTGACACGCTGACCAGCGTCGTCGATCGCGATCGCCGCCGGCGTGGATCCGGCCTGTCGTTCGAACCGCGAGACCAACGAGGTCGAGCCGCTCATGTGATCCAATGTGGTTCCTCACCGGGGAAGAAGGTGGAGTTCGCCGTATATCCGTATCTCAGCGCGGCGAGCTGTGGCCCTGCGGCGCGACTACGTGGTTGTCGGAACCGCGCCCGTCTGCGGGCGTCGACGTGGGGTCGGCGGCAGCGACCGGTAGATCTGCACCATGCCACCGAGCACCCCGCTGAGCCGAGGAAGCGCGGCGTACACCGGGTCCTTCGCGAGGATGGCGTCGACCTCACGCAGGCGCCACATCGGCGTCCTGGGAAACAGGTGATGGACCAGGTGGAATCCTTCGCCGTCGGTCTCGCCGAACAGGAAACGAGTCCAGAACCCGTAGTCCCGGTTCCACGACATGTAGAGGTCTATGCGCGGCGCGTTCTCGATGAGCGGGAAGTGCTCCATCAACTCGGCTACCGCGCCGATCCAGACCTGCGTGGTCACCAGCGGAACGAACCAGAGCAGGATCAACCACAGCCACCAGTTGGCGACCACCGCCCACGCCAGCACGGCGACGAGCAAGGTGATGCGCAGGGCGCGCTCGAACGGCGCCTCGTCCCTCGACCAGATCCGGTGCCGCAGCAGGTAGAGGATGTACGAGCCGGTGGACCTCGGGCCTACCACCTTGCGCAGATAGCGGTTCAACGCCGGGCGACCCAGGTTGTCGCCGCACAGGCCGTTGTCCTTGTACTGGCGGTAGTCGGGATCGCGCTCCGGGTCGCCCAAGCGGCCGTGGTGTTCGCCGAGATGCGATGCGCGGTACGCGGTGAAGCTCTGCAGCACCGGGTACCCGCCGAAGACGGCGCCCAGGACGCTGCCGACCCGATGGTTGGCCATGAACGCACGGTGCGTGGCCATGTGCAGCACACCCGCCACCGCGCGCTGGCGGCCGCCGATGAAGAAGGCAGCGAGCAGGTACACCGGGATTGACGCCCAGAGCGTCCAGTTGTTGAAGGTCCACACCGACGCCGCACACCAGAACGCGATCCAGAACCAGTGCCGGGCGAGTTCGGTGGGACCGCGCCAGTTGTCCGGGCGAGACGCGACGCGGACGGCGTCGAGAATCTCCGGAGCGAACCGATGTCGAGCCCCTCGACCACCGGACATGGTGTCAGAGAAAGTCGGCGACATGATCAGATCCTCTCCAACTCAACCGATACGTTCTACAGAGCCGGGATCACACCGCACGGACCTGTCGAGGAGCGTGCCGATCGACTGGTCCGGTTCGGCCAGCGCCGCGTCCAGGGTGGCCATCAGGTCGGCCTGCCACTGCGCGGCGGACTCCGTGTCGAAGGCGTCGGCGGCGTACTCGATCTCGCCGACCAGACCGGTCGCTTCGTTGCGCGCCGTCCAGGTCAGTGCCGTCTTGGCTGTTCCGGAGTGCACGAAGTGCTCGACGATGGTCAGTCCCGCGATGCCGTCGAGGCTGTCGAGCGGTGTGGACTGGAACCCGAACATCGCCTGGAAGATCGGCGGAGCGCCTGCTCGGGCGCTGCGCGACGCTCCATCGGCTGCATCGGCGAAGGGCAGGTCCTGGTTCGTCAGGGCTTCGGCCATTGCCGCGTCGACGTCGGCGACCACATCGCGAAAACTCATGGCCCGGTTCAACCGGGCGCGCACCGCGACCGTGTTCACGAGGTATCCGATGATGTTCTCGGTACCTGGTCGGTTACGGCAGGCGACCGGCAGGCCGACTACCGGCTCGTCCGTGCCGATCGCACGGCTGAGGGCGAGGAAGAAGGACGCGAGAAGGACGGTGTACGGAGTGGACCGACACTCCTGGGCAACGCGCTTGACGGCCGCGGTGTCGATGGCCGAGGGCGGCAACCGCAGGGCGAAGCCGTCCGTGCCCACGCGGGCCCCGGCCGCTCGCCCCGTTCCCAGCTGCGCAGGCTCAGGGGCGCCCGTCAGCTGTGTCGACCAGTACGCCCGCTGCGCTGCCGCCTCCGGCCCCGCCAACCAGCGTTGCTGCCACACGACGTAGTCGGCGTACTGCACGGCGACGTCCGGCAGCGGTCGGCCCTCGTAGAGCGCCGCGAGTTCGTGCCAGAACACGGCCAGCGACCAGGCATCGAACACCGCGTGGTGCACGTCGAGCAGCCACAACCACTCGCCGTCGAACTGGAACGCCGACGAGCGCAGCAGCGGTCCCGTGCCCAGGTCGAAGGTGCCCCCGGCCGCGGTCTGGACGCGCTCGGCGGCGTCGGTGAAGTCGTCGGCGCGGACGACCTCGGTCCGGACCGGCTCGGCGGGGCGGACGTGTTGCCACACCGTGCCGCCCTTCTGGACCAGCACCGTCCGCAGTGCCTCGTGCCGGGTGACGATGGCGGTCAGGGCGGCGTCCAGGCGTTCGATGTCGAGCGGTCCGCGGATCCGATAGCAGACCGGGATCGCGTACAGGGGCGCACCTCGGTGCACCTTGTCGAGGTACCAGAGCGCCTGCTGTCCACGCGACGCGGGCTGCCACTCCTCGCGGTTCGCGGCGGGAGCGATCGCGTACTCGGCGGCGCCTGCGCCGCGGAGCCGCGTCACCGACGCGGCGATCCCGGCGACGTGCGGGGCCGCGCGGAACTGGGTGAAGGTCAGTGCCACACCGGTCACCTCGGCGACCCGGCTCAGGATCTGCATACCCTGCAGCGAGTCCCCGCCGATGGAGAAGACGTCCTCGTGTCGGTCGCTGACCGACACGCCGAGAACGTCGGCGACGACCATGGCGACCGCGCGTTCGAGCGTGGTCATGGCCGCGACGTCGAGACGGCAGGCTCGTGCCTCGCCGATCGACGGCAAGGCGGCTCGTGACACCTTCCCGTTCAGCGGCGAACGCGGGATCTTGTCCAGCAGCACGATGTGCGTCGGCAGCGCGGATTCGGGCAGCCGCTCGACCAGGCGGGCCTTGATCTCGGCCTCCGAGACGTCGGGCCCGGTCTCGACGTACGCGACGAGGGACGACCCCGCAGTCCGGTTCTGGACCACGACGGCCACGGCGTCCGTCACGCCGTCGAGTTGATGCAGCGCGCTCTCCACCTGGCCGAGTTCCACCCGCTGCCCGCGGATCTTCACCTGGCGATCGGAACGGCCGAGGAAGGAGAGCGTGCCATCGGGCATCCGGGCGGCGCGATCGCCGGTCCGGTACATCCGCGCACCGGACGACCCTTGCGGGTCCGGACGGTAGCGGTCGGCTGTCATCGCCGGAGCTCCGTAGTAGCCGCGGGTCACCGGCGGGCCGCCCACCCACAGATCGCCGGGCTCGCCGTCGGGCACGAGCCGCAACTCGTCGTCGAGGATGTACAGCGCTGCCTGCGCGAACGCACGGCCGAGCGACACCAGGGCATAGTCGGAACCGTCGGAGCCGCCGATGCCGTCGCGGGCGGGATGGTGCAGGGCGACGCTGATCGACGTCTCGGTCGGCCCGTAGTCCGACACCCAGTTGATCCGTTCCGCACCCGGAACGCCGTACCAGGCCGTCAGCTTGTCGACGAGGATCTTGTCGCCGCCGATGAACACGGTGCGCAGGCTCGGCGGCAGGCTCACCACGCCTGCCACCAGGTCGTCGACCCACAGGTGCCAGTAGGCGCTGGGCAGGCTGACCATCGTCACCGACAGCCGCTCGATGAGCCCGGTGAACTCCCAGCTGGTGAACTTGCTCTGTGCCGGCATCACCACCGCGCCTCCGGCCAGCCACGCCGGGAGGATCTCCTCGAGCGCGGCGTCGAAGGCCATCGCCGTGGACTGCAGCGAACGATCCTGTGGGCCCAGCGACAGTTGGTCGCGCAGCGCCCGCGCGTGGTTGACGAAGCTCGCGTGCGCGGCCGCGACCAGCTTGGGCTTACCCGTCGAGCCCGACGTGAACACGCAGTACGCGAGGTTAGACGGGTGCAGCTCTACTGACGGCAGGGCCGTGGGCGGACTCGACAGGTCGAGGCCGTCGAGATCGATCGTATGCACCCCGGCGAGATCCACCGCGACGGGACCATTGCCGATCAGCAAGGTCACTCCTGCGTCGGAGACCATGCCCTCGGCGACGTCGCGCGGCAGCGACGCGTCGATGGGGACGTAGGCCCCGCCTGCCTTCCAGATCGCGAACATCGCCACGAGGAGCAGGGGCGACGGCTCCATGCTCACGCCTACCAGGCGTTCTGGCCGAACACCGCGCTCGACGAGCAGGGTGGCGAGCACGGTGGCCCGCTGATCGAGTTGGCGGAAGGTGTAGGTCCCGCCATCCCAGACCACTGCCACCGCGTCCGGGGTCTGCTCGGCCTGCGCCTCGATGAGCCGGTGCACCAGGCGCCCCACCGGCTTCACAAGTAGGACCGCAACTCGCCACGGCGGCGAACGTCGGTCGTCGCGCAATGGAACGAACCACCGAAGCTGTTGAAGTTGCGGAACGGACAGGGGACCGGAGTGATGCCCCAGCTCTCGGCCAGCCGCTGCATCGGCACGTCCTGGGCCTCCACGAGCATGTGCTCCTCGTCGATCATCAGCACGTTCATGTTGATCCACTTGCTGGTCATGTACAACGGGTGGCTGTCGGGTATGACCGGCGTGGGCGCGACTCGCACCTCCCAGTCCTTCAACAGGCTGGGCACCTCCGGCACCCGCTCGGCCTGGATGAGCAGCTTCCCTGGAGCGAGCGGCACCAGGCTCGCGTCGATGTGCATCGGGTGGTCGTCCTCGAGCGTGACCTCGTGGACGCGATAGTCGTCACCGAGGTGCCTGCGCAACCATTCGATGCCCATCCCGTTGGTGACGTGGCTGCGCTGGGCGAAGATGTCCCGGCCGAAGCGCATGAAGTCGGCCGCGTCGAAGGTCGGCTCGTACTCCGTGATCACCGAACGGAACGGCTCGCCGTCGGGCTGATCCGTCCAGTCTTCCACGTACAGGTCATCGTGCAGCTCGGGCTTCGGCGCCGAAGTCCACCGCGCCCCGCGCCGGAAGTAGTCCTTCAGCAGTGGTCGGAACGCCGACACAGAGTGGTACCGCGACCGCCATGCCATCGGCGCTTCGATGATCTCGTCACCGACGACGAGCAACAGGTCCCGCGGCATGGCGTCGTACAGCCCGGTGCTCGACCAGCCGGGAACGCCATAGGAGGCAGAGTGATCACGCGGTTCCGGCCGACGCACCACGACGCCCATGCTTTCGAGGATCTCCGCGAGCTGATCGAGCTCATCACGCGCGGCGGCCACCTGGTCGGCCGGGAACGGCTGCCCGGCCCGCTGCTGGAAGATCTCGCGTTGCGCCGCCGACAGCGGCGCGCCGACGGCGACATGCCATGGCGGAAAATGGGCATTGTCGACAATTCCAACAATAACTTCCTCGAGCGGGTCCCATTCGTTGTAACACTCGACCGGGCTTGACGCCGCAGTCGCCGTGCCAAGAGCATGGTCTAAATCATGCACCGCAGTATCTGTCCGGTCGCTCGACAATCTGGACCCCCATCCTCCGATGACCCTCAGGTCGTGGATATAGATTAACTGTCACGCTCATTCGATTGATCGAAATTCGATCCACGACTAGACCGGCCTTGGCGCAGTTCACCGAGCGGGACGGTGGGATTAGACAGCACCTGCTCCACCATGACTGCCAGGTCCACCGCGTACGGCGCGAGGTCGCTGGCCTGCGACACCTCCGAGATGATCTCGAAGCCGGCGCTGTGCTCCTCGACGGTCACCATCACCGGCCGGGGCATGGCCTCGCGCGGCATCGCCACCGGTGCGGCCGCGAACCCGAACAGGTCCCCCTGGCTCTCGTGCGCGTAGTCGAACGCGAGGAGAGCGGCAGGAAGCCTGCGGTAGCGCCGGTCCTGCAGCAGCCGGTACAGGCCTGCTGTGGCGTTCGAGGTGTCCACGAGCTGCAGCTGGACGTCCCTGGTCACGTCCGTCAGGCTGCGATCGTCGGAGAGCTCCACGACGACCGGCAGCTGGTCCACGCAGAAGCCGACGAGCGGCTTGCCTGCGTAGTGCGGTTGCCCGGTCCGGTGGGCCATCACGATCGCCTGCGGTACGCCCATGAGCAGCGCCGACGCCACCGTCACCGCCGACAGCGCCGCAGTGTGCATCGTGGACCGGCTGGTGCGCGAGACGCTGCGCAAGTCAGCCAGACTCGTCTCGGAGAATGAATCGATGCGAGTGACCGGCACGAACGGCCCGCTACCGTCGATCATTCGGCCCGCCGTCCAGAAGCTGTCCAGCCTTGGGCGCCACAGCGCGGCGTTCGTGTCGAACTGTGCGTCCTCCTCGGCTCGCTTGAACCGCGCATACTCCAGGAAGCTCGCAGGCGTGGCGAGGGCGTGGCTCGCCGCATCCCCCAGGTAGCAGGACGACAGTTCCGCCCACAGAACCTCGAACGACCAGCCGTCCACCACCGCGTGCGGCGCGGTGGCCTGTAGGAACGAGACGTCGCCGGTCTGAACGAGGTGGAACTGGAACAGCGACGGGACCGACATGTCGACCGGCCGCTTCGCGAACCGGCTGAGGAGGGCCTCGACGTCCTCCGGCGACGCGTCACTCATGGCGCACGTGGTCAGCTTCGGAACGGCGTGGGCGACGGAGTTCTGCGCCGCGCCATCCTGATCGAATCCGATCCGCATCGCCTCGTGTCGTTGCGCGACCGAGGCGATGGCGGCCGCCAACCGCTTCTCGTCGATCGCGCCCTCGATCCGGCGCACGTCGGACATGCGATACGAGGCGCCGCGATCGCCGCCCAGTTCGCTGCTCATCCACAGCAGCTTCTGACCGTCGGTGAGCGGGGCCTGGCCGACGACCGGCGACGATTCGTCGGGGGGACTCGGTGGTTGAGGCGACAGCGGCCGTGCGGGTGCGACCGCTGCTCCGATTCCCGGCCAGAGGCCGCTCGCGGCGATCTCGGCCGAGGTCTCGGCGACGGTCCGCACGATTCGCTCGCAGTCCGCATCGTCGTGTGCAGCGGAGAGGAAGCAGGTGCGCCCCTCCCACACATAGACACCACGGCCGAGCAGGCCAAGGAAGAACATGTTCTCCGCTCGCTCGGAGCCGCCGACGTTGATACGGAACAGGGACGAGAAGTTCTCGACCGTGACCGGATAACCGTGTGCCGCCGAGTGTGCATTGATCGCCTCGGCGAGATCGGCAGTCCGCCGGGTGAGGTCGGCCTGCAGCCGAGGCGACTCCTTCCGCAGATATCCGACCATGTGCTGCGCGACGGCCATCGCCATCGGTTGTTTGCTGAACGTTCCGGAGAACACCATGCTCGGCCGATGCGGCAGCCCGGCGTCGCCCTGCCGCCAGCGACCGCCGTCGATGGGCGCCATGAACTCCGCCTCGCCCGCGATGACTCCGATGGGCATGCCGCCGCCGATGACCTTGCCATAAGTGACCAGATCCGGTCGGACACCGAAGTAGCCGGCCGCACCGGCCGGATGGCACCGGAACCCGGTGATGATCTCGTCGAAGATCAGGGCGGCACCCAGCTCGCTGGTGAGCGTGCGAAGCCGCTGCAACAGCTCGCCGGGCTGGTAGCCGGGGCGTCGGCTCTGGACCGGCTCGACCAACACCGCCGCCAAGCGGTCGCCGTAGAACTCGAGGATGGGGATCGCCGACTCGTCATACGGGACGGCGAGGACGTCCTGAACCATCCCGGCAGGCGTGCCCCGGCCGAGGGTCGTCGCCTCACCCGGCAGTCCGCCTGCCCGAGGAGCGACCAGCACTCCGTCGAACGTGCCGTGGAACGAACCGGTGAACACCGCGAGCAGGTCTCGCCCGGTCTTGGCGCGAGCCGCGCGCACAGCGGCCATGACCGCCTCGGTGCCCGAGGTGGCGAAGCCGACCCGGTCGACCCCTGTCAACGACGCGATGCCTCGGGCGACGTCACCCGCGGTCGACGACTGCGGGCCCAGCAACAGGTCGGAGGGCTCGAAGGAGCGCAGAGCCTGCTTCACCGGCTCGGACGCGTGTCCCAACATGGTGACGCCGAAGCCCATGCACAGGTCGAGGTACTCGCGGCCGTCCACGTCGACGAAGTGCGAGCCCTCACCCTTGACCCCGACCACGGGATAGCTCACCTCGCGGCGGCCCGTACGCAGCGAGAACACCACGTTCCGCTGGTCGACGAGCGTGTACCGGTCCTCTTCGGTGACTCGTTTCGACACCGGGGTACGCCTGGCCCACTCCTGCTCTTCCTCCGCAGGGGCGTCGGCGGTCTCCTCAAGCTGAGGAGCAGGCTCTGGCTGCGGCGCGGGGGCGCGGACCGGTGCGGGGGCAGGCACGCGGGCCGGTGCAGGGGCCGGGGCGGACGCTGCCACGTCGCCCGACGGGCGCCAGCTCGCAGGCACGATGTCGACGAGGTGCTCGGCCAGGAGGGCGGGCGTGTCCCGCTCGAAGTACAGCAGGCGGACGTCGACGGCGACCTTGAACTCGTCCGACAGCGCATCCGCCAACTGAATGAGCAGGAACGAGTCGTACCCGGCGTTGATGAAGGACGTGCTCGGCGACACCTCGTGCAGCGGGAGCCCGACCAGCTTCGCGACGACCCGCCGGATGCCTTCCTCGATGCCGTCGCGGTCGGCGGTGGGCGGAGGTTGCGCCGACATCGGCTCCGGCGCCTGAACCTTGGCCTGCGCCGGTTCAGGCGCGAGCGACGGCAGCGGTGGCCCACCGGAACCGCGAGCCGGGCTGGATTCCACCGACATGGGCTCGTGCCTCTTCTCGTCGTCCCGGACGCGGTCGTCCCGGTCGAACGCGTAGGTGGGGGCATGGACGACGGCGGTTCGCGCGCCCTCCACGCGGCGCTCGGCGGTGGACGGGAGCACCTTGTCGTGCCCGGCCGTCCAGGCCGTCGCGAGAAGCCGGGCGCGCGAGTTCGCGTCGTACCCCGCCTGGCCTGCGGTGGTCATGGCCACCGCGTCGGTACCGAACACGTCCTTGACGAACGGGGTGACGCCCGTGCCGGAATCCAGGACGACGGCCAGATCCGCGCCGTCGGACCGCAGAGCGCTCAGCGTGTCACCGAACCGGACCGGCCGGACCAACTGGCCTGCCCAGAATGCGGGGTCCCGCGCAGTCGCCTCGTCGAGTGGGCCGCCGGCCGTCGGCGACATCAGCCGCAGCGTCGGGGGCCGCAGGTCGATCTGGGCCCAGGTCGCGGCGTACTTCTCAAGGAACGGCTCCAGGACCGCGCTGTGATAAGGGTGCGCGACCGGAATCCGGACCGAGGCGACCTTGGCGGCCCGCAACTCGGCCGCGACCGCGTCGATCGCGAGCGACTCACCGCTGAGGATGCAGTCCCTGGCACCGGGCACGATTGCCAACGACACACGATCGTTGAGGTACTGGGCCGCCGACTCCTCGGGCAGCCGCACTCGGATCATCTCGCCGGGCGGAGCACCCGCCAGGATGCGGGCACGCTCCGTGAGCGCAGTGGCAGCCTCGGCCAGGGTGAACACTCCGCCGACCACGCCTGCGGCGAGCTCGCCAAGGCTGTATCCGCACAAGGACCGAGGCTGGATGCCGTCGCCGAGCAACGACCTCGCGATCGCCACGGATCGGACGAGCATCGCGAGCTCGGTGATCCGCGGTGTGGGCTCGGTCTCCGGCGCTCCGGTGAGACGGGCCGCCACCAGCGGCCGGTCCTCGACCGCCAGGCTCGACAGCGCCTCCGAGAACGCGTCGGCGAAGCCGTCGATCTCCTCCTCGGCCACCGTCAGGTCACCGAGTGCACTCCCCTGCCCCGAGAACACGAGAACGGTGTGGGGGTTCTTCTTCGCCCGCCGAACCGCCGTCCGCCACGTGCCAACCTGCTGATCGCGCCTGGTCACGACGGCGGCCTGCCGGTGGGCGAGCACCCGTCGGCCCGTCGTCAACGTGTGGGCGAGTCGGCCGAGGGAGTCCGGGTCCTCGGTGACGAAATCCGCCACCCGGTCCATCGTCTTCTCTGCGCTGCGCGCCGAGGCGGCACTGACCGGAAGCAGGTACGCGCCGTCGCCCGGCGCGTCGGTCTGCTCGCGCACCGGCGCCTGCTCCAGTACGACGTGCGCGTTGGTACCGCCGACGCCCATCGAGCTCACCCCGGCGCGTCGCGGACGTCCGTCGTCCTCCCAGGCCGTCGAGTCTGCGGGCACGAACAGCCTGGGGCCCGCCGTGATCCTCGGATTCAGCCGCACGAAGTTCGCGACCGGCGGGATCCGACCGTGGCTGACCACGAGTGCGGCCTTGATCAGTCCGACGACGCCTGCTGCCGCACCCAGATGGCCGACGTTGCCTTTGACGGCGCCGATGGCGCACCGCGTGCCCTCGGCACCGAGGGCACGTTCGAAGCCCGCCCACTCGACGACATCCCCGATCTCGGTCGCGGTTCCGTGGGTCTCGAGGTAGCCGATGTCGCCCTTCGCCACGTCCGCAGCGGCCAGCGCCGCGCTGATGACCTGGCTCTGCTGATTCACACTCGGCGCCGTGAACCCGGCCTTGCGTCTGCCGTCGTTGTTGATGGCGCTACCGCGGATGACGGCGTGGATCGCGTCTCCGTCGGCGAGCGCGTGGTCGAGTCGTTTGATCACCACCGCGCCCGCCCCGCTCGCCGAGATCGTGCCATCGGCGGACGCGTCGAACGGACGGCAGCGGCCGTCCGAGGACCAGATGCCGCCCGGCTGGTGGTAATAGCCCGCCCGATGCGGGTGCTCGACGTTCACGCCCCCGGCCACGGCCACATCGGAATCACCGGACAGCACGCTCTGGCTGGCGAGGTGCAGCGCGACCAGCGAGCTGGAGCAGGCACTCTGGACCGTCATGGACGGGCCACGGAGATCAAGGGCGTAGGCGATCCGAGTCGACAGGAGGTCGTGATCGAGCAGCGACACCCAGTTGACCGCTTCCGACGACCTGAGCGGCCTCGCGGCATCGCCCCACCGGGCGTCGCCGATGCGCTCCAGGACCGTGATCGGCGAGGCCGCACCGCCTGCGGCGAACAGACCGATCTTGCCGGAGTGCCGCAGCGGGTCGCAGCCTGCGTCCTCCAACGCCTCGAGGACGACCTCCATCATGACGCGGTGATTGACATTGACGCCGTTGGCTTCGCCTGCGGTGATGCCGAAGGCGGCGTTGTCGAACCTGTCGTGGTCCTCAAGCGGCGCGGCCACGGGCACGTAAGGATGTCTCACGTCCGGCGGAAGGACGATCCCCTCGCGCTCACGATCCTGCTCGCTGACCTCCACCATGCCCGTCGAGCCTGCCTCGACATTGGCCCACAGCGCACGGTAATCGGCGGCACCAGGGACTCGACACGCCATGCCCACGATGGCCAGCGGCTCACGCATCTGCCTCTCCCCCCACCCCGCGCCTCCGACCGTCGGCTCGTTCCGCAGGGACCGCGTCGACCCGAGGCAGTACCTCCGTGATCCCGAGCGAGTCCATCGCCGCGTCGGGCTGCCTCAACAACATCGTCAGGATCTGCTGATACGCGTCGCAATAGCCGAGAGAGAGCCGGGGCGAGTAGGCGCGCAGCGCGTACTGCCAGTCGAGAGCGATGCCTGCCTCGGTGATGTCGCAGACGACGCCGAGGGCGAAGGGCCCCTGCGAGGTACGCGCCACCCGCTCCGACAGACTGCCCTCGCCCAGGGCCAGCCCACCGCTGGCGCCTGCGGAGAAGGTCGTCCGGACCAGTTCGGTGTCGGCGAGGGATCCGTTCTCCCGCCACAGATCCGACACCCGGCTGAACGGCAGGTCCTGGTCATCAATGGCATCCAGCAGGTTCAGCGACACCTCGTATGATGCTTCGGCGAACGTGCCAGACAGATCGATCCGGGAGCGCGCCACGACCAGGTTCGTGAGCATTCCCACGGTGCGCGCGAACTTCGGGGTCCGGCAGCTCGTCGCGGTCCCGACACACACGTCGCCCTCGCCGGTGGCGGCGGCGATCATGACGTTCATCGCAGCGAGCAGAACAGAGAACGGTGTCGACCCGGCACGACGCCCGTACGCCACCACCTCGTCGGCCAGCCGGTCGTCGAGCGTGGTGGACAGTAATGTGGTGGACAGATCGTCGGTGTCCGACGCCGCCGGATCGCCCACCGCTTTCCGGGAGTCTCCCGGCAGCACGCTGCCGGTGGCTCCCGTGAGCCGTTCGGTCCAGGACACCAGGTCGTCGCGGGATGCGTCGTCGGCAAGGGTCGCGAGCTGCTCCGTCACGAAGGCGGCATATCCCGGCGTGACCGGCACGAGCTCCGGCGTCGTGCCCGCACGGGCCGAGCGGTACAACTCGCCGAAATCATCGACGACGAGCGCCATCGAGCTGCCGTCGCAGATGATCTGGTGAGCGGACAGGACCAGCCCCGTCCGTCTGTCCGACAGGAGGATGGCGGTGAGCCTGATCGCAGGCAGGCGGGTCAGGTCGAATGTCGAGTTGGCCGCGTCGGTGATGGCGCGTTCCAACTGCTCGGCCTGCACGGCCCCGGACAGCTCCCGGAAATCGAGCACCTCGACCGGAGCGTGCGCCGGATCGGGGCTGACGACCTGCACGACGGCGCCGTCGACCTCGTGGAAGGTTGTTCGCAGGGACTCGTGGCGGCGCGCCGTCTCGTCGAAGGCGAACGTGACGGCAGCGACGTCGAAGGCGCCGTCGAAGAGATAGACCTCCGGCATGATGTATGCCGTGCTCCGGGGGTTCTGGCGCCAGAAGCGCCAGATCTGCTCCTGCAGTGGACCGAGCGGGAAGGCGTGTTTGCGCACAGCCGCGCCAGTCAACTGACGTCCCCGATGAGCTTGCAGAGGTTCCGAGTGGTGCGCGCCTGGAAGAAGTCCCGTAATCGCACTCGGACGCCGAGTTCCTCGCGAATCTGGGCCAGGATGTTCAGCGAGTCCAGCGAGCTGAGACCCAGCGTGAAGAACTCGTCGTCGAGCGAGCACCGAAGATCCAACGTCGAGCGCACGATCGCGATCACCCGCTTCTCGACGTCGGTCATGGCGGGATCATCGGGCTCCTCGTCCCGTGCGTCGGTCTCCGCAGGCTTCACCAGCCGCGCGAGCGCCGGGACATCGACCTTCCCGCGTTCGGTCATCGGCATGGACTCCACGCGCCGAACCACGGCGGGCACCTCGTAGCTCGGGAGCTCGCGGGCCAGGTATTCCCGAACACCGGCCTCCTCTCCCGATTCGGCCGCGCCACGATCACCGACGTAGCAGGCGACGAGCAAGGGGTTCGGGGAGTCCCGGTCGACGAAGGCGACCGACTGGGCGACAGCGGGATGCCGGTTGAGGACCGTCGAGATCTCGGAGAGTTCGATCCGCCTGCCGCTGATCTTGACCTGATCGTCCGACCGTCCCAGGAAACTGTAGGCGCCCTGCGGCGACACCTTCGCGAGATCGCCGGTCCGGAACAGTCGCGACCCCGGCGGGCCGGAGGGGTTCGGGGTGAATCGCTCTGCGGTCAGCCGCGGGTTGCTCAGGTATCCGCGCGCGACGCCCGCGCCGCCCACATACAGGTAGGCAGGCTCGCCGTCGATCGCCGGGTCGAACTCGACGTTGCGGTACAGCTGGATCTGCGCCCCCGGCACGGGTACGCCGATCGGTGCTTCCAGGAACTCGTCGTCGACGAGCCGACCGCCCGTCGCCGCGACCGTCGTCTCCGTAGGTCCGTACTGCACCACGACGGACTGACTCGCGGCCAGTTGGCGCACGACGCCGTTCGGCACCGCCTCGCCACCGATGAAGGCCAGTTGCACTGCGGAGTCACCGGGTACGTAACCCGCACCCAACAGCCCGGAGTACCAGGACGGCACGCCGCTGAGGACCGTGACCTTGTGCTCGGCGATGCAGTCGATGTGGTCCTGCCACGAGCCCTCCGTCAGGTCCGGCGCGACGATGAGCTCGGCGCCCGCCGCGAGCAGCAGCACGGGCCGGAGCGACGCGTCGAAAGCCAGATCGGCCGACAGCAGTACCCGCAGGTCGCCCTCGGAGTGCAGAGCAGGCTGCCTCACCAGGTCGAGGAGGTATCGTGCGTAGTTGTCCAACGCGCCGAACTCGACACCGACGGCCAGCGGGGTACCGGTGGAGCCGGACGTGCAGAGGACATAGGCCAGATTCCGCTCGGTCGCGCTCGCACCGTCGACCCGGGTGTGACCTTCGCGCAGGCGTCGGATGCGGAACCCGGATTCACCCGGCATGCCACCATGCGCCTCGCCGTCGGACATCTCCAGAGCGAAGGTCGCCACCTCGCCGAGGACGAGCTCACGCCGCCGCTCGGGCCATTTCACGTCGACCGGCAGATACGCCGCACCCGCCATCCAGATGGCCAGCATGGCGATGATCGGATTACCGCCCCGCGGCAACACGGTTGCCACCACGTCTTCCGGCCCGACTCCCTGCGCGCGCAGCTGATCGCGCAGATCGGTCACCGTCGACATCACTTCGCCGTAGTCGAGCAGTCCTTCGCCTGCACGCACCGCAGGCCGACGCGGGTCACTTGCAGCGATGTCACTGATCTGTTCGAGTAAGGACAGTCCACTCACGAGGCAAATCTTCCCCTAGGTCACAACATCTCCGGCGGCGAGTCAACACACTAGACTGCGAAAGCTCACGATATAAGATCATTCTTCATCTGCTGTCGGTCGAACAGCCAAGGCCGTCTCGGCGTGATTCATCTACTGTCGGTCGAACAGCCAAGGCCGTCTCGGCGTGAAACGGATGGGAGCCCGCAGGCACCACGATGTCAGCGACACCAGGCGGACCGACGGGGAGATGAGCGCACAGCGGGGCGGCCCGTCGCACGCGCCGACATCCGCCAGGCCTATCCACCGAAGTAGCCGGACGCTAGGCTGCCGCACGATCAACACGCCGATAGAGGAGTCCCCTCCAGCCATGCGACGCATCCCCGAGCTCGGTGCGCAAGCAATCGACCATCGCTCGGCAGCCAGATATCTCCTCTGGCTCGTCTCGCGTCAGAAGGCCAGCACGGCCTGGGGAATGGTGACGTCAGCAGTGTGGAATGCCAGCCAGGCATTCATTCCGGTCGCCCTCGGCCAGGCCTTGGACCTCGGCATCACCGGCCGCGACAGCGGCGCCCTGATCTACTGGTCCGGAGTCATCCTACTACTCGGCGTGGTGAGAGCGGCCGCAGGAATCGCGTTCTATCGACAGACCGTCATCAGCCGTACCGTGTCCGCAGGCTTGACCGTGCAGGCGGTCACGCGGCACGTCACCAAGCTCGGCGGCTCGCTCTCGCGAGGGCAGGATGTCGGCAACCTGACCGCGACGGTGACGTCGGATGTGACCACTATCGGCAACGGGCTGCTACACGCAGGCCGGTTCCTCGGCTCAATCGTGGCCGTCATCGTGGTCACCATCTTCATGCTCACGATCTCGGTGCCGCTCGGGCTGATGGTCCTGGTCATGGTTCCCGCGCTACTCGTGCTCAGCGGACTTCTCTTGCGTCCCCTGCACCGGAATCAGGACGAGTACCGGTCTCAGCAAGGCCGGTTGTCGGCACGAGCAGTCGACATCGCCGCAGGCCTGCGGGTGCTGCGCGGGGTCGGCGGGGAGAAGCAGTTCTCGACGGCTTTCCACACCGATTCCGCACAGTTGCGGGTCGCGGACACCAAGGTGGCGCAGGCCGAAGCGAATCTCGACGGGGCGCGCGTCCTCATGCCGGGCCTGATCGCCGCGATCGCCACCTACACCGCGGCTCGCTTCGCGCTCGATCAGCAGGTGACGGTCGGCCAGATGGTTTCGTTCTACGCATTCGCAGTCTTTCTCACCCTCCCCCTCAACGACATCATGGAAGGCGCGAAACAGGTGACCAGGGCGTTGGTCTCCGCCAGCCGTGTCACGGCGTTGCTGAACACCGAGGCACCGGACCGAGCGCGATCGACGGTGGCGGCCGAGAACAAGGGCGCGGCACACCTGGTCGATCGGACCTCGGGTCTGGAGGTCCCGCCGTCGACGTTGCTGGCAGTCGTGTGCGCCGACTCGTCCACAGCGGACCCGCTCGCCCGACGACTGGCTCGCTTCGGCGACTCCGGCGATGTCACGTTGGACGGCGAGCCGCTGGCTTCGTTGCCGCTGGCTGTCGTGCGTTCCCGGGTGCTGCTGGCGCGCAACAGCGACCGGTTCTTCGGCGGGACCATCCAGCATGAGATCGCACCGTCGGAGACCACCACTCCGGAAGAGCTCGCGGCCGCACTCGAGGTCTCCTGCGCAGCGGACATCATCGATTCGCTGCCGAACGGCTCCGACACGCAGATGCGTGGCCGGGGCAGGACGTTCTCGGGTGGCGAGCTACAACGTCTGCGACTGGCTCGCGCGATTCTGGCCGACGCCGACGTCACCTTGCTCGTCGAACCGACCAACGCCGTCGACGCCTACACGGAGCACACCATCGCAACCAATCTGGCCAGGCACCACGAGGCTCTCCCGGACAGCCGAAGCATGGTCGTGTTCACGGTGAGTCCGTTGTTGCTACAGCAAGCCGGACTCGTCGCCTATGTCGTCGACGGTCGAGTGACGGCCACGGGGTCGCACAAGGAACTACTGGCTACCCATGCCGAATATCGGGATCTGGTCAGGCGCAACGACGCACTAGAGGCAGGCCGATGAGCGCGCGCACGCTTCCCGTAGCAGGCGAGAAGACGATCCGCCGCTTCGTGGGGACGCTCGCGCGTCGCCACAAGCGGGATCTGGCCGTGGTTCTGCTGCAGTACGGGTTGGCCGCAGCGAGCGGTCTGGTCGGGCCCAGACTGCTGGGCGACATGGTTCAGTCCGTGCGCGACGGCACGACGGTCGGCCACGTGACGGTCCTCGCGTGCGCCCTACTCGGATTCACTCTGATCCAGGTCTTCCTGATCCGTGTCGCCTTCCGTTCGGCGGGCAGACTGGCCGCGACGGTCCTGGCCGAGATTCGGGAGAAGTTCGTCGACGATGCGCTGGCGCTTCCCCTGGCCGACGTCGAGAGATCCGACGACGGCGATCTGGTGACGCGCGCTTCGCGGGACGTCGACATGTTGCGACGAACCATGCAGCTCGCGGTACCCCAGGTCACCGAAGCAGTGGTGTGGATCGTGCTCAGTGTCGGTGCCATCCTGCTGGTGTCGTGGCAGCTCGCGTTCGCGCTGCTGGTCATCGCGCCGCCTCTCGTACTCGTCAACCGGTGGTACCTGTCCCGCAGTTACGGCGCGTACCTCCGCGAAGCCGAAGCCTCGGCACGCATCACAGAAGGCCTGTCAGCCACCGTTGCGGGTGCGAGCACCGTCGAGGCATTCGGCCTGGAGGCCGACCGGATGCGCCGCACCGGTCAGGACACCCGATCCTGGTACGGCGCCGTCGGCAGGACGCTGCGGTTGCGGACGGTCCTCTACCCGGTCGAGGAGTTCCTCTTCGTCGCGCCGCTGACCTTGGCCCTGCTGCTCGGCGGGTACGCCTACGGCCAAGGCTGGGTCGACCTGGGCCAGGTCACCGCTGCGACGCTGTACATCCTGCAGGCGATGGTTCCCCTCGAGGTCTTGCTTGACTGGGTGCCCACGCTCCAGCAGGGAAAGGTGTCGCTGGCGCGTCTGCTCGGCGTCGCAGACACCACGACGAAGCCGGCACCGACGAGCCAGGACCGCACCATTTCTTCGGCCGACCTGTCCACGAGCGCCGTTCAGTTCGGCTATGAAGACGGGCCGGACGTGCTGCACGGGATCGACCTCACGGTGCGGCCCGGCGAGCGGCTCGCCATCGTGGGTCAGACCGGAAGCGGCAAGTCGACGCTCGCCCGGCTGCTGTCCGGGATCTACCATCCACGTGCAGGCGCCGTGCACATCTCTGGCGTGCCGTTGCACGAGATTCCGCTGCACGAACTGCGCCAGCACGTGATGCTGGTGACCCAGGACCAGTACATCTTCGGTGGCTCGCTCCGGGACAACCTCGAGATGTCCACCTCGCGGGCCGGTCGGGACGTGCGTCCACAGCCCGACGACGTCGCGCTGTGGACGGCGCTGGAGACGGTTGGCGCGAGCGGCTGGGTCGCCGACCTCCCGGAGAAGTTGGACACTGCGGTCGGCACCAGCGGGGAGCCGCTCACGGATGCCCAGGCGCAACAGCTTGCCCTGGCCCGACTGTTGTTGGCAGATCCGCCGGTGGTCATTCTCGACGAAGCGACCTCTCAGCTGAGTCCGGGCTCGGCCCGAAGTCTCGAGCGGGCGCTTGCGACCGTGCTTGCGGGTCGCACGGTCATCGCGATCGCGCACCGTCTGCACACGGCTTACGACGCGGATCGGATCGCCGTGATGGAGCACGGACGACTCGTCGAGGTCGGTTCCCATCAGGATCTTCTCGACCAGGGCGGCGCCTACGCCCGGTTATGGTCAAGCTGGCTCTGACTCCGCACGGTCAAGCCGAGAGTTGCAGTGGGCGACGAACTCTTCGATCGTCGAGTATTCCAACAATGCGACGATGTCCGTCTCGATGCCCAGGACCGAATTTAGTTCGTCGACCAACTTGATCAGCAGGAATGAATTTCCCCCGACATCGAAGAAGCTGGTGACCGTATCGACCTCGGAGACATCCACCCCGATAACGTCGGCCCACACCTGGGCAACTGCTCCTTCGTACACTGCCATCGTCGACAACCTCCTGCGCGTCGCGTCCGCCGCCGGCGCTCACCGGGCGGGGCATCAGTCACGAATGTAGCCGTAGCCCGGAGCGACCCCGCATTCGGCCAGCCACTCCCGACTCTCGACACCGTCAAACCATAGCGTGTCGGGAGGGGATGGGGTGCGGTTCGGGATCAATGATTGAGTCCGCAGCAGGTGATCCACCACGATCGACCGTCATGTCCGACCGTGGCAGTTGATCACACAGGGCAACCGAAAGTCACCAGCCTTCTTTCTGCGCCCTTGCCTCATACAACAGGACGGCCGCCGAGACCGAGACGTTAAGCGAGTCGGCATTGCCGAGCATCGGCACAAACACCCGGTTGAAGTCGGGCTGGCTCCACGCCTTCGGTATCCCGTACCGCTCGGCGCCGAGAACAAACGCCGTGCGACCCTTCCCATAATCATACTGCCGATAGTTGCGCGAGTCTCTGGTATCGCTGAGGTACACCTCGACGTCCCATTCGCGCAGCCAGTCGACGGCGTCCTCGATCTGGTCGAACTCGATGATAGGCGTCGTCAGCAGCATCCCCTGGCTGGCCCGGAACACTTTCGGATGCGTGAGTCGAGTGCGACGGTTCGTCAGTATCAGGCAATCACCACGACAGGCGTCGAAGGTGCGGATGAGGGTACCGAGGTTGCCGGGGATCTCCATGCCATCGGCGATGATCACCAGCGCATTCGGCGGCAGCTGCACGTCCGCAGGCGTATATCGCGGGAGGGCCGCAAGCGATATCAATCCGTCCGGCCGGTCCCGCTCGGAGATCCGCTCAAGCGTCTTCGCGGAAATCTGGTACGCCGAATTGGCGCGACTCATCAGCTCGTCGGCACGCTTGCGGGCCTCATCACCGTAAGCAGCTTCCGGGCACCAGAAGAACGCATCGACCGTCACGTCATTGTTGAGCAGCAGGTTATGCGCCCACAGGCCTTCCGCGACGAAGAGTTTGTGCGGATTCGGTGCCGAATTCTTTTGAATCGATATGAGTTGGCGAATCCGCGGATGCTGCGCTCCGATGTGTTGCAATTTCACCCTTACCTTATCGCCGCGCCACCAGTGTCGGAACTTATAGTAACGCACCGTCCGCAACGCCAATGCGCAGTTCCCAACCGACACCGGGAACGCTAAGGCCTGGTCACGGACAGTTCGTCCCGCTCAGGTTCCGGAGCGCCGGGCACCCGCCTTCCGTGTGGTCGCCAGCAGCACGAAGCTCGCGTACAGATACCGTGCGGTGTCGAGACAGGGATCATGGCAAGGAACGGACCGGAGATGACCGAAATCATCAGCAGCGCGTCGAATCAGCTGGTCAAGCGGGTACGGGCGCTGGGTGACCGACGGCGTCGCCAGCGTGAAGGCGCCTTCGTCGTCGAGGGCATCCAACCTGTCTGGCGGGCGGTCGCAGCGGGCTGGCCGATCGAGACCCTGTTGGTCGCCCCGGACCTGCTCCGCGAGTCGGCGGCGAGTGCCATGGTGGCCGAGCAGGAGGCGCGGGGCGTGCGAGTGGCACGACTCAGCAAGGAGCTGTTCCAACGGCTGTCCGACCGAGACAGCCCGCCAGGGCTCGCCGCGATCGTGCGGGGCCGGACCAGCGAGCTGAAGACACTCGAAGTCACCCCGGGTGCGGTGTTCGCCGTCCTGCACGAGGTGGGGAACCCCGGCAACCTGGGGACGATCATCCGCACCGTCGACGCGGTCGGCGGCGCAGGAGTGATCCTGGTCGGCGACTGCACCGACCCGTTCGCACCCGCTGCGGTGAAGGCGAGCATGGGATCGCTGTTCGCGGTCGACGTTGCACACGTCCGGACTGCCGACGGCTTCTTCGACTGGGTCCGCGAGCACGGCGTGCAGGTCGTCACCACCTCCGGCCGGGCCGATGACGAGCACTGGTCCACCGAGTACCGCACGCCGATCGCCATCCTGCTCGGCAGCGAGGGCGACGGGCTCCCCGAAGACCTCATCGACCGCGGTGATCACTGTGTGCGAATCCCGATGGTGGGCACCGCTGAGTCACTCAACCTGGCCGTCGCTGCGGGCGTGCTGCTGTATGAGGCGAGACGTCACCTGGTCGGCTCTGCCGAGTGACCGATGGGAGTTGGCCCGGATCGCGGACGCCCGACCACGATCCGAGGACGGCACGAGGACCTCGTCGATGAGCCGCTCATCGACGAGGTCGAGGAGATCCGGCGGCGCCTTTCCCTCTCCGCCGAGGGTCTTACACGTCCTGTTCGATGCGGTCGACGATCTCGATGCCCGTCGCCTTCTGCTCGTCCGGCAAGTCATCTCAATCCGCGACGTAGGACGGCTTCGGCTCGGGAATCCGCTTGAAGATCCGGCCGATCCAGCACAGCGCCACGAAGCGGCCCTTCTGTTCTCGGGTGAGCTTGAAGGTGGCGCCTCGGTGAGCTAGTGGTCACACCAATCGTCAGCCGATGAGGTGGGCGGTGTCGTTGTGGTTCAGCAGGATTGCTCGATGACGTCCCGGCCGTCCACGACGTTCGTCAGGCCGTGAGGGAGCTGACGACGAGTTGAAGGGAACCCTCGCGACGATGCGCATCGGTGTCACCGGACATTCAAAACTGACCGCCAACAGCGAACCGCCGATCGCCGGCACCGCCGACGTCGTCATCGCCGCCCAACAACGGGGCCTGCCCGTGAGTGTGGTCTGGCCGTCCGGAGCCGGACGGACCTGATCGCCTCGCAGTCAGAAACTCCCGGGCCACGCGGCCGATGTAGTCACCGACCAATCACCGCCTTCGCCCTCGAGCCACGTTGTCACCGGTGCTCCGTCCATGACCGGCCCGGCTCGGCACGCGCCAGTCCACACAGGGCGGAGAAACAAGACCGCCCGCCGACCTCATCCTTGCAGGTCAACGGGCGTCCCGGTCAAGCTATGTGATGGTGGAGCTGAGGGGACTCGAACCCCTGACCCTCACACTGCCAGTGTGATGCGCTACCAGCTGCGCCACAGCCCCGCAGCGGCTTTCGGGCTTCCCCGTGCCGTGCGATGCATACAGTACAACATCCCGACACCGGGATGGAAATCGGGGGTACCCCGCGATCGATTCGGCACTTCCGACACTCTGACCTGCACAGACGGGGCGCCCGCCAGGTGGCGGGCGCCCCGTCGTCGATCAAGCTCTGCCTCGGCGCGCGGGCCGGGCGGTCAGATCAGCTCCCGGTGGCGATGGCGTTCTCGAGCCACTGCGAATCGGCGTAGTCGAAGCGCTCCCGGCCGACCGCGATGAGCGGCGTCCCGTGGAAGCGGCCCTCCTCGTTCTGCAGGTGCTCGGTCGCGTCCGCCGTGATCAGCTCGTCGGCGACCAGGGCGTTGTGCTCGCCGTCGCGCACGCAGGTCGCGAAGGCCGGGTCGTCGACGCCCAGCTCCTCGCCGAGGTCGATCAGCTGATCGGCGTTCCACACCGTGGAGCCGCTGGCGGGCTGCGCCGCGAACAGGCTGGCGTGGAAGTCGACGAAGACGTCCTGGTCTGCGGCGCAGAGGGCTGCGTTCGCCGAGCGCATCGAGTATCCCGGTGCCGAGTTGGACTCGTTGAGCATGGGGAGCATGTGGTAATTGATCTGCACCGTGCCCTCGGACAACGCCTCGTCGATCTCTTCGCCGTAGACCTCCTCGAACTGGGCGCAGCCCGGACAGAGGAAGTCCTCGTAGATATCGATGGTGACGCCGGCGTCCTCCTGGCCGACCAGCACCGAGCCGCCCTCCCGCGCAACGGGATGGTCGCCCAGCCGCACGGCCGAGATCGTGTCGGCCGCCTGCTGTTCCTCCCGATCCTGGGTGAGCAGCACGCCGCCGATGACCGCGATGGCCACGACGACCACCACCACGACGCCGATCACGACGGTGTTCTTGCCGCCCCCGCCCTTGGCGGACTTCATCGCCTTGGCCGCCGCCGCCTGGGTCTGCTGCTGTCGGTACTTCCGAGCACTGCGCTCCGCGCCGCCCACGTTCACGTCCTTCCTGCAACCTGCTGCGAGGTCCGGCACGCCCACCGTGCGGAGGATCGTCGCGGGCGGGAACCCCGCGCCGCTCGACCGAGCCTGAATCGACGAGGCCTCGTCGTCGCGACGGGCGTCGATCACGCCGGGTGATGGTCCGGACAGAATCGCGAGCGTACTCAGACAAACTGAAAGCAAGCTTAAGGCGCCACGTCCGATTCTCGTTCAGGGAAGGCCCCGGCCTGCCCGATGTCACGGTGTGTGGTCAGGCGTCCGGCTGGCCCGGCTTGCCGCCGACCCGCTCGCCGGTGGGCGGTTCCGGAGCCTCGAACAGCGCGCCCGACTCGGGGGCCAGCTCAGTGGCCGTCCCCGGTGTCGTCGGGTCGACGTCGGCTGCCTCGGCGGGCTTCGGCAGCGTCTCCGGGGCGGGAACCCAGAAAATCACGGCGAGCAACGTGATGAGCCCGGTCACGCCGAACGCGGCGCCGTAGGAGACGGTGTCGGCGAGCACACCCGCCACCAGCGGTCCGATGATCGCGCCGACGTCGGCGGACATCTGGAAGCCCGCGAGCACGGGGCCGCCCTTGCCCCGGTTGCCGATGATGTCGGCGACCACGGCGCTCTGCGGCGGACTGAGCATGCCGGAGCCGATGCCCGCGACCAGCGAGGCCGCCAGGAACAGTTCCACGGAGCCGGTGAAGCCCAGCCAGATCGTGCCGCCGCCCGACACGAGCAGCCCGGCCAGCGCCAGGGGCTTGCGGCCGATCCGGTCGGCGAGCCTGCCTGCGAAGAGCAGCGCAGCCGCGTTGCCTGCCGCGAAGACGGCGAGGGAGAAGCCCGCCATGCTCTCCCCGGTACGCAGCACCTCGACCACGAACAGCGGGATGAGCGAGATCCGCACGCCGAACACGGCCCAGCCGTTGCCGAAGTTCGACGCCAGCGCCGCGCGATAGGTGGGGTGCCGCAGCGCGTCCCTGATCCGCAGCGGCTCGGCCGTCTCGTCCTGGGTCTCCCGGTCGGCCAGGCTGGAGTTCCGCAGGAAGATCAGCGACACGAAGGCCGCCACCAGCACGGTCACCCCGTAGACCAGGAACGGGAGCCGGATCGAGACCTCGACCAGCCCGCCTCCGATCAGCGGCCCGGTGATGTTGCCGAGCAGGAAGGACGTCGCCCAGAGCCCAGAGGCCCTGCCGCGCATCGCGGGCGGCGAGAGCCGGATGAGCATCGCGACGCCGGACACGGTGAACATGGTCGAGCCGATGCCGCCGAGTGAGCGGAAGAGCAGCAGCTGCCAGTACTCGGTCGCGAAACCGCAGACGCCGGTCGCGACCGCGACGATGACCAGGCCCCAGAAGTAGATCCGCCGTTCACCCCACCGGGTGACCAGCTTGCCACTCGCCGGGGCGAACAGCAGTCGCATGAAGGCGAAGGCGCTGATGGTGAGGGAGACCGCCGTGACGCCGACGTCGAAGCTTGCCGCGAAGGTGGGCAGTGCGGGGGCGAGGATGCCGAACCCGACCGCGATGATGAAGCCGCAGGCGACGAGGATCCAGATCTCGACGGGAAATCGATCACGAGTGCCGGGGCTTCGGTTCGGCTGGTTGGTCGTCTGCTGATCCGTCCCGGCCGCCGATGGCACCTGTTTCCTCCTTAGCTTTTTAGCAGGGCTAAGAATACCGGTGCCGGCCCTTGATTGGAAATTGATTCATGTACGACCGTGCACGAGCAGCGGCGGCCGGTCCACCCCGGTGATCGTCGGCCTGACGAGGTCGGACGCCGTCGACGGTCCGCACCCTCACGGCGGGGGCGATGCCAGCACGCCGGATGCGGGCTCGGCGCCGGATCGGCCCGTCTTCCCAGGTGACCGGGTCGAGCAAGGCCATCGCGCCGACACCCCAGGCCGCCCGCGCACCGGTTCGGACCCCGGTCGCCCCGGTCACGGGCCGCACGCGGTCGGAGCACGGCCACGGCCGCCTACCGTGGTCGGCATGAGACCAGGAGGCGGCGTGCTCCCCGCCGAGCTGCCCGCGCTGCCCATTCGGGACGTGCTCGACACGGTGACCGCCGCGCTCGCCGATCGAGGCGTCGCGGTGCTCAGCGCGCCGCCAGGCACCGGGAAGACCACGCTGGTGCCGCTCGCGCTCGCCTCGGCCGGGCTCCGGGTCCTCGTCGCCGAACCGAGGCGGCTGGCCACACGGGCGGCCGCCGCGCGGATGGCCGAGCTGTGCGGGGACGCCGTCGGCGAGACGGTGGGCTACGCCGTGCGCGGTGATCGACGTCGCTCCGCCGCGACCCGCGTCGAGGTCGTGACCAGCGGTCTACTGGTGCGCAGGCTCCAGTCCGATCCGGAGCTGCCCGGTGTCGACGTCGTGCTGCTCGACGAATGCCACGAGCGGCATCTGGACGCCGATCTGGCCCTGGCGCTGCTGCTGGACGCCCGCGCCGGGCTGCGCCCGGATCTGCGACTGCTCGCCGCCTCCGCCACCGTCGACACCGACCGGCTGGCCCGCCTGCTCGACGACGCCCCGGTGATCCACGCGACCACCCGAACCTTCCCCGTGCAGACCTCCTATGTCGCGCCGGTCCGCCGCGAACGGGTCGAGAACACCGTGGCGAGGGCGGTGCGCACCGCGCTGGCCGAGAACACCGGTGACCTGCTGGTCTTCCTCCCCGGCGCGGGCGAGATCCGCCGAGTGACCGCGCTCCTCGGCGGCCTCGGCGACGTCGACGTACTACCGCTGCACGGCAGGCTGAGCACCGAGCGCCAGGACCATGCCCTGCGGACGGGTCCTCGACGCCGGGTGGTGCTGGCCACCGCCGTGGCCGAGTCGAGTCTCACGGTGCCGGGCGTCCGGGTGGTGGTCGACTCCGGGCTGGCCAGGACGTCGCGAACCGATCATCGGCGCGGCCTGTCCGGCCTGGTCACCGGCCGGGTCTCGGCGGCCGTCGCCGATCAGCGTGCGGGCCGCGCGGGCAGGCAGGGCCCCGGCCGGGTGTATCGCTGCTGGCCGGAGCATGAGCACTCGACCCTGCCGCGCCACCCGGAGCCCGAGATCCGCACGGCCGACCTCACCAGGCTGGCCCTGGAACTCGCCTGCTGGGGCACCCCGGACGGCGCCGCCCTGCGGTGGTGGGACGCTCCGCCGTCGGGCCCGCTGGCGGCGGGCCGCGACGTGTTGACCGCGATCGGCGCCCTCGACGCGAGCGGGACGGTGACCGCTCGCGGCACCCGATTCGCCGGGCTCGGTCTGCATCCTCGGCTGGCGCGGGCGCTCTGGGACGGTGCGGCTCGGCTCGGCACCGACACCGCAGCCGAGATCGTCGCGCTGCTCGACGAGGAGCCCGGGGGCACCTCGGATCTGCTCGACGCCTGGCGGCTCTCCCGCACGGCGGAGGGCGGCTCGGCCCGGCTGCGACGCGAGACGAGCAGGCTGGCTCGGCTCGTCGCCGACGCCGTGCCGCCTGGCCTGCGTTCGCGGGGCAGGGCGACCGGACCGGGTACGGCCGCCGGACGACCGACGGCGGGCAGGCCGGAGTCGGACGTCTCGTCCCCCGCCGACCGGAATCCCGGCGGGGCGGACCGCACCCGGTCGGGCGCAGGCTCGTCGTCCGGCGCCGCGCAGGCGGAGGCCGCCGCGCTCGTGGTGGGGCTGGCCTTCCCCGAACGGCTGGCGCGACGACGCGGCGCGGCGGGCTCCACCTATCTGATGGCAGGCGGCACTGCGGTCGACCTGCCCTCGGGCAGTGCGCTGACCGGTGCCGCCTGGCTCGCCGTCGCGGTCGCCGACCGATCGCCGGGACAACCGCACGCCACCGTCCGGCTCGCCGCCCGCGCCGACGTCGACCTGGCCACGGCCGCCGCACCCGCGCTGCTGGCCGAGGCCGACGAGGTCGGCTGGGTGGACGGCGAGGTGCGGGCCCGGCGGGTGCGGCGGCTGGGCGCGATCGTGCTGACGGAGCGGGATCTCACCGACCCCGACCCGACGGCGGTGCGGGCGGCGGTGCTCACCGGGCTGCGGAAGGAGGGGCTGGGCCTGCTGCGCTGGGAGCCCGCCGCGACGGCGCTGCGTGATCGGCTGGCGTTCCTGCATCACGCCCTGGGCGAGCCGTGGCCCGCGATGAGCGACGAGGCGCTGTCGTCGACCCTGGACGACTGGCTCGGCCCCGCGTTGACCCGAGTCCGCCGCCGAGCCGATCTGGCCCGCGTCGACGCCGGGCAGGCCCTGCGCAGGATCATCCCGTGGGAGGTCGCGGGCAGGCTGGACGAGCTGGCGCCCGAGCGCATCGAGGTGCCGTCTGGCTCCAAGGTCCGCATCGACTACCGCAGCGAACGGCCGGTGCTGCCGGTGAAGGTGCAGGAGGCCTTCGGCTGGTCTCAGACGCCCAGGGTCGCGGGCGGCCGGGTGCCGGTGCTGTTGCACCTGCTGTCGCCCGCAGGCAGGCCCGCCGCCGTCACCGACGACCTCGCGTCGTTCTGGAGCACCGGATATCCACAGGTTCGATCGGAACTGCGCGGGCGCTATCCCCGGCATCCCTGGCCGGAGGACCCCACCACGGCCACGCCGACCCGCAGGCTGCGACCGCGCTGAGGCGACTCGGTCCGCAGTCCTGAGCCGCTGCCTGCCGAGACCGGCGGTTCGGGCCGGGCCGAGCACGACCCGTCGAACCCGTCGGCCCGCCGCGCGTCGACTCGGCTGCCGTCCGATCAGCTCGCGAACGACGCCGGGCCACGACGCCGCTGGACACGGACCGATCCCGGCCGTCCCCCGAGAGACGGCCGGGACCAGGAGAGGACCGCCGATCATCGGCGCGGCTCACCCGCCCGGCTCGGCAGTGAACTGCCGGGCGGCCGCAGCGCGCCCGCTGACGTCCCGAGGCGGATAGCCGAGGAGCCGGTGCCGGTCGAAGGGCGCCTGCCTGCGACCGACTGCCGCCGACCCGGCTCCCGCCGACCCGCCGACGGCCGCAGAACACGAACGGCCGGGACCCCAGCAGGGCCCCGGCCGTCGTGCCGCGTCGGATAAGTCAGCCGATCGCGGTGATGCGGCCCTCGCCGCCCACCGGGTACTGCTCGGCGCTGATCACGCCGGACAGTCCGTCCTGGAGGTACTCGTTGAGCGCCTGCTGGTACGTCTTGCCGACCGGGGTGAAGTCCAGGCCGCCCAGCGGATAGCCGTCGCCGCCCCGCGCCGAGAAGTCGTTGGATGCGACCGCGATCGGGTCGCCCTCGACGACCTCGCCGTCGGCGACCAGCACGGTTCCGTCGTCCAGGACGACACTGCGGACCCGCTCCCCCGGTGTGAGGATCTCGCCGGTGTTCGCGTCGATCTCCTGCGCGACGGCGGTCACGTCGTACTCGAACCGCAGGCCCGCGACCTGGATGAACTGTCCTGCCGCACCGGGAGCTCCGGAGACGCCCCGCTCCAGAAGCTGCCGCAGGGTGTCCCTGGGGACCGCAGGCAGCACGGACACGAAGTTCGCGAACGGCGCGACGTCGTAGGTGTTCAGCTCGGTGATCGCGCCCGCTGGGATGGTGGAGTCGTTGCGGATTCCACCGCCGTTCTGGATGCCGACCTGCGGGACCGGCACGCCGAACTCCTCGGCCTGGCCGCTCGCCGACCACACCATGGCGTCGGCGAGCAGATTGCCCAGGTTGGTCTCGCGGCTGCGCACGGCATCGCGGACGCCGTCGAGCGGGACCTCGCTCTGCGCGACGACGGTCTCGGCGAGCCCGGCGATGTACTCCTCGACCGGCTCCTCCACGGTGCGCTGCACCTGGCGGTCGGGCCGGACCGCGTCGTCGCCGACGCCGGACACGCGAACCGGCTGGGTCTTGGCGTCGTCGTAGCCGAGCAGGTTGCCGCGCCAGTCGAAGTTGAGCACCACCCGACCGATGTACTTGTAGTTGCCCGTGGTGGTCACCACCGGCACGTCCCGGCCGTCGCGATCCTGGGCCACGATGGGGAAGCCGCGCTCGGCCACGTCACCGGGGATCAGCTCGTCCTCCGGATCGGCGAGGATCTCGCCGCCGCCCGCGCCGACGATCACGTCCACGCCGGACAGTTCGGGTGCCAGGGCCAGTTCGTTGTCGATGTCCTGCAGGTGTGAGAGCAGCACGACCTGATTGACCCCGCGCCGTTGGAAGCCCTCGGCGAGTCCGTTGGCGATGCCTGCGAGGTCGTCCTGCACCTCGACGTCGCGCGGGCTGGACAGCGCAGGCAGCTCAGGAGTGGTGAGGCCGATGATCCCAATCGGCTTGCCTGCCTGCCAGGAGACGTGACTGGTCACGAGCGTGCCGTTGCGGGTGTAGCCGGTGAGCGAGGGCTCGCCGGAGACGTCGAGGTTGGAGCCGACGAACTTGGTGCCGCCCCGGAAGCTGCTCATGAAGTCGGCCAGGACCTCGGGGCCGAAGTCGAACTCGTGATTGCCGATGGCGGTGGCGTCGAAGCGCATCGCCTTGAACGCCAGGGCGTCGTAGTAGGGCGCGCCCTTGTCGATGCTGGCGGCGAACTCGGGGCCGGGCAGGTAGTTGTCGCCGCCGGAGACGACGAGCGCGCCCCGATGGAAGGCCGTTCCAGCGTCCGGCCTGCCGGTGACGGCGTCCCGACGAAGCTGGTTCATCAACGTGGTGGTCCTGGCGACACCGCCGAAGGCCCGCTCCTCGTCGGGGCTGATCGCCCCGTCGCCGTCGATGTCGGCGTCCACCCCGAGGAGTTGGGACTCGCCGTCGTTGATGAACAGGACGGTGAGGGTGTACGCGGGGCGGTCGCCCCACCAGTCTGCACCGGCCGGGGCCGCGAGACCCGCCATCATCAGCGTGGCCAGCGATGCGGTGAGCAGGGCTCTACCGGCGCGCTTGCGAACAGGGCTTGGGGCGTGCACAGCACTCCTTCATGATCTTCATTCGGCGGCGGCCCGACGTCACTCGCCAACAGACGAGGGCGAGGACACCGGCCGCGAGACACGGTCGAGGGTGAAGACGGTGTCAGGTCGAATACTGAACCACGACGCCGAGGAACTCCAGAGAATCCACTCGGTCCGTGGCGGGGACCGCACCGAGCGTCGGACCCGATCACGCGCGTCCCCCTTTCCGTGGCGGCGGACCCGACGGCGAGCGTCTCGTTCACCGCAGTCGGCGAGTCAGGCGGCATTCCGTCGGCGGCCCAGCAGCCACAGCCCCGTTCCCGCACCGAGCAGGACCAGCCCCGAGAACAGCAGCCCCATCCCGTCGATGCCGGTGTCGGCCAGGTCCTCGGGTGCCGAGGCCTCGCCGTCCGAACCGCCGCCTGAACCGCCGTCGGCCCCCGTGGGCGCCGTGGAGTCCGGGCTCGCGGAACCGGACTCGGCGGGCGGCCGCGTCGGCTCCGGCGAGCTGCTCTCCGTCGGCTCGCCCGGCTCGCCGGAGCCGTCGCCGCCGTCGATACGAAAGAGCGTGGTGGTGCCGGACACCTCGTTGGCGACCGCCAGCAGCGGCGTGTCCGGCAGCGGGCTGTCCTCGGCGGCGATGAAGGTGAGTCCTTCGGCTCCGAGGTCGCCCGCCCGCTGCCAGTCCGCCGATTCGGGGTCGACGGTGAAGTCCCGATTGTTCACGTACTGCACGAACTCGGGCGCCGCAGGCTCGGTGACGTCGTAGACCATCACGCCGCCGATGCGCTCCAGACCGATAAAGGCGTAGGTGCGGTCGTCGATGCGGCCGGTCGTCACGCCCTCCGGTTCGGGGCCCTTGTCGTCGCTGCGGTTGTCGAAGGTGTTCTCCGTGTGGTTGCTGTTGAACATCTCCGGGTACAGCTCGGCGGTGATGCGTTCGAAGTCGGCGCCGGAGTCGAAGACCTGTTCACCCTCGGTCGACCAGATCGAGAAGGACCGGCCGCCGAAGGAGTGCAGCTCCTCGTAGCAGGGCTCGTCGCCCTCCCGCAGTCCGTTCGCGGCGGTGACGTTGAGCCTGCCGAGGTTCTCCTCGGCGACGAGTTCCGCGGGGCCGCCGGGGAAGTCGGCGAAGGCGTCCTCGCACAGTGGCGCGACATCGGTGACCAGATCCGCGATGCGGTACTCCTCGCCGTACCCCGCCCAGTCCCGCGAGTCGCCCTCGTTGGCCGTGACGAGGTAGGTCGCCCCGGCCGCCTCGTAGGCGGCCATCCCGTCGGGCTGGTACATGCCCTTGACCGGCCAGGACGCGATGTTGATCGCGTCGTCGCGGTTGGAGACGTCGAGTTCGGCGCCGGGCAGCGAGTGGTCCTTGACGCCCAGCGGCAGGATGTCGGTGATCTCGGCGCCCGCGATGTCGACCACGGCGATCGCGTTGGCCTCCTGAAGCACCGCGTACGCGGTGGTGCCCGTCGCGTCGACGGCGAGATACTCCGGCTCGAGGTTCTCCGAGACCCGGCGCTGCGGATCGGTCGTCGGCCCGTACACCCGGACGTCGGCGGGCAGCTCCCGGCCGCCGTCGGGGTCCCAGGCCCGGAAGTCGGCGGTGCGCACGTCGTCCTGGGTCAGGTCGGCGAGGTCTCCGGACACGTCGATGATCGACACCGAGCCCTCGGGATCGACCGCGTAGTCCTCGGCGGGCTCGCCCTCGTTGGCGACGAGCAGGGCGGCGCCGTCCGGAGTGAAGGCGAGCATGTCGGGCAGCGATCCCACTCGCAGCGCGCCGCGCGGCTCGCCGTCGGAGTAGAACACGACCCAGCCGGGGTCGGTCTTCGGATCTGCTTCCACCGCGACGGCGACGAGTCCGTCCGCCCGGACGTCGACCGAGTTCACCACGGCGCCGTCGACGACCGTGGACCCGTCCGAGGTGGGGACGCCGACGGTCTCCAGGCTCGACACGAGGTCGGGCGCCGTCGGATCGGCGATGTCGAGCACGTCGATCCGGGCCTCGGCCGCGTTGACCACGAAGAGCTGTTGCAGCCGAGGGTCATGGGCGACGATCTCGGCCGCGCTGGCGTCGAACACGCCGCTCGCGTAGCTGCCGAGGACGGACAGGGACAACGGTCCAGGCCCGTGGACGTCGGGCTGAACGGGCTGCGCGAGAACGGGCGCGGCGGCGAGCACCGCGAGGGTCGTCGCGGCCAGCGCCGCGACGGAGAGACGTCGCATCAAGGACTCCAGGTTCGATGGGCCCGCCCATCACAGTGCAGCCACATGAGGCTCACGTGGAACACACATGTCCCATCGGGGTGGCCTGCCCGTCACCCAGGTGAACAGCGGTGATCAGCACCGACGACGGCGACGGACCGCGACGGCCCCGTCTCGACGCGCGAAGAGCACGGCCGCCCGCAGCAGGCCCAGCCGAGACACCAGGCGCCCGCGCCCGACCCCACAGACACCAGTAGTCGGCCCGACGCCGGCCCCGCCGCACCCGTCCCCCACCACACCCGTCGCTGTACGGCCGCCCGGCAGACGAGCAGGCACTGTCCCCGGCGAATCGAGTGGTCTCGGGTTCTGCCTACGTCGGCTGAACTACCGTGCCTCGTCGTGCGGACCACGACGACTTCCTCGACGCGCTGGCTCAGGTCGGTGCGGGCGGCACCGCGTTGGACCCCGAGGTGGTGCGCAGGCTGCACGTCTCGCGGAGCACGGTGGAGAAGCACGTCAACGCGGTCTTCGACAGACCCGGCCTGTCCGAGGCCGTGGGCTACCACCGACGAGTGCTCGCGATCCTGCGCTATCTGGAGTCCTGACCATTGCCGGTCTCCCGAGCCGCCGGAGGGCAGTCGGGCCCGCCTCCGCGACGGGGGGACGGGCCCGATCGGTGGAGAGATCAGTTGTCGCGATAGCGCTCGATCACCTGAGTGCTGTCGTCGCCGGTGATGATCTGTGTCCGCTCCGGGTCGGCGGGCGGCTCGGCGGCCGGATCGATGCCCTGCGCCTTCAGTCTGCGGTTCTTCATGATGCGCAGCACCACGAACGCGACGACGGCCACGACCACGGCGATGAGGACGGCTCGGGAGAACACGCCCGCGTACTCGTCGACGATGTGCCAGTTCTCTCCCAGCTGATAACCGGCCACCACGAAGATCGTGTTCCAGATCAGGCTGCCCAGCGTGGTGAAGAGGATGAACGTCGCGATGGACATTCGCTCGACGCCCGCGGGTATCGAGATGAAGCTGCGGAAGATCGGGATCATCCGTCCGAAGAACACGGCCTTGACGCCGTGCTTGATGAACCAGGCCTCGGTCTTGTCGATGTCCTCCGTCTTGACCAACGGCAGCTTGGCGGCGATGGCTCTGGTGCGGTCGCGGCCGAGCAGTGCGCCGACGTAGTAGAGGACGATCGCACCCACGACGGAGCCGACCGTGGTCCAGATGAGCGCGCCCGCCAGGCTCATGTTGCCCTGGCTCGCGGTGAAGCCCGCCAGCGGAAGGATCACCTCACTCGGCAGCGGCGGGAAGAGGTTCTCCAGGGCGATGGCCAGTCCGGCGCCGGGGCCGCCCAACGCCTCCATCAGGCCGATGGCCCAGCCTGCGAGCCCTCCCGGCGGCTCTGATGCAGACTCCGCCGCCAGGTGAATGAGATTCATGCATGACTCCCTTGATTCATGCTGGAAACGCTAGGAGAACCACCGGCTGAGAAACATAAGGGCCACCATCGTATTGCCGCCGACCACACCGCAGCGCCAGCCCTGCGGTTTCCCACAATACGCGGGCACACAGGGTGATTCGGACACCCGGTCGTCGCTGAACACGGATTTCACTCGGCGAACTCGGCCGCTGTGTGCATCCGAGAAATTCGCGCGGCATCGCGGCCTGACTGGCGAGTAACGAGGCCGAGTGCCGAACCGACGGAAGTGGCGCCTTGAGTCGATCGGCGCATCGGAAATTCGATGAGACTCCGCCCGATGGGCGCCCGCAGTTGCACGGGCAGCCTCCGCCGCGACGCCCGCGCCCCGACTGCGGCAGGACTCCAGGCGTGGCGGCCGCCGGGATCGGGCATCGCCCGGCAGACGACGGGACGGAGCACTCGTCGGCCCAATATGCCTCTCGAGGTATATTACCGTCATGGCAACTACCTTCGAAGTGCTCGCCGAGCCGCGCAGGAGGGAGATCCTGGACATCCTCCGGGCAGGTGAACGCCCGGTCGGCGATCTCGTCACCCGCCTCGCCCTCAGCCAACCTGCCGTCTCCAAGCACCTCAGGGTGCTGCGGGAGGCGGGGCTGGTCGAGGTCCGTCACGATGCTCAACGCCGGTGGTATCGGCTGTGTCCCGAGCCGCTGGCGGAGATCGACACCTGGCTGGCGCCGTATCGGAGGTTCTGGAACCAGCGACTCGACGCGCTCGAACGACGACTCGACGAGATGCCCGACGAGCCCGCCGCGCCGTCGGCCTGACCCAGACCGACGGGCCCCATCACCAACCGCACCACCCGGCCCGGCGATCCCCGAGGAGGACACGATGAACCCGACCGACCCGACGCTGCACACCGTCGACGGCCACCCGCAGTTGCGGTTGCGCCGCGAGCTGGCACACCCCCCGGAGAAGGTGTGGCGCGCCATCACCGACCCGGCCGAACTGGCGCACTGGTTCCCGGCGACCGTGCGCACCGAGCTGCGGGCGGGCGCTGAGATGCACTTCGTCTTCGAGGACGGGGAGTTCGTCGACACCGACGGCGAGATCCTCGAGATCGATCCGCCGAAGGTCTTCGTCTTCCGCTGGGGGCAGGAGGTGCTGCGCTGGGAACTCGTCCCGGCCGAGCACGGATGCATCCTGTACTTCAGCCACACCTTCACCGGCCCCGACGGCTGGGGCGACCGACTCGCTGCCGCCCGACACGCCGCAGGCTGGGTCGCCTGCCTGGACCTGCTCGTCGATCTGCTCGACGGCCGTCCCCCGCAGACCGCCACGACCGGGGTGGCCGACGACCAGTGGTTCGACCGCAGCGAGCAGTACACCGAGGCGTTCGGCATCGCCGAAGGCGAGGTCGACGAGACCTCCGACGGATTCCGACTGCGCATCGCGCGGGATCTCGTCCAGTCCGCCGAGGACGTCTGGGCGATGCTCACCTCGGACGACCCTGCGGACGAGGACGATGCGACGCCGGATTCCGCACGCGACGAGGCTTCCGAGAGCGGGGCCGAGGAGCCGGGACGGGCCGGAGTGCAGGCCGGTTCCACCGACGTCGGAGCGACTCCCCCGCTGCAATTCACCAACGGCTTCGTGCCTGCCGGCCCGATCACCTCGGTCGAACCCGGCCGGACCCTGGAGTACCGCTGGGAGCACGACGGAGCGGCCGCAGGCCTGGTCCGGTGGGAGTTCCACGCCCACGAGTTCGGCTGCGCCATCCAGATCGTCCAGACGGTGCCTGCGACGCTGGCCGGTACGCGAGCAGTTGCGCTGGCCGCCTGGCAGACCCACCTGGAGGTGCTGATCAGGACGCTGCACGGCAGGCCGCAGTGCTGGCCCTTCGAGCGGACCGAGGAGCTTCGACGCCGGTACGAGGCGCGGCTGGGCTGACGGCCTGCGGCGACTCGCTCGCCGCGCGATCGGCCGCCAGCCCGACCGACGTCGCTCGCCCGCCGGTCACCGTCGTCGATCCAGTCGATCCGATCACCACGGGCAGCGACACCATCGGCGACCTCGACACCGATCCGGCCGCCGGGCAGGACGTGCCGGTACTGCGCAGGAAGCGCGCTCGGGGCACACCGCCTCAGACGCCGAACCTGCCGAAGACTCGCGCGGCATCGCCCGGCCGTCACACCTTCGCGCCCCGTCTCGTCTCCATTCCGTCACCGCGAGCCACGAGAAGAGGAGTCGGGCATGACGAGAGAGATCACCGTCGTCGGGGGCGGGCTGGCCGGGTTGATCGCGGCGATCACCTGCGCGGAGGCGGGCGCCGCCGTCACGCTGCACGAGGCGCACGCGAGCCCGGGCGGCCGGGCCCGCGCCACCGACGAGCCGTACGTGGCGCACGACGGAGCCCACGTCTTCTACGCCGACGGGCCACACTGGACATGGCTCACCGAGCGCGGTCTGGTCGGCAGGCTCGGCAGGCCCCGCGCGCGGGCGCTCCTGCACTCGGGCTTCCGCTCCGGCGGGCGCATCCGCCTTCGGCTGCCCGCAGGCTTCCTGCGGATGGTGCTGCATCGGCGGCGGCCCGCACCGGTGGATCGGGACTTCCACAGCTGGGCAAGCGAGCACTACGGCGAGCAGGCCGCGCTCGCCGCCGCGAACGCCATCAGCGTGGTCACCTACGACGCGCACACCGGGCGGCTGTCGGCAGCCTTCGTCTGGCGCCTGCTGCATCGCGTGTTCGCGCCCAAGCCGCCCGCCGTGCGGTGGGTCGTCGGCGGCTGGCAGTCCGTCGTCGACCGACTCGCCGAACGGGCGCGGGAACTCGGCGTCCACATCGAGTCGAACTCGCGCGTCACCGAGGTCGGTGCTCGACCGACCATCGTGGCCACCGAGCTGGCCTCGGCGCGGGTCCTGCTCGGCGACGAGTCACTGCGCTGGGAGAGCGGGCACTGCGAGATGTTGGACCTCGCGGTGCGCGAGGACCGGCGGCGCGACCACTTCGTGGTCTTCGACCTGGACGAGGGCGGCTTCCACGAGAGCTACTCGATGCAGGACCCGACGGTCGCCCCGCCCGGCGAGTCGCTGTTCCAGCTCGACATGCCGGTGCGCGTCGGGGAGTCGAAGGCCGAGGCCCGCAGGCGACTCGAGACGTTCGCCGATCTCGCGCTGCCGGACTGGCGCGAGCGCACGGTCTGGAAACGCACCGCCACCGCGAGGGGACGCACCGGCGCGCTCGACCTGCCCGGTCAGACCTGGCGAGACCGCCCGGCGATCGATCGGGGCGACGACGTCTTCCTCGCGGGCGACATGGTGGCCGCACCGGGGATGCGCGGCGAGATCGCGATGAACAGCGCCGTCACCGCTGCGCAGGGCGCGCTGGCCGCCGTGGGCCTCGCCCGAGAGCCGCGCTGAGCGGGCCCCGGCCGCGCCCCGGGCTCGGCCATGGCGATCGATCCGGGGCCCGGCAGCCACGGTGAGGTGAGACGACCGTCGACGGCGGGCGAGACGACAGCGCCGGGACAGGGAGTCCGGCAGGGAACACCGTCGAACTCAGCAGGCACAGTCGCGCGGGGCCCGACCCGGCGCGGTATCCGTCGGCGTAGTCCGTGCTCGCCGTCGTCGACATCGCCGTCATCCTCGGTCGAGACCGGGTGGTCGAGGCACTCCTCGCCGCCGCAGAGCCGCGACGACTGCCCGGACTGCGCGACTGACCCTCGGGAACAGTCCTGCGCCGAGACCTGCTCCGGAACCGGGGACCACCGAACAGCCGACCACCCGTTCCGCCCGCTGCCCGCTGCCCGCTGCCCGCTGCCCGCTGCGGAGCATCGCCGCCGAGGCGTAGGCGAGCGCGCGTCGGCGGGCCGACGAACTCGTAACGGCCCGGACGGTGCGCGACCGCAGTGACCGGATGCGCCGGATCAGCGCGCGGCTAGGCGCAGCACGTCTTCCACCATGGCCGAGGCGGCCTCGACGTCCGCCGGGGGGAACAACCCGATGCTGTGCACTCCGGCGTCCTCCAGCTCCTCGATATGGGCCACCGCGTCCTCGAAGGTGCCGACCGGGCCGAGTTCCCGCCACCACTCCGGCGGCATCGTGCCCAGCCCGTCGACGCCGTCGCGGGTGAAGAGGTCGAGAAGGTCAGGGAAGAAGGACAGCACCGTGAGCCCCGGCGAGGGGTCGGCCAGCTGCGAGGCCAGCCACGGCGCCATCCGCCGGTAGGCCGTGGTCCGGTCCTGCTCGATGCACAGGAAGGAGAAGGCGGCGACGTGGAAGTCCACCGGGCTCCCCGCCTGCTCGATCGCGGCGCGGACATAGGACGGGCTCGCGGGTTCGGCGAGCACTATCCCGCCTGCGGCTCGACCGGCGACCGCCAGGGACTTCGGACCGCGCACGCCTGCCAGCAGCGGCGGCGGCGTGGCGGGCGACTGGTCGAGGGCGACGCGATCCAGCCGGACATAGCGCCCGTCGACGGTCACCTCCTCCCCCGCCAGCAGCCTGCGCACGGCGGTGAGGACCTCCTCCAAGGCGGTCAGCGGGGAAGCGGGTCGCACGCCCATCTGGCGCATCCAGGACTGCACGCCGTGGCCGATGCCGGGCAGCACCCGATCGGGAGCCAGTCGGCAGAGCGTGGCGATCTCCATTGCGGTGATCGCGGCGTTGCGGGCGACGGCGGGCAGGATGCCGATACCCACCGTCAGCCGCTCGGTGACGGCCAGCGCGGAGGCGGCCAGGCTGATCCCGGCGGTGTAGAAGCAGTCCTCGATCACCCAGAGCTGGTCCGCGCCGCCCGCCTCCAGCCTGCGGGCGAACTCGGTGACCTTCGACGGTTCGAAGGTCCGGTCGAAACACATTCCGATGCTCGCGCGGCGCGTACTCATGATCTCACCCTAGATGCGGCGGGTCCCGCCGAGCGGTCAGAACGCGCGGCGACCGAGATGCGTCCGCCTGCCTTCGGCGCGGTCGACCGCCCCGGCCGGGCAGGCGACAAGAAAGGCCCCGACCTCATCAAGGTCGGAGCCTTCTCGGTCTTCACCGGCGCGAACCCTCCGGCGGGCTCCGGGCGGGCCCGCGTCAGAACAGGGTCGCGATGGTGGAGGTGCCGGGAATCGAACCCGGGTCCTCCGTCGCCTCACCAGGACTTCTCCGTGCGCAGTCCGTCTTGTCTCTACTCGGCTCCACCGGTCTCACGAACTAGCCGGTGTGACGAGCCCAGCCGCTGTAAGTGTCCTACCAGGCCCCGCGGCCAAGCCTGGTAGTTGAGCCTCCTAGCTGATGCCGGGGTCCGGGACGGAGGCGTTCCCGGTCCGACAGAGTAATTCCTCGCTCAGGCAGCGAGGGCGTACTCGGCGCGACTCTTATTGTCGGCGCTTATTGATGTGCGGCGACGCTCAAGGTGGTCTCCCGCCTGCACCTGCACGCTTCTCCTGGTTCAACGTCCGAAGTCGAAACCGTTCACCCCCTCGTAGGTACTGCACCCAGCATAACGTGTCGAGGGTCGGCGATCATTCCCATTTCCCGCAGAACGCCCTGACCTGGCACTTCCACGCCATCGGCCAGGAGCGGACCCGGCGTTCGAGCAGCCTGCGGAGGCGCTGGGAACCGCCCGACATCGGTCTGCGGAGGCTCGGACACCCCCGCTGCCTGCCGGGCGGCATCGGTTGTCGGACGGGCAGCGCTCGACCGAGGACCGCCCGCGCCCGCCGCAGGAGCGACGAGTCCGCCGCAGGTCAGACGCGCCCCTTACGGGCCCGCCCGTAAGCCCTGGCGATCTCGCGGTCGGCGTCGCGCCGAGCGATGTCCTGCCGCTTGTCGTGGGCCTTCTTACCCTTGGCCAGCGCCAGCTCGACCTTCACCTTGCCGTCCTGGAAGTACATCGCCAGCGGCACGAGGCTCAGACCGCTCTCCTTGGTCTTGCCGATGAGTCGCAGAATCTCCCCCTTGTGCAGCAGGAGCTTGCGGGCCCGGCGCGGCTCGTGGTTGGTCCACGTGCCCAGCTCGTACTCGCCGATGTGCAGCCCCCGCAGCCAGACCTCGCCGTCGTCGACCGTGGCGAAGGCGTCCGCGAGCGAGGCCCGTCCCGCGCGCAGCGCCTTGACCTCGGTGCCGACCAGCACCACACCCGCCTCATAGGTGTCCTGGACCTGGAAGTCGTGTCGGGCCTTCCGGTTCGACACGATCACCTTGCGTCCTTGTTCCCTGGCCATGTCGACGACTCTAACCCGCTCGGCAACGGCATTTGCGTCGACGGCGCGAGCCGGTGGGAGTGGTTCTCGACGAGCCGCCCTCTGCGCCGCGACGCGCCATGGACGTCCTGCCTCGTCGCCTCTGGTGCCGCCGGCCCCGGCAGGCGACGGCGGTGCGCCACCGAGACAGCGGCGACGCAGGACGCCTGCTGCGACGGGAGTTGCGCATCGTGCCGTCGCCCGGCCTTCTCGATGCAGCCGGGGTCGATCCCGACCGCAGCTCGGCAGTGCAGGTGTTCCACCCGATCGATATCTTGCCTAAATCGAACACCTGTTCGATCATCACATCATGACTTCTCACCGCACATCCCGACCACTCGACAGCCGCCGCAGCGCGCCCGTGATGGCGGCGACACTGATCGCCGGGCGAGCCGCCGATGCGGCGTCGTTCCCGCACCGCCCGCCGCACCGAGTCGCCATCGGCAGCGCATTGCCGTCGAGGACGCCGCAGCGCGCGAACCCCCGTCCCAGAGAACAACTCGCCCTGTCGACCCGGTGCCCGCCCACCTGGTCGAGAAAGCCGGACGGGCCGTCTCTCGTGAACTGAAGAGACGGCCCGTCGAGACGCAGGCCGGGACGGACCCCGGCCGAGGACGGCGCCTAGGTCCGCACGTAGAGCCGGAGGGTGACGTACCCGGTCACCGCCGAGATCGCCACCGCGACGCCCAGCAGGATCGGCGAGACCAGCAGCACATCGGCCATGCCGAGTCGGGGGATGATGCTCGCCTCGATGGGCCCCTGAAGCACTCGATCGAGGAAGGTGAACTTCGCGACCACCATGCCGCCGATGGCCAGCAGCGAGCCGATCACGCCTGCGACCACGGCCTCGATGAGGAAGGGCAGCTGGGTGTACCACCGACTCGCGCCGACCAGCCGCATGATGCCCACCTCGGTACGTCGGGTGAACGCCGAGAGCTGGATGGTGTTCGAGATCAGCAGCAGCGCCGCCACGGCCTGGATCAACGCGACCGCGAACACGGCGTTGCGGACCCCGGCGAGCACCTCGAACAACCGGTCCAGATAGTCGGCCTGGTTGGCGACCCGGTGGACACCCGGCTGGCCTGTGAACTCGGCTTCCAACGCCGGATAGCGGTCCGGATCCTCCAGCTTGATCTTCAGCGCGGCGGGCAGGGACTCCGGACGGGTCAGGTCGACCAGCTCCGGCTGGCCCTGGAAGAGCTCGACGAAACGCTCGTAGGCCCGGTCACGGCTCTCGAAGTCGACCGTCTCGATCCCGGAGGAGGCCTGGACCGACGACCAGAGACTGGCGCAGGGCTCCTGCGTGCAGTCCGAGTCGGTCGCGCTGACGTCTTCGGTCAGATAGATGTAGACCTCGACCCGTTCCTGGAACAGGTCCTCCATCTGATCGATCATGCGAACGACGAGCAGCCCGCCGCCGAGCAGGCCGAGCGAGATCGCCGTGGTGAGGATCATCGCGACGGTCATCGTGACATTCCGGCGCAAGCCGGTGAGAACCTCGCTGAACACGAAACTGGCGCGCATGGGGGGCTGCGTTCCTCGAATCCGGGGGCGGGGGCGGGGGCGGGGGCGGGGCGGAAAAGGGGGGCCGAGGTCAGGACATCAGGCTGATCGGGGCTCAGCGACCGACGCCGTAGACGCCTCGCGCGTCGTCACGGACGACCTTGCCGAGCTGGAGTTCGACGACACGCCGTCGCATCGAGTCGACGATCGAGTGGTCGTGGGTGGCCATCAGCACCGTCGTCCCGGTGCGATTGATCCGCTCCAGCAGCAGCATGATGTCCTGGCTCGTGTCGGGGTCCAGGTTTCCGGTCGGTTCGTCGGCCAGCAGCACCAGCGGCCGGTTGACGAAGGCCCGCGCGATGGCCACGCGCTGCTGCTCACCGCCGGACAGCTCGTTGGGCATCCGATCGGCCTTGCCGTCGAGCCCGACGAGCTGGAGGACCTCCGGGACCACCTTGCGCACGGTGTTCGGCGGCTTGCCGATCACCTCCAGTGCGAAGGCGACGTTCTCGGCGACCGTCTTGTTCACCAGCAGCCGGAAGTCCTGGAAGACGCAGCCGATGCGCTGTCGGAGTCTAGGGACTCGACGACGTGGCAACTTCGTCAGATTCCAGGTGTCCACGTGGATGGAGCCCTTGCTGGGCAGCTCCTCGCGCAGCAGCAGACGGAGGAATGTCGACTTCCCCGAACCGGACGGCCCGATGAGGAACACGAACTCGCCCTTGTCGACGTTGACCGACACATCGTCGAGGGCGGGCCTGGTCGACGTCTTGTACGCCTTGGAGACGTGCTCAAGCCGGATCACGGGGCGTCATCCTACTCTCGTGGCACTGTGGTACCTCGAATCGCCCAGAGCTGTCACCAGGCGTGATGATCAACGCTGCTTCGGCTGCGCAGCGTCGCGATACCATCACTCGCTCTGCTTACGCCACCGGATTCCGGCCTCCAGGAATCCGTCGATGTCGCCGTCCAGAACGGCACCGGGACTGCCGACCTCGTGTTCGGTTCGCAGGTCCTTGACCATCTGATACGGGTGCAGCACGTAGGTGCGCATCTGATTTCCCCAGCTCGACCCGCCGTCGCCCTTGAGCGCGTCGATCTTGGCCTGATGCTCCCGCCGCTGTCGCTCGAGCAGCTTCGCCTGCAGGACGCCCATCGCGGTCGCCCGGTTCTGCAACTGGGAGCGCTCGTTCTGACACGAGACGACGATCCCGCTGGGCATGTGGGTGATGCGCACCGCGGAGTCGGTCGTGTTGACGCCCTGGCCACCGGGACCGGACGAGCGGTAGACGTCGATCCGCAGTTCCTTCTCGTCGATCTCCACGTGGTCGGAGGGCTCGACGACGGGAACGACCTCGACGCCCGCGAATGAGGTCTGGCGGCGGCCCTGGTTGTCGAAGGGCGAGATCCGCACGAGTCGATGGGTGCCCTGCTCGACCGACAGCGTGCCGTAGGCGAACGGCGCGACCACCTTGAAGGTGGTCGACTTGATGCCCGCCTCTTCGGCGTAGGAGGTCTCGAAGACGTCCGTCCGGTAGCCGTGCCGCTCCGCCCAGCGCAGGTACATCCGCATGAGCATCTCGGTGAAGTCTGCGGCGTCCACACCGCCCGCCTCGGCCCGGACCGTGACCAGCGCATCGCGCTCGTCGTACTCGCCGGAGAGCAGCGTCCGGACCTCGACGGAGGCGATGTCACGCCGAAGACGATCCCGCTCGGCGTCGGCCTCGGCGACCGAGCCCGGATCGCCCTCTTCCTCCGCGAGCTCATAGAGCACGCCGAGATCGTCGAGACGACTGCGAAGGCGCTCGACCCGACGCAGCTCCCCCTGACGATGAGCGAGTTGGCTGGTGACGTCCTGCGCGCGTTCGACGTCGTCCCAAAGGCCGGGCAGCGCCGCCTCCTGCTCCAACTCCTCGATGCGAGCCCGCAGGTCTTCCAGGCCCATCACTGCCTCGATGCTGCTGAGCGTGTTGGACAGTTCCTTGAGATCGGCTGCGACATCGGGATTCACGGCTTCGAAGGGTACGCGGCAGGCGGCCCGGTTCGCTCAAGTGGGAGGTCAGGCACCGGGATCGCCGCCGCTGTCAGCCGAGTGGAATGGCGTCCACCATCTTCACCAACGCCCGACTGTGACCGACGGCGAAGTCTGCGGCCGCCTTGGCATACGGGTCACCGTCCGCCGCCTTGGCCGCGGCCTTCGCCGCATCGAGGCGGGCGACGGCCATCGGCCGGGCTCCCTCGACGAGCTTGCGCCGCTGTCGACTGGTGAGGCTTCCGGAGTGAGCGAGCCGCAACACGAGCGGGCTTCGCACGCTGTCCTGCCCGACGTCGGCGTTCAACCAGGAACGGAACGCCCGGCGGCCTACGGGGGTGATCACATACTGCTGAGAGGATCGGGGGCCTTGGCGCCCGAGCTTCAGCAGCCCTTCCTCAGCCAACACCGGCAGCTCGCGGTATACCTGGCTGCGGGTGACGCTGAAGAACACGCCGAAGCGCTCACGCGCTGCGGCTACGAGTTCCCCGCCGGTCATCGGTCCCTCGTGTAGCAGACCGAGCAAGGCGGCTGAGGTGGCGTTCAACTCCGACACTCCTTCACGGTGCCACGGGGTCGTAATGCTGTCCACAGTGGCCGAAGTCCTCGCTACGCCCCCGGTCACCAGGCGGGTATGACCCGAAAGAGTGAGTCGCGGAACGAATGTCTGCCGACCGGCGCCACTGCTGTCACCAGCGCCACTTCCATCCCGGTCTGCACCACCGGTCGGGTGCATCCCGGCTCCAGCCCGAATTACGCCGATCGGGATCGGCCGCCGACCAGCCTGCGCCTCCTCCCGACGCGGTCCGCTCGGCCGCCGCCGAATCGCCTGCCCGCCCTGCCACAGATTCGCGACTCGCCCCGGCGGCAACACTCGGCCCACACCCCGGCCACTGCCGCCCGCCGAATCGCCTGGCCCGCCCTCTCGAATCGCGCGACGTGCCGCTTCTCAGATCGCGCAGCCCGTCGCGATGCCGACTCGCGCGGCCTGCCGCTCTCACAGACCGCGCAGCCCACCGCATGTGCCGACTCGCGCCGCCCACCGCCCTCCGAGACCACGCAGCCCACCGCCTCACACAGCCCGCAGCCCGGCAGCCCCACTCTGAACCGCCCGGCCCACCCCCTTTCAACTCACGCTGACCACGGCCCTCCAGATCGCGCGGCTCGCAGAGGTGTTCGACAATCCGCACCGGCGACGAGGAGGAACGATGGCCGACATCGGCTCCGGGACGACGACCACTCCGCCATCCGGCGTCCGCGTACCCCTCGCCATCGGCACGCTCATGCTGGCGATGCTCCTCGCCGCGCTCGATCAGACGATCGTCTCCACGGCGCTGCCCACCATCGTCGGCGACCTCGGCGGCCTGGCACACATCTCGTGGGTCGTCACCGCCTACATCCTGGCCGCGACGGCCTCCACGCCGTTGTGGGGCAAGCTCGGCGACCAGTACGGCCGCAAACACCTCTTCCAGGCCGCCATCCTGATCTTTCTCGGCGGTTCTACGCTGTGTGGGCTGTCGCAGGAGATGAGCCATCTGATCGCGGCCCGCGCCGTGCAGGGACTCGGCGGCGGCGGGCTCATGGTGCTCACCCAGGCCAGCGTCGGTGATATCGTGTCGCCTCGCCAGCGCGGCAGGTACCAGGGGTTCTTCGGCGCCACCTTCGGCATCGCCAGCGTCGCGGGGCCGCTGCTCGGCGGCTTCGTCGTCGACCACCTCTCCTGGCACTGGGTCTTCTACATCAACCTGCCGCTGGGCGTCCTGGCGATGATCGTCATCGCGCTCGTGCTGCCCGCCAAGACCGTGCGCGAACAGCACAAGATCGACTACCTGGGCACGGCGTTGTTGGCGGGCGTGGCCGTCACGCTGGTGCTGCTGACCTCCTGGGGCGGCACGAGTCAGCCCTGGGGCTCACCGGTGATCATCGGATTGGCGATCGGCGCGGTCGGACTCCTCGTGCTCTGGGTGGTGACCGAACGTCGGGCGGCCGAGCCGGTGCTGCCGCTGCGCCTGTTCTCCGACCGCGTGTTCTCGGTGGCGGTCGCCATCGCATTCATCGTCGGCTTCGCGATGTTCGGTGCGCTGACCTACCTGCCGCTCTTCCTCCAGGTCGTCCACGGGGTGACGCCCACGATGTCCGGCGTGCACCTGCTGCCGATGGTGGGCGGGCTGTTCCTGACCTCCCTGACGAGCGGCCAGCTCATCACCCGCTACGGGCGCTACCGCCTCTTCCCGATCGTGGGCACCGGACTGGTCACGATCGCCATGGCCCTGCTCTCGACCATGAGCGCACAGACCTCCACGCTGGTCATGTCCCTCTACTTCTTCCTGTTGGGATTCGGTCTCGGCTGCGTGCTTCAGGTACTCGTCATCGCCGTGCAGAACAGCGCTCCCTACCCGGATCTCGGCGCGGTGACCTCGGGAAACACCTTCTTCAGATCGATCGGCGGCTCCTTCGGGGTCTCCCTGTTCGGCGCAGTGTTCGCCAGCAGGCTGGCCGCCGAACTCACGGCCGCCGACCGGCGGTCACCGCTGCCGCCGGGCGCCGACGCCCAGACCCTCCAGGCGAACCCCGAGGTGGTGAGCAGGCTCCCCGCCGCGCAGGCCCAGGAGGCGATCAACGCCTACGCCGACGCCATCGCGGACGTCTTCCTCGTCGCCACTCCCGTCGCGGCGGTCGCGTTCATCCTCACCTGGTTCCTCCGGGAGGTCCCACTGCGCGAGGCGACCAGGACCGCGGACCTCGGCGAGAGCGTCGGCGCCGCGCCCTCGACGCTGAGCTCGCGGGAGCGCCTGGACCGCGCATTGTGTCGACACGCCGATCGAGACATGCGACGCGACTACTACCGCCGACTGGCGACGAACGCCGGTGTGGACCTCCCGCCAGGCCCCTGCTGGCTGCTGTGCAGCCTGTATCGAGCCGGGCCGGGCACCGGGACGGAACTGGCCAGGCGGGCGGGCACCACCGTCGAGGAGGGCAGGCCCTTCGCCCAGCGGCTCATCCAGGATCGGCTCGCGAGCGCGCAGGACGGCATCCTGATTCTGACGGAACAGGGCGCGCAGGTCGCCGAGCGACTCCTGGAGACGTGCAGACAGAGTCTGGAGGACTTCCTGATCGACTGGTCGCCGCAGTTGCACCCCGAGCTGCGGGAGATGCTGGTGATCCGCGCCAGGGAACTGCTGGGCCACGAGTCCGACCGGCCGGTCACCACGAGCTGAGCAGGCCGAGGCATGGAGGTCATCGGACACACCCGGCCCGTCGGCGGCGAGCCGTCGGCCGGGCGAGCGACCGCAGCCGGGTGATCACGGCGACGATCGAGGCGGAGCCGGGCCGAGAACTGACCGAGAGCGGTGAGGCTGCTCCGACGGGACCGCGCCACCGCCACCGGGAGACGGTCACGGAGTTCTCGAGGGACCGCGACGGCGTGGCCCCCGACGAGCACGTGTCCGGGGCCGAGACCGGGGCCGGACCACAGCCCAGAGCGCGGTGAACAGGCCCCTGACATGCGAGAAGGCCCCCGGACGAATCCGGAGGCCTTCTCACTGGTAGCGGGGACAGGATTCGAACCTGCGACCTCTGGGTTATGAGCCCAGCGAGCTACCGAGCTGCTCCACCCCGCGTTGCAATTACTACCCTACAGGGTGCGGTGCCGATCTCCAAATCGGCACCGCACCAGGGCCGATACTCAGCCGCCGCCGCTGCCTGCCAGCTCCTCATAGCGTTCGATCGCCGTGGCCAGGTCCTCGTAGGCCTGGCCGAGGTCGGCGAAGTCGCCGCTCTGCTGTGCCGAGCGGACCCGCTCCAGGGCGTCGTTCATGTCCGTGACGGCCTCGTCGAGGTCGGCAGGCACGTCGACGCTGCCGCCGTCCTCGTCATCGCCGGGCGGCACGCCCTGATCCTGGGTGGGTGGTGGCGTCTCCTCGCCACCGTCCTGCCCGTCGTCGCCGCCGGGCAACTCGCCCTCGACGTCCTCACCGGTGGGATCAGTGGCACTCTCCCCGGCTCCCGTGCCGAAGACCTGATCGAGCGCCTCCGAGAGCGTCGCGGCGTAGCCGACGCGGCCCTCGAAGCTGACCAGGACCCTGGCGAGCTGGGGGAACGAGGACTCCTGGTTGACCCGCTCGATGTAGACCGGCTCCACGTAGAGCAGACCACCGCCCACCGGCAGGGTCAGCAGGTTGCCGAACTGGACGTCGGTCGCCTGCTGTCTCAACAGGTTCAGCTCGGTACTGACGTCGGACGACGAGACGAACTGCGTCTGGACCTGCTGTGGACCCTGTGTCTGACTGTCCTCCGGCAACGTGAGAACCGTGATGTCGCCGTAGTTCTCCGGATCGGAGTTCACCGTCATGAAAGCCGAGAGGAACTGCCGGTTGAGGAACACCATGGCGCTGGTGAGCTGGAACGCCGTGTCGCCGCTCTCCAGGTCCTCGGCGAGGATGTAATACGGCGGCTGCGGGGTGTTGGCGTCGCCGGGGTCGTCACCGGTGGTCGGGTCCGAGGGCACGTTCCAGAAGCCGACGTTCGAGTAGAACTCACTCGGGTTGTCGACGTGGTACCGCGAGATCAGGTCCCGCTGCACCTTGAAGAGGTCCTCCGGGTACCGGAAGTGCGCGCGCAGCTCGTCGGAGATCTCCTCCATGGGCTGGACGACGTCCGGGAAGGCACCACGCCACGCGTTGAGGACCGGGTCGTCCTCGTCGACCTCGTACAGCGTCACCGTGCCGTCGTAGGCGTCCACGGTGGCCTTGACCGAGTTGCGGATGTAGCTGATCTCCCGGTCCGGCGGCCTCGGCACACCGGGCGCCTGGCTCACGCTGTCTGCGGTCGCCTCGGCGAGCGGGGTCCGCTCGGAGTACGGGTAGTTGTCGAGCGTCGTGTAGGCATCGACGATCCAGGTGATCCGTCCGTCGACCACGGCCGGGTACGGGTCGCTGTCAACGGTGAGGAACGGTGCGACGTCGGCCACCCGGTCCCGAGGATTCCGGTTGTAGATGATCCTGGATTCCGAGCCGATCGCCTCGTTGAACAGAATGTTCCGCTCGGCGTGATAGGCGGCGAAGACGATCCGGTTGAACCAGTTGCCGATGCCGACGCCGCCCTCGCCGGTGTAGAGGTACCGGCTGTTGTCGGTGTCGTACTCGCGGTGCGTCGACTCGTCCTCGGGGTTCTCGGCGCCGACGATCGCGTAGTCGGTCACCAGCTCCCCGAAGTAGGTCCGGGGCTGATCCACCGGGATGTCGCCGTTGCCGTCGTTGCTGACGTCGCTGAACGTGAAGTTCGGGTAGCCGCCCTGGCCGCCCGCGTCGGCGAGCGCCGAGTTGACCTCGTTGGCGGGCGCGGCGACGAAGCCGTTGCCGTGCGTGTAGACGAGGTGCCGGTTGATCCAGGTGCCCTGGTTCTCGGCGAGCCCCTCGGTGTTCATCTCGCGCAGGGCAACGACATAGTCCTGCGTCTCGCCGTCGACGGTGTAGCGGTCGACGTCGAGCTGGTCGGGGAAGCCGTAGAAGTTCCGTCGCTGCTGGAGCTGGGTGAACGTGTCGGTGAGGACGCTCGGGTCGAGCAGCCGGACGTTGGGGATCGTCGCGGTGTCCTCACGCAGGTCTTCGGGAGACAGCTCGCTGGTGCCCTCGTAGTCGACGAAGTTGACGTCGTCGATGCCGTAGGCCGCTCTGGTCGCCGCGATGTTGTTCTCGATCGACGGCGCCTCGGCGACGTTGGCGTTCGGCCGCACCGAGAACTGCTCCAGCGCGGCAGGCCACAACGCACCGAGCAGCACGCTGGACACCACCATCAGCGCCGTCGCGATGGCGGGCCACTGCAGGTTCTTGCGCACCGCGCCGACGAAGAACGCCGCCGCACAGATGACCGCGATGCACATCAGGATCAGCCGGGCGGGCAGCACCGCGTCGAGGTCGGTCGCGCTCGCGCCGGTGAAGTTCTCATTGCGCTGGGAGAACAGCAGCGCGTACCGGTCGAAGTAGTAGGCCACCGCCTTGAGCAGCACGAAGCTGCCTGCCAGCACGGCGAGCTGCACCTTGGTGGCGTCGGTCAGGTCGCCGCCCCTGCCCGCGAGCCGGATGCCGCCGAACAGGTAGGAGGCGATCACCGAGCCGACGAAGCCGACCGCGATCGCGATGAAGCCCCAGTTGAGCAGCCACTGGTAGAACGGCAGGTCGAAGGCGTAGAAGCCGATGTCGAGCCCGAACTGGGGATCGACGTCGCCGAACGGCGTGGAGTTCAGGAAGAGCTGCGCCGTCTGCCAGTTGGCCTGCGCCGCGAGACCCGCGACGAGGCCCGCGATCACCGGAATTCCGATGCCGACCAGCTTGATCCTGGCCGTGATCGCGGAGCGGTACCGGGCCACCGGATCATCGGGGCCCGCGACCGGCGCGAACACCGGACGATGGCGGTACGCAAGGTAAAGACACAGCGCCAGCACGCCGGCTATCAGCACTCCGACGGCGAAGAACAACGCGATGCGGGTGAACAGCACCGTGGTGAACACATCGCGTCTGCCGACTTCGCCGAACCACAGCCAGTCGACGTAGGTACTCAGAAGTCGTGAGCCGCTCAGCAACAGCAGGAGCAGGATTGCACCGACTATGACGAGGATTCGGCTCCGGCGGGAAAGCTTCGGCATACTGACCGGGCTCCGCATCGCCACAGGGCACGCTCCAGGATCGGGATCAGTTCCACCGGACGGACCCAGGGTGATGAGCAGTCCGTCCTGCAATGTCCAACTCTACGACGAGGGTCCGAAGTTCCCGTCACCCCCATGACAACACGGACCTCACACGACACCGGCTACTGACAAGGACTTTGGCACCGTGGTCAACGAGCCCGCTCCCGATCTGTCCGCCACGCTGCCCGCCGCCGCGCGCGAAGTGGAGGACTTCGTCTCCACCGGCGGCTGGGATCAGCCCACCCAACTCTTCGCCCTGGTCCGAACCGAAGAGCTGCTCTCGCGGGAACCGGGACTCGCGGACCGGATCGACAGCGCGGCGTCGCTGACGCCCATCGCCCAGGACGAGCTGCCCGATGGTGATCTCGGCGAGGCCCTGGCAGGCATCGTCTGGCCGGACGGCGTGGACGGATGCGCGCTGGCGCAGGAGATCGTGGTCCTGCCGCCGGAGGCCGAGGCGGAACTCCCCACCGATGAGGACGCCGAACTGGCCAGGCGCATCGCGGCGGAGCACCCGCACCGCAGGGAGGCCAGGGTCGTCGCCGCCGTGCTGCGCGACGGCACTGCGGCGTGCGTCCTGCGACTGCGCGGCGAGGCGGCGGGCGAAGGAGACGAGGAGATCATCGAACATCCCGAGCTGGCGCCCAACCTCGTCGACGCGCTGCGGGCGACCTTCCGGCCCTGATTCCCCGGCGGCGCCGATGTCTGCTCCGCGCCGATTCCGCGACGGCGACCGGTCGATCCCGTGATCCGGCCGTCGCGGAACGTCGGCGCGAGAGGTCGGCGTCCGCGACAGTAAGACGGCGGGACACCGGTGCGCCGCAGAGTTCGGTCATTCGACGCCGAGCACGCGAGCCCTCGGCGTCGCGAGGTCGAGCGCGGCCGAGGCCTCCGCGGTCGGGCGCGACGGCGGGTGCCGATCAGCCGCAGGTGGGAGCGTCGCCGCCCTCGGCAAGGCTCTCCAACGAGTCGATCGCGCCCGCCAGCGTCTCCACCCGGACCAGTCGCAGACCGTCGGGCGCGTTGGGCACCGCCTCGACACAGTTGTCGGCGGGCACGAGGAACACGGTCGCGCCCTCCTCCCGCGCGGCCCGCATCTTGAACTGGATGCCGCCGATCGGGCCGACTCTGCCGTTCGAGGTGATCTCGCCGGTCCCCGCGACCGTGGCGCCGCCGGTGAGGTCGCCCTCCTCCAGCTTGTCGACGATCGCGAGCGCGAAGATCAGGCCCGCCGAGGGCCCGCCGACCTCGGACAGCTCGATGTCGATGTCGAAGTCGACCTCCGGCTCGGTGACGGGAACGATGCCGAGGAAGCCGTGGGACCGGCCCTCGTTGGCGCCGAGTACCACCGTCTCGGTGCGCTCCGCACCGTCGCGGGAGATCACCACGCTCACCTCGTCGCCGGGCGCGGTCTCGGTCAGCGAGTCCTGCACCTGCTGGTCGTCGACCGTCTCGGTGCCGTGCACGGAGAGGATGCGGTCGCCCGGCTCCAGCACCCCCTCGCTCGGCCCGTCCGCGACGACCTGGCCGACGGAGACGAAGGTGGGGTAGCCGAGGTGGCGCAGCGCGGCGCTCTCCGCGCTGGTCTGCGAGGTCTCGAAGGCCTGTCGGTTCTCGTTCTCGACGTCCTCCTGCGTGCGGTCCGGCGGGTAGAACTCCTCCTCCGGCGCCAGCGCGTATCGACCGCTCCCCCACAGGCCCAGTGCGCCGAACAGAGACAGCTCCGTGGTGACCGAGACCGTGGTCATCCGCAGTTGACCATCCGGCGCGAAGACGTCCGGTCCCTCGCCGATCGAGATGACCTCTTCGGCCTCGCCGCCCTCGCCGAGGGTCATCTCACCCAGCGTGTCGTAGGTCGGTCCGGGACCGAGCGCGACGTAGGGCACCCTGACGAAGGCACCGAGGAGGCCGAATACGGCGACCAGCAGGGCGCTGACCACAAGGGTCCAGGTTCGGCGATTCACGCACCAGAGACTACGGAAATGACACTGCCGAGGATGACCGGAGTCTTCGGTTCGGTGTTCGCCACGGGCTGATCCGCGTGCGTCCTCTCCTCGCGTACGCCGACGACCCGCCGCGTACCGTGGGGGTATGACCGATCTGCCGTTTGGGTTCAATCCGCCGGATCCCGAGGACCGGGGGGACCGCAACAAGCCCTCCGAGCGCCCCGACGGGAATTCAGGCGCGAACCCGTTCGGCTTCGCAGGCGGAATGCCGCCCGGGATGCCCCCTGGCGGCATGCCACCCGGGATGCCGCCGGGGGGGATGCCGCCCGGCTTCGACATGAACCAGCTCGGGCAGATGTTCAGTCAGCTCGGACAGATGTTCAGCCAGGCGTCCCAGGGCGGCGGCGGCCCGGTGAACTACGACCTGGCCAAGCAGCTGGCCTTCCAGCACCTCGACTCGCAGGGCCGCCGGGAGACGCCGACCTCGGCGCAGCGCACCGCCGCGAGTGACGCAGTGCGGCTGGCCGAACTGTGGCTGGACGAGTCGACCACGCTGCCCGTGGGGGCGCGGCTGGTCGAGGTCTGGTCGGCGAAGCAGTGGGTGGAACAGACGCTGCCCACCTGGCAGCGGCTGTGCGACCCGGTGGTGCAGCGCATCTCCTCCGCCTGGGTCGAGACGCTGCCGGACGAGGCGAAGCAGGCTGCGGGCCCGCTGCTCAACATGCTCGGGCAGATGGGCGGCATGGCCTACGGCTCGCAGCTCGGCGGCGCACTCGGCCAGCTCGGCGCCGAGGTGCTCAGCGCCACCGAGATCGGGCTTCCCCTGGGCAAGGAGGGCGTCGCGGCGCTGCTGCCCGCCAACATCGAGCGATTCACCGGCGGGCTGGAACGCCCGGCGCACGAGGTCCTGGTCTTCCTGGCCGCCCGCGAGGCGGCGCACCACCGGCTGTTCACCCACGTCTCGTGGCTGCGGCAGGGCCTCTTCGGCGCCGTGGAGGAGTTCTCCCAGGGCATCCGGGTCGACGTCTCCGCGATGGAGGATCTCGCCACCAAGATCGACCCGAGCAATCCGGCCTCGCTGGAGGAGGCGATGCGCTCCGGGCTGCTCGAACCCGAGCGGACGCCCGCCCAGGAGCAGGCCCTGGTGCGGCTGGAGACCCTGCTCGCGCTGGTCGAGGGCTGGATCGACGTCGTCGTGGGCGATGCGGTCGGCGAGCGGCTGCCCGGTGCGGACGCACTGCGCGAGACGCTGCGGCGGCGACGCGCCAGCGGCGGCCCCGCCGAACAGACCTTCGCGACCCTCGTCGGGCTCGACCTGCGTCCCCGACAGCTCCGGGCGGCGGCGACGCTCTGGCGCGGCCTGTCCGACCGGCACGGCAAGGAGGCCAGGGACGCGCTCTGGGATCACCCGGACCTGCTGCCGACGGCCGAGGACCTCACCGAGCCGGTGGAGTTCGTCGAGCGCTTCGGCGCCCACCGAGGCGAGCTGGACGACCCGCTCGCCGCGTTGGAGGCCGCCCGCCGCAAGAAGGAGTCCGAGTCCGGCTCCTCGAGCGATGCGGGCGGGTCCGGGGCAGGCGGGTCGAGCGCGGGCAGCTCGGAGGGCGACACGCCGCGGAGCAGGCCCGATTCCGAGGATGACTCCGACAAGTGACCTCGGACTAGGGCACCACGTGTCGTTCGCCTCGCCCGATCCTCCCCGGCCGCGTCCGACCACCGCTCTCGGTCCCCGAGCACTGACGACGTCGGAACGGCAGCGCAACGGCTCGGCATCCTGGTGATCGGGAGGCTGCACACGATCCCGGCGGCGCCGCCTGCGTCGAGCGGTCGGCCGGGACGGTTTCGGTGGCCCCGACGGCTCGGCGTCGGCATCGCCATCCCGGCGACGACGGGCGGCCGTTCGCAGGCCGCTGACCGGCGCGGTCCGGACGAGCAGTCTGCCGCCCGAGGCATCGCGACCGGGGAGCCGAGCTGTTCGCTCCGAGTGGCATCCGCGTCGTCGCCGCCTGCGAGAGTCGGACGATGGTCGGTTGAACCGGCACCGAGCCGGTTCGCTGAACCGAGGAGACGACCGGGGCAACGACCGCGGCGACACGGGAACGCTCGTCAGACAGCCGCGCAGAGCCCGTCCCGGACTCGGGGCGCGGGCGGACGTCCCGCCGTGCGCGCTGCACCGGCTTCGTCGGCTCGGCCCGGCGTCGGCTCGGCCCGGCTCATGGCCTGCTGGGCCTCCCGTCGGATCTCCCACCGGTGCCAGACTGCCCCGGGGTGAGTGCACTCGACCGGTTGATCTCTGTCGAGATCCCGCGCAGGAGTGATCCGGCGCCCGCCCGGCCGCCGCGTTCTCCTTCCGCTCACCGCGACGACGACGGTTCGCACCGGTGTCTCCGCGACCTGCGATTCGGCGACGAACCTTCGTGATCGGGTGGGCAAGAACGCCCGTTTGGCCCGCCGAAGCGCTCTTCTCGGTCCGCGCCCGGCCCTCGGCCCGCCGCGACCCGCCCGATCGGCGTGAAACCACCGCGCAAGACATGAATCCACCTCGCCTCGGGCCGCCACCCACCTGATCGAGTGGCGGATCGGGGCAGTTGGCGCCGCTGGAGCCGCCGGTCAGGCCTCCGACGGAAGCTGCTCGTCGTCTCCCGAGACGTCCCAGCCTGCGGCGGCTGCCAGGCCCTCCAGATAGCCGACCGCCCGTTCGGCGCGCGGATAGCGGTGCACCAGCGCCCAGAAGTCCGGGCCGTGACCGGGCACCAGCAGATGGGTCAGCTCGTGGATCAGCACGTAGTCCAGCACCCAGCTCGGGACCTCGCGAAGCCGCTCGCCGATCCGGATCGTCCCCTCGCTCGGCGTGCAGGAGGCCCAGCGGGTACGCATCGACGGCACCCAGCGAATCGACGAGGGCTCCGGGCATTCCGGCAGATGACGGCGCATCAGCTCACGACAGCGGGTCAGCAGCGCCGTGTCCGAGGCGCGGGCAGGCGACCGTCGTCGCGTCTCGCTGCGGCGGAGTCGCCCCAGCATCTCGGCGACCCAGTGCTCCTCCTCGGCCCGCGACATCCTGGCGGGCAGCAGCACGATGACGCGCTCGCCCTCCCGATAGGCGGTGACCGTGCGGCGGCGCCTCGCACTGCGGCGCACCTCGACCTGCGGCTCTCCCACGTCGCATACGGTATGCGCCCGGCGTGGCGTCCCCGCCGGGACCGTGGCGCGAGCCACGCTGCGACCGGGCAGACGTCGGTGACGGGAGGTCATCGCGTCGCTACGCGCCATCCCTTCGAAGGAGCCTGCCGAGCCCGCGAGAGTGAAAGGCGGCGACCAACTGTGACATTCGACCGAATGCTTGTTTGGTCACGGCCCTTGTGACCTGCTCAAACTTGACACGCGACACCCCACATGCGCGGTTGAGCATCCACGCACAGGTAGCGTGGCGCCTGGTTCTCGCCCGACGCCGCACCAGGCGCAGGCACGCGGCGGGCACCGCGTGCACGGGCACAGCGAGCAAGGGAGGCAATCGTGGCCGAGACCTACAACGGCTACTGCGTCAAATGCCGCGCGAAGCGCGACTTCGAGGGCAGGGTCGAGGAGTCCAACAACCGACGCATGGCCAAGGGCATCTGCCCGGTCTGCGGTACGAAGATGACCAGAATCCTCGGGAAGGCAGCCTGACCCGGCCGCCGGTCGGGAGGGGCGCCGCCCTGCGTCCGCTCCTCCCGACGTTCTCTGTCGACGGCAGGCCCTCCGTCGGCGGCTCGGCAGCGCCGAGGCCTGTGGACAGCCGTTACCACCGGGCCCCGTCCCGCTGCTAATCGTTAAGTCCATGAGCACGCTCCGCGCCGACGGCCTGCTGCCCGAGCGCCCCCGGCTGGTTCCGGGATTCGACCCCCTCCGCCGCGACGACCAGTGCCTGCAGTTCGGCACCGACACCCGGCGAGCCGTGCTGGTCGACGGGGTGGCGCCGACGCTGGCCGCCAGAGTAGAGCGGCTGGACGGGGAGTTCACCACCGAAGAGCTCCTGCGGGAGTGCATCGCCTCGGGCGGACATCCGACCGCCTTCCTGGCCCTGCTCGGCCAGCTCGCCGCCGCGGGAGTCCTGGACGACGCGACGCGCCACCGTCCCGACTCCCGACGCCTCAGCACCGAGGACGCCGCCTGGCGACGAGACGGCGGCGAACTGGAGCGGGGTGGTCTTCGCAGGCAGGACAGCGCGGTCGCCGTCGTCGGCTCCGGTCGACTGGCCCTCGCCGTCACGGCTCTTTTCGCCGTCTCCGGCGTCGGCTGGGTACGACCCCAGCCGTCCGGGCAGGTCACGCCCGAGGACATCGGCCTCCCGCTCACCGAGGACACCGTGGGCAGGGACCGCGCCGAGACCGCCCGAACCATGGTCGAACGACTCGCGGCGGGAACCAGGACCACTGCGCTGACCGCCCGTCGCAGGCCCGACCTCGTGCTGCTGACCGACTCGCTCGTACCGGACCCGGCCGTGGTGGCCGAACTGGTCGTCGAGCGGACCCCGCACCTGCTCGTCACGGTCGCCGAGGGCGGCATGGTCGGACCGCTCGTCGTGCCCGGCCGATCGAGCTGCCTCGAGTGCGCCGACCGGCATCGTTGCGTAGCCGATCCACAATGGCCCGTACTGGCGACGCAGCTCGCGGGCCGCACCCAGCGAACGGACGCTGCGGGCACCTCGGCGGTCGCGGCACTGGCGGTGGCACAGAGTCTGCTCTTCCTGCACGGCCGGACGGCCGCCGCCCCGCCGTCGGTGTGGAACGCGGCGGTGGAGATCGACCCGTTCTCCGCACGTCTGCGCAGGCATCCTCGGCCGCCGCATCCCGACTGTCCCTGCGGCGCGAGGGGGTTCACCGACCGCTGCCCGGGCGTCCGGATCGATCGCTTTCCGAATCAGCCGCCGAGAAGAGCTGCGTTCACCCCGGAGATCGCGAGAGAATGAAGCCGTGAACGACCTCCCACGTCGGACCGTACAGCGCACTGCGAAGCTCGCCAGCCTGCCGCTCAACGCCGCAGGACGTGTCGCGGCGGGCTGGGGACGACGGCTGGCGGGCCGTAGTGCCGAGGAAGTCAACGCCGACGTCACCGCGAAGACGGCGGAACAGATCTTCGCCGTCCTCGGCCAGCTCAAGGGCGGCGCGATGAAGTTCGGCCAGGCGCTGAGCGTCTTCGAGGCCGCCGTTCCCGATGAGATGGCCGAGCCCTATCGGGAGGCGTTGACCAAGCTTCAGTCCGCAGCGCCGCCGATGCCTGCCAAGAGCGTGCACCGCGTGCTCGCCGAGCAGCTCGGCAGTCGGTGGTCCACCCGATTCGCCGAGTTCGACGACGAGGCGGCCGCCGCGGCGAGCATCGGACAGGTGCACAGGGCCACCTGGCACGACGGCCGCGAGGTCGCGGTGAAGGTGCAGTACCCCGGCGCCGACGAGGCCCTGCTCGCCGATCTTCGTCAGCTGCAGCGGTTCAGCAGGCTGTTCCAGATGCTCGTCCCCGGCACCGAGGTCAAACCGTTGCTGGCCGAGCTTCAGGCGCGGATGGCGGAGGAGCTGGACTACCGGGGCGAGGCCGACAATCAGCGTCGCTTCGCGGCGGGATTCGAGGACGACGAGCATGTGCTGATCCCCCACGTCATCGCCAGCGCGCCGAAGGTGGTGGTGTCGGAATGGGTGGAGGGCACCCCGTTCGCGTCGATCATTCGCGACGGCAGCCAGAAGGATCGCGACCAGGCCGGGCAGATGCTGTCGCTCTTCCACTTCTCCTCCCCGGCGCGAACCGGTCTCCTGCACGGCGACCCGCATCCCGGCAACTTCATGCTCCAGGCGGACGGCAGGATCTGCGTGCTCGACTTCGGGGCGGTGGCCAGGCTGCCCGACGGGCTGCCCAGGACGTTGGGCCGGATGGTCCGGCTCGCGCTGGAGCAGCGATCGGACGATCTGCTGGACCTGCTGCGTGCGGAGAACTTCGTTCAGCCCGATCGTGAGCTGCTCGCGGAGGACGTGCTGGCCTATCTCGCACCCTTCGTCGAGCCGCTGACCAGCGAGGTCTTCCATTTCACCCGGCCATGGCTGCAGAAGCAGGCCGAGCGGGTGAGCAACCTCCAGGGCAGCGACTTCCGCACCGGCCGGTCGTTGAACCTGCCGCCCGACTACCTCATCACCCACCGCGTGACGCTGGGCGCGACCGGCATCCTCTGCCAACTGGGTGCCAGGGTGCCCGCCCGGCAGATCGTCACCGCCTGGCAGCCCGGCTTCGCCGAGCAGTCCTGATCCTTCTCGCCTGCCGAACACTCGGACAGGCCGTCGGCGCGACGCCCGACTCGAGCCGCCCGCCCGGGAGTGACGCCGACCGCCGGAGACGGCGCACTCGCGGGCGGCCTCCGGCGGTGCCCGACCAGTCGATCCCCGCCCTGCGGCTCGGTGGCGGCGCCTTCTCCGTCGACGCGATCCCTGCCGAATGCCCAGCACTCCGCAGTCCCGCGATTCTCCGAGGCCGGGAGCCGCCCGCCGACGACGACCGGTGTCGATCGCCGTCGTCGGAGGAGGCACCGTCGGAGGAGGCACCGTCAAAGGAGGCGTCCGACAACCACGAGGCCCCACGAGCCCGTCGATGCCGGAGATCGCCCGGCGCCCGGCCTCGGCAGGCAGTCACCGAGGTCAGCTCTGCACAAGCTTCATGGAGATGTAGTGGTTGATGCCGGTCATCCTGGTGTGTCGGACCTTCTTCCGCCGGTATTCGGTAAATCCCAGCTTCGTATACAGGCCCAGGGCGGGCGCATTAATGTCTGAGATGTATTCGAGTCGGTAGTCGTCGTACTGCGGCAGGGCGAGCAGATGATGCAGGATCGCCTTCGCCACGCCCCGTCCCCGATACGCCGCCGCCGTCCCGACGAATTCGAGCGACGCGCTGGAGGGCGTCATGTTCGGCACGGCGGTGGAGAACTCCCGCGCGAACACTGCGGAGGCGATCGATCCCTTGACCAGCCCGAAGTGCCTGCGCAGTTGCCGTCCGTCCAGCGTGACGCACTGCTGTCTGCCGTCCGTGCACGCGGTGATTCCTGCCGGGGTCCCGTCGATCAGAGCGACGTAGAAGAGCTCCGGGACCATCATGTGCTCGAAGGCATCCGCGAGGACCCCGAGGTCCTTGCTGAAATAGGCGAAGTCGTCGCGAAAGGCGTCGGAATAGATCTCGGCGATCGTCCGTCGACTGTTCTGGCCGAGTTCGACTGCCGGTATTACCTCGATCATGGTCGTCCTATCGGATCAGAAGGCTCAGTAGGGTCGACGGGGTGGGCACGACGAGCGGAGTGCCCGGCACGAGCCGCATCGTCGTCAGTCCGCTGAGCGCGGCCAGGTAGCAGCTCGCCAGCTCCGCCGGGTCGCCGCTCGTGAACTCGCCGAGGTCTTGGCCCCGGCCGATTAGCGCGATGACGGCGTCGACCATCAGGACGTGCTCCGCGCGGAGCCGTCGGAGCTGGGGCGATTCATCCTGCGTCACGAACGCCTGGTTCATGATCAGGAAGAACTCGGCGAAGGCACCGTCTCCGGTGAGGTCGGCGAGGAAGAGTCGGGTGAACTCGGCGAGAAGCTCGGCGGGCGAGTCATCGCTGTCGAACTGCTCGACGACGCGGTGCAGACCGACCGCCGCGACGTCGACCAGCGCGCCGAAGAGTTCCTCCTTCGTCTCGTAGTGCCGGTAGATCAAGCCCGTGCTGATGCCTGCCACCCGCGCGATGTCCCGCATGCTCGTGGCGGCGAACCCCCGGCGGGCGAAGAGGCTGACCGCAGCGGCCTGCACCTTCTCCAGACTGGCGACCCGCAGGGCCTCGTACTGCTCCTTGGTTCTGGGCACTGACACCTTCACTCGGCTCGATTTTTAAATGAACATATGTTCATTGTAATCATCGCCTGCGGGTGGAGCGCCCCCACCCCGGAACGGGCCCCACCGACCCGGCCGCCTGGGGTCGGACTGGATCAGGTCACCACGCGCATCGTCGCCTCCCGAAGCTGTTCGCGACGGGGCAGCCAGTCGACCGTCCAAACCTGCCGATCGGCCGGGTTCATCGCTTCCAGGCGCCGTCGGCACTGGTCATGGCGCTGTTGCCACTCCACTGAGGACAAGGCGTCGCGATCGGGACCGTCGAGGACCTTGGCCCGGACCAGAGCGACGACGCCCCGCCCGCCGTCGGTCGGCGCCCGAGGCCCGCCGACGGTCACCGAACACACCGTGCGCACCCCGGAGACGACGAAGCCGGGCGGGCCGCCGATCCTCGGATCGACGGCCCGCCCGGCCTGGTTCACCGACTCAGCTCAAGGAGCGATCGGCGGCAGCGACTCGCTTCGCGATGAACGCCGACAGCCTGCGCCATCGGCCGCGCCGTCGAAATCGAGCCGCTATTCGACATCGATGTATCTCGTCTTCCAACTCTCGTATTCGAGCGCGGGTGAGCGCATCCGGCAGATGCGTCATGACGTCGGCGCCGGGGACGTGGACCGTGCGAGCACGCAGGTAGGCGGTGTCGTTCATGCCGCTGCCCCCTTTCCGGTGATGATCGGGCTGTCGGCCTTCCTCGGCCTGCCCCGAGGCCGCTTCTTGGCGATGACCGATCCCCTCTCGAAGATCTCACCGCCCCATACGCCCCACGGCTCCCGCCGGGCAAGCGCACCGGCCAGACACGCGGCCATGATCGGGCAGGTCTCGCAGAGCTGCTTGGCCCGCGCAAGCTCGGCCGGGTTCTCCGCAAACCACAGGTCGGGGTCCTGAACACGGCAGGGCAGCTCGGTCTCGTCGTCGGGAACGGCGACCAGCAGGTCGCCCATACCGACCACGCTGGAGTCGGATTCCCTCGGTCCCGGCAGAACGTCTCGCGCCAGAGAGACGGTCGCGGTAGACATGCGTTCTCCTTCTGATCTTCATCGAATTCTCATCGGGCCCGCGACAGCCCAAGTCGTCCGAAGACGACAAGAAGGCCGCGGATTCCGATTGGAGTCCGCGGCCTGATCGATCAGTCTTACCTGACTAGGTCAGAGACTGCGCTCCTGCGCGGACAGGATGGGTTCGTTCGATGGCGAACGGGCTCACGCCGTTCGGCCGTGTGTCCTGCTTGGCAACGCGCGAAGACAGCGCCCACCCAGAGATGGCCATTGCCACCTGATCGTGAACGCGACGCGCGCGACCGTCTCCCCAGAACACGGCAGTAACCCCGGACAGCCGACGGCCGGGGGTCACTGGGATGTTGAGCTGCCTCATCTCGGCCGCCTCCTTCCGGGGATCGAAGAACGTCACCAGGCCTTCTCGGCCTGCCTGATGCAGGTTATGGGGCGCGCACGGACGCGCGCAACTTATTTTCCGAGGGTTTTCTTGATGATCTTGAATTCATCCGATCACCCGGCAGTCCCTCGACATCTCCGCAGGTGACGGCACCGAGACCGTTCGCGACCCGGTACAGCTCGGCGCCGAAGGCTCACGTCGGACGCGGTGAGTCGACGCCGCAGGACGCCCACCCGCCACTAGTCCGATCAGGTGACATCATCAGGAGCCGGCACCCGCACCGAGCACCAGGGAGATCACCTCACCGCCGAAGCGATCGAGCTTGGTGGCGCCGATCCCGGGAATCCGCACCAGCGCGGCGACGTCGGAGGGACGCTGCTCGGCGATGGCCGTCAGCGTCGCGTCGGTGAGCACCACGAAGCCCGGAACGCCCAGCTTCCGCGCTCGATCGCCGCGCCAGGCACGCAGCCGATCCAGCAGATCCTGATCGAGATCGGCCGGGCAGTGTTCGCACCGGCCCAGCTTGATCGCCATGGTCGCCGTCAACGCCGAGGCGCAGACCCGACACCGGGCCGCCTCGGCACGCGAGGACACCCGGCCCGCACTCGCCCTGCCGATCGAAGACGACGGATGATCCTCCGGAACCAGCCCGTACAGGAAACGGCTACGCCGCCGATAGCGCCTGCCGCCCTCCGCCCTGGCCAGTGCCCACGACAGCGACAGATGGTGCCGCGCTCGGGTGACGCCGACGTAGAAGAGCCTGCGCTCCTCCTCCACTGCGGCGTCGTCCCCGTCGGCCTGGTGAATCGGCAGCGTGCCCTCGGCCAGCCCGACCAGGAACACCGCATCCCACTCCAGGCCCTTCGCGGCATGCAGCGACGCCAGCGTGACGCCCTCCATCGCAGGGGGATGCCGGGCCTCGGCACGCATGTCCAGCTCGATGACGAACCGCGCGAGGTCGGTCTCCGGTGCGATGCTCGCGGTCTCCTCGGCCAGCTCCGCCAGTGCCCGCAACGATTCCCAGCGCTCCCGCGCCGCGCCGCCCTCCGGCGGCTGCTCCCCGAGGCCGAGCCGCGCCAGCACCGCCCGCACCCGCACCGGAAGCGGCCGATCCTCCGACAGCGCGCCGTCGGTGCGCAGGGCCGCCATCGCCTGCCGGACCTCCGGCCTGGCGAAGAAGCGCTCACCACCGCGCACCTGATACGGGATGTCGGCCTCGCTCAGGGCCTGTTCGTAGACCTCCGACTGCGCATTCACCCGGAACAGGATCGCGATCTCGCCCGCCGAGGTGCCCGCCGCGAGGAGGTTCTTGATCCGTCTGGCCACCGCAGCCGCCTCGGCCGACTCGTCGTCGTGCTCGGTGAAGGCGGGCGGCGGACCGGACGGGCGCTGACCGATCAGCCGCAGCCGCGACCCGGCAGGCCGGTTCCGCGCCATCTCGATCACCCGATTGGCCAGCGACACGATCTCCGGCGTCGAGCGGTAGTCGCGTTCCAGCCGGATCACCGCAGCCTCGGGGAAGCGACGCGGAAAGTCGAGCAGCGGACGCGCCGAAGCGCCCGCGAAGGAGTAGATCGTCTGGTTCGCATCGCCGACCACCGTCAGGTCGTCTCGTTCGCCAAGCCACGCGTTCAACACCCGCTGCTGCAGCGGCGTGACGTCCTGATACTCGTCGACCACGAAGCTGCGATAGCGATCACGGAACTCCTCGGCGACGTCGCCGTGCTCCTCCATGACGGCCGCCGTGTGCAGCAGGAGGTCATCGAAGTCCAGTGCGCTCGCCTCGTTCTTGAGCCGCTCATAGGTCGCGTAGACGGCGACGACCTGTTCGGCGGGGGCAGGCGTGGCCCGGTGCACCCGCGCGACGGCGGCGGGGTAGTCCTCCGGGGTGATGAGCGAGGCCTTGCTCCACTCGATCTCGCTCGCCAGGTCGCGTAGCGTCTCGCGATCGGTGCCTGCACCCGCGCGCCTGGCCGCCTGCGCGACCACCGGCAGCTTGCTGTCCAGCAGCCGCCACTGGTCGTCGCCGATCACCCTCGGCCAGAAGTACCGCAGCTGCCGCAGCGCCGCAGCGTGGAAGGTGAGTGCCTGCACCCCCGTGGCGTCCAGCGCCCGCAGCCGGGTGCGCATCTCGGCGGCCGCCCGTTTGGTGAAGGTGACCGCGAGCACCTGGCCCGGTGCGACGTGCCCCTGCCGGACCAGGTACGCGATCCGGCGGGTGATCGTGCGGGTCTTCCCGGTCCCGGCGCCCGCCAGCACACAGACCGGGCCGCGCGGAGCCAGGACCGCCGCTCGCTGCTCCGGATCGAGTCCCGACGCCGGTTCCTGCTGCCCGCCCATCCCGGCATCCTCGCATCGGCGGCGGTCGGGCTCCGCGCGACCTCGGCCGCACGAAGCGGTCGAACACCTCGGAGCCGATCTTCGATTCCTGCTGTCCTGCTGCGCGCAACAGGACAGGCGGGATTAAAGACAGGCTCTCAGCCTGCGACGCGCCGGTTCGGCACGATCTCCCACCAGGTGACGCAGCGCCAGATCCACTCGAGGGGCCCGTAGGCGAAGCGGCGCAGCCACCAGCTGCTCGCCGCGCACTGCACCACCAGGATGCCCAGGGCCAGCAGCAGCATGACGCCCCAGCGGGTCGAGTTCGACAGGTCGAGCGGCCCGGCGGCGAGCAGGATCAGCGCCGTCGCGGACAGGTAGTTGGTCAACGCCATCCGACCGAGCGGTGTGAAGACCGCCGACAGTCCCGCGCCGAGCGGCGTCCGCAGCAACAGGAGCAGGCCGGTCACGTACACCACGGCCAACGCGACGCCTGCGATGCCGGACGAGGCGTTGAAGCCGCTGTTCATCAGATCGCCCGCCTGGATCGGCAGCGCCACCGCCGCCACGATCGCCGCGCCGAGGCAGAGCACCGCAAGCGCACGACCGCGCCGCGCCAGGGTGTGCACGATGCCGTAGCGAGCGGTGGCCATACCGAGGAGGAAGAGTCCGGGAACGAGCAGGACGCCCCCGCCGAAGATCGACACGGGGAGCAGCGTGCCCGCAAGTCCGCCGACGAGGACCAGCGGCCTCGGCAGCAGGCTCGCGGGCACCAGCACCACCGCGCCCACGATCGCGTAGGTCAGCAGCGCCTCGCCGGGCTGGAACTGCTGGTGCACGAGGCCGAGCACGGCCAGGGCGATCAGCCGCCGGACCGTCGGCAGCAGGCGGCGCCCGCCTTCGGTTCGACGCTCCGCACTGTCGAGGAAGAGCGCGAAGCTCAGTCCGAACAGGAAGGCGAAGATCGGGAAGAACCGCTGGTGGGCGGTCAACTCCAGCACCGTCGGGATCGGCAGCGGCTCGCCGTCGACCATTCTCGGCATCAGGATGATCTGCGGGATGTTGGTGACGAGGATGCCGCAGAGGGCCAGCCCCCGAACGGCGTCGACCGTGGAGACTCGAGCCGTCCTGGCTGCCGGGCGGCCGGTGGCGATCGAAGTGTCAGACACGGCGAGGACGTTAGGCGGGGCCCATGCCGGGTCGCCTCCGCCGAAAGTCACAAACCCGCCGGACAGCGGAGCGGGCCGCCCGTCTCGACGGGCCGCTCGCCACGACAGGCGGCGGGGTCGCCGGGCGACGCGCCCGACCGCCGAGCGCGCTCGACCGGGCGGATTCGCGGGCAGACCGCCCCGGCGACCGGGCGGGCCGCCTGCACACCCCACAGCCTCGCGATCGGGGCCGCAAGCCGATCCCGGTCCGACACATCAGGATCGGCCGACGCGCCCAGCCGTCAGGACGCCCAGGCCTCCAGCATCCGATGTGCGATGGACGCCGCTCCCGGCAGCGTGAAGCCGTGCGCGGTCCCGCCCTCGGCCAGCGCGTCCCGCACCTGATGCCTCGACACCCAGTGCGCCGCCTCGATCTCGCCGTCCGCCGGGATCAGCTCGTCAGAGGGATCGGCGACGGCGGCGAACCCCACCATCAACGAGCGGGGAAACGGCCAGGGCTGGCTGCCCAGATAGCGGATGTCGGAGATCGACACGCCGATCTCCTCGGCGATCTCCCTGGCCACACAGGCCTCCAGCGACTCGCCCATCTCGACGAAGCCCGCGAGCACCGAGTACCGGCCCGGCGGCCAGGTGGGCTGGCGGGCCAGCACCACCTGGTCGGCGCCGTCGTGCACCAGACAGATCACCGCCGGGTCGGTCCTCGGGTAGTGCTCCTGTCGACACTCGTCGCAGTGCCGCGTCCACCCGGCCCGCACCGCGTGCGTCCTCGTCCCGCAGAACGGGCAGAACCCGGACTGGTCGTGCCAGGCCAGCAGGCCGACGGCGGTGGTGAGCAGACCTGCGTCGGTGTCGGTCAGTAGAGGGCCTGCCTGGCGAAGGTCCTGCCACCGGGGCCCGATCTCCTGGGGCCCGATCTCCTCCGGCCCGTCCGCCTCGACGACCACCCGCCGGGCCCAGTAGCCCACCTCGTCCTCGGCGCCGAGCAGCACCGCGCCCTCGGGGCGAGGCTCATCGCGCGGCGTCGCCGAGGTCAGCACGGTGCCGGACGGACTCACCGACGCCCGCCCTTGCTGATCGACGTCGATCAGCCGACCGGACGCCCAGAGGCGATCCAGCGCGGCGTCGTCGCCTCGCACCGGCTCGCGCCGATCCACCGTCGACCGGGAGAGCGCGGGCGGGCCGAGCAACGCGAAGTGCTCGGCCACGCCCGATGTGACGAAGGGATCTGCCTGGCGATTCACGGGAGGGAGACGCCTCCCAGCGCACGCAGCGAGACGGCCAGGGTCTCGGCGTCGCCGACCACGACGCCCGTGAACGCGGTGGGCGTGAAGAACTCACGGGCCGCGTCGCCCACCTGTTCCGGCGTCACCGCACGAAGCCGGTCCGGATGCGCCTGGAGCCAGTCCAGCGGCACGCCGATCGACGCCAGTCCCGACAGGGTGCCTGCCAGGCCGCCCTGCGAGGCCGTGGAGATCAGCAGCGAGCCGATCAGGTATTCGCGCGCCGAGTCCAGCTCCTCCTTCGTCGGCGGCACCACCCCCAGCCTGCCCAGCTCGTACCGCATCTCCAGCACGGCCGCGGCCGTCACCTCGCTGGCGGTGTCGGCGTCGACGTCGAGGACGGCGCCCTGCGGCGTGTACTCGAACGACGAGCTGGCGCTGTAGGTGTAGCCCTTGTCCTCCCGGATGTTCTCGACCAACCGCGAGGAGAAGTAGCCGCCGAACACCACGTTGGCCAGCTGCAGCGAGGGGAAACGCGGGTCGAGCCGGGTGATGGCCTGCGCCGACAGCCGGATCTGGGACTGCACGGCACCCGGCCGGTCCACCAGCAGCAGATCGCCGCCGGAGACCAGCGGCAGCTGGGGAAGCACCGAGGCGCTGCGGTCGCTGTGCCAGTCCGCCAACGCCCGAGACACCGTGTCGGCGATCCGGTCGAGGTCGATGTCGCCGACCAGGACCATCGTCGCGCCGCGCGGCACGACGGCGGCCCCGTGCAGCAGCCGGACCTCGGCGGGCTCCACCGCGAGGACGTCGGCGGCGCGCGGCATCTCCCGCGTGTAGGGGTGGTCGCCAAAGCGCCGACGCTGCAGGGCCTCCCTGGCGATCACCCTGGGCTGGGATCGTGCGACGTTGATCCGCTCGGCGAGCCGATCGCGTTCGCCCAACACCTCGGCCTCGCGGTAGGCCGCGCTGGTGAGCGCGTCGCTGACCACGTCGAGGAAGATGTCCAGCCCGCTGGCCAGCGTCGATCCCGACACGCGCAGCCGCTCCGGGTCGACGACGGTGCGCAGGTCGGCGCCGACGGCTGCCAGGTCGGTGTCCATCAGGACACGGTCCCGCCGTTCGGTGCCGGTCAGCATGGCGGTCGCCAGCAGCTCCGCGACGGCGGAGTGCTGTTCTGCCTCGCCCGCGAACGGGATGCTCATTCGCATCTCGACCATAGGCACGGAGGGCTGCCGGACGGCGATGAGGCGCAGCCCGTTCTCCAGGACGACGTCCAGCCGCACGGGCGGATCGTCCAGCCTGGCCACCCCCAACTCGGGGAGCGGGCGGGGACCCGCCTCGGTGCGGCCGATCTGCTCGGCGGTGCGGTGCGTGGTGGTGTTCACAGGGCGTCTCCAGCGGAAGCGGCGGGCTCGACGGTCAGCACGGCGCGTGCGTCGGGGCGCAGTGCCTTGGCAGCGGCGGCGACGTGCTCGACAGTCACCCGGCCGATCAGCTCGGGCAGCTCGGAACTCAGCTCGGCCCGCCCGTGCAGCAGTTCGAAGGCACCGTAGGCCAGCGTCCGCGAGATGAGCCGGTCGTGCTCGCCGTGCAGGGCCGAGGTCCACCGCGCGGTCACCCTGGCCAGCTCGTCGACGTGCGGGCCCTCGGACGCGAGGATCTCCAGCTCGTCGTCGAAGGCGGCCAGCACCCTGGCCTGCTCCACGTCCGAGGAGTGGATGATCGTCGCGACGAAGGCGTCCGGGTCCCTGGTGTCCAGCGGCTGGAACAGACCGCAGCCCGCGCCGACCTCGATGGCGAGCGCCTCGCCGTGCACCAGCCGATGCGGCAGGCGCGAGGAGTCGCCGTCGGAGAGGACCTGGGACAACACCACATAGGCCAGGTAGGCGTCGAGATCGGTGACCGGGTCGGGAACCCGGTAGCCGAGCGCGATACCGGGCAGCGGCGCGTGCGCGTCGACGTGGGTGCCCCGCAGCTCGGTGGTGGGCACCGGCTCGGCGAAGGAGGGTCGCACCGGAGTCGGCCGGGCTGGGACGTCGCCGAAGTGCCGGTGCACCAGGTCGGTGGTCTTGGCGACGTCGAGGTGTCCCGCCACCGTGAGGACGGCGTTGCTCGGCGCGTAATAGGTGTCGAAGAAGGCCGCGCAGTCGTCGACCGAGGCCTGTTCGAGGTCCGTGAAGTCGCCGTAGCCGTTGTGGGCGTTGGGGAAGGTGTCGAACAGCACCGGCGGCAGCAGGATCCAGGGGAAGCCGCCGTAGGGGCGGTTGAGGACGTTGAGCCGGATCTCCTCCTTCACGACGTCCACCTGGTTGCGCAGGTTCTCCTCGGTCAGCTTCGGCGCGCGCATCCGGTCGGCCTCGAGGAACAGCGCCCGTTCCAACGCGGCAGAGGGCAGCATCTCGAAGTAGTCGGTGTAGTCCTGATGAGTGGACCCGTTGAAGGTCCCGCCGGAGCCCTGCACGTGGCGGAAGTGCGCCAACTTCCCCAGGCTCTCGCTGCCCTGGAACATCAGATGCTCGAACAGGTGCGCGAAGCCGGTGCGGCCCTCCGGCTCGGAGCGGAACCCGACGTCGTAGTGCACGCTCACCGCGACGACGGGCGCCGTGTCATCCGGCGCGAGGACCACCCGCAGGCCGTTGGGCAGGGTGAATCTGTGGAGCTGGTGGTCGACCATTCCGGCAGCCTACGACGTGCACACGCGACCCCGTGGAGTGATGCCGTGGAGCGACTCGCGATGTCCGGCGGACGGCGTCGTCGACACCGCCGGACGGGCGAATCAGCGCAGCGAACGAAGGTGGCCCGCTTCGGCCAGCACCCCGTCCAGCTCGGCAAGAAAACTCGGGAAGTGGACGGCGAACCGCCGCAGATCCGGGCTGGCCGACGCGGTGCCGCCCCGGTCCTCGCCGTACCAGTAGAGCCCGGGCGTCCCGTCAGCACCGCCGTCGATCCCGGCGAACTCCCCCATCCAACGCCGTGTCTCGCCGAGGACGACCGCGTACGGCAGCGAGCGGGAGAACACCATCTCCCGGTCGTCGGCGGGGATGTCGATGCAGGACGCCGTGTCGAGGTAGTCGCGCAGGCCGCGCACCTGGGCGACGAGTCTGCTGCCCCGGACGGTCCGCGCAGGCAGCCGACGCGCATCCAGCGCCATCACCAGTCCGATCACGACGAGTCCGAGTCCGATCAGGGCCGAGCCGCCCAGCGCGGCGAACAGGACGGTGAGCACCGCGCCGAGCGAGGTGACGCCGAGACCCGCCCACCACCAGCGGTTCCTGGCCTGATCGGGCCGGACGGAGAACCAGCGACGTTCGACGACGTCGGCGTACAACGCGTTCTGGACGGCGGCGAGGTCGAGTGCGTCATCGCCTGACAGCTCGGAGACCAGGACTTCCTCGCGGCGGTCCGGCCCGGTGTCCGGGCCGAGTAAGCACGCGTAGAGGACGCGCTCGTAGTCGTGCAGGGCCTCGTCCGGCGGGTTGCGGCGGACGATGCGCCAGTCCAGCACGTCCTGATCGACGTGCAGCTCCTCGATCCACAGGTAGTTGCGGACGGCCAGGTCCACGATGGTGGAGGTGATGTCCACCACGTCGACGTGCTCGTCGACCACCGTGCCGACCTGGCCGGGCAGCACCCCGTCCGGGGAGGCGAAGGCGACCGAGCCGTCCGGCTCCGTCAGCAGCACGTCCACCGGGCCGATCTCGGACCGCAGGGCCGCCCGGTCCTGACGCCTGCGCCGGGCAGGCACCGCCAAGGCCACGAGCAGCAGGAGGAACAGGACGCCGAGGACCACAGCGGTCGACGGGGTGAGGGAGAACGCCCTGGCGATGCTGAAGTTCTCGTCGTACCGCGCGGTGGCGGGCACCGCGTCGGCGGGCAGTCCGACGCTGACCGCGAGCCGGTCGCCCGCGTCGAGTCCGGTCTGCTGCGCGGTGGCGAGCTGCCCCGCGTCGATCTGCGAGACGGTGCAGGTGGTGTTCGAGGACGGCGCGCCCGCGAGGCAGGTGATCGACTGTGGAGCCGAGGGCGACACGAAGGCCACCCGGATCAGGCTGAGGTCGGCGTCCCAGTCGCCCGTGACCTGCCACCGGAACTCCTGGCTCGCGGCGAGATCCGCGACGGCCCCGTCGACCTGATACCGCAGCGTGCTGGTCCCCTGGTTCGCGGTGACGATGAACGCCCGCCCGGTGACCTCGGCCTCGACGGGTCCGTCCGTCTCGACGTCGCGCACCTCGTAGACGCGATCCACGTCCACCCCGGCGAGTTCCCGCAGTGGGGACTCGCGCCTGATCGCCTCCTCGCCCAGGACGGTGATCTGTTCCTCGACGCTCAGCGTCCCGTCCGGTTCCAGGCGCAGCTCGACCACGACCGACGAGCCGTCAGCGGTCGGCTGATCCGACTCCTGAGCCGCGGCGGGCGAGCCTGCGGCGAGGAGGGTGACGACGGTCATGAGGGCGAGAGGACCCCGGACAGAGAACACGGCTGCGGAGGATAGCGGAGTCGCCTTATGCTCGTGATCGACGAGCGCCGACGGCGCGGATCTGCACCACGATCTGGGCGAATGCTGGTAGGACTTCGCGGGAGGGAGTCCGATGGAGACGCCGGGTCGCACGGCGAAGGCCACCGCGCCGGATGACCGAGCCGATCGGCGGTTCGCTTCCTCGGCCGGGTGTTGAGGGAGAGACGCAGTACCGATGTCGCAGTTCAGACCGCCATACAGCGACGGGCCCAGGCCGGGCGGCGACGGATCACGGCATCGCCCGCCACCCCGACCGGTGGCACCACCGCCCGCCGCTCGCCCCATCCGGCCGGCTGCCCGGCCCGCCACGAGAGGCCCGACACCGGTCCAGGGTCCGTCGCCCCTGCCCGACCCGCAGGCAGGCCGAGGCGCCGGGGCACCGGACTCCCCGGAGACACGGGTTCCCCGACGGGCACCGGGGCCGGGCCCGGCGCCGGGTCCGAGGGGCCGCCTGTCCGGCGAGGCAGCGGCGGGCACCCCGTCGACTCACCGGCCCGGCCACCGCACGCAGCGGGCCGGGACGGCCGGAACCTCGTCGGAATCACGCACCACCGGGATGACCGGGCCCATCCGGCTGCCGCTGCCGCCACCCCGCAGTCGGGCGGAGGAGCCTGCCACCGCGCCGCAGCCGATCCCCCGATCCAGGGCACAGACTCACACCGGATACCAGCGGAACGCCGACGGCATCGCAGGTCCCGTGCCGCAGCAGTCTCGCGCGCCGGGGCTGCTGATCACGCTGGGCCTCGGAGTCGCAGGACTCGCGCTGGTCGGCGTCATCGGCGCGATGGCCAACTCGGCGTTGGACGCCTCGAGGCAGACCGCAGGCCCCACCAGGGCGGCGCCGACCGCCGAACCACCCCCCGCCCAGAACACTCCGCAGCCGCCGACCACGCCCACCACCACCGAGGTCGAGACCGAGGAGCCCGAGCCGACCTACGAGGAGCCGGTGGGCAGTCCGCAGCCGGTCTACCTGCTCGGTGATCACCCGATCAACGCCGACGGCATGTACGCCTCCGACACCACCGCCTGCACGCTCGCGCCCTTCTCCCGTGATCACGCCGGACAGGACGCCCTCTACCAGTCGGCGCTGCCGTGCATGGTGGACGCGTGGCGCTACGCGCTGGAGTCGAACAACCTGCCTGCCACCCCGCCCGAGCTGATCACCGTCTCGGGCCCGGTCGAGACGCCGTGCGGCACGGCGAACTCCTCCTATTACTGCAGCGGGAACCACACGCTGTACATGTCCGCCTCGGTACACGCCGATCAGGAGCAGCTGGGCGATCACCCCGGCCCATACCTGAGCGTGCTCTTCCATGAGTACGGCCACCACGTCCAGGGACTGGCGGGCATCATGCAGGCGGCCTGGGACGAACGCTATGCGGTGGGCCCGAACAGCCCGGAGGGGCTGGAGATCTCGCGCAGGCTGGAACTCCAGGCGACCTGCTACGGCGGAATGCTGTTGGCCGCGACCACCCGCACCGGAGTCGTCGACCTCGACACGATGTCGATCGCGTTACGTGACGCGCGAAATCGTGGGGACTGGCCGGATCGGGGCGCGCCGCCGGATCACGGAGCGCCGGAGATCAACGGCGGCTGGATGGAACAGGGCTACTACAACAACAACACTCAGCAGTGCAACACCTGGCTGGCCACGCCTGCCGACGTCCGCTGAACCGCTCGCGCGGGAGGCGGGACGATCACGGCTCCGGCTGTCGGGTCAGCGGCGGAACCGACTGATCCAGGACCGGCAGACGTCCGGTCGTCGAGGAGTCGGACGCATAGAGATCAGACACGCCGAGATCGGGCACCGCAGGGCCGTACGTGCCAGTGCCGTATCCGGCGGGCTCGTGCCCCGCAGCGGCGTACCCGGCAGGGTCATCACCCGGAGTGTCATACGCGGCGGCGCCGTAGGCGGCAGCGGGCTCGGAGCCGGTGGGGTGGGCTCCGGTGGGATCGACTTCGGTGGGGTCGGGTACTCCCGGATCAGGCGTCGTGGCGCCCGACGCCGCCGGTGCGGGGGCCACAGCGCCTGCCGCAGCCGGGCGGGACGACCGCCTGCGCGGACGGCCGATCAGGACGGCCAGCGCCGCCCCGGCCAACCCCGCGACGGCCAACAGCACGGCCGACATCCGCTCGCCGGGGTCCGGCCCGCCGGTCGCGGTGCCCGCGAGCCATACCTCGATCTCCTCGTCCGACTCGAGATCGGCCTCGATCACGTCGACCTCCAGCCGCGCTCCCTCGGTGTGCCCGCAGGCCACCAGGTCCGCCTCCAGGAACTCGGCGTCGAGCTGGACCTCGACGCGGTCTCGCGCACCCGCGACGCCGCAGTCGGCAGTCCGGATCACGACGGCGGTCGCGGCCCGGACGTCGTCGGTGGAGGCGCCCTGGAACGGGAGCAGTCGTCCCGTCGCCACGAGAACGCCGATGCCGAGCACGGCGAGGACCATGATCGTCAGCACCGACCTGCCAGGTCCCTGTCGAACCGCCACGGCGAAGATCGTGGCAGACGCGCGAGTCGGGCCGTGCGGCGGACCGCGCACGGCGAGGACTCGGTCACCCAGGGCGGCCGATCGGCCTACCGGGTCGACTCGGCAGCGCCGAGTTCCGGCCGGAGCCGCTCAACACGCACCGTCACGGCGGCGCGGGAGGCGACCCCGGTCCCGCCACACCGCGCGGTGATCGACGTGGTCATCTCGCCCCGGAACGGCCTGCCCGCCGAACGGCTCAGAGCCTGTCTTTAATCCCCGCTTTCCTGTTGCGCGGGGCCAGCGCGGCGATCTGCGGCGTTGTCGTCAGTCAACATAACTCCGTTATGCCTCCTTCCTCCGCCTGGCAGCTCAGCCACGCTGATCCCCGCTCACGACGGAGGAGGATCAAAGACAGGCTCTCAGTCGGCCTTGCCGTCGGGCGGCGTGACCTTGCGCACGTAGATCAGTCGATCGCCGATCTCGAGGGCATCGGCCTGCGGTGCGTCGATCCGGTACAGGGTGCCGCGCCGCACCACGCCGAGGACGATGTCGGTCAGGTGACGTGGAGAACCGCCCACCTCGGCCGGATCGACCGGGCGCTCCCCCATCGCCAGTCCCTCGTCGGTGGTGAGCAGGTCCTCGAAGATCTCGACCACCGAGGGCGTGGTGGTGGCCATCCCGAGCAGCCTGCCCGCCGTCTCGCTGGAGACGACCACCGAGTCCGCGCCGGACTGGCGCAGCAGATGGACGTTCTCCGCCTCGCGAACCGCCGCGACGATGGCGGCCTTCGGGGCCAGCTCCCTGGCCGTCAGCGTGACCAGGACGGCGGTGTCGTCCCGGTTGGTGGCCACCACGACGGCCCTGGCCCGCTGGACGCCCGCAACCCGCAGCACGTCGGATCTGGTCCCGGAGCCGCGCACGGTCACCAGTCCCAGCGCGGCGGCGGCGTCGAGCATCGTCTGATCCGAGTCGACCACCACCAGGTTCGAGGGGTCCACGTCGTCGCCGAGCAGCGATCTGATCGCCGACCTGCCCTTCGTCCCGTAGCCGATGACGACTACGTGGTCACGCACCTTCGACCTCCAACGTTGGATCTTCAGGGCTTGCCGGGACCGCTCGGTGAGCACTTCCAGCGTGGTCCCGACCAGGACGATCAGGAAGAGCACCCGCAGCGGCGTGATCACCAGGATGTTGATCAGGCGAGCCGAGTCCGAGACCGGGGTGATGTCGCCGTATCCGGTGGTCGACAACGAGACGGTCGCATAGTAGAAGGCGTCCAACAGCGACACCGAGTCGTCGGCGGTGTCGCGATAGCCCTCGCGATCCAGGTAGACGATGATCACCGTCGCCAGCAGCGCCAGCAGCGCACCGATGACGCGCTGGGCGATGGCCTGCACCGGGCCGACCCCGCCGCTGGGAATGTGGACGACGCCCACCAGCGTGTGATCGGGCCGAAGATCGAAGTCTCGTTCGATCGCGGCTCTGCGAAGTCCCATCAGGCCGAGGCCTGGACGATTGCTCTGCTGCCCGTCACACCCGTCACCGCCACCCGTCGCCTGTCGAGGGCACATCGGCTTGCGGCCCGCACGGCTCCGAGCGTAAACGGCCCGGCCGAACCACGTCGAGCCGAACACTCCGATGCGGAATGTCACCGACTCGGCTCGGTCAAGATTGAGCCGCGTCGGCGACCACCCGCCTTCCGAGGGGATTAAGATGCGTCCGTGCCGTCACTCCAGCAGGCAGCTCAGGCGCTCGGTTGGCACGGTCATGTCGTCGCCGATGTCACCGTGCTCGGCCAGCAGGTGTCCGCGGTCGTGGGATTACGCGCCGACGTGCATCGTTGGCGTGTGGAGAACGGCTGGCCCCCGGAGCCGAACCCGTCGTGGTTCCGTTCCTGGTTCGAGCCCACGTACTACGACCAGATCCCGGTGCCCGCCGTCGATCTCATCGGCGTCCTGGTCACCGAGTCGAAGGCGGGCCGGGCGCTGCGCTCCTGCGGGACGCTGATGACCCTCGCACCGTGCGCGGTCGTGCTTCCCGCAGCTCAGACCAGCGATCCGTGGCCGCTGGCGGAGCTGGACTACTACGGCATCGGCGTGGTGGCCGTCGGCATCGATCACGAGCCCGCTGTGTCGATCCGGCCGGAGGACCGCTCGTCGGAGTTCGGCGGCTCGCTGTTCGGCCGCTGGCTGCTGGAGCTGCTCTACCACCGCGTCGTCACCGAGGTGCTGACCTCGCCGAGGTGAGCGGCGGTCCGGCGGAGGCTGCGCCGGACTCGGACGGACTCGGCGGAAACGACTCCGCCGCCAGAGAATCGCGGTTCTGTTCGAACAGCGTAAAAGGATTCCGGAGAACCGGGTGCCGAGATCACCCGGAGAAGGCGTCTGCGCCGTCGATCAGATCGACAGCGCAGACGTCACACACCAGATGCTCGACTCAGAGCCTGTCTTTAATCCCCACTTTTCCTGTTGCGCGGGGCCAGCGCGGCGATCTGCGGCGTTGTCGCCAGTCGACATAACTCCGTTATGTCTCTTTCCTCCGCCTGGCAGCTCAGCCACGCTGATCCCCGCTCACGACGGTGGGGGATCGAAGACAGGCTCTCAGGCGGGCACCAATTCGTACTCCTGCCAGTTCAGTGCCTCGGCATTCCATTCCATGCCCCGGCCTTCCTGGAGGGCGCGCAGGGCGTGGAGAGTGTGCGGCCACCGACGGACCACGTCGACGATGGCGATCGCGACCATCTCGTCGGCCTGCCGCTGCTGCTCACCCGGCCCCAGGACGATCGTGTTGCCGCTCTCGCCTCGGAGATCGGTGAGCGGCGTCTGTCCGGACAGCACGGACTTCTCGACCAGCACCGGGCGGTTCGGGGGGACGTCGTCCGGCCAGACCTGCCGGTCGATGTCGGCGGCCTGCGGCTCGCCGCACTGGCCGCAGGTGCAGCCGCCGCCCACCGCCCAGCCGTGCTGGCCCCAATGCCAGACGGCGGTCGTGCCGGTGCGGAGATCGCTGAGGCCCGCGACATGCGGCCACGCGTCCACGACTCCGCCCAGGGTGGTGGCCCTGGTGGGGCCGTCTGTCTCGCCAGGGCCGAAGAAGGACCACACACCGTCCTCGTTCCGAGCCACCCGGACCAGCGGCGCACGCAGCGCCACGACATCTTCTGCGACCTGAACCTCCGTCGTGGGCGACGTGGTCAGCTTCCAGTACAAGTTCTCGGACATCGCCCGAGATCGTTCCTAAGCAACCGAGGCCGCAACAAGCTCGTCCACCCGATCAGGGGTCACCCGCATCGGGGATCTTTCGTAGCAGTGCCCGGATGCCCTCGGCATCGAGCAGGTCGGCGGGCTGCACGGTCCGGTCGGCGCGCACGTAGTGGAAGGCCGCGCGCACCTGGATCAGCGGCGTGCGGGAGAGCGCCGCCCATGCCAGCCGGTAGGCCGCGAGCTGCACGGCGAGCGCGGGCAGCCGGTCCGAAGGAGGCGGTGCCCCGGTCTTCCAGTCGACCACGGTCCAGCCGCCGTCGGCATCGGCGAACACGGCGTCCATCCGGCCCCGCAGCGCCACCCCCTCGATCTCGGTCTCGAAGGAGACCTCCACCGCGTGGGGCGTCCGGTCCGCCCAGGAACCCGCCAGGAACGCCTCCTGGAGATCGGCCAACGCCGCGATCGGCTCGTCCTCGTCGTCGTCCGCCGCGCCGGGAAGGTCGTCGACGTCGAGCAACCGGGTGACCGAGAAGCGCCGCTCCAGCCAGGCATGGAACGCGGTGCCGCGTCGAGCCGCCTGGCTGGGCGGATACGGCAGCGGCCTGCGCAGTCTGCGCGCCAGGCCCTCCGGGTCGGCGGCCAGTTCCACGAGCCTGCTCACCGAGAACTGTGCGGGAAGCAGAACCTGATCGGCCGCGTTCGCCGCCGAGGCCCGTTCGGCGAGCAGCACCGAGACGTCTCGCTGCCATCCCTCGGGATCGTCCTCATCGAGCACCGGCTCCGCAGCCGAGTCGGCGCCCGCGTGGTCGGCCACGGTTCCCGCCCCGGAGTCGACCATGGGCCCGGCCGCGACCGCAGGCCCGCCTGCGACTCCGACATCGGCAGGCCGGTCCTCGTCCGCCCGGTCGAGCCGGTGCTCGTCCAGCAGAGCCCGCAGCTCGCCCCGCACCAGCGCGGCGCCCGCGAGCACGTCGGCGCGCCGCGAGCCCAACGGGTCCTTCGGCCATTCCGCCGAATTGACCGTCGACGCCAGCGGGTTCTCCTCGTCGGGTTCCGGGGGCGCCGCCCAGCGATCGACCGTCCCGACCTCGGGCCGGGCGGTGAGCACCTCTTTGACCTGCTTCAGGAAGTCGGACGGCCCGCGTGGGCTCTTCCCCGTCTCGCCCCACCAGTGTCCGGACACGAGCAGCGTTCGCTCCGACCTGGTCAGCGCCACGTAACAGAGCCTGCGCTCCTCCAGCAGCCGCCGCTGCTCGAAGTCCTCCGAGTGCTGCGCGAGCGACTCGATGACGACCTTGCGGTCGGCGCCCGCAGGTATCCGCAGCTCGGGCAGGTCGACGGCATCGCCCCGCAGCTCGGCGGGGAGCTGGACCACCGAGCCGAGCCAGTCCGCCGAGCGCCGCCCGCCGGGGAACACCTTCTCCACCACGTGCGGGACGGCGACGACCTCCCATTCCAGGCCCTTGGCGGCGTGCATGGTCAACACCTGCACCCGGTCCTCGGCGACCTCCACCTCGCCAGGCTCCAGGCCGTCCTCGGCCCGCTCCGCCACCCGCAGGTAGTCCAGCAGGGCGGGCAGGCCCGCGACCGGGCTGGCGGCTGCGAAGTCCGCGACGACGTCGGCGAAGGCGTCGAGATGAGCACGGCCGACGCTGCCGGGACGGGCGAGGCTCTCCACCGTGAGGAGCAGGGTCCGCTCGACGTCGGCGACCAGCTCGGGCAGCGGCTGATCGAGTCGCCGTCGCAGCATCGCCAGTTCCCTGGCCAGCCGTTGGATCCGGCGGAAGCCCGCAGGCGAATAGTCGGTGGCGGGGCCGGGGTCCTCCAACGCGTCGATCAGCCCGGCCTGCTCGGCATGTTCACCGGGCAGTGCGTCCACCGGTGATCCGCTCGACTCCCTCCGATCACCGCTGTCGGCGAGCCGACCCGCCCTGGCCCACAACGCGGCCAGGTCTGCGATGCCCAACCGCCAGCGCGCCCCGGTGAGCAGCCGAGCCGCCGCCGTCCCCGCCAACGGATCGACCAGCATCCGCAGGGCGCTGACCAGATCACGCACTTCCGGCTCGTCCAGCAGGCCGCCGAGCCCCACGACCTCGACCGGGAGTCCCTCGGCCCGGAGCGCCTCCGCCAGCTCGGCCATGTCCGCCCGGCGCCGCACCAGCACGGCAGCGGTCGGTGGACTGCCGGTCTCCGCCACCACGGCCCGCCACCGGGTCGCCACGGCCGAGGCCAGCCAGGCGCGTTCGAGTCGGACGTCGGACAGTAGGGCGCAGTGCACGTCGCCCTGCTCCGCACCCGGCTTCGGCCGCAGCTCTTCGACCTCCAGTCCGGCGGCCCGCAACGGGGCGGACACCGCATTGGCCAGCGTCAGCACCTCCGGCGGATTGCGGAAGCTGGTCAGCAGCCCGTAACCGCGAGCAGGGGCCGGTTCGCCGTGCGCGTCGACGCGGGGGAAGTCGGTGCGGAATCGAGGCAGGTTCGCCGCGCTGGCGCCGCGCCAGCCGTAGATCGCCTGTGCCGGGTCGCCCACCGCCGTCACCGGCAGTCGGTCGCCGTCCCCGAAGAGGGCCCGCAGCAGGACGCGCTGCGCGTGTCCGGTGTCCTGATACTCGTCCAACAGCACCGCGCCGAACCGGGCCTGCTCGCCCGCCGCGACCTCCGGATGCTCGTCGGCCAGTCGCGCGGCGGCCGACATCTGATCGGCGAAGTCGAGCACCCCCTCGCGGCGTTTCCGCGCCGTGTAGTCGTCCAGCAGCGGCAGCAGCGCCACCCGGAGGCGCTGGACGGCCAGCTTGTCGCGGAGTTCCTGCGGCAACGCCATCCGCTGCCTGGCGACCCGAGGAGCCTCCTCCACGACACGGCAGAAGTCCGCCGCGTGGGCGCGCAGCTGTTCGGGGGTGACCAGATGCTCGGCGAGTTCGCCCGCCAGTCCGAGCAGGTAGCCGGTGACGGTGGCCGGGACCTTGTCCGTGTCGATGTCCTCCGTCCAGGTGGACACCACGCGGTGCGCGAGCTGCCAGGCGGCGGTCTCGCTGAGCAGTCGCGCGCCGGGCTCGGCGGGCAGCCGGAGCCCGTGCTCGGCGACCAGCCTGCCCGCATACGCGTGATAGGTCAGGACGGTCGGCTCGCCCGCGAGCACCGCCGAGGTGCGGCCGCCGCCCGGATCGAGCCGGTCGAGCAGCCCGGAGCCCACCAGCCGCCGCAGCCGGGCCCGGACGCGGTCGGCGAGCTGACGCGCTGCCTTCCTGGTGAAGGTCAGGCCGAGGACCCGCTCCGGGGCGACCAGGCCGTTGGCCACCAGCCAGACGACCCTGGCCGCCATCGTCTCGGTCTTGCCCGCACCCGCACCCGCGATCACCAGGGCGGGTTCGCCGGGCGCGGCGATCACCCTGGCCTGTTCCTCAGTGGGCACCGGAAGACCGAGCGCCTCGGCGAGTTCGGCAGGGGTGACCGTGCCCCGGTCACCGATCGCTCGGCTGCCGATCACTCGCTCACCTGCCTTCCGGAGGGATGCAGCGGGCAGCTCGTGCGCACCGGGCAGCGCGAGCAGTCCGCATTCTCCGTCGCCGCGTAGCGCGGCCCCCGGCTGGACGACGCCGCCTCGGCCAGGGTCAGCCGCCACCGGGCGACGCCCTCGGCATCCAGCGGCGGCTGAACCCGTTCGGTGGCCGCACCGGTTCGGCCGTCCGGCTTGGCGACGTACAGCAGCCGCGCACCGCCCGGCTCGACATCGGCACCGAGATCGCGGAACGCGCCGAGGGAGGCCGCGAGCTGATAGACCGCGAGCTGCGGGTGGTCCACGGCGTCCTTCGCCGACACCGCTCCCCGACTGGTCTTCACGTCGATCACCACCGGCCTGCCGTCGGCATCGGAGTCGAGCCGGTCCACTCGACCACGAATCCGCAGCCAGAGCCCCTCGGGGTCGGCGGGCAGCGAGACGTCCATGTCGTGCTCCACCGCGAGCTGGCTCAGCTCGGAGCGGCTCGTGGCGTACCAGCCGAGGAAGGAGTCGAGCATCGCCTCGACCCGCTGCCGCTCCCGGCGGGAGAACCACGGCGCTCCGGCGTCGACCGCCGCCCACGCCTCGTCGAGACTGCGCCGCAGCGTCTCCCGATCGGCGCCCTCGCCCGCAGCCTGTACCAGGGCGTGCACCAGGGTCCCGGTCACCGAGGCGAGCTCGGCCTGGTCCTGACCGCCGTGTCGTTCGACCACCCAGCGCGTCGGGCACTTCGTCAGCACGTCCACCGTGGACGGCGACACCCGCACCTGATCGCCGTCGACCCAGAGCGGCGCCTCGGTGGAGGGGTCCGCGAGTCCGTACCAGGAGGCCGGGTCGCTGCCGGGAACGCGTTCGGCGGCCAGCCGCGCCAGCGCCCGCGCGGCTCGATCGCGGCGGGCGGGCTCGGTCGACGGATCACAGACCACCCGGCGCAGTTCCCCGACCAGTTCGGGCAGCGACAGGCCGCGAGGCGGCCGGAACAGCGGCCGCGCCTCGGCCTCGGCGTCCGTCGTGGCGTCGTCCAGCTCGTCGAGGAACCGGGACGGCTGCTCGTCCTCGCCACGCACAGCACTGACCAGCAACGTGTGTCGGGCCCGGCTGGCGGCCACCACCAGCAGTCTGCGTTCCTCGGCCAGCAGCGGAGCCGTGGCCGACACGGTCTCGTGCGGCACACCGGTCAGGACGTCGACCAGCCGTTCCACTCCGAGCAGCGAGCCGCGCAGCCGCAGGTCCGGCCAGCGGCCCTCCTGCACACCGGGCACGGCCACCACGGTCCACTCGCGACCCGCGGCGGCGTGGGCGGTGAGCACGGCCACCGACTCGCCCTGCGGCGCGCGGGGGGCCAGCGAGTCGCCGGGGACCTGGTGCACCATCAGCCGCTCGACGAATCCCGCGACGCTGAGTCCCGGCCGCCGCTCGACATGGCGGGCGGCGGAGTCGAAGAGGGCCAGGACGGCGTCGAGATCCCGATCGGCCTGGGCTGCGGCGGGGCCACGACGCTCGGTCTGGCTCACCCAGTGTCGTTCCAGGCCGCTGGCCTGCCAGACCTGCCAGAGCACCTGCTCCACACCGTGGCCGTCGGCGATCGCGGCCCTGGCCACGGCCAGCAGTCCGGCGATCGTCTGCACCGGGGCGGCGGCCTCCGGCTTCATCCCGGCGAGTCGATCGGGTTCGTTCATCACCTCCACGAGCAGTTCGCCGCTGCCCTTCTCGACGCCTGCGGCCACCGCCAGCCTGCGCAGCTCCCGGCGGACTCGGCGCTGCGCGAGGGTGTCGGCGCCGCCGAGCGGGGAGCCGAGCAGCATCGCGGCGCCGTCGGGTTCCAGCCGCTCCGGCTGATCGGCGCAGAGCAGCAGATGGAGCAGCGGGCGGACGGCGGGCTGCTGCGCCAGCGGCACCTCGTCCAGCGGCACCGTCATCGGCACCCCTGCCGCGAGCAGCGCCCTGCGCAGTACCGGGAGCGAGTGGGCGGCGGATCGGACGACCACGGCCATCTCGGACCACGGGACGCCGTGCAGCAGGCGAGCCCGACGCAGCTGATCGGCCACCCAGGTGGCCTCCTGGGCGGCCGAGGCCAGCAGGCGCACCTGCACGACCCCGTCGGCGGCCAGCGGCAGGCGCGGGTCCGACGGCTCCCTGTCCTCGGCCGGGCGGCCGAAGACCGAGGTCTCGCGATCCGACGGCGGGGCGTTCTCGACGTCGTCCGGCGGCGGCTCGTCGTCGAAGGGGTCCGGCGGCAGGTCCTCCTCGAAAGGGTCCGGCGGCAGTTCGTCGTCGAGCACCTCCGGCGGGCTCTCCTCGTCGAGGAACCCCGGAGGAGGTTCCTCGACGAGCGGCTCCGGCGCGGCAGGGGCGACGAGTTCGCGCTGCGGCCCCGTGCCCGGCAGCCGGGTGATCAGCCGCCGCACGGCACCCCGGACGGCGGGCGACATCCGGTGATCGACGGTGAGCACCACCGTGCGGTCGCCGTCGGAGTCCGCGTCGAGCAGACAGCGCGGATCGGCGCCCCGGAAGGAGAACACCGACTGATCCGGGTCGCCCGCCAGGATCAGCTCCTTCGCCTGATCGCCCAGCAGCCGGATGAGCCGATACTGCTGCGGATCGAGGTGCTGGGCGTCGTCGACGATCAGATGGCGGACCCTGGCGTGCTCGGCGGCGAGCAGGTCCTCCTCGGTCTCCAGGGTCAGCAGGGCCTGCGAGACCAGCTCGGCGGCGTCCAGCGAGGGTGCCGACTCGTGATCCGCACCGGGATTGGCCGCGCCGAGCTGCGCCACCTCCTCGTACACCTGGCCGAATCGGCCTGCGGCCACCCATTCCGGGCGACCGTGCCGTTCCCCGAGCGCGACGAGGTGTTCCGGACCGAGGCCGCGTTCGGCCGTCCGCAGCAGGAGATCACGCAGTTCGGCGGCGAAGTCGGGGAGCAGCAGCGCCGGGCGCAGGGCGGCGGGCCAGTCCGAGGCACCGTCCTCGACGTCGCCCCGGAGCAGCTCGCGGATCATCGCGTCCTGATCCGGGACGGGCAGCAGCCTCGGCTGCGGCAGGCCCACGAGTCCGGCGTGGGCGCGCAGCACGGCGAAGGCGTAGGAGTGCAGGGTGCGGACCATCGGCTCGCGGGCGATCCTCGGCAGCCCGCTCTCCGGGTCGGGCCCGGTGAGCAGCGCCGCGATCCGGCTGCGCAGCGCCTGAGCCGCCGGCCGGCCTGCCGTCAACACCAGCACAAACTCGGGATCGACACCGCCGCGAATCCGGTCGGCGACGGTCTCGGCGATCAACGTGGTCTTCCCGGTGCCCGGCCCGCCGAGCACGCGGAGCAGGCCGCCGGGGTGATCGAGCACCCGGCGGCCCATGGCATCCCAGTCGGTCTGCCGGCGGGACGTCCACCGGCGCCGCACCAGTGACGGCGAAGTCCGTTCCACTCGGAGGATGCAACCATGCTCGGCGGACATCATCGCGCGCGGCATGGGGCGTGTCGTGATCATGAGGTCTGGCGCACGCCTCGGCGGCGGCGGTGCGCCTCGACTTCACCCGGTCGACGATGGACATTCGACGACTCCGGCCGCACGGTCTCGCCGGCTCCGTCGCCGGGCGACCCCGTCGCAGGCGGCCGCCCGGCTCAGGCAGCACTTCGCAGGCAGCCCGTCGCAGGCGGCTACGTCGCGACCGGCCCGACCCGGCGCGGGCAGGCGGCACGGCCGTAGCAGCAGCCGATCCGCCGCCGGGGCTCTCGCACGCCGGTGTACTCGACTGATCAGCGTGGTCCGACCCAACCCGACCCGACCCGACCCGACCCGACCAGACCCGACCAGACCCGGCGCGGTGCGCGGCCGACGCGCCCCCGCACGCCGATTCACCAGAGTCCCTCCTCCTTGGCGGGTGCCGTGGCGAGCCCTTCGGTCCAGCGGTATCGAGCCATGTCGACGCGGCCGTCCTCGGCGAGCACCCCCTCGGCACGCAATAGTTCGAGCTGACGGTGTGCCAGGTGTGAGGCCACCGTGCCGTTGGCGCGCAACACCCGATGCCATGGCAGATCCGCGCCGTCCTCGGACAGCACCGCGCCGACGAAGCGCGGCGAGGGCGCCCCGGCGATGGCGCCCACCTCTCCGTAGGCCAGCACCCGTCCCGCCGGGATGCTCGCCACCACCTCGCGCACCCGCTCGGTCCATTCCTCGTCGCTCATCAGCACTCCCGAATACCCGTGACCGCACAGCCGACCCCATGACGAAGATCAGCCGCGAACGGTGTGGAACCGTCATGCCGGGTCGTCCTGCCCGCATTCGAGGTACCGCAGGCCGAGACCGCTCTTCGTCGCTCGGAGGGCGTTCATCGTCGCGTGTCCCGGACGGGCGGGGGTGCGCGGGCCTGTCGGGAGTCCGAACGCGCGAACACGTCCGCGGCGAGCCGCGCAAACTTCTCTGCGGCCCACCCGCACAGAATCAGCACCCCGGCCGAGCCGCGCTCCTGCCGCTGCCGTCCGCCGAACCAGCCCAGCACCGACGGCCTGCTGCTCCGCGAGCTGAATCAGTCCTTCCGACCCACTCCGGCGAAGGACAGCGAGTCGACCGGCGCCGGATCGGTCCCGCCCGCCCCCTCCGGCAGCCATTCGGGCACGGCGACCACGCCGGGTCTCAGCAGGGTGAGGCCGTCGAACATCGCCCGGATCTCGTCGGGATCGCGCAGCGTGAGGCCCGCACCGTCCATCGTGAAGCGGCCGCTCGTCTTCACCGTGCTCGTCGTCGCGGCATGGGTGATCACCAGGTGACTGCTCTCGGTCAGCACGGTGCGGAGTGGATCGAGGATCGCGTCGACGTCACCGGGAACGAAGTGCAGGACGCCGCCGAGGAGCACCCCGACGGGTCGGTCGAAGTCCAGCAGGGCCCTGACAGTGGGGTCGGCGAGGATGCGGCCCGGTTCCCGGACGTCGCCGAGGATGGCGCTCACCCCATCGCTGCCGGTGAGCAGTTCCTGGCTGTGGGCGACGGCGAGCGGATCGATGTCGACGTAGACGACGGTGGCGTCCGGGGCGGTCTGCCGGGCGATCTCGTGAACGTTGCCCGCAGTCGGGATGCCCGAGCCGATGTCGAGGAACTGCCGGACTCCCGACGAGGTGAGACGTCGCACGACGCGCCGCAAAAAGTGCCGGTTCTCGCGGATCGCGTCGGCCAGCCAGGGATTGACGCGGAGGATCTTCTCCGCAGCCTGCCGGTCGACCTCGAAATTGTGGGCGCCGCCGAGGAAGTAGTCGTAGACGCGAGCGGCGTTGGGCTGGGTGAGGTCGAGCCCGGTGAGGTCCATCCCCGGCTTCTTCATCACGCACCCGCCAGTCCCGTGTCCGTTGAGGGTCGCAAAGTCCCGGCGATCCTAAAGGTGAGAAAAGCGATTTGAAAATTTCGATATGTGAGAGTTACGCAGTGGCCCGGCCACGAGGACGAGGTGCGGCGGACGGCCGCACTCCGAAGCAGGCTCGACATCGGGTTGACCAGCCGTGCGGCGAGGCGCCGCACACCGACGTCGATCGTCCGGCCGCTCCGGTCGGCCATCGACCTTGGCGGACCCGCACGCCCGCCGCAGGCTCGATCGACCGACCGACTCGGCCAGTCGGTCCGCGACCGACGTGGCCGCATCAGGTCCGGCGAGGTGATCGGCATCGGTGTCGACGGCGTCTCGGCGCTGTCGAGGTGCCATCCTGAACGAGTGACTGAGGAACAGCCGCTGGCCGGTTTCCGCATCGGGGTGACCGCGCAGCGGCGGGCGGCCGAACTCGTCGGTCTACTCGAACGCAAGGGCGCCGAGGTCCGATCCGGACCCGCGATCCACACGATCGGGCTCGACGACGATCCACTGCTCGTCGAGGCGACGACGCAGGTGCTCGCGGCACCGGTCGACGTCGTCGTGGCCGTGACCGGGGTGGGATTCCGCGGCTGGATCGACCATGCCCAGCGCCAGGGCGTCGCGGACCGCCTGCTCGATCATCTCCGCTCGGCCGAACTGCTGGCCCGAGGCCCCAAGGCCAGGGGCGCGATGCGCGGTGCCGGGCTGCCCGATCCGTGGACGGCGCCGAGTGAGACCGTCGCCGAGGTGACCGACCGCCTGCACGAGATCGGGGTGGCGGGCCGTCGGGTCGTGGTGCAGATCCACGGCGAGCCGATGCCGGAGCTGCTGGACGCATTGCGCGCCGGGGGCGCCGAGGTGCTGCCGGTCGCCGTCTACCGCTGGAGTGATCCCGTCGATCCGGCCCCGTTGGACGCATTGATCGCGGCCGCCGCGACGGGCGGACTGGACGCCGTGACCTTCACCAGCGCTCCCGCCGCCGCCAACCTGCTGTCGCGCGCGGCCCGCACCGGACAGGAGGCGGCGTTCCGTCAGGCGGCGCTGGATCAGCTCGTACTCGCCTGCGTCGGCCCGGTGACGGCGGCACCACTGGAGACGGCCGGACTGCCCTGTCTGATGCCGGATCGGGCCAGGACCGGAGCGCTGGTGCGCACGATCGTCGAGGAGCTGCCCCGCCGCCGCGCCCGACGGCGATCCTGACCGACCTGCCTCGACCGTCGCCACCGCACGGCCGCCGCCTGCCGGGGCGGTGACAGCGGGACCAGTCGGCGACGGGTCCGGCGGGCCCCGCAGCGATCTCGACGCATCCGATGTGGATGCGCGGCCGCTCGACGGGCGGACACTGTGGACGGTCGACGGCGGCCGGCCGAGGCCGCAGACCGGATCGCCAGGCGGACGCGCCCGCCTGCGGCGCCTGCCTGCGGCTGTGTTCGCCGACGGCGGCCGGGAAGCACCCCGGCGATGATCTTCATCCCGGAGCCCGGCAGGCCCGTCTCAGCGGGACGACAGGCACGCCCTCACCCGGGCGACGCACGGCTCACAACACCTCGAGGATGAACTGCGCGGCCCGCTCCAGCCCCGCCAGCGACTCCGGTGTGGACCGAGGATGCAGCGCGTTGACCGCCAGCCGGAACAGCAGTGCGTGCAATAACGCCTGCGGCCACTCCGGCAGATGCGCCCAGCGATGGATCAGCCCGGGATCGGCGCCGCCCCAGGCCAGCCCGTCGACCACCACGACCGCCGCCGCCCACTCCACCGGTCGCCAGTACGGCGTGAAGTCCAGCACGGCGGGCGGGCCGTCGCCTGCGAACAGCACGTTGCCGAAGAGGTCGCCGTGCACCACCTGCGGCCGCAGGCCGGTGTGCCTGCGGGAGGTCAACAGGACCTCGAACAGTCGGCCGCCACGATCGAGGTCGAGCTGCGGCTCCTCTTCACCCCAGGCCATCCGATCAGCCACGGAGAAGACGTCCCGGCGCTCGTCGACGAAGCGAGGCCTCGGCAGCCGCGCCGTCGCCCGGTGCAGCCGCAGCGAGACCGCGATCACCTCGTCGTGCCGTGCCTCCGGCGCACCCGCCAGCACGCGGGTCGCGGTCCAGCCGGACACCACCCAGCGGCCGTCGGTGGAGCGCAGCGGCTTGGCCAGCCGGATGTTCTCCGGTTGCAGGCCGTCCAGCGTCTTGGCCACCCACGCGGCCTCCGCCGTGTTGGCCACCGGCTTGAGGATGATCTCGCCGCACTGCCACACACCAGAGGAGTCCAGCGGTTCCGGCTCCTCGTCACGGGCACCGAACGCCGCTCGAACATGAGTCGGCGGGGGGTCCGGTCTTCTCATCACAAAGGGGGACGCTACCGGGCTCGGGTCGAGACGTGTCGCGTCCGTCGGCGAACACACGTCGGGGCCGCCGATCACTCGACGGCCCCGACATGACGATCACCGAGGGGATCGCACGTGGATCAGTAAGTGGGCAGGCTCGGATCGACCTCCCGCGCCCACCCGAGCACACCGCCGCCGACGTGGACCGCGTCGGCGAACCCCGCCCGATGCAGCGCGGCCAGCGCCTCCGCCGAGCGCACGCCGGACTTGCAGTGCAACACGATCGGCCGGTCCTGCGGCAGCTCCGCGAGGGCGTCCCCGGAGAGGATGCGGTCCTTGGGGATCAACACCGAGCCGGGGATGCGCACGATCTCGAACTCGTGCGGCTCGCGGACGTCGACGAGTGTGAAGTCCGCGCCCTCGTCGAAACGCTCCTTCAGTTCCTTCGGCGTGATGGTGTGGCGGGCGGCGGCCTGCTGGGCGTCGTCGGAGACCACCCCGCAGAAGACGTCGTAGTCGATCAATTCGGTGATCGGCTCCGCCGCCGGGTCCTTGCGGATCTTGATCGTGCGGTAGCTCATGTCCAGGGCGTCGTAGACCATCAGCCTGCCGAGCAGGGTCTCCCCGATGCCGACGATCAGCTTGATGGCCTCGTTGACCATGATGGAGCCGATCGAGGCGCACAGGACGCCCAGAACACCGCCCTCGGCGCACGAGGGCACCATCCCGGGCGGCGGGGGCTCGGGGTAGAGGTCGCGGTACTGCGGGCCGTGCTCGGCCCAGAAGACGCTCGCCTGGCCTTCGAACCGGAAGATCGAGCCCCACACGTACGGCTTGCCCAGCAGCACGGCCGCGTCGTTCACCAGATACCTGGTGGCAAAGTTGTCGGTGCCGTCCAGGATCAGGTCGTAGTCCCGGAAGATGTCCAACGCATTGGACGACTCCAACCGAACCTTGTGCAGATTGACCTGTACGAACGGGTTGATCTCCGCGATGGAGTCCTTCGCCGACTCGGCCTTGGGCCTGCCCAGGTCGGACTGCCCGTGGATCACCTGCCGATGCAGGTTGGACTCGTCGACGTCGTCGAAGTCGACGATGCCCAGCGTGCCGACGCCTGCGGCGGCGAGGTAGAGCAGCGCCGGGCTGCCCAGCCCGCCCGCGCCGACCACGAGCACCTTCGCGTTCTTCAGCCGCTTCTGCCCGGTCACCCCCACGTCGGGGATGATCAGGTGCCTGCTGTAGCGGGCGACCTCTTCCTTGGTCAGCTCCTCCGCAGGTTCGACCAGCGGGGGTAGTGACGGCCCTGGCATCAGCGGTCCTCCTCGGATAAGCACACGTAAGCACACGCACCGTGCTCTTTTCGGCGGCTCGCCGCCGTCTGTGCTTATACAACGCGGCGGGAGGCATCCGACATTCCGCTCCCACCATCTAGGACGGCGTCGCGGGGAGGTCGACAGGACGGCGCTGCGGCTGTGGCGCACGCCTCCCTATGCCGCCGCGTCCGCGTCGGCGCAGCACGTCACCGGGGCACCTCGGCGGCGAGTGAAGGCTCACGGTGCGAACGACGCCCTCAGCAGGCGACGTGCGCGAGAAGGACCGGAAGACGACCGAGCCGCGCTAGGGGCTCGGCCAGCCGTTCGGCTCGCAGACCTTGCCGTCGGCGACGTAGCCGCCCTGCGGCGAGAGGCTGTGGAGGACGTCGTTGGACAGGCTCCAGCTCTGCTGCATCATGATCGGCGCGGGCCCGCCGTGCACGTCGCAGGGCACGTGCACACCCAGCCCGAGTGCGTGCCCGACCTCGTGGTTGATCAGGTACTGCCGGTACCGCGTCGTCTCGCCCTGGAAGTCCCGCGCCCCCCGCACCCATCGCGCGGCGTTGAGATAGACGTACTCCTCGACCCGGCAGGAGGCCTCGTACTCGACGGCGCCGCCGCACCGCTCCTGCGCCAGGGACTGCGAGACCAGGATCACCCGGAAGTCCGGGACGGAGTTCTCATCGTCGATCCGCCGAAGCCCGACCGGTTGGGTCAGGCCGGGGTGGCGATTGCCGATCCAGCTCCGCTCGTCCGACAGGGTGTCCTGCACCATGGTCGAGTAGCCGTCCTCGTCGACGGGGACGTCCAGGCCCGTCTCGATCTCGACCGTGTAGTCGTAGACGAGCCCGGCCGACGATCCCAGCAGCTCCGTCGTCCCCGGCAGCACACGGAAGGTTCCGCTGCCGACGGTGGGGAACGGGCCGCCGCCCGGCAGCTCGGCGGCGACGATCGAGGGGTCGAATCGAGCGCCGGGGACCTCTTCGCCGATCTCGGGGGCCTGCGGCGCGGCCTCCCCCGCCTCCCCGGACTCGTCCGTCGGCTCCGGCCTGCCCTGGCCCGCGCTGCCGATGGCCACTGGACCGCCGCCCGACTGATCCGGTTCGCGGGCGACGTCGAGCACGATGAACAACGAGAGCACCAGCAGCAGCGGGAGTGCATAGAGCCGCCAGCCGTAGACGGAGAGCAGACCGCGTTTCACCCGCCGTGAGCCGCCTGCGCCGCCGTCGGATCGGTCGGGCTGATCACGGTCGGCATCGCCCGCCCGCGCCGACCGGCTCGTGGCGGGGCTCCAGTCCGCCGCAAGCGGCTCGGCCGCCGTTCGACGCCTGCCACGCTGATCACGACGTCCGGCGGGCCGTCGATGAGTCGAGGTCACGGCTTCCTCTCTCTCGTCGAGCGTGCACGGTCCCCCGACCCTGACGACACGCTGCCACACTGCCCTAGTTTGCGTCGATCACCGGATTCGGCCACGCGTTCGGCCTGCACACCGCGCTGCCGTCGGGCCCGGAGCCCTCGATTCCGCCCGCCTCGCCCAGCAGGCTCAGGTCCTCGTCGGCGAGGCTGACCGCCTGGTCCATCATCACCCTGGCCAGATCGCCGTCGGTGCCACAGGCGACATGCCGCAGGCCGAGGTGGTGGCCGACCTCGTGATTCACCATGTAATGGCGGAAGTCGGCCAGGTTCGACTCGTAAGAGTGTGCACCGCGAGTCCAGCGGGCCGCGTTCAGGTAGGCCCGGTCGCCGCCGTCCTCGGTGACCAGACAGGAGACCTCGAAGGGCAGCACCTCGCCGCAGGCCGCCGCCGCGGTCTGCTGGGAGACCAGGGTGATCCTGACGTCGGGGACGGCCGCAGGATCGTCCACCCGCTGCATCGTCACCTCGCCCATCCCCGGCCAGCTGCGCGGATCGACGAGCGTCTGGTCCACCATCAGGGAGAAGGCGTCCTCGTCCGCCGCCACGTCGAGACCCTCCTCGACCTCGACCGTGTAGGTGTGCAGGTCGCCCGCCTCGCCCAGGACGTCGGTCGTGCCCGCCAACAGTCGGAAGTCTCCGGAACCCGTCGTCGCGAACGCCTCGCCGTCGGGCAGTTCGGCGTTCGCGATCTCCACGTCCACCGGTTCCAACGGGCTCGGCTCCTCGCCGGACCCGGCCGTCGGGCCGCCCGCGCCGCCGGGCTCCTGCGTCGCCACGTCGCTAGGCGCCGACGCGGAGTCGGCGGGGGTGCGAAGGACATCGAGCACGACGACGACGGTCAACACCACGAGCAGGGGAACCGCGTAGAGCCGCCAGCCGAAGCGGCGGTGAATCGACCGCAGGCCGCGCGCGTCGTCCTGCTCCACGGCCGACGGCCGCTCGTCGGCAGGCACCGGCTGCCAGGAGGCCGCCAGGGGCTCGAGTTCGGCGGGTCCGTCGAAGGAGCCCGCGTCGTCGTCCTCGTCGCTCGACGGGCCGTTCCGCCGTCGCGGTTCGGTGGAGTTCTGGACGCGCGACCTGCCACGAGGGTCGGCGTCGCGACGTGATCCCTGCGTGGTCGGCGGCACGAAATCAGACTGCCATACCTCCGGAACGACCCCATTCATCACCGCCGAGGACGGGCGTGTCGGTCAGCGGCTCCGGAACGATCCGCGTCGAGGCCTCCGAGCTCACCGTCTCGGGCAACCAGGGTGCGGTGACCATCCCCAGCACCGCCTTCGCCACCAGTTCGGGCTGCTCCATCTGGGCGACGTGGCCGGTGTAGGGCAGCATCAGCAGCCTGCCGTGCGGGAGCGCGGTCGCGGTGCGGACCGCCTTGCGGGCGCTCATCAGGCGATCCTCTGTGCCCCAGATCACCAACGTGGGCGCCGACACCCTCGGCAGCACCCGCCACAGCGAACGGTCTCCTCTGGCCAGCCAGAACCGGATCATCGCCATCGTCGTACGGCCGAGGGCGGGCCCGGCCCACGAGGTGCGGCTCAGCCTGGCCATCTCGGCGGCGAACTCCTCGAGCCGGTGACGCGGCACCAGGTCGGGTCGGGCGAAGCACACCCGCATCATCTGCTCGGCCCGCGCCAACGGGGTCATCGCGGCCAGTGCCCGCCGGACCGGCTTTCCGACCAGCGGCAGGTAGGTCAGCGGGAAGCGCGGATCGGACAGCCGGTCCGGACTCGGCCGCAGGTCGGGCACCGCAGGCGAGATCAAGGTCAGGGTGGCCACCAGGTCTGGTCTGGTGGCCGCGACGATCGCCGCGACCAGGCCGCCGAAGGAGTTCCCCAGCAGGTGGACCGGCTCGGCCCTGCGACTCTCCAGCAGCCGGACCACCATCCGCACATGTGCCGCAGGCGTGTAGAGGAATCCGTCGGGCGGCGCCGAGCGGCCGAAGCCGGGCAGATCGACCGAGATGCCGTTCAGCCGCACCCGCAGCAGGCCTGCCAGGTCGGTCCAGTTGGACGCCGAGCCCGCGAGTCCATGCAGGTAGACGGCGGTCGGCGCGTCCGGCGTCTCGGCGGGGGTCTCCCTGACGTGCAGCCGGGTGCCCGCCACCTCCAACGTGCGGCCCGGCCAGGGACGTCGGGTCAGATCAAGCGGCGGCAGCTCCACGTCCGACAAGGGGACCCAGGTGAGGTCCGGCCGGTGCGTCGCCCGTCGGGCGGCCCAGTTCGGCAGCCGGAATCCGGACCTCGCCTTCGCCGTGCGCTCCGCCGTCGGCCCCGACGAGGTTCCCGACCCGGCGCCCGGCGTGGGGGATTCGCCTGCGGGCCGGCTCGCTCGTCGAGGCAGGGCCTCGTGGCCGGATCGCGGCGGCGGGTGCTGCGGCTGTGGAGGCGTCACGTCTTCAGGATGCTGGACGACGGCCCCCGATTCATCCCGAAGCCGCGAGGACCACTCAGACCACGCGTGCACTACGCGTGGTGACCTACCGACGAGTACGGTCGGGGGGCTCCACCGGTCGGCGAATGACAGCCCCGTGTCACCGCCGAAGTGGGCACGACCACCCGGTCGAGTCAGTCAGACTGCACTGCCGGGGGAAGAACTTGTCGGGAGGCACAGATGACCGAGACGGCGCCGGAGACGGAACACACCGCACGCGGAGTGCGGCTGCCGCGCACCGCACGGCGCGCACAGCTCCTCAGCGCCGCCCAACACGTGTTCGTCGCGAACGGGTACCACGCCGCGGCGATGGACGAGATCGCCGATCGCGCGGGCGTCAGCAAGCCCGTCCTCTACCAGCACTTCCCCGGCAAGCTCGATTTGTATCTGGCCCTGCTGGAGACCCAGGCCGACGAGCTCGTGCGCAGGCTGGACGCGGCCATCGAGTCGACCACGGACAACAAGCTGCGCGTGCACGCGGCGGTGGCCGCCTACTTCGACTTCGTCAACGGCGAGGGACACGCCTATCGGCTGGTGTTCGAGTCGGACCTGCGTGGCGAGCCCGCCGTGGAGCAGGCCATCGAGAACGCGACGTCCCAATGCGTCGAGACGATCACCCGCGCGGTGACCGCAGACGCCGGACTGGACGAGGAACGGGCCAGACTGCTCGCGGTCGGCCTCGCAGGCCTCAGCCAGGTGACGGCTCGCTACTGGCTGAACGACGGCCGTGCGCTGCCCCAGGACGACGCCGTCGCGCTGATCGCGGGCCTCGCCTGGCGGGGCATCGGGGGCTTCCCGCTCCAGTCGGGCTGACCGGCGCCGGGAGCTGGCTCGCAGCGTCGCGAGCCGGTACCGCCCGGCCCCGCTCCTGCGGCGAAGTCGACGTCACCAGGCCAGCCATGGGCAGGCGCCGGTCGTCTCCACGGCGAGCGACGGCGGCGAGCCGCCCACGAGACTCCAGCAGCGGCGAGCCGCCCACGAGACATCAGCAGCGGCGAGCCGCCCAGAGACGACCTCAGCGGCCGGCCGCCCGAGGAACCGTCAGCAGTGCGCCGCCGAGAAGATACTCAGTGGCGATCCCGCCGAAGGCGGCACAGCGGCGAGCCGCCGAGCGCGACACCGCAGGCTGAGCTGCTTGCGGAGAACACAGCGGCGAGCCGCTGCCGGAACACAGTGCCGGTCTGCGGGCGAGAACCGAGTGGGAAGGCCGGCGGCGAGAGATACTGCGGCGCCCGCCTGAGGCGTGCTGCGGCGGGCAGAACGTGTCCTGGCCGCGGCGCGTGGTGTGCGGTGCCCGCCTGCGGCGTCTCAGCCGACGCCGGGCCGTGCGGCCGACGCTGCCGGGTGCGCCGAGGCCGAGCGCAGCACCCGGTGGCTGCCGAGGCTGCGGACCACCCCGGTCGGGTCATGCGACCCGCCTGCGGCGGCCTGAGCCGGTGAGGACCGCGCGGCATGGCAGAACCTGCCGTCGCGGCCGTCACCTGCCTGCTCAGCCGTTGACGGCGAAGCCGACCCGTCGCGCTTCGCTCGGGCCGATCTCGATATAGGCGATCCGCCCGGTCGGGACCACGTACCGCCTGCCCTTGTCATCCACCAGGGTGAGCAGACCCTGCTTGTCACCCAGTGCATCGGTGATGAGCGTCTCCACCTCATCCGGCGACTGCGAGCTGGTCAGGACTAGCTCCCGAGAGCTGTCCGCGACGCCGATCTTTACCTCCACGCCGACCTCCGGTCGTCGAACTGCACGGTTTCCCGGCCAGGCTAGTCCAGCACGGCGCGGGCGACGCGCAGCCCCAGACACCGTCAAGGCGGTCCGCCCGGCAGCCGTCACGACGACCGGCGGGTGACGCGCAGGCAGGCTGCCGTCCGCAGTCCCGGCAGGCCCTGCCCGATCAGCCGCGTTCGAGGGATCGCCGATTCGATCGATCACCTGCGGCGGCGTCCTGAGCGAGCCCCGACACGTCGAGACGGCGTCTGACGGGAAACCCCGGCACCGTCTGTCCCAGCCGCACCGTCTGTCCCGGCCGACTCCCCGATCCCGACGAGACACGCCCGACTCGTCGGTCGCCGCAGACACGAAGAACTCGTGCACCCCGGCCGGGGCCCGCCACGCCCGCGGGCACCTCAGCCCAAGCCCAGCGCCGCCATCCGCTTCGTGTGGCTGTTCTGGAGCCTGCGCAGCAGTGCCCCGATGCCTGCCAGGTCACCGCTGCCCCGGATGATCAGCTCGGTGAGACCGTCTCGCTCGGCGGCCACGTACTGAGCCTGCGTGACGGCCTCGCCGAGCAGTCGCCTGCCCCACAGTGTGAGCCGGTCTCGCACGGTCCGATCCGCCGCACACGCCGCCTGGACCTCCCGCTCGGCGAAGGCCGAGTGCCCGGTGTCGGCCAGCACCTCCTGCACGAGTTCCTTGAGCGGCGAATCGAGCAGGTTGCCGATCTCCCGATAGAAGTCGGCGGCCAGCCCGTCGCCGACATACGCCTTGACCAGCGACTCCAGCCAGGTCTTCGGGGCGGTGGAGGCATGGAACCGGTCGATCGGCGCGATGAAGGGCCGCATGGCGACGGGCAGCGAGTGCCCCCGACCCGCCAGGTACTCGTCGAGAGTCCGATAGTGACCGATCTCGGCCGCCGCCATGCTGGCCAGCGCGGCTCGCCCTTCCAGCGTCGGCGCGATCCTGGAGTCCTCTGCGAGTCGGTCGAAGGCGGACAGCTCGCCGTACGCGATGACCCCGAGCAGGTCGATGGCGCCCTCGGGAATGGCCTCGCCCGGTGAGCTTCCGGACACCGCCTGTTGATCAGCCTCGGTCATGCCTAGCACCCTAGCCATCGGAGGGCTTGCGTCACACCTGCGAGACCCGAGCGCAGCTGATGCTTCATCGGCATGGGATGTCCAGGTAGGCTGGGTTGCGATGCAGAGGCAGTTCGCCGCGCCACGGGTCGGCCCATCGGATGGGTCGGGCGTCGCGAGAGCGGCAGCGAGCGGTCGTGCAGGAACAAGCGGTGGCGGTCAACCGTCACGCGAAAGGGCGCGCGCACTGTCGTCTCGGCCCTCCCGCGCCCGGCACACGAGACTCTCGAATGTGCCGACGACGGTCGAGCGGCTTCACCAGGGCCGTGCGCGCTGGTACGAGAGAGGCGATCCCCCTGACCATCCGCACAGAGAATGAGCGCCCGGACATCGACGAAAACGATGACACCGACCTGAGAAGGCTGGATCACAGCCAGACCGGCCTCCCCGAGGGAGACCCGTCCCATCCGCTGCAACCCGCGGCCGAGACGCCCGTACAAGCGTCCACCTTCGCGGAGTTGGGCGTCCACCCGGACATCGTCCGAGCCCTCGCCGAGGCGGGGATCGAACGTGCGTTCGCCATTCAGGAACTGACCCTGCCCCTCGCCCTGCAGGGCGAGGACGTCATCGGGCAGGCCCGCACCGGCACCGGCAAGACGTTGGGCTTCGGCATCCCACTGTTGCAGCGCGCCGAGCTGCCCGGCGACGGGACGCCGCAGGCACTGGTGGTCGTGCCGACCCGCGAGCTGTGTCTCCAGGTCACGCGCGACATCAACGACGCGGGCCGCCACCTCGGCGTCCGCACCCTCGCCGTCTATGGCGGCAGGCCCTACGAGCCGCAGATCCAGGCGCTGCGCACCGGCGTCGACATCGTGATCGGCACGCCGGGCAGGCTCCTCGACCTCGCGGAACAGCGTCACCTGGTGCTGGGCAAGATCCGCAACCTCGTCCTGGACGAGGCGGACGAGATGCTCGACCTGGGATTCCTGCCGGACATCGAGCGCATCCTGCGCATGGTGCCGGACGAGCGGCAGACGATGCTCTTCTCCGCCACGATGCCCGGTCCGATCATCACCCTGGCCAGGACCTTCCTCACTCAGCCGACCCACATCAGGGCCGAGGAGGTCGACGCGGGCGCGATCCACGAGCGCACCCGGCAGTTCGTCTATCGGGCACACGCGCTGGACAAGGTGGAGCTGCTCGCGCGCGTCATGCAGGCAGCCGACCGCGGGCTCAGCATGATCTTCACCCGCACCAAGCGGACGGCGCAGAAGATCTCCGACGAGCTGAGCGAACGCGGATTCGCCGCCGCCGCCGTGCACGGCGATCTGGGCCAGGGCGCCCGCGAGCAGGCGCTGCGCGCCTTCCGAGCGGGCAAGGTCGACATCCTGGTCGCCACCGACGTCGCCGCACGAGGCATCGACGTCGCGGGCGTCACGCACGTCATCAACTACCAGTGTCCCGATGACGAGAAGACCTACGTGCACCGGATCGGTCGAACCGGACGGGCCGGGCGCGAGGGCGTCGCGGTCACGCTGGTGGACTGGGACGAGGAACCGCGCTGGAAGCTCATCGACGAGGCGCTGAAGCTGGGCATCCCCGCGCCGGTGGAGACCTACTCCACCTCCGAGCACCTCTTCACCGACATCAACATCCCCGAGTCCGTCAGCGGCAGGCTGCCGTTGGGCAAGCGGACCAGGGAGGGCCTGGACGCCGAGCCGGTCGAGGAGCTGAGCTCCGGCGGGCGACGCAACAGGCAGCGCAGTGGGCGCAAGCCGAGCCGAGGCGGCGCAGGCGAGGGCACCCGATCCGCCGAAGACCGGCCCTCGGAGACCCCGGCGGCAGCGGATGAGGAGATCCCCCGCAGCTCGCCCCGGCGGAGCCGGTCCCGGCGCCGCACGCGTGGCGGCGTCTCGGTGGACGAGTCGCAGGAGCACGGTGGCGAGACCCGGTCGCCGGACAACTCCGGACCGGAGTCGTCCTCCCCGGAGCGGTCGCGCAGGCGCAGGCGGCGACGTCGGGGCGGGCAGACCGACGGCGCGGGTGACACCGGCACCGAGGCCTCGGCGGAGCGACCGGCAGACTGAACGTCGAGCGCGGGGCGATGAGGACCCTCGCGGCGAGGACAGCCGGGGTGGGAGATGGTTCGACCAGAACGACGAACGAAGGTCGACGTGCTGGTCGTCGGGCTGATCGTCGTCACCGCCCTCGTGGTGGGGGCTGTGTCGTGGCACACCGGAGACCTGCGGGCGACCACGCTGCGGACGGCGTCGGAGCCCGCCGAGGTTCCCGCCCCGCCCACCGGCCTTCCCCCCTCCCTCGCGGAGGTGTGGAGCGCACCGAGTCCTGCCACCGATCGACCTGCGGTGGCGGGCCCCTCGGTCGTCGTCGGTGCGGGCAGCGCCGTTCGAGGACTCGATCCGTTCAGCGGCGAGGAGCGGTGGAGCTACGAACGAGACCTGCCCCTGTGCACGGTGGGTGCGCAGTGGGACCGCGCCGTCGCGGTCTATCGGAAATCGCGCAACTGCAGCGAGGTCACCTCGCTGGAGGGTGACACCGGGGAGCGCGGCCCCCAGCGCAACACCGACGCCGAGCCGGGCACCTCGCTGCTCGGCGACGGCACCTACCTGACCGCGACCGGCAGGCACATCACCGAGGTGTGGGGCTCCAACCTCGTACGGACCCTCCAGTACGGCCGAGTTCCCGCGCTGGTCAATCCCGACCGGCAGCCGAGAGTCGACTGCGAACACCGTGCCTTCGCCGCGGGCGAGGCCCGACTCGCCGTCATCGAGCGCTGCGCCGAGGACGCCAACGAGCGGCTCACGGTGCTGTCGGCCAGGCCGGAGGACAACGACGAGCCGGAGGAGGACTTCAGCGTCCCGCTGGACGAGGCGGACGCGGCGCTGGTCGCGACCTCCGACGTGTTCACCGTCATCGCCACGCCGAGCCCGCCCACCCTGACCGTCTACGACTCCGAGGGCCTCCGGACCGACCACTTCCCGCTGCCGTTCACCGGGGAGCAGTTCGCCGAGTCCACGTCGTCGGTGCCGCTCACGACGATCACCGACGAGCACGTCTTCTGGCATGCGGGCGGCTCGACCGCGGCGCTGTCCGCCGAAGACGGCCGCCTGCTCTGGACGATGTCGGAAACCATGGGCGCAGGCACGTCGTTCGCGGGAGTCCTGCTCGTCCCGGTCCCCGACGGCCTCGCCGTGCTGGACCCGGCCACCGGCGAACGGCTCGGTGACTTCCCCGTCGATCGCGGCGACCACGACGGGCCGATCGTCATGGACTCGATCGGTCCGATCCTGCTCGAACAACGCGGTGACACGCTCGTCGCGCTGCGCTGAGGCGGGCTAGGCCGTTCGATGCCGCGTCGCGACGCGGCGGCTCGGGGCAGGCGAACACCTCTCCCGATCGCCGAGTCGATGCGGCAGACTCGAATGCGTGACCGTCCTTCGTGCCTCCCAGATCTCCCCGCACCACGCCGAGCACGTCAGGCTGCCCGGCGGGCCCGGCGAACTGGCCGCGCTGCGCGCCCGCCCGGCCACCGGCCGGACGCCGAAGGCGACCATCGTGCTGGTGCCCGGTTACACGGGCGCCAAGGAGGACTTCGCGCCGCTGCTGGACCCGCTGGCCGAGGCGGGCTTCGACACGGTGGCGGTGGACCTGCCCGGCCAGTTCGAATCGCAGGCCCTGCCGGATCGAGCCGACCATCTGCCCCTGCCGCTCGGCGAGGTGGTCGCGAAGCTCATCGAGGATCTGCGGGTAGCGGGACGGCCGCTGATCCTGCTGGGCCACTCCTACGGCGGACTGGTCGCACGGGGAGCGGTCCTGGCGGGCGCACCGGTCGACGGCCTGGTGCTGCTCGACACCGGTCCGGGCGCCCTGCCGCCCGGACCTCGGCGACAGACCCTGGACCTGGGCGAGCCCATCCTGGTCGAACACGGCATCGAGGCCGCCGAGCGTCTGCGCGACGCACAGGACACCGCGTCGCCCGCCCGCCAGGCACAGCCCGCCGAGCTGCGGGCGTACCTGCGGAGGCGCTTCCTGGCCTCGTCGCCCGCGAGCCTGCTCGGCATGGCCGACGGACTGCGACACGAACCCGACCGCGTCGCCGAGCTGGCGACCGCGCTCACGAGGGCCGGGACCCCCGTCCTGGTGTCGTCCGGTGTGGACGACGATGCCTGGTCGATCGACACCCAGCGAGACATGGCCCGGCGTCTCGACGGCGAGTTCGTCCTGATCGACTCCGCCGGGCACAGTCCGAACACGGAGAACCCGGCGGGCCTGCTGGCGGTGCTGCTGTCCACTTGGCGGCGTTGGATCGCCTGACGGCGGGACCACCCTCGAGTGTCGACGCAGCGTCACCGCTCGATGCACAGCTCCGCAGATCCGCGGCAGGCGGGCCGTTGGTCACGCCGAGTGGGCTGCCTGCCACGCACCTCTCACCGGCCACGCTCATCCGGACAGGACTCGCGCGCATCGGCATCGTCGCGGGTCGGCGGCGCGCGATCCGATCAAGAGTTCGCCTGCTCGGCGCGACACGATGCTCGGCGGCGCGCGATGCTCTCCGGTGCATCCGGGACATCGAGACCCGGTACCGCCGGGGTCCGCCTCGATCAGCGCAGCGCCGGGCGAGTCTCGACACCGATGTCCGTCTGCCGCGCACGGCTCGGCCGTCGTCCCGATCGCAGCCGAGGCGCGGTCGCATCGCCGACCGACCAGAGCCGCTCGTCACCAGGCACCGATCGACGTCCTTCGACGACGAGACGGCGGGAGAAGCCGGCGGTGCCCCACGCACGGTCCGGCCGAACATGAACGGTTCGCCCGATCCCACCCTCTTCGAAACACGCCACCCCGGCACTGCCGCCGGGAGAGCTGTCCGATCCGCGACGACGGCACACCCGCGGCGTCGGCCACGCCCTCACGGGTCAGAGCACCGCGAGAGCGGTCACTGCCACCACCAGAACCACAGCAGCGCGCCTGCCAGGACCAGGACGATCAGCGGGCCCCACCAGCGAACCGCGGTCCGTCGCCGGTCCGAGGCGCGTTGCAGCAGCACGGCACCGATCGCGAACAGCAGGTGCACGACAACCACCGCCCACCCCGGTCCCGGATAGCTGGCTCTCGTCGCCACCAGCTGGGCGATGATCATCGTCAGCGCCAGGATCACGAGCCCCGCAGTGATCGCGCCGCTCACCCCGCGCAACAGCCTGCCCGCCATGCTCGCCTGCTCGGTCATTCTCACCGTCTTCGAACCCGAAGTCATCGCCATGATCATCTGCTCACGGTCGGAGCAGCGCCCACGAGTCCAGCGGCGGCGCGGCGGCGCGGCCGTCCGCACAGGAGTTCCGGAACTCGCACCAGGAGCATCGACGGCCTGCCCTCGTCGGAAACAGCCGGTCCGCGTCGCCGCCCGCGCTCAGATCGTCCGAGGCCGACTGCAACTGCTCGGCCGTCGCCGAGGCCCGATTCAGATGCTCGTCCATCGAGGACTCGTCGTGCTCCCAGGACTGCACCGAACCGGTGGGCAGGTGGTGGAGTTCCACCCGCCTGCACGGTCTGCGCAGGGTCCGTCGCGCCGCCAACGCGTACAGGGCCAGTGCCTGGGAGTCCCTGGCATCGTCCACGGTGACGCCGTGCCTGCCGGTCTTGTAGTCGACGACGACGAGTTCGCCGCCGCGGGCGTCGATGCGATCGACGCGCCCCTCCGCCACGATCGTCCCGGCAGACGCGGAGACCCAGCGCTCCAGGGCGACGGGTTCCAGATCGGGGTCGGCGTCCTCGACGTAGTCCGAGACCCAGTTCTCCGCCCGCTCGCGGTAGTCGGCGGCCTGCGCCGCGTCCCGGAAGCCGTCGCTCTTCCAGTGTCGTCGGATCTCCGCCGACGCAGCCGCGAGCGTCCGGCCTCGACCAGGCATCGCGAAGATCGCGCGCAAGGCGTTGTGCACGACGGCGCCGAGGGTGCTGTGTGCCCAGGCGCCGCCTCTGGCAGGCGCCGGGCGGTCCAGATAGGTCAGCCGATAGCGACGAGGGCAGTCCGCCCAGCGGGCCAGCCTGGCCGGGGTCACCCGTACCAGTCTGCTCGGCATTCCCTCCAGGCCCAACTGCACCAGGACACCGTAGCCGGCAGCGCGGGTGTGGACATCGGCGGGATCGTCACCGTCCGAGACCGACCCGCACCTCGGTGCCGCTGGTCTGTGCAACCAGAGCCTCGAACTGCGCCGGGTCGGTGGTCTCCTCGCCGAGGCTGAGGGTCTTGTTCGTCCCGTGATAATCGCTGGAACCGGTGGTCAACAGGCCCAGTTCGCCCGCGAGGCCGCGCAGTTCTCGCCTGGTCGGCAGATCGTGATCCGGGTGGTCGACCTCGACGCCCGCGAGACCGGCCTCCGCCAGCTCCGCGATGGTCTGCGCATCGACCACCGGGCCTCGGCTCCTCGCGAAGGGGTGCGCCAACACGGTCGCCCCGCCTGCACGGCGGATCATCTCCACGGCCCGCAGCACCGGAGTGTCGGTGCGGCCGAGGTGAAATCGTCCGCCGGTGCCCAGGAAACGCCGGAACGCCTCGTCCACGCTCTCGACCACGCCTGCCTGCATCAGCGCCCTGGCGAGATGAGGTCGGCCCGCAGGCGCATCGGGCGGGAGAGCGGCGAAGAGCGCGGGGACGTCGATGGGGTGTCCCTGTTCCACCATCCGCTCCGCCATCAGCCGCAGCCTGGTCCGGCGCTCCGCGCGCAGCCGGGCCTGCTCCTCGACGATCTCCGATGCGGTGGGGTCGAAGAGGTAGGCGAGCAGGTGGACCGTGACGGGTCTGCCGGTCTCGTCGCGGGCCGCGCAGGAGAGCTCGGCACCGGGAACGAGCCGCAGTCCGGCGGGCAGGGCGGCGGTGGCCCGGTCCCAGCCTGCGGTCGTGTCGTGGTCGGTCAACGCCACGACGTCGAGGCCGGCCAGTGCCGCAAGGCGGACCAGTTCCTCGGGAGCGTCGCTGCCGTCCGACGCCGTCGAATGGGTATGCAGATCGATGCGCACCCGGACAGTGTCGTTCAGCGGGATTCGCCGGGGTGAACGACGCCCCGATCCGGGGCGGTCACCGCCGGGCGCCGACCCGACGTCGGCCCAGCGCGGCGCGACGGGCCTTCATCATCGAGAAGCGCTCGGACTGAGCCTTCTTGTCCCCGAAGACCAGCTCGGAGATCGCGTCGTTGATCTCCTCGGGGTTGGGGCAGTACTCGACCTTGTTCAAGGCCTGGATCTGGCCCGCCGACTCGATCACCAGCGTGCCGTACCCGAAGAAGCGACCCATGAGGGTGCGGCGGAACGTCAGGTCGGTGACCTTGGTGACGGGCATCATGGCCACGTTGGTCTCGAAGACGCCGGTGGTCAGCATGAACCGCTTGTCGGTGACGACGATCCGCTCCACCCACCACTCGATCACGTAGTAGGAGAAGCGGAGCACCACGAGCAGGCCCGCGTACCAGAGGATGTTCTGGATGAGCGCGGTGCCGGGCGGCATCAGGCCCGAGATCAGCATCAAGCCGACGAGCAGCGCCGTGGCCTCGAAGATGTCCCAGAGCATGCTCGCCCAGTGCCTGCGCACTCTGATGACGCGTCGCTCGCTCTCAAGCAGGTACTCGTCTGGATCTCTGGGTGCAAGCACAGTGCCACGACTCCTCGCTCCAGGTCGGCACCGGCCCCGGGAGCCGGTGCGCCGACCTGCTCAGAACAGATTCTGAACGAACGTGATGATCGCCTCGGCTGCGCCCTGGAGCGTGGCGAGGATGCCTTGGACCATGTTGGCGGACTCGTTGGGCTGGGTGATCAGGAGAAAGAGGAGCAACGCGATCCCAGCGAACATGAGGATCTTCTTGAGGTTCACGACGACCATCCCCGTCTGCTAGCTGCACCACTGCAGGCGCCCTGCTGATCCGTTGTACCGCACTCTGCCGCCCGCCGGCAGACATGTCCCGCGCTCGGGTCGGGATTTCGCACACCAGCCTGAACCTGATTACGCTCCGTGCCAATGGGCGATCCGGGTGAACTATACGGACGATCTGTCACTCGGGTGATCCACCGCCGGTCAGCAACCGTCGCGGAGATCGTCCCCGAAGCCGCGATCACTCGATCAGTCGATCACCCGACGGTCGCCCTAAGTGATCTTGATCGAACCCCTTAGACCAGACGCGAGTCCAGGTGAGACGGCCCGTCCGGCCGCCAGGGGCACCGCGCCTGCCCGCGACGAGCCCGCCGCCGGCGCCCCGACGGAGTGAATCTTGGGCATTCGTCCACATTGTCCGCTTCGATCGACGAAAGTCCAGGTCGAAGCACCGGAAAGGCTCCGACGTCCGCCGAAATGCGATCTTCGACACACCTCGGGGGCGTCCCGGAGCCGCTCCGGCGCGGACAAGAACACTCACCGCAGCCACCTCTGGGCTGAATTGATTAACTGACCGGCGAACAACTGGCGAGCGAGGCGGATTCGACTACCCAAAGTCAGATCAGCCCCCAGTCCATGCGCCGACCGTGTGCATCCGTTCGGGCAAGGACGGTCGCTTCGGGCACCCGGTCCCGCCACCGAACCACCGCCAACAGATGATCGACTCCCGGCGCCTGCGCCTCGACAGGCGCGAGGGACGGAGCAATCGCCCGCAGCGTCGAGAAGTCCGGCTCGACGCCGACCCACCAGAGTGGACGACCGGCGCCGAGTTCCGCGAGCCGCCTGGCGTAGTCCGCGCGCCGCTCGGCGGACTCGCCCGCGAGACTGCGCCCCTGGATGATCACCAGCGGCACCTCGCGAGGAACTCGGGCGGCCGCGTCGGCCAATCCTTCGACCGGGTCTCCGATCACCAGTTCGGGGGGCGATTGGCGCTGAATGGACACAGCGAGTTCCAAGCGGCGGAGCCGATCAGGTTGATCAGCCCAGACACAGGCCTCCATCCAGGCGACGTCGTCGGGATCGGCCAGGTCCATCGTGACCCGATCGAGGGCGACCCGGGCCGCGACGGCGAGCTTCGCGGGCAACGGCGGCAGGGAGACTCCGTCGGCCGTCCGCAGGGCGGCGCTGAGCACCAGGGGCGTCTTCTTCGGCCCCGACACCACCTCGCCGACGCCCGCCCCCTGGTACCGATAGCCGTAGCGGTGCGGGTTGAGCAGCAGCCCGGAGCCGGAGCCCACGGCGAGCAGTCCCAGCGGGGCGCGGGCCTGCTTGGCGATCATCGCCAGCGCCGGATAGATCAGCACCGCCCGGCCCACCTCCTCGTCGCACACGGTGCGGGTGGAGATGAGCCGGGTCGCCCGGTCCGACCGTTCGAGCAGGAAGTCGCGGAACAGGCCCCAGGTCTGCTGATCGACGCCGAAGGTCCCGCCGAGCGTCGGGTAGTAGTTGGACAGGGTCAGCCACGGCTCGGCCTGGATCAGCCGATGCGCCGCCGCGAGCAGCAGTGGCGGAACGGCGGACTGCGGCGGAGCCGTCGCCAGGAGACTGGAGACCTCGGGGTCGGCGGCGGCGTGCGCGGCCAGGTGCCGATAGAGCGGCGAGGCGGCGGTCCGGTCGGACTCGGCGAAGTCCCGGAGTCTGCGCCGGACCAGTTCCAGTTCCGTACCGTGCATACGTCTCCTTTGACGGGCCCGAACGACGGGCAGCTCCTCGGGTGAGCCCGAGGCGGGATTCGGCCTTGCCTACCGGGCCGCCCCAGTCTGCCCGGCACCCGAGTACGCTGGGCGGGCGACCAGAGCTGACCTGCCGTCCAGGACGACGGCCGAGCGCAAGGAGGTGGGGATCGTTGAGCAGCGCCGATAGTCCGTCGCCCAGCAGTACACCCGCGTCCCTGTCCTCGAAGACTCGCAGCCAGCGCTGACTTCCCGGTCACCGGCAGGGGCGCCTCTCGTTCCACCGCTCGATTCCGAGCAGTCGAGAAGGCTCCTCCCCTGGTGCACCGGAGGTCATGATGGCAGTTCTCCCCTCGCTCGTCCTGCGCGGTCGCAGCACGCGCTCTCCCGCTGCTCGCAGGCTGCCCTCGCCCGAACCCGCCGGGCTGAACTCGGTGGTCGACTGCGCCGTCTACGTGGACGGCAGCCGGCTGCCCGGTCGATGGACCCACGGTGAGGCCGTCGCGGAGGTCCGCAGGCGTGGAGCGGGGTTCGTCTGGATCGGGCTGCACGAACCCACCGAAGACGACATCAAGGGCGTCGCCGAGACCTTCGAGCTGCACGAGCTGGCCGTGGAGGACGCCGTCCACGCGCATCAGCGTCCCAAGCTGGAGCGTTACGACGACACGCTCTTCATGGTGCTCAAGACGGTCCGCTATGTGACGGAGCCCGCAGGCCAGGCAGGCGAGGTCGTGGAGGGCGGCGAGATGATGGTCTTCCTCGGTCGCGACTTCGTGGTCACCGTCCGGCACGGCAGTCACTCCGGGCTGGCCGGGATGCGGCGAGCACTCGAAGCCGACCCCGAGCACCTGGCCTCGGGGCCCGCCGTCGTGCTGCACGCGATCGCGGACCAGGTCGTCGACAGCTATCTCGCCGTCGGCGCCGTCATGGAGTCCGCCATCGACGAGATGGAGACGAAGGTCTTCGCCCCGAAGACCACGGTCGACGCCGAGCAGATCTACCTGCTCAAGCGCGAGGTCATGGAGCTTCGTCGCGCGGTGAAGCCCCTGGGCACGCCGCTGCGTCGACTCGCGGACGGGTACACCCCGTTGGTGCCGGAGGAGGTCCGCTCCTACTTCCGCAATGTCGAGGACCACCTGACGAAGGTGTCCGAGCAGGTCGCGGGTTTCGACGAGCTGCTCACCACGCTGGTGGACGCCGCGCTGGCCAAGATCACGCTTCGCCAGAGCAGCGACATGCGCAAGATCACCTCGTGGGCGGCGATCATCTCCGTTCCCACCATGATCGCGGGCATCTACGGCATGAACTTCGACTACATGCCCGAGCTGCACTTTCAGTACAGCTATCCGGTCGTCCTGCTGGTCATCCTCACCAGCTGTCTGACCCTGTACCGCACCTTCCGCCGCAACGGCTGGCTGTAGACCGCCGTCGAGCGCACCCGAGACCACGAGAGAGAGGACGGTGACACGGTGATCCGTCTCATCGGCAGCCTTCGCTTCTGGGCCCTGGCCGGCATCCTGCTCTGGATCACCGCCGTGACCGTGCTGATCGCGGTCGACGGGGTACCCGACTGGGGCTGACCAGGCCTCGCACCGTCGCCGGTGGCGAGTGCGCTCGGTCGGGCGGCTCGATCCCGACGGCGCCGCCGCCCATCGCGTGATCGACCTCGCCCCCGGGAGGCGCCGCGCCCGGCCGATCAGCCGAGCCAGGTGAACGGGATGCCGTGGCCGCCGCCCGTGCCGAGTCGTCCGGCCAGTCCCGACGGCCACAGCCGCAGCAGCAGATCGAAGCGATAAGGCATCGGCGCGCCCGGCGGCATGCGACGAGACTCGTAGACCAGCAGGGCCAGCGGCGCGCGATCGGTCGCCCGGGCTGCCGCCTCGGCCAGGATCTCGCGACCTCGGGCCCGGTCCCGTGCCGAGACGTACTGCCAGACGACCGAATGCCACACCACGGTGAGGACGTCGGCGGGGAGATCAGCGAGCCGGTCCGCCAGCCACTCCGGTCCGGCGGCCCGATCCACCGTGATCGGGTCCGTCGAGGCCAGGCGCAGCGCGGCCTGCAGCCGATCCCAGCGCTCGAGGCTGTCGGGCCAGACAAAGGACGACAGATGCAGCCTGCCCTCCTCGGTGTTCGGGTCGGAGGGGTGCAGGTCGCAGCCCGCTCGCTCGACGATGCGCAGCTCCGCGCTCAGGTCGGCGGACGGCCTGCCCGTCCACGCCGGGTCCAGCCGCAGCGGACTGGTCTCGTCCCCGACCACGGTGCCGTCGAGTTCGAGGGCCACCCGGTCCGGCCGGAGGTTGAGCCCACCACTGGCCCCGATCTCCAACAGCCGGATCGGGAAGGGAGTCGACCGGCCGACCCGGCGGGCGGCCTCCTGCGCAGCCACCTGGAGGCCGCCGAGGCAGGGCGCCATCCTGCCCGGTTCGTTGGTCTGCACCGCCGTGGCCGTGGCGCGCTCGCGGACGCCGTCGGATCCCGCGAGGATCGCCGCCCTGGCGGCGGGCCAGAACGTCGCCGGGTCCAGTCGACCGCCCGCGGTCGGGTAGTGGCGAGCCAGCTTCGGAGCCCGGCCCGACAACACCAGGTGGTGCACCGCTGCGGCGAAGCGCAGTCCGGGGACGCTGCCCGCCCCGCCCAGCTCCAGGCCGCACACCACCGAGGTCATCGGCCCGCTCTCGGCGAGGTCGTCGGCGACGGAGTCGAGCAGCAGGTTGGTCAGGGGGCTGGCGGGCAGACAGGCACGGGCCGCGTCACGGAACAGCTCGACCAGCATGGCCATCACCCTAGCCGTACGTGGGCGTCACGCTCCGCATCCGACAACGCCTCGGGCGAGGAAGTTCGGCTGTCCGGTTCAACGTTCCGGCGGCTGCCCGCGTGTGAGGGGCGACCGGAACAGGAAGGCAGGCATGTGACGTTCGATGACTTCGTCGCCACCCGACTTCGCGATCTGCTGCGCTATGCGACGGTGCTGTCCTGCGATCCGCATCTCGCGGAGGACATCGTCCAAGAGGTGCTGATCCGCGCCCAGAGTCGCTGGCGACGGATCGGGGCGCTGGACTCGCCGTTGCACTACGTGCGTCGGATGGTGACCAACGAGTTCCTGTCCTGGCGTCGCAGACGCGCCACGCGGGACGTCAGCGTCCCGCCGGAATCATTCAGCGGACTCGTCGAGACCGGCCACGATCCGATCGTGGTCTTTGACGAGCGCGACGCGATGCTGACCCGCATCGCGCGGCTGCCGCCGAGGCAGCGGGCCGCGCTGGTGCTCCGCTACTACGAGGGTCTCGCCCATGCGGAGATCGCGTCGATCATGCGCTGCTCCGAGGGCACGGCACGCAGCAACATCTCCCGCGCGCTGGCCACGCTGCGCAGCGGGACGGAATCGGCAGCACCCATTTCCACTCGAATCGGCGGGAAGGAGCGGTGACGGACATGGAAGGTTCACGGACCGAGCATCTGATCGAGGCGGCATTCGAACGGCAGGCGGAGGAGGCTCCGTCTGCGGAGCCGGTGGCCGCGCGGTTGCCTGCCCTGCGGTCTCGACGGCGGCGCAGAAGGGCCCTGACCGGACTCGCCGTAGTGGCAGTGGTCGGGGCGCTGGCCGTACCCACCGCCCTGCGCGCCTTCCCACCCGCTGCCGCGCCTGCACCGCCTGCGGGACAGACCGTGGAATCCCGTGTCGCCGAGCCGCCCGGCCCGCCGCCGATCCCCATGCGATACACGGTGGGCTGGCTGCCGGACGATTTCGTCGAGGTCTCCCGCAACGTCGACGTCGAGGGCGGGTTTCCCCAGACGCAGAGGTGGGCGCCGCTGGAGGGGATCGAACAGGGAGATCCGGAGGACTTGATCGAGAACGTGGTGCGGTTCACGGCATATGATCCGGACGAGATCAACTGGGACACCGTGGCCGAGGACCTCGCCGAGAGTGGGGACCCGACCGTCAACGGCTCCCCCGCGATGCTGGACTCCGCACCAGGACACAGCAGCAACCTGGTGTGGATGCCCGACGACTCGACCGTGCTGACGGTGAGGGTCGGCGACATCCCCGGCGCCGACACCGAGGACGTGGCCTACCGGGTGGCGGAATCCGTCCGCCCTGGCGGGGAGTCGCCGTTCCACGCCGCGCTGGAACCGGGCTGGCTCCCGCCTGCCCTGACGGTCAGCGGTAGCGGCGTCATGCGGCTGGACGATGTCTGGGGGGCAACCCTCTCCCTGACCCCCCCGGACGCCCACCCCATGTCGCCCAGCCTGTCGCTGTGGACCCGCGTCGCCGATAGTCCGGATCGACTTCCCGAGCACGGCGCGGGTACACCGGTCCGGGTGGGTGACCGCGACGGCACGTTCTGGCCTGCCCGCGACACGAGCGAAGGGCCGCTGTCCGCGGTGTTGCAGGTCCAACTCTCGGATGGACGTTGGCTGGAGACGACGTTCCAGGATCACGAGAATTCGGAGGAGGGTCGTGAGATCGGCGGCCAGGAAAGCATGGTCCGCTTCGCGGAGGAGCTGATCTTCCTCGAGGAGCCCGCAGGCGGCTGGTTCGGCGACTGATCACCACCACCCGCCCCGGGATCGCCCGTAGTCTCAGCCACATGGCCGGGGTGCTGGCGGTGGCCGACGAGGTGGTGGAACGGTTCTGGTCCACCGACCTCCGCGGACTGGGCGCGGAGTTGATCCTGGGCGCGGGCGATCTCGGAGTTCGACTACCTGGCCTCTCTCAGCGATCGGCTGGAAGTGCCGTGCGTCTTCGTGCCGGGCAATCATGATCGGGATCTCACCGGCTATCGGCGGCGGCGCTGACTGTGGCTGCGCGCCGGGATGCCCGTCACGTGGCCCGGCCCGCCGGGTGCGGTCAACGCCGACGGCCGGGTGGTGGACGTGGCCGGGCTCCGGATCGCCGGGCTCGGCGGCTCGATCCGCTACCGACCGGGTCCCGATCAGTGGACCGAGCGAGAACAGGCGCGCCGGGGCAGAAGACTGTCCCGGCGCGTCGCCCTGCGCAGGCTCCGAGACGGCGGCGGAGTCGACGTCCTGCTTACCCACGCCCCGCCCCGAGGCTGCGGCGACCGGGGGGACCCGCCGCACCGGGGCGTCCGCAGCCTGCACTCCACCGTCCGGCGGCTTCGTCCCGGACTGTTGATCCACGGCCATATCCATCCGTTCGGCGAGCCGGTGGGCGATCGGGAACTGCACGGCACCCGAGTGGTCAACGCGGTCGGCTATCGCATGCTGGACGTGCCAGGTCGGCCCGTGGTGAGGAGCAGCCCGATGCGTCGTGACACCGGATTCCCCAGAGCCGACGCGGAGTACGACTTCCTGCGCGTCCGCCGCAGGCAGGTGTTGGCCCGGCTCGCCATGTGGCTGCGCCGCGAGCCCGACGACGTGAACGTGATGCTGCCCTTCGACGAGGTCCTGTCCGCCCTCGGCCAGCGCGGGCAGCGCAGGATCGGCCTCCGGGTGCTGCGGCTGGACTCCATCGTCGGCAGCGTGGACCGGACGCGGGACTTCGACCGGCGTTTCCGCCCGACCTCGGCTCGAGTCCGGGAGCGATGGGAACGGCTGGCGCTGGCTCGGCGACGCGGCGAGTCGGTGCCGCCGATCGACGTCTACCGGATCGGCGACCTGCACTTCGTCAAGGACGGCCACCACCGGGTGTCGGTGGCGCTGGCGCAGGGCCTGGAGACGATCGACGCCTATGTCACCGAGGTCGTCACCATGCTGCACGCGGGCGACATCCGCTTCCGGGGTGATCTGATGGTGAAGAACGACCGCAGGCTGTTCCTCGAACGAGTGCCGCTGCGGGGCGAGGCCAGGGCGGCGATCTCCCTCCCCGACGCCTGGCGGTACACGGAGTTGAGCGAGACCGTCGAGGCCTGGGGTTTCCGGGTCATGCAGGACGAGGGACGGTTTCTCGACCGCCAGGCGGTGGCGCTGCGCTGGTACGAGGAGGAGTTCATCCCCGTTATCGCGATGCTGCGGCAGGCCGACCTGATCGGCGACCGCACCGAGGCCGAGGCCTACCTCGCGGTGGGGGAGGAACGCTACCGGCTGATGCGGACCCATCGATGGGACGACGAGGTGATCGCGGCCGTCCGCAGCAGCGTCGCGCGACGCTGACAGCGGCGGCGGGCGAGCCGCTCAGGCGACGGGCCTCGCCCGACCGACCAGAGCTGGTCGTCGAACGACGCCCGTCGCCGTCACCTCGGCATGGGCCGATCAGCGGTTCAGGCCTCGCGGGTCAGGTTGCGACCGTCGGCCGGGTCGAACAGTTGGATCTTGTCCGCGTCGAACCAGACCTCGTGCGTCGCGCCCTCCCTGGCCGTCGAGGTCGAGGAGAGCCTGGTCACGAGGTGGCCCTCCGACGAGGGGACGTCCGAGGTCCCCGCGTCGGCTGCCAGCTCGTCCAGTTCCGCGGAACTCGCCCGCTCCTCGACCGCCAGGTAGACGTACTTGTCCGAACCCATCGACTCGACCACGTCGACCTCGGCGGTGAACAGCCCGCCCTTGCTCCGCACCGACTCCTCGATCAGAGCCGCGTCCTCGAAGTGCTCCGGACGGACGCCGAGGATGACCTCGCGCGGCGCCTTCGACGCCTCGAGGAGCCGCCGGGTCCGGTCGGTGATGTGCACCGAGCCCAACGGCGTGCGCAGTGTGTCGTCGGCGATCTCGCCTGCCAGGAAGTTCATCGCGGGCGAGCCGATGAACCCGGCGACGAACAGGTTCGCCGGGTGGTCGTAGAGGAACTGCGGCGAGCCGATCTGCTGCACCGCACCGCCCCGCATCACCACGACGCGATCGCCGAGGGTCATGGCCTCGGTCTGGTCGTGGGTGACGTAGACCATCGTGGTGCCCAGCTTCTTCTGCAGCTTGGACACCGACGTCCGCATCTGCACGCGCAGCTTGGCGTCGAGGTTGGACAGCGGCTCGTCCATCAGGAACGCCTTGGGGCTGCGGACGATCGCCCGCCCCATCGCGACCCGCTGCCGCTGCCCGCCGGAGAGGTTCGCGGGCTTGCGATCGAGATGTGCGGTGAGGTCCAGCGTCTTGGCCGCCTCGGCGACCTTGCTGTTCACCGTCGCGTCGTCGACCTTGGCCAGCCGCAGCGGGAAGGCCATGTTCTCTCGCACCGTCATGTGCGGGTAGAGCGCGTAGGACTGGAACACCATCGCGATGTCCCGATCCTTGGGCGCGCGGTCGTTGACCCGCTCGCCCGCGATCCGCAGCTCGCCCGCGCTGATGTCCTCCAGCCCGGCGATCATGTTCAGCGTGGTGGACTTCCCGCAGCCGGACGGGCCGACCAGGATGACGAACTCGCCGTCGGCGATCTCGATGTCCACATCCTTCACCGCGACCGCGCCGTCGGGATACTGCTTGGTCACCTTGTCCAGGACGATCTCAGCCACTGGTCACCTCATCCCTTCACAGCGCCGGAGGTCAGCCCGGCGACGATGCGGCGTTGGAAGAACAACACGAACAGAATGATCGGGATCGTGATCACCACGGCTGCCGCGGAGATCGACCCGGTCGGATCCTCGAACTGCGAGTCTCCGGTGAAGAACGACAGTGCCACCGGCACCGTCCGCGACGACTCCGTCGAGGTGAGCGTCAACGCGAACAGGAAGTCGTTCCAGCAGAAGATGAACACCAGGATGGCCGTGGTGAACACGCCCGGCGCCGCCAGCGGGGCGATGACCCGCCGGAAGGCCTGTGCGGGCGTGGCGCCGTCCATCTTCGCCGCCTTCTCCAGCTCCCAGGGGATCTCCCGGAAGAAGGCCGACAGCGTGTAGATCGCCAGCGGCAGCGAGAAGGTGATGTACGGCAGGATCAGTCCCAGCCAGGTGTCGAAGAGCCCGAGGGCCCGCTCGATCTCGAACAGCGGCGACACCAGGGAGATCTGCGGGAACATCGCGATGAGCAGCGACACCCCGACCAGCAGCCGTTTGCCGGGGAAGGTCAGCCTGGCGATGGCGTAGGCCGCCATCGTGCCGAGCACCACGGCGATCAGCGTCGCGATGAGTGCGATGCCGATGGAGTTGCCCAGCGCACGGATGAACTGTCCGGTGCTGAAGATCGACGCGTAGTTCTCCAGCGTCCATTCGCGGGGGATGAAGTTCCCGTCGGTGATCGTGCCGGGGGTCTTGAACGAGAGCGAGGCGATCCACAGCACCGGCACCAGGGCGTACACCACGACGACGGCGTTGATCAGCGTCCAGCCGAGCTTGCGGTTCCTGGTGGCGGTCGCGCCGAAGGCGGCCATCAGCGCCTCCCCTCGTTGTCGCTGCCCGGCGCGGAGGTGCCGAACAGCTTGATAAAGATGAACGCGATGATCGCCACCGCGATGAAGATCAGCACTGACATCGTGGAGCCGATGCCGAGGTTCAGCCCCTTGATCAGGTTCGTCTGCGCCAGCATCGACACCGAGGAGGTGTCCTGTGCTCCGGAGGTGAGCACGTAGATGTTGTCGAAGACGCGGAACGCGTCGAGGGTGCGGAACAGCAGGGCGACCAGGATCGCGGGCTTCATCACCGGGATGATGACCTTGGTGAAGCGCTGCCAGCCGCCTGCACCGTCGATGGCCGCCGCCTTGAGCAGGTCGTTCGGCACCAGTGCCAGGCCCGCCATCAGCAGCAGGGCCATGAAGGGCGTGGTCTTCCAGACCTCGGCCAGGATGATGACGCCCAGCGCGCTGGCCTGCTCGGTCAACGGGGCTCCCCCGCCGAAGAGGTTCGCCAGATAGCCGGTCTCCGGCGTCCACGCGTACCGCCAGGAGAAGGCGGCGACGACGGTGACGATGCCGTACGGGATCAGCGCCGAGGTCCGCACCAGGCCGCGTCCGACGATGGTCCGGTGCATCACCAGGGCCAGGGCCATGCCCAGGACCAGCTCGATCGCCACCGAGACCAGGGTGATCAGCACGGTGACGCCGAAGGCACCCCACCAGTAGCCGTTGGTCAGCACCGTGACGTAGTTCTCGAACCAGATGAACTCACGCTCATCCGGGAACTTCAGGTCGAAGCGCTGCAACGACAGCCACACCGAGTAGATGATCGGCCAGGCTGTGACGAGCACCATCACCAGCGCGGCAGGCGCACAGAGGAGCCAGCCCAGCCTTCGCTCGGCCTTGCGGCCCTCCGACAACGGCGCCTTGCGGCGGCGGGACGTCGTGACCGCGCCGGGTGCGGCGACTGCGGGCTGCGGATCGGCGGTACCGGTCGGCTCACTCACGGCAGGACCCCCTTCGACTCCAGGGCGTCCTGAACGGACTGCCGCAGTTCCTCGGCCGTGGCCTCGGGAACGATGTTCCCCGGCGGCGAGAGCGTGGCGGCCAGCACCGTCGAGACGTTCTGGTAGGCCGGGGTCAACGGCCGGTTCGCCGCATCCTGCAACTCCTCCAGGATGACGTCCTTCATCGGGTATGCGTCTTCCATCTCGGGCTCGTCGTAGACGCTCTCGATGGTCGGCGGCACGCCGTCGTTGATCGCGGAGTACTGCTGGTTCTCCGCGTTGCGCAGGCACAACGCGGCCTCGAACGCCTCGTCGGGATGCTCGGTGTACCGGCTGATGCCGAGGTTGAAGCCGCCGATGGAGACCCGCGACGGCACGCCGGGCTCGACACCCGGATACCGCGCCCAGCTCACGTTCTCCGCCAGCTCCGGGGCCTCGGACTGCATGGCCGGGTAGACGTACGGCCAGTTCAGCTGGAACGCACCGTTGCCGGACTGGAAGGCCAGCCGCGCCTCGTCCTCCATCGCATTGGTGAAGGACTGGTCGGTGACGCCCGCCGAGGCGAAGTCCTGCAACACCTCGAGGCCGCGCACCGCGCCCTCGTCGAAGACCGCCTGGGTCCCGTCCTCGGAGAGGATCGAGCCGCCTGCGGAGGCGACGATGCTGTTGTAGATGACGACCAGGCCCTCGTACTGAGCGCCGGTGGCGTTGACCTGGTAGGTCTCGCCCGCGTCCCGCAGCTCCTGCGACAGCTCGATCATCTCGCCCCAGGTCTCCGGGGGCGAGTCGACCAGGTCGGTGCGGTACCAGAGCAGTTGGACGTTGGTGTTCTTCGGCGCAGCGTAGAGGCGGTCCTCGTAGCGGGCGGACTCCAGCGGCCCCTCCAGGGTGCCGTCCTCCACCTCGGCTCGGTGCTCGCCCGTCCACTCCAGTGTCCAGCCCGCACCCGCGAACTCCTGGGTCCAGGTGATGTCCAGTCCGAGGATGTCCATGCTGGTGTCCTCGGCGGCGAGTCGCCGAGCCATCTGGGTGCGCTGATCATCCGCGCCGCGCGGCAGGATGTTGTAGGCGATGCGGTAGCGCCCGTCGGCCTCCTCGTTGCAGTTGTCGACGACGGTCTGAAAGTTCTGCTCCGGGGCGTAATACAGGTTGATCGTGATTCCGTCGTCCGCGCCGGCGGCACAACCCGCCAGCGGTGCGACGAGCAGAGCCGTGGCGGCGACGGCCGCCTTTCGCCCCTTCGCCCTCCCAGACCGCGACCGAGTCGCGGGACCGTTCATCCCTGTCTCCTTCCCGCCGCACCGAGGGAAGTCGAACCGGGTGGTCATCGACGACCCGGACCACCACACACGGCCGGCACCTCACTGTGCCCATCCCGCGGCTCACCCCTTCGGGGGTAGAACCAGGAACGAAGTGTGAAAACCCGCACACCTCGGGAACGGTGGGTAAAACCTAGGCCCGAAGATCACGGCTCGCAACAACCCCGGGCGGATTGCCTGCGGCTGCCACCAGCCTGTTATCAAACGGGGCCGTAGGTCCGGAGAGAGGGTCGATCAGGAAGTGGTGCGTCGGGGGCCCATCGCCAGCCTGGCCAGGATGTCCCGCCCCTGTTCCGCGTGCCTCGGCTGGCAGAGCACGTCGTAGCGACCGGCCACGAGCTGGCTGGCCGACATGAAGTCACGCCGTCCCCTGGCGGAGGCATAGGTCGCCGCCGCGAAGAGGACGCCGAACAGCACACCGGTGGCCAGGCCGACGAGGATCGGGCCGAGTATGAAGCCGTCCGGGCTGCCGAACAGACTCAGCAGCACACCGACGAAGAGGCCGAACCACGCGCCGGAGGCCGCGCCGCCGCCGAGGACCTTCCCCCAGGACAGCTTGCCCGTCACGCGCTCCACCAGCATCAGGTCGACGCCGACGATCGTGACCTCCTGGACGGGGAAGTCACCGTCGGCGAGGTGATCCACCGCCCGCTGCGCCTCCTCGTAGGTGGCGTAGGACCCGATAGGCCACCCGGTGGGGGGCGTGGGCAGCCTGGGCGCTCCCGGCGAGCCGCCACCGGTACCGCCGAACGGACTTGTCACCATGTCTCCCCTCATGAACGTGAGAACCTGCATCCTGCCAACGATCGGCACGCCTGACAGTTCCGCCCCCGACAGAACGACGAATCAGACATACCCATGATCCATGCTGCTCGCGGGGGCGACCACTCCGCCCGACGGCGTCCCCCGATGTGACGTATTGCCGCCCGAAAGGGCAGGCAGAGCACGCACTCTCGGGTTCGCAGCGGCGGACGCCGGACCCGCGTGGCGCAGGCGGGACCACGCGGGTCGTCTCGGCCCTGACGGGGTGCTCCGGACACTCGCCGCCGCGCGCTCGCGGCCCCCGACCGCATCGCACGTGACCCGCCGTCGCCCGTGCACATCGGGGTCGGTTCAGGAGGAGCCGCCGTCACCGGTGCCCGGCGAGCGGACGTCCTGCGCCCGCCCCACCTGGTGCCCCCGAGCCCGTCATCGCCCGGCCCGGTTCGGCCGTCCGCCGTCGACGCCGAGCCGTCCGATCAGTCCTCGGGCCGCCACGGCTCCCGACGCACGAGTCCGGCCGCCCGCCCCTTCGCCGCGATCACCAGTGCCATCTTCCGCGAGGCCTCGTCGATCATCTCCTCGCCCAGCAGCACGGCGCCTCGGGCGCCGCCCGCCGCCGAGGTGTGCCAGGCGTAGGCGTCCAGGATGTTCTCGGCGTGGTCGTAGTCCGCCTGGCTCGGGGAGAACACCTCGTTGACCGCGTCGACCTGGCCGGGGTGCAGCACCCACTTGCCGTCGAAGCCGAGTGCGGCCGAACTCGCGGCCACCCGCCGCAGGCCGTCGACGTCCCGGATCTGGAGATACGGGCCGTCCACCGCCTGGATGCCTGCCGCCCTGGCCGCGACGAGCAGCCGCATCAACACGTAGTGGTAGGCATCGCCCCGGTCATATCCCGGCGGCTGCTCCCCCACCACGAGACTTCGCATGTTGAGAGAGGCCATGAAGTCCGCGGGCCCGAACACCAGTGCCTCGAGCCGAGGCGAGGACCGGGCCAGCTCGTCGGCCGCCACCAGGCCGCCCGCGCTCTCGATCTGCGCCTCGATGCCGATCCGTCCGACCTCGAGGCCGTTCGCCAGCTCGATCTGAGTCAGCAGCACGTCGAGCCACCGGACCTGCTCTGCGGACTCCGCCTTGGGCAGCAGCAGACAGTCGAGATCGGCGCCTGCCCCCTCGACCACCTCGATCACATCCCGGTAGGCCCACTCGGTGCTCAGGCCGTTGATCCGCACCACTCTGGTGCGACCGCCCCAGCCGCCCTCGGTCAGCGACTCGACGGCGTTGCGTCGTGCCTGCGCCTTGGCCGGGGGCGCGCAGGCGTCCTCCAGATCCAGGAAGAACTCGTCGACCGGCAGACCCCTGGCCTTGTCGATCATCTTCAGGCTCGAACCGGGGACGGCCAGGCATGAACGACGGGGGCGCATGCGCTCGACCACGGTGATCCTCGCTCTCCTCGGGGCTGACTCGTCCCGGCGAATGTTAGGAGGACCGCAGCGGGCGCGGCGCGGTCAGGCTTCGGTGCGGAGCCGGACCCGCCCGCGCCGCCCTGGAGGGCCCGCAGCTGACCTGGTGGTTACCCACCGCTGTCAGCAGCGGTGATCGTCGTGGGGTCCACCTCGCCTGCCGGCGAAGGAATTTTTCCCTCTGCCAATTTCATGCAGGTATCACCCAGCACGTTCAACTGATAGCGGGCGAGCTGCGAGCTGAAATATCGGACCACTCCCGTCAGATGCGTTTCGGTGGCCGTCCGCAGCCTTTCCAGGCCATGGCTGGTGAGGACCGCCAGCACGCCCCTGCCATCCGTGTCGACTCGACTCCGACGGACGAGTCCGGCACGTTCCAGCCGGTCAACCAGCCTGGTGACACCCGATCTGGAAAGCAGCACGGCATCGGCCAACTCCGTCATCCGAAGCCGGCAATCCGAGGATTCCGCCAGTTGGAGTAGTACTTCGTAGGCAGCCAGCGAGAGTCGTTGCTCCGCTATCAAATCCGCTTCCAACGAACGGGTGACCCTCGCATGCGCGCGCAGGAAGGCACGCCACGCAGCCATCTCTTCGTCCGTCGGTAATCGGGCAAGACCGGTATCCGCCACAGAAGTCGATGTTACTCACCGCGTCCAGTCGGATGCACGATATCGACGAGAAAGATCGCCGAGAGGGCGACGAGGAGCCGTCGGGCCAGCCCGTAGCATGGGGCTGAGCGGCTCGACCCCTGTCCAGGGGCGACGCCCGACCCCAGGCCGGAGGCAGGAGAGCTGCCCGAGGCCGGGGTGAGAGACGCGAATCCCGTACCGGAAGGTCGGTGCTCAGCAGTGACCACTGTGCAGCCCGCAGACACCACCCCCTCGTCCGCATCGGTGCACGAGGCGCTCGGCCGGGTCGAGGACCCGGAGATCCACCGGCCCATCACCGAGCTGGGGATGGTCAAAGACGTCTCCATCGCGGCGGACGGCGTCGTGTCCGTCGCGATCTACCTGACCGTCGCAGGCTGTCCCATGCGCGACCGGATCACCAAGGACGTCACCACGGCCGTCAGCGCCGTCCCCGGTGTCCGCGAGGTCCTCGTCGAACTCGACGTGATGAACGACGAGCAGCGCGCGGAACTCCGTCGCGGGCTCCGAGGCGACGCCGCCGAACCGCGCATCCCCTTCGCCGAGCCCGGCTCCATGACCCGCGTCTACTGCGTGGCCTCCGGAAAGGGCGGGGTCGGCAAGTCCAGCGTCACCGTCAACCTCGCGGTGGCCATGGCGCAGCGCGGTCTGTCGGTCGGCGTGGTGGACGCGGACATCTACGGTCACTCGATCCCCCGGATGCTCGGCGCGGGCGGCAAGCCGACGAAGGTCGAGTCGATGATCATGCCGCCGCAGTCCCACGGCGTGAAGCTCATCTCGATCGGCATGTTCACCCCCGGCAACGCTCCGGTGGTCTGGCGCGGCCCCATGCTGCACCGCGCGCTCCAGCAGTTCCTCTCCGACGTGTTCTGGGGAGACCTGGACGTCCTGCTGCTCGACCTCCCGCCCGGAACCGGCGACGTCGCCATCTCCGTCGCGCAGCTCGTCCCGAACGCCGAACTGCTGGTGGTGACGACACCGCAGCAGGCGGCGGCCGAGGTGGCCGAGCGGGCAGGCGCGATCGCGCTGCAGACCCGACAGCGGGTCGCGGGCGTCGTGGAGAACATGTCCTGGATGGAGATGCCCGACGGGACGCGGCTGGAGATCTTCGGGTCCGGCGGCGGAAAGCTCGTCGCGGACTCGCTGAGCCGTTCGGTCGGTGCCGAGGTGCCGCTGCTGGGTCAGGTGCCACTGGACCAGCGCCTGCGGGAGCAGGGCGACGCGGGCACGCCGCTGGTACTCGCCGAGCCGACCGCCCCCGCTTCGGTGGTGCTGTCGGACATCGCCAAGCGACTCACCGTCCGGGCCAGGGGGCTCGCGGGCCAGATGCTGTCGGTCACCCCGGTCAAGCGCTGAGGTTTCGCCTTCGCGGCGGTCGCCCGTCGGCCGCCGCGTCGAGGCGCACCTCGGCCCCGGCGCGGAACGCGCGCCGGGGCTGCGCCTCGCCGAAGCCGGTTCGCACCGCGAATGCGGTCACCGTGCCTCGGCCCCGACGCACCGACGAGGCTGAGCCGGGTCCGTCAGCGCGCGGCGCGCGGCGTCTCGGAGAGCGCCCGGGTTCGACGTCCGAGACGGGGCGGCGGCCGAACGGCCCGCCCGGGTCGATGGACACTCGCCGAGAAGCCTCCGCAGGCCGAGCGCTCGCGGATTCGGGCGGACCGGGTGCGGGCTCGGCAGCTGTCTTCAGCGTCGATGCGGCCGATCAGGAGCGGACCGGTCGCGACCAGGCGAGTCTGCTCAGGTGGCGTCGGGATCGATCGGCGGGCGCTCACCGGGCTTCAGGGCGGGCTCCACCGGCCGGGGAGCAGCCGCAGGCGTGCGATTCGCGCCGTTCGTCCGATTGCGCGGCGTCGGCTCCTCGTCGAACAGCTTGCGGGCCTGCTCGGTAACCATGCTGCGCGGATTGAGATTGCGCAGGCCCCGGAGGTCGTTCAGCGGCTTCTGGAGGTCGTCGAACTCAGGTCCGAGTTCATCACGCAGCTGCTGGCGGGCGCCGGTGGCGTAATCCCGCACCTTGCGCACCGAGCGCCCGAGCCAGGCCGCCGCCTCGGGCAGCCGGTCGGGACCGAAGATGAACAGCCCGATGATGAGCAGGACGATCAGCTCACCCCAGCCCACACTGTCGAACACTCGCCACCCCCTGGGACGTCCTCGACAGCCTAACCGCTTCGCCGCTCAGAACCGATACCCGCCGACGATCAACTGTCCTCGTCCGACTGGAGGGTCACCGGGATCACCAGGACCTCGGCGCCGCGCACCGCCTCCAGCTCGACCACCGCGCCGATCTGCTGCTCTCGGATCGCCGCCGCCAGCTCTTCCGCACCGAAGATCTCTCGATCGCCGACCCGGATGATGATGTCGCCCTCCGCGAGCCCCGCCTGATCGGCCGAGCTGCCTGCTCGTACGTTGACCACCTGAGCGCCGCTGAGGTCGTCGGTGATCACGCTGTTGGAGTTGACCCCGAGATCGGGATGGTGGATCTCACCGTTGCGGATCAGCTCCTCCGAGATCCGGCGGACGTCGTCGACGGGGATCGCGAAGCCGAGGCCGATGGAACCGCTCTGCCCCTGCCCCGCCATCGGCGGCGTCCGATTCAGAGTGTTGATGCCGATCAGCGTGCCGCTGGAGTCCACCAGCGCGCCGCCCGAGTTTCCGCTGTTGATGGCCGCGTCGGTCTGAATCGCCCCGAACACGACCTCGCTGCCGTCGGTGGCGTCCAGCCGCATCGGCCGGTCCAGATAGCTGACGATGCCCTCAGTGACGGTGCCGGACAAGCCCAGCGGGTTGCCCACCGCAAGCACCGAGTCGCCGACCTGGAGGTCTGCGGAGCTGCCCATCGGCAGGACCGTGAGGTTGTCGACGTCCACGCGCAGCACCGCCAGGTCAGTGCTCGGGTCGCGCCCCACGATCTCCGCCACGGCACGGCTGCCCTCGTGGAAGATGACGGTGAGACTCGACTCCGGGTCGTCCGCCGACTCGGCGATCACATGGTCGTTGGTGACGAGGTATCCGCCTTCGTCGATCACCACCCCCGACCCCATGTTGCCGACCGTGTCCTGAACGGAGACCACGGCGGGCCGCACCCGCCCGGCGAGTTCGGCGACCGAACCCGGCTCGCGCTCGATGCCGGGCCGGACCTCGGCGAGCCGCACCTCCGGCCCGCTCAGCAGGCTGCCGCCTTCGACGGCCAGCCGCCCGATCAGGCCGCCGACCAGTCCGATCACCAGGGCGAAGGCCCCGAGCAGCAGCAGTGCGCGCGGTTTGACCCTGCCGCCGAAGAGGACCTCGCGAGCGCTCAGTCTCGACCCCTCCGGCAGCGTCGACGCGTCACCGGCGGGCTGGGCGTCCTCGGCGGCGACCGCAGGCGGGCCGAGGACGGCGGTGGAGCTCGGATCGCGCCAGACCGAGCCCTCGGTGGACCAGAAGACCGGTTCCGCCCGATCCGAGCTGCCTGGCCGGACGTCTCGAGCGCCGGGCGGGCGTTGCAGCCCGGCACCACCGCCCGCCGGTCTGCCGAAGGCCTCGATCAAGGCCGAGGGCGGCGGGGCGGTCGGCAGCTCGACGCGCGCCGAGGAGGCAGTCTGCGTCCGAGGATCGAAGGCGGTCGTGATGCCGTCTGGTCTGGCGAAGACCGCAGCCTCGGCCGGGTCGACCGGCGGACGCACCTGCGGTCTCGGTGCCAGCCTCGGCACGCCGGAATCCACGGAGGTGCCCTCCGGTCCGGAGGGCTGATGTCCCGACGGCGATGCAGGCGACTGCGAACTCATGTTTCCCCGAGCGGTAGACGACGGAGGACCGGCGAGCGGCAGCGGGCAGGGGCTCGCCCGCCAGGTCAGCTTAAGAGCCTCGATTCACTCCCCGCCATCCTGCTCGCGCAGACCGCCTGAGAGCCCGTCTTCGATTTTGCCGTCCTGTTGTGCAGGGCAGGCGCGGTACGGCGTCGTCCTCGGTCACCATGACTGGAGTCATGGCTCCCTCCGGTCGCCGTGCAGCTCGTCCACGCCGATCCCCGCCCACGACGGAGCGGCCCGAAGACAGCCTCTCCAGATCAGGCAGAGAGAAGCCTCTCCCACCGGAGGTGAAACCGATGTGGTGGAACGGGTGCGACCGCGCGATCAGCCGCCGAGATTCGGCGGGCCGCCCAGGAAGGGCAGCAGGCCGGTCCCCAACGCGGCGCGTGGCCCGGGCTGCGGCGAGGAGGGACGCTCCGCAGGCGAGCCGGGTGAAGTGGTCGCGGACTGCGGACCGACGTCGGGTGCGGCGGGCTGCTGTGCGGTGGCGGGTGCGACGACCGGCAGGACGGTCTCCGGGAGGGCGCCCATGTCGTAGACGGGTCGACGCGCACCGCCCGCGCTCGCGCCGCCCGCGCTCTCCTCGGCGCCGAAGGTGGAACTGCCGGTGACGCGTTCCGGCTGCTCGGCAGGCAGGACGAGCGCCACGGCCCCCAGGACCAGACCGGAGACGACCACGCTCGCACTGTTGCGCGCCCGGCGGTCCACGGCCCGCAGGCGCTCCGAGCCGAGTCGCGAGCCTGCGGCCCGCTCGGCCGAGGGCCTCGAGGCGGAGCCGAGCACCGCAGACCCCTCGCCGAGGCGAGGGCCGGAGCCCAGCGCCGGGCCGGAGCCGAGGACCGCCGAGTCACCGGGGGTGCGACCGGCGGGCGGGCTGCCGGTGGAGCGCACGGTGACCACCTTGCCGTCCGGGGTCACCGCCAGCTCGTCCGGTCCGGAGGGAAGATCGGCATGCTGCGGGATGGCGCACAAGGCCTCCAGCAGCCCTACCGGCATCATCGGGGGAGCCGCTGTGCGTACTGCCGTACGCGCCTGTCTCTGCGCCGTGGCCCGGCCGGAACATGCCGGGCAGCGCGCAAGATGACTCACCGCTCGATCGTGTGCGGATGCCGAGAGCTCCCCGTCCACCAATGCGACCAGCGCATCGAGAGCCAGATGCTGCTCCGGGAGCGCGAAACCGCGCAGTTCCGTCATACGGACGCCTCCTGGGCACGCTCGCGACGATGCTCAAGAGCCTCCTTGAGCGCCTGTCGCCCGCGATGGATTCTGCTCCGCACTGTACCCAGCTTCACCCCGAGCGTGGCTCCGATCTCCTCGTAGGAGAGACCTTCCACATCACACAGCACCACGGCCGCCCGGAACTCCGGCGGCAGCGCGTCGAGCGCGGCCTGGAGGTCCGGGTCGAGGTGCATCGAGCTGTAGACCTCTTCCGGGCTCGGGTCGCCGCCGGGCAGCCGGTCGGTGTCCTCCGGCAGGCCCTCCATCCGGAGCCGAGCGCGCCTGCGTGCCATGTCCAGGAAGAGGTTCGTGGTGATGCGGTGCAGCCAGCCCTCGAACGTGCCGGGTTTGTAGGAGGCCAACGAACGGAAGACCCGGATGAAGGTCTCCTGGGTCAGGTCCTCGGCGTCGTGCTGGTTGCCCGTCAGTCTGAACGCCAGCCGGTACACCCGATCGGCATGATTCTGGACGACCTCCGCCCAGGTGGGCGGGGTCCAGTCTGTCGCCTGTTCATCGGACAGGCTGACCACCGGACGGGCCGTTTCGGTGTTCGAGTGTGCTGGCATCGTCGGACAGGACACCTCCTCAGGGCTCTCACTGCCCCATGTAACGACGGAGCGACCCGTGGTGTTCCCACGTCGCGCGAACACGCCTGCGGGGGCCTAGGCTGCCCTCGACTCTCCCCGAGTCCGCCGGATAACACTGTCCGGCATCCAGGTGAGACGACGATGAGAACCGCCTGAGAGCAGCCTGAGAGACTGCCCACGACACCGTCCGTGACCGAGACGGACCGGCCGTGAGCCTGCACTCTTCTGGCGCGTTCCTCTGTTTTCCGGGGCCACGCCGCTAACCTCCTATGCTGTGACACCCGAGACGCCGATCGCCGACGCCGATGCGGTCCAGGACTACGTTGCGGCGTACCTCGCCCAGGACGAGGTGCTGGCCGCCGCTCGGGCGCGCGGTGTGGAACTCGGGTGTGCGCCGATCAGCCTCGGCACGGGCGCGGCACTGCGGTTCCTGACCACGGCGCTACAGGCCAGGGCCGTGGTCGAGGTGGGCACCGGGACCGGGGTGAGCGGCCTGTGTCTGCTGCGCGGCATGGCGCCGGACGGCGTGCTGACCTCGATCGACGTCGATCCGGAGTATCAACGGGTCGCCAGGAGGATCTTCGCCGACGCCTCGCTGCCCTCCGGGCGCACCCGACTCATCATGGGTCGCGGTCTGGAGGTGCTACCCCGGCTCGCCGACGGCGCCTACGACCTGATGTTCGTCGGCAGCGCGATCACCGACTACCCCCGGTATCTGGAGGAGGCACTGCGGCTGCTCCGGCCCGGCGGCGTGCTGGTCCTGGACAACATGCTGGATCGGGAGTTGCTCACCGATCCCGACACGCGAGATCCCGAGGCACAGGCGCTGCTGGAGGTGGCCAGGGCGGTGCGCTCCGATGAACGGCTTGCGCCGCTGCTGCTGCCGCTGGGTGACGGCCTGCTGCTGGCGGCCAAGGCGCCCTGACATCGGAGGCGCCCCGAGATCTCCAGGCGCGGGGGCCCGACAAGACGGCGAGCAGCCCACCGTGCGGGAGGCCGCCCGCGTCGGTCCGGGCGGCACCCGGGTATCGGCCGAGACAGATCGAGGTCGCCAGGCGCAGGCGATCGGGCTGTCCCCGACTGGCTCGGCAAAGCCGTGCGAGTCGAACCGGCCGCGCTCCTCAGGCGCCCGACGGTTCCGACGGGCAGCGGAGACAGGACGACCGGACACGACACCCTCGGCCGCGCCCAGAGTGGCATGGTCAACGTCTCGCCCGCACGCTGCCGCTGCCCGCGACAGATCGGCTCAGCGCTCCGCGCGGGCGCCCTTGCCGAGGACGACGACCCCGCCGCTGCTCACCGTGTAGGACTCCCGATCCCGCGCGGGGTCCACGCCGATCCGCGCGCCGGGCGCGATGACGACGTTCTTGTCCAGGATCGCCCGTCGCACCACCGCACCGCGCCCGATCCGGACTCCGGGCAGCAGCACGCTGTCCTCCACGATCGCACCGTCGTCCACCATCACGTCGGCGCTGACGACCGAACCCCGGATGTCGCCGCCGGAGATGATCGAGCCGGGGCCGACCATCGACTCCCGTGCGGTGCCGCCCTCGATGAACTTCGCGGGCGGCAGGGGCGGCGTGGCGGTGCGGATCGGCCACTGCTGGTTGTAGAGGTTGAAGACCGGGTGCACCGACACGAGATCCCGATGGGCGTCGTAGTAGGCGTCCAGGGTTCCGACGTCCCGCCAGTAGCCGTGGTCCCGCTCCGTGGAACCGGGTACCTCGTTGTCGCTGAAGTCGTAGACGGTGGCCACGCCCCGGTCGACGAGCATCGGAATGATGTTGCCGCCCATGTCGTGGACGGAGTCGGGATCGGCGGCGTCGGCCCGCAGGGCGTCCAGCAGCACCTCGGTGGAGAAGACGTAGTTGCCCATCGACGCGAAGGTGACCTCCGGGTCGTCCGGCACGTGCGGCGGATCGGCGGGCTTCTCCAGGAAGCTGGTGATCCGGCCGTCGGCGTCGGAGTCGATGCAGCCGAATGCCTTGGCCTCGGTGCGCGGCACCCTGATGCCCGCCACTGTGACTCCCGCACCGGACTCGATGTGCTGGCGGACCATCTGCGCCGGGTCCATCCGGTACACGTGGTCGGCGCCGAAGACGACGATGTGATCCGGATGCTCGTCATACACCAGGTTCAGCGACTGATAGATGGCATCGGCGCTGCCGGTGTACCAGCGAGGTCCGAGCCGCTGCTGCGCAGGCACGGGCGTGATGTAGTCGCCGAGCACCCCGGAGAGTCGCCACGTCGTGGAGATGTGCCGGTCGAGTGAATGCGACTTGTACTGGGTGAGCACGCAGAGGCGGACGTAGCCCGCGTTCACCAGATTCGACAGCACGAAGTCGACGAGTCGATAGTTTCCCCCGAAGGGGACCGCCGGTTTCGCCCGGTCCGCGGTCAGCGGCCACAGCCGTTTGCCCTCGCCGCCCGCGAGCACGATCCCGAGTACGCTGGGCTGCCCCTTCACGATCACCGACCCTAGTCGCCCCGACGCCTGTCTATCCAGTCTGCGGGTTGCCTGTTTGCTGAGTTGTCCTCATATTCTGCGTCCTCTGCACATCCTGGCGCGATTTCACCTGCTCGTGTTGACGAGACGACGCGCCGACAGCATTCACCCGATCACCTGGGTGCGCTCACTCAAGCGGGCCATCTAGTGTCGCCTCCTGTGCGCATCGGACTGATGACCCGTGAATATCCGCCCGAGGTCTACGGCGGGGCAGGCGTCCACGTCGGCTTCCTCGTCCCCCGGCTGCGGGAGTTGATCGACGTCGACGTGCACTGCTTCGGCGAGCCGCGCGAGGACGCCCGCGCCCACGCGCCCGCGCCCGGCCTGGAGGCGGCCAACGCGGCACTGCGCGCACTCTCGGTCGACCTGTCGATGACCCAGGCCGCCGAGTCGGTCGACCTCGTCCACTCCCATACCTGGTACGCCAACCTGGCGGGCCATCTCGCGGGGCTGCTGCACGGCGTTCCCCACGTCGTCACCGCCCATTCGCTGGAACCGCGCAGGCCGTGGAAGGCCGAGCAACTCGGCGGCGGGTACCGGTTGTCCTCATGGGTGGAACGCACCGCATACGAGGCCGCGGACGCGGTGATCGCCGTCAGCGACGGGATGCGAGCCGACGTGCTCTCCTGCTACCCCGCTCTGGACCCGGACCGGGTGCACGTGGTGCGCAACGGCATCGACACCGACGCCTATCACCCGGTGACGACGACGGACGCGCTCCAGGCGATGGGGGTCGACCCTGGCAGGCCGATCGTCGCCTTCGTCGGCCGGATCACCCGGCAGAAGGGCGTGGCGCATCTGGTCGCCGCAGCACATCACCTCGACCCCGAGGCGCAACTCGTCCTCTGTGCGGGCGCCCCGGACACACCGGAGATCGGCGAGGAGATCGGGCGGGCAGTCGCCGAGCTGGCGGCGACGCGCCCCGGTGTCTTCTGGATTCAGCGGATGCTCGATCCGGCGGAGGTCCGTCAGGTCCTCAGCCATGCCACGGTCTTCGTCTGCCCGTCGGTGTACGAGCCGCTGGGCATCGTCAATCTGGAGGCCATGGCCTGCGGCACCGCCGTGGTGGCCTCGGACGTCGGCGGCATCCCCGAGGTCGTCGATCACGAGGAGACGGGGCTGCTGGTGCATCTCGACGAGAAGGACCCGCTGACCTTCCAGCACGGGCTGGCCGAGGCGGTCAACGCCCTGCTCGCCGATCCGGCCCGCGCGGCAGCCATGGGCGCGGCGGGCAGGCGGCGCGCGGTGACGGACTTCTCCTGGGCAGGCGTGGCAGAGCAGACGGTGGCCGTCTATCGGGCTGCCCTGGCGGGCTGAGCCCGGCCGCCGCTCGGGCGGGCTCGTCATCCGGTGCTCGGGACCGGTCCACGGGCATGCGGCCCGGACCGCCCTGCCGCGCGGCGGGGCGGTCCGTCGGTGGTTCGCCCGGCCGGGCCTCGTCAGGTCGGCGAGCCGGCCGGGCGGGGCCCGGCCAGCAGACGACCTGCGACACGTCGAGCCCCGGTTCAGCCCCCCGTCGGGGCTGCCGAGCTGCTCCTCGATCGCGCCTGCCTGCCGACGTCGGAATCCGCCTGCCCCGCTGCGTCCCGTCGGGCTCGTCGTTGGGCACGGGCTGCGAGCAGCACCCCCGTCGAGGCAAGCAGGAACCACGCACAGACGACGAGGACGAGGCCTGCCCAACCCCAACGGCCGTAGACCAGGCCGCCGATCACTCCGCCGACGCTGCCGCCGAGGTAGTAGGCCAGGAGATACAGGGCAGGCGCCTGCGTCCTGGCCGCCCCGCTCGCCCTGGCGCTCACCCAGCCGCCCGCGACGGCGTGCGCGGCGAAGAATCCGCCGGTGAACAGGCCGAGACCGAGCAGGACGGCACCGAGCTGGTCGGGCAGCGTCACCAGGACCCCGAGGACGGTGACCGCCAAGGCGCCGATCAACACCCGCGGTCTGCCCAGTCGATCCGCCGCCCGTCCCGCCGTCGCCGAGGTGATGCTGCCGATCGCGTAGGCCAGGAACACCAGCGCGACCACCGCCGGAGCCAGCAGGAACGGCGGAGCCAGCAGCCGAAAGCCCAGCACGTTGTAGAGCGAGACGAATCCGCCCATCCCCAGGGCCGCCACCAGGTAGGGGCCGTAGAGCACCGGATCGGTCACCGCAGCCCGCAGCCCGCCGAGAACTGCGGATCGACGCAGCGGGGCGGGCCTCGGCCCCTGCGACGGCGGCAGTACCAGCACGAACACGACGGCGCAGGCCGCAGCCAGCAGAGTCACCGCCCAGACGCCGATCCGCCAGTTCGCGAGATCGGCGATCACGCCGGTGATCAGCCGCCCGGACATCCCACCGAGGCTGTTCCCCGCGACGTAGAGGCCGATGGCCGCACCGAGACCCGCCGCCCGAGTCTCGACAGCCAGGTAGGCCATCGCGACGGAGGCCAGCCCCGCGACCGCCAGGCCCTGCACCGCACGCAGCGTGACCAGCATCGGGAAGGAGTCCGCCAGCGGCACCACCACGCCGATCAGCACGGCGGCGCAGACCGAGACGATCATGACCGGTCGACGACCGAGCGCCTGGGAGACCACGGCCAGCGGCAGCAGCCCGACGGCCAGGCCGCCGGTCGCCGCCGACACCGCCAGCGAAGCCCCACCGGGACCGAGCCCGTACTGCTCGGCGAACTGCGGCAGCACGGGCTGGACCGAGTAGAGCAGGGCGAAGACGGCGAAGCCCGCGACCAGCATCGCCACGCCGATTCGGCGAGCGCGTCGCCGGGCACTGCCTGCGTCCGGCACCGCGCCGCCGAAAGCGGGTTGCGCAGGCCCCGCGCCGTGGTCCCGAGGTGAGCCGTGAGGCCCCGACGACCGCCCGGCAGCGGATGCGCCGGGGCCGTCGACTCCAGAATCGTCGGAGAAAGCCACGAACCGACCGTAGGACGGCCGCGATCCCCCGTCCAATGAATCTTTCTGTCCATTACCATTCATAGATGGATGAGTCAGCCGAACGGCTCGCCCGGGACCTCGCCCCGAGACTGGCCCTGCTGCGCGCGGTCGCCACCGAGGCACACGTCACCCGAGTCGCGGCCCTGCTGGACGTTCCCCAACCGACCGTGAGCCGGTGGCTCGCCAGGCTCGGCACCGAGTTGGGGACTCCCGTGGTGATGCGGAAGGGCCGCGGCATCCGCCTCACCCGCGCGGGCGAACTGCTCGCCGAGGCCGCCGAACACGCCCTCGCGGCCCTGGAGCCGGGCTGCCGTCGCGCGCTGGACGAGGCCGATCCCGATCGCGGGCGCGTGGCATTGGCGTTCCTGCACACCATGGGCGGGGTGCAGGTGCCCGAGCTGCTTCGAGGCTTCCGTCTCCAGCGCCCGTCCGTGCGCTTCACCCTCGGCCAGGCGCCGCACGAGACGATCCTGTCCCAGCTGCGCAACGGCTGCGTCGACCTCGGCCTGACCTCGCCGCTGCCGACCGACGATCCGGATCTGCGCTGCGCCCCGCTGTTCGAGCAGCCGCTCGTACTCGCCGTCGCCGCCGGGCACCGCCTGGCAGGCCGCAGCAGGGTCCGCATCGGGGAGCTGGCCGACGAGGAGTTCGTCGGCCTCGAACCCGGCTTCGGGCTGCGGCAGATCACCGACGAGCTGTGTGCGGCGGCAGGCTTCACCCCCGTGCTGACGTTCGAGGGCCAGGAGACCGACACCGTGCGCGGTCTGGTGGCGGCCGGGCTCGGCATCGCGATGGTGCCCGTAGCCGACGCCGGTCCGCCGCCGGGTGTGGTGGAGGTCCGACTCAGCCCGAGATCCGGCCGCACGATCGGGCTAGTCTGGCTCGCGGGTCGCCCGATGACCTCGGCGGTCCGCACGTTCCGTGATTTCGCCATCGCCGCCCGCCACCACGCGACGCCGCCCCTCACTCGGCCTGACGACCCACGATCCGGTGACTCACCGGCAGGCGACACGGCGGCTCGAAGCGGTGGAGGCGGCCGCACCGACGCCCCGCCTCCGTGACACCTCGTCGCTCCTGACGTGCTTCCGCCGCCGGCAGTGCCCAGCCGCGTCCCGGTCGCGTCCCGTCCGCTTTCCCAGCCGCGTCCCAGCCGCTCCCGCTGGCGGACCGCCGCCCGCCGCGACGCGGCTCGGTTGCATCGCAGGCTCTCGTGGCACGGGCGCGCCCCGCGCAAGCCGTCCTCGCCGGGCCCAGCACGGGCCCGGCGGGGGCCGGGGCGTCACCTGAGCAACGGGCTGCGGCGACGTCCGGCGAGGCAGCACACCTCTGGAGCCTGCACACCGCACCGGACACCGCCCGAGAACCGCGAAGGCCGAGCACCCGGCGGCCGTCGGACACCGACGCCGCGACGTGGCTCAGGAGGACGGCACCTGCGAGGCGGCCAGTTCGATCAGTGTGCGGGCGGCGAAGCCGGTCGCGCCGGGATTGACCTCCGCGTAAGAACGATCGGCTCGGGCGGGACCTGCGATGTCGAGGTGGACCCAGGGCAGTCCGGCGGTGAACTCGCGCAGGAACAGCGCCGCCATCACGCCGCCGGGACCGGGCGGGCCCTGCCGGACGTCCGCCCAGTCGCCGCGCACGTCCTCGGCGTGGTCGGCGAGCAGCGGCATCCGCCACCAGGCCTCGCCGACCCGCTCGCCCGCCGCGGTCACCGCGTCGGCGAGGGCGTCGTCGGAGCTGAACAGGCCGCCGGTGCGCAGTCCGAGCGAGATCTTCATCGCGCCGGTCAGCGTCGCGACGTCCACGAGCACCGTCGGATCGAGCCGATCGACGGCGTAGGCGAGCGCGTCGGCCAGGACCAGCCTGCCCTCGGCGTCGGTGTTGACGATCTCGCTCGTCCGGCCGCCGAAGTGCGTCACCACGTCGCCCGGCCGATAGGCGGCGCCCGACACGTGGTTCTCGGCACTGGGCACGAGACCGGTGACCCGGATCGGCAGCCGCAACGTCGCGATGCCGATCAGCGCGGCGATCACCGAGGCCCCGCCCGCCATGTCGGTCCGCATCAGATGCATCCCGTCGGCGGGCTTGAGCGAGATTCCGCCGGTGTCGAACGTGATGCCCTTGCCGACCAAGACCAGGTGCGGCCCGTCGGCTGCGCCGGCCGGCCGCCAGGCGAGTTCGATCAGCCTGGACGGGCTCGCGGAGCCGCCGCCGACCGCGAGCACACCGCCGAAGCCGTGCTCGGTCAGCCACTGCTCGTCCCGGACGGTCACCGCAAGATCCGGATGCCCCGCGCCGACCGCCACCGCCGCCTCGGCCAGCCAGTCGGGGTTCTTGACGTTCGACGGCGCGTTGGCGAGGTCTCTGGCCAAGGCGGTCGCCGAGGACACCGCGACCGCACGGTCCACTGCGGAGGTCACCGCCGCCACCGTCTCCTCTGGCGTCTCCGCCGGCAGCACGAACGTGACGGCCGTCGGCTTCGGCGGGCGTTCCCGCCCGGTCACGGTGAACCGATGCGAGCCGAGGGAGGCGCCGATGACGAGCGCGGTGATCTCGGCGTCGTCCAGGGATGCGGGGAGCAGCAGGCTGACCTCCTCGACGGAGTCGAGGCCCGCCTCATGGGCGTGTGAATCGTGCTCCTCGGCGCTGCGCAGCACGGCGGCGCCTGCGGCACGCCAGTCGGCGGGCGAGCCGGTTCCGACCCCGAACATCCACCTCGGCGGGGCCTCGCCGAGGCCGACCCGCTCGACCCGGCCGACCTTGCCGCGGAATCCCGCGACTCGTAGACGAGCGCAGTCCTCGACCAGGTGATCCGCGCCGCGCGCAGGCAGCGGCGCGTCGGCCTCCGTCTCACCGGTATGGCGTGGCGTCTCGGCGGAGAACACCGGCCAGGCGTGGATCGACGCGGGTGCGGGGGCGCCGATCAGCACGCGCAGCCGAGGTGGCGACACGGGGACGTCGGGCAGGGTGTCGAGAGACAACGCAGCTCCTGCGTGAAGTCGAATGGGGCAGTCGAAGGCCCCGGCATCCTGTCGAGGAAGCCGGGGCCGGGACTCCGCTGAGGGCAGTTCAGGCCGACCACGGCAGGCGGACCGCGTCGTGTCGGCCTCGCCTCACCCCACGGCGGCGTTCAGTGCATCGCCAAGGTTACTGGCCTCCTCTGCCGACATCTCGACGACGAGGCGCCCACCACCCTCGAGCGGGACCCGCATCACGATGCCGCGTCCCTCCTTGGTGACCTCGAGGGGACCGTCGCCGGTCCGGGGCTTCATGGCCGCCATAGCGTGCTCCCTCCATCAACACTTCCCCGCCCGACGCACCGCACCGCTCGTCGGGCACGCGAGCATTCTCCCCCATCTGGACGCAACCGTGAAACCGAACCATCGGCTTGGCATCGCAGAGCGTATGCACACAACGCTGGTCGAGCGGGCAAACGGGTGTCAGACTCGGCTGTCGTGCGAGCTCGGTCAGCATTGTTCGATCTCTTCGGCGGTCACCTGCGCGGCAGGGGCGGCGCCGCGACGATCGCTGCGCTGGTACGGCTGTTGGAGCCGTTGGGATTCGCCTCCCCCGCCGTGCGGACCGCAGTGTCCAGAACAGTGCGTCAGGGCTGGTTGACGCCGGTACGGCTGCCCGACGGGCCCGGTTATTCGTTGACGGCCAAGGCCGAACGTCGCCTGGACGAGGCGGCCGCGCGCATCTACCGAACCCGTCCCGACGACTGGGACGGCCGCTGGCACATCCTCGTCTTGGAGGGGCTGCCGGGGCGGCCTGCCCGCGACCGGCTCACCTCCTCACTTCGGCTGCTGGGATACGGAGAACTCGGTCCGGTGACCTGGGTCGCACCCCGTCCCGCCGAGGAGCTGTCGGACGTCCTGGCGGTGGAGTCCACGCGCGCGAGCAGTTTTTCGGGCACTCATCAGGGTGACGATGGAGAGCTGGCGCGTCGCGCGTGGAACCTCGATGCCCTGGCCGAGGACTACTCGGCGTTCATCCAGGACTGGGAGGGCCGCCTCGCCGTCGTCGACGCGGCCGACGACGCGGCGGCGTTCGCGGCCGGTCTCGAACTGCTGCACGCCTGGCGCGGCTTCCTGTTCCGTGATCCCGGTCTCCCGGCCACTGTGCTTCCTCGAGAATGGGGCGGTGACCTGGCCGCCGCGTTCTTCGACCGACACACCGCTCGGTTGGCCCCGGCGGCGGATCGGTTCGTTCGGCTGTGTCTGGCGAGCAGTGCAGGGTCACCCGCCGACTCATCACCTGACCAGGGTGAGGGGCGGCAGGATTAGGAGAGGAGTGCCACCGTGCCCGATCGACCAGCGTCTCCCCACCCCACCGAGGAAGTCCGTGGAACCGACGGTCTTCGTGCCACCGAGGAGATCCGCCCCGCAGGCGGGGAGCCGAGTCCCGTCGCCCGACCGGGGTCGGCAGGCGAGCGCGGTCCCGGCGGCGGAGGGGACCGGCCGCTCTTACTGATCGAAGACGATCACGGTGTGCGCGTCCTGACCTTCAACCGGCCCGCCGCGTTCAACTCGTTGACGGTGCAGTTGAAGAACGATCTGCTGGCCGCGCTGCGCGATGCGGCCCAGGACGATGCCGTCCGGGCGCTGGTGATCACCGGTACGGGCCGCGCGTTCTGCGCTGGTCAAGACCTCAAGGAGCACATCGCGCTGCTCCAGGCAGGCGACGAGGCGCCGCTGCACACGGTGGAAGAGCACTACAACCCGCTGATCGAACTCGTCACCTCGATGCCTAAACCGGTCATCGCGGCCGTGAACGGCACGGCGGCCGGGGCAGGGGCCTCGCTGGCCTACGCAGCGGATCTGCGCATCGCCGACCGGTCGGCCAAATTCCTGATGGCCTTCGCGGGCGTCGGTCTCACCGCCGACTCCGGTGCCTCCTGGACGCTGCCTCGCCTGATCGGCTACGGACGGGCGATGGAGATGATGCTGCTCGGGCAGCCGGTGACGGCCGAGGAGGCCCTGCGGGTCGGGATGATCAATCGACTGGTGGAGGACGGCGAGGCCGGGGCCGCCGCGCGGGAGCTGGCGGGCCGGTTGGCGGCGGGTCCGACGACGGCCTACGCGAAGATCAAGCAGACGCTCCGGGCCGCCGCGTCGAGCGAGTTGACCACGGCGCTGGCCACCGAGGCCCGGACTCAGGCCGAGGCGGGGCAGACCGTCGATCACCGGGAGGCGGTCGACGCGTTCGTCGCCAAGCGCGAGCCGAGGTTCCTCGGCCGCTGACCGTCGAGACAGCCGGCCCGTCCGAGACGACCAGTCGTCTCGGACGGGCTCCTGGTCGGGGCCGGGGGCCGTCCGAGCCGCCGGACAAGGCTGGCCGCCGCAGGCGCTCGTGACCCTCCCGCGACCGCCGCTCGATCCGTAGACGGGGCCGGCGGCTGCCGCGACGCCGGACAGTGGTCTCGGACGCGGCAGGCCGACCGCCTCGCTCGCGAGGTCGCCGGGCCGACCCCGCGAATAGAGGTGAATGCCATTTCTCCGGTGGCCGAGTCGACCCGCCGGGAATTTCGCAGCACTTCTCCCGAACAGCCACGCGTCGACCTCGCGAATCACCATTCCAGGGGCGCCATGACTGCTAGTTTGACCGACGGCGAATGCACTGCGGCCGCGAAAGACGCACCGGGGATCGAGAACGGACTCCGGCGTGGGTTCGAGGTGATGGCATCGACGTCGGGGCGGTGAAGTCGGTCGGGATCGGAACGCGGCGAATGGAGTAGTCGACCCAGACGAACCGGCCCCGACCTGCGACGAAGACGATCACGCTCCCGAACCGGTGCCGAGGCAGGCCGTCGGGTGACCGGCAGAAGGCCTGCGGTCCGGTCGGCAGGCGAGCATCCAGGGAACGGGACGACGATGGACATCGAGGACGGGGAATCCGAATCCGGAATCCCCTCGCACCGATATGAAGGTTATTCGCTTCACGAGAAGTTCGACTGGGTGCAACACGGTCACGGCCCTGCTGCGGCAGAAGAAGTCCGAGAGGGCCTGAGCATCCTGGCCGACGCGATGGCGGAGTCCGATCTCACGCTCCGCTCGGCACTGCGACCGCTGGGCATCGAATGGCAGGGCGCCGCTGCTGTCTCGGCGGGCGCGGCCTTCGCGCTGGTCGCCGACTGGAGTCTGGTCTGTGGTGTCTCCGCGCACGACGGAGGCATCGGCGTCGCCGTCGCGGGCGCGGGGTTCGCCGCCGTACGGGTCCAGGTGGAGGCACCCGGGTCGGTCGTCGGCGGTGCGAGTATCGACGTCCTCACGGGTCCGTTCGGCGGACAGTCCGATCGCACGCAGGTCGCGGAGGCCGACCGGGCAAGGGACGACGCCGCGAATCGGGCGCTGTACGCCTACGAGGACACGGTGCGCGACGCCGTCGGCTCGCTGCCCTCGCTCGCCGCACCGCCGGTCATCGCGATCTCGGTGAGCGCATCGGCGACTACCGGGAGCCCCGCAGACCGCGGGCACGGGGACGGCCACCGCGCGAGCCTCCCCGGCGCCGGGGCGGCCGACCCCGGCTCGGCTCGGACCGAGTCGAGGACGCCCGTTGCGGGCGCGCAGCCGCCCGCAGCCGTATCGCCCACACGGACCGGCGGGCTGTCGACCGGACTCGCCCTCCCGGCGCAGCAGGCTGCGGCGACGCCGTCGGCTTCCCTGCCGACGCCGCCGATCCGGCTGCCCGCCCCGCACCCGCAGGCGCCCTTGATCAGCGGCGCGTCCGCAGGCCCGGCAGGAGCGCCGCCGATCGGTGTACCCCGTACCGGCACCGGGTCGCCGCCATCGACGGGCGGCGGCACAATCGGCGGCGGGCAGCCGGTGCCCGGCGACCGGCTCGGCGCGCGGTCGGGGAACGGCGCAGGCCGCACCGGCCGAGTCGGCGACGCAGCGAGCGGTGCGGCCGACCGGCCGACGAGTTCCGGGAGCGGGCCGACGCACCGCAGCGACCCTGCGGAGGAGACGTCCGGCGAACGTGGTTTCGCCGCCGTCGCGGGCGTCCCGGCCGCCCTCGGTCTGCCGAACGGAACGGTCTCGACGCCGTCGTCCTTCGGCAACGCAGGCCCGCCGGGCGACACCCCCGGTTCCCACCTGCGGCCGCGCGGGGCCGCCGGGGCGGTCCGCCCGCCTGCCGCCGAGCCGGACCGCTTCGACCCGCAGGCCGCCAGGCAGTCGAGCGCGGCCACCGCAGCGCATGCTGAGGACGTCGGGCCGGATCACGCAGGCTTCGACACCACGGGAACGACGCTGTTCACCGTGGACGGACTGGCCTCACTCGCCCCTGCCGTCCTCGGCGCGGACACGTCCGGCGAGCCGCAGTGATCGCCGCGCCGCGCAGGCAGGCCACGTTCCTGCTGTCCGCCGTCGAGTTCGACGTCTGCTGGGAGCTGCTCGGCCTCGGCGAGACACCGGTACAGCTGGGGCTGCCCAGTCCGGGCCGCACCAGGACAGAGCGGCGGCGAGTCGTCGAAGCCGCCGAGGCGACGCTCACCGCGCGCGGTCTGTTCCCCGGCCGGGAGCCTGCATCTGCCCTGGGCTCGGCCCTGCAACTGCTGGCCGCCTGGGAGTGGCTCGTCGACGCCCGCCTTGCGCTGCCGGAGATCGTCGATGCGATCGGTGCGGGACGGGCGTCGGCGGGGGCGGTGGCGGCGCGCAGAGGGGATCGAGTCTGGCTCGCAGCGCTGGAGGATCATCAGGTGATCCCGGAGCTGCTCGGTCTCGCGGGTGACGTTCCGCCGGGCGTCGGCGAGTCGGCCAGCGTTCGCGTCGTCGCGTTGACCGCCGCCGCACGCATCGCACACTGCGACCCGCAGCTCCTCGCCGCAGAGCTGACCGCCAGAGGAGAACGGGCCGCCGATGCCGCAGAGCTGGCGCGGTTGTCCGCCGGACCGATCAGACAGGGCCAGTTCGGCGCGAGCACCGTCACGACGAGCGGGCGACGACGAGCCGGCCGTGTCGTGTCGTTCCACGACACCGTCGCCGGACGGCATCTCCAGCTGCGGCGCGGGACGGGCGACCAGGAGTGGGTCACGATCACGCCCGCGGACAATCGGAAGATCGCCGCCGCCCTGCGTGAACTGGCCGCCGAGGCACGGTGAGCGGTCCGGCGGGCAGGCCGTCCTCCGACGTCGTCCGCCGACGCAGGCTCGCGGTCTCGGTCGCTCACAGCCGCGCTGGGATCGAGGTCCAGCACCGTCGCCGCACTCGGTTCAGCGACTCGGCTCAGGGCAGATCGGCGAAGAGGTCGACGATCACGCCGTCGGGGTCCACCACCTGGGCATAGCGCTGGCCCCAGAAGGCATCCCACGGCGCAGCCGCACCTGCGTTGCCGGCCGCCACGACCCTGGTGTAGACCGCATCCACCTCGTCGGGGCTTGCCAGCCCGATCGCCAGACCGAGGCGCGGCCCGCCGCTTGGCGGCTGCCAGGTGGGCTTGATCTGCCGCATCAACTCCTCGGTGTCCCACATCAACCGCCCACCTCCTGGCAGCGCGGCGGAGTGATGCGGGTCCTCGGTCGGCTCGGAGATGTCCAAGCCGAGCAGTCGATAGAAGGCCACCGAGGTCGGGATGTCGCGAGTGACGATGCCGAAGGCGGTCGAGATCGCAGTCATGCCGGGAAGCCGACCAGCTGTCTCGCCAATCCGCGAACGCAGATCTGATTCATCTTCGGCCGGGTAGTTCACCGCGATCACCCGAGGACGCCGTGCCGGTCACCGAGGCTCCGACAACGGCCCCTCCTTGATCGCCCCGATGAACCGCGAGAATTCAGCGCCGGAAACGGACAGCATGCCACCATCCCGATTCTTCGTGTCGCGAATATCCACTAATCCGCCAACAGTCAAGCCGTTCACTCGCGACCGACACCGTACCTCGACACAGTCAGTCTGCCCACTAGCCGCCGCTTTACGCCAATTACTTCTACACTCCAGCATCACAATCATCCTCCAACTCGCGAACGAGACCTGCAAGGAATTCCAGGGACGCCGCAGGCGACAACGAATCGGCTGTCAATCTTGCACACACGTCCACATAGTCTCGAACATCCTGACCCGAGTACAGATACAGCGGCGCCCGGTAATGCTCCAGGTGAACGATGGGCTCCTGCTTCTTGAACTTCAACAACAAGAAGGCGCCTACCGGCGGCAACACCGCCTCGGCGCCGATGGGGTCCACCTGAACAGTGACGTTCGGATGCCTTGCCATTCTCATGATGTGCTCGATCTGATCGATCATCGTACTGCGACCGCCGACCAAGTATCGCAGCGCAGCCTCGCCGATCACAACCGAAAGCTCAACCGGATTTCGCTTTGTCAACAGTTCGCGGCGCGCCAACCGCACCCCGACCCGATTTTCAATCTCTCGCGCCGGCACACCGATAGCCGGCATCAAGGCTCGGGCATAGTCTCCGATTTGCAGAAGCCCTGGAATCAACAACGGGGCAGCACAGAAGATCGACGCCGCCGTGCGCTCATACTGGATGAGCGTCTTCAACTCCTTGTGTATACCTGGTATGCCAGGAAGAAGCAGATTCTCCTGCGGCGCGTATCGTGCCAACTCGACGATTCGATCGAAGTCGGTCTGCGAGACCCCCAGGGCTCCCAACAGGCGAGCGACTGACTCGACCTGCGGAACTCGCTCGCCGCGCTCCCAACGACTGATGGTTCCGTAAGCGATACCAAGCTCGCCAGCGAGCTCACGGACTGACCTACCAGTCGAGTTCCGGAGAGTGCGCAGCTCGGCGCCCAGCTCACGAGCACTTGGACTGCCACTGTTCGTCGCCATGCGGAGCAGCCTACGAGGCCCGGGGAGCATCTCAAGAACACCTGATCGGGGAATTGCCTCTTCGTGTCCGGACTCAAGAGTATGTGTCCGGACACATCAGGAGGAGCGCGTGATGGACATGCAGCAGGAGGCGTCGGCGGATGCCGCGGTGCCGGAGTGGGAACGAGCGCGAGAGCGGCATCCGGCGCGGAGCTTCGCGTTCTACCGCCTGTTTCACGGGCGAGACACGGTGTTCGGGCCGTGTAAGGCACAGCTGGAGATGTCGGAGTGCCGCCGCAGGCTGATCCTGCGGCCTGCCTGCGTATATCGGTTCGCGGTGTTGCTGGATCGTGCCGAGGTGTTGTTCCTGGTCCTCGGGCTCTCCGGTGACATCCGAAACGAGCTGCGAGTGGCACGGGAACGGCCGTTGGACGGCGAGCCCACGATGGCCGGGTTGACGGTCGAACAGCACGGCAGGCGACTGGGCATCGCGATCCGGTGGAGCACCGAGGAGATGGTGATGACCTTCAGTGCCGAGCAGCGAGAGGCATTGGTCGCACTCCTGCACACCGCCCTCGCGATGTTCCCCCTGCCCGGCTCGCATTCGCAGGCAGCACACGAGCCGATTGGGAAGCCGGCCCCGGCGACTGCACCCGAACAGGCCCGGACGCCGCGCGCCGCAGGCCCGGCAGCGACGCCGCATCCGGCAGCCGCCGGGGATGCGAGCAGGACGCCCGATCCGCCCGGCGCGGTCGGCGCGGTCGGCGCGGTCGGCGCGGTCGGCGCGGCCGGCGCGGTCGGCGCCGCCGGCGCGGCCGAGGAACGCGGTGGATGCCCCGCCGACGGGAAGAGCATGTGAGGCGAGTCGCGCATGACCGCCTTCCCCGAACCCGCCTGGCCGACCACCGACCCCGACGCCGCGTCCGCCCAGCGGTTCTCGTCACCACCCCGGCCACCGGGCCACTGCATACGCTGCACCGAGGACCGGCACCGCTGGCGTCGAACACACACCGAGGAGCACAGTCAGGTGATGCTGCTTCATCACCGCTGCGACTGTCCGAACTGCGGAGACTGCCCTGTGGCTCTCGTCCTCGCCCGCACCCCGTATCACTGGCGGGGGAGCCATCGAGGCGATGGCCCGCGGCCAAGACCGCCGACGCGCGTGCCCGTAGACAGCCGCCCCAGGCATCGTCACGGCGAGCGCAAACACCCGATGCGGTGCGCTCGGCTTCTCGACAGACTCCGTTCCAGCCCGCTGCTGCCACGCCGAGGCCCTGCGACCAGGGCACGACTGCACGGCCTCGCCGCCGGCCCGAACTGGGGATGATCGAATGACCCGCCGACCACCTCTGCCGGATCATCGCGGCCGACGGGACCATCTCAGCGGACGTCTTCCCCGGCAGGGCACCATGAGAGGCCTGGACGGTGGGTTGCCACGGGACAGAGAAGGTCGAAATCGAACTCGCGAGCCGCCGAGCGATGCGCTCCGTCGACACGAGCGGCGGTCCCGTCGCAGTCGGAGATGCTCAGGTCGAGATTCCCCATATCGGCGACGTGCCTGGGTGGTGGACTGCATCAGCTTTTCACACCTTCATCCCCGATGACGTCACAAGAATCGGCACGGACCTCCTGGCCGACAAAGCAGCGACCAAAAAGCCTGTGACCGCGTCGCCGAAGAACTCATCGCATTTCGACCATCGGACACAGATGTATTGACCAGCGCCAGTCGGAGAAATCCAACCATCCGCACCCCAGGGGAAGGCCCATCAACATAAAATGAGATCCCTTTCACGTACTCTCCTCTCGGTTACTCCGTTGGTGTGATTCGCGTCGTTCATGCTTGACGTCTACTCAGGACTGCTACCTTGATCGTCGGGAGTGTCGCGAGGCCGGCAGCAGTATGAAGGGGTACGGGGATGAGCGGGATCGAGAACCTGATCCAGCACAGCATCGAACGCGCGGGCCGAGCAGGTCAACAGGGCTACAACAACCGCATCGACTTCGGCGAGGGCGGGAACACCGGCGGGAGCACCATCAACCTGGCCGTCAACCCGGACAACGTCCTCCAAGCCAGAAAGGCACTACTAGACGAAGCAACCAGGCTGACTGCGGTGCTCGACAGTGTTGAGGACCGTCTGCGGATGGCACCGATGGGGGGTGATCCGGCATCGATCGACTTCGCCCGGGTCGTCACCGACAAACTCCGCGAGAACCCCGACTCCTACTTCCACCGCTGTCAGCAGTACGTCGACAACCTCGAAGCAGGCGCCCGCGCCCTGGCCGAGACCGCCCGGGAGTACGGCTACACCGAGGACGAGATCACCGACTCCCTCCAGACCGCAGCCGACGCCCTGCCCGGAGGACCCGATGCCTGACCGCACCACCACCCTGACCCTCGCCCTCGCAGGCATCATCGCCCTCACCATCACCGGCTGCACCACCGAGGTCACCGGACAACCCACCGCCCCAACCACCACCGACACCACCTCCCACCTCCCACCACCACCACAACACATCGACCTCAACCCCATCACCGATCCCTGCACCCTCCTCACCCCAGAACAACAAGACGAATACCAATTCGACCGACAACCCACCATCATCGACGACTACGGCCGCAACGACCTACGAGCCTGCCGATTCTCTAATCTAGAAAGACCCTCCTACAGCGTGGTGATCGTCCCCGGACCGACAGTGCCCGCCGACGGACTGATCGGCAGCCCCAACACCCACACCGAGATCACCGACGTCAACGGATTCCCCGCCGTACTCAACCACCTCATGGCAGACGCCGACGACCTCAGCTGCTTCATCGAAGTCAGCACCGCACCAGGACAATCCCTCGGCCTCCAATTCACCGACCGAGAAATCGGCCTCGAAAGCAACTGCGACAACGTCCAACGGGCCGCCAGCATGGCCATGGACACACTCATCCAACTCCACGGCAACTGACCATATTCACCGGGGGAAAGACATCATGTACACCGAGGCAGGTTCAGGCGATCAGATCCGCTACAACCGCTACGAAGGCTTCTCCCAACAGGAGAAGTACGAATGGATGCACGCGGAACAAGGTCCCGATGCGGCGGAGGGGGTTCGCACGGCCTTGAGTCAACTCGCCGACGCGATGGCCGAGTCGGATCTCATGCTGCGAGCCGCACTACGCCCGGACGGCCTGGAATGGGAGGGCGCCACCGCCAGCGCGCTGGGCGCCGTCGGTTCGCAGGCTGCCGCGTGGAGCCTGGGCAGCAGCGACGCCTCACAGGCCGCGGGAATGGGGATGATCGTCTCGGGTGCCGGGTTCGCCCAGACTCGCAACACCATCGAGCCCCCGGTCGAGGTGACCCCGCCCACGATCGGCGATGCGCTGGGGGCGGCCTTCTCCGGGCCGTACGGCGGAATGAATGATCAGGTGGAAGCGCTCCGTGCCGAGGTGGGCAAGGCCGACGCCGCCAATCGCGCGTTGTACGCCTACGAGTCGACCGTCAGGGAGTCCGCCAACAACATCAGCTCGATCCCGGTGCCGCCGCAGATCGCCGCAGAGTCGCCCTCGGCGACGCCCGGCCGATCCGACACGCCCGGTGCCGGTCTCGATCACGGCGGGTCGTACTCGATACCGCCCGCAGAGCGCGGCGGGCTGTCGGCGCCGGGTTCGCCCGAGCAGGACGCGCCTCGACCCTCCCCGGTCCAGCCGGCCCCGCCTGGGCCCGCGCCCTTCGAGCCGACGACACCGCCCCCGAGCGGCCAGCAGCCGCTCCCTCCGGCCCCGCCCGCCGAACCGGGTCCGCCTGCCGAACCGGGTCCGCCCGGCAGGATCGGCGTGCCGGAGGCGCCCTCGATCAGCCCGGATCTGCGCTCCCCCAGCCCGACCCCGCCCTCCTTCGGGCCTCCCGGTGGCGGCCCGATCGCCGCGCCGCCCTCCGGTGGCGGCGGAGGCGGCGGGGGTGGCGGATTCGGTCCGATCGGCGGCGGATTCGGCTCTCCCGGTGGCGGATTCGGCGGCGGGCCGCGTGGCGGTGGTTTCGGACCCGGCAGCGGATTCGGCGGTGGCCTCGGAAGCGGGCCCGGCTCGCCTGCTGGCGGCCAGCCGACGCCCGGCCGCATGGGGGTCGGCCCGGGAACACCCGCAGGCTTCGGGCCGGGAACGCCCGGAGCGTCCGGCGGCACCGGCCGCCCCGGCGCGGGTGGCGGGATGATGGGCGGTGGCGGGGCCGGAGCACCCGGCGGCCGGGGCGATGGTGCGGAGGACGCCGAGCACAGCGACCGCTTCGCCGCGCCCAGTGACGAGATCTTCGGCTTGGACGACCTCCCCCCGGTCGCGCCGGCAGTCTTCGGCGACGACATTCCCGAACACACCCGATGATCGGCACACCAGCCACCGAGCGCACTATGACGCTCTCCGCCGTGGAGTTCGACGTCTGCTGGGAGCTCCTCGGCCTCGGTGAGACACCCGTTCAGCTACGGCTGCCCAGTCCAGGCCGGACCTGGGCCGAACGGCGCCAGATCGTGACCGACCACCTGACTGCACTGGCCGGGCGAGGACTGGTCCGTGATCGAGAGCCCGTCGCCACGCTCGCCACGGCACTGGAGCTGCTGGTCCGCCATGAGTGGTCGGTCGACGCGGCTCTCGCCCTGGACAGACCGGTGAACGCGATCGGGGCGGTCAGGGGGACTGCCGGCGTGTCGGCCGTTCGGATAGGCGACGATGTGCGGCTCACCCCGCTGGACAGCAGGCAGGTGGTGACCACCATCGTCGCGCTGTCCGGCGAGGAGCGGGCCGCCGAGGGAAAGTCTCTCAGCGTCCGAGGCAAGGCCCTTGCGATGGCAACCCAGGAGGCCGGAAACGATCAGTATCTGTTCGCCGAGCGGCTCGCGGCGCACGGCGAACCACCGGCGGTGGCCCGCGCGTTAGCGCGGATGGCCGCCCGGCCGATCCGACAGGGCCAGTTCGGAGCGAGTGTGCTCGTCGCACCAGGCACTCGCAGACGCGCACGGCGGGTCGTCGCGTTTCACGACACCGAGGCGGGCCGCCATCTCCAGCTGCTCCGCAGGTCGGAGGGCGAAGACTGGCTGACGGTGACACCCGCCGACAACCGGAAGATCGCCACCGCCCTGCACGAGCTGCTCGCCGACGCCCGATCGGGCTGAGGCCGCGCATCGCGCCCGGCGGGTCCGAACCCCTCGACCCGAGAGTGGTCGGAGATCGAGCGTCTGCCGGGCCGACCTGGCGACACCGGGACGCCAGCCTGATCAGCGGCCGGACCCGGCGTGGCTCCGCCAGGTCCGCGGACCGCCCGCGCCACCCCGAGACCGGGTCGACTTCGGCAGGCGAGAGCTAGGCGACGCACATCGCGACGTAGGTCGGGCGGGGCGAGCGACGATCAGAACTCCGCAGGCAGAACTACTCCCCCACCGGCCCGGCAGCACCGACGGTCCGCACCCCGAGCCCGGTCGACCCCCTCAGTTCGGGTAGTCCCGGCAGAATCGGGCGAAGCTCGCGAGCGATCGGCGCAGCCCCCACTCGAATCCGGGCCGCAGGATCGCCCAGCCGAGGCCACCGACACCGCCCAGCGGCAACGTGAGCCGTTCCTCCCACAGGAATGTGCAGCGGTCGATGCCCGCGTGCGGCAGGATGCGGAATCCGCCCTCGCCTCGGACCAGCCGTCCGGTGTGCCGCACCCCGACCGCCCTCGGCGGGTCCCACTCGGTGATCTCCATGCGGTCCAGGAATCCGACGCCCCCGAATCCGGTGAAGGCGGCGAGCGTGGAGCCGACACTCGCCCCGTCGCCGCCGACGACATCCACCTCGGTGCCCAGCATCCACTCACCCTGACGCGCCCAGTCGGTCGCGGCGGCCCACGCCTTCTCGGCCCGCGTGGGCACCAGCACCCGCAACGCCACGTCGGCAGTGCTCATGACCCGCTCCTCCGTTCCTCGTCGCGCCGCGGTCCCTCGTCGCAGGCCGGGGCAGGCGGTGGTTCCGTCCCCGCAGCCGGCTCGGCGTCCAGGTGCGGTCCGACCCCGTGGTCCGCACTCGCGCCGCGATCTCGCTCAGTGCAGGCTTCCGCCTCCTCGGCGGAACCGGCCCAGGCGTCCGGCTCTGCGGGAGCCACGGCGCCGGCTGCGCCGGCTGGCAGGCCGTGGACCGCACCGGAATTCGCTCCCCGGCCCGAACCCGTTTCCAGGTCCGTCTCCTCCCGAGCGACGCCCGCCGCGCGGGCCGTCGAGTCCGAGCGGTGTTCGGCCAACTCCCGTTCCAGCTCCGCGACCCTGGTGCGCAGTACGTCGACCTCGACGGCGACCTTCTCCAACGCCCAGTCCACCTCGGTCATGCGATACCCCCGAACGGCCTGCTGGAATCGCAAGGCCCTGACGTCCGCACCGGCGAGGGACGTCTCGGGCAACGTCGTCGGAGTGACGCCTGGCGGGAGCGGAGCCAGCTCTTCACCGCTGCCGAAGACCACCGACACGAGGAGGAACACCACGGCGGCGACCAACAACATGACGGCGAGGTAGATGAGCAACGTGGTCACAGCCACAGATCGTGGCATGAGGCACCCGGCCGGTCACGCAGGGATCGTCGAGGCGAGGCGAGGGACGGCGTCAGAGCCGCAGGCTGCGCCCGGCGAGCCAGCCGAGCCTGCTCATCACCAGGACGGTGATCGTCATGATGACGACCATCCCGGTGTCCTGGAAGACCTCGGGACGCAGGAACATCCCCAACGCACACACCAGGAAGAGCGTGGTGCCGTAGATCAGGACCGCCAGGACGTTGAACCGGGTGAGCAGACTGCTGAGGGCGCGGGCCGAGGTGCGTCTGCCGAGCAGGCGAACGCAGAGCAGCAGAACGGCGACGATCACGCCGAGTACGACGCCGAGCCGCTCCGCCATGCCGAAGGCGAGTCCGGCCAGCGGATTGAGCGGCGGTCCGGGGAACGACTCCCAGGGACCGATGATCAGCCGCCTGCCGACCTCCCACATCAGGACCAGCAGGACCACTGCGGCCAGCAGCGTCCGCACGGTGCCGAGACTGTGACTCACGGCGAGTTCGGCCTGATAGTCCTCGGCGACCGCCTCGACACCACCGAACTCACGGATGGCGCGTTGTTCGGCACCCGCCGTGGAGAGCCCGCCGTCCCGGTAGGACTCGGCGGCGTCCTCCAGGCTGTGCCGTACCTCGGTGAGCAGTTCGGACTTCACCGATCCAGGGCCGTGCAGCCTGCGGTCGAGCGCGTCGAGGTAGTCCTCGATCATGCCCGCGCAGGCCATGCACCGCCTCCGAGTACGCCTTCGATGGCCCGAGTGAACTCGTGCCAGGCGGTCCGCTCGGCCGCCAGCGCGCGTTCGCCCGCCGAGGTCAGAGTGTAGGTACGCCGCTGCCTGCCGCCGACGGTGCTCCACTCGCTTCCGACGTAGCCCGCGCGTTCAAGCCTGCGCAGGGCGGGATACACGGTTCCGGTCGGCAGGTCCAGGGCACCGCCGCTGCGGAGCTGCAGGGCCTCGATGATCGCGTAGCCGTGCAACTGTCTGCCGTCCAGGGTGGCAAGCAGGAGTGCGTCCAGATGACCGCGCAGCGCGTCCGACTTCACAACAAGAGTGTAGAACGTCACACGAAGCGCAGGTAGCAACGCTACTCATTGGTAGCATCCCGCCCGCTTGTCAGGCACCCGGCCATCCCAGGGCTCGCACACCTCTTACCAGCGACGATGCGACTGTCAACGGCCATCGCGCACCGCGACATCGGCTGGCCGCCGCCCGAAGGGCACCACAGAACTGTTGCGCAAGCAAACAATCGCGCGAACGCGAACTCGGCGATCAATCATCGGGAAATCATTGTCCGAACAAGGACAGTGCCACTCGAAAAGACCAATACTGTTGACGTCGAGTGAACAACACTACCGAATCCGCCGCACAAAGTAATCCGATAGCCTGACAACGCCGGAATACATTTCATTCCGTACGCAGTCAGTCGTAGCGTTACGACCAGCCGACGATTATCTTCGCTCGCTCGCGTTGGGACTGCCATGACCATTGACGACTCGACGACCCTTGACGAGCTGCCGCCCGCAGATCGAGACCGGGAACCGGACGATTCGCAGGACGCCACTCGATGTCTGTCCGCGGCGGCCCACCTCGACGCGGACTTCGCCGAGCTGGCGATCGAGCACTACCTGGGCGAGCCTCGCCGCAGCCTGCCGCCCTCCCCCGGCGTCGACTCCGCCGCAGTGCTTCAGGCGGCGTTGACCGCCCGCAGCCGTCGACTGCTGCGAGACGTCGCGCTGCTGGCGCTCCTGCTGCTGATGGGGATTCTCGACTCCGCCCTGCTGTTCCTCTGGGGCGTCCTCGTCGGCGCGGGATACCTGGCCAGGACGCTCGTGCGCGCGGCAGAGGCCCGAACGAAGACCACCGCACTCCGCGACCGAGGCCGACACCAGGTGAAGATCGTCCTGGTCGCCGCAGGCCTCCTGCCGCTCGCCCTGCTCGTCGTCGACGTCGCGCTCGGCACCGCCGAGATCGACGTCGCGCCGCAGATCGACCTCGGCGTCGTCGGTCCACTGCTGGTGCTCGCCACGTTCGGGATCCTGCTCGCCGACCAGCTCGTAGTGGACCGCACGCTGAAGTCGCGCCTGCGCAGGCACCGGTTCGGTGCGGCGGCGCCCGCCGCCCCCATGGAGCCGGAGACCGCCACGAGTCCGACGAACACCACGCCCGCAGAGACTCCGACGACCGATCCGTCGATCGACTCCGGCGGGGCGGCGGCGCGTCATCGTGGCAGGCTGGAGACCATTCGGCAGAACCAGCGGACCGCCGACGCAGGGGACGGCATGACGCACAACAACATCACCGTCTACGCGGGCGAACGCGCCTTCGTCGGGTCCGGCGACCTCGATCAGGCCTGGTCGATGGCGTTGCAGCTCGTGCCTGCCGAACCAGACGCCGGGCTGCCTCGCGAGCCGCTGCGTCCCCGTGATCTCTACCGGGCCGTCGACGAGGAGATGCGCTCGCTGCGCGAGTCGGACGCACTGGCGCCAAACCTGCGGCTGCGCACCATCGCGGGCGAGCCGCAGGCCATCGTCTCGGCGGCGGCGCTGTTACGACATCGACGGGATCGACTCGCCACCGCGATCCTGCCCTCCTCCGAGCACATGCCTGCGAGCAGTATGCCGGAGGAGGAATTGAACAACCTGGCCGACGGCTCTCGGGAATGGATCAGGCATTACCAGTGCTTTCGCGTCGAGAGCTGGGACCGGCAGCTGGTCATCTCGGTATTCCTGCACATCGGCTGTGACGACAAGACCCTGTACATCGAATGGAACTCGTTCCGACTCACGCCGATCGATGATCGGTTCACCTCGGACGACTGGCAGGAGCGAACGGTGCTCGGGGCGCTCGGCCGAGCGGCACGGGGCACCCTCCTGCTGCCCGGTTCGATCGCCCGGCGCGTGGCGGGGATCGGCCGATACCTCGGGGAACTGATCGGGCCGCGCCACCGCCCGACGAACGAGCACACCTTCGGGGCCGCCGTGAGCCTCCGCGAGCTGGCCGCCACCGGCCGGGCAGGCACCTACTTCCAGGAGTCGGACAGCTTCCGCTATCGCAAGATCCTCCAGCACCGGGCGCTCGCCGCGATCAGCACGCACCTTCGACAGCGGGGCTTCTCCACCACGGAGCTGCACCGCCGCAGCAACACGGTGATCGACGACACCGTGGTCGACGGCGGCGCCTACTCCGGGTCCACCGTGATCGGTCAGAAGAACAAGATCACCGTCGTACCGACCGAGCCCACCGGACACCAGGACAAGGCAGCACGCGCCTGAGCGGCAGCGCACCGAGCACCGGCGGCCACTCCGAGGTCGGCGGCCTCGCAGGCCGAGACACGGACACGCGGCCCGGCCCACACACCTGGCGGCCGCACCACCCGCCGAGCCGCGCGCAGTCGTGCTCGGCTTCGCCGGTCAGGCCATCGCTCGGAGCACGGCGGCAGGCGGGCGACTGCCCTCGATCGAGGCGACCATCTCCAGCACCTGCCTGGTGCGGCCGACCTCGTGCGCCCGGAACACCGCCGCGCCCTGCCAGGCGGCGACCGAGGTGGCCGCGAGGGTCCCGTCGACCCGGTCTCGCGGTCCCACGCCGAGCGTCTCGCCGATGAAGTCCTTATTGGACACCGCCAGCAGCACCGGCCAGCCGGTGTCGACCAGCTCGCCGAGCCTGCGCAGCAGCTCCAGTCCGTGCCAGGTGTTCTTGCCGAAGTCGTGCGTGGGATCGATCAGGATGCCCTCACGAGGCACCCCCAGGCGGACCATCCGCTCCGCACGCCCCACCACCTCGGCGATGACGTCGGCCACCACGTCGACGTAACGGACCCGGTGCGGGTCGGTGCGCGGCGGCAGGCCGCCGGTGTGCGAGCACACCAGCCCCACCTGAAACTCCGCCGCCACCTCGGCCAGGCCGGGGTCGGCCCCGGCCCAGGTGTCGTTGAGCAGGTCCGCCCCCACGGCGCAGACCTCCCTGGCGACCTCGGCCCGCCAGGTGTCCACGCTGATCACGAGATCGGGATGCCGCTCACGCACCTGGGCGACGAACGGCACCACCCGCTCGATCTCCGCCGCCACGTCGACGATCTCGCCCTGCGCACCGGCGCGGACGCCGCCGATGTCGACGATGTCCGCGCCCTCCTCGACCGCCCGCGCCACCGCCGCCAGCGCGGCGTCGGTGGCGAACGTGGCGCCCTGGTCGTAGAAGGAGTCTCTGGTGCGGTTGACGATGCCCATCACCAGCGCTCGATCGGAGACGATCTGGCGGGTTCCGAATCGCAGAGTAGGCACCTCTCGATGCTGCCACGAGCGGTCGGTCGGCGGCGGGGTCCCGCCCTCAGTGCACGTCCTCCCACGCCTGATAGGCCTCACCCACCACGCGCACCGCGTCGTCGACGTCGTCGGTCACGTGCAGCAGCGCCAGGTCCTTGTCGCCGATCTTGCCGCCCGCGTGGACGCTGTCACGCAGCCAGTCGTAGAGGCCTCCCCAATAGTCCCGGCCGAAGAGCACGACCGGGAACTTGGTGACCTTCTTCGTCTGGACGAGCGTCAGTGCCTCGAAGAGCTCGTCGAGAGTGCCGAAGCCGCCGGGCAGACCGATGAACGCCTGCGAGTACTTCACGAACATCGTCTTGCGGGCGAAGAAGTAGCGGAAGTTCACGCCGAGGTCGACCCACGGGTTGAGGCCCTGCTCGAAGGGCAGCTCGATGCCGAGCCCGACGGAGAAGCCGCCCGCCTCCTGACAACCCCGGTTCGCCGCCTCCATGGTGCCCGGGCCGCCACCGGTGATCACGGCGAAGCCCTCGCCCGCCAGCTCCGCGCCCAGCCTGCGGCCGATCGCGTATTCGGGGTGGTCACGCGGGGTGCGTGCCGAGCCGAACACCGTGACCGCCTTGGGCACCTCGGCGAGCGAACCGAAGCCCTCGACGAACTCGGCCTGGATCCGCAGCACCCGCCACGGGTCGGTGTGCACCCAGTCCGACGGGCCTCGGGAGTCGAGCAGGCGTTGATCGGTCGTGGTCGACTCGTCGCGTTGACCGCGTCGCAACACCACCGGGCCGCGCCGCTTCTCCTGCGGGTTCTCCTCCGTGCCGAGTCCGGTCTCCCCGGAGCGGTCGCCGTTCGTCGTCGAATCGGAGTCCATAACGCTCATGTGATCAGGGTAGGAGCAGAGCGTGACCGCCACGACGACGGCGGGCGTCTGTCCGCCGAATGTCGGGCCACGTTCCCCCGTCGGGCTCCCGCTCGCGGCGCGGCCGGACCGAAGGCAGACTCCGGGAGGGAACGGCACGAACCGAGGTCTTCGGACCCGACCGGCTGGAGTGTGACGATGAGCGGTCCCGAGCCGACGAAGGTCGCGGTCATCTACTACAGCGCGACGGGCAGCGTCTACACCCTGGCGCGCTCGGTCGTCGAGGGCGCGGAGCAGGCGGGCGCCGAGGTCCGCCTTCGCAGGGTGCAAGAGCTGGCTCCACCGGAGGCGGTGGCCTCGAATCCGACCTGGCAGGCCCATGCGAAGGCCACCCAGGACATCCCCGAGGCGGTGGCCGACGACGTGCTCTGGGCCGACGCCGTCATCTTCGGGACCCCGACCCGGTACGGCAACGTGGCGGCCCAGCTCAAGCAGTTCATCGACTCCCTGGGACCGCAGTGGGCGCAGGGCCTGCTGGAGGACAAGGTGTACTCCGGCTTCGTGTCCACCGCGACGCTGCACGGCGGCCGCGAGTCGACCCTGCTGGCCTTGTACAACACGGTGCATCACTTCGGCGGAATCCTGGTCACTCCCGGTTACACCGACCCGATCCAGTACGAGGTGGGCACGCCCTACGGCCCCTCGCACGCCGACGGCCAGGGCACCATCCCCGTCAGTGAGGCGACCAAGGCCTCCGCCGTGTACTCCGGGTCCCGGATCGTGCGCATCACCACCCAGTTCAAGGTCGGCAGGTCCTCGGTCCACTGAGCGCAGGCACGGCCGCCCGATCTCGACGCATGGTCCGAGTTCCACGAGGCAGGTCCGCGTCGTGGGCCCGGCGCCGCGCGAGCGGCGCAGGCACGACGAGGTCAGCGGCCACGTCCGCCGCGACGAAGCAGCCGAGGCGCCGTCCCGGCGGCGACCGCGCAGGCGGCGCGGACGTCGCCGCGCACCGCCGCCGCAGGCCCGCACGCGATCGATCGACCGTCGGAACGCGCGACCCGGGGCCTCGACGCCGACCCCTAATCTGCGCATTCTCCCGACCCGAGCGGCTCTCGCCCGTTAGCTTCTGGCCAGGCGGAGGGAGCGGCGTGGAATACACGATCACGATCGAGGCGCTACGCGCGGCGGCGAACACGGCACGGGCAGCGGGTGAGCAGGCGGCGGGCGTGCCGCTGGGCGCCTCCGCCGACGCCGTCGCCCAGGCCATGCCCGGCAGCCGATCGGCGGCGGCGGCGACGGAGCTGGCCGAACGCTGGCGGAGCAGGCTGACGGGCTGGAGCGGCGACGTCGCCGAGCACGGCGAGGCGCTGGACGCCTCGGCGGCGCAGTATCAGGACAGCGAGGATCAGGCCGAGCAGGACCTGCGCCACGCGAGCGACCGACTCCCCGCAGCGGGGCGATGATGGTCGGACTCGTCGAGGTGCGCCGCTGGCAGCCCTCCGGGCTGGAGGCCGTCTTCGAGCAGCTCAGCGGACACCGGGACACCCTGGTCGGGCTGGACGACGAACTCGGCGACACGAGATCACCCGACGGCTGGAGCGGTGCCGCCGCCGAGGCCGCGAGTCGGCGGCATGACGAGCTGAGCGAGGAGATGCGCAGGCTCGTCGCCGGGCTCGCCGCCGTTCGGCGCGGCACCGCGGAGGCCGCCGACGCCCTCGTGGCGGTGCAGGCCGCGCTCGCGGACGCCGAGGAGCTGGCGCGGGTCAACGGGTTCCAGGTCCAGGAGAACGGCATCGTCGTCGACGTCGCGCCGCCGCAGGTCGCCCCGAGCCAGGTCGACACGGTGCGCCGAGAGCGCGAGCTGATCAGGGCCGAGGTGATCGAACGGGTCAATCAGGTGGTACGACGGGCGGCCGACATCGACTCGGATCTGGCCGCCGTACTGCGTGCTGCCGTGACCGACACCGTGGACGACGGCGAGTCGACCTCGCTGGCCGATGCGGATGCAGCAGGCTCCGACCAGGGCGGACTCTCCACTCTCGGTCCACCCGAGGACGCCGATCCGGCCGCCAACGCGGGGTGGTGGGACTCGCTGTCGGAGGCGGAGCGAGCCGACCTGCTGGCGAACTCGCCGGAGCTGATCGGCAACCTGGACGGGTTGCCCGCCGCCGTGCGCGACGAGGCGAATCGCGCCCGGCTTGACGGGGAGCGCGACCGGTTGGCGACAGAGATCGCCGATCTGGAGCGGCAGCTCGACGATCGGCTGCTCGGCGGCTGGTTCACCGACCTGGACGACCGGCTCGACGAGGCCCGCGACAAGCTCGCGGCGGTGGACGCCATCGAGAACACCCTGGACCGAGGGGACCGTCAGCTCCTGCTGTTCGACCTCTCCCATGACGAGGCGCGGGCGGCGGTGGCCGTGGGCGACGTCGACACCGCCGACCACGTCGCCGTCCTCACCCCGGGCTTCACCACGACGGTGCAGGGCAGCCTCGAGGGTTATGACGATCAGATGCGGCAGCTGCAACGCCAGGCGGAGGACGAGTCGCTGCGCTATGGCGACGGCGGCTCGGTGGCGACGGTCGCCTGGCTGGGCTACGACGCCCCGCAGGCGGGCTGGGACCTGCTGAGCCCCGCCGACGCGGTGTGGAGCCGAGAACCCGCCCAGCGCGGCGCCGAGGAGCTGGCCGACTTCTATCGGGGCATCGACGCCTCGCGGACCGAGAACCCGCACCTCACCGCGCTCGGCCATTCCTACGGCTCGACCACCACCGGATACGCCCTCCAACAGGACACCGGGGTCGACGACGCGATCTTCTTCGGCTCGCCCGGCCTGGGCACCTCGGATGTGACGGATCTGCGGATACCGCCGGAGAGCGCCTACGTGATCGAGGCGCGCAACGATGCCGTGGCCGACCTCGGCGGGCTGGCACCCTTCGGCATCGACCCGAACCAGCTCGACGGCGTCACCGGGTTGTCGGCTCGCGAGGAGCAGCTTCCCGACGGCAGGCGGTTGACCGAGTCGGTCGGCCACAGCGCCTACCTGGCTCCCGACAGCACGAGTCAGTACAACATCAGCGTCATCGTGAGCGGCAACGAGGACCGGGCGGTCCACGACGACGGCCGGGGCTTCGGCGACTGGCTGTCGCGACCGGTGCCGGGCACGTACTGATGTGGAGGTCGATCCGACTGGCTGCCGTCCTGGCCACGACACTGATCGTCGCACCGCTGCTCGCGGGCTGCGGCGGGTCGACGAGAGAAGAGGACACCGTGAACGACGACCGTGCGGTCCTGCTGGGCAGGCCCAGCATCGAGCAGATCACCGAACGCTACGAGGAGATGCAGGAGCGCATCACCACCCGGCTCTCCGAGGAGCTGGGTCCGTGGGAGTGGGTCAACGACCAGAACATGACCCGGTCCGGCTGCGCGGAGTTCCCGCACGTCGGCGGGGAGAGCCGCAGTCTGGATCGACGGCACTTCCTGGGGAGTCTGCCCGACGCGCAGTGGCCGCAGGCCGTCGCGATCGTCACGGAGATCAGCGGCGAGTACGACTTCGGCGAGCCGGAGGTGATCGTCGACCGAGTCGGCGATCACGAGATCGTCGGCCATGACCCCTTCGGCGCCCGCTACACCTTCGGCACCGCCGCCAACACCCTGCTGAGTGTGTCCACCGGCTGTCACCTGCCGCAGGAGACGGGCGGGGGCTGAGCCTGCCCTGTCTCACCCGCCCCGCGCCGACGCTCCGGGCGCCCGCCCCGGTCGAGGCGTGTACACGATCGGATCGTCGTGCGGACTGAGATCGTCGGCGCGAGATCGCCGACTCAGACGGTGCCTCGCAGGTCGGCTCCCGTGCGGTCGGCTCTCGCCCCTCCCCGGCTCTCGGCGCCCGTCTGCGGGCGGCGACAGCCCGGACAGGCACCGGACAGCGCAACGACGTCGACGGCAGCAGCAGCAGCGGTGGCGTCGCCATGCCTCCCTGCGGAGGGCGGTCGTTCGAAGATCGACCGAGACCCTGCCTCGCTACGGAGATCCGCCGAGCGGACGCGCCGCCCTCAGCGCAGGAAGTCCCCGAGCACGCGCGCGCACCGGGTGATGTCGGCGACTCGTACGTGCTCATGCTGGGTGTGCGCCAGGGTGGGATCGCCGGGGCCGAAGTTGACCGCGGGCATGCCCAGCGCCGCGAAGCGGGCGACGTCGGTCCAGCCGAGCTTCGCCGTGGCCTCGCCGCCCGCCGCCGCCACCAGCTCGCTCGCGGCCGGGGCGTCCAGGCCGGGCAGGGCACCCGCAGCACCGTCGACGACGGTGAGGTCGAAGCCGTCGAAGATTTCCCGCAGGTGGTCGACGGCCTGCTCCGGCGTGCGGTCCGGCGCGAAGCGGTGGTTGATCGTCACCACGCAGGAGTCCGGCACCACGTTGCCCGCGACGCCGCCGCCGATCGCGACCGCCTGCAGCCCCTCGTGGAAGCGGCAGCCGTCGATCTCGGGAGTCCTGGGCACATAGGCCGCCAGCCTGCGCAGCACCTCGCCCGCCGCGTGGATCGCGTTGCGACCCATCCAGCCGCGGGCGGTGTGCGCCCTGGCGCCCTCCGTCCGAACCTCGACGCGGGTCGTTCCCTGACAGCCCGCCTCGATCAACGCGTTGGACGGCTCGCAGACCACGGCGAGGTCCCCGGTCAGCCAGTCCGGCAGCTCACGCTCGATGCGGCCGAGCCCGTTGAAGGCGGCGTCGATCTCCTCGCAGTCGTAGAACACGAAGGTGAGGTCGTGCCGTGGCTCGGCGACGGTGGCGGCGAGATGCAGCATCACGGCGTCGCCGCTCTTCATGTCGACCGTGCCGCAGCCGTGCAGCACCTCGTCGTCGCCCGTGCCGGTGCGGCGCAGGGGCAGGTTGTCATTGATCGGCACCGTGTCCAGGTGGCCCGCCAGCACCACGCGGGAGGCCCGCCCCAGCCTGGTCCTGGCGAGCACGGCGTCGCCGTTGCGCACGACCTCCAGGTGTGGTGCCTGGGTGCGCAGGGCCTGCTCCACCGCGTCGGCGATTCTCGCCTCGTCGCGGGAGACGCTCGGGATGTCCACCAGGGCGGCGGTCAGCTCGACCGGGTCGGCGGTCAGGTCAAGGGACGGCACGGTGACGGTCACGACCCTGCACGGTACCGGCCGGGTCGGCGGGGCCGCCGCCGACATGCCCGCGCTGGTCCGACCGGAGGATCTCCGCCGGGTCTGCTGCGGAGCGCCCCGCCGGGCGGCTAGCTTCTGGTCACCGTCCGCAACCCGCCAAGGAGTCGACGAACCATGCGGTCACCGCGCACCGGCCTTCTCTCAGCACTGCTTCCGCTGCTCATACTCGTCGGAGCGTGCACCACCACGAATCAGGCCGATCGCGGCGAGCCCCGCCACAGTGCGGAGGAGCTGGCCTGGGCTGAGATCTGTGACGAACTCTGTGAGCGGGCGCGAGACCTTCGTGAGGGGCCCTGCAGCGAGCAGCCCCAACTCGAGGCCGTCTTCCCGGAGTGCGGCGACTTCCTCCAGGCGCACGCCGCCCTGGTCGACGATCTGGAGATCGCAGTGCCAGAGAAGGGACTGGAGTTCAGACTTCGCACGACGGAGGCCATCGAACGTCTTCGCGAGGGTGTCGATGACTACGAGAGCCTGGGCTGTGCGGCGCCCACCGAAGGGGAGACGACCGACCCGGGCTCGTCGACCGGGCAGACCGAAGCGGACGACGCCGTCCCGCCGCCCGGGGGCGGCGGCGCAGCAGGCATCCTGCCGTTTCCGATCCCCACGCCTTCTGTTCCTGAGCAGCAGCCGAGCACCGCTCCCGCGCCGGATCGGGCCACGGCCGAGCCGTCGGACACCCGTTCGCCTTCCGAACGGCTGGAGGAGAACAGCAGTCAGATCCAGTTGGTCGGCAGGTGCACGAGGTCGATCTATGAGGTAAATCTGGCCGCGATGGACATCGCCTGGACCTTCGATCCGGAGATTCCCTGACCCCGGGGGGCGGGCAGCACGACCTCTCGCCGTTGCAGCGATAACTCCGGCCGTCGAACCGGCCCTGGTGCGAGCGACGCGGCGTCGTGTCCTGCTCACGGCCGGGGCAGACCGATCCGCTCGGCCGGGGACGTCGTCGTCCGATGGACCACGGGTGCCAGGCGCGTGCGGCGCCATCGGCGATACCGTGTGCGCCGTGACGACCGCAGCGCAGAACTCGGACCAGCAGAACATCGGTGCCCACGGCGTCGGCTTGGCGACCATCACCGCCGACGGGACGGTGCTGGACACCTGGTTCCCCGTCGTGAAGACGGGGCCGGTGACGACGGGGCAGACAGACCGAGGGGACGCCACGACCGTGCGCCTCGACCCCGCCGAGGCCGTCGCGACCCTCGGCGAGGCGAGTGCCGCGCTGCTGGTCACCGACGACGCCAGAGGAGTCGAGGTCGTCGCGGTCCGCACCGCCATCGCCTCGCTGGCCGCGCCGCCCGTCGACGCGCACGACGTCTACCTGCGGCTGCATCTGCTGTCCTCCCGGCTGGTGCGACCGCACGGGCTGAACCTCGACGGCGTCTTCGGGCTGTTGACGAACGTCGTGTGGACCAACCACGGCCCGGCCCCCGTCGAGGACTTCGAGGCCACCCGGCTTCGGCTGCGGGCGCGCGGCCCGGTCACGGTCTACTCGGTGGACAAGTTCCCGCGCATGGTCGACTACGTGGTGCCCACCGGCGTGCGCATCGGCGACGCCGACCGTGTCCGGCTCGGCGCACATCTGGCATCGGGCACGACCGTCATGCACGAGGGCTTCGTCAACTTCAACGCGGGCACGCTGGGTGCGTCGATGGTCGAGGGCCGCGTGTCGGCCGGTGTCGTGCTCGACGACGGCTCCGACCTCGGCGGCGGGGCCTCGGTGATGGGCACGCTCTCCGGCGGTGGTCGCGAGACGATCTCGGTGGGCCGCCGCTGCCTGATCGGGGCGAACGCGGGTCTGGGGATCTCCCTCGGCGACGACTGTGTCGTCGAGGCGGGTCTCTACGTCACGGCGGGCACGAAGGTGACGCTGCCGGACGGCGTGGTGGTGGCTGCACGGGACCTCTCCGGCCGTTCCGACCTGCTCTTCCGCCGGAACTCGACCACCGGCGCCGTCCAGGTGCTCCCCAAGACCGGCACCCGAGTGGAGCTGAACGCGGCTCTGCACGCGAACGACTGAGGGTCGGCGAGGACCAGCAGGGAGTGCCCGGGCGTTCCCCGCAGGCCGCAGCGGGCCGGGAGCGCCGCCGGAACGGGTTCCCGACGGCCTGCGGGTCCGGCATGCCTCCGCCGTCGCCGCGCCTGGTCGGCGCGCCGCCGACCGGGCCGCATCGCGGGGAGTGGAGCAGCCGTGCAGCGGGGACCAGCAGGCAGGCGACGAACTGACAGGCAGTGTGGGAGACCCACACCCGTACCTGGGTCCGGCCTGCCCGCCCGTGCCGTCGGCAGGACGGGACAGCCGACGAGCAGGCATGACACGGCGAGCCGGTCAGCTCCCGTACTCGGCCCTGATCCGATCCGCGTAACCCGCGTACTCGGCGGCGGCGAGGAACGCGGAGCGCAGCGTGCCGTGATCGGCGATCCCCTGGCCCGCGATGTCGAACGCGGTGCCGTGATCGACCGAGGTGCGCAGGATGGGCAGTCCCACGGTGACTGAGACGGTTCCGTCGAAGTCCAGCGTCTTCGCCGGGATGTGCCCCTGATCGTGGTACTGCGAGAGCACCCCGTCGTAGCGCCCGGTCAGCAACTGGTGGAACACGGAGTCGGCGGGCACCGGCCCGAACACCTGCTCGCCCTGTGCTCTGGCCCGCTCCACCGCAGGCCCGATGTGCACGATCTCCTCGTCGCCGAAGGCGCCGTTCTCCCCGCCGTGCGGGTTGACGGCCGCCACCGCGAGCCTCGGCTCGTCGTGGCCGAAGACCCGCAGAGCCGTCAGGGCCTCCTGGATGCCGTGGAACACCCGTTCCTCAGTCAGCTGGTCCAGGGCGTTGCGCAGCGAGAGATGCCGGGTCGTGAAGAAGATCTTCTTGCCCCGCACCACGAACATCGTGTTGTTCCTGGTGCTGCCGGTGAGCGTGCCAAGCATCTCGGTGTGACCGAGGTGCTCCGAGCCCGCCGCCCAGATCGCCTCCTTGTTGATGGGCGCGGTGACCACTCCGGCGACCTGCCCCGCCAGTGCCGCCTCGGTGGCGACCTCGATGGCACGCAGGGCTGCCGCGCCCGCCAACGGGGAGACCTCGCCGTAGGGCACCTCGCGGTCCCCGACCACGTCGATGTCCCAGCAGTGCACGACGCCGGGGCCGGTGGGCTCGACGTCCCAGGAGGTCACGGTCCTGACCTCGGCGTCCAGCCCGTAGGCGGCGAGCGCACGACGCAGCACCGAGGGATCACCGACGGCCACCCCTCGCGCCGGGGCGTCGTGATCGAGTTCGGCCAGCGTCCTGGCGGTGATCTCCGGGCCGATGCCCGCCGGATCGCCGACGGTGACGGCCACGACCGGAACGGTGCTCATCGCTGCACTGCCTCCCTGTTCGCCCGCCCGAGTCCGAGGGGACCCGAGCTGTTCGGGGCCCGCGTCCAGGTCTGGGACGCCGGGCGGTGTTCGTCCGTCTCCCGGCCCGCCGAGCACCGGCCCGGCCTGCGACAGACCAGTGAGCCTGCCGGGCCGGGGCGGGCGTCGTGCGGGAGTCAGGCCACGCGAAGTCGGTCCACCGCCGAGGCGATCCGCTCATCTGTTCCGGTGAGCGCCACCCGGACGTGTGCCCCGCCCGACGGGCCGTAGAAGCTGCCGGGCGCGACGAGCACGCCGCGCTGGGCAAACCAGGAGACCGACCGCCAGACGTCCTCATGTCGGGTCGCCCACAGATACAGGCCTGCCTCGGAATGCTCGATCGTGAAGCCCGCGTCGCGGAGGGCGGGCACCAGCAGCTCACGTCGGGCCGCATACCGCCGACGTTGTTCCGCCACGTGATCGTCCTCGGCCATCGCGGCGGCGACCGCCGCCTGCACCGGCCTCGGCATGATCATCCCGGCGTGCTTGCGGGTGGCGAGGAGCCTGCGGACGAGCGCCGGATCTCCGGTGACGAAGCCCGCCCGATACCCGGCGAGGTTCGCCGACTTGGACAGCGAATGCACCGCCAGCACGTCGGTGTGGTCCGAACCGACCTCGCGATGCAGCACCGAACGCGGCTCGGCCTCCCAGCCCAGCGCCAGGTAGCACTCGTCAGAGGCGATCGCCGCTCCGACCGCTCGTGCGGCGGCGACCGAGGCCCGCAGCGCGGGGACGTCCAGGACTCGGCCGGTGGGATTCGACGGCGAGTTCAGCCAGACCAGCGCCGTTCCCACCGGCGGTTCCTCGCCGTCGCGGAGCCGGACCACCTCGGCGCCTGCCAGCCTCGCCCCGACCTCGTAGGTCGGGTAGGACAGCTCGGGGATCGCCACGACGTCGCCCGGGCCAAGGCCCAACAGGGTCGGCAGCCACGCCACCAGCTCCTTCGAGCCGATGACGGGCAGCACGTCCTGCGGGTCGAGGCCGGTGACGTCGTGTCGTCTGGCGAGCCCGCCGACGACGGCCTCCCGCAACGCCGCGGTGCCGTGCGTCGTCGGATAGCCGCCCTGGTCCGCGACCGAGGTCAGCGCCTGCTGAATCCGAGGCGGCACCGGGTCGACCGGGGTGCCCACCGAGAGGTCGACCAGCCCGTCCGGGTGGGCCTCGGCACGAACCCGGTATTCGGTCAGCGAGTCCCAGGGGAAGTCCGGCAGCCGGTCACCCGGGGTCCGCCGGACGGCCGAGCCGGTCATTCCGCCTGCGGGGGCAACGCCGCGACCAGCGGAACGTCCGACGGGATCTTCCCGATCTTGGCGGCGCCACCGGGCGAGCCGATCTCGTCGAAGAAGTCGGCGTTCGCCTTGGTGTACTCCTTCCACTGATCCGGAACGTCGTCCTCGTAGTAGATGGCCTCAACCGGGCAGACGGGCTCACACGCCCCGCAGTCGACACACTCGTCGGGGTGGATGTACAGCATCCGTTCACCCTCGTAGATGCAGTCGACCGGGCATTCCTCGATACACGCCTTGTCGAGCACATCGACGCACGGCTCGGCGATCGTGTAAGTCACGGCGGCTCTCCTGCTCGTTCCTCGGTGCACCCATGCGGCTCACAATGCACAGTGCCTCCAGTATCCCCCGGACGAGCCTCGGACATCCAGGCCCCCTCCGACAGATGGACCGGCTCGAGTGATCTTCGAGCGACGGGACCGTCACCGACCGCTGTCGATGATCGCCTCGGGCCCGAGAAGACGGCCGAATCGAACCCGATCAGCTCAGCCCGCCCGGCACGTCGTCACCACACCAGTTCGGCGGCAGGCCCGGATCGCCGCGGCCGGGGTCGGCGTCGCGCCGAGCCGGTGTGCGATCGGCGTTTCAGTGCCTGTCTTTGATCTCCCTGGAGTCGTGAGCGGGGATCAGCGTGGATGAGCTGCCAGGCGGAGGAAGGAGACATGACGGAGTCATGTCGACTGACGACAACGCCGCAGATCGCCGCTGCCTGCCCCGCGCAACAGGAAAGTGGGGATCAAAGACAGGCTCTCAGGAGGACGACTCGACGGCCGGGCCCCGAGCCATCAGCGTGCCCACCGCCATCGCCGCAGGCAGCGAGCCCGCAGCCAGCAGCAGGAACGACCGCCAGTCGTCGACGAGCACCACGTCGCCTGCGGGCCGGACCATGGCGAACACCACCACGACCGCCAGCCACACCCCCAACGGCGCGACGACCACCCGCAGCCGCGTCGAGAGGCGGGCGGCCTCGCGGACCAGCCACAGGTTGGCCACCCCGGTCAGCAGTGCGGTCACCGGCATCTGGAGGGTGCCGAGATGGATCGGCAGGAAGAACATGCCGATCAAGGCGATCAGGACGGCGTCGATCAACAACACGGCGAAGACCACTCGGTCGGCCCAACCCCGCATCAGTGCGCCCGCACGGCAGAGCCGTCCTTCGCCGCCCGCGCGTCCCTGGCGGCGGCCTCGGCGAGCCCCTCGGGCGGGGCGATGATCTCCGGCTGGATGCCCGCGCCGAGCAGCTCCTGATCGATCGACACCGGCACGTGCCCGGCAGGCCTGCTCAGGGCGTGGCTGAAGCACTCTCGGGTGAGCACCGGCTGGGCCACCCCGTTGGACAGCGCGTAGACGGCGGTGCCCGCGTTGTCCTGCCACACCTGTACCTGGGTGGCGTGGGCGCGCAGTGCGTTGAGCTTGGCGGGCAGGTTCTCGGCGATGTCGACGCGATGGCTGATGTCGGCGTCCTCGACGCCTGCCAGCTCGCCGGGCGCGGGCAGCGTGAAGGGCACCCGCGACACCTGCGCCAGCTCCGCCACCGCTGCCTCGATCTCGCTGCGAGCGGACACGACGTGGAAGACGCTCAGGTCGTGGGAAGCGGCGCGAGCGGCGGCCATCGTCACCTGGTGCGCCCGCACGTGGTCCGGGTGGCCGTAGCCCCCGTCGGCGGCATAGGTCATCACCACCTGCGGTCGGACGTCCTGGAGGATCGTGGTCAACGCCGCGACCTGCTCGTCCAGGTCGCCGATCGCGAAGGCCCTCGGATGCGGCGACAGCTTCGGCTCGGCCCGGCCGGGGGCGGCCCAGCGCATCCCGGAGTCCCGCCAGCGACCGAGGCCGCCGAGGAAGCGGTGATCGGTCACGCCCAGTGCGGCGCAGGCGGAGCGCAGCTCACCGACCCGGTAGCCGCCGAGCTGATCGGCCGCCTCGGGGCCGAGCCCGCGCAGCCCGGCGGGGATGATCTCGCCTTCTTCACCCAGGGTGCAGGTCACCACGGTGACGGCGACGCCGCGCGCCGCGAAGTGGGCAATCGTCCCGCCCGTCCAGATGCTCTCGTCATCGGGATGCGCATGCACCAGGAGCAGCCGGGGCACAGCCGTCAGTCGGAAGCCGGGAGCGGTCGTCACCATCGCAGGGTAATCGGAGTGGGTAGGCGCTCGACGCGGCGGGAGGACGCTGCTGGGCTCCCCGCTGCCGAACGGCTCAGTCGCCTGCTCCGTCTTCCACGACGACGGCCCCGGCGCGCCGATGGCGTCGCCGGGGCCGGTCGAGGAGCACTCGTCGGTTCAGCCCACCAGTTCGGGCTTGATCTCCGCGAAATGGCAGGCCGAGAGCTGCCCGGTCGGTCCGTGCGGGAGGAGCTGCGGCTCCTCCACGGCGCAGATGTCCTGCGCCTTCCAGCACCGGGTCCGGAATCGGCAGCCGGAGGGCGGATTCACCGGGCTGGGGACGTCGCCGGTCAGCACGATGCGCTGCCTGGCCCGCTCGACCTTGGGGTCCGGCACCGGCACGGCCGAGAGCAGCGCCTGCGTGTACGGGTGGGAGGCCCGCTTGTAGATGCCCTCCCTGGTGCCGATCTCCACGATCTTGCCCAGGTACATCACCGCGACCCGGTGCGAGATGTGTCGCACCACCGACAGGTCGTGGGCGATGAACAGGTAGGCCAGCCCCAGGCGCTGCTGAAGCTCCTCCAGCAGATTGACCACACCCGCCTGCACGGACACGTCCAGCGCCGACACCGGCTCGTCTAACACGAGCAGCCTGGGCTCCAACGCGAGCGCCCTGGCGATGCCGATCCGCTGCCGCTGCCCGCCGGAGAACTCGTGCGGGTACCGGTTGCGGTGTTCCGCGTTGAGGCCCACCAGCTCCAGAAGGCTGTTCACCTTCTCCTGGATCTTCTTGTCACCCATGCTGCGGTGATGAATCTCCAGCGGCTCCCGGACGATGTCGTTGACCTGCCACCTCGGGTTCAGCGAGGCGTAGGGGTCCTGGAAGACGATCTGCATGTCCCGACGCACCGCGCGCAGCCTGGAGGTGGTGAGCCTGGTCAGCTCCCGCCCCTCGAAGCGGACCGAGCCGGAGGTCGGCTTGTGCAGTTGCAGGATGGCGCGGCCGGTCGTGGACTTGCCACAGCCCGACTCGCCGACGAGACCCAGCGTCTCGCCCGCACGCAGGTCGAAGGAGACCCCGGACACGGCCTGCACCTGTCCGACGACGCGCGGGATGATCCCGCCGCCCCGGACCGGGAAGCTCTTGACCAGGTCGGACACCGAGAGCAACGGCTCGCCGGTCTCCGCCGGTGTCCCCGTGCTGTCCGTGGTGGTCTCGCCGGTCACGTTCGAGCTGGTCATCACCTGCTCCCCTCTTCCTGCGGAGTCGACTCGTCGGTGTCGATGGTGCCTGCGTCGGCGTCGACCTCGACCAGCACGGCGGGGTTCTCGATGTTGCCGATCTCCTCGTGGATGAACAGTTCCTTGGCCTCGTCGAGGCTGCCGAGCTCCGCCGAGCGGATGCACCGGCTGGAGTGCTTTCCGCCGCCGATCGTCAGGAGTTCGGGCTCCGCCGCCCGGCACTCGTCCACGGCGAGCGGGCACCGAGGCGCGAAGGTGCAGCCGGTCGGCAGGTTCAGCAGCGACGGCGGCGTGCCCTTGATCGGCGTCAACGGCTGCCCGAGCTGGTCGGGGTGCGGAATCGAGCCGAGCAGACCCACGGTGTACGGCATCCGAGGCGTCTCGAAGACCTCGTCGACGGCGCCGGACTCGACGATGGTGCCGCCGTACATCACCTGCACGCGGTCCACCATGCCTGCGACGACGCCGAGATCATGGGTGATCAGCATGATGCCCGAGTTGGTCTCGTCCTTGATGCGGATGAGCGTCTCCAGCACCTGAGCCTGCACGGTGACGTCCAACGCCGTGGTCGGCTCGTCGGCGATGATCAGGTCCGGGTCGTTGATGACCGCCATCGCGATCACCACACGCTGCCGCATGCCGCCGGAGAACTCGTGCGGGTACTGCTTGGCCCGCCGGTCCGGCTGCGGGATGCCGACCAGTTCCAGCACCTCGACGGCCTTGGCCCAGGCGACCTTCTTCGGGACCTTGTGGTGGGCGCGGTAGGCCTCTGACAACTGCCAGCCGATGGTGAACACCGGGTTCAGCGAGGTCATCGGGTCCTGGAAGATCATGGCGATGTCGTTGCCCCGGATCTTCTCCAGCTTCCGGGGCTCGATGCCGACGATCTCCTGATCCGAAAACCGGATCGAGCCGGTCACCTTGGCGGTCTTGGGCAGCAGCCCCATCAGCGCCATCGAGGAGACCGACTTGCCGGAGCCGGACTCGCCGACGATGCCGAGGACCTCGCCTCGCCGCAGGGAGAACGACAGGTTCCGCACCGCGTGCACGGTCCCGTCATCAGTGGGGAAGCCCACCGACAACTCGCTCACCGACAGCAGCTCTTCGGAAACAGACTGGGTCATCAGGCACGCACCTTCGTCTGCCGAGGGTCGAACGCATCCCGGATGCCGTCACCGATGAAGTTGATCGTCAGCGAGATCAGCAGGATCGCGAGGAACGGCGCCCAGAACAGCCAGGGTCGGGTGAGGAACTGGTTGTAGTTCGCGTTGATGACCAGTCCGAGCGAGGTGTCCGGGATCTGCACGCCGAGACCGATGAACGACAGCGCCGCCTCGGCCAGCACGGCGGTGGCGACCGCGAGCGTGGCGTTCACGGTGATGATGCCGGTCAGGTTCGGCAGGATGTGCTTGAGGATGATCCGCGTGTTGCTCGCACCCATCGCTTTGGCGGCCTCGACGAACTCCCGTTGAGCCAGTGACAGGGTCTGGCCACGGTTGATCCTGGCGACCGACATCCAGCTGAACAGGCCGAGCGCGATGGCGACCAGGTACCAGCTGCCGCCGAAGATCGCGGCGGCGATGCCCACCAGCGCGATCTGCGGGATGATCAGCATCAGGTCGACGAACCGCATGACCAGGCTGTCGACGAAGCCGCCGAGCAGGCCTGCGGTGGCGCCGAGCAGCACGCCGATGGCGGTGGCCATCAGCGCGACGACCATCGCGATCAACAGCGAGAACTGGGTGCCGCGCAGCAGCACCGCGAACATGTCGCGGCCGATCTGGTCGGTGCCCAGCGGGTGGTCCGGGCTCGGGTCCTCGAAGCGTCCGCCGCCGGTGTAGGTGTAGCTGTAGTGCCAGAACATCGGCGCGATCAGCGCGAACAGGATCAGCAGGACGAGCACCACGAGGCTGATCATCGCCAGCTTGTGCTGCATGAAGCGCCGCAGGACGATCTGCCACTGCTTGCGTGCCGCCGTGCCGAACTCGCCCGCGGACTGGGACGGGGGTTCGCCGGGTGTGCCCGGCGTCGTGGTGGAAACGATCTCAGCCAATGCGGATCCTCGGGTCCAGGAAGCCGTAGACGATGTCGGCGACCAGGTTGAACAGCACGGTGATGATGGCCGTGACCATCAACCAGCCCATCAGCATGGGCGCGTCGTGCTGCTGGACGGCGTTCACCAGCAGGTTGCCCATCCCACTCCAGCCGAAGACCTGTTCGGTCATGATGGCGCCGCCCAGGACGGCACCGAAGTTCAGCGAGATGAGGGTGGTCACCGGGATGAGCGCGTTGCGGAAGGCGTGCCGGAAGATGACGCGGCCGGGGCGCAGGCCCTTCGCGCGAGCGGTGCGCACGTAGTCGGAACCGAGGGTCTCCAACATGGCGCTGCGCTGGAAGCGGCTGTAGGCCGCGAAGCTGATCAGCATCAGGCTGATGGTCGGCAGCAGATAGGTGCCGGTGTACTGGAAGAACTGCTCGCCGAAGTCGCCCTGGAATCCTCGAGCCGGGGGAATCGTCCGCAGCCAGCGCTCGCCACCCAGGGAGACCAACAGGTCGTTGAACTGAATGCCGTAGGTCTTGAGCAGGATCGCGACGCAGAACAACGGCATCGAGAACATCATGAACGCGACGGTCGTCGCGGCGTAGTCGAAGATCGAGTACTGCTTGACGGCGGTGAAGACGCCGACCGCGATGCCGAGGGTGATGGCCAGCAGTTCAGCACCCAGGACCAGGCGGAACGTGACGCCGAAGGCGCGCATCACCTGGTCGTAGACGTCCACCTGCGCGGACCCGAGCGCGACGCTGGTGCCCCAGTCGCCCTGCACGAAGTTGACGAGCCAGTCCCAGTAACGCACCAGGATCGGCTGGTCAAGGCCGAGTTCTCTTGCCGTGGCGGCGATGACCTCTTCGGAGACGTTCGGGTTCATCCGCATCTCGGCGATGGGATCCCCGGCGGCGGCGACCATGAGATAGGCCAGAAACGAGCCGATCCCCAGAATGGGGATCGAAATCAGGATTCGTCGAATCACATAACGGAACACGGTTTCTTCCTCGGGACTGGGCCGGGATCATCCGGGGTGCCACACGGCACCGAGTGCGCCATTGCAGACGGTGAGTGTGCCTGCACCGCCTGCACGGCCCCCGGCCGGGGCCTCACCTGGTGGGCGAGACCCCGGCCGGGGACGCGATGTCAGGGGGAGACCTCCCACTCCCAGACGTTCCACGCAACGCCGTCGGAGCCCTGGTAGGTCACCTTGTCGACGCTCTCGTTGTAGGCCCAGCTGTTCGGGACCGAGAACAGCGGCAGCGAGTAGACGAGGTCGGAGTAGATCTCGTCGGCCTCGACCAGTGCCTGGTCACGAACGTCGTCGTCCAGCTCGGTGTTGACCGAACGGAGCAGCTCGGTCGCCTCCGGGGTCTCCCAGCCCGACCAGTTCTGTCCGCCGCCGTCGGAGTAGATCGAGACCTTGGAGGACTTGAACGGGGTGCCGACCCAGGCGAACAGGGCGACGTCGTAGTCGCCCTCGCTGACGCGCGAGTCCAGGAACTGGTCGTCGTTGTCGTCGGTGATCTCGATGCCCGCGTCCGCACAGTGCGACTGGATCAGGGCGACGGTCTCGTTACGACGGGGGATCGAGGTGTGGCTGATGCTGAAGGAGAGCCGCTCGCCGTCCTGCTCGTAGACGCCGTCGGAGCCCTGGGTCCAGCCCGCCTCTTCGAGGATGGACATGGCGGCCTCAGCGTCGCCGAGGATGACGTCGTCGTAGTGGTCCGCGTAGGCGGACTCCTCGCTGGTGAAGAACAGGCTGCCCAGCGGCTGCGCCTCCGGGTTCACGCCGCGGACCAGCTTGTCGACCAGGTCGTCACGGTCGATGCAGGCGGCGAAGGCCTGGCGGACCGCCTCGTCCTGGAACAGCGGACGGTCCAGGTTGATGTCGAGGTGCTCGAAGGTCAGCCCCTCGGCCGCCTCGTAACGGATGCCCTGGTCGGCCAGCGCACGCAGCTGCTCGGCGACGTTGTTGTCCGCCTGCGGCTGGATGACCTGGACCTGCTGGTCCTGGAGCGCGCTCTGCTGCGCGGAAGCGTCGGCGATGGCCTGGAAGCTCACGCTCTCCGGGCCTGCCGGGTTGCCGATCCACTCCGGGTTGCGGACCAGGGTGATCGCGGAGTTCGGGGTGAAGCTCTCGATCATGTACGGGCCGGAGCCGGGGGACAGCTCCTCGGTCCAGCCGTTCCAGCCGTTGTTCCAGAACTCGGCGACGGCCATCTTGTCGTCGAGCGAGGAGTCGTTGTTGATGGAGGTGATGTCCTCGATGCCGCTCTCCTGCTCCAGGATGTGCGCCGGGAGCATCGACACGGCCTCGAACTCGCCACGCCAGTCGGCGTAGGCCTCTTCGAACTCGAGCTGACCGGTGAGGTCGTCCTCACAGGTGAAGGTCGCGTCCTCGGCACCGCTGGTGCTGGCGGGCACGAACAGCGGGTCGCCCGCGTCGTCGAGGATCGTGGCGCTGCGGGAGAGCCAGCTGAGGTAGAAGTCGTCGCAGTCCCAGGCCTCGCCGTCGGACCAGGTCACGCCCTCGCGGATCACGTACTCCACGATCTGCGGGTCTTCCTGGATGACCTCGGCGGACTCCATCACGTCGGCGTTCAACATGATCTGGAGCTGGTCGTCGATCTTGAACGGGGTGGTCAGCACCGACGTCAGGACCAGCGTGTTGTTGAAGTTGTTGCCCGACGCCGCCGAGTTGTTGTACGTGGTGAACGGCGCATCGTGGGTGATCGAGACGGGCCCGCCCGGCTCGACCTCAGGCGCGTTGTAGGTACCGTCGCCGTTGTCGCCCTTCGCACCGGTCTGGCTGCTGTCGTCGAGTCCGGCGCCTCCGCCGCCCCCGTTGTCGCCCCCGCCACTGCAGGCTCCCAGAACAAGAGCCGCACTGACGGACACCGCGATCGCGGCGACCGTCTTCCTTCTCCTCATGGTTCGTGCCCTCCTAGCACTGAATCGCTCCCCGCCACTGGAAGGACGGTCACGACCCGAGACATCAGCGCGCATGGTGTGGTCACCCGCGCACCGTTGGCGGGAACGCTAGGAACTCGGCAGGGTGCCTGCCACCCGTAGACGACCGATCGTGACCAAAAGGTAACTCCGTGATTGCACACGGTATGCGGCCGCTGACCGAACGGGCATGTCCGTTTTTTGAACAATTTTGCCGTCAGGTTACCCGACGGTAGCCCATTGTTCGCCTGAGCGGGAACACCGATCGCGGCCGCGCGGTCAGCTGCCGTCCCGCTGCCATTGGGAGGCACCCGCGAACGGTCCGAGATAGGGGCGCCACGTCTCGGCGCCACTCATCCCGGAACCGAAGACGACCGTGTCGGCGAGCTGGAAGAGCGGCAGGACGACGGCGCTGTCCCAAAGGATCGGCTCCAGCTCCGCGCGGGCCTCTGCCAGCGGAATCCGGCCGGTCAGGGCCGCGTCGAGCACCGAATCGACCTCCTCGTCGCAGAACCCGGCGAGGTTGACGGGCGGCGGCGCATTCGAGTCCTCGATCGGCACCGGGCAGCCCAGCCGGGTCGCCAGCGTGGCGGCCGGATCGGCCCCGAGACCCATCGGCACCACCGCGATGTCCGCCGACGCGGAGCCGGACTCCTCGTCGGCCGTCGACGAATCCTCGTCGGCACCGTCCTGCGACGACACGGTCCCGTCATCCTGCTGCAACATCTCGTCGTACAGCTCCGCTGAGGGGGGTCGAACGACCTCGGCCTCGATTCCGACATCGCGTAGCTGGCGTGCGACGTGCCCGGCGAGGGAGCTGTAGGGCTCCTGATCGGCGGGCGCCGCGACCACCAGCCGAAGCCGTTCGCCGTCGCGCTCCCACCAGCCGTCGGTGACGGCGTATCCCTCGTCGTCGAGCAGATCGTGCAGCCGAGTCGGGTCCCCGGCACCCAGCGTCGAGCCCCTGGGCCGGGTCGGGGTGTAACCGGGCTCCGACGGCGCCAGCACCTGCGAGTTCGCGACCAGGTCGGCCGAGGGTCCGCTGCGCGTGCCGATCGCGATCAGCGCGTCCCGGTCGAGCGCGGCGCCGACCGCCTGACGCAGCTCGTCGTCCGCCAGCACCGGGCTCGCGGGCCGAAGCAGCACCTGAGCCGTCTCGGTGCGCGGCAGGCTGCGTGTCTCCAGCGGCGGCTCCGCCTCGGCCTCGGCGATCATGTTGAGCGCCACCGCGTCCGCGCCGAGCACGGCAAGCTGGTTGTCTCCGCTGGCCAGGGAGTCGGTCAGGCCCGGATGACTGTTTTCCCGCAGGACGAGCCGCAGCACGTCACTCGGCTGCTCCCAGTACCGGTCGTTGCGCTCCAGCACGATCTCGCCCCGCCCCCGGTCGAAGGCCGTCATCGTGAACGGGCCGCCGGAGAGCGGGTATCGCTGCGCCAGTGCCCGCTGCCAGCCGCCGGGGGCGTCCTTGATGAGGTGTGCGGGCAGCAGATGGGTGAACAACGACTGCCATCCCGGATAGGGCTGGTCGAAGATCACCTCCACCGTCTTGCCGCCGTCGCCGGGGATGATGTCCTCGATGAGCCGATAGCCCGCCGCGTCCACCACGCCGGGCTCGGAACGCATCCGCTCCCAGAGATAGACGAAGTCCTCAGCGGCGATCGGAGCGCTGTCGGACCAGGAGGCGTCCGGCCGGATGTCGTATCGCACCGTGAAGGGAGCGGAGTCGACGACCTCGGCGCCGCTCATCAGCGTGGTGTCGAGTCTCGGCAGCCCGTCGGGCCCCGGTCGGAAGACCGAGGGCAGCAGCAGGCTGGCGAGTGCCGTGGTGGGCGTGGAGAGGTCGGCCAGTCGGTGCGGGTTGAAGCCGCCGGAGAAGCTGTCGACCCCGATCACGATCTCACTGGGAATCTCCTCCGAGGGAAGGGCGGACACCTCGGTCGGATCGACCAGCGGGGGCGGCGGCGTGGTGCAGGCGGTGAGCAGCCCGATCAACAGGATCGACGTCAGTCCCGCCCTGCCGGGCGGCCTTCGCCACGACGCGGGCAGGCCGGGCCGCGCCGCCGCTCGGGCCCGGATGGGCAGTGCCGCCCTCGTGGAGCGGACCGACGCCCGTACCGGGCCGAGCGGGAACTCGCCGTGCGGGACGAGTGCGGGTCTGCGGTGCGCGAACAGGGCACGTCCCCGTCGCAGGAGCCAGGCGCGACCCCCGCGAAATCCTGCGGAACGAGCCACCGCGCGAACCTCCTCATCAGAGCCGGGCGGCCTTCACTCCGTCCGGAGCGAGGGCCGCCGCAGGCAACCCCGGCGTGAAACGATGTCGAGGGTGCCAGACCGACGCCGACCGGACCCTCGAAGAGGCCCGGAGTGTTCCAGGACACCGCCGGAGCACTCTGTGAGAGGACGTCCCAGGACGCCGCGCGTTGCTCTGCTCAGGCGTCGCGGGCCTTGCTGCGGGCCCGCTCCCGACCGCGCTGCGTGGAGTCGAGGATCAGCTTGCGCACCCGGATGACCTCCGGAGCGACCTCGACGCACTCGTCCGAGGAGCAGAACTCCAGCGCCTCCTCCAAGCCGAGCTTGCGCGGCCTGGCCAGCCGCTCCAGCTCGTCACCGGAGGAGGAGCGCATGTTGGTGAGCTTCTTCTCGCGCGTGACGTTGATGTCCAGGTCTTCTGCCCTGGGGCTCTCCCCCACGACCATGCCCTCGTAGGCGTCGACGCCGGGCTCGACGAAGAAGGTTCCCCGGTCGGCGAGCTGGATCATCGCGTACGCCGTCACCGCGCCGGTCCGGTCCGAAACCAGGGAGCCGCTGTGCCGGGTGCGCAGCTCGCCGACCCAGCGCTCGTAGCCGTGGAAGACGTGGTTGGCGATGCCGGTCCCGCGCGTCTCGGTGAGGAACTCGGTGCGGAAGCCGATCAGGCCTCGGGCCGGGATCAGGTAGTCGAGCCGCATCCGACCGCTGCCGTGGCCGCCCATCTGCTCCATCTGACCCTTGCGGTTGGCCAGGAGCTGGGTCAGGGCGCCGAGGAACTCCTCGGGGATGTCGATGGTGAGCCGCTCGAACGGCTCGTGCAGCTTGCCGTCGATCATCCGCGTGACGACCTGCGGCTTGCCGACGGTCAGCTCGAAGCCCTCCCGCCGCATCTGCTCGACGAGGATGGCCAGGGCCAGCTCGCCTCGGCCCTGCACCTCCCAGGTGTCCGGCCGCTCGGTGGGCAGCACCCGCACGCTGACATTGCCGACCAGTTCGGAGTCGAGCCTGCTCTTCAGCAGCCGCGCGGTGAGCTTGGTGCCGCCGTTGCGACCGGCCAGCGGCGAGGTGTTCACGCCGATGGTCATCGAGATGGCGGGCTCGTCGACGGTGATCCTGGGCAGCGGCTGCGGGTCCTCCAGGTCGGCGAGGGTGTCGCCGATGGTGATGTCCGGGATGCCCGCGATGGCGACCAGGTCGCCCGCGACGGCCTCTTCGGCGGGAACGCGGTCCAACGCCTTGGCCATCAGCAGCTCGGTGACCTTGACCCGCGACACCGTGTCGTCCTCACGACACCAGGAGACGGTCGCGCCCTTGCGGATGCGTCCCGCGTGCACCCGGCACAGCGCGATCCGGCCGAGGAAGTTCGAGGCGTCCAGGTTGGTGACCAGCGCGCGCAGCGGCGCGTCCGGGTCGCCGGTGGGGGCGGGCACGTGCTCCATGAGCACGTCGAACAGCGGAGTGAGGTCCTCGCTGTCCGGTAGTCCGCCGTCCTCCGGGGCCGTCAGGCTGGCGCGACCGGCGCGAGCCGAGGCGTAGATGACGGGGAGGTCAAGCAGGGCGTCGAGGTCGAGATCGACCTGGTCGAGGTCGCCTGCGAGGTCGAGCAGCAGGTCGTGGGTCTCCTCGACCACCTCGGCGATCCGGGCGTCCGGGCGGTCGACCTTGTTGACGACCAGGACGACGGGCAGTCCGGCGGCCAGCGTCTTGCGCAGCACGAACCGGGTCTGCGGCAGCGGTCCCTCGCTGGCGTCGACGAGGAGGACGACGCCGTCGACCATGGACAGGCCGCGCTCGACCTCGCCGCCGAAGTCGGCGTGGCCGGGGGTGTCGACCACGTTGATGGTCACCGGACCCTGCGGCGTCTCCCGGCGGATCGCCGTGTTCTTCGCGAGGATCGTGATGCCCTTCTCGCGTTCGAGTTCGCCCGAGTCCATGACTCGGTCGACGAGCTCGGCGCGGTCGGAGAAGGCACCCGACTGACGCAGCATCGCGTCGACCAGCGTGGTCTTGCCGTGGTCGACGTGGGCCACGATGGCGATGTTACGAAGATCGGTCCTGGTCAGCTCGGCGGTGGCGACGCTGGAGGCGGGCACGCGGAAGCTCCTGATGAATTGCTGGGGGTGGAGAAGGGCTGTGAGTCTCGACGACTCGGCTGTGAGTCTCGACGACTCGGCTGTGAGTCGCTGCTGACTCGCTAGATGGTTCTGCGGCCGCCGGCGATGCGCACTCGCGGCCTAGCACAGACTACCGCGCCCAGGCGACCGGCCCGCTGCCTGCTTGGTCACGCCGCCGCGAAATCCGCCGGTCACCGCCGCCGGACGGGCCGCGCCCCGGACGGCGGACCCCGGCTCGCCTGCCGTGCTCCGACCGCTCCCGGCCGGGTCGCGGCGTGGTTCCTCAGCGCGGAATTCCCTCTTTCGTGCGACGTCGTGCGGCACGCTCAGTGAGCAGTCGCCCCAGGTCGGGCAGGACGTCCAGGTCGGCGGGCAGCCAGTCGACCTCGCCGAGCCGGTCGGCGGGCAGCCACCGAAGCTCCCGGTGCTCGCGGGCCTCCGGTTCCGCGGCCTCGGGACGGGCGGCGGCACCCCCGGCGCCATCGTCCGGCGGGCGGGAGCCGGCGGGCGGACGGGTCGCGGCGAGGTCACCGGGTTCGGACTGTGCCGGGTCGGCGGCGACGGGGGTCGAGCCCGCAGGCCCCTGGCCGCCGTCGCCCGGCCCGGCCGGTCCTGGCACGACCACGCCGGGGCCGTCCGAGCCTGCTCCGTCGTACTTCGCCCGGTCGGGCGCGGGAGCCTGCCCCTTCTCGAGCTGGGCGAGGTAGATCCGCAGCACCCTCCCGTCCCGCAGCGGCAGGTCGGGGCCGATCCGGGCGCCCACCCGAACCCGCACGCCCAGTTCTTCCCGGCATTCCCGTTTCACGGCGTCCTGTTCCGTCTCCCCCGACTCGACCGAGCCGCCCGGCAGCTCCCAGCGCCCGGCCAGCGAGGACGGCTTCGCCCGCTGCGCGGCCAGCACCGTCGCGCCCCGCAGCACCGCGGCGCCGACGACCACCTCGGCGTCCCGCAGGCGCCCGGCGACCGCCCGGACCGAAGTCTCCCTGGCGGCGAACAGGCGCAGGATCATTCGACGGGCCGCGACGGCGTCGAGCAGCCCGTCCAGCGCTCCACCGGTCCAGGACCAGCGCAGCGACTCGGTGAGCAGCGTGCCCGCCCCGGTCACCGCGAGGGTGATCCGATGGTCGAGCTGCCACCGCGACCCGGGCACCGCCTCGGCCCGCAGCTCGGTCGGCCGCACCGTGGTCAGCCTGGTCCGCACCGGCACGCGGGCCCCCAGCCAGGTGGGGACGTCGAAGCTCAGCAGGTCGCCCTCACCCAGCAGGGCACGCCCGCCCGCCGTCTCGATGCGCACCCCGGCGGCCTCGGTGCGTGCCGCCTCGAGATTCATCCGCAGGGCGGCGGCGACGGTGGGCGGCTCGGCCTCGATCAGCGTGGAGGTTCGCAGCAACGGCACCCCGCGATCCTTACACCACCGCCGCGCCTCGGATGGGGGCGCCCGGCCCGGTACGGCCTGCCCGCCCCCTGGCCGCCACCGTGCCGTGGCGCACGGCGAGGACCCGAGTGCGGCCGGGATGGCTCCCAGGCGGGCACAGGCCCGTGCCGTGGGGCTCAGCCGTGCGTGTTGGTGCTGCTGGGCCGACGGGCCAACGTAGCGCGGGACGTAGGCCGCGTCGGGTCCATCCCCGCGTGTGCGGGGCCGATCGCCGCGCCAGCGTCTCGCGCTGCCGCGTGAGCGGTCCATCCCCGCGTGCGGGGCCGATTCCTCGGAAGTGGCGGGCGCGGCAGGCGTGGCCGGTCCATCCCCGCGTGTGCGGGGCCGATGCCGTTCGCGGCGTCGGTGTCGAGATGGGCCGGGGTCCATCCCCGCGTGTGCGGGGCCGATGGCGAGCTGTTCGGCCGGGCCGGGCTGCCGGGCGGTCCATCCCCGCGTGTGCGGGGCCGATACTTGCTGACGTGCAGGTTCGTCAGACGCGGAAGTCATTCTCTACCACGTGATCCACGTCACTTGATCGCAGAGTCTCGCGCCGTCCCGGCGACCGCGACGGCGCTCCCCCTGCCCGCTCGATACGGGCGCCCGGCTCATCAGATGGCCGTGGGCCAGGTCACCTGGAAGCGGGCGCCGCCCTCTGGCGCGGTGTGCACCGAGGCCGATCCGCCGCGTCTGCTCACGGCCTCGGACACCAGCGCCAGGCCGAGGCCCGTCCCGCCGGTCTCCCGCGCCCGGTCGCCCTCCAGGCGGTAGAAGCGATCGAACACCTGGCTGCGGTGCTCGGCCTCGATGCCCGGCCCGTCGTCGTCCACCAGCAGCCTGCCGAAGCGCCCGAAGGGCAGGACGGTCACCCGGACCAGCAGCCTGGCATGGCGCACCGCGTTGGCCACCAGGTTCTCCAGCACTCGATCGACCTCGACCGGATCGGCGAGCACCGACACCGCAACCGGGGCATACAGCACCACCCGGACCCGGCCGCCACGATGGCGGTCGGTGACCCGGCGGGCGATCTGCGGCAGCGCGACGGCACGGGTCTCTCGGACGTCGCCCGCGTCGGAGCGCGCCAGGGCGAGCAGGTCCTCGACGAGCATGGTCAGGCGTTCCGTCTCTCGGACGACCTCTTCGAGCACCTCCATGGAGTGCTGCGGATCGGGATGCAGCACCGCCACCTCGGCCTGCGCCCGGATCGACGTGACGGGCGAGCGCAGCTCGTGGGCGGCGTCCCCGGTGAAGCGCCGAAGCCTGCCCACCGCCTCGTCGCGCCGGGCCAGCAGGTCGTTGAAGGAGTCGGCGAGCGCGCTCAGCTCGTCGCGCGTGTTCGGCACCGGCAGTCGGGCGCCGGTCGGCAGGCCGACGGAGGCGTTGCGCATCCGACGGACCGAGCGCAGCGAGCCTCGGACCGACAAGACCGTGACGACGGCGACCGCCGCCACGGCCAGCACGGCACTCACCGAGACCAGGATCAGCCCGGATCGCAGCATCGCGGCGAAGCCGACGAGGTCGGTGGCCGCCAGCACCAGGCGCGGCGTGCCGTCGGGGGTGGGCACCACGTTGCCCGTCCACCGTCGGGCGGGGTCATAAGTGCTGTTGAGGACGAGTTCGCCGCTGCGCAGCCGTTCCAGCTCAGCTGCGGAGAGCTGCGGGGCGGGCTGTCCGTCGACCGGGGTGCCCGCCGTGTCCAGGACGCGGATGCTCGTGACGCTGTTCGGCTGTTCGGGGGAAAGTCCCTCGCCGACCCGACTCGACGCGGCGAGCAGGGCCTGTTGGAGATCGGGATCGACCGACCGCACGACCACCTGGCCGATCACCGCCGTGCTGCCCACGACGATCAACGCCAGGAACAGCGCGGTCACCGAGCTGGTGATCATCGTGATTCGGGCGGGCAGGGAGCGTCGACGCCACCAGCCGCGCAGCGGGGACACCCTCATCGGCCGCGCGGGGTGCCACCGCGCTCCGGTCGGGCGGCGCCGGGCGACGAGTCTGGTTCGTCGGCGAGGTAGCCGTGCCCGCGCACGGTGCGGACCACCTCCTGCGCACCGACGGCCTGGAGCTTGCGTCGCAGGTAGCCGACGTAGACCTCGACGACGTTGCGGGTGACCGCCTCCGAGTCGCCCCACACCTCCTGAAGCAGCTCGTCCTTGGTGACGACCGAGCCCACCCGTCGCAGCAGCACCGTGAGCACCTCGTACTCCCGAGGACTCAACGAGACCTCGCTGTCCTGCCAGCTGACCCGCCGGGTCGCGGTGTCGAGCCGCAGGTGACTGACGCTGATCACCGTCTCCTCCGTCCGCGTGCCCGCCCGCCGTAACACCGCGCGGAGCTGGGCGAGCAGGACCAGGAAGGAGAAGGGCTTCACCACGTACCCGTCGGCACCGAGGTCGAGTCCGTCCGCCTGGTCCACCTCGCCGTCCTTGGCCGAGACGAGGATGACGGGCGTCGCGATCCCGGCGGCGCGGAGCCGCTCGAGCACCCGATAGCCGGAGAGGCCCGGCAGCATGATGTCCAGCAGCACCGCGTCGAACGAACCCGTCTGGGCCAGCCGGAGCGCCTGCGGGCCGGTGCCTGCGGTGACGATGTCCATCCCCTCCGCGCCGAGGCCTCGCTCCAGTGCCCGGCGAACACCGGGTTCGTCATCGGCTACGAGCACACGTGGTTGCACGTCTCTCAGAATGCACCCTCGGGCAGGCGCGGCCGTGCTCCTCTCAGCTCATCCTCAGCGAAGGATCTCCGGTCCGCCGAGGCCCGGTCCCGGCGGCGGTGCCGCTGTGCCGGGCGGACTCGACTGCTGAGAACGGCCGGCTCCGATACCTGGAGACGACGGCATCGATCGACGTCACGAGGCGGCGAGGTGATCCAGTTCCCTCAGCGGACTCTCAGCACGACACTCATCACATAAGACCTGCACTGACCTGCGGTGATACCGTCGTTCTGGTCGCCGTCGCATCTCGACGGCCGCCGGTGGACTGCTCGTCTCAGCGCCTTCTCAGGCAGCGCCGTCCAGGCTGATGGCACCACGACGACAGCGTCGAGGACAGCTCAGGAGGAACTGATGCAGAAACGGAAGATGACTGCAGGAGCGGCCGCGACCGGCGTGCTGGCCGGGACGGCCGGTCTGTTCTGGCTGGCGATGCCCGCAGGCGCCGACCAGGCACCCTCGCTCCCCGAGATCTCGCCCGAGGCATTGGTCGAGTCGATGCTCACCGCCGAGACCCCGGCGTTCGCCGGCACGGTGGCCCTGGAGAACAACCTGGGGCTGCCCTCGGTGGGTGGGCTGGCAGGCGGGGCCATGGACGGGCTCGAGTCGCTCTCCGGCACTCAGGCGCAGATCGCCAGCGACGGCGGCGAGCGCTTCCGGATGATCATGGGCACCGGCAGGGGGACGACGACGACGGTCCACGACGGCGAGACCCTCTGGGAATGGAACGCCGACCAGCAGACGGTCGTGAAGAGCTCCATGACGTCCGAGTCGTCGGAGGGCATGGCGGGCGTGCCCGATCCGGAGGGCCACCAGGTCGTGCCGGAGGACCCGACGGCCGTGGCGCGCTCCGCCGTGGAGCAGCTGCGCGAGATCAGCAGCGTCACCGTCGACGGCACCGCCTCGGTCGCTGGCCGCGACGCCTATGAGCTGGCGCTGGCCCCGAGCCCCGAGGAGCGCACGCTGCTGCGCGAGGTGCGGGTGGCGGTCGACTCGGAGACGCGGGTGCCGCTGCGGGTCACCGTGCTGGGCAACGGATCGGACGACTCGGTCCTGGAGCTCGGCTTCACCGACGTCGAGTTCGGCGAGCAGGACCCCGAGGACTTCACCTTCCAGCCGCCCGAGGGCGCCACAGTGCAGGACCTCGATGAGCTCGAGCCGCACTCGGACGACCCGGCCGAGCTCGACGCCGTCGAGGAGTCCGACCCCGCAGCCACCGACCCCGCAGACACCGGGGCCGCGACCGAGTGGGAGGTCTTCGGCGACGGTTGGGACTCCGTCCTGGTGTTCCAGCTCGATCAGGCCGAGGGCGCGGCAGGCCAGGACATCGACTTCGAGCAGCTGCCCGAGGGCCTCAGCGAGCCGGTCAGCGGCGAGTGGGGCGAGGGTCAGCTCTTCAGCACCGCAGTGATCACCGCGATCGTCACCGACGACGGTCGGATCGCCGCCGGTGCCGTTCCCGCGCAGGTGCTCACCGAGGCGCTTGAGGAGACCCGGTGACGTCCTCGGACCTCTCGGTGGAGTCGGCTTCGGCCGGCTCCACCCCCGCGCCGACCGACCACGCCGAGGGCACCCGGTGGGCGGCCCGCACCCGAGGCCTGCGCAAGACCTACGGCCGCACGGTGGCGGTCGATCGGGTCGACCTGGACGTCCCGGCGGGTTCGGTGCTGGGCATGTTGGGTCCGAACGGCTCGGGCAAGACGACGACCATCCGGATGCTGCTCGGCCTGATCCGCCCCACCGAGGGCACCGTCGAACTGTTCGGTCACGCGATGCCCGAGGAGACTGGTCAGGTTCTCCCGACGGTCGGGGCGATGGTCGAGGGTCCCGGCTTCCACTCGCACCTCTCCGGGCGGGACAACCTGCGCCGAGCTGCGGCGGCGGAGCCGCTGATCGAGACGCGGCACACGCGGCAGGCGGTCACGGAGGCCATCGAGCGGGTCGGGCTCACCGATGCGGCCGATCGGGCCTACCGGGGTTACTCGCTCGGGATGAAGCAGCGGCTGGGGCTCGCGGCGGCGCTGCTGGTGCCGCGCAGCCTGGTCGTGCTCGACGAACCCACCAACGGGCTCGACCCGGCGGGCACCCGGGAGATCCGACAGGTGATCGCCGAACTGCACCAGGCGGGCACCACCGTGATCGTCTCCTCGCACCTGCTCGCCGAGATCGAGGCGACCTGCACGCACGTCGCCGTCCTCAATCGCGGTGTTCTGGTGGCGCAGGGCGGCCTGGACGAGCTGCTGGCCGCGAGCACCGCGACACTGCTCGTGACGACACCCGACGCCGAGCGCGGCGTCGAGACTCTGCGTGCCGCAGGCATCCCCGCCCGCAGCGAGGGCGACGGGCTGCGCGCCGAACTCATCGACGTCACCGCCCCCGTCGTGATCGCGACGCTGGCGCGGGCCGACATCGCGATCTACGAGGCGCGTCCCCACCGCACCGGGCTGGAGGACTTCTTCGCCCTGGTCACGGAATCGGACAGCGAGGAGCCGACCGGATGAGTGCCACCGGGACAATTCGACCACTGACCAGCGCGCTCCCCGTCGCGACAGGTCGCGCCGCCGCGCCCTTCGGCAGGCTGCTCGCCGCCGAGCTGCGTCTGATGCTCCGCAGGCCGCGCACGCTGGTCGCACTCGGCCTGCTCGCACTGATCCCGGTGCTAATGGGCGTGGCGACGGTTCTGTCGCGCAACGAGCCCGGCGGCGACTTCCTGATGGAGGCGGTGAGCGGCAGCGGCGCGCTGCTCAGCGTGATGGCGCTGACCATGTCGCTCGCGCTGCTGCTACCACTGCTGATCAGCGTGATCGCGGCGGACAGCTTCGCGGGCGAGGCCGCTGCGGGCACCCTGCGGGGGCTGCTGCTGGCACCGGTGAGCCGGGGCAGGCTGGTCCTGGTCAAGACGATCAGCCTCTTCGTCTTCAGCGCGCTGTCAGTGGCTGTGGTCGTCGTGGTCGGCCTGATCGTGGGCATCCTGCTTCTAGGCGGGGACGCGATGATCACCGATTCCGGCGCCACGGTCGGTCTCGGGGAATCGCTGCTGCGGATCGCGCTGATCGCAGGCTGGGCGACGATCCAGGTCTTCGCGGTGGGCGCCATCGCGCTGGCCGTGTCCTCGGCGACCGAACGACCGATCGTCGTGACGGCCAGCGTGATGGGCGGGTTCATCGGTTTCCAGCTCGTCACCGGGTTTCCGTCGTTGGAGTGGTTGCATCCGGCGGTCCTCACCCATCGCTGGATGCCTGCACAGCTCACGGTCATCGAAGATCCGATGGATTTCACAGACCTGACCACGAGTCTCTGGCGGGCAGGCTGCTACATCCTGATCGGCCTCTCGCTGACGGTGTGGCGAATGAACTCCAAGGACTACTGAGAGGCCGAATCGAGCGAGCCCCGTCGGGGACGGGCGTGTGCTGTGCCCGCAGATCGTCCGGGGGGACCTGCGAGCAACTCCGGCTGTGGTTCTTCGTGATCGGGCAGCCACGCCGGGGTTCGGCGACCGGTCGTCGGGGGTCGGTCGCCGAGGCAGGCGGGAATCCGGGCAGACAAGAGACGGAGGCGTTCACAGGGGGATCCCGGCTGCGGTCGTTCCCGCGCATCGACGCACAATTCACCTTTTCGGTGAAAGATCCGAAGATGCGCGGCGCTGAGGGAGCACCAGGCATGGCACCCACGAATACCGACATCCTGAGCTCCGGCGCGGGTATCGCAGGGCCGGTCCTGGCCTGCATGCTGAGACGGCACGGATTCAATCCGACCGTCGTCGACCGGATGCCCGCACCGGGAGTTCCGGGCGTCGAGGCAGACATCTACGGCCCCGCCGTCGACGTCCTCCACGACCTCGGTGTACTCGGCTCGGTGTGGCAGGCGCGCACCGCGATCAAGACGATCTCCCACCTCGGTCCGAAGGGCCGTGCGATCGATGTCGATATCACGGCCATCACGGGTGGCAGCTCCGATCGACACATCGAGATCATGCGGGACGACCTGGTCGAGATCCTGCATCGACGATCCACACCAGACGTCGAGCACCTCTTCGACGACTCGATCCAACACCTCGAAGAACACTCCGACGGGGTTCACGTCACCTTCGACCGCAGCGACCCACGCGAGTTCCACCTGGTCATCGGCGCCGACGGACTTCCAAGGTGCGGGAGCTGGCTTTCGGCGCGAGCGCCCGGCACGAACGCCATCTCGGCGCGTATCAATGCGTCATCAGGCATCTGGACGAATCGCGCGCGGTCGACCGTCTCTCGATGCAGCACTCGCCCGGCCGTTCGGTCATCGGATATCCCCGCGACGATTCCGGTCGAGCACTGACGGTGGCCGTCTTCCTGGCAGACGAGCAGCCGGAGTCGGACCTCCGAGACCCCGCTGACCAGCGACGGCTGATCCACGCCGCCTTCGCCGATGCGGACGAGGAGACAGCCAAGGTGCTCGATCATCTTGCGGGCGCCGAAGCGTTCCGCTTCGGCGCCGTCAGTCAGGTGCGGATGGACACCTGGTCGCGCGGGCGGACGACCCTGGTCGGCGACGCGGGCTACGCGACCGGCGGCGCCGTCAGCTGCGGGGCGACGTTGGCGATCATGGGGGGCACGTCCTGGCAGGCGAACTAGCCGCTGCGGGCGGTGATCACCGGCTGGGCTTCGCCCGATACGAGCAGGAGATGCGCGACGTCGTCGGCAGGTGGCAGGGGATCGGCCCGGCGCTATTACACAGCCAACTCGGACCTGGTCGATTCGGGCGTTGGGTGCTGCGGCAGAGATTTCGTCTCCTGGCGCTAGCACCCACCGGACTACGCAGCCGACTCCTCACCGCAGCACCTACCGAACTGCTCCGGCTGTTCGGGCAGGTGAAGGAGTACGCGGTGCGGACCTCCACCTAGGAGACGCGGTCGCCGCTGAAGGATCGGGCCATCGGGCAGCGACCCTCGCGGATCTCTCGACGTTCATGGGCGTTCGCTGTGTCCCCGATCAGGTCTCGCGACTACGACCCCCATCGCAGGCGCACCGCCCACGGTCGTACCCGCTGACGGAGCCGACGACCCCACTCACCCTAAGAGCCTGTTCTTGATCCCCGCTTTCCTGTTGCGCGGGGCCAGCGCGGCGATCTGCGGCGTTGTCGTCAGTCAACATAACTCCGTTATGCCTCCTTCCTCCGCCTTGCAGCTCATCCACGCTGATCCCCGCTCACGACGGAGGGGGATCAAAAACAGGCTCTAAGACCCCTCCACCTCGCCCTCGCCGGGAGTCCTCGGCGGAACGGGCTCGGCGAGCAGGTCGTTCATCGTGTCGCGGAGGCGGCGGAGGAAGCCGTCGAACTCGTCGAGCTGCTCGGGCGGGTACTGGGCGACCAGGCTGTCGAGCCTGCTGCTCAGGGCGGCGAAGAACTCGCGGGCGGGTCCCTCGATGCGTGAGCTGCTGCGCAGGGTCACGATGCGCCGGTCGGCGTGTTCCCTGGTGCGGACGATGTGGCCGAGCCGCTCCAGGCGGTTGAGCAGGTTCGTCGTGGCGCCCGAGGTCAGCGCGAGCCGCTCGCCGACCTGGCTCGGCGACAACGGCGTGCCCTTGTCCTCGGCGTAGAGGATCTCGACGAGTGCGGTGGCGTCGGTCGAGTGCAGCCCCAGCCAGGTGGCGAATCGGCCGGTGAACTCCGTGTAGTTGGCGCCGAAGGCCCGCAGCCCGTCCATGAGCCGGGCGGAGTGCGCGCCGACGTCCTCCGGCCGTGGTCCCGCTGTCATCCGCCGTTCCGCCTCCCGTTTTGCCGCCGTCCACACCCGACTGCGCGCGTTGACAATCTACCGTCCTCGGATTTACCTTCATGGTGAAGTTACTTCATGGCGAAGGGGAAATATGACCGCCCAGCACCCGCCGATGCATCGTTGGCTCGGCTTGATCGCGGTCACTCTCGGGGTGGCGTTGATCGTGGTCGACACCACGATCGTCACGGTGATCGTCCCGTCGATCATCGACGACCTCGGCATCGGCTCGAGCGACGTCCAGTGGATCCAGGAGTCCTATGTCATCGTCTTCGCCGCGCTGTTGCTGCTGGTCGGCCGCATCGCGGACCTGGTGGGCGCCCGGCGGGTCTTCCTCGTCGGCGTCACGGCGTTCAGCGCGGCGAGTGTGCTCGCGGCACTCGCACCCGGGGGCGAGGCGCTGCTGACGGCGCGAGTTCTTCAGGGCACGGCGGCGTCACTGATCCTGCCGACGTCGCTGGCCTTGATGAACGCCGCCTTCACCGGTCGGGACCGAGGGCGGGCCTTCGCAGTGTGGGGATCGACGATCGGAGCGGCCGCAGCGCTCGGTCCGCTGCTGGGCGGCCTTCTCGCCGAGATCTCCTGGCGATGGGCGTTCGGCATCAACATCCCGCTCGGGGTGCTGATCGTGCTCGGCGTCCGCGCGTTCCTTCCGCCGTCACCGCGCAGCCGGGGTCGCATCGACGTCCCCGGCGCAGTGCTGTCGATCATCGGGCTCGGCCTGTTGGCCTTCGCCCTCGTCGAGGGTCGCGTCTACGGCTGGTTCACCACCGTCACACCGTTGACGGTCGCGGGGCTGACCTGGGATCGCGGGCCGTCCCCGGTCCTGGTGGCGCTGCTGACGGCGACGGCGGCCCTGGTCCCCTTCGTGCGGCGGCAGCTCGCCCTCGGCCGGGCAGGCACCCGACAGCCGCTGATGGACGCACGGCTGTTCTCGATCAGCTCGTTTCGCAACGGCAGCATCGCCGCGCTGATCATCAGCATGGGCGAGTTCGGGATCGTGGCGGTGCTGCCGCTGTGGCTTCAGTTCACCCTCGACTACAGCGCGCTCCAGGCAGGCCTAGCCCTCCTGCCGCTGGCCGTGGGGAGTCTCGTGGCCAGCGGTGCTGCGTTCGGGATGTCCGCCGTCTCACCGCTGGGGCTCGTCCGTCTCGGGCTGGCCCTGGAGATCGCGGGGCTCGCCGTGTTGGGCTGGACGGCCGCCACCGACAGCTCGTGGTGGGTGATCGCGGCATCGCTGTTCGTCTACGGCGTCGGCGTCGGCTTCGCCACCGCCCAGGTCACCAACGTCGTCCTCGCCGACGTGCCCGCCCGCAGCGCCAACCAGGGCTCCGCCGTGTCGAGCGCCGCGCGCGAGCTGGGCTCCGCCCTCGGCATCGCGGCGCTGACCACCGCGTTCTTCAGCACCCTCAGCGGCGACCTACACCGTCGCCTGACCGCCGCCGGGACACCGCCCGGCGAGTCCGATCAGTTCGCCGCCCAGGTCACCGACAGCGCGGGTGCGGTGATCGCGCGCCTGGCCGCCGACCCGGACACCGTCGCGGTCGCCCAGGCCGCCGACGCGGCGATGTCCCGGGGCGTCTCCGTAGTCAGCCACCTCGCCGTCGGTCTGCTCGTACTCGGTCTGGTGGCCACCACGCTCATCCCCGCCGCGACCATGCCGAGGCCGAGGGAGGCCGGCCGGCCCGCCGACCGAGCCCGGTCCTGATCTCGCCCGTCACCTCGTCTCGACGAGACCGCTGCACCCGACCCCGCATCGCCCCGAGGGAGAGACACCATGACCGCCGTCCCGGATCGCGACCACATCGCACCGTTCACTCCGACCACGCGCAGCATCACCGCGCCCGACCCGGTGCGCACCGCGTTGCGCCAGGCCGGGCCGATCGTCCAGGTCACCGCCCCCGCAGGCGGCCCGGCGTGGATCGTGACCGAGGAGGCCCTGGCCAGGGAAGTCTGTGCTCATCCCCAGATCGTCAAGGACCCCGCGATGGCACCCCTGTACTGGGATCGAATGACCGCCGGGCTCGAGCAGACCGCCGCAGAGCAGCCCTCCCTCACCACCCTGGACGGTCCCGAGCACGCTCGGCTGCGCCGCGCCCACGCTCCGCTCTTCAGCGCCCGCAGGATCGGCGAACAGTCCCCCCGGATTCACGCCATCGCCAGACAGCTGCTCACCGGGATCGCCGCGCACGGCGCGGTGGTCGATCTGATGGCGGACTTCACCATCCGCTATCCCCTCACCGTCCTGCTCGACCTGCTCGGCATCCCGCTCGATCGCCTCGACGAGGCCATCGACGCCTGCCGACGGATGCTCGACGACGAGCCGGACGCGCAGCAGGAGGCCATCGCGGCGATCGCCGGTCTCGCCGCCGCCGGACTCCAGGACGGCGGGAGGGGCCTCGCCGCCGAACTGCGCGATCGAATGCCTGCGGGCACGACGCCGCAGGAGCTGCACTACCACCTGTTCGGGTTGATCTTCGCCGGTCAGCTCACCACCGACGCCTCCATCGGCTTCCTGATCGCGCGGCTGCTCGGCGAGCGCGGCGACCCCGGTGCCGGGCCGAACGAGAACGTCCTCGTCTCGGGGCCGGGCTCCGTCGACGAGCTGGTCCACGAGACGCTGCGGCGGAACCCGCCAGCGCCCTTCACCCTCTGGAGGTTCACCACGACGGAGATCGAACTCGCGGGTGTGCGCCTGCCCGCCAGGGCACCCGTGCTCATCGACATCCAGGGCATCGACACCGATCCGGCTCGCTCCCCCGGCCCGGACCTCACCTTCGGTGCGGGCGCCCACTTCTGCATCGGGGCGCAGCTCGCGCTGCTCGAACTGCGCGCGGTGGCCACGGTGCTTCGGGAGGACTTCCCTCGGGCCCGGCTCACCGTCCCGCACGGCGGACTCCGGCAGTCGGGCCCGGGCGGGATTCAGGGAAACCGACTCGTCGTCCTCCCGGTCGTGCTGACCGGCTGAGCGGCCGTCGGGATGGGTTGCGTCAGACCTCATCGGGCGGCCGATCTGAATCAGCCTGCCCTCGTGCATCACGGCAACTCGATCGGCCAAGATGAGGGCACCATCGTGGTCGTGCGTCACCGCCAGCGTGGTGGTGCAGGTGGTACGCAGCGAGTCCACCGGGTCGATCGGCGAGGCTCGGCGCTGGGCTGCGGATCGGTGGCTACGATCGGCAGTCATGGCAGCGATCGCCGAGCGCGACTTCGCATGGTGTCCGAAGCCGGTTCCAGGCGGATTGCCGGTGGCACAGGTCTACGGTTGGCTGCTGGACGATGTGGGCCGAGTGCTGGTGCAGGAAACCGGGGACGGATTTAATCTGCCCGGCGGTTCCCCCGAGCTTGCCGATGCGGACCCGGTGGCCACGCTCGTGCGCGAGGCACTGGAAGAATCCCAGGTCACGGTGTGCGATGTGGTCTTCCTCGGCTATGAACAGGTGCAGCGCAACGGCCACTGGCGTGCATTGGTGCGTGCCGTCGGCCGGATCGGCGAGTTCCGTCCACGTCACCCCGATCCTGATGGTGGTCGGTTGTTCGGCCGGTTGATGACCTCGCTAGACACGGCACCCGGTCTGTTGAGGTGGGGCCGGTCGGGACAAGCACAGGCACAGGCCGCAGCGCGGATCGCCGCGCACTGGTGGGGACTCCCGGTCTACTACCCGACCGCGCCCGCGTCCTACGTGGACTGACTGACGGACGTGGTGAGCCACGGTGCGACCTGTCCGAGGAAGATCCGGACGGCCTGCGGGTGGTCATGGTGTGCCGCAGCGAATTGACGGCCCCGATCACGCATCCGGTCGCGGCCGGCCGGAGTGAGCGCAAGCCCACGCCGGATGGCGGCGGCCAGGCTTACTGGATTGTTCGGTGCGGCGGAGAATCCGGTGCGTCCGTCGACGACTTGCTCGGCCAACCCTCCAGCGGTGGTGGCTATGACCGGAGCGGCTCCGGCGGCATAGGACTCCAGAGGCACACGGCCGAAGGGTTCAGCGCGCGAAGGCACCACCACTGCGGCGAGGGCCGGGTGAACGAGCATGCAGCGGATGTCGGGATCGAACCGGGTGAGCAGGGTGACGTCCAGACACCGCCGGGCGATGGTGCGGGCGAGCTGGTGTTGGTAGTCGCCGGGTTCGGGATGGTCGGTGACCGCAGCGAGCACCAGGTGTGGGACTGCGGTGCCTTGTGCGCGCAGAACGGTGAGTGCGTCGAGAAGGTCATCGAATCCCTTGTAGGGCACGGCGCGGCCCATCGAGAACAAGAATCCGGCCGACGCCGGTTCCGGAAGATCAGCGGGCAGGCTGAGCTGCCAGTCCGAGGGGCTGAGCCCATCCGGCAGTCCGCGAAGCGCGTGGTCGGGGATGTGGTATTCGCGCCCGAGGTGGGTATGCATGAACTGGGAGATCGTGGCAATGGTGCTGCCGTGTTCGGCTGCGGTGAGCAACCCGTAGGACTCCCAGGCGATGCGCTCGCGATCGGTCGGGGCGTGGATGCGGGCGGTGGAACGCGGCACCAGCACCAGGTTCGGAAGCGTCTCCGGCGCAAGCAGCGGCGGGATCCCTAGGAACGGGGCGTCCAACGCCAGGATGAGCACGGGGTCGGCAGTCGGCAGGACGTGGCGGGTGCTGCCACCGCCTTGGCGGCCGAGAACCACCTGGTGATCGGCGAATACACCACCACGACCGGTGCCGTTGTGCCGATCGAGGCGCACCCGCCCGTCGACGACGACGCCGGTCACCAGGCCAACTGGCTGCGCAAACACCATCAGGTCCAGACTGCCCGCTGCCACAGCCCGGTGTTCTGCGATCGGGACTGGCTCTCCGCGCTGGCCTACGCCTACACCGCTGCGGACCCCGACCTGCTGGAACGTCGCTCCTACTGGGCCCACGTCTCCGGTCGTCTGCGATTCCTCGGGCAGGACAACGTTCGGGAGTGGGCGAGCGAGCGTGCTGGTCATACGAACTCCGTTCTCAGGTGACACCAGGCGGATTCAGGCTGGTGGCAGTCACTGACGGGACAGCGCCGGGCTGGGCGTCAATGCCATCCGCCCGTTTCAGGAGCCTCTACCGCGGGAGCGGTCAGTCGCGAGCTCGGAGTGCTGGCCGTGACCGGTCGGTACCTGGTCGAAGGCATTGACCACCTCAGCTGCACGCGGCAACGATTTCCACCAGATCGTCGAAGCCGCGTCTGGCGAGGTGACCCGCAAGATCGAACTGATCACGGTTGTTCACCTCCTGTCCTCGGGAGACCGCCCCCATGTGAACCAATCAAGCTGGGGCCTTCTGACCATGCAGGACTAGTCCTAGTTCGCGCGAGAGGCGCACGTGTTTGGCTTCGCTGGGCTCGCGGTGACCGGTCAGGCCGATCGGTTTGCCCGATAGGTGTCTGCATTCACCGTGGCTGCTCGCTACCGTGAAGCCGCAGCCAGCACCAGTGGAGGCCGTGATGAACGTCCTGCCCGCCGACGAGCCGATCGATCCGAGTCTGTGGGAGCGCCCGCAGATCCGAACCGCTTTGGCCCGCCACGACATCAGCACTGTCTATCGCCTGCTCGGCGGTGCCGGAATCGCGCAACGCCGCATCGCCCAACTCACCGGGCAAAGCCAATCCGACGTTTCCGAGATCGCAGGCGGCAGGCAGGTTCAGGCGTACGACCTTCTCGTCCGGATCGCCGAAGGCTTCGGCATCCCTCGCGGATACATGGGCCTGGCGTATACCGACGCTGTGACCCGTCTGTTGGCAGCATCGACAGCAGCGGTGATCGAGAAGGACGATGACCCGATGGAACGCAGGACATTCCTCGGTGTGGTCAGCAAACTCGTCGTCGGTGCCACACTGACGACGGCCGAAGTCGATCTACTCACCGTGTCCCCGGAACTGACCCCCGCGCCCCGGCGGGTCGGAGCCACCGAGGTCACCCAGCTCAAGGCTCTTACGAGCGCACTGCGCACCTACGACGCCTCACATGGCGGCGGATCATGCCGCGATGCCGTCTTGGCGCAGATGCAGTGGGCTGAATCGCTGCTGTCAGCAGCCGCTTCCGATCGTGTCCGGCCCGCGCTGCTTTCCGCCGTAGCCGATCTGAAGACGTTGGCAGGCTGGACCGCGCACGACCTCGGGCTCGCTCACGAGGCACGTGGCTACCTCGCACAGGCCGTCCGACATACCCGCGACGCCGACAACCACGCCCACACCGCCATCGTCCTGCACCATCTCGGCCGTGTGCCACTGGACAACGGCGACCCCGCCGAAGCGCTGAAGCTGTTCCAACTCGGCCAGATCGCCGCACAGGATTCCAGGTCCGCCGCCGCGCTCGCGCTCCTGCACGCCGACGCCGGACTCGCTTACGCCCACCTCGCCGATCAACGCCAAGCTCTTGCCGCGCTCCGGCGGGCCGAAGACGAGTACGCCCATGTCGATGCCGATGACAATCCCGAGTTCGTCAGCTTCTTCGATCGAGGGGCGCTGGACACCAACGTCGCTCGCGTCCTCAGTACGCTCGGCCGCACCAACTCGAAACACCGCCACGACGCCATCATCCGCCTCGACCAGGCGCTCACCGAGGCACCAGCCAGCCGGGCGCGACAGCGCGCGTTCAACCTGGCCTGGCTGGCCACCTGCACTCTCGCCGAGGGCGACCTGCCCAACGGAACCCGGATCGGCGCCGATGCACTCGATGTGGTCCGCGATCTGCGCTCGACCCGCATCCTCGATCACCTCGAGCCCCTTCACGTGCAAGCGCGCCGACATTCCACCAGCGACACCGACCAGCTTGCCCATGAGATCGGACTCCTGCGTAGCGCGGCGTGAGGTGACCTCAAAGACTCGTCGTAGTGGAGACCTCCATCAGGCGCTGTATCTCGGGAACAGGGCTACCGACAGATCAGACTGACACCCCCGCCACCACCGCGACGCCCTCCGCCCGCAACGCGAGCCGCACCCGGTCGCCGGGCGACGGGGCGTCGGCGACCTGCGCCACCGCCTCGACGCGGCCGTCGCCGTCGGCACCGACCAGACCACCGCCTCGGTAAGCCGCAGGCAGCTCCACCAGCAGGCGGACATGGTCATGGCGGTGCACCCGCTGCACGACCGTGCCGGTCAGCTCCCCCGCCGCGTCGACGGCCAGGGCCGTCGACCGCAGGCCGAGCAGCACGTCCCCGGCGGGTTGGTCTCCTCCGCCGGGCAATCTCACCGCGCCGAGTGTGCAGCGCGCCACGCCCGCGCTGATCTCGGCGGGCAGCAGCGTCGTGCAGCCGAGGAACGCGGCGACGGCGGGCGAGGCAGGACTGCGCCAGACCTCGTCGGGCGGACCGATCTGGAGCAGTCTGCCCTCGTCCATCACGGCGACCCGGTCGGCCAGGGTGAAGGCCTCGTCATGGTCGTGCGTCACGACGAGCGTCGTGGTCGAAGTGGTGCGCAACAGGGCCGCGAGATCGATCGCGAGCTGCTCCCGCAGCACGCGATCGAGCGCGGACAGCGGTTCGTCGAGCAGCAGCAGCCGAGGCTGCGGAGCCAGCGCCCGCGCCAAAGCCACCCGCTGCTGTTCGCCGCCGGACAGGCTGGCCACCGCCCTGGCCTCGTATCCGGCCAGGCCGATCAGCCCGAGCAGCTCCGTCACCCGGTCCGCCCGAGCCTCGCGGTCGATGCGCGCCATCCGCAGCCCGAAGGCGACGTTGCCCGCCACGTCGCGATGCGGGAAGAGCTGGCCGTCCTGGAAGACCAGTCCGAAGCCTCGGCGATGCACCGGCACGTCCGCCAGGTCCCGATCGTCCCAGCACACCACGCCCGAGGCGGGCTGTTCCAGCCCCGCCACCGCCCGCAGCAGCGTCGACTTGCCGCAGCCGGACGGCCCGAGCAGCGCCACCACCTCGCCGTCGGCCACCGTCAGGTCCACCTCGGACACCGCGACCGTCGAGCCGTAGTGCACGGACAGGCCGCGCAGTCCCAGAGACATCAGAACTCTCCCAAGGCGTTCGGGCCGCCCGCGATGCGAATCCGCTCCACGATCGCCACCATCGCGGCCGTGACCAGGATCAACAGCGTGCAGGCCGCGTAGGCGGTCATCGTGTTCAGCTCACCCGGCCGCGAGATCAGGCGCGCCACCGCCACCGGCAGCGTCATCGTCTCCGCGCGCACCAGGAAGCTCGTCGCGCCGAACTCGCCCAGCGCCACCACGAAGCCGAACGCCGCCGAGGCGATCAACGACCGAGCCGCCATGGGCAGGTCCACCTCCCGCCAGACCCGCCACGGCGAGGCCCCCAGCGAGGCGGCGGCCTGCCGCAGTCGTTCGTCCACCGCGCGCAGCACCGGCAGCAGCATGCGGATCACCAGCGGCGTGATCACCAGGGCCTGCACGAAGGGCACCAGCACCGACGAGCCGCGCAGCTCGTCGGGCAGCGAGCCGAGCGTGATCAGATAGCCGAATCCGACGGTCACCGCCGAGACGCCCAGCGGGAGCATCAGCAGGCCGTCCAGCAGCTGGGCGAGCCCGCGACGCCGTGTCCTGGCCAGCACGATCGACGCCAGCACTCCGAAGACCATCGCGAGCATCGTGGCGTCGGTCGCGGCCCGCAGCGAGTTCATGGCGGCGTCCAGGGCGGACACCGCGAGTACGCCGTCGGCAGGTTCGCCTGCCAGTGCCCGGTAGCCCGCGAACCCGAATCCCTCCGAGGTCGACAGCGACCGGATCACCAGCGTCACCACCGGGATCAACAGCCCGATCAGCACCGACAGCGCGGCGCCGACGACCAGCCAGTCGCCGCCGCGCGGCCTGCGCAGCGTGTCGGCGGCGGGCCGGAGGCGCAGGGCCGTCTCCCGGCGGCGCCGGGCCGCCGCGCCCGCCGCCAGCGCGGCGACGACCGCCGCGAGCTGGATCAACGACAACGCCGCCGCGCCAGGCAGGTCGAGCAGCTGCACCGTGCGGAGGTAGATCTCCGTCTCCAGGGTGCGGAATCGAGCACCGCCGAGCACCAGGACCACGCCGAAGCTGGTCGAACAGAACAGGAACACCACCGCCGCCGCCGAGCCGAGCGCCGGTCGCAGCGCAGGCAACGTCACCGAGGTGAAGGCCCGCAGCCGCGAGGCACCCAGCGCCCTCGCCGCGTCCTCGGCCCGACGGTCGAGGTGCGACCAGAGCCCGCCGACCGTCCGCACCACGACGGCGACGTTGAAGAAGGCGTTGGCGAGCACGATCGCCACCAGCGAGCCGTCGCCGAGCAGCGCCCGGAAGGCGATGCCGACCACGACGGTCGGGAGCACGAAGGGCACCGTCACCAGTACCCGGATCAGCCCGCGTCCCGGCACGTCGAGCCGGGACAGCAGGTAGGCCAACGGCAGCCCGGCCAGCACGGCCACCAGGGTGGCGGCGGCGGCCTGTCCCAGGGTGAAGCCGACGATCCGCCAGGTCCGGACGTCGAACAGGGTCTCGGCGAGCCCGCCCTCGCCGAGGCCGCGCAGCAGGATCGCCACGACCGGCCAGGCGAAGAAGAACAGCAGGAAGCCCACGGGAAGGGCGGCGGCGGCGAGCAGGCCGAGCCGCCGGGACCGGCCGTGTCGTCGGCTCGGCGGGCCAGCTGCCGTGCCGAGGCTCGTGGCCGGACTCACGCGCGGATCTGTCGCCTTCGAGGTCTGCTTCATGGCAGGGGGTCAGCGCGATCGACTCAGCCGAGCACGATCGTGCGCCACTCCTCCACCCAGTCCGCGCGGTTGGCGTCCACCTGGTCGGCAGGCAGCGTCGCGGAGTCCGCAGGCAGTGGTGCGGCGCTCTCCCACGATTCCGGCAGCACCACGTCCTCCCGCACCGGATAGACGTACATGTACTCGGCGACCTGCGACTGGAACGGCTCCGACAGCAGGAAGTCGATCACCTCGCGAGCCCCGTCCGGCTCGGCGGCCCCGGCCAGCACCCCGGCGTACTCGACCTGGCGGTAGCAGGTGTCCAGCAGCGCGGTGGTGCGCGGCTCGCCGTCCTCGCCGATCTCGGCGGCGGGCGAGGACGCGTAGGACACGACGATCGGGCGGGGGCCCGCGCCGCTCGACCCCGAGAATTCCTGGGTGTAGGCCTCGGTCCAGCCGCCGGTGACCTGCACGCCGTTGTCGCGCAGCTCGGCCCAGTAGTCGGCCCAGCCGTCCTCGCCGTAGTGCTCGATGGTCGCCAGCTGGAAGGCCAGGCCGGGCGAGGACGTCGCGGGGTCCGGCACCACCGTGAGATCGCGGTAGCGGGGATCGACGAGGTCGTCGAAGCCCGTCGGAGCCTCGACGGGGCCGTTGGCGGGATCGGCGAACCATTCCACGTCGACGTTGAGGCACACGTCGCCGACGTCGACGGCGCTGAGGACGTCGGCGTTCTCCGAGTCCTCGGCGCCTGCGACCCGGTATCGGTCGGCGCCCGCCGCCGCCTCCGGACTGCGGTAGGGCTCGAAGACGCCCTCGTTGATCGCGCGGGAGGCGAAGGTGGAGTCGACGCCGAACACGACGTCGCCGATCGGGTTGTCCCGGCTGAGCACCAGCGTGTTGGTCAGCTCCCCGGCGTCGCCGCTCTGCCGGATGTCCAGCTCGATGCCGCTGGACTCCTCGAACTCGGCGACGACGGACTCGTCGTAGGCGAAGGAGTCGTGGGTGACCAGGACGACGCGGCGGGTCGTCGGGTCGTCGGGACCCCGGTCGGAGCCGCCGCCCACCAGGGAGCAGCTCGCGACGACCGACACGGCGAGCGCCGACGTCGCGGTCGCGATGGCGACGCGACGGACCTTTCCTGACACGAAGTCCTCCTCATGACGGTTCGCGGACGCCGGCCGTCCACCCGTCACGAGGGCACCTCCCTGCGCCGGCATGATCCGGATCAGGTGCGGGGGCGGGCGCGGTCCACCGCGTCCACCCCTGGACGGTCGAGGGCTTCGTCTGCGACCCGACTTCCATCCCGTCTCGCGATCTGCGAGTCGTGACGACGTCGAGTCACGCCCTCCTCTCAGCCCGGCGCACCGGACTCCCGTGGCATCGCCCAGGTTACGCGGCGTTCCGACTCGTCAGACGCGGGCCGTCGAACCCGGGCGGCGAGGGGCCGTCCGGGTGGTGCGACACCGATCGTCGGAGGACCGGCGAAGGCGGCCCGAGACGGAGGCAGGCCGCGCGCGGCGGAGGCCGCCCCCTCCGCCGAGGTGCCGACGCCGACGGCACGCGGGCTCACTGACCGCGGGCCACGTCCACCACGTTGTCGATCTCCTGCGCAAAGTTGACGTCCAGCCGGGTGATCCCCCCGGCGGAGTGGGTGCTCAGGCGGAAGACCAACGTCGAGTAGCGGATGTCGATGTCGGGATGATGGTCTTCGCTCTCGGCGATCTCGGCCACTCGGTTCACCACCGCGACGGCCTCGGTGAAGGACGGCAGGTCGACTCGTCGAACCAGTTCCGTGCCGTCGCGCCGCCAGTCGGCCAGGTGGGTGAGGGCCTTGTCGATCTCGTCGTCACTCAACAGGTCAGCCATGCCCTAATGGGAGTCCGCCTGCCGCTCCCGCGCAACTCGTCCGTCACCCTCGACCGGGTCCGGCGCGGAGTCAGCCGCTCATGCCATGACTGCGGAGATAGGCGAGCACGGCCAGCACCCGGCGATGTCCCTGCTCCTGGGGCGGCAGATCGAGCTTGGCCAGGATGTTGCCGATGTGCTTGGCCACCGCCGCCTCGCTGACCGTCAACGCCCTGGCGATCAGGCCGTTCGCGTGGCCCTGTGCCATCAGCCCGAGCACCTCGTGCTCCCGGACGGACAACCGGGCGACCGGCGAGGTGTCCCGATTGCGGGCGAGGAGTTGTCGGATGACCTCCTGATCGACGACGGTGCCGCCCGCCGCCACCTGCTGCACGGCCGCGACGAACTGTCGGACGTCGCCCACCCGGTCCTTGAGCAGGTAGCCCAGTCCGGGCCCGCCGCCTGCGAACAGCTCGGCGGCGTAGGTCTGCTCGATGTACTGGCTGAGCACCATGATCGGCAGCCCTGGGCGGGTCGAGCGCAGCGTGATCGCCGCCCGGAGTCCCTCGTCGGAGTGGCCCGGGGGCATTCGCACGTCGGTGAGCACCAGGTCCGGCGTGGTGTCCGCGACGGCGGCGAGCAGTTCCTCGGCGGTGCCGACGGCGGCCGTCACGCGATGACCGAAGCGACCGAGCAGGTGTACCAGGCCGTCCCGCAGCAGCACGGAGTCCTCGGCGAGGGCGACGGAGAGGCCCTCGCCCTCGCGATCACTCAGGCGATCGGCTCCAGGCTCGGCTGACACGGAATCTCCAGATGCAGGACGGTGGGTCCCCCGATCGGGCTGGCGAGCAACAGTCTGCCGCCCACCGCCGCGACCCGGTCCACCAAGCCCTGGAGTCCGGTGCCCGCCGTCGGGTTCGCGCCGCCGCCGCCCTCGTCGACGACCTCGACGACGAGCAGCGCGCCCCGGAGACCCCCGGTGACGGCGGCAGCGGGCGCCCCGCTGTGCCGGACGACGTTCGTCAACGCCTCGGCGATCACGAAGTAGGCCGCGACCTCGGCGAAGGCGGGCGGGCGGACCGGCAGGTCGATCCGCACCGAGACGGCGATCGGCAGCCGATCGCCCAGCTCGGCGACGGCGGCGGGCAGCCCTCGATCGGTGAGCACTCTGGGATGAATGCCCCGCACCACCTCGCGCAACTCGGCCAGTGCCTCCCGCGCCGCGTCCTGCGCGCCCCGCACCAGCCGGACGGCCTCCCCACCCGCGTTCTCCTCCTCCAGCACGACCGTGGCCATCCCGAGACTCAGGTGGATCGAGAGCAGTCGCTGCTGCGCGCCGTCGTGGAGGTCGCGCTCGATCCGGCGGCGCTCCGCCTCGAAGCCGTCCACGAGCCGGGCTCTGGAGCGCCGCAGCTCGACCAGCTCCGAGCCGAGATCCTGCTGCGCCCCGCCGAGCAGCAGCCTGGTCAGCCGTCCCCTGATCGCGGCGACCGAGGTGACCAGGTAAGCCGAGAGAGCCAGGAAGACGGGCAGCAGCAGCGGCCCGAGCCACCGCATCGCCGACTCGGTGATCGGGACGTCGAGGAACACCCCGTCGGCAGGGCCGAACAACGCCAGCAGGGGAACGCCGACGAGCGTGACCACGCCCACCAGGACGGCGGTGAGGGTCACCAGCTCGAAGACCCAGAACAGCGTCGTGATCGGCAGCACGGCGACCAGCTCGCGCCAGGTCACCCGCTCCCGAAGACGCAGTGCCCACCAGGCGAGGAGGCCTCGGCCCGGGGCGGGCACGTGGTGGGAGCGCAGCGGCTCACGATCGATCCACGACAGCCGACGGCGTTCCCACGCCGCCACGGGCAGCCCCAACAACGCGAGGACCGCGAGGAGCACGAGCCCGCCGCCCACCGGGGTCAGCACGATGCCCGCGAAGCCGAGCGCCAGTGCGAAGAACAGCCAGACCGGCGCGACCAGCGTCCCGGCGGACAGGTAGAGCAGGCACGTCCAGGGCCAGCGGGTCGCCAGGTAGCGCAGCGGGGCCGCCCGCACGGCGGCCCAGGCCGACTCCGGCGGCGACGGCGGCGCAGCACGAACCCCGTCGATGCCGATGCTGGAGGCGCCGCTCGGCGACGGGGCGGGAGGCACGCGGACACCGTAGGCGCCCCCGGCGCCGGGAGGCACTGGTCCACGACCGACCTGCCGGGTAGTGCGGGGTCTACCTCGAGGAGTCGATCGACGACCAGTGTGCGGAGTGCGGCGCGTCGGCTTCGCTGACCGGCATGAACTCACCCAGTCGATCTGATGCCGTCCTGCGGACGATCTCGGCAGGCCGCGTGTACGGCAAGGGGGGTGCCAGGGTCGTCGCGCTGGACGCGGTGAGCCTGGACTTCCCCCGAGGATCGTTCACCGCCGTGATGGGGGCCTCCGGCTCCGGGAAGTCGACGCTGCTGCACTGTGCGTCCGGGCTGGACACGCTGACCGAGGGCTCCGTCCTGCTCGACGGCGTGGACCTCGCCACCCTGTCGGAGGAGCGGCTGACCCTGCTGCGGCGAGAGCGGGTCGGCTTCGTGTTCCAACAGTTCAACCTGCTGCCCGCCCTGACCGCCGCGCAGAACGTGGCCCTGCCTCGGCGGCTCGCCGGGCACCGGCCGCGACGCGCCGAGATCATGGCGGTCCTCGATCGGGTCGGCCTGGCGGATCGCGCCGCCCACCGGCCCACCGAACTGTCCGGCGGACAGCAGCAGCGGGTCGCATTGGCGCGGGCCCTGGCCACCCGACCGGAGGTGCTCTTCGCGGACGAGCCGACCGGGGCACTGGATCGAGCCGCAGGCCGCGTCGTCCTCGGACTCCTGCGCGAACTCGTCGACGTGGCAGGTCAGACCGTGGTCATGGTGACGCACGATCCGCTGGCGGCCTCCTATGCCGACGGAGTCGTCTTCCTCGCCGACGGCCGGGTCGCCGCCGAACTGCGCGGTGCGGACGCGTCGGGGATCGCCGAGCAGCTGACTCGCCTCGAGACCGCCGCCGAGGGGGCGAAGCAGGCCGGATCGCCTGCCGGCTCCGAGCCGACGTGGCGGGAGGGCTCGCGATGATGCTCGGGATCGCACGGCAGACCCTGCGCCATCGAATCGGCTCTTTCGTCGGCTCCTTCATCGCCCTGACCGGGGGCGTGGCGATGCTGACCTCGGCGACCCTGGTCATCTTCTCTACTCGCGCGGGCGACCTCGACGGCGCGGACGCGCAGCTGATCAACGAGATCACCTCCCTGCTGGGCCTGTTCGCGAGCCTCGCCGCGTTCCTCTCGGTGTTCGTCGTGGCCGCGACCTTTGCCTTCGCCGTCGGCCGCCGGGAGCGGGAACTCGCACTGTTGCGCGGGATCGGTGCCACCGGCAGGCAGATCCGCCGACTGGTCCTATTGGAGGGGCTGCTCGTCGCCATGGCCGCGGGCATCACGGGCACGCTGCTCGGGCTGCCCGGCGCCTCGCTGCTGGTGTCGGTGCTGGTCTCGCGCGATCTGGCGCCCGGCTCCTTCGAGGTGGTCCTGTCCGCCGACACGCTCGGCGGCGCGGCGGCCGTCTCGGTCGGGATGTGTGCGGGCGTGGCCCTGCTGGGAACGCTGAGCGCCGCGCGGCGGGCTGCGGCGATCCGGCCGATCGAGGCCTTACGTGAATCGGCCGTGGAGGCCGTCGGGATGCGACCGGCCAGGTGGGCGGCGGGGCTGTCCTCCCTCGCGGTCGGCATCGGGCTGGCCGGGTACGGCATCGTCGAGGGCGGTGTGACCGGCGTCGTCCTGCTGACGAGCTTCAGCTACCCGCTGCTGGTGGGCCTGGCGCTGCTCGCCCCGGTGTTCGTGGGTCCGGTTACCGCGTTGGTGACGGCACTGCCTGCCCGGTTCACCGCCGCCACCGGTTCGCTCGCGGCGGGCAACGTCCGCACCGCGAGCAGGCGGAGTGCGGGCACTGCGGCGCCCGTGCTGCTCGCCGTCGGTCTGACGGTGTCGGCGCTGGGCACGCTCAACGTCCTGTCGGTCGCGGGCGAGACCGAGAGCCGGGAGTTCTATGCCGGGGACGTCCTCGTCGAACCCGGTCCGGACGTCGACGTCGGGGAGGCGGCGGCCGTCTCGGCAGGCGTCGCAGGCGTCTCGTCGACCACGGTCGTCGCGACGACTCGGACCGCGCTGACCAGGATCGACGGCGCGTGGTCGATGGACGGCCGCGAGACGCTGGGCGTCGAGGCGGCCGCGATCGAGCGGTTCTTCGACGTCAGGATCACTGCGGGCTCGCTCGATGATCTGCACGGCCGGGCCGTCGCGCTGCACGCCGCGTCGGCGGGCGAGCTGGGCTGGTCGGCGGGCGACGAGGTGAGCATGACCTTCCCGGACGGTGTGCGCGTGCCCGTGCGGGTGGCCGCGTTGTTCGAAGGCGGCGGGGTGGGCGATCTGCCGGTGATCGTCCCGCCCGAACTGGTGCGTGACCATGCGGCAGGGACCGAGACGTCCTCGGTGTGGGTGCTCGCGGAGTCGGAGCAGCTCACCGCATCGGTCCTCGGCGACCTGACCGACCGCTTCGCAGGCTCGCGGGCTCGGGTGCTCACCACGGATGCGTACTTCGACGAGCTGATGGAGCCGGATCGCGTCGCTCAGCGGGCCGTCACCCTGGTGCTGGCCGGTTTCGTGCTGACGTACACGCTGATCTCGGTGGCCAACACCGCGCTGATGTCCTTCGGCAGCAGGCGCCGCGAGTTCGATCTGCTCCGCAGGCTGGGCGCCACCCGAGTCCAGATCCTGCGGATGATCACCTGGGAGTCGCTGTCCGTCGGTTTCGTCGGCGTGCTGCTCGGCGGACTGGCCGCCGCTGCGGCGTCCGTCGCAACCTGGATGACGGCGCGGCAGGCGATGCCCTCGGCGCCGTTGGTGCTGCCGTGGGGGGACTTCGCCGTCGTGGGCGGCTGCTGCCTGCTCATCACGGTGGGGACCGCGCTGCTGCCTGCGGTGTTCGCCGCTCGCCGAGCAGGCGGCGGGGCGCCGATCGCCTGACGGGACGCCGATCGCCCGACGGGGCGGCGGGCGGGCAGACAGGCGGCGCAGCGCGGACGGCGCGGGGAACGAACCGGCGCGTCGTCCGGTCTGCGGCTACTGCCCGCCCGTGGGCCGCACAGGTCGGTCGCCGGACCCCGCGTCGTCGACCCCGTCGGCCCGGGCCGCACCCGCACTCGGCTCACGACCTCGCCCGGTCAATCGGCGTCGTAGCGTTCCAGGAAGGTGTAGACGTCGGTCTCGTCCACCCCGGGGAAGGCGCCCGGCGGAAGCGCCGCCAGCACGTGGGAGTTCGCCCGCGCCGACGGCCAGGCCAGCCCCTCCCACCGGGCCGCCAACTCCGAGGGCGGCCTGCGACAGCACTCCCCGGTCGGGCAGCGCGACACCGCCCGATTGGTGGTCTCCCGGCCACGGAACCAGCGGGAGTCGGCATACGGGACGCCGAGGGTGATGGCGAAGTTCCGCTCCCGACTCGGGTCCACGTGCGAGACGCACCAGTGGGTCCCGTTGGGCTTGTCGGTGTACTGGTAGTGGATCGAGTATCGATCCGGCGAGCCGAAGACACGCCTGCCCGACCAGTGCCGACACATCCGCTGTCCCTCGATCGCCCCCGACGGGTCCGTGGGCAGGATCAGGCCGTCGTTCTCGTACGCCTTGTAGATGATGCCGGTCTCGTCGTTGCGCACGAAGTGCCCCTGGAGGTCCAGATGGCGGGTCGCCAGGTTGGTGAACCGGTGCGCGGCCATCTCGTAGGACACCGAGAACACGTCCCGCAGGTCCTCCACCGCCAGATCGCGATCGGTCTTGGCCTGCGTGAGGAAGGGAACGGCCGTCGACTCGGGAATCAGCGTCGCGGCGGCGAAGTAGTTCGCCTCGACGCGCTGGGAGAGGAAGTCGGCGAAGCCCTTGGGCTGGGCGTGCCCGAGCACGAAATGGCCGAGGGTCTGCAACAGGATGGTGCGGGGGCTGTGCATCCCGACCGACTCACGCTTGAGGTAGATCCGCCGGTGTCGCAGGTCGGTCACCGATCGCACCGTCCTGGGCAGGTCGGGGACGTAGCGCACGGTGAATCCGCAGTGGCCGACGATCGACATCACGGTGCCCTCGGACAACGCGCCCCCGGTGTACCCGACGGCAGCCAGCGTGCGGGCGGCGGCCAGTTCGACCTCCGGAAAGTAGTTGTCCTGTTCCCGCATCCGGCTGCGCAGCGCCGCGTTGGCCAGTCTGGCCTCCTCCGGCGTGGCGGCGCGGCGCGCGTTGCGGCTGCGCAGTTCGTCGTAGAGACCGAGCAGGTGCTCCAGGACCTCGTTGGGCACCCGCCTGCCGACCTTGAGCTGCCCGAGTCCCAGCGAGGCGTAGAGCGGATCGCGCTGGGCCTCGTCGAGGGCGATCTCCAGCTCGTCTCGCCGGGTCGGCGCCTCCCCGGAGAGCAGCTCCTCGATGGACACGCCGAGGGCGTCCGCCAACCGGTGCAGCAGCGACAGCTTCGGCTCCCGGCGGCCGTTCTCCAGCAGCGAGAGCTGCGACGGCGCCCGTCCGACCCGCTCACCGAGTTCGGCCAGCGTCATCCCGCGTCGCCCCCGCAGATGCCGCAGCCGCTTGCCAAGGGTGATGAGGTCGCGGTCCGCAGCCAATTTCATGGAATCTTCCGAACCGAAGCCAGCCATGGCTTGATGATAGAAGAACTTATGCCGTTCTTTCCATAGCGCGATCCTGGTGGAACCGACCCGATCCGGCCGATGCTGGTGATCTGTCGAACAGCGGGTGAGCAACGGAAGGCGGACACCATGACCAGCAGTCCGAACGGCGATCACGCCCGGATCGAGCGCGAGAACGCGGTGACCGAACTACGAATCCAGTGGGACGCCGATCCCCGGTGGCGCTCCACCCGCCGAGAGCACACGGCAGAGGACGTGGTCCGCCTGCGTGGTTCGGTCGTCGAACGACACACCCTGGCCGAGCTGGGCGCCCGGCGGTTGTGGGACCTGCTGAACCAGGCGGACGGGAGTCACGTCCACGCTCTCGGCGCCCTCACCGGCAACCAGGCCGTGCAGCAGGTTCGGGCGGGCCTGAAGGCCGTCTATCTGTCCGGCTGGCAGGTGGCCGCCGACGCCAACCTCGCGGGGCAGACCTATCCCGATCAGAGCCTCTACCCGGTCAACTCCGTCCCCGCGGCGGTGCGGCGCATCAACAACGCGCTCCTGCGAGCCGATCAGATCAGCTGGTCGGAGGGCCGAGCGGACTCGCCGCACTGGCTCGCCCCGATCGTCGCCGACGCCGAGGCGGGCTTCGGGGGCGTGCTCAACGCCTACGAACTGATGAAGTCGATGATCGAGGCGGGCGCAGCCGGGGTGCACTGGGAGGACCAGCTCGCCGCCGAGAAGAAGTGCGGACACCTGGGCGGCAAGGTCCTCATCCCCACCGGGCAGCACATCCGCACGCTGCGGGCCGCCCGGCTGGCGGCCGACGTGGCAGGCGTGCCCAGCGTGATCATCGCCAGGACCGACGCGCAGGCCGCGACGCTGATCACCAGCGACGTCGACGACCGCGACCGCCCGTTCCTCACCGGAGAGCAGACCTCGGAGGGATTCCACCGGGTCACGAACGGCATCGAGCCGTGCATCAGTCGAGGCCTCGCCTATGCGCCCTACGCCGACCTGCTGTGGATGGAGACCGGCACGCCCGATCTCGACACCGCCCGTCGGTTCGCCGAGGCGATCAAGGCCGAGTACCCCGACCAGCTGCTGGCCTACAACTGCTCGCCGTCGTTCAACTGGCGCAGGCATCTGGACGACGCCTCGATCGCGGGCTTCCAACGCGAGCTGGCGGCGATGGGCTACCGCTTCCAGTTCATCACGCTGGCGGGCTTCCACTCCCTCAATCACGGGATGTTCTCGCTGGCCAGGCGCTATGCCACCGAGGGCATGACCGCCTACGTCGACCTCCAGGAGGCGGAGTTCGCCGCCGAGGCCGACGGGTACACCGCGACTCGCCATCAGCGGGAGGTGGGCACCGGCTACTTCGACCTGATCAGCAACGCCGTGGCACCCGGCGGCTCCACCACGGCGCTGGCAGGCTCGACGGAGACCGCGCAGTTCTGAAGCGGCCCGTCACTCGCATGACTGGCACGCCTGGCTGGCACGCAAACGGTCTTGCCGCGACGGCCCGTCCCCGATCCGGGCCGTCGCGGCTTCATCACGAAGTCCCCTGTCTCACCTGGTCGGGCCGGACGACGGCGCCTGCGACGCGCTCATCGGCCGCCGCTCGGCCTCCTCGACCTGCGGTCCCGCCCGCCACCGGCGGCCGACCGACCGCCTGTCGATCGGTGATCGACGGCCGGCGGGACGGGAGCCGCTCGGCTGAACGGACGAATCCCTGGTCACTCGCCTGGACGCATCTCACGAACCGCCTCCGCAGCCGCAGAACGCGCGATAACGTCAACTCCGGAGTGGTCAGACACGTCTGTCCTCACGTGGAGATGGCCATGACGGGGCCTGCGGATCGGCGCGCCCGGTTGGAGGCTCGCAACGCGGCCGTTCGCGACCAGGTCGATCAGTTGATGGGTCAGCTGCGCAGACAGACCGATCAACTGCGGGAGGCACAGGCCGAGGCGGCGGCGGCCAGTGCGAAGGTCAGCTCGCCGGACGGACTGGTCACCGCCACGGTCGACGCGAGCGGCACGCTGACCCGCCTGGAGTTCGCGCCGAGCGCCTTCGCTCGCAGTACTCCCGAGAAGCTGGGCCGGACCGCCACCGAAATGGTGCGACAGGCCTCGACGCAGGTCGGGCAGCGCGTCGCCGAGATCATGGCACCCATCCAGGAGGGCACCCCCGACCTCGCAGACCTGGTCGAGGGCGCTCCGTCGTTCCGCGACCTGGTCAGTCCCTTCACCCGGCCGGGCACCCAACAGCCGGAATCGGCCCCGCCGCCGACGAGTCCCCGCCCCGCGCCGCCTGCTCGTGACGAGGTCGACGACGAGGCGCCGCAGAGCTGGCTGACCGGAGGCGACACCCGATGAGCGGCGGCTACGAGGTCGACCCCGCCGCGCTGCGGACCGCTGCGACCGGTTTCACCAGCGCCTCCGACTCGTTGGAGACGGCCCGTGGCAGCCTGGAGAACGCGTTGAGCGCCGAGGGGAACTGCTGGGGCGACGACGAGGCGGGCCAGACCTTCTCCACCGAGTACGTGCCGAACTCCGAAGGCGCGCTGGAGGCCTTCGTCAGCCTGGTGACGGGCCTGGCCGGCCTGAAGACCAATCTGGACGCCTCCGCCGACACCTGGGAGTCGATGGATCAGGAGAGCGCCGACTCCTTCCGGAGCGGGACATGACCGCGCCTTCCGTCGGGCTTCCCGACGGCCCGTACGGCGTCTGGCGTGGTCAGGTGTTCCGGGTGGCAACGGCGGGACCCGGCCGCGTCGTGCTGACCATCCTCGCGGGCGATCCGGTGCCTCCGGGCTTCCAGGCGAGATCGAGTGGCCGCGTGGTGGGCAAGGTCGCGACAGCCGAACTGACCGAGCGGTTCTCGCTCAGCACCTACTGTCTCGTCGACGGCGAGCGCTACCTCGTCACGGGCGAGGACGACGGCAGGCTCCGGCTCTCCTGGACCGGCAAGGACGTCGTGCGCGCGCGGGAACTCGGCCTGACCGTCTACGAACGCACGGGGTTCTTCGGCTCCGCGACGCAGGCTCAGCTGACCACGTTGTGGCAGCAGCGGACCGAGACCGGTCGCGCCGAGGCCGTCCCGGGCCCGGACAGATCCGAGGCCGCGCTGCGGCACGCCGTCGCGACCGCCGTCGCCGCCTCCGCTGCGCCGCCGTGGCGGGCGGTCGACGTCGAGTTCCGCCAGGTCGGCGGGCACGGTGAACTGACCTGTCGCAGCGTCGACGAGGACGGCACCATCCGCTTCTTCTCACCGCAGGCACCCGTCGGACAGGCGCTCACCGAGCTCCGCGAGCTGTCGGCGGAGACGGGCCGGGGCGCGTGGCTCGCGGCAGGCCTCCGCATCCGACCGGACGGGAGCCTGGCCGGGCTCGCCTTCGACGACGAGACGACCTGGCACTCCCCGCCCTCGGCCGCCTCCTTGGATGCCGAGCTGGCACGCCATCCCCACCCGGCGGGGGCCGTGCCCCTGTGGTGGCGAGCGCTGGCCGACGGCCGAGCAGGCCCGAACCACTGAACCCGACGGCGCGACGAACGTCGCACGCCGCCCCGTCCGTCTCAACCGGGCCTTATGCCGTCCGGAGCCGCCGCCACCGGGCTCACTCGCTCCGACTCGCTGTCCACTCGGCCTGCTGCGGCCCGAAGACACTAGGTGCATCCCATGGGCATGGAACGTTCCGCCGGTGCCGGTGCTACTCGACGCGAATCAACGGTTCGGCGACGTGGTGCCCGACCCCGATCCGAATACCTGGTATCGAGCGGAGATCCAATTCGAGGACGCCGACGGCGACCTGCGCACCAGGCCTCTCGGTGACTTCTTCGTCGGCGACGTCGACCCGGAGACCGGCACGGCCAGGCTCGAATACGTCAACGCCACGGTGCCCAACGAGAGCCTGGGACGCAGTCCCGACGCCTACTTCCCGCCAGAGGGAGCCACCGGGCCGGTCCTGGGGGCCATCGACCTGACGTTGGACCCTGGAGTCGTCTACGACGTGGCCGACGGCTACGGCAATCAGCGATTCCGCACCGACGACGTAGCCGGGCCGCCGCCCGCCGTCACGTGGCACGACCCGGACACCCCGAGCGCCGACGCCCCCGATGTCCCTCTCGAAGGTGCACCGGACGACGCATCGCCGGCGCCGTCGTCACCATTCGCCGCGACGCTGACCGAACAGTGGAACCGGGAGTCGGCATCTGGACGTACTTCGCCGCACTCTTCACCTACCCCGGCACCTACTCGGTCAAATACGACCGAGAACGCGAACCTGACTGGTTCGACTATCCGACACAAGAGGACTTCCAGACAGAACTCGCCTACTACCCACGCTCGGCTGATGCCACCCCCAACTGGCTGCAACGCGGCGCCACGGAAGAACAGCAGGCCCTGCCGACGATCACCAAATCGAAGCTGTTCGACGGGATGACTCCCGAACGGAAACCCGTCATCACCCGACCCCCGGTTCCCGCCGAGGAGGTGCCCGCAGTACTGGCCTACCTGCGAACAGCACCGACGATTCAGGTGGTCGAGAGCGGCGGATTCTACGATCTGCTCGCCGCGAAGAAGGAATTGGTGCCCCGCACCGTCGCGCGAACCGACGGGGCATGGGTATGGCTCTCCTCAGTGGCCTACTACCTGGAGAAGTACGGCGTCGCGCCGGACCCCGGCCTGATGGCGCACATCCGCGCCAACGGCTTCCAGGTCCCGGCGGAGGTCCCGGAAACCAACCTCCGGGTCGCCTACGCCGTGATCACCCAGGAGAAGGTTCGACGCCACCGCCTCCCCACGTCACCAGAGATCCAGACGTACCTCGCCGAGGTCGCCGCAGGCAAGGCCGCCGCCACGCCGAGTCAGTCCTTCGACTTCTTCCAGGCTCGGGTGTTCGACGGTCGGGCCGACGACGGCGCCCCTGTGGTGCACCGCGAGCCGCTGACCTCCGAAGAGAAAGAACGGGTGATCGCCTACCTCGTCGCGGGGCAGGTCGTCCTCTCCGGCCGGGGCCGAGTCCCGGACCAGCTCGACCCAGAACAGCCCCGCCGAGTCCCGGTCGCCTGGCTCACCGACGGCACCTGGCTCTGGCAGCCTGCGGTCCGGTACTACCTGGAGAAGCACGACCTCGCACCCGACCCCGCCTTCCTCGCCCACATCCGCAGGCACCAGTACCAGCCGCCCGCCGTCACCGAGGAGATCAAGCAGGCCGCGGCCCGCGCGGTGGCACCGAACCCGACGGCGAGGCCTGCGAGGTCGGACTGAGACCGCGATCCCGGCGGTGCGGTGATCGCCGCGCCGTGCAGCGCCCGAAGACCCGGCTGTCTGCTCCGTGGGCCGAGCATGACGTGACTGCCCGCGGGGAGTACGGGGCCAGGAGTCGGTCCGGGTTCGGCTGTTTCGGGGTCGAGCCGGGCCGGTGCGCGTCAGGTGAGGGCGGCCGGGTCCGGGCCGAGGCCCCGCCACGTCGACGGCGATGCCCTGCGCTGTGCACCGCTGTTGTCAGGGTGGGTGGGTGGCGGCGGACAACGGGCGGCGCCAGGCCAGGCCACATCGGGTCGATGTCGTGTCGGGTCGCGCCCGCACCGTGTCGGATCGCGCCGAGTCGGATCGGATCGGGTCGGATCGGGTCGCGCCGACGGCGGACGACTGAAACAGCGGACGTCAGGCCGACGGGGACGGCACGCCTGCGCAGATCGTCGGCCGCTTCGTCGCCGTGCGGCCCCGAATGACGCGGTTGATCACCGTGGACTGCCCGGTGGGCTGGGCAGCCGACGGTGCTCTGTGCGGCTGCCCGGCAGGCCGAAAATCGATTGGCCAGCTCCGGAGCCCCTGTTACCGTCCTCGCCATGGGTTGCTTCAACGCGCTGACTCGGCTGCGCACGGCCTGACGGCGGTGCGCTTGCTGTTCACCTGAGCCGGATGTCCGCCAGGTGCAGTGATGTCGTCTTCATCCTTGCCGGGCCGCTCTCGGCCCGCTGCCAGGACTCCCCGCCGTCGTGCCGCGTCGTCTTTCCCTGCGCGCGACAGATCGACTCAGCATCGGTGTGTCGCGCGACGCAGCCACCGAATCGGGATCCCATGTCGAAGCACAACCCCCGCCTGCCCGGCCGCCATGAACTCGGCCAGAATCACCTTGTCGACGACCGGGTCATCTCCCGCATCGCCGAACTGATCCGCGCCGAAGCCCCCGGCCCGGTGCTCGAACTCGGCGCGGGCGACGGCGCACTGACCAATGCCTTGATCAGCACCGGGCGATCGGTCACTGCCGTCGAGATCGACCCGCGTCGAGTACAGACCCTGCGCAGGCGGTTCGGCGACCGAGCCGAGGTCGTCCACGCAGATCTGTTGACCCATCAGGCCGCCTGCCCAGGCCATCACATCGTGTCCAACGTCCCGTTCCACCTCACCACGCCGCTGCTGCGCAGACTGTTGGACCTGCGTGACTGGCGGACGGCCGTCCTGCTGTTGCAGTGGGAGGTGGCGCGGAAACGCGCAGGCGTCGGCGGCACCACGATGCTCACGGCGCTGTGGTGGCCCTGGTACGAGTTCACGCTGGCCGGCCGGGTACCCGCCGCCGCCTTCCGCCCGATACCCGCCGTCGACGGCGGTCTGCTGATCATGCGGCGCAGGGTGGAGTCGTTGGCACCAGGCGACGAGCGCTCGGATTACCAGCGGCTGGTGCGGTCGGTGTTCACCGGCCGGGGCACCGGCCTACGCGGCATCCTCACGCGGCTGGCCCCGGAACCCCTGGTCAACCGGTGGCTCCGCAGCGAAGGATTCACCGGGGCGGAGCTCCCTCGGCGGCTGTCCGCAGAACAATGGATCGGTCTGTACCGGGTGATCAGCACCGACGACGGGTCGGACACCCTCGCCAAGCGGCTCCGCTCGAACCGGGGACACACCGCAACGATGAAGCCACGACGGCAGTCAACCCGCCACTGATCAGACTCGGTCGGCTCCTCGGGATGGCCTGGTATCAGCCGTCCCGAGGTGACTGCCGGGAACAGATACCCGCTCGGCGGGGCCCCACCCGGCCGGCTGCCGCTGCCGTCGAGGTGGAGCGGCCTCCTGGACAGCACCCGGCTGCCGGGCCGCAAGCCGCCGAAGGCGGACCGATGGTCACGGCTCCGACCAGACGTCCCCGATCGGTGGCCACCTGCCTCCAGACGTCCGACGGACGGGTCAGGCGATCTCGACCATGGCAGTACCCGCGCGGCCCATGCGGCGGATGCGTCGCGCCGGGCAGATCGGACCTGACGACGGGACCTCGGCACCGGCCGGCCTCGCCGCACCGAACAGCAGGGTGCAGGGAGCTGTGGCCGCCCGACCCACTGCGTCGGCCCAGCGCGAGCGACCGTCGTCAGCCTGCGATTACGCCACATCGTCGCGCTGTCACACCGGCTGGCTGACCGGCGTCTCGTGGTCGACAGGACGCCGCGCACACGATCCGCGATCGAACGCCATGCCACCGGCGGAGAAGAGATCATGGACTGCCGCGGACCTGTTCGCCGACCGACTCGCCCCCGAACACGGCGCCGAGATCGGCAACACCGTCGGCTGGTGGTGGCGCACACCGGGCGCCCGGCCTGCTGCACGATCTCCGACACCTTCTCCGCACGGGCTGATCTCTGCGGGGTAGGACATCGTCAGGGTCCACCGGGCGCTGGGTCGACTCGACGCGCCCATCACTCTGAACACCGACGCGCAGCGGTGGCCGACCGCAGCGGACCACATGCCCGGCAGCGTAGGCCGCGCTCGGCGCCGTTCTCGTGAGCGCTGCCGAACGGCCGACGAATGCGACCGACCACTAAGCCGGTGACCAGCGGAGATCGGCCTCAATCAGACGTTGAATCGGAACTCCACGACGTCGCCGTCGGCCATCAGATAGTCCTTGCCCTCCATCCGGACCCGCCCCGCGGCCTTCGCCTCAGCCATCGATCCGGCGGAGATTAGGTCATCGAAGGAGACGATCTCCGCCTTGATGAAGCCCCGCTCGAAGTCGGTGTGGATCACGCCGGCCGCCTGCGGAGCAGTCCAGCCACGGCCGATGGTCCAGGCCCTGGCCTCCTTGGGCCCGGCGGTGAGATAGGTCTGGAGCCCGAGGGTGTGGAAACCTGCGCGCGCCAGCGAGTACAGGCCGGGTTCGGTCTGGCCGATCGACTCCAGCAGCTCGCGTGTCGACTCCTCGTCCAGCTCGAGCAGTTCCGCCTCGACCTTGGCGTCCAGGAAGACCGCATCGGCGGGGGCGACCATCTCCCGCAGTTCCTTGATCCGCGTCTCGTTCGTCAGCACCGCCTCGTCGGCGTTGAAGACGTAGAGGAACGGCTTCGCGGTGAGCAGGCTCAGCTCACGCAGCTCAGCGAGGTCGATCTCCGCCTGAGCGGAGAACAGAGTTCGGCCCGCATCCAGGATGTCGCGGGCCTGCTGTGTCACTGCGAGGGCAGCCCGCCGATCCTTGTGGGTGCGCGCCTCCTTCTCCAACCGGGGCAGCGCCTTCTCGACCGTCTGCATGTCGGCCAGGATCAGCTCGGTGTTGATCGTCTCGATGTCGTCGGCCGGGTCGACGGTCCCCTCGACATGCACCACGTCCGGGTCGTCGAACACCCGGATGACCTGGCAGATCGCATTCGCCTCACGAATATTGGCCAGGAACTGGTTGCCCATCCCCGCGCCTTCGGACGCGCCCTTGACGATGCCCGCGATGTCGACGAAAGAGACGACCGCCGGGACGGTCCGCTGCGAAGAGAAGATCTCCGCGAGCCGATCGAGCCTGGTATCGGGCAGCGGCACCACGCCGACGTTGGGTTCGATGGTGGCGAACGGGTAGTTCGCCGCCAGCACCTCGTTCTGCGTCAGTGCGTTGAACAGGGTGGACTTGCCGACGTTGGGCAGACCGACGATGCCAAGGGTGAGACTCACGACAAGCGAGTGTAGAGGCGGCCCGGGAGTGCTCGTCGTCACCAGGGCATCCAGCGCCGGGCCGGCGGTCGGGCGAGCGCCGAACCGGCGGTCGAGCGAGGCAGGCAGGCGAGCCGGGAAAGGCATGTCATACGGGGCCGACGAGGCAAGATGGGCGAAGGTCGATGCGGTCCAGGGCGGGGCAGAAGAGCGAGCGGGCCGACCCGTCAGAACCGAGCCGGCCGACCTCTGGCAAGTCGAGTTACGCCGGGCCGACCCGGCCGGATCGAGCTACGCACGATCGAGCCGAGCCGGACCGACCCCGCCAGACCCAGCCCAGCCCAGCCCAGCCGGATCCAACCCAGTCGGACCGTTCTGCCAAGCCAGCCAGAATCGCATCGAGTCGGGCTGGCGCAGTTGGGCTGAACTGGGCTGAGCAGCGCCTCGGTCTAGTCACCGGGCCGGGATCGTCCCACTGCTACGCGTCTTTGCAGGTCCGGTCAGCGCTGACCGCAATCGGCATCGGCATCGGATTGGCATTGGCATTGGCATTGGCATTGGCATTGGCATTGGCATCAGTCGAGACCAGGATCAGTCGGCGCGGATGTCCGTCAACACCGACATCCGTCAACACCGACTTTCGCCGGCTCCAGTCCGTACCGATGCCAGTCACAGCGATGCCCGCCAGCAGCAACACCGACACTGATCGACGCCGACGCCGACGCAGCCGATCACCGATCACCGATCACCGATCACCGATCACCGATCGTGATCGACCTGGCGGTCCCGGCGGCCAAGTCCCCGTGCAAGCAGGACCAGCAGGACCATGCCGCCGACTGCCACCGGAACGGAGATCGCCGCACCGCCGACCTCGTGCCGTGTCGTCGGTACCGGCGGCCACACATCGCCCGAGGTACGCAGCACCTCGATCTGCCCGCCGACCGTCGTGGCGTTCTCAGCCGTCACCAGGTAGAAGCCCTCATCCTCCGGACAGGCCAGCCAGTTTCGGACAGCCGGCTCGCCGGTCGCCGTGCCGCCGAGCGCGCGATCCTGCACTTCGACCGTGCAGGCCTCCGGACTCCCCAATGCCTCCGTGCCCAGCCGGGCACCGTCGACCGTCAACACCACGAGCGCCCACGCCGCCCAGACCAAGGCGATCGGGCCCAACGGCCACCGTCTACCGCCTGCGGCCAGCAGGATGCCCACGGCGAAGGCAAGCACCCCTCCCATGCCGAGCGGGGTGAAGGCGGTGGCCACCGCGATCGGCCCCGACGACGCGGCACCCCACGCCGTCACCACTCCGATCACCATCGCGACGAGCCCACCTGTCGCGAGCAGCGTCCCGACTCCCCGGCGAGGTCGCCCCAGAATGGACCGCGTTCCGTCCACGATGCGACCTCGTCGTCCGCTGCCTGCCGTCGTCACGTCGTCACCGTCTCTTCTCGTGTCAGGCGGTCTCCATCTCCAGGGTGGACCCCGTACGGGAACGACGCACCCGCAAGCGGGTCGGAATGCGCTGCCGCAACTCCTCGACATGGGACACGAGCCCCACTATGCGCCCGCCCGCGCGGAGTTCGTCGAGCGTGTCCATCACGAGGTCCAAGGTGTCGGGGTCGAGGCTCCCGAAGCCCTCATCGACGAACAACGTGTCGAGAAGTGCGCCTCCCGTCTCCGCCGCGACGACATCGGCCAGGCCTAACGCCAGGGCCAGTGAGGCCAGGAACGACTCGCCCCCGGAGAGGGTCTTCGCCGGGCGCGCTCGGCCGGAATAGTCGTCGACGACATCCAGCCCGAGGCCGCCCCTTTTTCCTCGGGCACCTCCCGCATCCGAATGCACGAAGGAGTACCGGCCCTGGCTCATCCGTTGCAGCCTGCGGGTGGCCGTCACCGCCACCTCTTCGAGCCGAGCGGCCAGCACATAGGACCGCAACGACATCTTCCGGCTGTTCTGGCCGCGCCCGTTCACGACATCGGTCAGGGCCGAGAGGGTCGCGAAATCCGACTCCACCGGCGCGAGTTCTCGGGCAGCCTCGGTCCATCGCGCCGCCAGCCCGGCCAGTTCCTCATCGGCCGCCTCGGCCGCCCGCAACCGGGCGACGGCCTCTTCCGCCGTGCGGCGCGCACTGTCCGCCACTGCTGTCAGGACCTCGACGTCCGGAACCTCGGCGGTCTCGGCCTCGTGGAGCGCCGGATCAGCAAGCTCGGCGCGCAACGCTGTCTCCTGCCGATCGACGGACCGCAGGGCTTCGTCGAGTCGGGTCATGGCGGGCTCGTCGCGCGATGCCGCCAGGGCATCGTCCACCCCGTCGAATCCCGCCTGTGCGACCGCCGCGCGCAACCGATCGCACCGATCGCGCAGTCGCTCCGCCGACTCGACGGCAGCGACGGTGCACTCGGCTAGCTTGTCGACGACCTCGGCGGTCGCCAGCAGCACCCGCCGCCGCGCAGAGACGTCGGGAAAGCCGGCCGCAGCCGCCGTGAGCCGGTCGGCCCGCTCGGCGATGAGTTGCTCCAGGTGCTCCACCCTGCTGCGAACCGAACCAAGCTCGCCCTCGACCGTCAATCGATCGCGATGCAGTTCAGCCGACTCCTGCTCCAGACGATGCAGGAGATCAGCTCGCTCGCTCTCGCGGGCCGCCAGGTCTACGGCGACAGACAGCTCCGTCGCGGCCTCGTCCAGTGCCGTGGACAGCTCCGGCTCGCTGCGGCAGGCAAGCTGTTCGAGGATCGTGTCCCGCGCGAGCAGCTCGGCCTGCACACGCGCAGAGGCCGCCTCCCTGGCCAGCGCAGCCTGGTGTTCTGCGTCGACGGCCGTCTGCTCCTGCAGCTCGGTGACCAGGGACGTGTGCTCGGCAGGTGCCGGGTGATCGCGCGAACCGCACACCCCACAGGGCCCGTCCGGCACCAGTGCCCCCGCCAGCTCGGCAGCCATTCCTGCCAGCCGTCGATCCCGCAGATCGAGCAACAGCTCACGCGCGATCTGATGAGCGTCGACGGCGTCCTGCCCGGCCTGTCGAGCCGCGACCAGACGCTCCTCGGCCGAGGGCAGTTCACGTGCGGAGGCACACAGCCGGGTCAGTTCGTCATGTCGTGTCCGGAGCCCGTCGAGGGCAGCCGAGGCGGCCGTGGCCTCGGCCAGCTCGCGCCGCGCCTCATTCAACTCGGTGGGCAGCTGCTCGGCACGACGTTCGAGTTCGGCGAACGCCTTCTCGGCCTGGTCCCGGTCCGAGAGGGCCTCGGCCAGCCGCAGCCGATCCGGTTCCTGACGCTCGGCTTCCGCGACCAGCCCGGCCAGCCTGCCCGACTCCTCCCGACGAGCGGCCGCGAACGCGCGGAGATCCGCCGCCGAGGACCGGTCGGCAGGACTCTCATCCTGGTCGACGACGAAGGCATCCGAACAGGACCGTTCCACCGTCGTCTCGTCGGGCCGTACCGATGGGACGAGTTCCGTGACCGAGGCGTCGCCTGCGTTCTCCGGCCACGTGGCGGCGACGGCGCGGACCTCGTCCTGTGCCGCCGCGACCCTCTGACGCCGATCGTGCAGGTCGGTCGCCGCCCGGAGTCGCTCCTGCTCCTCGGCGGCGACCGGTGCGGCCCGGCGAGCATCGGCGAGCTCCTCAGCCCACGCCACCCGCTCGTCGTGCCGCTCGGCGAGTTCGTCCAGCCGGGCGAGGAGTTCTCGTCGACGAGCGGCAGCGGCAGCCTGGCGCGCCCCGTCGACGGCCGCCTGTTCCGCACGTCGCCGTCGGTCGGCGGCGAGCCGTTCCGACTCTCCTGCCTCATTCCGTTCTTCGACGACTCGCCCCCGCACCGCGTCCACCCACGCAGCCACCGGCTCGTCGTCCTGCGGCGGCTCCGTTCCCGCCGCCTGAGCTATCCGGGCGACGAACTGCTCCACCCCTCGGCGTGCCGTCTGCACGTCCTGGTGTCGCGCCGTGCGCCGTTCGCGGAACCAGCGCTCGGTGTCGGCGAATCGCTGAGTGCCGAAGAGCTGTTCCAGCAGCTTCTCGCGATCCTCGGTCTCAGCTCGCAGGAACTGGGCGAACTCGCCCTGCGGGAGGAGGACGACCTGGAAGAACTGGGTGTAGGTCATCCCGATCAGCCTGCCGACCGTCCTGGCCACCTCGTCGATCCGGCTCAGACCGTCCGGGGGGTAGCCGACGGGCACGCTGCCGAGCCAGCCAAGCGACACCTTCGCCTGCACTGTGGTCGTGCCGGAGCCGCGCTTCTTAGGTCGCTCGAACTCGGGACTGCGAACGATTCTGATGCGATGTCCCTGGATAGTGAGCTCCAGTTCCACTCTGGTCGCGACGGTGTCCGCAGCATGATCACATCGCAGCCTGCGTACCTGGCCTCTCGCACCGGGAACCTGCCCGAACAACGCGTAGGCGACGCCGTCGAGCAGCGTCGTCTTTCCTGCGCCGGTCTCGCCGTGCAGGAGGAACAGGCCGTCCGCGCTCAACGCATCGAAGTCGACGTGCACCGTGCCCCGATACGGGCCGAACGCCGTCATCGCCAACCGATGAAGCCTCACGATCGCACCTGCTCTCCGCCGACCGAATTGAATGCGTCATCGAGCAGCCGCAGCTCGACCTCGTCGGGTTGCGCGCCTCGGCAGTCGGCGACGAAGGAGGCGGCGAGCTCCCGATCGTTCTTGCCTCGGACGGCCTCGGAGTAGTGCAGCCCGGCATTCACCAGCCCGCCCGCAGGCTGCCAGTCCAGGTGCACGGCATGGGGAAAGCGCTCCTGGAGCCGTCGCATCGGCTCCAGGGGGCGAACGCGATCAGTCAGGGTGACCGAGAGGTAGCACTCGGCCAGGGCCTCGTGTTCCGGGTCCGCCAGCAGATCGTCGAGCCTGCCCGTCAGCATCGCGAGTCTGCGCGGAACCGGCAGTTCATGTCGGCGCACCTCGCCGAGCCCGTCGGCGTCGAGGTCGACGAGCCACACCGACTTGCGGTGTGCCCGCTCGGAGAACGAGTACGCGAGTGGACTCCCCGAGTAGCGGAGTTCTGGTCGCAGGGTCTGCGGTCCGTGTAGATGGCCCAGTGCGACGTAGTCGATTCCCGCGAACACCGACGCGGGCACCTGCTCGACCCCGCCGATCGCGATCTTGCGCTCCGACTCGCTGCCCTGGCCGCCGGTGACGAATGCGTGTGCCAGCACCACGGATCGCACTCCGGGACCACGAGCCGAGAGATCGGCGGTGATCCGTCGCATCGCCTCGGTGAGGACGCCGGTGTGGCCTGCCTCGATGCGCCGCCCGTCGAGCTCCATGCTGTGCCGGGCCGGGTCCGGGTCCAGGTAGGGAATTCCGTAGAAGGCCACCGCTCCGTGCTCGTCGTCGAGGACGACGGGAGCGTCCAGCCCGGAGATGCGGGTCCGCAGATGCAGCCCGCCTGCCGCGGCGAAGTCCGCATACGCCCCCAGTCTGGGAGCCGAGTCGTGGTTTCCCGGAGTGAGCACGATGGTGGCGCCCGCGTCCCGCAGTGCCGCGAGGACGTGGTGACAGACGCCGACCGCCTCGCCGGACGGCACGGCACGGTCATAGAGATCGCCCGCGATGACGACCACGTCGACTCCTTCCGCCCGCACCAGTTCTGCCAGTCCTGCCAACACATCCCGTTGATCGCCGAGCAGATCTCGACCGTGGAACGTACGGCCGAGATGCCAGTCGGAGGTGTGGAGGATGCGCATGCCGTCACGCTAGAGGCCGTCGGCGCGCAGATCACTCTCAACCCCCGAGATCCACTCGAACGTGTGTTCGACAGTCCGATCACGAGCATCCACCACCTCGGGTGGGCCATGATCGGTCCAGGACGACTTCGTCCACTCGGGACGAGACCGGCAGGAGGTTGGACATGTCCGCAGTAGTGATCAGCACTGCGGCGATCGTGCTCGCGCTGGCTCTCGCGGGCGCTCTCGCCCTGGTGTGGCGGCTCTACACCGACAGCGTGCGGCGCACCGATGCCGCGATGGACATGGTGGGCGCGGAACGGACCAGATCCGCAGAGCACCAGGCGGCGCTGCGCCGTTATGAGGTCGCGTTCGCCTCGATCAGCGGGCGAGGCGAGTTGGGCGAGCAGATGCTCGTTGAGACGGCCAAGGCTCTGGGCCTGCGCGAAGGTCTGCACTTCACGGTCCAGACCGACCTGGCGGGCGGCGGCTCGGCACGGCCCGACCTCGTCCTCTCGGTCGGCGACGGCAGGCAGGTCCCGGTCGACGCCAAGACCAGCCTGGCCTGCTGGGTGGAGGCGGTCGAGACCGACGACGCGACGGAGCGGGCCGACGCACTGCGCGTCCATGCCCGCAACATTCGCGCCCGCGCCGCCGAACTGGCAGGACGGGAATACCAACGCTGGGCCGACGCCATCTACGGGGCGATCATGTTCGTCCCCTCCGACGCGGCCGTCGTTGCCGCTCTCGACACCGACCCGCACCTGCTGCGATGGCTGCTCGACCGCCGGGTATTCCTGTGTGGTCCGACAGGCTTCGGCGTGCTGGCCTCCGCCGCACTGTTCTCGGCCACGGAGCGCGCCTTGGCCGAGGACGTCGAGCAGGTCCGACGTCAGGCCGCTGCGGCGCACCGGTCGGCGGGTGCCGCCGTCGACGCGGTCAATCTGTCGAGCACCCATCTGCAGAGATTCCTGTCCGCGCGGAGGAGGGAGCTCGACGCACTGGAGGGTTTCAGGGCCGCCACGGAGCCACTACAGGAGGCGGCAGCCAGCCCCACGGGGCTCGCCTCCGTCCGGCGAGACGAGACGGTCGCGGCCTTAATACCAGCCGAGCGGCAGTCGCTGCCCGAGCCGTCGCACGAACCGATCGGCGCCAATGGAGACGACTGATGAATCTGGACTGAACGGCCAAGGACGACATTCACCCGACCTGCCCGGATGGTGAACTCGCCAGTCCGACCGAATCCATACGGTGAACAGATTACGGTGGACGCCGTGAGCGCCTCCCGCGACCGTGAACAGCTGCTGTCTGCCGACGAAGAGCCGACAGAGATCCCTTGGGCCGAGCGATCGGCATTCCGCGACTCCCGAGGGATCACCTGGTGGATGGCGATCCTGGTCGCGCTCGGGTCCACCCTGATCGGCACCCTCGTCGACGTGCTGTTCCTTGACGGGCCCCGGCTCGTCTCCCAGGTGATCTACGCGCTCGGCTGCGTACTTGCCGTGGCGCTGGTTCAGCGGCAGAGCCTGTTCGGGCCGATCGTCCAGCCGCCCCTGATCCTGGGGGTGTCACTCCCGCTGATCCTGTGGTTGACGGGGAGCTCCGCCGGCGGCGGCATGGCGGGGATGGTCCTGAACCTGGGACTGCCACTGATCGACGCCTTTCCGGTGATGGGAATCACCACCGTGCTCACCGTGGGGATCGGGCTTGCCCGTTACTTTCTGCAACGAGAGCCGCTGCTGGACGCAGAGGACGAGTCCACCCCGGTCAGGAAGAAGACCGCCGACGCCCGGAAACGACCCACGAGGAAGTCTCGGACCGGCGCGGACCGGTCCGACGAGTCCCGCCGAGAAGGAGGAGCACGGTCCGCAGGATCGAAGTCGAAGGCAGAAGGCAGGCCGCGGCCGTCCTCAGAGGCACGGGCAGCCGGACGGTCCGCGAGTGCGGCGGGCGCGGCGCCGAAGGGCGCTCGCGCATCTTCGGACAAGGCGGGCGTGCCCCGGCGACCGAGCCGCCCGGCCAGGCCGCGCGATGATGAGCCGGGGGAACGACCCGCTGGGGAGCCTCGCTCGTCGGCACCCCGCCGGACGAGTGCGGCGGGCAGGCCGCAGGGCAGTCGGACAGCTCGGCAGGAGCCCCGTACGGGGCGGCCCGCACGCGCGCCTCGGGAGCCCGACCAGCCCGACGCGGCAGGCGGGCGGGCCAGACCAGAACCTCGGCGACGGCAGCCCCGCCGCCGAGATGACCTCGACGACTGATCTGATCCGACCATGGCCGAACCGCCTGCCTGCGCTGATCGACGACCAGCCAGGCAGGCGATCAACCATCACAACCAGCCGAGAGTCGGTCCGATCAGACCGACCAGCGTGTCCAGGGCCGAATACCGGACAGGCAATGCCATCACTCGAGGCGACTACCGACCTGCCCCGATCACCAACCGGGCTAGACCACCAACCGGGCTAGACCGCCCAGGCTCGCCCATCGACCAGGCAAATTGACCCCGCAGGCAGGGCGACCAGGTCAGATGCCTCATCAGGCCGGACAGCTGATGCGCTCGACCGGGCCGAGGCGGGCGGGCGGCGGACCCCCGTCAACGGAGACGGCAGCCAGCCGAACGGCCGTCGACCGACCACCCGACCCGGCCGCCTGCCGGACCGGCCCGCAGCCCGCAGCCCGCAGCCCAAGATCAAAGGCTGCGGGTCCGCTGGCACTGCAGGACGCCTCAACGGACGTCGGACATCGCCTGTCGAAGCTCGCGAGGCAGTGCAAAGGTGATCTTCTCGTTGGCGGTGGTGACCTCTTCGACCTCGCCCCAGCCGCGTTCCGCCAGGTAGTCCAGGACGCCAAGCACCAAGACATCGGGCACCGACGCGCCGCTGGTCACACCGACCGTGGTGACACCGTCCAGCCAGCTCTCGTCGATCTCACGCGCGAAGTCGATCAGATACGCGGCGTCGGAGCCCGACTGCACCGCCACCTCGACGAGCCGCTTGGAGTTCGACGAGTTCTGCGAGCCGACGACCAGCACGAGTTCGCATTCGGCGGCCATCGCCTTGACGGCGACCTGCCTGTTCTGAGTGGCGTAGCAGATGTCGTCGGACGGCGGGTCGCGAAGCTCGGGGAAGCGCTCCTTGAGCTGGTCGACCCGCTCCATGGTCTCGTCGACGCTCAGGGTCGTCTGCGACAGCCAGATCACCTTGGACGGGTCGCGGACCTCGACCTTGGCGACGTCCTCAGGCCGGTCGACGAGCTGCACGTGATCTGGGGCCTCACCTGCGGTGCCCTCGACCTCCTCGTGCCCTTCGTGGCCGATCAGCAGGATGTCGTAGTCGTCTCGCGCGAAGCGCCTGGCCTCCTGGTGGACCTTGGTGACCAGCGGGCAGGTCGCGTCGATGGTGCGCAGCCCACGCCGCTCCGCCTCCTCATGGACGGCGGGCGAGACCCCGTGGGCGGAGAACACCACGAGGGCGCCCTCCGGGACCTCGTCGGTCTCGTCGACGAAGATCACTCCTCGGTCCTGCAGAGTCTGCACGACATGCTTGTTGTGCACGATCTCCTTGCGCACGTATACCGGGGCGCCGTAGGTGTCGAGGGCCTTCTCGACGGTGATCACCGCGCGGTCCACGCCCGCGCAGTAACCACGCGGCTTGGCCAGCAGCACACGTTTACGGGCGGTCGTCTCGGCCTGCTCCTCCGCAGGCTGACCTGCAGGCTGCGAGGAAGAGGCTTCTGGCGTCGAGGCGGTCATGGCCCCCAGCCTACGGACCTCCCCCGGTGGAGCCCACCCTGCCGCCTGGCGGTGATGACGCCGGTTTTGCCGGTTCGCGCTGTGCAGCCGCGCCCACCTACGGCACGCTGAGAGCATGACGAACTTGCCACTACCCGTTCGGCTGGCTGCGGGTCTGGCGGTGACCGCCGTCGAGCAGGCCCGCAGACTGCCCGAGCAGCTTGCGGGACTGCCGGTCACGGTGGTCAGTCAGGCCCTCGCCCTGTCGATGCGGGTCCAGCAGCAGGTGACCGAACTCGCCATCAAGGGCGACGAGGCACTGTCCGGGCTGCGCACCCCAGAGGAGAATCCCGAGTGGGCGACGTTCGACGAGGACCTGCCCGCCGATGACGTGCCGTCGGCGTTCCGGGCGGGCTCCCCCCGCCCGGACACCGATGACCACGATGCCGATGACGCCGGTCTCGGTGAGTCCGCCCTCAGCGACCCCGTTCTCGGTGACGTTCGCGCAGGCCGTGACGCTCGATCCGGCCGTGCGTCCACCCGGTCGTCGGCGGCCGCCACCGGCAGCAGCCGCGACGCAGGCAGCGACGGCGATGCGGACGCCGACCGCCCTGGTTCGCAGCGCAGCGATTCCGCCGGAGGCCGGTTCGCCGGGGCCGTGGTCCCCGAGGAGGACTCCCCGCACCCGTCCGATGCGCCCGTCACCGGCTACGACGCCTTCAGCCTCGCCCAGCTTAGGGGCAGGCTTCGGGGCTTCTCGCCGGAGCAGCTCAGGGCGCTGCTCGCCTACGAACAGGCGGGTGAGGCACGGCCCGCGTACGTCCGGATGCTGTCGAACCGACTGGTCACGGTGGGCGCCGAGTGACCCCGCCTGCCCCGCCGGACTCGGGAGCCTCGGGCCCTGCCTCCCCGTCCACGCCTGCCCCGCCCACCTCGCCTGCCGATCCCTGGCCGGTCCGCACCGTCGCCCGCAAGATCTCCGACTGGGTCAATCGCCTCGGCTCGGTCTGGGTGGAGGGTCAGATCACCCAGATCTCGGCACGCCCCGGCACCGGAACGGCGTTTCTGACCCTGCGTGATCCGGCTGCGGAGGTGTCGCTCACCCTGACCTGCCCCGCCGGGCTGGTGCGGTCGGCCAGCCCGCCGCTGACCGACGGCGCGCGCGTGGTCGTGCATGGTCAGCCGACGTTCTATCTCGGCAGGGGCACGCTGAGTCTGCGCGTGGACGAGATCAGGGCGGTGGGCATCGGCGAACTGCTGGCCCGCATCGAGCGACTACGCAGGCTGCTCGCCGCCGAAGGCATGTTCGATCCGGCGCGGAAGCGACGGCTGCCGTTCCTGCCGAATAAGGTCGGGCTGATCACCGGGCGGGCCTCGGCCGCCGAACACGATGTGATCACCAACGCCACCGCACGCTGGCAGTCGGTGCGTTTCGAAGTGCGCAACGTGGCGGTGCAGGGGACGACTGCGGTGCCACAGATCGTGACGGCCCTGCGTGAGTTGGACGCCGACCGGGACGTGGAGGTGATCGTGTTGGCACGCGGCGGCGGCAGTGTGGAGGATCTGCTGCCGTTCTCTGACGAGACGCTGTGTCGCGCCGTGGCGGCCTGCGGGACGCCCGTCGTCAGCGCGATCGGCCACGAGCCGGACACCCCGTTGGTGGATCACGTCGCAGATCTTCGCTGCTCGACCCCGACGGGGGCGGGGAAGCGGGTCGTGCCGGACATGGCGGAGGAGGTCGCGCGGATCAGCCTGCTGCGGGACCGAGGACGTCGGGCGCTGCACGGCTGGGTGGACCGGGAGACCCGGTTGCTGACCTCGCTGCGCAGTAGGCCGGTGTTGGCGTCTCCGCTCGCTCCACTGGCACATCGGGCGCAGGAAGTGGCAACATTGCGCGAGCGCAGCCTACGTGCGGTGCTGACGGGGTTGTCGACCGCGGATTCTGGTCTCGATGCGACCCGATCCCGATTGACCACTCTCGGACCCGCTGCCACATTGGCTCGTGGTTATGCGGTCGTACAACGTGTTGACGCGGATGGAGCTGCCGGGGTGCTCACATCCATCGCCGACGCCGCGCCGGAAACGGTGCTGCGGGTGCGGGTGGTCGACGGCGCGGTGCGAGCCGTCGTGACACAACCGACCGACAGCGGTGACCGGAGGTAGTGGTGCCCTACCCGGCGAGCAAGCCCACCTTTCTTCCCCTCACCTTGGCTGCGGTGAGGACCTCGACGACCGGGTCAGATGATCCCGCGAGAGCGCCCGCGGACGAGACGGTACGGCGTAGAGCAGAGGAGGCCGACCGCACGGCGGCCGACTGTTGGGTGGGACTGCTCGCCGGGTGTGACTCCCCGGCGCGTCGCGACCTGAGTGCTCGGCTCCTCGCGTTATCGACCGCGCTGTCCTCGGCCGCGGGCCAGGACCGATGGAACGACTCTGCGCACGGCAGGCGGGTCTCTGCGGCCGCGCTGCGCATCGGTGCGGCGGTCGAGGAGGGTGACGGCGAGGAGTTCGCGGAGGCCGTCAGCGGTTACGACCAGACCGTGGCCACCGCAGTGGTCTCCTTGGGGACGCGCCTGGGAAGCTCGACGGTGTGAGCGAACAAGACGAGCAGTCGACGGCCGACGCCGTGCAACCGGATGCCGAGCAGTCCGCGCTGGGCTACGAGCAGGCGCGAGACGAGCTGGCCGAAGTGGTGCGCAGGCTGGAGGCAGGCGGATTGTCGTTGGAGGACTCCCTGGCGTTGTGGGAGCGAGGCGAGGCCCTGGCCACCGTCTGCGAGCGGCGACTCGCGGGCGCGCGGGAACGCGTGGAGCGCGCCCTCGCCTCGGTGACGCCCCCCGACGACACCGAGCGCTGAGCGCCCGGACCAGGTGAGGCAGGCAGGGCAGACAGCCTGCCCGACCACCGGTCTCACGCCTTCTGATGCCGACGTCCGCCGAGCAGAGAGGTCCCGCGCACCGGACGGCAGGACTCTCTCGCGGACGATTCCGGCGACGGTGCGGTCGAGACGGCCACCGGGATGTCCTCGACGCTCCCGTCCTCGCGGTGGACGAGGTGCCCTCCGTCCCCACCGGTCGACGACAGGCACTCCGGCCCTCAGCGACAAGACACGACAGCGTCGGTATGGCGGTCCGACTCAGGCCGAACAGTGCGCTCGGACGGGTGATACGGAATTCTGGGCAATGATCGGCCGACGTCGGGCGTGGAGGTTCCGCCCGTGCCCGACAGCGACCCGCGCACGCACGATCTCGGAGGCGACACGGTCGAACCGGTCGCGGTGCAGGCATCGCCGCTCGATCGCGGTAGACCGTCATCACCCGATCTCCCTGGCGATCGTCACGGCAGGCTCGGTCCCGGACTCGGCCCGCGCGGGCAGCACCCGGGCCGCGTGTTGCTGCGCCTGCCTGACCGGCCGATGACAGGCTCGTTGCGGACTCACCCGACGACGAGGCCGACAGGCCCAGGTCCCGTGTATCCGGCAGTGTGAAACCACTTGGACGATCTCGGCGGTGCGGTGCGGTGCGGTGCGGTGCGGTGCGGTGCGGTGCGCTGAGGTGCGGTCACAGTCACGGTGAAGCCTCGCCGCCCCCGCCGCCCGGAATCCGGCAGGCCGCTCGGTGATCAGCCCGGCAGGTTCGCAGCGGCGAACACCCGGACGCACCCCCCGGGCACACGCGAGCCCACCTGTTCGGGCGGGTCAGGACTACTCGCCCCAGCCGGGATTGCCGAACACCGGGCGGTGAACGCGCAACGCTCCCCGATTCGGATCAGCGCCCGGCAGCCGCACGAACACGTTGCCGTGCCCCAGCCGACCCCCCGACGTATCCAGCCCGCCGCGAATCTCCGGCGCAGCCACCCGGTCCGGCCAGGTCATGCCGGCCTGCGCAGCCATCTGACCAGCAGCGCAGCCACCTCGGACCGACACGGACACCGTGTCCGCCACAGGCACCGTGTCCGCCACAGGCACCGTGTCCGCCACAGGCACCGTGTCCGCCACAGGCAGTCGTCTCGGAGCGCCCCCCGAAGAGCGCTCCGAGACCGGTGCGAACCCCACTGGACGCCGGTGGCGGGCGCGGCGGGCATCTCCCACCCCGCCGCGACCCGTCAGTCAGAGTCCCTGCTCAACCCGCAGACCTCGTCGAGACGACCTCCGCCGTCTCCTGCATCGGGTCCTACCTCTGGGCCCCTTCCGAGCTCTCACCAGGGTGCCCCTCCACCACGTCCTCCGTTTCCGAGACCGCGTCGCCGTCGCCGGGCGGGAACTGTCCGGCCGGAACCTCGATCTCTTCACAGGGCAAGACCTCGCCCTCGCCCATCGCGATCGAGAGGCTGCTGACGTCCTCCGAGCCAGTGGTCTCGATCACCAGCGAACGGCCGTTCTGGAAGTCCGCCGGATTGAGGGCGAAGCTGGCATAGGGCGTGCCGTCTTCACCCATCCCGATCTCGACCGAGGTCGCGCCCGGCGGGATTCCCTCAGCAGGCAGCCCTGCTTCTGGTGCTTCGTTCGCCTCGCCGTCGACGTTCGGTTCAGGCGAATTCTCTCCGCCTGCCGACGCGGTCACACCGTCCTCGCTGATGACCGCCCCCGACTCGCCGGGAAGAAGGCCGTGGTGAGCGTCGTCGGGGGCGCCGTGCATGGCGAACCTCGGCTGTCGACACATCATGCCGTCCGGCAGGTAGTCCACCGTGGCCGGAATCCCCGCCTCGGCGAGCGCGCTCTCCAACTCGTCGCCGTCCCGGAGATCCGAGATCTCGATGCGAACCATCCCGTCGTCCTGCTCCTCGACGGAGAAGGCGGCAGCGCTCGCGCCGCCCACTGTGAGCATCAAGGCCACGGCGCCGGTCGTTCCGACTGCGGTGAGGCCTGCGGCCGCCGCCAGTCGAGGACGTCGAACACGAGCGGCGAAGCCCGCTGCCGGTGTCACAGCGGTGACTGGCTGCCGACCGGCCTGCTCCGAGACCACCTGCTTCAGCTCGACGAGAAGACGCTCTTCGAATCGACGGGTGCCGTTCCGGTCACTGCTCATGTCCGTGCCTCCGCTGCGGTCGTCGTGGTGGTGGTGTTCGCGGTCGAGGACAGGTGGTTGCGCATCCGGCGGCGGGCGCGGTGCAGGCGCACCCTGGCCGCGACCGACGAGATGCCGAGGGCCCGCGCGGCGTCCGAGATCGACAACCCGTCGAGGGCCGTCAGTTCCAGGACCGCTCGCTCGCCGTCGGAGAGTCGGTCCATCCCGAGCATCAGCCTGCGTGCCGATGCCTCGGCATCGATCCGATCCACGAGTGCGGCGATGTCGTCCTCATCGGCGAGTTCGCGGCCCGCGATGCGACTCACCACGGCCAGCCCCCGTGCCCTGCGACGCCGGTCTGCCGAGACGACGTTGCGGGCCACCCCGAACAACCAGGCGGCCTCCCTACCACGGCGAGCCTGGTAGGTGTGGGCCGAGTGGATCACGGCGAGGAACACCTCGGCGGTCAGGTCGGCCGCGAGGTGCGGGTCGTCGACGCGACGGACGATGAACCGCTGGACCGAGTCCACGTGTGTTCGATAGAAGCGCTCAAAGGCGTCTTGATCGCGCGATAGTCGCGCAAGATCCGATTCGGATCGTTCTGCTGTCATTCCGTCACCCGATCGCCGTGGCCATTGACGACAGTTCTTGGTCGCGGACGGCGCCAGTGTTACCCGCACCGCGTCAGGCCCTCGAATCAGCGCACCGCACCTGCGGATCGACACTCATCCCACGCGGCGCAGGCGGGGCGCCGTTCTGGCAGTACCGCCGCTGGTGAGGCGGGCAGGCTGCTCGTCGTCGCGGTCGGCGTGCCGAGCAGACGCCGCCGAAGCCCGGCCGAAGCCGAGGCAGGCACGCAAGGGGAACCGTTCACGCCGCAGGCGAGTATCCACTGGTCGGGCGGCAGTCAATCGGCCGCGCGTTCTCCCGGTGCTCCGGACGCAAGCCCGGCAGGCCGCGCAGGCAGGCCGAGCGGGGTGCGGTCGACACCGCACCGACGCTGCACGATGCGACCGGCGTCGATCGACGACCGAGATCGGCCCGCGGCGAGATCACCCCCGCCATCCGAATCGCCCAGTCGACAGCGTCAGCTCGTCGGAAGGACGTCCGCCGCGACGACGGCCTCCGCCAGGGTGTGGAAGTCCGCCTCCGTTCCGGTGCCGGTGAGGAGCACCAGACTGTCATCGAGTTCGGTCACCCACACCGTCTCATCGCGTTCACCCAGGTAATGGACCCATTCCGAGCCCGCCGAGGTCACCACGCCCTGCCCTGCCGCAGCCTGCCGAGTCTCATAGCCGACGAGGGTCCCCTCGTCCGCGTCGGACTGCGACAGTCGCAGATAGGCCCCCTCCGACGTCAGCCACCCGACGCGGACGGCGTGGCGGCCTGCGGGATCGATCTCGTTGACGCGCAGTGTCGTCGCCTGCCAGTCCGCCGGCGCCTCGGGCAGCCGCACCGGGAAGTCCACCCGGTCGGCCGCGCGGCCCAGCCCCTCGGCCACGTCGACCGTCGGCGCCGGGATGGCCGCCGGATCGGGTCCGGTGGGGCTGAACGAGCACCTGCCGAGCAGACCGGCTCCCAGCAGGATCAGCGTCGCGAGCAACAGCATCGATCCGACCATGTCCTTGCCGGTCAGCGACGCCCGATTCGGCTTCTGCAGCGGTGGCGGGGTCGTCTTCGGCGCTGTCACATCGCCCATCGTCTCAAGCGCCGAGGAGCCGACCGGCCCCGGTGCCGTCGACGACGCCGCAGGCAGGCCGGTGACGGCGGAAGGTGGGCGGGGCCGGGCGCAGCTGGGACGCCCTCCGCCGCCCAGGCGTCGCACGGAGCGAGCAAGGCCGATGCGTCGAGCACGGGTCCGGGCTGGCGGGGCGAGGACATCGCAGGCCCCCGACCTGCCGCCTGAACGACCCGCGATCCGGCGGTTCGCGACACCCGATGGCCTGAGGGAGCGCATCGATCGAGTGTGTCGCACCACCTTGTTCGATCCACTGCCACGTCCGCCCCCTACGGTCCTGTGATCTCTGCCAACATCGACCCACCCTCCTGCTCTGAATCGAGTAGGAACGCCATCTCGGGAGACGCCATGAGCACGCCGCCGCCCGCAGCAAACCAACTCGCCGAGCCGGACCCGGCCGCACCCCGCCCGGAGGCGCCGGACCGCAACCTCGCGATGGAACTGGTCCGCGTGACCGAGGCTGCGGCGATGGCCTCGGGCCGTTGGGTCGGCCGTGGCGACAAGATCGGGGGCGATCAGGCCGCCGTCGACGCGATGCGCAAGCTGATCGGCACCGTCTCGATGCGGGGCGTCGTCGTGATCGGCGAAGGGGAGAAGGACGAGGCCCCGATGCTGTTCAACGGCGAGAAGGTCGGCGACGGCAACGGACCCGACTGTGACGTGGCGGTCGACCCGATCGACGGGACGACGCTGATGGCCAAGGGCATGCCCAACGCCCTCGCCGTGCTGGCCGTGGCCGAACGAGGCGCGATGTACGACCCCTCGGCCGTCTTCTACATGGAGAAGCTGGCCGTCGGCCCGGAGGCGGCATCCTCGGTGGACATCGCCGCCCCCGTAGCGGAGAACATCCGTCGGGTGGCCAGGGCCAAGCAGATCGGCATCTCCGACGTCACCGTCTGCATCCTGGACCGGCCGCGCCACCAGGACCTGGTGCGCGAGGTGCGGGAGGCGGGCGCGCGGATCAGGTTCGTCTCCGACGGCGACGTCGCGGGCGCGATCGCGGCTGCCCGCCCCGGCACGGGGGTCGACCTGCTGCTGGGCATCGGCGGGACGCCGGAGGGGATCATCGCGGCGGCGGCGCTGAAGTGCCTCGGCGGGACCATGCAGGGCAGGCTGTGGCCGAGGGACGACGCGGAGCGGGCGAGGGCTGTCGAGGCCGGGCACGACCTGGATCGGGTGCTGGAGACCGATGATCTGGTGCGCGGTGACAACGTCTTCTTCTGCGCCACCGGCATCACCGACGGAGACCTGCTGCGCGGCGTCCACTACCGCGCAGGCGGCTGCACGACCCAGTCGATCGTGATGCGCTCGAAGTCGGGGACCGTGCGGCTGATCGACGGCTACCACCGGATCACCAAGCTCCGCGAGTACGCCTCGGTCGACTTCGGCTCGGCAGGCGAACAGCCGGACTATGAGGTGCCGCTGTCCTAAGCCGCAGCCGTCGGTGCGGAGGCTCGTTCGGACTGCCAGGCGGTCAGGGCCGCCGGCGGGTGATCGAGGCCCCCAGTGTTGGTGGCACCACGCCTCAGTGGCACCGCCGCCGTCGACGCCTCCACCTGCTCAGCCGGAGTAGGCCGATCGGACCATCGGCGCTGCTCCGTCCTTAGCCTTCTCAGCAGAGTTCAACAGAAAGATCACCAGGCCGGTTTCGATCAATTCTCCGCCAGGGACCTCAAGCGACAAGAAGATCTTGCCGCTTGAGGACTTGGAGGAAGAACGACGCAGGCAGCATCGTCTCCCGGACCGTCAGCAGGATCGGTCTCCAGCGCCAGGGGTCTGCACGATCATCAGTTTCGTCCTAGCCGCGATCGCGCCCCTGTTCTGTCCGATTCTGTTCGGGCCCGCAGCGTTCATCCTGGCGATCGTCGGCTACGCCAAGGCGACCGATCCCTCGCCAAGTGCGATACCGGTGGCGATCGCGGCCACGATCGCCGGTTTCGCCCTCGGCGCTCTGGTGTTCCACGCCATAGCCTGACCGTCACCCTCTCTTGATCACCGGCTGACCAGACCCGGCACCGCCGGATGAGATCGCCTCCGGCGGTGCCGCCCGCACACGACCACCACCCGGTTGCGACGCCAACCAGATCTTTACCGCCCTCTTTGACCCTGTCGACACAGGTTCGTTCACGAGAAGAGGGTTCATGCGACTCCGAAAGTCCGTCGCGGCGCTGTTCGCCGCCGCCGTCGCTCCCGTCTTGATCGCCACGGCGGGACCCGCCGGCGCGACCGAGGACGCCGACACGCGCACCTCCCCGGCCGTCGAGGCCGAGACGCAGGCCTCCGACGCAGACCGCATCGAGACGATGATCGTCGGCGGCCGGGATGCGACCCAGGACTACCCGTTCATCGCGACGCTGGTCCGTCCGGACGGCTCCCTCGGTTGCAGCGGCAGCCTGGTCGACGAGAACTGGGTCGTGACTGCGGCGCACTGCGTCTACGGCGGTAGGGCCGACGGCAGCAACCTGCGCGTGGGCAGCATCAACGGCCACGAGGGCGGCACCGTCGTCGACTTCACCGAGATCGTCATCCACCCGGACTACGACGACTCCGAGGTCACCCGCATCGACATGGACATCGCGCTGCTCCGCCTGGAGAGCCCGGTGCCCGACGCCCAGCCCATCACGCTGCAGGCACGTCGTCCCACCGACGACCAGTACGGTCTGCTGCTGGGCTGGGGACAGCAGTGCGCTGAGCCGGGCGGCTGCGGCCAGGCCGACATCCTCCAGGAACTGGACGTCCTGATCGACAACCGTCTCGGCTGCGAGAGCGGCTTCAACTCCGAGACCGAGCTCTGCCACGTGGCAGCAGCGGGCACCGGCCCCTGTTACGGCGACTCCGGCGGCCCGGTGCTGGCCGAGCGCAGCGGCTTCACCTACCTGGCGGGTCTCACCGCTCGGATGGGGTACCCCGGCGAGAACGGCGGCTCGCCCTGGTGCGGCGAGGGCGTGACGATCGCGACCGACGTCAGCGCCCACTACGGCTGGATCCAGTCGCACATCAGCGCCTGATCTTCATCCTGGGCAGGCGTGGCGGCCGCGCGATCCTCTCGGCCGTCACGCCTCGCTGGAATGTCCGGGGAAGAGATGCGCCTCGGGGTCGAGCGCGACCGCGATGTTGTTGACGGCGGTCGCGGCCTCGCCGAAGCCGGTGGCGATCAGCCGCACCTTTCCGCGATAGGACGCGATGTCCCCGGCCGCATAGACCCGCTCCATCGACGTCCGCATGGTGCTGTCGACCGGGATCGTCCGCTGATCGACGGTAATCCCCCAGGTCTCGATGGGCCCGAGATCGGCGACGAAGCCCAGGGCGGCGATCACCCGTTGGGCGGGCAGCGATCTGAGGTGACCGTCGGCGAGCCTGATCACCACCGCACTCAACCCGGCAGGGCCGTCGAGCAGCTCGTGCACCTCCGCGTCCGTGATGATCGGCACGCCCCGCTCGCGGACGGCCTGCACCATCGCCGGATGGGCCCGGAAGCGAGACCTCCGGTGGACCAGGGTGACGCTGCGGGCGATGGGATGCAGCGCCTCCGCCCAGTCGAACGCGGAGTCGCCACCTCCGACGACGACGATGTCCTCACCCTCGTGCGTCGTCGGTCGGGGCACGAAGTGCAGCACCGAGTCGCCGACGCGCTCCCCCGCACCGGGCAGCGGGCGGGGCCGAAACTCGCCGAGGCCCGCCGTGATCAGCACGGCACGGGCGTCGATCCGCATGCCGTCAGCGAGGCCCACCCGACTGCCGCCCGCAGGCAACGCAACCAGCGTGCGGGCCTGCCTGCCGAGCAGATACGCCGGGGCGCCCCGATCGGCCTGCGCCACGAGCGCCGCCACGAGATCGCGGCCGCGCACCGAGGGGAAGCCCGCGACGTCGAGGATCATCTTCTCCGGGTACATCGCGGTGATCTGGCCGCCCGGCTCCGGCAGCGCGTCCACGATCGCCACCGACAGCCCTCGGAAGCCCGCGTAGTACGCGGCGAAGAGTCCGGCCGGACCCGCGCCGAGCACCAGCAGATCGACCTCGTGGTCCCGGTCTGCCGCCATCGCCGCTCCGCTCCGAGCCTGTCCGCCGGCACTGTGGTGTGGACTACATCCAGGCTATGTGTTGGACGTCGCGGTGCCCAGCGATGCACCCAACCGGTACAAACAGGAGCCATGACAGAGCAGCAGAGTGGCGCTCCGGCCAACGACGGCGAGTTCCGCATCGAACACGACACCATGGGCGAGGTTCGGGTGCCCGCCGAAGCCCTGTGGCGAGCACAGACCCAGCGGGCCGTGGAGAACTTCCCGATCTCCGGACGAGGCCTGGAACGGGCCCAGATTCGGGCACTCGGGCTGCTCAAGGCCGCTGCAGGCCGGGTCAACGGCAGGCTCGGCGTGCTGGACGCAGACCTGGCCGAGGCCATCGCCGCAGCTGCGGGCGAGGTCGCGGACGGGCTGCACGACGCGCACTTCCCGATCGACGTCTTCCAGACCGGCTCCGGCACCTCGTCGAACATGAATGCAAACGAGGTCATCGCGACGCTCGCCACCCGGCACGCCGGACGTGATGTTCATCCCAACGATCACGTCAACGCCTCGCAGTCCTCGAACGACACGTTCCCCACCACGATCCGGGTCGCCGCGACCGAGGCGGTCGTGACGGACGTGATCCCCGCGCTGGAGCACCTGGCGTCGACGCTGAGCAAGCGGGCCGACGAGTGGGCCAGCGTGGTCAAGTCCGGCCGCACCCACCTCATGGATGCCGTGCCGATCACGCTCGGCCAGGAGACGGCGGCCTGGGCGGCCCAGGTCCGCTACGGCATCGAGCGGCTCCAGAGCAGCCTTCCCCGGCTGGGTGAGCTGCCGATCGGCGGCACGGCCGTGGGCACGGGGCTGAACGCTCCCGCCGGGTTCGGCGCGGCGGTGTCGGAGGAGTTGGCCGCGATCACCGGGCTGCCGCTGACCGAGGCGCGCGACCACTTCGAGGCGCAGGCCACTCAGGACGGGGTCGTCGAGGTCTCCGGGCAGCTCAAGACCGTCGCCGTCTCGCTGTTCAAGATCGCCAACGATCTGCGCTGGCTGGGCTCCGGCCCGAGGACCGGCCTGGCCGAGCTGCGGCTGCCGGACCTCCAGCCCGGTTCCTCGATCATGCCCGGCAAGGTCAACCCGGTCATCTCCGAGGCGACCATGATGGTGGTGGCGCAGGTGATCGGCAACGACGCCGCCGTGACCTTCGCAGGCTCGCAGGGCAACTTCCAGCTCAACGTGATGCTGCCGGTGATCGCCAGGAACGTGCTGGAGTCCTGCAGGCTGCTCGCGGCGGTGGCCCGCCTGCTCGCCGACAAGGTCGTGGTGGGCACCGAGGTCGACGAGGAGCGAGCCAAGGAGTACGCGGAGTCCTCGCCGTCCGTGGTGACCCCGCTGAACCGCTACATCGGCTACGAGGAGGCGGCCTCGATCGCCAAGCAGTCCCTCAAGGAGCGCAAGACGATCCGGGAGGTCGTGCTGGAACGCGGCCACGTCGAGGCGGGCAGCCTCACGCTGGAGCAGCTCGACGAGGCGCTCGACGTGCTGCGGATGACCAACAGCACCCGCTGATCTCTCCTGCTCGATCAGCGGCGAACGGGCCGGTCTGGGATCTGGCTGGAGATCAGATCGGCCCGTTCGCGCTGTCTGCGCAGGCAATGCTCAGCCGCGTCCGCCGCAGTGTCCGTGCCGATAGCGCTTCGGCAGCTCGAAGCCGTGCTCGGCGGCGACGCTGCGCAGCCGCCGGGGATAGTCGGTGATGATGCCGTCCACCCCGTCGTCGATCAGCTTGTGCATGGTGGCCTCGTCGTTGATGGTCCAGGGCACGACCTTCATGCCCGCTTCATGAGCCTCCTCGACCATCGCCCTGGTGGTGAAGGGGACGTAGTCCGGGTCACCGACGACACCGTGCTGCGGGGTGCCGTGCACCGGGGACAGTGCGCCGGCTCCGAAGGACCGGGCGGCCTGGACCGGGCTGCCGCCGAAGTCGTCGATGTCGAGGCCGCCGAGCCACGGCGACCGGCCGGGCTCGCCGACCTGGAGGAAGTTCGGCTCGGTCAGGGCGATCAACGGCAGTCGGGGTTCGATTCGCCGCATGAGCATCAGTGCGCCCCAGTCGAAGCTCTGGATCGTGGTGCGGCGCAGCATCCCCGCCCGGCGGATCTCGCGGGCGGCGACGCGGACGAACTCCTCGCGCGGCGCGGTCTCCTCAGGGGCGCCTGCCTCCACCTTGGTCTCGATGTTGAAGCGCACGTCGTGTGCCCCGTATCGGCGGACGAGCTGGAAGACCTCGCGCAGGGTCGGCATCGTCTCGCCGGGCCTCGGCCGCTGTTCCGGATAGTCCGGCTGAGTCTGCGATCCGCAGTCGAGCGTGCGCACCTGCGCGAAGGTGAGCGTGTGCACGTACTTGCCCGCGTAGGGGAAGTCGGGGTCGCCCTCGACCACCGGCGCCGTGTCCCGGCACTTCGCCGGGTTGATCAGCCGATCATGGGTGACGACCTCGCGACCGTCCTCGGTGATCTGGATGTCGAGTTCCAGCGTCGTCACGCCGATGCGCAGGGCGTTCTCGAACGCGGGCAGGGTGCCTTCTGGCAGGTAGGCCATCCCGCCGCGATGAGCCTGGATGTCGAACGACCTGCGGTGTACGCCGCCCGCCGCGTCGGCCTCGCCCGCGATCTGTTCGGCCGCCCGATCGGCACCGGCCGCGTCCGCCGCCGAGCCACGGGTCTGCCCGACGGCTGCCTGCCCGACGCCCGAGGTGAAGAGCACCGCGCCGACCAGCAATGACACCGTGAGCGTTGATGTTCTGACCATCGACGAGTCCCTTCGTGCCGTGGAGAGGCGCCGCGAGTCTGCCGCGCCTGCCTCGCGAGCGTGACAGCGTCACCCGACGACGAGATGGACGTCGGGTTAGCGGAGTACGACGCCCATGCCGCGCGGCGGGACTGCTCTGCGACCTCGTCGCGGCCTCGGCCGGATCGCCGTCCTCGAGGCCGCCGGGCGGCGGTGCACACGTCATTCCGGACGACTCGTCGGCGGGCGCGCACCGAGCGGCCCTGGAGGACCGGTGCGGCCTCGGCTGCCGCAGAGAGCCGGACGACGGCCTCCGCCCGAGGCGACCCGGACGATCTCGGCCCCGGACGATCCTCGCAGACCGGCCGCGCCCCCGATGGAACTCGACGCGTCGCATCCGTGAGCGGGGCCGCCGCCCGGTTCAGCACGGCCCGACGCGACACGGGCCCGACTCGACACGGCTCGACCACCGGCCCTCCTACTCGGTCCCGCCGCCTCCGCCCTGATCGCCTCAGCACGCCCCGTCGCCGCCTCGGCGAGGTCGACGCACCCCCAGCCCGAGTACGCAGCCGAGGGCGACCAGGACCGCGCCGAGCAGCGCCGAAGCCGCGAGCTCCTGCGCACCCAGCAGCACCGCAACCCCCAACCCGGCCACCGGCATGGCGCCGATCAGCACCGACGCGCGATCGGCGCCGACCGTCGACACACAGTGGAACCACCAGCCGAAGGCCACCGCGGTGACCAGCACGCCCAGCACCAGCAGGGCGACGGCCTCGGCCGGGTAGGGAAGCCGCCAGGCCGCAGGCCCTTCGGCGACCACACTGACCAGCCCCGCACCGATCGCGGCAACCGCACAGGCGTACGCCGCCGTCGCCATCGCCCCGAGTCGACGAAGGGGTCCGACCGCGAACAACGTGAAGGCGGCCTCACCAGCCAACGCGAGACCGGCCAGCAGCAGACCCGGCCCCTGCCAGGAGCCGCCGCCGGAGAGCACCGCCGCCCCGACGACCACCAGCGCGGCGCCGAGGATCACCGCCCGGCCCGGCCGCCGTCCCGCGATCAGCGGAGCGAGGATGCCGATCAGCAACGGGGCCGACCCGACCATGGCGGCCACCAGACCGGGATCGGCATGTCGCTGGGCGAGCAGCACGAAGATGCTGAAGCCCACCATGCCGAACGCGGCCACCGCCGCGAGGGCGAGCAGGTCGCGCGCGCCGGGCACCGGCAGGCGCCACCCGCGCCGCGCCCGATCCTCCGCGCCCCGATCTGCCTGCCTGCGGTCGGCAGGCCCTCGATCACCGGGGCTGCGGCCTCGCAGCAGCAGCCGGCCGAGCAGGCAGAGCGCTCCGATCAGGTATCGCAGCGACTGGGCGGCGAAGAGCGGATAGTCGTCGAGCAGGCCGGTGATCGGCACGGAGCCGCCGACCAGGACGATGCCCGCCAGCCCCAGCCCGACGGCGGCGCCGGGGGAACGGGCCGAGCGGGGCGCTGCGGGTGGCACGAGGGCTCCGGCGGTCATGGCGCCAGCGTGTCCGGCGAGTGGTCCAGAGATAAGGTCCACTCCCATGCGTGCAGAATGGACCACTCTGCGGGAGCTGCTGCTGCCCGAGATGTCCACGGCGACCAGGGGCCGCCGAGAGCGAACCTTGGAGGCCGCGCTCCGGGACGGCGTCCGCGTCGGACGACTCGCCGCCGGAACTCGGCTGCCGTCCAGCCGGGATCTCGCCGCACAGCTCGGACTGGCCCGAGGAACCGTCACCAGCGCCTACACCCAGCTCGTGGCCGAGGGATACCTGATCGCCGTCCGAGGATCGGGCACCTCGGTGGCCAGGGTGGTGGATGAGGGCGCCAAACCGTCGCAGGTCGCAGGCCCGCGTGCCGCGCAGCAGACCTGGGACCTGCGGCCGGGCCTGCCCGCGCTCTCCGCCTTCCCCCGCGCGGCCTGGGTGGCGGCGGTGCGGGCCGGCCTCGCCGAGCTGCCGGACCATGCTCTCGGCTATCCCGATCCGGTCGGCCTGCGCGCTCTCCGGGAGGAACTCGCCGCCTATCTGGGACGCGTGCGCTCCGTGCACGCCGATCCGGCCGAAGTGATCATCACGAAGGGTGCGGCCGAGGGATTCTCCCTGCTCGCGGCCCACCTGTCCGACCACGGTCATCGAGAGATCGCCGTGGAGGACCCCGGCCATCCGGGACAGCCCCGGCTGTTCGCGGGGTCCGGCCTGTCGGTGGTGCCGATCCCGGTCGACGAGGACGGGCTTCGCGTGGACGTGCTGGCCGCGACCTCGGCCCGCGCAGTACTGGTCACCCCCGCACATCAGTTTCCGCTCGGCGTGGCGCTGGCTCCGCAGCGCAGGCTGGCGCTGGTGGAGTGGGCACGCCGGGTGAACGGCCTGATCCTGGAGGACGACTACGACGCCGAGCACCGCTATGACCGGCCCGCCATCGGCGCGATGCGATCGTTGGCCCCCGGCCACGTCGCCTATCTGGGCAGCGTGTCCAAGACCCTGGCCCCTGCCCTGCGTCTCGGCTGGCTCGTCACGCCCCTCGGCATCCGGGACGACCTGGCGCGCATCAAGCTGTTGCGCGATCTCGGCTCCAGCACGATCGATCAGGCGGCGTTGGCCCGGCTGGTGCGTGACGGCGGTTACGACCGGCATCTGCGTCGCACCCGGCGCATCAACCGTCATCGCCGGGACACCCTGGTCGAGGCGCTGGCGAACCGGCTGCCGGGCTGGCGGGTGGTCGGCCCTTCCGCCGGTCTGCACCTGGTGGCCAGGCTGCCCGACGGCGTCGACGACCGCAGGCTGAGCAGTGCGCTGGCTCGGGCGGGCGTGCTCGTTCCGCCGCTCTCCGACTATCTGCGCGGCCTGCCGCCCTCGGTGCTGTTCCCCGGCCTGGTCCTCGGCTACGCGGGGCTGACCCCGGACCGGCTGCGCGAGGCGGTGCAGGTCGTCGCGACGGTGTCCGAGGGGGCGGACGGATCCGGTCCCGGCCCACGGCGGATCGGACACCCCGGGGTCGACGGCCCGTAAGCTTCCGGTGTGCAGTTCCTTGACGGACACCGCCCCGCCCACGACCTGACCTACGACGATCTCTTCCTCGTGCCTCGACGTTCCGGGGTCGAGTCTCGCTTCGACGTGGACCTGTCGACGTCGGACGGCACCGGGACGACGCTGCCCCTGGTGGTGGCCAACATGACGGCGGTGGCAGGCAGGCGGATGGCCGAGACCGTCGCCCGACGCGGTGGTCTGGTGGTGCTGCCGCAGGACGTGGCGCCCGCCGCGGTCGCGGAGATCGTCGACTGGGTGAAGCACCGGCACCCGGTGTGGGACACGGCCCTGGTGCTACGCACCGACGACTCGGTGGCCGACGCGCTCAATCTGCTGCCCAAGCGCGCGCACGGCCTCGTCGTGGTCGTCGACGACGATCAGCGACCGGTGGGCACCGTCGACGAGGCGGCTTGCACGGGAGTGGACCGGTTCACCCGGCTCGGCGAGGTGCTCGACACGGAGCTGGTGGTCGTGCCCACCGGAACCGAGCCGCGCGAGGTCTTCGACCGGCTGCACGGCAGGCAGGCGACCGCCGCGTTGTCGGTCGACTCCGACGGACGGCTCGTGGGAGTGCTGACCGGCCTCGGCGCGCTGCGCGCAGGCATCTATCAACCCGCCCTGGACGCGGCGGGACGCCTCCGGGTCGCGGCGGCGGTCGGGGTGAACGGCGACGTGGCCGCGAAGGCAGCTGCGCTGCTGGCGGCCGGGGTGGACACCCTCGTCGTGGACACCGCGCACGGGCATCAGGAGAAGATGCTCAGCGCGCTGAAGGCGGTTCGGGCGCTGGACCCGCAGGTCCCGCTCGTGGCGGGCAACGTCGTGACCGCGGAGGGCGTCCGCGACCTGGTCGAGGCGGGAGCCGATGTGATCAAGGTCGGCGTCGGTCCCGGCGCGATGTGCACGACGCGGATGATGACCGGCGTCGGCAGGCCGCAGTTCTCCGCCGTCGCCGAGTGCGCCGCCGAGGCGCGTGCGCTCGGCAGGCACGTCTGGGCGGACGGCGGAGTCCGGCATCCGCGCGACGTCGCATTGGCCCTGGCGGCGGGGGCCTCCTCCGTGATGATCGGCTCGTGGTTCGCAGGCACCTACGAATCGCCCGGCGACCTGCGCCGCGACGAGTCCGGCCGCGCGTACAAGGAGTCGTTCGGCATGGCCTCCAAGCGTGCCGTCGGTGCCCGCACGCGCACCGACAGCGCGTTCGACCGGGCCAGGAAGGGTCTGTTCGAGGAGGGCATCTCCAGTTCGCGGATGCTGCTGGACCCGAAGCGGCCCGGCGTCGAGGACCTGATCGACGAGATCTCCTCCGGTGTCCGCTCCGCCTGCACCTACGCGGGCGCGCAAACCCTGAAGGAGTTCCACGAGCGGGCGCTGCTGGGCATCCAGTCCGCGGCCGGCTTCGCCGAGGGTCGCCCGCTGCCCGCCGGGTGGTGATCGGGCGGGGCCACGACCCCGCCGATATCTGAGGCCGGTAGGTGATCCCTGCTGTCCTGTTGCGCAGGGCAGGCGCCGCGCTGGCCCCGCGCAACAGGAAACTGGGGATCAAAGACAGGCTCTGAGACCACCCGCCGAACCCGGGGACGTCACGGGGCCGGACCTGCGTGACGCCGGCGCGAAGGAGGCACCGGCGTCACGACGGGGAGTTCCGGCTAGAGCGGCGAGTCCCCCTCCAGCATCTCGGTCACCAGGGCCGCGATCGGCGATCGCTCCGAGCGCGTGAGCGTGACGTGGGCGAACAGCGGATGGCCTTTGAGCTTCTCGATCACCGCCGCGACACCGTCGTGCCTGCCCACGCGGAGGTTGTCCCGCTGCGCCACGTCATGGGTGAGCACCACCCGCGAATTGCTGCCCAGCCGCGACAGCACGGTGAGCAGCACGTTGCGTTCCAGGGACTGGGCCTCGTCGACGATGACGAAGGAGTCGTGCAGTGACCGGCCTCGGATGTGGGTCAGCGGCAGGACCTCCAGCATCCCCCGATCCACCACCTCGTCGATCACGTGCTGCCCCGCCAGGGCGCCGAGGGTGTCGAACACCGCCTCGGCCCACGGCTGCATCTTCTCGCTCTCGCTGCCGGGCAGGTAGCCGAGCTCCTGACCGCCGACCGCATAGACCGGTCGGAAGACCACCACCTTCCGATGCTGCGACCGTTCCAGCACCGATTCCAGCCCCGCGCACAGCGCCAGCGCCGACTTGCCGGTGCCTGCCCTGCCGCCCAGCGACACGATCCCGATCTCCGGATCGAGCAGGAGGTCGAGCGCGATCCGCTGCTCGGCCGAGCGACCCCGCAGGCCGAAGGCCTCTCGGTCGCCTCGGACCAGCCGGACTCGCTTCTCCGCCGTCACCCTGGCCAGTGCACTGCCCGTTCCCGAGAGCAGCCGGAGTCCCGTGTTGCACGGCATGTCCCGTGCCTCGTCCAGATCCACGGTCCCCTCTTTGAAGAGGGCGTCGATCAGCTCGTGCTCGACGTCCAGATCGGCCATCCCGGTCCACCCGGAAGGGGCCACGTTCTGCGCCCGGTACTCGTCGGCGACCAGTCCGACGGAGCCCGCCTTCACCCGGAGGGGCATGTCCTTGGTCACCAGGGTGACCCGCCTGCCCTCCGCCGCGAGATTCAACGCGCAGGCGAGGATGCGTGCATCACCGGAATCGGTGCGAAAGCCCGGCGGCAGGACCGTGGGATCGGTGTGGTTCAGCTCGACGTGCAGTGTGCCGTCGGCCTCCCCGACGGGGATCGGACGATCCAGCCGCCCGTGGCGGAGCCGCAGGTCGTCCAGGAGTCGAAGCGCCTCGCGGGCGAACCAGCCCAGTTCGGGATGGTGCCGCTTGCCCTCCAGCTCACTGATCACCACCAGCGGCAGGACCACGGAATGCTCGGCGAACCTGGTGATCGCCCAGGGATCGGACAAGAGGACCGACGTGTCGAGCACGTAGGTGGCGGTGCGATCCTTCGTGCGGGTCCCGCGTGCGCGGGTGGCCCGCCTGGCGGGTTCGGCCGTCACCTCCGGGGTGTTCGACACGCTGCTGGAGGTACGGCTGGCGGACCGCCTCGAAGAACGGGGTGCAGTCACGGCAACTCCCTAGCGACCACGGCGACGCGGCCGCATCTCGGTGGGCCGGGCGCGCTCGGCGACCGTTCGGGTACGCCGTCGCCGTCCGCAACGGACACCAGCGGACGAGAGACCGCCCCGTGTCCGCCCCGAACGACCGGATCGGCAGGGCTGCCGCCTGCCATCCGCTGTCGTACCCGTCAAAGCCACGACGTGAGCCTCCCGGGGCGGGCCGCCTCCGTCACGACTCGCCTCTTCGGACGCTACCTCTGCTCGGGGGCTGCCGGCACGGGCCACACAGGTGATTCGGTCGATAGACACCCGCACGCTACGTGTAGGCCAAACCAGGGCAGGAAACCATTCGGACAGGCCCGAACAGGTGAAACGTCGACCTCATTGCGGGCACAAACAGCCGTCACAGGCGCAGATGCCCGATACGTCACCACCGCTCGGCGCTCGTCTCGTTCACCCGTTCGGCGGCGGCTGTCTCCACCCGGACGGACTCCGGCACCAGGGCCTCGTCCAACAGTCTCAGATACCGGGAGGCCAGTGGTTCGGCGGCCGGTCTCAGATCGAGCCAGCTCCGCAGCAGCCGGTAGCCCTCCACGTAGGTCGTGGTGTAGGCCCGCCACAGCGGATCGGCGATGAAGCGCAGCGACTGGCGGGCTCGACGGTCCGAGATCAGCAGCCAGCGACGGAGGAACGCCACGACCGCCTCCTCGTCCGCGCCCCGATCGTGCAGCATCAACGCGGCGTCCTGCCGCACGCCGAGCAGCCCGGCCCTGGCCGTCTCGACCCGTTCGACGAGTTCGCCCTCCATCCGCAGCCCGAGGTCGGCCATGATCTCGGCCGTCCACGGCCCCCACCCCGGTCCGATGATCGCGTGCAGGCCGAGATCGGCCAGTCCCTCCGCCATCAGGCACTGCGGGGTGTTGACCAGGAAGAGGGCCTGCTCCTCGAAGCCCTGCCTGCCGAGCAGGCCCGCCTCCTTTCGGCAGTGCTCGGTGTGATGACCGGGATAGGACTCGTGCGCCACCAGGTGCGCCAGGTGGGCCATCCGATGGCCGATGTCGGCGTTGATCGCGACCCGCGAGCGGTAGTCGCCGAGGTAGTAGTTGAAACCGCTCCACGGCTTGTCGCTGACCACCTGGTACTCGACCCGTTCCTGATCGGGCAGGCCGTATCGACCTCGGACCAGTTCGCGGAGCGCGCCGGAGAGTTCCACGACACAGCCTTCGAGTCGATGCGGCGGGACCTCGTCGCGCCGTCGCAGCTCGGCGAGTCGATCGGGCAACGACCCGCTTCCCGGCAGCAGCGAGTCCAGCTCGACGTGCGCGGCCCGATACACGTCCTGGTCGCCTGGCGTGATCCGGACCTGGAAATAGGCCTCGACCTCGTCGACGAATCCGATCGGCTCCCCCGCCAGTCGACGCCCCGAGCATTCGAGTGCGGTGAGCTGTGCGGCAAGGAATCGGGTTCGGCCTACGTCGAGACCGACCGAGGGCAGTTCCGCACGCAGCTCGGCGGCCCGCGAGGCGAGTACGCCGGGAACGGGCCTCGGCTCGCCGTCCACCTGACGCCGGAGTCGCGGATCTCCCGTGTAGGCGTCGACGAATCCCTCGACCAGCCGGTCGAAGCGCAGTCCGAGCAGCAGGTACTCGCGCACGAGCTGGTTGCCGTCCATGGACCGGGGAGCCTACGGGCCGGACCCCCTGTTCCACGAGAGCCGCCTTATACCAAAGTCATCACACCGACGCAGACCCGGCCAGCCCAGGCTGACCAGCTCGGACCGACACCCATCGGCGACGATGCACCGATCACCTGCACCGATCACTATCGAGTGAAATACACCTTTCCGTCGATCTACACCCTATAGAGTTCACCCAATTGAATGATCTTCGCACCTACCCGAATCAGATTTCACACAATAGTGTGACTCGATTTCCCATCATGGGAAAACACCTAGTAGCTTTCGGTTTCGACAAGAGAACACCGGTCCATGGCTTGCCCATGAATCGGACCCCGAACCGGTCGCCGGGAGTGGCTCGGAGACCGAAAACGCCTGTCGCGGATTTCCGCATTCAGCCCGGCTGGGCGGTCTCCGAACGACGGGAACCCCGCGACGTCGGTCACGACGGCCCTGACGGGGACTGTGGAACCGCGAGGTTCTACTGCCCGAGTCGTCTTCGGACGCCTCGGGTGACGGTGCACCGGGAATCCCGAGTTATATCTCAAATAATTGAGGAGAGTGAATCCAAGTGCTGAAGAAGGCAGGCGCTGTCGCCGCTGCTGCAGCCGGACTGTTGATGCTGGCTCCGGCCGCTCACGCCGGAAGCTACGACAATGACGGCATCAACATCCTCAACGACAACCAGCTCAGCGTGCTGCCGATCCAGCTGTGCGGCAACAACGTCGCGATCCTGGGCGCGATCATCCCGATCGCCTCGCCGCAGATCAGCCACTGCACCAACGCGCCGCAGATCAACGACGTGGGCAACCACACCTTCATCGACGACTGAGTCGGTGTACCAGTCGGGGCGTCGGGCCTTCGGGCCCGGCGCCCCGACGTCGTATGTGCGGGCAGCCCGGATCGGGTGTCTGCCGCCACCCGTCCTCGACCGGGCGGCGTCACCGCTGCGGCAGTCGCGAACGGCCTCGCGAACGGCGAAGGGCCGTGCGGCGCCATCGGCGAGAGCCGACGGCACGGCGCACCGCGCCCACCCCGGCACGCCACTTCGCAGTGTCGCCGCCCACACGCTACCGTTCCGTAACCTACGGTCCCGTAACCTGTGTCGCGTGACGACACCGACCATGCCGAAGCCGCTCGTGAAGCCTCGGATGCGCGGCTGGATTCACTTCTGGTCCTTCTTCACCGCACTGCTCGCGGGCAGCACGCTCATCGTGATGGCTGCGGCGACGGTCTCCGGACGCGCAGCGGTATCGGTGACCATCTACGTGCTGACCGTCCTCGGTCTGTTCGGCGTCAGCGCGCTGTATCACCGACGCCACTGGTCGAGCGCGTCGAGCCGGGCGTGGATGAAGCGTCTCGATCACTCGATGATCTTCTTGTTCATCGCGGGCACCTACACACCGTTCGCCTTCCTGGCGCTGTCCCCCGGAACCGGGGTCATCGTGCTGTCGGTGATCTGGGGCGGCGCGGCGGCAGGCGTCGCGCTGAAGCTCCTGTGGCCGCATTCGCCACGGTGGGTGGGCGTGCCCATCTACATCGGGCTCGGCTGGGTCGCGGTCTTCGTGATGCCCGAGATCGGGGCCAACGCCGGGGTCGCGGCGCTCGTACTGCTGATCGTCGGCGGGGTGTTCTACACGGTCGGCGCGGTGTTCTACGCCACTCGCTGGCCGGACCCCTGGCCGTCGGTGTTCGGCTATCACGAGTTCTTCCACGCCACGACGGTCGTCGCGGCCCTCTGCCACTACGTGGCGATCTGGCTGGTGCTGTACGCCTGAGCCGGGTGCGGCGGATCGTCGCCGACACCGTGGGCCCGCCGCGCCGAGGTTCGCGAGCCGGGCAGGCTCGTGGGATCGCACGGCCGATCGATCACCACCGGGCCGGAGCCGGAGGACGACCGTCTCGGGGTCGGCGATGCGTGCCGCCGACCCCGCGATCCCCGCGCGTCGGTCATCCGAGATCGGGCCCCTGGGACCGGAGCTTCTCGACCTCGGCCATGGCCTCACGCAGTTCACCGAGCCACTCGTCGGCATGCTCGCCGACCAGCCGCACGGCCCAGGCCAGGGCCTCGGATCGCGAACGGGCCACCCCGGCATCGACCAGCGTGTCGAGGACGAGCCGCTCCGACTGACGCAGCCTGGTCATCACCGGCACCGAGACCGTCGTGAAGTGCTCTTCGGTACTGCCGAGGCGAGCGCCCCAGGCGACCTTCCGGTCGTAGCGGTGTTCGGCCTGTCGGGCGATCTCGATGCGATCCTCCCTGGTCTGCTCGCGGAAGCGGGCGATCCGACCCGACTCGGCAGCACCGCGTGCCGCGTCGTCGGAGAAGGCCTCGTCGAGCGCGGGCAGTTCGCCGACCAGCAGGATCTCCTCCCGGTCCACCGTGAGTTCCGGCGCCCCGACGAACCAGTCGTCGGGAAGACGGCCTGCGAACCAGGCGGCCGCGTCGTCGGTCGAGGGCAGTTCGGCCTGCTGCCAGCCGCCACGCCCGCGCCCGCCGCCCTTGCCGCGCCCTGAGCGGTGGCCGGGACCGCCGCCCCAGCCGTGCGGACCGCGTCCGGCGGCCATGAATCGTGCGTACATGTGAACCTCCGTTGCAAGGATTACTTAATTACATCCCATCCAACACGGCGGCTCGTCGTCTTGTTCCCGGTCAGCGGGTGAGGGCGGCGCTGAGTTCGGCGGGACGTGTCATGGGCAGGTCACAGACGTAACCCCGGCACAGGAACACTGCCGAGGCGCCGTCGATGGGTGCGCGATCGGCAAGCAGCGGGACGCCGGGGTCCGCGCCCTGTCCGGCCACCACCACCGTGCCGCCGGGGGCGAGCGAGCGGGCGATCGACAACAGGACCTCTCCCTCGGCGTCCGCCGGAGCCAGCGCCACCGCGATCTGCAGCGGGCCCGCGACCAGGGACTCGGCGACGGTGAGCCAGTGCCCGGCGAATCGGGGGCTCCTGGCGATCAGCACGCCCGCTCTGGCCATCGCCTGTTCCGCCGCGGCTCGGTAGGCGCCCGACCGGACCGGGCCGGTCAGCGCCGAGGCGGTCACCAGGGCCTCGGCCAGCGAGGAGGCACCGGACGGGCTCGCGTTGTCGCCCGGATCGGAGGGCCTGCGCACCAGAGCTTCCGCATCGTCGGCGGTGTCGTGGAACAGGCCAGCGATCTCCGGGTCGGCGAAGTGCTGCAAGGCCACGTCGAGCAGGGTCTCGGCCTCGGTCAGCCAGCGGGGCTCCGAGGTGGCCTGATGCAGGGCCAGCAGCCCCTGGGCCAGGCAGCCGTGATCCTCCAGCACTCCCCTGGCGCTGCCCGCCGCCCCGTCCCGAGAGCTGCGTAGCAGCCTGCCGTCGATCAGGTGCAGGTTCAGCAGCAGTTCGGCGGCCTCGACAGCGGCCCGCACCCAGTCCGGCCGATCCAGCGCAGCGCCCGCCTCCGCCAGAGCGGTGATCGCCAAGCCGTTCCATGCGGTGACGACCTTGTCGTCCCTGGCAGGCTGGGGCCTGCGATCCCGGGCGGCCCGCAGCGTGGTCCTGATCCGCTGCCACCGCGCCTCGCCGCCGTACTCGGCGGCCGCCGCCACGGCGGGAGCATCCCCCGCAGGCCCTGCGGCAGGCACGGAATCCGGGTCGGCAAGGAGTCGCAAGGTCGAACTGCCGTGCTCGAAGCTGCCTTCGGGGGTCACCGCAAGCAACTCCGCCGCCCAGCGACCGTCCTGCTCCCCGAGCACCTCGATCAGCTCGTCCGGGGTCCACACATAGGTGAGGCCCTCCACGCCGTCGGTGTCGGCGTCCAACGACGAGGCGAAGCCGCCCTGGCCGGTGCGCAGCTCGGTCAGCAGGAACTCCGCCGTCTCCACCGCGACCCGGCCCGCCAGCGCCGAGCCGGTTCGCCGAGCCAGATGGGCGTACACCCGCAGCAGCAGGGCGTTGTCGTAGAGCATCTTCTCGAAATGCGGCACGACCCAGCCCGCGTCCACGCTGTAACGGGCGAATCCGCCCGCGAGCTGGTCGTACAACCCGCCACGGGCCATCGCCGCGCAGGTCTGCTCGACCAGGTGGAGCGCGCCGGGGTCGTCGGTGCGCTCGTGATGACGCAGCAGGAACTCCAGCACCATCGACGGCGGGAACTTCGGCGCCCCGCCGAACCCGCCGCGAGTACGGTCGAAGACCGCCGTCAGGGTGGCCACCGCCTCGACGAGGGTGGTCTCGTCCACGGGCGCGGCGGGCAGCGGCGCGGTCTGCTCGGCGAGGCCCGCCACGATCCGCGTCGCCGCCTCGCGGACCTCCCCGCGCCGCTCCTGCCAGGCCGCCGCCACCGCGTCGATGAGCTGCGGGAACGACGGCATGCCGGGATGCGGGGTCGGCGGGTAGTAGGTGCCGCAGTGGAAGGGCTCACCCTCCGGGGTGAGGAAGCAGGTCATCGGCCAGCCGCCGCTGCCGGTCATCGCCTGGGTCGCGGTCATGTAGACGGCGTCGACGTCGGGCCGTTCCTCGCGGTCGACCTTGATGTTGACGAAGTTCTCGTTCAGCAGGGCGGCGATCGCCTCGTCCTCGAAGGACTCGTGCGCCATGACATGACACCAGTGACAGGCCGCGTAGCCGACGGAGAGCAGCACCGGCACGTCCCGCCGCACCGCCTCCGCGAACGCCTCCTCGCCCCAGGGATACCAGTCCACCGGATTGTCGGCGTGCTGTTGCAGGTAGGGACTCGTCGCGTCTGCCAAGCGGTTCGCCATGAGCCCTACTCTGGCAGCCTGCGGCGCGGAAGACAGGGAAAGGGCCGCGCTCGGTGCCGGTCGCCTGGTCCTCCCGCATGCGCAGGCCCGGCGGCCCCGGCCGCGCGAAGTCGAGCGCGTCACCGACGGCGCCGCACGGCGCGGCGGACAGGTTCTCGCTTTCCCGCTACAGCGGCTTACCGATGATCGCAGCGGTCACGATCGAGCAGACTCCACTCCATGAGAGGCCGCAGCGCGGCGAGGAGCCCTCGGCCCCGTTCAGTCGGAACGTAGGTGACGAGCACCGGAGTCGTCGGCACCACCGTCCGTTCGATGAGCCGGTTGGCTTCGAGTTCACGGAATCGCTGCGCCAGCATCCGGTCCGAGATGCCGGGTACATGGTTGCGGTATTCGCGGAAGCGGCGGGCGCCCTGAACTCCGGCAAGCAGCATCACTGCCGTCCACTTCTTGCCGACGAGTTCCACCGCGTCGAGGAAACTCCGACATTTCTCCTCGTCGGCCGCATCGAAGCCTGCCTGCGACGCGGGCCCCCGGTGCGGTTCTCTGGTCACCACGCGCGAGACCCTACCAACTTACAAGACATTAGTGACTTACTGGTTGTTTGCCCCTGTTGGCGGGGCGCAGGGATGCTCGCGGCATGATCACGCAACCTCGTCGGCAGCTGCGGTGCCCGTGAACACTCCCGTGAGTTCGACGTTCCGCGCCGCAGGCATCGGCGGGCGGTCCCACGATCCGCTGCGGGCTCCGACCGGCCCGGTGACATGCGCCACGCAGCGATCTCTCCCGAGTGGACGGAGCGCACGCGGACCAGCCCTCGCAGGCGGCCTGCTCGCATCCCGCACACCGGGCAGGCTCCGCAACACCGACCGCACGCCGGTGACGGCAGTGCTCGGCCCCGGCCTGGACCGGCACTCGGAACATTCCCGATGACGGACGTCATCCGACAAACGGAATCATGAAAGGCGGCACCGTGCCCGGGACATGAGTTCGGCCCGCACACTCGACCCCTTGGATCTCAATCGCCCAGGAAGGTAATACGCACACCATGAAGATCGGCATCGGAATACCCAATCAGATCCGCGACGTGAACCCGACGATAATTCCAGAATGGGCGTCGCGAGCCGAGCGAGCCGGCTTCTCCGCGCTGGCCACGATAGGTCGAATCGCCTATCCGGCCGTGCTGGACACCATCGCCCTGGCCGCTGCGGCCGCCGTCACCAAGACCATCGGCTTAACCAGCACCGTCCTGCTGGCCACGACCACGCCGCCTGTTCTGCTGGCCAAGGAGCTGGCGGGCATCGACGGATTGTCCGGCGGACGGCTGACACTGGGCGTCGGGATCGGCGGAAACCGACCCGATGACTTCGTCGTCGACGGACTGCCCGCCAAGGGGCTCGGCAAGCGCATCGACAGCGATCTCGCGGTCTACCAGGACGTCTGGAGCGGCAGGCCTGTCGGCGGGGGCACCAATTCGGCCGTACCCACCGGCACTCGCGCAGTTCCGCTGCTCTTCGGTGGATCGGCGCCCGCGTCGTACCGGCGGATGGCCGAATGGGGCGAGGGATACGTCGCCGGTTCGGTGCCTGCCCCGATGGTGGAACCCAGCTTCGACGCGGCGCGGCAGGCATGGAAGGAGGCAGGCCGCGACGGCTCGCCGAGACTCGTGGCCATCGCCTACTTCGCCCACGACGACCTGGCCACCGGGCAGGACAACGTCCGTGACTATTACTCGGCGGTCGGGAGCGATACCGCCGACTTCATCGCGGGCAATGTCCACCATGGGGCGGCAGGCGTCCAGGCCGCCATCGAGTCCTTCTCCGCGATCGGGGCGGATGAGCTGATCTTCCACCCAGCCGTGCCGGACCTGAACGAGATCGAGAAACTCGCCGAGGCCGTCCGGTAAGCCGCCGGAACCAGGCAGGGTGGCCGCCGGTGACGGCTGCCTGCGGCCACCACACCGGCCGGAGCCGGTATCAGCACCGCAACCGCCTGCGCGCCGCCCCGGCAGCACGGTGCCGACCCGGCAGTCTGCCGCCGTCGTCCCGGGTGCGGTTCGCCGTCGGCGAGGCCGCACCGGTGTGCAGGTCCGGTGGGCGGGAGATCCGCCGTTCCTGCGCGCGCCGAGGAGTTCGAGCGCCCGCACCGTCGAGGCCGACCCGATCGGATGCCGCACACTGGGCGGATGAACGCGGGACGAGCGGCGGCCAGGGGTCGGGCGCGGTGGACGGCCGACGCCAGGAGCGCGACGGTGACCGGCGGCGAGGCCGTGCTGCGGCCGGACTCGGATCGCCGCGACGCCTGGACACTACTGGTCGATGGCACCCCGCAGTCCCACGTCGACCTTGCCGAGCCGAGCTATCTGCTCTTCGAATACGTCCGACGCCTCGGGCACGTGGTCGACCTGGTCGGACAGCCGGGCGCGGCGCTCGACGTCGTCCATCTCGGCGGCGGGGCGCTCACCCTGCCGCGCTATGTCGCCGCCACCCGACCGGGCTCCCGACAGCGAGTGGTGGAGTACGACGAGGCCCTCACCGAGTTCGTCCGCACCGAGCTGCCGTGGGACAAGCGGGCGAGGATCAGAGTCAGCGGCGCCGACGCACGGGAGTGGCTGTCCCGACAGCGGCCGGACTCGGTGGATCTGCTGATCGTGGACGTCTTCGCCGGGGCCCGCACGCCTGCCCATCTGACCTCGGCGGAGTTCGTCACCGCTGCCGCCGGGTTGCTGCGACCCGGCGGCGTCTACGCGGTCAATGTGGCCGACGGCCCGCCGCTGTCCTTCGCCCGCAGGCAGGCGGCCACCCTGCGCTCGGTCTTTCCCGAGACTCTGCTGATGGCCGAGCCGGGGCTGCTGCGGGGCAGGCGGTTCTCGAACCTGGTGCTGGTGGGCTCAGCCGCGCCGCTGCCGGTGGCCGAGCTGACCAGACGAACGGCGGGCGACCCGACGGCGGCCCGGCTGCTCGAGGGCGCGGCGTTCGCCGAGTTCATCGGCACCGCGACGCCCGTCGGCGACGCCGACGCCACGGCCTCACCGCTGCCGCCCTCGGGGGTGTTCGGGCGGTGAGCCGTGCCGAGGAACGGGCTGGTCCAGCCAGACCACGAATCGCGCCGAACGACGTGGCCGCCGAAGCCTCTAGTCGGTGATCTTCGGGTGCCTCGTTCCCGCCAGGGTCAGCCAGACGACACGCTGCGCCTGATCAGGGCAGTACCAGACCCGACCGCCCGAGGTCGCCTCGTACTGCCACTGGTCAAATACCCGGCCCCGGATGACGCGGGTCGAGAACTCACCACGCAGTCGATGCTGCCGTTCAGGCCGCTCCGGATTCGTCGGCCGTTCTGAAAGGATGACCCAGGCTTCCCAGGTGTTCGACGGCGCATCTCGACACAACTCCTCCCACCCTTTCGCCGCTTCCGAGGTGGCAAACCGGACAAGCCACCCCTCCGGGCGTCGAGGCGGTGCTGCGCGATCACCACGCTTTCCTGACACTGCTCACGTCTCCATCGGATTCGGCACCGGACCGAAGTCACCGTCCAACGGACCGGACAACTGAGCGGACAGCTCCGGGTCCGCGTAGATGACTGCGGTTGCCTTCCACTCCCGCACCGTCTGCGCGACCACCGTCCACCGTCCGACCTCGGCCGATACCCGAAATGCCCTGGCAAGGTCCTCGACGAAGGCTCGGCGAGCATGCTCTGGAAGAACGTCCACCCAAGGGAACTCGACAGCCGCCGCACTCGCCAACTTCGGGGCATCCAGTTGTGACAGCAGGCCCCGTACCAGCCGGGCCGCATCGAGCGCACCCTCCGCCCTGCTGTTGGCCCGATCTTCTCGGGTCAGCAGCAGATCGGGCCCGTCTCGTCTATGGACCCGCACGTCGCCTTCCTCGGTCAGCTTGGCCACGCCCTTGGGATCACGCTGCAACTCACTCCAGTGCACGTCAGAGGCCATACCGCAATTCTGAACTATTTCGGAAGTAGGCGCAAGTCGCCTCTCCGCCCCGCTCACAGCCTCGGATCGACCGGATCGGACTCCAGCGCCAGCACCGCGAAGGCGCACTCGTGCACCCGCCACAGCGGCTCCCCCGCGACGAGCCGCGCCAGGCCTTCCAGCCCCAGCGCGTACTCCCGCAGGGCCAGCGATCGCTTGGTGTCCAGCTTCCGGTCCTTGAGCCGGGTCAGGTTGGCGGGCTGGAGGTAGTCGGGGCCGTAGACGATCCGCAGATACTCCCTGCCACGCACCTTCAGGCCCGGCTGCACCAGGCGATCCTTCGCCCTGGTGAGGTTGTCGGCGGGCTTGACCACCATCCCCTCGCCGCCCTCGGCGGTCAGGTCCGTCCACCAGGCGACCGCCGACTCCACGGCGGCGGGATCGTCGAGATCGACCTCGACGCGGCGGGTCGTGCGGAAGGTCGCAGGCGCGGCCGCCACCAGCCGATCCGCGACGGCCAGGTGCCAGTCATGCGGCCGGTCCTCGAAGGTCGAGCCCTCGGCCGCCAGGAGCTCAAACGGCGCCAGGCGGACGTCGTCAAGCCCCGACATCGGCGCGCAGTAGCGGCGGTAGGCCTCGCGGAACGCGGCAGCATCGGAGGCACGTCGCGTGGTGCGAGCCAGGAGTTCCGCCACGTCGGCGCCTCGCGACGCCGCAGCGGAGAGGCTCGCGACGGCGGCGGGCAGGGCAAGCTCTGCGGCGGCGCCGACGGCGGCGAAGTTCTCCCGGATGAGCTCGTCCGCCTTGGCGTTCCAGGGCAGCAGCTCGACGTCGAACAGCAGCCACCCGCCTGCCTGCTCGGCCCAGAGCCCTGCCGTCTCGCAGGCTCGCCGAACCCGGTCGAGCAGCCGTCGGGTGTCCGCCACGCCGAAGAAGGACCGGCCCGTCCTGGTGTAGACCGCGCCCGCGATCTCCGCCTGCTTCTCGTCGCTCATGCCGAACCTGAGCCGCGCCGTCTCGGCGTCCCGACACACCAGGACCACCGCACGGGAGCCCATGTGCTTCTCCTCGCAGACCACCCGGCGCACCCCGGCCCCGCGATAGGCCGCGAAGGCCTCGTCCGGGTGTTCCAGCAGGTCGGGACGTGCCGAGGTCGGCGAGGGGGCCATCGTGGGCGGCAGATAGGCCAGCCACCTCGGGTCGAGGGAGAACCGGCTGATCACCTCCAGCGCGGCCGCCGACTGCTCCTCGCGAACGGTCACCCGCCCGTGGTGCGCGGTCTGCACGGTCCGCCTGCCCGCGACGTCCTCGATCCGCAGGACGTCGGGCTCGACCCTGACAGGCATGGTGTCCGCGCCTGCCTCGGCGGCGGGCGCGGGCGAGGACAGCGGGCGGGCAGGTTCGTACCAGACCTGCTGGGCGGGCACCGAGACCAGCTCGCGCTCCGGATAGCGCAGCGCGGTGAGCCTGCCGCCGAACACACAGCCGGTATCCAGGCAGAGCGTGTTGTTCACCCATTCCGCCTGCGGGATGGGCGTGTGCCCGTAGAGCACCATCGCGGACCCGCGATAGTCGTTCGCCCACGGATACCGGACGGGCAGCCCGTACTCGTCGGTTTCGCCGGTGGTGTCCCCGAACAGCGCGAAGCTCCTGACCCGCCCGGAGGCCCGCCCGTGATAGCGCTCCGGGAGTCCCGCGTGCGCCACCACGAGCCTGCCCTCGTCGAGCACGTAGTGCGCGAGCAGCGAGTCGCAGAAGCCCTGCACACGCCGGGTGAACTCCGGCGGCTCCGCCGCGAGCTGGGCCAGCGACTCGCCAAGGCCGTGACCGATCGAGACCTTCCGGCCCTGCAGGGCTCTCAGCAGTTTCGCCTCGTGATTGCCCGAGACACACAGGGCCGTGCCGTCGGAGACCATGCCCATCGCCAGTCGCAGGACGCCGGGAGTGTCCGGACCCCGATCGACGAGGTCGCCGACGAACACCACCCGCCGCCCTGCCGGGTGCTCGGCTCCCACCGCCCGGCCCTCGGCGTCGCGACGAAGCCGGTAGCCGAGGTCGCCGAGCAGGGCCTCCAGCTCGGCCCGGCAGCCGTGCACGTCGCCGATCACGTCGAACGGGCCGGTCTCGCCCCGCAGGTCGTTGCGCAGCGGTTCCAGGACGATCTCGGCGTCGGCGACCTCCTCGGGGCTGCGCAGCACGTGGACCCGGCGGAAGCCCTCCTTGGCCAGTCCCTTGATCGACCGCCGCAGCTCGGCTCGGTACCGACGCACCACGTCCGCGCCGAAGTCGCGATCCGCGCGTTCGGCGTTGCGCCGGACGCAGACGCCCTCGGGCAGGTCCAGCACGATGGCGACCGGCAGCACGTCGTGCTCCTTGGCCAGACGCACCAGGCTCGCCCTCGCCTGTCGCTGCACGTTCGTCGCGTCGATCACGGTGAGCCGCCCGAGAGCGAGCCGGGCACCCGCCACGTGGTGCAGGGCCTCGAAGGCGGGGACCGTCACCGACTGGTCGTTCTCGTCGTCGCCGACCAGGGCGCGGAAGGCGTCGCTGGCCAGGACCTGCGACGGTCGGAAATGCGTACGCGCGAAGGTGGACTTGCCGGAGCCGGTGGCGCCGATCAGCACCACGAGAGCGGTCTGCGGCACGGCGAACGTGCTCATGCCGACACCCCTTCCTTCGCCGAGGACCGCGCGGAGGCCACGGGCCCCCGATCGTCCTGTCTGCTGAACACGGCGAGCTGGGTGAGCGGCCCGAGATCCGGATGAGTCGCCCCGACCCCGTCGAAGCGAACGCGGTAGCCGTGTCGATGGCAGACCTGCCGTGCCCAGCTCGCGAACTCGGCCCTGGTCCACTCGAATCGGTGATCGGCATGGCGGAATCCCGCCGGTGTCAGGGAGTCGAACAGCACGTTGTACTCCACGTTCGGGGTGGTCACCACGACGGTGCTCGGCCGGGCATGGCCGAACACGGCCCGTTCGAGGGCGGGCAGCCGAGCGGGGTCGACATGCTCGACGACCTCGATCAACGCCGCGCCGTCGTAGCCGACGAGATCGTCGTCCAGGTAGGTCAGCGCCGACTGGCGCAGGGTCAGCCGAGCACGCCGAGACTCCGGAAGCCGGTCGACGCCGATTCGTCGTTCGGCGATCCGCAGCGAGCGCATCGACACGTCGACGCCGGTGACCGCGGTGAAGCCGGGGTCGGCCAGCAGGTCGGCCACCAGCTCCCCGTTGCCGCAGCCGAGATCGAGCACGCGGGCGGCCCCGGCCGCGCGCAGCGCGGTCACCGCCGCGAGCCGCCGCTGCCGCGCGTGTTCGCCACGCCGGGCCGTGCGGTGCGCGAGCACGTCGGCGACCGGGTCCGGCTCCTCGTCCTCCGGAACCTCGTCGGCGAGCCTGCCCAGGGCCGAGGCCACGTAGTCGCCGCGATGCGCCAGGTATCGAGCGGTGATCAGCTCGCGCTCGGGATGTCCGGCCAGCCAGCCCGACCCGGCACGCAGCAGCTTGTCGACCTCCTGCTCGGCCACCCAGTAGTGCTTGCCCGCGTCGAGCACCGGCAGCAGCACGTAGAGCTGGTTGAGTGCGTCGCAGAGCCGCATCGAACCGGTCAGGCGCAGCCGGGCGTAGGGCGCGTCGCCCCAGGCAGGCAGGCGCTCGTCCAGCGGCGGCGTCGAGCTGTCCACCTGCCAGCCCAACGGGGCGAACAGCCGGTGCGGCAGGCCCGCATCGCCCCGGACGGGCGCGGCGGGAACCTCGATCTCCAGGGGCAGCACGCTCTCGGCCAGCTCGGGTCGTGCCTCGCAGCGGCCCCGCATCGCGGTGCCGAAGACCGAACCCAGGGCGACCGCGAGCATCGAGGACGCGGCGTAGGGCCGGTCGTTGACGTAGGAGTCCAGCCCGGCGCCCTGACGTCCGCTCCGGCCCGCCCGCCGGGCCAGCGCGATCGGGTCGACCTCCAGCAGCAGCGCGGCCGTGCAACCCGCCTCGTCGGCCCGTGGATAGAAGACGTGGGCCGAGCCCGCGGACACCGAGAAGCTCTGCACCCGGTCCGGATGTTTGTGCAGCAGGAAGCCGAGGTCCGTCGCAGGCTGGTGAGTCGTGGTCACGGTGAGCAGCACCGCGCCATCCTCCCCCAGCAGGACGCTCGTTCGCAGGCGGTTTACCGTCCGGCCGTTCCACCGGGAGGACAGGGCCGAGCGCCTGCTCAGGACGGCGATCCGCTTCACCCGCGGTCGTACCCACCCGCCACGCCGAATCCCTGGGCGGGGAACCGGCGGTGGCGGTGGTGTGCGATCACCCGGAGTCGCGGCTCCCGGCAGCGCCTCGCGTGGCGCCGCTCGCGCCGTCGGTCGACGTGCCGACCCGAGCGGACTCGCCCGAGCCGTCGCTCCCGGCCGCCGAGGCCGAGCCCGGCTCCGCGGCCGAGTCGGCGTCCGCGCCGCCTTCTGGAGTGTCGAAGCTGGCGGGCAGCTTGCGCAGATGCCTGGTCATCGACCGCACCAGGAACCCGACCGCGATGAAGAAGAGCACCATCAGGACGAGCCCGACCGGCGACGACTTGCCGAAGTCCTCACCTTGCCCGCCGGGGTCGTCGACGCCGAAGGCCAGCGCCGACCACGCCAGCGCGTCCGCGCCGGCGATCACACCGTCACCTTCTCGTGCACGCCTGCGAACAGGTCGTCCTCCGGCAGGGTCGCGTCGACGAGGGACCGCACGAGTTCGTACTCCTCGGTGGGCCACACCTCGCGTTGGACGTCCAGCGGCACGGCGAACCACCTGCTGTTCGGGTCGATCTGCGTGGCATGGGCGATAAGGGCGGCGTCGCGGGCCTCGAAGTGTTCTTCGCACCGCACCCGCGTCGTGACCCGCTCCATCACGTCGGGCCGCGACGCGTCCCAGTTCGCAAGCCACTCGCCGTAGGGCGACTCGATGCCGCGCGCGATCAGCTCCTCGTGGAACGTCGTCATCTTCGCGCGGGAGAACCCGTGCGAGTAGTAGAGCTTCTTGGGCTGCCACGGCTCGCCCGCCGACGGGAAGCGCTCCGGGTCGCCCGCCGCGTCGAACGCGGCCATCGACACCTCATGGCAGCGGATGTGGTCCGGGTGCGGGTAGCCGCCGTTCTCGTCATAGGTCACCATGACGTGCGGCCGGAACTCGCGGACGACGCGGACCAGTTCCTCGGTGGACACGTCGAGGTCGACCAGCGCGAAGCAGCCCTCGGGCAGCGGGGGCAGCGGGTCGCCCTCGGGAAGCCCCGAGTCGACGAAGCCGAGCCACCGATGCTGGACGCCGAGGATCTCTGCCGCCGCCGCCATCTCCTGGCGACGCACCGCCGTGATGTTCTCGGCGATCTCCGGACGGTCCATGGCCGGGTTGAGGATGCTGCCCGCCTCGCCACCGGTACAGGTGACGACCATCACGTCGTGACCCTCGGCGACATAACGCACCAGGGTTGCTGCGCCTTTACTCGATTCGTCATCCGGGTGAGCATGCACCGTCATCAATCGCAGCTTCTCAGCCATGGTGCGACCGTCGTCCCTCCTGCAGGTGTAACCGCCCCCCGGCGAGCAGCCTCCCAGGGCGGTCCGGGGATACTCGTCAACGCGAGCAACGATGCCATTGTTCCCGCCGTCTCTGACGATCCGCACTTGAGGTATGCATAGGCCGTGAACGACACCCCGCCGTCGACGACGCTGCGCCAGCGGCCAGCGGGCCGTTACGGCACCCCCACCCGCAGGCCGTCACGATGGGTGTTGATCGGATCGCTCATCGTCGCGGCGGGCATCGGCCTGGTGGCCTCCGTCGTGGCGTACCGCAACTACGGGAGTCCGCCGATTCGGGCGGAGCAGATCGCCTTCGACATCACCTCGGACGACGCGCTCGATCTCAGCTTCGAGGTGGTTCGGGACGAGCCATCCCGACCCGCCGTGTGCGTCCTGGAGAGCCGCGCGGAGAACGGCGACGAGGTAGGCAGACGCGAGGTCTACATCCCGCCCGCCGAGGGCTCGATGATCTACACCACGACGCTCCGCACATCGCAGCCGCCGGTCATCGGCGAGGTGTTCGGCTGTTCGTATGACGTGCCGGAATACCTGATCGACACTGCGCTGACTCCACCTGGAGGGGGGATGCGGCCAAGCGGGTGAACCGCAGCTCACGGCCCGGCCCGACGCAGGAAAACGAGCGACGGGCCTCTTTTGGCGTGCTAGCCTCGAAGCACAGCACGGTCCCCTGGTGGGCCGTGTTTTTCCGTATCCGGCCGGGAGTCCGGATGACTGCGGACGGGCTGGCGCCTGTTCGGGACAGAACGAGGAGTGGTGACCGTGAGCGACACCCAGGTGACCTGGCTTACCCAGGATTCCTTCGACAGGCTCAAGCAGGAGCTTGACGACCTGATCGCGAGCCGCCCGGTCATCTCGGAGAAGATCAACGCCGCTCGCGAGGAGGGCGACCTCAAGGAGAACGGCGGTTACCACGCCGCCCGCGAGGAGCAGGGTCAGCTTGAGGCGCGCATCCGGCAGCTCCAGGAGCTGCTGCGAGTGGCCAAGGTCGGCGAGACGCCGACCGAGTCCGGCGTGGCGCAGCCCGGCATGATCCTCACCGTCCGCTACGAGGACGACGAGGACACCGAGACCTTCCTGCTCGCGACGCGTGAGGAGGGCGGGGAGGGCAACCTCGAGGTCTACTCGCCGTCGTCGCCCCTCGGTCAGGCCCTGCTGGACGCGAAGGAGGGCGAGACCAGGGAGTACGAGCTGCCCAACGGCGGCACGATGAAGGTCACCCTGGTCAAGGCGGTGCCCTACGCAGGCTGACCACCATCAGACGATCCCTCGGGGCCGTATCCCTTCTCGGGATGCGGCCCCGTTGATCTGAGAAGCGGGGTGGGCGACTGCGGCGGGCGGGCCCGGGCCGGCTGAATTCGGCTCGACGCGGCATCGACTCGAACCGCGCGTTCCGCAGCCGAGACGACAGCGACCTCATCGGCCCGCATCTGCGTCGATGCGGTTCGGGGCCTCGGCTGTGATGCCGTCCGCGCACCGCGAGACCCGCCGCCCGGCGCCCGGCGCCGATGGTCCCTCAGTCCTTCGCGGCGTCGCGGACCAGGCGTTCCAGCAGCGGCCGGACGCGCGGCGCGACCGGCGTGGACAGCGCGATCGACGTCGAAGTGCGCTGGACCCACTCGACGTCCACCATCTCGTCGATCACCCGTTGGAGGTCCTCGTTGGAGCGCGCGACGATGCGCACCAGCAGGTCACCCTGTCCGGTGGTGGCGTGGACCTCGCAGACCTCGTCGAGCTCGGTCAGCCGCTCGGCGACCTCGCCCCGCCTGCCCTGGGAGATCTCCAGGATCGCGAAAGCCGTCAACCCATAACCCATCGCGGCGAGGTCGATGCGCGGCGGGAAGCCCGTCAACACGCCGCGTCGGGTGAGCCGCTCCAGCCTGGCCTGCACGGTGCCCCGCGCGACCGAGAGCCGTCGGGCGCACTCCAGCACGCCGAGGCGTGGCTCGTCGATCAACAACAGCAGCAGGCGTGCGTCGAGCGCGTCGAGTGCGTCGTCTTCTCCGCTGCGACTCATGACGTCCCATCTGGGCAGATTGCTCGAACCGAGTGAGCCGATCCGGGTGGAGCTGAGCAATCTGTATAGCAGGATCCACCGCTATTGCTCAGACTGCGATCGCGATCCCATGCTGGCTGTACCGCAGATCGGATTCGACGGCCGTGACGGAGGACCCCGTGACCGAGATCCTGGATCAGCAGAGCATCGACGACGTGAGTTTCGACCAGCTTCGGCAGCTCGTCGGACTCGTGGACTACGACGAGAGCCGCGACCCGTTCCCCGTGAAGGCGATGGACGCCGTGGTGTTCGTCGTCGGCAACGCGACCCAGAGCGCGTTGTTCTATCAAGTGGCCTTCGGCATGGAACTCGTCGCCTACTCCGGGCCCGAGACGGGCAATCGTGATCACAAGGCGTACGTCCTCAAGTCAGGTTCGGCGCGCTTCGTGCTGCGCGGCGGCGTGGCCCCCGACAGCCCGCTGTTCGATCACCACCGCGAGCACGGCGACGGCGTCGTGGACCTCGCGCTGGAGGTCACCGATGTCGACAAGTGCATCGCCCACGCCCGGCGGCAGGGCGCGACGGTGCTGGTCGAACCGCAGGACTCCAGCGACGAGCACGGAACGATCCGCACGGCCGCCATCGCCACCTACGGACAGACGCGGCACACCCTCGTCGACCGCTCCCGCTACACCGGCCCGTACCTGCCGGGGTTCGTGGCCAGGCAGGGCACGCTCCAGCGGCCGCCGGATGCGCCGAAGCGCCTGTTCCAGGCCGTGGACCATTGTGTGGGCAACGTCGAGCTGGGTCGGATGGACGAGTGGGTGTCGTTCTACAACCGGGTGCTCGGCTTCGTGAACATGGCGGAGTTCGTCGGCGACGACATCGCCACGGAGTACTCCGCGCTGATGAGCAAGGTCGTGTCCAACGGCAATCATCGCGTGAAGTTCCCGCTCAACGAGCCCGCAGTGGCGCAGAAGAAGTCCCAGATCGACGAGTATCTCGAGTTCTATCAGGGTGCGGGCTGCCAGCACATCGCGCTGGCGACCGGCGACATCCTAGACACGGCGGACCGGATGCGCGCGGCGGGCGTGGAGTTCCTGGACACACCCGACTCCTACTACGACGACCCCGAGCTGCGCGCGCGGATCGGCGAGGTCCGGGTGCCGATCGAGGAGCTGAAGCGGCGACGCATCCTGGTCGACCGCGACGAGGACGGCTACCTGTTGCAGATCTTCACCAAGCCAGTGGGCGACCGGCCGACCGTGTTCTACGAGCTGATCGAACGGCACGGTTCGCTCGGCTTCGGCAAGGGCAACTTCAAGGCCCTCTTCGAGGCCATCGAGCGGGAGCAGGACCGGCGGGGGAATCTCTGAGGTTCGACGGCTCGGCTAGGGGCGCGGGTCTGGGACGCGGGTGGTGATCACCGGTTCCGGGCCCGCGTCTGCGGGGATTCGCGGTGTCGCGGAGACTCGGCTACGGCGCCGCTGGCTCCGGCGTTCCGTTCGGCCAGATGCAGGGGGACGAGGCGCCGAGGGACAGATCGCCCTGCACGCTCGCCCTGATCGACATACGGAAGGCATCATCCTCGTGCTGCACCGAGATGAAGATGCGGTCGGGGCGATCATCCACCAGCACCTGATAGCCATTTTCAATCCAGTGCTGGTACACCGCCTCTACGTTTGAGTCGTTGTCCTCCCGAGGGAGTTCATCGAGAAAGTACCGCGTGGTGAACTGACTGCGGCCCAGCGGGCCGCGATCAGTAGGGTCCTGACACTCGACAGACATCGGAGATCCAATCTGCGTAAGACGCAGCTCCGGCAGCGCGGCCACGGCGCGCTGAATGTGACGTTCCGCACGTTCCGCCGCTTCTACTCCAGTCATAGTAGGCACCGGACCTACCTCTTTTCTGAAAATCAAGAACCCGGACACAATGACCACAAGAACACCCAATGCAACCAGGATGATTTTCCCTCGAGCCAGCTTCCTCTTTAGATTACTGGCCGACAACGATCCTCCCCATCCGCTCCAAAGAATCCGATTCTGGGTCCCAATATGCAGAATGTGCGTCGAGAGTCCCTAACGGGGACCACTCGCCCTGCGTCGGAGATTCGAACACCTGCCCACCGAACGCCTCATCAGCAGGGCTCCTCCCGTGCACGAAGGCCTCGATGGAACCGATAAAATCATCGTCTGCCATTGTGGCGTGCACGTTCTCCGCAGGAATTCCCAACTCGCTGACGTGGTCCACACCCACGCCAGGGCTGCCCGCGAAGATCAGGTTGTCAGCAGCTATCCCACCACTAGAGGCAGTGTGCCCGATGACCACTGAGCCATAACTATGGCCCATCACTGTATTATTGGACGGCTCGCCATGATGCGTAGCACGGAGCCCTTCCTGAAATGAAATTAGGGCAGCCGTCGCATTCCTCGCACTATCTGATTCCATCGCATCAACATTTTTCGGAGCGTCGTATCCGATCCAGGTGATCACCGAGGTGGCCGCCGCACGGTCCTCCATCGATGCCGTCATCTGCACCACATCCGACCTCTCCATCTGCATCCGAACGGACGTTAGATCCGTTGTCATTCCAGGAACCGAAGTCACGACATTATCCGCTTCATCTGGATTTCCAGCGGCGACAATGGCCCGACCGTTCCCTTCGATGTCGATTTTCATCAGGAACGCCGGTACTGCAGATTCCGATTCGGGCACCTCCAGCCGCGTTCTGATGTCCTCCAAGGCGGCGAGCGTTTCGTTGATGTCATCTAGCTCCCGCTGGCTGCGAGGCCCCCGGTCAGTCATCGCCTCCAGCTGCTCCCGGCGGTCCTCCAGCTCCGCTCGCTGTTCCTCGAGCAGCAGTCGATTCGCCCGATCTCGCACCTCCGCGGGGACGCCGTCCAGGCCGCCGACCAGATCACTGTCAGCGTAGATCAACGACTCCTGTTGGGCAGGACTCAACGAATCCCACCAGTCCTTGACGTCTGCTGGGTCGGTGTTCGGCCCTGGAATGGAGTCGCGCGGCACCTGACCTTCAGCTCCGATTGCCTGGGCGGTCAGGCCGACCATCTCAGGCAGCAGTTCTGCGAGCGCGGCAGCGGCGGTCTGGTCGGCCTCGGACACGTCCCGCAGGGCCGTATCGAGCAACATGACCAGTTCGTCGCGAACGGCGACCGCGTCGTCGAAATCTCCTTGATGCCCAGGGCCTTGTGACGGGGCACTGATCCGCCCGTCCTCGTAGACGGTGAGGCTGACCTCCTGCGCGCGACGCACCACATCCAACAGCTGATCCCGAGCCGTCGTGGTCTGATCCGTCAGGTCCAGCAGGATCGGCGGGATCTGCGCCATCGTGTCGGCGGCCTCGGTGAACTGTTCGTGCAGTCGGCCGAAGTGGGCGCGGGCGGCGTCGGCCGCCTCCCCGTGCCACCCGTCCAGCTCCACGACCTTCGCGGCGAGATCATCCGCGTGGTGGCTCAACCGGTCGGCGTGATCCGACCAGTTCTCGGCCGCCTTCTCGAAACGGCCCGGCTCCGCACGGCGCAAGTCTCCGAACGAGACCATCCACTCTCTCCCCTGTGGCCCGACTGCGCAGGCCTGCCCAGGCCGGGACCCACCATCCCGGCCGATCGTCCCCCAGACCTGTGGTCACTCCAGCACGAACGAGATGCGCGCTTCCTCATCGAGTCGCGAGTACTCGTCGGCGTTCTCCTTGAGCAGGCCGCCGCCCGCCGCAGTGCGCGCGCCGAGGGTCTCGACCGCCGCCTGCCACTGTGATTCGGCATCGATCAGCGTGGTGCTGGCCTCGAATCCCTGGTTGAGGCCGCCCAGGGCGGCGGACTCGCCGCTGAGTTCGCCGACCGACGCGCCGATGTCATCCGCCAGGGCGATCAGTCCGTCCCCGGTGCCGCGTAACGCCTCGGGATCGACATCGAAGCCTTCGGACACGTCCCGCCTCCCCGCGATAGACCGCCTCGACCGACACGCAAGGTAGCAACGTCGTGACTCCCGCAGTATTGCTTCGGCGCAATCACCGGCGAGGAGGGTGCGAATTCCACCATCTGGCAGAGCAGCGGGGAGGAGAGTCGCCACCCGATCGCATCAACAGGCGAGCACGATTCGACGACGAGTCGCTGGCAGGGACAGTGCGGCGTCAGAGCAGGATCGTGTGCCCGGCCCCGAGACGCTGGACGACCTCGCGTCGGTGATCGGGACCCCGCGTCTCCAGGTTCAGTGCCACGTCGACCTCGCCAAGGGCCAGCGCCCCGGAGATTCGGGAGTGCTCCACGTCGATCACGTTGGCGCCGAGGGCGCCGACCTCGGTGAGCAGGGCCGCCAGCGAGCCGGGCCGGTCGGGGATGCGCACCTTCAGTGCGAGATACCGGCCGCCTGCGGTCATGCCGTGCTGGATGACGTGCAGGAGCAGCAACGGATCGATGTTGCCGCCGGAAAGGACCACGGCCACCGGCCCCTCGAAGCGGCCGGGGTGATCGAGCATCGCCGCCACGCCCGCGGCCCCCGCAGGTTCGACGAGCATCTTCGCCCGCTCGAGGCAGAGCAGCAGCGCCCGAGACAGCGACTCCTCGCTGACGGTGATCACGTCGTCGACGAGTTCGGCGACATGGCGGAAGGTGACCACGCCGGGCTCGCCGACGGCGATGCCGTCCGCCATCGTCTGCATCTCGGCCAGCCGGACGGGCGCCCCGGCGGCCAGCGAGGCGGGCCAGGCCGCCGCGTTCGCCGCCTGTGCCGCGATGATCCGCACGTCCGGTCGCTGCGGCTTCACGGCGGCGGCGATGCCCGCCACCAGCCCGCCGCCGCCTGCGGCGACCACGATGGTCCGCACGTCGGGCAGTTGTTCGAGGATCTCCAGCCCCACGGTGCCCTGCCCGGCGACGACGTCCTCATGATCGAAGGGGTGGATCAGCTCGGCCCCGGTCCGCCGCGCGTGCTCGGTCGCCGCCGCCAGGCTCTCCTCCAGCACCGCCCCGACCAGCCGCACTTCGGCGCCGTAGGCCTTCGTGGCCGACATCTTGGGCAGGGAGGCCTGTTCCGGCATGAAGACCGTGCAGGGGATGTCGAGCAGCGAGGCCGCCAGGGCGACGCCTTGCGCGTGGTTGCCTGCGCTCGCGGCCACCACGCCGCGCGCCCGTTGCTCCGGCGACAGGTTGTGGATGCGGTGATAGGCGCCTCGGATCTTGAACGAGCCGGTGCGCTGGAGGTTCTCGCACTTGAGATGCACCTCGGTGTCACACCGATCCCCCAACGCCCGCGAGGGTCGCAGAGGAGTCTCGCGAACCACCCCGGCCAACAGGCTTCGGGCGGCCTTGATCCGATCGACGCTGACCAGCTCCATGGCCGGCCATCCTGCCAGGCGATCCGGGACATCGGGGGCGAGCAGGACGCGAATCACCCGTCGTCGGAGTCGACTGCCATACATCACCCGATGGTGGGAAGCGATGAATAGTCACGAGTACGCTTCGGAAGAGTGATCCGCCATCGGAGTGGATCTGGCTGCGACGAGGAGAGGGACGGCGGTGTTCGGGGCGAGACAAGCCGGAGTGTCCTCCCTGGTGATGAGCGTGCTCGCCGCCACGGCGCTGACGGGCGCGGCGTTCTTCACCGTCTCCAGGATCGACTGCGATCCGTCCCCGCGCTATGAGGAGCGCAACGGCGTGACGGAGCTGGTCGACTCCTGCCTGACCGCCGAGGAGCTGCCCACCTCCCCTCGGCTGCGCAATCGCGCGGAGCGAACCGATCGGGACACGCCGAAGGTCCCCGCCGACCTGCACCGCTGATCGCCGCATCGCCTGCGCACTGACAGCGCTGGCTGGGCGTCTCCCCCGCCGAGTCGCGGCCGCCCGCCCGGCGTCCTTCCCGCTGGATCACCTCTGTCGAGTCCCGCGCACGGCTCCCGGAGGCGCTTCGGCCGCCCCTCGCCGACCTTGACGCAGCCGTCTCGTGCCCGGCTCGTCGACGCATCACCGCTGGTCTCGCCCACCGCCGAGGAGCCGCAGCCAGGCTCTACAGTGCGGGGAGGTGATCTCGGCGGACACCGTCGTCGGTCACCGACCGAATCGTGGAGAGTCGATGAGTGAGGACGAGGACAGATGAAGGCGACGACGGTCACCGGCCCCCTTGCCCATCACGGCGAGGGCCCGGTGTGGAATCCCCAGCGTGGCGTCCTGCACTGGGTGGACATGCTCGCGGGCGGGGTGCTGACCAGTGATCCGAGTTTCGACGAGGTCCACAGGACCGAGGTGGGCGAGGTCGCCGCGGTGGTGCGGCCGGTCCGGGACGGCGGGCTGGTGGTCGCCGTCGAACGCGGCTTCGCGCTGATCCCGCCCGGCTCGGACCGCCCGGAGCGGCTGCCCGAGGTGTGGTCGGACCCGTCGGTGCGGATGAACGAGGGCGGCTGCGATCCGCAGGGCCGGTTCTACGTCGGGTCGATGGCCTACGGCGCGACGCCGGACCGGGGCAGGCTGTTCCGGCTGGACCCCGACGGCTCGGTCTCGGTGGTGCTGGAGCCGGTGACGATCTCCAACGGCCTGAACTGGAGCCTGGACGGCGAGACCGTCTACTACATCGACACCCCCACCGGCCGGGTCGACGCCTTCGACTTCGACTCAGGCGCGGGCGAGTTCCTGAATCGCCGGCCGTTGATCGAGATCGACTCCGAGCACGGCTCGCCCGACGGCATGGCGATCGACGCCGACGGCAGGCTGTGGGTGGCGCTGTGGGGCGGTTCGGCGGTGCACTGCTACTCGACGAACGGGACGTTGGAGGAGGTCGTGGAGCTGCCGGTGCGGCAGGTCACCGCGTGTGCGTTCGGCGGGGACGCCCTGGACACCCTGTACATCACCACGTCTCGCGACGGCTTGAGCGATCCGGAGACCGACGCGGGCGCGTTGTTCGCGGTGACACCGGGGGTATCGGGCGTGCCGGTGCTGCCGTTCGCGGGGCTCACCGGGCGGGAGTGACACCGAGGATGTCGTGGTCGGCGGCTCGCCGGAAGTCGCCGATCATCCTGCGGTGTCACGGGGATCGACTATCCCCATACCGCCGACCTGCGTCGCCTCATACCGCCGCACGGCCGGTTCGGGCTCGATACTGACGGGCGAGGTGATCTCGAAGTCGGGCGGGCCGGAACTGGTAGACGGCACCCACCTGACGCAGTACGCCGCGTGCGTAGGCATCTTCGAGGAACAGTCTCCCGTCGCTCAACGAAGTCACCAGCATCACTGCGCGTCCGAAGAGCGGCCCCGGGACCGATCAGCCTGCGACGACCGGCGCTCGATCTCCCGAACAGCGACGGCGACGGGAGTCCTGCCTGCCTCCAGGCAGGCAGGCTCGCGGGACTCCGCAATCGAGGATCGGCCCCGTGACGAACGGCCGCAATCCGCCGAGGGCGACCTCTCAGAACCACCTAGATCCGATCACTCCGTCTGCTTTCTGTTGATCATGAAAAAGGCCAATGCCGCCCCGCAACCGACGACTCCGATCGAGAGGGAACCGACTTCGGTCGAGAAGACCTCCAATGCCATGAACACTCCGATGATGACGAGGAGGATGAGGGCGACGGTAGAGACCGTGTACTTCTGAGACATTGCTCTTCTCCTAGAACTTCTCCGTCGAGAACTGATCTCCGGTGTTGGGCGACCCCGCTAGGCGGGTTCACGGTCTGGGACTCGGCTTCGGGTCCCCGACTCCCCTACTCACCACTGTCGACAGCCGACGCTCGGCTTGGAGAAGTCCACTGCGGTCGGGCTGGGTAAGCGGGTTGATCCGGGTGGCGGCGCCCGAGGGTGTCTCTGCGAGTGGAGGCGACAGGACAGCCGCAGGCCCAGGGGACTGACGTCCCTGGCCGGTATCGACGGTCGAGGTCAGCGAGCCGTCCGGGGCCGGAGCAGTAGCGGTGGCTGATCGCACCGATGCCGTCGCGAAGTGCGACCTGGTCTGAGAGTCGGTCATGTGGTCGAACACCTCCCCTCCTGCGATATGCGTGGTGATCAGGTGTCCACCGAAGTCAGGAATGAAACTGCTCCATTCGGAGTCTCGGTATGGACCAGAGCCGTGTACGTGCTTGGGCTGCTGGTGTGCCCGCCGTGGTCGGTGCGTTCGGTCAGGCCAGCGTGTCGAGGCCGGCCGGGCGGTCGATCGTGACACCCCTGAGCGGAGCTTCATAGCGGCCGTCAGTGCCGCGCGCGGGGCCGATCGCACCCTCGGCGCCTACGACCGCATCAAGCGCAGCCGTCCCCGTCCACTCGACGCCGTGGCCAGTGCTCGGACACGGGCCAGCGGAGCCCTGCGGGGTCTCCCGGAGCAGCCCGAGGAGCGCGTCCGGGCTGCCGGTGATGTCCTCCCACTCATCGGGCAGATCCTCGGCGGCGGTGTGCCAGCGCACCTCTAGTGCGTCTCGGCCACGAATTCCCCATATCCGCACCTCCCCTCGCACTCAGCGCGCGCACCCTTAGGCGAGGTTCCTGACGAGCGCAGTGCGGGTCTCGGCCGATGGTGGGAGGAGAACGACATCGCCGTGCACGGCGCCGACCCGAAGACGTTCCCAGGGATCGAGTCCCTCGCCTCGTTGTGGATTTCGTAATCCTTCGCCACCTCACCCAGCGTGCCGGGCATCTGCCTAGGCAAGAAAGGAGATCACCGCCTGATCCGATGTCCCGGGACACGGTGCCCAGTCCCACGCACGGTGAAACGTCTCCGTACCCGCCTGCGAGGGATCGAGAACGTGCCGTCGCACTCATCCAGGCGAACCGGTGCTCCGTGCAGAGGATCTGCCGCAGCCACGATGGACGTCGGCGGGAAACGCCTCGCCCGCCCGCTTCGAGCGCGACCCACCGCCCGGTGGGTGTCCGATGCGTCGTCCCTCGGTACCCGTTGTCGAGAGCATGCCCTTGGGATCCCTGACCCTGACCCCTGATCCCTGATCCCTGGAAGAATCGGCCCGATCCGAAGAGAGCACGCATACGACTGAGGAGGACCCCGGATGGATCCCCTGCGCGACGGTGATCCACGCCAGGTGGGCGCCTATCGCCTTCGCGGGCGACTGGGCGGCGGCGGAATGGGGCAGGTCTTCCTGGGCAGCTCCCGCAGCGGCCGTCAGGTGGCGGTCAAACTGGTGCGTGCCGAACTCGCGGAGGACGTCGAATTCCGGCGCCGCTTCGCGGTGGAAGTCGACGCCGCCCGGCGGGTCGGCGGCTTCTACACCGCCCAGGTCGTCGACGCCGGCCCCGAGGACGTCCCACCGTGGCTGGTCACGGCCTACATCCCCGGCCCGTCCTTACAGCAGGCTGTCGAGAAGCACGGACCGCTTCCCACTGAGGCGGTCGCCCTGCTGGGAGCCGGACTGGCCGAGGGGCTCGCCGCGATTCACGCCTGTGGCCTGGTTCACCGAGACCTCAAGCCGTCGAACGTGATCCTCGCCGACGATGGTCCCCGCGTCATCGACTTCGGCATCGCGCGTGCGCTCGACAGCACCTCCCACACCCTCTCCCGCGTCGTCGTCGGCACCCCGTCGTTCATGTCTCCCGAACAGGCGCGCGGTCAGGAGATCGGTCCGTCCAGCGACGTGTTCTCGCTCGGTCTCATCCTGGCGTTCGCCGCCACCGGTCGCAGTCCGTTCGGCACCGGCCCTGCCGAGGCGATCGTGTACCGCATCGTCCACGACGAACCCGACCTCGTCGGCCTGCCGAGCCGTCTGGCGGGCACGGTGCGACGCTGCCTGGCCAAGGACCCCGGCCGCCGCCCCAGTGTGGCCGACATCATCGACGAGCTCGCTGAATTCGGTCGGACGACGACCCGCTGGCTCCCACCGACGATCTCGACGATGATCGATGAACGTCGCATGCAGACCACGATCGATCTCGGCTCCGGACCGACCGCGCAGCAGCGGCGCGGCGGTGGCACACGGCTGCTCGATGCTCAGACCGGACACCCTCACCGGGACTCGGGCCGCTCGACGGCGAGAAGGCAGGACAGGGCCGCATCGACAGCCGCGCTGGTGCTGCCCTTGCTGTGTATTCCGGGCCTGCTGTTCCTCACGTTCGAGGCCGCCGGGGCCCTCGACGAACGCGGAGCACCGATCGCGCTGTTGTGGACGAACCTGGTGCTCGCCGTCGTCGAGATGGCCCTACTCGTCGTGGGGGTGCTACTGCTGTCTCAGCGTCAAGCGGCCGGGCGCGGAATCATCGTGACGGTCGGGATCGTGGTCGCCCTGCATACTCTGACTCCCAGCCTGCAGGCGGTGCTGACCGGTGCGTTGGTGCCGATAGGCGATCTACGCGGGCTCCTCGTATACGTCATCTCTCCGTTGACTTCCGTTGCGGCGGTGGCAGCCGTCGCCAGCGCGCGGCGCTCGGCGCTCGCACACTGATGCCGTGCTCGAGCGCTGGTGGCGGCTCGGCGGATCTCGTGATCGGCGACTCGCACGCAGCATCGCGCCGGGTCGCCGATCACGGGGGGATCGCCGATGAGGGCAGGTCTGCTCGTTCGGCGTCCATGACGGGCGGTGTAGGGGCGCGTGGGGCTCAGTACTGCGAAGGCCTGGGCAGACGGGCGCCGATGCGCGCCGCCGCCGATTCGGAGCACTGCGGTGTCGTCGCGGTGTCGGAGCATCACCGCCGCGATCCCCGCCTACCCTGGTCCGCCGGTGCCACTCCCGAGTTCGCGGGCCCGATGCGGCCTCGGGTCGAGGCCGCCGGGCAGGCCGTCCGGCGCAGTCGTTGGGTCAGACGATCCGGTGTCGCGCCACGGCGGCCATGGCGTCCTGGGGGCTGCTGAAGGTCTCGGTGCCCACCTGCGAATAGTCGACCAAGGTCTCGCCGCGCTCGGTCACGCAGACGAAGCTGTATCCCTGCCGAGGATCGGCTACCGCCGCCCGCCATCGTCCACGATGGACGTCGCTGGGAATCGCCTCGCCCACCAGCTTGTTTCCGGCCTGATCGACCACCCAGAAGGCGTCCGATCCGTCATTCCTCGACACCAGCGTCAGTTTCCGCGCCATTCTCGGGCCGCCTCCCCCGGTTCGATGACCGTCATCCCCATGGCTGAACCGACATGCTGCCGGACGGCGGACGACGGCGACAGCGCCGAACAGGTGAGCGTGCTCGGTCCCGTGACGAGATGGCGTCCAGGGTCAAGGAGCGAGCAGGGCCGGTCTCGATAACGAGGCGAGGAGACACCCCGTGCAGGGCGCGCCTGCACCGGGCGCGAGCTGCTCGAGCGCCTCGCCGAGGTGGAAGACGGTGCGGCACAGGCTGGTCATCGTGGTGGCGGTGAGGCCTTCGACGTCGACGATGTGGACCGGCACGGTGCCGACACGGCGGATGTAGAGGCGCGGTCGGGCATGGGCAGGGCGTGGGTCGGGCTCGTCCCAGATGATCCCCTGACAATCAGCGCAGTCGACGACCTCGGCGGGCACGCCGGGGAGCATCTCCTCGGGAGCAGGCCCGAGGGTGACGCGCACGCCGCAGAGTGCAAGCGCCGCTTCACCTTCGGCCGGAAGGGTCTCGCCAGTGTTGACGAAGATCGCATGGCGTTGGCACACGAGCCCGACCGTAGGCAGGGTGACCTGCTCGATCAGTCGAGGCTCGTCAGCGATCTCTCGTTCCTCGGTCATCGCGGGCCTCCGGTGATCGCCAGGACATAGGGCCGGATTCGTGCGGCCCGATTCGGCAGCAGCGCGGTGATCCGCGTCGTGCGGTTGTCTCGGGATGGCGTCATGATGCCGCCACCAGCACGAGGCGAGGTCGGAGCGACGAGCCGAGGCAGTCCGGGCATTCCTGGTCGTCGTAATAGAACTCGTGGATCGGCCACCGGTTCAGCGCGGTGAACGATTCTCCTCCGCAGGCGGGCCGGACGACGACCGTCCCGCCGCACTGCTCGACGACCCCGTGGTGGGTGTCGCCCTGCCGCACTGACCGCACGAACCATTCCGGGCGCATCACGGCTTCCCCGCCTCGGTAATGGCGGTGCGAAGACTCGCTGTCAACGCAGGCAGCCGCGACGACGTCACCCGCCAGCGGCCGAGCATCGTCCCGTGCTCCAACACGGAGATCTCGACGCCCGCGCCGGATGGCCCGGCGCGAAGGGCGCGGGTCACGCCCTGCCACCACGCCGCCCATTCGCAGCGGGTGCCGTCGGTGCAAGTCTCGATCAGTTGAGCGGCAACGGCTCTGGTGATCTCCGCGCCGACCCGACCGCTGTGGGCACGGCTTCCCTCCAGCGAGACCACTCGCCCGACGGCACCGACGACCAGCGCGGCCGGATGCCTGCCCAGGAAGCCCAGCCACTCCGCCGGGACGGGGCGTGGGTCGTGCGTCGCCGTCATGACCGCACCCCCAGCTCCAGGGTTCCGGCGAATGCCGTGCGGTAGCCCGGCGGCGGCCGGTCGACGGCGCACCGGGCGAGGATCGAGGACACGGAGACCGTGCGCGCACGGCGCGGCCGGGGCCGAGGGGTCAGGTAGCCGTAGGCGGCCAGCGGGATTCCGCTGGTGAGGAGCGTCAGGCCAACGACGGTGAGGGCGGTCATGAGGCGTCACTGTGACTTGCGGCGATGCAGTCAAGAAACCGTGAGGTGTGCATATTCCCGATCATAACAAGATAGAACCACGACTTGTGGGATATCCCACCGTCTCGATCGGGTGATCCAGCGCGGGACTGAGCTCTCCTACGCTGATCGCCATGAGCCGAGCGCGATCCCGAACCAACCGAACCGCCCGATCGCGAGGGCTGGCGGCAAGTCTCCATCGCTCGCGCACCGACGCAGGGATGACGATCGACGACGTTGCCGCCCGCACTCCTGATCTGTCCCGGTCGACCATCGGACGAATGGAGACTGGCGAGCGCGTACCCACTCCAGAAGAAACAGCCGTATTGCTCGCCGCAATGGGAGTCGGTGGTAGCGCCGCGTCGTACGTGATGGACCTCGCTCGCCGGGCGAGCGAGAGTCACTGGTGGGAAGGGGACAGACCAGGGCTGTCACCGCTCATGCAGTCGTGGATCGATTGGGAGGATCAGGCCAGCGGCATCGTCGAATGGACATTGGACGTCGTGCCAGGACTGCTGCAGACGGCGGAGTACGCGCGGCAACTTGCAGGCGCATGGGCAAGCCGCCCAGCAGAGATCGAGGCGCGGGTTGCGACCCGTATGGCACGTCAGACGCTGTTGTCCCGAGACACGGTGAGTTATGACGTCGTCATCGACGAAGCAGTTCTTCACCGGCCGATCGGCGGCGCCACGCTCCTCGTCGATCAACTGCGGCATCTGATTCGCACGGCAGAGCGACCGAACATCAGCTTGCAGGTGTTGCCCACGGCGGCGACGGTTCGAGCGCACCGCGGCTTGATCGGGTCGTTCATCGCGTTGCAGTTCAGCGACAAGGATGACCCGCTCGTACAGATCGAGCACATCTCATCAGCCGTCATCGTCGATGATCCAGCCGAGGTGGAGGCTCACCTGGCAGCGCACTCTACGCTGACCGAAATGGCGATGAGCCCGGCCGAGTCCGCCGACCTCATCCGGCACGTTGTGAAGGAGATGGAGTAGTCATGGCTGACTTACAGCCCGCCCTGTCTGCCTGGCGCACCGCGAGACGGTCCGGCGGCGAGAACTGTGTCGAGGTCGGGCTCGGTACGGGCCTAGTCGGTATCCGCGACACGAAGAACCGCGACGGCGGCACCCTCGTCATCGACCAGCGGACATTTGCCGCCTTCATCCAGAAGATTGCTGCCACTCGCAAACAGGAGTGATCCAATGAACAAGGGACCTGCACCTGCCCGATGGAAGACGTCGACGCGCACCGCCGGAAACGGAAACTGCGTCGAGGTCGGCATCTCGCCGGGCCTGGTCGGCATCAGAGACACCAAGAACCCCGACGGCGGCACCCTCGTCGTCGACCAGCACGCCTTCGCCGCCTTCGTGGCATCCGTGAAGTGCGCGAACTGATCGCAGCATCGCCAGCCCCCGACCGAGCAGCCGACGACCCCAGCACAGCAGCGGCCGTGGCGACGGGGCGCGCCAGAACGCACTCCATCGCCACGACCGCTCACCGACAGTCCGAGCAGGACCGCCCGCGAACTACGACGTCACCGTGTCCCTTCGCTGCCACCCGTCCTTGAACAGGTTGAAGTTCACCTTCTGCCGAGGGTGCTCCGCCACGGCGTCCAGATCCAGCTCGATGCCCAGGCCCGGCCCGGTGGGCAGGGCGAAGTAGCCGTCGACGACCTCGGGATTGCCCGGTGCGACGTCCTTGACGAAGGAGTCGGCGAAGTCGTTGAAGTGCTCCTGGATCTTGAAGTTCGTCGTGCAGGCGGCCAGGTGCAGGTTGGCCGCCGTGAGCACCGCGCCGCCCACGTTGTGCGGCGCCACCATCATGTGATGGGTCTCGGCCGTCGCGGCGAGTTTCTTCAACTCCAGGATGCCGCCGAAGTGCGAGATGTCGGCCTGGATGATGTCGGCCGCCTGCAAGGCGAAGAGCTGCCGGAACTCGTGTCTGGTGTGCAGCCGCTCCCCCGTCGCCACCGGTGCCTCGGCGGTCGCGGAGAACTTCGCCAGCGCCTCGATGTCGTCCGGCGGGGTCGGCTCCTCCAGCCACGCCGGGTCGTACGGGCGCAGCAGCCGGGCGATCCGGGACGCCGTGGCCGAGGTGAAGCGGCCGTGCATCTCCACCAGCAACTCGACCTCGGGGCCGACCGCGTCCCGCACGGCCTCGACCAGCTCGATGGAGCGCACCGTCTCGGCGTGGTCCAACTCCATCCGGCCGGGGCCGAAGGGGTCGAACTTCAGTGCCTGGTAACCGAAGTCGACGACCTTGCGGGCGGCGGCATGGAACTCCTCCGGCGTCCGCTCCACGGTGTACCAGCCGTTGGCGTAGGCCTTGATCTTGTCGCGCACCGCGCCGCCCAACAGCCGGTACACCGGCTGGTCCAGCGCCTTGCCGATGATGTCCCAGCAGGCCATCTCGATGACGGCGATGCCGGACATGACGATCTCGCCCGCCCGGCCGAAGTCGTTGTGGTACATCCGCGACACCAGCGACTCGATGTCGAACGGATCGCTGCCCAGCACGTGATTCCCGACGGCCTCGGCAAGGTAGCCGATCAGCGCGTCGGTGTGGTTGAGCATCCGCACCTCACCGACGCCGCGCAGACCCTCGTCGGTCTCCACGATGACGTAGGTCAGGTTCCGCCACGGCGTGCCGAGCACGGCGGTGCTGACGTTGGAGATCTTCACTGACACCCTTCTCCTTCTCGCACGACCAAGACCTGAGAACCCGGGCCTCGGCGCGTCGACGACTCTGGTGACATGCCCTTGTCGGCCTGGATCAGCTGCCCAGCCGGATGACGTTCCAGGACAACGGCGGCAGCACGGCGCTCAACCGGCCGTCGGCCGTCGTCGAGCCCTCGCGCGTGGTCGGGCGCACCCGGTCCGGCTCGGCCAGGGTGTTGCTCGCGTGCCGGTCCGCGTCGGCGAGCACCCGGTGCTCCAGCACGCGGACGTCGCCGAGGTTGCGCACGTCGACGGCCAGTTCCAAGTCCTCAGTGGTGGACCGGTTCACGGCGAAGACCGTGGTCGTGCCGTCCTCGCCCTGCACGGCGGTGGCGTGCAGCAGGTCGACCTCGCCGTACTTCGCCGTCTCGTGGGTGGGGCTGGCCGGCTCGACGCGCAGCACCCGGCCTCGGCCGTGCTTCGCGGCGTCGGCGAAGGGGTAGAAGCTGCTCTGCCGCCAGGCCGGGCCGCCCGGCTCGGTCATGATCGGGGCGATGACGTTGACGAGTTGGGCGAGGCACGCGGCGGTGACCCGGTCGCAGTGCCGCAGCAGCGCGATCAGCAGGCTGCCCACCACGACGGCGTCGGTGACGGTGTAGTTGTCCTCGATCAGCCGCGGCGCGACGGACCACGGCTCGGGCTTCTCGGCAGTCTGGCGCGACTGGTACCAGACGTTCCACTCGTCGAAGGAGATCATCAGCTTCTTCGAGCTCTGCAGCTTGGCCGCCACGTGATCGCTGCTGGCGACCACGCTCTCGATGAAGTGCTCCATGTTGACGGCGGAGGCCAAGAAGCTGTCGACGTCGCCGTCGAACTCCTGGTAGTAGGCGTGGCAGGAGATGTAGTCGACGTACTCCCAGGTGTGGCCGAGGACGGTCTCCTCCCAGGAGCCGAAGGTCGGCATGCCGGAGTGTGAGCTGCCGCAGGCCACCAGCCGCAGGTCCGGGTCGACCAGCCGCATCGCCTTGGCGGTCTCGGCGGCGAGCCTGCCGTACTCCTCGGCGGTCTTGTGGCCGATCTGCCAGGGGCCGTCCAGCTCGTTGCCGAGACACCACAGCCGGATGTCGAACGGCTTCTCGTCACCGTGCGCACGCCGCAGGTCGGACAGCTCGGTGCCGCCGGGGTGGTTGCTGTACTCGACGAGCTGCCGGGCCGCCTCCACGCCTCGGGTGCCGAGGTTGACGGCCATCATCGGGTCGACGCCGCTCTTGCGGGTGAAGTTCATGAACTCCGACAACCCGAACTGGTTGGTCTCCACCGAGCGCCACGCCTGCTCCAGCCTGCGCGGCCTGCCCTCGGCCGGGCCGACGCCGTCCTCCCAGCGGTAGCCGGAGACGAAGTTGCCGCCGGGATACCGCACCAGGGTGACGCCGAGTTCCCTGATCAGCTCGAGAACGTCGGTGCGCAGGCCGTCCTCGTCCGCCGACGGGTGCCCCGGCTCGTAGATGCCGGTGTACACGCAGCGCCCCATGTGCTCGACGAAGGAGCCGAACAGATGGGGATGCACCTCGCCGACGGCGAAGTCGGGGTGCAGGGTGAAGGAGGCGGTGGCAGTCGCCGAACCGGACTCGGTGGGGTTGCGCATGGCTGCCTTTCCGTTTCGAGGGTGACTGACTCGGTGGGGCGGACGCGGAGCGGGTGCGGGACCTGCTGGTCACGAGGTTGCCCGCACCCGCGCCGAGATCAGTAGACGTACGGCCAACCCTGGTCATCCCAGCCGAGAAGGTTGACTCCCAGCCGTTCGATGCCCGAGTTGTTCGCGTCGTAGTAGTGGTAGACGAGCAGGTCGCCGTCGGAGTCCCGGAGCACGCTCTGGCCGCCGGGGCCGATGATGTTCTGATGGCTGGCGAGGATCTGGGTGCCGCCGCCGCTGGTCATCGCAGTGCCGTTGCGGTCGCGGTAGGGGCCGGTGGGGTTGTCCGCGCGGCCGACCATGATCCGATAGGTGCTGTTGGTCCCCGCGCAGCAGCGATCGAAGGAGACGAACAGGAAGTAGTCGCCGTCGTGTTCGAGGATGTAGGGCGCCTCGACCGCGCCGCCCGCCGAGGGCCGGGAGGCCAGGCTGTGCACCGTGCGATCGGTGCTGTGCCGCAGGCCGGTGGCCGGATCGATGCGGATCAGCTTGATGCCGGTCCAGTGCGAGCCGAAGGACAGCCACCAGTTCCCGCCCGTGACCAGCAGCGAGGGATCGATGGCGTTGTGGTTCGACCCCGAGTTCGTCGAGTAGACGACACCCCGGTCCTGCCAGCTGCCCGGCTGGCCGCTGGTGCTGGTGGCGAGGCCGATGGCCGAGTTGTTGCTGCCGAAGGTGGACGCCGAGTAGTACAGCCAGTAGGTGCCGTTGTGGTACGAGATGTCCGGCGCCCAGACGTCGCCGCCGGGGCTGCGGTCGTACACCCACTGGGGGATGGAGGCCAGCGCGGCGGCATTGCGCTGGAAGTTCACGCGGTCCGGCGAGGTCCGCAGCTGGACTCCGTCGTGGGTGGCGAAGAGGCGGTAGCCCTCCGGGGTGCGGACCATGGAGGGGTCGTGGGCACGCAGGTCGCCGGTGACCAGGCCGGGCAGCGGGTAGTTCTGCTGCGGGCCCGGATCGACGACGTCCCCGACGGGCAGGCTGCCGAGCAGGCCGTCGTCTCCGGTGGTGGTCGAGACGTGGCCCGCTCGCCGGGTCTGGTCGACGGCGGCGGCGGGCAGTGCCGGGACGACGAGCATCGCCAGGCAGGCGAGCACGGTGGCGGGGCGGAACGCGCGGCGTGATCGGCGATGGTGCGGTCTCTCCGTTGCTGACATGTCTTCACTCCTTCGGGAATCCATCTCCAGCGGGTCGGCTCTGGCCTATTGGCCGGAAAGACCGGTGTGCGCGACACCGCGCACGACCTGGCGTTGAAAGAGAACGAAGATGATCAGCAACGGCAGTGCGGCGATCATGGAGGCGGCCATGATCTCGGCGTAGCGAAGCCCGTAACCGCCCTCGACGGCGATCAGGCCGACGGGCAGGGTCATGGCGTTCGGGTCCGTGGTGACGATGAACGGCCACAGGAAGTTGTTCCAGGTGGTGATGAACGTGAAGATCGACACCGCGGCCAGCACCGGGCGCGACAGCGGCATGATGATCTGCCAGTAGATGCGCCACCGGCTCGCGCCGTCCATGTGCGCGGCCTCCTCCAGCTCGTGCGGGAGGCCTTGGAAGAACTTGACCAGGATGAACACCATCGCGGGCGCCACCACCTGCGGCAGGATCACGCCCCAGTAGGTGTCGACGAGACCGAGGGCGACCATCTCGGCGAACAGCGGGACGATCAGCACCTGCGGCGGGACCATGATGCCCATCACCGTCAGCGCCAGCAGCAGCTTCCGGCCGGGGAAGGTCGTCCTGGCGAAGCCGTAGGCCGCCATGCTGGAGACCAGCACCACCAGGACGGTGGTCACCGTCGCGGTGAAGATGCTGTTGAACATCCAGAGACCGACGTCGCTGCCGCCGATCACGGACTCGTAGGCCGCCAGCGTCCATTCGGTGGGCAGCCAGCGCAAGGGGATCGCGGTGGTCTCGCCCTCCGGTTTGAGCGAGGTGAGCAGTGCCCAGGCCAGCGGCATCAGCCACAACACGGCAAGGGCTGCGGTCACCAGGAACAGGGCGATCGTGCCGAGGCTGATCGGGCGTCGGCGGCGAGGTGTCGTCGAGCCCGACTCACGGCCGCCGGGCGGCGGCTGCTCGGAGCCCGAGTCTCCGGCGGGACGGTCCACTGCGGGGGCGTCGACGGTCATCGGCCGGACTCCTTGCGGTTGCCGAACAGTCGGAGCTGCACGAGTGCGATCACCAGCACCAGCGCGAAGAAGAGGTATGAGATCGCCGAGGCGTAGCCGATGCGGAAGTTGGTGAAGCCGATCTCGTAGACGTACTGGATGACGGGGATCGTCGCGTCGCCCGGCCCGCCGCTGGTCATCAGGTAGATCTGGTCGAACACCTTCAACGAGGCCAGCAGTTGCAGCACCACCACCAGGCCGGTGGTCCGCCCCAGCAGCGGCAACGTGATGCTCCATAACCGGCGCCACCCGTCGGCGCCGTCGATGGCGGCGGCCTCATAGAACTCCTGCGGGATCGACTGGAGCGCCGCCAGATAGAGCAGGAAGTTGAAGCCGACCGTCCACCACGTCGTGGTGAGGACGATGGAGAACATCGCCATGGACGGATCGCTGAGCCAGCCGATGTTCGGATTCAGTCCGATCGCGGCCAGCATCCCGTCGGCCATGCCGAAATCGGGCTGGAAGATCCACACGAAGATCAGCGCGACGACGCTGGAGGGCAGCAGGAACGGCGCGAAGAACGACAGTCGCCAGAACCAGCGGCCCGGCGTCAGCTGATGGACGAGCAGGGCGAGGACGAGGCCGACCAGCACCAGCAGCGGCGTACTGAGCAGGGTGAACCAGAGCGTGTTGCCCAGCGAGGTCCACACGTCCGGATCACGCAGCGCGTCGACGAAGTTGTCGAGTCCGACGAACTCGCCAGGGTTGGACAGGCCCGCGCTCGTGGTCGCCGTCCCGAGGCCCGCGAGCAGCGGCCAGACCAGGAAGGCGACGAAGAACGCGAGGAAGGGGAGCACGAACAGCAGTCCCGTCCAGTCCCGACGGCGTCGAGGCGTCCCGTGTGCTGGGGACCCGGACGAGTCACGACGGCTCGGGCGCGCGACGCTGCGCACTGCCATGGCCGTACCTCCGATATGTGGTCAGCGAGTCGGGTCAGGGGTGTCGAGCAGTCCTTGCAGTGCGCTTTTCGCCTCGTCGAGCCCCTCACGGGGGGTGGAGCGGCCGGTGAGGACGGCGGAGAACGCGGAGCCGAACTGGATCCACAGCAGTGATGCCGAGCCGCCGAACCAGACCGGCGGGTCGAGCTGGACGTCCTGGGCGACCGAGCTGTAGAGCGCCTGCGGGCGCATCGACAGGAACTCCTGGCTGGTGGCGACGGGCTGATAGGCGGGGATGTGCCCGCTCGCGCCCCAGGCCGCACTCTCGCGGAGCATGTAGGCGATGAACTCGTAGGTCTGGCGCTGGTGCTCGCGATCGGAGCGGTCGCTCTGGTGGGGCAGCACGAAGACGTGCGAGTCGGCCTGGGCGACGTCGGTGTCGAAGACCTTCGGGAAGCGGGCCATGCTGAACGGCACGCCGGTGGTCCGGAAGGTCGTCAGCTCCCACTCGCCGTTCATGTGGAAGCCGGCCTGACCGTTGCCGAAGATGGCCACCGAGCCGTTGATGTCCATCTCGCGCGCGGCGCCGCCGCTCTCGGTGATCTGGCGCATGAAGTCCAACGCCTGCAACGCCTTGTCGTCGTCGATCGCCGAGGACAGGTTGTCGGGGGTGAGGAGTTCGCCGTCGAGCTGGCGGTACAGCGTGTACCAGAGTCGCCACGGGGTGATGCAGTTCGGGCCGAGGGTCTCGACGGCGAGACCGTGGCTGCCGGTGACCTCCCGCGCGGCGGTGAACGCCTCGACGACGGCCTCCGGGCCCGCTGGGGAGCGCAGCTCGTCGTTCGCGTCGAGCAGGCCGATCTCCCGACAGACGTCGAGGTTGTAGTAGAGGACGAACGGGTGGGTGTCGAAGGGGATCGCGAAGATGCGGCCGTCGTGCTGGGAGCGACGCCACAGCTCGGGCGGGAAGTCCTCCTCGCGGATGCCGACCTCCGCCAGCAACTCCTCGTCGAAGGGGTCGAGCAGGCCTGCGGGCGCGTAGCCGCCGAGCCGGGCCAGATGCAGGGCGCTGACGTCGGGTGCGCGCTGTCCCGCGCCCGCCATCGCGAGCTTCGTGTAGTACGGCTCGCCCCACTCCAGCGTCACGTCCTCCAACGGAACGTCCGGGTAGGCCTCGCGGTAGCCGTCCAGCATCTCCTGCATGATCGCGCCGTCGCCGCCCGCGTAGAGGTTCCAGTAGCGCAGGGTGGCCTCGGCGCCGCCGAAGAAGGTGCGGGCACTACAGCCCGACAGCGCTCCGAGGGCGCCGATCCCGAGAGCGCCCGTGAGCAGGCCGCGCCTGCTCACGGCGGGCCCGGTCATCTCTGGGCCGCCGGGCTCGGCTCGCCCGCCGTCGCGGCGGCCGAGGTGGCGGTGGTCGGGGCAGCGTCCGAGATCGCGGGGGCCGGGGCGAAGCGGCTCAGCGGGCCGACGAGCCTGCTGCCCAACGGGGACATCTGATCGAGGAGGCCGCGCCGTTCCAACAAGGCGAGGCCCAGTTCGGCGCGGCGAACCCGTTCCCGGCCGGACTGCTCGACGGCGGCGCGCAGGTGCCCGCCCGACGGGTAGATGTCGGGCGCGTTGCGCAGGCCGAACTTGAGGTAGACCGGCGCGAGGAGCCGGACCAGCTCGGGTCCGTCGTAGTGCCGGACGAAGCCGCCGAGGTTGTCGGGCGACTCCAGGTAGAAGTCGATCGCGCTGCGGCCCGCCGCCCGCAGGTCCGTGAGCTGGGCGAGGCTGAGATCACCCGGCACGTTGACGGAGTCGGCGCCGAGGTTCTCGAACAGCGCGAAGGACGCCGGGTTCGCGGGCCCGATCAACGCGGAGACCTTGAGGGTCAGCTCGGCGGGCAGCTCGCCTGCGGTGCGCAGCCGGTGCAGCGCCCACAGCACGCCCTCGTCGCCGACGAGCAGGCAGCGCACCCCGAGTTCGACGGCGCGCAGCGCGTCCTCCAGGCATTGCGCGAGCTGTTCGGCGCCGCGTGCCCTCGGTCCGAGGTTTCCGGCCGGGGTGAAGCGTCCGCCGCCTGCGTCCCAGCTCGCCCTCGGGCCGAGGAACAGGCACAGCTCGATGTTCGCCGCGTCGCAGGCCTGCACCATCTCGGTGATCTCGGCATCGGTCTGCATCATCACGCCGCTGCCCTGGCTGACCCGGTGGATCGGCACGGAACGCGCGGCGGCCTCGTCGAGCACGGCGGTCAGGGCTGCCGGTCCTTCGACGGAGGGAATCTCCACGCGGAAGGCACCGCCGTCGGGAAAGCTCAACGGCGAGGAGGGCAGTCCGTTGTCGGCAGCGGGGTAGCCGAGTCGGGCCAACGGCGCCGACGCGGGCGACGTCTGGGGGGTCGAACGTGGTTCGTCTGGAGTCACCACAGGCATCCATTCGATATTTCGGACCATATCTGTCCAGCCGAACACGAAGCTACGGCCGAGACGGCGGCGACGTCAAGCCCCCTGCTTGCCTGGTCAGTCGCACCCCGATGAGACGGAATCGGAGTTCGGGGTTCGACCGGATCGGGCCGATCTGCCCGCAGGCGGCGCCCCCGACGTCGACTATTCGACACATGTTCGATATTTCGGACTTCTCTTCTGCGGTTTCCTGTGATCTCCTTCGAACGCGTGCCTGCGGTGCCGCGCGGGCGACCCAACCTCCCGGCACAACGACGCGAGGTCCGTCCGCTCGCCACCGCGCAGCGCAGGCCGAGAACGGCAGACCGGCTGTTCAGCCGAGGAAGGGAGCGAGTGCCCGATGAGCGACGCAGACGTCACTCCGCACGCCGCCGACCACGCCACGCCCCGCCGTTGCGCGGCCGTGCGCGTCGAGGCGCCCGAGCGGCACGGGCTGATCGAGCACGAGGTGCCCGCTCCCGCAGCGGGCGAGGTGCTGATCGAGGTCGCGGCGGCCGGAGTCTGCGGCAGCGACGTCGAACTGTTCGAGGGCCGCCGCCCCGCGCCCTACGTCCGGTATCCGGTGATTCCCGGCCATGAATGGGCGGGCCGGATCGCCGACGTCGGGCCGGGGGTGGAGAACCTGCCCATCGGCGCGCCGGTCGTCGCCGAGGGATTCCGTTCCTGTCTGGTGTGCGCGCGCTGCCGCGCGGGCGAGCCGACCCTGTGCACCGCCGACTACGCCGAGACCGGCTTCACCCACCCCGGTGCCTTCAGCAGCCTCCTGGTGGTGCCGAGCAGACTGGTGCACCTGCTGCCCGCCACGCTGCCCCGAGGCACCGAACTCGCCGACTGTGCGCTGTTGGAACCCGCCGCCTGCGTCGCTGCGGGCCTGCTGGCCGCCCAGCCCAGGCCCGGCGGCCGGTTCACCGTGCTCGGCACCGGAACGCTGAGCCTGCTGGCCGTGCAGATGCTCGCCGCCTACCAGCCCGAGTCGTTGACCGTGGTGGGACGCGGCGATCAGCACTTCGCCCTGGCCGCGTCCTTCGGCGCCACGCGCTGCGTCCGCTCCGGCGACGCGGGCGGGCTCTCGGCCGTCGCGGGCCGCGCCGACCTCGTGTTCGAGGCGACCGGCGCGGCGGTCATGGTCCCGCTGGCGTTCGACCTGGCCCGCCGGGGCGGCACCGTGCTGTTGGAGGGCATCGCGGGCAGCGGCTCGATCGAGATGGACCCCGACGTCTTCGCGCTCAAGCAGCTCACCGTGCGGGGCGTCTTCGGCGCCGGGCCCGCCGCCTGGTCGCACGCGATCGACCAGCTCCGGGCGGGCGTTCTCGACCTGCCGAGCCTGGTGTCGCACCGCATCCCGCTCACCGACTACGCACGCGGCATGGCCCTGCTCGCCGACCGACCGCCGACGCTGAAGAAGGTGCTGTTCCTGCCTGCGTGAGGTGCAGGCAGAGCCGACGGCGGCGAGGTGTCAAAGCCCGACGAGGCGCCGGGCATCCGTCATCGGCTGACACCCTGCCCCCACTCCCCAAGGGACTCGCAGGCACCCTCAACCACCTGCGAGCCGCTTGGCGGACGCGCGCCCCTGACGCAGGGTTGTCCCTATGCAGCCGAGAACCCCCGTTCCCTCGGGGAGGGCAGCGGGGGTTGCCCTGGTCTGGACGCACGAAGACGCCCGCCCAGGGTGTCCTGGCGGGCGTCTCGGTGTGGGTGTTCGGTGGTCTTACTGGAGGGTGATGCCGCGCTCGGCGAGCCAGGGCTGGGGGTCGATCTTCTGACCGCCGACCTGGACCTCGAAGTGCAGGTGCGGGCCGGTGGACTGGCCCCGGTTGCCGACCGTGGCGATCTGCTCGCCCGCGGCCACCTGCTGGCCCACCGCAGCGGTGAACGACTCCACATGGCCGTAGACGGTGATCGTGCCGTCCGGCGCCTGCACCCGCACCCACTGGCCGAAGCCCGTGGCCGGGCCCGCGTTGATCACGGTGCCCTCGGTGGCCGCCACCACCGGCGTACCAATCGAGTTGGCGATGTCGACACCGTAATGCGTGGTGCCCCACCGACCACCGAAACCAGAGGTGAACGTGCCCTCCGCAGGCTTCACGAAATCAGGACGCGCCGCCGCCTCCGCAGCCGCAGCCTCCTCCGCCGCCACCCGATCAGCCTCCGCCTTGGTCTCATTCACCAGCGACGTCAGCCCACGAGCGGGATTGTCATAAAAGGCAGGCAGCACCGACTCCGTGCTCTGGACCTCCACGAAGTTGTCGGGACCGCCGTCCTCGGCGGCACCGGCCAGCATCGGCTGGCCACCCAACAGGAACGCACCCGCCAGAGTCGAGGCGACCACCGCGCGGCCCGCGCCGCGACGGAAGAAACGGCCGGAACGCGAGGTACGGGAAGTGCCGGGAGTCGTGCCGTCCAGGGTCGCCGGGGTGGTGAACTGCCCGTTCAGAGTGGTACGGGGCATCGTCAACCTTTCAAAGCGTCTCGGGGAAACGGCACAGCCACTGCGATCGGCGGGGGAAAACCGACCGGCCCACACATCCCGGGGGAACTCACTCCCACACCCGGAGGGCCTCTACCTGATGCTTATCTCGTGACCGGACCGTGACGTACAAGCCAGACCGTAAGCGCCGGTCACCCACCGCTTCCAACATCTGTGACCCAGCACCCCGCCACGCCATAACGACCCACCCGAAACTCCACAGACCGTCACAACACCAGCTCACCCACGTGGCCACAACGACGAGACCTCCGAGCGATCGCCGACCGCTTAGCCACGCGACAAGCCCCGCAGGACCCCCACGGCGCCGCCGCAGCCCCTCCACGCGCGGCTTGCGCAGCGCAGCGGTGACGCACCGTCGCGAGGCGCCGCCGAGGAGAGGCCGCCACCCCGGGGGGCACGCAAGGACCGGCCCCTGGCCGTCTCCGCGCGAGCGCAGGCCGCCGGACGGCGAGCAGCGAGCGGCGAGCGGCGACCCAGCCGACCCGGCCAGCACGACCGAGGCGGGAACGCAGAGCGCCCCGCGCATCTCAGGAGATGCGCCGCGCGGCCCCGCGCGTCCACCAGGCAGCCGCCGGTTCGATAACTCGGACATCGAATGCGCATCGCAGCGCAACCTGCACGTCACAGAGCAGCGAAGACCGCAGCGATTCTCCCGATTCGACCGTCCTCGTCCGAGAACTCGAACACGCCTCGGTAGGCTGGAGTGGTCGGCGAGGTGGAAGGCAGGACAGAGGCATATGGCGCGACACGTTCCCGCAGTGATGCGCGCGGCGGACATCCTGGAGCTGTTCCTCGGCGAGCGGTCCACGCTGTCCGCGCCGGAGGTCGCGAGCAGGCTGGGGCTGCCGCGCAGCACCGTCCACGAACTCGTCACCACGCTGGTCGCACGCGGCTATCTCGATCGCCAGCCCGGCGCCGAGACGCAGTACAAGCTCGGCTTCCGGCTGCTGGAACTGGGCGCCCGCTATCAGCAGGACCTGGACCTGGCCACGGAGGGCGACGCGGTCGCCCGCCGGATCGCCCGCGAGTGCGACGAGACGGTGCACGTCGCGGTGCTGGACGGCCTGGAGGTCGTCTACATCTGCAAGATCGACTCCACGCACTCGGTGCGGATGATCTCCGGAGTGGGCAGGCGACTGCCCGCGCACTGCACCGCCGTCGGCAAGGTGCTGCTGGCCGGGCTGCCCCCCGAAGAGGCCGACGCACTACTCCGGGCACATGAACTGCACCCGCTCACCCCGCGCAGCATCACCTCGGCGGCGGCGCTGCGCGCCCAGCTCTCCGAGGTGCGCCGCACCGGGGTGGGCTACGAGATGTGCGAGTCGAACCCGGACGTCGGCTGTGTCGCCGCACCGGTCACCGACCACGCGGGCGTCTGGGTGGCGGCGCTGAGCATCTCGGTGCCCACCGTGCGTCACCGCGAGGAGTCCTGGCCGGAGTGGGAGCGTCTGGTCCGCGACGGCGCCACCGAACTCTCCCGCAGGCTGGGCAGCACGGTCCGCTGAGCCGAGCACGTCAGCGGAGGCCCGCGTCTCGCCGAACCGCGCCTAACCACCGAGGGCTCGGCCTGCCTGCACTGGAGAAGACCAGCACAGGCAGGCCCGGAATCTCAGCTCAGCCCAGTGCCTCAGTCAGGTCGGCGATCAGGTCGTCGGCGTCCTCGATGCCGACGGACAGCCGGACCAGATCCGCAGGCACCTCGAGCTGGGAGCCCGCCGTGCTGGCGTGCGTCATCTTGCCGGGGTGCTCGATCAGCGACTCCACACCGCCCAGCGACTCGGCGAGGGTGAACAGCCGGGTCTTCGAGCAGACCGCCAGCGCCGCCTCGACGCCGCCTGCCAGCCGGAAGGACACCATGCCGCCAGGACGCCGCATCTGCTTCACCGCAACCTCGTGGCCGGGGTGCTCGGCCAGCCCCGGGTAGCCGACCCAGGTCACCGCCGGATGGCTGAGGAGCAGGCTGACGATCCGCTCCGCGTTGTCGCAGTGCCGGTCCATCCGCACGGCCAGGGTCTTGAGCCCGCGCAGCGTCAGCCAGGCGTCGAAGGGACCGGGCACCGCGCCCGCGCCGTTCTGCAGGAACCCGAACTCGGCGTCCAGCTCCTCGTCCGAGGTGACGACGGCGCCGCCGATCACGTCGGAGTGGCCGCCCATGTACTTGGTGGTGGAGTGCACGACGATGTCGGCACCGAGGTCGAGCGGGGCCTGGAGGTACGGCGTGGCGAAGGTGTTGTCGACCACGAAGCGCGTGCCGTGCTCCCGCGCGAGCTGGGCGAGCCCGGCGATGTCGGCGATGTTGAGCAGCGGATTGGTGGGCGTCTCGACCCAGATGGCCTTGGTCTCCGGGCGGATCGCGGCCCGCATCGCGTCCAGGTCGGAGACCGCGACCGGGGTGTGGGTGATGCCCCACTTGCTGAAGACCTTGTCGATCAGCCGGAAGGTGCCGCCGTAGGCGTCATCCGGGATGATCAGGTGGTCGCCCGGCTTGCACAGCGTCCGCAGCACCGTGTCGGTGGCGGCCATGCCCGAGGCGAAGGCCCGCGCATGCCTGCCGCCCTCCAGGGCCGCGAGACACTCCTCCAACGCCGTGCGGGTCGGGTTTCCTGTTCGCGAGTACTCATAGCCGCCACGCAGGCCTCCGACGCCGTCCTGGGCGTAGGTGGAGGTCGCATGGATCGGCACGATGACCGAACCGGTGGTCGGGTCAGGCTCCTGACCCGCGTGGATGGCGTTGGTGGCGAACCCGTGGCGCGCAACGCTGGGCTGACTCATCTGTCAAGGGTAGCGCCGTCAGGTCCGCCGAACGGAGCAGCCCGACGACGGAGGGTGGCGCGCGGGCGTGGTGGCGGGCCGGATCGGCTTTCCGGCGCGGAGGCCGCACCGCTTCGCCTGCCGGGGAGACGGGCCCGCCGTCCTCGATGTCCGGCGGAGTTCGCCCGACCCGTGCTCCGTGAGGTCTGCGGTGCGCAGGAGAAGACGGGTGGGCCTGTGCAGGTCCCGACAGACGCGCGACGGCCCCCGACCGAGAGGCCGGAGGCCGTCGTGAGACGCGTTCGTCACTGCGGTTGCCCGCAGGCTCAGTAGCCCGGTCCGGGGCCCTGCTGCGGGAAGCCGCCGCTCTGCTGCTGCTGCTGCTGCGGCTGTGCGCTGAGCTGCTGCTTGACCTTGAACTCCTGGACGGTCTGCGGCAGCCACCACAGCGCGATCGCAGCGCCGACAAGCAGAATCTGGAACAGACCGCCTCCGCTGAACATGATCGTCAGCGAGAAGATGTTGAGCGCCACGCTGAGACCACCGGCGATGGTGACGAGGAGACGCCCCCATTCCTTGCCCTGGCCCGCGAACCAGCCGCCGACGCCGATGCCGGCGAACAGCACCAGCACGATGATCACCGGCCAGATGGGGACGCTGAAATCGCCCCCCGTGAGTTGAGAGATCTCGTTGCTCGCGCCCATGAGGCCGATCAGGCCGATCAGCGACAGCAGCAGGCCGAGCGCGCCGACGCCGACGCTGCCCCACATCGCGATCGGCAGGAACTTCGTCCCGGTGCCGCCCGGATACGACTGCGGGTAGCCGCCCTGCTGGCCGTAGGGATTGGCACCCCACTGCTGCTGACCAGGCTGGCCGTAACCCTGCGGCGGCTGGCCGTACTGCTGCGGCTGCCCGTAGCCCTGCTGCTGGAGCTGGCCCGGCTGCGGCTGGCCGAACTGGCCCGGCTGCCCGTAGGCCTGCTGCTGACCAGGCTGGCCATAGCCCTGCGGCGGCTGGCCGTAACCCTGCGGCTGGCCGTAGCCCTGCGGCGGCTGGCCGAACTGCCCCGGCTGACCCGGCTGACCGAACTGACCGGGCTGGCCGTACTGGCCAGGTTGGCCGGGGGGCTGGCCGTAACCCTGCGGCGGCTGGCCGAACTGGCCGGGCTGCGCACCGCCCCCGGCCACGACCTGGGTGGCATCCGGGTTGGCGCCTGCGGCACCGGCGCCCTGCTGGCCGGGGCGGACCACCTGCGTGGCGTCCGGGTTGGACGCCCCAGCGGCCTCCTGGCCAGGCCGGACCACCTGGGTGGCGTCCGGGTTGCCGCCTGCGGGAGTACCGCCTGCGGGAGTGGCCGGAGCCGCCTGCTGCTGGCCGGGGCGCACGACGGTGGTGCGCTCCGGTTCGTCGCCCGAGTCCAGGTTCGTCGAGACGACCTGATTGCCCGCCGGTGTCTCTGCCGGGCTGGACGGCTGGCCCTGGCTGGGCTCGCCCCCCTGCCCGGGCTGCTGCGGCTGCGCGCCTTGGGGCGGCTGCGGAGCGCTCATCGGGTGTTCAACCCCCTAAGGGTGTTTACGAAGTCGGGTTCACGAGCCCTCGACAGCGCCGTCAGTGTGACGTCAGCCGCCGACGAGCGTCCTTACGGTAACCGATGAAGGTATGCCCACAGTCACGGATTGCGCCGAAGCAGGCGGAAACGGTCACGGGCGACCTGCGATGAAGCCGAGAACGTCCTGTCGCGTCACCACTCCGGCGGGCTTGCCGTCGACCAGCACGAGCGCACCGTCCGCATCGGACAGTGCGGACATCGCCGTGCCGACGGGCTCCCCCGCGCCGATGGTGGGCAGCGGCTTGGACATGTGCTGCTCGACACGGTCGGCGAGCTGGGCGTGCCCGGTGAACAGGGCCTCCAGCAGCTCCCGTTCGTTGACCGCGCCGGAGACCTCGGCCGCCATCACCGGTGGTTCGGCGTTGACCACCGGCATCTGCGAGACGCCGAACTCACGCAGCACGGCGACCGCCTCGGCCACCGTCTCGTTGGGGTGGGCGTGCACGAGGTCCGGCATCGTGCCGTCCTTGCGACGCAGCACGTCGCCGACCGTCGCCCCGGCGTGGTCGGGCGAGAGGAAGCCGTAGGAGGCCATCCACGAGTCGTCGAAGACCTTCGACAGGTAGCCGCGACCACCGTCGGGCAGCAGCACGACGATCACCGCATCCGGGCCCTCCCGGCGCGCGACCTGCAATGCGGCGGCGGCGGCCATGCCGCAGGAGCCGCCCACCAGCAGGGCCTCCTCACGGGCCAGCCTGCGGGTGACGTCGAACGAGTCGCCGTCGGAGATCGCGATGATCTCGTCGCAGACCTCCCGGTCGTAGGTGGTGGGCCAGAAGTCCTCGCCGACACCCTCGACGAGGTACGGCCTGCCGGTGCCGCCCGAGTAGACGGAGCCGACCGGGTCGGCGCCGATGATCTTGACGCGACCGCCGGAGACCTCCTTGAGGTAGCGGCCGGTGCCCGAGATGGTGCCGCCGGTGCCGATGCCCGCCACGAAGTGCGTGATCTTGCCGTCGGTCTGCTTCCACAGCTCCGGGCCGGTGGTCGCGTAGTGCGAGGCCGGGTTCTCCTCGTTGGCGTACTGGTTGGGCTTCCAGGCGCCGGGGATCTCGGTGACCAGTCGGTCGGAGACGTTGTAGTACGAGTCGGGGTGCTCCGGCGGGACGGCGGTGGGGCAGACCACGACCTCGGCGCCGTAGGCCTTGAGCACGTTGCGCTTGTCCTCGCTGACCTTGTCCGGGCAGACGAACACGCACCGGTAGCCGCGCTGCTGGGCGAACATCGCCAGCCCCACGCCGGTGTTGCCCGAGGTCGGCTCGACGATGGTGCCGCCGGGAGCCAGTTCACCGGACCGTTCGGCCGCCTCGACCATCCGCAGGGCGATGCGGTCCTTCACGCTCCCGCCCGGATTGAAGTACTCGACCTTGGCGAGGACCAGCGGCGCCATGCCGTCGGACAGAGCCCCCAATCGGACCAGCGGCGTGTTCCCCACCAGGTCCGTCACGTGCTCGGCGTACTCCATCGCAGGCAGCCTCCCCGTCGTCGTCGAGATCGGGCCGAGCCTAGAGCAACCGGAGTAACGCCCACGACGCCCGCCGCGCCGACCGGCTTGTTCATCGATACGACAGATCAGGTGCACGAGAAACGAGGATGATGCAACGAGAGGCGGAACAGGGGGCTGGTTGATGTTGATACCGAGAGTGGTGCGAAGCGCCGCGCTCGCGGCCGGGGCGTTGGGCGGACTGACCGGCGCCGCGTACGGACTGTTGTCGGGACAGTCCCGACTGGCACGACGGGTGATCGGGATTCCGACCACCGATCCGTTCCGAGCGGACGGGATCTACCTGCCCGACGGCTCGGGACCGTATGACGAGGGCGGCAGGCAGCGGGGCGCGGGCGAGGGCCCGGCGGGCGAGAGCGGCTCGCCCGGTCCGCGACACGCGACTGCGGACCCGCAGGACGGTCCGGCCGGCGAGACGGCGGCGGACGGGCTGTCGGCGGCGGCCACGGCGGGCAGGCAGAAGCACGCCGCGCGCGTCGGGGCGGAGCCCGCTGCCGCCCGAACAGGCTCGTCCGGCGCGGACGTCCTCACCTTCGCGGTGCTCGGCGACTCCTCGGCGGCGGGCCTCGGCGTGTCCGTCGCCGCCGAACTGCCCGGCGTGCTGATGGCGACCGGACTGGCCGAGGAGTCGGAGCGTCCGGTGCTGCTGCGCACGCACGCCGTCAGCGGCTCGACGAGTCTGAATCTCGCCAAGCAGGTGGACGACGCCCTGATCGATCCGCCCGACGTCGCGCTGATCATCATCGGCGCGAACGACGTCACGACCAGGCTGCCGTTGCGGACGTCGATCGCGCTGCTCGGCGTCGGCGTCGAGCGGTTGCATGAGGCGGGCGTCGGCGTCGTGGTCGGCACCTGTCCCGATCTGGGGGCCATCCGGCCGATCGCGCAGCCGCTGCGTTCCATCGTCCGCAGTTGGAGCCTGGCGTTGTCCAAGGGCCAGCGCGTCGAGGTCGAACGGACGGGCGGGATCGCCGTGCCCCTGGCGGATCTGCTGTCGCCGGAGTTCCTGACCCGCCCGGCCGAACTGTTCAGCGCGGACAACTTCCACCCGTCGGCCGCCGGGTACGAGACTGCGGCCGCGATCCTGCTCCCCGCGCTGTGCAGTGCCGCAGGCGTGTGGGACGGCGGCCCGCTGCCGCGCTCGCCGATCCGGTCGGCCGCGGCCGAGGCCCGCCGACCCACGAGCCGGATCGTGCATCGGCTGAACCGTCGTCTCGGGCGTTCCAGCTGAGGGAGCAGGGCGGGCGGACGGCGCAACCGGGCCGCGCATTCAGGTGTGCAGGCGGTGATCCGGCTTCGGCGTTCGGCTGATCGGGCGAGATTGGTGACGCCGGTCACGGCATGAGATCGCCGGAGGTCCTACTCTTCGGTAACAAGGACCGTCTTTCGGGGACAAAGGAGTTCCGTCATGCCCGAGGCCGTGATCGTCGCCGCCGCCCGCTCCCCGATCGGCCGCGCCCGCAAGGGCTCGCTGATCGACCTGCGGCCGGACGATCTCACCACTCAGATCATCCGCGCCGCCCTGGCCCAGGTTCCCGAGCTCGACCCGGCCGAGATCGACGATTTGATGCTCGGCTGCGGCCTGCCCGGTGGCGAGCAGGGCTTCAACATGGCCCGCGTGGTCGCGGTGCTGCTCGGTCAGGACACCCTGCCCGGCACCACCGTGACCCGATACTGCGCATCCAGCCTCCAGACCACCCGGATGGCCCTGCACGCCATCCGCGCGGGCGAGGGCGACGCCTTCATCAGCGCGGGGGTCGAGACGGTCTCCCGCTACCCCAAGGGGAACTCCGACAGCTGGCCCGACACGATCAATCCGCTGTTCACCGACGCGATAGCCAGGGGCGAGACCGCTGCGGAGCAGGGCGCCGAGCAGTGGAACGACCCGAGGGAGACCGATCAGCTGCCCGACGTCTACATGGCGATGGGTCAGACCGCCGAGAACCTGGCCCTGGTCAAGGGCATCAGCAGGCAGGAGATGGACGAGTTCGGCGTCCGCTCGCAGAACCTGGCCGAACAGGCCGGAACCAACGGCTTCTGGAAGACCGACATCACCCCGGTCACCGTGCCCGGCGGCGCGGTGGTGGCCGCCGACGACGGCCCCAGGGCAGGTGTCACCTACGAGAAGGTCTCGGAGCTGAAGCCGGTGTTCCGGCCGAACGGCCGCGTCACCGCAGGGAACTGCTGCCCGCTCAACGACGGCGCCTCGGCGCTGGTCATCACCAGTGACGAGAAGGCCAGGCAGCTCGGCATCACCCCGCTGGCCCGCATCGTGTCCACCGGAGTCTCGGCGCTCTCGCCGGAGATCATGGGACTCGGCCCGGTGGAGGCGTCCCGGCAGGCGCTGGCGCGGGCGGGGATGACTATCGACGACGTCGACCTCGTGGAGATCAACGAGGCCTTCGCGGCACAGGTCATCCCCTCCTATCGGGAGCTGGGCATCCCGCTGGAGAAGCTGAACGTCAACGGCGGCGCCATCGCGATCGGTCACCCCTTCGGCAGCACCGGGGCGCGGATCACCACCACGCTGCTGAACTCGCTGCGCTTCCACGACAAGCAGATCGGGTTGGAGACGATGTGCGTCGGCGGCGGCCAGGGCATGGCGATGGTGATCGAACGCCTGTCCTGAACTCGCCAGAGCGCGGGCAGGAAGCAGGCGCGGGTTCGCCGCGAGCAGCATCGCCGACGACCGACCGGCGCTGACGGCCCCGGCATCGAACAGCCCGGAACGGCAGAAGGGCCGCCCCCACACCGGGGGCGGCCCTTCGCAGGCTCACGGCAGTCGTCGAGCGACTTACTCGTTGAAGTACGAGAGCAGACGCAGGATCTCGATGTACAGCCAGATCAGCGTCATGGTCAGACCGAAGGCGACCTGCCAGGCGTACACCGAGGGGGTGCCCTGCTGGATCATGTCGTCGGCCATCTTGAAGTCGAGCAGGAACACGAAGGCCGCGATGCCGATGCAGACCAGGCTGAAGATGATGGCCAGCGTTCCGCCGTCGCGCAGGCCCATGCCGCCGGGGACGAAGAAGCCCGCGACGAGGTTGGCCAGCATGAGCACGCCGACGCCGATCAACGCGCCGAGCACCCAGCGGGTGAGCTTCGGCGTGACGCGAATCGCACCGGTCTTGTAGATCACCAGCATGCCGAAGAACACGCCCAGCGTGCCGACCACTGCCTGGCCGACGATCGCGCCGCCGGAATCGCTGAAGCTGGCGACCATGCCGCTGATCGCGCCGAGCAGCATGCCCTCGGCCACCGCGTACAGCAGGATCAGCACGGGGCTCGGCTTGCGCTTGAAGGCGTTGACCAGACCCAGCACCAGACCCGCGATCAGACCGGGGATGGCCAGCCAGTAGGCCTGGGTCAGCGCGGTCAGCACGGCGGTGACCACCAGGACGCCCAGCGTCATACCGGTCTTGGTGACCACGTCGTCGATGGTCATCGGCCGGTCGGCGGCGGCGGGCGGGCCCTGCTGCCCCCCGTAGCCCTGTGTCTGGGCACCCGGGTAGTTGTCGAAGTTCGCGTAGCCGCCGCCCTTGGGCAGGTTGCGGAACGCGGGATTGCTGGTTGTGCGCACCTGGTCCTCCTGGAACGTGCTCACGCTTTACCGGGTTCAACGGCCGAACCTGCCGCCCGGTTCCCACTCTTGAGTAAAAGCCACTTTACTCATCGGTTCGGTCGGGTCGAGTCCCCGGTATCCGCAGGTCCGACGAGCACATCACGTCACCGACCCGTGACCTCGTCGTTGCAGGGCAGACGCCGAACAGCGCAGGGTGCCCGCCGGGGCAGGGCCGGTCGTGGCGTTACTCGTCCATCACGGTGACATCCGACGACAGCCGATGACCGCGCGCCAGTCCCGATCTTGGGAAACTTCCTCCTAAAGGAGGCTTGTGACACGGCGAGTAACCAGACGAGCATCACAGCGTCCCTGCATCGTGACGTCGCGTGTCGGCGCGCTCGACGAGCCGTCGACCGATCCCCGCCTTCGAGCAACCGTCTGCGGGCCCCGACCACTCGGCGTCACTCGACGACCCGAACCCGCCGCCCGCCTGCACCCGGTGAGACGGGCGAGAACCGATCAGCGACGACATGACCAGCAGCGCACCCAAGGAGAATTCATGCGGAGGAGACTGGTCGCCGGTCTTGCCGGCATCTCGATGCTGACCGCCATAGGACTGGCCGCCGTGCCAGGCACGGCGGTCGCTCAGGTCGAGGAGGGACTCGGGTATCGCACCGCGCCCCAGCCCTACGACGGCAAGCCGCAGGACTACGACTGGGTCGGGTCCTATCTGTGGAACGGCGAGCACGTCTGGTGCGTGCAGTACGCCTTCCGCGCGCCCGACTCCAGCGAGGAGTATGTGGACGGCGACGATCTGCTGACCAAGTGGGGCGACCCGCTGGCGCCGGAGATCGCGTCGAACATCTCGTACCTGCTGCTGCGCTACAGCGGCACGGAGTCGGACGACGAGTCGGCGGCGCTGGCTCACCTGATGCACACCTGGACCGCGTCACCGCGCACCGACGCCGACCTCGACCCGAGCAACGGCTACACCACCATCGGGTACGACGTCGACTTCCACTACAACGAACTGCCCGAGTCCACCCGGGCCGTGATCGACCACATGCAGACCGACGCCGAGATCAACCGGGGCCCCTGGACGGTCGACCTGACCGCGCCGGAGGGCGACCAGATCATCGGGACGGCCGACTCCTGGCAGATCGAGGTCCTCAACACCGCGAGCGAGGGCGTCGGCGGCATCCCGGTGGAGATCCAGCTCACCGACGCCGAGCTGGCGGAGCCGGAGATCGTCGAGCCGCCGCGCACGGTCCTGCTCCAGGAGGAGGACCTCGAGGGCGACGAGGACGGCACCACGACCCAGTACCTGAACACGCCGGAGGACGGCTCGCCGCTGGTCTTCGACGTGATCCCCACCGGGCCGAACCCCTCCGTGGTCGCCAACGTGCAGACCCCGGCGGCGCAGCCGCAGGTGCGGGTGCCGCCGGACGCGTCGAACAACGTGCAGCGCGTCGTCACCACCGGCGGCGAGGACACCGTGACCGTCGAGGCCGCGCTGGAGGCCAGGACTGCCCCCGGCATCGTCGAGGTGTCCAAGGTGGACGCCGCCACCGGGCTGGCCGTCGCGGACGTCTCGCTGCGGATCACCGGCGCCGACGAGACGACCCCGGCGATCCGTCAGGACGGCGAACCGCTGGTGGGTGAGGACGGCGAGGCACTGGTGGTCGTCACCGACGCCGACGGGATCGCCGTCATCGAGGATCTCCAGACACCGCAGGAGATCTGTCTGGTCGAGACGGCGGCGCCACCCGGATACGAAGAGCAGTTCGATCCGGACAACCCGCCGACCGTCTGCGGCACGGTGGAGCCGGGGCAGACGCTCAGTCTGTCCATCGCCAACCAGCCCAACCCGACGCCGACCGTGCCCAGCACGATCCCGGCAGGCGACGTCGGTCAGGGCGTGTCGGCGGCGGCGGCCACGACCACCCAGGCCAACCCGGCGGCACTGATCGGCCTGGGCGTGCTCGCGGTGATCGGCGCTACGCTGACAGGACTCGTCTGGCATCGCAGGATCGCCGGACGGGACAGCCGACGACAGTAGGCGGTCCGCGTGTCCTTGAGCTCTGACTCCACCACCCCGGCCGCGTGGCGACGCGCGGCCGGGGTGGCGGCCGTCGGCGGTGCGGTCGGCATCGCTGGCCTGCTGCTCTTCGGCCCATCGGCGATGGAGGTGCCCGGCACCGCCCATCCCGTCCAGCAGCCCTTGTCGAGCGTGCTGGGCCATAACCTCTCGATGCCCGGCGCCGCCGAGGTGCGGTTCGGTGTGCCGCCGGAACAGGCGGGCGGCGAGCCGCAGGAAGACCAGCCGGTGGAGGCGCCTGCCGCCGCCGACCGCGAGGACGCGACACAGGCACCGCCTCCCCCGTCACCTCCCCCGCCACCGCAGGCGGCGCCGGACCCGCCCGCTCCGGACGCGCCTGCCCGCGTGGCCCAACGACCCGGCACGATCCTGCTGCCGCACGGCGGCACGGCCGACCTCGTCCGTCAGGAGGTCGGCGCGGATCGCGTGCTGCCCGTTCCCGACGGCATCGACGAGGCGACCTGGTGGGGCACCGGACTCGGTGCCCGATCCGGTGCCGCCGTCTTCGCAGGCCATGTGAACTGGCAGGGCAGGCGCGGCCCGTTCGCCGAGCTGTGGGACGCGAGGGTCGGCCGCGAGGTCTCGGTGATGGATCAGGACGGCCGGGCCTGGCGCTTCGCCATCTCCGAGGTGCACACCGTCCACAAGGACGACCTGCCCGCCAGGGCCGCCGCGCTGTTCGGCCAGGACGGACCGCATCGGATCGTGCTGGTGACCTGCGGCGGACGCTGGCAGGGCGGCGCGCTGGGCTACGAGGACAATCGGATCGTCGTGGCGACGCCGATCGCCTGATCGCCTGCGAACCGGCTCGACGGATCGAGCGGCTGCGGGGCTGCGGGACACCCGCCCGTCGCCTCGGCATCCCGGCCACGACCCCGCGCAGGCACGTTCCCTGTGCCGCGCCGGATCGGGCTGGCACCACACTTCGCCCACGACCTCGTTCTGCTCTGACCGGAATGGGAGCTGTCCGGTCAGGAACGGAAGGGGACGTCGTCATCCTGGCCGGGCTCGGCCGAGCGGCGATCGCCCTACGGCGCCGCGCCGCCCGGCCGGCCAGCGTCGAGGTCAGGCCTCCGGCGTGGGCGCGCGCCGGGACTCCTGCGGCAGGCCGGGCGTTGCGCTGCGCGGGGCGGGCAGGGTCGGCGGGCCCGAGGTCGTCGCAGGCCCCCGCCGCACGGCGGTGGTCAGGTCCTTCGACGCAGGCTCCGAAACGCTCGGCTCTGTGCTGGACCGTCGAGCTTCCCGACCTGCCTGATCGGGAACCGCCTGAGCCGGAACCGCCTGATCGGGAACCGCCTGGCCGAGGTTCGCCTGACCAGCGCCGGGGAGAACAGCCGCCGAGCCGACCGCAGACCCGTCCGGCCCGACGTCTGCGGCGGGCCTGCCCCAGCGCCGCGCGAGGACGGCGAGGACGACCAGTCCGATCAGCGCAGCGATCACGTAGTCGCCGCCGACGAGCTGCTGCCAGCCGGACCAGGTCAGGTGCTCGTCGCGCTGGTGGGGCAGCCACCAGTGCACGCCGAGGATCAGGTAGGCGATCACGAGTAGACAGACCCCGCGCCGAAGCAGCACCGGAGCGGACCAGGGCGACGGTCGGGGCACGGCGACCCGCATCGCCCGCGCCGCCGGAGCGGTCGACGACGGGGAGTCGGGCGGGGCCGAGCGCGCAGACGGAATCGACGGCTGCCGCGTCGTCACCTCCCGTGGCATCCCGGCGGGCCTGCACCACAGCACGAGCAGGACGGGCATCGCCCAGACCCAGTGATGGGACCAGGAGACCGGCGAGGCGAGCAGCCCGACCGCGGCGACCGCACACAGCGCCAGGACGTCCTGTCCGAGGCTGCGCAGCCTCGCCGCCAGCAGCCAGCCCGCCACCACCACGAGGGCCGTGGTGACGGCCCACAGCGCCTGCACGAGGGTCTCGTCACTCACCAGCCTGCTCAGCAGCCCTCGGAGCGACTGATTGCCCACATACGCCGGGTCGCCGATCCGCCCCGAGTCCGCCAGGACGGTGAACCAGTAGTCGGCGGACTCCGCGGGTGCGATCAGCCAGCCGACGCCGGTCGCGCCGAGAAAGCCTGCCGCCGTCCAGCCGACCGAGCGCCAGTCTCGCCTGGCGAGGAAGAACAACACGAAGACGGCCGGGGTCAGCTTGATCGCCGTCGCCAGCCCGACCAGCACGCCGCGCGGCAGCAGCCGGGTGCGGCCGAGGCAGTCCAGCGCCACCATGCCGAGCAGGATCGTGTTGATCTGCACGAAGTCCAGCGTGTCGGCGACGGGTTCGAGGAAGGTCGCCACGGCGGTGAACGCCGAGGCCGAGGCGAGCGGGCCGAGCAGACCTTCGTCGAACCGCCGGGCGACCAGGAACAAGGCGAGGAACAGACCACCGAGGCCGAGCGCGGTGAGCAGGTACACACCGGGAGTCAGCGACGCGGCGAAGACGCCGACGAAGAGGATCGCGGCGAAGGGCGGGTAGGTGAAGGGCAGCTGAATGCCTGCGACCGCGATCCGGGTGCCGTAGAGATCGCCGCCCTCCAGCAGCAGGCGGGCGCCGCCGAAGTACACGCCTGCGTCGACCAGTGCGGAGTCGCCGATCAGTCGAACGACGTTGAAGATCAGCACGACGGCCGACAGTGCGATCACCGAGATCGGCCAGAACCGCGCACGCGCGGCAGAGGAGGACGCCCGTGGCGACGCGACGCCGTCGGATGCGGCAGGTGTGGTCAGCGGCATGAATAACGCTGACTACCCCGTGCGACGGCCCGCAGGGCCGACTTCGCGTCATACACGCCGAGCGGCGGGGACGATCACACTCGTTAGGGTGAAACAGGCTGGTACAGGGATCAATGGCGAGAGCCTGGATGCCGAAGAATGAGTTGCGCCGCGTGGAGGCCGACCCCCTCACGCGGTGCGCAGCTGCTGCTTCATCGGCACCAACCACGTCGTCGCGTGGCGCACCACCAAGGATGCTGGTGCCCCCGGTCGGACTCGAACCGACACTGGGACCCTTTTAAGGGGCCTGCCTCTGCCTATTGGGCTACGGGGGCAGCGCGGAGCATGGAGTCGCCTTCGCTGAGTGCCTGGCTGCTCGTCGAGAGCGTCGGTGCGCTGAACGCGGCGACCACCACTGCGGGCACGGCCCGCGTGTGACGACCGGGGGCGAGAGACGACACCCGGCCGGTGGGTCACCGAATACCGACAGCGCTACGCGTTCGACGTTGCCCGCACAGCTCAGGCACCACCTCCTCCGGCCCGACGAGACTCGACCCGCATCGCGCGGCCATGGGGCGACCATGACGACACTGATCGGGCGAAAGCGTAGTACCACTCGAAGCTGTCGAACATGGTTATGTGGAACTTCTGTGAAAACGTTTCCGGGATTACGCTCGTCGCGTACTCTCTTGCGCTCCGGTCACCGGACGCGCTCGGCGCGTCGCAGATCGTCGAAACGAGTGATGATCCACCTGTTGACGGCGTCCGAGACCCTGGTCTCACCAGCGCGGTTCTCGAACCAGCGCCAGTCGCAGCTCACGTTGACCTCGAGGAAGACATGCTCGCCGTCGACCTGTAAGAGGTCGAAGGCCGCGACGTCCAGCTTCCAGCGGGCGGCCAGCGCACGCAGGCGCCGCGCGACGACGGGGTCCAGCTCGACGGCCGTGACCGCGACGGCGTCCGGATCCTGCCAGAGCTGGGCCGGATCGATCTTGTCCACCCGGTAGGGGATCAGCTCGTCTCCGACGACGAACACGCGCAGCTCGGCATCGGCCACCAGGTACTGCTGCACGATCACCGGGGCGGGCTCGCTCAACTCGCCTGCCCGGCTGGTGTCCAGCGGACGGGGGAAGAGGCCCTGCAGCGAGCCGGGCCGGGGTTCGAGCAGGTGTCGTCCCGCGGTCTTGACGATGCACCGGGCGCCACCGGGTCGATTGCGCGCCGGGCGGGTGGTGACGACGGTCCTCGGTACGGCGAGCCCCTCGGCCTGAGCGTCGGCGAGCTGGGTCAGCCGATCGAGTCGCGCGCTGCGGCGGGGCTCGTTGACGTGGCCCCAGTCCGACCGCACGGTGAGCCAGTCGGCGACGGCGCCCCACTGGTCCAGGGTGTAGGAGCCGTAGAGCGACCGGGGGTCGATGGGCAGCGCGGTGAGATCGAAGTGGCGGCGCCACACCAGCAGCGGGCGCAGCAGCCACTGATCCAGCTCGATCAGCGGGGTGTCCGGATAGACGGTCAGCGCAAGGTCGAGACACCGATCGGCGTCGATCCGAACCATCCGGATGTCGTGCTCGGCGAGGGTGAGCGACAGCTCGTTCATCTCCATGTCGGCCGCCCTGGCGAGGACGAGCACGCAGGGCACCGGGCTGCCGTCCCCCGGCTCGACCAGACCCGCCCGATACATCCGTTCCTGGAAGTCGAGGCAGGCGCTGGGAGCGCGGTAGTGATACTCCTGGCCCTGTAACAGCAGCGGCGTGGCCAGCGGGGTCGAGACGGGCTTGATCGAGACGGCGTCGGCGGTGGCGTCGGGCGGGAGCGGCAGCGCTGCCTGCTCCCACTCGGCGTCCGCCACGTCAGTCGTCCTTCTTACGGAAGATCTTCCGCTCCCTGTCGAAGGCCTCCTGGTACTCCGCCAACGGTCCGTCCGTCACCTCGCCCCGACGGATGAGTTCAGCCAGTTCCTTGAGCGTCATGACGGTCACCCCCATCCTCGACAGCGAGAGCCGGCGACGGACCGGCAGAGATAGTTTCAGCTGCACCTTACTCAGTGTCAAGCGAGCACTAGGACACCTTCGCCTATTCGGCCCAATAGGACGAGCCGAATGCAGTAATACTCACGGAAAGTGTCAGCACTGCCGCACACAACGGGAGATCGTCCTCCATTCGTGCAGAGCTGGGCCATCAGGGTGATGAACGCGGGCGGTCACTTCGACGCCGCACGAGCAAACTCTGCCTTGGGCTCCTGGAGCTGCCCCATGGAGATGACCTCGCGCCGGAAGAGCAGCGCCAGGGTCCAGTCGATCACGATGCGCGCCTTGCGGTTGAAGGTGGGCATCCGACTGACATGGTAGGTGCGGTGCATGAACCAGGCGGGGAAACCCTTCAACTTGATCCCGTAGACGTCCGCGACGCCCTTGTACAGGCCGAGGCTGGCCACCGATCCCGCGTACTTGTGTCGATACGGTGCGGGCTGTCGGCCCCGCAGCGAGGCGACGAGGTTGTCCGCAAGCTGCTTGGCCTGCCGCACGGCGTGCTGCGCCGACGGGCTGCACGTCGCGTTGGGGTCCTGCTCGGTCTTGGACAGATCGGGCACCGCAGCACAGTCGCCCGCCGCCCACACCCCGGTCAGCCCCTCCACCCGCAGGTCTGCGGTGCAGCGGACCCGGCCGCGCTCGTCACGCGGCAGATCGGTCTCGGCGAGGACCGGATTGGCCTTCACGCCTGCCGTCCAGACGATCGTGTCGGTGGCGAAGGTGGTCCCGTCGCTGAGCCGGACGTCGCCGCCGGTCATGTCGTCGACCCTGGTGTCGAGGAAGACCTTGATCCCCCGCTCCTCCAGCCGTTCCACCGTGTAGACGCCCATCCGCGGGCTGACCTCGGGCATGACCCGGTTCGTGGCCTCGACGAGGATCCACTGTAGATCGGACGGCTTGATGGTCTTGTAGTAGCGCGTCGCGTACCGAGCCATGTCCTCCAGCTCGGCCAGCGCCTCGATGCCCGCGTAGCCGCCGCCGACGACCATGAAGGTCAGCAGCCGACGCCTGCGCTCGCCGTCCGCCATCGACGACGCGTCGTCCATCCGGGAGAGGACGTGATTGCGCAGGAAGATGGCCTCCCCCACGGTCTTGAACGAGTTGCCCTGATCGGCGAGTCCCGGAATCGGCAGCGTGCGCGCCACCGACCCGAGGGCCGCCACGAGGACGTCGTACTCCAGCTTCTCGACGTGCCCCTCGGCCATGTCCACCGTGACGGTGTGCTTGTCGTGCTCGACCTTGGCGACCCGGCCGGTGACCACGTGACACCGCTTCAGCGTGCGGCGCAGCGGCACCACCACGTGCCTCGGCTCGATCGACCCGGCGGCGGCCTCGGGGAGGAAGGGTTGATAGGTCATGTGCGGCTGCGGGTCGATCACCGTCACCGACGCCTCCGCCGCCTTCAATTTGGCCTGGAGGCGCAACGCTGTGTACATTCCGACATATCCGCCGCCCAAGATCACGATCTTGGTGGGTGAAGCCTTCTTACCAGCCATGTCAACGATGCTGCCACCAGCGAGCCGTGACGGCTTGACGTACCACCCCTAGCTGTGATTCCGCTCGCTAGGCATGTCCCTGGGCAGGTTCGGCGATCGGCGCAGCGCCAACACCCCGACGACGGCCAGACCTGCGGCGGAGACCAGCCCGGCGACCTCCAGCCAGGCGGGCAGCACCGTCGACGGCAGCGTCCACACCACCAGGACGAGCCCGGCGGCGACGAGTTGGACGACGACCACCCGCAGCAGGGCAGGCCGCAGCGCCGCCGCTCGGACGCGCGACCGCCAGGGCAGCACGGCCGTGACCGCCGCCAGCAGATGCGTCAGGTGCAGCAACGGCATCAGCGACAGGACCTCGGGGCGCAGCGGGTCACCGCCGTTGGACGTCACGCCGACCACCGCGACCACGATCAACACCGCAGGCGATGCCGAGGCGGGCAGTCCGGCCGTCAGGGCAGCCGAGATCACCAGACCCCAGGTCACCAGGGGTCCCGCCCCGTCGGATGACACCACGACGCAGACGACGGCGGCACAGGCCGCGAGCAGCAGGCGCAGGCCCCAGCCGGGGATTCCGACCCCGCCCGTCACCGGGGCGGGTTCCTGCGGGCTCATCGAGGATGCGCCGGGCGCTCGGCGGACACCGATCGGACCCGGCTCGGTGCCGGAGCCCGCGCCGACACCAGACGCCCGCCCGGCTGCGCCGGACGCGAGGCCGAGGCGGGCCTGTCGAGCCCCGGCACCACTTCCGACCTCGCTGATCTCAGCAGCCCCGCCGACCTCCTGGTTCACACCGGACCTCCCCGCGTCGTCCAGACCGTTCGAACGCCTGCTCGCCGGGCTCCCGGCCGCATCGACCGCACTCGTCTCACCGGCGACCGCCCCGACGGCGGGCACCCCGCAGCACGGCCATCGCCGAGGCACCGTCGGAGTCCCACTCGACGACCCGCACCCCGCGCTCGGCCAGGGCCCGGAGCCGCCCGGCATGTTCGAGGGACAGCACCGTCCGGACGGCCTCGCCCCACGGTGTCGAGGCGTCCGCGCTCAGCGGGGCGGGCAGCACGTCGACGCCGAAGACCAGGCCCCGGCGGACCGCCTGGCCGGTCAGCGTCACCACCGCGTCGTCCAGGAACGGGGACAGCACGATGAGCACCGCGCCCGCCGGGACCTGGCGTGGACTCAGGATCGGCTGTGCGGCCCAGCCTGCCTGCCGCGCGCTGGTCACCAGCGCACCGCGCAGTCGCAGCAGCTGACGTCGTCCCGCCGCGCACGGCACCGAGAGCTGCGGACGTCCCAGGTCGATCAGGCCGACCCGGTCGCCCTGGCGCAGGTAGGCGGCGGCCAGGGCGCTCGCCGCCCGGACCGTCGCGTCGAGGCTCCCCGTCGTGGACCGGGCGGCGGAATGGGCCATCCACTCGCCCATCTCCGCACCGACGTCGACCCGCGTGTCCACGGCCAGCACGACCTCGGCGTCGGCCTCGGCGTGGCGCTCCCGCACATGCCAGCCTGCGGCGCCCCTGGTGTCGTCGAAGGCGCCGCTGCGCGCCGACACCCGCCAGTCGATCCGCCGCAGCCGGTCGCCCGCGCGGAACGGACGGATGTCGCGGAGTTCGGTGCCGTCGCCCGGCTGCGCCGATCGGTGCACGCCCACCAGCCCCGCCGCTCTCGGCGGCAACGGGCCTGCAGGCAGGGCGACGATGGGCGGCAGCACGATGCGACGAACCTCGATGCCGGTGACCGGCCCGTAGACGATCACCGCGTCCGGCCCGGCGAACAGGTGGTCGGGCCGCATCTCCACCGCCTCGCCCCACCGACGTCGAGGAAGTTCCACCCGCCACGGGCCGCCGTCGCCGGGCAGCACGTGGACGGTCTCCCCCGCCTCGGCGGACAGCGCGCGCAGCTTCTCGGCCGCCGCCGCGAGTCGGCCCCGCACGCCAGGCTCGGCCGCAGGCTGCGCCGGACGCGGCCTGCGGCCCGCCGTGGGCAGCCGGACGGCCGCCCACTCGGCGCCGCAGGCCGCCTCGATCCGCGCGGTCGCCGTCTCCGACTCGGCGACCCGAGGCGGCGGAGTCACCCGTAGCGTCGGATGCTCGTCCGGCGATCGAGCGACGGTCAGTGCGAGCAGCGTGGACAACAGCAGCGGGGCGCCGAGGATCACCGGTTCCAACCGATGCAGCAGCACTCCGACGCAGATCAGCCCGGTGCCGACCACCAGCCCTCGATACAGCGTGTCGGTGGGCTGCCAGCGGCTGCCGGTTCGTCGGCCCAGTCCCGCACGCAGCCGGGCGAGCCGCGCCGTGTCCCCCGACGCCGTGCTCACGATCTGTTCGCCCGCAGCCTGCCGGTGGCCGGACCGGCCACCTTCCCGAGCAGCTCGGTCACCACCTCGACGCCGGTCACGCCGGTCGTCCAAGTCTCGGGTCGCAGGGTCAGCCGGTGGGCCAGCGCAGGCACCGCACATTCCTTGACGTCCTCCGGCAGCACGAAGGACCGTCCGTCGAGCACGGCGAGGGCCCGCCCGACCAGCACCAGGGCCAGGGCGCCGCGCGGGGAGGCACCGACCTCGACGGCCGGATGCGACCGGGTGGCCGAGGCCAGGTCGACGCAGTACCGCACCACGTCGGGGTCGACGTCGACGGTCTCGATCCCCGCCTGAAGCGCGGTGAACTCCCCGGCGTCGATGACCGGGGACAGCGAGGTCTCCTCGCGTCGCCGGGCCAGTCTGCGGCGCAACACCTCCGCCTCCTCATCCGCCGCGGGATAGCCGATGTCCAACCGCAGGAGGAAGCGGTCGAGCTGCGCCTCCGGCAGCGGGTAGGTGCCCTCGTACTCCACGGGATTCGCCGTGGCCAACACGTGAAACGGCCTGGCGAGCCGCATCGTGGTGCCCTCGATGGTGACCTGCCGCTCCTGCATCGCCTCCAGCAGCACCGACTGGGTCTTGGGCGGCGTCCGGTTGATCTCGTCGGCCAGCAGCAGCCCGGTGAAGATCGGACCCGGCCGGAAGGCGAACTCCCGGCTGGTGGGGTCGTAGAGGTAGGAGCCGGTGACGTCGGCAGGCAGCAGGTCGGGGGTGCACTGGAGGCGGCGGAAGTCCAGGCCGAGCGACTGGGCGAGGCTGCTCGCCAGCAGCGTCTTGCCCAGGCCGGGCACGTCCTCCAGCAGGACGTGCCCGCCCGCGAGCAGGGCCGCCATGGTGAGTCGCAGACTCCGGCCCGCGCCGACGACGACGGACTCCACCGAGGCGGACACCTCCGCGACGACGGCGGCGATGGCGGGCACGTCCGGCGGCTCCGGGATCTCGGTCACCTCTGGCATCTGTCCTCTCCTGCTTCGCGGAACTGGTTTCTCAGCCGCGGTCGTCGGTCGCGCCTGCCCGCACGGCGTGGCCACGACGCCGGGCCCGCGCGGTGTTCGGCCACCACGTCGTGCCCTCGCCCTCGGCACGGCGGCCCCCGGCTCTCCCGGCCGTCCGTCGGCGATCCTCGTCCAGCTCGGCGAGCAGCTCGGTCAGCACCCGAGGCGGGGGAAGCGGGGCGGCGGGGTCGGTGAGCAGGCGATGCAGCCGGGGATCGAGGGCGGCGATCGCCCTCGGGTCGTCGAGATCGGTCACGCCCGCCGTCTCCCGACGTCCCCGCAGCGCGGTGAGCACCACCGCGCGCAGCCGGGGCTGGAGTCTCGTGCGAAAGCGGCGCTGATCGGCCGAGGCCTCCGCGAACCGGCCTGCCAGGGTGGCGGCCTGCACGAACCGAGGAGAGTCCTCATCGGAGTGCGCGGGCTGCCACACCGCCTCGGCGGTCCGCCCGACCCGCAGGCTCAGCAGCAGCCAGCACAGCGGCGGCAACGCGACCGCGACGGCCCAGCCGACGGGGATGCCCGCGATCATCACCAGCAGAACCGTCGCCGCCGCCAGGATCAGCAGGCCTGCCGCCAGGGTCACTCTCGGGCTCACGGGCGACCCCCGCCGAGATGCGCAGGCTTCGGATCGGCGTCGTCCAGCGCCGCCGCCAGTGCGGCCAGCGCCGCGCGAGCCCTGGCGACGTCCTCGTCCGAGGTCCGATACGCCGGGTCGAATCGAGCGCGGTGGTAGAGCGTCCGCAGTTCGGCGACCGGCTCGGCGGGCAGCGCACGAGCCGAGACCAGCTCGGCGGCGAACTCGGTGGGCGTCTGCGGGGCCAGCCGTCGGGTCCCCGCCTCGGCGGCCGTCTGCTCGAAGACCCGCCAGGCCTCGATCACGCGATCGCCCGGCGAGCCCGCGGCCGGTGCGTCCAGGACACGCAGCGCCGCGTGGGCACCGGTCGCCGACGCAGCCCCGGCGGCGGGCGACACGTCGTCGCCCTCCGCCTGCCGACGCGCACCGCGGCCCCGAAGTCTCCGTTCGGGCAGGCGGAAGGCGAGCAGGATGCCGACGAGACCGACGATCACCAGGGCGAGGATCACCAACAGGAACAGACCGAAGCCAGCACCGATCCACTCGTTCGGCTCCGGGCGCGGCGAGACCTCGTCGGCGTTCGGCCGCGCGGAGGCCGGTGCCGGGGTGGTCGTCGCCGCCGTCACGAGCCCGCCGCCGCTGTGCGGAATCCCGCTGCGGCCCCGTGCCGCCGCCATGGCCACCAGTACGAGGATGACGGCCGAGATCAGCAGGACTAGGCGAGCTCGGATCAGGACTCCGATCGTCGAACGGATCTCGTCACTCTATCGCCCGACCACGGACTTCTCCGGCATGATCGGCGGCACGGCCGCAGGCGGGACGACCCGAGCGGCAGCACGAAGACCTCGAAGGGGGCAGTGGTGAGCCCAGCGTTGCCGGGTGATCCGGAATACCTGCGCGGCCCGCGCATTCTTCGCGTCATCGCGGGCTGCGAGTGCGGCGCCGGGCTCGTCACCCTGCTCATCGGGTGGTGGCTGGGCTCGACGCTCACGGCGATCATCGGCGGCGGACTCGCGGTCAGCTCGATCGCGATCGTCTTCCTCTCGACGCAGCTGCGCCGTCCGCATGACGCCTACCTCGCCGAGCACCCCGACCCCGATCCGCCCGTACTCCGGGCGGCCACCGGCAACGAGGAGATCGCGGACTGGTCCGCGCTCGGCGCGGCCGGGCAGGAGCGGCTGCTGCCGCTGGCGGCCGAGGCGTTGGACGGGGTGGGGCTGGAGCCCGCGCTCCGGCCGGACGCGACCGTCGTGGACACCAGGCTGGGTACGGTCGGTCTCGGCGCGCTGGTCGCCGACGTCCGGCATCGTCCGCCCGCCGACTGGCCGGAATCGGCTCGACGGTGGGCTCGCCGGGTCGAGGCGGCCCGCACGCCGCCGTCCGTCGACTGACGCGTCGGCCTCGCGCGGGGCCGACGCGGGGGTCATCGAGGCGAGCCGCCTGCCTCGTGGCCGGGAGTACGAGCAGCGGGACGAGATCGGTCGCGACGAGATCGGGACTCGGCGCGGCAGGCAGCGGTCTCGACCTGGCGGCGTCCCCGTCACCGCCGTCGGCGATCACCGCCGTCCCCTGAGCTCGCCGCGCCGTCGGCCGAACCCGGCGGCCCTCGCCCCAGGCTCCGAAGCCGATCTACCGGGCCGTCGTCGGCAGTCCGGCGGCCTGTCCCGCCGCCGCGAGCACCGTCCGCAGCATCGCCGGGGTCAGCCTGCCGGTGAAGGTGTTCTGCTGGCTGACATGGAAACAGCCGAAGACCGTGAGGTCGGGCCCGTCGTCCCGGGCGGGCAGGACGACGCGCACGCCGTGGCCGAACTTCGGGCGAGGCACCGGCACCCGCCAGCCCGTGGCAGCCAGGATCGGGACCACGGCCTGCCAGGCGAAGCCGCCCAGCGCCACGACGACGCGCAGGGTCGGCCGCAGCAGCTCCAGCTCTCGGCGCAGCCACGACCCGCATCGATCACGTTCCTCCGGCGTCGGCCTGTTGTCGGGCGGTGCGCAGTGCACCGGGGCGGTGATCCGGGTGCCGATCAACCGCAGGTCGTCGTCGCGGGCCGTGGAGACCGGCGCGGAGGCGAGTCCGACCTCGTGCATGGCGGCGTAGAGGACGTCACCAGCACGGTCGCCGGTGAACATCCGTCCGGTGCGATTGCCGCCGTGGGCGGCCGGGGCGAGGCCCACGATCGCCAGCGACGCGTCGTCGACCCCGAAGCCCGGCACCGGCCTGCCCCAGTAGGTCTGGTCTGCGTAGGCCCGACGTCGATCCCGCGCCACCTGTTCTCGCCAGGCCACCAGGCGCGGGCAGGCATCGCACCGCACCACCAGCTCGTCCAGCTCCGCGCGGCTGGTCACGCCGGGTGCGAGTCTGCCGGGTCGCATTCGACTCATCCCGGCATCATCGCGGGTCCGCCGGGGTGTCGGCAGTGCGTCCAACGTCCTCGGGGTTTCGTCAGACGGCGGCCCGCTCTCCCCTCGTCCGCCACAGGGCCGCCCCCAGCAGCACTCCCCACCCGAGGAACCACGGGTCCCAGAGCAGGCCGTGCCAGGCGAGCGCCGTCCGATCGACCTCCGGGCCTGCGGGAATCACTCCGCCGAGGACCAGCAGGGCGGCCCCGGTGAAGACCGCGCCGTAGAGCGTGAGCACCGTGCAGGCGACCCAGCTGAGCAGACGTCCCACACGCCGCAGCAGTCCCGGCAGCTCGACGTACAGCAGGACCAGGGGTGCCACGGCGACGCCGATCTTGATCAGCGCGGCCGCCCAGACGAGGAGGGCGAGGAAGGCGCTGTTCGCCTCGGTGGGAACCGCCGCACCGCCTGCGACGGTGTCCAGCAGCCACGTGCCACCCAGCCCCCAGTAGACGCTGAAGGCCGCATGCCCGAGACCCGTCACGGCAGCGGCCCAGGACAACGGCCTCGATCCCGGTCGATCATTCCGCGAGCCTCGTCCGGACTCCCACATGGCGCGACTCCTCCCAGCGCAGACCTCCGAGAGCCCGACCTGCCGATACGAGCGAGGAGGTCCCCACTCGCCTCCCGGAGATCATCCGCTGGCCGAGCCCGGACATTACCCTTTGGCTTGCTAACCATTGCTCCGTAGGCTGCCGCCATGGCGAAGAAGGAGACAGCCCACGACGTCGAGGCAGGCCCAGAGGCAACGGCCTCGACCCCCGCCGAGCCCACCGACGACCTGGTCACCACCAGCCACACGCTCGCCGTGGACGGCACCGAGCTGGCCTACACCGCGACGGCAGGCCGGATCGTGCTGCGCGAAGAGGTGCACACCGACGGGAAGTTCGACGGCCACCAGGCCAAGGCGGAGGTGTTCGTCACGGCGTACACCCTCGACGGCGAGCAGCCCGCCGACCGGCCGATCACCTTCGCGTTCAACGGCGGTCCCGGCTCCTCCAGCGTGTGGCTCCACCTGGGCGTCCTCGGCCCGAAGAAGGTCGTCATGGGCGACGCGGGCGAGCTGGCGCCCCCGCCCTACGGCCTGGCCGACAACCCGGAGTCGCTGCTGGCGCACAGCGACCTGGTGTTCATCGACCCGGTGTCCACCGGTTTCTCCCGCGCGATCAAGGGCGGCAAGCCCAGCGAATACCACGGCTTCCAGGGCGACCTGGAGGCCGTCGCCGAGGTGATCCGCCTGTGGACCACCCGCAACAAGCGCTGGATGTCGCCGAAGTACCTGGCGGGCGAGTCCTACGGCACGCTGCGGGCCGCCGCGCTCGCCGATCACCTCCAGTCCCGCTACGGCATGTACCTCAACGGGCTGCTGCTGATCTCCACGGTCCTGGACATGGGCACCATCCGCTTCCAGCCGGGCAACGACCAGCCCTACCCGCTGTTCCTGCCCACCTATGCGGCCATCGCGCACTACCACGGCCTGCACGGCGACCGCCCCCTGTCCGAGGTCGTCGCCGAGGCCGAGGACTACGCCGAGCGCGACTACCCGTGGGCCCTGGCCAGAGGCGCCCGGCTCAGCGAGGAGGAGCGGGCGGAGGCGGTCCGACGGATCGCAGGCCTCACCGGGCTGAGCGAGGACTACGTGGACCGGGTGAACCTGCGGATCGAGCATGTCCGGTTCTTCACGGAGCTGCTGCGACACCGACGTCAGGTGGTGGGCAGGCTCGACGGCCGGTTCGTCGGCTGGGAGCCGGACTCCGGCGGCGAGCTGTTCAGCGCCGACCCGAGCATGAACGCGATCGTGGGCCCGTACGGCGCGGCGCTGAACCACTACCTGCGCGCCGATCTCGGCTACGAGAACGACCTGCCCTACGAGATCCTCACCCGCCGGGTCCAGCCCTGGTCGTACTCGGATTTCGAGGGCTCGTTCGTCACCGTGGCACCCCGGCTCTCCGCCGCGATGCGCACCAACCCGCACCTGCGGGTGCACGTCGCGAACGGTTATCACGACGGGGCGACGCCGTACTTCGCCGCCGAACACGTCTTCGCGCACCTGGAGATCCCGGCCGAGCTGCAGGACAACATCGAGTTCCGCTACTACGAGGCGGGCCACATGATGTACGTCCACGAGCCGAGTCGGATCGCGCAGTCCGCCGACCTCGCGGAGTTCGTCACGCGCTGACCGCGCTGCACCCGACGGACCGCCGACCCGGACCTGGCTGGTCCGGGTCGGCCCGGCCTGCGTCGGGCGTCCGTACGGCACCACCGGCCCGGCGTCTCGGGCGCGGCTCCCCGGCGCGGGCGGCGCGGCGCGTCAGGAGACACTGTCACGGACGTGAACCGACGAGGGAGGAGCCCGCGATGGCTCGGGTCGCTGCGATCGACTGCGGTACCAACTCGATCCGACTGCTGATCGCGGACGTGACGCGGAGCGAGACAGGCCGCACGATGCTGCGAGACGTGCGCCGTGAGATGCGCATCGTCCGACTCGGCCAGGGTGTCGACGCGACCGGCCGACTCGCACCGGAGGCCGTCGAGCGGACCAGGGTGGCGCTGGCCGAGTACGCCGAGTGGATTCGCGACTCCGGCGTCGACCGGGTGCGGATGACGGCCACCTCGGCGACCCGCGACGCCGCCAATCGGGAGGACTTCTTCTCGATGGTGCGCGAGACCCTCGGAGTGGACGCCGAGGTGATCTCCGGCGACGAGGAGGCCCGGCTGTCCTTCGTCGGAGCGGTCGGCGATCTGGCCGCCGAGCAGGGGCCGTTCGTGGTGGCCGACGTCGGCGGCGGCTCGACCGAGCTGGTCTACGGGACCTGGGACGGCGTCCGCGCCGACGTCATCGCCGCGCGATCGGTCGACGTCGGCTGTGTGCGACTCACCGAGCGGTGTCTGCACTCCGATCCGCCTGCCGAATCAGAGGTCGCCGAGGCGCGTCGAGTCGCCGCCGCGACGCTGGCCGAGGCCTTCGACAGCGTCGACGTCCGGGACGCCCGCACCTGGGTCGGCGTCGCGGGCACGGTGACGACGCTGTCCGCGATAGCCCAGGATCTCGACGAGTACGACCCGGCGCGCATTCACCTCTCCGAGCTGTCCGCCGCGCAGATCGAGCGGACCACCACCGACCTCGTGTCGGCCACCCATGACGAACGCGCCGCCGTGCCCTCGATGCATCCGGGCCGCGTCGACGTCATCGCGGGCGGGGCGATCGTGGTGGCGACCCTGGCCGAGGAGATCGCCGCGCGTTCCGGCGTCGACCGCCTGACCGTGAGCGAGCACGACATCCTCGACGGCATCGCCCTGTCCATCGCCGAGGGCTGAGCACGGGCTCGAGGCTCGGCGCTCACGTCACCGAGCCTTGCTGAAGGCTCGGTGACGGCTGGGACCGGGCCTGCGAACGCCGTCGGGCAGGTCTCGCCGCCGCCGTCGCACCGGGAACGGGCGCCGCCGTCGCGGTGCCGGGCCGGGGCTCGGACGAAGGCTGCCGTCTCCCGGACCGTCGTGGCGTCGGCGCGGCCTCGCGGGCGCGCCACCCGGGCTCGACCGGGCGCCTCGCACCGGCGTCGGGTGACGACGGGACGAACGGCGGCAGGCACACACGGGCGGACAGGCGCAGGGCGCTGCCGGGCCCGCCAGGCGACACGGCCGAGCCGCTCCGGCCCTGAAATGCACCGCTCGGCCGCGTGCCGCCTGCGTCGGTGCCCGGCCCGGCGCCGTCGGAGCCGGTGTCGGCTCCGACGGTCACAGCGCTACCCGGCGGATCGTCAGCCGCGCTCCGAACGGGACATGGTCTTGCGGAACGCCGAGGACACCGTGCCCGCGACGGACCCCTGGGGGGCCGAGTCCGAGCCGGGCTCGGACGGCGGCTCGGTGGGCTCGGTGGGCTCGCACTCCGCAGGCGGTTCCGTCGACTCCTCGGTGCTCGACTCCGCCGAGTCGGTGCCCTCGGACTCGCCGGGCTCCTCCGGGTCGCACGGCACGCACGGGTCACCCGGCGCGGGCGGCTCGGTGGTCTCGGCGGAGTCCTCGGGGTTCTCCGGGCTCTCGGGGTCCTCCGGATCAGTGACCGGCGGCTCACACGGCTCGGTCGGGTCCGGCGGGTCAGTCGGGTCCGGCGGGTCAGTCGGGTCCGGCGGGTCCGTGGGCTCGGTCGGGTCCGTGGGGTCCGTCGGCTCGGGCGGCTCGGGCGTCCACGGCGGCTGTGGCGAGGTGGTCGTCGGCGGCCGAGGCTCGTCGGACGAGGACGGCGGCGGCTCCGGCGACGAGGGCGGCCGAGGCGGGTTCGGGGGCTCGGGCGGGTTCGGCGGCGCGGGCGGCTGGTTCGGCGCGTCCGGTCCGTTCTGCGGCGGGTTGGGGTTCGAGTTCGATCCCCCGTCCGATCCGCCCGAGGGCGGCGTGACGTTCTCCAGCGGGTTCACGCCGTCGGCATAGGCCCGTGCCCAGTAGAGGACGTTGCCCACATACACGTCCGACCGGTTGTAGCGGAAGATCGCCGTGCGCAGCTGAGCGGGGTCGCGGAGGTTCAGGCCGCCGGAGCACAGGTACCGACCTGCGGCCAGCGACGCGTCGAACACGTTGTGCGGGTCGGACACCCCGTCGCCGTTGCCGTCGGAGGCGTAGCCCGCCCAGGTGGAGGGGATGAACTGCATCGGCCCCACCGCGCGATCCCATACGGTGTCGCCGTCGAGCCTGCCGCCGTCGGTGTCGCGGATGGCTGCGACGCCGGGGCCGCCGTTGAGCTGGAGTCCGATGATCGGCGACAGCGTCGTGCCTTCGGCGTCCACCATCCCGTGCCGTGCGTGATTGGACTCGATCCGGCCGATCCCGGCCAGCAGCGACCACTCGATGCCGCAGCCGGGCATCGTCTCGGCGAGGGTGTCCTCGGCCGCGAGGTAGGCCTCCAGGACGACGCCGGGGATGCCTCGCGCGTTCGCGCCGGGCCCGATCACCGAGCTGTCGTCGTCGTCACGCGATCCCGGTCCGGAGGAAGCCTGGCTGTACTCCGGGCTGATCTGAGTGCCGCCCGGGAGACGGCCGCCGACCCCGTAACCGCCGCCGTCGTCGTCGCGGTGGCGTAACAGGTTGATCAGACTGTCCGTATCGGACAGTGCGAGTTCCGCGACGTCACTGTCCTGCCGGGGGAACACCGGCGAGGACTCGACGGCGCCGAGCGTCGCAGGCAACAACATCACGGCGAACAGGACGGCCGCCGAGGCGACCTTGCGACTCGACCTCCGCTGCGATCGCCACCAGGTGCGGGTCGAGTCGTCGTAAGCCTGCTGCGCCGGGATTGTCACCAGGACTGCACCTTCCTCGCGCGCCGAGCCGATCACCGAAGACACCGAGTATTTCAGCTCACCGGGCCGAGGTTCTCAACCTTCGGCGGAAGAACCGGCCTACCGGAGGCGAACATCCGCCCCGATGGACGAAAGTGGCACCGCCCTGTCCACCGGCCCCGTGCTCCTGCTCGGACGAACCCATCTCACCGCCGGAATCGTCTGCTCCCGGTGAAGCGCACACACAGTGAAGCACGGGCTCGGTGCAGCACGATCACCGTGAAACGATGATCACAGTGGAGCAACGCCCACGATGCAGCCGTGATCAGGGTGCGGCGGAGTCCCGGCCGTCGGCAGGCCCGGCGCAGTCGCCTGCGGGCCACGATTCGGCCAGCCGGTCCAGTACCTCGTCGCCGAACGGATTCACGCCCGGACCCACGGCGAGCCGGTGAGCCAGGTGCACGTGCAGGCACTTGACCCGCGTCGGCATCCCGCCCGCGCTCACCTCGGTGCCCAACGGCTCGATCGCGTCGCGCTGTGCCAGATAGGACTCGTGCGCCCGCTGATATGCGGCGGCCAGCTCCGGGTCCGCATCGAGGCGCTCGGTCATCTCCCGCATCAACCCCGAGGTCTCCAGGGTGCTGGCGAGGCCGGTGAGTCGCGGACAGGTCAGGTAGTAGAGCGTCGGGAACGGGCTGCCGTCCTCGAGGCGAGGGCTGGTCAGCACAACCGCCGGATGCCCGCTGGGGCAGCGGGCGGCCACCGACAGCAGCCCACGCGGCGACCTGCCGAGCTGAGCGGCGACGGCGGCACGATCGCCGTCCGTGGCCCGCGTCGCGCCCGGCACCGATGATCCGACGCTCATTCCTCGCCTCCCGTGATGGAACGCCACAGCCTGGCGAACCAGGGGGCGTCCTGTTGCTCCGGTTGTTGATCGGCGGAGTCCGCCGCCTGTTCTCGCTGTTCGGCGGGGAGCTGCACGATGTACGGCGTCTCGCCGGGCCGGACGTATCGCAGCCGCCGCCGTGCCTCCGCCTCGATGTGTGCGGGATCGGAGAGCTGGTCGCGTCGCTGCTCCAGCTCCCCGCGTTCCTGCTCCAGCCTGCCGCGCAGCTCCGCCGCCTCGGTCATCTCGGCCTGCTGGGTGAAGTAGGTGCGCAGCGGCACCGCAACGCTCAGCGCCAGCGCGCACACCACCAGCGCGAGGATCGCCGCGCGCCGGGTCGAGGCGAGCCCGAAGGCGCCGCCGGTGCCGGTACGCCTGCTCACGCGGCGGCGGACCCGGCGGCGCAGGGTGCTGGCGATGTTCACCTGTCTGTTCCTGGTGGTGCGCCGGGCGCGATCGGCCGACCGAGCGGGAGGGGACTCGCCTCGCCCACGCGGTCGGTCCCGCTCGCGCCTGGCCATGCCTCAGGCTCCCGGAGTGAAGCGGGGGAAGGCAAGTTCTCCGGCGTACCGCGCGGCGTCGCCCAACGCCTCTTCGATCCGCAGGAGCTGGTTGTACTTGGCGACCCGCTCGCTGCGGGCGGGGGCGCCGGTCTTGATCTGGCCGCTGCCGACGGCCACCGCGAGGTCGGCGATGGTGGTGTCCTCGGTCTCGCCGGACCGGTGGCTCATCATCGTCTTGAACCCGTTGGAGTGAGCCAGACCCACCGCGTCGAGCGTCTCGGTGAGCGTGCCGATCTGGTTCACCTTGACCAGCATCGCGTTGGCCGCGCTCTCGTCGATGCCGCGCGCCAGGCGCTCCGGGTTGGTGACGAAGAGGTCGTCGCCGAGGATCTGCACCTTGTCGCCGATCTGGGCGGTCAGGTGGGTCCAGCCCTCCCAGTCGTCCTCGGACAGCGGGTCCTCGATCGACACCAGCGGGTAGGCGGCGACCAGCTCGGCGTAGTAGCTCGACAGCTCCTCGGCGGAGAGCGTGCGCTTCTCGAAGGTGTAAGAGCCCTCGGAGTACAGCTCGGTGGCGGCGACGTCCAGGGCGAGGACGACGTCCCGGCCCGGCCGGTAGCCCGCCTTCTCGATCGCCGTGGTGATCAGGTCCAGCGCCTCGCGGTTGCTGCCGAGGTCAGGGGCGAACCCGCCCTCGTCACCGAGTCCGGTGGCCAGCTGCTTGCTCTTGAGCACCGACTTCAGCGAGTGGTAGACCTCCGCGCCCCAGCGCAGCGCCTCACGGAAGGACTCCGCGCCGATCGGCGCGATCATGAACTCCTGGATGTCCACGTCGTTGTCGGCGTGGGCACCGCCGTTGACGATGTTGAACATCGGCACCGGAAGCAGGTGCGCGTTCGGGCCGCCGACGTAGCGGAACAGCTCCAGACCGCTGGAGTCCGCCGCCGCCTTGGCCACCGCCAGCGAGACGCCGAGCGTGGCGTTGGCGCCGAGCCGCGACTTGGCGGGGGTGCCGTCCAGGTCGATGAGCTTCTGGTCGACGATCCGCTGCTCCATGGCCTCGATGCCGGTCAGCTCCGGGCCGATCTCGTCGAGCACCGCCGTGACGGCCTTCTCGACGCCCTTGCCGTTGTACCGGTCCTTGTCGCCGTCGCGGAGCTCGACCGCCTCGTGCTCTCCGGTGGAGGCGCCGGAGGGCACCGCCGCACGGGCCACCGTGCCGTCGTCCAGTGCGACCTCGACCTCGACGGTGGGGTTGCCGCGCGAGTCGAGGATCTCTCGGGCGCCGACCTGTTCGATGACTGCCACCTGTGCTCCTCACCCTGAGTGAAACTGATCGGCGTCGAGCCTAGCCCGCGAGTGGACCGGCCCTGCCGAAGGCAGGCGTCTCCCCCGTCACAGCGCCCCTTCGGCGCAGGTCCGGGCCGGGTGATCGATCAAGTGTGCCCGCTGGTCGGCAGGCCCGCCGCGCCGACCGCCGACACGCCGTCGAACGGGCGGCGGTCGGGGTCGGCGCGGCGGGCCGCCGTCGGTCCCCGTCGTACCCGTGTCGGCTCGGTGACGGGTGCGCCTAGCCCCGTGCGGGCGGCGGCAGACCACTCCGGGTGACCAGCGGGCCGGCCCAGGCCAGCCGGATGGCGGAGGTGGAACAGCTTCGTGCCGCGTAGCGTTGAGTCGACCATGAGTAGCGAGGACATCTTCGACGCCTTCCGCCGGGCCGAGGCGCTGCTCGCCGATCGGCGCCCGTTGGAGGCGCTGCGCGCGCTGCGTCCCGTGCTGGCCGAGAACCCTGCCGCCCACAGCGTCCAGCTTCTCGCAGGCCGGGCCTACCTGCACACCGCCCAGTTCCGCCGGGCGGAGGAGGCCTTCACCACCGCGATCGAGCTCGATCCCGCCGATCACTACGCCCGCCTCGCCCTCGGCCGCACCCTGCAACGGCAGGGCAGACTCACCGAGGCACTGGCGCAGATCCGGATGGCGGCCGTGATGAACCCGACGCCGGAGTATCAGGACGCCCTGGGCGAGGTCAGCGCCAGAGTGGCCCTCCAGGACCGCTGAGCGCCAGGTCGGCGGGCACGCTCCTCGACGGCGGTCGACAGGCCGCCTGCACTGGAGCGGATCCTGCCTCACCGCACGACACACCGAGTCGAGACGCCGCCGAGTCACCCCCGCCGCGTGCGGGGGTGGCAGCGGCGGTGCGGCGCTGTCAGCAGGCCGTTTCGTAGGAAGAGGGCCGGTTCGGCCAGGGGCTTATGAGTCCCTTGACGGCCAGAGCCCCTCGTCGTACGAACGAAGAGGTGATCAACGACGAAGGGCGGTCAGCCGCCGTGAGCCGCCCGAGTGTGGGTTGCCGATGCCTTCGCCGTGCTCGACGGCATCACCATCCTGGGGCCGTCCCTACGGGCGCGGGGCCGATGCGCTCGCCAGGTTCGCGCAGTTGATCGGCCAGGAGCCGCCCTCGCATGCGCGGGGCCGATGCACCATCGTCGGCCCGTTCGCCTCCCCGCTGGAGCCATCCCCGCATGCGCGGGGCCGATACTTCCTGACCTGCATGTTCCTGTGCCGTGACGGCCAGTATCGACCACGTGCTCCAGGTCACGACTCCCGGCCGGATCGCCGAGAGGGCGACCGGAGCACGCCCGTCACGGCTCCTCGGGGACGTAGCCCGCGTAGGTCTCGGCCAGGCCGAAGACCCGCTGGCCGTAGTCCACCGAGTTGTTGTAGGAGAACACCGCCGACCACCAGCCCGGCCCACTGGTCAGGTCGCGATCCGCGGCACAGAGGTAGGTGGCCGCCGAGAGCGCGGCGTCGTCGAGCCGCTGCGGGTCGGCGACGCCGTCCCCGTCGGCATCGCGGCCGAACAGCTCCCAGGTCTCGGGCAGGAACTGCATCGGACCCATCGCGCGGTCCCAGACGTCGTCGCCGTCCAGCTCGCCGCCGTCGGTGTCGGGAATCGCCAGCACGCCGGGCGAGCCGTCCAGCGGCACCCCGTAGATCGGGATGCTCGGTCGGCTGTCATTGCCGAGTTCGGCGCCTGCGAACCGGCCGTGGTCGGACTCGACTCGGCCGATCCCGATCAGCATCGTCCAGGAGATGCCGCACGCGGGCTGCTCCGCCCGGAGGCGGGACTCGGCGTTCGCATAGGCCCGCAGCGCCAGGGGCGGGGCGTCGACGACCGTGGCCATCTCCCGGGCCCACACGTCCAACGGGTCCGTCGACGCCCGCATGGCGACATCACTGTCGGAGAGGCCCAACTCGACCGCCTCGGGATCGGCCGTCTCCGGGGGAGAGTCGCCCGGTCCGTCGCCGCCTGCGCCGATCGCCTCGAGATCGGGGGCGGGCATCAGGGCGGGCGGCGGCGCGGCCACGTCCGGCTCGACGGGCGCCGGGTCCACCGGAACCCTGGGGGGCGGTTCCACCGGACGCTGTTCCTGACCGAGCTCGGGTTCGGGTTCGGGTTCGCGGGCGACTCGCTCGCCGATGGACCAGAGAGCGACCGCGAAGAAGCCCCCGACGATGACGAGGACGAACAGCCCACTGACCAGGACCGCCCATCTCAATGGATGAGACAGCAGCCCGTTCTCCCTGAGCGACGACCTGAAGTCGGACACGAGGCAAGGCTACGTCGCGACCGATATGTCCGAATCTCGACGCGAGCAGATCCAGGCGTGACAACAGGCGGCACCGCACCCGAGCGCGACGCAATCGTGACTCAGGACACATGACCGTTCGGTGGCATTCCCGACATGATCGGTTACGGAAAGCCACCGCCCACGCCTGACCCGACCGGCCCCGACGAGAGACGGCGACACGAAGTCGTCCGCGCCGAGCCGAAGCCGACCGGAGTCGCCCCCGCAGGCACGGGGAGCACACCAGCCACAGGAGCATCGCGGCCCGGAGAGGACGCGATCACGCGCGTGGGCGCGACCGGCCGCCCCCACCGCCTGCGACGTCACGACTCCGCCTGCTCCTCGGGGCGGTAACCCGCGTAGGTCTCGGCCAGGCCGAAGACCCGCCTGCCGTAGTCGACGGAGTTGTTGTAGGTGAGCACCGCCGCCCACCAGCCCGTTCCGGTCGTCAGGTCGCGCTGGGCCGAGCAGAGGTAGGTGGCCGCCGAGAGCGCGGCGTCGTCGATGTTCTGCGGGTCGGCGACGCCGTCCCCGTCGGCATCCCGGCCCACCAGCTCCCAGGTGGTGGGCAGGAACTGCATCGGGCCCATCGCGCGATCCCAGACGTCGTCGCCGTCCATCGCGCCGCCGTCGGTGTCGGGGATCGCCATCACGCCGGGTGAGCCGTCCAGCGGCACGCCGTAGATCGGGATGGTCGGTCGGCCGTCCTCGCCCAGCTGGGAACCGCCGAACCGACCGTGATCGGACTCGACCCGGCCGATCCCGACCAGCGTGGTCCAGGAGATTCCGCACTCGGGCTGTTCGACCCGCAGTCGGGCCTCGGCGTTGGCATAGGCCCGCAGCGCACGCGGCGGAGCGTCGACGACCGTGGCCATGTCGCGGGCCCAGGCGCCCAACGGGTCCCGCTCTTCCAGCGAGGGTTCCGTACCGTCCTGCGCACTCTCGGGATCGCCTGCCTCGGGCTCGGCCGGTTCCGCCGCCTGCGGCGTCTCGGCGGCGTCGGCAGCCGCCTCGATCGCCGCGAGATCGGGCGCGGGCACCACGGCGGGCGGCGGCGCCGACTCGCTGGGCTCGACGGGCGCAGGCGTCACCGGCACTCTGGGCGGGCCTGCCACGCCGGGATTCAGGTCGAGATCGACGTTGAATCGGTCGCTGCTGACGAACCATAAGCCGAGGGCGACGAAGCCCCCGACGAAGCCGAGAACCAGCAGACCACCGATCAGGCCGGGCCATCTGGACCGACGAGGGGGCGGCCGCTGCTCTCTGATCTGCGACCAGATGTCGGGCACGTGCTCAGGCTACGTGGCCGGGAGATGTCCGATTTCCCGCCCGGCCGAAAACAGGCAGCCCACACCGGCGACTCCGCCGGGCGCGCGATCCCGGCGGGACAGCCGACCGACACCCCGCACGGCGAGGCCTCGGCATCGGCCGCGGACGGACCCGATGTTGCCCGCTCCTCAGTCGTTCGACAGCACCGCCCGACTCATCCGGCCGTACTCCTCACCCTGCGCCAGCACGCCCTCGGCGTAGCTGCGGCTCTCGTTGTAGGTCAGCACCGCCCGCCACCAGCCGGTCGACTCCGTGAGGTCACCGCCCGCATGGCAGAGGTAGCGCGCGGCGGTCAGCGCGGCGTCGTCGAGGTCCTGCGGGTCGGCCACGCCGTCGCCGTCCGCGTCGGCGCCCCAGCGCTTCCAGGTCGTCGGGATGAACTGCATGGGCCCGACGGCCCGGTCGTAGACGGTGTCGCCGTCCAGTTCGCCGCCGTCGGTGTCGCGGATCTCCTTGACGCCGGGACTCCCGTCCAGCGGAAGTCCGATGATCGGTGTCGACGGGCGACCGGTCTCGTCGAGGGTGGCGCCTGCGAAGCGACCGTGATTGGACTCGGACAGGCCGATCCCGGCCAGCACGGTCCACGTGATGCCGCAGTCGGGGTTCTCCATCCGGACGACCTCCGCCGCGTACCCGTAGGCCTCCAGCGCCGCTCTGGGGATGTTGAGCGGGTCGGCCAGGCTGTCCGCCCAGTCGGCGAGCTGTTCCTGCGGCCGCTCGTCGAGCCGCATGGGCCGCAGATGATCCACCGGGGCCACCTCGGGCACGGCCGCTCCCCGATCCGGCGGCGCGTTGCGCGGCATCGCCAGCGCCATGGCCTGGAGTCGGTCGCCCTCGCCCTGATCGGGAGCGCTCATCATGTTGACCACGACGGCGATGACCGCCAGTCCGACGACGGCGACCACGAACCGGGTCCAGCGCCCCCGGGCGGGTGGCTCGGGTGACGGTTCCGGCTCAGACGACGAGATCGACACGAGTACGTCCTCCTAGTCCGCCGCGGGTATGCGCTCGGCTCCGTTCGCCGACCGAGCGCGACCGCCGTCAGGGGTTGTTCCGAAGTTCGCACACGACCCACGAGACGGTAGCCCGTCGACCATCCGGCGAGAATAGACCGAACAGTTCAATGCACTCCCCCGAACGCCGTCACATCGCCCGGGGAAGTGCATCGTGGACCGTGGCCGTCCGGGTCGGTCAGATCGGCGGCAGGGCGGGACGCACCGCCGCAGGTCGCTCGGCGAGGGTCTCCAGCGCGATCCGAACGGCTGTGTCGAGCTGCGGGTCCTCGCCCCGCACCCAGTGCTGGGGAGCTCGAACGACCTCGACGTCCGGGTCGACGCCGTGGTTCTCCATCCCCCAGCCCTGGCCTTCGATCCAGGTCGCATACCTCGGCTGAGTGACCATGGTCCCGTCGACCAACTGGTAGCGCATGTCGATGCCGACCGTGCCTCCCCAGGTTCGGACACCGACCACCGGCCCGAGTCCCAGCGCCTTGATCGCGCCGTTGGCGATGTCGCCGTCGGAGCCGGAGAACTCGTCGGCGACGGCGACCAGCGGTCCCCTCGGCGCGTGCTGCGGGTAGGTCCAGCCGTAGGTCCCGTCGTCGGCGACCTGCCAGCCGATGACCTTCCCGGCCAGCTTCTCCACGACCAGCTGGGAGGTGTGGCCGCCCCGGTTCTCGCGCAGGTCGACGATCAGCGCCTCGCGCTGCGTCTCGACCCGCAGATCACGGAAGAGTTGCGCCCAGCCGAGGGCCTGCATGTCGGGGACGTGCAGGTAGCCGACTCGGCCGCCGGAGAGGGCGCGGACGTGGGCTCGGCGCCGGGCGACCCAGTCCTGATAGCGGAGCGGCTCCTCGTCGCTCACCGGGACCACCACCACCCGACGAGGCGCGGCGGACGGGTTCGTCTCGGCTGCGGACTCGTCGCTGCCCGCCGCCACCGTCGGCGCGTCCTCAGCGGGGCCGATGAGCAGCTCCACGGGCTGATCGGCCGTGCCGACCAGCAGCGGAGCCGGGCCCGTCGTCGGGTCGACCGGCCTGCCGTTCACGGCCAGCAGCAGCTCGCCAGGGCGGGCCGCGACACCGGGCGCGGTCAGCGGCGACCTGGCCTTCGTGTCGGAGGTCTCGCCGGGCAGGATGCGCTCGATCCGCCAGCGCCCGTCGGCCGTGCGGCGCAGATCGGCGCCGAGCAGACCCTGTCGAGACTTCGGGTCGCCCTCGGCATCCCTCGGCAGCACGTAGGCGTGCGAGGTGTTCAGCTCGCCCTGGACCTCCCACAGCAGGTCGACGAAGTCGTCCGCGCTGCCGAGGCGGTCCACCAGCGGCCGATACCGTGCGGTGACCGCCGCCCAGTCCACCCCGCCCATGTCCCGACGCCAGAAGTGATCGCGCATCAGCCGGGCGGCCTCGTCATAGGCCTGCCGCCACTCGACGATCGGCGTCACCTCCACCCGCAGCCGCGCCAGGTCCAGCACGAGGGACTCGTCGGGGCCGGTGCCGTCTCCGGTGACCTTGCGCTCGGCAGAGACGACCCGAGTGGCCGGGCCGTCGGTGACGACCAGCCGGGTGCCGTCGCCGCTGACGCGGAAGTCGTCGGCCCCGTCGACGAGGACCTCCGTCTTGTTGCGGACCAGGTCGAAGCGGATCAGCTCCGACCGCGACGTCGGCGCGTCCACCGGCGACTGCGCGTCGCCCAGGGTTCCGGTGAGCGGTTCCGAGATCCACAGCAGGCCGCCCTTGGCGGCGGCCAACGAGTGGTACTGACCCGCACGAACCGGGAACGGCACGACTCGCTGCGCAAGCCCTGCGACGTCGACCTCGGTGCGGGGCGGCACGTCGACCTCCGCCGAGTCGGCGGCGCCCTCCGGAACGGGACCGGCGGCCCTGCCGTGCAGGCTCGGGCCGAACGGCGAGGGGGTGTGGGCCGACAGCGGCACCAGGTAGGGCCTGCAGGCGGCGATGAACGCCAGGTCGAAGTCGTGCTCGTCGTAGAAGGGATCGAAGGTCCGCAGCGAGAGGAAGGCGAGGTGCTTGCCGTCGAGGGTGAACACCGGTTCGAGGTCGACGAACCGGAGATCGGTGACGTCGACGATCGTGGCGTTCTCATTGTCGGAGCGGCGGAAGAGACGGATTCGGCGCAGTGGGTACGGGCCGGGCTCCGACCAGGCCAGCCAGTCCGAGTCCGGGGAGAAGGCCAGGCCGGAGACGTCGCCCTCCCGGCTGGTGGTCAGTGTGCGGACCGAGCCGTCGGTCAGGTCGACCAGCAGCAGTCTGCCGTCGTGTGCGGCGACGGCCGCAGTGCTGCCGTCGGGTGTGACGGCCAGCTCCAGCACCCGGCCCAGCTCGCCGTGGGCGAGCCGCCGCCCCGGTGTGCCGGGAGTCTCGGACGCCGAGGAAGCCAGCTCAATGGCGTCCTCGCCGTCCGCGTCGGTGATCCACACCGCGCTGACGCCGTCGGACTCGACGCCTGCGGGGATGGCGGGAATCCGGGCGCGGGTTCCCGGCTCGGCTGCCAGCACGGTCGCGGGTCCGTCGAGGTGGGTCAGTCGGTGCACGGTGCCCCGCACCTCGACGACGCTGGACCGCCCGGTGTGGTCGACCGCGAGGGAGCCGAGGTCGCGCGCGGTGTCGATCAGGTGTGGCCGGAGCTGCGCGGCGGGACCACCCGTGCGGACGTCCAGTCGCCGCGCCTCGCCGTCCAGCGAGTCGAGCAGCCACAGCTCGCCCGCGTGCTGGTAGACGATCCTGCTGCCGTCGGAGGTGGCGTTGCGCGCGTAGAAGTCCGTGTGGTGGGTGTGCCTGCGTAGATCGGTGCCCTCGGGCAGACAGGAGTAGACGTTGCCGATGCCCTCGTGGTCGGAGAGGAACGCGACCCGGTCGCCGATCCACAGTGGAGCGACGATGCTGCCTGCCAGTTCGGGGAGCAGCCGCACGAACTCGCCGTCGCCGGTGCGGTCGATCCACAGCCTGCCCGCCGCCCCGCCGCGATAGCGCTTCCAGCGGGCGGGTTCGCTGGCCAGCACCGAGGACAGCAGGACTCCGCCCCCGGTCAGGAGCGCGACACCGGTGCCGGGAACCGACTCCGAGCCTGTGGCGCCTGCCGGTTCCGGACCGAACCGCACTCCGGGAGCGAAGGTGATCTCGCCGACGGGTCCGTAGGGCAGTCGCACGGCGGGGCCGCCGTCCAGCGGCACGGCGTGCAGCCAGGTCTGCCGCATGGAGGGTTCGCCCACCTCCGTCGTCGCTAGGACCAGGGGCTGTTCCCCCGGCAGCCAGCCGCGTACCGAGGTCTTCATGCCGCCCCAGTAGGTGAGCCTGCGGGTGGCTCCGCCCGAGGTCGGCGCGACCTGGACCTCCGGCCTGTCGCCGTCGAGCCTGCTCGTCCAGGCCAGCAGGGAGCCGTCCGGCGAGAAGCGCGGGCCTGCTGCGGGAGCGCGGTCGGCGGACACCCGCCAGGCCCGACCGCCGTCGATCGGCGCCAGCCAGACGTCGTCCTCGGCGATGAAGGTGATCAGCTCGCCATGCAGGTGGGGAGAGCGAAGGTATCCGGCGTTCATCGCTCGACCTTACGCAGCGTGGTCCAACAAGATCATGACAATCCGCTCATCGGCCGTGCCGAATGCACCGAAGCCTTCGCTCGCTCCGGCCAGGTCCGGTCAGCGCTGCGGCGGCCTGCCTGCCGACGGACCGGGGGTGATGTCCAGGACGCGCCGCAGGTAGGCGTCGCGCGAAGGCAGCAGATGCGCTCGGCACATCTCGGCCAGCAGATCGGAGTCCTGATCCTGAAGCGCGCGGATCATCGTCCAGTGTTCGGTGCGGCTGCGTTGCAGGAAGTCCGGCTCGGTGACGGTGACGGACCGGATGGCGTGCGCGATCTGGGCGTGCCGTCGGATCGCCTCCACGAGCACCGCGTTGTCGGACAGCGCGAACAGCAGCTGATGAAAGGTCATGTTGGCCTTGACCACGGCACGGAGATCGCCGTGCTCGACGGCCGTGTCATGCCGGCGCTGGACGTCGATCAGCTCCGCGATGCGGGCCGGGTCGGCCGGGAGGGCGATGAGTCGCGCGCAGTGCACCTCGAGCAGTTCGCGCACGTCGTAGAGATCGCGCACGTCCTTGGCCGTGTAGGCCCGGACGAACGCGCCCACGTGCGGCCGTCGCTCCACCAGGCCCCGGTTCTCCAGGTCGTGCAGGGCTTGGCGCACCGCGTGCCGCTTCGCCGCGAACCGGCTCATCAGCTCGTCCTCGACCAGCCGTTCCCTCGGGTACCGCAGTCCGAGGACGATCTCCTCCTCCATGAGGTCGGCGAGGTCGACCCTGGCATCGGGCACGGCCGAGTTCGGCGAGGTCGCACCTGGCACTGACCGGCACCTCCTTCGATCGATCGCACGCTCTTCCGACGCTGATCAGCCTCTCACGATGCTTGCGCACCGTCCGGAGGCATGGTTCCATGCGGGCATTTCATCGGCGAGATTATCGATAATGAGGTCAATGATGACGGGTAGCGGTCCGGGGCCTGCGGGATTGCGCGGGAAGCTGACGAACTACGGAGACGCCGATTTCGCGCTCTTCCTGCGTAAGGCCTTCATCAAGGGAGCGGGGTACACCGACGACGCGCTGGATCGCACCGTCGTCGGCATCGTCGACACCGGCAGCGGCTTCAACCCCTGCCACGGCAACATGCCCCAGCTCATCGAGGCCGTGAAACGCGGCGTGCTGCTCGCGGGCGGGCTGCCGGTGGAGTTCCCGACCATCTCGCTGCACGAGAGCTTCTCGCAGCCCACCAGCATGTACCTGCGCAACCTCATGTCGATGGACACCGAGGAGATGCTCCGCGCCCTCCCGGTCGACTCCGTCGTCCTCATCGGCGGCTGTGACAAGACGGTGCCCGCCCAACTCATGGGCGCGGCCTCCGCGGGACTGCCCGCCATCACCCTGGTCACCGGATCGATGCTCACCGGATCGCATCGCGGCACCAGGGTCGGCGCCTGCACCGACTGCCGAGGCTTCTGGGGGAAGTACCGAGGCGGCGAGATCGACGACGCGGAGATCGCCGAGGTCAACCCGAGCCTGGTCGGCAGTGTGGGCACCTGCTCCGTCGCGGGCACGGCGAGCACGATGGCCTGCATCGCCGAGGCCGCAGGCGTCGCCCTGCCCGGCAGCGCCACACCGCCCGCCGTCACGGCCGACCGGATGCGCATCGCCGAACTCACCGGCCGACGCGCCACCGAGATCGCCGAGGAGAACCTCACGATCGACAAGATCCTCACCGAGGAGGCCTTCGAGAACGCCCTGCGCGTCCTGCTCGCCGTGGGCGGCTCCACCAACGGCATCGTGCATCTGGCCGCCGTGGCGGGCAGGCTCGGCTTCACCCTCGACCTGGACCGCTTCGACGCGATGAGCAGGCAGACCCCGGTCCTGGTCAACCTCAAACCCGCAGGCACCCACTACATGGAGGACCTGCACAAGGCGGGCGGCGTGCCTCGGCTGCTCGCCGAGCTGCGCGACCTGCTCAACCTGGACGCACCCACCATCACCGGCCGCACGATCGGCGAGGAGCTGGCCGCCGCGCCCGCGCCGTTCCCGCAGGAGGTCATCCGACCGCGTACCGACCCGATCTACCCCTCGGGAAGCATCGCCGTGCTGCGCGGCAATCTCGCGCCCGCAGGCGCCGTCATCAAGCAGGCCGCCGCCGACCAGAACCTGCTCGAGCATCGCGGCCGCGCGGTCGTCTTCGAGAACTCGAAGGACATGGCGCTGCGCATCGACGGCGAGGATCTCGACGTCGAGCCGGACGACGTCCTCGTGCTGAAGAACATCGGCCCGGTGGGTGCCCCCGGCATGCCGGAGGCGGGCTACATCCCGATTCCCCGCAAGCTCGCGCGCCGAGGCGTCAAGGACATGGTGCGCATCTCCGACGGCCGTATGTCCGGCACGGCGGGCGGCACGATCGTGCTGCACGTGTCGCCGGAGGCCGCGATCGGCGGGCCGCTGAAGCACGTCCGCGACGGCGACACGATCCGACTCAGCGTCGCCGACCGGATCGTGGAACTCGAGGTGTCCGACGAGGAGCTTCGCCGCCGCGCCGCCGCGCCGACCGAGATCCCGACGCCGCCGTCGGGCAGCGGGCGGGGTTACCGGCGGCTCTATCTGGAACAGGTCACCCAGGCCGAGGAGGGCTGCGACTTCCGCTTCCTCCAGGCCGAGACCCGACGCGGATCGGTCCCCCGCGAGCACTGATCGGCGGCAGGCCGACGACGAAACGACACATCAACGAGGATGTCATGCAGAGCACTGCTTGGATGTTGACCGCCGCCGGTCTCGCGATAGGCCTGCTTCTCTTACTCGTCATCAAGTTCAAGTTCCAGCCGTTCGTCGCGCTGCTGATCGCAAGCATCGGCTTCGGCCTGTCGACCGGCATGCAGCCCGTCGCACTCGTCGATCTCATGGTCGATCAGATGGGCGGCGCCCTCGGTCAGGTCGCACTCGTCATCGGGCTCGGCGCGATCTTCGGCGAGGTGCTGCAACGGGCGGGCGCCGCCGAGCGCCTCGCGACGACCCTCATCGACCGGTTCTCCGACCGCAACGTCGCCTGGGGGCTGGGCTTCGCGGGGTTCCTGGTGTCGATCGCGGTGTTCATCGACGTCGCGATCGTCATCCTGGTGCCGATGCTCTACAGCATCGCGCGCCGGACCGGCCGGTCCCTGCTCTTCTACGGGATTCCGCTGTGTGCCGGTCTGAGCGTCACGCACACCTTCATCCCGCCCACGCCGGGCCCCATCGCCACCGCCGGGATCATGAACGCCGATCTCGGTCTGGTGATCCTCTTCGGCGTGATCTGCGGACTGCCCGCGATGCTCGTCGCCGGACCGATCTTCGGCCGCTTCATCTCGAAGCGGATCTTCGTCCCGGTGCCCGAGGACATCGCGGCGCCCAGCCCGGTGGTGGCGGGCGGGAGGTCCTCCGATGGCGCGCCCGCCGCCGCGACTCCGGACGCCGACTCGACCTCGGGCTCCGGGCAGTCCGCAGGCCCGACTTCGCCCGGCTCGCCGTCACCCGCTGAGGAGCCCGTCCGAGAACTCCCGAGCTTCCTCTCCGTGGTGGGCGCGCTGCTGCTGCCGCTGGTCCTGATCCTGGGCGGCACCACGGGAAGCCTGCTGCTGCAGGAGGGCAGTGCCCCGCACACCGCACTGGCCTTCATCGGGCACCCGGTCATCGCACTGCTGTTGACCTGCCTCTACACGCTCTACTTCTTCGGCGTGCGGCGCGGCTCGTCCGGCGACGAGCTGCAGAAGATGGCGACCAGGGCCCTCGCGCCCGCAGGCGTGATCATCCTCATCACCGGGGCGGGCGGCGTGTTCGGCGGCTTCCTCGTCGAGTCGGGGCTGGGCGAGGTGCTGGCGGACGCGATGCAGGAGTGGAACATCCCGATCGTGCTGTTCGGCTTCCTGACCTCGGCATTGATCCGGATCTCCCAGGGCTCCGGCACCGTCGCGATGATCACCGGGGCGACCCTGACCGCACCACTGGCCGAGAGCATGGACCTCGGCGGTCCCATGCTGGCGCTGACCTGCATCGCCATCGCCTGTGGCGGCACGGCGTTCTCGCATGTGAACGACTCGGGGTTCTGGATGGCGAACCGGTACTTCGGCATGTCAGTCGCCGACACGCTGAGGTCGTGGACGGTGATGAAGACGGCCGTCGGCCTCACCGGACTGGCGGTCGTCCTGATTCTCAGCCAGTTCGTGTCCTGAGCGGGTCAGCGCCAAGGTCCGGCAGCGCGAACGCGGCGGGGAGGAGCCGAGCCGCCTCGGCGATCGGGTCAGGCCTCTCCCGGCCAGTGTTCTCGCCAGTCCGCCTCGCTCAGCGCGGCCGGGTCCAGTCCGGCGGCCCTGGCCGCGTCCTCCGCCGCACGCACGCGCCCGGCGAATGCGCGGGCGGCGGCCCGCAGCGCATCCTCGGGATCGCCGCCCTCGCGCCGGGCGAGAGCGGCGGCGCGGAACAGTCGCTCGCCGACGGCGTCACCGGCAGGCAGCAGATCGGCGGGCAGTCTCGCCCGCCCGGTGCGCTGGGCGAGCTTCGCCGCCAGGGCGACGGCGGGCTGGCCGAGCGCGACGCCGTCGATACTGGACGTGCGCTGCTTCTCGACCTGCTTCAGCTCCTCCCAGCGGCCCTGCTGGCTCGCCGCGTCGACCACCTCGTCATCGGACTCGGCGAAGACGTGGGGATGCCTGCCGACGAGCTTGGTGACCAGCTCCGCCGCCACCGCGTCCACGTCGAAGGGCTCGTGGGTGTCCTCGGCGGCGATCCGCGCGTGGAACAACACTTGGAGCAGGACGTCGCCGAGTTCTTCCCGCAGGGCAGGCCGGTCCTCGTCCTCCAGAGCCTCCAGCAGCTCATAGGCCTCTTCGACCAGGTATTGGCGCAGCGACAGGTGCGTCTGCTCGGCGTCCCACGGACAGCCGCCGGGCGACCGGAGCCGGTCCATCACCTCGACCGCGTCCAGGAGTCGAGCGCCGGACGGCTCGACGCCGACGACGACCGGGGCACCCGCCTCGGACAGCGCCTCGGCGTGCTCGGACTCGACGACGTCGGTGATCAGCACGATCGCCGCCCGCCGCGCCCGCTCCACCAGCTCGGCGACGGGAGGCGGCACCGCGGCGTCCAGCTGCCGCCGGACCTCCGACGGCAGGCCGGGATCGGCGTACACCTCGGCGGCACCCCGGAGCAGCGTCAGGGCGGCGGCGGGCAGCACGGCGCCGAGCCGTGGCGTGCGGACCACCACGGCGGTGCCGGGCGCGAGGGACGGTGACCCGGGCGGCGGGTTCGTCGAGGTCGTCGTCATGCGGTCGTCGCCGAGAGCCTGCCGGTCAGTCGCGCGGGGCGGACCCGGCCACCGGGAAGATCAGTCCGCCTGCCTCGCCCTCGGACGGCGCCACCTGCACCGTCGTCGGGTCCCACACGCCGTAACGGGGGTTGACCTCGATCTGCGCGTCCTGCGAGGCCGCACCCAGCATCCGGAGACCGAACTGCGCACTCATCGAGGGGTCGACCTGGCCTGCTGCCGCCGGGTCGGCGTTCTCCAGGATCTCGCGCTCGTGGATGACCGCGACCATCCACTGACCGCTCTGCGGCTGGGTCTCGAAGGCGACCACATTGCCCTCGGCGGTGCCGAACAGGGCCGTCGCGGCCAGCGCCGGGCTCTCGGCGGGCGTGAGCGGCTGCTGCATGCCGCCGGGCAGCCCGGCCGCGCTGCTCTCCTCGATGATCTCGGCGACCCGGTCGGGCTCGGCCGCGAGCTGCTCGGCGAGCTCGACCGCCTGCTCGCGGCTGGTGGCCTGCACGAAGTCGAAGACGACCCGCACCCGTCCCAGGTACTCGTCGCCCACCTGGCTCAGCAACAGCTGATCGGTGACGTCGGAACGAAGACTCTCCTCGGTGAAGGGCGTGCCCATCACCGCAGCCTGCGCACCGCCGCTCTGCTCGATCATCGCGTCGACCTCGCGCTCGTCGACCGAGATGCCCTCCTGCTCGGCGAACTCGCTGATCAGGCGATGCCGCACCGAGAGGGTGACGATGCTGCGCGACACGTCGTCGATCTGGCCCTGCTCGATCAGCTGCGAGCGCAGGTCCGGCTCGCGCTCGTAGATCGCGTCGAGCCGGGTCTGCACGTCGTCCAGCGAGATCACCGCGTGATCACCGACGATCGCTGCCGCACCGGTCCTGCTCGGCTGGGTCGAACAACCCGTCAGCAGCAGGCCCGTCACTGCGGAGAGCGCAACGATCAACCGAACGGGGCGTCCCGGAAGAGTCCTCACGAGAACACCCTCTCACGAACGGTTGCCCGCAGATGCGGCAGCCGGCGCCGGAACCCCGGCCATCGCCGAGAGGAAACCCTCCGCCCAGGACAGCAGCGCCTCGTCACGCAGCGGCGGCGCCCCGATCCGACCGCCCGCACCGCCCTCGGTGGGGCGCGGCAGCGAGACCAGCCGCAGCGCAGGCTTGTAGGTCGCCTTCGGGTACAGCCGCTCCAGCCGCACGATCTGCGAGTCCCGCAACTCCATCGGGGCGAAGCGGACCGCGTTGCCCTGCAAGGTCACCTCGGTGACGCCGTACCGGCGGCAGAGCTGCCGGAACGCCGAGACCGCGAGCAGTCGATCGACCTCCACCGGCGGCGGCCCGTAGCGGTCGACCAGTTCGGCCCGCACCGCCGTCAACGCCTCGGCGTCGGCGGAGACCCGCTCGCGGGAGTCCAGCGGCGAGTCGCCCGCCGCCGAGGCGATCTTGCGATACGCCTCCAGCCGCAGCCGCTCCCCCGCCACGTAGTCGTGCGGAATGTGCGCCGTGACCGGCAGGTCGATGCGCACCTCGGCGGGCTCCTCCACCGCGTCGCCGCCCGCGTCGGACCCGGCCTGCTTGCGGAACGCCGCGACGGCCTCGCCGACGAGCCGGACATAGAGGTCGAAGCCGACGCCTGCGATGTGCCCGGACTGTTCGGCGCCGAGGATGTTGCCCGCGCCCCGGATCTCCAGGTCCTTCATCGCCACCGCCATGCCGGAGCCCAGCTCCGAGTTCTGTGCGATGGTCGCCAGCCGATCGTGCGCGGTCTCGGTCAGCGGCTTCTCCGGCGGGTACAGGAAGTAGGCGTATCCGCGTTCCCGTGCCCGGCCGACCCGGCCCCGGAGCTGGTGCAGCTGCGCCAGGCCGAGCATGTCGCCGCGCTCGACGATCAACGTGTTGGCATTCGAGATGTCCAGGCCGGTCTCGACGATCGTCGTGCACACCAGCACGTCGAACTCCCGCTCCCAGAAACCCTGGATGACCTTCTCCAGCCGGTCCTCGTTCATCTGGCCGTGGGCGATGACGATCTTCGCTTCCGGTACCAGCTCCCGAAGCCGCTTCGCGGCCTTCTCGATCGAGGAGACCCGGTTGTGCACGTAGAACACCTGGCCGTCGCGCAGCAGCTCCCGGCGGATCGCCGCGCCCGTCTGCTTCTCGTCGTACTGGCCGACATAGGTCAACACCGGATGCCGTTCCTCCGGCGGCGTGAGGATGGTCGACATCTCCCGGATGCCCGCGAGGCTCATCTCGAGCGTGCGGGGGATCGGCGTCGCCGACATGGTCAGCACGTCGACGTGCGTCCGCAGGGCCTTGATGTGCTCCTTGTGCTCGACCCCGAACCGCTGCTCCTCGTCGACGATCACCAGGCCGAGGTCCTTGTAGCGGATGCCGGTCTGCAACAGCCGATGCGTACCGATCACCACGTCCACGTCGCCCGCCGCGAGGCCGTTGATCACCTCGTCGGATTCCATCTTGTCGGTGAACCGCGACATCCCCTTCACCACCACGGGGAACGAGCGCATCCGCTCGCTGAAGGTGTTGAGGTGCTGCTGGGCGAGCAGCGTCGTAGGTACCAGGACGACGACCTGCTTGCCGTCCTGCACCGCCTTGAACGCGGCCCGCACCGCGATCTCGGTCTTGCCGTAGCCGACGTCGCCGCAGATGACCCGGTCCATCGGCACCGGCCGACGCATGTCCCCCTTGACCTCGTCGATCGCGGCGAGCTGATCGATGGTCTCCGTGTAGGGGAACGCGTCCTCCAGCTCGCGCTGCCAGGGCGTGTCGGGCCCGAAGGCGTGGCCGGGGGCGGACTGTCGGGCGGCGTAGAGCTGGACCAGCTCGGCGGCGATCTCCTTGACGGCCTTACGCGCCCGCGTCTTGGTCTTGGCCCAGTCGGAGCCGCCGAGCCGGTTCAGCGTCGGCAGCTCCCCGCCCACGTAGCGGGAGACCTCGTCGAGCTGGTCCGTCGGCACGAACAGCCGGTCGCCGGGCTGGCCCCGCTTGCTGGAGGCGTATTCCAGAACCAGGTACTCGCGGGTCGCGCCCGCCACGGTGCGCTGCGACATCTCCACGTAGCGGCCGATGCCGTGCTTGTCGTGGACGACGTAGTCGCCAGCGCTGAGGCCCAGCGGGTCGACGGCGTTGCGCCGCCGAGACGGCATCCGCCGCATGTCGCGGGTGGAGGTGCCGCCCCGCCCGCCGGTCAGGTCGGCCTCGGTAAGCACCACCAGCAGCGGGTCCGCCGCGATGAACCCGTCCTCCATGGTGCCGCGCACGATGGTGACGAGCCCGGTCGCGGGCGCCTCGGGCAGTCCGTCGGTGATCAGCCGGACGGGGATGTCAGCGTCCCGGAGCTGCTCGGCGGCGCGCGAGGCCGTTCCCGCGCCGGGAAAGACCAGCACGGCCGCCCCGCCCGCCGCCGTGTGGGCACGCAGATCGGCGAACGCGCGCTCGACCTCGCCGCGATAGGCCTCGACGGGGCGGATGTCGAGCTGGAGGGCGCGCACGCCGCCGACCAGGTCGATCTCGGCGCCCGCGTCGCCGTCCTCGGCGTCGAGGTGAAGCTGGCTCAGCGTCCACCAGGGGCGGCCGGAGGCGGTGGTGTGCTGCTCGATCTCGTCGAGGTCCCGATAGGCGGAGGCGCCCAGGTCGATGGGGGCACCGCCGCCGCCCGCCGCCGCCATCCAAGAGGCCTCCAGGAACTCCTGACCGGTGCGGACCAGGTCGGCGGCCCGGCCTCGGATCTTCTCGGGATCGGCCAGCAGGACGTGGGCCGAGCGAGGCAGCAGGTCGGGCAGCAACGCGAGTTCGCCCTCGCAGAGCGCCGGGATCAGGGCCTCCATGCCCTCGACGGGAATGCCCGCCGCGATCTTGTCCAGCATCTCGGAGAGCTGGGCGTCGGACCGGTGGTCCGCCGCGAGAGCTTCGGCACGGGCCCGAACCGAAGCGGTGATCAACAGCTCTCGGCAGGGCGGGGCGAGCAGCTCCGCGACCGGTTCGGGCAGCGAGCGCTGGTCGGCGACCGCGAAGGCGCGGATCTCGGAGACCTCGTCGCCCCAGAACTCCACCCGCAGCGGGTGCTCGCAGGTGGGCGGGAAGACGTCCAGGATGCCGCCGCGCACGGCGAACTCGCCGCGCTTCTCCACCATGTCGACCCGGCTGTAGGCCAGGTTCGCGAGTCGTTCGACCTGGCTCGCGAAGTCGTGTTCCTCACCGACGCGCAGATGAACCGGCGCGACCTCGCCGAGGCCGGGGGCCAGCGGCTGGATCAGGCTCCGGACGGTCGTGACGACGACCCGCAGCGGGCCGGTGTCCGGCGAGTCCTGCTCCGGGTGGGCCAGTCTGCGCAGCACCGCGAGTCGGCGGCCCACCGTGTCGGCGCGGGGCGAGAGGCGTTCGTGCGGCAGCGTCTCCCAGGAGGGCAGCTCCGCGACCACGTCGCGTCCGATCAGGTCGCCGAGCACGGCGGCGCTCTCCTCGGCCTCGCGGCCGGTCGCGGTGACCAGCAGCACCGGGCGATCGGCGCCCTGCTCCGCGGCCAGCGCCGAGGCGACCAGGGTGCGCAGGGCGGGCGGACCGCCGAGTTCGACGGTGGCCGAGCCCGCCGCGTCGACGAGGTTCTGGAAGGGCTTGCTGCCCAGGAGGGCGGTGAGCAGCCCGGCGAGCGGAGCGGACACGACGGGAGATCTCCTCAGGCGATGACAAACACGACACACCCCTGCCCTGGACAAGGCCGGGGAGGGGTCTCGCCGTCCAGGGTACGGGTGGCGGGCCGCACGGGGCAGCGGATTACCGCCTGCGCCTGCCGTGTCCGCGCCGCCGTGTGGGCGGCCCATCGAGCGGAGAGTGCGAGGTCACACCGGCCCGGCGGCGGGCGGGGAGTCGGCGGGCGGGTCCGGGGGCGGCGCGTCGGCGGGCCGGGAGTCGCCGGGCCCCGCCGAGGAAGCGGGTGCGGAGTCGGCAGCGGCGCCTGCGGTCGGCGCGGAGCGGTCCGTCGCCTGTGTGAGGTCTGCCCGGCGGGTCGGTTCCGGCGCGGCGGCGGCCGAAGCGGTCGACGACGAAGCCGCCTGCGCCGTGCCGTCACCCCGCCGAGGAGCCGGGTCGAGGCCCTGTGCGGCGAGCAGTCTGCCGAGGTCGTTCTCCAGCCCGGACAGCCGAGCCGCGATGACGACGTCGCTCGACCGCTGTGCCCCTTCGCGGGAGGAGGAGATGAACCAGGAGGACATGCCCGCCGTGACCACGCCGAGCAGGGAGATGCCCACCAGCATGAGCGCCGCGGCGACGAGCTGACCGACGTCGGACACCGGGTAGACGTCGCCGTAGCCCACGGTGGTGACCGTGGTGATCGCCCACCACAGCGCGTCGGCGACGGTGTGGATGTTCGAGCCGGGCACGAAGCGCTCGGCCTCGAGGACGGCCAGGGAGCCGACGACCACGAGCACGACCACCGCGAAGACCACGGCCTGACCGGCTCGCAGCACCCCGGCCTTACGGCTCAGCAGCAGCTGGCCCGCCGCGAACACCCGCAGGACCCGAAGCGGGCGGAGCACCGGCAGCACGACGACCAGAACATCAACCGGATGGGTGAGCAGGAAGCGGAGGGGATGCTCGGACAGGGTGCAGCGCACGATCAGGTCGGCGAGGAACACCAGCCAGATCAGCAGGTTCGCGACGCCGAGGGCGACCTGCGACCACCGAGGCGCGCCCAGCCACACGACCTGGACGGCGAAGACGGCGAGGAACAGCAGGGCCAGCACGGTCAGCACCGGCGCGGAGACCCGCTCATACCGCTGCAACCTGCTCATACCGGCCGAGTATCCGGCCCGTCAGCTGCCCGGCAACACGACCGGATCAGTCCGGCGCTGCCGGGTGGCGACGGCGCTGCGGCCGCTGTGCGGAGTCTGTCCTCGGTCCCGCTTCGTCGCGAGCGCGGCTCCGTCGTGAGCGCGGAGCAGCGTGGATGAGCTGCACGGCGACCGGAGGGAGTCAGGAACGGAGTCATGGTGATCGACGACGACGCCCGCAGATGATCCCCCGCTCAACAGGACAGCGGGGATCAAAGCCGGGGTCTCAGATCCGAAGGTCGGCACATCGGCAGGCGGGATCGGCCGGGCCCTCTCCCCCGCCCCGGTATCCGTCCGTTCTCACGGACCGCCCTCGCCCGCTCGCCCGGGCCCGTACCGACCAGGCGTGCCTCGGGGCGAGGCCGGAAGAAAATCAGCTGACCGACGCCGCGCGACGATAGATCATCAGACCCGTGGAACACCGGATTCGCGCCGCCTACGACGACGAGACCATCGTCGTCTACCAGGCGTATTCGCCCCGAGTCGCCCGGCCCGCGCTGGCGGCGGGCACCTTCGTCGCTCCGTTCTCTCGGAGCCGGATGACCTGGATCAAGCCGTCGTTCCTGTGGATGATGTACCGGAGCGGCTGGGCGACGAAGCCCGACCAGGAGGTCGTCCTCGCGATCACTCTGCGGCGGTCCGGCTTCGAGTGGGCACTGCGCAACTCCTGCCCGAGTTCGTTTCGCGCGGGCGTCGACGCCGATCGCGCGGCCTGGCGGGCCAGGCTCGCGGCGAGTCCGGTGCGAGTCCAGTGGGACCCCGATCGCGATCTCCACCTGGCGCGACTGGATCGGCGAGCCGTGCAGATCGGTCTGATCGGGGCGGCGGTTCCCCGGTATGTCGACGAGTGGATCGTCTCGCTCAGGGACGTGACCCCCACGGCCAGGGAGATCCACCGGCTGGTCGGGGCGGGCGATCACGCGGCAGCCGAGGCGCTACTGCCCGAGGAACGTCCGTACTGCGCGGACTGGGACGTCTAGGGCGGCGGATCGCAGGCCGAGTGTGCCGGGCTCACACCCCTGAACTGCGGCGGAAGACCCTGGAATAGAGGCGGTCGACGTCCACGGGAACCGGCACCGGTGCCGAGGTCACGATCGCCGGGTTGTCGGCGTCGATGATCACGCGAGTCACGTACCCGCCGTCGACCAACTCCCCGCAGACGACGGTCGGCGGCTCGCCCACCGTCGGCTCGACGCGCCAGTAGTAGGGCACCCCCGCCTCCGCGTAGGCGGCGGGCTTGGACATCCGGTCCTGCCTGCGGGTGCGCGGCGAGACGATCTCCACGACGAGGGAGACGTCCGAGGCCACGACCTTCGTCGCGCCGTCCTGCGGTGCACGGATGACAGCGAGGTCCGGGATGAATCCCATGCCGGGCGCGAGCCGGACGCCGATGGCGCTGATCACCATGAGGTCGGGCCGGTCGTGCTCCCAGAGCGCATCGTCGACGAGTCGTCTGATCTCGTCGCTGAACGCCTGATGACTGAGCGCCGGAGCGGGGGTCACGTGCAGCCTGCCGCCGATCAGCTCGATCCTCGGGCCCTCTGGATCGTGCTCCAGGCCCTCCCAGTCACCAAGAGAGTACGGATCATCATGATGCGAAAGAGCACTACTCACGGTAGTCACCTCCTCACGCAGGCGTCCGTCGGTCTAGGTCCAGTGTCCCACGGTCCCCGCAGGCGACAAGCCTGCCGCCGGGCTCAATCCTCACGAATGCACAGGCCCGGGTGCAGCTCGAGGCGCGAGAGGCCGTTCCACGCCAGGTTCACCAGGTGCGCGGCGACCTCGTCCTTCGGCGGCGTCCGCACCTCCAGCCACCACTGGCCGGTCAGCGCCACCATGCCGACGAGCGCCTGGCTGTAGAGCGCGGCCAGGGCGGTGTCATAGCCCCTGGCGCCGAACTGCTCGCCGAAGATGTCCTCGACCTGGCTGGCGATGTCGTTGAGCAGGCTGGAGAAAGTGCCGGTCGCGCTGGCGACCGGCGAGTCACGCACCAGGATGCGGAATCCGTCGCTGGAGTCCTGGATGTAGTCGAGCAGCGCCCCGGCCGCCTGTTCGAGCAGTTCCTTGGGATGGCCTGCCGAGAGTGCCGAGACGATGCGGTCGAGGAGCTGCTCCATCTCGCGGTCCACCACGACCGCGTAGATGCCCTCCTTGCCGCCGAAGTGCTCATAGACGACCGGCTTGCTGACGCCTGCCCGATGAGCGATCTCCTCGATGGAGGCCGCCTCGAAGCCCTTCTCCGCGAACAGCTCCCGGCCCACGTCGAGGAGCTGCCGCCGTCGTTCCTTGCCCGTCATCCGCACTCTGGCGGGGCGCGGCGGTCTCGCCACCGCTTCCGACCCGGTCTGCACCCGCGCTCGTCGCCCCGACATCTGGTTCAGCCTAAGGGGTGGCCCGGCAGCCTCGTGGGAGGTCAGAGCATCTGGCCTGCGGACCGACTCGATCATTCCTCGTTCGCCGAGATCCTGGCGAGCCGCTGGGTGGTGGGCCAGCGCACCTTCGTCGCCCAGCCGAACTTCTCGAAGATCCAGATGAGCCGGGCGGTGATGTCGATCTGACCGCGCTGGACGCCGTGGCGCGCGCAGGTCGGGTCGGCGTGGTGCAGGTTGTGCCACGACTCGCCGAAGGACAGGATCGCCAGCGGCCAGAAGTTCGCCGACTTGTCCCTGGCCTGGAACGGGCGCTCGCCGACCATGTGACAGATCGAGTTCACCGACCAGGTCACGTGGTGCAGCAGTCCGACCCGGACGAGTCCCGCCCAGAAGAAGGCGGTGAACGCGCCCCAGAAGGACCAGGTGATCAGACCGCCGAGCACGCCGGGGAGCAGGAGGCTCACCACGGTCCACAGGCCGAACTGACGCTGCACCCTGGCGATGTCGGGATCGGCCAGCAGGTCGGGGGTGAACCGCTGCGTGTTGGTCAGGTCACGCTCGAACAGCCAGCCCATGTGGGCGTGCCAGAACCCCTTGGCCAGGGCCACCGGGGACGTGCCGAACATCCACGGCGAGTGCGGGTCGCCCTCCTTGTCGGAGAACGCGTGGTGCCTGCGGTGATCGGCGACCCAGGTGATCACCGGGCCCTGCAGCGCCATGCTGCCCGCGATGGCGAGGCCGATGCGCAGCGGCCGATTCGCCTTGAACGAGCCGTGCGTGAAGTACCGGTGGAAGCCCGCGGTGATCCCCAGGCCCGAGATGACGAAGAACGCGGCGCCGAGGCCGACGTCCACCCAGCTCAGCCCCCAGCCCCAGGCGAAGGGGACCGCGGCGAACAAGGCGAGGAAAGGAAGGATCACGAAGACGTAGATGCCGAACTGCGCGGAATCGCGTCGTCGCCCGGAGATCACCGGCTTCGGTGATCGGCCTCGTTCGGTCCTAGGGGCATCGAGCGTACTCGTCATGGGCGTCCCTCATCACATCGGCGAAGCGGTCGAAGTGCACCGAAGTTACGGCTACGGAACCGTAACCTACGCCAGCGTAGGTTACGGCGGACACCTTGGCCAGTCCCGGCGGCCAGATCGGATTACCCGCTGGTCGGCCGTCCGAACAGACCTGAATCAGCTTCGTAATCGGGTCCCGACTCGGCGAGGCGGTTCGGGCCGTCACGGCCGCGTTTTCGACCAACGACGCGGACGGCGACGGCAGGTCTCCAGACCCGATGACGTCACGCCGACGACCCGACGAGGACGAGCCGACGAACCCGTCCGGCCGTGGGCGCCGGACCCGTCGTCGCTTCGGCTCCGATTCGCCGGTCTCGCCGAGAACCCGACGAGACCGGCCAGGAAAGAGGAGACGTTCGGGCAGCCGCCATGACCGGCGGACCCCGGTCATGTCACCATGTACGGGCGCGACTTCATGTCGTGACGCCGTGCACGACGCCCCGTCGTGCGGTCCGCCGTGGTGTAACGGCAGCACCTCGGATTTTGGTTCCGATAGTCCAGGTTCGAATCCTGGCGGCGGAGCGTCGCAGGTCGGTGCCCGACCTGCATCAGACGCCCAAGGGAGCACTCGGCACCGTCGAAGTACTCGGCAGGGGATGGCCGCCAGGGGGTGTAGAGCACTGCACAGGGAGTCGGTCGGACAGCGAGATGTCTCGCCTGAGCCCAGCGAGCGATCCGATGCCTGGCTGATCGCGCGTGCCCATGAGCTGATCGTCGCCTCGCAGGTCAACGATCAGCAGCAGCAGTTCTCCACGGCCGACGAGATCAACGAGCTTCTCGACGAAGGACGTCGACGGGGCGAGCCGAGCCTGGTCGCCCAGCTCCTCAGAGCCTCGGCCGTCATCCGCCTGGTCACCAAGGGACACGTCGAACTGGCGGACCCACTGCTCGACGAGCTGATCTCCCACTCCCGGCGCCACGGGCTGACGGTGATGGAGGCCGACGGCCGCGCGCTGCTGGCCCGCCGGATGATACTGGTGAACAACCACGAGGTCACCCTCGACGAGACCGCCAAGGCCCTGGCGATGCTCAACGGCAAGCTCTCCCCCGATCCGCTGATGGGCCGACGCGCGTGGGAACGGCAGGTGTCGCTGGCGCTACAGGACATCGCCCTGGTGCTCACCCAACTCGGGGTCTACGAGATGGCCGACGAGGAGATGACGCGGGCCGACGAGTTCATCCGCAGCAGCGGCGGACCGCATCAGATCTCGGTGCATCTGATCAATCGGACCAGGATGCTGGTGGGCTGGGGCCTCCGGCTGGAGCGGGCCGATCGGATGGACGACGCGGCCGGGCGGTTCGCCCTCGCCTCGGCCATCGCGGTCTCGGTGGAGACCCCGTGGCGAGACTCGCTGCATCCCAGGAGTCATCGCGATCAGCTCGCCGCCGACCAGGTGCCCGTGGTCGGCTCCGCGCACGCCCTGGCCAAGCCCGGCGGCGAACACGTCCCCCGACTCGACAAGCTCCTCCAACGGTCGCGTTACCCGCGCGAGCTGCTGATCACCTCGCTGGCGCTGTCCCGCTGCCTCGAACACGACGGCGACCACGACGAGGCGCTGGAGGTGCTCCGGCACGCCCGCCGCGAGATGGTCGGCGACCCGTCGGAGCCGCCGTTGCAGCTCTCGCTGATCAGGGAGTTCGCCCGGCTCTGCGGCCCGGACGACGGACCGGCGGCGACCACCGCGCTGAGCCAGTACAACGCGGCGCTGGAGAGCGAGCTGTGGATGCTGCGCGAGGTGCGGATGGCCACGCTGATCTCCCGCCGGGATCACGAACGGCTTCGCAGGCAGCACGGGGACATCACCCGGCAGGCGCTCCAGGACCCGCTCACCGGCCTGGCCAATCGGCGCGCGCTCGACGAGCGGATGGACCTGCTCATCGTCGATTCCGACGCGCATCCGCTGTCGGTGGCACTCTGCGATCTCGACGGCTTCAAGGGTGTCAACGATCGCTGTTCGCACGCCGAGGGCGACGACGTTCTGCGCGTCGTTGCCAGCACGCTGCGCGACACCCTCCGAGCGGGCGACGTCGTCGCGCGCTACGGCGGCGACGAGTTCGTCGTCCTCATGCCCGCCACGACGCTCGGCGATGCCGAGGCGGCGCTGGGGCGGGCGGTGGAGGCCGTGCGCGAACTGCCGCAGGACCTGTCGCGGGGCGTCACGCTGTCGGTCGGAGTCGTGGCCGTCACACATCAAGAGGGCAGCGGGCACGCCCTCACCCGTGCGGACGCCGCGATGTATCAGGCGAAGCGCGGGGGCGGCAGTCGGGTATTCGCCCAGCGTCCGACGGTCTCGCTCGGGTTCGAGGACGTCGTGGAACCCGACACGCCCTCCTGACCAGCGACGCCGACCACGCTCGCCGAATCCCCTCCTTCGCGTCGGGGCAGCCGGGAGCACTCCGGAACAGCCCTTAGGATCGGCAGCATCCGTGCCGAGCACGAGCCTGCCTCTGTGCCTGGTCCGGCCGTCGCCGATTCAGGGAGTCCGGTCGCGCCCTCGCCGCTGCCCGTCAACGGGATCTGCGGGGAACGACGACGAGACTCCAGGAACCCGGGCGGCCGGAACCTACCCACGGTGACCTATTCAGCGCGGAAGGGAAGCACTGATGCTCCAGGGCGGCCCAGCCCCCCGAGCCTCCTCCGGCGAGTCCACCGGCCCGATCAGCACCGTCATCCTCGCGGCGGGTGAAGGCACCCGCATGAGATCCGCGACGCCGAAGGTGCTGCATCGAATCGCCGGACGTGCCTTGGTGGAGCACGCGGTACACGCGGCATCCGGCCTCGACCCCGACCACCTCGTCGTGGTCGTCGGACACGGCAGAGAGCAGGTGACCGACCATCTCGACGCGGTCGGTCACCGCATCGGCAGACCGCTCACCACCGCCGTGCAAGACGAGCAGAAGGGCACCGGCCACGCCGTGAGCTGCGCGCTCGCGGAGCTGCCTGCGGGGCTCACCGGAACCGTCCTCGTGAGCTACGGCGACGTGCCACTGCTGGACACCGACACCCTCGCCGCCCTGCTCGCCGAGCACTCGGCGGCGGGCAACGCGGTGACGGTGCTCACCGCCGAGCTGCCGGACCCGACCGGTTACGGCCGAGTTCTCCGGGACGCCGACGGCGCGGTGACCGGCATCGTGGAGCACAAGGACGCGACCGAAAGCCAGCGCGAGATCACCGAGGTCAACTCGGGCGTCTACGCCTTCGACGCGGCAGTGCTGCGCGACGGACTCGGCAGGCTGCGGACCGACAACGTCCAGGGCGAGCTGTACCTGACCGACGTGCTCGCCATCGCGCGCGGGGACGGCGGCCGGGTGGGCGCGTCGACCTGTGTGGATCGCTGGCTGGTCGAGGGGGTGAACGACCGCGTGCAGCTGGCCCGGCTGGGAGCCGAGCTGAACCGCAGGCTGGTGGAGGGCTGGATGCGCGCAGGCGTCACCGTCGTCGACCCGGCCTCGGTATGGCTGGACATCGACGTCGAGCTGGCCAGGGACGTGCTGTTGGAGCCCGGCGTCCGGCTGCGCGGCACCACCTCGGTCGGCGAGGGCGCGACCGTCGGCCCGGACACCGACCTCACCGACACGGTGATCGGGGCGGGCGCCTCGGTCGTGCGGACCCACGGCACGCAGGCCCAGATCGCCGAGAACGCCTCGGTCGGCCCGTTCGCCTACCTGCGACCCGGCGCCCGGCTCGGCGCGGGCGGCAAGATCGGCACCTTCGTCGAGGTGAAGAACTCCGACATCGGCGCGGGCAGCAAGGTCCCGCACCTGAGCTACGTGGGCGACGCCACCATCGGCGAGCACAGCAACATCGGCGCGGCCAGCGTGTTCGTCAACTACGACGGCATCGCCAAGCACCGCAGCGTGGTGGGCTCCCACGTCCGCACCGGCTCGGACAACATGTTCGTCGCGCCCATCACCGTCGGCGACGGTGCTTACACGGGCGCGGGAACGGTGCTGCGGCGGGACGTGCCGCCCGGTGCGCTCGCCGTCTCCGGCAGCCCGCAACGCAACATCGAGGACTGGGTGACCCGGCGCAGGCCGGGCACCCCCGCCGCCGACGCCGCAGCACGGGCGAGGGCCCCGGAGACCAGCCGTGATTCCGCGCAGGACGAGACCGGGGAGCGAACATGAGCCCGAAACCAGGAACGCCGAAGAAGAACCTCATGCTGTTCAGCGGGCGGGCGTACCCGGAGCTGGCCGACGAGGTCGCCAAGTACCTCAACGTCTCGGTGACCCCGCAGTCGGCATACGACTTCGCGAGCGGCGAGATCTTCGTGCGCTTCGAGGAGTCGGTGCGGGGTTCCGACGCCTTCGTGCTCCAGAGCCACACCGCGCCCATCAACCAGTGGGTGATGGAGCAGCTGATCATGGTGGACGCCCTGAAGCGGGCGAGCGCCAAGCGCATCACCGTGATCATGCCGTTCTACCCCTATGCGCGGCAGGACAAGAAGCACCGGGGACGTGAGCCGATCTCGGCGCGGCTGATCGCGGACCTGTTCAAGACCGCGGGCGCGGACCGGATCATGACGATGGATCTGCACACCGCGCAGATCCAGGGGTTCTTCGACGGACCGGTGGACCACCTCCTGGCGCAGAACCTGTTGGCGGAGCACGTCGCGACGACCTACGCGGACGAGGAGATCACCGTGGTCTCGCCGGACGCCGGACGGGTTCGTCTCGCGGAGAAGTGGGCGGACCAGCTCGGCGGCAGGCCGATCGCCTTCATCCACAAGACCCGGGACCCGTTCAAGCCCAACCAGGCGGTGGCCAACCGGATCGTCGGCGAGGTCAAGGGCAGGCTCTGCGTCGTCATCGACGACATGATCGACACCGGTGGGACGATCGTGAAGGCGGTGGACGCGCTGCTGGAGGCGGGCGCCTCCGGCGTGGTGATCGCCGCGACGCACGGCGTGCTCTCGTCGCCCGCGACCGAGCGGCTCGCAGGCTGCGGAGCCCGCGAGGTCGTGTTCACCAACACGCTGCCGATCCCCGACGAGAAGCGGTTCCCGACCATGACCGTGCTCTCCATCGCCCCGCTGCTGGCGCGGGCGATCCAGGCCGTCTTCGAGGACGACTCGGTGACCAGTCTGTTCGGCGGCAACGCCTGACGGAACGGCGCGACACGAAAGCGGGCGGGGCGGTCCTCTTCAGGACCGCCCCGCCCGTCTTTCGATCCGGCAGCCGTCAGCCCGAGAAGGCGCCGATGATCTGGTTGACCGAGATCACCGCGAACAACAGCACGCACAGTCCGAGCAGCGTGTTCGACAGCCAGCGCGAGCGATACCTGGCATCGAGGGACTTCGAGTTGAGCAGCACCAGTAGCGTCCCGGCGAGGAAGGGCATGAACAACGCCCCGAGGACGCCGTAGACGATGACGAGCTGGAACGGCTGGTCCAGGAACAACAACGTCATCGGCGGGAAGGTCAGCCAGAGCAGGTAGCCCTTGTAGATCGGGGTGCGGGCGCCCGCGTACTGGTCGTAGTGCCGCTCGTCGTCGACCTTCTCGCTCTCGTGCTTCCCGAGACGCCAGACCCGCCACCAGTCGCTGACCAGCAGGCTGACGCCGTTCCAGACGCCGATCACGGAGCTGAAGGCCACGGCGAAGAAGCCGACCAGGAACGGGATGCGCGCCCACTGGCCGTAGTCGTCGGCGAGGACGTCGGCCAGCGTCAGCAGCCCGCCGTCTCCCGACCGGAGGTCCATGCCTGCCAGCAGCTCGGCACCGACGATGAGCATCGAGGCCACGAAGACGCCGGTGGTGATGTAGCCGACGGTGTTGTCGAAGCGCATCATGCCGAGCCACTTCGGCGTCCGCCAGCCCTTGGCCATCGTCCAGTAGCCGTACGAGGCCATCGTGATCGTGCCGCCGACGCCGCCGATCAGGCCGAGCACGTAGATCAGGGAGTCTTCAGGGAGCCGGGGCAGCAGTCCGCCTGCCAGCGCGGTCATGTTCGGCACCACCAGGATCGCGGTGCCGACCACGGTGACGAACATGATGCCGACGAAGATCGTCATGATCCGCTCGAGCAGCGCATAGCGGCCGAACCACACGATCGCCAGGCCGAGGGCGCCGCAGATCATTCCCCAGTACCGCACGTCGAGTACCGGGAACAACGCGTTGAGCGGCAGGGCCGAGGCCGACATCGCCGTAGCCCCGTACACGAAGCCCCAGATGGCGGCGTAGATGCCGAAGTACCCCAGTGCCCAGCGGCCGAGCTGACGCCATCCGGAGAGGATCGTGCGCCCGGACGTCACATGCCATCTCCCGGTCGCCTCGGCGAGCGCGATCTTGAAGATCGTGCCGACGATGACCGCCCAGAAGAGGACGTATCCGAACCTCGCCCCCGCGACCAGGGTCGCGACGAGGTCCCCGGCCCCCACGCCGGTCGCCGCGGCCATGATGCCGGGCCCGACCTGGCGCAGTCGCGCCCGCCAACCCTGTGGCGGGACGGCCTCTAGTGGTTCGACGTCTGCTGACATAGGGAGAAATTAACCGTCGGCACACGGTGAGTCCACAATGATCACCGAGCGTGCTGACACGGCCCACTGCGCCCCTGGCGGGCGGCCCTCCCGGTGTGGTCGTCGACGCCACCGCCACGGGCGGCAGGCAGGCGGCGTCGGCACCGAGTGCGCCTCGGGGGCGTACCGGGGGCCCGCGGGGGCGGGGCTCGCACCGTAGGGGTCGTGACCTGCGGCGTCTCCTCATCTCGGGGCGGCGCACCGCTCCGCCGCGATCCGCTCTCCCCTGGCCTGCCTCCCCGGGCCGGTCTCGCGGAGCCCGACGGCACCGGGTCCGATGTCAGAGCCGCCGATCCGTCGTTCTCTCGATCTCGGCGGCGCCACGTTCGTACCCACTAAGGTGTGAGCAGGCCGCTCCGCGCCGTGATGCGTTCGCGCCCCCGGCGCGACCGTCGGCACCCCGAGTACCGGGCCGTGAACGGTCGGCCTACACTATTCAGGTTGCCTCGGCGAGGCCGGGTTCTTCACCTGGCGTGATTGACGCGGCGGTTGATTCGGCCGCATTGTGTCTCGTTTCGCGCGCCTCACCGCCGCAGCCGCCCACCGTCTCACGTCACCCGATGTCGCAAGGAGTGCAATCCCGTGTCCCAGGTACGTCTTGCCGCTGAAACGCGCACCGAGTTCGGCAAGGGTGCCGCCCGCCGCACCCGTCGCGCGGGAAAGATCCCGGCCGTCCTCTACGGTCACGGCTCCGACCCCAAGCACCTGTCGCTGCCCGCGCTGGAGTTCGCCAGGGTGGTCCGCGAGCACGGCCGTAACGCGGTGCTCTCGCTGGACTTCGCAGGCGGCACGCCCGAGCTGGCGCTGACCAAGACCGTCACGGTCCACCCGCTGAAGAACTACATCGAGCACGTCGACCTGCTGCTCGTCCAGCGCGGCGAGAAGGTCAGCATCGAGGTCCCCGTCATCGTCAACGGTGACGCAGGCCCCGGCACCCTGGTCAACCAGGACGTGACCGTGATCGAGGTCGCCGCCGACGCCCTGAACATCCCGGAGCAGTTCGAGGTCTCCGTCGAAGGCGCCACCGAGGGCACGCACGTGCTCGCGTCCCAGGTCGCGCTGCCCGCCGGTGTCGAGCTGGTCACGGACCCGGAGACGCTGATCGTGTCCGTCAACGCGGCCCCGACCGCAGCGCAGATGGACGCCGAGGCTCCCGAGGCAGCCGAGGGCGCCGAGGAGAACGGCGAGGCATCGGAGAGCTGATCCGAGCCGACGCGGCGCATGCGTAACGCGCGGCGTCGACCGGTGGGCGAGCCACCCGAGGAAGTTCGCGTCGACGAGGGCGGCACACTCCAGCGCGAGTGTGCCGCCCTCGTCCCGTCGAGGGGACCGGCATGGAACTGACCGCAGCGCAGGTCCGCGAAGTCACCTTCGCGCGAGCAGACCTGCTCCGGCGCGGCTATCACGTCGGCGAGGTGGACGCCTTCCTCGAGCAGGTCGCCCGCACGCTGGAAGGTCGGCCGCAGGAGGGGCGGGAGAGCCTCACCTCTGCCGAGGTCGAGACCGTCACGTTCTCGCGGTCGCCCTGGGGCACCCGCGGCTATCACGAAGACGATGTCGACGCGTTCCTGGACCGTGTGCAGCAGACCCTCGCGGCCCGAGCCGGAGAGAAGAAGTCAGTGGATCAACAGCAGCTCGCCCTCGTCGTCGGGTTGGGCAACCCCGGACCCTCGTATGCGGGCAACCGCCACAACATCGGATTCATGGTGCTCGACGAGCTGGCCACCAGGGTCGGCGGGAAGTTCAAGAGCCACAAGAGCTCGGCCGAACTCGTGGAGGGCAGGCTCGCGGGCCGCCGGGCGGCGCTGGCCAAGCCGAAGTCCTACATGAACCTCTCCGGCGGCGCCGTCGCGGGCGCGGTCCGGTTCTTCAAGATCCCGCCCGCCTCGGTGATCGTGGTGCACGACGAGTTGGACCTGCCGTTCGGCACGGTGCGGATGAAGCTCGGCGGCGGCGACAACGGCCACAACGGCCTGCGCTCGATCACCTCCTCACTCGGCACCAAGGACTACCTGCGCGTGCGCTGCGGCATCGGCAGGCCGCCCGGCCGGATGGACCCGGCGGCGTTCGTGCTGCGCGACTTCTCCACGGTGGAGCGCAAGGAACTGCCCTTCTTCGTGGACCACTCCGCCGACGCGGTCGAGGCCCTGATGACCGAGGGACTCGAAGCGGCGCAGAACCGGTTTCATACGCGCTGAGCGGTGGGGCGGGGTGGCGGGTCAGAACACACAGTCTCCCTTGGGTATCACACCGTTCGCTCGATAGTAGACACGAGAGACGACCGGAGATTCGGCCTTGAGCCGCTCAGCCAACCGCCGACTCTTCTCGATCCAGACATTCTCCGCCTCACGGGAAGCGAACCCGGCGGTCGAGAAGTCCGCCCGGTCGAAGGCATCTTGATACTCCTGATCCCAGGCCCGCAGCTCCCGCATTCAAGAAGAGCAAACAACAGGTCGACGATCTGTTCTTCACGGATTCCAACGGAACGGAAATCCCTGATTCTAGCTGGGTCATGAATATGCCCGAGCCCTCCCACGCGAGCCGCCCTTCTCCAGCCAGACCAATCGCCCGTTCCGCAGTCTGCTCATTCGGACCACCGTGGCCGGGCCGACGTGCACACCGCGTCCCCGCAGCTCGGCGATCCACTCCTGGTAACGCTCAGCCGGATCGACATTCTCGGTATCGGTCTGAAGCCCAGCCGGTCCGGTGCGCTCAGACCGGTCTCGATCGGCGCTGCTCAGGTCGACAGGCCCGGTCGAGTCCACCGGCCCCGAGCCCATGCCCCGCGATCGCCCGGCAGTAGGCAGCCCAGAATGCCGGCCGCCACGCGGGCCAGGCCACCGGGTATCGACACGTGCACCGATCACTCCGGGTTCGTGAGCTTCCGGATTGCGCGAGCGATGCGGATGACTTGCAGTGATCGGCACACCGTCATCGGCGAGGCCGCGCTGCACCTGCGAGTCGGTGACGCCGACGGCCTGATCAGCTTCGCCACCTCATCGAGATGGCGAGACTGCCGAGACGGCACCGCCTGAGACACCGTCGGCAGCGAAGGCGCTATCGGTCGCCCTGAAATTACGAATCGGAGAATCCCACGGCCGCAGCCACCCTGCGCCCTGGCCAGTGCACAGCGGGGAGATACGAGGGGCGTGCGTTCATGAGATCTCCTGATGGGCGTCGGCGAGATCGGTGCGGTAATCGGTTATCCACCGCTGAGATCCGAACCGACGGATCATCGCAAAGGCCATGCGCATCGACGTATCACGTATCGCCAGGGCGATCGGGTGCGCGGAGCCCGCCTTCTGCGCCCCGCGCCTACGGCCCACGGCTGCGATCCGCTCAACCCGATCGCGGCGGGCCCGTTCGTAGGCCGCCAGCGCCGCGGGTGCTCCGCCGTGGACGCGCACCTGGCGAGCTAGTTCGAGGGCATCCTCGAAGGCCAGAGATGCGCCTTGCCCGCTGGAGGGGGAGACAGCGTGTGCTGCGTCTCCGAGGAGCCCAGCTCGGCCCCGGTGCCAGCGGGGCAGGGAAAGGAGGTCGTAGGTTCCCTTCGGCCGGAACTGACCGAGATCGGCTGCCTCCATGATCCGAGTGAGCTCAACTAGATCGCCATCGAACAGCTCGAATGCGTGCGCCCGCCACGTCTCATCGCCCTGCGCTGCGATCTCCTCGACGCTGCGCTCACTGTTCCCGAGGTTCGCGAACCAGAAGGTGCGTCCGTCGGGCTCGCACTGATAGCCGAAGAACGCCCGGGCACCGAAGACCATGCGGACCGTCTCATGCGGCGTCGCAGGGATGTCCACCGCGGGGACGAATCCGCCGATCCCCAGGAGGCCGGTGTAGGTGGGCTGCGGCGCATCGGGACTGAGCGTCTGGCGCACTGCGGAGTGGATGCCATCGGCACCGAGCAGCAGATCGCCTGCGGCGCTGGTGTCGTCGGTGAATGTGGCGGTGACCTGGTCGCCGTCGTCGGTATAGCTTCGCAGCCGTTTGGTGTACTCGAAGCTCACCCCCTGCTCGATCGCTGCGTCAGTGACCACGCGCTGCAGGGCCGCACGGGTGATCGTCACGCTACGCAGTTCCGGAGCCAACTGAGATTCATCCCCGAGCAGACCGAGGCGGCGTCCGTTGCCGTTGACGAACTCGGTACGAGTGGTGGCGAAGCTGGCGGCAGCACGAACCCGTTCCACCATCCCGACGGCCCGCAGGGCGGCCAGACCGTTGGGTGCCACAGTGAGAAAGGCACCGAGCTGATCCGCCGGACCCGCATGGGCTTCATGGACGATCGGCTCCGCCCCGACCCGAGCCAGGGCAGCCGCAGCGACCGGTCCCGCCACCCCTCCGCCGATGATCAATGCCGTGGTCGCACGATCGATAGTCATAATATGACTATACATAGAATGGCGAGGGCGGCCAACCCTCCGACGCGCAGCAGGAAAGCAGGAGTGCCGATGACCTCGCGGGCTCGACGCCGATCACCGCTGTCAGTGCAGGTGTTGCAGCTGCTCGATGAGGAGCCGATGCACGCCTACCGCATGCAACGTCTGATCGCCGATCGGCAGAAGGATCGGATCGTCAACATCGCTCAGCGCAACAGCATCTATCAGACATTGGACGGGTTGCTGCGCGAGGAGTTGATCGAGGTGCATCGGGTCGAGCAGGAACCAGGCCGTCCCGAACGCACCGTCTACCGACTCACCGAGTCCGGCCGCACCACTCTCGATGCGTGGCTGCGCACCATGCTGAGCGCACCCGCCCGGGAGTTCCCGGAGTTCCCGGTCGCGATCGCAGCGTTGCCCAGCCTCACACCGGAACTCGCGATCGAACTGCTGGCCGAACGGGTGCGTACGCTCCAGGAGAAGCTGAACCGGGCCGACGACGAAGCCGCCGCAGCGGAACGGTTGGGCCTGCCGAGGCTGCTCTTTCTCGAGCACGAATACCTGCGTACCCTCACCGAGGCCGAGCTGCGATGGGTCGAGGAGGTACTGGACGACCTGCGCGCCGGCCGCCTCACCTGGGACCGCCAGTGGCTGGCCGAGGTCAATCACCGGTTGAGTCAGGGATGACCGGGCGCTGTCGATGTGGGTGATGCCAGCGCGGTCGTGCAGGTGGATCATCAGCAGATTTCGACCGGCGAGAACACGATCTTGTGCCGGCGAAGACCTCGTAAGCTCGATGATCGCCAGATCTGCCACCGTCGTGGACCGCAGCACCTCGGGCTGAGCCGTTCGTACCCCTACCGAATCCACACACCGACCTCGGTGACCAAAACGACACGTTAGCTCACGCGTCGCGTCTGCTCGGTGAGTCACCGTGCCACCGGTCCGGCCAAGGCAGGTCCGGTCTTCTCACAGGCTGTCGGGATTCGCCGGGCGCCCGGGAGAGCCGCGCCCCCCGTCGTCAGCCGCCTCTCACCCCTCCAGCGCGTCTGCGGCCAGCAGCCATTCCTCCTCGATCTGCGACTTCTCCGCCTTGACCTCGCGGAGTTCCGCATCGAGGTCCATCAGGCGCCCGGTGTCGCTGCCCGCGTCGGCGAGGGCCTGGTTGAGGGTGGCCTCCTTCTTGTCCAGGGTCGCGATCCGGCGCTCCAGCTTCGCGAGCTGCTTGCGCGCCGCCCTGGTGTCCGCAGCCGACAAGGCCGCGCCTGGGGCGGCTCCTTCGGACTCGGTCGGGGCGGCTCCGCCCGACGTAGAACCCGCAGGCGCCGAGGCCGCCGCCTTCGGCTGGGCGAGCATCCGTTCCCGCCGACGCAGGTACTCGTCGATTCCGCCCGGCAGGTCGGTCACCACTCCATCGCCGAAGAGCGCCACCACCTTGTCGCAGACCCGCTCGATCAGATACCGGTCGTGCGAGACGACCACCATCGTGCCCGGCCAGGAGTCGAGCAGGTCCTCCAGTTGTTGCAGGGTGTCGATGTCGAGGTCGTTCGTCGGCTCGTCGAGCAGTAGGACGTTCGGCTCGGCCATCAGCAGGCGCACCAGCTGGAGCCTGCGTCGCTCGCCGCCGGAGAGGTCGCCCACCGGCGTCCACTGCCTGCCCTTGGGGAAGCCGAGCCGCTCGGCGAGCTGCGCGGCGGAGAGATCCTGCTTGCCCAGGGTGACGCGGGTGGCGACCTCCTCGACGGCCTCCAGCACCCGCAGCTTCGCGGGCAGGTCGTGAAGTTCCTGAGTAAGATGCGCCAGCCGCACCGTCTGGCCTTGAATGCGACGGCCCGAGGCGGGCTCCCGATCCCCCGCGAGCATCCGGAGCAGTGTGGTCTTTCCGGAGCCGTTGACGCCGACGAGCCCGACCCGGTCGCCGGGTCCGATGCGCCAGGTGACGTCCTCGGCGATCGTGAGGTCGCCCGCCTGGAGGTCGACGTTCTCCAGCTCCAGCACCGTGCGGCCGAGGCGCCGCTTGGCGAAGGTCAGCAACTCGACGGTGTCGCGCGGCGGCGGCACGTCGGAGATCAGCGTCTCGGCGGCGTCGATGCGGTAGCGGGGCTTGGAGGTGCGCGCAGGCGCACCACGGCGCAGCCAGGCGAGTTCCTTGCGGGCCAGGTTGCGACGTCGGTCCTCGGCGGCGTCGGCCTGCCTGGCCCGTTCCGCCCTGGCGAAGATCCAGTCGGCGTAGCCGCCCTCGTACTGCTCGACGCCGCCGCCGACGACCTCCCAGGTCCTGGTGCAGACCGTGTCGAGGAACCAGCGATCGTGCGTGACGACGATCAGCGCGCAGCGTCTGGCGATCAGGTGGTCCGCCAGCCAGCGGACGCCCTCGATGTCCAGATGGTTCGTCGGCTCGTCCAGCACGATGAGGTCGAGTTCCTGCACGAGGGCGGCGGCCAGCGCCACCCGACGACGCTCGCCGCCGGAGAAGGTGCCGACCGGCGTGTCCAGGCCTCTGGCGGTGATGCCCAGCCCGTCGAGGATGCCGCGCACCCGCGCGTCCGAGGCCCATTCGTGCTCGGCCGCGTAGCCGAGCGGGTCGAGGATCGCCTGCCGAACCGTCGAGCCCTCCGGCAGCTCGGTGCGCTGGGTCACCACGGCCATCCGCAGGTCAGAGCTGTGGGCGACCCGACCGGAGTCCGGCGGCTCGATGCCCGCCATCACCTCCAACAGCGTCGTCTTGCCGCCGCCGTTGAGTCCCACGACGCCGACCCGCTCACCGCGACCGATGCCCAGCGACACGCTGTCGAGCAGCGCGCGCACGCCATAGGACTTCGACACCTCGGACAGGTTCACCAGGTTGACCATCGGTCGGGACCACACTCCGTCTCGTCGCTCTTCACGACCGTGTCGGCCGTCCACCGGCATTATCCGCGCCGGGCACCGTGCTCTCACACAGCCGCCTCGGCTGCGGGTCGAGGCGGGGCGGTCCGGAAGAGCAGCGCCGCGATCACCGTGACGCCGACCGACAGCAGGCCGCCGACCACGATGATCTGCTGGGCCGAGGCGATGCCGAGGGCGGCGCCGATCAGGGCGAGGGAAAGCTGTCCGGACGCCCCGTCGGCGACGAGGTAGATGCCGAGCACCCGGCCGTGCAGCTCGCGAGGCACGTCCCGCAGCAACAGCGTGATCTCCAGGCCGATGATGAATCCGCCCGCTATCCCCATGACGAAGAGCGCCGCCGACACGGGCAGCAGCAGCGCGCTCAGGGGCGCCACCGCCGCCCAGACAAGCCCTTGGACCGCATAGGCGCCCACGTTGGCGCGAGACAGGACGCGCGGGGCGAGACGCCCGACGACCAGTGTGCCGAGCAGCAGTCCCGTGCCGTAGACGGCGAGGAGGACTCCCACGCCCCGCCCGTCGTCGGTCAGCTCGGTGCCCAGGATTCCCAGGAGCACGGTGAGCCCGCCGCCGATCAGTCCCCACGCCGTGCACAGGACGATGACGGCACCTGCCGACGGATACCGCCGCAGGGCGGCGAGTCCGCCGCCGAACCGCATTCCGCCGCGCGCCGAGGGCCTCCCGTGGTCGGCGTCCCCCGGCACCGTCCACACCAGCGCGGCGGCGAGGGCGGCCATCCCGCAGGCGGCGGCGAAGGTCGGGAGGACGCCGAGCACGGTGACCCCGGTGCTGCCGAGCAGCGCGCCGAGGATGAGGGTCAGGGCCATGATGCGGGACACGGCGGCGTTGGCCAGCGGCCACCGCGTCTCGTCCAACGCCGCGTAGCGCAGCCGCTGCAGGGCGATCGGCGGGAACCGATGCGCGATGGAGGCCGTCGCGTGGCAGCAGGCGACGGCGACGAGCGAGTGGTCGAGTAAGAACCCCATGCCCAGCGTCATCACGGCTTGGACGGCGAGCCCGACGCAGGCCACCCGGCGGGGATCACGGTGGTCGACGACCGCACCCGCGAACGGTCCGATCAGCAGGCCCGGCACGGTGCCCGCCAGCAGCATCCAGGCGAGCGTCGAGCCCGAATGGGACGCCAGCACCCCGACCGTCAGGGCGATCTGCATCGTCCACTGGGTCAGCGAGCTGAACAGGCCGGTGATCCAGAGTCTGCGGAAAGGTTTCGAGTCCCAGATACGGATGCGCCCGGCTCCGCCTGCTCCGATGTCCGTCACGGACGAGAGGATGCAAGCTCCACTCGACTGGAGGTCAAGCACGAGGGTCTGCGGCCTGCGCGGCCGCGCACGTCCGGCCAGGTAACGAACATCGCAGGTCAGCGACGTCAGCTGGGCCAGAGAGCCCACCGCGCTAGACCGTCTCGACCCTTGCGTGCGTCGATGCCTGCTCCGTAGTGTGATCAGCTTGTGGCGCCTGCTTTCGGGAGACTGACATCCCGTGGCCGTGAGCACCGGAGTTGAGGCATGACTTGAGCACCGTCACCACGACTTCCCCCTGATCGGGCCTGATCGGACACGCCGTTGTTCGGATACGGCCCCTGTTCGGAGCCGTTGTTCTGACCCGGACGTCGCCTGACACGGCCCTTGATCAGGCACCGCCCTTGATCGGACGCACCGACGCCGATCGGCCACCGCGCCGATCCTCGACATCGCCCTGATTCGTCTCGGCCGCGCCCTGTCTCGCGACACGGGAGACGATGTCGTTCGCAGCGGGGACGCCGCCCCTGTCTTCACGAAAGCCGAGTCAGTGACCAGCAGCGGTGCCGCCCGAGCAGAGCCTCCGCTCACGCGGAATCGAAGCTTCCTCGCGCTGCTCGCGGCCACCGGGATCTCCGCGCTCGGCACCGGTCTCTATCTGCCCGCCATCCAGCTGCTCGCCGTCCAGCTGACCTCCGACGAGAAGGCCGTCGCCGCGCTCAAGGTCGCCACCGTGCTGCCTGCGGCACTGGTCATCCTGTTCTCCGGAGTCGCGGCGGATCGGATGCGACGCCGGGCCCTGATGATCTTCAGCGATCTCGTGCGGGCGGCGGCGATCCTGGGGTTCGCACTCCTGGTGGCCGATGACCTCGCCGCCTTATGGCCGATGTACGTGGTGGCCGTCGTGCTGGGCTCGACGCAGACGGTGTTCGACAGCGCCGCGCAGGCCGTGCTGCCGCAGGTGGTGCCCAGATCGGCCTTGAATCGGGCCAACAGCCTGCTGGTGTCGTCCTGGACGCTGGGCATCGCCTTCGTCGGCCCCGCACTGGGCGGTGTGCTGTTCGCGGTGGATCACGCACTGCCGTTCTTCGTCAACGCGGGCACCTTCGTCGTCTCGGCCGTCCTACTGATCTGGATCAGGGTCGCGGCGGCGCCTGCGGCACACGGCGGCGACGCACTCGGCCAGAACAGCGTGACGACCGACCTGCGCATCGGCGTTCACCACGTCTTCCGACATCGCGTGCTGCGCTCGGTGACTGTCATCGGCGCCATCATCAGCTTCTGCGTCGGAATGATCACCAGCGTCTTCGTGCTGTTCGCCACGCGCTGGCTCGGGCTCGACGCCGTCGGCTACGGGCTGCTGCTCGTCGGCGAGGCGGTCGGCGCGTTCCTCGGCAGCTTCCTGGCCGTGCGGCTCGACGGCCGGGTCAGTCGACGACTGATCATCCGCGCCGCGCCCCTGCTCATCGGCGCCATGTACGTGCTACAGGCTGTGACGGCCTCGCTCGCGCTGGCCTTCGTGGTGGTGTCCGCCGGGAACGCCATGTTCATGGTCTGGACGATCGTGGCGACGTCGGTGCGGCAGAGCGTCGGGCCCAACGCCCTGCTCGGCCGGATCACGAGCGTCGACCGGCTGGGCGGCCTCGTCGCCACCGGAGCCGGGGCGCTGGTCGGGGGCGCGGTGGCGGGCGGCCTCGGCGTCCAGGCGCCGTTCCTCCTCAGCGCCGTGCTGCTGTTCGTCCTGCCGTTGTGCGTCTCGCTCCGAGTGGACGAGCACGAGGTGCCTGCGGGGCTGCGCTGGTGACGGCGCACGGTGTCGACCGCTCATGCGTGCACCGGCGGTGGAGTGGGCCGAGACTGCTCCTCACGCTGGACGACCTTCGCGCCGGGAACGGGGCCCTGCGCCACGCGGACCGTCCGGCACACGCCCACCCCGGACAGCTCGGCGGCGACCTGCACCGCCGAGGCCGCGCTCTCGCAGAGGAAGGCACAGGTCGGGCCGGAACCGGAGACGACGCCTGCCAGCGCGCCCGCGTTCACGCCCGCCCGCAGCGTGCGACGCAGCGTCGGCCGGAGTGAGACGGCGGCGGCCTGCAGGTCGTTGCCGAGCAGCAGGGCGAGCTGTCGAGGGTCGCCGGAGGCCAGCGCCTCCAGAACGGGTTCGACGCTGCCGATCCGAGGCGGGCGCCCCTCGCTGCGCAGCCGGTCCATCTCCTCGAAGACCGTCGGTGTCGACAGGCCGCGCCTGGCCAGCGCCAGCACCCAGTGGAAGGAGTGTCGGGACAGCACCGGAACCAGTCGTTCGCCACGCCCGGTGCCGAGGGCGTTGCCGCCGTGCAGGCAGAACGGGACGTCGCTGCCGATGGTCGCCGCCACGTCGGCGAGTTCGTCCCGGCCGATGTCCAGCCGCCAGAGTGAGGCAAGCCCGACCAGGGTGGCCGCCGCGTCGGCACTGCCGCCCGCCATGCCGCCCGCGACTGGAATGCCCTTGTTGATCACCACGCGAACCCTCGGCTCGTCCGGGTCGCGCCCCACGTGCTGCGCGAGGGCCTGGACCGCCCGCCACACCAGATTGGAGGGGCCGGTGGGTACCGCGTCGGCGCCCTCCCCGTGTACCTCCACGCCGGGCTCCTCGGCGACGGCAACGGTGACCTCGTCGGTCAACGACAGGGCCTGGAACACGGTGACCAGGTCGTGATAGCCGTCGTCACGCAGGTCGCCGACGCCGAGGTGCAGATTGACCTTGGCCGGGGCGCGAACCGTTATCGGGGGTGGCACGACTGCGAGCACCCCTGCAGCCTACGGGCGGTTCCGGAGGATGTGTTCGATCAACCGCCGATGATCACCGATAGTCATCGATCGGCCACCCAGTGGCACCTTCTTGGTGGTGTCAGCGTCCCGCGCGCGGCCTGCGACGCCCTCGGAAGCGGCCGAGTCAACCAGACCGTGGAGTGCCCGATCGAGGGCCGCGCGTCTCGGCGCCCGCGCGGCAGGCCCGTTCTCGCGCGCATCGGTTCCGCCGATCACCCGACGACGCCCGCGCCCGCGAGCACCGTCCAGGCCACGCCTGCCGACGCACACGTCGAAGGTATTGCGGGTCTTGGGCCGTAGGAACGACGGTGAAGGTCCGTGTCGTGGTCTCCCTCAACTCCGACGTGCTGCTGCTGGTCGCCAGGCCTGCCCGGTCGACGTTCTACCAGGAGCAGACCCGGCTGCGACGTCGGTGATCCGCGAACCGAGCGCGAGACCGCGATCACGAGTGTCCCGCAACGGCAACTGCCTCGACAACGCCGCGATCGAGAACTTATCGGCCATTTCCGGGAAGTTTATCTGAAAAGTGATCTGAATCACCGGTAAGTTGCACTGCGGGCAATGACCGCTATGTTCGTGATCGGTTCGTTAATCTCTGATTACCGGTCGAATGACCGTCGGAATGCTTCTCCCCGAAAGGAAAGACGGTCGAACGGCCGATTGAAAGGACGGTGGCGATGAGGCACAGAAAAGTACCCGCAGTGGTGTTAGGGCTGGCCTTGAGTTCCAGTCTTGCTGCGGGCGCGGTGCAGGCGGGGGCCGAGGAGACCACAGGTGAGAGGGGCACGGGCGCGAGCCCGATCGCGAATGCGGAGTCCGAGATCCTGACTTTGATTACCGGCGATCGACTTCGGGTTGCGAAGATGTCGGATGGTCGGCCGTCGGTCACGGTGCTGCCAGGTGCCGGTCGATCGAACGTTCCTTTCCATCGAATTTCTGAGGGTGATGCTCTTTCGGTCATTCCGGCTGATGCGTTCGGTCTGGTTCAGTCGGGTCGGTTGGACGAACGACTCTTCGATGTCACCGGTCTTCTCGAGCAGGGTTTCGGTGATGCGGGTCCGCTTCCGTTGATCGTGTCGTACGAGTCGGGTGTCGATCGTCCGCTTGCCGATCCGTTGTCTGCGGTGGGTGCGGAGGTCGTGCGGGAGTTGCCGAGTGTGGGCGGCGTGGTGGTGGAGACCGAGTCGGGTTCCGCTGCGGAGGTCTGGGAGGTGCTCGGTGCGGAGCAGACCACGTTCGCGGGCGGGGTTGACCGGGTGTGGTTGAACGGTCGGGCTGAGGTCTTCGACGAGGAGAGCAACGCGCAGATCGGTGCTCCGGAGGCGTGGGAGGCCGGTTACTCCGGTGCGGGTGCGACGGTGGCGGTGCTCGACAGTGGTTATGACGCCGAGCATCCGGACCTTCAAGGTGTGGTGGTCGAGGCGGAGGACTTCACCGGCAACCCTGACGGACCTCACGACGGCAACGGCCACGGCACGCATGTCGCCGCCACGGTCGCGGGCACCGGTGCGGCTTCTGACGGTGCGCACCGGGGTGTCGCCCCGGACGCGAGCCTCATCGTGGGCAAAGTCTGTGACGACTACGGCTACTGCACGGACGACGCCGTCATCGCGGGCATGGAGTGGGCGGCCGAACAGGGCGTCGCCGCCGCCAACCTCAGCCTCGGCAGCGGACCCAGCGACGGCACTGACCCGTTGTCGGTCGCGGTGAACACCCTCACCGAGCAGAGTGGCACGCTGTATGTGATCGCGGCGGGCAACTTCGGCGCCGAGGAGTCGGTGAGCTCGCCGGCTGCGGCTGATGCCGCGCTGGCCGTTGCCAGTGTCACCAAGACCGACGAGCTCAGCGATTTCTCCAGTCGGGGCCCGAGGTTCGGTGACAAGGCGATCAAGCCCGATATCGCCGCGCCCGGCTCGGACATCATCTCCGCCCGTGCGGGCGGCACGACCGATAACGATCCTTACACGTCGTTGAGCGGCACCTCGATGGCGTCTCCGCACGTCGCGGGTGCTGCCGCCGTGCTCGCCGCCCAACACCCCGAGTGGCAGGCCGACGAGTTGAAGGCCGCCCTGACGGGCTCCTCCGTTCCGTTGGACGGCATCGGCGTCACCGGACAAGGCTCCGGCAGGCTCGACCTCGCCGCTGCGGTGTCGGCCGAGGTCCTCGCCTCGCCCTCCTCACTCAGCCTGGGGGCGTTCCCGTACCCGCATGACCAGGAGCCGGCGACTCGGGAACTCACCTACACCAACACCGGAACCGAAGACGCCGTCTTCGACCTGACGTTCGACGCGGCGGGAGCCGACGGCACACCCGCGCCGGACGGGCTGTTCAGCCTGAGCGCCGAGCAGATCACCGTGCCCGCAGGCGGCGAGACCACCGTCGAGCTGACCGTAGACCCCTCGGCCAATGCACAGCTCGGCTTCCTCAGCGGCTCGGTCCTGGCCACCAGCACCGACGGCGACACCACGGTCTCAACGGCGGCGGGCGCCTTCCTCGAGCCTGAAAGCTACGACCTGTCCATCGAGGCCACGACCCAGTCCGGCACCCCGGCCGAGTTCCCCGCCATCGCCGCTGTCAACCGCGAGACCGGCGACAGCACCATGATCGATCCCGGCGCCGAGGGCAACATCACCGCCCGCCTCCCCGCAGGCCTCTACGACGTGATCGCCCACTTGGGCGAGTACGCCGAGGAGGACGGCGAGGTCATCGGCGGCTCGATGACCGCCGTGGCCGAACTGGGTATCGATCTCACCTCGGACACGTCCATCAGCCTCGACGGCACCCAGGCTGTCCCGGTGGTCGTGGAGACCGAGCGGGAGACCGTCACCGAGCGATCCGTCACTGAACTGTTCGTCGGACGAACCGGCATCGGCTCGATGGTCGGAGACGTGCAGGTCGACCAGTTCGCGGTGCCGAGCGGCGACCCCGGCGACAGCGGCCTGCGGTTCGCCTACCGCCCGAGGCTCGTCGCACCGGAGGGCACGGCCGAGCCATATGGCTACAACCTCATCCTGCACGATGCGGGAATTCCGGAGTCACCGATCCTCGAGGCGAACGATGCCGATCTGTCGATCGTGCAGAACGACTACCACGCGCAGGGCGTCGCGGCGGAAGGCCACCGGGGATCGGCAGGAATCCTGCCGGAGGACGACCTCAGTGTCGGATTCGGTTCTCCGATCGAGGTGCCCACCCATCGGCTTGAACTCTTCAGCACCGGCGACATCCGTTGGCTCGAGTCCCTCACGTTCATCAATGTCGAGGCGAGCGAGGACTACTCCACGGAGAAGACGCACGAGCCGGGGGACAGCACGGTGACGTGGAACAGCGCACCGCTGGGCGTCGGCGTGGGCACCGAGGCGAACCCCGCTGGGCAGCGGCTCGGCGACGAGATCCTCCTCAACCCTGGAGTCATCGCCCCCAGCGGTGATCCCGTCAGTTACTACGGGGAATCCTTCGGCACCTCCGCTATCGTCGCCTCCACCACGCTGTCGAAGGACGGCGAGGTCATCGAGACGCAGGAGACACTCGGCGGGCTGTTCGCGGTGCCCTCGGGCGACGGGGTGTTCACCGCGGACGTCACCGCGACTCGCGACCTGCCCTGGTCGGTGTACGGCACCGAGATCGACGCGTCGTGGACCTTCGCCTCCGACACCGTCGACGGCGAGCTGCCCGAAGGCCTGCCACTGCTGGGCGTCGGCTTCAGCGGCGAGGTCGACGAGCTCGGACAGGCACCCGCGGGCGTCGAGTATCCGCTGGGCCTGCACGTGAACGGCCTCGCGGACGACCAGCCGACCGAGCTGACCCTGGAGGTCTCCTACGACGACGGCGCCACCTGGACGGCCGTCGAGGTGACCTCGACCGAGGACGGCGCGACGGCGCTGCTCACCCACCCGGCCGAGGACGGCTTCGTCTCGCTGCGGGCGAGCGCGGCCGACGCGGCGGGCAACACCGTGGAGCAGACGATGCTGCGGTCCTACGGGATCACCACCGGCTGACCACCCGGTCTCGCACCGGCGCCCGCATGAGCACGGCGCCGTGACGACACGGCCTGCACCCGACCATTCCGGTCGGGTGCAGGCCGTGTCATCGTCTACGGGACAGACGTCTTCCCGGCCGCCGCTCTACTCGACGGGCAGGCTGCCCGACGCCTGCGGTGCTTCTCTTCGACAATGCAGGCGATGACGGACGGCGGCCGATCGAACGGCTTCTTATCGTGTTGCAGAGAGGTCGACCGGGCACTGATGGACTCAGTGTGCTCAGAACGACGGCAGCACGCCGCCGTCGTAGTTCTCCTCGATGAACTGCCGGACCTCGTCGGAGGTCAGCAGCTCGACGAGCGTCGCGATCCTGGGATCGTCGGCCAGCTCGGGCGTGGTCACGACGCCGTTGGCGTTGGGGTTGCCCTCCGCCTCCTCCAGCAGGATCGAGTCGTCAGCCGGGCTCAGGCCCGAGTCGATGGCGTAGTTACCGTTGATCACGGAGGCGTCGGTGTCCTGGAGGCTCACCGCGAGCTGCGCGGCCTCCAGCGGGGCGAACTCGAAGTTCCTCGGGTTGTCCTCGACGTCGGCCTCGGTGGCCTGCCCCTCGGTGCCCTCGCGGAGCGAGATCAGGCCGTTGTCGGCGAGGAGCTGAAGGCCGCGGTTGAGGTTGGCCGGGTCGTTGGACACGCCGATCGTGGCGCCGTCCGGCAGGTCGTCGACCGACTCGACGCTGTCCGAGTACAGGCCCAGCGGTTCGAGGTGCACGGCCTCGATCCACTCGTACTCGCCGCCGTGCTCGATCTGGAAGTTGTCCAGGTAGGGCACGGTCTGGAAGTAGTTGGCCTCCAGCGACCCGTCCTGTAGCGCCGTGTTCGGCTGCACGTAGTCGTTGAAGGGGACGACCTCCAGCTCCAGCCCCGCGTCGGCGGCCAACTCCTGGTCGATGAACTCCAGGATCTCGCCGTGCGGGACGGGGCTCACGCCGACCCGCAACGGGCCGTCGGTCGAGGCGGCCCCCTCGTCGGTGGTCGATGCGTTCTCGCTCCCGCAGCCCGCCAGGACCGCGGCCGAGGCCGCCAGCAGGACGGTCACGTCTCTGACCCGACGTCTGATGCGCATGGCGATGTCTCCGTTCTGAGGAACTTCTCGGATTGCAACGTGTGTCGTCTTCATCGCGCGACATCAGTCGCGCGTCAGTACTGAGTCCACAATGGACAGACTCAGCAGTCCGCTGACCAGCTTCGACGCCGGACGGGCGATCGAGAACGGCGGGCAGCCCCAGCAGGGCGGCTGCACCGTCGGGGCGTCAGATCTTCAGCGCGGACCGCCGTCGGTCGATCGCGCGGGCGAGCCGGTCGAAGAGCAGCTGGGTGAACCAGGCGAGCGCGCCGAGCGCCACGACCGATGCCCACAGCATCCGCGTGTCGTTGCGCTGGTAGCCGAAGCGGATCGCCACGTCGCCGAGTCCGCCGCCGCCGATGACGCCCGCCATCGCCGAGTAGCCGATCAACGTCACCGCAGTGACGCCGATCGCGGCCACCAGCGCCGGGCCCGCCTCCCGCAGCAGGACGCTGCGGACCATGCGGGTCCGACTGGCCCCCGTGGTGATCGCGGCCTCCACGACCGAGGCGTTGACCTCGCGCAACGCCGCCTGAACGAGCCTGCCGACGAACGGGATGGCACCCACCGTGAGCGGGACGATCACCGCCGTCGGTCCGATCGTCGTCCCGACCAGCGCGCGAGTCACCGACCCCAGCAGGACCAGCAGCACCACGAAGGGCAGCGAACGGCCGATGTCCACCACCACGCCCAGCACCCGATGCAGCACCGGCCGGGGGCTCAGGCCCGTCGGCGAGGTGATGTGCAGCAGCACCCCGAGCGGGATGCCGCCGAGGGCGGCGAGGACGGTGGCGATGCCGACCATGTAGATCGTGTCTCCGGTGGCGGCTGACACCAGGTCGAAGACCCGATCCCACGGGGTCGGTTCTCTCACGCGGCTACTCCTGGAATCTCTTGTGGGGTGCGACGGACCGTCGCCTCGTGGTCGGCGAGCCAGGCCAGCGCGGCCTCGGACCGGTCGCCGGTCAGACCGATGCGGAACCGCGCCACCGGGGTGTCGCCGAGCCGCGTGAGTCCGCCGCCGAGGATCGACAGGTCCACGCCGAACCGGTTGGCCGCCTCCGGCAGCAGCGCCCCGACGGCGGCGAACCCGACGAGCACCACCTCGGCGACGACGTCGGCCCTGGCAGCAGGCCCCCGCAGGCTCGACGCCTGGTCGATCTCGGGAAGCAGCGAGGAGGTGATCCGGCTGCCGGGAACGGTCAGCAGGTCGAGCACCTTGCCGTGCTCCACGATCTGCCCGTCGTCCAGCACCGCGACGTCGTCGCAGATCCGGCGGACGACGGCCATGTCATGGGTGACCACGAGCACGGTCACGCCGAGTTCGGCACGCACGCGATCGAGCACCGTCAGCACCGATCCCGTGGTCTCCGGGTCCAGCGCGGAGGTCGGCTCGTCGGCGAGCAGCACGGACGGCCGGGCCGCCAGCGCCCTGGCCACCGCCACCCGCTGGCGCTGGCCGCCGGAGAGCTGGTCCGGATAGCTGCCCGCCTTGTCGGTCAGGCCGACCAGATCCAACAGCTCGACGACCCTGGACCGCCGAGCGGCGGGGCTCACACCCGCGCTCTCGAGCGGAAGAGCCACGTTGCCAGCGGCAGTGCGCTGCCGCAGCAGCGAGTCGCCCTGCGGCACCACGCCGATGCGACGGCGGGCGGCCCGCAGGTCACGGCCCCGCAGCGACACCAGGTCGGTGCCCTCCACGGTGATCGAGCCGCTGTCGGGCTGCTCCAGCAGCGCGATGCAGCGAGCCAGCGTGGACTTTCCCGCGCCGCTGGGGCCGACGACGCCGCAGACGGTGCTCTCCGGAACGGACAGCGTCACCCCGTCCAGGGCGTGCACGACGCCCTTCTTACCGGGGAAGGTCTTGGTCAGCTTCTCGACAGTGATCATCTCTGCTCCACGACGCCAGGCCGCTCACAGGCGGCACGCTGAGACCGCCCCGACGAGGAGGCGGTGAGAAAAGGGGGCGATGACTACCGGGGGTCAGACTCGCGATGAATCGAGGTGGACCCGACAGCCGGAAGCGGTTCGACGACACTGGTCGACCACACGTCGGCGCGTGAGCATGAACTGAACTAACACTACGACTCCATCGGTCCTGGCGTTAGCACCTGCCCAACGGGTGGGTGGTTGCTGCGGCGTCTTCGAGCCAGGTCTCTCAGCCGCTCAGGATGGTCGGTCCTCTTGAGTAAAACCGACGAGCCAGTTCCCGCGCAAGTAGATTCCGGCCACACCTGCGCATCGACACCCGTTTCGCCCAACGACCGCAGCGCTGCGGCGCGATGTCCAGGCACGATGGCGGGCCGCGCCTGCGTGGCGAAGAACACCGCAGGCCCGGCGACAGATCGCGGCGAGCATCGATTGCACTCGGCGTGCGGCCCCAGTCACGCCGGACAGGCCAACCGGCACCGAGGCCGCGTCGACCGCTGATCGAACCGCATCAGCACCGACCACACGATCACTTGCAGTGACTCACGTCACAGTGAAGCCCTGTCAGGAACCTGCATGCCACCTCGTTCAAGGTGCGAACGCACGAGACAGGAGCAGAGAAATGCGGCATCGCATCATCGTCCTCGGGGCCGGATACGCCGGAGTCTTCGCCGCCGGATGCCTGGCCCGCCATCTCCATCCCGACGACGTCGAGATCACCGCCGTCAACGCCGAATCCGACTTCGTCGAGCGGATGCGCCTGCACCAGCTCGCCGCAGGCCAGGACCTACGCCGCTACGAACTGGCGACGATGTTCGCGAACACGGGCATCCGGCTCCGAGTGGCGCGCGTCGCCGCCGTCGACGTCGAGCGCCGGGTGGTCACCGTGACCGACGATGAGGGCACCAGCACGCTCGAATACGACACCCTCCTCTACGCGCTCGGCAGCACCGCGGCCGACCACGGCGTCTCTGGCGTCACCGAGCACGCCTTCCACATCGCCGAGCGACAGCCGACGCTGCGGCTGCGTCAGCGACTGGATGAGCTGGATGGGCAGGGGACGGTGCTGGTCGTGGGCGGCAACCTGACCGCGATCGAGGCGGCCACCGAGATCGCCGAGTCACGACCCGGACTCCGGGTCACCCTCACCACCAGCGGGGAACTGGGGGCCTGGCTGAGCCCGAAGGCTCGCCGTCACCTGCTGCGGGTCTTCGACCGGTTCAACATCACAGTTCACGAGCACACCACCATCGACCACGTCGAGGCGACGAGGGCCGTCGCCGAGGACGGCACCACCTTCGCTGCCGACGCGATCGTGTGGGCAGCCGGTTTCGCCGTCCACCCCATCGCCGCCGCCAGCGGTCTCGACGTCGCAGCCGACGGTCGGATCGCCGTCGACCGCATGATGCGGTCGGTCTCACACCCAGAGGTCTACGCCGTAGGTGACAGCGTCTATGCCATCGGCGAGAACGGTCGGCCGTTGCCGATGTCCTGCGCTTCGGCGGGACTCACCGCCAGGCAGGCGACGGCCGCGATAATCGGAGACCTGACCGGTCGCGTGATCTCGAAGGTTCCGTTGACCTACCTCGGAAACTGCCTCAGCCTGGGACAGAAGGACGCGATCCTTCAGATCGTCGACGGCGAGGCACAGTCGAGGACCTGGTCCCTGCGCGGCCGTCCGACCGGGACCTTCAAGTCCGGCGTGCTCCGAGGTGTCCTGTGGAGCGTGCGCCGCCCGACCTACGGGCTGCCGACCCGGAAACGTCATCTGAGCATCGTGTCCGATCGCTCCAGTGAGCGCGTTCGGCACCTAGAGTCGCGCTGATGGACGCTGCCACCGTGGAGTGTTTCGAGGCCAACCGGGATCGGTTGGCCTCACTCGCGTACCGGCTGCTCGGCTCGGCCGCCGATGCCGAGGACACCGTGCAGGACGCGTTCCTGCGCTGGCAGACCGCAGATCGGGCACACATCGAGGTACCCGAGGCGTGGCTGACGAAGGTGGTCACCAACCTGTCCATCGACCGACTCCGTTCGGCGAAGATGCGCCATGAACGGGCGGTCGGCGACTGGCTGCCGGAACCGCTCCTCGATGGTGATCCGATGCTCGGCCCGGCGGACACCGTCGAGCAGCGAGAATCGGTGACAATGGCGGTCCTGCTGCTCCTGGAACGCCTCCCGCCGATCGAGCGAGCCGTCTATGTTCTGCGCGAGGCCTTCTCTTTCCCCCACGCCGAGATCGCCGCGATCCTCGACATCACCGAGTCCGCGAGCCAGCAACACGCCCACCGGGCCCGGCGTCATGTGACCGCCGAGCGCAACATCAGTGAAGTCGACAGCGCAGCCGCGCGCCGTATCGTCGAGGCGTTCGTCAACGCCGCTTCCTCGGGCCGTACCGAACAATTGGTGGCGTTGCTGACCGAGGATGCGACCGCGATCGCCGACGGCGCCAACTGGACCATGAAGCTGGTGCGGTACGCAGATCCCGAGCGTATTGCTGCGATCGTGCGAGCCGGTTTCAAGCCGACTGCGGCGAAGCGGAAGTTGGTAGGCGGCTCTCCAGCGATCCACGCCGCCGTGGTCAACGGCTCTCCCGCAATGATCGCCACGCTCGGGGACCGGGTTCTGGCGGTGGTGGTCCTGGAGATTCGTGACGACAAGATCTCGGCCGTTCGCAGTGTGGGGGGCCCGGCCCGCCTCGGCCGCTTCATTGAACAATGGGATCGGCGCGAACACGACGACCCCCTTATCGAGAAGTGGTGACGGTCCTCGGCTCGCAGGCTTCACGAGAGGGTGGGAGACGGTCCGGGCCCGAAATGGTGACCGGACCGCGCGACCGCCCGACAACGCAGCATCGCGGGGCAGCCGCCCGTTGAGCGGGCGATGATCTGCACGGTCTCGGGGCGGACGCTCACGGACACACCGTCGTGGTCGTGGGGCGCTCGGCCGAGAAGACCCGCGCCGTCGCCGGCGCATCGAGGTGGACAGCTACGTCGCAGACTTCATCGACCTCGAGCACCTCGCGGGTCAACTTCGTACCGCATACCCGAAGATCGACGTGCTGGCCAACAACGCGGGCGGAGTGGTCGGCACACGGAAGAAGACCGTGGACGGCTTCGAGAAGACGTTCCAGGTCGACCATCTCGCGCCGTTCCTGCTCACGCGGCGGCTGCTGGACACGCTGATCTCCGAACGCGCGTCGGTGTTACAGACCTCCAGCATGGTGCGGTTCGTCAAGAAGATCCACCTGGACGATCTCGATCACGACCGCGATCACGACCCGGTGCACGCCTACGGCGCGGCGAAACCGGCGAACATCCTGTTCACCACGGAACTGCATCGCTACCACGCCGACGGCATCTCGGCGGCCTCGTTCTATCCGGGCATCGTCAAGACGAACTTCGCCGCCGACACCACCAGCCCGGTCATGCGCTTCGTCCGATCGCTCAGCACCAAGCCGCTGATCGGACGCGCCCTGCTGCCCACGCCCGAGCAACGCGCGGATCAGATCGTGTGGCTTGCCGAAGGCGTCCCCGGAACGGACTGGCAGTCGGGGGCCTACTACTACCGGCGCAGGGCCGTCACGCCGCGCAACGCGCAGGCGGGCGATGCCGTCCTCGCGCGTGGCCTGTGGGAACGCTCCGAAGAACTCCTCGCGGGACAGCTCTCATGACCTGCACGCATCACCGTTGACAGCGGGGCGGGAACTGCTGTGGGAGGAAGTCCTCGTCGGAGAAGAGGGCGTGATAGACGCGAGCGTTCTCGGGGTCGGTGTAGTCCAAGGTCATGTCGATGGGCAGCTCCAACGTCGCCCTACTGGGAAATTCGATCTGGTGTTCGGCAAAGAGGGCGAACATCTGCTGCTCCACTGCATGAAGGTCCTGGTCACCGGGATACATCAAGCGCTGCCACTGATGCTCCCCGGTACGCGCCAGGACGGCCAACCGTCCCAGCATTGACAGCTCCAAGACCCATTCCTGTTGCGGATGATCGACCTTGTAGGCGAAGGCCACGTAGTTGATGGTATCGGTGTGCTCAGACAGCTGGACGGAGTCGAGCGCGCCGAGCTGCTGAATCAGCGAGTCATAGGGACGCAGTTCCATCTGACTGGTGATGAAGGAGTAGTCGGGATCAGCAAGGTTGCCGCCGTAGGAATTAGCAATGAGGATAAAGATGTCCGTCTCGCCAGCTCCGCAGCACCCTCCAACATCTCTCGATACGCCCATTCGATCAATAAGTCCCTCGCTGTGGAAGCTCTGGATACAACGGAGAGGCCTGCCACGGGAGGGAGTCTTCGTCCGAGAAGAGTGCGTGGTAGACACGCACGTTCTCGGGATCGGCGTAGTCCAGATTCATGTCCAACGGTGATCTTCTGCTCGGCGAGGATGCCGAAGATTCGGCGTTCGAGCAGTTGAAGGTCTTGGTCGTCAGGCAGCAGAAGGCGGTGCCAGTAGTGCTTGCCGAGCCGGGCGAACGCACCGATCGGGCCGAGCATCGACAGTTCCAACGCCCATTCCTGGCCACCATGACTGATGAGGCAGGCAAAGGACGAGTAGGTATTCGCATCGGAGTACTCCCGAATCTCCACGCCGTCGATGGCACCGATCAAGCCGATCTCGGGATCGTAAGGCCGCCGGTCCATGGCCGGGTCCACGAAGTAGAAGTGCGGACTGCTCAGATCGCCCCCATACGACGTGGTGATCAAGCTGATGACTTCCTCGAGTTTCATAGCGCCTCCCTGTGAATACGAGTGATTCCAGGTCCGCAAGGATGACCGTGAAGGCGCCCCTTGTTATCGAGATGTGCGCGCACCTGCATCTGATATCTACCGCGCCCGTCAACACCGATCGGGTAACCGAAGTCATACTCCCGAACATTATCTCTTCCTTTGACCGATCCGCCTTTGTCCCAGGCCTGACGGACGAGCCAGCGTGCTGCCACCGCGTGGGCAGCCCCCATCACTCACACTGCTCCACCACACGAAATGTCGGACTCACTGCTGATCCCGGCAGCGCGGCACCTGATCAGCCGACGCCAACACGGCTGAACTCTGTTCAATCCGGCGGCCTCGCGGAAAGTTCCGGGTACAGCGGCGAGAATTCCCATGGCACGAAGTCTTCGTCGGAGAAGAGCGCATGGTAAACGCGCACGTTCTCCGGGTCGGTGAAGGCCAGCGCCATGTCCAACGGTTTTTCAAGCTCCACTCTGTCTGGGAATTCGATGTGCCACGCAGCGAGGATGGCGAAAATCGCATGTTCAACTGGTTCGAGGTCGTCATCGTGAGGGTAGATCAACCGATGCCACTGGCCGCCGCCTGCCCGCGCGAACACCGCAAATGGGCCGAGCATGGAGAGTTCCAGCACCCAGATACGTCCCCCGTCAACGATCTCGTAGCCGAAACATACCTCGTAGTTCGGATCAGTCGATTCAGCGACCTGCACTGAACCCAGTGCACGAACCTGTTCGATGGCAGGGTCATAGGGGCGGGTCTCCATCTGGTTACGAACGAAGGAGAAGTCGGGATTCGAGAGATCTCCGCCGTATGCCCCGGTGATGAAGTCGGTGAGGCCTGTCTCAGTCATGAAAGGTCCTTACGTACTCGGGTGATGACTGGCCCACTGGGGTGTGCATGAAGCCGACCTTTCCGATCCAGGTGCGCGCGCACGCGGGTCTGATAGCAGCCCTGTCCGTCCACTCCGATGGGATAGCCGAAGTCATAGTCCCGCACGTGGCGCCTCTGTTTGCCCGCCGGAAGACCCTTCTCCCATGCCTCCCGGCCGAGTCGATCAGCGGACTCGACGTCGAAGAAGGCCGACTCCCCGTGTGGCCCATCCTTCCGCTGTGCGTACTCCCGTGTCCCCAGCACGTGCCTGGCCTGCTTCTGGGTGCTGATCCCGCGTGGCTCGTCGGGCCAGCCGGGCGGGGTGGACCGGTCGATCGTGGCGACGTCGACGGCCGGGGCACGATCGGGCATCGCCCCCACCGCCGGGGCGATGCCGAGGACGTCGAGAACGTATTCGTCCAGGTGGCTGCCGGCCGCGCCCCAATGGCCGGCGGTGCGGCGCAGGATGTCGCGGGCGTGGATCAGCTCGTCGCGTGCCACGGTGAGCAGCGGGTTGCGCGACTCACCCGCCAGGACGCCGACCTGCCGGAGGATCTCGTCGATCCGATCCGCCTCGGCCAGTGCCGCTGCCACCGGAAGATCGGCCTGCACCGCAGCCAACGCAGCCGCCGCCTCCTCGATCTCCGACATCACAAAGCCGCCGCATAGGTCCGCAATGCGCCCATCCCGCCCCGAACGCGCGCCGCACACTCCTCGACACCCAGGCCCGCCAGCTCGATCCGCCGGACGGCCGCCTCCGCCGAGACCGCCTCGCTGGTGGCGAGCACTCGACGCAGCACGCCCGCCGCCCGGAGGCCCGCCTGGCCGAGTGTCCCGGTGGGAAAGGCCTCTAACCCCGCCACGATGGCGTGCAGCTCGCCGCGCAGTGCGGGCACAGACATGACTCTCCTCCGTGGTCAATCGATCTCGAAGCGTCACGATATCGGTTCCGCGGGAGCCAGACGAGCCGCTTTCCGCTGTCGGCAGCCTGCGGCGGGCGGGGGTCGGGCCGGGTTCGGAGGCCGCCGACGCCGACCTGCTCTGCGCATCGAGGGCTTCTGTACCGAGCGAAGGTCGTGGCCTGACCTTCCGACCGCGTGATTCATGCCGGTGGCGGTACCGGGGTGGCCGTCGGGCGAGGTGTGTCGCCGCGCGCAGGCTCGTCGAGCTGTTCTCTGCCCGGCGGTGCGGCGAGCAGGCACGCGGTGCAGGGCACGCCGTCGCCTTCGGCCAGCCGTGCGAGTGGTTCGCCCAGTCGGAAGGCCGTGCCGCACCGGGCGATCAGGCGAGTCGCGGTGATGCCGTCGTCGCTGATGACGTGCACGGTCCGGGTGCCGACCCGGCGGATGAACCAGTGGACGGGGTTGTCGGCTGTCGGGATGTCGGCCTCGCCGAGCTGGATCGCGCGACAGTCGGGGCAGTCCTCGACATGGGTTCCCGGCACGCCGGGCTCCACCTCCGCAGGCGGCGGGCCGATCAGCACCCACGTTCCGCACAGCGCCACCGCCCGATCGCCGTCGACGGGCAGCGCCTCGCCCTCGTCGACGAACACCTTGTGCTGTTGGAGAAACAGCCCCGCATCGGGCGCGGTGATCTGATCGACGAGCATCGGCTCCGCCGCGATGGCGGCGATACTCGCGCAGGCACCGAGAGAGCCGTCGGGTCCTGATTCCGGCACGGGATCGGAACCGCCTCGGTGTGGCGAACCTGCGATTCCGCCGCCGTCGCGACCTCCCGGCGGCTCGCTCATCGCGGCACCGCCGCGCGCAGATACGGCCGCACACGGGCGGCGCGGAGCTGTCGGACGGTGCCGACGACGGCGAACGTGGTGATCGTCAGCGTGGTGATCACCGGACCACCGCCAACACACGCCGGGGCGCGGGCACGACAGCGCGCGGTGAGGCGGATTCCGTAACGGTCGGGACGGCCGTCGCGGCCGACGCGGGCGGTGCGTCGTCGCCCAGCAAATCGGCCGACACCGACCACGCGACCGATGGCGGCATCGGTCCGGCTGTCGGGCCGAGGGTGGCGAGACAGTCAGCGCAGGGCTGGTCGTCGTAGTAGCACTCGTCGATCGGCCACCGGTTGAGCGCCACGAACCTCCGCAGCCCACACGCGGGCCACACCACCACCGCACTGGCGCGCACCTCGATCCGCCCGAGATGCGTGTCCCCCATCCGCACCGATCGGACGAACCAGGAGTTCGCGGTCAACATCCCGGTCATCGCCCGCCGCCGTTCCCGGCGGCCGAGACCTCGAACCCGACGGAATCGACCGCTGGGGAGCCGATCACAGGCTTTTCGGAAACTACACCGACCGGTCCGGTTAGTACCGGCAGTGATCCCCGCTGCCGTGTCGTGGCCACGGGACCGTCGCTGGCGGACGAGAGATCGGCGATCGAGCCGCCCTGCACCATCGAGTCCGTCGGCCGCCCGTGGGTCAGTGGCGCGTCGGCGCGGATCAGCGCGATGGACTCGGCCAAGGCGAACCCGGCCTCCGGGACCTGGTCCGCATGAATGCGCCACCGCCCGAGCACCTGCGTCTCCCCGTGAATCGACAACTCGACGTACCAGGCGCCCGGAATCGCCACCAGCCTGCGCCGCGCCAGCCCGTTGCCCACCGCAGGCAGGGACATCGACCGGCCCGACGGTCGCAGGGCCGCGAGCAACCAGCGGGCATCGGAGACGGTGAGCGCGGCCAACGCGGGCTTCAACGGCTTCCGCGTGCCCTCGACCAGCACGTGCTGTCGCGCTCGATTGCAGCTCACCACCACCGACTCCCCCTGCTCGACGCCGGACAGCCGGGCGGGCACCGACACCGACCAGTCCGCCGGATCACGAAAGGTCATGACCCCACCCCCGCATGCACGCGGCCCCCGAGCACGGGCCGATAAGCCGCCTGCTGCGAGGCCTCGACGGCGCAGCGGGCCAGGATCGACATCACCGACACCGAACGCACCCGCGCGGGCCGGGCCTGCCTCGGCGCGCGATAGCCCCAGCGGGCCAGGGCGAATCCCACGACGACGAAGGCGGAGCCGCCGAGAACGAGCGCGCTCATGACGCACCGCCGGAGACCAGGGACGAAACCAGCGACGACGAGGCGGGAACGGCACTCGGAACCGCTCCCGCCTCGCCTGCCGACGCCCCGGGGACAGGGGCGAGGGCCGATCGCGAGGGCCTCGCGCAGCTCGCGCTGCGGCGCCCGTACGGCGATCCGACCGGCGCGCTCTTCTCGCGCCGGCACTTGACGGCCGCCCAGGTCATCGCGACGAACGCGATGAGTCCAGGCAGCGCAGTGATCAAGAGCACAAGGGACATCGATAGCCTCCTGTCGAGCCGCCGGTTTATTAAACTTACGTCGGTTAAATGAACCATCGCGGCGGCTAGGACCGCAAGACCACAATCGGGTGTAGTGCTCAGCGACAGCTCGGCACCGTAAGGTCAGCTCATGGCGAGCAAGGCTCAAGCAAGGGCCCTCGGCGCAGAACTCAGGGAGGCACGGAAGGCCACCGGACTGACCATGGCTCAGGTCGGTGAGCGCATCGGGTACTCGAAGGCAACGATGTCTCTCACCGAGACCGGGAAGCGCGTGGCGACGCCGGAGACCGTCGCCGCCATCCTTGCTGTCCTGGGCGTAACCGGGGATCGCCGGGAGCAGCTACTTCAGATGGCGCGAGAGGCAAGCGTCGAGCCGAGGTGGCTGGGCGTCGGCATACCGGGTCTCGCCCCGCAGACCACTGGAATGGCCGAGCTAGAGCGCACATCGGTCCGGATCATCGACGTGTCGCCGAACCTCGTCCCCGGCTTGATGCAGACAGAACCGTACGCACGTGCGATCTTCGCTGGTTCGAACATGTCAGAACAGGAGATCGGCGCTCGTACGACGTTCCGCATGGGCCGTCAGACCGTGCTGGCCAAGCCGGGACTGACCTACATGGCCGTACTCGATGAAGCCGTCCTCCGCCGTCCAGTCGGCGGGCGAACTGTCATAGCTGATCAGATCGACCATCTGATCAGGCTTTCCGCACAGCCCCACATCACGATCCAGATCTTGCCCATGGCCATGGGGTGGCACGGAGCACTCGAAGGCCCGTTCGTGGTCTTGGAAGGCGAGAAGACCCATCCTGTCATCCACCTCGAACATCGTTGGAGCGGCTTGTTCCTGGACGAGGACGACGCCTCGGAGGTTCGTGCGTACATGGCATCGGCCGCTAGTCTCCAGCAACTGGCGCTCAGTCGCGCCGCCTCTGCGGAACTGATGATGCACCTCAGAGATGAGTGGAAAGGTCATGACGTTGCTGCCCTTGAAGCACTGGCGGAAGTCCAACCGTAGTGGCGCCGAATCGAACTGCGTCGAGGTCGGCCACGCTCCCGGAATCGTCGGCATCCGGGACACCAAGAACCGCCATGACGGCACGCTACGCGTCGACCACGCAACCTTCGCTGCGTTTTTAACTGCGGTGAAGGCCGACCGTCTTCGCTAGCGCGCCACCATCCTGCGCGGCGGCGCACTGCCCACATGGCACTCGCCACAGGTACCGTCATAGCAGCGGGGACCTCACGCCACCCACCGGCAGCGCTACCTCGCTATCGCGGTGAGGAGCAGCCTCATGACCCAATACGAACAGCGTAGCGGGGCTTGGCGGACGTCGAGCTACACGGCAAACCAGACGTCGTGCATCGAGATCGCCCGCTCCCCCGCCCTCGTCGGCATCCGCGACACCAAGGACCGCCACGGCGGCACCCTCCACGTCGATCCCGCGACGTTCGGCTCGTTCGTCGCCTCGATCAAGGCCGATCGACTCCGCTGAGGCTGGCAGGTCCACAGGCGGCGTCGCAGCGAAGTCACCGGCTCGGCGCCGCCCGGCACCAACGACGAGGAGCGCCCCCATGACGGAACCCGAACTACCGCACGACAACTGGCGGAAGTCGAGCCGCAGTGGCTCGCAGTCCGATTGCGTCGAGATCGGTCAGACGCCTGGCATCGTGGGCATTCGAGACACCAAAAATCGCGACGGTGGCGCTCTCATGGTCGACCGAGCGGCCTTCGCGGCCTTCTTAACCTCGGTCAAAACGGGTCGGCTCAACTGAGCCCTTCACCGCATCGGTTGCGGCGGCGCGGCGGCACCGCTTCCCACCCGGCGCCTCCCTCCGATACCGTCAAAGCAGTGGCGCGGGGCTCGCGACGCCAGCTGACAACGGGGCCGCCCACCTCAGTGACGGGAGCCCTTCGATGACGCAACCCCAACAGCGGCAAGCCGCCTGGCGGACGTCCAGCCGATCACAGAACACCGGAACCTGCGTCGAGATCGGCCACGCTCCCGGCCTCGTCGGGATCCGCGACACCAAGAACCGCGACGGCGGCACACTCCAGGTCGGCCCGGCGGCGTTCAGCGCCTTCGTCAACGCCGTCAAGGCCGACCGGCTCCGCTGACCAACCCGCCGCCCCCACGGAGACAGGCAGTCTTGTGGTGAATCATGACGACGCCACGTTGCGCCACGATGGGCGCTCCCACCAGACCCGACCCAGTGAGACCATGGCCGCCCTCGGCGTCGTCCAAGACGGTGATCCGCTGCTGCGGCGTACCGCTCGAACCTTCGCGCTGCCCGCTGAGGAAGCGGACGCGCAGCGGGTCGTCACCGAACTGCATGCTGCGGCCGAGCGCATCGGCCGGGCACATGTCTTCGGCAAGGGGATAGGGGTGGCTGCTCCTCAGATCGGCATCGACCTTGCTGCCGCCCTCGTCCGCCCTCCTGGCACCGACGAGGCGATCATCCTGCTGAACCCTCGGGTGGTCGAGACGAGCGAGGATGTCGACGAGCAGTACGAAGGCTGTCTGAGCTTCTTCGACGTTCGTTGTCGGGTGCCCAGGGCGTTGGTGATACACGTCGAGCACACCGACGTCGCAGGCGACAAGAGGATCACGACGTTCCGCCGTGGCATCGCCCGCTTGGTCGCCCACGAGATCGACCATCTCCATGGCGTCCTCTGCCGTGATCACCTGCCAGAAGGCACCGTGCCCATCCCGATCGAGCAATATCGGGGAACCGGCCGGACGTGGGACTACGACAGCCGCACCTGACCCGCGCCTTCAAACGCCCGACCAGCCGACGCGACGACTCACCCCGCCCCGCCCGACGCTCAGCCGTCCGCCAGCCGGGCCGCCGCGATGGCCGCGAACTCGGCGACGGTGAGCTGTTCGCCCCGGATCGACGGGTCGACGTCCGCCGCGCGCAGCAGCCGCTCCGCCTCGGCGGGCGAACCCGCCCAGCCTGCCAACGCCGAACGCATCGTCTTACGACGCTGCGAGAACGCCGCATCAATCACCGCGAAGACCTCGGTACGCGAGGCGGTCGAGAGCGGCGCCTCCCTGCGGCGCAACGAGACCAGGCCGGAGTCCACATTGGGCACCGGCCAGAAGACGCCCCGCGGCACGTTCGCGGCCCGACGCACCTCGGCGTACCAGGCCGCCTTCACACTCGGCACCCCGTAGACCCGGCTGCCGGGCTGGGCGGCCAGCCGGTCGGCCACCTCGGCCTGCACCATCACCAATCCAGTGCGCAGGCTCGGCAGCCGCTCCAGCAGGTGTAGCACCACGGGCACCGCGACGTTGTAGGGCAGGTTCGCGACCAGCGCTGTCGGCTCCCCGAGCTCCTCGGCCCCGACGCGCATCGCGTCGGCCGTCACCACCCGCAGCTTCTCGGCCAGGGTGGGGGCGCGCTCGGCCACCGTCGCGGGCAGCCGTTCCGCCAGTACCGGATCGATCTCCACTGCCACCACCTCGCGGGCGTGCGGGAGCAGCGCCAGGGTGAGCGAGCCGAGGCCCGGGCCGACCTCCAGCACGACGTCCTCGGCGCCGACCCCGGCCACCCAGACGATGCGCCGCACGGTGTTCGGGTCGTGCACGAAGTTCTGGCCGAGCTTCTTGGTGGGTCGGACGTCCAACTCGGCAGCCAGCCGACGAACATCGGCCGGACCGAGCAGCGCGCTCGACCCGGCCGACTTCTGCGATTCACTCACGCGCGGAGGCTACGGCATCACCGAGGCGACCCCGCCGAGCCGAGCCGATGTCACCCCGCCAGGCCAAGCCAGCAGCAACCCGGCAGGCCAAGCCGACATCACCCCGTCAAGCCGAGAGGTGCAGTCCGTACTCATTTGGATACGGATCGTGTAAGTGTCGAGTAAGCACCAAGAGGAGTTGACCATCGGCTGGCTGGCGTCTGTGGGTCCCGACGCCCGAGATCCGAGAACGACAACGTGATTACGTGACGTGAAGGGAATCAGATGTCGACAGCAGTTCGTGACCGGTTCGCCGCTGACCCGGTGGCCTCGCACAGCGCACAGTTTCCGCTGGGCGCGCCGTTCGAACGGACCAGCGACGACGAACCGTCACGCGCCGAAGTACGCCCGTGGGCGCTGCGTGGAATGGAACCTCAGCCGCCGATCACGGCAGGGGCCGCGCAGACGGTTCGCTACGACCACCACACGCAGATGTCGGTGGACGCCTCGGGACGTCCGCTGATCGAGGCCGGACCGCCCACGGTGAAGAACAAGACGAGCCTTGACGGCGACGAAGGCCCCTCGGAGGATTTCAGTTACGACTTCGTGCCCGACGAGCCGTTCCCGGTCTGATGTCCGTTCTCATCCTCGCAGCTGAACGCGACGTGAGCGCGGACGCGATGGTGCGTGCTCTTCAGGAGCGAGACACCGCCGTGCATCGCGTCGATACCGCCTGGTTTCCCGGTCAGCTCAGCGTGTCGGCTGAGCTGACCGGGGGCCGGTGGTCGGGGCAGCTTCGCACCCCGTACCGCACCATCGACCTCGACGGCATCACCGCCGCGTGGTTTCGATCCCCGAAGGCGTACGCGTTCCCGAACACGATGACTGCGGCCGAACGCGGATTCGCCAATCTCGAGGCCAAGTACGGACTCGGCGGGGTATTGACCTCGCTGCCCGTGTTGTGGATCAACCACCCGGCGCGGCTGGCCGACGCGGCCTACAAGCCCGTGCAACTCGCGCTCGCCCAACGATGCGGTCTGCGGGTCGCGGACACGATGATCACTAACGATCCCGTGTCGGTTCGCCAGTTCGCCGGACGCGGCACGACGGTCACGAAGGTGCTCGGCTCGAACTCGATCGTGGAGAGCGGCGGGCGCAAACTCGCCTACACCCGCGTGCTGGACGCCGCCGACCTGGCCGACCTAAGCGGCATCGAGACGACCACACACCTGTTCCAACGGTGGGTGTCGAAACTCCACGAGGCGCGCATGATCGTTGTCGGCCGCGAGATCACCACCGTCGCGATCCACGCCGACAGCGCCACCGGCTACGTCGACTGGCGAACCGACTACGACAACCTGCGCCACGAGTTGATCGAGCCGCCCGGGGACGTGCGGAGTCCGCAGGCTGATGAACGACCTGGGCCTGGTCTACGGCGCGCTCGACTTCGTGATCGGCCCCGAAGGGTGGTCTTTCCTGGAGGTGAACGCCGGAGGACAGTACGGATGGTTGGAAGACGTCGTGGGCGCGCCGATCACCGACCAACTCGCCGACCTGCTCGCGAAGGGGACCACATGAGCGTCGACTGGGAACTGCTGCTCTCCCGGCTGGCCGACGAGCTCACCACGAAAGGCAAGCTTTCCTCACCGCGCTGGCAGACCGCGTTCCGGGCGACCCCGCGCCACGTGTTCGTGCCGGAGTTCCTCCGACAGGACAACAAGACCGGCGACTGGCACAAGATCGTGGTCGACCACCCCGAGGCATTCGACATGGTCTACACGAACGTCGCGCTGGTCACCGATGTCGACGACGACGGCCGCGGCGTGTCTTCCTCGTCGATGCCCGGTCTGATGACGCGGATGCTCGAACTCCTCGATGTGCACGTCGGGCACAACGTGTTGGAGATCGGCACCGGCACCGGATACAACACCGCGCTACTGTGCGCCCACCTCGGCGACCAGTACGTGTCCAGCATCGACGTCGACTACGTGGATGCCGCGCAGCGCCGACTCGCGTCGCTGGGCTACCTGCCCCACTTGTCCACCGGAGACGGCATCTACGGCATCCGCGACCATGGGCCGTTCGACCGGATCATCTCCACCGTTGCCGTGTCGCACATCCCGCCCGCGTGGTTCCACCAGCTCGCCGACGGCGGCGCGATCCTCACCGACATCAAGGTCAACCCCGCCGCAGGAAACCTCGTGCTGCTGCACAAAAGGGGCGATATCGCCGAAGGCAGGTTCGACGCCGGCCGAGCGTGCTTCATGGACATGCGCCACCCCGACCAGCCGGACCCACCGCCGGCCGCCGATCGCGCAGGCGGCACACCTGTGCGGAGCATGACCAACCTCTCCGCCGTCGCCTGGGAACAGCCCGTCCCCTGGTTTCTGACGTGCCTAGTCCTCGGTACACCCATCGACGTCGGCTACCTCCTCGACGATGACTACCGCCCGGTCGCCGCCCGCTTGTCCGCCCGCGACGGATCATGGGCCGAGATCGACACCACCGACGCCCACCCACACGCGGTCACGCAGGCGGGACCCACCCGGCTGTGGGACGCAGTCGAGCGCACCACTCAGACCTGGAACGCCCACGATCGACCCGCTTGGGACCGCCTCGGCCTCACCGTCACCGCCGACGAGCAACGCGTGTGGCTCGACAGCCCGGACGGCCCCGCACTCGGACACCTCGGCACCTGACATAGCGTCACCACGCGGCGAAGTTCTTCGGCGATCCCGCACGGCCGCACTGGACCAGGCACACCGTGATCCGCGGTTCGCGTCGTGCGAGTACGGCTGGGGCAGCGATCGCACCGTTCCGGCAGAGCTGGACGACTCGACCGGGAGGGGAACACCAGTACGGCCGTCTATCGAAGCGGCCATACCGCCTTCGACGCCATGGGGTCGTGCACGAAGTTCTGTCCGAACTTCTTCGTCGAGCGGACGTCCCGCTCGACGGCAGGCCGACGAACATCGGCCGGACCGAGCAGCGCGCTCGATCCGGCCGACCGCTGCGATTCCCTCACGCGCGGAGGCTACGTTGTCAGCCGAGCCGAGCCGACCCCGCCGGGCCGAGCAGACATCAAGACGCCACCTCGCCGAGCCGAGCAGCGGCCACCTCGGCGAGCCGATCGGATGACGTCACTGCGGCAGCCCCAGCTGACTCGCGCAGTGCGGCCATGAGTTGTAGCGACCGCCGTTGGCGTCGCGGAGCCGGATCGCCACCGCGATCTGCTGCTCCTTGGTCGCCTCGTTGGGATAGGTGGCGTACTCGCCGCCGCCGTAGGCGTTCCAGGTGGGCAGGCCGAACTGCAGTCCGCCGTAGTACAGGCCGTTGGCGCTGACGATCTGCCAGTTGCCGGTCGACTCGCACTGGGCCAGCCGCTCCCAGACCTCGGTGTCGCCGAGATCGGGAACCTCGGGCTCCATCGTGCCGATGCGAACGAGTTCGGGTTCGGGCTCGGTGATCGTCTCTGCCGAGATCTCCTCGCGTTCGGTCTCCTCGCCGTTCACGGTGACCACGCGGTAGGTGACCAGCTCGACGCCGGGAACGCCCTCCTGATCGACCTCGGTCTCGCCTTCCGGAAGCTCCGGGTCCTCCTCCTCCTCGGTCTCGAAGGGGATCTCGCGTTCTTCGGTGTGCTCTTCGCTTCGAGTCCTGGTGATCTCGATGAGCAGACCGTTCTCCAGCTCGGTGTCCAGCGAGGGGGTCACCGAGTCCTCGTCCTCGAGGCCCAGTCCCTCGGCCTCCAACAGCTCGCCGACGGTGTGTTCGTTGGTCGCCAGCTGCACCATCTCCTCGGCACCGTCGACGATCTGCACCAGCTTCGAGATGTTCAACTCGACCGACAGGCCCTCCAAGGGGATGGGCGTGTCCTTCGGGAGGGACATCTCGTCGTCGTCGACCCGTAGATCCAGTTCCTCCAGCGCCTCACCGAGGGTGAGTGCCTGCGTCCAGGCCTCCTCGGTCTCGCGGTCGATCTGGAGGGTGAGCAGCCTGCCGCGCTTGAGGACGATGGCGCTGCCGTCGGCGACGGCGGAGTCGGCCGAGGGGGCCACCGCGTCGTGGGCACCCGTCTCGAATCCCGCGCTGGCCAGTGCACCGGCCACGGTCGTGGCGAAGGTGCGGATGGACTGTCGTTCGCCGTCCACGGTGATCGCGACCGATTTGTCCATCGCGATGGCGGTGCCGGAGCCGCTGATCAGGATGGCCAGCACGGCGATCACCATGGCACGCAACAACGTGCGTTTCTTCACCTGTAGTCCAGCCGTCGTCGGTCCGGGCAGGGGAGTCTTTCGCCGTGTGCCGGACCGATTCGCGCCGTCGAAGTCCGTGCGCTCGAATCAGTCGGCACAGGGATGTTCACCGCAGCGTGCGCGTCCCCGACTTCACCCGCACTGCCGAGGGTTCACCAGAATTCCCCATCCCGGCTATTCACGATCACGGCACCGTAACGGGAATTCCCGGTCCACGCCAAGACCCCGACCGGTGCTGTGTTGCCGATCACAGCACCGATCACCCGTCGGTGACCACCGGTGATGTCGAGTTCACAGATTGCAGACGAAATGCGCGTTCGGCGTTCGCCGTGAGCACGGCAGCCAGCTCCGCCTCGTCGAGCCCTCGAACCCTGGCAAGCTCACGCACCGTGTACGCCGCGCAATACGGCTCATTCGGCCGCCCCCGGAACGGATGCGGAGTGAGGAATGGCGCATCCGTCTCCACCAACAACTGTTCCACCGGTACGGCTGCGGCGGCTTCCCGCAGGTAGGCAGCATTGCGAAAGGTGACGGTGCCCGCGAAGGAAAGCAGGTATCCGGCCTCGGCGCAGCGGCGGGCGAAGTCGGCGTCGCCGGAGAAACAATGAAAGACGACCGTCTCCGGGGCGCCTTCCTCCGCCAGAATCCGCAGGATGTCCTCGTGGGCGTCGCGGTCGTGGATCATCAGGGCCTTGCCGACGTCCTTGGCCAGCGCGATGTGCCAGCGGAAGGCCTCGTGCTGCGCGGCGGGCGGCGAATAGTCCCAGTAGTAGTCCAGGCCGGTCTCGCCGACCGCCACCACGCGCGGCGCCTTCGCCAGCGCCGCCAACTCCTGGCGCTGCCCCTCGGTGAAGTCCGCCGTCCTGGTGGGGTGCAGGGCGACCGCCGCGAACACCCGCTCATCCCAACCGGACGCCTCGACGACCCAGCGGGCCGACTCGACGTCGTCGGCGACGGTGATCACCCGGCCGATGCCGACGGCCTCGGCGCGGTCGACCATCGCGACGACGTCGGCCTGCGTTCGCGCCCCGCAGGCGTCCAGGTGGGTGTGCGCGTCCACCGTCGGCACCGGAAGGGGTTCCGGCACCGACGGCGGCGTGTTGTCGCGCTTGCTGCTCACCGGGGTGCTCCGGGACGACGCGGCGAGTTCGTCGAGCGGCTCATTTCTGGATCGGCGCCCATTCCGGCCCCGTCTCGCCCAGTTCCGGATCGAGCTTGGCGAACAACGGCGTCGGCTTCGCCAGCGGACGGCCGACCTCGATCGGCACCGACTTCCACGCGGCCTGATCCTGCGTGTAGTCGCCGGTGAGGATCGGGTACTCGCGCGTCGGGTCGTCGAGGTCGGTGACCTCGCGCAGTTCCGGCTGCGAGGCCCAGACGCCCGTCCCGCCGAGCAGCTCGTGCACCTTCTGCGCGGAGTGCGGCAGGAACGGCGTCAGCAGCGTGTTGGCGTCCTGAACGACCTGAAGCGCGGTGTGCAGGATCGTGTCCCGCCGCTCCGGGTCGTCCTTGCGCTTCCACGGCTCCTGGTCGGAGATGTACTTGTTGGCCGCGCCGACCACCCGCATCGCCTCGGCGGCGCCGGCGCGGAACCGCGAGCGACTCAGGTGCCCGCCAACCACGTCGAAGGCCGCGCGGGCCTGCGCCTTCAGCTCCTCGTCCGCCTGCTGCACGGCGCGGGGCTCCGGAACGGCGCCCACGTTCTTCGCCGCCATGGACACGGCCCGGTTGACCAGGTTGCCCCACTCGTTGGCCAGCTCGAAGTTGGTGCGCCGGACGAACTCCTCCCAGGTGAAGTCGACGTCCTGGGTCTCCGGTCCCGCCGCCGCGATGAAGTACCGCAGCGCGTCGGGACCGAACTGCCGGACGAAGTCCCGCAGATAGATGACGGTGCCGCGCGAGCTGGAGAACTTCGAGCCGCTCATGGTGAGGAACTCACTGGAGGCGATCTCGGTCGGCAGGTTCAGCGTGCCGTAGGTGCCCGGCTCGCCGCCCTTGTCACCTGCCCCGTTCTGGCCGAGCAGCAGCGCGGGCCAGATCTGGGCGTGGAAGGTGATGTTGTCCTTGCCCATGAAGTGCACGATCTGCGCGGCCGGGTCCTGCCACCACTGCTTCCAGGCGTTCTCGTCGCCGGACCGGCGGGCCCACTCGACGCTGGAGGAGAAGTAGCCGATCACTGCGTCGAACCAGACGTAGAACCGCTTGAGCGGCTGGTCGCGCCAGCCGTCGAGCGGGATCGGCACGCCCCAGTCCAGGTCGCGGCTGATCGGCCGAGGACGCATGTCGTCCACCAGGTTGCGGGTGAAGTTCAGGACGTTGGGGCGCCAGTCGGTCTTGGTGGCCAGCCAGTCGCCCAAGGTGTGACCGAATGCGGGCAGGTCGAGGAAGAGGTGCTCGGTCTCGACGAACTTCGGCGTCTCGCCGTTGATCCGCGAGACCGGCCGGATCAGGTCGGCCGCGTCGAGCTGGTTGCCGCAGTTGTCGCACTGGTCGCCTCGGGCGCCGTCGTAGCCGCAGATCGGGCAGGTGCCCTCGACGTAGCGGTCCGGCAGTGTGCGGCCGGTCGACGGACTGACCGCGCCGGTGGTCGTCCTGGGCAGGATGTAGCCGTTGCGGTACATCGCCAGGAAGAACTCCTGAACCACGTGACAATGGTTGCGGGTCGTCGTCCGCGTGTACATGTCGTAGGTGACGCCGAGGTCACGCAGGTCTTCGCTGATGACTCGGTGGTACTTGTCGGCGGTCTGCTGCGGGGTGAGGCCCTCCTTGTCGGCCTGCACCAGGATCGGCGTGCCGTGCTCGTCGGTCCCCGAGACCATCAGCACCCGGTTGCCCGCCATTCGCTGGTAGCGCGAGAAGACGTCGGAGGGGACACCGATACCGGAGACGTGACCGATGTGGCGGGGGCCGTTGGCATACGGCCACGCCACCGCGGTCAACACGGGGGCACTCATGCGTCAAAGACTACGAACAGCCTCGATCGCACCGCCATCGGGTTGCGCGCCGGGCCGAAGGCGACCTGCGGTGCCCGGCATGATGACGCCGTGTCTGCCACCCGGTTGTTGATGCTCGGCCTGGTCCGGTCGTTCGGCCGCACCAACGGTTACCAGGTTCGTCAGGAGCTGCACGGCCTGCGAGCGTCGTCCGTCGATCTCCCGGCGTCGACCCGACCAGCCATGTACTGAGCGCCGCGCCTCTCGCGGAGTGGGAACGGCGAGGGATGCATCTCTGAGCACCGGGAGCTGGCGGGGGTCGGCCTGCTGTTCCTCGCCCGGTGGTTCGGCACCCGAGTGTTCCGCCGCAGCACGAACTTCAGCCGGGCCGCCGCAGGCACGACGACGCTCGTCCACGAGCCGGGCCCGCCTCCGTCGACCGGGTTGTGCGGGAGATCCACTCCGCGTCGGGTTGGATCGGCCCATGCGGACGCACCGCACCCGGCTGGGTGCAGTCGATGTGTCACCCGAACGGATGCTGCGCAGGCTGGCCGCGCGGGCCAGGGCGCGAGGGCTGCCCGACCCCGCCGCCCTGATCGGCGACTGGTTCGGCTCGGCGGCCGTCCTGGTGCCCTCGGTGCGGCCCGTCCCGCTGTCGACGGCAGACCCGGCGGCGCTGCTGCCCGCGATGCCCGCAGACATCGATCGGCACGGGGCCGACGACGGAGTGATCGGCGGCGGCCTCATCGGCCGGATCGATCACCCCGTTCGGCCCGGTCTGAGCCCGCAGGCCGCCTGGGGCTGGACGGCTGAAGTCCTCCGGCACGACGACGGCGGCTGGTGGTCCGAGGCGCTGATCGGCGACGCACCACACGGGATCACCGAAACGGCGGCGCAGGCGGCGGCCCAGGAGTTCGAAGCGTTACTGCACGCCGACGATCCGCCGCCGTCACACCGCAGGGTCGGCGAGCTGCGGACGCCGGACGCGGCCCGACATCGCAAGGCCGTGGCCGCCTGCATCGAGGCGATCGCAGCAGGCGAGATCTTCCAGGCCAACATCTGCAGCCGCTTCTCGCTCGACTTCCACGGCGACCCGATCGACCTGTTCGTCCAGGGCACCTCGACCCTGCATCCCGCCAGAGCGGCCTTCCTGACCGACGGCGACGCAGGCTCGGCGATCTCCTTCTCCCCCGAGCTGTTCCTCGCCAGGCGCGGCGACCAGGCACGATCGGCCCCGATCAAGGGCACGCTGCCCCGGCGCGGCCCCGCCGACGAGGTGAACGCGGCGCGGCTGCGGGCCTCGACGAAGGACGTCGCCGAGAACGTGATGATCGTCGATTTGGTCCGCAACGACCTCGGTCGGGTCGCCAGCGCGGGCGGCGTGCGGGTGCCGGAACTGCTCGCGGTCCAGCCGCATCCGGGGGTGTGGCATCTGGTCTCCACCGTCACCGCGGCACTGCGAGCGGGGCTGAGTCACGCCGAGCTGCTCGCCGCGACCTTTCCGCCCGGCTCAGTGACCGGCACGCCGAAGATCCGTGCGCTGGAGGTCATCGACGAGCTGGAGGCCGAGCCGCGCGGCCTGCACTGCGGGGCGGTCGGCCTGATCTCACCGGTGGCGGGCCTGGAACTGAACGTCGCCATCCGGACCTTCGAGCATCGGCTGGGACCGCGCGGCGGGGAGCTGGTGCTCGGCGTCGGCGGCGGCATCACCTCGGACTCCGACCCGGACGCCGAGTGGGCGGAGTGTCTGACCAAGGCCGCGCCGCTGCTGGCCCTGCTGGGGCGCTGAGCAGGCCGGTGTCCACCGCCGAGCACGGTGCCCGGCGCCCGGCACCGACCCCGCGCCGGGTCCGCCGGACGCCGCCCCGGAACAGCACGGCCCACCCGACGCCACCGGCTCACCGTCCGGTGGACCGGCTCCGCAACACCGTGTCGTACAGCTCCTTGCGCCCGACGCCGCCAGCCGCCGCGACCACCGAGACGGCGTCCTTGAGCCGTTCGCCCTCGGCCACCCGGCTCTCCACCTCGGCGACCAGGGCCGCCGGGTCCGTCTCGACCGCCTCGGCGCCCGCCAGCACGACGGTGATCTCACCCCGCACTCCGTCGGCGGCCCAGGCGCTCAGCTCGGCGAGGTCGCCCCGGCGGACCTCCTCGTAGGTCTTGGTCAGCTCCCGACACACCGCGGCCTGCCTGCCGCCGCCGAGCACCTCGGCCGCTGCGGCGAGGGTCGCGGCCAGCCGGTGCGGCGCCTCGAAGAACACGACGGTCCGTCGCTCGGTGACCAGGTCGGCGAACCAGCGGCGCCGTTCGCCCGGTTTACGGGGCGGGAAGCCCTCGAAGGCGAACCGGTCCGACGGCAGGCCGGAGACGGCAAGCGCGGTGGTCACCGCCGAGGGCCCCGGCAGGCAGGTGACCGGCAGGTCGGCCGCCACACACGCCGCGACCAGTCGGAATCCCGGGTCGGACACGCTCGGCATGCCGGCGTCGGTCACCAGCAGCACCGTCTGGCCCTCCCGGATCGCCTCGATCAGCCCGGGCGCACGGGAGGCCTCCACCGCGTCGTAACAGCTCACGACCCGGCCGCCGACGGTGACGCCGAGCGAGGCGGCGAGCTGCCGCAGTCGCCGCGTGTCCTCGGCGGCGATCACCTCGGCCTCGGCCAGCGCCGTTCGCAGCCGAGGAGAGGCGTCGTCCAGGTTTCCCAGCGGGGTGGCGGCGAGCATCAACCGACCCGATCCAGATGTCTCACCCATTCGGACAAGCCTACGATCAGCGCCGTGAGCGTCTTGATGCCGGACACCGACATCGACCGCCCGGCCGCGACCGACGGTGTCGACGACGGGGGTGAGGGTCCCCCGAAGGAGGGGCCGGACGAGCAGGAGCGCCCGGACGAGAGACGATCCACCGACCCTCTTCGGCGGTTGATGAGCCCGCTCCCGACTGATCGGCTGCGCGGCTGGATCGTCACGCTCACCCTCGCCTTGATCGGCGGGATCGTCCGGTTCTGGAACCTGGGGCACCCGACGGACCACGGCACGCCGGTCTTCGACGAGAAGCACTACGTGCCCCATGCCTGGCAGATGCTGCGCAACGGCGGTTACGAGGACAACCCCGGGTACCGGTTGATCGTTCATCCGCCGCTCGGCAAGCAGTTCATCGCCATCGGCGAGTGGATGTTCGGCTACAACGGCTGGGGCTGGCGCTTCGCCGCCGCCGCCGCCGGAACGATCTCGGTGCTGCTGATCGTGCGCATCGCCCGCAGACTCACCCGATCGACCCTGCTGGGCGCCGTCGCAGGCATCCTGCTGATCTGCGACGGCGTCATGCACGTGCAGTCCAGGATGGGGATGCTCGACATCTTCCAAGCCGTGCTCGTGCTCGCCGCCTTCGGCGCGCTGCTGGTCGACCGCGACCAGATGCGGGAACGGCTGATGCGGGTGGTCCGCGAGGGCCGCATCGAGGACAGTCGCTTCGGCCCGAGGCTGGGCTTCCGCTGGTGGCGGGTGGGGGCGGCGGTGCTGCTCGGCCTCGCCTGCGGCGTCAAGTGGTCCGGCGCCTACTACCTGGTCGCCTTCGCCGTCGTCTCGGTTCTCTGGGACTACTCCGCCCGGCGCGCGGCAGGCATCCGGGGGCCGTTCCGGGCGACCGCGCTGCGGGATCTCCCCGCCGCGCTCTGGACCTTCATCGCGCTGCCGATCGGCGCCTACCTGGCCACCTGGTGGGCCTGGTTCACCAGCGAGACCGGCCTGGACCGCCACGCCGTCGGGCAGGACGTCGGCACCGAGTCCGCCTTCTGGTTCGTCCCCGACGCGCTGCGGGCACTGTGGTTCTACAGCGCCAGCGTCCTGGACTTCCACAATGAGCTGATCACCGACAGCTCCGATCCGCATCCCTGGGAGTCCAAGCCGTGGACCTGGCCGATGGGCCTGCGTCCGATGCTCTACTACTACGAGTCGGGCGAGGGCGCGGCTGGCTGCGGCCAGTCCGACTGCGTCGGGGCCGTCATGCTCATCGGCACTCCGGCCATCTACTGGCTGGCGCTGCCGGTCCTCGGGTGGGCGCTGTGGCGGGCGCTGGGCAGGTTCGACTGGCGGTACACCGCCGTCCTGGTCGGCTACGCGGCAGGCTGGCTCCCCTGGTTCATGAACCTCGACCGCCAGATGTACTTCTTCTACGTCACGCCGATGGCGCCGTTCCTGGTGCTGGGCCTGACCCTGATCCTCGGCGAGATCCTCGGCCGCGCCAGAGCGGGTGCCGAACGACGCGGCACCGGGCTGCTGGTCGTCGGGCTGTATCTGGGGCTGGTGGTGGCGAACTTCCTCTGGCTGTGGCCGATCCTCAACGGCGACTCGATCACGCCCTGGCGCTGGAACGCCGAACTCTGGCTGCCCTCCTGGCGCTGACGCGGGCGGGGCAGGCGGCGAGCCCGCCCACCCGTGCGGGGTTCGACCCGGCTGGTGCCTGGCGTCTAGTCCGCGCCGTCCACGTCGGTCAGCCAGCCCCGCCGATAGGCGGCGGCGACGGCCGCAGCGCGATCGGCGACGCCGAGCTTGGCGTAGAGCCGGGTGAGATGGGTCTTCACCGTGGCCTCCGAGATACGCAGGGCACGGCTGATCTGCTGATTGCCCCGGCCGTCGGCCACCAGGGCCAGGATCTCCCGCTCCCGAGGGCTCGGCGCGGACTCGGTGTCCCTGCCCTGACGGAACGCGGTCACCAGCAGCGCGGCCACCGGGGGCGCCAGCACCGACTCCCCTCGGCTGGTCGCCCGGATGGCCGCGAAGAGTTCCTGGCGCGTCGAGTCCTTGAGCAGGTAGCTCGTCGCGCCCCGCGCCATCGCCGTCGTGACGTCGGCTGCCGAGCCGAAGGTGCTCAGCACCATGATCGGCAGCGTCGGGTCGTGGTCGTGCAGCAGGCCGATCAGCTCGATGCCGTCGCCGCCGGGCATCCGCAGATCGGTGATCACCAGGTCAGGGCGCGACGCGGTCACGGCGGCGAGTGCGGCCCGAGCGTCAGAGGCCTCGCCCGCGAGCGCGAGATCCGGCTGGGTGTCGATCAGGCCGCCGAGCCCGTCCCGGACGATCGGATGATCGTCGACGAGCAGGACGCGGATGACCGGCCCCGTCATGCGCCTGCCCCGTTCGTCGCGCTGCCAGGCCGCAGCGGGATCGTCGCGTTGATCATCGTGCCCTCCCCCGGTCTGGACTCCACGGCGAGGCTGCCCTGGACCGCCTCCACCCGATCACGCATCGCCTGCAGGCCGTGGCCGCCCGATTCGGACGGCGACCCGAGGTCGTCGAGCGCGAAGCCGACGCCGTCGTCGACGACGTCCACCGCGACGAGGTCGCCGAGATAGGACAGGGTCACGGTGACCTCGGTGGCCGCCGCGTGCCGCTCGATGTTGGCCAGCGACTCCTGCGTCGCCCGCAACAGCGCCCGCTCGACGGCGGGGTCCGCGGGCTCGTGCTCCCCGGTGATGCGCAACCGCGCGGCGCCCCCGGTGCGAACCTGCCACTCGTCCAGCACCGCCTGGACCGCTTCGACGAGCGGCGCCTGGGCCAGCGGCCCCGGCCGCAGCCCGTTCACCGACCGCCTCGCCTCCACGAGGCTGGAGCGGGCCAGGCCCAGCGCGGAACCGATGCGGCGTCGCGCCGGGTGCTCCTCGCCCAACAGCTCCTCCGCGATCTCCAGCTGGGTGGTGATCCCGGCCAGCCCCTGCGCCAGCGTGTCGTGCAGTTCGCCCGCCATCCGCGCCCGTTCCGCTGTCACGGCCGACTCCCGCTCGCGATCAAGCATCCGCGTCCGCAACCGGTCCTGCTCCTCTGCCGCCGTCCGCAGGTCGACCAGGGCGCCCGCCAGATCTTCCGTCGCCTGCCGCCGCAGCTCGGCCTCGGACTCCAGCCGTCGGATCGCCCAGCCGATGCCGCCTGCGACGAGGGAGGTGCCTGCCGTCTGCCCGATCGTCGCGGCCTCGGGCGGCAGCCCGCCGAGGAGACCGGTCAGCGTCGCTCCCGTGAGCAGCACGCCGACGTACGCCCACCGGCCCGGCAGCGCGACGAAGGCCATCGGATAGGCCCCGGCCGTCAACAGCAGGAATGCCGGGTGCATCGTGCTCAGCAGAGCACTGAGCCCCAGCAGGCCTGCGAAGTAGACGGCCATCGGCCCGAGTCGCTGTTCCGGCCACTGCGGATGCAGGCTGAGGAACCACAGATGCCAGCCCAGCAAGCCGAGGACCAGTCCGAGCAGGATCAGCGGCTCGCCGTGCAGCCGGTCGGGGTCGAGCAGCGCCAGCGCCGTGACCGCCGCGATGATCACGTAGAGCATGCGTTCCCAGCCTCGGTTCCATCGGCGTTGGAACTGCGATGCGGCCGTCGTGACCGGCGTGTCGTCCTCTTCCGCCACGGTGCGAGTCTCTCACTTAGCCCCGTAGGAGAGTCGCCGCAGCAGCGCGTCCGCCGGGCCGGGTCGCCGACGTCGGTCGAGCCACGAGGCGAGCACCAGCGACACGAGCCAGGTGGCCACCGCCAACGCGAGGGCGCCTGCCGAGCCGAACACCGCGCCGAGGCCGAAGGTCGTGGGCGCCAGCACGATCATGAAGACCATCGAGGAGAACAGGTACCCGCTCAGCGACCGCCGCCCGAGCGCGGTGAGCGCACCCGCCATCCCCGAGGGGGTCGCCGACAGTCGCAGGCTCACCAGCGCGATCAGTGCCAGGTATCCCACGGCGGCCGCCACCCCGCTGAGCGAGTGCAGCAGGGAGAAGCCGAGCACCAGCAGGGGCGAGTCGACCTGGATGAACTGTCCGACTATCAGACCGCTGGGCAGCCCGCCGAGCAGGCCGAACGGCACGAGGACGGCGGCGACCCGCCGAAGCAGCACGCGATACCTGCCGGGCTCTTCGAGGACGCGCCTGCGGGCGGCCACGACGCCCAGCAACGCGGTGGCGAGCACCGGCAGCAGTCCGAACGGAGTCAGCAGCCAGTCCACGAATCGCACTGGCAGTACTTCGGCCCAGGAATCGACTTCGAAGGACAAGAAGTAGCTTCGGCCCTCGCCTCCGCTGGAATACGAGTAGACCAGGCCCTGCACCGCGCACGAGATGACCAGCCACACCGAGGCCAGGCGCAGCAGCGCACGATCGCTCCTGTTGATCAGCACGAGCAGCAGGAAGCCGAGCACGCCGTAGAGGCCGAGGATGTCACCGGGGAAGAACAGCACGGCATGGATCAGGCCGAAGCCGATCAATGCGGTACTGCGCCGCCGGAGGATGGATCTGGACCGGGTCTCGGCGGTGCCTCGGGCGGCGTTGCGCTGAATCATCTGCACGATGCCGTAGCCGAACAGCAGGGCGAACAGCGGATAGGCCCTGGCATCGACGGCGGTGACCACCAGGGTGCTGACCATCCGATCGAGCAGGCTCTCCTCGATGATGTGCTGCCGATGACCGTAGGGCCGGTCGTACAGGAAGACCGCCGCGTTGGCGATGCCGATGAGCACGAGCATCAGCCCTCGGGCGAGATCCGGGGCGAGGACGCGCTGCGCGGAGGAGACCGGCGCGGCCCGGACGGCTGCGTCGTCGGCACGTGCGTCGTCGGCGCGTGCAGGCTCGGCGCCGGTGGTGACACGGTGATTGGTCATGATCGTCACGTTAGGAATCCGCGTGGATACCGCCCAGTCGTCCGATGCGCTGACCCGTTCACCACCCGACCGGCGAGGACGCTGTCATCCGATCGGATGACAGCCGCGGTCCCCCTCGGACCGAGCGGGACCGGCCGGCCGTCCGAGGTCTGTGGTTCGACGCACGGCGGGGTCGGCGGCAGGCCGCCCGCGCGCCGAGGTCCGGTGGCCGCACGTGCCGGTGGCCGCGATTCCCGACGCCGCAGGCTGCCGCACCGCTGGGGCGGCCGGGACGCCGTAGCGTGCGAGTCCGTGGAGATCGATTCGCCGCCCACGTCGCATCGTGCCGTCGCATCGTGACCGCCTGGCACCGTGACCGATCACGACTCGGGAGAACCATGACGATCAGCTATCGAAGCCCCGGCATCGCCTGCGTCGATCACAGCATCGAGGTTCCGCTGGACCACGATGATCCGACGGGCGAGGAGATTTCGGTGTTCGGCCGCGAGGTCGTCGCCTCGGGCAACGAGAATGCGGACCTGCCGTGGCTGCTGTTCCTCCAAGGCGGTCCCGGCGGCAAGGCCACTCGGCCCGCGCCCGCGGCGACCTGGCTCCGCCGGGCGCTGCGCGAGTACCGGGTGCTGCTGCTCGATCAGCGGGGCACCGGGCGCAGCACCCCGGCCAACCGGCAGACGCTCGCCCGTTTCGACTCCGGGGATCAGGTCGCCGACTACCTGCGCCACTTTCGGGCGGACTCGATCGTGCGGGACGCCGAGGCGTTCCGCCGACATCTGATCGGCGATCGGCCGTGGAGCGTGCTGGGCCAGAGCTTCGGCGGCTTCTGCACCCTGACCTATCTGTCGATCGCTCCCGAGGGCCTGGCCGCCGCGTTCGTCACGGGCGGCCTCGTCGGTCTGGACGCCGGGCCCGACGAGGTCTACCGCGCGCTGTATCCGAGGGTGCTGCGCAAGAACACGGAGTACTTCGCGCGGTATCCGCAGGACGAGTCGATCGTCAGGTCGGTGTTCGACCACCTCGCCGAGCACGAGGTTCTGCTGCCGACCGGGGAACGCCTCACCCCGCGTCGCTTTCAGACCCTCGGGATCGAGTTCGGCAAGACCAGCACCTTCGACCGGTTGCACTACCTGCTGGAGGAGGCATTCGTGGCCTCCCCCGGCGGCCGCGACCTCTCCGACACCTTCCGGCACGGCGTGAACGACAGTGTCTCCTTCGCGACGGACCCGCTCTACGCGCTGTTGCACGAGTCGATCTACTGCCAGGGCGGCGCATCGCTCTGGTCGGCCCATCGCCTCCGGCGGGAGTTCCCGGAGTTCGATCTCGACGAGGGCTCCTCGGTGCGCTTCACCGGGGAGATGATCTATCCCTGGATGTTCGAGGAGGACCCCGCGCTGGTGCCGCTGCGGGCGGCGGCCGAGGCGCTGGCGGCCAGGACGGACTGGCCGAGCCTCTACGACCACGACACGCTCAGCCACAACACGGTTCCGGTGGCCGCCGCCGTCTACCACGACGACATGTACGTAGACCGCGAGCTGTCCTTGCAGACGGCGGAGCAGGTCAAGGGCCTGCGCACCTGGGTCACCAACGAGCACGAGCACGACGGTCTGCGGATGGACCCCGGCGTGCTCGACCGACTGATCGCCATGACGCGCGGGGAGGCCTGAGCATCCCGGCCCGTGGCGGTTCCCTGCGTCGGGTACACCACCTGCGGGCGGGAGGCCGCGACGTGGGCCGGTCCGCCCGGGGCGCACGGCGTCGCAGCAGCCACGGCGGTTCGACGACCGCCGAGTGAACGTCGACGGTTTGACAGGTGAGTGTTCACTCACCCAAACTGGGTGAGTGAACACTCACCAACCACAGACCGCGCCCATGAAGATCACGGTCCTCGGCGCGACCGGCGGCACGGGACTGGAGGTCGTCGGCCAGGCATGTGCGGCGGGCCATGACGTCATCGCCGTCGTCCGAGACCCGGCCGGGATCACGCTCGTCCACCCGAGGCTGACCGTCGTCCGGGCCGACGCCATGGATACGGCGGCGCTGCGGCCCGCAGTCGCGGGGCGCGACGCCGTCGTGTCCACGCTCGGCAGCCGGGCAGGCCGCGCGCCGACCACGGTCTGCACGGACGGCATCACCGCCGCCATCACCGCAATGCGGGCCGAGGGCGTGCGGCGACTCGTGGCGGTCAGCGCCAGCGGACTGGCCACCGAAGGAGACGACCTGCTGACCCGGGTCCTCGCCAAGCCGATCCTGCAACGAGTCCTCCGCCATACCTTCGCCGACATGACGGCCATGGAGGAGGTCATGCGCGCCACCCCGGACCTGGACTGGACGATCATCCGTCCGCCGATGCTGACCAACGGGCCGCGCTCCGAGCCCTACCGCAGCGCGGTCGATCGCAACGTCCCACGGGGCTACCGGATCTCCAGGGCGAACCTCGCCGACTGCATCCTGCGCTGCCTGTCCGAGCGGGCGCCGCTCGCGGCCTCGGTCGCGATCGCGAGCTGATCGCAGGCCCGCCCGCAGCGATGCGCGGCCTCAGGCCTCGGCCGACGGCCTGCGAAGGACCTCGACCAGGGCGGCGAAACTCTCCCTGCCGCGCCCCTCGGCGATGCCGTCCGAGGTCAGGGACTCGATCAGCCTCGGCAGCCGGGTGTCGAGGCCCCGCTCCCGGCTCGCCTGGACGAGCTGGCCCATCAGCGGGAAGTCGAGTTCGAGCCATTCCTCGTCGCCGGGGTAGCTGCGGGCGTCGATCTGCCCGGCGTAGTCCTCGATGACGTCGACGACCGTCGTGGCGAGCCAGCGGGTCAGCAGGGGCGTCACCGTCGTCGCCGGGACGCCCGAGCTGCCGAGCAGGACGGCGGTGTTCAGGAACCCGAGCAGCGTGGACCAGGCGAAGCCGAGCATCGCCACGTCGTACAGCGAGGCGGTGCCCGCCGCAGGCCCGAGATCGGAGGCGCTCCCGAATCCGGCGAGCACCGCCGACCGACTTTCGAACACCTCGGCGGAGCCGCTGTAGACCAGGACCGTGGCCGGGTCGCCGACGTGCTCGGGACGAGCCATGAGCGCTCCGTCGAGATACCGAGCGCCCAGGGTCGCGAAGCGCTCGGCGGCCCGATTCGCCTCCTCGCTCGTTCGGCCTGCACGTCATCGGCCGACGAGACGCGAAGTCCGCCGTACTGCTTCAGCGCCCCGACCACGATGGTCGTCGACACCGAGACCGCCGCCGCCCGCGAGAATCGCCCGTCGGCGGCGGCACGAGCGAGCCCCTCGATGACACCGAGGACCCCGGTGACCACAGCATGCCCGCGCGGCCCGGACAACGACACGAACGGTGCGAGCGTCCGGCGGACCCCTCGAGGTAGAAGTCCTGCGACCGCCGCTGGAAGTCTCGAGTCTCGGCGCTGGCCGCGAGCGCAGCGCTCACTGCCGCGCACTCCGGCCCCGCCGAGGGCACTCCGTCCACGTAGGCGGCGCTCAACACCGAGACCACGTCGGTCACCGAGCCCGATCAAGCAGGCAACGCCGCCCGGATCGCGGGCCCGATCTGCTCGTCGTACTGCTGATACAGGGCCATGAGCAGCCCCTCGCGCGTCGTGAAGTGGTCGTAGGCGATCGGCCGGGAGACACCGGCCCGCTCGGCGAGCCTGCGGAGCGTCAGGGCGTTGGCCCCCCGACGCGGATGATCTCCGACGCCGTCGTGAGCAGCTGTAGCCGCCGCTCGTCCCTGGTCAGCCTCGTGGCACTCATGCGACGCGGAGTCCTCTTCCTCGAAGTCGTCGCCCTCACACCGGAGCAGCCTGCGGCGGCTCGGTGAGAGAGACCGTCGGCCAGGCTAGACCGACACAGACGACGGCAGCTGCGCGGCAAACGGCGCACCCGGTCGGGTGACCGCTCGCCTGCGGCAGGATCACCGGGCGGAAGGAGAGCCTGCGTCGTCCGGCCGACTCGACGCGCGCGGAGAGCCCCGGGCGGCCGTCTCGTCCTGCCCTCGTCGAGAGACGAGGCCCTCAGCCTCCGCGCACCGTCACGAGCCCGTCCCGCATCGCCGCAAGCACCTCGTCCAGCGTCGTGAGTGCGAAGGGGACACCCGCTCCGGTGATCTTCCGGCGCACGGCAAGCATGCTCAGCGCAACGGCAACCCCTGCCGTGGCACCGTAGTCGGACAGGGCGGAGAGGGTGACCACCTGCTCCGCCGGTCGGCCCGCGAGTGCGCCCCGCCCCAGGACCCGCAGCTCCACGTTCTCGGGAATGTCCGGATCATGCCTGGTCAGACGTGCTATCTGTGAAGCGAAGCGGGGTAGGGCCCGCACGGCGACCAGCGTCGCCACGACCGCGTCGAATGTCCGGCTGTTCCAGCGGGTCCAGTAATCGACACGGGCAGGCCCGAGAGCCGACGTCATGATGCTGCGCTCCGGGTGTTCGATCAGCCGCGACCCGGGCTCCGCGTGCGAACCACGCAGGAAGCCTCGGACGACGGACGTCCCTCGACGCACCGGAGTCGAGACGATCCTCAACATGTCGGTGGTGCCCGCGCGGCCGACCCGCGCGTTGGTGTGTTGTCGAAAGAAGACGTCGACGCTCTCGATCGTGTCGAGGCCGCCGACCACCTCCCGTACCAAGAGACCGGAAAGCCCAGGGAAGAGCCCCGCCATGGCGACAGCGGCGAGCCCGGCATCCACTGCCTGGCGGTCCATGGCTCGCACCTGCTCCGCGACATCGGCCCCGACCCCCACATCGACACTGTGGACACCGAGGTCAAGGCAGACCTGTTGGACGAGCGGCGCGTCCTGAGCGACCGCGACGATCACCACATCCGCCCCATCGGCCACCCGCCGGATCGACGCCGGGTCGCGCACGTCGAGCGGAACCGAGCGGGCGGGTGGGCCGAGATCCCTCGCAAGTCCTGCCGCACCGCCCACCCGGCGGGTGCCGATGAGCAGTTCGGCATCGGGTGACACGGACCTGACCTCGGAGCAGATTCGCTGGCCGAGGACTCCGGTGCCGCCCGCCACCACGACCTTCATGCGTCCCCCTTCACCGGCGAGCATCGCCGCCTGCTCGACGTCTCGGATCGCTTGCTCGGCACCCACGGCACGAGGTGACCGAGAAGCAGCTTGATCACCAGCAGCGGCGCGATCCAGGACAGTTCGGCGGGCACGCCGGTGGCCGTCGCGACCGCGACGAGCGGGAGGATCACCGAGCAGGCCGCGAACGCCACCGGCCGTCGCAGTGCCTCGTTCACGAGGAGGATCAGCGCAGCGGCCAGCAGGATCACCGAATACAGCAACACCGCCACAGCCCAGGAATAGTCCGGGAACATCAGGGCCACACCGAGAAGGTGGAGGTGCGCCGCGACGAATCCCCATCGTCGAACGCGGGAGGACTGCGCACCGTGAAACCGTCTCGACGCCGCAGCCGTGGCATTGACGACGGCACCGCCGAACAGGTCGAAGCCCAGGAGCACGAGTAACACGAGCTGCAGCGGAGTCGACTCCGATACCGCGCCGGCGACCAGCCCGAAGGCAGCGCCGACGAGTGCGGCACCGTAGCTCAGCCACGCTTCAACGCTGGACGCTCCCGGCGCAACCAGGACCGCGTTCATCCTGGCGAGCGGGGACCCGCGTCCCGGCTCCACAGACACGGCAGGCACCACACGCTCCTCTCCATGCCGCCACCGTCGCGCGGCAGTGAACGCGAAGTTACCATGGTGAATATGTATTCACCAGAGGACAGGACCGCGAGGGCGATCATCCGCGACGTCGCCGTCGAGCTGTTCGGGGAGAACGGCCCCGACGCCGTTCCGCTTCGTCTCATCGCCGAGCGAAGCGGTGTGTCACAGCCGCTCATCATCAAGCACTACGGCTCCCGAGACGGCTTGATCGCTGCCGTCGACGAGCACGTCATCGGACTGGTCCGCAACGCCCTGCACGCCACGGTGCTCGAACAGTCCGTGCAGGTTCGATCAATAGTCGAGATTCTGGGCGGCTCGGCCGTCACGAGATACCTGTCGCGCCTGTTGACCGGCGACGGGCCCCGTGCCCGCGAGGCGTATGCGGACCTGAGCGACTTCAGCAGACAGGTCGTAGCGCGCCTCGACGAGGCGGGCGCGATCGCGGCAGGCGTCAATCGAGAGCAGCTGGCGGCCGTCCTGCTCGCCCACGATCTGTCGCTGGTCCTCTTGCGCAACCGGATCGGCGAGACCCTGGGCGCGGATCCGCTCAGCGACGCGGGCCTGACGAAGTGGGCGGGCACGGTCAATGCGCTCTACGGCGGAGCCGCCCTTCTCGCCGACAAGGGCGGGCGGGCCTGAGTGCACGGCAGACAGGCGATCTGGAGAGCCGTGGCCCACAGAGCGCAGCGATCGCAGTAACGCGCAGCCATGGCTGCCATCGGAGCAGCTTGAGACGATGGACATCCGGCGTCCGCACCGAGCCAGCCGAACGGAGACAGTGCCGTCAAGGACATGAGCGAGGACTACGACGTGACGGATTCAGGCGCCGCAGGTCTGGCCGTCGGGCTCGAGGCCGCGACTGCCGGGGTTCCTCGCGAGTCAGCGCACGGCTAGCTGTTCGACGATTCGGCCGAGGACTGCCCGCCAGTGGATCAGCAGGCTGGCACGGTCCTGAGCGCTGCGGAGGCGTTCCTGATGGATGGCGATCGTCGTACCGGACACCGCCCGTTGGAGGGTGAGCTGCAACGTCGAATCGTGCGCCCAGCCCGTCGGCTGCCAGGTCAGCCTGAGCCGCACTCCCTCGCTTCGGCTGCGCAGCTGTCCTCGGGTGCCGTCGGCGGTCTCGTACCACTCGCCCGTGGCCCCGAGGACGGTCTCGCCCAGCCAGACGACAAGGCCCTCGCGAGTCAGGTAATCCCAGACCACGTCAGACGGAACCGGGACGGTACGGCGCACGCCGAGCTGCCATCCTGCGTCCTTCGTCAACCCCGTCGGCATGCAACCAGTTATAGTGGTTACATGAGTACCGGTCAATGGCTCACCCCGCCCGACGGAGCGCGGTGGTTCTTTGACTCCGGGTCACTCGCCTTGGACTTCGGCTACACGGGCGACTACGGCTACGGGGTCCCCGATTGGGAACTTCTGCATCACCCGAAAGACCTGCACACCTGGCTCGACGAGCGCTTCGGCCCGCTGTCGTCCGACCCGACTGACGACGACCTCACCGCTGCCCTGCGATTACGGACGTCGATCAGCAGGATCGCCACGGCCCTGGCTGACGGACAGCGGCCCGTACCCGAGGACATCGACGCCGTCAACACCGCTTCCCGAACGCCCGCGCCAGTCCCACATCTCGACGGAGGCACCACGACAGCGCCCCGCCCCGATCCTCCTGCGGCACTGTCCGGTGTCGCGCGTGATGCCATCGCAGTCTTCGGCGAGGGCAGTAAGCGAATCCGCCGCTGCGGCGCCGACGACTGTGCCCTGATCTTCTACGACGCCTCCCGGCCGGGTACTCGCCGTTGGTGCTCGATGCGCCGCTGCGGCAACCGCACCAAGGTCCGAAACCACCGATCGCAGTGAGAAGGTAGAGACACCCGATGCCGCTCACGCACCTCAACCCCGCCGGACTCCACACCTCTCCGGCCTTCTCCCAGGGCATCATCACCGAAGCCGGGCGCACCGTCTACGTAGGCGGGCAGAACGGTACCGATGCCCACGGAACGATCACCGGCGGAGTCTTCGAGCAGACCGCCCAGGCGCTGCGGAACGTCCTCGCCGTCCTGGACGCCGCAGGCGCCACTCCGGAACACGTCGCGAAGCTCACGATCTACCTCCACGCCGATGCCGACGTCAACGCCGGATTCGCCGCTTCTCAAGAAGTCTGGGGGCAGCATCCCACCGCCATCACCGTGCTCCGCGTAGCGGGCTTCGCGCTCCCCGACGCGCTCGTCGAGATCGACGCGATCGCAACGCTGCCCTGATCCTCGACGAACGAGCATAGAGCCGCGGCCGCCATCTGTGGGCAGGCAGACCCGCAGATGGCGGTCACAGCAGCTCTCCCGCCCCATGGCCTACCGGCGTGCCGTGCTGACCGACCCGCTGCGCAGCTCAGTCGAGGCAGAACTCGTTGCCCTCCGGGTCGGCCATCACGATGTACCCCGCTTCCAGCGGGGGTGCGGGCTCCTGCCTGCGCAGCCGGGCGGCGCCGTGAGAGACGAGCCGTTCCGCCGCCACCTCCAGCGCCGCCATCCGTGCCTCGCCCTCAAGTCCTGGCGCGCTTCGCACATCAAGGTGCAGGCGGTTCTTGACCTGTTTTCCTTCCGGAACCCGCTGGAAGAACAGCCGAGGCCCGGAACCCTCGGGGTCGATCACCGCCGAGCGGTCATTGCGTTTCTCGGGCGGCACGCCGAACGCATCCAGCGCCTGGTCCCACGACTCGAAGCCCGCAGGCGGGTCCTGCAGCCGGTAGCCGAGGGCCTCGGCCCAGAAGGCCGCGAGTGCGGCCGGGTCGGCACAGTCGAAGGTGATCTGGACTTCGCGAGCCATCTCAGTTCGTCTCCTGTCGGGTGTGCAGGTAGAGGTCACGGAGCAGACACACCTCGGCGAGATGGTGGATCAGCTCACGGTTGATGTGCAGGACCAGGCGGGCCAGCGAATCTGCGTGGAATGCTCCCTCCGCTTCGCCGCAGGGCCGCGCGAGGCCGCTCTCCCCGAGCGACTCGACGCCGGCGAGCCAGGTGGCGTACTCCGCGTCGAGCTGGGCCAACGCCTCCGCTGCGGTCGGGGCGTACTCGAACGACTGGTAGTCGGTGGGCTCGCGGCCGAAGTGCGCCGCGTTGCGCACCGCGAGCACGCCGACGATCACGTGCCCGAGCCGCCAGGCGATCGTCGCGAAGGGCGGCGGTGACGGCTCCGGAATCGCGAAGTCGATGGTCATCGCACCGGACCCGACCTGTAGCGGAGCCGATCCGGTGCCGCGCGGACGCACGTTCCAGCAGTCGGCTGCCGGCTCCCAGAAGTACTCGTCGTCGGTGAGTCCGGCGAGCCGATGACGCAGCTGATTCGTCCAGTGCCAGTCGGTCTGGTCTCGGAGCAGGAAGTTGAAGGGCAGATCCGTCATGCTGACACCTTCCCGCAGATAGCGGACAGGATCGTTCCGTGATTCGTGAAACGATGCGCGATGTGACCGTTGAGGCGACCACCGAACGGGTGCTACGGCTGCTGGCGCTGCTCCAGCGGCGGACGTCCTGGACCGCCGCCGAGCTGGCCGCCGACCTGGCGGTCACCGATCGCTCGGTGCGCCGCGACGTGGAGCGGCTGCGCGCGGTCGGCTACCCCGTCCACGCGATCTCGGGCGTCGGCGGCGGCTACCAGCTCGGCGCAGGCACCCGCCTGCCGCCGCTGCTCTTCGACGACGAAGAGGCGATCGCGATGGCGGTCTCCCTCCGCATGGCGTCAGGCGGCACGGTCGCAGGCGCGGGCGAGGCGGCGCTGCGGGCGCTGGCGAAGCTCGACCAGGTGATGCCGCCCCGGTTGCGCGCCGAGGTCCGCGCGGTACACGGCGCCACCGAGACCCTCACCGGCCCCGGCGTCGAGATCGACGCCGACCTGCTGGTGACGCTGGCACGGGCCTGCCGCGACGCCATGCGGGTGCGGTTCCGGTACGCGGGCCGCGACGGCGCGGCGGGCGAACGCACGGTGGAGCCGGTGCGGATGGTCGCCACCGGCCGTCGCTGGTACCTGATGGCCTGGGACGTCGACCGCGACGACTGGCGCACCTTCCGGCTGGATCGAATGAGCGAGGTGGCCGGGACGACCTGGCGCTTTCGGCCGAGGGAGCATCCCGATCCCGTCGCCTACGTGCAGCGGTCCGTGACGGCGGCGCCGTACCGATACGTCGCCCGCGTGCGGGTGCACGCCGAGCCCGACCGGGTGCGGGAACTGGTGCCGCCGCAGGTGGCTCGGGTCGAAGACGATCGCGCGGGATGGTGCCTGCTCGTGGTCGGCGGCGACGACCTGGACTGGTTGATCATGCACGTCGCCCGGCTCGGGTTCGAGGCGGAGATACTGGACCCCCCGGAGCTGCGGGAGGCCGCCGCGCTGCTCGCCCGCCGCATCGCGGCGATGACCGGGCCCGGTTCGGACGCCGGGGACGCCGTCCCGAACGTCGCGCCTCGCGACGACTAGACCCGTTGCGGTCTCCCGGCCGTTCGCCGCGCACCCTGCCGAGCAGGCCCGGGATGCAGACGTCTGGCTGAACCTCGGCGAGCCGCTGATCAGCGGTGCAGCCGCCGAACGTCGCATCCGGTGGCGCTCGTCTCCGGCACCACGATCAGGACACGCCTCGACGTAGCTCTCGCCCATGGCTCGACGTGAACGGTGCTGACGGCCCGGAGGACCGGCGCGACGGCCCCGGGTACGGGTGCCCCAACCTAGCGGCGCCAGGCTCGATCAAGCAGTTGTTCACCCGGCCGTCCTTCGCCGGTCTGGGCAGGCGCACCGTGTCGTCGGATGCCCCGCCGATGCCCGCCAGGAGGCTACGAACCGGGGGCGGTGTTCGTCGACTCGGTCTCGTTCGTCGCGGCCAGATCTCCATCGACCAGCTCGAGCAGCTGAGCGGCCGAGGCCTCGGCCTGCTGCGCCGTGATCGCGGAGACGATCCACTGTGGAGTCGAGGCGGGCGGCAGCCGGATCGTCGTCAGTCCGACGGCCTCGGGCTTCGCCGCGACATGCCTCGGCACGAGGGCGATGCCGAGCCCGCGACGGATCAGGTCGAGCAGGGTGTGGATGTCGTCGACGGTGCACCGCACTCGCCTGCCGACACCGTGCGCCGAGCAGGCCGCCTCGTTGAGCGATCGCACGCCCCACGACTCCCGGAAGTCGATGAACTCGCGGTCGCGCAACTCCGCCCACTCGACGTGGGTGCGGACCGCGAGCGGATGCTCGGGCGGGGTCAGCAGCACGACCGCGCGCCTCCCCAACTCGACGGGGCTGACCGTCGCCAGATGCTCCGTCGTCGCGACGAAGGCGACGTCGAGCTCACCGGCACGGATCTGTGTGACGAGGTCGTGGGACCCGGCCTGGGTGAAGTGGATGTCGACGAGCGGGTACCGACGGTGGAACCGTTCGAGCAGCGGCGGGACGTCGACGACGCCGAGGCACTGCTCGGCTCCGACCCGGAGTCGGCCCGAGAGCGCGTGAGTCGCGCGGATGACCGCGTCACGCCCGGCCGCGACCTGGGCGAGCATCGTCCGAGCGAACGGCAGCAGAGCGAGACCGGCGTCGGTCGGCGCGACCCGACGCGTGGTGCGGGTGAACAACGGCGTCCCGAGTTCGGCCTCGAGGTTGCGGATGCCCGCCGAGAGTCCGGACTGCGAGACCCGGCAGACCGCCGCAGCGCGCGTGAACTGCTGCTCGTCGGCGAGCGCGATGAGGTACTCCATCTGACGGAGGTCCATTAATCGATCCCAGTTCTCAATCTCATCAGAATTAGTTGTTGGACTTCTGTCAGCAGGCTACCTACCGTCGAATGCAGACGATCATTCGAGCGGAGAGGCTCACTCGTGCAGCAACGCACCCTGGGAAACCGCACCGTCGGCGCGATCGGGCTCGGCGGGATGCCGATGTCGATCGAGGACAGGCCCGAGGAGACCCGGTCGGTCTCGGCCGTCCACGCCGCCCTCGACGCAGGCGTCACCCTCGTCGACACGGCCGACGCCTATCACCTGCACGCAGGCGAGGTCGGCCACAACGAAGAGCTGATCGCCAGCGCCCTGCGGTCCTACGGCGGGAACACCGACGACGTGCTGGTGGCCACGAAGGGCGGTCATCTGCGTCCCGGCGACGGATCGTGGACCCACGACGGCCGTCCCGAATACCTCAAGCGCGCGGCCAAGGCCTCGGCCCTGCGGCTCGGCGTCGAGGCGATCGGTCTCTACCAGTTCCATCGCCCGGACACCGAGGTGCCCTACGCCGACTCGATCGGCGCCCTGCGTGACCTGCTCGACGAGGGCGTGATCGCCCAGGCAGGCATCTCGAACGCGACCATCGCCCAGATCGACGAGGCCAACGAGGTGCTCGGCGGGCGGCTCGTCTCCGTGCAGAACCAGTTCTCCCCTGCCTTCCGCTCCAGCCTCGACGAACTCCGGCACTGCGCCTCCCTGGGCATCGCCTTCCTCCCGTGGTCGCCGTTGGGCGGCATCCGCAAGGCGGGTGAGGTCGGCGCCCTGCACGCGCCGTTCCAGCGCGTCGCCGAAGCCCACGGCGTGAGCCCGCAGCAGGTCGCGTTGGCCTGGGAGCTGTCGCTCGCCCCGGTCGTGATCCCCATCCCGGGGTCCTCCCGCCCGGCGAGCATCCAGGACTCGGCGCGAGCGGTCGAACTCGAACTCACCGCCGACGAGCTGGCCGAGCTGTCAGAGCCGTCGAGCGCAGGCTGATCTCCCCCTGTCCAGCGCCCCAGCGCGGCCCGTGGCGGGCCGCTGAGAGGACACCTGTGAAGACCTTCACCCTGCCGGGAACCGACATCGTCGCGCCGAACATCGTGCTCGGCCTCATGCGCATCGCCGACAAGACCGACGACGAGGTGCGCGAGCTCATGCGCACCGCGCGTGACACGGGCATCGACTTCGTCGACCACGCCGACGTCTACGGCCACGAGCAGCACGGCTGCGAGCGCCGCTTCGCGGAGGCCATGGCCCTGACGCCCTCGCAGCGCGACGCCGTCACCATCCAGACCAAGACCGGCATCGTCCGGGAGGGGCCGTACTTCGACTTCTCCTACGACCACATCGTCAAGTCGGTCGAGGGCTCCCTCGCCGCGCTGCGCACCGACCGCATCGACATCCTGCTGCTGCACCGGCCGGACGCGTTAGTCGAGCCTGCCGAGGTCGCACGTGCCTTCGACGAGCTGGAGTCCGCAGGCAAGGTACGTGCCTTCGGCGTCTCGAACCACACTCCGCGCCAGATCGACCTGCTGCGCAAGCACGTGCGGCAGCCGATCGTCGCCAACCAGCTCCAGCTGTCCATCACGCACGCGCCGCTCATCGCCCAGGGCGTCGCGGCGAACATGCTCGCGGAGCAGCAGTCGGTCACGCTCGACGGCGGCGGCATCGTCGACTACTGCCGGATGCACGACATCACGGTCCAGGCGTGGTCGCCGTTCCAGGCGGGCTTCTTCACCGGGGTCTTCCTCGGCTCGCCCGAGTACCCGGAGCTCAACGCCGTCATCGATCGTCTGGCCAAGCAGTACGACGTGCCACCCATCGCGATCGCGACCGCCTGGATCACCCGGCATCCGGCCCAGATGCAGGTCGTGCTCGGCACGACCAACCCGGAGCGGGTCGCGGGCGCCGCCCGGGGCTCGGACATCCCGCTCACCCGCGCCGAGTGGTATGAGCTCTTCCGCGCGGCGGGGCATCTCGTGCCGTAGCGGAATGGCGGAGCCCCGACCCGAGAGTTCAGCCGAGGAACGCTGCGAATCTCGTCGATCATCGTCTGCGGCTGCTCCTCTGGGACGTGGTGGCCGCGGTCGGCGACCTCGATCACGCGTACGTCGGTCCCCTTGGCGGGCAGGATGTCGCGAAGGACGGCGTGGTTGCCCTGGACACCGCCCAAGGCGAGGATCGGCACCCGACAACGTGGTGATCACAGCCGCAGCTCACGGGTGAGCGAGTGGTCGAGGATCAGCGATCTGACCCCCGGCTCGCGGCGGCCAGGCGCTCACGGTGGTTGCGATAGAGCCGGGTCCCGAGCGGGCGACCGGCATGCCAGACGACGGCGGGGACGGCGGCACGCAGAAGCCGGGCCTGCTCCTCGCTCGCCCCGTGCAGGGCCATGCCCAGCATCAGCAGACGCCGCACGAAGGTCACCTTGCCGAAGGACGCCTCGACGGTCGCCTTCCACTCGCGTTCGGTCAGGTGGCGATCGATGAGCGGCAGGATCCGCTGCTCCTCCAACGCCAGATGCTCGTACAGCGGGGGCAACAGCCGCTCCGCGACGGCGGCGACGGCATCCCGGTCGCCGGCGTCGGCGGAGGCCCGCCAACGCCTGCCGCCTGCGGCGAGCGCTTTCAGCTCGTCGTCGATGAAGGCGTGCTGCCGGTCCATCGTCTCGATGAGGGGCGCGACGTCGTCGGGGCAACGCTCCCGCAGCCGGGGCCACACATGGTCGTCCTCGCTGGTGTGATGGGCGTGCAGGAAGTCGACCATCATCAGGACGTGGCCTGCAACGACGGCGGTGCCCTCCGCGTCACCCGCCTGCACGCCTGCGATCAACACGGGCATGGCACCGAACTGCCGCCGCATGGCGTCGTGCGCGCCGATCATGTCGCGGCTGTCGGCCATCTTCTCGTTGTGCATGGGAGCAGCTTCGCGGCCGTGCCTTTCACACCGCCTACAACACGGATACGGCGCGGCCGCCGCGTCATTTGGCGCGGCCGGCGGCATAGGCTTACCTTGTGGAGTGCTGACGTTCGCGGTGCTGGGTCCGCTCGAGGTCCGTGCGAACGATCATCCGGTCGACGTCGGGGGCAGGCTGCCCCGCAGGCTTCTGGCGATCCTGATCGCCGAGGAAGGGCGGCCGGTCTCGGAGAACCGCCTGGTCGAAGGACTGTGGGGTGACCGAAGGCCACGCAATCCCGCAGGCGCCCTGCAGGTGTACGTCTCCCGGCTGCGTCGGGTGCTGCCGGGCACGGCGTTGCAGCGCTCCGCAGGCGGCTATCGGCTCCTTGCCGCCGACACCGACGTCGAACGGTTTCGCGGCCACCTCGTCCGCGCCCGTGCGTTGGTGGCAGGCGACCGCCCCGCCGATGCGCACGAGGCCTTCGACGCGGCGCTGCGGTTGTGGCGCGGGACCCCGTATGAGGATCTGGCCGACGACGAGTCGACGATTGCGATCCGTGCCGCCCTGCTGGAACAGCGCGACAGCGCCCAGGAGGAGGGCGCCTCGGCGCTACTGGCCACCGGCGACCACGCCGGTGCGGTGGCCATGCTCGAACTGCTGGTGCACACCGCGCCGTACCGCGAACGCCGTTGGCAGTTGCTGGCGCTGGCGCTCTACCGTTCGGGACGCCAGGCCGACGCGCTGAACGCGGTGCGCCGGGTCCGGACCCTGCTGGCCGAGGAACTGGGTGTCGACCCCGGACCGGAGTTGCGGCAGCTCGAAAGCCGCATCCTGTCGCAGGACCCGGCCCTGGCGGCCACCGGCGTCGCGGCTGTGACGCCCGGTGATCGGCCGCTGTCGTCGTTCATCGGCCGCGACGCCGAGCTGGCCCTGCTGGACCGTCTCGTCGGCATGCATCGGCTCGTCACCGTCGTCGGGCCCGCCGGGTCGGGCAAGACCCGCCTGGCCGTGGAATGGGCCGGGCCCGACGCCGTCGTCCGGCTCGCCGATGTGGCCGACCCCGCCCCCCTGGTCTCGGCGGTCGCCGCAGCGGTCGGCGTCACCGGGTTGGCCGAGGACCCGTACGAGGCACTGGTCAAGCGGCTGCGCCTGCACGGGACACCCTTGGTGCTCGACAACTGCGAGCACCTCACCGGCGAGGTGGCCCGGCTCGTCGTCGACCTGCTCGACCGGATTCCCACGTTGCGGGTGGTGGCCACCAGCCGCAGCCCACTCGGCGTCGACGGCGAGCACATCCTGCCGCTCGGGCCGCTGGCCGCCGACGACGCCGTGACGCTGCTGACCGATCGCATCCGCACGGGCAGGCCCGGCTGGTTCGAGCAGGACGCCGACGGCCGGGATCTGCACCGCCTCGCCGATGCGCTGGACCGGCTGCCGCTGGCCCTGGAACTGGCGGCGGCGCGAGTGCGGACCTTCGGCGTACGGGGGCTGATCGAGCAGCTGGACGACCGTTTCACCGTGCTGGGCCGGATTCCGCTCGGCACGATGACCCCGCACGCGACGTTGCAGGAGGCCATCGCCTGGAGCTTCGATCTTCTCTCCGGCGACGAGCGTGACCTCGCGGTGCAGCTCTGGCCGTACGAGGGTGGCTTTCCCTTGGAGGCCGCGGCCTCCGCCGCTGCCGGACTCAGCGCGCTGGTCACGCTGGTCGATGAGTCCGTGGTCACCGCCGAGACCGGCGGCAGCACGGCGCGCTACCGGATGCTGGAGACGATCCGGGCGTACTGCCGGGCCGTGGACGGAGATCCGACGGCGACCCGGGCCGCCCATGCCGTCTGGGTCCGCGAACTGGTCGCCCGGGCCGCAGGCGATCTGCAGGGCGTGCGATCCGCGGCCACGATGGCCGCGCTGCGTCTGGAGTTGCCGAACCTGCGTGCGGGGCTCGCGCACGACCTGACGCATGCCCCGGTCGAGGCATTGCGGACGGCCGCGCGGCTCATGTGGTTCTGGATCCGCAGCGGCCTGCTCACCGAGGGCAACCGGATGCTGACCGCAGCCCTGGCCGCCGCGCCGGACGCCCCGCTCGGCGACGTCGTGCGGGCCAAGGCCTCGTCGGCAGGCCTGTTCTATTTCACCGGCGACGTCACCACGGCACGGCGCATGCTGTCCGAGGCGTTCCTGGCGGTGGACTCGGAACCGGAGCATCGCAGCCTGCTCGCCGAGGTCCGCTACTACCAGGCTCTGGTCCAGCTGCCGGGAGGCGACCCGGCGATCGCGCTGACCGCGTCGGCCGAGGCGCACGCCATCGCCACCGAGACGCAGACCACCTGGCTGATCGCGGCCACCGCGATGACGTGGGGCGCTGCCCTCGTCATGGCCGACCGGATCGCCGACGGCCGCCACCGGCTGCGGGCCGCCGTGCGGCTCGCCGACGCCTCCGGGCTGGTCTGGACGGCCGCGCTCAGCGAGCTGATGCTGGCCCAGACCATGGTCGACGCGGGGGACGGCGAAGCGCTGCCCCTGCTGCGGACCTCGCTGCGGCGCTTCCTCAACGAGGGCGATCTGAGCAACCAGCTGGCCGTGCTGCACAACGGCGCCCTGGCCCTGGACGCGGCAGGCGATGCGGCCGGCGCCGCGCTGCTCCGCAACGTCGTCCATTTTCACCAGGCACACAGCGGCATCCGGCCGGCAGGCACCTACCTCCAGTCGATCACTCCGCACGGCTGGTACGAAGGCGCCCCTCCCGCACAGCCGCCGACACTCCACGACGCCGTCGCCGTCCTGACCTCCCCGGCGCGCGCTGTCTGACGGTTGCAACCTCGGTGTATGGGCGCCTGGCCAGGATCACGGGGCGAGCCGGTCCACGGCCCGAACTAGGTCGGCACCCGTACCAGCTAAGGAGCGCCTCGATGCGCATCGGCATCGGATTACCCAACCAGGTCCGCGACGTCCACGCCCCGGTGATTCCCGCCTGGGCCCGCCGAGCAGAGGAAGCGGGTTTCGCCACCCTGGGTACCACCGGCCGGGTCGCCTATCCGAGCGTGATGGACACCGTCGCGCTGGCCGCAGCCGCCGGGGCCACCAGCACGATCGGGCTGCTCAGTCAGGTGCTGCTGGCGACCACCTGGCCGGGGACGCTGCTGGCCAAGGAAGCAGCGTCGATCGACGGGGTCTCCGGCGGCAGGCTCACCCTCGGCATCGGGGTGGGCATCCGCGAGGACGATTTCGTCGTGCCAGGGCACGGACCCCGGGACCGGGGCGCCCGGATGGACCGCGACCTGGCAACCTACCGGTCGATATGGGCCGGTGAACCCGTTCCGGGAAGCCCGAACCCGGCGGTTCCGGCCGGCGGACGGCAGGTGCCGCTGCTGTTCGGCGCCGCTACCCCGGCCGCCTACCGCCGGATGGCCGAGTCGTCGGACGGTTACATAGCCGGATCGGTGCCTGCGGCCCTGGCGTCCGGCGCTTTCGACGCCGCCCGTGCCGCGTGGCAGGCCGCCGGGCGGCCGGGCCAGCCCCGGCTGGTCGGCCTCAACTACTTCGCGCTAGGCGATCCCGACCGAGGTCGGGCCAACATCGCCGATTACTACGCCGCTACCGGCGAATTCCAGGACATCGTCGTCGGCAACGTGCACACCGATGCGGAATCACTGCGCGACGCCGTCAAGCAGTTCGAGGCCCTGGGCGCCGACGAACTGATCCTGGGCCCCGGAACCGACGACCTCGACGAGATCAGCCGCTTGGCCGACATAGTCCTCTGACTCGCAGCCCACGCCTGGTCCCGACGGCCCATGGCTGGAGGGCGGCGGAGGCGGTCGGGGTGAGGCCGTGCTGCTTCGTGACGGCCCGGCTGGAGTGACCGCTGTCCGCGAGAAGTGCCGCCGCGCGGCGACCAGGTGTTGCGTGACGGCCCGGTATCGGTCGTGACTTCGACTGCGGCGACGGGCGCCTCCTCGCCCATGATCACGAGATCCCACGGCCTGCCATTCTCATGGTAAGAACCGGGGGGGGTAGCGGCTGGTCGCGATGGATCGACGCTCAATCCACACCGCAAAGCACCAGTTCTTCGACGACGGCATCGCCGATAGCCTGCGCGCTCCGGCCGGTCCGCACTTTGCCGGTCCCGGCTGTGCTCAGCCGAGCCTCGTGGGCCTCCCAGCAGCTCCGGATGGAATCGTGCGCCTGCCCAGGCACCGCCGTAACGAGTGGGGGATCCTCCGGTTTCGTCCCAGCGTCCGGCCACGTATCCATCCACTGTGGACGGGCTGGGACGGTGGCGAACCGCAACCGGCCGAAGGCAGGAGCAGGTCCCCTGTGGCCGCGGATTCCGGGGTGCGGCGTGGTCGGGACGTTGCCGCGGTGCCCGTGCCGTGGTGCCGCGGTGCGGCAACCGGGTGATTGCCGTGGAGGTCACCCGGTGATAACTCTCGGTGTTTTCTGGCGGGTATCGAGGGGGCGTAGATGGACGGGTTTGCTCGGATTCCGCTCGACGGTGGCGGGGCGATCACGTTCGAGTCGGTCCCGGCTGCGGATGGTGATGGTGATGGTGATGGTGGTCTGCTCAAGGCGGGGCGTGGGGCAGCCCTCCAAGCCAACGACACCTCCCCTACCCACGAAGCCATAGGTGCCCTGTACGCCGCCGCCGAAGAACTCCCTCACCTCACCATCCAAGGCCCTCCCAACGGCCTGGCTGGGGTGGCGTTCAGTCCTGACGGACAGACTCTCGCCACCGCCGGTGACGGCACCGTACGGCTGTGGGAAATTGCGCACCTCACTCCCCCGTTCTGGCTGGCCGACCTACGACCCCGAGGTGGTCAGGACCGCGCTCAAGCGCCTGGACGCGGCTCAGACCCCTTGATCCGCTCGAGGAGCTCGTCGCGGTACTCCCGCACCTCCTGAAACTCCGGTTCGTCGCCGGTCGCCCGCTTCAACGCGCCTTCCAGGATCTTCAGCCCCTGGCGTTCGTCGCCGCGCGCATCCGCCTGCCTCGCGGCGTTCTCCATGGCTTTGGCGAGCTTGGTCTGCGCCTCGGGTTCCGTGGCGGCCTTGTGGATCCGGATCCAGTTGCCGCCCGGATCGACGACCGTGAACCCGGTGTACCGGTCGTTGCGCAGCCGAGGTCGGGTCATGCGCGGGATGCCGGAGACGAGCAGTTTTCCGTGCACGGACCGCATCCCCGCCGCGAAGGCCTCGAACAGCTCGCTGGTGTCCGCGACGATGACCACGCACGTGCTGTACGACTGCGCCGGGTCGTAGTCGTCCATCCCGAAGAAGTGCAGATTGATGTCTTCCCGTCGCACCGCGATGTGCGGGTTCGGCCGAGTCTGCCGATAGGTGATCTCGAAGCCGAGCATCTCGTAGAACGACGCGATCTCGTCGATGGATGGACAGGGCAGGAGCGGAATAGTCAATTCGTTCGCCACCGCCCGAGGCTAAGCCCGGACCTGCCGAAACGACACGGAGCCATTTGCTTATGCGAACAGCAGTGCAACCCCGACCAGGACCAGCAACGCCGACACAACGGCTATAGCGCGCACAGCACCGAACGCCACACTCAAGGACGACCTGCCAGGTTCGCGCGCCCGACAACATCCGCTTCCCACTGCTCGCGATAGCGTTCCTCGCCCACCACCGCCGCCGCGAACCGCACCGACAACGCGGCTTTCATTGCGCCGCCCTCGGCACCCAACGCGGCGCCGGAGCAGACCGCGCAACGACCCGCCGAGCTTCAGCGGCCCTTCGGGCGTCAGCAGGCACATCCGCCGCCGAGGCCCGCGCCGTTCCGCGTCGTCCCATGACGACGTGACCCAACCTCCGGGGAGCTGCACACCATCCAAGCCAGCAGACCACACGGACCAACCCACAGCCCGCAAACGAAAAGGCCACCCGCAATGCGGGTGGCCCATGCTCGCGGTCAAGCGTCGCGGTCCTACTCTGCGGCCCTCATTCAGGCACTTGTTCTAGCCAGACCTCTAGGGTGGAGCTGCGGGGAATCGAACCCCGGACCTTCTCGATGCGAACGAGACGCGCTACCAACTGCGCTACAGCCCCTTGTTCGTGGTGCTCAGAAAGCATAGCAGGGGCGACACGGCCTGTTCGCACCCCCCTGAACACCACGTGTCACAACAGCGCTCATTCACCCACGGCGCGACGGAAGGTCGTCGGCAGCGGCGAGTCCAGGTCGTCGAAGGCAGGGTCGTCGTCGTCCAGCTCGAGGGCGTAGGTGCCTTCGAGGGAGGGACGACGGGACAGCTCGGAGGCACCCTGCGCGATCATCCCGCCCGACCTGGTCGGCAGGCCGTCCTCACCGACCGGGCCGACGTCGCCGACCGATCGCACCTGGCCGTGCAGGAGGTGCTCCCGGCGCTGTGCCTCGGCGACCCGCGCGGTGCGACGCCTGCGCACCTCCTCCTCGATGCGTACCTGCCTGCGCAGGTAGCTGAGGTAGCCGATGAAGGTCAGGTCGACGGCGGCATGCGCCCACCAGATCCACGCCGACAGGAAGCCCGCGAGAACCGCGGTCGTGATCGCGGCGAGCAGCAGGAGCAGGACGATCCGCTGGCGGAATGCGTACTTCGCCCTTGCCAGTCGCGCCGCCGCCTCCGGATCGAACCCGCCCCGCCCCGGCCGGTAGCGCCTGCCTGCGCGGACGTCGTCGCCGTGCAGCGCACGCCAGTCCTCGTCGTCGCCGCTCTCGTCGTCGTAGTCGTCGAACTCGTCCCCGAACTCGTCGTCGCGCTCCCCGTCGAACTCCCTCCCGGAGTGCGCGTCGGGATCGGCCATGTCAGGGTCCTCCTCCGGATCGTCGACGACCTGTGAACGCCCCGATGCGCCCCGGCGGCTCGCCGCAAGGCCGTCCTGACGGCCCCCGGTCGACGCATCCTGACGGCCTGCGGCCTCTTGACGACCCGCCGCCGACGCGTTCTTTCCTCGACGAAGGACTCTGGCCTCCAGTGCGGAGTCGGCGGTCCGGACCACCTCCTGACGCCGCCGAGCGATCATCGGCACGAGCACGACGAGCCAGGCCAGCGCCAACGCTGCGAAGATCAGCGAACTCGGCATGATCCGTCACCTCCCCCCACCCACGAACGACACACGTATTCCCTCGTCACGCTAGCCACAGCTGTCACACCCATGTCGGAGGCGCGCCGACTCGCAGCCCGTTATGGAATGTGGCGATGATCGCCCATTCGGGTTACTGGCACGGCCGTCCAACACCCACTCTCCGTGCTGCTCGGACGGCACGCGGCAGGCGGGCCGACCCACCTGATCCGCGCGAGGTCCGCGCTCGGCGACGCTGCTCGACCCTGCCTGTCGACTGAGATTAACGACACATCATCCGTGCCGGTGATCGGACCCGATCTCTGGCGATGTCGACGATCACTCCCAGTCGGCCCGGCCTGCACGCACCAAGGCGGTCGCCGCTCCGTCGGCGACGTCCTCCGCCGTGATGGCCAGACACACGTGATCACGCCACATCTCGGCGACGTAGAGATAGCGCCGGAAGAGCCCCTCTCGTCGGAAGCCGGTCTTCTCCAGCACCCGCAGGCTCGCCTCGTTGTCCGGACGCACGGTGGCCTCCAGCCGATGCAGACCGGCGGCGCCGAAGCAGTGGTCGACGGCCAACGCCACGGCGGCGCTGGCGACGCCGCCTCGGGTCAGGCGTCGGCTCACCCAGTACCCGATCCATCCAGAGCAGAGCGCTCCTCGAACGATGTTGCCCACCGTGACCTGCCCGGCGAAGACCCCGTCGACCAGGATGACGAACGGAAGAGCCGTTCCGTGCCGGGCCAGCCGACGCATCCCCGCCCACTGGCCGGGCCAGGAGAACAGGGCGTTGCGTTGTTCCCAGCCCTCCGGCGAGGACGGTTCCCAGGCCTGGAGATGGTCGCGTTCCGCGAGTCGGATTCGGCTCCAGTCCGGTCCGTCCCACAATCGGGGACTCCGTAACGTCACCGTCCCCGCCGGGACCGTCAGGCCGCCCAACCGGGCAGGCCAGCCAGGTTGTCCGTCGCCCTGCACCGCCCCAGTATGTCGATCGCGGGCAGGTAAGGGCCGCTCACCGTCGTGAGACACCGCCCTTTCACCCGAACGCCGGTATCGCCTCGGCAGCCGAGACGGCACGTCAGCACAGCCCGCCGCACGGCGACGTCGGGGCGTGGGTGAGCAGTCCCCGCAAGGTCCGAGACTCCCGGCGAGCGGCGGTCGAGTACGGAGACGACCTGCTTCCGCTCAGGCGCGATCAGGCCCGCTGAGCCAGGAAACTGACCTGGACCTCTTCGCCTGCGGTGAGCTCCGTCACGTCTTCGTCGACGACGATGAGGCAGTTCGCCTCCGCCAGCGATGCCAGCAGGTGAGACCCGCCCGCCCCGACCGGTTGCACCAGATACTGCTCGCTGCCCCGGTCGCGCAGAAGCTGGCCGCGCAGATATCCACGACGTCCCTTGGTCGAGGAGACCGGCGACAGCAGTTCGGCGTTGATCACGCGGCGGTACGGGTTGCTCTTGCCCAGCGCGGCCCGGATCAACGGTCTGACCAGCACCTCGAAGACGACCAGTGCGCTCACCGGGTTGCCGGGCAGTAGGAAGGTCGGCACCCGGTCGGGACCGAGTCGGCCGAAGCCCTGCGTGGACCCGGGGTGGACGGCGACGCGGGTCATGTCGATGTCGCCCAGTTCCGCGAGGGTGGCCCGGACGTCCTTGCCCACCGTGCCGCCGACGCCGCCGACGATGACCACCACCTCGGAGAGCAGCAGCCTGCCCTCGACGACCTCGTGCAGTCGTCTGGTCTCGGCACTGACGATGCCCACCCTGGTCACCTCGGCGCCTGCGTCCCTGGCGGCGGCGGCCAGCGCGTAGGTGTTGACGTCGTAGACCTGTCCCCCGCCGGGGGGCCGATCGATGTCGACCAGTTCCTCCCCCACCGAGATGATCGACACTCGGGGCCGAGGATGCACCAGGACCTTGTTCCGGCCGACGGCGGCGAGCAGGCCCACCTGTGCCGCCCCGATCACCGCGCCTCGACGCACCGCGACGTCCCCCGTCTGCACGTCCTCGCCCTCGCGCCGCACGAACGCGGCCGAGGGCACCGAACGGTTCACGGTGACCTTCGCGGGATGCTCGTCGGTGTAGTCCAGGGGCACCACCGCGTCGGCCAGCGTCGGCAGCGGAGCGCCGGTGTTCACCCGCACCAGCTGGCCGGGTTGAAGTCTTCGCGGCTGCCGCGAGCCCGCGACGATCTCGCCGACCACCGGCATGGTGATCGGCTCCTCTGCGGCCTGCTGCACGTCCACGCTGCGCGCGGCGTAGCCGTCCACGGCCGCCTGATCGAACCCGGGCAGAGCGCGTTCGGCCACCACGTCCTCGGCGCAGAGCAGCCCCTGTGCCTCCGAGATGGCCACCCTGACCGGGGAGGGCCGCACGGCAGCGGCGAGCACCCTGGCCAACTGCTCGTCTACCGACCTCATCGTTATCGGACCTCACCGTTGTGCGCGAGGGCACTGCCCTCGGTGTCTAGGAGTCCCGCCGCCCCGGCGCGATCACCGCGCGGCGTCGGACAACCTCTGACTCAACCATTCCCGCAGCTCGGGGCCATACTCGGGGTTCTCTAGGGCGAAGTCCACTGCGGCACGCAGAAAGCCCCCAGGGTTCCCCAGGTCGTGGCGGCCGCCCCGGTGGACGACGACGTGCACCGGATGGCCCTCCTCGATCAGCAGCGCGACGGCATCCGTGAGCTGCAGTTCACCGCCCGCACCCGGGGTGATGCGATCCAGCGCGTCGAAGACGGCCCGGTCCAGCAGGTACCGGCCTGCGGCGGCGAAGGTCGACGGCGCGGCCTCCGGCGCAGGCTTCTCGACCATGCCCTTGACCCGCAGGACGTCCTCGATGTCAGTCGGGTCGACGTCGAACACCCCGTATGCCGAGATCTGCTCGCGGGGGATGTCGAAGGCGCACAGCACGCTGCCGCCGAACTGCTCCCGCACCTTCGCCATCGCGCTCAACGCCCCGGTTGGCAGCACCAGGTCGTCCGGCAGCAGCACGGCGACGGCGTCGTCCGACTCGGTGAGATTGGGCCGGGCACACGCGACCGCATGGCCGAGGCCCAACGCCTGCTCCTGAATCGCGACCTCGGCCTTCAACAGGCTCGGTGCGCGCCGCACCTTCTCCAACAGCTCCGTCTTGCCCCGATCGGCGAGCGTCTTCTCCAGGTCAGGGCGGGGCTGGAAGTGCCCGGCGACCGAGGACTTCTCCGGCGAGGTCACGATGATCAACCGCTCGGCGCCTGCCTCGGCGGCCTCGGCCGCGACGAGTTCGATGGCGGGCGTGTCGACCACGGGCAGCAGTTCCTTCGGCACCGACTTCGTGGCGGGGAGGAAGCGTGTTCCCAGGCCTGCGGCGGGCACGATGGCTGTGCGGAAGGCAGTCGTCGGGCTCATGGAGGGAGCCTAGCGGCACCCCTGGTCGCCGATGACGGAATCATGATCGCCGATACACAGGAAGCGACGAGTCGGCAGCTCCGACTCACCCGAAAGGGCCCGCCGGTGCTCCGCCGTCCTGCCCCCATCCACCATGAATGCCCTGATCGCCGCGGCGGGACGGCCGAGACGGTCGACATCGTGGGGGTTCGCGGTGGAGCCGGGGCTGGACACGCCCGGCGGCCTCTAGGGTCGAGGCATGAGCGCGAACCGGGAGTCGGGACATCCGTTCACGGACCAGGCCGTGGCGCCCACGACCCGTACCAAGGACGAGTGGCGCGACACGCTGGTCGCGGCGCGACGGGCGGTCTCGGCGGCGACGCGTGCCGCCGAGGCCGAGGCGCTCGCCGCCGTCCTGGGTGAACTCGCCGACGGCCTGGCGGGGGAGACGGTCTGCGCCTATCTCCCGGTACGCACCGAGCCGGGTTCGATCGACGGTCTGGATTCGCTCCGGCGGGCAGGCGTCCGCGTGCTGCTGCCGATCGTGGCGGGCGCCGGGGCACTGGACTGGGCCGAGTTCACCGGGCGGAACGGACTCAGGACGGGGCCGTTCGGACTCCAGGAGCCCGCAGGCTCTCCATTGGGCACCGCGGCGGTCGTCTGGGCCTCGTTGCTCCTGGTGCCCGCCCTGGCAGTCGATCAGACAGGTGTGCGGCTGGGGCGGGGCGGCGGCTACTACGACCGGTCCCTGCCCGGCGTGCGAGCGACGGCGACGGTCGCCGCGGTGATTCGTGACGAGGAACATGTCGACGCGCTGCTGCCCGCCGAGCCGCACGACGTGCTGATGACGTCGGTGCTGACCCCCGGCGGCGGGTTGCGACGCCTTTCCACGGCAGGCCGAAGGCGCCCGAGGTTTGCATAGTCCCCGAGGAAAGGCGCATTATTAATCTGGCACTCCCACTCCACGAGTGCCGGCAGATGTCCGGAGGAAACGCTGTGCCCACCTATCAGTATGCGTGCACCGCCTGCGACCACCGCTTCGAGGCGGTGCAGCGCTTCAGCGAGTCATCGCTGACCGACTGTCCGGAGTGCCAGGGCCGACTGCGCAAGCTCTTCTCCTCGGTGGGCATCGTCTTCAAGGGCAGCGGCTTCTACCGCACCGACAGCCGCAGCGGCACCGGCGACGGCTCCACCTCGACCGTCAAGGCGGAGTCCGGCGGTTCGGAGAAGAAGTCCGAGACCGCCACGCCGAAGAGCAGCGAGAGCAGCGGCTCCTCGTCCGGTTCCTCATCCGGTTCCTCGTCCGGCGGTGCGAGCGGTTCCGGCTCCGCAGGCGGCGCGGCGGGCTCGAACGGCGCCGCCAAGGCTGCCGCGTCCAGCTGAGCCGGGCAGCCGTCGTCTCCATCTCGGCACCATCACCTGACACGGCAGGCTGCCGCGCCCCTCGGACCATGAGGCGAGGGTCGGCGCGGTCGCCCGACCCGACGGGCCGAGCACCGTGCTGCCCGCCCGCCACAGCCCGGCAGAGCTGACGACCACCGAAGCAGCGTCGATCTGATCCTGCCGACGAGGAGCCTCGCCACGCCGCCGGCCGGCTCGGCGGTAGACGCCCGCCGGTCGCTGCCGGTGGCTGCTCCTGCGCCACGGACGAGCATCAGCGCGACCGGCGCCATGCCCGTGCGCAGGTGGCATCAGTCCGACCCGCCGCGGCAGGCGGCGAGACGCGTTCTTCCTGTTCAACGACTCGGCACGGTCTGTTCGGTCGGGTTATCGAGAAGCGAGGTCTGCCCGCAGGGTCCACCCGGTTGGGGTGCTGGACGGCGGCCGCCCGCCGGCTGCGAGCCCGCGCATCCGCCGGTCTCTCGCCTGCGGTCGCCTCGGAGTTGTCCACATCGCTCGAGTTATCCACAGGCCCGTGCATACTCGCTCGCTCCGCGTGATCAGGCCGCCTAACGTCGCCGACGTCAGAACGGTGAGTCACGGGAGGCGTCATGGCGACGAAGGAACGGCTGGGTCCGGGGCTTCGTGATCGGCTGTCGCGCCTCGTTCCCAGTGCTCGATGGGCACGGATGATGCTTCTTCGACGGGTGCTCGCCGCCGCCCTCGTGCTGCTCGCCGCCGCGCTGACCATCCGCTCGGCGGACTCGGCCGACGAGCACACCGTCCCGGCGTTGTTCGCAGTCCGCGACCTGGCTCCCGGCACCGCCCTCCGAGGCGAGGACGTCGTCGAGGGCCGGATACCGGACGACCAGGCTCCGGACGGGCTGCTGACCGGCAGCGACGACATCGTCGGCCGGGTCCTCGCGGGCGGTGCGCGACGCGGCGAGGCGATCACCGATGTCCGGCTGGTGGGCAGGCAGGTGACCACCCTCGCGGCGGGCGATCACACCGCTTCTGCCGTGGGCGTTCGCCTTGCGGACGGCGGGCTGGCCGATCTCCTGCATCCCGGTCGTCGGGTGGACGTGGTCGGCGTCGATCCGGATCTCGGCGCCGGGACGGTGCTGGCGGAGAACGCCGTGGTCATCGCGGTGCGTCCACCGGGCGAACCAGGGGATGACGGCAGGCTGGTCATCGTCGCCTTACCCGGTGACGTCGCCACGGTCGTGGCCGCCGCCTCCGTACTTCAAGACTTGACGATCACACTGCGTTGATTGTTCATCGCTGGGCGGAGTTAAGCGTCCCGGATCGATTGACTACCGTTCTCGGCGGCACTGATACGGCGACGCCTCACCACAGGCCGCCGTACCCAGCGAACGAGTCCCTGCCAGAGGAGCGACCAGATGTTCAAGGGCTTCAAAGACTTCCTGATGCGTGGCAATGTGATCGACCTCGCGGTCGCCGTCGTGATCGGCGCCGCGTTCACCTCGATCGTCACCGCTTTCACGACGAACCTGATCCAGCCGATCGTCGACATCATCGGCCCGGCCGACACCGGCAACCTCGGGATCAGGATCGGCACCCGCCCGGACGGCTCGGCCCTGAGCATCGACTTCGGCGCCGTGCTCACGGCCACGCTGAACTTCCTGATCGTGGCGGCCGTCGTCTACTTCATCTTCGTGCTGCCGATGAACAAGCTTCAGCAGCGGCGCAAGCGTGGCGAGGAGCCCGGGCCCGCCGAGCCGACCGACGTCGAACTGCTCACCGAGATCCGGGATCTCCTGCGAGCACAACAGCGTCAGGAACAGGCGGAGCGGGTGGAGAGCTGACCAGCAGCGCCTCGGCTCAGCCGTGGTGGGGCGGTCGGTTGTCCCGGTACCAGTCGTCGCCGTGGCCTGGGCGACCGTCCCGCTCGTCCCGCTCGTCCGCCGTCGTGGCGGGCAGGACGTCCCCGAACACCTCCTGCATCCGCCGAGCCGAGTAGGCCGCGCGGTCCGGCGTCGGGGCGGCCTTCCCGTTCTGCGGAGTCTCCATGGCTCAAGTATGACCCGGTCGCGGCGGGGGGCCGAGTGGGGCGGTGGGGGACGGCGACGGCGACGGGCACGACTGCAGGGTGCGCCTGCCCGGCCGGGCGTGAGCCAGGCCTGGTGTTCCACGCAAAGGGAACGTCGGTCCTGCGATACCGGAGTCGCCAGGCGTCTGCCTGGAGCGGTGCAGCCCGCACAGGCGGCAATCCGCCGTGGGGACGGCCGTCAGGCGGGCGTCTGACGGTGTGGGACGCGGCTCAAGCCACCTGCGTCTGCGGCGGCACGTGCCGGGTCGAGTCTCAGCACCGGACAGCCTTGACGTCGTCGGGGCCGCCGCCGCAGCCGGGCCTGCCCGCTCGGGAGAGTCTGGCGGAGTCGGCGTCCCCGGCAAGGCGCTTCGCCGTTCCCGGCCGGTCTCGTCAACCGGCGGAGGAGAACGACCACGACATCGATAATGATGCCGAGACCCGGTAACACCGGAGACGAGAGAGAGGCGCCATGAGCAACTTCCTGGACAAGGCCAAGGAACTCGCTGCACAGGCTCGGGAGAAGGCGGGCAGCGTCGCGGAGAAGGCAGGCGACGCCGCGGCCAAGGGTGTGAGCGTGGTGGCGGACAAGGCCGACGACGTCACCGGCGGCAAGTACACCGAGAAGATCGAGTCCGTCAGCGAGAAGGTCGAGAAGGTGCTCGACCCGGACGGCAGCACGAAGAAGGACGACTGAGAGGTCACCTCGGCGACGCCGACGACACCGGCCCTGGGCCGCCGACCTTCGAAGCCGCCGACTCTCCGGCGGGATCCGTGAGTGGTGTCACATCGCCTCGGCGGGCGGCCGTCTGCCGAAGCCGTGCCCCACAGCAGGAGAACGCAACGAACCGGCCCCGGACGCACTCCGGGCTCCGTACCCACCACTGCGGCGGGGCCGGAGCCCGGTGTGAACCGACTCGACTGATCAGGGCGTCTCCAGACTGGACAGCTCCTCGATGACATGGGTCACCAGCGGGCTGAGCGTGGCCATTCCGTCGCGTACGGCGGATCGCGAGCCCGCGATGTTGACCACGAGCGTGCTGCCCGAGACACCGACGAGGCCGCGGGAGATGCCTGCGTCGACCGCGCCTGCCGCCAGGCCGGAGGCACGCAGCGCCTCCGCGATCCCCGGGACCGGCCGGTCGAGTACGCCAGCCGTCGCATCGGGCGTGACGTCTCGCGGAGACACTCCCGTGCCGCCGACCGTGATCACCAGGTCGACCCCGCCGATCACCGCCGTGTTCAGCGCGTTGCGGATGTCCACCAGCTCACCAGGTACGACGACACTGCCGTCGACGATGAAGCCGGTCTCCTCCAGAAGCTCGGTGACCAACGGGCCGGTGACGTCCTCGTACTCCCCCTGGGTGACCCGGTCGTCCACGACCACGACGAGGGCACGGCCGAGACGCTGCGCGCTGCGTTCCATACCGATCACCGTAGTGGGCACGTTCGACAGCAGATCGGACATCTGCGCAAGGCCGCCGTTAATGTCACCCGCGGCGACTAACGACTGGCCGCTGACCGTCACCGTCATGCCCGTCGAGGCAGTGTCGCCGGTTCCCACATCACTTGTCTTCATTCGCTCACTCACCAACCGTCTGGCTGCCCAATGTGACGTCCACGCTGCGTTCTCCGCCCCCGGAGTCGAGCACGGTGAGTGTCACCTGTTGGCCCGGGTCCTGGGAGCGCACGGCCGCCACGAGTGCGTCGCGGCCCTGAATGAGTCGATCGTCGACCCTGGTGATGATCTCGCCCGCCGAGAGTCCGCTCTCGGCCGCGGCACCGTCCGGCGACACCTCGGCGATCTCGGCTCCCGAGCCCTGCCGGGGATCGGTGACCGTCACGCCGAGGACCGCCTGCGTCGCCTGTCCGGTGTCGATGATCTCCTCGGCGATGCGCCGTGCCTGGTCGATGGGGATGGCGAAGCCGAGGCCCACCGAGCCCGCCTGCTGCTGTCCCTCTCCCCGGGGGCTGTAGATCACCGAGTTGACGCCGATGACCCGGCCCTGCATGTCGACCAGCGGTCCGCCGGAGTTGCCCGGGTTGATGGCCGCATCGGTCTGCACGGCGTCGAGGACCGTCGCCACGTCGGACGGCGACTCGCCGCCTGCGGCCACCGGCCGGTCGAGCGCGGAGATGATGCCCGAGGTGACGGTGCCCACCAGACCGAAGGGCGATCCGATCGCCACCGCCTGCTCCCCGACCGCCAGATCGTCGGAGCGGCCGAGTTCCGCCGGGGTCAGGCCGGAGACTCCCTCAGCACGCACGACGGCGAGGTCCGAGGTCGGATCGCGTCCTTCGATCTGGGCAGGCGCGGTGGTGCCGTCCTCAAAGGCGATCACGATCTCGCCGCCGCCCGCAGCAGGGGCGATGACGTGGTTGTTAGTCATGATCAAGCCGTCGTCGCTGAGGATGATCCCGGAACCCTCGCTGGCGCCCTGCTGGCTCTGGACCTGGAGCTGGACGACGCTGGGCAGCACCTTGTCCGCCACCTCCTGAACCGAGCCCTCCGGGGCGTCGGAGGCGTTCCTGGCGGGCGGCGGCTCCTGGTCGAGGGAGTTGACCGAGGTGCCGCCGTCGGCGAGCTGGTATCCGACGAGGCCGCCGACGCCGCCCGCGACCCCGCCGACCAGCAATGACAGCGCGACGACCCCTGCAACGACGCTGCCTCGTCCCTTCGGCCGCCGCCCGGCGGGCTGATCGCGATAGGAGTGTGAATAGTGCTGGCCGTAACCGGGGTACCCGCCGGGAACGCCGGCCGGTCCGCCTGCGCCGGGGGGCTGACCGCCGCCGGGCGCCGAAGGCTGATCCGGGCCGCCCGGCTGCTGCGGGCCGGCAGTGCCGCCGGAGACCTGGGCACCGAACGGCGGCGCACCGAGCCCGCCGGTGTTCCCGAGGCCGCCACCGGTACTACCGAAGCCGCCGGTGCTGCCGAGGCCGCCCGTGCTCCCGAAGCCGCCCGCACCGCCGCGCTCGGGGCTCGGCTGGTTCTGGTGTGACGCGGCGGCGGCTACCGCGCCGTACGCCGAGGACTGACCAGGCTGAGGCGGTCCGCCGTGGTCGCGGACGCCGCCAGGCTGAGCCTGCTGATCAAGCGGGGACGAGCCCGTCGAGGTGCCGCTCGCGGGGGTGCCTGCGGGACTGCTCCCGCCGTCGCGCTCCTCGGCTGCGGAGGCCGCCTGCCCCTGCGGGGCGCCTGCCTCGGGACCGGTGTCCGCGCTGACGCCGGGCTCACGATGAATCGGGACTCCGTGCGCGGGGGTGTCGGCACCGGCGGCATTCGACCCGAGATGGTCCTGGCCCCCGGCGGTCGGCTCCGGCTCGCTGCCCGGACCATTCGAGGTGTGCTCGCTCATGAGCCCACTGTGCACCGAAAGGCTGAGAACGGCCTGAGATCATCCTTTGGTTTTCCCACTGTTCGCACGCTCGTGAAAAACCAGCCGCCGCACTGCCCTGATCGGGCGTCACCCGTACGAAGGTGAATGAACGCCGTCGTCACCTGCGGCGACAATCGATCGGTCGCCCCAGACCACGGCCGGACGTCGTCGTGGCGTCGAATCGACGTGGCCGTCGAACGCCGTTCCGTCCGCCGACCACGCCGACCACGCCGACTACGCTCAGCCCAAGTCGCGCAGTCGCTGTGCCGTCTGTTCCGGCGTCGCGTCCCCGATCCAGACGCCCATGCCGGATTCGGAGCCTGCCAGATACTTCAGCCGGTCCGGGCCCCGAAGAATCGAGAACAGCTCCATTCGCAACCAGGAGAACTCCCGATCGGTGCGCACGGGTGCCTGATGCCAGCCCGCGATGTAGGGCAGCGGCCGGTCGTAGAGCCGATCCAGCCTGCCCAGGACGTCGAGATAGACCTCGGCGAACTCGTCGCGTTCGTCGGCGGAGAGTGCGGGCAGGTCCGGCACCGGCCGATGCGGGATGAGCTGGACCTCCACCGGCCACCGGGCCGCAGGCGGGACGAAGGCGGTCCAGTGCTCGCCGGAGTGGATCACCCGAGTCCCGGCGGCCCGTTCGGCGGCCAGGATGTCGCCGACCAGATGTCTGCCGTGCTCGATGAGATAGGGCCCGGCCATCTCCAGGTGGCGCGCCGTCCTGGGCGTGACGAAGGGGTATCCGTAGATCTGGCCGTGCGGATGATGCAGCGTGACGCCGATCTCCTCGCCGCGGTTCTCGAAGCAGTAGACCTGTTCGACGCCGGGCATCTCGCTCAAGGCGGCGGTCCGATCCGCCCAGGCGTCGACGACGGTCCGCACGCGACTGGCCGGGAGCTGCCCGAAGGAGGTCGTGTGGTCGGAGGTGAAACACACCACCTCGCAGCGGCCGGTGGCAGGGAACGAGGTGACCAGCGGCTCGCCGTCACGTTGGAGCACCACCGACGACGTCTCCGGCAGGTCTTGGGCGAACGACGGGAACCGGTTCTCGAACACGACGACGTCGTAGTCGGACTCGGGGATCTCCGAGGCGGGCCTGCCGGGCGCGCTCGGGCACAACGGGCAGGCGTCTGCGGGCGGCTTGTACGTCCTGGACTGGCGATGGGCGGCGATCCCCACCCACTCGCCGGTGAACGGGTCGCACCTCATTTCGGGGCGCGGATCTCGCGCGGGCAGCTCACGCGCGTCGACGGCGGTCCGCGTCGGTGCGGCGTCATCCTCGTCGAAGTAGATGATCTCCCGACCGTCCGCCATGCGGGCACTGGTCCGGCGCACCTGGTCACCTCCGTGAAAGCACTTGCTGACCCCTGGACGGATCGTAGGAGGCTGTCATCCTGCCCGGTCAACCGGCGCGGCCGGGCAGCCGAAGCGTGAAGAGGGCACCACCATGCGGCGCCGTCCCCACCGATGCGCTGCCGCCGTGTCGCTCGGCGGCCTGCTTGACGATCGCCAGCCCGAGGCCGGAACCGGGCAGAGTCCGGGCCTCGGAGGAACGATAGAACCTCTCGAACACGTGCGGCAGGTCGGCCTCCGCGATGCCCGGCCCCTCGTCGGCGACGGCCAGCGCGACCCCGCCGACCATCTCCTCGGCGAGCGTCACCCGCACCACCCCGTCCGTCGGACTCCATTTCGCCGCGTTGTCCAGCAGGTTCAGCACCGCCCGTTCCAGCGCGTTCGCGTCCCCGAGCAGCAGCCAGGGGGTCAGCGAGACCTCGAACTCGATGTCCGGCGCACGGCGCCGCGCCCGGTCGACCGCCCGTTCGATCACCTCGACCAGGTCGACCGGTTCGTGCACGATCTGCGGGGCGTCCTCCCTCGCCAGCTCGACCAGGTCGCCCACCAGGGTCGACAGCTCGTTGATCTGGGCACGCACGTCGTCGTAGATCTCCTCGCGATCCTGCTCGGCGAGTTCCGGCGCGTTCGGACGGTTCGAGGCCAGCAGGAGCTCGATGTTGGTGCGCAGGGACGTCAGCGGAGTCCGCAATTCGTGGCCTGCATCGGCCACCAGCCTGCGCTGCCGTTCCTGCGACTCGGTGAGCACGCCGAGCATCGAGTTGAAGCTGGTCGTCAACCGGGCGAGTTCGTCGTCCCCGGAGACGGTGATCGGCCGCAGGTCGCCGGTGCGGGCGATCCGCTCGGTCGCGGCGGTCAGCCTGCTTACGGGACGCAGCGCGGTCCTGGCCACCGCCGTGCCCGCAGCCGCGGCGACACCGACCCCGAGCCCGCCCGCCACCGCGAGCACGAGAGTCAACCTGCTGAGAGTGGCCTTGATGTCGTCCAAGGGCTGCGCCACCACCAGGCTCGCACCCGGCTGGATGGGCAGCGTGATCACTCGGCAGTCGGAGGCGACGTCGGTACGCAGCGAGTGCGACAGCTTGCCCTGGGCGACCGCCAGCTCGTTCGGCCCGACCGGCGGCTCCTTGTCCCCGCCGAAGACGACGTCGCCACTCTCGTAGACCTGGGCGATCCGCACATCCGCGGCGGCGAACAACGCGGCGGGTGCGGACTCGAGCCGGGCGTTCGCGACGCGAGGACCCTCCACCGCCTGGGTAGCCCGCTCGAACAGGCTCGCGTCGAGCTGGTCGTAGAGGCTGTTGTACACCGTCACGTAGGCGCCGAGCGAGGTCAGCGCCACCGCGCCGCCGACACAGATCGCGGCGAGCAGGGTGACCCTGGTCCGCAGCGCGACTCGCTGTCGCCAGCTCTCCAGTCTGCTGGGCGATCGGTTGTGCTCCTCGTCGGCGAATCCGACCGTCACGGAGCCGTCTCCCGGAGCACATAGCCGACGCCGCGAACCGTATGGATCAGCCGGGACTCCCCCGCTCCCTCGGTCTTGCGCCGCAGGTACCCGATGTAGACCTCCAGCGCGTTCCCCGAGGTCGGAAAGTCGTATCCCCACACCTCTTCCAGGATGCGGCTGCGAGTCAGCACCTGTCTCGGGTGGGCCAGCAGCAGTTCGAGGAGGGAGAACTCGGTCCGGGTCAGACTGATCGATCGCTCGCCCCGCCGCACCTCTCGCGTGCTGACGTCGAGCGACAGATCCGCGAAGCACAACGGCGGCGGCAGGTCGCCCTGTCCGTCGTCGGGGTCCGGCGTGGCCCGGCGCAGCAGGGCCCGCAGCCGAGCCAGCAGTTCCTCCAAGGCGAAGGGCTTGGGCAGGTAGTCGTCGGCCCCCGCGTCGAGACCCGCCACGCGATCCGACACCGCGTCGCGGGCCGTCAGCACCAGGATCGGCAGGTCGTCGCCGGTCCCTCGGAGTCGTCGGCAGACTTCGAGGCCGTCGAGACGCGGCATCATCACGTCGAGGACCATCGCGTCGGGTCGCTCCCCGGTCACGGCGTCCAAGGCCTGTCGGCCGTCAGCGGCAAGCTCGACCTGATAACCGTTGAACTGCAGAGACCGTCGCAGCGACTCGCGTACGGCACGGTCGTCGTCGACCACGAGGATGCGCATGTCGCCAGTGTCACCTCTCGCCCTGAGAGCGACCTGAGAACGCGCCGACGATCCGTGTCGACCGCTGCGGGCGGATCAACGACGGGCACGGTCCGACAGCAGACCTGCGAGGTCAGGCACGGTCGGTGGTGCAGACACCGTCAGTGCGTGGGGTCCTTCGGCAACGGGGCGTTCCACCGTCGCCAGAGCGCGAGGACCCGAAGCCCGACCACCAGCGTCGAGCCGATCAGGACGACCGGCCCGGCAGGCAGGCCGAGCATCTCACCCGCCCCCACGACGACGGTGCCGACCAGTGCGGCCACCGCGTAGATCTCCCGGCGCAGCACCAGCGGAACCTCGCGAAGCAGCAGATCACGCAGGATTCCGCCGCCGATCCCGGTGATGAGGCCGATCAGGCAGGAGGTGTAGACCGGAGCGCCCAGTGCGAGCGCGGTCGCCGTGCCCGAGGTGACGAACAGTCCGAGTCCGACCGCATCGGCCAGCAGTACCGCGCGTCGCAGCCGGGCGAGCTGCGGGTGGAACTGGAATGCCAGCAGCCCGGCGGCGCCGGAGACGAGCAGGTAGCGCCAGTCCTGGAGCGTCGTGGGCGGATGCACGTCCAGCATCAGGTCTCGGATGACACCGCCGCCGAGTGCCGTCACCATGCCCAGCACCACGACGCCGAACAGGTCGAGTCTGGCTCGCACCGCCGCCAAGGCCCCCGACACGGCGAAGGCCGCGACGCCGAGGAACTCCAACACGAGAAGCACGGAATCGGAGCGTACGGATCGGCGCGCGGTGCGGCAGAACAGCCCGCTGCTGCCGATTCTCGGCCGTGCCGCCCGACCTGCGGCCACGTCCTCGACCACACCGGGCGCCGGACCGCGACCGCCGCCGGCGGCGGTTGATCAGGGAGCCGTGCGCGGAAGCCGGTCGACGGCGCGACGGGTCAGGATTCGCGAGCAGGCTCGGTGAGGACCTCGGCGGAGAACATCGTCACAAGCTCGATGCCACCGATCTCGGCGAGGTTCTCGCCTGCGCGACGCCATTCCGGCGACCGTAAGGCGGCCCGCATCTCCTCGACGGAGGCGAAGAACATCTCGGCGATCAGGTAGGGCTCGACGTCGCCGAGGAACCCTGCCAGGTGCACCCGGTCGATCCTCGCGACCTCGGTCCGCAGCAGGCCGGGAGTCCTGGCCACCAGCGGAAGGTGCTCGGCGAAGTAGCGATCATCGAAACCGCCGTCGGTCGGTCTCCGGTACAGCGCGATGTACTTGATCATGAGGCCACTCCACGGTCGGCTTGGCGAGCGAATGTAACAGTCGCCACAGGCGGACCGGCGCCGTGCGAACTCCCCCGATCTCGGGATGCACTCTCAACTCGAATTGATCAACCTGAAAGTTTCCTACAGCGTGGCGTAAGCAAAGCGAGTTCAAACCTACACCTTCGGTCTAGTGATTCACCCTATCAGCGGTATACCTAGATGGCGCTGAGCAACTGCTCTCCATTGCAAAAGCGGGCGGAACAGCGGCGCCCCAGCCGCTCGCCAGTACCCGATCCGCTGCCGAGACTGCCCCTGGACGGCCGAACATCGACACACCGGAGACCTGAACTGCGCTGGTAGTGCCCTCGGGCACCGAGTCGACGCGAAGAAACTTCGCCATTACGACACAAAGCACAGGCTGGTTGGAACCGCAAGACGGGCATGGCAGTCGAAAAGGACGGCACCGCATACGGCGGGTCGCCCATCCGGGTAGCCTGTCCCAAACCGCAGCAAGCATGGCCCATGCCGATCAGGCAGGCTGGCAGGAGATGTCAAGTCCGTGGTTGATCGCAACGATTCGCCCCTGGCGGAACACCTTCCGCAGCAGGACCGCGAGGTGCGACTGCTGCTGGAGTCCGGACGCGTACTGGAGGCGAACGCCCTCTTCGACGAGGTCGTCTCCGGAATGCCACCAGGCGAGGATGATCGCTGGCGACGCGCCACCGTGCTGGTGCATCGGGCCGTGGTCGCCTTCCGACTCAGCCGGATCCCACTGGCGCTCGAACTCGCGGCCGAGGCCTGGGTGGAGTTGGACGCAGAGCGCCCGGAGGGCACTGCCGCCGCCCAGACCATCGGAATGCTCGGCTATCTCGTGGAGAGCATCGGGCACCGCCGTGCCGCACTGGACATGATGCGGGTCTCGGTCGAACTGGCCCGCCGCGCAGGCCACGCCGAGACCCTGGCGCACTGCATGCAACGGCTCGGCGGCACCTTGAACATGCGCGCCGCCGAGGCACCTGCCGACGACGCGAAACGGATCTTCGCCGAGGCTCGAGGCATGCTCGACGAGGCCTTGTCCCTGGTCGGAAACGGCTTCCTGCACCGAGCGCTGCTAGCGGCGTACAGCAGGTCGCTGGCCGGACTCGGCGAGCTGGCCGAAGCGGAGGAATTGGCGCAGCGGGCCCTGCACCTCAACGAGATCGCGGAAGACCGATGGGGCCTGGCCGTCGCCAACTGGGTCCTCTCCGGTGTTCGCCGCACCCAGGGTGCGCTGCCCGCAGCACGAACCCTGGCCAGCCGTGCGGTCGCCGAGGCCGACCGAGTCGGCGACACGATCATGCTGCGCCGCGTCACCCAGGACCTGGCCGACATCTGCGCCGATCTCGGCGACCACGTCGGCGAGGCCGAGGCACTCCGGCGGGGCATGGCAGCGGGCGGCAAGATCCTCGACACGCTCCAGGAGGCGTTAGGACAGGCGTTGGAGCAGCGCAGGCTGGCGGTCCAGGCCCAACGGGTCGCCGTCGCTGCGCAGGAGGCTGCGGCGCGCGACCCGCTGACCGGGCTGGTGAACCGGCTCGGGCTGGAGCGCACCGCACCACACCTGATCAAGCGCACGGCCTCCCGAGGACGGGTGCCCTGGCTGGTGCTCGTCGACGTCGACTGGTTCAAGGACGTCAACGACGACGCGGGTCATGCGGCAGGCGACGCCGCCCTCCGCGAGATCGCGCAACTCCTGCGTCGGGAGTGCCGCGCCGACGACCTGGTCGCGCGCTGGGCAGGCGACGAGTTCGTCATCCTGCTCGTCGATGTGAGCGACGAGCGGACCGAGGCGGGCCCCACCGTCGCCGAACGCATCCGGGCCGCCGTCCACGGCCACGACTGGCGCCTCGTGCTCGGCAAGACGACCAGGCCGCCCACGGTCAGCATCGGCGTCGCGGCCGGACCCGCACAACTCGATCAGCTCTTCACCGCAGCGGACAATGCGCTCTACCGCGCCAAGCGGCAGGGCCGCAATCGCGTGGAGGTCCAGCCCTCCACAGGCGACGAGCTGAACACCAGGGCCGCGAGCACCCTCACCACGCGCTGACTCGCGCCGCCGTTCCCGCCCGCTCATGCCTCGGTGCGGCCTGCAGCGAGCCGATCATCTGGTCCACGACGTCCCCTCGGCGGGCCCGCCACACCATGCTCACCGCCGAGGAGGGGGCGGGACTACGTCGCGCTCCGCCGAACCACGGCAGTACCGCCGCATCGAGACCCGACCGTGGGTCGGTGTCGGCAACCGGGTTCCTCGCCTCGACTGCGGGCCGCTAGGATGATGAGGGACGTGACGGGGGTTCGGAACCCGCCACGACCACCGCACGACACGGCCTCGTAGCTCAGGGGATAGAGCACCGCTCTCCTAAAGCGGGTGTCGCTGGTTCGATTCCAGCCGGGGCCACCACGCTGACCAGCGGCGGAGCGTCTTCAGATGCTCCGCCGTTCGTCGTCTCGGGATCGTTTTGGTCTGGTCCGAGCGCGGAGACATCCGTTCCGAGCGGATCTGGCGCACGATCGCCGCGACGCCGACGAGTACGACACCGGAAGACGGCACGACAACCCGATAGCGCAAGGCCGCCACTCCCAGCGGCGTTCTGGCCACCGCGTCTGGTGCCGAGCGCGGAGATCACCGACGCCGTGCCGATCAATATTTCGACTTATGCACTCACGCGGTCACCCGCGCGTTCGGAGTAACCCGGCACACGCATATGACGACAAAGCCGGTCCGAATCCGTCGGCCCGTCGCACCTGTCCCCGATCGGGTGAGGGCGGAATAGGAGCCGCGGAGCACGAGTTGGCAGTGACATGCCATTGACCGGTGAGTATGCACCCAGCACGTCGGAACGGACTCGCGAACAGGTGGAGCTTTATGAATCGTCTGGCGGAACCGAAGGCACCACGCTCCAGGGACTGCCCGTCATCGTGCTCACGACGCTCGGGGCCAGGTCGGGCAGGCTCCGCAAGAACGCGCTGATGCGTGTCGAGCACGAAGGCTCCTACGCGGTGGTCGCGTCACTCGGCGGCTCGCCGAAGCATCCGGTCTGGTACTACAACCTCCGCTCGGAGCCGAGGGCGGAGTTGCAGGACCTGACCGTCAAGAAGGACTACATCGCCAGGGAGGTCACCGGCGACGAGAAGGCCGTGTGGTGGAAGCGCGCTGTCGATGCGTTCCCGCCCTATGCGGAGTACCAGCAGAAGACCACGCGAGAGATCCCCGTCTTCGTGCTGACTCCTGCGGAGGACTGAACTCTTCCCTCCGCCAAGGTCTCGCCCCGCCACGTCTCGCCCCGGCAGGTCTAGCCTGCCGGGATGCCGCAGGCCTGCGATCGGGTGCCCACGATCGCCGAGAGCGATCCGGTGCCTGCCGATGGGAGGAGCTGATCGCGCGCCTCGGGGCGTCGTTCACCGGGCATCGCCCCGCCCGCGATAACGGTCGAGCCCGCTCCGCAGGCCTGTCAATCGAGTACTTCTCACCCGGATGGCGTGATCTCGCGCGCTCCCTGCCTCGATTCACCTCCGTAACATCGACAGGGGAGGCCGCCGCCGCGCAGTCGGCAGGCGCCGCGATATGGACGGCCGCACGGCGAAGGGGACACGACATGAATCAGGTCACGGTCGCCGCCGCTGCGGGCACCGCCATCGTCGACGCGGTGGCCGCCGACTCGTGGCGCCAGGCAGTAGACGAGGTCACCAACTGGTGGCGGCGGTTCCGCCCTTCCGACGTGCAGACCATCGAAGCCGAACTGGTGGAGGTCCGAGACGAGATCCTCGCGGCCCCCCAGAACGACTCGGACGGCGCCGCGACGATGGCAGAGCTGGCGGTCGAGTGGAAGCGCAAGCTCGCCAGGTTGATCAGGGACGACCCGACGGTCGAGGCGGAACTGCGCCTGCTCCTCGACGAGCGTCTGCAGCCGTTGGTTCCGACAGGCCGCCGACAACGGATCGGCCAGGTCACGATGACCGCCACCTCCCATGATCACAGCCGGGTGTATCAGTCTGCGGGCGACATGACCATCAACGAGCAGTGATCCTGGAATTTGTCCCGGTGTGCGGGTCGCCGCCCGCCTGCCGCCACGGCGGGCTGTCGCGCCAGCCGGACACCGGCGTCTCGATCAGCAGGCGACAGCACGGCAGGTTGGGCAGCGCACCGGGATCGTGGGCGTCTACGCTGCGGATCGCCTACTGGTGAGCCTCGCCTCGGCAGGCCCTCGCGCCCCGCGTCCCACCAAGGATCGACTCGCCCGGCCCAGGTCGCCGTCGCCGGACGAAGGCGGTGATCACCTCGTGAGGGCGATCCACACGCGGCGAGGGTCGCCTCGTCCAGCAGGCTGATCGAGGAGCCGGCGCAGGTGATCATCTCCCTGAGGACGTCGTTCGACCCCGCTGAGGTCGGGGAGTTGTACGACTCCGTCGGCTGGTCTGCCTATACCCGAGACCTCGCGAAGCTCGTCCGGAGCCTGACCGGCTCTCCTCTCGTCATCACCGCTCGGGACGAGTCGGGTGAGCTGCTCGGACTGGCCAGGACGGTCTCGGACGACGAGACCGTCTGCTACGTCCAGGACCTCCTCGTGCGACCCGCCGCCCAGCGGCCGGGCATCGGTCGAGCCCTTCTCCAACATCTCGATGAGCGCTACCCGCACTGTCGATCCTTCCTCCTCACCACTGATCGAGGATCGACCGAGGACGGCCGGAAGTCACGCGCCTTCTATCGAACGTTCGAACTGATTTCACCGGAGGAACAGGAATTGGCGGTGTTCGTCAAGCCCATTCATCGCCGCTGACTTCTCCACCGGAACGACGCAGGTCGCGAACACGTCGGATCAACTCTCCTCGGATGGTCGGGCCGACCGGTTCGCTAGTCCGACGTGCGGCCGACCGACTGCCGGTCAGCGCCCAATCAGGCGATTCAGCGCCAGCCGCGTGCCGCCGTGATCCCCTTCTAGGACGTCGCGGGCTTCGGCCGTCGGGCCTTGTCCGGGCCGCTGAAGGACGATGAACACGATCATCGCGGTGGCGATCTCACGAGTTCACCCGATCGTGGATCACGACTTCCTGCACACTCGCTCCACGGCCACCGCGATATCCGCACCTAGGTCGTAGATCGTTCATCAACTTGCATCGACCTGCGACGATGCGGCCGTCGGCGATCCTTCGCGCGACGACAGGACCGATACCGATACGAGATCGTGTCAGCGAACGGACGACTGCTTCTGGTTAAGCGGCCACGAACTTGGAACAATCTACGTTGCCGGATCGTTCGAATATTGACAAGCCCGCCCGACGGTTACTCCATCAGGGTAAGCAGGCGAGGCGCCTCAGGACCGGAGGTGGCTGCACTGAAAGCTTCCGCACTGAACACGTTAGCCGCGCACACCCCTGATCTGTTGTCCGATCAACCGAACCTGCGGCTTTCCCCCCACCTCGCCTGCCGCACAACCGTCTTCTCCGACAACCCGGCGACCCACGCATTAGACACACCGAGATTTGCCGAATCCGTCACGACGCCCGGAGGTCCTGGAATGAACGCCACCACGCCTGCCGCCGCCGGAAGCACGCTGGCATCGGGAATCCGTGCCGAGTCGGGTCGCCGAGTCGGCAACCTGATCCGCGAGTCCGCCCCCGAACTCCGTCTCGGGTGCTCGGTCCCTCAAGTCGTCGGTGACCTGACCGTCACCGACGATTGAGCCGGCCGTACGAGCATCGGACCCGGTGAAGGGCCCCCCGTGACATCGAACCGCCCGCCGGATCACCCGGATCACGGCGGGACGTACTCCGCAGAAGGTCATGACGCATCCCGCGTCTACCAGGCACAGCGGGACATCGTGATCGGCGAGACCTCCGTCGAGTCTCCGCCGATCGCCGTGGTGCATCAGTTACGCGGCCTGTCAGAGGGCAGGCCGGACCTCTTCGTGGGGCGAGAAGCCGAGGTCGAGCTCCTGCGTTCGTCGTTGAGTCCCGACCAGGAACGACAGGTCACCACCACCGTTGTCTCCGCGGTGGCCGGGATGGGCGGGATCGGCAAGACCGCGCTCGTTCGTCATGTCGCCAGGATCGCGGTGGACGAGCAGTGGTTCCCGGCGGGTGCGCTGCTCGCGGACCTGCACGGCTACGACTCCTATGCGTCGCGTCGCGTCCTGGCCCACCACCTCGTCGGTCCGCTGCTCCGCGCCATCGGCGTGGCCACCCTCGACCCGACTCCGGCGGGCCAGTTCGCCCAGTACCACCGCCAACTCGGCAGACTGGCCACCCGCAACAGGGCGCTGCTGCTGATCCTGGACAACGTCGCGGACCAGGAGCAGATCGAGGCGCTGCTCCCGGCGGAGCGACTGCATCGGGTCCTGATCACGACTCGCGAGCCGCTGAACGCCGTGGTCGCCGACCAGAACCTGCGGCTGGGTCTGCTCGACGAGCAGACCGCCGTCGCGCTCGTGTCCGCGACGATGGTCAAGGCCTGGTCCGCCGATCCCAGGGCCCATGCCCAGCCCGCAGCGATGCGGGAGCTGATCAGGCTCTGCGACATGCTGCCGCTCGCCCTCGGCATCGTCGCGGGCATCCTGGTCGCCGAGCGAGACCTCACCCTGGCGGACATGGTCGACGAGCTCCGTGACGGCGCCACTCGACTGGACGTCCTCACCGACGGAATCCGCGCCGTCCGCACCGCGTTCGACCTCTCCTGGGATCGGCTGCCCGCCGACCAGGCCCGCCTTCTGAGCCTCGTGGCACTGAATCCCGGACCCGACTTCGCACTGGACACCGCCGTCGCGCTCGCGGACCGGCCTCGCCAGCAGACGCACACCGCACTCCGCGCCCTGGTCGGCGCACATCTGCTGGAGCGCACCAGCAGCAGGCGGTGGCGAGTCCACGACCTGATCCGCCTCCACTCCGCCGAGAAGCTCCGGGATCACGAGGGCGGAACCGGGGACGAACGCCAACGGGCGCTCGCGATCACGCGAATGCTCCAGCACTACCTCACGTCCGCGGACGCCGCCGCCGCGCACTTCGACGGCGCGCCCGCGACCACGCCCCGATTCCCGACTCATGAGGCCGCGCGCCGCTGGCTCGACGAGGAGCGGGGCAACCTCCTCGCGGCCGTGGTCCTGGCGCTCCCGTCGCATCCCGAGGTCGCCCTGCATCTGCCGTTACGGCTGGCCCGGTACCTGCACCGCCAGCGGCACTTCGACGACATGATCACCGCCCACCAAACCGCCGTCCGCGCCGCCCGCCGCCTCGGGGACCGCCGGGCCGAAGGTACTGCGCTGAACAACCTGGGCACCGGCCTCCAGGAGGCGAGGCGCTTCGAGGAGGCCGTGGCTGCGCATCAACAGGATCTCGCCATCTGTCGCCGCATCGGCGACCGGCACGCCGAGGGCACCGCGTTGAACAACCTCGGCATCGCGCTCCAGGAGATTCGACGCTTCCCCGAGGCGGTCGACGCACATCGCCAGGACCTCGCGATCTGTCGGGAGACCGGGGATCGCGACGCCGAGGGAGTGGCACTGAGCAACCTCGGCATCGCCTTGCAGGAGACGGGACACCTGCACGAGGCCATGACCGCCCACCAGACGGCCGTCGACCTCTACCGGGAACTGGACGATCCCGGTGGACAGGCGGCGGCACTGAACAACCTCGGCATCGCCCTCCAGGAGTCCCAGCGGTTCGAGGACGCCGTCGAGACACATCGCGCCGCGGCAAGCCTCTATCGACAGGTGGGCGACCGCCCTGCCGAGAGCCTCGCCCTGAGCAATCTCGGTCTCTGTCTGCGCAGGCTCTCCCGGATCGAGGAGGCGGTGGCCGCACATCGCCTGGACCTGGTGATCTGTCGGGAGACCGGCGATCGGCACGCCGAGGGCATCGCCCTGAGCAACCTCGGCATCGCCCTCCAGGAGATCGGACAGCTCCCCGAGGCGGTCAGCGCCCACCAGGCCGCCGTGGACCTCTATCGACGACTCGGGGACCGACACGGACAGGCCGTCGCGCAGAACAACCTCGGAGTCGCCCTTCGGCAGCTGCGCCACCAGGAACAGGACGGCATGTCCGGGGCCGAGGGCGGCCGTAGCGGCTCGTCCGATCGGGCGGCAGACAGGTCGGGGCCTCGGGTCGACCACGCGGACGAGGCGGCGGCGGGCGGTTCGCGAACCGGCCGCACGCTGAGCAATCTCGGCCTGAGCATCATGCGGCTGCTCCGATCCGAGGACGTCATCGAGGCACATCAGCGCGCGACCACGCTGTTCCGCGAGACCGACGATCGGCACGGCGAGGGCATCGCCTGGAACAACCTGGGGCTCGCGCTCCAGGAGGCCGAGCAGTTCACCGAGGCCGCCCCCGCGCACCGACAGGCCGCCGAGCTGTTCCAGCAGACCGAGGACCGCCGAGGTCAGGGCATGGCGCTCCAGCATCTCGGGTTCGCATTGGACGCGGCGAATCTGCGGGCGGAGGCACGGTCCGCATGGCGGTCGGCCCTGCAGGTCTATGTCGAATGCGACGACCAGCAGCGCACGCTGACGCTGCGCAGGATGCTGATCGACGCGGGCGATCACGACCTGCCCGGCTGAGCCCGTCCGCACCTGCGGCGAGGGCAGCCCGCCGCGCCCAAAGAGAGTGGCTAGGCACCCTGATTCGGGCAGGCGACTGTACGAGAATGATGCGCACGCGGCTGGTCCGGCGCCGGCCGCGCCCAACCGAGAGGACCCGAGATGACCACCGCGACCACACGGAGAGTCAAGCGGCTTCCGCTGTTGGGCTGGTCGTTCATCTTCACCGTCTACTCGCTGTTGGGCATCGGGCTCATCGTGTTGATGACGGTGAGCAGTGCGCTGCTGGTCCTGACGGTCGGCCTGCCGCTGGTCGTGGGATTCGCCTACTCCATCCGCGGCTACAACGACGTCTATCGGCTCTGGGCCGGGCACATCCTGGGCACGTCGGTCATCCGCCCGTACCGGCCGATCCCGAAGGGCAACCTGTTCAGCAGGCTCCGCGTGATCGGCAGCGATCCCGCCACCTACCGGGACTACGCCTGGCTGTGGATCAACGCCATCCTCGGGTTCGCGATCTCCCTCGTGTCGCTCGCACTGTTCGCGTCCACGATCTTCTACGGCATCATGCCGGGCCTGGTGCAGATCGTCCCCGAGGGCGTTCTCGACCTGTACCTCGGGCCCGTCGAGGTCTCCCGCACCCAGAACACCCTGCTGTACTGGGTGTTCGCGCTGATCTCCTTCGGCCCGTGGTGGTGGCTGGCGCCAAAGATGATGGTGGGCTACGCGCGGCTGGCGGCAGTCATGCTCGGCATCAGCGAGCGCGCCCGCCTGTCGCTGCGGGTCGACGCGCTGGCCAGCTCCCGCGCCGAGACCGTGGGCACCCAGGCGGCGGAGCTGCGGCGTATCGAGCGGGATCTGCACGACGGTGCCCAGGCCCGGCTGGTGGCGCTGGGAATGAGCCTCGGGATGGCCGAGGAGATGCTGTCCAACAACCCGGCCGTCGCGCAGGAGCTGCTCACCGAGGCCCGCCAGTCGACCAGCCTCGCGCTGTCCGAGCTGCGGGACCTGGTCCGCGGCATCCATCCCCCGGTGCTCTCCGACCGAGGCCTGACCGGCGGCATCCAGGCCCTCGCCATCGGTAGCCCGCTTCAGGTGCAGGTCGACGTCGTGCTGCCCGCCAGGCTGCCCGCTCCGGTGGAGTCGGCCGCCTACTTCGCGGTCGCCGAGGTGCTCACCAATGCTGCGAAGCACAGCGGCGCCACCGAGGCATGGGTACGCGCACGCCACGTCCGAGGCTCACTCAGTGTGCTGGTCGGCGACGACGGCCGAGGCGGCGTCGTGCAGGACTCCGCAGGCGGGCTGCACGGGATCGAACGCAGGCTCAACGCCTTCGACGGGACGATGCACATCAGCAGCCCCGTCGGCGGACCGACGATCGTGTCGATGGAACTGCCGTGCGTGCCGGAGTGACCCCCGGTCCGCCCATGCTGAACACTCTCGATACAGCCGGGACCCGCGCCCGGACGAGTTCTCTCATCACCCTGGAGTCCGTGTGCGTGTCGTCCTCGGCGAAGACCTGGTTCTGCTCAGAGAGGGCCTGATCCGGCTGCTCACGGCCTATGACTTCGAGGTCGTCGAGGCAGTCGACAATGGTCCGTCGCTGCTGCGTGCCCTGGTGACCCATCGACCCGACGTCGCCGTGGTCGACGTGCGGATGCCGCCCACCTTCACCGACGAGGGCCTGCGGGCCGCCATCGAAGCCCGTCGTCAGTTGCCGGGTCTGCCGGTGCTGGTGCTGTCCCAGTACGTCGAGCAGCTCTACGCACGCGAGCTCATGTCGGACCGCAACGGCGGCGTGGGCTACCTGCTCAAGGATCGGGTCTCCCAGGTGAGCCAGTTCGTCGAGGCGATCCGCCGGGTCGCGGGCGGTGGCACGGCGATGGACCCCGAGGTCATCTCGCAGCTGCTGGCCACCAAGCCCGAGCCGCTGGAACGGCTGACGCCGCGCGAACGGGAGGTCCTCGGTCTGATGGCCGAGGGACGGTCGAACGCCGCGATTGCCGGGCGGCTGTTCATCAGCGAGAACGCGGTCGGGAAGCACACCAACAACATCTTCAGCAAGCTGGGTCTGCCCCCCTCGGAGGACGACAACCGTCGGGTCCGCGCGGTGATCGCCTACCTCGACGCCTGATCCCCTCGGGTCCCTCGCCGCGGTGGCAGGCGATGCCTCGGCCCGCGTCGGCAGCACGCCATCCCAGGCGGCGAGCGCCCCTCGTCGTCGCCGGCCGTCCGCGGCCCTGGTTAACCTTGCCGGAACGCTCGACCGACGGCTGGGGAGAAGATGACCGAGGCTCGCAGACTCGCCGATGAACTAACAGACGTCCTCTTCGACGTCGACCCGCTCAGCCCGACCCTGTTCGGCATTTCCGGACACGACAACACCCGGCTCGCCGACCACGGAGACAGCGCCTGGGAGTCCCTGCGCGCCCGGCTCTCCGACGTGGCCCGCCGAGCCGGTGAGATCGACCTGACCCCCCTCGACGCCGAGGATCGGCTCACCGTGGCCGTCGTGCGGCAGCAGGCGGAGTCCGCCATCGAGACCGGCGACCTGCGCAGCGCAGAGTTCACCATCACGGACTCCTTCTTCGCTCCTGCGGGCGAGCTGTTCAGCCTGCTGCCGATGATCACCCTGCCGGGAACCGCCCAGGCCCAGGACTATCTCGCCAGGCTCGAAGCCATTCCCGCCTTCCTTGCGACGCTCGCGGACGGGCATCGCGCAGGCATCGCCTCCGGCCGGGTACCGGTGGAGCACCTGGTGACCAAGACGATCGCCATGCTGGATCGCTACCTCGCCGATCCGGATGCCGACCCGATGGCGCAGCCCGCACCGGCCGAGGCCGATCCGGCCTTCGAGTCCCGCAGGCAGAAGATCCTGGCGGACACGGTCCGACCGGCGTTCGCCGAGTACCGCCGGGTCCTCGCCGAGGAGGTCGTGGCGCACGGCAGGCCCGTCGACCGGGTCGGCCTGTGCTGGCTGCCCGAGGGCGAGCAGGCCTACCGGGTGCTGGCGAAGTCCCACACCACCACCGATCGCACCCCGGCGGAGCTGCACCAGACCGGCAAGGACATCATCGCCGCGCTGGCCGAGGAGTACCGGGCGCTGGGCGCGAAGGTGTTCGGCACCGACGATCTCGCCGAGGTGTTCGAGCGGCTGCGCACCGACCCGTCACTGCGCTGGGCCGACGGCGATGAGCTGATCAACGCCGCCCGCGCCGCCATCAGTCGAGCCGAGAAGGTCGCGCCCGACTGGTTCGGCAGACTGCCCAGCCAGGGCTGTCTCGTCGAGCCGGTGCCCGAGGCGGAGGCGCCCGGCGCAGCGCTGGCCTATTACCTGTCGCCGGCACTGGACGGCAGCAGGCCCGGCACGTACTTCGCCAACACCTACCAGGCCGAGAAGCGGTATCGCTACACGGCCGAGGCCACGGCATTCCACGAGGCGGTACCCGGCCACCACTTCCAGATCACCATCGCGCAGGAGCTGTCCGACCTCCCGCTGGCCCGCAGGCTCGCCCCGCTCAACGCCTACCTGGAGGGCTGGGGGCTCTACACCGAGCGACTGGCCGACGAGATGGGTCTGTACTCCGACGACCTGTCGAAGTTCGGGATGCTGGCGCTCGACTCGATGCGGGCCGCCCGGCTGGTGGTGGACACCGGCCTGCACGCGCTGGGGTGGAGCAGGCAGCAGGCGATCGACTACATCATGGACAACTCCGCCATGGGGCTGTTGGAGGTCGAGAGCGAGGTGGACCGCTACATCGCCGCTCCCGGTCAGGCGCTGTCGTACATGGTCGGCAGGCTGGAGATCAACCGGCTCCGCGCCCGCGCCGAGGAGGAGTTGGGCGCGGACTTCGACATCCGGGCCTTCCACGACGTGGTGCTCGGCAGCGGGCCGCTGCCGCTGAACGTCCTGGACACCGTGGTCAGCGACTGGCTCACCGCAACCCGAGCCGCCTGAGAGCCTGTCTTTAATCCCCACTTTCCTGTTGCGCGGGGCCAGAGGGACCAAAGACAGGTTCTGAGGCAGGCGCCGGGGGTGGCCGTGTCGCCACCCCCGGACCGTCCCCGATGCCGGGACCAGTGCCCGCGCCGCCTCAGGCGATCCGGCGGGCAGCCAACCGCGAGGGATTCGGCCATCGGACATCATGGGCCCAGCCTGCCTGCTCGAACCAGCGGATCACCCGTGCACTCGGATCGAGCTGGCCGCGAAGGACGCCGTGTCGCGCGCAGGTGGGATCCGAATGGTGCAGGTTGTGCCAGGACTCGCCGAAGGAGATCACCGCAAGCCACCACACGTTGCGCGACCGATCCCGGACGGTGAAGGTCTCGTCGCCGAAGACATGGCAGATCGAGTTGACCGACCACGTGACGTGCTGGAGCAGGCCGATGCGGACCAGCGAGCCCCAGAAGAACGCGGTCAGCGCACCCTGCCATGACCAGGTGATCAGGGCGCCGACCAGTGCGGGCAAGAACACCGAGGTCAGTGCCCACACCGGGAACAGTCGGTTGACGCGGTTGATGTCGGCGTCGTCGACCAGATCGCGGGCGTACCGCTCCCGATCACCCCGTTCGGTGGTGAACAGCCACCCGACGTGGGCGAACAGCAGGCCCTTGGTCAAGGCCCTCGCACCGGTGCCGAACCGCCACGGCGAGTGCGGATCACCCTCCTGATCCGCGAACTGGTGATGCTTGCGGTGGGTGGCGACCCAGTCCGTCACGCTCATCTCGATCGCCAGGCTGCCCGCGACGGCCAACGCGATCCGCAGCGGCCGCCTGGCACGAAACGACCCGTGGGTGAAGTAGCGGTGGAAGCCGACCGTGATGCCGAGGCCGGAGACCAAGTACATCACGAGGAAGATCCCGACGTCGACCCAGCTGAGCAGCCCCCATGCCCAGGCAAGGGGCACCGCGACCAGCAGGGCCGCCAACGGGAGACCGACGTAGCCGACGAGCAGGGCACGCATCAGACCGGATGCGGGTTCCAACTCGGGATGCCCGGCCGGGGATTCCGCACCGGCCGGCGCTTTCCGCGACGGCGCAGACGCGGGCCGGGCGACCCGCCGAGTGGACACGGTCATGTTCGCTCTCCAGGCGTGCGGCCGAGGCGATGCCTCGGAGATGGGAACCTCGGTCGCGGATCAGGCCGTGCGGCGATGCACGAATGCCCGGCGATCCCGGCGGTGACATCGACCGCCGCGCGGTTGACCAGGTTGTCTGGCATCGAGACTACGAACGACGACGGCGACACACGAGCAGCCCAGGATGCCTGTTCACGGGGTGGCCAGCCCTACCTGTCGGGGCGCTCGGCGCTGCGGCTCAAGGCGCCCCCTGCGCGATGGCGCGGGGACCCGGGATCGATTGATCGGCGCGTACCGCGCACCGATGGGGGCGGCGGTGCTGGTCAGCCGGCGTTGTGCGGGTTCGCGGGTTCGCGGCTGACGGATTGGCGGTCGACGGATTCGGCGGCAGGCAGATTGGCCAAGGTGATGCGACGCGGCCTGAGACGGACGACGGCGGTCGAGCTGTCGATCGCGGACACCGACCTGGGGCTCACGGCTCACGGCTCACGGCTCACGGCTCACGGCTCACGGCTCACGGCTCACGGCTCACGGCTCACGGCTCACGGCTCACGGCTCACGGACGGCATCCAAGCCGCCCGAGCTCAGGCCCGCAGGCCCCCGATACCCAGGAGAAGACAGCCACTCACACCCGCAGCCGACGGGTGAGCACCGTACGGGCGGCGAGGTCGGCGTCGGCGGGATAGTCGACCTTGGCCAGGGTGAGTCCGTGGGCCGGGGCGACGCTCACCTCGTCCGCGCGCCGCCGCAGCGTCAGCAGGCTGCCGGGCCACTCCACCGGCCTTCGTCCGTCGCCGACGGCCAGCAACGCCCCGACCAGGCTGCGGACCATCGAATGGCAGAACGCGTCCGCCGAGACCTCCGCATGGACCAGATGCTCTGCCACCCGCGTCCAGTGCAGCCGCTCCAGGTCCCGCACCGTGGTCGCGCCCTCGCGGCGGCGGCAGAAGGCGGCGAAGTCGTGCTCGCCGAGGAGCCGAGCCGACGCGGCATTGAGCACGTCGACGTCCAGGCCGCCGTGCCAGCCGAGGGTGTCATGCCGAGCCATCGGATCGACGCCCCACGGGGCATCGGACAACCGATAGACGTAGTGCCTGCGCAACGCGGCGAAGCGGGCGTCGAACTCGGCGGGCACCACCCTGGCGGCGAACACCCGCACATCGCCGGGCAGCATCCGGTTGAGCCGCCGCAGCAGCTCGGCGGGCGTGCAAGCCAACGGATGAGTCGCAGGCAGGTCGAGATGCGTGACCTGGCCTGCGGCGTGGACCCCGGCATCGGTGCGACCGGCGACCGTCACACGGACGTCGAGCCGGGTCAACAACGACAACGCGTCTTCCAGTACCCCGCACACGGTCCGTCGAGTCGGCTGCCGAGCCCACCCGGAGAAGTCCGTGCCGTCGTAGCCGAGGTCCAGGCGAACACGAACGAGCCCGTCGTCCCCGGAGGGCACGGCGGGCTCGTCGGTGTCGCGCTGAGCAGACGTGATGGCTCAGTCCTTCTTGTCCTCGGCGCCCTCGTCCTCGGCGGCTGCGGGGGTCGTGGCCTCCGCAGCCGGGGACTCGGTCTCCTCGGCCTTGTCCGAGTCCTGCGCCGCAGCGGGCGCAGCCGGGGTCTCGGTCTTGGCGTCCGACGCGAAGGTCGTGCCGCGCGCGGCCTCGGCCTCGCTGGTCACGGTCTTCTCGTTCACCAGCTCGATGACCGCCATCTGGGCGTTGTCGCCCTTACGCGGCATGGCCTTGATGATCCGCGTGTAACCGCCGTCGCGGTCCACGAAGAACGGACCGATCTCGGCGACCAGCTTGTGCACGATGTCCTTGTCGCGGATCACCTTCATGATCTCGCGGCGGTTGTGCAGGTCACCGCGCCTGGCCTTGCTGATCAGCCGCTCGGCGAACGGACGCAGTCGTTTCGCCTTCGCCTGGGTGGTGGTGATCCGCCCGTGGGTGAACAGCGAGGTGGCCAGGTTGGCCAGCATCAACCGCTCGTGGGCGGGCGAACCGCCGAGACGGCGGCCCTTCGTGGGGGTGGGCATCCTTGCTCCTCTATCAAGATCCTCGACTGTCCGCGGCTGTCCTCTGCGGGACAGTCAGCGGATCTACAGCTGCTCGGTCTCGGCGTAGTCCTGGCCGTCATCGCCGTTACCGTCGGTGCCGTCTCCGTTGCTCGACCAGCCCTCGGCGGGGTAGTCGGCAGCGGCGGCGGACGGGTCGAATCCGGGGGGGCTGTCCTTGAGCGCGAGCCCGAGCCCCGCCAGCTTCATCTTGACCTCGTCGATGGACTTCGCACCGAAGTTGCGGATGTCCAGCAGGTCCGCCTCGCTACGTCCGACCAGCTCGCCGACCGTGTGGATGCCCTCGCGCTTGAGACAGTTGTACGAGCGCACCGTCAGGTCGAGGTCCTCGATCGGCATCGCGAACGCGGCGATGGTGTCCGCCTCGGCGGGCGACGGGCCGATCTCGATGCCCTCGGCATCGGAGTTCAGCTCGCGAGCCAGTCCGAAGAGCTCCACCAGCGTCTTGCCTGCCGACGCCACGGCGTCCCTCGGCGTGATGGAGGGCTTGCTCTCCACGTCCAGGATCAGCCGGTCGAAGTCCGTCCGCTGCTCGACACGGGTCGCCTCGACCTTGTAGGTCACCTTCAGCACCGGCGAGTAGATCGAGTCGACCGGAATCCGACCGATCTCGGCACCCGCCTGCTTGTTCTGCACGGCAGGCACGTAGCCCCGGCCGCGCTCGACGACCAGCTCGATCTCCAGCTTGCCCTTCGCGTTCAGCGTGGCGATGTGCAGATCGGGGTTGTGCACGGTGACGCCCGCAGGCGGGACGATGTCACCAGCGGTGACCGCACCAGGGCCCTGCTTGCGCAGGTACATGGTGACCGGCTCGTCCTCCTCGGAGCTGACGACCAGCTCCTTGAGGTTCAGGATGACGTCGGTGACGTCCTCCTTCACGCCCGGGATCGTGGTGAACTCGTGCAGCACCCCGTCGATGCGGATGCTCGTGACCGCAGCACCGGGAATCGAGGACAGCAGAGTCCGCCGCAGGGAGTTGCCCAGCGTGTAGCCGAAGCCCGGCTCAAGGGGCTCGATGACGAACCGGGAGCGGGTCTCGTTGACCGACTCCTCGGCCAGGGTGGGCCGCTGAGAGATCAGCACTGTGTTTGTTTCCTCTCCTCACGACGCCCGCTATTTGACGTCGATGGAACCGGGGACGCGGCGGCGCACTCATCGCACCGTCGCCAGACGTGCCTTCAGCGGGGCGGGCGCCGTGACGCCCACCCCGCTGAACGATCACTTCGAGTAGAACTCGACGATGAGCTGTTCCTGAACCGGCGTGTCGATCTGCGCCCGCTCGGGAAGCTGGTGCACGAGCACCCGGAGGATGCTCGGGACGACCTGCAGCCACGCGGGCGTGATCCGCTCGCCCAGGGTCTCCTTGGCGATGATGAACGGCGTGGTGCCGAGCGACTTCTGCTTCACGTCGATGATGTCGAACTTCGACACCTGGAAGCTGGGAATGTCGACCTTCTTGCCGTTCACCACGAAGTGGCCGTGGCTCACGAGCTGACGCGCCTGCCGCCGGGTCCGGGCCAGGCCGGAGCGGTAGATGACGTTGTCGAGGCGAGCCTCGAGAAGCTGAAGCAGGTTCTCGCCAGTCTTACCAGGACGCCGCGAGGCCTCCTCGTAGTACTTGCGGAACTGCCGCTCCAGGACGCCGTAGGTGAAGCGAGCCTTCTGCTTCTCCTGAAGCTGAAGCAGGTACTCGCTCTCCTTGATCCGCGCCCGGCCGTGCTGTCCCGGCGGGTACGGACGACGCTCGAAGGCCTGGTCGCCGCCGATCAGGTCGACCTTCAGTCGACGAGACTTGCGAGTCGCGGGTCCGGTGTAACGAGCCATGAGTGTCTTGTCTCCTTTCCCGCGCTCTTAGACCCGGCGCCGCTTGGGCGGCCTGCAGCCGTTGTGCGGCTGGGGGGTCACGTCCTGGATGGTGCCGACCTCGAGACCGGCAGCCTGCAACGACCGGATCGCGGTCTCCCGGCCGGAGCCGGGGCCCTTGACGAACACGTCGACCTTGCGCATGCCGTGCTCGGCGGCCTTGCGGGCCGCGTTCTCGGCGGCCATCTGGGCGGCGAACGGCGTCGACTTCCTGGAGCCCTTGAAGCCGACGTGGCCTGCGGACGCCCAGCTGATCACTGCGCCGGTCGGGTCCGTGATCGACACGATCGTGTTGTTGAAGGTGCTCTTGATGTGCGCATGACCATGCGCGATGTTCTTCTTCTCCTTGCGCCGGACCTTCTTGACCCCGGCACCGGAACGAGACTTGGGTGGCATGTCTGGTGTGCTCTCCTAGCTGCGCGCGAGGTGCTGCTACTTCCGGGTGGCCTTCTTCTTGCCTGCCACCGTCTTCTTCGGCCCCTTCATCGTGCGGGCATTGGTCTTGGTCCGCTGGCCACGAACGGGCAGCCTGCGGCGGTGCCGCAGTCCCTCGTAGCAGCCGATCTCGACCTTCCGCCTGATGTCGGCAGCCACCTCGCGGCGGAGGTCACCCTCCACCTTGTAGTTGTTCTCGATGTGATCCCGGAGCTTGACGACGTCCTCGTCGGTCAAGTCCCTGGCACGCAGATCGGGACTGATCCCGGTCGCGGCCAGCAGCTCTCGGGAACGGGTCCGGCCAATGCCGAAGATGTAGGTCAACGCGACCTCCATCCGCTTGTCGCGGGGGAGGTCGACGCCAGAAACCCGTGCCATACGGCGCGTTCTCCTTCATGTCACTCCAGGTCTGCTCCCCTACCGTCCCGCTCCTCGCGAAAGGAGCGGGCCCCGGCCTGGAGTCCGGGGGCGAGTCGACCGGATCCGAAGATCCGGCGACAGGTGTGGGGAGGCCTCTTGACTGTCGGTCGTCTGAAGAGACCTGTGGTGGAGCCTGTCGGGGCTGGTTCAGCCCTGGCGCTGCTTGTGACGCTTGTTGTCGCAGATCACCAAGACCCGGCCATGCCGCCGGATCACCTGGCACTTGTCACAGATCTTCTTGACGCTCGGCTGGACCTTCACGGTCGTGCTCTCCTGCTGCGCTCGATGCGCCCTCGCCGCGTTGATCGTCGAGAGCGATGCCGCTTAGCCCGGATGGTCATCCGGGCACCTGTGAGTGGCACAGAGGTCACTTGTAGCGGTAGACGATGCGCCCACGGGACAGGTCGTAGGGCGACAGCTCCACAACCACCCTGTCCTCGGGCAGAATGCGGATGTAGTGCTGCCGCATCTTGCCGCTGATGTGGGCCAGAACCTTGTGTCCGTTCTCCAGCTCCACACGGAACATCGCGTTGGGGAGCGGCTCGACCACGCGACCTTCGACCTCGATGGCCCCGTCTTTCTTGCCCATGTCCTCCGCGTTTCGTGACGGTGTCAGTTGTCTGCCCCTCCCGTCTCGGCTTGAAGGAGCAGGCCGAGGACCTAGGAGGGCGGGCACCCGTCGTGAGGACCGCGAGTCGTCTCATGTCGGCAGCCCCGGACTCGTCCGGGGCGGGACACGACATGTCACAAGGGGGCGACCGCCACCACGCAACACTCTAGAGACACGATGGACCAGCGCGACGAATGCGCCGTTGAGCCAGTGTAGTCGCCGCGTGAAGCGGACCGACAACGGCCCCTAACACATGCGGCGACGACGCCTGAATCGGGCAGGCTTCTTGATCACCGGGACCGGTGGCCTCGATGCCCGTCGCCCGCGCCGCCGCGATGCCCGGAGCGCCCTGACCTGCCGGAACGCTCCGACTCGAACGCGGGCCCGTTGATCCACTTCAGCGCGACCACGATGCCCCAGGGACCCGCGATCCAGAGCCACCACGGATACACCCAGGTCACTGTCATCCCGATGACCAGCCAGATGCTCAGGCTGACGCCGACGACCGAGGCCCAGGTCGCCGTCTCCTTCCGACGGGCGGCCACGAAGGAGGCGTCCACCTCCTTCGACACCGACTCCGCCGCCACGGGCACCGAGGAGGACGTCACGGGCGTCATCGGCGTCACCGACTGCGTCGGCACCGGAAGATCGGCGGTGATCGCGGCGAGGTCGCCGTAGGTGCGGGCCTGCCACGCCTGGCGTGTCCGGTCGTCGAACTCCATCATCGTGAGCCTGCCCTCGGCGTGCGCGGCGCTCAGGCGCTCCACGACCTGCCCGCGGTCGGTGTCCGACGCGCGCAGCTCGTCCTGGGAGTGCGACTCGCCCACGACGTCGATTCTGCCAGACGCACTCACCCTGACCACCCCGTTCGCCCCGTTGATGCCATCACATCACCCGTGTGACATCACCGAGGATACCGAACGACGTCACAATGGCGCCAGTGGCGTCACTCGGGTCGCGGCCTGCCGATGCCGGTCGCGTAGAGGACCCCGAGGACGCCGCCGGGTGGGAGCGCCACCCAGAGCCACCACGGGTACAGCTCGAAGGAGCCGAGGTCGATCAGGCCCCACACCATCAGGTTGACCACGGTGGCGCTCAGCCAGATGATCGTCAGCACGCGTAATGCGACACCGCCCGCGTCCTCGCTGAAGACCCGCCTGCGTGGTTTCGCCTGGTCCTTGCCCTGCGGCCGGGCCGGCGGCAGGTCGCGGGTCACCTTCGCCAGCTCACCGCCGGTCTTGGCGTCCCAGGCAGCCCGCACACGGGTGTCGAACTCGCCGAGGTCGATCAGGCCCTCGGCGTGAGCCCAGTGCAGGTGCTCCTGAGTCCGCTTCCGGTCGCGGTCGGACGCGCGCATTTCCTCGCGGCTGGGTGGCTCGGTCACGGGACTAGTTTCCCTCGTCCTCGACGGGCTTCGGGCCGAAACCCGAGCAAAGGCCGAACAAATGATCCTCACACGGTATCCGCAGGAAGTCGGACCGGACAACGTTCACTGCGACACCGCGACCTCAGGACCATCCGGGTCGGTACGGGCTCGAGGGCAGCCGGCTGCGCAGGCCGAGGAGGCTCGACGAGACCGAGCGGTTCCCCCGGCCCGCCACCCGGCGAGCAGGCCTGCCGACAACCCGCCGGGGATCAACCTGAGCGCGGCGGCGTCAGTCCTCCGGCGCCGTCAGCACCCAGGGACCGTCCTCGGTGACCGCGACGGTGTGCTCCCAGTGCGCCGCACGCGAGCCGTCGGCCGTCACCACGGTCCACTCGTCGTCGAGTTCCCTGGTCTGAGCAGTGCCCAGCGTCAGCATCGGCTCGATGGCCAGCGCCATGCCGACCTTGAGCTTCGGGCCCCGACGCGGCTTGCCGTGATTGGGGACGAACGGCTCCATGTGCATCTCGGAGCCGATCCCGTGCCCGCCGTAACCCTCGACGATGCCGTACTCGCGGTCGTCGCGTTCACAGGCCTGGACGGTCGCGACCTCGATCGCCCACGAGACGTCCCCGAGCCGGTTGCCCACCCGGACCGCCTCGATGCCCGCGAGCATCGAGAGCCGGGTGGCCTCGGAGAGCAGCGCATCGGCCGCCGACTCGGTGCCGACGGCCATGGTCACCGCCGAGTCGCCGTGCCAGCCCTCGAGGATCGCGCCGCAGTCGACCGAGATCAGGTCTCCGTCGGCGAGGATCAGCTCCCGCGAGGGGATGCCGTGCACGACCTGCTCGTTCACCGAGGTGCAGATCGATCCGGGGAAGCCGTGGTAGCCCTTGAACGACGGCACGGCGCCCGCGTCACGGATGAACTGCTCGGCGACCTCGTCGAGCTCGCCGGTGCTCACCCCCGCCCGGACCTGCGCGCCGACCGCCCGCAGGGCGCCCGCGACCACGAGACCGGCCGCACGCATGGCCTCGATCTCGCCCCTGGTCTTGAGCTCGATCCCGCTACCCCGTTTGAGCATCCGAACTCAGCCGCCCTGCCTGGCTCGCAACGCGCTCAGGGCGCGATCGGAGATCTCCTGCACCGTGCCGAGGGCGTCGATGACCACCAGCTTGTCCCGGTAGTAGTCGAGCAGCGGCTCGGTGCTGTCGTGGTAGACGTCCAGCCGCTTGCGGATGACCGTCTCCGTGTCGTCCGCCCGCCCGCGAGCGAGCATCCGGGAGACGACCTCCTCCTCGGGGATCTTGAACTCCAGCACCGCGTCCAGCTCGTGCTCGTCCTGGTCCTTGAGGATTCCGGCAAGCACGTCGGCCTGCCCGATGGTGCGGGGGAACCCGTCGAGCAGGAACCCCCCCACCGCATCGGACTCCCGCAGGCGCTGCCGCACCATCTCGTTGGTGACCTCGTCCGGAACCAGCGAACCCTCGTCCAGGTAGCGCTTGGCCTCGGTCCCCAGCGGCGTCCGATTGTCGATGTTGGCACGGAACAGCTCGCCGGTGGAGACGTGGGGAATCCCCAGCGCCTCGCTCAGCACAGCCGCCTGCGTGCCCTTGCCCGCGCCAGGCGGGCCAACAAGAACCAGTCGCACTACTTGAGGAACCCTTCGTAATTGCGCTGCATGAGCTGGCTCTCGATCTGCTTCACAGTGTCGAGGCCCACGCCGACCATGATCAGTACCGCCGTGCCGCCGAACGGGAAGTTCTGGTTGTTCCCGTCACCGGTGACGCTCAGGAAGAAGTTCGGCAGCACTGCCACGATGCCCAGGTACAGCGAGCCGGGCAACGTGATCCTGGACAAGACGAAGCTCAGGTACTCGGCGGTCGGCCTGCCGGGACGGATGCCCGGCACGAAGCCGCCGAACTTCTTCATGTCGTCGGCGCGCTCATCCGGGTTGAACGTGATCGACACGTAGAAGTACGTGAAGAAGATGATCAACAGGAAGAACAGGCTGATGTGCACCCAGCTCGACTGCGGCACCAGGTACTCGTCGACGAACCGTCGCCACCAGTTGTCCTCGCCGGAGAGCTGCGACAGCAGCTGCGGCAGGTAGAGGAGCGAGGAGCCGAAGATGACCGGGATGACGCCCGCCTGGTTGACCTTCAGCGGCAGGTAGGTCGAGGTCCCGCCGTACATCCGGCGGCCGACCATGCGCTTGGCGTACTGCACCGGGATGCGGCGCTGTGCCTGCTCGACGAAACAGACCGCGACGATGATCGCGAGGGCGAACACGCAGACCACGGTGAAGACGACGCCGCCTGCGGTCTGGAGGATGTTGCCACCCTCAGCCGGGATGCGGGCCGCGATCGAGGCGAAGATCAGCAGCGACATGCCGTTGCCGACACCGCGCTCGGTGACCAGCTCACCCATCCACATCAGGAGGGTGGCGCCCGCGGTCATGACGATGACGACCACGACGAGACTGAAGATCGAGTCGTCGGGGATGACGCGCTCGTTGCAGCCCTGGAACAGGGCGCCGGAGCGGGCCAGGGCGACGACGGTGGTGGCCTGAAGGACCGCGAAGGCGATGGTCAGGTAGCGGGTGTACTGCTGAAGCTTGGCCTGACCGGCCTGGCCTTCCTTGCGAAGCTGTTCGAAGCGCGGAATCACGACGCCGAGAAGCTGCACGATGATGCTCGCGGTGATGAACGGCATGATGCCGAGCGCGAAGACCGACAGCTGAAGAAGAGCACCGCCGCTGAACAGGTTGAGCAAGGAGTACAGGTTCTGGTTCTCGCCCTGTTCAGCCAGCCTGAGGCACTCCTGGATGTTCGTGGAGGAGACCCCAGGCGACGGAACGTTCGCCCCCAGCCGGTAGATCACCACGATTCCGAGAGTGAACAGAATCTTGCGGCGCAAGTCCGGCGTAGTGAGAGCCGAGCGGAAGGCGCTGAGCACGCGTGACCTCCTCGGCGTCGTCGGGTTCTCATTCCGACGATCGGCATAGGCCGGCACGGTGCCGGCAGTACACGGGCCTGGCGCGCACGCCAGGAACACTGCGTGCCTCCAGGCACGAAGCGTGTGCCGACTCTAACAGCAGGGTGGTCATGCCCCACAAGGTGCGCGGACGTATTGCGGGTGATCAGCCGCGCTAGACACGGGTTCCGGCGTGTCAACCGCCGAAGGCGGCAACGTCTGACGGCCGCCGGCGGGGCCAGACCGCGTATCCGGCACCGCCCGACGAGCGGATACGTGAGCGGATATGTGAGCGACCAGGCGTGACGCGAGGCAGGCAGCCGCAGACAGGCCAGGATTCCGGCGTTCCCCGGCCTCGGGGCGGTGCGATGTCCGGCCGGGGCCGACTCGCCGGGAGGATCACCGCCTGATTTCGCCCGGTCGGGTGATCATTGTCGTCGACGGCCACGCGCAGGCGGGCCGGCTTCCCCTCTGATCGCCGAGAGATGATCAGGTGCGGCTCTGGTCGGCTGACACGGACCTCGGGCGCAGGCGGGGGCCGATCGTCGTCGAGTTCGATGGTCACGACCGTGCCCGTCGGACCGACCTGCTCCGCGCCGAGGCGAAGCCGAGACGCCGATGGCGCAAGCCGCGCGTGTCACGAACTCCGGCGGGCGTCCGAGCACAGCAGTCGACGCGACATCCATCGATCAGATCGCGGGGCGATCCTCCGCCGCCGACGCCGTCCCGCTCGAAGGATCAGATCGGCACAGCAGCGACCGTGGAGAAGCCGGACCAGCCCAGCGCCGGGCCGTGGGCACCGACGACGGTACGGTTCGCGCCGTGACCGAACCCGCTGTCGTGCACGACATCAGGGCTGCTTACGACGCCGTTGCGCCCCGGTACGCCGAACTGTTCAGCAACGTGCTCGAGACCTTGCCGATGGAACGAGCGATGCTGGCCGCATTCGCCGAACTCGTGCGGGCCCACGATGCCGGACCGGTCGCCGATGTCGGCTGCGGCCCCGGCCACGTGACCGCGCATCTGCACGCGCTCGGGGCGACCGCCTTCGGCATCGACCTGTCCTCCGAGATGGTCGCCCTGGCCCGCCGGGCTCATCCGGATCTGCGGTTCGACGAGGGTTCGATGACCGCCTTGGACGTCGATGACGGGGTTCTCGGCGGCATTCTCGCGTTCTATTCCGTGATCCACACGCCACCGCAGCACGTGCCTGCCGTGTTCGCCGAGTTCCGGCGAGTGCTGGCGCCGGGCGGCCACCTGCTGCTCGGATTCTTCGCCGGTGACGACCCGCTGCCGCAGGAATTCGACCACAAGGTCACGCTCGCCTATCGATGGTCGCCCGGCAGCCTCGCGGAGTCGGCACGCCAGGCCGGGTTCGTCGAGGTCGCCCGGTTGGTGCGCGAGCCGCGGGAGGGCGAGCGGCAGTTCCAGCAGGCGCAACTGCTGGTGCGCAAGCCCGAGGAGCCCGGAGCGCCCCGCTAAGCCGTCATCGGCGATGGTCCTCGTAGGTCTCTAGTCACCCCGGTAGCCGAACCGGCCCCTGTCTGCGGTCCGGTCCGGCTCCTGGCGAGATCGGGTGGCATCGACCGCCGTTTCGTCAATGCCTGCCCGTCGTGGAGACCCGCAGTGTCACGAGCGAAGGTTGATGTTGGCGCGGGTGCCGTCCTTGGTGAAGGTGCCGTAGAGGCCGGTGCGGGTGGTGCCGGTGGTGAGGAAGGCGACGTAGTCGGTGTCGGCGTGCGGGCCCGCGACGTGGAAGACCGGGACGGTGCCTGCCTGGAGGGCGTACCACTGATCGACCACGATGCAGTCGGCACCCCACAGACCTGGGGCCGGGATCGTCTGGCCGACGGACTCCGTCTGGTTGGCGCGACCGATGACGGCGATGGCGTGTCCGAGGTTGCCCTGCTTCACACCGATGTACTCGATCACGGTGCCGTCGGCCAGGGGGCTGTTCTTGGCCGCCAGGATGGCGATGACCACGGTGTTGAAGCTCTCACAGACGCCGATGAAGGGGTGCCCGACGGCCCGCGCTGCGCCCCAGTCGAGGTAGGCCTTGACGCGTTCGGCGTGGGAGGGCGGAGTGTCGCCGTAGCCGAGGGACTTCGCCTTGATCGGCGGGATGACCGACAGCAGTGTGTCCGACCCGGGCGCGTACTGCACGATCCGTTTCCTCGGGTCCTTGCCGAACCTGGTCTGCACGCTCGGATTGATCGCGTTGTAGGGGTTGTCGATGTAGACGCCCTGATCGGGCCCGTTCACCGGATCGGCTACCGCGACCCCTAACGACGACGCCTGAATCCGTGTGGCGATCCGATCCTCGAGCGACTGCGCGTTGGTCATGTCCGCTCCTTCATCCGACTTCCTACCGAGATGGTTATCGGCAGCGGGACGCCGGGCCTGACGGGTCAGGCGAGGAGCTGGGACCACTCGTCGAGGGACGATTCATCCACACGTCCCGGACGAGGTCGCACACCGCCGGTCCGCCCAGGTGAGAAGCCACGTACGCGACGACCGGCTCCCATCGCCCACCATCGCCGTCCACGACCACGAACGGCAGGGCGGACGCCTCGCCCTCGCGCCCACTGTCGGGACAGCTCATCGCCCTTCGGCGGGCTCCCGCCGCATGTCCTCGGCCGCACTCGGACGGAGCCCAGGCGAAGATCGCCAGGAAGCGTCCGTACCACGCCTACCTACCGCGGATTCTCGCCGAGATCGCCTCAGCGGAACATCTGTTTGACCAAGGAGGGACCCTCGAACTCGGCTGGAATGGCGTCCATCAGCACCTCATCGACCCGCTCACCAAGCCACATATTCGCGTTGCGGCGGATGCCCTGCCGCTTGAAACCCGCCCGCTCGTAGGCGCGGATCGCTCCCTGGTTCGGTTCCATGACGCTCAAGTACACGCATGCCAGGTTGGCGACGTGGAAGGCGTAGTCCAACACGAGCCTGGTCGCCTCGGAACCCACCCCTTTCTCCCGGGATTCACCCATGGCCACGATGTACTCGCCGTTGCGCGTGGCTGATCGGTCACTACCTGGGCTATACCGACCGGTCTGGGTGTCGCTCCGGTCAGGTCGTAGATCGTGAACCGGATCTCTCGGTCCGAGGCTCGGTCGTAGCCTTCGATGAGAATCAGCCGGGTGGTCTCGATCGGCTGGGGTGTTCGCCGGTTGTATCCGACGATGGTGGGGATGCTCTGCTCCCACCGCCAGTAGTCCTCCACGAGGTCGGCACGCAAAGGGCCGATGCCCGCCTTGTCACCGCGCAGCCAGATCAGGGGCTCGCTCACTGTTCTCCTTCGTGGGAAAATGCCAGGAGTGGCGGTGGATCTCTACGGGGCCGCACGGGACGCCCGCCAATGCTTCGGCGGGGCCAGCGAACACGATGACCGAAGGCGAGTCGGGCAGCGCCCCTCACCTGACATCCACCGCAGACGGGGCGAGATCGCGAGCGATCCCGCCCCTGCCGCAGACGGCGGGTTGGATGAGTGCGCTGTGATCAGCACCGCAGCCCGGGTGCCGTCGGCTGGAGGCCGGCCCGCCCATCGACCTCTACTACGCTGCCCACCCGCCGTCAGGCGCTTCCCCTCGACCGATCGGCCACGCTCTCAGCGTCTCCGGATGCCTCGACGGTCCCGGCCCGCAGCTCCGTGATCGCGGTGTCGAGCATGTCTCGGCAGCGGCAGGCGGCCTCCTCGGACATCCCCACCGTGAACTCCATGGCGCCGAGGAAGGTCAGGTCGATGGCGCCGCTCGTGCTGTCTGCCTTGCAGTAGAGCCGGTCGCCGTCGTGAACGTACGCCCAGGCGCCGCCGGTGGTGGCCGTGTCGTCGATCAAGGTGGTCATGTCTCACTCCCTCGGGACGATGATCGGCTTCCGGACCAGCCGATCTCCTCACGTCGAGGCTAAACTACGTGCCAGAATTAGACGTTAATCCTTTGGCGTGAATCCCGTGCCGAGACTTGAGTCTGGTCAGCGAACAGGCTGAGCTTCTCCGCACAAGCGTCGTGGCAGGGAGGACGGATCTTGAGCGACAGGCGAGTCAGGACCGAGCACGTGCAGGTCGCGGCAACCTTGCGACGAATGCGTGAGAAGGCGGGAGTGACGCGAGAAGAGGCTGCCGACCTACTCGGATGCAGTCTCTCCAAGATCGGCGATCTCGAGGTGGGCAGGTCCAAGCCCAAACCCGTCGAGTTGGAGAAGCTGCTCGACAGGTACGCGATCGGTGAGGATGAGCGTGCTGAGCTGATCGAGTTTGCGCGTACGACACGGCGTCGTCGTCCGCCGAGCCCGTACACGACGGCCGTGACCCCGACCAACCTGCGTCGAGCCATTGATCTGGAGTCCCAGGCGACGTCTTCGGTCTTCTACTCCTCCGAGTTGATCCCAGGTCTGCTTCAAGTAGCGCCCTACATCGAAGCGACCCTCCGCTGGGGTCGCGACAACAGGCCCGACGAAGTCGCTCGCTTCGTCGATCTCCGCCTGGAGCGAGCGGCAGTCCTGACCAGGAACGATCGTCCGCCGCTCAGGTACTGGTGCATCCTCGGCGAGGCCGCCCTCCGCACGGGCATCGGCGGTACCGAGACCATGCGCCAACAGGTTGCTCACCTGATCAAGACGAATGAGGACCTGGAGAACGTCGTCATCCAAGTTCTGCCCTTCGGGGCTGGACCACATCCGTTTCTCGGGATCACCGTGACCTGGCATCGGTTTCCCTCCCCAGCACCCGACATACTTATCATGGACAGCCACGGGCGAGACGTCTTCCAGGATCGACGAGCAGAGGTCGCCCGCGCGGCGCACCATCTCGACCTGCTCAAGGCGACAGCCCTGGGACTCAAGGAGAGCACCGCGTTCCTCCGCCGGGTCCATCGCGAGCTGAAATGAGCCGGCCATGGCACGGAACACCAACGAGTGGTTCGTCTCCACCAGATCCCACAACGGCAACACGTGCGTCGAGACGATGTTCACCGACGACGCGGTCTACGTCCGCAACAGCGTCACCCCCGACCAGGGCACCACCGCCTTCACCCACCCCCAGTGGGCCGCCTTCATGTCAGCCGTCAAGGACGGCACCTACGCGCCTCGCTAGCCCTCGGCGGGGCGGTCGATGCCCACAGACACGCGGTCACTCGCGTACGCGCGCAGGCACACCCCGTGCGACCCTGGCAGCCGCACCTCGGGCACCATGACGGCGTGATCACACACCGTAGGGGGTCCGGCATTGTCTGTCACCGAGATCGTGGCGAAGCTGCGGCAGGCCTACGCACTCGTCACTCAGGCCCGCCGCGAGGCCGCCCGCGCCGCTGACGCGATCACGGACGGCGCCGCCATCGTCGGCGCGGCCACGGCCGGATCGACACAGCCGCACGTCGACCAGATCACCCACCACGCACGGGCCGCAGGCGACGACGTCCAGACCGCCGATGCCATGCTCCGCCAGGCCCAGGACGTCATCGACGCCTACTGCCATTCCATCGCGGGACACGGCATCGCGGAGGCGGGCGGAGGGACTAGCGGACCGCCGAGTGCCCCGCACTCCTCCGCCGAACCGTCGACAGGACCGCAGCCACCGCCACCGCCTCCCGACCACACGGCCGATCCTGGAGTGAAGTATGCCGACTGGATCGCCGAGCTACGCCGTAGTGGCACGAAGATCAGCACAGACAAGATCGTCCGAATGACTCGCCTCCGGAACGGCCGCCTTGTCTGGCTCGAGACCGGGACCAAAAACTCCGGGCTGGGACACGTCATGAGCGACGGCAGGCCCGAGCAGTTCGAATACCTCGGGACACCACGAGAACAGCTACCGGCGCTGATCATTGCTGCATTGGAGCGAGGACGCGTTGTCGGCTATAGCGGCAGGGACCGACCGGTCTACGAAGTAGACATCGGCGATGGGCCTCGACGAATCGCCATCACCGTCAGCAGCAATGGCTACATCGTCGGCGCACATCCGATACCCCTCGACCAGGTACTTCGGCAACACCGAGACAGGAGCAAACATGGCAGGCTATGACGTCGTCCTTCACGCAGGATGGGAGGAACCGCCCTTCTGGTTCTGGGTCGGCGAATCACCCCAATACGACCACGAGATCGACGAAGCCGCGGAACTCCTCGGCCTCAGCCCCGAACTAGTCCATGACCTCACGGAGTGGGACGACGAATTCCAAGCCGTCTACAACGACGACACTCCCCAGGAACCACTTTGGACCAGCCCTGAAGCAGAGACCGCCTGGCTGGAAAAGGGCAAGACACTAGCCGCCCGCATCAAACGAGAATCGCCCGTCACCAACCGCGTCGTCTATCGAGGTGACGGTACTTTCCCGAGCGGCTCCTGCGTGTTCTGACGCAGACAGCGACGGGTGCCAGCTCCCCTCCGTCGAAGGAGACCGACGGACGGTCGTACTTCTCACTCTTCGATCCGTGGCAGAAGGAACTATCCACTGATGACCGGTGACACGGCGGGCTATGACGTCACTCTGCACGCAGGCTGGGGCGAGGACTGCATCCGGTTCCGAACCAGCCGCTCTCCCATGCTCCAACACTCGGTCGAGGAAGCCGCTGAGCTGCTGTCACTGAGCGATGACCTCGCCGCCGAACTCACCGACTGGGACGACGAATACCAGGACGTCCTCAACATCGACGTCCCGCAGGACTCCGAATGGCCGAGCCCCGAGGCCAGACAGGCCTGGCTAGAGAAGGGCAAGACACTCGCCGCCCGCATCAAACGCGAATCCCCGGTCGTGTCCAGGGTTGAATACTTCGGTAACGGCACCATCGCCGATGGTGAGTGCGTCTTCTGAGAAGACAGGAGCACCCATGGCAGGCTATGACGTCGTCCTCCACGCGGGCTGGGAAGAACCGTGCTTCTGGTTCTGGGTCGGCGATTCGCCCCAATACGACCACGAGATCGACGAAGCAGCCGAACTCCTCGGCCTCAGTCCTGAACTCGTCCACGACCTCACCGAATGGGACGACGAGTTCCAGGCCGTCTACAACGACGACACACCCCAAGAGCCACTCTGGACCAGCCCTGAAGCAGAGATCGCCTGGTTGGAGAAGGGCCAGACACTGGCCGCCCGCATCAAACGCGAATCCTCCGTCACCAACCGCGTCAACTACCGAGGGAACGGCAGCATTCCCAGCGGCTCCTGCGTGTTCTGACCCGCCCCACCGACGACGAACGGCCCGCAGGAGAACCTGCGAGCCGTTTCGTCGTGCTCGATGAAGAACTCAGACGGTGGTGGTGCTCCCACCGGCCGCCGTGATCTTCTCGATCGCGCTGCCGGAGAACCGGTTCGCGGTGACGCTCAACTTCACATCGCCGAGGTCGCCGTTGCCCAGCACCTTGACCAGCTCGTTCTTCCGGACGGCTCCCGCGGCGACCAGCTCGGCGATGCCGATGGTGCCGCCCTCGGGGAACAGCCTCGCCAGATCGCCGATGTTGACGACCTGGTACTCGACCCGGAAGCGGTTCTTGAAGCCCTTGAGCTTCGGCAGCCGCATCTGGAGCGGAAGCTGACCGCCCTCGAACCCGGCCTTCACATTGCTCCGGGCCTTCGTGCCCTTGGTACCACGACCAGCGGTCTTGCCCTTGGAACCCTCACCACGACCGACGCGAGTCTTCGCGGTCTTGGAACCAGGAGCAGGCCGCAGGTGGTGAATCTTGATGGCCATTGCTTCAGTTCACCTCTTCGACCTTCACCAGGTGACGCACGGTGTGGATCAGACCGCGGACCTGGGGAGTGTCATCGCGCACCACTTCCTGCCGGATCTTGCGCAGCCCGAGGGTGCGCAGCGAGTCCCGCTGGTTCTGCTTGGTGCCGATGGTGCTGCGAAGCTGCGTCACCTTCAGCTGCGACATAGCCTCACACCCCCTGTCCGGCGCGAGCCCGCAGCATTCCTGCCGGGGCGACGTCCTCGAGAGGCAGGCCGCGGCGAGCAGCCACCTCCTCCGGACGCTGCAAGCCCTTGAGCGCGGCCACCGTGGCGTGCACGACGTTGATGGCGTTGTCACTGCCGAGCGACTTGCTCAGGACGTCGTGGACGCCTGCGCACTCCAGCACGGCACGCACCGGGCCGCCGGCGATGACACCGGTACCGGGGCTCGCCGGGCGAAGCAGCACCACACCGGCCGCCTTCTCACCCTGGATGGGGTGAGTGATGGTGCCCGCGATCCGAGGGACGCGGAAGAAGTTCTTCTTCGCCTCTTCCACACCCTTGGCGATCGCGGCAGGCACCTCCTTGGCCTTGCCGTAGCCGACGCCCACCATGCCGTCGCCGTCTCCGACGATCACCAGCGCGGTGAAGCTGAACCGACGACCACCCTTGACGACCTTCGCCACCCGGTTGATCGCGACGACGCGCTCCAGATGCGGGGTCTTCTCCTGAGCCGCCCCGCCGCGGCCACCGTCCCGACGGTCGCGGCGCTCTCCGCGCTCGCCACCGCCCTCACGACGTGTGCGTCCTGGCATCAGACGACCCTCTCGTTCTGCTTGATCTTCTGCATGTCTCTCAGAACTCCAGCCCCGCCTCGCGCGCCGCGTCGGCGAGTGCGGCCACCCGACCGTGGTACTCGTAGCCGCCGCGGTCGAAGACGACCCCTTGGATGCCCGCGCCCTTGGCCCGGTCCGCGACCAACGCGCCGACCTTGGCCGCACGGGCCTTCTTGTCGCCGTCCAGTCCTCGGACGTCGGCCTCCAGGCTCGACGCAGAGGCCAGCGTGACGCCCGCGAGGTCGTCGATCACCTGGGCGACGATGTGCCGCGAGGACCGAGTGACGACCAGACGAGGACGCTCAGCAGAGCCCGCGACCTTCTTCCGGATACGGAAGTGCCTGCGTGCCCTGGCCACCCGACGCACCGTGGAGACGTCCTTGCCGACAGGCTTGCGCTTGGCAGCGGTGGTTGCAGTGGTCTCGCTCATGCTCACTTACCCGTCTTTCCGACCTTGCGGCGGATGACCTCACCCGCGTACCGCACACCCTTGCCCTTATACGGGTCAGGCTTGCGCAGCTTGCGAATGTTGGCCGCAACCTCGCCAACCCGCTGCTTGTCGATGCCCTGGACGGAGAACCGAGTCGGGTTCTCCACCACGAAGCTGATGCCCTCCGGAGGCGTGATCTTCACCGGGTGGCTGTAGCCGAGGGCGAACTCGAGTTCGCCGCCCTTGAGCGCGACGCGGTAACCCACGCCGTGGATCTCGAGCTTCTTCTCGTAGCCCTGGCTGACCCCGGTGATCAGGTTGGCCACCAGCGTGCGGCTCAACCCGTGCAGCGAACGACTCTTCCGCTCGTCGTCCGGACGCTTCACCACAACCGCGCCGTCCTCCGACCGCTCAGCGGTGATCGGCTCGGCAAGGGTGTGGGACAGGGTGCCCTTGGGCCCCTTGACCGTCACCATGCGGCCGTCGAGGGTGACCTCGACGCCGGAGGGCACGGTTACCGGCAGTTTTCCGATGCGCGACATTCCGATACCCCCTTTCTCACCAGACGTAGGCGAGGACTTCCCCGCCCACTCCCTGCTTGCCCGCCTGCCGATCGGTCACGAGACCGCCGGAGGAGGAGATGATCGCCACTCCGAGACCGCCCAGCACCTTGGGCAGGTTGGTCGACTTGGCGTAAACCCGAAGACCGGGCTTGGACACGCGCCGCAGACCCGCGATGCTGCGCTCGCGGTTCGGGCCGTACTTCAGCTCGACGACCAGGTTCTGGCACTTCTCACCCTGCTCGACGCGATGCCCCGAGATGTAGCCCTCACGCTTGAGGATCTCGGCGATGTTCGCCTTGAGCTTGGAGTGCGGCAACACGACCTCGTCGTGGTATGCCGAGTTCGCGTTACGCAGACGAGTCAGGAAGTCTGCGATCGGGTCGGTCATGGTCATGGTGACCTGGTCAACCTTTCTCGCCCTGGTTCCCAGCCGATCGGCTGGGCCTGGAGCGAACTGGGATGGTCAGTGTGCCGGTAGGTCGTCACGCCGCTGGGGCGTGCCGATCACCAGCTGGACTTGCGAACGCCCGGCAGCTCGCCTGCGTGCGCCATCTCGCGAAGGCACACCCGGCAGAGGCCGAACTTACGGAACACGGCGTGCGGGCGACCGCAGCGCTGGCAACGGGTGTACGCCCGCACCGCGAACTTCGGCTTCCGCGCCGCCTTGGCGACCAGCGACTTCTTAGCCATCGGCTCTCCTCGTCCTTGTCCTCATCGTCCGCTGTCAGCGGACTTGAAGGGAAAACCGAGGTGCCGCAGCAGCGCCCGCCCCTCCTCGTCGTTGATCGCGGTGGTGACGATCGTGATGTCCATGCCCCTGGGGCGATCGATCGAGTCGGGGTCGATCTCGTGGAACATCGACTGCTCGCTCAACCCGAAGGTGTAGTTGCCGTTGCCGTCGAACTGGCGGTCCGACAGGCCGCGGAAGTCACGGATACGCGGCAGCGCGATGGTCAGCAGCCGGTCCAGGAACTCCCACATGCGGTCGCCGCGCAGCGTCGCCCTGGCGCCGATCGGCATGCCCTCACGCAGCTTGAACTGCGCGATCGACTTACGCGCGCGCCGCACCTCGGGACGCTGACCGGTGATGGTGGCCAGATCGCGGATCGCGGGCTCGATCAGCTTGCCGTCCCTGGCCGCGTCGCCGACGCCCATGTTCACGACGACCTTGACGACGCCCGGGACCTGCATCACGTTCGAGTAGTCGTACTCCTCGCGCAACGCACCGACGATCTCCTCGCGGTACCGGAGCTTGAGCCGGGGGACGATCTTCTCAGCAGTCGTCATGATCAGATGTCCTTACCGTTGCGGCGCGAGATGCGAATCCGGCGCCCGTCCTCATCCGTCCGGTAGCCGACCCTGGTCGGGGTACCGTCCGAGTCCACCACCTGAACGTTGCTGACGTGGATCGGCGCTTCCTGGGTCACGATGCCACCAGACTGCGCGCCACGCTGAGTGCGGCTGATCTTGGTGTGCTTCTTGATCCGGTTGACGCCCTCGACGAGGACCTTCGACGTCTGCGGGTAGGCCTGGATGACCTTGCCCTTGGCGCCCTTGTCCTTGCCTGCGATGATCACGACAGTGTCGCCCTTGTGCACCTTCATCAGAGCACCTCCGGCGCCAACGAGATGATCTTCATGAACCTCTTGTCACGCAGTTCGCGACCCACCGGGCCGAAGATGCGCGTGCCGCGCGGCTCGTTGTCCGCCTTGATGATCACCGCGGCGTTCTCGTCGAACCGGATGTAGGAACCGTCCGGACGACGGCGCTCCTTCACGGTGCGCACGATGACGGCCTTGATCACGTCACCACGCTTCACGTTGGCGCCCGGGATCGCTTCCTTCACGGTCGCGACGATGATGTCGCCGATGCCCGCGTACCGCCGCCCCGAGCCGCCCAACACCCGGATGCACAAGATCTCCTTGGCTCCGGTGTTGTCAGCGACGCGGAGCCGCGACTCCTGCTGAATCACGTCAACTCCTGACCTGCGTATTGCCCGCCGGATTTCCGACCCGACGGGCGCGGTCGTCTCTAGTAGTGCCTCTTGGTCGGTCTGAGACCTCTGACAGTCTCGGACCAGGCGCCGACGCCGCACCTTACTGACAGGCACGGCTTCGGCAGGAGACCACCCTGCCGAAGCGCCGCGATTCCTACCTGGCCTTCTCGAGGATCTCGACGATGCGCCAGCGCTTGGTCGCCGACAGCGGTCGAGTCTCCATGAGCAGGACCCGGTCGCCCACGCCTGCGGCGTTCTGCTCGTCGTGCACCTTGACCTTGGTGGTGCTCCGCAGAACCTTGCCGTACAGGGAGTGCTTCTTACGGTCCTCAAGCTGCACGACGACCGTCTTGTCCATCTTGTCCGAGACGACGTAACCCTCGCGAACCTTGCGGTTGTTCCGCGTCTCGGTCTTCTGCTCGTTCTCGCTCATGCCGCACCTTCACTCGTGGTCGCGTCCGCCTGGTCCGGCGAGACGGACAAGCCCAGCTCGCGCTCACGCATCACGGTGTAGATCCTGGCGATGTCATGCCGCACGACGCGCAGCCGACGGTTGTTCTCCAGCTGTCCGGTCGCCATCTGGAAGCGGAGGTTGAACAGCTCCTCCTTGGCCTCCCGAAGACGCTGAACGAGCTCGCTCTCGGTGAGCTCACGCAGCTCGGCTGCGGTGCTGACCGCTGCCATCAGAACTCACCACCCTCACGTGTGACGATGCGGCACTTCATCGGAAGCTTGTGAATCGCGCGCAGCAACGCCTCGCGAGCGACCGTCTCGTTCGGGTAAGTCATCTCGAACAGCACCCGGCCGGGCTTCACATTGGAGATCCACTGCTCCGGCGAACCCTTACCGGAACCCATCCGGGTCTCGGCAGGCTTCTTGGTCAGCGGGCGGTCCGGGAAGATGTTGATCCAGACCTTGCCACCACGACGGATGTGCCGGTTGATGGCGATACGAGCGGACTCGATCTGCCTGTTGGTGACGTAAGCGGGCTCCAGAGCCTGGATCCCGAACTCACCGAAGGTGACCCGCGTCCCGCCCTTGGCTGCGCCGCTCCGGTCGGGGCGGTGCTGCTTACGGAACTTGACCTTACGCGGGATGAGCACTTCTCAGCCCTCCGTCTTCTCGCCGGCGGACGGCGAAGTCGCGACCGCCGTCTTCTCCGCCGTCTCGGCCGCAGCCCGTCCGGCCTCGGTGCCTGCCGCGGTCGTCCCGGACGCACCGGAGCGACGACGGTTGGGCCGGTCCGGGCGGTCCGCCCGATCCGAACGGTCCCGGCGAGGTGCCCGAGCCTCGGCAGCCGCAGCCTCGCGAGCCTTCAGGCCGCCGACCAGCTCACCCTTGTAGATCCAGACCTTCACGCCGATACGGCCGAAGGTCGTCTTGGCCTCGAAGAAGCCGTAGTCGATGTCCGCACGCAGCGTGTGCAGCGGAACCCGACCCTCGCGGTAGAACTCCGAGCGCGACATCTCCGCACCGCCGAGGCGGCCGCTCACCTGCACCCGAATGCCCTTGACCTGCGGCGAGCGCATCGACGACTGCATCGCCTTACGCATCGCGCGCCGGAAGGACACCCGGTTGGAGAGCTGCTCGGCGACGTTCTGCGCCACGAGCTGCGAATCGGACTCGGAACCCTTGACCTCAAGGATGTTGAGCTGGATCTGCTTCTTGGTCAGCTTCTCCAGCTCACCGCGGATGCGGTCGGCCTCCGCGCCGCGGCGGCCGATCACGATGCCGGGCCGTGCGGTGTGGATGTCGACGCGGACCCGGTCTCGGGTGCGCTCGATCTCCACCTTGGAGATGCCTGCCCGCTCCATGCCCTTGGAGAGCATTCGGCGGATCTTGACGTCCTCCGACACATACTCGGCGTACTGCTTGTCGGCGTACCAGCGGGACTTCCAGTCGGTGGTGATCCCCAGCCGGAAGCCGTGCGGGTTGATTTTCTGACCCACTACCGGGCACTTCCCTTCACGCTGGACTTGCGAGTCCGGCCCGTGGCCTGCGGCCGGGACTCGACCTCGACGGTGATGTGGCTGGTCCGCTTACGGACCCGGTACGCGCGGCCCTGAGCCCGCGGCCGGATGCGCTTCAGCGTCGGCCCCTCGTCCACGTAGATGCTGCTGATCCAGAGCGTCTCCGGATCGAGGTCGAGGTTGTTCTCGGCGTTGGCGATGGCGCTCGCAAGCACCTTCTCGACCGGCTCGCTGGCAGACTGCGGCGCGAACCGGAGCACGGCCAGGGCCTCCTGAGCGTGACGGCCCCTGACGAGATCGACCACGCGGCGCACCTTCATCGGCGTGGCGCGGACATAGCGGGCCCGCGCCACGGCACGCGACGGCGTCTCTTCGCCTTCCGGCGCCACAGCGTCGTTTCGGGCGTTCATCGCTGTTTCCCCTTGCTCTTGCTAGTCCGTGAATCTCGCGTCGAAGCCCGCGTCAGCGGCGGCGAGACCTGCGGTCTTCCTTGACGTGACCTTTGAAGGTGCGGGTCGGGGCGAACTCGCCCAGCTTGTGACCCACCATCGCCTCGGACACGAACACCGGGACGTGCTTGCGACCGTCGTGCACGGCGAACGTGTGCCCGAGCATGTCCGGAATGATCGTCGAGCGCCGGGACCAGGTCTTGATCACCGTCTTCTTGCCGGACTCGTTCAGTACGTCCACCTTCTTGAGCAGGTGGTCGTCGACGAACGGGCCCTTCTTCAGGCTGCGTGGCATCCTTCACTCCCTCCCTGCTCAGCGCTTCTTGCCGGTGCGGCGTCGGCGGACGATGAGCTTGTCACTCGGCTTGTTACGACGCGTACGACCCTCGGGCTTACCAGCCGGGTTCACCGGGTGGCGACCACCGGAGGTCTTACCCTCACCACCACCGTGGGGGTGGTCGACCGGGTTCATGGCGACACCACGGACGGTCGGGCGCTTGCCCTTCCACCGCATCCGTCCCGCCTTGCCCCAGTTGATGTTGCCCTGCTCGGAGTTGCCGACCTCACCGATCGTGGCGCGACAACGCACGTCCACGTTGCGGATCTCACCGGACGGCATCCGGAGCTGGGCGTAGGGCCCGTCCTTGGCGACCAGCTGCACACTGGCACCCGCCGACCTGGCGATCTTGGCGCCGCCGCCGGGCCGAAGCTCGATGGCGTGCACCACGGTGCCGGTCGGGATGTTGCGCAGCGGCAGGTTGTTGCCCGGCTTGATGTCAGCCCGGGGACCGCTCTCGATCACGTCGCCCTGGCGCGTCTTCTCCGGGGCGATGATGTAGCGCTTCTCGCCGTCCGCGTAGTGCAGCAGCGCGATGCGGGCGGTGCGGTTCGGGTCGTACTCGATGTGCGCGACCTTGGCAGGCACGCCGTCCTTGTCCAACCGACGGAAGTCGATCAGACGGTAGGCGCGCTTGTGGCCACCACCCTTGTGCCGGGTCGTGATCTTTCCGTGCGCGTTACGACCACCGCGGCCGTGCAGCGGACGGACCAGCGACTTCTCCGGCGTCGACCGAGTGATCTCGGCGAAGTCGGCCACGCTGGCACCACGACGACCCGGTGTCGTCGGCTTGTACTTGCGGATGCCCATGTCTGTGCAGTCCTCAGTCGTTCAGTCCGGTTCGGTCCGGCCGCGTCACGCGGACGGCCCGCCGAAGATCTCGATCGGCTTGCTCTCCGGGTGCAAGGTCACGATCGCCCGCTTGGTGTCCTTGCGCTTGCCGTACCCGGTGCGGGTGCGCTTGCGCTTACCCTGACGGTTGAGCGTGTTCACGCTCGCGACCTTCACGCCGAAGACCTGCTCGACGGCGATCTTGATCTGCGTCTTGTTGGCGTCCGGAACCACCACGAAGGTGTACTTCTTCTCCTCGAGAAGGCCGTAGCTCTTCTCGGAGACGACCGGAGCAACCAAGATGTCGCGAGGGTCGGGGATCACTTCCCAGCCTCCCCATCTGAGTCGGACTCGGTAGCGTCGGCGCTCGCGCCGGACCGAGCGGTGGCCTTGCCAGACCGCCGGGCCGAGCCGGAGAGGAAGCTCTCCAGAGCCGCCTTCGTGAACACCAGGTCGTCGTTGACCAGCACGTCGTACGTGTTGAGCTGGTCGGGAGCGATCAGGTGCACGTCGGAAAGGTTGCGCAGGCTCTGCCAGCCCAGGACGTCCTCACGGTGCAGGACGACCAGCACGCGGCGGGCCTCGGTGATCGTGCGCAGCGCCTGACGAGCGAACTTCGTCGAGGGCTTCTCGCCGTCCACCAGCGAGGTGACCACGTGCAGCTGCCCCTCGCGGGCCCGGTCGGAGAGGGCACCGCGCAGAGCGGCGGCCTTCATCTTCTTGGGCGTCCGCTGGGAGTAGTCGCGCGGAGTCGGGCCGTGCACGACACCACCGCCGACGAACTGCGGCGCACGAACCGAACCCTGACGGGCGCGGCCGGTGCCCTTCTGGCGGTACGGCTTACGCCCACCGCCGCGAACCTCGCCGCGGGTCTTCGTGTCGTGCGTGCCCTGCCGAGCCGCCGCCTGCTGCGCGACCACGACCTGGTGCATCAGGGCCATGTTCGCCTGGACGTCGAAGACGTCGGCGGGCAGCTCGATGCTGCCGTCGGCCTTGCCGTCCGGGGTCTTGATCTCAACATTCGCGCTCATCAGACACCGCCCTTAGCAGCGCTCTTGACCAGCACGAGGCCGCCCTTCGGGCCGGGAACCGCACCCTTGAGCAGGATGAGTCCCGCCTCGAGGTCGACCCGGTGCACGGTCAGGTTCTGCGTGGTGACCCGCACGTTGCCCATGCGTCCGGCCATCCGGACGCCCTTGAAGACGCGACCGGGAGTGGCGCAGCCGCCGATGGAGCCGGGCGAGCGGTGCTTGCGCTGAGTACCGTGGCTGGCGCTCAGACCCGCGAAGCCGTGTCGCTTCATGACACCGGCGGTGCCCTTGCCCTTGCTCGTGGCCACGACGTCGACCAGCGTGCCCTGATCGAACACGTCGGCCGTCACCTCCTGGCCGACCTCGTACTCACCGGCGTTGCTGCTGCGCAGCTCCACCAGGTGCCTGCGAGGGGTCACCTTCGCCTTGCTGAAGTGGCCGGTCTCGGGCTTGTTGACCTTACGAGGGTCAATGGCGCCGTATGCCAGCTGGACGGCCGAGTAGCCGTCCTTCTCGTCGGTCCGGATCTGGGTGACCACGTTCGGATCGGCCTTGACGACCGTGACCGGTACGATCCGGTTGTTCTCGTCGAAGACCTGGGACATACCAAGTTTGGTGCCCAGGATCCCCTTGATCTGCTTGTCAGACATGGGTCTCGTTATCTCCGCCGCTCTAGCGCCCGAATCACTGAATGTTGACGTCGACACTGGCCGGCAGGTCGATGCGCATCAGCGCGTCCACCGTCTTCGGCGACGGGTCGAGAATGTCGATCAGACGCTTGTGCGTGCGCATCTCGAAGTGCTCGCGCGAATCCTTGTACTTGTGCGGCGAGCGGATGACGCAGTACACGTTCTTCTCGGTGGGCAGCGGCACAGGTCCGACGACCCGAGCGCCGGTGCGCGTCACGGTCTCGACGATCTTGCGCGCGGACGCGTCGATCGCCTCGTGGTCGTAGGCCTTGAGCCGGATGCGGATCTTCTGTCCCGCCATAGTGGCTTGCCGTTCCTCTAATCTCGTGCCGCTTCTGACTAACACGCTGCGGTTGCCTCGCGTTGATCCCGACCTGGATCCTCCCGGCCCGTGCTGCTCCCCTGCGTAAGGAGACACCCTATTCAGGAAAAAACACTGCCAGTCGTCACCGTCACCCGGTCCACGCGGTCGGGCGTGTCGCGCCCGATGCTCAGACCGATGCCTGTGACGTCATCGGTGGTGTGGATCTCTCGACCCCCTGCACCCCGCAGGGTCCGCTGATGGACCTGCGTTCGTGCAGCCCCGGCCGACACCGATCTCGAGTCGATCCTCAAGGCTGCGGACGCGGGGCGCTCGCGCCGAGGCTGTCGGTTCGCAATGCTTCACCGACAGCCTCCGACGAGCAACCCTTACAGGATGCCATACCCCGAGGTAGGCCTCCAAATCGGGGGTGGGGAGGGCCCCTGGATCAGGAGCCCTCCCCACGGTGAGTCACTTGTTGATCTTGGTGACGCGACCCGCGCCGACGGTGCGACCGCCCTCACGAATCGCCAGACGCAGACCCTCGTCCATCGCGATGGGCTGGATCAGCTCCACCGAGATCGCGGTGTTGTCGCCGGGCATGACCATCTCGGTGCCCTCGGGCAGCGTGACCACGCCGGTCACGTCCGTCGTCCGGAAGTAGAACTGGGGACGGTAGTTGTTGAAGAACGGCGTGTGACGGCCACCCTCGTCCTTCGAGAGGATGTAGACCTCGGCCTCGAAGCTGGTGTGCGGGGTGTTGGAGCCCGGCTTCGTGACGACCATGCCGCGCTCGACCTGCTCGCGCTTGATGCCGCGGAGCAGCAGAGCGGCGTTGTCGCCAGCCTGGCCCTCATCGAGGAACTTGTTGAACATCTCGATGCTGGTGACGGTCGTCTTCAGGGACTTCTCCTTGATGCCGACGACCTCCACCTCCTCGTTCACCTTGACGATGCCGCGCTCGATACGACCGGTGACCACGGTGCCACGACCGGTGATGGTGAAGACGTCCTCCACCGGCATCAGGAACGCCTTGTCGACCTCGCGCTCCGGCTCCGGGATGTTCTCGTCGACCGCGTCCATCAGCTCGAGGAGCTTCGCGCTCCACTCGGCGTCGCCCTCCAGCGCCTTGAGCGCGGAGACGCGCACGACCGGGAGGTCGTCGCCGGGGAACTCCTGAGCCGACAGCAGCTCACGGACCTCCATCTCGACGAGCTCGAAGATCTCCTCGTCGTCCACCATGTCGGCCTTGTTCAGGGCCACCACGATGTAGGGAACGCCGACCTGACGGGCCAGCAGCACGTGCTCACGCGTCTGCGGCATCGGGCCGTCGGTGGCGGCGACCACGAGGATCGCACCGTCCATCTGCGCCGCACCCGTGATCATGTTCTTCACGTAGTCGGCGTGGCCGGGGCAGTCGACGTGCGCGTAGTGACGCTTCTCCGTCTGGTACTCGATGTGCGCGATGGAGATCGTGATGCCGCGCTGCTTCTCCTCGGGCGCCTTGTCGATCGAGTCGAAGGCCATCAGAGGGTTGAGGTCCGGGAACTTGTCGTGCAGGACCTTGGAGATCGCCGCGGTCAGCGTGGTCTTGCCATGGTCGATGTGACCGATGGTGCCGATGTTGACGTGCGGCTTCGTCCGCTCGAACTTCGCCTTCGCCACTGGTTTGTCCTCCTGGACTTAATCTTTCCGCCGCACGGACTGTTGTATGTGCTCGACGGTTTCGATTTTCGCCGCCCATACGAGGCGGCCGATGACATTTCCCCCTCGGAGGGCTCCGGAGCCCGACGGGCACCGGAGCACTTACCGCTGGATTTGCGTCGGCTGGTCGAGCCGCTCACCCGCAGCCGAGCCGAGGAGAACTCCTCGGCAGGCCGCGTTACAGGTGAGACTCACTCACCGGTCGCCTTCGCGATGATCTCCTTTGCGACGTTCGTCGGAACCTCGGCGTAGGAGTCGAACTGCATCGAGTAGTTCGCCCGACCCTGCGTCTTGGAACGCAGGTCGCCGACATACCCGAACATCTCCGACAGAGGAACGAGCGCCTTGACGACGCGCGCACCACTGCGCTCCTCCATGGCCTGGATGTGGCCACGGCGGGAGTTCAGGTCGCCGATGACGTCGCCCATGTAATCCTCAGGGGTCGTCACCTCGACAGCCATCATGGGCTCGAGCAGTGCCGGGGAGGCCTTGCGAGCGGCTTCCTTCATCGCCATCGAACCGGCGATCTTGAACGCCATCTCGGAGGAGTCCACCTCGTGGTAGGCGCCGTCCAGCAGGGTGAACTTCAGCCCCACCAGCGGGTAGCCCGCCAACACTCCGTACTGCATCGCGTCCTGGGCGCCCGCGTCGACCGACGGAATGTACTCCCTCGGCACCCGGCCACCGCTGACCTTGTTCTCGAACTCGTAGAGCGCACCGTCGGTGCTCTCCAACGGTTCCAGCTTCACGATCACTCGAGCGAACTGGCCAGAGCCACCCGTCTGCTTCTTGTGGGTGTACTCGACCTTCTCGATCGTCTTGCGAATCGTCTCCCGGTAGGCCACCTGCGGCTTACCGATGTTCGCCTCGACCTTGTAGTCGCTCTTCATCCGGTTGACCAGCACCTCGAGGTGCAGCTCGCCCATACCGGCGATGATGGTCTGACCGGTCTCCTCGTCAAGCTTGACCTGGAACGTCGGGTCTTCCTCGGCGAGCTTCTGGATCGCCGTACCCAGCTTCTCCTGGTCACTCTTGGTCTTGGGCTCGATCGCCACCTGGATGACCGGCTCCGGGAAGCTCATCGACTCGAGGACGATGGGCTTCTGCGGGTCGGCGAGCGTGTCACCGGTGGTGGTCTCCTTGAGACCGATCACCGCGTAGATGTGACCCGCCTGCGCGTCCTCGACCGGGTTCTCCTTGTTGGAGTGCATCTGGAAGAGCTTCCCGATGCGCTCCTTCCGGTCCTTGGTGGCGTTCACGAGCTGCGTGCCGGAGCTGACCTTGCCCGAGTAGACCCGGATGTAGGTCAGCTTCCCGAAGAACGGGTGCGCGGCGATCTTGAATGCCAGGGCGGAGAAGGGCTCGTCGACGTTGGGCTGCCGAGTGGCGGGAGTCTCGCCGTCGAGCAGCAGACCCTCCATCGGCGGCACGTCCAGCGGCGAGGGCAGGTAGTCGATGACCGCGTCGAGCATGGGCTGAACGCCCTTGTTCTTGAACGCGGAGCCACAGAGCACCGGGTAGGCCTCACGAGCGATCGTGATCTTGCGGATGCCCGCCTTGATCTGCTCCAGCGACAACTCGCCACCGCCGAGGTAGAGCTCCATGAGCTCCTCGTCGGTCTCGGCCACGGCCTCGACGAGCTTCTCCCGGTACTCGGCGGCCTTCTCGGCCAGATCCGCCGGGATCTCCTCGACGGTGTAGTCCTCGCCCTTCTGAACGTCGCCACGCCAGGTCAGCGCGCGCATGTTCACCAGGTCGACGACACCCGCGAAGTCGTTCTCAGCACCGATGGGCAGCTGGATGACGAGCGGGCGGGCACCGAGGCGCTCCTCGATGGTGCGCACGGTGAAGTAGAAGTCCGCACCGAGCTTGTCCATCTTGTTGACGAAGCAGACTCGCGGAACCTCGTACTTGTCCGCCTGCCGCCAGACCTGCTCGGACTGCGGCTCGACGCCTTCCTTGCCATCGAACACCGCGACCGCGCCGTCGAGCACGCGCAACGACCGTTCCACCTCGACGGTGAAGTCGACGTGCCCGGGAGTGTCGATGATGTTGATCTGGTGGTCTGCCCAGAAGGTGGTGGTGGCAGCCGAGGTGATGGTGATACCCCGCTTCTGCTCCTCCTCCATCCAGTCCATCGTCGCCGCGCCGTCGTGCACCTCGCCGATCTTGTAGTTGATCCCCGTGTAGAAGAGGATCCGCTCGGTCGTGGTGGTCTTGCCCGCGTCGATGTGGGCCATGATCCCGATGTTGCGGACCTTGGCCAGGTCAGTCAGCACGTCGCGTGCCACGAGAGTCTTCCCCGTTCCTGATCAGCTTTGTCTAGCTGTCTCTAGGGGTGGCCGAAGGCCCGACAACAGCAGGCCTCGAATCGGATGTCCGATCCGAGGCGGAGCCGTGACCGACGAAGTCGATCGTGTCGGGCATCCTCGATCACCAGCGGTAATGCGCGAAGGCCTTGTTCGACTCGGCCATCTTGTGGGTGTCTTCGCGGCGCTTCACACTCGCCCCGAGTCCGTTGCTCGCGTCCAGCAGCTCGTTCGTCAGGCGCTCGACCATCGTCTTCTCACGACGCTGACGGGCGAAGCCGACCAGCCACCGCAGAGCCAGCGTGGTGGAGCGGCTCGCCCGCACCTCCACCGGCACCTGGTAGGTCGCGCCACCGACACGGCGGCTGCGCACCTCCAGGGCGGGCTTGACGTTGTCGAGCGCGCGCTTGAGCGTGACGACCGGGTCGGTGCCGGTCTTCTCGCGACTGCCCTCCAGGGCCTCGTACACGATCTTCTCAGCCACTGAACGCTTGCCGTCGACCAGCACCTTGTTGATGAGCTGGGTCACCAGCGGCGAGGCGTACACCGGGTCGGAGATAAGCGGCCGCTTGGGGGCCGGTCCCTTGCGGGGCATGGTTAGCTCTTCTCCTTCTTCGCACCGTACCGGCTGCGGGCCTGCTTGCGGTTCTTCACGCCCTGCGTGTCAAGAGAGCCACGGATGATCTTGTAACGAACACCGGGCAGGTCCTTAACACGGCCGCCACGAACGAGCACCATCGAGTGCTCCTGCAGGTTGTGGCCCTCACCGGGGATGTAGGCCGTCACCTCGATGCCGCTGGTCAGCTTGACACGCGCGACCTTGCGCAGCGCCGAGTTGGGCTTCTTAGGGGTGGTCGTGTAGACGCGGGTGCACACACCGCGCCGCTGCGGGCTCCCCTTGAGCGCCGCGGTCTTGGTCTTCGCGACCTTGTCCTGGCGGCCCTTGCGGACCAGCTGCTGGATCGTGGGCATGGACCGGCTACTTCTTCCGTTCGCTACGTAAAGATGCTCCTTTGAGCACCTCAGGCTATATCCGACCCTTGCGGGTCGTGTCTGGAGTCACGCGGCTGTCCCCCGTAACCCGAGGTCGGGCGTGTCGCCCGCTTCCACGCCCACAGGCGTGAAACCCTCGGCCAACCCGGAAGACTTCCACCGTCCTGTGGTTACGGAGGCGATGAGCCAACGATCACAGGCACACAGACCAGCCCAACACAAGTCGGGCCCAGGCAGCAAAGATACCCGCACCCGCTGGGACGGGTCAAAACGGGGTGGGTCACCCGCAGTGTCAGGCACCTGTGGATCAGCCTACGCCGAAGTCAGGACCGAAGTCAGGGCAGAACTCAGGCGCGCACGAGCACGTCCCCGTGCCAGGCTGAGCAGATGAGCGCGGAGAAGGACATCTGGAACATCGAGCTGAGCGACGAACTGCTGCGGAGTCTCGACCAGCTCTCCCCACAGCGACGGCACGAGGCCATGGATCACTTCAACCGAGGACGCGCCGCGATGGCCGCAGCCCGCGACGCGCTGGTGGCGTCGGCCGGGGAGATGGAGCGCATGGTGGAGCACCTCCGGCCCATGCTCGTCGCGGCCGAGACTGAGGACCGTCGGGAGGCCGTCCTGGACATGATGATGTGCGCCCAGCTGTCGGCCGAGGCGGCGCTGGCCCTAGCCCGCGCAGACCGGAAGGCCTCCGCAGAACACCAGCGGTCTGTCGAGGAACACGTCCAGCGGCTCCGTGACCGCATGGACCGCCCTTGAGTCGCCGGTCGCCTCTGCGTAGGCCGTGACGTCCGGCGTCGGCCCGGCCCGCTGGGCCTTCTCGCCACGGGCCTCCCGTCGGAGCTCCCACCGGTGCCGGACTGCCCAGGGGCGAATGCACTCGACCGGTTGGTCTCTGTCGAGATCCCGCGCAGGAGTGATCCGGTGCCCGCCCGGCCGCCGCCTGCGTTTCTCGGTTCTCACCCGGCAGGCTGCTCCAGTCGCCTCCGCAACGACGCCATCGACTCCCGATACTCGTCGGCCCGCGCGGTCAGCAGCTCGACGAGACGTTCGCCCACCTCGAGCGCCTCGACCATCGCCTGGCGATCAGGGTCCGGCTCGGCTCCCGCCTCGCCCGCCTGCACAAGCAGGTCCGAGTATGCCGAGATCAGACTCTGTGCTTCCTCGCCGAAGGTCAGTTCGCTCATCCCCCCACCATGCCGGCCAACACACCTCGGGGCTGAACACGACGTCGTCGCGCACGGCGGCGGATTCCGACGACCCGCCACCGGACCGCCGAGGTCGGGCTCGGCTGTCGAGCCGCGCAGGCGATGGAGTTCGGCGACACGGCTCTCCGCCGAGCTGCCCGAGAAGCACCAGGCGCACGGCGCTGCGGCAGTCCGGCACTGCGGCATTACCGGGCTCCGCTACCGCCGGACTGCCGAACTCGGCGCCCGAGCCTGCCCGAGGAGCACCAGGACCGCGACGACAGTCGAGGCGCGGGCCCGTTGATCAGATCCAGCCGTGATCACGGGCGATACGAGCGGCCTCGGTTCGGGTCCGAGCCGCCAGTTTGCTCATCGCGGAGGAGAGATAGTTGCGGACCGTCCCGGAGGACAGGTGGACCAGCCGGGCGATGTCGGCGGCCGTCCGGGAATCCGTGACCATCGCCAGCATCTCGCGCTCGCGATCGGTCAGCGGGCAGGGCGATTCGGCCAGCGCCTCCGCGGCCATGGACTCGTCGACGTAGCGTCTGCCGGAATGCACCCTCCTGATCGCATCCGCGAGCTGCGAGACGGGCACGTTCTTCGGCAGGAATCCCCGTGCGCCTGCGGCAAGCGCGCGCCGCAGCACACCGGGTCGCGCATGCCGGGTGAGGATCATGCACTGGATTCCGCTCGCCGAGGCCATCACACGTTCGACCACGTCCGGGCCCTGAAGTCCGGGCATCTCGACGTCCAGCACGACGATGTCGGGAACCAGCTCCAAGACCAGTGCCACCGCAGCCGCCCCGTCCGACGCCTGCCCGACCACGTCGAGATCCGACTCCAGGGCGAGCAGCGCGGCCACCGCGTCCCTCGTCAGCCGCTCGTCGTCGACCAGCACCACGCGGATCATCGCGCACCCCGCAGGGACACACCGGGCAACGAGGCCTCGACCCGGAATGTGCCCGGCTCGGTGCCCGGCCCGGCGGCCACGGTGCCGCCGTGTTCGGCCAGCCTTCTGGCTAGTCCGGCGAGTCCCGTGCCCTCGGTCTTCTCGTCGTGGTGATCGGCCACGCCGTCGTTGATCACGATCATCGAGGCGTGTCCTCGCCTGTCGGCGAGGTGGATCTGACAGTGGGCGGGTTCGGCGTGTCGCAGCAGGTTCGTCGCCGACTCACGGAGGACCCGGCCGAAGAGCTGACGGGTCAACTGGTCGAAGTCGGTGGCCTCGCCCCGGATGTCGCAGTGGATGCCCGCCGAGCTCAGCAGAGCCTGAACGCTGCTGAGCTCGACGACCAGGTCCGTCTCCTGTCGATCTCGGACGAGACCGCGAACCTCCTGCAACGACGTCCTGGCCAGGCGTTGCACCTCGGCCATCTCGCTTCTGGCCCGCTCCGGGTCGACGGTCCCGAGCCGGGTCGCCAGCTCGGCCTTGAGCGCTACCACTTCCAGGGTGTGCCCCAGCATGTCGTGCAGATCCTCCGAGAGACGAAGTCGCTCGCGTTGCGCGCCGACCTCCGTCGAGTTTCGTCGCGCGATGTCCAGCTCCATCGTCGAACGCCAGGTGCTCAGTGAACTCGGCTCGCTGTAGACCATTCCGCTGACCAGGAACAGCACCAGCCCGCCGATGAGGGCCAGCCGCCCGGGATCGGCAGGATCCTGCAGCCAGGCGAGGAGCACCGCGCACGCGCCTGCCAGGCAGCCGAAGACGGCGACGAAGATGCGGACGATCCGGATGGGGCGGCCGATCGCCAGATCCGCGACCGCGAATCCGATGATGACGAACCACAGCCAGCCGACATCGGATTGACCACTGCCCAGCAGCGCGAGAAGCACCGCCAGCCCCAGCAGCGGAACCGTCACCCGCAGGTCCACCGGCGTCGCGGGTGCGCGCAGGCCGGATCGCAGGCAGTACCAGTGCAGCGGCATGAACAGCACCGAACCGAGGATCAGCACGACGCCGACGGGCCCGCTCGCACCTCGGAACAGGATCATCACCACCGGCAGCATGGCGGCCGTGGCGGCCGAGCTGACGATGGCGACTGCCGTTCGACGACGCAGCACCTCGATCGGCGGAGTTGCGGTCATGCACTCACCGTAATGAACGATCCGGGACGTGCCGTGGCTTCACCGAAGCTCATGACAACTGTCATACGGATTGCTGACAAGTGTCATGGGTTTTTCATGACACTTGCCACTACCAGCGACGACTTCCGCAGGCGACGCTCGACGCATGACATCGATGACGCACTCCGCCCCCGGCGGCCGCGCCGCGGACCGAACACGAGCCCCCGGCTCGGACTCCGGGGCGGCGGTCGAACTGGCCGGTCTGACGTTCCGTTACGACGACTTCACCGCCGTCGACCGACTCGACCTCGATGTGCGGATCGGCGAGGTCTTCGCCCTGCTCGGAACGAACGGCGCAGGCAAGACGACCACGCTCGAACTGATCGAGGGTTTCCGCCGCCCCGCCGAGGGAACGATTCGGGTGCTCGGGCTCGACCCCTGCCGTGATCGCCGCGCGCTGGCTGCTCGGACGGGGATCCTCCTCCAGGAGGCCGGGCTGATCAACGAGCTGACGACCGTCGAGACCCTGCGGATGTGGGCCGGGCTGAGCAGCAGGGACGACGACGTCGACGCTGTGCTCGCCCTCGTGGAGCTGGACGCGAGGCGAGACGTCGCCGTGGAGCGGCTCTCCGGCGGTGAGCGCCGCAGGTTGGACTTCGCCCTAGCCGTCTGGGGCAGGCCTTCGCTGATCATCCTCGACGAACCGAGCACCGGCCTCGACCCGGAGTCCCGACAACGGCTCTGGGCGACGGTGCGTGACCTGCGCGACGCGGGCTGCACAGTGCTGCTGACCACCCATTACCTGGCCGAGGCCGAGAGCCTGGCCGATCGAGTGGCGATCATGCACCAGGGGCGAGTGCACCTGCAGGGCTCGGTTCCCGAGTTGCTGGCCCGACATCCGTCCCGCATCGCCGCGACCATGCCCTCCGTCTGGACGGCCGCTCTGCCCGCGTTCAAGGGCCGCGTCCAACTCGTCGCCGAGGACGAGCAGACCCGGCTCTGGGTCGAGACCAGCACGCTGCAAGCCGATCTGACGGCCCTGCTGGCCTGGGCCGCCGACCACGACGTCGCCTTGTCCGGTCTCACCGCGGTCAACGCGTCCTTGGAGGAGATCTTCCTCCAGATCAGTACCCAGTGACCCGTTCGATCACCCCGAGGAAGGAAGATCAGATGTCCAGCACCGCCCTGTTGGTCGGACGGTTCAGCATCGTCGAGCTTCGGCTGCTGTTCCGACGGCCGCTGATCGCCATGACCACCATCCTCGTCCCGCTGGGACTCGGATTCCTCACCTGGCTACAGGCTCCCGCTCCGACCGACCCACGATGGGGCGCGGTCCTCGGCGAGCGATTCCTGATGCTGCTCATCCTCTCGGTCTATCTGGTGAGCACCATCGTGGTGACCGCGCGCAGGCAGGCGCTGGTCCTCAAGCGGCTCCGCACCAGTGAGCTGACCGACACCGGGGTGCTCGCGGGCATCCTGGCGCCCATCGCACTGGTCGCGCTCGGGCAGGCGGCCGTGCTCTTCGCCATCTGTCTACTCGCGGGCGCACCGCTGCCCGCTCAGCCGTTAACCGTGATCGCGGGCGTCGTGGCCGGCATCGGCCTGACAGTGTTGGCAGGACTGGCGACAGCGACGCTGACCCGCACGGTGGAGCTGGCCCAGCTCACCACCGGACCGCTGCTGATCGCGGCGCTGGCAGGCATGTACCTGCGCCTGTCCTCAGATCCGAATCTGGTCCTCCTCGGGCTGGCGATGCCGTTGACCGGACCGCTGGAGCTGGTCTCCGCCGGGTGGGCAGGCAGCTCGCTGCTGGTCGTTCCCGAAGGTCTGCCCGACGTCGAACTGCTCGCGGTCGGCGGGACCGCCCTGTGGGTCGCGCTCTTCGGCGTGGTGATCCACAAGGCCTTCCGCTGGGAGCCGCGGTCATGACCTCGTCGTACGTCAGCCGCCCAAGCTGGAGAGGAGCAAGCGAATGAACAGACTCTTCGCGGAACTCGTCATGGGTCGTCTCGCCGAGTCGATCGGCCGTGAGGTCGTCATCGGGCTCATCACGGTTGCGGTGATCGGAGCGTCGGCCGCCTTCTACTTCGTCGACCGGCCGCTGTTACGAATCGTGCTGCCGATCGCGGCGGTGCTGTATTCGACGGTGCGTATCGTCCTGGTGTCCGTCCGGGTTCGGCGCTGTTCCACTCGGCGTGACCAGTAGGGGAGCCCGTACTCGGTGCCTGCCGCTGCCCGGCGATCGACGGTGATCGGGGACTCCGCGCGGCGCTGCGCGGGCCCGCCCCGATAGGCGACTAGCGACTCAACCGCCCGTCCTTCACTGCGGTCAGCAGGCCGGCGAAGGCCGACAGCGACACCCGAAGCACCACGTCGTGCGAGGAGCCGAACTCGACCTTGCTGTCGCGAAGGCCGACCACGTCGGTCAGCCGCGCGACCTCGACACAGTTGTTGCCGTTCTCACCGCTGTAACTGGACGTACGGAAGTCGAACCGAGAGAACTCAGTCGGCTTGGCTTTCATGTCCTGGGCTCCATAGCTGGTCATGGGTGACGGCCTCTCAACAGTACTCATCCGCCACCACCCGCAGAAATTCGCGGGAGTCGTCGAAGCTCAGTGCCGCGCCTGCCAATCGGGCCCAGGCAGTGTCCAATATCGTCACCGTCCGCTTGTCGTCCAGGTACCGCAGTTCTGCCTCGTTCTCGGTGTAGGCGAACTCCAAGGGACCGGCGACACCCGGAGAGGGGATTCGCAGGAGCACGAAGCCGTCACGGATCGAGGCACTCTGCACCCTGGTCTTGAAGGGCAGCACCTGGAGACGAACGTTGGGCAGCGTCGACAGGGCGATCATGTAGTCGATCTGTTCACGCATCACCTCGGGCGGGCCGTACTGCCGCCGCAGCGCCGACTCCGAGATCACGAACGCCGCCTGCGGGGGCTCCGGCTTGTGGTAGATCGCCTGTCTCGCCAGCCTCGCCTGAACCCGGTCGTCGAGATCGGGTCCGGTGTGCGCGTAGGAGTAGAGCGCGCGGGTGAACGCCTCACACTGCAGCAGACCCGGCGGCACCTCGCACTCGACGGTGCGAATCAGGTCGCAGTGCTCCTCCAGATCCACCAGTGTCCGGAAGTCCTCGTTGTAGAGACTGCGAATGCCGGTCCATCTGCCCCGTTGGTGATTGCCTCGGCGTAACTCCAGCAGGGCGCTGATGTGCTGCTCCTCGGTCACCCCCAGCCCGCCGAGCAGCAGTCGCAGGTCGCCGGGCGTGATACTCGCCTGGCCGGACTCCAGGGCGGTGAACTGGCTCTGTCGCTTCTCAATCAACGCGGCGGCCTCGCTCTGGGACAGCCCTGCCCGATCTCGCAGGTAGGCGATCTCGCGGCCGAGCAACAGCTTCTTTGCGGTTGGCGTGACCTTCGCCATCGGAGTCGCCTCTTTCTTGACGAGTGAACTGACGACCTAATCTTCTCCGGTCCGCGCCCGTATTCAAGCAAGATCAGTCGCAGAAGCGTCGACCGTGCTTCCGGTTACCGGAAGGATCGCCGGTGTCCCGTCGCGCCCGATGTCCACCAGCCCTGCGGCGATGGCCCGCTGACGTCGAGAAAGACGGAACTGCCTGCGCCCGACGCGTGGGCTCGCCTCGTCCGGCTGCCGCCTCGGACTGGGGCTGACGGCGTGTCATCGCCGCCGTCACATCGGCCGCCGTCGACCGTCGCCTGCGTCCGACGTCGTGCAGCCCGGATCGGCTCGGCAGCCTGTCCGCCGCGCAACCACGCAGGTATGCAGGCAGACACGAGCGACGATCCGGCCGTAGGCACAGCTGTCCAAGCCGCGGCGACCGGGCCGCCGGGCGCGCAGGTGCCCGACGTCGCCCTGACACAGGCCGAGGGCCCCGAGGCGATGCCTCGGGGCCCTCGGATGAAGCGTACGAACCTCAGCGGAAGTCGCGGCCGAAGTCGTAGTCGTCCAGCGGCACTGCCGCACCGGTGCCGGTGCCGAACACGTCCGGGGTGTAGTAGCCGTCGTCGTAGGACGGGATCGCATACGCTGCGGCCCGCGCCTCCTCGGTCGGCTGCACCTGGATGTGCCGGTAGCGGTTGATGCCCGTGCCTGCCGGGATCAACTTACCGATGATCACGTTCTCCTTCAGGCCGACCAGCTTGTCACTCTTGCCGTTGATCGCGGCATCGGTGAGCACCCTGGTCGTCTCCTGGAAGGAGGCCGCCGACAGCCACGACTCGGTGGCCAGCGACGCCTTCGTGATGCCCATCAGGACCGGGCGACCCGAGGCAGGCTCGCCGCCCTGCGCCACCACTCGACGGTTGGCAGCCTCGAACACGCTGCGCTCGGCCCAGGAGGCGGGCAGGAACTCCGTGGAGCCCGAGTCGATGACCGTGACCCGTCGGAGCATCTGCCGGACGATGACCTCGATGTGCTTGTCGTGGATCGACACGCTCTGCGTCCGGTACACCTTCTGCACCTCGCGCACCAGGTGAAGCTGAGCCTCCCTGGGGCCCATGACCCGGAGCACCTCGTGGGGGTCGACCGCACCTTCCAGCAGCTGCTGGCCGACCGTCACGCGGTCGCCGTCCTGAATCGGCCGCTCGCTGTCGTCCACCTTGATGGTGGCCAGCCACTGCCGCCGGGACAGCTTGTCGTGAACGATCTCCTCGCTGCCGTCGTCCGGAATGATCGTGATCTTCCGGAAGCGCTCGCCCTCCTCCATCTGGATTCGGCCGTCGACCTCGGAGATCGGCGCCTTGCCCTTGGGGATGCGGGCCTCGAAGAGCTCCTGCACACGAGGCAGACCGGTGGTGATGTCGTCACCGGCGACGCCACCCTGGTGGAACGTACGCATCGTGAGCTGCGTGCCGGGCTCACCGATCGACTGTGCGGCGACGATGCCCACTGCCTCGCCGATGTCGACCAGCTTGCCGGTCGCCATCGAACGGCCGTAGCAGACCGCGCACACCCCGACGGCCGACTCGCAGGTCAGCACGCTCCGCACCTTCAGCTTCGACACGCCAGCGGTGAGCAGGGTCTCGATCGCCGAGTCGCCGAGGTCCGAACCACGTGCGAGAAGCACGTTGCCGTCCTCGTCGGTGACGTCCTCCGCAGAGCTACGCGAGTAGACGCTGGTCTCGACGTGGACGTCCCAGACGAGCTTGCCGTCGGGGCCACTCTCGCCGATCGGCATGATGATGCCGCGCTCGGTGCCGCAGTCCGTCTCGCGGATGATGACGTCCTGCGAGACGTCCACCAGACGCCGGGTCAGGTAACCCGAGTCGGCGGTACGAATCGCGGTGTCGGCGAGTCCCTTTCGGGTGCCGTGCGTGGAGATGAAGTACTCCAGCACCGACAGGCCCTCACGGAAGTTCGCCTTGATCGGCCGAGGGATGTACTCGCCCTTGGTGTTGGACACCACGCCACGCATACCGGCCAGCTGCACGACCTGCGTCATGTTGCCCGCAGCACCGGACTTCACGATCGTGGGGATCGGGTTGTCCTCGGGGAAGTTCTTCTCCATCGCCTCGGCGACTTCGTCCTTCGCCCGCTGCCAGACCTTGACCAGCTCGCTGTTGCGTTCCGTGTAGGAGAGCGCGCCACGCTGGTAGCGCTTCTCGATACGGCTGGCCTCCAGCTCGTACTTGTCGAGGATGTCCTGCTTGTCCGCAGGAACCACCACGTCCGAGATGGCGATCGTGATGCCGGAGCGGGTGGCCCAGTGGAAGCCCGCGTCCTTGAGCTTGTCCAGCGTCTGCGCCACGACGACCATCGGGTAGCGCTCCGCGAGGTCGTTCACGATCGCGGCCTGCTTCTTCTTCGGAAGCAGCTCGTCGATGAACGGGTAGTCGGCGGGCAGCAGGTCGTTGAACAGCACCCGCCCGAGCGTGGTCTCGGCCAGCCACGCCTTGCCCGGCTCCCAGTCCTCCGGCTCCTGCCCACGCGGCGGGACCCGGTCGGTGACGCGGATCTTCGCCTTGGCGTGCAGCGAGAGGGCACCCCGGTCGTAGGCCATGATCGCCTCGGACGGCGAGGAGTACGCGTGGCCTTCGCCCGGTGCTCCCTCACGGACCTTGGTGAGGAAGTAGATGCCGGTGACCATGTCCAGTCGCGGCATGGCCAGCGGACGACCCGACGCGGGCGACAGGATGTTGTTGCTCGACAGCATCAGGATGCGAGCCTCGGCCTGCGCCTCCGCCGACAGCGGCAGGTGCACGGCCATCTGGTCACCGTCGAAGTCGGCGTTGAACGCTTCACAGACCAGCGGGTGAAGCTGGATCGCCTTGCCCTCGACGAGCTGCGGCTCGAAGGCCTGGATGCCCAGCCGGTGCAGCGTCGGCGCACGGTTCAGCAGCACCGGGTGCTCGGTGATGACCTCTTCGAGGACGTCCCACACCTGGCCGCGCTGCCGCTCGACCATCCGCTTGGCCGACTTGATGTTCTGAGCGTGGTTCAGGTCGACCAGCCGCTTCATCACGAACGGCTTGAACAGCTCCAGAGCCATCTGCTTGGGCAGACCACACTGGTGCAGCTTCAGCTGCGGGCCGACCACGATGACCGAACGGCCCGAGTAGTCGACGCGCTTGCCGAGGAGGTTCTGGCGGAATCGACCCTGCTTGCCCTTGAGCAGGTCGGACAGCGACTTCAACGGCCGGTTGCCAGGGCCGGTGACGGGGCGACCACGGCGGCCGTTGTCGAACAGCGCGTCGACGGCCTCCTGGAGCATCCGCTTCTCGTTGTTGACGATGATCTCGGGGGCACCGAGGTCGATCAGTCGCTTGAGACGGTTGTTCCGGTTGATCACCCGTCGGTACAGGTCGTTCAGGTCGGACGTGGCGAACCGGCCGCCGTCGAGCTGAACCATCGGACGCAGGTCCGGCGGGATCACCGGGGTGCAGTCGAGGACCATGCCCTGCGGGCTGTTGCCGGTGGCCAAGAAGGCCGCCACGACCTTGAGCCGCTTCAGCGCCCTGAGCTTCTTCTGGCCCTTGCCGTTGCGGATCGTGTCCCGAAGGATCTCCGCCTCGCGGCCGATGTCGAAGGTGCCCAGCAGCGACTGGATCGCCTCCGCGCCCATGCCGCCGGTGAAGTAGTCGCCGTACCGGTCGTAGAGCTCGCGGTAGATCAGCTCGTCGGGCACGAGCTGCTTGGGCTCCAGCTTGGTGAAGGTCGTCCAGATCTCGTCGAGCCGGTCCAGCTCTCGCTGAGTGCGGTCGCGGAGTTGGCGCATCTCCCGCTCGCCGCCCTCCTTGACCTTGCGGCGGACGTCGCTCTTGGCGCCCTCCGCCTCCAGCTCGGCGAGGTCAGCCTCGAGCTTCTGCGCCCGAGCCTCGATGTCGGCGTCGCGCTTCTCCTCGACCCGCTTGCGCTCCACGCCGAACTCGTTCTCCAGCGTGGGAAGGTCGTTGTGACGCAGGTCGGTGTTCACCGAGGTGATCACGTACGCCGCGAAGTAGATGATCTTCTCGAGATCCTTGGGCGCCAGGTCGAGCAGGTAGCCCAACCGGCTCGGCACGCCCTTGAAGTACCAGATGTGCGTGACGGGGGCGGCCAGCTCGATGTGCCCCATGCGCTCACGACGGACCCTGGAACGGGTCACCTCGACGCCGCATCGCTCACAGACGATGCCCTTGAATCGGACGCGCTTGTACTTGCCGCAGTAGCACTCCCAGTCCCGCATGGGACCGAAGATCTTCTCGCAGAAGAGCCCGTCCTTCTCCGGCTTGAGCGTGCGGTAGTTGATGGTCTCGGGCTTCTTGACCTCGCCGTAGGACCACTGACGAATGTCGTCTGCCGTGGCCAGGCCGATACGGAGTTCATCGAAGAAGTTGACGTCCAGCACGCCGGTTCTTCTCCCCTGATAGTTGGTTCAGATCCTTGACGGACCTGTGGGGCAGGGCCAGGTCGGGCGGAAGTCGATCCGGATACCCGGATCGACCCCCGCCCGACGTCAGCGAGGTCAGTTCACGACATCGTCGACAGACGGCGACTCGTTGCGCGAGAGGTTGATGCCCAGGTTCGCGGCAGCCCGCTCCAGGTCCTCGTCCTCGGTGTCGCGCATCTCGATCGCGGCGCCGTCGGTGGAGAGCACCTCGACGTTCAGGCACAGTGCCTGCAGCTCCTTGAGCAGCACCTTGAAGGACTCCGGGATACCGGGGTCGGGGATGTTCTCCCCCTTGACCACGGCCTCGTAGACCTTGACCCGACCGACCACGTCGTCCGACTTGATCGTGAGCAGCTCCTGGAGCGTGTACGCAGCGCCGTAGGCCTGCATGGCCCAGCACTCCATCTCGCCGAACCGCTGGCCACCGAACTGTGCCTTACCACCGAGCGGCTGCTGAGTGATCATCGAGTATGGACCGGTCGACCGAGCGTGGATCTTGTCGTCCACCAGGTGCAGCAGCTTCAGGATGTACATGTAGCCGACCGCGACCGGGTACGGGTACGGCTCGCCGCTGCGCCCGTCGAACAGTCGTGCCTTGCCGTCGGCCTTGACCATCCGCTCGCCGTCCCGGTTGGGCAGCGTCGAGCCGAGCAGACCGGTGATCTCCTCTTCCCTGGCGCCGTCGAACACCGGGGTGGCGGTGTTCGTACCCGGCTCCGCCGAGTACAGCTCGTCGGGAAGGCGGCCCGCCCAGTCCGGGTTGCCCTCGATGTCCCAGCCCTGCTTCGCGATCCAGCCGAGGTGGGTCTCCAGCACCTGACCGATGTTCATCCGTCGCGGCACACCGTGGGTGTTCAGGATGATGTCGACCGGCGTGCCGTCCGGCAGGAAGGGCATGTCCTCGGCAGGCAGGATCTTGCCGATGACGCCCTTGTTCCCGTGCCGACCGGCCAGCTTGTCGCCGTCCTGGATCTTCCGCTTCTGCGCCACGTACACGCGCACCAGCTCGTTCACCCCGGGGGGCAGCTCGTCGTCGTCATCCCGGCTGAACACCCGGATGCCGATGACCTTGCCGTTCTGCCCGTGCGGCACCTTCAGCGACGTGTCCCGCACCTCGCGGGCCTTCTCGCCGAAGATGGCGCGCAGCAGACGCTCCTCCGGAGTCAGCTCGGTCTCGCCCTTCGGGGTGACCTTGCCGACCAGGATGTCGCCGGGCCGGACCTCGGCGCCGATGCGGATGATGCCGCGCTCGTCGAGGTCGGCGAGGACGTCCTCGGAGACGTTCGGGATGTCCCGCGTGATCTCCTCGGCACCCAGCTTGGTGTCACGAGCATCGATCTCGTGCTCCTCGATGTGAATCGAGGTGAGCACGTCGTCCTGCACGAGGCGCTGCGACAGGATGATCGCGTCCTCGTAGTTGTGCCCCTCCCACGGCATGATCGCCACGAGCAGGTTCTTGCCAAGGGCCATCTCGCCCTCGTCGGTGCACGGTCCGTCGGCGATGACCTGGCCGATCTCGACGCGCTCACCCTCGGAGACGATCGGCTTCTGGTTGGTGCAGGTGCCCTGGTTCGAGCGGCGGAACTTGTGCAGCCGGTAGGTCTGCCGAGTCCCGTCGTCGGCCATGACGGTGATGAAGTCGGCGCACACCTCTTCGATGACGCCTGCCTTGTCGACCACCAGGACGTCACCCGCGTCGACGGCGGCACGCAGCTCCATGCCAGTGCCGACCAGCGGCGACTCGCTGCGCAGCAACGGCACCGACTGGCGCTGCATGTTCGCGCCCATCAGGGCACGGTTGGCGTCGTCGTGTTCGACGAAGGGGATCATCGCCGTGGCGACGGACACCATCTGTCGGGGCGAGACGTCCATGTAGTCGACGTCCGACGGCGGGATGTAGTCCAGCTCGCCGCCCTTCCGGCGGACCAGGACCCGGTCCTCGAGGAAGGTGCCGTCGTCGGAGATCGGCGTGTTCGCCTGCGCCTTGACGAAGCGGTCCTCTTCGTCGGCCGTCAGGAAGTCGACCTGATCGGTGACCCGACCCTCGACGACCTTCCGGTACGGCGTCTCGATGAACCCGAAGGGGTTCACCCGGCCGTACGACGACAGCGAGCCGATCAGACCGATGTTCGGGCCTTCCGGCGTCTCGATCGGGCACATGCGGCCGTAGTGCGACGGGTGGACGTCGCGGACCTCCATGCCCGCGCGCTCCCGGGACAGACCGCCCGGACCCAGCGCCGAAAGCCTGCGCTTGTGGGTCAGACCCGCGAGCGGGTTGGTCTGGTCCATGAACTGGGAGAGCTGCGAGGTGCCGAAGAACTCCTTGATCGCGGCCACGACGGGCCGGATGTTGATCAGGGTCTGCGGCGTGATGGCCTCGACGTCCTGCGTGGTCATCCGCTCGCGGACGACCCGCTCCATCCGCGACAGGCCGACCCGGATCTGGTTCTGGATCAGCTCGCCGACCGTGCGAAGGCGACGGTTGCCGAAGTGGTCGATGTCGTCGCTCTCGACGGGCACCTCGACGACCTCGTCGCCCTGTCCGACCAGCATCTTGTCGTCGCCTGCGTGCAGGCGGACCAGGTACTCGATCGTCGTGACGATGTCCTCTTCGATCAACGTGCCCGCCTGGACGGGCTCGTTGATGCCGAGCTTCTTGTTCAGCTTGTATCGGCCGACCTTGGCGAGGTCGTAGCGCTTGTCCTTGAAGAACAGGTTCTCAAGCAGGGTCTGCGCGCTCTCCCTGGTCGGGGGCTCGCCAGGACGCAGCTTGCGGTAGATGTCGAGCAGCGCCTCGTCCTGCCCGGCGGTGTGGTCCTTGTCGAGGGTGGCGATCAGCGTCTCGCTGAAGCCGAAGCGCTCCCGGATGCGCTCGGCGTTCCAGCCGAGGGCCTTCAGCAGCACCGTGACGGGCTGACGACGCTTGCGGTCGATCCGGACACCGACCGTGTCGCGCTTGTCGACATCGAACTCCAGCCAGGCTCCACGGCTGGGAATGATCTTTACGTTGTAGACGTCCTTATCCGTCGTCTTGTCGACGGCGTGATCGAAATAGACGCCTGGCGAACGGACCAACTGGGAGACGACGACTCGCTCGGTGCCGTTGATGATGAACGTGCCCTTGTTCGTCATCATCGGGAAATCACCCATGAACACCGTCTGGCTCTTGATCTCGCCGGTGGTGTTGTTGGTGAATTCCGCGGTGACGAACAACGGCGCCGCGTAGGTCATGTCCTTGTCCTTGCACTCCTCGACCGAGGCCTTGACCTCGTCGAAGCGCGGGCTGGAGAAGGAGAGAGACATCGAGCCGGAGAAGTCCTCGATCGGGGAGATCTCGTTCAAGACCTCTTCAAGCCCACCGACCGGGAGGTCCTCGCCCGCGTCAATGCGGCGCTGGAACCAGGATTCGGCCCCGGTGAGCCATTCGAAGGACTGGACCTGAAGGTCCAACAGATCAGGCACCCCGAGCGGCTCACGGATCTTCGCGAACGAGACCCGCTTGGGTGCCCCAGGGATCCCCGACATGGAGTTGGTCGCAGCAGTGGCCTGGGTCGCGCGGGAGACTGCCAAGATGCGTCCTTCCAGGGACTGGTAGCTGGCTAAGCAGCGGCGCTAGCAGCCGACTAACACAGCTGTCAAGGGTGCAGTGGTGCCCAACATCCTACGCCCCGACAGAGGACAGGCGGAAAGTGGGCAGCGCAAAGAGCCAGTCTAGCCGCAATCCCGGCGACTGTCGAGTGGCAACGGCCACGCCGCCACTCGCACGACAACAGAGTGACTCCGGTCCGCGCTTGAGTCAAGACGGCACGCGCCGATCACTCGCGTGGCCCAGCAGACCGTCACCTCGTGTCACCGTCGTCCGTCCCGGACGGCCCGCCGACTCGGCGGTGGACACATGTCGGGGGGTGGTTCCACCTGGAATCCACCCCCCGACACGCGGTGTGCAACAGCACTAGATCACTTGACGGTGACCTTGGCGCCCGCAGCCTCGAGCTTCTCCTTGGCGGACTCGGCGGCGTCCTTGGCGACGGCCTCGAGGACGGCCTTGGGCGCGCTCTCGACGAGCTCCTTGGCCTCCTTCAGGCCCAGGCCGCTGACGAGCTCGCGGACGACCTTGATGACCTGGATCTTCTTGTCGCCCGCAGCCTCGATGACCACGTCGAACTCGCTCTGCTCCTCGACGGCCTCAGCGGCGGCGGCCGGGCCTGCGGCGACCACGGCGGCAGGCGCGGCGGCGGTGACGTCGAAGGTCTCCTCGAACTCCTTCAGGAAGCCGGAGAGCTCGAGAAGGGTCATGTCCTTGAAGTGGTCGAGCAGCTCTGCGTTGGACAGCTTCGCCATGGTGGCGGTTCCTTTCTGGCTCACCCGGCCGGCGTACGAGGACTACCGGACGGGCTGGTGGTGTGGGTGGGTGCTCAGGCTTCGGCCGGAGCGTCGGCGGCCTCGGCCGCCGGGGCCTCGCCTGCCGGCTTCTTCTCTTCCAGGGCGACGAAGAGCCTGGCCGCCTTGGTGGCCGGTGCCGCGAAGGTGGCGGCGGCCTTGGACAGGTTCGCCTTCAGCGCACCCGCCATCTTGGCCAGCAGCACCTCACGGGAGTCGAGGTCGGCAATCTGGTTGACCTCGTCCACGGACAGCGCGCGGCCGTCCATGTACCCGCCCTTGATGACGAGCGCCTTGTTGTCCTTCGCGAAGTCACGCAGGGCCTTGGCAGCGTCGACGGGCTCGCCCTCGACGAAGGCGATGGCGGTCGGACCGGTGAACAGGTCGCCGAGACCGTCCACTCCGGCGTCCACCGCGGCACGCTTGACCAACGTGTTCTTCGCGACCCGGTACGTGGCGCCCTGGCCCAGTGCACGGCGCAGCTCGTTGAGCTGTGCCATGGAAAGCCCGCGATATTCGGTGATCACCGCTGCCGAGGCAGAACGGAACCGGTCCGAGATCTCGGTGACCGCGTCGACCTTGTCGGACTTGGCCATGTCGCCTCCTCTCTGCGCATCGAATGTCGTTCGGCGAACCGAACGACAGGTGCTCGGGTCTGCTGATTCCGAAGCGAAGACCACGCGGAGAAGACGAACGCCCCGGCGCTGGACGGCACGGGGCGTGAGAACGGCAGCCGCATCAGGGCTGACCCGTAAGAGCCTCGTTCCTCCTGCGCGGGCCGCCCGTCTGCGACGGGCCTTCGTCGTGTCGCAGTCGCCTGCGGCCACGAAACCAGCGGTCTTCGGTAGAACTGGCGTCAAGGATAGCGCACGGTCCAGGCATCCCCGGCGAGGCCCTCTCGGCAGGCTGTCGACCCGCGCCGCAACCGCCCCGCCTGCCTCGGCCGAAAGTCACGGCCAGCGATCACGGCAGAAGGCGGCGGAGGGCAGCGCAAGCCCGCAGGCTCCACACACCGGCCTCGACGTCCCAGCCGCGCCCCGGGCTCGGCAAGTCACTACCTGCACCCGATCACGCACGGCATGATGGGGACGTGGCCGAACTGCGACGCCCCGACGACTCCGACGAGGTCCCTCCGCGCCCAGCCGCGCTGCCCGCAGGCCCCACCGAGGGTCCCGATCAGCTCGACGCCGTGCAGCGGCGTGAGTTCGAGGACTTCCGCCGCTTCCAGGAGTATCAGCGCTTTCAGGCGGCCCAGACCGAGGAGAAGGCGCCGGAGAAGCCCGTCCCGCTCTGGCGACGTCTGCTGCGCAGGAAGCTTGTCCGCAAGCTGCTGATGTTCGTGATCCTGGTGATCGTCGCCCTGCTGGTGCAGCAGTGCATGTTCGGCGGCGGGGGGTCCGCAAGCGGTCCCGGCGGGCAGAGCCCCGGTTTCGGCACCGGCGGGAGCGTCCGGCCTGCCAGCCCGCGCGAGACGGTCCGCACCGTCTATCACTACATCGGGCACCACGAGGAGGGCGATCAACGTCCCTGCTCGTTGTTCACCGCCTCGGCCGCGACGCAGTTCGCCGACGCTCATGGTGCGGCGGACTGCGCCGAGGCCGTCCGGGGGCTGGCGGGCGAGGTGACCGACGCCGAGCGGTACGCGAGCCCCGAGTTCGGCACCGACGCGGGACAGGTCGACGGCGACCGCAAGGAGATCAGCTCCTGCGGGTCGATGACCGTCCGGGGCGGGACACCGCTGGGCACGTTCGAGTTGACCCGGCACCCCGACGGCGGCTGGCAGGTGGCGGGCTACTCGGTCGAGGAAGAGTGCGAGGCCTCGGCGCCGCCGTCGGAGGCCGCCGATCCGACCGTGACCGGCAGGCCGTCGGAGACCATCCGGCTACTGCACACCTACGTGCTCTTCGGGCCCGCCGCCGAAGGCTGCGCCCTCTTCTCGGCCGAGGCGGCGGCGGCCTTCGCCACCGCCTTCGGCGCCGCGGACTGCGTGTCGGCGGTGCAGGCACTCGGGGAGGACGTCGAGATGGGCTACCGCAGCCCCGGCTTCCCCGACTCGGCGAACAGTCCGACGGGACGCGTCGCGACCATCAGCTCCTGCGAGATGACCGTCAACGGCGGTCCGCCGTTGGGAATCTTCGAGCTCACGTACCAGGACGACACCCGATCCTGGCTGATCACCGATCACCAGGAGGAGGACTGCGGCTGAGCAGGCCGACGCACCCTGGGGACCGGTGGGCGACGGCGCGGCGACCGGGTCACCCGCTTCGATCAGCTCACGTGCGACCCGCACGGGCCGCAGCCGCGAGCGCGGACGTCGCACGGCGGGACGGCCCGCCCCCGTCGGGGCTCGGGTTGGCACGGGTGCAGGCTCCGCAGGCCGCTGGTTGCACAGTGATCGGCGAGCGCTCCCCGGCCGCACCGCGTCGGAGTCGGAACGACGCCGACGCGGCTCCGCTGCCCGGTCCCCCCCCGTCCTGCCCATGCCCAGGCCCGACCGTCAGGCCCACCGAGCACCTGCCCCGGACGGCCGGTCTGCCTTCGGCTGGCCGGGGAGCTCCTGCTGCACCCGCAGCGATCGAGGACCCGCACAGACGAATCGGGCCCCCGCCGCAGATGCGGCGGGGGCCCGATCACGTGGTCAGCCTGCGTAGGACCTCAGGAAGAGGCCTCGTCGGACAGCAGGTCGCGGGTGCGGTTCGGGTCGACCGGGATGCCGGGGCCCATGGTCGTGGAGAAGGTGATCTTCTTCAGGAAGCGGCCCTTGGCTGCCGAGGGCTTCGCCCGCAGCACCTCGTCCAGGGCGACCGCGTAGTTCTCGACCAGCTTGTCGGTCTCGAACGACGCCTTGCCGATCACCATGTGCAGGTTGGCCTGCTTGTCCACCCGGAAAGTGATCTTTCCGCCCTTGATCTCGGTGACGGCCTTCGTGACGTCGGGCGTCACGGTGCCGGTCTTCGGGTTCGGCATCAGGCCACGCGGGCCGAGGATGCGCGCGATCCGACCGACCTTGGCCATCTGATCCGGCGTGGCGATCGCGGCGTCGAAGTCCAGCCAACCGCCCTGGATGCGCTCGATCAGCTCGTCGGTGCCCACCGCGTCGGCGCCTGCGGCCTCGGCCTCGGCTGCCTTGTCCCCCGTCGCGAAGACGATCACGCGGGCGGTCTTGCCGGTGCCGTGCGGCAGGTTGACGGTGCCACGCACCATCTGGTCGGCCTTACGCGGGTCGACGCCGAGCCGGATCGCCACCTCGACCGTGGAGTTCTGCTTGGCCTTGGCGGTCTCCTGGGCCAGCTTGGTCGCCTCCAGCGGCGAGTAGAGCCGCGCGCGGTCGATCAGCTCTTCTGCCTGACGATAAGCCTTGCTGCGCTTGGTCATGTCCTCTGTTCCTTCGATTCTGGATCAGTCGTGGTGACGGGCCAGCGCGTGGCCCTCCCACATTTCCGACGCCGCAGGGACGCGGCGGGGTCTTGAGCAGGCGAACGAATGTCGCCGTGGTCAGATCTTGGAGACCTGGTTGAACGACAGCTCCACCGGAGTCTCGCGGCCGAAGATCGACACCAGCACCTTGAGCTTCTGTGCGTCGGCGTTGACCTCGTTAATCGTCGCGGGCAGGGTGGCGAACGGCCCGTCCATGACGGTCACCGACTCGCCGACCTCGAAGTCGACCTCGATGTTCGACTTGCTTGCCGCAGCGGCGGCCTTGCCCTTCTCCGGCTTGGCCTCCTCGACCTGCGGGACGAGGAACTTCAGCACCTCGTCCAGGGTCAGCGGCGAGGGACGCGAGGTGGCCCCGACGAAGCCGGTGACACCAGGCGTGTTGCGCACCGCGCCCCAGGAGGCGTCGTTCAGCTCCATCCGGACCAGGATGTAGCCGGGCAGCACCTTGCGCTGCACCTGCTTGCGCTGGCCGTTCTTGATCTCGGTGACCTCTTCGGTCGGCACCTCGACCTGGAAGATGAAGTCCTCCACGTCGAGGGTCTGGACCCGGGTCTCGAGGTTGGTCTTGACCTTGTTCTCGTAACCGGCGTAGGAGTGCACGACGTACCACTCGCCGGGCGCGCTCGCGAGCGCGGCGCGCATCTCGGCCACCGGGTCGAACTCGGGCTCGTCCTGGGGCTCCTCGGCCGCCTCGCCTGTCGAGGCCGCTCCGGCAGCAGCACCGTCGGTGGCCTCCGTGGCAGTCTCGCCGGCCTCGGCGGACTCGACAGCCGTCGAGTCGTCATCGGCGTCCTTGGCGTGCACCTGCGCGTCGGACAGGCCGGCCAGCTCCTGGCTGTCCTCGTTGGAGGTCACTGTCGGTCCCGCTTCCTCTCGTGTGTCGCGGTCGCGGCCCGTCCACCGACCTGCGATCCGCAACGGATCGAGATCAGCCGAACAGCCACAACACGCCCTGGCTGAAGGCGATGTCCAGTCCCGCCACCAGCGTCACCATGAAGGAAACGAAGACCAGCACCACCAGTGTGTAGGTCACCATCTGCTTGCGCGTGGGCCAGATGACCTTCCGGAGTTCAGCCACGACCTCGCGGATGAACCGACCAAGCCTACGCGGCAGCGAAGGGCGCTTGCCCTTGCCGTCGCGCGACTCGGTCGGCCGCCCCTTCTTCGGGGTGGCGCCCGAACTCACTACCTCGCCCTTGGACGACTCGGCGTCTCCGCCGCGTCGGTCCTTCCTGGCAGCCGGGCGCCCGGAGGCGCGGCGCTCGCGACGCTCGGCAGCGCTGCGTGGCCGGGAGGCGTCGTCGCCCTCCCCGTCCCGCTTGTGCTCGCGGTCCTCGCTCACGCTGCGCTCCTCCGCTCAGCCGTCGGCTTCGACGCAGGGGTGACAGGACTTGAACCTGCAACCTGCGGTTTTGGAGACCGCTGCTCTGCCAATTGAGCTACACCCCTTTGGCGGCCGAACCGGATGGTCCACCGCCGTCCGGACAACCTCGCGCACCGTCGCCGACCCATGACGCAGCCGGGTCTGAAGCGGTGAGCCTGCCCAGGATCGGAAGTGTACGGTACGCGGCCCGCATTACTCCAACCCCATTGCCCGCAGACCGTCATGACCGCGACTCCAGGGGCAGGCTCACCGACAGAAGGCCAGGTCTGGGAGCATTCCGGCATGGCCGTTCCACAGACAGACAGCCCAGTTCCCAGCCCGCTCCGCCCCCGAATCTCGGCACGAGTGGGCGGCATCCGCGAGTCCGCGACCCTGGCAGTGGACGCCAAGGCCAAGGCCCTCAAGGCAGCGGGCAGACCAGTCATCGGGTTCGGTGCGGGTGAGCCGGACTTCCCGACCCCGCCGCACATCGTGGCTGCGGCCGAGGCCGCCTGCGCCGAGCCGAGGAATCACCGCTACACCCCGGCGGGGGGCCTGCCCGAGCTCCGCGAGGCGATCGTCGAGAAGACCCTGCGCGACTCCCAGTACCAGGTCGAGCCGAGTCAGGTGCTGGTCACCAACGGTGGCAAGCAGGCCGTCTACCAGGCCTTTGCCACCCTGCTGGACCCCGGCGACGAGGTGCTCCTGCCCGCCCCCTACTGGACCACCTACCCCGAGGCGATCACTCTCGCGGGCGGTGCCGCTGTGGTCGTGCCCACCGACGAGTCGACCGGATACCTGGTCAGCGTCGAGCAGCTCGAGGTCGCCAGGACGGCCGCGACGAAGGTGCTGCTCTTCTGCTCGCCATCGAACCCGACGGGTGCGGTGTACCCGCCGGAGCAGGTCGCCGCGATCGGCCGCTGGGCGGCGGAGCACGGCATCTGGGTGATCACCGACGAGATCTACGAGCACCTCGTCTACGACGACGTGCAGGCGCTCTCGCTTCCGGTCGCCGTCCCGGAGCTGGCCGATCGGTGCATCGTGGTGAACGGGGTCGCCAAGACCTTCGCGATGACCGGATGGCGAGTGGGCTGGATGATCGGCCCGAAGGACGTCATCAAGGCGGCGGGCAACCTTCAGTCGCACCTGACCTCCAACGTCGCCAACGTCTCGCAGCGGGCGGCCCTGGCCGCCGTGGCGGGACCGCTGGACGCGGTGACGGAGATGCGGACGGCATTCGATCGCAGGCGGCAGACGATCGTGTCCCTGCTGTCGAAGATCCCCGGAGTGGCCTGCCCCACCCCGCAGGGCGCGTTCTACGTGTACCCCTCGGTCCGGGAGCTGCTCGGCAAGGAGCTGCGCGGCAGGCGGCTCACGTCGAGCATCGACCTGGCAGAGGTCGTCCTGGAGCACGCCGAGGTGGCCGTGGTGCCCGGTGAGGCCTTCGGCACGCCCGGCTACCTGCGGCTGTCCTACGCCCTCGGCGACGAGGACCTGGTGACCGGCGTCGAGCGGATGGGCGCGCTGCTCGCCGAGGCCCGCTAGATCACGAACGGCAGGCACGGCACTCGACCTGGCCTGCGCCACGACCCACGGGAACCCATGCGGCAACGGCCCCGTCGGGCCGCCGACACCGCCGGGAGCACTCGCTCCCGGCGGTGTCGTGTCTCCAGCCGATGGCGAAACGCCCGTGCCCCCGCGTATCCGACGTTCTCGCTCGAAGTCCACCGCCGCAGGCCGAGCCCGCGCAGCGACCTGCCTGGCGGGGGCCGCAGCCGGGCCGTCCCGCCTGCGGCAGGCAGCAGGCCCGCGCAGTCCCGCTCGCCGACGTCGGCGGTCAGCAGTACGCCGACGGGCGGGCACCGGAGCGGCCGGGCGGGCGCGGCGTCACGAGCCGCCGAGGTGCCTGCGATCAGGCCAGCCGAACCCGGGCGATCGCCCGGCCCAGCACCGCCTGTCCCCTGCTGCGCGCGGTGACGGTGACCTTCAGCGTGCCGTCGTCATCGCGCCCGGTGACCTTGCCGGACAACTCGATCAGGCCGCCGTCCTCGTCGTCCGGCACCACGACCGGCCGCGTGAAGCGAACCCCGAACTCGACCACCGCGGCTGGATCGCCCGCCCAGTCGGCCACCAGCCGCGCACCCTGAGCCATGGTGAACATGCCGTGGGCGATCACGTCGGGAAGGCCGACCTCGCGGGCCACTCGTTCGTTCCAGTGAATCGGATTGAAGTCGCCGGACGCACCGGCGTACCGGACGAGGTCCGCCCGGCTGACCGACACGCGCGACTCCGGAAGCAGCTCGCCGACCTCGACGTCCGCCGCAGCACGCAGGCTCATGCCCTGGCCCCTTCCGACTCGCTCGCGGCACCGGCCGAGCCGGTGGCGTCCTGATCTCCGGCACCGTTCCCGGTCGAAGCCGATCCGTTCGAACCCGGCGCGGGCGTGTCTGCGGTGCCCCTGGCGACGAGCATGGAGCGAGCGACCGTCACCAGTTCGCCGTCCTCGGTGTTGATGTCGGCTCGGACGGTGATCATGTCGTTGCCCGCCCGGCTGACGATGCTCTCGACCGTCGTCGTGGTGAGGAGGCGGTCCCCGCCTCGGATGGGGCGATGATGCACGAAGCTCTGGTCGCCGTGGACCACCCGGCTGTAGTCCAGTCCCAGCTCGGGGTCCTCGGTCAGCGCCGAGGTCGCCCCCATCGAGAGGATGACGGCGAAGGTCGGCGGAGCGATCACATCGGGATGCCCGGCCGCGACCGCCGCCGCGACGTCGTGATGCACGGGATCGGCGGCGCCGACCGCGACGGCGAACTCGCGGATCTTCTCCCGCGCGACCTCGTACGGCGCAGTAGGCGGATAGACACGTCCGATGAAGGCTTGATCCAGGGCCACGGGCCTTACCGTACCGATGGGCGGTCGCCGGGGACGCTGTCAGGTTCTCCTCGGCGAGGTTCTCCTCGGCGACGTCCTGCTCCCCCGCGACCCGACCCGACGTGGTCCGGCCCGCCCAGCCGCAGCCTGCCCATGACACGACGAAGGCCCCCGCCGCATCGGCGAGGGCCTTGGTCTGGTCGTGTCGTGACGACGGGGGTGCAGGTGCACCGATCCGGTCAGCGGGTCTCCTTGTGCACCCGGTGGGTGTTGCAGTTCGAGCAGTACTTCTTGATGCCCAAACGGTCCGGGTCGTTCCGCCGGTTCTTCCGGGTGATGTAGTTACGGTGCTTGCACTCCTCGCACGCCAACGTGATCTTGGGGCGAACGTCGGTGGCGGCCACGGGGAGCCTCTCTCTCACTCGGTCTCGCGGGATCGAGATGGCCGACCACTGATGTGGGCGTGGACCATCTCACTTGGTAGCGGTGGCCGGACTTGAACCGGCGACGCAACGATTATGAGCCGTTTGCTCTACCAACTGAGCTACACCGCCAAGCAAACATGACGCAACACACACGACTCTGCCGCGACACTCAACTGACCAGTGCCGCGACGAGATCGTGGAGCCCCAATACGGAATCGAACCGTAGACCTTCTCCTTACCATGGAGACGCTCTGCCGACTGAGCTATTGGGGCCTGCTCGGCTGGGAGCGATCCAGACTTTACACAACGACCGCCCGGATTGAGAAATCGGGGGTACCTCGCCCACCTGGACTAACTGACCAGTGTGAGCACCGTCTCATCGTAGAGACCGCGAACCCGCACCGTACGGGCCTGCAACCAGGCCTCGAAGCGGTCCAGCGGGAGCGGGCGAGAGATCAGATAGCCCTGGGCGATGTCGCAGCCCATCTCGACGAGCTGATCCCGCACCGCGTCCTCCTCGACCCCCTCGGCCACCACGACGAGGCCGAGGGAGTGACCGAGCTCGATGATCGACCGGACCACCGCCATGTCAGAGAGATCGGAGCCCATGCCGAACACGAAGCTCTTGTCGATCTTCACCTCGTCGACCGGCAGCTGTCGCAGGTAGGCCAACGAGGAGTAGCCGGTGCCGAAGTCGTCCACGGCCAGCACGACACCAAGCGCATGCAGCCTGCGCAGGACCGGCAGCGCACGCTCGGGATCGGACATGACCCCGGACTCGGTCAGCTCGAAGGTCAGGAGCTGCGGCGGAACCTCATGCCTGCTGAGGGCCTCGCCGACCCGCTCTGGGAAGTTCTCATCGGCGAGGTTGCGCACCGACAGGTTCACCGCCGCCGAGATCCGCAGGCCTCGGTCCAGCCAGCCGCGCACCTCGATCAGGGCGCGCTCCATGACGAAGGACGTCAGCGCGTCGACCAGTCCGGTCGCCTCGACCGCAGGCACGAACTCGTCCGGGTCCAGCCTGCCGAATTCCGGGTGAACCCACCGCACGAGCGCCTCCACGCCGACGACCGCCCGACTGCGCAGCGCGATCTTCGGCTGGAAGTGCACCTCGACCTGGCCGGTGTCCAGGGCCTGTCGGAACTGGGTGACCAGTTGAAAGCGCCGCAGGAAGATCTGCCCCATGCTCGGGGCGTATCGACGGACCCCGGCATCACCGGTCCTGGCCGCCCGCATGGCGACGTCCGCCTGCTGGAGCAGCGCGTCGGCGGGCGACTCCTCCTCCGTCGGCTCCTCGTCCAGGCAGGCGTAGCCGACGACGGCCGAGGCCTCCACCGTCAGGCGCTCCACCGGATAGGGGCGGACGACCTCCGTCAGGAGCAGCTCGGCGAGTTCGGCCAACTCCTCGTCGCTCCGGTCCAGGACCAACACCGCGAAGGAGCCGCTCTCCAACCGGGCCAGCGGGGCGTCGGCACCGAGGACGTCGCGGATGCGCCCGCCCGCGGCGACCACCATCCGATCGCTCCAGGCATGTCCGAGCGCATCGCTGACCGTGGACAGCACGTCGAGGTCGAGGCGCAGTATCGAGGCCTGCCGCCCCGGCTGGATGCGTGCGTCTGCGGCCTCGCGGAACCCGGGCCGGTTCAGCAGTCCGGTGAGCGGATCGTGATAGGCGTCATGCCGCAGCCTGCCCAGCAGCCTGCGATTGTCCATCGTGGTTGCGAGATGACTGGCCAGCGTGCGCAGCAGGCGGATGTCGGCCTGCCCGAATCCCCGCCACCGACTGATCCGGTCGTGCACCTCGACGGCGCCGAGCAGCTGGTGCGCCCCGCGCAACGGCACGACGAGCGCCTCGTAGGCGCCTCGGCTCTGCAATGCGGAGCGGATCTCCTCCACCGCGTCGATCGCCCGGAAGTAGCGCACCTGAGTGCCGGGAAGCTGAAGCAGCGGGTCGTCGCGAAGCTCTCCCTTCGGGAGCGCGCCTACGGGCAGGGCCTCCCCGGAGACGACGCTGAACCGATCACCGTCGGGATCAAGCCGCAGGTGCAGCACCACCCGGGTGGCGTTGAGCTGATCCCTGATCCGGTCGGTGATCGACTGCCATTCGTCTCGTGAGTCTGCGACGGCGATGGACCGCTCGCCCGCAGGCCTGCCCGCCACGTGCTGACCGGATCGTGCGACGGTGAGACTCACGTCGCTGAGGGCCTCCAGGTCACGGCGTTCGCGCAGCAGACCCGAGTAGGCGCGGTAGAAGGCGGCCACCGCCAGACAGAGGAAGACCAGCAGCGCCCATCCCCACGGCGCTCGGTCGGCCAGCTCGAATCCGACCAGGCCCACCGAGGTGTTGAGCAGTCCCACCGCGAGGATGTAGGCGGCCATCCGCACCGCACCGGAGAAGCGGACTTCGCCGCCGAGCACCCGCATCGCGGCCAGTGCCAGCAACATGCTGATGAGCGGGGAGAACAACGCGCCGAGCATCACCGGCAGCCAGCTGGGGCCGACCCCTTCCAGGAGCTGCCCGAGCACGGCGACCATCGCGAACGGCACCGCGACCTCCAGGCACATCACCCCCGCGTTGTAGACCGCGTGGCTGTAGGCCCGCCTGCTGATCAGCGTGCCCATCAGCATGCTCATGCCCGCGAGCAGATGAGCGATCAGCACCACTTCGAACGGCGCGATGAGCAGGCCGATGACCAGCGGGATCTCCGTGAAGGAGACCGTCCAGCCGACCCGGTTGACGTCGACGTGGATGGTGAAGCGCTCGGCGAGAAGGAAGCCGACGGCCAGGAGCGGCGCCGTCCAGTAGAGGTCGGAGCCGAAGTCACCGGGCACCATGGCGCTGACGAAGACGGAGAAGAGGATGCCGACGGCCAGCAGTCCACTGGAGAACCAGCGAAAAGACCGCTGATGCTCCTCGACACGCTGCGGAGAGCCTGTCGACTCCGGCGACTCCGCTTCGGAGACCTGGCCAGGGCTGTCGGACATGCCATCCTCCTCATGCCCCCGCCGGGCGCGCGGAGTAGGCCGAGGTTCGCGCAGGCCGACCCACGAGGTCACATATGTTTTACCATAAAAGTCCTCGCTTCTTTCCGGACAGAGCGCTAGATCTCAGCCTTTCCTGCCGTGACCGAGAAACTACTCACGGCTATTGACCGGAATGTCGCGTCACGGTATGCGATTGCCTTTCGATCTTGACTCACGATCCGTGCACGCCCGAGCACCGCCAGCATAATCCCTGGTCAGAAGGATTCACCTGACTCGATCCCCCGCCGGACATTCGCCGGGCCGCAGGCATCATGATGGCTGCGGGACGCGCCGGAAGCGAGACCGAGAAAAGGTCGGTCAATCGATTACGCGAACGCTTTTCGAGTCCCCCGAAGCGCGCCTTTTCTTGACAGGCGAGACGATTAGTCGCTGCTTTCGATCGGCGAAGAAGATCAGCACCGGCGGCGACGGCCCGTACCGAAGCGGCCACGTCGTGCACCCCCGGTACGCACCCCGGCCCGCAGGCAACCTCCGCACGCCCCGCACAGTGATCAACAGTGCAGCGTCGACCTGCTCCCGATCGACGGCGCACCGTCCGCTCCGACCGCCCGTCCTCGCCCCGACACAGTCACGGCAGCGAGCTCCCGGCACGGGTTCCCACCAGGCTGGAATCTGGTCGGTCGCCTGGACATGACGGCCCCCGGCGCCGGAGGCATTGTCCGCAACGGACCCCACAGGCCACGGCCACGTCGGGCGGACACGCCCCGGATCGATGATCGAGGAGTCCGTTCCCGTCGGCATCCTTGCCGGCGGCAACGCGCCCCGGCGGCGGTTCCGGGGAGACGACCTGCCTAGGGCGACGACGGCTGCCGACAGACCGTGAGACGCCCCGGATCCGCCGGGGGCGGCTCAGCCTGCGCATCATCGACGACACGACCCACACCCGAAAAGCCCCACGTCGCCGCCCCACCGGGCTCGGTTCGATCCCGAGCCTGCGGGCGGACCTGCCCGGAGCCCAGACGGCGACCGACGAGTCAGCGGTAGTTCGTGAACTGCAACGCCAACTCGAAGTCGCTGGCCTTGAGCAGGCTGATCACGGCCTGCAGGTCGTCCTTCTTCTTGCTGGTGACCCGAAGCTGGTCGCCCTGGATCTGGGCCTGAGTGCCCTTCGGGCCCTCGTCCCGGATCTTCTTGGCGATCTGCTTGGCCTTCTCCGTGGAGATGCCCTGCACCAGGGTTCCGGTCACCCGGTAGATCCGGCCGGAGACGGCAGGCTCACCGACCTCGAACGCCTTCAACGAGATGCCACGCTTGATCAGCTTCTCCTTGAAGACGTCGATCGCGGCGGTGCAGCGCTCCTCCGTCTCCGCCTCGATGGTGATCGCCTCTTCACCCGACCACGAGACCTTCGCACCGGTCCCCCGGAAGTCGAAGCGGTTGGCGAGCTCCTTGCCCGCCTGGTTCAGCGCGTTGTCGACCTCCTGACGGTCGACCTTGCTCACCACGTCGAACGACGCGTCGGCCACGTCCACACCTCCGAAGAAGAAGACTGGTCACCGGCTCCTTGACGGGCCAGGACTACGAGAACGCTACTCGGGTGGGCACCCGACGCAGAGCATGCCCCGTTGGTATGTATGCTGTGTCTCGCTGGTCGGTGCGCCGATCGGTCTGGCGGGTTGCCCGAGCGGCCAAAGGGAGCGGACTGTAAATCCGTCGGCTACGCCTACGAAGGTTCGAATCCTTCACCCGCCACACCAGGTATTCGGCCCCTGACCTGCTCGTACAGGTCAGGGGCCGAATGCTTTCCCGGTCGGTGACGTCCCATCCTGTCCCGCCGTCACCCACCGATTCCCGGCTTGTGTGGGGACGATGTGGGGACGAGATCGGTAGTCCTCCCCAGGTCATGCAGCCAGAGCGGCCTCAATCTTCGCGTTCGCCACATCTGCCTGCCCATCGACACATGCTGCGTAGACCTTCAGCAGGACAGCAACGCTGTGCCCTGCCCGCTCGGCTACCTCGGTGGCGGGCACCCCGGCATTCAGCCACAGACTCACGGCGGCATGCCGAAGGTCGTATGGCCGTGCCGCCAACGGTGTCGCCACCTGGTCGGCGGTCAGCACCGCGACACGGGCACGTTTCCACGCCCTGCCGTAGACCGTCTCAGCGAGGTCTCCCCCGTCACGCGCCCCACGGAAGAGCCTGCCGTCCTGGTCGGTACCGAAGGCGGCCAGGTACTCCCGCAGAAGTTCGACGAGGTGCGGCGGTATCGGCACGATCCGCTCGGCGCGTCTGCTCCGGTGCTTGAGGCCGCGCCTGTCTCGGATCGTGCCGTCGTCGGTCCACCGGCTGCCTGCTCGCGGTTCGGAGCGGCCGAAGCGCAGCACTCCCCACCCTTCTGCCGGGAGGTGGCACCCGTCTCGGCGCAGCGCGGTCACCTCCCCGGGTCGCATTCCCGCGTAGTAGAGGCAGGCGAAGAACGCTTTGAGACGGCGTCCGCCCTCACCGTCTCGCCCGATCGCATTGATCAGCGCGCGGGCTTGCTGCGGATTGACCACGACGCGCGGATCAACATCTCCGTCGTCGTGGTCCGGCGGCGACCACTGGACCGTGTCGATCGGGTTCGAGGTGAGCAGTCTCAGCTCGACCGCATAGCGCAAGCAGTTGTAGAGACTGGCCCGCTTCCGATAGATCGTGCTGGCCGCCGCAGTCTTACCATCAAGCTTCACAGTGAGCGCATCAAGGGCGCTCCGGATCACTTTCGGATCATCGAGATCGCGCACATGCAGCGAATTCTTCCGCAGCCATTCCATACAGCGATCCACAGACGCGTCCGGTGACGATTTCCGGGATTCACTGTTGAAGGCCCAGCCGTACAGCGCACGTCGCATCTCGTCCGGCGGCGGCATACCCCGAGTTCCTCTCACGAGCACGGGGGTCACCGTTGCCAGCGTCTCGGCTATCGAGGCCCGGTGCTTCGCGGAAGCGCGCGGCCACTTGGTCTGAGCGTATTCCACGGCGTGGTCTATCCACCGCGTGGACTGTCGCTGACGTGCCAAGGATTCAGGCAAGCCGCTCAGCGTGTCGAACGCCTCGCCCTTTCGAGCGGCCTGAACAAGGTCGGATCGGAAGCTGTCCGCCTGTGCCCGCTGTGCGAAGCTCTTCGATTTCGAATCGACGGCGACGCGCCACCGAACCTCATAGCTGACGACACGTTCTCTGCCGCTCTTCTTGTCCATCCTCTTGACAGGACGAATCTGCCAGATACGAACGTCGTAGCTCTTCACGCCGCGACCTCTCCCGCCGTCGATCGCGCTTCAAGCCATCGTTCGACATCCTTCCGCCGAAATCGGAGCTGCCCTCCTGGCAGGCGAATACTGGTCGGAGCGTCACCGAGCTGCATCCATCGATTGAACGTCGAGCGTCCAACTTGCAGCTCCGCGAGAACTTCGGACAAGGTGAGAAGAGTCGCACTCATAGCAATTCCTTTTCTGGGCGGCGGCCTCGGCCTGGTATCCCTCGATGCGTCCAGCCCGCCCACCGGGTGGTGGACGGGCCGGGTCGTGTGAGTGGGGCGGTGTTAGGCGGCTGGGGTGAGGGGGGTAGCCGTCCCAGGCGTCCCAGGCGTCGCAGTGCTGGTCAGGGCGGGACGGCTGTCTTGGGCGGGACGGCTCGAGCCGTCCCGGGGGGTCAAGCCGTCCCGCTGTGAGCTGGGAAGGGACGGCTGGGACGGCTGGGACGACTCCCCCCGGTTCGGGTGGGTCTGATCGGGTTCGGGAGGGCAGTAACGCAGCCATGCGTCAGTGAAGTCGGCACGGTCGAAGCCCTTGGCCTGCCCGTCGCGGAAGCGGATGTTGCGGGACCGGATGTGGTACTCGGCGAGCATCTGTCCGAGCTTCATCGCGGTGAGCCCGTTGGTGCCGATCTCGCGCCATGGCGCCTCAAGGTCGCTGTTGAGGCGCTCCAGCAGGGTCGCGGTGGGCAGGGCGGTGTGGTCCGTGAACGCGGTACGGCAGTCCAACAGGAGTCGGGCGGGCAACGCAGCGCGGTTGTCGCCAGCAGCGTCGGCCGTGAGCGCGGTCACTGCGGCACGGGCTCGGTCGGGCCAGTGTCCGCCCGCGTGGTCGGCGACGATGACCAGCGGTTCCCACGTGTCGGCGGCGCGGTCTTCCACCGGCATGGCGGGTTCGGCGGCTTCCAGCGCGGGAAGGTCCGCACGGAGCCATTCGGTGAGGGTGGTCGCGAGCTTCTGTAGTCGCGGCCGGTCTCGCCGATGGCGGTACGGCGCGACCGTCTCGCCAGGGGCGCGACGTCGCATGTGGATGACCACCGCGCGGTCCTCGATGGTGTCTGGCATCGCCCCGATGCCGGCCAGCGCGGCCATAGCGAAGGTGGGGATGCTCTCCACCCGGTTGTTGGTGGCGTCGTAGCGGATGGCGGGCCGGTTGCGCTGATGGCCTGCATTGAGCAGCCCGCGTAGGTCCTCGTTCTCGGTCTTGGGGCCGAAGATCGTGTCGGCCTCATCGACCAGCAACACCGGCGGGTCCGAGGTGATCGACCGGTACACCGCCGCAGGGGAAGCGTTCACCGTGATCAATGGTTGGCGGCACGTCGCCTCCACCACGTCCAACAGGCGCGACTTGCCGCAGCGCTTCTCCGGCGCGCGGATCACCAGCCGAGGTGCGTGCGCCCACGCTGGCTGCGCGTGAGTCGCGGCAATCCACAGGCACACCGCGTCGGCGGCCTGGGGCGAGGGAAGCACCACATATCGGGTCAGCGCCTCCCGCAGCGCATCCAGCACGGACACACCATCGGCGCTCTGGGCAGCAGTCATGCTGACGTCCTCGTGATCATGGGATGGTCCTTTCCAGACGACACAGGGCGCCCCGCACGAATGCGGGGCGCCCTGTCTATGGGGTGTTCGGTCAGTTCGTGATGGGGTGTCCGCCGCGTCGGATGCCGTGGCGTAGGCCGCTGGTGATGGTGGCGTCACGTGCGTGGCTGGTGTAGGCGGCTGGGACATGGAGGGAGGAGGCGTACTCCAGATGCGCCCGGGCCTCCACCTCGGTCAATGCCCCGGCTGGAACGAGTCGTCCGAGTGAGCAGGCGGCGACGAACAAGGCCTGGTTGCGCCCGCCGGGTTTGGCCGTGCGGATGCGTTTTGCCTCGCCGTCGAGTGCGGCTTGGACGTAGCCGTCGGTGTGGTTGACGGGCTTCTGAGCGGGCGCTGAGACGGCCGGTGGCGGCCTGTCTTGCAGCCTGCGGGTGATCCATGCCGGTAGTTCGACGATGGGGACGTCGGCAGTGACCTCGTATCGGCAGGTTCCGGCCGCCGTGGTGACCATCGAGCCGGGCGCGACGACGTACCCGCCTGCCGCGCGGGTGTCGATCCGCCACCCCAGCCCGTCCGTGGTGTTGCGTAGTCGGATGCCTGGGGGCGCGCGGTAGTAGAGGTGCGTCCCGCCGGACGGGGTGGTGACGGTGAAGGTGTCGCCGATGCGAGGTGGGGCCTGGCCGCACTCTTCGGCCAGGACGGTGAGCATGTCCAGGCCGTCTCTCACCCCCTCCATGTCCCAGCGCCCCTCAGGGCGGTCGGCGGGTCCTTTGGGGAGGTCGCAGTCGATTACCACGAGCCCGGCTCTCCCGGTGGGGAGGCCGATGTTGTGGACGCCGGAGCCGAGTCGACAGGTCGACGCCGTCCAGCACCGCTCGATCCGGCCGGGGTCGGCGGTGGCCAGTTCGTTCCACCCGAGGTGACCCTTCCGGCAGTACCCGGTTCCCGGGCACTTCTCTGCGGAGTGCAGGCCCCACGCCGGGTGCTTCGGACCGGCAGCCCGAGGCGCGCGCAGGGGGAACACCGGCCCGAGACGTGCCGCCGCCATCAGGGCGGCGGCACGCAAACGGGACCGGACATCACCGGTCACAGGTCGTACTCGCTGTCGATCCAGTCCTCGTCGTACTCGTCCGGCTCGTAAGCGGACGTGCCTGGCCCGATCCGCGCGGTCTCAGCCGCCACGACCTGGGCCAAGGCCGTCCAACCGTCGGCCACGCCCTGGTAGTAGCCCCGGTGGTAGTGGCACCAGCCATCGGGTGTGCAGTGGGAGCAGTCGGCGGTGTCGGCGGCGTCGGGGGTGAGTTGCCGGTGGGTGTCGGTGATCATCGGGCCACCACCAACGTGTCGGTGTCCGGGTGATGCTCCAGGACGTAGTCGGCCACCCAGACCGGCATTGGCCCGGTCGGCCCATAGGAACGGAGGAAGCGCCGCTGGATGACGCTGCCGTCGGGACGGACCAGCGAGCCGCCCACGGTCGCCACCGCCGACCACTCGTCGGTCCGCCCCTTGCAGGCGTAGCACAGCTTGATCACCCGAGGCAGGAAGTGAGCCGACTCGGTCGGGTCGCCCAGCCGCGCGTACTGCACGGTGATCGGTGCCCGGTGCGCCTCAGGGACCTCCGCCCACACCGTGCGGCTGTCGACCTGCCGCGCGGGCCTCCAGTAGGAAAGCTCGTCGAAATCGTCGAGGTGGTCCATTACATCTCCCAGGTGTCGGGTCGGGTGCAGGGCAGGCAGCGGGCTCCGGCGGGGGTGCCGTGGTCGCGGCAGCCCCACCGGGAGGGGCCGGGTCGGGTGTGGCGTCGGCGGCGGGCGCGGATCGCGCGCAGGTCGCGTGGCATCAGGCCGCTTCCCGCCGGACGTCCCGCAGCCGCAGTTCGGTGGGGGGTGTGTCGGTGACCAGCACCGTGGGTCGGTCGCGGTGCTTGTCGACGTACATCCCGTGATCGGCGCGGTCCAGCAGGCCACCAAGGGTGGCGTGCGCGGTGGTCTCGGTGGCGGCGCCGACCGATGCGGTCACGACCAGGCGGTGTCCGTCGAGGGTCATCGGCTCGGCGATCACGTCGGAGAGATCGCGGGCGCGACGGGCTGCGTCGCTGGTCGAGCTGACCTTGCCGAGCCAGACGGCGAACTCGTCGCCGTGCAGCCGCACGGCGAGTTCAGGGCGACGTGTCGCGATGCGCAGGCGGGCGGCGACCGTGCACAGCACGAGGTCGCCGAATCGGTGCCCGTGGGTGTCGTTGATGGTCTTGAACCGGTCCAGGTCCAGCAGCAGGCACCCGACGAGGCCGGATCGGGGGAGGGCACGGCGGGCCGCGAACTCCAGGGCGCTCCGGTTGGACAGGCCCGTCAAGTCGTCGGTGCGTGCCCGGCGGGCCAGGCGCGCGGAGGCGATGGTGGACACCGCCCATCCGGCGGATGCGACCACGGCCATGGTCTCTGCGAACATGGTGGATGCCTCTCTCTGGTGAAGGGATGGGGCGGGCCGACCAGGCCGCCGTCTGCTTGCCGGCTAGGCGGTCTGGTCGGTGTCTTTCTTGGTCAGGCGATGTTGCGCAGGTTGGTGAGCAGCGCGGTCACCTCAGCGAGTCGCTGCGCGTCGTGCGGCTCGGCGTCGCGGTCGGCCGACAGCTGATCGGTCATGCTGGCGGGGATCTCGAAGACGTGGTCACGGACCAGGTTGATCACCTCGGCCGGGTCGTTGATCGGATCGACGGGGGAGCCCCGGTCCAGGGTCACTTCGTCGACCGGGTCGAGAACCTGGGCGAAGAAGGTGTTCATTCCTGCGTCCCAGCCGACGGCGACCGTGTGCCATCCGTCGATGCTGGGCAGGTGATGTCGGCTCATAGTGACCTCCGAAAGGTGACAGTGAGTAGTCGTTGGTGGGCATGGTTGGTCGACGCCTGACCTGCCGGCGTCGTGGTCCTGTGCGGGTGAGGTGTGGGAGATGTGGGAGTCCCACGGCTCGGGCCGTTCTCGGGACCCTCACCCCCGAGAACGGGGGTTGACGTGTGGGTCCCACACCCCCGTGTTGGGTGTGTTCGCGCTGGTAAGGGTGTTCGTTGTGGTGTGCGGGTCCCACGTGGGAGGCACGTGGGGGTGTGGGGGTCGGTGTGGGAGGGGTGTGGGGCTAGGCGTGCGACCAGTTCGCGACCTCGGAAGGCACGGTGAGCTGGCCGCTTCGGATACGCTCTGCTACTGCCTCGATGTCCGCTCGGGCGTAACCCCGACGGGCCTGCCCGTTCTGCTGGAAGGCGTTCGGCAACGCCCGGAGACCGACCAGGGGGAGCAGCCGCGACAGGGTGTCGGGCGTCGTGTCGAGCGCGGCGGACAGAGCGGAGGTGTGCATCCGGTCGGCATCACCGCAGGCGGCGAGAAGACGCGAGATGAGCTCGGGCAGCTCCTCGCCAGCTACCGAGCCCGGAACGCTGATCACCGGCCAGGCAGCGGCGTCGTTCCAGTCAATCCCGTCTGGCGTCGAGGTGGTGCCGGTCTGGAAGATGGCGGCCCCGGCGGCCAACTGAGCCAGCGGATCGTGCAATGTCGCCGTGGGTGCCGGCGGCGGGGCAGCCTGTTCGGCAGGCGGCGTCTGCTCGTCCTGGTCGGCGGGTTCGTCGTCGAAGAGGTGGCTGACTCGGTCGTGGTTCCATCGGGCGGTGTAGTCGACGCCCGCCACCTCCCGGCTCGGCTCGTCGAGCGCGGGACGGCGGGCGGCGACGGCGACGGCGACGTCTTCCAAGGCCGCGCCGACGAGGCGGTAGCCCTTGAACGGTCGCGGGTTCCCGCTGGTGTCTTGGAGATACAGGCCGCATCCGGGGTAGGGGATGTCGGCCGGGGTGGCCTTGCAGCTCCAGCCGAAGAGGTAGTTCAGCTCCTCGGGGTCCTGCACGGACATGCTGACGCGGGCGCGGGCCTGCTTGAGGATGTTGGTCGAGCCGATGACATCGGTGGTCGCCCGCAGGCCGCAGAAGACCAGGTTGACCCCTTCAGCTCGCCCGATGCGCTGGATCTCCTCCAGATTGGCCTGCACCTGCCGATGCGGCGTCCGTTCACCTAGCACCTCGGCGCATTCGTCGACCACGATGACGATCTCGGGCACGGTGGGACTGACCGGGAGCTTGTCGTCTCCGACGTCACGCCGCAGCTTCCGGTAGGCGACCTTGCGGTGCTTGGCGATCCGCAGTGCCGCAGCCGTCATCTTCTGCGCTTCCTTCGGGGTGGCTGCGACCCAGTCCACGGCCGGTGCCGGGACTCCCCCGGCAGGTCCGCGTTCGTGCCACGGCGTGATCCATGGCAGGGACATGCCACCGCCGTTGAGGTCGATGTGCCACACCACGGTGTCGACACAGCGGACGAGGCCGGCGTTGATGACCTGGAGTTCGTTCGTCTTGCCGCCGCCCTTCTGCCCGGTCAGCAGCGTGGTGTCCTGCCGCAGGCTCAGCCCGGCCTCACTGGCGTCGCGGTGCAACCCGATCGGGATCGGGTTGTTGATCGTCAACGGCGTCGCCTCAGACGGGTACGGGGTGTCCTTGATCTGGACGTTGACCGTCGACACCCGGATGAGCGCCACACGCCGGGAGATACCGGCGACGACCTCGACGCCGCAGCCGTCGGGCAGGTTCGCGTCAGCCGCCAGTGCTTCGGCTGCGGCAGCGAGTTCACGCCACGACTTGCCGCCCTCGGGCAGCTCGACGTCGAGGGTGTAGCCGGTGCCGGTGTCCCACTGCTCGACACCGACGACCCGGCTGCCCTGGATGCCGCAGACCCGACCGATCCGGCCTTCCCACTCGGTCGCAGTGCGCGCCCGCCGGGAAGCCAACATCAGCTTGTGTCGCCGTTCCTGCTGCCGGTCGTCAGCGATCGAGACGAAGCGCCCGGTCGCGTACCCGGCGACACCGAGACAGGCCAGGGACGTCAGCGATGCGATCGACCACGGGGTGGTGGCCAGCGACCAGGCGAGCCAACCGCCCGCACCGGCCCAACACGTTGCGCGGTGGGTCAACCGCGCCCGCCCGCCGATTCCGGCAGTGGCGATCAGGTGACCGGCCGCGCCGACACCGGCCGCCGCCACGCCCCAGACCGGCGCAATGTCGATCAATGAGCCGACCATGCCGGTAGCCAAGACCCCGCCGGTGGTGTTGAGCGCGGCCAACGCGGGCGTGTGCCCTGCCGACCAGTCCAGATGTCTCTCCCTCATCACGGTTCCCTTCTTGCTGTCGAGGCTGGTCAGACGTTCCACTTGTCCTCACCGGGACGCGGGTTCTGGGCGCGGCGCATGTCTTCGGAGTGGGCGTTGAGGAACAGGCCCGGCAGCTCTGCGGCGAACCCGGCTGCGGCTCCGAGACCGACGTAGATCTTCGAGAGGTGCTCGACGACCGCCCGATCCAGCGGCCACTGCTCCTGGCCCTTCTTCGTGAAGGCACCCAAAGCGAGCGCCAGATGGGCGATGGTGTCGCCCCACTGCCGCAGGTCGGTGTGGAAACCCGACATCCGCTGCGGCTCGTACCGCGCGGCACGGGTGTGCATCTCGGTGGCCAGGTCGACGATCAGGAACCGGCTGTGCTGTTGCATGGCGAAACCTCCCAAGGTTGCTGCGTGATGGACTGCGGGGCGAGTGCCCGCGTCATGCGGTACGACCAGGTGCCCGGCGGGCGAGGCCGCCGCGACATCACGCGGGGCCTCTGGCCAGGGCTGGTCAGGTCGGCGGATACGGGCGGCCACGGCACCGACCGGTTCCGCCGCTGGTCGACGACTGTTCGCCTGTCGGCTCTCGCGCCACCGGTTCCACAAACTCGGTCCGACTCGGGCACGACCCGACGACGGTGTCTGCCCACCCGGACCCTGCGGCTCAGCTCCACGGCGTCGTCGAGGCGGCGGAGAGGGCGGCAGGCCCGTAACCGGATCGGTCTTCGCTCGTGGCTGCCTCGGTGCGGGCTTCCCCAGCCGCGCAGTCGGAGCGCGGTCGGTGATCGTCGAGCGAGTACCGCCGCGTTGGCCGGAAAATGTCTTCCCCTTGCTGCCTCCGCTGCCCCCGGCGCGAGGAGACGGGAACCGGGACGGAGACCGGCCGGTCGGCGATACAGCACCGCCAGCCGGCTTGCCCCGTGACGAACCACCTGACGGGCGACGAGGTGTGCCGCCGGTCGAGGATGCAGACCGACGGCTCAACCCGGCCAGCAGACCGGATTGGCGACCAGGTCGACCGCCACCCGACCCGAAGAGACCACCGCCGCGACGACCGCCCGCCGTCGGGGCGGTCGTCGAAGGGGCTGGCTTCCCGGTGCCTGGGGTGCCGCCCCGGCTGCCAGCCGCGCCACCTCGTGCCGTAGGGCCGGTTCCGGCCACCGGGCGACCGAATGCGTCACGTCGTTGCCGCTTCGCCGCCGGACCTCGGGAATCCAGGCCTGCCACACCCATCGCGTTCGGCCGGCCCCCTGCCCGTCCGGCCATGGGAACACCGGCCTTGCGACCGGAACGCGACCCGAGTCCCCCGGTGGAAGCCCCTCCGGCGGCACGGCGGCCCGACCCAGCTCGCCCGGCAGCCATCCCGTTCTGATGGGCCGTTCCACCACGGGTCGCCTGCGCCTGACGGTTCTTTCGTGCCTGATGAGCGCGCCGCGCGGCGACCACGGCACCCGCCGCGCCCGCAACGGCGGTTGTGGCGATCAACCCGCCGATCCCAGCGGTGTACGTCGCGGTCGACGCGATGATCGTCGCGGCCTCCGCAGCACCGACCGCCGTCGGACGCCCCGGAACCACCAACGGCGCAGGCTTCGACGGTGTCGGCCCCTTACGTTCTCTGCCCGCCGGAGCAGGTGGTGCAGCCCCGTACTCGGTGGTGGGGACGATCACCACACTGGCGGGCTCAGTGATCTCACGATCCTCCGACGGCGACTTCGCCGCCGGCTTCTGCGGCTGTTGATTGCTCACCGCGCTCACCCGCCGAACGACGAGACGATGGCAGACACGGCCGTGGTAATGCCGCCGATCACCGACTGGATCACCGGCAGACCCCACACCGCCGTCAACGCCCCCAGCGCGTAGGACAAGGTCAACATCAGGCCGTATCCCCAGCTGCGCCGCCATCCGATGAACAGCAGCACAGCCACGACGGCAATCGAGATCGTCATGCTTCCTACCCCTTCCGATTCAGGCCCGACCACCGCGACAAGGGCAGCGAAGATCGGGTCCGTGGGCTGGGTCGCCCCGCACCCGCCCACCGACGCGGTATCAGGCATCGAGTCGTCATCGACGCCGATACCGAACTGGTGAACCGCGCGAGCCAGCGCTACGAGCGTTTCGGCCACGTCGAGACCGCCCGGCTCGGTCCCCGTCACCAGCGCGGGCAGCCTGTCCAAGTACCGGAGTGCCCTTGGGTTCTCGGACCGGGCAGCCAGGCACGCCGCGTCGATCCACACATGAGCGATCCGGTGCCACACCCGAGCGGCAGCCCGGTCGTTGTGCAACCGGATGGACAGTTCCACCGCCTCGTCTGCGCGATCGAGCAACGCCGTCGCACGGCGAGTCATTCGAACGGTCACGGCTAACTCCTCCCCTCTGGGTTCGTCAGGTGCGGACCGGGACCGGTCCGGTACCGCCGTCGTCGTCGCGAAGTCGCTCTTTCGCGGCACGGGCGATCTGGGACGCTCGGTCCTTACGGACCCGCAGCAGGCGTCGGACGTTCTCGACGGTGATCCGATGGCCGTCGGCCGTATGGGCATCGAGGACACGGCGGATCGCCGTCTCGTCATCGGACCCAGACGGGTCCGACGTGGTGCGAAGTGCGGGATCTGTCGGTGCGGCCGGTGTCTGAGCGGTGGTCTCGTCGGGACCGTCGCTGGTCGGAGCTGGGTCCGCGCCCGCTACGGCGGGACCAGGACGGGGATCTGGGCGAGGCGGGGCGCCTGCGGCAAGCCACAGCGCGATCTCATCGGCGAGGCGGTCGCCCGGCTCGGGATCGGGTGCGGGAACCACGCGGGTCCGTCCGAACCGGGTCCGGGTGACCTGGACCGGTCCGGACCGGTGAACCAGAGTCACCTCGCCGTCCGCCCGGACCACCGGCACCGCTGCCGCGACCGCCGCCCGACGAATACGATCAGCCCGCCGCACCGCAGCCCGCTCGACCTCACCGAGGCGGACCCGGCGGGTCCGGCGGGTCCGGCCGTGCACCAGTTGGTGCACGACGGCGCCGCCGACGGCGACGGCCGCCATCACCAGACCCCGCACCAGCCCGCCGTCGTCGAGACCGTGCTCGACCCCATGCGCGAACGCCATCCCCCCGGCCAGGCACGCGCTGACCACGACACCGATCAACAGCGCCCCACCGGGCTCACCCCGCCGCACCGCCGCCGCACGAGCCACCGCGAACACCAACAGCGAGGCATCGGCGAACAGCGGCAGCAACGCCCCGATCGGCCCATACAACCCGATCCCGAACGCCGCCATCGCAGACCAGGACAACGCCATCGGCGTACCCATGATCACCAGCCACGGCACCTCGGGCAGCCACCGCGACACCAGCGCACGCCACCGCGCACGACTCTTCTCCGCCTGCTGCTCGCGTTCAGCTCGCCGCTTCGACTTCGCCGCTTCTCGGGCAGCGAGAACCTTCGCCCGCGCACCGGAGCGCGCCTCAGCGAGCTTCGCCTTCCCAGCAAGCCAGGGATCAACCTCGTCGGACATCAGACCACCGCCAGATCGGCGATCAGCCAGACGGCCGCGCGGCGGGCGTCCGCCGCCGTCTCGGCGGCGGGCAAGACGAGGTTGGGCACAGCGATATAGGACATGACAGAACCTCCATAGTGGACACAATCGGTAGGGAGTTGGCTGGTCAGCAGCCGGTTCCTGCGTCGAGAGCAGCCAGCACAGGCCGCAGGCAGGACGACATCGCGGCGCACACAGCGGCCACTGCCGCTACGGCGACGTCGATCTCCGGCGTCCCGTCAGGCTGGTACTGCGGCGTCGGCAAGCATGCGTTCTCAAGTGGGACGCGCACGGTCAACGTGGTAGTAGCGACCAGCGCGGCGTTGCTCTCGGGCTCGCCCCACCACCCGCCCAGCCGTTGCCAGCCCCGGAACTGAGCAAGCCGCTGGGTCAGCGGATGCGGCGGAACCATCAGCTCGACGCGCACCGCCGCACGGCGATCGTCGTCGAGTACCACCACCGCCTGCTGCACCTTTGGATGCCACGACACGTAGCCCGGCGACATCACCGGCGACGACGCCACCCGCCACGCAGCAGCGGCGAACTCGCCAGGGTCCGCCGTCGGCTCGTCCCATGGCCGGAACAGGTGACTCGTCAAACGCAGGTACGCCGCGTACCGAACAACGGACTCATCGATCACGGTCACCGTCACGCCGCACCCCCGAACACGATCGGCGCGGTGACGTCCCCACTGGTCTGGATCACAGTCCCCCGGACCGAACCGACCACGATGTTGTGCACCGAGGGCGGCGCGGCGAGGAACCCGGCACCTCCGCAGACAGCACAGTCAGCAGCGACCACACCGGACCCGTCACACTCCGGACACTCAACGAACCCGCGACACGGGCGACGGGGATCAACGTCGGACATCAGCCCACCGCCAGGTCGGATCGGTGGACGCCCGCCACGCGCTCAGCGAGCTGGCGGTAGGTCTCGGCGATCTTGCGGTAGGCCTCGGCGGAGATCCTCTCCTCCGATCCCGCGCCCAGCGCAGCGAGGCCCAACAGCCTCTTCTCGTCGTACAGGCTCGGGTAGATCAGCATCCACCACCGCGCCAGCAACTCGTACAGCCGCGCGATCCGTTCGGCATCCACCGCAGCCGACTCATACCGCTGCGCCCTTACAGCGGCGGTCAGCCGAGTCGCGTGAAGGGCGACCTCCGCCCTCAACCGGTCCAGCGCCCGCTCAGCGGCGACGTGCAACCCTACGGTCGTCATGCGACACCCCCGACCGATGCGACCGAACGCCGGGACACCCTCACCAACGGAACGACCTGAGCGGTCCGCGCCACCGCCGTAGCGGTGTGCGCCACCGACCGACGCCGCTGCACCAACAGCTCTTCTGCATGCTCGACGGCACGCGCCCGCACCAGCCGTCGAGCGGAGACCTCGTCACCACCACGGAAGTAGGCGCTCTCCGCATCGACGACCGCGACACCCGCCACGATCAGCGGCTCCTCAGCCTTGATCTCCGCCAGGTCCGCCGGTGTCGGCTCAACCCAATCCATCAAGCTCATGGCAATTCTTCCTTTCCTTCGGGAACCACGAAGACCAGCGAAAAGACCACCGTTCGACGGTGTTTCCGCTGGTCAACGTGGTGCCCGGTACCCAATGAGGGCACCGGAAAAAGGGCGCACTAAAGACACTATGAAGTTCACAAAGAACAATTCGAGGCCCGGACGCAGGATGAAGAGACGCTTCACCCGACTGCTGCGCGTCCACCCATCACGGCGGACCTTCAGCGCGACCCGAGGTACTGACTAGCCCTCTTGCCATCTATCCAACAAGGGGGGTTGCAGAGATGAAGTTAGCGGGCCGCCTAGTGATCCGTCAACCCCCCTGGCAGGATGGTGTGTCGAGCCCCCTCGACGACCTGGAGGAGCACCCCGATGCATGACGACGTACGCGCCCTACTTGCGCTACCGACTCCGATGGACCGCGCGCAGCGTGCTGGACAGCTGCACGCGGACTACCAGGCCCGGACGGTGGAAGTGAGCCGCATCCGTAAGGAGGCGCTGGCGGAGCTCATCGGCCAGGGCCTCTCGCAGACCCAGATCGGCGAGGCGCTCGACATGAGCCGCAGCAGGGTTCAACAGCTCTTGTCCAGCGGACCTCGGGTGGAGCGTGCGTTCCTCGGCACCGGGCCGCTCACCGTTGCACTGGGCGGGAAGTTGGAAGCGAAGGACTCAAACCCCGGTCCCGTTCTGGCTCAAGAGGACTTCCACGCCTATGAGATGCTCCAGTCATTGGCAAAGTCACTCTCTCTCGAAACGAGCTACGAAGTAGTGCAACCGCCCGGTTTCCTTGATCTGAATCGGGACAATCTCGTGGTGATCTGCGGCCCTCGCCTTTCACCGATGATCGCGCAAGTTCTGGCATCCGACGACCATCTTGCCTTCGGGAAGGACGAAGCCGGGTGGTTCCTGTCCGACAAGAAAGCTGATATTGATTACCGGTCCCCAATGGACGAAGGGGAGTCCTCGGACTACGCCTACTTCGGCAGGTTGCCAAGGCCCGACGGCAAAGGGACGTTCCTTTACATCGCCGGGATTCATGCCGTTGGTGCAACCGGCGTCGTTCACTACCTCGAAAACCACTTGGCTGAGCTATATCGGGAATTGAAGACGGACCGCTTCTCAACGTTGATCAAGTGCGTGTTCAATCCCGAGAGCCGAAAGATCAAATCCTCGGGCCGCGTCCCCGGCGACTACTACCGGCCAGGAGTGTCCTGATGCGAGTCGAACTAGCCATCGACCAGGGGGGAGCCAGCCCCAACGAAGACTGGGCCGGAGCGACAACCTCACTGTTCGTCGTGCTGGACGGCCTCACCTCGCCACGCGATCTGCCCACCGGCTGCCGCCACGGGGTTCCGTGGTTTGTGAAGAACCTCGGCGCTTCGCTGCTTCGGTTCGGACAGGATCACGAACTCGATCTGCCCTCGGCGCTGGCTCAGTCGATCGACACGGTGGCGGATTCACATAGGGAAACCTGCGATGTCATCAGTCCGGGAACGCCGTCGTCAACTGTGACGATAGGTCGACTTCGAGGCGGCGAGCTTGAATGGCTCGTTCTGGCAGACTCTGTTGCCCTCGTGGATCTTGACGGCACCGTACAAGCGGTGTCGGACTCCCGGGTGGATTCGGCAACAAGCCGAGAACGCACCCTGGCTCTCGAAAGCCCAGTAGGGACGCCAGAACACGAAACCCTAGTCAAGGAACTTGTGGCCGCACAGCGCAGAGTCCGAAACTCCCCGGGCGGCTACTGGGTGGCTGGAAGCAACAAAGAGGCGGCGTACCAAGCTGTCACGGGCTCTGCTGATGTTGCATCGGTACGCCGCATGGCTTTGCTCACCGACGGGGCAAATCGCCTATCGGAATTCGGCATTCTCAACCCAAGTCAGACGCTCGACGTCATGGCGTCCGGCGGACCTGCTGAGCTGATCCGCCAGGTTCGCGAGACCGAGGCGGCCGACCCGGAGGGCGTACGGTGGCCGCGCTACAAGCGCAGCGATGACGCTGGGGCTGTGTTCGTGAGCCTGTGATCACCACAGCGACGCCACAAGTACCCGCCGCCGGTTCGAGACGGCGCGTACTTATCGGTTGGGCGCCGCCGCGTGGGGAGTCTGTGGTGACGACCTCGGACGATGGGCCATCCGCGCAGGTCAGCGACAGGCGGGGAGCCCGTCTGTAAATCCGTCGGCTACGCCTACGAAGGTTCGAATCCTTCACCCGCCACACCACGACGAACGCCTCGATGACCTCATGCGACACGGTCATCGGGGCGTTCGTCGTTTCTCCGGAGTGATGTCCGGCTGCTACCGGCACTCAGGCGGCTTCCTACGGGTGGGGCGTGCCTGAACCCTGCCCACGCTCGTCAGACTCCACGACCTGTCCAAGGCCGGTGCGACGCGAGCGCAGGCAGCGAGACGAGGGTCGTCGGGCAGGGTGCGGGTGAGATCCGCCGGGTCGAAGTAGTGCGGACGATCCCACGAGCCTGCCCGACATCGCAGGCTCGCCTCGCCGTCTCGCTCCGGCATTCACGATCCCCGGGTCCACACGGACGACGGCACGTCGCTGCTTTCACCAGGAGAGATCGGCGCTATATATTGATGATCCCTCGCTTGGCCGCGCGGTCTTGTTCCCGCGTCGGCTGACGCGGTGGCAGTCGCAAGACGACGACACCCGAATGTCGACAGCGGCGCCGCCATGGTCAGGCAGGGGTCAGCCGGTTCTGGACCGAGTCGGGGAATCTTCGTCCTGAACGGCTGGCGACGAGCGACGGACGCAGGCGAGTACGAGTCCGTTGCGGTTCAATCAATTGATAGACAAATGTGCACCAACCCGGCCGATTCGCCCTCGTCAGGGTGACGCCGCAGAGTGATTCGCGCTCAAGTAGATCATCAGTCAGACTGCCGACCAGCTTGATCCTGGTCGTGAAGAAGGAGAATAGTTCGTGTTCCGTGTTTCTTCCCGCATCGCGGCGGGTGCCGCGCTGGCCTGCGCGATCCTCGCAGGCACTGCCACCCCTGCACTGGCCGGCACAGCGGCGGCAAGCCCTCCTGGCTATGCAGGATTCGGCCGTGATGTCACAGTGAACCTTGACGAGTTCCAGGATGGCGACGAATACGGAAATAACGCGAACGTGACGAAGATTCCCGTCAGCATCATCTCATCGTACGACTCGTCACACACCATCGGATTCTATGGCACCGGCCCGGAGTTCTCTGGTGCGTTCGGCGGCTGACGGCGATCGCGATCAGCTCTGGAGCGTTCATCTGGTCACTCCGGGCAGGTTCGCCCGAGTTCGTTGACGGGTGCCACCGGTACGGTGAAAGCACTATTCCTCGTGCGGGTGGTGTTTCATCCCGCGTCTTCTTGATTCGCCGTTCCCCCGTCGCGGCTGGGGCGGCCGCGCGGGTCGGTCGCGACCGGCGACGCGCGCCCCGGCCCGTGCCGTGTCCTGCGGGCCGGGATTCGCTAGGCGATCACCGCCACACCGCCATACCGGAACAGTGCGATGACGAGGCAGGCCGCCGCCGCCGTCGACACCACCGCCCGGATGCCGTTCCACCGCACCCACCTCGCCTCGAATCGCCTGCGTGCCGCCGCGAGTTCTGCCGCTCCCGCCGAGCAGGCCACCTTCGCGAGCTCATCGTTCATCGGCACGTTGACGCGCATGGTGATCACGATCACGGTGAGGTCCAGGACGAGCGCGGCGAGGATCCACCCCGACACCTCGGGTGCGGCGCCGGGCAGGTGCAGCGCCGCCGCCGAGGCGATCAGCAGCGGCGCGCCCGCGAAGCCGAGGGCGAACCAGCCGTTGAGGATGGCCACGTTGATCCGCTGCACGGCTCGGACGAACGTGTGGTCGTCCGCCGTTCGCAGTCCCGGCATGACGGCACAGGCGAAGCCGTAGAACAGGCCCGCCGTCAGTCCCATGGCCAGGGTCGCGCCGATGAGCACGAGCGTCGATAGCAGTGGTGGCACAAGAATCTCCTCACCTGAGCGGGTCGACGGGTGGTCCGGCTCGGGTCAGCGTCTGACTCGGCCTGCACCGTGCGGAGTCGCGGCCGTGGTCACACCGACCAGACGCCGGTGGCCGCAGTGCGACGGGCATAGTCGGCGAAGTCCACGGGTTCCCGGCCGAGTGCCTGGCGGACACCGTCGGCCAGGTAGGCGTTGCGCCCGTCGAGGACGGTGGTGAACAGCTCGGTCAGGGCGCTCACCTCCTCGGCAGGCACGCCGTGGGTCGCCGCCGCAGCCGCATACTCCTGCGGACTGACCTGGACGAATCGGATGTCCCGACCGGTGGCGGCGGCGATTTCTGCTGCGGCATCGGCGAAGGTCAGCAGGCGTGGGCCGGTGACCTCGTAGAGCCGAGCCGCATGCCCCTCCTCGGTCAGCGCGGCGACGGCGACCGCCGCGACGTCCTCGGTATCGACGAACGGTTCGGCCACTGCCGAGGCAGGCAGCGCGATCTCCCCGCTGAGCACCGGGTCCAGCAGGAAGTGCTCACTGAAATTCTGGTCGAACCAGCTCGCTCGGACGATCGTCCAGTCGGCGCCCGTCTCCCGCACCGCCTGCTCGGCGCGCAGCGCGCCCTCTTCGCCTCGGCCGGACAGCAGGACCAGCCGCCGGACTCCGCTGCGCACCGCGAGGTTCGCGAAGGCCTCGACGGTCTCCGCAGCGCCGGGAAACGCGAGGTCCGGGTAGTACACGATGTAGACCGCCGCCACATCCGGCAGTGCCGCAGGCCAGGTGGCCTGGTCGGCCCAGTCGAAGCTCGGCCGACCGGATCGAGAGCCGATCCGTACCGGCAGGCCGAGGTCGGCGAGTCGGGCGGCGACGCGACGGCCGGTCTTGCCGGTGCCGCCGAGGACGAGGATCGGACGTCGCTGCGAAGCGTGTTCTGTCATGTCCTCAGTGAAGCCCGATCGAATGAGACGATCCATAGCCGACTGTCTTGAATACATCATTCATCGTCTAAAGTCCGGCGCATGGGTATGGATGCACTCGCAGGGCTGCTGGACGGTCCGCGGGCCAGGGGCGCCTTCCTCCTCCGCTCCGTGCTGAATCCACCCTGGTCCCTGCGGATCGAGGATCGCGCGCCGCTGACGCTGGTGTCCGTGGTCAGGGGACAGGCCTGGGTGGTGCCGGACACGGGTTCGGCGATCGAGTTGGCCGCAGGCGACGTCGCGATCGTCCGGGGGCCGGGTCCGTACACGGTCGCCGACGACCCGGCGACGCCACCGCAGGCCGTGATCCATCCGGGACAGCGCTGCACCACCCCGGCGGGGGAGCCGCTGCTCGGGCTGCGAGACCTCGGCGTCCGCACCTGGGGTGCCGATCCGAACGGGTCGACCATGATGCTGACCGGCACGTATCAGATGCACGGCGAGGTCAGCAGGCGGCTGCTCACCGCGCTGCCCGGCCTGGTCGTGCTCCGCGACGACGAGTGGGACTGCCCACTGCTGCCGCTGCTCAGCGACGAGATCGTGAAGGACGCCCCCGGACAGACCGCCGTCCTGGACAGGCTGCTCGATCTGCTGCTCATCGCGGTCCTGCGCGCCTGGTTCGACCGGCCAGAGGCACGGGCGCCCGCGTGGTACCGCGCCCAGTCCGATCCGGTCGTCGGACCGGCACTGCGCATCCTGCACAACGAGCCTGCCCGACCGTGGACCGTGGCGACGCTGGCCGCCGCGACCGGTGTGTCCCGCGCCTCACTGGCGCGACGCTTTCACGAGCAGGTGGGCGAACCGCCCATGCGGTTCCTCACCGGGTGGCGCCTCGCCGTCGCCGCCGATCTGTTGCGCAGCCCCGACGAGACGATCGGTTCAGTCGCCAGGAAGGTCGGCTACAGCAGTTCCTTCGCCTTGAGCACCGCGTTCAAGCGCGAGCACGGGCTCAGCCCCACGCAGTATCGGACCTCCGCGGCGGCAGGCTGAGCCCCCTCGGCCGCTCGATCCGTTCTCCCGACGAGCCCATCCGCCCGGGCAGCAGGCCGAGGATGCGGATCAGCAGTTCGACGGTCGCCGTCGCGAGCCGCTCCGCCGGGATTCGGCTGCGTACTCGTCGGGCATCGGCGGCGAGCATCGGCAGCGACCAGGTCTCCGCCGCGAACGGCTGCACTGGCATCCGCACGTGATCGTCATCGGCAGGTGGCTGATTGCGCTGTGCGGCCCTGAACGCGTGGCGTGGGAGCTAGGGTTGGACCGGCAGGCCGTTCGCTCCGAGCGCCTCGGCCACCAGCCGGACGGCGAAGCGGACACGAGGCAGGGAGTTGCGGTGAAGGGAATCGTGCTCGCGGGCGGCAGCGGCACACGGCTGCACCCGATCACACAGGCGGTGTCCAAGCAACTGCTTCCGGTCTACGACAAGCCGATGATCTACTACCCGCTGTCCGTGCTGATGCTGGCGGGAATCAGAGAGATCCTGATCATCTCCACTCCGGAGGATCTGCCGCTCTTCCGGAGGCTGCTCGGGAACGGCGAACAGCTGGGTCTCCGACTCGACTATGCGGTGCAGCCCCAGCCGAACGGGCTCGCCGAGGCCTTCGTGATCGGCGCGGACTTCATCGGCGACGACTCGGTCGCGCTGGTTCTCGGCGACAACATCTTCTACGGCCACGGTTTTCCCCGGATGCTGGCCGCGCAGGTCGTCGATCTGGACGGTTGTGTGCTCTTCGGCTATGCCGTGCAGGATCCGGAGCGTTACGGCGTCGGCGAGGTGGACGCGCACGGCAGGTTGATCAGCATCGAGGAGAAGCCCGCCACCCCCAAGTCGAACAAGGCCATCACCGGCCTCTACTTCTATGACAACGACGTGGTGGAGATCGCGCGCGGCCTTCGACCGTCGCCACGCGGCGAACTGGAGATCACCGACGTCAACCTCACCTACCTGCGTCAGGGCCGGGCGAAACTGGTGGACCTCGGGCGCGGATTCGCCTGGCTCGACACCGGAACGCATGACTCGATGCTGGCGGCAGGCCAGTTCGTACAGGTGTTGGAACATCGGCAGGGAGTCCGGATCGCCTGTCTGGAGGAGATCGCCCTGCGGATGGGCTACATCGACGCTGCGGCCTGCCACGCGCTGGGAACCAAGCTCGCCAAGTCGGGCTACGGACAGTATGTGATGGCCATCGCGGCCGGGGGCAGCACGACGGACGACGTCTCCTGAAGCGGTCACCCGCGCGGTGAGACGCTCGCCGGTCGGCATGAACCCGACGGCGACCGCGAGTTCATGCCAGTCCCCTTGTTCGCTGCTCGGCGGCAGGTTTCGGGGGCAGCCAACGGCTTCCCCCGGATGACTCGGCGGGCACGGCGGCCATCGGCAGGCACCCCGGCTCGCCCTCACCAGGGCAGCTGGCGACCCGCCATCTCCTCGAGCCTGCGGACGCGATCCTCGATCGGCGGATGCGTGGAGAAGAACCGTGCCATTCGCTCGCCAGGGCGGAACGGGTTCGCGATCATCAGATGCGACTCGGCGACGAGGCGAGGCTCCGGAGCCAGCGGGGCCGCGCGAGTGCCCAGCTCCAGCTTGCGCAATGCAGACGCGAGCGCGAGCGGGTCCCCGGTCAGCTCGGCGCCGGACGAGTCGGCCTGATATTCCCTGGACCTGCTCACCGCCATCTGGATCACGCCCGCCGCGATCGGGCCGAGCAGCGCGATCAACAGCAGCCCGAACGGGTTGGGCCGGTTCGCACCGCCACCGCCACCGATGAAGTTGAAGATCATCGCGAAGTTGGCCAGGAAGGTGATCACACTGGCCAGGGCGCCCGCCACCGAGGAGATCAGGATGTCCCGGTTGTAGACGTGGGCGAGTTCGTGTCCGAGTACGGCACGCAGCTCGCGTTCGTCCAGAAGCCGCAGGATGCCCGACGTGGCACAGACTGCGGCGTTGCGCGGATTACGACCGGTCGCGAAGGCGTTGGGCGCCTCGGTCGGGCTGACGTAGAGCCGAGGCATCGGCTGCCGGGCAGCAGTGGCCAGCTCGCGCACGATCCGGTACATGGCAGGCTGCTCCGCCTCGGACACCGGGCGGGCCCGCATCGCCCGAAGCGCGATCTTGTCGGAGTTGACGTAGGCATAGCCGTTGGTGACGAGGGCGATCCCGAGGCCGACGAACAAGCCGGTTCGACCACCGATGACTCCGCCGATGACGACGACGATCCCGCCGAGGCCGCCGAGGAGCAGAGCGGTCTTCACTCCGTTCCAATGCTTGTGCACGTCGCTTCGCCTCCGGTCGTCGTGTCGCACTGACCGGTACGGCCAGGCCTGTCGAAACTCCTTCGTCTTCACCACCGCTACCCCTGGTCAACGATCCGGGCGACCGGGTCGTTCCCCGGCAGGCTCGCTGTGCCGGACCGGGGGAGGCGCCGACGGCCGCCGCCCTGCCTGCGAAGTCCACGCCTGGGCAGCAGACCCCGCGATCGGGTGACCGACGTCTCCCTCGTCGCTGCTGGAACACGTCCCGCCTCGATGCCGCGCAGCCCACCGGTCATCCGGTACTCCCGGCCGAAGGCCCGCAGCGTGGCCTCGTCCGCACGTGCTGTCCCTGCTCGCCGTCCGGATGCGAGCCGGCCCGCGCCGATGGCGTCATTCGGCGACATCATCGGACGGTTCTCGGCGCCGCAGGCGGATCTCGACACCGTGTACGGCTCTCGCGATGCATCGCAGACCGTGAAACTGCCAGGCAGCTCGGCTACGGCGGGTGTCAGGAGGGCCGCGCGAAGTGCTCAGATCCGCCCAGCTGAGTGGTGCCAGTGAATAGTAATAGTCACTGATTCCATTGACGCGGGGAGAGTCACTGGAACCTTCAACGATTTCCGCTGAGGGTTCCGGAGGGGTTCCAGCAGCTCAGGCCGTGTCCGCAAGCGGGCGCGCCGCCGACCGACCGCGACTCGTCCTCGCACCGATGGTGGGCATCCGTCGAGTCGGCGGGCCGAGTGTCACGGTGGCGACGATTCCGGTGGTGCGCAGGCGATGCGAACTCGAAGCCCGGTGGCGGGCTGTCCGTCGTCTCGGGTCACTGCTCCCGGATCGAGGCGAGTTCGTCGCGGTAGCGGGGTTCCAGGCGTTCGATCCAGAGTTCCGGCCAGACCATGCCGCACCCCGCGCCGAGCAGACCGCCCGCGACCGCCGCCAGCGAGTCGGAGTCACCACCGGTGGCCGCCGCGCGGCGAAGCCCGTTCTCCGGGTCGTCGGCGAATGCGGTCGCGATGAGCAGCGAGGTGGCCAATGCCTCCTCGGCCGTCCAGCCGTCGCCGCCGTACTGACACGGATCGGACTCCCAGGGCTCTTGCCGCAACGGCTGGAGACCGAGTCGTGCCCGGTCGAGCACGCCCGCGACCTCGGCCCAGCCCACGTCCAGATACTCCTGGGCGCTGGAACGCCCTTCTCGCTCCCAGACCGTGCCGAGAACGTCGACGTCGAAACCGGGACGGCTGGCAACGTGGTCGACCGTCCAGTCGAATGCGTCGGCGAGATCGACCCGGCCTGCGAACAGCTCTCTGGTGACACGGGCCGTGATCATCGCCGCCACGGTCGCCGTGGCGTGCCCGTGAGTCAGCACGGACTGCAGGGCGGCCACGTCACCGACCTCCGCGTCCGTCAACCGAGCATCGACGCCGATCCAGGGGGCGCGCATGACGGTGCCGCAGCCCTTGGAGTTCGTCACCGACGCGGTGGCCCAGAAGTCCGTGCCGAGCCGTTCCACCGCGTACAGGGCGGTGAGGCAGGCGTTGCCGGGCGCGCGGTTGTTGTCCGGATCATGCAGCCACTGGAGGAATCGGGTGAGCAGTGCACGGCGAAGCTCGGCAGGTCGCAGCGGCGTGAGTCCGCCTGCACGGGCCGTGTCGTCAAGCGCGCGGGCGACGGCGATGCTCATCTGCGTGTCGTCGGTGATCGCGGCGAGTCGGGGGAACTCCGGGCCCCGCTTGCCGTAGACGTTGACGATTCGCTGGTAGGACGCGAACTCCACCCCGAAGCCCCAGGCATCGCCGTAGGCCAGGCCGTAGATCGCGCCCGCCCGCCGATCGGCGCGGTCGGACGACGAACGGTCGTCCGCCGCCCCGGCCGATGATGCGGTGCCGGACGTGCAGGGGTTCTCCACGGTGCTCCCTCGGGCTGAATCGATCCGTCCTGGTCGACGGCGGCGCCGTGCACGCCGTTGTGGCCCGCATTGTGCAGCGCCGACGCCCTCTCGCGGGCCGAGACGGCCGATGTCGAGACCGATCCTTGACCACGGGTCGACCCGATCTCCATCAACTTCTGGAATCCGACACCGCCGCAGCGATCTTCGGGAAGCTCGCGGCAACCTCGCTGCACGTCGTCAGACCGGCAGTCCGCGAGGGGGCGCGGTGGCGCAGAAGGTGTCGCGACCCCGGCGACGGCGAGCGAGTCAATCGGCGCTGTCGCGGCATTCGGTCCGGGCGTTGCGGGCAGGTTTTCAACGGCGGCCCGGCCGGCAGGTCTTCAAGAGCTGGTCGGTGGTGTTGGGCAGGCGGCTCATCGGCCGCCCGCCGTCCCGGGTTGCCGTCCGGATCACAGCAGCCGATGCAGAAATCGTGCGAGCAGCGCACGGCGAAGCTCGACAGGCCGCAGCGGCGTGAACCCGCCCGTTCCGGCCGTGTCGTCGAGTAGCAATCGACGGTCGGTGACGGACAGGCTGTCTCGCCAGGACTTCCGAGGAGATATGTCCCCTTCGTTCTTCTAGCGTGGCAGGGTAGGGCCGGGACTCAATACCGCCAGACGATCTACGCGAAGTTTATGACAGTTGTCATCGATCTTGATGACACTTGTCACTACCGCCGCACTGTGACGTTCTGTGACCCTTTCTCCATGACTCACAACGCCTGGTCGATACCCCACCGACTTCTCACCATCGCCACGGCGGCCGCCGTGTTCACCACCGCATCGGCATGGGGCCTGGCCCCGGAGTCCGCTGCGGGGTCGGACATCGCATGGTCGCCCTGTGCAGACGACGCGACCTTGGAATGCGCGACGATCGCCGTGCCGATGGACCACTCGAAACCGGACGGCACGACAGTCGAACTGGCGCTCGCCCGTGCACCTGCGACGAATTCCGACTCCCGCCTCGGCTCGCTGGTGCTGCACCGTGGCGGCCCTGGATACGGCTCCGGCGACTATCTCCGGCTGATCCGCTCCGGACAGGTCGCCGCTCCGGTCACTGCGGAGGTCATGGCTCGGTACGACCTGGTCACGGTCGACCAACGTGGGACAGGACAGAGCCTGCCCGCCGTCAGCTGCTTCGACTCCCCCGAGGACGCAGCCGAGTTCAACGCGGGCCTGCCCCTCTATCCGACCACCGAGGCAGAACGGGCGGAGCGGATCGACCGGGATCGGCAGTACGCCGACCGCTGCATAGACAGATCGGGGGAGCTGCTGGAGCACCTCGATACTCCCAGCGCCGCTCGTGATCTCGACCTGGTCCGGTCCGCGCTCGGTGACGAACGGCTGAACTTCCTGGGGCAGTCCTACGGCGGACATCTCGGCACCGTCTACGCCCACCTGTTTCCCGAGCACGTCGGCCGGACCGTCCTCGACAGCGTGCTGGGTTCCGAGGCACAGTCCGGCGTCCTGCCCGGAGAGCTGCGATCGGCCCGCATCGGCTCGGACATCGAGACCGACGCGGTGTTCCAGGATTTCGCCGACCGGTGCGCGGCGGAGGAGTTCCCCTGCACCTTCGGTGCGGGAGACCCGGTCGGGGCCTTCGACCGACTTCGAGCTGAACTCGCGACAGACCCGGTCGAGCTGGTCACCGACGACGGCCGCGAGGCGACGCTGACCGCGAGCTACCTGACGAAGATCACCGCCGCCTTCCTCTACCAGCCGACGGTCTGGTCATCGGTGCTGGCGCCGACCTTGGCCGCCGTCGACGAGGCGGTGGCGGATCCCGCTTCGGAGTCCGGCCGATTGATCGCTGAGGACGTTCTGGACGGCAGCGGCACGCTGTTCGGCGCCTACGGCGGGATTCAGGACCCGTACCACGCGGTTACCTGCACTGACAGCACGAATCCCGACTCCCCGAAGTCGTTCCTCTCCGCCGTCGAGAAGCGCACGGCGCAGTCGCCACGCTTCGCCGAGACCAAGGCGTGGGAGGACAGCACGTGTGCGGTCTGGCCGGTGAGTTCGGCCGATCGCTTCGACGGTCCCTGGGGAACCGACACTGCGACGCCGATCCTGATCGTCAACAACAGGCTGGACCCGGCCACGCCCCTTGCAGGTGCCGAACGCGCTGCCGACCTGCTCACCGGCAGCAGGCTGTTGGTCAACGAAGGGCCCGGCCACATCGCCTCGCAACAGTCCCGGTGCACGGTAGAGCGGGCCAGCGACTACCTCCTCGAGGGAACCCTGCCCGCCGAAGGAACGACCTGTCAGTCCGATCCGCTGCCATAAGCCCGGAGAAGGCTAGGCAGGGGGCTACACAGGCCGGAGGGAGTCCTGATGGTGGGAGCGATCCGCAGGCACTACTACCACCAGGACGCCTTCCTCGCATCACGAAGGCCTGATAGCGTCACTTGAGGAAGATCATCCTGGCCGCCGAATCGGCGCCCGGCGGGGGCTGGAATTCCGTGACACCCAGCGTGATCTTTCGTTGCGTTGCGCGACGAATCACACGAATTGTCGACCGCAAGAAACAGGGGCCCGCAACGGGCGGCGCGACACCGACCGATCCGCGTCTCTCGGCGACGGACGATCAGACGTTCTCGATACTCACTCCGGATCTGCCATGCTCGACTCCATGCCGGATACCGACTACGTCGTGATCGATGACATCCCGCTCGCAGGCACCCTGGTCGAATCGCTGCCCCGGGTTCAGCTCGCCCTCGCAGAATGGGAGGAGCACCGCAAGCGACACGTGAACAGCATTCGCCTTGAGGTGCTGGCGGAGAAGAGTGCTGCCCCGGTGATCCGCATCATGGCCCTCACCGAAAACACCAGGGCCGACGATCTGGACGCCATCTGACCGACGAGGGCTCGGTCAGAATCAACCTGGCGACGGCCCGGCGCGGTTGGAATCGAGGACCGTTCTGCCAACACAAGGGATGGGCGCATCGATCCGTCCCCCTCGACAGAGTCCGCGTTGGTCTCGGCGTGATGTCTGCCCGACCTACGCGGGTCGATGCGCACCGCCGCATCGGACAGCCCACCACGTTCGCGAGCGGAAGGAAGCATGGTCGGGTGTCATCAGCGACAGACAGGTTCGTCGTCGTCACGGGCGGCCCTGGCTCGGGAAAGAGCACACTGCTCGACGCACTGCATCGTGCGGGCTTCGCTCGCAGTGACGAGGCGGGGCGGGGAGTCATTCGGGATCAATCCGCGATCGGCGGGCGGGCGCTGCCCTGGCTCGACCAGGATCTGTTCGCCGAGGCGATGCTCTGCTGGGAACTGCGGTCATATCGGCTGGCCGCCGAGCAGCGCGGCACGGTCTTCTTCGACCGAGGCGTCCCCGACATCGTCGGCTACCTCCGGTTGGAGGGACGCCCGGTCCCCGACCACGTACACGTCGCAGCGCAGCGTTTCCGCTACCACCAGCGGGTCTTGATAGCACCGCCGTGGCCCGAGATCTACACGCCGGACGTCGAGAGGAGGCAGTCCGTCGAGGTCGCCGAGCAGACCTACGCATCGATGGTCACCACCTACACCGAATACGGCTACGAGCTGGTAGAGCTCCCGCGGGCCTCCGTCGAGGAGCGTCTCCGCTTCGTGACAGCGAGCCTGACCTGACGTCAGCGGATTCCGGGAAGACCGGGTACAGAACTCGGTGGCAGCATCCCGGAGACCGCACTTAGGTTGGCCCTATGAGTAGCGCAGTACGCCTGATCCGCAGTCCAGAACTGTCCGATGTCGCCGAATACGCCTATGCAGCTTCCGTCGAAGCACCGGCGCGTCTCGTCTTCGCCGCCGGTGCCTGCCCGCTGGACGCGGAGGGAGCCACCGTCGCGATCGGCGACTACGCAGAACAGGCTCGTCAGACGATGCGCAACCTCCGTGTCGCGTTGAAGGATGCAGGCGCCGACCTGTCCGACGTGGTGAAGAGCACCGTCTACGTCGCGTCCAGCCGTCAGGCCGACCTCGTGACGGCGTGGGAGTGCGTCCGTGAGGCCTTCGGAGATCACGATGCGCCGAGCACCTTGCTGGGCGTCACCGTCCTGGGCTACGACGATCAACTGGTCGAGGTCGAAGCGGTCGCTGCGGTTCGCTGACGAAGAACCACCGCTCGGCCACGGGCGGCCGGCCTGACGGGAACGCCAGGCCGGATGCCACCGGCCGCGATGACGTCGAGCCGAGCCCGCTGCGCAGCGGCGATCAGCCGGCCCGGTCCGGCCCAGCCCGGCTCGGCTCGGGACGGCTCGGGACGGCTCGGGACGGCTCGAGGCGGCTCGAGGCGGCAGGCTCTGGCGCGGCTCGGCCGTCGGCGCCCCGGCCTCGGTGCAGGGACCGAACGGAGCTCTACGGTGCCGAGTTCACGCTCCCGGCCCGGCCGACCGGCCGGGCCGGTCCCGCGCCGGTGCCGGTGCCGGTGCCGGTGCCGCGCCGGTGCCGCCGAGGCCGTGTACCAGCCGAGGCTGCGTCTGATTACAGGCTCCGGCCCAGTTCGGTTCCCAGCCTGTGCCCGTTGCAGCGCTGTGCCCGTTGCAGCGCTGTGCCGCAATTCAGCCTGTGCCCCATTACAGCGCTGTGCCCCGTCTCAGGGCCAACGGCAGGATTCACCGATCACAGCCGAAGTGGAAGACACGCCCGGCCGCCGAGCCCGGCGCCGAGTCCGAGGCCGTCGCCAGCCGGGTTCGGGTCGCTCAGTCGCCCAGGAAGCGGCGTATCCAGCGCGGCAGCCTGCGCGACCTCGTCCGTTCTTCCCCGGTGTTCTCCACGGAAGCCTGTCCACCGGGTCCCGAATCGCGGGGCCCGGAATCGCCGGGCCCAGGCCTGTCTGGCCCTCGCCCGTCGGGTCCTGCCCCGGGCGGCGGCGAGCCGTCGGGGCGGAGACCGGCGCCGCTCGATTCGCAGGCAGCGTCACCGGTCCCGAACCCGAGGTCCCGGTGTCCCACAGTCCGGAGCCTGCTGCCGTCCGACTCGGCGGGGACCGCCGACCAGCCGGAACCTGCTCCGGCAGACCCGCTGGCGGGGTGAGAGTCCGAGCCGGATTCACAGCCGGTGTCCGGGCCGAGCGCAGGGCGGGGGCCGCCGGCCCCGGCCTCGTATCCCGCCGCTGCGCTGCCTGCGGGCACCCTGGTGGCAGTGACGTCGGCGGCAGAGAGCTCGGCGGCAATGACCTCGGTAGCGGGGACCTCGGCGGCGGGGACCTCGGCGGTGGAGAAGCCGTCGACGGAACCGAAGACTGCTGAGCCGACGTCGATGCGGCCGCCGCTTTCCCCGGCTCGGCCGGGCAGATTGACTCGCCGCAGCGGTACGACAGCCGAAGAGTCGCCGTTCCCGTCTGCGCCGCCCCCTCCAGCGCCGCCCCCGCCGGTGCCGAACCCGCCTGCGCCGGACCCGCCGGTTGCGACATCGGTCGCGGCCCCGGCGGCTCTCGCGCCGAGCGCGGGGAACTCGGCGGTGTCGAGTCGGGATGCCGCGGCGCCGAGGACGAGGCTCCCCGGCTCGGCAGGGACGTCGCCGCCGGTCCGCAGCGCCACCTCTGCCTCCGCCTCCGCGCCCACGCCTGCGGTTCCCGCCACGCCACCGACGTCGGCCTTGCCGACCCCACTGCCGCCCCAGCTGCCGACCCCGCCGACCCCGCTGCCAGCCCCGCCGCCGACCCCACTGTCGCCCCAACTGCCGCCCGCGCTGCCGACCCCACTGCCGACATCGGGGCGGGCCTCCCACCCGGTCACCGCACCCCCACCGCCACCGGCGACTCCCCCGCCGACGCCGGGATCGGCATCGACCGGGACCACGTCCGCGACGAGGCAGGTGATGTTGTCCGGGCCGCCGCCCCGATTGGCCAGATCGATCAGTCTGGCGACCGCCTGCCGGGGATCGATGCTGCTCGACATCGTCTCGGCGATCACCCGGTCGGAGACGACGGCGGTCAGGCCGTCCGAACAGACCAGGAGGCGGTCTCCTGCCGATACCTCCTGGAAGAACAGGTCCGGCTCGGGTTCGGGACCACCGCTCTGCAACGCACGAACCACCATCGTCCGCCGGGGGTGTTCCTCGGCCTGCGCCTGCGTCAGCTGACCGGCGTCGATCAGGGACTGGACCAGGGTGTGGTCTCGAGTGATCCGCCGCAGCACACCACCTGACAGCAGGTAGGCACGGGAGTCGCCGATGTGCGCGACGCCGAGCCGCGAGCCGTCCCACAACAGTGCGGTCAGCGTCGTGCCCATGCCTGCCGTGTCGGGTCTCGCCTCGCCGATCGCCGTGAGCCTCGCGAAGGCGTCGGTCACTCCCTCGGCGAGCACGCGCAGCAGGTCCGAGTGACCCGGCCGCAGACCGTGCAGCCGCGTGTCGAGTTCGCGGATCGCGGCCACGACGACCGAGCAGGCGATCTCGCCGTGTGCGTGACCGCCCATTCCATCGGCGACGGCGAGCAGCCGAGGGCTGGCGTATGCCGAGTCCTGATTCACCGACCGGGTCCGCCCCGGATCGGAACCGCCCGCATAGCTGAGTCGCCCCAGAGAACCGTGCGTCATGAACCCAGTAGAACAGCTGTGGACACAGTTCACAAGCATTGACCTTGTGGGGTGTTCTCGCGCCGCGAACTAGGCTGGTCCTCGTGAACTCAGATGCCACGGTGAGCACCGGCGACATCGCACGGCTCGTCGGCATGGGTCGAGCAGCCGTGAGCAACTGGCGGCGGCGTCACGACGACTTCCCGCAACCGGTCGGCGGCACCGCCTCGAGCCCGTTGTTCCTCCTGCGGGAGGTCGAGTGCTGGCTGCGCCGCCATGGGAAGCCGGTCGCCGTGTCGTTGGGCGATCGGGTCTGGCAACACCTGCGGGCGAGAGCCGATGATCTTCGGCTCGGCGAGTCGGTGGCCGCCGCCGGTGCCTTACTCCTGCGGCTGCGCGACGGCGACGACCGGCAGAGCGAGCAGCTTCCCGGCGGGGCACTCGTCCAGCGAGCCGTCGACGCCGACTCCACTCGGCTGCTCGCCCAGTTGGCGGCCGCCGACGGGTTCCTCGGCGCGTTCGAGTTCCTGTGCACCCGTTACCAGCAGGCACATTCCCGCAGGCTGCTCGCGACCTCCGACGAGCTGTGCAGCCTGATCGCACGGTTGGTGCTCCCCGCCGACGGCACGGTACTGGACCCGGCCTGCGGCCTGGGCAATCTGCTCTATGCCGTCCCGGCAGGGCGGGCGCTGGGTCAGGAGATCGACGAGTCCTCAGCGGTCATCACGGCCGTGCGGCTGCGACTCCGGGACGTCGACGCGACGGTGCTCGCGGGGGATTCGCTGCGTCGCGACGAGATCGGCGCCCACCGGGCCGACACCATCGACGCCGTGGTCTGCGATCCGCCGTTCAACGACCGCGCCTGGGGATACGACGAGCTGACCGGCGATCCTCGCTGGGAGTATGGACTTCCCCCTCGTGGCGAGCCGGAACTCGCCTGGGTGCAGCACTGTCTGGCGCGCGTTCGACCGGGCGGGCTCGTCGCGATCCTGATGCCGCCCTCGGCGGCGAGTCGCAGGCCGGGCAGGCGGATTCGCGGCAACCTGCTGCGGGCGGGCGCGTTGCGGGCGGTGGTCAGTCTCGGCACCGGGATGTCGGATCTGTGGCTGTTGCGGCGGCCCGAGCCGACTGATCGCGCCCCCCAGCACCTCCTGCTGCTGGAGTCGGACGGCGACTTCGCCGGGATCGAGGCCGCCTGGGACCGAGTGCTGGCCGACGCACCCTCGGCGCACGATCCGATGGTGGCGATCATCGACCTGCTCGACGACGACGTCGACGTCAGCCCGGCTCGACATCGCGTGCGGGGAACCGCCGAGGTGGGCGCCGAGTTCCGGGCGGCGCTCGAGCGGTTTCGCTCGACGGCGGTCGAGCCGCCTGCGCTGGCGGTTCTCGACGAGCAACGTGTCCTGCCGATGACCACGGTCGGCGAGTTGGCTAAGGCGGGCTCGATCCTGGTGCAGACCGCGCCGCCTCGCATGGCGCTGAACGCCGGGGACGTCCCGGCGCTGACCAGCGAGGATCTGGTGACCGGGCAGACGCCGTCCGGGCTGACCCGCTCGATCAGCGGACTGGTGCCGGTGGAGCCCGGCGACGTGGTGACCGCGCCGACGGGGCCGGTGCGGGTGGTCGCCGACGGCGGTGCGGTGCTGGGTCCGCACCTCACGTCGTATCGAGTCGATCCCGACCGGCTCGATCCCGACTTCCTCGCGGGGTTCCTCCGGCACGCGGGCAGGCTCGCCACGTCCGGATCGAGTCGCCTGGACGCACGTCGAGTCCGGGTGCCGAGGCTGCCGCTGGCCGAGCAACAGGACTATGGTCGCGCATTCCGGGCGTTGGCCGATCTCGAAGACTCCCTACGGCAGACCGCCGAGTTGGGAGCGGCCCTGGTGCGTTCCGGCCTCGACGGCCTCGCCGACGGCCATCTGCGGCCAGGCTGATGTCAGAGTCTGTCTGTGGTCCCTCTGAAGTCGTAAGCGGGGATCGGCGTGGCTGAGCTGCCAGGCGACAGGAGGGAGCCATGGTGACCGACGACAACGCCGCAGATCGTCGCGCCTGCCCCGCGCAACTCCGAAAGCAGGGATCGAAGACAGGCTCTCCAGGCTTTCGAGGCGTGCGCAGATGGTGACGGTGTCGGATCGCGCGGTTCATGGGAGGGCGCATGCTCGTCGCCGACCGATATGAGCTGGAGGAGCTTCCGCTCGGCCGAGGTGGCATGGGCGCCGTATACGGCGCCCATGATCGACACCTCGACCGCCGAGTCGCCGTGAAGTTCCTGTATCTGCCCGGAGGACCGGACGAGGAGTCGGAGCAGCGCTTCATCCGAGAGGCACGCATCCTGGCGCGCCTGGAGCACGCGGGCGCGCCGATCCTCTTCGACTTCGGCATGTTCGACCAGCGACTCTTCCAGGTCATGCAGTTCATCGACGGTGTCACGATCGCGGATCTGGTCGCCGAGCACGGTCCGCTGCCGGTCGCGTGGGCCGCCTCGATCGGCGCTCAAGCCTGCGCGGTGCTCTCGGCGGCACATCTGCTGTCGATCTGTCATCGCGATCTCAAGCCGACGAACCTGATGCTCTGCCCAGATGGGAGCGTGACGGTCCTCGATTTCGGACTCGCGATGCTTCGGGAGTCCGATGCGGCACGATTCACCAGGGCCGGGCAGCTGCTCGGCACCCCCGCCTACATGGCGCCGGAGCAGATCCAGCGGGGCGTCGCCGGAGGGCACAGCGACCTCTACGCCCTGGGGTGCGTGCTGCACGAGATGCTCACGGGCAGGCAGCTCTTCACCGGTCCTACCGCATACGCGGTGTTCGAGCGGCAGGTGAAGGAGACTCCGCCGCCGGTGCCGGGGGTCCCCGCCGAGCTGAACCGGATCGTGCTGGATCTGCTGGAGAAGCAGCCCGAGGACCGGCCTGCCGATGCGAACGCCCTGTACGCGAGGCTGGCACCGTTCGCGGCGAGTCCCCCGATGCTGCCCGGTTTCCTCCGTCCACCATCGGCGCCCAGTCCCGGACGGATGTACGCCCGAGCGCTGGGCAAAGTCCTGGCCGACCCGCGGGTGTGATCTGGCGCCCGCCCGGCCCGTCCAGCGCGCAATATCGCGGAGGGGCGGGCCATCCGGTCAGGGCGGAACAACGTCGCGGGCGAAGGCTGCTCATGGGCGAGGTCCGGTCAGGCGGAAGGGACGTCGTCATCCCGTCTGGTGCACCGTCAGCCTCGGCGTCCCGCTGCCGGCTCGGGACGCAGGACACCGTCGTCGTAGTCGCCGTGGTTCTGGCGGGCCTTGCGGCGCACGCCTCGCACCCTCGCAGCCGCACGCCCTCGCGTCTCGCGCCGAGTCAGCCCTCGACCGTCGCCTCAGCCGCCGCCGTCCGAAGCCGGGCCGCTCCGCCGCTGGTGATCGGGTCGCCGTGGCCGACGAGGACCAGGTCGGCGTCGAGGGCGGCCAGCGTGTGCAACGAGTCGACGGCACGCGCTCGGTCGACGTTGAACACGCCGAGCATCGTCTGCCCGTTCACGTTCGCCACCGTGTCGCCGGTGAACAGCACGCGGTGCACGGGCAGATGGATCGCGATGCTGCCCTCGGTGTGGCCGGCGACGGCGATCACCGCCGCGCCGCCCGCGAAGTCGAGCAGCTGTCCGTCGGCGAGTTCCTGATCGACCCGCGCGGGCGGTGCGGCGGGGACGGCGGCTTCGACCCGGTCGTACAACGGACGTTCCCAGTCCAGCAGGTCCGGCGGCGGTCCGGCCTGCTCACCCCGGATCACCGGAGCATCGGCACCGTGCGCCAGGATCGTGACCCCGTCGTGCCAGGCCGCGATCTCGGCCGCCGAGCCGGTGTGGTCGGGGTGCCAGTGGGTCAGGATGACGCGGTCCAGTTCTTCGCTCCGCCTGCCGAGGTCGCGAATCGCCGAGGCGATGTCGGCGCCGGAGCCCGCGTGACCGGTGTCGATCAAGGTCAGCGAGTCCGGGTCGCTCCACAGGTAGGCCTGTCCGTGGTCGAAGACGAGCACATGCAGGCAAGGCAGCAGTTCCACGACCTTCATTGCTCCGACGCTAGCGGCCTCCCGGCGGCTCGGCCGTCCGGTTTCCCCCAGGGCACAGCCGAGGCACGCCGTGACCGGACGTGCCGGACCGACGACGTGGTGCGGCCGGGGAGATCGTGGACATCACCGAGTCGTGACCGGCACGGTCCGAGTTGACGGGGACCGATGGGAGAATCGCAGGTAAAGGATCGAGAGGTCACCGCACGATGACATCGAGGTTCGCAGTGGACACGTTTCGACGCAGGCGACAGATCCAGATCGGCGACGACCTCGTCGCCGTGGCCATCGTGGACGGCAGTCTCGTCTCCCGGTTCAGCGTGCTGCTGAACGGGCGCGAGCTGGTGAAGACCAAGTCCGCCCGGCTGATCACCGAGTTCGACGCCCGGTTATCCGACGAGAGTGCCGTCAACGTGTCGATCGAACAGAGTTGGACCCGATCCAACCGCGTCGCCGTACATCACGAGAACCGCCTGATCGAGGAGTTCGCGCTCGTGACGGACTGACCGGCCGCATCGCCGGGCCCGCCGCCACCCGGTCGGGGCCCGGCCTGACCGGATCGGGCCGATTCCGCCCCGGCGGCCCGCTCGCCGTCGACGTCCTTCGCAGGCCGCGATCACATCGATGCCGCCCCCGGCCGCCCGGCGGCCGCTGCCCGCTCGGCAGGCACACCAGCACCGCCCCGGCCTCGACGCCGCACGGCTCCGATCTCGTCGGCCGTCAGGAACCGCCTGCGCAGCTCGAACCCGTGCCGCAACTCGACATCGCCGTCACCGCGCGGCGGCTCGCCTCGGTCGCCCGGCCCACGAACCGCAGATTCGGCGGGACGATGCCGCAGGTCGTCCGACGGCAGGCACGGCGGCCCGGCCACGACGACAAGCAGGCCTACCACCCCGAACACCCGCCGAAGTACCCGGCTCCCGCGCCCGAGATGGCGACAGCAGGCGGAACCCGACCGGGGCCGGGACCGGAAGGCCGCCGTGCCGACGGCACGAGTACCTCCGCTCCCGGCCCCGTTCCCGGGCCCCCGACCTCCCCCGGGTCCGAACACCGATCCGGCGGCCCGCCGGGCCGAAGCCGCCGAGCCGGGCCGCCGAAGATCGGCGGGTCTAACCGCTCAGCGCCGTCGTCGGCGGCGTGCGCGCCGCGCGCACCGCCGGATACAGACCGGCCAGTCCGCCCAGCAGCACCGTCGCCGCGACACCGGCCGCGAGCACCTCCACCGGGACGACCATCGGCCACCCCTGCGACACCGCGAACGCCGTGGTCACCCCGACTCCGATGACGACCCCTGCCAGGCCCCCGAGCGCCGACAGGACGAGCGCCTCGGTCAGGAACTGGGCTCGGATGTGTCCACGAGTCGCCCCGAGCGCCCGCCGGAGTCCGATCTCCCGCCGTCGCTCCAACACCGAGATGATCATGGTGTTGGCGACCCCGATGCCGCCGACCAGCAGCGCCACCGAGCCGAGGCCGACGAGCAGGCCGGTGAAAGCCTGGTCCGCCGCATCGCGAGCGGCGAGGGCGTCGGACGGCCTGCTCACGGCCACGTCCTCCGGCGCGGCCGGATTCACCGTCGCGGGCAGCAGCTCACGAACCGCCTCGACGCCGTGATCGACGGACCGCTCGTACACGGTCGTCGGGCTGCCGTCGAAGTCGAAGAGCTCGGTGGCGACCGCTTCCCCGATCAGCGCCGCCGTGTCGAGCTCGGGGGCGAGCTCGACCGGCGCGAGGATGCCGATGACGGTGAAATAATGCCCGCCCAGCCAGACCTGGCTGCCGGGCTCGACGATCCCGAGCCGCTCGGCGGCGGTCGCACCGAGGACGACGGCAGAGAACTCGCCGGTCGCCTCGTTCAGCCAGGTACCGGCGGCTATCTCGGCGCCCGTCACCTCCAGCAGGCTCGGGTGCGCCGCGTTCACGATCATGCCGCCGGTGGCCGCCGGGTCGACCAGGTGATTGCGATAGACGTTGACGTCCTCGATCGCGGCCACCGAGCCGACCTGGTCGACCCCCTCGATCCGGCTGACCATCTCGACGGCCTCGGCGGGCAGGGTCGCATCCCGGTTGAACCCCTGCGTGTTCGGCGTGACGGTCAGCAGGTTCGTACCGAGCGCCGCCAACTGCGCGTCCAGCCGGGCCTGGCTGGAGGTCGAGATGCCGACCACCGCGATCATCGCCGCGATGCCGATCGCGATCCCGAGCGCGGACAGGATCGCCCGAGCAGGCCTGGACCGCACTCCGCTCGTGCCGAGCCGGAACACGTCGCCGCCCCGTAGCCGCGATCGTCCCCACCGCGCGGTCATGACGTCGGCCCGATCGGCATGGCAGCCGAATCGTCGACGAGTTCACCGTCACGAAGGCTGATGCGACGAGGCAGCATCGCGGCCAGTTCGACGTCGTGGGTGATCACGACCACCGTGGTGCCTGCGGCGTTGAGGTCGCGCAGGAGCTGGACCACCGTGGCGCCCGATGTCGTGTCGAGATTGCCGGTCGGCTCGTCGGCCAGCAGCAGCGGCGGGTCGCCGACGACGGCCCTGGCGACGGCCACCCGCTGCCGCTCACCGCCGGAGAGCTGGTTCGGACGGTGGTCGGCGCGGTGGCCGAGGCCCACTCGGTGCAGTGCCTCGAGCGCGCGCCGCCGCCGCACCCGCCGAGGCACTCCGGTGTAGAGCAGCCCGTCGGCGACGTTGTCGATCGCGGTGACGCCGTCGGCGAGGTGGAACTGCTGGAAGACGAAGCCGATCCGGTGGGCACGCAGGGCCGAGAGGGCGGAGTCCGACAACCGTGCGACGTCCTGTCCGTCGATGACGGCCGTGCCCTGGCTGGGCCGATCGAGCGTGCCGATCAGATTGAGCATGGTCGACTTCCCCGAGCCGCTGGGGCCGAGGATGGCGGTGAGCTCCCCCCGGTCGATGCGTAGAGACACCTCCTTCAGTGCTCGGACCGCCGGGCGTCCGTAGTCGCGGGAGACCCCGCGCAGTTCGATGATCGAGTTCACAGCGAAGGCACCACGACTTCCTGGCCTTCGGCCAGCCCGTCGCCGGAGATCTCGACACGACCGTCGACGAACATGCCGGTCTCGACGGTGATCAGGTCGATCGTGCCGTCCGCCTCCCGGACCTCCACCCCGAAGCCGCCACCGGGCTGCGCGAGCAGCGCGGCGACCGGGACGTGGATCACGTCCTCGCGGGTCTCGCTCGCGAACTCCACGGTCACGCTCGCCTGTTGCAGATCGGCCGCAGCCTCGGCGTCGTCCAGGGTGACCGTCACGGGCAGGCGCACGGCAGTCCCCGTCGGCCCCTCGGTCTCGGTGGGAACCCCCACCGAGGTGACGTAGCCGGACACGTCCTCGCCACCGGGCAGGCTCACGGTCACCGGCTTGTCGGGAACCGCGAGCGCCTGATGCCGCAGTTCCAGGTCGATCTTGACGATCTTGTCCAGTCCGGTGACCCCGAGGACCTCGACGCCGGGCCCCACCTGGTCGCCCACGGCAACGCCGAGAGAGCCGACCCGGACGTCACCCGAGGTGAAGACGATCCGACCCAGCTCGATCTCCCCCGTCTTCCGCAGTCCGTTCTCGCCCTGCCAGGCCTGAATCGCCGAGGCCGTCGGCCAGCCGAAGGTGTCGTCGGGCTCGCCGTCGAAGTGGCCCAGCGCGGCCAGGCTCTCCTCCAGCTGCCGCACGTCCGGCCCGTCGTCCATGCCGTAGGCGAACGGGCGCCAGGCGGGCAGCCGCCCGTGCAGCAGGAGGATCGGCTGGTTGTCGACGCGGAACGCGACGTCGCCGAGCCCCAGCTGCTGCCCGGGATCGGGCAGCTCGGTGACCGTCCCCGCCGTCGCGGCGCTGATGCCGCTGCCGCCGGAGTGCTCCAGGCTGCCCTGCGCGCGGGTGCTCCCCGTCAGATCGCCGCGCACGATCGTCTCGGTGACGACGTCGGCGCGCGGCGGTGCGGCGTCGGCGTCGTCCCCGGCCGCCTGGGCACGGTCGAAGGCGTACACACCGCCCGCACCGCCCGCGACGAGGAGCAGCGCGAGCGCCCCGACGACGATCCGACGCCGTGGCCGCCGACCGGCTCGCGTGTCCGCCGGTTCCGCAGCGGCTCGGGTACGACGCGACCGCCTCGCAGGCCGGTCCTTCGTCGACGGTTCCGTGGCAGGCGGGCTCCCCGAGCCGAGGTCGTCTCGGCGCGGCTCGTCCGGGCGCACCTCGGTGGAGTCCGCCCTGCCCGGCGACTCGCCCGGCCCGCGCGGCTCGTCGTTCTGCTCGTCGTTCATGCCCGCCGCCCGCGTCAGGAGCCTGCGCCGGTGGACATGCCGATGCCGCACTCGCTCAGCACCTCGTCCGGCGCGTCGGCGGGAATCTCCATCGCGGTGTCCGGCTGCGGGTCGGCGATGTCGAATCCGTTCTCGCGCAGGCATGCGGCCGTCTCGAGCTGCTGCTCGAGACGCTCCTCCGGCGTCCGGCCGTCGTCGACCATCGGCGGGTCGCCGAGTTCCTCCCGGCAGATCTCGCTGGCCGCCATCCAGGCGTCGGTGTCCACGGACTCGAGTTCGATGCTGAGCGACCCGGCGTCCCCCTCGGGGTCGGGCATGTCGATGCCGTTGTCCCGCATGCAGCTCGCGTGGCTGAGCTGCCATTCCATGAAGTCCTCGTCCGTCGCGGCCTCGGAGTCGCCGCCCGTGGGCCCCGAGGAGGACTCGGAAGACCCCGAGGACGCCGCGTCGTCCTCCTCCGCCGTGCCGCCGCAGGCCCCCAGCAGCAGGACGGCTAGTGGGAGGGCGAGCAGGGCGCTCCTGGTCGTCCACCGGTTCTTGATGCGCATCCTCAGACTCCTTCACGTCGCGACACTCGAGGGGTGGGCAGGCACTCGCCTGCCGTGGTGTCGCCGACGTGCACAGTTCAGCGCCGCGCATGTTGTGAGATCGTCTGTACCTGCGCTTACCTTTTCCATAAACGCCGGATGCTGTACTCGGTCCGAGCCCGCCCACCGGGCACGAGTGCGAACCGGCAGCTGCCAGCCGCGCCTCGACGACGAGAACAGGAGATCCGATGCGCGTGCTCATCGTCGAGGACGAGGTGTACCTCGCCGAGGCCATCGCCACCCGGCTGCGGAGAGAGGCGATCGCCTCGGACACCGTGCACGACGGCGACAGCGCCCTCGCCGCCCTCGAGGTGGACGACTACGACGTGGTGGTCCTCGACCGGGACATCCCCGGCACCCATGGCGACGACGTCTGTCGCCGGATCGCCCGCTCGGACTGGGACTGCCGGGTGCTCATGCTCACGGCCGCCCGCAGGCTCCACGAGAAGGTCGCAGGCTTCGAGATCGGTGCCGACGACTACCTCGCCAAGCCCTTCGACTTCCCCGAGCTCGTAGCGCGGCTTCGGTCGCTCAACCGCCGGACCGGCCGGGCGGACCCGCCGATGCTGGAGTTGGCGGGCGTCCGGCTCGACCCGTTCCGCCGCGAGGTCTACCGGGACGGCAGGCTGGTACGCCTGAGTCGCAAGGAGTTCGCCGTCCTGGAGATCCTGCTGTCGGCGCGGGGCGGCGTGGTCAGCGCGGAGACGCTGTTGGAGAAGGCCTGGGATCGCAACGCGGACCCGTTCACCAACGCCATCCGGGTCACCATCTCCACGTTGCGCAAGCGACTCGGCACCCCCTGGGTGATCCATACCGTGTCCGGTGTCGGCTACCGCGTCGAGGAGCCGGCCCGCCGTGCGTGAGCGGACGGCGGCGGCGGACGACCAGCCGAGTTCGAAGACGAGTCGGCACCCGGGCAGGGGACGGAGGAGACCACCTGACCCGAGTCGCGGAGCCGACTCGACGCACTCGGCCTCCCGACGATTCCGGCTCACCGTGCGAGCCAGGCTGACCCTCACCTACACCGGCCTGCTGCTGTTCATCGGCGCGACGATGGTCACGCTCATCAACGTCTTCATGCGGTATGTGCCGACCTACGCGATCAGTACGCCGCAGCGGGTCGATGATCCCGCCAGCGGTCCCAGCGGTCCCACCGGTCCCACCGGTCCCACGGGGTTGGACCCGAACGCGGCAGGGTCCGCACAACCCTGGAATGACTCGACCGAGGTCGCCATCGTCGACGTGACCAGATCCTCGCCACTCACCCTCCGTGATCGCGATGACGTGCTCGACACGCTCTTCGTGGTCTCGATCGCCGTCCTGCTGGTCATCGGCGTGGTGGGTGCGTGGGTCGGCTGGCTCGTCGCGGGTCGGATGCTGCGACCGCTCCAGCAGCTCAACGCGGCGGCGCAGCGCGCAGGGACCGGCTCGCTCGACCACCGGGTGGCACTGCGCGGCCCGGACGACGAGTTCAAGGACCTCTCCGACACCTTCGACACCATGCTGGAACGGCTGGACCGGTCGTTCCGGGCACACCAGCGCTTCGCCGCCGACGCCTCGCACGAGTTGCGCACCCCGCTGGCCACCAGCAAGGCGATGCTCGACGTCGCCGCCGACAGCCTCGACGACCAGGACGTCCCCACGCTCATCGCCCGGCTGCAGGCCACCAATCGACGCAGCATCGAGACGGTGGAGGCGCTTCTCGACCTGTCCGAGATCGGCCGGGGCCCGCTGTCGACGGGACCGGTCGACCTCGCCGACGTGGCGACCGAGGCCCTGCCCGAGGTTCGTCAGGAGGCGGCCGAGGTGGACATCACGCTCACCACGCACGTCGAGAAGGCGCCTGCGTGCGGCGACGCGGTCCTGCTCCGGCAGCTCGCCATGAACCTGCTGCAGAACGCGCTGCGCCACAACCACCGAGGCGGCTCGGTCGCCGTCACCTGCGGGCCTGCCCCCCGCGAGCGGGGTGGCGCCGTGCTGACGGTGTCGAACAGCGGCGAGGTCGTGCCGCCCGAGACGCTCGCGCTGCTCACCGAGCCCTTCTTCCGGGGCGCGGGGCGGTCCGCCGACCGCAACGGCAGGCAGGGCCACGGGCTGGGCCTCACCCTCATCGCAGCCATCGTCGAAGCCCACGACGGGACGCTGAAGCTGACCGCCGAGCAGGTGGGCGGTCTCACCGCCACCGCGTGGATTCCAGATGCCGAGGCGAACGGGACGCCAGGCTGAGGTCGCGGGCCGCCCCCGTGCACCTCAGCCCGGCTCACGACCGGTTTGCGCACCTGCCGGGCAGCCGAGACTCGTCGGGCGGCCACCCCGCCCCGGTCAGGCGCCGGTCGCCCCGCCGTCGGACCCGATCAGGCCCGCAGTTCCATCGTGCAGCACTTCGGGCCGCCCCCGGACTTGCGCAGCTCGCTGACGTCGACGAACACCGGTTCGAATCCTCGGGCGGCGACCTGGTCGGCCAGGCCGGTCGCCTCCAGAGGCAGCACGACGTGCCTGCCGTCGGAGACGGCGTTGAGCCCGAGGCAGGCCGCGTCCTGTTCGGTGGCGAGGACGGCGTCCGGGAAGAGCCTGGCGAGCACCCGCCTGCTGCCCGGTGAGAAGGCGTCGGGGAGGTAGGCCACCAACGGCGATCGGCCCGGCCCGCCCTCGGCCAGCACGAAGAGTGCGACGTCGAGGTGGTAGTAGCGCGGGTCGACGAGCCGCAGCGACACGACCGGGACTCCCAGGACCTCCTGGGCCTCGCCGTGTGCGGCCGGGTCGGTGCGGAATCCCGTCCCGGCGAGCAGCACTGAACCGGTCCAGGTGAAGTCGCCCTCCGCCTCGTTCGTGCAGGCGGGCATGACCACGTCCCGGAAGCCGTTCTCCCCGAACCATCGGCGGTAGTGCTCCGCCTCGGCGGCCCGCTCCGGCGCGCGGAACCGAGCGCCGAGGACCCGCCCGTCCACCACGGTGCCCGAGTTCGCCGCGAACACCATGTCCGGCAGGCCGGGCTCCGGGGTGATCACCTCCACCGTGTGGCCGAGTCGCTCGTAGGTGCGGCGCAGCTCCTGCCACTGGCGCATCGCCTCGGCCCGGTCCACCACCACCCCGAGGTTCATCCACGGGTTGATCGCATAGGCGACCTCGAAGTACTCCGGCGGGCACATCAGGTACCGCCGGGCACGCGGCAGTCTCGGCTCGTCGGGTGCCGCAGGCACCGGGAGCACCGTGAGACCGCTCCGCTGGTCGAGGGAGCCGAGACCACGCACATCCGCCACCGTCATGGATCGAAATGTAAATCCTCGAAGACGCACGAACAACGCCGCACTATTGCGTCTTCATAGGCAGAATGTTTCGTATGGACAAGACTGACCATCGAATCATTTCGTGCATGGTGGCCGACGCCCGCTCCAGCTTCGCCGACATCGGCGCCCGAGTGGGTCTGTCGGCCCCCGCGGTGAAACGACGGGTGGACCGGCTGCTCGACCTCGGCGTGCTGCGCGGCTTCACGGCCGTGGTCGATCCCGAGGCACTCGGCTGGGGCACCGAGGCGTTCGTCGAGGTCTACTGCCACGGCAATGTCGCGCCCGGTCAGATCAGGGTGGGGCTGGAACCGTTGGCCGAGGTGGTCGGGGCCTACACCGTCTCCGGCGCGGCCGATGCGATCGTGCACCTGCGCGCGGCCAGCATCCAGCATCTCGAGACGGCGCTGGAGCGGCTGCGGGCCGTCGACTTCATCGACCGCACCGTCTCCACGGTGGTGCTGTCCAAACTGTTGGAACGGCCTGCGATGCCGGAGGGCGCCACGGGCGCACGGCAGGAGGGACGACCGGCGCGATAAGCCCCGAATGATCCAAGCGTTCGGCCATGAACCGTCGGTACGCTGGGTGGCGAGAGACGAGCATGCACCGGCGAGACCGGGCAGGAGTCTTCAAGGGGGAGCCGCGACGACCTGAGCCTGCCGGCCCGATCCCGCGTCGAGTGCCGCCTTCTACGCTCCAGCCTGTCCCGGCAGCGCCGTCACACGTCTGTCGGACCGCCTGCGGGCCGGACACCCAGTTCGCCATGCCCTCCCCGCCCGACCACGCCGTTGTCCCCGACAGCCGTGAGGAATCGAGCCATGACGGTGACCGATCACGACGACACAGGCCACGCCGGCCCCGGAACGGGATCGGCCGTCCGCCCGGCGGGCAGACGGCTCGATCGCGTCGTCATCCGCTTCGCGGGTGACTCCGGCGACGGAATGCAGCTCACCGGCGACCGCTTCACCTCAGAGGCCGCCGCGTTCGGCAACGACCTCGCGACACTGCCGAACTTCCCGGCCGAGATTCGGGCCCCAGCCGGGACGCTGCCCGGCGTGTCGAGCTTCCAGCTCCACTTCGCCGACTACGACATCCTCACCCCCGGTGACCGTCCCGACGTACTCGTCGCGATGAACCCCGCCGCCCTGAAGGCCAACATCGCTGACCTGCCCAAGGGCGGCATCCTGATCGTCAACACCGACGAGTTCACCAAGCGCAACCTCACCAAGGTCGCCTACGCGCAGAATCCGCTGGAGGACGGCTCACTCGCCGAGTTCCAGGTGCACGAGGTGGCCATGGCGACGCTCACCAGGACCGCGTTGACGGAGCTGGGCGTGTCGAAGAAGGACGCGGAGCGGTCGAAGAACATGTTCGCCCTCGGCCTGCTGTCGTGGATGTACAACCGGCCGACCGAGGGCACGGAACGCTTCCTGCGCGAGAAGTTCGGACGCCGACCGGACATCGCCGAGGCCAACGTCGTGGCGTTCCGCACCGGCTGGAACTACGGCGAGACCACCGAGGCCTTCGCCGTCACCTACGAGGTCGCACCCGCCAAGCTGGCCCCCGGCACTTATCGCCAGATCACCGGCAACGCCGCGCTGGCCTACGGCATCGTCGCGGCGGGCAGGCTCGCCGAACTGCCGGTGTTCCTGGGCACCTACCCGATCACGCCTGCCTCCGACATCCTGCACGAGTTGAGCAGGCACAAGAACTTCGACGTCACGACGTTCCAGGCCGAGGACGAGATCGCGGGCATCGGCGCGGCACTCGGGGCGGCCTACGGCGGGGCGCTGGGCGTGACGTCCACCTCCGGCCCCGGCATCGCGCTCAAGGCCGAGACGGTGGGGCTGGCGGTGATGACCGAGCTGCCGCTGCTGATCTGCGACATCCAGCGCGGCGGCCCGTCGACCGGGCTGCCGACGAAGACCGAACAGGCCGACCTGTTGCAGGCCATGTTCGGCCGCAACGGCGAGGCACCCGTCCCGGTGCTCGCCCCCGCCTCCCCTGCCGACTGTTTCGCGGTCACGCTCGACGCGGTGCGGATCGCTCTCACCTACCGGACGCCGGTGCTGCTGCTCTCGGACGGCTACATCGCCAACGGCTCGGAGCCCTGGCTGGTCCCCGAGGTGGACGACCTGCCCGACCTCCGAGTGGCCTTCGCTACGGAGCCCAACGCGCCGGACGGCTCCGGGGAGTTCTGGCCCTACCTGCGCGATCCGGAGACGCTGGCCCGTCCGTGGGCGGTGCCGGGCACCTCGGGATTACAGCATCGGATCGGCGGCCTGGAGAAGTCCGACGGCCGGGGAGACATCTCCTACTCCCCCGACAACCACGACCGCATGGTCCGGCTGCGCCAGGCCAAGATCGACGGCATCACCGTGCCGGATCTGACGGTGGACGACCCGGACGGACAGGCTCGCGTGCTCGTCCTCGGCTGGGGCTCCACCTTCGGCCCGATCGGCGCGGCCTGCCGTCGAGTGCGGGCGGCCGGGATGTCGATCGCGTCGGCGCACCTGCGTCATCTCAATCCCATGCCGGGCAATCTCGGTACGGTACTGGCCGCCTACGACCGGGTGATCATCCCCGAGATGAACCTCGGTCAGCTCGCGATGCTGATCCGGGCACGTCACCTGATCGACGTCGTCAGCCACACGAAGGTGGCGGGGCTGCCCTTCAAGGCCGAGGAGTTGCAGAACGTGTTGACCGGTGTCATCCGGCAGGTCGACGCATGACGCGCGACCGTGCAGGCGGACCCGGCCACCGTCCGCTTCGACGAGAGCCCGACCTCACGACCCGACTTCGCGCCGGGCACCTGCTTTCGAGGAGGACAGATGACGGCTGTTGACCTGGGGCTGCCGCTGATCGGTGGCACCGAGGGCGTCCCGCGAACCGACGAGAAGCAGACCGCGAAGGGCTTCACCTCCGACCAGGAGGTGCGCTGGTGCCCCGGCTGCGGCGACTACGCCGTGCTGGCCGCCGTGCGCTCCTTCCTGCCCGAACTGGGGCTGCGGCAGGAGAACATCGTCTTCGTGTCGGGGATCGGCTGCTCCTCGCGATTCCCGTACTACCTGAACACCTACGGGATGCACTCCATCCACGGCCGGGCGCCCGCCATCGCGACCGGGCTGGCCACCTCGCGGCCGGACCTGTCGGTCTGGGTGGTGACCGGCGACGGCGACGCGCTCTCCATCGGCGGCAACCATCTCGTGCACACGCTGCGCCGCAATGTGAATCTGAAGATCCTCTTGTTCAACAACCGCATCTACGGACTGACCAAGGGCCAGTACTCGCCGACGTCGGAGGTCGGCAAGGTCACCAAGTCGACCCCCGCAGGCTCGGTGGACACCCCGTTCAACCCGGTGTCGCTGGCCCTCGGCGCGGAGGCGACCTTCGTGGCCAGGGCGCTCGACTCGGATCGCCGACAGCTCACCGAGGTCCTGCGCGCGGCGGCCGAGCACCGGGGCACCGCACTGGTCGAGATCTACCAGAACTGCCCGATCTTCAACGACGGCGCATTCGACGTGCTCAAGGAGCCGGGCGAACGGGAGCGGCGGATCATCCCGCTGCGGCACGGCGAGCCGATCGTCTTCGGCGCCGACGGCGAGTACGGGGTGGTGGCCGACGGCTTCGAACTGCGGGTGGTCAAGACCTCGGAGGTGGACCGCGCGGCGCTGGTGGTCCATGACGTGACCCGCTCCGACCCCGGATACGCGTTCGCGCTGTCCCGGCTGGGCGGCCAGGATCTGGACCCGACGGTCACCGGCGTCTTCCGTGCGGTGTCCCGGCCGACCTACGACGATCAGGCCAGAGCCCAGGTCGCCGAGGCCGCCGCGAAGACACCGGACCTCGCCGCGCTGCTACACGGCCGGGAGACCTGGACGGTCGTGGGCTGAGTCGAGGCCCCGGTGCGACGCGGGGCCGGTCTCGGCGGGCGGCCGGCCCCGGTTTCCCGGCCGGGACCGGCCGACCGACTGCCACGGCGGGTCATGCAACGGGTGACGGGCCCGGCCCTTTCGTTCACCGAGCGGAGGGGCGGGCGCCCCGCACGGGCCCGCCCCGGCTCAGGTCGGGTCAACGCCCGGCAGACCCCGACCTGCGGGTGTGCCATGGCGCGAAGCCCGCGCGCTGGGCGTCGGCCTCACTGCGGAACCAGACCTGGGCCTTGGCCGTGCCGAACTGCGGCGACTGATCGGTGTGATAGATACGGGTCTTCGCATTCGCCTTGACCCGATAGTCGGCGGTGGGCGCCGATCCGTCCGGCGCGGCAGGTGCCGAACCCGGCCCGAACGGCTGAGCGCCCTTCGGCGTGAGCGTCGCCGCGTCCAGCTCGTTGCCCTCCAGGTCCTGGATCGGAATCCAGGGCTCCCGGCCCGATGTGCTGGACGGGGTGGGGATGGCAGGCCTCGGGATGGCGGGCGGCGGCCCCGGTGGGACCGGCGACGCGGGCCGGGGTGGTGTACCGCTCTGGTTGCCCGCCTGCCCCCGACCCGCGAACCAGACGAACTCGGCAGCGCCGCCGCTGGGCGCGGGACCCGGCGCGGCGCCGTCGGCCTCCAGCACGGGCTCGAACAGGGACCGCTCCCGCTCCGGCTCGACGGCCTCGGCGGGCGCCCCCGCCCGATCGCCGGTCGACGGCGTCGCATCGCCCAGTTCCAGGTCGTCCAGACCGATCAGCGGATCGGAGCGGTCCGCCGCGACCGGCAGCTGACGGGCAGCCGGCCGCCCCGCGACGTGCGGGATGTCGCTCGTGGTCGGCCTGTTCTCGTTGATCGCAGCAGATCGGCCGACCGGAGGCAGGCTCGACGACGCTGAGGAACCCGACCGCGAGACGGTGTCCTGGCTCTCCGACGGGTCGTCCTGATCGGCGGAGTCCGCAGCACCGACCGCGCCGGCGCCGGCATCGTGGTCGTGGTCGTGGTCGGAGATCGACACCATCGGGATCATCGCGGTCTGCTCACTCATCTCCTCCCGACCGACGTCGGGCCCGGCGTCCGCCGCAGCCTCCACGTCTGCCGTGCGGTCGGTGACGTCGACAGCGGCGGGCTGGGCGTCCTGCGGGCGATCCAGGTGCTCATCGGCCGCCTCGTCGAGCAGCTCGCCCGGCCCATCGGTCCCGACGGAGACGTGGTCCTCCTCGACGGCCGCCGCGCTCGATTCGGGTGTCGCCCCTCGGTCCCGCTCTGCGGTGTCGGAGACCGGCGGCAGGTCCGGCGAATCCGACGGGCCGGTCAGCGCCGTCGAGGACGCGGGGAGGTCCTGATCGGCGGGGTGGTCCTGGAACTCCGCGGCCTCGGGCCAGGCGGAGTCCTCCTGAACCTCGTCACGATCGAAGACCCGCTGCTCACGGTCGGACTCGGCGGGCGCCGCCGACTCCGAGGCCTGCGCCTCGTCGACCGGGTCCGTCTCCAAGGCCCGGCCCGAGGCAGGCTCGTCCAGGGTCGACGGCCAGGCCGTCGCGTCCGCGTCCGCCGACGGCTCGGTCGAGTCGGCACCCTGCGACGACGGCCACTCGTGCTCGACGGCGGGCTGCTCGGCGGCGAGGTCGGCGCGACGGAAGAAGTCGGTACGCGGCTCGTCCACCTGATCTGCCCGCGCCCCCGGAGCCCACTCCGGTGCCGACGACGATGCAGCCGAGTCGAACGGCTCCGCCGCAGGGCCGCCGTGGCTCGCGGCCGCGTCCTCCGCCGACGGACCGTCCGGGAAGGCGTCGGGGAAGTCGCCGAGGAGTTCGTCTCTGCCGCCCGTGCCGGGCCCGTCGCCCGGTCCGGCGTCCTCGCCCTGGGGCCAGGCGGCCTCGAAGGCGTCGAACTCGGCAGGGGCCGCCGAGGCTCCCACCGGGCCGACCTCAGGGGTCGGGAGGCCGCGTCGGGTGTCGTGGTGGGGACGCGCAGGCTCGGCAAGGCCGCGCGGCTCGGACGGCCGCCAGGTGTCCGGATCGGCCCCGGGCAACGGGTCGTGCGGCTGCGCCTCCGGCGTCGAGGGGAGGTCTCGGCCCTCGTCGGGCCAGCCGATCGCCTCGTCCCGTCGACCGGCGCGCGCCGACTGCGGTCGAGCCCCGGCGCCCGCACCGAGCGTGGGCCGCTGCTGGCGACTGGTCAGCTCAGCGCGGCGAGCGTCGTGCGCGCCGGGAAGTCCGGCTTTGTTGATCACTGCCGTCTGGTCTGCGCGCGACTCGGGACGCCGCCGCTGGTCCTGCGGCTCGGCCCTCGGGCCCTGGTACTGGTCGAGCGGGCCCGCCGCGCGGGCGGCGCGTTGCTGATCCTGATACTCGTCGGGCTGCTCGTGGCGAATTGCGGGCTGCTGCTCGGTGAAGAAATCGGCACGGGTCGGCTCGGGTCGCGCGGCACGCGGCGGCTCCGGCGCCCTCGGCGGCAACGGCGGGTGCGGGACGGGCTCCGGCGCGGCCTCCCACAACTCCTCGTAGGTCTCGGGAATCGGCTCACGTTGCGTCGGGTCGGGCGAGGTGCCCCGCAGGCCCGCGAGCAGGTCGTCGCCGTCGGGGTCCCCGCGCAGCCAGTCGGCATCGCGCCGGGGCTCCCTCGGCTGGCGTGGCTCCTCCCCCGTCTCCTCGCCGCGCTGGAGCTCGGCACCGGCCGCACGGTCGCCGTCGAGTCGCGCGAGCCGTTGTCGAGCAGGGCGGACCAGGAGCGCCCAGGTGACGAAGGCTCCTAGTGCGAAGGCGAGCAGGCTCCACAGCCATACCTGCCCGAAGATCGAGGTCACAGGAAGTCCCTCCTAGCTGCACGGCCACGCCCCGAGCCGTGCACGGCCCTGAACGCGGTGCCATGACCATCCGCCGTGAACGGCAGTCTGAGCTGCCGCCCGGTGGTCGACGTCGTCTCGTCGACCGTCTCGCCGAATCGCGCCGATCCGTCCCACGCGGTCCGGCCCCATCGAAGCAGACCCGGTCGCCACGTCAAGCACGATGTCGTCGCCTGCGGTTCTCCGGCCGAGACGACGGCCGGAAGATCCACGTCAGAACACCACCGCAGCCCATTCCCGCGCGGATCCGAGACCGGCTCCCTTCAGCGGTGCCCAAGCCTTCCAGGAATCGCGGTCGAACGTGCAATCGGGGTGGCGATGTCCCGGGAATTCCATCGCGGAAACGCGAATCCTCCTCGGCGTAGGCTCGCCGCCGTGCCCTCCACGACGCCTGATCACAGCGCGACGACCGACCCGGCGAGTTCCGGGCGAGGGCGTCGCCTCGGCCTGTTGTCGGGAACGGGTGCCTACGTGTTGTGGGGCGCGACACCGGGTTTCTGGGCACTGGTCGATCAGGCCGCGCCGGTCGAGATCCTGGCGCATCGACTCGCCTGGACCCTGGTCCTGATGGTCGTCGTCTGCCTGTTCCTGGGCAGGCTGTCCGCGTTACGCGGACTCGGTCCGCGTCGGTGGGCGCTGATCTCCGTGGCGGCGATCCTGATCGCGGTCAACTGGGGCGTCTACATCTACGCGGTACTCGCCGAGCGAGTCATCGAGGTCTCCCTCGGCTACTACATCAATCCGCTGATCAGCGTGCTGCTCGGCGTCCTGGTGCTGGGTGAACGACTGCGCGGCGTGCAATGGATCGCCCTCGGCGTGGCTGCGACGGCGGTGCTGGTGGTGACGCTCGACTACGGCAGGCTGCCCGTCATCGCGCTCGTGGTCGCAGGCAGCTTCGCGGTCTACGGGCTGCTCAAGAAGACGGTCCCGCTGGACTCGTTGAACAGCCTCACCGCGGAGAGCATGGTGCTGGCTCCGTTCGCCATGGCCTATCTGGTGTGGTTGCAGGTGACCGGCGCTGCCACGTTCCTGGCCGAGGGGCCGCTGCACAGCGCGCTGCTGATCGCGGCGGGACCGGTCACCGCGCTCCCGTTGCTGCTGTTCGGCTTCGCCGCGCAACGCATCCCGCTGTCCGTGATGGGGATGCTCCAGTACCTGGCGCCGACGTTGCAGCTGCTCTGGGCCGTGCTCATCGCAGGCGAGTCGATGCCCGCCTCCCGCTGGATCGGCTTCGGTCTCGTGTGGCTCGCCCTGGCGATCTTCAGCATCGACGCCCTGCGGACGGCGCGTCGGGCGGGTGCCGCCGCAGCAGCGGCCCGGCGACAGACGGAGTCGACCGTCTCCGCGCCCGACCAGCTCTGACCGGCCTCGTCATCCGATCGGCAGGCGCCCGCCCGATCGCGCTCGTCCCGTTCGGCGCTGCGCAGATCCGCGGCGCTTGAACTGCGGAGTCCTTGAATAGCGGAGTCCGCCGACCAGCAGGCCCGCACCGACCGGCACCACCGACGGCGCGCCGGGCGGAGCCGGCGCGGCCAACCACTAGTTGCTGCGCGCCACGACGTACTCGATGAGGCTGCCCAGCGCATCCCGCGCCGGATGGGCGGGGAGGACCGCCAACTCCTGCCGTGCCGCATCGGCGTAGTCGGTCAGCGTCTTGCGCGCCGCCGTCACCCCGGAGGAGGCCCGCAGCAGGTCGAGCGCCTCCTGCACCAGCTCGTCGTCGCCGACCGGGCCTGCGAGCAGCTCGCGCAGCCGCGCGGTCTGGGGCGACTCCTCGGCAAGCGCGTAGAGCATCGGCAGGGTCAGCACGCCCTCGCGCAGGTCGGTGCCCGGCACCTTGCCGGACTCCTGCGCAGGCGAGTCGATGTCGATGATGTCGTCGGAGATCTGGAAGGCGATGCCGATCAGCTGTCCGAGCCTGCGCAGGGCCGCGATCTGTTCGTCCGGGGCGCCAGAGAGCATCGCGCCGTACTGGCCCGCCGTCGCGATGAGCGACCCGGTCTTCTCGGTGATCACCCGCAGGTAGTGCTCGATCGGGTCCGCTCCCGCGCTCGGCCCGACGGTCTCCCGCATCTGACCGGTGACCAGCTCGCCGAAGGTCTGGGCGATGATCCTGGCCACCTCGGTGCCCAGGTCCGCCACCAGATAGGAGGCCCTGGCGAACAGGTAGTCGCCGGTGAGAATGGCCACCGCGTTGTCCCAGCGGACGTTCGCGCTCTGCGCGCCGCGCCGCATCGTGGCCTCGTCCATCACGTCGTCGTGGTACAGCGTCGCAAGGTGGACCAGCTCCACCGCGACGGCCGCCTTGATCACGTCCGGTCTGCCCTGCCCGCCGAACTGCGCGGCGAGGAGGGTGAACATCGGTCTGAACCGCTTCCCGCCCGCGTCGACCAGATGCAGCGCCGTCTCGGTGACGAAGTCGAGATCGCTGCGCAGCAAGCCGTGCAGCAGATCCTCGACCTCGGCCAGGCTCGCGGAGACGTCCTCCGCCAGTCCCGCGTCCGCGATGTCCAGTTGTGAGGTTCGACCTCCACCGACCTGAGTCCGACCCGTGCCCGCCACGTCACCGCCGCCTTCTCGCCAAGGGCTCATGGTTCACGAGCCTGTCGCAGATCTCCGCTCTCCGGCGTCATCGGGGACAGCGCGACGAGCCGCGGCGTGTCGCCGCGCGTCTCGTCGGCGCTGATCCCCGACAGCGACGAAGGAGGATCACCGACAGGTCCTATGAGATGAACCCACCAATGCCTGCCCAGTCCAGGGCCAACGTCGGCAGCACGCCGAGCAGCAGCGTGACCACCACACCGAGCGTAATCGCAGCCGTGGTGAAGGCTCCGGGCACACTCACCGTAGGACCGTCGGAAGCAGGCTCGCTGAAGTACATCAGCACGATGACACGCAGGTAGAAGAACGCGGCGACGGCGCTCGCGATCAGGGCCACCACCACCAGCGGAGCCATTCCGTCCGCCACCGCCGCCGAGAACACCGCCAGCTTGCCCATGAATCCGCTGGTGAGCGGAATGCCTGCCAGGGCGAGCAGCAGGAAGGAGAACACAGCGGCTACCAAGGGTGACCGCTTCGCCAGTCCGGCCCACTTGGAGAGGTGAGTAGCCTCACCATCGGAGTCCCGCACCAGAGTGATGACGCCGAACACCGCCACGGTGGTGAAGCCGTAGGCCAGCAGGTAGAACATCGTGCCCGCGAGGCCGTCCTCGGTGAGCGCGATCGCACCCACCAGCAGGAAGCCCGCGTGGGCCACCGACGAGTAAGCGACCATCCGCTTGATGTCGGTCTGGGTGAGGCCCAGCACGGCGCCGATCACCATCGAGGCGATGGCGACCGCCCACAGCACGCCCTCCCACTCCCAGCTCGACGCCTCGAAGGCGACCTGGAGGACCCGGAGGATCGCGCCGAACGCGGCGACCTTGGTGCAGGCCGCCATGAACGCGGTGATCGGGGTCGGAGCGCCCTGGTAGACGTCGGGCGTCCAGGAGTGGAACGGGCCGACCGACGCCTTGAACAGCAGACCGACGATCAGCAGCCCCAGCCCGGCGAACAGCAGGGTCTCGGACCGGTCGGTGCCCGCGGTGGCCTGGGCGATGGCGGAGAGCTGCACGGAGCCTGCGAACCCGTAGAGCAGCGCGATGCCGTACAGGAAGAACGCCGAGGCGAAGGCGCCGAGGAGGAAGTACTTGACCGCCGCCTCCTGCGAGATCAGCCGTCGTCGCCGAGCCAGTCCGCACATCAGGTACAGCGGCAGGCTCAGGACCTCCAGCGCGACGAACATCGTCAGCAGGTCGTTGGACGCCAGGAAGGCCATCATGCCGCCGAGGGCGAACAGCGCCAGCGGGAAGACCTCGGTCTGCATACCCGGAGCGGTCGTCTGCGCGCGGTCCTGCGTGGAGCCCGGTCGCAACGCGGCCTGGGCGACGAACGCGCCGCCCGGCTCCACCGAACGGTCCGCGATCATCAGGAACGACGGCAGCGCCAGGGCGAGCAGGGTGCCCCACAGGAACAGCGTCGGATCGTCGACGGCCAGTGCCCCGTTGAAGGTCGTCACCGGCGCCACCTGGTGGGCGACGTCGGCGAAGGCCGGGTCGACGGGAACCTCCTCCGACAGCCCGAGACCCACGCGCAGACCCTCGTTGATGTAGAGGATCATCGCGAACGCCGCGACCAGCAGCGTTCCGATCGACAGCCCGACCTGGGCGGCCCATCGTCTCGACCTCGGCAGGAATGCCTCGAGCAGCACGCTGACGAAGGCAGCGAGGAAGACGACGAGCAGCGGGCTGATCGCCCACCAGTCGATCGAGTAGCTCTCCACGTTCTCGCTCTGCGCGAGAACGGACACGCTTGTCAACACCTCAGTCGCCTTCCTGACCGGTTGCCTCAGGTCCGCCTGCCGCGGGTCCGACCGTGGAATCCGCTCCCGTCACGGGATCGCTGAGGCCGACCTCGGTCATCGTCGCCTCGACCGAGGGAGTGATCACCTCAAGCACCGGGGCCGGGTAGAACCCGAGCACCACGATCAACACCACCAGGGGTGCCAGCACACCGATCTCGCGCGCACTGAGATCGGGCACCTTGCTCTTGAGCTTCGTGAGCAGCGACTCCGAGTTCGGGTCGACCGCGGCTCCCGGCCCGCCTGCCAGCCCGATCAGCGCGTCGCCGCGCAGCGGCCCCTGCATGATCCGCTGGTAGACCCAGAGGACGTAGAGCGCGGCGAGGACCATGCCGATCGCGGCGAGCACGGTGTAGACCGGCTCACGCGGGAACGACCCGATCAACACCAAGAACTCGCTGACGAAGGAGTTCGTGCCCGGCAGCGCGAGCGAGGAGAGCCCCGCCACTAGGAACAGGCCTGCCAGCACCGGGGTGAGCCTGGCAAGACCGCCGTAGTCCTGGATGAGCCGCGAGCCGCCCCTGGCGATCACCATGCCCACCACGAGGAACAGCATTCCGGTGGAGATGCCGTGGTTGACCATGTACAGCACCGCACCGGTCTGGGCCTGCGTGCTGAAGGCGAAGATACCCAGCGCGATGAAGCCGAAGTGCGCCACCGACGTGTAAGCGACGAACCGCTTCATGTCGCTCTGGCCGACGGCCAGCAGCGAGCCGTACAACACGCCCGCCACCGCCAGCACCAGGATCAACGGTGCGAGTTCCTGGCTGGCCATGGGGAACAGCGGGAGGCAGTAACGCAGGAAGCCGAAGGTGCCGATCTTGTCGAGCACGCCGACCAGCAGCACGCCCGCTCCGACCGGCGCCTCGGCACCGGCGTCGGGCAGCCAGGTGTGCAGCGGCACCAGCGGCGCCTTGATCGCGAAGGCGATGAAGAAGCCGAGGAAGAGCCAGATCTGCGTGCTCAGCGGCGCGTCGGAGATGGTGGCGGCCAGGGTCTCCCAGTCGAAGGTGCCCTGTCCGAGCTCCTCGGCGCTGACCACGTACACACCGATGACCGACGCGAGCATGATCAGCCCGCCCAGCAGCGAGTACAGGAAGAACTTGACGGCCGCGTACTGCCTGCGCGGGCCGCCGAACCGGCCGATGATGAAGTACATCGGCACGAGGACGGCCTCGAAGAAGACGTAGAACAGCAGCACGTCGGTGGCGGCGAAGACGCCGACCATCAGCGACTGCATCACCAGCAGCAGCGAGAAGTAGCCCGCCGCGGTGCGTCCCTCCGGCAGCCTGTCCTCCCACGAGGCACCGATCACAATCGGCACCAGCACCGCGATCAGCGCGATCATCACCAGGGCGATGCCGTCCACCCCGAGTGAGAAGTGCACGCCGAACGCCGGGATCCAGTCGACCGAGGAGGTCAGCTGCAGCCGGGGGCCGCCCGGGTCGAACGCCGTCCAGGCCAGCGCGGCCAGCACCAACTCGACCAGCGAGAAGGCCAAGGCGGTGATCTTCGCGTTTCGCTCGTTCCCACGCAGGAAGGCGACGACGAGCGCGCCGACGAGCGGCAGGATCAGCAGCGCCAGGAGCACCATCGAACCGCTCACCTTTCCTCCCTCATGCTCTCGGCCAGGATGTTCTCGGCCACCGTGTTCTCGACGTTCTCGACTCGAGGGTTGTCACTCGACCTCGTGATCACGAGAACCTCACCATCAACAGAGCCGCGATCACGAGGACCGAGCCTCCCAACATGCTCAACGCATAGGAGCGGACGAAACCGGTCTGAGTCCGGCGGAGCCGTCCGGAGGAGCCGCCGAGCAACGCGGCGGCACCGTTCACGACCCCGTCGACGCCCTTGTTGTCGACGTAGACCAGGGCGCGGGTCAACCACGTGCCGGGGCGGGCGAACAGGGCCTCGTTCAGCACGTTCCCGTACAGGTCGGCGCGGGCCGCCCGCACCGGGAACGAGACCCTGGCAGGCCGGACGGCGGGCACGCGACGTGCGCCGAAGACCAGCCAGGCGGCGAGGACGCCGAGGGCGGAGAGACCCACCACGATGAACGGGATCACCGAGTGCGGCAGCACGCCGTGGTGCTCCTCCAGCGTGCCCAGCGACGGCTGCAGCCAGTTGATCAGCCAGTCGCCGGACTGGAGCAGGAAACCGCCCGCGACCGAGCCCACCGCGAGCACGATCATCGGCGCCGTCATCGACACCGGGGACTCGTGCGGGTGAAAGTCCCGACCGTCGGCGGACTTCTGGTCCTTCCAGCGTTCCGGGCCGAAGAAGGTCATCAGCATCAGCCGGGTCATGTAGAAGGCCGTCAGGCCCGCGCCCAGGGCGGCGGCGCCGCCGAACACCCAGCCGCGCCAGCCCGGCTCGGCGAACGCGGCGGCGACGATGGCGTCCTTGGAGTAGAAGCCGGAGAAGAACGGGAAGCCGATCAGCGCCAGGTACCCGAGCCCGAAGGTGATGAACGTGACGGGCATGTACTTGCGGAGGTTTCCGTACTTCCGCATGTCGACCTCGTCGTTCATGCCGTGCATGACCGAGCCTGCCCCGAGGAACAGCCCGGCCTTGAAGAAGCCGTGGGTCAGCAGGTGGAAGATGCCCAGCGCGTAACCTGCCGGGCCGAGGCCGACCGCCAGGATCATGTAGCCGATCTGGCTGACCGTCGAGTAGGCGAGCACCTTCTTGATGTCGTCGTAGGCGCAGCCGATGATGCAGCCGATCAGCAGCGTCAGCGCACCGATCGCGGTGACGATGAGCCTGCCGTCGGGGGTCAGCGTGTAGATCGGGTTCGCGCGGGCGATCAGGTAGACGCCCGCGGTGACCATGGTGGCGGCGTGGATGAGGGCGGAGACCGGAGTCGGGCCCTCCATCGCGTCGGGAAGCCAGGCCTGCAGCGGGAACTGACCAGACTTTCCACAGGCACCGAGCAGCAGGAGCAGCGCGATCGCCAGCAGCACGCCGGGCGAGAGCTCGCCTGCCCTGGCGAAGACCTCGGTGTACTGGGTCGTGCCCAGCTCGCGGAACATCAGGAAGATGGCCACCGCGAGGCCGACGTCGCCGACCCGGTTCATCAGGAACGCCTTCTTGGCGGCGCTCGCCGCTGCGGGCCTGCGCTGCCAGAAGGAGATCAGCAGGTAGGAGGCGAGACCGACGCCCTCCCAGCCCAGGTACAGCGTCACGAAGCTGTTGCCGAGCACCAGGATCAGCATCGCCGCGACGAACAGGTTGAGGTAGGCGAAGAACCGCCGACGCTCGCTGTTGGACCGGCCGACTCCGCCGTCACTGTCGTGGCTCATGTAGCCGATCGAGTAGACGTGGATCAGCGATCCGACGCCGGTGATCAGCAGCACGAACACCATGGACAGCGGGTCGATGCGAAGTCCGAACTCGACGTTCAGCGCACCGGCGGGAATCCAGTCGTAGAGGTGCAGCTCCTGAACCCGTTCGGAGCCGGACATACCTGCCATGGACAGGAACACCGCGAGCCCGTAGACGAAGGCGGCGATCACCGTGGCACAGCCGAGCAGGTGCCCCCAGGCGTTGGTGCGCTTCCCACCGATCAGCAGCACCACGGCGCCGATCAGGGGCAGCGCGACCAGCAGCCACGCGTATTGAGCCACGCCCTCGGCGATGCTCGGTTCGGCGAGCGAGCCTTGGGCGGCCAGGAACGTCTCCACGCTCGACCCCTCAGTACTTCAACAGGTTGGCGTCGTCGACCGAGGCCGATCGACGCGTCTTGAAGATCGACATGATGATGGCCAGGCCGACCACCACCTCGGCCGCCGCGACGACCATGACGAAGAAGGCCATGATCTGGCCGTCCAGAGTTCCGTTGATCCTCGCGAAGGTGACCAACGTCAGGTTCACGGCGTTGAGCATCAGCTCCACGCACATGAAGACCACGATGGCGTTGCGTCGCACCAGCACGCCCACGGCGCCGATGGTGAACAGCAGCGCCGAGAGCAGCAGGTAGTAGGTCGGTGTCACGCCCTACCCTCCTCACCACTGGTGTCGGTCCCCTCGGCGTCCGCCGAGGTGTTCTTTCCCGCCGAGGCGGCATCAGATCCCGCCGAGGTGTTCTTTCCCGCCGAGCCCGCCGAGGCGCTCTTTCCCGCCGAGGCGGCATCAGACTCCGCAGACGCACCTTCGGACTCCGCCGAGGCGGCATCAGATCCCGCAGACGCACCCTCGGACTCACCCGAGGCGCCCTCAGCCGAAGTGGAGTCAGATCCAGCCGACGCACCCTCGGACTCAGTCGCCGTATCGGCGTCCTGCTCCGTCCCGCCTTCGGACTCGGCGTCCGTCGTCGGCTGCTGCGCCGCAGGCCGTCCGCCCGAGGTCAACTCCCCGGCGTCCGGCGCGGGAACGCTACCCGAGACGGTCGCGGCCTCTGCGTCGAGGCGATCGACCGCAGTGGACTCGATCAGTGCCGACAGCGATTCCGGCGCCACCGAGCCGTCCGGCAGCAGGGCCGGAGTGGCCACCGAGTTGGCCGTGGCGAAGACGCCGGGGCCGGGCAGCGGCGACGGTCGGGACAGCTCGCCCCGGAAGCGGGCGTCGGCCCGTTCCCGCTGGGTGAGGCGGACCTTGTCGCGCTTGTCGACCAGCACGAAGACCAGCGCACCCACCGTGGCGACCACCAGCAGAGCCCCGGTCAGCTCGAAGGGGAACAGGTAGTCGGTGAACAGCATTTCACCGATCGTCGCGACGTTGCCGTCCGGCGCGCTGTTGATGTGCTCCAGGCCCACCGACTGCACCGACTCCAGCGAGCGGGCCAGTGCGCCGACGACCAGGATGCCGAAGCCGATGCCGAAGAGCGCCGCCAGCAGTCGCTGGCCGCGCAGCACTTCGACCACCGAGTCCGCGCTGTCTCGCCCGACGAGCATCAGGACGAAGAGGAACAACATCATGATCGCGCCGGTGTAGACGATGATCTGCACGACGCCGAGGAACGGCGCCTGCTGGACCATGTACATCACACCGAGCGAGAGCATCGTCATCACGAGCCACAGCGCGGAGTGCACCGCGTTGCGGGCGAAGATCATGCCGAGCGCACCGAGCAGTGCGGCGGGTCCGAGGATCCAGAAGGCGACGGCCTCCCCGGTGCCGATCACGTCCGCTGCGGGCGCCTGACCCGGTGCCACCGCGGCGAGCACCGAGCCGGACACCGAAGCGGGCAGGGCGGTGAGGATGTCGAGACTCACCGGCGGGCCTCCTCAGAACCGGTCTCCACCGTGGCGCCTGCCGGAACGCCGGCCTTCCTGGCGAGTTCGGGGCCGTGGACGTAGTAGTCCTGCTCGTCCTTGCCGAGACGCATCGGATGCGGCGGCTGCTCCATGCCCTCGAGCAGCGGAGCGAGCAGGTCCTCCTTGGTGAAGATGAGGTCCTGCCGGTTGTCGTTGGCCAGCTCGTACTCGGTAGTCATGGTCAACGACCGGGTCGGGCAGGCCTCGACGCACAGTCCGCAGCCGATGCAGCGCAGGTAGTTGATCTGGTAGTCGGCGCCGTAACGCTCACCGGGCGAGTAGCGGGCCTCCTCGGTGTTGTCGCCGCCCTCCACGAAGATCGCGTCGGCGGGACACGCCCAGGCACACAGTTCGCAGCCGACGCACTTCTCGAGTCCGTCGGGGTGCCGGTTGAGCTGGTGGCGGCCGTGGAAACGCTCCGCCGGAATCTTCTTGACCTCAGGGTATTCCTCGGTGGCCACCTTCTTGAACATCGTCGAGAAGGTGACGCCGAAGCCCTTGAGGGGATCAAACAGTCCCATCGCCGCCCTCCTTGGGGGAGCTGGCCGGTGCGGAAGAAGCGGAGTCGTCCGCCTTGCCCACGGAGCGAGTCGCGCCGCGCCTGGTGCCGCCCGAGACGCCTGCGGGCTCGTCGCCCGAGGTCGCGGAGACACTGCGCCGAACAGGTACGTCGGGCACCTTGAGATCCAGCGGCGGCAGCGGATAGCCGCTGCCCGACACCGGTGGCCCCTCGTCCTGCGGAGCCGCCCGATCCGGGATCAGGAAGCTGCCCGCGACCACGATCACCAGCAGCACACCCAACACGATCATGATGTGCATCGGGCTGACGCCCTCGGAGTTGCGCAGCACGCGGATCGCCGCGACCAGCACGAACCAGCCGAGTGCGAACGGCACCAGGACCTTCCAGCCCAGGTGCATGAACTGGTCGTACCGGAACCGAGGCAGTGCGGCCCGCACCCAGATGAACAGGAACAGACAGGCGGCCAGCTTCAACGCGAACCACAACAGCGGCCACCAGCCGGTGTTGAGGACGCCGTCGCCGATCTGCGAGAGCGGCCATGGAGCGGCCCAGCCGCCGAGGAACATCGTGGTCGCCAGCGCCGAGACCGTGACCATGTTGACGTACTCGGCGAGGAAGAACATGGCGAACTTCAGCGAGGAGTACTCGGTGTGGAAGCCGCCGACCAGCTCGGACTCCGCCTCGGGAAGGTCGAAGGGCGCCCGGTTGGTCTCACCGATCATCGAGACCAGGTAGATGAGGAAGCTGGGGAACAGCAGAATCGCGAACCAGCCCTGCTGCATCTGGGCCTCGACGATCTGCGAGGTCGACAGCGATCCGGCGTAGAAGACGACGCTGACGATCGCCAGACCCATCGCGATCTCGTAGGAGATCACCTGGGCGGCGGAGCGCAGCGCGCCGAACAGCGGATACGGCGAGCCGGACGCCCAGCCTGCCAGCAGGATGCCGTAGACGCCGACCGAGGCACAGGCCAGGACCACCAGCACGCCCGCCGGGACCTCGGCGACCTGGAGCACGGTGCGCTCGCCGAAGATCGTCACCTCGCCGCCGAGCGGGATGACCGCCATCGCCAGCAGCGCCGGGATGGCCGCGAGGATCGGGGCCAGGAAGTACACCCACTTGTCCGCCATCGCGGGCCGGATGTCCTCCTTGAAGGCGAGCTTCAAGGCGTCGGCCAGCGACTGCAGAATGCCGAAGGGGCCTGCGCGGTTCGGGCCGGGGCGCTGCTGCATCCGGCCGATGATGCGACGTTCGGCCCAGATCATCAGGATGGTGACCACGATCGGGATCGCGAAGATCACGACGACCTTGATCAGGATCAGCCAGATCGGGTCGTCGACCAGCAGCTCGGCTGCGGGGTTCATCGGGCTCCTCCGTTCTGGACCCCGTCGAGGTAGACCAGCGAACCGTGTCCGGCTGCGAGGCTGCGCCGTACCGTCGAGTCACCGGAGTTGGCGGGCAGCCAGACCACGTCATCGGGCAGGTCAGCCGGGCTCAGCGGCAGGGCCACCGAACCCCGCTCGGTGCGCACCGTGAGCAGATCGCCCTCGGCGAGCCCGAGCCGGGCGCTGGTCGCGGGCGAGAGCCGCGCGACCGGGGTGCGGGCGGTGCCCGCCAGGCTGGGCTCCTCCTCCTGGAGGGAGCCGTTGTCCAGCATCTGCCGCCAGGTCGCCAGGCTGAGCTGGTCGGCGGTCGGCGCGCGCCGGGTCGTGGGCGACACGGTCGGTGCCGGTGCCCTGGTGCCGTCGTGGCGGCCGAGCCGGGCGAGGTCGCCCGCCGCAGCAGCCGAGGTCTGAGTGAACAGATCGGCATCCATCTCGACGGCCAGCGTGTCCAGCACCCGACAGTCCGGCAGCACGCCGGTGCCCTCGATCGTCGTGGCGAACGGCCGCGCGCGTCCCTCCCAGTTGAGGTAGCTGCCCGACTTCTCCACCGAGGGAGCGATCGGGAGCACGACGTCGGCGCGCTCGGTGACCGCGCTGGAGCGCAGCTCCAGGCTGACCAGGAAACCGACCTTGTTCAGGGCCCGCTCGGCCAGCTCCGGGTCCGGCAGGTCGTCGGGGTCGACACCGCCGACGACCAGCGCGTCGAGTTCGCCCGCCGCAGCGGCGGCGAGGACCTGCGAGGTGTCGCGTCCGGGGGCGGCGGGCAGGGTTCCCGCCTGCAGTCCCCAGGCCAGCTCGACCTCGTTGCGCGCCGCCTCGTCGGTGACGGGCCTGCCGCCGGGGAGCAGGGTCGGGACCGCGCCCGCCTCCAGCGCCCCGCGCTCACCGGCACGACGCGGAATCCAGGCCGCCTTCGCCCCGGTGCGCTCGGCGAGACGCAGCACCGCGGAGAAGAGTCCCGGCACCTCTGCCGCCCGCTCTCCGACGAGGATCACGGCGTTCGACGAGGCCAGGGCGCTCTCGACGTCCTCGGCGTGGGTCGGCAGCGCGTCGAGCGCCGCCGCCTCGCCGCCGGGGACGCAGGCGAGCAGCCCGCCGCCGGGGTCCGGCCTGCCGGGGTTCAGTCGATCGGTGGTCTTGCGCACGCCGGGCGTGGACCACTGGCCGAGGTGGAAGACCTTGGTGCCCTTCTTCCGCGCGGCCTTGCGCAGCCGCAGGAAGACGATCGGCGCCTCGTCCTCCGGCTCGAAGGCCACGCACAACACGGCAGGCGCGGCCTCGATCGCGGCGAAGGTGACCCCGCCGGACTCCGGCGAGCTGCCCACCACCTGCGAGGAGAGGTAGGCCAGCTCCTCGGCCGAGTGCGGCCGGGCGCGGAAGTCGATGTCGTTGGTGTTCAGGGCGATCCTGGCGAACTTGCTGTACGCGTAGGCGTCCTCGACGGTGAGCCTGCCGCCGGTCAGCACCGCGGCACCCCGGCCGTCCCGCGCGGCGGTCAGGCCCTCGGCCGCCACCCGCAGCGCCTCGGTCCACGAGGCGTCGCGCAGCAGGCCGGTCTCGGCGTCGCGCACCTGCGGCCGACGCAGTCGATTCGCCGCCGTGGTGTAGCGGAAGGCGAACCGGCCCTTGTCACACAGCCACTCCTCGTTGACCTCGGGGTCGTCGCCCGCGAGCTTGCGAGTGACCTTGCCCCGCCGCCAGTCGGTGCGCTCGGCGCAGCCGGAGGAGCAGTGCTCGCAGACGCCCGGCGTCGACACGAGGTCGAAGGGGCGCGCCCGGAATCGGTAGGCGGCGCTGGTCAGCGCGCCCACCGGGCAGATCTGGATCGTGTTGCCGGAGAAGTAGCTCTGGTCGCCGCCCGCGACCGCAGTCGACTCCCCGCCCTCCAGCAGCGTCAGGCCGCCGCTCGCGGTGATGCCGCCCTCGGTGACCGCCGTCGACGCCGTGCCGATCTGCTGCTGGGAGCCGCGCTCCAGGAGGTCCAGGAAGCTGTCGCCCGCGATCTCCTTGGAGAACCGGGTGCAGCGCTGGCAGAGGACGCAGCGCTCCCGGTCCAGCAGCACCTGGCTGGAGACGGCCAGCGGCTTGGCGAAGGTCCGCTTGTGCTCGTGGAACCGCGAGTCGGTGCGGCCGTGCTTGAGCGCCTGGTTCTGCAACGGGCATTCGCCGCCCTTGTCGCAGATCGGGCAGTCCAGCGGGTGGTTGATGAGCAGCAGCTCCATCACGCCCTGCTGCGCCTTGTCCGCCACCGGCGAGGTGCGCTGGGTGTTGACGACCATGCCGTCGGCCACCGTCATCGTGCAGGAGGCCTGCGGCTTCGGCATCTTCCGACCGCCCATCTCCACGTCGACCAGGCACTGGCGACAGGCGCCCGCCGGGTCGAGGAGCGGGTGGTCGCAGAACCGGGGCACCACGATGCCCAGCCGCTCCGCGGTGCGGATCAGCAGCTCGCCCTTGGGCGCGTCGACCTCGATGCCGTCGATGGTGAGCCGGACGTGTCCCTCGGGCACCGGCGCGGCATCGGTCTTGTTCACAACAGAGGTCATCAGCGGGCTCCTGCCAGAGCGGGACTCGCGGGGTCTGCCGCGGTGCCATTCCTGTTCTTCTCGCAGAGGTCGAGGAACTCCTGCTTGAAGTACTTGATCGCGCTCGTGATCGGGCTCACGGCGCCGTCACCCAGCGCGCAGAACGAACGGCCGAGGATGTTGTCACAGACGTCGAGCAGCGTCTCGATGTCGGACTCCCGGCCTTCGCCGCGGACCATCCGCTGGAGGATCTGCACCAGCCAGTAGGTGCCCTCCCGACAGGGGGTGCACTTTCCGCAGGACTCGTGCTTGTAGAACTCGGTCCACTTCATCACGGCCCACGGCACCGAGACCGTCTCGTTGAAGATCTGCAGTGCGGTGGTGCCCAGCATCGACCCGGCCTCCGCCGCGCCCTCGAAGTCCAGCGGCACGTCGAGGTGCTCGGCGGTGAACATCGGGGTGGAGGAGCCGCCGGGGGTCCAGAACTTCAGCGGGATGCCGTCCTTCATGCCGCCCGCGAGCTCCAACAGATCCCGCAGCGTGCTGCCCATCGGCGCCTCGTACTGGCCGGGCCGCTCCACATGGCCGGACAGCGAGTAGATCTTCGGGCCCGGCGAGCGCTCGCGTCCCATCTTGCGGAACCAGTCGGAGCCGCCGTTGACGATGTAGGGAACACTCGCGATCGTCTCGACGTTGTTCACCACAGTGGGCGAGGAGTAGAGCCCCGCCGTCGCCGGGAACGGCGGCTTCAGCCTCGGCTGGCCGCGCTTGCCCTCCAGCGAGTCGAGCAGGGCGGTCTCCTCGCCGCAGATGTAGGCGCCCGCACCCGCGTGCACCACGACGTCGAGATCGAAGCCGGAGCCCAGGATGTTCTTGCCCAGATAGCCGGCGCGGTAGGCCTCGTTCACCGCGGCCGTGAGCCTGCGGATGCAGTGCAGCGCCTCGCCCCGGACGTAGATCGCGGCGAAGTTCGCCCGGATCGCATACGAGGTGATGACGACGCCCTCGACCAACGAGTGCGGGTCCGCCATCATCAGCGGGATGTCCTTGCAGGTGCCCGGCTCGCCCTCGTCGGCGTTGATCACCAGGTAGTGCGGCTTGCCGTCACCCTGCGGGATGAAGCCCCACTTCATGCCGGTGGGGAAGCCCGCACCGCCACGCCCGCGCAGCCCGGAGTCCTTCATCAAGGTGACGAGCTGATCGGGGTGGGCGTCCAGTGCCTTGCGCAGCGCGGAGTAGCCCTCCAACTGCTCGTAGGTGCGCAGCCCCCACGACTCGGGGGACAGCCACCGACGGGTCAGCACCGGGGTCAGGGGTGCTACCCCGTTCGACGAGGTCTTCGTCGAGTTCGGTTCACTCATCGCCGTTCTACTCCCTGCTTGCCCACCCGGCGCTTGCCTGACCGGCGTCTGACACCACGCGGTTCGCGCATCACTTCTTCTCCGGAACCGGAGGAAGTTCCACGTCCTCCGGCATCGGCGGCGCGGTCCAGCTCCGCTCGGCCGCGAGCCGTGCGCCCCGCACCGTCTCGTCGGAGGCCGACGGCCCCGCGAGGTCCGACTCACGCCCGTCGAAGAAGCCCGCGAGCTGCAACTCCGCCTGCTTGAAGTCGGTGAGCGGTGCGCCCCTGGTCGGAGCGGGACGCTCACCGCGCTGCAGCGCCTCCACGAGTTCCAGCGCCGACTCCGGCGTCTGGTTGTCGAAGTACTCGTAGTTCACCTGGAGGACCGGTCCCAGGTCACAGGCCGCCAGACACTCGGCGTGCTCCAGGGTGATCGAGCCCGGTGTGCCCGGCTCGCCCGAGGTCTCCTCGTGACCGACGCCCAGCCGCTCCTTGAGCCTGGCGTAGACGTCGTCGCCGCCGAGCGTGGCGCACAGCGCGTTGGTGCACACGCTGACCAGGTGCTCGCCGCAGGGACGACGCTTGTACATCGTGTAGAAGGTCGCCACCGCGCTGACCTCGGCCGTGCTCAGGTCGAGCTGCTCGGCGCAGAACGCGATGCCCGCCTGCGTGACGCAGCCCTCGACGGACTGCACCAGATGCAGCAGCGGCAGCAGCGCCGATCGGGACTGCGGATAGCGGGCGACGACCTGGACGGCCTTCTCCCGGATGCCGTCGAACAGTGCCGCGTCGGGCTTGTCGATCGGCCGGGCGGTCTCCGCCGCGCCTGCGGTCGTGCTGCTCGTCGGCGCGCCCGTCTCGGCGGCCTGCTCGGAATGACTCGTCACCGGTCCACACCACCCATCACCGGGTCGATTGAGGCCACCGACACGATGGCGTCCGCGATCAGGCCGCCCTCGGTCATCGCCGGGAAGGCCTGGAGGTTCACGAAACTGGGCTCCCGGACGTGCACGCGCATCGGTCGGGTGCCGCCGTCGGAGACCAGGTGGTAGCCCAGCTCGCCACGCGGGGACTCGACCGGCACGTAGACCTGACCGGCAGGCACGTCGAAGCCCTCGGTGACCAGCTTGAAGTGATGGATCAACGACTCCATCGACTGGCCCATGATCTTGCGGACGTGCTCCAACGAGTTGCCGAGGCCGTCCGGGCCGATGGTGAGCTTGGCGGGCCAGGCGACCTTGCCGTCTGCGACCATCACCGGCTCGCCCTCGGTCTCCGCGAGCTTGGGCAGTGTCTGCTCGATGATGCTCATCGACTGGTGGATCTCCTCGACGCGCAGGAGATACCGCGCGAAGGCGTCACCTTCGGTGAGCGTCGGGACGTCGAACTCGTACTCCTCGTACCCGCAGTACGGCTGGACCTTGCGCAGGTCCCAGGCCAGTCCGGCGGACCGCAGGATCGGGCCGGTGATGCCGAGCTGGAGACAGCCGTCCAGCGAGAGGTATCCGACGCCGCCCAGCCTGCGCCGCCAGATCGGCTGGCCGGTGAACAGGTTGTCGTAGTCCTTCATCCGCATGCTCATGAGCTTCAGGAAGTCGCGGATCTTCTGCTCGTACCCCAGAGGCAGGTCCTGCGCGGTCCCGCCCGGCCGAATGAACGCGTGGTTCATCCGCAGCCCGGTCAGGAACTCGAGCAGGTGCAGGACCTCCTCGCGCTCCCGGAAGCCGAACACCATGCCGGTGGTGGAGCCGAGCTCCATGCCGCCGGTGGCCAGGTAGACCAGGTGCGAGCTCATCCGGTTGAGCTCCATCAGCAGGACCCGGATGATGTCGGCCCTGCGCGGCGCGGTGATGCCGAGCAGCTTCTCCACGCCGAGGCAGTAGGCGGTCTCGTTGTGCAGCGGCGCGAGGTAGTCCATTCGCGTCACGAACGTCACGCCCTGCGTCCACGTCCGGTACTCGGCGTTCTTCTCGATGCCGGTGTGCAGGTAGCCGATCACAGCGCGAGACTCGGTGACCGTCTCGCCTTCGAGCTCCAACACCAGTCGCAGCACGCCGTGCGTGGACGGGTGCTGCGGACCCATGTTGATGACGATGCGCTCGTCGTGCTCCGAGGACGTGGGGATCTCATCCCAGTCGCCGCCGCTGACGTTGTAGACCTGGCCCTCGGTGGTCCGCCGCGAGGTGGCCTCGTAGGGATCGCGGCCGCTGGTCTGTCCCGTCGGACTCGTGTCGGTGCCCGTGGTGACGTCGGCGACCGTGTCGCCGCCCTCTGCCTCGGGGCTGGTGCTGTGGGTTCTGCTCATGAGTAGGACCTCCGCTGGTCCGGCGGCGGGATCTCCGCGCCCTTGTACTCCACCGGGATTCCGCCGAGCGGGTAGTCCTTGCGCTGCGGGTGGCCGTCCCAGTCGTCGGGCATCAGGATTCGGGTCAGCGCCGGGTGTCCGTCGTAGATGATGCCGAACATGTCCCAGGCCTCGCGCTCCTGCCAGTCCGCCGTGGGGTACACCTCGACGACGCTGGGGATGTGCGGGTCGTCGACGTCGACGGCGACCTCCAGGCGGATGCGCCGCCGGTACGTCATCGAGGTCAGGTGGTAGACCGAGTGCAGGCGCAGCGGCACGTCGACGCCGTAGTCCACTCCGGACACCGAGCTGCACAGCTCGAACCGCAGGGCCGGGTCGTCGCGCAGCGTCCTACACGTCTCCAGCAGGTGCTCGCGCCGCAGGTAGAAGGTGATCTCACCTCGGTCGATGGTGATCTGCTGGATCGCGTCCGCCGGGATGCCGCGCTCGCCGAAGGCGAGGAGCAGCTCGTCGGCCAACTGGTCGAACCAGCCGCCGAACGGGCGCTGGGCGGCGGCGGGGACGTAGGCGGGCAGCCGGAGTCCGCCGTAACCGGTGGTGTCACCGCTGCCGCGCACGCCGAACATGCCCTGGCGGGCCCGGCCCGCGACGACTCCGCCGCGCGCCTCGTGCTCGGCCTCGTCGCGGGAGGTCATGTCCGCAGAGCTGGTCCTGCCGTCGCCCGCGAGCGGACCTCGGTCCGGCAGCTTCTTGTCGATCTCGTCACTCACGAGTGCGTCACCCGCTCACTTCTTCTTCGCGTAACGAACCGAGGAGGGCACCAGCTCGGTGCGGTGGCCGCTCTCCGCGAGCGCGGCGGCGCGCTTCGGACCGAGCGGCTCGTCCATCACCTTCGCGTGCAGCTTGAGGATCGCGTCCAGCAGCATCTCCGGCCGGGGCGGGCAGCCGGGCAGGTACATGTCCACCGGCACGACGTGGTCGACGCCCTGCACCACCGCGTAGTTGTTGAACATGCCGCCGGTGGAGGCGCAGACGCCCATCGCCAGCACCCAGCGCGGCTCCGGCATCTGGTCGTAGATCTGCCGCAGCACCGGGGCCATCTTGTTGGTGACCCGGCCCGCGACGATCATCAGATCCGCCTGACGCGGAGTGGCGCTGAACCGCTCCATGCCGAAGCGCGCGATGTCGTACCGCGATCCGCCTGAGGTCATCATCTCGATCGCGCAGCAGGCCAACCCGAAGGTGGCGGGCCACATCGACGTCTTCCGCGTCCAGTTGACCAGCTTCTCCACGCTGGTCAGCAGGATGCCGTTCGGCAGTTTCTCTTCAAGTCCCATGGTCTCTCGCGTTCCTCCCCGACGACCGCTGCTGCTCGACTAATCCCAGTCCAGGCCGCCGAGTCGCCACTCGTAGACGAAGGCGATCGTGACGGCGATGAGGAAGGTCCCGACCGCGAAGAGTCCGAACACACCCAGTGCCTCGTGGGCCACGGCGTAGGGGTAGAGGAAGACGACCTCGACGTCGAACAGGATGAACAACATGCCGGTCAGATAGAACTTGACCGGGACCCTGCCACCGCCGACGACCGGCTGCGGAGAGGGTTCGATCCCGCACTCGTACGCGTCGAGCTTGGCCCTGTTGTAGCGGCGCGGCCCGATGTAAGGAGCTGCCGTCACCGAGAACAAGGCGAACAGAGCCGCCAACGCGAACAGCAACACGAGCGGGAGGTAAGACTCCAACACGTCGTCCGCCGTCCTTTCATCCTTGCCATCCAGGGTGGCTGAGCCGCCATCCGCTGGAACCCTAAGGGGTGGGTTTCGGTCTTGTTCTTGTTAGGCAGCCCTAAGTGATGACTGTGCTCCGCAGGCCGAACCGCTGCCTGCCTGCCGGTTTCACGCGCTGGGCGTCAGACGCGTGGCCGTGGTGATCAACCGGTCCATCGCGTCCCCGTCCTTCGGGTCGTAGAGGCCGGCGAGCAGCTTCAGCACGAACCGTCGCATCAGGGGTTCGATCGGCATCCCGTACCGGGTCGCGGTGCGCATGACCAGCGGGTTTCCGATCAGCTTCGAGAAGATGTTGCCCATCCGGTAGTAGCCGCCCAGCGCCTGCTTGAGCGCGACGGGGTAGTGCCGGAGCGCCTGCTCCCGCGAGGCGGCGGTGGGTCGAGCCAGCGCGTGGATCACGCAGTCGGCGGCCAGCTTGGCGGATTCCATCGCATACGCGATGCCCTCGCCGTTGAAGGGGTTCACCATCCCGCCCGCGTCGCCGACCAGCAGCAGCCCGGCCTGGTAGTGCGGGGTCCGGTTGAAGCCCATCGGGAGGGCGGCGCCCTGGATCTTGCCGACGGCGTTCTCCTCGCGGAAGCCCCACTCCGCAGGCGTGCCCGCCAGCCAGGTCTTCATCAGCGCCCGGTAGTCGGTCTTGCCGTAGGCCTTGGAGGTGGAGAGGATGCCGAGCCCGGCGTTCACCGTGCCGTCGCCGACCGGGAACAGCCAGCCGTAGCCGGGCAGCTGACGGGGATTGGCCGCGTCACTGCGGTCCCACAGCTCCAGGTGGGACTCCAGGTAGTCGTCGTTGGTCCGGGGGCTGCGGTAGTACCGGCGGACGGCGACGCCCATCGGGCGGTTGTCCTGCTTGTCGATGCCCACCGACAACGCCAGCCGGGCCGACACCCCGTCGCACGCGATCACCAGCGGCGCACGGTAGGAGACCAGCGTCCGCTCCGGGCCCGTCTTGGCCCGGACGCCGGTGACCCGGCCGGTGCGGTCCTCGACGATGGCGCCGGTGACGGTCGTGTCCTGCTGCATCCTGGCACCCGCACGGACGGCGTGGCCTGCGAGCAGGTCGTCAAAGTCCTGCCTCGGGCGGACGACGCCGTAGGGCGGGAAGGTGGCCAACTGCGGCCAGTCCAGCTCCAGCGTCACCCCGCCGCCGAGGACGCGCAGGCCCTTGTTGTGCAGCCAGCCCGCTTCTTCGCTGGTGTCGATGCCCAGGTCGATGAGCTGCTTCACCCCGCGAGGCGTGAGCCCGTCGCCGCAGACCTTCTCCCTGGGGAAGGTCGACTTCTCCAGCATCAGGACGTCGACACCCGCCCTGGCCAGGTACGCGGCCATGGTCGCGCCCGCCGGACCCGCCCCGACCACGATGACCTGGGCGTCGTCACCGTCGCGACGCCTGCCGGCCTGCTCCGATGAGGTCACGTCATCGCCCCCGCTCATTCCACTCCTTGTGAACGAGTTCACTAAGTCTGCGGGGAAGTCTAGGTCACGGCGTCGACCCCCGTTCAGGCCGCCGGCCCGCCTCGACCGGTCGCCGGGGTGTAGCCCGCCCACGGCGACCGGAACGGGATCGAGAGACGGCCGAGGGCCCGGATCGCAGGAGTCTGCGACGAACTCCCCGCCCCCGGCGACCAGGTCAGATCACGCCGCGAGCCGGGAGGCGGCGGCCGGGAGCGGCAAGCGGGGACGCGCGGTCACCCGGTCGCCGACGGTGCGCGGTCCATCCGGTCCCGCCGTCGAGGCCCGACTCGGGAGGCCTGCGCGGCCGGGGCGGACCGGCGCGAGATCGAGACGAAACTCACGAAGACCTCACGCCGAACTCACCTCGGGGCTCAGAGCCTGTCTTTAATCCCCACTTTCGGAGTTGCGCGGGGCCAGCGCGGCGATCTGCGGCGTTGTCGTCAGTCAACATAACTCCGTTATGCCTCCTTCCTCCGCCTTGCAGCTCATCCACGCTGATCCCCGCTCACGACGGAGGAGGATCAAAGACAGGCTCTCAGGCGGGACGCGTGGCCCGGTGCAGGGCGACCGCGCCGAAGGTGAGGTCGCGCCAGGCGACCCGTTCCCAGCCCGCGGCGCCGATCAGCCGTGCCAGGCCCTCCTGGTCTGGCCAGGAGCGGATCGACTCGGTCAGGTAGGAGTAGGCCACCGGGTTCGAGGACACCAGGTTCGCGACCCAGGGCAGGGCGGTCAGCACGCCCTTGAAGTAGACCTCGCGGAACAACGGCATCGTCGGCGTGGAGAACTCGCAGATCACCAGGCGTCCGCCCGGCCGCACCACGCGGTACATCTCGCGCAGCGCCGCCTCGGTGTCGGCCATGTTCCGGATGGCGAACATGATCGTCAGCCCGTCGAAGGAGCCGTCGGCGAAGGGGAGCGCCAGCCCGTCCGCCGCGACCATCGGCACGTTCCGGCCTCGGCCACGGCGCAGCATGCCCAACGAGAAGTCGGCGGCGACGCACCACGCGCCGGAGCGGCCGATCTCCACGGTGGAGACTCCGGTGCCTGCGGCGAGGTCGAGAATCCGCTCGCCGGGAGCCGCGGCCAGGGCCTGCAACGCGGCCCGGCGCCAATAGCGGTCCATCCCACCGGTCAGCACCGTGTTGGTGCGGTCGTAGTGCTCCGCGACGCCGTCGAACATGTCGGCGACTTCCCGAGGATCCTTGTCCAGACCAGCCCTCACCACGACGCTCAGCCTACTGGGGCCCGGCGTGGTCGCGGCGTCCGGCGGGCGTGGCTGACGGCGCAGGCGGCGGCGATTCGAGCAGCGACCGCCCGGTGACCACCGGTGATCTGCTGTGATCGACGTCATCGGCCGCGCCACGACACGCGGGCGGCGGCGTCGGCGAGTCTCGACGGACGCCCCCGCACGACCGTCGACGTGAAGGCGCCCTCGGTCGCCCGCCGAGGCACGGGCCCGCGCGGCGGCGCGATGACCGAGACGTCGATGATCCGAACTCTTGGCTCAGTGATCTGGCGCACGTCATCTTCTGGTCGCATCGGAGACACCGGCGAGCGTCACGATAAGGCGGCATGACCCTCATGCCGTCCGTGTCAGGGCAGCCGATGGACCCCGGGCTGTTGTCCCGAGCGCTGGAGATCGCAGGCCGCCTCGCGGGCGACGCCGCCGACGTCATCATCGCCAAGGCGGGCCGAGGTGCCCGGCCTGCCGCCCGCGACTCGCCGTTCGACTGGGTGACCGACACCCATCGCACGCTGGAGCGGCACACCCGCCGGGTGCTCGCGGAGCACTTCCCCGACATCCCGCTGTTCGGCGCGGATGCGGGCCCGACCCCGGCTCCGGCAGTCGATCTCGGCGCCCGATCCGGACCGGTGTCACTGCGGTGGCTGGTCAGCGCCGTCGACGGCAACGCGAACTTCGTGGCGGGCGTGCCGTGGTGCGCCTACAGCCTGGCGATGCTCGACGCGACCGGTCCGCTGGTGGGAGCCGTCGCCGACCCCTTCCGAGGCCAGGTCTACGCGGGTGCGCGGGGGCGCGGCATGCGAGCCAACGGCACCCCGGTGACGCTCGGCGGCGGGCGGACCTCCACGGCGGGCGCGGTGGTGTGCACGGAACTCACGCGCACCGGGCTGTGGCCGGGGATGGTCGAGTTCACCCGCCTGGCCGCCCAGGCACACGCCGGGGTCCGGGTGCTCGGCTGCTCCGCACTGGCGATCACCCAGGTAGCCCTGGGCCAGGTGAGCGCCGCCGTGCTGCACGGCTGCCCGGAACGCGACGTCGCGGGCGCGCTCGCTCTGGCGGGCGAGGCGGGCGCGGTGATCTCGTGGCCCGCGTCCGCCGACGACCGGACCGGCGGACCGCTCGGCCCGGACGTCCTGCTGGTCGCCGCGCCGGGGGTGGCGGCGGAGGTCTCCGAGTGGTGGCGATGCGCGACGCTCTGACCTGCCCTCACGCGGCGAAGTGCCGTGAACCGCTGCCACGGGTGCTATTTATATGATATCTCTTTATGCGGCTCGGTGATCGTCTCTCGCTGCCACGTCTGCGAGCGAGGGACGGCCTCCGGACAGGAATCTCGGCGATGTCACCTTCGCCGCCACGACGAGCCGCGAGAAAGAGGAACCGACGATGCGTACACATCGAACGAGTTCTGACCGTGCTGACGCAGCCGCCTCGAGGGCAGGCTTAGGCGCCGCCAGACGCCGCCCGCTGTCGCCCCTGCTCGGCGTGCTGACAGCGGTCACCATCGCCCTGACCGGCTCGGTCGCGGCGTACGCCGAATCCGAGTCGCCCGCCGCGACCGGCGGCACCGGCACCGACCGCGAGGTGACCTTCACCGCTTCGGACGGCCTGGAACTGCACGGCAGCCTGCGGGTGCCCACGCACGCCAGGAAGCCGGTGCCCGCCGTCCTGTTGATCGCGGGCAGCGGCCCCACCGACCGCGAGGGGAACAGCTCGGGGATTTCCGGTGATGTCGGCACGCTGCGGAATCTGGCCGACACGCTCGCCAAGAACGGCATCGCCTCGCTGCGCTACGACAAGCTCGGCAGCGGGCAGACCGGCATGGGCCCGTACGCCGAGGACCCGGGCCGAGTCGACTTCGACGCCTATGTGGAACACGCCGCCGAGGGTCTGCGATTCCTCGCCGACCAGCCGGAGGTGAATCAGGACCGCCTGATGGTCACCGGACACAGCGAAGGCGGGCTGATCGCGCTCGTGCTCGCACAGGACGAGACGCTCGACGTGCCGCCGATCAGCTCCGTAGGGCTGTTGACCCCGGCGAGCCTGCGGTACCTGACCACCATCACCAATCAGCTCACCGCCCAGCTCGAAGCCGGGGTGGAAGCGGGCGTGCTGCCAAGGGAAGAGGCCGACGCCCTGCTCGCCTCCCTTGAGGAGATCGTCGAGTCGCTGCGAACGGACGGCAGGCTGCCCGACTCGGTGCCGCCGGAGCTGGCTTCCCTGTTCAACCCGTACAACGAGCGGTTCCTCCACAATGCCGACCAGTACGACCCGAGCGAGCTGGCCGCCACGCTGCCCACGGACGTCTCGGTCTACCTCGCCTGCGCCACCGCCGACATCCAGGTGGCCTGCTCCGACGTCGACCTGGTCCGCGCGGGACTCGCCGAGCGTCCGGCGGGCCACACCACGAACTCCACCCTCTACGGCGTCAACCATGTGCTGAAGGAGGTCGGCTCGGCGGGCTCAGACGGCAGCGAGTACGGCGAGCCGCTGCCCTTCTCGCGGCAGCTGCGGATCGAGCTGTCCTGGTTCGTCTTCACCCAGCTGCACCTGCGCTGATCGAACGGAGCTTCGCGGACCGGGTCTGCGCCCGGCACGTGCCCTGCGTGGCGTCGGCGTCCCCACGGCGGGCGGAGCGTCACGCAGGCCCGGTGCCGCAGTGCACCGGGCCGCATGATCGCCCAGCCTGCCGCGTCGGCGTGGATCGGTCGCGCGGCAGGCTTCCGTCGTCGCGATTCAGTCCGGCGTCAGGCGTCGTAGTCGACCACGAGTTCCCGGGAGGCGGGCTCGGCCTGGCAGGTGAGCACGAAGCCCGCCGCGATCTCCGCAGGCTCCAGCGCGTAGTTCCGCCGCATCGCGGCCTCACCCTCGACCACCAGTGCCCGGCAGGTGCCGCACACCCCGCCGCGACAGGCGAAGGGCAGGTCGGCCCTGATCCGTTGCGCCGAATCGAGCACCGGCTCGTCGGCGGGCAGGGTCATCTCGGTGCTGCGACCGTCCAGGATCACCGTGACGCGGCTGGTCGGGCCGCTCGCCACGTCGGCGGCCCGACGACGTGGGGCGGGCGGCGGCGCGTCGACGTAGAACAGCTCGCGACGAACCCGATCGCCGGGGACCCCCAGTTCGCCGAGCACCGCGCCCGCGTCCTCGACCAGCCCCACCGGCCCGCACAGCCACCAGCGGTCCACATCGGGGGTCGGCACCACCGAGGTGAGCAGTCGATACAGCCGATCCCGATCCAGCCTGCCGGAGAACAGCTCGACGGCGGTGGGCTCCCGGCTGAGCAGATGCACGACCTGGAGCCGCTCGGGATACCGGTCCTTCAGATCCGCCAGCTCCTCCGCGAACATCACCGTGTCGCCGCGCCGGTTGCCGTAGAGCAGCGTGGCGCGATGCCCCGGCCGGGCCAGCACACTGGTCAGGATCGACAGCACCGGCGTGATCCCGGAGCCTGCGGCCACGAAGCCGTGGTGCGCAGGCTCGGCCAGGTCCGGGGTGAACCGGCCCTGCGGAGGCAGCACCGCCACCCGATCGCCCACCCTGGCCTTCTCGACCAGCCAGGAGGACCACACTCCGCCGTCGACCCTTCGGACGCCGATCCGAGGGGATTCCCCTGCGCCCGAGCAGATCGAGTACGACCGGCGGGCCTCGTCCACCGGTTCTCCCGGCCGGGAGTCCGCCCACCGTGTCCCGGCCTGCCCCGCCGCCGTCGGCTGACCCTCGATGACGCCGTCCGCCGCGCGATCGGCCCGAGCGCCCGACCGCCGCAGCGTCAGGTACTGGCCGGGCCGGAAGTCGAACTCGGCCGCGTACTCCGGCGGAACGGCGAAGGAGACCGCCACGGCATCCGGGCACAGCCGGTCGATCCGGCTGATCGTCAACGTCCGAAACGCCGTCCGGCGACTCGGCGCAACAGCCGCGCTGCCTGCGCCCGGGCTGCCCGCTGACGGATCTGCGGCGGCCACTACAGCTCCTTGACGTGCTCGAAGGGCTCGGCACAGGCGAGGCAGCGTCGCAGGGACCGGCACGCGGTCGCGCCGAACCGCGACAGCTCCTCGGTGTCGACCGACTCGCAGCGCGGGCAACGGACACGCGGCGGCGGCGACGCCAGCCGCAGCGGCACCGGGCCCGCCGCGCGACCCCCGACCGGGCCGGGCGGCGCGATGCCGTGTGCGAGCAGCGTGCGTCTGCCGCGCTCGCTGATCCAGTCGGTGGTCCACGCCGGAGTCAGCACGGTACGCACCTCCACCTCCGAGCAGCCCGCGTCGACGAGGGAACGGCGCAGGTCGGTACGCATCTCCGCGATGGCGGGACACCCGGAGTAGGTCGGCGTGATCGTCACGAGCACCCGTCCGTCGGGGCGGATCTCGACGTCGCGCAGCACGCCGAGGTCGGCGAGAGTGAGCATCGGCAGTTCGGGGTCCGCGACGGACTCCGCGACGGCTCGCACCCGATCCGGTGTCGGCTCGGTCATCACCACACCGCCTCGGGGTCGGCCCTGGCCTCGTACTGCATCTCGGCCAACAGGTCGGTCAGCGCCGGGGTGTGCCTCCCCCATCGGCCCTGTCTGCCGGTCGGGTCCGGCACGGCGGCCGCGACGACACCGGGCGTCCATTCGTCGAGGTCGGCGGCGTGCAACACCTGTCGCAGGATCTCCGCCACCTCCTCGCGCAGGCTCTCCGGGTCCACCGCGACCCCGGCCGAGGCGAGGCCCTGCTCCACGGGATGCGAGACGAACAGCTCCCCGAGCCACGGCCGCACCCGCTCCAGCCCCTGCCCGGTCCGGCGGGCCGACTCGGCCGTCCCGTCGCCGAGTCGGACCACCCACTGCGCGGCGTGATCGCGGTGGTAGGCCAACTCCTTGACGCCCTTGGCCGCCACGGCGGCGAGCACCGGGTCCGCCGAGGCCGTCAACCGCTGGAAGCAGGCCAGCCGCCAGGTGGCGAAGACCAGCAGCCGGACCATCGTCGCGGCGAAGTCGCCGCCTGGGCCGGGACCACAGTCGATCTCGACGAGGACGACGTTGCGGAACTCCGGTGCGTGCCGGTGGTAGGCCAGCGTGTCCTCGGTGCGCCCGGCGCCCTGGACCTCACCGGCCCTCGTCAACAGCAGACGCGCCTGGCCGAGCAGGTCCAGGGCGATGTTGGCGATGGCGACGTCCTCCTCCAGCTCCGGACCTCGGGAGCACCACTCGGCAAGCCGCTGCGCCAGGATCAACGCGTCATCCCCGAGCATCAGGCAGTACTGCGCCAGTTCGGCCGGGTCGACGCCCGGCGGCAGTGCACGGTCCACCCTGGTCAGCGCGTCGTCGAACCCCGTGCCGTAGGCCCAGCGCGTGTCCTCGTGCTCGTCGGCCAGCGCCTCGTAGGCGTTGTCGAAGGACACCTCCTCGGACCTCCTTCTTCCCAGGTCTACAGGTGCGGGACGTCGTCGGGGATCGCGTAGAAGGTCGGGTGGCGGTAGATCTTGTCGCCGCTGGGCGCGAAGAACGCGTCCTTCTCGTCCGGGCTGGACGCGGTCACCGAGGCGGCGGGGACCACCCAGATGCTGACGCCCTCGTTGCGCCGGGTGTAGAGGTCGCGGGCGTTACGCAAAGCCATCGGGGCGTCGGGTGCGTGCAGCGATCCGACGTGGACGTGGTTGAGGCCGCGCTTGCCCCGGACGAAGACCTCGAACAACGGCCAGCCCGCCCGAGGCGGTCCGGCGTCCCGCCCGGCGGTCGGCTCCGTCACGTCCCGGCCTCCGCCGCGTCGACCCGCGCGGTGCCCGCCGCGCGCTTGGCCGCGTGCGCGGTGGCCGCCTCGCGCACCCAGGCGCCCTCATCGTGTGCCCGCCTGCGATGGGCGATCCGCTCCGCATTGCACGGTCCGTCGCCGCGCACCACCTGGTACAGCTCGTCCCAGTCCGGCGTGCCGAAGTCGTGCGCCTCGCGGTCGGGGTTCCAGCGCAGTTCGGGATCGGGCAGCCGCACCCCGAGCCGGTCGGCCTGCGGGACCGTCATGTCGACGAACCGCTGGCGAAGCTCGTCGTTGGTATGGCGCTTGATCCGCCAGGCCATCGAGCGCGCGGTGTTGGGCGAGGAGCCCTCTGGTGGGCCGAACATCATCAACGACGGCCACCACCAGCGGTTCACCGCGTCCTGCACGGCCTCTCGCTGACGCGTCGTACCGCCCATCATGGTCATCAACAGTTCGTAGCCCTGCCGCTGATGGAAGGACTCCTCCTTGCAGATCCGGATCATCGCGCGCGCGTAGGGGCCATAGGAGGTGCGACACAGCGGCACCTGGTTGCAGATGGCCGCGCCGTCCACCAGCCAGCCGATGACGCCGACGTCGGCGAAGGTCAGCGTGGGGTAGTTGAAGATCGAGGAGTACTTCTGCCTGCCCTCGATCAGGCTCCGGGTCAACTCCGCACGTTCGGCGCCGAGGGTCTCGGCGGCGGCGTAGAGGTACAGCCCGTGGCCCGCCTCGTCCTGGACCTTCGCCAGCAGGACGGCCTTACGACGCAGCGTGGGCGCCCGCGAGATCCAGACGCCCTCCGGCTGCATCCCGATGATCTCGGAGTGCGCGTGCTGCGCGATCTGTCGGATCAGAGTGGCCCGGTAGCCGTCGGGCATCCAGTCGCGTGGCTCGATCCGGCTCTCCGACTCGACCAGGTGCTGGAAGTCTGCTTCGAGGGCCGACTCGTCGACGGGTCGGGCTAGGGCCACGGCGCACCTCCTACCGCGTGATCCGTGCCACTCATGTTACACCTGAGCCACGCGATGGAGCGTTGCTGTCACAAGCAGATTCCCCGCCTGGCCGTTGACGCCGGTCCGGCCTGGCACGCCTGCGGGGCCCGATCTCGATCACGCTCGCGGGCCCCGGCGCCTAAGAGCCTGTCTTTAATCCCCACTTTCCTGTTGCGCGGGGCCACCGCGGCGAAGGGGGATCGAAGACAGGCTCTACGGTCGGCTGCCGCGTCGCCTGCCCTCCTGCACTCGGACCCGCGGCCGAGGAGGCGGACTGCCTCGGCGTGACACCCGGACGCGACGACAACCCCCGGCGTGCCCCGACCGTCCCTAGATCGTGACCGAGACGACCGCCCCCACCGCGCCGACCGCCGACCTCGACCTGCTGCAGACCGCAGCCGGACTCGCCCACCAGGCAGGTCGACTGGCCGCGGACCAGTTTCACGGCGATCGAAGACGGGCCACGGTCACCGACGAGGACGGCGTGACCGACGTCGAGCGTGCCGTCGAAGAGTCGATTCGGGCGCGACTCGCCGTCGAGGCGCCCGCCGACGGCGTCCTCGGCAGGCTCGGCGACGGCGAGCCCGGCCGGAGCGGGCGGCGCTGGGTGATCGATCCGCTCGACGGCGTCCCGTTCTTCGCGGGCGGAATCCCGCTGTTCACGCTGCTGCTGACCTGTGAGGATTCTCACGGAGCCGTGGCCGGTGTCATCGTGATGCCCATGCAGCAGGAGCTGCTGTACGCGGGACGCGGGCGAGGCACCCGGCTGTTCGCCGGGCCCGATCTCGCGTTGGAGCGGGCCCGGCCGTCTCGGATCGCTCGGCGCGAGGGCGACCCGGTGACGGACCGGGTGCTGTGGCCGGAGGACGTGGGCGGCGTGCCGTACAAGACCGCGCTGCTGGCCACCGGGCGCGCGGACGCGGTGGTCATCGCCGCACCGCCCCCGGCGCGGTGGTGGACGCCGCTGCCGCTGATCGTGCGAGAGGCTGACGGGCTGATCGCCGATGCCATCGGCGATGCGTCCGGTCGGGGCACGCTGCTGGCCTGCGCGCGGACCAGGCACGACGAGCTGCGCGGCGAACTGTTCGACCAGTGAGCCGCAAGGCCGGTCCGCCGCCTGCGCGTCGGGGGCGGGTAGGCGGCGGAGCGGCTAGTCCGCAGGCGGGTCGGTCCGGTCCGCCGTTCCCCGTGACGCAGCGGGCTCGGCCGCTGGCCGGGAGCGGCACACCAGCCAGACGGCGGTCAGCAGCACCGCCCAGGTCGACAGCAGCACGATGGACACGGGCAGCAGCGTGAGGCCGAAGTCCCGGCCCGCGACCCGGACCAGGTCCGGCTCCTCCCGGTCGTATTCGACGCGCACCAGGTCCCGCTCGGTCAGCCCCGCCGGATAGAGCACCCCGGTCTGTGGACTGTGCACGGCGCCCTCTGGCGTGTTGTACCTGATCAGGGTCCTCGGCAGTGAGACGGAGAGCACTTCGGCCGTGGTCTCGCCGAGATCGGCCTCGATGCGGGCATCGCTGACCCGCGCCCCGGACACGAGCAACACGCTCATGAGGGTGACGAGCACCCCGAGGCCGAGCAGCATGATCGTGGTCCACCGACGGGGCCGGGAGAGTCGGGACCAACCGCTTCGCCGACCACCGCGCCCGGATCTCCTCGACTCCGACACGACAGCGAACTCTAGTCGCCCTCAGCCGGTGTCTGGTCGTTCCCGGCAGGTCTCGGCGGTGGCGTCGCCCGTCCTCGTGGTGTGGTCAAGCCGACTAGCAGTCTCACGACGGAGCCTTTTACCCTCAACGAGTGAATACTGCCTCCCGTCAGGCGCTTGTGGGCAGGCTGCGAGCACGCACAGTGGCAGCAGACTCGGATGCTGACCTGCTGGCGATGCTCCCCAACCCCGAACCGGTGTTCTCCTGGGTTCACGGTGGAGAAGGCCTGGTCGGTTGGGGTGAGGCCGCCCGGATCGAGGTCAAGGGAGCAGACCGCTTCGCGGCGGCCGAGCGGTGGTGGTCCGAGCTGGTCGCCACCGCGGAGGTCGAGGACACGATCGGCCGTCCCGGCACCGGTCTGGTGGCCTTCGCCAGCATGAGCTTCGCCGACGAACCGGGCAGCTCGGTGCTGATCGTGCCGAGAGTGGTGGTGGGCAGACGCGACGGAGCCACCTGGCGGACCGAACTCCACGAGGGCGACGACGCTCCGATCACGCCGATCGTCCAGCCGGTGCGTCGGGTGCGGGTGACCCGCTACTCGGAGGGCAGGCTCTCGGTCACCGACTACCGCAAGGCGGTCGCGCGAGCGGTGGAGCGCATGCGGGCGGGCGAGCTGGCGAAGGTGGTGCTCGCGCACGATCTCGTCGCCGAGACGGACTCGCCGCTGGATCAACGCTTCCTGCTGCAGAACCTGGCCGCGCGGTACCCCAGCTGCTGGGCGTTCGCCGTGGACGGCCTGGTCGGCGCGACTCCGGAGCTGTTGCTGCGCAAGACCGGCGAGACGGTCGAGTCCCGCGTGCTGGCGGGCACCGCGTGGCCGGGGTCCGGCGAGTCGGCGGAGTCGAGACTGGACTCGGCGAAGAACCGCAGTGAGCACGAGTTCGCGGTCCGCTCCCTCGCCGAGACGCTGCGGCCCTACTGCACGGAACTGGACGTTCCTCAGACGCCGAGCGTGCTGCGACTGCCGAACGTGGCCCATCTGGCCAGTGAGGTCAGCGGCAGGCTCGACCCCGCGAAGACGACCGGCCCCGGCGCCCTGCTGCGCCTCGGTCACGCCGTGCATCCGACGGCTGCGGTCGGCGGCACGCCGCGAACCGAGGCCGTCGCGCTCATCGCCGAGTTGGAGGCCATGGACCGAGGCCGGTACGCGGGCCCCGTCGGTTGGATCGACGCCCGGGGCGACGGCGAGCTGGGCATCGCACTGCGCTGCGCTGAGCTGCGCGGCTCACTCGTCCGTCTGTTCGCGGGCTGCGGCATCGTCTCCGATTCGGACCCCGACGCCGAGGTGCGCGAAGCCGCCGCGAAGATGCTCCCGATCCGCGACGCCCTCGAGTCGGCCTGATCGACGGCGTCGTCCGGCCCGGTCGGCAGCTGGTCGCCACGGCGGCGACCACACCTCAGTCTGCGGCTCGCAGTGCCGAGGTGACGCAGGCGCGCAGTGCGGCGTGCAGTGTGCGCAGGACGGAGCGATCAGTGCGCACCTCGACGACCCGCAGGCCCGGTCGCGGTCGGAGTGCATCGCGGAGGTGCGCGGGCGACTCGACGAGGGTGTGCTCGACGCCGTACGCCGCGCACAGCGGGGCGAGCGCCACACCGTGCGGCGTGGCGAACACTCGCTCGAAGGACTCCCGATGCTCGGGAGCTCCCTGTTCGAGCAGCTCGAAGATGCCGCCGCCGTCGTCGTTGACGACCACGATGGTCAGGTCGGGACGCCGTTCCGCCGCGCCGACGAGCAAGCCGTTGACGTCGTGCAGGAACGTCAGGTCGCCGAGCAGGGCGTAGCAGGCGGGCACGGCAGCCGGGGCGGTGTCGTCGGCCGGATCGGCGACGGGGCCGGGCTGGTCTCCGACGGCCGCGCCGGTGGCGTCGGCGAGTTCCGCGACCGCAGGGCAGGCAGCGCGGGCGGACAAGGCCAGGGCGGCGCCGACCGAGGTCGAGACGGTGCCGTCGATCCCGGCCGCACCCCTGTTGCGCAGCACCCGCAGGTCAGGGCGGGCTCGAGCGCTCAGCGCGACGTCCCTGGCGGGATTCGAGGATCCCACCACCAGCAGGGCCCCCGCAGGCAGCGCGTCGACCAGCTCCGTCGCGTACCGCAGCGCGGTCGACGTCGTCTGCTCCGCCTGCAGCGCGGCCACCGCACCGGCTGCGGCGCGGTCAGCTCGCTGCCAAGCGGCCAGCCAGCCGGGATCGGCGGGAACGATCGAGTCGACGATGCCGTCGCCGACGGCCAGGACGTCGTTGGCGGGCGCCACCGCCTCGGATGCGCAGAGCAGCAGCACGTCGACGTCCCGGTCTGCCAGCAGGGCCTGTACCTGCCGGAAGACCGTCGGCCTGCCGACGCACACGACCTGCTCCGGCCGATGGTCGGCGAGGAAGGCCTGGTCAGCCAGCAGGTGCATCCCGGCGGGCAGGGTCGTCGCGCCCGGCACTCCGACGCCGCCCGTCTCGGCGAGCAACGGCCAGCCGTTGCGCTGCGCCCAGGCCGCGATCGACGCGACGTCGACGGTGCCGTCGGGTTCGGCGAGCAGCACGAGACCGCGCGCGGTCGCGGGCCGCAGGGGCGCACTCGCCGCCGAACGAACCCGCCTGGTCCAGCCACCGCCGTCGACACGACCCTCCAGCGGCTCGCACCACTGCCCGTCGCCGACGGGCAGCAGCGGCTCGCGCAACGGGACGTTGAGCTGCGCCGGTCCCGCAGGCCCGGCGGCCCCGGCTGCGGCATGCCAGGCCCGGCTGACCTGGCTGCGCCAGTAGGCCTGCTGTCCCGGCCGGTTCTCCGCCACGCCCAACTCGGCGAACAGACGCGCGGCCGAGCCGTAGAGCCGATGCTGGTCGATCACCTGGTTGGCGCCTGCCGCCCGCAGCTCGGCGGGCCGGTCGGCGGTGACCACCAACAGACTCACGCACGCCCGATCGGCCTCGGCGACGGCAGGGTGCAGGTTCGCCGCCGCAGTGCCCGAGGTGCAGAACACCGCCGAGGCCCGACCCGTCGCCTTCGCCGCGCCGAGGGCCAGGAACCCCGCGCCCCGCTCGTCGACCCGGACGTGGAGTTCCAGCCGGCCTGCCCCGGCCGCCTCCGCCAACGCCAGGGAGAACGGGGCGTTGCGGGAGCCGGGGCACAGGACCGCAGTGCGCAGCCCGTGCCGGATCAGCTCGTCGACGATCACCCGCGCCTGGGCGGTGGATGGGTTCACGGTCGTTTCGGGAACTTGTCGAAGTCGGGAGCGCGCTTCTCCCGATAGGCGTTGCGCCCCTCCTGGGCCTCCTCGGTCATGTAGAACAACAGCGTCGAGTCGCCCGCGAGCTGCTGCACGCCTGCCAGCCCGTCGTCGACGGCGTTGTGCGAGGCCTTGAGCATCCGCAGTGCCAGCGGCGAGTGGCGCAACATCTGCCGGGCCCAGTTCACCGTCTCGCGCTCCAGCTCGGCGAGCGGGACGACCGTGTTGACCAGCCCCATCTCCTCGGCCTCCGCGGCGTCGTACTGCCTGCACAGGTACCAGATCTCTCTGGACTTCTTCTGCCCGACGATCCTGGCCAGCAGGCCGGAGCCGTAGCCGCCGTCGAAGGAGCCGACCTGCGGCCCGGTCTGGCCGAAGCGGGCGTTGTCCGCCGCGACGGTCAGGTCGCACACGATGTGCAGGACGTGTCCGCCGCCGATGGCGTAGCCCGCAACCATGGCGATCACCGGTTTGGGGGTCCGCCGGATCTGCACCTGGAGATCGAGCACGTTGAGCCTGCCGATGCCCTTGGTGGCGACCGGGTCGTTCGGGTCATGCCCGATGTAGCCGTCATCGCCACGAATGCGCTGGTCACCACCGGAACAGAACGCCAGGTCGCCCTGCCCGGTGAGGATGATCACACCGATCTGGTCGTCGTCGCGGGCCCGGTTGAACGCGTCGGACAACTCGAAGAGCGTCTTCGGCCGGAAGGCGTTGCGAACCTCGGGGCGGTTGATCGTGATCTTCGCGATGCCTTCGGCGACCTCGTACCGGATGTCCTGGTACTCGCCTGCGGATCGCCAGTCACAGGCGAGTTCGATGGAGGAGTGCGCGGGATCGGTCACCCGCCTAGGCTAGCCGGCGGTGACACGAAAATCGCTTGTGGCCCTGGACACCGACCACACGGCGCGGACGACCGGGCTGGTGGTCGACGCCGTGGCGCGGGCACTGGACGGCGGTCCCGCCCTGCTGCCGCTGCCTGCCGACCCCGAGGACGAGCGGGCCAGACTCGTGGCCGCGCTGCGTCCGGACCAGCCGGTGGACGACGACGCCGTAGCCGTGATCGTGCCCACCTCGGGATCCACCGGCACCCCCAAGGGCGTGCTGCTCACCGCCGCCGCCCTCCGGGCCTCCGCCACGGCGACCCACGATCGGCTGGGCGGAGCCGGTCGCTGGCTGCTCGCGCTGCCGGTGCGACACATCGCGGGCATCCAGGTGGTCACCCGCTCGCTGCTCGCGGGCGCGGCGCCGGTCGTGCTCGACTCGGCAGCGGGCTTCCGTCCCGACCGCTTCGCTGCTGCGGCGCAGGCGACGCTCGCGGACGGCGGACGCTGCTACACCTCGCTGGTGCCGACCCAGCTCTCCCGGCTGGTGACCGAGGGCGGCGCGGGCCTGGCCGCCCTGCGTCGCTTCGACGCGGTGTTGTGCGGCGGGGCGGCCACCCCGCCCGCGCTGCTGGCCAGGGCGCTGGCCGAGGGGGTCGCGGTGCGCACGACCTATGGCATGAGCGAGACCGCGGGCGGCTGCGTCTACGACGGGCTGCCCCTCGCCGACGTCGGTGTCCGGCCTGCTCCGGGCACCGGTCCGGCGCCGGTGGCGCTCGCGGGCCCGATGCTGGCCCTCGGCTACCGCCTCGATCCCGAGGGAAGTGCGGCGGCGTTCGTCGACGGCTGGTTCCAGACCGGCGATCTCGGGGAGGTCGACGAACACGGCGTCCTCCAGGTCCTGGGACGCGCCGACGACCTGATCAACAGCGGCGGGGTCAAGATTGCCCCGGTGCTGGTGGAGCAGGTGTTGACCGCGCAGCCCGGTGTCGCGGAGGCCTGCGTGGTGGGGCTGGGCGACCCCGAGTGGGGGGAGCTGGTCGCCGCCGTGGTGGTGCCGGTCGACGCCGCCAGTCCACCCGAGACCGCCGGGCTCCTGGCGGCCGTCCGGGACCGGCTGGGCGCGGCCTCGACGCCGAAGATCTGCCGTGTTGCCCCTTCGCTACCGGTACGCGGTCCCGGCAAGGTCGACCGGCTGGCGGTCCGCGCGCTGCTGCTCGACCGCCGAGACGGCCGAGACGGCCGAGACGGCTGAGACAGCTGAGACAGCTGAGACAGCTGAGACAGCTGAGAGCCGAGGCTTTCCGGGTGCACCACTCGCCTCGGCGGGACGGTGGACGCCTGGAACGCTCCCCGATCGCCGCGGTCGGCGCACTCCGCCGTCCGCGGGTATTCCCGATCAGGGGTCTGAAGTCCACGCGGCGCAGCGGGGCGGGTCCATCCGGCCGAACCGCGAATCCGTGATGTGGTGAAGACGGCCTTGCTCTAGGAGCGGCGCAGGCCATGACAGAGGATGAGGCCATGGCGACAGTCGCACAGTGGATCGAGGGAGCCCGCCCGAGGACTCTGCCCAACGCCGTGTCCCCGGTGCTGGTGGGCACCGGGGCGGCCATCGGGCTCGGCGAGTTCGTGTGGTGGATGGCGCTCGGCGCGCTGGGCCTCGCCGTCGCGCTGATCGTCGGCGTCAACTACGCCAACGACTACTCCGACGGCATCCGAGGTACCGACACCGTGCGGACCGGGCCGCTGCGGCTGGTGGGCTCGGGCGTGGCGAACCCGAAGCATGTCCTGCTCGCCGCAGTGATCAGTCTCGGGCTGGCTGCGGCGGGCGGCGTGGCGCTGACCGTGGCGTCTGCGCAGTGGTGGCTGGCTCCGGTCGGCGTGGTCTGCGTCGCGGCGGCGTGGTTCTACACGGGCGGGAAACGGCCCTACGGCTACGCGGGCTTCGGCGAGGTCGCCGTGTTCGTCTTCTTCGGCCTGGTCGCCGTGCTGGGCACGGTCTACCTCCAGGCGGGCCGCGTCAGCGGCATCGACATCGGAGCCGCGGTGGCGGTCGGCGCGTTCTCCAGCGCCGTGCTCGTCGCCAACAACCTGCGGGACATCGAGACCGACGCGGCGGCGGGCAAGCGGACGCTGGCGGTGCTCTTAGGAGATCGCGATACCAGAAACCTCTATCTGGCGCTGGTGACCGTGCCGTTCCTCATCACCACCATCGCGGGCTTCCGCAACACCTGGGCGCTGCTCGGCTTCCTCGCCGTGCCCCTGGTGCTGCCCGCGCTGCGTGCGGTGCTGGGCGGCGCGACGGGGAAGCGGCTGGTCGGTGTGCTTCAAGAGACGGGGCTGGCGATGCTGCTCTGGTCCGTGGCGACCGCCGTCGCCCTCGCACTGGCCTGACGCGGACAGACGCACACACCGACTCGGGCGGGCTCGCCTGCGTCCGTGAGCAGGGCCGCGCACCCTCGTCCGCACACAGCCGAGGGCGACGCGCCGGACCAAGACCCCCGCAGGCGTGCGGTCCTCACCGTCGAGGGGCGTTCCTCCCCGCCGAATGCCTGCTGCCCGCTGCCGGTCCGCCCCGCCTGCCCAGCACGGGGCGGACCGCAGGATCAGCGCAGGAACGTGGTGCCGCCGTCCTCGTCCTCCTGGCTCTCCTCGGACGCCCGGCGAGCCTCGATCACCTCGTCCAGGGTGAAGCCCTCCTGGAACTGTCGGAAGAACTCGCGCGCCTCGCCGATCTGCGCCGTCATCGCCAGCCGCACGTCCGGATCGTCGTATGCACGCCCCTCCAGGACGTCCCGCCAGCTCAGCGCGCCGCCGTCGACCTTCTGCGCCAGCTCACGCAGTTCGGCGGGCGCATCGCTCTTCTTGGCGGCCTCGGCAAGCTGCCGCACGTCGTCCTCCGAGATCGACGTCGGCGGCGGGGGACGCAGCTTCTCCAACTCCTTCAGCAGTTCCCTCGCCTTGCCCATCGACCCGGCCATCTGGGCTTCGGCGGCTCTGACCTGCGGCGTCTTCCACGCCTCAGGATCGAATTGACTCGTCATGACTCACTCCCGAAGTCTTCGCCACGCCCTGCGCAGCGGATCACGACCTGCCGCGCAGGGCATCCCACGCATCGCGGGCGTTCGAACCCGTCTCGCCGAGGTTCTCCCGATGCTCCGCAGCGCCTGCCCATTCGGAGGCGGCGCCGGTGCCCGCGTTCCAGGCCTGCGACGCTGCACCGCTCGGGTCGCTCCACACGCTCTGCGCGGCCGAGGCGACGTTCCCCGGCGCCGAGGAGGCCGAGTTCCAGGCGTTCTGCGCCCCGTCGCGGATCGCGCCGGGTGCGTCCCGAGCCGCGTCGACGTACTGGCCGACTTGCTCCTGATACTGCTCCTGTGCGTAGTTCGTCACACCGTCCCGCGCCGAGTTCCAGGCGTTCTGGGCGGCCGAACCGTCCCGTACCGAGTCCCAGGCGCTCGCTGCGCCCTCCCGCGTGGAGTTCCACGCGTTCTGGGCACCGTCGGTGACCCCTTCCCTGGCGGCGTTCCAGGCCTCGCCGGGCGCGTCCCGAAGCCGTTGCTGCTGTTCGTCCCAGTTGTCCCTGGTCTCGTTCCAGCCGTCGCGCAGGTTGCCGGGCAGCTCCCGGGTGCCTTGGGCGACGTCGCGAACATGGCCGCTCGCCTCGTTGAGATCGCTGCTGATCTGCGACGCGTTGTCGCGGATCGAGTTCGTCTGCTCCGCGATGCTCTGCGCGTCGGAGGCGATGCCGGTGGCCAGCGCGATCGCATCGTCCACGCTGCGAACGTCCTTGATCTGCGCGAGCTGGGAGCCGATGCTCTGCACCGACTGCATGATCGACTGGGCACTCTCGATGATCGCCTTGACGGCCTCGATGATGTCCATGATCTTGGTGTAGAGCTGATAGGCGTCCCAGACGAGCTGGGCGGCCTTCACCCAGCCGTAGGCGGGAATCCAGATCTTGGCTATCGCGTCGATCAGCTTGTCTACCAGCCACGAGAGCAGATCCAGCGCCTTGGCGCAGAGCAGCCGCGAGCCCTCGGCGACCTTGTCGAAGGCCATGCCGACCAGATTCGCGATCTGCGCCTCGACGAACAGTCCGCCCTTCCACACGGTGCGGACGAACATCTCGTGCTGGACGGCGGCGTTGCCGTTCCACGACTCGCGAACCGTTCCGACGTTGCTCTCCATCGTGTCGCCGAGGGCTCCGATGGCGGTGCCGACCGTACGCCAGGCCTCGCCGTTCATGGCGATCCGGTTGAAGTCCCCGGTGATCGGCATGATCACCTTCTCGACGATGCTCTCACCGGTGACCTGGGTGAAGACCCAGTCGACCGCCGAGACCTGCCAGCCCGCCTCCCGAACCATGTCCTGGATCGACTCGCCGCCGGGTTGCTCCGGCGGTTGCAGTGCCTCGGTTACCGCACCCGCGTCCTGGTACGACATCAGGCGCCCCCGTTCCGGCTGGCGGCGCTGCTCTCGACGTGCGAGTTCCACGCCTGGGCTCCCGCATCCTGCACGGCCTGCGGAACCGCGGCGTCGACGGCCGCCGCCCCGTCGGCCACCGCGTCCCGGGTGGCGGAGAGCCCGTCCAGGATCTGACTGAACAGCCCCTCGATGCGCGCCTCTGCCTCCGAGTAGGTCTCGGCGTTGCGTTGAATGCCCTCTGCGGTGCCGGACAACCGGTCCTGCCCGAAGTTGAGCGTCTCGTTGAACAGATCTCCCACTAAATCGATGACCGGGTGCAACACCATCAACAAACCGGTGAAACCGTCTTTATTGCAGCCCTGTTCATACATGTAATTCCGAATCGCATCGATTCCGCCGTGCAGCCCGTCCAGGCTCCCCGCGTAATTGTGCAGTTCGTCGGCTGCGACTTCGAATTCGTCACTCATATTTCCCCACCAGATTCTTCATCCACAACGTACTGCCTCGACGGCCCCCTCAAGCCGTCGCCCCGATATCCCGACGAAGACCGCATCGAGACGGTTCCCGATCTTTCGATCTCCGACATCAGCGGTCGGGCCTGCATCCGATCGACGCGCGTCAGCGCGTCACCGGTCGCCCGCCGAAGTCATGTCTCGTCGTTCCCTGTCCTGGGCACCTGCGCCGGGTATCCCCGCTGCGGACATCCCGGTTCGCCGGACGACTCGTCCCCTCGGCCTACCGCTGCCCTGCCCGGCCACGCACGCGGCCGATCACGACGCCGATGACGATCACCAGGATCGCGGCGCCGAAGGCCTGGAGGCCGACGACGACCGCCCACCAGCGGTCGGCGACCGTCGCGGCACGGTCCATGTCCGCTCCGGTGTAGACCAGCACCTGCTCCCGAGCGTCGTTCACACAGCTCATGTCGGCGGGCGCGGCGGCGGGCGGCGTGCCCCGATAGACCAGCGTTCCGGCGTGCTCCGGCCGGAACTCCAGACTGACCCACTCGGACGTCGATCCGTCGTCCGGGCGGAACATGCAGTTGAGACTGCGTCGCTGTGCGCCGTCCTCGTCGGCGGCGAGATACAGCTCGCCGCCCGCCCAGCGGTACCTCGGGACGTCGGTCTCCAGGATCTCGTCCGGCACCGAGACGTACCGGTCGTGCACCGTGCCGGTGGCGGTCCGCAGCGCCGTGCTGCTGAAGACCGTCGGCAGATAGGTCCCGATCAGATGGATGCCTGCCACCGTCAGCGCCGCCGCCAGCGCGACGATCACCGTGACCCCCAGGCCACGACTGCTCGTGGTGTTGCTACTCACGTTCTCCCCCATAACCCCCGGTCCGGCGCCGATCAGCGCGACGCGGACTCGGTCCATTCACCGGTCTGATGGAACCGGCGCAACACCTCGAGATGCGGAGCCAGCTCCAGCCCCTGCCCGCTCACCCAGTCGTCCGAGAAGTAGGTCTGGGCGTAGCGCTCGCCGCCGTCACACAACAGCGTGACGAGGCTCCCGGTGCGTCCCTGGGCACGCATCTCCGCGATGAGCTGGAACGCGCCCCACAGGCTGGTTCCGGTCGAACCGCCGACGCGCCTGCCCAGCGGCTCCACGACGTAGCGGATCGTGGCGATCGAGGCGGCGTCCGGAACCTTGATCATCCTATCGACGGCCTGTCCGACGAACGAGGGCTCCACTCTCGGACGGCCGATCCCCTCGATCAGCGAGCCACGACTGCCGACGAGTCCGGGATCGCCGGTGCGCCAGGCGTCGAAGAAGACCGAGTGCTCCGGGTCGACCACGGCGAGCCGCGTGGCATGCCGCCGATAGCGGATGTAGCGGCCGATGGTGGCGCTCGTCCCGCCGGTCCCCGCACCGACCACGACCCACGACGGCTCCGGGTGCGTCTCCAGGGCGAGCTGTTGGAAGACCGACTCGGCGATGTTGTTGTTGCCGCGCCAGTCGGTGGCCCGCTCCGCGTGAGTGAACTGGTCCAGATAGTGTCCGCCGAGCTCAGCGGTGAGTAGGCGAGCCTCGCGGTAGATCGCGTCGGGCTCGTCGACGAAATGGCAGCGACCGCCTTCGCGTTCGATCAGCGCGATCTTCTGGCTGCTCGTCGATCTCGGCATCACCGCGATGAAGGGCAGCCCCAGCAGCCGCGCGAAATACGCCTCGGACACGGCGGTCGAGCCGGACGAGGCCTCGACGAGTGCGGTTCCCTCGGTGATCCAGCCGTTGCAGAGCGCATAGAGGAAGAGGGATCGCGCGAGGCGATGTTTGAGCGAGCCGGTGGGATGCGTCGACTCGTCCTTGAGATAGAGGTCGATTCCCCAGTCTGCGGGCAGCGGATAGCGAAGGAGATGCGTGTCGGCGCTGCGATTCGCATCCGCCTCGATGATGCGGACCGCTTCGCTGACCCAGGCCCGACTCACCGCGCTACAACGATCGACGATGGCCACGCGCGGGACTGTACTACCCGAGAAGAGACCATAGGTCCGGATCGGACGGACTGACGTCCTCGGTCGACGACCTGCCGCAGCTTCGGGGACTGCACTCAACGGGACCGATGGGCGCGAACCCGCCGACCCCGCCTCGCGCGACGCCAGGTACCGGCCGCCACCTGCGCGGGCGGCTCAGGCCGCCTGGCCGCCGGTGGTCCGTCGCCTGCCGACGAACAGGCCTGCGATGAACGGAATCGCCACCACGATCGCCGCCGTCGTGATGAAGCTGCGCGACCCCGTCGCGTCGGACACCGCGGCGATGAAGCCCGTCCTGATCAGCACGCTCTGCTGGCAGGAGACCTCGGCCGTGCCCTCGAACCAGGCGGACTCGACCAGATAGGCCCGGCTCCGGCTGGGGTTGCTTGCCTGCGGGTTGGGGGGAACCGCCAGGTCGCGCACCTCGCCGCCGTCGGCGGGCTCGACGGTGCAGTTCGACCCCACGCCGCGCGCGGTGGAGGTCACGTGCAGGTCGTCGGCGGAGTCCCATTGATACGGCGTCACACTCGCGGCATCGGCCGCGTTGGTGGTGCCCTGGAGTCGCGTGCCGCCCATCGACCCGATCAGGTAGGCGCCCACCGCCAGGGCCGCCAACAGAAGGGCCAACCCGATGAGCACCCGCCCCGCGGGCGAGGAGTTCTTCAGTCGCGCACCGAAGCCGCCTGCCGCACCGGTCATCGAACGCTCCGTTCCATGGGTCGGGAAGGGGGTACCGGGGCAAGCCCCGCAGATAACACCGGGGCAAGCCCCGCAGACAACACCGGGGCGAGCCCCGCAGACAACACCGGGGCGAGCCCCGCAGAACACACTGCACCAAGCCCCGCAGGCGTCACCGGTCGAGCCCCCGGCGCGGACCTCTGGTCAGTCGCCGACGACGCCCTCGTGACACCTGCGGAGCGGCCCGAAGCCTGGATCACCAGCCGCCTCGGCGGAAGACGCTCCCGCCCTCATCGCCCTCATCGTCGTCGTCGCCGCGACGCGGCGGGTTCTGACCGGGGTCCGAGGCGGGGCCGCCGCCTGTGTTCGGAACGGGACCGCCGCCCGCGACCGGACCGGGGCCCGCCGCGTTCGGCCCGGCAAAGGGGTCGCCCGCGTCGAGGATGTCGTCGAGCTCGTGCCCCTCCTGAATCATCGCGTAGGCCTGCTGGAGCTTCGGCACACCGCTGGCCAGCGCCCGCTGCACCTGCTCATCCTGCACCGCGCTGCCGTCGGCGATGTCCCCCCAGGACAGGTCGCCCTTGTCGATCCGTGCCTGAAGCGCCGCCAACTCGGGAGGGGCGTCCTTGCTCCTGGCGAACTGCTCGATCTGGGCGATCTCGGCCTCGGTGAGGCCGGATTCGGGGAGCTGCTGCTGCTTGATCTCGGCCATCCGGGCGTCGGCCTCGGCCTCGATCTGATCCAGTTGGCTGCGTGCCGCCGCGAAATGCGCCAGTCGTGCCTGGTGGTCCACTACTGCCATCCTCCGTTCGACGGATCGGCTCCGTCGATCGCTACCCTGCTGCCGACGAGGTCAGGAACTCGCGTTCTGACGTTCTTGCTGGTAGGCCCCGTAATTCTGCTCGAAACTGTCGGCCGCACGATTGAGATTGCCCTCATTGTCGACCGTACCGTCGGCTCGGGTGTTGCCACCGACCTCGGTCTGGAGGTTCTCCTGCGCCGAGTTGAAGCCCTGGGTGCCCTCGGCCACCTGCGCCACGCTGTCACCGGTCTGGTTCGCGACATTGAGGGCGCTGTTGATGTCGTTGACATCACCGACCTGCATCACGGCCGAGCCGAGTCCGATCAGCCCGTTGATCACGGTGATCGTGCTCTCCACCATGGAGGTAATCGCCGAGATGATGTTGAGGATCGAGTTGACGATGGTGACCGCGTCGTAGACCGTCTTCACGGCCTTGGCCCAGCCCACCACGGGGATCGGGGCGAGCGCGATGGCCTCGATGAGCTTGTTCACCAGCTTCTCGACGAGCTTGAGGGCCTCGTCGCACATCTTCTCCGACGTCTTCGCGCACTGGTCGAAAGCCAGGCCCGCGAGGTTCGCCATCTGAGCGTCTGCCTCGATGCTCAGGGTCCAGTTCTGCCCGATCTTGGCATTGAACGAGTCGGCGGCAGGGCCCTTCCACGTCTGCAACAGCGTGTCGAGACCGGTGTTGAGGTTGTTCCTGGTGACCTGCAGCGCGTCGGCCGCGTTCTTCCACGCCTCGCCGTTGTTCTTCATCTTGCCGAAGTCACCGAGCAGCGGCGTGATGACCATCTCCACGAGGCCTTGACCGGTGACCTGCTGCCAGATCCAGTCAACGGCCTGAACCTGGAGACTCGCGCCCTCGACCTTGTCCTTGATGGCCGAATCGCCTGCCGATGGCTCGGCGAGCACGATCGCCTCCGCCGGTGCGTAACTCATGTGTTCTGCTCCCCAGTGCTCAGTCAGCTCGGCGTGATCTGCGACGCCTGATCGGTCAGCGCGGACATGCTGCCCTGCTCCCCGCGCTCGACCAGTTCGTAATCACTTGCCGTGTCGTTCAACGCGGCGGACAGGTTGCGCATCTTCGCGCTCGCGTCCTCCATGCAGCCCTCGTACAGGCTGCCGATGGCGATGACCAGCGGCTGAAGGATCACGAACAGACCAGTGAATCCGCTGGTGTCAGCGCCCTTGTTCGCCGCATAGGCGCCGATCTCGGTGAAGTGGCCCGCAGTCGCATCGGTCAGTCCCGTGTACCCGCGAAGCTCCTCTGGCTCGACTTCGAAGTCGTCGCTCATCAGTCCTCAGATCCTCCTGTGATCGACATCACCAGCGCCCGTGGCTCACCGGCGCGGAGGTTAGACGCGACGATTCCAACACTGGTTCCAATGGGTGAAACCAGATACCGACGAATCGCGGTGTCGGTCGTTCGACCCGCAGTGCACGGGATGGGGAGAGGCCCGCACCGCCGGACTCGGGCAGCGTGCGACGGCACCATCGGAAGGTAAAGAAAACGGCACAGTCGGGCGGGCGCAGCGGGTGCCCGAGGTCCGAGACCGGCAGGTGGCAGTGGTTCTTCAGAGCCGACCGGCACCCCTCGAGGTGCCGAGGTGCCCCGGACAGGTCGACGGCGGTCACCGGGTCTCGGCCGCCCATCGACTCGCGGCAGTCGGGGGCGTCCGGTGGTACCGAATCACCGCCGCGATGGGGTCGGCGTCGAACGAGGTCGATTCCTCTTCGGCGGCGCCGTCGGCGCTGCCGACCGCGACCCGCGACCGGCCGTCGAGGCGAGCAGCGGACTCAGGCGGTCCGTTCGTCCTCGCCGCGCAACTGAGCCTCCAGCTTCCTGCGGGCGGCGGCCCGCCGGGCGGCGCGATCAGCCAGCCCCACCGAGATCCGAGCGCGCAGCGGTCGGAACAGCACCAGCGACAGCCCGAGACCGAGCACGAGCCCGACCGCCAGCGCCACGAGCACCGGGCTGTTCAGCAGCACGAGAACGGCAGCGGGAACGGCCACCGCCAGCAGTCGGGCGACCGTGTACAGCAACAGGTCGGTGCCGAGCGTGCTCCGCGTCGCGGTGTCCTCGGTCATCGTCGTCTCCTTCCCCGCGTCGTCGACGGCCGTGGCGGACGCAGTGTCGTTCGAGCTCACCCCGCCGAGCCTACGGATCGGTCCGGCGCCCAGCGGCGGCCCACTGCTCGTCGGGATCGTTGGGGCGCCCCTCGAAGCGCGTCGAGAGCACGACGGTGGTCCGAGTACGCGCCACCCCCTCGATACGGCGGAGTCTGCCGAGGGCTCGCTCCAGGTCGTCCATGGTGGCGACCCGCACCTTGACGACGAAGGCCTCGTCCCCCGCGACCGCGTAGCAGGACTCCACCTCCGCGAGCGTGCCCAGCGCCTCGGCGATCCGTTCGTCATCGCCTGCGTCGCTGGGCTGGATGCCGACCAACGCCGTCACGCCGAGCCCGACCGTCCTGGGATCGACGACGGCGTGGTAGCCGGTGATGACCCCGGAGGACTCCAGCTTGCCGACCCGTTCATGAACGGCCGAGGCGGACAGCCCCACCTGCCTGCCCAGATCGGCGTAGGTAGCCCGCCCGTTGGCCCGCAGCGCCGCAATGATCCGCCGGTCCACACTGTCCATGCTCTGGGATTCTCCTCGTGCTCGCCGACGCAGGCGGACGGGCCCCGGCACGCCGAGACACCCTGGACGACGGGCGGACTCTCGTCCCCTTCCGTCCGAACCGAGTGTTTCGTCCCTTACCTGGCCTTTACCTACGCACAAGCGTTCGAGTACCTGGGGGGCGAGCTGTCAGGATTGTGTCGGTAACGCCGGATTCATCAAGCGCTCACCGCCGGGCACCAGGCGACCCGACGAACAGGGTGAGCGCTGCACTCCAGGGAGGTCACCTGTGACTGGGTCCGTTCAACACACCGAGCAGTACTCCGCCGAGCGGTTGCTCACCCCCGGAGAGGTCGCGACGATGTTCCGCGTTGATCCCAAGACGGTGACGCGATGGGCCACCGCGGGTCGGATCGGATCGATTCGCACGCCGGGCGGGCACCGCCGGTTCCGCGAGTCGGAGGTCAAGGCGCTGCTGGCCAATCTGACCAGGGAGGCCAGCTCACCGGTGGCGATGAACTGATCTCCGCGCCGGGCGACACCTCCGCCGTCGGAGACCATGGTCGACATCAGCGGCGGACACGCGCCCTCCTTCTCCTTTCACTCCCCGCTCCCGGTGGGGGCCGGCGGCGATCGTGGTGAGACGGGTTAACCTCGCAGGAGGAGAAGGAGGTGGCGCCTGTGCTGTATCTGCTCGCAGCGATCGGCGTGCTCAGTGTCGCCGTACTGCTGTGGCGTGCGTTCGCATCGGAACGGGTCGGCGTGTCACGACCCCGGCAGTCGGGCCCCGTGGCGCCCGACGACGATCCGGATTTCCTCCGCAGGCTCGATCAGCAGCAGTGGGAGGACCGGATGCGCAAACAGCGCGGATCCGATCAGGATGAGGGCAACCCGCCCGCCTGAGCGGGCGGGTTCGAGCTGGGGAGATCCGCCGAGGCTCGCCGGGATGGCCCCGCAGCCGGTCAGCTGGTTCGAGACCGGCTGATCGCCTGCGGGAAGTCGTCGGCCACCGTGGCGGCGAGTTCCAACAGGCCGAGACGGGTGTCCGGGGCGAGGCGGTCCAGCTCGATCTCCGCACCTTCTTCGAGGTGCGCGTCGAACGGAACCCGGCAGACCGCGCGGCACCGCGCAGCGAAGTGCTGGGTGAGCTTGTCCAGATCGACCTTGCCGGAGCCCGGCCGCACCGAATTGATCACCGCGACCGAGCGGGAGACCAGGTTCCGGTAGCCGTGCGCGTCCAGCCAGTCCAAGGTCGCCGAGGCACTGCGTGCCCCGTCTATGGAGCCCGACGACACGATGATCAGTGAGTCGGCGATGTCCAGCACACCGCGCATCGCCGAGTGCATCAGCCCGGTCCCGCAGTCGGTGAGCACCACGTTGTAGAAGTGCTCCAACAACGTCACCGAGCGCCGGTAGTCCTCTTCGCTGAAGGCCTCGGAGACGGCCGGGTCCTGCTCGCTGGCCAGCACCTCGAGCCTGCTGGGTCCCTGCGAAGTGTAGGCGCGGACGTCGCTGTACTTGCGGATGCGGGCGGCGTCCCGGAGCAGATGGCGGACGGTGGCCGTGGTCTCCAGCGGGATCTTCTGGCTGAGCGTGCCCCGGTCCGGGTTCGCGTCCACCGCGATCACCCGGTCACCACGCAGCGAGGCGAAGGTCGAGCCGAGCGTGGCCGTGGTGGTGGTCTTGCCCACACCGCCCTTGAGGCTCAGCATCGCGATCTTGTAGCAGCCCTGCAACGGCTGGTTGATCCTGGCGATCAGCTCACGTCGCTGACGCTCCGCCGGGCTCTCCCCGAGGTTGAGGGTGTGGCCGCTCGCCTTGTAGAGCATCCGGCGCCAGCCGCCCTGCGGCGGGCGCTTGCCCTGGCGGAGCAGTCGCGCCGAGGACAGGTCCTGCGGGGAGGAGGCCTGGTTCTGCTGCCTGCCCGGCTGCCCCTGCTGCTGGTAAGCCCCGTACTGCGGTGCATGGCCGGTGCCGGGCATCCCATAGGCCGGGGGCTGCTGGTGTGGTCCCGAGACGCTGGGATCAGCGTAATAGCCGCCCGCGACCGCCGGATCGACCTGATACGGGCCGGACGCCGGGTCGACGGCATAGGGTCCCGAGACCGGCTCCACCGGATGCGGGCCGGAGGCTCCCTCCACCGGATAGGGGCCGGAAGCCTGGTCCACGTAATACGGTCCGGAACTGGCCCCCTCCACCGGATAAGGGCCGGAACCGCCCGAATCCGCCGGTGGTGATGCTGCGGGTGCCTGCTCCCCGTAGTAGCCGTGCCCCTCGGCCCGCTGCTGCCCCCTGACGGGCGGCTGCCACATCGACTCCGTGGGCGACTCGGGCTCGTCTTGCCGTCCGGTCACCGTTCGGTCCCTCCATACCCAGCACATCGGGCGTTCTTCGATCCGCGACGACGGTAGCCCCACCGAAGCAGGGCCGTCGACACAGGGGTTGTCAAGAGTAGATCTCAACCTACTCCTGCGTAGGAGTGCAGACCCGCGACCACCAGGTTGATGAAGAACAGATTGAACAGATTCAGCGCGAAGGCGATGACGTTCACCCAGGCCGCTCGGGTGCCGCGCCAGCCGGAGGTCGCCCGCGCGTGCAGGTATCCGGCGTAGACGACCCAGCAGATGAAGGCCACCGTCTCCTTGGGGTCCCAGCCCCAGAACCGGCCCCAGGCCGCCTCGGCCCAGATCGCCCCGCAGATGATCCCGAAGGTGAGGATCGGGAACGCGAACACCGCACTGCGATAGGCGACTCGGTCCAGGACGGCGATGTCGGGCAGCTTCTCGCCGACGAAGGCGAACCGCTTCGGCTTTGCCAGATGCGCGGCCTTGATCAGATAAGCGACGCTCGCGGTTCCCGAGACCAGGAAGATCCCGCTGCCGACGATCGCCGCCGACACGTGGATGACGATCCAGATCGAGCGAAGCGAGGCCACCAGTGGTGCGGCCTCCGCGTAGAGCACCGTTCCTGCGACGAAGTAGAGGATGAAGACCGGGAGCAGCACGAACACGCCCAGCACCCGGATCGGATGCCTGCGCAGCACGAACAGCCAGGCCACGACGGCGGCCAGCGACAACGCCGAGATGTACTCGTACATGTTGCCCCACGGCACGCGGCCGGTGGCGAAGCCGCGCAGCACCAGCGAGGCGAGTTGCACGACCGCGCCGAGCACGGTCAGCGAGACGCCCATCCGGCCGAGACGCTCCGCGAGGGGACGTCGGGACGGGGGTGTGTCGGAGCCGGCGGTGGTCGCGTCGGCGTCGGTGGTCGAGGTCGTGCCGCCCGCCCCCACCAGCGCCGACGTCTTGGCCGTCTTGGGTTTGCGGGTGAAGCCGTACTCCGCGGCCTGTAGCAGCAACGCCAGCACGTAGATGACGAGCGCGCTGGCGAGGCACAGGTCGCTGTAGACGGACAGGGTCTCGTCGACCGGCATCAGGCGTCCTTCCCCAGAGCCGAATCCGGCTCACTCGCGGGCGGCTTCTGGACCGCCCCTGTCGCATCGGCCGAGGCCGCGTCGCCGGCCTGGTCCGGGGTCTCGGTGGGATCTGGTTCGTCGCGCGCGGCAGACGGCGGCACGGCGTCTGATTCACGGACCGGCCCAGGCTGCTCCACTGCATCTGACTCACGGAGCGACGCAGGCTGCTCCACAGAGCCTGATTCACGGAGCCTGGCAAGCAGCTCCACAGAATCTGATGCACGGAGCCTGGCAAGCAGCTCCGTGGTCACCCTGCCGAACTCCTCGCCGTATCCGGCCTGGTCGGTGCGGGCGAGCCCACCGAACTCGACCACGGTACGACCGGCTCCGTCGCCCGGATTCTGCGGGGTGATCCGCACCCACAGCCGTCGCCGCTTCACGATGAGGGAGAGCCCGAGGCCGCCGAGGATGAAGAGACTGGAGATCAGCACCCAGAACTGGGCGGGGTCGTAGGAGACCTGGAGCGAGGCCCACCGTTCCACGCCGTCGAAGCGCACCGTGGTGCCGTCCGCCAGCTCGATCTCCTCGCCGACGGCCAGGTTCTCCCTGGCCACCCGCACCAGCTCGCCCTCATCGACCATGTCCTGATCGATCTCGAAGATCGACTGGCCTCGGCCGGAGTTGTTCCCCAGGTCGCCGCGCATCACATCGACCGCGACCATCGGCTCGTTCAGCTGGGGGAAGCCGGAAGTGAGCAGGCCCTCCTCGGTGAACATCGGGGTCGGGGCGAGCAGCCCGGTGATCGCGAGCTGGTTCTCCCGACGTTCGTCCTCGTCGACGGTGTTCGGCGGGTCGAACTTCGTCGCGCCCTCGGAGAGCATCGTGGTCAGTTCGACCGGTCGCCACTGCACGTCGCCGAGCCGCTCCTCCCCGTCGGGGAAGGTCACGGTGAACTCCGGTGCGTAGCCGTTGCCCAGCAGGTAGACGCGGTCGTCCGCCATCCGCAGCGGATGGTTGACCCGCAGGAGGTGGTCCCGCCACGTACCGGTCTCCAGATCCGCGCCCTCCTGGTAGGACACGTTCGACTCGTAATACGTCGCCGTCCCCGCGTGGGTGTACTCGGCCGTGAAGTCGTGTACCTGGATGCAGAACGGGTTGAGCTGGGTGCCGTCGACGGTGATGCCGGGCCGGAACGAGTCGTAGTTGTAGATGCCGGAGTTGCAGAACTCGCCGCCGTCGGCCCGCACGATGACCTGGCCCTCGTACCCGAGCAGTCGCCCCGCCGCCATCGAGACCAGCAGCCCGACCAGGGCAAAGTGGAACACCAGGTTGCCCAGCTCGCGAAGGTAGCCGCGTTCCGCGCTGACGGTGTGCACGCCGTCGGCCTCGGTGCGATGCACCGTCCGCCAGCCCTTGAGTCGCTCGTCGACTCGGGCGCGCACCGTCTCGACGTCGTCGGTCACGGCGGCGATCCGGTGGTGGGGCAGCCTGCCGAGGCGACGGGGCGTCAGCACCGGCTCGGCCCGCAGCGACTTGGCGTGGTCGAAGGTCCTCGGCAGCAGACAGCCGATCAGCGAGATGAACAGCAGCACGTAGATCGCGGCGAACCAGACGCTGGCGAACACGTCGAACATCCCGAGCCGGGCCAGGATCGGCGCGATGGTCGGGTAGTCCTCGTAGAAGTCGTCGACCAGGCTGATGTTGGTCGACTCCTGGGGCAGCAGCGCACCCGGCACGGCAGCCAAGGCCAGCAGGAACAGCAGGGTCAGTGCGGTCCGCATCGTGGTGAGGCCGCGCCAGGTGTTCCGGAGGAAGGCCAGGAGCGCAGGAGGTTTCCTGCGAGTCTTCACGGTCACAGCGGCAGCTCGAAACTTCCGATGGGTCCCTGGATCAGGCTGATCAACACGCCCCACAACCCGGTGACCAGCATGATCCCGACGATCAGGAGCAGCACGCCGCCCCCGATCTGAATCCGTCTGCTGTTGCGCCGCAACCAGTCGCCGGTACGCACCGCCCAGCCCGCGCCCAGGGCGAGCAGGACGAAGGGCAGGCCGAGACCGAGGCAGTAGGCGATCACCAGGACGATCCCCCTGGTCATCATTCCGCCGTCGGCGTCGGTGGTCGCGGCGACCGCGATGACCCCGCCCAGGGTCGGGCTGAGACACGGCGTCCAGCCGAGTCCGAAGACGCCGCCGAGCAGGGGAGCCCCCCAGACGCCGGTCCCGAACCGACGATGCACCCGCACGTCGCGTTGCAGGGCGGGGACGAAGCCGAGGAACACCAGTCCCATGGCGATCGTGACGACCCCGCCGATCCGTTGGAGCAGCGGCTGGTTGGCGAAGATCAGGTCGGTGAGGCCGAGCAGGAACACCGTGCTCGCCAGGAAGACGGCGGTGAATCCGAGGACGAACAGGCCGGCCGCGCCCGCGACCCGAAGCCTGCCGGATCTGTGCTCGGCGGCCGCGACCGAATCGGGCACGGCGGCGCCCGAGGAGGTCGATTCCGCCGCCTGTTCGTCGCGCGCGGCGATCCCGCCTGCGGGGACCGGCCGGGTCTGCGGCGCCTCGGCGCCGACGAGCCCCGCGAGATAGGCCAGGTAGCCGGGAACCAGCGGAATCACGCACGGCGAGGCGAAACTCACGAGACCTGCAAGCACGGCGACTCCCGTGGCCAGCAACAGCGGCCCGGAGATGACGAACTCGGAGGGGTCCACGCATCGAGGGTAGGCACCCTACTCAGTGGCCCTTCCGTCGGCTCCTCCTCGACGAGACGCCGGTTACCCCCGTGTCGGGTGTCGGGTCGCGACCGGTCGCGGCCGATGGACGACGCAGGCCGCCGCTCGTGTCTGCCCTCGCCTTGGATCGCACGGGGTGGACAAGAGCCGAGGGCTCGCCGCGAGCAGCCCGGCCTCGCCCGCGCAGCGCCCGGGCCGTCAGAGGCTCGCCGACGACTCGCCTGCCGATCGCCCCGAACCTCGCGTCGGGCGCATTAAGGGCCTGCGACGATGCCGAATCAGACGTCGTCGAGTGCGCGGCGCCTGCCGACCGGGCCGGTGGCCGCTGTCACGCCCTCGGAGTCCGTGCCGAGGGCCGAAGCGCCGAGGCACGAGGGACACGCTGGTAGCCTGACCGACAAGAGTGAACCTGCCGTGATAATCGTCGAGTCGGAGTGGGGAACAGTTCAATGGAACCACTTTCTGCGACCGACCCGCGACAGATCGGCCGTTATCGGGTACTCGGACTGCTCGGCGCAGGCGGAATGGGTCGGGTGTATCTCGGTCGTTCTCCGGGCGGCAGGCCGGTGGCGATCAAGGTCATTCGCGAGGAGCACTCCGAGGACGAGCAGTTTCGAATGCGCTTTGCGCGTGAGATCGACGCGGCAGCCGCCGTGAGCGGCGCTTTCACCGCCGCCGTGATCGAGGCCGCCCCCGATGCCCGGCCGCCCTGGCTGGTGACCTCCTATATCGAGGGACCCTCGCTGCTCAAGGCGGTCAGTGATTTCGGTCCGTTTCCGGAATCGTCCCTGCGGGTATTGACCGCCGGGCTCGCCGAGGCACTGCGGGAGATTCATCAGAGCGGACTGATTCATCGTGATGTGAAACCGACGAACGTGCTGCTCGCCTCCGATGGACCGCGAGTCATCGACTTCGGCATCGCCTGGGCCGCCGAGGCCGTCTCGCTCACCCAGGTCGGCACGCATTTCGGGACGCCCGGATTCATGGCGCCGGAGCAGGCCGTCGGCGAGCGGGTGACCGCGTCGAGCGACATGTTCTCTCTCGGCTGCGTCATCGTCTTCGCAGCCACCGGCGTGAGTCCCTTCGGCGAGGGAAACTCGACGGCGCTGCTGTATCGAGTCGTCCACAACGAACCGACGCTCGACGGCCTGCCCCCCTCGCTCCGCGACGTCATCGGCACCTGCCTGGCGAAGAACCCGGTGCATCGTCCGCGCCCCGACGAGATCCTGGCCCAGATCGACACCGGCTTCGATCACGCCTGGCTGCCCGCTCAGGTGACCACGGTGCTCGCGCAGAAGAGCGCCGAGACGCGAGCGATGCTCGACGGCACCCGCGTCCAGCCGATGGGCGCGGCGGGGACACCGTCACAGGCGCCCCCCGCCCAGAACGGCCCGGGGCATCCCAGGACGCGGCTGCTGGCGGGCATCCCGATCCCCACGTCGTACCCGGCGGACGTGGCGAATGAGCCGCCGCCGTATGAGACGGATCAGCCGCCGAAGTACCAGCCGGAGCCGGTCGGCTTCTCCGAGCCGTACTCCGCGCGCGGAGCGCAGCACGTCCAGTCCGCTGCCGCGCCCCGCTCCCAGCCGTATGCGGAGCCTCACTCGGGGGCGTACGCGGACCCGTACTCGGCAGAGCACGCTCCTGCCCGGCGACCGGAGGTGTCTCGACGCGGCGAGACGCCTCGAGCGAGGCGGCCCGCGCAGCGGCCGACGATCGCACCGCAGCCCGAACCTCGACGTGAGGAGCCCGCCCCCCGGCGCTACGCCGACGACGGGGACGGCCGAGGTCAGCTCGGCCGCATCCTGATGGCGCCGTTCACCGCCGTCGGCTTCCTGCTGAAGGGCATCGTCTCGGTGCTCCTCTGGCCCTTCAAGGCGTTGTGGAGCTGTCTGCTCATCACCATCGTCGCGGTCGGCGTCATCGCCTTCTTCAGCATCGACGCGCTCGCAGGCCTCGCGGTCCTGTTCGACCGCGCCGTCGATATGGTGCAGCGGATGTTCGACTTCTTCTAGCTCCGGCGCAGGCAGCCCGAGTCATCGGCCGGCCACGGCAGAAGTGCCACCGACCCCCTTCAGGTGAGGTCGACAGGACAGCGCTGCGCGATCACGTTCGACCGACCGTGGCGCTATGACCACTCAATCGTGTTGTGATCGCCCGCAACCATTTTCTCCAGCGGTCACGGCCTACCAAGATTGCTCGCGGCAGGAATTCGACCACCCACACCGTGACCCGAAATTCGATACGACCGCCGAGGACAACACTCATGACCGCTCTCGTCGACTCCCCGATACTCATCGGCCTTACCCTGGGTTCGATGCTATTCGGACCGCATCGAAAGAACTGGAAGGAGACGCACCGGGGATTGAGAGAATACGCCCCGACGCGGCTTGCGGGCGAGGCACCCGCCGAACCCCGCGCCAGGCCGAATCCCGTCGATGAGCGGGTCGGGCCGTGGCCCGGCCCCGGCGATCGGGCGGACCCGGTCCGCCCTCGGCCCGCTCAGGCCGAGAGAGGCCGCGCCACGCGGTCGCCCGTGCTCCCCTGCCGTCTTCTCGGCAGAGCGCGACCGTTCCAGAGATCATGCTGCACCACGAGCCTCGCCCCCGCGTGCGGGGCCGAACAGCGCACCGAGAACGGCGGGGGTCACCGGGACCGGCACAGATCCGCGCGAGGCCATGCCACCGAAGCACGAGATGCGGCCTGCTCGTCGCGGGGTCCGAGTTCGCGGGGTCCGAGTTCGCAGGGTCCGAGTTCGCGGTGTCCGAGTTCGCAGGGTCCGATAGGGCCCGCCCACACCCTCTCGATGGACCCGGCGCACCGACCGTTCCGCACCGTCCGAAGGCGGCCCGGCGGCGGGGAGGGGCCGTGGTCGATGTCGATCACCGTCCGCCACGCGCCCGCCGAGGCAGGCGAGCTGATCACCTGCTCGCGCCGACGGCCCGCCCCGACACCGCACGCGGCCCGGCCCGCCCGCTGGTACCGCGTACGGCAGGCCACGACTGCGAGACAGGGGGTCGGCGAGCCCGCCCCGTCGATTCCGGAGTGGTTGAGTCTGGAGAGAAGACCCAGGCGGGAGCCTTCCTCGGTTCCCGCTGACCAGGACTGATCACCGTTGTCGACCCGACGAACCCACCCCGACCCGTCACTCCTCGGCGGCGATCTCCGCCACGATCGGCAGCAGATCCTCGGCCAGCACCTCGTCCAAGAGCACTGCGGCCACTCGATGACTGCGATCCAGGATGATCGTCGACGGCACCGCAGTGCGCGGATAGCCACGCAGCCCGAGCAGCGATCGTCCGGAGGGATCGTAGATCGACGGATAGGTGATTCCGAGATTCGACACGAAATCCATCGGCGCCGAACGCACGTTGTCTCTGACGTTGATTCCGAGGAACGCCACGCCGTCTTCTGCGGTCTCCTCATATACGTATTGCAGGTGTGAGGCTTCAAGTCTGCATGGACCACACCACGAACCCCAGATATTGAGGACCACCACCTCGTCCTCGAAATCCTGAGCGCCGATCTGTTCGCCCTCGTTCATCAGATCGTCGCCGTTGATCTCCGGCGCGAGCTGCCGTTCCGCCTCGTCATAGCGGATGCGCGTCTCACCGCCGGGGGCGACGAACTGATATCGGCCGGAGCCGGGGACGTCGTCGGCCTGCCCGGAGCTGCATGCACCGAGCGTCAGCAGTACTGCTCCGAGCAGGCCGACCAGCCGGAAGCGCCTGGTCATGCGCCTGCGACCTGACTGCCGGACGGCCCGGCCGGTTCGCGGTAACTGATTCCGACCAGACGCTCCGCCTCGAACTCCAGGCTCGTCAACGAGGCCAGCGCACACTGCCGATGCCTCGGGTCGTGCCAGAGCCGATCGCCCTGGAGGAACTGTCGCACCGTCCACACCGGGAGCTGATGCGAGACGCACACTGCCTCATGCCCCTCGGCGGCGGCTCTGGCGCGATGCACGGCGGCCAGCATCCGATGGGCGATCTTCAGGTAGGGCTCGCCCCAGGACGGCAGGAACGGGTTGAGCAGCTTCGGCCAGTTCTTCGGCGACCGCAGCGCGCCGTCGCCCACCGAGACCCGCTGGCCCTCGAAGAGGTTGTCCGCCTCGATGAGTCGGTCGTCGATCGAGGGGGTGAGCTGGTGCGCAGCCAGCAGCGGAAGCGCCGTCTGCCTCGCGCGCTCCAACGGCGAGGTCACCACGTGCACGATGTCGTGCCCCGACAGGAACTCGGCGACCGTCTCGGCCTGCCGTTCGCCGCGCTCGGAGAGCCGGAAGCCGGGCAGCCTTCCGTACAGGATGCCCTCAGGATTGTGCACTTCACCATGGCGAAGCAGATGAACGACGGTGCGGGTGCTCACCGATCTCCCTCCGGTCGGGCCTCGGCCGCCGCGGTCGCGGCGGCGGGCAGTGCGGCGGCGATGATCTCGAACGCGGCGTCGTCCAGTGCGGCCGAGACGAAGAAGGCCTCGAAGGCGCTCGGCGGGGCGTAGACGCCTGCCGCGAGCAGGCTGCGGAAGAACGCGGGGAATCGCCAGGTCTCGGCGGCCTGGGCACCGGCGAAGTCGTGTACCGGCGAGTCGGAGAAGAAGATGCTGACGAGGTTGCCCGCATAGCCGATCTGATGGGCCACTCCGGCGCCGGTCAACGCGTCGGCGAACAACTCGCCGAGGCGCCGCGCATTGGCGTCCAGCCGCGCGTAGACCGAGGTGTCGGCCGTGCGCAGCGTCGCAAGTCCGGCGGCGACGGCGACGGGATTCCCGGACAGGGTCCCTGCCTGGTAGACCGGTCCGACCGGGGAGAGCGCCGACATCACGTCGGCCCGACCGCCGAACGCGGCTGCGGGAAGCCCCCCCGACATGACCTTGCCGAAGGTGTAGAGGTCGCCCGCCACGCCCTCCAGCCCGTACCAGCCCGCCGAGGAGACGCGGAAGCCCGTCATCACCTCGTCCATGATCAGCAGCGCGCCCGAGGCGTGGCACAGGGTGCGCAGCTCCGCGTTGAAACCGGGCAGCGGAGCGACCGCGCCCATGTTCCCCGCCGCGGCCTCGGTGATCACGCAGGCGATGTCTCGGCCGTGTTCGGCGAACACCGCCCGCAGCGCCGCGACGTCGTTGTACGGCAGGACGATCGTGTCCGCCGTCTGAACGGAGGAGACTCCCGGCGTGGAGGAGATGCCGAGGGTGGCCAGGCCGGAGCCTGCGGCGGCGAGCAGCGCGTCGACGTGTCCGTGGTAGCAGCCCGCGAACTTGACGATCTTGTCTCGGCCGGTGACGCCCCTGGCCAGTCGGATGGCGCTCATCGTCGCCTCGGTGCCCGAGTTGACGAGCCGGACCTGTTCCACCGGGTCGACCCGGCCGATGATCTCCTCGGCGAGAAGGATCTCGCCCTCCGTCGGCGTGCCGAAGGAGAGACCGGCGGCGGCCGACGTCCGCACCGCGTCGACGACGGCCGGGTGGGCATGGCCCAGGATCATCGGGCCCCACGAGCTGACCAGGTCGACGTAGCGGTTGTCGTCGGCGTCCCAGAGGTAGGCGCCTGCGCCGCGCACCATGAAGCGCGGCGTGCCGCCCACGGAGTGGAACGCACGAACCGGCGAGTTCACCCCGCCGGGGGTCACCCCGCTCGCACGGTCGAACAGGGCCTGCGAACGGGCCACCGGCTGCGCGGACGTCGGAGGATCGGGCACCTGAGTCACCGGACCAGTCTCGCAAGTCCCCCGACCGGCCGGTGGCAGCGGGTCAGCTCGGCGGCGGGACCGGCCCGAAGAGGGGCTCGGGCCTCGGCCGAGTCCGGATCGCGAGGGTGAACTGACGAATCGAGTCGAGCAGCAGGACGCCTGCCAGGCACCCGGCACCCACTGACAGGGCGAGCCGGTCGCCGACGTAACGCAGCAGCACCCTCGACTCTCCCTCCCCGGTGGGCAGTTCGTCGCGCAGCACACCCGTCCGCCAGAGCCACACGGCGAGGACGACCAGCCCGACGGCGAGGATCACCTCGCCGACGGCGAGCACGGCACGGCGCGGCTGGTGCAGGCGATGTGCCCCCACCGGGTGGTCACCGATCGTGTTCGTCGGGTGCGGAGCGGTCATGACCGAAGAGTCTGCCATGTGTCGCCTGCCCGAGGGGTCGTGCCTGCGACGGAGTCGATCACCGGGTTCGGCACTCCGCCTGCACGGATCATCGGTGCGGCAGGAGCGATCGTCACTCCGGGGTGCGCAGGCCTCGGACGTGCCGAGTCGCATCCGCCTGCCGCACCGCTCCCGCAGGCTGGGGCCCCGCCTCGATCACACCGTGAGCAGGCCGAGACGAGGCGGCGGAGTGCTACCTGATCCAGCTCGGATCAGGCCGCCTGCTCCGGATCGCGCCCGTTCAGCCAGATCGACGACTTCGGCAGCCAGACGGTGACCAGGCCGCCGATCACCAGCAGGAGGACGACGATGCCCACGGGCGTGAACCCGGCACCGAGTTGGAGGAAGAGCTGGAGGGCGCCGACGACGGTCAGCGCGATCCTCGGCCAGCGGCGTCGCCGACCGAGGAGGAAGGCGAACCCGCAGTAGAGCACCGCGAAGAACAGCGTGACGAGCAGGTTCTCCAACACCAGGTCTGCGGCGAAGTCGGCCGCCTCCGCCGGAGTGACGTCGGACCGCCGCTGAAGCTGCTCGGCGATGCCCTGCGGGCGCAGCCAGAGGAACAGGGCGTGCAGGGTGAGGAAGACGGCCAGCGCGTACCACAGTGCGACGGCGATGCGAATGACCTTCGGCGGGAGCACCACGGGTGCCTCGGCGGGTTCTGCCATTGCTCAGTTGTACTGGAAATAGCGGTTGGACTCCGGCAGGTACATCGCGATGATCCCCAGGGCCGTCACAGGCAGGATCAGGATGTTCACGGTGGCGACGACGACGCCCACCCCGCCGATGCCGAACTGCACGCCCAGTTGGCCGAGGTACCCGAGACTGGCCAGCAGGTTCAGGCTGCCGACCACGGTGAGCAGGATCCGGGCCCAGCTTCGTCCGTTGCGCATCGCGAACACGAAGAAGAGGAACACCACGGAGATGACGACGACGACTATGGTCATCGTCACCGCCACGATCCTCATGAGCTCGACCGCGGCGTCCAGACTCGGCATCCCCAGGTCGTCGGAACCCAGGTCCGCACGGATCTGCTCGTCCAGGATCACGAGACCGAGCAGGGCACTGAGGAGGCCGAGCACCGAGCCGCAAAGGTGCACGGAGAACGCGAGGTCTACGGAACGCGGCCGGACGGGGGCGGACCTCAGGACCGACTGGGGCGGCGCCATGGCGTTCGGGTATCCCCGGTAGGCCTGCGCAGCGGGCCAGGCCCCCGGCGCCGGGGGTGCGCCCGGCGGCTCCGGGGGTGCGTCGACCGCGTAGGTGCCGTGGTCCGGATGTGCAGGCTCGGTCGTGCCTGGTCCTGAAGGACCGGCTGGCTCATTCACGAGTAGCCACGGTAGGAAGACCAGCCGACCTCGGACCCGATGTTGATCAGACCGGGACGAACTCGTGTCCGCACTGGAGCCGATCTCGGGCCTGCCGACGCCGGACGAGCACCACGGGGCCCGGCTGCCGAGCGGACCCGGAGTCGACTACTACTCGAGGAAGTGGCGTGTCACACCCGGTCGTAGGTCGAAGGCGGGGCCGCTCGACGATCGGGGCGGGTACTCGGCGGCCTCGCATCTCGACCGGGATGGGGCCGATGATGCTCGGCCGCCGAGCGCCGAGGAGGCTCAGTTGGACTTGAAGTAACGGTTCGATTCGGGCAGGTACATCGCGACGATGGCGCCGATCGGCAGCGCGATCGAGAGCATCGTCTGGCCGACGAGGAGTCCGTTGGAACCGGTGTCGCCGAGGCTGCCGATCGTGGAGAGCAAGGCGAGTCCGGACAGCACGGTGAGGAGGATTCGGGCCCAGTTCCGTCCGTTCCGCATCATGAACACGAACAGGAGGAACACCGCCGAGAAGATCAGGGCGATCACGGCAGTGATCATCATCGCGGCCCGGAAGGTCTCCAGCACGCTCTCGGCTTCGCTGTCCAGCCCGGCGGCGCGGGCCTCGGCGACGATGAGCGAGTCCATGGTGGCCATGAGGATGACGGCACCCAGGATGCCGAGCGCCGAGTTCACCAGATACAGAATGAAGGCGATGTTCACGGTGCGCGGCCGGGTGGGACGCTGCCCCGGTCCCGACGGCTGCTCCATCCCGCCCGGGAAGTTGCCGTAGCCGGGAGGGCCCTGCGGGCCGGACTGCGCCGGGTAGCCACCAGGCGCGCCGGGGGGTGGCGGGTAGGACCCCGGAGGTCCGGGCGGCGGCGCGGGCGGGTAACCGCCCGGACCCGACGGTGCGGCCGGGCCGCCGAACTCCTGCGGCTGTCCCTGACCTTGTTGACCATATGGCGTGCTCACGTGCTGCACAGTAGAAAGCACTTGTCCACTCGTCCACCGGAATGGTGAGAACGGGACTAAGTCGTGCCGACATCGGGCAGCTCGCGGTTTGGTCCGAGCAGGCCCGTCGGTTACGGTGCGCGACCCGACGGCGTGCTGAGGCGGTCGCGGTGCGGCGGTGTGCCGAAGCCCCGGCGCCTGCGACGACGAGCGGGGCACGTCGGTGCGGGTGCGCCCAGTCCGCTGACCGGGCTCGGCGGCCGTGCCGTGATACCGGCCACGGCAGGACGACTCACCCGCCGACCACGCCGGGCCGTTCGGCCGTCGTGACCCTCCGCAGCATGCAACCGCTGGTGCGAATCCCGATGCGTCGTTCCCGGCACACCGGTCGGGCGCACCCATTCCGCTGACCGGCCGCTGGGGCCGGGTTCGACTCGCCGCCTGTCCGGCGCTCAGATCACCCGACCGCGCGGCGGAGTCATGCCCTTCTTCAGCGCGAAGTACGCGCTCGAGTTGGGCAGGTACAGCAGCACCACGGCGGCCACCGAGACGAGGATCGACACCAGGCTCATCACATGTCCCTGGTTCGGACCGCTGATGAAGGCAACGAGATTGAGTCCGGTGACGACCGCCAACGCGATCCGGGCCCAGTTCCGACCGGCCTTGGCCTTGAAGGCGAACAGGGTGAACAGCAGGGCGACGGCGAGGTAGACGATGAAGAACAGCCCGAAGGCGAGGGTGACAGCCTGATCGACCTCCTCCGGAGTCAGGTTGCCCTGGTTCTCCTGCATCGTCTGCGCCCTGATCTCGTCGCGCTGACCGAAGAGCGAGAGCACCGAACTGAAGATCATCACCGCCGTCACGATCCAGATCCAGAAAGAGATCGTGACCTCTCTCGGCACCGGAATCGTCTGCACACCGGCGTTGGACGCGGGCGCAGCGGGATAGGACTGTGCGGAGGGGATCGACTCGTGCGAACCAGGACGATCCGGATCATTGGGTGCGGACACGCCTGAACGTTAGAAGCCGCTCGCGGTGATGTCCACCGGCTGGACGGACGCGGCCTGATCCGGCAGCGGCCGGTGTCTCGGGAACGCGCTCGGCGTCCCCCACCGGAGATCGCCCGGCTCATCGGGGGCTCGACACCGCGTCGCCGCAGGGTGATCGGCTGACGGCCGGGGGCGTCCGCGACGCACTCCACGTCGCCGTCTGCTCCCGCGCGCCGGTGGAGTCGACGATCGATCGGAGCGGAAGACCACCGGTTCGGATGAAGCAGTGCGCTCGTGACTCCCGGCGGGCGCTGCGCCGTGCGCTCCGGGTCGTTCTCGCGGCGCCGACCTGCCCGATCGTGCCGGGCGGGCCGCCGTTAGGAGCAGTGCTCCGGCGCCTACGGGTGCCGATCATTCGTGCCGATCGGGCCGAGAAGTCGCCGTCGTCCGGTCGGCGGGCATGGTGAGTTCGGGCAGCCGATGCCCGCAGTCGATCATCCGCTGCGGGACGAGGCAGCGTGGCCGATCAGCGTGGCGGGTGGTCGTCGGAGGCGAAATGGGCTCGCGCTCCGGGCAGGAACAGCAGGAGCACCGCGACGCAGTGCAGGATCGCGGCAAGGCCGAAGACCCGCTCCGCCATGTCCGCGAGGAAGCCGAACACGGCCACGGCGGCCAGGACCAGCAGCAGGATTCGGGCCCAGTGCGCACCGCGATACGCCGAGACGGCGAAGAACGCGTACACGGCGAGAAAGCCGAACCACTGGAACAAGGCCAGCGCCACCGGGCCCCAGTGATCGGCAGGAACGCCTGCCAGCAGCGTCTGCACCGGCACGATCAGCTGGAGGACGAGCCCGACGCCCAGCAGCCCGGTCGCGACGCTCACTTCGACCGGGACGCCCGGCGCAGGCGGCGGTGGAGTGTCGCCGTCGGGATCGGGCACCGCGCAGGAGTCGGGCGTCGATAAGTGGGGCACCGCTGCCGCATCGGTCGCCGCCGACTCGGGCACCACGTCCAAGCCGGTCGGGTCCGCTGCCGCCTGGCGGTCTGCCGAGTCCGTGCCTGGTCCGGAATCGACCGTCGAGTCGCGGTCGGGGTCGACTGCCGAATCGGGGTCGGGGTCGGAGCCGGAGTCGGGGTCGGGGTCGGGGTCGGACACGAGGCCGGGCGGAGACACGGGGCCCGGTTCCTCGGCGACAACCGGCTCGGTGTCCGACGGCTCGGCGTGCGGCAGCCCGGCGGCAGCGGCCTGCCCGGCAGCCGACGGCCCGGCGGCGACAGCGGCCGCCCCGGATTCGGGTGTGGAAGGAGCACCTGCGGCGGAGGCCGCCTCGCCCGCAGCCGATGCCCGCGCGACAGCGGCCGCTCGGTCCGCCCCGGCCGAGGCGCCGGCGGGGCCATCCTGCGCAGAGTCGGGCTGCCGAGAGGACTCCGGGTCGGCCGGTGTGATCATCGGCTCAACATATCGTTGGATCGGGTCACAGGCGAACAGTCATCACAGACCGCAGCCCAGTCGAGCAACCCGCATCAGCCTCGTCCGGTCCGACCGCGTCGAGCCGTCGGCCTGCACCGTCTCGGCATCGGCGCACGACGCGCCGACGCCCGCCTGGGAATCAGCCTTCGCGCAGCCAGCGAGCGGCCTCGACCGCCCAGTACGTCAGCACGATGTCCGCGCCCGCCCGCCGAATCGACGTCAGCGTCTCCAGCACGGCGGCGCGTCGATCCAGCCAGCCGTTGGCGGCGGCGGCCTCGATCATCGAGTACTCACCGGAGATCTGGTACGCGGCCACCGGAACGTCGGCGATCTCAGCCACCTGGCGTACGACGTCCAGATAGGACATCGCAGGCTTGATCATCACCGCGTCGGCGCCCTCGGCGAGGTCCAGGGTCGCCTCTCGCAGCGCCTCCCTGGCATTGGCCGGGTCCTGCTGGTAGGTGCGCCGGTCGCCGACGAGCTGCGACTCCACGGCGTCCCGGAACGGGCCGTAGAAGGCGGAGGTGTACTTGACGGAGTACGCGAGGATCGCGGTGTCGGCGAGATCGGCCTCGTCCAGCGCCTCCCTGATGGCCCCGACCTGGCCGTCCATCATGCCGCTCGGCCCGACGACCTGGGCTCCCGCCCGCGCCTGGGCGACGGCGAGTTCCCGGTAGGCGAGAAGCGTCGCGTCGTTGTCCACGTGGCCGTCGGCGGCCAGCAGGCCGCAGTGGCCGTGATCGGTGAACTCGTCGAGACAGCAGTCCGACATGACCACCGTCGCGTCACCGACCTCGGCCGCGACCGCCGCCAACGCGCGGTTGAGGATGCCGTCCGGGTCGGAGCCCGCAGAGCCGACGGCGTCCCGCGAGGTGGGCACGCCGAAGAGCATCAGCCCGCCGACGCCCGCCTCGACCGCCTCGACGGCGGCCCGGCGCAGGGAGTCCAGATCGTGCTGGACCACGCCGGGCATCGAGGCGATCGGCACGGGAGCCGTCACGCCCTCCTTGACGAACATCGGCAGCACCAGCTGCCGTGGTGCCACGCTCGTCTCCGCGACCAGTCGACGCACCGCCGGGGTGCGTCGAAGCCGCCGAGGACGGTGCGTCGGGAACATGTCGACTCCTTACGACGTCGTGTTCTTCCGGCAGGACCTCGCCAGGACGTCGACGGCACCGAGACGAAAACGGACCGTCCCGCCCACCGGTGTGGACCGGACGATCCGTTCATCGACACGGCATCGTCGAGCGCCGCCGCACCGCTAGCGGCGAGCCCGCTTGGCCTTACGCGGCGGCGGCAGGGCGCCCTCGGAACGCAGTCGAGCCGCGTGCGAGGCCAGTGCGTCCACCAGCGAGGAGACCTGCGCGACCTCGGGCTGCACGTCGACCCGCAGGCCGAACTCGGTCGCCGTCTCGGCGGTGGCCGGGCCGATACAGGCCACCAGGGTCCGGGAGTGCGGCTTGCCCGCGATGCCGACCAGGTTGCGGACGGTCGACGACGAGGTGAAGCACACCGCGTCGAACCCGCCCGTCTTGATCATCTCGCGAGTGTCGGCAGGCGGCGGAGCCGCCCGCACCGTCCGGTACGCGGTGACGTCGTCGATCTCCCAGCCTCGATCGCGCAGACCCGCCGCGAGCGTCTCGGTGGCGATGTCGGCCCTGGGCAGCAGCACCCGGTCCACCGGGTCGAGGATGTCGTCGTAGGGCGGGAAGTCCGCCAGCAGACCCTCGCTGGACTGCTCCCCGGAGGGAACCAGCTCGGGGATGATGCCGAAGGACCGCACCTTCTCCGCCGTGGACTCGCCGACACAGGCGATCTTGACCCCGGAGAAGGCCCTGGCGTCCAGGCCGAACTCGCGGAACTTCTCCCACACGGCACGAACCGCATTGGTCGAGGTGAACACCACCCACTGGTAGCGCCCGTCGACCAGTCCCTTGACCGCCCGCTCCATCTGGGCCGGGCTGCGCGGCGGCTCGACCGAGATGGTCGGAACCTCCACGGGGATCGCGCCGTGCGCCCGGAGCCGGTCGCTCATCGCGCCCGCCTGGTCCTTGGTTCGCGGCACCAGGACCTTCCAGCCGTACAGGGCACGCGATTCCCACCAGGACAGCTTCTGTCTACCGGCCACGGCAGAGCCCACGGTGATCACCAGCGGACCCAGCAGGTCCCCCGCCACCGAGGCCAGTGAGGCCAGCGTCGTGTCGATCGTGCGCTGCGTGAACGTCGTTCCGTCGGCCGTGACGGCCACCGGGGTCTGCGGCGCGAGGCCGTGTTCCACCAGTGACGACGCCGCCTCCGCCAGGTGACTGCCCGAGGCGTGCAGCACCAGGGTTCCCGGTGCTGCGGCCAGGGCCGCCCAGTCCATCGTTCCTCGGACGTCGGCCTCGGTGTGCACCGCCCCGAGCGCCACCCCCGCGTAGGCGGGCACCGCCGTGGCACCGGCGACGCCGGGGACCACGTCGAAGGCGATCGTGGTGCGCGACACCGCCTGAGCCTCCCGCACCACCGCGTCGGCGGTGAACGGGTCACCCGAGACGAGGCGGACGACGGGGCGACCGTTCTTCGCCTCGGCGACCATGTCCTTGGCCACGTCGGCAGGATCGCCGACCGCGGGCCGGACCTCGGCGTCCGCCGAGACCAGCGAGGCCGCCTCGGCGGACACGTCGGGATCGGTGACCACGAGCGAGGCCGCTTTCAGTACTTCTTTAGCCCGGACGGTGAGGAGTCCCGCGTCTCCGGGGCCAGTGCCCACGAAGGCGATACGTCCGGGGATCTTGCGTGCACGGGTCATCAGGGCACTCCCCACTCCCTTACTGCTCGGGGCCGCTGAGCACGGCGGCCCCGAGATCCAACAGCTCCGCGGCCACGTCGCGGCCTAGCTGCTCTGCTGCGGTCGTCTCAGCGATGGCGGAGGCTCGAAGCACATCGTTCTGCGATGTCGCCGCGATTCCTCGCAACGACAGACGCAGCACTACGCGCCCCTCGTCGTCGAGGTCCTCCACCACCTCGGCCAGTGCACCGACGGGCGCGCTGCAACCGGCCTCCAGCGCGGCCAGCAGGGCGCGCTCGGCGGTCACCGCGGCACGACTGGCCGGGTCGTCCAGAGTGGACTGGATCAGGTGCTCGATGTCCACGTCGTCGACGCGGCACTCCACGGCAAGGGCACCCTGCGCAGGGGCCGACAACATCTGCAGTGGATCGAGCGATTCGGTGATGACGTCGAGCAGGCCCAGACGGGCCAGCCCGGCGCGGGCGACCACGATCGCGTCAAGCTCGCCGTCGGCGACCTTGCGAAGTCGGGTGTCCACGTTGCCGCGCAGTGGGCGCACCTGGAGCCCGAGGCCGAGGGCCTCCAGCTGGGTGGCCCGCCGCGGGGAGCCGGTGCCCACCGTCGACCCCGGCGGCAGCTCGACGAGGCGCAGGCCGTCGCGGGCGACCAGCGCGTCACGCGGGTCCTCCCGTCGCGGCACCGCAGCCACGGAGAGGCCGGGGTCTGGTGCGGTGGGCAGGTCTTTGAAGGAGTGCACGGCGACGTCGATCTCGTCGTCGTGCAGCGCCGTGCGCAGGGCAGAGGTGAACACGCCGACGCCGATCTCGGCGATCGGCGCCATGGAGCGGTCGCCGGGGGTGCTGATCTTCACCAGCTCGACGTCGGCTCCCGCCGCCGTGAGCTGGTCTGCGACCCAGCCGCACTGCGCGAGTGCGAGCCTGCTTCCTCTGGTACCGATGCGAATCCTGCGGTTCACCGCTGCTCACCATCCACGTCGGGGCGCTCCTGCGGATGCCGCTCCGCCGAGCTGCTCTCGCCACGTCGCCGTTGTTCGTCTGCTGCGGATGCCCGAGACGACTCGGTCACCTCGTCGGACCCGGGCGCGTCCGGCGTCGAGTCGAGCGCCGAAACCACTTCCGTTCCGCCTACGACGCCGGTCTGCGTCGTCCCGGCGACCGTCGCGGTCGGCACGTTCGCGACCTCGGTCAGCACCGCCGTCGTGGGCGCATCCGCCACGGAGCGCACCTCCGGCAGCACGCTCGACGAGGCGGCGGAGCTGCCTGACGGATTCGCGGCGGCTCGGCCGTCCCGAGGACCTGCAACGGCTCGGCCGTCCGACAACCCTGCGACGGCTCGGCCGTCCGACCCACCCACGTCAGCCGACTCCACCCGACTCACCCCGTCCCGCGCCGTTCGCGCGTCCTCAGGGTGCCCCGTCTTCGCCGCGCTCACCGCGTTCGGCAGCTGCTGATCCAGGTTGAAGAGTTCGCGGAGCGCATCGGCGTAGCCCACGCCCTGCGCGCCTGCCGCCAGCTGCTTCACCCGCACCGTCGGGGTGTGCAGCAGCTTGTCCACCACGCGTCGAACGGTTCGGCTCAGCTCGGCACGCACGTCGGGGGCCAGGTCGGGAAGCCGCGAGTCCAGCCTGAGCAGTTCCGCGTCGACCACCTCGGCCGCCTGTCTGCGCAGCGCCGTCACGGTAGGCGTCACCGAGGCGGAGCGCTGGGCGGCGAAGTAGTGCTCGACCTCGGCGGCGATCAAGGCGCCGACCTTGGCGAAGGCGTCGGCATCCCCGCGTCCGCGCAGCCGGTCGCGCAGGGTGTCGAGGTCCACCACCGACACCGACTCCAGCTCGGCCACGCCCGCGTCCACGTCTCGCGGCAGACCGAGATCGCAGAAGACCAGCGGCAGGCCGTTCGCCCGGCGGGCCAGCGCGGCCCGCACGGTGTCGACGTCGACGACGGTCTCCAGCGATCCGGTGCAGACCACCACCACGTCGGCTTCGGCGAGTTCGACGGAGAGCCGATCGAGCCCCACCGAGCGAGCGGGCGTGCCCGCCTCGACGGTGGTGGCGGCCAGCCGGGCGCCGTTGTCGGCGGTGCGATTCGCGATCACCAGCTCCGCGATGCCCGCCCTGCGCAGGTGCGCGGCGGCCAGCCCGCCCATCGACCCGGCACCGACCACCAGGCCCCGCCGCCCGGTCAGCGCGCCGAGCAGGGCGGCCGCGTCGGACAGGGCCTCGGAGACGACGGAGGCGCCTTCGGCACCGATCTCGGTCTCGGTGTGCGCCCGCTTGCCGACCCGGAGTGCCTGCTGCAACACCTCGTGCAGGGCTCGGCCGACGGTTCGCGCGGACTCCGCGGTCGTGTAGGCGCCGCGCAGCTGGCCCAGGATCTGCTCCTCGCCCACCACCATGGAGTCCAGGCCCGCGGCGACGGTGAACAGGTGTTCCACGGCGGCGGCGGCATAGTGCACGTACATGCCGTCGGTCAGCTCGGTGCCGTCCACGCCGGAATGGCGGGCCATGACCCCGGTGACCTCTTCGACGGCGCTGTGGAAGGACTCCACCACCGCGTAGACCTCGACGCGGTTGCAGGTCGAGAGCAGCAGGACCTCGTTGACGCTGGGGCAGCGCAGCAGCTCGTCGAGCAGCTTCTCCGTGTCCGGGGCGGCGACGACGGCGCGCTCGAGCAGCGTCAGGGATGCGCTGCGATGCGACATCCCGATGGCGAGCAGACTCATCGCGGGATCACCACGCCGGGGACGCTCGCGACGCCTGCCTGATCCGAGGCGTGGGCCGCCGAGAGCGCGGCGTCCTGCTCCTGATCCGCCCGCCTGGCCACATGGAAGGACAAGATCTGCAACTCCACAGCTAGGTCGACTTTGCGCACCTCGACGTAGTCCGGGACTTGAAGAACGACGGGTGCGAAGTTCAGGATGCACCGCACGCCGCCCTGAACCAAACTGTCGCAGACGTTCTGCGCCCCCTGAGCGGGCGTCGCGATCACGCCGATGGTGACTTCCAGTTCGGCACAGACCCGTCTGATGTCATCAACGTGATGCACCGGCATCCCCCCGACGGGGACGCCCATCAGGTCCGGATCGACGTCGAACAGTGCCGCGACCGGGAATCCGCGACCGGGGAATCCGCCGTAGTTGGCGAGGGCGTGGCCCAGATTTCCGATGCCGACCACGGCGACACTGTGCTGCCGGGTGAGACCCAGCGTGCGCTCGATCTGACCGACGAGCACGTCGACGTCGTAACCGACGCCCCTGGTTCCGTAGGAACCGATGTACGAGAGGTCTTTCCGCAGCTTCGCCGAGTTGACCCCGGTCGCCACGGAGAGTTCCTCGCTGGAGATCTTGGTCACTCCGTCGCGAGACAGATCTGAGAGGACCCGCAGATACACCGCCAGTCGCGCCACCGCCGCCTCGGGAATCGCCCTGGCCCGCTCTCGGACCACCGAGGTCTCCACGGGGGTCACGCCCGGCGCGGCGGTGTCCGTGGTGAAGCCATCACCCGCATCCCGCTGCGCTGCCACGCTGACTCTCCTCGCTCGCTCACCGGGCGTCACGCGACAGTCGTTCCGCTTGTGAGCGAGCGAGCCGCCGCGACGCCGTGACGACTACACGGTAACCGCTTGTGAAGACATGCACAAAGTTGCGGAAGCGAACGCGCCGCGCGCTGCGCTGAACGGCCGAACGCCGCGTCACCGATGATCGACTCATCGGTGACGCGGCGTGAAGGCGGAATCCGATCCGACGGTCCGCCCCCCGCGACCGCTGGACAGCGCACGGTGCGAATCAGCGGGAGATCCGCAGGGCCGGGCGACTCATGCGCAGGTCAGAAGCCCTTCGGCCGGCCGGGCCATGCGCACGGGTTCGGCCGCGAGATCAGCTCTGGGGCGTGAGGACCGTGTCGATGACGAACACGGTGGCATTCGCAGTCGGGATGTTGCCGCAGGCGATCGCCGCACCGTTGACGGTCATCGACTCGCCCTCGCCCTCAATGGTCAACTCGCCGCCCTGCAGCGTCGGGAGGGTGCCCGCCTCGGCGACGCCCTCGGCGTCGAGACGCTCACCGACGACGTGGTAGCTGAGGATCTCGCTCAGCGCGTCGGGGTCGGCCGCCAGCTCGTTGAAGGCGTCCTCGCCCAGGGCGTCGAAGGCCGAGTCGGCCGGGGCGAACACGGTCAGGGCGTCGGCACCGTTGAGGTTGTCGGCCAGGCCGGGAACCGCGCCCACGGCGGCGACGAGCTGGGTCAGCACCGGGTTGGTGCTCGCCGCGTCGGCCACCGGCTGCGGCCCCATCGAGTCGAGCGAGCCGGGCTCGTCACCCTGCGGAAGGTCCGCGCACGCCGGGCCGAAGGTGTCTTCGGGGGTGGTGACGCCCGCGCCGGCGGCAGGCTCCATGTCCGAGCCCATGTCGTCGGAGGAGTCGGTCTGCTCGGTGGTCTCCTCGGCGGTGGCGGCGCCCGCCATTCCGCTGTCGTCGGCCCCGTCCTCACCGCTGCTGCATGCCGTCACCGTGAGAGCCAGAGCGGCCAACACGCCGACGATCACGTTCTGCCTGGTCTTACGCACTGCGGATCACTCCTTGCGAGATGTCTTCTTGCGTCGGCTTCTCCGAGCCTGTCTGAAGTGGTGTTCGGCGCCCTCGCCGATTCGGTTCGCCCAGTCGCGGGAATTTCCGCGACGAATCTCGGCCGCCGGACAGCCGAAAGGATCGCCCATGCGACGAACGGCGCGGGAGAAACCGCCGCCGTCGCGGAATCTCGGACTCGTGCCGCCGGACGAACTGCGTCGGGGTCAGAACCGAACGCGGTAGTCGGCGGGGTCATCCGACATCGGCGGCCGAATTCGTCGAAGAACCTTCGGCGGGCGGCGTCGAACCCGGTCGAATTCGGCGCCCCGTCACCACACTCGATGCGTCGAGAACACCCGAAAGGGTCGGTCGGGACGGTTCGTCAGCCGTTCGCCGTGAAGAGCACGGAATGCCAGCCGGTGGCGCCGTCGGGAACCGGATTCACGCGCTCCTCCGGCTGGGTCTGGCCGTTGCGATCCGTCGCACGACATTCGATCCGCCTGCTGCCCGACGGCACGTCGAGTTCGATGCGCCACATCCGCCAGGTCTGGTCGTTGACCTCGGTCGACAGCAGCGCCTCCTGCCACGCACCGCCGTCGAGTCGGACCTCGACCCGGTCGATGCCGGTGTGCTGTGCCCACGCGATGCCCGCCGCCGTGAGTCGCCCCGTCGGCACCTCGTCGAAGGGCCGCGGCCGGTCGATCCGGGACTGCGTCTTGATCGGCGCCTCCCGCGCCCAGCCGCGCTGCTCCCAGTAGGCAGGCCGGTCGAAGGTGGTCACCTCGGCATCGACCAGCCATTTGGTCGCGGAGACGAATCCGTAGAGTCCGGGAACGACCATGCGGACCGGGAATCCGTGCTCGGCGGGCAGCGGCTCGCCGTTCATCCCGATGGCCAGCAACGCGTTCCGGTCGGACTCCAGCAGGACGTCGATCGGGGTCCCGGCCGTCCAGCCGTCGGAGCTGGTGCTGAAGAGCTGCTCGGCGCCGGACTGGACGCCTGCCTCCTCGAGGACGTCCCGCAGCGGCACGCCGATGAAGTTCGCGGTGGAGATCAGATCCCCGCCGATCTCGTTCGACACACAGACCAGGGTGATCGTCTTCTCGACCAGCGGCCTGCTCCGGAGATCGTCGAAGGTGAGGGTCAGCTCCCGATCCACCATCCCGTGAATCCGCAGGCTCCAGTCCTCGACCCTGATCCTCGGCACGCGCAGTGCGGTGTCGATGCGGTAGAAGTCCTCGTTCGGCGTGATGAACGTCGGCGTGCCCACCTTGGCGAAGTCCGCGCCCGCAGGCAGCGCGGGCACAGGTGTCTCGGGGACCAGATCGCCGATCTCGGCCCGCTGTGCCTCGGGATCGATGCCGCCCGCCAAGACCTGACCGCCCAGGCCCGCCGCACCGGCGCCGAGGACCACGGCACCGGTCGAGAGCAGCACCCGCCGCCGGTCCGGCCCTGCCGACTGCTCTCCCGGCATCGCCCGCACCTCTGCCTCGGCCGCCGAGGCCGCCAGGGAGTGCAGCAGTCGGAAGGCCAGGACGCCCACGGCCAGGCTCACCAGGGGCGCGGCGAGCGACAGCGGACCGAAGTCGGGACGCACCAGGACCGCCGCCGTGCCGAGCAGGCCGAACAGGCCGATCGCGGCCGTGCCGACCAAGGCGCTGCGTCGAGACGCCAGCCCCGCACCGACCGCTGCCAGCGCGATCACCAGCGCCATGCCGACCAGCAGCGCGATCTTGTCCGCCGTGCCGAACACCGCGATGGCGAAGTCCTTCACCGGCGCCGGTGTGAGATCGATCGCCGTGTTGCCCACGGCGAGGAACGGCGAGGAGCTGGGATCGAGCAGCCCCGCGACCAGGTGGCCCGAGGCCAGGGCCGCAGCCGCCGCCGCCAGGGCGATCATCATGGCGACACCGGCGCCGAGCGGCTCGCCACGCCGAGGCGTGGCCGTGCCCGGCCCGCCCTCGGCTACGGGAGGGCCGTCGTCTCCGGCAGGTCGTCCGCTCGCAAGCTCATCGCTGTCGTGGTCCACGCCTCAATGTTCGTCGCAGCGGCCCCGGCGGTTCACTCGAGTCGCCCGATCGGCTCGCGCCGACCGGGCGGATGGTGCCGACGGTCCAGTGTTCAGCGAGCCAGCGCGGCGCGGAACCGGGGTTCCTCGACGCGCCAGTACCCGTGCTCGACGTCGTCGATGAGGATGACCGGCACCCGGTCGCCGTACTCCCCCCGCAGCTCCAGGTCGGTGTCGACGTCCACCGCCGACCAGGGCACGTCGAGCTCGTGGCAGATGCGCCGGACGTCGGCCTCGGCCTCGACGCAGGAATGACAGGACTCTCTGACCAGCAGGGTCACCCGATGAGCGGACATCTCATCCTTGTACCAGTTCGCGGCCGATCACCAGTCGCTGGATCTGGTTCGTGCCCTCCACGATCTGGAGCATCTTGGCCTCCCGCATGTAGCGCTCGACCGGGTGATCTTCGACGTAGCCTGCGCCGCCCAGCACCTGGACCATGTCGGTGGTGACCCGCATGCAGGTGTCGGTGGCGATCAGCTTGGCCATCGCGGCCTCGGTGGAGAAGGGCAGGCCGTCGTCCTTGCGACGGGCGGCGTACAGGTACAGCTGCCGTGCCGCCTCGATGCCCGCCGCCGCGTCGGCGAGCAGGAACGAGACGCCCTGGAAGTCGGCGATCGAGCGACCGAAGGCGGTGCGCTCTCTGGCATAGGCGACGGCGACGTCCAGGGCGGCCTGCGCGACTCCGACGGCGCCTGCCGCGATGCCGAGCCTGCCGCAGGCCAGCGCGGACATCGCCACGCCGAAGCCCCCGCCCGGCGCGCCGATCAGCCGATCGGCGGACAGGGGGACGCCGTCGAAGGACACCTGGGCCGTCACCGAGGACCTGGCGCCCATCTTGCGCTCCGGCGGGGCCGCCGAGATCCCCTCGTCGTCGGACCGGACCAGGAAGGCGCTGATCCCCTTCGGTCCGGCCTCGCCGGTACGGGCCAGCACCAGGTAGAAGTCCGCGACACCGCCGTGCGTGATCCACGCCTTGGTGCCGGTGAGCCGGTAGCCGCCGTCGGGCTGGACCTCCGCGCGCGTCCGCAGGGCGGCCGCATCGGAGCCCGCATGCGGCTCGGACAGGCAGTAGGCGCCGAGCTGGTCGCCACCCAACATCTCCGGCAGCCACCTGGCCTGCTGTTCCGGCGTGCCGAAGGAGGCGAGTCCGTGACAGGCGAGGGTGTGCACGCTGACCCCGAGGCCGACGGCCAGCCAGTACCGGGAGAGTTCCTCCACGACCTGGAGATAGAGCTCCTGCCGCAGGCCGCCACCACCGTGGTCCTCGGGATAGGGCAGCCCGAGAAGGCCCGCCCTGCCGAGGGTCCGGAACAGGTCCCTGGGGAATCTGTGCTCGGCCTCGGCCTCGTTCACCTGTGGTGCCAGTTCGCGGCGGCCGATCTCTCGGACCAAGGCGATCAGCTCGGCTGCTTCGGGATCGGGCGATCGATGATCAACGACGGGCGCACTCACAGCGTCCGACCTCCACCACTCGTCTGCTCTTCGGCGTCGACTCGCACTCGTGGTGCAGGCCTCGCCGCCGGGTCACCCCTGATTGTGGGGCGACCGACACTTGGAAGTCCAACTAAGAGTCTGTCTGTGATCCCCTGGAGTCGTGAGCGGTGATCAGCGTGGAGCTGCCAGGCGGCGGAAGGAGGCATAACGAAAGTGATGTTGACTGACGACAACGCCGCAGATCGCCGCGCCTGCCCCGCGCAACAGGAAAGTGGGGATTAAAGACAGGCTCTCAGGTTCGACCGGCGCCGCAGGAGTCACGTCGCCCCGGTCTCCCGGTCGCGGCGGCGGAAGCACGCAGACACCGAGGGCACGTCCGCCGCCGAGGGGCCTCGCCCGCACCGAGAGCACGGCAGCGAGGGCGGGCTCGCCACCCGCCACGCCGCACAGCCCCGAGGTGAGGCGAACCGTCGATGGACCCGCAGCCGGACATCTCGGACAGGTGTGCCCAGAACAGGCGTCGCGCCGGACGAGGTGCCGGACCGGCGACCACCCCGCGCGGACTCACCGCTACGGTCCGCACCCGCCCGAACCGACGAAGGGTCACGCAGATCCCCCGGTCCGAGGCGTAGACGGCGCTGAGAACAACTCTCGTCACCGTGGGTAGGCAGCGGGCGCCATGGATGGACTACCTGGTGATTTACCGGGCAGAAGTGGACGCAGCGACCGGAAAGCCGACAGAATCCAGGCGTCGGTCACATTGAGCACACATTCAGTCACTCATTGCAATATGGATGTCGGGGAGGGTTCATGCCCAAGCCCGAGACGGATGCCTGGGAACTGGTCAGGGCCGCCCAGGCAGGCGACCCCCAGGCCTTCGCCCTGATCTACCGGCGCTACGCGGGACTCGTCCACCGGTACACGCTGCATCGGCTCGGGGACCACGGCCTCGCCGAGGATCTGACCAGCGAGACCTTCCTCCGCGCGCTCCGGCGCATCGGAACACTGCGCTACCAGGGTCGCGACCTCGGCGCCTGGCTCGTCACCATCGCCAGGAACCTCGTCTTCGATCACCTGAAGTCGAGCCGACACCGCCTGGAGGTCCCCACGGAGGACCCCAACTCCCGACTCCCCGCGCATCACCTGGCCTTGGACCCAGAACAACAGGTGCTTGCGCGGATGACCCTCGTCGAGGTCACGGGCCAACTCGGCAGGCTCGTTGCCGACCAGCAGGAATGCCTGCGACTGCGCTTTCTCTACGGCCTGTCCGTCGCCGAGACCGCCCACCTGCTCGGCCGCAACGAGGCAGCCGTCCGTGCCCTTCAGCAACGCGCGGTGCGGCGCCTGGCGGGACTTCTGCGCACGAGCCTGCGATGATCACACCCTTTCCACGCACACCCGGCGCGGGGAAGACGCGTCACGGCTCCTGTCCTGCCTGCGATCCTGCTCGGTCCGCGAGCGGGGATCGGCGACGGGCTCTGCAGAGCCTGCCTTCGACCCGCTGGAGTCGTGGGCGCGGATCGGCGCGGATGATCTGCCAGGCGACAGGATCGAGCCATAACGAAGTCATGGCGACCGACGACGACGCCGCAGATCGCCACGCAACTCCGAAAGCAGGGATCGAAGACGGGCTCTCAGGTCGATCGCTAGGCTAGGAGCCGCATTACCTCGAATGTCCGATTCGAGGCGGAGGGACCACCGGATCTGGAGGCGCTGCGGTGCCACTGTGGCGGAAGCGCGAGAACAGCCGGCAACTGGAGGAGCGGGCTGCGCGCGCGGGGCAGGCTTCAGCCGAGGCGGCCGCGACGTCCCCACCACCCGAGGCGGGGGACCAGTATCTTCAGCGCCCCGACCTGACTGCTGCGGCCTTCTTCGACGTGGACAACACGATGATGATGGGCGCATCGATGTTCCACTTCGCCAGAGGTCTGGCCGCTCGCAAGTTCTTCACCACCTCTGATCTGGTTGGGTTCGCCTGGCAGCAGGTCAAGTTCCGGGTGGGCGGACGGGAGAATCCCGGGGACGTGCAGGCCAGCCGCGAACAAGCACTGTCCTTCGTGGCAGGTCGCAAGGTCGAGGACATCCTCCAGCTCAGCGAGGAGATCTACGACGAGCTGATGGCCGACCGGATCTGGACCGGCACCCGCGCACTCGCCCAGATGCATCTGGACGCCGGGCAGCGGGTCTGGCTGGTCACCGCCACCCCCGTCGAACTGGCCCAGACGATCGCGCGCAGGCTGGGGTTGACCGGTGCGCTCGGCACGGTCGCGGAGAGCCGAGACGGCGTGTACACAGGTCGGCTGGTCGGTGACCTCCTGCACGGCAGGTCGAAGGCCCAGGCGGTCCGCGCGCTCGCTGCGGCACAGGGTCTCCACCTGCGCCGCTGCAGCGCCTATTCGGACTCCTCCAACGACATCCCGATGCTCACCACGGTGGGCACCGCCGTCGCCGTCAACCCCGACCAGACGCTGCGGGAGCACGCGCGGCGACAGGGCTGGGAGATCAGAGACTTCCGCACCGGCAGGCGTGCGGCTCGGATCGGGGTCAACTCGGTCCTCGGTGCGAGCGCACTGGCCGGTGCCGTCGCCGCAGGCCTGCGGTATCGCAAGCGCCCCCGCGTCTGACCAGGCCGCCCGCCACGCCGGGCGCCGCCCCGACGCGCCTCCGCTCGCCGAACATCGGCAGACCCGGCCTCGACGAGATCGGTCGGATCAGTCGGTGAAGACGCCGCCCCGGCGGGCCAGCAGCCGATACAGCGTCTGCTGGATGGTCTCGCGCACCTGATCGGTCAGGTTGAACACCAGCATCGGGTCCTCGCAGGCGTCCTCGCCGAAGTCGGCGGTGACGATCGGCTCGCCGAACTCGATGTACCACTTCGAGGGCAGCGGGATCGCCCCCAGCGGGCCGAGCCAGGGAAAGAGCGGCGTGACCGGGAAGTAGGGCAGTCCCAGCAGCCTCGCCAGCGGCTTGAGATCGCCGAGGAGCGGATAGGTCTCCTCGGCTCCGACGATCGAGCACGGCACGATGGGCACCCCGGTACGCAGCGCGGCGGAGACGAAGCCGCCCCGACCGAAGCGTTGCAGCTTGTACCGGTCTCGGAACGGCTTGCCGATGCCCTTGAAGCCCTCCGGCCAGACCCCGACGACCTCGCCCGCGCGCAGGAGCCGCTCCGCGTCCGGATTGCAGGCCAGCGTGTGCCCCGCCTTCCTGGCAATCGCCCCGACGACGGGCAGCCGGAACACCAGGTCGGCGCCGAGCATCCGCAGATGCCGTCTACCCGGATGGTGATCATGGATGGCCACCGTGGTCATCAAGGCGTCCAGCGGCACGGTGCCCGAGTGGTTCGCCACCACGAGTGCGCCGCCCTCGGTCGGGATGTTGTCCAGCCCGAGCGCCTCCACCCGGAACCACTTCTCGTACAGCGGGCGCAGCGGGGGCAGGAACACCGAGTCCGTCAGGTCGGGGTCGAAGCCGAAGTCGTCCACCCGATAGTCGCCGGTGAGCCTGCGCTGTAGGAAGGCCAGCGCCTCGGCGGCCCGCTCCTCCCAGCCCGCATCTGCGGACCCCGCGCCTGCAGCCCTCGAGCCCGCCCCGGAGCCCGAGTGTCCGGACTCCGCTCGGGAGGCGCCTGCGTGGGCGGGATCCGGGTTGGCCTGCCCCGTGGCCCGGTCCCGCGCGCCCGTGGCCCGAGCGTCCCCTGGTCCGGCGGAGGCGGGATCCGGCGGCCGAGCCCCGCCGGCTGTCGCCGAGGAGGTCTCGTGGCCGGTTCCGCTCGTCTCGGCGGGGGTCGGAGATCCGGTCTGCGTCCCGGACGGCTGCCCTTCGGACGCCGAGCCGGGCAGTTCGGCGCCGGACCCGGCGGCCCCGAGATCGGGCACCGCCTTGACTCGTCGCTGCGATCCCGTACCCGTCGACGTCGTCCGACGATCGACGGCATGCAACGGGATCACCCGAGCATCGGCCACCGTCTGCCTCCTCCTAGTCGCCACCTGTGGTCGTCTGTCCCGCATCGGTCACCCGCCGCTGGAGGACCTTCCCCCGCTCCGGCCTCGCGCTGAGATCACCGACGAGAACCCGGTATGGAGGGTGTGCGGCAACTCTGCCGCCCGAACCTCGGAGCCGATCGAGCCGGGCTCGCCGGTCAACCGGTCCGATCAGCCTGTGCCGCCGCCGCTCGATTCCGCATGCCGCGCTCGGCCGTCGCGAGCCACTCTTGATCGACGACCGGGCGGAGCCCGCGACTCGTCACGAAGTCGTCGAAGGCCTGACGGGTGGTCCACCTCGGGGTGAAGCCGAAGCGCTCCTTGAGCAGCGTCGTGTCGAGCACCCGGCCGAAGTTCAGGAATCGCACCTGGTCCGGGGAGAGATCCAGCAGCCGCGTGCCGCGCAGTAGATTGCCGACCGGCCGCACGGCGGTGCTCGGCACCGGCAACGGCACCCGCCCGGCCCGCCGCACCGCCTGCGACAGCATGATGACGCCGTCGCCGCCGACGTTGAACACGCCCGGCAGCCGACACAGCGTGGCGCGTTCGAGCACCGCCAGGGCGTCTTCGGGATGCAGCAGCTGCACGCGAGCGTCGTGGCCCAGCACCGTCGGGACGACGGGCAGGGCGAAATACCGGGTCAGCGCCGTGTCGATGTTCGGCCCGATGAAGTTGACGAACCGCAGCGTGGTGATGTCCACATCGGGCCTGCGCCTGCCGAACGCGCGCAGGTAGCCCTCGATCTCGGCGGCGTCCTTGGCGTAGCCGCCGGAGGGCAGCTCCTTGGGGCCCATCTGCTCGGTGAACATCGCCGGGTCGCGTGAGCTGGCGCCGTAGACGGCGCTGGAGGACTTCAGCACCAGCCGATCGACGGTCGGCGCCGTCTGGCACGCGGCGAGGAGCTGCATCGTGCCGAGGACGTTCATCTCCTTCATCACCGATCGGCTGCCTCGCGACGAGGCCGACGGGGTGACGGCGGTGTGCACGACGGTGTCCACCCTGGCGGCGGCGACCACCTTGGCGATCAACGGATTGCGAATGTCGGCCCGGATGAATTCGGCCCGGCCCAGGGCATGTCGAAGCTCGGGTGCGGGCGGCACGACGTCCACTCCCAGCACCCGCTCGACATCGGGATCTCGCGCGAGCCGCGCCGCCAGACTGCCGCCGAGGAAGCCCGCGACGCCGGTCACCAGCACCACGCGAGGCTTCATCACGTTCCCTCCCTCGGCGCCGGACTCACCGTGATGCTACCGAGGAGGAGAAGTCGTCGCCGACGAACCGGCGCCGGACATGAGCGCGCCCGCACCGTGGAAGGTGCGGGCGCTTGGCGCGGCTCGGGTCTACTTGCCCAACTTGCGCCGCTGCACACGGGTCTTGCGAAGCAGCTTGCGGTGCTTCTTCTTCGACATCCGCTTGCGGCGCTTCTTGATAACCGAGCCCATCCGGGATTCCTCGCTGTCCTTGTGAGTGGTCGAACCTGGCTCGTGCTGGTGCGCTCAGAGCAGGTTGCAGGCACACGACACGAACGGCCTTCCAGGGTACCTGTGAGCTTCGGATCTTCTAGACCGGGCCGCATCGACCTCATCCCGCGTCGAAATACGCTCGGTCCAGATAGCTGTGTACTGCCTTCTCCTGAACGCGGAAGGACCGGCCCACCCGCACCGCGGGCAGCTCGCCCGAGTGCACGAGTCGGTAGACGGTCATCTTGGAGACGCGCATGAGCGCGGCCACCTCCGCGACCGTCAGAAACCGAACCTGTCCGAGTCCCTCTGTGTGCTCCTCCTGCATGGACATGGGTCATCGCACCCTTCAGCACCTGTCGCGCCGCCGGGCTTCCCCTCCCGACGGTATCGACACGCATGTGCTCCTCCGAGAGTAACGGGGTATCTGGGGTGGCTGCGACAGTCGAGACGGCTCGCGGGGGCACCACCAGGGCAGTACGGTCTCGGCCCCGGTCCGCCTGCCTACGCGACAGGCGGGTGCCCGACGGCGGCGACGACGTGGACCGGGCGGGGCGGGCAGCCGACTGCGACGCGACCACCCGGGTAGGACGACGCCACCGGGTGACGTCGAGCCCCGATCCGGCGAACAGACCCGGTCCGGTGAACGACGGCGGGTTCTCCGGCGTCGCCGCCTGCCGGTCCGACATCCGGGTCTGGGGGCCGGACTCCGGCGGCTACGGCATCCACGGCTTTCGCCCGCGACGGCTTCGGTGCCGCGTGCTCGGCGGCTCCGGACAGAGCCCACCGAACGGCCGGAGAGCCACCCTGAGCGGCCAGCGACCGAGGCACGGCCGCCCCGCGCTGCGGACGGGCCCAGAGCCGGTCTGCGATCCCTGCCTTCGGAGTTGCGCGGGGCAGGCGTGGCGATCTGCGGCGTCGCCGGTCGCCATCACTCCGTCCTGGCTCGCTCCTGTCCCCTGGCAGCTCAGCCACGCCAATCCCCGCTCACGACTCCAGCGGGACCAGAGACAGGCTCTCAGATCGCGCTGAGCACCCCGGTGGCATTCCCGCGCAGGGGACCCGCCCTAGGCCCTGGTCGACCCACTGCGGTCCGCACGCGACCGTGTGACGCGCTGCGAACGAATCCCCGCCGGGCCGGCCGCCGCCGTCTCCCGGTCCCCGCAGGCGACCGAGCCCGGCACCGACACCCGGGGCCGGCCCGCACGAGCAGGGATCGTCACCGCAGGCGGGGGATCAGCTGGGTGCCGAGCCGGGGGCTGCCCGGCCGGTATCGGCTGCGCGGCGAGTGGCGCGGGGTCGGCGGCGGCCGGCACGCTGTGGCGCCATGACCAAGATTGCCGTGCTGGGTGCGGGGAAGATCGGTGAGGCGCTGCTGTCCGGTCTGCTGAGCGCAGGCCGCCGCGCCTCGGACCTGCTGTTCACCGAACGTCATCCGCAGCGTGCCGCCGAGCTGGCCGAGCGCTACGGGGTGCGGGCGGTGGACGTGCCCGCCGCAGCCGAAGAGGCCGACGTACTGGTCGTGGCGGTCAAGCCGCAGGACATCGAGCCCCTGCTGGACGAGCTCGAACCGCGACTGGCCCACCGCGGCGGCTCCGACCGGCCGCGCAGCCTGGTCGTGTCCCTGTGCGCGGGCCTGCCGACCGGACTGTTCGAGGCGAGGCTGCCCGAGGGGACCTCGGTCGTGCGGGTCATGCCCAACACGCCGATGCTCGTCGGCGAGGCAATGAGCGTGATCTCCGCCGGGCGGCACGCCACCGACGAGCAGCTCGATCTCGTCGAGGAGCTGCTCGGCAGCGTCGGCAAGGTCCGCAGGGCGCCGGAGGGGCAGCAGGACGCGGTGACCGCGCTGTCCGGCTCCGGCCCGGCCTACTTCTTCTACCTCGTCGAGGCGATGATCGACGCGGGCATCCTGGTGGGCATCCCCAGGGCGATGGCCGCCGAGCTGATCGTGCAGTCGGCCGTCGGCGCGGCGACGATGCTGCGCGGCGCCGAGGGCCACCCGGTGATGCTGCGGGAGGCGGTCACCTCGCCTGCGGGCACCACGATCGCGGCGATCCGGGAGCTGGAGAAGCACGGGGTCCGGGCCGCACTGCTCGACGCCATCGAGGCCGCCAGGGATCGGTCCGTCGAGCTCGGGCGAGCCCACGAGATCGGCTCGACGACCGATCAGGGCTGATCAGCGTCGGGACGTCAACGCCCGCAGGAACAGCGCGGTGTTGGCCGGGCGCTCCGCGAGTCGGCGCATCAGGTAGCCGTACCACTCCTGGCCGTACGGCAGGTACACCCGCACGGTCTCCCCTGCCGCCGACAGCCGAAGCTGCTCGTCGGGACGGACGCCGTGCAGCATCTGGAACTCGTAGCTGCCGGGTGCCCGCTCGTGGAGCCGCGCCTGCTCGGAGACGATCTCGATCAGCCGGGGGTCGTGCGTGGCGAACATCGGGTAGCCCTCGCCCGCGAGGAGGTCGTTCGCACACTGGACATAGGAGCGATCGACCTCGTGCATGGTGGGGAAGGCGACCGACTCCGGCTCGGCGTAGGCGCCCTTGCACAGCCGCACCCGCGAACCCGCGCCCGCCAACGCCTGCGCGTCGGCCCTGGTCCGATGCAGATAGGACTGGAGCACCCCGCCGGTGCTCGGCCAGGTCCGGCGCAGCTCGGCGAGCACCCGCAGGGTGGAGTCGGTGGTGGTGTGGTCCTCCATGTCGAGGGTGACCGTGGTCCCCGCCTGTTCGGCAGCCGCGCAGATCCGCGCGGCGTTGTCGAGACCCAGTCGCTCGTCGAGGACCTGGCCCACGGCGGAGAGCTTGACGCTGACCTCGACGCGGGAGGCCAGTCCCTCCTCCCGAAGCCGGTCCAGGACGTCGAGGTAGGCCCGAACGGAAGACTCGGCCAGCGCCTTGTCGGTGGTGTCCTCACCGAGGTGGTCGAGGGTGACGGTCAGCCCGGAGTCGACGAGGTCGCGAGCGACGGCCACCGCGTCGGCGGTCGTCTCTCCTGCGACGAAGCGACGTACGACGTCACGGCTGACGGGAGTGGTGGCGACCAGGCGGCGTAGGGCATCGTTGCCTGCCGCAGCGAGGATCAGACTGCGCAGCGGGTTCACGAGCGGCACTGTACGACGCCGAACATCGTGCCGCGTCATCCGGGCTGGTGACGAGCAGCTGGCGCGACGGAGCCGACACACCCTGTGACCAGCACGGCGACCGCCTGCCCGCCTCGCACGGGGCCGCGCACGGCGCCGTCGGCGAGCGTTCCGGCCGGGCCGGACGCCGGGCGCGCGATGCCGGAGAGCGACCAGTCCCGGCGGGCGGAATCGGCGGCCCCGGCTGTCCCTTCGGCGCGCGGATTCCACGCGCGAGTGCTCGCCGCCGTCGACCCGGGTGTCCGCCTCGGCCGCTCGCCTCGGGACGGATCGGTGACCGGGCTCAGGACTGTAGGGAATCCCGGAAGAGATGCAGCCGCGCGAAGGCCAGGGCCTCGGCCAGCTCGGCCGCCCGATCCTCCGGCGTCCGGGCCTTTCTGGTGTTGACCTCCACGACGACGGTGCCGTCGAAGTCGCTCTGCGCGAGATGTTCGCAGAGCAGGCCGCAGGGCTGCTCGCCTCGACCCGGCAGGAGGTGCTGGTCCTTGGCCAGTCCGCTGCCGTCGGCCAGGTGGATGTGTCGGAGTCCACTACCCATCCTGGCCGCCAGCTCCATCGCGTCGACGTGCGCGGCGGCGGTGTGCGAGAGATCCAGCGTGTAGTGCCGATGTCCCTCGTCAGTCGGGTCCGGCGACGGCCGGAAGGCCGACACCTGCAACGGCGCGGGCGCGGCCATCGGCCGGAGCCGGGCCGCCTGCATCCTGGACCCGAAGCGCCGGGGGTTCGGCGGGCGCAGCGGGAACATGTTCTCCACCGCCACGGCGATGCCGCTGCTCTGATACAGCTCCTCGACCAGGTCGGCGAAGCCGTCGGCGTAGCGACGCTGCCAGCGGAACGGCGGATGCACCACCACGGTGCTCGCCCCCAGGTCGCCCGCCGCCGACACGGCCCGGCGCAGCCGTTCCTCCGGGTCGGCCGACCACACCCGCTGGGTGATCAGCAGGCAGGGCGCATGCACCGCCAACACCGGCACGCCGTGGCTTCGGGCCAGGCGCAGCACGGCCGCCGGGTCCTGACTGACCTGATCGGCCCAGACCATCAACTCGACCCCGTCGTAGCCGAGGTCGGCGGCGATGCCGAACGCCGCCTCGACCGGCTGCGGCCAGACCGATGCGGTGGACAGCCCGACCGGAATCCGGCGTCGCCTCGGTCCGCCCGTCGCGGAGTGCCCGGCCGCCGTGTTCACAGCCCGAGTAGCAGCAGGGCGGCGGGCGAGACGGTCACGATCAGCCCGACCAGCACGGTGAACAACGTGGTGTTCAGGTCGTCGGTCCGGCGAATTCGTCGCACCGCGAAGACGAGCCCGGTGGTCACCAGCAGCGCGAGCCCCAGTGCCAACGGCGGAATGCTCTCCCACAGCCATTGGAAGGCGAGCCAGAGCGCACCGCCGCCGACCACGCCGCCGATGAGCTGTCCGGCCATCACCAGCCACTCGACGAGCGGCGAGCGGCGCTCTTCCTCCTCCTCGGCGTCGGCGTCTGCCTCGTCCCCGTCGCGGTAGGTGCCGTCCTCGGGGTAGGGCCCGTCCTCGTAGTCGTCGTACTCGTCGAGGTCGTCACGGGCGGCGCGGGTGGCGCGGCCGTCGAACGCCGCGTCGTCCTCCGCGTCGTCGAGGTCGCCGTAGTCGTCGTAGCGCTCGTCGGCCGGGTCCGACGGCGCGGGCGTCTCCGAGGGGTGTCCGTCGATCCGGTCCCCGTAGAGCCCCCCGAAGTCGTCGAGGTACTCGTCCCCGCCGTCGACGATCCGCTGCTGCTGCGTCTCCTCGGACGCGGAGACGCCGGGCACTGGCGGGGCGATGCCGGGCATCGGCGACACAGCGGTCGCGGAGGCCGCCGCCGGGAAGTGGTCGTCCTCCGGCGGGTCCTGGTACGGCGGGATCTGGCCGCCCGCGTAGCTGTCCTCGAACCAGTCGGTGCCCGCCATCGTCTGTTCGGACGCGGTGGTGCCCGCCCCGGCGACCGCGTCCGACTCGTCGTCGAAGTCCGGCGGGACCGCGATGCGGGGAAGCTGCTCGGTCATCGGCTCGCGACGCGTCGGCGGCGCATCGTCACCACCGCCGAGCCTGCCCGCGACCGAGGTCGTCAGGTCCGCGTCGGGCTCGTCCCGAATCACCGGATGCTGGGTGGTCGCGGTCAGGTCGTCCGCGTAACCCGGATAGCCGCGAGGGCCCGCAGGCGCGGCGTGGGGCGGGGGCGGCCCGGCAGGCTGTCGAGCGTCCGGCCCCGGTCCGTCGTCGTAGTCCCGCTCCGGGTAGTCCCGGTTCGGGTAGGCCTGATCCGGATGATCCGCCGGAAAGCCCCGATCGGGATAGCCCTCCTCGGGGTAGGCCTGGGCCGGGTATGCCTGGTCGGGATAGCCCTGGTCCGGGTAGGCCTGCTCGGGGTAGGCCTGGTCCGGGTACGGGGTCGCCGAAGCGCCGCCGTACTGCACGGCGCCGTACGGGTCCTCATAGCCCTCGTAGGAGCGAGGCGGCTGCGGCGCCGGGCCGGGCGGCCGGGCGGCGGGCGGCGGGCCCTGCACTGCGCTCGGGTCGGGGCGGGCGCCGGGCGGTCCCGGCTGCGCGGCGGGCGGCGGTGGAGTCGCGGGCGGCGGCTCCAGTTCATCGTCGCGGATGCGGCGCATCCGGCCGCTGTCGGAGAGCACCCGTTCGATGATCTCTTGCGGAGCCGCCTCCGAGGCGTCCTCGGCTCGTCGCCGCCGACGCCTTCCGCCCCCCTGCGCGTTCTTGCCTTCGCTGCTGCCGTAGGCGGCGAGCAGCTCGGCGACGCTGCGGGGGGCGTCCTGGTCCGATCGGTCGTCCCCACTCATTGGATCCACCGTGCCCCGGTCGGGCCTGTGCGTCCAGTGGAACACGACGGTTGTCGCGTGGGTCGCCCTGATGCGGGGGTCATCACGGTTGTCCGCACACTCCCATCAGTCTCATCCAGACCTCATCCAGACGCTGCGCATGCCCCCGCCGGGCAACGTCCACAGGTCGCTCGTCGCTCGGGTGGGCGACGCTCGCATGGTGGCCGATGTCACCGCCGCCGAATCGTCGCCCCGCCGTCTCGGACCGCGTCGAGTCGAGCAGGGGTCCGCTCGGCCGACCACGTCGTCTTCGCCCGGCCTCAGGCACGTCGCAGAGTCGAAGGCCGTCGTCAGGTAACCCGACGTCACGCACCGCTGGGCGCATGGCGTGCAACGTTACCGCTTCGCTACCGGCGAGTCGTGCGCAGTGGCGGGTAGCCAGGCGGTAGCGCCGCCGTCGCGGTCACCCGGCATGGCCGAGGTCGTCGCGAACCGTCACCGATCAGGTCTCCAGCTTGTATCCCAGGCCTCGGACGGTGATCAAGAAGGTGGGGTTCCCCGGATCTGGTTCGATCTTGGAGCGCAGCCGCTTGACGTGCACGTCCAGCGTCTTGGTGTCGCCGACGTAGTCCGCTCCCCACACCCGGTCGATGAGCTGGCCCCTGGTCAGCACCCGCCCGACGTTGCGCAGCAGGTATTCCAGCAGGTCGAACTCCTTCAGCGGGAGGCTGACCTCCGTCCCCGAGACCGTGACGACGTGGCGTTCGACGTCCAGCCGGACCGGACCCGCCTCCAGGACCTGCGACGGCAGCTCGTCGGAGTCGCCGCCGCGCCGCAGGACCGCTCGCACCCTGGCGATCAGCTCTCGGGCGGAGTAGGGCTTGGTCACATAGTCGTCCGCTCCGAGTTCCAGGCCGACGACCTTGTCGATCTCGCTGTCGCGCGCCGTGACCATGATCACCGGGACGCCCGACCGCTGGCGAAGCTGTCTGCACACGTCGGTGCCGCTCATTCCCGGCAGCATCAGGTCCAGCAGCACGATGTCCGCGCCGTTGCGGTCGAACTCGACCAACGCCTCCTGCCCGGTCATCGCCACTGCCGCGGTGAAGCCCTCCTTGCGCAGCAGGAAGGCCAGCGGCTCGGAGAAGGACTCCTCATCCTCGACGATGAGCACCCTCGTCATTGCACTCCTTCATGTTGGACGGCCGTCGACCGACGCTCGCCGACCGAGCCGATCGCGACGGAGCCCACCTCCGCCGCCTCCACACCTGTGGTACCTGCGCCTGCCGCCCCCGGCTCGGCTGGAACGTGACTCGGCGCGGCCTTCGCGGGCACGCTGAGCGTGAACGTCGATCCGGTGCCGGGACTGCTCCACAGCCGAACCGACCCCCCGTGATTGGCCGCGACATGCTTGACGATCGCCAGACCCAGCCCGGTGCCGCCGGTGGCTCTGGATCGTGCCTGGTCGACGCGGAAGAACCGCTCGAAGACGCGCTGTTGGAGCTCCGGGTCGATCCCGATCCCCCGGTCGGTCACCGAGATCTCGACGTGGCCTGCCACCAACCTGCGGCTGACGCTGACCGGGCTGCCCTCCGGCGAGTAGGAGATCGCGTTGTCGATCAGGTTCGACAGCGCCGTGACCAGCAGCATCCGGTCGCCGTCCACCTCGAGGCCCATGTCCTCGTCCGTGGTGACGTCGATGCCTGCGGACTCGGCCGCGAGCCTGCATCGGCCGAGCGCCTCCTGGACGAGGTCGTCCACGTCCAGCGCGGTCAACTCCGGCAGCCGCTCCGCGCCCTGCAACCGAGAGAGGGCGATCAGCTCCGTGACCAGCGTCCCCAGCCGGGTCGCCTCGTGCAGGATCTTGCCGCTGAAGCGGCGCACCTGCTCCGGCTCGCCCGCCGCGTCGAGGATCGCCTCGGCGAGCAGCGCGAGCGCGCCGACCGGGGTCTTCAACTCATGACTGACGTTGGCCACGAAGTCACGTCTCGTCGACTCCAGCCGGACCGCCTCGGACTCGTCGACGGCGTCGACGACGATGAACCCGTCGCCGAGGGGTCTCGCCTCGGCGACCACGGCACGCGGCGCGCGCCCCCGGTTGGTCGGCTGCGACAGGTCGACCGTCACGGTCCGGTCCTCGATCAGCGCCCGCTCGGCGGCCGCCCTGGCCCTGGCGTCGGGCACCTTGGCCCGGACCACGCCCAGATCCACGGCACGCTCGTTGTGAATCACGACGTCGCCGAAGCGATTGAGCACGACGACGCCGTTCTTGGCCGAGCCGATCAGCCGCGACAGCAGCTCGGCGATCGTGACGACGGAGCGGTCTCTGGCGGAAGGCCTTCGTGCCCGCCTGCCGATCAGGAGACCGATGATGCCGCCGACCAGTACGAGACCGATCGACAGCGCGAGTGAACCCACCGTGCCCACAGCCGAATCGTAAGCACGCCGACACCCGATGAGCCCAGGGTCAACGGCGCAGACGTGACGCCTTCGACAGTCCCGAGGCGAGATGTTCGACGCTGCGACACCGACCGTTCACCCTGAGTTCTCCTCGAAAGAGTGAACGGCCGATGTCGCGGCGGCAGCCGGTGTCGGGCCGAGGCCGCGCAGGCAGGCCTCGGCGAGTCGACGTCGAGCCGGGCGCGACGACTAGCGACCCTGATTGGCGACGGCGGCGATGGCCTCGTTCGCCGCGTCCGGGTCGAGGTAGGTGCCGCCGGGACGCACCGGGGTGAGGTCGGCGTCGAGGTCGTAGCGCAGCGGAATGCCGGTGGGGATGTTCAGCGAGGAGATGGCCTCGTCGGAGACCCCGTCCAGGTGCTTGACCAGGGCCCGCAGCGAGTTGCCGTGCGCAGCGACCAGGACGGTGCGGCCCGCCCGGAGATCCGGCACGATCGCCTCCTCCCAGTACGGGAGCAGCCGAGTCACCACGTCCTTGAGGCATTCGGTGCGCGGCATCGCCGGACCGAGGTCCGCGTAGCGCGGGTCGGCGTCCTGGCCGTACTCGTCGCCGAGGGCGATCTCCGGCGGCGGCGTGTCGTAGGAGCGACGCCAGAGCATGAACTGCTCCTCGCCGTAGGTCTCCAGGGTCTGTTTCTTGTTCTTGCCCTGGAGGGCTCCGTAGTGCCGCTCGTTGAGGCGCCAGTCTCGCCGCACCGGGACCCAGTGCCGGTCGGCCGCGTCCAGTGCCAGATTGGCGGTGCCGATGGCGCGGCGCAGCAAGGAGGTGTGCACGATGTCGGGCAGCAGGTTCGCCGCCGTCAGCAGGTCGCCGCCTCGGCGGGCCTCCACCAGTCCCTTCTCCGACAACGGCACGTCGACCCACCCGGTGAACAGGTTCTCGGCGTTCCAGGTGCTCTCGCCGTGTCGAAGCAGCACCAGAGTGCCCACGTCTGAAGTCATGGGCCCCAGCCTGCCAGGCCTGCCGCCGAGGATGCAGGCAGCCACCAGGACGACAAGGAAAGGGTCGCGAGCCGCCGAAAATCATCACTCAGAGTGCTCTTGAATCGATGTGCTCTCGCCTGATCGCCCCATGGATGGTGAGCCAGCTCACCAATGTTGACTACCGTCCGAGTTGATGCAATAGATCCGTTACACAACCCTGATCGATACACTCGAATGGAGCAGTGCCAACCCCTTGTGCCGGATGTGAAACTTCTGCCAAGTTGATAATGCTCTCCCGGATCGGCTCCCACGCACTCCCCGATCCGACGAGAGCTCCTGCGGTTCGCCTCCCCCGTCGGACCGCAGACCCCGTCAGGAGTCCTGAGTGCCCCCCGCTCAGCGATCCGACAGACGGGACCTGGCGCGGGGCGGCTTGAGTTCGCGACTCCCCCTCTCTCCCAAGCCGCTCCGCGCTTGTCCGGCGCTCCCGCGCCGAACAGCCCAGCTCAGCCTGGGTCTGGATCCCGGAACAGATGGTCGAAGGCCGCAAGATTCCGGGTCGACTCGCCGCGCGAGGTCCGCCACTGGAACTCGCGCCGAATGGCACTCGCGAAGCCGATCTCCAACAGCAGGTTGAAATCCCCGTCCGCCGTCTCCAGCACCTGCCCGAGCACTCGGTCGAGTTCCTCCTCGTCGACTGCGGAGAGTCCGATCCGTCCGATCAGGTAGATGTCACCGAGCGTGTCGATCGAATAGTGGACGCCGTAGAGCCGGGCGTTCTTCCGCAGCAGATAGCGGTACACCTGCTCGTGGGCCTCGTCGGGTGCACGGCAGACGAACGCCTCGACCCGCAGCGCCTGCGCGCCCACCGTGAGCAGGCAGGTCGTCTCCAGCTTCCGCACACCGGGCAGGGTGACGGTGAACCGACCGGCGCCCTCGCGCCGATAGGTCAGCTCCCGCTCGTCCAAGACGACGGCGATCAGCTCCTCGATCCCCTGTCGCCGGTCCGTATCCGCGTCGCTCACCCTGCCCTGCCCTCTCGTCCGAGTCGGCGGACACCGTCCTCACCGAAGGCTCCGATCGCCTCACGATAGGTCGCCATCAGCGAGTCCGTCGTGCTGTCCCAGGAGAATCGGCGAGCGTGGGCCAGTGCGCCTGCCGCCAGGGCGGCCCGGTGCTCCCGATCCACGGCGACCGAGCGCAGCATCCGCGCCCACTCGGCGGGGTCGTGCGAGTACACCAGCCTGCCGGACCGGCCGTCGGCCACCGCCACCGGCAGCCCCCCGACGGCTGCGGCCACCACCGGCGTTCCACAGGCCTGCGCCTCCAAGGCGACCAGGCCGAACGACTCGTTGTGGCTCGGCACGGCCACCACGTCGGACGCCCGGTAGACGGCCGCGAGCGCCGGGCCCGACCTCGGCGGCAGGAACCGCACCACATCGCCGATCCCGAGTTCGGCGGACAGCTTCTGCAACGCCTCCGGCTGTTCCAGCCCGGTGCCGGAGGGGCCGCCGACGATCAGCACCACGAGCCGTTCCCGCAGCGCGGGCTCCTCGGCGAGGAGTCTGGCCGCCGCCCGCACCAGGACGTCCGGCGCCTTCAACGGCTGGATGCGCCCGACGAAGGTCAGCACCACGGCGTCCGCCGCCAGGCCCAACTCCGCCCGTGCCCGGCCGATGTCGGCGGGCGCGAAGGTGTGCAGGTCGACACCGGGCGGCACGGTGGCCACCGACTCCGATCTGGCGCCGTAGAGGGACACCAGCTGGTCGAACTCGAACGCCGTGTTGGCGACCAGCCGATCCGCGGCGGCCACGACCTGTTCCTCGCCGATCACCCTGACCCGAGGCTCCGGTTCGTCGCCCTCGGCCAGCGCGGCGTTCTTCACCTTCGCCAGGGTGTGTGCCGTGTGCACCAACGGCACCCCCATGCGTTCCTTGGCCAGCCAGCCGACCTGACCGGAGAGCCAGTAGTGCGAGTGCACCAGGTCGTAGTACCCCGGCTCGCTCTGCGCCTCGACCCGCAGGACGCCTGCGGCGAACGCACAGAGTTGGGCGGGCAGTTCCTGCTTGCTCAGATCCTCGAAGGGTCCCGCCATCACATGGCGGACCAGGACGCCGGGGGCGTGTTCCACCACCGGCGGCAGGTCGGAGGAGGTCGCCCTGGTGAAGACCTCGACCTCCACACCCCGACCCGCAAGCCGTAACGCGGTCTGCATGACATAGACGTTCATGCCGCCCGCGTCGCCGACGCCCGGCAGTTCCAACGGAGAGGTGTGCAGGGACAGCACCGCGACCCGACGGGGATTCCGCGACCTGGCCGGGCTCCTCAGCTCGGTCACCTCGCCCATGACCTCACCTGGCTGTCTCCGCTCGCCCCGGCTGCCGACGGGACGCACGCGCCGAGTTCGGCCACGCTGCATCATCCTTTCCTCGTGCTTCTTCTGACTCGGCTTCGACTCCGAACGAAGCCCGCCCTGTTGCTCAACGACACTCTTCCGGCAGAGCTTCCCGACCGGCAGGATCGATCTGCCTGCCGCGGGCGTGCGACAGACGTCGGACACCTCGCCCGGCGGAGATCGCGGGCATGGCACGCGCGCCCCGACGGCCGTGTGCGGCACGACCACACCATCAGGAGACCCACAATGCGCAGGCTCACCTCAGCCGCTCTGGTCCTCGGCGGTCTCGCCGTGCTGTCGGTGCTCCCGATGGGCCCGACGAAGGAGGCGCTGCCTGTCGCACTCGATCCGCAGGCGGGGATCACGACCTGGTCCGCTGCGCCGCAGCCTCCGCAGGAGGCCCAGCCGGAGTCGCTCGGCTTCACCGATGTCACCGTCCGCACCGTCATCCGCGTCAGCGCGGGCGGCGACGCGATCAGCCTACGACTAGACAACACCTACGGACTAACGCCGTTGGACGTGGAGGCCGTCACCCTCGCCAGGCCGTTGAACGACGGGCCCGCGATCGCGCTCGGCGGCCGGGTCCGGCTGCGCGACGACGGCCAGACCGCACTGCGCATCCCGGCCGGGGAGAGCGTCTACACCGACCCGGTGCCCTTCGCCGTCCGCGACGGATCGCGGCTCGTCGTGAGCTATCACCTGCCGGGCCCGACCGGGCCGGTCACCCTGCACTCGATGACCGGCGAGCCCACCTGGCTCGCGACGGGCGAGCACAGCATGGACGCAGGCGGCGCGATGTTCGAGCGACATCGAAGCAGGCCGGTGGTCGGGGCCGCGGTCATCTACGGCGGCACGGCGCGGGGCACCGTCGTGGTGCTCGGCAGCTCGACCGCCGACGGGGTCGGCTCCGACATGGCCGCTTCGCGACGCTGGCCGGACCTGCTCTCCGATCGACTGGCGAAGGTCTCGGGGCCGCGAACGCTGGCCGTCGCGAACGCCTCGATCTCCGGCAATCAGATCATCACCTCGACGACCTACGGCGGCAGCAGCCAGCTCGACCGGCTCGATCGGGACGTCCTCTCGCTGGCAGGCGCACGCACCGTCATCCTCAATTCGGGCGGCAACGATCTCCGGAACGGGGCGGACACCCCCACGGTGTTGGCCGCGCTGGAGGACATGGCCGATCAGAGCCGCGCGCGGGGCCTGTTCGTCGTGGTGACCACGGTGACCCCGTTCGGGGCGCACCGATCGTTCAGCCCGGAGGTCGAGACGGCCCGTATCGCCTTGAACGCCGCGTTGCATCGCTCGACACACTTCGATCTGGTGGTCGACCTCGACACCGTGGTCCGTGATCCGGAGCGACCGGAACGACTGCGATCCGATCTCGACGTCGGCGACGGCTCGCACCCGAATCAGCGCGGCGCCGAGCTGATGGCCGACGCCGTCCCGATCGCCGAGCTGCCCACGAACTGAGCCTGCCTCGCGACCCGGTCGCCGTCCGCACCGTAGAGCAGGCGGCGCGGGCGGGACGCCCGTCACGAATTGAGGGGAGTCGGCTGTGGCCGTAGCCTCAGATCACCCGGCGCTGAGCAGCACTGACGGGGTCGATCGGTCCGGGGATCGCACGAGGCGAGGTCTCGCATGGCGGCAGGCGCGGCAGCACGTCCGGGGCAGGTGAGGCTCGGCACCGCCACCGGCAGGCTGCTCCTGCTCGCCACCGTGCTCGGCTCGGCGATCGCGGGCATCGACGCGACGGTGGTCAACGTGGCCCTCCCCGTCCTCGGAAGGGATCTCGACGCCGATTTCGCCGACCTCCAGTGGACGGTCAACGGCTACACCCTGACGCTGGCCTCGTTGATCCTGCTCGGCGGCTCGCTCGGGGACCGCTACGGCCGCCGTCGGGTCTTCGTCGTCGGCATCGTCTGGTTCGCCGTCGCCTCGGCGCTGTGCGCGGTGGCCGTCGGGGTCGAGATGCTCGTGGCCTCGCGCGTCCTGCAAGGCATCGGCGGGGCGCTGCTGACGCCGGGCAGCCTGGCGTTGATCTCCGCGTCGTTTCATCCCGAGGACCGGGCCAAGGCCATCGGCGCCTGGTCGGGCTTCGGCGGGATCGCGACGGCCATCGGCCCGTTCCTCGGGGGCTGGCTCGTCGAAGGCCCCGGCTGGCGATGGATCTTCCTGATCAATCTTCCGCTGGCCGCCGCCGTGGTGGCCCTGGTGCTGCGGGCGGTGCCGGAGTCCCGCGACCCGGCGGCGGCGCCCCGGCTGGACGTCCTCGGCGGACTGCTCGGCGTCCTCGGGCTCGGCGGCGCCACGTTCGCCCTGATCGCGGCGGGCGGCGGCTGGTCGGCGACGGTGGGCGTGGGCGCGGTGATCGGCATCGCCGCACTGGCGGGTTTCGTGACCACCGAACGTCGACGTCGATACCCGATGCTCCCGCCGGACATCTTCGCCAACCGCCAGTTCACCTCGGCGAACCTCGTCACGGCGACGGTCTACGCCGCACTGGGCGGGGTGTTCTTCCTGCTGGTGGTGCAGCTCCAGGTCGCGGCCGGGTTCTCCCCGATCCTGGCGGGCACGGCGCTGCTCCCGGTCACCCTGATCATGCTGGCGCTCTCCGCCAGGGTCGGCGGGCTGGCCGATCGACTCGGTCCCCGGCTGTTCCTGAGCGGCGGTCCGCTGCTCGCGGCGGGCGGGGTGCTGCTGATGCTCAGGATCGGTCCGGGCTCGTCCTATCCGCGCGACGTCCTGCCCGCCGTGATCGTCTTCGGCCTGGGGCTGGCCCTGATCGTCGCGCCGCTGACGGCCACCGTGCTCACCGCCGCCGAGACCCGGCACGCCGGGGTGGCCTCGGGCGTCAACAACGCGATCGCCCGTGCCTCGGGACTACTCGCCGTGGCGGTGCTCCCGATGGCTGCGGGCATCAGCGGCGACGATTACCAGGACGCGACGGCGTTCACCCACGGCTTCCACATCGCGATGGTGCTGTGCGCGGCGCTGCTGGTGTTCGGCGGGCTGATCGGGGCGCTGCTGATCAGCGACCGTCCCGACCGGCCCGGCACCGCGCGTCCCCGAGGCCACTACTGCGCGATCGACGGCCCCCCGGTCCAGGCGGGCCGACGCGTCCGCTGAGTGCCTGCGCAGCCCGGCCGGCGCAGGCTGGTCCCCGGCCACGACCGCCGCTCGGCCGAACCGGCGCACGAGGGGGTCTGCGCCGGTCGAGCCGCAGGCGACCGTGCGGTGTCGCGCGTCACACCGCCGGGTGGTCGGTGCGGCGGCGGCGAATCGGGCACCATCGGAAGCCGTGAACACGAGTGAGGCAGACCGCGCCAGCGACACCGACACCGCCGCCGTCGCGGCGGCAGACGCGATGAAGACCGCGAACGACCTCAAGCCCGCGAACGACGTGACGACCTCGGCAGGTGCCCCCTCCGGGCGGGACGACCGCCCCGTCGCCGTGGTCACGGGGGCGAGCGCGGGTATCGGCGAGGCCACCGCCCGCACGCTCGCCGAGGCGGGCTTCCACGTCGTGATCGGCGCCCGCCGGGTCGACCGACTGACCCGCCTCGCCGAGGAGATCGCAGGCACCGCCCTGCAACTGGACGTCACCGATCGGGACTCGGTGGCCGCCTTCGTCGCGGCGATCCCCGCCGCCCGGGTGCTGGTGAACAACGCGGGCGGCGCCCGAGGCCTGGCGCCGGTCGCCGAGGCCGACGAGGACGACTGGCGCTGGATGTGGGAGACCAACGTCATCGGGACGATGCGGATCACGAAGGCGCTGCTGCCCGCCCTGATCGCCTCCGGAAACGGCCACGTCGTCACCGTCACCTCGATCGCGGCGATCGAGGCCTACGACAACGGCGCCGGGTACACCTCCGCCAAGCACGCCGAGAGTGCGCTGCACCGCACGCTGCGCGGCGAGCACCTCGCCGATCCGGTCCGGTTCACCGAGATCCTGCCCGGCATGGTCGAGACCGAGTTCTCGCTGGTCCGCTTCGACGGCGATGCCGAGCGCGCGGCAGGCGTCTACGCGGGCCTGACGCCGCTGACGGCCGAGGACGTCGCCGAGACCATCGGCTTCGCGGTCACCCGCCCGGCACACGTCAACATCGACTCCATCGTCCTCAAGCCGCGGGCACAGCACTCCGCGATGCGAGCCGTCCGGGAGGGTTGAGCAGCGCGGAGGGCGAGCGGCGGTGAGCCGGGGGGAGTCCTTCTTGAGTCGCCCGGCCGCCGACAGCGCGGGACGGTCCGTCCGCCGGACTCGGCCATCGCGGCCGAGGATGCGTCCCGTCGGGGCACCGCGCTCGATGCGGTGACCGCCCGCCCGGCGCGGCGGCCTGCCGGTCACGGGCGGCTCAGTGCCGACGGGTTCGGGGACGGCCGATCGGTGCAGGGCGGTCCTACCGTCGCCGAGATCGGCGCTAATCCACCCCGCCTGCGCGACACAGCTCATCCGTACCGGCGGAAAACCGCAGCTCAGCCGACGCGGCGCCGGGCGGCGTGCTTACCGTTCGCCCGACAGCATCGATTCGGCCGATCGGAGCAGCCATGAGCGAGGTCACCGCCAACCAGCCCACCGGGACGCCGACGTGGATCGACCTCGGCATCCCCGACCTGGCGCGGGGGATCGACTTCTACCGCGCCGTGTTCGGCTGGGAGTTCGTCACCGGCCCGCCCGAGACGGGCAATTACACGATCTGTCAGCTTCGGGGCAAGGCCGTCGCCGGGCTCATGGCGAATCCGGACGCCGACGCCGCCGACTTCTGGTGGAGCGTGTACCTGGCCACCGACGACTGCGACGCCACCGTCGAACGCGTCGTCTCGGCGGGCGGCACGATCGTCAATCCGGCGATGGACGTGATGGACCAGGGCCGGATGGCGATCGTGCGCGATCCCGCAGGCTCCCAGTTCGGTCTCTGGCAGGGCAGGGCTCTCGTCGGCGCGCAGCTGGTCAACGAGCCGAACTCGCTGGTGCGTAACGACCTGATGACCCAGAACCCGGAGCCGACCGCCGAGTTCTACGCCTCGGTCTTCGGCTTCACACCCGAACGCAACACGCAGATTCCCGGCATGGAGTTCCTGTCCCTGATCCGGCCGGACGGTCACGACGTCGGCGGGATCTTCGCCGCCGACGGCACGATGCCCACCGGCTGGGACACCACGTTCGAGGTCTCCGACGTTGATGCGGCTGTGCAGCGGGTCGTCGCGGCGGGCGGTCAGGCCAGCACCCCGGAGGACTTCCCCTTCGGCAGGCTGTCGATGATCACCGATCCGTTCGGCGCCCGGTTCGGCGTGCACGCGATGCCCTGACCGACGAAGAGTGCGCGCGCCACGCCTGCTCGTGTCCCGGAACTGCGCGTGAACAGTCTGCGCGCCGCCGCCCGCTCCTCGGGCCGGGCGAGGACCCCCGACGGTCTTCGCCCTGGCCCGGGGCGGGCGAGGCGCCGTCGGCCCTTAGAGCCTGTCTTTGGTCCCCCCTGGAGTCGTGAGCGGGGATCAGCGTGGCTCAGCTGCCAGGCGGAGGAAAGAGACATAACGGAGTTATGTCGACTGACGACAACGCCGCAGATCGCCGCGCTGGCCCCGCGCAACAGGAAGGCGGGGATCAAGGACAGGCTCTTGCAGGCAGTCGGCGAACGCCGACCGGTGACGGGGTCAGCCGGACGAGGAGATCAGCCGAAGCCGGGGACGGCTCACCCGGATGCCCAGCAGCTCCCGCAGACAGGGCAGGCCGATCCGCAGCCGCTCGGCGAGGAGCGACAGCGGGAGGCCCTGATCGGCCGCCAGGTCCAGGGCCTTGACGAGCAGAGCGGGCTCCTCGCCGGGATGCTCCCCCCGAACCGGTTCGCCAGACCGCCAGCCCAGCCTGGTGAGCGTCACCATGAGCTGTCGGAACACCGAGTCGGAGTAGACGCCGAGCGTGCGGCCCCGATAGGCCATCGCGGCGATGGACACCCCCCAGCGACCGCCCAGCTCGGCGAGCGCGACGAGGTCGGTGGGGTCGGGAAGCAGGTCGCCGAACACCGCTTCCGGCATCAGCAGCTCGGCGGCGAAGGCGTTGGCCTCGCCCTCGTGATGTGCACTGCCGGGGGCCGGGTCCGGGTGCAGCATCAGGTGGCCGAGTTCGTGGGCGACGGAGAAGCGACGGCGCAGCACGTCGCCCTTGTCGGTCAGCACGATGATGGGTCTGCCGTCGACCGGCGCGGAGAAGGCGTCGATGTTCTTGCGTCCGCGCCGGGAGCTGCCCGACTTCGGTCGCGCGTAGGCCGCAGATCCCGGCGAGCCTGCCTGTGCAGGCGTCGAGGAGCCCTTGGCGGCCGGGCCCCGGGCCGCCCCGGCACCGCGCAGCCGGGTAACCACCACGCCACGGGCCTCGAGGTGCCGGACCAGATGCGGCAGCGGCCCGTCACCGAATCCCCAGGCGTGCCGGACCGCCCGCGCCGCTGCCGCCGGGCTGTCCGCCGCGACGGCGTCGAGGTCCACCGGCGGCAGGTTCACCACCTCTTCGACGCGGACGACGATCTCCCACAGCAGTTCCACCTGGGCCAACGCCTGATCACGCTCCACCACGGTGGTGGCCCGCAGCGAGCGGAAGTGCGCCCGCCCGGTGTCCAGCCGCAGCTGAGGCCGGCCCGGCTCGAAGAAGCTCACCGGCAGGCCGAGCGTCTGGGCGCATCGCTCTCTGACGTCGGCCGGCGGCGTGGCCAGGCCGGACTCGTACCGCGCGACGGTGGCGGGGACGCGATCGATCGCGGCGGCGAGGTCCCTGGTGTGCAGCCCCGCGAGCCGTCGACCGAGCACGAGCCGCGCCGGGTCGAACGGCCGGTCCTCTCGCGGGGAACCCGTGATCGTCATGCCGCCCCCGGTGGTCGCCGCTCGTCTTAGACCCTGTCCTTGATCCCCGCCTTGCCGTTGCGCGGGGCCTGCGTGGCGATCTGCGGCGTCGTCGTCGGTCACCATGACTGGAGTCATGGCTCCCTCTCCGCCTGGCAGCTCAGCCACGCCGATCCCCGCTCACGACTCCAGCGGGATCGAAGACAGACTCTTGCCGGCGACCAGTCTCCCCCGTGGCGGCTCGCGCCGTGCCACGAGGGTGGCCGGAAGTGGATCTTGAGCGGCGTCAGCCGGCCTCGGGCCGGGCCTGCGGGTCGTCACCGTCGGCGGCGGGGTCCGCTGCGCCTGCGGCCTCCTCGCCACGCGGCGAGAGATCGAGTTCCGGCAGGTCCAGCATGGGCTGCGTAGGCCCGTCGGGAATCGTCGTCGAGGGCGCGGCCGAGCCGATCCCGTCGATCACGTCCCGCAGGGGATGCAGCCACGTCCAGGCGATGCCGTGCTGGGCATTGCGGCTGCCCTGTCCCACCCACGCCTCGGCGAGCCCCTCCTCGGAACCCGTCCACAGCAGGAAGATCACCTCGCGTCCGCCGCTGACGGCGAACTTGGGGGTGAACAATCCAGGATCGAGGTCGGCCGGGTCCACGTCGGGCATGGCCAGGCTGCGTTGAACGTATCCCTCCTGCAGGAGCGGTTCGTCCGGCGAGCCGCCCTTGGCCCGACACTGATAGATCAACGCCTGCGGAGTGCGCAGGAATAACGACTGCCGCGACTGGTCGGACTCGACACCGCTCAGTTCCTCGGCCATTGCCTCGGCCGTCCCGACCAGATAGTGATAACGGTCGGTGCCGAAGCTGTGGGTGTTCGCCCAGTCGGCCTTCGAATGGCGTCGCCGCAGCTCCTGGAGGTCCCGCGCGGCCGTGTGGCTGTCGGCGAGCCAGCCGAGCAACGCCTCGGCGAAGCGCACCGGGGCGACCGGCGCGACGAGATCGGCAAAGCGAGAGACTCCTCGACGGTATTCCGCGACCACTGAAGCACTCCTGACATCGCCGTCCGTGTTTCATCGCCTTTCCTCCGTTGTACCCGGCAAGGGCGACAATTCGCGTCGACCATCAGGGCGGACTCGTGCGGCGGCGGCAGCAGGCCGCTACTCCTCGGCCTGGGGAGCGGCTGGCGACGACTCCGCCGTGTGGGCGCCCTCCACCGCCGCCCACCGCCGCCTCGGCTGCCGGGGATTCGCTCGCCGGCCGTGGCCGACCGCTGCGGCAGCTCGAGAGCGGCGTCACCCAGGTTCGGGGTCCGGGGGTCCCCGAGCTTCGCCGAGATTCACGACTGGCACAGCGGCTCATCGGTGGCCGAGCCTGCGCAGTATCCGGCCACGCTCATGTCGGTGAGAAGACCGCCGGTGTTCCGGAATGACGGCATAGAATCCGGCTCGGATTCGACACGGCACCGGGATGAAACAGGATCGAATATCGCCTCGACGATTGTCCAAAGGCGACGACGCAGGTCGCGGTGGCACCCACCCAGGCGACCCGGCGTCGATTCTTCAGCGGGGAATCGTCAGGCGACCATGCGGCTGCCCAGGCTGAGTTCCAGGTCGTCCTCCAGCGCGGCCAGCTCGTCGACGGAGACCAGCACGGCCAAGGAGCGACCACGGCGAGTGTTCACCACCAGGCCGTCCGCCTGCTCCACCGGCACCCCTGTGCCCATACCACGATCCACGATGTCTCGCCCCTCGATCATGTTCATGCCGGTGTTCTACCCGAACGGACTGACACTCAACCAACGATTTAGCCCTGCTGCGGACTGTCTGCACCCATAAGGAGTAATGCCCGCCATGGACACGCACAGTGAGCTACCGGCCGCCGCCGACCAGGGCAGGCAGGCGTCGGGCCTGGCGCCCGGGGCGCAGGCTGGCCGGCCGACAGGCGGACCGTCATCACCCGAGATGACTACAGACGAATTGCGGGCAGTCCAGCAGAATCGTCGAATGGCGCGAAAAGGCCCACCTCCTCGCCGCTGCGGCCATCCGACACAGGACGGCACCCCGTGTCGAAATCCCGTCGACCGCACGTCGACATTCCACCGCCGCTGCCATCTGCACGATTCACTCGGCGCCTCATTTCGGCAGAAACCCGCGCCCGTTGTCCGCCGATCGAAATCGAGAACGGGCGGCCGCTCGACGGCCACGAAGCCACCCGGCATCCGCACCCCGTCGCGACGCCGGGGCCCGCGCGGCCCGGCGGCGACGCGCACCGTCATCGAGCGGCATACCGCCCGCGCCGCCTGGCAGGGTCGGGTGCGGGCGCGATCGAGGGCGCTGGCGGGTGCGGCCGACTGGCAGGCGCTGGTATCAGCGGGGGCGACGGTGTGTCCGGTGCTCGCCGACGTCGCCGAGGAGCTGTGTCGACTGCGCAACCGCTTCGTGCGCGACGTGCAGGGCGTCGTGCGACGCGCCCTCCGAGACCGGCCCGAGGTCGTCCGCAGGGCCGTCGCATCCCTCGCGGAGAAGTACGCCGATCACCAACTCGGCAATCTGCGAGACGTGGCGCTCGCCCTGCGGGTGATCGGCGTCTATCTCTGCGTCGTCGAGGCCCGGCTCGACCGCTGCCGCTGTGTCCGCCCCATGGTGCGCGAGGCCGCCCCGGACGCGGTGAAGGCCAAGCTGAACGAGGCGCTGCCAGCGCTGCCCACGCCGTGACAGACCACCGGGGGCCGTCGGCTGCTGCCGCGAGCGGCCGTCAGAGCGCGCAGTTGACCAGCACCGGCTCCGGGTGGAGTTCGATGCCGAAGGCGGTCTCGACGCCGTCGCGGACCTCGCGGGCCAGCGCGAGCAGCTCCTCGGTCGCGGCGCCGCCTCGGTTGGTCAACGCCAGGGTGTGCTTGCCGGACAGAGCCACCCGACCGCTCGGCCCCGCGTGTCCCTTGTGGAATCCCGCCCGCTCGATGAGCCAGGCCGCCGAGAGCTTCACCTGATCCTCGCCCGCCGGATACTGCGGCACCGGCACGTCCGCTCCGACCTCGGCCGCGATGACGGCCAGCACCGCAGGCAGATCGGCGCCCGCGACGAGCGGGTTGGTGAAGAACGACCCGGCGCTCCAGGTGTCCGGATCGGTCGGGTCGAGCACCATGCCCTTGCCAGCCCGCAGTCCCAGGACCGCCCGGCGAACCTCGACGATCGGCGCTCGGGCACCGACCTCGACGCCGAGCGTGCGGGCCAGCTCGGCGTAGCGAATCGGCCGGGACTCGGCATCCTCGTGCAGGAGGAACCGGGCTTGCAGCACGACGGCGTCATCCTGGCCCTTGAGCACGCTGGTCCGGTAGGCCAGTCCCAGCTCGGCCGCAGGCACGGTGCGCGACTCGCCCGTGCGGCGGTCGAGCAGGTCGACTGAGGTCAGCAGCTCCGACACCTCGACGCCGTAGGCGCCGACGTTCTGCACCGGCACCGCGCCGACCCGACCGGGAATCCCGGACAGGCACTCCAGCCCGGAGAGTCCGCGCGCCACGACGTCGGCGACGACGTCGTCCCAGTCCTCGCCCGCCTCGACGACGAGTTCCACGGCCGGCGCTCCGTCGGGCCCGCTGTGTTCGCCTGCTCTGTTGCCTTCGCCGGCTCTATCGCCCTCGCCAGCTCCGCCTGCTCTGTTGCCTTCGCCGGCTCCGCCCGCTCTATCTCCTTCGCCGACTCCGCCGGCCGAAACCCGCTCGAACCGCCGCCCCCGCGTGGCGATCCGCACCACGATGCCGGGGAATCCGTCGTCCGACACCACCAGGTTCGAGCCGCCGCCCAGCACGAGGACGGGCGTCGCGCTCGCGTCGGCGGCGGTGACCGCCTCGATGACCTCGGCGGACGTCTTGGCCTCGATGAAGCCTGCGGCAGGGCCTCCAAGCCGCAGCGTGGTGTGATCGGCGAGCGGCACGTCGGCTAGCGGGGCGGCGACGCCTGTCGCGGACCCCGACAACGGTGTGGTCACGGGGGCCAACGGTAGCCTTTCGTGCCATGGCCCGTCCCATCCAGTTCAGCGTGCGCACCGATGACCTCAAGCCGGAGAAGCTCTATCTCCTCCTCGTCGACGAGGAGTACCTGGCGGGCAGGCTGCGTCGGCTGGGCGGCCCGAACGCCGCACTGATCAGCAGACAGGCCGACGACGCGGGCGCGACCGTGCAGTTGCGGCACGGGATCTCCGCAGGCGATCTGCCCAAGGCGGTGCGCTCGCTAGCCCCGAACGGGATCGTGATCGACCGCACCGAGACGTGGACCCGCGTCGACGATCAGCGGTACGAGGGCGTCGTGATCGCCGAGGTCGAGGGCGCACGGGTCCGGATCGAGGGCCGGATGCTCGTCGAGGCGCACGGCATCGGGGCGCAGATGCTGGGCACCGGCACCGTCACCGCCCGCATTCCGCTGATGGGCGGCATGGTGGAGGGTCTGGTGGCCGAGGAGGTCAGCAAGCTGCTGAACGCCGAATCGCGATTCACGCTCGACGTGATCGCGGGCAGGCCGACGGACTGACGCGATCGATGGCGAAACGGGTGCCCCGGCTGGCGGCCGGGCGGGCTCGAACGCTGGGGCTGCCCACCAGGGGGACGACCAACCCCAACCGGCTGCGCCGGGTGGACCGGTGGATGACGGGGACTGCGGCGGTGACGCGAACCCTGCGCGCCGCCGAAGATCCGCTGGTGGTCGATCTCGGCTACGGCTCCTCACCGGTCACCACCCTGGAGATGGCGCGGAGGCTGCACGCGGTACGGGCCGACCTGCGCGTGTTGGGGCTGGAGATCGATCAGGAGCGCGTCGCGGCGGCGCAGCCGACGGCACGGCCGCCCGCGCTGGAGTTCGCCAGAGGCGGCTTCGAACTCGCAGGTCGCAGGCCTGCCCTCATCCGGGCGTTCAACGTGCTGCGCCAGTACTCCGAGGCCGACGCGGCCGAGGCGTGGCGGACGCTGCTCGGCAGGCTCGCGCCGGGCGGGCTGCTCGTCGAGGGCACCTGTGACGAGATCGGCCGTCGATGCTGCTGGGTGACGCTCACCGAGGCAGGCCCGTCGACCCTCACCCTGGCGTGTCGCCCCGCCGACATCGAACGGCCGTCGGACCTGGCCGAGCGGCTCCCCAAGTCGCTGATCCACCGCAACGTGCCGGGTGAGCGGGTGCACGCCCTCTTCACCGACCTCGATGCCTGCTGGGCCAACGCGGCGCCGGTGAGTCCGTTCGGGCCGAGGGCGCGCTGGGTGGAGACGGTGTCCAGGCTGGCCGACCGGGGCTGGCCGCTGCGAGACGTCCGACGCCGCAGTCGGCTCGGGGAGCTGACCCTGAACTGGTCCAGTGTGGCGCCCGTGTCCTGACCGCCTCGGCGGCGCGGCACGGTGTGATCGACGCCGCCGACGCGGCCCGGCAGGCCAGGCCCGGCGGCCGGGCGCAGGCGGTCCACTCGGCGCGGCAGGCGCGGGGCGCCCGCCGCGATCCGAGTTCCGTCGACCTCCCGCCGGGCGAGAAGCCGAGGTGCACTCGGCCGCGCAGGCTCGACAACCCGTGGCACCGCCGGAAACGAGGCCCGTTCTACCCGACGGAATCGAGCACTCGCCGGTCAGGAGAGCAGGGCGGGCGCCAGTTCTCGCCACTGGTCGACGTCCACGGTCGTCGGGTCGTCCCCGAGCGCCTGAATGCAGACGTGGTCGGCGCCCGCGTCCAGGTGGGCCTGCACTCGGGCGCGGATCGCCGCCGCGTCCCCGCCCACGACCACGGCGTCCACCAGCCGATCGCTGCCGCCGTCGACGAGGTCGTCCTCGGTGAAGCCCAGCCTGATCCAGTTGGCCGGGTAGGCGGGCCGCGCCAGATAGCTGCCCACGTGGGCTCGGGCCCGCCGCCGCACCACCTCGGGATCGGTGCTGAGCACCACCGCCTGTTCCGGCACCACCAGCGGCCCGGGGCCGAGCATCTGCCTGGCCAGCGCGGTGTGCTCGGGCGGCACCAGGTAGGTGTGGGTCCCCTCGGCGTGGCTGCCTGCCAGGGCCAGCATCTTCGGCCCGAGGGCCGACAACACCCTGGGCTGTCTCGGCCCTGCGACGTCGAGGCCCATGGCGGCCGTGGCGGCGCGGGCAGCGTCGAGGCCGGTCAGGTAGTCGCGCATCGCGGCGAGGGGCTTGTCGAACGGCAGGCCGAGCAGGTCCCGGACGAAGGCGGCGTTGCTGGTGCCGAGGCCGAGCAGGAAGCGATCCGGGTGGGCGTCCGCGAGCCGAGCGGTGAGGGCGTTGACGGCCCACGGCTGCCGCAGCGAGATGACGGCGATCCCCGTGGCGAGGGTGAGCCTGCTCGTGGCGCGGAGCATGGCGTCGGCGTCCAGGAAGGGGTCGCGGGTGACTCCCTCGCTCAACCAGACCGCGCCGTAACCCAGCTCTTCCACCTCGGCGGCGAGTTCGGCGTTGCGCTCGGGCGACTGCCAGGCCGTGCCGTTGGTCCAGACACCGACTCGGCCCAGGTCGGGCAGGCGGCGAACTCCGTGCTCAGTCATCGCGTTCTCCTCCACAGAGCCTGTCTGCGATCCCGGCTGTCCTGTTGCGCAGGGCAGGCGCGGCGAGCTGCGGCGTCGGTCGGTCACCCTCGGTCCCTCCGGTCGCCGTGCAGCTCGTCCACGCCGATCCCCGCTCACGACTCCAGCGGGATCAAGGACAGGCGTCGAGACTGCCCTTCCTGACCTGCTCCGCGACGTCGTCACCCGGCGTCGGGGACGATGGCGGGGCAGGCATCCCGGTGGAACTGCCACCGGGATCGGAAGAAACGGAGTGTGTCTCCGCTACGACGGAGCATATACGGAGACACTCTCCGATAATTGCGGGAGTCCGATGACCACCCATGGCACCCCGTCGACCGCAGGCACTCCCCGGCCCCTGCGCGCCGACGCTCGACGCAACAGGGAACGGCTGATCCACATCGCCCGAGAGCTCTTCGCCGAACAGGGCGTCAGCGCCCCGCTCGACACGGTGGCCACCCGGGCAGGCGTCGGGCCGGGCACCCTGTACCGCCACTTCCCCACTCGCCAGGCGCTGCTGGACGCGGTGTTCCGCGAACGGATCGAGAGGCTGTGCGCGCAGGCCCGGGACCTGCTCGACGCGCCGTCCCCCGGCGCGGCCCTGCGCACGTGGTTGGGCATGGCGCTCGCCGACGCGGGCGTCGTGCACGGCGTCGCGGCCACGGCGTTGATCACCTTCCAGGACGACGAGTCCGGCGACGAGGTGTCCTGCCACGACCTGCTGCACCGGGCGGCGGCCTCGCTGCTCACCCGCGCCCAGCAGAAAGGCGAGATCCGCGCCGACCTGACGACGCCCGAGCTGATCAGACTGGTCGCCGGAATCCTGACCGCCGCCGAGCACCGCGACGGAGACCGGACGGAGCCGGACCGGGCCGTGGCCGACCGGATGTTGACGCTCATGATGGAGGGGATCGAGCCGAGGACGCCGCTGAGCTGATCACCAGCGCTCGCCCGGCTCCGACGAGATCGGACTCGGCCGCGCCCCGTCAGGCCACCCGCGCCGACGAGCCTGGTCAGCGGGGCTGCCACACTCACTGACCGTGTCGAGAGTTGAACGCCGTTACGTGATCTCCCTGGGCTGCCCGGACCGCACGGGAATCGTCGCCACGATCGCGGGCTTCCTCGCGGAACTGGGCGGGTGGATCGTCGAGGCGTCGTACCACACCGATCCGGACACCAACTGGTTCTTCACCCGCCAGGAGGTCCGCGTCGACTCGCTGGCGTTGACCGCGGAGGAGCTGCGCGAGCGGTTCGCCCCGGTCGCCGCGAGCCTCGGCGAGCGGACCGAATGGCGGATCAGCGACACGGGCGAGCGACAGCGCGTCGTGATCCTGGTGTCCAAGGCCGCGCACTGCCTGTACGACCTGCTGGGGCGGGTGGCGGCGGGCGAATTGGACGTCGAGGTCAGCGCCGTCATCGGCAATCACGACGGCCTCGCCGCCGTCACGCAGGCGCACGGCATCCCGTTCCACCACGTCCGATTCCCTCGGGCGGGAACGGACGAGGCGGCCCGGCTGGCGGCCTTCGCCGAGATCCGCAAGATCGTCGACTCCCACGACCCGCACGCCGTCGTCCTCGCGCGGTTCATGCAGGTCTTGCCGGTCGAGCTGTGCGCGGCATGGGCGGGCCGGGCGATCAACATCCACCACAGCTTCCTGCCCTCGTTCATCGGCGCCCGGCCCTACCACCAGGCGCACGTCCGAGGCGTGAAGCTGGTCGGCGCGACCTGCCACTACGTGACGGCGGAACTCGACGCGGGCCCGATCATCGAGCAGGACGTGATCCGGGTCGACCACACCGACTCCATCGACGACATGGTCCGCAAGGGCCGCGACATCGAGAAGGTGGTGCTGGCCAGGGGACTGCGCTCGCACCTGGAGGATCGGGTGCTGATGCACGGCAACCGCACGGTGGTCTTCTAGCCGGACCGCTCGCCGACGCGGTCGGCAGCCCCGCTCCAGCCGGGTCAGCCGAGCGGGCGACCGAGGCCGGGAGTGACCTCCGCACCAGGCAGCTCGGGCAGGACGGCGCCGGGCACGACGAGCTTGCTGCGCCGAAGGCCGCTGCCGATGACGACCCACTCGGCGGCCACCACCGCCGGGTCGAGCAGCAGCGGCCACTCGGCGGGCAGGCCGACGGCGGTGATGCCGCCGTACTCCATGCCCGCGAGGTCGACGGCGTCCTGCTGCGGGGCGAACGAGGCCTTGCGCACGTCGAGGCGCCGCTTGACGACGCCGTTCACGTCGGCGCGGGTGTTCGCCAAGATCAGACAGGCCGCGAACCGACGTTCGCCCTCGCGCTTGCCCGCGACGACCACGCAGTTCGCCGAGGACTCGAGCGACAGGCCGTAGTGCTCGGTCAACGCCGCCGTGTCGGCCAACTCCGGATCGATCGCGACGACGGCACAGCGGGCCGCCGAGGCCTCGGGCAGCGCCCGCAGCCCGGCCGCGACCGGATCGGCGAGCAGGTCGAGGTTGTCCAGGGCCGGGATCAGCGCCAGCCCGCCGAAGATCTCGGGGAAGGTCATGGCCGAGAGGCTAGCCGGCGGGCCTGCTCCCGCCGACTTCCGCCGTGTCCGAGCGTGTGTCCACTCACCATCCGGGAGCGTGTCGTTCCGCCTTCCCGCTTGAGGTCTGCATCGTCCGCTGCGTCAGCACCGAATGCGCCAGCAGCCCCGCCCATCAGGCGCGTTGCTTCCCACCGGTGGCCCGGTGTGCGCTCGGTCGCACAAGTTGTCCACAGGTTTGCGGAACTCGGTCGACTTCGATTCGACGATCGGGCACCATGGCGACGGGCACTGAGAGTGAGGGATCGTGCGATGTCCGTAACGGAGGTGGTCGAGCAGTAGCGGCGGGCGCATGCCCTGTTGTCGGAGGCACGGAACGCGGCAGTGGTGGCGGAGACGGCGATCGGCGAGGGGAGAGAGATCTTCGACCAGGGCACCGCCGGGTCGGTCTGGCCACAGGTGCCCGAGATGCGCAGACTCGGAGCCGAGGCCGGCGACGACGTACGGCTGGCCCATACGGCCATAGTCCAGGCACAGGACATCATCGACGGCTACTGCATTTCCATCGCAGGACACGGAATCGGCGCTGGCGACACGACCATAACTAGATCGATTGCGGCGATCTACCAGGACCGCCTGGTTAGAGATGACGCGGGATACGCCAGGCGAATCGGGCGCTGGGAACGCGGAGAACAGCAATCCCAACCCTGGCAACGTTTCGACCGGACGGGCCGCAGGGGCCTGATCCCGAGTCGCCGCCTGTGCACGCTGGGCGCGGAGCCGTAGGCCTCGGCGCCTGGAACTCTCGCTACAAGACCTGGATCTCTCGGTAAGCACGGAATGATCGGATGGCGAGGAGTGTGAAGAAGGTGAACACCTACCACGATGCCGGTGACCGCCAAGCCAAGCGCCCGCGTACGCAGACCGCGATCGTAGACCAGCACGCAACGTGGATTGCAGTGAATCCCATCCAGGGCTGCCCGAAGAGTTGCTCGTACTGTTTCCTGAACGAGCGAGGCCAGACTGCCGTCCGGCCCGAGCAGTTGGTCGACCCAGCGGAAACTGTCGACTTGCTCACTGCGTCGCCGTACTACACACCAGCTCGCCCCATCGCGTTATACACGTGGACCGACGTGATGGCACTGCCCGATTCCCGTGCGCACCTCGCCGATCTGCTAGCCGTGCTGGTCCAGAAGAAGATTCACAACCCCATCGTTCTCATCACCAAGTGCCCGATCCCTGATGACACGCTCGACACAGTGACGACGACCCGGCAGGCCGGATTGCGAACGATTGTGTACTTGAGCTACTCCGGGTTGGGGCGCGATGTGGAACGCGGCATTCGACACGAAGAGTTGAAGACCAATTTTCCGCGGCTGGCGCAGGCTGGCGTCCCAGTTGTGCACTACTGGCGTCCCGCGTTCCCGGAGTCGGCTACTACAGGCACGATGGAAGCGGTCTTCGATTGGGCGGCGACTTACGCGCGGTGCACCATGGCCGCCGGCTTGAAGGTCGAATCCGCTGCGTTGCCCCGGTTAGCCGGGCTGTGGCCAGCGCTGGTCACTACTCCAGGAGTCACCACAGCCGAAGGTGTCTACCCGCGAGCGTTCTGGAACTTCATTCACGCAACCCACCAGCGCCGTCCAGATCATCCGTTGTTCCACACCAACTCCTGTGCCTTGGCCTACGTGCTCGGCCAACCCGACAGGTTCGGGGTGTTTGGCAGCGACGTATGCACGGCACGCAACCACTGCCCAAACGCCCAACGTCTCCGTTGCGAGGCTGACATCCTCCGCCGCCCTGCCCCGACGGACGCGACCATCCGAACTGCGTTGGACCGACGTGGGTACGCCGACACGCAGTTCACCTTCGACCATCCTCGTGGAGAAGTCGTGATCCATGCGGTCCTACCCACCAACACCGCTGCCGCGCTGACGCACGATCTCGGCATCCGAGTCCGCGTCGCCCGCCAGCACAGCGACCCCTATTGGAGCAGTGGAACGGCCGGTGCCCTACCGCTGGTCATCGGTGATGCCGGATGACACCCGAGAACCTGGCCTGCGTGCTCGCCGACGTGCGCCGGCTCCGCGTAGGTTTCGCAGGCACCGCGCCGCAACCGTGGACCGCGACCACGGCCGCCGCCGAGGTGACCGTTCAACTCGGGCACCTCGCCCTGTGCCTGCTTCGCCAGTGGGGAACCGACACCACCCACCTCGACGATCCGCAACGGCCGATCACCAACACCGGAGACGAACTAGCCGACGTCCTGTTGGCCGTCCTCAGCGTGCCGACGCTGGCGGATACGGAGCCCGCCAGCCTCCCCGCCGCCCGACCGGCGGGCCGTGACGGCGAAGTCGAGCAACTCCTACGCCTGCTGATCACTCTGGGCCAACTCGCCGAAGCCGCCATGATTCACGACGGCTTCCGCCACCGACCCACGGGCACACCGCCATCGATCCAGACGGCCAGCGCCACCGCAGTAACGGCTGCCACCACGCTGGCTGACGGTCTTAGGCTCGATCTGCTCGCTGAGTTCCGCGCGATGGTGGTCGACGCCGAAGCCTTCCTCCGTAGCAGGGACCCCTCTCGATGACCGGCCAAGGTGACTTCGCCGCGCATCGGCGCGACGGCCAGGACGTGATCAAGGTGCTGAACGGCCAGCACCCGGCAGGAACTCGCTTCACAGCGGTAGCGCAGCACGTCGGCGCGAGTGGGATGAACGTCTACCTGTCCAGGCTGCGAGCAGCCGGCGTGACCCTGCCGCCGGGCCTGTCGGTGGAATCCGCTCGGCCGCTGGCGGTGCGACATCTCTGGGTCACCGGACCCGTATTGCTCGACCACGCTGGCGTCGACCCCTCACGTTTCGTCGACGCCGTGATAGAGATCGCCGGCTGGGTGCGTGCTCTGGACTCCACGGATGCCCGCGTAGACAGCAACCTGGCCAACTTCTGCCTCGCTGACGATCGCGTCGTGCTGGTTGACGTACTGCCGCCACTCATTCCGAGTGTGCGCCCGGAGCCGTCGAACTTGTTCGACGTGCTCTTCACCGCCTTGTGCTTCGACACCACGGTGATCCTCGACGCGCTGATCGGCTATGCCGCACGTGCACTGCTGCGCTCCGATATCAGCCTGGCTGGTCACCGAGGACAGGACCTCGCCCACCAGGTACCGCAGGAGTTCGCCGCGCTCGTCGAGACGTCGTTCCCCGCGTCGTGGTTCCAGGCGCGGGCCATGTTGGCCTTGCGCGGGTTGGCAGGAGAAGCCGAGCCCGCGAGCGTCCATGACTTCTTCACCTTGACTTCCGTTCGGGCGTTCCGGGATCTCTCCGAGGCAGAGCGGGCTGACCGCATCCGGCAGGTCGCTCAGACTGTGAAGGAGCTTGTCCTCACGTGAACTCGTCAGCCGATCCATCAAGAAACCTGTCCACATGGGGCTGCCACGCTGGGGATGTGGCGTTCACGATCGCTGCACCACCCGAATGGCTGTCTGCACAGCGCGCGTATCTGTCGGACTTCCTGACAACGCCGCCGAGAGAACTCGTCCTGGCCGCGTTCAACATCCGCGTACACACCGACGGCGCGGCCTTCCGCCAGGTTGCCGAGGTAATCAGGCGCTCGCCGACCACCGGCATCGTCGAGCCGGTTACCGGACTGCTGATGAAGGAGGCACGTCAGGCGACCGGTCGCCGCTGCTACGTCATCGCCACGGACAACGTGGAACACCAACCGGGTGCGTACGCCGTGGCCGTGCAAGGGCAGGACATCGACTTGTTTGTCCATGCTGGCACCGGGAATGCACATCGCTATCCGATCCGGCTTGTGCGGGAGGCCATGCTGCGCACCTATGAGGACGCGGGCGGAGTCATCTTCCACGCGGCCGGTGTCGATGTCGACGGCGTAGCCGTAATGGTCTGCGGACCTCGTGGTGCGGGCAAGACCACTGTGACGGCGGCCCTTCTCCGGTCGCCCGGGGCCGCCCTGCTGTCCAATGATCGGCTTGTCGTCTACCAGGGAGATCACGTCATCGCTGTGCCGTTGCCCGTACCGACCGCAAGAGGCACGATCCAGGCATTTCCTGAGCTGGAACACCTCGTTCACCGCCGAACCGCCGACGGAAGCGAATTCGACAGGATGCCTGCGGACTTCGGTTCGGTGGTCAAGCACGCCTTCACCGCTCGGGAGTTCGCCGAAGCGTTCGGCGCCAGCCTGATCGCACGGTCGACGTTGCGGCTGGTGGTGGTTCCCAGACTGGCGGACACTGACGAACCGGCCCGCGCGCGTCGCCTGCCGATGGCCGCAGCCCGCCGCGTCATCGCGGCGAACTGCTTCACCCCGCGGGATGAGTTCTGGGTTCGGCCCTGGCTGGTCCCTCGCCGCAGGACGGACGTGCAGCTTGATAACCAGGCAAGCGCCGCTATCGAGTACCTCGCAACGACCGTACCGTGCATTGAGATGAGTTTCGGCGTGCGGAACGCCGTGGGTGATCTCGTCCGCGCCCTGAACAACGCGACGGAAGGTCTTGGATGAAGGGCATGGGCTGGACGGCGGTGGTGACCGCAGCGGGGCAAGCGACGCGGTTCCGGCCGTTTAGCGCCATCGTCCCGAAGGAGATGCTGCCGGTCGGGCATCGCCCCGCCCTCGACCACGTGATCGCCGAATGTGTGGGAGCCGGAGCCGCCACCGTCATCGTCGCGACCCGGCCCGATGACCTTGTCGTGTCCGCCTACGTGGACGTGTTGCGTGAGGATGGCGTGCCGGTGGAGGCGGTCGCCGAGGACCTCGGGCACGGCTACGGCAATGGCACACCGCTGCTCACTGTCCGGGAGAGGCTCGCCGCAGAAGAGTCGTTCGGCGTAGCGTTCGGTGACGATGTGGTGCTGGGTGGACACGACCTCGCCGCAATGCGGGTCCTAGCCGATGACGGGGCCGACGCCGTGATCGCGGCACAACTGGTTGCCCATGCCGACATCGCGTCGTTCGGTGTCGTCGACATCCATCGCGACGATCCCGACCGTGTGATCGGCATCCGACAACGGCCCGACCCCGCAACCGTCGCGGAGCCCCTCGCGGTCGTCTCCCGGCTGATCCTGCGACCCTCGATCTTCGAACTGCTCGTCCCGACAGAGCGGGCTCGGGGAGAACTCGACCTTGGCGTTGCGGTCGGCGAACTCGCCCAGATCGCTGACGTACGGGTACACCGGATCACCGGACGCTGGGTCACCGTCGGTGAGCCACGCCGATACCTCGAGGCCCTCCAGACCTACTGGCAACTCCAGACCGAACTCGCCGACCGCCACTGAGGACAGCTGTGAAACTGATCGACGTTTTCAACGACCGCTATGAACACATCGGCACAGAGGACAAGAAGATCGCTCACGCCAAGGGCTTGTGGCACCGCACCTTTTCGGCGCTCGCGATCAACTCCACTACCCAACGCGTGGTACTTCAGAAGAAGGCTCCGGGGCGGTACACCTTCGATCGACCGGACTACGCTGACATCACCGTAGGCGGCCACTACCAGGCTGGCGAGACGATTCCCGAAGGCGTGCGTGAGGTCCACGAGGAGCTTGGGTTGCACATCACCTACGGCGACCTGTACCCGATCGGCCTGCGACAGACAGCCGTCACCCTCGCCCCCGACTATATCGAGCGGGAGTTCCAGCACTGGCACTTGATCCCCCTGGACGTGGCCCTAGAAGAGATTCCGCTCGCCGACGCCGAAGTGTCCGGCCTGGTGGAGATCGCGCTGGACGACGCGATCACGCTTGCCGACGGCGCCACCGACGCCGTGCCCGCCCGCTACGCCACTCGCACCGACAACGGCCTCGAGTACAGCGAGGCGACTCTGACCACGGCCGACCTGATCCCCAACTACCTCAAACTCGACCAGCTCTACCTGCGTCTGTTCGTCGCCGCACGTCGTTTCTGCGCGGGCGAACGGACGCACGTGTTCTGGTGACCGCCAGCGATCGTTCTGTGCGCATTGCCGTCGTCGTGGGCACCCGCCCCGAAGCCATCAAGCTCGGCCCGGTCGCCGAACTCCTCGGTAGCGAGGCACTCGTCGTGCACACTGGCCAGCACTTCAGCGCTGGCATGGCCGGGCAGATCACACCGGACATCGTGCTCGACGCCCACGTCGACCGCGACATCAGCCGTGGCCACCAGCTCGGCGACCTGGTGACCGCTCTCGATCAGGTCCTCACTCTGCACGAACCGGACGCTGTGCTCGTGCAGGGAGACACCACGTCGGCGCTGGCCGGAGCGCTAGCCGCGAATGCCACCAGCACGCCGCTCGTGCATCTTGAAGCCGGTCTGCGCAGCTTTGACCGCGCAATGCCCGAAGAACACCACCGCGTGCTCATCGACCACCTCGCCGACCTGTGCTGCGCCCCGAACTCACTCGCCAGGGACAACCTCTTAGCCGAACGCATTGTCCCGGAGCGCATTGAGATTACTGGCAACACCATCGTCGAGGCTGTTGCCACCGCACTGCCGGACGCACAGAAACAGGCACACATCCTCTCCGGTCTCCGACTGACGCCCGGCAGGTTCGTGCTGGCGACCATCCACCGACCAGAAAACGCCGACAACCCCGTCAATCTCGCCGCCATCCTGCGTCAACTGGTCGCATCACCCATGCCAGTCGTGTTCCCCCAACATCCCCGGACGCGGCGCAACATCAGGACGTTCGGGCTTGACCACCTCGCCTGCCAGCTCCGGCGGACTGAACCACTCGACTATCCGGTGCTGCTCGCCCTCATTCGCCACGCAGCGGGTCTTGTTACCGATTCGGGTGGTATCCAGGAAGAAGCCACGATCCTCAAACGCCCCATCCTCATCATCCGATGCAGTAATGAACGCCCCGAAGTCGAGCACGCCTTCGGCAGCAGGATGCTCCCCTGCGACGAGAGGATCAGCCAGACCCTGGTGACCTGGATACGCAACGCCCCGGCGATCAACGCCCGCCTAGCGAGCCTCCCGACGCCGTTCGGGGACGGTACCGCGTCCAGCCGCGCCGTACAGGCTGTGCGCTCCCGGTTCGGCCACGGCAACCACCAGCACGCCACCGAGGTACGTGAGGCGTAGAAAGCCCACACTGCACGCCCGAAGCCGAACAAGCCAGGCCCGCTCGAACTAAGGATCTCGCGGCGAGCATCAACAGGGAGTGCCCTGCCGTGGCCCGCGCCGAGTATCTCGGCGATGGCAGCATCCCGCGCGGCACGGTGATCTACTGATCCGACGGTGACGCGCGGAGTCCAATAGTCCGGTCGGTGGAAAGTTCCCGTCCGCGCCCACCCCGCGTCAGAGGAGGCAGGCTACCGGTGGCCGGTGTGCGCTCGGTCGCACAAGTTGTCCACAGGTTTGCGGAACTCGGTCGACTTCGATTCGACGATCGGGCACCATGGCGACGGGCACTGAGAGTGAGGGATCGTGCGATGTCCGTAACGGAGGTGGTCGAGCAGTTGCGGCGAGCGCATGCCCTGCTGTCGGAGGCACGGAACGCGGCAGTAGTGGCAGAGACGGCGATCAGCGAGGGGAGAGAGATCTTCGACCAAGGCACCGCCGGGTCGGTCTGGCCACAGGTGCACGAGATGCGCAGACTCGGAGCCGAGGCCGGCGACGACGTACGGCTGGCCCATACGGCCATAGTCCAGGCACAGGACATCATCGACGGCTACTGCATTTCCATCGCAGGACACGGAATCGGCGCTGGCGGCCGACCTGGTCGGGTCGATGTCGGGAGCATCGCGGAGCGACGGTGAGGTGGGCGCGGGCGCGCCGCCCGGCAACGACGGACCGGCGGACCGTGGCGCCACCGCGCGAGAGGAACAGGAAGCGGACTGGATCGCCGACCGAGAACGCGCGGGCGTGATGATCAACCCGCAGAACGTCACCCGCATCAGCAAACTGCCGGACGGGCGGATCGTCTGGGTGGAGGGACGGAACCCAGATGGCGGCGAAGAGCACATTCTGGATTGGCGACGCGTAGAACAGTTCGGCAAGATGCGGGTACCTAGAGAAGATATCATTCCGCTGGTGTTCGCCGCTCTCGAACGAGGTGAGGTCGTTGGATATAGTGGCGTCAACCGCCGAGTGTATGAGGTGGTATTCAAAGGCGAAAGGCGACGTATTGCCATCACTGTCACCCGCGACGGGTTGATCGTAGGCGCACATCCGATCTCACTCAAGCATAAAGTCCGCAGACGTCTTCATAGGAGCTAAATTGTCTCGTTCTATTGTAGTGGCACTGTTGGTCGGCTGGGAAGAAGATCCCTTTTATTACCACGGGTCCGACCCGGAAGAGTACGGACATTCAATCGAGGACGCCGCAGAGGAATTGCAACTTCCCGACGACCTGGTCGCCGACATCGTAGCGTGGGATGCCGAGTATCAGGCGACGTTCAAGCCTGATGATCATCGAAATTCAGGCTTCCCGAGCGTCAAGGTCGAGGAAGCATGGCGCGAACGGGGGAAGGCGCTGGCGGAACGCATCAAACGTGAATCGCCCGTAGTGTCTAGCGTCAATTACCGGGCCAACGGGGTGATTCCCGACTATTCTTGCATGTTCTGACCCCACTGCCCGAGGAGTGCGGCCATCGGGCGGCCTTGCGCCAGAGAGATGGTCTTCCTCCGGAAACCGGTCCGCCAGCAGTTCGCGTTCAGCATCACTCAACCGCAGCATTCACTCTTTCCGCATGGGAGCTGAGATGACTCGATCTGTTGACGTAGGATTTCTCGCCGGCTGGCAAGAGGACCCGTTTTACTATGATTGGGACGATCCAGAAGAGTACTGCCATTCCATCGAAGAGGCTGCGGAGGAATTGCAGCTGCCAGCTGACCTGGTCACAGAGATCACAGCCTGGGATGCCGAATATCAGGCGACATACGATCCGACCGGTTCGCGCGGGCTGGAGTCTGGGTTTCCGTCGCCAGAGGCCGAGGAAGCCTGGCGCGAGCGCGGGAAGGCACTGGCAGAACGCATCAAACGGGAATCACCCGTAGTAGTGAGCGTAGACTACCGAGCCGACGGAGTGATTCCGCCGCACACTTGCGTATTCTGATCCCTCGCGCACAGGGAGTCAGGTTGTCTCGTTCTATTGAGGTAGCGTTGCTGACGGGATGGCAGGAGGACCCATTCTATTACTACGCAGACGACCCCGAGGAATACGGTCATTCGATCGAAGAGGCAGCCGAAGACCTGCAACTTCCGACGGACCTGGTCGCTGCAATCTCTGCGTGGGACAACGAGTACCAGGCGACATATAAGCCCGACGATTACCGAAATTCAGGCTTCCCAAGCGAGGAGATCGAAGAAGCCTGGCGCGAGCGCGGGAAGATTCTGGCGGAACGGATCAAACGAGAATCACCCGTCGTGTCGAGTGTCAATTATCGGGCCGACGGGATAATTCCCGACAATACTTGCATGTTCTGAAGTTTGGGTCCACGCAGGAGGCTCGGCAGCTCCGGTTCGAGATGGCCATGACAATTCCCCTCCCCCGTATCCTGCGGACGAGACGGAGGTCACCCAGACCGCACTGGAGATGGCGTGGTGACCCGTGGTCGGCAGAAGCGTCAGCTGGCGTTCGCGAAGAGAGATAACAGCGCGGTACGATCAACCAGACTCAGGCTTCCCAGCAGGTACCTCGAGGAGGCATGGCGAGTGAGTTGTTCTGCGATCCCCCAGAAAACGCACTCGCCTTGCTCCTAGCCGGGATGGGGATTCTGGACAGCTCCGCCGCTCAGTGCGGCCTACTGCCAATGGAATAGATCACTCGATGTGATCCGGCCGAGTACTGGGCAGCGGACTCGGCCGAGACGTCACGTTGCAGAGGCGAGTTCGAAGTGCATCTCGGGGGAGAAGTCCGGGCAGCCGCCGGGTTCCCCTGGCCCCGACCAGTATCGAATAGACAGAGTACGTTCTTCGGGTCGATACGACGACGACCAGAGCGTGCCGCCGAGTACCGACCCGTCTTCTGGCCGTAGCGTACTCACTGCGACCTTCTCCGCAACGGAGGCAAGGTGCTCGGAGGTGAATGATCCGGCGGGTTCAACAATCAGGTCGGTCTCCATCAGGTTCAGCCGATCAAGCGAACCACGGACCTCCGGGTCGTTCTGCGCCGAGTCCGGCAACGGCCGGAGCAGGCTGTGATTGGTCGAGCACATCGGTTCGCCCCGCGCCATCCGGATCTGCATCACATTGTCGTCGCCGGGCTCGGCCAACATCACGGCACCCCCGGCGTCGGCGATGACGTAATGGCAGGGCAACCAGGACAAGTATGGCTGCTGCTCTTCGAATACCCGCTGGGCATCCTGGACGGTGCGACAGCGATCGAGAATGAAGCGAAGCACCTCGAACTCGTTTAATCCCGGCCCGACGGCAGGAGGCGCGAAGACCGGACTAGTCTGGTCGATAAGCTGCATCATCGAGACCACGAGGCCGGCTTCGTTGATGCCGTCGATCACACCGTTACAGAGATCGAAGGCGCACATGAACAGCGCGCTCATTCCTCCGTCAGTCGGGTGAACCTCCATCAGGTAAGGCTCACTCAGCATGGCAGGTGCTTCCGGGGCACCCGGACCGAGAATCATCTCCGGTAGCGAAAGAAAGCCGAAATCGAAATTGCGCTGCACCACGAGTCCGGCATCTGTCGTCGGAGTGGCGACCACCGAACAGCCCATCACCTGCGGGGGCACTGGCAACTGCACGTTGTATCCCACGCCGAGTGCATCGACCCGTGGGTCCGATGGGTCCAGACCGAAGGAGCGGGCGATCCCAGCGCCGCGCACCAGCAGCTCCGGATAATGGCGGGATGCCCACTCGCGCCGACTGGCGACTAATTCCTCAGGCAGCAGTAGGTCCTGCGCCGATACTCCATATCGTGAGCGAGCAATGTCGCCAAGCGATTCGCCGATCTGCTCGTTGGTCCCGGACAGACGCACGTGACGTACGGTCAAACGCGCATCTGTCGAGCGGTACACCAGCTCATTCATTTGTCGCCGCCTATGCTCGATACGTGTGAGCTTCCACTATCGCACGGAGCCCCCGGAGCCCCTTACTGTGCGTCGCAGAAAGGTCGACCTGAATAGGCCCGAGCTCCGATCACGGTGTTGACGATCTGCACGATCTGGCGCCCGCTCCCCGACCGCCACGCGGGTGGCGGCCACCCGCTGACCAGGTGGCCGCCAGTGACTCAACGGAGCCGGTCGGCCCGGATCGACGCGACGAAGACGCCGAAGGCCGCCCGGTCAACCACGAGGGTGCCGCCGTCCCGGTTCTTCGTGTCCCGGATGCCGACCACACCAGGCGCGTAGCCGACTTCGACGCAGGAGCTCTGCTGACCAGACCGGCTGCTCTTCCGCCAGCCGTGCAGTACCGTCATGCTGCCTCGCTCCCTGATGATGATCTTGGACAGTGCCGCAGAAGCCGCAGCCCTGACCACGCCCCGCCTACTGAACGCCACAGGTCGGCATCGCTCTGCCCGCACTCATCCTCTGCCTGTAACGGACATCGAACTCCGTAAGCTCCAGGTCATGGCAACTGTGCGTGTACACCCCATCCAGCTCGAGTTTTCCGTTAATGACGGAATTCAGACGTGCAACCTCTGTGGTGGGGAGGAGCGTTGGACGGCTCCCACCGAGCCGACCGTCCACGGTGAGCGACTCCGGCGCACGCTTCACCTGGTCCACCTCGTGAAGCAACACCTTCCCAAGGTCCAGGCGACGTTCACCGCACAAGGACGGCGGGAAGAGGTCTCAGTCACCGATGGCGAAGCCGCCGAAGGATGAGTTCGACCGTGATACGAATCATTGCCACAAGGCGACGACAAGGTCAAGGATCTTGTCGGCACCGACAAGGACGACGCCTGACAGCACCTGATGCCCGTACCTTCAGCCCCGCCCCGAGTACACGTCGGGACGCTGTTGACAGCATTCCGCCCCGACGCCTCGCGGTAACGGGGCGGAATGCTGTCGCGTGTGTAGTGGCTCTGATGCGGCACCCGCGTGGCCGGGTGACCGCCGTGGGCTCAGCGGAGCCGGTCGGCCCGGATCGACGCGAGTAAGGCGCCGAAGGCCGCCCGGTCGACCACGAGGGTGCCGCCGTCCCGGTTCTTCGTGTCCCGGATGCCGACCAAGCCTGAGGCCTGGCCGATCTCAATGCAGTTGCCTTGTTTCGCCGACCGTGCCGACGTTCTCCACCCACTCATGGGTTGTACCGTCATGGTGATGCCTCGCCTCCAGCGTGGTGATCAGCGGCGGCTGTGATGACCTTCAGTGAGTCAGCCGGGGTCATCGCAGCCGCTCGCAGGCTACGACGCGCTTCGAGGAAGTGGGCAACCTCGTCAGCCGCATCGAGGAATGTTCCGTGGGTCATGTGCTCTAGATGGGCGATCGGCGGCGCATCCGCAAACTCCCACACCGTGAAACTTCCCGCGTGCGCGTCGAGCATCCCCGCGTCGTTCCGCAGGACCAGAACCTCGAACTCGCCCCGGCTGGCACGGGCGGTGATCTCTTGGAGCTGGTCGGCCATCGTCGCGCGGCTACCGATCCGACGCCACAGCACTGACTCATCGAGAATTACTTCGACCGTCGGGGCCGAAACGCCGCGCATGACCTGCTGACGGCCCATTCTCGTGAGCACGAGCGAGTCGTCCGCGCCGTCGACACCACCGTGGATGACTGCGCGGGCATAGGCGGGAGTCTGGAGCAGACCGGGCACCAGGGTCATCGTCCATTCGGTGATCGCCGTTGCGTCCTGTTCGTACATGAGCAGCGTTGCGAGCTGCTCGGGCACATGGCCGACCGTCCATCCGGGACGACCGTTTCCCTCAGCCAACCCGAGTATGTGATTCCTCTCTTCGGGTGAAGCTTCCAGTGCGCCGAGGAGACTCGACAAATCACGAGGTGAAAGCCATTTTGTGGCGCCTTCGATCCTCCCGAGGATGGTGGAGTGAATGCCGATTCGTCGGCCTACCTCACGGGCGGACAGGCCCTTCTGTTCACGCAGGGTGCGCAGTGCGTGTCCGACAGCCCTGGCCCTGGGAGTTCTAGTCACGCGCCTCATGTGACACATGGTAACTCCTCCAATACAGATTTGCTGGACCGCGACCATTTGCATCAGGTGTCACTGTGGCGAACGATCGCTGTGTGGCGCCCCAGCTCGGGGCGTGTCTCACGGGGGTGAGCGAATGACCGTCGTCCTAATCGTCCTCACAGCGTTCGGCGCCTGGTATGCCGCGCTTCAACTCTGGTGGGCCGTCCGATGACCGCTCTCGGAGGCGACACCGCAACGAGGTGGGCAGGGGTCCGGCCTGTCGCCCTCGCCCACTGCCACGACCCGACCTACCGAGCTGTCGACGTCGCGGTCTGCGGCGCCGTGATCCGTCCCGCCGATGACGGCGAGCGGTTGCCTCGCTGCCCCGGCTGCTTCCCCGGCGGTGACTGATGAAGCCGTGGATGCGCAGGCGCGAGGGCGAGACCGAGCAGGACCGCAGCAGGCGGCTCACGCGCACCTGTTGTTGGTGTGGCCGTCAGGACGCGGACTTTCCTACGTCCGACGCCCACGAGATGCGCTGCGATCAGCGGCCTGGAACCCATCGACCCACTGGAAGCGACCACCCCGAGACCGGCCACAACGGAGACGAGGAGCCATGACGACGACACTGCCCGACGACCAGCAACCACCCGGCTCCCCGCAGACGGCCGCCGTCGGGAAGCCGCCTCCGCTGCCTACGCTCCGCAGGCCGGGTCTGCCTCGCGCCGCCGGACGGCCGTCATGACCGCCACCGCCGACGCTCTCTTCGCTCTGCTCCTCGCCCTGTGCATCGGCTTGCCCACGGTGGACGTCGTCTGGCGATGGTGGCGGGCCGCGCATCCGGCTCGGCGGTCGCCGTCGCGGTCGGACTGGGCACGGCTCCGAGCCGCCGACCAGCGCGCCGCTGCGCGCCGGGCACCGGCGCATCGGGCGCCGGAACATCGAGCACCGGAACATCAAGCGGCCGGCCGGCAGACACCCAGGCACCGGGCACCCGAGCCCCAGGCATCCGGACATCACGCATCGGGACGTCGAGTTGCCGCACCGCCGATCCCGGCTGGGCAGCCGGGCGGGCGGCGAACCGCCGCAAGCGGCATCGACGCCGATGCGCGGGAGCGGGCTCGGCGTCGGCGGGCCGCCGTGGTGCGGCGGCTGGATGTGGTCGCCGCGCAGTGTCGACGGTCGGCCTTTCGTCACGCGAGTCCGACGCGCGGTGGGCCGCAGCCGGGCTGGACTCGCGCGTTCTCGGGGACCTTGACGTGACCGGCCGCACCGCGTGGACACCGCAACCGGCTCGGCCTGCCTGGGGCCTGCCGAACCGTCGTGGCGCGCTGATCAGGCCCGCCCTCGGACCCGAGCCGGTGGCGGCGGTGCTGACTCGGCTCGGTCACCTGCTGCGGACCCGCGCCGGGCTGGTCGCGGCGATCATGCGCGCCCGCCGCCTGCTCGGGTCGCCCGTGCCTGGGTCCGGCCCGCCTCTCAGCCGCGAACCGGTTCGCGACCGGCTCGTTCTCGGCCAGTCCCCTCGGTTTCGGCTCCCCCGCGTCCGCGCCGCCGCTCGAATCCGGCCCTACCTCCGCCCCGGCCTCCACGCCGCCCGCCTCCCGGCGGTGGACCCATGAGCGCCGCCGCCGACTCCGCCCGCTCCTTCGATTCGGCCCACGCCCCCAGCTCCGGCCACGCCCCCGGCTCCGGCCACGCAGCCCGCTCGGCCAACGCCGATGGCTCGGCCAACGCCATCGGCTCGGCCCATGTCACCGGTTCCACCCACACCGCCGGTTCCACCCACACCGCCGGTTCGGCCGGCTCCGCCGACGAGGCGGTGCCGGTGCGTGCGCCCACGCTGGGAGACGAGCCGCCGGGCTCGGCCAGTCCGCCGGCTCCGGCACCTCCGCAGCGGTGGGCGGGGCGGTTCCGTCGGCTGGAGCACTGCCGGGACGAGTCGTATGAGTCGGTGAACGTCGCGGTGTGCGGGGCGGTGCTGGTGTCGGTGGCGGAGTGGGTGCGGCTGTTGCGCTGTCCGAACTGTTTCCCGATGGAGGACTCATGACGGGCCTGGCCTGGTTCGTGCGCACAGTGCACTCCGGAGACTCGCATCTCGCCGAGGCCGCGTGGAACGGCTACGACCCGATCCGCCCGCTCTGCGCCCCGGACGTGGAGTTCCGGGCGATGAACCGGCGTCCACTGCGGATGTGCTTCTACGACGAACAGCGCTGCCCGCTGTGTCTGGGACACACCACGACCCCGTCGTGGACCCCGCGCCTGCTCACGGCGATACCGCCATGACCACCGACGACTCGATCAGGCCCACGCCCCACCACCACCCGAGACCGCCTGCCCGACCCGGCAGCCGACCTCGTCGAGTCTGGCGAGAACGCGACGGTTGACCAGCGGAGACCGCACGCGATCCCCCTGCGACGATCCTCAGGAGACACCCCACGCATGTCCGAGACCGATCCCATCGACACGGCCCGAGTCGACACCACTCGGCCCGACACCACGCAACACACCACGCGGCCCGAGACCACCCGGCGGGACACCACCGGGCCCGAGAGGACCCTCCCCGGCGGGAGAGCACACCCGGGCACCACACCCCTGGGCACAGCGCCCCCAGACACAGCAGACGCAGGCACAGCAGACGACACCACCTCGGGCGGCCCCCAGGCCATCAGGCCGGCATCGGCCCGAGCGGCGGCCACGTCGACGACCGCGTCCCGGTCGCCGGTCGTCACGGGCAGGCAGGCCGCGCCCGACGGCCGGGTGCCGCTCGACGTCGCCGTCGGCGCGCGCACGGTTGCGGCCGAACCCTGGGTGATGTGGGAGACGCTGATCGCCGCCGTCCAACGCTGGACCGTGCAACCCGCCGACGCGCTCCGGAACTGCCACGGCATCTCCGTCTACGACTACCGACTTCTCCGGCTGCTGGCCCGCGCACCCCGACCGATGCGCAAGGCCATCGCCAACACCGCACTCGACCTGCCACCCCGCAGCCTCGACCACAGCGTCACCCGCCTCGCCGACCGCGGCTACCTCACCGTCACCGGCCGAGGCAACGAGAAACGACTGGCACTCACCGACTTCGGCATCGAATTCCTCGAAGCGGTCATCGACACCCTGCGCACCGTGACGTCGGATTCGCTGCCCAGTACGGCACTGCCGCCCAGAGACCGCGCTGTTCTCGTCACGCTCCTCAACCGGCTACGCCGCTGAGATTCCCGCCCCGATCGCGCTCGCCGGGCCGCAGGCCGCCTTGGACGAAGGTCACGGGCAAGCGCCACGGTGCCCTCGGGCTGATCGGACGGTCGGCCGGGCAGTGCGGTCGTCGAGCGCAGGCTGTGCCGCCGGGCCCGTCAGGCGGGTCCGGCCGTGCGGTCGCCTAGCCGCCGAGCGGTTGAGCCTCGCCTCACCAGCGTTGGCCGCGCTGCACGTCGGTGATCCTCGGCTTGACGTCCACGAGGTAGACGAGCGCCGCTACCAGGCCCGCGATCCAGAAGATGGTTCCCGTGCCGGAGGGTCGGAACAGGACCAGGGCGGCGGTGGCGCCGCCGGTGATGCCCAGCCAGGCGTTCTTGCTCAGCTTGTCGGCCGCGACGAACGCATCGGCACGTTGTGACAGGGCATGGCCGAAGGCGAACAACCCGGCGGGGATGCCCGCGAGCCAGATCGCGAAGATGATCCACATCTGCGGCACGAGCGCCGAACTCACGGACATGGGTACCACCCTACGACGCGACGCCGCCTGCTCTCATCATCAGCAGATCCTTCCCATGCCCGGCGGCACTCTCACCAACCGGCCGCACAGCGTGGCGGGCGGCACGCACACCGCCGACGGCCGCCCACTCGCCGGCAGCGGGCGGCCGTGTCGATGCGCTCGATCATCAGGCGGTGTCTGCGCCGCCGTCCTCGTCCTGGGCCTTGGGCTTCGCGGCCTTCGTGGCGGCGGGCTTGGCCTTCGTCTCCGACCTGGGCTTCGTCGTCGTGCTGCTCTTCCTCGGCGCGGTCCGGTTCGCGGTCTTACGCGCGGTGCTGCGGACGGCGGAGCCTGCCTTGGCGCCCGCGTCGAGCACCGCCTCCGCAGCCTCGTCCGACTGCTCCTTGGTCGTCTCGGCGAGGTCCTCGGCGGCCTGCTCGGTGGCGGCGGCGGCCTTCTCCCCGACCGATCGCGTGTTACGCGTCACCTTTCCCAGCACGTCGTCGGCGAGTTCACGCACGTCGTCGACGGCGTGCTCGACCCGCTCCTGGGCCGTGCCGACGCCCGCCTCGACCTGGCTCCACGCCCGCTGGACGTCGGGCCGCGAGCGCAGCCTGCCCAGCGTCGCCTCGCCCCGCTCGGCGAGGTGGCCGTAGAGCTGTAGGGCCGCCTGCGTGTAGGCGTCGACCAGCTTGCGCAGCTCAGCCGGGTCGAGCTTCTGGCGCAGCTCCTCGAAGTCGTTCGGCAGCTCGCCCGCGTTCGCCCGCGCGGTCTCGGCGCCCTCGGCGACGCGGTCGCGGACCTTGCCGAGCAGGTCGACGACGGCCTTGGCCGCGAGGTCGCCCGCGCCGAGCGCGGCCAGCAGCGGGGTGCGGGCCTGCTCCGCAGCGGTGCCGAGAGCCGAGTCGGCCTGCTCTCGAACCTTCTTCACGTCTTCTGAATCGGGCAGGGTGGGCATCGCTTCGGATCACTCCTTCTCTTGGAGGAAAGACTCGTACACGGCGAGCAGCGCCTGTTTCTGCCGCTCGGTCAGCTGCGGATCGGCGTGGATGGCGTCGGCGACCGGCCCGCCGCCTCGGCTTTCGAGGAGCCCCGCCTGGAGATACAGCGTCTCCGCAGAGATCCGCAGCCCCTTGGCGATCTGCGCCAGGATCTCCGCGCTCGGCTTCCGCAGCCCCCGCTCGATCTGGCTCAGGTAGGGATTGGAGACGCCCGCCTGCTTCGCGAGCTGGCGAAGCGAGATCTGCGCCTTGTTCCGCTGGGTGCGGATGTACTCCCCGATGTCGGCGACCGCCTGATTGACCACCTTGTCGACTCGTTCCACCGGTTCACTCCCTCCGCACGTACTCCACGGTAACCCCAAGTGCTAGCTACAGCAAGCGCGCAGCTTGCACTCGGGCTCCGGTCGAGTTCGCCGACGGTCGGATTCACTTCCCGCCGTCCCCCGGCTCATCCGCGCTGGTCGGCGAGCCGCCGACGGCCCGGACGAGCAGGCCCCCTGCCGACGCCGCCGCTAGAGTCGAGGGATCATGCGTGATCTCGGCGGTCCCTCCGTGTTCGCAGCGGTGGCGGCGGGCGGGGCGCTGGGCACCCTGGCGCGCTACGGGGTCGGCCTGCTCGCGGAGCCCGTCGGCGGCGGACTCCCCGTCGGCACCCTCGGCGTCAACGTGCTCGGTTGCCTGCTCATCGGCGTGCTGACCGCCGTGCTGGCCGCCGAGGATCGACATCGGCTGTGGCGGCCCTTCCTCGGCACCGGAGTGCTCGGCGGCTTCACGACCTTCTCCGCCTACGCGGTCGACGTCCAGGGACTCATCGTCGCAGGGCACACCGGCACGGCGCTGCTCTCTCTCGTCGGCACGCTCGTCGCCGCCGTGGCGGCCACCGTCGCGGGCCGGGCAGTCGGGCTGCGCATGGTCCGGGCTCGATGACCGTGCTGCTGGTGGCGCTGGCCGGGGCGGCGGGCGCGGTGCTCCGACATCTCGTGCACGTCCTGCTGCCCGCCGACCGGCCCGGGGTGGCCTGGCCGACCCTGATCGTCAACGGCGTCGGCACCCTGCTGCTCACCCTGATCGGGGCACTGAGCACCACCGCGACGAACGGCGCCGTACTCGGCATCGGGTTCTGCGGTGCCCTCACCACCTACTCGACGTTCGCCGCGCAGACGGTGGCACTCGCCGAGCAGGGTCACCGGTTCCTCGCGGCGGCCAACATCGGGCTCAACCTGCTGGTCGGCGCGGTCGCGGTGCTGATCGGGACACTCCTCGGCGGCTTCCTCGGCTGACCTCCCGGTCCGGGCCCCGACTCGTCGAACACGGGCCTCCGGGGGCTCGATCCGCCGAGGTCGCGACGCTCCGCCGCCCGGTAGGCCGTGGTCTCCTCTCCGACTGCGACGACCACCGCTGGTCACCCGGTAGCGTGGCCGGTGATGACGAGCATCGACAAGACGATGGACGCACTGCGCGGGGACGCCGAGCACGGCGATCAGGAGGCCGCGCGGGAGCTGGGCAGGCTGCTGTGCCTCCAGCCCACCCTCGACGACGGCGACAGCGCCGACGACCGCTGGCCCGGCGAGCTGTGGCTGCGCATCGCGCTGGCGCGGCGGCCCGACGACACGATCGCCGCCACGCTGCTCGCGAGCGAACTGGTCCAGCAGATCACGGCCATGCTGAACGGCGAGCCGTCCTTTGACTCCGACTCGGCCGAGGAGGCGGTGGACCGCCGCATCGCCGAGGTGCGCGAGCTGTACGCCGGGGTGCTGGCCGTCGACTCGTCCGACCCGGCCGCCGAGGCGGGCACGGCGCTGCTCGACGAGGTGATCGAGGGCGAGCAGCCGGACCCGTCGACGATCGGGTACAGCTACTACCTCGTCGAGAACGACGCGGGTCACAGCTCGACCGGCCACCTCGAACAGCTGGTCGTCACGGACCCGGACGAGCTGCGCTGGGCCTGCGGCCACTGGTTCGAGCGGTACGGCGGACTCGCAGGCTTCACGATGGCGACCTACGTCGACGGGGAGCAGGTGCGCGTCACCGATCTCGGCGCGGTGACCGTCGATCCCGACGATCTCCCCGACTGGGCGGCCGTCGACATCCCGCCGCTGCCCGGCGAGCTGCTCCCGATCGGCCATCCGGTCGGCCCCTGCCACTACGGCTACACGACGCACCCGGTGGACTGACCGGCCTGCACCGCAGGCCGGTCCGATCGAGCCCCTGAGGACGCAGGCGCAGTGCTCCTCACCTGCCGGGAACACCCGGCGCGGGCTGATCCCGGTCGCCCCCGAGGTAGCGCAGGACGGCGAGGACCCGGCGGTGTCCGCTCTCGTCGGGGGTGAGGCCGAGCTTCTGGAAGATGTTGCCGATGTGTTTGTGCACGGCCCGCTCGGTGACGACGAGTGTGGCGGCGATGGCCGCATTGTCCCGGCCCTGCGCCATCAGCCGCAGCACCGCCAGCTCGCACGGCGTCAGGGTGTCCACCGGGTCGCCGTCCCGCCGGACCAGCAGCTGCGCGACGACCTCCGGGTCCATCGCCGTGCCGCCGTCCGCGACCCGGCGCAGCGCGTCCAGGAAGGTCTCGACCCGGCTGACCCGATCTTTGAGCAGGTAGCCGACCCCGCCCCGACCGTCCCGGAGCAGCTCCCGCGCGTAGGTGCGCTCCACGTACTGCGAGAGCACCAGCACCGGCAGGCCCGGACCCGCCCGGCGGGCGGCGAGCGCCGCCTGGATGCCCTCGTCGCGGAAGGTCGGCGGCAGCCGCACGTCGACCACGGTGACGTCGGGCCGATGCTCGGCCACGGCGGCCAGGAAGCTCGGCGCATCCGACACCGTCGCGGCGACCTCGAAACCCGCCGAGCTCAGCAGCAGGTTCAGCCCCTCGGCGAGCAGCACGTTGTCCTCGGCGATCACGACCCGCACGGCAGCTCCACGGTGATGGTGCTCGGGCCGCCACGGGGGCTCTCCACCGTCACGGCGCCGTCCAGGGCCGCCACCCGACGACGGATGCCCGCGACCCCGGTGCCCGCCGTCTCGTCGATGCCGCCCCGGCCGTCGTCGCTGATCGCCACGTAGAGGGCGTCGCCGACGCGCCGCACCCACACCGTGACGAGTTGCGCGCCGCTGTGCTTGCCGACGTTGGTGAGTGCCTCGGCGACCACGAAGTAGGCGGCGGCCTCCACGGCGGCGGGAATCCGGCCGAGCGCCGACTCGGCAGCGGCCAGCTCTACATCGGCGAGGTCCCCCACGCCTGTGCCGGGTGTATCGCCTGCGACGTCTGCCACGTCTAAGGTCGTGGGCACCGTGCAGCGGGCCGCCAACGCGCTGAGCGCCCCCGGCAGACCCCGGTCGGCCAGGATCGGCGGGTAGATCGCGCGCACTACGTCCCGCAGCTCGGTCATCGCCTCCTCGGCACCGTCCCTGGCCTGCTGCATCAGCTTCACTGCTGCCGCCGGGTCGTCGGCGAAGGTCCGCTCCGCGATGCCGAGCCGCAGAGCGATGTTCACCAACCGGGCCTGGGTGCCGTCGTGCAGGTCGCGCTCGATGCGCCGCAGTTCCGCGCCGTGGGCCAGCAGAGCGCTCTCGCGGGTCTCCGTCAGGTTCTCCACCCGATCGGCGAGTTCCCGCCGGGTCGCCGAGGACAGGAGGACGAGATCGAGCCGAACCTGCACGCCCGCCAGCCACGGCACGACGAAGGGCACCAGCAGCGTGAGGACGAGCGCCTGGATCGGCAGGAAGATGACCGCCTGCCACCAGCCGATGATCGGGATGCCCAGGACGGTGGGGGGCGGGCTGAAGAGGTGCCAGGTCGGGATCAGACTCAGGACCATGACCGGCATCAGCAGGAACATCAGGGCGGTGACGCTGAGGATGAAGCCTGCGGTGAACCGGACGAACAGCCAGGCGAAGTCCCGGAAGATCAGCGGATCGCTCAACGCCTGACGGAAGGCCGTGAGTCCCGTGCCTGTTGAATCCAGCGGCCTCGTGGTCACCGGTCGACCGGCGTGGGCACCCGCCCGGCGACGCTCCCCGTTACTGACCGCCCGCGTCGCCGAGAGAAGCAGCGGCGTGGTGACGATGCCGATTCCGACGGGGATCAGCGCCGCGCTCACCATGAGCAGGCAGAAGAGCGCTAACGCGATCGGAAAGGAGACGATGGTGGCCAGGGAGTATCTGGTGGCGCGTCCCACCTGGGCAAGCCGTTCCCGCACGAGGTTCATCTCCTTGTGGCTCGAGTGACGCTGATCAGTCTGACCTCGGCTTGCGCCCGGCACAGTGGAGTGGGCTACACCTTTCGTCGGCGTCCGGGCCATGGTGCCCCGGAGTTGCGCCCTCGGTCCTCGGCGGTCGTCGTCGGGGGGCCGCCGCCCAAATGACGGGGCCGGTGACGAAGGCGGGCGCCGCGTGACTCCTCGCACTCCCACGAGGGCGGCGACGGATGCTCCCGGTCGGCACACGGCAGCGCAGACCGCCGGAAACGTCAGTCGGTCGGGCGATCTTCCTTGACGCCGGGCCGGGTTCGCGGGGCACCATGGTGATCACCCAACGTGATCTGGTGGAGGCTCTCCGTTGATGATCCTCGCGCGGACAGACCCGCGCGCATGACACCGCCCGACGACATCGCCGCCCGACTCCGCGCCGCATTGAGCGGACTCCGCTCCCACGAGCTGCGCGACATCCACCGTCATCTCACTCGGAACCTCCGTCCGTTCCTGGACCAGCTCGACGCCGACAGCGGCGATCCCGGCCTGCACTCGACCTCTGCGCTGTTCACCGAGGGACCGCAGGCGAGCGGGCCCGCCACAGACCAAGACCACGTCCCGGAGTCCGGCGCAGGCGGTGGGCCTGTCTGCGCCGGGTCGGGCGACGATCGGCCGAGCCTGCCCGGTCTCGGCGACACCGATCTCGTCAATGCCGATCTCCTCAACGCCGAGGCAGGCAACGCGGAGATCATCGACACCGACGGCGCCGAGGCAGGCGACGTCCACGCGAACACCCGCGCCGCAGGCACCGGCCGGGTCGAGACGGAACGACCTCCGGACTCGCGTGAGCGATTCCTGCGGGGCGGTCGACCGGGCGGCCCCGGCGCGCCAGATCGGCCGGACCGGCGCGAACCGACGGGCCAGGATCGGCAGCCTGCCGGCCGAGGTCAGCCGCAGCGCTGTGCCGACGGCGCACCGCAGGCCGTGCCGCCGACAGCGATGTCCTGCGGACGTCGATCGGGCGGACTCGTCACGACGCCGGTGGAGGACGGCCTCGGCACACCGGTCGGCAGTGCAGGCGAGGAGCGGCGAGCGGCGGCAGGCGGTGATCGCGGGCGGTGCAGGCGTACGGCGATCCTGCCTCGGTGACGACAGGAACCGGGGTGCGTCCGGCCCGACCCACGTCCTCCTCCCGCCGCGTCCGCCGGGCCCGCCGATCACGCGGTCGGCGGGCCTCGCTGACGCAGGGGCAGGCAAGCAGGCAGGCGCAGCGGCCCGCGCCTCGGCGACACACCGCCGTCGGACGCGGGCAGGCCCGTGATCGGCCACCGCCGCGCCGGGTCAGCGCGTCTTCGTGACCTTGTTCAAGCCGCGCGGCCGGTCGGGGTCGAAGCCTCGGGCCACCGACAGGCCGAGCGCCAGCCGCTGCACCGGCAGCACCTCGATGATCGGCGCGACCTCCTCCGCCGTCGCCGGTACGCCGACATGCACCGAGGCGGCCAGTGTGTGAGCGGCCGATCCGACCGCCACCACGTCGGCGCCACGAGATCCCACGACCTCCATCACAGCCGAGGTGGCCCGGCCGCCCGCTCCCTCGCCCGCGACGGCGAGCACCGCAGTCTCCTCGTCGACGGCGGCGACCGGCCCGTGCAACAGATCGGCACCGCTGTAGGACCGCGCCGACAGATAGCTCGTCTCCGCCAGCTTCAGGGCCGCCTCGGCCGCCGTCGCCGAGGAGAAGCCCCGGCCCGTGGTCACGACGCGATCGACGAAACGCCAGCGCCGGACCGCCTCGGCCACCGGGTCCGCCGAGTCCGCCAGCGTCGCGGCGGCCAGGTCGGGCAGCGCGGCGGCTTCTTCGCCCGTGCCGCCGCGCACCGCGTCCACCAGCAGGTACAGCGCCAGCAGTGTCGCGCTGTAGGTCTTGGTGGCCGCCACGGCGACCTCCCGGCCTGCCTGGATGTCCACCGCCAGCTCGGCGACGCCGCTCAGGTCGGACTCCGCGGTGTTGGTGACGGCGACCGTCAACGCGCCCTGAGCGCGGGCCCGCTCCGTGACCTCGACGAGGTCCGGCGAGCCGCCGCTCTGGCTCACCGTGATCAGCAGGACGTCGCTGAGGTCGGGTCGGGCCCCGTAGAGGGTGGTGGTCGACGGCGAGACCAGGCCCGCAGGCAGTTCCAGCAGCACCTCGATCAGGTACTTCGCGTACAACGCCGCGTGGTCGCTGGACCCGCGAGCCGCCAGCAGCGCGAACCGGGGACGCCGCCGGGCGATCACCGAGGCGACCTCCGAGGTCGCGGCCCTGGCGGCGAGGAGGCGGGCGAACACGGCAGGCTGCTCGGCGATCTCGGCGGCGGTGTGGGTGCCCGCAGGCGAGTCGGTCATGACGATCCCTTCGGCGACGCCTGGGCGTCGACCAGCAGTTCGGCGACGGCACGCAGGCAGACCAGCGAACCGCCGTGCGAGTCGATCCGGGGGAACTCGCCGAGCGACGGTCCCGGCGCTCCCGTCTCGACGTGTACCAGCTCCACCCCGGCGTCGACCAGTCGCCCGATCAGTTCGCGAACCCAAGGGTGGTGCGCAGCGTCTCGGGTCGTGACGACCACCGGGCCGCCCGCCGCCGCCGCGATCACCCGCTCGGGGTCGGATTCGACGAGTCGCAGGACGCGGACGTCGGAGGCCGCCCCCTGCGTCTCCCGCAGCACCGGTCCGAGGCCCCACGGGACGTCGCCGACGGCGATGGTCGGCGCCACGGCCAGGTCCACGACCAGCGGCGGGCAGGCGAGTCGGAGATCGCCGCTGACCCGCAGTGCCCGGCGGGCGGCGATCAGGCCGACGTCGTCTGCGATCCGGGCGCCGCTGCGCGATCCACCGCGCGGCGCGGCCAGGCCGATCGTGGCCAGCCGGGTCACCGACTCCGCGATGCGTTCCTCCGTGAGGATGCCCGCCTTGACCGAGGCGACCACCGCTTCCTGGGCGGCGAGCGCGACGCTCTCGTCGGCCAGCTCGCCGCCGAGGCACAGCCCGTCGGCCCCGGCCGCCAGGGCCAGCACCGCACCCCGGCCGATGCCCTCGGGCACCAGCGAGTCCAGGGCGATCGCGTCCGGACTGTGCCCGGAGATCGCCGCCATCTCCAGGGCGTCGGTGATGATCGGCCCGTCGAACCCGAGTTCGGTCCGCAGCACCCCGCCCAGCACTCGCGGGTTGAGGGTCGCGGGCTCCGGTCCCCAGTCCGTCACCACGAGGTGCCCGGTCATCACCGCCCGAGCCCCGGCCCGGATGCCCGCCTGGAAGGGCACCAGATCCCGCGCGTACATCTCCTGCTCGGTGCGGGGCAGCACGGGAAGGGCATGGTGCGAGTCGGACTCGGCCGCGCCGTGGCCGGGGAAGTGCTTGAGGCAGGCGGCGACCCCGGCGGCCTGGAGGCCCTCGACGAAGGCGGTCACCTGCGCGGCGGCCGCCGCCGGGTCGGACCCGAAAGACCGCACGCCGATCACCGGATCGCCCGCGGGGGAGAGCAGGTCCGCGCTGGGCGCGAAGTCCACCGTCACCCCGCAGTCGGCCAGCCGCCTGCCCATAGACTCGGCGACCGCGCGGGTCAGCTCGACGTCGGCGGCGGCGCCGAGTGCGAGACTGCCCGGCACGGTCGAACCCGTGCCCGCGTCCAGCCGCGTGACATCGCCGCCCTCTTCGTCGATGCCGATCACGACGTCCTCGCGTTCGTCGCGCAGCGCCTCGGTGAGGGACGCGACCTGCTCGTCGTCGACGATGTTGCGGCCGAACAGCACCACCCCGCCCAGGCCGGCGTCCAGCCACGCCCGCACCCAGTCCGGCGGCGGGCCGCTGCCCAGGAAGCCGGGCAGCAGCACGCCCTTGATCAGTCGCCGGAGTTCGGCGTCGCTCACGGCGTCATCCCTTCACGGCACCGGCGGTCACGCCGGAGACCAGGTTGCGCTGCACGATCGCGAAGAACGCGACCACCGGCAGCATGAACAGCGTCGAGGTCGCCATGGTGGCGCCCCAGTCGGTTCCGAAGACGGACTGGAACGACTGAAGGAAGATCGGGAGGGTCTGGCCGCTGCCGCTGGGCATCAGGACCAGGGCGTAGAGGAACTCGTTCCACGCGGTGATGAACGCGAACACCGAGCAGGCCACCAGGCCGGGGCCCAGCAGCGGGAACGTCACCTTCCAGAACGCCTGGAACCGGCCGCAGCCGTCCACCATGGCCGCCTCCTCCAGCTCGATCGGGATGCCGTTGACGAAGTTCCGCAGCGTCCACAGGGTGAAGGGCATGGTGATCACCCAGTAGACGAGGATCAACGCGGGCAGCGTGTCGAGCAGGTTGGTGTCCCGCATGAACAGGAACATCGGGATCAACAGGGCCTCGAACGGCGCCATCTGCACGATCAGCACCATCAGGACGAAGCCCTTGCGGCCCCGAAACCGGAACCGCGACAGCGCCAGGGCGGCGAAGAGTCCGACGATCACCGCCAGGAACACCGCGGAGAGCGTCACGATCACGCTGTTGCGCAGATAGATCAGGAAGTCCGACTCGGCGAGCACCGTGACGTAGTGGTCGAGGGTGAATCCCCGAGGGATCAGGTCGTACTCGAGCGAGGTGATCTGCCCGGCGGGCTTCACCGAGCTGCTCACCATCCAGTAGACGGGGAACAGATAGACGACCGCGATCACCACGGCCAGGACGGACAGCCAGGTCCTGGTGGCCTTGCGGGGCTTCATTGCTCACTTCCCTGGGAACGCAGCAGCAGTCGGAGGTACTGGGCACTGATCGCCATCAACACGATCACCATGAGAACGCTGATGGCGGCGGCGACGCCGAAGTTGCCTCTGGCGATGCCCTCGACGTACTGGAGTACCGGCAACGTGGTGCTCCCGCCGTTCGGGCCGCCCTGGCGGAAGGCCCACACCTGCGCGAACACCTTGAAGTCCCAGAGGATCGACATGAACGTGACCAGCGCCAGCATCGGCGCCAGCGGCGGCAGCGTCACATTGCGGAACGTCTGCCAGGCGCTCGCTCCGTCGAGCCCGGCCGACTCGTACTGGTCCTGCGGGATGCCGACCAGCGCCGCATAGAGCGTCATCGCCACGAAGGGCACGGCCTGCCAGACGATCAGCGTGGCGATGATCGCCATGGTGGACAGCCCGGTGGTGAACCAGGAGTAGCGCTCGAAGCCGTCCAGCCCGATCGCCACCAGCGTCTTGTTCAGAATCCCGTAGTTCTGATCGAAGATCCACTGGAAGACGGTGGTCGCGGAGAGCTGCGGCATCGCCCAGGCGAGCAGCAGCGAGACCTGGAGCAGGAGCCGCACGCCGCTGGGCAGTCGCCGCATCAGCAGGGCGAGCAGCAGCGCGAGGCCGATGGTCAGGAGCACGCAGGTGCCGGTGAAGAGCACCGTGCGCAGCGTGATCAGCCAGAATTCAGAGTCGCCCAGCACCTCGACGTAGTTGTCGAAGCCGGTCCAGACGACCTCGCCGCGCACCAGCTCGCCCCGGCCGAGTTCGCGGAAGCTCGTCGTCAGCACCGACACCGCCGGATAGCCGAGCAGGACGATCAGCGTGACCAGTGCGGGCGCGAGCAGCAGATAGGGCATCAGCCGTTCGAGCCGGCGGCGCGGAGTTCGGGTCTCGGCCGCCGGCTCGATCATGGTTGTCGTCATCGCAGGTGATTCAGTCGTTCAGCGTCTCGGTCAACGCCGCGGAGGCATCGGCCGCCGCGTCCTCTAGCGACGCGGTGTCCGTCAGGTAGGCGGTGAGCATCGTCTTGAGCGGGTTCTGCACCTCGACGGCGGCCCAGTTGGGCGAGGCGGGGACGGCGCGGCCCTGTGCCGAGGCCTCGGCCATCGCGGCGGTGGTCGGGTTGCTCTCCAGCGGGCTGGTGTCGGTGGAGGCGCCGGGCACCGCGCCTGCCTCGGCGAGCATCGTCTGGTAGTCGGGGCTGGTGAACATCTCCAGGTAGGACTTGGCGAGCTCGGGGCTGTTCGTGCCTGCCGGGACGGCCAGGTTCTGACCGCCGAGGAACACCGGGGCGGGTCCGCCGTCGATCGAGGGGATCGGGAAGGCCGACACGTTCTCGGCAAGCTCCGGAGCTGCCTCGATCGCGCTGGCGACCTCCCACGGCAGGGCGATCATCTGAGCTGCCTGCCCGCCCGCGAAGACCTCGAACTGCTGGGGCTCGGCCTCGTCGGTGTCCATCGCGGCCGTCGTGTCGGAGGTCTCCACGAGTTCGCGGTAGGCCTCGATCCCGGCCATCGCCTCCGGGGAGTCGAGCGTGCCGGTCCAGGTTCCGTCGGCCTCGGTCGCGATCTCGCCGCCGTTGTCCCAGATCAGCGAGAGCAGGGCGTACCAGGACTGGCCGGGCAGGTAGAGCGACTGGAATGCGCTGTCGTCGCCGTGGACGTCCTCCAGGGTCTCGATGGCGGTGATCCACTCGTCCCAGGAGGTCGGCGGCTCGACCCCGGCCTGCTCGAACAGGTCGGTCCGGTAGGCGACGACCCGGTTCGCGGCCAGCAGCGGCACGCCGTAGACGGCGTCCTCGTACTCGCCGGAGACGGCGAGACCCTCCAGCCACTGATCCCCGGCCAGATCGGCCTTCCAGTCGCTCAGGTCCAGTAAGACGCCCTCGGCGGAGTACGCCGGGTTCTGGGTGTTGCCGAGTTCGATCACGTCCGGCGGGTTGTTGCTCGCGAGCGCGGTGGTGAGCAGGTCCTGGATGCCGTTCCACTGCTGAACGACGTGCTCAATCTCGACGCCGTGCTCGTCCTCGAACTGAGCGTGCAGGGCGGCGGCGTGCTCGTCGCTGAGCGAGCCGTCCATCGTCCAGACCGTGAGTGTCTCCGCGTCGCCGTCATTCGAGCCGCCGCCCGTGCCTGCGCAGCCGGTGGCGAGCAGGGCCACCGAGGCCGCCCCCGCCGCCATCGTCGTCCAGCGCTTCATGTGTGTCCGCCCTTCCGCCCGACGACATCGCGGGCGACCCAGTAGATCCGAGAACCACCAACAGTGGTGTAGACCAATGTGACGAGGGTGGGTGGCGTCACAAGGCATGTCAAGACCGTTGCCGAAGACGTTGCAATAGGGCGACCCGGCGGCGGGGAACTCCGTGGTCGCCCGTGGCCCCCGACCACGGGTTCTGCGCCCGACCCACGCTCCGCACGCACGGCGCCCGCCCGGAGACGACGCGACACCGGGCGATCCGACGACCGCCACGTCGGCGCTCGGCTCGCTCGGCCCGCCGAGACGGTGCCGAGGCGAGCGGCGTCCGCGCGCCGTGGATCATGCGACCCCCGGCCGGAGCGTGCGGCAGACTGACCGTCATCACAGCACAGGCATGCTGTCGTCCGGCACACCACGAAGCGGGACGTGATCTGGTCGTACTCGGGGAGAACCGCATCATGGAGATGCAACATGCGATATGAACATGCGGTTCACAGCGAGGAGGAGGCCATGCTCGGTACCACGCCCGCAGGCGGCGGAGGCGGATCGCCGGTCCGCGTCCAACGGGAGCCCAAGTACTGGGGCCTGAAACGCCACCTGCTCGACCTGCTGCGCTCCATGCCGCCGGGGACCCCGATTCCCACCGAACGATCGCTGGCGGCCGACTTCGACGTGTCACGGACGACCGTCCGGCAGGCGCTCGCCGAGCTGACCGTGGAGGGGCGGCTGCTCCGGGTGCAGGGCAAGGGCACCTTCGCCGCCGAGCCGAAGGTGGCACAGCGGCTGCAACTCTCGTCGTACACCGAGGACATGCGGGCGCAGGGACGACAGCCCGCCTCACGGATGCTGGAGTCCGACGAGCTGCCCGCCGAGACCGAGCTGGCCAGGCTGCTCGACGTGAAGGCGGGCGCCAAGGTCCTGCGGCTGCGCAGGCTGCGGCTGGCCGACGGGGAGCCGATGGCCATCGAGACGACCCACCTCGCGCTCGGCAGGTTCCGGGGACTGCGCAGGCACATCGCCAACGGCGGGTCGCTCTACGAGGTGCTGCGCGAGCGGTTCGGCGTCGAGCTCGGGCACGCCGAGGAGACGATCGAGACGGCGCTGGCCAGCCCCGAGGAGGCCGAGCTGCTCGGCTCCGACATCGGACTGCCAATGCTGCTGCTGTCTCGGCACTCCTTCGACACCACCGGCGAGCCGGTCGAGTGGGTCCGTTCGCTGTACCGGGGTGATCGGTACAAGTTCGTCGCCAGGCTGAACCCGCCGCTGCCGGGCAGCAGGCGCGACTGAGCAGACGCGGACGCGCCGGGGGGTCACACCGGGCGGCCGCGATCGACGTGACGTTCGTCTCGACCGGTTCCGGGGGACGTCGCGCTCCCCTCGGCGACGCCTCGTCCGAGGCGATCATTCCTTCGGCGCGGCTCGCGCGCGGGCACCGACGACGAGCGGGATTGGTACGTCTACTTCTGACGGACTGCGTCAGCCCATAGGTTGCCAGGCAACAACAGCGGGCGACCGGCCGTCACCTTCCGTGAATCTACCGGGGGGTAGATCACTCCCTGTACGTCAAATGGACGCCAAAGATCGCCCTGTTCCCCCGAATGGCGGCTTTCACCAGGAGGTTACGGGGCCATAACTTCACCCCTAACGGGTGACGGTTCACCCGAAATGGTCTGAGAAATTCGCTCAGGCGGCGGGCTCGTTGAGCGCGTCGACCCGGTCTCGAAGACCCTGACGAGGCAGTCCGAACCGGACGTCGAGACAGGACGGGGAGATCGGCCGACACGCGACGCGGTCGGCCTTCACGTCGAGAAGTTCCCGCGGGCAGGCCCCTGCCAGAGTCCCTGCCCGCGGGGTTGTCCCAGCACTCGTATCCACGAGGAGACAACTGATGAATCGCAGATTCGCGGCTCGCGTTACCGGAGCGATGGTCCTCGCGGCGGGAACCGCCGTCGGGCTGTCCTTCCCCGCGGTGGCAGACCCCGCCTCGGACACGGACGGCTCGGCTCCCCAGACCACGGCGGCCCCGGAGATGCTGGCCGCCATGCAGCGCGATCTCGGACTCACCGAGGCGCAGGCGACCGCGAGAATCGCTCAGGAGGCCGTGGCGGTCACCGCCGAGTCCACCTTGCGCGGCACGCTCGGCACGACCTTCGGCGGGGCGGTGTTCGACGCGGAGCTCGGGAAGCTCGTGGTCGGCGTGACCGACGCCGCCTCGGCCGACGCGGTGCGAGCGGCGGGCGCGGTTCCCACCGTGGTCGAGTTCAGCGCGAGCGAGCTGGACGCGATCAAGGCTCAGATCGACGCTCTCGACGTGCCCGCAGGCGTGAACTCCTGGGGCGTCGACCCCGCGGACAACAGCGTGGTCGTCACCCTCGACTCCTCGGCCATCGACGCGGCCACCGAGGCCTTCGTGGCCGAAGCGAGCGCGCTGAGCGACGCCGTGACGATCGCGGAGGAGGCGGGCTCCCCTGTTCCACTCGCCGACATCATCGGCGGCGACCCCTACTACTTCGGCGGCAGCCGCTGCTCGATCGGCTTCTCGGTCGAGGGCGGATACGTCACCGCAGGCCACTGTGGCACCGTGGGCACGGCGACGCAGGGCAGCGACAACAGCCCACTGGGCACCGTCGCGGGCTCGACCTTCCCCGGCGCGGACATGGGCTGGGTCGAGACGAACTCCAACTGGACGCCCACCCCGCTGGTCAACGACTACGAGGGCGGCACCGTCACGGTGACCGGCTCGTCCGAGGCCGCCGTCGGCGCGTCGGTCTGCCGTTCCGGCTCCACCACCGGCTGGCAGTGCGGCGAGATCGAGGGCAAGGGCCAGAGCGTCAGCTACCCGCAGGGCACCGTCGCGGGTCTCACCCAGACCAGCGCGTGTGCCGAGGGCGGCGACTCGGGCGGCTCGTGGCTGAGCGGCACCGAGGCGCAGGGCGTCACTTCCGGTGGTTCCGGCAACTGCTCCCTCGGCGGGACGACCTTCTTCCAGCCCCTCAACCCGATCCTCTCCGAGTACGGCCTGACGCTGACTACCGGCTGATCTCGGTCTGATCCGGCCGAAACGGCCTTCTCCTTTCGGCTCCGGCGACTCCCACCAGAGCGCCCTCATCCATTCGGGTGAGGGCGCTCTGTCGTGCTGCCTGGGCTGGTCCGAACGGACGTGCCGCGACTGGATCGATCGGCGGCACGAAAACCCACGGAGAGCATCGATCGATTGCTCCATGGCCCCTGACCAGCACTTTTGATCTTCATCGGCATTACTTTCCGTTATCTAGTTGCCGGCTGTTATGACACTTTTAACCTCGAATGGCGGATATTCGTAACAAGATCATCGGCCAAAACTCCCATGACAGGGGGCTTCTCAATTCACGTGACCGGATCCGAACAGCAACGAAAGAGGACGTCGATGAGACCTCCGTCCAGTCGTTCGCGGGCAGCGCTCCACGAGAGCCGCCAGTCGGCGAGAGACCGGCAGTCGTCCCGTCACATCCCTTCCGGTTCGGCATTCGAGCCACGTGCATCGCCCCCGACAGCCGGGCGGAACCCTGCCGACCCCTGCACCCGCCCGGTGCGTCCCTGCAGAGAAGACCATGGGAGACACAAGATGAAGCAGCTCAGCGCGGCGCGGATCGCCGCCGCGTTCTTGGCGGCGGCCGGTACCACGGCCGCCCTCACCCTGCCCGCCGCCGCCGCAGACCCCACCACGGACTCGGTGACCTCGGCGGTGTCCCCGCAGATGCTCTCCGCGATGGAGCGCGACCTCGGTCTCACCGAGGCACAGGCGCTGACCCGGCTCACTCAGGAGGCGGACGCCGTCGAGATCGAGGAGAGCCTGCGCTCGACCCTCGGCACGAGCTTCGGCGGCGCCAGATTCGACGCCGGGGCGGGCACCCTCGTCGTCGGCGTCACCGACAGCGCCGACCTGGCTGAGGTGCGCGCCGCAGGCGCCATCGGCGAGGTCGTCGACGACAGCCTGCAGAGCCTCGAAGGCGTGACCGCCGCGCTCGACACGCAGCTGGACTCGATTCCGGAGGGCGTCACCGGCTGGTACGTCGACGTGGAGCAGAACACGGTCGTGATGACCGTCTCCGAGAACGTCGAGGGCGCCACGCAGGCCGGGGCCGACCTGGTCACCTCGGTCGGCCTGACCGAGGCCGACGTCACGATCGTGGAGAACGCCGAAGAGCCGAAGACGCTCTACGACGTCCGAGGCGGCGACGCGTACTACTTCGGCGGCAGTCGCTGCTCGATCGGCTTCTCCGTCCAGGGCGGGTACGTCACGGCCGGGCACTGTGGCGGCGTGGGCACGGCCACCCAGGGCAGCAACCGGGTCGCCTCCGGCAGCGTCGCCGGCTCCGTCTTCCCGGGCAGCGACATGGGCTGGGTCCGCACCAACTCCAACTGGGTCCCCCGTGGCGTGGTGAACCGCTACAACGGCGGCACCGTCGCGGTCGCAGGCTCCACCGAGTCGGCCATCGGCGCATCGATCTGCCGGTCCGGCTCCACCACCGGCTGGCGCTGCGGCACCGTCCAGGCCAAGAACCAGACGGTCAACTACGCCCAGGGCGCAGTCCGTGGCATGACCCGCACCAACGCCTGCGCCGAGGGCGGCGACTCCGGGGGCTCGTGGCTGAGTGGCAGCCAGGCGCAGGGCGTCACCTCCGGCGGCTCCGGCAACTGCTCGATCGGCGGCACCACCTTCTTCCAGCCCCTCAACCCGATCCTCAGCCGCTGGGGCCTCACCCTCGTCAGGGGCTGAACCCGGTATTGCCACTCGCGTCGTCGCTGAGGACGACCGAGGGTGATCTCGCGGAGGCCGTCCCGCCTGGGTCCCCCGTTCGCGGGACGGCCTCCGTCACCGGCGCACTCGCCGGAACAACACCACGCGAGACGACCGAGAAGCCCGAGACGTCCTGGGGCGCCTCGGGAATCACCGAGGTCCCGTCTCGCGGGCACCCCGAGTCTCCGGCCGGGCCACACATCGACGCACCGACCGGATCGCCACAACAACGGGAGAACAGATGAAGCGCATCACGGTCGGCCGACTGGCCGCCGCAGTGATCGCGACGGCAGGCACCGCCGTCGCCATCGTATTACCCGGTACCGCGACCGCGACCTCGGTGGACACCGAGTCCCGCAGCACGGCGACGGCGACCGCCTCGCCGGACATGCTGGCCGCGATGGAGCGCGACCTCGGGCTGACCGAGGCCGAGGCCCTCACCCGGCTGGACCAGGAGGCCGACGCGAGCAAGCTGGCCGAGACCCTCAAGTCCGATCTGGGCGACGTGTTCGGCGGCGCGCGGTTCGACGACGCCACCGGATCGCTCGTCGTCGGAGTCACCTCCGCCGAGGCGGCGGCCGAGGTCCGCGCCGAGGGCGCGACCGCCGAGGTCGTCACGTTCTCGGAGAGCGAGCTCAACGGCGTGACCGACGCCCTCAACGCGGTCGAGGAGCAGCCTGCCGGGGTCACCGGCTTCTACGTGGACCCGGCCGAGAACGCCGTGGTCCTCACCACCTCGATCGGCAGCGCCGCTGCGGGCGAGGCCCTGGTCGCCGAGGCGGGCGTCGACAAGGCGGCCGTGACGGTCGTGGAGTCGACCGAAGCACCGGAGCCCTTCTTCGAGATCTGGGGCGGCGACCCGTACTACCCGGGCAGCAGCCGCTGCTCGGTCGGCTTCGCCGTGACCGGCGGCTTCGTGACCGCCGGACACTGCGGCGGCGTCGGCGTCTCCACGACCGGCTACAACGGTGCCGCGCAGGGCACCGTGGCGGGCTCGATCTTCCCCGGCCGCGACATGGGCTGGGTCCGCACCAACGCCAGCTGGCAGTCCGACCCGTACGTGTACCAGTACAACGGCAACGTCGTGGTCGTCAGCGGCTCCACCGTCGCCCTCCCGGGCAGCTCGGTCTGCCGCTCCGGCTCCACCACCGGCTGGTGGTGCGGCTCGATCCAGGCCCTCAACCAGAACGTCACCTACCCGCAGGGCACCGTCACCGGTCTGACCAGGACCAACGTCTGTGCCCAGCCCGGTGACTCCGGCGGCTCGTTCATCACGGGCAACCAGGCACAGGGCGTCACCTCCGGCGGCTCCGGCAACTGCAGCATCGGCGGAATCACCTACTTCCAGCCCGTCAACCCGATCCTGTCCCAGTACGGCCTCACCCTGACCACGGGATGATGACCGGCCTTCGACGTCGGTGAGCCTTCCCTGCGGGCTCGCCGTTCCGAGAGGGGAGTCCCCGCACGACGCGACGTCGTGCGGGGACGCCCCCGGCCGCATCGACGGCCGGCCGGCCTCGCCCGAGCGACCCGCGCTTGCCGCGATCGGTCGGACGGCCACGAGCTGCGCGGCGACGCCGACGGCTCCACGGGACTCGGCCGCCGCCGACACCCCGCTCAGCCTCCCCCTCATCTGCCCGCCCCGCCCCGAACACCACGACCGCCGTACATCGACGTCGTCGGTCGAGCGCATCGCCACACCTCCTGGAGCACGTCATGAGAACCCTCCACCGCGTCCTGATCGCACTCACCGCCCTGGCCCTCCTCCTCGGAGGCGCTCCGGGCGCCCTGGCGGAGACCACGCGTCCCGCCGACGAGAACACCCGACCCGGCGTCGACCAGCTCGTGCCCATCGCGGGCGGCTCGCTGGTGTCCGTCGGGACAACGGGATCACCCTGTCGGGTGTCCTTCACCGTGACCGGCGGCTTCCTCGCCCCGGCGAGCTGCGGCCAGCCGCCCGCCGTGGTGCGCGTCGGGTCCACCGTCATCGGGAACATCGCCTACGCAGGCAACACCTGGGTCTACGCCACCACGCTGTCCAACGTGACCCTCCAGGGCTGGGTGATCAATCCCGGCGCCGGGAACGTCCCGATCACCGGCTCGGTGGAGACGCCCGTCGGCGGGCAGGTCTGTCGAGTCGGCTACACCAGCGGGGTGATGTGCGGGACGCTCCAGGCCAAGAATCAGACCGTCAGCTTCCCGTGGGGAACGGTGTACGGCCTGACCAGGACCAACATCTGCCCTGACTCCGGCAGCACCGCCGCATCGCAGATCTTCACCGGCTCGCAGGCCCAGGGCATCCCGGTCGGCGGCTCCGGCAACTGCGCCACCGGAGGAACCACGATGTTCCAGCCGGTGAACCCCATCCTGAACGCACTCGGCGTCGCACTGGTGACGAGTTGAGCGGCGTGGGGACTCGGCTGCGTCGCGCACTGTCCTGTCTGCTCACCCTCGGGCTGCTCTGCCTTCTCACCCTGGGGAGCGGGACCGCCGTCGCGGCGGCGACCGGCTCTACCGAGCAGGCACAACTCGTCCTGAGAGGCGGTCAGGCCGTCCAGATCGCGGGCGGTCATTGTGCGGTCGGGTTCACCGTCGAGGGCGGCTTCCTCACCGCAGGGCACTGCGGCTCGACCGGAGCCCCGGTGTCCGCAGGCGGCCAGAGCATCGGCACGGTCGCGGGCTCGGTCTTCCCCGGCTCCGACATGGCCTGGGTGCGGACGGCCACATCGGTGCTCCTCGCCCCGGAGATCGATCGGCACGACGGCACGGTCGAGGTCGTGACCGGGGTTGGTCCACCGCCTACCGGTGCCCCGGTCTGCTTCTCCGGCCCGGTCGGCGGCTGGCGCTGCGGCTCGATCACCGGATTGAATCAGACCGTCTCGATGCCGGGTGGGGTTGTCACCGGCCTGATCGCCACGAACATCCCGGTGTATCCCGGCGAGTCCGGCGGCCCGCTGATCGCCGACGGTCGGGCGGTGGGGACGCTGGTCGGCGGCACGACGACCCGCAGCTACTTCCAACCGGTGACTCCGGCGCTGCAACAGTGGGGGTTGGCGATCAACATCGGCTGAGGCAGGCGGGCCGGAATCCGTCGACGAGGTGTCTGTCTGGGGCCGCCGAGCCTGGCGAACGGCTCGGCAGGCACCCGTCGTCGACCGGATGTCCACCACGCTCCGCGTGTGGTCGCCGCGTCGGCCGACCAACCCGGCCCGGATCATGCGGACCGGTGCCGCCGTCGGTGGACTCAGGCGGGTGCGGACTCCTCGGGACGCGGGTCGGTGGACAGCATCGCCATGAAGAGGGCGTCGCGCCATCGGCCCTCCCAGCGCAGCGCGTCGCGGTGCACGCCCTCGACGGTGAACCCGCACTTCTCGTAGACCCGACGCGCCCTCGGATTGAAGTCGAAGACGTCCAGGCTGATCCGATGCAGGCCCGCGACGTCGAAGGCATAGGCCACGACCAGCCGCGTCGCCTCGGTCCCGATACCCCGGCCGAAGACCTCCGGGCCGAGCAGCCCGATCCGGAAGCTCACCGAGGCGTTGTCCGGGTCCAGGTCGTTGAGGACCACCTCGCCCACCACGGCACCGTCCGCGCGACGGACGACCGCCCAGTCGGCCCGGTCATGGTGCTCCCGTCTGGTGGCGAGCCACTGCCGGATCTGCGGCTCGGTGAACTGCTGATGCGTGCCGGTCAGCCGGTTGGACTCCTCGTCCCCGAGCATCCGCCAGATGCCGTCGAAATGTCGCTCCGTCTGAGGTTCGAGCCGGATCGACCGGCCGTGGAGGACGGGTTGATCTCGGAAGACGTCCGCTCGGATCACCGAGCGAGTCAACCAGCGCAGGGCGGCGACCGTCTATCGAATTCGGCTGCGGACGGCCGACACGTCCGCCCTGCGGGCCTGGAGATCACTCATCGCGAGCCCGATCCGTGCGAAGAATCTCCCAACCAGTGGACGGCGGGTAACAATCCGACGCCGTCCGCGTTGCACGTGGAGACGGAAAGGAGACGCCACATGGGTGTCACGTTGGGCAGGATCGGGATCTGGCGCGGAGCACCGGGGGTGACCGAGGACCTCGCGGTGGAACTGGACCGCCTCGGCTTCGGCGCGTTGTCCATCGGCGGCTCACCGCCGGGAGACCTCCGACTCGTGGAGTCGGTGCTCGACGCGACGGAGCGGCTGACGGTCACGACCTCGATCGTCAACATCTGGCAGGTGCCCGCTCACCAGGTGGCGGCCTCCTACCACCGGATCGCCGAACGGCATCCCGACCGCTTCCTGCTCGGTATCGGAATCGGCCATCCCGAGGCGACCTCGGACTATCGACGGCCGTACGCCACGCTGGTCGACTATCTCGACGAACTCGACGCCGAGGGCGTCGGCGTCGAGGCTCGGGCGCTGGCGGCGCTGGGCCCGAAGGTGCTGCAACTGGCCGGTGATCGGACGGCGGCGGCCCTGCCCTACCTGACCAACCCGGAGCACACCCGGCAGGCACGGGAGATCCTCGGCTCGGCTGCGACGCTGGCCGTGGAGCAGAAGGTCGTCCTGGAGACCGACCCGGAGCGGGCCCGCGCGATCGGCCGTCCCCCGGTGGCGAACCCGTACCTGTCGCTGACCAACTATCTCAACAACCTGCGTCGTCTCGGCTTCTCCGACGAGGAGCTGGCCGACGGCGGCAACGATCGCGTGATCGACGCGCTGGTGGCCTGGGGCGACATCGACGCAGTCGCCGCCAGGGTCGAGGAACACATCGCGGCGGGGGCCGATCACGTCAGCCTCCAGGTGCTCACCGAGCGGGACGATGAACTGCTGCCCGCTTATCGCGCACTCGCCGACCGGCTGCTCTGACGCCGAGGTGCGGCGCCGCAGGCCGCTGGTGAGCACCCGGCGGCCTGCGGCATCCGGCGAAGGCGACGAAGAAGCCCGGCAGCGTTCGGGTGCGGGGTCCTCCCGGCTCGCTCCGCTGCGCGCCGCGCGGGTCGGGAGGAGCCGCTCGCGGGGTCCTCGCGGCGAAGCAGCCTGCTGGTTCGCCGCGACGTCCTAGGCCTCGCGAAGCCGGGTGGACAACGCCCGCGCCGCAGCCTCGGGGTCGGCCGCCTCGGTGATCGCCCGGACGACCACCACTCGATCGGCGCCCGCCGCAAGGACCTCGTCAAGGCGCGGCAGGTCGATGCCGCCGATCGCGAACCACGGCCTGGGCCTGCCGTCGACGGACTGCGCGGCCGTCGATCGGACGAGGTCGAGTCCGGGTGCGGTCCGACCGGGCTTGGTCGGGGTCGGCCAGCACGGTCCGGTACAGAAGTAGTCCACGCCGGGTTCCGTCGCCGCCGAGGCCGCCTGCCTCACGTCATGGGTGGATCGGCCGATGATCGGTTCGTCGCCGGTCACCCGTCGAGCCCAGCTCACCGGGAGGTCGCCCTGGCCGAGGTGCAGGACGTCGGCGCCCGAGGCCAGGGCGATGTCGGCTCGGTCGTTCACGGCGAGCAGTGCGCCGTACTCGACACAGCACTCCGCGATCACCGCCAGTGCGGCCAGCTCCTCCGTAGCCTCCAACGGTTCCGCAGGCCGCCCCTTGTCCCGTAGCTGGACGATGTCGACACCGCCACGCAGCGCCGCCGAGACGAACTCGGCGAGATCGCCGCGCTCGCGACGGGCGTCCGTGCAGAGGTACAGCCGCGCGTCGGCCAGCCGGTCTCGCCGCTGTGCGGCACTCATCCCAGGCATGCCGCCCAGCATAAGAGCCTGTCTTCGGTCCCCCTGGAGTCGTGAGCGGGGATCGGCGTGGCTGAGCTGCCAGGCGACTCGAGGGAGCCAGGGTGACCGACGATGACGCCGCCGATCGCCGCGCCTGCCCGCGCGACTCCGACAGCAGGGATCAGAAACAGGCTCTTCAGAGCGTGCCGTCGATTCCTGCTTCGGCGAGGGCGAATGGTGGCCGAGGGCCGTCCCGGCGGGTTACGGTGAGGGCCGGTCCGCACGGGAGCCCTGAGGGAACAGGGCTGAGAGGGGGTCTGCCGACCCCGACCGTCGAACCTGATCCGGGTCATGCCGGCGCAGGGAGCGTGGTGTCAACAGTGATGGGTGTTCGGTCGAACCGAGGACGACTCGCCGTGATCGGCGGGGGCGTGATCGGGCTGTCGACGGCCTGGCGGGCCGCGGCCCGAGGTCTTGACGTCACGGTGATCGATCCGCGGCCGGGTTCCGGGTCTTCGTGGGTGGCGGGCGGCATGTTGGCGCCGGTGTCCGAGGCCTGGCCCGGCGAGGACGCGCTGTTGGAACTCGGCGCGGCCTCGCTGCGAGCCTGGCCTGACTTCGCCGCCGAGTTGGCGGCGTCGTCCGGCCGGGAGCCGGGTCTGCGCACCGAGGGCACGGTGGTGGTCGCCGCCGATCGCGCGGACCAGACGGACCTGGATCGGCTCGCCGCTTATCTGGCGCATCTCGGCCGCGAAGTCGACCGGCTCGACGGCCGTGAAATGCGCAGACTGGAACCGGCGCTCGGCCCGGCCGTCCGCGCGGGTCTCTCGGTCCCCGGCGATCTCGCGGTGGACAACCGCATGCTGCTGACGGCACTGCGCGCAGCCTGCGACCGAGGCGGTGTCCGATTCCTGGCCCGTGAGGCGGTGTCGGCGGCGAGCCGCCCAGAGGATGGAGCGGCGAGCCACCCAGTCGACAGAGCGGCGAGCCGCCCAGAAGATGGAGCAGCGAGCCACCCAGTCGACAGAGAGGCAAGCCGCCCAGCGGGCAGAGCAGCGAGCCACCCCGAAGACAGAGCAGCAAGCCGCCCGGGCGATGGAGCGCCGAGCAGACCGGCAGGCGATCCCGGCGCTGCCTCGGCAGGCGGCCGGGTGTGGTTGACGGGCCCTGATGGCGCCGAGCCGCTCGACTTCGATCACGTCGTCATCGCCGCAGGCCCGTGGAGCACCGGCCTGCACGAACGGCTTCGCGGCGCGCTGCACCCGGTCAAGGGCGAGGTCCTCCGCCTGCGAGCGAGGCCGGGGACGCTGCCGCCGCCTCGGCGCACCGTCCGGGGGCGGGTCCGGGGCAGACCGGTCTACCTGGTGCCCCGCGACGAGGACGGGCTCGTCGTCGGCGCCACCCAGTACGAGGCGGGTTTCGACACCGCCGTCACCGCAGGCTCGGTGCGCGACCTGCTGCGCGACGCCGAGGTCCTGCTGCCCGCGATCGCCGAGTACGAACTGCTCGAATGTGCCGCCGGACTCCGTCCCGCGACAGCGGACAACCTGCCGCTGATCGGCGAGCTGGCGCCCGGCCTGCTGGTGGCCGCAGGCCATCACCGCAACGGCTTCCTGCTGGCCCCGATCACGGCCGACGCCGTGGTCGATGCGCTGCTCGGCCTGCCGACGGCGTCCGTCCTGAGCGCGGCAGACCCCGCCCGACTCCGGTCCGCATCGAGTCCGGGCGAGCCGACGATCGCGGCATCCCACGCCGACCTGGAGGAATCCGACTGATGAACGTGCTGATCAACGGCGTCGACCGCGAACTCGCCGACGGCGCCACCGTCGCCGACGCCGTCCGTGCCTGCGACGCACCGAGATCCGGCGTGGCGGTCGCCGTCGACGGTGTCGTGGTGCCGAGGGCGCGATGGGACGAGGTCGTGCTGCGACCTGCGGACACCGTCGAGCTGCTGACCGCCGTGCAGGGAGGCTGACCGACGTGGACGACACCCTGACGATCGCAGGCCGGGAGTTCTCCTCGCGCCTGATCATGGGCACCGGCGGCGCGACCGGACTCGGCGAGCTGGAGCGGGCGCTGGTGGCCTCCGGCACCGAGCTGACCACGGTGAGCATGCGTCGCACGGACACCTCGGGCGGGGCGGGCGTGCTCGATCTGCTGCGCAGGCTGGCGATCGACGTCCTGCCCAACACGGCCGGGTCCCGCACCTCGGCCGAGGCGGTGCTGACCGCCCGGCTGGCCAGAGAGGCCCTGGCGACCGACTGGGTCAAGCTGGAGGTCGTCGCCGACGACGACACGCTCCTGCCCGACCCGGTCGAACTGCTGGACGCCGCCGATCAGCTCGTCACCGACGGCTTCGTGGTCCTGGCCTACACCAACGACGATCCCGTGCTGGCCGCCCGACTGGCGGACGTCGGCTGCGCGGCGGTGATGCCGCTGGGCTCGCCCATCGGGACCGGTCTCGGCATCCGCAACCCGCACAACATCGAGCTGATCGTCGCGCGCGCCACCGTGCCGGTGATCCTGGACGCCGGGATCGGGACGGCATCGGACGCGGCGCTGGCGATGGAGCTGGGCTGCGACGCAGTGCTGCTCGCGACGGCGGTGACCAGGGCGAACGAACCGGCCCGGATGGCGAGGGCGATGCGGGCGGCCGTCGCGGCAGGCCGGGACGCCCGGCTGGCGGGCCGGATTCCCCGACGCTTCTGGGCCCACGCCTCCAGCCCGGACCGCGACGACCGGACGGCGGCCGGGTGACGGCGGGGTGACGTGGCTGGGCTGCCATCCGCCCGAGTGAACACTCTTGACGTGGCACCGGCACGAACAGCCACCATCGATCACCGATCGTGATCACGTGGAGGTAGTCCGACGGCACGCTGATCGGATACCGAAGGAAGTCCACCAGTTCGCCCGACCCGACCGTGGACATCAGGACGGCGAATCGAAAAGGGTCGAGATTCGCGTCAACCGGGCAGGCTGGAAAAAGTGATCGACCGAGACACCGTCGAAGGCGTCCTGGAAGCCGCCGAAGACGACTACATCAGCGTTCCTGAGATCATCTACTTCGTGCGCCACCAGGCACCAGACCACTTCTCTCGGCTGCGAATAGCAGCCACCGTCGCTGAGAAGCTGGTCATGGAAGGTCGGATAGTTCCGGGAGATCTGACCGCAGACGGCTTCGCGCCCTGGCGGCAGAGCCGAGAGGAGTCGGCGGAGTACATCGTCAGCGAGTGCAACAGAAAAGCCGATCGTGGCGAACGGGTCCATCCAGGCGAGATCGCCTGGTTCGACATCCCGAGCCAGACGCCGGCCCGAGCCGAAGGAGAGGAGAAGACCAGACTCGACTCACCACCCGCAGAACGCCCACCGAGCTGAGCAGACTCCCGATGGTGAGCCTGCTCGATGTGAACACCTCGCACCTGCATGGCGCAGCTGTTCGCCGTCCGCCGTCAGTCGTCGACCGACGGCACCGCGTCCTCCCGTGCCAGGCTCCATCGGTCGGGCTGCCGTGGATCGGCGGTCATGCCCAGCGACTCGCCGTCCGCGTCGAAGGCGCTGGGCTCGCTCCAGTCGACGGCGCGGACCTCCTCGATGGCGGAGCGGGCGATCAGGGTGGCCTCCAGGATCGGCGCGACCAGCAACGTCGGCCCGGCCAGGCTGCTGAGGTCGACCCTGGCAGGCTGTCTGCTCTCGTAGTCGAGCACCCGTTCCGCAGTCACGGCCGCGGGCAGCGCCTTCGCCCGTTCGTCGTCGGGCCGAAACGCCATCTGGGCCAGTGCGGCCCGCAGCGCGTGCACCGCCGAGGCAGCGCGACGCACCGTCCACTGTGCCTCGGGGCCTGCCTCCTCCAGCCGGGCCTGCAAGCCGAGCAGGTCCTGCGTCCTGCGCAGCGCGACGACGTTCGCCGAGCGCAGCGCGCGTCGGCCCTCCCTGGTGTCCAGCGCGCCGTGCGCTCCGGCGGCCAGGTCGCGCACCGCGTATACCGCCCGGTGCAGGGTGCCCGGCACGTCCGGCGTGATGCTGCCGGGCAGCACCAGATAGCTGAGGAAGCCGACGAGCAGGGCGATCGTCGCACCGATCGCGCTGATGGCGGTGATGTTGATCGCCAGTGCGGTCGGCGCACGGTCCTCCTGGAGGACCCGGACCACCACGATCACGCCGAGCAAGCAGAACAACAACAGCGGCAGGCTGGTCCGCAGTCGGGAGGCGCCGAGGATCATCGCGACGAGGCCGAACGGCAGCAGGACGCCCGGCCAGGGCAGGAAGGCGGCGACGACCGCGAGGAGCGCGACGACGAACACCACCACCCCGGTTCGTTGCAGGGCGCCTTCCATCGTGTCCCGCAGCATCGGCTGCAACACGGCGTACAGCACCAGAAGCAGGGGCGCGGCCGACTCGTCCGGCAGCCACAGGACCGCCACCATTCCCGCGGTGACGGCCAGTGCGCAGCGCAGGGAGTGCCGGAACAGCGAGGAGCGGAACGACAGGTGGGCGAGCAGGACGCCGATCGCTCGGTGCATCGCGGCCCGCGCCGAGGCCCTCGGCGCCCGGCCGGGCACCCGTTCCAGCACGGCGATCCGAATCCGCTCCAGACCGACGCGCATCGTGTCCACCGAGTCCGGCAGTTCGGCGTCACCGTGCAGATGTATCGCCCTGGCCGCCGGATCGAGCCTGGCCAGCGACGGCAGCCCGGTGCACGCCCTGGCCCGTACCGCGATGGCCAGCTCGGTCGCCACCAGCTCGGCGTCGTCGAGAACGGCCTGCAGGCGCTCCTCCTCGACGCCGTCGGCCTGATCCGTCTGCACCGCCAGCATTGCCCGGCCTGCCCGGTACTCGGCGGTCCCCACCAGGATTCGGCCCAGCCACTCCGGTGATCCGTCCGACCGCCAGATCCGCGTCGCATAGTCGAGGGAGCCGGGGTCGCGGTCGGTCAGCGTACCCGCGACGATCGCCCTGGTCGGGCCGGACGGATCGTCGCGGCCGGTGGACACCCGCAGCGCGACGGCCAGGGCCAGCCCGACCGCGCCGGTGAAGAACACCAGCGCCGGGCCGTCCTCGGCGCTGATGCCGCCGGTGATCGCCACCAGCGACGCGGCGGCGAGACTCTGCCCGACCACCGCGTAATGCCTGCCCAGCGTCGCGAGCATTCCCGAGCCGAACACGATGAGGAAGACGACGACCACCGCCGTCACCCCGCTCAGCAGGGAACCCGCCGCCATCACGACGATCAGCGCGGGCCCCGCCCAGGAGAGGGTTCGCAGGTCGGCGCGCAGCGGCCCGCCGCCCGCGACGACAAGGCTGAACACGGCGACGAGCGCGCCCGCGATCGCCGCGCCGCCGAAGCCGAGCAGCACTGCGGGCAGCGCGCCGATGCCGATGACCAGCGTCGTCAGCACCACCTGCCGCATCGGCACCGTGCCCGACTGCGGCAGTGATACCGGAATCCATACGTCTGTCAAGACCCGACCAGCCACGGGTCCGATGATCCATGAATCATCGACGAATGTGGTGGCAGCGCGCGGGGTGGCTCCGTTCGGAACCATCCCGCTGAGCCGATCGGACTCCGCCGGAACGCCTGCGGGCTGCCCAGGTCAGACCGGATCGTCGGAGACACGCCAGAAGGCCGAGACCGGGCCGGTGCCCGCGCCGAGTGGATACGCCCCCGCGACGGCACGCATGATGTAGCGCTTGCCGAACCGCACCGCCTCGGGCACCGAACACCCGCGAGACAGCGCCGAGGCGACCGCGGCCGCCAGGGTGTCCCCGCCCCCGTGGGTGTGTGGTGTGCGCATCCTCGGCCCGGGCAGCTCATGAGACTCCGCGCCGTCGAAGAGCAGATCGACGCACTCGGGGTCCTCGGCAAGATGGCCCGCCTTGATCAACACCCAGGACGGGCCGAGCTCGTGCATCGCCTCGGCCGCCTTGCGCAACCCGGCACGCGAGGTCACCTCTACTCCGGTGAGCAGCCGCACCTCGTCCAGGTTCGGGGTGGCCAGCGTCGCGATCGGCAGCAGCCGGTCTCGCACCGCCGCCAGCGCGTCGAGGGCCAGCAGCGAGTCGCCGTGCATCGAGGCCGCCACCGGGTCGACCACCAGCGGCGTCGACCGGCCCGCCCCGATCGACGCCTGACCGCAGGCCTCGATCACCGTGTCGACGATCTCGGCGGAGGCGAGCATCCCCGTCTTGGCCGCCCCGACGCCCAGGTCTGGCGCCACCGCACGGATCTGTGCGGCGACGAGGCTCGGCGGCAGGGCGAGGAAGTCGGTCACCCCGAGCGAGTTCTGCACGGTGACCGCCGTGAGCGCCGTCATCCCGTGCACACCGCAGGCCAGGAAGGTCTTCAGGTCGGCCTGAATGCCCGCCCCGCCGCCCGAGTCCGATCCCGCGATGGTCAGTGCCGTGTTCGGCGTCGCCCCCGGCGGGGGAACCGCGCCCGGCTCGGCCCGCCGCCCCGTCACGGTCCGACCACCGGCAGATAGACCTGGCCACCGCGCTGCGCGAACTCGTCGGACTTCGCCCGCATCCCGGCCTCGATCGCGTCCGGCGAGGTCATCCCGTGTTCCTCGGCATAGCGGCGGACGTCCTGGGTGATCTTCATGGAACAGAACTTCGGCCCGCACATCGAGCAGAAGTGCGCGGTCTTCGCCGGTTCGGCGGGCAGCGTCTCGTCGTGGAACGACCGGGCGGTGTCCGGGTCGAGCGACAGGTTGAACTGGTCGACCCACCGGAACTCGAAGCGTGCCTTGGACAGCGCGTCGTCGCGCTCCTGCGCGTGCGGATGGCCCTTGGCCAGGTCGGCCGAGTGCGCGGCGATCTTGTAGGTGATCACCCCGGTCTTGACGTCGTCCCGGTTCGGCAGCCCGAGGTGCTCCTTCGGCGTGACGTAGCAGAGCATCGCCGTCCCGGCCTGCGCGATCATCGCCGCGCCGATCGCCGAGGTGATGTGGTCGTAGGCGGGCGCGATGTCGGTGGCCAGCGGACCGAGCGTGTAGAACGGCGCCTCCCCGCACAGCTCCTCCTCGAGCCGCACGTTCTCCGCGATCTTGTGCATCGGCACGTGGCCGGGTCCCTCGATCATCACCTGAACGTCGAAGGCCCTGGCCCGATGAGTCAGCTCGCCGAGCGTCCGCAGCTCCGCGAACTGCGCCTCGTCGTTGGCGTCCGCGATGGAACCGGGGCGGAGTCCGTCACCGAGCGAGAAGGTGATGTCGTAACGCTGGAAGATCTCGCAGAGCTCGTCGAAGTGGGTGTAGAGGAAGCTCTCCTGGTGGTGGGCGAGGCACCAGGCCGCCATGATCGAGCCGCCGCGCGAGACGATCCCGGTGACTCGGCGCGCGGTGAGCGGCACATAACGCAGCAGGACGCCCGCGTGCACGGTCATGTAGTCGACGCCCTGCTCGGCCTGCTCGATCACGGTGTCCCGATAGGCCTCCCAGGACAGCTTCGTCGGATCGCCGCCGACCTTCTCCAAGGCCTGGTAGATCGGCACGGTTCCGATGGGCACCGGCGAGTTGCGAAGAATCCACTCCCGCGTCTCGTGGATGCGCCTGCCGGTGGACAGGTCCATCACGGTGTCGGCGCCCCACCGGGTGGCCCACACCATCTTGTCCACCTCGTCGGCGATCGACGAGGAGACGGCCGAGTTGCCGATGTTCGCATTGATCTTGACCAGGAACTGCTTGCCGATGATCATCGGCTCCGACTCGGGATGGCAGCGGTTCGCCGGGATCACCGCCCGACCTCGGGCCACCTCGTCGCGGACCAGGTCGGCGGACACGCCCTCGCGGACCGCGATGAACTCCATCTCCTTGGTGATCACTCCCGCCCTCGCCAGACCGAGTTGGGTCTGCACCGCGTTCGTCGATGCGGCGTCGGCGTCGCGCTCGGCCGACCAGCCCGCCCGCAGCGCGGGGAGCCCCCGGTGCAGGTCGATGTCGGGCTCGTCGTGGGTGTACGGCCCCGAGGTGTCATACACGTCGAGGTGCGCCCCGTCGGTGAGCAGGACCCGTCGTCGCGGTACCCGAAGCCCAGACGGAGTGTCGAGGTAGACCTTGCGCGAACCGATGATCGGGCCGGTGGTGACCGCCGAGGCACTCTCTCCCGCCGAGGCGGCGACGACTCCCGCCGAGGCACTCTCTCCCGCCGAGGCGGCGACGACTCCCGCCGAGGCACTCTCTCCCGCCGAGGCGGCGATTACTTCAGCCGAAGCAGACCGCTCCTGCTGACGAGTGTGCGATGGAGACTGACCTGCTGACTCTGCTGACGCCGACATGGCATTCCTCCCTACGCCGGCATTACCCGGACAGGTTCGTGCGGTCGGCGGCACCGGACCCGAACAGGTCCAGCCGCCCTCTCAGCCCGCTTTCGGCGCGAGCTCCCGCGATGTGAAGTTATGAGATTGCGCGTCGAAGGCTAGTCATCGAAGCGGTCCGACGTAAACCCCCGGACGGCGGCCGGGGCGCTCGTCGCAGGCAGGAGCACCGCGGCGCCATGGCGCACGTCCGGCCGCCGTCGGGCTCGGCCCACGGCGAAGGCCCGGCGGCCGCGATGGGCCGGACAACACCGCCGGGTGCCCGAGCGGGATGTGTGGCGAGGAAGGAATCCGTCGCAGGTCAGCGGGATTCGGCCACGAACTCGGCCTGCTGTTCGGCGGGATTCCAGGAGAGCCCGGGAACTCCCCACTCGTTGACCTTGAGCATCCGCTTGGCCTCGCGCTTGTTCCGGCCGATCAGCCGGTCCAGATAGAGGTGACCGTCGAGGTGGTCGGTCTCGTGCTGGAGGCAGCGAGCGAAGAATCCGTTGCCCTCGACGGAGACCGGTGCCCCGTCGGCGTCCTGGCCCGTCACCTTCGCCCAGTCGGCCCTGCCGGTCGGGAAGACCTCGCCGGGGACGGAGAGACAGCCTTCGAGGTCCTCCTCGGGATCGGGCATCGACTCGGGTCTGGGCGACGTCTCCAGCACCGGGTTGACCACGACTCCCCGGTACCAGGTGCCCTCGTCGTCATGGCAGTGATAGACGAAGAGCCTGCGGTCGTCACCGATCTGATTGGCGGCTAGACCGACGCCCTCGGCCGCCGCCATCGTCTCGAACATGTCCTCGATCAGCACGTGCAGCTCGTCATCGAAGGTCTCCACCGGACGAGTGGGCTGATGCAGGACCGGGTCGCCCGCGATCCGAATCGGATGAATCGCCATGTCGAGAGCTTAGAGGCCGGCTGCATCCCACTCCGCCGTGAGCGGGGATCAGCGTGGATCAGCTGCCCGGCAACCGGAGCAAGCAGGCACGGAGCCAGGGTGATCGACGACGCCGCAGATCGCCGCGCCTGCCCCACGCAACAGGAAGACAGGGGATCGAGGACAGGGTCGTCAGCGGTTGTCTTCGATCCCCTCCATCGGGTGCGCCGCAGGGTGCACGCGAGCCGTCGGCTCACGGCGGGTGATCACTGGTGGGCACCTCGAGCGCGGCCAGGACGACAGCCGCAGGACGCGGCTCGATCTTCGCGATCTGGTGGGCGACACGTGATGTAATGAGGAGGGCCCGGACGACAGCGATGCCGTCCGGTACCGGCAGGCGATGTCGGCTCCACGGCAGAGTCTGTCCATCGGCGATGCCCGTGTCGGCAGCGGGTGTCGTCAGCACGACGGCCGGTCGGTCGAGGAAAGAGGTCGATGCACCATGGCCTGTCCGGAGAACGACCGTCCGACCACAGGAGACGGTGTCGCCTGCTCGGACGCCCACTCCGCAGGAGACCACCGCCGGTTCAGGTCACCGCCTGTTCGATCCGCCGCCCCACCACTGCCCGACCACGACGTCCACGACCCGGACGTCCGAGATCACGATGTCCACGATCACGAGGCGAGGAGCCCGATGGAGGCCGCAGAGGCGTATCCGCCTGCCCCTCGGCACGACGCCGAGCTGACCACGCGGGAACGTGCGATCCTGGCGTTCGAGCGGCAGTGGTGGAAACAGGCAGGCACCAAAGAGCAGAAGATCCGCGAGTTGTTCGACATGTCGGCGACCCGCTACTTCCAGATCTTGAACGGGCTGCTCGACCGCAAGGAAGCGTTACAGGCCGACCCGATGCTGGTCAAGAGACTTCTCAGACAGCGTGGCGGGCGGGCGAGATCCAGAGCGGCCCGACGACAGAGCCTCGACCTTCACTGATCTCGGTTAGACGTTGAACACTGTGCAGCAGCATGCAGGAGGCCAGGGATGAGCAGCGTGGAGCCCTCCGGCTCGGCACGACCACTGCGGGGGGTCGCCTTCGGCATGTTCGGCCTGGCCGCGATCGCGCTGGTCGTCGGGGTGATGAGCCTGACCAGCGGCGAGAACTCGCTCGCCGAGCAGAGCAACCCGCCCGCCACGAGCTCGTCGGACGCCACGGCAGGCGAGTCGACCGACGAGGACGTCACCGATCCCACCGAGGGCGACGCGGGCGGTTCTGACGACGGCGACTCCGAGGGCTCCACAGACGACTCCGAGGGCTCCGCAGACGCAGAAGACCCCGCCGACGGGCCCGACTCGGGCACGGGCGGCGGCGAGGACGGCGATTCGGGCGCAGGCGGCAGCGACGCCGAACTGGGTTCTCCCTCCACCGACACTCCCCTGCGCATCTTCAACAACAGCACCATCCGGGGTCTCGCGGCCGACGCGGCAGAGGACTTCGAAGAGGCGGGCTGGGACGTGGCCGAGGTGGAGAACTACTCGGCCGGGATCATCGAGACCACCACCGCCTACTACCGCCCCGGCACCGCAGAAGAGGGCGCGGCAGGCGAGATCGGCAGCGCCTTCGGCATCCGGGTGGAGCCGCGGTTCGACGGGATCGCCGACCTCGGTCCCGGCGTGGTCCTCATCGTCACCAACGACTACGGCTCGACCACGGTCGATCCCAAGTAAGAGCGCGGCGCGGGCCGTCGAGCCGCTCGGCGGCAGGCTGCGGACCTGCCAGGACGGGACGACCGACGACATCTCCGGCCGCCTCGGCAGCGAAGGCGCCCGAGCGCGGAGAAGCCCGCCTCACCGAGGGGGCGGGGTGAGACGGGCCTTCGCAGACTACCCCGATCGGAGCAACCCCGCATCACCCGTACAGCCCACCTGATCAGGCCGTTCGGCGCATCGGATCGGCTTATCCTGGCGGATGCCCTGCCCGGTACGGCGACGCACGGGGGTGTCCGATGGCCGTCACCGATGACGCGATAGCCCGGCTGCGCGAGATGATCCAGCGCGGCGAACTGGTGCCCGGCGCCCGACTCCCACCGGAGTCCGAACTGGCCGACGGTCTCGGGCTGTCCCGCAACTCGCTGCGTGAGGCGGTGCGCGCGCTCGCGCTGGTGCACATCCTCGACGTCCGGCAGGGCAGCGGCACCTATGTCGCCAGCCTGCGGGCCGAGGAGATGCTGGACTCGCTGGCCTTCGCCCTGGAGATGTACCGCGACCACGACTCCGCGCTCGAAGTGCTTCAGGTCCGACGCATCCTCGAGCCGGAGGCGACCGCGATGACCTCGGCCAGGATGACGCCTCCGGTGCTGCACCGGCTGCGGACGCTGTGCTCGTCCATCCGCCCCGACGACCCGGTCCCCGACCTGGTCCGCCACGAACTCGACTTCCATCACGAGATAGCCAGGACGGCGGGAAACGCCTATCTGGGCAGCCTGCTGGCCGCGCTGCACAGCCCGACCGTCGACGCGAGCCTCTGGCGGCGGCTCGCGCAGGACGGTAAGACAGGGGAGACGCTGGACGAGCATCGGCTGATCGTGGACGCGCTGGCGGCCGGGAAGGCCGAACTCGCCCGCTATCACGCACGTACCCATCTGACGCACATCGAGCAGGCGCTGCGTGGATCGGCGGAGGACTGACGCCGACCCCGACGCCCGCGGTGAGGGGCAGCGCCATGGCAGAACCGCCCGATCTGGTGATCGGCGTCGACATCGGCGGCACGTCGACCACAGCGGTGCTCGCCTCGGCCGACGGCCGTCGACACGCCTGGGCTCGGGGCGAGGGCGCGAACCCCAACGCCCATCCGGTGGAGGTGGCCACGGCCCGGCTCACCGACGTCCTGCAACGGCTGCTCAGCGACGGCGGCGCCGATCGGGTGGTGGCGGGTGTGCTGGGCATGGCAGGCGTCTCCCGGCTCAGCGATCCGGCGGTGGCCGGGGCGTTTCAGCAGGCGTGGGTCGCCGCCGCAGGTCCGGCCGCGAGTCTGCGGGTTCTCAGCGACGTTGAGACGGCGTTCGCGGCCGCGACCGAGGCAGCCACCGGCGTGGTGCTCATCGCGGGCACCGGCGCGATCGCGGCCAGGATCGACGGGAACGCCCTCAGCAGGATCGCGGGCGGACACGGCTGGCTGCTCGGCGACGAGGGTTCGGCGTTCTGGCTGGGCCGGGAGGCGGTGAGACACACGCTGCGGGCGGTGGAGGGCCGCGACCGGCATGGCGAGCTGGCGGGCTCGGTGCTGGACGCGACGCTGGGAGCGGACTCGCCTGCGCCGGACGGGGCGGCCTGGAACGGCGAGGCCCGCCGCAGGCTGATCACCTCGGTCAACTCCGCACCGCCGGTCCGACTGGCCGAGTACGCCCTGCTGGTGAGCGCGGCCTACCGGGCGGACGACCCTGCTGCAGTCCGGATCGTCCACCGGGGCGCGACCGAACTCGCGACGCTCGTCCGCAGCTTGCGAATTCCTGGGGAGACGAGCCCGGTGATCCTGGCAGGCAGCCTGCTCACCTCAGGCAGCCCGATCGAGGCCGAGGTGCGGGCGGAGCTGGCGGAGTCGGCAGGCGTGCTGCCTGACGCACGATCCGACGGGCCGCCCGACGCGGCCACCGGGGCTGCCTGGCTCGCCGTCGCGGACTCGATCGGCGATCCGACGACAGCGCGGCTGGTCCACCAACGACTTACGGCGCGGCGTATTCCGGCCGCTACGCCGCGAGCCGGGGCGCAGGCGGATGGAACGGCCACCTCGGTAGGCGCGGGTGCGGGGGCCGACAGGGCATCGGGCGTGGGGCCGCCAGCGTCGCCTGCTGCTCCCGCCTCGCCGTGACCCTGTCTCGGCCTGCGACGCGCGAGAACTGCCGAACGCGACCCGACGGAGTCGACCTCGCCACCCACCGACCCGCCACAGACGACCCGGCTACGGCGAGGCAGTGCGCTCGTCCTTCCGAAGGCCGCGGAGGATCCGGAGCCCGTACAGCGCCAGCAGCGGCTTGGCGATCAGCCATTCGCCGGGGCGGTAGTCCTCCGCGCGCACGAGCCTCTCGGCGAGGTCAGGACGCTGCCGTCGCAGGTACGCGCGGGCCTTAAGCGCGTGTGCAGGCTGCGACACGATCTTGATGCGGTCGGCGTCCGCCAGCAGCGGGATGATGTTCGTGATGTTCTGCCAGGTCGTCAGGCTCTCGCTCTCTAACAGCACTGTGCCGTCGAACCTCAGTGCCGACTTCGCGTAGTCAGCCATCAGTCGAGCCTCCGCAACGCCTCCGCCCGCCGCGCCGCCGCTGAAGATCACGCAAGTGCCGGGCCCGCCGTCAGCGGGGATGGAACGAATTCCGGCACGGACTCGCCAGCGGTTGATGAGGTTCGCCGTCGGCTGGGGATTCCGATAACCCAGGACGACCACGACCACGCTCTCAGCAGCGCCCACGCCCTCGGCCACGAGAATTCGCGACCATCGCCGGTTCATCCACTCGCCCCAGGCCAGAGCGACAGCCCCAACAACCGCCAGAGCAGTCCTCCGCCGCATGCGACGTGATTCTAGGGTCCCTGGCACGCAGGCCGTTACAGAACAGCACGCGACGCATGCCGACGGGTCGGCGTGCGTCCACCAGCCCGGTAGAAGCACTGGTCAGGGGGTCTGGGCCCCAGACGTCCCGCCCGGCGCCGTCTCGGGCAGGGATCTCTCGGACTGCGGCCCCGCAAGCCGGGGCTGAGCCTGGGACGTCTGGGGCTGGGAACGGCCCGCAGCCTGCCCCGACACCGCCGAACCGCAGTCCGATCCGACACCGGCCTCCGTGTCCAGACGGTCGGCTGCCCCGCTCGAATCAGCCCCGTCCGACACCGCCTGCCCCGACATCGCCCCGTCCTGCCCTGTGGTGGACGACACAGCGGAGTCCCCTGCCCGCTCTCCGCTCTGCGGATGCCGGAGCCCCGGATGCCCCGACGGCAGCGACCGCCGCAGCACCGCCCAGCTCACCGCCAGACACAGCGTGACCAGCGGAAGGCTGAGCACGGCCCTGGCGACGACGAGCGCGCCAGCCTGCTCGGCGATCCACAGCGGCAGGAACACCGCCAGCCTGGTCAGGTACTGCCCGACCCAGACCCAGCTCGACCGACCGTAGGCACGCAGCAGGTCGGCATCCCGACGCCACCGCATCTTCTGCCCCAGCAGGACGCCCACGATCACGCCCAGCAGCGGGCGTCGCACGAGGATGCTCAAGGCCCACACCAGTGCGCTGCCCGCGTTCGAGAGGAGCTGCACCAGGAAGTAGTCGACCGCCCGCCCGGTGTACAGCGCGACGGCGCCTGCGACCGCGACGCCCAGCATTCCCAGCAGCGCGGCCACCGGCCGATGCCCTCGCCGCAGCCGCAGCACCGCGATCACCAGCCCGGCCGCCAGCGCGGCACCGGCGCCGATCGGCACCGAACCCTGGCCGAGCCACCAGGCGAGGACGAAGACCAACGGCGGCACCGAGGCGTCGGCGGCACCACGCCTGCCACCCAGTAACCGGGGCAGCGAGTCCGCGTCCGCCGCCGCTGCGGAACCCCGTCCCGCCCTGCTCCGCTCATCCAGATGTTCCGTCACGCCCCCAGCCTGCCCGATGCGGACGTGGGCAGACTCCAGCGGGCAGCCTCGCCACTGCCGAGGCGGGGCTACTCCTCGGCCGCCAGCTCGGCGAGTCGCTGCTCGACCTCGGCCCGGATCGGCGAGCTGCTGCCGTGCACGAGCGTGAGGGCCTGCTCCCACCGGAACTTCGCCGAGAGGACGTCCCCGTTCTGAAGGTGCACGTCGCCGAGCTGGCTCAGCGCCTTCGCCTCCTGCACCGACGCCCCGCAGGACACCGAGACCGACCGGGCCCGTCTGGCGAAGCTCTCGGCCGCCTGCCAGTCGGCGAGTTCGGCGGCGAGTTCGCTCAGGTTGTTGAGAACGACCGCCTCGTTGGCTGGTTCGTCGATGCGTCGGTAGAGGTCGAGTACCGCCAGGCACCGCTCGTAGGCTCGCTCGGTGCGGCCGCACGACTGGTCGATCATCGCGAGGTTGTTCAACGACATCGCCTGGCCGGTCAGGTCGCCGAGTCCTCGGTACAGGGCGAGCGCACGTTCGCCGCCACGCCGCGCCTCCTCATAGTGGCCGAGCCGGGTCTGTGCGGTGAACACACTGCTCACCGTCGGGGCCAGGATCGCGGGATCACCCAGCTCCTCGGCGAGCGCCAGCGCCTCCATGGCATGTCCGAGCGCCTCCTCAGACTGCGCCGAGCGGTAGAGGTCGACGTTGACGCGACACCGCAGCATCAGGCACTGCCCGAGCCGGTCGCCCGCCGCGCGAGCGGCGGCGAGTCCCTGATCGAACAACTCGGTCGACTCGTCGAGCAGATGCCGGAACAGCACGTAGGGCGCCGCCGCCCAGGCGATCCGCCACGCCACCTCGTTCCTGCCCTCCCGCAACGCCGTCCTTGCCGCGTGCAGCAGGTTCGTCCACTCGCGGTCGAACCAGCCGACCGCCTGCTCCGCAGTCCCCATCGCAGGCAGTTCGCCCGTCCACTCCGACGACGGGCTGCCCGTGGTGGGGCGGATCAGGTCACGACCGCGCTCGGCCGCCGCCAGGTAGAAGTCGACGAGTGCCTCCGTCACAGCCCGGCGCTCCGCCGAACCCAAATCGTCGGCGGCGAGCTGTCTGGCATAGAGCCGGATCAGGTCGTGGGTGCCGAATCGGCCGTCGCCCAGGGATGACATCAGGTGCACCGACTCCAGGACGTGCAGCTGTTCCGCGACGGCGGCGAAGGACGTCTGGGCCATCGCGGCCAGCACCGATCGACTCATCTCCACACCGGGATGCACGCCGACGAGGCGGAAGAGCCGGGCCGCCTCCGGCGTCAGCCTGCGATAGGTCAGCTCGAAGGCCCCTCGGACGCTGATCTGCGAGTCGCCTGCCCGCAGTGCACCGAGTCGGCGACGTTCATCGGCGAGTTCGTCGATCAGCTCGCTCACCGTCACCTCGGCGTCGCCTGCCAGTCTGGCCGCCGCGATCCGCAGGGCGAGCGGGAGGTTCCCGCACAGACTCGCCAGTCGATCCAGCTCGGACTGCGTCAGCTCGACGTCGCCGACCACCCGGCTGACGAGTTCCCCGGCCTGAGCATCGGGCAGCGGACCGAGCCGGATCAGCCTGGCGCCGTTGGTGACCAGGAGTCCGTCCAGCATCCGCCTGCTGGTGATCAACACCGTGCAGGACTGCGCGGCCGGGAGCAGCGGCTGCACCTGCTGATGGTCGACGGCATCGTCGAGCAGCACCAGCATCCGGCGTTTGGCGGTGATCGATCGGTAGAGCGCGACGCGCTCGGTGAGACCCGCCGGGATCCGGTCGGCGGTCAGCCCGAGGCCGATCAAGAACTGCCGCAGCACCTCGGCGGGCGCCACCGGCTGCTCGTAGGGGTCGACGCCCCGGAGCGAGGCGAAGAGCTGGCCGTCGGGGAACTCCGCGGCGGGCGCGGCGCTCGCTCGGTGCGCCCACGTGACGGCGAGTGCGCTCTTGCCGAGGCCCGCGACGCCGCTGACGACCGCGATCCGCGAGCCGACGTCGTGATGGCGGCTGGGCAGCAGCGAGTCCAGGACGGCCAGCTCACCCTCACGCCCGACGAAGCCGCCGATCTGGGGCGGCAGCTGAGCGGGAATCACCGCGAGGCTCTGGACGGTCCCGGCGCGTTCCGAGTCCACCGGACCGGGGCGCACGTCCTGGGCCGGGAGGCTCGCATCATCGGGCACGGCTTCGTCGCGGAGGATGCGCTCATAGGTGCGCTGGAGCTGTGGCGAGGGATCGACGCCGAACTCTTCGGCCAGGCGCTCCCGAAGCTCGTGGTAACGCCGCAGGGCGTCGGCCCGTCGGCCGGTGCGATAGAGCACGAGCATGAGCTGATCGGTCAGGCGTTCCCGCAGCGGGTGCTGGGTGACCAGTTCGTTGAGTTCGGTCAGCAGGTCGGAGCCCATGCCGACGGCGAGCTCTGCCTCGATCCGATCCTCCACCAGACCGAGCCGGAACTCCTCGATCGACATCGAGGTCGCCCGCAGCAGCGGCAGCGCCTCCATCTCGGCCAGCGCGGGGCCGCGCCACAGTCGCAGTGCCGCCCGCAGCACCACGACCCGTGCGGTCCCCGTCGTCTCCGCCGCGCTCCTGGCCAGCTCCCTGGCGCGGTGCAGGTCGATGCGGTCGGGGTCGGTCCGCAACAGGTAGCCGGGCGAACGGGTCACGATCTCGACGTCGTCGCCGAAGGCGGCGGCACCGCCGATCAGTTTACGAAGCCGTGACACATAGCCCTGCAGGATCGTCCGAACGCTGGCGGGCGGGTCACCGGTCCAGAGCACTCTGATGATGCGGTCGACCGACACGACCTGGTTGGCGTTGAGGGTCAACAGCGCCAGCAGGCGGCGCATCGCGGGACTGCCGAGCAGGATCGGGCTACCGGAGCTGAGCACCTCGAAGGCCCCGAGCAGGCGGAACTCCAGGCCGTATCCGGCAGCAGGCATCGTCCGAGCGTCCATGGACGACCTGCCTCCTCGACCTGGCTCTGCCGGCGCCGTTCGCCGCGCACCGCCAACGTAGATCGTGGTCGCCTGCTTCGGACCGAAACCACGGAATCCTGTCGCGGACCGGCCGAGGCTCGATCAGGGTGCCGAGGACCATGACGCAGGCGGCCCCGTTCTGCCAGCGGACCGCGATTCACCCGTTAGAGAGAGGCTACTGTCGTGTCCCGCGCGCCCGGCGTCGCGGCGGCGGGCACTGGCGGCGCAGGGAGGGGAACGTGACAGCAGCACAGCCCACCGTGGTGGACCGTGCGGCAGGCTGTCTGCTGGCGGGCGCCATGGGCGATGCACTCGGTGCTCCGGTGGAGTTCTCCCGCCTCTCCGAGATCCATCGCGCCTACGGGCCGGAGGGCATCGTCGAGCTGCCCAAGCCCGCGCTCATCACCGACGACACCCAGCTCACCCTGTTCACGGCCGAGGGTTACATCAGCGCCTGGGTACGCGGCAAGCATCTCCAGACCTGGAACCCGGCACACGAGGTGTGGCTGGCGTATCGCCGTTGGCTGTCCACGCAGCAGGGCAAGGGCCCCGGCGAGAATCCCGCAGGCCTGCTGGCCGAGCGCAGGCTCTACGCCAACCGGTCCCCCGGCCTGGCGACCTTGCGTGCGCTGGCCAATGAACACCCGCCCACCGACGACATCCAGTACGAGACGGCCAACGGCTGCGGCGGTGTGGTGCGCACGGCGCCCGCAGGATTCGCCCCGACGGGTGAACTCGCCTACCGGATGGGCTGTCAGTTCGCCGCGTTGACGCACGGCCACCCCGAAGGCTGGGCGCCCGCAGGGTCGCTGGCACTGCTGGTGCACCTGCTGGCCGTCCGCCGCCGCACGCTCAGCGAGGCGGTGGATCAGGTGACCGGGCGGGTGCTGCGCGACGATCCGACCACCGCAGGCCTGCTGGCGGCCGCTGCCCGCGCAGCCGAACGGGACAACGAGGACGCAAGGGCGTCGAGGGAGGCGCGGGCCTTCGGCAGGCCGCCCCACACCGGCGGCCCGTCGGCCGACTCCATCGCCGACCTGGGTGCGGGCTGGGTTGCCCCGGAGACCCTCGCCATCGCGGTGTACGCGGCGCTGACGCATCGCAAGTCCGCGCAGTTCCCGGACGCGCTGCGGCTGGCGGCGAACCACTCCGGCGACAGCGACTCGACGGCGGCGCTGACGGGCAACATCCTCGGCGCGCTGCACGGCACCGCCGTGCTGCCCAAGCCGTGGCTGGCCCGGCTCGAACTCGCCGACGTGATCGCCGACATCGGCTACGACCTCGGTGCGACGTGTGCGGGCGAGGAGTTCGAGGAAGGCCGATACCTGGTGGCCTGAGCCGGGGTGCCTGAGCCGGTATGCGCCGCGCCCGCCTCGGCATTCGACCCGACATCGTCGTGGTGCGGCGGGCCCGATCGGTACCGGCCGCCACAGGTACAGGTGCGGCTACGCCCGGCAGAGCCCGGCGTCGTGATCAGCGGGTCGGCCTGCGCGCCTGCGCCTGCGCAGCCACCGCGCCTGCGGTGCGGTCCGCCCGTCCTGGCACGAACCGCACCGCCCGCCGTCCGGGTCAGCGCTGGACCGGGATGAAGTTCCGGTCCGCGATGAAGGTCGGCCGAGGCGCGGCGGCCCCATAAGGATCGTGCAGCCGGTTCTCCACGCTGTTGAACACCAGGAAGATGTTCGAGCGGGGGAACGGAGTGATGTTGTTGCCCGAGCCGTGCATCGAGTTCGAGTCGAACATCAACGCCGAGCCCGCCGAGCCGGTGAACTGCTCGATGCCGTGTTCGGCCGCCAGCTTGGTGATGCTGTTCTCGTCAGGAACACCGATCTCCTGCTCCGTGAGCGAGGCCTTGTAGTTGTTCTCCGGCGTCGCGCCGACGCAGGACACGAAGGTCCGATGCGCACCCGGCATGAGCATCAGCCCGCCGTTGAACGGGTAGTTGTCGGTGAGCGCGATGGACATGCTCACCGCGCGCATCCGGGGCATCCCGTCCTCGGCGTGCCAGGTCTCGAAGTCCGAGTGCCAGTAGAAGCCCTTGCCCTTGTACCCGGGCATGAAGTTCACCCGGCTCTGATGGATGTAGACATCGGAGCCGACGATCTGCCTGGCTCGATCGAGCACCCGCTCATCGGCGGCGAGCCTGCCGATCGCCTCGCTGATCTTGTGCACCTCGAAGATGGACCGGACCTCGTCGGAGGCCTTCTCCACGATGGTCCGCTCGTCCGCCTTGACCTCGGCGTCGTTGGAGAGCCGCTGGAGCTCCTGCCAGAACTCCTGCACCTCGGCGGGCGTGAGCAGGCCGTCGACCGTGAGGAAGCCCTTCTCGTCGTAGCTCGCCAAGGTCTGGCGGTCGATCGGGCCGGACTGCACGCCCGGCCACACCACCGGGTCCTGGCGGCGGACGAGTGACGGCTCGGCACCCACTCGGGTGGGATAGAGATCCCCGGTCTCGACGTCGACGACAGTCATGCGCTCTCCAATCTCCGTGGCGAATTGCCGATAGGGGTTCGCATCACGTGTGCGAACCGCTCTCTTGGTTCGTGGTGGGAGGAAGCCTCGGGTCTGCGGCATGTCCGGTCTCCTACCGGATCTCATACCCTCCGGGGTCTGTGAGCAATCGCCTCCAGCAGTGGTCGGATGTGTCGGGTCTCCTCGGGCGGAGCGCTCAGGCGGTCTCGACGATCAGCGGATAGACGCCGTCGGCGTCGTGCACCTCCGCGCCGGTGACCGGCGGGTTGAACACGCACACCGTCTTGATGTCGGTCTCGGCGCGAACCTGGTGCCGTTCGTTGCCGTCAAGCAGGTACAGCGTGCCGGGAGCCAGCGGATGGACCTTGCCGGTCTCCTTGTCCGTCAGCTCGCCACGCCCCTCGACGACGAAGACCGCCTCGACGTGGTTGGCGTACCAGAAGTCGTTCACCGTGCCCGCGTAGATGGTGGTCTCGTGAACCGAGAAGCCCACGCCCTCCTTCGCGAGGACGATGCGCTTGCTGCGCCAGTTGGGCGTCTTGACGTCCCGCTCCGTGTCCTCGATCTCACCTAGCGAACGAACGATCACGTGGTCACTCCTAGCACTTGAATCGGATCAGATCAACGGGTGCGGCGGCCGGTCAGCCCGCCGCCCCACAGACGGAGCGGACCGCATCGGTGACGATGGACAGGCCGCGCTCCACCTCCTCGTCGCTGACCGTGAGCGGCGGCATCAGCTTCGCCACCTCGCTCTCCGGTCCGGAGGTCTCCATCAGCATCCCGCGCTCGAAGGCGGCCCGGCAGACCTGTCCTGCCTGCTCAGGGACGTCGAAGGCGAGGCCCCTCGCGAGGCCTCGGCCTCGGGCCTCGACACCGGGGATCGACTCGGCCAGGCCCTCGAGCGCACGGCCGATGTGCTCGCCCTTGGCACGGGTGCCCTTCTCCAGCAGGTCGCTGGTCCAGTACTCCTGCAGGGCCGCCGTCGCGGTGATGAAGGCCGGGTTGTTGCCCCGGAACGTGCCGTTGTGCTCACCGGGCTCCCAGACGTCCAGCTCGGGACGCAGCAGGGTCAGCGCCATGGGCAGGCCGTACCCGCCGATGGACTTCGACAGACACACGATGTCCGGGACGATCCCGGCCGCCTCGAAGCTGAAGAACGGCCCGGTCCGGCCGCAGCCCATCTGGACGTCGTCGACGATGAGCAGGATCTCGTGGCGTTTGCACAGCTCGGACAGTGCCCGCAGCCACTCGAGCCGCGCGACGTTGATCCCGCCTTCGCCCTGCACGGTCTCCACGATCACGGCGGCGGGCTCGTTCAACCCGGAGCCGCTGTCCTCGAGCAGCCGTTCGAACCACAGGAAGTCGGGGGTCCGCCCGTCGAGGAAGTTGTCGTAGGGCATCGGCGTCGCATGGACGAGGGGGATGCCCGCGCCGCCGCGCTTCATCGAGTTCCCCGTGACCGAGAGTGCGCCCAGGGTCATACCGTGGAAGGCGTTCGTGAAGTTGATGATCGATTCGCGTCCGGTGACCTTGCGGACGAGTTTCAAAGCCGACTCGACCGAGTTGGCACCCGTGGGACCGGGGAACTGGACCTTGTAGTCCAGGCCGCGCGGCGACAGCACCACGTCCTTGAAAGTGGTGAGGAAGTCACGTTTGGCCACGGTCCCCATGTCGAGACTGTGGGTCACCCCGTCGCGTTCCAGGTATTCGATCAAGGCACGTTTCAAGATCGGGTTGTTGTGCCCGTAGTTCAACGCGCCCGCGCCGGCGAAGAAATCCAGATACGGCGTTCCGTCGGCACCGTACAACCAGGTTCCGCTCGCCCGATCGAAGACCGTCGGCCAGCTCCTCGAATAGCTGCGAACCTCGGATTCCAAGGTTTCGAAGACGTTCACGATACTCCGTCCGATCTGGGGTCAACAGTTACCAACCGAATGCGACGACACTGGACCAGGAACAGATCGATCCCCGACATGCACAGCAGCGCCACCCCCGGCCGAGGCGCCCGCAGATGCGGACGCCTGAAGCCTGGCTGCGAAAAGATTTCATAAAGTGGGCGGGACAGCCCCGAACGGGCCGATGCGATAAAGATCTTCGGCGGCGTGGCCTGCCGGGAACAGTTCGGCGGCGAAGAGATCATGCCGCTCGATCGTGGTGGCGCGCTCTCGCGCCAGACCGGTGAACAGTCGGATCGAAGCCGTGTTGTCCGAGGTGATCGTGGTCTCGACGAAGCGCACTCCGTCCGCCACCACCCGGTCCACCAGAGTCGCCAACATGCGGCCCGCCAGGCCCTGACCTTGATGTTCGGCGTCGACGGCGACCTGCCAGACCATGAGGACCTCCGGCGCGTCCTGCCGCCGGTACCCGGTCACGAACCCGCCGAGGCGATCCCCGATCCGCGCCACCACCGAGGTGGCCGCGAAGTCTCGACCCCACAGCACGTAGGCGTAGGAGGAGTTCAGGTCCAGCGAGCCGGAATCACGCGCAATTCTCCACATTGCGGCACCGTCGGTCCGTGTCGGCGCCTCGATCATCGCGCGCGCCCCTGACCCGCTTTCATCACTTGGTCGTGCTTGATGAGCCTTGGTCATGATGAGTCAACGTAACAGAGCCGCCGAAAAGTGCCAGGTCAACGACTCACGGACCGCGCATCTACCTGGGGATTCGCAGATACCCCGGTGACAAGCACAACAAAAAGGTTGCCCCTGGCGTCAAACCAGTGTTAATAGCACACTGGAGAATAGAACTCACAGGCACCCCCCGCAACAGTGGCCTCAGGCGGTGGCAGCGTCGATCTCGGCGAGTTCGGCGTCGGTCAGCGGCGGGGCCGTGAGCGCTCCGATGTTCTGATCGAGCTGGGCGGTCGAACTGGCCCCGATCAGCGCGGACGTCACCCTGGGATCGCGCAGCACCCAGGTCAGCGCAAGTTGGGCGAGCGTCTGTCCCCGGCCGAGCGCCAGGTCGTTCAACCGGCGCAGCGGCGCCAGCTGCTCCTCGGTCAACTGCTCGGCCGACAGCGTGCCGCCCCGCGCCGCCCGCGAATCAGCGGGAACGCCTGCGAGATAGCGATCCGTCAGCAGTCCCTGCGCCAACGGCGAGAAGACGACGCAGCCGACGCCGAGTTCACCGAGCGTGGGCAGCAGCTCGGGCTCGATCCACCGATTCAGAATCGAGTACGAGGGCTGGTGAACAAGCAGCGGAATGCCTGCCCGCCGCAGAATGTCGGCGGCCTCCCGAGTCGCCGTCGCCGAATACGACGAGATTCCGACGTACAATGCCTTGCCCTGCTGATGGGCGGAGATCAGGGCGCCGATCGTCTCGTCCAACGGAGTGTCCGGATCGAATCGATGTGAATAGAACACGTCGACGTAGTCGAGTCCGGTGCGGGCCAACGACTGGTCGAGTGAGGCCAGCAGGTACTTCCGCGAGCCGCCGACGCCGTACGGACCCGGCCACATGTCGTAACCCGCCTTGGTGGACACGATCAGCTCGTCCCGGTACGGCGCGAGGTCGTCGGTCAGCAGCCTGCCGAAGGTCTGCTCCGCAGAGCCGTACGGCGGCCCGTAGTTGTTCGCGAGGTCGAAGTGCGTGATGCCCAGGTCGAACGCCCGCCGGGCCACCGCGCGGGCCGCCTCGTAGGGCCGCTCGCCGCCGAAGTTCTGCCACAGACCCAGCGAGAGCGCGGGCAGCCGCAGGCCGCTGGCACCGGTACGCCGATAGACCATGTCCTCGTACCGACCGGGCGCCGCGCGGTAGGACATACAAGTTCCTCATCACTTCGACATCACGGGAGCAGAACAGCGTGGTTCTACCACGAGCGGGGTGAAGCCGTCGTCATTGATCGATCATGATCGGGAGCGATCTCGGATCACGGGGTACCGACCGGGGCAGGAGGACTCGGGCGGTCGAGCGGCACGCACCGTGCGGTCCGATCGTGGTGCGACGAGACGGCGCGGCAGCCTGCGTCCTCGATGCCCGTCGAGTCTGCCTGATGCGGGTGAGCGAGTGGTCGCCTGCGACGTCTCGATCGCCGCGACTGTCTGGAGCCGACGAGGGGGCTCGAACCCCTGACCTCTTGTTTACAAGACAAGTGCTCTGCCAGTTGAGCTACGTCGGCGTGCCGTCCCTGCGGGCGGTCGGTCACATCGTAGGCCGCCGGGTTCGTCATGCCCATCCTGCCCGGCCCCGACACGCGGGGCACGTCCGCCGACGACCGACCCGCCCGAGTGAGTCCTCTGTCACCCGTGCGCATGGGAACACGTCGGCTGACCTGTGCGTTTCCCACCGAAGCCTAGCGTGGAGACCAGTTCTTTCGGAGCTCTCGATCACGACTTCGTCCCGACGGTCAAAACGTGTCCAAGGCCACCATCGACCACCTGCAACGGGCGCGGCGTCCACGCCGATGACCTGGGCGGCTCCCCGTGCTCACGGGCGTGCCATCCGGAGGACCCGACGTCCTCGGTCAGTGGCGACCGGTCATCGGATTCCGAGCAGGCGACGGATTCCCAGCACACATTCCCCACAAGTCGACGTCGATCGAGAGTCACTCTTTCCCGCCGAGGCGGCGACGACTGCGGTGTAGCAAGAGAAGGAGGCAGGCCCGTGGGTCTCGCCCAGCGGGCTCGTGACGTACTGCGCCGGAAGAACCCGGTGCCTGCGGCGAACGAGCACGACGTCCAGTACGGGCCCGCCCTTCCCGCCATCCCGACCATCCATCTGGTCCTCGATCTGGCCCTGCGCATCGGCGAGGTCCAGATGGCCAGCGGCGCGGGCGCCGCCGACGCCACGGCGACGATCCTGGCGGTCACCAACGCCTACGGCCTGCCGCACTGCGAGGTCGACGTCATCTACACCTCGATCACCGTGTGCTGTCACCTCGGTGTCGACCAGGCCCCGATCACCACGCTGCGGGTCGTGCGCAGCCGGTCGATGGACTACAGCAGGCTCTCCGCCACCGAGGACCTCGTCCGCCAGATCACCTCCGGCGAGATCAGCGTCGGCGACGCGCACTCCGAGCTCCAGCGGATCACCACCGCACGGCACCCCTACCCGCGCTGGGTCTCGACGCTGGCCTGGGGCGGCATGGCCGCTGCCATCGCGGTGCTCATCGGCGCCGGTCCGCTGCTGGTGATCCTCGCGGCGCTGATCACCGTGGTGATCGATCAGGTGGGCAGGCTGCTCAATCGCCGAGCACTGCCCTTCTTCTTCCAACAGATCGTCGGCGGCGCCATCGCCACCGGCGCGGCGATGGCCGTCTACGAGTCCGATCTGCTCGGCGACGCCACCACCTCGCTCGCGGTGGCGGCGAACCTCGTCGTGCTGTTGTCCGGGCTGTCCGTCGTCGGCGTCGCCCAGGACGCGGTGAGCGGCTACAACGTCACGGCCACCGGCCGGGCAGGCGAGACGCTGCTGATGACGGCGGGCCTCGTCACCGGCGTGGTGCTCGCCCTGCGGGTGGGAGTGGCGCTGGGCGCCTCAGAGGCCCAGGTCGCCGAGCGCCTGCCACCGGTGGCAGGCGAGGTGCCGATGATGGTGATCGCGGCAGCGGCCACCGCCGCCTGCTTCGCCCTCGCCAGCTACGCACCGCGACGAACGCTGCTCGTCGCCGCAGGCGCGGGCGCGATCGGACAGGCCGCGTACAGCGGACTGATCCTGTCGACCCTGGTCGGTCCGATCCCCGCCGCGGCGGGCGCCGCCGCCGTGGTCGGCTTCTGCGGCGGAGTCCTCAGCCGCAGGCTCCGCGTCCCCGCGCTCGTCATCGTGGTCTCCGGAATCGCCCCGCTGCTGCCCGGGCTGTCCACCTACCGCGCGCTCTACCAGCTCGCGGCGGAGAACGATGTGACCAGCGCCGTTCCGGATCTGATCATGGCAGCGGGCATCGCGCTGGCCCTGGGTGCCGGGGTGGTGCTCGGCGAGTTCCTGGCGCACCCCGTCCAGCGTGGTCTGAGCAGGCTGGAGCGACGGCTGGCCGGGCCGAGGATGTCCGGTCCGTTGAACCCGGCGCCGCGCCGACTCGAATGAGCAGATGTTCCACCGACTGGAGCAATCGGTTACTCAGCGACATGTGACGAGGACAACTCGATCAGCTCGACAGTCAGGAAAGGACTAGCCTCGTCCACATAGCTCTCACACACGGAGCGTCCGCGCAGCGTCGCCGGTCCCGTGTCAGTCGGGCACGGCCGATCGCTCCCCTGGAACCGAGGAGGCGAACGGTGAGCAGCGCGAGCAGCATCTCTCCGCGCGCGGATTTCATCGTTGTCGCGAACCGTCTTCCGGTAGATCTCGAAGAAGCCGAAGACGGCACGCAACGATGGCGACACAGCCCCGGCGGGCTGGTCAGCGCCCTGGAACCCTTTCTACGAGCCAGGCGCGGCGCCTGGGTCGGCTGGCCGGGCGTCGCCGACGTCGACGTCGAGCCGTTCGAAGCCTCCGACAAGTACCTGCATCCGGTGTCGCTCAGCTCCGCCGAATTCCGGGACTACTACGAAGGCTTCTCCAACGCCACGCTCTGGCCGCTTTACCACGATGTGGTGGCTCCCCCGGTGTTCGACCGCTCCTGGTGGGAGTCATACGTTCGAGTGAATCGGCGGTTCGCCGAGAGCTGCGCCGGGGTCGCCGCCGAGGGCGCGACGGTCTGGATTCAGGACTATCAGCTCCAACTCGTGCCCGCGATGCTCCGCGAGCTGCGACCCGATCTGCGCATCGGCTTCTTCCTGCACATTCCCTTCCCGCCCGTCGAGCTGTTCATGCAGCTGCCCTGGCGCGCGGAGATCGTGCGGGGCCTGTTGGGCGCCGACCTGGTTGGCTTCCACCGTCCCGGCGGGGCGCAGAACTTCCTCTGGCTGGCGCGACGGCTCGCAGGCTTCGAACCGAGCAGGGGCAGCGTGGGCGTCCGCAACCGGCCCGGCGTGGTGCAGGTCGGTGATCGCCCGGTCCGGGTCGGGGCCTTCCCGATCTCCATCGACGCCACCGGCTTCGACGCCCTGGCGCGCAGCAAGGAGACGCAGGCGCGCGCCAGGCAGATCCGCGCCGAGCTCGGCAACCCGCGCCGGATCATGCTGGGTGTCGACCGGCTCGACTACACCAAGGGCATCGACGTCCGGCTCCACGCCTTCGGCGAGCTGCTCAAGGAGGGCAGGCTCGACGCCGAGGACACCGTGATGATCCAACTCGCCACTCCCAGCCGGGAGCGGGTCGAGCACTACAAGAAGATGCGCGAGGAGATCGAGCGCGAGGTCGGCAGGATCAACGGCCAGTTCAGCCGGGTGGGCCACCCGGCCGTGCACTACATGCACTCCTCCGTGGAACGCACCGAACTCGCCGCGTTCTACTGCGCCGCCGACGTCATGGTCGTGACGCCGGTCCGTGACGGGATGAACCTCGTCTGCAAGGAGTACGCCGCGTGCCGCCACGACCTGGGCGGCGCGCTCGTGCTCAGCGAGTTCGCGGGAGCCGCCGCAGAACTCACCAGTGCGTTCCTGGTCAACCCCCATGACCTGGATGGGGTGAAGAATTCTCTAGTCGCCGCCCTGAACGTCGATCCGACGGAAGGTCGCCGTAGGATGCGCGCACTGCGCCGTCAGGTTCTCACCCACGATGTCGATCGTTGGGCAAGGTCATTTCTTGAGGCGCTGGGAACGCAACTCACGCCCTGACCGCAGTTCACCAGTCCACCCCTGATGCCGTGAGGAGGAGGCGTTGACCGCCGAGGCCCTCCCCGCCGATCTTCGCCGCGCGATCATTCAGACAGCTCGGACTCCCCGACTGCTGATCGCCTGTGACTACGACGGAACGCTCGCCCCGATCGTCGCGAACCCCGACCAGGCCAGACCACTGCCAGAGTCCGTCCATGCACTGCGATCGCTCGCGGCTCTGCCGACGACGACCACCGCGGTGATCTCGGGCCGGGCTCTCCGCGATCTGGCCACGCTGTCCCGCCTGCCCGCCGAGGTCCACCTCGTGGGAAGCCACGGCTCCGAGTTCGACGTCGGCTTCGTCCACAAGCTGGACGCCGAGGCGACGGCGCTGCTCACTCGACTCAAGAAGCATATTGAGAAGATCACCGCAGGTTACGAGGGCGTTCACCTCGAGATCAAGCCTGCGAGCATCGCCGTGCACGTTCGCCGTGCCGAGCCGGACGTGGCCGACGCGGTCATGGAGATCATCCGGGCCGACCCGGCCACCTGGGACGGTGTCGAGACCACCGAGGGCAAGGCGGTCCTCGAACTCGCCGTGGTGCAGACGGACAAGGGCAATGCGCTCGACGTCCTGCGCCATCAGGTCGGCGCGACAGCCGCGCTGTTCATCGGCGACGACGTGACCGACGAGAAGGCGTTCCTCAGACTGCAGGGCCCGGACCTCGGCATCAAGGTCGGACCGGGTGACACGGCGGCAGGCTATCGAATCGACGACACGCCTGCCGTGGCCACGGTGCTCGCCTTCCTGCTGGAGGAGCGACGCACCTGGCTGTTCGGCGAGCAGGCGCCGCCGATCGAGCGGCTGACCATGCTCGCCAACGAGCGTTCGGTCGCGCTGCTCACGCCGGATGCGCGACTCACCTGGATGTGTCACCCCGAGCCCGACTCCGCCGCCGTGTTCTCCGACCTGCTCGGCGGACCCGGTGCCGGACACTTCTCGATCAAGCCGGAACGCAACGGTCTGCCCCTGGGCCAGCGGTATCTCCCCGGCACGATGACGGTCGAGACGCGCTGGTCGCGGCTGCTGGTCACCGACTACCTGCACCAGGACTGCGAAGCGCACCGCACGGACCTGACCCGGCTGATCAGCGGCACGACCTCGGCCAGCGTCGAGTTCGCGCCCAGGCCGGAGTTCGGCCAGGTCCAGGTTCGGCTGGTGCGCGAGGACGCCGGTCTGCGGGTGCTGGGCACCTCCGACCCGATCGCGTTGTACTCGCCGGGCGTCGAGTGGGAGATCCACACCGACGGCATCCACGAGACGGCCCGCGCGGTCGTCCACCCCGGAGCGGACCAGCCGGTGGTGCTGGAGCTGCGCTGCGGGACCGACGATCTGACGCCGTCGGAGACCTCGGAGGCCGCGCGTCGTGACCGGGCCGGGCGCTACTGGTCCGAGTGGCTGCACACCCTGGAGCTGCCGCCGGTTCAGCGCGAACTGGTCGGTCGCTCCGCGTTGACCCTGCGCGGGCTCGCCCACGGCGAGACCGGCGCGATCCTCGCGGCGGCGACCACGTCGCTGCCCGAGGAGATCGGCGGCATCCGAAACTGGGACTACCGCTACTGCTGGGTTCGCGACGCGGCGCTCAGCGCTCAGGCGCTGGTGTCGCTCGGGTCCACGGTGGAGGCCGAGGCGTATCTCGGCTGGCTGCACCGCATTCTGGACACACTGCCGGGTCCGGAGCGACTGCACCCGCTCTACACCCTCTACGGCACCGCACTGGGGCCGGAGGCCGTGATCGACACGCTGCCGGGTTACGCGGGCTCGCGACCGGTTCGCGTCGGCAACCTGGCGAACCAGCAGGTTCAACTCGACGTGTTCGGTCCGGTGGTCGATCTCGTCGTCCAGCTCACCGAGGTACGCGGCAAGCTCACCGACGACGACTGGGGCATGGTCAAGTCCATGGCCGAGGCGGTCTCGCGACGGTGGAACGAGCCGGACCACGGCATCTGGGAAGAGCGGCACGCGCCGCGCCACCGGGTGTACTCGCGGGTCATGTGCTGGGTGACCCTGGACCGGGCGCTGAAGCTCGCCGAGGCGCACGATCGAGAGGTGAACCCGGCCTGGACCGCGTTGCGCAGCGAGATCGCCGAGGACGTGCTCAAGCACGGGTGGAACGAGGAGGTCCAGTCCTTCACGACCGCCTATGACGGCACGGACCTGGACGCCGCGACGCTGCACATCGGCTTGGCCGGGCTGATCGAGCCCTCGGACCCCCGGTTCCATGCCACGGTGACGGCTACCGAGGCCGAACTTCGAAGCGGTTCGACCGTATACCGGTACAAGCGGGACGACGGCCTGCCCGGCACCGAGGGCGGCTTCCACCTGTGCGCCACCTGGATGGTCGAGGCCTACCTCCTCACCGGCAGGCGCACCGAGGCCGAGGAGCTGTTCCAGCAGCTCGTCGACGCGGCGGGCCCAACGGGCCTGCTGCCGGAGGAGTACGACCCGATCGCGGAGCGCTCGCTGGGCAACCACCCGCAGGCGTACTCGCATCTGGGCCTGATCCGCTGTGCCCGGCTGCTGTCCGCCTGACACGCACCGACGCACCGACGCACCGACGCACCGACGCACCGACGAAGCAGAGCCCCGGATCGGCCGACGCCGGTCCGGGGCTCTTCGCCGTCTGTGGGGAGGCCGAGCGGTTCTGCGACGGGCGCGGCAGGAAGCTCGCCGAGGAGTCGGGACACGCCGACGACGGGATGTGGTCGGCGGAGCAGCCGCCTACGCGGGCGGACTCGAGGTCGGGCGGGAGAGGTTCGACCGACGGGGTGGGAACCGACGACGGTGGCCGGGCGCCGCCCCGGTGTCGTCACCACGACGACCCGACGCCGACGTCGTCGCGCGCCGACCCTGCGACGGCCGAGACCGCCGCCCGTGGCGACGACACCTTCACAGCGTCCGGCTGCACCGCAGCGCGCGGGTAGGCCGGTCCGCCGACCACCGCAGGTGAGCGGAGCCGAACACACCGGCGGCCGCTGCCGAAGCCGACCGCCGCCTCGCCGAGGGCTGATGTCGGGTGCGGGCGGGCACGTGGAAGTCGACCCGCCGGCCCCCTGCGATCGGAGACAAGCGCTGTCGGCAGCCGACGGGCTTAGGCGCGCAGGCTGGGAGCCGGCGTTCGGATCGAGCCCTCCTCAGCAGGCTCGGTTCTCCCGCCGGACCGCACGTGCCGGTCAGTGCCGGGCAGTGCCAGATTTCGGGGATCGGAGGTCAGGGACCGAACCAGCGTTCTTCTGCCGTCCTCGGCGCCGCCGAGGTGGTTCCGATGATGAGTTCGGTCGGCAGCGTGACCCGACGCGGCCTGCCGTGATCGGTCGGGTCGGTGAGCAGCCTGCCCGCCGCGAGGCCCTTCTCCCGCACCGGCTGGCGCACGGTGGTGAGTCCGATCCGTTCCGCCTCGGCCACGCAGTCGAAGCCCGTGACGGTGAGGTCGTGCGGAACGCGCAGTCCTCGGCGAGTCGCCTCCTGAATCGCACCGAGCGCCAGGATGTCCGAGGTGCAGACCACCGCCGTGATCTGCGGATCACGATCCAGGAGCTGGGCGGCAGCGGCGGCGCCGTTCTCGACGTCATGGTCGAAGCGCTCGACCACCGACACACCCGACCAGTCGACGCCGACGGAGGCGAATGCCTCGGCGAGCCCGGCCAGGCGCGCGCGTTGCACGTGGAAGTGCGCGCCGCGCTGTCTGGTCTGCGGAACGACGTCGTCGTTGCGATCACGGCTCAATCGCATGCAGATCACGCCGATTCGCCGATGCCCCAGCGCGATGAGGTGCGCGGCGACCTCGGTCATCGCCGCATGGTCGTCGATGCCGACGGAGTCGAACAGCTCCAACTCCGGCTGATCGCACACGACGGTCGGCACCGGCCGCTCCAGCACCGCGGCGAGATGCGGATCGTCGTCGGGAACCGAATAGACGACGAATCCGTCGACGCCTGCCCGCTGTACGGCCGCGACATCCTCGCGTTCCGGATTCGCGGGCACCAGCAGTAGTCCCTGGCCCGCCGTCTCGCAGGCCAGGGCAAGCCCCTCCAGGAAGCTCACCGCCGCCGGATCGCGGAAGGCGTAGGAGAGGTTCTCGGTCAGCAGCAGTCCGACTGCACCGGCCTTTCGCGTCCGCAGTGAACGCGCCACCGGGTCGGGTCCGGGATAACCTAGACGCCGCGCGGTCTCCAGGACTCGCCGACGAAGCTCAGGAGAGAGCTGGTCAGGGCGGTTGTAGGCATTGGACACGGTGGTCCGTGAGACCCCGAGTTCTGCCGCCAACGAAGCCAAGGTAGCCGGGCGGCGGGCATTCATTGACCGCGCCATGAAGTGACCGTAACGGTCCAGAACCAACAGGTGAAGCATGCGCGACGCTCACCACTAGAACGAATGCATTTCCGCAGTTCAGCACCCCCGGTTGGGCGAATAGTGGTTCAGACCAATTTGCCTAATAGATCGATATGTGAATCACGAAATTCCTGCTGGCCTACGGGGGTGCCGCCGAGTACCGGGATCTCGCGACACGGCACGGCCTGCCGCGACACTCCGAACGAACCGTCCGCCCCGCCGAGTGGTCGGACGTCGCCGTCGACTGATTCGCCTGCACCGCAGGACGATCGGGCTCGAGAACGCCGTGCGGATGTCGCGCACCCTCGGCGCGGGCGCGTCGGATCGACTCGGACGTCGACAGACTCCGCTCTCCCGGTCACGACAGGCCGGCCTGCCTGTCGCGCGGCGGGCGCATCCGCCCGGCCCGGGGGAGCCGTCTCCCACCGCCCGGCGCTTCGCCGAGGTGCCTCACCTGGCGGGCGGTGCGGTGGACTCCCGGACCACCAGGCGAGGACGGAACACCCGGCTGAAGGTGTCCGCGTCCGCGTCGGACTCCGGCTCCAGGCGCTCCACCAGTTCCGCGACCGCGGCCGCCGCCATCTCGCCGATCGGCTGCGCCAGCGTCGTCAACGGCGGGCCGCAGTACGCCGCCAACGCGCTGTCGTCGAAGCCGACCACCGAGAGGTCGGCGGGCACCGAGCGGCCCTGTCGCCGTGCCTCGGCGACCACGCCCAACGCCATGTGGTCCGAGGAGCAGATGACGCCGGTGACCTCGGTGCGGCCGAGCAGCTCCCGCAGTGCGTTGGCACCCCCGGTCGCGCCGTAGGGGGCATGGGCGACCAGTTCCGGCCGCGAGGCGTGCCCGGCCTCCTCCATCGCCGCCGCCCAGCCCGCGTGCTTGAGCCGGGAGGGCAGCGAATACGCCGGGCCGCTGACGAAGCCGATGCTCCGGTGGCCCAGTTCGAGCAGGTGTCGGGTGGCCGTGTAGCCGGCGAGCTGCTCGTCGACCCGGACGTCCGGCACGTTCAGCGATGCCGCGCCGCCGTTGACGAACACCAGCTGCACGCCGTCGTCCACCAGCCTGCGGTAGTGACTGCGCACTCGACCGGCCTCGCCATCGGCGGCGTTCTCCTGGTTGGTGATGTCGGGAGACACGAAGATCATCCCCTCGACGCCTCGGGTGAGCAGCATGCGCACGTACTCCTCCTCGCCGAGCCCCTGCGGACTCAGCGAGCGGGTGTTGCACAGCATCGATGCGTAGCCCGCACTGGCCGCCCTGGTCTCCAGCGCCTCGGCGAAGGCAGGGAACACCGGGTTGGACAGCTCGGGAACGAGCAGACCGATGACTCCGGTCCGCCGCAGCGCCCCGATTCCCCGCGAGGTGTAGGGGATCTCCGCCAACACGGTGAGCACGCGTCGCCGAGTGTCCTGGTTGACGCCTGCCCGGCGATTGAGCACCCGGCTCACCGTCGACACGCTGACCCCCGCCGCTCTGGCGATCTCCGACAGTCCAGCCACTCGGCCGCCTCCTCTCCCTGATCGCACCAACCCGATGAGAGCAGCCTGCCGATCGTCGCAATTTTTTGCAACCACCCGGCCCCATACTGCCCGCCAATCGCGAGCCGGAGACCCGCACACTCAGCTCAGGGCAGCCTCGTTACCAGTTGGTTACCGCCAGTCCCTTGACGTGACCTACGCAACAGGAGTGCAATCCGCGTCAACGAATCTGCAAAAGCTTTCAGTCATCGACCTTCTGCGATGCGCGCGGCAGGTCCTCTCGGGAGGGTACGACAGCAACGATGCGACGTAGAACTCTCAGCACCATGTCCGTCATGGGGCTGGCCTCGGCATTAGCACTCACCGCCTGTGGTTCCGGCGGCGACGCGAGCAGCGGTGACGGAGCCGTCGTCTTCTGGGACACCAGCGGACCCGCCGAGTCGCCGGTCTTCGCCCAGCTCGCCGAGGACTGCGGCGAGGCGGGCGGCTATCAGGTCGACATCGAGCAGGTGGCCTTCGATCAGGCCCTGAACAACTATCGGAACGCGGCCCAGGGCGGGCAGGGGCCGGACGTCTTCCGTGCCGAGGTCGCCTGGGTCCCCCAGCTCGCCGAGGGCGGCCTGATCCAGGACCTCTCCGAGACCGACCTCGCCGACTCCGCCGACTTCCTGGCAACCCCGTGGAGTTCGACGCAGTACGACGGACGAACCTACGGCGTTCCCCAGGTCACCGACACGCTCGCCCTGCTCTACAACCGGGAGCTGCTCGCCGAGGCCGAGGTCGAGCCGCCGACGAGCTGGGCGGAGCTGGCGGAGTCGGCACCCGCACTCGGCGGCGAGTCGGCGATCTTCCTGAACAACGACGCCTATTACGCGCTGCCCTTCATCTACGGCGCGGGCGGCGACCTCGTGGACACCGAGGCGCAGGAGATCCTGGTCAACTCCCCCGAGGCCGTCGAAGGCCTGGCCACCGCCAAGGAACTGCTCGACGACGGCGCCGCGCAGACCGCATTGGACCAGGGCAACTCCTACGGCAACATGAAGGCCGCCTTCGTCGCGGGCGACGTCGCGATGATCATCGACGGCCCGTGGGCGGTGGCCGAGCTGCTGGAGGGCGAGGCGTTCGCCGATCCCGAGAACCTGGGGATCGCCCCCGTGCCCGGGCCCGCCGACGGCGACGGCAACTCCCCGGTCGGCGGTCACGACTACGTGATCCGACAGGGCAGCGCGGTGACCGAGTCCGCACAGGACCTCATCGCGTGCCTGAGCAGCACCGAATCGCAGATCACCGTCGCGACCGAGCTCGGTCTGCTGCCCACCCGCGAGTCGGCCTATGAGGACCCGGCCGTCTCGGCCCAGCCGATCGTCTCGGCCTTCTCCCCGGTGATCGAGCGCGCGCACCCCAGGCCCTGGATTCCCGAGGGCGGCGAGCTGTTCGACCCGCTGAAGATCGCCTACTCCGACATCCTGGCGGGCAACGTCGAGCCGCAGGACGCGCTCGACGAGGTGGCCACGATCTACCAGGACACCATCCTGACCGAGTACACCGCCAACTAGACGACCGCGCCGCAGGTCTCTCCCGCGCCGCACGCGGCAGGCGCCCGAGACGGACACCCAGCGACCGGACCAGGCACAGGCTCGACTCGGCGGCGTCGCACACCCTCGCGCGAGCGCGACGCCGCCGCTGCCATTTCACTCCGCTGCCGCTTCACTTCGCCGACGAGCAAGGAAGGACGACACCGTGCGTCGGTTCCTGGACCGATACTGGTACGCCTACGCCATGGTGCTGCCGGTCGTGGTGGTGATCAGCGTTCTCGTGCTCCTGCCACTGGGGCAGGGCCTCTTCTTCACCTTCACCGACATCAACGAAGGCAACATCGCGAACCCGTTCCTGGACCGGCCCTCCACCTACGACGTGGTGGGGCTGGCCAACTACCTGAACGTGCTCTCCGGCGAGCCCGCCTACGGCGCGTTCTGGGCCACCCTGGTCCGCACCCTGATCTGGACGTTCTCCGGCGTCTTCTTCCACTACGTCATCGGCCTGGGTCTGGCGATGCTGCTCAATCGCCCCATGCGGTTCCGCAGCATGTACCGGGTGCTGCTGATCCTGCCCTGGGCGGTGCCCGCCTTCATCAGCGCGTTCTCGTGGCGATACCTCTTCAACGCCGACTACGGCCTGATCAACTGGGCATTGGAGTCGGTGGGGCTGCCGACGCCGGTCTGGCTGGGCCAGTCGAACATCGCACTCGTCGCGGTGATCATCGTCAACGTGTGGCTCGGTGTGCCCTTCATGATGGTCGCGCTCCTCGGCGGCCTCCAGGCCATCCCGGCCGACCTGTACGAAGCGGCGGAGATCGACGGCGCGACGCCGTGGCAGCGGTTCGTCCACGTCACCGTTCCCGCGCTGCGGTCGGTGTCGAACACGGTGATCCTGCTCGGCGTCATCTGGACCTTCAACATGTTCGCCGTGATCTACCTGATCACCGGGCCGAACCCCAACACCCGAATCCTGATCACCTACGCCTTCGAACGATTCTTCTCCGGCGCCACCAGGGATTACGCCATCGCCTCCACCTACGGCGTGCTGATCCTCTCGGTGCTGCTGGTCTTCGCCACCGTGTATCGCCGCGCGCTCAAGCGGCAGGGGGAGGTCTGGTGAGCATCGACGCCGCATCCTTACAGGTCAGCAGGCAGGCAGCCGCGCCGAGGCGATCCACGCGGACCCGGCGGTCCCGACTCGCGAGCATCGGACTGCACGGCACGCTGATCGTCGCCTCGTTCATCGCCGTCTTCCCGGTCTTCTGGGTGCTCGTGACCTCGTTCAAGCCCGACTCGCGGGCCATCGAACCCACTCCGACGCTGTTCAACGAGTCCAGCCTCGCCAACTACCGGGCGATCCTCGCGGGCGAGAAGGGCGACTTCCTCGCCTGGTTCGGCAACTCGGTGGTGATCGCCGGACTGACCACCGTGATCGGGCTCTTCCTCGCCTCCACGACCGCCTACGCGGCCAGCAGGTTCAACTTCCCCGGCCGCCGAGGCCTGCTGCTGGGCTTCCTGCTGATCCAGATGTTCCCGTTCGCGGTGTTGATCGTGCCGCTGTACAACATCCTGCTCGCGCTGGGGCTCCAGGGATCGACCATCGGTCTGGTGCTCGTGTACTGCACCACGGCGGTGCCCTTCTGCACCTACATGCTCAAGGGCTACTTCGACACGATTCCCGTGGACATCGACGAGGCGGGCCGGGTGGACGGCCTGTCGCCCTTCGGCGTCTTCTGGCGGCTGGTGCTGCCGCTGTCCCGGCCGGGGCTGGCGGTCACCGCGTTCTACGCCTTCCTGACCGCGTGGGGCGAGGTGGCGTTCGCTTCGTCACTCCTCTCGGCGGCCGACCAGTCCAAGACGCTGGCAGTCGGCCTGCAGGTGTTCGTCCAGCAGAACCGGACCGAGTGGGGACATCTCGCTGCCGCATCAATCCTTGTCGCGATCCCTGCGGTCGTGGTTTTCTACCTGGTACAGCGCTTCCTGGTGTCCGGCCTCGCGGCCGGCGGCGTCAAAGGGTAATCGAACAAGAACCTCACGTAGCGGCAACGATGCTGCGGGCGGAATGTCGACCGGACCAACCGGCAGGCAGGGGTCCAGCCCGGCAGGTCGGAGTTCGCTACCTATCGCGTGGAAGGTGCAGCAGATGGCCGATGTGGCTTACAGGGGTGCTTCTCGGGTGTTCGCGGGAACGCCCCCGGTCAAGGCCGTGGACCAGCTCGACCTCGAGGTCGCCGACGGCGAGTTCCTCGTCCTGGTCGGCCCCTCCGGCTCCGGCAAGTCCACCGCCCTGCGCATGCTCGCCGGCCTGGAGGACATCGACGAAGGCGCCATCCAGATCGGCGGCCGCGACGTCACCCACACCCCACCCAAAGGCCGCGACATCGCCATGGTCTTCCAGTCCTACGCCCTCTACCCCCACATGACCGTCGCCGAGAACATGGGCTTCGCCCTCAAACTCCGCCGCATCCCCAAAGACCAGATCAAAGCCAAGGTCGACGAAGCCGCCCGCATGCTCGACCTCACCCCCTACCTCGACCGCAAACCCAAAGCCCTCTCCGGCGGACAACGCCAACGCGTCGCCATGGGACGCGCCATCGTCCGCGAACCCTCCGTCTTCCTCATGGACGAACCCCTCTCCAACCTCGACGCCAAACTCCGCGTCGAAACCCGCGCCAACATCGCCGCCCTCCAACAACGCCTCGACACCACCACCATCTACGTCACCCACGACCAGGTCGAAGCCATGACCATGGGCCACCGCGTCGCCGTCCTCAAAGACGGCCTCCTCCAACAATGCGACACCCCCCGCACCCTCTACGACGCCCCCGCCAACGCCTTCGTCGCCGGCTTCATGGGCTCCCCCGCCATGAACCTCAAAACCGCCACACTCCACCCCGACGGCGCCCACCTCGACGGCCTCACCATCCCCCTCACCACCACCACCCGCACCACCCTCGACACCGACACCGTCACCATCGGCATCCGCCCCGAAAACCTCCACCTCACCACCACCGAACCCGGCATCACCCTCACCGTCGACCTCGTCGAAGAACTCGGCGCCGACGCCTACGTCTACGGCACCACCACCGCCGACACCCCCGAACGCTTCATCGTCCGCGTCGACTCCCGCACCCCACCCACCATCGGACAACAAGTCACCGCCACCCTCACCACCCCCGACCACACCCACCTCTTCCACCCCACCACCGGACACCGCATCACCACCAAGTAACACCACACCGGCGGGGGCTCCGCGCTGCTCCGTTCGGCGACAGGCTTGCGTCACAGCCACCCGAACGGAGTACAGCTAGCGGCTACACTGGATTGACTATCGTTTCCATTTTCGAGAGTCAGTCTCAGGAGGCCGACGCGATGAGATCCCGGACGAGGCGACCCGGTGCCCTGGTGGGCGGCCTGGCGGTCACTGTGCTGACGCTCGCGGCGTGCGGTGACGGCGAGTCCGCCCAGCAGGGCGGGGCCGACGGCGGGTCGCTCCGGGTGGCGGCCTCCACCAACGTGTGGGGCAGCGTCGTTCGCGCGGTCGGCGGGGACGAGGTCGAGGTCGTCGCGCTCATCGACGACCCCTCCGCCGACCCCCACTCCTACGAGGGCACTCCGCGTGACGCGGCCGAGGTGCAGGACGCCGACCTGGTCGTGCTCAACGGCGGCGGCTACGACGAGTTCATGACTCGCATCCTGGACTCGGTCGGGTCGGACAAGCCCACCGTGAACGCCGCGGAGCTTCTCGGACTGGACGACGACCACGGGACCGATGACGAGTCCCCCGACGACGACAGTGCGACGGGGCCGGGCGGCGAGCCGGTGCCCGCGCCGCCGGACGACGAGACCGAGGGCGCTGCCGACGACGAGCACGCCGACGAGGACGGGCACGCCGACGAGGACGACGGGCACGGACACGACGGACACGAGCACGGCGACGGCAACGAGCACGTCTGGTACGACGTCGCCACCGTCGGCGCCGTGGCCGAGGCGGTGGCCCACGAGCTCGGCGAACTCGATCCGGACGGCGCCGAGACCTACACCGCCAACGCCGAGGCCTTCCACAACGAGATCGACGAGCTGGGCAGCCACATCGATGCCGTCGGAACCGAACTCGACGGCGAGGCGCACATCCTGTCGACCGAGCCGCTCGGTCAGTACCTCTTCGCCCGCGCCGGTCTGCACGACCTCACGCCGCCGGACTTCCTGCGCGCCGTGGACGCCGAGACGGACCCGCCTGCGGCGGCCATCGCCGAGATCAACGAGGCGGTCGACGGGGGCGGGATCGACGCACTGGTGTTCAATCCACAGACGGAGACGGCCGTGACCAGCCAGGTCCGCGAGCGGGCCGAGGCGGCGGGCATCCCGGTGGTGGAGTTCACCGAGACGCTGCCAGAAGGCGAGCAGGACTACGTCGCGTGGATGACGGGTCAGGTAGACGCCCTGTCCACTGCGCTGACGCCCTGAGGGTGGTCTCCACGCCTCGCCTGCGGTGCGTATCGAGCCGCTCGGCGATCCGGGGACGAGGCGACCGCGCAGCGGTGCGGGCAGGATTCGAGCGCTGCGCAGTCAGTGCAGGACTCGGCCGCCACGTGGTCGAGCACCGGCCGCCACCGGGCGGCCGCCGCAAGGACGAGGACAGTGATGACATCCGGCTCCCAAGACCCCACCGCGCTGCGCCTGCGGTCGGCCACCCTGGCGTTCGGCGAGCGGACGCTGTGGGACCGACTCGATCTGGAGGTGGCCCCCGGCGAGTTCCTCGCGGTGCTGGGCCCCAACGGCTCCGGCAAGACGAGCCTGCTTCGCGTGCTGTTGGGCCTGCAGCCGCTGACCAGCGGATCGGTGCAGATCGGCGGTCTTCCCGCAGGTAAGGGAAATCGACGGATCGGGTACATCCCGCAGCAGCGCACCATCGAGCCGACGCTGACCGTCCGAGGCCGCGACTTGGTCGGGCTCGGTCTCGACGGGCACCGTTGGGGCCTCGGATTCCGGGGACGCGCCGAGCGAAGGCGCCGCGTCGACGCGGCATTGCAGTCGGTCGGCGCCGACGCGTTCGGCGATCGGCCGCTGGGACTGCTCTCGGGCGGCGAACAGCAGCGACTCCGGGTGGCGCAGGCCCTCGTCGGAGATCCGGCGCTGCTGTTGTGCGACGAGCCGCTGCTCTCCCTCGACCTCGCCAGCCAGCGGATGGTGAGCGAACTGGTCGCCGACTCCGCACGACGCAAGGACGCCGCCGTCCTGTTCGTCACCCATGAGATCAACCCCGTGCTGCCGGTCGTCGATCGAGTGCTCTACCTGGTCGACGGTCGCTTCCGCATCGGCACCCCCGACGAGGTGATGACCTCCGAGACGCTGTCCGAGCTGTACCGGACGCCGGTCCAGGTCATCCGGCTCGCCGATCGAATCCTGGTCGTCGGCGGCGAGAACGGTGCCGCCCACCACCACCCCGCGGAAGGGACTCCGTGAATCTCGCCGCCCTCTTCGACCTCGAGACCATGTTCCGGCTGCTCCAGCTGGACTTCGTCCGACAGGCACTCCTGGCGGCCGCGGTGCTCGGGCTGGTCTCGGGCGTGCTCGGCCCGCTGGTGGTCGCCAGGAACATGTCCTTCGCGGTCCACGGCACGGCCGAGCTGGCCTTCACCGGGGCCGCCGCCGCACTGCTGCTGGGGCTGAGCGTGGGCGTCGGCGCCCTGGCCGGCGCGGTGATCGCCGCAGTGATCCTCGGCGTCCTCGGCAGGCGGGGCAACGAGCAGGACTCGGTGATCGGCGCGGTGCTCGCGTTCGGCCTCGGTCTCGGCGTGCTGCTGCTGTGGCTGTATCCGGGGCGGGCGTCCAGCAAGTTCAGCCTGCTGGTCGGGCAGATCGTCGGCGTGGACTCGACCGATCTCGCGCTGCTGTCCGGGGCGTCCATCGCGGTGATCGTGGTCTTCGCGGTGCTGTATCGACCGTTGTTGTTCGCCAGCGTCGACCCCGAGGTGGCGCTCGCCAGAGGCGTCCCGTTGGCCTGGCTGACGCCGGTCTTCGCGGTGCTGGTCGGCGTCGCCACCGCCCTGGGCGTCCAGACGGTCGGCGCGTTGCTCGTCCTCGCCTTGATGGTCACCCCTGGTGCCGCCGCCGCTCGCGTGACGGCCAACCCGGTGACGGCGACCGTGCTCGCGGTGATCTTCGCCGAGGCGGCGGTGTTGGGCGGAATCGTGCTCTCGCTCGCGCCCGGCGCTCCGGTGAGCAGCTTCGTCACCGCGATCTCCTTCACCATCTACCTGGTGTGCAGGCTGATCGGGCGTTACCGGCTGCGCCGCGTCGGAACGGCGTGAGCCGAACCGCCGGTCCTCGCCGCTGACGGACCCGCGCCAGGAGCGCCTGTCATCGGTCCAGCCCCGCCGTGAGCGAGGATCGGCGTGGATCAGCTGCACGGGGCCGGAGGAAGCCGGCACGGAGCCATGGCGACCGACGAGGACGCAGATCGCCACAAGGGCCCGCCGCAACAGGACGGCAGGGATCACCGCCCGCCCCGGCGACGGTCGAGCACTCAGGGCCGGGGCCGCGCCGCCAGCGCCGCCCCGATGTCGGCGATCACCCCTGGATCAAGGAACGGCGTGACACCACCCGCGATGAGCCGCTCCACCGACTGCACGACGATCACGTCGCCGTCGGCCAGCATGTCGAGCATCGCCGCCCGATCACTCTGCGCGGCCGTGTAGTTGACGAGGCTCAGGTCAGAGAAGACGCCGGGCAGATACCGGCTGGTGGAGACCATGAAGGAGTCGCCGAGCATGGCGACGGGCTCGGCGATCATCCCCGGCATCGGCTCCCCCTCGAACCGCACCGGCTGCTCGAAGCGGTGAATTCTCGGCCCGGTCCGGTTCAATTCGCCGTCCGGCCGCAGCCGGTAGCGCATGCCGCTCTCCTCGGTGGGCCTGCCCTGCATGACCGCCAGGTCGGGCGTGTGCGCCGCCGTCCCGTCACGATCGATCACCCAGCTCTCGGAGCCGCCGGGGTCGATCTCCTGCGCGACGGCGCGAAGCGCGGCCAGCGCGCCCTCGTCCGTCCAGTGGGTGTCCATCCGGTAGTAGGCGGGACGGCCGTCGCCGATCTCGGGTCGCCGCAGCTCGGCGCGCAGGTCGAGCGCGCCCGTCTCCGCAGGCACCCGTTCCCAGAACTCCTCGGTCGCCTGTCGCGCGCAGTCGAGGTCGGGATACGCATCAGGCAGGTGCTCCGGCACCACCGTCGACTTGTCCGGAGCGATCAGGATGACGAGGTCGCGGCCGGAAGCCTCCACCACTCGACGCAGTTCTCGAAGGCTCGCGATGGACTGATCGAGATCCCGATACGGGGTGCACTTCCCCTCGATGTCGTATCCGAGGTACAGCCAGCCGTCCTTGCCCTCGATGACCTCGCTGGACTCGGCCAGGATCAGCGATTCGGTCAAGTCGGAGGGTTCCTCGGCACCCGAACCCGGCGACCGCTGATCGCCGGGGGGCGGAGCGATCGGACCCGGCAGTTCGACCGGAGCACCGCTGCGTCCCCTCGGCTCGGCGAAGATCCCCCGGCTGACGACGTCGGCGGCCTGCACGGCCGCCTCCCGGAAGACGAGGTGGTCGACCGCCCACTGCGGCATCCCGGTGAACAGGCCCCAGCCGTCCGCAGGGGTGGGCAGGGCCACCAACGGCCGGTTCTCGATCTCGGCGGCCCGGACTCCCACCGCGTAGGCCGCCAACGGTGCCGCGAAGAAGACCGCCCCCGCGATCAACGCGGTGAGCTGTCGTCCGCCATGTCGAGGCCGGTACAGCGCGTGTTCCCTCGGCAGCCAGGACTCGTGCACCGCAGGCAGCACCGACGACTCCGGCACCTCGCCTGGAGTGCCCTCCTGGAGCGTCACGTTGTACACGGTAGCCATCTACGCGGCCCCGACGAACAACCCGCAGCAAGCCTTGACCGAGTCGGAACGTGCCGGGGTCGCCGCCGCGACGACGCGGGGGACCCCGACATCGCCGAGCCGCGGTCGGATTCCTCGCCGCCGATTCCGCCGATCTCCGACGGCACGCGGCGGGGAACGGACGATTCAGCCCGGCCACACGATCAGTCCGTGCCGATTCGCCGGGCACGCCATCCGCGACCACCTGTGAGGGCGACGTTGTCCGCAGGCCCCGACACCGCATGCTGTTCTGTGGGAACACACCGATCGGTATACCTAGCGGAATGTCATCGGCGCAGTGCAGCCACCGAGAATTCCATGGCTACCGAGCAGAATCGGCGCCTAGAATCGGTCGGTGACAAACCGGGCCGCAGCATTCGATGCCCTCGCCCCCGGCTACGACGAGGACGGCTCGCACAGCGCGCTGGCCGAGACACTCGTCGCCGGGCTGCCCCCAGCCGCTGCGACCACTGCGACTTTGACGGTGCTCGACGTGGCCACCGGCACCGGCGCCGCAGCCTTCGCGGCACTACGACACCTGGACCCCGCACACGTCGTCGCCGTCGACGTCTCCGAAGCCATGATCGACCGAGCGCGAGAGTCCGCTGCCATGGCTGATCCGGCCGGCCGGATCAGCTGGCAACGCGCCCCCGGCATCCCTGCGCCCGCCGCCGCGCGCAGCGTGGACCTCGTGCTGTGCGCCTCGGCGCTGCACTTCCTCGGCCGGGCAGCCCTCCACGACTGGCTGCGAGTCCTGCGCCCCGGCGGGCGCGCCGCCTTCACCCTGACCGCCGCAGGATACTTCCGGCCATCCGGCGCCTTCGCCGAACTGGTCGCCCCAGACCTGCCGATTCCGGCCGACGAGCAGCAGGCCGCCGACCTTGCCCTCGCGGCGGGCTTCCGCGAGGTCGTCGCCCGCCGACACGAGGTCACAGGCGACCGACCCAGGGTCGTGTTCCTTGTCTACGCCGTCGCCCCGGCCTGAGGCGGTCCGCACCACGCTGCTGCCGAACCTGCCTCCGACGCGCCGAGCCGGAGATCCGGCCGAGCCGACAGCCGAGCACACGGACGAGCGCAGTGCCGTCGACGCCGATGACGGTGCAGGCGACGAGCACCGTCGTACCGCAGGCCCATCGGCGAACGCGCGGGCCGGGAGCGACCTAAGGAGCCGAAAACGCGGTGTTCAGCACCGCACGGGCTAGAACTGGTAGTAGTGAGCACGAGGACGGCGCACCTGCGGATTCCTGAGTTCTCAAACCGTTGACCTGCGCGAACGTGCTCACCCGTTCTCACTCGTTCTGAGCGGTTTCCGACGCTAGACGGCCTGGGGACGGCCTGAGGGACGGCACTGTTGATCTCACGGTGCCGTCCCTTCCGCATGTCCAAACATGGCGGTGATGGGAACCCGGTGGCAAGGCGGCGGAGCCGTCGCGGCAGTCGAGCGCCATGACCAGCTCGGCCAGGATGACCCCCTCAGCGCTCTGTTGGACCGGTGCGGCCTTTCAGTCCTGCTCGGCCTTCTCGCGCGTCGTCTGCGGTGGCGCATCCCGGAACCCGGCGGCTGGGCGTCGGCCAGACCGAGGACGCGCGGCAGCGCGCCCGCAGGGCTGAGCCGGGCGCCCGGCCTGCCTGAGGTGACCGGCCAGCGCGTCGCCGCAGGCGACGCGCCTTGATCCCCTAGAGCTGGATTCGGCAACGATTCACTCTGTCACCTGCCGATCGGGAGAACGAGTTTCGGCGTGCGTGCGATAACCGAGTTGGATGTCAGGGTGTAGGCCGCGCCTTCGATGTCAGTGAGTGTCGCGCCGGCTTCGGCGGCGATCAACACACCCGCTGCGGTGTCCCATGTCTTGTTAGAGGTCATCACCATGGCGTCGGTGCTGCCATCCGCGACGAAGGCGAGGTCCAGCGCGGCGGACCCGAACATGCGGACCCGCTCGACTACGGCTACCAGACGTTGTGTGAGAGCGAATCGGAATGAGTTCTTCTGGGCCGATTCTACGCCTGTCGCGTAGTCGCCGATGGACACGATGGCCTGAGCTGGATCGTCGGTGTCGCTCACCCTGATTCGTTCTCCGTTGAGTGTCGATCCCTCCGATTTCACAGCCCGGTACCGGCGGGAGAGAAAGGGAGCGTCGATCACTCCTACTGCGGGGCTTCCGCGACGAATGAGAGCCAACGAGGTAGCGCAGAGCGGTAGCCCGTGAGTGAAGTTCGAAGTCCCGTCGATGGGGTCGAATGCCCAGAAATCACCGTGCTCGTAGTCGACACCTCGACCCCCCTCTTCCTCGCCGAGGAAGCCACATTCGGGAGTCTGCTCGGCGAGGAACTTCCGGACTCGCCGTTCGATCTCGAGATCTAGTTCGGACACCAGATCTCGGTCGCTCTTTGCGCTGACGACCCCTGGCGCACCGTGCGCGAGCAGGGAACCTGCGATGGAAATCGCCTCGTCTGCGATCGAGGCAAGATCGGTCAAGCTCTTCACTCGGCAACCTCTCGGGCGCGACCCCATAGATCAACATAGACCTGGGTGAAAGTGGCGAAAAGGCCGGCGACGTCGTCCCGCTTCTCGATGACGAACGTCGGCGACTCAACGCCTCGGGAGTTCGGAAGGTAGGTCTGCACAATGCAGATTCGATCATCGATAGTGGTGATGTTGAATCGAACCACCTCGTCATAAACGCGAATCTGCAAGTTCTCCCGAACTGCGGGATCAAGTTTCGTCCGCAGTCGCGTGAGGGCGCTGACATTGGCCGCTGTGAGAGATGACAGCGTGTCGACCGGGTGCCCTTCGTCTTCATTCCGAATCTTGATGTACTCGCCGTCCGGGTCCAGGAACAGGGCTTCGACGGTACCGCCGTTCGAGATCATCTCGAGAATCGACCGGTCGCTGTACTGCTGGCAGAAGACGTTGAGCGAGAGCCCGGCCATGCGAATACTCTCCGCGCCGTCAAACAGGCGGTGCGGCGGTATCTGCTGGGCGAACTCCGGGCGGGATCCGAACACGGCGGCGACGTCCTCCATCCCATGCACGGATGCCTGTGCGACGACCGGCGAGCGTCCCGGCACAGTAGCGATCCTGTCCGCCGGGTCTGGAACGAACTCGATCCCTCCTTCATAGGGCTCGAACAGGGCCTCGGCAGTCCACTCGGGAAACATGAGTTCGAGGATTCGGCAGTGATGCGCGTACGGCAGCCCCCGGAGATCGCCGGACAACCAGCGGTAGAACTGCGTCTTGCTGGGCCAACTTCGCACCAGATCAGGCGCTGCCGCTTTGGCCTGTTTGTCGTACTCCTTGCAGAAGGCCGTGTGTCCCTGCAAGTGCCGCTTACGGAGTAAGACCTTGAGTGCGATCGGGGCCTTGACCATCTGGGCGTCCCTCCGTGATCGGCCACTGAGGACGCCACCCTAGCAGCCAGACGGGTCAAAGACGGGACTACAGGGGATCAAGGTGGCCTTCACGGGACACGGACGGTGTCGTGAGCGGACCGAGATCAGCCGAATCTAGGGATGTGCCGCAGAACAGCCGCACCAGACGAGAGGTGGTCGCCGTGGCGATTCCCAAGGGACATCGTTTCCCCATCGACTTCGATGAAGCGTTCCCGCAAGGGCTCGTGATGGTCGGGGAGATCGTTCCCGATACCGAGTACCAGTCGCGAGAAGACAAGGCCAGCGGGCGCCCGGTTCGCCAGCGCACCGACGAGGTGAGCGGAGCACGTCAGTGGCGGCTCTCGGTCACCGACCCTGGTGAGACGAACGCCAAGCGGGCGTCCTTCAGCGTGACGCTGCTCAGCGAGGTTGCGCCCGTCCCGACGTCGGCGGAGGTGCTTCCCGGCATCCGGCCGATCGCGCTGGACGGACTCACCGCCGAGCCTCGGCTCAGTGGCACGGGTGAGTTCAAGTACCAGGCGTACGCGTTCCGCGCATCGAGGTTCCGTGCTGTCGATGCCGGTACCGGTCAGGGCTCGGGTAACGGCAAGGCTGTGTCTGGCGCGGGCTCGTCGGGGTCCGGTTCATCCGCAGCCAAAGCCGCGTGACTCGGAGACGTGCCGTCGTGTTGCACGCGGTATCTCCGCAGCAGGTCCGTTCCTGGGAGTCGGCCTATCGCCGATATGGGGCGGCTTCCGACCGGGTGGCCCTGGATCGAACCGTCGAAGCAGCACGCGAGATGGCCGAGGCATCCGCTGCTGTGGCGGCAGCGTGGCGCGCGATCTACCGAGGATCGTCACAACTGCCGTGGTGGGTGCTCGCTGCCTTGGACGCCGCCGCATCGGCGTTCGACCAACAGTCCCGTGACTGGCTCGCTCGATCTTCCTCGTCGCCGGGCGGGTTGCCGCCGCGAGACATCACCAGACCAAGCCAGCGCACGCATCGTCGGATCGCTCCAGCGCCAGAGGGGGAAACGCCGTGGAAGTGACCTGCATACAGCCCTGCCTCTACCCGCGCGGCAAGCCCAGGAAAGGAAGGCAACGATGAATCAGCAACCTATTCCCCGGTTGGTGGCCATCCCCGAGGCCGGCTCGACTGCGGTGTTCTTCGCGAACCTCCCCGGTCACGGACCGATCTTCCTGATGGACCTGGGCTCAGTGCACGTGGAGGTCCCGGTGTTGACGCACCCGGCGGGGCGCGCGATGACTGCTGATCTGCTGCGGGCCGTCGCCTTCTCGGCGAACCGTGCCATCGAGTGGCTGGAGGAGACAGCGGGGCTGGGTGCGGGCTCGTTGGTCGTGCAGGAACCACGACCGCCGGGCGGGATGACCTCCGGGTACCGGGAGATTCGGGGTCAGTGGAACGAGGACGCGCGGCCTGGTGACGTGGTGCCGCAGGGTCGTCACGCCTGGCCGGAAGACCCCGAACAGCCAGGGATGACCTCGGAGGAGCGGCCTGATCCGGGGTGGCGGTCGTGAGACGGCTGCTCGCCTGGTGGCGGCGTCACGTCGGTCGGTTCTGTGCCCGTTCGGGGTGTCGTGCGTGGGTGCGGACGCCTCGGTGGCTGTGCGAGGACTGCCGGGCCACGGTGCGGCCGATGGGGGTGTCACCGGGGGCGTTTCGCAACTGTCACCCGAGTGACTGAGAAGACCACCCGCTGAACTAAGCGGGGGTGTGGGAAAGGAAAGGCGCAGAGGCGGTTATAGGCCTGGAAACCGGCCGCCTCTGCGCTGTCCACTTCAACCTCTATTAATCGGAGTGAACAACTATGAGCTTAGAGCAACCACCCAGCGTGTCAAGTTCTCACGGACGGTCAGTTCCCCGCAGGTGTTCTGCCTGCCACAAGTTCGGCAAGTTCGCCCCCGGCCGCACCTGGTGTCTGCGGTGCCTCGGCTGGCTGCCCCTCGACTTCGGTCCGGCCGTGAACACCACCGTGCGGGGTGGTCGGGATGCCTGAGCGCAGTCGGTGGATCGACCCGGCACCGTTGGAGGTTGCCCGGCCGAGGTTGCCGTGGTGGACACACTCGCCCCGCTGGGCACTGCTCCTGGTGGCGCCGCTTGTTGCGGTCGGCTTGGCGGTGTGGCTGGTCGTGGTCGTCCTGCGGAAGGCTGTCCGGTATCCGGTGGCCTTCGCCGTGGTCCTGGTGCTCCTCGTCGTCTGGCGCTTGTCGGGTTGGCCTGCGGCCCTGGTCCTCGGGGCGGTCCTCGCCCTGGTGTTGGTCGGCTGGTGGTGGCGGTTCCGCCGGTCGTTCGTGCGTCTGGTGCTGGCTGAGGTGCGCTCGGAATGGCGACGGCTCACCGTGTATGCACCCGTGTGGCATCGGACGATGCGGTTCTGCCACCTGGAACGGACCGTGAACCGCAAGACCCACGTCCCGGTGTTCGTCCGAGTCCGGGCCGACGGGTGGCGGGACAGGGTCACCGTGCGCCTGTTGCACGGGCAGGCACCGGGCGAGTTCGAGGTACGCGCCGAGGCTCTCGCGCACTCGTTCGGCGCCCGCTCGTGTCGGATTCGGGTGATCGGTCCTCGTCGGATCGTCCTGGATCTGTTGCACGGTGACCCGCTGACCCGACCGGTATCGCCTCCTCCGCTGCCTGACGCCGCCGACGACGCGGCGGGCTGCACTGCCAAGGACTTGGAGCGGGTTCCGGTCGGGGTGACCGAGGCAGGCAAGACGTGGCTGCTGAAGCTCCTCGGCTCACATGTCCTGGCTGTCGGTGCGACCGGGGCAGGTAAGGCCTCGGTGGTCTGGTCCCTGCTGTGGTCTCTCGCTCCGCTGCTGCGGTCGGGGGTGGTCCGGGTGTATGGGATCGATCCGAAGGGCGGGATGGAACTCGGCAAGGCCCCCGACCTGTTCCACCGCCTCGTGTTCAACAACGGCCTAGAAGCCGCCGAACTCCTCGAAGACGTCGCCAACGAGGTGAAGCAACGGGCCGAGTCGTTCCGGGGCCGGCGGCGGGGGTGGTCTGTCGACTGCGGCCAGCCGTTCCTGCTCCTGGTGGTCGATGAGTTGGCCGATGTCGTGGCCTACCAGACCGACCGCAAACTCAAAGAACGCGCCAACTCCGCCTTGCAGACCATCACCTCCCAAGGACGGGCACCCGGCGTCTGCGTCATCGGCGAACTGCAAGACCCCCGCAAGGAAGTCCTGTCCTTCCGGCATCTCTTCCCCACCCGGATCGCACTGCGAGTCGACGAACCCGGCCAGGTGGACATGGTCTTGGGCGACGGCGTCCGGGAACGTGGCGCGGCTGCTCACGAGATTTCAGAGACGACTCCGGGCGTGGCGTGGGTGAAGTACACCGACCGACGCGAACCCCTCCGCGTCCGCGCGTTCCACGTCACCGATACCGACCTGGATCGACTCGTGGAGTACGTCACCGGGGCGGCCTCCGCCGAGCAGTCGGCGATCGTGCACACCTTCCCGACACGGCCAGAGATTCCGAGTGCAGACTCGGTGAGGCGGGGTGAGGCCGCATGAGCACCGACCTGACCACCGTTCCCGGCGACGTGCAGGGCTTCACCCGTGCCGAGCGGATGCGCCAACCCCTCGCCGGGAAGGTCCTGGAAGCCACGGCAGATCACCACGGCGTGTGCATCCGCCCGTTCATGATGGAAACCGTCGACTACGACACCGGCGAGATGCGCTATGTCGGTGTGCCGTGCGGCTCGACCGTGGAATCTCAGTGCGGGCCGTGTGCTCGGAAGGCTCGGGCGTTGCGGCAGACCCAGTGCCGCGAGGGATGGCACCTGACCGACGAACCCGACTTCACCCAAGAACCCGCCACAGAGCAGCAGAGACTACTCGTGGCCTATCGGGCGGACCTGGTCGCCGAGTACCGCAAGGCCGTCGCCGAGGGTGCCGAGACCGACGCAGAGGAACTCCGCGAAGCGATCCACACCGCTGATGCCGACCTGCGCAACCTCGGCGTCCGGGGCAAGCTGCCCAACCCGGACGCCCCGGTCACGGCGGTACGCAAGCGGTCTACCCGGCGTCGGCAGGACGCGCCGAACCTTCCTCGACGGCGGGTGGAGAAACGCACCCTCGGCCGCGAGTACGCGGGGAAGTTCCGACCCTCCATGTTCCTCACGCTCACCCTCGACACCTACGGGCGAGTCCGCAAGGACGGCACCCCCGTGGACTTCGCCACCTACGACTACCGCCGAGCCGCACGCGACGTCGTCCACTTCGCGGCCCTGGTCGACCGGTGGTGGCAGAACCTTCGCCGCTGTGTGGGCTGGGACGTGCAGTACTTCGCGACGGTGGAACCGCAGAAACGCGGGGCGCCACACCTGCACGCCGCACTACGCGGCACCATCCCCCACTCGGTCGTCAAAGACGTCACAGCGGCGACGTACCACCAGGTGTGGTGGCCCAACCACGACCAACTCGTCTACGACGGCGACCGGCTGCCCGTCTGGGATCACGAACGGCGATCGTTCACCGACCCCGACACCCGGCTACCACTGCCCACCTGGGATGAGGCCGTCGCCGAACTGGACGCACCCGCGCACGTCTCGACCTTCGGCGAACAAGTCCACTCGAAGGGCATCCTCGGCGGCACCCCGGAAGCCGGACGGCACATCGGCTACCTGACCAAATACCTCACCAAATCCGTCTCCGAAGTCGTCGAACAGGACACGACTCGGCAGCGCGAACACGCCGACCGGCTTCATGCCGAGCTGGCCGTGACGCCGTGTTCCCCCCGGTGCCCGATCTGGCTCCGCTACGGCATCCAACCCCTCGGCGCCCGGTCCCAGATCGCCTCGGCGCACTGCAAAGGCAAAGCCCACCGACGCACCACCCTCGGCCTCCCCGGACGCCGAGTCCTCGTCTCTCGGAAGTGGTCCGGCAAGTCCCTGGCAGACCACCGAGCGGACCGGAAACGCTTCGTCGTCGAGACCCTGGCCGCCGCCGGAATCGAGAAACCACCACAAGACACCTCGCGGCTGGTCTGGCAGAAAGTCCGACCCGGCGACCCCGGCGTACCACCACGCGCACACGTCCTCATGCACGCCATCTCCGAACGCCTCACCTGGAAAGCCGAATACGACCGCGCCCTACTCGCCGCACAACCACCACCAGGCGGTGACACAGAACTTTCGGCAACTCCACACGCAGCCTGACCACCAGGGGGAACAACGCCATGACCACGACCCGGCTCGAACCACTCTGGACCGTCGAGGACGTCTCGGCCTACCTCGGCATCCCGGTCAAGACCCTCTACCAGTGGAACTGGCGCGGCGAGGGGCCACCCGTCCGCAAGATCGGCCGCCACCTCCGCTACGACCCCACCAAAGTCTGCGCCTGGGCCACCACCAGCACCGACACCGCTGCGGCGTGACAAGAGCCGATCCTTCCGCAATCCGACGAACAGGAGACACACCGATGGGCCACATCCAAGACCGTTGGTGGGCTGAGATCCCCGACCCAGATCTTCCTGGTAAGAACCAACGAGTCAAGACCGACCTGCACGGCCGAGGACTCCGCTACCGCGTTCGGTACTTCGATCCTGCTGGTACGGAAAGGTCCAAGTCCTTTCCCGATCGCCAGAAGCGTCTGGCCGAGCAGTTCCTCATCTCAGTCGAGAACGACAAGAAGCAGGGCACCTACCTCGAACCCGACGCGGGCAAGATCCTCTTTCGTGACTACGCCGAAGAGTGGCTGGCGGGTCAGTCCTTCAAGAGCACGACACGGGTCAACGTGCCCTCCCGCTTGCGAAGCCAGGTGTATCCCTTCCTCGGCGACCTACCGCTACACGCGATCAACCCGAGCAAAATCCGCCAGTGGATTCGATGGATGACCGACAGACGGACGGCACCCAGCTACCGATCTGTCTGCTTCATCCACGTCTCGTCGATCTTGAGCGCGGCCGTCGATGACAAGCGGATTCGGACGAACCCTTGCAAGGCCGCGTCGATAACCAAGCCACAGCCCCAACCGCCCAAGGTCGTCCCCTGGACCGATGCCCGTGTCAAGGCCGTACTCCTCGCCCTCCCCCATCGAGCACAGATCACCGTGCCGCTGGGGGCGGCGTGCGGGCTTCGTCAGGGTGAGATGTTCGGCTTGTCTCCGCAGGACATCGATCGGCGGAACAACGTCCTGCACGTGGTCCGGCAGATACAACAGGTCAACGGGAAGTTGATCTTCTGTCGGCCGAAGCGCGAGAAGAGTCGGACCGTGCCACTGTCTGCCGGGACGTTGAGACGGCTGGACGCGCATCTGGAGGCCTTCCCCGCACAACAGGTGACTCTGCCGTGGAACGACGTCACCGGAGAACCCGTCACCGCCGATCTGCTCATGACCGACGACTGCGGACAGGCGTACTGGCGCCAGGCCTTCAACCGTGACCTTTGGAAGCCCGCCTTACAGCGCGCGGGAATGACCACACCGGAGAGGAAGGACGGCACTCATGCACTCCGCCACTACTACGCCTCCGTGCTGCTCGACAGCGGCGAGTCGGTCAAGGCCCTGTCCGAGTATCTCGGCCACGCTGATCCCGGCTTCACACTGCGGACCTACACCCACCTCCTGCCGTCCAGCCATGAGCGGGCTCGGCGAGCGCTCGACGCACGACTTGGTGACGCTGACGGCCTGGAGACGGCCTCACCGAGCGAAGACGAGCATAATCCCAGTTCAGAGGCTCGTGACGCTAGAACTGGTAGTAGAGGAACGGGCTGAACGTCCCGGTGGCCACGAGGATCGCCGCGTACCAGAGGCCGACCGTCAGCAGCGCCACCCGCAGCACCGCCGCAGGCCGGGACCGCGCCGACTCCAGGTACGGGCCGGTCACCGACTTGGCGGGCAGGAAGAACGCGCTCAGCGCCGCCACCAGGATCAGCAGCCGCTGGTTGTTCAGCGCATCGCCGACCTCGATCGACAGACCGTCGAGATCGGGCACCAGCATGTTCCCGAGCACGTTCATCGCCGCAGCCATGTCCGGCGACCGGAACACGACCCAGCCGATCGTGACCAGGACCGTGGTCAGCAGCCTGCGAGCGATTCGACCGCCCTGGCTTGCGGGAGCACGATCGCGCCCGGTGGCCCGCTCGAACACCAGCAGGGCGCCGTGGAACACCCCCCACAGGACGAACGTCCAGGCGGCGCCGTGCCAGAACCCGGTGAGCAGGAAGATGATCCAGAGATTGCGATACGTCTGCACCGCCCCATGCCGATTGCCGCCCAGCGGGATGTAGACGTAGTCCCGGAACCAGCGGGACAGCGACATGTGCCACCGTCGCCAGAATTCGGTGACGGTCACCGAGGAATAGGGCCGGGCGAAGTTCTCCGGCAGGCGGAATCCGAGCATCCGGCCTAAGCCGATCGCCATGTCCGAGTAGCCGGAGAAGTCGAAGTAGAGCTGGAGGGTGTAACCGATCGCCCCCAACCAGGCGATCGCGAAGGTCATATCCTCAGCGGGCGTGTTGAAACACGCGTTGACCACCGGCGCCAGCGAATCGGCGACGATGACCTTCTTCGCGAGACCGAGCGCGAACCGGGGCAGCCCGGCGGCGATGTCGTCCAGCCGGTGACTGCGTTGCTGCGGAAGCTGGTCGGCGATCTCGCGATAGCGGATGATCGGCCCGGCCACGAGTTGCGGAAACATCGCGATATAGGTGACGAACGAGACCGGATTGCGCAGCGCGGGTCGCTCGCCCCGATAGATGTCCACCACATAGGAGATGTGATGGAAGGTGTAGAAGGAGATACCGATCGGCAACGCCAGCTCCACCACCGGCAGGTCGGCGCCGAACCAGCTCGCGAGCACGGCGGCCTGTTCGGTGGCGAAGCCGGCGTACTTCCAGACGAAGAGGATCGAGAGGTTGAAGCTGATCACGCCGATGAGCAGCCAGCGTTTACGCCGCCGTTCCAGATCCCATTCGTCCGGCTGTAATGCGGGCGCGACCAGATAGTTGACCACGATGCACGCCAGCAGCAGGAGCGTGGTTCCGCCCGCGCCGCTGGCATAGAACACCAGGCTCGCCACCGCGATGACGCCGTTGCGCCAACTCCGGGGTGCGATCAGCACTGCCAGCAGGACGGCAGGCATGAAGTACCACAGGAACAGCGGACTGGCGAACGACATCCTCGGCCTTATCGACGTCTGGCGAACGACTCTAACCGACCGGCAGCCGCCGGGTGCCCGAAATGGGCGACCTGGGGAACTCCGGCGTCAGGAGATGCGCCGACGCCGAGCAACCTCGGCCAGTACCACGCCCGTCGCGACCGAGGCGTTCAACGACTCGACGTCCGAGGCCATCGGGATCGACACCGTCGCGTCGCACGTCTCCCGGACCAGCCGCGACAGGCCGCGCCCCTCGGAGCCGACGACGACGACCAGCGGACCGGTGGCCAGGTCCAGCTCGTCGACCGTGATCGAGCCGTCCGCGTCGAGTCCGACGATCATCAGGCCCTGCTTGGCCCAGTCCTTCAGCGTCCTGGTGAGGTTGGTGGCCTTGGCCACCGGCAGCCGCGCCGCTGTGCCCGCGCTGGTTCGCCAGGCCACTGCCGTCAGCCCGGCGCTACGACGCTGCGGGACCACCACGCCGTCGGCGCCGAACGCCGCAGCCGAGCGGATGACAGCGCCGAGATTGCGCGGGTCGGTGACCCCGTCAAGCGCCACGAGCAGCGGCTGGCGACCCGACTCCCGTGCCTTGGCCAGCAGGTCGTCGGGGTGGGCATAGTCGAACGGCGGGACCTGAAGCCCGATCCCCTGGTGCATGGCGCCCTGGGTGATGCGGTCCAGCTCCGTGCGGGACACCTCGAGCACCGAGATGCCCGCATCTGCGGCGAGGCTCACCGCCTCCGCGACCCGGTCGTCCGTGTCGATGCCGGTGGCGATGTGCAGCGCCGTGGCAGGCACCCCGGCCCGCAGGCACTCGACCACCGGGTTACGCCCGGCGATGGTCTCCGGAGCCGCTGCCGCGGCCTTGCCGCGCTGGACCCGCTTGGCCTCCGCGCGATTGGCCAGCTCGGCACGCCGATGGGCGGGGTGATAGGGCCGGTCCTCGGCGCGCGGCGTCGGACCCCTGCCCTCCAGCGCCTTGCGACGCTGGCCGCCGGACCCCGTCACGGCGCCCTTCTTCGTTCCGGGCTTGCGCATCGCGCCGCGCCGCTGAGAGTTGCCCGCCATCAGTTGCCGTCCTTCACAGTCCATGTCGGCCCGTCCGGACCGTCCTCGACGGCGACCCCGACAGCGAGCAGTCGATCGCGGATCGCGTCGGCGCTCGTGAAGTCGCGGGCTGCCCGAGCGGTCTGCCGCTCGGCCAACAACTGTTCCACGAGATCGCCGAGCACCTGAACCGCCCGGTCCTCGGTGCTGCCTGCCGCCGTGTGCCATTCCGCGCCGAGCGGGTCGAGACCGAGGCAGGCGAGCATCCACCGCACCAGGGCGACGTGCTCCGCGAGCCTGCCGCCGTCGTCGCTGTTCGAGTCGTCGGCCAGAAGCTGATTGCCCAGGCGAACCTGGTTGTGCACGACGGCGAGTGCCCTCGGCACGTTGAGGTCGTCGTCCATCGCGGCGCTGAACTCGACACGGGCCGCCGAGGTCGACGACCCGGCGTCGGCCACCGGCAGTTCGCCTGCGGCCCCGACCGCCTTGCGGACGAAGGCCTCGATGCGCTGGTAGGCCTTCGCCGCCTCGGCAAGAGCCTCCTCGCTGTACTCCAGGTTCGACCGATAGTGCGCCGACACGAGGTAGTAACGCAGTTCAGAGGCGCGCACCCGCTCCAGCATCACGGGGATGCCGACGGTGTTGCCGAGCGACTTCGACATCTTCTCGCCGCTCATCGTCACCCAGGCGTTGTGCAGCCAGTACTCGGCGAAGCCATCGCCTGCCGCCGTCGACTGGGCAACCTCGTTCTCGTGGTGCGGGAAGACCAGATCGGCGCCCCCGCCGTGGATGTCGAACCGGGGCCCCAGGTAGTAGGTGGCCATCGCCGAGCACTCCAGGTGCCAGCCGGGGCGCCCCGCACCCCAAGGCGTCTCCCACGAGGGCTCTCCCGGCTTGGCGGCCTTCCAGAGCGTGAAGTCGCGCGGGTCGCGCTTGCCGGTCGCGGCGGTCTCGCCCTGCTGCATCTCGGACAGGCGCTGACCGGACAGCTCACCGTAGGAGGGGTGGCTCGTCACCGAGAAGTAGACGTCGCCGTCCGCCGCGTAAGCGTGGCCTCGATCGATCAACCGCTGCATCAGCTGGATCATCTGCGGCACGTGACCGGTGGCCCTCGGCGTGATCGACGGCGGGAGGCAGCCCAGCGCGTCGTAGGCGTCCTCGAAGGCCCGCTCGAATCGCGCGGCCCACTCCCACCACGGCCTGCCCGCGGCGGCGGCCTTGGCGAGGACCTTGTCGTCGATGTCTGTGACGTTGCGCACCAGCAGCACGTCATAGCCCGCGACTATCAGCCACCGACGCAGTACGTCGAAATTCAGTCCGCTGCGCACGTGGCCGATATGGGGAATCCCCTGCACCGTCGCCCCACAGACATAGATCGACACCACGCCGTCCTGAAGTGGACGAAATTCCCGAGTTGTTCGGGTGCCGGTGTCATGCAGGTGCAGGCTCACAGCCGAAATGGTACGGAATCACCACTGCGCCAGGCGGAAAGGGTTGACGAACCGGGGGTTCGACGCCATCAGACGTGATCGTCGAGGAGTCCGTGCCTGCGCAATGCGGCCGACAGGGCGTCCGGTCGTTCCTCGGTAGGCAGCGGTGGAACGATCTCCACCCGGCAGCCCAGCTCGGCGGCGGCGCCGTCGGCCTCCGGGCTGTCGCCGATCATCAGCGCCTCGGCGGGAGCGATGCCCAGCCGGTCACAGGCGAGGGCGAAGAGCTTCAGGTCGGGCTTCATCGCCCCCTCCAGGTAGGAGAGGACGTACTCGTCGATCAGGTCGGCGGAGTCGATCCTCGCCAGCGCGGACCGGACGTCCCAGACGATGTTGCTGACCACGGCGGTGCCGACTCCAGCGGAGCGAAGGCCGCGCAGGGCCCGTTCGGTGTCCGGGTAGGCCCGCCAGTAATCCGGGTGGATCAGTCGGCGGTAGAGCGGCGTGGCCAGCGCCTCGTCGATGCCTGCGCCGATGATGATCGCCTCGTAGACGGCCCTGTGCAGCGCCGGGTCGAGATCGCGGCGTCGCCAGGCGTCCGCCAGCGACTCGGGCAGTCCGGCCGCCTCGCCAGCCGGAGCCGTGAGCGCGACGATCAGGGCCGCCTCGGCGTCCGGCGACAGCGGCGAGCCCGACTCCCCCTCGGTCAGCCCCCGGAACCAGGCCGGACCGGGTTCGAGCCGGAACAGGGTTCCGGAGAAGTCGAACAGCACCCCACGAATCGCCACCGGTCCACCGTACGGCGTCCGGCGGGCCGATCACGAGGGGCAGCGCAAGGATTCTGGAGACCTGCTTGGCACCGCAGCGGCGACGAGCATCCGTTCTCCGGCGCTGTGCTGCACGCCACCCGAGTGGCGACGAGGCGTCTTCCGTCGTCGCGGAGTGCCTGCGGTCAGACGGTCAGCGGAACCAGTAGCGCGGTGGCCACGGCGGCGACCCCCTCGCCTCGGCCGGTGAGGCCGAGTCCGTCCGTCGTCGTCGCGGTGACGCTCACCGGCCCGCCTGCGGCGTCGGACAGCACGCGCTGCGCCTCCTCGCGCCGGGGGCCGATCCGAGGGGCGTTGCCGATGATCTGCACGACCGCGTTGCCCAGTCGGTAGCCCGCCGCCTCGAAACGCCGCCGCACCTCGCCGAGCAGCTCGACGCCGTGCGCACCCGCCCACCGCGCGGAAGAGGTGCCGAACACCGATCCGAGGTCGCCGAGCGCGGCGGCGGAGAGCATCGCGTCACACAGGGCGTGGGCCGCGACGTCGCCGTCGGAATGGCCGGTGCAGCCCGCGACGTCGGGCCAGTGCAGGCCGGCCAGCCAGCAGTCCCGGCCCGCCTCGACGGGATGCACGTCGGTGCCGAGGCCGACTCGGGGCAGCTCGATGGTCATCCTGCGTCTCCCGCTCGATGGGCTCGGAACTCGGCGGCGGCACGCTCGGCTCGACGAGCGTCTGCCCCCACCCCGTCGCCCGCCTGCCCGGTGAGCAGCGCATCGGCCACCGCGAGGTCGAAGGGGGTGGTCACCTTGAAGGCGTGTGAATGGCCGGGCACGGTCTGCACGGGCACGCCGAGCTGCTCGACGAGCCCGGCATCGTCCGTGGCCTGGATCGATACGGACGACGGCGGGGACGACTCGTCGTCCTCCGGGGCGATGCCGTACGCACGGCGAAGCAGGGCGGCGTCGAAGCCCTGCGGGGTCTGCACGATCCGCAGCCCAGCTCGATCGGGGGTGGCGATCACCAGACCCGTCGCATCGACCTGCTTGACGGTGTCGGACACCGGCAGGACGGGGACCACAGCCGCCGAGCCTGCCCGCACCGTGTCGACCACGGAGCGGATGACCTCGACCGGGGTGAAGGCGCGCGCGGCATCGTGGACCAGAACCACATCGACGTCGGCCAGCGTCCGCAGGCCCGCGCGCAGTGCGAGGCGCACTGAGTCGCCACGTTCAGCGCCGCCCACCACCACGCTGACCTGGGACTCGAAGCGCCGTACGGCCGCCACGACCACACCGACCTCGGCCGCAGGTGCGGCGACCACCACGTGGTCGACACACCCCGCAGCCAGCAGGCCGTGCACGGCATGTACCAATAACGGCTCGCCTGCCACCTCGACCAACGCCTTGGGCACCTGGGCGCCCAGCCGCTCGCCACGTCCGGCCGCAGGCACGACCGCGATGACACTCACTGTCAGCTACTTCTCGGTTTACTCAGGATGTCCGACTCACGAAGCGGTCGCCAGGACCTCGTCGAGGAGAGTCTCGGCCTTGCCTTCGTCGGTGCCCTCGGCCAGGGCCAATTCGCTGACCAGTATCTGTCGTGCCTTGGCCAGCATGCGCTTCTCGCCCGCGGACAGACCGCGATCTTTCTCACGCCGCCAGAGATCGCGCACCACTTCGGCAACCTTGTTCACATCGCCGGAGGCGAGCTTCTCAAGATTGGCCTTATACCGCCGAGACCAGTTGGTCGGCTCCTCGGTGTGGGGAGCACGCAGCACCTCGAAGACCCGATTAAGGCCCTCCTGTCCCACGACGTCCCGCACACCGACGATCTCGGCGTTGTCTGCGGGAACGCGCACGGTGAGGTCGCCCTGCGCTACCTTCAGGACGAGATACTTCTTCTCCTCGCCCTTGATCACACGGGTCTCGATTGCTTCGATGAGAGCGGCACCGTGGTGCGGGTAGACGACGGTCTCTCCGACCTTGAAAACCATGTGTCCTCTGCCCCTTTCGCTGGTGCCATCTTAACACGCAGGACAATTCACGTCCGGCCGACCGACCAACCTTCGGCGCAGGTCAGCGCCAGTGTCCGGGGTTGACAAACGGCCGAAGGCCATGCAAGGGCGTCGGCAGAAGATCCACCAGACGGTCCATTGTGGACTAATACCTCGGACGGTTCGTCGGGACTTGATGTCACGGCGCCTGGCGGCGTTGGTTAGGCTGCGCAGGAGGTCACGGGCTCGGGCCCGTCAGGAGCCTGGTCTGGGCACGGTCTACGAGGAGGACCCGCATTGAGACGCGTAGAGCAGACGGTGCGGAATGGGCTCGGCGCAGGCCGCCCGTCCCGAGGACGCCTGATCCCCGCAGCGCTGGCAGCAGGCCTCGCCCTGGTTGTGAGCGGCTGCAGTGCAGGTCAGATCACTCAGACCTCCCGCAAGGAACCGGTCATCAACGGCATCAACGGCGACGTCGGGGACATGGCGGTGCGTGACGCACAGCTCCTCTTCCCGGTCGGCGAGGACCACTTCTACCCGGCGGGCTCCAGTATTCCGCTGAGCATGACCCTGGTGAACACCGGCAGGACGACGGACCGGCTGGTCGAGATCACCAGCCCTTCGGCCGCGCTCGTCGAGGTCGAGGGCGACACGGAGATCCCCGGCGGGACCACGGTCGTGGCGACCGTCGACCCGGCGGACTGGACCGACGCGCAGCGCAGGCTCGCTGAGCAGGAGGAACAGGGTTCGACAAGCCCGTCCACCGTCGAAGTCGACCCCGAGAACGGTGACGTCGAGGGCGATGCGGCAGGCACCGAGGGTGACGACGCTGCGGGTGACGATGCCGCGGGTGCTGACACCGAGGGTGACGACGCCACCGACGACGCGACCTCGACGAGCACGCCGTCCAGCCAGGCGAACGCCCAGAACAGGCTGCCGCTCGAGGACGACGTGATCACGGTGACGCTGACCGACCTGATCAACGACCTCCAGCCGGGAATCAACCTGGAGATCGTGTTCGTCTTCGAGAACGCGGGGCCGATCTCGCTCCAGGTGCCGATGGGAGCGCCCTCCGAGCCGCGCGCCAACACGCAGGACGACCAGCACTGAGGGGTTCGGTCGACGACTGAGCCTCGGTGCTCGGCGGACGGTGGTCCGACGAGCTTCGGGAACTGAACACGCAGCAACCGCGCCCGGCCGGACGGCGAGCACCATCGCCGCCCGGCCGGGCTGCTTGCGCTGCGGGGGTGTGGCAGGACAGACCGGGCGGCGGCTGCCCAGGGTGTGCGGCCCGCCTGCCGCCTCGCCCGACCCGGCGGGCACCACGGTCGCTCCTGCGGTCTGAGGGCCCGCAGCACGGGGCGTACGGCAGCAGGCAGCCGTCGACACCCGGCGGCGAGGCACCGCCCGTCAGAGCGGCGGCCTAGTCTCCTGATCCGTGGCCCCGACCAAGAGCGCGAAGCCCGCCCGTCCGAGGTACCGCTGTGGCGAATGCGGTCTCGAGGTGCCCAAGTGGGTCGGTCGCTGTCCCGAATGCCAGGCGTGGGGCAGCGTCACCGAGACCGCAGCGCCCGCCCGATCGAGCCTCAACCGGGTTGCGGCAGGCGCCCCGGCACTGCCTGCCCGGCCGATCGCCGAGGTCGACGTGGAGGCGGCCAGGGCCCGGCCCAGCGGTGTGCCTGAGCTCGATCGCGTCCTGGGCGGCGGCATCGTGCCGGGGGCGGTCATGCTGCTCGCGGGCGAGCCGGGCGTGGGGAAGTCGACCCTGCTGCTCGAGGTCGCCCACCAGTGGGCCGCCGGGCCCGGCGGGCCCGCCCTGTACATCACCGGCGAGGAGTCGGCGGGCCAGGTCCGGCTGCGGGCGGAGCGCACCGGGAACGTGCACGAGTCGCTGTACGTGAGCGCCGAGAGCGATCTGTCGGCCGTACTCGGCCACGTCGATGCGGTCCGGCCCGGCCTGCTGATCGTCGACTCCGTCCAGACCGTCCAGTCACCCGAGGTGGAGGGCAGTCCGGGCGGTGTCACCCAGGTGCGGGCCGTGACCGTCGCGCTGACCGCCCTGGCCAAGGAACGCGGGCTCCCCGTCGTGCTGGTCGGCCACGTCACCAAGGACGGGTCGGTGGCCGGGCCGCGCGTCCTGGAACACCTCGTCGACGTCGTGCTGCACTTCGAGGGCGATCGACACTCCACGCTCCGGCTGGTCCGAGGCGTGAAGAACCGTTTCGGCGCCGCCGATGAGGTGGGCTGCTTCGAACTCCGCGACGACGGCATCGTCGGGCTGGCCGACCCGTCCGGACTGTTCCTCAACCGGCGGGAGACCGCCGTGGCGGGTACGGCGGTCACCGTCGTGGTGGAGGGAAAGCGACCGCTGCTGGCCGAGGTACAGGCCCTGGTGTCGAAGTCCACCCTGGCCATGCCGCGCCGAGCGGTGAGCGGCCTGGACTCCGCGCGGGTGTCCATGGTCCTCGCGGTGCTGGAACGACGTGGCCGGGTGCGGCTGGGCGAGTCCGACGTCTTCACCGCGACGGTCGGCGGCATGAAGGTCACCGAGCCCGCCTCGGATCTGGCGGTCGCGCTGGCGGTGGCCTCGGCGGCCAGTGATCAGCCGCTGCCGCCGGACCTGGCCGTCGTGGGCGAGGTGGGGCTGGCAGGCGAGGTGCGTCCCGTGGTCGGGGCGGGCAGGCGCTTCGCCGAGGCGGCCAGGCTCGGATTCACCAGGGCGCTGGTTCCGCCGGACTCCGGCCCGCTGCCGCCTGAGCTGCGTGCCGTGGTGGTGCCGGACCTGCGGTCCGCACTGGCCGAGCTTCGCCGGGGACACTGACCCGCCCGCGATCGGCGGCAGGCGGCGGGGACGAGGCCCACCTCGGCGGTCATGGCTCCCGGGCCTGCGCCGCTCCGGTGGGGTGGCACGGGCGAGGCTGATCCGGCGCCGGGGCTGCCCGTGCACGGTGCACCCGGTTCGGGCGAACATCCGCCTGCGATGCCTGGCGGAGTCTCCGCCACCTCGGCGAGGCAGGACGAGAACGACCCGACGGGTCGGTCACGGCCCGTCGGGTCGAGTGCCCGTCAGTCGAGATCTCCCGTGTCGGCCGGACCGGCCAGGCGGCGCCGATGACGAAGCACGAGCACTGCTCCGGTGATCAGTCCCGCCGCACCGATCAGGCTTAACAGCACCACGGCGGACGCCCCGGTGTCGGCGAGGTCCTCGCCACCGCCCGTCGGCGGTGGGCCGGCAGGCGGGCCGGGCTCGGACGGCGTCGCGGTCGGCAGGCCGTCGCCGGGAAGCACCGTGTAGTGCACGGTGCGCGGGTTCGACCGCACGTCGTCGACGACCTGCACGGCGCTCAGGACGTGCGTGCCGATCAGCAGCGGATCGATCACGGTCACCGACCAGTCGCCGGCATCGTCGGCGACGGAGGAGCCGATCTCGACCTCGTCGATCATCACCGCGACGACGGCGGCAGGCTCCGCGCTGCCGAGGATCATGGGGCGGGCCTCGGTGCTCTGCGTGCCGTCCTGCGGTGCGCTGATGGTCGGTTCTCCGGGGGCGACGAAGAAGCCGGTGGTCATCTCCGCCGAATCCCACTCCGAGAGGTTCGGCGCGGTCCACGACTGCGCGACGGTGATCTCGTAATGCCCGAGCGGCAGCTCGCTCAGCGCGGGCAGCTGCCAGCGCCCCTCGCCGTCGGCCTCGACTTGCCGGGCCTCGCCCTGATGGGTGACGGTGACGGCGGCACCGGGCTTCGCGGTGCCGGTGATCGGCAGGCTGCGGTCGGTGTGTCGCGATCCGTCCTCCGGCGAGGTGACGACCGGAACGCTCAGCACCGGCTCGTCGCGATCGAGGTAGGCGGGGACACCATCCCCGTTGTCGTCCCGCACGACGGTCGGGTCGGCGGCCAACTCCTCGTGGTCGGGGACTCCGTCACCGTCGGTGTCGGCCGTCGTCGTGAGCAGCCGAAGCTCTTCGCCGAAGTCGCCGAGCACGTCGGTGCTCAACGGCTCGGCGAATGCGATGTCCTCCTCGCCCACCGTGGAGAGGCAGTGCTGGTCTGTCGCGGTCAACGCTCCGGCGGCGTGCAGGCCGACCGCCAGCGTCCCCGCGAGGACGGCGCCGCCGCTGTCGCCGCGTTCGGTGCAGGCGTCGTACCAGAACATCCGCTGCGTCTTGACGCCGCCGTCGAAGTCGTTGACCCGGACCTCGACGTCCACTTGCTGGATCTCGCCGCACTCCCACTCGGTGGTGCGACCGGACTTGCAGACCTGCATTCCCTCGATCGGCTCGACGACGCCCTCCACCGGCAGGCTGCCGCCCTGCCAGTCGACGACCTCCGGCCGCAGCGTCAAGGCCGAGTTGGTCAGGCGCACGCTTGCGTAGTCGTCGCCCTCGCCGCCGTCGGAGACGCTGTCCCAGACCACTCGGTCGACGGTGCCGATCTCGCTGCCGTCGGCCTCGGCGACGACGGTCTCGGCTCCGGACAGACAGTGGCCGCTGGTCAACGCGAGCGCCCGCCCCTGGGCGTCGAGGGCGTTGAAGCCGAGCGAGCAGTTCGCCACCTCGGCGCCGTCGGAGTCCTGGGCGATGATCCCCTGGCCGCCGCGCAGCTCGCCGCCCTGCTGGGGGTCCGGGCGCTGGGCGACGAAGTCGACGTCCAGTTCGGCCCCGCGATCGACGGGTAGTTCGGACGCCAGGTTGCGCCCCTCGGCGGACGAGGAGAGCACCAGCGTGACGGAGCTGCCTCGGGCGCTGGTGGACAGTCCGTAGACGAGATCGCGCCGCTCTGCGGGGAGCTCGTTGACCCACTGCCGGATCTCGCCCGCGACCTGGGTGAGGCGGGCCTCGTTGATCCCTCGGATGTGGGCCTCTGCGCCGCTCTGTCGAACTGCGTCGGCGGCGCTCTGGCTGGTGACCGCGACATTCAGCTTTCCGGAGGCGGCGTCGAACCAGGCCCCGCCGAAGTTGTCGCCCAGCTGGTCGCGCAGCTCCTCGCTGGTGGCCGATGCCGCAGCCGAGGCCAGGGAGTTCGCCGCGTAGGTGATCGGCTCGGTGCCGAGGTCGCGTTGGATCGCGGCGCGAAGGCCCGTCGGGTACTTCGACACCTGCTCGGCAGCAGACGAGTCCACCGCGCCGGTCTGCTGGGCGGCCCCTGGCGGAGTCGCCGTCAAGACCGATCCGGCAGCCAGTACCCCCGCGATCAACGCGGAGGCGACCAGTCTCGCCTGCTTCACCTGCTCCTCCAGCACCTCCGGGCACAGCCCGACGAATGTCATCGAGACGGTATCCAGCCGGCAGGGCAGTTTTTCTTAGCCAAGCGAAACGAGGCGTAACGGTGCCCTGCTCGTTAGCTACCGAATGTGCCTGCGGTCACCCGGCCGGCCCAAACGGCCTACGAAGCGCGACAGGTGCGGGCGGGCGGCCGTCGGCGGCTCCCATGACCGCCGTCGGCGCCCGTCGGGGGTCGCGTCGATCACCATGGCGGGGGCTGTCAGGATCGGACGGCGATGAAGACCAACGTGTTAGCCCCCGAGACGCTGATCGACTGGTTCGACGAGACCGGCCGCGATCTGCCCTGGCGCCGATCCGACACCACCGGTTGGGGCGTCCTCGTCAGCGAGATCATGCTCCAGCAGACCCCGGTCGTCAGGGTGCAGCCGATCTGGCTGGAGTGGCTTGAGCGCTGGCCGAAGCCGTCCTCGCTGGCAGCGGCCACGCCTGCCGAGGTGCTGCGGGCCTGGGGCAAACTGGGCTACCCGCGTCGTGCGCTACGCCTGCACGCCGCTGCGACGGCCATCGCGAGCGACCACGGCGACGTCGTGCCCTCCGACGTCGACACGCTGCTGGCCCTGCCCGGCATCGGCGCCTACACGGCGCGAGCGGTGGCGGCCTTCGCCTACGGCCTGCGCGCACCGGTCGTGGACACCAACGTGCGCCGGGTCGTCGCCAGGGCCGTGCACGGTGCGGCGGAGGCAGGACCCCCGTCCACGACTCGCGATCTCGCCGACGTCGACGCGCTGCTGCCCCGTCCCGATGCAGAGGCCGCACGGTATTCGGCGGCGTTGATGGAGCTGGGGGCGCTGGTCTGCACCGCGAGGACACCGCGTTGCGTCGACTGCCCGGTGCTCGCCGACTGCGCCTGGCAGCGTGCGGGCCGACCCGCCTACGCCGGCCCGGTTCGGCAGGCGCAACGGTTCGCGGGCACCGATCGCCAGGTCCGGGGGCTGCTGCTGGACGTCCTGCGGGCGGCGCCGGGCCCGGTGGAACGCGCCAAGCTCGACCTGGTCTGGCGCCAGGACGGCCAACGCGACCGCTGCCTGGACTCGCTGCTGGTGGACGGGCTCATGGAGCAGACGGCGGACGGCCTGTTCGCGCTGCCCGGCGAGGCCTGACCGACCGCCTGCGCACGAGCCGGCCTTGCACGGGGGCGATTCCGCATCCCGGCGAGGTGGAGGTCAACGCGCCGGGCGAGACAGCCAGGCCTTCGCGACGACGGCACCGGCAGCACGGCTGAGCAGACGGTCGAGCAGGCGGCGCCTGGTCGCGCTGCGGACGTTCCGACCGACGGCGGCAGCGGCAGGAGACTGCTCGACGTCCGCTGCCGGCCGAAGCCGCTGCCCATCGAGGCCACCGGCCGGTCGAAACCAAGTCCGGCCTGCGGCGCTGCGTGCATCCGCGCGGCGAGGCCCCGTTGCGGCTCCCTGCCGGTGCGTGCCCCGGTCGGAGGGCGCTGCGGCAGACTTGCTCCGTGGCGGTCACGCTGGACTTCTTCTTCGACGCTGACTCCGAAGCGCGCATTCGCGCCCTGTGGCAGCGATTGGCGGATGCCGACCTCCGAGCAGCGGACCCCCAGGCTGCCGCCGATGCCGCGCCCGGCCGCCGACCGCATGTCCGGTTCGCCTCGGCCGCCGAGGTGCCCGCCGCCGTCCGACGCGATCTGCGCACCGAGTTGGCCGCCCTGTCGCTGCCCGCGTTCTGGCTGACCACGCTGGGAACCTTCACGACATCGGAGCCGGTCCTGATGCTCGGCGCGGTGGTCGACGCCGAACTGCTCGCCGTGCACTCGGCGGTGCACGACGTGCTCGCGGGCCGAGTCCGCCAGCCGTCGGCCTACTACCTGCCCGGCGCGTGGGTGCCGCACTGCCCGTTGACCGAGGGCGTCCCCGGGGATCGGCTCGCCGCCGGATTCGCCGCCCTGCATCCGGTACGCGCCGTCCACGCCCGCGTCGGCGGCGTCGGCATCACCGACAGCCGCACCGGCCGAACGGAGCAGCTCGTCACGCGCGGGTGACACACCGGATATCCGGCGGCCGCCGGTCCAGCCGGCAGCGGGCAGACCGCCGTGTCGGTCTGCACCGCACGGCGTGGCGGTACCGTCGAGGGCATGGCAGTCGTGAAGATCAACGCTATCGAGGTTCCCGAGGGCAGCGGCCCCGAGCTGGAGAAGCGGTTCGCCGCCCGCCAGGGCGCGGTGGAGAACGCCCCCGGCTTCCTGGCCTTCGAACTGCTCCGGCCGACTGCAGGCGAGAACCGGTACTTCGTCTACACCAAGTGGGAGTCAGAAGAGGCGTTCCAGGCCTGGTCGGGCGGGCCCGCCAAGGAGGCGCACGCCGGTGAGCGGGCCAAGCCGGTCGCCTCCGGATCGAGCCTGCTCGAGTTCGAGGTCATCCAGCAGGCTGCGCCCACGGCGGAGTGACCATGGCGGAGGCGGCCGGGGTCTCGGCGGCGGCGGGCCTCATCGCCGACGCCCACGCCCTGCTGGTGTGCGCGGGCGCGGGGATGGGCGTCGACTCCGGCCTGCCCGACTTCCGAGGCCCGGAAGGCTTCTGGCGGGCCTACCCGGCGTACCGGGATCTCGGCCTGAGCTTCGCCGAGTTGGCCGATCCCGTGCACTTCGCCGCCGATCCAGCCCTCGCCTGGGGTTTCTACGGTCATCGGCTCGCGCTGTACCGCCGCACCCGGCCGCATGCGGGTTTCGCCACCCTGCGTCGCTGGGGTGCGGCGCTGCCGGGCGGCCTGCGGGTGTTCACCTCGAACGTCGACGGCCAGTTTCACCGGGCAGGCTTTCCCGACGACGTGATCGCCGAATGTCACGGCTCGATTCACCACCTCCAGTGCTCCGGACCCTGCACCACGCAGTCCTGGTCCGCGGCCGACGTGACCGTCGAGGTCGACCCCGTGACGATGCGGGCGATCGGGCCGCTGCCCGCCTGCCCGCACTGCGGGGATCTGGCACGGCCGAACATCCTGATGTTCGGCGACGCGCACTGGGTGGGCGAACGCAGTGGGCTGCGGCTGGACGAGGTCGGCCGGTGGCGACGGGGCCTGCGAACCTCGAAGCTCGTGGTCATCGAACTGGGTGCGGGCACCGCAGTGCCGACCGTGCGCAGGCAGGCGGAACTGGCCAGCGCCGCGAGCGGGGCGCTGATCAGGATCAACCCGGTCGAACCCGAGGTCCGACACGGCCGGGGCGTCGCACTGCGGATGAGCGCGGCGGATGCGCTGGCGGCCGTCGACGAGCTGCTGCCCGCGCCGTTTCGAGCCTGAGTCCCGTTTCGAGCCTGAGTCGCCCGTTCCCGGCATCCCGCAGCCCCGCACGGGCCCGCGGGCGCTGTCGGCGTTGGTAACCGGCCCGGGCATCACGTGGGCACGGGCAGGGCGTGGTCACGGGCAGCGCGACGGAGCCTGCCACGCAGCAGGGATCAGACCGGCACGACGAACTCCGCGAGCACGGCCCGGTGATCGCTGCCGGAGACGTCGAACACGCCGAAGTCCTCGACGGCACACCGACGGTCCACCAGGACGTGGTCGATGGTCAGCGGCGGCCCTAAGACCGTGCCCGGCGCAGGCCAGGTCGGCCGCAGCCCGTCACCAGTCTGATCGGCGGCGTCCTGATAGCCGGTACCCAGCAGCCTGCGCAGCGGGCCGTGGTCGAGCGTGGCGTTGAAATCACCGGCGAGGACGCGGATCGGCCCTGAGGGGGGAGCGGCAGGCAGACTGGCCAGCTCTCGCTGCCAGGTGTCGGTGGTGTCCGCTCCGACCGGCCAGAGCGGATGCACGGCGACGACCTCCAGCTCGGCGCCCTCGGGCAGCCGCACCCTGGCGATCGGCTGGCGGTTCGTGGCAGGGGCGGTCCCGACCCGCTCGGCCGGATGCCGTGAGTAGATGCCGGAGCCCGGCGCCCCGGCTCGCGCGTCGATGACGCGATGCGGCAGCTCCTCGTCGATTCCCGCGTCGGCGAGCGCGTCCACCGCCGTCGGCGTCAGCTCTTGCAGGCTCAACACGTCAACCTGATGATCGCGAACCAGTTCGAGAACCGCCTCGGCGTCGGCGTTGCCGTAGCGCATGTTCAGACTCAGCACTCGTGCCGACTCGCCCTGCACGTAGGGCCGGGCGTCCGGCGTGGCCCTCGGCAGCACCACCGCCGCCATGATCACCGTCAGCAGGCCCGCCACCAGCGCCACCGCCCATCGACGCAGGGCGAAGCCCGCGATGGTAAGGAACAGGCCGACCGGAACCGTGTACGGCGTGAGTGCGGCTGCGGCGACTAAGGCGCGGGTACCGCCCACCTCGATGAGCCGACTGATCGCGATGAGCACGAACGGGACGGTCAGCAGTATCAGCAGGAAGGTCGTCACCCGCCCACCAGGCCTGCGGCGGCCTGCGTCGACGAGGTCGTCCTCGTCGGTCTGCTCGCGGGGACCTCGATCCGTCGGCACTGCCATGCCGCTGATTCTCGACCATCGATCGCCGCGCTCGTCCCGGCAGGCCGAGCCGGCCTGCGAACTGTGCTCCGGCTGACCGCAAGACCCGACCCGCTCGGTGATGTCCTGCCGAGCCGCCTTCGAGGCGTCCTCGGCTCATCAACGCCTGCGCCTTCCGCCCCTGCGTATTCCTGCCTTTGCTGCTGCCGTAGGTCCCGTACGACGATACCGCCCGGTTGAGGCACTGACGCCTCGATCGGGCCCCGGACATGCGACGGGGCCGATGCCTGCTCGGCATCGGCCCCGTCGGAGGAGCTAGTTCATCGAGTCACTCGGACTCGCCCTCCACAGGTGCGTCCTGACCCACCCCGGTCGAGCTGGACAGCTCCACCGGCGGGACGTCCGGCACCTTCGACGGCTTCGGCTCGCCTCGGAAGGTGAAGCGGGCCTTGTCGTCGCTCTTGCCCTCTTCGTAGCCCTCGACGTCGCCGATGATGATCTGACCGGCCTCCAGCTCGCCGAACAGGATCTTCTCGGACAGCTGGTCCTCGATCTCCCGCTGGATCGTCCGCCGCAGCGGCCGCGCACCGAGCACCGGGTCGAAGCCGCGCTTGGCGAGCAGCCTCTTCGCGTTGGCGGTCAGCTCGAGGCTCATGTCCTTGTTCTTGAGCTGAACCTCGACCCTGGCGATCATCAGGTCGACCATCCGGATGATCTCGTCCTCGGTGAGCTGGTGGAAGACGATGATGTCGTCGATCCGGTTGAGGAACTCCGGGCGGAAGTGCTTCTTCAGCTCGTCGTTGACCTTCTGCTTCATCCGGTCGTAGTTCGAGTTCTCGGTGCCGCCACCGGAGAAGCCGAGGCCGACGGCCTTGGAGATGTCCTGCGTGCCCAGGTTGGAGGTGAAGATGATCACCGTGTTCTTGAAGTCGACGGTGCGGCCCTGACCATCGGTGAGCCTGCCGTCCTCCAGAACCTGAAGCAGCGTGTTGTACACCTCCTGGTGCGCCTTCTCGATCTCGTCGAAGAGCACCACCGAGAACGGCTTGCGCCGCACCTTCTCGGTCAGCTGTCCGCCCTCCTCGTAGCCGACGTACCCGGGGGGTGCGCCGAACAGACGGGAGGCGGTGTAGCGGTCGTGGAACTCGCCCATGTCGATCTGGATGAGCGCGTCGTCCTCGCCGAACAGGAAGTTCGCCAGCGCCTTGGACAGCTCCGTCTTACCGACACCCGAGGGGCCGGCGAAGATGAACGATCCGGAGGGCCGCTTCGGGTCCTTCAAGCCTGCACGGGTACGGCGGATCGCCTGGGAGACGGCCTTGACGGCGTCCTCCTGGCCGATGATCCGCTTGTGCAGCTCGTCCTCCATCCGCAGCAGCCGAGTCGTCTCCTCCTCGGTCAGCTTGAAGACGGGGATGCCGGTCCAGTTCGCCAGGACCTCGGCGATCTGCTCGTCGTCCACCTCGGCGACCACGTCGAGGTCACCGGACTTCCACTGCTTCTCGCGCTCCGCCTTCTGGCCGAGGAGCTGCTTCTCCTCGTCCCGCAGGCGCGCGGCCCGCTCGAAGTCCTGCGCGTCTATCGCGGACTCCTTGTCCCGACGCACGTCGGCGATCTTCTCGTCGAACTCGCGCAGGTCCGGCGGCGCCGTCATCCGGCGGATGCGCATCCGCGCGCCCGCCTCATCGATGAGGTCGATCGCCTTGTCGGGCAGGAAGCGGTCGTTGATGTACCGGTCCGCCAGGGTGGCGGCGGCCACCAGCGCCGAGTCCGTGATCGAGACGCGGTGGTGTGCCTCGTACCGGTCGCGCAGACCCTTGAGGATCTCGATGGTCTGCTCCATGGTGGGCTCGCCCACCTGGATCGGCTGGAAACGACGCTCCAGCGCCGGGTCCTTCTCGACGTGCTTGCGGTACTCGTCGAGCGTGGTGGCGCCGATCGTCTGCAGCTCGCCCCTGGCCAGCATCGGCTTCAGGATGCTCGCGGCGTCGATCGCGCCCTCGGCGGCACCCGCACCCACCAGGGTGTGGATCTCGTCGATGAACAGGATGATGTCGCCGCGCGTGCGGATCTCCTTGAGCACCTTCTTGAGGCGCTCCTCGAAGTCGCCTCGGTACCGGGAGCCTGCGACCAGCGAGCCGAGGTCGAGCGTGTAGAGCTGCTTGTCCTTGAGGGTCTCGGGCACCTCGCCCTTGACGATGTTCTGTGCCAGGCCCTCGACGACGGCCGTCTTGCCCACGCCGGGCTCGCCGATGAGGACGGGGTTGTTCTTGGTGCGGCGGGACAGCACCTGCATGACCCGCTCGATCTCCTTCTCCCGGCCGATGACCGGGTCGAGCTTGCCCTCCCGAGCGCTCGAGGTCAGGTTGCGACCGAACTGATCGAGCACCAGAGAAGACGACGGAGTGCCCTCGCCGCGACCACCGGTCTCGGCGGGCTCCTTGCCCTGGTAGCCCGACAGCAGCTGAAGGACCTGCTGACGCACTCGGTTCAGGTCGGCACCCAGCTTGACCAGCACCTGCGCGGCGACGCCCTCGCCCTCGCGGATGAGACCCAGAAGGATGTGCTCGGTACCGATGTAGTTGTGGCCGAGTTGCAGAGCCTCCCGAAGCGACAGCTCCAGCACCTTCTTCGCCCGAGGCGTGAAGGGGATGTGGCCGCTCGGGGCCTGCTGCCCCTGACCGATGATCTCCTCAACCTGCTGGCGAACGCCCTCCAGGGCGATCCCCAACGACTCCAGCGCCTTGGCGGCGACACCCTCACCCTCATGGATCAGGCCCAGGAGGATGTGCTCGGTGCCGATGTAGTTGTGGTTGAGCATCCTGGCCTCTTCTTGGGCCAGGACGACCACCCGCCTCGCGCGGTCGGTGAACCTCTCGAACATTCGCACTCCTCGACAGCGGCGGCAGCGGCTCTCGCCCGGCCACACACCAGTGAATCGGTCCCTGGCGCTCTGTGACGGGGTCGGCACCCTAACAACCACTGTAGTCGGCATTACCGTGACATCGAGTTCGTGTCGGCTTCTGGTGCGCCGTTCTGCAGCACTCGCACCCCCCACAACGCAGGGTGACCCGGCCCCATTCCTGGTCAGGCCCCCGCAGGGGCGATGTCCGCTGAGAGCGAACACGCTTCGTGTCGGCCGTGCGCGCCGCCCACCGGTCCGCTCCCGTCGCGGAGGCCGGATCGGCCGACCAGATAAGCTTAGGCAAGCCTGACAAGTTCCCGCAGACGACGCCGGACTCCGAGGGGTCGTCATCGACGAAGGTGAGACATCGTGCCGATCAGCGCCGCCGACACAGGCCGTGGAGCAGGCCGATGACGACGGCCTTTCGCAGGTCAGCGCCTCGCGGCCCGGCCATCGCCGCAGGTCGGCGCTCGGCACTGGCCGAGTCCGTCGCGCGGCTCGGCCTCCCGCCATGGCTGGAGGCCCGACACGGCGATGCCTCGATCGGCGAGGACTGGTCGCGCTGCTCCTCGCTGCTCGACGACCCGGCGGCCTTCACCCGATGGCGTGAGGTGCTGGGCGGCTGGCTCACCGAGAACTACGGCGCGGCACCCGAGCGGACCACCGCGGGCTACGTGATGTCCTGGTATCTGAGCGTGCCCGGATATCTCGGCGCACTGCTCTTTCACACGGCGCGTCGCGTGCCGTCGCTGCGCCCGGAGGACACCGCCTTCCGCCTTGCCGCAGGCAGGCCGCACCTCGACGGGATCGCGCTGACCGGCGATGCCTTCGCCTGCCTGCCCGACGACCCGGACGCCGACGACCCGTCGGCCACCGTCGTGGCAGACGAACAGGCCCTCGCCGTACTGCTGCGCGCCCGATTCGCCGGTCACGCCGCGCGCTTCGTGGCCGCGTTCGCCCCCGGCACCCGCCTCGGCAGGCGGATGCTCTGGGCGGCCGCAACCGACGTGCTCGACACCACACTGTGGCTGAGCGGCCAGATGTGCGGCGACGAGGACCGCGGCGTCGCCGATGCCGCCCTCGTCTTCGGCACGGAGGCCGACCCCTTCACCGCTCTCTCGACGATGTATCGAGTCCCCGGCGCCGACGGCGAAGACCGCTGGACGCGACGCAGGGAGAGCTGCTGCTTCCACTACGCCCTGCCCGGTTCGCCGCAGGCCTGCACCACCTGTCCCCGCGTCGGTGCGGAGGAACGCGCCAGGCGAGTGCGCGAGCTGGGCTGATAACCGGGCGACGGCCTCGACGACGAGCTCGGCGGCGGCCAGAAACGGCAACGGGCCCGCCCGCCTGCTCGGCGGGTCGAGACCCGCCAGGGCCGGCCGACGAGCCCGTCTCGTCCACGCATGACCTGTCGCACAGGCGTCAAAGAAGCACCGGGGAACCCGACGAGCGGCCCCGAGAGGACGTGCCCATCGTCCTCACCAGGTACGCACCCGGCGGTTCTCTGCGGCGCGGTGGCGGCTACGACGCCCGTCATGGCCTGGCGACGCAGGCCGTCTGCTCCAGGGCGTGGAGTCAGTTCGCCTCGTGGTAGGCGTCGATGACCTCGGCCGGGATGCGGCCTCGGTCCGACACCTTCATGCCCCGCTTGCGCGCCCACTCGCGGATCGCCTGGTTCTGCTCGCGATCACCCGCCGCCGTGCTGCCGCCGTCCGGACGAGCGCCGGGACGCACGTTGCGCTTGCGGCCGCCGGAGCGGCGAGCGTGTCCGACGAAACCGGCGAGCGCATCCCGCAGTGCCCCGGCATTCGTCGCGGAAAGGTCGATCTGGTAAGCGGCTCCGTCGAATGTGAACTCGACCGTCTCATCTGCCTTGGAACCGTCCAAGTCATCGACCAGTGTGACGGTGACCTTCTGTGCCATGACCCATGTCCTTCCACCGAAAAGATCTGACGAGGCTGCCCACGTGCCTCATTTCGGCCGATATTACCGCAGAAATGGATCTGGTCACCCTTAGATCTAACGGACGCTAAGGACTCCGTCCGGCCGATCAGCGCCCGCAGCCGCCGATCGGCGACGGCTCATTCCGGACGGACCAGCGGAAACAGGATCGTCTCCCGGATACCGGCACCGGTCAACGCCATCAACAAACGATCGACGCCCATTCCGACGCCCCCACTAGGCGGCATTCCGTACTCCAGCGCACGCAGGAAGTCCTCATCCAGCCGCATGGCCTCGACATCGCCGCCCGCCGCGAGCAGGGCCTGGGCCTCCAGGCGTTCCCGCTCCACGACCGGGTCGACGAGTTCCGAGTAGCCGGTGGCGAGCTCGAAGCCTCGGATATACAGATCCCACTTCTCCGCGACACCGGGATCGGTGCGATGCTGCCGAGTCAACGGCGAGGTCTCGATCGGAAAATCCTTCACGAAGCTCGGCTCGTGCAGCTGATCCCCGATCAGATGCTCCCACAGCTCCTCGACCAGCTTGCCGTGACCATGAGCCGGGTGCGGTTCCAACTCGTGCTTGGTCGCCCACTCCCGCAACCGCGCCACCGCTGTGTCCGGCGTCACCTCTTCGCCGAGTGCCTCGGAAAGAGACCCGTACATGCTGAGCCAGGTCCATTCCCCGGACAGGTCGTACTCGCTGCCGTCGGCCAGCGTGACGACCTCCCCGCCACAGGCCGCCTTGGCCGCGTCCTGGATGAGTTCCCTGGTCAGGGTCGCCATACCGTGGTAGTCGCTATACGCCTGGTAGAACTCGGTCATGGCGAATTCGGGCGAGTGCGAGGAGTCACTGCCCTCGTTGCGGAAGTTCCTATTGATCTCGAAGACCCGCTCGATTCCGCCCACCACACAGCGCTTGAGATACAGCTCCGGCGCGATTCGCAGGTAGAGGTCGATGTCGAAGGCATTCGAGTGCGTCTGGAAGGGCCGAGCCGCCGCACCGCCGTAGAGCGTCTGCAACATCGGGGTCTCGACCTCGGTGTAACCGTGCCGGTGGAAGGATTCCCGCAGCGAGCGCACGACTGCAGCCCGGACCTCGACGATGTGCCGCGCCTGCGGCCGGACGATCAGATCGACGTAACGCTGCCGAACCCGCGTCTCCTCGCTCAGCTCCTTGTGCACGACCGGAAGCGGCCGCAGTGCCTTCGCGGCGAGCCGCCATTCATCGGCCATCACCGAGAGCTCGCCTCGACGCGACGTGATGACCTCGCCGTGTACGAAGACATGGTCGCCGAGATCGATATCGCCCTTCCAGGCTGCCAATGCCTCCGCGCCGATCTGACCGAGGCTGAGCATCGCCTGCAGTTCGGAGCCGTCGCCGGAACGCAAGGTGGCGAAACACAGCTTTCCAGTGTTTCGCAGGAACATCACCCGGCCCGCGATGCCGACGATCTCGCCCGTGGCAGTGTCGGGTGCGAGTCCGGTGTGCTTCGCCCTGATGTCGGCGAGAGCATGTGTGACCGGAAGCACGACCGGATACGGTTCCGTGCCGGATTCGAGCAACCGCGACCGCTTCTCCCGACGGATACGCATCTGCTCGGGAAGGGTGTCCTCGCTGGTCGTGGCGTCGTTCTCCGGAATGGCGTTCACGGAGACACAGCGTAGGCGTCGGGCGGACACGCCCGGACGACGGGTTGCCGTCCGGCATCGATCGACGGTACCGCTCGCGGGCGCGGCCGAGCGCGACGCGGGCCGCCGCTCAGAGCACGTTGCGCTCGTAGACCAGCCGCAATCCGATCAGGGTGAGATCGGGCACGTGCTCGGCGATCGTCTCCGACTCGCCGAGCACCAGGGGCGCCAGCCCGCCGGTCGCGAGCACGGTGATCGGTCCTCGCTCCGTCGCGGCCAACTCGGCGCTGATGCGCCGCACCAGCCCGTCGACCTGCCCGGCGAAGCCGTAGAGGATGCCCGCCTGCAGACATTCGACGGTGTTCTTGCCGATCACGTGGCGCGGACGGATCAGCTCGACCTTGCGCAGTTGGGCCGCCCGCGACGCGAGCGCGTCCACCGAGATCTCGATGCCGGGGGCGAACACGCCGCCGAGGAACTCGCCCCTGGCCGAGATCACGTCGATGTTGGTGGAGGTGCCAAAGTCGACGACCACGCAGGCGGTGCCGAAGAGGTGATGGGCGGCCAGCGTGTTGACGACCCGGTCGCCGCCGACCTCCTTGGGGTTGTCCACCAGCAGCGGGACCCCGGTGCGCACCCCCGGCTGCACGATCAGCGTCGGCACGTCGGCGTAGTAGCGGGCGAGCATCACGCGCAGCTCACGCAGCACGGCGGGGACCGTGGACAGGGCGGAGATGCCGGTGATCTCCTCGGCATGATCGCCGAGCAGTCCCCGCATCGTCAGCGCGATCTCGTCGGCCGTGGCCCTGGCGTCGGTGCGCATCCGCCAGTCCCGGATGAGCCGCGCGTCCGCACCCTCGCCCTCGTACAGGCCGAGCACGATGTTGGTGTTCCCGACGTCGATGGCGAACAGCACCGGAGGTCCTTCCCTTCGTGCGCGCGCTGGCCTCGTGGCCGGGTCAGCGTTCGGACTGCAGCAGAGCGTCCAGCCGGGCCGCGTCGTCGGTCTCCGCGCCTGCCGCTCGGTCCTCGGCGGCCTGGGCAGGCCTGCCCGTGCCGGTCGCGGGCCCCGTGACCGGCGGGCCCGCGGTCACCGCCCCCGACTTCAGCCCGGAGTCCGCCGGGACTCCCGCCGGGTCGTCGTCTCGGGTGACCACCTTGTTGTGCGAGTCGACGAAGACCACCGAGGGCCGGTGCTCGCGGATCTCGGCCGCGTCCATCAGCCCGTAGGCGATGAGGATCACCAGGTCGCCGGGGTGTACCAGGTGGGCGGCGGCGCCGTTGATCCCTAACACCCCGGTGCCTCGCTCGCCGGGGATGACGTAGGTCTCCAGCCGGGCGCCGTTGGTGACGTCCACGATGGCCACCTGCTCCCCCGCCAGGAGGTCGGCGGCGTCCATCAGGTCTTCGTCCACGGTGACCGAGCCGACGTAATGCAGATCCGCCTGAGTGACGGTGGCGCGATGGATCTTCGACTTGAGCATCGTCCGCAACATCTGCTCTCCCCTCTGCCGCGCCCGAGGAGGGCGCGGTGGCCGATGGACTCTCAGCTGCCCGCGTGGGCAGGCTCCGTCTCGTCCGGGGCTCGCCCCGCCTCGGTATCGATGGCTCGGCCCGCCGAGGTATCCGGCTCGCCGAGCCGGACTGCGGTGTTGTCGATCAGTCGAACACCGCCGATCCGCCCCGCGACCAACAGTCGTGCCTCGCCTCGCTCCGGGGCGGCATTCAGTTCAACGTCGCGCAGCTCGAGGTAGTCCAGGTCGAGAGCAGGCTCACTGGCCAGCACGGACCGGGCGGCGGCCAGCACCGCGTCGGCGCCTGCCGTGCCCGCGTGCACCGCGGCGGCCAGGGCTGCCGAGATGACGACGGCGGCGGCGCGCTCGTCGGAGTCCAGGTAGGCGTTCCGCGAGGACAGCGCCAGGCCGTCATGCTCACGGATGGTCGGGATGCCCACGATCGAGGCGTCGAAGTTCAACTCTCGCCCCATGCGCCGCAGCAGCACGAGCTGCTGATAGTCCTTCTCACCGAAGAAGGCGTAATCCGGCCGGACGATGTTGAGCAGCTTCGCGACCACGGTCAGCACCCCGTCGAAGTGGCCGGGTCGGCTCGCGCCCTCCAGCTCCGAGCCCAACGCGCCCGGCGTCACCGCGACGGAGGCGCCCGAGCCGTACATCTGTTCGACGGTGGGGGCGAAGACCAGCGCGACCTGCTCGTCCCGGCAGACCGCGACGTCGACGTCCAGGTCGCGCGGATAGCGGGTGAAGTCCTCTCCCGCGCCGAACTGGCGCGGGTTGACGAAGATCGAGACGACCACGACGGTGTTGGGAATGCGACGGGCCCGCCGAATCAGCTCGCGATGCCCGCGATGCAGTGCGCCCATCGTCGGGACCAGGACGATCTTGCGTCCGGTGGCCCGCAAGGCCCGCGTCACCCTGGCGAGCTGCGCGGGGTCGTCGTGCACCGTGGTGCCGTCCGGCTGGAAGAGCGCGGCAGCGGCCGGGGCGTCGGTCATCGGTTCTCCTCATCGAGCAGGTCGGCGACCTCGGCGGCGGCGGTCTCGGGGAGCACTCCGGCCGCCCGCGCCCGTTCGGCCGTGCGGGCGGCGAGCACGCGGTAACTCGGCACCACCTCAGGCGCGACCTCGCCGAGGACGTCGAGGTGGGCGCGCAGCGTGCTCAGGTCGCCCCTGGCCACCGGCCCGGTGAGTGCCCGGTCGCCGTGGCGGAGTGCGTTGTCCAGTGCCGCGCTGCACAAGGGCCCCAGCAGTCGTTCCGGCTGAGCGACCCCGGCCGCCGAGAGGAGGCTGACGCATTCGGTGATCAACGTGATCAGATGGTTCGCCCCGTGCGCGAGGGCCGCGTGATACAGCGGTCGGGCCGCCTCCGGGATGAACACCGGGTCCGCACCGATCTCCACCACCAGCGCCTCGCCGACGCTCCAGCCCGGATCGGTGGGCGAGTCTCGCTCACCCGATGCGGTGATCCCGATGCAGCAGGCCGCCAGTCGCGCCAGGTCCTCGCTGCGTCCGGTGAAGGTCATCACCGGGTGCAGGGCCAACGGCAGCGCGCCGATCCTCGCGACCTCCGCCAACACCGCCACCCCGTGGGCGCCCGAGGTGTGCGCGACGATCTGGCCCGCCCGCAGCGATCCGGTGGCGATCAGGCCGCTGACCAGGCCGGGCAGCACGTCGTCCGGGACCGCGAGCAGTACGAGGTCCGCCATGGCGACCACTTCGTCCGGAGGAAGCACCGGAACGCCGGGCAGCAGTTCCTCGGCGCGTCGCAGCGAGTCACGGGAGACGGCCGACGTGGCGACCACGACGTGGCCTGCGCGGGCCAGCGAGGCGCCCAGCACCGCGCCCACCCGGCCTGCGGAGACGACTCCGACGGCCAGCCTGGCAGGCCGCACCTGCGTGGTGTCGATCATGTGGGTGGAAACTCCATTCCTGCCGTTCCGGTCCCGCCGTTCGTCCTGCGGGTACCGGACGGCGGCGAGCGTAGCGGGCGGAGGACTCGCTCGCCGTGTCCAGGTGAGCAGGTTCACCGCCCGACCCGACGCGGGGTTCGGCGTGCGAGCTCGACGAAGCGGGTCGGTCAGGCCTCGGCGGACCGAGCGCCCGCCGGGTCGACCGGCTCCGCCGTCTCCGGCACGCGCGGCGCAGGCGTGGCGCCTGCGGTCTCCGTCGAGGCCGGGTCCGTGCCGAGTGGGTCCGCAAGCGGTGCGGTGTCCTCGGCGAGACCGGGTCCGGCGGGATCGAGTCGCTGGACGCCCGACACAACAGACTCCGGTCGAAGAGCGGCGAACCCCGGCCGACGCGGCTCGGGCGGTCGAGTGCGGCGGTCTAGCGCGGCAGGCCCGGAGTTCGTCGAGGTCGGCACGCACGTCCCGTCACCGTCCGGCTGCCCGGCGGGTGTCGCGATCGGCTCTCCGCCGACCTCGGTGCGAGCCGTTCCGCTTCGCTCCGGTATCGACGCTCCGCTTCGCTGCGGTGCCGACGCTCCGCTTCGCTGCGGTGCCGACGCTCCGCTTCGCTGCGGTACCGATACTCCGCTTCGCTGCGGTGCCGGCTGCGGCGGTATGGAGCGCGGCACAGACGGCGCCCCGGGGCCGGTGCCCCCCGGCCACGTCGCCTCGACGGGTCGCACCGGGACACGGGGCGCATCGGTCATCCGAGGTGTCGAGGCGGCGGATGCGGCGTGCTGCCTGGCGGCATCCCCGATCGGCCGGGTGACGGCGTACTCGACACGGCGACGTGGCCTGGCCAGTCTGCGGATGCCCGCGGCGTCCCGAGCGGCGACGTCCAGCGCCTCGGGGGATCGACGCGCGGCCTCCCTGGTGCGCAGGAGGTGGTCGACGGCATGCCCGAGTCGGGCGGCAGGCGCCTGCACCGGCCGTCCCCTGGCCCTCTGGTCTCGGAGGAAGGCCAGTTCCGTGACGGCCGCCTGATAGTCGGCCACGGCCTTGGCCGCCGCCTCCCCGGAGCGACGACGGACGGCCGCCCGCCACCCCTTTCGACCGGTCAGGCTGGCGAGCAGGCCGATCTCGCTGGCGGCGATCCAGCCTTCGGCGGCGAACCCGGGAAGCTGGGCGACCACGATCCGCTGCTCCCGACGACGCTGCCACAGCACCAGGGCGATGGTGGACAAAAAGATCGGCACCATCACCAGGAAGTAGACGTCGAGGAACACCCGGCCGCCGCCCAGCACCGCCGCGCCGTTCCAGAGGGCGTGCAGCAGGACCCCGACCAGATAGCCGATCAGCGGAGCCGCCGCACGCAGCCGCCTGCGCGTCGTGATCGCGGCGATGCCGAGGCCGATGCCGAACATGGCGCCGAACAGCGGGTGGGTGAACGGCGAGAGGACGCCGCGCAGCAGGAACACCGCGATGACTCCGCTGGTCGCGTCGCCGAAACCGCCTTGGACGAAGGCCAGCCCGAAGTAGGTGATGTTCTCGGTGAAGGCGAAGCCGACTCCGGTCATCCCGGCGTAGACGATGCCGTCCACGATCCCGTCGAACTCCTGTCGGCGGCGGAGGAAGACGCCGAGCACGAACAGTCCCTTGGCCGCCTCCTCGAACAACGGGGCCGAGACCAGGGCCGCGGCGACGTTGCCGCCGCCCGCGCCCAGCAGTGCCTCGCCGACCACCTGCGCGGTGTCGTTGATCAGCAACGCGGTGATGGTCGCTCCGCAGGCACCCCAGAGGAACGCCGTGCGGAGCAGCCTCGGCGGCTCCGGCTCCCAGCGATCCACCCAGAGGATGGTCGCGATCACCGGGCCGACCGGCAGCAGGGCGGCGGCCGCGCCCACCAGCATCGCCACCGCGCCCACGCGGGCATGCGTCACGCCGAGCAGCACCAGGCCGCACAGACCCAGCAGCGCCAGGCCGGTCACCGGCCAGACGAGGATTCGACGCCTGCCGCACTGCGAGCGCGTCAGCCGCTGTGACGTAGACGAGGATTCGCAGGTCACAGCTGGTAACTGTAGGAGCCGAACGACTTACTCGTGCGGTTCGAGAAGCGGGTGACAACCGGACGAGTGGAGTTCGCCGGGATCAGCGGTTCGCCCCTGTCGGCCGACCGCGACGCTCCGTCTCGACCACGAACAGCGTGTGTCGGAGTCGCCGAAGCAGGACGGCGGCTGCGACGGCGAAGACGATCACTGCGAGGAGGACGGCCAGCAGCCACCAGGAGGCCGCGTCGACCGTCAACCCGACGATCGAGCGGTACACGAAGTCGGCGGACAGGAAGATCGCGCCGATCACCACCAGCACGCACACCCCCGCCGACAGGCTCAGTCCCCAGCGACGGCCTCGCCAGACGGCGCCTGCCGCCGTCCCCAGCAGCGCGCCACCCGATGCAGGCACGACGGCCAGGAGACCGAAAAACAGCACTTCAGGCAGCGAGGCGACGGCCTCGTCAAGCCATAACCAGCACCAGACCACGATGGTGGCGGCCAGCACAGCCGCGGCGAGCCCGGCGAGCGTGAGGGCGGTGAGGCGCACCACGCGCGGCCGAACGGGCATCGCCGGTCCTGGCTGCCCGCCGTCGGATCGGAGATCGCCGGGCCGGGGTCTGCCGAGCCTGACCACGCCGGACTCGCCTCCGGTGCTCCGGAGTCCGTCGGTTCTCGGGAGCGGGTCCGGTCTGCGCGGCCCGCCGTGCAGACCGGACTCCACCCCGCCGGTCCGACCGCTTCGCGGCGCCGCCCCACCGGAGTGGGTCTTGCCTGCGTGGGTCTTGTGGGGCGGCGACTGGCCGGGGTGCGACCGGCACTGCCGCGCGTCATGCCCGGTACGAGTCTGCGGAACGGCGACTCCGGCCCGAGCAGGCGGGCAAGCTGCCAGGTCACCAGCCGATGCCGTCTCCCGCGCGGTCTGCGACCGCCGCCCGACCACCGCCGCATGGGCCGGACCGTTCGCCCTGTCGGGGGGCGGTGAGTCCGCGCCTGCCCGAGGTGGCAGGCCGCCCGCATCGGCCCCCGGTGGCGACCCGGTCACCTCCGACGATGGCGAGCAGGCGGCGATCGAGCCCGGTTCCGACATCGGCCCTCCCCGTGACGCCTCGGGCGACGTCGCCCGGCACCGGTACGGACGGACCGCCGTGCCGAGCGCGGCCCGCTCTCCAGTATCGAGCGGGTCCGACGCCTCGGCGGCGATCACCACCGATCGCCGAGCGAAACAGCCCGATCGGCCGTGACGACCACCGACCGTGGCCGCGAGGAGCCGGGACTCGTCACCGACTTGGCGGTGGAGGCCGGGCACGTCGACGGCCCGGCATCGGCCCGAGTCCGGCGTCGACCGGCAGCGCGCACCGCAGCCGAGGCGGCGGATCTTCAGTCCAGGAATCTCACTGCCGGGCGGGCGCAGGACGCTCGTCAGGCATCAGCGGGGTGCTCGGCGGCTCCCCCGAGGATCACCACCGGACCCGCACGCAGCCATCCCACCGGGGCCGCCTGTTGTCCCGGCACCACCCCGGCAGCGCGACGCACGTCATGACGAGCAGCACCAGCCCTCCAGGCAGGCGGACCGCCGCAGGCCGGTCATCGGCCTGCCCCGGCCGACGCAGGCGCAGCGCCGCACCGATCAGCCCTCGCCATCGGCACAGCCCCGCCACAGAGCTGAGGAGGGACTCGACGGAGAGGCACGAGCAGGCAGCTAGACCCGCGCGCCGGACGACCGGCGAAGGACTACTCCCCGATGACCGGGCACGACAGTCGCGGCTGCCCCAGTGCAGCCGCACCAGCGCAGCGACGACGCTGCCGGTGTGACGTGTTCCGACCGGTCGGCGGTGGCCGAGGTGGCGCCCGACGGCAGAGTCGTCGCGACAGAGCAGTGCACGGTCTGCGTCGACCGCGGCGCGACGTGGTCCCTAGTCGGCGCGGCGCCGATGTCGACGCGGCTGTTCCTCGCCGTACGCCGCCAACAGCTCGCTCACCGATCGACCGGAGGCGTGGGCGCCTGCGTCGTCATCGGCATCGGGAGCTGCCCGCCTGCTGCGAGCCGCCCGACGACCGGTGGGGGCAGGCTCCACCTCCACCTCGGGTTCGGGCTGCCAGCCGCCGACCTCGGTGAGGGCGCTCTCCTCGTCCAGTACCTCGGGCGGCGGCGCCGGGACCGGCGGCGGGCCGGACGTACGGCGGGGCGGCCTGCTGATCTGGCGAGTCGGCTCCTCGCGGGCGGGCCGCTTCGCGGGGCCGCCCCGCGCGGCGGGCCGACCGGACGCTTCCCGCGGCGGCGGCGGTGGCGGCTGCGGGCCGCGCCGGGCGGCCGGCGGCGGCTGAGAACGCGACGGTGCGTCTCGCCCCGGAGCCGGCGCCGGGGGCTTCCTTGCCGGTGCGGGCGGCGGATCTCGGCGTTCGGGCCTGGGCGGCGCGACGGGCTCGGCGTCGATGGTCATCCTCGTCGGGCGGGAATTCGGCTCCTCCGACACCTCGGGGGGTCGGGGCGGGTTCGACCTCGGCTGGGGCGGTACCTGCGCCGGTGTCCGCTGCGACGGACGCCGGGTGGCCTGACGTCCGGAGTCCTCCCGATGCGGTGCACCGGCGCCCGCTCGCCACTGTTCGACGGGATGCGCGCGTTCGGCGCGGCCCGGCCTGCCGCGCGCGGCCTGCCCGGCGCCACGGCCGTCCCCGGATCTGATCTCCGCGACGGAGCCGTCCACGGTCACCAGCGCGTCGATGATCTGCGTCTCCTCCGCCGAGACGACCGAGGACGAACTGGAGGTGGTGATGCTGCGGATCTCCTCGTCGTGGGCGGCGATGACCCGCGACTGATCCGACAACGACCGCAGCCGCGTCGACTCCGCGCGCAGCGCGACGCGTTCGACGAGTACGTCACCGCCGAGCAGGGCCTCCAGGTTCTCGCGCAGGGTACGAAGTTCGGTGCGCAGGGCGTCGAGTTCCTGCCTGGACTCGTCCCGTACCTCGTCCTCGACCTGACGGCGGGTCTCCGCCTCCACCTCGAGTTCGTACTCGCGGCGTGCGGAGATCTCCCGTTCCAGTTCGAGCTCGTAGATCTGCTGAAGCCGATCGGCCTCGCCCGTGCGGGCGTTGGCGTCCTTGCGATAGCGGGCGGCGGCGAAGGCACCCAGCAGGGCGGTCCACAGTGCGGCCAGCAGACCGAGTCGCAGCAGGCGCTCGTCGTCGCCGAGGATCAGGACCACCGTGGCGATGAGCGCGAGACCCGCTCCGAGCGCCCAGATCATGGTTCCTCGGCCGATGCGACGGCGCTCGCCATCCGTATCCGACAAGCCGACCATGGCCCATACGGTACCCGTCGGTTATCTGAGCGAGACCTCCTCGCCAGGGCTCATCGTCACCACCCCACCCCACCAGCGCGGAACGCAGGCGTGGCGCGGTCGGTGACCGCAGAGTCCGATGTGGATGGCGCCGACGAGGCGCCTCGACCCGACGACGATCCCGATGCTCATCGCCTTCGACGCTCACCGTCGATCCCTCGGATCGCAGGCCTCGGCGGCCCACGGTCGACCGCACAGCCAGGCTCGAGAGACTCGAGAGAACCGAGGCCGCCGACCACCACGAGCGAGCAGCCGTCCCCCTGCGGCACCACGACGTCCCCCTGCGGCACCACGACGTCGGCGTGGGACGACGCGGCGCACGGCAGTACGAAGGCAGGCAGGCGGCGGGCCCGACCAGCGGGAGATGCCGACGCTAGCCGTTCTTCCGGTCGTCTCCCCAGTCGTCCCTTGGATCGTCGTCGGAGTCCTGGGGCGTCCGACAGCAGTACTCGAGCCACAGACCCGCCCCGACCGCCGCCGCAGCCGAGACCGCACCCACCATCGCCGCCTGCATGTCGGCGCCTGCGGCGACCACGAAGCCCACCCGTGGTACGAGATACCCCACGACGCCCAACCAGGCGCCCAGCACGGCCGCGCCCGCCACCGAGGTCGCCTTGGCCAGGGCCACCGCACGCGCCGCCAGCAGAGCGTCCACCGGCGGGGCGTCCCGGCGGCGCCCGATCCGCGCCCGCAGCGAGAAGCCGAACGCCGTCTCGACGGCGGCGAGCACCAGCAGCGGGCTGCCCGCCAACAGCGGCAGGGGCGGCCAAGACCCGTACGAGACCTGCACGATCAGGTTGATCAGCAGCCCCACGATGATCGTGGTCGCCGCGAGATCACGCATCCGGGTGAACTTCATCCGCGCCCCCTTCGCATCGCCGTCCGCTCCTCGGGCTCACAGCACTTCCGACGCACCGGGCAGCCCCGCCTCGACGCGACGCACCCCGGAGGTGTCCAGCTTCGTCAGCAGCGCCGTGATCGGCCCCCGTCCCGGCAGCACCGCCGCAGGCTCCAGGTCATGCCACGGCACCAGAACGCTCGCCCGGTCCGCCGTGCCGGGATGCGGCAGCAGCAGCTCGGGGTCCTCGGAACGGACCCCGTCGACGGTCACCACGTCGACGTCCAGCGTGCGGGGCCCCCACCGGATTTCCCGAACCCGTCCCGCCTCGGACTCCAGCGCCTGCCCCCGGCGCAACCAGCCCCAGGCGTCGACGTCGGCATCCTCGACGATCAGCACCGCGTTGAGGAAGTCGGGCTGGTCCAGCACACCCCACGGCGCGGTCTCGTAGACCGGCGACACCGCCTGCACGGAGGCGCCGAAACCCGTCACCGCGAGCCGCAGCATGGCCAGGCGGTCGCCCAGATTGGAGCCGAGCGAGAGCACCGCGCGGCTCATCAGTCCGCCCGCCCCCGGCCCGCCCGCCGCGACCGACGCACGGTCACCGCGACGTCGGCGAAGTCCAGCGGGATCGGCGCCTCCGGCTTGTGCACCGTCACCTCGACGGCGTGCACACGCGCATCGGCGAGAACGGAGTCGGCGGCCTCGGTGGCGACCGTCTCGATCAGGTTCCTCGGCTCGCCGCCGACGATCTCGGCCACCCGCCGAGCGAGCAGGCCGTAGTCCACCGTGTCGATCACGTCGTCGGTCTGCGCGGCACGGGCGGTGTCGATCCACACCGTGACGTCCACGACGAACTCCTGGCCGTCCCGGCGTTCATGTTCGAAGACACCGTGCCTGCCGCGAACCCGCAGGCCCGTCAGAACGATCCGATCGGTCATCCTCTGCTCCCCTCGGTCCACGCGGCGGCCACCTTCACCGCGTCCAGGGAGTTGACCACGTCGTGCACCCGAACGCCCCAGGCCCCGGCTCGCGCCGACAGACCCGAGATCACCGCGCCTGCCACCTCGCGGCCGTCGGCGGGCCGAGGACGGCCTGCGTCGTCGGCCAGCACCGCGCCGAGGAACCGCTTGCGAGACGCACCGATCAGGATCGGCAGTCCCAGCGAGCGCAACTCGCCCAGCCCCCCGAGGAGCTGCCAGTTGTGCACGCCGGTCTTGGCGAATCCAAGACCGGGATCGAGTACCAGTGCCGACTCGGCGACGCCGGCGGCCACCGCAGCGTCCACTCTGGCGGACAGCTCCCGGCGCACCTCCACCACGACGTCGTCGTAGACGGCCAGTTCCTGCATCTGCCTGCTGTGGCCACGCCAGTGCATCAGGACCCAGGGCACGTCGGCGTCGGCGACCACCTTGGCCATCCGATCGTCCGCCAGACCGCCCGACACGTCGTTCACCAGGATCGCGCCCGCCGCCACCGCGGCCTCTGCCACGGCGGATCGGGTCGTGTCGATGCTCACCGGCACCCCTGCCGCCACCAGCTCCGCGATGACGGGGACCACCCGATCTCGTTCCACGTCGGCAGGCACTCGATCGGCGCCGGGCCGAGTGGACTCGCCGCCGACGTCGACCAGATCGGCGCCCGCGTGGAACATCGTGATGCCGTGCGCCACCGCCTCGTCCCGGTCCAGGTATCGGCCTCCGTCGGAGAACGAGTCGGGGGTCACGTTGAGCACGCCCATCACCGTGCAGCGACCGGGGTCGGGCAGCAGCCGGTGCACGCCTAATGCCTCCGAATCAGATCGAGGGCCTCGGCACGCGAGGACGGCGAGGAGCGCAACAGGCCCCGGACGGCCGAGGTCGTCGTCCGCGCGCCGGGCTTGCGCACTCCGCGCATCGACATGCAGAGATGCTCCGCCTCCATCACCACGATGACGCCTCGGGGATTGAGCTTGCGCACCAGCGCGTCCGCCACCTGTGAGGTGAGCCGTTCCTGCACCTGCGGTCGCCTGGCGTACAGGTCGACCACCCGCGCCAGCTTGGACAGCCCGGTGACCCGGCCCTCCGTGTTCGGGATGTACCCGACGTGCGCGGAGCCGTGGAACGGCAGCAGGTGGTGCTCGCAGTAGCTGTAGACGGGGATGTCGGTGACGAGCACCAGCTCGTCGTGCCCCTCGTCGAAGGTCTTGTCCAGCACCGCGTCGGGATCGGTGAACAGGCCCGCGAACATCTCCTGGTATGCCCTGGCGACCCGAGCGGGCGTCTCCTGCAACCCCTCGCGGTCCGGGTCCTCGCCACAGGCCAGGAGCAGTTCGCGGACCGCCGCCTCGGCCCGCGTCCGGTCGAACGCGGGCCGAGCTGACGAGTCGGACGCCTGACCGACCGTGTCGTACTCGCTGATCAGGTCGGTCATCGCATCCTCCGCATCGGCGGGGTCAGCGACCACCACCGTCTCCCCGGTCCTCGTCGTCGGCGGGCGGCCTGGCGTTGAGATCGTCCCGGCTGATCCGTTCCGTTCCGTCGGGACCGCTGCTCGGGGCCGACTCGTCCCGACGCTCCCAGGCGGGTCCGGACTGGCGCTCCCAGGACGGCGTCCATGAGCTCGGCGGGCCGGACGGCGAGGTCGCGGGCGTCCATCCGGGCGGTGCACCGTAGTTCGGCGGGCCGGAACCGACGCTGTTGGAGCTGCCGTTGTGGTTCATCTCCTGCGCACCCGCACCCGAGGGAACCGGGTGCTGCCGAGTGGCCGGGTCCGGCTCCGGCTCGCCGGGGTAGGCCCGAGGCGGCTCCGCGTCGTGCGGGGGCAGTCCCTCACGCGGGGAGTGCCCGTCGCCGGGCAGCCTGCCCTCCGGGTGCGATCCGGGCGGACCGCCGGGCAGGTCGCCACCACCCGCGGCCGAGCCGACCGGGGTCGGCGCCTCCTCGACCAGCGGCGGCCACGGCTCGCCGCGCTCTTTCGCCAGCTCCGCAGGGCTCTTGATCGGCGGCTTGTCGGACGGCGTCCGGCCGCCGAAGTCGTTGAAGGCGGTGATCCTCGGCCGCTTCTCCACGCCCGCGAAGATCCGCTCCAGGTCACGGCGCTGGAGGGTCTCCTTGTCGAGCAGCTCCCGCACCAGGTCGTCCAAGACGTCCCGGTAGGTCCGCAGGATCTCCCACGCCTCGGTGTGCGCGGCCTCGATGAGCGCGCGCACCTCCTTGTCGATCTCGTGCGCGGCTTCCAGCGAGTAGTTGGGCTGGCTGCCCATCGACCGACCGAGGAACGGGTCGCCCTCGTCCTTGCCGTACTTGACCGCACCGAGGCGGGCGCTCATGCCGTACTCGGTGACCATCGCCCTGGCGATCTTCGTCGCCTGGTCGATGTCCGAGGACGCGCCGGTGGTCGGCTCGTGGAAGACCAGCTCCTCGGCCGAGCGTCCGCCGAGGGCGAACACCAGCCTGCCGATCATCTCCGAGCGGGTCATCAGCTCCTTGTCGTCCTCCGGGACGACGAGGGCATGACCGCCGGTACGGCCCCGGGGCAGGATCGTCAGCTTGTAGACCGGCTCCAGGTCGGGCATCGCCCAGGCCGCGAGCGCGTGACCGCCCTCGTGGTACGCGACGAGCTTCTTCTCCTTCTCGGAGACGACTCGGCTGCGACGCGCGGGGCCGCCGATGACGCGGTCGACCGACTCCTCGAGCGACGCCCCGTTGATGAGCTGCCCGTTCTGCCGGGCGGTCAGCAGCGCGGCCTCGTTGATCACGTTCGCCAGGTCCGCGCCCGACATCCCGACCGTCCGCTTGGCCAGCGAGACCAGGTCGACGTCGGAGTCAAGGGGCTTGCCCTTCGAATGAACCTGGAGGATCGCCTTTCGGCCCGCCATGTCCGGCGCCGCGACCGGGATCTGTCGGTCGAACCGGCCGGGACGCAGCAGTGCCGGGTCGAGGATGTCCGGCCGGTTGGTGGCCGCGATCAGGATGATGCCGCCGCGCGAGTCGAAACCGTCCATCTCGACCAGCAGCTGATTCAGCGTCTGCTCACGCTCGTCGTGCCCGCCACCGAGGCCCGCGCCGCGCTGCCTGCCCACCGCGTCGATCTCGTCGACGAAGATGATGCAGGGCGCGTTCTGCTTGGCCTGTTCGAACAGGTCACGGACTCGCGAGGCGCCGACGCCGACGAACATCTCGACGAAGTCGGAACCGGAGATGGAATAGAACGGCACGCCCGCCTCGCCTGCGACGGCGCGGGCGAGCAGCGTCTTTCCGGTGCCGGGCGGGCCGTAGAGCAGCACGCCCTTGGGGATCTTCGCGCCGAGGGCCTGGTATCGGCCCGGCGACTGGAGGAAGTCCTTGATCTCGTACAGCTCGTCGACGGCCTCCTGCGCACCGGCCACGTCGGAGAAGCTGGTCTGCGGCATGTCCTTGTTGAGCTGCTTGGCCTTGGACTTGCCGAAGTTCATGACCCGGTTGCCGCCGCCCTGGGAGTTGTTCATCATCCACATGAGCAGCAGCAGGAGCAGGCCGAGCGGGATCAGGTAGATCAGGACCTGGAAGAGCAGCGAGTCCTGGGTGACCGTGGTGTCCCAGTCATCGGGAATGTCGGCGTCGATGAGCGCCTGAGTGAAGTCATCGGTGGCCTGGGCCGGGAACTGGCTGATGAGCTGGGTGTTCCCGTTGAGCGGGTTCTCCAGCGTCAACCGGAGCTGCTGCTCACGGTCCTCCAGCACGGCCTCGCGGACATTGCCGCTGGTGATCTGTTCCAGAGCCGTGGACGTCGTCACCTGCTCGTAACCACGGGTGTCGTCGAACAGGGCGCTGAGCCCCAGCCACAGCAGCAGGACTGCCATGATCCAGAGCAGCGGATTACGGAGCAGGCGCTTACGGTCCATTCGGCTACGGCCGCCTTTCGGCCTCGACCCTCCATCAGACGCATGGGGTGGGCAACCCGCCGACGTGACGGGGACCCCGTTCCGACCAGCGTACCGCCCGGCGCCTCATCAACTGCGTCGAGCGGTGGGGAGGCCGGCAGAGCCGACACCCCCCGAACACTGCTCACTCACGGTGGCTCAACGCAGGGCGGCCGGAGAAGTTCCCGACGTCCACCGGATGAGCGCTTCACGTCACATCCGGGGGACGTCGAAGGCGAGCCGCCAGGCGGCCACGACACGCCTGTGCCGAGCCCACCACCGGCGGCAGACCGCTCAGCCGGAGTAGACCCGAGGCTCCAGCGTGCCCACGTAGGGCAGGTCCCGGTAGCGCTCGGCGTAGTCCAGGCCGTAGCCGACGACGAACTCGTTGGGGATGTCGTAGCCGACGAAGCGCACGGGGACGTCCACCTGGACCGCGTCCGGCTTGCGCAGCAGCGTGCACACCTCCAACGACCGAGGCGACCGGGACGCGAGGTTCTTCAACAGCCAGGACAGCGTGAGGCCCGAGTCGATGATGTCCTCGACGATGAGCACGTCCCGACCGGTGATGTCGCGGTCGAGGTCCTTGAGGATGCGCACGACGCCGGAGGACGAGGTGCCGGAGCCGTAGGAGCTGACGGCCATGAACTCGAGCTGGGTGGGGATCGGCAGGGCGCGAGCCAGGTCGGTCATGAACATCACCGCGCCCTTGAGGACGCCGACCAGCAGGAGGTCGGAGGACCCGTCCTCCCGCTGGTACTCGGCGGCCAACTCGGCGGCCAGCTCGGTGACCTTCTCCTGGATCTGCTGTTCGGTGATCAGCACGGAAGCGATGTCGCCGTCGTACACGGCTCGGCTTCCCCTCTCTACTCAAGCGGTGCGGCACTCGGGCCGTGCGGTTCGGCCGGAGGCGGAAGCCGATCGCCGCCGTGACGTCGATCCGGCGTCCGGAGGGCAAGCCTGCCATGCGCTCGCGCGGCCACCAACCCGCCGGGCAGCCACACACCGCCCTGGCCGCGCCACCGGGAGACCAGCTCGTCGACCGCGCGCAGCTGCCCGGCGGACAGGTCGCGGACACCCAGACCTCGGAGCCAGGACCGGAGCACCCTCGTCCGGACGGCGGCGGGCAGCGGATCCAGCGAGTCGACCGTCAGCCAATCGACGTGACACTCGTCACGCGCCTGCGTCAGCGCACGTTCGGCCCAGTCGTCCAGCGCGGCGAGGTCGTCCCGCACCTGCTCGGCGGTCCTGGCGAGCGCGCCTGCCACTCCGCCATGAAGGACCTCCTCCAGCAGGGGCAGCACCTCGTGGCGCAGCCGGACCCGCGTGAACCGCGCCTCGGTGTTGTGCGGGTCCTCCCAGGGCCGGACGCCCAGATCCGCGCAGGCGGCCAGGGTGGTCGCGCGGGCGCAGTCCAGCAGCGGACGGGCCCACGGAGGGTCCAGCGGGCGCATGCCTGCGATGGAGCGCGGGCCGGAGCCCCGCCCGAGCCCGAGGAGCACCGTCTCGGCCTGGTCGTCCCGGGTATGACCGAGCAGGACGAGTTGATCGGGGTGGGTGCGCGCCTCGCTCAGCGCCGCATAGCGCGCCCGCCGGGCGGCGGCCTCCGGCCCGCCCGCACCGGAGACTGTGACGTCGAGCACGCTGACCTCCGCGCAGCCGAGGGCGGCGAGCTGCTCGGCCGCGGTCGCGGCCACCGAGGCCGAGTCCGGCTGGAGCCGGTGATCGACCACGAGCCCGTGCACGGCGAGGCCGAACCGCCGGGCGGCCTGGACCGTCGCCCCCGCCAGCGCGAGCGAGTCCGCCCCGCCGGAGCAGGCGACGCCGAGCACGCCTGCCAGCCGGGCCTGCTCGGGAGCCCGGTCGAGCAGCCTGCGCACGGCGGCCCGGACCTCGTCGAGCGCCGCGCCGGGCCGGGGCGGCCCGGCGGAGCCTGCGGCAGCCGGGTCCGGCGTCGCGGCGGCCGGGCCTGACTCCACGGCGGCAGCCTGCGGCGAGTCGGTCGGCTCGGGCGTGCCTGCGGTCATGTCTGGTGACTATCCCTGCGGTCGCGACGGGTCGGGACATCGGCCGTGCACATCCTCAGCCTCGCTTCAACCGAGACAGGAAGGCACCCCACTCCCCTCGCCCGAACGCGAACACCGCACCAGACCGATTCTTGGAGTCCCGGACTAACACCCGGTCACTCCGCCGACGAACCTCTACGCAGTTGTTACTCGCACCCGAGCTGCGCGTGCTGGTGAACCAGCCGGTGTCAGCGCCTCTCATCCCCGCTCCTTCAAGTTCGCGATGATCAGTTCTCTGGATTTCACGCGGTCATACGCCAGCGTCGCGAGTCGCTCGAACGCACGGCTCATCGCCGAGGTGTCGGCCGAGTCGTCGTAGTAAGTACACGGCCCGTACACGGTGGATGTGAAGCCGATGGTGGGCACCAGGCCCGTGAACTCCAACACGATCATGCCGCCGCCGAATGCCGGATTCGCCGGACAGTGATCCGGCAGCACCCTGATGTCGAGTCCTTGATGCTGTTCCAACAGGTGCAACAGGTGAATCAGCTGCCCAGGAAGCACCGCAGGGCTCGAGACCTCCCGAGCGAGAGCGTCCTCGGTGACGATGAAGTTCAATTTCTTCTCACTCGTAGCGTGCAGCACACGCCGCTGCTGCTCCAGCCGGAATTCGACCCGACGTTCGACCTCGGCAGGCGCCGACTCCCACCAGACGCCGTCGCAGTTCTCGATCACCGCACGGACATACTGGGCCGATTGCAGCAGGCCGGGAATGAACCCCACTTCATAAGAATGGATTGCCTCGGCGTCGGCTTCCAGATCCGAAATCCGCCCGAAGGACCCTGGCAGCAGGTCGGTGTAGGCCCGCCCACGTTGCCGTCGCCGTGTCTGAGCGCCCAGATCCAGCAGCGTCGTACGTTCAGTCGCATCGACGTTCAGGCCGTCGAGCAGTCGAGAGAGTTCCGGTATGGCGAGCGACCCCTTCCCCGTCTCGACCTGACTGATGCGGTTGACGCTCTTGCCGACCAGCTTCGCCAGGTCGAGCTGCGTCAGGCCGCTCGCCTCGCGGAGCCGCTTGACGGCCAGCCCTAGTTGCCGCCGCTCCACCGTCGTCTTCGCGATACCCACTGCCCGATCTCCCCGCCTAGACGAATTCGGCACCGACCCAACCCGACAGCCTCCGCATTGGCGAAAGACTTCACTCGATCAGGTCCACCTTAAGGCGAGAATCTCGCCTTAAGGCTGCCAAGTGGGCAACATATCCCCACAAGGCGTCCTGGCAGCACCGTGACAGGCGGTGCTCGCAGGACGTAATCGACGATCATGAGGAGAACAGCCATGACCGATCGCGAACCGACCTACGTGACCGCCAGGGCCATGATCTCCGAGGGATTCGACATGGAGACCTGCACCAGCGAAGTGGCAGGCAAGGTCTACGTCTCGCTGTCCAACAGCGCATGGCTCGATCTGGAGTTCACCGAGGAGGCCTTCCTGCACTTCGTCGGCCTGCTCCGGCCGCTCGTGGAGGAGACCCTGTCGAATCGAGCACGACGCCGCGTCGGCACCGACGATGCGGCCGCGCCCGCACCGACCGGCGTCACCCAGAGCGGCACGACCCGAGGAACGACCTGATCGGCGGTCGGAATGGCCGGGGCGGACGCGTCGACAGGACCGGGGCGATCAGTGGCCCGACCGGCCCGACCGTCGACGACGTCGGCCCGCGAGTCCGCCCTCGCCGGTATCCGCTCGACGGCCGTATCGCGCGCACGGACGGCTCGGCGTCAGCCGTGCACCCGGTCCAGCCAGGTCCTCGGCTCGCTGATCTCGGCCCGGCTCGGCAGCGTCTCCGGTGAGCGCCACACCTCGTTGAAGCCCGCCATGCCGACCTCGTCAACGACGTGCCGGGTGAACTGGGCGCCGTCGGCATACTGCCGGACCTTCGCGTCCACGCCGAGCGCGACGCGCAGCACCCGGTCGAGCAGTCCGCCGCCCCGGCGCCGGGCCGTGAACCTCGTTCGGATCTTGGCCACCGACGGCACGACCGCCGGTCCGGCGGCGTCCATGACGTGATCGGCGTGGCCCTCCAGCAGGGTGGAGAGGGCGATCAGCCGGTCCAGGCGAACGCGCTGGTCGGGAGACTGCAGAAGCTCCATCAGCGTCACGGGTTCGCCGTCGGCTCCTCGGCGCCGGGCCGATCGGATCAACTCGGGCAGTCGGGTCACGACCTGCGAGACGGTGTCGTCCATCGAACCGAGCAGTCCGCCCACCTCGGCGGCGAAGTGCGTACGCAGCCAGGGCACCGAGGTGAACTGCAGGCGATGCGTCGCCTCGTGCAGGCAGACCCACATCTCGAAGTCCTCGGCGGAGACGTTGAGCGCCTGCCGGGCGGCCACGACGTTCGGGGCCACCAGCAGCAGCCTGCCGGTCCCGTCCGCACCGCCGAACGGGTCGTACTGCCCGAGCACCCTGCTGCCGAGGTAGGCCAGCACCATGCCGGTCTGCACGCCCGCCGTGCCTGCTGCGACGCCCGCGAGCACCCCGGCCGAGTCGTCCGCCGGCATCGCGTCGTCCATGAGCGCGGCGAGACCGACCACGGCGGCCTGGGCCCAGCCCGGCCGGTCGACGACCTCGCCGCTGCGCAGCGGCAGTCCGGCACCGAGACCGGTGACGTCCCGGACGTGCGCCTCGGCGCTGACGCTGAAATCGCGCAGTCTGGCCACCGTGGCCTCGGCCTCGGGCAGCGGCAGCACCGGCCCCGGTCGCATCAGACGCTGAGCGGTCGACGCCGCCACGCCCCACGCGACCGGAACCCGGTCGATCCCTGCTTCCAGCTCCCGCACCATCGACTCGGCCTTCACGGTGCCGACGCTACCGAACGATCGCACTCATCGACATCCGCACTCACGCAGCGCCGTGGCGACCGCGTCGAGTGCCGGGCGACCCTCCAGCACGCTCGTCCCGCTGGAGAGCAGGGCGAAGACCAGTAGCTTTCCCTCTTGATCTGTCACCACTCCGGCCAGGGTGTTCACGCTGCTCAGCGTGCCCGTCTTGGCCTGCACCCAGCCTCGGCCCGCCGCCGACCCGGTCTGATAGCGATCGGCGAGGGTGCCGCTGGCGCCAGCGACCGGCAGGCCGGTCAGCATCGGGCGCAGGGCAGCAGACCTGGCCTGGTCCGACTCGTCGATCGGATGAACAGTGACGGAGAGGATGTCGCCGAGCAGGTTCGGAGTGATCAGGTTGTCTCGGCTGAGACCGCTGGCGTCGAACAGGGAGAGCTGGGAGACGTCGAAGCCGTTCTCGCCGAGGACCGTGGTGATGGCCGCCGCCGCACCCTCGTACGTGGGCTCCTCGCCCTCGTGCAGGGCGAGTTCCCTGGCCAGCATCTCGGCCGCGACGTTGTCCGACACCAACATCATGGCCTCCACGAGGTCGACCAGCGGCGGGGACTGGACCTCCCCCAGCACGGCGGCCTCGGCTGCGGCGGGCTCCTCGGCCACCGAGACGGTCGCCCCACCCAGCTCGTCGGCCAGCGCCTGGCCTGCGGCACTGGCAGGCGTGCTGAGCCGCACGGACGGCTCGACCAGCGGATCGGACCGGCCGCCGTCCAGCATTAGCGGCTCGACGAAGCCGCCGTAGGTCGACGGCGCGTCCGAGTCGTCCCAGCCGGTGGCTCGGGCCGGACCGGAGTATCGGCTGACGTCCACCAGCACCTCGGTGATCGGCTCCCCGCCGGAGTTCTCCAGCACCTGAGCCGCCAGGTCGGCGATGCGAGCGGGCTCCGGAGAGTAGAGCGTGGTGGTGCCCTCCGGCGTCGCGGTCAGTGCGAAGTCGCCGCCGCCGACGAGGATCACCGTCCCCGGCTCGGCACCCGCGACGACGGTCGTGTCGAAGGTGTGGTCGGCGGGCAACGCCAGCAGGACCGCCGCCGAGGTGAGGATCTTCGTGGTCGACGCGGGGACGGCAGGCTCCGTGGGCGAGGCGGACCACAGGGACTGGCCGGAGGCCGGGTCGACCACGACACCGTGCAGCGTCCCGACCCCGGCCGCACCGACCACCGGAGCGAGCGCTGCGGAGAGGCCCTCCTCGGTGGGTCCTGCGGCCGCCGGGTCCACCCCGTGCAGCACGAGCTGTGGGGTGATCGGGGCGGGTGCGGGCGAGGTGGGCAGGACCGCGGGTCCACCGAGGCCGAAGATCCGGCCGACGGGATCGACGGTGAAGACCGAGGTCACCGCCAGCGCCACCACGGCGGTGGCCACCAGCGCGCCGACGAGCAGACCACGGCGTCGCCGTGGGGGCTCGTCCTCGTTCTCCGGCCCCGCAGGCGGGGAGTCAACTGGGGGCGAGCCGCCGGGAACACTCGTCGGAGGGCCGCCGAGGTCGTGCTGCGCGGAGTCGTCCGGCTCAGGCCGGACGGCAGGCTCCTCGGCAGGCTCGAACCGAGTGCCGTGCGAACGAGGCGAGGACTCCCCCGGCAGCTCGGTTCCCGGCTTGCGCAGCGCCACGGTGGTGGCCTGGCCCGCTGCGTCGGCAGGCTGGTCTCGCGGCACGGCGCTCTCGACGCCGAGGGTGCCTGCCATGCTGGTCTGTCCCGCGTTCCCCCGCTGCGGCGGCCGTGCCTGAGGCGGCGGGCCGAGCCGGGGTGCGGGTCCCCGATGCGGCGGCGGACGCTGTGGCGGTGCGGTCGGGGCGGGCCCAGGCCCGGCAGGCCGCTGCGGACCGTCCGGCCCTCGCTGCTGATGGTCCTGCGGACGGTGCTGGTAGTCCTGCGGACGGTGCGCAGCAGCCTGCGGCACGGGCGGCGGCCTGCGCGGTCCGGACCGCTGCTCGCCGGGCGGGGCGGGCCGCGTGCCGGGAGGACCGGCCGCGTCCGGCGTGGCGAGACTGCCGAACATCCGCTCCGGCTGTCCTGATCGACCCGCCTGATCCGGCTGACGACTGGAGCCTGCCGCGTCGGTCGACGCTCCCGTGCGGAGGGGAGCCTGTCGAGCAGCCTCCGGCCTGCTCGCGCTCGGCGCGGCCTCCGATGCGGCCCCGGGGGTCGAGGCAGGACGCGCCTGCGGAGGTCGTCCCGTACGCACCGAATCCTGCCGTACCTGCCCCGACTGGCCGGGCTGCCCCGACTGGCCGGGCTGGCCCGACTGACCAGGCTGGCCCGACTGACCTGGGCGCTGCCGGGCCTGGCCCGCCGGTGACGGCCGTCTCGTCTGACCATCAGTCGGCGCCTGCGGCTGCGGAGACGACCCCTCGCTTCTCGGCGAAGACGGCGGGTGCGATGCCCCGGCCTGCTCAGGCGCTCCCTGCGGCTCACTGCGCCGAGGTGTGGCTGGCCCGTGCTGCGGGGGGTGTCCGGATTCGGACACGCGACCTCCTATGACCGTCAGTCTGGTGTTGCCACGGCGAGTATGGGGATGGATTTCACATGCCCGACGAGGGCTCTCGATGCGACTCCGTCGGGTCTCGTCCTTCAGACTAAGGGCCTGGGGTGACCGCAGGCCCGACAACTGTGGATCACACGATGTCCATGCAACCCAGGTCGATGCAAGCCAGCGATGACATTGCGAGGAACCGAGTGGAGTTCGACGTCACCATCGAGATCCCCAAAGGGGCGCGGAACAAGTACGAGATGGACCACGAGACCGGACGGATCCGCCTCGATCGGACGCTCTTCACCGCGACTCAGTATCCCGCCGACTACGGCTTCGTCGAGCAGACGCTCGGCGAGGACGGCGACCCGCTCGACGCGATGGTCATCGTCCAGGAGCCGACGTTCCCCGGCTGCCTGATCCGATCCCGTGCCATCGGCATGTTCCGTATGCGGGATGAGAAGGGCGGCGACGACAAGGTGCTGTGCGTCCCCGCTGACGACCCCCGATCGGAGCACCTCCGCGACATCCATCATCTCGCGGAGTTCTACCGGATGGAGATCCAGCACTTCTTCACCGTCTACAAGGAGCTCGAGCCGGGCAAGAGCGTCGAAGGCGCCACCTGGGTGGGCCGGACCGAGGCGGAGCTGGAGATCAAACGCTCCTACCAGCGGGCGCTCGACACCGGCTACTACGAGGGCAAGCACGAGGCACCCAAGCTCTGACGCTGGCGAGCACGACGGCGGCCCCCGAAGGAACTCGGGGGCCGCCGTCGTAGCGCTGCTCGCCTGCAGGCGGGTGTCCCGCCGCCGAGTGCCTCAGCCCTCGGCTGCCCTGCCTCGGCCGCCGCCGCCCGCCGACGCCGACGCCCGCTCGCCCCGGCCGGCCCGGTCCGACCCCTCGCCCGTCTCGGCCGGCCCGGCCTCGCCATCGGCCTGTCTCGCGACGCGCTCGGCCTCGGCCCGCTCCGCCTGAATGCGCTGAATGCCCGACTGGTTGCCGAGTTCGACGTCCGGCACGAACCAGCTGAGCAGGAACGCGGCGAGCATCACCAGGCCGCCGACCAGGAAGACCGTGCTCATCGCGCTCGCGAACCCGTCGAGCACCGGGGCGGCCAGCCTCGGGTCGATGGTGCCCAGGAACGAGGTGTCGTTCAGGTCCAGCGCGGTCCCCCCGCCCTGGACGCTCTGAATGAACTCCTGATTCGCCGGATCGCTGAGCACCTGCGGGTCGCGCAGCGCAGCGTTGAACGCGGGATCGTTCACCGACGAGGTGAACGCGTCGGCGATCCGACTCGCCAGCACCGAGAACAGGATCGACAGGAAGATCGCCGTCCCCGCCGTACCGCCGGTCTGCCGGAAGAAGGTCACCGCCGCGGTCGCGGAACCGTTGTCCGCAGGCGGCGCGTCGTTCTGCACCAGCAGCGTCAAGGTCTGCATCGACAGCCCGAGGCCGACGCCGAAGAGGACCATCAGCGCGCCGAGCAGGACCAGCGAGGTGTCGGCGTCGATGGTGGCGAACAACAGCAGGGCCGTGGCCATCACTCCGGCGCCCAGCACCGGGAACATCTTGATCTTCCCCGTCCTGGCGATCAACCTGCCCACCACCAGCGTGGCGGTCATGATGCCGAAGGTCAGCGGCAGCATCAGCAGCCCGGCGTCGGTCGGCGACTGGCCCTTGACGATCTGGAGATACAACGGCAGCGAGACCATGCCGCCGAACATCCCGACGCCGACGACGAAGCTCAGCAGGTTGCCGAGTCGGAAGGTGCCGCTGCGGAACAGTCTCGGCGGCAGCAGCGCCTCGTCGCCCATCCGCCGTTCCACCAGCACGAACGCCACGATGCCGACGGCGCCGATCACGTACATGAGCAGCGAGATGCCCGCTCCCCAGCCCCATTCGCGGCCCTGCTCGGCCACGATCAGCAACGGCACCAGCGCGAGGACCAGCGCGGCGGCGCCCCAGTAGTCGATGCGATGGTCGACCCGGTTGTGCGGCAGGTTCAGCACCTTGGCCACCACCACCAGCGCGATGAGGGCGACCGGGACGTTCACCAGGAACACCCACCGCCAGCCCGCGATGCCCAACAGGCTCTCCTGACCGGCGAAGAAGCCGCCGACCACCGGGCCGAGAACGCTGGACACGCCGAAGACGGCGAGGATGTAGCCCTGGTAGCGCGCCCGCTGCCTCGGCGCGACCATGTCGGCGATGATCGTCATCGCAAGCGACATCAGACCGCCTGCACCGAGCCCCTGCACGGCGCGATACGCGGCCAGCTCGTAGATCGACTGCGCCAGGCCGCACAGCACCGAGCCGATGAGGAACAGCCCGATGGCGGTCAGGTAGAGCGGCTTACGCCCGTAGATGTCGGACAGCTTGCCGTAGAGCGGCGTCGTGATCGTCGCCGTGATCAGGTAAGCCGTGGTGGCCCAGGCCTGCGCCGTCTGTCCGTGCAGCTCGTCGGCGATCACGCGCATGGCCGAGGCGACGATGGTCTGATCGAGGGCGGCCAGGAACATGCCCATCATCAGCCCGGACAGCACGGTGAGAATCTGCCGGTGCGTGAGCCCCCCGTCACCGGACTTGGCGGCCTGCCCCGGCGGGGCGAGTGCCTCTGACATCAGGATTCCCCTTCATGACGAGCCTGGATGACGGACTCGACGTACGCGGGCAGCCGCGTCTCCAAGGTGTCCGCGAGTCGCGTCAACAGGCGAGCCAGCTCATGCCGGTCCCCCGACGGCCAGTCCGTGATCATCCGATCGAGAAGGTCCCGACGCACGGCACGGTGCAGCTCGAGCACCGACCGCCCCTGCTCCGTGATCGTCAAGAGACTGGCTCGGCCGTCCTCCGGATCGGCGCTGCGCTCGACCAGCCCAGCTTTCACCAGCGTGGCGACCTGCCTGCTGATGGTGGACGGATCGAGGAACAGCGCCTCGGCCACGGCACCCGATCGGCGCGGACCGCCCTCCAGATGAAAGAGGACCAGGTAGGTGGCCTTCTCCCAGCCGGGCGGCGCGCCGAACCGTCCGGTCTGCGCCAACACGCAGTTGGACATCCGGACCACGCGGGTGATGGCCTGCCCGACGACCTCCACCGCGTCGACTCCCGTCGAGTCGACCCCGGCGTCGGCAGCCCGCGGCACGGAGGCGGCAGCGGTGTCCATGGACTCTCCTGTTGCTTGCGTCATCCAACTAGTTGTATGACGCAAGCTTCCGCTCAGTAGAGTCGTGACTTCAACCGAATCAGGTATGACGCCGCTCTCACTGCGGCGAGTGGACAGCGCGCTACGACGAGCGACATGAGGCGGGCCGAAACGGCCGGACCTCAGCCTGTGACGGTACTCCTGATCCAGCTCTGGTACGCCGTCGCGTCGGTGTAGATCAGGCCCAGTTCACCGCAGACCGAGGTCCCGCCTCGGCTGTCCAGCCCGACGAGCGACCAGCCGCCGAGGGGCTGCCGTTCCACTGCGGGACCGCCGGAGTCGCCGTAGCAGGAGGTGGCCTGGTTCGTCACGTCCATGCACAACTCGGTGCCGCTGTGAATCGTGGCCCGCGAGCACATGGCGTCGAAGGTGACGGTCCGGTCCAGCTCGCGCAGCATCCTCGGGTACTCCCACGAGCACTCGTAGGTGTTGCACGTCTTGCCCCAGCCGAGCAGCCGGATGGCGTCGCCGTGCTTCGGCGAGGACGTGGCGACGGCGATCGGCCTGGCCGAGGCGGCGCGTTCCAGCCGCATCAGGGCGATGTCGCCGTGCAGCCCGTCCCAGTCGGGATGGGCGACCATCTCCACCACCCGCAGGTACTCGCCGCCCGCACTCCGATCGTTGGAACCGATCCGTGCCGTGTAGGAGCCGAGGTCGCCCTGAAGGCAGTGCGCCGTGGTGACCACCCAGCGCGGATCGACCAGCGCGCCGCCGCACCAGTGCTCGCGTCCCTCGGCGGGCCGTTGGATCGAGACCATGAAGGACTGGTTCTCCGCCGACTGAACGCCGCCCACGATCCTCGGGGCCGTCCGAGACGCCGCCGTCGCGCCGCCCGCGCCCGCCAAGGCAGCGCTGAGCATGACCACTGCGGCCAGCACGGCGCCCAGAATTCGCGGCATCCGCATCGTTCGACTCCTCTGCACGGCGTTTCCCTCGGTGACCCGCTGATCTTGCGCAGCAACACGCGGAAGGACCTTCGACACGCCGTGGAAATCACTCGAATCGGTGAAGGAGTCGCCACCATCCGAGGACAAGTGAGGCGACGGCGCCTGCCGGTGACCAGCCGCGCAACGTCGGGACCGCCGCCGCACCGGTTCGAGACGTGCACCAGAACGAGGTGGCGACGTCGATCTGTTCTCGGCCGAGAACGGCACGGGTGTCGATCGCCACAGGAGATACGAAGAGGATGGCGGACGGTACTCGCACGGTCACTCGCCGACACCGAGAAGTACCGTCAGGCTCACGAATTCTCGCGCACGGCCGGAATCTCGATCAGATAGATCGCTCGGTCCGGAAAAAGGGGGCGTCCACCCTTTTCCATTTTCAATCTATAGCGCACCGGGGGGCTTGTGGCAAGACCCTGGTCATGCTGCACAATCGCCCGCCGGAGTCGCTAGCTGCGAAAACGGCTGTCACGAGAATGGGTATGTGTCGTCGGCTCATGGATCATGACAGGTGTGAACCGGGGCGGCACGCACGGCGCAGCCGCCGACGCACCCGCGAACGGAAGAAGATCGGCACACCTTCCCCACGCCGATGAAAGAACGTCGAACTCGACATCAGCAAGCAGCTATGAGGGGCATGTGTCAGCTCAAGGGTATGAAGAGGAACTGCGGTCCGAGCGGGACTATGTGGCCGGGCTCTACGCGCGGCTCGACGCCGAGCGCGCGCGGATGAAGGGCGTGTACCAGACCGCGCTGCGGGAGCACGGCGCCACACCCGTGGAACGGGACGTCGAAGTGCGCGCACTGGCCGCCGAGGTGAAGCGGCTGCACGTGGCGGACGACGGCCTGTGCTTCGGCAGGCTGGACACCCGATCCGGCAGCCATCGCTACATCGGCCGGATCGGCATCTTCGACGCGGAGAACGAGTACGAGCCGATGCTGCTCGACTGGCGGGCGCCCGCGGCACGCGCGTTCTATCTCGCCACCGCCGCCCGCCCGGAGGGCATGCGGCGCAGGCGCCAGTTCAGTACTCGAGGACGGCACCTCGCCGACTTCACCGACGAGGTGCTCGGCCGCCCCGGTGGCGGCGAGCGCGGCGATTCGGCCCTGCTCGCGGCCGTCAACGCGCCACGCGGGAACGGGATGCGCGACATCGTGGCGACGGTCCAGGCCGAGCAGGACGAGATCATCCGGCTCGACCATCCGGGGGTGTTGGTCATCGAGGGCGGCCCCGGCACCGGGAAGACCGTGGTGGCGTTGCACCGCGTCGCGTACCTGCTCTACACGAAGCGGGAGCGGATGGAACGTCACGGCGTCCTCGTGGTCGGGCCCAACCCGGCGTTCTTGAACCACATCGGCCGAGTCCTGCCGTCGCTCGGCGAGTCCAACGTGGTGTTCATGACCACCGGCGATCTCGTGCCGGGACTGCGCGTCACCGCCGAGGACGCCCCGGAGGCCGCCAGGCTCAAGGGCTCGCGCGAGATCCTGGCCGTGCTGGCGGCGGCGGTCGCCGATCGACAGCGGCTGCCCGCGCAGCCGGTGTCCGTCGAACTCGCCGACGCCACGGTGCGGCTCGACGCCGAGATCGCGGCATGGGCCAGGGAGGAGGCTCGGGCAAGCGGGCTGCCGCACAACGAAGCACGCGCCGTGTTCACCGAGATCATCACCTGGGCCCTCACCGAGCGGGCGATCGCCCGAATCGGCCGAGGCTGGCTGACCAGAGACGACCGCAAGGCATGGGAGAACCTCCGGGCCGAGTTGCGCACGGAACTCGCCGAGAACGACGTCTTCACCGCCGCGCTGAACGAGCTCTGGCCGACGCTGACCCCGAAGACGCTGTTGGCGCAGCTGTACACGTCACCAGAGCGGTTGAGCACGGCGGGCGCGGACCCGGCGTTGTCCCGGGCCGACGGCCAGGCCTGGACGGTGTCCGACGTGCCGCTGCTCGACGAACTCATCGATCTGCTGGGCCCCGACCCGTCCGCCGAGAAGGCCGATCGGGCCGCCGAGCGGGAGCAGCAGGCCGAGGCCGAATACGCCGCGGGTGTGCTGGACATCCTGGTCGGCCGCGAGGATTCGATGGACGACGAAGACCACCTGTTCGCCAAGGACCTGCTCTACGCCGAGGACCTGGCCGATCGATTCCTCGAGCGCGACACCCGTGAACTCGCCGAACGCGCCGCCGCCGACCGGGACTGGACCTACCGGCACGTCGTGGTCGACGAGGCACAGGAGTTGTCGGAGATGGACTGGCGGGTGTTGATGCGTCGCTGCCCCGGCCGTTCCTTCACAGTGGTCGGCGACCTCGCCCAGCGGCGGTCGGCGGCAGGCGCGACGTCCTGGGACACGATGCTCCAGCCGTACGTGCCCGGCCGCTGGCTGTACCGGTCGCTGTCGATGAACTACCGCACCCCGGCGGAGATCATGGCCGTCGCCGCCGGGCTGCTCGCCGACTTCGCGCCAGGGGTCCGGCCGCCGGATTCGGTCCGCGCATGCGGTGTCGGGCCGTGGGCCAGGCAGGTCACCGAGGACGAGGTGCCCGCCGCCATCGAGGAGTTCGTCCGGGACGAGGCCGGGCGCGAGGGCACCAGTGTCGTGATCGGACCGCCGGGGACGCCGGGCGCGATGGCCGCGTCGGAGACGAAGGGACTGGAGTTCGACGCCGTCCTGGTGGTGGAGCCGGAGCGAATTCTCGCCCACGGCCCCCGAGGCGCGGCCGAACTCTACGTGGCGCTCACCCGAGCCACCCAGCGGCTCGGCGTCCTGCACCGGGGTCCGTTGCCGCCGGTCCTGGCCGGAATCACCGCGACTCCTCCGCCCGCGCGGGCCGGGAGCGCAGGCTCGGCGTAGTGCCGCGTGCGGGCCCGGCGCCCACACCGCGGCCCGGCCTGCCGATCGACCCCGACCGCCCCGCCCTCCTCCGCCCGAGCAGCGAAGGAGGGCAGGCGGGGGTCACGCTCCCAGCGCGACCCCCGGAATGGCCTTGAGCTCGCCGACCAACGCCGGAGTCATCTCGATCGGATAGTCGTTCACCAGGTAGGTCTCCTTCTGCGTCTGATACGACAGCGTCAGACGCACCGGCACGTCGCCTCGGTGCGCGGCGAGCGTCCGCTTGAGCTCCAGGACGACGTCGCGGTTCAGCTTCTCGACGTTGCAGAGCAGGGTGACCGGCGGCGCGGCGCCCGGATTGGACTCGGCCTCGCTGATGTCCAGGGTGACGATGCCGGAGCCGAACACGGACATCTTCTCCTCGCGCCAGTTGACCCGGCCCTTGATCGCCACCGCCGAGTCCTCCACCAGATCGGCGGCCAGCACGCTGTAGCTCTTGGCGAAGAAGAGCACCTCCACCGAGGCGTCCAGGTCCTCCACCGTGGCAATGGCCCAGGGCTCGCCCTGCTTGTTCACCCGACGTTCCAGGGAGGAGATCATCCCGGCCAGGACGATCTCGCCCTCCTTGGGCGGGTCGGCCAGGATCGCCGCGATGGTCCTCGGCGCATGCTTGTGCAGGATGCGCTCCGCGCCGTCCAGCGGATGCGCGGAGACGTACAGGCCCAGCATCTCCCGCTCGTAGGCCAGGAGCTGCTTGCGCGGCCATTCTTCCGGCGCGAAGTGCAGATGCGCCAGCGGCGAGGCGTCGGCGGACTTCTCGCCGTCGTCACCCCCGCCGAAGAGGTCGAACTGGCCGAGGGCCTCCTGACGCTTGAGGCCGATCACGGCGTCCACCGCCGCCTCGTGATGCTCGATGAGCGACCGACGCGAATGGCCGAAGGAGTCGAAGGAGCCCGCCTTGACCAGCGACTCCACCACTCGCTTGTTGCAGACGGCGATCTCGGCCTTGTCGAGGAAGTCGGTGAAGGACGTGTAGCGGCCCTTCTCGGCCCGCCGATCGATGACCGACTGGACGACGTTGGCGCCCACGTTGCGGATGGCGCCGAGGCCGAAGCGGATGTCGCTGCCGACGGCGGCGAACCGGTGCACCGACTCGTTCACGTCCGGCGCGAGGACCTTGATGCCCAGCCGCCTGCACTCGGACAGGTAGATGGCCGACTTGTCCTTGTTGTCGCCGACCGAGGTCAGCAGCGCCGCCATGTACTCGGCGGGGTGATGGGCCTTCAGATACGCGGTCCAGTAGCCCACCAGCGCATAGCCCGCAGCGTGCGACTTGTTGAACGCGTACCCGGCGAAGGGCAGCACCGTGTCCCAGAGCGTCTGCACGGCCTCGTCGGAGTAGCCCTGACTCCGCATGCCCTGTTGGAAGCCCTCGAACTCCTGCTCGAGCACCTCCTTCTTCTTCTTACCCATCGCCTTGCGGAGCACGTCCGCGCGACCCATCGAGTACCCGGCGACCTTCTGCGCGGTACGCATGATCTGTTCCTGGTAGACGATCAGACCGTAGGTCTCGCCCAGGATCTCGGCCAGCGGCTCTTCGAGCTCCGGATGGATCGGGGTGATCTTCTGTCGCCCGTTCTTCCGGTCGGCGTAGTTGTTGTGCGTGTTCATCGCCATCGGACCGGGCCGGTACAACGCGTTGACCGCGATGATGTCGTTGAACTCGGTGGGCTGCATCCGCCGGAGCAGGTCGCGCATCGCGCCGCCCTCGAGCTGGAACACGCCGAGTGCGTCGCCTCGACCGAGCAACTCGTAGGTGGCCTTGTCGTCCACCAGCAGCCGGTCGAGGTCGATGTCCTCGCCCTTGTTGGCCTTGATGTTCTCGATGGCGTCGCCGATGATCGTCAGGTTCCGCAGACCGAGGAAGTCCATCTTCAGCAGGCCGATGGCCTCGCAGGACGGATAGTCCCAGCCGGTGATGATGGCGCCGTCGTCCCGCCGCCAGAGCGGAATCGCCTCCATCAGCGGCTCGGAGGACATGATCACCGCGCAGGCGTGGACGCCCGCGTTGCGGATCAGGCCCTCCAGTCCCCTGGCGGTCTCGAAGATCGTCGAGACCTCCTGGTCGTTCTGGACCAGGGTGCGGACCTCCGCCGCCTCGGCGTAGCGCTCGTGGCTGGAGTCGACGATGCCGGACAGCGGGATGTCCTTGGCGGCGACGGGCGGCGGCAGCGCCTTGGAGATCCGGTCGGCGATGGCGTAGCCGGGCTGGCCGTAGTGGACTCGCGCGGAGTCCTTGATCGCGGCCTTCGTCTTGATCGTGCCGAAGGTGATGACCTGGGCCACCCGGTCCGAGCCGTACTTGTCGGTCGCGTAGCGCACCATCTCGCCGCGCCTGCGGTCGTCGAAGTCGATGTCGATGTCGGGCATCGACGCGCGCTCGGGATTCAGGAACCGCTCGAACAGCAGGCCGAGCGGGATCGGGTCCAGGTTGGTGATGCCCAGCGCGTACGCGACCAGTGATCCCGCAGCCGATCCTCGGCCGGGGCCGACGCGGATGCCGACCTCCTTGGCGTGCTTGACGAGGTCGCCGACGACGAGGAAGTAGGCAGGGAAGCCCTTCTGCGCGATGACGTCGAGTTCGAACTCGGCCCGCTCCACGTAGCCGTCCGGGATGACGTCGGGGAACCGCCACCGCAGGCCCGTCATGACCTCCTGGTGCAGCCAGCTCACCTGATCGTGGCCCTCGGGGACCTCGAAGACCGGCATCCGATCGTGGTGGGCGTAGACCTCGTCGTAGGACTCGATGCGCTCGGCGATGAGCAGGGTGTTGTCCGCGGCGCCGGGGACCTCGGAGTCCCAGTAGGCGCGCATCTCTGCGGCCGACTTCAGGTAGTAGCCGTCGCCGTCGAACTTGAACCGGGTCGGGTCGTTGAGGGTCTTGCCTGCCTGGACGCACAACAGCGCGGAGTGCGCGTCCGCCTGGTCCTTGGTGACGTAGTGCGAGTCGTTGGTCGCCAGCGGACGCAGGTTCAGCTCACGGCCGATGTGCAGCAGGCCCTCGCGGACCGAGCGCTCGATGGGCAGCCCGTGGTCCATCAGCTCGAGGAAGAAGTTGTCGGCGCCGAAGATGTCCTTGTAGTCCGACGCGGCCTGCATGGCCGCCGCGGGCTGCCCCAGCCGGAGCCGGGTCTGCACCTCGCCCGAGGGGCAGCCGGTGGTGGCGATGATCCCCTCGGCATGCTCGGCGATCAGCTCGCGGTCCATCCTGGGCTTACGGTAGTAGCCCTCCATGCTGGCCCGGCTGGAGAGCGTGAAGAGATTACGCAGGCCGGTGGCATTACCGCCGAACATCGTCATATGCGTGTACGCACCGGCACCGGAGACGTCGCCGCCCTCACCGGACTGATCGCTGGACCGCTGCCCCGACTCGCCCCAGAACACCGGCTTCTTGTGGAAGCGGCTGGCAGGCGCGATGTAGGCCTCGATGCCGATGATCGGCTTGATGCCCTTCTTCTTCGCCTGTTGGTAGAACTCGTCCGCCCCGTACATGTTGCCGTGGTCGGTCATGCCCACGGCGGGCATCCCGAGCCTGGCGGCCTCGGCGAACAGGGGTGCGACCTTGGCGGCCCCGTCGAGCATCGAGTACTCGGTGTGTACGTGCAGGTGGACGAACTGATCCGACACAGTGCTCTCTTCCTGGCGTCCCAGTGTGTGCCGCGCCGCCCCCGGGTCGAGCGCGCGGTCCGGCCGAAGGCAGGATTCGGCGGTTCTACAGCTTCACACTTCACGCCGGGTGCCCACCACTCGGGGGGTCGGCGGTCGAGACGGTCGGACGGCGCCTTCATACCGCCGCTGAGCAGGCATGACGAGCCGAAACGACCCGAAGAGAACTCGAGCAGTACGAGCCCGCTCACGCGCGGTGGGGCCGTGCGCGAGACTCCCACGACGGCGAGGACATCCGGTCAGGGCGGCGGGCGTGCCTCCCACGTTCGACGGACGACGCCCCGCCTCGACGAGACCCGGCCGAAAAGCGGGCGAGGGCGCCCGTGGGGACGCCCTCGCCGTGGTGCGACAGGATTCGAGACGGTGGTGACGCCGCCCGGGCCTCAGCCGCCGCAGGTCACGCGGGCCAGACCCCAGTCGGCGTAGTCCCACCAGTTCTCGTCGCCGCCGTCGGTGACGACCAGCCGCAGCGTCTCGGCGTCGTTGAGGTGGACGTCCATGTCGCGGGCGCCTTCTCCCGCGTGGACGACGCCGCTGTCCCAGACCTTCTCGTCGTCGGCCCACACCTGGAAGACCACGTCGCCGCCGTCGCCTCGGCCGTCGTCGGGCCGGTTCTGCGAAGACTGCGGAGCACGGTCGTCGACGCCGACCGAGGCGGCGAATCGCGTGCAGTTCTGGCCCAGGTGCACCACCGTCTCCGACGGGGCCATGGTGCCGAGGCCCTTGTCGTAACGGACGCCGTTCACAGTCAGCGGATGACCGTCACCCTCGCCGATCGCGCCATTGCTCAGGTCCCGCTCGACGGGGCCGATGCCGTTGGACGAGGAGAGGAACGGCAGGTCGGAGACGTACGACGTCCCGCTGGGCGCCTCGACGATCTCGATCGAGGCCTGTTCGCTGATCCTGCCTGCCTTGCTGCCTCGCCCGTACTCGGCGTCCACCGCGAAGTCGAGGACGTCGGACTGCTCGACGCCGTCCACCGGACTGAGTCGCCAGGTAGCCGACGCGGTCTCGCCTCGGCCGAGGTGCCGACGTCCCGACTCGGCGATGCGCTCGGCCGCCCAGCCCTCGGGCACGACCGGCTCCAGCCTGACGTGGATGAGCCGTCGGCTGCTCAGGTTGGCGAACTCGGCCGTCACCTCCACCGAGGCTCCGGGGGCGACGTGCTCGGAGACCGGGTCGACGCGCAGTCCCGCTGCCGGGAGCCTCGGGTCCACGGTCGGAATGACGAGGTCCTGCACCCACTCGTCGGCGGCGACGTCCCGAGCCCGGATACGGGCCCCGTCGGAGCCGAGGCTCACCTGAAGGACCTGCCGGTTGAGGACGGCCCCGGTGTTGACGGCGGTGAAGCCGTCCGGGTGGCCGCCGGGCACGGTGACCCGCCTCGCCCACTTGTCGTCCCGCAGCGAGGAGTGCGTGTGCGAGCTGAACAGCACCGCCTGCGGGTAGTCGCCGAGGACCTGCCGAAGCTCCTCGTCCTGGAGATGGAACTCGCCGGAGGTGCCGTCCGACGAGGTGACGGTGTCGTACAGCGGGTAATGGGTGAAGACGAAGGCCGGGCGCCCGTCGCGGGTGTGGTGGTCGAGCCGGGCACGGAGCCAGTCGAGCTGCTCGTCACTCAGATAGACGTGGTCGTCCAGGTTGGGGTCCTCCCACCACATCAGCCGCTCGGTGCCCAGCGCGAGCAGCGGAATCCCGTCGACGACCTGCTCCGCGTAGACCTCGTCCCGGCCCGCGAACGCGAAGAACGACTCGTACAGCTCCTCCTCGGTGAAGCCGTTCGGCCAGGAGGGCTGGCACAGGGCGGTCGGGGAGCACCACGCGGGCGCGTAGGCCTCGTGGTTGCCGATGCTGGACAGCGTGGTCTGCGGCCCGGGAGTCTCCGCGATGATGTCGGTGACCTCCTGGTACTCGAAGTCGTAACCCCGGTCGACGATGTCGCCGTTGATGACCAGTGCCTTCGAGTCCGGCGCCAGTTCGTGGGCTGCCTCCCGCACGTCCCGGAAGGCCTGCAGTCCGCCCTGAATGTCACTCATGACGTCGAAGGTCCCGACGGAGCTGTGGTCGGGGGTCCTCTCCCCGGCCGATGCCGATGCGGCGAGGCCGCCGCAGGCCACCAGCGCTGCGAGCGCGGCGGCGGTCCATCTGGTCTGTCTCACGGTGCGGCTCCCAGGCGAAGCGACGAAGTACACGTCCGTCCGGACGCGGCCACCACGATCAGCGACCCAGATGTACCGTCGATCACGCACCGAGGAAGCGCAGCCGCCGACCGGCGCAACAGCAGGTGAACGGCTGCTCGGCAGTGATCGCGTTCAGCCCCGTCTCACCTGGTGACGGCCGGGGAACGTCGCCGAGGAGCAGGCAGGAAGATCACCCGTTCGCCTTGTCTGCCGCACCTCGGCCGTACCGCCCCTGGACGGCGCAGCACCGCCTGGCAGGCCCGGCGGGATCGCGACGCTCGTCCGTAGTGATCACGAGTTCTCGATGCAAGGATGATCCCCACGACAGCGGGCGCAGGAGAGGCGATCATGAGCGACGGGCGGAACCTGGGCACGACTCGATCGGGAACGAGTCGGACGAGAACGCAGGCCAGAACCGTCAACCTCCGCGATCTGCCGATCAGACGCGACGACCGCGTCCTGCTGCGCGCCTGGCAGATCGATGATCTGCCTGCGATCACGGAAGCCGCCAGGGACCCCTACATCCCGCTGATCACCTCCATTCCGCCGGACTGCTCCCCCGCCGAAGGCTCGTTCTGGCTGCACCGCCAGTGGAACCAGGCGGCCGAAGGTCGCGGGCTCCCGCTGGCGATCGTCGATCAGGCGGTCGGTGAGGCGGTCGGAATGGTGACGCTCAACAGCATCGACTGGACGCATCGACGAGCCGCCGTCGGCTACTGGCTGCTGCCCCGCCACCGGGGACGCGGCCTGGTCACCTCGGCGGTCCGGCTGGTCGTCGAACTCGCTCGCGATCTCGACCTGCTCCGCGTCGAGGCCCTGGTGGAGGTCGACAACCAGGAGTCGCAGGCCGTCTGCCGGGCCACGGGGTTCAACGAGGAGGGCACGCTGCACTCCTATCTCCGCATCGGCGAGCACAACCGAGACATGATCATGTTCGCCCGCGTGCTGCCGGAGTCGTGACGACGCCGTCGATCCGCACGGAAGCCGAACACTGCACGGCCCGGAAACCGCCCGCTCGGGTAGCTGGGCAGGGCACGTCCCTACTCCGGACGCAGGCAAGACCGTCGGCTCAGACGCAGCAGGCCGCTCGGCAGGCAAGAATTCAGTCGACGCCCACGGTGTCATCGAGCTCAGCAGCCCGCCGACAGCCTCCACCGCGAGCCGATCCGCTCCTCTGCTGCGCGCCCTGTCCTACGCCTGGCCAGTCAGCAGGGCCCGGCCCCACCCCTAGCCGCAGATGCTCCGACGCGCCGTCGTCTCGCTGATCACGAGGCACGTGTGTGCCGCCTGCCGCAGAGACTCGGCCTCCGTGGAGAGCACGCACCCCAGCACGACACAGGCCCCTCCCGGAATCCGGGAAGGGCCTGGTCACTGCTGGAGCCGCCTAAGGGAATCGAACCCTTGACCTACGCATTACGAGTGCGTTGCTCTGGCCGACTGAGCTAAGGCGGCGAAGCACTCACAGTGTAGCGGCCTGCGGGCACCCGATGCGCCGGGGGGCCGCCGACCGCGATCAGCCCAGGCGGAGGGTGGTGACCATCGCCTCGATCGCGATTCTCGGCTTCACGTTGCGGGTCAGTGCCGTCCGACATTCGAGCACGGACTCGAGCCTGCGCAGGGTCGACTCGGGCGTCCAGGACGCGGCCGCCTGGCGGATGTCGGCCGCCCGGTCGGGATGATTGAGGGTCGCCTCGGCACCGCTGCTCGACACCAGGACGTCTCGGTAGAACGAGGCGAGGTCGATGAGCGCCTGGTCCAGCGAGTCGCGCTGCATCCTGGTCGACCGGGACTTCTGGCGCTTCTCCAGCTCCCGGATCGCGGCGTTGGCGCCCCGCCCGGCCGCAGCAGTCCCCTTGCCGGTCCCGCCGCCGCCCATCGCGGTGCGCAGCTCGTCCTTCTCGTTCTCGTTGCGGGCCTCGTTGACCGCCCCTGCCTCGGACTCCGCCGCCTTCACCAGGTCGTCCGCACAGCGGAACACGTCCGCAGGCTGTCGGAGCCCCAGCGGAATCGCCAGCACCGCCTCTCGGCGGGCTCGGGCGTCGGCGTCGGTGGCCAGCCGCCTGGCTCGGTCGACGTGGCCGCCGCACACCGAGGCCGCCCAGGCGGCGGTCTGGCCGTCGACGCCGTCGTGGTGGCGGAGCATCTTCTCCACTGCGGCCTGGGACGGGGTCCGCAGGTGTACGGACCGACACCGCGAACGGATCGTCACCGAGACGTCCTCGGGGTGGTCCGACGGCGCGCACAGCAGGAAGACAGTGCGCGACGCAGGCTCTTCCACGGCCTTGAGCAGGGCGTTCGCCGCGCCTTCCGTCAACCGGTCCGCGTCGGCGACCACCACGACCTGCCAGCGCCCGCTGGTGGGTCGTCTGGCGGCGGTCTGCACCAGGCCGCGCATCTCCGCGACCGAGATGGACAGCCCCTCTGGCACCACCAGTCGCAGGTCGGCGTGGGTGCCCGCCAGGACGGTCCGGCAGCCTGCGCACTCTCCGCAGCCGGGGGGATCGCCGCCGCCGACACACTGCAGGGCTGCGGCGAAGGCCCTCGCCACCGTCGCGCAGCCTGCGCCGGGCGGGCCGCTGAACAGCCAGGCATGCGTCATGGCTCCGGGCGGGGAACTCCGCCCTGCCACCTGGTCGGCGGCCGCCCGCGCCGCCGAGGCCAGCTCGATTGCCACCTCGGGCTGGCCGATCAGGTCAGCCCACACCCCGGAGTCCGGGGCGCTCCCGGCCTCGTCCTCGCTCGTCACTCAGCCACCCGTCCCCTCTCGCCAGGTCTGCGGCGCCGCGAACACCGACGGACGCGCACTCGGCCCTCATTATCGGCGAGCACCCCGACGCCGCCGGAGCGACCTCGTCATTCCGAGTTGCTGCCCGTGCCTCCGGTGCCCACGTCAGCGGGCCGGTCGCTCATCTCATGGCCGCGGCCACGGCCGAGACCGCGCTTCGCCCGCAGCATCGGCTCCAGCGCGGTGCGGACCCTGGCCGCGATCTCCGCTTCGGTCCCGTCGGCATCGACCACCACGTACCGATCGGGATTCGCGGCGGCCATCTCGGCGAGCAGGTTCTGCACCCGCCAGTGGTGATCGGCGCCGAGCTGCTGCTCCGCGCGCTGGTTCACGCCGACCTGTGCCGGATCGCGATCGAGCAACACCGTCACGTCGGCACGGAGCTTGCCCGTCGCCCACTCGGCGAGCCCTTCCAGGTCACGCTGGTCCAGACCGCCCGCAGCGCCGAAGTGTGCCAGCGGGCTGTCCACGTAGCGCTCCATCACCACCACGGCGCCGGAGTCCAGTGCGGGCCGGATCACCTGCTCGACGACGTCGCTGCGGACGGCGGCGGCGACCAGGGCGTGTGCTCGCGATCCGGTGAGTTCGACCGAGCCCAGCATCCGGCCGAGCCGCCCCTCGTCCAAGGCGGGATCGTTGGCGAGGACGACATGGTCGTCGAAGGACTGCAACCAGTCGGTGAGGTGCTTGGTCTGGGTCGCCGTGTCGACCGCGGCGTCTCCTTCGATGGTGATCAGCAGGCCGACTCCCTTGCGGCGGCCGCCGCTGCGGAACGCCTCGCGCAGGTCGGCCATGATCGGCTGATCCCGCCGGTCGTCCATCTGCCGGTAGGCCAGCACGCCCAGCCCCACGGCGACGAGCCCGGCGCCGAACAGGATCGGCCGGGTGGCGTCCACCTGCACCTGGGTGCCGAAGAAGTCCAGGGAACGCTGGCCGAGGATGCCGATCAGCACCGGAACCAGGGTCAGCGCGCCGAACATCACGATGCGCAGCAGCGACTGCACCACCGCGACCGTGCGGCCGCGGATCTCGTCCTCGACCTGCGTGCCGACGATCGTGAGGCCGGTCAGGAAGGCCACCCCCGCCGAGGCGCCCACCAACGGCACCACGGCCAGTGAGATCCCCAGATGCGGCGCGAGGGCCACCGGGATCAGTGCCAGTCCCGCGCAGACGATCGCACTGCCGAACAACCGGTTGTGCGGCACCCGCTGGGCCAGTTTCGGCGACACCGCCATGCCGAGCGCCAGGCCGACGAACACCGCGCTGAACAGCATCCCGTAACCGGCGTCGCCTGCGGAGAGACTCTGGGAGTAGAGGTTCGACGTACCGACCACGGCGCCTGCGGCCGCCATCGCACCGATGATGCCGAGCACCAGGCCCCGGATCAGCGGCGTGGTGCCGATGAACTGGATTCCGTCCCGCAGCATCCGCAGCACGCCGGGGCGTTTCCCTGCGCCGTCGACGTGCATCGCCGTCGCGCCGCCGACGGCCCGCTTCGCAGCGCCGTCCACGGCCGCATTCGCTGCTTCGCCTGCCGTCGTGGTGACGTCGTCGACGACGACGTTCTTGGCCCGTCGCCCCGAGATCTCGGGAATCCGGGTGGCCACCACGATGGCGGAGGTGAGGAACGCGAGACTGTTGATGAACATCGCCGTGTAGACGGTGGTGGTGGAGTTCAACGAGAGGTTGAAGAGGGTGCCCACCGAGGAGAGCAGCGTGAACACCCCGGTCGCGGTGATGACGGAGACGCCATAGGTCATCGCCAGGCTCAGCTGGTTGGCCGTCTCGACCTGGTCCGGCCTGCGCAGCAGGTTGGGGATCGAGGACTCCTTGGCGGGAATCCAGAACAGGGAGCACATCTCGATCAGGAAGATCGCGACGAAGAGCCACCACAGTTCGCCGACGAGCGGGATCGACAGCATGATCCCCGCACGGAGGATGTCGCAGGTCACCATCACCTTGCGACGGTCGAACCGGTCGGCGAGCGTGCCTGCCAGCGGCGCCAGCACCATCGCGGGCAGCAGCTTCATCGCGACGACGCCGCCGAAGGCGAAGCTCTGGGCGGTGTAGCTCTCGGTCAGGTGAGTCGCGAGTGCCGTCTGCGCCAGCAGGGCGAGCCAGTCACCCATGCTGCAGATCGCCGAGACGATCCACAGTCTGCGGAATGCCGGAATCGCCAGGACTCCGCGTACCCGACGAACGGTGGACGAACCGGGATTCGAGGACTGCGGCACACCGTTGGTCGAGGCCTCCGCCGGGTTCCCGCTGATCCTGACCACCCCCGTTTCCCGTATCTCCACCATCGACCGGAGCCAAGCCTAGCCGGATTAGTTGATCTTGTTATTCGATTGCTCTCGTTAGAGTTGTGAGCTACCCCGACGAGCGCGCAACTTGACACACAGTATCCGCTGGAGCAGCCGGATCTGCTGAGAGCCGCCCCGACCTCACCGGAAGCCTGATGTCGGCCCCGAACAGCACGCAAGCGCCCAACGCAGAGGGTGAGCACTGTTCGTCGGCTGGCCAGTCTGACGCCGGGTGCAGGACATCTCGCAGAAAGGCTGAAGACCCGGAAAGTCAGCAGACGACCTCAGGCAGGAAGCGAACCGCGACTTCATGATCACTTCACCGGTCGTCCGGTCTGCTATTCACCAGTCCGATTTCAGCCGGCGAAGAGCAGAAGGAAGATCATCGCGATGACGCCCAGTGCGACTGCGGCGACCACCAGCCAGCCGACACCCTGATCCGCCGCTCGCCCCGGCGTGAGTCGTTGAGCTCGCGCGAGGAGCCCGCCGCCATCGGGCACCACCGGCGGGGCGGCGATGTGCCGCGCACCTCGCCCGGCGGCCGTTCTCGACGTCGAGTGTGACGACCCGATACCCCAGCTCGGCCCCGCCTCCGCGAACTCCGGCCGGGGCGGCGGAGCCACGACGGGTGGCACCACCACCCGACGGTGTCCCGCGCCGGTCGACATCGACGCAGGAGCCAGCCCGCCCACCGCGTCGGGGAACACCCCTGGCGGCGGAATGGCCTGCGTTCCGTCGGGTCCGGACAGTGCATCGAGACTCGCCACGGGAAACTCCCTGGTCATCACCGTGTGCATACCGCCCGTCAACGGTACGCCCGATCGAGCCCGCCACGCGAGGGCAGACCGCAGCCTCGTCAGCTCTTCGTCGAACTCCGAGGGGAGCCCTTCGGAGCACTCTTCGGGGCACTCTTCGCTGCGGGCTTGCGCTTCGTTCGCTTCGTCGTGCCGCCCTTGGCTCGCCGCTCGGCCAGGAGTTCACCCGCTCGCTCATCGCTGAGCGTCTCCACCGCATCGCCCTTGCGCAACGAGGCGTTGGTCTCGCCGTCGGTCACATAGGGGCCGAACCGGCCGTCCTTGACCACCATCGGCTTGCCCGTCGCCGGGTCCGCACCCAGCTCCCGCAGCGGCGGGATGGCCGTCGCCGTCCGCCTGCCCCGCTTCTTGGGCTCGGCGTAGATCTTGCGAGCCTCGTCCAAGGTGACCGTGAACATCTGATCCTCGGTCTCCAGCGAACGCGAGTCGGTGCCCCGCTTCAGATACGGTCCGTAACGGCCGTTCTGCGCGGTGATCTCCTCGCCCGAATCCGGATCGACCCCGACCACCCGGGGGAGAGAGAGCAGCTTCAGCGCCTCCTCCAACGACACCGTCTCCACCGTCATCGACTTCAACAGCGACCCGGTGCGCGGCTTGCCCTTGGTCCCCTCCGGCAGCAGCTCGGTCACGTAGGGCCCGTAGCGGCCTTCCTTCGCGACGATGTCATGACCGTTGACCGGATCGGTGCCCAGCGTCCGACCCTCCATCGGGGTGGCGAAGAGCTTCTCCGCGATCTCGGGAGTCAGTTCGTCCGGGGGCAGGTCGTCCGGCAGGTTCGCCCGCTGCTGCTCGCCGGACTCCCCTTCGGCGTTCTCTGCTGCTCGTTCCAGATACGGACCGTAACGGCCGACACGGACCACCACCGTCCGACCGGAGGAGTCGGCGAACATCGGGATCGAGTTGACCTCACGAGCGTCGATCTGCTCGACGCTGGAGCCGACGAGCTTCTTCAGCCCGCCCGCCCGGCCGATCGAGTCTTCCGGGCCGACGTCGCCGCCGAAGTAGAAGCCGGACAGCCAACCCGTGCGGTCCTGGCGGCCCGCCGCGATGCCGTCGAGCTCGTCTTCGAGAGCGGCGGTGAAGTCGTAGTCCACCAGCCTGCCGAAGTGCCGCTCCAACAGCGCGACCACGGCGAAGGCCACCCAGGAGGGCACCAGGGCGGAGCCCTTCTTCCAGACGTACCCACGGTCCTGAACGGTGCTGATGATCGAGGCATAGGTGGAGGGCCTGCCGATCCCCAGCTCCTCCAGGGTCTTCACCAGGCTGGCCTCCGTGTAGCGGGGAGGCGGGTTGGTGCTGTGTCCCTCCGGCTTGAGCTCTGCTGCGGTGACCTGCTGATCGACGGTGAGCACCGGCAGCCTGCGCTCGGCATCGTCCGCCTCGCCGCCCGCCTCGGAGTCCACCGACTCGACATAGGCCTTCAGGAAGCCCGCGAAGGTGATCGTGCGGCCGGAGGAGGCGAACGTGCACTCCTCACCCGTCGCGGCCGATCCGCGGATGCGGACGCTCATGGTCGTGCCCTTGGCGTCGGCCATCTGGGAGGCGATGGTCCGCTGCCAGATCAGCTCGTACAGCCGGAACTCGTCGGTCTCCAGCTCCTTCGCCACGGCACCGGGAGTGCGGAAGACCTCACCCGCCGGACGAATCGCCTCGTGCGCCTCCTGGGCGTTCTTCACCTTGCGGGTGTACTGGCGAGGCTTCGGCGAGACGTACTCCGCGCCGTACAGCTCGGTGGCCTGCGACATCGCCGCCGAGATCGCCGTGTCCGACAGCGTCGTGGAGTCGGTTCGCATATAGGTGATGTAGCCGTTCTCGTAGAGGCGCTGCGCGGTGCGCATCGTCCGCTCTGCCGAGAACCGCAACTTGCGGCCCGCCTCCTGCTGCAGCGTCGAGGTCATGAACGGCGCGTACGGCTTGCGGGTGTAGGGCTTCTCCTCGACTGCGGCGACCTGTAGCGCGACGTCGGCCAGCGCCGAGGCGAGTCCGCGAGCGGTCGCCTCGTCGAGGACTCGGACGCCCTCGGACTTCGCCCGGCCGTCGGAGCCGAAGTCACGACCGGTCGCGATGCGGTCGCCGTCGACCGCGACGAGCCGCGCAGAGAAGGTGCGCGGCGTGACCGCCTCGCCACCGTCCAGAACCGCCGCGACGTCCCAGTACGACGCCGAGACGAAGCGCAGGCGCTCCCGCTCCCGCTCCACCACGACACGGGTGGCCACCGACTGCACCCGCCCGGCGGACAGCTTCGGCATCACCTTCTTCCAGAGCACCGGGCTGACCTCGTAGCCGTAGAGCCGGTCGAGGATCCGCCGCGTCTCCTGGGCGTCCACCAGGTACTGGTCGAGATCGCGGGGGTTCTCCGCCGCCGCTCTGATCGCGGGCTCGGTGATCTCGTGGAAGACCATCCGCCGGACCGGGACCTTCGGCTTGAGTGCCTGCAACAGGTGCCAGGCGATGGCCTCGCCCTCCCGGTCGCCGTCCGTCGCGAGATACAGCTCGTCGACGCCCTTGAGCGCGTCCCGCAGCTCGGCCACCGTGGACTTCTTGTCCGGCGTGACGATGTAGAGGGGCTCGAAGTCGTTGTCGACGTCCACGCCGAGGCGTGCCCACGGTTGGCCCTTGTACTTCGCAGGCACGTCGGCGGCGCCGCGTGGCAGGTCTCGGATGTGCCCCCGCGAGGACTCGACGATGAAACCGCCGCCGAGGTAAGAGGAGATCTTGCGCGCCTTCGCAGGCGACTCGACGATCACCAGCCGACGACCCCCTGAGCCGTCGGCGCCGCCCTTCCTCGCCCGTGTCGACCCTGCCACGCTCTCCCGCTCTCTACCCAGACGGCCGATCTGTGCGACCCGCCTACCGTGCTCGTTGTCAAGGCGTTCGTGTCCAGCCTCGGACTCGCCAGTGTGCACCGACAAGTACTCCCACCGCTGCCCAGGGTGACGTACCCGCACCCGGTTGCGCTCGATCTCGGGTGTTCAACGGGTGTGAGGCGCAGCATGTTCCATCGTCACCTTAAGTGACGATGGCACGGTCGGCGGCGCGTCGTCCACCCGGCGGAGGCGGCTCACCCTCTCACGCCGTGGGCCAGGAACGCAGCACCTCGTCCACATCGCCGACCCCGGTCGGCACGGAGCCGACGAGCTCGGCGAGCCGCGCAAGACGGCGTCGACCCGTGACACGCAGTGCCGGACCGCCTGCCCGCGTGCCGAGCAGACTGGCTGGCAGACCGCTGCGAGCAAGGGCCTGGGCGATGGGGCCGTGCGTGTCGGGCACCTGGGGATCGAGGCCGAGCAGATAGCCGCTGCCGTCCCGCCTGCCTGCGGCGGCAGCCCACACGCGCAACGCGGGACCGTGCAGTTCCAGCCCCGCCGGAACCGACTTCATCGCCCCGCGCAGCCAGCGACCGGCCAGCCCGGCGAGGTCGGTGCGAAAGGCCGTGCGGAGCAGTGGGCGTCCCTCGTCAGACCGGCCCAGTTCCACGTCGACCCCGCGAGCCAGGCACAGCAGACGCAGCTCCCGCACTCGCCATTCCTCCTCGGTGATCACCGAGATCCTGGCGGCGGTGCCATGGCCGAAGCCGACGGTCTGCCCCTGCGCGCACAACAGCCCGCCGAGATCGGCGATCCTCGGTGGCCTGGCCTCCGCAGAGAAGAAGGACAACTGAGCCTGCGGCACGCCGACAGAGTAGAACAGTCGTTCGAGATTGAGAACCCGCAGCACCCGATCAGTCACCGTGGGTGCTCATCCCCGCACGGCAGGCGACGGCAGGCCCGTCTCCGATGAAACTCGAAGACGGGCCTGCCGTGGTCGATCCCGAGGGTCCTCGGGGCTTCTTGTCAGGAGGCGACGCCCGGCGACACCCGCTGGTGCTCGTTCTCGTCCTCGCCGATCATGGTCGAACGGCGCTTGGACAGCACCACCGCGACGACGATGATGGCCGTGGCGGTCCCGGCAATGATCGTGCGCACCACCGGGGACGCGTCCGGCCCGATCGAGAAGGTGACCACGGCGGGCGCGATGAGCACCGCGACGAGGTTCATCACCTTCAACAACGGGTTGATCGCGGGCCCGGCGGTGTCCTTGAACGGGTCGCCCACCGTGTCGCCGATGACCGTCGCCGCGTGGGCCTCGGATCCCTTGCCGCCGTGATGCCCGTCCTCGACCAGCTTCTTGGCGTTGTCCCACGAGCCGCCCGAGTTCGCCAGGAACACGGCCATCAGCGTGCCTGCGCCGATGGCTCCCGCCAGGTAGCCCGCCAGCGGCCCGACACCGAGGCCGAACCCGACGGCGATGGGCGCGAGGACCGCCAGCAGCCCCGGGGTGGCCAGCTCACGCAGCGAGTCCTTGGTGCAGATGTCCACCACTCGCCCGTATTCCGGCCGCGTGGTGCCCGCCATGATGCCGGGGTCGCTGCGGAACTGCCTGCGCACCTCGTAGACCACCGCGCCCGCCGCGCGGGACACCGCGTTGACGGCGAGGCCGGAGAACATGAAGACGACGGCGGCGCCCACGATCAGCCCGACGAGCGTGTTCGGCGCGTAGACCAGGAACGCGGTCACGTCGAGAGACTCGCCCAACGAGGCCAGCGTGGTCGCGATGGCATCGGTGTACGAACCGAACAAGGCCACTGCGGCCAGCACCGCGGTCGCGATGGCTATGCCCTTGGTGATCGCCTTGGTCGTGTTGCCGACGGCGTCAAGGTCGGTCAGGATCCGCGCGCTCTCGTCGTCCAGCTCGCCGGACATCTCGGCGATGCCCTGCGCGTTGTCGCTGACCGGCCCGAAGGTGTCCATCGCGACGATGACGCCGACCGTGGTCAGCAGACCGCAGCCCGCCAACGCCACCGCGAACAGGGAGACGGCGATCGATCCGGAGAGCAGGAATGCGCCGTAGACCGCGCCGCCGATGACGAGTGCCGTGTAGACGGCGGATTCGAAACCGACGGAGATGCCCGAGAGGATCACCGTCGCCGCACCGGTGAGGGAGCTCTTGCCCACGTCCTTGACGGGACGGTGCTCGGTCCCGGTGAAGTAGCCGGTGAGCCAGAGGATCACGCCCGCCAGCACGATGCCGATGATCACGGCGACCGCCGCGATCAACGCCGGGCTGCCCGCCACGCCCGTCTGGCCGCTGCCCAGTTCGGCGAAGGTGCCCGGCAGGTAGACGAACGCGGCGATGGTGCACAGCACCGCCGAGATGCCCGCCGAGATGTAGAACGCGCGATTGATCGCCCGCAGTCCATTCTCGCCCTGCTTCGCGGTGGTGATGTAGACGCCGATGATCGCCGTGAACACGCCGATGGCGGGAACGATCAGCGGGAAGAGCAGTCCGTGCACGCCGAAGGCGGCGCTGCCCAGGATGAGGGACGCGACCAGCATGACGGCATAGGACTCGAAAAGGTCGGCTGCCATGCCCGCGCAGTCGCCGACGTTGTCACCCACGTTGTCGGCGATGGTCGCGGCATTGCGGGGGTCGTCCTCGGGGATGTTCTGCTCGACCTTGCCCACCAGGTCGGCGCCCACGTCGGCGGCCTTGGTGAAGATGCCGCCGCCGACCCGCATGAACATGGCGAGCAGTGCCGCACCGAAGCCGAAGCCCTCCAGCACCTTCGGCGCCTGGCCCGCATAGACCATCACGACGAGGGCCGCACCGAAGAGCCCGAGGCCGATGGTGGCCATGCCGACCACGCCACCGGTCCGGAAGGCGATCCTGGTGGCCTTCTCCTGCCCGCCCGGCTCCCCCGCCGCAGCGGCCACTCGAACGTTGGCCCTGGTGGACAGCCACATGCCGAGATAACCGATGCCCGCGGAGAACGCCGCGCCCACGAGGAAGAACAGTGATCTTCCGATCCGTTCCCCCATGTCCTCGGCGGGAAGCGCGAAGAGAAGCACGAACACGATCACGACGAAGATGCCGAGCGTGCGGAACTGCCGGTTGAGGTAGGCCGACGCGCCCTCTTGCACTGCTCTGGCGATCTCCTGCATCTTCGGGCTGCCCTGGCCGGCGGCCAGCACCTCCCGAAGCAGGACATATCCGACGAGCAGGGCAGCCAGAGCGACCACGGCGACCACGGCCACCACGCCGTAGTCCCCCCCGGAGAGCTCTAGGCCCTGCGCCCAGTTGACCTGGGCGAGGTTGAGCCGGGACATCCGTCCTCCTGGTTGGTTTGCTGCTGTTGGTCCGAGCCGCCCACGAGGGCGACCGCGTCCCTCCCGTGCGTCCGAGCCACCCACTGCCCACTCGATCTTGAGACCCCGGTCACGGGACTCGGTCACAAGCGAGATTCGACTGGTTACCCACGGGAAGGCGGGCAGTCTATTCCCGGCGAGAGTGTCTGAACTCACGGTGTGGCGTTCAGCTCATCTCGGATACGATCACGAGATCGATCAAGCAGCTCCCAGCCCGAAGTCGATCAGTCTCGGCGCTGTGCAAGGGTGGCCGTATGACTGTGGGTGAGCGTGGGCACGCCCTGCTCGAACGGGTCACGATCGGGATGCCGAGCGAGGCCTCGCCGCTGACTCACGTCGCCCAGCTGCCCGACCGCCCCGAGCGTCAGACCGATTGGCCCGACTGGGTTCCCCCGGCACTCGTCGACGCGCTCGGCGACAGCGGCGTCTCCCGACCGTGGAGCCATCAGCGAGCCGCCGCCGACGCGGCCTGGGCGGGCGACCACGTCGTGGTGGCCACGGGAACGGCGTCCGGGAAGTCGCTGGCCTACCAGCTCCCGGTGCTGTCCGGCCTGTTGCACGACCCGAAGGCGACGGCGCTGTATCTCGCGCCCACCAAGGCACTGTGCTCCGACCAGCTCCGCGCCGTCCGCGCACTCGGCTTCGACGAGATCGGCGCGGCCCGGTATGACGGTGACACCTCCCAGGTCGAACGAGACTGGGCCCGGTCGCACGCACGCTGGCTCTTCAGCAACCCGGACATGGTGCATCGAGGGATCCTGCCGCAGCATGAACGCTGGACCCGGCTGTTTCGCAGGCTTCGCTATGTCGTCGTGGACGAGTGCCATGCCTACCGAGGCGTCTTCGGCTCACATGTCTCGCTGCTGCTGCGAAGGCTGCGTCGGGTCGCCCGCCACTACGGCGCCGATCCCGTATTCGTGCTGGCCTCCGCCACTGTCGCCGAGCCAGAGGTCTTCGCCTCCCGGCTCACCGGAGCGTCCTGCGTCGCCGTGACCGACGACGGCTCCCCGCGTGGCGGTCGGACCGTGGCCCTGTGGGAACCGCCGCTGCTCCCGGAGATCACCGGCGAGAACGGCGCCCCCATCCGACGGTCGGCAGGCGCCGAGACGGCCGGGCTCTTGGCCGACCTGGTGCTACAGGGCGCCCGCACCCTCGCCTTCGTCCGGTCCAGACGCGGGGCGGAGACCACCGCACTGCAAGCCAGGCGGCTGGTCGCCGAGGTCGATCCCACTGCGGCAGACCGGATCGCCGCATATCGGGCCGGTTATCTCGCGGAGGACCGCCGAGCGCTCGAACAGGCGCTCTCCGCCGGCGAACTGCTCGGTGTGGCGACGACCAACGCCCTCGAGCTCGGCATCGACATCAGCGGTCTCGACGCGGTCGTGATCGCGGGCTATCCGGGGACCCTGGCGTCGTTCTGGCAGCAGGCCGGGCGGGCGGGCAGACGGGGCGACGGTGCACTCGTGGTGTTCATCGCGCGAGACGACCCGATGGACACCTACCTCGTGCACCACCCCGATGCGCTGCTGAGCAGTCCCGTCGAGGCGGCCGTGCTGGACCCCGGCAACCCCTACGTGGCGGGCCCGCAACTCGCCTGCGCCGCCGCCGAACTCCCGCTCACCGAGGCGTCCCTCACCGAACTGGCGGGCGCGGACGGGCCTGCCATCGCGGAGGGCCTTGTCGCCGACGGACTGCTGCGACGCAGGAAGACGGGATGGTTCTGGACACAGCAACGACGACCACATCATGACGTCGACATTCGCGGCGCGGGCGGGGAGCAGATCGTCGTCGTCGAGGGCGACACCGCACGGCTGCTCGGCACCGTAGACCCGGTGGCCGCCTGCCACACCGTGCACCCCGGCGCCGTCTATCTGCACCAGGGCGAGTCCTTCGTGGTGGACGAACTCCATCTCGCCGACGGCATCGCGCTCGTGCACGCGGAGGCACCGGACTGGACGACGTCGGCCCGGGAGACCGTCGACATCTCGGTCGTCCGCGAGCTTTTTCGTCGCACCTACGCTGGCGGAGTGACCGTGTGTCTCGGCGAGGTCGACGTGACCTCGCAGGTGGTCGGGTACCTGCGCAGGCTGCCGTCTGGTCAGGTGCTGGACCAGGTCGCGCTCGACCTTCCCGAGCATCGACTCCACACCAGAGCCGTCTGGTACTCGATGCACGACGAGTTGTTACACGGCCGCGCGCCGGGGGGCGCCGGACTTGATCCGGCGCGCACTCCCGGCGCGCTGCACGCAGCCGAGCATGCGGCGATCGGCCTGTTGCCGTTGTTCGCCACCTGCGATCGCTGGGACATCGGCGGCGTGTCCACCGCCTTCCACGAACAGACCGGTGAAGCGACGGTGTTCGTACATGACGGTCACGCTGGAGGAGCTGGTTTCGCCGATCGCGGCTTCGCCGCACTGGTCCCTTGGCTGTCCGCCACTCGAGAGGCGATCTCAGCCTGCGAGTGCCCGGCCGGTTGCCCGTCCTGTGTTCAATCGCCCAAGTGCGGGAATGGCAACGAACCTCTGGACAAGGCCGGCTCTGTACTGGTTCTGGACGCGGTGCTCTCAGTCATCGGTTCGGCGGACGACGCCCGCTGATCAGCGCTCGGCGCCGACCAGTCCGTCCTGATCGTCGCGAATCGGGTCCAGCCCGAACGCCACCTCCGCGATCGTCTCCTGCACCTGCGCGGAGGGCAGCAGGGTCCAGTCGCAGGTCTCCGGCTTGACTCGCCAGTGGACGACGCCGTGCACCACGGGGGAGGGCGCCAACGGCACCCAGCTTCCCTTCGCGTGCAGCACGACTCCTTCCCGCTCGGCCAGTTCAAGGTTCAGCGGGGCGCCCGAGGCGACGAGGAACAGCCAGCGGCCGTCGGGGGTGGCCAGCGTCGGCACGAGCAGGCCCGCACGCCGCAGTGCACCCGCCACCGGCCTGCCGAGGGCGGCGTCGACCTCGATGACGTCGATTCCCAAACCGGTGGCCAGCAGCAGGCTGTACGGACGGGCGGCCCACCAGGACACGTTGTCGGCCAGCGAAGCGGGCAGCAGGGTCTGCCAGTCTTCTTGAACCGGGGCGGGGCCGTGTTGGGTGTGCCCGGCTCGGCCCACCCACTGCTCACCGACGGGGAGCGTGTCGTCGAGGTACGTGCCGGGAAAGACCGGCCAGTCCCGACCGGCCAGACCGATCGCCTCCGCGCGGAGTTCGATACGGAAGGCATCCCGCCAGCTCGCCGACCAGTCCATCTTCTTAACACCTTCCGTGGGAGAACACCGCTATCGTCCTGCCTCCTACTCAACGACACGAGTCATGCCCGACAGAATGGTCTGTCGACGACTGGTACGAAGTGAACGGCGAATGTATTGCGCTGATTGAGCGGCGCGGAGATGCGCGCTTGTCGTCGACCGCCCGCTTCGACACGCTCAGAAAGTGTGAGAACCGTTCATCGCTGTTCGACGACCATTCATCGCGTGGCACTCCCGAGGCGAGAGCCGCGGGCTACTCGTACGGCGACCATTCCCCTGCCTGCGCTGCGACGGGCGGCGGCTCATCTCCAGCCTGCTCTGGCCCTTGCCGCAACGATACCGGGCACCGGCAACGGACCGGTCACGTCACGGTGAACCTCGACCACGACGTCGAAACCCGCGAGCGCGCAACGCTCCAACCGGACGCCCATCCGATCGGTGACCCGCCGAGCCCGCTCACACGCGACGGCCTCGCCTGCCATGGACCGTCCCGCCGCCGCGAGCGCGGCGAGGTCGGCGGCGCCCTCGGCCCGGTGTCGAGCGACGATGACCGAGCCGAGGTGCAGTCCGATAAGGATCACCAGCATCAGGGCCGCCAACAGCGCAGGCGCCAACGGGGTCGCCGCGCCGCAGTCGTCAACCTCCGCCGCCGGTACCGAGGTCCCGGACATCGGCGTCCTTGGCGACGGTGTCGCCGATGTTCGTGTTCCAGACCTTCGGGTCACCCCGTGCATCATCACCGCCGTCCCCTGGATCACCTCGTGCGCTGATAGTGCCGCCGGACCAGTCCTCTCCTGCGCCGTCGGCATCCCCCTGGCCTGCCGCACCGTGGCGGCCACCCGGGTCGGCCCGGTCGCCTGCCGGGCCGGGGTCGCCTGCCGGGCCGGGGTCGCCTGCCGCAGCCTGGTCGTCAGTCTGGCGCCCGTCGATCGCGTCCTGACCGTCTTGAGCGTCCGGAACAGCCGGGCCTTCCGGGGCCTGCCGGCGTTCCGGGACATCTGAGCCTGCTGAGCCGTTCGGGGAGTCGGTAGCGTCCGTGGCCGCTGGGCTGCCCGGCTCGGTCGCGACGACGCCCGGTTCGGCAAGCGTCCAGGCCACGGCTCGCAGCCGGATCTGGGGAATCAACGGAACCGCAGCCACACCCACCGTCACCTCGACCTCCTCCCCCACGATCGCCACGTCGAGTTCGGCTCCCCTCGGCGCGATGCGATGCACCGCCGCCACCGCCGCGTCATCGGCACCTCGCGCCACCAGGCGGGCCGCCGCCGTCGCGGCGTCCAGGCAGCGGATCTGTGCTGTGACGGCCGACAGCCCGCCGAGCCCGCCGATCAGCGTCACCAGCAGCGCGCAGATGCCGAAGGCGGCCTCGATCGTGACAGCACCTCGATCGTCGGCACGCCAGGGAAATCGCGGCGTACCCCGACATCGGCGATCCGGGTCGGCTCGGCCACTCATCACAGATTCACCGACAAGGCCTGCTGAATCAACGCGGTGAGCGCCGACCTGACGGAATCACCGGTCACGATCGTGTAGAAGAGGGCGGCGAATCCGGCAGCTGCGATGGTTCCCACCGCGTACTCCACCGTGTTCATTCCCTCGTCGGCGCGCAGGAGCAGGATGAGTCTGCGCACCGCAGGACGATCCGGTCGCCATCGTTCGATCGCGCCGTCCGCAGCCGCTTCGCGATGTCGTCCGCCCGTTGTTCGCTCACCCCCGACGACACAGCCTGCGGCGTGCCAGGACGGCAGCGGGACCGCACGGCGCGAGTCTCGACGCAGCATCGGGACGAGTGTCTGAACTACGGTCGAGAAGGGCCTCACGCGCATTGTCTCCATCTCCAACTCGAGTTGGCTGAGGAAGGCGATTCGGAGCGGAGGACGCCCGTCTCACCATGATTCGAGTAGGCCTGTGGCCAGGCCGATGACGACCGGAAGAATCCCGAGACAGAGGAAGGCAGGCAGGAAGCACAGTCCGAGTGGCCCGGTGACCAGCACCGCAGCACGTTGAGCTCGCACCTCCAGTGCATCGGCCGCCGCAGACCGAGCGGAGTCGGCGAGCCGAACCGCCAGTCCCGCCAGCGCGCTGCCGGACTGCGCCGTCCGTCGGGCGCCACGGGCGAGCTCCCTGGTCGGCGGATGATCCACCGCAGGCTGCCAGGCCGTGTCCGGGTCCTCCCCTGACGTGAGCAGCTCGGCAACCCGGTACAACACCCCTCGAGTGGGCTCGATGAGCTCCTCCGCCGCCAGGTGCAGCGCGGCAGGCACAGTCAGCCCCGCGCGCAGTCCTGCCGCCAGAACGTCCCACCCTGCGGCCAGACGAGCCGGGTCGGGCGGGGCACGGACGGCGCCGCGCGCCACTCGGCGCCCGCCGCACCACACGACCACCGCGCCCGCCGTACCCGCGACCAGACCGACGATCCCGCCGAACAGCAGCGCCACCGATACGCCTACCGAGCACATCGCGATCAGGAGCAGGTGCCGATCCGTCACGGCCTTCCGCCGCCCTCCGCCGTCGACGCCCGACACGACGGCGAGCCTGCCCCGGACACCCGAGACCCCCGGTGCGGCGAGCAGTGCTGCGGCCAGCAGGATCGACCCGAGGGTCACGCGGACCACCCCGTCTGCACCGTGATTCGTCCGATCCACCAGACACCGAGGCAGTCCAGAGCGACGCCGACGACGAGCAGGAGTCGTCCGAGTTCGCCGCCGAAGAGAACCTCCAACGGACCAGCACCCATCGCCTCGCCCAGCGCCACGCCGAGGAGAGGCAGCGAGGCGAGCACCACGCCGGTAGCACGCGGACCTGCCATCCTCGCCGCCAGACCGTTGGCCGTCTTGACCCGGAAGTCGAGGTCTCGGCGAACCGCGTCGAGCGCCTCGGCCAAGGGCACGCCCCGTCGTTCGGCCGCCGCCCAACTCCGTCCGAGACGGGCCAGCGCCTCCGCACACCGTGGTCGGTCGACGGCTGCGGTACGCAGCCTGGCCGGAACGTCGCCACCGAGCCTTGCGGTGGACGCGATCGCGACGAGAACTCCCGCGACCGTGGGCTCGGCATCCCGTGCCGCCCCTGCTGCCGCCTCGGCCGGTGCGGCGCCTGCACGCAGCTCCGCACTCATCATGCCGAGTGCATCGGCCCACCCTCGAACCTCCGCAAGGCCGCGTCGCCAACTCCTTCGAGCCGCAAGGCGACTCCACCACGTCGCCGCCAGCATCGCCCCCGCCACCGCACCGGCCACTGCGGCCGACATCCAGCCCACTCCCAGGCCGATGCCGACGGCGAAGAATCGACCGAGACGCGGGCTGCGACGTCGCGATGCGGGCCGCCGATCCACCGCAGGCCGCAGGAGTCGCACCCTCGACCGAGCAGATCGCCCCGGCCAGGTCAGCAGTGCGGCGCTCCAGGTCAGCAGTGCCGCACTCACCATGGCGTCTGCGCTCCCCTGCCGTGCAGCAGCCTGCGCAAGGCGACATGGCCAGGTGCGGGCTCGCCGTCTCGACGCCACGCGTCGATCACCCGAATCTGATCGCCGTCGCGCCGCAGCAGGCCGATCGACTCGAGTCGCCGAGAGCCTGCAGGCCCCCTCGCCATGTGCAGCACCACCTGCACCGCCGCGGCAAGCTGACTGTGCAACGCAGGCCGATCGAGCCCGCCCAACGCGGCCAAGGCCTCCATCCGTGCGGGAACCTCCCCCGGTGAGTTGGCGTGCATGGTCCCCGATCCACCGTCGTGGCCGGTGTTGAACGCAGCGAGAAGATCGCAGATCTCCGGCCCTCTGACCTCGCCGACCACCAATCGGTCCGGCCGCATCCGCAGCGCCTGTCGAACGAGGTCCCGCAAGGTCACCGCCCCAGCACCCTCGACGTTGGGCGGCCGAGCGAGCAGCGAGACGAAGTGCGGGTGGTCTGGTCGAAGCTCACCCGCGTCTTCGACGCACACCACTCGCTCGGCGGCGGGCACGATGCCGAGCAGTGCGCCGAGCAGCGTGCTCTTTCCCGAGCCGGTGCCGCCGACGACGACGAAGGCGAGACGAGCCGCGATCAGTGCCCGCAGCAGTCCCTCCACCTCGGACGAGAAGGTGCCCATCGCGGTCAGGGTCGGCAGATCGTGCACGGCAGGCCGGAGCACTCGCAGCGACAGACAGGTCCCGCCTGCCGAGATCGGCGGGATGACGGCGTGCAGTCGAACGTCTCCGATACCGAGACAGGCAGGTAGCCACGCGTCGACGAAGGGCTGTGCGTCGTCGAGCCTGCGGCCTGCCGCGGCCGCGAGCCGATGGGCGAGCCGCCGAACGGCGTGTTCGTCGGCGAACCGGATCGATGCGCGGGTCAGCCCGCCTCCGCGATCGACCCACACCTCACCTGGCCCGGTGACCAGGATGTCCGTCACGTCGGGCTGTCTCAACAGGCCCTCGAGCGGGCCCGCGCCGACGAGTTCGTCTCGCAGCAGTCGCAAGGCGTGCAGCACCTCGGTGTCGCCGAGGACGCCGCCCGCCTCGCGCCGGATCGCCTCGGCAACGACGGCCGGGGTGATCATGGTGTCGAGTTCGGCTAGTCTGCGCCGAACCCGATCCACCAGCTCGGCGTCCACCCGATCCGAGACCTGCCCGGCCGGTGCGGAGCCGACGTCGGTGAGTTCCGCACCGTCCGCCGGGCCGACTCGCACACGCTCCGATCTCACGCGCTCCGAGGTCGTCATGCCGCACCTCTCGTGTCGTTCTGCCGAACGAGGTCGAGCACCGTGGCTGCGGACTTCGCCAGCGGTCCGTCGGCACGCAGTCGTAGCCCACCGTGCTCCAATGCAGCCGCAAGACCGGGTTCCGGACGCATCGCGGCCGCTACCGGGACGCCGAGGGCACGCTGCACGTCGGCCGACGTGAGACCGCCAGGGGACGGCCCGCGCACCACGAGCCGCAGCGGTGGGTCGTGAATCCGAAGCCGAGCAAGCAGAGCTGCCGCCGAGGCACACGCACGCACCTCCGCAGGCACGACGATCACTGCGAGATCAGCCCTGGTCAGCGCCGTGATCGCGTGCGCTGGCAACGATCGGGGCAGATCACAGACGACCGTGTCACCGGATCGGCAGGCAGTCGTCACGACGGCCTCGACACCCTCCGCCGTAGGCTCCCCGCCGTCGGTTCGATCACACGACAGGACCGTCACCGCGCCATCGCCGATCTCCTGACTGGGCAGTGCCGCCCGCAACGTGGCGGCGGCGAGACGACCGCCGACCGCCCCGAGCCCCGACCATCGCAGCCCGGTCCGTTCCTCCGCGCCCAGCAGGAGGTCGAGCCCGCCGCCGACCGGGTCTCCGTCCACCAGGAGCACTCGTTCGGATCGGCCCGCCGAGGCCCTGGCGAGGGCGGCAGCGAAGACGGAGGCGCCCGCACCTCCTCGACCGCCCAGAACAGCCAGCACTGTGCCGCGTCTCCCAGGACGCTCGACCGCATCGGCGAACGCCGCGACGATCCGCTCCTCGTCTCTCGGGACCAGATGAACCGCGCAGGCGCCGAGCGCCACGGCGGCGTGCCACACCTCTTCGGCAGGCGGCGTCACACAGACCACGACGACGCCTGCACGGCGTGGCAGCCCCGCCGAGGCAACCTCGATCACGCTCATGGCGTCGAGCACCACCAGGGGCGCCGCCTTCCATGGCGCGCGGGCGGCGACGGCATCGGGCAGGCGTTGGACCTCACAGCCCGCCGCGGCGGCCATCCGTAGCAACTCGTCGAGCAGTTCGCCGTCGCGGCTGAGCACCAGCACTCGATCGTTCTGCATTGCGACTCCCGGTGATCTCGTCAGGCTCGGCGGCGCCGGATTCGACGCCGCGTTCGAGGACCACGGTGTCCCAGTCCGACGTTCGCCGCGAGCGTTCAAGATCAAGTTGTGGATGACCGACCCCCATGTGGACAACTTCGGGGATCGCACGCAAGGCACCGAGGTCAGACACGTCAACCACCCGATGGGAGCGGATCGCCTACGCCGCAGAACGTCAGCCGCCCACCGAGGCGGACATCGACACGCCGGGCTGCGGCAACGGGGCAGCGTCCGAGGAGAGGCCGAGGGCAGGGCAGCAACGGCACAACCGGGCCGGAGAAAGGGGACGACCCCCGCCGGGGGGGAGGGGCGGGGGTCGCGAGAGTTCAGCTCCGGGGGGTTGAGCTGAACCCGTCCGGTTCAAGGCCGGACGCCCCTTACTGTACTTCCCACCGACCACTTTCGTGTGCCTCGTTCACTAACTGACAGCAGTTGCCACGACTTCATCAGAATCCGACTCCGCGAACGGGTGACACGCCCGCACAGAAGGCTCCGACGGTCGCGATCCGTCGAAACGGAGCCTGCACACAGGGCCGCTTATGCTGGCCACGTGACGGCTCAGGACACGGTCGAACGGAGCGACTCCCCGACGCGGATCGCCGCCTTCTTCGATCTCGACAAGACGGTGATCGCGAAGTCGAGCACGCTCGCCTTCAGCAGACCGTTCTTTCAGCAGGGGCTGATCAACCGTCGAGCGGTGCTCAAGAGCGCCTACGCACAGTTCCTCATGCTCGCGGGTGCCGACGAGGACCAGCTGGATCGGATGCGGGCTCACATCACCTCCCTCTGCACTGGCTGGGACGTCGCGCAGGTCCGGGCGATCGTGGAAGAGACACTGCACGACGTCGTCGACCCGCTCGTCTACAAGGAGGCGACCCAGCTGATCGCCGACCACCGCGAGCAGGGACACGACGTGGTGCTGGTGTCCTCCTCCGGCGAGGAGGTCGTCGAGCCGATCGCCAGGATGCTCGACATCACGCACTTCGCAGGAACCCGGATGACCGTGGCCGACGGGCTGTACACGGGCGAACTCGACTTCTTCTGCCATGGCAGGCAGAAGGCTGCGGCCTTGACCGCCATCGCCGAGCGCAACGGCTATCGCCTCGCCGACTCCCATGCGTACTCGGACTCGATCAGCGACCTGCCGTTCCTGGAGGCGGTCGGGCACCCGACGGCCGTCAACCCCGATCGCGCGCTGCGCAAGGAAGTGGTTCAGCGCGGCTGGCCGATGCTGACCTTCGATCACACCGTGTCACTGCGAGCCCGGATTCCCACGCCCTCGGGTACCGCCGTCACGGCTGCGGCCATCGGACTCAGTGCCGTCGCGGCGGCCGGAGTCGCCTGGTACGGACATCGACGCCTTCGCAGACGACGCGGGAACTGACCAAGCCGGTCACCGACAGACCTCCGGCCGGGCACTCGCCGGACGCCGCCATCGCACCATCCGCACCGCATCAACGCCAGCACCCTTACGAGTGAAGAAAACCGCTGGATGCGGGCGTAGTCATCGCAGAGGGTGCCTGAACCGGTGCACTCGATCGAGTGTCTTGCTGTGACCGTCGACACGGACTACAAAGGTGGTGCGGACCTTCATACGGCCAGGAACGCGGCAGAAGAGAAGCCTCGTTCTCCCTGTAGAAGCTCCGTGTGCGAGTACCGGATCACCCACGCTCAGCACGCCGCGGGAGGCTTTCGTCGACCAGGGGCTGCGTATCAGGACGCTGGACGCCTAGCCCCGAAAGTACGACATTTGTTGCACGCTCGGTGACCGGACAACTCGCACCAGCCGAGGGCGCCTTCTCGATTTCGAGGAGGCGCCCTCGGCATGTCCGCGCCTTGGCGCTCCCGCACACCGCCGCTCCCGGATCTCGTCCCTGCGGCCTCAACGCGGTATTCGAGGCCGCGCGATCGCCTCATCGACTCGGCCAGGACGGGCCGTCAAGACACACCGACGACCGGTCTGCACGCCATGTCAACGGACGTGTACAGATCGTTGACCCTTCAGTTGCCCGTGGGTAGTTTGCAGAGAACTCCGGCACATCGTCGGGTGGCGTCCAGTCCCATCCGTTCGACCAGGCCGGCCGCTGAGGGGAGCCAGTGATGCCGAGACTCAACCGAGTTCATCTGCTCGCCGCCGCCGCGATGACAGCCGCCGTGGCGGTCGGCTCGAGCACGCTCGGTCCCGTGCGGTCCGGCGTCGACGAGGAGCCTGCGGACGTGCCGGTGGCGAACCAGTCGGACGGCGACGAGATGCAGGCCTGGATCGACGACACGATCGCGGGTATGAGTCTGGAGGAGAAGGTCGGCCAGATCTTCGTGACCTACGCCTACGGTCCTTCCGCCGACAGCGCGCACCCCGACAATGTCACCGAGTTCGGCGTCGAGACCCCTGCCGAAGTCGTGCAGCGGTACCACCTGGGCGGCGTCATCTACTTCAACTGGACCGACAGCTTCGAAGATCCCGTCCAGGTCGCCGGGTTGTCCAACGGGCTCCAGGAGGCCGCCCTCTCGTCAGGCGCCGAGATCCCGTTGATGATCTCGACCGATCAGGAGCAGGGCATCGTCACCCGATTCCGCGAACCCGCCACCCAGCTGCCGGGCAGCATGGCCCTCGGGGCAGGCCGAAACCGGGATGATGCACGGACGGCGGCGGCGATCACCGGTCAGGAGCTCCGAGCGGTCGGCATCAACCAGGACTTCGCACCGGTGGCCGACGTGAACGTCAACCCGGCCAACCCGGTCATCGGTGTCCGCTCGTTCTCCTCGGACCCGGCCCTGGTCTCCGAACTGGTCACCGCTCAGGTCGAGGGATACCAGGACTCGGCGGTACGCGAACTGACCGTATCGTCGGCGATCAAGCACTTCCCCGGCCACGGTGACACGAACCAGGACAGCCACGATGCGATGCCGGAGATCGACCACACCCGCGAGGAGTGGGAGGAGCTCGACGCTCCCCCGTTCGCGGCGGCAATCGCGGCAGGCGCGGACACCGTCATGACCGGCCACATCCTGATGCCCGAACTGGACGACTCCGGTCTGCCCGCGACGCTGTCCCCCACCGTGTTGACCGGCCTCCTCCGCGATCAGCTCGGCTTCGAAGGGGTCATCAGCACCGACTCCCTTCAGATGCAGGGCGTCCGCAATGAGGTCGCCGACGAGCGCATCCCGGTGCTGGCCCTCCAGGCAGGCGCCGATCAGCTCCTCATGCCGCAGTATCTCGACGTCGCCGTCGATGCGGTCCTAGCCGCAGTGGAGTCGGGCGAGCTGACCGAGTCGCGAATCGAGGAGAGCGTCCGCCGGGTGCTGGCGATGAAGTGGCAGCGTGGTGTCATCAGCGACCCTCTCGTCGACGTCGACCGGGTGGCCGAGTTCGTCGGAAACGCCGACCACCTGGCCGCCGCGCAGCAGATCACCGATCACACGACGATCGCGATGCGCAACGATGCAGGTCTGCTGCCTGCCGACGCACCCGCATCCGCGCTCGTCACCGGGCCGGACACGACGGCACTCGCCGCCCTGGCCGACTCCCTGTCCCAGCGTGGCGTGCAGGTACGACAGCACCTCACGAGCGCCTCCCCCACCGCCGCCGAGATCGACGAGGCGGTAGGCGCTGCCGCCGAGCACGACATGACCATCGCCCTCACCAACGCCGCATGGAACGAGTCGCGGGCCGGGCAGCGGGAACTCGTCCGCAGTCTGGCCGGGAGCGACGCCTCGCTGATCGCCGTGGCCACTCGCGACCCGTACGACGCGGCATACGTCGAGGAGGCGACCACCTGGCTCGCCACCCACTCGATCGGCGCGCAGGCGATGGAGTCGTTGACCCGCGTCGTGCTCGGTGAGATCGCACCGGTGGGCACGCTGCCGGTCACCGTCCCCGCCCCGGACGACCCGGACACCGCGAGCTACCCGTTCGGCCACGGCCTGACCTGGTCGGTGACTGGGTGAGACACGCATCGGACCCGGCGAGATCGACCGGGGCAGGCAACCTCGGAAGACGCGGATTCCTGACCGCCTCGGCCCTCGCGGTGCCTGCGCTGACTGTCAGCGGCAGCGCGTTCGCCTCGCCGTCGCGGGTCACACCCGCAGCAGGTTCCGTTCGGGTCGGCGCGCAGGTCGCCGCCGAGAGCGGCTGGCGCGAGCTGGCGGGCAGGCGCGTCGGGATTCTGACGAACCCGACCGGCGTGCTGCCCGGATTCACCCACGTGGTCGACGCGGTCGTGGACGGCGGCGAGGTCGATCTCGTGGCCGCCTTCGGCCCAGAACACGGCTTCCGCGGCACAGCGCAGGCAGGCGGTTCGGAGGGCGACTACACCGATCCGCGCACCGGGGTCCCCGTCTACGACGTCTACGGTGCGGCAGCAGACCGGGTCGCCGCGATGTACCGACAGGCCGACATCGATATGGTGGTCTTCGACATCGCCGACGTCGGAGCGCGTTTCTACACCTATATCTGGGCGATGTACACGGCGATGCACGCCGCAGCCCTCACCGGTACCGCGTTCGTCGTACTCGACCGGCCGAATCCGCTCGGCGGCACGGCAGCCGGTCCGCAACTGGACCCCGCCTATGCCTCAGGGGTGGGACGTCAACCGATCGTCTCTCGACATGGCATGACCATCGGCGAGCTGGCAAGGCTCTTCAATGCCGAGTTCCTGCCGGACGAGGCGGGTCGAGGAGTCGACGAACTCCGCGTCATCGAGGTAGAGGGCTGGCGACGGGATCAGCTGTTCGGCTCGACAGGACTGCCGTGGGTGCCGCCGAGCCCGAACGTGCCCACCATCGAGACGGCCCACGTCTACGCGGGTACCTGCCTGTTCGAGGGGACCCTGTTCTCCGAGGGCCGAGGCACCACTCGCCCGTTCGAGACCATCGGCGCGCCCGGCCTGGACTGGCGTTGGGCCGAACAACTCAACGAGGCGGGCCTGCCTGGCGTCCGATTTCGCGAGACGTACTTCGTTCCCTCCTTCGGCAAGCACGAAGGCACCGACTGCGGAGGCGTCGCGTTGCACGTCACGTCCCCCGCCGAATTCGACCCGCTGCGCACGGCGGTATCGATGATCACGACGGCTCGGGATCTGTACCCGGAGCAATGGGGTTGGCGGGCGGACGAGTTCATCGACCGGCTCGCCGGGTCGGACCGTCTCCGGCTGATGGTCGACGCCGGGGCATCACCTGCCGAGATCGTCGAGTCCTGGGATGCGGACGTCGCGGCCTTCCGCGCTCGTCGCGAGCCCTACCTGCTCTATCGATGAGGTGGTCATGCGAGCACTGCCCCTTGTCCTCGTCTCGGCAGCCGTCCTCGGCGCGGCGATGGTGCCCGCCGCGCTCGCCGAGCAGCCTACGCAGTCGACGACCGGACGAGCCGTGACAGACTGCGCCCCGCTCCGGCCGGGAACACCCGGCGAGGCCGGGCTGGATCCTGCTCCGATCGACGAGGCGCTGGACGCGGTACGGAGCTGGACGAGCGGATCGGGCTCCGAACGGCCGCTCTACCCCGGTGCGGTCGTCGTCCTGGTGCACGACGGGATCGTGACGACCAGCGAGGCGACCGGCCACGCACTGCGGTACGCCGACGGCGACGGCACCGAGCTGCCCGCCGCAGAACAGATCCCGACGTCCGAGGACACGATCTTCGACCTTGCATCCCTGTCGAAGCTCTTCACCTCGATCGTGACGATGCAGCAGGTGGAACAGGGACGGATCCGACTCGATCGGCCGGTGGCCGAGTACCTGCCCGAGTTCGCCGCAGCGGGCAAGGAGTCGGTCACCGTTCGCCAGCTGTTGACGCACACCTCGGGACTTCCGCCGTTCCTCCTGTTGTGGCGAGACTGGCCCGATGTGCCGAGCAGGCTGCACGCAAGCCTCACCGCCGAGCTGCAGGCCGCGCCGGGCACCGCCTACATCTACTCCGACCTGAACATGATCGCCCTCGCGGTGCTCGTGGAACGGGTGACCGGCCGAACGCTGCCGGACCTCGTGCGCACCGGGATCACCGAGCCGCTCGGCATGACCGACACCGGATACCGACCGGCGTCGGAGGACCTGCCGCGCATCGCCGCCACCGAGTTCCAGGCCGATCCGCCCCGAGGCATGGTGCACGGCGAGGTGCATGACGAGAACGCCTGGTCGTTGAACGGCACGGCGGGCCATGCCGGGGTCTTCGGCACCGCAGGAGACCTGGCGATCCTCGGCCAGACGATGCTGAACGAGGGCTGTTACGACGGCAGACGGATTCTCCGGGCGGGAACGGTTCGGCAGATGCTCACCGACCACAACCCGGACTTCCCCGATCATCCGCGTGGTCTCGGCTTCGAGCTGAACCAGTCCTTCTACATGGGCGGGCTGGCGGGCCCCGCTGCCGCAGGTCATACCGGGTATACCGGGACGTCGATGGTGATCGACCGGGCAGGCGGGTCGATCGCCGTGCTGTTGACCAATCGGGTGCATCCGTCCCGGGACTGGGGGTCGATCAATCCGGCACGGGTGGCGGTGGCCGATGGACTCGCCGCAGCTCGAACCCCGGCCCGCTTGCGGTGACCCGGACATGACTCGAGAACAGGAGCCCCCGGGCATCCGCTGAGTCAGAACGCAGGCTCAGGACGACGACGGGGACCACCGACTGGATGTCGATGGTCCCCGTCGAATGTCATCGTGGACCTGCTGCCCGCTCAGCCTGCATTTCGGCGAGAGCCATGAGGTGCGTCAATTCCGTGGCGCGACCAGCGAACACAACTCCGCAACCTGAGCGCCTAACCGCTTCTTGTCCGACGGCGCCAGGGTGAACCACCGCCTGCCGTCCGATCCCGTCTTCTGTTGCAGGAAGAAGCGGCCGGTGGCGTTGTCCATGAAGTCGACTCGGTACTCGGACTTGCGCAGCCTGCCGCTGAGCGGATCGAAGCTGCGCGCGGTGAACTCGCCCGCCCGCTTCCGCTCCGCCGACAGCACCTCGGCCAGGAACTCGGCGTCGGTTCCGCGCAGGCCCGCGTTCGCGAAGGCCGCGCGGAGCTGCGTCGCCGAGCGTGCCCCGCTCGTGGCCGCCTGCTCGATCTGCTCGGCGGGATGGCTGATCGAGTGGCCGCGACCGGCCGGGTGTTCGGGCAGCAGCCCGACCGCCGCGTAAGCCAGCCCGGTGGGCCTGGTCGCCTCCAGCGTGAGAGACAGCTCGGTTCTCGGTGTCCCCTCCGCCGCCTCGACCTTGGCCAGCACCGCGAAGTCACCGTCGGCCGCAGCCACGGCGTCGATGCCGTTCTGTCGATCGACCATCATGGTCGCCCAGACCGCGAGGGCCGGCCGAGCCAGCGTGCGGAACGTGTCCTCCAGGAACCTGTTCAGCTCGCCGTACTCGACCAGTCCTCGCGACTCCAAATCTCGCCAGGCTCGTTGATGCAGCACGCGACGCTCGTCTTCGGTGTCCCCGAAGCCGATCGGTTTGAGCAGCGCAGGCAGCTTCACATTGAGCCGAGTGCAGATCGTGTCGACCGCCAGGGCGGGCAACACGATCTGACCGTGGTTGGGCACGGACTACCTACCCTCGCTCGCCGAGGACAGGCGGTGCGACGAGCTGTCCATCGCCGAAGACGTCATCGGTCTCCAGCAGGTAATCGGCGCGCTTGTGCTCCTTGTCGTCCTCGCCCTCGCTGTTCTTGCCGCGAGCGCCGCCGCCCATACCGCCGCCTGCGCCGCCGACACCACCAGGACCACCGGCGCCGCCGGGGCCGAAACCACCACCCGCACCGGGGCCGCCTGCGCCACCGGGGCCGAAGCCGCCCGCGCCGCCAGGACCACCAGCACCGAATCCACCGGCTGCCCCACCGGGACCGAAGCCGCCGCCGGGTCCGAAGCCGCCACCGGGTCCGAAGCCGCCACGCCCGCCGCCGGGGCCGCCGGGACCGCCGCCGAATCCACGACCGCCGGGACCACCGTTGGGGCCGCCGGGGAGGCGGCTGTTGGGGCCGTTGGGGCCCTGCGGACCGTTGGGACCGTAAGGGCCATTGGGTCCGTTGGGGCCGCCGATCACCGGTGGGCCCAACGGGGGCTGCCCGATGGGCGGCTGTCCAATGGGCGGCTGTCCAATGGGCGGCTGCACGACCGGGGGCTGATTCGGGGGAGGCAGGATCGGGTTGTTGAAGTCCGGTTGGATCGTGGGCGGGTTCACGCCGCCACCGCCACCACCAGTACCGCCGCCACCACCGATACCGCCACCACCGTCGGAGCCGGGCGGCGTCCATCCGCCACCACCACCGCCGCCGGAGCCGATACCGCCACCGGCTCCACCACCGGTGCCGCCGCCGATGCCACCACCGGTGCCGCCGGACCCGGAGCCCAGGGAGCCGGGGCTGCTGGACGCCAGGCTGTACGTGGCCTCCGGCGGCTCCTCGAACGGAGTGATGGACATCAGGTTCTGGTTGGTGTTGTTCTGGTAGCCCTGCATGACCTGCCGGGCCTCGTCGTTCTCGGCCTCGTAAGCGTCCATGCGGTCGCCGTGCCCGGTGATGCTCGAGGGGAGCACGTTCTCGATGAAGCCGCTCTTCTGCGGCTCCTCCTGGCCCTCGGGGACGCTGGTCATCGTGTTCAGCCGGTAGTCGAGCTGAACGTCGATCGTGCCCGCGATCGCCTCGGTCTGCCCCTGTGCCTGAATGGCATAGCTCGCAAGCGGGTTCACGGCGGCCGCCGATGCGTCTGCCGCCGCGCCGGTGTGCGCGGACTGGGCCTTCTGGAGTGAGGTCTCGATGTAGCTGCCCACGTCGGCGTACTTCGTGGTCAGGTCACGCCACCGGCCCGCGACCTCCTGGAGCCCCGCGCCGCTTCCTCCACCGCCCCCGTAGACCTCAGCTCGGATGGTCTTGGCGTCCTTGCCCGCCCAAGAGAGGCAGGTCGTCTGTAGGTTGAGTTCGCTCATCTCACCCTTCCCCCTTCAGTTCGCATCGGGCAGCGTCGGGACAATGGACTCGGCAACGGCCAGTGCGCCTGCACAAGCGTCGCCATCCGAGCCACTACTGAAATAATTGATGTCAAGGTACTGAGTGTCCGCAATACCCACGATATAACCGCACATCGAGGTCGGTTCACCTTCGTTGGCCCGCACGGCCGGATGGCCCGCGATCTCCAACTCTTCCCAATCCGAGTAAAGCGACTGACGCGAGTAGACCTCGTCCAGGCCTTGTCGATCTACGTCAGCGACCAGGGTGACCCGAGCACCTTCCGCAGAGTCCCATGAGCACGAGGCGCTGCCCCCACCGGTAGTACGTGGCTCGCCGTCAGGTCCAAACCCGAGCCCCTCAGCCGACTCAGGCGTCAGCAACGTGCACACATCGAGACCAGCGAGGTCCTTGGGCTCGGACACGGACGGTGCGAGACCAGTGGAATCACCCGACTCCGCAGGCGGTGCCGGAGACTGCTCGGTCGTCTCCACGGCGGCGGAGTCCTGATCTCCTGGTGTCGCCACTCCGTCATCCTGAGTTGAACAGGACGCAATCATCAACGAGGCCGCGATCACCACACCAGCAACCGCCAACGGCCGTTTAGATGTCATCGTCTCCAAACCCCTGTGATATCGACGATCAACCTCTTCAGCCACGCGCGCCCGGCGGAATATGCGGGTTGTTCTCGTAAAACTCCCGCTCCCTGCGTTCACTCGGGGTCTCGCTCACGCTGAACTCAGCAGCATCGATGTTCTGCAGTCCGAGCTGGTTGGCGTCCTCGACACTGTGGTAATCGGCAAGCATCGCCTTGAAGTTGTCGATCGTCGCATTGAGCGCTTCGAGGTAAGCCTCGTTCGCGTTGAACAGTGCGCCGTCCTGCCCACCTGCCACTCGGGAGATCTGCAGACCCGCGTTGCTGCTCACACCGTCGGAGCCCTGGTTCGGTGTCTCCAACCCGAGCTCTCGAGCTTCCTGGGCGATGTCGATGATCCGACTCCTCGCCTCTTCAAGATCCGCGATGGCCTGCGGCAGCCGCTCCGGATCAAGTTCAAACGTCCCGCTCATAGCGCGTCCTCCTGAAACGCGGTACCACTGATCGACCTCATGCCACGCCCCCCAGGGCTCGCTGACGGAATCACGAACGCAACCTGAGACGCACCTGCACCGCGTCCGGTTCCCACTCGCACAGAGGATTACGGGCTCGAATCCTACACCGCCGGTCCCACTCGGACGGGTGACTTCGGGCAGAGGTCTCACCTGCACCAGGCAGTCCGTCCACTTTGCGAGATTCGACCCCGCTGCCCCGTCGGGGCCGGTCCGCGCCATGCCGCGGACGGTGCGTCCGACCGGCACGCCGAGGCCCGCCGGTCTGCAGTGGACCCGGCAGCGAGCGAGGCGAAAGGAGAACCGGCCGACGAGGCCCGGCGGCACGCCGCAGGCCTCCTCCTCACCCCCGCCACCTCCGTCACGACCACCGAAGAGCGTTCGGAGGCGAGTGCCGCCCGAGAGTTCGCGGGACCGTCGATCCACCGGCCACTCGATCGTCCGCGCGTTCTCCACCGGCCGCACACGAGAGATCACCGGACATGCCGCAGAGATCGGGCGCACCCGCGACTCCGCGAACCGATCTCTACCCGGCCCGCTTGGTCGACGTTGGGAACTCTCACACGAAATTCACCCGAGTGGACCCGAATGCGAACCGACCGGTCGAACGACCGGCTTGCCGCTCCGCCTGGCGGTTCCTCGACCCACACGCCCGGAGTCGATCAACGATCTCCGCGAAGGCCCTGCATACGACTGGATAACCAAATGGAAACGGCTGATAACGACACCGGACCCACCCTCGATACCCATGGCGTCGGATCAGCCTCTCGGGGCGGCCGACCTGGGGATGTGGGGAATTCACGCGCTTCGCGGTAACTGACAGGTGACGACATGGACACATGCGTTGACCTGGGCAACGTGCTGTTAGTAAGTTTCCCACCGTGACTAAGCGTTATGCCGAGGGCGCGGCAGCAGAGGGCAGCCCACTGGTTCGCATCAGATCTCTTCTGCCCGGCCTCGCCCGCGCCGAGCAACGGGTGGCCCAGGTGGTCCTGGACAACCCGGCCGACGTGACGCACCGCAGCATCACCGAGGTCGCCGAGGCAGCCGGGACCAGCGAGACCACGGTGACCAGGTTCTGCAAGGCCATCGGCATCCGTGGCTACCCCGAGCTCAGGCTGGCCTTAGCCGCGGAGACCGCACGCACCGCGAGCCGCGACGAACAGCAGCTCGGCGGCGAGATCGGGCCGGAGGACAGCCTGCGGGACGTGATCGACAAGGTCTCCTACGCGGACGCCAGAGCGGTCAAGGAGACCGCAGAGCAGATCGACGTGGCCACCTTGCAGGAGGTGGTGAACGCGGTCGCCCGCGCCTCCAGGGTCGACGTCTACGGCGTCGGCGCAAGTGCCTTCGTCGCGCTCGACCTCCAGCAGAAGCTGCACCGCATCGGACGGACCTGCTTCGCGTGGAGTGACAAGCACATCGCGCTGACCTCGGCAGCCGTCCTCGGCCCGGACGACGTCGCGATCGGCATCTCCCACACGGGATCGACCATCGACGTCGTCGATTCGCTGCGGGTCGCCAGCGCCAGAGGCGCGAAGACGGTCGCGGTCACCAACTACCCGCGGTCCCCCATCGCGGAGGCAGCCGACCACGTGCTGACGACGGCCGCCCGTGAGACGACGTTTCGCTCCGGCGCGATGTCCAGCCGGATCGCCCAGCTGACAGTGATCGACTACCTGTTCATCGGGGTGGCCCAGCAGCACTACGAGACCGCGCAGGAAGCCCTGGAGGTGACCTACGCAGCAGTCGCAGGTCAACGACTGGGAGCTCGACCCGATGGCAGGCGCCGACCGAGGGACGGTAACCGATGAGGACACGAGCGCATCTGAGCTGCATCCGAGTGGACTCCCCCACGGAGTCGCGCAACCCGAACACGCTGGACATCGACCGAGTCTCCTCGCTGGAGGTCCTCCGGCTGATCAATGACGAGGACCGGCTGGTGCCGGCCGCGGTCGCCGAGGTCCTTCCGCAGCTCGCCGACGCGGTGGACCTCGCCGTCCAGGCTCTTCGCGCGGGCGGCCGGGTGCACTACGTCGGCGCGGGGACGTCGGGGCGGCTCGCCGTGCTCGACGCGGCCGAGCTGATCCCGACGTACAACATGCCCTCGGGCTGGTTCGTCGCGCACCAGGCAGGCGGCCCCTCCGCCTTCGTCCACGCAGTGGAAGGTGCGGAGGACGACGTCAACGAGGGGGCGGCGCAGATCCGCCGTCAGGTCGGCGAGAACGACTTCGTGCTCGGTCTGACCGCGTCCGGCCGCACCCCCTTCGTGCTCGGTGCGCTCAGCGCGGCCAGATCCCTCGGAGCATCCACCGGCCTGGTCTCGGCGAACCCGGCGAACGCCGCCGCCGTCGGGATCGCCGCAGACGTGGTGATCGCGGTGAACACCGGGCCGGAGGCGATCGCGGGCTCCACCCGGATGAAGGCGGGCACGGCGCAGAAGCTGATCCTCACCGCGTTCTCCACCGCCGTGATGGTGCGGCTCGGCCGGACCTACTCGAACCTGATGATCAGCATGGTGGCGTCCAACGCGAAGCTGCGAGGCCGAACGCTGACCATCCTGCAAGAGGCCTCCGGCGCGGACGAACTGACCTGCGAGACTGCTCTGGTACAGGCGGCGGGCGAGGTGAAGACCGCACTCGTCACGCTGCTCACCGGAGTCGACGTCGCCGAGGCCAGGACGGCGCTGCTACAGACCGACGGGCATGTCCGGGAGGCACTGACGACGTTGGCGCAGCCCACCAACTGATCGGAGGACCAGTGCGGATCGCACTGAGCCAGCTGACCGCCGACACCGACCCGAAGGTCAATCTCGGGTCGGTTCGCGCGGCGGTGACGGAGGCCGCCGCGCAAGGGGCCCGTGTGGTGCTGTTCCCCGAGGCGACGATGGCGCGCTTCGGCATCCCGCTGGGGCCGGTCGCCGAGCCGCTGGACGGGCCGTGGGCGACGGAGGTGCGCGCCATCGCGAACACGGCCGGGGTGGTGGTGATCGCCGGAATGTTCGTGCCCGCCGACGACGGCAGGGTGCGCAACACGCTGCTGGTCACCGGGCCGGGGATCGACACGGCGTACGACAAGATCCACCTGTTCGATGCGTTCGGCTTCGCCGAGTCGGACACGGTCGCGCCGGGAGAACGGCCGGTCACCTTCACGGTCAACGACGTGGCCTTCGGGGTCGCCACCTGCTATGACCTGCGCTTTCCCGGTCTCTTTCATGCCCTGGCCGACGAGGGCGCCCAGGTCATGCTGGTCGGCGCATCCTGGGGCTGGGGGCCTGGCAAGCGAGAGCAGTGGGAGCTGCTGTGTCGTGCGCGGGCACTGGACTCGACGTCCTGGCTGCTGGCCTGCGGGCAGGCAGACCCGAGCACGACCGGCGAACGACCGGCGGGGCTAGCCCCCACCGGTATCGGCTACAGCAGTCTGGTGTCCCCTTTCGGCGAGATCCGCGAACAGCTCGGCGCCGCACCGGGGCTCCTGGTGACCGAGGTGGACGTCGCTGAGACGGAGCGGGCCAGGGAGACGATTCCGGTCCTGGCGAACCGGCGGTTCTGACCGGCCGTCGGCCCACGACGGCGTGGTCGCAGCGCAGCGGGGCCAGAACGGAGCGTCCTCCCCGCAGGGCTCGACGCAGGTCGGTCACGCAGCGGCGCGGTACTCCGCCAGGCGCTGCGAGGTGTCGTCCCAGTCGGCGGCCCGCCCGAGCAGGCCCGTCCGAGCCGGTCTCAGTCCTCGACGCTGCGTCGGAGCCGCTTGACGTCGCCTCGCCGCTTCTTCTCATCCACGCGCCGTCGCTTCGAGCCACGCGAGGGCCTCGTCGGCCGCCGACTCGGCGGGTCGGGGGCGACGGCGTCGCGCAGGGTCATGGCCAGCCGGGCCATGGCCGCCTCGCGATTGCGCAGTTGAGAGCGGTGCTCTGAGGCGGTGATCGTGATGACGCCGTCGACGAGCCTGCCTGCGAGGCGGTCGAGGGCCCGTGCCTGACGAGGCGGGCTGAACACCGTCGTCGCGGCGAGGTCGAAGGACAGCTCCACCCTGGAGTCGGTGGTGTTGACGCCCTGCCCGCCGGGGCCGCTAGATCGGGAGAACCGCCAGCGCAGCTCGGCGGCCGGGATGGCCGTCGAGCCGACGATGGGCAGGTCCTCGTTCATGTCTCCAGCATCCCCCATCGCGAGCCGTCCGTCACCCGAGTTACCGCACGGACGGCCGCACCGCAGGCCCGGACCCGCTTCGGCGCGGACCCGCGGAGAGGGCGCCCCAGCCTGGCACCCGGCCGGGCAGGCACGCCCTCCACCGACGAGACGACCCGGTGATCAGCCCTCGTCGCCGGGCTTGGCCAGCCCCGAGGAGATCAGCTTCATCACCGACGAGTCCTGGAGGGTCGTCACGTCGCCCAGCTCGCGATTCTCGGCAACGTCGCGCAGCAGCCTCCGCATGATCTTCCCGGAGCGCGTCTTGGGCAGCTCGGGAACGACCAGGATCTGCCGAGGCTTGGCGATCGGGCCGATCTCCTTCGCGACGTGGTCCCGGAGCTGCTTGACCAGCGCGGCTCCCTCATCCGCCGAGTCGGCATCGCCGCCTCGGAGGATCACGAACGCCACGATCCCCTGACCGGTGGTGGCGTCGGCCGCGCCGACGACCGCCGCCTCCGCGACCGAGGAATGCGAGACCAGCGCCGACTCGACCTCGGTGGTGGAGATTCGGTGCCCCGACACGTTCATCACGTCGTCCACCCGGCCCAACAGCCAGATCGCACCGTCGGAGTCGTACTTGGCGCCGTCGCCTGCGAAGTAGATCGGGCCGGACTCGTCACGGAAGCGCGACCAGTAGGTGTCGCGGAACCGCTGCTCGTCCCCCCAGATACCCCGCAGCATCCCCGGCCACGGCTGATCCAGGACCAGGTATCCCCCGCCGCCCCTGCTGACCTCGGCGCCGTTCTCGTCGACGATCTTCGCCGAGATGCCGGGCAGCACGCCCATCGCCGACCCTGGCTTGGCGGCTGTGACGCCGGGCAGCGGCGAGATCATGATGCCGCCCGTCTCGGTCTGCCACCAGGTGTCGACGACCGGGGTCGCGGCGGCGCCGATGTGCTCCCGGTACCACATCCAGGCCTCGGGGTTGATCGGCTCGCCGACACTGCCGAGCAGGCGCAGCGAGGAGAGGTCGTGCTTGGCCGGGATCTCGCTCCCCCACTTCATGAAGGTGCGGATCGTGGTGGGCGCCGTGTAAAGGATGGAGACCCGATAACGCTGAACGATCTCCCACCAGCGGCCCTCGTGCGGCGTGTTGGGAGTCCCCTCGTACATCACCGAGGTCGCCCGGTTCGCCAGCGGTCCATAGACGATGTAGGAGTGGCCGGTCACCCAGCCCACGTCCGCGCCGCACCAGTAGACGTCCGTGTCCGGCTTAAGGTCGAACACGGCATGGTGGGTGTATGCCGCCTGGGTGAGGTAGCCGCCGGAGGTGTGCAGGATGCCCTTGGGCTTCCCCGTGGTTCCCGAGGTGTAGAGGATGAAGAGCGGATGCTCGGCGTCGAAGGCCTCCGGCGTGTGCTCCTCGGACTGTCCGTCGACGAGGTCGTGCCACCACACGTCGCGGCTGTCGTCCCAGTCGACCTCATTGCCGGTGCGGCGGACCACCAGGACGTTGCGGACGGAGTCGGCGTCACGCACCGCCGTGTCCACGTTCTCCTTCAGGCCGAGCACCTTGCCGCGTCGATTCTGGCCGTCGCTGGTGATCACCAGCGACGCCTCGGCGTCGTCGATCCTGGTGCGCAGCGCCTCGGCGGAGAAACCGCCGAACACCACGCTGTGGGTGAGCCCCAGCCGGGCGCAGGCCAGCATCGCGAAGACGGCCTCGGGGATCATCGGCAGATAGATCGCGACCCGGTCGCCTGCGGAGAGGCCGAGCGAGATCAGGGCGTTGGCGGTCTTGGCGACCTCGCGCCGCAGGTCGGCGTAGGTGATCGTCCGCGTGTCGCCGGGCTCCCCCTCCCAATGGATCGCGACCTGGTCGCCGTGCCCGGCCTCCACATGCCGGTCGACGCAGTTGTAGGCGACGTTCAGCCTTCCGCCGACGAACCACTTCGCGAAGGGCGCGTTCGACCAGTCGAGGACCTGCGTCCACCTGGTGTCCCAGTGCAGTCGTTCGGCCTGGACGCCCCAGAACGCCTCCCGGTCGGCCGACGCCTCGTCGTACAGGGCCTGAGTCGCGTTGGCGGCGAGTGCGAACTCCTCGCTGGGCGGGAACGTCCTGTTCTCGCTGAGCAGGTTGTCCAGGGTTGCGGCGCTGCTGGGCCCGGACTCGGCAGCACCGGTCTGCTGGGTCATCGCGAAGGACCTCCCTGAGTGATCGAACGAACATCTGTTGGTGCTGACCGTAGACCGAACGCGGCTTTCGGGACAGGACAAGTACCCAGAGGTCCAGACCAGTGCCCCGCTGCACGCTGATCTGCCGGACTGGTGCGCGACACCCGCTCCGCCGGATCGACACGGCGGTGGGCCCACGAAGACAGGCAGCTCAGGACGGTTCCGGCTCGGCTCGACGGAAGTCGTCGACGTGATCGCGCGCCTGGTCGGCGAAGGTGTGGGCGGGGCGGCCGGTGACCTCCTCGGCGGTGGCCATGTCGACCGAGGAGGCTGCCTCCTCCGCCGCCGCCTCCCAGGCGTCGGGGTCGGCCGCACTCCCGGAGTAGTCCGCGAATCCGAGCAGCTTGTCGGCGTTCTCGGCGGCGAACCCGCCCTGGGCGCGATTAGCCTCCCGCGCCTCGTGCGCCGTCACGACCTCGAGACGGATCACGGCGGGCGGTGGAGAAGCGCCCCGACGACGACCGGTCACGCCCGCACAGGGCGGGAGCCCGGTCCGATCCGACACCGACGATGTGCCCATACCGTTCGACGCTCTCGGCCGGTGAGTACTGTCCGCGCCCGTGGACGATCCTCTAGGACCTCTGCTCGATCTGCCCGGAGTCGCCGAGTCGGTCTCGGCCGCGCGGGAGGCCGTCGATGCGGTGCACGCGCATCCGGCCAACCGGCGCGGGTGGCCCGTCTCCGCGGCCGAGGCCTCCGTCCGGGCCGCCCGCGCCTCGGCCGCGATCGACGGCGCTGACGTCGACCTGCCCGCCGAGGGCCCGGTGAGCGATCCGATGACCGCGGGCTCGCTTCGGGTCGCCGAGTCGATCGGGATGTTGTTGGGCACCTGGCAGCGCGCCCCGTTGCAGGCGTTGGCGCGACTGCATCTGCTCGCCGCCGCCGACCTGGTTCCGGCCGAGCGTGCGGACCTCCTCGGCAGGCCGCGTGCCGACCCGTCGGTCTCGGCGCGGTTCGACCTGCTCGCCACGCTGGTCACCGGCGGCACCTCGGTCCCGGGCCCCGTCCTGGTGTCCATCGTGCACGGTGAGCTGCTGACCCTCAGTGCCTTCGGCACCGCTGACGGCATCGTCGCCAGGGCGGCCGCCCGACTCACCGCGATCGGCACCGGCCTGGACCCCAAGGGGCTGGGCGTGCCGGAGGTCGCTCACCTACGCAGGCTGTCCGAGTATCGGGCGGCGGCTCTCGGCTTCGCCAGCGGCGAGCCCGGCGGCATCGCGGCATGGATCAAGCACTGCTGCGCCGCGATCGAGGCGGGTGCACGCGAAGGGAAGTCGATCGCGGAGGCGCAGGGCTGAATCCTCCAACCGAGGAACCGATCCGAGCTCAGCTCCGTCACAGGCTGAACAGGACTCGGTACCCGATGCGACTTTGGAACAGGCCAGAGCGAAAGCCGACGACGTCACGGATCACATCGGTCCGGTGGCAGGCACCGCGAGTTCACCGGACGGCACGGTGACCGTCCGAGTGAACCCGAGCGGCAGCCTGCTGGATCTCCGACTGACCGACGCTGTCCGAGGCCAGGATCCGCGCAGCCTCTCCGCCGCGATCCTCGACTGTGCCCGACGGGCTCAGCGGGCGCGGCGGGGCAAGGTCGTCGAGGTCATGCAGGATGTTTTCGGCGAGGGCGAGACCCTGGACTTCGTCAAGTCTCAGCTCCCGCAGGGATACGCGGGCGACGGTACAGACGAGCAGGCGGGAGGGCCGCCGAAATCCTCGGGGGACGATGACGAGGACTTCGGCGGCTCCTTCCTGAGGCGATCATGAGCGAGGCATTCGACGCCGAGCCGGAGCTCATCCGCGCCCATGCAGGCAAGATCCTCGACCTCGCGACTCGTATGGACACAGCCGATGGCGCCGCCGATGAGACGCTGGACAACAACGCGTTCGGGATTTTCGGGCAGTTCCTCGCCATCGGCCGCGTCGCACAGGGAGCCCTGGTCAAGGGGGTCCTCAGCATCAGCGCAGGAACCGTTCACCTCGGCAAGGACGCACTCGACGCCACCGCGTCCACCTACGAGGGCATCGAGCAGGTCGGCGCTGCGGCGGCGGGCATGGCGGGCGCCGTGCAGGGCGCAGGCGTCGTGGTGGGCGCGGTGCGCGGCATCGTGCGTGATCTGATCGCCCAGGTCTGCGGCGACATCGCCGAAGCCTTCGTCAAGTGGGGGATCGCCGCTCTGCTCACGGCGGGCATCGCCGTCGGCGGGATGATCGCCGACGGAGTCCGCATCGCATTGAAGTGGGCCGACAAGGTCCGGGAGTGGATGGACAAGCTGGGGACAGCGCTGTCCAATCTGCTCACGCGACTGGACGAGCTCGGCAGCGGCACGCACCAGATCGGCACGCAGATCGGGAGCTTCTTCCAGAACGCCCAGGCACCGGGGAATGCGACGTTCTCCGACGTCAGCCCGCAGCCGACGATCAACAGTTCCCGGGGACGACTACGGAGCGATCAAGGGCGGCTATGAGGGGCTCAAGGAGGTCGCGAAGCGAACGGAGAGCGCTGAGGCAGATCGGCGTCTGAAGGAGAAGATCGAGAAGATCAACGCGGAGAGGCAGGAGCGTCGACGTCGACAGCGTGCGGAGCGAGACGCCGCGCGACGACCACGGTCGTGAGCGGCCAGGTCACGGCACCTGGCGAGCCACACCTCTGGTGGATTCGAGTCGGGGCGCCGGTGGCCCGGCCTCATCGAAACCGATCCGGCCCGAATCGGCACGTCTGACGACACAACACGGTGCGCCGTCCCGATCGGCGCGCATGGCGCACTGCGCCTGCGGGCGGATGCACAGCGGCCGGTCCGCCTCGCAAGGCCTGCCGATCCTGCGCCGGGGAGCGTCGATCCGCGCACGACGTCGGCCGCGCGCCGGTTCCCACGATCAGCCGCGCCGTCGCAGCAGCCGCCGGATGTCCTGCCACACCGTGCGCACCGCGACGAAGACCAGCAACAGCCCGAACAGCACGTCGGACAGCAGCGGGTTCATCACGACCGACCACTGCGTGGTGGCCAGCGTCGCGAGGATTCCGGAGCAGCCGATCCACATGGCGTCGCGCAGCGAGCCGTTGCCGTGCCGCAGGTTGCGCCAGCCGCCCAGGATCGACGTCGGCAGGATGACCAGCAGCGAGGTTCCCTTGGCCAGGGCGGCGGGTATGCCGAAGCCGATCTGCATGACCGGGACCATCACCGCACCACCACCGATCCCCGCCAGCGCGGCGATCACGCCGATCAGCACCCCGACGGGCAGCAGCAGCGCAAGTCGCCACCACTCGTGCGACACGACGCCCGTCGAGACGCCGGGGTCGATCAGCATCCGCAGTGCGGTCGCGACGGCGATGAGTGCGAAGAACCAACGCAGCCAGGCCAACGGCATCTTGGTGAGCAGGAACGCCCCGAGCCAGGCACCGACCATCGAGCCCGCCGCCAGCGGCAGCGCGATGCGCAGATCGACCTGTCCGTGTGCGGAATAGCCGATCACCCCCGCCACCGCGAGCGGGCCGAGCGCGAGCAGCGAGGTCGCCACCGCGTACCGCTGATCTCGCCCGCACCAGGCCACCAGGGCAGGCACGATCGCCACCCCGCCGCCGATGCCGAACAGACCCGACAGCGCGCCTGCGATGAGCCCGATGACGACCAGGATCGGCCATCGGGCCAGGCCGGGTTGGGCGGCGGTCTCCTCATTCTGCTGTGACACGCCAGCAACATACGCCGGTCGTCTGCCCCGATCCTCGCCTCGATGACGCACGCCACGCGGCTGATCACCGGATGGGCGAGGACGAGCGCGCCGAGGGCAGGACCAGTACGGACGGCGACGACGCGCGAGGACACGCCCGGCCGAGACCGCGTAGATCACCCGAGTGTTCGGTCCACGGTCGACGGTTAAGGTGACCAGCGGCGCGCCACGGCGTCCGTCGATCGACCGACTTCTGGTCGGCACCACCGGCTTCTCCTGGCCCGCCGTCAAACCGGGCATCGCCGCAGCATCGAGTCGGGCTGCGCTGGGCCGACGTGAGCGCCATGTCCCTGTTCGGCGTGGCCCTGTTGACGGCGGAGCCGGCGTCGGCCGACGCGCAGGCCGAACGCGCGAAGGCGTCGGTGCTGATCGCCGCGAGGCTCGCCGCCGTGGCCTCGGCCGTCGTGCTGCGGTGGTGAGTCCGCCGTTACCGGCGCCTCGACGAGGCGCGCGCGGTCACTCCCGCTGCACTCGGCACAGGATGATCGGCCCTGATCACGGCCGGACGACCGAGTAGATCGACGCGATTGTCCCGTGTCATCACGGCAGGCGGTCGGCTCCATGGGACGATGGCTCGGTGAGCAGCGCAGGGCACGACCCCAAGAGACACCAGGACTGGGAGGGCCTGCCGCCCATCCCCTCCATCCCGCTGTCGGAGGAGAATCAGACCCACGCGGGCCCAGGTGACCGCTCGCTGGGCGGCCTGGTCCGTGAGGCCAGTGTGCACCTCTCCACCCTGATCAGGGCCGAGGTCGAACTGGCGAGGCAGGAGATCTCGGCCGAGGTGCGCAAGGGGCTGCGCGGCAGCGTCTTCTTCATCCTCGCGCTGACCGTGCTGGCCTTCAGCTCGTTCTTCCTGTTCTTCACCGCTGCGGAGCTGCTGTCCGTCTGGCTGCCCCGCTGGGCGGGCTTCGGCATCGTGTTCCTGCTGATGCTGTTGGCGGCGGGCGCACTCGCCTTCCTCGGCTTCCGTAAGGTCCGCGGCATTCGCAAGCCGGAGCGCACCATCAATTCCGTCCGCGACACCGCATCCGCACTGCGTCCCGGCCGGAACGACCCGATGGACTCCGGAGACGGGCCGGGCTCGACGGGTCCCGACGTCCAGGACCACCTGGGCGGGCGCCGACCCGAGTCGGTCCGCTGAGCGTCCGCAATCCGGTGCGCCCGCTCCCGGATCCCTCGACCACCCGCGTCAGCGGACCGTGGACGCACCACGACGTCTCGGCGAACGGAATCTCGCTGCACATCGCCTCGGCGGGCGAGGGCCCGTTGGTGCTGTTCGTCCACGGCTTTCCGGAGTTCTGGTGGTCATGGCGCGGCCAACTGCTCGCGCTGGCCGACGCCGGATTCCGCGCGGTCGCGGTCGATCTTCGCGGTTACGGAGACTCGGACAAACCGCCGAGGGGCTACGACGGCTGGACGCTGGCAGGCGACCTCGCAGGCCTGATCAAGGCCATGGGTGAGCGACGTGCCGCCCTGGTCGGACACGGTTGGGGCGGCCTGCTCGCCTGGACGACGGCGGCACTGCATCCTCGGCTCGTGAGTTCGCTGAGCGTCCTGTCGGCGCCGCATCCGCTGGCACTGCGCCGCGCGCTGGCGCTCGGCCTCACCCGGCCGTGGCGGCAGGCCGAACGGGCTCAGCTCACCGCCGCAGGCCATCTCTTCCGCGCCCAGCTCCCGACCCTGCCGGAGGCCTGGCTGACCAAGGACGGCGCGGCGACCGTCGAGCGACTGATTCGCTCCTGGTCTGGTCCGAAGTGGCAGACGGCACCCGAGTTCGAGGAGGTCGTCCGCCGCAATCGGGCCGCGATGCTCGTTCCCGGCGCGGCGCATTCGGCGCTGGAGTACTACCGCTGGGCCGTGCGCTCCCAGCTGCGCGGCGAGGGCGGCCGGTTCGCCGAGGCGGTGGACCGCAGGCTGCCGGTCCCCGTCCTCCGTGTGCAGGGCAGGCTCGACCCGTGGATGCGGGCGAGCACGTCAGCCGCCTCGACCGCCTGGACCGGGCCCAACTCGATCTACCGCGAGCTGCCCGAGGTGGGACATTTCCCCCACCAGGAGGCACCGCACGCCACGAACCGCCTGCTGATCAAATTCCTGACCGGCGAACTGCACGACTGACCGGCCCGGGATCCCGGCGCCGACGACGGTGGGCTACGAGGAGCAGCCCCCCGTGTCGACGGGCCGGGTCAGCCCCGGCGCTGCGGCGACCTCGTCGGCGATCTCCTCGTTGGTGAGGACGAACCCGGTCTCCTCGTCATCGACGGCCGCACCGAAGACCATCCCGAGCACCCGGCCATCGACGTCGATGAGCGGTCCGCCCGAGTTGCCGCTGCGGACATCGGAACGCACCGTGTAGACCTCGCGGGTGACGGTCGTGCTGTCGTAGATGTCGGGGCCACGCAGGTTGAAGAGCTGCCGGACCCGAGCTGCGGACGCCCGATAATCCCCGCCGAGCGGATAGCCGAGCACGATGCCGTTGTCCTCGGCGGCCGCAGGTGCCTCGACGAACTCCAGCGGAGTCCCGAAGAAGTCGGGCACGTCGAGCACCGCGATGTCGCTCTCCGGGTCGTACAGGACGACGGTCGCGGGCAGCCGGGCCTCCCCGACCTCGATGGAGACCTGCTCGGCGCCTGCCACGACGTGCGCGTTGGTCATCACCCGCTGCGGGGCCACCACGAATCCGGAGCCGTTGAGCACCCGAGAGCAGGACGACGCCGTGCCGTGGACCTTCACCACGCTCTCCCGCACGGTCTGCACGGTCCGGCTGTTCTGCAACGCCGGGTCGGGCGGTTCCACCTGCGCGACGGGAGTCCGGGAGAACGGTTCGAGGACGCCGGGGAAGCCGGAGCCGTCGAGCAGTCTCCGCAGCTCGTCAGGCAGCGCGCGGGCGGCGGGCGGCATCACGGCGTCGACGGCGCCGAGCACCCTCGATTGGTTGACGGCGCCCGCGAGCCACGGCACGGTGCCCGCCGAGGTCAACGGGAGCGCGATCAGCCAGGTGACGACGAAGACCGCCAGCCCCTGCACCACGCCCCCGAGCACGTTGTCCACCCAGCTCAGCTTCGGCGAGGTCATCCGCCTCTTGATGGACCGGCCAAGGTAGACGCCGAGGACCTCGCCGAGCACGACCAGCCCGAGCACCACGGCCAGGCCCACGAGCAGCCTGGCGTTGGGCGCGTCGACCAGATCGGCCAGGGCGGGAGCCAGGAGCACGCCGCCGACGGCGCCGAGGATCACCCCGGCGAAGGCGCAGACCGCGACGACCATGCCGTGTCGGACGCCGGACACGGCCGCGAGCACCGCCATCAGGATGACGGCGGCGTCGATCCAGTTCACCAGACCCCCTCGCCGTCCGGTGTCGGGCCCGCGTCCACCTCGCGCCAGGCGTCCGCGAGATCACGGACATCGGTGGCATCCCAGGGCTCGGCCCAGCCGCCCAGGGACAACAGGCTCGACAGGAGCCCTGCGGTGAAGCCCCAGACGAGCATTCCCGGAACCAGGAAGGCCGGCCCGACGTAGCCGGAGGGATGCCGCACCTGGAAGCGATTGGTGGAGTCGGCGAGGTGACCGAGGGGGACTCTGGCCACCGCCGAGGTCTCACCGAAGTCGACCGGCGCCACCGGCGAGGGCTGTGACCAGTGGGCCAGCACGGGCGTGACCAGGAATTTCGAGCGGGGAACGTACAGCTCCGGGAGCAGGGCGACCGGGGTGATGCCCTGACGCAGAACGCCGACCTCCTCCGCCGCCTCCCGCAGCGCCACCTCGACGGGACCGTTGTCCGACGGCTCGGCCACTCCGCCGGGGAAGCCGACCTGTCCGGGGTGATGGGTCAGGCCGTCGGCTCGGCGAAGGAGCAGCACGTCGGGCCCGGTGCCGGGGCCCGCGCCGTCCTCGCCGAACAGGACCAGCACCGAGGCAGGCCGTGGGCTGTCCTCGCTGGGCGGCGGCACCGAGGCCAGCATGGCGGGATCCACGCGTCCGCTGGAGGCGATCAACCTGCTCAACCAGCCAGGACCCTGCGCAGGATCCACCAGCGGCCCACCACGCCTGGACTGGGTGCGTCCCCGACCTTCCTGAGTCATCAACTCTGCTCCAGATAACGCGCCACGGCTTGCCGCGCCTGTTCGGTGTCCTCGAACGGCGCGGGCGGATGTACCGGATGGATGGCGCCCGCCTCATCCACCACATAGTTCGCAGGCATCACCGGCGCGCGCAGCGCCCGGATCGCCAGATCGTTCGCATCGTGCACCGAGGGCAGTTCGGCGCCGAGTTCGGCCAGGAGATCGCGGCCGGCGTCGAGATCGCTACTCCGTTGGATGCCGAGTACCGGGATGGCATCGGGCTCCTGGGCGTACTCGGCCAGCACCGGCAGTTCCTCCAGGCAGGGCGCACACCACGTCGCCCACACGTTTAACAGCACCGGTCCCTCGGCCACCAGCTCGCCGAGATCCTGCGTCGTGCCGTCCGCGAGATCGGTGACCTCGATCCCGCTCAGGTCGGCGGCTCGCACCGCAGTGGGCGGCTCCTGATCGAACTGGTCGGCGGAGCCGCCTGCGTCCTGTGCCTGTCGATCGGGGTTCGCGGCCGGGCCGAAGCCCTCGTCGCGGGGCCACAGCGCGACCACACCCGCCACCGCGAGCGCCAGTACCAGGATCGACCACCGGATGTTCGCATTCATCGCTGGTCACCGGTCGGGTCCGGGTCCTCGGCCCCCGTCGGTTCGCCGGTACCTGTCGTTCGCGCGGGCCCAGGCCCGGAGTCTGTCGCAGGCGTCTCCGCCGCAGGCTCCCTCGCGGGCGATGCCGCCGCAGGCTCGACGGGTTTCGCGGAGGTCGCGGCCTCCTCGACCGACGCGTCGCCCAACCCGGCCAGCCGAAGCAGGTGGGGCGCCTCGACCCCCTTGACCAGGCGCGCGGCCTGCTCCGGCTCGACAGTGCCGACTCCGAAAGACGGACAGGATCGGGCGAGCAGGCAGGCGCCGCAGGCGGGTCGACGGGAATGGCAGACCCGGCGTCCGTGGAAGATCACCCGGTGGGAGAGCATCGTCCACTCGCGTCGAGGGATCAGCTCGCCGATCGCGTGCTCGATCTTCACCGGGTCGGTGAGGGTGGTCCAGCCCCAGCGCTGCACCAGCCTGCTGAAGTGGGTGTCCACCGTGATTCCAGGCACGTCGAAGGCGTTGCCGAGGATCACGTTCGCGGTCTTGCGCCCGATGCCGGGGAGCCGGACCAGCTCTGCCAACGTCGACGGCAGCTCGCCGTCGAAACGTTCGACCAACGCGGTACCGAGCCCGATCAACGAGGTCGTCTTGTTACGGAAGAAGCCGGTCGGCCGGAGGATCTCCTCCAGCTCCGCTCGATCGGCGCCCGCGTAGGCGGCAGCATCGGGATAGGCCGCGAACAGGGTCGGCGTCACCTCGTTCACGCGCCGATCGGTGCACTGAGCGGAGAGGATGGTGGCGGCGGCCAGCTCGAGCGGGGTACGGAAGTCCAGTTCGCAATGCGCGTCCGGGTAGGCCTCGGCCAGCGAGCGGTTCATCCGGCGAGCCCGCCGAACGAGCGCGAGGCGACTCTCGGGCGCCCGACCTCCCGACCCGGCGACGGGCTGAGCGCGGGAAGCACTGGTCTGCACGCCCACAGCCTACGGGCGGGGTCGGCTGCCATGTCCTGCCTCCACCATCCGGGGGCAAAACCATCACCCACTGGCGGGTTCGGCGGACCCCGAACGACGCCACCCAGCGTGATGAGTCACTATCGAAACATCATGACTGCCTGGTTCGTCATCGCCGTTCCGCTCGTGATCATGTTCTTCGCGCTCTTCATGGAGCGCGTCGAATCCGGCATCCGAAACGTCTCGGTCCGTGAGGACGACGTGGAGGAGCTCCTGGACAACGCCCGTCCCGACGAGGTTCGCGCCCTGGCAGGCCAGGGGATCGGCCGCGCACTCGAACTCTTCCGACTCCGCAGGAAGGGCCGTTCCGGCAGGCTCAAGGCCCGCAGGCCCCGCTGACTCCAAGACCCGGCCGCCGCGCACTACAGACCGCAGGTAACGCGGTCTCTGTTACCGCGCAGTTAGACTGCACGGAGCGATCGGCGGCACCAGGCTGGCACTCGTAACGGAGAGTGTCCGCCTTGCGGTGACCGCCGCGTCTCGACAGGAGGGACGAGGTGGACGAGACCCTGGCCCGTGCGGGCATCTTCCAGGGTGTTGAGCCTGGAGCCGTGGAGGCTCTCACTCAGACGCTGGAGCCGGTGGAGTTCTCCCGTAGCCACGTCATCTTCACTGAGGGTGAGCCAGGCGACCGGCTTTACATCATCCAGTCCGGCAAAGTGAAGGTCGGCAGGAAATCGCCGGATGGCAGAGAGAACCTGCTCGCCATCATGGGTCCCTCAGACATGTTCGGAGAGTTGTCGATCTTCGATCCAGGTCCGAGGACGTCCACGGCGACCACTGTCACCGAGGTGCGGGCGCTGAGCATGGACCGACCCGCGCTGCGGGAATGGATCAGCAAGCGGCCGGAGATCGCCGAGCAGTTGCTGCGTGTGCTGGCCAGAAGGCTACGCAGGACCAACAACATGCTCGCCGACCTCATCTTCACCGACGTGCCAGGCCGGGTGGCCAAGGCGCTGCTGCAACTCGCACAGCGCTTCGGCAGCCAGGAGGCAGGGCTGCTGCGGGTGACCCATGACCTGACCCAGGAGGAGATCGCCCAGTTCGTGGGCGCCTCGCGGGAGACGGTGAACAAGGCCTTGGCCGACTTCGCGCACCGTGGATGGCTGCGCCTGGAAGGCAAGAGCGTGTTGATCCTGGACCCGGAGCGGCTGGCTCGACGAGCACGGTAGGCGACGAGAGAACCAGAGAAGAACGGAAGGACCGGGCGCCACCCCCGACGTGGCGCACCGGTCCTTCCGTTCTCTGGCGTAGCCCGTCCCCCGACGAGCCACGCTCCCCCACCCTCCGGCGACGGCCCCGATCCGTTTCGGCCGAAGGAAGGTCCCTACAGAGGAGATCCTGCCGTAGACGCGAGAGCGGGCTCTCACGAGGTCCGGATGTCTTCTTTCTCAGAAGACGTGAAAACCCGGTCAGACGTTGCGTCCGAGGGAGAGAAAATCCGGGGAGTGTTATCGATTCGAGACTTTGAGCACGGCTGGGCCGTCAGCCTACCGCTGTTCGTGACTGAACACACCTCGTTATTTACTGGTACGTTCGTACCATATTGCGGCACACTAGGCAGGTGTCCGATGCAGCCAGCCTTGCCGACTACCGGAGCGCACTGACCACCCCCGGAGCCACGGGTCCGGTGATCGCCGCGCTCTTCGGCAGGCTGCCGATCGCCATGGTCGGCATCTCGCTGCTGCTCTACACCCAGAGTCAGACCGGTTCGTTCGCCACGGCAGGACTCGTCTCCGGCGCGGCGTTGATCGGCGTGGCGATGGGCTCCGTCGCGCAGGGCCGGATCGTCGACCGCTTCGGTCCCACCCGGCCCCTCTTCGTCTTCTCGACGGTGTTCGCCGCTCTGGCGGTACTGGAGGTGGCCGCGATCGAGCTGCGGGCCCCGGTCCCGACGCTCGTCGGATGCGCCCTCGCACTCGGGCTCAGCCAGCCGCAGGTCGGCAGCGCCTCGCGCGCCCTGTGGCATCGGCTGCTGCCGCCCGGTCCCGCGCGCACCGCCGCCTACTCGTACGAGGCGATCAGCATGGAGGTCTTCTTCATCCTCGGTCCGGGCCTGGCGGGACTGTTCGTCACCGCGCCGTGGCCGGGCACCGGGCTGGTCATCGGCGTCGCCACGCAGTTTTTGGGCTCCGTCGCCTTCGCCATGACGCGCACCGTGCGTGCCTGGGGCAGCCGCGAGACCGCACCCGCGCACAGCGGCGGCCTGCTCGGGGCGTTCGCCCGCCCTGCGGTGCGGACCGTCGCACTCACCGCCCTCGGCTTCGGGCTGGTGATCGGCTTCATCGAGGTCGCCGTCCCGGCCTCGGCGACCGCAGCAGGACATCCCGGCGTCGGCGGCCTGCTCCTCAGCCTCTGGTCGGTCAGCTCGGTCCTGTTCGGAGTGCTGTACGGCATGCGCCCGTGGCCGCGCCCGCTGTATCTCCGGCTGCCCGTCCTGCTGGGCGGCTTCGCGCTGTTGAGCGCGCTGCTCGCGATCCCGACATCACTGATCGGGCTGGCCATGGTGATGGTCCTGGTCGGCACCCTGATCACGCCGCAGTCGACCGCGCATTCGCTGGCGATCGAGGCGGCGGCCCCGCCCGGCGCCGCCGCAGAGGCGTTCGGCTGGGTCATCACCTCCGTCACGCTGGGGCTGGCGATCGGCCAGAGCATCAGCGGCGCCCTGGTGGAGAGCGCGGGTCCGCCCGTCGCCTTCCTCTGTGCCTCGGCCGCAGGCGTGGTGATCGCGCTGATCGTCTGGCTGCTCCGCCACACGGTCTCGGGCAGGCCGCCCGAACGACAGGGGACGACGGTGGTCACCGCCACCCCGAGACCCGGTCAGGCGGCGGGCGCCGGTGCGCCGGACGCCGACCCGAGTGCCTCGGCGCCGCAGTCCGTCTGATCCCGACATCCCCTCGGCGGTTCTCGGCGCACTCGGTCCTCAGGCAGACTCGATCCACAGTGTGCAGTCCGGCGCGCATCGCCGGGGCGGGCCGACGGCGCACGACGCCCGTCCGCCGGGCCAGCTCCGCACAGGTGTGGCTCGCGTGGCTCGGATCGTCGTACCTCCTGCCTAGTCTTCGCGGATGGACCTGGACCTGACCGCGCCGACCGCGAGCCTGGCCTCCGCCGTCGCCGACGTGACCAGACTGCTGCCCACCCGCGTGATCGAACCGGTGCTGACCGGGATAGTGCTGCGTGGCGACGCCGACGGCGTCACGCTCTCCGGCACCGATCGCGAGCGCGGCATCCGCCTCTGGGCGCCCGCCCTGTGTCATGTCGACGGCGAGGTCCTGGTCCCGGCCAAGCCGCTGGCCGAGACCCTGCGCACCGTCGACACCCCGGAGATCCGGCTCGTCGTCGAAGGCTCGCGGCTGGCGGTCCGCACGCCGCAGGCAAGGTTCGCGCTGCCGCTGCTCGATCTCGACACCCATCCCGGAGTGCCGGCTCCGCCTGCCCGGCTCGGCGTCGTCGCGGGCGGCGCGTTGCGGGCGGCACTCGCGCCGGTGGCCGCCGCCGCATCCCGCGACGACGCGCTGCCGGTGTTCACCGGGGTCCGCATCGCATCCGAGGGTGATCGACTCGTCCTGATGGCCAGCGATCGATTTCGGCTGGCCACGGCCCGGCTGCCGTGGCGACCGGTCGACACGACGCCGATCGACGTGCTGCTGCCCGCCAACACCCTCGCCGAGATCCTGCGACGGATCCCCGACGGTGCCGAGGTCGGGCTGCATGCCGACGAAGACCGTGCCGCGCTCACCTGGGAGCGGTCCGGTCTGATCACGGCCCTCCTCGCCACCCCGTTCCCCAGCACCGACCGTCTGCTGTCGGTGACACCCGACACCACCGCGTGGGTGGAGGCCGACGTGCTCGCAGGCGCGGTCCGGCGCGCGCTGCCCTACACCGGGCCCCACGGTCTGATCAGTCTCGAGGTCGGCGACGCCGAGCTGCGCGTGCGCGGGGTCGACTCGCAGACCGGCGAGTCGGAGGAGATGGTGAAGGCGGTCGTCGACGGCGGCAGGCCGACCCGACGTTTCCAGGCTCGCAACCTCGCCGACGGGCTCAAGGCCTTCGCAGGCGAGCAGGTCCGGCTGGCCGTGCCCGACATCGATCGGCGGGGCACGGTGCTCACCGGTGAGGCGCGGCATGACGAGGTCGAACTGACCTATCTCGTCGCGCCGTCCCGAGGCGGCGGGCACTGACCGTCGTCCGCACCGGGTGCCTGCTCGCGTAGTGGGCAGGCAGGCCAGGCGAGACCGACAGCCACGGCAACGCAGGCGCCGCCCAACCTGCCTTCCCGAGTGGTCAGCCGTGTTCTCGCAGGTACACGAGCTGCGCCTCCACCGACCACTCGGCAGCGGGCCAGAGATCCCGGTCGACGTCTGCGTAGACCAGCTCGACGACCTGACGTGCCGTCGCGTCCGGCCCGAGTTCGGCCAGCGCGGCGCGGATCTGGTCCAGTCGCCGGAGGCGATGGTCGAGGTAGGCCGAGGCGACGGCACTGACGTCCGGCAGCTCCGGTCCGTGGCCGGGCAGCCCGACCGTGCCTGCAGGCAGGTCGATCAGCCTGCGCAGCGAGTCGAGGTAGTCGACGAGGCGGCCATCGGGATGGGCCACGATCGTGGTACCCCGCCCCAGGACCGTGTCGCCGGTGAGCACCGAGTGGTCGCCTTCGATCAGCAGACAGCGGGAGTCGGAGGTGTGCCCAGGCGTCGCGAGCACGCGTAGTCGAAGGCCTGCGGCCCGCAGGAGTCGTCCGTCGTCCAGGCCGTTCTCCCCGCCTGCAAGCGGGAGGCGCAGGGCCGGATCGGCCGCGAACAGCGGCGCCCCGGTCCGCTCGGCGAAGCGCGGCGCTCCGTCGGAGTGGTCGGCATGCCGATGGGTGAGCACCACGGCGGCCACCGGCCCGGCGGCCGCGATGCGATCGAGATGATCCTCGTCGTCGGGGCCGGGATCGACCACCACGCAGTCGGCAGCACCTGGCGCCCGGAGCACCCAGGTGTTGGTTCCCGCCAAGGTCATCGGGGAGGGGTTGCGGGCCAGCAGCACGGAGGCGACCGCGGTGACGGGCCGCAACACTCCATAGGCCGCGCCGTCGGCGCAGGCTCCGCTCGTCGAGACGGTCATCTCGGCACCGTCCCGCCCGCGGAGGCCGACCCGGTTTCGACCGTCGTGGCATCCTCCCCGTAGTCGGGGTCGCCCGGCATCAGCAGCCGCAGCACGGCACCATCCCTGATGATCTTCGGAACGATGCGGTCCACCGTCCGCTCTGCGGCGAAAGCCGTCTCGACCGAGTCGCACTCGGCCAGCTCCGCAAGGACGTACCACGTCGGCGGCAGCAGGGCGATCTCCCCGGCCTCCCAGGACCGCAGCGCATCCGCCGGACGCTGCCAGCCGCCGGTGTCCGCCTCGGAGGTCGCCCAGTCGGCCCGCTGGCCGACGGGAAGAGCCGCCAGCAGGAACCGGGTGTCGTAGCGACGAGGCTCGACGATCGGAGTCACCCAGTTGGCCCACGGTCGCAGCAGATCGGCACGCAGCACCAGCCGCTCCTCGGCGAGGAACTCGGCCAGCGAGAGGTCTCGGCTCTCCAAGCAGGCCCGGTGTTCCGCATAACCGGAGGTGTCGGCGAGCAGTCGGTCGGCGGCAGGCCCGGCCAGCAGCACCCCCGTCTCCTCGAAGGTCTCCCGGACCGCCGCGCAGACCACCGCCCTGGCCAGCTCAGGCGAGCAGCCGAACCGCTGCGCCCACCAGGCTGGTTCGGGGCCTGCCCAGGCGACCGACACATCAGAGTCCCTCGGGTCGACCCGTCCGCCAGGGAAGACGCTCATGCCTGCCGCGAAGGCCATCGTGGTGACGCGGCGCAGCAGGAAGACCTCGAGGCCGGCCTGGCCGTCCCGCACCAGGACGATCGTCGCGGCGTCCCTCGGCCGGGCAGGCGGCGACGGAACGACGTCGGGCATCAATTCGGCTGGGAGGAAGAAGTCCTTGGGCAGTTCCGGCACTCCGCCACTCTATGACCCTCCATCATGGGCGGGTGAGCGAACAGATCGAGGAGATCGCGACGCCGGTGGCGAGACCGGGCGTCCGAGGGTGTCTCGGCCGGATCGCCCTGATCATCGCGGGCAGCGTGCTCGGCACGATCCTCACCGTCCTGCTCGGACTCGCGATCCTGGTGCCGTGGCGGAGCGAGAACATCGAACTGGTCGTCACCGACCCCGGGATCAGGCCGGACCCGAACACCGATTCTGCCGCCGACTCCGCGCCGAGCATGCCGACGGTCGAGCTGCGCACCGCACGCAGCCTGGTCAGCGCCACCAGCACCGTGTGGATCGGTGAGCGTCTCGGCGAGCGGGGATTCCACGGGCTCGCCATCCCGGTGCCGGTCGCGGTGGCCGAGGATCTGCGGGCGGAGCGGACCGAGACGGGACTTCGGCTGCGCGACGACGACGGCTTCGAGATCCTCGTTCCTGCCGCCTGGTGGGAGCCCGGTCGGTGAGGGCGGCGCGCACGCCGTCGCCGCGGAGCCGTCCCGAGATCGCCGAGACGACTCCCCACACGCGGTGTCGTTCGAGGACGCGGACCGGCAGGATGATGATGTGGAAGCACGAGAGCAGACGACGGATCAGCAGCTTCGGGTCGGGCTGATCGGCGCGGGCCACTGGGCCGGGGCGGTGCACGCTCCGGGCATCGCGAATCACCCCGGCACCAGACTGACCTCGGTCTGGGCGCGCAGGCCTGCCGCCGCCGCCGAGATCGCGGGGCTCTACTGCGCCGAGGTCGCCGACGACCCTGCCGCGCTGTTCGACTCGGTCGACGCGGTCGCCTTCGCGGTGCCGCCGGACGTGCAGGCCGAACTGGCGGAGAGTGCGGCGCGACGCGGCAGGCATCTCATCCTGGAGAAGCCGCTCGCCACGTCGCTGGCCGCCGCCGAGCGGCTCGCCGACGCCGCGTACGACAACGACCTCGCAACGCTCGTGTTGCTGACCAGGCGATTCGCGCCGGACGTCCGGTCCTGGCTCGGCGAGATCGCGGAGCTTCCCGGCTGGCAGGGCGGCTCGGTCCGCTGGCTCTCCGGCGGCCTGCTCAACGATCGCTTCGCAGGCTCACGCTGGCGCCATGCCGAAGACGGCGGGCTGCTCGACATCGGACCGCACGCGGTCGACCTGATCGACGCGGCGCTGGGGCCGGTCACCGGCGTCGCTGCCGCGCACCGCACGCCTGCGGGGTTGTGGCAGCTCGTCCTCGAGCACCAGAGCGGTGCGAGCAGCACCGCGTCCCTGTCGCTGCACACCCCGGTGCGCCCGTCCATCAACGAGCTCACGGTGTTCGGCGAACACGGCCACCGCGAGTTCCGGGGCACCACCATGGAGCCCGCGACCAGCTACGCGGCGCTGCTCGACGACTTCGTGGCGATGGTGCACAGCGGGCTGCACGAACACCCCTGCGACGTGCGCAGGGGCCTGCATCTGCAACGCATCCTCGCGTCGGCGCGGGAACTGGCCCACGCCTGAGCCCGGCGACCCGGCTGGAGGCGTCTCCCCTCAGTTCGGCGCCTGGAAGGGCGGGTAGCCGTTGTTCGGTCGGTGCGGCACGCCTGCGGTCGCCGTATGGGAGATGCCGTCCATCCCGGTGATCCGCGTGATCGGACCGGTCTGCTCGACGTTGCTCACGGCGTGCCTGCGTCCGGAGGACGTCGAGGAGCCGCCGTGCTCCGCCGACGGCTCCTCGCTGGAGCCGCCCTGCTCACGCTGCGCGAGTTCCTCGTGCAGCTTGCGCAGGAGATCACGTTCCTTCTCCGTCAGTTTGGAGTCCGCACCGCCGTTCGAGTCCGCGCCGCCGTCGGCGGACTCCGCCTCAGCGGGCCCGGTGTTCCAGGGCCCGGCGCTCGACGAGTCGGCGCCCGGGTCGGACTCGACGGGGTCGTCTGCGAAGGGCCGCTCCACGCCGGGAGAACGAGCCGGGTCTCCGGTGAAGTCGACGACGGACCCCGAGTCGGCCGCGACGTCGGAGTCCCGATCCGTCAAGGTCTCGGCGGTGGAGAAGGTCCGGGTCGGCTCGTCGCTCATCGCACCGGAGGCGCTCCCGGCGGGTTCGTCGACGAGTTCCGGCCCGGTGTCCGGCGTGACGACCGACGGCTGCCGCCGAGCCCAGGACGACCTGCGCGACCGGGTCTCGACCACGGCGTCGGGGCCGTCGAATCCGTCGATCTCTGCGTCGGAGACGCCTGCCTCGTCCGGTCTCGGCAGCCGAACGACCTCGGCGACCACATCGGCCGCATCGTCGACGTCGGCCGCGACATCGACGACGGGCTCCACGGCCACGGAGCGTTCATCGACGTCGTTCGACGCGGCGGGGTCCGGTCTCGGCGCGGTACGGGGCATCCAGGACGGTCGATCGGCACCACCGCCGTCGTCATCGGCTGCCTCGGCCCCGCCGCTCTCGGAGTTTCCGGCGGAGCGGGAGGACTCCCGAGGAGACTCCATCACCTGATCCGCGGTGGCGGCGGACCGCGTGGACCGACGAGAGGACCAGTCGGTGCCCCGAGATCCGGTGGTGGAACGCCAGTGCGAGTCGCCCGTGCTGCGGTTCGGCGACTCCGCGTCCGACGGGTACGGCGGCGCCGGGGGCGCGGGCGCGACGGCGGGCTCGGCTGCCACGTAGCTCCTCGGCGACGCGGCGGCGGACGGTCCCGGCCCGACGGCGGGGGTGGGCAGCGGAACCTCGACGGCGGCGGACAACGCCTGCGCGTGATAGTCCGAGAGCCCGCTGCCCTCTCGCCAGGTGTCGACGATCGCCGACACGCCGAGATCCAGCAGCTCCTGGCTCAGCAGAAACGCCAAGGCGTGCGGAAACCCAGACCGCCCCACCTCGGCCAGCACCACCCGTTGCGTCCCGCCCGCAGGCGTGGGTCCGGCGGGGGTCAGTCGAGAGACACAGCGCACCCAGTTCAGGGCAGGCAGCCTGCCCGCAAGCCGGGAGAGGACCTCGGTCAGCTCGGCGATCGGCTCGGACTCCGAGGTGAACCGGTGCTGAGTCGACGGAAGCTGTTCCATGAGGTTCAGCCGTGCGGCCAGCGCAGGAGGAGACCGGACCTCGACCAGCAACGAGGACAGCTCGTCGCGCTCCGGAATGGTCACGGGCACCGCGCCCGCCACCAGACAACCCGTCAGGAAGTCGGTCGCGCGATCGAACTCGCCGAGGGCGAGCAGCTCGCGAGCACGCACGAGGGCGTCGTCGTCGATGCGCCCCGCCATCGCGAGTAACAGGTCGTGGATGCGGCTCGACACGTCCAGCGCCTGGCCGCCGAGCCCCTCCCTGGTCAGCGAGGTGTCAGCCATGCCGGATCTCTCCTTCCGCCCCGCCGGGCAACGACGGGTATCGAGCGTGAGCTGCTCAAGCGTGGGTCAAACGCGCCGGTCCGGTCAGGACCACCTCGGAGTCGGCCCAGGCGGCCCGGTGATAGGAGGGCAGCCGCTGCTCCGGCAGCGCCACCTCCACACAGGGGTCGTGCTCGCCGAGCGCCCGCAGCACTCGCTGCAGCTCGGCGGTCAGCCGGACGTGCTCGGCGGCGGCGCTGACCAGCAGCACCCGACGAGGATCATCCGCCGGTTCTCCGGTCATCCGCCACGTAGAACGCACCTCGCCGATGCTGGCCCGACCGCGCAGCACCGCACCGAGCACGACGGCGGCCGAGTCGCCCGCGTTCGTGCCCGACGGCGTGACGGAGGTGAATCGGAAGTTGGTCTGCGGCTCGGATTCGAGGGAGAGCACGCCTGCCAACAGGGCAGGCGAGGCTCCGGCAGGCACCAGCGCCTCGGTCAGCAGCCGGTGTTCCTCGGCGGTCAGACCGATCCGATCGTGCAACAGTGTCCGGGGCAGGGCACGGGCGATCACCGCCTCGGCGCCGCCGTCCAACCAGTCCCGGTATCGCCAGAGCTCGTCGTCGTCCAGCCTGCCTGCCAACCGGAACAGCAGCTCATGGCACAGCGTCTGGGGCGTCCCCACCACCGGGTTTCTCCGTTCAGGTTCAGGCGACTTCGACGATGATCTCGACCTCGACCGGGGCGCCCAGCGGAAGCTCGGCCACCCCGACCGCCGATCTCGCGTGGCCGCCGGTCTCGGGGAACACCTCGCCGAACAACTCTGAGGCTCCGTTGATCACTGCGGGCTGGCCGGTGAAGCCCTCGGCCGACGCGACGAAGCCGACGACCTTGACGACCCGGACAACCGAGTCGAGTCCCACCAGTGCATGCACGGCGGCCAGCGCGTTGAGCCCACAGGTCCTCGCGTAGGCCTTGGCCTCCTCCGGACTGACCTCGGCGCCGACCTTGCCGGATGCCTGGAGCGATCCGTCCACCAGCGGCAGCTGGCCGGAGGTGTAGACCTGCGAACCGGATCGCACGGCGGGCACGTAGGCCGCCACCGGCGCCGCGACGGGCGGCAGCTCGATGCCGAGTTCGGCCAGACGTGCCGTCCAGGACTGCCGATGCTGCTCGGTCACCCGACCATCACCCCTTCGGTCGCTTGAGATAGGCGACGAGTTGCTCACCGGTCGGGCCGGGCAGAACCGTCACCAGCTCCCAGCCGTCCGCGCCCCACTGATCAAGAATCTGCTTGGTCGCGTGGATCAGGAGCGGGACCGTGGCGTACTCCCACTTTGTCATTGACGGAGGGTATCTGTTGATCCGAGCTCGCGGTGCCCTCCCCACGAATGGGTGTATCGACACGGCCGTTCGGACGCGTTGCGGCGTCTCGCATCCGGCTAGCGTTGAGGAGTGGAGACGTGGCGGATCATTGCGACCGGACTCATGGTGGTCGGGGGCCTGATCTTGGTGCTGGTAGCCATGGCCCAGGCACGGGATCGACGAGGCAGTACGCGGATCGACGTGCTGCGAGCTGGGGGAATCTCGCTCGCCCTCCTCGCGGTCTGCGTGGCTCTGGTCGCCACCGTGCTGTCGCCGACCTTCGCCTGGGGACTCGTCGCGGCCACCGCGATCGCCGTGACGGTGATCACGCTCGCCGAGTAGCCGATGCCCTGATCGACGACTGAAACCTCACCAACAGGCGAGACACGAGTCAGGGAAAGGGACGCACACGTTCCCGACCCACTGCCCGACCCCCTTAGGCTGACCGCGTGAGGGCGTCGACCGCCGGATGGACAGAGCAGCTTGCCCGAGTCCGACTGCACGTGATCACCGGTAAAGGTGGCACGGGCAAGACGACGGTGGCGGCTGCCCTCGCCCTCGCACTGGCCGACCGAGGCCGCCGGGTGCTGCTCGTGGAGGTCGAGGACCGACAGGGCATCGCGGGCGTCTTCGGAACGCCGCCCCTGCCTTACTCCGAAGAGCACCTCGCGACCGGCCCCGGCGGCGGCGAGGTCCTCGCGCTGGCCATCGACGCCGAGGCCGCGCTGCTCGAGTACCTCACGATGTTCTACAACATGGGGTTCGCCGGTCGGACGCTGCGCAGGATGGGCGCGGTGGAGTTCGCGACCACCCTCGCGCCCGGTCTCCGTGACGTGCTGCTCACCGGGAAGATCAAGGAATGCGTGCGTCGGATCGACGAGCGCGGACGACACGTCTACGACACAGTGGTGGTGGACGCGCCGCCGACCGGACGAGTGGTCAAGTTCCTCGACGTCACTCGGGCGATGGCGGACCTGGCGAAGGTCGGCCCGATTCGAAGCCAGAGCGACGGCGTGGTGCGACTGCTGCACTCCGGCGACACCGCGGTGCACCTGGTGAGTCTCTTGGAGGAGCTTCCCGTGCGCGAGACCCTGGAGGCGGTGGCGGAACTCGACGCCGCAGACCTCCGGCCGGGTGCCGTGCTGGTCAACCGGGTGCGTCCGCCTCGGCTGCCTGTCCGATCGATCACGGCGGCGGCAGGCGGCCGGGTCGATCCCGCCAGAGTGCGCGCCGGACTCGAATCGGCCGGGCTGAACCTGGACGAGGCGACCATCGAGGATCTCGTGGCGGAGACGATCGAACACGCGATCGGCGTGCAGTCCGCGACCAGGGCGCGGCTCGAGCTCGAACAGCCCGACCTTCCGACGCTCGAACTGCCCGAGTTCACCGACGGGATCAACCGGACGACGCTGTTCGAGCTGGCCAGGGCACTGCGAGACCAGGGAGTTCGGTGAATCAGATGCCGGACGCACCGCAAAGAGGACCGCGCCGCCGCCCACCGGGGCTGGCCGTCGACTCCTTGATCGACGATCCGGCGACGACGGTGCTGGTCTGCTGCGGCTCGGGTGGGGTCGGCAAGACCACGACCGCTGCGGCGCTGGCGCTGCGCGCGGCCGACCGAGGGCGACGGACGGTGGTGCTGACCATCGACCCGGCGCGCAGGCTCGCCCAGTCACTCGGGCTGAAGGAGCTGTCCAACCAGCCCAGACAGGTACGCATCCCCGGCTACCAGCCCCGCGGCGAACTGCACGCGATGATGCTGGACATGCGGCGCACCTTCGATGACATGGTGCTCGCCCACGCAGGCCGAGAGCGGGCCGACGCCATCCTGACCAACCCGTTCTATCAGACGATCTCCACGTCCTTCTCCGGTACGCAGGAGTACATGGCGATGGAGAAGCTGGGCCAGCTCACCCAGGACGGCTCCTGGGATCTGATCATCGTCGACACGCCGCCGAGCCGCTCGGCACTGGACTTCCTCGACGCTCCACAACGGCTGTCCACGGTGCTGGACGGCAAGCTCATCAGGCTGCTCTCCGCGCCCGCCAGGGCAGGCGGGCGCGGTATCCGCAGACTGGTCGGCGCGGGGTTCTCGCTCTTCAGCAAGGCGGTGTCCACCGTCGTCGGTGGTCAACTCCTCGCCGATGCCTCCGCATTCGTCCAGGCATTCGACAGTATGTTCGGCGGTTTCCGCGAACGTGCCGAACACACCTACCGCACGCTGCGGTCACCTGGGACGGCGTTTCTGGTGATCGCCACTCCCGAACCGGACGCGTTGCGGGAGGCCTCTTATTTCGTGGACCGGCTCGCGGGCGAACAGATGCCGCTCGCAGGCCTGGTGATCAATCGAACCCATCCGATCATCGCGAGTCTGCCCGCGACGACCTCGCTGTCGGCCGCCGACGACCTGGCGCGGCAGAACAGCAGCCCGCTGGCCGAAGCCGTGCTCCGGCTGCACGCGGACCGCGTGGCGCTGGCCGAGCGTGAGCTGCGGCTGCTGTCCCGCTTCACCAAGTCACACCCCGAGGTGGCCGTCGTCGGTGTCCCCGCGCTTCCCGACGACGTGCACGATCTCACCGGTCTTCATGAGATCGGCAACCGACTGGCCTCGGCCGAGTCCGCAGGCTGACGTCGTGGCGACGCCGAGCCCGAACGGACCTACGAGACCTGGTACTCCTCCATGTCGGAGTGATTGCGTCGCGCTTCCTGAAGCAGCTCCGCCCACGAGAGGACGTCGGGACGGCGCCGGAGCAGCGCACGCCGCTCGCGTTCCGTCATCCCGCCCCAGACACCGAACTCGATCCGGTTGTCCAGCGACTCGGCCAGACATTCAGTACGTACCGGACAGCCGAGGCAGACCAGCTTGGCCTTACGCTGTTCCGCTCCACGTACGAACAACTGGTCCGGGTCCTCGTCGCGGCACGCCGCCTTGATCCGCCAGTCCCCCTGGTCGAACATCATGTCCCCCAGCTCCTACCGTCTTCCGACTCTTTAGGGCACCCCCCGGCACCCGCTGTGAGCAACGTTCCACATCAGTGTCACGTTCTGCGTTTCCCTGTCGTGAGACGTTGACGGACTGTAGAGCCCGCCGGTTCCATCTAAATCACCGGGTACCTCAACAATTACTCAAGGTAACTCACAGTGGCACCCTTAGTCATCTATTCGGGTGGCATGCGCTCGTTGGTCCATTAGCACACCGCCCGTACCGCAGTACTGTTGGGTCCGTGCACCTCAGGACTCGGCTCCTCAAGCTCCTCGGCTTCTGTGCGTTGGCAGGCGTGCTGACGGCGGGTGTGCTGTTTCCCGTGGCAGGCGGCCTGGGCATGGTGTCCAATCAGGCCAGTAACACGGTGGACAGCATCTCGGCCGACCTGGTCAGCACCGACCCGCCGCTGCTCACCACGATCACCGATTCCGACGGCGCCGAGATCGCCTACCTCTTCGATCAGTACCGCGTGATCGTCGAACCGCACGAGATCGCGGACACGATGAAGGCCGCGATCGTGGCAGTCGAGGACCAGCGCTTCTACGACCACGAGGGCGTCGACTGGCGCGGGACGATCCGGGCGGCCATCACGAATCAGATGGAGGGGTCGATCGCGCAGGGCGGGTCGACGCTCACCCAGCAGTACGTGAAGAACTATCTGGTGCATGTCGTGTCCAACGGCAATCCGGCACAACAGGCGAAGTCGCAGGAACAGACGCCCGCTCGCAAGCTGCGGGAGATCAGGATCGCGCTCCAGCTCGAACAGCACCTGAACAAAGAGGAGATCCTCGCCGGATATCTGAACGTCGTGCCGTTCGGCAACCAGACCTACGGGATCGCCGCCGCCGCACAGACCTACTTCAACACCACCGCCGATCAGCTGACCATCGCCCAGTCCGCGATGCTCGCGGGCATCGTGAACAGCCCCGGCGCGCTCAATCCCGGCACCGCCCCCGAGGAGGCGTTGGTCCGGCGCAACGTCGTGATCGAGCTGATGGCCGCGCAGGGCAGGATCACTCCCGAGGAGGAGCAGGCGGCGCTCGCCGAGCCGCTCGGGCTGGCCGAACCACTGGGCAGGCCGCCGAACGACTGCGTGGGCGCCGGTCCCAACGACGGCTTCTTCTGCGAGTACGTCCTGGACTATCTGCAGCGGGCGGGCTTCTCGAAGGACCAGCTCAGACGCGGTGGCTACACCATCCGCACGACGCTGGACCAGGCCGCGAACGACGGGGCCAAGGAGTCCGCGATGCGGGAGGTCCCCAAGGACACGCCCGGCATCGCCAACGTCATGGCGATCGTGGAGCCCGGTACCGAGAGCCACAAGGTCCGCGCGCTGGTAGCCAATCGCGATTACGGGCTCGATCTGGAGTCGGGCGAGACGATGTACGCCCTGCCCAGCGACATGACCAAGTTCGGCGCGGGCTCGATCTACAAGGTGTTCACCACGGCCGCCGCCCTGGAGAAGGGCATGGGAATCTACAACGAGGTGGAGGCACCGCAGACCTACACCGCGATGACCTACATCAACAACGGCGACGGATACACGGTCTCCAATTACGGTGAGAACGGCTATCCCGCCGCGATGTCCCTGCAGGACGCGCTGGCGCAGTCTCCCAACACGTCGTTCGTGATGTTGCAGGAACGCGTGGGCCTGGACGCGTCGATCGACATGGCCGAACGGCTGGGCATGCGCGAGGGCATGGCGGGGGTGAACCACCGAGGCGATCCGGTCGACATCGACGCCGAGACCGAAGACCGGAACATGTCGCAGGGCGACTTCCTCAAGAAGCACAACATGGGAGCCTTCACCCTCGGCTTCACTCCGACGAGCGTGCTGGAGCTGGCGAACGTGTCCGCCACGATCGTCAGCGGCGGCGTGTGGTGTCCGCCCTCGCCGATCGAGGAGGTCCTCGATCGCTCCGGCAATCCGGTTCCGATCACCGAGGCGCCCTGCGAACAGGCCGTCGACGAGAAGCTGTCCGACGGACTGTTCCACGGACTCGCCAAGGACCATACGGACGGCACCGCCACCACCGCAGCCAACGCGGTCGACTGGACGCGCCCGATGATGGGCAAGACCGGCACCGCGCAGGACTATTACTCCGCCGGTTTCATCGGGGCCACCCCGCAGATGGCGGGCGCGGTCCTGACCTTCAACGACGGCCGGGAGATCCAGGGCATCTGCGACGGCGAGCCGCCTCGGCTGTGCGGGGGCGGCGGGAACATCTTCGGCGGTCGTGTCCCGGCGAGGACCTGGTTCTCGGCGATGACGCCGATTCACGAGTCGCTTCCGGTCGCCGAACTTCCCGAGCTCGACCCGAGGTACGCCGACGGCGGCGGGGACTCGCATGCCCCCGACGTGGTCGGCATGGACTCCGGTGAGGCCAGGAGGGTCCTGGAGGAGGCTGACTTCTCGGTCTCTGAGCAGTCGGTCGACGACGCACAGCCTCGGGGCATCGTGATCAGTCAGTCGCCGCAGGGCTTCGCGATGCCGGGAGACACCATCACCATCTCGGTCAGCACCGGCCGGGCGTCGGAGTCGGCCGAGACACCGCCCTCGCAGGGCGCCGGACCGAGTACGCCGCCGGGCAGCGCCCCGCCGCCCACGCAGCCGCCGGGCGGCGGTGACGGCGGACAACCGCCACAGCCACCGCCGCCGAGCGCGCCGCCACCTCCGCCGCCGCCCCCGACGCAGCCGCCGCAACCACCGGAGCAGCCGCCCCCTGGCGAGCCGCCGCCCGACATCGACCCGCCGGGCGACCAGCCGCCGGCGCAGGGCCCGGACGGGTGACGATGGACGGCGCCGCCCGAGCAGGCGACCCGACTACGGCAGGCGGGTGACGGTCGCACCGACTGAGCCCGGCGGCCCTGGAGTCTCAGGCGGCGACGGTCTCCTCGTCCAGCAGCGTGCGGGCGAGGACCGTCCCGCCTGCCAGCGCCGCCGGAGTGACGATCAGCGCGGCGAAGGGGATCAGCATCAGCAGGTAGTTGGGCAGGCCGAAGCCGAGGGCGAGCATCCGCCGTCGTCGCATCGTCCGGCGGCAGTCCACCAGACCGATGCCCCGTCGGCCCATGGGCAGCGAGGTGATCTCCAGCGCGAGCAGCCAGGAGCCCACCAGGACCGCCAGCAGCGGGACGATCAGGCCGAGGATCGGGATGAAGCCGAGGCACAGCAGGACGACGGCCCAGATCAACGAGCGCAGCAGCATCCGAAGGGCGTCGCCGAGGCCTGCGACCAGGGAGCTGAACCAGCCGGTCTGCGACTCGCCGACGTCCCCGCCCAGTTGCTCGTCGATCTCCTCGGAGATCGACTCGTAGATCGGTCCGCCGATCAGAAGCGTCACCGTCAGGAACATGGTCTGGGCCAGCGCGATGACGGCGGCGAAGGCGACGATCCCGACGGTGATCCGCGTCAGCGACCGCAGCGGCTCACCCCAGCCGTCTGCGAACGGGGTCAGCCAGGCGGTGATGTCGCCGCTGAAGATCACGAGTGTGATCAACAGGGCGAGGTAGAGAAGCGATGTCAGCAGGGCGGGCACGGCGCCTCGAAGCAGATGGCGGCGTGAGCTGAAGATGAGCGCGTAGCCGCGACCTGCGATTCCCAGGCCGGTGAACGCGTCTCGCACAGGGCGGATCACGGGCGGAAGACTATGTCAGTGATCGTCTGATGCGTATCAAGACGAGAACCTCGGCGATCAGACATCGACGCGCGGCAGGTCCGGCCGCGCACTGAGCCGCGGGCAGGCCGCCGACGGGTCCCGGACGGCCCCGCCCGACCGGCAGCAGCTCACCGCAGGACGCGGTGCCCGCCGCCGGCCGGCCCCGACGGTTCGCTGAGGCCACGATCGCCGACGCATCGCGTGCGACCGTTCCACTCCCCGGCTGCAGTACACAGGCGAGCACGTTTCGGACGGCCCCGGCCTGCAGACGACTACGTCGTCGGAGTCCTGCGCATCGAAGCGAAGCCCGGTGCCCGGGGCCGTTCGGCCGCCTGCGAGCGGGAAGGACGCCGCCGACGTGGTCGTCCGGCGGCCGAGCTCGGCGTCATCCGCGACAGCGTCGGTCCATCGCGAAGGTCAGCCCTGGAGCAGTGCTCGCACCGCTGCGGCCACCCGACCGCCGTCGGCCCTACCCGCCGACTTCGCCGAGGCGATCTTCATCACCTGGCCCATCTGACGCTGGCCAGGACGCTCGCCGAGCGCCTCGGTGACCTCCGCCACCGCCTGCTCGGCGATGACGGCGAGTTCGGCGTCATCGAGCTGGGCAGGCAGATAACGACGCAGCACCTCGCCCTCGGCGCGCTCGGTCTCGGCCTTCTCGGAGCGCCCGGCCGCCGCGAAGGCCTCGGCTGCCTCATCGCGCTTCTTGGCCTCCTTGGCAAGGACCTTGAGCACCTCGTCGTCGGTCAGTTCTCTCGCGTTCTTCCCCGCGACCTCCTCGGTGGTCACCGCCGTGAGCGCCATCCGCAGGGTGGACACCACGAGGGCTTCTCGTGCCTTCATCGCGGTGACGAGCTCCGCCCTCAGTCGTGCTTTCAGCTCTGCCATGGGGAAGAACCTATCGGTCGGGCCTGCGCGCTGCTCACGAGTTCCGCCCGAGCCTCGACCGCTCTGGGCCCGCAGTGCGGGTCGCGACCGAGGCGAGTGGCTGCTTCGCCGGGACGCCGGGATTCGGCGTCGCCGCGTCGAGCCTTCTAGGCTGAGCGGGATGAACACCATCGGCCGCACCCTGATCGGGACCGCAGCGCTCGGCGTCGCCACCCTCGGTTATGCCGTCGGAATCGAGCGCAGAGCGTGGGCCCTCCGGCACGCGACGCTGCCAGTCCTGTCCCCCGGCGCACGACCACTCCGCGTCCTGCACATCTCCGACCTGCACATGATGCCGAACCAGCAGTCGAAGCAGCGGTGGGTGGCCGCGCTCGACGAACTGGAGCCGGACCTCGTGGTCAACACCGGGGACAACCTGGCACATCAGGCGGCGGTGCCCTCGGTGCTGCGTGCGTTGGGCCCGCTGTTGAATCGACGTGGCGTCTTCGTCTTCGGCAGCAACGACTATTACGCACCGAAGCCGAAGAATCCCGCGCGTTATCTGCTTCCCGCCCGAACGGCGAAGCGCATTCACGGCGTGCCGCTGCCGTGGCGCGACCTCCGGGCGGCTCTCACCGAGCGCGGCTGGCTCGACCTGACGCACCGAAGGCGCACCTTCAGCGTGCAGAGCAACACGATCGTGGCGGCCGGCGTGGACGATCCGCACCTTCGGCGGGACCGCTACGCCGACATCGCGGGCATCCCCGACCCGAAGGCGAGGCTTCGGCTGGGCGTGACCCACTCGCCGGAGCCGCACGTCCTGGACTCCTTCGCCGCCGACGGCTACGACCTGGTCCTTGCCGGGCACACCCACGGCGGCCAGCTGCGCATTCCCGGTTACGGGGCGCTAGTCACCAACTGCGGGATCGACCGATCGCGGGCCCGAGGGGTCTCTCGGTGGGGTGCACACACCTGGCTGAACGTCTCCGCAGGTCTGGGCACTTCGCCCTACGCTCCGGCGCGGTTCGCGTGCAGGCCGGAAGCGAGTCTGCTGACCCTCGTGCCCCGTGAGTCCCCCGACCATCCGAGCGTCCGAGCAACCCAGGTACCTGCCGGTTTCGGAAGTGGGCAGGACATCAGCTAGACTGTGTCTCGTCGAACGATGACCCCCTGGGAAATCGTGCGGCGGGCGGGGTGTGGCGCAGTTTGGTAGCGTGCTTCGTTCGGGACGAAGAGGTCGCAGGTTCAAATCCTGTCACCCCGACCAGCCGAAAGGCCAGGTCAGAGCATAGATGAGGGCGGGTCCGCTGCATGCGGACCCGCCCTTGTTCTGTCTCTAGGAGAAGTCTGAGAGACAGGTCCGGCCTTCGCCCCTCATTTCGTCTGGAGAAGGCCGTCCAGGACGAACACGAGCCGTGGAATGCACTCCGTCCTATGAGCCGCCGTCCCTCGCGTTGTCGGTCGGCTCAGCGCCGACGGCCAGGCACCGGGGCTGCGGCCGAGGCGTTCCCCGCCGATCGCACTCCTGCGGCGATCAAGGGCGCCGGAAGCAGCCGTTGGCCGACGGCAGGAACATCGCGATCACGGCAGCGGGCCCGCGAGCAGGTGGACGACCCGGACCACGGTGAAGAGGTCGCCTAGCGGGCCTGCGGGCCCGACGGCCTCGGCCAGGGGCTCCCCACGGCGCTCGGTCCGGTGTGCCACGCAGGCGTGCCGACCTTGACTATGCCCCAGCGTCACGGTGTGCAGTGCCGGCAGCAGAACCGACTGTCAGGAGTGTGAACACGTGAATCGAAGACGTGCTGTCGGCCGAGGAACGACCGTGCTGGCCGTGCTCGGACTCACCGGGACGTTGGTCGGGGTGCCTGCGGTGGCCGCCGAGCCGGGTGATGAGCGGACGACGCAGCTGCAGTGGGGTACGTGTCCCGAGGATGTTCCGGACGATCTGGCGCAGTTGCAGTGCGCCACCGTGCCGGTGCCCCTGGACTACAGCGACCCCGACGGTGAGCAGATCGAGATCACGATCTCCCGGCTGGCCAGTGCGAACCCGGACAAGCGACGCGGCGTCCTGCTGCTGAACCCCGGCGGTCCCGGCGGGTCCGGCCTGGACCTGCCCCTGCTCCTCACCTCTCAGGGTCTGCCCGCCGGCGTCATGGACAGCTACGACCTGATCGGCATGGACACCAGAGGGATCGGGCACTCGGCGCCGGTGAGCTGCGGCTTCACCGACGATCAGGAGTACAACGCCAACATCCCGCCGTATGCGGTGGACGAGGCGGCGGTCGTCGATCAGGCGAGGATCGCCCAGGGCGTCGCCGAGCAGTGCGCCGCGAACGACGACGAAGGACGACTCCGGCACCTGTCGACGGCGAACAAGGCCCGTGACCTGGACCAGATCCGGGCCGCGCTCGGCGAGGAGAAGGCCAGCTTCCTCGGGTTCTCCTACGGGACCGCGCTGGGCGCGGCGTACGCCTCGATGTTCCCGGCGACTGCGGACCGGGTCGTGCTCGACAGCAACATCGGCGACACCCACCTCGACCACGACGGCATGCGCCGATTCGCCCTGGGGATGGAGGAGACGTTCCCGGACTTCGCGAACTGGGCCGCCGCCCGGCACGACAGCTACGGCCTGGGCAGCACGCCCGAGGAGGTCCGCGAGACCTACTTCACCCTCGCCGAACGACTCGACGAGACCCCGATGCCCGGGCTGGACGGCAGCTTCTTCCGGCTCTTCGCCTTCGTCACGCTCTACGACGAGTCGTCGTACGGCACGACGGCGCAGGCCTGGCAGTCGCTGCTCGAATCCGGTGACGCGACGCAGGCCGCGCAGGCTTTGCGCGACGCCGAGGAGATCGTGCCTGCGGTCGGTCTGCAGGCAGGCACGGCGGCGACCTCGGAGAATGACAACAACTTCTCGGTCTTCCTCGCGGTGACCTGCAACGACGTCGAATGGCCCGAGGACGTCGAGACCTACCAGCGCGCCGTCGCAGAAGACCGCGAGCAGCACCCGCTCTACGGCGCGGCCGCCGCCAACATCACGCCCTGCGCCTACTGGCAGGAACCGCTCGAACCGCCGGTGGCAGTCAACGACGACGGCCCCACCAACGTCCTCATCGTGCAGAACCAACGCGACCCGGTCACCCCGCTGCGCGGCGGCGAACTCCTCGACGAGAAGTTCGGCGACCGATCCCGACTCGTCAGCGTCAACGGAAGCGGCCACGGCGTCTACGTCCTCGGCGACAACCCCTGCGCACTCAACATCACCACGAAATACCTCGTCGACGGCACGATGCCCCAGAAGAACCTGACCTGCGACGCGGCCTGAACCGCAGGCGGCGGAACACGCCGCCACACCACGGAGCAGCGGACCAAGACGTGCGGGGTGCGATGAGATGGCCGAGCTCGTCTCACCCCGCACGGGGTGCCTGCGGCTCGCATCCGCCGCCTGCTGCCCGACCGGCCCGAACGGCCCGGATGACGACGTCGCGCTGTCGGCACCGTGGCCTCGAACGACGGCGGCGGGAGCAGTCGCAGCGACCGGCTGATCACCGCGAACGCGATCACGGCGACCATCACTCGATCACAGCCGCCGGACCCATCACCCTGCGACCGTGTCGAACCCCCGGCACCACGGGCTTCGCCGACGTCGACGACTCATCAGACACCTGCCGCTGCGCAGAGACGTCCACGAGGGTTCTGATCACGACAGATCACGATCAAGCGCGTGCGACGCTCGCCACGCCGAATCCGCCTTCCGTACCGCCTCGATCAACCATTCGCACGCCGATGACTCCACAGCGCGGTCGAATAAGAAGATCGGGCCTTGTCCAGACCGGCGGACGTCGCTACTCTGATCAATGGTGCAGGGGGACGTCCCTCGAATTCCGATCGATCGGACGCTGCATCACACACTGCCGAGTATTGGGGGATACCTGGCTATGAAGAGTTCTCTTCGTTCTGCGTCGATGATCTTATGCACGGCTCTGACCGTGGCACTCACCTCGGGGACGACCACCGCTCTGGCCGCCGAGGAAGCCGATTCGAATAAACCGGAATTCGGTGTCGCGCAACCGGTCGGACAGCAGATCGACGGCCGAGTACTGAGTCCGCTCGATCTGCCGACACGCCGTGCAGAATGGGCCGCAGACCGCCCCTTCTTCACCGGAACCGGCGATCTCGCCGACGCCGGGACGGGCGTCTCCTTCGACGGCGCACCACCCGCGTCGAGCGGGGGCGAGAGCCAGCCGCTGTCGATCTTCGATCCTGATCAGCGGTCTCAGGTGAGCGTCACCACGACCTTCCCGAGCCGAGCCGTCGTACACACCACCGCGACCGGACGTGGCGGTTGCAGCGGCTTCCTCGTCTCGTCCGACACCGTTCTGACCGCAGGTCACTGTCTCCATCCCGGCGGGACCGGCAGCGCGGGCGACTTCTACACGAACGTCCAGGTGTTTCCCGGCCGCAACGGCAGTTCACTCCCGTACGGGAGCTGCGGACGCACTCAGCTCTGGACGGACCAGACCTGGATCGACAGCAGCAACACCAACCAGGACTGGGGCGTCATCAAGCTGAACTGCACGATCGGCAACACCACCGGCTGGTTCGGCTTCCGCTGGCAGTCGAATTCCTATGACGGCACCCACATCACGATTCGCGGCTATCCGGGTGACAAGCCCGCGGGCACGATGTGGTTTCACGGCGGACCGATTCGACAGTCCCTCGGCAACAAGCTCCACTACACGGTGGACACGGTCGGCGGCCAGAGCGGCTCGCCGGTCTACAATGATGCCTTCAGCGCGATCGCCATTCACTCCAACGGCCGCACACCGCAGGTCGACTACAACAAGGGGACTCGCATCACTCAGAGTCTGTTCGAGTTCATCGACGGGGTGCGGTGATGGCGCCCCGGCATCGCCGTCCGCTCGCCGGCGCCGTCCTCGTCCTGCTCACCGTCGTGATCACGGCGGCATGTTCGGGGGGATCCGACTCCGGGGCGCGGCCGGTGTCGGACACCGACACCGACACAGGTTCGGGCGTTCGCACGTCCGCGACCTTCCAGGGCCGGGTCGAGACGACGACGGGCGCGGCGGTGCCGGGGTGCCTGATCGTCCCGACGGCCGTGGACGGCGCCACCGAGATCCCGGAGATGGCCGTCATCTCCGACGACGAGGGCGCCTTCACCTGGACGCTGCCCGCCGGTGCCTACACCTTCTCGACGACGTGCGACTCCGAGACGAATCCGGACGCCCTGGCAGCCCATGACGGTCTGAGCGGCACGAGCGACGAGGTACGGGCGGATCGGGCCGAGACGACCTCGGTGACGATCGTCGTCGAGTGACGACGGCTCAAGGCTGAGTGCCGCACCGAACGTGCGGGCCGGGTCGGGAAGCGCTCCCTCCTGAGACTCGGCGCGGCATGACGACGGCCCGCCGGGACGGCGTGGCCGACATCGGACGACACGCCGGTCTCGACGACGGCTCGTCGACCGCCCGAGGTCGTCCGCCACGGAAGGTGGACGACTCGTGCGACGGTACCGAACTCGGGTCCGCGCGAATGCCATGGTCGCGTCCCTCTCGCGGGGGTCGGGCCGATCCGACGGCGGAGTACTCGCTTCTCCCGCATGCTGCCTTGGCCACGCAGAGCACGGCCGTCTCCCCCTGCCGCCGGTGTCCTTCTTCAAACCGCGTCTCGGACCAGCGCTGCGGCAATCATCCACGCGGGCGGACTCCGATGACGGCTTCGAGTCCGGCAGTATCGGGGTGGTGAGCACCCATCCCCACGCCGAGATCCCCGAACAGCTCTTCGCCGACCCCGAGGCCGAGGCCCGATGGCGGGCCAGATTCACCTCGGCACGCAACTCGACACCGGACTGGGCCAGGCTGGCGCCCGACCGGAACCTGTACGTCTCCAACGTCAGTGGTGTCTGGGAGGTCTATGCCTGGGACCGAGCCACGGACACCCATCGCCAGGTGACCGACCGTCCCAACGGCACGATCCACGCCACGCTGAGTCCCGACGGCGAGACGATCTGGTGGTTCGCCGACACCGACGGCGACGAATTCGGCCAGTGGATGGTCGAACCGTTCAGCGGGCGGGCGCCCGCTGAGGAGGCGCAGCAGGCCTTGCCGGGGGTGCACGACGGCTACCCGGCAGGCTTGGAGATCGGAACTGACGTGGTCGCCTCCGCCACGGCGACCGACGACGGCACCACGATCTGGGTGAGCCGAGGCGTCCAGGGCGACCGCGGCAGCGCGGCCGTCGTCTACCAGAGCGAGCACGACGCAGGTGCCGCCGCGCTGTCCTACGACGAGACGCTGCTCGCGATCTCGCATTCCGAGCACGGCGACTCCCGGCATCCGGCGCTGCGGGTGCTGCGGCTGGGCGACGGATCCGAGGCGGGCGACAGCACGGTTCTGGCCGAGAAGTGGGACGGCGAGGGCAAGGGACTGGACGCGATCGTGTTCTCGCCGATCTCCGGTGATCAGCGGCTGCTCGTGTCGCACGAACGGCGCGGCAGGCCCGAGCTGCTGATCTGGGATCTCGACACCGACACCGAGTCGGAGCTGCGGCTGGACCTGCCCGGCGAACTCTCCGCGGACTGGTACCCCGACGGCCGCTCGCTGCTCATCTCACATCAGTACCGGGCGCGCGGCGAGTTGTACCGCTACGACATCGCCGACGCGACGCTGACCCGGCTGAACACCCGACCGGGCACGGTCGGCTCCGCTGCCGTGCGCCCCGACGGAACGGTCGAGTACGGCTGGTCCAGCTCCCACTCTCCCTCCGTGGTGCGTGCGTTGTTCACCGACGGCACCGACCAGGTGGTCCTGACACCTCCCGGCGAGCCCGCGCCGCCGTCGGTGGCCTTGACCGACGCGTTCGTGCCCGGCCCCGGCGGCGAGATCCACGCACTGGTGACCCGCCCCGCCGACGCGCCGGACGGGCCGCTCCCGACGTTGTTCAGCCTGCACGGCGGGCCGCACGCCGAGGACGAGGACCGGTTCTCCGCGAACCGGGCGCTCTGGGTCGACGCGGGGTTCGCGGTGGTGCACGTGAACTATCGGGGCTCGACCGGGTACGGGTCCGAGTGGCGGGACGCCATCGAGGGCAGGCCCGGTCTCACCGAGCTGGAGGACGTCGCGGCGGTCCACGACTGGGCGGTGCGCACCGGGCTGGCCGACCCGGAGAAGTGCGTGGTGGAGGGCGGTTCCTGGGGCGGCTACCTCACGCTGCTCGCGCTGGGCACGCAGCCGGAGCGCTGGGCGGCAGGCGTGTCGGCAGTCCCCGTCGCCGACTACCTGGCGGCCTATGAGGACGAGATGGAGCCGCTGCGCGCCTTCGACCGGGCGCTGTTCGGCGGGTCACCCACCGAGGTGCCCGACCGGTATCAGGAGTGCTCGCCGCTGACCTATGTGGACGCAGTTCGCGCTCCGGTGCTGGTGCTGGCGGGCGAGAACGACCCGCGCTGCCCGATCCGTCAGATCGACAATTACCTCGACCGGCTGGCGCAGCGCGGTGTGCCCTACGAGGTGTACCGCTTCGATGCGGGCCACGGATCGCTGGTCGTGGCGGAGTCGTTGCGGCAATGGGTCGCCGAGGTGCACTTCGCCCGGCGGGCCCTCGGCCTGGCCTCTCCGGTCGCCTGAGCGACGAGCGCTCGAGGCGTGGCTGCCTCGTCACCGCCGTCGAATCCGACGGTGACGAGGCAGCGACCCGGAATCACTCCCGCCTGGCGCGCGCAGGGACGCGGGGCGGGCGTGCCGGGTCCGCCGAGCCCGCATCGCCCGACAGGACGAGCAATGCGGGCTGCAGGACCGGATCAGCGAAGGCCGGAGGAGATCAGTCGAGATATTCGGCGAGGATGCCGGTGAACTCCCAGGGCTGCTGCGGGACTCCGCTGCATGCCGAGGCGTCGCCACCCGTGCAGGGCCGGTCGCGGTTGACCGACCAGAAGGTGAGCCGGGCCAGTCCGTGCTCCTGCGCGTAGCCGAGCATCTCGCGGAAATGTCGTTGGGTGACGATCTCGCCCTGATCGGTCGTGCCGTTCATCGAGGAGATGCCGATGCGCTGGTAAGCCTCGGTCTCGGAGTATCCGTAAGCGGCGCGGACGGCGTTCTGCAGGCCCTCGGCCGCGCGAATCGAGTCCTGGCCCATCTCCGTGCCGCCGTTGAAGTTGAACGGCATGATCGTCCAGCCGTCGACGTCCAGCCCGGCCGCCGCGCCCTTCTGGATCAGCCGGAGGCCGTTGGCGTCCGGACCGGAGACGGCGGTGCCCATGGTGATGTAGATCAGCAGATCCGGGTTGTCCCTGGCGATGATGGCCAGTGCGTCGATGTTGCGCTGCTGCGTCGCATCGCCGTAGAACTCGGTGTTCTCGATGTCGAGATCGATCGCCTGAAGATCGAAGGCGTCGATGACCTGCTGATAGGCGGCGGCCAGCGAGGTCGCGTCCTGACAGGACTCGCCGAGCTTGTTCCCGCTCCACCCGCCGATGGACGGGATGACGTCGCCGCCCGCCGCCCGGATCTCGTTGATGCGCTGTTCATCGATGCCGCCGGTGAGCGGCCGCTGACCGTCCCAGGACGGGGTGCAGCTGCCCGAGGACAGGATGAAGGCCATCGTGAACCATTCGACGCCGGTCGCGTTCATCACCTCGACGGCGCTCGGCGGGTTTCCCCAGCCGTAGTAGAGGTAGGGCGCGACCGCGATGGCCCCCGGATCGGCGGGATCGCCCGGGTCGCCCGGGTCGCCCGGATCTCCGCAGGGACCGAGGTTCTCCCAGACGCCCCACTCGCCCGTGGTTCCCGGCGTCTCGCCCTGCGTCCACCACTTGGCGCGCCACTCCGAACCGGCGTGCGAGGCGAGGTCGCCTGCCACGTAGACCGTGCCAGCGTTCCAGGCGGGGGCCTCGCAGGCCTGCGTGACACCGGGCATGGTCGGCTGATCGGCCACGGCAGGCCCGCCTCCGACCAGGGGGAGGAGCAGGACCCCCGCTGCCGAGGCGATGAGACTTCGGACCCGAGTACGCATGTCGTCTCCTTGACAGGCAGTCCGGACGCGGAGGTGATCCGCATCACGAAAATGGACTAGACCAGTCGGCCATGTCAAGGGTGCTGTGATCAGGACTGCGCGGCCTGCCGCCATGGCGCCGGAAAGGGCAGGTTCGGCTGCCCGAACGGACGGCGGTACCCGGCACGTCGGGGCAGAACGGGGTGCATCGCGGGTGCAGCCGAACCGTGCCCCGCGCCTGCACGGGAACGGCGCTCCGCGCCTCCGCTGCTCAGGGCCGGGTCGGGGGTCGTGTCGTCGGCCGAGTCGGCCGCACTGAGTCGGCCGCCGCGCGGGCATCCCGTCACGCGGCTACGGCGTCACCGACGGACTCCCACCGCCGGGACTGCGGAACACCGTCACCGCAGACGTCGGACACGCCGACGCCCGGCAGGCGGCCCCGCATACGATTCGGGCCGGACGCGATCGCGTCCGGCCCGAAAGCTCGTCGTTCGTTCGATTGGCGCCTACTTCTGCTGCTGCGTCTGCCACATCCACCGGGCCTTCTCCAGCTTCGCGGTGATCTGAATGAGCAGATCCTGGGTCACCTGGTCCGTCTTCTCCGTCTCGTCGATGCGGGCGCGCAGGCGATGCACGATCTCGCTGAGCGCCTCGACGACATCGCCGACCACCTGTTCCACGCTGCGCCAGCCCGCATGCACATGGCGGAGCCCGCTGCCCTGGGCCACCGTGGCGGCCCGGCCGTCCGGCGACACGGCCAGGGCCGACATCCGCTCCGCGACGTCGTCGGCGAAGTCCCGCGCGACCGAGACGAGTTTGTCGAGCTGGAGATGCGCGGAGCGGAAGTTCGCTCCCACGACGTTCCAATGCAGTTGCTTGGCCAGCAGATGCAGGTCGATCAGCTCGAGCAGGGTGGCCTGGAGGGCATGACATGTCACGTCACGCTCACCGTCACCGAGCGGGCTGGTCAACGGGCTGGTGATCGAGTTCTTGGTCATTGGGTCCTCACACCTTCTCGTGACGGATTCAGTGGAGTTCACGATGCCCACGATGGATACGGACGTCTGCCGCCTTGGATCAGGCGACGGCGGACACCGTGACGTCGATGTTGCCCCGCGTTGCCTTCGAGTAGGGGCAGAGCTTGTGCGCGGCCTCGACGACCTCGTCAGCCTGGGCCTGACTGAGTTCGGGCAGCTTCGCCTCCAGCGTGACGGACAGTTGGAAGCCACCATCGGCTTCGTCCTTGCCGATGCCCACCCGTGCCGTCACCTCGCTGGCTCGCAGCGGCGTGCCGGACTTGGCCGCCATCGCACGCAGAGCGCTGTGAAAACAGGCGGAGTAGCCCGCGGCGAAGAGCTGCTCCGGATTGGTCGCGGCGCCGCCGGGGCCGCCCAGCTCGGTCGGACTGGCCAGTCGTTCGTCGATCACACCGTCCGAGGACCGAACCTCGCCGTCCCTGCCCTGTCCGATGGACACGGCTTCTGCGATGTACAGCGGGGTCATCGTGACGGCCTCCCGACGCTGGACGAGGATCCTTCTCGCACGGGCCGACCACCGGCCTCCTGCGCTGGAGCTGGGGTACCCGTCCGGCCGCGCGATTATGCGTTCGTCAGGCCGTCGAGAGGCCGACGGCAGACATCGACGGCGCGGCGTAGGCGTGACGCATCGGCTCGGCCTGCATCGACCACGCTCCGCAGCACCCTCTCGCCAGTCAGTACCGGGCCCCGCGCGCCGGTCGCGCGGGGCCCGTCCCAGGCGGAGCCTGCCTGCGCGGCCAAGGCGCCGCCGATCGGTCAGCCGTGGCGCCGTCGGGCGAAGTCGACGACCTGTTCGCCGATGGTGTGCAGGGTGCCCGCCGTCTTGGCGTCCGTGCAGCCGCCGTCCTCGTCGAACCGCACCTCGCCCGCGTGCAGGGCGGCGCCGAGCGGAGTCGGCCAGCCGCGCAGCGCGTGCACGATCGACCGCAGCGCCGTCAGCGTGCTGACCGCCGCCTGCCAGCCCTGTGCGGTGCCGACGCAGCCGACGGCGCGGCCGTCGAGATACGGTCGTGCGTCGCCACGCAGGTCCTCGACGTAGTCGAGGGCGTTCTTCACCAGCCCCGACACCGTGCCGTGGTACCCCGGCGACACGAGGATCACGCCGTCCGCATTGCGCAGGACGTCCACCAGCCGTCGGGCGCTGTCCGTGCGGTCGGTCACCGAGGGGTCGTAGAAGGGCAGCACCAGGTCGGCTCCGGCGAGGGTGGTCGTCTCCGCGCCTGCCTGCCGGGCGCCCGCGAGGACCGCGCTCAGGGTGCGCTCCGACTGCGAATCCGAGCGAATGGATCCGCCGATGCCCACCACCCGGATGGTCACGCCGGTCGCGCCCGGTCGGCGGGGTGTGCGGGACTCGACGTATCGCCCACGGCGATCGACACGGTTCGGCTCACCCCCACAGCCTAAAACCTCAAGCTCACTGCAGGTCAAGCCTTCGGGCCCGATCTCGCCCGGCGACAATGCCCTTCATGTTCGCCGTGGATCGCCTGGCGACGTCCTGGCGGCCAGCCCCACCCGAGGATTGGGGCTGGGGCAGACCCGGGCCTACTGTGCAGGGGTGAGCGAGGAGCACTACGAGTCGACCCTGCCGGACCCGCGGCCCAAGCTCTCCACCGTCTGCCCGAGCTGCGAGGGGAGCGGCCAGATCGTGGAGCCCGCATTGGCGCTGCTCGGCAACGTGGGCCGCACCGTCCATCACCTGCGGCCCTGCCCCTGGTGCAAGGAGTCCGGCTACCTGCCGGGCCTGCAGCCGCTGGCCTGAATCGGGGCCGAGGTCGGCAATCGGTCTCGGGCGGCAGGCGATGCGAGGGCCGAAGATCTCGCGGACGCGGCGACGGCGTGGCCGCTCGGCCCGAGCCGTTCCCGCACTCGAACACGAAGAGCGTATGGCGAATCTCACTCAGCCTAAAGAATGGGCATGATTTCACCGTTAAGAGTGAAGATCCCGCGCGGAGCGTCGGGATTTCCACCACTTTCGGGGAGCCCCGCGAGCCCTGACCTGCGGTTCCGACACCGATCGAAGCGAGTGCGGGGCTCGAAGAGATCGGCGGCCGCCGGGTTTCGCCCGTCCTGCGGGTGACGAAGACGGAAGGTGCGGCCCGGCGAGAGGGGGGAGCTCGCCGGGCCGCCGGACGGCAGTACGCCGTCCTTCAGGTCCCTCGATCCTGCGGCTGGGGGTCCCACAGGATCGAGGGGGTCAAGTCAGCTTCCGTCGAAGGCGGCGGCGATCTTGTCGCCCAGCCCCTTGTCGACGTTCCGCCAGTACTGCAGCGCCCGATCCAGCACCGGCTTCGAGACGCCGTTGCTCAGGTGGCCCTGGACATTGGCCACCAGGCGAGCCCGCTGGTCGTCGTCGAGCACGGACCGGACCATGGTGCCTGCCTGACCGAAGTCGTCGTCCTCGGCGTGCAGCCGGTAGGCCGACCGGACGATCTCGTCGGTCACGCCGAACGCCGCGCTGGTCTCGCCCGCCTTCTGCGCGTCAGCGTGCGGTCCGCCGTAGGAGTTCGGCGCGTACACCGGGTCGCTCGGGTTGGAGTAGCGCATCGCGCCGTCCTTGGCGTACGAGTTCACCGGGGACTTGGCCTGGTTTACCGGCAGCTGGGCGTAGTTCGGCCCGATCCGGTAGCGGTGCGCGTCCGGGTAGGAGAACATCCGGCCGAGCAGCATCTTGTCCGGCGACGGTCCGATGCCCGGCACCAGGTTGGTCGGCTCGAACGCGCCCTGCTCGATCTGCGCGAAGTAGTTCTCCGGGTTGCGGTCCAGCACGAGGCGACCGACCTTGATCAGCGGGTAGTCGCCGTGCGGCCACACCTTGGTCAGGTCGAAGGGGTTGAACCGGTAGTCCGCGGCGTCCTCGTACGGCATCACCTGGACGTGCAGCGTCCAGCTCGGGTGATCGCCCGCGACGATGGCGTCCCAGAGGTCGGCGATGTGGTGATCGGCGTTCTCACCCGCGAGCGTGGCCGCCTCGGAGGAGGTGAGGAAGTCGATGCCCTGGTCGGTCTTGAAGTGGTACTTGACCCAGAACTTCTCGCCGCCCGCGTTCTCCCACAGGTAGGTGTGCGAGCCGTAGCCGTTCTGGTGCCGCCAGGTCTTGGGGATGCCCCGGTCGCCCATCAGCCAGGTCACCTGGTGCGCGGACTCCGGCTGCAGGGTCCAGAAGTCCCACTGCTGGTCGTGATCCCGACGACCGTTGTCGGCCCGCCGCTTCTGCGAGCGAATGAAGTCGGGGAACTTGATGGGGTCCCGGATGAAGAAGACCGGCGTGTTGTTGCCGACCAGGTCGTAGTTGCCCTCGCTGGTGTAGAACTTGATCGCGAAGCCGCGCGGGTCACGCCAGGTGTCCGGGGAGCCCAGCTCACCGGCGACGGTCGAGAACCTGGTCAGGGCCTCGGTCTTGACGCCGGGCTGGAAGAGCGCGGCCTTGGTGTACTGGCTGACGTCCTCGGTGATCTCCAGGAACCCGAAGGCGCCGCCGCCCTTGGCGTGCACGACCCGCTCCGGCACGCGCTCGCGGTTGAACTGGGCGTTCTTCTCGATCAGGTAGTGATCCTGCAGCAGGATCGGGCCGTTCGGGCCCGCGGTCAGCGAGTGATCATCACTCGCCACCGGGATGCCCACGTTGTTCGTGGTGAAGCGTGCGTCGGTCACGCGCCCAACCTCCTTGTTCGCTTCCGGGTGAGACTGCCCGGCCGTCAACCGGCCGAGCAGGGGGCACACAGGCCCCAGAAGACGACTTCCGCCTCGTCGACGACGAAACCCGCCGTGTCCGAGGGCTCCAGGCATGGCGAGTCACCATGTACGCAGTCGACATCGGCAGTGCGTCCGCACTGCCTGCAGACCAGATGATGATGATTATCGCCCGTGCGGGTCTCGAAGCGGGCCGGGTGTCCCGCAGGCTCGATCCGCCGGAGCAGACCGTGAGCGGTGCAGGCGTGCAACACGTCGTACACAGCCTGGGTGGAGACCACACCGAGCCGAGATCGCGCAGCGGTGGCGACCTGCTCTGCGGTCGAATGCGGATGCCGGGCCAGCCATTCGAGCACCGCCAGCCGAGGAGCCGTCACCCGCAGACCGACGCCGCGCAGTGCGTCGCGCGGGTCGGGAGCCGCGTTGCGGCCCTGCCTGGGTGCCGTGGTGGGAGCCATACGACCGACAGTCCACCACCTAAACTGGAACAAGTCAAGAAAATGGGTGGTTCTGATCTGCATCGGACGGGCGGGCGGTCCCCCCGGCGGACCGCCGCGGAGCCGAGACGAGAAGTCGGCCGCCGGGAGGACCGGCGGCCGACCTGAGGAACCCTCGCGCCGGCGGTGCGGCAGACGTCAGTCCGCCACCACCTGCTCGGCGATCTCGTAGGTGTTGAGGGCGGCACCCTTGCGGAGGTTGTCGCCGCAGACGAAGAAGTCGAGCGCGTTCGGGAAGTCCAGCGACTGCCGGATGCGCCCCACGTAGGTGGGATCGCCGCCGACGACGTCGGCAGGCGTCGGGTAGACGCCGTTCGCCGGGTCGTCCATCAACACCACCGTCGGCTGCGCGTCGAAGACCTCGCGGGCCTGGGCCACCGTCACCGGACGCTCGAACACGGCGTGCACCGCGACCGAGTGGGTGGTCACCACCGGCACCCGGACACAGGTCGCCGAGACCTTCAGATCCGGAATGCCCAGGATCTTGCGCGACTCGTTGCGGACCTTGATCTCCTCCGACGCCCAGCCGTCGTCCTTGAGCGAGCCCGCCCACGGCACGACGTTGAGCGCCAACGGCGCCGGGAACGGCGAGTCGGCCTGGACCAGGCCTGCGGCCGTCAGTGCCTCCCGGACGTCCCCGGCGCGGACGCCGACGTCCTTGCCCGCCACGGCGGCGAGCTCCGCGTACAGCCGGTCGACGCCTGCCTGGCCTGCACCCGAGACGGCCTGGTACGACGCCACGACCAGCTCGCGGAGTCCGAACTCCCGGTGCAGGGCGCCCATCGCGGCCATCATCGACAACGTGGTGCAGTTGGGATTGGCGATGACGCCCTTGGGCCGCCTGGCGACGTCGTCCGCGTTGACCTCCGGCACCACCAGCGGCACCTCCGGGTCCATGCGGAAGGCGCCGGAGTTGTCCACCGCCACCGCGCCACGGGAGGCCGCCACGGGCGCCCACTCGGCCGAGACCTCGTCCGGCACGTCGAAGCAGGCGACGTCGACCCCGTCGAAGACCTCGGGGGCCAGCGCCAGCACCGTCAGCTCGCGCCCGCGCACCGTGATCTTCTTGCCTGCCGAACGCGCCGAGGCGATCAGCCGGATCTCACCCCACGGCACCGACTCGCGACTGTCCAGGATGTCGATCATCACCGAGCCGACGGCGCCGGTCGCGCCGACGATGGCCAGCGTCGGCCGCCCCGTGTCGCCGTCAGTCGTCTGTGTCACCTGACTGTTCACTACTCCCCTCACCGACCCGAACCCGCGTACACGACGGCTTCCTCGTCAGTGCCGAGCTTGAAGGCCTCATGGATCGCCCTGACCGCGACGTCCAGATCGTCGTCCCTGATCAACACCGAGATGCGGATCTCCGAGGTGTTGATGATCTCGATGTTCACACCCGCGTTCGCCAGCGCCTCGCAGAACGTCGCGGTGACCCCGGGATGCGAGCGCATTCCCGCGCCGACCAGCGACACCTTGCCGACCCGGTCGTCATAGCGGACCTGCTCGAAGCCGACCTCGGCCTGAAGCCGTTCCAACGCGGCGACCGCCGTCGGGCCGTTGTCCCTCGACAGGGTGAAAGTGATGTCGGTTCGCCCGGAAGAGCTGCCGGAGACGTTCTGCAGCACCATGTCGATGTCGATCTCGGCGTCCGCCACGACCCGGAAGATCCGGCCTGCCACACCCGGCGTGTCGGGCACGCCGACCACGGTGACCTTGCCCTCGGAGCGGTCGTGCGCGACGCCGGTGATCATCGCCTGTTCCACGGTCAGATCCTCCACTGAGCCGGACACCACGGTGCCGGGCTTGTTGCTGTACGACGAACGGACGTGCACCGGTACGCCGTATCGGCGGGCGTACTCGACACAGCGAAGCATCAGCACCTTCGCGCCGCAGGCCGCCATCTCCAGCATCTCCTCGTAGGTGATGGTCTGAAGGTGTTTGGCGTCGGACACGATCCGAGGATCGGCGCTGAACACGCCGTCGACGTCGGTGTAGATCTCACAGACGTCGGCGTTCAGCGCCGCGGCGAGCGCGACGGCCGTGGTGTCGGAGCCGCCTCTGCCGAGGGTGGTGATGTCCTTGGTGTCCTGCGCGACGCCCTGGAACCCGGCGACCAGGACGATCGCCCCCTCGCCGAGGGCCTGCTGGACCCGGCCGGGGGTGACGTCGATGATCCTGGCCTTCTGATGCACCGGGGTGGTGATCACGCCTGCCTGGGAACCCGAGAACGACCTGGCCTCCGCGCCGAGCGCGTGGATGGCCATCGCGACCAGTGCGTTGGAGATCCGCTCACCGGCGGTGAGCAGCATGTCCATCTCGCGTTCCGGCGGATTCGGGGACACCTGCTTGGCGAGTTCGAGCATCTCGTCCGTGGTGTCGCCCATGGCCGAACACACGACGACCACATCGTTGCCCGCGTTGCGGGTCTCGACGATGCGCTCGGCCACCCGTTTGATCCGGTCGGCGCTCTGCACAGAGGATCCGCCGTATTTCTGGACGACGAGCGCCACGTCTTCGAACCTCCTGAAGATCAGCCTTGATGCGACCCCGGATGTCGACTCGACCTGAACAGCATCGAGCCCCCACGGGTCGCTCCGCTGCGAGGTCAGCCTACAGAGAATTCACGGATAACCCGAGTTCCAAGGCCTCCGACTAGCCTTGACCCCCTGATCAACCGACCCTGGGGAGGACCGGCTTGTCCGCCACGTCGACGGCCGAAGACGCACGCTCGGACCCCACCCGCAGTCCGGGGTCTGAGCAGGGCAGACCGTCGATCGCCGAGCGGCTGTCCGGCTGGGCGACGGCGCATCCCCGACCGGCCCGGTTCGCGATGCTCGCGGCGCCCGCTGTGGTCTACCTCGCACTTCGCCAGCTGGGCCTGATCGTGCTCGGCTGGGCGGCTGATCGACACGGAGTGTCACCGATCGACGCGCGGACCGCGTGGGACGGTCAGTGGTACCTGAGCATCGCGACTCGCGGGTACTCCGACGTGTCGCCGGAGCTGTACGACGCCTTCGGCAGGCGCACCGAGGACACCTCGACGGCGTTCTTCCCCGGCTATCCGGCCCTGATCCGACTGCTGGACGCCATGCCGGGCAGCCAGCCCGTCCCCACGGCGCTGCTTGTCAGTCTGCTGAGCGGCGTGGCCTGCGCCTATGCCCTGATGCGGCTGGCCGCCTCGGTGTCGGACTCGCGCCGCGTCGGACTGATCCTGATCGCGCTCTTCACCTGCACGCCGTTGTCGATCGCGCTGTCGATGGCCTACTCGGAGGCGTTGTTCTGCGCGCTGGCGGCCTGGGCGCTCGTCGGGGTCGTCGAGCGACGCTGGCTGCTGGCCGGCCTGTGCTGCGCTGCGACGGGGCTGGTCCGGCCCACGGCCGCCGCCCTGATCCTGGCCGTCGGTCTCGCCGCTCTCGTCGCCGTGCTGCATCGCCGAGACGGCTGGCGGCCCTGGGCCGCCGGGCTGCTGGCGCCCCTGGGGATGCTCGGCTATCTCGGCTGGGTCGCGTTGCGCACCGGCTCCCCGACCGGCTGGTTCGACGTGCAGCAGGAGGGCTGGGACTCCCGATTCGACGGCGGCGCGGCAACCCTGCGCTTCACCACCGAGGTGCTCGCGAGCGGCCGGTCCGTGCTGGAGATCGGCACGATCGCCCTGCTGATCGCGGGGATCGTCTCCACCGTGGTCGCGGTGCGGATGCGGCTGCCATGGCCGCTGGTGGTCTACGGCGCGGGCGTACTCGTCATGGACATCGGCTCCAACGGCCTGATGAACTCCAAGGCGCGGCTGCTGCTGCCCGCCTTCACCCTGCTGATCCCCGTCGCCATCGGCCTCGGTCGACGACGACCCGGCACCGCGTTGACAGTCGTCGCCGCTGCGGCGCTGGCGGGCTCCTGGTTCGGTGCCTACGCACTCGTCGCCTGGCCGTACGCGATCTGAGTTCCGGCGACCGGGGAGGCCCCGAGATGCCGGGCTCCGGAAGATCGCCCCTCAGTCTGGGATGGCCGCAGGCGGGCTCGTGCCTGCGGGTTCCGCAGAGTGAGCGACGTCGCCGCCCCGCCGCGCCCATGGCTACGCTGGCCCCGCCAGGTCCGTCGAGCAGGAAGGACTGCCCAGGTGAGCGAGTCGAGCACACCGCCGATCGGGAACTCCGATCGCCGAGGGGAGAGCAGCGTGGAACTGCACCCGCTCATCGCCGACCGGTGGAGCCCGCGCAACCTCGATCCGACGGCCGGGTTGGAGCTGGAGCAGCTGCGGCCGCTGTTCGAGGCCGCGCGTTGGGCACCGTCCTGGGGTAACAGTCAGCCTGCTCGCTACCTCGTCGGGATTCGCGGCAGCGAGACCTTCGACCGGATCGCCGACTCGCTCTCCAGGGGGAACAAGGCCTGGGCGCCTGCCGCCTCGGCGCTGGTGATCGGCATCGCCGTCGTGCTCGACGAGGAAGGCCACCCGCTCCCCTACTCCGAGTACGGCCTGGGGCTCGCCACCCAGAACCTCGTGCTGCAGGCGGTGGCGGAGGGCATGATCGCGCACCAGATGGCCGGATTCGACGCGGAGGCCATCGCCGAGGCCTTCGGGCTGCCCGACAGCGTCGAGCCCAGGGTGGCCATCGCGCTGGGCCGCGTGGCGCCCCCGGAGACCGGCCCGATCGACCTGCGGGAACGCGATGCGAAGCCCCGTCGACGCCGCTCGCTGGACGAACTCGTCTCCGGCGAGGCCTGGGGCACACCCGCGTTCTGACGACCGGGCGTCGATGCCGAGCGGACGGGTGCCCTGGCGGCTGGTCGAACACGGGACGCGGGAGGCCTCGGTGCCTGCTCGGCGAGCTCAGGGCGCGATTCGCCCCGCGCCCCCGTCGGGTCGCCGTGCTCAGCCGAACGCGCGCGCCAGAATCCCGGCGACCACCACCCAGAAGAGCGCCGCGACGCCGTAGTCGACCAACACCTGCAGGGTCGCGTCGTCGACCTGGATCAGGCCGGGCCACCACAGAGCCAGCCAGTCCGCGAGATTGCCGATCAGCGCGACCACCTCGATGCTCGTGTCGACGTTGAGCAGGATGAGGAGGACGTTCGCGACCAGCACGGCTGCCAGGACGAAGCCGACAGCATTGATCAACCCGGCCAGTCCACTGCTTCCACGCTTCGATGCCGCCATGAGATGAGTGTTTCTCACTGGCGGATCGACTTACACTCCGCCGTTCGGCCTAGTGCTCGTGCCGCCTGCCCGAGCGCGGTCGCAAGGACCGGTCGAGGGCTTCGACCAGCCGAGGCCGTCGTGCGACTGCTCTCACCATCTGGACCACGGGGTTTCGCGCGGACGGCCCGGTCGGTTAGCCTCTCGTCCGTGGCTCGCGCACTCCTGCTTCGCCGCCGCGACGGGGTCTGACCAGACCGGCTCCCCGGCGCGGAGTTCGAGGCCGTCGGTCGTCGCACCCGGCATCAGTAGGAGAACACCCCGTCATGACCAGCCACTCCGACATCTCCGCGCCCGACGCCTTCAGCAGCGGCCGCAGCCGCCTGCGCGTCCCGTCGCGACCGGCGCCCGCCGATCAGCCCGTCTGGAATCCGCAGCGGGGCAGCTCGATGCCCTTCCATCGTTACCTGCCCTTCGCCGAGCAGGTGGAGCCGATCGTGCTGCCCGACCGCACCTGGCCGGACGTCACGCTCCGCTCGGCTCCGCAGTGGTGCGCGGTCGACCTGCGGGACGGCAACCAGGCCCTGATCGACCCGATGTCGCCTGCTCGCAAGCGCCGGATGTTCGACCTGCTGGTGCGGATGGGTTACAAGGAGATCGAGGTCGGCTTCCCCGCGGCGAGCCAGACGGACTTCGACTTCGTGCGCGAGATCATCGAGGACGAGGCGATCCCGGACGACGTCACGATCCAGGTGCTGACCCAGGCCCGGCCCGAGTTGATCGAGCGGACGTTCGAGGCCGTCGAGGGCGTCCACAAGGCGATCGTGCACCTGTACAACTCGACGTCGATCCTCCAACGCCGGGTGGTCTTCCGCAGCGAGCGGGAGGGCATCAAGAAGATCGCGACCGACGGCGCCGAGCTGGTCGCCGCGTTCGCCGAGAAGTACCCGGAGACCGAGTTCCGCTTCCAGTACTCGCCCGAGTCCTACACCGGCACGGAGCTGTCCTACGCCGTCGAGGTCTGCAACGCCGTGATCGAGATCTGGCAGCCGACGCCGGAGGCGCCCGCGATCATCAACCTGCCCGCGACGGTCGAGATGGCCACGCCCAACGTCTACGCCGACTCCATCGAGTGGATGCATCGGAACCTGGCCCGGCGGGACTCGATCGTGCTGTCCCTGCATCCGCACAACGACCGGGGCACCGGAGTGGCCGCCGCCGAGCTGGGCTACCAGGCAGGCGCCGACCGCATCGAGGGCTGCCTGTTCGGCAACGGGGAGCGGACCGGCAACGTCTGCCTGGTCACGCTGGCGTTGAACCTGTTCAGCCAGGGCGTCGACCCGCAGATCGATCTGTCGGACATCGACGAGGTACGGCGCACGGTCGAGTACTGCAACCAGCTCGCCGTGCCGGAGCGGCACCCCTACGGCGGCGAGCTGGTCTACACCGCCTTCTCGGGCAGCCACCAGGACGCGATCAACAAGGGGCTGGACGCGCTGCGGGCCGAGGCCGAGGCGGCGGGCACGTCGATCGACGACTTCCGCTGGGCCGTGCCGTATCTGCCGATCGACCCGAAGGACGTCGGCCGCAGCTACGAGGCCGTGATCCGGGTCAACTCGCAGTCCGGCAAGGGCGGCGTCGCCTACATCATGAAGACCGAGCACCAGCTGTCGCTGCCGCGCAGGCTCCAGATCGAGTTCTCCAAGCTGGTGCAGGCGGTCACCGACTCCGAGGGCGGCGAGGTCGACCCGAAGGCCATGTGGGACGTCTTCGCCACCGAGTACCTGGAGCCGACGGCACCGCTGCGACTGAGCAGGCACCAGGTGAGCGGCGGGGACGACGACCACATCACCGCGACCGTGGTGGTCGACGGCGAGGAGCGCGAGATCACGGGTACCGGCAACGGTCCCATCTCGGCGTTCGTCGACGCGCTGGCGACGATCGGCTATGACGTCCGGGTCCTCGACTACGTGGAGCACGCACTGACCGGCGGGGACGACGCGAAGGCCGCGTCCTATGTGGAATGTGCGGTCAGCGACCGGCTGTTGTGGGGAGTCGGCGTGGACACCTCCACCGTCACGGCCGCGCTGCGCTCGGTCGTCTCGGCCGTCAACCGCGCGCACCGCTGACCGTCGCGGCCGCCGGGAGACACCGACTCCGATACGGCCAGGAATGCCCTGCCACGTCGGATGCAGGCGGGCTGGACATCCACTGTGGACACCGGTCCCCGGCATCCGGCGGCATCAGCGCCGAGGCCTCGTCGACTCGCGGCGGCCCGCGCCTGCGACGGCGGTCGATTCTGCTGATCAGGGCGGGCCGAGACACCGACCGGACGATCACCATGACACCGGACGCCAGTACTGTGAATACAATTCTGGTTCTGTTGCGGCCCTACTAGCGATGAATGGAGACGGCATGAACGCCGGATCGGACGAGACACTGCGCTGGTGGGTCGACTGCTCGGACGCCTCAGGCCGGGCCCGACAGCTCACCGTCCTCGTGCTGGGCGACCGCGTCGCGGTCGTGACCCCGCCCGGTGAGACCGCCGTCCTCGGTCCGGCGGACGCCGTCGGCCTGGCGCAGGCCCTCGACCGCGCCTCCGACGCGCAGAAGCTCATCACCGCCGATGCCCAGGTGCCGTCCTGATCGCCGGTCGCTCCGCCTAGGAGATCGGCGGACCCCTTCTCCTCCCGGTGGCCACCGGACCCAAACACAGTGACGCCCGACCCGGCTGGCCCGGGTCGGGCGTCATCTGTGTGTGCTTCTGGATCAGCCGATCAGTGGTGGTCCAACGCCTCCGTGACCGAGGCTGGTCCGAACGGCGAGTCGGTCGAGCTCTGCGCGAGATCGGGATCGATCGCCTCCGGCGTGACCTCGTGACGACTGATCCTGCCGTCGCGGATGTCCTCCGCGAAGTGGCAGGCGACCCGGTGGCCGGGCGCCAGCTCCCGCAGGGCGGGACGCTCGGTGTCGCACCGAGTCTCCTGCCGCCACGGACACCTCGTGTGGAACCGACAGCCGCTGGGCGGTGCGGCGGGCGAGGGCAGGTCGCCGGAGAGCAGGATGTGCTCCCGCCGGTCCTCCAACGCCGGGTCGGGCACCGGAACCGCCGACAACAACGCGCGGGTGTACGGGTGCAGCGGCTCGGTGTAGAGCTCGTTAGAGGTGGCCTCCTCGACGATCCCGCCGAGGTACATCACCCCGACCCGGTCGGAGATGTGCCGCACGACCGCGAGGTCGTGGGCGATCACCAGGTACGTCAGGCCGAACTCCTGCTGAAGGTCGCCGAGCAGGTTGATCACCTGCGCCTGCACCGAGACGTCCAGCGCGGAGACCGGCTCGTCGGCCACGATGAGATCCGGGTTGACCGTCAGCGCGCGGGCGATGCCGATCCGCTGCCGCTGACCGCCGGAGAACTCGTGCGGATACTTCCGCAGTGCGTTCTCCGGCAGGCCGACCGCCGCGAGCAGCGTCAGCAGTCGGTTGTGGGTCTCCTCGCGGTTCTTGTCCAGGCCGTGCGCCCGAAGACCCTCCACGAGGATCGACTCGACCGACTGACGCGGGTCCAGGGAGGACAGCGGATCCTGGAACACCATCTGCATCCGCTTGCGCATCCGCCGGAGCGGTTCGCCCTTGAGCGTGGACAGGTCGGTGCCGTCGAAGACGACCCGCCCCGTGGTCTCGTCCACCAGCCGCAGCAGAGCCCTGCCGAGCGTGGACTTCCCGCAGCCGGACTCGCCGACCAGGCCGTAGGTCTCGCCTCGGCGAATCGTCAGGTCCACCCCGTCGACCGCGTAGACATAGCCGACGGTGCGGTCCAGGATCATGCCGCGCTTGATCGGGAAGTGAACCTTCAGGTCCTCGACGGAGACCAGGACCTCCGACTGGTCGGCATCTTGCGCAGCCGCCGTCTCGTCCGTCGCCGGACCCGGGTCTGCGGTGGTGCTGGCGGTGCTCATCCGGCCACCTCCTGCTTCTCGTTCCGCCGCTTGATCGGGTTGTGACAGCGCAGCAGCCGATCGCCGTCGGACTCCATCGCGGGCGTGGTCTGCTCGCACACGTCCAGCCGGTTCGGACAACGCGGGGCGAAGGCGCAGGCGGAGTGCCACGGCAGGTTGTCCGCCATCGAACCCTCGATGGGGGTGAGCCGTTCCCCGCGCGTCGAGTCCAGCCGGGGGATCGAGGCGAGCAGCCCCGAGGTGTACGGGTGTCGCGGCTCGGCGAACAGCCGATGTCGGCCCGCCCGCTCCACCATCCGTCCGCCGTAGAGGACGTTCACCTCGTCGCAGAGGCCCGCGACGACGCCGAGGTCGTGGGTGATCATGATCAGCGCGGTCCCGGTGTCGCGGACCAGTCCGGCCAGCAGGGACAGGATCTGCGCCTGGATGGTGACGTCGAGCGCCGTGGTGGGCTCGTCGGCGATCAGCAGCCTCGGCTTGCAGGCCAGGGCCATCGCGATCAGCCCACGCTGCCGCATGCCCCCGGAGAGCTGATGCGGATACTCGTCGAGCCTGCGCTTCGGGTCGGGGATGCCGACCCGGTCGAGCAGCTCGGCCGCCTCGACCCTGGCCGCCTTGCGGGCCATGCCTCGATGCCGCTCCAAGACCTCGGTCACCTGGAGCCCGATGGGGACCACCGGATTCAGCGAGGAGAGCGGGTCCTGGAAGACCATTCCCAGATCCCGACCGCGCCGCTCGTCCATCTGGCGGTCGCTGAGCCGAAGCAGATCGGTGCCCTCGAACTCGACGCTGCCGCCGACCGTCACCCCGTGCTGGGGCAGCAGGCCCATGATGGCCAGCGAGGTGACGGACTTGCCGCAGCCGGACTCGCCGACCAGGCCGACGGTCTGGCCGGGTTCCACGTCGAAGCTGATGCCGTCGACCGCGGTGAAGGGCTTCTCACCCTTGCGTTGGAACGTGACGGAGAGATCGCGAACTTCGAGCAGTGCCATCCTTACCGCCGCCTCTTCGGGTCAAGCGCGTCCCGCATCGACTCACCGACGAGGGTGAAGCCGAGCGCCACCAGGATGATGCAGCTCGCTGGATAGAACGCCAGGTGTGGATGTGTGTCGATGATCGTCTGCGCCCCACCGAGCATCTGTCCCCACTCTGGGATGGCGTCGTTGGCGGCGCCGAGCCCGAGGAAGGAGAGCGCGGCGGCGTCGATGATGGCGACCGCCAGCACCAACGTCGCCTGGACGATCACCGGGCCGAGCGCGTTGGGCAACATGTGCCGGAACACGATCGCGCCCCGCTTGACACCCAGCGCCCGCGCCGCGAGGACGTGGTCGCTGGATCGCTGCGCGAGCATCGCGCCGCGCAGCAGCCGGGCGAAGACCGGGACCTGCACGATCGCCACGGCCAGGATGACGGTGAACTGCGTCTGCCCCGCGAACAGGGCGCCGATCGACACGGCCAGCAGCAGCGACGGGACCGACAGCATCACGTCGACGATCCGCATGACCAGCGAGTCCACCCAGCCGCCGAACGCGCCTGCCAGCGTGCCGAGCGTGAGCCCGCCGCCGAGGCCGATCAACGTGGCGAACAGCGCCACCAGCAGCGTCTGCTGGGAGCCGAGCAACAGCCGGGACAGCAGGTCTCGGCCGTTCTGGTCGCCGCCGAGGGGATGGCCGTCCTGCGCGGGAGGAATGCTGTTCGTCGCCGCCGACACCTGGTCGGCCAGCAGCCGAGCACCGGGGTCATGCGGGGCCAGCAGCGGCGCGAGCAGCGCCAGCAGCACGAACAGGCCGATGATCGTCACACCGACCAGGAAGGTGGGGCTGCGACGAAGTCGCCGCCACGCCGAGGCCAACAGACTGGTCCCCGCGTCGGCGGGACCCGCCTCGGCCAGAGAGTCGATTCGCTCCTTGCGAGCGTTGCCGATCGCCATCACCGCGTCCTGATCCGGGGATCGATCGCCGCGTAGGACAGATCGACCACCAGGTTCACCAGCACGTACACCATCGCCGCAGCGATGATCACGACCTGAAGCACCGGAAAGTCCTTACGCTCGAAGCCCAGCGCCAACGCCTGCCCGAGCCCGGATATGTTGAACACACGTTCGGTCAGCACCGCTCCCGAGAGCAGCGCGCCGGTCTGGAGCCCGATCGTCGTGACCACCGGCAGCATCGCGTTGCGCAGCACGTGCCGACGTCGGATCACCGAGCCTGCCAGCCCCTTGGAGCGCGCCGTGCGGACGTAGTCCTCGTCCAGCACGTCGAGCACGGCGGCACGGGTGATCCGGAAGATCACCGCGAACGGGATGGTCGACAACGCGACCGCGGGCAGGATGAGATGCAGGAAGGCATCCCAGGCCGCATCCCATTCCCTGGTCATCAGGCCGTCGAGGATGTAGAACCCGGTGATCCTGGTCGCGTCGAGCCCCGTGCTCTGCCGCCCGGAGGCGGGCAGCCAGCCCAGCTCCACCGCGAAGATCCACTTGAACAGGAACGCCAGGAAGAACACGGGCACCGCGATGCCGATCAGCGACCAGCCGACGCTCAGGTTGTCCAGCCAGCCGCCGCGCCGACGCGCCGCGAGGTATCCGACCGGGATGCCCACCGCGATCGCGATGAGGATCGCCATGAACGCCAGCTCGAGGGTCGCGGGGAACCGCTGGAGGAAGACCTCTAATGCGGGCACGCCGCGCTGGACGCCGGTCGAGGTACCGAAGTTCCCGGTGAAGGCACGTTCCAGGAAGCTGAAGTACTGCACGAAGATCGGCTGGTCCAGGCCCAGCTCGGTTCGAAGTTGCGCTGCGGATTCGGGGGTGGATCGGTCTCCCAGGAGGGCCGAGACAGGCCCTCCCGGGAGAATCCGAAGCCAGCCGAACAGCAGCACCGAGAGCACGGCGATGACCAGCACCAGCTGTGCCAGCCGCCGAACGGTGTATCGGAGCACGCGTTCGCCTTTGGTGGTGGGGTTCGGTGTCGAAGCTGATCTACTCGGTCACGGTGACGGTGTTGAACTCCTCCGCCGTGAGCGGGCTGGTGATCAGGCCCTCGACGTTCGGTCCGACGACGATCGCGGGCGGCGAGTGCGACAGCGGGATCGAGGGCAGCCACTCGGACATCATGTTGCGGTTGATGTCCTCGTAGAGCGCCGCACGGGCGTCGGGGTCCGGCTCTGCATCGGCGGCCTGGAGCGCCTCGGACAGCTCCTCGCCGCCCTCCGACTCACCGGTGAAGAACTGGCCCTCCAGATCGGTGAAGAAGGTGCCGATGAAGTTGTCGGCCGTGTTGTAGTCGCCGGTCCAGCCGAGCAGGAAGAGCTGCGCGTCGCCCTGGTTCGTGCGCTCGGTGTACCCGCCGTTCCACGGGGTGCTGACGGCCTCGACGGTGATGCCCACGGCCTCCAGGTCCTCCGAGACCGCATTGAAGATGTTCTGCGGGCTCGGCATGTACGGCCGGGTGACCTCAGTCGGCCAGTGGAACTCCACCGTCAGGTCGGACGCACCCGCGTCGGCGAGCAGCGACTCGGCCAGGTCGGGGTCGTACTCGTAGGTCTGCACGTCGTCCGCGTAGCCCTCGACCGTGTTCGGGTAGAACTGGGTCGCGACCTCGGCACCCGCGGGCATGGTCGCGGCGACCAGCTCCTCGCGGTCGATGGCGTGCGCGATGGCCTGCCGGACCTGGAAGTCACGCAGGCTCTCGTTCTCCTTCTGGGAGATGCCCAGGTAGAGGATGTTGAACGGATCGCGGACCTCGACCTGGAAGCCGCCGTCCTGCAACGTCTGGTAGTCGGCGGGGTTGGGGAAGTCGTAGCCGTCGATGCCGTTCGACTGCAGCTCCTGGCGCCGGGTGGTCTCGTCCGGGATGATCCGGAAGATCAGGTTCTCGACCTGTGCCGCGGCGTCGGCATCCCAGTAGTCCGCGTAGCGGTTCAGCTCGATCGTCGCGTTGCCCTCGTCGTAGGACGAGAACTGGAACGGACCGGTGCCGGTCGGGTGCTCACGGGCGTACTCGGAGAAGACGAAGCTGTCGCCCTCCGCTTGGACGTCGTCCGCGTCGTACTCCTCCAGCGCCGTGGGCGACTGCATGGAGAAGGACGGCAGGCCGAGGATCGCCGGGAACTTGCCGGTGGCCCTGGTGAGCTGGATGACCGCGGTGCTCTCGTCCTCTGCTGCGCAGGACTCGAACAGCGAGGGCGAGGCACCGTCGGAGAAGCCGCCGAAGGTGTTGTTCCAGTAGTAGGAGATCGCCGGGTTCTGCCCGGTGCCCTCCTGGTTGTACCAGCGGTCGAAGTTGAAGCAGACCGCCTCGGCGTTGAAGGGGGTGCCGTCGTGGAAGGTGACGTCCTCTTCGAGGTTGAAGGTCCACGTGAGGCCGTCCTCCGACGACTCCCAGTCGGTGGACAGCTCGGGTTCGACGTCCACGCCGCCCGGTTCGAAGCCGACCAGGCCCTCGAAGATCTGCCGCGACACGCGGAACGTCTCGCCGTCGCTGGCGAAGAACGGGTCGAACAGCGCGGGTGCCCCGGCGGCACCGAAGACGAATGTGTCGCCCGTGCTGCCACCCGTGTCACCGTCGGAGGTTCGCTCCGACTCTGCACAGGCGGACAGGACAAGGGCTCCGGCGAGGCCCACGGCGCTCAGCCGTAGGAGCCGCGACCTCAGGGCCGTTCGGGATGTGGCCATCACGCACCTCAGTGTTCGGGCTAACTCACAGTTGGTCGCAGACGATAACCCTTAGGCGCTACCGATCCGTAGCGTGACCGGGTCACGATCCCGACACGCTGAACTATGCCACCGGATTTCGCCGGTCACCCTCACTGTCTGTGACGATCCGATGAAACGTGCGGAGTCAACCAACTGCCGTCCGTCACGAGGACGTCGGCGCGTTCCCACGGCCGATCCTCGGCGAACCAGGCACGTTCGAAGCGCTGCCAGCCGTGCATCGGCGTGCGGATCACCTCACCGTCCCTGGCCACCGCTCGCTCACGTCTGTGCTGTTCATCACCCCAGGAGATCCACACCAGCAGGGAGAGCAGTTCCGAGGCGGCACGTCGTCCCGTCGTGACGCCTTCCAGCACCAACACCTCGGGAATCGGCACCTCGACCGATCCGCCCGGCTGTGGTCCCGAATCGGTCCACTCGATGCGCCGGTAACCTCCCGGCCTGCCCGCCCGCAATGGCGCTAACACTCCGTGTTCGAGCCGGTCCCACCAGCCTTCGGGCTCGGTCCAGGTGGCGAAGTCGTCCGAACGCACCAGGCCGCCGACGACTCCGCGAGCAGGCAGGGCGGCGAGGATCGCATCCGCCAGGGTGGACTTCCCCGATCCGGAGGGCCCGTCGACGGCCAGCACTCGCACCCGACCCAGCCTGGCCGGGCGCCGCAGCACCGCGTCGATCAGCCCGGCCACCCGGTCCGCCGGGAAGGCCGGACCATCGCCGTCGGTGCGCCCGGTCCGCTCACGGTCGGCCTCCCCGCTGTCGGTCACACCGTGCGGCGTCCGGACAGCGCCCGGCCGAGGGTCAGCTCGTCGGCGAACTCCAGGTCGCCGCCCATCGGCAGGCCGGAGGCCAGCCTGGTGACGGTCAGACCGGGGAAGTCGCGCAGCATGCGGATCAGGTAGGTCGCGGTGGCCTCCCCTTCGGTGTTGGGGTCGGTCGCGATGATCACCTCGTTCACCTCGACCCCGTCCACCGAGCTGCCGATCCTGGCCAACAGCTCGCGGATCCGAAGCTGGTCCGGACCGACTCCGGACAGCGGGTCCAGCGCGCCGCCCAGGACGTGATAGCGCCCCCGGAACTCGCGAGTCCGCTCCACGGCGGGAACGTCCTTGGGCTCCTCGACGACGCACACCACCCTGGGGTCCCGCCGCACATCCCGACAGATCCGGCAGGTCTGCTCCTCGGAGACGTTGCCGCAGACATCGCAGAACACCACGCCCTCCTTGACCCGCTGCAACACCTCTTGCAGCCGAGTCACGTCGGCGGGCTCGGCGGACAACAGGTGGAAGGCGATCCGCTGGGCGCTCTTGGGACCGATGCCGGGCAGCCGCCCCAGCTCGTCGATCAGATCCTGAACCGGACCCTCGTACAACCCGACCTCTCCTTAACCTGGCTGTTGGCGCGAGGCGACGACAACGCCGAGGAAGGCCTTCGACGTGCCTGCTGTGCTGTCGGCTACTGGGGGAATCCAGGCAGTGCCGGGCCGCCGGTTCCGCCGCCGAGACCACCGAGGCCGCCGAGGTCGCCCAGACCGCCGAGTCCGCCTGCCACCGGGCCGAGCTTCTGCTGTGCCAGCTCCTGGGCCTGCCGGTTCGCGTCTCGCACCGCCGCCACGACCAGGTCGCCGAGCGTCTCCGTGTCGTCGGGGTCGACGACCTTCGGATCGATGTTCACCGTCTGAAGCTCGCCGGAGCCGTTGACGGTCGCGGTCACCAGGCCGCCGCCCGCACTGCCGGTGACCTCGGCCTCGGCGAGTTCCTGCTGAGCCGCGAGCACCTGCTGCTGCATTCGCTGTGCCTGCTGAAGAATCTGCTGCATGTTGGGTCCACCGGGCTGCACTTGTCTGGTTCCTCTCCACGACGGGCGGGGACTGCTCGTCAGCCTACGGCGTGTTCTGCGCGCTCCGATGCGGCGTGGCGATGGCGCCGCCCTGCACCGGCCGCCCTCGGTGCGCCCTGCCGTGTTCTCGACGAGCCTCGCGCGGTCAGCGGCGGCAGGACGGGGCGGTACCGCCGCCGTCGAGTCGCCGCCGGTACCCCTGACCGGCCCGGTCGTCGAAAGCCCGTGCCCGCCGGGGTACGCCCGCCGAGCAGTCGATCAGTCGGGAACGAGCCTGGCATACGAGACCGACGAGAACCGTCTTCGACAGGCCGAAGCCGACCGCTCGCCTGCCCGCCGCCGGGCGATTGTCAGGTACGAAGCCTGCTCACACCGAGCTCCTGGGTGAGCAGCTGTTCGGCCTGTCGCATCGGGTCCTGCGGCCGATCCGACCCTGCGGCCGATCCGACGGTGTTCGATCCGGTGTCGCCAGATCCGGCGGCGGCCGTCGGACGAGCCTCCCGGGGGCGATCCGGCGGGGCGGGGTCGGGCCGAGGGCGAGTCGGCTCGGCGGCGAACCGGGAGTCGGCGGGGTCGGGTTCCGGCGGCTCCATGTCCGGCGGCTCTGGTGGCAGCGGCACCCCGTCCGCGTCGACGGTGTCCACCCGGCGAGGGCGCGCCTCGCCTGCGGGCTGCTCGCCCCCCGGCGATCGTGACGGCCGAACAGGCACCTCGCGGCGCGGCGGCGCCTCCCGCACGGGCGGCGCGGCCTGACTCGGCGGGGACTGGCCCGGCGCGATCGAACCGACCTCGTCCGTCGGTGCGCAGCGCACCTGCCACGCCCCGCCGAGGACCTGGTTCACCGCCGAGGCGATCGCCTCGGAGTTCTTGCTGTCCGCCAGGCGCCGGGCCAGCGGGGCGGACATGTGCGTGAGCACGAGCAGATTGCCCTGGACGGCATGGACCGTGGCGTCGGACAGCATCGCGGCCAGGCTTCGGCTCCGGTCCCGGACCGCACCGAGCAGCGTCGTCCAGACTCGCCGGACGGCGGCGGCGTCGATGCCGCCTGCGGCCTCCGCCGCCTGCGGGGACTGCTCCGCCACGGGCGCGGCGGGCGCGGACTCGACGACGTCCGGCGCGGTCGCCTCGGCCGCAGGCCCGCTCGATCGAGTCGGACCGGCGTGCTCGGCCGGGGCCTCGACCGCAGGACGCTGGATCGTCGGCCGTTGGACGGCCGGGCGCGGCGGCTCGTCGGCCCGCGCGGCGTCGACGTCCGCAGCCGCGTCCGAGGGCGGCTGCCCTGCGACGACGCGTTCCGACGGACGGACGACTCTCGGCGCGGCGGGCGGCTGCGCGGTCTGCGGCGGCGCTGCGGCGGGCGGCTGGGCGGCGGCCGGGCGGGGAGCCGGGCTCACGGTGTCGGCGACCGGAGCCGCGACGGTCATCCGCCGCTCCACCCGCTCCAGCCGCTGCAACACGGCCGCCTCGGTGTCGGAGACGGCGGGCAGGAGCATCCGAGCACACAGCAGTTCGAGCAGCAGCCTCGGCGCGGTGGCGCCGCGCATCTCGCCGAGCCCGGCGTGCACGACCTCGGCGAACCGGGCGAGGGTGCCCGCGCCGAACTGCTGCGCCTGGCGGATCATCACAGCGAGCTGATCGGCCGGAACGTCCACCAGGCCGCGCGCAGCGGCGTCCGGGACCGCCTGGAGCAGGACCAGGTCCCGAAGCCGTTCCAACAGGTCGGCGGCGAAGCGGCGGGGGTCGTGTCCCGCATCGGCCAGCCGGTCCACCGTCCCGTAGACGGCGGCGTGATCCGAGGCGGCCAGTGCGTCGACCATCTCGTCGATCAACGCGGCGTCGGTGACCCCGAGCAGGGTGACCGCACGCTGATAGGTGACCCCCGCCGGCCCGGCACCCGCGAGAAGCTGGTCGAGCACCGACTGGGTGTCCCGTGCGGAGCCGCCGCCCGCCTTGATCACCAGCGGGTAGACGGCGGGCTCGACGGCGACGCCCTCCTCCGCGCAGATCCGCTCCAGCAGGCTCCGCATGGTGGCGGGCGGCATCAGCCGGAACGGGTAGTGATGGGTGCGCGAGCGGATAGTGGGCAGCACCTTGTCCGGCTCAGTGGTCGCGAAGATGAAGATCAGGTGTTCCGGGGGCTCCTCCACGATCTTCAGCAGGGCGTTGAAGCCCTGCGTCGTGACCATGTGCGCCTCGTCGACGATGAACACGCGGTAGCGGGACTCGGCGGGCGCGTAGAAGGCCCGGTCCCGGAGTTCACGCGCGTCGTCCACCCCGCCATGGCTGGCGGCGTCGAGCTCGACGACGTCCACGTTGCCGGAGCCCTCCGGGGCCAGCGCCACACAGGAGGAGCACGTTCCGCACGGGTCGGGGGTGGGACCGTCGACGCAGTTCAGCGAGCGCGCCAGGATGCGCGCGCTCGAGGTCTTCCCGCAGCCCCTCGGCCCCGAGAACAGGTATGCGTGATTGATCCGGCCCGCTGACAGCGCCGTGCGGATCGGTTCGGTGACATGCTCCTGACCGACGACCTCGGCGAAGGTCGCCGGACGGTATTTGCGGTAAAGGGCCAGCGCCACACGACGAGGCTACGCGGCCGCTCCGACAGGCTTGTGACAAGCCTGTCGACCGGCGACGAGAGCGGGGAGGCACGCACGGTCGTCGTGTCGTGACTCGGAGTTCGGCGACGGCCGTCGCCGGAGCGCCGAATCCCGGCGGGTGATGCCCGCCACGGCGCAACCCGGACAACGGGGCGCACGGCGTGGCCGAGAACGGCGTGAAGACGCAAAGGGGACCCCGTGCACCCGCCAGAGCCCGCTTACCCTTGCTGCCTTCCGGCCCTGGGGGAGTTCACAGGATGGACGCCGCACGGGGTCCTCGAACAGTGTAGCGACCTTCGTCGGCGAGGCGGGGCGGCGGGGGGCGGCGGGCCGCCCAATGGCTAGAGCGGCGGGCCACCCAATGGCTAGAGCGGCGGGCCGCCCAGCGGGTAGAGCGGCGGGCCGCCCAGCGGCTACAACGCCGCCGCCCAATGGCTACAACGCCGAGCCGACCGATCGCTACAGCGGCGAGCCGCCGAACCATCGGTGCGGCGAGCCGCCCGAAGCACCGGGCGCCTCGCCGCGCGTCGACCGGCCGCTCAGTTCAGCCGCAGGATGGTGCCGTGCCGAACGAAGCCGGAGAGCCCGCCCGGCAGTTCTCGCGGCGCCGTCCACTCGTACAGATCCGAGCTGTCGCTGTAGAGGAACCGGTCCGAGGTGTAGGCGTCCATGTAGATCCGGTAGCGGCCGTCCGGCAGGGTCGTGATCGCGGGGCCCTCGGCCCGTCCCCAGCCCGCGAAGTCGCCGGTCTGCACGAACTCATACGGCCCCGCCAGCCTCGGCGAGACGGCGTGCTCGATCCGCTTGTCGGTCTCGTTCTTGGTGAACGCGTGGTACTCGCCCTGGTGGTAGACCACGAAGGTGTCGATGTAGTTCGGCGCGATGCCCGCCATGGCCGCCGGGCTGCTCCACCGCCGCAGCGACGAATCCAGCGCCGTGAACACATAAGGCCGGAAGGCCGTCCGGTACTCGGCCGCCAGCGAGACGATCACGCTCACCGAGCCGTCCACCGGGTCGACGAAGAACTCCGGCGCCCAGGTGTTGTTCGTGCCTGCGACCGGTACCTCGACGGTGGTCAGGTGCTGCCAGGAGCGCAGGTCACTGCTGACGGCGATGGCGAAGTTCGTGGTGTCCCAGCCGGTGGTGTGCACGACGTAGAAGCGGCCGTCTCGATGCCTGATGATGCTCGGGTCCCGCAGCAGACTGTTCGTCGGCGTGTAGGCGGGCGCGGCGGGCGCCTCGAAGTTCAGTGCGTCGGCGGACCGATAGATGTGCAGATCGGTCTCGCTGTCGTAGTGGAAGGTGGTGAAGACGTACTCGGAGTCCTGCGGCACAGAGGGATCGGGTGCCGAAGCATCAGATACCGAGACGCCGCGTGGCGAAGCATCAGAGACGGCGGCACCACGTGCCGAGCCTGCGGATTCGGCCGCAGCGGCATCCGACATGACTACTCCCGCCCAGAGCAGTAGGGCGGTGAGCAGCACCGCGGGCTTTCGACGTCGTTCGTGCATCGAGCAGCTCCTTCACACCGGACCGATCACCTCGCGATTCACCTTCGCCCGTTGGGAGATCAGCCGGGTCCCGAGTCGCAGGACAAGAGCCGGATGAGTGAGACGGTTAGCCCGTCGGTATGACGACCGGGCACCCCTGCCGCGACCAATCCGTGTCGGAATCCCGGGATGAATGCGGCGTGCGCCGGTCACAGCGGACCGGAACCCGACGTCCAGCCGGCTCGCCCCGCAGCACGCCGCACCGTGTCCCTGCGTTGTTCCCGCGTTCCCAGCAGGCCCGACGACGTGATTGCTCGGCCGAACGGCCTAGCCGCATAGTCCTGACCGCGAATCCGGTTCTTGACGACCACTCACGACTGGCCTAGCTTTGCGACAGTATCTCGGACAGCATCCGATATCTCGGAACAGCGTGGTCACCGAAGGGATGTGCGAGGGTGCGACCGTTCCCGCTCGCGGTTTCCGTCGTCCTGGTCGCCCTCGTCGCGACCGGTTGCGGCTCCAATTCCGATTATCTGGCACAACAGCGTGATGCGATCCCCGATGACGCGAGTCAACAGGACGCGGCGGACCTGGCCGCCGAATTGGGCATTCCCGACGTCACGGGTGATTCGGAGGATCTCTACATCTTCCTGCCCAAATCCCTGGACAACCCGTACTGGGACGACGCGAGACTGGGGATGTCCGCCGCTGCGGAACGATTAGGCGTCAGCGCCGAGTTCATCGGCCCGCAGACGACCGACGTCGGTCAGCAGGTGCAGATGTTCGAGGCGGCCGTATCCCGGAGACCTGCGGGAATCGCGATATCCCCCAATGACCCCGCCTCGGTGCAGGCCACCATCTCCGCCGCCCGGGATGCAGGAATTCAGGTGATCGCCTGGGACTCCCCCGTTCCCGACAGCGACGTGCAGGGCTATATCGGCACCGACAACACCCAGGCGGGCCGCACCTTCGGCGAGAACCTCGTCGAAGAACTCGGCGGTGAGGGCGAGGTCGCCGTCATCGTCGGCTCGCTCGGCGCGGTCAACTCCCAACAGCGACTCACCGGTCTCCGCGAGGTGATCGAGGCCGAGCCGGACATGGAGATCGTCGCGATCGAGGAGTCCAACGACAGCCTCGCGCAGGCGACCAGTCGCACCGAGGCCATCCTGTCCGTCCACCCGGACGTCCGAGCGATCATCGGGGTCAACGGCGGCGACGCCCCCGGCGCGGCCGTCGCGCTCCAGCAGCAGAACCGCTGCGGCGAGGTGCTGGTGGCAGGCTTCGACGCCATTCCGCAGTCCCGAGACCTGATGCGGGCCGAGTGCATCCAGCTCCTGGTCTCCCAGCGGCCCTACGGCATGTCGGCCGCAGGCCTGCAGATGCTGGTGGCGATGGCGAACGGCGAGACGCCGGACGAGACCGAACTGGACACCGGCGTCGTCGCGGTCACCCTCGAGACGCTGGACGACTTCGAACAGGTCGTCTCATGACGAGCCCGGCCGTGCGCATGACCGGGGTCGTGAAGACCTATCCGGGCGTGCGAGCCCTGGACGAGGTGGACTTCGAGGTCCGCGCGGGCGAGGTCATGGGCCTGGTCGGCGAGAACGGCGCGGGCAAGTCGACGCTGCTGAAGATCCTCGCCGGTGCGGTGCTCCCCGACGCGGGGACCACCGAGCTGTCCGGCGAGCCGATCCGGATCACCGATCCTCGGGTCTCCAAGGCCAACGGCATCGCCGTCATCCACCAGGAGCTGACCCTGGCCCCTGACCTCTCGGTGGCCGAGAACATCCTGGTGGCGGCCGAGCCGACGCGGCTCGGGTTCCTCGACAAAGCCGAGATGACCAGGCGCAGCACGGCGGCCCTGGCCGAACTGGGCGTCGCGGTCGACCCGTGGGCCGAGGTGAGCACCCTGTCGCTGGCTCGACAGCAGCTCGTCGAGATCGCCAGGGCGCTGGCCGCGAAGGCCCGCATCGTGGTGATGGACGAGCCGACCTCGGCATTGACCGAGGACGAGGTGGACCTGCTGCTCGACGTGGTGCGCAGGCTGCGCGACTCCGGCGTGTCGGTGATCTACGTCAGCCACCGGATGCGGGAGATCTTCGCGGTCTGCGATCGGGTCACCGTGCTGCGGGACGGCAGACACAACGGCGTCCTTGCCGTGGCCGAGACCGACTCGGACGCGCTGGTGACCCGCATGGTGGGCAGGGAGATCACCCGGCTCTACGGCGAACGTTCCGACGCGGCCCGCGACGAGGTGGTCCTGGAGGTGCGCGGACTGCGCAGCGGGACCCGTGTCCACGACGTCTCCTTTCGCGTGCGCGCGGGCGAGATCGTCGCCCTGGCGGGTCTGGTCGGCTCCGGCCGCACGGAGACGGCCAAGGCGGTGTTCGGCGCCGCCCGCTTCGAGGGGGAGATCCGGCTGCGCGGCGCCTCGGTGACCTTCAGACATCCCCGGCAGGCGGTGCGCGCGGGTCTGGGCTATCTGTCGGAGGACCGCGCGTTGTCCGGGCTGTTCCTGGACAAGTCCGTCGGAAACAACATCTCCGTGACGGTCCCGGAGCAGGTGGCGCCGGGCGGGTGGTTCCGAGCGGCGCGCGAGCGACGACTCGGCGAGCGGTTCCGCACCGACCTGCGCATCGCCTGCCCCGACGTCGGGTCGATCACCGGGGCACTCTCCGGCGGGAATCAGCAGAAGGTGGCGCTGGCCAAGTGGCTGGCGGTGAACCCGACCGTGCTGCTGCTCGACGAGCCGACCCGAGGCGTGGACATCGGCGCGAAGGCCGAGATCTACCGCATCATCCGAGGCCTGGCCGCCGAGGGCGTCGCCATCGTGTTGATCTCCAGCGAGCTGACGGAGGTCCTGGGCATGAGCGATCGGATCGTCGTCCTGCACGAGGGACGCTCGGTCGGCGAGCTGGACGCGGCGAGCGCCACCGAGGAGACGGTGGTGGCGCTGGCCACCGGTGTGACCACGGCATCCGCCGGTTGAGGAGGAGTCCATCCATGGTTGAGACGAAGTCCGAGACACCACCGGACCCTCCCGCCCGGGTCGAGCAGGCGGTGACCCCCTCGGCGGCGCCCTTCTGGCAGCGGGCGCTGCGGGCGCGGGAGTCCGGCCTGGTGCTGGTGCTGATCGCGTTACTGGTCCTGTTGGCGGTGCGAACCGACAGCTTCGTGACGCTGGACAACCTCGTGGTGGTGGCCAGGCAGGCCGCTCTCGTGGTGATCATCGCCGTCGGAGTGACCTTCGTGATCGCCACCGGCGGTATCGACCTGTCCGTGGGCTCGGTGGTCGCGCTGACCTCGGTGGCCACCGGATACTGGGTGATCGTCGCGGATCTCCCCTACGTGGTGGCCATCCCGTTCGCGCTGCTCACCGGCCTCGCGTGCGGCGTGCTCAACGGCGTGCTGATCGTGTTGACCAGGGTGCCGCCCTTCATCATCACCCTGGGCATGCTCGGCATCGCCAGAGGACTGGCGCTGGGCCTGACCAGCGGCTCGACCCAGACGGGCTTCGCCCCGCCGTTCCTGGCGCTGGGCCAGGGCTCCTGGCTGGGCATCCCGATCCCGGTGTGGATCGCGGCCGTGGTCGCGGTGGCGGCGCATCTGGTGCTGAGCCGGACCACGCTGGGCCGCCACGTCTACTTCACCGGCTCGAACGAGCCCGCCGCCGTGTTGTCCGGCATCCGCGTCGAACGGGTCAAGCTCTTCGTCTACGCCACGGCGGGCTCGCTGGCTGCGCTGTCGAGCCTGCTGGAGACCGCCCGACTCTCGGTCGCCCAGCCCAGCGCCGGGGTCGGCTACGAGCTGACCGCCATCGGTGCCGTGGTGATCGGTGGCGCGAGCCTCTTCGGCGGGCGAGGCACCATCCTCGGCACCGTGCTCGGTGCGGTGCTGCTCAGCGTCATCACCAACGGCCTGATCGCCCTCCAGGTGAGCGCATACTGGCAGCAGGCGATCCAAGGCGCGGTGATCATCCTCGCGGTGATGCTCAACGAGTACCGCTCCCGGCGGTCGGTGGTGCCCACAGGCTGACCCAAGGCGGGCCCGTTGCCTGGCGGGCCCGCCGCACGGCCGTCCCGCTGCGGTGGGACAACTCTCAACCGATGGCCAGGAACGCACCCGAGGTCAGCGAGGCTCGACTGTGCCCGGCAAGCGCCTCCGCATCCGTGCAGGTCCGGGGCGGTTTACGGCCTGCAGACCCGATCGGGTAGAGTCTCTCTCGGAGGATTGGCCGAGCGGCCTAAGGCGCACGATTGGAAATCGTGTTGGGCTAAAACCCTCACGGGTTCGAATCCCGTATCCTCCGCCCAGACCAGTGGCCCGAGCGTATCCATGCGCTCGGGCCACTGCTGGTTTTCGAGGTTGGCGCCATGGATGCGGGGCAACATCCCGCAGCGGGCCAGCAGACGAATTCCCTTTCCGGGAACATCACCGCGTCGGCATTCGAGGACGGCACGGCACCACACCCGTGCTGGAGAGTTGCGCGGCACACCCACGTGATGACGCCTCGTCTCCGTTCAGGCGGGGACGGTGCCGCCGAGGATGCCGCGACTTCGCGATCCTGAACCGCCTCGCCGACGCCATGTTCATACCGGTCGTACGGTCGATCAGGTACGTGGACACCGCCGCGGTTCGCTCCGCGACGACCTACCGGATCCCCGAGGGAGGCTCGTCGCCGAAGACGGCCGGTGCGACCTTGGTGCCGTCGGTGAAGACGTCATCCATCTCGATGAGGTAGTCGGCGCGCTGGTGTTCCTTGTCCTCCTCGCCAGCGCCACCACGGCCACCAGCACCGCCGCCGCCTGCCACACCGCCGCCCATCCCGCCTGCGCCACCGCCTGCGGGCCCGAAGCCGCCGGGCAGCCGCCCGCCGCCGGAAGACCCACCGGGCCCGAAGCCACCGCCGGGTCCGCCGCTACCAGGCCCGAAACCACCGCCGCTGCCAGGCCCGAAACCTGCGGGGATCCGACCGCCACCGGGTCCGCCGCCAAGACCGCCGAAGCCGCCGGGCCAGCCACCAGGGCCACCCGGGCCGTGACCGCCAACGCCGCCGGGTCCTCGGCCACCGGGGTTGGCTCCGTTGCCGTTGGGGCCGTGCGGCGCACCGAAACCGCTAGGCGGGACAGGGCCGCCGCCGGGCGGACCGAAGTATCCGGGCGGCGGACCAGCGTTCGGCGGCCCGAGCGGCGCACCGATCGGAGAAGGCTGAACCGGACCGGGACTATTGAAGTCAGGCCCGATCGTGGGCGGAGCCGTGGGCGGAGACGTCGGCGGAGCCGAATAGCCGGGCCCATCGCCCCTGCCACCAGACCCACCGGAGCCGCCGCCGTAATCGCCCCCGCCGTGACTCCCGCCATGGGAGCCGCCCTCGGACCCGCCACCGGGCACGCCGGACCCACCGCCGTCGGTGCCACCACCGGGCAGCGAAGAATCCCCGAACGTCGACGGCATCCCGTCATCAGCCCGACGTAGGCTGGGGTCGGCGATGGTGACACGCGTATTCACAGGGGGATCAAAACCGCGCAATGCGACAAGAGTCGAATTTGTACTGGATTGGTAATGAGTCATCACATCGCGTGCGCGCTGATTTTCTTCATCGTATTTTTTCACTTCATCATTATGGCCATTGAGACCAAAGGTTATGGAATCAATAAATCCTTTTTCGGGCTTCGGCGATCCAATGGGAACGATCGCCTTCGCCACCGCTTGATAGGCAGCTTGCGCCTGGATTGCCATCGCCACCTGGGCCGCCTGATCCCTGGCCTCAATGGCATACACAGCAAGAGGCGAGGAAGAATTCCTGAACTGGTCAGAAGCAGCACCATGATACAGTTCCCGGGAGACAGCCATCGATGATTCGATGTACTCTCCCACTGCCAGGAATCGATCAGCTATGTGATCCCAAGTGCTTTTCATGAGCCCGGGATCTGCGCCATCCGGGTCGGATTTCAGTGCAGCCGAGATCGCCTGAGCATTGGTGTGATCCCAACTATAATGACTTGACTTCGGCTGATAACTCACCATCTCCCCCTTCAAAGACACTCGAGATTAAATCATCTTTACATTAAAGGTTCTCGGCCATTGCAGCGGCAACGCTTGATCCCCACTCGCACGGCTCCAGGTCATCGCGACTGCCAACGTTGGCACTTACCACGATCAGTTGATCATCGTTCACCCCGAAGTAAGTATCGCAACCGAAATTACTTTCAACCCGGCTGGTCATGACCGCTGGGTGCCCGGCAATTTCCGTGGGCTCAAAGACCGCAAAACTGTCTTCTTGGGAATATATTCCAGATAGGTTGAGATCGTGTGTCTCAACGTAGATTGCCACCGTGAGTCCTACGTTGACATCCCCCCACCGACACTCAGGAGATCCAGCCAGCGTTGCACCCTCCTGCCCTGCGGCGGGAAGGTCCAAGTCTGCCGCCTGATCCGATGTCAGAAAATCGCATGGAGCCAAGCCGTCGATATTCTTCGGGCTTGGGACACCTGGAGCCAAAGAAGCTTCCACAGGAAGAGGTGATTCGGTCGACATACTTTCATTGACCTCCACTTCAGTGGGTGAAGCATTGCCTTGTTGCTCTTGTGCACACCCACCAATAGAGACTGTCACCATCGTGATGAAAAATGAGGCAAGGAAACCTCGCGAAGTCCTATTCACCATACATCCTAGAGGTATCGGATTATCACTACCATCAATCCCCCACCTCTGACATTCCTATGGGAACACCAGTAATCGAGTTGAGCTCTTCGATTGTGTGATAGTTCAGGAGCGTTTGCTCCAGGCTGGCAATCTGATCATCAATTGCCTGCAAATACGACTCCACCGCCTGGAACAGTGATCCATTGGCCGGGTCCAATGTCAACGCATGCATCTCGGCCGTGGCATGCCTGCTGACCATGTCAGATCCGCGGAAGCTTATTGCTGCGAGCTGGCCAGCGGCCGTGAGGAGCCGCATAACCTCCCACCGCGCCTCTTTCAGATTCGCCAAAATCTGTGGCGCTCGCTCGAGGTCTATCTCGTAGCCGTCAGACATGAGTGCCGCCCCTCCCCGTCGCGTGCTCGTGAGCGGCCCGTCCCCACGGTCGGCGTCCACGATCTCCGCATCGAAGCTAACAGGCACTCCGTAGCGTGTCTGCCACTGTCTGCAGCCGACGGCCAAGATCACACATCTGGCGCAGTCGGGCGACCCGGTGCCTGCGTATGACCAGTTGGCCGTTGCGCAGGCAACCGCCCGTGCACGAGTTACGGCTGCTCTCGGCACCTGCGAACGTCGGTGTCGGCACTCGCCATGCTCCCCGCAGCGAACTGGACACGCTCGAGCCCCGGAGAAGCTGGTGAAAAGTACGAGAGGCCCCCGTCGCCGGAGGCCTCTCCTGAGTGTTCAGCATCGGGGAGGTGAACCCCGGCCCGCCTTATCCGATCGAGATGCCGAACACCTCCAACGCCGAGTACACCCCCAGGGTCATGATTGCGATACTGCTCACCACCAGCGCCCCGGTGATGAACGGATTGGGCCGGAACCGCTTGTCCGGTTCCTTGGCCCGCAGATACCACACACCGATGACCACGGCGACCAGGAAGATGCCGGACCCGATGCCACCGATCTGCACCATCAGCACCGGTGACTGGACGAACAGGTAGAACGACGCCCACAGCGGCGGGAAGCAGAAGGTGAGCAGCCGAATCGTCTTGCGGCGCACCTCGGGGTTCTTCCAGTCCAGGACTCCGATGATGCCCAGGGTGTTGGTCCAGAGCCTCGGGACGCTGGCCGTCGAGCCGATGTTGGTCGAGAACAGCACGGCGATCGTCCCGAGCAGGAACACGATCTCCGCCCAGCCGCCGATGGTGTCGGTGTACATCCGCGACAGGGTGGTGATCATCTCGTTGCCCTCGGGCACAAGGCCCTGCGGATGCAGCACGGACGCGCCGATGATGTAGAAGGCCACCGTGCAGACGGTGCAGACCAGCCAGGACACCGCGACGTCCAACCGCATCACCTTGAGCCAGCCCTCGGCCCGCCGATCCCGCTCCGGGGTGCCGTCGGCAGGCCCGGTCCAGCGGGCGTAGCCCTTCTCCATGCACCAGTAGGTGTAGGTGGTCATCTCGTCGGCGCCGACGCCGGTGGAGCCGAACATCGCGACGGCCAGCCCCAGTGCCCCCACGGGCACGGCCAGTTCCAACCCGCCCGCGATGTCGCCCATGTTCCAGCCGAACTCGGTGAAGGGCAGGGCCACGGCGAGCCCGACGGTGATCATCGTGAACATCGCCACCGCGATCACCGAGGCGGTCTCGACGATGGAGTACTTGCTGCTCTGGAGGATCGCGATCGTGACCACCACGATCACCACGCACCAGACCGTGGTGGACTCCCGGCTCAACGGCTCGCCGACGATCGGGAACAGGATCGAGCAGGCCGCCGCCGTCCCGCCGATGATCCCGCCGCGCTGGAACATCTTGGCGAAGTCCATGCCGATCCACAGATAGTTGATCCAGCTGCCTCGCCGAGTCCGGGGCGCGACGTCGCTGAACGCCTCCAGCGCAGGCCGTCCGTATAAGACGGTCAGTCGCCCGAGTTCCATCTGCACCCAGACCTTCACCGTCGTGGCGACGATGATCAGCCACATCAGGGCGAAGCCCGCCCGGGCACCGAGCGAGGTGGTGAGGATCAGCTCGCCGGAGCCGACCACCGCCGCCGAGAGGATCATCCCCGGCCCGAGATACCGCAGCCGACCCCGGAAGGTGGTGGGCGGCTCCTGCACGTCCTCGGCACGCAGCGCGTAGAGATCGCGCTGCTCCGGTCCGGCCGTCGTACTGGTCATCAGGAGAATTCCACTGTCTCGACGGTGTTCGCCTCGATGAGGTCCCAGTCGTAGGTCACGCCGAGTCCGTTGCCCTCGGGCACCGGCACACAGCCCTCGGAGTCGATGGCGGTGAGTCCGTCGCGGTAGTCGTCGGCGTAGACGAGCTGGCTGCGGCCGATCTCGCTCGACTTCGGGTGGACGAAGGACATCTCGTAGTAGTTGGTGTTGCGCAGCGAGGCCATCAGCTGCCGCTGTGCCGGGCCGGGGGTGTGCAGCTCGACGTCCAGTCCGAGCCCCTCGGTGGCGTGCGCGATCTTCACCGCTCCGGTGATGCCGCCGTCGTACTCGGCGTCGGCCCGCACGAAGTCGGTTCCGCCGCCGACGACGAAGTCGACGTGCTGCTCCAGTCCCCGCACGTGCTCGGTCTGCAGCAGCGGGGTGCGGATCAGCTCACGGAGCCGCTTGTGACCGAAGATCGAGATGCCGGTGTCCTTGTACGGGTCCTCCAGCCACAGGAAGTTCGCCTCGTCGCAGGCGCGGCCGACCTGGACCGCGTGCGCGAAGGTCTCCAGCTTGCAGCCGGGGTCCAGCATCAGGTCCATCTCGGGACCGACCGCCTCGCGGACCTTCGTGATGGTCCGGACGACCTCGGCGACCTCGTACTCGTCCCACACGTGCAGCTTGTAGGCCCGGTAGCCGAGGTCCTTGCAGGCCACCGCGAAGTCCGCATAGGCCTCGGGGCTGTCCAGTCCCCCGTTGCGGTCGCCCGCAGCGGTCGAGGCGTAGGCGGGCAGCCGGGTCTTCCAGCCGCCGAGCAGCGTGCGGATCGAGGCATCGTGCGCGTGTCCGGCGAGATCCCAGAGCGCGATGTCGACGAAGCCCATGCCCATCTTGTCGAACTTGCGGAGCTGCCGTTTGACGTCGTTGTAGATCAGCTCGCGCTGCAACGGGTTCTTGCCGATCAGGTAGTCGCCGAACATGCGCACCTGCGCGGCGGCGATCGCGTTGCCGCCGACGTAGCCGCCGGTCACGCCTTCATCGGTGTAGATGCGGATGGCGTAGGCGCTGGTCGGCTTGCGGCTGCCCGGCTCGTACACCAGGGAGAAGCCGGTCGGGTGCTTGGCGAAGTCGACCATGTCGAACTTGGCCTTGTCGATCCTGATGCGCTCGATCTTCATGCTGGTCCTCTTCGGTGTTCTGGCCTTCTAGAAGGCGGAATGACGCGGCTCGCCGCCGCCGAGCACGCTCAGCACGCCTTCGACCACGGCGATGCCCATCGCCTTGTTGGCCTCCCGGCTGCACGCTCCGATATGCGCGGTGAGCACCACGTTCGGCGCCGTCGACAACGGGCTGTCGCCGATCGGCTCGACGGCGAAGGCGTCGAAGCCTGCGCCTGCCAGGTGCCCGCTGTGCAGCAGCTCCGCCGCCGCCGCCTCGTCGACGAGTCCGCCTCGGGCCGCGTTGAGCAGGATCGCGCCGGGCCGCATCGACTCCAGCCGGGTGCGATCGAGCAGCGGACCGGAGCCGGGCACGGCGGGCAGATGCAGGCTGACCACGTCGTTGTCGATCGCGGCGTCGAGGTCGACCGAGGTGACGTCGCCGAAGCCGTCGGCGGGCACGAAGGGGTCGTGTGCCACGACGGTCATCCCGAAGGCGGCGGCGTAACCGGCCATCAGCCTGCCGATCCGGCCGAATCCGACGACGCCGAGGCTGCGGCCCGCCAGTTCGACGCCGAAGGTCTTCGGCCAGCCGCCCGCCCGGACCGCTCGGTCGTTCGCCGAGATCCCGCGCGCGACGTCCAGCAGCAGGCCGAAGGTCAGCTCGGCGACGGCCCGCGAGTTGCTGCCGGGCGCGTAGACCACCCGTACACCGTGGTCGCGGGCGGCGTCGAGGTCGATGTTGTCGTAGCCGACGCCGTGTTTCGCGACGACCTTCAGCCGGGGCGCGGCCTCGAACACCGCCCGGTCGATCGGGTCCAGCCCGACGATCAACGCCTCGGCCGCAGGCACTCGATCCAGCAGGTCGGCGCGGGGCAGCGGCCCGTCGTCGCGAGGACGCTCGGCGTGGACTCCGGCGTCGCGCAGCAGGTCCCACGGCGTCGAGGAGTAGCGGCCGAAGGTCGGGGTGGTGATCAGGGTCAGGCTCATCGTGTCTCCTGCCAGCCCGGCCAGTCCGGTTCGATGCGGACGTGCCGGATGGACGAGCGGTGCCGGGTGTAGGCGACGTGCACCCGACCCCGCGCGTCCTGAACGATCGAGGGGTAGGACAGCTCGCGGTTGAGCCCGTCGCGGGAGTTGTTGGTCAGGCAGGTGCCCTCGCCCTGGGCCAGGTCCGGATGCCGCTGCCAGCTGCGTCCGTCGTCGGCCGAGGTGGCCAGCGCGATCGGCGCCCGGGGTGCGCCCCAGAAGGCCTGTCGATCCTCGGCCTGCCCGGAGGTGTCCCGGTCGACGGCCACGGCGGGCCGTTCCCGACCGCCCAGCGCGCCGTGCTCGTCGACCTCGTCGTAGAGGCCCGCGCGACGATGGCTGGCGTCGGCCGCGCTGCTCGCGTTGTAGACCAGCGCGAGCCTGCCGTCGCGGAGCCGGGTCGCCTGCACCGAGGAGTTGTTGTTGGGCAGTGCCGTCGGCACGGGCTTGGTCCAGCGCACTCCGTCCGGCGAGGTGCTGGCGTGGATCGCGTCGGCGAAGCGACTCCGATAGAGCGCGAGGTAGCCGTCCTCGGCGGGCAGCACGTTCATGTGCACCGCGCCTCGGCTGCCGGGGACGTCGTGTCGGCTCCAACTCGTCCCGCCGTCGGTGCTGGCGTAGACCGCGCTGGTGTCCTCGCCACCGGACCAGGTCCCGGTCGCGGGCGCCCGACAGGAGAAGGACGGCAGCAGCCAGGTGCCCTCGGCGGTGACCTGCACGGGCTGGCGGATGAACACGCCGCCGACCTCGTCGGCGGGCAGCAGGACACGCGGTTCGTCCCAGCTGCGACCGCTGTCGGTGGACCGGCGGACGCGTACCTCGGCCGTGTCCTGCCTGCCTGCGTGCTGCGCGGTCCAGAACAGCCAGAGGCTGTCGTCCGGCGCGTGGAAGAGCAGCGGGTTCTGCTCGGAGCGCTCCGGGTCGTCGGTCAACGCGACCGGGTCGGACCACGTCGTGCCGTCCTGGGCCAGCCGGGCGAACCAGATCCGGATGTCGTGCACGCCCTCCTGCGTGCCGCCGAACCAGACGCAGCCGAGGTCGCCGTCGGGCAGCACGGCGAGGTTCGCCGCATGGGACTGCGCGACCGGGGCGACGAGGCCTGCCTCCGCCAGCCCCGGCCCCGTCTCGCGCAGGGTGCTCACTGCTCGCCTCGCGCGGCGCTCAGGTGGGCCTTCGCCGCCTGCTCCAGGTGCACGAGGTCGCAGGCCACCGAGGCGAAGGTGTAGCCCTGGGCAAGTCGACGCCGGGCGACCTCGCCGCCGGGAGTGTGGATGCCCGCGGCGATCCCGGCGGCTGCGGCGGCCTCGGCGATCCTGGTGACGGCCTCCTCGAAGGGACCGTCGACGGCCGGGTCGGTCGAGGTGGCGCCGCCGACCGCGAGTCGAAGGTCGGACGGGCCGACGTAGACGCCGTCCAGGCCCGGCGTCGCGCAGATCTCCGCGACGTTGGCCAGGCCCTCCGGCGTCTCGATCATCGCCAGGACCAGCGTGGCCTCGTCCGAGACGGCGGGCGTCGGGCCGACGCGGAGCTGAGCCCGCATCGGGCCGTAGGACCGGCGCCCGTGCGGCGGGTAACGGGTGGAGCGCACGGCGGCCGCCGCATCCTCGGCCGTGTCGATCAGCGGGACGATGACGCCGGTGGCACCCGCGTCGAGCACCCGGCCGATGGCGAAGGGATCGTTCTGCTCGACCCGCACCATCGCGGCGGAGGTCGCGCCCGCGTCGATGGCGAGCATCGCGTTGCGGATGCCCTCGTACCCGACCAGGCCGTGCTGGGCGTCGACGGCCACGTAGTCGTAGCCGAGTCGGGCGAGCCGCTCGGTGGCGATCGGATCGTCCAGCACGACCCAGTAGCCGACGGCCTGCTCCCGGCCTCGGATGCGGCGGGCGAAGTCGAGTGCGCTCATGGAAGTGGGGCTCCTGTTCGTTCTCAGCGGTTGTAGGCGGGCATGGGTCCACGCAGCCGGGCACCGACCTCGTCGCAGGCGGCGACGACGTCGTCGGGCAGCGGGCCTCGGCCCAGCGCGTCGATGTTCGAGGTGAGGTGGTCGAGCCGGGAGGCGCCGAGCAGGACGGCGTCGACGACCGGGCGAGACAGCAGCCAGCGCAGGGCGAGCTCGGTGAGCGGCAGACCGGCCTGGTCCGCGATCGCGGTCAGCGCGTCGACCGCCTCGAAGAGCTGGGCATCCCAGTAGCGCTGCCGGTACATCCCGGCCAGCACGGAGTCGCCGAACCGCCCGCTGCCGGGGGTGCTCTCGAAGCGGTGTCGTCCGGTGAGCAGGCCGCCGCCGAGCGGGTTGTAGACCACGGTGTCCATCCCGGTCGCGGCGGCCATCGCGGCGTACTCCTCGTCGATCCGCCTGGCCAGCAGGTTGTAGAGCTGCTGGGCGATGACGGGGCGGGGCGTGCCGAGCTGGTCGGCGACCCGGTTCAGTTCGACGATCTGCCACGCCGCGAAGTTCGACACGCCGAGGCTGCGGATCTTGCCCTCCTCGACCAGCTTCGCGACGGCCCGCATGGTGTCCTCCACCCGGGCGGCGGCGTCCGGCTGGTGCAGGTAGAAGAGGTCGATGTGGTCGACGCCGAGCCTGCGCAGGCTCCCCTCGACGCTCGCCCGCAGACCGGCAGGCGACAGCGGCGAGGTATCTCCTGCGTCCGGATGCGGCATGCCCGCCTTCGTGGCCAGCGTGATCCGGTCGCGGCGCGCGGCGATCAGCGGCGCGAGCAGCTCCTCGGTGGTGCCCTTGGCGTAGCCGTTCGCGGTGTCGACGTCGGTGATCCCGGCGTCGAGCGCAGCGTCGAGCAGCCGCTGGGCGTCCGTCGCCGAGACGGTGTCCCCGAACGTCATCGTCCCCAGGACCAGCCTGGGTGTGCCGATGGTCATGCGATCCTCTCCTCTTCGGAGCCGCCCGCGCGGATCGCGGCCAGCAGGTGTCGTGGTTTGCGACCGGTGATCGCCGCCGGATCAAGTGCCGCGTCGCGCAGCACGCGGGTGTACTCGGCGGCGGGCGCGGTGAGCACCTGATGCGTCGGGCCGTGCTCGACGACCTGTCCCCGGCGCATCACCAGCACCTCGTCGCTCAGCTCGCGCACCACGCCGAGGTTGTGCGAGATCACCACGTAGGCCACGCCGGTCTCGGCCTGGATGTCCTGGAGCAGCCGAAGGACCTGGGCCTGCACGGAGACGTCCAGCGCACTGGTGGCCTCGTCGCAGACCAGGACGTCGGGACGGCAGGCCAGGGCCCTGGCGATGCCGATCCGCTGCCGCTGGCCGCCGGAGAACTCGCCGGGCCGCCGCCCGAGCGCCTTCGCTGGCAGCTCGACGCGCGCCAGCAGCTCGGCCGCCGCGCGTCGACGCTCCGAGGCGTTGCGGACGCCGCGCAGCTTCAACGGCTCGCCGACGATGTCGCCTGCGTCCAAGTGCGGATCGAGCGAGGCGTACGGGTCCTGGAAGATCATCTGCACCCTGGCCCGCATCGGCCGCAGCCTGCGTTCGGACAGCTGCGTGATGTCGACGCCGTCCAGCAGGATGCGGCCGGCGGTGGGCCGTTGCAGGCGGACGATGCTGCGCGCGATGGTGCTCTTGCCGCAGCCGGACTCGCCGACGACGCCCACCGTGCGGCCCCGGTGCAGGTCGAATCCGACGTCCGAGACCGCGCGGATCGCGCCGCCCGTGCCGGGGAACTCCACGACGAGGTTCTGCACGGACAGGATCGGGGTCTCGCTCATGCCCGTTCCTCCTTCGCGACGAGCCGAGGCACCGAGGCCAGCAGTTCCCTGGTGTAGGGATGGCTCGGGGCGTCCACCACCTGTTCGACCTCTCCGCTCTCCACGAACCGACCCGCCCGCATCACGTGCACCCGGTCGGAGACCAGGCGGGCCACGCCGATGTCGTGGGTGATCATCAGGATCGCCACGCCGGTCCGCTCCTGGAGTTCCATCAGCACCTCGAGCACGCCCGCCTGCACGGTGACGTCCAGGGCGCTGGTCGGCTCGTCGGCGACGAGCAGCTCCGGCTCGCCGGTGAGCGCGCAGGCGATCAGCACTCGCTGTTGGAGACCGCCGGAGAGCTGGTGCGGATAGCGGTCGAGCAGCCACGCGGGATCGGGGACGCGCACGCGGTCCAGCAGCGTCGCGGCCTGGTCCCGACCCGCCCGGCGGCTGGTGCCCGGGTTGTGGAGTCGCACCAGTTCGGTCAGCCTGCGGCCGATCGTCTCCACCGGGCTCAGTGCGGTCATCGGGTCCTGCGGGATCAGCCCGACGACCCGGCCTCGGAGTGCGGCGATCGACGCGGGATCGGCCACGACGTCATGGCCTGCCAGCAGCGCCCTGCCGGAGAGCACGGCCAGCTCCGCAGGCAGCAGCCGCAGCAGGCCCATCGCCGTGGTCGACTTCCCGGAGCCGGACTCGCCGATCAGCGTCACGGTCTCGCCTGCGTCGATGTGCAGTGAGATCCCGTCGACCGCGCGCACCACCCCGTGCGCGGTGACCAGTTCGATCTGAAGGTCTTCGATCTCCACGAGCCTGCTCATGTCGTGGCTCCCTTCTTCGCGCGCGGGCGGTCGCGGAGCCCGTCGCCGAGCAGGTTCACGCCGACCACGAGCAGCACGATCATCAGACCGGGCAGTGTCACCAGCCACCACGACGTGGTGACGTAGTCCTGTCCGTCGGAGATCAGCCGACCCCAGGTGGCGTACGGGCGCTCCGGCCCGGCGCCCAGGTAGCTCAGTGCGCTCTCCAAGAGCACCGCCTGCGCCAGCAGTAGCAGCACGACGAGGCTGGTCTGCCGGATGACGTTCGGCACGAGGTGCCGGAACAGCACGCCGGAGTGCGTCAGTCCGAGGGTGCGGGCGGCGTCCACGTACGGCTTCTCACGTTCGACCATCACCATCGAACGGGTCAGCCTCGCCACCTCCGGCCACTGGGCGATCGCGATGACGGCCGTGATCACCGGGATCGACGGACCGAACAGGGCCACCACGAGCAGCAGCATCATCAGCAGCGGCAACGACATCTGCGCTTCGAGCAGCCGGGAGACGACCGCGTCGACCCAGCCGCCGAAGTAACCTGCCGCCGCCCCGGCGACGAGGCCGATCAGGCCGGAGACGACCACGGCGAGGACGCCGATGAGGACGGAGACCTGGCCGCCGTCGAGGACTCTGGCCAGCAGGTCCCTGCCGAGCTGGTCGGTGCCGAACAGATGCCCGTCGGTCAGCGGCGGCAGGCGGCGGCTGCCGAGGTCCTGCTCGTTGGCATCCGGCAGCGGCAGCAGGTCGGCCAGCAGGATCGGCAGCACGACGAGCGCGGTGAGCACGGCGCCGATACGGATCTTGGCCTTGGCGGTGCGCGCGCGGCGGGCGACGCCCGCGTCGCGCAGTTGTCGGGCGGTCACCCGGCTCGGCCGGGTCTCAGGTGAGGTCGTGGTCATCGCGCCGTGGCCTTTCCGAGCCGAACCCGCGGGTCGAGCAGCGGGTACACCAGGTCGATGAGGAGCTGGACGAGGATCGCGAGCGCGGCGGTGACCAGCACCGTCGCCTGGATCAGCGGATAGTCGCGCGTCTCCAACGCCCGCACGACGAGCGAGCCGACACCGGGCCAGGCGAACACGACCTCCACCACGACCACGCCGTTGAGCATCGCGGCGAATCGGGTGCCCAGCGCGGTGAGCACCGGGATGATCGAGTTGCCGAGCGCGTAGCCCCAGACGAGCCGACGCTCGCCGAAGCCGTGTGCGCGGGCCACCGTCAGATAGGGCGAGGTCAGGTTGGTCACCATCTCGCGACGAACCAGCCGGGAGATCAACGCGATCTGCAGCAGCGCGACGGTGACCGCGGGCAGCACCAGCCCGCCCCAGGTGGTGAAGCCGGACGACGGCAGCACCGGGATCAGGACGGAGAAGACGGTGAGCAGCATGATGCCGCTCCAGAACTCCGGCATGGACTGGGCCGCGACGGTGGCGATGTTCGCGCCGGTCTCCCGCGTGGTGTCGGCTCGGCTCGCCATCCAGATGCCCAGTGGCAGCGCGATGAGCGCGGTCAACAGGATCGCCGCCAGGGCCAGCGTGATCGTGTAGGGCACCCGGTCGAGCACGACCTCGAAGGCGGGCGCGCGGAACGAGTACGAGGTGCCCAGGTCCCCGGTGAACAACTGACCGAGGAAGGTCAGGTACTGGGAGGGGATGGAGCCGTCGAGGCCGAGTTGGGTGCGGATCTCGGCCAGGTCCTCCGTGGTGGCGTTCGGCGCGGCGAAGGCCGTCGCCGGGTCGCCGGGCGCCATCCGGATCAGCACGAAGACGGTGGAGACGGTGAGCATGACGACCAGGACGCTCTGGCCGAGTCGGGTCAGGACGTATCGGATCACCTCACGCCTCCAGCCCGATGCGCGCGAGTTCGTAGGAGTTGGTCGGTTCCAGTCCCACGTCGCTGATTCGAGTCCGGTAGGCGAGCACCGAGTTCGGGACGAAGGCCCACATGCTCGGCCAGGAGTCCCACACGACCTGTTGCAGCTCGGCGGTGATCACCTGTCGCCGGTCGGGGTCGACCTCCGCGTAGGCCTCGTCGAGCAGCGCGACGACTTCGGGGTTGACGTAGCCGTGATAGGTGTCGCGGGTGCGCTCTCGCTCCGGGGTCCCGCCGTACATCCCCTGCAGGATCGGCAGCGCGGCGCCCACCGGCGAGGCATAGCCGTTGCCGAGGATGTCCCAGTCGCCGCCGCGCCCCTGCCGCCACTCCGAGATGTCGCCGCCGGGCTCGAACTGCCGAAGCCGGACCGACACGCCTACGTCGCCGAGCATCTGCACCACCGCCTCCATGACGGTGGTGTCGCTGGCGAACTCGCCGGTCTCCCAGATCAACGTGAGGTTGAGATCGCCGTCGGCGATCCCCTCGGCCTCCAGCATCTGCTTGGCCCGCCGGGGGTCGTAGGTGTACTCGCCGCACACGACTGATCCGTTGAGCGTCTCGGCCACCGGCCCGCGGGCGGCCTCCACCGAGCCGGCGAGGATGTCCTCGGCGAGCCGTCTGCCGTCCACCGCGAAGGACAGCGCCTGGCGAACGGACGCCCTGGACAGCGGATGGTCCTCGGGCTTGCGGAAGTTGTAGAAGAGCTGGTTGAGCCGGGTGCCCTTGACGTGGTCGATCTGGATGTCCGCGAGCCCGCGCAGCTGTTCGGCGGAGTCGGGGCTGATCGTGTCGATGATGTCGATCTCGCCGGAGCGCAGCGCGACCACGCGGTTGGACTCCTCCGGCATGAACCGGACCTGCACCTGGTCGACCCGAGGTCGGTCGGCCCAGTAGTTCTCGTTGCGGCGCAGCGTGTAGTCGCCGGTGCCCCGGTTCGAGGCGGTGACGGTGTAGGGGCCGCTGCCGACGCCGGACTGGAGTTCCTCGGGGACGTTGGCGGCCGCAGGCGTGATCAGGACGTTGGCCATCAGGTAGTCGAGGACGGGCAGCGGGCGGTTCGTCTCCAGGGTGAAGGTGCGCTCGTCGATGGGCACGACCGCAGGCCATTCCGGGAAGAACGCGGCCAGGTAAGAGCCGCTCACCTGCTGGTACATCGCCAGCGCCGTCTCGATGTCGGCGATCTCCAGCGGAGTGCCGTCGGAGTAGCGCACGTCCTCCCGCAGCCGCACCGTCCACTGGGTCGGCGCGGTCAACTCGAAGCGATCGGCCAGCACCGGGATCGGTGCCAGGTCCGGGCCGATGCGAGTCAGGCCCTGCCGGACCGCACGCTGCACCGTGACCGCGGCGTCGAACTGGTTGAGCTTGTTGTCGAGCGAGACGAGCGACCGATTGAGGCCGAGCGTCACCGAGCCGGGCGGCGGTCCGCCGGTAGGACCCGCACATCCGGAGAGCGCACCTGCGGCTACGGCGCCGCCTGCGACGCCCAATGCCTTGAGCAGCGTTCTCCGGGACATCATTGTCTGCATTCGCCAACCTCCGTTGCCCTCGGGCGCCGTCGCCCGTGGAGCACCACCTGCTGGAGCGCCACCCTAGGCACGCTTGCGTGATATGCGCAACACCGATAGCGTGATTCGCGCAGAACACGTGACAGATCGGGCCGAGAGGAGGTGTCCATGAGACCAGGGAGACCACGCCTGGCCTTGTGTGATGACCTCAGCGGCGCAGCTGAAGCGGCACTCGCCCTGAGCGGCGGTCACGATGAACCCTCGGTGCGGCTCGCGCCACCGGTCGGCAATATTGCGCGTTTCGCGCAAGATCTCGCGGCCGAGGGGTCCACTGCGACGGGGCCGTGTGCGATCGACCTCGACATCCGACAGTCCACTCCGGACGAGGCCCGGTCGGCCGTCGGCGCCCTGACCCCGCGTTCCGGACCGCTGTTCCTCAAGATCGACTCGCTGCTGCGCGGAAACGTCGCACCGATGGTCTGGGGCCTGCGCGATCGACGCGACAGCCTCATCGTCTGCACGCCCGCGCTGCCGGCCGCAGGTCGGGCCACCGTCAACGGCCGAGTGGTGTTCGCCGCACACTCGCCCGTTCCCGGACCGGGAGAACCGCGCCCCTCCTCGATTCAGGAGGCGCTCGGCGAGCTGCCGACCGACCGATTCGGCCTCGACACGGTCCGCTCAGCCGGACTCGTCGCAGGCCTGGCCGAAGCCGCCAGGACCCGACACATCGCGGTGTGCGACGCGGAGACCGACGCCGACCTCGATCTGATCGCCGCCGCCTGCGCAGGCGTCCCCGACGTGATCGCCGTCGGGTCGGCAGGCCTGGCGGCGGCGTTCGGCAGGCTCCGGTCCGCAGCCGAACCCGATCCCGCGCCCGTGCGCGCCTGCGGCGACAGCCCGGCCGCCCGTCCCTCGGCCGCCGTCCTGGTCGTCGTCGGCTCCGCCGAGCCCGGCGCGCGCAGGCAGGTCGAGATCCTCGAGCACGCGGGCGCGGCGGTCGTCCTGGTCGATCCGACGACCCGACGCGAGACCGGCTCGTGCGTCCGAGCACGGCTCGACCACGGCTGCGTCGTGCTCGCCGTCCGGCAGGCGGCGGTCGCGCCCGACGAGATCGACCCCGGATCGGGCCGGCTGATCACCGACCACCTCGCCGCGATCGTCCGAAGCGCGCTGGCGGAGCACGACACGCCGGTCCGCCTCGCGCTGACCGGCGGCGAGACCGCCCGCCGGGTGCTCGACGCCCTCGGCGTGACCCGCCTCGATCTGCTCGGCCAGGTCCATCCGGGCGCCGTGCACGCACGCACCGACACCCACCACGAGATCGTGACCCGTCCCGGCAGCCACGGCGGCCCGGACAGCCTGCTCACGATCGCCCGTCATCTTCGTCATACCGATCATCAGGAGGACCCGTGAGCTCCCCAACGCCCGTGATCGCCATCACCATGGGGGATGGAGCCGGCATCGGCCCAGAGGTCGTCGTCGGCGCGCTCGCCACCCAGACCGTGTACGAACGGTGCCGCCCGCTGGTGATCGGGGACGCGCAGCGCCTGCGTGACGCCGCCCGGCTGATGGACGCACAGGTCGAGGTGGTCGCGGTCGAGTCGGTCGACGACGCCCGGTTCACCCCCGGTCGCATCGACGTCATCGACCTGGGGCTGCTTCCTGCGGACCTGCCCTGGGGCGTGCTGAGCGCGACCGCGGGCGACGCCGCCTACCAGTACATCCGGACCGCCTCCGAGCTGGCGCTGGCGGGAAAGGTGCAGGCGATCTGCACCGCGCCGCTGAACAAGGAGGCCCTGCACGCCGCAGGTCACCTCTACCCCGGCCACACCGAGATGCTCGCCGCGCTGACCGGGACCGAGGAGGTGTCGATGATGCTCTCGACGCCGAAGGTCAAGGTCATCCACGTCACCACCCACATCGGCCTGATCGCCGCCATCGCCAAGATCGAGCCCGGCCTGGTCGAGCGGACGGTCCGCCGAGGCCACGAGGCGATTCGCGCCTCCGGCGTGGACAGCCCGGTGATCGGCGTGTGCGCGATCAACCCGCACGCAGGCGAGAACGGCCTGTTCGGCGAGGGCGAGGAGGAGGAGAAGATCGTGCCCGCCCTGGAGAGGCTGCGTGCCGACGGCATCGACGCGCGCGGACCGCTCCCCGCCGACACCGCCTTCTTCCTGGCAGGCCGTGGCGACTACGACCTGATCGTGGCGATGTACCACGACCAGGGCCACGGGCCGGTGAAGGTGCTCGGCATCGAGGCAGGCGTCAACATCACCGTCGGCCTGCCGGTGATCCGCACCTCGGTGGACCACGGCACGGCCTTCGACATCGCGGGTACCGGCACCGCCGAGGTCGGTAGCATGATCGAGGCGCTACGCCAGGCAGCCGACCTGGCGCCGGTCGCCGTCAGCTGAGAGGGACGAGCGCGTGCCCCGTGATTCCGAGCTCCGTCGGGAATCCATCGTCCAGATGGCCACCAACGGCCTTGCCAACGTTGACGAGCTCTCCGCGCACTTCGGCGTCACCGCGTCGACCATCCGCCGCGATCTCGCCCAGCTCGAACGATCCGGGGCACTCGCCCGCACCTACGGCGGCGCGATGGCGCTCGTCGCGCATCCCGAGTCCAGCCTGCGCCAACGGGTCGGCGAGCAGTTCGAGGCGAAGCGGGCCATCGCGCGCTGGGCGGCAAGCCGGATCGGCGCCGGGGAGACGGTGCTGCTCGATGCGGGCACCACCACCGGCGCGCTCGCGCACGAACTGCACTCGGTTCCCGCGCTCACCGTGGTCACCACCGGGATGACCGCCCTGCAGGAACTCGCCGTCTCCGACACGGTGACGGTGGAATGCCTCGGCGGCGTGCTCCGGCCGAGAAGCCTCGGCTTCATCGGGCCGCTCGCCGAGGCCGCATTGGAACGCCGCACCTTCGACCGGGTCTTCCTCGGCGCCGACGGCGTCACCGCGCAGGAGGGCATCTGCGAGGCCGACATCCGGCAGACCCGGCTCAAAGAGCTCATGGCCCGTCGCAGCGACCGCGTCTACCTGCTCGCCCACGGCGCCAAGATCGGCCGACGACCCTTCCACGCCTGGGCTCCGATGCCCTCGCAATGGACGCTGGTGACCGACCTCTCCGCGCGGGAGGCCGACCTCGAGCCGTTCCGCGACAGAGGAGTGACCGTAGTGGTCGCCGATGCCGATGGTGTCGCCGTCCCGGCACGCGGCGAAGCGGGTCGCACCGACCGGAGGCAGGCCGCCGAGCCTGCGGAACAGGTCGACTGACCGTCCCGGCCGTCGACTCGCCGGAGATCCGCCGAGCCTCCCGGATCGGCGACGGGCCGCGATCCGACCGATCGGCCTGGGCGCGAACGGCGCGTCGCCGGCGAGACGGGTTCTCGGCTGGGCCGATGCCGAGCCTCGGCCTTCGACGGCTCGGCACCGCATCCTGCCCCGGCGGGAGACCGATTCCGGGGGAACGACGTCTGCTCCCCTGGGCCTGGTGATCTCCGCACCTCTCATCGTGGGCAAGGAGTCCGGCTGGTCGACGCCGGAGCGCCGGGGCAGGGCCCTGCCGACGCGACCGGTACTACAGCCCGACCGAACGCCGCAGGATGTCGCCCAGCTCCCCCTCGTAGGAACTGTCCAGCGCACTGACGACGCCCTCGAACGGGCCGGGCCCGTACTTCAGTCTGCTGACGTGGTTCTCCGGCAGAAGCACGCGATCACCCAGCTTCAAGGCAGGCGTTCCCCGCCAGCAGTACGCATTTCCGCCCACCTCGACGATCTGGTGTCCCTGGGCCTGTCGGGAGCGCCTGCCCCCGTCGAGTCGACGTCGGGACTCCGCGAGATCCTGCCGCAGGCGCTCGACCACGCCCTTCATCGATCGCGAACCGGAGTCCTGTCCGGCGGAGAACCCCTCCCGCCAGCCGCGTCCGTACGCCGCCGCGAGCGCCCGGTCGTGTTCGTCGGCGTGAATTCCACACGCGAGGTCGTAACCGTGCAGCCTCGACCGACACGGCCGCCCGGATCGGGTGGGCTGCCCACACGTGCGGAGGTCGAACGACTGGTCGCGCATGATGCACCGTCCTCCAGGTCGCTGCGGCGGCAGAGACCGAGTACTCCGCGCACTCGGTCCGGTGAATCCTCGCCACGCTGTGCATCGCAATCCCGTGTCAGCGCGTTGCAATGCAACCCCAGAGTGTGATCACAGTCCACCGATCGGCCCAGTACTGGGGCCCAAGCAACGCCCGGTCCCGTCGGCACGGACCCGCCAGTCACACCCGACGACCTCCGGCCACGCCCGAGCGCTGCCCGCGTCCGCCGCGCACTGCGGAGCGAGCCGGTTTCCCGAGCGCGCCGAACGTACGGCACGCCCGGCCTGCGTAGACCCGAGCGCGCGGAACCACACCGCCAGGAGGGGGTCCGGCGCCCGCCCGCCGAACACGCGACCGGGCCCCGGCATGAATCGCCGAGGCCCGTTCCGTGTCATCTCACCGCCCGGGTCATCCCGACGGACGGCCCCGACTGCTCACTCGCCCGCCTGCTCATCCGCGCCGGGCTTCCTGCGGCGCGTCAGCACCAGTGCCGTTCCACCGCCCGCCAGCAGGACCACTGCGGCGACCACCAGCCACACCGTGCCCGCCGCGCCGGTGTTCGCGAGCCCGGTGGCTCCGGCGAGGGCGGGCGGCTGGGTGCCGGGCGCCCCGCCGGGCGGCGTGGCCTGGTCGACCGGTTCCTCCCCGTCCGCCCCGTCGTCGTCGCCACCACTACCTCCGGAGCCGTAGTACTCCTGTTCCTCGGCGGCGTCGATCTCGGCATCACCGGACAGCGGCCGGAACCGGACGATCTGCGGATCGTGGTCACTCGCCTGGTCGGCGAACTCGGCGTTGATCCGCACCGGGTCGTAATCGGCCCGGGTCGACAGGTTTCCGCTGACCAGCAGGTGATCCAGCGCCTGAGAGTTCCCGTCGAAGACGTACCCGTAACGCTCGGTCGCGGGCAGGCCGTTCATCGGGTTGATCAACACGTCGGACTCGGTGAGGGTGCCGAGCACCGGGGAGAACTGGAAGTCGTTGAGGTCCCCCACCACCAGCACGTTCGCGGCCGGGTCGACCCGGGCCACCTCGTCGACGAAGCCTCGGACCGCCGCAGCCTGCTCCAGCCGCTGCACCTCCGACGATCGGTTCGGCGGCTGGAAGCGGCCGTGCAGGGCCTGATCGCCGCCCTTGGAGGCGAAGTGGTTGGCGACGACGAAGACGTTGCGATCCTCGAATTGGAACTGCCCGACCAACGGCTTGCGGCTGTCCGCCCAGGCCGCGTCGGCCGGATCGATCCGACCCGGCGAGACGCTGAGCGCCGCACGATCGTCCTCGTCGGTGGTCACCGCGACGGCGGTGTCGGCGTCGCCGCCCGGCGTGTCCACGAAGGACACCCGCTCCGGATCGAAGAGGAAGGCCACTCGGATGTTGCCGCCGGGCTGTCCGCCGTCCTGCTTGTCGTTCGGGTCGATCTGGCGCCACTCGTAGTCCGGCCCGCCTGCCGCCACGATCGCCGCCGCGAACTGATCCAGCGTCGCCGCCGCGCTGACGACGCCGTCGTCCGTCGGACCGCTGTCGTCCTGGATCTCCTCCAGAGCCACGATGTCGGGCGAGGCCAGGTTCTCGACCACGCCCGAGGCGAGCCGGTCGAACTTCTCCTGGTCGTCGGCGGGCGAGAGGTTCTCGACGTTGTACGTCGCCACCGCCAGCTCCCAGGACTCGGCGGACCTGGTGACCTCCCTGGTCAGTCCGCCCGAGACGTGCTCGCCGAGGCTGGTGGCCCTGATCAGATAGCCGCCGTACTGCGAGTAGTACAGCGGTCCCTCGGTGACGCCCGCCAACTCGTCGCCGACGTCGGCGATCGGAAAGGCCCGCTCGTCGGAGGGGATGAGCGACTCGATCTTCAGCCTGCCCGTGTTGGCGTCGTCGTAGCCCTGGTAGACCGTCCCGCCGCGCTCGCTGCGGTTCTGGTCCGGCTTGGTGGTCACCCACAGCGCGGAATAGGCGTCGGTCGGGCCGACCACGGGCGCGTCGACGACCCGGACGACCATGCTCTCCCGCGAGGCGTAGAAGTCGAGCGCGTACTCGGCGGGCTCCAGTTCCAGCCCTTCGATGTCGCCGCCCGAGGACGGTGCCTGCGCGAGCGGCACGGCATCGGCGTCCAGCAGTTCGGCCTCGGGCAGCGGGTTTCCGCCGGAGAGCACCGTCCACCGTGCCGCGGCGAGCTGGGTGATCGACTGGGCGGCGCCTGCCTGGCCGCCTGCCCGGTACTCGTCGACCCGGCCGGAGACCAGGATCTCGTCGCCGACCGCGACGTCCGGCGTCGTGTCACCGGTGAAGACGAAGAGGCCCTCGCTGGTCCGTTCGTCGCCGTCGCCGTCGACGTCCTGGAACCAGAAGCCGCGGGCCGAGCCGACGGAGCCGACGGCGGTGACCACTCCCGGCACGCCCTCGACCTCGTCACCGAGATGCGGCGAGGTACGGGTGACGCCCTGGATGTCGTGGATTCGGAGCTCGCCCGGCTCCTCGGGGCCGGGCGGCACCTCCGGCTCCTCCGCCTCGCCCGGCGCCTCCCCTGCCGAGTTCACCGGCGCAGGCGTGCCGACGGTGAAGTCGGCGGCGTTGTCGTCGGTGTCGGTCAGCTCGGCGTCCCGCCTCACCGACGAGGTGTTGTTCGTCGCGGGTGCGGGCGTGCCCTCCCGGACCTCGGCCGAACCCCAGCCCACCAGATCGACGATCCGCTCGTCCTCGGCGCAGTCGGCAACGGTGCGGCAGGTGAGCGGCTCGACGTCGCTCACCAGGGCGACGGTGCCGGTGCTCGCCGACATCGGGATCGAGCCGACGGCGTCCGGTGCGGGCAGCTCCACCGATCCGCCCGCACCCCGACTCTGGGCGATTAGGAAGCGGCCGCCCGCTTCCACGCTGCCGGTGAGCGAGGTGACCTGCCATCGGGACGTCGGTCCGGGCGAGGCGGTCAGGTATTGCACGCTCCAGTCGTCCACCGCCACCTCGGCGGCCCCTCGATTGCCGAGGGTGACGAAATCGGTGGTCAGGGTGGCCCCGGAATTGCCGCCGCCGCCGTAGACCTCGGCGATCACGACGTCGACCGACTGCGCCGAGGCGACCGGCACCAGCGCGAGGCCCGCCGCGACGGCTAAGCCTGCCGCCGCGCCCACGCAGGCTCGGCGCCGAGACCGGCGCCGGGATGAAGACAAGAGACTCACTCGATCCTCCCAATCGGGGAGGAGCCGGGGCACCGCCAGACGTGCGGCGGCCGACGGCCTGGCTCCTAGGGGTCGAGGAATCTTCACCCTTGCGAGTGAACGCGAGGAAGACTACGCAGAAACTGATGCACCGGCCGCTACCGGATCGTTGTGATCAAGTCACGAACAATGCCGATGACCTGGCGCGGCGACGCCCGGGCGGCCCCGCATGCGGTTCCGGACAGCAGCGCAGGGACTCAACCGGGCAGGGCGAGGCAGCGGGCAGTCTCTTCGACGCCGCCGAGGTCGACCGGCACCGCGTCGAGCAGGCGAAAGCCGTACCGGGTGTACAAGGCGACGGCCGCTCTATCGCGAGCGATCACGTCGAGCACCGGATGGAGTCCGTGTCGACGCGCGTGGGCGCAGGCCGCGTCGAGCAGCAGCGCCCCGACACCCCGGCCTCGGGCGGCGGGCGAGACGAAGAGCCTGCTGATGCCTGCCGGGCGCGCGCCGGACGGGCCCACGTGTCGGAGCCAGGCCCGCCCCGCGATCTCCTCGTCCGCAGCGACCAGCGCGACATGGCCGAGCAGTTCATCCGCAACGGGCCCGCACGCCACCCAGGAGCCGAGGAGCAGCCCCGGCGACCGCACCCAGCCGGCCGGGTCCTTAAGAGCCTGTCTTTGATCCTCCTCCGTCGTGAGCGGGGATCAGCGTGGATGAGCTGCAAGGCGGAGGAAGGAGACATAACGGAGTTATGTTGACTGACGACAACGCCGCAGATCGCCGCGCTGGCCCCGCGCAACAGGAAAGTGGGGATTAAAGTCAGGCTCTGAGGCCACACCGTCGGATAGCCGTCGGCACGGTGCACGTCCGCCAGCATCGTCACGCAGCCGTCGAGATCCGCAGATCGTCGGGTCCGGATCAGAACCTCGCCGCCCTTTCGACGACGAACGGCTACTGCAGTTCTTCGACCAGTTCGCAGGTGTGGGCGACCGGGTCAAGTCCGTTGGCATGCGTCGCCAGCCGTTGCAGCAGGGTGCGGAAGAGTGCGGCGTCCTCGCCCAACGCGCCGAGCACCCGCAGCTCGACATGCCGCAGCGCTGCCTGTCGGTCCGTCCACAACGCACGGCCCTTCGGCGTCGCGACGACTCGGCGGCTGCGCCGATCCGCCGGGTCCGGCTGGCGTTCGACGAGGTCCATCTTCTCCAGGTCGTCGATCAGATACGTCAGCACGGTCCGATCGATGCCGAGCTGAGCCGCCAGCGCGCCCTGGTTGCCTCCGAGGTCCTGCACTGCCGAGGCCAGTACCTGGTGACCGCGCGGGCCGCCGGGAATGTCCTCCAGAACGGCGTGGGCCGCCTTCACATGCGAGCGGAAGACGACGCCGAGCGCCCAGCCCAGGTCGTCTTCGAGCGCGGCATCGCACGCGTCATCGCGAGCCGGTTCCGCTGCGGCAGGAGTCGCCATGAGAGCCAGCTTACCCCCGCGAAGGCATCCATCTGATGGGAATATGTTCTGCGTAGGATAACGTCTGATAGACAACACATCTGCACAGCAGATCAATCTCGATGACCTAGGAGCCGTCCATGTCCCTGTTCCGTCTCGATGCCAGCATCCGTCCCGAGGGCTCGGTGACCAGGGAGATCGCCGACGCCGCACAGAGCGTCTGGCAGGACGCCAGGCCGGGCCTGCCCGTCGTGCGGCGCGACCTCACCGCCGACCCGATCCCCTCGGACGTGTGGGCCTCGGCCGCCCTGTCGGGCTTCGTGCCCGTCGAGGAGCAGAGCGCGGACCAGCGGGCGGCCCGCGCGCTGGCGACGACGCTGGCCGACGAACTCGTGGCCGCCGAGGCGTACCTGTTCGCCGTGCCGCTCTACAACTACGGGGTGTCGCAGCACTTCAAGACGTGGGTCGACCTGATCCTCACCGACCCGAGGCTCGGCCCCGGCGGCGAGGAGGCCATCGCGGGCAGGCCCGCCGTGCTCATCACCGCACAGGGCGGCGGCTACGGTCCTGGGACGCCCAAGGAGGGCTGGGACCACGCCACGCCGTGGATGGTCCGTGCCCTGTCCGACGTCCTCGGGCTCGACCTCCAGGTCAGCGCTGCGGAGCTCACCCTCGCCGAGGTCACCCCCGGTATGGAGGGGCTCGTCGACATGGCCAAGGCGTCCCGCGACGCCGCACGCGACCTGGCTCGCACCCACGGCCGTTCGCTGGCAGACCGGATCGCAGGCGCGTCCGTCTGACGTGTGAGACACCACCCGCCAGCCGAAGGAGAGACAGATGACCGACTACGGGCACGACCTGCGCTTCGGGACGTTCCTCACCCCGAACGCCGGGCGGGCCGTCCAGGTCGTCCAGCTTGCGCAGCTCACCGAACAGGTCGGACTCGACCTGGTGACGGTGCAGGACCATCCGTACCAGTCGAAGTTCCTGGACGCCTGGACGCTCCTCTCGGTGATCGCCGCAGGCACCGAGACACTGCGGGTGGCGCCCAACGTCGCGAACCTGCCGCTGCGACCGCCCGTGGTGCTGGCCCGCAGCGTCGCGAGCCTGGACATCCTCAGCGGCGGGCGGGTGGAGCTCGGCCTCGGCGCGGGCGGATCGGGCGAGGCGATCGCCTCCATCGGCGGCCCCACGCTCGGCGTCGCAGAGCGGGTCACCGCCCTGGAGGAGGCGATCGAGATCATCCGAGGCATCTGGGCGCCGGAGGGCGGCCGGGTGCGGGTGGCGGGCAGTCATCACCGGGTGCCCGGCGGGCGGTCGGGGCCCGCGCCCGCCCATGACGTCGGGATCTGGCTCGGCGCCTACAAGCCTCGGATGCTGCGGATGACCGGCCGACTGGCCGACGGCTGGCTCCCCAGCAGCCCCTATGCCGCGCCGGAGACCCTGTCGGCGATGAACACGGTGATCGACGAGGCCGCGGTCAAGGCGGGCCGATCACCTGCGGAGATCACCCGGCTCTACAACATCGCGGGCACCTTCGGACGCGACGACGGCACGTTCCTGCACGGACCGGCATCGGTCTGGGCCGAGCAGCTGGCCGAGCTCACGCTCACGGAGGGGATGAGCACCTACATCCTCGCTACCGACTCTCCGGAGGAGATCCGCCGGTTCGCCGCCGAGGTTGTCCCCGCCGTGCGCGAACTCGTGGCAGCCGAACGCACCCTCGTCCGATCGTCGTCGGACGGCCGGGCGCCGGGCGGACCCGACAGCGGGCGGGGTGACGGAGGCGACGCCGCACGAACCGAGCACACCCCCGTGCGCGACTCGGCGCCGCCGAGGGCGACCCCGCCCGCCCGCGCCTCCTCGGGCGGCGGCCTCGCCGTCACGCCCACCCCGGACGACGGCGTCCGGTACAGCAGCCGCAGTGCCTGGGACGAGTCGACCAGGCCGACCGGGCCCGCACCCGATCCTGACCGGCGCTACACCGCGCACGAGCAGGCGGCGGGCAGGCATCTCGTCGACGTGCACGACCACCTCCGCCAGGAGCTCGCCCAGATTCGCGACCTCGTCCAGCAGGTCGCGGCGGGAACGCTGGACGCAGGCAGCGCCCGGTCGCACATCAACACGATGACGATGCGGCAGAACAACTGGACCCTGGGCGTCTACTGCGAGTCGTACTGCCGGGTCGTCACCACGCATCACACCCTCGAGGACGTGAGCGTGTTCCCGCACCTGCGGAAGGCGGACCCCCGGCTCGCCCCGGTCATCGACCGGCTGAAGGAGGAGCACCACGTCATCCACGACGTGCTCGAAGGGCTGGATCGCGCGCTGGTCGCCTTCGTCGCCGATCCGGCGAACGGAATGAAGAACCTCCAGGCCGGTGTCGATCTGCTGACCGACACGCTGCTGTCCCATCTGTCCTATGAGGAACGCGAACTCGTGGAGCCGCTGGCCCGCCTCGGCTTCACCTGATCTCGTCCGCCTCGGCGAGGCAGCACGTCGGGCGGGCTCGATCGTTCACGCACCGTCGAGGCCGGCCCGGTCGCCCGCTGCGAAGCGGGCGGACACGGCGGCTAAGGGTCTCGGAAGTCGGCAGGGGGCGATCACGAGCCTGGCCGCCGCACTGGTCGAGCAGTGGAGCACGCTCGGCAGAGGCGAGTCTCCAGACCCAGACTGAGACCTGACGACGAACGCCGGGTGAGTCAGTATCGACTCACCCGGCGTTCTGCCTGTTCACGAGCGGTAGCGGTGGGATTTGAACCCACGGAGGGGGTAAACCCTCACACGCTTTCGAGGCGTGCTCCTTAGGCCGCTCGGACACGCTACCGTGCGCCAGAATAACGAACTCCGATGCTCGCATCGACACGGGGGGCCGTGATCACATCCTGCGGCGGTCAGCGCCAGGCCCGCAGTGCGTCGGCCAACCGACTCCGCGCCCGGCAGAGCCTGCCCCGCACGGCCTGTTCGTCGAGGTCCAGCAGCCGTGCGGTCTCGGCGTGCGAGGCGCCGTCGACCTCGATGAGCAGCCACACCGCTCGCTGCGGCGAGGACAGGGCGCCCACCGCGCCCCCGAGGTCACGAAGCTGCGCGCTGGCCTCCGCTCTCCGCTCCGGCTGCGCCCAGCATCGATTCCCGTCCAGCCAGGACACGACGCCCTGCTCCGGCAGCTCGGCATACGGCTCGGTGCGACGTCGACGCCGCAGACGCAACACCTGAAGACACTGCCGTTGCGTAATGCGGAACAACCAGCCCCCGATCGCCTCGGGCTCGACGAGGCAGGCGAGCTTCCGCCAGCAGATCAGGAACACGTCCTGAGTGACGTCCTCGGCCTCGGTCCGATCCCCCAGCATCCGCAGCGCGAGCCCGAACACCTGGCCGGAATGCCTGCGCAGCAGCACGGCGAACTCCGCGTCGGTCAGTCCCGATCGTCCGCTGCCCCTGGCCGACTCGCCAGCCGGGTCGACCCCGTCGCAGGCAGGAAGATCCGTTGCCGCGCCGCCCCGATGCTCGGCCATCTTCGCCCACCCCCGAGGTCGCGCACAGAAAGGCCCGCCCCACCGTCGTGGGACGGGCCTCATGGTGGCAGCGTCGCAGCGTGCTCGCCGGGCGAGATGCGCACGCGGCGTTCGGCTCAGCGGCGCGAGAAGCGATCTCGGCGCCGAACCGTGGTCACGCGCGGCAGGCGATCACCATGCCGAGCGACTCAGCGGTTGCCACCGTCGAACTTGCCCTTGACGTCGTCGACGACGCCCGCAGCCTTGTCCTTGGCCTCCTGGCCGGTCTTCTTGGCCTGGCCCTCCAGTTTGTCCCGCTTACCCGAGTTCTCCAGGTCTTCGTTGTTCGTGGCTCGACCCAAGGCCTCCTTCGCCTTGCCCGCAGCCTCCTGAGCCTGGTGCTTGGCCTTGTCGAACACGCTCATCGGGTGACTCCCTCGCTCGAATCGCGGTTTAGGCCTCGGCGCCGGGTGACGCCCGCCTCTGCCTCTCGGGTGCCCAAGCGAGGAGACCGCATCACGAAGATGTGAAATTCGTCACCAATTAAGCCCGCCTGCGGTCGGCGAAGAACCGGTCCAGCAGCGCGGCGCACTCCGACTCCAAGACCCCGCCCACCACCTCGGGCCGGTGATTGAGCCTGCGGTCTCGCACCACGTCCCACAGGGACCCGGCCGCACCGGTCCTCGGCTCCCATGCGCCGAAGACGAGCCTGCCGATCCGCGCCGCGACCACCGCCCCCGCGCACATCGCGCACGGCTCGACGGTGACCGCCAGCGTGCACTCCGCCAGCCGCCAGCCGTCGCCGTGCGCCTGAGCCGCGGCACGCAGCGCGAGGATCTCCGCGTGGGCGGTGGGGTCGCCGGTCGCCTCACGTCGGTTACGAGCGACCGCCAGCAGCCTGCCCCGCCCGTCCACCACCACCGCCCCGATGGGGACGTCACCGGTCTCGGCCGCGCGGGCGGCCTCGGCGACGGCCAGTCGGATCAGTTCTCGATCTGACTCGCGCTCGTAGAGCTCAGACACTCTCCCGGTTCTCCAACGCGGTGCCGAGCTGGGTCGCGAAGCCGCAGCGCTGAGCGATCATCATCAGCTGATCGTCGGGATAGGCGTCCTCCTCGACGATCACCGTCATCTCGCCGTCGGACAAGCCCAGGTCCGCGAGGATCGAGAGGTCGCCCTCCGGCCAGAGCTCCTCGTCATCCTCGTCGGGGAGGTCGACCCTGAGCAGGTCGAGGACGTCCGCCGCGATGTCGTAGTCGAGGGCTGCGGTCGCGTCCGAGAGCAGCATCGACACGCCGCCGGGAGCAGGACGCAGCAGGATGAAGAACTCGTCGTCGACGTTCAGCAGTGCGAATGCCGCGCCCGTCGACCGCGTGTTGCGCAGCTCCGTGATCGCCGTGTCCAGGTCGAGCAGGGCCGACTCGGGCATCCGGATGCACCGCCATTGGCCGTCTTCCCGAAGCACCGCCACGGCGGTGCCCTGGATCGGCTCCTGCACCGACATGACACCACGGTATGCCCACCCGGCGTCACACGAAAGCACCATCGGTCCTAGACAACCCGGACGGGGACCACGCCGATCGGCCGAGGACGGGTACTGGACGAGCCGACCGGGGCGCCACCTGCGACGACCGCCGTCACGGCCTCGCGACGCCGCCGGGCCCGGCTGGTCGAGGGCAGCCGAGACGACGGTCGTTCGCCGGGTCGAATGTGGGTTCCCTTCACACAACGCCCGCGAACGGGGGAAGATGACCGGCGTGCCTGCGGTGTGTGTGATCGGACTCGGGTTGATCGGCGGATCGGTACTACGAGCCGCCGACGCGGCGGGCTGGCAGGCCTACGGGGCGACCGCCTCGGCTGCCGACGCCGAGGCCGCTCGCAGCGAGGGTTTCGACGTCGCCGCCGATGTCGACGAGGCGCTCCGCCGTGCGTCGAGCGACGACGCTCTGCTGGTCATCGCCGTCCCGCTGACCGCGCTCGACACGGTCCTGCGCCAGGTCGCCCGGTTCGCGCCGCACTGCGGACTGACCGACGTGATCAGCGTGAAGGGGCCGGTGGCGGCCGGTATCGAGGCCAGACTGCCCGAGGCACCCTACGTCGGTGGTCATCCGATGACGGGCAGTTCGGTGTCCGGCTGGGCAGGCGGCTCCGCCGAGCTCTTCCAGGGCGCGCCCTGGCTGCTGGTGACCGAGGACGACACCGACCGCGCCCACTGGCTGCGCACGGCCCGCCTGGCCCTGGCCTGCGGCGCGGAGGTCGTCGCTGCATCGGCCCGCGAACACGATGCGGCCGTCGCGCGCATCTCCCATCTCCCGCATGTCCTGGCCGCCGTGCTGGCCTCGGTCGGCAGCGGCGGCGGCGGGCTCGCGATGAGCCTGGCGGCGGGCTCCTTCTTCGACGGCACCAGGGTCGCGGGCAGCAGGCCCGCCCTGGTCCAGGCGATGTGCGAGGGCAACCGCGACGAACTGCTCGCCGCGATCGACGACGCGCTGGGCAGACTCGGCGTCGCGCGCGGCTCGCTGGCCACGACCGGCTCGCTGGCCGCCACGATCAATCACGGACACCTGTCGCGAACGCAGTGGATCGAGTCGAAGACCCTGCCCACCGGCGAGTTCCAGGTGCAGTTCCTCGATCCCGACGCACCGGCCGAGCTACGTGCCCTCGGCGAGGCGGGCGGGCGGGTGCGCACCGTCCACGGGGACGTGCTTCGAGGAGTCCTCCCCCGGCGAGACTGACGAGATCCGGTGAGCTGATGCGTCTACGTCCCGTAGTCCTCCTGCCGATCGCGGCCCTCGTGGTGCTGGGCGGTGCCGTCTTCCTGCTTCGCGATCAGGTGGACGCCGTCTCCGCGCCGTCGTGGGACAACACCAACCCGCTGATCGCCGAGCAGGCCGAGGCGGTCGACTACCGGCCGGACCACCCGGCTCCGGCTCCGCCGGACTCGCTGGAGATCGACTCCTGGGATGCCGAGAGCCTGCGAGTGCGCTGGGGCTCGGCACTGCCCGGCGGCGGCGACCCGGCTGCGGCGAGCGGCTACGAGCTGGGCTGGAGCGGCGGCGGACAGACGGGGCAACTGCTCGTCGCCTCCCCCGCCGCCGAGATCCGTGATCTCGACCCGCAGACCCCGTACGCCGTCGAGGTCCGGTCGGTGAACGCGCTGGGCGAGCGATCGGATCCGGTCCGTGCCACCGCACGCCCGGCCGAGGCGCACCGCGAGACGCACCTGGCGGGCCTCGCCGTCACCCATGACTTCGACGAACACACCCTCGACGGCGACCATTGGCAGGTGACGAGCCTGGAGTGTCCGCCACGTCGGCTCCCCGAGGGCGGTCTCACCGGCGGGACGCCGTGCGGCAGGTCGTCGCTGCGCCATCGAGCCCCGTTCGTCCTGCAAGCACCGGACCGGGACGGCATCCGCGGCCGAATCCTGCTGCGCTCGGGCGGGGTGTCCGCGAATCACTGGATGAGCAACTCGCAGACCGTGGGGTTGTCGATCGCCTTGACCCCGCCCGGATACGGGAATCGTGGGGCGGAGTTCCTGACGGCACCGTCCGACCGGCAGGTCGATACCGCGGGCGGAATGCCACCCGGCAGCGTTGCGCTGATCCTGACCAGGGACGGGCCGAGGCTCAGCGTCGCGCCGGGACTGATGACCGAGGGGAACGACGTCGAACAGCTCGACGGCTTCTCCTCCGCCACCGGTGTCCGGAGTCTGTGGGAGCTTCGCATCGAGGACACCCGGCTGGTGGTGCTTCAGGACGGGATCGAGGTGACCAGCGTTCCGGTCCTTCTCCCGTGGGAGACGGCGGATCTCAGTCTCGCGTTCAGCAACTGGAACGGCGCCGAGCCGAGCCTCGACCTGATCGGCATGAGCGCGGTCGACGAGGACGTCCGGATGGACGTCGTGTCGATGAGCGACGTGCTGGGCGAACCGGTGCCGACGCCGGTCGAGAACAGCCCGCACCTGCTGGCAGCGGCGAATCGAGTCGAATTCGTCAGTACGCACACCGTGGAGGAGGACGGCATTCTGCACCTCGACGGCGAAGACGTGGAGCTCGAGGAGATCCCGTCGACGGAACCCGGACGAGTGTGGACTCGGGCCGACCTGCCGGTGGACACGTTGCGTGCCGATCCGGCGATCCTCACCGCCGCCTCGACCGAGGACCTGCCGCCGTTGACCGGCCTGCTCCATGTGTGGTCCGGCCCGCCCCGTCAGCCTGCTGAGGCGTACCCGCTGCATCAGGCGCCGCCGAGCACACCAGAACTGCCCACCGCGCCTGCCATGGTGCGCAGTGACGGCGAACTGATCGACATCCAGTCGCCGGGTGCGTCGGTGCCTCGGGGAGAACTGGAGATCACGATCCTCATCGACGGGCGACGCCAGGAAGGCCGGACGAGTCAAGTGCTCCCCGCAGCGGGCTTCGAGGTGCTCGCGAACGACGGCGTGCTGCTCCGGGTGCCCGCTCATGAGGACGGCCCGATGGTCGGCGGCCTGCACAGCTTCACCGTGGACGTCTCGGATCATCCGCACGACACGCTGATCCTGCGGACCTGGGTGCACGGCCTCACCGCCGGTGAACTGGAGGTCGCGCCGATCGTTCAACTGCGGCTCACCGACTGAGGATCGTGGCGCACGCCATCGGGCTCCGGTGCCCGAGGCGGACTCGGTCCGAGATCGATTCCGGCGCTGCTCGGTCCGCTGCGATGTCGGATGCCTGTCGGCTCGATGCCTGCCGGGTCCGACGACGGTGGGGCGGCTCGGCCTGCTGGACGACGGAAGCGCCCCCCGACCACGCCGGAGACCACGCCGAAGGAGCGGATGCGGCGACTCCGCCCGAGCGGGTCGAGACGCCAGCCGCCTGCTGCGCCTGGGCGCGTGATCACCCGCGAAGTCGGCTTCTCCGGGACGATGAGGTCATGCGAAGCGCACTGATCCTGGACGCCGCCCGCACCCCCTTCGGCCGTTATCGGGGTGCGCTCGCCGGCGTGCGAGTGGACGATCTGGCCGCGCTCCCCCTGGTGGAACTCCTGCGCAGACACGGAGCGGAGACGGGCGGGCCGCTCGATCCCGAGCAGCTTGACGACGTCGTGTACGGCAACACCAACGGCGCGGGCGAGGAGAATCGCAACGTCGCCAGGATGGCCGCGCTGCTCGCCGGGCTGCCTGCCACGATTCCCGGCGTCACGCTCAACCGCCTCTGCGGCTCTGGTGGCGAGTCGATCGTTCAGGCGGCCCGCGCCGTCACGACCGGCGACGCCGACCTGATGCTGGCGGGCGGTGTCGAGGGCATGAGCCGGGCACCGTTCGTCGTGCCCCGGCCGACCAGAGCGCTGCCGGATCGGCTGGAGACCGCCACCACCACCCTGGGCTGGCGGCTGGTGAACCCGAGGATGCCCGGCGCGTGGACGGTGCCGCTCGGGCTGGCAGCGGAGCAGGTCGCCGTCGGGCTGGGCATCGACCGCGCGGCGATGGATCACTACGCCCTGCGGTCGCATCGACGTGCCGTGGCCGCCTGGGACGCGGGCGTGCACGACGGATTCGCCTTCGCGGTCCGCACCCCGGACGGCGACACCGTGCGTCGCGACGAGTCGGTGCGTGCCGACACCTCCGAGGCGCAGCTCGCGGGCCTTCCGTCGGTCTTCTCGGCGGACGGCCCGGTGACGGCGGGCAACTCCGCTCCGCTCAACGACGGCGCCGTGGCGGCCCTGATCGGCACTGAGGAGAGCGCGGCGCGACTCGGGCTGACGCCGATCGGCCGGGTGCTGGGCAGCGCGGTGGCCGCCGTCTCGCCCGAAAAGTTCTCCCTCGCCCCGATCCCCGCCGTGCGCAGGCTCCTCGCCCGGCTCGACGTCGCCATCGACGACGTGGTGCTCTGGGAGGTCAACGAGGCGTTCGCCGCGATGGTCCTCTCGGTGCTGAACGGCCTGCCGGAGATCGACCCGCAGCGGGTCAACGTGCATGGTGGCGCGCTGTCCTACGGTCATCCGATCGGCGCCTCGATGTCGCGCGTGGTCGTCGACCTGTGTCGTCACCTTCAAGTGCGCGGCGGCGGACTGGGCATCGCGACCGCCTGCATCGGCGTCGGCCAGGGCATCGCGATCGCCGTCGAGTCGTGACCGGTCGGTCCGATGCCCACGCGACTGCCCCGGTCTCCTCGGCCTGCCGCCGGGGCGGGCCGGGGTACGGCTCGGCGTCCTGGGCTCTCGCCTGGTGCACGACGGCGCGAGTCGAGTCCGAGGCGGAGCCGTCGGCGTGCCGTGCTCCACAGGAGTTGGTGGCGCCGACGAACACCGCGCCTCGTCTTCTCCCGCGCGCAGGCGGCGGACCTGCTCAGATCCGGCGAGCCAGCCCAGGGTGATCGAGGGAGAAGCCGTCGGCGTCCACGACCACTTCGACCGTGTTCCCGCCCGAGGTCAGGGCCACCACCGTCGCCGTGTCGTCGGCACGGACCAGCTCGTAGCGGCGGCGCACCGGCTCCACCGCCAGATCCGGGAGGCTCACGAAGGCCATCGGCACGTCGTGCGCACCGGCCTCGGCACGCAGCCCCAACCGGTTGATCGGCATCGTGGCGAAGAGCGCCGAGCCTGCCAGGTCGATGTCGACGGCCCCGTCCAACTCCGTCCGCTCGACCCGTTGCTCACCTGCCGTGAGGTTGTCGCCGCGATCGACCAGCCAGATCCCCTCGTGAGAGTGGCTGATGGACAGGTGGCGCTCCTCTTCGGCGGTGACGGAGTGCACCAGCAGCCTGCGCACGCCGCCCCGGTCGTCCAGGTGCAGCTCGTAGGACACCGTCACCGCAGGCGCGACATCGGTGCCCGCGACGATGATCTGTCCCAGGGCACGCAGTCGCCTGCCGCTGATCAGCACGCGCGCGGACTCCAGCCTGCCTCCGTCGGCGCCCTGCCAGGTCAACATCCGAGCAGGCAGGGCGGACGGGGCGGCCTCAGCGTTCGACGAGCGGGTCCCCGGCTCGCCGGGGGCCCGCTCCGTCGTGTCAGGAATGTTCACTCTTCACCTGGGATGTAGTCCTTGCCCTTGTCGACGACCTTGTCGACCTGCTCTTCATGGCCCAGCTTGTCCTTGGCGGACTCGCCTGCCTTGTCGGCGCCCTCCCTCAGCTTGTCGCCGTGCTGCTCGCCGAGGTCCTGCGCCTTCTTCTTCATGTCGTCCAAGCCCATTGACACCCCTCCTATTTCTGGCCCGTTGCCGGGCTGTCACAGGCGAAGCGCGTGGCTCTGGAGCCGGAGAGTACCCGAATCCAAGGCCCTCCACCTATACGGATGAAGCCCGCCGGAAGCGCCCCGATCTCGTCGACGAACCACGAGCAACCTGGCCGCGCACCCCGGTACCCAATCCGCCATGGCAGGTCGCTGACCAGAGCACTCGGCCGACGCTACTCCGAAAGACCCAGGGCGCTGAGCCGAGCAGGGGACGCTCACCAGGGTGGGTAACCACGCCGCGTCAGCCAGTCGGGTCGAATGCCACGAAAGAGTGGGAAACAGAGAAAAGGGGCCGCTCCTCCGTTCGGAGGAGCGGCCCCGGATCACTCAGGTGAAGCGAACCGGCAACCGGCTCGCAACTTCACCGGTTCGGCCTAGTCGGATCAGACCTCACCGGTCTTCTTGCGACGCATCATCAGCAGGGCGCCTGCGCCGCCGCCGACGAGCACCACGCCGATGATGATCGGCAGCCAGATCGAGGCACCGGTGTTGGCGAGATCGTCCTCGTCGTTCACGCCCTCGACGTCGGTCTCCGTGGTGGGAGGCGTGGTCGTGCTGGGCGCGGGCGGGGTGGTGGTCTCGCCGGGCTCGCTGGGCGCGGGCGGGGTGGTGGTCTCGCCGGGCGGGGTGGGCTCGGTGGTGGGAGCGGCCGCGATCCACTCGGCGGTGGCCTGGCTATCGAGCTGGGTCGGAGTCGACTCCGCGACGATCAGCGACTGGGTCCGCATCTCGCGACGCGAGACCTCGTGACGGACATCGGTCCAGTTCGCGGTCTCGTCACCGATGAACAGCCTGCCCGCGTCGACCGTGGCGGTGGCGTTCGCCGTGATGGTGGCGCTGCCCTCGGCGACGTCCGCCGGGACGTCGAGGAACAGCTCGCCGAGGTCGGCGGTGGCGACGTCGCCGTCCAGGATCGCGACCGGCTCGGCGTCACCAGACCTGCTGACGAGCTGAACGCCCTCGGGGGCGTCCACGGCCAGCTCGACCGTCTCGGCGGTGGTCTCCAGGGAGAACGGGCCGACCAGGCCGCCCGCCTCGCCCTGCACCTCGGCGGGGCTGAACTGGAGGGCGGGAGCGGGCTGCTCGCCGATCCCGACGTTCGCCTCGCCGGTCAGGTAGTCGAACAGCGCGATGACGTCGGCGTCGTTGTCGCCGTCGAGCTGCGCGCCGTTGCTGTAGTGCCAGATAGCGGCCTGCGTGCCGCCGATGGCCTCCTGCTGGTCGAGATCGGTGCCCAGCTCCTCATTGAGGGCGTCCACCGGCAGGCTCGGGAAGGAGTGCTGGAGAATCCACAGCACGTTCTCCCGGTTCTCGTCGAACGTGGCACCTTCCACGTCGGTGGGGTACTGGTCCCAGGGAACCTCGACCATCGGGGCGCCGGTCTGCGCGCCCACGGTCAGCTCCACGCAGTAGGTGCGCAGGATCGTGCCGTCGTCGAGGCCGAGGCTCAGCAGGCGCGTGATCTGGTCGCCGCCCTCCTCCAGGCTCACCCGCGTTCCACGGTCGGGATCGGGGTTGGGCGCGGGGAGAAGCTCGCCGCGAGTGGCCGCGAAGGCAGGCAGCGCGGTGGTCGCCAGAATGGCCGCAGCGCCGAGAAGCGCCGCGCCGGCCTGCGCGACACGCATCCGGATTCCCATATCTCTCCTTTCGCCTGGACCTGGGGTCCAGAAACCGCCGACCGCCGGCGGAGGCGTCCTCGTCGTCGAACCGCGACATCCGCCCGACACCGACTCCACGAAGCCGACGTCCACCTGGTGTGAGAACCCAGGACTCGGACCAGATCGGGAGACAGGGTGCGTGGCGATCGCCGTCCACAATCGAGGGACACGCGGACTTTACTTCCCACCCGAATTCGCGGCAGAACGGGGGGTGCTAAGCGGGACCGCCGGGCGGCAAACCGTTGCCGTCGGTTACCGCCGATGCCCACGCGCCGAAAGCACCGCCGCAGCGCAAGCTCGAATTGAGCCGCCAAATGATAACGAACTGATAAATCCGGCGCCGCAGCTGAAACATTCCCGACGCTATCGACGATCGTCGACGAATGCGAGAGGGCGACGGGCAGACCTCCCCGGGCACCGCCACAGGCGAGAGCCGATGCGCCGTCGGCGACTGATCACCTCGTCGACCACTGCCGTTCACCACGCATCGCCTGGTCACACCCATACTGCGCAGACGGACGACTGTCGGCCCGGCAAGGGCGGGTCGGCAACCCGATACCGAATGCCACCAATGGGCCTGCGTTACAGATCCACGCCACACGTTCGGCGGGCGCTGCTTCCTGCACCGTGACGGCAGCCGGTTCCCGACGGATCATCACCCTGGCGACGGTCAACTAGAAGGATTCCGCCGACTTCGGATACGCATCATCCAAAGTTGACGAATAGCGGCCGCTGCTCCGCTGATCGGAGCAGCAGGCCGAGGTATTCGAACTCGATCAACGACTCCGATCGATCCACTCGCCAGTCACGTTTGTCGACATCGACAACCTCAGCGCCGACATCGCGGCGAGTCACCGGGCAAGCGGGGGACACCCCGCAATCGTGACGCCGCACACGTCGGCAGGCATCTGGTCGAGATCGCCTCGGGCCGGTTCAGATCATCAAGCACATCGGAAGGCGGGAGAACACCGAGATCCCGGCCACAAGATCATCCGGGGTTCGGCGGCGGCCCGAGAGCGAAGGCCCGACCATTCATGCCCGGCATCACGCGCCGAGGAATGCGAGTCGGTGATCTCGGACACCCGGCGTCGGTCGCGCGAGATTCACGGACCGGGCGGGCCCGGCGCGATTAGGCGGGACCGACATGACGCAGAACACAGTGCGATGCCCGGCGGCGGGAAGGCCTTCGACAGGGCGGCGCGATCTCCACCTGGACAGCGAGAAGCCCCCACCGACGAATCGGCGGGGGCTTCTGCTGTCTCAACCAGACGCGCGCCCGTAGGGATTCGAACCCCAAACCTTCTGATCCGTAGTCAGATGCTCTATCCGTTGAGCTACGGGCGCATGTTCAGTTGTCGGCGGTCAGGTTCAACCACCAGCGCGGAGGCTCCGGGATTTGAACCCGGGAGGGGGCTTAAACCCCCAACCGCATTAGCAGTGCGGCGCCATAGACCAGACTAGGCGAAGCCTCCCGGGACCTCGTTACCGTCTGGGCATACAGTACACAGCCCGATGGGGGAGAAGCAAAGCGGTACCCCCTTACCGCGCCGATGGCGGCTCCGACGCCAGACTCACCGGCGGCACCGAGGCCGGGACCTGCGTAGATGTCTCTCGTGCCTGACTCGCCATGCGCTCGAAGGGTTCCAGCGCCTCCGGATTGCTCAGCGCGTCCCGGCTCACCGCCCGCTCGACGGGCGTCCCCGCGAGGATCTTCTTCACCGGCACCTCGCACTTCTTGCCGTTGAGCGTCCGAGGAACGGCGGGGACGACGACGAAGAGATCCGGAACATGGCGAGGCGACAGCTCCCGGCGCAGTGCGACTCGCAGTCGGGCGACCACGTCCTCCTCGGCTGCCTCCGGCGCCAGCACCAGGAAGCACAGGAGCCTGCCCTCGGGTTCCCCCGCGCCACTGGTGTCGATGACCAGGGAGTCGAGGACACCGTCGTCGTGCTCGGCGACGCGGTAGAACTCGGCCGTGCCCATCCGCACGCCGCCCCGGTTCAGGGTCGAGTCACTGCGTCCGTAGATCACGCAGGATCCCCGGCGCGTGACGCGGACCCAGTCGCCGTGCCGCCACACGCCGGGGAAGTCCTCGAAGTACGCGGCGGAGAGTCGCGCCCCGTCGGGGTCGTTCCAGAAGGCCACCGGCATCGAGGGCATCGGCCTGGTGAGGATCAGCTCGCCCACCTCGTCCAGCACGGGGCGGCCCGCCTCGTCGAAGGACTCGACGGCCGCGCCGAGCAACGGGCCGGACAGCTCGCCCAGCCACACCGGGCGATCCGGCCAGGCGCCGATGAACGCCGTGCACAGGTCGGTTCCGCCGGACACGCTGGCGAGCTGCACCTGCGGTCCCAGCTCGCGCGCGACCCAGTCGAAGCCCTCCACGGACAGCGGGGCACCGGTCGAGCCCACCGCCCGAAGCCTGCTCAGGTCGCGACCTGCCGCCGGGTGGACGTCCTTCTTGAGACACGCCTGGAGATACCCGGCGGAGGTGCCCAGGTAGGTCACCCGATGCTTCTCGGCGAGCTCCCAGAGCCGCGCGGTGTCCGGATACGCGGGACTGCCGTCGTAGAGCACCACGGTCGCCCCGACCAGCAGGCCGGAGACCAGGAAGTTCCACATCATCCAGCCGGTGGTGGTGTACCAGAGGAACCGCTCCCCCGACCGGAGGTCGGAGTGCAGGCCGAGGGCCTTGAGGTGTTCCAGGAGGATGCCGCCGTGGCCGTGCACGATGCCCTTGGGCAGGCCGGTGGTCCCCGACGAGTAGAGCACCCACAGCGGGTGGTCGAAGGGCACCGGGTCGAACTGCGGACGTGCACCCCAGTACCGCTGCAACGCCTCCGACCATTCGATCACCGGATGCGGCTGATCAGGCAGGTCTGCCTGTCGGTCGAGACGCCGGATCAGCAGGGTGCCGCGCAGGCTCGGTATCTCGGCACGCAGCCGCCGGACCGTCTCGCGGATGTCGAACCCTCTACCGCCGTACGCGTACCCGTCCACAGTGATCAACACCACCGGTTCGATCTGCTGGAAGCGATCAGTCACCGCTCGGACGCCGAAGTCAGGCGAACAGGACGACCAGATCGCGCCGAGGCTGGCGCAGGCCAGAAAGGCGACCACCGCGTGGGCCGAGTTGGGCAGCAGGCCCACCACTCGATCACCGCGACGGACTCCGAGGTCGATCAGGTAGGCGCGAATGGCGGCGACGTGGATTCGCAGCTCGCCGAAGGTGTAGCGCTCGATCCGCCCGTCCTCGCGGGCCTCCACGATGGCCAGGTCGTTGTTCTGCCTGCCGGGACCCCGCCGCAGGGCATGTTCGGCGTAGTTCAGGGTGGCGCCGGGAAACCATCGGGCGCCCGGCATCGTCGAGTCGGGCAGGATGTCCGCAGGCTGCTGGTGGAAGCGCACCTCGAAGAAGTCCGCCACCGCACGCCAGAATCCGGCCAGGTCGGTCACCGACCAGCGGTACAGCTCGTCAGGTCCCGCAGGCGGCTGCCCGCCGTCGCCGCGCTGGTCCCACTCGGCCGCCAGCCATCGCCGGAAGCCGGCCATGGTGCTGCCTGCCGTCCGCTCCGGGTCCGGTCGCCACAGCACCCTCGGTTCGACTTCGTCTGCCGCCATAGTCAACCGTCCTAGCCGATGTCCGCTGATCCGCCAAGATCCTTCCGCCGCGACAGCGGCGACCGCAACGTCTGCCGACCGGCGGATCGTCAGCGAAGGTGTGCGTCGAACCAGTTCAGGGTGCGCTGCCAGGCCTCGGCCGCCGCGTCCTGATCTTCGTCGAATCGGTGGCCTTCCTCCGCGAAGCTGACCACGTCGATGGCGACCTGAGCGCCTGCTGCGGCCTCGCGAAGCTTCTCCACCTGGTCGACGGGGACGTCCGAATCCTGATCGCCGTAGATGCCCAGCCACGGACAGCTCAGCTCGGCGGCGAGGTCGGCCAACGGGGCCATCCCGGGTGTGACGGGCTCGATGATCCCGCCCGCGCCCACGCTGACCACGGCACCCACCGAGCGGGTCGCGGCGACGGTGAAGGCGGCCACACCGCCGAAACCGAAGCCGAGGAGGCCGATCTGGTCGGCCTGCACACCCTTGTCCACCAGCCAGACCGACACGGCGTCCACGTCGCCGAGCACCTGTTGGCCTGCATCGGCCACGCCGGAATCCCCGTCATGATCTTCTGGTGTCGTCTGCTCGGCGTCCTGCCGCGCGCCCGGCGACGGCGTCAGATGCGGTGCGACGGTCAACCAGCCCTCTACGGCCAGCGCCGCAACGAGCCCATTCAGCCGCTCGTCGACCCCGGAGGAATCATGCAAGAGCACCAGGCCGCCACGCAGCGTGTCCTCGGGTTCCGCGACGGTGACTCGCATGTCACTGCCGTCGGTCAGCGCGATGGTCTCGATCCGCGTCTGCGTCATGGCGTCAGCCAATCACGCGGGGGTGAACATCCGTCAACGTGACCAACGGAACGGACCTGTTCCCGCCTCGCGATATCGACTCCGAGTCACTATCACGAACACACTCAGCGCAAGTCTCTCTACCACCCGGGCAGAAAGACCGCAAAACGGGCGAACAGGTCGAGCTGACCTCGGCGGTCGACGGCCGACCGGGTTATTACGTGACACTAAAGAGCTAACCTCGTCTCGGTAGCCGACCCGCCCGCCGAGCGCGTCGGGCAGCGTAGGGCCGGCAGTGCCGGGAGTCGAAGCGAGGAGTCCGCCATGACCGTGCGCATTCGCGCCGACCTGGAGCAGCTTCCCGGCTATGTGCCCGGTCGCAGCATCCCCGGTGCGGTGAAGCTTGCCAGCAACGAGGTGCCGCAGGGGCCGCTGCCCAGCGTCGTCGAGGCCGTCGCGGCCGCAGCAGGCGAGATCAACCGCTATCCGGACAACTTCGGTTCCGCGCTGGTCGCGGAGCTGTCGTCCTTTCTCGACGTGCCCGCCCCGCAGCTCGCGATCGGCTGCGGCTCGGTGAGCCTCTGTCAGCAGCTTGTGCAGGCCACCTGCACTAGGGACGACGAGGTGCTCTTCGGCTGGCGCTCCTTCGAGGCCTATCCGGTGCTGGCCCACGTCGTGGGCGCCCGTCAGGTGCGTGTTCCGCTCGACGCAGGCTTCGGGCTCGACCTGCGGGCGATGGCCGAGGCCATCACGCCCGCCACTCGGCTCGTCTTCCTGTGCAATCCGAACAACCCGACCGGAACCGCCGTCCGCCGGGCGGAACTCGAGGAGTTCCTGGATCGAGTGCCCGAAGACACCCTCGTGGTGCTCGACGAGGCATATCGAGAGTTCGTCACGGACCCCGACGTGCCCGACGGCATCCGCCTCGCCGAGGAGCGATTCGCCAAGGGCAGACACAACATCGCCGTGCTGCGGACGTTCTCGAAGGCCTACGGACTCGCAGGCCTTCGCGTCGGCTACTGCTACGCCACCGGCACCATCGCGGAGGCGCTGCGCAAGGTCTACGTCCCCTTCAGCGTCAACGCGCCCGCCCAGGCGGCGGCCATCGCCTCGTTGCGCGCCCACGATCAGCTCATGGACCGCTGTGCCGCCCTGGTGGTCGAGCGGGAGCGTGTGCGCACGGCCCTCACGGAGGCGGGCTACACCGTTCCGGACACCCAGGCGAACTTCGTCTGGCTCCCGCTGGGCGAACGTACCGAGGCCTTCAACGAGCACTGCCTCACGCACAAGATCGTCGTACGCCCGTTCGCGGCCGACGGTGCCCGTGTGACGATCGGGACGCCTGAGGAGAACGACGTCTTCCTCGCCGCCGCCCGATCCTTCACCGGCTGAGCGAGCTGCCCACCATCGTCCCCGGTCAGGCGGCTCGGCCCGTGCCTGCCCTCTTGACCGGCCCATAACGGCTACGGTGGGCAGACGCGACCCAGAGGCAGAACAGTGTTTCTGTCGAAAGGAGCTGATCATGCTCACCGTCACGGACACGGCTGCGGAGACCATTCGCACGCTGCTCGCCGACCACGGAGCGCCGGAGGACGGCGGACTGCGGATCACGGCCAGCCAGGAGACCGCGACCGAGACCGCTCTCGAACTCGCGCTCGTCGCCGCGGCGGAGGAAGGGGATCAGACGGTGCCTGCGCAGGCAGGCGCCTCGGTGTTCCTCGACCCTCGTGCTGCGGACATCCTCGATGACAAACTGCTCGACGCCCATAAGGACGTGGACGGCGAGCTGAACTTCGCGCTCCGGGAACAGTCGGAGTAGCAGGCAGGCGACGGATCGACTCAGACGGAGGGCGGGCGCCGTCACGCGCCCGCCCTCCGTCGTCTTCCCTGCTCGCCCCTCATCGGCCTGCCTGCGCGCCTCGAATGGCGCGGCTCCACGCCGAATGAGCGAGACAGCCCCCGGCGGGGTGCTCAGGCTCACTCCTGCCGGTCTTCACCACGGTGCTCGAACCCGACCGCCAGGCGGGCGCCGCGCGGGCAGTCCGCTCTTCCGCTTCCTCGGTGGACGGATCGCCGGGCACAGTCGACGCTCGGCTGCCACCGTGCGAATCGGCATCGGTGGACCTCGACCGACGTGGAGCCGCCCCGTCCGGTCGGGAACCGGTCGGCTGCCGTCGGCCGTCAGTCAGCGCAGGAACTCGACCTGCGGATACAACGGCGACGGCCCGTTCAACAGCCCGTCGGGAATCCCCCGCAGCTCCTGATCGAAGAAGGCGCGCGCGTAGGCTCGCTGAGCGTCGAAGGAGTCCGCCGGATCGATCGTGCCAATCTGCTGCACGAAACCCCCGGGCGGCAGCCCGAAGGCGTCTTCGATCTGCGGATAGAGGAACTGGTAGTCGGTGTAGGAGTTGTGGCTGGCGTCCACGAGATCGAGTTGCCAGGCGTTCCCACGCAGCCGAGGCCAGACGGCATCCCAGGACTCCCACCAGCTCGGGACCTCGTAGGTCCGCTGTGTGAAAAGCAGGAAGGGCTCGTCGAATCCCTCCTCGACCACCGGGGAGAACACCGGGCCGTCCAAGGACATCGCCGCGTCGAACCTCGCGTCGCCGTGCAGCGCTGCGGCGGCCGCAGAACCGCCGAGGGAATGACCGAGCACCCCGATGTCGGCGAGGTCCAGTGCCGCGCCGAGCCCGTCGGGCAACCTCCCGCGCACGGCGTCGGAGGCGCCGTCCTCGACGATCTCGGTCAGCACGTCGACGACGAAGCTCAGGTCCTCGGCATGAACCGATGCCTGGACGCCGAAGTCGTCACCGAGATCGATCGCGGAAACGACTCGCCCACCGGGAAACTCGACGTGCCGCGCGTTGTAGGTGTGGTCGACGGTGACGACGACGTAGCCGTGACTGGCGAGTTCCTGCACGACGGACGTCCCCACGGCTCTGGGCATCCCGGAGCCCGGCGAGTAGAGCACCACCGGTCGTCCGCCAGGCACCTCGTCCACTGCGACGCCGAGCTGTCCCCTCGTCTCCGGGAGCCGGACCTGATCCATCGGCAGCCCGGTGCGCTCCTCCACGTCCGCCAGGAGCTTCTCCGCAGAGTTCGGCGGCATCCATGGTGCGGTGTCACTACCGGCTACCTTGGTCGGATACCAGACGCTGACCATCAGCTCCCGATAAGGAACCTCAGGAACCCATGGATCATTCCTCGTCTCGTCGACCACGTGCAGCTCCATAGAGCCGATGTCAGAGTCCCCGGTCGGAGCGGGCAGCGTCAATCGAATGGGGTCCGTCGGCTGCCCCGGATCGCCTGCGAGGCTCGTCTCGGCCGCCGCGACGGGAGCCAGCACCGCCGTACCGGCCAAGAGGGCGGGGAGCAGCACCGCCTTCCGCCTGACTCGACGACGGGATCGGCTGTTGATTCTCATGCCGCCCAGTCAAGATCGCCGACAGGCCGAAGGAATCCGGGACGCCCCGGATCACGAGGTAGGGGAGCACCCGACGGGGCGCGCTGCAGGCGGCCTGGCAGGCGGCCTCCGGGCCCGCTCGACGGAGGATCGAGCCTCGCCGACGACGGGACTCACGGGTCACGTCTGCCAGGCAGCCGGCTCGGTCAACCCCTCGGCGGGAACGGATCGTGGCCGTAGGTGCGGTTGTCCTGAATGGTCCCATTACGACGTCGAATCAACAGCTGGCTGTCCTGGTCGGCTCGTGCGGCCCGGACGCCCTCGTGTACTGCCGCAGTCTTGAGATGGTGATCGGAAAGCACTCTGCCACCGCGTTTGACCTGCCAGTCCGCACCGTGCGGGACGACGTTGTATCGCTTGCGCTGAGTCATGCCGTCACACTCCTCTCTCACATCCGTGCCGGCCCGTGTCGCGACCGGCAACCACTGGGCTACCCGATTCGGTCGTCGGATTCACAGCAGGCGGCCTGACTGCTCGACGACTGCAACGAAGTCCGACATCGTCCCGCCCGCCGCCGAGGCCTCCAGAGACGTGCGGGAGTGGGCGATGGAGGCACCGCAGCAGCCGAACGCTCTGAGATGCGTCGCCTGCCATGCTCCGCGACGTAGCAGCAGCACGACCGGATGCAGACGCGTCGCTGGAGGACGTCGGGCAACGGAGGGCAGCAACCGCCCGCCGGGGCTCACGATGGGGGCGGACGCGGTCCGCTCCTCGAATCCACCCCCGGTGCGGAGACCGGTCGATGTCTGCTGCCGCGACATCACCGACCGGATCAGCCGACCGCAGGGAACGAACTGCGACGAGAACTGAGACCGCCGGGGCCCACACCCCGCCACTCGGGCAAGGAGTACCGGCGGTGACCCGCGGAAGCGGAGGGATTTGAACCCCCGGACCCGTGAAGGTCTCCCGCTTTCAAGGCTGCGTCGCTGGTGATCGGCCTGTTCATCGGCGTCCGGCGGTGTCTGTTCTCGCTGGACGCCGGTACGCGCACGTCCGCGTCCGTCTCGATGCGTTGCTACACCGGTTGCTACACCTTCAGCTCGATCCGGTAGCCGTATCCGGTGGCAAGGCGGCGGAGCCGTCGCGGCAGCCGAGCGCCATGACCGGCATTGCCAGGCTGACCGGCTCGGCGCTCTGTCGGACTGGAGTCGAAGCTGGGTCCTGCTCGGCCTTCCCGCGCGTCGTCTGCGGTGGCGCATCTCCGGCAGCGGGCGGCTGGGCGTCGGCCAGACCGAGGACGCGCGTCAGCGCGCCCGCAGGGCTGAGCCGGACGCCCGGCCTACCCAAGGTGACCGTCCAGCGCGCCGCCGCAGGCGGCGCCTTGATCCCCTAGAGCCGGATTCGGCAAGGCATCAGATCAAGACGGTGTCGCGTCGATCAGGAACGTGCCGTCGTGCGCGCGAATCTGGGGCGTCGACTGGGTGATGGCGTCAGTGACGCGGACGGCATAGGCGGGTGTCATGGTCTGGGTGATCTCGTCGGCGGTCATCCAGGCGATCGAGCGAGCTTCGCCGTCGGTGTCCTCGGTCGGCGTCCCGGTGGGTGTGCAGTGAAAGACCAGCGCCACGATGCCGCGGGTCATGTTCTTGTAGACGCCGGTGAGTCGATTGACGGTGACTTCGATGCCGGTCTCTTCGAGGATTTCGCGGCGTACACCGGTTTCGAAGGTCTCATTCAATTCGAGGACTCCGCCGGGTGGCTCCCACCGTCCGTTGTCCGCCCGTCGGATGACGAGGATCTTGCCGTCGTCGCGGGTGACGACTCCGGCGACGCTGACGGAATGGCGGGGCGTGTCGACCATTTGGGCTCTGTCCTCGGTGGCTCTCGCTGTGGGATGATACTGCTCTAGTCGTCTATGCGAGGTAGTGATGATGCTCGATCTGGACGGTATCGACAGGACGGACGACCGGCCACCGTACCGGCAGATCGCGGCGATCCTGCGGCAGCAGATCAAGTCCGGCCGGCTCGCGGCAGGGGAGAAGCTGCCGTCGGAGAGTGCGTTGATCGAGCACTTCGGCGTTGCTCGGATGACCGTACGTCAGGCTGTCCAGGAGCTACGCGGTGAGGGCCTGGTCATCCCCGAACACGGCAAGGGCGTGTTCGTTCGGTCGGCTCCGCCGGTACGGCGGTTGGCATCGGATCGGTTCGCCCGACGTCACCGCGACGCGGGGAAGTCCGCGTTCCTCGCCGAGACCGAGGCGGCGGGGCAGAAGCCGCAGGTGGACCGCATCCGAGTCACCAACGAACCGGCCGGTGCCGACATCGCACGACGATTGAGACTGACCGAGGGGGATCGCATCGTCGTCCGCTCCCGGCGATACCTGGCCGACGGGCGTCCGGTGGAGATCGCGACGTCGTTCATCCCCGAGTCGATCGCGAAGGGGACGCCGATCGCCGCGACGGACACCGGCCCTGGTGGCATCTACGGTCGAATCGAGGACGCCGGGCACACCCTGGCCAGATTCGTCGAAGAGGTCTCGGCACGGATGCCGACTCCAGACGAGCGGAAGGCTCTCGACCTCGGTGCGGGCACCCCGGTGATCACGTTGACCCGTACGGCCTTCGATGCCGAGGGCACGGCGGTGGAGGTCTGCGACACGGTGAAGGCCGCCTCGGCGTTCGTGTTGGAGTACGACTTCCCCGCACGCTAGACCGATTGCAGTAGCGAACAACCCGACAAACTCATCGCAGCTCCTCTAGACGTCTATGTACTTCTTCTTACCTAGACGACTAGCCGACAGTTCGAGTAGGGAGAGAGCGCTCATGGCAGTGCCCAACGGTTACCGGTTTGCGGTGCCCTTCGACGACGTGTTCCCGGAGGGGGCGTTCGTGCTGGGTGTCGAACAGGGGATGGACTTCGACAACGGTCAGCGGCGGCCGGCCAAGGACAAGGTCAGCGGCAAGCCGGTGTGGAACGTGCAGGTCACCGACCCGTCGGCGAACGGTCGGAACACCGGCGTGGTGGTGAAGATCGCTGCGGACGTGCAGCCGGTCCCGCCGGAGGTGTTGCCGGGGACGCCGTTTCGCCCGGCGTTCTTCGAGGGGTTGACCGCGACGGCCTATGAGCAGAACGGTCGGGTGGCGTTCAGTCTGCGGGCGGCGTCGATGCACTCGGCGAACACCGGGGCCAAGCCTGCCGGTGGCAAGGGCGGTCAGTCCGGCGAGTCCGGGCGGGTGGCGGCGTGACGACCTTCATGCCCACCGCACCGCGTCTGGTCGTCCTACCCGCTGCCTGCCACAAGTTCGGCAAGTTCGCCCCGGCCACACCACCTGCCTGCGCTGCCTCGGGTGGCTGCCACTCAACTTCGGCCCGGCCGTGAACACCACGGGGCGGGGTGGTCGGGATGCCTGAACGCAGCAGGTGGATCGACCCCGCACCCCTGGAAGTCGCCCGGCCTCGGTGCCGTGGTGGACCCACTCGCCCCGATGGGCACTAGTCCTGGCCGTGCCGTTCCTGGCCGTCGGCCTCGCGGTGTGGCTGGTGACAGTCGTCCTGCGGAAGGCCGCCCGGTATCCGGTCGTGGCCTTCGTGGTCCTGGTGCTCGTCGTGGTCGGGCCGTGGTGGGGTTGGACCGTCGCCCTGGTCCTCGGTGCGGTGTTGGCCTTGGTGCTGCTCGGCTGGTGGTGGCGGTTCCGGCCGTCGTTCGTGCGCCTGGTCCTCGGCGAGGTGCGCACGGAGTGGCGACGGCTGACCGTGTACGCACCGGTATGGCATCGGACGATGCGGTTCTGCCACCTCGAACGCACGGTGGAACGCAAGACCCACGTCCCGACCTTCGTTCGGGTCCGTGCCGACGGGTGGCGCGACCGGGTCACCGTGCAACTGCTCCACGGGCAGGCTCCCGGCGAGTTCGAGACCTGCGCGGAAGCACTCGCGCACTCCTTCGGCGCCCGGTCCTGTCGCGTCCGGGTGATCGGTCCTCGCCGGATCGTCCTGGACCTGCTGCACGGCGACCCCTTGGCCTGGCCGATGTCCACACCCGCGCTCCCGAACACCACCGAGACCACCGCCGGATTCACCACCCGCGACCTACAACGAGTCCCCGTCGGACTCACCGAGTCCGGCCGCCCGTGGCTACTCCGACTCCTCGGCTCCCACATCCTTGCCGTCGGCGCGACCGGGGCGGGTAAGGCCTCGGTGGTCTGGTCCCTGCTCTGGTCCCTCGCCCCACTCCTGCGCTCGGGACTGGTCCGGGTCTACAGGATCGACCCGAAGGGCGGATGGAACTCGGCAGGGCCCCCGACCTGTTCCACCGCCTGGTGTTCGACAACGGACTTGCCGCCGTCGAGCTGCTGGAAGAGGTCGCGGCCGAGGTGAAGCAGCGGGCCGAGTCGTTCCGGGGCCAGCGGCGGGGGTGGTCTGTCGACTGCGGTCAGCCGTTCCTGCTCCTGGTGGTCGATGAGTTGGCCGATGTCGTGGCCTACCAGACCGACCGCAAACTCAAAGAACGCGCCAACTCCGCCTTGCAGACCATCACCTCCCAAGGCCGCGCACCCGCTGTCTGCGTCATCGGCGAGTTGCAAGACCCTCGTAAGGACGTCCTCTCCTTCCGGCATCTCTTCCCCACCCGGATCGCCCTGCGAGTCGACGAACCCGGCCAGGTGGACATGGTCTTGGGCGACGGCGTCCGGGAACGTGGCGCGGCTGCTCACGAGATTTCAGAGACGACTCCGGGCGTGGCGTGGGTGAAGTACACCGACCGACGCGAACCCCTCCGCGTCCGCGCGTTCCACGTCACCGATACCGACCTGGATCGACTCGTCGACTACGTCACCGGACCCGCTTCGGCCGAGGATGTCTCGGCGACGGTGCACGCCTTCCCGGTCCGCTCCGATGACGCGGACTCCGGCTCGGTGGTGCGGGGTGAGGCGGCATGACCAGTCACGACAACCCCGACCATCAACGTCACCATGACCATCTACGCTCACGTCTCGCTCGACGACAAGCGACAGGCCCTCACCCGGCTATCGGACGAACTGGCCTGAAGACGTTGCTACACCCGTTGCTACACGGGGGCGGGTGCGGTGATCTGCCTGAGGTCACCGCACTCCGCGTGACCTGCGGAAGCGGAGGGATTTGAACCCCCGGACCCGTGAAGGTCTCCCGCTTTCAAGGCGGGTGCATTCGGCCGCTCTGCCACGCTTCCTCTGTGTTGCAGAGTAGTCAATGCCCGCTCAGCCCCGCTCCCCGCCCAGTCGTTGCGTGACGCGCGCGAAGACTCGACCGAGGACGGCCTGCTCCTCACCGTCGAGCAGGTCGATCAGATGCCTGCGGACACCGTCGACATGGGTCGGCGCGGCCTTCGTCAGGACGTCATGGCCGCGCTCGGTGAGCACGGCGAAGACGCCTCGGCCGTCGCTGGGGCATTCGATCCGGTGCACCAGGCCCGCGTGCTGGAGGCGCGATATCTGGTGCGACACCCGGCTCTTCGAGGAGGCCACCTCGGCTGCGAGTTCGCTCATCCGCATCCGGCGGTCGGCTCGTTCGGAGAGCCGGACCAGGATTTCGTAGTCGGCCAAGGCCAGATCGTGTGCATCCTGCAACTCGCGATGCAGGTGGTATTCCAACAGGGAGCTGCCGACGACGTAGTTCCGCCAGGCCCGCATCTCATCGTCGTCGAGCCATTTCGGCTCGACCTGCGTTCCAGATGTCACCACCCCAGGTTATTGGTTCCGGCTCGGAACCGGACGATCCACCTCCGCTCACAGTCACCGTTCAACTACTCTCCGCACATGAACTGGCTCGGGTCGAGGGTACGGAGCTCAACGAATGGAGCAGGGGGCCAGGCGGCTGAGGCTGCCCGCCTGCTCCCGGTCCGCGTGCGGACGATCTCTTCGTCGAGCCCACGCAGGGTGACGGGCAGTGCGGACCGCGGCCTGCCCGCGAGCCCCGCAGGCAAGCCGTACCAGCACAGCTCGGCCGGCTCGGCCCTGGTCGCCGAGGCGTTTCCATGCCTGTCACGCCGCTCGGGCCCGCCATGAACTCCCGGCCGAGGCAGGGTCGACGACCCCCTCGAGGGCTCCGCCTGCATCGGGCCGAAAGGTTCACCCGCCTGGCGTAGCGCATCCGGACACCGAACCGCCCTGCTCAACCCGCTCCGCTACCGGTGATCCGGTTCGCAGCGCGGTCGGCCCCAGGGTCGACGACGCCACCCCGCACTCTCGGGTGCTGTGCCGCGACGGCACCCGTTCGCACCGCATCGCACGCACGGCGGGACACCGCGCGCCCGGTGACGAACCGGGACGGGTCCGAGTCGCGACCGGCCGAGCAGCGACGCGCCTCGGCACCGGCCTCGGTTCAGCCCCGAGAAGCCAGGACATCGACCCAGACGAGGTGGTGGTCAGAGGCCGAGTTGAGTCTGCTGAGCGGAGACTCCGGCAGCGGCCAGAACACCCCGCTGCCCACCGGGACCAGCCGCCGAGAGGGCAGCACGTAGTCGACTCGGAGATTTCCGGGGCTCTCGTCGTTGAAGTCGGCGGTGTCGAACCACGACAGGCCGCGATGCTCCCGGTTGGCGCCGCCCTGCTCCCAGGCCGCACGAATCGCACCGAGGCTGCCCGGCCACGGATCGACCAGCGTGGGGGCGTCCAGCAGTTGCGCGATCGCGCCGGGCTCGCCGTCGCCGTCCATCGGGTCGGCGTTCTGGTCGCCCGCGACGACGAACCGGGCGCCCGCAGGCAGCCCGCCCCGTCCACCCTGGTCGTCGTAGGCGTACTCGCCGAGGCCGGGGGTGACGTAGTCGGCCCAGAATCGGATCTCGTCGTGGTTGCGCAGCCGGTTGCGCCCCTCCGGACCGTCGAAGGCAGGGGGTGTCGGGTGGGAGACCAGGAAGTGCACCGTCTGCGAGCCGATGCGGATCGGCACGTCCCAGTGCGACTTCGACGACAGCGGCAGTACGTCCAGCGCCTCCGGCGAGTACCAGTCCGACGGCTCCGGGGTCTCGACGTCGTCAGGCAGCAGCGCACCGGGCATGTCCCGCCAGCGGAAGTTCTGGAAGGTGCGCACCGCGTCGAGGTCGATGGGGTGGCGGGACAGGACGACCATGCCGTACTGACCGGGGAACGCGCCGAAGCCGAGTGCGTCGTCGGGGCCGCCGATCTCGCCGTCTCGGTTGAGGTCGAACCCGCTGGGCACCCCGGTGTTCACCGGCGCCGTGTAGGCATAGGGGTAGTCGATTCCCCGCGCGCCCTGTTGCCCGACGGCCAGGTAGTTCCGTTGGAAGGCCTCGACGGCCGCACCGCCCTCGACGTGGTCGAACTCGTTGAGCAGCACGACGTCGGGCCGATTCCGCTGGATGACCTCGGCGATCTGGGCGGCCTGCTGGTCACCGGGAGCGCTCAGGTCGGCGAGCAGTTCGCCGTCGGCGGGCCGATTCAGCGAGGCGTTGAAGGTCGCGAACCGCGTCGCGCCGGGCAGCGTCGGGCGGGCGGCGCCGTCGGCCGCCATGGTGCTCGTGTCCGGGCCTGCCGAGAACGACGCCGTCGACGCCACGGCGGTCGCACCGCCCGCGGCCGCTCCGATGCTGATCGCCACGGCACTGAGTATCGCCGCAGATCCCACTGCGCCGCGCCTGACTCGGAGACCCACGGCCACTCCCTGCCCTTGTTCCACCCGCCCGAGGCCGCTCGACCGCACGCAGGCGACCCACCCGGTCGCGGCCTGACCCTGACAGAACGACGCGACGTCGGGAGGACACGGAGGTGAACGGGCGATGTGCTCCTCGGCACTCGATCACCGACGATGGCAGGGACGGCGATCGGGCGGCGACGCGAAACGGCTCGGCGCCGAGTCGGAAGGATTCTCGGCGCCGAGCCGTCATCGTCGCGTCCCGCGACCGGGTAGTCCCGCGCCCGGCGTCTCGAGCAGGCTCAGCTCGTGACGAGGTCCGCCCGGTCGGCGGGCGAGGACGCCGTCGAACGCGTCGCCGCCCGGACCGCAGCCCGCTCGGCGCGCGGCGGCACGCCGTTCACCGTCTCGGTGCTCTCGCCGTATGCCGCGGTCACGTAGGCGACGGCCTTGGCGTTGCGCTCCAGAGCGACCCGGTCGACGTTGCCGAGGTCATCCTCCGGGAAGTGGTAGTTCGGGTCGTAGGCCTCACCCGCGACACCGCCCCACTTCTCGGCCTGCTCCTCGGTCTTGAGTCCCTCCGCGCCGGTGAACAGACCACCGGAGGGGATGCCAACCGCGATGAACTCGGCGTAGTCGGATCGCCCGCTGAAGTCCGAGCCCTCCGTCTCGACGCCGCCGTCGGAGAAGTAGTCGACGAAGGCCTGTTCGATCTGCGCCGATCCGTACGGACCCGGTGCGGACAGACCCTCCGACCCGTCGCCGTCGAGGACGAAGTAGCCGGCGTTCGGCGAGCCGATCATGTCGAAGTTCAGGTACAGCGCGATGTCCAGCTGCTGCTCGAAGTCCAGGGAGCGGACGTACTCGGTAGAGCCGTGCAGTCCGAGTTCTTCCGCGCCCCACCAGGCGAAGCGCACCGCGTTGTCGACGTCGGGCGCGCCGCCAAGCTGGATCGCCGTCTCGAGCAGACCGGCCGAGCCGGTGCCGTTGTCGTTGATGCCCGCGTACACCGAGTCGAGGTGTGCCCCGGCGAGCACCACGTTGTCGGTCCGGCCGGTGCGGGTCTGGGCGATGACGTTGCGGCTGGTCCTGGTCTCGAAGCCCGCGATCAGCTCGAAGTCGACCTCGTCGCCCGCCTGGGAGAAGAGTGCGTCGCCCTCGGCGCGCGTCACTCCACCGGTCGGGATGGTCGCCAGCGACGGGTCGCCGAGCGTGCCGCTCAGCGAGCCCTCCGCGTTGTTGGCGATCAGCGCCGCCGCCGCGCCCGCCTCAGAGGCCAGTCGCGCCTTCAGCGCGAAGTCGCACTCGCCCCGACGGATCAGCAGGACGCTGCCCGCTGCCTCGACGCCTGCGTAGTCCTCGGGGGTGCAGCCCAGCTCCGAGCCTGCGGGCAGCACTGCCAGCGGCGCGGTGATCCCGCCCTCCGCGGTGCTCGGCGTGTACTCCAGCGCCTCGACCTCGACGCTCTCCCCTGCCACGGCGAGCCGCTCCGTCGTGGCGACGAAGAGCTCGTAGTCGAACTCGGGGGTGCTCACGTCGTAGCCCGCGGCCCGGAGCCTGCCCACCACGTACTCGACGCTCGCGTCGTAGCCCGGCTCCCCGTCTGCCCTGGTGCCGCCGTTCTGCTCGGCGATCCGCTGCAAGGCGATCAGGTGGCGGTTGACGCCCGTCAGGTTGACGGAGTTCGCCACGTCCTGCGGCAGGGAGCGCACCGCGAAAGTGTCCTGCTGATCCGCGACGGCGGGCGAGACCACCAGCCCGAGACCCAGACAAGCGGCGAGGACGACGGCGGCGGGTCTGGCGCCGCTTCTGGTGATCGACATAGACGATTCCCCTCAGTGTGACCAGTACAGGTGTAGGACCCGGCAGTGGACGGCGGCCGCACCGTCGACGTCACGCTGGGGGACGGACTCGGCCACCGCTGGTCACCTTCGTCGGTGGATCTGGGCGAGTCAAGGGTGGTCGTGCCGTGTCCGCACCCCGAGAATCGCCGCGCAGCCCGCGAATCCCGTGACCTCCGTCGTCCAGGCTGGCCGAGAGGTCTGGAACCAGGTGGCGGTGAGCCGCAACCGCTGCTCGACGGTCGGGCCGCCCCGCAGCATGAACTCCCCCGTCCCTGGCAGACAGCCGAGCCTGCGGCCGACGACGAGCGAACGAGGGTTCGGCGAGACAACAGCTCCGACGGTGGGTGGATGCCGGACTCGGCGCAGACGATCAGTTCGAGGAGTCCGGTGTCGTCGCCTGCGCGCCGCCAGCCGGAGGGTGCGCAGCGCGAGACCGCGCACGCGTCACGGATCGAAGGTCATGGGCGGCGATCACTGCGACTCCGGCCGGTTCATCGACTTCATACGGACCTCGGCGGGCGTCGGCACGCTCGGTCAGCCCGGAGCAACTAGCGTCAGGGGATGCGAGCGATCATGATCCGGGAGCCCGGCGGCCCCGACACGTTGGAATGGGTCGAACAGCCCGACCCGAGCGCCGCACCGGGCGAGGTCGTCATCGATGTCGCGGCGAGCGCGGTCAACCGAGCCGATCTGATGCAGCGACAGGGCTTCTACGACCCGCCGTCGGGCGCCACCCTGATCCCGGGCCTGGAGTGCTCCGGTGTGATCAGCGCCCTCGGCGCGAACGTGACCGACTGGCAGGTCGGCGACGAGGTCTGTGCGCTGCTCGCGGGCGGCGGCTACGCCGAGCGGGTGGCGGTCCCGGCAGGCCAGGTGCTGCCGGTTCCGAAGGGCGTCGACCTGGTCACGGCGGCGGGACTGCCCGAGGTCGCCTGCACCGTGTGGTCCAACATCGTCGGCGTCGGCAGGCTGACGGCAGGCGACGTGCTGCTGGTGCACGGCGGCGCGAGCGGCATCGGCACCTTCGCCATCCAGCTCGGCAAGGCCCTCGGCGCGACGGTCGCGGTGACGGCAGGCTCGGCCGATCGTGTCGCGCGATGCCGGGAACTCGGCGCGGACATCGCGATCGATCACCGGCAGGAGGACTTCGTCGCCGAAGTGCATCGGGCCACCGACGGGCATGGCGCGGACGTCGTCCTGGACAACATGGGTGCCAAGTACCTGAGTCGCAACATCGACGTCCTCGCAGCCGACGGGCGGCTGGTGATCATCGGGATGCAGGGCGGCAGGAAGGCCGAACTCGACCTCGCCGCGCTCCTCCCCAGGCGGCTGAGCATCAGCGCGACGGGACTGCGGTCCCGCCCGGTGTCCGGTCCGAGCGGCAAGGCGGTGATCGTCGCGGAGGTCGTCGAGCGGCTGTGGCCGCTGGTCGAGGACGGGCGGATTCGGCCGGTCGTGCAGGATCGCGTGCCGCTGGCCGAGGCCGCCCGCGCCCACGAGCTGCTGGAGGCGGGCGGGGTCGTCGGGAAGCTGCTGCTGGTCCGCTGACTCCCGACTGCGGGCGTCCGGTCGGCAGGCACGGTCACGCGCGTCCGCAGCGGAATGCAGGCGGGCGGTCGTGGACGCACCGGGCGAGCTCCGAGCCGGGCGGCATCGGCATCGGGTGGCGCGACAGCCCTGCCCGGCACGCCCACGGACCGACGTCACCGCCAGAAACGCGTCTGCGGGGCACTGCGGCATTCCTCGTCGATACGGCTCGCGCGCCCGTCGCCTGCACAGGCTCGGTCGGTCAGATCCGCACGACGGCGACGGCCAGTCCGGCCGTCTCGTCGTGGCGGAACCGCAGACCGAACTCCCGCGACCAGCGGTCGAGCACCGCCTGTTCGCTCAGCCGATCCGCATCGTCCACCAGCACCGTCGCACCGGGCGACAACGCGCCCCGGAGCACCGGCAGCGCGGGATACCGCGACAGGTCCGGACTCGGGCCTCGATCCGCGCTCGGCGGGCCGTCCACCAGCAGCAGGTCGACGAGGCCGTTGCGGTCGACGAAGGTCGTCACCATCTCGAAGACGACCGACGGCTCATACCAGGCGAGCCCGCCGAGGGCGGCCGGATGAGCAGTCAACGGCGTGTGCACCACCCTCGCCACCTCGGAGAGCCGTTCTCGCCGTAACTGGCTGGTGACGAACGCCGCCGCCCGCTCGTCATGCTCCAGCGCCAGCAGCCTCCCGAAGCCCCGCCTGCTCAGCAGCCTGGCCAACAGGATCGAGGAGGAGCCGCTGCCGCACTGGACCACGACACTGCGATCGCCGATCAGCACCTCGTCCAGCAGGGCGACGATCGCGGTCGGGCGCAGAGAGCCTGCGGGAAAGGGCAGATAATCGGTCAACAGGGGTCCGAGGCGCTGCCAGGCGGCGAGGTCGGCGACTGCCTGGTGAAAGGAGTCGTCCACCGATCACCTGCCCCCGTGTCGCACGCCACTGCCCCTCGATGCCCGTGGTCGACGCCGCAGGCCTGACCACGCCATTCAATCGCACCATCAGGCGCGACGACCATCATCTGATCGGGGATGCGCCCAGAAGCATCAACGCAGGCAGGCTTATGCGCACCGAGGCACACCCAGCGAAACCGGATCCCACTATGGCAACGCCACGAAAGGATCAACGACAGCGATCAGGCGGCACGGTCGGGCCGGTGAGCGCGGCGGCCGGTGCAGGTCACGAGATCCAGCAGGCGGGGCCTGCGGGCCGACACGGCCGAGGCGACGCCGCAATGCGAGGGAGCGGACGCCGAGGCGAGGCAGACTGCACCTCAGGCGAGTTCGTCGACCGCCCTGAGTAACCGCTCCACCTCGACGGCCGTCGTGTAGTGGGCGAGTCCGACCCGCACCGCGCCGCCGACCTCGCCGACGCCCAACACCGCGAAGACGTCGTGCGTCCCTGGATCGGAGAAGGCGCACACCCCGCAGCGCAGCAGGTGGTCGACGACGTCACGGGCCTTGATCCCGTTCACGGTGAACGCCATCGTGGGCACGCGTCGCATGGCATCGCCGATCACCATCACCCTCGGCAGGGCGCGTAACCCGGTCGTCAGGCTCGCCAACAGCCCGGCCTGGTATGCCTTCACCGAACCGAGCGAGGTCAACAGCCGCTCGCGTCTCGGCCCCTTCGCCGTGTCGTCGAGGGCCGCCAGATAGTCGACGGAGCCCACCAGTCCCGCCAACAGCGGATAGGCATGGGGCCCCAGCTCCAGGCGCTCCTGGCCTCGGGCGGCCGGGTCGAGGGAGACCGAGGACCACCGGTCCAGCAGGGCCGGATCTCGGAACACCAGTGCCCCGACCGGCGGGCCGCCCCAGGATGTCGCCGACACGGCGACCACGTCGGCGCCCATCGCGGTGATGTCCAGCGGCAGGAACGGTGCGGCGAAGGAGGCGTCCACCACCACGAGCGCGTCGGCGGCCGAGGCGAACTCGGCGATCTGACGGATGTCCGGCCTGGTGCCGACCGCGCCGGAGGCCGCGGTCACGGCCACCACCTGGGTCCGCTCCCCGATCAGCTCGCGGTACTGCCACTCCGGCAGCTCGCATGTCTCGATGTCGACCTCCGCCCACCGGACGGCCGCCCCGCTGCGCTGAGCGGCCCGCCGCCACGGCGCGACGTTCGCCGGGTGGTCGAGCCGAGAGACGATGACCTCGTCGCCCAGCACCCAGTTCTCCGACACGACCTCGGCGAGCCGTTGGAGCAGCACCGCCGCGCTCGGCCCCAGGACGACCCCGGCCGGGTTGGCCCCCACCAGGTCGGCGATCGAGCGACGTGCCGCCTCCACGATCGCCGCCGAGCGTTGTGACGCAGGAAACAGTCCGCCGGGACCGGAGACGGGAGCGCGCAGTGCGGTGGCGACGGCGGTGGCGACCTGCTCCGGCACCTGCATGCCCGCAGGCGAGTCGAGATGCACCCAGCCATCGCCCAGCGCGGGGAACAGTCCGCGCACTCGTGCGACGTCGAACGCCATACGAACACCGTACGGAGCCGCTGCCGACGGCTTCTGCGCGGGTCAGGACCGGTGGACCCGCGGAAAGTACACGCCGCGAGCGGGCGCCCACGCTCCCGGCCCGCGCCGATTCGAGCGGCCCGGCTCGGACGTGATCCGCCGCCCCGGCCGCCCGAGCGAGCCGCCCGGCAGGAGCAGGCCCGCTGCGAGCACCGCCGCAGGCAGACGACAGGGAGCATCCGGGCCGGTAGACGGTGCGCGGGAGCACGAGGACGCGGGTGGTGAGACCGACGACACGTCGACACGGCCGCAGGCGGCGCGGCGAGGCGACTCCGGTCGGGCTCTTGACACGCCCGATATGTGCCGGGTCCAGGATGGGGACATGAGTCGCGAGAGGGAGAACGGACAGGGCCACCCCGACCAGGTGGATGCCGACGAGCGGCACCGGGTCGTCCTCATCGGCGACGACGGCCTGCCGTTGGAGACCGAGGAGGGCGTCGAGGCCGACGCCGACGAACTCGGTCAACACGACGGGGAGCAGATCGCCGACCTGGTGGAGCAGCCCGCGAAGGTGATGCGCATCGGAACCATGATCAAACAGCTGTTGGAGGAGGTCAGGGCGGCGCCGCTCGACGAGGCGAGCCGCAGCAGGCTCCGCGAGATCCACGTCTCCTCGATCAAGGAGCTGGAGCAGGGGCTGGCACCGGAGCTGGTCCGCGAACTGGAGCGGCTGTCCCTGCCCTTCGAGGAGGAGTCGGTGCCGTCCGAGGCCGAGCTGCGAATCGCCCAGGCCCAGCTCGTCGGCTGGTTGGAGGGCCTCTTCCACGGCATCCAGACCGCGTTGTTCGCCCAGCAGATGGCGGCCAGGGCGCAACTCGAGCAGATGCGTCGCGGAGCGCTGCCGCCGGGCACCAAAGCCACCGAGCCGGGTGAGTCCAGCCCCCTGCGGGGCATGGGTCAGTACCTGTGAATGCGGCGGAACATCGCAACACAGGGCTGAAGGGTCACCCGAACTGGTGATCTGAGGGAGTAACGGGAGCGTGACCTACCGGCGACGGACCACACACACCGTCGCCGGTACTCTCTCCCCCGTGCAGGCAACCAGCACGCGTGAGCGTACGACCGAGCCGCCCCAGCCCTCTTACCGAAGCTGGAGCCGTGCCTTCGGCGACCTGCGCCGAGGATGGCAGCAGCGCCCGTTGTGGGGCTACCTCGGCTGGCAGGACATCAAGCAGGGTTACAACCGCTCGGTGATCGGCCCGCTGTGGATCACGATCAGCATGGCCGTCACGGCATTCGCCCTCGGCGTGCTCTATTCGACGTTGTTCGATCAGGACCTCGCGGTACACCTGCCGTATCTGACGGTCGGTTTCATCGTGTGGAACTTCATCGCGGGCAACGTCAACGAGGGTGCCTCGGTCTTCATCGCCAATGAGGGGCTGATCAAGCAGCTCCCGGCGCCGCTGTCGGTGCACGTGTATCGACTGGTGTGGCGACAGATGCTGTTCTTCGCCCACAACCTGGTCGTCTACGTCATCCTGATGTTCATCTTCCCGAAGCCGCTCGGCTTCCACAGTCTGATGGCCGTTCCCGCGTTCGCCGTCCTGGCGATCAACGCGATGTGGATGGCGATCCTGGTGGGCATCATCTCCACCCGGTTCCGGGACATCCCGCCCGTCACCGGCAGTCTCATGCAGCTGTTGTTCTTCATGACGCCGATCGTGTGGAACTACGACATCATCGCCGACCGCAGCGAGGAAGTGGCTGCCCAGCTCTGGGTCGTGCAGTTGAACCCGTTCCTGCACTTCCTGGAGATCATCCGGCAGCCGATGCTCGGCGAGTGGGCCTCGTGGCACCATTGGGCCATCGTCGGCGGCATCACCGTCCTCGGCTGGGGGGCTGCCCTGGTCATCCTGCGCAACTACCGTGCCCGTGTGTCCTACTGGGTCTGAGTGAGGCCGTAACAAGTGGTCAGCATCGACGTCTGGAACGCTTCGGTCGACTTCCCGATCTTCGACGCGAAGTCTCGTTCTCTGAAGAAGGCCGTGCTCAACAAGGCGGGCGGCAGAATCGGCACCGACACGAAGGTGCCGCAGATCGAAGCACTGCGCGATATCAACCTGTCGCTCGGCGACGGCGATCGCGTGGCGCTGGTCGGTCACAACGGCGCAGGGAAGTCCACCCTGCTGCGGCTGCTGACCGGCATCTACGAGCCGACCAGGGGCCATTCCCAGATCGTCGGGAAGGTCGCGCCGGTCTTCGACCTCGCCGTGGGCATGGACCCGGAGATCTCCGGCTACGAGAACATCATCATTCGCGGGCTGTTCCTCGGAATGTCGCGCAGGCAGATGGAGAAGCGGACCGACGAGATCGCCGAGTTCTCCGAGCTGGGCGATTATCTGGCGATGCCGCTGCGCACCTACTCCACCGGTATGCGGGTCCGGCTGGCACTCGGCGTGGTCACCTCCATCGACCCCGAGATCCTGCTGTTGGACGAGGGCATCGGCGCGGTCGACGCCGCGTTCCTGGAGAAGGCTCGCGACCGACTGAATGATCTGGTCAAGCGATCCGGAATGCTCGTCTTCGCCTCACATTCCGACGAGTTCCTCGTCGAACTGTGCAACACGGCGATCTGGATGGACAAGGGTCGTATCCGCGAACACGGCTCGCTGCGCGAGGTCCTCACCCATTACAAGGGCAAGGACCCGTTCGAGAGCCTGACCCCGGAGACTCTGGCGCGCATCAGCTCGCCGGTCACGGTGAACGGTGCAGGTGAGCAGGAATGACACACGGCACTCCCTCGTCCGCCAGTGCCGATGAGCACGACGGAGAAGCCTCGACCCTGCCGCCGGGATCAGTGGTCGCGGTCATCGTCACCCGACATCGCGCCGAGCTGCTCGCCGACTCGCTCAAGGTGATCGCGGCGCAGACCCATCGCCCCGACCACGTCATCGTCGTGGACAACGGACCCGATCAGCCCGCGCGCGCGATCGTGGAGTCCTGCCCGCTGCCCACCACCTACCTCGTCTCGCACCGCAATCTCGGTGGTGCGGGCGGCTTCGCGCTCGGCATGCTGCACGCCCTGTCACTGGGCGCCGAGTGGGTGTGGCTGGGCGACGACGACGGCAGGCCCGGCGACGAGACCGCGCTGGAGACCCTGATGTCGGAGGCCGAGCAGCGCAGGCTGGCCGTCGTGTCGCCGGTCGTGGTCAACATCAACGATCCGGATCTACTGGCGTTCCCGCTGCGGCGCGGCCTGACCTGGAAGCGACGCAGGCGCGAGCTGGGCACCACATTCCTCCCCGGCATCGCCTCGTTCTTCAACGGGGCACTGTTCCGCGCGAGCGCGCTCGACGTGGTCGGCGTGCCCGACTACCGGCTGTTCTTCCGCGGCGACGAGGTGGAGATCCACCGCAGGGTGGTGCGCTCCGGCCTGCCGTTCGGCACCTCGCTCCGGGCGACCTTCGTGCATCCGGACGGCTCGGCCGAGTTCAAGCCGATGCTCGGCGGCCGATTCCACGCGCAGGACCCCGAGGACCCGGTCAAGCGCTACTACACCTACCGCAACCGGGGCTACCTGCTGTCGCAGCCGGGAATGCGCAGGCTCGGCCTGCTGGAGGTCTTCCGCTTCGGCCTGTACTTCCTGGCCGTCCGTCGCGACCCCAAGGCGTTCGGCCAGTGGCTCAAGCTCGTCCGGCAAGGTCGTCGGGAGCACTTCTTCCGCAAGTGATCTGCGGCGTCCGCACCGCAGCGAGGCCGTCTCGTCCGCAGCGACGAGGCGGTCTCGTCGTCTGTCGTCGACCGCGTGGACGGCCCGGCGATCGACGCGAGGCCTGCCGCCGCCGACGCGTCAGGAGCCGCGATGGCCGCGGGTCGGCGTGTCCCCCGCCGTCGAGACCGGCGCGTCCGCAGGGCACGCACGCCCGGACCGTTGCGCCCACGGTGAAAACTGCTGCCCCCGGCAGACCGGTCCGGTCTGATGGAGCCATGAGCACGCCTGGGCAGGCCTTGATCCTGCATCCCGTCAACGGCAGCGGTCCACTCACCATCGCGGTGTCCGACGACGCCGCGCAGGCCCTGCGTACCCGGCTGGTCGAGCTGGTCCAGAACGGCGCGACCGAGGCGGTGCCGACGCAGGACGGCGGAGAGATCATCGTCAACTTCGCTCAGCTGGTGACCGCGCATCTCAGTGCGCTGGGCCGGGGAACCGCCGCCTACGGCAGGCCTGCCAAGACCGACTAGGCCCGTCCGTGCCGGGCACGGTGACCGGGCGGTGTCGACGCCGGGGACATCCGGGCCCCGGCGCCGCCCAAGTGCACGAAGGGCGGTCGTGACCGGGAATTCTCCGGTCACGACCGCCCTCTAGTCGTGCGGCGGCGGTCTCCTCGGCCGTCGGTGGCCGTCGCCGCCGGTGTCGGCGTCAGTCGCCGAAGACCCGCTTCCACGAGTCGGCGCTGGTCAGCTCCGGCATGGCGTCCCGGTAGGCACGCTTGAGCCGAGGCCACTCCCGCATCAGGCGCCGGTAGTTGTTGATCACCTGGGCACCCAGCCTGCGGAACTCCTCCGGGTCGCGGCGGCGGAACGCCACCCCGGAGCCGTCCGCGTTGGACACGGTCGCGCTGTCCAGCGAGCCCAGCAGGAACCACAGCGCGCTGCTCGACGGCACGTTCATCTGCGGCCGTTCCTTGGCCGCCGTCTCCGGTGCGCGAAGGTTGTGCAGCAGCGCCTTCGAGGCGCGCGCCGCGATGACCACGGGGTTCACCGGCGGCTTCAGCATCGTCTCGGCCCGGACCATGTCGAAGGTCGGCGGCGGGAACTCGCGCGACGAAGGCAGTACCTGCGCGTCGCTGTAGTTGCTCCGCAGCGTGCGCACCTCCGGCAACGCCGTGCGCAACGACTCGACAAGGCCGTCCGGCCCCGCCAGGAAGTCCTCGATCGCCTTCTGCTGCACCGCGACGGTGGAGTACTCCATCGACAGCAGATGCCGCAGCGACAGCTTGAGGCCCTGCTTGAGCAGAGTCCGCCGCACGTCGTAGGGGCTGTGCAGTACGGCGAGGATCAGCCGGTTGCGGGTGTGGAAGTAGGCCGTCCAGTCCGTGGCGTCGTTCTTGTCCGTCCACGGCATGTGCCAGACCGCCGAACCGGGCAGGCTCACCGTCGGGAAGCCGTGCTCGGCCGCCCGCAGCGAGTACTCCGCGTCATCCCACTTGATGAACAGGGGCAGCGGGTACCCGGTGCGCTCGATGACCTCGCGCGGGAAGTTGCACATCCACCACCCGTTGTAGGTGGCGTTGATCCGGCTGTGCAGCTCCGGGGTCTCGCGGAGCGACTCCTCGCCGAAGTCGTGGTCCACGACGGCGCCCGGTGCGGGACGCCAGAAGCAGGTGTTGAGGTCGACGACCTCGCCCATGCTGTGCAGCCGTGCCCGCGCCTGGAGGTTCAGCATGTGGCTGCCGACCACCACCGGCTGCGCCAGCGCCCTGGTGAAGGCGTTGGAGCGAAGCACCGAGTCCGGTTCGAGGCGGATGTCGTCGTCCATCAGCATGACCTGATCGACGTCGGTGTGCTCGATCGCCTCGTAGAGGCCTCGGGTGAAGCCGCCAGAGCCGCCGAGGTTCTCCTGCTCGATGACCTGGAGCCTGCTGCCGAGGAGCTTGGCCGCCTCGGCGAAGCCCTCGGTGTCTCGGACCTTCACGTTGCCCTGGTCGGCGACGAAGACCTTCTCGACGACGTCGAGGACGTCCCGGTCCTCGCCGAGTGCCCGCAGCGCGATCACGGCGTCGACGGGGCGCATGGTCGTGATGCCGATCGCCATCTTCTGCCGAGGCAGGTCCTCGTCAGTGGTCCAGGCGGCGTCCTTGATCTGAAGCGGGGAGTCGTCGGTGAAGATGTCGAACCAGATCCAGCCGCCGTCCTCGAACGGCGCCAGGCTGACCCGGATCTCCACCGTGCTCCACGCCTTGGCGCTGCGGACCGGGTGGCCTTCAAGGTGGACGATGTCGCCGCTGGGCTTCGAGCGGTACAGGTCGACGCGCCCCGTGCCCTTCACCGACAGCCGGAGCGTCACCTCGTCGACGCGCGTCCACCGCTTCCAGTAACTGGCGGGGAACGCGTTGAAGTACGCCGCGAAGGACACCTTCGCCGACGGGGGCACCGTCACCGCGTGCCTGCCGGAGACGTGCGTGTGCAGATTCTCCGGCTCGTCGAGGTACAGCGGACGGACGTCGAGCGGGTCCTCGTCCCTCGGCAGGATAAGGCGTTGCAGCACCTGCGCCGGCTGGACACCGGAGCGGCTGCTCACCCGGACCGAGGTCTGATCACTGACCTTGCTGTCGATGACGTCGGCGTCGGCGGCGGGAACGGACTCCCCTGCCTCGCCGTCGGCGGGCGCGGGATCGTGCTGACGGGTCGCCTTCGGCGGCCCGGGTTGCTCGGTCACGTCTCAGTCCTCCAGCGAGCCGTCGAGCGAGCGGCCCTCGGTGAAGTAGGGGGCGATGCGGTTGTCGAACATGCTCAGCGCCGAACCGATGGCCATGTGCATGTCAAGGTACTTGTAGGTACCGAGCCTGCCACCGAAGAGGACCTTGCGCTGCTTCGCCTCCTGCTTGGCGAGCTCGCGGTACTTCTCCAGCTTGGCCCGGTCCTCGGCGGTGTTGATCGGGTAGTACGGCTCGTCCTTCTCCTCGGCGAACCGGGAGAACTCGCGCACCACGACGGTCTTGTCGGTCGGGTACTCCCGCTCCGGATGGAAGTGCCGGAACTCGTGGATGCGGGTGTAGGTGACGTCCTCGTCGGCGTAGTTCATCACCGGGGTGCCCTGGAAGTCCCCGATCGGCAGCACCTCCTGCTCGAAGTCCAGCGTCCGCCACGACAGCGCGCCCTCGGCGTAGTCGAAGTAGCGGTCCAGCGCGCCGGTGAAGACGATCGGAGCGCCCTCGGGCAGCTGGTCGCGGACGTCGAAGAAGTCGACACCCAGCCGGACCTCGATGTTCTCGTGCTCGGCCATCTTCTCCAGCCACGCGGTGTACCCGTCGACGGGCAGACCCTCGTAGGTGTCGTTGAAGTACCGATTGTTGAAGTTGTAACGAACGGGAAGGCGCGAGATGATCGCGGCGGGCAGGTTCTTCGGGTCGGTCTGCCACTGCTTGGCGGTGTAGCCCCGGACGAACGCCTCGTACAGCGGGCGACCGATCAGCGAGATCGCCTTCTCCTCGAGGTTCGAGGCCTCCTTGGTGTCGATCTCGCCCGCCTGCTCGGCGACCAGCGCCTTGGCCTGCTCCGGCGTCAGGTACTCACCGAAGTACTCGCAGATCGTCGCCAGGTTGACCGGCATCGGGAAAACCCGGCCCTGGAAGATCGTGAACACCCGGTGTTGGTAATCCGTGAAGTCGGTGAACTGGTTGACGTAATCCCACACCCGCTTGTTCGAGGTGTGGAACAGGTGTGCCCCGTAGCGGTGCACCTCGATCCCGGTCTCGGGCTCGGCCTCAGAATACGCGTTGCCTCCGATGTGCTCACGGCGATCGAGCACCAGTACCCGCTTGTTCAGCTGGGTGGCGGCCCGCTCGGCAACCGTAAGACCGAAGAAACCCGAACCCACAACGATCAAGTCATAGCCATCAAAGCTCACGGTCGTCGAGAGTACTAATAGCGTCGTCGACGCATGAACCCACCGTCTCCTCACGGGCCCGGCGCCGGGACGGGTGCCCCCGCGCGGCGGTCGAGGGCTCCGGCACAGCGGCCGCGCCGAGGGAGCCCATGTCCACGGAGATCGCAGGCCATCTGCCGCGTCACCTGCCGAATCACCCGCCCGGCCGCGATCGGCATCCGACCGATGGACTACCCGAGTCCTCGCCGAGACGACGACGCACAGAGCGATGACGCACCGGAGGAAGACAGGGCGCGGACGGGCCTCCTCGACCCGTCTGATGACTCGAATCGACCGATCTCGACACGATCACCGATCGATCGTCGGCGGTCCCGACGAACCACCGCCCAGGACTCCGATTCGACTGATCGCCTATTTCACCGCGACCTCACCGGCCGCGGAGCACTCGAACGATCACCTTCCGTGACAATCAATGCGCGAGGAATATCCGCTACCCGAAGAAGAGCGGCGCACTCGATCCGGACAACGGGGCCGACACCGACCCGTCGGTCCATCCGGCGCTCGGGCCGGAGTACTACGCCAGGCAGCGGTTGCTCATCAGATGATTTACCCCGGAGAATGACGACCACTCCGCCGCAGGCAGCGTCCCGCAATTCACCGCCGTGACTCCGATTCGCAGGCGGGCGTCGAGTCGTGAGTTCGCGCGGGCATCCGCGCAAGGCAGGTCGGTCCGGGGATGACGATGCCCACTCTTCCATCCGATGAACTCACCGAGGCGAGCGCACGACGCAGGCGGATCGACTCGCCCGGCCCGGTAGCACGGACGAATACGGCGCGGGCCGCTCCCGGGACGCCAGGTTTTCTCGCCTGCCGGGAAGAGAACTCGGACAGCGGGCGACGAGTGACCTCGATGCAGATCGACGGCCTGCCGCCGATCCGATCTCCCCGACGACGGATCACGAGGAATCGTCTGCCCGCCCGGCTGCGGTCCGCGCCTCGTACCGACGGGACGGTGACAGCTCGTCGGGCACGAACCCGCAGGCCAGGGCTGCCAGGACCGCAGGCAGGCCGCAGCACTCCGGCACGATGCGGCCGATCTGCGTGCCGCTGAGCATCACCGGACGACGATGGCGGGGAGAATGCGACACCGGAGCACACCGGAGAATCCCGAGGCGGCCTGCCGCGAAGCCACTCGTTCCCCGATGCCGAACGGTCGTCCACCCGCACGCGAATCCATCGGCCACCCGCGTTATCACCGAGACATGCCGATCGACAACGTGATGCGGCGTGTCGTGTCGGCTGCGATCGGAGCAGGATCGCAGCCGCACCGAACCGCCCGACCGAACCGGTGATGGAATACGCGAGATCGATCAGCTCCGCCCCCGTTCGCTTCGAGCAGCCAATGCGTTGTGGATCACCCGAGGCACGGGCGGGACGACGTCGGGAAACAGGCCGCACCACCTTCCGGTTCCTGGAAGATCGGCTTGCCGAGGAGTCCGAGACCGCATCAGCCGAAGAAAGTCGCCCGGATCGACGTCGGCCATCCGGTGAACTGCGGGCAGGACATCGGCGGAGCAGGCGCCGGGCTCGACGACAGGCGGTGGGATCGCGGCCTGCGGAACCGGGCGGAATTACCCACGGTGATGGCCCGGCCCTGCCCGATCCGGCCCCGCGAGTGCGGGTGATCAGCGGAGGCGGAACGGTCGCCGGTCCCTCGATGATCAGGCCGCCACCCGGTCGGCAGCCGACCGCCCCCGGGCAGGCAGGGGCGGCGTCGATCGGGCGCGGCTCGGCAGCGGCCGCCGCGCACGCGGGCTGGTCAGGACCCGACGGCCTCCGCGACGCGGTCCCCGAGGTGCCGGGCGATCTCCAACGCGCTGGTCGCCGCAGGTGAGGGAGAGTTGAGTACGTGGACCTGGCGGCGCGCCGTCTGCACGAGGAAGTCGTCGACCAGCCTGCCGTCCGGCAGCACGGCCTGCGCCCGTACCCCGGCCGTGTCCGGGACGAGGTCCGCGACCTCGATCGCGGGGACCAGCCGGGCCAGACTGCGGGCGAAACGACGTCGCGACAACGATCGGAGGATCTCGGCAGCCCCGGTACGCAGCTGTCGTCGTGCCAGGCGCCAACTGCCTGCGAAGGACGCCACCTCGGCCAGATCACGCGCGGACACGTCCCGCCACCGATAACCCTCGCGGGCGAGGGCGAGCACCGCGTTCGGGCCCGCGTGCACCGAGCCGTCGACTCCTCTGGTCAGGTGGACGCCGAGGAACGGCAGCGTCGGATCGGGAACCGGGTAGATCAGACCCCGCACCAGGTGTCGCCGCTCCGGGCGCAACGCGTGGAACTCGCCCCGGAACGGGATGATCCTGGCCGAGGGCACGATCCCGGCCATCCTCGCCACGACGTCGCTGTGCAGTCCGGCGCAGTTCACCAGCCCATCGAAGGCGTCGACGCCGTGCCGGGTGGCGACCTGGACCCGGCCTCGCACCTCCCGAATCCCGAGCACCGCGCTGTCCAGGCGCAGCTCGACCTCGTGATCGGCCAGCTCCCGGACCATGGCCATGCTGAGCGCGGAGTAGTCCAGCACGCCGGTGTCGGCGACGTGCAACGCGGCGACACAGTCGACCTCTGGTTCATACTCCCGCGCCTGACCTGCACTGATCAGTCGCGCCGTCACTCCGTTGGCGACGGCCCGTTCCGCGAGGGCATGCAGCCGGGGACGCTCGGACTCGTCGACGGCGACGACGAGCTTGCCGGTTCTCCTGACCTCGACGCCTCGGGATCGGGCGTAGTCGACGATGGATCGGTTCCCCGCCCGACACATCCGCGCCTTGAGGCTGCCCACCGGGTAATAGAGACCGGCGTGGACCACGCCGCTGTTGTGCCCCGTCTGGTGGTGCGCCCACCGATGTTCCTTTTCCAGGACGGTGACCCGGCAGCCCCGTCGGAGGGCGAGTTCACGAGCGACCGCCAAGCCGACGATGCCGCCCCCGATCACCACGATGTGCGACATTCCCCGCTCCAGTTCACCCGGTTGGCTGTACCACTCACGCTGTGCACCGATCGCCCATCCAGCCTGCCGGCTTAGAATCCGACCGACGGCATGGCACGCAGTGCGGCCCGACGACGATCTCGCCGAACACACGCGGCACGCCCTGGGGGAAAGAGGCCGTGCCGCCAAGGCAATGGGGACTTGACGAATGAGCTGGTTGGAAGCCGTCCCGACAGCGCTGATCGCACTCGGCTGGCTGTTGGCGCCCGGTCTGCTCCTCGCCTATGCGGCGGGCTTTCGCGGCATTCCGGCCTGGGGAGCGGCCCCGCTGGGCAGCCTCGCGCTGATCGGGACGATCGCGGTCGCGGCCGGGGCCGCAGGCATCACCTGGGGCCCGCTGGTCGTCGCGGGCGGCACGATCCTCGCCTCGATCGTGGCGGTCGTGATCCGCCTCCTGCTGGCTCGCCGCAGGCCCGCCCCGCTCGCCACCGAGAATGATCCGCGCTCGGTGCGGATCGCCGCCGTGGTGGGCATCCTGCTGGCGGTCCCGATCGGCGCCGTGACCGTGGCTGTGGGCATGGGCTCGCCGGACCGGCTCGTGCAGTCCTTCGACGCCGTCTTCCACCTCAACGCCATCACCTTCATCCTGGAAGACGGCAACGCGTCGACCCTCGCCGTCGGGGGCACCACCGATCCGAACGGCGACGGCGGCTTCTATCCGGCGGTCTTCCACGCCCTCGCCGCGCTGGTCGAGCCCTTCACCAGCGTCGGCGTGGTCACCGCAGCGAACATCACCGCGGCCGTCATCGCGCTGATCGCCTGGCCGCTCTCCTGTCTCCTGCTGGTCCGGGTGGTCACCGGCCCGTCCATGCCCGCGATGGCCCTGACCGGCCTGATCAGCATGGGCTTCGCGTCATTCCCGTGGAACCTGCTCGGCTTCGGGGTGATCTGGCCGAACCTGGCAGGTCTGGCGGTGCTGCCCGCAGGTCTGGCGGCCGTGGTCGCGCTGACTGGATTGATCGAACGGGTGACCCTGGGCCGGGGCCAGGCGGTCCTGCTGCTCCTGGCGGCACTGGCGGGCGGCGGCCTCGCCCACCCGAACTCGGTGTTCAGCCTGATCGCGCTGAGCATCGCCCCCGTGGCCATCGCCATCCTCCGGCGGGCTCGGGTGCTGATGACGGCGAAGCGGTACGTCCTGGCCTGCGCCGTCGTGATCGTCCCGCTGGCACTCGCCCTCACGGGCTGGGCGGTCTTCCGGTCGACGGCGATGTACGCCGAACTCAGCTCACACGACTGGCCCGCCTACGAGACACCTGCCCAGGCCTTCGGCGAGGTCCTCTTCGGCGGCCTCGCCGGCCGATCAGCGACCTGGCTGCTCTCCGCCATCGTGATCGTCGGCCTGGTGTCGGCCTGGCGATCCGGCGTCCATCGCTGGCTCGTCTACTCCCACGTCATCACGGCGGTGCTCTACATGTTCGCCGCCGCGCTGGACACCGATCTGTCGATGCTGCTCACCGCCGTCTGGTACAACGACGCGCACCGACTCGCCGCGATGGTGCCGATCACCTCGGTCCCGCTTGCGCTGCTCGGACTGATCAGCATCGCGACCGCGATCCGCAAGGCCGCCGCCGATCACCAGTGGTCCTCCCGAGGCGCGGTCGGCAGACTGACCAGCACGGGCGGCCCGGTCACGCTCCTGCTCGGCGTCCTGTTGGTCATTCTCACCGGCGGCATGTACGCGCGTGACCACCCGCACCTCATCGCCCGCCTCTACCCGGAGGGCGTCCCCGACCCGGCGATGAACCTGGTGAACGCCGAGGAGCGCCGGTTTTTCGAGGAGGTGGCCGCGATCGTCCCCTCGGACGCGACGGTCGCCAACCAGCCGTGGGACGGCAGCGCGCTGTTGTGGGCGACGGAGGGCCGTCGGGTCCTGTATCCGCACCTTGTCTTCGAGTGGAGCGAGGATCAGGAGTACCTCGCCGCTCATCTCGCCGACGTGGGCGAAGACCCACGCGCCTGCCAAGCTGTGCAGGATCAGGGCGTCGAGTATCTGATCAAGGGTTCGCCGGACTACTTCTGGCCGTGGGACTCCCGACAGGCGAACTACCCCGGAATCGACAACGCGCCGGAGTCACCCGGTTTCGAGCTCGTCGCCGAGGACGGGGACCTGCAGCTCTACCGGATCACCGCCTGCGCGAGCTGAGCTGCCCCGTCAGGAACAGGCGGGCCGCCGCCGCTCGATCCGGCGGCGGCCCGCTTGCCGCCGTGCGGGTGAACCGCCTCCGTTCGACGAAGTCATGCGCGAGAGGCCGCGCCTGACCGGCCGGGGGAAGCAGGGCATCGGCGACCGGAACGCCGCCTGAGATCGGGCCTGCTCGAGCCGCTTCGGGCCGCCGGACGGCGAACGACCTGGCGGCGGCTCGTCATCCGCATTCATCGCGAGCGGGATTATCCGTTGTGGACCGTCAGATGTCTCCGGACGCGCCACGCACACGGTCGAATCCACCACAGGTATTCGTTGCTGACCGTCATCCCGTCGGCGATTAAACACGTTCGAGTGGAGGAAATCACACCGGGGCCTGATCTCACCCCGGTCACACGGCCAGCCCGGGATCACCGAAACGACGCGAAATCGGCATCACGTCACCCGAATCGGTATCCGAATCGGAAATAACGGGCGATTCTCCGGCTCTTTCACCGACGGCCGCTCCCTTTCGATTCCCTGGGCCTGCGCAGGGGCGTTCGGACGACGTGCGGGCTCGACGTGATCCCGCACGCCCCGCGAGGCCGGCAGGAACGCGGCGGAACTGTGCCTGCTCTCATGCTGGTGAGGCGCCTGACCAGCGAGCCGTCCCCGAGCGGGCCTGGGCATGGCGGCGGCCCGTCACCCACTCGGGGTCGAGATCGACAGGGACCCGCATCGCCGGGCCGACGCCCGCCCGACGCATTCACGGACCGCTCGTGTCGAGGAGTGGTCCACGCCGAACTCATCTCGTCCACACTTTCGAGCCAGCTGCCACTACATCGATGACCTAAACCAACGCACGAGGCTAAATCGACGTCAAATCAACGTGATGGCCAAGTGAAATCGATCTTGTTCCCATTCGACTTTCTCAGCATCCGGTTCGTCAATCACATACAGTGGCGCAGTGGCCTCTCCTCTCGACATCATGCTTCCGTATTACGGCGACGTCGGCCTGATGCAGACGACCGTGCGCAGCGTGCTCGCTCAGGACGACCAGGACTGGCGGCTGACGGTCGTCGACGACGGCTACCCCGACGACTCGATCCCCGGCTGGTTCGCGTCGCTGGGGGACGACCGGATCACCTACCTGCGCAATGAGGAGAACCTCGGCGCGAACCGCAACTTCCAGAAGTGCATCGGGCTCATCAAGCACGAACTCGTCGTGGTGATGGGCGCGGACGACGTGATGCTGCCCAACTATGTGCGTACCGTGCGCGCAGCCCATGAGGCCCAGCCGAACGCTTCGGTGATCCAGCCCGGCGTCGAGTTGATCGACGAGAACGGCGAGCCCGCGAAGACACTGGTCGACGAGGCCAAGCGCAGGCTGTACTCCCCGAAGGGACACGGCAGGCAGATCTTCTGCGGCGAAGACCTGGCGGTCAGCCTCCTGCGAGGCAACTGGCTGTACTTTCCCTCGCTGGCCTGGCGAGCCGACGCGATCACGACGGTCGGATTCCGCGAGGGACTGAACGTCGTCCAGGATCTCGCCCTGGTCATGGACCTGGTTCAACGCGGAGATCAGCTCGTCGTCGACGACACGGTGTGCTTCCAGTACCGACGGCACCGGGCGAGCGACTCCTCCTGGCGTGCCATGGCGGGAACCCGCTTCATCGAGGAGCGCAACTACTTCCTCGACGTCGCGGGCAGGCTCCAGCGACAGGGCTGGACCCGCGCGGCCAAGGTCGCCAGGACTCACGTCTCCTCACGGCTGCACGCCCTGTCGCTGCTGCCCAAAGCCGTGAAGAACCGACACCGCGAGGGCATGCGCAACCTCAGCAGGCATGCCTTCGGGCCCAGCAGGCCAGTCTGACCCCGCCACCACGCCGTGCGCGGCCGCAAGACGTCCACCGGGTCCGCCGGGGTGAGGCCACATCTAAGAGCCTGTTTTTGATCCCCACTTTCGGAGTTGCGCGGGGCCAGCGTGGCGATCTGCGGCGCTGTCGTCGGTCACCATAACTCCGTTATGGCTCTCTCCTCCGCCTGGCAGCTCATCCACGCTGATCCCCGCTCACGACTTCAGGCGGATCAAAAACAGGCTCTAAGCTGTCGCCGTGACTCGATCAGTCCGATCCTCTCGATCCGCCATCCTGATGGGGATCGGGCTGGTGATCGTCGGCATCGCGGGATTCGGCTTCCTGGCGATCGTCGGCAACACCATGCCCCCCGCCCAGACCGTCGCCCTCCAGTCCCTCTACATGATGGTCAGCATCATCGGGCCCGGCCTGTTCGTCTCGCTCGAACAGGAGACCAACCGTGTCGTCAGCAGCGGTCTGGCGACGGGAGTGGACCCTCGGTCGGGTATCCGACGCATCGGGTTGCTGGGACTGGCACTGGCCGGTCTGACGGTCGTCGTGCTGCTCGCCGCGTCACCACTGCTGATCGATCGGCTGCTGGGCGGCAACCCCATGCTGCTGGTCCTGACGCTGTTGTCGGTGGCCATGTCCGCCGCCATGTTCCTCACCCGAGGCCTGTTGGGCGCCAGCCAGCAGTTCACCGGCTATTCGGCCTCCCTGGCCGCCGAGGGTCTGTCTCGGCTGATCGGCTGTGTCGTCATCGTGCTGCTCGGCCTCAGTACCGAGTCGCTGTTCGGCCTCGCCTTCGTCGCGGGTGGCGGCTTCGCCGCACTGGTCGCGCTGCCCTGGCTTCGCCGGGAGTTCTCGCGGTATCCCCGCGCGGGTGCCGCACCGACCGCGCCCCCCGCCGATCCCGAGGCCGAGGCCGGGCAGCACCTGGCCTCGGCCGCCGTCGCGGCAGGCAGCCCGCCCCCGGCGGTGGAGCCGTCGACGACCGAATCGTCGGCATCCGGTGCGCAGGCAGCGGGGACTCGCCCACAGAGCGGACTCACGGTCGGGGTGCCCGGCGCCGAGGTGCCTGCCGACACGGCAGCCGAGGTCACGGCCGACCTGACCCGCGAGGATCAGATCCCGGCGCCCACGGCGTCGGCCGACGAGGCGACCCACGCCGGAACCAGCCGGCAGTCCGTGGACCATGCCACGGCCGTCGCCGAGGTCGTCGCCGGTCACACGGTCGGGCGGATCGCCAAGGGACTGGTCTTCCTCGGCGTCGCGACGCTGCTCGCCCAGCTCGTCGCGAACCTCGCACCGCTGGTGGTCAACGGCAGGCTCGTCGAGGACCGGGCCACCGCCACGGCATTCGGCTTCGCCTTCGTCCTCACTCGCATCCCCCTGCTGCTCTTCAGCCCCATTCAGGCGATGCTGCTGCCGGTACTCACCAAGGCCGCCGTGCACGGCGAGTACGACGTGGTGCGCAAGCGCGTCGGCATCATCCTCATCGCGGTCGGCGTGGTCGGCCTGCCCGGCGCGGTCTTCTCCGCGCTCGTCGGACCGTGGCTGGTGGTGACCTTCTTCGGCGCACAGACGCTGCCGTCGGCAGGGGTGATGGGCCTGCTCGGCCTCTCCACGGTGCTGCTGATGCTGGCGCAGATCCTCCAGCCCGCGCTGGTGGCGATGGGAATGCACCAGACGGTGTCACTGGCCTGGGTACTGGGCACGCTGCTGCTCATCGGCCTGCTGGCGCTGCCAGGCGACCCCATCACCGCTGCCGTCATCGCGCAGCTCGCGGGCCCGCTCGTCGTGGTGCTGCTCACCGGAGTGGGGCTGGCCCGTCGGCTGCGTTCGCACCATCGGCCACGCCCGCTACCGAGTGAATGATCGGGGCGGCCGTCAAGACCCTCGACCCCATTGGAGTAAGCTCACATCGCCTCGCGCAGAGCGGCCTGGCGCCTCGACAGGCAGCCTGAGAGTCCAGGCGCGACATCTTCTCCACGACCCGGGAGCTCTGGCATGTCTGAATACGACGATGTCTGGCTGATCGTCCCTGTCTACAACGAGGCTCAGGTGATCTGCGACGTCGTGCAGAAGGCGCGACTGACCTTCCCTAACATCGTCTGCGTCGACGACGGCAGCCGAGACGCATCCGTTTCCGAGATTCGCAAGTCCGGCGCGCATCTGGTGCGCCATCCGGTGAACCTCGGCCAAGGCGCCTCGTTGCAGACCGGCATCGAATACGCCCGCACCCAGCCGGGAGCCCGATTCTTCGTCACCTTCGACGCCGATGGGCAGCATCAGGTCGAAGACGTGGTCCGGATGATCGACCGGCTCCGCGAAGAGCCCATCGACATCCTGGTCGGTACCCGCTTCCACGGCGACACCAGCCACATTCCGTGGATCAAGCGGGTGGTGCTCAAGACCGTCGTCGCACTCAGCCCGCGTACCCGACGGATGAAGCTCACCGACGCGCACAACGGCCTTCGCGCTTTCAACAAGACGGTGGCCGAGGGCCTCGACATCACGATCAACGGAATGGGACACGCTTCCGAGATCATGGCGATCATCGACCACAAGGGCTGGCGAGTCGCCGAGGAGAAGGTGACCATCATCTACACCGAGTACTCGATGGCCAAGGGTCAGTCCCTGATCAACGGCGTCAACATCCTGTTCGACAGCGCCCTGCGCAGTTCGAGGCGGTGACTTCATGATCATTCAGATTCTGCTGATCGGCGCGGTACTCGTGCTGATGGTGTTCTTCCTGCGCAACCACGGCACCACCCGTACCGCAGCAGGCGTGAAGATCGGCTTCGTGCTGTTCATCCTCTTCGGAGTGCTCGCGGTCCTGTGGCCGGACGCCCTGACGGTGGTGGCCGATCTCGTCGGCGTGGGTCGCGGCACCGACCTGCTGCTCTACGGCCTGGTGGTGGCCTTCGCCTTCGCCATGGTCAACACCTACCTGCGTTTCAAGGAGCTGGAACTCCGCCACGCGCGCCTGGCCCGGGCCATCGCGGTCCAGTCGGCCGAGCCGCCCGCGCTGGACCACGAGGAGAAGAACGTCCCGAGCGCGTCCTGACTCGGGGCGGGTGGTCGCACGAACCAGACGTCGAGAAGCGGGGACGACCGAGGTCGGTCGTCCCCGCTTCCGCGTCCGTACCGGTCCCTCGCGGGCCGACGGCCCGACATGCTCCCCGCAGCTCGCGGCCGCGGCGGCCCGGCCGGTCGACCCCCGACGTCGCGCAGGCGTGCTGGGTGCCGCAGACGACCGGTCGCCGAACTCGGCAGGCAGAGGTGCCGGGCAGAAGAACTCGGCCCCGCCAGCATCTGTCCGGGGGAGCCGACTCAGCGGCGGAAGTATTCGACCGTGCGACGCACGCCCTCGGCGACGTCGACCGCAGGCTTCCATCCCAGCTCACGCTGGGCGGCGGTCGAGTCCAGCGCCGAGGCACGCAGGTCGCCGAGTCGCTCCGGATGGAACTCCGGGGTGTCCGGTGCGTCTGCGGCGGCGGCCACCAGGGTGTGCAGGCCACGATCGGAGGTCTGGACGCCGGTGCCGATGTTGTAACGCCTGCCGGAGCCGGACTCGCCCGCCGCAGCGGCGAAGGCGGCCACCACGTCGCCGACGAACACGTAGTCACGGGTGTTGCCGCCGTCGCCGAACACCTTGGTGGGGCGGCCCGCGAGCAGGGACTCGGCGAAGATCGCCACGACGCCCGCCTCACCGTGCGGGTCCTGTCGAGGCCCGTAGACGTTGGACAACGCCAGATGGGTGCAGTCGAGCCCGTACAGGCCTCGGTAGGTGTTCAGGTACACCTCGCCGGACACCTTCGCCGCCGCGTACGGCGACTGCGGATCGACGGGGACCGTCTCGGCGATGGGCAGCGTGTCCGGCGTGCCGTAGATCGAGCCGCCCGACGAGGAGAAGACCACCTTGCGCACCTCGGCGCGTCGAGCCGCCTCGGCGACGGTGATCGTGCCGAGCACGTTCTGTCGCGCGTCCAGCAGCGGATCGGCCACGCTGACCCGGACGTCGATCTGCGCGGCCAGGTGGAAGACGACCTCGGGACGGACGCGAGCGACCAGCTCGATCAGTTCGGGATCGACGATGTCGAGCTCGTGCAGCGTGGCGCGGCCGGTGTCGAGCGCGGCAGTGAGGTTCTCCCGCCTTCCCCGGCTGAGGTCGTCGACGACGGCGACCTCGCAACCATCGGCGAGCAGCCGGTCGACGAGCGTGGAGCCGATGAACCCGGCCCCACCGGTTACCAGAACGCGCATGGCTTGACAGATCCTTCTCCGAGGCGGCGGATTACTCGGTCATCGTAACGACGCGAGCGCTCTGCGCAGCCCAGGCGGTCGAACGCCGTCGGCGACGATGCGGACGCGCGCCGCGCCGCAGCCGGTCCGGCAGGCACCGCGCGAAGCCTGCTCGCTCAGAACCAGCGTTCGAGGACCTTCGCCACGCCGTCCTCGGCATTGCTCGCCGTCACCTCGTCGGCCACCGACAGTACGGCGGGGTGGGCGTTGGCCATGGCCACCCCGTGCCCGGCCCAGCTCAGCATCGCGAGGTCGTTCGGCATGTCGCCGAAGGCGATGACGTCCTCGGCGGTGCGGCCGAGCCCGGCGGCGACCTCCGAGAGACCGCTCGCCTTGGTCACCCCGGCAGGCATCAGGTCGATCAGACCCAGGTCGGTGGAGAAGGTGACGTCGACCGCGTCGCCGAGGAGCGCCGTCACGGCGTCGACCATCTCCGTGCTGTTCAGCGAGTCGTGTCTGACCATCAGCCGCACCGCAGGTCGGGCGAACAGCTCGGCGACCGACGTCCTGATGAGGAGCGACTCCGGCCAGGGGTGCAGGTAGCCCGGCCCAGCACGGAACTCCTCGATGAAGTCGGCCCGTCCCTCGCCCTCGACGCGCTCGACCGCGAGGCCGCAGCCGGGAAGCACCGTCTGCAGCGCCTCGCCGAGGTCGCCCAGCAGAATCGGGTCCAGGGTGTACACGCGGTCGACTCGATCATCACGGGTGTCGAGGATCACCGCACCGTTCACGCAGACCGCCGGGCCTGCGACGCCGATGAGCCTGCTGATCGGGGTCACCCACCTCGGGGAGCGTCCGGTGGCGAGCACGAAGGGCACGCCTGCCGCACTCAGTCTTCCGATCACGTCGGCTGTTCTCGGCCGAAGTCGCTCCAACGGATCGAGCAGTGTTCCGTCGATGTCCGAGGCGACGAGTCTGGGGGTTCGCACTCCGTCATAGTGCCCGCCATCAGGCTGATCAGCGGCTGGATACCGCAGCTCGTCGGCTACTCGCAGCCGCCGCCGGGTCCACGCCGCCGCCGAGCCGGAGAGGTCCACCACACCGTGGCCGCCCCACCTCGGCATAGGTCACTCCTCGTTGCTCACGAGTTCGATGCTGACCGTCGGTGCGGAGTCGACGAGATTGAACAGGACGAACCCGAACGCGGCCACCACTGCGAACACGAAGGCAGCGAGCATGGCGGTCAGTCGAAGCGCCATTCGGCTGTACCTCCCCAATGGACATCGGCTTGGTATCCACTTGGGGTATCGTGTCTGCGGTCACTTTCGTTAGTCGGTCTCATTCCGCTACACCCGATAGGCCCAATGAGGCGCGAACGAGTACCGCTGGTCACGGCTGGTCCGGTGCCATGGGCCGAGTCCGCAGCGGCTCTGCTCTCATCGGGTGATCGTCTGATGGTGGTTTGCAACCGGCTGCGCGGCCCGTAACGTGAGCCCGCGTGCGAATCGGCATCGTGATCCTTCCCGAGTACCGGTGGTGGATCGCCGAACCCAAGTGGCGGGCCGTCGAGACCTACGGGTTCGATCATGCCTGGACCTACGATCACCTGGGTTGGCGTTCTCTGGTGGACGAGCCGTGGTTCGGCGCCATGCCGACCCTCACGGCGGCGGCGATGGTCACCTCCCGAATCCGACTCGGCACGCTCGTCGCCTCGCCGAACTTCCGACATCCGGTCGCCTTCGCTCGCGAGGTGACCGCCTTGGACGACGTCTCGGACGGGCGGCTGCAACTCGGCATCGGCGCGGGCGGCACCGGCTTCGACCTCTCGGTCCTCGGCACGGACCACGGCACGCCCCGCGACCGGACCGACCGGTTCGAGGAGTTCGTCGAGTTACTCGACGCGGTACTGACCCGAGACAAGACCACCTGGCAGGGCACGCACTTCCACGCCGTCGAGGCACGCAGCACACCGGGGTGCGTGCAGCAGCCTCGAGTCCCGTTCCTGATCGCGGCCAACGCGCCCCGATCCATGCGGCTGGCCGCCCGCTTCGGCCAGGGCTGGCTGACCAACGGCGACCGGACCGAGAACCGAGCCGACTGGTGGCGCTCGGTGGACGTGCTCTCGCGGCGGATGAGCGAGGCGTTGGACGCCGCCGGTCGCAGGCAGGACAGCATCGATCGGTACCTGAGCGTGGACTCCGCGACCTCCTATTCGATGGGCAGCGTGGAGCAGTTTCGCGACGTGGTCGGCCGCGCGGACGAACTGGGCTTCACCGACGTCGTGGCGCACTGGCCCCGGTCCGACGGCGTGTACGCGGGCAATGAATCGGTGCTGGAGCAGATCGCGGCCGAGGTGCTGCCCTCGCTGCGTTCGAACACCTGGTGATGCGTCGCGGCCACGCGAGAGGCCGCCCTGCCACGCGGGCCCGCAGGCGGATCAGGTCGGCGCCTGCTCCCCTCAGGTCGCCGCACCGACATCCGATGCGATCAGGCGTCAGCTGGTGAGCGTATGGCCGATGGCCAGGAAGTCCACTGGCCTGCCGTTCTCGGCGCGCAGCCGATGCGGCACCCGCGAGCTGAAGCTGACGCTGTCCCCCGGCGCGAGACTGATCGAATCCGTCCCGAAGTCGATGAGCAGTGCTCCACTGAGCACGTAGATCCAGTCGTTGCCGTCGTGGATGAGGAGATCAGTCGTCTCGGCGGAGGGTTCGAGCTGGTAGCGAGTGGCGTACATCCCCGGAACGACCGATCTCGGGGTGAGCACCTGCGTCGACAGTCCGCCTGCGGAGACCGTCGGCACGCTGTCGCCCCGCATGACGACCGCAGCAGGCCCCGGCGGCTGATCGGTGAGCAGTTCGGCCAGCGAAACGTCCAGTCCGGCGGCCAGCCTGGCCAGCATGTGCAGGGAGGGCAGCCGCTCCCCGTTCTCCAGCCGCGACAGGTGCGGCTCGCTCAGGCCGCTGCGTGCGGCGAGCTGTGATCGGCTCAGGCCTCGACGCGTCCGCAGCCCGCGCACCCGCGCACCGAGACCGGCCAGCGCCTGTTCCGACACGTCGACGGACATGCCTTGCAGGCTACGTCAGCAACCGCCGATCGGCCCGCCGCCGACCGGCCCCGCCCGATGGCCCGCCGCCGACCGGGTGGGCGGCGCCTGCCTGTCGTCCGATGCCCCGTCAGGCATCCCCCGCTCCGCCTCGCCCGCCTACCGAGGTCACGGCTCGGCGGGCCCGGCTCCCGGCACCCGAGCACCAGGAGGCCGCCCGGCCGAAGCAGCTCCGCGCGACCGCCACCAGGCGGCCTGACCTGCACGGGTGTCGCCCAAGAGTGTGGCGGGTAGCCCCAGAGGCGAGACTCGAAGGAGGTAGGCATGGCGAAGAAGAAGCAGGCGGGCCACGGCTCCGGCCAGGCCGCCGCAGGGGACCGCGAGCTCGTCGACCGACTGCTGACCGAGGCGGGCCGTACCTATGCGGAGGAGGCGGGCATCCGAGTCGCGGACAAGCCTGCCGCGCTCTATCGACTGCTCATGCTGGCCGAGCTGGTGTCGGTGCCGATCCGGGCGAACACCGCCGTGGCCGCCGCCCGCGAGATCGCCGACAGCGGGATGGGCACGCCACGGGCCGTGCGCGAGTCGAGCAGGCGAGAGTTGATCCACGCGTTGGGGCGGGCTCGATACGTGCGCTATGACGAGAGCACCGCCACCGCGCTGCATCGGGGCGCCGAGCTGATGCGGGAGCGATACCACGACGACCTGCGTCGACTGCGGGATGCCGCAGCACGCGATCCGGCCAGGATGCCCGAGCTGATCCGCGAGTTCCCTCGGCTCGGCCCGGTCGGCGCCGACGTCTTCTGCCGCGAGGCACAGGCCGTGTGGCCGGAACTCCGTCCGTACTTCGACGGCAAGGCACAGGCGGGCGCCGAACGACTGGGGCTGCCCACCGATCCCGACCGCCTCGCCAGGCTGGTCGAGCCCGACGACTACGCCAGGCTCGCCGCCGCCCTGGTACGAGCCACCCTCGAGCGCGACCTCGTCGCGCGGGTGACCGAGCCGGCCTGACCGGCGCCGTCTCGCACAACCCGCCGAGCGAGGTCCGCGTCCGCCCTGACCGCCGAGTCCCGGAGCGCCCGAGTCCCGACGCACCCGCGCGGGAGGCTCAGGCGACCGCGACCGCGACCACGAGGCCCAGTCCGAGGTGTGCGGCACCGACGACGAAGCTGGCGGGGGTCAGCGCGTCGGCGTGGATGAGCTGTCCGATCTGGATGCCTGCCACCCATTCCAGAACCCGGACCGCGAGCACCTGCGCCACGATGCCGACGAGGCCGAAGACCAGCGCGGCCAGCAGGCCCTCCAGCAATCCGCCGGACGCGTTGAAGATCGCGACGACCACGATGAAGGCCATGCTGAACAGTCCGGCGGCGGTGAGCACGACCGCGTTGGGCTTGCCCGCCCTGACCAGCTCGCTCAGCTTGCCGGGGGTGGTCAGGTCGATCGCGTAGAAGCCGACCAGCATCAGCAGCAGGCCGAGGATGGCGTAGAGGGCGATGGCGCCGACGCCCGCGCCGAGGAAACCGAGGAAGCCTTCTTGCAACGCAAGGCTCGTCTGGGCGACGTTGGTGGTGGCCACCGGGTTCTACCTCCTCGAACCAGCCAGGTGGTTCGTCCCGGCCGATGGTTCGTCATCATCGAGTGTCTTCGTCTGCAAGCGGTTCGCCGGGAGACGGCGAAAGATCATCACCAGGTATGATGATCATGGGTCGAACGGCGCACCGAGGCGGACATCCGCGAGCAGCCGTTCGCCTGATTTGTCGCACCGCGATGACGATCGTCGCATCATCATCGAGATCCGGCTCGGCCGGGGATGCCGAAGATCCCAGGCCCAGTCCGTCATGCCGTGTCCGCAGCCGGCTCAGCCGGGAATGCGGTGTGGAACGAACGACGCCCCGTCATCGGTCACCAGGCCCACCGTCTCGCGAATGCCGAGCCCGGCCGCCTGATCGCCGACGACCCAGGCGCCTAACGCGGGCCGCATCCCGTCGAACTCGGGCAGCGGCGCGAAGAGCTGGTAGACGAAGCCCTCCTCGCCGTACACCCCGCCGGTCTCCTGCTCGATCCCCGGCGCGACGATCTTGATGTTCGCGCCCTCCCTGCCGAGTCGAGGCTTGCGGACGTACTCGGTGAGGAAACCCGGCTCGTCGAGGAACGCGGGCAGCAGGTTGGGGTGGCCGGGATACATCTCCCAGAGCACGGCGAGCAGCGCCTTGTTCGACAGCAGCATCTTCCACAGCGGCTCGACCCACAGCGTCTCCGGCAGCGACGTGATCGCGTGCTTGCCGAACACGTCGTCCACCACCCACTCCCACGGGTAGAGCTTGCAGATGGTGGAGATCGGCGCCTCCTCCAGATCCACGAAGCGTTCGAGCAGCGTGTCCCAGCCGAGGTCCTCGATGGCCAGCCCGATGGTGTTCAGTCCCGCCTCGGCGGCCGTCTCCTGCAGGTAGGCCGCGGTGACGTGGTCCTCGCCGCTGGTGTCCCCGGAGGACCAGCTGAAGTGGACCTCGTTGGACGGCAGCATGTCGGCGATCTCGCCCCAGCGCTCGACCAGCTTCTCGTGGATCGAGTTCCACTGATCGTCACCCTCGCGGGTGTCGGTCAGCCAGTGCCACTGAAGCACCGCCGCCTCGAGCAGCGAGGTGGGCGTGTCCGCGTTGTACTCGAGCATCTTCGCGGGACCGCTGCCGTCGTAACGCAGATCGAACCGGCCGTACAGATGCGGATCGCGGCGCCGCCACGACTCGACCACGGCGGGCCAGGCCTCCTCGGAGATGCCGAAGTCCCGGTACCGGTCGGTCATCACCGCGTTGTCCACCGCCTCGAGACACATGGAGTGCAGCAGCTCGACGTCGGCCTCCATCGACAGGACCTCGTCCAGGCTGAAGACGTAGTGCACCGACTCGTCCCAGTAGGGCCGGGGGGCGCCGCCGGGCCCGCGTGAAGGAGTGCCGAAGACGAGGCCCTGCTCGGCCGTTCGCTCCCGCCAGTCCGGCCGTGGCGTCGAGGTCTCGCGGTGCACCGTGTCAGCTCCCCCCGCTGCCGCGGCCCGTGCCGAAGCCGCCGCGCTGGATCGTGGACCCGGACTTGCTCCGGATCTCGGCATTGTCAGGACGAACCGTAGTCCCCCCGCTCACCGTCCCCCCGGCCCCAGGGGTCCCGCCGTAGTTGTAGTGGTACTGATTTCCCCCGCCGCCGAAACCGGGCAGGAAGATGATGCCGCTCGGGCCGACCGTGCCGCCCTGCTGCTGGGCGTACGCCGGGTCGCAGACCCGCTCGTCCTCGGCCTCCACGCCGTTCTCGTCCACGCAGTACGCCGTCACCGGTTGGGGACGCGAGGCATAGGCGACGGCGATGAGGGCCACGACGCCGAGGGTCACGCCGCCGCCGATCATCACCCGCTTGCGGAGCTTCCGTTTGCGTTCGGACTCCTGGAACTCCTGCTCCTCCGCCTCCCGCTGCCTGCGCTCCGCGGCGAGGCGGGCCCGCTTCTCGGCCAGCGTGGGCTCGCGAGGCGTGGTGGTGCCTGCCTCCTGGTGCCGGATCCGCCCTCGCCCCGGCCCGCCGCCCGACATCCGAGGCCGGGGCTTCGGTGGTCCGCCCGCAGCAGCGTCGGCCGGTTCCTGTGGGCCGTCGACTCTGTTCTCGTCGCCGTTGGTCATCAGTCACTCCCCCGAAATCCAGACACAGCTGACCCTTGAGAGCCGCTCGGTCCCGTGTCCGTTCACCACGTCCGAGGACCGCTTACAGGCACTTGAGACGTCAACTCCTGATTACAGGAAACATGTTTCACCCGAATGGAGCAAGAAGCGGTGTCGCGTCCTCCTCCGCCACCTACCGTACGACGGACAGCCGCCAGGCATGATGGACACGATGTCCGATGCAACCGAGACTCCCGAATCATCGCGGCCCAGACCCGGCGCGATGAACACGCGACTCGTGATGATCGGCGCCGCCGCAGGCGCGCTGATCGTCCTGACGGCGTCAGCGCTCTCCCTGCTCCCCGGCGATCGGTCGGGCGGCGGGCCGGGCGGTGGCGGCGGCCGGCCCGGAGCGGGTCCTCAACAACCACAGCAGGCGGCGCTGCTCTTCGAGACCGAGCCGGGTGAGTGCCTGACCTGGGCCGAGTCCGATGCCTCTGACATCCGCCCCGTGACCTGCGCGGAGCCACATCTCTTCGAGGTCTCGGGCTCCATCGACCTCGCCACGCTCCCTGCCGAGGACGCTGCGGACGACGAGGGCGCTGACGGCACGGAGCCCGAGGGCGGCGGTGCAGGTGCGGGCGGTGTCGAGGACGGCGAGCCCGGCACCGATCCGTCCGACTCCGCCGACGAGCCGGAGCCCTACGGCGAGGACGCGCCGTTCCCGGACACCGACATCTGGCTGGCGCTCAAGGACACCCACTGCCTGCCGCAGGCAGCCGACTACCTCGACGGACTGCTCGACCCTTACGGCCGGTTCCGGGTCAACGCGTTCACGCCGAGCGCCGAGAGCTGGGAGGAGGGCGACCGGACGATGCACTGCGGGCTCCAGTGGCCCGCGACCTCCGGCGGGCTCTATCCGATCGTCGGCGAGGTCGCGACCCTGGACCAGGCCAACGTGCACGAGCCGGGAGTGTGCCTCGGGATCAACGGCGGCGCCGTCACCGACCCGGTCGACTGCGCCGAGCCGCACTCTCAGGAGATCATCGAGGTCTACGACCTCTCCGAGGGCTTCGACGTGCACCCCTCCGACGCCCAACAGGACGAGTATCTGCAACCGCTGTGCAGGCAGGCCTCCACCGACTACGCGGGCGGGCCGGTGAGTGAACAGGGGCTCATCTACGCCTGGGACCTGCTCCCCTTGGAGAGCTGGGAGGCAGGGACCCGACACGTGAAGTGCTACGTGGCGGCGGTGCTGCCCGATGAGAGCGGGATAGCGCCGATCACCGGCAGCGTGCGGGGCGAGTTCGAGGTCAGCGACGAGGAGGCCGCCCCGGAGGAGAACACCGTCACGCCGGGCGCGCCACTGCCCAATCCGACCGGGCCGCCCATGCACGGCAACCCGGACGAGTCCGGGGCGCCCGAGTCGGACGAGAACGGTGACGACACCGACGAGGAACCCGACGAGACCGATCCCGAGGGCGGCGAGGGCGGCGAGGACACCGGCGCCGAGGGAGGCACCGGCGATGGCGGTTGAGATGTCGCGGAGCCGGTTCGACGAACTCGTGTCCGATGCGCTCGACCTGATCCCGGTCGAGTTCGCCCGGGCGATGAACAACGTGGTCGTGCTGGTGGAGGACCACAACCCGGAGGAGCCGAGCCTGCTCGGACTCTACGAGGGGATCGCCCTCACCGAACGGGACTCGACCTACGGCGGCGTGCTGCCCGATCGGATCACCGTCTACCGGGAACCGCTGCTGGCGATGTGCGCCGATGAGGCGGAGGTGGTGGACGAGATCGCCGTGACCGTCGTCCACGAGGTCGCCCACCACTTCGGGATCGACGACGAGCGGCTGCACGAACTCGGCTGGGGCTGAGCCGCCGCCGCCCGGTGGGGACTCTGGGCCGGGGTCGTCAGCGACGCGGGGACGTCCCGGCGAAGGACCTGCTGCCGGGGTCGATCGCAGCGGGTCGAGCGCGCCGAGGGCGCGCCCTGCGGCCGCCTGCCGAACCGGTGGTGCAGGCAGGCGCGCCGTCGTCAGCTCACCGTCCCGCGACTCGCACCCCCGTCGCCTGCTGCTCTTCGCACCCGCCGAGAGACCCCCGCCGCGAGACCGAGGCCGGGCGCGCGGGTCGAGACTGGTGTTCCGACGCTCAGACCGAGATCTCGTGGCCGGTCCACTCCAGGCAACGCCATCCCGACGTCGCGGCGTCGTCCTCGCTCATGACGATGCGTCCGGTGTTGGGCAGATGCGTGGCATTCGCCAGCGAACCGGTCACGTTCTCGGCGAGGCAGCCGCCGACCAGCCGCAGCGCAGCCCCATGGCTGACCAGGACCACCGTCCCGGTCCGATGCAGGGTCTTGAGCTTGTCGATCACCGACAGGAACCGGTCGACGACCTGCCTGCCGCTCTCCCCGCCGGGGAACGCCCGTCCGAGGTCGCCCTCCTGCCACTGGGCGTACACCTCGGCGAAGCGGGCCAGCGAGGCGAGATCGGAGGCGCCTTCGAGGTCGCCGACGAACACCTCGTGCACGCCGTCCAGCACCTCGACGTCGAGATCATGTCGGGCGGCCACCGGAGCGGCGGTGAGCTGGGCGCGCAACGCCCGGCTGGCGTAGACGGCGGTCACCGGTTCGACGGCCAGGTCCTCGCCGAGTCGCTCCGCCTGTCGGAAGCCCTCGTCGGTGAGCGGCGGTCCTGGCGGGACGGTGTCGAGGGCGAGTCGGACATTCGACTCAGTCTCCCCATGCCTGACCAGCATCAATCGCAGGCCGCTCATGCCCGACTCCTCTCTTGTAGCGACTGAACCCAGGCCGCCGCGTCGGCGAAGGCCGCATCGGAGACCGACTCCGGCGGCGAGATCACGGCGGCGACCGCGCATCCCGAAGGAAGCGCTCGCGGGAATGATCCGAGAAACCTGACCTCCTGACTACGACGACGCAGCGCGGCGACCGCGTCGGCGACCCGCCGCTCGGCGAGATGGCCGTCGAGATCCAGGAAGAAGCGATAGCTCCCGAGTCTGCTCCTTGTCGGCCGGGACTCGATCCTGGTGAGGTTCACGCCCCTGGTGGCCAGTTCGGTGAGCAGATCGGCGAGGGTGCCGATCCGGTCGTCGACGGTGACCACCAGCGAGGTCCGATCGACGCCGGTGGGCTCGGGCATCCTGCCGGGCAGTCGGAGCAGGCGGAAGCTGGTGACCGCGTCCCGAACATCGGCCACGTCGGCGGCCAGCACGTCGAGCGCGTATCGCTCGGCCGCCAGCGGCGCGGTCACGGCCGCGTCGGCGCGGCCTGCGAGCACCTCGACGGCGGCGGCAGCGGTCGAGGTGGTGGACACGACGACGGCGTCCGGCAGCTCACGGGCGAGCCATTCCCGGACCTGGGCGGCGGCATGCGGATGCGTCGCCACCGTGCGGACCTGCTCCGCCGTCATTCCCGGGGCGGCCAGGACACTGAACCGGACGGGCAGCACCGTCTCGGCGACCGCGACGATCGGATCGGCGGCGACGAGTGCGTCGAGAGTGGCGGGCACGGAGCCCTCGACGGAGTTCTCCACGGGCGCGACGACCGCCTCCGCCCGCCCTGCGGACACCTCGACCATGGCAGCCCGCACCGTGACGGCCGGTTCCAGGATCAGGTCGACGTCGGACCGGGCCTGGCCGGAGAGGGCGGTCGGATCGGCACCGAAGGTGGAGTCCGGGTAGACCCGGCTCACGAGTGTCCTGGCTGCCTGTTCGGTGAAGGTGCCCTCGGGGCCGAGGTAGAGGATGCGCCGCACCAGGCCACCCTACGGGCAGGGTTCGACGCTGGATGCCCTGCACCACGGCGACCCGCTCTGCCCGATCGGGGGATACGCCCTGACGCACTGCCAGGGAATCGGCACCCACGGTGACAGGACCTAGATCACTCTGATCCGGTCGGGCGCCCAGGTTACGTGAGACGGTGGTGTCCTGTAATGCTTGCAGGGTGACCGTCGGTTCGGTGGGCACCACTTCGGTAGATCAACAGGCCCTGCACCTCGTCCTGTGCGCGGTCGAGTCAGGGCTCGCCGACGCCTGGCACGAGATCGCCGCCACGAGGCCGGGGATCTCCGTGCACGTGGGCTCCGTGCTGGACGTCGGAGCCGACGCCGTGGTCAGTCCGGCCAACTCCTACGGCTGGATGCGGGGCGGTATCGACGCGCTGTACGCGCGAACGTTCCCGATGGCCGAGGAGAACGTACGCAGCGCCGTGCTCGCCTATCACGGCGGTGAACTCCCTGTCGGCGAGGCACTGCTCGTGCCGACCGGCGCGGGATCGCCTCGATGGCTGGTGAGCGCACCCACGATGCGAGAGCCCGGCGAGCAGCTCGCCGCCGACACGGTGCATCCCTATCTCGCCGCACGGGCGATCCTGCGGCTGTGGGCGGAGGGCGCGCTGGAACAGGGCATCCCCGTCCGACGGGCCGTCCGCACGATCGCCATGCCTGGACTGGGCACCGGGATCGGCGGAGTGGACCCGGCGACCTGCGCGCGTCAGGTGGCGGCGGCCTGGGACGAGGTCTTCGCCCTACGACGCTGAGCACGGGCTCCGTGATCGGTAGACCTGCGCAGAGCGACTGCCCTGTCGGACAGGACTGCTCTGTCGGACAGGACGGCGGGCGCTGACTGCGCCGGGCCGTCTCTCCGTGGTGCAGGTGCCGCTCTAACAGTCCCGCTCAAGCCGGTTCACGACCAGGGCCGCAGGCGTTCAGAGCACAGCTGCCGGGCCGTCGTGCTGCGTCCGGCGGGACCTCCGGGGAGACGCCGCTCAGCCGGGTACGGCCGATCTGAGGCTGAGCCTCGCGCCGACCGATCACGCGCGACCGGGGCGACGTCCGCGCCTGCTGCTCCGAGTCCGGTCGTCGGCCCTGCCGTGTTCCTGCCGACCAGTCCAGTCCTGCCCGGCTCTCAGAACGCGACCGGAGACCCGACCGGGATCGCAGACCCGGCCGTCAGCAGCGCACCCGCCGCTCAGGCGGGACTCGGCTGTCACCCCAGACTCCGGCCCGCCGTTGCCGGGCCTGCTTCTCACCGGCCCTGACCTGGCACGGCGGCCGAGCAGGCGTCGAGCTTCCGGGCCCGGAAGCTCGACGCCGTCGTCGGGAGCACCCCGGAGGGCCGGCGGATGCGGAGGGCCGGCGACCCCGGAGGGCCGGCGGATGCGGCCGCCCAGGGCGGAGTCGGCGCTGCGCGCCGACTCCGCCGCGAGTGCAGCCACCGCACCTCAGTCGCCGCTCGGCACGACGGCCGCTCCGTCCTGGCCCGAGGACTGCTCGCCGTCGGCGGGCGCCTCGACCGTCGCGCCCTGTCGGACCGTCACCCTGGTGGTGGTCGGCTCCGGCCGGACGATGCGGCTGACCCGGACCTGAAGCAGGCCGCGGTCGTAGGAGGCCTCAACCTGATCGGGGGTCACGTGCTCCGGGATCGTGAACTCCCGCCGGAAGGCCCCGACGCGGATCTCCTTGGCGATGCGGTCGCCCTTGTCGGTCTCGCGCGCCGCACGCCTGCTCCCGCTGATCAGGAGCCTGCCCGCGGAGACCTCCACCGCCACGTCGGAATCGATGTCCACACCGGGCAGTTCCAGAGTGATGAGGACGTCGGTGCCGTCGCGGCTGACGTCGGCGGCTGGCGTGAAGTAGTCGGCGCGGCGGGTCTGCGCGGCGCCGAACGCCCTGCCGACCAGCGCATCGAACGTCGCGTCGAGTTCGCGGCCCCGGCCGCCGAACGTCTCCCAGCCGGACCTTCGCGTGATGATGGCCATGGACTCATCCCTTCTCGCACTGCTGCACTCGCTTTACATGAGCCTCAACGACTCAACTTTGCCCGGTGTTCCCGACTCCGCGAAATTCTTCGAGCTGATGTCGGAGCCCGATCGCCACTCCGTACGGTGGACAGGTGTCCATCCGCGTGCTGCTCGTCGACGACCACGAGGTGGTTCGGCGCGGACTGCGGGACCTGCTCTCCGCCGAGTCCGACATCGAGGTCGTCGCCGAGGCGGGCAGCGTCGGCGAGGCGCTCGTGGTGGCATCGGCGGCCCGGCCCGAGGTGGCCCTGGTCGACATGCGCCTGCCGGACGGGGACGGTTCAGCCCTCTGCAGGCAGCTGCGCGCGAGCCGGCACCCGCCCGCCTGCCTGGTGCTGACCGCGTTCGACGACGAAGACCTGCTCGTCGAGGCGATCCAGGCCGGAGCGGCGGGTTATCTCCTCAAGCAGGTCCGGGGCCAGGATCTCGTGACGGCGATCCGCGAGGTCGCGGCGGGCCGATCCCTGCTCGATCCGGTCACCACCGCCCGAGTGCTCGACCGACTCCGTCGACCGGCGCCGATCGACGAACTCGCCGTCCTGACCGAGCAGGAGCGTCGCGTCCTGGAACTGATCGGCGAGGGGCTGACGAACCGTCAGATCGGCCTGCGCCTGTTCCTGGCCGAGAAGACGGTGAAGAACTACGTGACGGCGGTGCTGGCGAAGCTGGGCATGGAACGGCGGACGCAGGCCGCCGCCTGGCTGGCTCGCCGACAGGCACGCTGAATCCTCCCGCCGCCTGCGCATCGGCTCGGCCGCTCTCCAGCGGCACGGCGGACATCGTCGACCCGGACCGAGTCGTCGTCGCGCCCGCTGGCCGTCACGGCAGCGGAACCGTCCAGGTCACATCCGTTCCCGATCGGGGAGAGGAGACCACCGTGCAGCGCCCGCCTGCCGACGCGGCCCGCTCCTCCAGATGCCGCAGGCCTCGCCGGGTGACACCGGGCGGGATGCCGCAGCCGTCATCGACCACCTGCACGCGCAGCCCGTGCTCGTCTCGCCGCAGCCGGATGACCACGCGCCCCGCTCCGGAGTGCCGCACGACGTTGGACAACGCCTCTCGCAGGGCCGCCCTGGCGTGGTCGGCCACCGTGTTCGGGACGTCGTCCACCGGGCCGGTCAGTTCCAGGGTCGGGGCGACGCCCAGCAGCTCTCCCGCCGTCGCCGCCTCCGCCCGCGCCGAGTCGGCGAGGCCGCTGGGGGCGGACTCGGCCGGGTCCGCCGAACGCAGTGCGCGCACCGTGGCCCGGATCTCCCCGATGGTGGTGTCCAGCTGGTCCACGGTCTCCGCGAGTCGCTGCGCCTCACCCGACTCCAACCGCCCGGCCAGGCCCCTGCCCAGCAGGTCCAGCTGCATGCCCGCCGCGTAGAGCCGCTGCACGATCACGTCGTGCAGGTCCCGCGCGATGCGTTCGCGCTCCTGGTACACCGCCACCCGGCGTCGGGCAGTGGTCCCCTCCGCCAGGACCAAAGCCAGCCCCGCCTGGGCGGCGAACGCAGTGAGGACCTCCACCGACTCGGCGGAGAAGCCTGCCGCTCCGCGTCTGCGGTATACGGCCAGCGCGCCGAGCCGCCGTTCCCTGGTGCCGAAGGGTGCCACCGCGAAGGGTCCGTATCCGCGCAGCGCCTTCGGCACGAACGGCGCGGTCCTCGGGTCGGACGTCAGCTCGTCGACCACCACCGGGACGCCGCCACGCGCCACCCTGGCCGCCGTCGACCGCGCCGACAGCACCGCGCCGACGGGGTCGCCCACCGACGAGGAACCCTCGAGGGTGCCGCCGTCGACACCACCGTGCGCTGCCTCGACCGTCAGCGTCCCGTCCGACGAACGCACCATCGCCAGACCGAGGTCGGCGCCGGTGAGCGCGGCGGCCTGCTCGACGACCAGCGGCAGCACGAGGTCCGGATCGTCACCGGCCAGCGCGGCGGTGGTGATCCCGGTCGCGGCGGCGAGCGTGCGGCCCGCGAGAGACGAGTCCATGGTCGTGCTCAGGATAGGAGCCCGCCTGCGATCCCCGCAGGCCGCCCGAGCAGCGACGGGGCGGGCGGCTGCCGCGTCGTCGCCCGACGGCGGGGCCGCCCCCAATCCAGCAGCGGCGGTGGCCCCGGTGGACTCCCTGGCAGCTCCTCGCGCCCGGCTCGACAGTCGCATTCGACTAGTCCGCCCTCGGCTGCTGCACCGGGACCACCACCGGGCCGCTGTGCAGGCCGATCTCCATCGAGAGCGGCTGGCTGGACAACGCGAGTGCGCTCAGCTCGGGATAGGCACGCACCGTGCCGTCGCGCACCTCCAGGACGAGATCGGCGTCCTCGGCCTCCTCGACATGGTGGGTCACGTGCACGACGGTGTGCTCGGCCAGTTCGGAACGGATCGCGGTACGGATGCGCGCAGCGGCCTCGGCGTCGAGCGATGCCGTCGGCTCGTCCAGCAGCACCAGGTCGGCCTCCCGCGCCGCGAGCAGCGTCCTGGCGAAGGACAGCCTGCCCGCCTCGCCACCGGACAACGCGATTCCGTCCCCGCCGACGACGGTGTCCAGCCGGTCGACGAAGTCGGCCAGTCCCGCCGATCGCAGGGCGGCCCGCAGTCGCTCGTCGTCCGCGGTCGGGTCCGCCAGCCGGAGGTTCTCTCGGATGCTGGTGGAGACCAGCGAGGCGTCCTGCGGGCACCAGGCGACCCTGGCGGGACGGTTGATCATGCCCTGCTCCGCAGGAAGGAAGCCGAGCAGCAGCGCGAGCAGCGTCGACTTCCCCGCACCGGACGGGCCGAGCACCGCGACCCTGGAGCCCGGCGGCAGCTCCGTCGTCACGCCGCGCAGCGCAGGCTCGGCCGCACCCGGCCACCGGGCGTCGACCTCGACCAGTCGCACCTCGGCCGTGTCCGAGGTCGGTCGCAGTGCGGTGTCCCCGCGCGGCCTGGTCACATCGAGGCTCTCGGCAGGGAGGAGTCGGCCCTGCGCACTGCGCAGCACGTCGGCCTGCTGCCAGGCAGCGGGCACGGTCGCGACGAGTTCGCCTGCGGCCAGGGCGACCAGCACCACCACGGCGGCCCACGGTCCGCTCAGCGCACCCGCCGCGACCGCGTCGGCGGCCGCCACGAGGCACACCAGCAGGGCGGCACCCGTCGCCGTCCCCACCACGGCGGCCGCCGCGCCGACGCCGACGGCCTCCCGCCTGCTCACCCTGGTCAGTTCTCGATCAGCACGGTCCAGCGCATCGCGGCGGTGCCGATCGGCGCCCATCGCGATCAGGTCGGCCGCGCCGTCGAGAAGTCCGAGCACTCCGTCGGCCACCCGCCTGCGCAGGACGGCGGGCACCGCGATGCCACGCCGCTGCACCGCCGCCGCGGCCCACCCGCCGCCGACCGAGGCGATCAGCAGACCGACGGCCATGGCCGCGCCCGCCGCAGGCAGCAGCGACCACTGCGCGATCACCACGGCGACGCCGACGACCCCGGCGACCAACGGTGGCAGCAGCACGCGGGGCACCAGATCGCGCACGACGTCCACGTCCGTGACGAGGGTGCGCAGCGCCTCGGCGTTGCCCCGGTGATTCACCTGCGCGGGGCCCGAGTGCACCAACGATCGCCACAGCGAGACCCGCAGTCTTCCCGCCAGCCGGAACGCCGCATCGTGCGTGAACAGCCGCTCCAGATACCGCAGCATCGCCTTCGACAGGGCGAAGGTGCGGACCAGGACCGCAGCGACGGTGAGGGTGAGGACCGGCGGATGGTCGGCGGCGGTGGCGATCAGCCAGGCGGCGGCGCCGGTGAGCGCCACTCCGGCGAGAACGGAGAGGGCGCCCAGCCCCACGGCCGCCGCCCACCGACGGTCCAGCAGGTCCCAGAGCCTGCCCGGCTGCGCGGGCCGAGGTGCGGCGGCCGCGGCCACCGGGCGCGTCGCCTCGACGGCGGTGCCGGCGTCGGTCGGCCGATGGTTCGCCAGCACCACCACTGCGCCCTCGGCGGCGAACCGGTGGATGCTCGCGGCCACCGTGCCCGCAGTGGCGGCGTCCAGGTGCGAAGTGGGCTCGTCGAGCAACAGCAGCCGCGCACCTCGGGCCATCCGCAGGAACGCGCGAGCCGCCGCCACCCGCTGCCGTTCCCCCAGCGAGAGGGCCGTGGTGGATCGGCCAAGCAGGTGGCCCGCGGCGGCTGCTCGGGCGGCCACGATCAGCTCTCGCTGACTCGGCGGTCCGCCCGGTTGGTCGACCGTCGCCAGGGCCAGTTCCTCGGCGACGGTCGGCTCGGTGAACCGGGGCCGCTGCGGAACCCAGGCCACGGTGCGTCGCCATTCCCGAATGTCGCAGCCCGACACCTCGACGTCGCCGATCCACACCTCACCGGAGTCGGCGGGCAGCAGCCCGAGCAGCACGGCGAAGGTGGTCGACTTTCCGCTGCCGCTGGGTCCGATGCCGTTCTGCCCATCCAGCCGCAGGATCTTGCCCGGTTCGGCATGGAAGCTCAGTCCGTCGGGCGCGTCTCGATCCCGTCTGCGCACCCGGAGACCTGCGACTCGAAGGCCGTGCCTGGCGAGTTCGGCGGCGAGCCGCCCAGACTTTTCAGCGGCGAGCGCATCCCGCTCCTCCGCGGCGAGCGCATCCCGCTCCTCCGCGGCGAGCACACCCGTCCCCTCCGCGGCGACACTCCGTGAGCCGTCAGCGGCGAGCCCCGAACCTGCGACGACGGGCTCCCCCGCGTGGGCCGTCGAAGCCGACGTGGTCGCGACGTCGATGTCGGCCGTGATCCCCGCCGAGGGTCCGGCTGCGGGTCTGGTCACGGAAGCGCCACCCGTCGGTCGGGTCGCGGCGGCGGACACCGCATCCGCCCCGGCCGGGGCGGGCGTACCGGGTCTCGGCTCCGGCGCGAGCGAGTCGGCGAGGTCGAGCACGTCGTGGACGCGGCGGACGGCCTCCACGCCGTCCTCGGCGGCATGATGCGCCGCCCCGGCCGCCCGCAGCGGCAGGTAGCACTCGGCCACCAGGATGAGCACGACCAGCGCGGTCGTCAGCTCGACGTCGCCCGCCACCACCCGGAGTCCGATGTTGACGGCCACCAGTGCGACCGACATGGACGCGATCAACTCCAGCGCCAACGCCGAGAGGAACGCGACGCGCAGGGTCGCCATTCCCGCCAGCCGGTGCTCCTCGTCGACGCGCTCCACGACCGCAGCCTGGGCCTCCGCCCGGCGGAACGCCGTGAGCAGCGGCAGCGCCTTGACCAGTTCCCGCAGCCGGTCGGACAGCCGCGAGGCGGCGTCGGCCGTCCTGGCCGACCGCGCCTCGGTGAAACGGCCGATCAGAACCGCGAAGAGCGGGATCAGCGGGACGGTCAGCAAAATTAGCACCGCGGAGGGCGGGTCGGTGAGCAGAATCCAACCGCCGACCAGCGGCGGCACCACCGCCGCCGTGACGAGCGCAGGCAGCAGCCGGATGAAGTAGGCGTCCAGCGCGTCCAGACCGGTGGTCGCGATCGAGGCGAGATGCGCGGCGCCGCCCCGCACCGTCGACCCGGGCCTGCCGCCTGCCGCCGTCGCGTCGGACCCGGTCGTTTCGGAGTTCGACCCGCCGCCGTGAATCCACTCCGGCCCGATCCGGAGCGCCGCGTCGAGCAGCGCACCTCGCAGCTCACGCCGTGCCGCGCCTGCGGCACGGGCGGCGACGGACTCGGTCGCCCAGCTCAAGCCGGCCCTGACCAGGATGGCGACGCCCAACACCCACAGCGTGCCGGTGAGCTCGGCCGCCGGAGCACCCGAGGTGACCACGGCTCCGAGTGCCTCGGCCATCGCCACCGCCTGCACGACGAGCGCGACCGCGTTGCCCACCGCGAGCAGGCCGGTGAGCAGCAGCGCCCGCCGCGTCGAACTCGGCAGCAGCGCCAGCCCTGCCACCGGCCCGCGCCCGCCCGCCCGTGCCTTCGCCCGTGCTCCTCGGGTGGACTGAGCGGCCGCGTCCCCCGACGACACGGCCGCCACGCCCGTGGTCGACGCCCTCACGGCACGCGCACCGTGGGGATGTGCGCGGTGCTGATCCGACGTCGGAACACCCAGTAGGTCCAGCCCTGGTAGATCAGCACCGCAGGCGTCCCGAATGCGGCGACCCAAGTAATCACGCTAAGTGTGTAGGGGCTGGAGGCTGCTTCGGCAACCGTCAGGGTGAACATCGAGTCGATCGTGGACGGCATGACATTGGGATACAGCGATCCGAACAGAACCACCACCACTGCGGCGAGCATCACTCCCAACAAGGTGAAGGCCTGACCGGTTCTTCCCCTCGGCAACAGAAGCAGGGCACCGACCGAGGCGAGGACCGCCACCCCGGCGACCACGGCCGTCCAGGCCGAGCCATGCCGGATCTGGACGATCGCGAGCAGAGCTGCACCGGGCAGCAGGAGCAGGGCACCGTAGCGACGGGCGAACCGCTGCATCCGCCATCGGATGTCGCCGTCGGTCTTCAATCCGAGGAACACCGCGCCGTGCAGCAGGCTGAACCCGGCGAGCGCGAGGGCGCCCAGCAGCGTCTCGATGCGTACCAGGTCGATCGGTCCGCCGCGGAGATCGCCGTTGACGTCGATCGGCAGCCCGGTGACCGTCGCGGTGATGATGAATCCCCAACCGAGCGGCGGCACCCAGGACCCGATCTGGATGATCCGATCCCAGTTGCGCCGCCATCGGACGCTGTCCACCTTGCCTCGGTACTCGAAGGCGACACCCCGACCGATCAGGCTCAGCAGGACGAACAACACCGGCAGATAGGCCCCGGACAGCAGCGCGGCGTACCAGTCGGGGAAGGCGGCGAAGGTCGCCCCGACGGCGACGATCACCCAGACCTCGTTGCCGTCCCAGACCGGACCGATGGTGTTGATGAGGACCCGACGTTCCTTCTCGTCCCTGGTTCCGATGCCCAGCAGCATCCCGACGCCGAAGTCGAATCCCTCGAGGAAGAAGTAGCCGAGCCACAGCGTCGCGATGAGGAAGAACCAGACGGTGGGCAGATCCATGGTCAACTCCCGGCTCGAACAGTGCGATGCGGGTGGCGGCGATCGGTTCGACGTCGCGGACCGGCCCCGATGGCGGACGATCCGGCGCGGCAGGATCCGGCGCGGGTGGATCTGCGGTGCGCAGGACGTGCACCGGTCCCGACGCGGACCCGCCCGGCCCGAACACGTTCGCAGGCCGCATCCCGGCGGGATCGTGATTCGACGATCCCGGGCTCAGTAGGCGAAGGAGAGGACATCCTGCCCCGTTCCCTTCGCGTCGCCGTCCCCGTCGTCGTCCCCGGAGTCCGAGGGGCCGGACGGGTCGTCGTCGGGCGGATCGGGCTTCTCCCAGGGCGGCCGCATCACCCCGCCGACACCTGCCCTGGCGTATCTGATCAGCAGGAACAGCTCGACGACCGCGAGTGCCGCGTACACGAGCGTCAGCGCGACCAGGGAGAACACCGCCTCACCCAGTGACACGCCCGCCGAGACGGCGCTGGCGGTGAACATGTACACCCCGTCCACCCCGGTCGGGTTCGGGACCACGACGAACGGCTGGCGGCCCATCTCGGTGAAGATCCAGCCGAAGGTGTTCGCGAGGAACGGGGTGGCGATCGAGGCGAGGGCGACCGGCGCGAACCACCGCGACCGGGGCACCCGGCCGCCTCGGGTGAACCAGAGTGCCGCAGCAGCCGCGGCGGCGGCGATCGTCCCGAAGCCGATCATGAATCGGAAGCCCCAGTAGGTCACCGGCAGCGAGGGGACGTAGTCGATGGGCATGCCCGCGAGTTCGCCGAGCCGGGGATCGTCGGGATAGTGCGACCCGTACTGCTCCTGGTAGGCGGGAATGAGGTCCTCGATGCCCTGGACCTCGCTCTCGAAGTCGCCCTCGGCGAGGAAGGACAGCAGGGCGGGCACGGTGACGCTGACGACGTTGTCGCAGCTCGGGTCGGTGAGGTCGCCGATGGCGAAGATCGAGAATCCGGCGGGCTCCTCGGTCTCGCAGAGCGCCTCGGCCGCCGCCATCTTCATCGGCTGCTGCTCGAACATCAGCTTGGCCTGGAAGTCGCCGGACACCGCCACCGCGGCGAACGACGCCAAGCCGACCCAGCCGCCCAGTCGCAACGAGGTGTGCCAGACCCGACGGTCCGGGTCGTCGATCGGAGTGTCCCGATGCCTGCGGGCCAGGTGCCAGGCCGAGATTCCGATGAGGACGGTGCCCGCCACCGCGAGGCTGCCCGCCAGGGTGTGCGGGAAGGCGGCGAGCACGGTGGAATTGGTCAACAGCTCCCAGATGGAGTTCAGCCGAGGGTCGCCGTCCGGTCCGATCTCCACCCCGACGGGATGCTGCATCCAGGAGTTCGCGGCGAGGATGAAGTAGGCGGAGGCGACGGTGGCCAGCGCGGCGGCCCAGATCGAGGCCAGATGCAGTCGCTTCGACAGCCGATCCCAGCCGAAGATCCACAGTCCGAGGAAGGTCGACTCGACGAAGAAGGCGACGAGGCCCTCCATCGCCAGCGGGGCGCCGAAGACGTCGCCGACGAACCGAGAATAGGCACTCCAGTTCATCCCGAACTGGAACTCCTGGACGATGCCGGTGACCACGCCCATGGCGAAGTTGATGAGCATCAGCTTGCCCCAGAACTTGGTCATCGCCAGATACCTGGGGTCTCCGGTGCGATGCCAGGCCGTCTGCATGATCGCGACGAGCAGGGCGAGTCCGATGGTCAACGGCACCATCAGGAAGTGGTAGACGGTGGTGATGCCGAACTGCCACCGTGCGACGTCGAGGATCTCCACGCTGCCTCCTTCAGGGCACGTGGCGAACCTAGCCGCGGTGTATGAGTGATCTTCAGGTTCGAGAGTCCCGTCCGGACGGGACCAAGGTCCCGTCTCGGGCCGCTCGATCACCGGCGCGCAGGCGGCCCCGGTCGTCCGTACACCGCCCGCAAGGTCGACCGGCCGCCCCTCGGCACCGCCTGCGCGGAACGGACCGCGCGGGCGGCCCTCGTCAGCTCAGGGCTGCGGCGATGTCCTCGGCGGCCCGCAACACCTGCGGACCCACCACCTCGGCGTCCAGCGGGGCCAGCGCCACCACGCCCACGCTGGCGCGCAGCCCGTCGACGCCCATGACCGGTGCCGCCACCCCGTGCGCACCGGTCTGGAGCTCGCCGCAGGACACCACCCAGGCCGCGTCCTGCGGTGCGAGGTCGATCGCCCGGCCCGCCGCGCCGAAGCGCACCGGATGCCGGGTGCCGACCCGGTAGGAGACGTGGAAGGCCGTCCAGGACGGCTCGACGACGGCGACGGCCTGCGCGTCCATCCCGTCGGCGACGGTGATGTGCGCGGTCGCGCCCACCTGCTCCGCCAGGATCCGCAAGGACGGCAGCGCGGCGAAACGCACCTGCGGCAGCACCCGGTTGGCCAGCCGCAGCACCCCCAGCCCCAGCCGGACCTTGGAGCCCTCACGACGGACCAGCCCACGAGCCTGCAGCGGTCCGAGCATCCGATAGACCGCCGCCCGGCTGGCGCCGATGGCCGTGGCCAGGTCGCTGATGCTCGGGGCGTCGGACTCCGCGTCCGCGACCGCCTGGAGCAGGGCGAGCCCGCGTTCGAGGGTCAGCGAGCGTTCTCTGCCCGCCGGTACGTCGTCGCCCTCTGCCGGTGTCGTCGACCCGCCGGGAGGTCGCCGCCGCGCGGCCGGTGCCACCATCGCCTCAGTCCTCACGCTCACGCCGACGCCGCAGGTCGGATGGTGCCCGCCACCTCGGCGAGTCCGATCACCGAACCCTCCGGGCCCGGAGCCGTCGCGGTGACGACCACCGAGTCGCCGTCCTCCAGGAAGGTTCGTCGCGCGCCGCCGGCCAGCTCGACGGGCTCGGCGCCGCCCCAGCTCAGTTCCAGGAAGGAGCCGCGTTCGGACCGGAGCGGCCCGGACACCGTGCCGGAGGCGAAGAGGTCCCCCGGCCGCACCGTAGCGCCGTTCACCGACAGGTGGGCGAGTTGCTGGGCGAACGACCAGGACATCTCCGCGAACCGAGGCCGGGTGACGACCGTGCCGTTCCAGCTGACCGCCAGCCGCAGATCCAACCCGGCCTGCCGGTCCTCGACGAGATAGTCGAGCAGCCGATGCGGCGGTGCGGGCGGCGACACCCTGGCGTGGTCGAAGGCGGCCAGCGGGGTGATCCATCCCGCGATCGAGGTGGCGAACGACTTCCCGAGGAACGGCCCCAGCGGCTGATACTCCCAGGCCTGGATGTCTCTGGCCGACCAGTCGTTGACCAGCACCACGCCGAAGACGTGCTCCTCGGCCTCGGCGGTCGAGAGCCTGCCCCCGACCGGGCCGCCGCAGACGAAGCCGACCTCGGCCTCGATGTCGAGCCGGGTGCTCGGCCCGAAGACGGGCAGCTCGGCGCCCGGCGGGCGACGCTGTCCGTGCGGACGGACGACGTCGGTCCCCGATACGACCACCGTTCCCGACCGACCGTGATAGCCGACCGGCAGGTGCGTCCAGTTCGGCAGCAGCGGCGCCGAATCCGGGCGCAGGATGCGGCCGACGTTCTCGGCATGGTGGCGCGAGGAGTAGAAGTCCACGTAGTCGCCGACGGTGAAGGGCAGGGCGGACCGGACCTCGTCGAGCGAGATCAGCCGCGCGCCGCGCGGCGCCGTCGACCCGCCGGTCAGCTCCTGCAGCCGCTCGCGGAGCTCACGCCAGATCGCCGCCTCCCGCGCGAGCAGCGGATCGAGGGAGTCCTCGGAGACCAGACCCGCCAGCCGAGGCCCCAGCGCACCCGCCAGTCCGCGCAAGGGCAGCACGTGGTCACCCACTCGGACCGCAGGGGTCCAGCGGTCGTCCACCCGCACCAGCCCGTAGGGCAGGGTCTGCGGCCCGAACGGTGCGGCGGCGTGGAATCCGGGCACGTCGATCCAGCTCACCTGCTCAGCCTCTCTCGAGAGGCCAGATCGTGGATACCTCTTTTCGTCGATTCCTCTCGGATTCGCTCAGAGCGTGATCGCGCACACGGCGGTCCACCGCCGTCGTGCCTGCCACTGCCCCCGTCGGCCGACGGCCGAGCAGCGCCCTCGGCCTGCGCCGTCCTCCCGCACGCGGAGACCGCGCGCACGGCGGGCGAGGTCCTCACAGGAGGCCGAGCTGTTCCAGGTCCTCGACCGGCTCGGTGAGGGAACAGGAGCCGTAGGAGGCGAAGACCGACCGGACCGCGGCGGCCGCCTCGTCTCCGAGTGCCTTCGCCTCACCGACCAGCGTCTCGGCATCGGTGCTCAGCAGTGCCTCGCGCACGTCCTTGCCCGACAACGACCGCGCGGTGGCGACGATCAGGTTGAGGAATCCGTGGTGGGTGAAGCCGGTCTGCTCGTCGGTATGGCGCACTGCGTGATGCATGCCTGCGGTGGCCTTGAAGGGAAGGCCGGTCGTGCTGGCCACGGCGAGGAAGTCGGCCACCTGATCGGCGCCGGGGAACGCCTCCATCGTCTGACCACCGCACCGCAGCTTCGGCCACGACCCGTGCTCCGCCACCCGCCGCACGCTCTCCAGCCAGCCCGCCCCGCCGCGACGGGGCTCGATGACCCGGATGACGTCCTCGGGGACGAACTCCGAGACCCGCTCCAGCCACACGGCGTCGAGATCGGAGGGAGCGGGCATCTCGACCATCCGCAACGCGAGCAGCTCGCTGCGCGACTCGACGATCGACACGGCCTTGGGCACACCTCCCAGGCCGGTGTCGATCACCAATGACAGGGCGACCGGGCGGATGGGCTTGGCCTTGATCAGCTCGGTGATCAGTTCCGACAGCCTCGATGCCGGACAGAGGAACAGACCCAGCACACCGGCCGTTCCTCCTGCCCTGGCCTCGAGGTGGCGGCGTACCGCATCCGGCATGCTCGCGCTGCCAGGTGGGAACAGTGCGGCGTCATCGACCAACCTCGCCAACAGGGGTGGGATACCGCGCGGACCGGGCGCATGGAGTTCTACGGCGCTTGACACGGCTGCGAGGCTAGTGCGTACCACAGAATGAACAAAGGTGTCCGTATAACGAACGCCGGGAGCAGATCGTGCCGCACTACCGCGCCGTGGGCGAGATTCCCCCTAAACGACACACCCAATTCCGCAGGCCAGACGGCGGCCTGTACGCCGAGGAACTGATGGGTGTCGAGGGCTTCTCCGCCGACTCCTCGCTGCTCTACCACCGCCATCTTCCCACCGCCGTCGTGAACGCGGAGACGGTCGAGGAGACAGGTCGTGGTTCCACGCCGAACCTGCCGCTGAAGCCGCGACACTTCCGCACCCAGGCCCTGAGCTGGCCCGATGCAGGCGACTCCGATGCCGTAACGCATCGAAGGCAACTCTTTCATAACGCGGACGTCTCGATCTGCTTCGTGGTGGCGAACTCGGTGAGTCCGCTGTACCGCAACGCCGTCGGGGACGAGCTGATCTACGTCCAGTCCGGACGCGGCACGGTCGAGACGATCTACGGTGCGCTCGCCGTCGGCGAGGGCGACTACGTCGTGCTGCCCACCTCTTGCACCTATCGGGTGAAACCTGAACTTCCGCTGCGGATGTTGATCCTGGAGGCGACCGGCCACATCGGACCGCCGCGCCGTCACCTGTCGGCCAAGGGCCAGTTCCTGGAGCACTCGCCGTACTCGGAACGAGACCTTCGCGGCCCGGACAGCCCCCTGCTCGTGGACGGCGACGACGTCCCCGTACTGGTCAGACATCGAGCGGGACTCACCCGTCTCACCTATGCCAGGCATCCGTTCGACGTGGTGGGCTGGGACGGCTGCCTCTACCCGTGGGTCTTCAACATCCGCGACTTCGAGCCGATCACCGGCCGGATCCATCAGCCGCCGCCGGTGCACCAGACCTTCGAGGGCCCCAACTTCGTGGTCTGCTCGTTCTGCCCGCGCAAGGTCGACTACCACCCGCAGGCCGTCCCGGTGCCCTACAACCACGCGAACGTCGACTCCGACGAGCTGATGTTCTACGTGGGCGGCGACTACGAGGCGCGGAAGGGGTCCGGGATCGGCCTCGGGTCACTGTCCCTGCACCCGGCAGGCTGCACCCACGGCCCCCAGCCGGGTGCGGTGGAGGCCTCGCTCGGCGTGGAGTACTTCGACGAGACGGCCGTCATGGTCGACACCTTCCGCCCGCTGGAGCTCGGCGAGGCGGCCGAGGCCTGCGAGGACCCTCGCTACGCCTGGTCCTGGGCCAGGCGAGGGCCGGACTGGACGGACTAGCGACGGCGCCGCGGTCACCCGGTCGGGTCGATCGCAGCGCACCGAGGCCGCCGTCGAAGGGTAAGGCGAGGTCGGCTAGACGGCGGAGCACGTATTCGTCCGCTTCGCCCCTCCTTGTCGAGAGCCGGCGTGGCGAGCTTCCATCCCGAGCAGAAATAACTTAGGCTCCCCTAAGAACCTGCCGTCGATCCTCGTCACCGTCCCGATCGCGGACCCGGCGAACCACGGCGTCGTCGCAGGCAGCTCATCTACGCTGATCCTCACTCTCGGCGGACGTGAGGGCCGTACACCGACGCAGAGTCCTGGAGGCGAGAGTGGACATCAACACGAGTCGCAGGCCGCCGTCGCCCACTGCGGCGGAGCGGGCCAGGTCGATGGCGACCCGAGGACGCGCCGTCATCCTGCCCGCGATCGAGAGCGCGGCCCGGGTGAATCCCGTGCTGCATCACGTTCATCCCGACGGCGCCGTGTCCGCACTCCTCTCGCGCAGGCATCCGCTGGTCGGCCTGGCCCTGCACGGAGCGGGCGGCGAGCTCGCCGCGATGATCGAGGTCGCCGACACCGCACCCGTCGCCCTACGCGAACCGGTACGAGGGCTGCTGTGGATCAGCGGCCTGCTGAGCGTGCTGCCCGAGACAGCGGCCCGCGCGGTCGCGGTGAACATCGCCGAATCCCGACCCGATCCCCGGCTGCTCGACGTCGGGCACGACATGGTCGTCCTCCGGCTACGAGTCGCCTCGCTGGTCCTCGCCGATGCGGAGAGCAGCGGCCCGCTCGAGGTCGCCGAGTTCGCCTCGGCCACGCCGGACCCGTTCTGTCGCTTCGAGGCGGGCTGGCTGCGGCACCTCGAAGGCGCACATCGCAACGTCGTCGACATGCTCGCCCGGCATCTCCCCGAGAAGATCAGGGGCGGTCGAGTGCGGCCGCTGGGTCTGGACCGGCTCGGGCTGCGGCTGCGCATCGAGGACGACAACGGTGATCACGACGTGCGGCTGGCCTTCGCCAGGCCGGTGCGGGACGTCACCGAGCTCTCCGCGGAACTGCGCAGGCTCGTCGGCTGTCCGTTCCTCGCCCGCCAGATCTGAGCTAGGGGTCTCCGACGTGCCCTCCGGTTCGCCCAGTCCCCTGCTCGGCTGGTTCAGGCCGCGACGGCCCGACGATCCGGCGGTCATCGCCGATCCGGCCGAACGCCGTGCGGTGGTCATCGAACTGGTCATCGTCTTCACCGCGACGTTGGGGCTCTCCGGACTGCGGAGTCTGCTCTCCCTGCTGGACCGGCTGCTGCGACCGGAGCCGCTGAACGAGCAGGAAGTGGCGATCAACGTCCCGCAGGCCGCGCTGGGCCTGTTGGACTTCGCCCGACAGCTCACCAGCGTGCTGCAACTCCTCTCCTGGGGGGCGCTGGGGGTCTACCTGATCTGGCGCGGCGGCATCGCGCTGCGGCGGATCGGCCTCGACCGCGCCAGGCCAGGTCGCGACCTGATGCACGGGCTCGGCCTCGCGGCGCTGATCGGGGTACCGGGGCTGGCCTTCTACCTCGGCACTCGGGCGCTCGGCATCAACCTCACCGTGGTGCCGTCGGCCTTGGACGAACAGTGGTGGCGGAGCCTGGTGCTCGTGCTGTCGGCGCTGGGCAACTCCTGGGCCGAGGAGATCCTCGTCGTCGGATACCTGCTCACTCGGCTGCGGCAGCTCGGCTGGTCGGAGAACGCAGGGCTGCTCGTCTCGGCCGTGCTGCGCGGCTCGTATCACCTCTATCAGGGCTTCGGCGGCTTCCTCGGCAACATCGTGATGGGTCTGATCTACGGCCGGTACTGGCAGCGGACCAATCGGCTGTGGGCGCTGGTCATCGGCCACGCGATGATCGACATCGTCGCCTTCGTCGGTTATGCGCTGCTCGCCGACGACATCTCCTGGCTGCGGTGACTCGGCCCCGGCATCGGGCCGAGGCCTGCGTCGAACCACTGAGTCAGGGACCGGTGCCTGCCCGAGGATCGAGAACGTCCTCGGCGAGTCGCCCTGGCGAGCGACCCGCCTCGGAGCCGACGTCACCGACGACGGCTTGGGTCTCATCGGGCCTGGGCAACCCGCCTGCCAGTCGGAGCGCCGCATTCACCGTCTCGTCGACTGCGGTGGTTCCCAGCCGACGCCGTGCCGCAGCCAAGGCCAGGTCGTCGATGTCTGTCACCAGTAGCACCGCCTCGGATTAGCCCACGACGAGCACCGCCAATCGTCGGGCTTCGGCGCATCTGATCCGACGTCGCGCTGCCTCGGCGGCGAGGTTCAGAGGTCCACCGCCGCAGAGCCGAACGCAACGGAAAACCGCTCGCACCAGATCACCACGCTACGCAGCCCGGCGATGTCCAGATCACCGGGCAGTGGATAGTTCTGATTGCCGTGTGTCCCTTTGAGCACGCCGAGCTCGTGATACCTGTTGTCGCGGTACTTGAACCAGTCACCACCCGCCTCCTGGTCGGTCAGCGCCACCCGCAAGTCCGGGCCGTCGCTGGAGGCAAGGCCGGTCAGCCGAACGATCCTGGAACCGTCGGGCAGCTCGAGTACCTCGGCCGTGCCGCTCGTCTCGTGCTCTTGGGAGACGAACTCCCCGGTCGCCAGCACGATCGGCTCCGTGGGGGTGGCGGGTCCGGCGGTCTCCGGCTCGGGCTCGACCGGGTCTGCGGACGACCCCGCCATCGGTTCTTCGGATTCGATCGGCATCGACGATGTCGAGGTGGGGCCGACCGTCGGCCGCGCCTCGTCGACAGTGCTCGACGTCCACAGCCGCCACGGTTGGAAGGCCCACAGCCCGACCGCCAGCACCACCACCGACAAACCAACTCCGATCATCGGCATCAAGCGACGCAATAAACCGCGCCTCGGACCGTCTGAATGTTTCATGAATCGATGGCCTTCCGTTCTGATAGCAACGATTGTAGCTATGAGGACCGGGTCAGAGCAGCAATTTGCTCCGTTTCCTTCTAGGCTGGTCGACGTGAACCTCCAGGTCCCCACTCCCCTGTCCCCGCTGGCCGGTGTTGATTCCGAGGTGGGCAGGCTCCGCTCGGTCCTGTTGCATCGACCCGGCAGTGAACTGAAGCGCCTCACCCCCCGCAACAACGACCAGTTGTTGTTCGACGGGATCCCTTGGGTGGATCGAGCCCAAGACGAACACGATGCATTCGCGAATCTCTTGCGGTCTCGAGGTGTCGAGGTGCTGCTGCTCACCGAGCTGCTCACCGACACCATGGTCGACGAACGTGCACGCACGGCAGGGATTCACGCAGCAGTCGAAGAGCACCGGCTCGGCCTGGAACTGGCCGACGCGCTTCGCTCCCACCTGACGTCGCTGCCCGCCGACGCATTGGTGGACGTCCTGACGAGTGGCATGACCTTTGAGGAACTCCCCGCCTCCGAGGGCGCCTCGCTGGTGCGCCGGATGCGGCATCCGCATGATTTCGCCGTCACGCCGCTGCCCAACCTGCTGTTCACCCGAGATTCCTCGGTATGGGTCGCCGACCGGGTGGCGATCACCTCGTTGACCATGCCTGCTCGGCGGCGCGAGACCTCGATCACCGATGTGATCTACGCCTATCACCCCCGGTTCGCCTCGGCGGGCCGCGCCTACGGCGCACACTCCGCGCCGGTGGAAGGCGGCGACGTGCTACTGCTCGCTCCCGGTGTGCTCGCCATCGGCGTCGGCGAGCGCACCACGCCTGCCGGGGCCGAGTCGTTCGCGAGATCCGTCTTCGCCGACGGCCTGGCGCACACGGTCCTGGCGGTGCCCATCGAACAGCGACGGGCCTCGATGCACCTGGACACGGTGTGCACGATGGTCGACGTGGACGCGGTGGTGATGTACCCCGCCATCCAGGACACCCTGTCGGCCTATCCGCTGCGCCCGACCGAGGAGGGCGGCCTTGCGGTGGCGGGTCCCGTACCGTTCCTCGCCGCCGCAGCCGAGGCGATGGGCATCGAGCGACTCCGGGTGATCGACACCGGACTGGACCCGGTCACCGCCGAACGCGAGCAGTGGGACGACGGGAACAACACCCTCGCGTTGGCACCGGGCGTCGTGGTCGCCTATGAACGCAACGTGGAGACGAATACCCGACTCGAGGAGAACGGAATCGAGGTGCTCCCCATTTCCGGATACGAACTGGGCAGCGGTCGCGGCGGACCGCGCTGCATGTCCTGCCCGTTGTCGCGGGATCAGATCAGCTGATCTCGCGCCTTTTCGAATAGCTGAGACAATAGGGCTAACTGCTTCCAACCACCCCTGACCTGCCAGGTAAGGTCAGGCAGGGCTAACTTCGGCTAGCCTTTCCTCGGCAATCAGTGGAGTCGTGAGCTGCTTCTCATGCGGTCGCCCGAGTGACAAAGAAGGTTTATCCTTGAATCATGGCTATCACGGCGAAGCAGATTCAGCGAAAGGCAACCGACTTCCATACCCTGCTACAAGATCAGGTGCGCAACGAGTTCACCGCCTCGCAGCAGTACATCGCGGTGGCCGTGTGGTTCGACGCCCGCGACCTTCCGCAGCTCGCGCGGCACTTCTACCAGCAGGCGCTGGAGGAGCGGAACCACGCCTTGATGATCGTCCGTTATCTGCTCGACAACGACATCGAGGTGACCATCCCCGACGTCGGACCAGTCCGAAACTCGTTCGGCGAGGTCCGGGAACTGATCGCGTTGGCGCTCGAACAGGAGCGTGCGGTCACCGAAGAGATCGTGGCGCTCGCCAAGGCCGCGAGGTCGGAGGACGACTACCTCGGCGAGCAGTTCATGCAGTGGTTCCTCAAGGAGCAGGTGGAAGAGGTCTCGCAGATGTCCACGCTCCTCAACGTCGTGGAACGCTCGAACGGCAACCTCTTCGACGTGGAGAACTTCCTGGCTCGCGAGACCGTCGGCGACGCAGGCGCGGACCCGACCGCACCCCAGGCTGCGGGCGGGGCGCTCTGATCGGGAACCGGGCTTCGCAGCCCGAGCACTCGCCGTCGCCCGCGCCCGGCAGCTCACCCCCTGCGGGAGTGCGGGCGCCTGGCGAGACCTACGCAGCCGAGTCCTCCTCGGCACAGACGTCCGCCATCGGACCGTGCGGCCGGACGACAGACCGTCTGTGGGCGCCCGACGCGACCGGGTCGACGGCGGCTCGGGCCGAAGGCCTCATCCCGACGCAGGCAACCCGGTCACCCGAGACGACGCACGCTGCGAACGCCGGGGCACCGACCATCTCCGGACTGGTGGACGCACTGTCGCCGGACCGGCTGCCGCCGCTGCCCACCCGCTACGACAGAGTGGTCAGTCTTGCTCCGACGGTGAGGACCGGGTCTCCGGCGCGGCCGGCTGCGGAAGCAAAGCGGACGGCTCCCCCGTCCACGTGACGAGCAGGCGGTCCCGCGCCCGCGTGCAGGCCGTATAGAGCAGAGCTCGCCATCGACGCAGCAACTCGGGACGGTCTCCCGGATCGATGTGGTCGAGGAGTTCGGCAGGCGGCACGGACTCCGCCCCGATGCCGGAGAGCGCGACACGCGAGAACTCTCGGCCTGCCGCCGAGGTCAGGACGCCGACCCTGACCGCCCGATTCTCCTCGATGTCCTCATCGGAGCCGAGGACGACGGTGCCCACCCGCGCGGCACGCAACCGCCGATCCACCTGGTCCCGCAGTCGCGTCGACGGAGTCAGCACCGCGCACGGCGGCTGGTCGGCGAGCACCTCCGTACGCCACCGCCGCACGACTCGGACCACGGCATCACGTTCCTCCGTGGTCGAGTCGAACGCCCACAGGATCGGTTCGGGGCCGGTCTGGTCGGTTCGAGTCACCTCGCCGGTGCTCGGCGATGCGTCGTCCGGATCGAGCACCGAGGTGGCGAACTCGATGATCTCTCGGGTATTCCGATGACCGGTGCTCAGGCGCAGCAGCCGCCCGGAAGCCGCGAACGCACCTGCCGCATCGCCCGGCGCGTGAATCCGCTGCCGATCGTCCACACACAGCAGCAGACTTCCCGTCTCGTCAGCGACCAGGGCACGCAGCAGCCGACACTGCGCGGGAGAGAACTCCTGTGCCAGGTCGGCGACGATGTGTCGATAGCCGCCCACCCTCGGAGCCGCCGGGCCGTGCGCCGCCTCGGCGAACTCGGCGGCGCGAGCAGCCGTCCGATCCCGGCTCGCCACACCCCGCCCGGCGAGCAGTTCCTCGAACGCCGTCGCCAGTCGCCAGACCTGGGTTCGCGCCGGTCCGTCGAGGACCACGCCCCGATCGGCTCGCGAGGCGGTCAGGTAATCGTCCAGCCGTCGCAGGTCGCGCCCGACGATCACCAGCCGGTACTCGGCCGCCAGGAAGTCCGGGGTGTACCGCCTGCGTTCGGCGTCGTCCAGCTCCGCAGCCCGTTGCAGCACGTGCGCCCACCGGGTGGGCTCGTCCCGTTCGATTCGGACGGCTCGGCCGGTGATGCCGACGCAGGTTCGTCGAGCGACCGTGTCGACATCGAGTACGTCGACCCGGTCCAGGATCTCCCGGCCCGCGAGCCGGACCAGCCCGTCGGCGAGTCGCGTTGCTCCGGCCGACGTGTCGGTCGTCAACAACAGCCTGCCCGCTCGATCACCCCGCCAAGACCGGTGAATCCGGTGCAGAGCGACAAGCGTCTTGCCCGTTCCCGGACCGCCGGTCAACAGCTCCCGCCCCCCTGGCACGGGCTCGGCCGCCGCGTCCTGCGCCGGGTCGAGTCGGAACCCTCCCGCGTCGCCGTGCCCGGTGGACTCGTCGGCATCGGCCATCGCGACTCGCCTCTCCTGGTCGGCCCTGGCTGGTCAGGGTGATCATGCCGGTAGCGCCTGACGACGGCAGGCGGCCCGCCCTGTTTCCGGTCACCGGGCATCCCCGCTAGGTGCCCTCGGCACGCCTAGCCGACCGTTCGGACGCGCGGACTGCGCTGAATGTGTGATCTTGCGGGTTGACTTCGGAGTGTGGCAGACGCACTACTGAGCGACTGCTAGCTTCGAGACGAAGATCGTGGACGGGACCGTGGGGACGGCCCGCCTACGAGCACGCAACGGGGAGGACAGGACACGCATGTCCGACGGCTACCAGATCGACCTTGAACGCCCCACAGATTCTGGCGAATCTTCGCGAGGCGTCGCTGAAGGTCACAGAAATCCTCACTAGTGCAAGCCAGCTGTCCCGAATCAGCTTCCGTGGGTCCGATGGAGTCAGCAGCCATGCCACCGACGAGATGCGCAAGATGACTGTTGACACCAACACCGGGTCACTCTTCCAGGCCGCGACTGCATACCGGGAGGCGATCGAACAACAGATCGAAGCACTGGAGAAGGCACTGCTCAACTATCATAGCGCCGAAGAACTGAATGCAATTTCGGCAGACGCCATAGAGATCGCCGACAGGCCTACCGTCGCCGGGCCAAACCTCGCGATCTGAAGGATACTCGCCATGAGGACAATTGAAAACCGGAGTGCGATCTACCTCGCATTGGCAGCCGGGGCCATCTTCACGCTCGCAGGGTGCGGACAGGAAAGCGAAGGAGATGCACGGCCGAGCCCACTTGGAACATCAGAGACAGCAGGGGAACGCGCCAGCGAGACTGCAGAGGCAACAAAATTCGACCCGCTGGTGCCCCGAGTTGCAAACCCCAAGAACATCGATGACACCCTTCCATGCGATCTACTCACCGCAGATCAGGCCACCGAACTCGGATTTGCCGCCGAAGGAGTGGAAGACACAACAGAACTCGGGACCACGCTATGCCGGTGGACTAATACCGAGACGCGACAAACCGTATCCCTGTTCCCCGAAGAAGAAGGAACCACCCTGTCAGCTATTTATGCACAGGAAGACCAGTATCAGGTATTCGAGCCGGTAGAAATTGCCGAGCATCCGGCTATCAGAACGAAGATCGTCGCAACCGAGTTGAGCTGCGAGATTCTACTGGGACTCTCCGACGATCAGCTTCTGGTCGTCAGCGCAGACCGTGGAGGAATGGACGACCTTGATGCATGTGAATGGGCGTCCGAAGTAGCCGAAGCAGCGGTCGAGAACCTGGGGCAGTAGCCAGAAGGGGGGAGTCAAATGGCATACCAAGCCAACCCGAGCGACCGAACGTGGGACCACACGAACGCCCAGGCAATTTCAGCAGCCCTGAACTCCGATCCGGCAGGTGCGAGCCCGGAAGACATGGAAGTCTCCTGGAAAGGAATAGCAGACCGATTCCTGGAACTTGGACAATACATCGAGTCGTCGCTTTCGACTTCCAACGAGGTTCACCAAGGTGTCGCTGGGGAAAAATCGCGTGGGGCCGTCTCGCCACTAGCAGTCTATGCACTTGAAGCCGACAGCCAAGCCCGTCAGATCGCGAGCGCAACGGCACTTCAAGCGAATTACCAGGCAACGGCCAAATTCTTGACACCCACCGGCTCACCGGAGCCGAGCAAAGACTTCCTTGACACGGTCGTGCCCGGGATGACCGGATATACCGACCAGCGAAATGCGTACGACCAGGAGAACCAGCGCGCACGCGAGATCATGGAGAATTATCAGTCCAACACGAACGCCAACCTGGCATCCTCGCGCGGATTTGAAGCCCCTCCGAACACGCTCGTGACCATCGCCGAGCCGAACTTGGGCCGAGCCGACGACGGCATGCCTGCCACGTTCGGAGATTCTTCGCTGCCCAACGGCGGTACCGATGCCAACAGCGGTACCGACACCGGTGGCAGGGGCGGATCCAACATTCCCGGTGGCGGTTCTGACGGTGGATCCGGCGGCGGGAACGGCAGTACGCCGGAGTATCGGCCGCCGACCGGGCCTCCCCCGGTCGGGCCAGACTTCCATTACCCCGTCCCGCAGCCGCCTACACCTGGACAACCGATCCCACCACCGGTCATCGGCGCCCCCGGTCCCAGCGGACCACCTGGCGGCGGTCTTCTCCCGCCGCTTGGCGGCATCGGCCGGCCAAGCGGCAACATCGGCGGGAACGGGCCTGGCGGCATCGGCGGGCGTGGCCCCGTCGGTGGACGGCACGGTGGATTCGGGGGCCCCGCCGGCGGACGTGCTCCCGGTGGATTCGGACCCGGCGGCAGCGGATTCGGGCCAGGCAGCGGCGGACCCGGTGGCAACGGCTTCGGGCCGGGGGGTGCCACCGGCGTCGGTGGCACCGGTGGCGGCCGCATGCCCGGTGGCTTCGGGCCTACCGGCGGTGGCGCAGGCGGTATGCCCGGCGGCGGGGTGGCAGGCGGCGGTGGCGCAGGCGGGCGCAACAGCGAAGGCGATGAGGACAAGGAACACAAGCGCGCCGACTACCTCATCGAGATGGACGACATCTTCACCGACGGCACCAAGGTCGCACCGCCTGTATTCGGCGACGAGGCACCACCCAGGGACAGATGAGAAGTGACTGAACGATTCACACTGACCGCGCTCGCCGTCGACGCCGTGCGAACCCGGTTGACGACGCGACTTCCGCCGCTGTTCTACACCGTCGGCTTCGGCGAGTCGGCGGAGGAACGCCGCCACCTGCATCGCAGGGCATGGGCCGAGTTGGATTCGCTCGGTCTGCTGGAGCGCGGCGAGCCGGTCTCGTTTCTCGCGGATGCCTTCGCCACGTTGTCCCGACCGATGCGCGCGGTGTACGGCGCCTACATGATCGACCGGACGACCGGGGCCAACGCGGTCTCGGCGGCGAACGGCGAGTTCGCGGTGTTGGCGACGCAGACGGAGCCTGCGGGCAGCACGGAGGCCGAGCGACCGTTGACCATCGAGCGGATCTGGTCGACGTCGTTGGGCCGCGCCGTCGTCGAAGTGCTTCCGCAGGTTCCCGCAGGTCGTGGGGTGTCGGTGAGTCTGCCGTCCGACGACGTCCTGCGGGCGGCCGAGGCGGGTGGTCGGTCGACGGCCGCGTTGCGATCGGCGATGACCGCCACCGGACTTCGACCAGGGCAGGCCGACGTCGTCGCGCGGACGCTCACCGCGCAACGCCTGCGGGCGGGCCAGATCAGCGCGACCAGCTTCGATCGACTGACGGGACGCACTATCGACGGCGCGTATCGGGTGGACTTCCTGGACACCGCCGAGGGTCGCTATCTCATGCAGCACAAGCCGTCCCACGACGGTGGACATTGGTTCACGATCGCTCCGTCGGACCGCGCGATGCTCGCGAGCCAGGTCGACGCGCTGTTGTCCACGGTCGAACCTCGGCGCTGATTCTCGTTGGACTCGAGCACGGCCGGATCACCCAGACTCGGAGCCGGGGGACCGACCACCGCCAGGCTCCGACGACGCTCCCGGCGCACCCGCCAGAGAGGCGAGCGTCCCTGAACCGGCGTTCGTCGTTGTGGGGCCGCCCCTCGGTCGGTTCTGATCGCGCACGATCTGCCGAACGGAGTCGGTCGGGCGGTGTCGGCAGGCGGGGCATCATGCCGCCGCCTGGGCGAGAGCAGGAACGGCCCGGCAGGCGGGGCCGTCGTCGACGAGGCGGGCAGCTGTCGACCGAACACCGCCGAGCCCACTTCACCAGCGTTGCACTGCGCTGAAGGTGTGATGTTGCGGCCTGACTTCGCAGTGTGCCTGATCGGCTACTCGCAGGCTGATAGCTTCGGTCGAAGATCACGTACGGGCTGTTGGTCGGCCGCCCGGAGTACGCCACGGGAGGCGAGCACTGTGACTGTGTTTGACGCCTGCGAGATCCCCCGCGAACGAGCATCGCCCGAACCGACCGGCCCGAGGCCCGCCCGAGACAGGCTGCCCGTGCCCGGCGACCGTCTGCAGCATCCCGGTCGCCTCGTCGAGATCACGCGCGGCATCGACACCGCGAGTGCGGCGCAGGCGGCGGACTCCGCACGACTCGGCAATGCTCCCCCGGCGAGTCGATGAGCGCCATGGCAGAACGATTCACTCTGTCCGCGCTCGCCGTGGACGCGCTCCGCACCCGGCTTCGGACGACGATCGCCCCGCTCACACCCGCATCGGACCTCGGCGCGCCCGACGCCGAACGAAGCGATTCGCACCGCGAGGCCTGGCTCGAGCTGGACGCGATGGGTCTGCTCGATCGCGGCGAGCCGATCCCCTTCCTGGCGACGGCTTTCCACGCGTTGCACCGGCCCAGTCGCTCGGTGACCGGTTCCTTCCTGGTGAAGAGCCTCAGGCTCAACGCCATCGCCGCCGCGAGCGGAGAGTTCGCCGTGCTGGCCACGCAGTCGGAGTCATCGGGGACCACCGAGACGGACCTGTCGATGACGATCGAACGAATCCGGCCGACATCGCTGGCCCGAGTCGTCATCGAGGTGCTGCCGCCGGTGCAGGCCGGGCAGGGCACGGTCGTGCGGCTCCCCTCGCACTACATCCAGCGGGCCACCGACGAGGGGATTCTCGACACGGCGAGGCTGCCGTCGGCGATTGCCTCGGCAGGGCTGCGCCACGAGGATGCCGAAGTGCTGGAGCGGGTTCTCACGGCACCGCGTGAGCGGGAAGGACAGATCAGTGCCACCGGCTTCGACCCGCTTGCCTGCCGGACCACCGATGCCGCGTACCGGGTCGAGTTCCTGGACACCGCCGACGGCCGCTATCTGACACAGCACAGAACCGAACCGGACGGCCGGGAGTGGTTCACCCTCGCACCCGCCGACCGGACGATGCTCATCGGTCAGGTGGAGATCCTGCTGTCCTCGATCGGGCCCCGGATCTGATCAGCGACGAGGCTCGGCCCACGGCACACCGAGATCGATGCAGGCCGCCCGGCCCCGACGGGCGAGGGGCCGGCCGGATCGACCGGGCACGATTTGGCGGGCGCTGCTCGCCGCTCGGCCTGCGACTTCTCGGCCCGTCGAGGAGACGCGGCCTGCAGGCCGGGCCTGATCCGCGCCCGGCCGACCACGAGGTCGCATCCCACCGCGCTCAGCGCAGCGTGATCTGCCTGCCGATCAGCCCCGCCCGCGCGCGCCGCTCGGACTCGTTGAGCGGTGTGTCGTCCAGGGTGGCGAGTGCCTCGGTCAACCGGTCACCGAGGTCGGCAGCGGGCTGCTCCCATTCGCGCGCGTGCAGCTCGCGGTCGAGATCCCACACCGGTACGAGCAGGCCGTGTGCCCGGAACGAACCCGCGTAGCGGCTGCCCTCGCCCAAGGTGAGCGCGTCGCGGGCGGCGAGTCGGGCCATCGCGGCGAGCAGCTTCTCCTCCGGCTCGGGACGGACCCAGCGCAGGTGCGCCTTCTCGCCCGCGTCGACCCAGTACGCCGCGCGGATGCCGGGGCCGTCGAGACGCTCGGTCGGCATGATCGCCTCGTTGGCACGTTCCAGCGAGACGGTGACCTCGGGGGTCGCCTCGGTGCCCTCGGGAATCCACCAGGCGAAGTCGGAGTGCAGTTCGACGTCCAGCGGCGCGTCGGCGGTCAGCAGGTCCTGGAGTCGCGGTCCGGCCGGGTCGTCATCCGGTCCGACCACGGGCAGCATGTCGCCGACGCCTGCCTCGGCCACCCAGCGCACCGCGCGGGCGAGGTCGCGGCTGAGGTCGCCGGATCGGGTCTGGACCTGGAGGCCGACCAGCGCCTGGTCGTCGTTGCGCCGCATGGCCGCTGCGGCCATCGGCAGCACGGAGGCCAGGGTCACGTCCACGGCGGAGACGCCGTCGATCAGCGGCAGCCTTGCGGTGGCGCTGGGCACGAACTCGCGCAGCGCGATCAGCTCGCACTCGGAGGCGAGCCCCTCGAACGGCCTGGTGATGATCACGTCAGCCGCGCCGCCGTCGGTGCCGTGGCAGGCCTTGAACCGCTTGCCGGAACCGCATTCGCAGGGCCTGCGCGGGTTGAGTCCATCCTCGCGGGCACTCGCCCGATCCCTACGCTTGATCGCTGTGCGCTTGGCCACGTGGCGCCCCTCCCGTGATTCCCTCGTTACGCGTGGGGAACGGTAGTCGACGAAGCAGGGCGCAGGGCGGACCGGGTGGCGGCAGGCCGGTTGGTCGCGAGGAAGCGAACGCCGAGTCGGTCACACAGCTCGATGTCGGCAGGCTCGTCGACCGTCCAGCAGTAGGTCGGGTTTCCCTGCGCCTCGGCCCGCCGGACGTAGTCGGGATCGGACCGCAGCAGGTGGATTCCGGGACCCGTGTAGTCGGCCCAGGGTGGCAGGGTGCCGTCGCGAGTCGAACGGCTGAGGCGGTCGAACAGCAGCACCGTCGGCAGCGCGGGCGCCTGTGCCCGGACCCGCCGCACCGCACGGGAGGAGAAGGACATCATCACCACGGGCGAGTCGTCCTTCGACGCGGGCCGGGTGAGGCCGTGCCGGGCGAGGGTGTGCAGCAGGGCCCGCTCCACGAGCCCGCCGAACCGGACCGGGTGTTTGGTCTCCACGAACAGCCGGATCGGCCGAGGCGCGGTGACCACGAGGTCGAGCAGCTCCTCGAATCGCAGCAGCCCGGTCGCGGAGGCGGCGGGCCGTCCGCCGGACCGATCCGCAGGGGCGGACGGCGCGGCGGAGGGCTGCCCACTGCCGTAGTCCAGGGCGGACAGCTGGGCCAGGGTGAGTTCGCTGACCAGACCTCGACCCGACGAGGTTCGGTCGACGCTGCGGTCGTGGATGCAGACGAGGTGCCGGTCCTTGGTGAGCCGGACATCGCATTCGAGTGCGTCGGCCCCCTGTTCCACGGCCAGCGTGTAGGCGGCGAGGGTGTGCTCGGCGCGATCGGCTGATGCGCCGCGATGAGCGACGACGGCTGGCGACACAGCGAGATCCTCCGCCGCCGAGGTGGCGGACAGGTGGCGTTTCACCGACGTGCCTGCGAACCCCGGATGGCACTCCCGCGAGTGCGAGGCGCCGAAGCCCACCTGGGTCGGCTGGTGTTCAATCGCGACCGGCGAGCCCCCGACATTCCGTCACCGCAGCAGCCGAGTCCGGCATGGTCACGCGGGCACGAGGGTGTTCTGCCTGGCCGCCACCCACCACCGGCCCGCCTCCTTGACCAGGACGTAGAGGGCGATCATCGTCGGCTTCACGTCGAGCGGCTCGCCCTCGGCGGTGGTCGCCCTCGCGGTCTTATGGGCGATGGCGATGTCGGGCCGCAGGAAGACGACGTCACCGACGTCGTAGCGGACGTACTCGTCGCGAAGGAACCCGGCGAGACCTCGACGATTCGCGGCCAGCAGCTCGAGGCGGCCCGCCAGCAGCACTCCCATGGCGTTGACGACCGAGGCGTTCTCGGTGAAGTGGGCGGTCATGAGGTCGGGGTCGTTGGTGTTGAAGGCGGTCTCGACGTCGTGGATCACCTCGGTGACGGCGGCGAGGTCCGCACGGTGATCGACGGTCTCGTCCTGGACGACGGGCGCGGCGACGCTCTCTGCAGGCATACGAGCGAGCCAAACATCTGAACCTTGGTTCAGGTCAACGGGCGATCGGGCAGGCACGGTCGACGGCCGCCCTCCACCGCGCCCGGCACGGCAACTGCGCAGACCTCATGCCGCGGACAGGAACCGATCCTCGGAAACCAACAGGCAGGCGCCGAAGGGATGCAACAACGCCTGAGCGGCCATGCCTACCTGCCCGCAGCACTGTGAGCTGGGCTGACCGATGCCGAGACTGAGCGGTCGGCGGCTTACGGTGTCCCGATGAGCGCCGCCCAGCCTGCCGCCGCGCAGCCCTTCGACCCGACCGATCCGACCTTCCTGGCCGACCCGTATCCGACCTTCGCGGCGATGCGCTCGGCCGGACCGGTGCACCGCCACGACGGCATGGGGTTGCATCTCGCCGTCACGCACGCCGCCGCGTCCGCCGTGCTGCGGCATCGGTCCCTCGGCCGGATCTGGACCGACGCGGAGCCCGCCGCCGAGTTCGGTGCGTTCAACCTGCTCCACCAGACATCCCTGCTGGAGAACGAGCCGCCGACCCACACCCGACTGCGTCGACTGGTCTCGGCCGCCTTCGGCCGCGGCCATGTGGAGCGGCTGCGGCCGTGGGTCGAGCAGCTCGCCGACGAGCTGGTCGCCGGGCTGGCCGAGCGGATCGACTCGACCGGCTCCGGTGATCTGCTGGCCGAGGTCGCGGCGCCGCTGCCGGTCGCGGTGATCGCCGAGCTGCTGGGTGTGCCGGAGTCGGATCGAGGGCTCCTCCAGCCGTGGTCGAACGCGATCGTGAAGATGTACGAGTTCGACCTGGCCGAGGAACGCAGGCAGGCAGCGGAGCAGGCCGCCCGCGAGTTCGTCGACTACCTCCGCGAACTGGTCGCGCTGCGCAGGAGGACGCCGGGCGACGACCTGGTGTCCGACCTGGTCGCGGTCACCGACGCCGACGGCGCCCGGCTCACCGAGGATGAGTTGATCGGCACCGCCGTACTGCTGCTGATGGCCGGCCATGAGGCGTCGGTGAACGTCGTCGGGAACGGCGTGTCGGCGCTGTTGCGATACCCGGCGCAGTGGCGACGGCTGCTGGATGACCCCTCGCTGCTGTCGACGGCCGCCGACGAACTGATCCGCTTCGACTCGCCGCTCCAGCTCTTCGAACGCACCGCCGTCGACGAGGTCGAGATCGCCGGTGTCGTCCTCGCCCCCGGCGAGCGGATCGCCGCCCTGCTCGGCGCCGCCGCCCGCGATCCGCTGGTCTTCGACGAGCCCGATCGGCTGGACGTCGGGCGCGATCCCAACCCGCACATCGGCTTCGGCCTCGGCATCCACTACTGCCTCGGCGCCCCGTTGGCCAGGATCGAGGTGACCGCGACGCTGGCAGCCCTGCTACGCAGGCTCCCGACGCTGTCGTCGGCAGGCACACCTCGGCGACGCGACGAGTTCGTCATCAGAGGTCTGCATGATCTTCCGGTGAGCCGATGACTGGAGAGTCCCTGGTGACGAGGCGGGTACCGCACGGGCCTGCATCGTGGATTGCTCCATTCGGGCGACAAAACCTGAGTGGATTGCCACGTCGGCACCGATCATCGGAGCATGGGACCCGTGAGTGAGCTGTTGACCGATCGCACAGTGCTCACGACGCTTGCCGTGATCGGCGTGCTGGGCATGTTCGTCATGCTCTGTCGCGCCCGTCGCGTCAGCACCTCTGTCGAGGATGCCACGCTGCGGGCGTTGCACCGGGTCTCCCAGGCCGCGCCGGAGTTGCGGGAGGGGCTGACCGAGGAGGCCGCCAACCGGGCCACTCCGCACCTCCGCGAACTGCTGCAGTGCGTGGCCGTCGGCCTCACCGACCGAGCGGGCCTGATCAGCTGGGACGGCGAGGCCAACTATCACTACGACGACCTGGCAGACAAGGTCGGCGAAGTCGTCTCCGACGGCAAGCGCGCCCACGTCGACCACGCCGATCTCGACTGCACGCACAAGGCCTGCCCGATGCGGCACGCCTCGATCATCCCGTTGCTGGTGGAAGGCGAGATCAAGGGTTCGCTGGTGGTGGTGGCCGACACCGGAGGCAAGCGACTCATCAACGCGGCCGAGGAACTCGGGCACTACGTCTGCACCCAGTTGGCGCTGGCCGAACTCCAGGAGTCGCGAGAACGGCTGGCCAAGGCCGAGGTGCAGGCCTTACGTGCCCAGATCTCGCCGCATTTCATCTACAACGCGCTGAACACGATCTCCTCCTTCATCCGGACCGATCCGGAGGAGGCGCGGGATCTGCTCCAGGACTTCGCCGAGTTCACCCGATACTCGTTCCGCGCGACCGGACTGTTCACCACGCTGGCGGAGGAACTGCGCAACGTCGACCGCTATCTGACGTTGGAACGCGCCCGCTACGGCGAGGACCGACTGCGCGTCCAGCTGCGGATCGCCCCCGAGGTGCTGCCGGTGGTGGTGCCGTTCCTGGTCGTGCAGCCGCTGGTCGAGAACGCGGTGCGTCACGGACTGGCCAGCAAGCGGGGCGGGGGGACCGTGACCGTCGAGGCGGCCGACAACGGCACCGAGGCCCTGATCAGCGTCGAGGACGACGGCGTCGGCATGGACCCGAACCGGCTGAACAAGGAGTTCACCAACGCCCACCTCTCCGGTGCTCACGTGGGCCTCGGCAACATCCACGACCGGATGCAGTCGGTGTTCGGCAATGAGTACGGCCTGATCGTGGAGACCAACCTCGGCGCCGGGATGCGGGTCACGATGCGGGTGCCCAAGTTCAGCCCCGGGGTTCGGCCGCTGCCGACAGCGCCGGAGGCCGACGAGGTTCCGGAGACGCCGGTCGACGAGGTGGACCCACCGCAGGCCTCGGTCGCCGACGAACCCGTGTCCGACGCGGAGCCCGCAGAGCGGACCAGGACCGAGCTGGCGGTTCCCGGTGAACCTGCGACCGAGGACGCCAAGGCACGGATGGCCGCGCTGATCCAGCGCAGCGGCGACTGAGAAGGCGGGGCTGCGGCCGAGACCGTCGGGGTCGTCGGAGACGGCGGCGCGATTCCGTCCAGACGCCGTGAACGAACGGGACGTCTCGGGTCGTCGATCGGGGCATCCTGGCATCCGATGGTCCTCGGCCTCGTCGAAAGGGGAGGTGTCTCGCGTGCCGCCACGGGCCTCGCGATCGGAGCGGACCAGCCAGCCGCCCAAGTCATTCGGGAGTCACCCAGACGACGTACCGAGGACGAACCACGCGCGACCGGACAGAAGGTCTCGATCATCCGTCGACTTTCGAGCTAGGGTCGGGTCATGAGCGTGACCGACAAACTGGCCGCCCGCCTTCCGCTGCCGGGCAGACTCGGCGAACGCGGGGAACGTGCACCGGTGGTCGCCGTGATCCGGCTGCACGGCGTCATCACGCCGAACCCAGGCCCCACGGCGAGGGGCGCACTCAGCCTCCACACGGTGGAGACCGCACTGACCAGGGCCTTCGCCCATGACCGACTGGCTGCGGTGGTACTGGAGATCAATTCGCCCGGTGGATCTCCCACCCAGTCGGCGTTGATCGCGGACCGCATCATCGGGCTCGCCAAGAAGAAGGCCCACCGAGGAAGGCCGGTTCCGGTGCTCGCCTTCTGTGAAGACGTCGCCGCATCCGGCGGTTACTGGCTGGCCTGCGCGGCAGACGAGATCTACGCGCATCCGACGTCCTTGGTCGGCTCGATCGGAGTGATCAGCAGCGGATTCGGCCTGACCGGGCTGCTGGAGCGCATCGGCGTGGAGCGGCGAGTTCATGCCGCAGGCGCGCACAAGGTTCGGCTTGATCCGTTCTCCCCGCAGAAGGCGGAGGACGTGGAGTGGCTGACGGGACTGCAGGCGGATCTGCACGAGCAGTTCGCCGCGTGGGTCCGCGAGCGGCGCGGCGACCGCCTGAACGGCAGCGAGGAGGAGCTCTTCTCCGGCGAGGTGTGGACCGGGGCCAAGGCCAGGGAACTCGGCCTGGTGGACGAGGTCGGGACACTGCGCGACGTGATCTCCCGTCGGTTCCCCAAGGCGGAGATCTCCGTCGCCGAGCCCAGGCGGAACCTCCTCTCCCGGCTCGGCATCGGCAGCGGAGCAAACCTGTCCCTCGGCGGTTCGAATCCGGCGACCGGGCTGCTTCAGGTGATCGAAGGTCTCGAACAGCGCGCGATGTGGAACCGGTTCGGGCTGTAGAGGAGCCTGGAATGGTCAGGGCCGCAGGCGCCTTGTCACACTGTCGAGTAGACGCTCGGTCATGGACGGCCACGACACGTCTGGGCAGGAAATGAAGGCATAGTGAGCACTCAAGACAACGGCACGGGACTCATCGTCCTCGCGGTCGACGACGAGGATCGCGGCCTGGACGAGTTGTTGTACTGTCTGCGTCGCAATAATCGGGTACGTCGCATCCTCACCGCCTTCGACTCGGCCGATGCCCTTCGTGTCCTCCGCAGCAACGACGCCGAACTGCGCGAACGTTCCAGGGCGGGTCTGTCTCCGGTGGACGTCGTGTTCCTGGACATCGCGATGCCGGGGCTCGACGGCATGGAGCTGGGCAAGGTGCTCACCGCATTCCGGGTGCCCCCCGCGCTCATCTTCGTGACCGGTTATGACAACCAGTCCCTTGAGGCGTTCAACGTCGGCGCCACCGACTACCTCGTCAAGCCGCCGAACGCCGAGCGAGTCGACGAGGCGCTGCGACGCGCGGAGCGTCTGCGCAAACCGGAGAGCGGCCCCGGCACGGTGACCCCCGCCGAGGACGAGGTCATTCCCGTCGAACTCGCGGGCACCACGAAACTGATCCCGCGCTCCTCGATCCGCTATGTGGAGGCGCAGGGCGACTACGCGCGCCTGCACACCGTCGACGGCAGTCATCTGGTGCGCATTCCGCTCTCTCAGCTTGAGGAACGCTGGTCCGAGGTCGGTTTCGCCCGTATTCATCGGTCCTATCTGGTCTCGTTGTCGTTGGTGAGCGAGCTCCAGATGTCCTCGTCGGGCTATTCCGTGCGGCTGGGCAGCGGGGAGACGGCCATCGAGCTGCCGGTGAGTCGCAGACACACCAGGGAGCTGAAGGACCGGCTGGTCCGGTCGCCCAAGCGAGGACTCGGTCCGGGTCGATGATCCCCCCGGACGATGATCGGGCGGAACTGCCCGACCCGGACACGTTGGAGGCGCCGCCGGGTCGCCGCCTTCGCCGGGTCAAGGTGGTGCTGGCGGATCGCCGCGCCACCCGCCGCCCGCTGCGACAGATCTCGGAACTGGAGGAGCAGACGAGCGTCGGTGAGGCGCTGGTGCGCAATCTCATCCGCGCGCAGCTCCGCACCGCATTACGACTGACGCTGCTCACCCTGGGACTGCTCGGCAGTCTTCCCGTGCTCTTCTGGCTCTTCCCCGCGTTCGCGACGCTGTCGGTCGGCGGAATCCGACTCTCCTGGGTACTGCTGGGCGTCCTGCCGTTCCCGCTGCTCATCGCGGTCGGCTATGCCTACAGCGTGCAGGCCGAGCGACATGAGCGGGACTTCGTCGACATGGTGGAGAACTGATGTCGCCGCGTCGCCCTTCGACGGTGAGCGCGTCGCATCGGCGGCGGGGCCGGGCCGAGTCGGGACGGCGCGGACTCGGATCATCCGGCTGGTCGATGGAACTCCTCGTCCGACATCGGCCCGCCCTCGCCGGGACGGCCTCCGATGTCGCGGCCGCCTGCCGCCCAGCTGACCAGGCAGCGATGCCGTGGAGCTGATTCCCTGGGCGACCGTCGGCATCGTGGTGATGGCCGTCGTCACGTTCGCCCTGGGCATCTTCGGCTCTCGGTCCGTGCACACGACCTCGGACTTTCTGGTGGCCCGCCGGACGATCGGCGCGGAACGCAATGCCGCGGCGATCTCCGGCGAGTACCTCTCCGCCGCGTCGTTCCTCGGCATCGCCGGGCTCGTCCTCAAAGACGGCGTCGACGCCCTCTGGTATCCGATCGGGTTCGCGGGCGGGTATCTACTGCTGCTGATGTTCGTGGCCGCGCCGCTGCGCCGATCCGGCGCCTACACGCTCCCGGACTTCGCCGAGGCTCGGCTGGGCTCCACCGGCCTGCGCAGGCTGGCGACCCTCACGGTCGTCGTCATCTGCTGGCTCTACGTCGTCCCCCAGTTCCAGGGTGCCGGGCTGACCCTGCGGATGGTCACCGGGCTGCCGTTCTGGGCGGGCACCGCGCTGGTGGCCCTCCTGGTGGCCGTCAACGTCCTCAGCGGCGGCCTGCGAGCCGTCACGCTCGTGCAGGCCGTGCAGTACTGGGTCAAGCTCTTCGCGATCTCCTTACCGGCATTCCTCCTGGTCATCGTGTTCGTCGCGAATCAGGAGGGCACTCGCCGCGGGCTCGCCGAGCCGCTGCCGCCTCGGTTCGAGGCGGCGACCGCCATCACGGTGGGCACCGACGTGACGCTGGACGTCTCCCGGCCGCTGTATCTCCACGCCGACGGGGTGGTGGGCGGGCAGCGGGCGGCGGGCACCGTCTACTGGGCGCCGGGGGAGCACAGCGTCGGAGCGGACACCGAACTGACCTTCCCGGCAGGTTCCGACGTGCCGGTGGTGCTGGGTGCGCCCACGGACAACGCCTCCTGGCTGACCCCGCAGGACGGCGGAGGACCGAGCCTCTTCGCCACCTATTCGCTGATCTTCGCGACGTTCCTCGGCACCATGGGCCTGCCGCACATCCTCGTCCGCTTCTACACCAATCCCAACGGCGGAGCGGCCCGCCGGACGACCCTGTTCGTCCTCATGCTCCTGGGGCTGTTCTATCTGTTCCCCACGATCTTCGGCGCGCTCTCCCGCCTGTACGTCCCGCAACTACTGGTCACCGGCACCACCGATGCGGCCGTGCTGCTGCTGCCGGGCGCCATGCTGGCGGGCTGGCCGGGAATGCTGCTCGGCGCGGTGACGGCGGCAGGCGCGTTCGCCGCCTTCATCTCGACGGCTTCGGGGCTGGTGAGCTGCGTGGCGGGCGTCCTGGCGACCGACGTCCTGCGGCGCGGGGCACTGAACGACTTCCGGCTCGCCACCGTGATCTCCGCGCTGGTGCCGCTGATCGCGGTCATGTACTTCGCGAATCTCAGCATCTCCCAGACGGTGGGCATGGTCTTCGCCGTGTCCGCGTCCACCTTCTGCCCGCTGCTCGTGCTGGGCATCTGGTGGCGCGGCCTGACGGCGACCGGCGCGGCGACGGGAATGATCGTGGGTGGTGGACTCGCCGTCCTGGCGGTGACGCTGACGGTGATCCTGGAGCCTGCGTCGGCGGGCTGGCTGAGCTCGGTGACCGCCCAGCCCGCCTTGATCACGGTGCCGATCGCGTTCCTGACGATGATCGTGGTGAGCCGGGCGACGTCCCGTCAGGTGTCATCGGAGGTGTCGCGCATCCTCTTGCGGATGCACGCGCCGGATCGGCTCGGTCTGATCAGGGATCGGGACCTGGAGCGGTTCGGGTTCGTCGACGATCCGGCGAGGGAGGACCCCCCTCGGTCGAACGGGCCTCGACATCACCGGCCCGCAGGCGAGGACTGACCGGGTCCGAGGGCCACGCACGTCGGCACGCGGGCGGCGACGGCGAGAACAGGCACGACGGGGCGGGAACCGGGCGGGCTGAGACAGGGTCGTCGTGGCTCCGTCGGCTGCGGCGATCCACGGCATCGACCTGCCGAGGAGGACCAGTCGTCCGACCTCCTCGCCCGGCGCCGCGGCGCGAACCACCGCGAACACCCTCACTCGTCGGATTTAAACCGGTGCATCCAAAGAGTGATGACTTGCCCGCGATCACGTAACGCAGCGTAGATGGAAACACCCTGTGCTGTCAGATTCCTCCGAGTCAGGCGAGTAAGCCCCCCGTTTGGCGGCTTCCGATGTGATCAACGCGACACAACCATGTGGGACACCCAAGCCAGCAGGGAGGTTCTGTGAGCGAGACACCGCCACCCCTACCCCCGGAGCCGCCCGGTCCAGACGCCTGGCGCACCATCCAGGAGAGTCCGGATTTCGTCGATCTGCGCCGCAGGCTTCGCCGTTTCGTCTTCCCGATGGCCGCGTTGTTCCTCGCCTGGTATCTGCTCTATGTCCTGGTGGCCGACTTCGCGCATGACTTCATGAGCATCAAGGTCATCGGCAACATCAACATCGGCCTGGTGTTCGGCCTGCTCCAGTTCGTCTCCACCTTCCTGATCACGACCCTCTACGTGCGCTTCGCGAACCGCAGGCTCGACCCGCTCGCCGACCGGATTCGGGAAGAAGCCGAGGGAGGCGACCGATGACCGACGCCGACACCGTGATCCTCGCGCAGGGGGACATCGGATCCCCCTGGCTCAACATCGGCATCTTCGGCCTCTTCGTCGCGGTCACCCTGGTGATCGTGCTTCGGGCCAGCCGCAACACCAAGACCGCCGCCGACTACTACGCGGCCGGGCGAGCGTTCAGCGGCCCGCAGAACGGCGTCGCCATCTCCGGCGACTACCTCTCCGCCGCATCCTTCCTCGGCATCGCGGGCGCCATTGCGGTCAACGGCTATGACGGCTTCCTGTATTCGATCGGCTTCCTCGTCGCCTGGCTGGTCGCGCTGCTGCTGGTGGCGGAACTGCTCCGCAACACCGGCCGCTACACGATGGCGGACGTGCTGAGCTTCCGGATGAAGCAGAAACCGGTGCGCACTGCCGCGGCCATCTCCACGCTCGTGGTGTCCTTCTTCTATCTGCTGGCCCAGATGGCAGGCGCGGGCGGACTCATCGCCCTCCTGCTCGGCATCGAGAGCGGCGCCGGGCAGGCACTGGTCATCGCGATCGTCGGTGCGCTGATGATCGTGTACGTCCTGATCGGCGGGATGCGCGGCACGACCTGGGTGCAGATCATCAAGGCGGCCCTGTTGATCTCGGGCGCCGCCGTGATGACCGTGTGGGTGCTCAGCATGTACGGGATGAACCTGTCGAGCCTGCTGGGCGCGGCGGTCGACGCCGCAGGCACCGAGGACGTCCTCAATCCCGGCATGGCCTACGGCGCCTCGGCACTGACCAGGATCGACTTCCTGTCGCTCTCCTTGGCGCTGGTGCTGGGCACGGCCGGGCTGCCGCACATCCTGATGCGCTTCTACACCGTGCCGACCTCGAAGGAGGCCCGCCGCTCCGTGCAGTGGGCGATCTGGCTGATCGGCCTGTTCTACCTGTTCACCCTGGTGCTCGGCTACGGCGCGGGTGCCATCGTCGGACCGGAGCGCATCCAGGACGCCCCTGGCGGTGTGAACTCGGCGGCGCCGCTGCTGGCGGCGGAACTCGGCGGCCCGCTGCTCCTCGGCTTCATCGCGGCCGTGGCGTTCGCGACCATCCTCGCCGTCGTCGCAGGCCTGACGATCACCGCGTCGGCCTCCTTCGCGCACGACATCTACGCCAACGTGATCAAGGGCGGAGCGGCGGACGACAAGGCGGCAGAGGTACGGGTCGCCCGGATCACCGCCGTCGTCATCGGCGTGGTGTCCATCCTCGGCGGCATCGTGGCCAACGGGCAGAACATCGCCTTCCTGGTGGCACTGGCCTTCGCCGTGGCGGCGTCGGCGAATCTCCCGACGATCCTGTACTCGCTGTTCTGGCGCCGCTTCAACACGACCGGAGCGCTCTGGAGCATGTACGGCGGGTTGGCCATCACCATCACGTTGATCGTCTTCTCTCCCGCCGTATCCGGCAGCGACAGCGCGATGTTCCCCTCGGCCGACTTCGATCTCTTCCCGCTGTCCAATCCGGGCATCGTCTCGATCCCGATCTCGTTCTTCCTCGGCTGGCTGGGCACCGTCCTGTCCAAGAGTCCCGCCGATCCGGCGAAGTACAGCGAGATGGAGGTGCGTTCGCTGACCGGCCTCGGTGCGGAGAAGGCCACCGAACACTGATCCTTCTCACCCGTCCACGAGGGCCCGACCGCCGCCGCGCGGTCGGGCCCTCGGCCGTCTCGCCCGGTCCTCGGCGACCAGCTTCGACTCCACGTTCATCGATGATCTTCGAGATTCGTGCAACCTTCCCGGCGGAATCCGCGTAGTGGACATGACCGCAGGTTCAGCACAGCCAGGAGGAGATCGGTGCGCGGACGCGACGAGCACGTGGAGGACTTCACCGAGTTCTTCACGGCGCGCTTCGACACGGCACGACGAACGGCGTACGCGCTGTGCGGCGACTGGTCGGAGGCAGAGGAGATCGCCCAGGCGGCATTCGTCCGGGTCTATGCCCGATGGTCCTGGGCCCGCAGGAACAGTGCGTCCGGTTACCTGCGCACGACCATGACGCGGCTCTTCCTCGACGCCCGCAGGCGTGGCAGGCAGCTAGAACGGCCGGTGGCCGAACCGCCCGACAGACCTGATGTCGAGCCCGGCGGCCGGGACGAACGTCGTGAGTTGATCGCGGCGCTGCAACGGGTCCCGTATCGGCAACGCGCCACCCTGGTGCTGCGGTTCGTCCAGGACCTCTCCGTCGAGCAGACGGCGCAGGCACTGAAGTGCTCCACGGGGACGGTCAAGAGTCAGACCGCGCGCGGGCTGGATGCGCTGCGCCGGGCGTACGAGTCGGCCGGTCGGCCGCAGGAAGCAGGGATCCAGTGAGAAAGAACGTCTGGGACGACGAGGAGGCGATGGGAGCGGCGCTGCGCGACAGCGTCGACGGACCTGCCCCGATGCCGAAGGTCGGCGTGGATCAGGTGATGAGGCAGGGCAGGCGGCGGGCGGCGGTCCGGCGCGGTGCGACGCTGCTCGGGGCCGCCGGTGTCGTGGCAGGCATCGGACTGAGCACCGTGCTGGCGGGGGGCTTCGGCGGCGGGCTCTTCACACCCGCGAGCAACGGCGAGGAGACGGACTACCAGCGATCACCCCAGCGGGAACAGGCTGCCGTGGAGCCGTTGCCGGGCTGGACGCTGGTCGACGGATGCCCGCTGCTCGACCAGTACGGGGACGAGGTTCCCGCCGACCTGGGTCCGCTCCCGCAGGTGGAGATCCCCTCGGCCGGCGTCATCGAGCCCCTGCTCCGGGCCGCGCTGGTAGACCAGCAGCCGGAGTCCGAGCCTGCCATCACGTTCGCGACGACCGAGTACAGCGAGAAGTACCAGTCGCCGCGTGTCGCGGTCAACATGGACCTGGTCGGCACGGAGACGCCCGGATCGATCTACCTGGAGGCGCTGCCGCACCACGGCAGTCCGACGGAGGCGGCAGACCGCGCGGCAGCGGACAAGGTCAGCCGAGCGCCGTCGTGCGAGGTCGTCGCTCAGCGGATGACCCTGGACGACGGGACGGTGGTGCAGATCTACGGCGTCGTCAGCGGCGGTTACAACGCGAACTCCCCCAGTCAGGGGGTCGACGTCTTCCACCCCGCGAACTACTCCGTCTCGATCGACGCCGACGGCCACCTCAGCACCGACTTCGAATCGTCCGCCGACGATCCCGCCATGGGGGGCCTCCCGGAGGACGCGGGCACGGGAGTCGTGCCGCTGACCACCGAGGAGCTGGCGGCGGTGGGCCTCGCGCTGGCCGAAATGGGCTGAGCAGAGGGCCCGGCAGAGCCGGGATCTCCAGCGCCGCGCCTGTCCTCCCCTTTCCTGGAGGGGAGGACAGGCGTCGTCCATCTCAGCACAGCAGGGCGCGGCGACGACCGGTCTGCACCGTCTCGCCGCGCGAGGCCGTCCCCGAGTTCGATCAGCAGCTGCTCGACTGCAAGGTCTTGATCCACGTGGCCGGCCGGCCGAGCACTGATCCGCGTGGGCCTGAGCCTTCACTCCCCCGCGTGATCCCCAGGTGCCTGCGCAGGCATCGACGGCTACGGACGGGTCGGGCAGGCCTGGCGAGCCCGCCCCGTGCTCGTCCCCTCAGTCGAGGCGTCCCACCCCGGCCCAGCAGGCCGAGTCGCTCGGCGGAGTGTCGTCGTCCGAGTCGTCGTCCGGCCGCCATTCCGAGGTCCACACCACCCCCGGGTCCACCAGGCTGAACCCGCCGAACAGCTCCCGGACCTCCGTCCGGCTGCGATAGTGGATCTGGTGCGTGGTGGCCTCGAAGCGGGCGGCCACGGCGGCCGCCTCCTCCTCGCGTCCGTCGGCGGTCGCGTGGGAGACGACGAAGTAGCTGCCCGGCGCGAGCAGCCGGTGGTACGGCGCCAGCACCGCGAGCACGTCCTCCTCGTGGCCGAGGTAGTGCAGGACGGCGACCGTCATCAAGGCCACCGGCCGATCGAAGTCGATGAGTCCGCGGGTCTCGGCGGCCTCGAGGACGGCGGCCGCGTTCCGCAGATCCGCCTGCACCATCGCCGTGCGATCCACGCCTGCCAGCACCGCGCGCGTCTGGCTGACCGCCACCGCCTCGTTGTCCACGTACACCACGCGGGACGACGGGTCGGCTGCCTTGGCGATCTCATGCACGTTGCCCACCGACGGGATGCCGGAACCGAGGTCGAGGAACTGGGTGACCCCGTCGGTCAGGCAGTGCCGCACGGCACGTCGCATGAAGTCACGGTTCGCCCGCGCCACCTGCCGCCCGTTCCGCGTCGCCGCGATGATGGCGTCGCCGACTGTCCGATCTGCGGCGACGTTGTGCGCGCCGCCGAGCGAGTAGTCATAGATCCGTGTCGGATTCGGCGTCGTCAAATCCGGCCCGACGAACGGGGTTGGTTCCATCGGCCCAGTGTCGCCGACACTGCCCGGACCACAAGAGCCGTACCGGACACTGGTGAGCAGACCCGTCTCACAGCACGCCGACCCCGGTTCGTGGCAGCATCGACTCGTGCAACCAGTACAGGTGCCCAGTGTGGCGATCAGCAATCTTCCCGACGAGCTGCCCAACCCGGACGTCGTCCTGCTCGACGTCCGAGAGGACGACGAGTGGCAGGCAGGTCACGCGCCCGGCGCCCTGCACATCCCGCTCGGCGAGCTCGGAGCCAGGCTCGGTGAACTGCCCTCGGACAACGACGTCTTCGTGGTGTGCCGATCCGGCGGCCGATCCGCTCGAGCCACCGCCTACCTGAATCAGAACGGGTGGGACGCGGTGAACGTCGACGGCGGAATGAAGGCCTGGTCGGCGGAGGGCCGGTCGGTCGTGTCCGAGTCCGGGAACGACGCAGAGATCCTCTGACGGCGTGCACCCGCGACCAGGGCAGCGCATGAGGTGGGTGGCCGTCCCACCCGATCAGGATCACCCTCGGCGGCGAACCGCGCCCCCGTCGGTGTACCAGGGACCGCCCTCCTATCCCGCTCCGCCGCGCTGGGGCCTGCCGCTGTTGGGCTGGCGCGCGCCGACCTCGGTGCCGACCATGGCGACACCGACCCTCGATGCGAGCACCCGTGCCCGCTTGGTCGCGGTGCCCGCGATCCGCATGCTCTGGGCGACGGCGGTGCTGCTGGTGCTCGCCGCAGCCGCCGAGGCCTGGCGATACCTGTTGTTGGCGGCGGGCCTGCGCGGGGCGTTGACCGTACAGACGGTGCGACTCTCCGACACCGCAGTACAGACCGGCGCGCTGCTGGCCCTCGTCTTCAGCATCGGCGCCCTCGGCGCGTGCCTGCTGTGGCTCGTCCGGGCCAGAGAGGCGGCCGCTGAGTTGGCGGCGGTCCGACCGTCCAGGCCCGTGTGGCAGGCGACCCTCGGCTTTCTGATACCGGGGATGAACCTCGTGGTTCCCGGTTCGGTGCTGGCCGAGCTGGAGCACACCGCCGCCCTGCGACCGCCGGACGAGCGGCCTCGGCCGACCCGACTGGTGGCGCTCTGGTGGGCCGTGTGGTCGATCAACCTGCTGCTCGGTCTCGTCGTCGTCCTCTGGCGGTTCCGCGAGGGCGCCCAGGCGATGGCCGACGGCGTCCTGCTGCACCTGGCCCTGAATCTGACCGCAGCAGCGGTGGCGGTGCTCTCCGTTCGGCTGATCCGGCGGGTGTCGCGCTTCCTGGACCCGATCGACGTACGGAACACGGCTCGCTTTCACGTGGTGCGAGTCCAGGATGACTCGGCATCGTCCGGCAGGCGCAGGCCCCGACAGCCCGGTCAGGTCCGCTGACGGCGGAAGCGCTCCGCACGCCGGAGAGGTTGTCTTCGATCCCGCTCCGTCGTGGGCGGGGATCGGCGTGGCTGAGCTGCCATGACGGCGGCATGGTGACCGACGACGCCGCCGCAGGTCACCACGCCCGGCCCCGCGCAGGGATCAAAGACCGGCTCGGAGGCGACGTCTCGTCGATCGCCCGTTGAGGCGTCCGTCCCCGGTCTGCGCAGGCTTGCCGGTCGCCTTCGAGCCAGGCCGGGCGGTGGCGAGCCCGCGCACCGAACTCATCGATCCAGGCTGGAGGGCTCGCACCCGCCGCCGCGCGCTATTTGACGAACCGCGAACGTCGCCGGTCGGCGAGCGTCCGCCCCCCGGTCTGGCAAGTAGGGCAGTACTGGAACGAGCGGTCGGCGAAGGACACCTCCCGCACGGTGTCACCGCAGATCGGGCAGGGCAGCCCCGTACGCCCGTGAACCCGCAGACCGGAGCGCTTCTCGCTCTTGAGCCGGGCCGCCTCCAGACCGATCGAGCGATGTACCGCGTCGGAGAGCACCATCTCCAGCGCGGCGTGCAGCCGGTCGATCTCCTCCGCCGTCAGGCGGCCCGCTGTCGCGTAAGGCGAGAGCCGCGCAGCGTGCATCACCTCGTCGGAGTAGGCATTGCCCAGTCCCGCCAGGATCGACTGCCTGGTCAAGACGGTCTTGAGTCGCTCGGTGTGTCCACGCAGCACCTCGGCCAGCCCCGGCTGGTCGAGAGTCGCCGCATCCGGCCCGAGATTCTCGATCCCCGGCACCTCCGACGGGCTGCGCACCACCCAGACCGCGAGTCCCTTCCTGGTTCCGGCCTCGGTGAGGTCGAATCCCGGCCCGCTGCCCGGCGGGCCCAGGTGGACTCGGACGGCCAGCGGACCCCGACCAGGCCTCGGCGGGGCGGCGGCGAGCACGTCCGCCCAGCGCAGCCAGCCCGCCCTCGCCAGGTGGATCACCAGGTGCAGACCGTCGCAGTCGAGATCGAGGAATTTCCCGTGGCGGTCGGCCTGCCGCACCGGCCTGCCGTGCAGCTCGGTCCACGGCGGCGCGGCCGTCTTCAATGCCGCCAGCGACGCGATGTCGACCCGGTTGATCGTCCGCCCGACCGCATGTTCCCGCAGGTAGTGGACGATCGCCTCGATCTCCGGAAGCTCAGGCACCTGCCCAGTGTGCGCCCACCCGGCGCTGCGCACCCGGCGATGACCAGGGCGGTGCACCGACGGCGGTGCGGAGCGAGCCCCCAGGCAGCCCGAGGACGGCGAGGTGGGCGGTGCCTGCGCGAAGGCGCTCGACGGCAGCGAGTCCCACCACCGCAGGCGACCGGGCCGAGCGGGCCGGTCGCACGGAGGCGAAGTGAGGCGGCCCGCACCCGAAGACCGACCAGGTCAGTCGACCGGTTGCAGCGTGCCGTCCTGATCCGGTTCGGAATACACCTCGATGTGCCTGGCCATCTTCGCCGCCTCCTGGCGCACCAGGAACACCCCGCGCACCACGCCCACCCACCGTTCCTGCGGATGCTCCTCGTCATCAGCGCCGGGCCGGGTCTCGGCGACCAGCGTCCACGGCCTGCGCAGCACCCACCGGGCCGGGAAGAAGATCAGGACCAGGAACAGCGCGAGGATCAGCCACGCGGGGACGATCACCTCGGGCGGCTGCCAGAGGAGCAGGATGAGGACGAGCACACCGAGCACGATCGACAACAGGATGCCGGGACCTCGACCACCACTCACGTCGTGTTCGAACTCGTCGAGCTGTAGAGGATGCGTCCACTCCATCTCGCCCTGGATGCTCCACATCCGGCCGTCGGCGCCGCGCACCATCTTGTTCATGCCGCCTCCAGCGGGCAGTGGCGGCAGGGGCCACCCACCACCAAGAGACAACGAAGTAGTCGGGGTCGATTACCGTGCGTAGACCCACCGTACCGCGTCGGCAGCGACTCGCCCAGCGCTCGCGGCGGCCTCGAAGACCCGCCTCGCCGATCTTCTCATCTGAGAGGGTGGAGGAGGATGAGCAGCGCCTGCTCTGGCGCGGCGACGAGCAGACGGAGGCCGACGTGGAGCACGAGGTCGCACTGGCGAAGATTCGCGAGCAGCATCGGGCGGTGCTGGCCACCGCACGGGCCGACGGAACCCCGCAGATGTCTCCGGTCCTCACGGCCGTCGACGAGGACGGCCGTGTGCTGATCAGCACGCGGCGGACGACGTACAAGGTCCGCAACGTCCGACGCGACGCCCGAGTCTGGCTGTGCGTGCTGCCGGACGAGTTCTTCGGCGGCTGGCTCCAGATCGACGGCCGAGCCGAGGTCCTCGAACTTCCGGAGGCGATGCCGCTGCTGGAGCAGTACTACCGCCAGGTCTCCGGCGAACACCCCGACTGGGCCGAGTATCGCGAGGCGATGCGCACCCAGCAGCGGGTGATTCTGCGGGTCACGGTCGACCGGGCGGGGCCGAAGGCCCACGACTGAGCCGATCACCGACCCGGTGCAGACGTCCGGTGCGGGGCGGGCTAGAGTATTGTCACCACACGGGGTTCACCCCCGCAGGCGGACATCGTGCGGACGTGGCGCAGTGGTAGCGCATCACCTTGCCAAGGTGAGGGTCGCGGGTTCGAATCCCGTCGTCCGCTCGTGACAAGAGGCTCGATCGAATTCGATCGAGCCTCTTTCGCGTCAGCGGGCACAGATGAAAGGCATGCCGCGCCCGGAGGGATCTACAGGTGAGCACTCCACCGTCCCCGAATCCGGCATCGACGCGGCAATACCTCTACGGCCTGGACGTCTTACGAGCCGTCGCAGCATTGTTCATCGTCTATCGCCATTTCATGGACTGGACCGCGACTCGCGGACTCCCACTCGACTTCCGCGACGCGGTGAACGACACGATGGCATCGCTCCGGCTCCTGCCGAACCTCGGCATGGTCGGCCTGTCGTCGTTATTCCTGATCAGCGGCCTGGTCATCAGCTATGTCACCGAGAAGGAGACGCCGGGACAGTTTCTGGCGCGGCGGGCGTTCCGACTCCTCCCCGCGTTCTGGATCGCCGTGGTGGTCAGCTGGCTGCTGGTGCTGGCGGGGTTCTTCCCCGGCGGCAATCCCGACATGACGGCGAACGGCAACTCCCTCATCGGCAGTCTGACCCTGGCCAACCACTTCCTGACCGAGCAGAACGTCGTCCTCCCGGTGGCCTGGACACTCACCCTCCAGTTCAGCTTCTATCTGTTCACGGCCGCGATGATCCGGCCGGGACGCGGACGACCGTGGCTCGGCCCGGTCATCGCCGGAGTGATCATCGCGATCGCGCTTGCGCTGACGGTGGAGACGCCCACCGCGACGCTGAACCACCTCAGGACGATGGCGACCTTCCTGCCGGTGCTGTTCATCGGCCAGTGCATCTCGCTGGTGCGCTCCGGGCGGCTGCGGGCATCCGCAGGTCTCGCCGTGGGCGGCGGGCATTATCTGCTCTTCATCTGGGGAGGGCTCAACCACGAGACCATCCCGTACGGCGAGCCGGTCGAGCGGACGCTGCTGATGATGATCCTGCTGACGGTCCTGCTGCTCGGCACGAGCGGCGGTCTGGCCCGGTCGCGAGCGGTGCGCGAGGTGGCGAAGCGGACGTACTCGATCTTCCTGATTCACATGCCGGTCGGCTTCGCGGTGCTGGCGGCCCTCAGCCCGCGGGTTGGTGCAGGCGTCGCAGTCCTGGCGGCGGTGCTGGTCTCCGCAGTCTGCGCGGAGCTGCTCTATCGACTGGTCGAGCTGCCGGTGAACGACTGGTATCGACGCCGCGAACGCGACCGGGCCGCCCGTCGGGCGGACGCCGCCTCGGCAGGGTCGTGAGGACCCCCGCCGAGACGACGTCAGCCTCACCTCAGCGAACCTCGTAGGCCGCGATCAGCGTCTCCGTGTAGGAGTTGCCCGCACCCTCGTCGGCCGCATGCAGACGCAGCGACACAGGCCCCGCCTGCTGGCCGGGGACCGTCACGGTCCAGCCCTGATCCACCTCGGTGACCACGGCCTCCTGCCAGGCCTCGCCATCGGTCGCGAACTCGACCCGCAAGTCCGCAACACCGGCAGCGTCGGCGGTGGAGCCGGCCTGATAACCGGCCGCGACGCCGAAGGTGACGTCTTCACCAGCCTGCGCGGTGTGCAGCAGACTCAATGCCATGTCATAACGAAGATCGATCAACGGCAGCACCTCGGACTCGCCGTCGACCGGACCACTACGAAAGACCCAGTCACCCCGATACCCGGTACCGACGCGCAGACCGGCCAGCTCGCGATCCGCCCGCACCGTGAGCCGGTGCTCCGCATCCTGCGCAGGCACCTCGAATACGCCCATACCGGGGCTGTTCGATCGACCGCTCTCGATGCCATCACTGATCAACACCGTCTCACCGGTATTGGCCCAGGATTCCACGACGCCGATCGATCCGTTCGGCGAATTCGCCTGAAACACCGGCAGGTCGATCCGAATCTCATCATCCGTCCGGGCCACGAACGGCGTGGGCTCGTAGGTCACGCTGTCCCGGTGCGGCACCCCCAGGTCGACGCCGTAGGGGCCCGAAAGCAGATCGACCTCATAGTCGCCGCCCGCCTCATACCGGGCCGGCAGTGTCTCGTGAATGCCGACAGGCTGGTACGCGTCATCGGTGCCGATCCGGGCGCTGTGGAACCATTCGAAGCCCGGTGTCACGTAGAGGCCCTGTTCAAGAGGGGCGTAGACGACAGAGTCCAGCCCGACCAGCCCATCACCGAAGTCCGCGAAAGAGGCCACCGACACGGCGGCGCCCTCCGAGGCCGGCGCGTGTACCCGCATGCGGACCCGAGTCAGGTCCTCCTTCCGGTGCGACCAGGTGATGCCTTGCAGGCCAACGCCTTCGGTCTCGTCGTGCAGCAGGTACCGAACCGACCCCTGCTCCCGGCCGATGATGGTGAACTCAGTCGGTCCCTCGGCGATCCGATCGCGCAGGAGCCCCAAAAAGTCGTCTACCTGGAGAACCGGCACCTGCCACGCCGAGTCGTACTCGACATCCTGGAATCCGTTGTAGAGAACGCCCTCGGCGCCTGCCTCGATCAGCTCGGTCACCCGGGCCGCGACCTCCTCGCCGGGGACTCCCTGAACAGTGAGCAGCGCGATGGCTCCCGCCACCTCCACTTCGGCCACGTCCTCCGCTGCGCCGACATCGATCACGGGAGCGGTCAGCTCGCCGATGAACCGGTCGGCGGGGTCGCTCACCACCAATTCAGACAGCTCGACGGACAGTGGCTCTGGATCGGTGGTCGCGCCCGTCAGCATTGGCCGCGCCCACAGCGAGGTGGAGTACATCCCGAGCCCGTCGAGCGGTTCGGCTGGGACCACGAAGTCCCGCCCAGGGTGGGGGATGGCCCCAGATAGGGAGGCCGGCGCAGCGCCGACCTTCGACCGGATGCCGAAGGATGGCACCATCTGCGGAGTGAGTCGGAGTTCTGGGTCGTCAAGCTCGGTTTCGACCGGCTCGCCAGCCCGCGCATCAAGTGTGACGGTGAAGTGATCGTCGAGCGTCACCTCTCGGGCCAGATAGGTGAACGCCTCTGTGTACGAAGATCCGCTCGGCAGGACCAGATCATCGGTCACCTGAGCAACCACACGATATCGACCCTTGGGCACCACAATGCTTGAGTAAGGGCCTCCAATGGTATAGCTTTCACCGGTTTCTACGCTTTGCGCGAAGCCCATGGCCTGAACATTGTCACCTGACACACCCGCCCGGTTGATCGCCGTGTAATCGAGCCGTGCCTCGTCCTGTCCGATGTCGGCACCCAAGGCCACCCGGATCGTCTGACCGTCGGGCCCGGCACCGACCAGTCTGGCGCCCTTCGGTCCGGGTGCCTCCGCCGAGGCGGCGAAGTCTGCGGTGACATCCACCTCCGCCACACCCTGCGCGGGAACTGTGATCGTCGAGACGTCGACGTCGAACAGGCCCTCCGGAGCGGGTGCGGCATCGGCCGCCGCCTCGATGCTCAGTGCCAGCTCGACCGGTTCGGTGTCGTCGTTGTGCAGGGTCACCGGCATCGTGACCGGCTCGGCCTCCTCGACGGGAGACAATGCCTTGCCCATCGACAACGAAGCAGGCTGAGCACGCAGCGTCTGATCCACCGCGCGAGCGACGTCGAGGCGCCCAGCGCCCTGCCCGTAGACGGAGACGTCGTCCAACGGCTGTGCCGAACTCATCAAGGCGGACTTCAGCTCGGCTGCCGAGAAGTCCGGGCGCTGCTGGGCCAAGATCGCGGCGGCACCTGCCACGTGCGGTGTCGCCATCGACGTACCCGACAACCTGGCATGCTGGTCGTCGACGATCCCCCCGAGATCGGTTCCCGCCGCCCTGGCGGCGGTGATGTCTTCTCCGGGAGCGGCGATGTCTGGCTTCACCGCCGAGTCGATCAACCGCGGTCCCCGGCTGGAGAACTCGGCGAGCTCGTCCTGCTTGGTCGAGGCCGCCACCGTCAACGCAGAGTCGGCCGCACCGGGAGCTTCCACGGTGGAATCTCCTCCCCGGTTGCCCGCCGCGACCACGAACAGGGCACCGGAGGATGCGGTGAGGTCGTCGATGGCCTGCGAGAGCGGGTCGGTGCCGTCCGAGGGGTAGCTGCCGAGGCTCAGGTTGATCACCGAGGCCTGCTGATCGACGGCCCACTGCATCCCGGCGATGATGACGTCCGTCGGGCAGCCGTCGAGCTCGCACACCTTGCCGTGCAGCAGCTCGGCATCCGGAGCGACACCCCGATAACGGCCGTCCGACGCCGCACCGGAACCCGCGATCGTCGCGGCGACATGCGTGCCGTGCCCGACGGGGTCGGTGACCTCCGCCCCAGGCTCGATCAGATTCTCGGCCCCGGCCACGTTGTCGACGAGATCGGGATGAGTCGGGTCGTATCCGGTGTCCAACACCGCCACCCGCACCCCCTCGCCACTGAACCCGGCCTCCCACGCCGACGGGGCGCCGACCAGGCCGACGCTCTCATCCAGCGAAGGCTGCAACCGCTGATTCAGCCAGACCTTCTCCACCGGACCCGCCGCGGCGGAGAACTCCTCAGCCCGGGGCTCGGCTGCGAGCAACTCGCTCCAGAAGTCGGCCGCCTCGGTCTTCTCGACCGCCAACGCGGTCACGCCCAGGTCGGGGAAAGACCGGGTCACCTCCGCCCAGACAGGTGCCGCAGAGAAGGTGCTCACCCCGGCCTCCGAGGTAGAGAGCAAGGGGACCGAGTCGACGTCCGGCTCGTGCAATCCCTGCTCGGCGAGCAGCGAGATGTTGAACAGCGCCTCATCCAAGCGATCTGCCCGTAACAGCCCGAGGGCATCCGACGGATAGACGAAATGCTCGCCGTTCATCTCCAGCCGCGTGAACTCGATCGAGCCGCGCCCCGGCCCCGGCTCGACGCCGGTCACCTGGACGGACTTGTCCGGGTCGGTGCGAACCGCGACCGTGTCACCAGTGACGAGGGTGATGACCCCCGGCGTGCCACCGGGCGCCGCGCTCGGTGCCTGCCCGTCAACCTGCGCGACCGCAGTCGGAGATGCCGCCACCGCCAACCCCAGGAATACGGCGCAGGCCGTGCCCACCACCACGGGCGGACTAGTTGATCGTCTTCCCTGCACATCAGCTCCTGACTGATCGCCGCGACCACGAGGGCGTGATCGCGAACTTGCAGTCACCACACGTAACGACAGAGAGCGAGGTTGCACTGCCGATTCGACGGATGCGGCGACGGCTCCGTCCATCGGCCCGATCTGCCGGGCCTTCCGATGAGGAGATCGACCACAGCCAGGCCGTTGATCAGCAACTATTCCGTGATCGAATCTTGTCCTGCACCACCCCGCCGCAATCGGAGACGGGGGGAGACTCCGTCAGCGATCGACCGCCGGCACGTTCTCGAACAGCCGTCACTCCTGTGGCTCGATCACGAACTGATCAAGGACGCCCGACCGACCCTCGGGCCGGGTGTCGGTACGGATGCGGTAGCGAGCCGTGATGCCGGCGCCCGCCTCACCTCAGCGAACCTCGTAGGCCGCGATCAGAGTCTCCGTGTAGGAGTCGCCCGCACCCTCGTCGGCCGCATGCACCCGCAACGAGACGCAGACTCAACGCCAGGTCGTAGCGAAGATCGATCAGCGGCAGCATCGCGGACTCGCCGTCGACCGGACCACTTCGAAAGACCCAGTCAACCCGGTAACCAGTGCCCACGCGCAGGCTGGCCAGCTCGCGATCCGCCCGCACGGACAGCTGATGCTCCGCATCCGATCCCAGCACCGAGAAGGACGACTCCGGGTGCGTTCGACCGATCGGTCCCCAAAGTCGACGGTCTCGCGTCCCGGCCCCGGCTCGACGCCGAGCACCTGAACGGACTCGTCGGCGCCAGTGCGGATCGGGACCCTGTCATCGGTGACCAGCGTGAGGGTCCCCGGCGTTCCGGGAAGACCCCGACGGCGGCGTCGATTCCGCATGCTGCGCCATCGAGTTCGGGAAGGGGAGGAGGACACCGCCCCTCCCGCCAACCCGTGGCGGCCTCCATGATGATCGTCTTGCCTGCATGCACACTCCCGACAGATCGCCCGATCACCGAAGGTGATCGTGGACTGCCGGTAGTACGCAGAATCCGCAGCTGAGGTTGCAGGTTCACTGACATTCTCGCCGGGATGCGACGAATCGCGCATCGACGGCCCGCCGACGCCGATGGTTATCTTCTAACCTGATCGATGCCCGATCAGTGAGGAGACCACGATGTCGACCTGGATGTGGTGGCGAGTCGCGATTCTGGCGGCGGGCTGCCTGACGGCGGCTTCCTGTGCAGAGTTCGGGCCGGCCGAGCCGGACTCCGAACAACGGTCGTCGGCCGAGCTGATCAGCAGCTTGCCGGTCGACTCCGCGATGGAGTCGATCAGCGCGTCGGCGTCGGTTCCGGTGGCACGGCGCCCAGCAGTGGAAGTGCGGCCCACCGGCCCGGATCTGGTCTGCGAGACCGTACGCGCCCCGGACGACACCGACTTCGCCGTCACCGCGCTGGCGGATGAGGACGGGCGCAGCGTCGACTGTGCCGAGGCCCGACTGATCGCCGACGAATACCACCGAAGCGGCGCCCACGGTGTCGGGCAACGCGCCATGATCGACGGCTGGACGTGTGCGGCAGACTCGACGGCGGCGGCGACCCAGGGAGTGCTCTGCGGCCAGGACGACGACGTCAACCTGACCATCGTGACCACCCGCATCCTGCACCGCGTCCAGCCAGCGGCCGAGGACGTCCAGTGCGGCGGGCTGCCCGTTCTCGACGGCGAACTGCGGCAGCTCGTCACGAAGGCGGGGCTGCCGTCGGAGGTCAACGGCACGGCGCCCGCGAACCAGGTCGGCTGCGTCGCCGCCCGCGAGGTGATCACCCGGTTCGACGACGGCGGGCAGGCCACGGACTGGACCTGCGTCGATCTGGACCCCGACGATCATCCGTCCAGGGTGACGGCATCCTGCGAGAGCGAGATCGGCGAGTTCTTCGTCGTCCTGGAGGGCGCGGCCTGACGGAGAGAAGACGCGGCTTCCGTCGGGCAAATCAGCGACTCTCTCGATACCGGCACGAGCAGGCCGCTCTCACCGGGCTCGCCGCAGCCACCGTGTGGCCCCGCCCACCGTCCGCTCGTGGCGCCGTTGGCACCACGAGCACATCGGGCGTACGCTATCTTGTACATACTAGGAGGTGGGCTCATGAAGACCATGAGTTACTCGGAGTCTCGGGCAAACTACGCTGCGACGCTCGATGCAGTGGTCGCAGACCGCGAGGAGGTCGTGATCACCCGCGCGGGCCACGACCCGGTGGTGATCGTCTCCCTTGACGACTACCAGTCGCTCAAGGAGACCGCTTACCTCCTGCGTAGCCCGGAGAACGCGCGACGCCTGCTCACCGCCATCGAACGGCTGGAGTCGGGCGGCGGGACGCAGCACGAACTCGCCGAATGAAGCTGGTCTGGGACGAGTCGGCGTGGGGCGACTACCTCTGGTGGCAGACCGAGGATCGCAAGGTCCTCAAACGGATCAACGATCTGATCAAGGACATAGCTCGTCACGGCAATGAGGGGATGGGAAAGCCGGAGCCGCTGAAGCACGGCTTCCACGGTTACTGGTCGCGACGGATCACCGAGGAGCATCGACTGGTCTACCGGATCGCCGACGACGAGATCCGAATCGCGGCCTGCCGTTACCACTACAGCAGGTGATGAGGACAGGTCTGACCTCGCCGACGCTGCCGAGGTCCGGCTTGGCTCTGCCGCTGCCCGGGCCACCAGGACCGCCCGGGCGGCGGCTGCAGTGACCCCGCCGCACGGACCTAGGGTCAGTGCTGCGCCCCGGCTCCGCCGAGCCCCACCGGACAGGCGACACCCGTGCCCCCGATCCCGCAGTAGCCGCCGGGGTTCTTGGCGTCGCTGAGGTACTGCTGGTGGTAATCCTCCGCGTAGTAGAAGTCGGCGAGCGGCGCGATCTCCGTGGTGATGGAGCCGTGTCCCGCCGACGTGAGCGCGCGCTGGTATTCGTCGCGGCTCGCCGTCGCCACTGCCTGCTGTGACTCGTCCGAGGTGTAGACCGCCGAGCGGTACTGGGTGCCGACGTCGTTGCCCTGCCGCATGCCCTGTGTGGGGTCGTGGCCCTCCCAGAACACCCGCAACAGATCGGGCAGGGAGATCACCGCCGGGTCGAAGACGACGAGAACGACCTCGGTGTGGCCGGTACGACCGCTGCAGACCTCTTCGTAGGTCGGATTCGGCGTGCTGCCGCCTGCGTACCCGACCGCGGTCGACCAGACGCCCTTCGTCTGCCAGAAGATCCGTTCGGCGCCCCAGAAACAACCCATCCCGAACACGACTGTCTGCAGCCCTTCCGGGAAGGGCCCGGCGATCTGACGATCCGGGAACACCGTGTGTCGCCCAGTGATCGTCAACGGAGTGTCACGACCCGGCAACGCCTCGTCAGAAGACACGATCCGTCCCTTGGCTCCGCCGAACAACGCCATACCACCACTGTACGCACCGTCTGCACCCCTCCCGGCACCCTCGTGCGCCCTGCTCCGGCCTGACCTGCTGTGATCTTCTTGGCGGACCGACGGCCGTCCCCGGTCCGACCGCGCAGGGGCAAGGCTCGACATCGTCTCTCGACAACTGTCGACCCGATGGACAAGATGATCCGACAAACCGCGGCACCTTGATCTCGATCACATCACGACGTCGGTTGCTTATATCGAAGTTTGAATAGGCGATGAACAACCCGGGCCGTTTCACAGACAGGTTCGGTGGAAGCAGCGAAGGAGCACAGTCATGACCTGGCAGGACGAGTTGCGCAGACTCGATACCGCTCTCGCTGCAGGCGACATCTCGCAGAGCGAGCATCAGGATCAACGAGACGCGGTCCTGTCCATCGCGGCAGGCAGCAGAGCAGGCTCGCCCTTCGACACCCAGCTCACGCTCCGCAATCAGCCGATCGCCGCACTCTCGACGGACACGCAGACCGCCGCGCAGGGTTCCCCCACGCAGGAGGCGGCATCGACGACGTCGAAGGCAGGCGCGGGCACGGCGTCCATCGCCCAGGCGTTCGCGGGCAGCGCAGCCGCCGCCTCGGCCACGTCAGGCACGAGCGCACCCGAGGCGGACCGCTCCGCCGAGGCACCGGCCCCTGCTGAGCAGGAACAGATCGAGCAGGCGCGGACAGAACAGGTTCAGCCGCAGCAGGACCCGGCAGCGCAGCCGCCTGCTCAGAAGACGACCGGGCAGGAGAGCGCGACCAGCCAGAACGACGCCGCTGTATCGGCGCAGCCGACCACGCCCGGCGACTCATCGTCCGCGACGACAGCCGCCGCGTCGGCGCAGGTTCCGGGAGACCCCACTCCGGCCACGCAGGTCCAGGAGCACCCGGCCCCCGGCCACGTGACGACGGGAGCACCCGTGACCGGCACCACCGCACCCGCCACGACGCCGCCCCCCGGGCAGCCCGGCGCGGTTGATCCCCAGGTGCGGGCGACAGGACCCTCGGCACCGTCCGACGGGGCACCGCAGGCGCAGACGCTGGGCGCCAGGCTCGGCGCGGTCATGCAGGACCACCCCAGCGTTCATCAGAGCGACCAGGAGGCTCTGGCGTTGCCGAGCCCCGATCAGTCGAGCAGGCAGGGCCCCTACGCGGGCCGCGCCGAGGAGGTCTTCAACGCGCAGAACGCCCGACCACGGCGGAAACTCCTGCCGATGCTGGTGGTCGCAATCGTCGTCGTCGCGGTGCTCGCGGCGGGCGCATTCTGGTTCTTCAGCCAGGACGGCTCCGGGGCAGGCGATGCGACGGTCCCGCCCCAGGGGCAGGCGCAGGGCCAGGGCGACGAGGCTGCACCGCCGCCGGCGGGCGACGCCCAGCCGAACTTCCCCGTCCTGCCAGGCGCGCCTGCCCCGCATCCCGAGGCGATGAGCCGCGAAGCGGCGGTGAATGCCGGGGTGCTCGGCGAGAGCGAGGCCGCCGCACTCGGCGATCACGGCATCGCCGAGATCTTCTTCCGTGGTTCGGTGGACGGCGACAACGCGTTCGGCGTCCTCGTCGGGGTCGCCCCGACGGCCGATGCGGCGCTGGCCGGCGCCGAGGCATTGAGCTTCGGTCAGACCGAACTCGGACTCTCGGCCGTCGCGATGGAAGGGGTTCCCGCCCAGGTCCGGATCTTCGAGCAGGTGGGCGAGGAACAGAGCATCCATCGGGCCGTCTACGTCTCGGGCGAGTACGTGGTCCGCATCGGCGTGGCCGGGCCGACGAACGGCGAGGGCGAACCGGTCGATACAGCGTTCCGCACCCTCGCCGATGAGACCATGCAGGCGCTGGAGCAGAATTGACGGCTGTCCCGCTCTCACTGATCGCGTTCGCTCCTGGGGCTGCGTCACGTGTCGTCTCGACACCACAACGGTGACGTCCGCCCGCATCGCGGCGCGACATGGAGTGAACGAACCACCGGATCGGCTCGATGCAGCTACCCGGCACTGGAACTGAAGCACTGAGAGTCACCTCTAACCGGGTGCTCATCACAGATTGGTGACACCCGATCGCGGCCTCATCGCGGGTTTGGTGGGGTGTGGACAATAGGCATGCTTGACGTGTGAGGAAAGGGGGTGTCAGGGTGACCTGGCAGGAAGAGGCGCAGAAGCTGGACGCGGATCTCGCGACGGGCCGGATCTCCGCCGAGGAATATCGCGCCCGCCGTGACCAGCTGCAGGCAGGCGGCCAGGGCGTCACAGGCACCCCCCAGAGCACCGGCCACGAGGCCCCCTCGTCGATGGAGTCGACTCAGTTGATAGGCCCCAATTCAGAGAACGATCAACGGCAGGGCGGCGCCACCCCTCCGAGCGATGCCACACAGGTGGTCCGGCAGGACTGGCGCCAGCAGGCGGGTGGCCAGGCGGGCGGTCAGAGCGACGCCGATCGAACCCAGGTCGTACGCGGCCTCAATCAACAACAACCGCAGGGCGGCTATCCACAGCAGGGCTATCCCGCAGGCCCGCCCCCGCAGTCGCCGCCCGGCGGCTTCCCGCAGGGCGGTTACAACGCGCCGCCCCCGGGCGTGACACAGCCGCCCTGGGCGGGCGGCGACAGCCAGCCGCCGTGGGCCGGCTCGGATCTGCCCCCGATGGCGAGCAACTCCTCGGACAACTGGATCCGGCAGGGGCCGGAGGCCTTCGAAAGCGACGGCGGCGGCAAGGCGCCGAAGATCGTGGCGATCATCGCGGCCGTGGTCGTACTGGCGGGCATCGCGTTCGGCGCCTGGATGCTCTGGGGCCGAGGAGACGGCTCCCCGCAGGCAGGCGGCGACACCGACCAGACCAACACCGCCGATCCCTCCACCGCACCCACGTCGGAGGAGGAGCGCGAGCCGCGCGACCCGCTGCTGCCCGCCGACATCGGTGGTGCGCAAGAGCTCGACAAGGCGGAGATCGCCGACTACGCAGGCATCCAGAGCATCCAGACCCTCACCGAGGGCGAGGACGGGGTCTTCACCACGGGCGGCGCAGCCGATGCACGCGCGTTGGTCTCCCACTTCGACGACGGCACCCAGGTGGTGGTCTTCGTCGTCGAGATGGCCGACGCGGAGTCCGCAGCGGCAAGCCGTGACGAACTCACCACGTTGCAGGAGAACTACGGCCTGGAACTCCGAGACGGGGTGCCCGGCGTCAACGAGGCCTGGCGGGCCGCCCCGGAGGACGAGGATTCGATGGTCCGCACGCACTACGTCAGCGATGACCTGCTGGTCCGAATCCAGGTCAGCGGCCCTAGCGAGCAGGCAGTCAGCGACAAGCACCAGGAGGTCCTGACGCAGCAGATGGTGTCCCAGGTGCCCAATGAGTGAACTCACGGCACTGGCCTGCACCATCGTCGCGAAGAACTATCTGCCCGCCGCGCGGGTGCTAGCCCGGTCGTTCCGGGAGCATCACCCCGAGCACGGCTTCGTGATCGCAGTGATCGATCGTGAACCCGGCGAGGAGCAGGACGAGCACGCGACCATCGTCGGCCCGGACTGGTTCGGCATCGACGACGAGGACTATCTGCGGATGGCCACCTCGTACACGGTCATGGAGCTGGCGACCGCGGTCAAGCCCTACCTGCTGCGCACACTCCGCCAGAGGGCCGACGTCGCCGTGTACCTCGATCCGGACATCCAGGTGTTCAGCCCGTTCGGCGAGGTGGTCGAGCTCGCCGCGTCGAATTCCATCGTGCTCACGCCGCACACCTTGGAGCCCATCCCCCAGGACGGCCTGGAGCCCGACGATGCGGTGATCATGGGCACCGGGATCTACAACCTCGGCTTCATCGCCGTCGGCGCGGGTTCGGAGGGGTTCCTGGACTTCTGGGCCTCCCGCCTGCGACACGATGCCATCGCGGCTCCCGAGAAGCAGCTCTTCACCGATCAGCGCTGGGTGGATCAGGCGCCCGCGCTGTTCCCGCACCACATCTGGCGCGATCCCGGTCTCAACGTGGCGTACTGGAACGTCTGGCAGCGGCCGATCGAACAGGGCCCCGATGGGGGATACACCGCAGCAGGCAGACCGCTGCGGTTCTTCCACTTCAGCGGTTACCGACCGGAGAAGCCCTGGCTGCTGACCTTTCACTGCGCACGCAAGCCCCGCACCCTGCTCTCTGATCACCCCGCGCTGCGGGCCCTCTGCGACGGTTACGGACAGGCGCTGCTGGCCGCCGGTTACGCCGATTCGGTGGAGTCGGTGCCCTATCGCTACAACACGCTCGGCGACGGGGCACGGATCACGCCGGTCATGCGCCGGGTGTTCCGCGCGGGCTGGATCAAGTCGGAGCGCGCCACCGGCACGCCGAGCCGCAAACCGCTGCCGCCCGCTCCGCCGCATGCATTCGGCGTCGACGGCGGCAAGGCGTTCCGGGACTGGCTGACGGCGCCGGAGGATGCACAGCAGGCCTCGGCGGGGCTGAGCAGATGGACGATGGCCGTCTGGCAGTCCCGGCCCGACCTTCAGGTGGCCTTCCCCCAGCCGTGGGGCGCCGACGCCGAGGGCTACCGGCACTGGTGTCTGAACTCCGGCACCAAGGAGAAGCAGATCGCCGAGTGGGCGCTGCCCACCAGTTCGCCCAAGACGAGCGCTCCCCTGGACCGGTTCGGCGTCAACCTGCTCGGCTACCTGACGGCTGAACTCGGGCTCGGTGAGATGGCCAGGATCGTGCACGAAGCGATCCGTCGCGCCGACGTCCCGATCGCCGCGGTCGTCGAGGACGAGCTCGTCTCGAACCGGACCGACCTGGACGCACCGGAGACCCTGGGCGATCCGCGATTCCCGGTCAGTCTGATCTGCGTCAACGCCGATCAGATTCCGGCGGTGAGCGCGACCCATCCCAACGCGGTGCGCGACCGTTATCGCATCGGTCTGTGGGCCTGGGAGTTGGAGGACTTTCCGGAATCTCTGCATGCCTCCTTCGGAATGGTCGACGAGATCTGGACGGTGAGCGACTTCTGTCGAGAGGCCATCGCCCGACACTCCCCCGTCCCAGTGCACACGATCCCGGTTCCGGTGCGCGACACCGGTGCTCCGATCCGGCGGGATCGTGAGGAGGGCGAACCTGTTCGGTTCCTCTTCGCCTTCGACTTCAACAGCGTCGGTGAGCGGAAGAACCCCTGGGGCCTGGTCACGGCATTCCAGCGTGCCTTCCCCGATCGACAGGACGTCCGGCTCACGATCAAGGCGATCAACGGCGCGCTCCACCCGGAGGCGGCCGAACGGCTGCGTTCCCTGGCGGGTGCCGATGCGCGGATCGATCTGCTGGAGCGCTACCTGTCGGTCGCCGAGTTGCGCGCCCTGTACGCCGACAGCGACTGCTACGTGTCGCTGCATCGCAGCGAGGGCTTCGGGCTGACCGTCGCCGAGGCGATGATGCTGGAACTCCCGACGATCTCCACCGACTACTCGAGCACGACCGAGTTCATGACGGCGGAGACCGGGTGGCCGATTCCGTTCACCACGGTCCCGGTCGGCGAGCGCTGCGAGCCCTATCATGCCTCAGCGATCTGGGCCGAGCCCGACCTGGACGCTGCGGCCGAGGCGATGCGCGAGGTGGTGGACGACCCGGAGGAGGCCCGCCGCCGCGGAGTGGCCGCCCGCGCGCACCTGCTGGCGACCAGAAGTCTCGACACCACCGCGACCTGGATGCGGGAGCAGCTCGAGCGCGCCTACGCCACGTGGCGCGGCCGAGGCTCGGGCACTGCGCAGCCGACCCAGGAGCGGGAACCTGGTCCGATGGAGCCGCTGCACCGGGCTAGAGAGGCCCTGCGTTGGCGAGCCGACACGGAGATGCCGTCACGGAATCCGCTGGCGCCTGCACTTCGGCGCGCGGTGCTGCGCGCAGTCGATCACTACGACGTCCATCAGCGTCGAGTCCTCGGCGCCGTCACCGACGGTGTGGAGAGCAGCCTGCAGGCCGCGCATGATCGCATCGACGGCATCACGTCCCAGCTGACCGAACTCCACCAGCGGCAGATCGTCGGCGACGAGGACGTGAAGTCCGAGGTACGAGCCGTCGCGAACCGACTCGGCACGGCGCTGCGCGGTCACGACGACGTGTTGCGCAAGCTGGAGACCAGGCTGGACGAGCAGGCGCAGCGGTCCGAGGAGGAGCGTCTCGCCCTCGGCTCTACCCAGGCCGGGCACTCCGCTGAACTGCAAGGACTGCATAGGCGTGTCGACGAGACGGGCGAGCAGTCGTTCACCATGTTCGCCGAGCGCGACCGTCGCGCGGATCACCTCGACGTCGAACTGGCCCAGGCTCAGCGTGACCTCGACGCCTTGCACGCGCTCATCTCGGCCAGGCACAGTGCCGTCCCGACGGGGTCGGAGGTCGTGGTCTGCGATGCGGGCGCGCTGCTGATGCCGACGGACGAGGTCGTCCTGCCCTGGATTCGGTATCACCGAAGCTGGGAGCTGGACGAGGCCCGACTGATCGCTCGGCTGGCGGGTGAGGGCACCTTCCTCGACGTCGGCGCGCACGTCGGCTACCACTCGTTGCGCCTGCTCACGCAGTACCCGCAGCATCGGGTGATCGCCGTCGAGGCCAACCCCGACACGGTCGAGTACCTGCGCCGCAACATCAGCGCGAATCTCGCGCCCTCTGCGGCCGAACGTGTGGTGGTGCTCCCGGTCGCCGCCTGGGACACCTCGACGAAGCTGTCCCTGCTCGCCGCCGACGCCGACAACAGCGGTGACTTCCGGGTCAGCGAGTGGGCGGAGAACCATTCGCTGACGGTGCCCGCCGTGGCGCTCGGCTCGCAGGCAGAGGTGATCGAGGCACGGATCTCGTTGATCAAGGTGGATCTTCAGGGCCGGGATCATCGGGCGCTCGCGGGGCTTCGGGACATCCTGACCCGCGACCGGCCGCATGTCGTCTGTGAGTTCTGCCCGGAGCAGATCGAGGAGTTGACGGACGACCCGAAATCGGTGCTCGCCGAGTATCGAGAGCTGGGCTATCGGATTCGCGACGTCGCGGGAGAGGCGCTCCCCGACGACGCGATGATCATCGACGACGCGCGCGGCAGCGCCACGGGGTTCTCGACGCTGTGGCTGGACCCGTCGGCGTCCTGATCTGATGACGGCGGCGGAGACTCAGTCCAAGACCGGACCCGTCTCGGAGCGGACTGAACGGACGGCGACGACGGCCCGAGACGCGTCGGGGCTGAGCGTTCTCGGCACCGTCGCCGTCGTCCTCGTCCTGTACAGCTATCTCGTCGCGTTATGGCCGAACCGACAGGGTGAGGCGTTCGATCTCGTCGTCGTGCTGCGGCGGTGGGTGAACGAGCCGCTGGGCATCGGCTCCGACTTCGGTTTCGTCGGCATCGCACTGCTGCTGCTGATCGCGGGCTACCTCGGCGGGCGTTCGTTGGACCTGGAGTCACTCGGGCGTCTCGCGGCGCGCATGCTCGTCACCTTCTATGCCCTCGCCGCCCTCGCTGCGGGCATCGCCTTCCTGGTCGTCCTGGCAGGCGGGGAGGTCTACACGGCGCCTGCGGGTGCCGATCCGGACGGCGGCAGTCTCCTCGCGGCCGCGCTGCTGATCGCGCCGGTGACGGCCTCGGTCGAGGCCGTGCCCTTCGTGGCGGTGCTGACCTCGGTGCTGGTGTTCCTCATCGTCGCCGTGCTGTGTCGCCCCCTCGCCCGGCTCCATCCGGCGTGGGCAATCCTCGGGCAGATCCTTCTGTGCGCCGTGCCGGTGTTCATCGGGGTGGGCACCCCCGAGGGACCGCTGCGGTCACTCGGCCTGCTGGCGTTCCTGCTGCCGGTGCTGATCATCGGCCAGATCGCCTGGTCAGTCCGATACTCCACCGTCCCGCTCTGGCTCGGCGTGCTGCTGGGCATGACCACCTTCCAGGTGATGGCCTGGGCAGAGCATTCCTACCGCGAACTGCTGCACTGGTGGTACCCGTTGAGTGCCGTCTTCGCGGTGCTGCTCTTCCTGCTGCTGCTCACGCATCCGCCGAGATTCGGCGAGCACGGAGTGTTCCGCTGGTTCTTCGACCGCCGTCATGCGTTGCTGCTGTTCACTCCGACGATCGGGTGGGCAAGCCAGTCCGCGCTGGCCACCCTGCCCGCCGTCGTGGCCGTGGCGATCGGCGTGGGAGCGACCCTGGCGGCGGCGGACGGGTATCACCGGTTCATCGAGACCAGCCTGCGACGACTCCTCGACCGAGGCCGGCTGTCGGGAGGGTCATGATCGGCGAGATCATTCACGCAGCGGGCAGACGGCTGCGATCGCCACCGCGCCGATGTCCGCAGCCGTCCCCGGTGTCGAGGCTCAGGAGGCCTCGTCTGCGCCGGGCCGGTCTCACCGTTGAGGGAGCGCCGACATGACCGCCCGGCCAGGCCAGGCGCGCGACGAGGGGAGCCGAGCACCTCGGGCACGTCCCGATGACGCGATCACCGAGGCGATCCCCCGCGTCGTCGACGCGCGTACGCCCGGCACACCTCCGGTACGAGCCCCGAGTTCGGGTCCTCGACGACAGGCCGTCAGCGCGGGCACCCGGCCGGGACGCGCCCGAGGCGGTGGCATCGACGACGACGCGATCACCGAGGTGATCCCCGCCCTGGCCGGAACCGGCAGGGCACGTACCGACCAGAACGGTGCCGACGAGGGCGATGGGAAGGCCCGCGCCGAAGCGGTGCCGACCCCGCGCTCGCGGCGAAAGGACTACCACGCCGGGCTTGATCTGCTCCGCGTGCTCATGGCCGTCGCCGTGGTGTACACCCATCTCGCGATCTGGCTGGGGTCCAACGAGATCCTGTGGCCCGGTCACACCATCGTGCATCGCGGACTCACCACCCCGTTGAATCTCAACCTGAACCTGTCCTTCGTCGGTGTCGGCTCATTCCTACTGATCAGCGGCATCGTGATCACGAGGGTCGCCGATCGTGAGTCGCCGACCCGGTTCTTGGCACGGCGACTGGTGCGCATCCTGCCCGCGATGTGGCTGGTGACCATCGCGATGTACTTCCTGGTACAGGCCGAACTGGTCAGCCCGGAGGGCGATTCGACGGGCGGACCCGCCGATATCCTCACGAACCTGACGCTGACGACTTACTTCCAACAGCCTTCGGTGGTCCTGCTCGGCGTCACCTGGACCTTGGTCGTGCAGCTGCTCTTCTACACCTACATCGCCTGCACGATCCCGTTGTTACGTCGGTGGGCGTGGCTTCCGCCGCTGCTGGGGGCGGCGCTGATCTCGGTCGCCCAGTCCTGGGCGGCGGCGCACGAGGGCATCATCGCCTTTCGCATCGGGATGTTCACCAGCTACCTGCCGGTACTGTTCATCGGCCAGCTCATCGCGCTCGCCTACTCCCGACGCATCCCGCTTCCGGCCGCCGTCGGCCTCGGCCTGGCGCACTTCGGGCTGTTCCTCAGCGCCGACCTGCTCCAGGACTACATCACCACCGGCGTCGCACACACTCGCACTCTGCTCCTGCTGGTCCTGGTGGTCATGCTGGTGATGAACAGCAGCGGGCGCCTGGCGACCGCGCCGATGATCTCGGCGCTGTCGAAACGGTCCTACAGTGTCTACCTGGTCCACACCGCCTGCATCTATCCGATCATGGGCCTGATGACTCCGCGATTCGGTCCCGGCCTGGCGATCCTCGTCTCGATGACCGCCGTGGTGGTCGCCACGGAACTCCTGCACCGCTGCGTCGAGATGCCGCCCGTACGACTGCATCGAAGGTGGGAACGTCGTCGCGACCGCCGGGCGTCCCGCCGGGACGCCGACGAGGGGACCGCAGCGGTCAGGAGATCGGGTTCCGAGCCAACTCCGCGTTGATGCGACCGATCGTCGCGCTGTCCAGGAACGGTGCGGTGCCGCCGACCAGGTTGCGTTCGACGACCTCGATGACGATCACGTCCTGCTCAACGAGCATCTGGATCACCGAGTCAGGGTCGTCACTCAGCGTTCCGTAGTACTGCAAGGTCACGTCGCTGAAGAATCCGGAGACGTAACGGCTGGCCGCAGCGAGGAACGAGTCACCGATGATCGCAGTTCGCTCGGTGACCATGCCCGCGAGCGGCCCGATGCCGAAGTGCTCCGGCTGGTCGAGGTTGTAGTTCAGCCCGTGGGTGTTGTCCGTGACGCCGTCCGGTCGGATCCGATAGGTCATCCCGGCGCGCTCGGCATGCCGCCCGACGAGCACGGGCAGATCGGCGTCGCTGTGCCAGAGCGCGTCCTCGGTGGTGGTGACTGCGGCCGTGGACCCCGGACGAAGGTGTTCGGCCACGCTCGTCAGCATCGTGATGGCACCCTCGTCCATCCAATGCGAGTCGAGTGGGTAATAGGCGGGGCGGCCCAGGGCATCGCCAGCCTCCGCCAACGGCGTACGAAGGTCGATCGCTCCCGTCTCGGCGGGGATCCGCTCCCAGAACTCGGCGCCGACCTCGGTCGAGCAGTCCCGGCCCGCATAGTCGGCAGGCAGGTTCTCCGGAACCATCGTCGTCTTGTCCGGTGCGATCACCAGGACGAACTCCCGGCCCGATGCCTCGATGCCCGTCCTGAGTCGTTGCACCGCGTCGATCACCTCGTCGAGCGAGCGCTCGCTGTTGCACCTGCTGTCGACGTCGGCGCCGAGGTACATCCAGTCGTCCAGGCCCTCGATCGCCTTGGGATAGACCACCCTGCGATCACCACCGCCGTTCGGCGCGATGGGGCCGCTGCCCGCGTCGTCCCCTGCGCCGTCCAGTGACACGGACTCGCCGAAGAGCGTGTGGCTCACACCGTCGGCGATGGTGATGGCCGACTGCCGGAACGGCAGGTAGTCGATCGACCATTGCGGGAACTCGGTGAAGAAGCCCCAGCCGTGCATGACGTTCGGGAAGTCGACCAGCGCCCGGTTCTCGATCTCGGTCGCTCTGGCACCGAACAGGTAGCTGAACACCGGGGCGCCGAAGAAGAGCAGGGCGGCCAGCAACGCCAGGAGTTGGCGGCCGCCGTGGCGCGGGCGGTACAGGTCGTGCTCCCGAGGCAGCCATGCCTCGTGGACCTCGGGGAGTCGCACGCGAGGAATCGGCGCGGTCTCATCGCTCCGCTGCCTGGACATGTCAACACCCTAACGGTGGACTCGGAACGGTTCGGTCGATTCGGTCGCGTCCATCCTGATCGCTGCCTTCTCGCGGACGTCGGGGCGGGCGGTGTCCATGAACCGCCCGTGGTCGGCGACGCCGAAGCGGCCACGCCGAGGCTCTCGGGGGGAGAGCCTCGGCGGCGGTCGGTCTCCGAATCGCAGACGGTGCCGCGCCCCGCACCGGAGTCGATCAGTCGTCCCAGTCGTCGCGGTCGTCGCGGTCGTCGTCGTACCTGTCGTCGTCGTCGCGGTCGTCGTCGTACCGGTCGTCGTCGTCATCGTCGTCCCGGTCCTGCTCGACGTCGAGGACCTCACCGGTCTGGGCGTCGATCTCGACCTCCCACTCCGTCCGGTCCTGTCGCAGCTCGATGTCCCACTCGAGCCTGCCGTCGTCGGAGCCGAGGTCGACCTCGACGACGGTGGCGCCGGGCGCCTGCTCCTCGGCGATTCGTACCGCCTCGTCACGTCCGATGGCGGGCTCGGTGCGCGAGATCTGCGAGCCCCCGGCCGCGTCGGGGCTGCGGACGTCGTCCCGGCCGCCCGTGTCGCGGTCATCACGGTCGTCCAGGTCATCCCGGCCGTCTCGGTCGTCCCAGTCGTCTACCTGCTGGGTGGTGAAGGAGCTGGGGCTGACCTCGTTCGAACTCCGGTCGTCCAACGCGATGGCGGTGCCGCCGATCGCCAGGAGCCCGGCGGCTCCGATGATCGCTGCCATGATCTTCGGGTTGCGCATCAGATGTCCTTTCGTCGCTTCTCCGCTGGTGATGACTACATTGGCGGAGATCGACCTAGCGGCACGCTGCGTGATCCCTAACGACGAGTTAAGGAATTCGCGTGGTCTGGATGCGCGCCCCGACATCGGCGGAGCCGATCGGCTCCGGCGGACTCACCGTGCGGCTGCTGCGGCAGCAGGCCGCGCGCCGGCCGCCCACCCCCGCGTCGCAGGCGGTCCGCGCCGATCGGAATGCGCCTCGCCGGTCGAGTCAGCCCGCCGACGCCGTGCGCTCGCCCGACTCGCCCAGCACACCCCGGTAGTAGCCGATCTTCCGGTTGATCGCAGCGTGCCTGCCGCGCAGCTCCTCGATCTGCTCGGCGACCTTGGCGGCGTGCGTCTCCAAGAGGTCGACGCGTTCCGGGATCGTGTGCTCGCCGCTCCGCACCAGTTCCGCGAACTCTCGGAGCCTCGCGATGGGCATGTCCGTCTCACGCAGGCAGCGGACCAGGTTCAACAGCTCGACATCCGATGCCCGGTAGCGGCGGTGACCGCTCCGCGAGCGTTCGACCTCCGTGAGCAGGCCTGCCCGTTCGTAATAGCGCAGGGTGTCGTGGCTCATGCCGAAGCGAACCGACACCTCGCCCGGCGTGTAGTACTCACTCACGAGACTCGATCCTCCTTCACGGCCCGCGCATTCATCGACCGCGGCAGCGGCGATACACGCACGGGAATGATGGCACCGCACCTGCCGGAAGACCTGACACCTTATGGTCTTGAGCCGTGGAGCAACGACGACTGGGTGACTCAGGCCTGACCGTCAGCGTCGTCGGGCTGGGCTGCAACAACCTAGGCAGACCGGGGACCAGCACGGAGACGCTGTCCGGAACCCGCGCGGTGGTCAACGCGGCGATGGACGTCGGGATCACCTTCTTCGACGTCGCCGACGTCTACGGCGCCCCCCGAGGCCGCAGCGAGGAACTGTTGGGGCAGGCGCTGTCCGGCCGCCGGGACTGGGCGGTGATCGCCACCAAGTTCGGCATGGACATGCAAGGGGTCAACGGCCCCGACTTCGGCTCACGCGGCTCACGTCGCTACATCAAACGCGCCGTCGAGTCGTCACTGCGCAGGCTGGGCACCGACTGGATCGACCTCTATCAGCTGCATCGACCCGATCTGGCAACGCCGCTGGAGGAGACGCTGTCCGCGTTGGACGACCTGATCCATGAGGGCAAGGTGCGCTACATCGGGCACTGCAACCTCGCGGGCTGGCAGATCGCCGACACCGCGTGGATCGCCGAGACCGCGAAGCTCACGGGCCCCATCGCAGCGCAGAACCACTACTCCCTGTTGGAGCGCGAGGCCGAGCGCGAGGTGGTCCCGGTCTGCGAGCGGTTCGGAATCGGCCTGATTCCATACTTTCCGCTCGCCAACGGGCTGCTGACCGGAAAATACCGTCGAGGCGGGGAGACCCAGCCGGGGACCAGGCTCGCGGGCCGAGGCAGGCTGCTCGCCGAGGCGCCGTGGGATCGGATCGAAGCGATCCGCCACTTCGCCGATCAACGCAATCTGAGTATGACCGACGTCGCGATCGGCTGGCTGGCCGCGCAACCGGCAGTAGCCTCGGTGATCGCGGGCGCCACCATGCCCGAACAGATCAAGATGAACGCCGTCGCCGGGGACTGGCAGCCGACCCTGGCAGACTTGGCCGAACTCGACCAGATCTGTCCGCCCGGCCGTCGCTGAGTCCTCGGAGCCTCGCGCCGGTCGGCACGGGGATCTCGTGTCGTTCTCGGTCGGTCCCGGCAGACGGACCTACGGGCTCAAGGGAGAGCAGATGCAGATCACGGACACCGCAGCGATCGTCACCGGCGGAGCCTCCGGGCTCGGCGGCGCCACCGCACGGGCCCTCGCGGCCGGCGGCGCCACGGTGTTCGCCCTCGATCTGCCCTCGGCCGTCGATGCGGCGGCCCCCGTCGACGGAGTCCGGTTCCTCGCCGCCGACGTGCGCAGCGCGGAACAGGTGCAGGCCGCCGTCGAGACGGCCACGGGTTCCGGCCTGCCGCTGCGGGTCGCGGTGAACTGCGCGGGCGTCGCCGACGCCGGTCGCATTCTCAGCCGCAAGGGCGTCCATGACCTGGAGCTGTTCCGCAAGGTCATCGAGATCAACCTGATCGGCACGTTCAACGTGATGCGCCTGGCAGCCGAGGCGATGGCCGCCACCGAGCCGCTCGAGGAGGGTCACCGGGGCGTGGTCATCAACACCGCCTCGGTCGCCGCGTTCGAGGGTCAGGTCGGGCAGGCCGCGTATTCGGCGTCCAAGGGCGGCGTCGCGGGGATGACGCTGCCCGCCGCCCGTGACCTGGCCTCGCTGGGCATCCGGGTGATGACCATCGCGCCCGGCATCCTCAGCACGCCGATGATGGCAGGCATCACGCCCGGGTTCCGCGAGAAGCTGGAGTCGAACCTCCAGTTCCCCAAGCGCATGGGTCACCCTGAGGACTACGCGACGCTGGCCCTGTCGATCATCGCGCAGGACTACCTCAACGGCGAGACCATCCGGCTCGACGGTGCGCTGCGGATGCCGCCGCGCTGAAGCGACTCGCCGACCGAACACTGATCTATCTCGGGACCGCCGCGTCGCCGCAGCAGGCCGACGCGGCGCCGTCGGCGATCGACAGCACCAACCACGACCGTCCTCGGGCCTGCCTGGGCACCTGCGCCGCCGAGCGGTGCCCGATCGCCGTGGCGGGCCTGCTCGCGATCTCGCGCGGTCGGGGCATCGTGCATTCCGGCCGCAGGCCCCTCGGGGCGGAGCCGGGCGATCCCGAGCGACGGCGATGCCCCCGGCCTCAGAGATCCCCCGACTTCAGAGATCCCCCGCGTAGGGCACCTGCGTCATGGCGGTCGAGGTCATCCAGCGACGCAGGGTCAAGGTCGCCTGCACATCGTCCTCGTTGTAGCGGAGCAGCCGATCACGCTGGCGCGCGTCCGGTGGGAGGCCGTCCAAGCCGACCGCGTCGCGATACCAGCGCATCGAGTTCTCGCCCCCCGCCTCCGGATCTCGCCACGAGAACCCTGCCTCCGGCGCGATCGTCTTGAGTCCCCGCCCCTGTGCGCAGAGGAACTGCTCGCGGACGATCGCGAAGAGGTCGACCCATTCCTCGGACTGGATGAAGGCCCGAACCTCGGCGACGGCGGGCACGCCTGCCACGCCCTCGAATCGGCTCGCCGAGGACAGCAGCCAGCGGTTCTCCGCCAGCTCGTTGTAGCAGTAGGCCCGGAAGGTCAGGCCCCGCGCCGCGGCCCGCATCCGAATCGTCCGCAGCCACGCCCAGAACTCGGAGAACGACCTGGCCTCATCCGAGGTCGGGACCGGCTCCCAGGTCGCGAAGGCGCGGTACCCGGCGGGCTCGCCGACGTCGGAACCGGACAGCAGCGCGCCCCACAGGTACGCGCCGCCGTCGCCGAAGCTCTCCATGTCGACGTCCACCTCGACGTCGGCGCGCGGCACCCGGACGTCACGGACTCGGCGGATCATCGACAGACCCCGCAGCCACGCCCTGGCCAGCACGACGGAGTCACCGAACCCGGCGCCCATCAACGGCACCGGCGGCCTGCCCTGCGGGTCCAGGGCGGCGAGCCCGTCGACGGTGCGCACCCCGATGGAGCGGAACGCCGTCGCGTCCTCGCCCCGAACCACCAGACTGACGTCCCGATCGGCGCGCAGCGCCTGCTCGCACACCGGCCACCACGGGCAGGAACGGCATTCGAGAATGCGCGACGGCCGGGCCAGGGGCTCGTCACCGGCGGCAGCCGCCGCTGCGACGGCGAGACGGTCGGCGAACCGCCGGTCGTACTCGTCCAGCGCCGTCCGGCCGCCCGGCCAGTTGGGTGCCTCCAGGTCGTGCCAGACCACGACGTCGGCGTCCATCCCGATGACACCGCCTACGGCACGGTTCCGTCCGCCCGGCGCGGCGCTGCCGACCGACCTGCGCCTGCCCGACCGTGGTCGATCCTGCTCTGCACGGTCCCCGACCAGCCGAGCCTCGACCGCCTGAAGCAGGCGGTGGATGTGGGCGAGCCGGAGCTGGTCCCTGGCCTGCGGCCGCGCCTTGCGCCTCGGATCAGGCCGGGCGGCGGCGAAGGTCGGGGTCTCCAGCGGGCTGGTGCGCACCCCGGAACCGGGATCGCTCACCTTGTGCCGAACCACCAGGACGGGGAGATAACGGCCGTCGGCCCGCACGAGCAGGTCGATGCCGCCGCGTCGCCCGTGGTCGGGGTCGCCGGGCAGCTGCGCCCCCCAGATGAACGACGCCTCGGCCTCCATCGCGTCGAGCGTGGCGCGGGCTCTGACGCTCGACGGCAGGTCGCGGGCGATCTCGACCCAGTCGGCTTGGTGCAGGTCAGCGAGCCGCCTGCCGACGTTCGCCCGGTGGGTGGCCGCGTCGGCCATCCGCTGCTCGGCCGCCGTGTCCGGGCCTGCCTTGGGCGTGTCCGTCATCGTCGGGTCGTTCTCCAGATGAACCCGACGTCGACACCGCGTCACCACCCCCGCGTCGAGAAGCACCGTGTCCGTCACCCATCGAGCGTAAGCGCAAGCCCCGGCCTGCCGGGTCGATACCCGAGGTTGCACGCGCCCGGGGCCTGATCTGGCACGATTGGCGATCTCCAGCTGGTGTTCGCCAGGCGGCAGTCCCAGCCGGTGCTCCAGGACGGGGGCTCCAGGCAGGAAGGCGGAGGTGCTCAGGGCGATGGCACGACGAAAGAAGGACGATCCCTCTTCGAAGGGACGCGGCAGGCGGCTGGCGAGTCTGGCGAAGGTGCTGATCCCAGTCGCGGCGCCGGTGCTGCTGCCGTTCGCCGCAGGCGCGGCGGCCTCGGCCCGCGACGCCGTCGATCGGCTGCGGGCCCGGCGGCTCGGCGTCCCGGTCGAGCGGCTGGCCGAGTTCAGTGGCAAGGGTGCCGCATTGCACGCACGGATCGTCGGCGTGACGGAGGCGCTCGCCTCGCTCCGCGAGCAGGACGGCGGAAAGCACGAGGACGCCCGCTTCGCCGTCGGAATCGAGCCCCGGCTTCGGCAGCTCCTCGCCGCAGTCCGGGCAGCGGAGCGGATGCCCGGCGAACGGCGGCGGGCGGCGCACCGGGCAGTAGACGCCGAATTGGCGCAGGTGGAGGACGAACTGCTGCGGCGGTTCGGCCTCGGCACGCGCCCCGGATCGACCACGGACGGCGCCGGGCCCGCCGCATCGGCCCGTTCCGACGGCACGCGCACGACGGCGGGCTGACCACGACGCGATCACACCAAGGGGCCCGCAGACCCTGCTGCCCGCTGTCGCGTCCGCTGGCGTCCGTCGCCTGCCTGGCGCCTGCCTGGCGCCTGCTTCGGCCAGGTGCCGGGCAGGCAGCCGTCGGAGGATCAGCCCGGACGCCCGACGCGGACGCGGCGCCGACGACCGGCGCCGCCAGGGGTAGTCCCGACCGAGTGGAGCCCGCTCTAAGACCGGCTGAGGCGCCCGGAGAGCGAATCTCCCGCAGGAGCGGGCCTCCCCGTCACCCGGACACCCACCATCCCCCGAAAACGACATGGTCGTCGCAACCCCTCACATCGAGGCGTTGCGACGACCATGTGAACCCGCGCTCCTGCCGGGCCGCTGCCGTTCACGGTGTCCTCACCCGGCCGCCGTGACGAAGCCCTCCTGGATGAGCCAGTCCCTGGCCACCTGGTCCGGGTCCTGGCCCTCCACGTCGACCTTCGCGTTGAGCTCCCGCATCACATCGTTGTTCAGCCGCTCGGCCACCGGGTCGAGTACCTCCCTGACCTGCGGGTACTCGTCGATGACCTCCTCCCGCACCACGACGGAGGCGTTGTAGCGGGGGAAGAACTGCCGGTCGTCCTCGAGCACCACCAGGTCGAGCCCGAGGACGCGGCCGTCGGTGCTGAAGATCTCGCCGAAGTTGCAGACCTCGCCGTCGGCGGTGGCCTGGTAGATCGGCCCGATGCCGAGGGTGTTGATGTTCTCCGGCGGAACGGTGAACCCGTAGGTCTCCAGCACCCCCGGCATCCCGTCGTTCCGGCTCGCGAACTCGGTCTCGACGCAGAAGGTGGCCTCGGCCGGGTCCTCCTCGGCGAGCACCGCGAGATCAGAGAGCGTCTCCACCCCGAGGCGTTCGGCGTTCTCCCGGTTCATCGCGAAGGCGTAGGTGTTGTCCACCGGGGACATCGCCGTCCACACCAGCTGATGTTCCCGCTGGTCCAGCTCGGCCACCGCCTCGTACTGCTCCACGGCGTCCGGGATCGGATCGACGTTGCCGTTGTAAGAGATCCACGACGTGCCGGTGTACTCCCACATCATGTCGATCTGCCCGGCCGCCTGAGCGTCCCGCGCGCTGTTCGAGCCCTGAATGTTGGTCAGGTCCCGCACCTCGGCCCCTGCGGCGGACAGCGAGAACAAGGTGATGTATCCGAGCAGCCAGTTCTCGGTGAAGTCCTTCGAACCGACCGTGAAGACGGCCCCCTCGAACGCGGGATTCGCCTCAATCGAGCCCGGCCCGACCTCCAGGGCCAGGGCCGCGCCGGAGCTGAGCCCGCAGCCCGCGAGCATCGACACCGAGGCCAGCATCGTCGTCCCCCACAGGGCGACGCGGTTACGCGTCCGACTCATCGCAGTCCCTTCGGTCCGAGCAGCCGCTCGGCGAGCCCGCCGAGCCAGTCCACCAGCAATGCCAACGCCATCGCCAGCGTCGCACCCACCACCAGGATCGACGGCCTGCCGAGCTTGTAGCCCGCGTCGATCAGCTCGCCCAGTCCCCCGCCGCCGACGAAGAACGCCAGCGTCGCGACGCCGACGGCCAGCACCAGGGAGGTGCGCAGGCCCGCCAGCACGAACGGGACGGCCAGGGGCAGCTCGATACGGCGCAGGACGGTGAAGCTCGACATGCCGACGCCTCGACCGGCCTCCAGCAGGCTGGCATCCACCTGCTGGATGCCGATCATGGTGTTGCGCAGCACCGGGAGCAGGGCGTAGAGCGCGGTGGGGAGCACCACGATCCAGAACCCCGTCTGCCCGGTCCACAGGAAGAACAACACCAGGATGCCGATCGCGGGTGCGGCCTGACCGATGTTGGCGATGATCAAGATGACCGGTGCGACGAACCTGGCCCACGGCCTGGTCGCCAGGATCCCCAGCGGCACCGCCACCAGCAGCACGATCAAGGTCACCATGACGGTGATCTGGATGTGTTCCCAGGTCAGCGAGAGGAGCACCGGGAAGTTGATGTTGCGGGCCTCGATGTCGTCCAGTTCCCTGGTGAACGCCCAGACGAGCACTCCGGCGACCAAGGCCAACACGATCGCAGGCTCGATGAACAGCCGAAGCCGATCCGCGCGCCGCGAGCCCGAGTCCATCTCCGGCGTCGCACCCTGTGCGACGTCCGTGGTCACGACGTGGCCCCGTCGTCACCCTCGTGCTGCTCCCGCAGCTGCCGGATGGTGGCCATCAGAGTGTCGATGCCGACCACCCCGGCGTACTCGCCCCGCGACCGGGTGACCACGGCGTAACCGTCGTCGTCGGTCAGGATCGCCTCCAACGCGTCCTGCAGGGTGGAGGCCCGGTCGACGCTGTCGGCGACCGGCCGTCCCACCGTGGCCAGCGTGCCCGCCCTGCTCAGTTCACGCCGAGTGGCCCAGCGGATCGGCCTGCGTCGCCGGTCCAGCACCAGCCCCACGGCGCCCTGCCGCGATCCCAGCCGGGCCGACAGCGCCTCCGGAGTCTCCTCCACCGTCGCCGTCGGCACCTCTTCCAGTTCGATGTCCCGCACCCGCAGCAGCGTGAGCTGCTTGAGCGAGGCACCCGCGCCGACGAAGCCTGCGACCGTGTCGTCCGCCGGGTTGGCCAGGATCGCCTCGGGGGTGTCGTACTGGAGGATTCTGGACTGATCGCCGAGCACGGCGATCCGGTCGCCCAGCTTGACTGCCTCGTCGAAGTCGTGCGTGACGAAGACGATGGTCTTGCCGAGTTCGGCCTGGAGCCGCATCAGCTCGTCCTGCAGGTTTCCCCTGGTGATCGGGTCGACCGCGCCGAAGGGCTCGTCCATCAGCAACACGGGCGGATCGGCGGCCAGCGCCCTGGCCACGCCGATCCGCTGCTGTTGACCGCCGGAGAGCTGCCGAGGGAAGCGACCGATGAACTCGCCCACCTCGAGGCCGACCAGGTCGAGCATCTCCTCGGTCCTGGCCCGGATTCGCGCCTTGTCCCAGCCGAGCAGGCCGGGCACGACGCCGATGTTCTCCCCCACCGTCAGGTGCGGGAACAATCCGACCTGCTGGATGGCGTAACCGATGCTGCGGCGCAGTTCGTCCGGGTTCAGGCTGAGCGCGTCCCGACCGCCGATGGTGATCCGACCGGATGTCGGCTCGATCAACCTGTTGATCATCTTCATGGTGGTCGTCTTGCCGCAGCCCGACGGACCGACGAAGACCACCGTCTCGCCCGCAGGGATCGTCATGGTCACCGAGTCGACGGCGGGTGCCGACTGGTTGCCGTAGCGCTTGGTGACCTCGTCGAGATGGATCTCGACACTGTCCCCATCCCTCGAGCCCGACTGCGCTCCCGCACCGGCTGTACTGCTCGATTCAGACACGGACACCCCTTGACGTGGTCAATCGGCCGATCACGATGTACAGCGCGTCCAGCAACAGGGCCAGTGCGATGATGCCGAGCGTTCCCGCGACGGCCGAGTTGACCGCGTTCGCGCTTCCGACCCTGGCCAGCCCGGTCAGGATCTGATTTCCGAGGCCGGGGCCCTTGGCGTAGGCCGCGATGGCGAGGATGCCCATCAGCATCTGCGTGCTGACCCGCATCCCGGTGAGCACCGCAGGCCAGGCGAGCCGCAGCTCGACCCTGGTCAGCACCCTCCACCGGCTCATCCCGATGCCCCTCGCCGCGTCGACCACCGAAGGGTCGACCGCGCCGAGACCGACGATCGTGTTCCGCACGATCGGCAGCAGTGCGTAGAGCACCAGCGCCGTCACCGTCGGCGGCACGCCGAGCCCGAGCACCGGGATCAGCAGCCCGAACAGTGCGAAGGACGGCACGGTGAGGATCGCACTGGTCAGGGCGGTCGCCACCGACGAGCCCGCCGGGCTGCGATAGACGGCGACGCCGATCAGCACGCCGATGATCGCCGCGATCAAGGTGCACTGCACCACGGCACTGGCGTGCTGGAGGGCATCGACGCCGAGCTGTTCCCAACGCGAGCTGACGTACTCCCAGAGACTCACGTGGAACCGTCTCTGTTCTCATCGCTTCCGCTCCTCGGCGGCTCGTCCGCCGAGGAGCCGGGCAGCGTGGCGCCCGGGACGCCCGGCTGACCGGTGTCGCCCTTCTTGGCGGCGCCGACCTGAAGCTGGAAATCGCCCGCGAAGCGCTGGTTGCCGTGGATCACGGCCTGCTCCATCACGGCCTCGGCCTTCTCACTGCGGCGGACCATCGGGTCGCTGCGCAGATCCTTGGCCAGCGACACGCACAGCAGCACCATCACCAGCACGAAGGGTGCGGCGCCGAGGATCGTCAGGTTCTGCAGTCCGGCCAGCGCATCACCACTGCCGTCGCCGACCAGCAGCATGATCGCCGCCACGGCTCCGGTCGCCACGCCCCAGAAGATGACGATGGGTCGACTCGGCGAGATGGACCCGCGTTCGGACATCGTGCCCATGACCACCGAGGCCGCGTCGGCACCCGAGACGAAGAAGATCGCGACCAGCACCATGACCAGGACGCTGACCACCTCGGTGAGCGGGAAGGCGGCCAGCAGCCCGAAGAGCTGCGCCTCCTGTCCGCCCGCATTGGCGAGGTCTATCCCCTGTTGCTGTTCGTAGATCGCGCTGCCGCCGAGGATGGCGAACCACACCAGGCTGACGGCGCTGGGCACCAGGATCACGCCGCTGACGAACTGGCGGATGGTGCGGCCCCGACTGATTCGCGCGATGAAGAGCCCCACGAACGGCGCCCAGGAGATCCACCAGGCCCAGTAGAAGACGGTCCACCCGGAGAGCCAGGTGTTGACGGCGTCGCCGCCGGTGGCGTCGGTACGGGCGGCCATCGTGGCCAGGTCGTTGAAGTAGGCGCCGATCGAGGTGGGCACCAGGTTCAGGATCAGGACCGTCGGGCCGACGACGAACAGGAACACCGCGAGCACGGCCGCGAGCACCATGTTGATGTTCGAGAGCCACTGGATGCCCTTCGCGACGCCCGAGACGGCCGAGGCGATGAAGGCGACGGTCAGCACGGCGATGATCAACACGAGGACGGTGGTGCCGAGGTTGCTCGCCCAGCCGACCTCCTGCAACCCGCTGCCGATCTGGAGCGCACCGAGGCCGAGCGAGGTAGCCGAGCCGAACAGGGTGGCGAAGATCGCCAGGATGTCGATGAGCCTGCCGATCGGACCGTCTGCCATCCGCTTGCCGAACAACGGTGCGAAGGCGGCACTGATCAACTGCCTGCGGCCACGACGGAAGGTGCCGTAGGCGATCGCGAGTCCGAGCACCGCGTAGATGGCCCACGGATGCAGCGTCCAGTGGAACAGCGAGGTCGCCATCGCGGTCGAGACCGCCTCGTTGGTCTCGGCTGCGACGGTGCCGGGCGGGGGCGCCGTGTAATGCGAGAGCGGTTCAGTAACACCGAAGAACATCAGACCGATGCCCATACCGGCACTGAACATCATCGCGATCCACGAGACGGTCCGGAACTCGGGCTTCTCGTCGTCACGGCCGAGTGGGATGTTGCCGTATCTGCTTGCCGCCAACCACAGGATGAACACGACGAAGCCGGAGGCCGCCAGCACGAACACCCAGCCGGTGTTGGTCATCAGCCAGCCGAGTGCGGAGCTCGAGAAGTCGCCGAGTCCGCTGGTGTCCAGCATTCCCCAGGCCAGGAACGCCACCGCGAGCACCGCCGAGACACCGAAGACCACCCAGTCGGTCTTCGGACGCGCGGCCCTCGTCGCGGTGTGCGACGTGGCCGGTGCTTCGGCGGTGTCGGTTGATCGATCGCTATCAGGGTCTTCTGTCGTCACTTCATGTGCGACGCCCGGTCAGGGGCGCCCCTCCTCTCCATGGGAGGCACGCCCATTACTCAGAGCACCCATCGCGTGCTCTGAGTGAGAAGCATGCCGTCAGGGGCTCAACAGTTGCTCACCGCGCTCGCAGAAGCAACCAGACCCACGCGGGGTGTCATCGAAACGACACATAGGCTTGCCAGCGTGAGAGGGGTGTCTGGCGGTGGTCGCGGCGCGTTGAGCACGCTCAGCGGCACGCTGACGGCAGGCATCGCATCCTCACTCTCCGTGTCCGCACATGCCCTGGCAGGCGGGACGGCGCCCAACCTCGGCCTCACGCTGATCCTCACCGCGCTGCTCGCGGCCGGGCTGATCGCCACGCCGGGCCGCCGCCGGAGTCTGCCCGCCACCCTGCTCACGTTGACATTCGCACAGCTCGGGATGCACCTGCTGCTGGAGGCGCTGAGCAATCACGGCCATCCTGCGGCGGCGGAGACGACGGGCTTCGATCCACTGCTCATGATCGGCGCGCATGCGGCGGCGACGATCATCGGCGCGCTGCTGCTGACTCACGCCGAGCAGGTGCTGCGCCGGGGTCTCGGGGCCTTCGCCCGCAGCGTGGCCAGGCTCCGGCTGCTGTTGATCGACGGACCGGTCGTCGACACACCCCGGTCGTCGGACATCGCACCGCTGACCATCGGTCAGTCTCGACATGCCCGAGTACTCGCCCGTCGGGCCAACACCCGACGCGGCCCGCCTGCGCTCTCCGCACGGACATCACCGCGGTCCCGTCGACACGGCACGGGACCACTGCCGCCAGGAGAGAAAGCGACATGTCGACATTTTGCACTGCCCGCCGGCTCGGCGGAGCACTCGCGCTGGCCGGGGCCTTCGGCCTCGCGGGCGCGGGCACGGCCTTCGCCCACGTCACCGCCGTCCCCGACGAGGCGGCGCAGGGCGGGCACGCCACCCTCGCGCTGCGGGTGCCCAACGAGCGGCCCGACGCAAGCACGGTGAGCGTCTCGGTCACCTTCCCCGCCGAGCACCCGCTCAGCTCGGTCCGCACCCGCCCGCAGCCGGGTTGGACGGTGGAGGTCGAGCGGTTCGAGGAGTCCGCCGAGGCGGAACAGGAACCCGCGGTCAGCACCATCACCTGGACCGCCGAGGACGGCGCGGAGATCGGTCCCGACCAGTTCCAGGAGTTCTGGCTGAGTCTCGGCGGGCTGCCGACGGACGCCGATCAGCTCGTCCTGCCCGCCGTGCAGACTTACGACAGCGGCGAGGTCGTGTCCTGGGACGAGCCCCCGGCCGAGGACGGCGAGGAACCCGCCCGCCCGGCGCCGGTGCTCACCCTCGTCGAGGGTGACGGGGGGCATGGTCACGGGGGCGACGGTCACGGCGTCGACTCCGCCGTGTCCGGCGGCGAGGAGTCGGACGACCACGCCGAGGACACCGAGAACGGGTCCGCGAGCGGCGCGCAGGACGACACCGCACGGCTGCTCGGCGGGGGCGGCCTCGCAGTCGGCGCGCTGGGCGTCGGCTTCGGCATCGGGGCGATGCTCCGCTCGAAGAGGCGATGATCGTGCGGCGCGGACCGGCCTGGGCGCTGGCGGCGGCGGTGATCGGCCTGAGCATGGTCGGCACGGCCGCTCCCGCCTCGGCACACAACGTCCTGGTCGACAGCAGTCCGGCGAACGCCGCCGAGATCGACACCGCACCGGAGACGGTGGAGCTGGTCTTCGATCAGTACGTCCAGCCGGGCTTCAACACGGTGACCGTCACCGGTCCAGACGACAATCGCTGGGAGGAGACCAGCGAGGCGACCGTCGACGGCGAGACCGTCAGCACGACGCTGCATCCGCTCGGGCCCGCAGGCGAGTACACGATCGGCTTCCGGGTCCTCTCGGCGGACGGTCATACGGTTCGGGGCAGCACGACCTTCACCTTGACCGAAGCCGGTGGCGGCGAGGTTCCCCCGCAGCCTGCCGGCGATGCCGAGGACGCAGTGACGGACCCGGCCGACGACGGGTCGGCCGATGCGGGCGAGATGCCGGTCTGGCCGTGGATCGTGGGTGCGGCCGTACTCCTCGCCGTCGGAGTCGCTGCGGGTATCCGCTTCAGCGGCGGCGGCCCTGCCGAGAAATAGCAGGCGGCCGGATCGATCCCATAGAAGTAGTGAGCAACACTGGTGAGTAGTACTACTGGATCAACGGAACATCGGGGCTCGCTCCGGTCTCCGCTGCTCACCGCCGGGGCGGGGGCACTGGTCGGGCTGGCGCTCGGCCTCGCCCTCGCCACCGCGTTCGACCGGTCCGACGGGCTGGCGGCGGACGGGCTCGGGCTGCCCGCCCTCCGCCTGGCCGTCGACATCGCGGGCACCGCAGTGGTCGGCCTGTCCGTCCTCGGTCTGCTGCTGCGCCCGTCGACCAGACACGGCACGACGGCGACCGCCGCCAAGGCGGCCTCCACCGCGGCTCGCACCGCGGGCGGCTTCGTTGTCGCCGTGGCCGCGGCGTGGGCGCTGCTCGCGTTGATTCTGCTGTGGGCCCAGGCGGGCGCCGCCTCCGGCGACGGGTTGACGATCGCCCTGCCCCGCCTGATCGACTACCTGGACGCCGTCGCAGCGGGGCGGGCTCTGCTCGTCGTGGTCGGCGCCTCGGTGGCCTGCGGCGTGCTGGCCGTGCTCGGACGGCATCGCGCGATTCCGAGGTGGGCGCCGCTGCTCATCGCACTGCTCGGCATGACGGCACTGCCGCTCACCGGGCACGCGGCGGTGACCAGCCTCGACGCCGTGGCGGTGGCCTCGGCGGCGGTGCACGCCGGAGCGGCCTCGATCTGGGTCGGCGGCCTGGCCGCGGTCATCCTGTTCGTGGCGCCGCGACGGGGCCTGGCCGCCAGGGTGCTGCCCCGCTATTCCACGGTGGCGGGCTGGTGCCTGGGGATCGTTGCGCTGAGCGGTCTGCTCAGTGCGCTGATCCGCATCGATCTGACGATCTCCGCGCTGTTCACCACGGGATACGGCGCCCTCATCCTGGCGAAGACCGGCGCGCTCGTCCTGCTCGCCGTGTTCGGGGCGCGGCTGAGATTCCGGGTCGTCCCCGGAGTCGTCCGGCACCACGGCCGAGGCCTGATCGGTTGGGCGTCCGTCGAACTCGGCGTCATGCTGCTCGCCTTCGGACTTGCTGCCGTGCTCGCGATCGCGTAGCCGCCGAGCCGACCCGTCTCGTCTGATACCGACGGGCTGGTGATCACGGCCGAGTGATTCCGGCCTGCTGCGAGTGGCAGCGCCCCAGCCGCCCGGCGCCGCTGACGGCGGCGAGCCGCCGGGTCCCGGCAGGCGAGGGCCCCGCTTCTAGAACCTGCCGATATGCCGCAGTGCGCGGGCGGCGTCGGGGCGGCGCGTCATCCGTTCCAGGGTCGCCACACATTCCCGCCCGCGCCGGTGCAGTTCTCGCCTGCCGATCCAGCCCGCTGCGAACCAGCGGTACGCCTGCCCGAGCATGACCAGTGCCGCGAGGTACTCCGCCGCACGTCGTGCCGAGGGTTCGGCGAGCCCGACGACCAGGGGAAGCTGCGCATCGACCAGTTCATCCAGCATCGCGGCGGTGCGCAGCGCGCGCCGTTGCGCCGAACCCTGTCGAACCCGACGTTCCCTGGGCCACGCCACCGACAGCCACCTCGCCTACATGCGACCGCCCTGCCCGTCCACGGTCCGACCAGCGACGACGACCGCAGACGGTGCGGTGGAGTCGATGAACGGTCGCCGTGACACGGCAGGGACGCTCTTTCGGTCGGACAGCCTGGCCATCGCCGAAGGACGCCCCGTTGTTACTCACCCGGACGGCTCACCCACATCGGGTGATCAACGATAAGGCGTCCAGGGCACGCTGTCGTCACCAGAACGCAGCGAGTCGAGGCGGAGCTGCAATTGGGCTCGGACGCCGGGGTTGCTGCGCAGAATCGGCAGCACGCTGGTGGTCAGTTTGAGTTCCCGCACGTCACGCAGTACGGAGAACCCCGACCATCGGGTGATGTCGAAGCCGTACTCGTGAGCCAGCAGCCGTTGCTGCTCCTCCGGATGCAGAAAGCGCTGCGCCCCGACCGCGAGCGGGGTCAGATCCCATTCCCTCGGACCCACGCACGCCGAGTCGAAGTCGCAGATCACCGTGCCGTCCGGGCCGGGGATGAGGTTGCCGAGGTGGGCGTCACCGTGCAGGACTCCCTGCGGCAGCGGAAATCGCAGATCCAGCAGCCGCTCCGCCACGTCGGCGCAACGGCGCTCCAGAAAGCCGCGGTCGCGGTCGGACAGTTCCTCGGCGTCGGCGAGCCTGCGACGCACGTCATCCAGGGGTCGCCAGGTCGGCAGGGGGAAGTCCGGGGCGGGCAGCCGGTGGATGTCGCGCAGCAGCCGAGCGAGCTCCTCGGCACCGGGAGGCGACCCCACATGGGGAATCGCCTCCCAGACCGTTGCCACCTGTCCGCCCGCGTAGATCGGCTGGTCGAGACCCGCAGGCAGCCGGACTGCGGCGACGCCGTTCTCGGCGAGCCACCGGGCCATCCGCACGACCTTCTCCGCGCGATGCCGCAGGCGGGCCGAGGCGACGATGCGCACGACGTGTCGCCGATCGGCCAGTTCGAACACCGCGTTGTTCGTGAAGCGGAGCAGGGTCGCTCCGGCAGGGTCCAGCCCGACTCGGGCGCACACCTCGCCCAGGGCGACGGTCAGCTTGGCGATCGTGAAACGACCGTCGAGTCGGTTCTCCGCGATCACCGTCATGCCACTCGGTGACTCCTGATCCGCTCCGCGAGCTCCCTGCTCATCGGGTTGGCGGATCGCTTCTGCGCGAGGTCTTCGAGCGGTCGCATCCGGTCGAACACCCGCTTCGAGCGCACGTGCTCACTGGCGTCGAGCGCGAGGGCGCCCATCGAAGCCCCCTGGTCGGTGTCGCCTTCGATGAGGTGGTTGAGCGCCAGCATCGTGCACTGGAACGCGACGTTCCTGGTCGGCACACCGCCGTAGTCGTTGATCGCCCTGGTCAGCGAGTTGATGGCGATCCTGCTGTGCTTCGGGTCGGCGTCGTCCTTGGTCGCCAGCTCGGTGTGGATCGCGCCGATCATCGCGAACAGGTCGGTCTCGTCGAAGAACCGCACCCAGCCCGGCGGGTCGGTGCGCTCGCTGCGCTCGAACATGTCCTTGGCCATGTTCACCAGGTTCTTGGCGGGTCGCTCCATGCCCAGCTTCGCGTAAGCCCAGGCCTCGTTGGCGCAGAGGACCGCGGTGGTGAGCTGCGAGCCGGTGTTCTGCGCCGCCATCTGCCCGAGCTGGAACAGCTTCAGCGCCTCGTTGGGCTCGTCGTGGTGCAGGTACAGCCGTCCCGTGCGATAGAGCACGTTCGCGACCAGCGAGTCGTCCCCGCCCCGGCGAGCGAACTCCAGCGCACGCGAGAAGTGACCGCGCGCGGAGTCGATCAGCCCGGTGTCGAAGGAGGTCCAGCCCGCCAGGTTGTGCAGGTCGCCGATGGCGACGAACAGTCGATTCTCGATCCCGTCCCGGCGCTGCGCGCTGAGCAGCTGCTGTGCCCACCGAAGCTGGGCGATCACCGCGTCTCGGCAGAATCCCCCGCCGTGTCGAGAGTCCAAGGAGCGCAGCGCACTGGTCGCCGCCTCGATCTGACGTACGTCGGTCACTCCGATCCGCCCCGGAATCGGGGTCTGATCAGAGGCAGGTGCCCAGCCCTCGTCTTCACCGAAGACGGCCGCGCCGACGGTCACGGCGGCAGCGTGCGCCAGGAATTTGCGGCGCTTCACCGATTCGTCCTCCTCCGACTGTGGGTCACCGGACGTGCCGACGACCTTGATCGCAGTGCCCTCGTCATAGGCCAGGCCCATGAACCCCCGAGGCACCCCCAGTCCGTCCGCGATCCTGACGAGCACGTCATAAGCCATGACCTGCCTGCCCTTGAGGATCTCCGAGACCTCGGACTGCGACTGGCCCGTCGCGGCGGCGATCTGACGCTGAGAGATCCCATGCTTGCGAAGCAGCTTGTAGACGGAGCTGATCTCGCGCTTCAGCAGCGCCTCGCGCATCTCCTGGCTCTCCCAGAACTCCGATGTAACAAGAGAGCTACGCGAACCGATGGTGTTCATTTGAACCCCCTCCCGCTCCAACGGGCGTCTCCCGCAGAGTAAGGCCACGTTGTGCCGCGGTGAAGTCCCGATCGGTGGAGCTGATCGGCCCCGCCGAACATCGCTGACCGCTTGTCGTCGAAGTGCAGCCGATCAACGCAATCGGTCTCCCCATGACAACGCCTGTGAATCAAGGTTGTACCCGGAACGGCGGAACACGGTGCGATCGACAGTGAGGAACCGAGAGTCGTGAGCTTGACGAGTCAGATCGGCCCCCTTGCGGGGGGTGACACGGAGCAGGCGGACCGTCGCCAGAGCCTCCGTGCGGACTCGGCTTCGAGCAGGGCCGAGGGACTGCACGACGGCGGGCCGTCAATCCACAGCAGTGGCGGGCCGTCAATCCACAGCAGTGGCGGGCCGTCAATCCACAACAGCGGCGGGCCGTCAAGGCACCACGACGGCGGGCGGGACCTCGGCGACAGCGGGTCCGTCGAACCGCACGGCGGCAGGCCCCACTGGTTGGTGGACTGTCGAGACGTGGCGAACCGCGCCTGCGTCATCACCGTGCTCGTCGATCACGGCAGGGTGGTCCTGCTCGGACCGCCCGGTGAGACGGCCGTGCTGACTGCGTCCGAGGTCAGTCGACTTCGGACGGTGCTGCAAGAGGCCGCCGAGCTGGCGGAAAGGTGACGTTGCGGTGGACGAGATTCTAGGCCGTGTCCTGCGGACGGCAGTCTGGGAACGGCTCGACATGCTCACCCGGCTTGCTGAGCGCGCCGACACCTCATCGTTGTTGTCGGTGGCTCGCTCGGAGCTGCCCCGTCTGACCGAGTGCTGGCGCGAACTGCTGAACGCGCATCAGCCGGACAACCGAGGAAACTGCCGCGAGTGCTCGACTCGCTGGCGACAGCAGCAGGCGCCATGCGAGGTGTGGCGAGCCGCCTACGAACACCTGGTGATGGGCGGGCTGGCACCGGAGGGTGTGTCGAGTCCGGCACCCGAGCCCGCCGGACTGCCCCAGGTCGGAACTCCAGGCAGGTCCCCCGTGTCCGTCGGAGCTGCCTGAACATCGAAGACGGGCGGTCTCGACCTCGTGCCAACCCCCGACTGGAGCGAGTTCGATCAACCGCCTCGGTACCGGTGGTCCGCCACCGCACGGCCCCCGACGGTGCACGGCGGGCCACCGGTCACCGAAAGACCTCGCCGGGCACGGCGACACCGACAACTGCACAGTGATCTTCATCGGCAGAACCGCAGCACGTCTCTCGTCCGCTCCGTCGCAGCCACATCCCGGTCGCAGTCGCATCCGGGTCACGGCGACATCCCACGGACGCAGTGATCGAGCGCGAAGCCGAGCCCGAGACTTCCGCGGGCCGACACTCACGTCCCTCCCCCGACAGTGTTGGTCCGCGGATTCCAACCGGCCTCGGTGTCCGTTGCCTTCACACGGACATCGAGGCCAGCCCAACCCGAGCCCATCACGAGATGGGGCCGAGTCCGTCGACGCCCACACGACGTGACCGCCCCACGAGAGGCGGGTGGCCGCCCACGCCACCCGCCTCTCGTCATACCTTCGTCAGCGTCACCGATCCGGCATCGATGAGTTCGTCGCCGAGCTGCCGTCACCGCGCCCGGCAGACGATCCCGTTGTGCGTCTTGATCTCCCCGTGCCGCAGCACCTCGAACCCGTTCTCATACGCGTAGAGGCCGAGCTGAGCGACGTTCTGCAGCTCGCGGTACGAGAAGTTCATCAGGTCGCCGAACAGGCGGTAGAACGCCTTGGTACGCAAGGCGATCCTCGGCGTCGTGAGAATCGCGTAGCCTCCGGGCCGGAGGAAGCGCCGATGCCAGTCGAAGGCCATCGGCTTGTACTGGTCGGGAAAGTGCTCGACCAGGCCGATCGACACGACGATGTCGAACTCGGGGCCGAAGTCGAGATCACGAATGTCGGAGACCAGGTACGAGATGTCCATCTCATCGCGGTGCCAGACCTTGGGCGCCCCGGTGGCCGGATCGGTGCCCAGGAAGGGATAGTCGGTCGGGAAGGCCCCGAAACGGCCCGTCACGCAGTACTCGTCGTAGTCGACGAGTACCACCTCGCCCCCTGGATACATCGCGGAGAGCAGCATGGCCTCGTAGCCCTCTGCCGCGCCGAGGAACAGGATTCTCGGCCGCTCCACGTCCAGGCCGCTGAACAACGACCGTTTCGCCCTCGGGTCCCATACCGTGTCCCCGACTCGATGCGCCTGGTTCCAGATCGTCCACCTGGCCACCTCGGACATCGCGGCGTAGGCGGCCTTGATCTGCATGGCGGTCAGCTTCAGCCCTGCGCTGCGCAGCGCGGCGACCCTGGCCTGCACCGGATCGGCGTCGAAGAGCGATTGGAAGGATCGGTTGAACATCTGCCACGCCAACGGGATCGGGAGCGACTCGTCGTGCTCGGTCTCCCATTCACGGCGTTCGCGAGACCAGTTCTCGACCCGGAACGGCCTGCCCACGTCCCGCCAGCTCAGGCGGGAGAAGTCGATCGGCCTCGCATCGGCGAACACGTCGCGGGTGGTGGGTCTGAGGTCGACTCGATGGGTGTCACGGATCTGGGTCCGGCCGAGATCCGCGTCGGTCCATCGCGATGACGACGAGATCGATGTCATGGCGCCTCCTGTCTCATTCGCTCGATCTGGTAGCGCACCGTCGCCCCATGCGAAGGAGATCGTTAGAGAGGGGAGGAGCCGCCTGCTGAGCCGCCCTCCCGAACGCGAAACTACTTCGCATACTAGGTGAGACGCAGCTCACGTGAAAAGGGCCGGACCCGAGCGGATCCACCGACCGCACCGTGAGGAGAGTTGCTGTGACCATCGCCCCGACCTCGCTCCGTAGGCGACCCGTGCAACAACGCAGCACACAACGGGTCGAGAGAATGCTCAGCGCCTGCGCCGAACTCGTCAGCGAGCTGGGCTACGACGGTGTCACGACCACCCTGATAGCCGAGCGGGCAGGCGTCGCCGTCGGCTCGCTGTATCAGTTCTTCCCTGACAAGAAGGCCGTCGTCGCGGAACTGACCCGTCGCAACCTCGACGACTTCCTCGTCAGGGTGCGGGAACAACTCGCCACCAGCACGCCGGGAGACTGGTGGGGAGCGGTGGACACGGTCTTCGACGTGTACGTGGCCATGCATCGAACCGTGCCGGGATTCTCCCGACTGCACTTCGGTGACGCCGTGGACCTGCAACTCCTCGACGAGCGCAAAGAGAACAACGCGCTGATCACCGACGGACTCACCCGGTTGCTCGCGCCTCGGTTCCAGATCGCCGCCGATCGCCTGCGGCTGCCGCTGGCCGTGGCGATCGAGGCCGCCGACGCGGTGCTCAACCTCGCGTTCCGTCGCGATCCGATCGGGGACGGACACGTCGTCGACGAGGCCAAGGCCATGATCCGAGGCTATCTGTCGGCACGACTGAATCCGGCGACGGAATGACCAGCCCCGCGACGGGCGGTGTCCGAGTCGCGCCGAGGCCGAAACCGAAGCCCAGCCAACGACACACCACGATCCTGCGGACGACCCGGCACGGCGACCCGGCAGCGGCGTCGGGCCGTGCGTCGATCTCGACTCGGGGTCCCCGCAGGCCGACGATCCCGACCGCGCGGCGGCAGACGCGGAGGTCGAGCCGCCGTATCAGCACAGGCTGATCAATCGAATCCGCCGATCTCCATCGAGGCACCGACTCGGACGGCCAGGTGTGTCGGCCGTCCGTCAGGTGAACGATGGCGACGACGTCGAGCGCCCCCACCCGGACGCGGCCCGAGAGGGGGATGCACGCTCATCCGGCCAGGTGCACGCCTCGCCTGGCGCGATGCCGCCCTTCGCCCTCGCGATGCGGTGTCACCAGGACCATTCCGTCGGTGCACTTCCCGCAGTCCTCACAGGAGCACTCGAAACGCAGCAGCACCGCGGTCCGCGTGTTCTCCACCGACTCCTGGTGCCACCGATGCACTCCCGCCAGGCACGAGGAGCAGCGGCTGTCCCGACGTGGCATCCGCAGCAACGCAGGCTTCTCGGAGTGCCGCGCCTCACGCCCGATCGGACGACAGCTGGACCCGCTCGGCCACGAGGTGTCCCTGGGCGGCCAGGTCCACTCGGCGAGTGCAGACGATTCCACGGTTACCACTCCTCAGCACGCGACGCGCAGCTACCGCCGGGCATGATCACGCCGGGCGGACTCGACCCGAACCGGGCCGCGCGACACGACCGTCCGCACGCGCCGACGCGCCACGACCCGGCCGTTCACGGAGTGAATATCGGCATCTCACGGCGGCAGGCGGAGGACCTGGCCTATCAGCCGACCGGGTGATAAATGATCTTCATGCGTCGGCGGCGGCCTCGATTTCCCTGTCCTGCCAACGGTTTCCGTCGATCACGACCGTCGGCGGGCGGCATCGGCGACAGGCTGCGACGACCGACGGCGCCCGTCGCCGACGGCCGCTGCCCGCACGACTCGGGTCACCTCCGCCGCAGCCGGATGGTGTTGGCGAACTCGGGGTCCAGGCGCGCGCCGAACTCGCCGGGCACCACCCGAGCTGCCGTGATCGGCACCATCATCCAGGGCTGTCTGCTGCCGAGCAGCGGCGAGTACACGGGCACGAACGCCTGGTCGTACAGCGAGACCGCGAAATCCGTCGAGACGTTGCCCTTCCGGTCGACGGCACCGGTCCCGTGCCACGGCAGCAGACCGGAGCCGCCGAGACCCGAGAAGCCGCATCGCCCCGGCCTCGGCACGTTCGTCAGTCGGACCCGTGCCGGGAAGACGTCCTCGTAGTTCGAGTCGTGGTCGGCCCGCCGAACGACCACGTAACGCACGGCCGACCGCCAGGCCCGCCGCAACACCTGCCTGCGCGCGTCGAGCACGGCCGCGTCCGCAGCGGACTCCCGTACGTCGAAGACGTCGGCGAACACCCTCGCCGACCAGTTCATCGAGTCCACGGACGGCGGGACGTCGGGCGCGGTCGAGTAGAGAGCCGAATGGAAGAAGTCCGGCAGGGCCGCGAGGAGATCGTGGGCCAGCCCGGCATCGAGGACGCCGTGGTCGGGCCGAGCGGCTCGGCGGGCGACGGCCGCCAGCGTGCCGATGGGATCCTCGGCCACGTCCAGGCCTGTGAGAAGGGCGACCAGACCCCGGTGATACCGGCGGATGCGGCCACGCCGCTCTGCCTTGCGTTCCGAACTGAGTCGGTGGTCGGCCAACTCGTCGATGTCGGTCAGCTCGATGACGTCCTCCGCGCCGACCAGTGACAGGTAGCCGTGGAGTTTGCGCTGATAGGCCGCCGTCGCCGAGTCCGGACGGGAGTGGAAGTGCTGGCCGTCGGTCAACACCGTCAGCCGCACCCCGGGCGGATAGATCTGCGCGACCGCCTTCGCGAGCTCTCGCAGCCGGACCAGGACGCCGAGCTCGGCCAGGTCGGGCAGCGGGCCCGAGGCCTTCAGGCCGTTCTGACCGTGCTTGATCGGGAAGCCGGTGATGACCATGCGGATCGGGGCGTTCCGCGCGAGGAACGGGCTCATGTCCCGCATCGCCTGCTCCGGCGGGTAGTTGGACCGGGCACCCTTGATGAACTGCTTGCGGGTCAGCAGGTGGTGGATCAACAACACGGTCTGCTCCCGCTCGGAGTCCACCGCGTCGAGTCGATCGGCGAGATGCCGCCGCGCGTTCGCCGCCACCCGGACGGCCGCGCTGTCGGCACCGTGGACCAGCGCATCGACGATGGACCGGCTCTCCGCCATGGACAGCCGCACCGCCTGCCCCCGTGCGGGCCGGTTGGCTCGCAGTTCGCCGATCCGCAGACCCGCCAGCGAACAGGCATAGGAGAGGCGGGGCTGTTCGGCCGTCTCCGCTGCGGGCCGGGGCGTGGTCTCGAAGTTCTGGATGGTCGGGCTGATCGAGGAGGCCGCCGAGACGCCTGCCGAGGACGGGCCGACGACGAGCCGCACGGCCTGCGGGAACTCACGGACGAGCAGCGGCCAGTTCGCCGAGGAGTCGGCGATGACCGCCACCGTCTCCAGACACTGCCTGCTCTTGATCTGTGCCACCGTCTGTCGTATCTCCCCGCCCTTGGCGAGGAACACCTCACCGCCCGCGTCGGACACGTCCCACCGGAATCGACGCAGTCCGGGCAGCGAGCCCTCCGACTCCGAGGAGCCGAGCTGGATCAGCACCGACGGTCGATGCCGCGTCTGCCCGGCCCGCCGGGCCTGGGTGCGCCCGCGCACCTCGGCGAGCACGTCCTTGAGCTGTTCGTCCTGCGTGGTCGACACGCTGTGCACGAACCGACGCAGCGGATGGTCGGTGTCGAGTCGAGCCGCGGTGTCCGGGCGAAGGAATCGCAGCTCCTCCACCAGCACGGCGGTCACCGCCCGCCGGACCTCGGCGGCGGGGTACCGATCGAACCAGCCGGTACAGCGGCGGAAGGCGACGGCCAGGACGCCCAGCAGGTCGTACAGCGCCCGCATCCCGTCGCCCGCCTCGCCGTCCCCTGGACCGAACGCCTCGGACGGCGCCGCCGGGTCGAGGAGCACCATCCTGCCGGTGAGGTGCAGCTCGGGCGACAGCTCGACGGCGACGTTCTTCTCGTGCAGGGCGGACAGATCGAACCCGTACCGGTCGACGAGGACGCGGAAGACCGTGACGATCGGACGTACGACGAACTCGATGAAATGGTCGAGCTCGCTCTCGGAGCGCTCGAAGCGATTCTCCAGCGCCCGTTGCAGCAGCGTCGGGGAATGCCGGTCCTGCCCGCTGATCAGCGAGTTGATGCTGACCGACAGCGTGCCGCCGGGGAACTCCGGATGCGCCGGGTAGACCTGGGTGGACCGCAGCACCGAGGTCGCGCCGGACGCGGCGTCGACCAAGGCCAGCAGCGCGGGCCTGCCTGCCGCGTAGAGCCGGAGCAGCGGATCGGTGCGCAGGATCTCCGTCAGCGACCAGCAGCGGTCCAATGTGCTCTGCGTCTGCCTGCGAACGACGTTCTCGGCGGGCCAGATCTGCTGCGATCCGCCGAGGAGCGGCGCCGCGCCCGGTTCGGTCTCGAGCTCGACCCGCCAAGGCCCCCGGCCGCCCCGCAGATCCGGCTCGGCCAGCAGCAGGGTCCCGCTCGAGGAGGTCAGCTCCGCAACGAGGGTGCGGTGGCTGATCGGTGACCGGCTCGCGGCGACGTCCGGACCCCCGACCAGGGGAAAGGTGACGGTCCCGTCCGGATTGGTCAGAAAGTGCAGCCTGCGTCGCGCCTCGTCCGTCAACGACTCGGGCAGCGCCGCGCGGGGCACGAGGGTGTCGACTCGATCGGCAGGCAGCATCGCGCAGGGCAGCGCGAACGGACCTCGCGGCACCGCAGGCAGCAGATCCGACTCGCTCGCGACGACGTGGCGCTCACCGAGCACGTCGAACCGGCGTCGATCCCCGACGGTCCTGTCCCGGAAGACACCGCCCGCCTCGGCCTGCCCGACGGTGTCCTGCTGCCAGTCGAGGTCGGTCCGTGATCGGGTCTGCCGCAACCGCACCAGCACCCGGTACAACGCCAAGCGGTCGACGGGCCCTCGGATTCGGATTCCCGCGCCGGTTCCCGGACCGGTGAGCAGGATGCCGGTGCGATTCTCGACGACGGTGAGCGGATAGCCGCCGTCGCGCAGAAGTGTGTTGAGCTGTTCCCCGGTGAGCACCTCCTCTGCCGCCATTCGGGCTAACGGAGCCGGTCTCAACGCGTCCGGTCGAGGAATGCTCGGGCCTGTTCTCGCAGGCGCAGTCTCAGTGGCCGAATGCTCCCAGGACAACAAGAGCCCGTCCTGACCCATCACGCGCGCATACCTCCCCCACCGGATCCGCGACAGCGGTTGTCACGCGAAGAAGCATTGTCGCAACGGATCGCAGCGGAGTCGAACCTGCTGGGTAAGCACCTGACCACCCAGGGGAATGAAACAAGTCGCCCGGTATGGCCGTTATGACTGCGGAACGTGTCCATCGCGCACTCTTATGAGTAAGCGCGACAGGAACACACAAGAAGCTCACGAGTCGGGCGGAGTCGGCCCGGCGAGGCGCCGATTCTTCTCCCGACGAACCCGGTCTCGCCGAGGAGCCGCAGGGGCGACTACCGCCGAGACCCCAGCCGCGTCGATCTTCCTCCGTTGCGCGGCTCGACACTCCGTCCTCGGCTTCGCCGGGATCGACCTCCACGGAGTTACAGGGCGGCCAGCGCCTCCGGAATGGGCGTCGAACCGTTCACCAGCTCCGCCGTCACCCCGGCCAGCTCCGGACGATCCAACAACCCGAGCAGCACCGAGGCGACGTCGTCCCTGCTGATCGATCCCGGCTCGGTCGAGGACGCCAGCCGCACCAGCCCCGTCCCCGGTTCGTCGGTCAGGGAGCCCGGCCGCAGGACGGCCCAATCCAAGTCCTTCGTCCGCAGCTCCTCTTCGGCTGCCTTCTTCGCCCGCAGGTAGGCGGCGAACACCTCGTCGATGCCGGGATCAGTCGCCCGATCCACTCCCATCGAGCTGACCAGCAGATACCGCCGCACGCCTGCCGACACGCTCGCGTCGGCGAGCAGCACCGCGGCCGCTCGGTCCACCGTGTCCTTCCTGGCCGCACCGCTGCCCGGCCCGGCGCCTGCGGCGAACACCACCGCGTCGGCGCGATCGAGAGTGTCGGCGACGAAGGACACCGATGCCTGCTCGAGATCGCAGAGAACCGCCTGCGCTCCGGTGTCGGCCACCTCGTCCAGATGGTCCTGGTTGCGGACCAGGCCGATGACGCTGTCACCTCGCGCACTCAGCAGTCGTTGAAGTCGAAGTGCGATCTTTCCGTGTCCACCCGCGATCACCACATGCACGACGATCACAGTAGTGCGGGTTCGTCGCGGGCGCCGTCTCACAGCCCGTCGTCACCGCTCGGCGCGCGCTCCGACTCTCGATGCGCGCTGGGCGTCTCGATGCGCTCCGCTCCACGTCGGGACCGGAGCATCAGCGGCGACCGACCTATTCGGCCAGCATCCGCTCATAGATCACCTCGTTGAGCCACAACCCCGTCACCGAGACGGTCGGGTCCACCAGTTCCGGCCAGGCGGACTGAGCGACGTCGAGGCCGTCGTCGGCTGCGGTGGTCGTCAGCACGGTGACCTCATGCCGCTGTGCACGCGAGAGACAGTTGTCCTGAAAGTCCGCCAGACCCAGCACGCCGTCGGGCAGCACCATCGCAGCCCCGCAGAACCGGGCGAACGGGGCGACCGAGGCAAGGCCCGTACGCCAGTGCCTGCCGAGGGACAGCATGCCCGCGATCCGAACGGCGGGCGGCGGCACCTGCGCGGTCAGCTCGGGCCAGACCCAGGTCTCCACCGAGGCCCGGTCGACCACCGGCGCATAGCCGAGACACAACCGCTCCGCATGCGCCTCGTGAATCAGCTCGGCGACAGGGATGACGCGCCTGCCGAAGAGCGTGAGGGCGGGCAACACGACGCCCTGCCATCCCAGCAGATCGGCTGCGGCCACCGCGAGGTGTTCCGCCGGGGTGGGAAGCGCGACGTCCGGCTCCTGCCTGGCGGGCAACACGTCGGCATTGTTTCCGGTCGCGTGCCCTGGTGAGCGGTTCACGGACATGCCTCCTTATCCGATACTTCACGACAATGGGTGAGTCGCGCATTTCTGCTCTACTCAGAGCAGGGGTACCAGTTGAGGAGAAAGCGACGACCGACTACCGGCTGCCGATGCGACCGACGGCGGCGAGCGGTCGATGACCGGTCGATAACCGGTAGGCGGTCTTCGGCCCCACATGCCGCCGTTCGTGTGAGTCGGACTCCGCGAGTCGGAGTAACGCGCCGGGGCAGGCATCGGGCCGGAGTCGGCCCGATGCAAGGAGAACAGCCCGAAAGATGAAGGAGCCGGTGAACCTCAGAGTCGCTCGGGAGCCTCGATGCCGAGCAGGGACAGTCCCAGCGTCAACACCTGCGAGGTGAGCGCTGCCAGCACCAGCCGCGACTGCCGGACGTCCTCCGGCGTGTTCGTCGCGAGGATCGGACACCGCTCGTAGAAGCCCGAGAACGCCGTGGCGATCTCGTAGAGGTGCCCGCAGATGCGGTGCGGCGCCAGGCCCTCCACCGCAGCGGACACCGCCGAGGGGAAGCGCAGCAGCGCCAGCGCCAACGCCCGCTCTGCCGGGTCTGCTGGGTTCACCGGCGTGCCGGGTGCCGGCCGGGAGCCCGCCTTGCGCAGAATCGACAGGATCCGCGTGTTGGCGTACTGGAGGTAGACGGCGGTGTTGCCGTCCATGGCCAGCATCTTGTCCCAGGAGAAGACGTAGTCCTTCTCCCGATCGCTGGAGAGGTCGGCGTACTTCACCGCGCCGATGCCCACCGCATGCGCCACCGACGCCCTGGCCTCGGCGTCGAGTTCGGTGCGCTCCGCCACCACGGCACCCGCCCGCTCGACCGCCTCGTTCAACAGCTCGACGAGCTTCACCGAGCCGCCCGCCCTGGTGCGGATCGTCTTGCCGTCGGAACCGAGGATCGAGCCGAATCCCACGTGCTCGGCCCGATGCTTCTCGGTCAGCCAGCCTGCCTGCCTGCAGACGGCGAAGACCATCGCGAAGTGCTGGGCCTGCGGGTTGCCGACGACGTAGAGCAGGTCGGTCGCCGCGCGATCGTCCGCCCAGTACCGCGCGGTCGCCAGGTCGGTGGTCGGATAGCCGTAACCGCCGTCGGACTTGCGGACGATCAACGGCAGCCGCTCGCCCTCCCGGTTGGTGAAACCGGGCGGGAAGACGCAGACGGCGCCGTCGCTGATCTCGGTGAGCCCCTTGGCCGTCAACTCCGTGACCGTCTCGTCCAGCATCGGGTTGTAGAAGCTCTCGCCGTAGAGGTCCTCGCGCCGCAGCGAGATCCCCAGCAGCTGGTAGACCTCCTCGAAATGGCGGGTGGACTCGTCGACGAACCCCTGCCACAGCGCGAGGGTCTGCTCATCGCCGCCCTGGAGGAGGACGACGCGCCGCCGGGCCCGATCGGCGAAGCCCGCGTCGGCATCGAACTTGAGGCGAGCCTGCTGATAGAAGCTGTTCAGGTCGGCGATGGCGTAAGTCTGAGCGCCGTCCGCCGTCCAGCCCTCGTCGAGCAGGTGCTCGATGAGCATGCCGAAGGGGGTTCCCCAGTCGCCGACGTGGTTGTGCGGGATGACCTCGTGGCCGATGAACTCGATCAGTCGAAGCAGGGCGTCCCCGATGATCGAGGACCGCAGGTGGCCGACGTGCATCTCCTTGGCCAGGTTGGGGCTGGAGTAGTCGATCGCGAACCGCCGAGGCGCGTCGACCACCGGCACGCCTGCTCTCGGGTCGCCGAGCAGGGTGGTCAGCCGGTCGCCGAGCCAGTCGTCGCGGAGCACGATGTTGATGAACCCCGGGCCTGCGATCTCGGTGCTCGCCACCAGGTCGTCTGCGGCCAAGTGCTCGACCGCGGCCTCCGCGACCTCCCTCGGCTTCCGGCCGATCCGCTTGGCCAGGCTCATCGCCACGTTGCACTGATAGTCGACGCCTGCTCTGCCGGAGGGTCGGATCAGGGCTTCCTCAGGAGTGATCGACACGTCCAGTGCCGTGCGCAGCGCGGCCGCGATCCGACCACCGAGTTCCAGCCCGACATCGCCCTGTAGCACCCCGGCGTCCTCCTGTTTCTCTCCGTCATACCTGCACACCCGTCCAAGACGAGTATCTCAAGCTCGTCCGCGAGACCGTTGTCCGGACGTCGCTCGGCACCGTCGTCGACCCCGGCTGATCGTCCGCTGGGGGTCCTGTCGTCGAACGCGGTCCTGAGCCGGGACTCCCTGACCTTGCCGGGCGAGGACCTCGCCCCCACGGGTACGTGGTCGCCGGGATAGATCACCAGCATGACGGGACCGTCGAACTCCTGGCGGGCGAGTGACGGAGGGGCGAGGAGGGGTCCTCCCAAGAGCCGGGTGCGAAACTGCCCGTCGGCCGCACCGCCGACGCGTCGTACGTCATCAACGAGCCGACCGCCGATCACCCGGCCTACGCGGGCGGAGGCCGGATCGACGAGTCCCGGATCGCGATGACGCCACTCGCCGGGCGGTTCGGCCACCCTGACCACGACGGCGTCCGACAAGCGGATCGACGCGGCGTGAACCAGGACGGCACGCCGACCGTCGGCGGGCCGGACGGGCCTGCTCGCCCCTTCCTGCTGGTCGGCGCACAGGGCCATACTCATCCCGCCGGTGATGAACGCCACGAGGGACCTGGCCACGTGAGCGGGCTCACGTCAGGACCGGCGTCGGTGGCTCCAGGTCCGCGCACCGGCCACATGGCCTTCCGCGACCTCCGATCCTGGCCGACCCGTCGAGGCACCCGCCCCGGCACCGACCCCGAACCACGCGAATCCCCAGGCAGACAGCTGACTCGCGACCGCTCCGTAGCCGTCACCCAAGCCCACCGAGACGCCCTCTGAACCGACACCTGAGAGGTAGGAAAGGACGGACCCTGACCGTCCCAGCCCTCACAACACGAACTCGAGTTCCAGGGCTAGATCCACGCAGGCCTCACACCACACCCGAACCAGAAACCCGCACAGACCACAGCCCGGGCCCGCGCCTGGACCGTCAGCCGAGAGAACACCCGTTCAGCCCTGACGACCAGCCACCCGAAGCATTACCCTGAACCCGCCCCCGACGAGAAGGCCAGGACGAGAAGCACTACCACCACGAGCGCCAAAGGCCGAGCCCCAGACAAAGGCGACGCACCAACGAAACCGACGGCCAAGGCCGAAGGCCGCACACGAAGGCCAAAGGCCGAGCCCCAGGCACCCGCTAGTAGACACACCCGCAACCACAGAAACGGCCGAGGAGCAGGCACCGTGGGGGGTCTCGGGGGGCTCGGCCCCCCGGTAGATACAAGGAAAACCGGAAAGCTGGCCCAAGGGCCAGCGAACATGGTGGGCGAGGAGGGAGTTGAACCCTCACGTCCTTGCGGACACACGGACCTGAACCGTGCGCGTCTGCCATTCCGCCACTCGCCCGAGTGACTTTCACCCCTGCTTGCTGGGTGCGGCGAAAGCGTAGCACACGTTCTGCGGGGCACTTTGCACTAGAGGCTGTGGACCGCTGCGCGCACGGATACGATCGGGTCAAGTAGTCGTATCGGGTGGAGGTATGCCGTGGGCCTCGTGCAGCGCTTCGAGCGCCGTCTCGAAGGCATGGTGGGGAACACCTTCGCGCGGGTGTTCGGTGGAAACGTGGTGCCGCAGGAGCTGGCTCAGAACCTTCAGCGGGAGGCCGACGGCCATGTTCAGGAGCTCGCGGGTGGCCGCCTGCTCGCACCGAATCACTACGTGGTCACGCTCGGACCCAGTGACCACGAGCGACTCACCGGTGACGAGCAGCGGGTCAAGCAGCTACTCGCCGACTGCGTCCAGGAGCACCTCGCCGAACAAGGGTGGGATACCTATGGTGACGTCGTAGTCTCCCTGGAGCGCTCTGAAACGCTGCACACGGGACAGTTCCGAACCAGTTCGTCTGTCGACCCGGATGCGGGCAGCCAGGCGGCACCACCTCGCAACGCAGGAGACCCACCCATGAGCCAGCCCCCCGGCCAGCAGTACCCCGAGAGCGACCCGTACGGCCAGCAGCAGTACGGCTACGACCAGCAGGGTTACGGCCAACAACAACAGCAGTACGGCTACGACCAGGGTTACGGGCAGCAGCCGCAGGGCTACGACCCGAACTACGGCCAGCAGCAGCAGGGCTACGGCGGCCAGCCGGGCTACGACCAGGGCTATGGCCAGCAGCCGCAGGGCTACGACCCGAACTACGGCCAGCAGCCACAGGGCTACGGCGGCCAGCCGGGCTACGACCAGGGCTATGGCCAGCAGCCGCAGGGTTATGACCAGGGCTACGGCCAGGGCGGTCAGCAGCCGGGCTATGACCAGGGCGCTCAGCCGCAGGGGTACGACCAGGGCTACGGTCAGCAGGGCTACGGTCAGCAGCAACAGGGTTACGGCCAGCAGCAGGGTTACGGCCAGCAGCAGGGCGGATATGCTCCCCCCGCCGTGCAGACCGGCCCTCGGCAGATCACCGCGACACTGCAGCTCGACGACGGTTCCAACCGCACCTATACGCTCGTGCAGGGAAGCAACGTCGTCGGCCGGGGGCAGGACGCACAGTTCCGACTGCCCGACACGGGAGTCTCCCGGCGGCACCTGGAGATCACCTGGGACGGGCAGAGTGCGACCCTTGCAGATCTCGGCTCGACGAACGGCACCACGGTCAACGGAAATTCAGTCCAGACTTGGCAGCTCGCGGAGGGCGACGTCGTCCGCATCGGCCACTCCTCCCTGGTCTTCCGCAGCCAGGGCTGAGGACACCGCAGGCACGACCGACCACGAGACTTCGGTGGGCGGCATGGAGTCCCGACCACGAGACTTCGCGGCATGGAGTAGGAGCATCCAGAACGGTGGAAGGCGCATATCCCCTCCGTAGCGGGGGTGGTCGGTCATGCCAGAGTTGGTGATCCAGCTCACCAGGGCGGGATTCCTCGCCCTGCTCTGGTTGTTCGTGTTGGCCGCGCTCCGGGTCGTCCGATCGGATCTGTACGCGGCCTCCGGGCTTCGAGTGCAGGTCCCCGGCGGACGACGTGAACCGCAGAAGGCGGGTCGTGGTCGATCTCCTCGGCAGCTCGTCGTGACCCACGGGGCTCTCGCGGGCACCCGGATCTCGTTGGACGGAAGGCCGATCACACTCGGCCGGGCCGACGACTCGACGCTGGTGTTGGACGACGACTATGCCTCGACTCGGCACGCGCGTCTGGTACTCCGAGGAACGGACTGGTACGTGGAGGATCTAGGCTCCACCAACGGCACCTACCTCGACCGGGCGAAGGTCACGGGTCCGACCCGAGTCTCGCTCAGAGCCCCGATCCGTATCGGCAAGACGGTGATCGAGCTGCACTCATGACCCTTGTCCTCCGCTATGCGGCCCGAAGTGACCGAGGCCTGGTTCGCTCCAACAACCAGGACTCCGTATACGCAGGCCCACGACTTCTCGCCCTGGCCGACGGCATGGGCGGGCACGCTGCGGGCGAGGTGGCCAGCAAGGTCGTCATCGCCGCACTGGCCCCGCTCGACGACGACGAGCCGGGCGACGATCTGCTTGGTCGACTCCGCGAGGCCGTGAGCAACGGCAACGGCATGCTCAACGAACTGGTCGCGGGTGATCCAGACCTCGACGGCATGGGCACCACGCTGACCGCCGTGCTCTTCGCGGGCAGCAGGCTGGGGCTCGTCCACGTCGGCGACTCGCGCGCCTATCTGTTGCGTGACGGCAGGTTCGCCCAGATCACTCATGACGACACGTTCGTCCAGTCCCTCATCGACGAGGGCCGGATCAGCGAGGAGGACGCCGCGAATCACCCGCAGCGTTCTCTGTTGCTCCGCGCACTGACCGGCAACGACGTCGAGCTGACGCTCACCGTCCGGGAGGCACGAGCGGGCGACCGTTATCTGCTGTGCTCGGACGGACTCTCCGGCCCGGTGAGCGAGGAGACGCTCGACGAGGCCATGCGCATCCAGGACCCGCAGACCTGCGCGGACCGGTTGATCGAGCTGGCGCTCAAGGGCGGCGGGCCGGACAACGTCACGTGCATCGTCGCCGACGTCGTCGACGTCGAGTTCGGCGAGAACGATCCCATCGTGGGCGGCGCCGCGGGCGACGGCTCCGAGCAGCAGCCGCCGCCGGACTCGGCAGCGGCCCGCGCCTCGGCGACGACCCTGCCGAGGCCGTCTCGGCCCGAGACCCCGCCGGAGCAGCCGACCCGACCGAAGCGGAAGCGGCTGCGCACCTTCCTGGTGCTGCTGGCCGTACTGATCGTCCTCGGCGTCGGCGGATACTTCGGCTACTCGGTCGTGATGGGCCAGCACTTCGTCAGCACCAACGACGACGACGAGGTCGCCGTCTTCCAAGGCGTGCGCGGCACCGTGCTCGGGATTCCCCTGCATCGGCAGGTCGAAGACTCGTGCGGAGACGCGGGCGAGGACTGCGAGCGGATTCAGATCACCGATCTCCGGCCCGCCTACCAGGGCACCGTCCGGAACGGCATCGTGAATCAGGGCAGCCTGGCCGATGCCAGGGAGACGATCGAGCAGCTGCGCACCGAACAGCTCCTGCCGCCGTGCACCGAGGAGACCTCGCCGCAGCACGACGCGGAGCCTGCGGGCCGGTCGACCGAGCCCGACACTCCCTCCGGGACACCGACCGGACCGAGCTCGCTGATCGGCCAGGACGACGGCGATCGGGTCGGCTCGGCACAGGACGACGCCAAGCAGGACGCTGCGGTAGGCACCGCACGGCCCGTGCAGGAGCCCGGAGTCGACTGTCGGACGGTGGGCTGATGGCCAACCCGGTCGACGCCGCGTCGAATCCGGGGCAGGCAGCGCCACGGCCTCCTGCCATGCCCACTCGTCGAAACACCGAACTGCTGCTGCTGGCCTTCGCCGCGTTGCTCGTCACCATCGCCAACGTGCTGGTGGAGGCGAACCAGGAGCAGGAGCTGACCAGTCAGCTGCTCTACAACGGGGTGGCCTTCCTCGCCCTCTTCGGCATCGCGCACCTGGCGGTGCGCAAGTGGGCGCCGTATGCCGATCCGCTGATCCTCCCGTTCGCGGCACTGCTCAACGGGATCGGGTTGATCATGATTCATCGGATCGACCTCGCCAGGATCGCGGCCGCCCCGGAACGCAACGCGCTGGTCAACCGTCAGATCGGGTGGATGGTCGTCAGCATCGTGCTGTTCGTGCTGGTCCTGGCGTTCGTCAGGGACCACCGGATGATGGCGCGCTTCGGCTATACCTGTGGTTTCGTCGGGCTCTTCGCCCTGGCCCTGCCGGGGTTCCTGCCTTACAGCATCTCTGGTGCGGGCGGCGCGAAGATCTGGATCAGGATCGGCGGTGCGGGCATCCAGCCCGGGGAGTTCGCCAAGATCCTTCTGTTGATCTTCTTCGCCTCCTTCCTCGTGTCCAAACGAGACCTGTTCACCGTGGCGGGCCGTCGTTTCCTCGGGATGGAATTCCCTCGGATGCGCGACATGGCCCCGATGCTGCTGGCCTGGGCCGCCTCCGTCGGCGTCCTGGTCTTCGAGCGTGACCTCGGCACCTCGCTGCTGTTCTTCGGCCTGGTGCTGGTGATGATCTACATTGCCACGGAGCGCGCGTCCTGGGTCGTCATCGGGCTGAGCCTCTTCGCGGCGGGTTGTGTCATCGCCTATCCGCTCTTCAACCACCTTCGGGTCCGGGTGTTGAACTTCCTCGACCCGTTGGGCAGGCTGGATGCCTCCGATGGGGACAGCTACCAACTCGTCCAATCGTTGTTCGGCCTCGGAACCGGCGGCATCTTCGGCACCGGACTGGGCGGCGGCAGGCCCACGTTGATCCCTGCGGCAGAGACCGACTTCATCATCTCGGCTATCGGTGAGGAGATCGGGTTCGTCGGCGTCGCCGCCGTCCTGCTCCTCTACTTGTTGCTGGTGATGCGAGGTCTGCGCACCGCGTTGGCCGTTCGGGACAGCTTCGGCAAACTGATGGCCAGCGGGCTGGCCTTCATCATCGGCCTTCAGGTGTTCATCGTGGTCGGCGGGGCCACCCGACTGATCCCGTCCACCGGCATCACCGCCCCGTTCCTGTCCTACGGCGGCTCCTCGCTGCTGGCGAACTACATCCTGATCGCGCTGCTCCTGCTCATCTCGGACGCGGCCCGCAGGCCTCCGCCGCCATCTAAGCCCAAACCCAAGCAGGCGCCGATCGCGGAGGCGCACACGGAAATGGTGGCTCGACCGACATGAACACTCCGATCCGTCGAGTCGCACTCACCGTGATGTTGATGATCGTCGCCTTGCTGGCGAACCTGACCTACATCCAGGTGATCTGGTCCGACGAGCTGCGGGCTCATCCGCGCAACAGCCGGACGCTCACCGAGGAGCTCGCACGCCAGCGCGGCGACATCATCGTCGGTAACGAGGCGGTTGCCACCGTCGTGGAGACGGGCGACAACGTCTACCCCTACCAGCGGACCTACCCCGACGGCCCGGTCTACGCGCCGATCACCGGCTACTACTCGCCTGCAGGCCGCACCGGACTGGAGCGCGCCGAGGACCCGGTGCTCAATGGCTCCGACGACCGGCTGTTCGTCCGCAGGCTCTCCGACCTGATCACCGGTCGGGATGCCAGGGGCGGCATGGTCGAGCTCACCATCAATCGGCGGATGCAGGAGACCGCCTATCAGATGATGACCGACCAGGGGCTCACCGGCTCGGTCGTCGCGATCGAGCCGGACACCGGCCGTATCCTGACTATGGTCTCGACACCCACTTTCGACCCCAACGACCTGGCCACACTGGATTCCGAGGCAAGGTCCGAGGCGATCACGAGGCTGGAGGAGGACGAGGGCCGCCCGCTGCACAACCGGGCGATCTCGGAGACCCAGCCGCCCGGGTCGACCTTCAAGCTGCTGGTCACGGCGGCGGCGCTGGAGAACGGCTACACGGCCGACAGCGCGGTCAACCCGGCATCCTCGATCCAGCTGCCGGGCACCAACACCATGCTGCCCAACTTCAACAACAACGACTGCGGCAACGGCCGGAACGCCACCCTGCTCCAGGCGGTCGAAGAGTCCTGCAACGTGCCCTTCGGCGAGCTCGCCGACGAACTCGGCCCGGAGGTCCTTCAGGAGAAGGCCGAGGCGCTAGGCTTCAGTGATCCGGATCTCGAGATCCCGATGACGGTGGCCTCGTCCGAACTGGGACCGATGTCCGACAGGCCTGCGACGTTCCAGACCGGCATCGGGCAGCGCGACGTCCGGGTCACTCCGTTGCAGAACGCGATGATGGTCGCGACGATCGCGAACGAGGGCACCCGGATGCAGCCGCACGTGGTCTCGACGATTCGATCCCCCGAACTCGACGAGCTGGATCAGACCCGGCCGGACGAGGTCGAGGACGCAATGTCGCCGCAGGTGGCGCAGAGCCTCACCGAGATGATGATCGCCGCAGAGGCCCACGCAGGCAGTGAAGGCCAGATCCCCGGCGTGACGATCGCGTCGAAGACCGGTACCGCCCAGTGGGGCGTCGATCCGAATGCGACCAACCCGCACGCCTGGTACGTCGCCTTCGCCCCCGCCGAGGATCCGCAGGTCGCGGTGGCGGTGCTCGTCGAGGCGGGCGGCAACGTCGGCCAGGGTGCCACCGGCGGCCGAGTGGCCGCTCCGATTGGCCGGGCAGTGATCGGCGCCGGGCTCGGAGGTGGCTGAGCTGTGCTCACGTCCGGGCAGCTCCTCGCGGACCGCTACCGACTCGGCAGGCGGATCGCGGTCGGCGGCATGGGCGAGGTCTGGGAGGCGGCGGACACCCGACTTGACCGCAAGGTCGCGGTCAAGGTGCTCAAGCCGGAGCTCTGCGGCAATGCCGAGTTCCTGCATCGATTCCGCACCGAGGCCCGCACCACGGCCTCGCTGAACCATCCGAACATCGCGGCGATCCACGACTACGGCGAGACCGCCGCCGTGCCCGACGGGCCCGAGGACACCGCGTACCTGGTGATGGAGTTGGTCGAGGGCGACCCGCTCGCCGCGATCCTCGCGAACCAGGGCAGGCTCAACGCCGATCGGGCGTTGGACATGCTCGAGCAGGCCGGTCAGGCACTACAGGCCGCCCACGAACGGGGCTACGTCCACCGGGACGTCAAACCCGGCAACATCATGGTGACGCCGAACGGAAAGGTGAAGCTCACCGACTTCGGCATCGCCAAGGCAGCCGACGCCGCACCGGTCACCCGTTCCGGGATGGTGATGGGCACCGCCCACTACATCGCACCGGAACAGGCCTTGGGCGGCGAGGCGGAGCCCGCGAGCGACGTCTACTCGCTGGCGGTCGTCGGTTACGAGTGTCTGATGGGGCATCGGCCGTTCGTCTCGGACAACGCGGTCACCGTCGCCATGATGCACATCAGGGAGAACGTGCCGCCGCTCCCACCGGACGTGCCGATCGGCGCCCGGACTCTCATCGAGAACACCCTGGTCAAGGACCCGCGTCGGCGGTATCGGACCGGGGGTGAGTTCGCCGCCGCGGTGTCGGCGGTCCGGGCGGGACATCCGCTGCCGCCGCCGTCCGGACTGGCGATGGCGCTTCAGACCGGTCCAGTGACGGGGAACATCCCTCGGGTGCACACCGGCAACATGATGATGCCCGCGCAGCCCGTCCCGAACGTACCGCCGGCCTCGGGGCACGGCGGAGTCCCGATGGGTCCCCCGCCGGTCGGGTATCACCACCCCGGCCCGATGCCGCAACGACGGCGGGGCGGCGCGGTGCTCTGGGTGGTCATCGCCGTCCTCACCGTCGCGATCGTCGCGCTGACCGTCTGGGGAGTGAACTCGATGCTGGAGGACGGTCGCGCTCAGTCGACGTCGGGCGCCGAGGGCGGGGCGGGCGGCACCGGCCCCGCCGTGTCCGGCGAGGACGTCTTACCGTCGCTGCCCTCACCGGGAGACCGTCAGCCGACGGAGGAACCGGCGGTCGAGGACTTCGATCTCGTCGAGATCGCACCGAGTGACTTCGAGGGCAGACCGGCCGAACGGGCTGAGGTGATGCTCGCCGAACTCAAGATGAGGACGACCCTGTCGTCGGTCGACGGGGAGGCCGTGGAATCCCCTCGTACCTGCATGGTGACGTCCGTTGAACCGAGTGGTCCGCTGCCGCCTGGCACCGAGATCACCGTGCGGTGTAGCCCTGGAGGTGCTTGATCCGATGTACCACCAAGGGGCCAGGCTAGACAGACTCGGCATCGAGCCGGGCGACCCGGCATGATGAGACGACCGTTATCGAGGATCGGGACGACGCAGTAATGAGCACGCAGCGACTGCTCTCCAACCGCTATGAACTGGGTGACACACTCGGTTATGGCGGCATGTCCGAGGTCCATATGGGCAGGGACGTCCGACTCAGCCGCGATGTGGCCGTCAAGGTGCTGCGCGCCGACCTCGCCAGAGACCCCACCTTCCAGCTTCGCTTCCGTCGGGAGGCCCAGAACGCGGCGGCGCTGAATCACCCGGCGATCGTCGCGGTCTATGACACGGGCGAGACGGAGACCGAGCACGGTCCGCTCCCCTACATCGTCATGGAGTACGTCGACGGCCGGACGCTGCGGGACATGGTGAAGGGCGACGGCCCGCTCACCGGCCGCCGCGCGATGGAGATCATGGCCGATGCGAGCGCCGCGCTGGACTTCAGCCATCGGCACGGCATCATCCACCGCGACGTCAAGCCCGCGAATATCATGATCACCAAGTCCGGCGCCGTGAAGGTGATGGACTTCGGCATCGCTCGTGCCCTGCACGACGGCCAGGCCGCCGTCACCCAGACCGCGGCGGTGATCGGCACCGCGCAGTATCTGTCGCCGGAGCAGGCTCGCGGCGAGGCCGTCGACGCCCGCAGTGACGTCTACGCGGCGGGCTGCGTGCTGTTCGAGCTGCTGACCGGGGAGCCGCCGTTCACCGGTGACTCGCCGGTGGCCGTCGCCTACCAGCACGTTCGCGAGGACCCCCGGCGGCCGTCCGAGGTGAACGACCAGATCACGCCCGCCCTGGACGCGATCATCCTCAAGGCGATGAGCAAGAACCCGGCCAACCGGTACCAGTCGGCGGCGGAGATGCGTGCCGACCTGATTCGAGTGCTGTCGGGTCAGCGGCCGAACGCGCCGATGGTGATGACCGACGAGGAACGCACCACGATGCTCGGCGGGGCCGAGGACTCGCCCCAGCCGGGCAGGCGTCGTCGGCCGCCCCCGCCGGTCGAGGAGGACTACGACCTCGCCGACGACGAGGAGGAGGAACGCCGCGCTCGCAGGCGCAAGGGACTGGTCGCCGCCCTCATCACCGTCCTGTGCGTCGGGATCATCGCCCTGGCCGCGTATCTGACGAGCAGCGGGTTCTTCAATTCGGGTGAGGACGAGGCGCCGCCGACTCAGCAGGTGGAGGTGCCTGCCGATCTGGTCGGGATGACCGAGGAGGACGCTCGGAGCGCCTTGGCCGCTGCCGGTCTGCGCATCAACATCGGCGAAGGCCAGGAGTCGACCGCAGAAGATGCGGGCACCGTCCTGGCCACCGATCCGACGCCCGGTAGCTCGGTCGACGAGGGCTCGTCCGTCACGATCACCCTCGGGCTCGGACCCGGCACCTCGACGGTGCCGGATCTGTCGCGCATGTCCGCCGAGGATGCGGGCAGGGCGCTTCGTGAGGTGGGCCTGCAGCTCAATCCGAGTTACGGGCGCGAGGAGGTCGACGACGAGAGTCTGGTCGACCTCGTCGTGGGGCAGGACCCGCCTGCGGACCAGGAGGTCGAAGCGGACACCAGCGTCCAGATCACCCTCGGGGTGGCTGCTCAGCAGGTCTCGGTGATCAATGTCGTCGGCCAGCAGTACGACGTGGCAGCCGGAAACCTGCAGGGCGCCGAGCTGGACGTGCGGCGGGAAGACGTCGACGGCGTGGCGGAGGAGGGCGAGGTCCTCTCGCAGAACGTCCCGGCGGGCTCCACCGTCGATCCGGGGACGACCATCACCCTTCAGGTGTCGCGCGGCAACCAGATCACGATGCCCGACCTGAGCCTGCTCGAGCCCGAGGAGGCGGAGCTGCGGCTGCGGGACCTGGGCTGGGAGGGCACGTTCACGGAGCAGACGACGGGCGTGGACGACATCGAGCAGATCGGCCGCGTCGTGGATCAGTCGGTGAACACCGGCGAACCGCTCGGCAGGAGTGCCTCGGTGACGGTCGGCGTCGGGCGATTGACCGGTGGCGGGCCCTCGTTCGACCCGCCGTGATCGATCGGATGTGATCCCACCGCAGGGGACGTTTCGGGGATGCCCGGGACGTCCCCTGCGTCGTCCCTGCTGGGCGACGCACGAGGCGGACGGCCGCAGACCGAGCCGCCGCCCCGGCTACGGTGGCCGACCGGGCGAGACACGGATCGGACCTCGGTCCCAGTACGCTCCAGTGTCATGGTGTCCACGGCGGAGGAACAGGCGCGGCGGACCATCGATCGGTATCTTCAGCTGCTCGCCGCCGGTGATGTGGCGGGCGTGCTGGAGCTGTTCACCGATGACGGGGTGGTCCGCTCACCGATGAACGGAGCGATCCCGGCACGCGAGTTCTATCCGGAACTCGCCGCCACCACCGCGCGATCGATGATCACGCCGATCGACGTCTACCTCTCCGTCACCGACCCGCGGTGCGCGGCCGTTCGATTCCGCTATGACTGGCGCCTCCCGGATGACACCGCCACCACCTTCGACTGCATCGACGTGATCACGCTCGACGACACCGGCCGTATCGCCGAGCTGCGCATCGTCTACGACACCCATCCGCTGCGGATGGCCTGGCAGGCCAGCCTCCCCGCACCGTGACGAGTCGCGCATCCTCCTGTTGCGACCGGGCGGACTCCGCACCACGCTGACACGACCGGACCGGCAGGCGGCTCCGGCGTTGGCGGAGGAGGTGTGCGCGATGGCAGCAGAGATCATCCCGCCTAGCGGCGAGACACTGCCGGACGTGCTCTGCCGAGATGCACAGGGCAGGCCGTGTCGGGTCGCGGTGCGTGTCGTCGAGGATCGGATCGAACTGAGCTCCTCGGAGACCGACGTCCTGATACTGGATCAAGAGTCCGTCCAGACACTGGCGACCGCACTGCGGGGCGCGGTCGCTCGGATTCAGGCCCGGATCAGGGCACGGTCCATCCCGGTGCCCCGGCCGAGGCAGCATGCTTCGCGCCCTAGGTGAGGTCGCGACTGACCCACAGGCAGGCCGTGGTGCGTCAGGCGTGCGCCGCCGCCGCGATCGTGCGGGCGCCGCGCTCCAGCTCGTCGACCAGTGCCGCCGGAACCGTCCGGCCGCAGACGGCCAGCCAGTTCGCCAGCATCCGATGCCCGCCGTCGGTGAGCACCGACTCGGGGTGGAACTGGACGCCCTCGATCGGCAGCTCTCGATGCCGGATCGCCATCACCACCCCCGACTCGGTGCGCCCCGTCACCTCGAAGGCATCCGGAACGGTGTCCGGACGGACGGTCAGCGAGTGGTATCGGGTGGCGGTGAACGGCTGCGGCAGCCCGGCGAGCACCCCGACCCCGGTGTGGTGAACCTGGCTGGTCTTGCCGTGCAGGAGTTCGGGGGCGCGATCGACGACCCCGCCCCAGGCTGCGGCGATCGCCTGGTGACCCAGGCAGACGCCGAGCACCGGCAGCGAGCGCGCGGCGCAGCGTCGGATGACGTCGATGCTCTGCCCTGCTCGTTCCGGAGTGCTCGGACCGGGACTGATGAGCACGCCGCTCACCTGGTCGAGATCGGCAGGCTCGACGACGTCGTTGCGTCTGACCAGCACCTCGACGTCCAACTGGGCGAGGTACTGGACCAGGTTGAAGACGAAGCTGTCGTAGTTGTCGACGACCAGGATGCGCACTCCGTCAGGATAGTCGAGCGTCAAGCCCGCTCCGCCGTGCTGCGCCCGCGCGACCGGCCCGGTCGCCGACCTCGCCCCCGCGTCAGCCCACCGTGTTCGAGTCGGTGGGCAGGTCCACGTTGTTCCACGGCAGCATCGGCGCCACCAGGGGGAACACGATGAACAACAACACCGCGACCACGATGGCGAACAGCACCAAGGCCTCGATGATCTTGACCACGAGCGGTCCCGGCAGGTGTCGCCAGATCCAGCCGTACACGTCGTCCCCGCTTACTCTCGTCGCTGATCACTGGCTGAGTTCAGGCGGAAGCTGAGCTCCCTCCCCGTCCTTCGGGTACTGAGCGGTCAACAGACCGTGGATGATCATCCGCTCCCGCGCCGAGAATCTCGGGTGACAGGTGGTCAGCGTGATCAACGCGCGCTGATCGGCCTCGGCCACCTCGGCGCCTCGGTTACTCGGCACCGGCAGGATGACCTCGCCCTGGCTCGGGGTGACGATCTGCCTGCCGGGAGTGTTCCCGTAGGCGCCGCCGCCGTCCACCGTCGGGTCCACCAGCGACGGGACGTCGGTGCACTCCGGCCTGCTGGCCCGCGTGTTCTCCCAGTCCGCGATCTCGCTCTCCATGGGCAGCACGCGGTAGACGAACCACTCGGAGGCGCCCTCGATGACGATGGCGTCGCAGCTCTCCAGCAGGTCGAGGTTGTTGAACGGCGAGTCCCAGCCGACCCGGTGTCCGGCCACGGCGAAGTTGCCGCGCTCACCGGGCATCGCCGTGTCGATGTAGTGACCGGGACCGACCTCGAGGTGGGCGTCGCTGGTGCCCTCGACGATGCTGTACTGGTAGTCAGGGCCGAACTTGGGCACGAAGATGCGAGCGAACGCCTCGCCCTCCATCGGATCGAGGCCCGCGCCGCGCTCGTTGTCGCCCGCCTGCCACTGCTCCTCCATCCGCGAGTCGGCCTGTGCCTGCCGCGCCGAGGTGAACCAGCCGGTCACGAAGAGCTCGTAGAAGACGAAGAGCAGCACTACGAAGCCTGCGGTCAGCATCAGCTCGCCGCCGGAGCGCGCGATGATCCGACCTGCGCTGTCCTTCTTCCGTGCCGGGGCCTGCTTCTTCTTCGGCCGCCGCCGGGGAGCGGCCTGTGCCGCGGCCTCGTGCTCCTCGTCGAGATCATCGTCGGGGTACTCGTCGTCGTGATCGCCGTGGCGATCGTCGTCGTAGTCGTCCTCGTGATAGGTCTCGGCGTCCTGGTCCTCCACCGGGGCGATCAACTCGGTGACCGCCTCGGCAGGTTGCTGCCTGCCCTGGCCTGCCTGCATCGGAGCGCCTGCCTGCATCGGCGGCCCTGCCTGGCGGGCCACCTGCGGGATCTGCCGGGTCGGCATGCCTGTGTCCTGCTCAAGCGGCGGACGAGACCGCTCGCCGTCGTCGAGATCGAGATCGCCGTCGAGCCGCGAGCCCAGCCTCGACTCCAGACCGTCCTGGCCGCCGGGCTGCGGCGGCGGGAATACCGGATCGGACCGCATCGAGGGGTTCGGCGGCGAGAGCTGTCCCGACTGCCCCGGCATTCCGGGGCCGGGCGGCGGCTGTCCCGGTCCGGCCTGACTCGGTCCGGCCTGGCCCGACGGCATCCCGCGCGGCTCATCCGAGCCTGGCACGGGGAGCACGCCGCCCATCAGCGCCGCAGACCCCGGCCACGGGTCCGAGTGAGTCCGCTCCTCCCGAGGCTCCACGCCCCGACGCGGCCTGGCGGGCGGTTCCGACGCGAGCGGAGCGGCCTGCGGCGGCCGGGTGCGCCTGCCCGTCGGCGACTCGACAGGACGACGGGCGGGCTGCTGCTGGGCTCCGCCGGGCGGTGGCGCGGCCGGGCGTGGTCCAGGTCCGCGCCGGGGGCCTGCCTGCGACTCAGGAGTCTCCAGTCGCCCCGTCTGCGGCCAGGCGTGATCGGGGGACGCGGCCGACAGCGCCGTCGCAGACGTCTCCGGCGCGACGGGGTGGTCCGGCTGCTCCCGGCGAGCCCTGCGCGGCGCCGGCTGCTCGTCCGGCTCGGGGCGACGCCGACGACCGCCGCCCCCGGCGGGACGGCCTGCCTCGGGACGGAATCCACCCTCGGGGGGCAGGCCTCCCTCGGCAGCGCGTCGCGGTGGGCGCTGGGGAGCACGGCGAGGCTCAGCCTCGGAGACCCGGCGAGGCTCAGCCTCGGGGACACGGCGAGGCTCAGCCTCGGAGACCCGGCGAGGCTCCTCGTTGTACCCCCGAGGAGCATCGCCCGGCGGACGAGTCGGCTGGGGAGGACCCGGCGCCTCCCAGGTGCCCGACGAATGCCTGCCTGCACCACCGCCGGGGCGGCCATCGTCCGGTGCCTCGCGGGCGGCGTGCCTGCGACCAGGCGCGGCGGCGCGATGGGGACGCGGCGCAGCCCGGTGCGGCTCGTCCTGCGTGGTCTGCGGAGCGCGCGTGCGGGGGGCGTAGTCGTCCCGCTCCGGCGGGAACTCACTCACCACGAAACCTCCTGGACTCCGACTTCTGCGGCTCTGCACCAGCAGCGTAAACACACGTCTGTTGTCATCGTGTCCGTTTGTCGAGAGACACCGGTCGCACTGCGCAGGCCGTCGTGGGCCTCGCGGGCGGATCAACCGGCCTGCGATGCGGACGGCTCCATCGTCGCCGTCACAGGCACCACATGCTCGACGGGTACACCTGTCCTTCGCTGAAGGCCTCGACTACGTTAACGTGATTGCGGGATCGAGGCGTCCACCTTGCGATTTATCACCAGGCGTAGACTGGACGGCCACATTCCGTGATGACGACGAGCAACACCGGTCGACGCCAGCGAGGACACGATGCCGAAGTCCAAGGTCCGTAAGAAGGACGTCTACACCGTTCCGCAGGATAAGCGCACGCCGGTGAAGGTGAAGGCGGTGGGTCCTTCGCATCCGGTCTACGTGTCCGTGATGCTCGGGATCATGCTGATCGGCCTCCTGTGGCTGATCGTCAACTACATCGCCGGGGACCGCATCCCGCTGATGGCCGAGCTCGGAGCGTGGAACTTCGCCATCGGCTTCGCACTCATGATCACCGGCCTGCTGATGACCATGCGGTGGCGTTGAGCGAAGGTCTCCCCAAGAGCACTGAGAGTGATCGCGGCCCGGATGCGACGTGCATCCGGGCCGCGCTCTTTCTGATGAAGATCACTACGCCCACGACTGGGCCGTGCACACGGGGTCGTCGAACCACAGCCGTGTAAGTCATCCCCAGTGGGGACAACTCCTGTGGATAACTTTGAGCATTTCGGCACAAGCGCCGGTAGAAGGTCCTACTTGTCCACAACACAAGAGTGGGCTCACCCATTCGGGTGAGCCCACCGGCTTGAGATCGTCGAGGATCGTCGGCGTCAGCCGCCGATTCGCCCACAACCCGGCCGCCCGTCGGCGCCCGTCACGCACATCCACTCACCGAGCTGGGCGTCGCGGAGGAAGAACAGGGCGACGATCAAAACCAGCAGGGCCGCCACCGTGCCGATCTGGACGAGGTTGCGGCGGTCCCGAGGCGCGAAGACCATCCCGGCGACGGCCAGGGCGCCGATCACGAGCCCGCCGACGTGTCCGAGCAGCGAGATGCCGGGGATGGTGATGCTGATGACCAGGTTGATGCCGATGACCATCAGCGCCTGCCTGGGGTTGACCTTCAGGCGGATCGCCGCGACTGCGATGCCGCCCATCAGGCCGAACACCGCGCCGGAGGCGCCTGCGACCTGAGTGCCCAGATCACCGAGCAGGTACACCGCCACCCCGCCGCCCAGCAGGGACACGAGGTAGACGGCGATGAAGCGTGCCCTGCCGAGCAGGACCTCCAGGTCCCGACCGAGCACCCACAGCGCGAACATGTTCAACGCGAGGTGCAGCAGACCGAAGTGCAGGAAGCCCGAGGTGGCCAGCCGCCACCACTCCCCTGCGGCGACCTGGGGCGGCCACAGCGCCCAGGCGTCGAAGAGTGCCGATGCCGAGTTGCGCATCGGATTGCCCGCCTGGGCAGCGGTGATGAGATAGACCAGCACGTTCAACGCGATGAGGACCGGAACGACGATCGGCCTGGTGCCCACCGCCGCACCAGCCAGCGTCTGGGGCCTGCGCACCGCACGAGTCCCCTCCGTGACGCAGTCGACGCACTGATAACCGACGGAGGCGTCGCGAAGACACTCCGGACAGGCCGGGCGTCCGCACCGAGTGCAGCTCAGCCCCGTCGGACGCTCCGGGTGCCGCGCACAGCCCGGCAGCGAGGGGCTTCCCCCGCCGCCGGTGCCAGGTTGCTGCCCAGGGGGTGTCGTCATCACGCCACCCGCACGGTCCGGGCCGTCATGTCGGGATCAGCCTTCCCCGCGCTCGATGGTGATGCTCTCGATGACGACGTCGGTCGAGGGACGGTCGCCGGGGCCGGTCGAGGTGTGTCCGATGGTGTCGACGACCGTGCGCGACGCCTGGTCGGCCACCTCACCGAAGATGGTGTGCTTGAAGTTCAGGTGAGTGGTCGGTCCCACGGTCACGAAGAACTGCGAGCCGTTGGTGTTGGGCCCGGCATTGGCCATCGCCAGCAGGTAGGGCTTGTTGAACTGAAGCTCCGGGTGGAACTCGTCGGCGAACTTGTAGCCGGGGCCGCCGCGACCGGTGCCGGTCGGGTCGCCACCCTGAATCATGAAGCCGTCGATGACCCGGTGGAAGATCGAGCCGTTGTAGAACGGCCCGGAGCGCTCCCCCTGCGCGTTCGGCTCGCTGTAGTCCTTGGTCCCCTCGGCAAGCCCGACGAAGTTCGCCACGGTCTTCGGTGCGTGATCGGGCAGCAGGTTGATCCTGATGTCACCCAGCGAGGTCCGCAGGGTGGCGATCAGCTTGCTTCCGACCAGTGTCTCTTTACTGTCAGCCACTCAACCATCGTGCCATCTTCAGCGAGACCTCTGGCGGAGGGGCAGTATGGGGATCGCGGAATGACGTCCGTCAACCAAGGTTCCGGAGGCAACGTGGACGAGGTGAGAGCAATGGCCGCGGCGGGAGAATCCGTGGGCCGGGCGATGGGCAGCGGGGTCAAGACCGTCCGCGAAGGCGCACAACGGGCAGGCAAGGCGAGCGCTCAGGCGACGATCAAGGCGGCGCGACAGGCCGCCAGGTCGGCCGAGTCGCAACTCGCCGAACGCGGACTGACACCGCAACAGCTCCTGGAACTCATCGAGAGCAATGCTCAGGAAGGCAAGAAGACGGTGGCGGTGAACAAGCGCAAGCTGCGCAAGCAGCAGGCCCGCACCGGCCGAGACCTGCGTAAGGCGGGCCGCTCGGCCCGGCGAGAGCTGGAGAAGAAGTTCAAGAGCACCCACAAGCGCAGGCGCTGGCCGTGGGTCCTCGGCCTGATCGCGCTCGGCGCGGTGGCGGTCGCAGCGACCAGGCGATCCGACAGCTCGGCCGTCCAGGCCGAGGATGTCTTCGACTCGCCCGATGCCATGCACGGCGACGGCCGCGACCCGACGGGCACCGGATCGGACGGCGGCCCGAGCACCAACGGCACGGGGACGCTGCATCGAGGCAACGGCGCCGCACGCGATCTAGACCGAGGCGCCGACAACCGAAACTGACCAGCCGACGACAGGCCGACGGCGGGAGCGGAGTCATCCGCTCCCGCCGCCGTCGTCGTCGTCCGTCCCCGTTGCGACGCGGCCCGACCCGCACCGTGCGTCGGCGGGTTCGGATTCAGTCTGTGTCCTGTACGTCACCGATCCGTGCTGCGAGTCCGTCTAGCACCAGTTCAAGACCTGCGGCGAAGTCTTCGCGTGCGGTCTCCTCAGAGGATGCGTCCGAAGCGGCGAGCACCCCGGAGGCGAACATCGACGCGGTGTGCGGAAATCGCTCCGGGTCGACGAGGTCCCGCACCGCGACTGCGTACTGCTGCTCGCTCTCGGCCTGCGTCTGGCCAGGTGGACGCCCCTCGGCGAGATCCTGTGTCAACAGGACGGAGTGACGCGCGAAGCCGTTCAGCAGGGTGAGCGCCGCGAGTCTCTCGCCCCAGCAGAGTCGGCTGGACTCGAGCTGGGCGAGGCCTCGTTCGAGCCAGGCGATCTGATTCGGACCGGATGGCGTGCTGTAGACCGGGACGCGGGGAACCCACGGTCGCCCTCGATACAACTCCCACAGGTCGACGGCCCACGATCGCAGTCCTTCGCGCCAGGCTGCCCCGCCCGCCGATGCGACACCGGGCTTGCTCGCGGCGTCCATCATGAGCTGCAGCAGCTCCTGTTTCGAGCCCACGTAGCGGTACAGGGACATGGCGGTGACGCCCAGTTCCTCCGCCACCCTCGGCAGGGTCGCCGCGTCGAGACCCCCGGCGTCGGCAAGCCGTACAGCGGTGGCAACCACCGTCTCCACGTCCAGCGTCGACTTGCGCCCCAGCCGAGCCGGGGGTGACGGCAACCGCCACAGCCTGCGAAGAGAGTCGGGTACGGCGTCGTAGTCCATGGTTTCGCTCCTGGTGGCATCGGCCGCCGCAGCGTATCCGACCATAAAGTTTATATCAGATAGTTTATTTGATAAGTTCACGGCGTGGATAGCCGAGAACTCGACATGACACGACCGGCAGCCCCGCGCGTCCACGACATCGACGCACTCCGCGGGTTCGCACTGCTCGGGATCTTCGCCGTCAACATCACGTTCATGGCCTCGGCATACCCGGCCAACCTGGTCGACGATCCGGCCTTCGCCGCACCGCTCGACGACACCGCCCGCTTCGTGGTCGCAGCGCTGTTCTCGATGAAGTTCTATCTGCTCTTCTCCTTCCTCTTCGGGTACAGCTTCGTGTTCCAGATGGAAGCCGCGCAGCGCGCAGGCCAGGGCTTCGGGGGGCGGATGCTCCGCAGGATCGGGGGCCTGTTCCTGATCGGGGCTGCGAGCCTGATCCTGCTCGGCGGCGACATCCTGACGACCTATGCGCTGGCAGCACTGGTGCTGCTGGCGATGCATCGCGTTCGCGACGTGGTCGCGCTGCGCACCGCCTGCGGGATCTACGCGGTGGTGGTGACGTCGCTCGTCACGAGCGCGCTGTTCCTCGACCGCTCGGCGTTCGTCCCTGCCCACGACGAGGCGCTTGTCAACGCGGCGGCACAGACACAGGGCATGCTCGGCCCGTTCGCCGACATCGTGCGGGGCAACATCGACGGCCTCGGATTCCATGCCGTCCAGGCCATCTCGCTACAGGGGCCGACGGCACTCGCGATGTTCCTTCTCGGCATGGTGGTCGCGCGCCGAGGAGTCCTGGCGACGCTGACCGGGAATGAGCCGGTCCTACGACTAATCCAGTTGATCGGTTTCCCGATCGGCCTGGCTGGCGGCGTGACGTATGCGGCCCTCGGCGCCCATGCCGACACTCTCGCCACCGCCGTCAGCGTGGCCACCGCCCCGTTCCTGGCCGCCGCGTACCTGGCCACCCTGGTGCGTGCCATGCACAGTCCCCGGATCGCCTGGCTCCGGAGCCTGCTGGCACCGGCAGGCCGCGTGGCGCTGACGAATTACCTGATGCAGGCACTGATCGGGGTGGCGTTGTTCAACGGCATCGGGCTCGGACTCGCGGGACAGATGTCCCCGCCCCTGCTGCTGGCCATGACAGTCGCCGTCTTCATGGTCCAGGTCGCCGCGAGCATCTGGTGGCTCCGCAGCCATCGATACGGTCCGGCCGAGTACCTGCTCCGCTGGATCACCGACTGGCGCCGACCCGTGCGGCGGTGACGTCCCACTAGCGACGCTGTGCGGGGTCATGGTTCCCGGCGAGGCGCGGAGCGGCCCGTCGCCGGGAACCATGCGGATCGACGAGGCGGCTCGTCAGAGCGCGAGGTCGGCGATGACCGTCTCGACGACCGTCTGAGCCGGGAAGCTCTGCTGCTGATTGGTCCACACGACGACCGCGGTCTCGTCCTTGTAGACGGCGAAGACGGAGCCGTCGTCGCCGCTGATCCTGCCGCCGGTCCAGCCGCCGTCGACCTCGGCGAGCTGCGACGAGTCGACGGGCGCCTGCTCGTCCACCAGCGCCTTGGCGGTCTGCGGCTCCCCGACGAACACGCGGACGGTCAGCTGATCGCCGCCGTCGGGTCGAGCGAAGAAGCAGGAGGGATGCGGTTCGTCATCACCGATCCGTACCTCGCCGAGGCGCTGCCCGTTGACCTGCTCCACTAATGCCGCGTCCAGGTAGGGACACGGCCCGTCGGCCACCGGCTCGACCGGAGGCGGCGGCGCTCCGTCGTCGTGCACGATGGTCGTCGACGTCACCGTGCCCGGCGTGTCCGGCTGGGACTGCGCGTCCTGGGACGCACAGCCTGCGAGGGCGACGGCGGCGCCCGCCAGAACCACCGCGACAAGAACCGAGTTCTTCATAGCAGGCGATAATCGACCACCCTGCATTCCGACCGACAGCGGGGTCCCGCCACGCCGTGCCGCCGGATCGGATGCCGCGCGGGGCCGGGCGACGAATGCAGCCGAGCCTGCGCCACGCGAGGTCACGTCGTGCATCACCGAGGGCGTCGGGCGACCACCGAGAAGTTCAGCGGAATTCGAGGAACGCCCGTCGGGAGTCGCCACCCCTCCGGGCAGGACACCAGGCCCTCGAAGGCAGGCCAGTCCATGAACGGATGCTCCCCGAGCGCCTCGATCACCAGTCCGGCCTCGAGCAGCGCACCGGTCACCTCGGCCAGGTCGTGGCGCCACTCGTGGTTGACAGTGTGCGTGATGGTGTCCGTGGGGCCGTCGGTGTAGGTGGCGGCCTCGTCGTAGGTGTTCGTGCCGCCGCCGCTGAGATAGTCCCCGGTCACCTGCCACGGCTCGAATCCCATGGCTCCCAGGATCGGGTGATCGTCACGGACCATGAACACCCCGCCCGGTTCGAGCAGGTCGTGGATCGATCGGGCCCAGGATCGCAGTTCCGGCAGCCAGACGATGGTGCCCGCGCTCGTGACGATCACCTCGAAACGACGGTCGATGAGCTCCGATGCCCTGCGCGCATCGCCTTCGACCAGCGTGAGCCGGGCACCGTCGGCATCGGAGAGACGCCGAGCATGTGCCAGCGAGTTCGGGGACAGGTCCAGGCCGTGGACGTCCACCGCGCCCAGCCGAGCCCAGCAGATGGTGTCGGAGCCGATGTGGCACTGCAGGTGCAGCAACGACTTCCCGGCGACCGTCCCGCCCGGCACATGCGGCGCCAGGACGGCGAGGTCGTTGCGCACCACCTCGGAGATGAACGACGAGTCCGCGAGCAGACCCGCCACGTCGTACATCTGTGACCGCGCGTGGACGTCGGCACGTTGATCCCAGTTCGCTCGATTCGCCGCGATTGCCTCGTCGTACTCGTCCATGTCTGCCGCGATCCCTCACTCTCGTGCACATCGACTCGCTGGGCAGCCGGTCCGCACCCTGCTCGGTCCTGGGTGCGGAATTCGCCGGGCGCGCTCCTTGGAACGATCATCCGACGATCCATCGTGTGCGGCCGGACCATCGGATCGCCGTCCGCCGGGAGGCCGGTGCCGGGACGTCGATTCCGGCGGTGGACGACCCGCACGGCAGGTTAACCAGTATCGACCGGCCGATCGACCTGTTTTTCGCGCGTCGACTCGGTGCGGCCCACGCGAGGGGTGCTGACCGAGTCCGGTCGGGCCCGGTCGTCTCACCCGCCGACCGGGCCGGCACCGGCCGAAGTCAGCCCACGGCAGGCCGGCAGGGACCGGTCCACGTTGATCTACGCGGAACCGGGCTTCATCGCCGAGCAGCCAGGGGATGCGGACGGTGCCCGCCTGCTGCACCTCGACGGGGTCGCCGCTGTGCGCGCCGCTGACGACACCCGAGGCGTGGCTCTCGCCTTGGAGGGACTCGCAGGAGTGGGCACGCTGCTGGGCGGGCGCCGCCGCCTCGGCACGGGAGTCGATCGGTGCGCCACTGTCGAAAGCCGAACGACAGGACGACGACCGAATCGCCGACCGGGCGCGGTCGGCGGCAGGCGAGGAAGACTTCGACGCCGAGTTCGCGGCCGGCTCGCGGCGCAGCCCCGCCGAGTCCCTGCGCCAGATCGGATTCTCGACGTCCGTCCCACCGCGACGGCCACCACGCCCGAGACCTCCGACGGAGATGACGCGGGATGAGTCGCGCTAGGACCGTCGTGCGGCGATTCGGCGGACGACGAACACCGGCCTCGCCGGTATGCCTGCGGTGACAATGCAGAAAGGCGACCCAGAAGGGTCGCCCGAGTACACGCTGGCGAAGCTGAGGTGGAACACGTGAACCGCAGCCACGAAGCGCGGTGCGGCGCCCCGATCCGCAATAGACACTGCGGGCACCGGGGCCAGGGCCGAAGCGACTGCCGACAGCAGTCCCCGGCTCGTGGAGACGAGGGGAATCGAACCCCTAACCCCCGCCTTGCAAAGGCGGTGCTCTGCCAATTGAGCTACGTCCCCGCTTGGCCGAACTGCAGGACTGTCATCCTCGCAGCCCGACACGAACACCGCAGTGGCGATATCCGAACGCCCCGGCCTGCCGCGTGATGACGCGGCAGGCGGAGCGTGGGATCAGCCCTCGCTGGGTGCGGTGGCCTCGCGCCACAGGTCCGCCTCCGCCTTGGCGGAACGGTTGCGACGGACGAGGAGCAGCACGACTCCAGCCACAGCGGCGAGTGCAAGCAGCTTCTTCACCTTTGATCGCCTCCTAAGAATGTGGCGCACAATGGCCCGATCGGGCCTGAGATTCATCGAAGATCATCATGTGCAGTGGGCCTAGGAGGACTTGAACCTCCGACCTCTTCGTTATCAGCGAAGCGCTCTAACCGCCTGAGCTATAGGCCCCCGTGGGTGCGATGGGAAGAGACTACCGTACGCCTCCCACCGCACCCAAACCGGCTGCTCGCCCGGGGTGCGAGATCAGGATCGTCGCTGATCACGCCACCGGGAGCACTCCGAAGGACGGGAATCAGTCGCGCTCGGAGAGCGTGACCTCGATGCCGCCTGCCAGATCCGCCGACACGTTGTAGACGAAGGCGCCGACGGTGGCGAGCGCGGTGAAGAGCACGATGTTCACCGCGCCGATGATCGCCGCGACGCCGAACACCCGACCCGCGCTGATCAGCGCGCTGTCCGCGCTCTCGCCCGCCAGGTCGTTGTAGGTGCCGTTGAGCTGATCCCACACCTGCATCCCGTCGAGGACGCCGTAGAGCACGCCGACCGCGATCAGCCAGACGACGAACATCGCCATCGACAGCACGAGGGTGAGCTTGAGCACCGACCAGGGGTCGATGCGCTTGATCTGGAGGCTCGCCCGACGAGGTCCGCGCCCTGGTCGACGGCCGCCGCCGCTCGGCGCGCTGCCTGCAGGCCTCGCCTGCGGCGGCTGGACTCCGGGTGCGGCGCCCGGCGGCTGCCCTGGCGTGCGAACGTTGCCTGCGGGGAAGGTCACGGCGCCGCGACCGGCACCGGGTTGCTGACCGCTGCCCACGGGTTGCGTCATGGTCGTCGCCTCGCCTCCCCCCGCGCCCGTGGACGGGCCTGCGGGTGCCCCACTCGAAGCGTACCCGGACGACTTCATCGCGTCAGGAGACTGAGTGGAGGACTGAGCGGAGGGCTGCCCGGCCACCGTGGTCCGCTGCCACGGCGGGGTGGCCGCCGGGGTGTCGGCTCGTGGCGACTCCGGTCTCGACTCGGACTTGGTCGCCGACGAGGAGTCCTTCCCCGCAGGCGACCCCGTCCCCGATCCGACGGTGCCTGCGGCCCGGGGCGCCGGGGTGGTGCCCTCGGCCGAGGCGGTCGAGACGGGGGACGCCGCCGGACTCGCCTTCTCGTCGCCCGTCTTCTGATCGCCCGTCTTCCCGGCGATCGTCTTCCCGGCGATCGGCTTCTCGGCGATCGGCTTCTCGGCGACCGCTTTCGCACCCTTGTCGTCGCCTGCGTTCTTGGCGTCCAGAGTCGTCATGAAAGAGGTCTTCTCCGAGTCCGGCGCCTGTTGGTCCGTGCCGGAGGCCGAATCGGAGTTGCCTGGCGAACTCATGGCTGGTCCTTCCCGGCCGACGCAGTCTGGTCAGAGGAGCCGGCTACCAGGCTCTGTCTGGCCGAGTCATCGCCCGCAGCGTCCGGGTCGGCGGCCTCTTCCGCATTGCGCGCGACCGCGAGCAGGGTGGTGCCGTCGCCGAGGTTCATCAGCCGGACTCCCTTGGTCTGCCTGCCTGCCTTCCTGACCTCCTTGGCGGTCGTGCGGATCACACCGCCCGTGGAGGTGATGGCGTACAGCTCATCCTCCAGGTCGACGATGAGCGCACCGACAAGCCTGCCACGCCTACGGTCGTACTGGATGGTCAGCACGCCCTTTCCACCCCGACCCTGCACCGGGTAGTCGTCGATGGGCGTGCGCTTGGCATAGCCGCCGTCCGTCGCCACCAGCACGAACCGGTCGGCGCGCACGACGCCCATTGCCAGGAGTTCGTCGCCCTCGTTGAACCGCATCCCGAGCACGCCTGAGGTTGCCCGCCCCATCGGGCGCAAAACCTCGTCGGTGGCGTGGAACCGGATCGACTGTCCCTCGGCCGAGACCAGCAGCAGGTCGTCGTCGTCGGAGCACAGCACCGCACCGACCAGCTCGTCGTCGTCCCGCAGGTTGACGCCGATGAGGCCACCCGCCCGGTTCGAGTCGAAGTCGGACAGCCTGGACTTCTTGACCAGGCCCTTCTTCGTCGCGAGCGTGAGGTAGGGCGCAGCCGTGTAGTCCTTGATCTGCATCACCTGGGCGATGTGCTCGTCCGGCTGGAAGGCGAGCAGGTTGGCGACATGCTGTCCCCGCGCGTTGCGGCTGGCCTCGGGCAGGTCGAACGCCCTGGTGCGGTAGACCCGTCCCTTGTTGGTGAAGAACAGTATCCAGTCGTGGGTCGAGCACACGAAGAAGTGCGCCACGATGTCGTCCTGCTTGAGCGCGGCGCCCTGCACGCCCTTGCCGCCACGCTTCTGCGCCCGGTAGAGGTCGGTCCTGGTGCGCTTCGCGTACCCCGTCCGGGTGATCGTGACCACGACGTCCTCGACCGCGATCAGGTCCTCGACGGCGACCTCGCCGTCATAGGGGATGACCCTGGTCCGACGGTCCTCGCCATGCTTGTCGACGACGACCATCAGTTCGTCCCGGATGATCCGTCGCTGCCGCTCCGGCCGGTCGAGGATGTCCTGGAGGTCGGCGATCTCCCGCTCGATCTCGGCGAGCTCGTTGACGATCTTCTGCCGTTCGAGGGCCGCCAGCCTCCGGAGCTGCATCTCCAGGATCGCGTTGGCCTGGACCTCGTCGACCGTGAGCAGCTCGATCAGCCCGGTCCGCGCGATGTCGGGAGTGTCCGAGCGGCGGATGAGGGCGATGACCTCGTCCAGCGCGTCGAGCGCCTTGACCAGACCACGCAGGATGTGGGCCCGCTCCTCGGCCTTGCGCAGCCGGTAGCGCGTCCGGCGGACGATGACCTCGACCTGGTGCCGCACGTAGTGGCGGATGACCTGGTCGAGACGCAGCGTGCGCGGCACGCCGTCGACCAGCGCCAGCATGTTCACGCCGAAGGAGGTCTGCAGCTGGGTGTGCTTGTAGAGGTTGTTCAGCACCACCTTGGCGACCGCGTCCCGCTTCAGCGTGATCACGATCCGCATGCCGCGCCGCTGGTTGGACTCGTCGGCGATGTCGGCGATGCCGCTGATCTTCCCGTCGCGCACCAGGGCGGCGATGTTCTCGACCAGGTTGTCCGGGTTCACCTGGTACGGCAGCTCGGTGACGATCAGGATGGCGCGCCCCTTGGCGTCCTCCTCCATCTCCACCACGGCCCGCGTCCGGATGGAGCCGCGGCCGGTGCGGTAGGCGTCCTCGATGCCCGAGGTGCCCAGGACGAGTCCGTGGGTGGGGAAGTCGGGGCCCTTGATCCGCTGCATGAGCGCGGCCAGGGTCTCCTCGTCGGAGGCGTCCCAGTTCTCCAATGCCCAGACGACGCCTGCGGCGACCTCCCGCAGGTTGTGCGGGGGGATGTTGGTCGCCATGCCGACGGCGATGCCGCCGCCGCCGTTGACCAGCAGGTTCGGCACTCGAGCAGGCAGGACGTCCGGCTCCTGCGTCCGGCCGTCGTAGTTGTCCGAGAAGTCGACGGTCTCCTCGTCGATGTCGGCCAGCATCTGCATGGCCAACGGCGTGAGCCTGCTCTCGGTGTACCGCATCGCGGCAGCCGGGTCGTTGCCGGGAGAGCCGAAGTTGCCCTGTCCGTCGATCAGCGGATGCCGCATCGACCACGACTGAGCGAGTCGAACAAGGGCGTCGTAGATCGACGAGTCGCCATGCGGGTGGTAGTTGCCCATCACGTCGCCCACCACGCGTGAGCACTTGACGTAACCCCGATCCGGCCGGTAGCCGGAGTCGTACATGGCGTAGAGCACCCGACGATGCACCGGCTTGAGCCCGTCGCGCACGTCGGGCAGCGCTCTGGCGACGATGACGCTCATCGCATAGTCGATGTAGGAGCGCTGCATCTCCTGCTGGATGTCGACCAGCTCGATGCGGTCGCCCTCCGGCGGCAGGGTCTCGGTCATTGAAGTCCTTCGTGTGGGGACGTATGCGTTGTCTTCCGGCTGCGACGGCTCAGACGTCGAGGAAGCGGACATCCTTGGCGTTGCGGGTGATGAACGCGCGCCGTGCCTCCACGTCCTCGCCCATCAGGACGCTGAACAGCTCGTCGGCCGTGGCCGCGTCGTCCAAGGTGACCTGGCGGAGCAGACGATGAGCCGGATCCATCGTCGTCTCCCACAGCTCGTTGGCGTTCATCTCGCCGAGCCCCTTGTACCGCTGGATGCCGTCATCCTTGGGAAGCCTGCGCCCGGCGGCGGCACCCTGCTCGATCAACCCGTCCTTCTCGCGCTCGGAGTAGGCGAACTCCGGCTCGCCCCGAGGCCACTTGATCTTGTACAGGGGCGGCGAGGCCAGGTAGACGTGCCCGTGTTCGATGAGCGGGCGCATGAAGCGGAAGACGAACGTCAACAACAGGGTTCGGATGTGCTGACCGTCGACGTCGGCGTCGGCCATCAGCACCAGCTTGTGGTACCGGAGTTTGCTGATGTCGAACTCGTCGTGGATGCCGGTGCCCAACGCGGTGATCAGGCTCTGCACCTCGTTGTTCTTCAGAACCCGGTCCAGCCGCGACTTCTCGACGTTGATGATCTTGCCACGGATCGGCAGGATCGCCTGGAACCGCGACTCACGGCCTTCCTTCGCCGAGCCGCCTGCCGAGTCGCCCTCGACGATGTAGAGCTCGCACTCCTCGGGATTGCGCGACTGGCAGTCCTTGAGCTTGCCGGGCAGGCCGCCGATGTCCAGGGCGCCCTTGCGTCGGACCAGCTCGCGGGCCTTACGCGCCGCCATCCTGGCCTGCGCGGAGGAGACCGCCTTGCTGACGATCGACTTCGCCTCGGTGGGGTGCCGCTCGAACCAGTCCGCAAGCCGCTCGTTGCAGGTCCGCTGCACGAAGGACTTCGCCTCGCTGTTGCCCAGCTTGGTCTTGGTCTGTCCCTCGAACTGCGGCTCGGCCAGCTTGATCGAGACGATGCCAGCCAGCCCCTCCCGGACGTCGTCGCCGGTGAGGTTGTTCTCCTTCTCCTTGAGCAGCTTCTTCTCCCGGGCGTACTCATTGACCACCCTGGTCAGCGCCGCGCGGAAGCCCTCCTCGTGCGTGCCGCCCTCATGTGTGTTGATGGTGTTGGCGAAGGTGTACACCGACGGCGTGTAGCCGGTGTTCCACTGCATCGCCACCTCGACCTCGACACCGGTGCCCTTGGCCTCGAACGAGATGACCTTGCGGTGGACCGCCTCGCGGGTGGCGTTGATGTGGCGGACGAAGTCCTCCAGGCCGCCGGGGTAATAGAAGACCCGCTCGCTCGCCTGCGCGGGCTGCCCCTCGGCATCGGCCTGATCGGCCGCCTCGACGACGCGCTCGTCACGCAGTCGGATCGTCAGCCCCTTGTTGAGGAAGGCCATCTCCTGGAGCCTGCGGGACACCGTCTCCATGTTGTAGGTCGTCGTCTCGAAGATCTCCGGGTCGGCCCAGAAGGTGACGGAGGTGCCGGTCCGGTCGGTGGGACCGGTGTCGCGAAGCTCACCGGGCACCGACTGCACGTAGCTCTGCTGCCAGATCCGACCGTCGACATGGATCTCGACGTCGAGCCGAAGGGACAGGGCGTTGACCACCGACACGCCGACGCCGTGGAGACCACCGGAGACCGCGTAGGACTCGCCGTCGAATTTGCCGCCTGCGTGGAGCTGGGTCAGCACCACCTCCAGCGTCGGCTTCTTCTCCAGGGGGTGCATGGCGACCGGGATGCCTCGTCCGTCGTCGACCACTCGGACGCCGCCGTCGGCGAGGAGGGTGACCTCGACCCTGGTCGCGTACCCGGCCATCGCCTCGTCGACCGAGTTGTCCACCACCTCCTGGACCAGGTGGTGCAGGCCCCGCTCACCGGTCGAGCCGATGTACATGCCGGGACGTTTACGGACCGCTTCAAGGCCCTTGAGCACGGTGATGGATGACGCGTTGTACTCGTTCTTCTTCGCTGCCACGAGCTTCGAAGTCTCCTCATTGCGGCCCTTGTCGCACAGGATGATCCGGTGCGGCGTGAAAAGGGGAACCAGCCTGACCGACCCGGTCCACGGGGCAGTCCTCGATCTGCCGTCGCCCGGTGCGGGCCAGGCGAGAACACGCTCTGCCGCCGATTCTACTGGGCCGGTACGTCAGGAGTGCCCCAAGGACACCTCTAGAATCCTCGCAGAGCCATCGAAGCGGACTCGTCTGCGGTCGGCAACCCCCCGCACCATTCCTTCAGCCTGGCGGGCGGCTCCGCGCTGACCAGAGGCCGAGCCCGACAAGGGTCAGCCGTCGGTGTTGCTCTGGTTACGCCGGGGAGTCACGGCGCGACTCCCCACCGGGCTGTCGCCCCCGGCCGAGTCCACCCGGCGCTCCACGGAGACGGCGCGGGGCGGTCGTCGAACTCCGGAGCTCGACGTCGCACGGGCCGAGCTCAGCCGTAGGTGTCCCTCGGGCCACGCCCTGAAACGTGCCTCGGGCCGTATCGCCAGCTCGGTGCGGCAGGCCCCTGGACCTTCAGGCGGCGGACGACGCCGGGACCGGCGCCGGTTCCGATGCGCGCGAGCAGCTGTCGTTGCAGCAGCCGAAGCTGCGTCGCCCATGCCGTCGAGTCGGCCTGCACGGTCAGCTCGCCGTCCCGCAGCGCGACCGGCGTGCTGTGCTCGGCGACGTCCTCCCCCACCAGCCGCGCCCACCTGCCGAAGACCGACCCGCCAGCGAGGCTCTCCGACCAGCCTCGCTCCACCGCGATGCGGGAGGCGAGTCTGCCGAGCAGCTGCGGATCGCGATCGTCGGGGCGCGGGCCGGACCACGTCCGCCGTCGCCCGGTGCGCACCCCCCGCCTGGCCGTCTGCTGCCCGGGTGCACGTCCCTTGGCCTTGGCCGCTGCCCGCGCGGCGGCGAGAGTGGCGCGCGCCAGGTCCGCACCTCGGGGAGCGGCCGCGTCCGGCAGGGAACCAGCGGATGTGACGCCGGGCACGGGCCGGTGGGCTGATCGGCTCGCCGCGTCGGCGCCCCAACGTGAGTTATCCACACCATCCACAGGGTTATCCCCAGATATGGGGGTAGTCGGACCTAGATCACCCACACCATGTGGTCGGCGCGGCTGAGACTGGTCTCGTGGTCGGTCAGTCGTCACGTCGCGCCTCGCCGTCTCGCACCTGGTATCGAACCCCGGCCAACTCCGGCGGCACGTCCGCCGCCACCGCTGCAGTGATGAGCACCTGCTCCGCCTCTGCCGCCACCTCCGCCAGTCGTCCTCGCCGCCGTTCGTCGAGTTCGGCGAACACGTCGTCCAGCAACAGCACCGGCTCACCACCGTCGGATCGCAGGAGTTCATAGGCGCCCAACCGCAGTGCCAGCGCGAAGGACCACGATTCTCCGTGACTGGCGTATCCCTTCGCAGGCAACTCGCCGAGAGCGAGTTCCAGCTCGTCCCGATGCGGGCCCACCAGGCAGACACCGCGCTCGAGCTCCCGGTTCCGGACCCGCTTCAACTCGGCGAGCAGCGTCTCCTCCAGCTCGGCGACCGAGCGACCGGCAGGCGCCAGGCCCTCCACCGAGCAGCGATAACGCAGGGAGGCCTCCCTCGACTCCGGGGCGACCTGGGCGTAGGCGAGTGCCACCCGAGGTGCCAGCTCTCGGACCAGCTCCACCCGGCCTGCCAGCAGCAGGGCGCCGAAGTGTGCGAGCCGCGCGTCCCAGACGTCCAGGGTCGCGACCTCGTCTCCGTGCGGCTCCGGTCCGTCCCGTCGCGACCGACTGCTGCGACGCAGTGCGCCTGCCGACTTCAGCAGGGCGCTGCGCTGCCGCAAGACCTTGTCATAGTCCGCCCGCACCCCCGCATAGCGCGGCAGGCGCGCGGTGAGCAGCTCGTCGAGCAGCCGCCTGCGGTCAGCCGGGTCGCCCCGCACCAGGCTGAGGTCCTCCGGTGCGAACAACACCGTCCGCAGAATTCCCAGCACGTCCCTCGGGCGCGAGACCGGCGCCCGGTTCACCCTGGCGCGATTCGCCCGGCCCGGCGCGATCTCGACCTCGACCAGCAGCTCACGACCCTCGTTGACCACCGCGCCGCGTACCACGGCCCGGTCCGAACCCTGCCGCACCAGCGGCGCGTCGAGGGCGACCCGATGCGAGCCGAGCGTCGACAGGTAGCCGACCGCCTCGATGAGGTTGGTCTTGCCCTGCCCGTTGGCGCCGACCAGGACGATCGGGCCCGGCTCCAAGGCCAGGTCGAGCTGCGGCCACGAGCGGAAGTCGGTGACTTGAAGATGGCGTAGATGCATGAGCTCCGTCAGTCCACGCGACCGCCGAAGGCGATCAGCTCGCAGGGTGTCGGGCGGGCTGTGGCGAGATTCGACCGCGGGTGTACGCCGCGTCGGACACGCCGGCGGTGGATCGCAGGTCGGGGAGAAGACCTGCCTGCAGGCCGCGGGCATCGGCGCGGCGGAGATCTCCGCCGCGCCGCCGACTCACGTGCCTTCGGACACCCGACCGGTGCCGGAGGACGGACCCGCATGCTGCACCGCGTGTCCGCCGAACTGGTTCCGCAGCGCCGCGACGGCCCGCATGGCGGGCGAGTCGGACTGGCGGGAGGCGAATCGGGCGAACAGCGCGGCCGAGATCACCGGCGCCGGGACGGCGTGGTTGATTGCCTCCTCGACCGTCCACCGGCCCTCGCCGGAGTCCTCGACGTATCCACGCAGGTCGTCGAGTTCCGGATCGGAGTCCAGGGCCTTGATCAGCAGGTCGAGCAGCCAGGACCGCACGACGGTGCCCCGGCTCCACGCCTTGAGCACCGCAGGCACGTCGGTCACGACGTCGGAGGCATCGAGCAGCTCGAAGCCCTCCGCATAGGCCTGCATCAGGCCGTACTCGATACCGTTGTGGACCATCTTCGCGTAATGGCCCGCGCCGACCCCGCCCGCGTGCGCAAAGCCCTCGTCGCGCGGGCCCTCGGGGCGCAGCGCGTCGAAGATCGGCATCGCCCGCTCGACCAGTTCGGCGTCGCCGCCCACCATCAGGCCGTACCCGACCTCCAGGCCCCAGACGCCGCCGGACACCCCGCAGTCCAGGTACCCGACGCCGTGCTCGGCCAGCACCGTCGCGTGCTGCTGGTCATCGGTGTAGCGCGAGTTGCCGCCCTCGATGATCAGGTCGCCGGGCGAGAGAAGCTCGGCAAGCTCCGCCACGGTGTCGCGGGTCGGATCGCCTGCGGGAACCATCAGCCACACGATTCGAGGCCCCGTCAGCTCACCTACCAGCTCCGCGAGCCCGCCGACGTCCCTGATCTGCGGATCTCGGTCGTAACCGATGACCTCATGCCCAGCACGGCGCAGGCGCTCGCGCATGTTGAAGCCCATCCTGCCGAGACCGACCAGTCCGATCCTCAACGACGTCCTCCCCTGCCGACGAAGCCTTGACGATTGGTGAGTTCGGAGCGAATCAACCGGGCAGCCGCACCGGCATCAACAGGTACAGGTAGCCCTCGATGACCCCGCCCTCGTCGTTCACCGGCTTGATCAGCGCGGGCCGGGTGGGCACGGTGAAGGAGAGGTGGGCACGGTCGGTGCGCAGCACGCCGAGCCCGTCGAGCAGGTAACCGGGGTTGAAGGCGATCGTCAGCGGTTCGCCGTCGAGCTGGATCGGCAGCGCCTCCTCGGCGCTGCCCTCATCGTCGCCGCCCGCCGTCAGCCGCAGGCTCGACTCGCCGAACTCCAATCGGACCTGGGTGCCGCGCTCGGCGACGAGGGACACGCGCTTGATCGCCTCGACCAGCGGTGCGACCTCGACGATGGCGCTGGTGTTGTGCTCGTCGGGCAGCAGCTGCCGGTACTTCGGGAAGTCGGCGTCCAGCAGCCGCGTGGTGGTGCGACGGCCCGCGCCCGCCAGGCCGAGGAGCCCGTCGCCCGAGGCGAGAGAGAGTTCGACCTTGTTGCCCGCGCCGCCGAGCGTCTTCGCCGCCTCGGCGAGCGTCCTGGCAGGCACGAGTACGGACGTGTCGATGGCCTCGTCGCTGGACTCCCAGGTGAAGTCACGCACCGCGAGCCGGAAGCGGTCGGTGGCCACCATGGTCATCCGGTTCGACTGGATCTCGACCCGGACGCCGGTCAGCATCGGCAGGGTGTCGTCTCGCCCGGCCGCGACGGCGACCTGCGCGACGGCTTCGCCGAAGGTCTCGCCCAGCACGCTGCCCGCGAGTCCCGGCATCGCCGGCAGCTGCGGATAGTCCTCGACCGGCATGGTCGGCAGGCTGAACTTGGAGTTGCCGCAGGCGATGGTGGCGCGGGACCCGTCGACGGTGATGTCCACCGGCTTGTTCGGCAGCGCCTTGGTGATGTCGGCGAGCAGCCGACCGGATACGAGCGTCCGGCCCGGCGTGACGACGGTGGCGGGCACTCCCACCTGAGCGGAGACCTCGTAGTCGAAGCCGGAGACCGTCAGGGTGCGCTCGGCCCCCTCGCCGCCGGTCCCCTCCGAAGAGTCGTCGCCGTGCTCCTGCCCTGCGTCGAGCAGGACACCGCCCAGCACCGGGATCGGCGGGCGGGAGGGCAGGCTCCGGGCAACCCAGGCGACGGCATCGGCGAGACCGTCACGCTCGACTCGGATCTTCATCAGGCGTCCTTTCAGGCCGCTGCGATCTTGGGCAGCCGACCGAGCTTGACCAGGTCAAACAGCATCGACGTCGTACCGGGCTCGCTGACGCTGCTCACCGGGCGGGCCATCGTCGATGGTCAGGCTCGACCGGGCGAGGAGACGGGGCAATCCCAGACGGAGACGACCCCGAGCAGGGTCACCACCGTAGAGCCTCCCCGACCTCGGGTGTGACACGGGCCGGCGCTGACGGAGGTTTCTCGGACTGTGGTTCGGCGAGCTGTCCCCACCCCCTGTTTTTCTTCACCTTCTCTCTAAGGAGAAAAAGACAGGGATAGTAGTAAGGGCTGTGGATACTGGGGATAACCCTTGTTTTGGCTGCTCACCGTCCGTGCACCCCTGTGTGCGAACCAGTGGATCAGTCGGTGGACAACTTGGCCGCTCGGTGGACAACTCGGCGACCCCCGCGATCCGTCCACAGTCGAGCCGAGTTGTGCACATTTCCATCCCCAGATCTGGGGGTGGTTGTACCCAGGCACTACACAGGTAGGAAGTGGCGTGGATCTCGCCCGATCGGGGCTGTGGACAACTCTAATCCGAGGCTTTTCTGGGCAGGATGCGGCCCGTCGGCCTCCACGGGACGGGAAAATATCGGCCGCCGCGAAGGGGTCAGGCCGAGGAAACGGCCTCGGCAGCAACACCTCGCCGGGCCGGGCGCCCGCCACGCCGGCGGCGCCGGCGGCACTGTGGCGGCCGAGCCGCCTGGCGGTGGCCGTCCGCCGCGCGACGGCGAAGGCAGTACCGGGCTCAGCGACCGCAGGGGCACACCGTCTGCGATCGCCTGGGGCGAGTCGCGACGATGCGTCTCACCGAGTGGTCGGGACAGGGCCCGAGTCGGTACGCAGTCGAGTCGGTGAGGGGTGGTGCGAGTGGTGCGAGTGGTGCGAGTGGTGCGAGTGGTGCGAGTGGTGCGAGTGGTGCGAGTGGTGCGAGCAGACCGCCCGGTCAGCTCCTGGCGCGCTGCTTGATCCGGGAGGTCAGCTCCTGCACCTGGTCGTAGATACGACGGCGCTCGGCCATCTCCTTACGGATCTTCTTGTTTGCGTGCATGACCGTGGTGTGGTCGCGTCCGCCGAAGGTCTGCCCGATCTTCGGCAGCGAGAGGTCGGTCAGCTCTCGACACAGGTACATGGCGATCTGCCTGGCCTGCGCCAACGCCTTGGTCTTCCCCGGACCTGAGAGATCGTCTATCCCGACGTTGAAGAAGGTGGCGGTCACCGCCATGATCGTCGACGCCGTGATCTCCGGAGCATGCGAGTCCGGGATCAGGTCACGCAGCACGATCTCGGCGAGCTGGACGTCCACCGGCTGGCGGTTGAGCGACGCGAAGGCCGTGACCCTGATCAGGGCGCCCTCCAGCTCCCGGATGTTGCGCTCGATCCGGGCCGCGATGAACTCCAGCACCTCCGCGGGGGCCGCGAGTCGATCCTGGGCAGCCTTCTTCCGCAGGATCGCGATCCGCGTCTCCAGCTCCGGCGGCTGGATGTCGGTGATCAGACCCCACTCGAAGCGGGTGCGCAGCCGGTCCTCCAGGGTCTCCAGCCGTTTCGGCGGTCGATCCGAGGACACCACGATCTGCTTGTTCGAATTGTGCAGCGTGTTGAAGGTGTGGAAGAACTCCTCCTGAGTTCCCTCCTTGCCCTCCAGGAACTGGATGTCGTCCACCAACAGCACGTCGACGTCCCGGTAGCGGCGCTGGAAGGCCACCTTCCTGTCGTCACGCAGCGAGTTGATGAAGTCGTTGGTGAACTCCTCGGTGGAGACATACCGAACCCGCATCCCCGGAAAGAGCCGCTGCGCATAGTGCCCGACCGCGTGCAGCAGGTGGGTCTTGCCCAGGCCCGACTCACCCCAGATGAACAACGGGTTGTAGGCGCGGGCCGGGGCCTCTGCGACCGCGACGGCCGCGGCGTGCGCGAAGCGGTTGGACGCGCCGATGACGAAGGTGTCGAAGTTGTACTTGGCGTTCAGCCTGGTCTGCGAGCTGGGCGGCCCGTGTCGCGGCGCGGTGTAGGCCTCGAACTGCCCGTGCGCCTGGCTCACGCCCGCGGACTGCCCGGTGTTCGGCGGGCCATGGTGCGCCGGGGGCTGGGACTGGCCGCCGAAGGCGACCCGGCCCTCGGCCGGGTCCGGGAACGAGTCCTGCTCGTCGTCGACGTCCTCGGCCGCGCCGACGGAATCCAGGACTGCGACATCCGGCTCGATGCCGTCCTCGTTCGGGACGACCCCGGTGGCCAGGACGGCGTCGAGGGCGGGCAGCGGCCCGGTGTGCTCGGCTCGGCTCTTCTCGAAGTCGCGTGGCTCGTAATCGCGCTGGTCGAACTCGCGCTTCTCGAAGTCACGCTGTTCATAGCCGCCGTCGAACGACGGCCGGTCGAAGGGGAGCGGCTCGAACGGGAGAGTCTCGAAGTGCGGCGGTCTGCCCGGTCCGTCGAGTCTCGGCGGCGGCTCGCCCTGACCTCTGCCGGGGCCGTAGCCCGGTCCTGCCGCGAATCTGCTCGGCGGCGGCGTCCAGGCCATCGACGGAGGGAGTGGCGCAGGGCGGTCCCAGTCGGGCAGCTCGGCTTGATCGACGATCGGCCGTTCGAATCCCTGCGGCGGTGTCGGGGCCTCGGAGGCGAGCTGGTCCGGCTGCGGCGGCGAGAACGACTGCGGTCTGATCTCATCGACCTTGACCGCCAGCGTGACCTGTCTGTCGAGATAGCGGGAGAGCGCGTCGGAGATCGGGACTCGAAGGGTCCGCTCGAGCGCGTCCTTGGCGAATTCACTCGGCGCGGCGAGAATCGCGACCCCGTCCAGAAGACCGATCGGCCTCGTATCCCGAATCCACGCACGGTGCAACGGGGAGAGGGTGCTGGATGAGAGCTCCTGCACCACCTGATTCCAGACGACGCCGAGATCGGCCTGGTGGTCGGCCAC